>NZ_JACYXI010000009.1 GCF_014842915.1 Roseibium litorale | reverse complement strand
ATGCAACTGTTCAGGTTGGGTGGCTAAAGCGGGAGGGGGCCAAGCCATGCCGCGATCTCCCAAAAGGGGATCAGGATTGCATCGGCCTCCCTCCCGTACCAACAATAGACCAAACCAGACACACAGGATGCCATGGTCAAGCCATGGCAGGACGAAAGAGAGGGTTTCGGGGAGAAAGCCGGTTCCGTTGGCCCGGAAACCTTGGCGTTCCTCTGCTTGAAGGAGGGGCGGTGGCTTTTTGTGATCTTGTGAGCGCCGGCTGGCGAAGGTGGCTTAGGTTGTGGGGTTGGCATTCACGAGGGCAGTGGCGGTTTGGGGCGCAAGTAGACTGTCCCGTTTTGCCCGCCGTCAGGGCAAAGCTGACATTGGCTTTTGCACCACGCTCGTTGAGTTTTGGCTCATCTCTGACATCCCCGGAATACGCAGAGGAGATCCGTTCCTAGACGATTCTGACAGATGCGACTGAGCGAAGCGGGCTCACGTTCGCGTTATTAGCGATGATGATAACCGCTGTTGGTGTCCTTGCAAGGCGTGTTAGCGTAAAAAATTAGTGGCGTGCGACCGACGTTGGCTGAACCCGAACAAGAGAATATGAAACCAGATCATGTGTGCTGATCGCGAAGAAGCAATCCTCAATGAGGTATTGGGGTTTTATTTGGAGTCAGGAGACTTCAATGGACTTGGCGTGTTCTTGATGACAAGCGCTGCTGATGTTGCAGTCATCAGGGAGTTGGTCTCCGACGGCAGTCTGGATTTGGTGCGTGGCGACGCACATCCCAACCCTCACATTAAGGCTTTCCCAGCGGATTCAGTCGAGCTCCAACTCGAAAAGATCGATGCTCTTGGACTTGCTGGGTGCCTATACCCCACCCCGCAACTGCTGAAGGAGCGGAACGCGGGAGCCAATGAAGCCGCACCATATACGCGGGCTCTGAAAGAAGGCGCGCCTCAACTTAGCTACCGCGCATTCGATCTTCGTGCTCTTGAATGGTATCGCAATGACCCCCGCTTTGACTTTGACGTCGATGACATTCACGGCCGTATTCTACAGAAGGAAGGGACTCAGGTAGCAGAACGTGCAGTAGTTCTTGATGGTCTGGAGTTCTTTGAGTTTGGCTTTGCCTATGACGAAGAAATGCATCGAGCATTAGCTGCCTTTATCCGATACTTGCATGACCTGCCAGAAGCACAGCAGATCGAGATGCAGAAGCATGAGTTGCCGGGTTTGTATAAGTTGCACCCTGATTTTTTCCGCACTCAGATCATCGGGGACTTCCCTGAGCGCATGTCGATCTATGACGCCTTCCTGCAGGAGAAGGTAGAGATTAATCGGATGTGTGAGCTTATGGGGAAGCCCAAGCTTTTCCGTACTGAGTATGTTGATTTAAAGCGCCCGCGTGGGTTCGGCATTCTGATACGGCCAACCAAGAAAGAATTTCGAGATTTTGCCCTGCTACTTGATCAGCTTTTGAGCGATGACTTGAATCGAGAATTTTTCAAGGGGGATTTAGAGCTAAATCGCAACCTGACCGACGAAGATGGAAACAGAGTTACGCAGTCGAAAGGCACGATCCAACTCCTCGAGGAATGGATTGGCTCGAAGTTAAGGCCAGCTGAGCCAGCCGCAATGGCGGAACTCTTTGATAATCTCCGAGCGGTACGCAAAGTTCGCCAGAAGCCGGCACACATTGTAGAGGATAACGAGTTCGACCAAAACTACGTCGCCGAGCAGCGCGAGTTAATCACTAAAGCTTATGACGCGGTCCGTACCTTGCGAATGGTGCTGGAGAACCATCCTGCAACGCGCGGGCATGAGGTTCCCGACTATTTGCGAGAGGCGAAGGTGTGGACTATGTAGCTGCCGCCGCTTCTGCACCCAAGCACTCTCGCGCCAAAATACACATGCCGCAGCCGACGGTCATCTCATCTTGCAAATGCAGGAAAATCTGGGGGAAGGTCTTTATGGTCGGGCAGGCCGGATTTGAACCGACGACCCCTTGACCCCCAGTCAAGTGCGCTACCAGGCTGCGCTACTGCCCGAACGCGCTCTACCTAACCGGTTCGCCGCCCAAGCGCAAGCGCCTTGATGGGGCTTGGTCCACAGGTCTTCTGCGGACCGGTGGAAGACCGTGCCGACGCTGCTCCAGCTTGTCGGCGGCGATCAGGCCCCAGGCGATGCCATAGAGCATATAGACGTGGCGCCAGTGGTCCGTGTCGATGATCGCGCTCAGAATCACATGGGCGCACAGAACACCGAACACGCTGTGGAGGAACAGGGTCCAGGGGCGCTGCTTGAAGAGCAGCGGGAACAACCGCTTCAAGGTCCAGCCGATGAACAGGAGATAGACCGTGCCGCCAAGCCAGCCATAGGTGGTGAAGCCCTTCAGATAGACGTTGTGCTCGTCCTCCGGGAAATATTTGTTGAACTCCAGCGCACCGAGGCCAAGGGGGCGCTCCATCACCATCTGGAAGCCCAGCGTGTAGCGGGCAAAGCGGCCGAGGCGTGCACCGTCATAGGACTGCACCAGCTTGGCGCGCTGCTGGAACATCTCCGCCACGCTGTCGATGGACAGCGCGATGCCCAGAAGCGCAATGACGCCGAGAAGGCCAAGGGCGCCGAGCACGATCAGCCGCAGGCGGCGGGACGGGTTGCGCTCGGTGATCAGGGCCAGCAGGTAGACGATGGCCGAGGCCACGATCAGCACGATCCAGGCGCCGCGCGAAAAGCTGAGGAAGATGCCGAGCACCAGAATGCCCAGCGGAATGGAGAGCAGCAGCAGACGCGGAATGGATGCGGACAGCATGCGCTGGATCAAAAGCACGGCGGGGAGCGCCAGGAAGGGGCCGAAGACGTTCGGATCCTGAAACGTGCCGCGGGCGCGCTCATAAAGCGTGAAGAAACCTGCGCCGGGGAAAAGATGAAAATAGCCGGCGATGCCGAACAGGGCGACCAGCACCGAGGAGGCGAGATAGCCCTTCTCGATCATCCGGTAGCGGTCCGGGCGCTCGGCGAGAACGGCTGCGTAGAAGATCGCCGTGACGGCCAGAAAACCGGTGACGACCGTGTAGATCAGAGCGTTATTGAACTCACGGGCCAGTGGCATGGAGGCCAGGCCGCCGGAGATATAGAGCATCAGGCAGATGATCAGCGGGCCGAATTCCCGCCGCAGCTTCAGCCCGAAGGCAAGCCAGACGACCAGCAGGCCGAGCATGTAAAGCTCATACGGGGCCGGTTCCCGGATCACGAAGCCGGACAGGAAGGCCGCCAGCCACAGGGCGCCATTGCCGATCTGCTGTCCCCGCAGAACCAGGCCGGGCTGCCCATGAGAGGCAGTGCGGCCTCCCAGTCTTCCTTCCTGGGGCAGGCCGCCAAAGTCTGCGGCGGAAGCGCTCAATAGGCGTTCTCCGTGTTGAGCAGGCAGATCGGGGTCATCAAGAGGATCTTGAGATCGAAGAGGATCGACCAGTTCTCGATGTAGAACACATCATGCTCGACGCGTTTCTGGATCTTTTCCGGCGTGTCGACCTCGCCGCGCCAGCCGTTGATCTGGGCCCAGCCGGTAACGCCCGGCTTCACCTTGTGGCGGGCAAAATAGCCATCCACCACATTGTCCCAGGTGCGGTTGTCCGTGTGGGCATTGACCGCATGGGGGCGGGGGCCGACAAGGGACAGCTCGCCGCGCAGCACGTTGATCAGCTGCGGCAGCTCATCGATGGAGGACTTGCGGATGAAGCGGCCAACCTTTGTGACGCGGCAGTCGCCCTTGGTCACAACTTTCTTGGCCTCGGCATCGGTCTTGTCGGCGTACATGGACCGGAACTTCAGAACCTCGATGACCTCATTGTTAAAGCCATAGCGCTTCTGCCGGAAAATCACGGGGCCCTTGCTGTCCAGCTTGATGGCAATGGCCGTGAGAACCATGACAGGGGACAGGATGATCAGGCTCAGGCTGGCAAAGAAAATGTCGAACACGCGCTTTGCCACCATGTCCCAGTCGGTGATCGGCTTTTCGACCACATCGACAAAGGGCACGGAGCCGATGAAGGACGCGCCGCGGTTACGGAACTTCATCTTGTCCGTATGGGCGGAAAGACGGATATCGACCGGCAGCACCCACAGGCGGCGCAGCAGCTCCAGCACGCGCTTCTCGGCGCGCAGCGGTATGCATACGATCAGCATGTCGATCCGGGCGAGGCGGCAGAACTCGACAAGAGCCGCGATGTTGCCGAGCTTGGGATAGCCGGCCACCACCGCCGGGGACCGGTCGTTGCTGCGGTCGTCGAAGATGCCGCAGATGCGGATGTCGTTTTCCGGCTGGGATTCCAGCTCGTGGATCAGGTCCGCCGCCGCGTTGCCGCCGCCGACGATGATCGCCCGGCGCTCCAGGCGTCCCGTGTCCATATAGTGCCGGACAAGCCGGTAAACGGCGAAACGGGCTGCGGTCAGACCAATCAAGCCGTAAACGAACCAGGTTCCGATCCAGTTCTGGTCAAGAGCACCGCCGAAGGTGGACGTCGTCTTTACCAGCGCAAACACCGCAAAGACCAGAACCCAGCCGCCAGCCACACGTCCGGACTGGGCAAGACCCTTGCGCATTGTCGGGACCTGATAGGCATCGCCTGCCTGAAAGAAGGACAATGCAAGGATCATGGCGAGACCAATGGCAACGGCATTGCCGATGCCGAAGGTCTGTCCCGGCAGCGCTGTGATGAAGGCTGCAAGGCCTGTGAGGACAATCACCGCAATATCCGCAAGGCGGACGGTTCCAGTCAGAACCGGAACGGAAACGGCATTGTCTTCAAGCGTGCCTGCGACGCGCAGAGCCTCCTCGGACAGCGAGGGGCGGTCTGCGCCGGCGTTATGCGCCTGGGTGCTTTCCCCTTGCCCTTTAGGCTGGTTGGCCGCATGTGGGGGAGGAGCAGGCGCAACGGACGGCGCCCGCAGGCTGCTGGTCAAGTGCTCGCGCAATTCCGGAGCGCTGCGGTCCGGTGTATCTTCCGGCGGCTGCACGTCTGGTGCTTTGACGTCGTTCTTGGCAGGGTCAAAGGGGGGCTGGCTGCCGTGACGGCTGGCTGGAAGGCTCATCAGCGTTGCCCCGTTCTGGCATAAACCGATTGGGAATTCGTCGAAGGCAGCGCACCGGCGCCGGACTGCTGGGAGGAGGAATATTGCTCCTCCGGCAACTGGCCGCGGACCTCACGGTAAAGGGTCATGATACGGTCGCTCATGAGGTCGATGGAGAAGGTTTCCGCCAGACAGCCGCGCAGGGTCCGGGCGAGCCGATCCATGGATTCAGGCTGTGCAAGCGCGGCTTCCATGGCGTTCGTCAGGCTTTCGATCCGTCCAGGTTCGACCAGGTGCGACGCGTACCGCCCGAAGATTTCCGGAATGCCACCCACACGGGTGGCGATCAGCGGGCGCTGGGCGGCCACTGTTTCCAGGATAATATAGGGCATTGCTTCAGCTCGTGAGGGAACCACAACACATTTTCCCATGGCAAAAGCCTTACGTGCCGGAAGAGCGCCATGGAACGTCACCTTGTCCTCAAGTCCGAACTTGCTGACCATGGCGCGGTATTTGGCTTCATCCGGGCCTTCGCCCACTATATGCGCAGCCGGCGCGTTTCCGCTCTTTAATTTTATGTTATGTAGCGCCTCGATGAAGAGATCGGTCCCCTTCAGATCGCGCAGCATGCCGATATAGAGAAAATCCGCCGCATCCGGATCGGTCCCGACCGGGGAGAATTCGTCTGGCCGCAAGCCGTTATAAATGACGCGGGAAACGGCCTTGGGATGGCACACCTTGGTTTCAAAGGCGGCGGCTTCGTAATCGGAGACAAAGATCAGACCATCGGTGAGGCGTTCCAGCGCCCGTTCGATGGTGTGATAGACACGCCCTTCCATCCTGTTCGGATCATAATGCAGACTGCCGCCATGGGGGCAGTAGATCCGGGTCACGTCCCGGCCCTTTGCGCGCAAAATGGTGCCGATGATACGCGTATACGCGCCGCCCTTGGCCCCATGGCCATGCAGCACGTCAGGTTTCAGGTCGCGGATATGGCGGTAGAGGTCGCGGGTTGCCTTGAGGTCCTGAAGGGTCAGCTGCCGCTGCATTGGAAAGCGGGCGACACCCAAGGACAGGGACTGGCTGATCTGGTCGACGAGCGCATTGTCAAACGCGCTGCCCGTAGAGCTGTCGCAGATCAGACCAACGTCATGTCCAGCCGCTGCCTGGCTGGCCGCAAGGTCCATGATATGTCTGAATATGCCGCCGATGGGCGAGCGTACGCAGTGTAAAATCCGAAGCGGATCGGATGTCATGGTGCAGGCTCCCTGTTGCGGCCCTCAGGTTTCTTCGTGAACCTTGAGCGCCGAGTGCCTGCATCCTAGCAAAGGGAAATGAGTCCGCAGTTAATTATGCGGTTGTGTCAGAACAGCCGTTCGCGGACGTAGATGGTGTCTCCCGGGCGGACAGGGTCCGAAATGGGCACACGGCCGTTAAGGATCTCTCCGTTGATCTGCCGGGTGATGTCGACGTCAAGCTGCTGCGCACGGGTGCCGAAGCCTCCGGCGGTCGCAATGGCGTTCTGGACCGTCATGCCGGCCACGAAGGAGTATTGGCCCGGGTTTTGCACTTCGCCCATGATGAAGACCGGGCGGTAGGTGTCCACCTCGACGGAAACATCCGGGTCGCGAAGGTAACCCTGGCGCAGCTTGCGTGCGATTTCAGCGGCCAGCTGCTGCTGGTTCTTGCCTCGGGCAGGGACGCTGCCGATCAGCGGGAAGGAAATATAACCTGCCTGGTCAACGGTATAGGTATTGGAGAGATCGTCCTGCCCGAACACGATGATGCGCAGCCGGTCGCTCGAGTCGAGCTGGTAGGGCTGGGTCAGCGTTTCGTGAAACGCGGCCGGGGGACGGCGGTAGCCGCTGCAGGCAGCCAGTCCGGCACATACCGCCAGGACAAGCAACAGTCTGATCAACATGCAATTCTCTCCTGAGATCAGATGCACAATCGCAAGCTATGGTTAATGGCGGGTGAAGAGCCGGCAGTAATAGGGGAGAACGCAAGGGAAGGGGAAATGGCTTGGTTAATGCGCGGGGCGGTCCGAAAGAGGTCATCTTAACCGATCGCTTACCCTGTTTCGCCATAGTTCGAAAAATACCTTGGAGTTTTGACAATGACCGCCAACCGCGGACCAGCACCGATCGACGACATGGCGCTTGACCTCACCGGCTTGCTGCGCGAGCTGCGGGGTGCCATGCGGTGGCTTCTGCCGCTGGTTCTGCTGGTGGGGGCGCTCGCGTTTATCTCCCTGCAATTCGTTCCGTCCAAATACAAGGGCGAGGCACGGCTGCTGATCGAGAGCAAGGAATCCACATTTCCGGGGTCTTCCCGTGGCGTGGAAGAGGAGCGGGCGCTTCTGGACAATGAAGGCGTTGCCAGCCAGGTGCAGCTGCTCATGTCCGGCGATCTTGCGCGCCGGGTGGCCAAGAAGCTGGACCTTGCCTCCATTCCGGAATTCAAGGCCTCTGGATCGGGCAGCCTGCTCTCAAGTGCGCTTGTGATGCTGGGCGTCATGCCGGATCAGTCCCGCAACTCCGTCGAGGAGCGTGTTCTTAAGGTCTATTTCAAGAACCTGGATGTCTACCGGCTCGAAGGCTCCCGCGTGATCGCGGTCGAGTATTCCTCGGAAGATCCCGAGCTGGCCGCTCAGGTGGCAAACACCATTCTGGACGAGTACATCATCCTCCAGTCCAGCGCCAAGCGGAAGACCAACGAGGTCGCGACTACGGCGCTGGAGCCACAGATCGAAGCCTTGCGTCAGGACGTTCAGGCCGCCCGCAAAGCGGTCGAGGATTTCCGCGCCCATGCCGATCTGCTGATGGGCAATGACAATCTGACCTTGAACCAGCAGCAGCTGTCCGAAATCAGCACCGAGTACAGCCGGGCCCAGGCCAACAAGGCGGAAGCGGAAGCCAAGGCGCAGCTAATCCGTGAGCTTCTGCGGTCGGGCGGTGCTCTGGAATCGGCCTCGGACGTTTTGAATTCTCCGCTGATCCAGCGTCTGCGCGAGCGGGAAGCGCAGGTGCAGTCCAACATCGCCGAACTATCCATCACGCTTCTGCCGAACCATCCACAGCTCAAGGCTCTTCAGTCCCAGCTGGCCGACTATAAGCGTCTGATCCGGGACGAGGCGCGCAAGGTCCTGGTTGGTCTCGAAAGCGATGCGAAGGTGTCCAGCCAGCAGGCCGCGGCGCTGAAGAACCGGCTGGATGAGCTGAAGGCCGCTGCCGCCCGTTCCAATGCGGATCAGGTGCGCCTGTCTGAGCTGGAGCGTGAGGCCAATTCGAAGGCCCGTCAGCTGGACCAGATGATCTCCAGCTTCCGCGATGCGGACACACGCCTGAAGGCTCAGGTGCTTCCCGCCGACGCCCGGATTATCTCGCGCGCCAGCGTTCCGATCGAACCCTATGCCCCGAAGATTCTGGTGATCACCATCATCGCCATAGTGGTGACCTTCGTTCTGGGGTGCGCCTTTATCATCATGCGGGCGTTCTTGTCTGGTGCCGTGCTCTATCCGGTTGAAGACACACGCTCCGAAGAGGCGCGCAGCGAACCCGAAATGCCTGTGCAGATGCCACGGATGGCGCCGTCGCCTTACGGTTATGATTTGCGCTCAGGTGTTTCCATGAGCGCTTCCTATGACTATCGCGACGCCCCGGCTGGCAAAGTGGATGAGCTGGACGAAGAGCTGACGGACGAGCTTGATGACCACATCGATCAGGCTGACCTCCCACCGGTTGGGGAAGAGCCTCGGGCCGCTGCCGTTGAAGAGGAAGAGCCAGGCGAAGAGGACATAGACGATGGAGAGGCTGCAGAAGCCGTCGTGGCTCCTGTGCTTGAAGCCCCCCGTGTGGCCCGCCCGCTGACAAGGAACCTTGAGAGAAGCGTCCGCCGCCGTCAAATTGCCGCGGATGCTCAGGAACGGGCCGCGGCCGCAGCCGGGGCGGAAGCCTTGTCTGACGATCTGGCCCGCCAAATTCAGGAAGCTCCCGAAGGGCGGATCGTGGTGCTGAGCATCGACGAGCCGGAGCGCAGCCAGAAGCGGGCCTTCGAGCTTGCCCGCCGCTCCGCCGATCAGGGCCGCACCACCTTGCTGATGGAGGTCTTCCCGGATCAGGAAGAGGCTGATGCAGCCCCCGGATTTTCCGACATTGTGGCAGGAACCGCGCAGTTCTCCAAGGTGATCTACCGGGATGCCGGGTCCAACGCGCATATCATCGAAACGGGAACCGTCAGGATCACCGATGAGATGGCCGCCAACAGCCGGTTTGAGCAGACGCTTGATGTGATCGCGGAGACCTATGACACGGTGGTCATTGACCTTGGACCGATCGACGGGTCGCAGGCGAGCGCCAACATTCTGAGGGACGCGGATGCGGTTCTGCTCATGTCCGCCGATCTGGATCACATGGCGGAACTGAAAAGCGCTGCCCGGCTGCTGTCTCACAACACCGGGGCACGGGTTCTGATTCAACCGGAATACCGTGGCCGTTTGCGCCGCCGTCCGGGACCGAAGGGAGATGGCGGTCAGGCAGCCTGACCGCGCATAGCCTTCCATTTGCGAAGGCGCCTGACCAGGGGCCAAAGGGTCTTCGAGGCGCGGATCCGGGCTTTGAGGGCCTGCTTTGCTTCCGTCGCCATGAGAAGCCCCCGTCCTTTCAAAGACAAGGCTTCCAGAACATCGAAAAGGGGTTCAGGGCTGCTCCAGGCGTGCTTGTAGCGCTCATCCCCGAGCCCAAGATCAATTGCCGTAATCTCCGGATCGGAGCAGGCCATCTCGACGATGTCCATCAGCAGAACGACGCCGGGGCTGTGAGCCATCATCTCGTCCTGGGCGATGCTGTTGGCATAGCCGGTAAGACATCCCTGCCGCCAAGCGCAGATATAGGTTGCCCGGATGGCTCCGGCCGTTTCCAGCCAGAACACCCGCAGCTGGGTGTCTGTGCCCGTGCCGCTTTCAAGCAGGCGGCGCAAGAAGTCCTGATCGGGCGCTTCACAAAAGGCATTCGGGATTCCCGTTTCCCGGCAGCGGATATCCCGTTGTTGAAGAAAGGCCTGAAGACCCCTTTCAATCTCTTCAGGCGAACTGGCGGTCACGATCCGGTAGCCGCCAGCCTCCTCAAGCGCCCGTTTCTTGCGAAGCAGCTTCTTGCGGCCGTCCTTGCCCAGTCCCTTTCGGAGCAGCTCCTCAAAAGGAGCATTCAAGTCTCCCTTGAAGACGGGGCTTGGGCTGGGCAGGTGATGGCCGCCAAGAAGCGGGTTGGGCGCATCGGCGAACTGACCGGGCATATTCGGCAGATGAATGAGGTCTGCGCCCGCTTCCCGCGAAAGGCCGCGCAAGGCGGCCAGCAGAATGCCGCCATCCAGAGCGGAAAGGCGGGCGCGGTTCCAAAGGCCCTGGTTCTGGTTGGCCCTGTTCCAGCCAAGGAACGTCAGCCGCCGCAGCTTTGCAGGGCCGCTCTCGAGCGCAAGAGGCAGAAGTCCTGCCAGTTCGCCATGCGCTTCGACGGCGTAATAGGCAGGTTCCAGTGGACGGGCAGGGGCTATGGCTGTCAAATAGGCGTCCAGCCAGTCCGGTTCCTGATAAAGACAGCGCAAGTCGATGTCTGATGTCCGCTCCGCCAGAGTGCGGTATTCTTGACCGGAGATCCTGCGAACCGTCAGCGGCGCAGAGGGGACATGGCCGGTCTCCGCGGTGCCAATGGTCTTGTGGCTCTGTCTGCCGTCCGGGCTCAGAGATGAGACGTGGGACACGAGGCAAATTCCGTTCTGGTTGAGGATCCTTATTCCTGCAACAAGTAGCAATAAAAATTAAAGAAACAGTGCCTACAGTCACTGAGATATTTAAGGGGGTACGGGACTCTGATGGGTGTCCGCCAGCGTTTTTTCAGCCGAGCATTCAAAGCCTTGCATGCGACTGGTGTCAGCCGGGCTCTGGCTCCGTTTACGCAAGGGTGCGGAGCTATCTTCATGCTCCATCACGTGCGAGAGCCCTCATCTGCTGCCTTCCGTCCCAATCAGCATCTGGAAATCACGCCGGAGTTTCTCGTCCGGGCCATCGAGCGCATCCGTGCCAATGGCTATGAAATCGTGTCGCTCGACGAAACCGTCGATCAGTTGAAGACGGGATATGGCCGCAAGCGCTATGCGGCGATCACCTTTGATGACGGCTACCGGGACAATGCCGAAGTTGCCCTGCCGATCCTCAAGAAGCTTGGCGTTCCCTTCACGATCTTCATTGCCAGCGGGCTTATAGACCGCACGGCGGATCTTTGGTGGATCGGGCTGGAGCGGATCATTTCCCAGGTCGATGAGCTTCAGCTTGCTTCTGGCCCCGCGGCTGGAAGCGGGATTTCCTGCAGGACGCCTCAGGAAAAGGAAATCTGTTTCGAGAAGCTCTGCTACTGGCTGACCCACGAGGTCGGGGAGAGCGAGCAGCGGGAGATCATCCGGCGCCTGTGTACCCAATATGGCATCGATCTGAAGGCCATTGGCGATGAGCTGATGATGAGCTGGGACGAATTGCGGACGCTCTCGCGTGAGCCGCTCGTCAGCCTCGGCGCTCATACGGACGGTCACTATGCTCTGGCCCGCCTGGAGGAAGGCGAGGCCCGGCATCAGATCAGCCTGTCCCTGGACAGGATGCGCAAGGAGTTAGGCCGCAGCCCCAAGCACTTTGCCTATCCCTACGGGAATTCGGTTGCCGTCAGCCCACGCGATGGAGAACTGGTTGCGGAAGCGGGCTTTACGTCGGCAGTGACGACGATGCCGGGCGTTCTGCGCTCTGCCAGCGCGCGCAGCCCCATGATGCTGCCGCGCGTCTCCCTGAACGGGCGTTTCCAGGACCCCTATATCATCGACCAGTATCTGACCGGCGCGCCTTTTGCGCTCTACAAGGCCACCCGCTGGGCCTTCCCGACCGATGCGATCAAGTCCGGGGTTTCCCGCCTTTTTCCATCCACCAGATGATGGCCCCTGCCGGAATCACCCAGATCAGTCCGGCAATGGCGAAATAGACAAAGCGTACCAGCGTAGACGACTGCTGCAGGGTCATGTCGCCGATCACCATGGCGACCAGGGCGTAGACGACGACGAAAACGACCAGCATGACCATGCCGACGAATTTCCGGAACGAAGGGACCATGTCTTTTCAAGACCTTCCGCGCGAGGGCAGGGGAGACTGGGTGCTGTTGCAGCCCGGCCATGTAGCGTAACAGTGTCGCAAGAGCATTTGCGCGCTTGCCGTATCCGCCTTGCACCTATATTCCCGCGCGGAAAAGGTCAAATCCAGGATTGAACATGCCAGCATCAAGCCAGGCTGCCCCAGAGAGCGGCACCGCCATGTCCATCAATGATGAAAGCGCCATCCGGCGGAACCGGACCCTGATCCGCTGGTGGCTATATGCCATCTGCCTCCTGGTGCTGGCCATGGTGGTTGTCGGGGGCGCAACCCGCCTGACCGAGTCTGGCCTCTCCATCACCGAGTGGAAACCGATCCATGGCGCCCTCCCGCCGCTTTCTGACGCCGAATGGCAGGAGGAATTCGCCAAGTACCGGGAAATTCCCCAGTATGAGGCGATCAATGCGGGCATGACCCTGGACGAGTTCAAGTTCATCTTCTGGTGGGAATGGGGCCACCGTCTTCTGGGACGGTTCATTGGCGTTGCCTTCTTCCTGCCGCTGGTGTTCTTCTGGGTGCGGGGCATGATTGAGCCCTGGCTCAAGCCGCGTCTGGTCGCGGGATTGTTCCTTGGTGGTCTGCAGGGCGCTGTCGGCTGGTGGATGGTGGCCTCCGGGCTGGTCAACCGGATCGACGTGAGCCAGTACCGGCTGGCCACCCATCTGACGCTCGCCTGTATCATCTTCGCCTATCTGTTCTGGATCGCCCGCCGGCTTGCGCCGAGGGAAGCAGCAACCGCCGGAGAAGCCCGACGCCTGGCCGGGTTCGGAAAGGTCTTCCTGGCGCTCGTTTTTGTCCAGATTTTCCTGGGTGGTCTGGTCGCGGGTCTCAACGCCGGCTTCACCTACAACACTTGGCCCCTGATGGATGGACAGTTCATCCCGCGTGGCCTGCTGATCATGACCCCGGCCTGGACGAATTTCTTCGAAAACGTCCTGACCGTTCAGTTCCAGCACCGCATGACCGCTTATCTGCTGGTTATTGCCGTGATCGTCCTGTTCCTGCGGTCCAAACAGGTGAGTGGCCGCAAGCCGGTCATGATGCCCGCCCGGCATCTGCTCGGCTTCGTCCTGCTGCAGGTTCTCTTCGGCATCGGCACCTTGCTCATGCACGTGCAGCTTCACATTGCGCTCTGGCACCAGGCCTTTGCGGTGATCGTTCTGGCGGGGGCAGTCGATTATCTGGCCGCGCTCAAGGGGCCTTATCCCGTTCGCAACTGAACCTGATTTTTCCAAAAGCAAACCCGGCAGTGGAGGATCCGCTGCCGGGTTTTCTTTTAGGTTATGCCGGTCCTTGCCGGCTCCAGCTGCCTGCGGGCGCCTTTGCCTTGTCAGGCAGCCGCCACATTGGTGAGGAAGGTTTCCACCCGGCGGACAAGCTCGTCGGTCTTGCTGCGCAGTTCCGAGGATGCTTCCAAAACACTGCCCGCAGACTGGGACGTCCGGTCGACCGCCTCTGACAGATTTTCCATGTTGGCGGAAACCACTGCGGTGCTGTCGGCGGCCTGGCTGGCGTTGTGGGAAATCTCTGAGGTGGCGCTGCCCTGCTGGGAAACGGCGGACGCGATGGACGAGGTATAATTGTCGACCTCCTCCATGGTTTCCGCGATCTCGCCAATTGCACGGACGGCATTTCCCGTTTCCGCCTGAATGGCGCTGATCTGAGAGGTGATTTCCTCGGTTGCCTTGGAGGTTTGCGTCGCAAGCTCCTTGACCTCGGCGGCCACCACCGCAAAACCCTTGCCCGCTTCCCCGGCCCGGGCCGCTTCAATGGTGGCGTTCAGAGCCAGAAGATTGGTCTGCTCGGCAATCGCCTTGATCAGGGTCACAACCTCACCGATCCGGACCGCCGCTTTTTCAAGGCTCTCGATCTTCTCATTGGTCATGGCTGTCCGGGTCCTTGCGCTTTCAACCACGCTCGTGGTTCGGCTTACCTGCACCGAAATTTCTGCAATTGAAGCGGAGAGCTCTTCAGCCGCGGAGGCCACGGTCTGGACGTTGTGGCTGACGGTCGATGACGAATGCTGCGTTTCCTGGGCGTGACCGGCCGTATCCCGGGACAGCGAGTTCAGTGATTTGGCCGTTTCCTCAAGCGCGCCGGCTGTCTGGCCGACAGAGGAAAACACTTCTTCCGCAGAGGTCTTGAACTCTTCGATCAACGCATCGACATGGGCCTGGCGCTGAATACGGGCAGCCTGTTCGGTACGGCTTTCCTCCGACAGCTTCGTGCGCTCAATCTCGTTCTCGCGGAACACCTCAACCGAACGGGCCATTTCACCGATCTCGTCCCGCCGCTTCAGCTGAGCCAGTGTGACGGAAGTGTCCCCCTTGGCAAGGCGCAGCATGGCGTCGGACATCTGCAGGATTGGCCGTGCAATCGTGCGCACCAGAAGGTAGGCGATCGCGGTCGTCAGGAAGAGGCAGACGGCACCCGCAGCCCACATCAGCCAGCTGCTGCGGTCGGACTGGGCCTCGGCTGCATCGCTGATCTTGCCGACAATCTGCACCACGCCATCGGTCATGTCATTGGAGGTGGAGACGGCTGTCGAGGTCGCCTGGTCAAACGCGGCCATGGCGGCGATGATTTGATCGAAGCTGCTCTGAACGGCACCAACGCCGTCCGCCAGCTCGGGATCTCCCATCTTGGTCAGCATCTTACCAAATCCAGCGGCCTTCCCGAGGGCCTTGGTTACGGTCTCGGCGGTCTCGTCACTCGGGCTGATCTGGTAACGTTCTGCGTCTACGATTGCGCCTTTGATGACTTCACTGAAGTTCCGGACCACGCCGGTCACGATACGGGCCTTCGAGCGCTCGTTGTCTTTTTCGGTCTTTACCGCCAGCTCCGCGTTGGCTTCCTCCCCCAGAATAACGTCCAGCTGCCCGGTGGTCTTGGCCAGGTCCTGAGCGAGCGACATCAGTGTTGCCTGTTCGGAGCTGCCGATGGGAGCTGAACTGCCGATCAGCGCTTCGACCTTTTCGTAAGTCTTGGTCAGCGCACTTACGACAGGCTGGACATTCGGGGTTCCGCCAAGCTCGACAATGCCTGCAAGTGCAGGCCTGGCGCGTTCCGCAGCCTGGGTCAATTGACTGGCGAGGTCATCGGATACTTGCCCGGAGCTGGCCGTCAGGCTGATTTCCATTTGCTGGATGGCGGAGTGGAACTGGCTGTTGGCGTAAATCAGCTTCCGGATCCGGTCCAGGCTGATGAAAACTTCGTTTGATTTTGTTTCCGCGTTGCTTGCGACCGAAGCCCGCTGTTTTTCTGCTCCGGCGGCTTTGCTGATCAGGTCGTCGGTTGCGGCAACGAAGGCACTGCTGGCGGCTTCTACCCCCTCATAAGCCGATGTGAGACTTTGAACGGCTGTGGACATCCTGGACATCAGCTCTGCCAGGCTCTGCTGATCCGCCGCGTCGAGATTGAGCGACGGCAGCTTGGCGGTTGCCCGGTCGAGAGCTGCTGTCGCGGCATCAATATGCGCCGGATCCTTCTTGAACAGATATTGGGTCATCGAGCCGCCGGCCGAGTTGACGTCAATCAGGATCTCTGACGCTTTTTCCGTCCGGGAGACCGCTCCGCTCAAGGTTCCGATCCCGCGCAAGCCGACCGTGGCGATGACTATCAGGAGAATTGCCAAGGCCGCCATCGAGGCAACGGTCTTCATGCCGATGGAGTTCATTTTTGCTTTTAAAAACTGATGGGTACGGTCAAAAACAGCCACAGCGTCACCTCCGGATGATCGTTTGGACTCTGCGGTTTATGGGTTAAAATTTACATAACCCTCATCTAGGTAACTCTGACAATTATAATGTTAATATTTGCGTGTGCTTGAGTTTTGTTTCGATGTGACCGGTTTTAATTAAACTTGAACATGGAAAGGAGAAGCTTTGTGTCGGCGCGCGCGAGGATTTGATCGCGACGCGAGGCCTTTGCAGGGGCTGCGTCAGTCATTCAAGGCTCAGGCTGAGACTGGTCCACACCCTAGTACATCATGTGGCGGATGTTCTTCAGCGCCGTCATGATGACGAGCAGAGACGGCACTGCGATAAATCCCCCGATCGGTCCCCAGATCCAGATCCAGAACACCAGAGACAGGAAGATGATGAAGGGGTTGATCTCCATCGACCGGCCCAGGACATGCGGGGTCACGACCTGGGATTCCAGAATGTTCAGGCCAAGGTAGATCGCTGGAGGAATGAAAATCCCGAGGCTGGTGTTTGCGGTCGCCAGACCGACCCCCAGCATCACGGCGACCATTACAGCCGGGCCGATGTAAATGACATAGTTGAGCGTGCAGGCAAGCAGCCCCCACATCAGCGCCGAGGGCACACCTGCCAGCCACAACATGAGCGACAGGGCCGCCCCGAGCAGCAGGTTGATGCCGGTGATCTGCAGCAGATAGTGGGAGACGTAGTGCTCCACGTCGCGGAAGATATGCGCAGCGCGCCAGCGCTGCTTGCGACTCATGCAAAGGGTCAGGATTGACACGCGGATGTCGTGCCGGGTGGAGATGAAGAAATACAGGCTGGCGAGAAAAATGCCGAGCTGGCCCACGATGGCAGGCGCCAGGAGGGCGACATCGCTGACGGATGTGGAATCGTCCAGCTTCACCGACATGGCGGCATCAGCCCCGGCCAAGGACCGGATTTGGTCCTGCAGGGCCCCGACCGACTTGATCACCCCCTGCCAATTGGCAAGTTCCACCTGTACCCGCTTCCAGATCAGGGGAATCTTGCTGATCCAGTCGGACAGGGGCACGGCAAAGCCGGTGATGGCCAGGCTGATGAGTGTCAGGAAAACGGCCAGGACAATGGCGCCGGAAAGCCAGGAGGAAATGCCCAACCGTTCAATGCGGTCGGCGAGCGGGCCAAACATCAGACCGATCACGACCGCCAGCGCAACGGGGGCAAGAATCGCCTGAGCATGCACCAGGATCAACGCAATGGTCCCGATACCCATCAGGATCGTCGCGAGCGAGGCAACCGTGCCCAGATGAGCCCTGACCGGGTGTATCTGGGTTGGGCGTGCCACGATAAGAGACTTGGGATGGTGCATGAAGGCTCCCCTTTCGACCGTTAACGTTTGAAAGGGGAGGGAGTTCCTTGCAGATCAAGAAAAGAGCGGGATTTTCCGGACACAACCGGCGTTGCTCAAGAGGCAAGACCTTTTTTGCGTTTGCGTCCTGGAAGGGGCAGCGAAATACGGATCTTGAGGCCGTTTTGGCCGAAGTCGTGGCTTATGTTACCGCGCAGCTCGCCGCGGATCGAGGCGTCGATCAGGCGTGAACCAAAGCCTTTGCTGCTTGGCTGGGTGATTGCTGTGGCGGAGATTTCAACCCAGTTCAGCTCGAGCCACGGTTCGCGGCCATTTTGGACGGTGGTCCAGGTGATCGACAGGCTGCCGCCCTCCTCGAAGATACTGGAATATTTCATCGCATTGGTGGCCAACTCGTGGAACACGAGACCCAGCGCGTGGGTTGCCCGCTCGTCGAGGCGGATCTTCGGGCCACCCACCTCCATCTGCTCAGACTCAGTGCCGAAAACTTGCTCCAGCTCCTGGGTCAGCAGGGTCTTGAGATCCGCGCTTTCCCATTTCGACCGGGTCAAGAGGTCCTGAGCATTCGCCATGGCCTGAAGCCGGGCGGTAAAAGACGTTTTGAATTCCTCAAGGTTTTCGGAGGAGTTGGACGTTTGCCGCGCCATGGCTAGGATGCGGGCAATGGAGTTCTTGATCCTGTGCTTCATTTCCTGAAGCATGAGATCCTTTTCCTCAATGGTCTTGCGGGCAACCTCGTTCAGTTCATGGGTGGCGGCAACGGTCTTCATCTGCGCACGGATGGAAACGGCAAGGGCGGCGGCAAAGAGCAGGGAGACCGTTCCGAGGATCAGAGTGCGCCAGTAAAGCAGGGTGTGACTGGCGGGGAAGGCCTCGATGACAGACACGGACCACTGACGGCCTGCAACGTCAAGCGTCTCCTTCAAGACATTCTCTGCCGCCTCCAGACGGTCTTCATAACCGTGTGACCGGAACAGAAGCTGTGATCCCCCGTCGGTGGTGTCGATGGTCTCCACCAGAACGGACACAGGCGTCGGCCTGGCCAGGGCAGCCTGATGCAGATCACCAGCCCGGAAAGGGGCATAGACAAATCCGGTTATGGAGCCGTATTGGCCGTTGCTCTTCTTGTCCTGCATCATCTCGCTGGGCGTGAAAAGCGGCATATAGGCCAGGAAACCGGTCTGCTTGTCGTCGGTGATTTCCTGGACCAGCTCAACCGGCGCGGAGGCCTGCAGCTTTCCCGTCGTCGCGGCGGCTTCCATCGCGGCACGGCGGATCGGATCGCTGAACATGTCATAGCCGATGGCCGCCTGGTTCCGTGCATCCTGAGGTTCAAGCAGCGTAATCGGCGTGCGGAAGGGCTGGTCGCTCTCAGGCCAGATCTTTCCGGTGAAACTATAGTTCCGTCGCAGGTTTTGCTCTGCGCTTGCCTCATTGCCCGTCTCGATCAGCTGCGAATAGCCGATGCCCTGAATTCCGGATACATGGCTGTTGACCACCAGGCCCATTGCGAAGGTCTGGAACTCCTTGCGGGATACGGACGCGCCGTTGGTGTTGAGGAACGAGTGTGTGGCAGCGATGACTGAAAGGTTCTGGTCTGCCTTCTGCCGGATGCGGTCCACTGCTTCGGTGGCGATGGATGCGAACCTGGTATTTTCCGCGGAGGTTTCCGCCTCGAAGATTAGATATGTCATGGCCAGACCGACGGCGGACACGATGACAAATGCCAGCATGGGCATGTATTTCTTCACTTGGCGGGTTCCTCGCAAGCCAATCGGAATTGGGTATCTGCTCATCTTCCAGACGTTCAGCATAAGGCACTCATGCCCCTGACGAAACGGAGGGTGCCGGTTATGCTCGTCCAAATTTTGTTCATTTGCGGCCGGGAGTTCTGACCGCCGGACAAAGTTAGTTCTCGTTTCTTTGGAACCCTTCCCAGATCTGCACGTTGACTTAGCGAGTGGAAAATGAGCCGCTCTCGAACGACAAGGAGGCAGTCATGAACTGGAATCAGATTGAAGGGAACTGGGATCAGTTTCGCGGTAAGGTTCAGGAAAAGTGGGGCAAGCTCACCGATGATGAGCTGGATGTGATCGCAGGCAAGCGCAAGCAGCTCTCCGGCCTTATTCAGGAGCGCTACGGCAAGGCCGAAGACGAGGCGGAAAAGGAAATCGACCTCTGGTTGAACCACCACTAAGCGCCTCCCAAATCGCTTTTGACCCCTTTGACTGATCAGGCGCTCCGTCTTATGGCGGGCGCCTGATTGGCGTTTGGAGGGAAGTTTCACCAGGTCACGTGTCAATCTTCAACCTGCCGCTCGTCACGGCTGAAGGGAAATCTGCGCGGCATCAGCGCGCCTCGTCTGATACGTTTTCGTCACTCAGCGGGAACGACAGAACATACTCTACACCATCATCGTAAACCGTGTAGCGGCTGGTGCCGCTGACCGACGCGGGGACCACGCGTTCAAGCACCGTGCTGCCGAAACTGCCCGGAGTGATCTCGCGGGGTAGGGGAGGCACATCGGGTGACAGGTCCGCAGGCTCGTTCCAGGACAATTCCGCGTTGCCATCATCTGTGATCTTGCAACTGATACCGATTGTCTTGCCCGCAGCCATGGCATGGCTGGCGCTGACCGCATTGACCATCAGTTCGTGCAGGGCAAGACCGATGTGAAGAGCGGCGTTGGGGGAGAGCAGGATGTTTGGACCGGAAACGTTAACCGCCGGCTTGTCATTTTGCTGATAGCGGGCGACCTGGTCCCGGATCAGGTCGTGCAGATAAGCGCCGCGCCAATTGGAATCCGTGACCAGATCCTGGGATTGCGACAGCGAAAAGATCCGGCCCCGGAACTTGGTCAGGAACTGGTCCAGCGATGTGGAATTGCGGGCGGTCTGGGAGGCGATGCTTTGAATGATCGCAAGCAGGTTCTTGGAACGGTGACTGACTTCGCGCAGCAAGACCTTCAGCACCTTTTCGCGGCGCCGGATCTCGCTCATGTCGACAATGGTCGTCATGATCTGTTGCTTGCCATCCGGCGATGAGATGGCTTCGATATGGAACTCGAAGAACTTGTCGTTCTCGATCTGAACTTCCTGTTTCTGCTGTTCGCCTGTCTCGCGCGCAAGTCTCTTCAACTCATTGAGCTGCCCGCCCAAGGCGTCGCCGAAAATCAGTGAGTCAACCGGTGGCTCACCAAGCGGGAGGTTCCAGATCTCTGGAAGGTTGGCGATATAATGATAGCGAAGTTCGCTGTCCTGAAAAGTGACGCAAGCGCGGGAGCGCAGAAGGGCAAGGATAAGATACTCGCGAAGTTCTTCATCAGACTGACTTGTCCGGTGCCATGTAAGCCGACCTGCCACGTGTTTTCCCTCAATGAAAACGGTATCCGGAACGCCCGCGTGGGCACTTCACTGGGAAGCGCCCACGATGGTGTTCAAAGCTCCGTTCTTCATTATCTGCGGACGATGCCTGTAATCAGCGAGATAACGAAGAACACAAGGAACAAGAAGAACAGAATTTGTGCGATACCCGCAGAGGTTCCGGCAATACCGCCGAAGCCAAAGAAAGCGGCCACGATCGCAACAACAAGAAACACAAGAGCGTAGTAAAGCATGGGTCGTCTCCTTGAGTGTTGATGCAGGAATAACGTCCATCACGCGAATTGGTTCCTTTTCTGAACGGTAGAATTTTTCCTTAAGCTGCTTCTGCGGTTGCGTTGAAGAAAAGTGCCTGGCTGATCAGGGCCTTGACCATGTCCGGGTTGAACGGTTTGGTGACCAGGAAGGCCGGCTCCGGCCGTTCGCCCGTCAGCAGACGTTCCGGGAAGGCGGTGATGAAGATGACCGGAATTGTGGCGGTCTTCAGAATATCGTTCACCGCATCGATGCCGGAGCTGCCGTCTGCAAGCTGGATGTCCGCCAGGATCATTTTCGGCGAAGAGTTCGCGAAAAGCTCGATGGCTTCCTTGTGCGTGCGCGCAATCCCCGAAACGGTGTGGCCAAGACCTTCCACCATCTGCTCGATGTCCATGGCGATCAGCGGTTCGTCCTCGATGATCAGGATTTCTGTCGCGACCTGGCGGGAGATTTCCTGAACGGCGTCATCGATCAGTCTGGAGACTTCCGCCTCGCTGACATCGAGAATGGCGGAAACATCTTCCTGATTGAAGCCTTCCACAGACAGAAGCAGGAAGGCCTGCCGGTTCTTGGCCGGGATGCGGGCAAGGTTTTCGGCGGCGCGGCGCTCCCATGCGAAAGGAGAGTCGATTTCTCCAATTTCGATATTCGTGGAACCAAACAGCTTGGAGAACAGTTTGTACAAGGAGACCCGGTCGCTGGATCCTTCGGGGAATGCGGAAACATCCGCGATGAGGGCTTCCAGGGTTGCGGTGACATAGGCATCGCCCGAGGTCTGGGATCCTGTTACCGCACGGGCGTATCTCCGCAGATAAGGAAGTTGGGGCGCGATGCGGGTCGAGAGAGACATGAATTGAACTCCATAGTCCAAGAAGGTGGGTTATGACCATGATAACGGGTGGCTTGAAAAAAAGTTCCGGAGCTTTGGAACTTTTTTTCCGGAGGCGCGTTTTAAATCATTATCCGCGTTCAAAACCTACAAAAACAGCTGGTGCATGGAAATGAAGGAAGAAACCTCAGCAGGAATGCTTGGCCGCTCGAAAGGGGGGGCAGCAGACACCGTGTCGGAAAAGCTCCGGGAATATTACGTCTCTATACAGAATGACGGTATTCCCGAAAAATTCCTCGACCTTCTTGAAAAGCTTGATGAAGCTGAAAAGGCCGCCCAAAAATGACGAAGTCTGATGAGTCTCTCAGTTTCAAGCGCGTGATGCTTGAGGCTCTGCCGAGCCTTCGAGCCTTCGCCGTTTCGCTGGTGGGTCAACCCGACCGGGCTGACGACCTTGTTCAGGACACCATCATGAAGGCCTGGGCGAAGCAGGACAGCTTCACCATGGGAACCAGCATGAAGGCCTGGCTTTTCACCATTCTCCGCAACGAGTTCTACAGTCAGATGCGCAAGCGCGGACGCGAGGTTTCTGACACCGACGGCACATTCACCAACCAGCTTGCCGTTCATCCGGGGCAGTATGGCGCCCTCGACCTTCAGGATTTCAGGGGAGCATTGAACAAGCTCCCGGAAGACCAGCGTGAAGCGATTATCCTGATTGGAGCTTCCGGTTTTTCCTATGAGGAGGCTGCTAATATCTGCGGATGCGCCACCGGCACCATCAAAAGCCGCGTCAACCGCGCACGAAATGCCCTTCAGGATCTTCTTTCCATAACCAACGAAAATGATTTTGGACCGGACGCGGAAAGCGCTTCCGTCATCCATCGCGGGGCGATCGCCTGAAAGACAGGGGCCTGAAAGTCAGGGGCCTGAAAGACAGGGGCCAGATCTGGGCCTGAGCGGATATTTGAACTGAAAGACATTCGAGGCCGCCTGCCATCGCAGGCGGCCTCAGACTGCTGAAAAAAACCTCTCCTGCCGCGCCTTCCCGGACGCAGCTGAGCGGAGGTCCGTGATCTCTCATCTGAACATTAGATCGAAAATAATGGGTTCCTAATGCAGGTCCCGGCTCAAGACCGGGACAGCGTGGGGAGAACTCTTGCTGTCTTGGGGTCGTCAGCTGTCATTTCTCTTATTCGGACAAGCACCACCCGTTGGCGCAGCGGCGCGCAAGGGAAGCCCGGGCCGCGGGCCTCGATAGATATCAGGCGGCAGGTGCAGACAGGGGCGCGAAGACACCGGCGACAATGTCCTGGAACTGGTGATCACTGAAGGGTTTCAGCAGAACCGGATAGCGTTCCTGTCCTGGAATTCCGCCCATGAAGGCTGAGTTCGTTGTCAGGAAGATGAGGGCTGCCCCTGCCATCAGCACCGCATTGACAGCTTCCGGGAGGTCCGGGCCAAAGGCATCGGATTCAAGAATGACGGCGGTAAAACTTTGCTCACGGAGATGGTCTTCAAGTGACGCCGGTGTGCCGATGGAGACTTCGCAAGGCATAGAGCTCTTCAGGATGTTCTCGACATCCATGGCGACCAGGTAAGTCCGGTCGATGATAAGCACTCGCATATCCATGGCAAGCACGATCCAGAATGACGGGGTGATTGTGAAGTCTCAGCGCAAGAAATCCTACACATAACTTCCGTCATTTGGGAAACAAAAAACACCGGATTGCTGCCGATTTTGCTTCCCTAAGGGAAGGAGGCGGGGGCGGAATGCTGCGTCCGGACGGCTGATAGAGGCGGCCAGCCTATCAAGTTTGGCGGTCATCCCGGTTTGCTGCCACAGCACCAAGACCGGGATCCGGTATCCCTGGTGCGGATTAATGAAAAAGACGGTTACCTCAGTCCGCTACGGAGTTTCTGCCTTCGCCGGAATGTGCAGCGACTTGAGGCTAATGACAAAGCTGCAGCCCCTCTTTCGTCATCCTCGGCCTTGTGCCGAGGACCTATTAAAGTCAATGGCTTGCAGATGGTCGGGACAAGCCCGACCATGACGAAAGAGCACAAAGTCCATTTTGTCATAAAACTTAGCCGCCGGGGGGCATCCCGGCGGCTTCTCGGACTGGTCATTGCTCGCCTGTTAAAGCGTTGCCGCACTGTCTTCGTCTGCGGCTTTCAGCACCTCGCCGTGGCCAAGCTTTTCGAGAGCGAGATCAATCTGCTGCAGATCGGAGGAGGGGTCTTCTCCGTCCATCGGGCTCTCGGTTGCCGCGCGCTGAAGCGCTCTTGCATCCGAGCGCAGGGTCAGGAGGTCTCTGATCTTTGCCTCCGTGCCGCGGGTTCCGTCCTTCAGGATCATCTCGATCTTGGATTTGACGGTTCCGGCCATGACAAAATCTCCCTTGGCTTTGGCTTTTTGAGCTGATTAGTGCGCCACGATGGCGCGCAGCATCCACAGGGCCTTTTCATGGAAGGTAAGGCGGGCGGTCAGCATGTCCTCAGTGACGACATCGCCTGCATCGCCAGCATCCTTTGCGGCGTTCCGCATAGTCTTGACAGCCGTTTCGTGGTCTGCGATCAGGTCGTTGACCATTTCTTCGGCCGTCTTATTGTTTACTTCCGATGCCTTGGGAGCAAACTGGGCTGCTTCGCCCAGCTTCGCCGGAGCAAGGTGGCCCAGCGCCCGGATGCGTTCGGCAATGATGTCGGTCGCACCAAACAGTGCGTTGTAGTGCTCTTCCGTCAGCTCATGCAGCGGCTTGAACAGCGGACCCACCACATTCCAGTGGTAAATGTGGCTCTTGATGGTCAGTTTGTAGGTCGAAGCCAGGATCGTGGACAGCTTTTCCGCCATATCTTCGCGATAGGCGCTTGCCAGGCCCGTATCGATTTCCTCGTCATGGGTCTTCGGTTTCAGAACTGCGGAAACATTTGCCATTTTGATGCTCTCCATCTCTCTGGTTTTTCTGGTTTCGGGAAAAGCAAGCCGCAAAGCGCGAGGGCTTTTTCTTCTTGTTTTTGTTTGGCTTGCTTGTGAAGTTAACGCCTCAGACCGTCAGGAGTTCCAAATTAACCGGAATTTATGGTGCAGCTCCCGGAGGGCGCGTGGGCAGGAGCCGACCGTCCGGTCTGGTCGCTCAAGCGCTGTCGTCGTCCGGCGGGCGGTTCATCATGTAAAAGGCAAAAACACCAGCCGCAACTGCTGCCAGTCCGGTCTTGGAGCCGAAAATCCGCGGCAGAAGGCCGATGGCGGCGGTGGTCGCCAGCATGCGGGCCCGGCGCAGTTTCGCCAGCCGCTTTTCTTCCCTCCAGCTGATGAAGCGCATCACTGCAAAGGGAATGACCGCGGCGAACGCAAAGCCAAGCGCACCCAGAAGGGAGGCCGCAAGAAAACTGCCCGTCTGCATCCAGAGACTGTGGACCCCCGCGGTAATCAGAAGCGTGTAGGCGGTCAGTCCGAAGAGGCCGGTAACCGATAAGAGAACAAAGTTCCGCCGAAGCCGGCGGAACCTTGTTTTGGCCTCCTGGGTGGCGGCGTTTGCCGCCAGGGATGCGAGGGCCTGCATGTTACTTCCTCAGCAGGAGGGCGGCAAGAAAGCCGACGCCGGCGGCAACAGCCACCGCCTGCAGCGGGTTGGTCTGGATCTGCTTGCGTGTGCCTTTTTCCAGATTGCGGAACTCCTCGCGCAGCGTGTCGAGCGCATCTTCGCTCATGGCACGCATGGCATCGACCTTTTCAGCCGCCCGGTCCTTGACCTGACCGGCCTTGCCGGAGCCGAAGCTGGAAACGGCTTCCGTCAGCAGAACAATGTCGCTGCGCAGCTTTTCCATTTGCTCTTCAATGTCGGCGGCGGATGCGGCCACTGCCTTGTCGCGGCCATTTGCAGATGCAGTCTGTGCAGATTGGGAAGCCATGATGGTTTCCTCCTTCAAAGGGTGGGTTAATTGATTGGCCGCTAAGGACCTGACGGGAGTACGGCTCCCTGGGCAGACATCAGACGCGTCGCGCCCGAAGTCTTGCCAATTCCTGCCGGGTCAGATCTGTGCTGGATGACCTGGCCGGGCCGGGGATCTGCCCCACGCAGGGGCTGCTCCCACGGGGATTACTGAACCAGGACGCTGTCCGGGTTAGCCTCATAGGCCTGCTCGGTGAACTCCGGCTTGTTTTCGAGCGAGGACTTGGTGGCGCTGGTGTAGATGTGCATCTCGCCGGATGTGTCCTTGAAGATCTTCAGGCCATCGGCGGCGAAGGCCATCTTCTTTTCGCCAACACCCAGGAAGCCGCCAACATCCACGATGTAGGCCGTCACGTTTTCGCCATTGCCTGCCAGAAGAACGTCGCTGACCTCACCCAGTTCCTCCTCGTTGCTGCCCATGACGGCAGTGCCGAGCAGTTTGCCGGCAGACAGGTCGGCCGTATCAACCGGGGCCATGTCTTCCACGGATTCCGCACCGGTCAGACCCTTGCTGGCGCCGGCGGTAACGGTTACCGGAGTGTCGGCGTCCATCGGCTGGTCCGCAGTCACGGTGCTGTCAAACACCGCCATATCCGTCCCGGAAGAGGTGGTGACAGCGGCGGTGTCCGCTGATTCGCCCTCCAGCAGGCTTTTGTCGAAGGGGGGAGCGTGCTCAAGCTCTTCCTTTGTGCTGCTGATGGTCAGCCAGGTTTCACCTTCGACCTTGGACATGGCCAGGCGGTCAAAGGATACGGCCACCGATTTTTCTCCAACACCCAGGAAACCACCGACGCCGATCACGACCGCTACAGCAAGGCCATCCTTGGACATCACAATGTCATTCACGTCTCCGACGGCTTCGGCGTTCGCGCCGACACCGTTGTAGATGGACTTGCCAATCAGGCTGGAAGCCAGGACTTCGTTGGCGCTGCGCTTCAGATAGCCGTTGATATTGTTCTCATCAGGAGTCTGGGTGTTGATCTGGGATTTGAAAACGGGCGCAGGCTGATCCGGTGCTTTCGTGTTGCTGGTTGCAGCATCATCGGCGAAGGCGGTGCCAACAGCAAACGCAGCTGTCAAAGCAGTAGTCGCTAGAAGTTTCCGGATCATGATATAGTTTCCTCATACACCCGTTTTGTATACAGATGCTCTGTACGGGAAAGTTGGAAGCTCAACCGTTCAGCGCAGCCTTTGGATACTGGGATAACGGCGGAATCACGAAAAGGTTCCCGCCATTTCACCTTTTCATTTAAGATTTTTTGAACGGACGTCCTATCCGGCGGGAAGCCCTGAACGCGTCTGGCCACGAGACCGTCCTGAGCGATCCCTTAGAGAATGACGCTTTGCTGGACTTGGCTGGCTGCTGATGGGTGGAACCAAAGCCCGTGGTGCGAATGGCCTGCGGCATGATGCCGGAACCATAGACCTTTCGCCTGCGTTACCTTATCATTCTGTGCTCTTGAGAGCGGCAGATGACGGTCATGCAGGCGCGGGATATATCTGGTCTGCGAAAGTTTTTCTCGAGGCAGCTGGAGTGATTATCCGGATGGCCTCCGACCCCTGGAAAGGGCCCTTCATGCTCACGCCTGCAAATTCTCTTCGACCGCTTCTGTCCGGCTCCGCTCTGGCGCTTGCATGTTTCGTCCTGACTGCGCCCTTGGCAAATGCCCAAACGGCAGGAAAGCAGATCACCGGTCCGAAGCGCGTGGAAGCTGGCATGCTGGATTGCGCTGTCGAGGGCGGGACGGGCTTTGTCTTCGGCTCCACCAAACAGCTGTCCTGCACTTTCACGCCTACGGATGAAAGCCGTCAG
Organism: Roseibium litorale; assembly: GCF_014842915.1. Lineage (GTDB taxonomy): Bacteria > Pseudomonadota > Alphaproteobacteria > Rhizobiales > Stappiaceae > Roseibium > Roseibium litorale. The sequence goes on along the minus strand of NZ_JACYXI010000009.1, from coordinate 192,382 downwards.
CCGGAGCCTTACTTCGGTGTGATCCAGAAATACGGCATCGATATCGGAACGACGACGGGTGGGGTTCTCTCCTGGGCTGTTCTGGCGCCAACCGTGGATGAACTGGCGCCCGGCGCATTGGCTGGCGATTATGGCGGCGTCACCGCCGAGGCGACCGTTGGTGCCGGAGTTGGCACCAACATCCTGATGGGCGGCTCTACCCAGACCATTGCCCTGCAGCCGGTCAGCGTGACGGCCCAGACAGGGTTGAACCTTGCTGTCTCCATCAGCGAGATCCAGCTGCGCACCGCGCTGGACTGATTTTCCGGCTGCAGTTCATAACAACTGAATTCGGAAGGCCTGGCCGGGAGGTCAGGCCTTCCTTTTGTCCAGCCCTCGTTTTTCAACTTTCCCTCCAGTCTTCTCCCAGGTCCTGCCAAGATGGGGCTGGGAAGGCTTCCGATTTGAGGGGCTGCTGGCTCTTCCGACTGCCCGCATGGAACCAAACTCCTTAACCGGCGTTAATAGGGTGGAGGTATTGAGCAATGAAGATCACCTACAAGCCCCTGATAACTCTTCGTCCCTGGATGCTGTGTCTCGGCCTCGCCATCGCCGGCGCAGGCAACGCGCTTCAGGCTGCAACCCCGTCAGTTGCAGGTCGCGTGACCCCTAGCGGCATTGATCACGCCGATGCTGGGGCGTTAAAGAGCCCGCAGGCGGCGACGGTGACTGCCAAGTCCACCAAGGGGGATGCGCAAATCAGCCTGTCCGGGGTCAAGCCCCGCCAGATCCGCTGTGTTTCAGGTGCGGACATGACATCCTGCACCGGCTGGCCTGTCGCGACACTTGTCGCCTCCAACTGACCTGCCCCGATCTTTCCGGCAGGGGCCATCCGGCCTTCGCCCGGAGAGGTTCGCCGGAGACTTTCGCGCGGAGAGGGAAGATCCTATCTGCCGTGACTGCGGTCATAGGCATTGACCGGCGGCTCTGACCAGCCCGTGAGCTTGCCCGGCCGGGGCTGGAACACTTCCATGAGCATGGGGTAGCACTTGGCCACATCGCTTGTGTGTTCTGAGCTGCAATCCCCGCCCGGACAGGCGCTCATCACGGCCAGCAGATCGATTTCCGCGAAAAGCTCCAGATAATCCCCCGGCCGCACCGGGCTGGCCTTCATGAAATACTGGCCGGTGTCCCGGGTGAAGCCGGTGCACATGAAGACGTTCAGAACGTCATGCACTCTTGCTTCTGCCTCCTGAAGAGGTAATCCGCGCGCATCCGAAAGGGCCCGCGTCAGGTTTGAATGGCAGCAGTGATGATAGTGCGTGCCACGCAGAACCTGCCCCGTATAGGGATCGCAGCGCGTGCCGATGACATCATGAACAGAGCCGCCGAAAGCGTCGATTCCGTACCAGTTCAGCGTGTCTTCAACGATGGTTGCCATGGGGCGCATGTAGGGAAAGCTCGACCAGAGCTGGTCTCCCGTGGTGACGTGCGTGCCGTTCAAGGCCCGTGTCTTGCCGGAATAAAACCGCTCGTCCAGATTGGCACTGGCAAAGAGATTGAGATCGCCGACCTGCGGCCCCTCGATGCTGGTGATCCTGAGGAGATGTCCGGCTGGCACCTCGATACTGGCCGCTTCCCGCGCGGGAATCACCACTTCACAGGTTTTGACCGCATCCGTTCTGGCAGCCTGGTAGAGGCCGAGATCAGGACGGGGCAGAGTATCGGTGGGGTAACAGATGACGGGGAGAATTGCCCTGCGGGCTTCAGCATCGTCGGGAGCTTGCATTGCCGGTCTCTTCCACGGGTAACGGGGCGGGGAAGACTGTGCTCCAGGCAGCTTTTGAGAGGCAAGCCACTTCACAAACCGTCACAGGAAATTTCCGGAGACTTCCCCGGTTTTTCTTGGGAAATGGTTTTGGGACGGGGAGAAAACCGTTTTTTCTCAACTGGAAGGAGGCCTTCCCGGAACTACAATGATGTTTGATGAAATTATTATTTGAAAAATATTTGGGTGGCGCGTGATAATTTCAGTTGCTTATAAGGGGCGTTGCGGCTATAGAGACCTATCGATTTTGTTTGATGAACTTTGTTACTGCGCGTTCTTCGCGAACTACACGATCTTCCTATCAACGTCGAGACTAACCGCTGCTTCGCAAAATTGCGCGGTGGCATCCCTGCATGACCGATTGAAAGGAAATCGTTATGGCTATCGGTACCGTTAAGTTCTTCAACTCCACCAAGGGCTTTGGCTTCATTCAGCCGGAAGATGGCGGCGCAGACGTCTTCGTCCACATCTCCGCTGTTGAGCGTTCTGGCATGCACTCCCTGAACGAAGGCGACAAGGTCTCCTTCGAAGTTGTGCAGGACCGCCGTTCGGGCAAGTCCGCTGCAGACAACCTCTCTGCAGTCTAAGCATCCCGTTTCAGGTTTGTGACCACGGATGTACTGGCACGAACCTTTGAGATGATCGAAAAGGCCGGGGCATTGCTCCGGCCTTTTTGCTTTTGCGCTGAATGAAAAACAAGACCCCCGTAAAACGGGCTGCTGCGCTCTGGCGCGAGATGATGGGTGGAGACGGAATGACAAGTTCGGGCGCGGCCGCAGCCGTTGAGAGTAGGGTGGACGACACGTCTGCCGCAGCAAAAACGGACGCGAGATCCTGGACCGGCATTCTGGCACACTACCGCCAGCCAAACCCGGTGCGCAGTGCTGTTGAAATCGCCATCACCGCCTTTCCTTTTGCCGCGCTTTGGGCGCTGGCAGCCATTGCAGTCCTGCACGGTCACTATTGGGGTTTGCTGCTGACGGTTCCCGCTGCCGGCTTCCTGGTCCGCCTTTTCATTCTGCAGCATGACTGCGGCCACGGCTCCCTGTTTTCCCATCGGGGTCTGAACGACTGGACAGGCCGGGTCATCGGTGTCTTCACGCTCACGCCCTATGACTACTGGCGCCGGACCCATGCGGTGCACCACGCTTCGGCCGGTAATCTGGACCGGCGCGGGGTGGGGGATGTCGATACATTGACCGTCCGGGAATATCAGGCCCTGTCCCGCTGGGGCCGTCTGCGCTACCGGCTCTACCGGCACCCGCTGGTCATGTTCGGCCTGGGTCCTGCCTGGCTTTTCGTCTGCCAGTACCGGCTGCCGTTCGGTCTGATGAGCGCGGGTGTGCAGCCCTGGGTCTCGACCATCGCCACCAATCTGGGCATTGCCCTGCCAGTGGCCGCTCTTATCTGGATGATCGGCCTCGGGCCTTTCCTTCTGGTCCAGCTGCCGGTTACCCTGATGGCCGCCAGCGCCGGGGTGTGGCTGTTCTATATCCAGCATCAGTTCGAGGACACGCACTGGTCAGATCAGGACGAGTGGAATTTTCCTCATGCCGCCCTTCATGGCAGTTCCCACTATGATCTGCCCGTGGTTCTGCGCTGGATTTCCGGCAATATCGGCATTCATCACGTCCATCACCTGGCCGCGAAAATCCCGTTCTACCGTCTGCCGGAAGTGCTGCGCGATCATCCCGAGCTGCAGGACATGAGCCGCATCACGCTCACGGACAGCTTCAAATGCGTGAAACTGGCGCTGTGGGATGAAGAAACCCGCCGCCTGGTGTCCTTCCGCGAGGCGCAGGCAGCGGCTTGAGACATCTGCGCCGGGAGCAGGAAGCGTCTCTCCGGTCTTGAAAACGGCTCCATCGCCCGCTCGTGCGCTGGTTGCCTTCATGCTAATCTTCCCTAACGTGAGACGTTAAGGTCGGATCTGCGGGGGAGGACGCGATGGCGGCTGGCACTGTGACGGTTCTGGTTGGAACCACCAAGGGGGCCTTTCTGCTGAAGGGCGGGGAAGAGCGGTCCGGCTGGGAGGTGTCCGGCCCGTTTTGCAACGGCTGGCCGATCAATCATCTGGCTGGCGATCCTGAAACTGGCACCATCTGGGCTGGTGGCGGCGGGGACTGGCAGGGGGCTGGCGTTTGGCGGTCCGTGGATGGCGGAGACACCTGGAAGGTGACGCGCCTGACCAAGGGTGCCATGGATGACTGTGCAGCCAATGATCCGGACTTTGCCGCCATGATCGGCTGGCAGGACACGCCCTTGCCCTATGGGGACAGTTTCTCGCAAGTTTGGTCGCTCTGTCATGCCCATGGCACGCTCTACGCGGGCACCAAGCCTGCCCAGCTATTGAAAAGCCTGGACGGTGGCGAGACCTTCGAGACCGTGGAAGCCCTGACCGATCACCCGTCCGCCAAGGACTGGAACCCGGGCGGGGCAGGACTGGTGCTCCACACCATCGTCCCGGACCCGGACGATGCGCAAAAGCTCTGGATCGGCATTTCTGCGGCTGGCGTTTTTGCCACGGAAGATGGCAGCAAGAGTTTTGAGCGCCGCAACCGCCTGTCCAACGCATCCGCCTGTTCCGGCCATGGCCATCCGGCAGCCCCGCGCGACGGGGAGCTGGGCCACTGCATTCACAACATGATGCGGGCACCGGGCAAGGGGGATCTTCTCTACCAGCAGAACCACCACGGCGTCTGGCGCTCCGGCGATGGCGGGCGCAGCTGGGAGGACATTACCGAAGGCCTGCCGTCCTATTTCGGCTTTCCCATCCGGGTGCATCCGCGCGATCCCGAGACGCTTTGGACCCTACCGCTCAACGGCGACAGCATTGGCCGCTTCCCGCCGGATGCTGCAGCTGCCGTCTGGCGCTCCCGCGACGGTGGCAAAAGCTGGCAGGCCCTGCGCGATGGCTTGCCGCAGAAGGGCTGTTTCTTCACCGTGTTGCGTCAGGCCATGGCTGGGGACAGCCGGGACCCGGCAGGTGTTTATTTTGGCACCAACTCCGGCTCGGTCTTCGCTAGCCTGGACGAGGGCGGCACCTGGTCCGAAATCGCCCGCCACCTGCCCACGGTGCTTGCGGTGGAAGTGCTGGAGTACTGACGGGAGAGCAAGAGGTCACCCTCTTCCGCCCTCGCAACCTCTCGCCTCGCTTCCACCTCTCCGTATTCGTCACCCCATGGCTTGACCATGGGGTCCACGCCGTATCCTATCGGCCCATGCAGAGGCAGTTTTGGGTCTATATTCTCAGCTCGCATAAAAACGGAACGCTCTACACGGGCGTCACCAACGATCTGCTTCGAAGGTTATACGAGCACCAGAGCGAGCGTGTGCCCGGGTTTACCGAAAGATATCAGGTCAAGCGTCTCGTCTGGTACGAGGAGCACGGCACGGCATACCGTGCCATCGCGCGGGAGAAAGCCATCAAGACCTGGAAGCGCTCCTGGAAAATTGAGCTAATCGAGGAGAGCAATCCGCAGTGGTTCGATCTCGGGCGGTTCTTAAATGGGTGATATGGGAGCGACTCGTCTCACGTGAATGCCATACCGATTGGCGAGGTCACGGAATGGATGCCATGGTCAAGCCATGGCATGACGGAGGAGAGGTGAAGGATCAAACTGTCTTTAGGATCTGAGGCGCCTTTTTCGAGTAGCCTCAATGCCTCTCCGCCCTCGCAGTCTCTCGCCTCGCTTCCCCCCTCCGCATCCGTCACCCCATGGCTTGACCATGGGGTCCACGCCGTATCCTATCGGCCCATGCAGAGGCTGTTCTGGGTCTATATTCTCAGCTCGCATAAAAACGGAACGCTCTATACGGGCGTCACCAACGATCTGCTTCGAAGGTTATATGAGCACCAGAGCGAGAGTTCGCCGAGGTTTAGCGCCAGATATCAGGTCAAACGGCTCGTCTGGTACGAGGAGCACTGCACGGCAGACCGTGCCATTGCGCGGGAGAAAGCCATCAAGACCTGGAAGCGCTCCTGGAAGATTGACCTGATCGAGGAGAGCAATCCGGAGTGGTTTGATCTGGGGCGTTTCTTGAATGGGTGACGGGCTGTAGGGGCATCAATACATCTCCGACGTCCTCGGACTTGAGCCGGAGACCTATGCCGTTTCCCTGTGTCTGACGGAGGCTGAACCCGGACGATAGGTCACGGAATGGATGCCATGGTCGAGCCATGGCATGACGGAGGAGAGGTGAAGGATCAAACTGTCTTTAGGTTCTGAGGCGCCTTTTTCGAGTAGCCTCAATGCCTCTCCGCTCACGCGGCCTCTCACCTCGCTTCCACCCCTCCGTATTCGTCACCCCATGGCTTGACCATGGGGTTCATGCCGTATCCTGTCAGCTCATGCAGAGGTGATGAGGTCGGTTTCAAAAAAAAACCGCCAGCCTCTCAGCCAGCGGGTTCTTCAGTTTCAAAAGCCTGTCTCAGAGCGGACAACTCACCCCAGGTTCAGTTCCTGGAAGAAGTCGTTGCCCTTGTCGTCGACGACGATGAAGGCGGGGAAGTCTTCGACTTCGATCTTCCAGACCGCTTCCATGCCCAGTTCTTCATACTCAACCACTTCCACGGACTTGATGCAGTCCTGGGCCAAACGGGCGGCAGGCCCCCCAATGGAGCCGAGGTAGAAGCCGCCGTGCGCCTGGCAGGCGCGGCGCACCTGGGCGGAGCGGTTGCCCTTGGCCAGCATCACCATGGAGCCGCCCGCCGCCTGGAACTGGTCCACATAGGCATCCATGCGGCCGGCTGTTGTCGGGCCGAAGGAGCCCGACGGCATGCCTTCCGGGGTCTTGGCGGGGCCGGCGTAATAGACCGGGTGGTTCTTGATGTAGTCCGGCAGCGGCTCGCCCTTTTCCAGACGGTCGCGCAGCTTGGAATGGGCCAGGTCACGGGCGACGATCAGCGGGCCGGTAAGGCTCAGGCGGGTCTTGATCGGATGCTTGGTCAGCTCGCCAAGGATCTCGCTCATCGGGCGGGTCAGGTCGATCTTGACCACATTGTCCGACAGGTGCTCGTCGGTGACTTCCGGCATGTACTTCTCCGGATGCATTTCCAGCTGTTCCAGGAAAATGCCGTCCTTGGTGATCTTGCCGGTGGCCTGACGGTCGGCGGAGCAGGAGACGCCGATGCCGATCGGCAGGGAGGCGCCGTGGCGGGGCAGACGGATGACGCGCACGTCGTGGCAGAAATACTTACCGCCGAACTGGGCGCCAACGCCGGACGCCTGGGTCAGCTTGTGGATCTCGGCTTCCATTTCCAGGTCGCGGAAGGCATGGCCAAGTTCGGAGCCTTGCGTCGGCAGGCCATCCAGATAGCGGGCGGAACCGAGCTTCACCGTCTTCAGGTTCATCTCGGCAGACGGGCCGCCGATGACGATGGACAGGTGATAGGGCGGGCAGGCGGCAGTGCCGAGTGTCAGGATCTTTTCCTTCAGGAAGTCGATCATCCGGTCATGGGTCAGAAGCGACGGCGTGCCCTGGAACAGGAAGGTCTTGTTGGCCGAACCGCCGCCCTTGGCCATGAACAGGAACTTGTAGGCGTCCTCGCCCTCGGCATAGAGCTCGATCTGGGCCGGCATGTTGTTGGAGGTGTTCTTTTCCTCGAACATGGAAATCGGCGCCAGCTGGGAGTAGCGCAGGTTTTTCTTGAAATAGGCGTCGCGCGCGCCTTCGCCGAGGGCGGCTTCATCGGAGCCATCGGTCCAGACCCGGCGGCCCTTCTTGCCCATGACGATCGCCGTGCCGGTGTCCTGGCACATGGGCAGAACGCCAGCGGAGGAAATGGCAGCGTTTTTCAGAAGGTCAAAGGCGACGAACTTGTCGTTTTCGGTCGCTTCCGGATCGTCCAGGATCTTGCGCAGCTGCTCCAGATGGCCGGGGCGTAGGAAGTGGTTGATGTCCTTGAAGGCTTCTTCGGCCAAAAGGCGCAGGCCCTCGCGCTCGACCACGAGCACTTCCTCACCGTTGAACTCGGCGGTCTTCACATAATCGGAGGTCAGCTTGCGGTAGGGCGTTTCGTCCTTGGCAAGGGGAAACAGGCTGCTGTGCTTGTATTCAGGCGGCGTGACAGGAGCGTTCATGAGCTGGCTCTCTCCGGTGGGCTTTAAGGGCTCTGGCGATTGGGGCGGGTCTGCGGGAGGCAGCGCGCCATCAGGTTATGGCCGCATTCTTTACGCGAAAACAGCCGGTCACGCCAAGCGTTCCGGCTGCCTCATTTCGTCGAAGGGAACGGATGGTTTGAAATGGCCCTTTCCGGGCCCTCAAACCTTACTCCGTTGCCGTCAGGTCTATGGTCACGGCGACCGTGTCGGCGATCTGGGACTTGCCGACAACGGTGCCGACTTCATGGGCCAGGCGGTTGACCGAGGCCGTGCCGGTGGCGTGGGCGGTGGTGCCGTCGATCTCCAGCTTGAAGTCGAGCGTGGCGGGCTGGCTGATGCCCTTGATGGTCAAGGTGCCGTCTGCCCGGTAGGTGTCGCCGCCCAGAGCTGTGACCTTGGAGGATTCGAACGTGGCGTCCGGCATGGCTTCGGCATTGAACCAGTCTGCGGACGGCAGCATGGCGTCAAACTGGCCGTTGCCGGTCCCGGCCGAGCCAGTCTTGATCGTGGCCTTGATGGTCGCTGCTTCCGGGTTCTGCGGATCGAAATCGATATCCGCTGTCCAGTCCTTGAAGGTGCCCGTGATGGTCTCGTTGCCCTGGGCAACAGAGAAGCCAACAGTGCTCTTTGCGGGATCGACGGTCCAGCTGGCGGCCATGGCAGGTGCGCCGGCAAAGGCAATCGCGCTGGTCACGGCCAGAGCGGAAAGGGTGCGGGAAATGCGGGTGATCAGCGGGGTAGGCATGCGGGTAACCTCGTAAGGCAGGTCTTTTAACGGTGTTTGGCCGGATGCTTGGAAGGAAACATCCGGGCCGTCGTGTCTCAGCCGTTTGCGCGGGCGGGACGGGTCGAAATCATGCGCTGCAGGGTGGTGTCCCTGGACAGGAAATGGTGCTTGAGCGCCGCGGCAATATGCGCCACGAGCAAGGCAATCAGCAGCCACGCGCCATTTTCATGAAGCTCTTTCATCAGGGCTTCGGCCGCGGGCTTGTCTCCCAGGAAGGCCGGAACCGGCAGATGCGGAACGGGAAGCGTGTTGAACAGCACTGTCGGAATGTTCCAGGGTGAAGCCGACACCATGATCCAGCCGGTCAGCGGCAGGGCGAGCATCAGGCCGTAGAGCCCGGTATGCCCGGCATGCGCCAGAAACTTCTCGAAGGCGGACATGCCCGATGGCAGTTTGGGAGCGGGATTGACCACGCGCCAGACAAGACGAAGAACTGCAAGCGCCAGCACGACAAAGCCAAAGGACTTGTGCAGCTGATAGTACCAGAAGGTGTCAGCAGCGGTCGGCGGCAGAGAGGTCATGTACAGCCCCAGCGCCAGCATGCCGGCGATCAAAAGGGCCATGGTCCAGTGAAAGGCGATGGCAATCAGGCCGTAGCCGGTGGCCGTGTTCCGGATCATTGTGCGTCACTTTCGAAACGCCCAGCGGAAAGGGCTGGGGTGGGGCAATCTGATCAGCCGGCCAGCTTTCCGGGAGGAGAAAGCTGGCCGGCTGAGTCTTGTTACTTCGCAGCCTGGGTGGTTTCGCCGTTGAAGTGAACGGTCACTTCATCGCCGACGTAAGGCACATACATGTCCATACCGTAGTCGGAGCGCTTGATGACGCCGGTAACATCAAAGCCGGCAGCCGGAACCTTGGCCATCGGGTGTTCGCCCAGCTGGTTTACCGTCACATCGAGTGTCACCGGCTTGGTGATGTCCTTGATGGTCAGGTCGCCGGTGACTTTCAGAGTGTTGTCACCGGTCTTTTCGACGCTGGTGCTCTTAAAGGCAGCTTCCGGGAACTTTTCGGCATCGAAGAAATCAGCGCTCAGGAAGTGCTTGTTGCGCTCGGCCCAGAAGGTGTCCATGGACTTGATGTCGATGGTGAAGGAAACGGAGGAGTTCGCCGGATTGTCCTGGTCGATGTTCAGCTCACCATTCCAGTCACGGAACACGCCTTCGGTCGTGGAGTAGCCCAGATGATTATAGGAGAACGCAAGAATGGCATGGGACTTGTCGAAGTCATAAGCAACCGGATCGGCCATGGCGGCGCCGGTGAGAAGAGCCAGAGCCAGGGCGGAAGAGGCAATGCGGATCATGTGTGGTCCTCGTGAAACAGTGTGTTCCTGCGCTGGGGATCAGCGCCATCGCTGCAGAAATAGTAAAATCCGTACAGGATGCAATTTGACGTTCTGTTCACATTAAGTGAACAGTGGCCGGTATATCGGAAAATTTGTCCACAAAAAGGCGTGCTAACGGCCTCTGAGCGCTGCCGGTAAAGGAGAGCTGGAGCTGAGATTAAATAAAAATAACAGGATTTTTATCAGGAAATTTTAGGGGCAAGCCAATTCGCTGATGTCTTGCGCGAGAGGCTTTCTAGACTTCACTAGTAGTTAAATCTTGCAGAGTAATGTTGAGCCGGGAAACGATCATGTATTGGAGTTGCCGTGTCCTATCTTACGCTGAGAGCTCTGAGTGGTCTGGCACGCTCGAGAATAATACCGGTCTTCTGGATCGATGTTCACGGATCACGATCGCGTGAGAGCGGGCGGCAGGTCTTCCGCAGATCAGGAAAAGGGGCTTCGCTGGTCTCCTGTCTGGGTGCTCTTTCACTTCTTCTATTTGCGGTCACAGCCGGCGCAACTCCTGGTCGGGCATCCGGCTGGTCCTTGAAGCGCGTGTCAGGGACCGTCTATCTCGTGGCTCCGGGTATCGAGCCCTATCGTGCCCGTGCAGGAATGGAGCTTGACCCTGGACTGACCCTTGCGACCCGTAATGGCCGGGCGATGGTCGAGCGCGGGCAAGAGAGCATACTTGTCGGTCCCAATACGACATTCGTGATCTCCAAATACCGCAGCAATCAGGAGTTCACGACCGTTTTGCAGACGTCGGGAACGGTAACCGTCGATGTCGCGAAAAGGGCGCGCCCGCATTTTTCCGTGGAGACACCTTTCCTGGCTGCGGTGGTCAAGGGAACGAAGTTCACCGTAAAGGTCGGAAAAACCCGCGCGGATATAGCCGTCGAACGGGGTGTTGTCGGCGTGCGTGATTTTGCATCCGGGCAGCAGACGGATCTTGCGGCCGGGCAAAGCGCAGCGACCGCTCCGGCTCAAGCCGTTGGTCTTCAGGTCAACGGCGCGGTCAAACCTGTTGTGCGTCCGGGTCCCAGAAAGGCTCCTGTCTTTCAGACGCCTGCCGTTGCCAATATCCCTGCGGCACCAGCGGAAGCCAATAAGTCAACGGCTGCCACTTCCTCTGAGCCGTCTTTCTCAAGGTCTTCGAATTCAACTGGACGATCCGCCAGCCGCGATGGAAGAGGGGACGACAAGGGGAACTCCGATAGCAACGCTGGCGGCAATGGGAATGGCAATGCCGGTGGCAACGGCAATGGTAACGGAAGCGGCAACGGCAACGGCAATTGGAACGGCAATGCCGGTGGCAACGGTAACGGCAATGCCGGTGGCAACGGCGGAGGGAATGGCAACGGCAACGCTGGCGGCAACGGTAACGGCAACGCCGGTGGCAACGGCAATGGCAACGCCGGTGGCAACGGGAACGGCAATGCAGGCGGAAATGGGAACGGTAATGGCAACGGAAATAGCAACGGAAAGAATGGTGGCTAGATCTCGTGACCTCTCCCGAAGTTCAGCCATTGATTTGATGCGCCTGACTTGATTATGAAGCGCTATCCTCCGCTCAACTGGACCAGCATGACTCGTTTGGGGTCTCTCTTGCAGCTGGCAATTGTTGCTTTGCTGCTGGGGGCAGTGGTGTGCGGTCATTTCACCAGCGGCTTTCCCGCTGTGGAGCGGTTTTTATCCAAGCAACGCTTTGCGCTGCTGGACCGGCCGGCGACGGGAAATGTGGTGATCGTCGATATCGATGCACGCAGTCTCTCCGAGGTTGGTGTTTGGCCATGGCCGCGCCGTATTCACGGGCAACTGACCGATATTCTGCTGAATGCCGGAGCCGCTGAAATTGGCTTCGATATCGATTTCAGCAGCGCCTCCAACGCGGTGGACGATGCCTATTTCGAGGCGATGCTGAAGCGGGCGGACGGCGCGGTTGATCTCGCCGTTTTCCGCCAGGTGCCTGACCTGCAATCCAGCAAAACGGATCCCATGCTGGTCAGCTGGCCTCTGCCCCGGTTTCTCGAGCATGCCTGGCCCGCGACGGTCATGGTTCCTATCGAAAAGGATGGAGCGGTCTGGCGCGCCGAGTGGGGAGAGACAATCGATGGGGAAGCCATTCCCTCCCTTGCCGCCCTGATCGGCGGGAAAAGCGGAGCTCCCGGCGCCACGTTCTGGATCGACTACAGCATCGACATTTCGGGCTTCGGGACCCTCTCCGCGACGGATGTTGTCAACGGCAGGTTTGATCCCGGTCAGGTCGCCGGCAAGAAAGTCCTGATTGCTGCAAGTGCCCAGGAATTGCGGGATCTGTTTTCTGTCCCGGTCCATGGCATTCTATCCGGAGGGATGATCCAGGCTCTCGCAGCAGAATCCATTGCCCAGGACCGGGCTCTCATCCCGGCAGGGGGAGGTTTTTTTCTATTTGCTGCGCTGGCTCTCGGTCTGGGCGTCCTGGCGCTGCGGAACGTCGATTGGCGCGTCAGGCTGGCACTGCTGTTGTGCCTTTCGCCCATGATGGAAGCTGCCGCACTGATCCTTCAGTCCCGGACACCGGTTCTCCCGCAAACCGCCTGTGCGCAACTGGCCCTTCTAGTTCTCGCTGCAGGTCTGGCTCTGCGCCAGGTTGGGGTGCACCGGATTCTTTTGCGGGTGACGGAAATCCATAATCAGAACAACCGCCGACTTGTTTCGCGTGTTCTTGAAGACAGTTTTGACGGGATCGTTCTGGTTGACGAGGGGGGCATCGTCCGGGCTGCCAGCCGCTCCGCCCGGGCAATTTGGGGAGAAGATCTCCAGCCGGGCACATGCCTCCGGACAGTGGTCCCGGAGCAGATCTGGACGGATCTCGAGGAGGTGCTGAGCAGCGGCCCTCAGCAGGACTGGCTTCCGGTCCGGCAGGAAGTGGAAGCGGGCGGCGGGGAGACTGCCCGCAAGGTCGTTGAATATGTGGTGACGCCCATGTCCCAGGTGGATGTGCTGAAGGGGCGGCTCAGCAGTCAGACCCAGGAAGTCAGCCTCGCCATTCTGACCTGCCGCGATGTGACCATGCAGCGCAAGGCCATGGACCGGCTTGGCTATCTGGCAAGCCATGATCCGGTGACCGGTCTTCAAAACCGGCTTGGGCTGGAAGAGCAGCTGCAGCGCCTGTGTGGGGGAGGAGAGGACGTCTCCGGTGTCTTCAGCCTGGCACTGATCTCGCTTGATGATCTGGACGAGGCGGTGGCATCCCTTGGCTTTTCCTTCGGGGATCTCCTGCGCGGGGCTGCGGCCTCGCGGCTTGCTCAGGCTGCTGGCGAGGGAGCATTTCTGGCAACCATTGGAGACAACTGCCTTGCCTGCGTCTGGAACGAGCCGGACGAGACGTATGTTGTCAGAACAGCAGCGCGGCTGGTTGAGGAACTGGAGGCTGAGTATGAGCTTGAGGGCAGCCGGATCCACTCCGGTATCACACTTGGATACTGCCTGGTTGACACGGACGAGATGGACGTTGCAGTTCCCTTGAGAGACGCGGGAGCAGCCCTTTCCTTTGCCCGGAAGCTTGGCGGAGGTCTGCCGGTCCGCTTCGAACCGTCCATGCATGTGATGTTCGAGCGCCGCCGGCGCCTTGAACTGGACCTTGCAAAGGCGTTGCCGCAGGGCCGTATCCGGGCAGTCTATCAACCACTTGTAGATCTTAAGACAAGCCGGATTATTGGTGCCGAGGCGCTGATGCGGTGGGACCATCCGGAGTTCGGCTATATTTCTCCGGCAGAGTTCATTCCGATCGCTGAACAGAGCGGACAGATCCGGCAGCTCGGCGTGTGGATGCTCCGTCAGGCGGCGCTGGATGCGGCAAGCTGGCCCCGGAAGTTGAGGCTTGCCGTCAATGTCTCGGCTGTCCAATTCACGGACGGGGAACTGGCGAACGCGGTCAGCGACGCTCTGTCGCGAAGCGGATTTCCGGCAGCGGGTCTTGATCTCGAACTGACGGAGTCGCTCTTCATCCAGGGCGGGGACAGTGTTTCCGAACAGATCATGGCTTTGAACCGGCTCGGCTGCGGCCTGGCGCTGGATGACTTTGGCACTGGCTATTCGTCGCTGGGCTACATCCCCCGGTTTCCTTTCACCAAGATCAAAATCGACAAGAGCTTTGTCGACAGGGTCTGCGAGGATCCCGCTCAGGCGGCAATCATCTGCACAGTGGTCGACCTCGCCGCAAGTTTCGGCATGAATGTTGTGGCAGAGGGGATCGAGCACCCGGCGCAGCAGAAACAGCTGATTGAGCTGGGGTGCGATATCGGTCAAGGCTTCCTTTTCGGGCGGCCCATGTCATCGGAGGAATTGGCGCGCAGGCTGCGGGAGGCTGCCTGATCTCCCGCCTGATTTTCTCGCCTAGTTTTCCGGCAGTCTGCTTCCGCAAGCGCTGAAAGGATGGTCTCGCCCGGGCGGTTGTGCCGTGGTATCAACACGGTCCTTCCTTTTCGACTGACTGCCGAGATCCATGTCCGACAACAGACTTTCCCTGCAAGAGGCGCATGACCTGATCGTTTCCGCCCTCGTTGCCAGCAAGACCAGTGCTGAAAATGCTGCCAGCGTTGCCCGTGCCCTTGTGGCCGCAGAAGCCTCGGGGCAAAGCGGCCATGGCCTCTCACGCGTCCCTTCCTATGCAGCTCAGTCCAGAACCGGCAAGGTCAACGGTTTTGCCAAACCGGAAATGCAAAAGACCGCGCCCGGCATTCTGCGCATTGATGCGGGTCTCGGCTTTGCCTATCCTGCCTTTGAGATGGCCATCGAGGCCCTGCCGGAACTCGCAAGGTCTCAGGGGATTGCAATGGCTGTGGTGGCAAGGTCCCACCATTTCGGCCAAGGGGGTGCTCATTGCGAGGCATTGGCCACCAGGGGGCTGGTCAACTTCGTCTTCGGCAACACCACCAAGTCCATCGCCCCCTGGGGCAGCAGCAAGCCGCTCTTTGGCACCAATCCGGTTGCCTTCGGCGCGCCGGTTCCGGGCGGTGAGCCGCTGGTGATTGACCTTGCGGTCTCCAAGGTCGCCCGAGGCAAGATCATGGCAGCGGAAAAGACCGGCAGCGCCATTCCGGAAGGCTGGGCGCTGGATGTGGACGGCAACCCGACCACCAATGCCACCGCCGCCATGGCCGGAACCATGGTTCCGATCGGAGAGGCCAAGGGCGCGGCCCTTGCCATGATGATCGAAGTGCTCGGCGCCTGCCTCGTTGGGGCAAGTCTCGGCTTTGAAAGTTCAAGCCTCTTCAACGGAGAAGGCGAGGCTCCGGATCTTGGCCAGGTTATCATCGCGATCGATCCGGGACTGTCGTCTCTTGGCGCCTATGGTGAGCGGATCGCCACACTCATGGCCGCCGTTGAAGGCGCAGAAGGCGCGCGTGTTCCCGGCAGCAAGCGTTTCGGCCTGCGGGAAAAGGCAGGGCACGAAGGCCTTCTCATTCCCGGCCCGATCCTTGCCGAGATCAGGGCGCTCGCGGGCGGAAACTGAGCCTGCTGGTGGCTCAGTATTCCTTCTCGAAGAAGATACCGGCCTTGGATGAGCCATTGGCCCCAACCTCGCCGCGGACCTTGAGCCCGCGGTTGAGATCAATGTCAACCTTGACCCGGCTGTTGCCGTCCGACGTGCCCTGCTCGACGCCGAGGTAGATATTGTCATTGATGTACTTGCCGACGCCGATGGTCGGACCATCGGAGCCACTCGTGTCGATGTCGATGGCATCGAGCCCCAGGGACTTTCGCAACTGGGCCAGCGGGCCGTTGTCGCTGCCTCCGGTCAGGGTCGAGATGGCGGCTGCAAGCTGGGCAATCTGGGTTGGGGACAAGGTCCCCATTTCCTTGTTGAACAACAAGAGAGCGAGCACCTCATCCTGTGGCCGTTCCGGCGAAGAAGAAAAGCTGATCGCCGGATCGCTGGCATAGCCGTTCACCGCAACCGTTACCGTGGTGCTGGAAATGGACGAGGTCGCCAGGAAGTCGAGGGCGGGTGTCAGGGTGCCATTGAAGGTCACCAGCCCGCGGGAGAAAGTCAGGCGCCGGGTGAGGATATCGATCAGCCCGCGCCGGAGAGTGAAGCCGCCGATGGCCTGCGGTGCGTCTGCCGTTCCGCGGATGGTCAGGTCGCCGAAAAGTTCGGCGTCAATGCCGCGCCCGCGCACGAACACGCGGCCAGGTGCGGAGACCGCGATGTCCAGACGGGGGGACTGGTTTGCAGGACCAGCAGAGCTGTTACCGGCACCGGTGTCTCCGCGCAACTCGCTGACCTGCTGGCGCACGGCCTTGGGCGCATTCACGTGACGGATGGCGACAGGCGAAATCGAGCCCGGGAGCGTTTCGGGGATCGTGATGTCCGCCTTGTTCAAGGCCACCTTGCCGGAGACCAGCATGGCCTCACGGCTCGACGACAGCGGCCCTTCGATCTTGAGTGTCGCGTCCAGAACCGCATTGACCAGACCTGGATCGATATAGCGGGCCTGATCGGCGCGGATGTCGATATTGGCTGGCAGGCCCTCTCCAAGGCCGACAGTGCCGGAAACGGTGACGGATCCGCCTGCGGCAATCTCGCCCCGGAGGGCTGAGAGCGTCACGCCAGTTTGGGTGGCATCAACGCTGCCGGTCACGTTCTGCAAGGTGAGTGAGCTGGCGAGATCGGTCAGGGAAATCTCTCTCGGGCGGGCCGAGATGGAATAGGTGGGAGCTGTTGCCGTTCCGCCGACCGTGCCGGTGATCGCGAAGCTGCCTGAACCGCGAAAGCCTGCCTTGATCAGCGGCAAACGGGCAAAGGCCAGCGGCGCATTTCCATCCACCGACAGGCGCAGCGGGAAGGGCGCCTTGGCACCAACAGTGCCGTTGATGGACACCGCCAGGCCATCCGGACCCGTGACCCGTGTTTCCTGGGTTACGATTTGTCCTGCCATCTTGCCGGAGCTTGTGACGTTGATCGCAGGCAGCCCTTGCTGGCGCAGGACTGCTGCGGTCAGGTTAGATGCCGTCACCGACCAGGTGGCGGCGGGCGAGGCGGCTGGACCGGTCGCCGTCGCGGTCCCGGACAGCGTGCCGCCAAGCCCAACTTGCGGTGCAAAGGCATTGGCAAGCGAAAGGGGAACCGCGTTCAACTGAGCCTTCAGGTTCAACTGGTCTCCCGCCGTGCCGCTGACGCTCAGGTCTCCGGAGCCGAGGGAAAGCGCGAACGCCTGAAGGGTCGCCCTGCCATCCGCATAGGTGATTTCCGCTGGTGCCTTGAGCTTGGTCTGAAGGCGCTGATAGCTCCCGTCCAGCTTGTCGAGCCCGATGCGGAAACCGCCGTTGTCGAGCTGGGTCAAGTACCCGGCCGCCTTCAGCCCATCCATGCCTCTGCCATCTGCGGAAAGGTCCACCGTAGTGTCAAAGACGGTTTCCGGCCCATGGCTGCTGGCTTTCAACGTGACCTTGCGGACCGGTGTCGACCCCGCAATCAGCCCCTCGGCGACCAGGTCGCCGTCAATCTTCGGCACGGAAAAGGGATCCCGCGCCGTTGCCTTCAGGGAAAGCTTGTCGAGAGAATTTCCTTCGGCCTTGATGCCGGACCCGCTGAGGTCGATCTGCACGGTCTGAGGGCCGCTGCCCTGCCGAGCAATATTGAGCGATCCTTCGAGCGCTCCAGCAATCTCGGTAAGAACCAGAGGAGACAGGCTGGCCAGAACCGGCGCGTCGATTTTCAGCTGGCCCTTCAGCGTCTCAAGAGCGTTTGCAAGGTCCATGATCTGGAACTGGCCGCTGAGCTTGTTGCCGGCAATATCCGCGGAGACAGGATCGATCCTGGCCACCCCGTTTTCGGATTTGAGCACCGCATCAAGCTTGAGAGGGGCCCCCTTCATAGAGCCGTTCAGTGTCACATTGGCTTCCGGCGAGAGGGCGGAGGCGACGCCTTCCGCGTGAAGGGTCAGACCGTCCACGGGCGTTCCAGCAAGGGTCAGCTTTTCAGAGCTGAGGTCTGCCTTGAACGCCGGGCCATCCAGAACACCATCCACGGAACCTGTCAGGGACAGGCCTCCCTCAACTTGCGGGTCGACCTTGGAAAGGTCATTCAGCGCTGCTTCGACTTCAGCCGCAACGTTGCCATCCTTGAGCGAGCCGGAGCCAGAGGCCTGAAGGCCGGAGGACGCCAGCGTGAAGGAGGTGAGCGTCATGTCGCTGGCACCATTGGCAGCAGCTTCAACCTTCAGGCTGGTGTCTCCGGTCAGCAGCGCGTCAAGCGCATCGATGCCGGCGGCAAGGTTCCGGCCGCTTGCATCCAGTGTGACCGTTCCGGCGAGCGCCTGCGGGTCCAGATCTGCGGTAAAGCTGCTGGTCAGTCCGCCGGAGAGCTGTTGTCCGGTAAGGCTGGACAGACGCGCCAGATCATCAATGCGCAGTGTGCCCTGGCTTGTCACCTTGTCTTGGGAAAGCCGGGTTTCGCCAAGGGTCAGCGCCAGCAGGTGCGAGGTCAATGCCCCTTCTGCAAGGGTTGCCGATTGTTCTGTGCCCGAGAGCGTTCCTTTGGCAGACAGAGCAATTGTGCCGCCCAGGGCCGCAAGTGCGGGATCGGCCAAGGCGATGCCGCTCGCAGAAAGCTCGAGCGCGAAGTCGGAGGTGAGCGCTTCGGGTCTCAGGTCCGCAGACTGGCCGGACAGGTCAAGCGTGACCTGCTCTGTCTTTCCTTCCGTGGTGCCGAGCTGGGCCGCATTGACCTTTGCCGACCAGCTGGCACTCTCAAGCGTGCCCTTGAGCGTTATATCGCTCTGGACCGGGCCGAAGACCACCCGCCGTTCCGGTAGATCCAGCGCGATCAGGTTGCCGTCGTCCGCCCCGGCATGAAGAGAGGAGCGGACATCGATCTGGCTTGTCGCCGGATCAAACCGGCCATCGGCGGAAAGACGCAGCGTCTGGGTGCTCAGATCCATCTGTCCGGTTTCAGGTATGAAATCCTGGGACAGACCGGCGGTCAGCTTCAGATTTGTCGTGCCAAGGAAAAAGGCGTTGGCAAGGTCCGGCAGCAGCGGTGCGAGTTCGCCATTCAGGTCCGCGCTCAGCTGGCGTCCGGTGGCGTTCTCGGTCAGGCGGGCCGTGCCGCTCAGCGTCTGGCGGCCATCAAGGGCCGCGGAAAGCTTCGCGGTCCAGTCACTCAGGGGACCATCGCCGGTCAGCTTGAAATCGACGGCGGGTAGTCCGGGCATGGTGCCAAGCCGGGCAACGAGGCCGCCGCGCGGCTCAGCAACGGTCAGGTCGAAGCGGAGCGTTTCGGCATCCGGCAGGAAGGCGACATCTGCGTCAATCGTGCCTTCCTCACCGCCAAGCCGGGCAACATGAAGCGCGCCGCTGACTTCAAGCGGGCTGCGGGCAAGGGCTGCCGATCCACTGGCCATCAGTTCAATAGCTTCTCCAAGAAGCGGCGCGCCCAACGCGATCCGGTTGATGCGCAGAGCCTTGAGGTCACCGGGCAGGATCGGGAACGAGCCGCTGGAGGCTGTGTCCTTTGCGGTGTCTTCGCTGGTTGCTGCGGGCAGAGGCGCGCGCGCAATGGAAATATCGTCGACGGAGACAGAGTTGATCTCGACCCGTCCGCCCAAAAGGGCAAGGGGAGACCAGAGAACTTCGGCACCGTTGACACTCAGCCACTGGCCTTCCCGGTCGGCAATGGCAACGGAGCGGGCACGGGCATCAAGACCCCAGCTCAGGCCGAGGTCGGTGATGGTGATCTTCATGTCCCCGGAAGAGGCGAGATCCGAGACGAGGGAAGACAGCAGCGTGCGTCCGGTCTGCACCTGCAGAGCGGCCAGAAGCAGAACCGGGAGAACAATCAGAATTGCCAGAAGCCAGAGAAGGCTTTTCAAAAGTCTTTTCAAAACGGTCCTCAACGTCGGATTCGCCAGTTTGAGCCTTAACCCATAGGTATGGGACAATTAAGGACGGGGGCAACATAAAGCTTAGGGGCCGGACATGGCATCCAGTTGAGGTTGCGCTCCGGCGATACCTGTCTGCCACCCTGTTTCGAATACCCTGGCTTATCGAGCGACTTTACTCTAGGGCAGGTCACAGCTTTACCTGTGAGAGTGGGTTTCCCTCAGAAGGCCTGGCTCAGGCCCACATAAAGCGCGTAATCCGGATCGTCCTTATCCGGATCGAGCGGCATGGCCAGATCCACCCGCAGCGGGCCGATGGGTGTGTAGTAACGCAAACCGATGCCTGTGCCGATCTTGAGCGGCTGCGAGAAATCCGGAATGCTATCGCTATAGGCATTGCCCGCGTCGACAAAGGCAACCACACCCAATGTGCCGGTGATCTTGACCCGGAGCTCGGCGGAGGCTTCCACAAGACTGCGCCCACCTGTAACTGTGCCGTTGAGGCGCGGGCCGACGTTGCGATAGGCGTAGCCGCGGATTGAGCCGCCACCGCCCGCAATCATGCGCCGGGTGGCCGGAACAGCATCAACGGAGGGGGCAATGATGCTGCCCGCGCTGACACGGCCAGCCAGAATGAACCGTTTGGCCTCGTCCAGGGCGACATAGCTGGAAGCCGTTCCCTTGACGAAGAACATCGCATGGGACTGCAGCGTGTCATAGGCAGGCTCGATGGCAAGCGCCGCATAGATGCCCTTTGACGGGTCCAGCTTGTCATCCCGGTTGTCGAAGGTCAGATCGGCAGGAATGCCGACAAGCAGGTATCTGTCCTTGCCATAGGCATCTTCCTCGTCGGCGAAGAAGACCTCCCCGCCAGCGCGGCCTGTCAATGTGTCAGTGAAGGTCCGCGAAAGATACCCGTCCAGGGTCACCGAGCGGCTCTTGTAGGCGTCCGGCACTTCCTGCTTGGCGCCGAGGCTCGTCGTGAATTTCGTCAGGGGGCCGAAGACACCGGGCTTTTCCAGCGCAATGCGGGCCGCGTATTCCATGTCGTCGGCACCGGCATCGCCGATATGGCCTGCGGAACCTTCGATGGAGAGAAGTTCACCGCGGCCGAACAGATTGCGCCGGCGCCAATAGGCCTCGACGCCAAACCCTTCCGAGCTTGACCAGGTGGCGCCCGCACCAATCACATGCCGCTTGCGCTCGGTCACCTCGATCGTGATCGGCATATCGCCCGTGGCCGGGTCGACATCGCCTTCCACAAGCTGGATGGAGGAGAAGATCCCGAGTTCGTTCAACCGCTTGCGGGCAGCTTCCAAAGCGTCGGGCGAATAGGTTTCTCCCACCGGGATCATGGCCTGGCTGATCACGAAGTCCGGCTCGGTCACGTCCGTGCCCTTGACGGAAACCGCACCGAAGCGGGCGCGCGGGCCTGTGGCAACCGTCAGCGTCACGTCCAGCTTCTTCGTTGCGTGATCCGCGACAATGTCCCGGCCCGAGACTTCTGCTTTCGGATAGCCCTGTTTCTTGAGGGCAAGCGCCATCTTCTGCTCGGCGGAGAGAATGCGGGTGGAAGCAGCCCTTTCACCGGAAACCAGTCCGAAGGAGGTCTCTGACCCTTCGTCCTGTGGCGGCAGGTCACCCTTGAAAGCAATCTGGCCGAACGTGAATTCGGGACCGGGACTGACGGTGATGATTGTCTCGACCGGACGGCTGCCGGGGATGTCGCCGGTTTCAAGTGCCTGTTGCAGGGGGCGCCCGTTCAAGGTGATATCAACGATGCCGCCATAGAGGCCATGCGCATAGAGCCGCGCCACGAGCCGGTCCAGATCGCTCAGGCTGCGGGAGATCAGTCCGGCTTCCCCTGAAGGAGGCTGATCACTGCGGGTGAACAGTGTGGAGGCGGCTTCCAGATCTTCGCGAAGGCTTTTGGTGTCCGTCTCGCTCATATCCAGGCGGACCGTATAGTCGATCGGATCAGGAACCTGCTGGGATGTATCGGTCTTTTGGCCCCAAAGATGAATGCCGAACAGCTCGAAGGCCTGAGCTGTAGAAGAGGGGGCGCTGAGGCCTGCAAGCATGGCGGCCAAGGATACGCCAAGCGTGAGGGCGCACTTCATCATTCCCTTGCGCAAGGGGCGCAAGAGGTCTCCAAACTGCCGGCCGCCGGACCTGGGTCCGGGCGAAGGAGACGGTAGACAACTCACAAACTGCCGCCTGTTTTGAGGTGCTTCGAAACAGAGGGGCCTGCCAAAAGAGGTTCGTTCCGCACATTCAAACAAGCGGAAAAACCAAAGAAATCCGGCAGATCCCGGCACCCATCCCACGTTCAAACCTAGTGCCTCTTGGTTAAGAGACCCTGAGGAAACTGTAGATCATGGAACAGGTTTCAAGACAACCGTGCCTGCTGCAGCGTGCTGTCAGGCAGTAATTTGGGGTCAGAAAAGGGAATCTTCTTCCGGCAGGTTCAGCTGCCGGCGGGCAGCTGTGAGCGTGTTGACCATCAGCATGGCAATGGTCATTGGCCCCACGCCACCTGGAACCGGGGTGATGGCGCCAGCGTGCTGAACGGCTTCCTTAAAGGCAACATCGCCCACCAGACGGCTCCTGCCTTCGCCGAGCTCCGGAGCGGGCAGGCGGTTGATGCCGACATCGATGACCGTTGCGCCCCGCTTGATCCAGCCGCCACGCACCATCTCGGGCCGGCCAACAGCGGCCACAACGATATCCGCGGCCCGGACAACGGCCGGCAGGTCCCGGGTGCGGCTGTGAGCGATGGTGACCGTGCAGTTTTCCTGCAGCAGGAGGCTAGCCATCGGTTTGCCGACGATGTTGGAGCGGCCGATAACGACCGCGTTCATACCGGACAGGTCTGCGCCCAGTGTCCGCTTCAGCAGAACGAGGCTGCCTGCGGGGGTGCAGGGAACGAGGGCGGTAGAGCGCTCGCCTGCAGTGAGCAAGCCGACATTGACAGGATGAAACCCGTCCACGTCCTTTTCCGGCTTGATCAGCCGCAGCACCTTGCTTTCGTCAATGTGACGGGGCAGGGGCAGCTGCACCAGAATGCCGTGAATGGCCGGATCATTGTTGAGCTTGTCCACGAGCGCCAGGACGTCGGCCTCCGGCGTATCGGCTGCCAGCGTGTGCTTGACCGAATGAAAGCCGCACGCTTCCGCCGTCCGGTCCTTGTTGCGGACATAGACCTGGCTGGCAGGGTCCTCGCCAACCAGCACCACGGCCAGTCCGGGCCGGATGCCGCTGGATTGGAGGAGCGCTGCGGAGCGCGCCGAGATCTCGTCGCGGACCGATTCCGCAACGGCCTTGCCATCAATGATCCTGGCTTCCGACATGTCAGTTTCCTTGCCGTGGTTTTGAAGTGCTCTCTATAGAAAGAGCCGCCGCTGCGGAAAAGCCTGTTTCTGTACTTTCGACCGCTTTCCCGCTGCGGCTTGCCTGTCACTTGATCAGGGAGCTTACCCGGTCCGCCTCGGCGATGGCGCAGATGATGTGGTAGAAGGAGCTGGCTGGAGCGGGTTCTTCCTTGAAGCTTCCGTCCGCCAGAAGCTTGTCGCGCCACAGGCCGCGGGGAGACACATCGAAGTAGACAAAGAGCGCGTCGATAGCCTGAACCGCATCCTTGAGGTAAGCGTCCCGCTCTTCCCCCTCTGACTGAACCGCGAGTTGAGCCGCCGCCTTGATCCATTCGGTCTGCCCCCAGAGGCGGGCGAGCGGATCGCGGACGGAAAAGTCATCGTTCAGGGCCATGATCGCGACCTGTCTCTGCGGGCATATGCCGTAAGTCATCCCGATTTCATAAAGTCTGCGGGCTTTCGCAATGGCTTCGGAATTGTTGCGGAGGTCCCCCCATTTGGCCAACAGCCATGCCCATTCGAACTGATGGCCTGGTTCCATGACGCGGCCAAGGTCTCCCGGCATCGGCGACCAGTCCAAGGCGAAGAACTCCCGCAACCCGCCATTCTCCTTGTCAATGAAGCGGGTCATGGCCAGAGTGGCGATCTCATCCGCAAGGGCTGCCCAGGGGCCGGAGGGGTCAACTTCGCTGAGAGCAAGAGCGGCCTCGAACATATGCATATGCGGGTTTGAGCACAGGGGAAGCTTGTCCGGGTTTGCTTCCCGGAAACCGCGTTCAGGGTGAGCGTAATGAGCGCGCAGGTAAGCCAGGAGGTCTCTTGCCTCTTGAAGAAGCGCTTCCTTCTGGTCTTCGAAGACGCTGGCCGCCTGGCCAAGACCAAAAAGAGCGAAAGCCTGATTGTAGAGGTCGAAGGCCGGGTCCTGATGGCTGCCATCAGCCGAAACGGATGCGGCGACGGTGCCTCCTTCAAGACGGTAGCTGACCCGGAACCAATCAAGGCCCTGCCGCGCGATCGTCTGCCAAGGGCCCTGCCAGCCAAGGCGTCCGGCCTCGATGAAGCTGTAGATCTGGCGTGGTTGAACGCGGGCCCGCTTGGGCATGTCCGCCGGATGGCCGGTACCCAGTTCAAGAGCTTCATGAAAGCCGCCGTGGCTCTTGTCCAGACCAAGTTCCTGCCAGCAGGGAAGAGCATTGGTCAGAAGCCAATCCTTCAGCTTGCCAGTTGAGGATCGAAAGCCGTCTGCCGGGGTTGAGGGCTGCGTAGTGCTGCTCATGACCTGTCCTAATTTCTGCGTGAAAGCGCCTTGTGTGGATAAAAGCGATTCTTCTGTTTCCTGTTATCCCAAATTTCAACAGCTCCAGCCAAGTCCCTGCCGAAACTGCGGAATGATGGCATTTCCTTAAACTTTTCAGCGTCAACTGTGGCCGATCAACCACAAGGCTGTAGGAACGGCAATTAAATCGTGCGCATTCTTGGACAGGGTCGCAGAGGGCGTGCTAACAAGGCGCCAATTGCTGGTGGAATGGGATTCAGATGAGATTTTCAGTTGTTGCCGCGCTGTGCTTGACCCTTGGTGCCTGCGGGGCTTTACCTAGCGAAGGTCCCGCTGCGATCAGCATAACCTCGGACGAAGTCGAAGCTGGCTCGTCGGCGAGCGACTACACATTTATTCCGATAAGCAAACAGAATATCGAGGCGATCAAAGGGTATCGGCCTCTGGCGTTTGCCAATCAGTTCCGCGGCGTTGGTGCCGGAGGGGCGAGCACCCTTCTTGGCGTCGGGGATACTTTGATGGTTTCCATCTGGGAAGCCTCCCAAGACGGTCTGTTTTCTTCCGGCGGAAAAGGGGGGGCAGGGCAGATCCCCGCAGTGATTGATGAGACCGGCTACATTTTTGTGCCCTATGCTGGCCGTGTCCGGGCTGCGGGTTTGAGTGTCGAAGCGCTTCGCCAGTCAATCCAGAAGGAGCTCGTCGGGAAAGCGGTTGAGCCTCAGGTCCTCGTTACGCTTGGTGAGAAGCTGAGCGCAACGGCCGTTGTTGTTGGTGACGTGATGAAGCCTGGCGTGTATCCGCTGCCTCTGAGGGATACGCGTCTGCTTGACATCGTGGCCACTGCGGGCGGGTCACGGCAAGCGACCTATGAGACGGAAGTTACCCTGAAGCGTGGAAACCGCTCGGGAACAACCCGTCTGGAACAGCTTATCGACTTTCCGGAAAACAACGTCCGTATTGCACCTGGTGACAATATTCTTCTGTCCCATCATCCCCGGACCTTCTCTGCGTTTGGGGCCGTGAAGTCCAGTCAGCTTGTGCCCTTCAAGACAAAAGGTGTTACGCTCGCTGAAGCACTTGCAACGGTGGGTGGTCTGAACGATAACAAGGCAGATGCTGCGGGTATCTTCCTGTTCCGCTATGAAGATACCAATCTGGTACGGAATCTGCGTCCAGAGATAGCTCAGTCCATGTCTCCGCATCAAACCGTACCGGTGGTCTATAGACTTGATTTGCGTGACCCGAGTGGTTTCTTCCTCGCCCGGTTCTTCGAGATGCGCGACAAAGACATTCTCTACGTCGCAAATCATCCCACTGCGGAACTCGGCAAGTTCCTGCAGATCATCGCGCCCCTGTTATCCAACGTGGCAACGGTCAACAATCTGACCGATTAAGGCTAGCAGTATTGCAGGAGGCTGGTACTCTTGCGTGAGGTTGGAAAGTCGATGGCGGCAGAAGGCGTTTCGAAGAAGGTCTTCCTGTTTCTGCAGGGGCCACCAGGAATATTTGCGCGCACGGTGGCCGATGAGCTGGAGCTGATGGGTTGCCGGACACTCAGAATCAACCTGTGTCCGGGCGATTGGCTCGGTTGGCATGACCACCGCTGCACGAACTATCGTGGCAGCCTTGAGGCTTGGCCTGCTTTTTTCGAAGACTTCTGTAAGAAGAATGGTGTCACTGATCTCGTTTATTATGCGGACCGGGTGCCCTATCATGTGGCTGCCGCCGAAACGGGTGCGGGACTGGGGCTGACCTGTTCAACCTATGAATTCGGCTATCTGCGCCCTGACTGGATCACGCTGGAACGGGTGGGGATGTCCGCCCATTCTCATTTTCCCAATGACCCCGGGCAGATCCTGAGCGCGGCCAAAGGGCTTCCAGCGGTCGATCTGGTGCCGCGATACAAGTTCTCTTTTGGGCAGGAGGCCTTTCAGGAAGTGGTCTACAACATGTCCAACGTGTTGTTCCCGCTCCTTTATCCGCGCTATCGCCGGGACAGGTTTTATCATCCGCTAGCTGATTATCTGAATGCATTGTCGCGGCTGGCATTTACCAAGAACCGTGACCGGATCGCTGCGCATCTCATCGATGATGTGATTGCGGCGGGCTGCCCCTATTACGTGTTCCCGCTTCAGCTGCAGAGTGATTATCAGCTCCGCTACAATTCGCCGTTCGATCACATCGCGGAAGCTGCTGAAGAGGTCATCCGCTCATTTGCCAAGGCTGCCCCGGTCGCTTCGCGCCTTGTGTTCAAGGTTCACCCGCTCGATAACGGCATCGAGCCCTGGCGGAAGATCGTCAAGACGATTGCCCGCCGTTATGGGGTTAAGAAGCGAGTCTATCTGATTGACGGTGGCAATCTCGACATTCTGCTGCGCAATGCTGCCGGCGCCTTGACCATCAATTCGACCACAGGTCTTCACTCCCTGCGCGTTGGCTGCCCCACAAAGGTTCTGGGCATTGCCATGTATGATATTGAAGGGCTGACCTGCCAGAAGCCGATCGACGAATTCTGGAGAGATGGCAGCCGTCCGGATCAGGAGCTTCTGGAGGCGCTCGAACGGCTCCTGGCTGCGACCATTCAGGTCAAGGGCTGTTTCTATACGGATAAGGGACGCCGTGCAGGCGCCTATGCCATGGCGCGCCGTCTTGCCTACGGCCGGGTGAACCTTCCTGGCGCATTGTGCACATATCCGCCGCGCCTGGAAAAGGCCCAGCACAAAGGTATCCGGACGACCTTCGCCGAGCAGATGGCTGATCCGGTCAAGACAGAGCGCTGGACCCATGCCTGGCTACCGTAGGCTAGGATCATCCGTTTCAGATCACTGGACACAGGATCGCCGTATCCTGTTCCTCCAGGGACCGTTATCTCCTTTTTTCCGGCTGGCTGGCAGCCGGTTGAAGGCCGCAGGTTGCAGCGTGTTCCGGATCAATCTGTGTCTTGGCGATTGGCTGCACTGGCACGGCGAGGGCTGCGTTTCCTATAAGGGGAAGCCGGCACAGTTTGGCGCCTTTGCTGCGGATTTCATGGACAGCAACCAGATCACCGATCTGATCTGCCACGCGGATCAAAGGACCTATCACAAGGCCGCCATCGAGGCGGCGCAGGCAAGGGGCATCCGCGTGTTCGTCACGGAGTTGGGCCTGCTGCGCTCTGGCTGGATGAGTCTGGAGCGGGAAGGGCTTGCAACGCTCAGCCGGTTTCCGTCCGATCCCGGTCAGATCAGGGCCATCGCGGATAGGGTGGGAGAGGTTGATTTCACGCCGGCGTATCCCAAGTCTGCCTATCTCGAGATCGTGCCGGATGTGCTCTACAACCTCGCCAACGAGTTCCTCTGGTTCCTTTATCCGCATTACCAGCGGCACACGATCTATCCGCCGATTCTGGAATATATCAAGGGTGGCTGGCGCATGCTCCGGGCCAGCCGGCGGAACCAGGCTGTTGCCCGCCAGATTGAGCATCTGAAGGCAGAGGGCTGTCCTTATTTCGTCCTGCCGCTACAGCTGGAGGGGGACTTCCAGCTTCGCGCCCATTCTCCTTACAAGAGCTTCGCTGAGGTGATTGATACGGTCTTTGCGTCCTTCACAAAGGCCGCACCCCGGAACAGCAAACTTGTTCTAAAGACCCATCCGCTGGACGCCGGGTTCGAGAACTGGCCTCAGACCGTTGAGGGGCTGGCTGCACACCATGGTCTTTCTGGCCGGGTTCTGTTTCTGGACGGCGGGCGCCTTGATAGCCTGTTTGAACAGGCCGCGGGTTTGGTCACCTTGAACTCGACGGCAGGCCTTGAAGCCATTCAGGCCGGAGTGCCGGTCAAGACGCTCGTACCTGCCCACTATTCAGTGGACGGGTTGACCTATCAGGGCGCGCTGGATGCGTTCTGGACCGAGCCTGGAACGCCTGATGAGGACCTGCTTGCGGCCTACCTGAAGGCGATCGCGGGCACGATCCAGATCCGGGGTTCCATTCACTGCAGGCAGGGTACGCAAGTGGCAGCTGACAATCTGGCCCGGCGCGTGCTCGATCTCAGCGTTAATGAGCCGGGAGCTTTCGTGGAACCGCCACCGCGTCTTGACGCTGCCCGTGCTCTTGGCGTTCCTCTTTAAAAACAATCAGCAGGAGGCAGAATAGATGGCCGGAAGTGATTTCAAGACCATTGTTCTGACCGGTGCCAGTGGCGGGATCGGCGAAGCCCTGGCGGCCGAATATGCAGCGCCCGGTATCCGGCTCGCTTTGATTGCCCGTGACGCGGTCAAGCTTGAGGCTCTTGCCGGGCTTGTCCGGTCAAAGGGGGGGGAGGCGGAGACCGCTGTCATCGATGTGCGCGACCGGGATGCCCTGCACGGCTTTCTGGAAGAGCTCGGCACGCGTTTCCCGGTGGATCTCATCATTGCCAATGCAGGAGTGACGGCTGGCCTCGGTCCGAACCGCAGCCGCGAGAGCGACGAGGATGCGGACCGGCAGCTGGATATCAACTACCGGGGCGCGGTCAACGCGGTCACCGGCGTGGTCGAGGCCATGCGGCTCAGGGGGCGGGGGCAGATCGTGCTGGTTGCTTCTCTGGCAGGTATGCGGGCCTTGCCAGACATGCCGAGTTACAGTTCCTCCAAGGCAGCCCTGATCGCTTATGGCCATTCGCTCAGGGGCTGGCTGAAGCCTTTTGGCGTCCGGGTCACGATCATATGCCCAGGCTTCGTTACCTCCCCCATGTCGGCCCGCCACAAGGGGGCAAAGCCCTTTGAGATGAGTGCGGAAAAGGCTGCACGCAAGATGCGCCGCGCCATTGAGGCGCGCCGTGCCTTCTATGCCTTTCCGTTTCTGCTTGCGATGGGAATCCGGCTCCAGAACCTGCTACCGCCGGTGCTGGGCGACCTCTTCATGGGAGGTTT
Organism: Roseibium litorale; assembly: GCF_014842915.1. Classification (GTDB taxonomy): domain Bacteria; phylum Pseudomonadota; class Alphaproteobacteria; order Rhizobiales; family Stappiaceae; genus Roseibium; species Roseibium litorale. The sequence goes on along the minus strand of NZ_JACYXI010000009.1, from coordinate 162,954 downwards.
TGCTGCCGAGATCGAGCCGGACCCCAGATACAACAAGAGCCGCACTCCGGAGTGAGATGCGGCTCTTGGTCTGAACTTCAAAAGGCCGGGTTTACTTGGCGGCCTGCTTGAGCCGGTCGAAGGTTGTTCCCCCAGTCCGGAGCTTGGCCAGTTCTTCAGCAGTGATCCCGACCGCGCGCCGGATCTGCTCATCCGTATGCTCACTGGTGATGAAGAAGCGGATCCGTGCTGACTTTTCGGCAACCGCCGGGAAAATGATCGGCAGAGCGTTGATGCCGCGCTTTAGCAGCGTGTTGGACAGGATCGCCGCATTGACGCTGTCACCGACGATGACCGGGACCACGGAATAGCCAGCGCTCGGGCCCGTATCGAGGCCCGCTTCCCGGGCAAGTTTCAGGAACAGCTGACCGTTTGCCTGCAGCTTAGCTACCCGCTCCGGTTCCCGTTCCATGACTTCGGCAGATTTGATCGCCGCAGCCGTCAGGGCGGGGGAAAGACCGACCGAAAAGACGAAGCCAGGCGCGGTCACGCGCAGATAATCGCAAAGAACCTTGGAGCCCGCGATATAGCCGCCGCAAGAGGAGAAAGTCTTGGAGAGGGTCCCCATCCAGATTTCGACCTCTGCCGGATCAATGCCGAAATGCTCGGCAATGCCGTGTCCGCGCGCACCGAGAACGCCAATGGAATGGGCCTCATCCACCAGCAGCCAGGCGTCGTAATTCTGCTTCAGGCGGACAATGCGCTTCAGGTCAGGGAAATCCCCGTCCATGGAGTAGAGCCCTTCCACCGCAATCAGAACGTTTTCGAACTTGTGGCGGTTTTCCGCCAGTAGCCGTTCGAGTGCATCCAGATCGTCATGGGGGAAATTGATGCGGGTCGCGCCGGACAGTCTCGCGCCTTCGGCAATCGAATTATGCACCAGGCTGTCGGTCAGGATCAGGTCACCCTTGTTCATCAGGTGGCCAATGGTGGTGACATTGGTCGCGTGGCCGCTGACCATGACAATCGAGGCCTCGACGCCGTGAATGCGGGCAATCGCTGCTTCCAGCTCCGCATGGCCCGGGCGCTCGCCCGCGACGATCCGGCTGGCCGAAACGCTGGTTCCGAAAGTGCGGATGGCCTCTTCAGCTGCCGCATTCACTTCCGGATGCCCGTTGAGGCCCAGATAGTTGTAGGAGGCGAAGTTGTCGTAGATCTCGCCGTCGATGAGCGTCGTGCCAGCCGCCAGTCCGTCGTGGGGACGGAAGAATGGGTTGGCAATGCCCATCATGTCGGCCGCTGCACGCTGCACCTGCAGCTGCTTGACCTGCGGCAGCTGGCGGAAGTCATAGGCCTTCTTTTTCGGCGGCTTGGTGGGGCTGGCTGCACCAGCTTCGCCTTCGGGGCGCCGCTGGCGGGCGGACTTGCGTCCTGCCCGGAGCGAGTCCATCAGCTTTGTGCGGTCACTGCCTGCGGCCATGGTCTTTTCGTCACTCATAGGAACGACCCCAGTTCGCGGCTTTTGCCTTCAACCTTCTCCGCCAGATCGGTGAGTCCTTCGACCTCGCTCTCCCCATCGTTGACGTGCTGAGACGCCAGCGTGCGGGATTCTGCCGAGATCGAGTCATCACCGCCTTCACCCAGAACGCGGGTGGCGACCCGGGTGGAGAGATCAATCAGGGTTGCGCCGTTGGCCAGGGACATCAGCGGAATATCAATGCCGAGCTGACGCTCTGCTCCCATCCGCAGTTCCAGGGCCATGAGGGAGTCCATGCCGATCTCTGACAAGGGCTTGTGCGGATCGATTTCTTCCGGCGAAATACGCAGGATCTTGCCGATTTCCGCAGCCAGAAGCTTCGCCACTGTCTGGGACGCAGTTACCTTGTCCATGCCTTCCAGCAGGGCAGCAAGGTCGATGGCGCCATCTCCCGCACCAGTGTCATCGCTGTCGCCGAGGCCGAGATAGCTGACCAGCGGCGTGGAGAGCAGGGCGAGATCCCGGCGGGCCGCCTGCCAGTCGATGCGGGCATAGCCGAGTGCTGCGGTCTCCTGATCTGACGTGCCACCCGGCAGGCACATGAGGGCCGTCAGGCCATCAAGCGCTTCCTGAGCGGAGAGGGCATGGCGCCCGAGCTTGCGCGACAGCATCTCGTTGACGTCTTCGTTCCGCGCCAGATAGCCGGCATCGGAGATCGCGCCCCAGGCGACGGTGAGGGCCGGCAGGCCTTCTGCCCGGCGCTTGCGGGCAAGGCCTTCCAGATAGCCGTTGGCGGCCACATAGTTGGCCTGGCCCGGATTGCCCACGAGCGTGGTCGCGGAAGAGTAGAGCACGAAATGCTCCACCGGATCCTGACGGGTCAGGCGGTCAAGGAGCTCCGCACCACGGACCTTCGGCGCAAGCACCTTGGTCAGGCCATCATGTTTCAGGTTCGCGATCAGGACATCGTTCAGCACCATGGCGGTGTGGAAGACGCCCTTGATTGCCGGAAGCTCCTTGCGGATGGTTTCCAGCGACGAAGAGACAGTTGCCTCGTCGGTAATGTCGCAGGCAAAGGCCCTTGCAGTGACACCCATTGCCGCCAGATCGGCAATGGCGGCCTTGGCTTCGTCGGAGGCATCGCCGCGCCGGCTCAAGACGGCCAGGTTGCGTGCACCGAGGGACCCCAGACGCTTCAGCAGCTCCACGCCAAAGCCGCCGAAACCACCAGCAATGACATAAGTGCCGTCGCTGGAGAGCGCCAGGCTCTTTTCGACCGGAACGGACTGCGGCACCACCGGTGGACGCAGCACGATCTTGCCGATATGGCCAGCCTGCTGCATCAGGCGGAATGCATCCACGACCCGGTCCGCCTCAAAGACGCGGTAGGGCAGCGGCGTGAAGGTCCGGTTTTCAAACAGCTCGACCAGATCCCGGAACAGGGCTTCTGCCAGGGCTGGCTGACGGGTTAGAAGCTGGTCGGCGTCAATGCCGAAATAGGTCAGGTTCTGACGGAACGGACGCAGGCCGATACGGGTGTTGCCGTAATAGTCGCGCTTGCCCAGCTCCAGGAAGCGGCCGAAGGGCTTGAGCACTTCGATGCTCCGCTCCATGGCTTCCCCGAACAGGGAGTTCAGAACCACATCGACCCCTTCGCCCAGCGTGTCGGCCATGACAGCGTCGACGAACTCGAGGCTGCGGGAATCGAGCACGACGTCAGCGCCCAGCAGACGCAGGAAGTTGCGCTTTTCGCGGGAGCCGGCGGTAGCAATGACCTTCGCACCACGCCACTTGGCGATCTGAAGGGCCGCAAGACCAACCCCGCCGGCACCGCCATGGATCAGGATCGTCTCGCCAGCCGACAGCTTGGCAAGATGGACAAGAGCGTAATAGGCGGTGAGGAAGGTCACCGGAATGGTGGCAGCTTCCTCGGAGGAGACGGAGGACGGCATCGGCGCACAGCCGCTTTCGTCCACGCTCACATGGCTTGCGAAACAGGCCGGCGCGAAGGTGATCACCTTGTCGCCCGGCTGGAAGCGGGTTACCTTGTCGCCGACAGCCGTGATGGTGCCGCAGCACTCCATGCCGAGTGTAGGACCGGCAAAGCCGTCTTCAAGGGCTTCTTCCGGCAGAAGGCCAAGGGCCCACATCACATCACGGAAATTGAGGCCGGAGGCTTCGACCGCGATTTCGACTTCCGAGCCGGTCGGAACCGTGCGGGCAACCGCCTGCCAGGCGAGTTGGTCGAGGGAGCCCTGACGCAGGATATCCAGACGCATGGCCGGGCTTGCACCTTCCGGCAGCGTGCTTTCCGGCAAAGTGCCGCCCTGAACGATGCGCAGACCGGAGCGGTGGCTGCCGTCCAGAATGACTTCCCTTTCGGCACTTTCCTGCAGAAGCTCGGCGGCAAGGCGGGCAGCGGCCAGACCTGGTTCCAGATCCGGCGAGACGTCAACAAGACGGATATTCGCGTTCGGGAACTCGTTCATGGCAACGCGGCCATAGGCCCATACACCCGCCTGAGCCGGAACATGGGACGCCCCGCCTGCCAGAGATTGCATGCCACCGGGGGCTACAATCGTGAGACGGGCATCATCTGCGCCAATTGTGTTCAGCAACTGGGTTAGGGACCAGGTACGCAGGTCGGTGGCCGCCAGCGCATCTGTGCTGCCGTCATAGGCACCCAGCAGGTGAACAACCTGATAGCCGCTGTCCTTGAGAAGGGCCTTCAGGGCCCCCGGATCGCCATCCGGAGAAACTGTCCAGGAGCCGTCTTCGGTCTTGGCCGTGGACTCACCGGATACTGCCCGCAGCACAGTCGCGCCCTCTGCCTCAAGGCAGGAGGCAAGGCCATCTGCCAGCTTGCGGCCGCAGCCCTCTTCGTCTGCCAGAAGCAGGAAGGTCTTCACAGCGTCTGAAGCTTTGTCCTCGCCCTCATCGGAAACCGCAGTTGCCTGAGGCTCTGCGGAGATCCGGGCGGCTAGAATGTCCGCTTCCAGCTCATCGCTGTCGAGGGCGATGGTCTCGACTGAGCCGAAACCGGCGGCTTCCAGGGCCTTGGCCCAATCCGCATCCTGAAGTGACAGGGGGAACTCGTCAGAGACGGACTGGCTCCACCAGTCAATTCCCGTGCCGCGCAGCAGATTGGTCAGCGGCGAAGGCAGGGCTTCTGCGGCAAGCAGAAGAGCGCCCCGCGTGCTCATGCGGGCGAGCTGTGCGAGCTGCTCACGGGACATTTCCGCAAGCGAAGCGCCACACAAGATCAGATCGAACGGGGCAACTGCCGCCAATTCTTCACTGGAGAACTCCAGGAAGGAGGTGGCCGTGCTGCCGGTCCACAGCCGCTCGGCGCGGCCAAGCAGTGCGTCTGACGGATCGGTGATCACTGCTTGCATCCGGCTCGGATCGATCCGTGCATCGATTTCCTGGCCAAGACCGGAAGACGATGCGCCAACGATCAGTACCTTGAGCGCGTCTTCCCGGGGCCAGTTCTTGACGACTTCAGTTCCAAGCTCGCGCAGCGCATCGGCCAGGACCGATGCCGAGGGAGAGGCCGTGCGATAGGCATCGAACAGACTGGACGAGAACGCGTCCTGCGCGGTTGTCTTCAGTCCGCTGGTCAGCAGCTCCTGCAAATCAGTTTCCAACCGGGCCAGAAGCGCTGCCTCGGCAACATGTTTTGGCGCTTCGACGGCGATGGCCTGCATTAGGTCCTTTGCGGAGGGGCCTTCTGCAGGATCGGCAAGCGTCCAGACGCCGCTTTCTTCCGTAGCTAGATCATTGTCCTGAAGCCAGGAGAGAATCGACTGAAGAAGCGGTTTTGCGCTGTCTTCCAGCTTGCCGTCAGCCGTCAGGGAGGCGGCAGACAGCTTGCCATTGCCGGAGAGACCGTAAAGGACGCTATGGGCAATCGAGCGGCCCAAGGCTTCCAGAAGAATGGCTGCATCGCCAAGGTCCGGCGGAGTGTCGCCGCCGACACCTGCTGCACCGGCAAACGCCTTGAAGCCGCCCTCCATAACCTTGTCCACCGGAGCAAGCCGGGAGGCGTCAGGCAAGAGAGCTGCAAACTGGCGGTACACCAGCTCGTTCGGGCGCGTGTCACGGCCAAGCTTCACGGCACGGAACCGGACCTGGGACATGCGTGCGACCACCTGGCCGTTCACATCCAGATACTCGAAGGAGGCTTCGATGGAACGGGACGAGGCCTTGGTCACGCGGATGCGGACTTCGACCGGCGGCGTGCCGGAGCGCAGAAGACGGACAGACCCGATACGGATCGGTAGGAAGCTGGTCTTTTCCGGAATGCCTTCCACAGATCTCAGAAGCGCGAAAAGCCCGTGGAACCCGGCATCGGCTAGGGTCGGGCACAGGGACAGCTCGGCAGCGGCCACCTTTTCGATCTGCGGACGCAGATGAACGGTCGCGTTGCGCTGGTCGTGGGTAACGACCTTTTCCACACGGGCAAACGCATCGCCATAGTCCAGGCCGAAGCTCCTGGTGATCTCATAGAGCGCGTCATGTTCAAGAACCGACAGGCTGCTGGTGCCAGCATCCAGCCATGGCGTCCGGCTGGCGTTGGAAACGGAGACGAAATGGCCACGGGCATTCAGCCCGAAGTCACTGTCCTGCAAACGCGGGCGGGACAGGATTTCGATCACCTTGTCGTCCGGCGAAATGCGCACAAGGGTTTCCCAAACGTCGCCTTCCTCGAACACCAGTGGGCGAAGAATGTCCATGTCGCGCACTTCGATCGCATCACTCTGCGACCAGGACAGGGCGGCCTGAAGCGCCATCTCGGTAAACCCGGCTGCCGGGAAGACGATCGATTCTTCGACCTTGTGGTCCGCAAGCCAGGGCAGGGACGCCGGATCGAGGTGGTTGAACCACTCCGCCGCATCTTTCCGCAGCCGGTAGCCCAGAAGCGGGAAGGTGTTGCCGACGATATAGTCGATAAGCTCGCCGGTCGGCTCGATCTTGAACTGGGCGTTCTGCCAGGGATAGAGCGGCAGTTGGGCCAGATCAGACGGGGCAGGCGCGACGAAACGGTCGAGATCCGTGCGGCCGCCATTGGCGAGGATCTGCGCGGCGACCCGGTCTACCGGATTGCCGGAGGCAACGGCGCCCTTGGCCGGCTGGTCCAGTGAGCCGAGGATCTTGGCTTTCTTGCCCGACGCGCGAAGGATATCGTTCATGTAGGTGCCAAGCACCGGCTTCGGACCGATTTCGACAAGGATGCCGTTGCCGGCTTCGATCATGGCATCGATAGCGGCAGAGAACAGCACCGGCTGGCGCACGTTCCGCCACCAGTAGTCGGCGTTCAAAACAGGTGCGGTGCTATCTGTATCGACGGTCGAGTGGAACGGAATCGCAGCGTCGCCCGGCGTTACACCAGAAAGAGCCTTCAGCAGCGGTTCCTTGATCGGATCGACCAGGGCGCTGTGGAAGGGATAGGCAAGGTTCAGCCGGCGCATGGCCCACTTGTTCTTGCGGGCAAACTTGGAGAAGGCGTCCAGGCTTTCCGCATCACCGGAAATGGTAACGCTGCGCGGGCTGTTGATCGCAGCGACTTCAAGGCGCGGCAGGCCGCTCTTGTCGATAGCCGCCTGAGCCTGATCTGCCGGGAGCAGAAGGGCCCCCATGGTGCCAAGGTCGCGGACAACCTCCTGCTCGGTGGAGCGGGCATGGATGACCTTCACGGCCTGTTCGAGCGTCAGCGCGCCACAGCACCAGGCGGCAGCCACTTCCCCGACGCTATGCCCGGCAACACCGTCCGGCTCGATGCCGCGGCTCTTCAGCGACTTGACCAGGGAAACCTGAATGGCGAACAGCAGCGGCTGGGCGATTTCCGTCCGCTCGATGTCGTTTTCCAGATCTTCAGCATAAAGGGTGGTCAGCAGAGACCAGCCGCCAAGGCCCATAAAAATCCGGTCGACCTGCTCGAAAGCAAGACGGAAAGCTTCATCAGTCCGATAGGCGTCGCGGCCCATTCCGGCCCACTGCGCGCCATTTCCGGAGAAGACAAAGCCGACCTTTTCTGAAGGCCGCAGGGCATCCCCTGAAACAGCGTTCGGAGAAGCCTCATCAGCCGCAAAGGCTGCCAGCACCTCCACTTTTTCAGCCGCAGAAGCTCCTGAAACAACCAGACGCTCGGCAAGAAGATCACGGCCATGGGCGGCCGAAACAACGATCTTCGCAGCTTCTTCTGCATCTGCTTCCGAGAGCCGGTCGGCGTAGGTTTTTGCCAGTTGCTTCAGCGCTGCCTTGGACCGGGCACTGATGACCAGAGGCGCTTCAACCGGAGCGGTTTCTTCAACCTGCTCACTCGGCTCCGGATCGGCAATAACGGCGTGGGCGTTGGTGCCGCCGAATCCGAAGGAGTTCACGCCTGCAAGACGCGGCTTGTCGGATGGCGCCAGGTCCACAGATTCGCTTGCCACCTTGAGGTTCAGGTCCTCAAAGGGGATATCCGGATTTGGCGTCTCAAAATGCAGCGACTTCGGCAGCTTGTTGTGCTCAAGCGCCATGACAGCCTTCAAAAGGCCGACGAGACCCGACACCGGTTCCAGGTGACCGACGTTTGTTTTTACCGAACCGATGTGAAGCGGCGTGCTGCGCTTTTGGCCTATCACGGTGCCAAGTGCTTCAGCTTCTGCCGGGTCACCGACGCGCGTGCCGGTACCATGGGCTTCGACGAAGGCGAGGGACTCGGGCGAAATGCCCATGTCCCAATAGATTTCGCGCAGAAGCCCGGCCTGGGCATAGGCGGAAGGCAAGGACATGCCGACGGTTCTGCCGTCCGCGTTGATACCGGTTGCCAGCAGCTGGCCATAGCTGCGCGATCCCTTCAGCTTGCCGGCACGGCGGGCACGCAGAACGATGGAAACGCCGCCTTCGGAACGTACATAGCCGTCGCCCTTGGCATCGAAGGCCTGGCAGAGACCGGTCTGGGACAGCATGGTCGCACGGGAAAATCCGACGAAGGCGAAAGGGCTGAGCAGCAGACTCACACCGCAGATCACTGCCGTATCGATCTGGCCGCTTTCAAGTGCGCAAACGGCTTCATGCAGAGCTACGAGCGACGAAGAGCAGGCCGTATCGACGGTGAAGCTCGGGCCGCGAAGGTCGTAGATATAGGAAATTCGGTTCGAAATGATCGACAGGGTGTTGCCGGTCATGAACTGCATGTCCGCATTGGACGGGTCGTTCAGGAACCTGTGATGATAGTCGAGCGAAGACGCGCCGACATAAACCCCGGTATTGGTGCCCGCCAGTTCGCTCGGTTTGACGTTTGCATGTTCCAGAGCTTCCCAGACTAGCTGAAGGAGCAGCCTTTGCTGCGGATCCATCTGGAAAGCTTCACGGGGAGAAATGCCGAAAAAGGACGGATCGAATCCCCAGACATCGTCAATCTGACCTGCTGCCCATGTGTAGGCCTTGCCGACAACGCTCTTATCCGGATGACCAAAACGGGGGAGCGGCCAGCGCTCGGGGTCCACGCTTGTGACGGCACATTTGCCTTGATCCAGAAGAGACCAGAAATCAGCTGCAGACTTTGCACCCGGCAAACGGCTGGAATAGCCAATGATATCGATGGTTGAGGTAAGCGACGCCACAGATCGACCTTTATTTATTTGAATTCTGAATGCTTTTTTAAGCCATTTCCTCGCGGAAGGTCACACTTAACCGCTGATGGGTCTGGATACTATTTTCAATTCAAAAGCCCCTCTCCAAGGAATCTTCAGCGGTGATATTCAGTCCCCGCTTAAATTTGCATGCATAGTCCGCGCCAACTAATGCGATTTAATAACCTATCATATGCAACAGCCGTGCTGCATGTTTCTAGCTTTAATTTCAGACTATCGCCGCTCTTGAGACATTTTTATGGTCACGGTGAAAAAGAATGCATTTCAAACCTTGATCAAGGGATGTGCGCTAAACGCCCAAAAGAACTGGTTACGGTTGTAGAGTGCCAGTAACCGCACCTTTTGAAATTTTCAATCGTTTGCATGCAAGATCATTGCTGTTTCGCGCCATTTCCAAATATTTCCTGTTTCTAGTCCACGGCTTTTTGCCAGTTTTCCGCGAAAGTGACGGCTCCGGTCTCACAGAAACGCGCCATGCGCTGGAGTTCGCTTTCGAGCTTCTTTTGTCTGGCTGAGGTCAGGCGGATGCCTGGCTCTGGCCAGTATCCGGTTATCTGCAACTGACCCTCGGAACGCAGTGCTTTCATGTCGATCCGTCCGATCAGTCTTTCGCCTTCCATGACCGGAAAGACGTAATAGCCATAGGTGCGCTGGGGTTCCGGGACGAAGATTTCGATCCTGTAAAAGAAATTGAACAGCCGTTCTGCTCTCTTTCTGTCTCTCAGCATTGGATCGAAGGGGGAGAGGATCCGCACCTTGCCGGGCGAGGGCTCCAAAAGGAGCGCGCGTTCAGGCAGGTCTGGAAAGGCAAAGGCTTTTCGCGGAGGTTTGCCGTCGCTGCCCTCGATCAGCACCTCCTCGATTTCTCCGGTCTGCTTTTGTCTCTCGCACCAGTCCCTGGCTTCTTGAGGCGTGATGAGACCGAAAAAGGCAGCCAGCTCTCCCGATGTGCCAAAGCCGAGCCGGGTCAAAGCCTCCCGGCAAGCCCAGTCAATTGTTTCTTCCGTATCCGCCGATGCCTTGCTGTGGGCCTCGGGAATGACCCGCTCCGTCAGGTCATAGACTTTCTGGAAGCCGTTGCGGGCGGATACGGCAAGCGCACCGGTCCGCCACAGATATTCAAGGGCCGTCTTCGACGGATGCCAATCCCACCAGCCACCATTGGTGCGCACCTCATCCTGTCCGATGTCCCCTGATGAAACCGGACCGTTGCGCGCGATCTGGTCCAGCACCTCGTCCAGCTTGTGCAGGAATTCATGCCGCTGCCAATCAGACCAGCGGGTGCGCAGACGCTCCCCATCCCTGGCGAATTTCAATTTCCAATGCGGGTAGAACTCCATTGGAATGACAGAGGCGTCATGGGTCCAGTGCTCAAACAGCCTGCGGTCTTTCTCGAGGAGTTGCTTGAGATGCTTCGGCCGGTAGGATTGGCGGCGCGAGGCCAGGATCATGTGATGGGCACGAGCCACCGTGTTCACGCTATCAACCTGCACAAAGCCGAGATGATCGATCACACCCTTCAGATCGTCTCCCTTACCGCTTCCGCTCATCGGTTGCTGCAATCCGTGACGCTCCATGAAAAGCCGCCGGGCGAGCAGATTGGAGAGGAGGGGGAGGGAAGGTGTGGGCATAAGCAGTCGTCCGGATCAGGTGGGAGGCGACTATTGCACGGATTGTGCAGCTGGTTGAACCTGCAACCTTTGAGAACGAACCAAAAATCTGATGGGGTGGGAATGGACAGTATCCAACTGCTTTTCTTGATCGCGGCGGTCTTCAGCCTGGCAGGGCTGGTGAAAGGTGTTATAGGCCTTGGACTTCCAACGGTTGCCTTGAGTCTCATGACCGTTTCGACGGATCTCACCACGGCAATGTCCCTGATGCTCGCCCCAACCCTTGCCACCAACATCCTGCAGGCCTTTGGACGGCGGGGAACCCTGCGGCTTATCGGAAGGCTTTGTCCCTTTCTGCTTCCGGCGATGGCCATGGTCGGTCTCGGCGGGCTCATTCTTCAAAATGCGGACCTGAAACTCCTGACAGGATTGCTCGGTGTGGTCCTGATCCTTTACGCGGTCTCAGGTCTGACGGGGTTTGTCCTTCATGTGTCTGAGCACCGCGAAGCACCCCTCGGGTTTTGCTTCGGGGCTGTGAATGGCGTTTTGACCGGGATGGTCGGGTCCTATGCGGTGCCTGGCGTCATGTTTCTTCAAGGATTGAACCTGCCCCGGGATGCCTTCGTTCAGGCCATGGGACTTCTGTTTCTCGGATCCACCCTCGCGCTGGGCGTGACATTGTCGGGTGCCAATATTCTCGACGTTGAAGCCGGAGGCCTGTCGGTTCTGGCTTGTGTGCCGGCCTTTGCGGGTTTCTTTGCCGGACAGGCCATCCGCAAACGGCTGTCCGAGCGGTTGTTCCGCCGGCTTTTCTTTTTGGGCCTGCTTGCACTGGGGCTGTTCGTCAGCATCCGGTCATTTGGCGCGCTTTAAGCGTCCTGAGCTGGCTCAGGAGTGTTCCGGATGGGCGGTTGATGGCCGCCTGCGCGATTGGACGCATGCTTCTTGGGAGAATTTTCTGATATTTTCGCCATTCATGGATGCTTGTTGCTTCATGTCAGGGTGCAACAAGTGGTAGACAACAGGGAATTACGCCCGTTTCCTCCGAGCATGGAAGACAGTAGACACATGAACGTCCTTGCCAAGGCAGCCGACCTGGAAGCCGATGCGCCCGCAGGCGCTTTTGTCCAGGAAGTAACGTCGGTCCAGCATTACACCGACCGTCTTTTCCGTTTCCGCATGACCCGCCCGGCAAGCTTCCGCTTCCGTTCCGGTGAGTTCGTCATGATCGGCCTGATGATCGACGGCAAGCCGCTCTACCGCGCCTATTCCATTGCCAGCCCGTCCTGGGACGAGGAGCTGGAATTCTTCTCCATCAAGGTGCCGGATGGCCCGCTGACCCAGCATCTGCAGAAGATCCAGCCTGGTGATGCGGTTCTGATGAAGAAAAAGCCGACGGGCACCCTGGTGAACGATGCCCTGATCCCGGGCAAGCGGGTCTACATGTTCTCGACCGGCACGGGCATCGCCCCCTTCGCCAGCCTGATCCGTGACCCTGACACCTATGAAAAGTTTGACCAGGTGATCCTGACCCACACCTGCCGTGAAGTGGCCGAACTGAAATACGGCCTGGACCTGGTGGAAGAGACCAGGAACGACCCGCTGATCGGCGAATATGCCCGCGAGAAGCTGGTGCACTACACCTCGGTGACGCGCGAAGACTATCCCTTCAAGGGGCGTATCACCGACCTGATCGAGAACGGCAAGCTGTTCACCGATCTCGGCGTGCCGCCACTTGATCCAGCCATCGACCGCGGCATGATTTGCGGCTCGATGGAGATGCTGCGCGATACCAAGGCTCTCCTCGAAAAGGCAGGCCTGACTGAAGGCGCCAACAACAAACCGGCAGAATTCGTCGTCGAACGCGCCTTTGTCGGCTGATTTCAAGACGGCCGCATTTCACACTGAAGAAAAGCCGGGTCATCGACCCGGCTTTTCTGCTGAATCGCCCTTGCTTCTCTGGTCGAAAAGCAGAGTTCCGGGCCGTTTTCACGTGAGAATTGCGGATTTTGCCAATGTCAGAAAACGGAAAGCAGGATAAATAAACTGGTGGCAAGTGACGTTAAGCTACGTTTCTGCAAGGAATGATGGGACACACTGGGAAAGAAATATGGTTTGCTGAATAGGTGTGCACGAATCGGAACTCATCATGAAAGATGAAGACATTGGCTCAAATTAAGGTAGTCGCTGAGATCGGCTGCAATCATAAAGGCGACATGGCCATCGCTCGGAAGATGATCCAGATCGCTTCGCAAGACTGCGGAGTGGATGTGGTAAAGTTCCAGAAGCGCTGCAATCGCGAGCTGCTGTCTGAAAAAGAGTACAACACGCCTCATCCGGTTCCTGCCAATGCGTATGGTTCGACCTATGGTGCACACCGCGAGTTTCTTGAGTTCGACCTGGAGCAGCACCGCGAACTGCAGTCCATTTGCCGGGACTTTGGTGTAGAATACTCCACTTCTGTCTGGGATCTGACTTCGGCGCGGGAAATCACGTCCCTGCAGCCGGCCTTGATCAAGATTCCCTCAGCGACCAATCAGAATTTCCAGGTTCAGGATTATCTCTGCCGTTTCTTCGAAGGTGAGATCCATGTTTCGGCCGGCATGACGACCACCCGGGAACTTGAGAAACTGATTGATTTCTATGAAGAGGCCGGGCGGTCCCGTGATCTCGTCTTATACGCTTGCACCTCAGGCTATCCGGTTGCTGCAAAGGACGTTTGCCTTCTGGAGATCGACAGGCTGCAGCGTCTTTATGGCCGGCAGCTTGGGGCGACAGGCTTTTCCGGGCATCATCTTGGAACGGCGATTGATATGGCCGCTGCGGCTTTGGGGCTGCAATGCGAAAGCCATTATGAAGGGGCGGCTCCCTTCCGCTACATCGAACGGCATTTCACGCTCGACAAGACCTGGAAGGGGACGGACCATTCCGCCAGCCTTGAGCCTGACGAGATGCGCCGTCTCTGCGAGGATCTTAGAACCGTGCAGGCAGCCTTGCGTTTCAAGGAGACGCAGATCCTTGATGTCGAGGTTCCTCAGCGCCATAAACTGAAGTGGCGCGAGTTGGAGCGGCAGCGGGAAGACGCCGAATTGCCGGGATTGGTCAAGCCGCTGAACAGGATGATGTGAGGCAGTTTCTCAGACATGACACAGATCCGTGCCCTTGTGACCGATTTTGACGGTGTTCATACCGACAATACGGTTCTCGTCGATGAAGAGGGGCGTGAATCCGTCAGCTGCTCAAGGCGCGATGGGATGGGGATCGAGCTGCTGCGGGAGAGGGGGCTACACCTTCTGATCTTGTCCCGTGAGGCAAACCCGGTTGTCCGCTCCCGTGCCCGCAAGCTTCGTATGGAGGTCATGCACCACGTCCTGGACAAGCTTCCTGCTCTGGATGACTGGCGCCGGGAAGCGCAGCTCCAATGGGAAGAGATCGTCTATATCGGCGATGATATCAACGACATCGACTGTCTCAAGGCTTGTGGCCTGGGTGCCGTTCCCGCCGATGCACACAAGGACGCAAAGGCCCATGCCGATCTCATTCTGACGGAAAAGGGCGGCAAGGGCGCGATCCGCGAACTGTGCGATTATCTGATCGGTAAAGGGTTACATGTGTAATCAGGTTCTGGAAACCATTCCCTGCGATGGCGGAAGGGCCAAAATCTGAGCCACCGGCTTAACCGTTTCTTGGTGTAAATCGCACTTGTGAGCTTCGTTTAAGCGCGTATATGTTTTCCGAATGATGCTGGTCCATAGATGTCTGTATTCGATCAGTTTAGTGGCGGGTTCCAATAAGATTTTGGCTTCAATTTTGAAGGGGTCTGGTTTGGATCTGAAGCGTAAGTATGACGGGAACATGGTATGAACTTAGTTCTTCCAAAGACGTTTCTTCAAAATTTCAAGTCCAGCACTCTGAAAGGGGTGAAGGTTACCTTCATCAACATGCCTATTCGGGAGCAGGCAAAACCCAATAATCCACCAGTTGGGCCGGCCCTGTTGGCTGCACGGTTACGTGAATATGGTGCGGAACCGGCAATTATCGATCTGAATATCTATCGTGTTTTGGATGAAGAAGCCTCGCGTAAAGGGCTTGCGTTTGGCAGGTGCCTTACTTTTCAGGAGGCTCGTGCTCTGATCGAGCGAAGCTTGGCCAAGGCCGGCAGTCAGCACGTTATTGGTTTGTCCGGTCTGATTACAACCCTCTCGTGGCAAACTGAGATTGCCAAGGTAATTAGAGAGTTGGACCCTGACGCTTTGCTTGTCAGCGGTGGCGGTCTGGCCACACAGTTCCGTGAGGATTTGTTTAATTGGATTCCGGAGCTTGATGCTGTCAGCCACAGCGAAGGCGATGACATCGTTCTGAAAATCGCCCTGGACGCCCAGGCTTTACGCGATCACGGATTTGATAAAGCCTACAAAAGCGGACGTCTAACTCCATTCTACCGTGACTTTCGGGCTGGCCGTCCACGTTTCTTCTATCACGGCGGCAGAACTCCTGATCTCGATTCCCTTCCATTTCCGGCTTACGATCTGTTGAAGGAGGACGTAGACGGCTTCCCAGTTCTAGAAAGTTATCTTTCTGCGCCTGTGTGGGGCGGGGCGGCGAAGAACAGCTCCGCCACCAGCTTCCAGATGAAGCGCAGTATTTCGACCATATCAAGCCGGGGCTGCCCTTTTGCATGCAAGTTCTGCTTTCGCGGGGCGCAGGGTGAACGGAACTATGGTGTTCGCAGCGCGGACAATCTGGCCGCTGAGTTCCTGGAATACAAAGACCGTCTTGGCGTCGATTTCATCGGCTTGATGGACGACAATTTCATGGTCAGTCCAAAGCGTATCACGGAGCTTGCTGACCTGTTGGAGCCTCTGGCCAGATCTGGCGAGCTGCGCTGGGGAGCTCATGGCCGTCTTGACGAAGCAGCTGATCTGCGTCCAGACCGCAAGTCCGGAGGATACGTGAAGGCCGATGTCCTGCGTGTGGATGAGATGGCACGCGCTGGCTGCATCTACATCGGTTTCGGTGCCGAATCCGCCTCGGCGAAAGTGCTTGAGGACATGGGAAAGGGCGGCTTCATGCTGACGAGCGGTATGGAGAAGCTGAACGGCTTCGAATTCCCCCGGGCCATGACCGAAGGTATCCGCAATACGCTTGGGGCTGGTATACATGGAAACTGCACCTGGATCATGGGGTATCCCGGTGAAACTCTGGACGACCTTAAGACAAGCATTGCATTCATAAAGTGGCAGCAGGAATTGGTTACCAGCGGTCTGATGCCCGGAACGAGCGAATACGACACCGCATTTGCTTCGATAAACACATCGGTCTTTACTGCGACGGCTTATCCCGGGACGGAAATGTTCCAGCATCCAAAGGTGATTGAAGATCTTGAACGCGTTTTTGGACTCAGATTTTATCCGGACACAAGGCAGCCTGTAGTAGATGAGAACTTCCGTAAATATGTTCTTGAGCTGAACGATGCGACCAAAATGATAACAAACAATGATGGTAGACCGCTAAACTACAGTGCAATTCCCGACGATCAATTTGTTGAGGTCCGCGCCCTTCTGGATGCGCGAAAGCTGGATCAGGTTCTGGATTACGAATGACACGCGGAATTTATGCGATGGTGCCCGCGCGGGCTGGCAGTGTTGGTCTGCCGAACAAAAACATCCGTCTTCTCAACGGGAAACCTCTGATCCTGCATAGTCTGCTGCCGGCAATGGCAAGTGACCTCGTTGAGGAGACCTATCTCAACAGCGACAGTGACGAGTATTTGCGTATTGCTGCGGAGGCCGGGGCAAAAACGTATCGCCGTCCAGATAGGTTGGGAAAGGCGACTACGACTATGCAGGAGGTGGTGGCGGATTTCGTCAGGCACCTCAAGTCGGCTGGAAAGCCAGTAAAAGCAGTTCTTGTGCTCTACCCGACATATCCCTTCCGTACGCCGGAGAATCTGAAGGACATTCTCGACTTTTATCATGCCGAGACCGATTGCGACAGCATCATTGGCATGAAGCAACCAACTCTGCATCCGTATCTTTGCGCAACTCTGGATGGGGAAAACCGGATCAGCACTTTCGTTGAATACGATGTGAACCAGTATTATCGGCGTCAGGACTATCCTGAATGCTACCAGTTTTCTGCATGGGCAATGGTTGCCAATGCAGATCATGTCGATGAACTGAACGCGCAGATGATGTCACCGAAAAGCCGTGGCTACCGGATTGCGCCGGATATTCGGGTGGTTGATATCGATGCGAAGGAAGACTTTCAGTTCGCTGAATATTTGATCGACAGAGGCATCGTGAAGCCAGGCTGCTGATCTGCCTTCTTTTAGGCGTCACTCCTGTTCACTTTCCAGCAAACCAAGCCGGCCGAGGCGCTCATTGGGAGAAAAACCGGCTGAAATCCAGTTTCTGAGCTTTTCATGCAGAAACGGAATAATTGACATGGCCGGTTGATCCGCGCTGAGGGTAAAATACTCCGTCTTCGGATACCAGGGGGGCGAGGCCTGACCGAGGAGCAACTGAGTTTCCGGTGGCCCGAACCGCCAGCATGGGATGCCGTAGCATCCGGCCAGCTCTGCAGGGCTGGTATTGGCGCCAATGACCAGATCACAACAGGCGGTAAGTGCAGCGGCCGCCTCTAGATCGTTCATCAGATCCAGATCCTCGAAATCAATGAAATTGTAACCCCGTCCATCGCGCAAGAACGCGACTTCCCGGTCGATACGGGCGTATTGCAGGTTGATGAAAGTGACTTCAGGTGTCTCCAGCAGCGGTGCCAGTTCGGGAACTGACAGGTAGAAACGCGCTCTGGAAGGAGCAAGATTGCGGGAACGCCAGGCAAGCCCGACGATTGGCTTGTCTCTCGCCTCTGGAATACGTTCGTGGAATGCACGTGCCTTCCTCTTGTCGAAGACGAAACCTGGCTGGCGGGCGGTTTCAAAGTCTGCATACGACCTTCGGTAGAACATCCCCAAGTCGCCCATGCTGAACTGATAATCATAGTCATGACAGGTGGCGTTCAGCGTAAGGCTTTCGAATGTCGCGAGCCGGACGGTTGCGTCTGGAAAGGTGCGCTGGAAAGGAGGGATAAGCTTTTGAGATACTTCGATAATGACATTTCCGGCAGCCTTGATGAGGTCATGAATGATGCTGCCGAAACGGAAAGCATCCCCAATACCTTGATCGTTCCAGACCATGATGGTCTTTCCGGTCAAGTCGGAGCCATCCCATTCGGGCTTCAGGAATTTCCGTTTGAGTGTGGAGTCGATCCCCTTCCGGAGCCTTGCCGGGTGGAGGCGCCAGCCATTTTCCAGATCACCTAGGCCAAGATAGGCCAGCGACATGTTCCACTCGACGGCTGGGTCAACGCTTCCAATTAGTTCACTAGCTTTTAGGAAATGCTTCAGTGCTTCTCCGAAATTGCCGAGTGACTGATGCGTGACCCCAAGAGTGGTAAGCCGGTGCGGATCCTCCGGGCCGTCCTTCACCGCTGCTTTTGCGAAAGGAAGTGCGCCTTTGGGGTCCCCTGTTTTATAAAGAAGCCGCGCCATTTCGTGTTGAAGATCTGAGTTGTCTTTGAAAAGCTCCAGGGCTTGAGGCAGCTCTGTTTTGCTTATCTCGTATGTCTCTGCTTTAAGTCTCGCCCTTGCCCGCTGAATGTAGTTTTCCGGATTACCAGGTTCGAGCTTCACAGCGTTGTCGAAGAACCTGACGGCTTCTTCATACCGCTTCTGATCGCGCAGGAGCAGGCCGTAATTGCTGTTGGCATCCGCATAGCTCGGCACCTTGGAGATCAGGAGTTTGAAAATCTCTTCGGCCTCGTCCTGGCGCTCCAGCTTGGTGAGGGCGATGGCCTTCAGATTGTAGGCTTCGACAATGTTCGGGCTGAGTGACAGGGCCTTTTCGGCGTTCTCCAGGATGACCTGCGGGCCGGAGGCGGGGATGTCGCTATGGGCACGGGCGAGGTTGGAATAGAAGACGCCCTGGTTCGGAGACAGCTTGATGGCTTTCTCGATGTATTTGATCGCGGTCTCAGGGTCGCCAAGCTGACGGTAACTGACGCCGAGAAGGTGATTGGCGTCGGCATTGCCGGGCAGTTTCTTCAGAACCAGCTTGTAGATCTTCTGGGCCTTGGCGAACTCGCCGGCCTTCTGCAGGGCAAGCGCCTTGTGCATCTTCTCCAACAGGGGGGCGGTTGGGGTCTTCGGCGCCATCGTCTTGAACGTCCTCGGCTATCACCTTCAGAATCATCAGGCACGACTTTAGCAGGCCTCGGCCGTTGAGATAGCAAGCGGTCAGCGATGAGAGAAAGGTTTACGCAGATTTCTGCGTGCCCGAACTAACTGCGAGAGTTAATCAGCACGAGGGCTTTCGAATAAAGGAGGGAACGCTATAGAAAGGCAACTTTTCAATTCTCAAGTTGCGCTTCTTCGAGAATTCGTCAGCAGAAATGGTTTCTCCGGCAACTGAGTTGTAGTCATCGAAAACTACCAGGCCTCCTGGAACAACTCGATCATATAGTAGCTCAAGAGCAAAATCTGTCGGCTCTTTGACATCCATGTCTAAGTGCAAAAAGGCGATTCGAGTCTCCGGGTGTTTTTTTAGATACTCCGGCAATGTAACAAAAACGTTCCCTTTAATTAGTTCAAAATTCTCAAATCCTTTAGTTTCTAAAATTGACGTAACTTCGTTTTCCTTAAGACCAGGGCCGCCGGTACGTTCAAAATTTTCAACAAAATTCAAATCGTCTTCGAGATTAAGTCCCTCTGTCGGAAACTCTCCAAATGCATCAAAACCAACCAGTTTCCTGGAATAGTCATTTTCCAGCGCATCCCTGAATGTCGCCAAGCGTACCAGGGAAGCTCCTTTGTAAACGCCCAATTCGAAGATATGTCCCGGAATCTCGACGATTGATTTGTAGAGTTCATAGTGAGCGAGCATTTTATTGAGGCGTGTCTTGGATGAAAACCAGTAAAATCCGTTTTCATAGTCCCATGCCGCTTCTTTTTTTAGCCCGCGTAAAGTGGCCTCACTCGTCATAATTCCCTCCATGAGAGTAGTTTTACGTTCGATAATTGAAATATTCATTTTCTGATTGGTTAGATCAATGAATTGTATCGGTGTTTTACTAGTTTTCTAGTGGAGAACGCTTTTCTGAATAAACTGCGGCCAATCAAAAATAGCTATTGTCTCGGGCGCGGAGGCCGAAGAGGCGGGGGCTTGCACGGGCTTGCCGCTGATCACAGCTAAAACCGGTCGCAAATGCCGCCTTTGCTTATTTTTTTCTGAAGAAATGGTGGGCGATACTGGGATTGAACCAGTGACCCCTCCCGTGTGAAGGGAGTGCTCTCCCGCTGAGCTAATCGCCCGCGCCTCGACGGTGGTCCGTCCGGCTGGTTGCGGTCATGTACTGGATTGGCCGGGGTTATGCAAGGCCCTCATGGTCAAAACCGGTGGGGCGTGGATAACCCCGCCGGAGAAGAGTGCCCTCACACAGGCTGCGGCTTGCGGAGCCGGGAGACCGCGCCGGGAAGCTCCTCGAAATGGGAGATGACGATGTCCGGGCCAAGTTCCGTCACAGGCACGGGCGTGTAGCCGAAATCGACGGCGACGACCGGAATACCGGCGGCTCTGGCAGCGTCAATGTCGGTCACGGAATCGCCGACCATGATGGAACCTCCGGCGCTGCCGCCGGCGCGGGCAATGGCGCCGAGAACGGGTGCGGCATCCGGCTTGGGCCTGGCGAAGGTGTCTCCGCCGACAATCGCATCGAAATGCCGCGTCAGATCGAGGGCGTCCATGAGAGGGAGGGTCAGGCGCTCCACCTTGTTGGTGCAGACGGCCAGCTTCCAGCCTTCGGAGCGGAAGGTTTCCAGAGCGTCGATCACACCTGGGAAGGGGCGGGTGTGAACCGCGATATTGGCTTCGTAATAATCCAGAAAGTCATCATAGAGCGGCGCCAGGCTCTCTTCCGTCCAGGTGACGCCATTGGCGTTGAGCCCGCGTTGCAGCAGCACCTTGGCGCCGTGTCCGACCATGGTGCGGACGGATTCGGGTGCGATGGCCCTGTAGCCCGCCCGGGTCAGCACGGCGTTCAGGGTCGCAGTCAGATCGTCCATCGATGACACGAGCGTGCCGTCGAGATCGAAAACCAGTACGGACATTGGGGATTCCTGCGCTTGGAAAGTGGTGCGGGAATCCTAGCTGCGGCAGACCCCGCAGGCAAGATGCAGAGGGGCAGACCTTCTGCTGGTCAGGCGGATATGGCCGGCAGCAGGCCTGTACCGGTGCTCTTTGTCTGGTCAGTTTAACAAGCACGTTAAGGGGGCTGACCAAACGGCACTACGGTGCTTGTCACGTTGGAAACCGCCTGAACTCAGGTCCCCGGCAAACCAATATTTCCGCAGAGTGGTCCCGGGGTATTTGTCGCGCGCGGGTCTTGGCCTGAACCTCCAAGCCGTGCTAATCAGCGGCTCTGGTCCGTAGGGCCGGATCAACGCAATGATGTGCCGGTGGAATACCCGGCAGAGTGGCCGTTTTGCCGGGGAGCCTGGTGCCAGGCGCCGGGTTAGTTGGACCGGTCAGGGCTGAGGCAGGCAGGGCTGAGGAAAGACGAGGCGCGATGAGCGACGACTTTAAGCGGCTTGCGGCGGAACGCGCCGCAGAAGACGTGAAACCGGGAATGAAGCTGGGGATCGGAACCGGTTCAACAGCTGAGCATTTCGTCCGCGCCCTGGGCGCACGCGTCCGGGCCGGACTGGATGTGGTCGGGGTCCCGACCTCTGAGCGCACCCGTGAGCTGGCGGAAGCCGAAGGCATCAAGCTGGCGACCCTGGAAGAGCTTCCCGAGCTGGACCTGACCATTGACGGCGCTGATGAGATTGATCCTGCCCTGACCCTGGTCAAGGGCGGCGGCGGAGCGCTCCTTCGCGAGAAGATCGTCGCAGCAGCCTCCAAGAGCATGATCGTGATCGCAGACGAGTCCAAGCTGGTTGATACGCTCGGCGCGTTTCCGCTCCCGATCGAAGTCAATCCGTTCGGCCTTGGTGCGACGATCAAGGCTGTGGAAGCCTGCTTCGCCCGCAATGGATTGCAGGGAAAACTTGTTCTTCGGGGCGGCTCTGACCATCCTTTTGTCACAGATGGCGGACATTACATCCTCGACGCTCATCTCGGCCGGATTGCGGATGCATCCCGGCTGGCGAACGACCTGGTTGCGATCCCGGGTGTCGTGGAGCATGGTCTGTTCCTCGGTCTGGCAGCAAAAGCCTATGTGGCTGGCAAACAGGGCGTGACGACGGTCGAGCCTGCACGTTGAGTTCTTGAGATTTTTGGCAGGGCGGCCCGCCTGGCCTTATTGGAGTTCGAATATGAAAATTAAGTCCGTTTTTTCCGCCTCTGCAGCCTTTGGCGCCGTGATGTTTGCTCTGGCTGCCGCCCCGGTCTATGCGCAGGATGGAGAGTTCACCGAAAGCCATCTGGCGGCTGCGAAGGAAGTCGTGACCGCGACCAAGGCCCTGAGCTCCTTTGACGATATTCTGCCGCTGCTGGCTGAGCAGACCCGTACGCTGTTCGTGCAGTCTGATCCGGCCCGGACCCAGGAAATTGTTGATGTCACCTCTGAGGTTGCCCTGAAGCTGGCCGCCAAACGTGCGGAGCTGAACAAGACCATCTATGAAATCTGGGCCCGCCGTTTCACCGAGGACGAGCTGAAGCAGCTGGTCGAATTCTATAACTCTCCGCTCGGTTCCAAGCTGACCGACAACGGGCCGACCATCACGGCTCTGGCCATTGGTGCTGCCCGTCAGTGGCAGGATCAGATCTCCAGCGAGCTGGTCGCAATGGTCCGTGAAGAACTGGACAAGCGCGCTGCCGCAGCAGCTGCCGAAGCTCCGAAGCAGTAAGTGACAGAGCTGCCGGGAAATTCACCGGCTCGTGACTGAGAATGAAGGACAAGGCCGCTTTGCGGCCTTGTTTTTTTGTCTGGGCAGACCCACAAACGGCCCAGAAGACAGTTGTGGCATGGCCGCGGAGAGCTTTTTTGCCGCCAGGCAGAGTGGCAGGCGGCCAGCGGCAGGCCCGGGGATTGGAAGGGAATAGGATGAGCGAGTTTGATTACGACCTGTTTGTGATCGGTGCAGGGTCCGGCGGCGTGCGGGCAGCCCGCATAGCAGCCTCTCACGGCGCCAAGGTCGCAATTGCAGAGGAGTACCGCTATGGCGGGACCTGTGTCATCCGTGGCTGTGTTCCCAAGAAGCTGTTTGTCTATGCCTCCCAGTTTTCTGAGGCGTTCGAGGATGCGGAAGGCTTTGGCTGGAGCGTTGGCGAGCGGACCTTTTCCTGGCAGACCCTGATGGCAGCCAAGGATAAGGAGATCGAGCGCCTCGAAGGCATCTACCGCACCAACCTTGAGCGCCACAATGTGGAAACCTTCGATACCCGCGCTGTGGTCGAGGACGCGCATACCGTCCGCCTGCTATCGACCCGCCAGACGATCACTGCCAGGACGATCCTGATTGCGGTTGGCGCCTCTCCGAACGTGGACACGGCAATCCCGGGTCATGAGCACGCCATCACCTCGAACGAGGCCTTTCAGCTGGAAGAGCTTCCCGGCAGTGTCCTGGTGCTCGGCGGCGGCTATATCGCGGTCGAGTTTGCGGGCATCTTCAATGGCATGGGCGCTGAAACCCATCTGATGTACCGCCGGGACACGATCTTGCGCGGGTTCGACAACGAGCTTCGTTCGGCTGTTCAGGAAGAGATCGTCAAGAAGGGGATCAATCTCATCACAGAAGATGTGGTGACAGCGATCGTCAAGCGGGATGACGGCAAGCTTGAGGTAACGAGCGAGCAGGGCCGCACCCTGGTGGTGGATCAGGTCATGTACGCGATTGGCCGTGATGCGCATACCAAGGGTCTGGGCCTCGACAAGGCCGGTGTGGAGATGCGGGCAAATGGCGAGATCATTGTTGATGCCGAATCCCGCTCTTCTGTTCCTTCCATCTATGCGGTTGGTGACGTTACTGGCCGGGCAGCCCTGACGCCGGTTGCCATCCGTGAGGGCCATGCCTTCGCTGACAGCACCTTTGGCGGCAAGCCCTGGACCGTGGATCACAGCCTGATCGCGACCGCCGTCTTCTCACAGCCGGAGCTTGGCACGGTTGGACTTACAGAAGAGCAGGCGCTGGAGGTCTCCCCCAATCTCGACATTTATTCGACCCGCTTCCGGCCAATGAAGAACACTCTGGCCGGCCGGGATGAGCGGATGATGATGAAGATCATCGTAAATGCCGACACGGACAAGGTTCTTGGTGTGCACGTCATGGGGCCGGATGCAGGCGAACTGGCTCAGATCCTGGGCATAACCTTGCAGATGGGCGCGACCAAGGCCGACTTTGACCGCACCATCGCGGTTCATCCGACGGCGGCGGAAGAGCTGGTGACCATGCGCGAGCCGAGCCGCCGCATCCGCGCCTGATCGCAGTCCCCAGGTCACATCCCCAGATCGGCATCTGGGGCTTGTACGCCAATCACGGCCTCTGGCAGCACCTGTCAGAGGCCGCTTCAGTTTGAAGAGCTACTTTGATCAGGTGTCAGGCGGCCTTCCGGCTTGCTGAGGGCTTGCCAACGCCTGA
Source organism: Roseibium litorale (assembly GCF_014842915.1). GTDB lineage: Bacteria > Pseudomonadota > Alphaproteobacteria > Rhizobiales > Stappiaceae > Roseibium > Roseibium litorale. The sequence goes on along the minus strand of NZ_JACYXI010000009.1, from coordinate 138,606 downwards.
CTTGCCAACGCCCGGCTCATCAGTCCCGGACTTGCCGGTCTCAGAAGAGGGTGCGCCATCTGTCTCGCTCTCGGTCTCCAGCTCGGCGTTGAGGGGCTTGGGCGCCTTGGGCCGGTCCGTTTGCGCAGGGGCCTTGCCTGCCGCGCGCCGGAGCACTTCCGTTGCCAGGTCTTCCCCTCGCAACTCGTCCCCTTTAGCGGGTTCGGAGAAGGTAAGCAGTCCGCGGCCGGCTTCCTTCGACGTGTAAAGCGCCTTGTCGGCTTCCGCGAGGAGCGCCTCCATATCCTGGCCGTGGAACCTTGCAATGGCAATGCCCACGCTCAGGCCGACCTGCACGGACGTCTCTTCCGAGATCCGGATCTTCAGGCCGGTGGCCTGAATGAGTGCCCCGGCCAGGGCTTCCAGCTTGGCGCGCATTACGGTCTTGCGGACGAGAACGATGAATTCGTCCCCGCCGACCCGCGAGACAATTCCGGCCCGGCCGAGAATGTCTTTCATTCTGTGCGCAACCTCGCGGATCACGAGGTCACCGGCTGCGTGGCCATAGGTGTCGTTGACCGCTTTGAAGTGGTCGAGGTCGCAGTGAAGGATTGCGAAGGGCTTGCCCGGGAGCGCCTTGAGGGACGCTGCCATAAGCCGGTTGAAGTAGAGCCGGTTGGGAAGACCTGTCAGAGTGTCGTGCAGGGCCAGATAGCGGTTCTGTTTTTCGCTGGCGTGAAGGGAATTCGTCAGCCGTCCGATCCGCCAGGCGATCAGAAGAGCGAGTGCCGCCAGGGTTGCTCCCAGCATCAGGATCACAGGGATGACTGTTGGCCAGATGCTGTTGCTTTGGGCCTCGCTCTGCCAGACGAAAGATCCAAGGGGCGTGCCGTCCATTCCTTTGAGGAAAAGGTTTGGACCCCACTCCGGCATCTCCGCGCCGGGAAGGAAAGACAGCCCCTTGAAGTCAAGCTGTGCGTTCAAGTTCTGGATGAAGGCCGCGTCGAGAAAACGGACCGTCAGCAGAAAGACCGCATTCTCATCCGGCAATTGCACCCTCTCCAGATCCGGCATTAGGGGCAAAGCGCCGACAATGGCTGGCTTATGGTCGAGAATGACGAGGCCAATGGAGGCATATTTAGACAGGTCCAGATCACGAATATCCCTGTGGCTGTAGCCGCCAGGGACCCGGACACGGTTCTGCTCGAAGAGATTTCTCGCGGCATTCATCAGCGGCATGAGAGAGGGCAGGTCGCTTAGGGGATGCTCTCCGAAATGCGTGTATCCCTCGAAGGATTCGGCCATGATCTTGTTGGTGCTGGAGACCAGGAAACTTCTGTTGTGCCCGTGTCTTGACCACAGCTTGCCAAGCTGGTCCCGGACGTAGTCGGTGTTGAAGCTGAGAACGATATTGGCCACGGACTCATCCGACCGGGCAACCGGCAGCGCTTCGCGGGCCACCATTTTTGTCCGGTCGCTGAGCGTGTTTGCGAACAGTCTGTGCTCGCTCTGGATCGCCTGGGTAAAGGAGGCTTTGGAGGCCACGTAACCGACAAAAACCAGGGAAGCGGACGTGACGGCAATCAGAAGGCTTGCGAGCAAGAACGCGAGGCGCGGAATATGAGTCCGGGAGGCGCCGCTGTCCTGCTTTTGTTTCCGTCGGGCGTCTCCGGTGCGCAAAAGGAAGTTCCTGAAAATTCGTGTCTTCACTATCCCCCGCCAGAATAGGCTGGCGGGGTTAATTTTACGTCGCGAGTGGCCGCGAAAAACGGTCACTTGGCAGAAGTATCAGATCGCGTTCCGATAATCCCGCCGCTGGCTCCAAACTGCCCTGACACGCTCTAAAAAACGTGCGCAATTTTGAAAAAACGGGTATTTTGTTTGAGGTCACTCTCCTTGATTGCCTCTTGGTGGCGCTTCTGCGACCCCGTATTATAGGCTGAGAGTGACCGCTTTTCCCCCTTATCCGCTGATTAGAGACTGTTTGAGGGAGGGCTTTACCGGCAGATGATCAGCGAAGCAGGCCCGGTTTCTGCCTGTTTGCTTGGCCTTGTAAAGGGCTACGTCGGCGGCGCGCAGCAGATCCGTTCCATGGTGTCCGCAGTCTGGCGCCCTCGCAATGCCGAGTGACATCCCGGCCTTGAAGCTTTCACCTGTTTCCAGCTCAACCGGGACATGGGCTTCTGCAAGGATCTGTTCGGCAATCTGCTCAAGTTCATGAGAACCATCACCCAGCGAGACGACAATCAGAAATTCGTCTCCTCCGATACGTCCAACATATCCGGCAGGTTCGACGATTTGCCGCAGCCGGCGGGCGATGGTCTTGAGAACCTCGTCGCCTGCCGCGTGGCCGCTGGTGTCGTTGATTGACTTGAAGTTGTCGAGGTCACACGCGATCAGCGCGAAGGGTGTTCCGGGCAGGCCGGAACAGGCTGCTTCCAGAATTTCGCTGAATGCGAGACGGTTGCGGCAGCCCGTCAGCGGGTCGTGGCGGGCGTTGAAGTGATTGATGGCCTCACTGCGTTCCAGAGACCGGGTCAACCGGACAATCTTGCGGGAAATGAGCAAGGCTGCGGCTGACAGGAGAAGACACAGGCCGATTGCGACCGGCAGGATCAGCTTCCAGATCTGCAAGCCCGGGCGCTCCGGATGCCAGGTGAAGGTGCCGACCACATCCCCATGATGGTCCATCAGTTCCCGCCGGGCCTTTTTGCCTTCAGGCGCCTGACCATCCAGAAACGCGATATCCATCAAGTCCAGGGGAGCAGTCAGCTGCTGGAGGAAGGTTTGATCGATGGCCTTCGCGGCAACCAGAATAACGACCGGCCATTTGTTCAGATCAATGCGGCGTTCCTCCGGAAGGATTTGCACCGCGCTCAAAAGCATCGGCTGGCCCTCAATCCGGGCGAAAGCGAAATCGGCCACCTCATCCAGCTTGAGCGTGCTGTCGAGCTCCGCTCCCGCGGCAGCCGCCGCCGGAAACTCTGGAAGACCTTCCGCGATCCGCTTGCGCAGCTTGTCGGCCAATGCGCGGACCGGATCGTCCTCAGCCAGAACGCGCCGTGTGAAATCAGCTTGATGTTCGCGGGTGCTTGCCAGCAGCTCGTCCCCTGGGCCGATCAGAAAACTGCGGTGGATGCCGAAGTCATTCCACAGGGCATTCAGGAATTCGTTTTTGATGAAATCGGGTTCCACGCCTTTGACGATATGTTCCACCGCATCGTCCCAGTGGGCAACGGTAAGCTGGTCACGGGCCGTCAGCAGCTGGTGGTCACGCAGCGCATTGTCGAATACATAGGCTTCGTGCTTCAGGGCTTGGCGGTCCGCGGAACGGGAGGCGAGATAGCCCACAACGGCGAGAGAGGCCGCAGCAATGACGATCAGCAGGACTGTGAGCCAGTAAACATGTGCCGTAATGCGGCCGCTGGCGGCCGGGCCGTTCGTTTCCGGCCATCCGTTTTCGAAGTTTGTCGTCATTAGAACGCCATTGTCGTTGTGGTCTGGCGGCTTCCTGAGCTGGCTTGCCAATTGTGCCATGGGGCTAAGCCGTAAGGGTAAAACGTTAAGATCAAATTCGGATTCCGGCCATATCCAGGTCAGTTATCTGCACAATTCACAGGGCGTGCGAGGTGCGTGGAACTCATGAGCATTACCTATTTTGGCTATGGATCACTTGTGAACACCAGAACGCTGGGAGAGGGCGCCTCGGTCCGGGCGGGACGGCTTGAGGGCTGGATACGCGAGTGGCGCGTCGTTGGCCTGACTGATTCCGGACGCGGCATTTGCGCGCTTTCGGTTGCCCCCAAGCCGGGTGTCACGATCCGCGGCGTTCTGGTCCGTGAGCCGGAAGACAGGCTGCCGGCGCTTGAGGCGCGGGAAAAGCGGTACGACAAAGTGCCCGCGATCGGCGGGCAGTTCCGGTGCGAGCAGGAAGAGCAACCTGGACCGGAGGATATGTTCCTGTTCCAGTCGAAGCCCGGGAACCGGGATTGGGGGTCCGGCAGCAACCCGATCCTGCAAAGCTATATTGATTGCGTGCTTCTCGGTTTCTACGATTTCTGGGGCGAGGAGGGCATCCGCCATTTCATCGAAACCACAAGAGGCTGGCATGCGCCTGTTCTGGCGGACCGGGCAGCGCCCATCTATCCCCGGGCGGTTCAGGCAGCTCCTGAGGTGATCGAGCTGGTCGACCAGTATCTTGCCCCTTTGAACATCCGCACCATTCCCGTCTGACACGCGGTCAAAGTGTCCCGAAGGCTGCGTGGAGCCCGGCACCAACGGCCCAGGCAATCGCTGCCGCCGTCATGCCAATGAGGGTGGTCTCCAGCCCGGAGCGGAGCCAGCCCTGGGTTGACCAGCGGGCTTTGGCCGAACCGATGCTGAAGAAGGCCAAGGCTGTCAGCAGCACCGCGATCAGGTTACTGGAGGGCAGGGCGAATGCGAAGGGCAGCAAGGGCAGGCTGCCGCACAGGGCAAAGGCGGCAAAAGTGCTTGCAGCGGCCTTGAGCGGTGATCTTTGAACGCTTGCCAGGCCATATTCGCCCTGCATCATGGTCTCGATCCAGGTGCTGTTGCGTGAGGTGATGATGGTGGTCAGGGTCTCCAGTTCCGAGCCCTCAAAGCCTTTGGTACGGAAGATTTGCCGGATCTCCTCACGCTCGCCCTCAGGGGCAAGGCGGATGTGTTTTTCCTCGATCTGGCGCAACCGCCGGAAGTCTTCGATTTCCGTCTTGGTTCCGGTGAAATTGGCCGCCGCCATGGAAAAGCCGTCGGCAAGCAGGTTGGCAAGGCCCAGGATCAAAACCACGGACGCGGGTAATTGCGCGCCGAGGGATCCGGCGACGATGGCAAAGGTGGTCACGGCGCCGTCAATCCCGCCATAGACCCAGTCGCGGAGGTAGCTGATCGAAGGGCCGTCCTGCAGGCGTGTTGCAATGTCCTGCGGGGTGTGGCTGTGTTCCAGTTCCATGGGGCCATCTTTTTCCGGTTCACGCGCGGCTTTGCTGGAAATCAGCGCCTGCGGGTGTGGTCTCCGGCCAAAGATACGTATATAAGGCCGGACGTTTTGCCTTTTTACGGGCGGCGGTTGGAAATGAGTGTGACCCGGGAGCTGTTGAATGAACAGTAGGGGAAACCCCGGCTCCTTTGGGGCTCCCGCGCTGGCAGTAATGCGCGCGAGTGCTCTAACACTATGAATTTGATCAGCTTTTGAGCGATCGGCAGGCCCGGTTGCAGGCCCGCTGATCCAGGCAGGAGTAGGACTGATGGCGGAAAAGTGGACACCGGATAGCTGGAGATCGATGCCGGTCTTGCAGGTGCCGGATTATCCAGACAAAGAGGCTCTGACGGACGTCGAAAAGCGTCTTTCGACCTATCCGCCGCTGGTTTTTGCCGGTGAAGCGCGTGCGCTGAAGCGCCAGCTTGCCGATGTTGCTGCGGGCAAGGCCTTCCTGCTTCAGGGCGGTGACTGTGCAGAAAGTTTCGCCGAGCACCACGCTGACCACATCCGCGACTTCTTCCGCGCCTTCCTGCAGATGGCTGTCGTTCTGACCTTTGCCGGTGCCAAGCCGGTAGTGAAGGTGGGCCGTATCGCCGGTCAGTTCGCCAAGCCGCGCTCTTCGGGAACGGAGACCCAGAACGGCGTCGAGCTGCCGAGCTATCGTGGCGACATCATCAACGACATCGCCTTCACGCCCGAAAGCCGTATTCCGGACCCGAACCGGATGGCCATGGCCTACCGCCAATCGGCCGCTTCGCTGAACTTGCTGCGCGCTTTCGCACAGGGCGGCTTTGCGAACCTTGATCAGGTTCATCAGTGGATGCTCGGCTTCATTTCCGACAGCCCGCAGGGCCACCGCTACAAGGTTCTGGCGGACCGGATCACCGAAGCGCTGGCTTTCATGCGTGCTTGCGGCGTTGATTCCTCCAGCGTCCCGCAGTTCCGTTCGACGGATTTCTTCACCAGCCACGAAGCCCTGCTGCTTGGCTACGAAGAAGCCTTCACCCGCGTCGACAGCACCACCGGCGACTGGTACGCCACCTCCGGCCACATGCTGTGGATCGGCGACCGGACCCGTCAGCCCGATCACGCCCATGTGGAATATTTCCGCGGCATCAAGAACCCGATCGGCCTGAAGTGCGGCCCGTCCCTGTCTCCGGACGGGTTGCTGGAACTGATCGACAAGCTGAACCCGGAAAACGAAGCAGGACGCCTGACGCTGATCTGCCGCTTTGGTGCGGACAAGGTCTTCGATCATCTGCCGCAGCTGATCCGGGCCGTCGAGCGGGAAGGCCGTACGGTTGTCTGGTCGTGTGACCCGATGCATGGCAACACGGTCACCGCTGGCGGGTACAAGACCCGTCCGTTCGAGCGCATCCTGAAGGAAGTGGAATCCTTCTTCGCGGTTCACCGCGCCGAGGGCACTCATGCTGGCGGCGTCCATGTGGAAATGACCGGCCGGAACGTGACCGAGTGCACCGGCGGCGCTCATGCGCTGACCGCAGACCAGCTCGGCGACCGGTACCACACCCATTGCGACCCGCGCCTGAATGCGGATCAGGCTCTGGAACTGGCCTTCCTTATCGCCGAGAACCTCAAGCGTGAACGTGATGAGCAGCGGCCGGCAGCAATGGCCGCTATCGGCTGATCAAACAGGTTCTCAGGAGCTTTCCTGCTGAATTGGCAAAAGGGCGCTTTCGGGCGCCCTTTTCAGTTTCATCTGATGAAACACGTATTATCGATAAATTTGCTAAGGGTCCTTTTACCAGCATGGTGCATACATTGCGGTATTCATTTTAAGGGAGTTTTTCGCGTGCGGCGTTGGGACCTGTCGCAGGTGTCATTTCTTTTAATCGAAGACAACCTGCACATGCGCTCTATTATTAGATCAATTTTAGCGGGCTTTGGTGTGCGGCAGATCCATGAGGCCAGCGATGGGGCCGATGGTCTGGAAGCAGTCATCGACCGGACGCCCGACTTCGTCCTTTGCGACTGGGCAATGGCACCTGTCAGCGGGGCAGAATTCATAAAGATCCTGCGGCGCGACAAGGACACCCACATCAGCACGACCCCGGTGCTCGTTATCAGCGCCCATTCCCGCAAGACGATCATTCTGGAGGCCATGCGGCTTGGTATCCACGGGTTCGTGGCCAAGCCGGTTGCTCCGGCGGTGCTCTACAAGCGTATCGGAAGCGTGCTGGACAATCAGGCCCTTCATGGCCGCACCAAAGGGCTTTTCCGGCAGGCCGGGTGGCAGACCAGGCAAGACGCTGTCTCAGTTAACGCGCGCGAAGGAACGAGGCTTGCGCCGCCCGTCAAGCCCGATATTGTGTCCTTGGCTCTTCTCTGACCGGCAGTTTCCGGCCAGCTTGGAACACGGGCCGGAAAGCAAAGCCTTGCATGCACCCGGCGATTGCATGCAGCTCCCTCCCGGAGTACATCACGCACATGACGACTTCTCCCTCCTTGCGGCCGGTTGATGGCCGATTCCGTCTTGCCGTTGCCCAGCTCAACCCGACCGTGGGCGATGTGGCTGGCAACCTTGCCCTGATCCGTGCAGCCCGCGTGGAAGCTGCTGCGGGACATGCCGATCTGGTGCTCTATTCCGAGCTGATCGTTGCAGGCTATCCGACCGAGGATCTGGTTCTGAAGCGCGCTTTCGTGCGCCGCTGCATGCAGGCCATCGAGGAGCTGGCAGCGGAGACAGCGGACGGTGGCCCGGCGATGCTGGTCGGCACGCCCTGGCTGGATGGCGACAAGCTTCACAATGCGGTCGCGCTGCTGGACGGCGGCAAGGTGCAAACGCTCCGGTACAAATATGATCTGCCGAATTACGGCGTCTTCGATGAGAAGCGTGTGTTCAAGGCCGGGCCGCTGCCGGGGCCGGTGGACTTCCGCGGTGTGCGCATCGGTGTGCCGGTCTGTGAGGACATCTGGAACGACGAAGTCTGCGAGTGCCTCGCTGAAACCGGAGCCGAAATGCTTCTGGTGCCGAACGGCTCGCCCTATTGGGGGCACCGGGCCGAAGAGCGCCTTCAGGTGGTCGTGGCACGTGTGGTCGAGAGCGGTTTGCCGCTGATCTATTGCAACCAGCTGGGTGGTCAGGACGAACTGGTCTTCGATGGCGGCTCCTTCGCGCTTCAGGCCGACCGGTCGCTGGCGTTTCAGCTGCCGCAGTTTGAAACGGCTCTCGGCTTCAGCGACTGGGTCCGGCAAGAGGACGGCAGCTGGCGTTGCGAGAACGGCACTGTTGCACCGCTTCCCGGATTGGATGAAGCCAACTGGCGCGCCTGCGTCATGGGCCTTGGCGACTATGTGCGCAAGAATGGCTTCCCCGGTGTGGTTCTGGGACTGTCCGGCGGCATCGACTCTGCCATTTGCGCAGCGATGGCTGTCGATGCGCTTGGTGCTGACAAGGTGCATGCGATCATGCTGCCTTACCGCTACACATCGAAGGAGAGCATCAAGGACGCTGCGGACTGTGCCCAGGCGCTTGGCATCCGTTACGACACCGTGCCGATTGCCGAGCCGGTGGAAGGTTTCGGACGCGTTCTGGCGCCGCTCTTCACCGGCTGCGAGCAGGATACGACGGAAGAGAACCTTCAGTCCCGCGCCCGCGGGGTGATCCTGATGGCGATTTCCAACAAGTTCGGCTCCATGGTCGTGACCACGGGCAACAAGTCGGAAATGTCGGTTGGATACGCCACGCTCTATGGCGACATGAACGGCGGCTACAATCCGGTCAAGGATCTCTACAAGACCCAGGTCTTCCACATGGCCCGCTGGCGCAATGCCAACCGGCCTTCCGGCATGCTCGGGCCGGAGGGAGAGGTCATTCCGGACAATATCATCACCAAGGTTCCGACCGCCGAGCTGCGCGAGAACCAGACCGATCAGGACAGCCTGCCGCCCTATGACGTGCTGGATGACATCCTGTCCTGCCTGGTCGAACACGAGATGGCGGTCAGCGACATCGAAAAGCGCGGTCATGACCGTGCGCTGATCCACCGGATCGAACACCTGCTTTATATTGCCGAATACAAGCGCCGCCAGGCCCCTCCCGGGGTCAAGATCACCGAACGCAACTTCGGCCGGGACCGGCGGTATCCAATCACCAACCGCTTCCGCGACCGGTCCTGAACGCGACCCGGCGCGGGCTGGCAAGTCTGAAGGCGTCCGGCTTCTCTTGAATCCGTTTCGCTGACGATCCGGACCGGTTCCGGGTCGTTCCGGTGCCTGCACTCAAGGGGGCGGGCCAAGTCTTTGAGGGGCACCGTGTCCTATTTTTCGTTTCTGAGCACGAACGCCTGCTGGCTGGGTGCAGGCTTCCTGCTCACGGCCTTCTCCTGTTTCGGCCAGACCTTTTTCATCTCCATGTCCATGGGGGACTTGCGCCAGGAACTGGGGCTCAGTCATGGCGATATGGGATTGATCTATATGGCCGCGACGCTGGGCAGTGCCGCGGTGCTGCCGTGGGTCGGGCGCTCTGTCGATGCCTATCCGCTTCACCGGGTTGCCCTTGTGGTGATGCTCTGCCTGATCGCGCTGTGTGCCTCTATGGCCAGTGTTCACAGCGTTCCCATGCTGGCGCTGGTCATTTTCGGTCTGCGCCTGAGCGGGCAGGGGATGATGAGCCACATTTCCTTCACGGCAATGGGCAGGTGGTATTCCGCCCAGCGCGGGCGGGCCGTGTCCATTGCCTCGCTCGGCTTCCCCGCAGCTGAAGCCTCAATGCCCTTAGCCTTCGTCACCTTTACCGGCATTTATGGCTGGCGGGCCGGGTGGTGGGCCGCGGCGGCCATGATGCTGTTCTTCGCCTTGCCGGTCATTGTCACGCTCCTGTCGCGCCCGCGCATTCCCACGGCTGCGGAAGCCGCCTCACAGGAGATCCGGCAACGGGACTGGACCCGCAAGGAAGTGCTGCGGGATCCTGTGTTCTGGGCAATTGCCGCCGGAATTCTCGCGCCGCCCTGTTTCGGCACGGCGGTCATGTTCAATCAGGTCTATCTGGTCGAGTTGCGCGGATGGTCGCGGGAAATGTTCGCCAGCACCTTTGCGGTAATGGCCTTCATGGCGGTCGTTGCCTCGCTGATTCTCGGCCCCCTGATCGACCGGATCTCCGCCCGCCGGCTGCTGCCCTTTACCCTGCTGCCGCTGGGTCTGGCATCGCTTGTCCTGGGGCTTGTCCATGCGCCCGTTGCCGCGTTCCTGTTCATGGGGCTGCTGGGCATCAGCAATGGGTTCACCTCGACCTTCGCCGGCGCCCTGTGGCCCGAGATCTATGGAACGCGTCACATCGGGGCGATCCGCGCCCTGGCTTTCGCCCTGATGGTGTTTGCTTCGGCGGCGGGTCCCGGGCTGATCGGCTTCCTGATCGATGCCGGGATTCCCTTCGATCTTCAGCTCATCGGAATTTCCGCTTATTGCGCAGTGCTCTCGCTGGTTCTGACCGTCGCTGCACGGGCGCTGGCCCGGCGCGGTCTGAAGGATCTGGAGGCCGCCTGAAACGGCGGCCTGAAAAAGTGCTGCCGGAACGGCATCTGCCTTAAAAATCCCTCTTGCGGAGCTTTGTGCGGGCGGCTACCTCTCCAGCATGACAGTAACAGTTCGCTTTGCTCCCTCGCCGACCGGCTTTATCCATATCGGCAACATTCGTCCCGCCCTGTTCAACTGGCTTTTCGCCCTGAAGACCGGCGGCACTTTCATCCTCCGCTTTGATGATACGGATCTTGAAAGGTCCAAGGAGGAATATGCCAAGGCCATTGAGCACGATCTGGCCTGGCTGGGTGTGCATCCGCACCGGATTGACAAGCAATCTGAACGGTTCGCCTTGTACGACGAGGCGGCGGACGTCCTGCGCAAGGCGGGCCTGCTGTATCCCTGCTACGAGACCGCTGACGAACTGGAGCGGCGCCGGTCCCGTGCCCGGGCTCTGGGCCGTCCGCCGGTTTATGACCGCGCGGCTCTGAAGCTGACGGATGAGGAAAAGGCGCGTTTCGAAGGCGAGGGGCGCAAGCCGCACTGGCGTTTCCTGCTGCCGAATCATGATGGCGACCCTTTCACCACCCGGCGCACGGATGTGAGCTGGACGGATATGTGCCGCGGTAGCCAGACCATTGATCTGGCCTCCCTGTCGGATCCGGTTCTGATCCGCGAGGACGGCACCTATCTCTACACCTTGCCGTCCATTGTGGACGATATCGACATGGGCGTCACCCATGTCATCCGGGGCGAGGATCATGTTGCCAACACAGGCGTGCAGATTTCGATCTTCAAGGCGCTGGGCGCCGAGCCGCCGGTCTTCGCACACCACAACCTTCTGACCACCCGGGACGGGGAAGGCCTGTCCAAGCGCAAGGGCGCGTTGTCCATCGGATCTCTCCGGGACAGCGGCTACGAACCGATGGCTGTTGCCTCTCTTGCCGTTCTGACCGGGAGCAGTCAGGCAGTTGAAGCCGTTCCGACGATGACGGAACTGGGCACGCGGTTTGACCTCGCCAGCATTTCCCGTTCCTCGGCCAAGTTCGATCCGGAAGACCTGAACGGTCTGAACGCCAAGCTCGTTCACGAGATGCCCTTCAGCCAGGTTCAGGAACGTCTGTTCAGCATGGGGGTGAATGTTGCGGAGCCTTTTTGGCTGACGGTGCGCGGCAATTGCAGCAAGGTGTCCGATGCCAGGACCTATTGGCAGGTTATCCATGGTCCGGTTTCATCAGCCGTTGCCGAGGAGGACCGGGAATTCCTGGCCGCAGCAGTGAAGCTTCTTCCGGAAGGGGACATCACGACGGAAACCTGGGGCGAGTGGACCAGCCGGCTGAAGGCGGAGACGGGCCGAAAGGGCAAGGGCCTCTTCATGCCCCTGCGCAAGGCTTTGACCGGCATGGAACACGGTCCGGACATGAAGGACATGCTGCCGCTTATTGGGCGACAAAATATTCAGGCCCGACTACCCTGACGGCGGCTGGTGCCTGCGGCGCAGGGGCGGCTGTCGTGCTTTCCCCTGCCTGCGGTGCCGCCTGAGCGGCTTCTTCTGAGATTGGCTCTGCGGCAGGTTCTGCCTTTGCCTTGCGGCCCAGAACGGGCAGGGCGCCTGTGTCGGCGGTTGCCGCCTGAGCCCGCGTTGCCGGTGTGATCTGGATGCTGACAGGACTGAAGCCAAGCGCCAGGTTCATTCGCGTGTCCGGGTCGGCTCCTGAGGGCACCTGATCTGGCGTGATGGGCGTGCTCGGCTCCGGGGCGATCCTGTTGGGGGATGCCGGATCAAGACGCAGGGCACTGACCGAAAGACTGCCTGCATCCGCGGTTGCCTGTCCCGCAATGGTCTTCAGGGGAGAGCTATCCGCCCCGGCGCGCGCTGGGCCGCGGCAGCTGCATCCCTCGACGATCTGAGTCCGGTAGCGGTAGGCGTTGGTCAGATCGGTGTAGGGCACACCGGCCAGTGAGATCATCTCTTCCTGCAATCCGCCGGGGTTGCGATGAACGAAAAGCTCGGTCTCTGCAGCCGGGCAGATTTCTCCGCAGCGGGCTGCGTCATCGGAGAACTGACCCTTCCCGGTCGAAAAGCTGACCGGGAAGAAGAAGCCGTCGCAGGTGCGCACGCATAAAGTCCGGAACGTGCCGCCTGAGGGAATTGCCACCCGGCGGGACATGTTCCCGCTCTGGCCATCATAAGTGGCGGACGACGATTTGCGGCTGATGGATGTTCGCGGGTCCGCTGCCGTCAGTTGCAAATCTTTGGAGCTGTTTTTTGCGGCCAGACCCGCATGTGGCACGTTGACAACCAGTCCGTTCGGCAAGGTGCGGTAGGAGTTTTGGGTGTCGACTGAAACGGTGCTACCGGACGACCCGCTTCCCGCCAGAGCAAACAGGCCCTTGTTGCCCGTTCCGGGATTGCTGGCTTCGTGGGTGGCCGAGCGGCAGCTTGATGAAGCAAGCGCAGAGCGGATCTGTTGAATTCTGCGGGCATTGCGTGTGCCCCCGCCGGACTTCTTGATCTGACGGTCAATAGCACGCAGGTTTGCCTGCATCTTGCCGATGGTCTTGACCAGCGGTCCGCATTTTGGCGAGGCAGCTGCCGTGCCGCATTGGAAATAGCCGGCATCGCGTTCGGCTGCGGTCAGCGCGCGCTGCTGCTGCTGGCGGGCGCTCTCCCACTTGCCGCCGGACCCGGAACTGCCCTCGAGCCGTCCGAGTTCTGCCTTGAGGCTGGAGCAGTCAGGCGCGGCCACAGCCGTTGCGCTGCCAGCGCAAACGGCCAGCATAGCAAGAACCAGCCGCATGCCTTGGCGCCGGTCCGGTTGGGAGTGCCTGTTGCTCATCAAATCCTGTCCACCTTACGTGGTTAGGTGCCTGTCGAGCCTCATAAATGGCAGGATGATTAAAAATAGCAATAAAAGCCATTAAACGCAGTTAATAGACGCGTGATCTGTTCAGAAGTCTTACTGCCGCAGCGTCTTTACCCGTTCCATGATCCGGTCAAGCGTGTCATCCAGTGCCTCACGCTGAGCCGCGCTCAGGCTGTCCTGCAGGGCCTTGGTGAAGGCCAGCGCCTGAGGAACGATGGCCTCATAAATCGCAAGTCCGTCCGGTGCCAGATCCACGAAGCTCTCGCGCATGTCGTCCGGGTTCGGGGTCCGGATCACCAGTTTGCGCTTTTCCAGCGCCGCGACAGCCCGGCTGACCTTGGTCTTGTGCATGGCGCTGCGCTCGCCGATGGTCTTAGCGGTCAGCTCACCATATTGGCCCAGCAAGGCAATCACCCGCCATTCCGGCCGGGCGATCCCGAACTGGGTCTCATAGAGGCTTGCGAACGCCTGGCTTACGGTCTCCGAAACAAGGTTGAGACGGTAGGGCAGAAAGCTCTCCAGCGCCAGAACGGGAGACGTATCCCGCTCGGCCTCATCTGCTTGCTGTGCCGCTGCCTTGTCCATGCCACTTTTCTGGTCGGTCATGTGCCCTGTCTGCGTTTGCGATCGACGGATACGAAGATTAGGGAGTTTGGCGCGCTTCTAAAAGCCCCCGGAGATGAGGGAAGGATTATGTGCAACAGCCTTGGGTCTGGACTGTTGAAAAACGGCTCTATTTGCAGAATTGACAGATAGAGAACCAAGAGCTGGGGACTGGAATGCCGGGTTTCTGTTGATAAGAGACAAACAGACTTGGCTGTGGTCCCTCAATATTTGCGAATCGCCCTGTGAACCTGAGACCGTTGCAGATCGCCGGTGCCCGGGAGACGGAAGCCCGAAGGCGGACGCAGGGCATCTGTAGACAGAGGCTGAGTGTATCAGCCCGCTTGGTGACGGATGGCGCAGAAGCCCTCCGCCCTCGACCGTGAGAGGCGCCCATGAACAAGCATTTTGCATCTGTTGCGGACACAGAGGAAAAACGGACCTCTTTCCGCGAGATCGGCCGGGGCTGTTATGCCTTCACTGCAGAAGGCGACCCAAACACCGGGGTTGTGATCGGGAATGATTTCGTTCTCGTTGTCGACGCGCAGCCGACCCCTGTCATGGCGAACCGGGTGATCGAGGAAATCCGCAAGGTTACCGACAAGCCGATCAAGCATGTGGTGCTCACCCATTACCACGCTGTCCGGGCCTTGGGCGCCAGCGCCTATGGGGCCAGCGAGATCATTTCCTCGGACCTGACACGGCGCTTGATCGAGGAGCGGGGAGAGGCTGACTGGCGTGTTCAGCGCGACCGTTTCCCGCGGCTTTTCAAGGACGCAGCCTCCATTCCCGGACTGACCCGGCCAACCCTTTCCTTTGCCTCGTCGCTGTCCATTGACCTGGGCAACAAGGAGGTGCGGCTCATGCATCTCGGGCGCGGGCACACCATGGGCGATGCGGTGGTCTGGGTTCCCGATGCCATGGTGATGTTCACCGGGGATCTCGTCTGCCATAAGGCCGCCTGTTATTGCGGGGACGCGCATCTGTCCGACTGGCCGCGTGCTCTGGACCGGATTGCCGCCTTCCGTCCCCGTGCGGTCATGCCGGGGCGCGGCGGTGCCCTTGTCGGCGAGGAGAAGGTCACAGAAGCCATCGCCGACTGCCGCCGGTTCATCGAGACCCTGCGGGACACCGCATCCGATGCGGTCCATGCCGGCAAAGGGCTCAAGGACACCTTTCTGGCGGTTCGCGCGGTGATGGATCCGCTCTATTCGGACTATGCGATCTACGAGCATTGCCTGCCGTTCAACGTTGCCCGCGCTTATGACGAGGCCCAGGGCCTGGATATGCCTCAGCTCTGGACCTCCGAGCGGGACCGGGATCTTTGGGACGCGCTTGGAGATGTTGCGGGGGAGATGCCGGAAGCCGGTGACGAACTGGTGGAAGTCGAGATTGACGAAATGCTGCTGGAAGACGCACTTGGCAGCGCTCTCGAGGACAGCCTCGACATGAGGGACGGCGATCCTGAAGAAGAAGCTGCCGACAGCGAGGTTTCTAAAAGCGTTGAAGACGGGACTGAATCCACGGCTGAAACGGCGGTAGCGTCCGGGGAGGACGCAGAGATCGGCGCGGAAGAGGGCGAACGGCCCGCGAGCTGACCCCACGGACCTTTCCGGGCACTGTGCCGCCCTTGAGAGGTGTTACTGCCTATGGACATTCACGGACAGGTGACCCAAATGGTTGCCTGTCCGTTTTGTTTGAAAAGGCTGTATTCATGTCTCTGATGGCTGTTTCTTTCCGCAAGCTTGCCGCTGCTGCGTTAACGGCAGCCGCCGTTCTGGCTCCCCTTGGGGCTTCGGCCGCAGAAGAGCCCGACCTGATCTTCAAGAAGTCGACCGTCTGGAAGTTTCTAACCCCGGATCACAAGCTCGCCACCTATGCCATTGATGACCCGGTGGTCGAAGGCGTCGCCTGCCATTTCACGGTCCCCGAGAAGGGCGGCATTTCCGGCTGGATTGGTGTTGCCGAGGAAGTGTCCGATGTCTCGCTGGCTTGCCGTCAGGTCGGACCGGTGACCATCAAATCGAAATTCGAGCAGGGCGAGGAAATGTTCCGCCAGCGCCGCTCGCTGTTCTTCAAGAAGATGCAGATCGTCCGCGGCTGCGACGCCAAGCGCAATGTGCTGGTCTATCTGGTCTATTCAGACAAGCTCGTTGAGGGGAGCCCGAAGAACTCCACCTCGACCGTTCCGATCATGCCCTGGGGCGATCATGAGCCACCGAAGTGCGGGGATTATCTGAAGGATTGATCCGGGAAGAATCAGCCTCAGCTTACCTCCACCGCGAAGGAAGCGGAGTGCGGAGCCCATCCTTCCAGGCTCCGCTGACGCTTCGCACCTCAGGATGAGGAAGAGTGTGTAGGGGGCGTTTCCTGCAGGGGTTCAACACGGGTCCCTCATCCTGAGGAAGCGCGGTAGCGCTGTCTCGAAGGATGGGCTGCGGGCGCTTGACGGGATGGAGAGACGGTGCCGCGCAGTCTACTCGCCTGCGGGGGCCATAAGGGAGGCGGACAGGCTGGACTTTGCGTCTGTGGCGCAGAAGTGCTTGTAGAGCACGGCCATGGTTTCCTGAGCGGCTTCGCTGACAAGGCGGTAGTAGATCGTCGTGCCTTCGCGGCGCGTTTCCACCAGACCTTCATTGCGCAGAAGGGAGAGCTGCTGGGAGACGGTCGGCATCCGCATGCCGGTCTTCTCGGCAAGCTCGCCAACGCTGCATTCCCGATCGAACATGTGGCACATGAGCAGAAGACGGGGCCCGGAGGCCAGCATCTTCAGGAAACGGGCGGCATCTTCTGCCTTGTCTTCAAGAGCTTTGTGGTTCATAGCGCGGAGAATGACAAAGAATTGCGGCGGCAGCAAGTTACAGTCTGTTTGACGGTTACTTTCTGCTTTCAGAAACGGCCAATTGCCGGAAGCAGAACATAGCCCTGGCCACAGCTGACGCCGGCTGCCAGGCAGATGGCCTTGTTCTGGCCGGAAGCGGCATGGGCCTGCGGCAGGTTGATGAGGCTCATCAGGCCGGCAACCGGGCTGCCGAGAACGAGGACGAGAAAGGCGAGGGCGAAAAGACGGTTGAACATTTTGGTAGCTCCCCAGCTTGCCCGGGGAAAGCTGTTGTCCCGGGCTGATGAGGAGACAATGCCAAACCGGCCTTGAACCCAGTCTGAGGGGCGCGTTCAGGTGGCGTTCAGAAGCGTTAAGCGGCTCTGAACGCCGGTCAATTTCCCTGCAAAGCGCCTGTCTGGGCTAGAGACTGGGCTAGAGACTGGGCTAGAGATTTTCCGTCATGGCCTTCGCCAGCGCCTTCAGCAGAGTTTCGTCACGGCCATAGATATCCTTGCGGAAATGGGTCGAGCCGTCCTTGTTCATCCACGCCGTCAGATAGGTGAGGTGAACGGGGATGGGGGTCTTGAGCGTGATGACCTTCCGCTCGCCGCTGTCACGCAGGGCGTCCAGCTGGTCCAGAGTATAGCCCTGATCTCCCAGAAGCACCTCCGCCAGGCCAAAGGGATCGGACACCCGGATGCAGCCATGGGAGAAGAACCGTTCCGACTGGCTGAACAGCGACTTGGACGGCGTGTCGTGGATGTAGATGTTGAACTTGTTCGGAAACATGAACTTGATCCGGCCCAGCGCATTGCTCTTGCCCGGGTCCTGCCGCAGGCGGAACGGGAAGTTGCCGGGAGAATAGCTGTTCCAGGCAACCTGAGTCGGAGCGACTTCCGTGTCGCCCTTGAAGATGCGGATGTTCTGCGCATTCAAGGCGATAGGGTCCCGGCGCAGCTTGGGAAGATATTCGTTCGTGGCGATGGAGGAGGGAACGCTCCAATAGGGATTGATCTCCACATAGGTCATGTTGTGCGAGAAAACCGGCGTCGCGTGATAGGGCTTGCCGACGACCACCCGCGCCGTGTGCACCGTGTGGCCCTCTTTCACCACCTTCAGGTTCTGGTCCGCCAGATTGACGAAGACATAGGTCTCACCCAGATCATCCGGCATCCAGCGGCGGCGCTCCATGTTGAGCTCCATCTGGATCAGACGCTGGCGGATCGGCACGTTGATCTGCGCCAGCGTTTCCTTGCCGATCACCGCGTCGACGGAAAGACCGTGATAGGCCTGGAAGTCCTTCACGGCTTGAACCAGGGCGCCGTCATAGATGGTGCCGCTATGAGCGCCGGGCTCCAGATAGTCCTCCTGGATCATGCGCTGGGCGAGCACCGGCACCCTGTCGTCGGTCATGCCTGGTTTCAGAACCTCGCCGTCGGGCACAACGGTGAAGCCGCCATTGGCTGCCTTCTCCCGGTATTGTGCGAGACGCAATTTCAGCCGGGCATAGCTGGGTGAGAGGGGCGCGAGATTGTCGAGCACATCCGCAAAGCTGCCCCCCGCGGTGCCAACTTCCTTCAAAAGCGCCTGTGGATCAGGCGCATGCGGGAAAATGTTCAGCGCCTTGTTCACCTCGTTGGGCTGGACCCGGCCTGAAGAGAGATGGGTGGCATAGCGCACGAACTGGAGGGACAGGTCGATGTCGAGCTGGGCCTTTTCCTCATTCGAGGCTGCGGACTGAACGCGCGCGGCCAGACCGATCGGATCATAGTTTTCAGGGTTCAGCGCATGATCATTTGCAGCGGCAAAGGCATTGATCGCCAGATGTGCCGTTTCATGAACGCCTTCCTCGTCCAGCCACAAGGGCTTGTAATCTCGGGCCTGATAAACCATTGCGATCTTTTCCGGAACCGTGCGGGTCTGAAGCGCGGAGTAGACGGCGGCGCTCAAGGGCGGCAGGGCTGCAGCGTCAAGCGCGGGAGCTGCCTCGACAGCATCGCCCGCAGAAGGCGCAGCCTGAGCAATGGTTTGCGTTTGCGCTGCCATCTGTGGCTTGCTGACGGGAAGGGCGGTTTGTGCCGAGGCGCCGCCCGTCCAGCCGGTTCCTCCGGCAGCCAGAAGCGCCAGCACGGCCCACGCGCACAATGCCTTTGAACCTGCCTTGTTTCTTCCGGACACCATAAAACCCCTCCCATCCGGAACCCTCCGGCACACTGCCGGGTCTCGTTCCGAATCTTCGCCTGAAAATTACCCCAAGGGTAGCTGAGTGCGGGGCGCTGTCCAGCTCCGGCGTCATGAGGGGAGTCCGTGGGCCACCCGGGAACGGTCCGGGACCGTTGAAGGCTTGACCAGCGCGCGGAAACAGGTCAATAACATCCCCATGATGACGGCCACACGGAACATCATTTCGATCACCATTATTTGCAGCTAGCGACATCGCTGGCTGTGGCCGATCCCTCTTTGCACATCGCACGATAGACGGACCGTCCCGGCCAGCAGGCCAGGAGACCGTTTGACATGAGCGCAACAGCGCCCGCCAGCAAAGGGCTGAAGCTCACCAATACGCTGACCCGCTCGAAGGACGAGTTCGTTCCCATCGATCCGGAAAACGTGCGCATGTATGTCTGCGGCCCGACGGTCTATGACTTTGCCCATATCGGCAATGCCCGCCCGGTGATCGTCTTCGACGTTCTCTACCGTCTGCTGCGCCATCTCTACGGCGCTGATCATGTCACCTATGTGCGCAACATCACGGACGTGGACGACAAGATCAACGCCCGCGCTCTGCGCGATTATCCGGATCTGCCGCTGAACGAGGCCATCGCCAAGGTGACGGAAAAGACCGCCAACCAGTTCCACGCCGATGTGAAGGCGCTGGGTTGCCTGGAGCCGGGTTTCGAGCCGCGTGCGACCCAGCACATCGGCGGCATGATCGAGATGATTCAAACTCTCATCTCCCGCGGCCATGCCTATGAAGCAGAAGGCGAAGTCCTGTTCGACACGGCCTCCATGCCGGCCTATGGCGGGCTTTCAAAGCGCAATCTGGACGACCAGAAGGCGGGCGCCCGCATTGCCGTTGACGCACACAAGAAGAACCCGGGCGACTTTGTTCTGTGGAAGCTGTCCTCCGGGGACGAGCCAGGCTGGGACAGCCCCTGGGGCCGTGGCCGTCCGGGCTGGCACATCGAGTGCTCGGTCATGTCCGAGCATCACCTTGGCAAGGTTTTCGACATTCACGGCGGCGGGCTGGACCTGATTTTCCCGCATCATGAAAACGAGATCGCGCAGTCCTGCTGCGCCCATGGCACGGACAAGATGGCCAACGTCTGGCTCCACAATGGCTTCGTCCAGGTGGAAGGCCGGAAGATGTCCAAGTCCGAGGGCAACTTCGTCACCATCCATGATCTGCTGGAAACGGAAGTCTTCGGCGGGCGGAAGTGGCCGGGCGAAGTCCTGCGCCTTGCCATGCTCATGACCCACTACCGCGAGCCGATCGATTTCTCGGTCAAGCGGCTGGAGGAGGCTGAGCGGCTTCTGGCTAAGTGGCCTGCGGTAGAGGCGTCCAATGCGGAGCCATCCGCTGAGGTTCTGGCCGCGCTGGGCGATGACCTCAACACGCCAGCCGCCATTCAGGCGCTCCACGCGCTGGCTGGCGAGGCCGCGCGCGATGAGAGCAAGCTGGCGGTCTATTGCGCAACGGCTGCCCTTCTGGGTGTGGCACCAGTGATCGTTGATACCGGTGATCTTGACGTTGCCTCCATCGACGCCCGTATCGCGGAGCGTCTCGCGTTCTTTGAAGCCAAGAACTGGGCCGAAGCCGACCGTATCCGCGATGAGCTTGTCGCTGAAGGAATTCAGCTCATGGATTCAAAAGACAAGACCACCGGCAAGCGTGTCACCACCTGGGAAGTGAAACGCTAAAATGCGTGCCAATCAGCCCTTTCTTTTTTGCCGGAAAGGGCTGGGGTGCCGCGATGTGGGAGACCAAGGTCATGACTGATCCAGAAAACTTGCACACCGGCGGTTGCCAGTGCGGGGCGGTGCGGTTCAAGGTGGAGGGCGTGCTGGATGATGCGTCCATCTGCCATTGCCGCATGTGCCAGAAGGCCTTCGGCAATTTCTATGCGCCGCTTGTCTCCGTCAGGCAGGCCAAGCTGACCTGGACGCGGGGAGAGCGGGCGCGGTTCCGCTCGTCCAATCACGTTCAGCGCGGGTTCTGCAGGGACTGCGGCACCCCGCTGACTTATGAGGCACCGGACGGCATGGCTCTGGCCGTCGGGGCCTTTGATCATCCCGAAAGGCTCGTCCCGAGCGTTCAGTACGGCCTTGAGGGCAAGCTGCCTTACGTGGACAGCATGGCACAACTTCCCGGAACCCGCACAGATGAGGATGCCGTGGCGCTGGAGTTTCTGGCGAACCTCAAGACTTTCCAGCATCCCGACCATGATACGGAAACCTGGCCGTCGGAGGAAAGCGCATGACCGGAAAGACTTATCTCAGCGGTGGCTGCCAATGCGGCGCCATCCGCTACCGGGCGTCTGACTTCGGCCGCTCGTCCCTGTGCCATTGCCGCATGTGCCAGAAGGCGCTTGGCGGCCCCTTCGCGGCGCTGGTGACCGCGAAGGACCTTGAATACACCCGCGGCCAGCCGAAGCACTTCCAGAGTTCCAACAAGGTGAAGCGCGGTTTTTGCGGCGAGTGCGGCACGCCGCTGACCTTCGAGTTCGACGGCTGGGCTCCGGATGTCACCGTGACCACCATGGACGATCCGGAGCGCATGCCGCCGGTGATCCAGCTGGCAACCGAAATGCGCCTGCCCTGGTGCGAGCGGGTGATCGATATGCCCGGCTTGAGCGAGGACGAAATAGCGAAAGCCGCCGCGCATTATGCCGCCATCACGTCCTTCCAGCACCCGGACCATGACACGGCCAGCTGGCCGCAAGAGGCAAAGACCGATGAGTGAAGGGACGCGGACAGGCGTTTTCACAGGTGGTTGCCAATGCGGGGCTGTCCGGTTCCGCGTGGAGGGCACGCTTGGGCGGGGATGTGTTTGCCATTGCCGCATGTGCCAGAAGGCGGCGGGAAATATCTTTCTGCCTCTGATCAGCGTTCAGCAGGCGCAGCTGCGCTGGACGCGGGGCGAGCCGAAAATGTTCCGCTCCTCTGAAACCATTCAGCGCGGCTTTTGCGCAGACTGCGGGACACCGCTGACCTATCAGCATGACGGCGGCATTCCGGAGCTGACAATTGGATCGTTTGATCATCCGGAGCAGCTGGAGCCCCAAGTTCAGGCGAATGCGGAACGGACCATCCCCTGGGCTGCAACGATCTTTGAAAAACGGAATGTGACGCAGACGCTGGATGCTGCCTGGATCAAAACCTATCAGCATCCTGACCACGACACAGAAACCTGGCCGCAGGAGACAAGCGAATGACGCTCCGGACGCTTTACCCCGAGCTTGAGCCCTATGCTTCCGGCATGCTGGACGTGGGCGATGGCCATCAGATCTACTGGGAGCGCTCTGGCACACCCGGCAAGAAGCCCGCCGTGTTCCTGCACGGCGGGCCGGGCGGCGGTATTTCGCCGGACCACCGGCGCCTGTTCCATCCGGACCATTATGATGTGCTGCTGTTTGACCAGCGCGGCTGCGGCCGCTCCACGCCCCATGCGGAGCTGGAGGCCAACACCACTTGGCATCTGGTCGCCGATATCGAGCGCCTGCGCGAGATGGCGGGCGTTGACCAGTGGCAGGTCTTTGGCGGGTCCTGGGGCTCCACCCTGGCGCTGGCTTATGCTCAGACCCATCCGGAACGGGTGAGCGAACTGGTGCTGCGCGGTATCTACACGCTGACCAAGGCGGAGCTCGACTGGTATTATCAGTTTGGCGTCTCCGAGATGTTCCCGGAGAAATGGGAGCGGTTCTTGGCACCGGTGCCGGAAGCAGAAAGACACGACATGATGGGGGCTTACCGCAAGCTCCTGACTCATTCTGACAAGTCCGTCCGCGTGGCGGCTGCCCGGTCCTGGAGCCTTTGGGAAGGCGAGACGATCACGCTTCTGCCGAATGCGGAGAACTCCGATCACTTCGCCGAGGATGAGTTCGCCCATGCCTTTGCGCGCATCGAGAACCATTTCTTCGTTCATGGCGGCTGGCTGGAAGAAGGCCAGCTTCTGCGCGATGCGGGCAAGCTCAAAGGCATTCCGGGCGTCATCATCCATGGCCGCTATGACATGCCGTGCCCGCTCAGAACCGCCTACGAGCTGTACAAGGGCTGGCCGGGATCGGAACTTTATGTGATCGAGGGGGCGGGCCATGCCTTCAACGAGCCGGGAATTCTCGACCGGCTGATCCGGGCCACTGATCACTACGCCGGTCTTTCCGGCTGACCATTTTCAAAGATCACACGACAAAAGACAGCCCGGCGGGCAAAGATTCAGGCAAGTGAGACAATGACCAGGGAACGCCTCTACCTCTTCGACACGACACTTCGCGATGGTGCTCAGACGAGCGGCATTGATTTTTCGGTGACGGAAAAGGTGGTCATTGCCGAGCTGCTCGACCGGCTGGGCGTGGACTATGTGGAGGGCGGCTATCCGGGGGCGAACCCGACGGATACGGAGTTCTTCAGCGAGAAGCGGACACAGAAGGCGGCCTTCACCGCCTTCGGCATGACCAAGCGGGCAGGGCGTTCCGCCTCCAACGATCCGGGTCTGCAGCAGGTGCTTGCAGCTTCCTCTGATGCCTGCTGTTTCGTCGCCAAGGCCTGGGACTATCACGTGGATGTAGCGCTCGGCTGCACCAATGAGGAGAACCTGGAAAGCATCGAGGACACGGTGAAAGCCGCTGTCGCTGCCGGCAAGGAAGCGATGATCGATTGCGAGCATTTCTTCGACGGCTTTAAGGCCAATCCGGACTATGCGCTGGCCTGCGCCCGCACCGCCTATGAGGCCGGGGCCCGCTGGGTGGTGTTGTGCGATACCAACGGCGGCACGCTGCCAGATGAGATCAAGGCGATTGTCGCCAAGGTTACCGGGGTCGTTCCGGGGGATCATCTGGGCATTCACACCCACGACGACACGGGCCACGCAGTTGCCAATGCACTGGCCGCCGTCGATGCAGGTGTGCGTCAGATTCAAGGCACGCTGAACGGGATCGGCGAGCGCTGCGGCAATGCCAATCTGATCACTTTGATCCCAACCCTGATGCTCAAGCAGCCCTATGCCCACCGGCTGGAGTTGTCCATCGCTCCTGCTCAACTGGCGGAAATCACCCAGATTTCCAATGCTTTCGACGAGATCTTGAATCGATCTCCGAACCGCCACGCGCCCTATGTCGGTGCCAGTGCCTTCGCGACAAAGGCCGGGATCCATGCCTCCGCGATTCTGAAAGAGCCGCAGACCTATGAACATGTGCCGCCGGAGAGCGTCGGCAACCGGCGCCGGGTGCTGGTGTCCGATCAGGCGGGCAAGAGCAACCTTCTCGGCGAACTCGCCCGCCTCGGCATCTCCGTTGATAAGAGCGACCCGCGTCTCGACCGGCTGCTGGCGGAGGTGAAGCAGAAGGAAGCGGAAGGCTATGCCTATGAAGCGGCGGATGCTTCCTTCGAGTTGCTGGCCCGCCGGACGCTGGGCGAAGTGCCGCGCTTCTTCGACGTTTCGTCCTTCCGGGTGATGGTCGAGCGGCGGTTCAATGCCGTCGGTGATCTGATCACCATCTCCGAAGCGGTGGTGAAGATCGAGATCGATGGTGAGACCCGCATGTCCGTGGCAGAGGGCAATGGTCCGGTCAACGCGCTGGACATGGCCCTGCGCAAGGATCTGGGAAAATACCAGACTGCGATTGAGGGACTTGAGCTGATCGACTACAAGGTGCGTATCCTCAATGGTGGCACAGGGGCTGTGACACGGGTCCTGATCGAAAGCCACGACACCCAAACCCACCGGCGCTGGTTCACGATCGGCGTATCGAGCAACATCGTCGACGCTTCGTTCCAGGCCCTGGTGGATTCCATCAATTACGCTTTGCTTAAGGCCAATGCTGCCTGAGGCATCTGCCTTGAAAGACGGTTCAGATGGCTGACAAGAGCCAACCGGGTGCTGACGGATCCGAATTCCGCACAGGCCTTCTGTGCGCCCTTGGCGCCTATGGCATGTGGGGCTTTCTGCCTGCCTACTACAAGCTGACAGAGAGTGTTCCGGCGGATCTGGTAGTGGCACACCGGATCATCTGGTCCGTTCTGTTGCTGACGATCATTCTCGTGGTGCGCAGACGCTTTGACGAGTTCATCGCGATCCTCAAGGAACCGAAGCTGGTCGGTCTGCTGGCGGTGTCCGCCTGCCTCATTGCATCCAACTGGTTGATCTTCATCTGGGCGATCGAGCAGGAAAACGTGCTGGATGTGGCCCTCGGCTATTTCTGCAATCCGCTTGTGAATGTCATGGTCGGGCTGGTGGTGTTGCGGGAGAAGCTGACCCGCGCCCAGAGTGTTGCCGTAGGGCTCGCTGTCCTCGGCGTTGGCGTTCAGGCGGTGTTGGCCGGCGGGCTGCCCTGGATCTCCCTGGCGCTTGCGTTCTCATTTGCAGGATACGGCTATGTGCGCAAGGTGACACCTGTGCGACCGACACCGGGGCTCCTGGTGGAAACGGTGATCTTGCTGCCCCTGTCGATTGGCTACGTCCTGCTCAATCTGTCCTGGGGCGCGGATGCTCTGTCCCTTCAGCAGCCTGCCGTGCTGGCCGCGTTGGTTGGAACGGGCGTAGTCACCTCTGTGCCGCTGATCCTGTTTTCCGCCGGAGCCCGCCGCCTGCCCATGGTGATGCTCGGCCTGATGCAGTATATCGCGCCGTCGCTTCATTTCATCATGGCGGTGTTCGTCTGGAATGAGCCGTTGATGCCTGCGACGCTGATGACCTTCCTCATCGTCTGGATCGCCCTCGGCATTTTCACCGCTGACAGCTTCATCCGCTGGAAACGCGCGCCGAAGCGGGTGGTAGCCTGAGGCCGGCCGGGGCTGCGTGCAGAGATACGCGTCACATGAATGTTCGGAAAAACGTTCTTTTCCAAAGCCTTATACCGGTCTCCGGAATCGAAGACTGATCGGCTTAATCTGAATTGAAAACCGGAAGGCTTCCGTCTTCCGCGATTGCCCGCTTCCGATGCTGGTTCAGAACCGGTTGACGGTCTCAAGGATGTCTTCGGAGCAGGGAGCGTCCCCGCAGCCGAGTGTCTTCTGGAGCAGGGGAATCACGTCGTCGATTCGCTTGGCCACCAGATAGGGCACTTCCGTTTCCGGACGGATGAAGCCCTGGCTGCGCATGTGGTCGAGCAGCTCCAGCAAGGGGGACCAGAAGCCGTTCACGTCCGCCAGCACCACCGGCTTGCGATGCTGCCCGAGCTGCGCCCAGGTCATCATCTCGACGGCCTCTTCCAGCGTGCCGATACCGCCGGGCAGGGCGATGAAAGCATCGGCCTTCTGGAACATCAGCTGCTTGCGTTCATGCATGTCGCGGGTGACGATCAGTTCGTCGATGCCTTCAAGCATCTTTTCCCGCTCTTCCAGAAAATGCGGAATGATTCCTGTAACTTCGCCACCGGCTTCCTTTGCCGAACCGGCAACGGTGCCCATCAGCCCGACCGCGCCGCCGCCATAGACGAGGCGCAAGCCTTCACCGGCGATCAGCTGACCTAGACGGGTTGCCGCGGCTTCATAGGCCGCATCGGTTCCGAAGCTGGAGCCGCAATAAACACAGACGCTTTCAAGTTTTGCCATGCCAAATCTGTGGCAGCTCAGGCGGCTGCGGTCAAGCAGGCGGCGAGCGCTTTGAACGGCGGTTCCACATCCGCTTCCACCACACCGGCCCGTTTCCTTGCGGCAGCCTAAAAAGGCGTATATTCATCGTCTTAGGCAATGCGTACCCGAGGGGCGCAGGGATAAAGCCCTGAAGCGCTCACGGTTCAGATGGGATGGCCGGGCAGAGGTCTGCAGCTCGCGCAAGAAACGGGCGCCTCACCCTTGGCGGATGGGAAGACGGATGACGAAGCTTGCACTTACCCGGACTTTGGTTGTGGCCGCCCTTGTTGGCGTGGCGGCCTTGGTGACGGCCTATTTGTACCGGGACAAGGGTAATGCTCCCACCGCGCCACAGGTGGCTTCCGTTCCTGATCCGGCGAAGCCCGCTGGGGCAGGGGATGCAGCTTCTTCCTCCGGTGAAACCGCGATAGCCCGTTCCGGCACCAAGTCCGACAAGGACTCAGGCGTGACCGAGGTTCCGGCTGCGGCAAAGAAGGGGGACCTGAGCTTCGACGTGGTCAGCGTCGAGCCGACGGGCGAAACGGTTGTCGCAGGCCGCTCCGATCCGGGCGCGATCGTTGGCTTGATGGCCAATGGCAAGCTTGTCGGCAAGGCCATCGCCAATCAGGATGGCGAGTGGTCCATCATTCTGGACAAGCCGCTGAGCCCAGGCGACTACGACGTCAATCTTCAGGCTCTGGACGAAAGCGGCAACGCAGTTGGTGAAGCCTCTGGCCAGCGGCTTGCGGTTTCGGTGCCTGAAGACGGCAAGCAGCAGCCTCTCGTCGTTCTGAATTCGCCGGATGCGCCGTCGAGCGTTCTTCAGGTGCCTGCAGCGGCCAAGGAAACGGAAACCGCTGCCACTGACAAGCCCGCCACCCCTGAGGCGCCGGCTGCAGACACCAAGACAGAGACCCCCGCTGAAACCCAGGTGGCATCGGCACCTGAAGCAACCCCGCCTGCAACGGAACCCAAGCCCGAGGCGTCTGCAACGGCTGCCGGTACAGCTGATCAGACCTCTGAAACCGCGACCGCACCCGCGGCCCCAGCGGCAGAGGCAGCTACCGGCCAGACAGCTGATGCGTCCTCTCAAGCCACCGCTGAAACATCCTCTTCCGGCGCTGCTGCCACGGCTCCGGCCGAGACAGCTTTTGCCGGGGCACCGGCGCTGCCGCAAGATCAGGCCCCAGCCCAGCCCCAGAGCACAGCCCCGGCAGCAACAGCGCCTGCGGCACCGGTTTCTCCGCCCGCTGAAACAGCCTCTGCTCCCGCAACTGAGGAAGAGCTGACTGTCACCGTCGACGCGGTCGAAGCGGAAAGCGGCAAGGTCTACACGGCTGGAACGGGAGACGCTGGTTACGATGTGCGCATCTATGTCGGCGATGCCCTGCTTGGCTCCACCAGGATTGGGGACAATGGCCGCTGGCTGGTGGAGGGCGGCATGGATCTCGCCAAGGGGCCGGTTGAAGTCCGGGCGGACATGATTGGCGCTGACGGCAACACGGTGGTCGCCCGTGCCGCGGTCACCTTTGAGCGGACAGAGGAACAGGCCATTGTTCTTACCCGTGTGGAGGCGGCCGGTGAGGGTGGAACGGAAGGCGCAAATAGCTCAAGCGCCGGCAAGGCTCTGCCCAATGTGATCATCCGCAAGGGCGACAATCTCTGGAACATCTCACGCCGCCTCTATGGTGATGGCTTCCGCTACACCACGATCTATCAGGCCAACAAGGGACAGATCCGCAATCCGGATCTGATCTATCCCGGCCAGGTGTTTCTGACCCCGGAAGGGCATCTGAACTGGAAACCCGCTCAGTAATAAGCTCAAGGTCCGGTGGGACCTTGGTCTGGCTGGAATGGGTTAGGACCGGAAAAAGCGGTTGGCGCTTGAGGTTCAGAGCCAGGTCTCAGGGTTCCGGCCGCCGTGGACAATGGCAACGATAAGGATGCCATAGTCCATGGGCTCATAGATGAGTAGATAGTTTCCTTCGACCAGAAGGCGGGCTGTCGGACTGAGCTCGGGTCTCGCGGCGCCCATGTGGGGCTGTGTGGCGGCAAGGTCTGCCCGTTCCAGAAATCGTCTCAGCAGGTTATCAGCCGCGGGTTCATTCTCTAGGGCGATCTCGTTCCAGATCGCTCGAATATCCTGCTCTGCGCGCCGGCTCAGAACGTATCTAGCCACGCGATCGCGCTTCCGCCTTCAGTTCTGCCAGCAGAGTGTCTGCGTCGACAGACCGGCCCTCACCGCTCGCCAGTCCCTCTTCATAGGCGCGTTTCAGCCGCGCGAGCTCCAGCTTCCGGAGCTCCTGGCGCTGTTCCCAAAGACGCAGGGCGTCGCGGACGACTTCGCTGTTGGAGGCATAGAGGCCGGATTGGACCGCGCCCTGCAATTGCTCTACCTGATGCTCCGAAAGGGACACGGTCAGGGTCTTCATAGACGTTGTCTTCATGCGAGCGGATCCAGCAGCTAATAGAAACTAACAAGAATTATTAGGAGTTGGAGGTGAATTGGCAAGCGTGATCTCGATATCTGTGTTTGATAGAACAGTTGTCATCCTCTCCCTTGAGATTTTATAAATTCATCGTATATCTACGATGAATGAGCCGGTGAGCGCGGAATGCGTGTGATCCGGGAGGGAGACCAAAACGCCATGGGTGATGACGCTGCACAGGGCTGCCGCGTGGACAGGGCTGCTGTCTGCGATGAAACACAGGCACCTCAGCTTCAGGACAAGCTTGCCGGTCTCTACCGGGCCCTTGGTCATCCGGCCCGTCTGGCCATTCTCCGCTCCCTTTCCGAAAATCCGGGTGCCTGTTGCGGTGACATCGTCGGGCGCCTGCCTCTGGCTCAATCCACCGTGTCTCAGCATCTTCAGGTGCTGAAGGAAGCACGGCTCGTCACCTGTCAAATTCGTGGCCGCAGCTGCCACTACCAGATCGACAAGACCATCCTCGACAAGACCATTGCCGCCTCTGCCGCATTTTTGCAGGCGGTTCAGGCGGGCGTGGAGGCGCAGGACGCCTCCTCCTGCGGGGATGTGCCGTCACAAGATTGCAGCTGCAGGCCGGAAACCTCCATGGAGACCTCTTTTGACTGATCATTCCGCGCCGAGGGGCGCTGCCAAGACAACCAGTGCGGCTTCCGGACGCAAAGGCGTCAGTGCCGAAGAGGGCAAGACCCTCAAGACGCTGCTCAATCTATGGCCCTATATCTGGCCCGCGGACCGTCCCGACCTGAAGAACCGCGTGCTGCTGGCTATCGCCGCGCTGATCGTTGCCAAGGTGGTCACGGTCTTCTCGCCCTATTTCTTCGCCTGGGCGTCTGACGCCCTGACAGGCGAAGGCAGCAATCTGCCCGCCTTCCTGGTGGCACCGGTCATGCTGGTGCTGGCCTACAATGCGGCCAGGGTTCTGGCGGTGGCCTTCAACCAGCTGCGCGACGCCCTGTTTGCGCAGGTCGGGCAGCATGCGGTCCGGCAGCTGGCGAACATCACCTTCCATCACTTGCACCAGCTCTCCCTGCGCTTTCATCTGGCGCGGCGGACGGGTGGCCTCAGTCGGGTGATCGAACGAGGGGTGAAGGGCATTGAAGCCATCGTCCGCTTCACGATCCTGAACGGCATTCCGACCATTCTGGAATTCGGCATCATGGCCATTGTGATCTGGTACCAGTTCGGCCTGAGCTATCTGGCGATCATTGCGGTGATGATTGTTGCCTATGTCTGGTACACCATCAAGGCGTCCAACTGGCGTATCGCCATCCGCCGCGAGATGAATGACAGCGATACGGATGCCAATTCCAAGGCCATCGACAGCCTGCTGAACTTCGAGACCGTGAAGTATTTCGGCAATGAAAAGATGGAAGCGGCCCGGTTTGACGTCTCCATGGCCCGTTACGAGAAGGCTGCCACCAAGACCTGGACCTCTCTGGCCTGGCTCAACTTCGGCCAGACTTTCATTCTCGGGGCCGGCACAGCCGCTTGCATGATCCTGTCGGCGCTGGCGGTTCAGCGCGGCGAGCAGACCATCGGCGACTTCGTCCTGATCAACGCGCTGCTGATGCAGATCGCCATTCCGCTCAACTTCATCGGCTTCATCTACCGCGAAATCCGGCAGGGGCTGGCAGACATCGAATCCATGTTTGCGCTGCTGGACGTTCCGGCGGAGATCCAGGACGCGCCGGATGCGCAGGACCTCAAGGCCGTGGAAGGCACGATCCGCTTCGACGACGTGAAGTTCCACTATGACGTGGCCCGCCCGATCCTGAAGGGGATCAGCTTCGAGGTGCCTGCCGGGAAGACGATTGCGATTGTCGGTCCCTCCGGGGCGGGCAAGTCAACCATTTCCCGGCTGCTGTTCCGCTTCTACGACGTGACGGGCGGATCTGTGTCCATCGACGGGCAGGATCTGCGCTCAGTGACGCAGGAAAGCGTGCGCGGCGCCATCGGCATGGTTCCCCAGGACACGGTGCTCTTCAACGATACCATCGCCTACAACATCCGCTATGGCCGCCCGGATGCCACGGAAGAGGAGGTGAGGGAAGCTGCCCGCATGGCGCAGATCCACGACTTCATCGAACGGCTGCCGGAAGGCTATGCCGCGGAAGTGGGGGAACGCGGGTTGAAGCTCTCCGGCGGCGAGAAGCAGCGTGTGGCCATTGCCCGCACCATCCTCAAGGCTCCGCCGATACTGATCCTGGACGAGGCGACTTCGGCGCTGGACACCCACACGGAGCGGGAAATCCAGACGGCGCTTGATCAGGTCTCCCGCAACAGGACTACGCTCGTCATCGCGCACCGTCTGTCGACGGTCGTCAATGCGGACCAGATCATCGTGCTTCAGGCGGGTGAGATCGCCGAACGTGGCACCCACACGGAGCTGCTGGCGATGAAGGGCCTCTATGCGTCCATGTGGGACCGCCAGCGCGAAGCCGACGAGGCTGAAGAGCGCCTGCGGGCAGCCAAGGAAGCCGATAGCCTGGGCTTTGTGACCCGGGGGCCCACAGCGGACTATATTCCGGGCTGAAGTCTTTCGATCTGAAGCGCGGTGGGAGCCAACTTGCTCTCCTCCGCGCCTCCCGGACATAGCTTATTTTGAAAGGAAGCGGGAACGTTTCCCTCACGCGCAACAGCCGGACTGCCGTGGCGCAGCGATGGCAGTACCGTGAACAAGGCGGCTGCAGCGTTCTGTCTTTGACATCGGCTTTTCTCCGCCAGGGCGGAACAGAAACCGCGACAAGGCGCGTATCAGGGCGCTCAGTTCTTCGGCGCGGAGCTGACGGGCGCGGGCTTCATAGGCATCTCCAGTGTGCAACATGGCAAGTCTCCTGTGTTTGTGAGGAGACTGTCGCACTTTATTCTTTCCTGTATAATCAGGCTTGAATTGGAATGACTATGCGAAGGATTGGGATAATGCGTCTGGATGATCTTCGCTTCTTTGCCCGTGTGGCTGCCCTTGGAAACGTCTCGGCGGCAGGCCGTGAGGTTGGCCTGTCTCCTTCTGCCGCAAGCGCCAGACTGACCGGGCTGGAGCGGGAGGTAAACGCCCAGCTTTTCAACCGCACCACCCGCCGGATCGTTCTGACCGAGGCAGGGCAGGTGCTGCTGGACCATTCCTCTGCCGCGCTTCGCGAAATGGACGCAGCCTTCCAGGAGCTTGAGGAGGTGACGGATGCGCCGAAGGGCCTCTTGCGCATCTCCTCCAATGTGTTCTTCGGGCGCCATCACGTGTTGCCCTATTTGCTGGAGTTTCGCGACCTTTATCCCGATATCCGGATTTCCATGGATTTCTCGGACCGCATTGTCGATCTGATGAGCGAGGGCTTCGACCTTGCGATCCGGGCAGCTCCCTTGCCAGACTCCACTTTGAAAGCCCGCAGGCTCGGCGGCAACCAGCGGGTGCTTTGCGCGTCCCCGGACTATATCGCCCGCAAGGGCAAGCCCTGTTCCCCCGCGGATCTCGTCAATCACGATTGCATCGGCATGGAAGCCATGCCCGTGTGGTACTTCAACGGGCCCCACGGCGAGCTGACGCATCAGGTCAAGCCCTTCATCACCGGAGACAATGGCGACTATGCCTATGATGCGGCAATGTGCGGGCTGGGACTGATCGTGAAGTCGGTTGCCCATGTCTGGAAAGATCTGAGAGAGGGGCGGCTTGTCGAGCTGCTGCCGGACTATCCGATATCGCGCACGGGAGCGATCTGGGCAGTTTATCCTCCTGGACGGCATACGCCGCCGAAAATCTCGGTTTTCATTGATTTTCTGGCCGGGAAATACGGGCGTCCAGCCTATTGGGAAGCAGACTATCCGCCGGAAAAGGCCGGTTGATCCGGGAAAAAGTGCTGCCGGGCAATGTTCAAGGTTCAAACCGGCAGAAAATCCCACTAGAAACAGCATTGAACTGACGGGAGCGTAAGCTTAAACGCTCCCAACACCCACGCGTGGCGCCCCCGCCTGTCAGGATCCCGGTATCCTTTCGGCCAAGTGGATGGCAGCCCGCCAAAAGGATCTGTCATGTCCCTCGTCGATTCCGTCACCAAGGCGTTTGTTCCCATTCACCGCGAGGGCTGGCCCTTCATCGCCATTGCGCTTGCCGCCACGCTGATCATCGGCTGGTTCGTGGATCCGCTGTTCTGGATTGGCCTGATCCTGACGGCATGGGTCTGCTACTTCTTCCGCGATCCCAAACGCGTGACGCCGATTGGCGACAGCCTGGTGATCTCGCCCGCCGATGGCGTCGTCAGCCACGTCGGTCCCGTCCGTCCGCCTGCGGAACTGGAACTTGGCGACGAGCCCATGCTGCGGGTCTCCATCTTCATGAACGTCTTCAACTGCCATGTGAACCGCGCACCCTTTGGCGGACGGATCGTGCGCATTGCCTACCGGGCCGGCCGCTTTCTCAATGCGGAACTGGACAAGGCCAGCGAAGAAAACGAGCGCAATGGCCTGGTGATCGAAAAGGGCGATACCCGCATCGGTGTGGTTCAGATCGCCGGTCTCGTTGCCCGCCGCATCGTCTGCTTTGTGCGGGAGGGGGAGACCCTGAGCACGGGCGAGCGCTTCGGCCTGATCCGCTTCGGCTCGCGCCTCGACGTTTATTTCCCGCTCGGCACTCCCATCCGCGTTGCTTATGGCCAGACCATGATTGCCGGTGAAACCGTCCTTGCGGATCTCGCCGACGCGCCGGGCAAGTCCCAGCTCGTCACCCGGGTGGGCTGAGGAAACACCATGCAGGACGAAACCCGGCACGCTTCAGAAACGTCTCCGGCACAGGATGAAAAAACCGGGCGCCGGACGCCCCGGTTCCGCCAGGTGCCGATGCGTCTCATCCTGCCGAACATGGTCACCCTGCTGGCCTTGTGCTCGGGGCTGACGGCGATCCGCATGGCCTTTGAAGGCCGGTGGGAGTTTGCGATCGGGGCCGTGCTGGTGGCCGCCGTGCTGGATGCGCTGGATGGCCGGGTGGCCCGATTGCTCAAGGGCACGTCCCGCTTTGGCGCGGAGCTGGATTCGCTTGCCGATTTCGTCAATTTCGGCGTGACCCCGGCCCTGATGCTCTACATCTGGATTCTCAACGATGCAGGATCTTTCGGCTGGATTGCTGCGCTGATCTTCGCGATTTCCGGAGCCCTGCGTCTGGCCCGTTTCAATGTGGCGCTGGATGATCCGGACAAGCCTGAATGGGCGGCGCATTTCTTCACCGGTGTTCCGGCTCCTGCGGGCGCCTTGACCGTGCTGATGCCGATCTATTGGGAGTTCCTGGGCTTCCTGCCGCACTGGCCGGAGTTCGCGCCAGGCGTTGCGATCTACACGACCGTTATAGCTTTCTTGATGATCAGCCGCCTGCCGACTTATTCCGGCAAGAAGTTCGGCACGCGCATCCGCCGCGATCTGGTTCTGCCGCTGTTTCTGGTGGCCGTGCTTCTGGTGGCTCTCATTGTCAGCTATCCGTTCCAGATGCTGGCGGTTGGCTCAGCGCTCTATCTCGTGTCGATTCCCTTCGCCTGGCGCAGCCACCGCCAGTTCTTGCGCACCGACGCAACGGTCACCATGGATGACGACGGCGATTGCGCCGATACGGACCTTGACCACCTCAGCGACCGGGACAAGCACGACAGCGTTTGAGGGGAAGGGACGGACAAGCGGCTAAGATCTCCAAATGGCTCCCCATTCCACCGCGCCGTCCCGGCCTTGAGCCGGGGATCTATCCAAGTCAATGGCTTGCAGATGGGCGGGACAATCTCAAACCGGATGATATACGCAAGCGGCGCGGCGTATGCCCGTCTCCCCCCTTGCGGGGGAGATGTCAGCAGCAGCTGACAGAGGGGGGTAAGGTTTCGGCATACTCCGCAAAAGCCGCAATGTTCCGAGGGGCTTATACCCCCCTCTGCCCCCGTTCGGGGGCATCTCCCCCGCAAGGGGGGAGACGGGAGCAAGGTCAACCGCCTCGAAATCCAATGACGGCCCAAGGAAGGGTCGGTTTCCCGGCGGCTTTTTCGTGTCCGGTCCGCCCGCTATTCCGCGGCGTGGGGGAGACCGTCAAGGTCTGAGCGGCCACGAGGTGTTTCTGCCTTTGAGACAAGCTTCAGCGGAGCCGCCGCGGCGGGAGCTGGAGCTGCCGGCAAGTTGGTGTTGCTACCCTCAGCTTGCTCTTGTGTCCGCCGGCCAGTCCACAAGCGCCGGAACAACTTCGCCCACACGCTGGGGACCGCCACCATGACCGGGATCATGATCAGGGTCAAAAGGGTGGAGAAGGCCAGACCGGCAATCACCGCCGTCGACAATTGCACCCACCAGACGGCTGTGATCGAGCCGATGGAGGTAACCCGGTTGACGAAATCCAGGTTCATCTGGGTCGCCATAGGCACCAGGCCCGCAATCGTCGTGATGGTGGTCAGCATGATCGGGCGTATACGCTGTGCGGAGGTCTTCAGGATCGCGTCCACCGCCGGCATGCCGTCTTCCCGGAACCGGTTATAGGTGTCCAGCAGCACAATGGCGTTGTTCACCACGATCCCGGCGAGGGCAACCACACCCGTGCCGCTCATGATGACCGAGAACTTCTGCCCGGTGATCATCATGCCCAGCAGCACGCCCATGACCGACATGACCACCGTCGAGAGGGTCAGGAAGGTCTGGTAAAACGAGTTGAACTGGGTCAGCAGAATGATGAACATCAGGAGCAGGGACCCGACCATGGCCTTGACCAGGAACGCAAAGGATTCCTGTTGGTCCTCGTCCGAACCTCGGAACTTGAGGAAGACATTGGCAGGCCAGGTCTCACTCTTGATCCACCCATCCAGCTCCTTCACCTTTTCGTCCACCGTCAGGCCGCTGGTCTTGTCGACCGTTGCCTTGACCATCATGGAATAGAGGCCGTCGCGGCGGACGATCTCCGATACTTTCGGTGCCGGTGTGCGGGTGATGAAATTTGCCAGCGGCACGAGCCCGAGCGGTGTCTGCAGGCGCAACTGGTCGAAACGATCCAGGGTCCGTTCGCTGGCCGGAAGACGGACGCGGATGTCTACCTCGTCTTCGCTGTCACCTGGACGGTAGGTGCCGATCAGAACGCCGTTGGTGACCAGCTGGACCATGGAGCCGACAGCAGCAATGTCGGCCTTGTAGCGGCCAGCCTGTTCACGGTTGATATCGATTTGCCACTCGATACCGGGCAGGGGACGGCTGTCCTCCTGATCGAGCAGGCCCTCGGTGCCGTTCAAATGCTCACGCACGCGGGCAACGGCGGCGACCATGCTGTCATAGTCGGAAGACTTGACCTCGAGCTGAATGTCCTTGCCGGTCGGCGGGCCGCCCTCGATCTTCCGGGTCTCCACCTTGATGCCGGGCAGCTGGGCTGTCCGTTGGCGGATCTCGGCAAAGATCTGGGCTGCCTTTGGGCGGCAGCAATAGTCGGAGAGTTCGAGCATCATCTCGCCGATGACGTCGTCCGGCTTGTCCTGAACGCCGCCGACCCCGCCACCACCGGTGCTGCCGCCTGGAGCGACTGCCGTGGTAACAACGTTCTTGATGCCATGGATAGACAGGATCTGGTCCTCGACCCCTTTGACTAAGGCAAGAGATTCTGCCGTCGACATGTTTCCACGTGCCGAGACGAGCACGACAGCCTGATCCGGCTCTTCGTCGATGAAGAATTCGACCCCGGTCGGGTTGGAGGCAAAGGCAAGGAAGATCATCACGCAGCCGCCAACAACCGCGACGAAGGCCACCAGGTTTCCGACCGGGTTGCCGACCAGAAGGTTCAGGAAGCGGACATAGATGCCGGTCACGCCTCTGACTCTGGAAATGTCGAAAGTGTCAGTGGCCGAGAGCGCGGCAGCCTCGGCCCGTTCCCTTTCGGCATTGCGCTCCGCCCGTGCCTTGGACCAGGCCACGAAGGGGCGCAGGAGGAAGAACGACACCACGCCCACCGACAAGGCGGCAACAACTGCAAGCGGTGCTGCAAAGGGCGCGAGACCCGCGGACAACATCGGTCCGTTGACGATGATGCCAGCCCCTGCGACGCCGCCCAGAAGCAGAGCCAGAAGCAGGGTCGCATGCCGGCCTGCCCAGTACGAGATCCGGGCAAAGATGCCGCCCGTCACCGGAATGAAGACCATGGCCGTCAGCAGCGAGGCGCTGAGGACGATGATCACCATGATCGGCAGATAGCTCATGAACTCGCCTGCCACGCCCGGCCACAGCAGCATGGGCAGGAAGGCGGCGAGCGTCGTCGCGGTAGACGAGACGATCGGCCAGAACATCAGCTTGGCCGCGCGGATATAGGCCTCCGTATCCTCCATGCCTTCGGAGATTTTCCGGTCAGCATATTCGGTCATGACGATGGCGCCATCCACCAGCATGCCGACAGTCAGCACAAGGCCGAACATCACCATGTTGGAAACGGTGTAGCCAAGCCCCCCCAGAATGAGGAAGCCGATCATGAAGGAGGCGGGAATGGCGAGGCCGACCAGAAGCGCCGACCGCAAGCCAAGGGAGGCAACGACCAGGATCATCACGAGGAAGATCGCGGTCATGATTGAGGATTCGAGCGACCCCAGAACCTCGAAGGTCTTGGCGGACTGATCCAGAAGAATGTCGACTTTGATGGTCTCGGGCCAGTCCTTGGAGGCTTCAGCAACAACCGCCCGGACGGCCGCATTGTTCTCGATCAGGTTGGTGCCGATCCGCTTGGTGACCTGCAGGGCAATGGCAGGGCGGCCATTGACCAGCGTGTAGCTGCTGGCGTCCTTGAAGGTGCGGCGGACTTCTGCCAGATCGCCGAGGGTGACGAGACCTTCGCCGCTCTGCTTGACCGGCAGGGAGTAGACATCCTCCGCGTTCTGGACGAGGCCCGGCACCTTGACGTTGAAGCGTCCCTTGCCGCTGTCGATGAAGCCGGCCGGCACAAGCCGGTTGTTGAGTGTCAGGGTGTTCAGCAGTTCCTGCTGGCTGATCGAATAGGTTTCCAGCTTCTGCGTGTCGATCAGGACCTCAAGCAGTTCCTCCCGGTGGCCGGAGAGATCCGCGGAGCGCACCGTGTCGATGGCCTCGATCTGATCCTTCAGCCGGCGGGCGTGAGCGTAAAGCGTGCGTTCGGGCACATCACCGGAAAGCGCGATGGTGATGGTCGGGACCAGGGCGAAGTTGGTTTCGGTGATCGTCGGCTCGTCGGCCTCTGACGGAAGCTTTGACTTGGCAAGATCGACCTTGTCCCGCACGTCCGCCATCGCCTCGTCCTTGTTGAACGAGACGTCGAACTCCAGAACGAAACCGGCATGGCCTTCGGAGGCAATGGCAGTCAGCTCTTTCAAGCCGTCCAGACCGCGCAGTTCCGTTTCCATGGGCCGGACCAGAAGCCGCTCGGCGTCTTCCGGCGAAATGCCCTGCTGGGAAACGGAGACATAGAACACCGGCACGTCGATGTCCGGCGCGTCTTCCTTCGGGATCGACAGATAGGTCGCGGTGCCCGCGATGATCAGGGCGATCATCAGCACGAAGACGGTCTTGGGCCGTCTCAGGATGTCCTCAAGCATGCCGATCATTGAAAGGCCTCCGCGGTTTTCATAACCGGTTCGACCTTCTGGCCGTCAGCGACATAGTCCTGTCCAACGATAATTGCGGTAACGGTTTCGGGCAGGCCGGAGACCCATACGCCATCCTCGGCACCACCCAGAACCTTGACCGGGTGGAACTCGGTCACATTATCCGCGTTGACCGTGCGCAGGCCCACCTGCCCCTCGTCATTCAGGGTCAGAATGGCCGGGGAAATCTTGTGTGCCCGGGTGGTTCGCAAAGGAATACGGGTGAGGGCGGTGATGCCATCGCGTGCTGCGCCATCCGCGTTTGGAATTTCCACTTCAATGCGGAAGGTGCGGGTGTCACTGTCGGCTGCCGGAGCCACATAGCGCACGGTGCCGTCAAAACTCTGGCCCGTTACCAAGTCCACCTTGGCAGGCATGCCGGGCGTGATATCCCCCACATTCAGCTCGGAAACCTGGCCGATTGCCTTCATCGGATCCGTATTCACGACGGTTGCGCAAACATCGCCAGTATTCAGACGGGCCCCAACCTCCGCCATGGGGCTTTCGATGATCCCATCAATAGGAGCCCGGACCAGGGTGTGGTCAAGTTCCAGTTCGGCTTCTTCCAGCCGGGCCTTGGCCGCATCGAGGGCAGCCTGGGAGGCTGCCAGCTGGTTCTGGGCCGTGAAGCCCTTGCTGGACAGTTTCTGGGCGGCGTTGAAGTCCAGCTGGGCCTGATCGAGATTGGCCTTGGCTTCCAGCAGGCCGGCGCGGCGGGTCCCCTTGTCCAGCTCGCACAGCGCATCGCCCTTGGAGATCTTCGCCCCTTCTTGTGCCGGGCGGCTGATCACGCGGGCGGCTGTCTCTGAGCGCACTTGAACCCGTGCATTCGCCTGGGTCCGCCCGCGCACTTCAAGCACGGCTTCCCGGTCCTGAGCCTTCAGGTTTACAACCTGCACCCGGAAAAGATTGGCGTTGGCAGCGCTCGTCCGTTCGGACGGGGGAGGCGTCGCGCCAGCAGTGTCGCCCTGGCCGCCTTTGACGATGGTGCCGGTATACATCCACATGCCAATTCCTGCGGCAAGTCCGAAGGACAGCAGATAGGAGAACTTCAAAGCCATTGGTAACTCCGGAAACCGGTTTCCGCGCCTATTCGGCTGCGTTCGAAAAAAGGGCGTCCCGCCGCTGGCGGGGGCTGAGAGCGTGTTTTCTGCCGGCCAGTTCGATCAGTTCGGCTGCGTTGGCATCCAGATAGCCAAGCGCGAAGGTCTTGCATTGGATACCGTAGTCCCGGACCCAGTTGCTGGCTCCGGGTTCGGCGTCCTGCGGTATTGAGCGCAGCAGGTCGAGCTCGTCTTGAAGATGCTTGCGCCGCGTCTCGATGGCCTTTTCCAGCACCCTGGGGCCGACCAGTTCCGCATGCAGGGCCAGAAGCAGGAAAGGGGACTTGAATGTGTCGTGCGCCGGAGGCTCCAGAAGGGCCTCGACCAGTTCAAGCCGGCCCGCTTCCGTGATCGAGTAGACTTTGCGGGTGGGTTTGCCGTGCTGGCTTTCCTCCCGGACTGTTACCCGGCCCTCCGCTTCCAGCCGGGAAAGTGCCGGGTAGATGGCGCCAAAACTGGCGTCTCCGAAGTAGCTGAAACTGCCACTGGTTGTCTCCTTGCGGATCTCGTAGCCCGTTGCATCGCTAAAATTCAGGATTGCCAAACATAGGCTGCGGACACTCATCAAATGGCTCCCATCACAGCAGAATCCTGTTCCACCATCAAAAACGACCGGTTTTCCGAAGGCCCGCTTGGGAAGGGCCTATGGAAAACCGGGTGCACTATATCTGAATGGCATATATCGGCTCAATATATATTTCTGATTGTTACCGGCGCGCTGTACTGCCCTGAAAACCTTTCACAAAGTGGTGATTCAAATGCCGCATTTCAACATATTGCGGAGCAGAAGTTTTGAGCCTTAAATGAGAGAAAGAGTGCTGTCCGGTTCAGATGAGATTTCGAACGCTGCGCCGGGCAGAATATAAAGGAGTGCACGTCATGTCCCGTTCAAACCGCTCCAGCCTGGCCTGCAGATTTCTGCCGCGCAATCCGTTTTTCCGGCTTCTCGTGACCAATGGCGTGATCGGCGCCGGGGTTTCCATTCTGCTCGTCGGAGGCATCTTTGCGGCGGATATCGGACATCTGCGTATACTGGTCGCAAATGCCCAGAACCCGGTTCTGCCGGTCGTGCTCCTGGCCTGCGGTATGATGATCACGCTG
The DNA here is from genome assembly GCF_014842915.1 of Roseibium litorale. Lineage (GTDB taxonomy): Bacteria > Pseudomonadota > Alphaproteobacteria > Rhizobiales > Stappiaceae > Roseibium > Roseibium litorale. The sequence continues at coordinate 97,781 of NZ_JACYXI010000009.1, read as the reverse complement.
ACGTCTGCGGTCATAGGAACTGCGATCATGATGCTCGGGCCGGAGACTGACGGGCGCGGCGGGCGCCGGCAGCCCTCTGGTGAGCTGATCCCGGTCCGCGTTGCGGCAAGGGCCTATCCGCGCCGGTAAGGCGGGCGTCCCGGAATTACCTCTGAGCGGATTGCGCGAAAGCACCATGATTCGAAGCGTGGGGGCCTCTGTCGCCGGCATCCATGAACATCGTCATGGCTGCCGCCGTAAGCATGCAGATCAGCCCTGCTGACGACAGTTTCATCATGAACTCCTGTGTTGTTTCGTCCTTGGTTATACGGGGGCACACCTAAGGTCGCGGTAACTCTGCCTCTAAAATTTGATGCAATCAGCATTTCTACCAAGGCTGGTTTCCAGTGCCTGGATTGTAGCCTTGCAACTGCGGCAGGCATCGGCTTTTCTCATCTGAATCGATTTTCACAAGGATCTGAGTGAGATGACCGCTTCCTACCCCCGCGACATGATCGGCTATGGCCGCAACGCTCCCGACCCGCAATGGCCGGGTGGAGCGAATGTCGCCGTGCAATTCGTGATCAATTATGAAGAAGGCGGCGAAAACAACATCCTTCACGGTGATGCTGCCTCCGAAGCGTTCCTGTCCGAGATCGTCGGCGCCCAGCCCTGGCCGGGAAAGCGGCACTGGAACATGGAATCGATTTACGAATACGGCTCGCGTGCCGGGTTCTGGCGTCTGTGGCGCATGTTTACCGGCCGCAACATTCCGGTGTCCGTCTATGGTGTCGCCTCGGCCCTTGCCCGCAATCCGGACGTGGTCGCCGCGATGAAGGAAGCTGACTGGGAAATCGCTTCACATGGCCTCAAGTGGGTCGAGCATGCGGATATGCCTGAGGACGAGGAGCGCGCGCAGATCCGCGAGGCGATCCGCCTTCATGAGGAAGTGACCGGTTCCCGCCCGCTTGGCTGGTACACGGGGCGCTGCTCCATGAACACCCAGAAGCTGGTGATGGAGGAGGGGGATTTTCTCTATTCTTCGGACAGCTATGCGGATGACCTGCCTTACTGGATCGACGGCCCGCGGGGCGATCATCTTGTCATTCCCTATACGCTCGACAGCAACGACATGCGCTTTGCGGCAGCCCAGGGCTTCAACTCCGGAGACCAGTTCTTCGCCTATCTGAAGGATGCCTTCGACGTTCTTTATGCCGAAGGCGAGGCCGGAAGCCCCAAGATGCTGAATGTCGGGCTGCATTGCCGCCTGGTCGGCCGTCCGGGCCGCGCCGCCTCGCTCGCCCGGTTCCTGGACTATGTGGCTTCCCATGAAAAGGTCTGGATGCCCCGCCGGATCGACATTGCCTGGCACTGGCATGCCCATCACGCACGGGGATAAACTGGCGGTCCGATGAGTATGGGAAAGCGGTCATGACCGGCAGCACGCCTATCCCGCGGTACCATCTTTATGGCGATGGGGGAGACGTCGAGGATTTCGACTTCTTCCACATCGAGACCATCCGCGCCCGTTCCAAGCCGCTGGGCTGGTCACTGGAGCCCCATTCTCACGCGCATCTTCACCAGGTGCTGATGATCACCAAGGGGATGGGCCGTCTGATCGACGACGCGGGCGAGCGGGAAGTTCCTCCGGGAACGGCTGTCTTCAATCCGGCTGGCAGTGTGCATGGCTGGACCTTCACGCCGGATACGGAAGGCCATGTCCTGTCTTTTACCGGGGACTATCTCGGCGGGGATGACAGCAAGCGCAGTCTGGCCGAGCGGCGGGCCATGCAGGCAGGGGCAACCAGCCTCTTTGCTGCCGGGCCGGAGGACCGCCGCAGGCTCGATTTCTATCTTGCCGAGATGGCCACGGAATTCGACGGCGGTGAGCGCCGCAGGGATGTTTTCAGGCCTCTGCTTGCTCTCGTGCTGATGGTGCTCTTTTCCCAAAGCGGAGACGGGGGCAAGACCGACCGGACGCCGGGCTTTTCCCTCTTCAAGTTTCGCGCTTTGGTAGAGGAACACTTCCGGAGCGAGCGCAGCCCTGAGTTTTACGCCGGGGAAATGGGGCTCACCGTTGCGCGGCTCAACCGCTATTGCCGGTTGTTTACCGACCGCACGGCAGCCCAGTCCATCCGCGACCGGGTGGTCATTGAGGCCAAGAGGCTGCTGGCCTTCTCAGGCCTGGGTATCAGCCAGATTGCCTATGATCTCGGCTATGAGGATCCGGCATATTTTTCAAGGCTCTTCAGGAAAGAGACGGGCGAATCTCCAGCTGATTTCCGCGCCCGCCAAGGCTGACGCCAGGCATCTGAGAATTGCGGATGGAGAAGGCGTCAAAGGCCAATCTCCCGGTCCGGATCGATCTCTGGAAATTAACTAAAATTGTAATCGATTTGCAACTTCAGGGGTGCAGGTCTTGTGTCCTGTTGTTTCTGCGGCTACCACTTCTGATAGGTTAAGGATTTGTTAACGAAGTCAGGTTTGGCCAGTGAGACTCAGTTCCAGATATTTCAGCGTTTATGTGTTTGCCGCATTTGCTCTCGGCTTTTCCCTCATGGTGGGCTTGCACACGGAAGCTGCCACCAAAGGCGTCGCGCGGCTTGCCCATGACGGCCAGCTGATCGTTGCAGATGCGCAGCGCATTTCCAGGAAAGTCAGCCGCGAGTTTCATTACTCGCCGAAGGCTGTTGTGCGGCTGTTCGTCAACACGGTGGCGATGCCGAAGATGATGTTCGAGAAAATCAGCCAGGAACTCGACAAGGTTTCCCGGAGGGCTTGACCCGCTCCGGGAGATCTTTTCACAGAGTGCGTTCCGGTCAGAACGGCAGGCCGACGTAGTTCTCGGCAAGACTGATCTGTGCGGCCTTGGAATGAGCCAGATAGTCCATATCCGCCAGCTGCATGCGGGCGTTGAACGCGCCGAGCTCCGGGAATTGATGCAGCAGGGACGTCATCCACCAGGAGAACCGCTCCGCCTTCCAGATCCGGGCGAGGGCCTTTTGGGAATAATTGTCGATCCCGGCGTTTGATTTTTCACCGTAATACTCGACCAGGGCCTCTGACAGATAGTGGATGTCCGAGGCGGCCAGATTAAGACCCTTCGCGCCAGTTGGGGGAACGATGTGCCCGGCATCGCCGGCAAGCATCAAACGCCCGAAACGCAGCGGCTCAGCCACGAAGCTGCGCAGCGGGGCGATGGATTTTTCGATCGACGGACCGGTTTCCATATTCGCGGCGGCTTCCTCGCCAAGACGGATCTTAAGCTCGTCCCAGATCGCTTCATCCGACCAGTTTTCCGCCTTGTCGCTCAACGGCACCTGAATGTAGTAGCGGCTGAGCGTGTTGGAGCGCATGGAGGCCAGCGCAAAGCCCCGGGCGTGGTTGGAATAGATCAGCTCGTGATCGCAGGGCTTCACATAGGACAGGATACCCAGCCAGCCGAAGGGATAGATTTTTTCAAATTCCGTAATGGCGCTCTTAGGGACGGATGCGCGGGAGACACCGTGATAGCCATCGCAGCCGCAAATGAAGTCGCAGGCGATCTCGTGGGTGACGCCATCTTTTTGATAGGTCACGCGCGGCGAGGCGGTGTCAAAGTCATGGGGCTGAACATCGGCTGCCTCATAGATGACCTGAGCGCCGCGCGCCGTATGGGCATCCATCAGATCGCGGGTCACTTCCGTCTGGCCATAGACCATAACGTTGCTGCCGCCGGTCAGGCCCTTCAGGTCGATGCGCAGCCGGGTATCGCCGACGCTGATCGCAAAGCCGTCGTGGGGCAGGCCTTCCTTGTGCATGCGTTCGGCAACACCAGCCTGTTCCAGCATGTTGACCATGCCTTGTTCCAGAACCCCGGCCCGGATGCGCGACAGCACGTACTCGGGAGACCGTTGCTCCAGCACGAAACAGTCGATGCCCTTGAGATGCAAAAGCTGGGACAGCAGCAGCCCGGACGGGCCCGCGCCAATGATGGCGACTTGAGTACGCATGGATAGCTCCTCCAAAATCCAATGGTTGACTGGATTTTAGAAGAGCCACAGTCCGGCCTGAATGGATGAACTGCTTGTTCTGTTGGACTTTTTGGATACTGGAGGAGGAAGCCGCATGCATCCAATTTCTGAGCCTCACCCGAAGCAAGGCCTGAGGGTAAAGACAGACCTCTCCACCGCGCCTTCCCGGACGAAGCGAAGCGGAGATCCGGGATCTCTCATCCGAACATTATGTTGAAAATAATTGGCTTTTGATGTGGTCCCGGCTCAAGGCCGGGACAGCGCGGAGGAAACTCCCGCAGCCTTGGGTTCGTTAGCGGCCTGAGGCTAGATGCCTGTCTCGAAGGATGAATTGAGTGCCGCCCCCCATTGCGTCTGCCGCCCATGGTTCGAGACAGCGCTGGAGCGCCTCCTCACCATGAGGGGGAGAGGGGAAGGCTTATTGAATCAAACTGGAAAGAGATTGAATCAGAGCCTCAAGCACCTGACTCAACCTCTCAACCCGAAGACTCACTCTCTCAACATCAGCCCTTAAAATGCTGATAGGATTCAAGAACCCGGTCGATCATGGCGTCGCTTGCGCCCATGTGACGGGCGGGATCTTTTAGAGCTTCCCAGTCGACACTCGTGCCGGTTGTCTCCGATAGAACATCAAACAGGTGCCGCTTTTCCGAGACAGCGGTCTTGCAGGCCTCCTTCACCAGGGCCTGGGCCTCGGGCCGGGGCATCTGTTCGGCAAGGGCGAAGCTGGCAGCTTCCGCCAGCAGCAACCCGTTGGAGGCATCGATATTTGCGCGCATCTGGTCCGCGTTGACAGTGAGCTCGGAGATCATGGCAGCGCCATGAGCGAGGGCGGCTCCGGTTCCGATGACCATTTGCGGAAGGGTCAACCATTCCAGCGTCCAGGCCGCGCCGCTGCGCTCATGATCCTGAAGGGACGCCTGATGCATGCTGGAAATAAGCGTCGCATTCTGGCGGGCAAGGGCAACCAGCAGCTCGGCAGCCACCGGGTTGACCTTGTTGGGCATGGTGGAGGAGCCGCCACCGCTGCCGGGACGGACTTCTGCCACCTCGTTCTGGGCGAGCAGGATGATATCGGTGCCGATCTTGCCGAGGGTTCCGGTCACCAGCGCCAGCCAGTTGGCGTAATCAATCAGGCTGTCTCGCACCGTGTGCCAGGGCGCGGTTGCGCTTGCCAGCTTCAAGCGGCGGGCGAGGGCGGCTTCCACATCCATGGCCTTGCCTCCAAGGGCTGCCAGATTGCCGGAAGCCCCGCCGAATGACAGCACCAGCAGCCGCTCGCGGATCGCGGGCAGCCGGTCGAGATGGCGCAGCACGGCGCAGAGCCAGACGGCGGCCTTCAGGCCGAAGCTGGTCGGGGTTGCCTGCTGCATGCGGGTGCGGGCGGCGAGCGGTGTCTGGCGGTGGGCTTCCGCCAGTCCGGCAAGGCTGCTCGCCAACTTTCTAAGGCCCGCTTCATGAAGATCCAGCGCTTTGCGCAGGCGTAGCACCAGGCCGGTGTCGGCAATGTCCTGGCTGGTCGCGCCCCAATGGACAAACTGGCCATGAGGGTCGCCAACCGCCTTGCGCAGGGCGGCCACGAGCGCTGGCACGGGAACGCCGTCCTTCGTGGTTCCTGCGGCCAGAGCTGCTGGTTCAATCGTGGTCTTGGCCGAGGCCGCCCAGATCGCGGTACCGGCCTCTTCCGGAATGAGACCGCAATCGGCCTCCGCCAAGGCCAGTGCCCCTTCCACTTCCAGCATGGAATGGATCACCGCAGCATCCTGAAACAGGGCTGCGGTTGCCGGATCTGTCAGAAGCGGTGCGGTGATCTGGCTGTCGATAGCGGTCAGGCTCATTTGGGACCTCTTTGGTTTTGCGCAGGCAAGTGAGGGGCAGTTCCGAATGGAAGTTCTTTTAGCACGAAGGAGGCAATCAGGGTTTGCTCTGACGCAAGAACAAAGGGGACCGTGCCGTGTGTTTGTTTCCTGTTTGGGAACCCGGCGCGGCAGACGCAGGTCTTCCGCGCAAATGAGAAGGCGTCCACCCACCCACGGTCGTCATCCTCGGGTTTGAACCGGGGATCCATGCCGTTCCGTCTCTTCATGCCGAAGTGGTGCATTTCCGGGAAGGGGCACGGTATGAATGCCATGGTCGAGCCATGGCATGACGGAGGAGAGGTGGTGCCAGACTCCGGTGTTTCCTTTCTTCCAGGCCCCGCACCGCGTCAGTGAGGTTGCTTTGAAAGGGCACTTTGCCCCACCCACGGTCGTCATCCTCGGGCTTGACCCGAGGATCCATGCCGTTCCGTCTCCTCATGCCGGAGTGGTGCATTTCCGGAAGGGTCACGGCATGGATGCCATGGTCGAGCCATGGCATGACGGAGGAGAGGTGGTGCCAAACACCGGTGTTTCCTTGCGCTCCGAAGTTCAAGACCCGCACCGAAGGCGCGGGTCTCAGACTGCTGACAAAGGTAAAAACTCTGAGATAGTCATCCCATATGCAGCGGAGCGCGAGCCGGGACCGGTGAGCCAAAAGACTATCGGTTTCAGAGAGTTGCATACCGAAATACCTCGACTCACCGGTCCCGGATCTCCACTTCGCTGCGTCCGGGATGACGAGTTGAGAGGTTTGTCATCAACCTCAGACCCGCACCAATGGCACGGGTCTGAAGGAAGGGCTTTCCTCACAACGGAAGAATGCCCTCACACGTCGAAGAAGACCGTTTCCTGTTCGCCCTGGAGGTAGATGTCGAAAGTGTAGATCACTTCGCCGTTTTCCTCGGAGCGCTGTGCGATCAGGGTTTGGCGGCGCTCTTCCTGCTCCACAAAATTCAGAACCGGGTCTTTCGCGTTGGCGGCGACTTCATCGGAGAAGTAAACGCGGGTCTGAAGGCCGATGTTGATGCCGCGAGCAACGATCCAGAGGCTGATGTGGGGAGCTTGGATGGCGCCGTTGCGGCCCGGCACGGGACCCGGCTTGATGGTGTCGATGGTGTAGACGCCAGTGTCGAAGTCCGAGCAGATCCGGCCCCAGCCGAGGAAGTCTTCTTCTACGGCCTTGTCCTGGCTGTCTTCCGGGTGGTTGTACTTGCCTTCCGAATTGGCTTGCCAGCTTTCCAGCATGACATCGCGGACTGGGGTGCCTGTGCCGTCAATCACACGGCCTTTCACCTTGATGCGCTCGCCCTTGGTGTTCGGACCTGCAACGACGTTGGAGAAATTGTTCTCGAAAATGTCGAAGCCGGCATAGGCCGGGGCAAGGCCGATGTGCACATAGGGGCCTGCGGTCTGGCTGGGCGTTTCCTTGAAATAGGTCAGCGGCTGCACCATGGCTCAGTTTCCTTCCAGGCGGTTTTCAAACAGGGTCGAGCGGCGGCCGCGCAGGACGATGTCGAATTTGTAGGCGCGGCAGTCGAGAGGCACGCTGGCATTGAGATCCATCGGCGCGATCAGGCGCTTGATGGCTTCCTCATCCGGAATGGTCTTCACGATCGGGCAGATATCGATCAAGGGATCGCCCTCGAAATACATCTGGGTGATCAGGCGCTGGCTGAAGGACGGGCCGAAGATCGACAGGTGAATATGGGCCGGGCGCCAGCTGTTGATGTAGTTGCGCCAGGGATAGGGGCCCGGCTTGATGGTCCGGAAGTAATAATAGCCTTCCTCGTCCGTCAGGCAGCGGCCGCAGCCGCCGAAGTTGGGATCGATCGGCGCCAGATACGTGTCCTTCTTGTGCCGGTAGCGGCCACCGGCGTTCGCCTGCCAGGCTTCTACCAGCGTGTTTGGAATGCCCTTGCCGCTCTCGTCCATGACGCGCCCATGCACGATGATGCGCTGGCCGATCGGCTCACCGTCCTTGGCATAGTTGAGGATCATGTCGTGATCCAACTCACCAATGGCGTTGTGGTTAAAGACCGGGCCGGTCATTTCTGACAAGGACTGCTCCAGAGAGAGCAGCGCCTTCTGCGGCGAGCGTGTCACAGAGGTCTTGTAGCCCGGAGTAAATGCGGGCGGATGAATGTCCCGGTCGCGCTGGAAATATTCACCCGGCTTGCGGACCATGGCGGGCCGGTTGGGTCGTTCGATCGTCATTTGGGTTCTCTCCCGGTATCTGGATGCCGTTCACCGTCTCCGGCATCCTTTCCATGCCCCTCCAAGAGCAGTTTTGCGTTCAGATAACGCTTATTTTTCCATTCCCGCCAGGGTTTCCTTGGCGATCTTGAATGCCGTGTTGGCGGCCGGAACGCCGCCATAAATGGCGACGTGCATCAGGACTTCCTTAATGTCTTCTGCGCTGGCACCCGTATTGGCCGTGGCGCGAATATGCATCGCCAGTTCCTCATGATGGCCGAGGGCCGCAAGAAGCGCGATGGTGACCATGGAACGTTCCCGGCGGGTGAGGGCGTCGTCGGCCCAGACTGTGCCCCAGGCGCTTTCCACGATCATGGTCTGGAAGTCGGTGTCGAACGGGGTCATGTTGGCATTGGCCCGGTCCACGTGGGCATTGCCCAGAACCTGGCGGCGGGTTGCCATGCCGTCCTCGTAACGGGACCCCGGGGCGCGTTTAGACAAGAGCATTCTCCTTAAGGAAGTCGGTCAGGGCCTGGACAAGCGCGTCCGGGGCCTCAATGCAGGGAAGGTGGCCCGCGCCTTGGATTGGCACATAGCGGGCGCCCTTGATGAGTTTGGCCGTTGCTTCCACCAGTTCCGGCGGCGTTGCGCCATCTTCCGTACCGCAAAGGGCCAAAACGGGGAGGGTGAGCTTGGCGGTCTCTTCCGTGAAATCGGTGTCGCGGATGGCCGCGCAAGTGCCCAGATACCCCTGAACAGGGGTGCGGGTCAGCATCGCGCGCCAGCCTGCAAGCTCTGCAGGACGGCTGGAGCGGAACTCCGCCGAGAACCAGCGCTCCAGAATGGGCTCTGCCAGCGCGGCGATGCCGCCGGTCTCGATGGTATTCATGCGGGTCTGCCACATCTCAGCGGTGCCGATTTTGGCGGCCGTGTCGCACAGGACAAGGGCGCGCACGAGGTCGGGGCGGGAAATGGCAAGGCCCTGCGCAATCTGGCCGCCGACGGACAGGCCAACAACGATCGCCGGGCCGGTGTTCAGCTGGTCCAGCAGCGCAGCAAGATCATTTACATGATCCGCCATCTTGTAAGGTGCATCCGGTGCAGAGCTGAGGCCGTGGCCGCGCTTGTCATAGCGGATCATCCGAAAGCGACCAGCGAGGCGCTCTGCCACCCGGTCCCAGGAGCGGAAATCCGTGCCGAGCGAATTGGCAAAGACGATCACCGGCAAACCGGTTTCGCCCGTGTCCGCAGTGTGCAGCGTGACGCCATTCGCCTCGATCATATGCATCTGCAACTTCCTCCCTCATTGATTGCGGTTGAGTGTTGCCTGTTTGTAAGGTTATGTAAAATGAGAAAATGAGCCTGTAATATAACTGGATGGAATGCATATGATCGATGCCCGGGTGAAATACCGCCACATCCAGTGCTTTCTGGAAGTCGCGCGGCGGCGCAGTCTGGTCAAGGCCGCCGATGCTTTGGCGATCACCCAGCCCGCCGTCTCCAAGACGCTAAGGGAGCTGGAGGACATTCTGGAAGTGCGGCTCTTTGACCGCAGCCGCAAGGGCGTGGCGCTGACCCAGTATGGGGACGTCTTTCTTCATTACGCGGGCGCCAGCCTTGCGGCTCTCAAGCAGGGGCTCGACAGTGTCGCCCAGGCCCGCATGTCCGGCGATTCCTATTTGAATGTCGGTGTTCTGCCGTCGGTTGCCGCCCGGATCGTCCCGGACGCTGTGCAGCGCTTTCAGGCCCAGGAGATGGAAACCACGCTGGTTCTGGAAACCGGTCCGAACACCTTTCTGCTGTCACGCCTGCGCCAGGGTGATCTGGATCTGGTAGTTGGCCGCCTTGCCGATCCCGAACAGATGGCGGGGCTGTCTTTCGCGCATCTTTATTCCGAAAGCGTGTCGCTGGTGGTGCGCAAGGGCCATCCGCTTCTGACCGAACAAAGCCACGACCTCAGCCGTATCGTGGAATATCCGGTGCTCTATCCCACGCGCGAAGCCATCATCCGGCCCTATGTGGAGCGGTTGTTGATTGCTCATGGGGTGACGCGGGTTCCCAACCGGGTCGAAACCATCTCCAACACCTTTGGCCGCAGCTACACGCTGGATACGGACGCGGTCTGGATCATCTCCAGCGGCGTTGTGGCGCGCGATGTGGCCGAGGGGGCTCTGGTGGAGCTGCCACTGGAAACCGCCGGAACCACCGGTCCTGTGGGTCTCACTACCCGTGCCGATACAGCCCCGACACCCGCCCTCCTGATGCTGCAAAACGCCCTTCGCGCGGCAGCAGAGGCCCAGGCGCTGAGGCCTTGAGCTGCTGCGTTGGGTAATTGGTTTGTGCAATCAAAGATTGAAAAGGCGCTATTGAAATTGATGATCACGCTTTAATGGATAAAAGCTGATCATATTTGCGATTGAGACATTGCCGCGGTGAGGAAAAACTGACCTTGGTTTCGCCCCGATACGAAATTTGTTCTGATGGAAGTCTAATAGGGGCAGACGGCGTCCCGGTTCTGTTCAAGCTTATTGAGGATCATGTCATCCACGTTCCTCATTTATCTCCGCATGTGATCAGTTTTAAGTTGCCACGCGGGGATGTAATCGGAATCAAGGTAGTTTACTGGTCCCACTGTTGGAGCGAGAGTCATAATCCAGAAATTCATTCCAATGAAGTGATGCTGATTATGGATGGCGCTAGACCGCGCGTATTCGACCCGGTCCGGTTTCGTGAATCAATGTGCCTTCCTTCATTCCTGGCTCATCTGCCAGATCATCGGCTTTACTGGACGCCTTCTGATCGGAATTATGGCGTCTACAATGCAACGGCTCTGGTCGGCGGCGTTGCCTATACAGCGTTTTTCACGTTGCAAAAGGACCGCGGCAAGATAGGCGGAAACAGGCATAGCTTGGTCATGAGAGTGGAGAGCGCATACCACGCGTATCAGCCAAGCAAGGGTATGAAAGTCAGAGTCGCGGCGGCAATTGATGCTGCCTTAAAAGGCGGAAAACTGAGGTTTCGCTAGGGATAAAACAACCAAAGGGGCCAACTCTTTCGAGTGGCCCCTTGGCAATCTCGACACTCTCTTCAGCTTTCGCTTTATCCACCATCCCGGTTGGACTGCCTAAGCAGCGGAAGGACCCTCACAGTCGATCTGGTATCCTTATGAGGAAATAGATAGCTGATTGTAGCGAAATTTACAAGTGAAGGTGAGCCTTGGAAGCCCCCCCTCCGAACGCCGCTTTCGCCTCATTGCCAAAAAAGAGACAAAAAAACCCGTCTTTCCCGCTGCAGGAAAAAGCCGTTTGTTTCAGGCCTGTCTTAATCAGGGTAGGGTGCGCGGCAAGATCAGAATTGCCTTGCGCTGGCAGTTGGTTCCCTGAGAGGGCGGGCCCATGCCAGTCGCAGGAATGCCGGTATCTGCCGGTTCAGGGAAGACGTGAGGTTTAGCCCTATGGATATGAGTGTGCCGGGTCTTTCGGCGGAGCGATTGAGCAATTTGCGTCGTCTTGAGGCGGAGAGCATCCATATAATCAGGGAAGTTGCGGCGGAGTTCCGCAGTCCGGTGATGCTCTATTCGATCGGCAAGGATTCCAGCGTGATGCTGCATCTGGCGATGAAGGCCTTTGCGCCGTCGAAGCCGCCGTTTCCCTTGCTTCATGTGGACACGACCTGGAAGTTCCGGGAGATGATCGAGTTCCGGGATGCGACCGCCAAGCGGCTCGGTCTGGACCTTCTCGTCTATACCAATCCGGACGGGATCGAACAGGGTATCGGCCCGTTCTCCCATGGCTCTTCCGTGCACACGCACATCATGAAGACCGAAGCGCTGAAGCAGGCGCTGAACAAGTATGGCTTCGATGCGGCCTTCGGCGGTGCGCGCCGCGATGAGGAGAAGTCGCGCGCCAAGGAGCGTGTCTTCTCCTTCCGCAATTCCAGCCACGGCTGGGACCCGAAGAACCAGCGTCCGGAACTGTGGAACCTCTACAACGCCCGGGTGGCCAAGGGCGAAAGCATCCGCGCCTTCCCGCTGTCCAACTGGACCGAGCTGGACATCTGGCAGTACATCCTGACGGAGAATATCCCGATGGTGCCGCTGTATTTTGCCGCGAGGCGTCCGGTCGTCGACCGGGACGGCATGCTGATCATGGTGGATGACGAGCGCATGCCGGTCCAGCCGGGTGAACAGATCGAAGAGAAGATGGTGCGGTTCCGCACCCTTGGCTGCTACCCGCTGACGGGGGCGATCGAGTCGGATGCGGACACGCTGCCGGCCATCGTCAAGGAGATGCTGATTGCCCGCACCTCCGAGCGCTCAGGCCGCCTGATTGACCACGATGACAGCGCCTCCATGGAAAAGAAGAAGCGCGAGGGGTATTTCTGATGTCTTCCCTGGAAACCAACGCCCTTGCCACGGCCTCCGAAGAGGCCGTGACCGAGTACATCCTGGCCCAGGAAGAAAAGGACCAGCTCCGCTTCCTGACTTGCGGCTCCGTGGATGACGGCAAGTCGACCCTGATTGGCCGTCTGCTCTATGACACCAAACTGATCTTTGAGGACCAGCTGGCCGCTCTGGAGAAAGATTCGCGCCGCCACGGCACCGTAGGCGAGGACATTGACCTGGCCTTGCTGGTGGATGGTCTTGAGGCCGAGCGCGAGCAGGGCATCACCATCGATGTGGCCTACCGCTTCTTTGCCACCGACAAGCGCAAGTTCATCGTTGCCGACACGCCGGGCCACGAGCAGTACACCCGCAACATGGCCACCGGCGCTTCCACGGCGGATCTTGCCGTGCTGCTGGTCGATGCCCGTCATGGCCTGATGGTGCAGACGCGCCGCCATGCCTTCATCGCCTCGCTGCTCGGCATCCGCCACGTGGTTCTGGCGGTGAACAAGATCGACCTGGCGGACTTCTCCGAAGCGCGCTTCAACGAGATCCGCGAAACCTTCCAGCAGTTCGCCTCCGGCTTCGACTTCGAGACCCTGGTCGCGATCCCCATGTCCGCCCGCTATGGCGACAATGTCACGGGCCGCAGCGAGAACATGGGCTGGTATCAGGGCCCGACCTTGCTGGAGCATCTGGAAACGGTGCAGATCGGTGAGCATGAGCTGAACCAGCCGTTCCGTTTTCCGGTGCAGTGGGTGAACCGCCCGAACCTCGACTTCCGCGGCTATTCCGGCACGATTGCCGGCGGTGTGGTGAAGAAGGGCGACGAGCTGGTTGTCTCAGCCTCCGGCAAGACCTCAAAGGTCGCCTCGATCCTGACCCCGGTGGGTGAGGCGGACGCCGCGCGCGCGGGCGAAGCGGTGACCCTCACGCTGGAAGACGAGATCGACATCTCCCGCGGCGATCTTCTGGCCGATGCCACGGCCCGTCCGGATGTGGCGGACCAGATGGCGGCTCACCTGATCTGGATGGCGGAAGACGCCCTGCTGCCGGGCCGGTCCTATCTGATGAAGATCGGCACCCGGTCCGTGACGGCGGCGGTCACGGAGATCAAGCACAAGATCAACGTCAACACCTTCGAGCATGTGGCCGGCAAGCAGCTGGAGCTGAACGAGATCGCCTTCTGCAATCTTGCCATGTCTGCGCCGGTTGCCTTCGACCCTTATGAGGCGAACCGCTCGACCGGCTCCTTCATCCTGATCGACAGGGTGACCAATGCCACTGTGGGCGCCGGCATGGTCTGGTTTGCCCTGCGCCGGGCAACCAACATCCATTGGCAGGCTCTCGATGTGGACAAGGCCGCCCGTGCGGAAAGCCTCGGCCAGCGCCCGGCGGTTCTGTGGTTCACGGGTCTTTCCGGCTCGGGCAAGTCGACCATTGCCTCGATCGTGGAAAAGAAGCTGCATCTGGAGGGCCGCCGCACCTACACGCTGGATGGCGACAATGTGCGCCATGGCCTCAACAAGGACCTCGGCTTCACCGATGCGGACCGGGTGGAAAACATCCGCCGGGTGGGCGAAGTCTCCCGCCTCTTCGTGGACAGCGGCCTGATCACGCTGGTCTCGTTCATCTCGCCGTTCCGTGCCGAGCGTCAGATGGCCCGCGATCTGCTGAAGGATGGCGAGTTCATCGAGATCTTCGTCGATACGCCGATCGAGGAGTGCAAGAAACGCGACCCGAAAGGCCTCTACGCCAAGGCGGAAGCGGGCGAGATCAAGCACTTCACCGGCATCGACAGCCCCTATGAGATCCCTGAAAACCCGGAATTGGTGCTGAAGAACGTTGGCCGTGATCCGGAAGACGTCGCCGAGGACGTCATCCGGTACCTCCGCGATAACAACTACCTCCTGTCGCCCTCCATCGTCTCTGGCGGCGGCGGCATTTGATCAGGGCAGGTTAGAGAACGTGAAAAGGCCGGGCGATTGCCCGGTCTTTTTGGTTTCACTGGCGCTTGCGGTCTGTACGAGAACCTCTGCTTTGTCGTCCTGCTATGGCTTGACCATAGCACCCATGCCGGAAGCTCACCTCATGGAAAGGCCGTGATTTGACGAGGGGAAACTGCGTGGATTCCGGCGCAAGACCGGGGCGGCGTGGAATTGGGAAAGCTGCTGTGAAAACTCCGCAGCAATTCACCCGTGCCGCTGGATGTCGTCTTCGTCCAGATAGGTGCCGGACTGGACCTCGATCATCCGCACGGGGATCTTGCCCGGGTTGAACAGCTTGTGCCGGGCGCCCAGAGGCACATAGGCGGACTGGTTTTCCGTCAGATACTCCGCCTTGCCGTCAATCGTGACTTCCACCGTGCCGGAAACCACCACCCAATGTTCGGCCCGGTGCAGGTGGCTTTGCAGGGTCAGCCCCTTGCCGGGCTTGATCATCATGGATTGAACGGAGAAGCGGTCACCTGCATTGATCCGTTCGGTCCAGCCCCAGGGGCGGTAGCTGCGCGGGTGGGCATCGGCCTCGCGGCGGCCTTCCTTTTCAAGGGCTTCAACGATCTTCTTGACGTCCTGCGCCTTGTCCTTGTGCGCGACCAGAACACTGTCGCGGGTCGAGATCACCAGCACGTCGGAAAGGCCGATAACGGAAACGAGACCCTCGTCCGCATAGGCAAGGCAGTTTTCCGAATTGAGGAAACGGGTGTCGCCAAGGCCGCTGTTGCCGTTTTCATCTTTCGCCAGGACGCCCCAGATCGCGGACCAGGAACCAAGGTCATCCCAGCCCGGCGCCATGGGCACGCAGGCTATGCCGGTGGCCCGTTCCATGATCGCATAGTCGATTGAGATGCTGCCGATGCGGGCAAATGCCTCGGGATCCATGCGGATGAAGTCGAGATCGGCTGAGCGGGTTTCAAGGGCCGCGCGGATGTCGGCCATCAAATCCGGCTGATGGGCCTCAAAGGCCGCGATCATCGTCTTGGCGGCATAGAGGAAGATGCCTGCGTTCCAGACATAATTGCCGTCGGCCAGGAAGGCTTTCGCCCGCTCCGCGTCCGGCTTCTCGACGAAGGCGGCCACATCACGGACCGGGCCGGTGCCTTGGTCCAGGCGGATATAGCCGTAGCCGGTATTCGGCTCTTGCGGGGTGATGCCGAAGGTGACGATCCGGCCTGCTTCAGCTGCCGGAACGGCATTGGACACCGCGTCAAGGAACTGGTCTTCCCGCTCGATCATGTGATCGGAGGGCAGCAGAAGCACCAGCGCATCCGGGTTCTGTTCGGCCGCCAGCAGGGCCGCCATGGCGGCAGGGGCCGCGGTGTTGCGGCCCATGGGCTCCAGCAGGATGGCGCTGGCGCTGCGGCCAGCTTCCGCGAGCTGTTCTCCGATGAGGAAGCGGTGATCGTGATTGCCGATGACGATGGGGTCGGCAAAGGCATCTCCAGCCACCCGGTTCAGTGTTTTCTGAAACAGGCTTTCCCCGTCAAAGATCGGCAGGAACTGTTTCGGCCGGTCCTTGCGCGAAAGCGGCCAGAGCCTAGAGCCGATACCGCCGGAGAGAATGCAGGGAAAGATCATGAGACAGGCGGTCCTTGAGATTGACCAGGGGGTTGAACCAGGATCTTGCATAGGTAGCGAAAGAGCGCCGGTCTGGCCATAGGCAGAAATCCGCCGGGAGGCCAACGGTGGACAAAAGCTTCGCCGGTTTTCAAATGAAATGTTATGCTATAACGTGTCCGCAACGGGCCGTCCGGCCTGCTGCTGGAGTGCCACGGCGCGGCAGGCTTATTGGGCGGGGAACAGGTTGCTGTTATGAATGCGATGGAGAAGCCCGCATTGAGCGGGCAGGACCGGCAAGCGCCCTTGGTGCGGCTGGAACGGGCCGGGGTTTCCAGCGGCGGGCGCTGGCTGGTGCGCGGTGTGGATCTGTCCGTGTCGCCCGGCGAGATTGTCACGCTGATCGGACCCAATGGCTCGGGCAAGTCGACCTCTGCCAAGATGGCGCTGGGAATTCTGAAGCCGAGTGAAGGCAAGGCCGAGCGCAAGCCAGGGCTCAAGGTCGGATATGTGCCGCAAAAGCTTCTGGTGGACTGGACGCTGCCTTTGACCGTGCGCCGCTTCATGGCGCTGACGGTGAAGCTGCCGGATGCCCGGATCCTTGCCGCGCTGGAGCGCACGGGAGCAGCTCATCTGATGCGGGCAGAGGTGCGGCATCTTTCTGGCGGAGAGTTGCAGCGGGTTCTGCTTGCGCGTGCAATCGCTGTCTCGCCCGACCTGCTGGTTTTGGATGAGCCTGTTCAGGGCGTGGACTATTCCGGTGAAATCGCAATTTACGAGCTGATTTCCCGTCTGCGGACGGAGATTGGCTGTGGTGTCCTGATGATCTCACATGACCTGCATTTGGTTATGGCAGCCACCGATCAGGTGATCTGCCTGAATGGCCATGTCTGTTGCCGCGGCACGCCTTTGGTTGTGTCACAAAGCCCTGCATTTCTGGAGCTTTTCGGGCACAGGGCCGGTGCGGGTATCGCGGTCTATCAACACAATCATGATCATGTTCATCTGCCGGATGGCCGGGTGCGGCATGCCGATGGGACAGTGAGCGAAGACTGCGCCGGCGAACATTGCGACGCGCCTCATGATCATGCCGATCAAGCGCATGACCATTGCGCTCACCTCGATCAAGGCCATTCCCACGCTCATGGGGAGAGCTGCGGCCAAGGCCATTCCCACGATCACTCACATCATGGTCACTCACGTGATCAGTCAGGCGCACCCGTGAAGGAGACAGCGGATGCTCGATGATTTCTTCACCCGCGCCATTCTCGCTGGGCTTGGCGTTGCCATTGTGGCCGGGCCGCTCGGCTGTTTCATTGTCTGGCGGCGGATGGCCTATTTCGGCGACACCTTGTCCCACGGCGCTCTGCTGGGCGTGGCGCTATCCCTGCTGATGCAGGTAAACACGACCCTGACCGTCTTCGTCGTCAGCTCCGCCCTGGCGGTCCTGCTGCTGCTTTTGCGCCGCCAAGGCACGCTGTCATCCGACGCGCTGCTGGGTCTTTTGTCCCACTCGGCGCTTGCCATCGGTCTGGTCTGCCTGGCCTTCATGACCTGGGTGCGGATAGATCTTCTGGGGCTGCTCTTTGGCGATATCCTTGCGGTCAACCGGCAGGATCTGCTGTTGATCTATGGTGGCGGGGTTCTTGTTCTGGCCCTGCTGGCCTGGATCTGGCGGCCCTTGTTTGCAGCAACGGTCAATCCGGATCTGGCGGCTGCCGAAGGCATCAAGCCGGAGCGGGTCAATCT
Organism: Roseibium litorale; assembly: GCF_014842915.1. Lineage (GTDB taxonomy): Bacteria > Pseudomonadota > Alphaproteobacteria > Rhizobiales > Stappiaceae > Roseibium > Roseibium litorale. The sequence continues at coordinate 80,047 of NZ_JACYXI010000009.1, read as the reverse complement.
GGTGTTCACACTGCTTCTGGCCGGTGTCATTGCCATCGCCATGAAGGTGGTCGGGGTGCTTCTGATCACCGCGCTCCTGATCATTCCGGCAGCCAGTGCCCGGCGCTTGTCCTCGGGACCGGAAATGATGGCGGTCATTGCGTCGCTACTGGGCTGTGTTGCCGTTGTTGCCGGCTTGTTCGGATCGCTTAAGTGGGATTCGCCCTCCGGCCCGTCGATTGTCGTCGCGGCCATGGGCATTTTCATCGTCAGCCTTGCGCCCTGGGAGCGGCTTCTGGCAAAACGGGACTTCAAGCGGAGCACCAATCCATGACGGCCCACGAGCATACCCACCACGATCATGATCAGCCGACGCTGACCAAGAACCAGGCTCTGGTTTTTGGTGCGCTGGACGGGGCAGAAGGGCCGTTGACGGCCTATGCGATCCTGGATCAGCTGCGCGAAGACGGTTTCCGTGCGCCTCTGCAGGTCTACCGGGCTCTCGACAAGCTGGTCGAGTTCGGCATGGTTCACCGGCTGGAAAGCCTGAATGCTTTCGTCGCCTGCCGCCATCCTGGCTGCGTGTCCCATGAAAGTGCGGCTTTCGCCATCTGCGAAGAATGCGGAAGTGTGCAGGAGTTTTCGCCGGAAGAAGCCATGCGCGTGCTGAAAGCCTGGGCCGATGCCAAGGGCTTCACCGCCAGCAAGACCACCGTGGAACTGCGCGGCCGCTGCAAGGATTGCGCGGCAGCGGCCTGAGCCGTCTGAAGAGCGTTACTGCGTGACCGCAAGCGTCGCGAGCGCTGCCTCGATTTCAGAGGTCACTGTGCTGGAGGTCGGCTTGGTTGGCGTCGCGAACCAGGCGATGATCTGGCCGTTGGGGCCAACCAGGTACTTGTGGAAGTTCCAGTAGGGGCGGGCGGCAATGCCCATCTGACTGGCGGCCCATTGGTAGAACGGATGGGCCTCGTCCCCCTTGACGTGAACCTTCGCGGTCATCGGGAATTTCGCGCCGAACCGCACCTCGCAAAAGCCTGCCAGCTCTTCGTTGGAGCGTGGCTCCTGGCCGCCGAAGTCGTTGGAGGGAACACCAAGCACCACAAGACCCTTGTCCTTGTATTGCTCCCAGAGGGTCTGCAGATCACCGATCTGCTCTTTGAAGCCGCATTCCGTTGCCGTGTTCACCACGAGAAGCAGTTTGCCCTTGTAGGTGGACAGGGGCATGGCCTCGCCATGGGCGGTCTCAAAGGAAAAGTCATAAGCGGACTTATCCGGGCCTTCCGCTGCCGTGGCCGGAAGAAGCGGCACGATCAGCCAGGAGAGGCAGGCGACGAGATAAGAGAGATTCAGGCGCATGGTGTCAGTCCTGTCTTGCCGGATTGTTGGGGGAAGTCCCCAATCTCCGGCCGGTGCGCACTGGATACGCAGAAGCGGGCACTCCGGTTCAGTCCGGTCTGAAAACAGCTTACTGCACCTTCCGCCCGCAGGACAGAAGGTGCAGCGCGTCTTTGCCCGGAGCAGGCATTAGCGGACCCGCGTCCAGGCCCCGCCTTCATTGGACGAGCGGATGCAGGCTGCGATAAAACGCATGCCGGAGAGGCCGTCTTCGATGCCGGGATAGGTCACACCATCCGGAGCGGACCTGCCGCTGCGGGCCGCGCGGATGGCATCAGCCGCCTCCCGGTAGATGGTCGCAAAGCCTTCCAGATAGCCTTCCGGGTGCCCGGCCGGCACGCGGGTCACCCGCTCGGCGGCAAGCGTGCTGCCTGCACCGCCCCGTGTCAGCAGGCGCTTCGGCTCACCAAAGGGCGTGTACCAGAGCTGGTTCGGATTTTCCTGGTGCCATTCCAGCCCGCCCTTGTCGCCATAGACGCGCAAGGTGAGGGTGTTTTCATTGCCCGGCGCCACCTGAGAGGCCCAGAGCATGCCCTTTGCCCCGCCGTCGAAACGCAGAAGGACAGAGACATTGTCATCCACCCGGCGGCCCGGAACGAAGCTTGTCAGATCCGCCAGAACCGTGTCCGCCGTCAGACCTGAGACGAAACAGCCGAGCTGATAGGCATGGGTGCCGATGTCGCCGATACAGCCGCCAGCGCCGGATTTGGAAGGATCTGTGCGCCAGGCTGCCTGCTTGTTGCCGGTGTCTTCCAGATCTTCCGTCAGCCAGTCCTGGGCATATTCCATCTGCACCAGGCGCAGGGTGCCGAGCGTTCCCGCCGCCACCATTTCCCGGGCTTGCCGGATCATGGGATAGCCGGAGTAGTTGTGAGTCAGAACGAAAAGCTTGCCGGAGTTTTCGACAGCCTTCGCCAGCTCTTCCGCCGCTTCCAGAGTAGAGGTCAGCGGCTTGTCGCAGATCACGTGAATGCCAGCCGCCAGAAAGGCTTTGGCGACAGGGGCGTGCATGTGATTGGGCGTGACGATGGCGACCGCTTCAATGCCGTCCGCACGGGCAGCTTCCGCCGCCGCCATCTCCTGGAAGCTGGCATAACAGCGCTCCGGATCCAGCCCAAGCTCTGCGCCAGACGCCTTGGCCCGGTCTGGATCGGAGGAGAGGGCGCCGGCCACAAGCTGATAGGCCCCGTCGATCCGGGCAGCGATACGGTGAACCGCACCGATGAAAGCGCCCTGGCCACCGCCCACCATGCCGAGACGGACGGGGCCGTTCAGGTCATTGCTCATCTGAAAGCTCCTTCAGCTCAGGCCCAGCATGCGGCGGTTCTTGGCGTCGTCTGCCGCAGCCCCTGCAAAATCGTCAAAGGCATGCTCTGTGACGCGGATGATGTGATCGTTGATGAAGGGAACCGCTTCCGCTGCCCCGTCTTCCGGATGTTTCAGCGCGCATTCCCATTCCAGCACCGCCCAGCTGTCATAGTCATAGGCGGCAAGTTTGGAGAAGATCCCGGCAAAGTCGACCTGACCGTCGCCAAGCGAGCGGAACCGTCCGGCGCGGTTGACCCAGGGCTGGTAGCCTGAATAGACGCCCTGGCGGCCATCCGGATTGAACTCCGCGTCCTTGACGTGGAAGGCCTTGATCCGTTCGTGATAGATATCGATGAAGGCGAGATAATCCAGCTGCTGCAGAACGAAATGCGACGGATCATAGTTGATGCAGCAGCGGGCATGGCCACCGAGGGCATCCAGGAACATCTCGAAGGTGGCGCCATCGAAGACGTCCTCCCCCGGATGGATCTCATAGGCAACGTCGACGCCTTGCTCGTCATAGACGTCGAGGATCGGCTTCCAGCGCTTCGCCAGTTCACTGAAGGCCGTGTCGACCAGTCCTGCCGGGCGCTGGGGCCATGGGTAGACATAGGGCCACGCAAGAGCGCCGGGGAAGCTGACGCTGACATCCAGCCCGAGATGGCGGCTGGCGGTGGCGGCCTTCTTCATCTGGTCGATGGCCCATTCCGTCCGTGCCGCCGGATTGCCGTGCACGGCTTCGGGGGCAAAGGCGTCAAAGGCGTCGTTGAAGGCCGGGTGAACGGCGACAAGCTGTCCCTGAAGGTGGGTGGAAAGCTCGGTCACCTCCAGCCCTCTGTCGGCTAGAATCCCCTTCAGGTCGTCGCAGTAAGTTTTTGAGCTTGAGGCTTTTTCCAGGTCGAAAAGGCGCGCGTCAAAGGTCGGGATCTGCAAGCCCTTGTAGCCGAGATCCGCCGCCCATCCGGCAATGGCCTCAAGGGAATTGAACGGCGCGGTGTCGCCAGCGAATTGAGCCAGAAACAGACCTGGCCCTTTCATGGTTTTCATATGGTTTCGCTCCCATTTTCGTGCGCCAGGTTCTGCTGGCGGGGTCTATGGTATTTGAGATGGCTGCGCCGGCTGGGGCAGATGATCCGATTGGGTTCTGGCGATGGCCCGCCCTGAATAGACGACCGTCTGCAGGTCCTTGGCAGGCGTGCCTTCGATCAGCGCGAGGACTTTGGCGGCCAGGTCTTTGCCCGCCTCGCGGAAGTTTTCGGTGATGACATTCAGTCCAGGCCGGAACCAGGTCAGCAGATCGAAAGAGGACTGCTTTGAGACAATGTCCAGCTCGCGGCCAAGACAGAGGCCTGCCTGTTCCGCCCCAAAACACGCGCCGATGCCAGCCCCCGCGCTGCCCGCGACAATGCCATCCGGCGGGTTGGGCCCGGACATGAGCTTGCGGATCGCTTCCGCGATTTCCTGAATGCTGTTTTGAAGACTGACCGAGGTCAGCGGCACCGCGTGAAGGCTGTGATCGTTCAACCCGTTCAGGAACCCGTCCTGCATATGGCGGGTGTAGGTGAGACCGGCAGGCGGGGCGATCAGGGCTAGGCGCTTGCGTCCAAGTCCGGCAAGAAGCGACACAGCATCGCCTGCAAACGCCTCGTTGTCATAGTCGTGAAAGGCGTGGGTGATGCCCATCTGCGTCCGCCCGTGAGTGGCGAAGGGCATGCCATGCTCATCGAGATAGCGGACCCGCGGGTCGTCCGCCCTCGTCGTTGACAGGATGACCCCATCCGCAGAGCCGGTTTCCACCACATAGCGCACCGGATCCATGGGATCCTGACGTCTGGTATAGGGCGTCAGGACAAGGTGGTAGGGCGTGCCAGCCAGAGTTTCCGAAATGCCCTGAATCATCTGGCTGGTGAGGCCGATGATTTCCTCTTCCGTATCCAGGATCAGACTGATGACGTTGGTCCGTCCGGTCCGCAGACGCACGCCGGCCCGGTTAGGGCGGTAGCCGACCTGTTTGGCCACCAGCTTAACCCGCTGCTTCGTGGCCTCGCCGATGTCCGGCGCGTCCTTCAGTGCCTTGGAAACCGTGGTGATGCCGAGACCGGTCATGAAGGCAATTGTCTTCAAGGTCGGGCGCTGGTCACCTGCTCCGGCAATCTTGCGCTGAGCCTGCGGCTTGCCGGTTTCCGGCGCGGCGTCCGGAGCGCCCGGGCCTTCTGCTTGTATGTCTTTCACGGGCCTGTCCTCGCCGGAATGCTTCATGGTGTCTTTGCAGCTTTCTAAAGCGGCCCGGTGCCGCGGAAAAGGTGCCGGACGAGAATGCGGCGGTTTCAGGGTAAGAGGCAGCGCCACGCGAAAGCGGCAAGCGATCATTGCCTAAATACTAAAACGTTACAGTTATTTGGCAAGTCCCTGCGGGTAAATCAGCCGGAAATGATGCCTGACGCCTCTTTATTTTGCACGTGCTAAGGCGACCATTGCTCGCAATGGTATATATTCGAGAGGGTGAAATGAGTATGTGAAACAAGCCTTTACTCTTTATAGATAAAGGGTTTTGGAGGATGTCTCTCTGGAAGGATATGGGCTGTGAGGAGTGGTTTTCGCAGGTGCACAGTCAGATTTATTTTGAGCATTGAAATTTTGAAATTACGTCGCTAGGCTCAAACTATAACGTTGCAGTACTGGGAGGAAGTGCAATGGCACGGAAGAGCATTCTGACTGTCCTTATGACCGCGGCAGCCATGCCGTTTTGCGTAAGCGCGCAGGCGACCGATCTTGAAGTTACCCATTGGTGGACGTCGGGCGGTGAGGCTGCTGCTGTGGCTGAATTGGCCAAGGCGTTCGATGCAACCGGCAACCACTGGGTGGATGGTGCCATTGCGGGATCCGGCGGCGTTGCCCGTCCGATCATGATTTCCCGCATTACGGGCGGCGACCCGATGGGGGCGACGCAGTTCAATCATGGCCGTCAGGCTGAAGAGCTGGTGGAAGCCGGCTTGATGCGTGATCTGACCGACATTGCCGAGGCCGGAAAATGGAAAGAAGTGGTCAACCCGCCGAGCCTGCTCGACAGCTGTACGCTTGATGGCAAGATCTATTGCGTGCCGATCAATATTCACTCGCAGCAGTGGCTGTGGCTGAACAATGACGTGTTCAAGAAGGCCGGTCTCGAAGTTCCGAAGAACTGGAACGAGTTTGCCGCCGCAGCTCCCAAGCTGGAAGAGGCTGGGATCGTGCCGCTCGCCATGGGGCAGCAGCCCTGGCAGACTTCACTGGCCTTCCAGGTTCTGCTGGTCGCGGTTGCCGGTCCGGACACCTACAACAAGGTCTATGGCGACAAGGACGCTGAACTGGCCGCAAGTGACGCACTGGCGCCGGTTTTCGAAGCGGCAGTTCAGGCCCGCGACATGTCCAAGAAGTCCAATGTCCAGAACTGGAACGATGCGACCAGCATGGTCATCACCGGCAAGGCTGCCGGTCAGATCATGGGGGACTGGGCACAAGGGGAATTCCAGATCGCCGGCCAGACCGCAGGCAAGGAATACACCTGTCTTCCGGGTCTTGGCATGAACGAGGTGATACAGACCGGTGGCGACGCCTTCTACTTCCCCAAGGTCGATGACGCAGCTATCAATGAGGCACAGGGTGTTCTGGCCAATGTGATGATGTCTCCAGAGACCCAGGTGGCCTTCAACCTGAAGAAAGGGTCGCTGCCGGTGCGCGGTGACGTCGATCTGACGGCTGCCAACGACTGCATGCGCAAGGGGCTCGATATCCTCGCAAAGGGCAACATCATCCAGGCGCCCGATCAGATGATGTCCGCGGACAGCGTTCAGCAGATCAACGATCTCTTCGTTGAGTTCTTCAACGACCCTTCAATCTCGGCAAAGGACGTTCAGACCCGCTTCGCGGCCATCGTGGCTGACGCGGAATAAGACCGTTCAAAGACGCATCTGGGCCCCGTTCCCGCCGCCCTCAGTGTTTCCGGGCGCGGCGGGAAGTTCCCCTTCCGGCGAAGGTGTTTCCGCTTTTTCCGGAAGGGGGCTTGCGGACCCTTGTTTGTGAAACCGGGTTAAGAAGGCTCATCAAAGTATGGCGGTAACGGCGCGCCCCGCGAGGTGGCATAGAAATCTCAGTGCCAAGATTGCGGCAATCCCAATGATTGCAACAGCCTTGGTGGTCTTTGTCGGCGGAACGGCGTGGACGGTGGTCTACTCGTTCACCAACTCCAAGCTTCTGCCCAGGGAAAAGTTTGTCGGCCTGGACCAGTACGAGCGTCTGTGGGGAAGTGCCAAGTGGCTCATCTCCATTCAGAACCTCGCCATATATGGTGCTTTCTCACTTGTTTTTGCGCTGGTTGTGGGTTTTTTGCTGGCGGCGCTGCTGGATCAGAAGATCCGCTTTGAAGATACGTTCCGGACGATCTTTCTCTATCCTTTTGCTCTCAGTTTCATCGTGACCGGTCTTGCCTGGCAGTGGATCCTCAATCCGGATTTCGGCATTCAGGCGGTCGTGCGCGGCATGGGCTTTGAGAGCTTCACCTTCGACCCGCTCTATAATCCCGACATCGTCATCTACGGAGTTCTGATCGCCGGCCTGTGGCACGAGACGGGCTTGATCATGTGCCTCATGCTCGCGGGCTTGCGCGGTATCGATGAGGACATCTGGAAAGCTGCCCGCGTTGACGGCATCCCGATGTGGAAGACCTACCTCTACATTGTCATTCCGATGATGCGGGGCATCTTCGTGACGGCCGTCGTGCTGATCGCTTCCGGCATCATCAAGGTCTATGACCTGATTGTCGCGCAGACCGGCGGCGGGCCGGGCATCTCCTCGGAGGTTCCCGCAAAATATGTCTATGACGCGATGTTCCTGTCGCAGAACCTCGGTCAGGGCTTTGCTGCCTCAACCATGATGCTGCTGTCGGTCATCATTGTCGTCGTGCCTTGGGCCTATCTCGAATTCGGAGGCAAGGCGCGCCGTGTCTGACACTGTCACCATGAAGGGCAAGCCCCTGACGTATTCCGCTGCTGAAACAGATCCAGCAGTTCCCCGGCATGCCGGATCAGCTGTTGCCGTTGGCCCGAGTGGCAGCAAGCCGCAGAAGAAACTCTCCAGGCGCAACATCGTTCTTTATGGGGTTCTGATCCTCGCAGCGCTCTATTACCTCCTGCCGCTCTACGTGATGGTCATCACGTCCGTGAAAGGCATGCCGGAGATCCGGCTGGGAAATATCTTTTCACCGCCGGTGGAGGTTACCTTCGCGCCCTGGGTGAAGGCCTGGAGCGAGGCCTGTACGGGCCTCAACTGCGACGGTCTCTCCCGGGGCTTCTTGAATTCGGTTCAGATCCTGGTGCCATCGGTGATCCTGTCGATCATCATCGCTTCGGTGAACGGCTACGCGCTGGCCAATTGGAAATTCAAGGGCGGCGAGGTGTTCTTCACGATCCTGATCGTCGGCGCCTTCATCCCCTATCAGGTGATGATCTATCCGATCGTCATCCTTCTGCGGGAGGTCGGTCTCTATGGCAGCCTGACCGGTCTGATCATCGTTCATACGATCTTCGGCATGCCGATCCTGACGCTTCTGTTCCGCAACTACTTCGCCTCGATGCCCGAGGAACTGTTTAAGGCGGCCCGCGTGGATGGGGCAGGGTTCTGGCAGATCTACTTCCGGATCATGCTGCCCATGAGCCTGCCGATCTTTGTCGTTGCCATCATTCTGCAGGTGACCGGCATCTGGAACGACTTCCTTTTCGGCGTGATCTTCACCAAGCCGGACCTCTACCCGATGACCGTCCAGCTCAACAACATCGTCAACTCGACCCAGGGCGTGATCGAATACAACGTCAATATGGCGGCCACGATCCTGACCGGCCTGGTTCCCCTCTGTGTCTATTTCGTCTCCGGAAAACTGTTCGTGCGCGGCATCGCGGCCGGCGCTGTGAAGGGATAAAGCCATGACAAGCGTATCTGTCCGTGATCTCTCCCTGAAGTTCGGCTCCCTCGAGGTTCTGCGCACGCTGAACCTTGATATTGACCAGGGCGAATTCCTCGTGCTGCTCGGGCCGTCCGGCTGCGGCAAGTCCACGCTGCTGAATTGCATCGCGGGTCTGCTGGACATTTCCGATGGCCAGATCTTCATCTCTGGCAAGAATGTCACCTGGGAAGAACCGAAAGACCGCGGCATCGGCATGGTGTTCCAGTCCTATGCGCTCTATCCGCAGATGACAGTCGAGAAAAACCTCTCCTTCGGTCTGCAGATTGCAGGCATGCCCAAGGACGAAATCAGCCGCCGTATCGAAAGAGCTGCTGAAATCCTCCAGATCCAGCCGCTGCTCAAGCGCAAGCCGGCCCAGCTGTCCGGTGGCCAGCGCCAGCGCGTTGCCATCGGCCGTGCCCTGGTGCGGGATGTGGATGTGTTTCTGTTCGACGAGCCCTTGTCGAACCTGGATGCCAAGCTGCGGGCCGAGCTTCGGGTGGAGCTGAAGCGCCTGCACCAGAACCTCAAGAACACCATGATCTACGTCACCCATGACCAGATCGAGGCCTTAACCCTGGCGGACCGCATTGCGGTGATGAAGGGGGGCATCATCCAGCAGCTCGACGCGCCGCTGACGATTTACAACCGGCCGGTCAATCTGTTCGTGGCAGGGTTCATCGGGTCTCCGTCGATGAACTTCCTGCCGGGGCGCATCGAGGGAAGAGGTGATCAGGTCCGTGTCGTGCTCGGAAGCGGGTTGAGTGTTCCCCTGGACGGGTATGAGGCCGGTGAGCCTCTCCGGGACTCTCTTGAGGTGGTCTTCGGCGTCCGGCCTGAGCATTTGACGGTCAGCAGGGAGCCGACTTCCGGCCCCTCGCTTCCTGCGGAAGTGGAATTGGTCGAGCCGATGGGCGCTGACAGCCTGGTCTGGCTCCGGCTTGGAACAAACTCCATGTCGGTGCGTACGGAAAGCACGGCGGGCTTCCTGCCGGAGGACGCCGTCCACGTGACCTTCGATCTTGCGCATGCCTCTCTCTTCGATGCATCCACCGAAGAGCGGATCTGAGGCCATCATGACCACCACTGCCATGCAAACCCTGCAGCCTCAGTTGCGGGATCAGGGTCTTGATCTGGCCGGAACATGGGACCTGTGCGATAGCACCGGCTCCTTTGCAGCGCGCATGAAACTGCCGGGAGACGTGATCACTGGTCTGGAGCAGGCTGGTCTGATTCCTGATCCTTATACCGGCCGGGCAGAATATGACCTGCGCTGGATCGCGGAGCGGGATTGGACCGTGTCGCGCAGCTTTGATCTTGCCGATCCGGCAGCGTCTCCCCATGGCTGGGTGCTGGAACTGGAGGAGCTCGACACGGTTGCGGAGGTTTTCGTCAACGGCGCGAGCGTGCTCAAGGCGGCCAATGCTTTCCGCCGCCATCGGGCTGACGTAACTGAGCATCTGAGACCGGGACACAACGGGATCGAGATCCGCTTTGTCTCCAATATTGATGCTGCCGCCAGGCTTCAGCAGGCGCAGCCGTTCTTTGTGCCCTATCATGATGGCAATTGCCCGATCCCCAACGGCAATATGCTGCGCAAGGCCCAGTGCCACTTCGGCTGGGACTGGAACATCGCGCTGGCGCCTTTCGGACTTTACGGCGCTATCCGCCTGGAACCGAAACCAGTGCACAGGATCGGCCGCCTGTCGGTCAGCCAGATCCACCGGGGCAGCACGGTTGATCTGATCCTGCGCATGAATGTCGAGGCTGTAGCGGCTGGTCCCGTTTATCTTCAGGCCTCGGTTGCGGGGGCGTCTTTCAAGGAGGAGGTCGTTCTTTCCGCCGGGACAACACGGCTCGAGTGCCGTTTGAGCGTCGAAAACCCGGACCTGTGGTGGCCTGCCGGACATGGACCGCAAACGCTTCATGAGCTCGAAGTCATGGCTGGAGACGCCGTGGTCCGCAAGGCCATTGGATTCCGCGACCTTCAACTCGACACATCGAAGGACGGCAAGGGCAACCGCTTTTGTCTGACGGTCAATGGGCGGGAGATCTTCTGCCGGGGTGCCAACTGGATTCCCGCCGACGCGCTTCCAGGCCGGGTTACCCGTGAAAAAACGGAAGCGCTGCTGGCATCCGCGCTGGCCGCGAACATGAACATGATCAGGGTCTGGGGTGGCGGTCAGTATGAACCGGATTGGTTCTATGACTACTGTGACGCCAAAGGCTTGCTCGTGTGGCAGGACTTCATGTTCTCCTGCAATCTCTATCCCTCGACGCCAGAGTTTCTCGGGGAGGTGACAGAAGAGGTGCGCGAACAGGCCGCCCATCTCTCGGCGCACCCTTCCATCGCGCTTTGGTGCGGGGACAATGAGCTGATCGGCGCACTGACCTGGTTTGATGCGTCTATCAGGAACCGGGACCGCTATCTGGTCTCCTATGACCGGCTTAACCGGACGATTGAGGCCGGTTTGAAGGCAGAGCTGCCGGAGGCGGTCTGGTGGCCGTCCAGTCCGTCCCCAGGCCCCATGTCCTTCGGCGATGCGTGGCATGACGACAGTTCCGGCGACATGCACTTCTGGTCGGTCTGGCACGAAGGCAAGGACTTTGCCCACTACCGGGACATTGCACCCCGGTTCTGCTCCGAATTCGGTTTCCAGTCCTTTCCGTCGATGCATGTGATCCGGGAGTTCGCGGGAGAGGACGATCTGAACATTGCCTCACCGGTTATGGAAGCGCACCAGAAGAATGCCGGTGGCAACGCCCGGATCGCGGAGACGATGTTCCGCTATTTCCGCTTTCCCAGGGACTTTGAGAACTTTGTCTATCTGTCCCAGGTCCAGCAGGGACTGGCGATCCGCACTGCCGTGGAATACTGGCGCTCGCTGAAGCCCCATTGCATGGGCGCGCTCTACTGGCAGCTCAACGACACCTGGCCGGTCGCCTCCTGGTCCAGCCTCGATTATGGCGGCGGCTGGAAGGCCTTGCATTTTATGGCCAAACGCTTCTTCGAGCCGGTTCAGGTCTTTGCGCTGCCGGATGAGGACGGAACCTTAAGCCTTTGTGCCGTGAACGATATGCTGGAGCCGGTGCAGCTCACCTGTGCCGTGGAGCGCTGGAACCTGCAAGGAGGCTGTGAGACCCTGTTCGAGGTTCAAGCCGATGTTCCGGCCGATAAGGCCGTTCGGCCCGGCCACCCGGTTCTTCGCGAGGCCGGAGCCGGCGAGCTGCTGGTACTGCGCTGGCGCTCGGCCTGCGGGCGTTCCGGCTGCGATCATGTCATGCCGAAAGCCTATAAGGGACTGGCACTGGCTCGTCCGGCGATCGCGATGTCCCTTGAACCTGTTGATCCGGATGGGGCTGGGAACGTTGTGGCCGCGGTTACCCTGACCACGGATAAGCCGGCCCTGTTCGTGGCACTGGAGGCTGACCGGCAACTGGTTCTCTCCGATAACTTCTTCACCCTTCTGCCCGGTGTGCCGGTGACGGTCACCGTAACCGGCACACCCGGTGCCTTGCAGACCGGACAAGACGGCCTTTCGGGCCTCCGCGTCCGCACTCTCTATTCCAGTTCAAGGGACTGACACGGTTCAGCACCCTGATGACGATCCAAGAGGAGCAACTTGAAATGACTGCTTTTTCCTTTCAGCTGTACAGTGCCCGGGAATTTCCGCCGCTCGAAGGCACCTTGAAGACGGTGGCTGATGCCGGTTATGCCCAGGTTGAGGGCTACGGGCCTGTTTATGACGATGCTGCGGCCACCCGGGCCGCGATTGACGCCGTGGGCCTGACGATGCCCACCGGCCATTTCTCGCTCGATCTTCTGGAAAACAACGAAGAGAAGGTGCTCGACATCGCGCGGACGCTGGGCATGAAGGCGATCTATTGCCCCTATATCATGCCGGATGACCGCCCGTCGGACAGCGCGGGCTGGGCGGCCTTTGCCAAGCGTCTGGAAGCGCTCTACGTGCGCTATTCGGCACGTGGCTATGATTTCGGCTGGCATAACCATGACTTCGAATTTGCAGCTCTACCGGATGGCAAGGTGCCGATGGAGATCATCCTCGACAATGCGCCCTCGATCAGCTGGGAAGCGGACATTGCGTGGATCGTGCGCGGCGGGGCCGATCCGCTCGACTGGATCAAGCGCTATGGTTCGCGGATCACGGCGGTTCACGTCAAGGACATCGCTCCTGAGGGCGAGAACAAGGATGAGGATGGCTGGGCAGACGTCGGCCACGGCACCATGGACTGGAAGGGCATTATGGCGGCTCTGAAAGGCACCAAGGCGTCCGTCTTCGTGATGGAACACGACAAGCCCAATGACTGCGGCCGCTTCGCGGCCCGATCCATCTCCACCACCAAGGCCTGGTAAGGTTCAGCATCATGAGTAAGACACTTGGCGTCGGCATTATCGGATGCGGCAATATCTCGACGACCTATTTCAAATACGCGCCCTTGTTCAAGGGTGTCGAGATTCGCGGCTGCGCGGATCTCAACCGGGGCGCCGCTCAGACCAGGGGCGAAGAGTTCGGCGTCCGGGCGATGACGGTCCATGATCTTCTAAAGGCCGATGACATTGATGTGGTGGTCAACCTGACCATTCCGGATGCCCACTGGCCGGTTTCCAGGGAAATCCTGTCAGCAGGCAAGCATGTCTATTCGGAAAAGCCGCTGGTCCTCAATCTGGAAGAGGGCAGGGCCATGCAGGCTTTGGCAGCCGAAAAGGGCTTGAAGGTCGGGTCTGCCCCGGACACGTTCCTGGGCGGTGCGCATCAGCGTGCCCGCAAGGCCATCGATGAGGGACGGGTTGGCAGGATCACGGCCGGCACCTGCCACGTCATGAGCCACGGCATGGAGCATTGGCATCCGAACCCGGATTTCTTCTTCCTCCCGGGCGGCGGTCCGATCCTGGACCTCGGGCCTTACTACATCGCCAATCTGGTCAATCTGGTCGGGCCGGTGAAGCGCGTGGCGGCTCTGACCTCCATGGCAACCCCGACACGGACGATTTCCAGCCAGCCGAGGGCCGGGGAGAAGATTCCGGTCAAGACGCCGACCAACATTCATGCGCTGCTGGAGTTCGTGAACGGTGCCACAATCACGCTTTCCGCCAGCTGGGACGTGTGGGCGCACAAGCACCAGAATATGGAGCTCTATGGCACGGAAGGCTCGCTCTATGTGCCCGATCCGAACTTCTTCGGCGGGGATGTGGTCCTAACCGGACGGGACGGCAAAGAAGAAACGCTGGCGGACGACGGCCATCCCTTCGGCATCGCCAACCAGGAGCACAACGGCCGCCACTTTGCCAACTACCGGGCCGCAGGTCTGGCGGACATGGTGCAGTCTATCGCGACCGGCAGCGACTACCGCTGCTCTCTCGACCGGGCTCTTCATGCGGTGGATGTAATGTGCTCGATCCTGAGGTCCGGAGAAACCGGCTCCTTCATTGACATCGAGACGCCATGCGAGCGTCCTGCGGCTCTGCCGAAAGAACAAGCTGAAGCGATGCTCCGCTGAGCTTGAGGCGCGTAGGCTCACCCGGATCTTCAGGTCCGGGTGAGGGCAGCCCTCTTGTTCTCAGACATTGCGGCGCAGGGTGCTTTCGGCGGGGCCGGTGTAGCGGATGCCAAGCTTGTCTTCCGTTCGCCAGACAACTTCGACTGGCCGCCGCGTGCTTTCATTGTCGATGTAGAGCAGGAAGGCGCTGGGTACGCCCATTGTGCTGGGGAGAGTTAGAAGCGCGCCGCCATCGCTCGTGTTCCGGATGGTGCAGTTGAAGACCTGCGACAGGCCGCCAAAAACGATCCGTCCGGATTTCAGCGTTCTGCGCCGTTCACTGCCTCTGCGTTCGTCTTCCATCGTAACCACTATTCCTTTGCCCACATGCATTTGCGCGGAGTGACCGGGTCAGAACGCGCCCAACGTTCCCCGGAAAACCCGTGCCTTGATCTCTGCCAAGCCGTTCTCTGATTTGGAAGTATCAGACAATACAAGTGCTTGGTTTGGCACTCTTGCCTCTTCTCCTGCCTGGTGCCTCAGGATCGAACCGGCTCATTCATAAGCCGATTTTATTTCAGATCCAAGGCGGAATGGAACTGCATAAAGCAAAAGCTGCAAAGCCGAACATTGCTACCGCTTGAGAGGTGGCGGCTGGAACTGTGGAAGCTCGGCTGGCTGGTTGAGGTGCCAGAAGCCCGTTCGTCTGTGTGATTCTTGCCTGACTTGCGGGAAAAATGGGCTTCCGGGGCCGCTTTGGAGAGCTTGTCTTCCCTGTAGCCTTGCCGTAAGCAACACTCGGCTGGCCTGAAGGCTCAGGGAAACCGCGCTGCTGCCTCACTTGTGCCATTAAACCATTGAAGAGAGGCTTACCTGGGCGTTTGCCACCCGCCGGGTGAGACGGTATTGTGGCGCCCGCCTAAAAGGTGTGGCCCAGAGCAAAAGCGCAGAAGCAGGAACAAGACACGCATGTCCGATATTTTTCGTGAAGTCGATGAAGACATCCGCCAGGAGAAGTACCGTCGGCTTTGGGATCGTCTTGGCCCCTGGGTTATCGCGCTCGCCGTTTTGATCGTTGTCGGCACCGGTGGTTACCGCGGCTGGATCTACTGGCAGAAGGGCAAGTCCGAGGCTGCGGGTGACGTCTTCTTCGAAGCGGTCCGTCTTTCCGAAACCGGGGACAGTGCCGCCGCTCAGGCCAAGCTCAACGAGCTGTCGCAAAGCACTGGCGGCTATCCGGTTCTTGCCCGCATGCGTGAGGCCAGCGAATTGGCCCTCAACGGCAAGAAAGCCGAGGCAATTGAAGCGTTTGATGCGATCTCCAAGGACGGTTCGGTTGAAAACGCCTTGCAGGACATTGCAAGGTTGCGGGCTGGTTTCCTGGCCGTGGATACAGAAGACTATGCCGCCGTTTCTGCCCGTCTTGAGCCGATGAGCGGAACCGGCGAGCCGTTCCGTGCTGGCGCGCGCGAGATCCTGGCGCTTGCTGCCTGGAAGGCGGGTGACACTGAGGCTGCCCGCAGGTGGATCGGCATGATCGAAGAAGACACGGGCACCCCATCCGATATTTCCCGCCGGGTCACCATCTTGAGCGACGTCATCACCGCAGATAACGGCAGTGCCGGTGAAACAGCAGATTCATCTGAAGGAACAAAGCAGTGAGCAACATCCATAAAGAACGCAGCTGGTCGTCCATCTGTGGTGTGCTCACCCTGTCTTTGATGGTGAGCGCCTGTGGAGGCGTGTCCGAGTTTACCGACTCCATCAACCCCTTCTCAAAGGAAAAGATCCTACAGGGCGAACGCCAGCCGGTCTTTGACGGCGCGGACCCGGCAGCTGTCGCTCAGGCCCGCCCGGCCAAGATCGGCGCGGCCTCCGGCGGCCAATCCTGGCCGACCGCTGGTGGCGGTCTCACCAACGACCCGGGCAACGTCGCAGTCAGCATCTCTGGCGGCCGCGTCTGGCGGGCCTCTATTGGCGCTTCCGGCGGCAGCTTCACTTCGAGCGCGCTGCGTACCTCCGCCCGTCCTGTTAGCGACGGCAGCCGGATCTATGTCTATAAGCCGAATGGAGACGTCATCGCCCTAAGCACCGGTGGTGCCCGCCTCTGGACCCGGTCCCTGCGCCCTGAAGGTGAGAAGGATGTGGCACCCGGGGGCGGCGTGACCGTTTCCGGCAATCGTGTCTATGTTTCCACCGGTTACAGCCAGGTGGTCGCTCTCGATGCGTCTTCCGGTCAGGTTGTGTGGACTGGCGCGCTTGGAACGCCCGCACGTGGCGCTCCTGTTGCCAGCAACGGGCTGGTCTTTGCTGTGACCGATTCCAACGAGGTCTATGCCCTGAACGAATCCGACGGCACCGAAGCCTGGAATTATGCTGGTATCAGCGAGACGGCTGGCGTACTCAGCGCGGCCAGCCCCGCCGTGTCCGGTGGCCGGGTGATCGTCCCGACTTCCGCTGGCGAAGTCATGGCGCTTGACGTCAAGAAGGGTGAGCCGGTTTGGATCGACGCGGTCGCCCGCGGCTTCCGCACCTTTGCCGTCTCTGGTCTCTCCGATGTATCAGCAAGCCCGGTTGTGGCGGACGGCACGGTCTATGCGACCGGTGTTGCCGGCCGCACGATCGCGACCTCCCTCAAGACCGGACAGCGGATTTGGGAGAAGGATCTGGGCGCGGTGCACACGCCGGTCGTCTCCGGCTCGTCCCTGTTCCTGGTCGATCTTGACGACCGGATGGTCGCTCTGGACCGTAAAACTGGCGATACTTTGTGGTCTACACAGCTGCCAAAACCGGAAAAAAAGAAGAAGCGGCGTAATTGGGCCGGTCCGGTCCTTGCGAACGGAGTGCTTATCGCTGTATCCAGCGACGGACGGCTTGCGAAGATCGATGCTGCTTCCGGCCAGATCATGAACACCAGCGACGTGAAGACCGATGTCTACGTGACGCCGATTATCGCCGGCGGCCGTATGATTGTGTTGGACGGATCGGACGCCGTCGCCGCCTTCAACTGACCGGACAGCCGGTCAGCGCGGCCTGTCAGGAGTACTCACCGTGGGCGCAACCGTCGCCATTATCGGACGGCCGAATGTCGGCAAGTCCACTCTTTTCAATCGTCTCGTCGGCAAGCGCCTCGCGCTGGTCGACGATACGCCGGGCGTGACCCGCGACCGCCGGCCTGGCGAGGCGCGTCTTGGCGACCTGCGCTTCACCATCATCGACACCGCTGGTCTTGAAGATGCGGACTCCGCATCGCTCGAAGGCCGCATGCGCAAGCAGACGGAAGAAGCGATCAGCGAGGCGGACGCCGTTCTCTTCGTGATCGATGCCCGTGCAGGCGTGACGCCGCTCGACTCTCATTTTGCCGCTGTTGCCCGCAAGACGACGACGCCGGTCATCCTTCTGGCCAACAAGGCCGAGGGCAAGGCTGGCATGTCCGGGCTTTACGAGGCCTTTTCCCTGGGCCTTGGCGAACCGATTGCCATTTCCGCCGAGCATGGCGAAGGTCTGGCCGACCTTTATGACGCTCTGCTGCCTCATGTGGAGCGGGTGGAAGAGGAAGAGCAGGCGGCAACCGAAGAAGCCAAGACCGATCTGGATGTGGACGAGGACGGCGAACTGCTGGACGAAGACGAGCCGGTGGGCACGCTGAAGCGTCCGCTCCGGGTTGCCATCGTTGGCCGCCCGAATGCTGGCAAGTCGACCCTGATCAACACGCTGCTCGGCGAAGACCGCATGCTGACCGGCCCGGAGGCCGGGATCACGCGCGACTCCATTTCCGTCGACTGGGAGTGGCGCGAGCATCACATCAAGCTGTTTGATACCGCCGGGATCCGCCGCAAGGCGCGCGTGCAGGAGAAGCTGGAAAAGCTGTCTGTTGCAGATGCCCTGCGGGCGATCAAGTTTGCAGAAGTCGTGGTCGTCACGCTCGATGCGACCAATGCGTTCGAGAAGCAGGATCTGCAGATCATCGATCTGGTGGCCCGCGAAGGCCGCGCTCTGGTCATTGCGATTAACAAGTGGGACCTGATCGAAGACCGGGAAGCTGCCTGGAAGCTGATCAAGGACGCAAACGAGCGCTACCTGAACCAGATTCGCGGCGTACAGATCGTGACCCTGTCGGGTATTCAGGGGCAGGGTGTGGACCGGATGCTGGAAAGCGTGTTCACCGCCTATGAGGCCTGGAACAGCCGCGTTTCCACCGCCAAGCTGAACCGCTGGCTGGAAAAGGTCACCGTCAACCATGCGCCGCCAGCCGTTGCAGGCCGCCGCGTGCGTCTTCGTTACATGACCCAGGCCAAGACCCGTCCGCCGCATTTCGTGGCCTTTGCCTCGCGTCCGGAACAGCTGCCTGAGAGCTACACCCGCTATCTGGTCAACTCGCTGCGCCAGACCTTCAACATTCATGGCACGCCCATCCGCTTCTCCTACCGCAAGGGTGACAACCCTTACGCGGTGAAGAAAAAGCGGAAGATCCAGTAGGGGCGGGCGTTGCCCGTTTAAATGAGGAGCTGCCGGATCCCGGTCAGCTCCTCAACTTTGTAAAGCCGCTGATTGCCTGACAGGAGCACCAAATGTCTACAGACCGGTACGAGTTCGCCATTGCCCTTGCCAAGAAGGCCGGTGAACTTGGCGTGAGCTATTTCCGCCGCCTCGAGACGCTGACGGTGACCTCCAAGGGTCATCAGGACATGGTGTCCGAGGCCGACCGGGACGTTGAAGCCCTGGTGCGCGACGAGCTGGCGAAGGTCTATCCGGACGACGGCATTCTCGGCGAAGAGCATGGCCGCATCGCAGGCACGAGCGGCTACACCTGGGTCATTGATCCCATCGACGGCACAGCCAATTTTGTTGCCAGTATCCCGCAATGGTGCGTGATCATCGCCTGCATCTATGAAGGCGAAACGGTCATCGGTGTTATCCATGATCCGGTGGCGGGCGAAACTTTCCATGCCATGCGCGGCAAGGGCGCGTTCCTGGGCGACCGTCCGATCAGTGTGTCCGATAGCGACAGCCTCTCCCGCGGATCGCTGGGCGTCGGCTTCAACGGCCGCACCAAGCCGGCGGATGTGGTCGAATGCGTTTCCCAGCTTCTGGCGGCCGGTGGTGTTTTCTTCCGCAATGCCTCTGGCGGGCTGATGCTCGCCTACACAGCAGCCGGACGCCTGATCGGCTATATCGAGCCCCACATGAACGCCTGGGACTGCCTGGCAGGCCTCCTGATGATCGAGGAGGCCGGCGGCAAGGTCGAGCCCTTCGATGTGGACAAGTCCCTCGACGCGGGTACCCGCATCGTCTGCGGCGGCCCTGGCATCTATGACGCTGCCAAGGCGATTGCCGACGCGTCGTTTTCGTGAGGGTTAAGATCCGGCTACGGGAACCCGTCCACCGCGCCGTCCCGGACGGAGCGTAGCGCTGATCCGGGACCTATTCGCTGTTCATGCTGTTGAAAATGGCAGGTCCCGGCTCAAGGCCGGGACGGCGCGGAGAAAGTTCGTGGCGTCGTGGGTCTGCAAAACAAAAAAACGCCCACGAGCAACGCGGGCGCCTGAGGTTGATGAAAAAGCCTCCCCACCCTTAAGACCTCTATGATCTTGGGAGTAAACGGCTGTCTTCCCCGCGAAGGCGGGGATCCAGTAGCCAATTGAGATAGCTATTTTTTCCTGAAAACGTGAGCCACGGGCTGGATCCCGGTCTTGGCGCTCACACGCCAAACCGGGATGACATCGAAAGGTTTTTACCTTTGTCAGCAGTCTGAGGCGATCCTCTCTCAGAACGCCCTGAACGCGCCGGTTTCCCGCTCATAGAGCATGCCTGTCTCCGTCAGAGCGGGAGAGAGCAGCTTCAGGATGTCCGCAACCACCTCGGAGGGGTGGGGCAGCTTGGAGGCGTCTTCGCCCGGCATGGCCTTGGCGCGGAAGCCGGTGCGGACCGGGCCCGGGTCGAACAGGTTCACCCTCAGGGGACTGTTCTGCATCTCATGGGCATAGGTTCGCGCCAGAGCCTCTAGACCGGCCTTGGAGACCGACTGAAGCCCCCAGAACGGGGTGCAGTCGCGCACATGCGAGGTGGTCATGAACACCACGCGCGGCGCATCAGACTGGCGCAGCAAGGGATCGAGCGAGCGGATCAGGCGCCAGTTGGCCGTGACTGCCGTCGACAGAACCTTGTCGAAGTCCTTGATGCCGATATGGCCGAGCGGCGACAACGTGCCGAACTGGGCGGCATTGCCGACCAGTATGTCCAGCTTCTTCCAGCGCTCGAAAATAGCGGCGCCAAGCCGGTCCAGGGCGTCGTAGTCGGTGATGTCCAGCGGAACCAGGGTGGCCTGACCGCCTGCAGCCTGGATCTCGTCGTCAAGCTCTTCAAGCGCGCCGACGGTGCGGCCAACGGCGATCACGTGGGCGCCGCGCGCCGCCAGTTCCTTGGCCAGCTGATAACCGATGCCACGGGGCGCACCTGTGACCAGAGCGACCCGTCCTTCCAGTTCCTTGTTCATGCTGCTTGGCCCTTACCGTACTTCCACCAGACGCGGGATCCGGGCCAGTTCCTGATCTTCGGACAGGTCCGTCAGCGGCGTCGGATAATCGCCGGTGAAGCAATGGTCGGTGAACTGCGGATTGGCGTTGTCACGGCCGTCATAGCCCATGGCCTTGTAGATGCCATCGACGGAGACGAAGGCGAGGCTGTCGGCGCCGATATAGGTGCGCATTTCCTCAAGGCTGTACTTGGCAGCCAGCAGCTTCTCGCGCACCGGCGTGTCGATGCCGTAATAGTCGGAGAAACGGATCGGCGGGGAGGCGAGGCGGAAGTGGACTTCCGTGGCGCCCGCATCGCGGATCATCTGCACGATCTTCACCGAGGTGGTGCCGCGCACGAGGCTGTCGTCGATCAGGGTAACGCGCTTGCCCTGGATGATCGCCTTGTTCGCGGAGTGCTTCAGCTTCACGCCGAGGGTCCGGATCTGCTGGGTCGGCTCGATGAAGGTCCGGCCCACATAGTGGTTGCGGATGATGCCCAGCTCGAAGGGAACGCCGCTTTCCTGGCTGTAGCCGATGGCAGCCGGCACGCCGCTGTCCGGAACCGGAACGATCACGTCACTGTCCGCATGGGATTCGCGGGCCAGCTGGCGGCCCATCTCGCGGCGCACGTCATAGACGCTGCGGCCGCCGACGATGGAGTCCGGACGGGCGAAGTAGATATACTCGAAAATGCACGGACGGGCCGGTTTGCGGCCGAACGGGAAGAAGGATTCAATCCCGCTCGGGGTGCAGACGATGACTTCGCCGTTCTCGATCTCGCGGATGAAGGTTGCGCCGATAATGTCGAGGGCACAGGTTTCGGAAGCGAGGATCGGAGCGCCGTTCAGGTCACCCAGGACCAGCGGGCGGATGCCGAGCGGATCGCGGGCACCAATCAGCTTCTTGTTGGTCAGCGCGACCAGTGCATAAGCGCCTTCCATCTGGCGGATGGCGTCGATGAAGCGGTCGACGATCTTCTTCTCGCGCGAGCGGGCAACCAGCTGCAGAACCACTTCGGAGTCCGACGTGGACTGGCAGATCGCACCGTCTTCGATCAGCTGCTTGCGCAGGGTCAGCGCGTTGGTGAAGTTGCCGTTGTGGCAGATCGCAAAACCGCCGCCGGAGAGCTCCGCAAACAGCGGCTGAACGTTGCGCAGCGCCGGTTCGCCGGTGGTGGAGTAACGCACGTGGCCGACAGCGGCCATGCCCGGCAGACGGGAGATCGTGTCCGCGTTGGAGAAGTGGTCGCCGACCAGACCAAGGTGCCGTTCAGCCCGGAACTGATCCTTGTCCAGCGTCACGATGCCGGCGGCTTCCTGTCCGCGGTGCTGCAGGGCATGAAGGCCAAGAGCCGTCAGCGCGCTTGCATCCTCGTGGCCGAGAACGCCGAAAACACCGCATTCTTCACGGAGCCGGTCCGCATAGGGATCAAATGGCTCGAACATGTCGGTCTCGCCGGTCATGGCGAAGCTCCTTAGTTTTGAGAGACCCGCCAGTTTGGCGGGCAAATATCTCAGTTGCCGCCTGAGTTCGTGAGCTGATCGATGCCGCTGCGCTCGGAAGCGCTGTAGCCGGTATCGTCGGCTTCACCTGCCTGGTTGCCGCTGGCGGCCTTCTTGGCGCGCAGCCGGTCGAGGATTTCCTTTTCCGGATCCTCGGGAAGTACAGATACGATCTTTTCGCCAACAGAAATCAGCAGATCACGCGATTTTGCTTGCAGGATCCAGTTCGGCTGCTGTTCCGGCGTCACGAACCAGTTGAAGAACATCATGGCGACGACGACCAGCAGCATGCCGCGGGCCGCGCCGAAGACAAAGCCGAGCGTGCGGTCGAGGGCACCGATGCGGCTGTCCAGGATGAAATCCGAAAAGCGCATGGTGATGTAGCTGACGATCAGCAGCGTGATCAGGAAGACACCGGCAACAGACACGCCGAGAGCGACCAGCGGATGGTCAATGTACATCTTCGCGTAAGGCAGAACCTTGCCATACAGGAAGAAAGCGGCAGCGGCGGCGGCGATCCAGGAGGCGATGGACAGCACTTCGCGGACGAAGCCGCGGATCATGGCAAGACCCGCCGAAATGAGCATGATGACGAGCAGGATTCCGTCGAGCAGCGTGATCGGCATCTTAACCTTTGGTCCTTCGTCCTGGCAGGGTGCCCGTGCAATCAATGGCCGGGCCGTGTCCTGTCATCAGTCCGGTCCGCCTCTGGCCCTGTCCCGGGTGGCGGTTCCGGCAGTAATTTTGGCGATCAGCTCTCCCAGCTCGGACAGACCCGTCGCCGCGAATTCCGGTTTGCTTCCATCCTTCAGGTTGCCCTGGGGACAGAATGCCTTGTCGAAGCCCAGTTTCTGCGCTTCTTTCAGCCTGGATTGCGCCTGCGCAACCGGCCGGACCGCCCCTGACAGGCTGACCTCGCCGAAATAGACGCAATTGGCCGGAAGGGCAAGCCCGCTGAGTGATGAGACGAGGGCCGCCGCGACGGCAAGATCGGCGCCCGGCTCGTTGATCTTCAGCCCGCCCGCCACATTCAGATAGACATCGTGCTGGGAAAAGCGCACACCGCAGCGCGCTTCCAGCACGGCAAGGATCATCGACAGACGCGCCGAATCCCAGCCGATCACGGCCCGGCGGGGCGTGCCGAGCGTGGAGGGAGCCACCAGCGCCTGGATCTCGATCAGCAGAGGGCGCGAGCCTTCAAGTCCCGCAAAGACGGCAGCGCCTGGAGAATTGGCGGCCCGCTCGCCCAGGAACAGCGCTGACGGGTTGGCGACTTCCGCAAGCCCAAGACCGGTCATCTCGAAGACGCCGATCTCATCCGTCGCACCAAAGCGGTTCTTGACCGAGCGCAGGATCCGGTACTGATGCGCGCCGTCGCCTTCGAAATAGAGCACAGCGTCGACCATATGCTCGACGACGCGGGGACCGGCAATCTGGCCGTCCTTCGTGACGTGGCCGACCAGCACCAGCGTGGTGCCGTATTTCTTGGCATAGCGGACCATGGCCTGCGCCGAAGCGCGGACCTGTGTCACTGTGCCAGGGGGGCTCTCTACCTGATCGGTCCAGAGCGTCTGGATCGAATCGAGAATGAGCAGAGCAGGGGGTTGGCCCGCTTCCAGCGTAGCCAGGATATCCTCGACGCTGGTTTCCGCCGCCAGCGCCACAGGCGCCTGGGAAAGACCGAGGCGCTCGGCCCGCAGACGCACCTGGCCGATGGCTTCTTCGCCCGAGATATAGACGGCGGAGTGACCAAGCCTTGCCAGTGCCGCAGAGGCCTGAATGAGCAGGGTAGACTTGCCGATGCCCGGATCGCCGCCAACCAGCAGCGCGGAGCCGCGCACGAAACCGCCGCCGGTCACCCGGTCGAGTTCGGCAACGCCGCTCTGGATGCGCTGGGGCTCCTTGGCATCGCCCTCAAGGCCGACAAGCTGGATCACACGGCCGCGGCTGGGTTTGGCCTTGCCCGGTCCGCCGCCGACACCGCCGCCGGATTGCTCTTCAACGATGGAGTTCCACTCGCCGCAGGATTCGCAGCGTCCCGCCCACTTGGCATAGACCGCCCCGCAGGACTGGCAGACGAAACTGGTGGATCTGCGTGCCATGTCGGCGGGCTCCGGTCGTGTCAGACGTAAGTGAGGTCAGGCAAGGACTGCGGCATGTGCCGCAGGGTCTGCATCCGGCAAGGCCTGGTAGCGTCGGTGATAGCGCCGCCCGAGCCCTGTCAGATACTCGTAATCGATGGTCTCGGCATAGGCTGCCAGGTCCGAGGCCGCAACATTGGGACCGAGCATTTCCACAAACGAGCCACGCTCAATCAGGCCTTCGGGGGTGTTTGTGATGTCGAGGGCGAGCATGTCCATGGAAATCCGCCCGATCAGCGGCAGGCGGTGGCCAGACGCCCAGGCAAAGCCGCCGGGACGCTCGTCAGATGAGCTGGCGCGCCGGTGCAGGCCGTCCGCATAGCCCGCAGCCACCATCGCGACACGGCGGGGGCGCTCCTTGGCGGTTTCCGTGCAGCCGTAGCCGACGGTTTCGCCGGAAGGAACCGTACGCACCTGCATCACCCGCGCTTCGATCATCGCGACCGGGCGCATCGGGTTCGGCTGCGTGTCTATGGCCTTGCCGCCATAGAGCGAAATGCCGGGGCGGGCGAGGTCGAAGTGATACTCCGGCCCGAGGAACACGCCGGCGGAATTGGCCATGGAGCGCGGTATGTGTTTGAACGGATCGGTCGCGCCCCGGAAGATCTCCAGCTGCCGCCGGTTGGCCGGGTGATCCGGATCGGAGCCGCAGGCAAGGTGGGTGATGAGGAGGGAGGCAGTGATGGGACCGGTCAGGTCCCGGTCGCGCAGGAGGCTTGAGAACTCATCCGGGCGGAACCCGAGCCGGTTCATGCCCGTATCCACATGAAGGCCTGTCTCGAGCGCCTGCCCATGGGCTTTGCAGAACGCTGACCATTCCGCCAGCTCCGGTGCCGATCCGATCATGGGACGCAGGTTTGCGCTCGCATAAGTCTCTGCGCAGCCCGGAAACAATCCGCCGAGAATATAGATCACCGCATCAGGAAGAACCTTGCGGACCTCGACACCCTCCGCGGGTAGGGCAACGAAGAAGGTCTTGCAGCCCGCCTCCGCCAGACGTTTTGCCGTGCCTGCCGCACCCGTGCCGTAGGCATCCGCCTTGATGGTAGCCGCGCATTCCGTGCCAGCCGTCAGCCGTCCGCCCAGATAGGCCCAGTTGGCTGCAATCGCATCCCGGTCAATGGTCAGCCTGCCGCCGCACAGGTCTTCCGGAGCCTGATCGGCCCCCTGAGGTTCCGGAGAAGAAACGGGTACGGTCACGGGAAAGCCTTCTGCCTGTCGATAGGGAAATGCCCAAGAGGCGAATCGGCGTTCGCAAACGCCGACTATCGGCAGGATAGCGGCAGCATCCCGGCTTAGCTATGCAGCCGTCGCATGGCAGCCACACCTCAGCCTTTTGCGGCCGCAGACAGGGTATTTCAGATCACTCGTGACGCTCTGGCATGTATTCGTCCTGGGCCAGATCCGAGAAGCGGGTGTACTGGCCTTCGAAGTGCAGGTTGACCGTGCCGGTGGGGCCGTGACGCTGCTTGGCGATGATGACTTCCGCCTTGCCCTTCACGCGTTCCAGCTTGTCGCGCCAGACTTCATGTTCCGGCGTGCCTTCTTCCGGCTCGGTCTTGGAGAGGTAATATTCGTCACGGTAGACGAACATCACCACGTCGGCGTCCTGCTCGATCGAACCCGACTCACGAAGGTCAGAAAGCTGCGGGCGCTTGTCATCGCGCGATTCCACCTGACGGGAGAGCTGTGAAAGCGCGATGACCGGAACGTTGAGTTCCTTCGCCAGCGCCTTCAGGCCCGTGGTGATTTCGGTGATTTCCTGCACGCGGTTGCCGCTGTTCTTGGAAGAGCCGGACAGCAGCTGAATATAGTCGACGATGATCAGGTCGAGGCCGCGCTGGCGCTTTAGACGGCGGGCACGGGCCACCAGGGACGCGATGGAGATACCACCGGTCTGGTCGACGTGCAGCGGCACGGTCTGCATGTGCTGGGCGGCTGCGGCAAGACGCTCGAATTCCTGCTCCGTGATGTCGCCGCGGCGGATCTTGGAGGAGGAGATTTCCGCCTGCTCGGAAATGATACGGGTGGCGAGCTGCTCAGCGGACATTTCGAGAGAGAAGAAGCCGACCACGCCGCCATTCTTCGTCTTCAGGCTGCCGTCCGGCTGCTCTTCCGCCATATAGGCCTCGGCCACATTATAGGCGATGTTGGTCACCAGCGAGGTCTTGCCCATGGCAGGACGTCCGGCCAGAACGATCAAATCCGAATGCTGCAGACCGCCCATCAGCCGGTCCAGATCCCGGAGCCCTGAAGAAATGCCCGAGAGGGCGCCTTCACGGTTCCAGGCGGCATGGGCCATTTCGATGGTCTGGGTCAGCGCGTCGCCGAAGCTGACGAAGCCGCCTTCACGCTTGCCTGTCTCCGCCAGTTCGAACAAGCGCCGTTCCGCATCGTCGATCTGCTGGGCCGGGGGCACGTCGATCGGCGCGTCATAGGCGATGTTGACCATGTCCTCGCCGATCCGGATCAGATTCCGGCGGATGGCGAGGTCATAGATGGTCCGGCCATAGTCTTCCGCGTTGATGATCGAGGCGGCATCGGCGGCAAGACGCAGAAGGAACTGCGTCGCGCTCAGATCCGCGATCTTGGCATCTGCCGGATAAAAGGTCTTGAGGGTGATCGGAGAAGCGGTCTTGCCCGCCCGTATCAGCTGGCCAACCTTCTCATAGATCTCCTGGTGCTGAGGCACGAAGAAATGATGGGGCTCCAGAAAGTCGGAGACCCGGTAGTAGGTTTCATTGTTGACCAGAATCGCACCGAGGAGCTGACGCTCGGCTTCTGCATTATGTGGTGCCAGACGAAGTGCTGCTTCTTCTGTTTCGACTGACTGCAGTTTGCCTTTCATGGAGACCCCCGTTGTCCGCTTGCCAGATGGTCTAGTCTCATCCGTGGCCCGTCTTCAAGGAAACAATAAAGCTATCATCGATTCCCCCAGCGACAGGGATTCATAGGGAAAAAAAGCAGCAAGAGCTTGACGCAGAAGGCGGAAACGGACTCACACGGGCCCCTCTCTTAGGGCTTGAAAAAGTTAATGAAAATTAATGCATTCATTTTTTGCCAAGGACGGCTGCCTGGCACCGAAGGCGTGAAAAAACCACCTCTGCGGCTTATTGAACAAGTAAGCCGGAAAACCACCGGTCAAGACTTGAATTTCAGGAAAATGGCGAGGCGGGGTCCGCAAGGGCCGGTAAGCGGGCAGGGGAGCCTGTTTCCGTCGCGCCCTTGCTCATCATGTCAGAGCCGGGGGGCGGAACGGGGCCTGCCGGTCAGAAGAATGACCCGGTACAAACAAAAACGGCGCCCCGAGGGACGCCGTTTTCAGAAAGCGGGAAGGACCCGGAAGAGGCTTACTCTTCGGTTTCTTCCTGAGCTTCGGTTTCTTCGCCTTCTTCTTCATCGGCTTCGAATTCGAAGATGTCCTGTTCCGGAGCGGTGAGGTCTTCACCGGCTGCCTGGCGGGCAGCTTCGTCTTCGGAGCGCGCGACGTTGACGGTCACGGTCACTTCGACTTCCGGGTGCAGGGAGATGGCAACCGAATGCAGACCAATGGTCTTGATCGGGGTGCGCAGGTCAACCTGGCTGCGGACGATGGTGAAGCCAGCTGCGGTCAGGCCGTCAGCGATGTCACGGGTCGCAACGGAGCCGTAGAGCTGGCCGGTTTCACCAGCAGAACGGATAACGGTCAGGCTCTGACCATCCATCTTGGCGGCAACAGCTTCAGCTTCCTGGCGGCGTTCCAGGTTGCGGGCTTCGAGCTGAGCGCGTTCAGCTTCGAACTTGGCCAGGTTTGCCTTGTTGGCGCGCAGCGCCTTGCCCTGCGGCAGAAGGAAGTTACGGGCAAAGCCGTCGCGGACGCGGACGGTGTCGCCCATCTGGCCGAGCTTGGCGATACGCTCGAGAAGGATAACTTGCATGGGAATAACTCCTGCGGTCTGTCCCGCCGCCCGGTTTTCCGGGGAGTGGCGGTTAGAGGCCGATCACTTGGATCCGGCCGGCCCCAATCCGGGAGCCCGGGGCGTGCCCCGGGCTGAAACTAAACCGGTTACGGCTTAGCTGATGACGAACGGCAGCAGGCCGAGCAGGCGGGCGCGCTTGATCGCACGGGCCAGTTCACGCTGCTTCTTCGCGGAAACCGCAGTGATGCGGCTCGGAACGATCTTGCCGCGCTCGGAGATGTAGCGCTGCAGGAGACGGATGTCCTTGTAATCGATCTTCGGTGCGTTCGCGCCGGAGAACGGGCAGGTCTTCCGGCGGCGGAAGAACGGACGACGGCTCGGGATCTGTGCGATATCAACCATGGTCTCTTACTCCGCTTCTGCCCGGCGCGGAGCGCGGTCGCCCCGGTCGCCGCCCCGGTCACCGCGCGGTGCGCGGTCACCACGATCGCCACCGCCGAAGCGGCCGCCACGATCGCCACCGCGCTCACCGCCACGGCGGTCGTCACGGTCACGCTTCTGCATCATTGCAGACGGCTCTTCATCATGCTCTTCGACCTTGAAGGTCATGAAGCGCAGGATGTCTTCGCTGAGGCCCATCTGACGTTCCATTTCGGCAACTGCCGGATGCGGAGCGTTGATGTTCATCAGGATGTAGTGAGCCTTGCGGTTCTTCTTCACGCGGTAGGCGAGGGAGCGCAGGCCCCAGTTTTCGACCTTACCGACCGAACCGCCTTCAGCTTCGATGAGACCCTTGTACTGTTCGACAAGAGCTTCGACCTGCTGGGTCGAGATGTCCTGGCGCGCCAGGAACACATGCTCATAAAGAGGCATGGATATAGCCTTTCCTTGTTTTCACAACGGGAACTGGCGCAAAGCCTCCTCGTGACCCCGGAAAGGTACGAGAATTCTAAACGAGAGCGGAGACACGGGAAGTCGGGTTTTTTACCGCCCTGGTGCCTAAGCACCCTTCCGTTCAGCCCCCGGCCAAGTTCCCAGATGAGAGCGGCTGTATAGACGATCTCTGGCCGATTGCAAGGTGAATTGGCCCGGATGCCCGGGAAAAGTGCGCTGGCCAAGTACGGTTGCGCCGTTCGAAAGCCGGGCTGGAGCCTACACACGACATTTCATATGGAGGCTAGTTGGGTGTCTTACATTTGTCCATGCTGGGGGAATCTGGTCTTTAGAGAGGGCAAATCACAGCGAAACGTCTCTCTGGCGCACAGGTAATCCGTATATTGACCAATGGGGCAGGCTTGACAGGGTAGCTTGCTCTGTCCCATAGGCTCGCGCCCAGACGTTGCCGGTATTGGTGGTTCCGGTTGCGTTTTTTACCGGAAGGCTTTGAAATGCCGCGCCGGGCGCATACATCCCGGCAACCGGCAGGCAACGATCCCGCCTGATGCTGGCAACCGGAGGCAGAGACAAATGGTCTGCCTGCGGATAAGAAAGACAAGATCAACAGGTGACGGAGGGACGTCCCGCATGAGCATCGCATTCACATTCCCCGGTCAGGGCAGCCAGGCTGTGGGCATGGGCAAGGTTCTCGCAGACACCTACGCGGAAGCCCGCGCAGTGTTTGAGGAAGTCGATGAGGCACTCGGCCAGAAGCTGTCCGATGTCATGTGGAATGGACCGGATACGGATCTGACCTTGACCGCCAACGCCCAGCCGGCGCTGATGGCCGTTAGCCTTGCCACCATGCGGGTTCTGGAAGCCAAGGGCCTGGATTTGGCCAAGAGCGTTTCCTTCGTGGCTGGCCATTCTCTCGGCGAATACTCCGCTCTGGCTGCTGCCGGTTCCCTGGACATCGCAACGGCTGCCCGCCTCCTGCGCGTGCGCGGCGATGCCATGCAGAATGCCGTGCCGGTCGGGCAGGGTGCCATGGCGGCTCTCCTGGGGCTCGACTTTGAAGCCGCTCAGGCGATTGCCGAAGAGGCAGCTCAAGGCGAAGTCTGTCAGGCTGCAAATGACAACGCGCCGGGCCAGGTCGTTGTTTCCGGCCATCTGGCCGCTGTCGAGCGCGCGATTGAAGTTGCCAAGGGCAAGGGCGCCCGCCGGGCTGTCATGCTGCCGGTCAGCGCACCGTTCCATTGTGCCCTGATGCAGCCCGCGGCTGATGCGATGGCGGAAGCCTTGGCTGGTGCCGAGATCCGCGCGCCGAAAGTGCCGCTGGTTGCCAATGTGCTGGCTGCTCCCATCACGGACCCGGATGAAATCCGCCGCCGCCTGGTCGAGCAGGTCACGGGCACCGTCCGCTGGCGCGAATCCATCTCCTGGCTGGCCGGAGAGGGCGTCACCACCTTTGTCGAAATCGGCGCAGGCAAGGTTCTGAGCGGCATGGTCAAGCGCATCGCCGATGGTGCTGCGGGCCAGGCCATCAACACGCCGGACGATATCGACGCCCTGATCGCCAAGCTGAACGGCTAAGGCCGGCTTCAGCCATCGAGTGAAATTCACAGGAAGGAAACCGACATGTTCAACCTTGAGGGCAAAGCCGCTCTTGTGACCGGTGCGACCGGCGGGATTGGCGAAGCCATCGCCCGCGCGCTGCATGCGCAGGGCGCAACCGTTGCCTTGTCCGGCACCCGTGCAGAAAAGCTGGAAGCGCTGGCCAATGATCTGGGCGAACGCGTTTTTGTCACCCCGGCAAACCTCTCCGACCGGGAAGCTGTCGATGCCCTGGTTCCGGCTGCGGAAGCAGCCATGGGCAAGCTGGACATTCTGGTCAACAATGCCGGTATCACCCGCGACAACATCTTCATGCGCATGAAGGATGAAGAGTGGGAGCAGGTGATCGAGGTCAACCTGACCTCCAACTTCCGCATCTGCCGGTCGGCGATCAAGGGCATGATGAAGCGCCGCGCTGGCCGCATCATCGGCATCACCTCCGTGGTGGGCGTGACCGGCAACCCAGGCCAGGTGAACTACGCGGCGGCCAAGGCCGGCATGATCGGCATGTACAAGTCGCTTGCGCGTGAAGTTGCCAGCCGCAATATCACGGCGAACACGATTGCTCCCGGTTTCATCGAAACCGCGATGACGGATGCCCTGAACGAAAAGCAGAAGGAATCGATTCTGGTCAGCGTTCCGGCAGGCCGTTTGGGCACTGCTGCGGAAATCGCGTCCGCCGCCGTCTACCTTGCCAGTGACGAGGCTGCCTACGTCACCGGGCAGACCATTCACGTCAATGGCGGTATGGCAATGATTTAAAACGCTGTTTTCATTTGCAGCGCAAAAAATTCCGGACCGCGCAAGCGCGTTCCGGACTGGCTGGTCAAGGTGTGTAAAGTGTGTTACCAACCCGCCGATTGTTCGCTGGGGTAGGGTGACAGGCTGGTTTTCAGATTTGACCCGTCCAGAACGTCTTCAGGATCACGGGGTCCCGGCATTGCCGAAATGTGGTCCCCCTGAGGTTTGGCAGACTGAAATTCGGGTTTCGGCCGTATCCGGCTTGAACCGGAAGCTCGGCAGAGACAGTAAACTCAAGGAAGTATGAAAATGAGCGATATCGCTGATCGGGTTAAGAAAATCGTCATCGAGCACCTCGGTGTGGACGCTGAAAAGGTAACCGACAACGCCTCCTTCATCGATGATCTGGGCGCAGACAGCCTTGACACCGTTGAACTCGTCATGGCGTTCGAAGAAGAATTCGGCGTGGAAATCCCGGACGATGCAGCAGAAACCATCCTGACGGTTGGCGATGCCGTGAAGTTCCTGGAAAAGAACGCCGGCTAATTCGCTGGCACTACGGTTGGATCAGCGGGCAGTCCGGTTTCGAATGAACCGGGCTGCCCGGAATCAAGTGCGGGTTGCATGAGGCGAGTTGTCATCACAGGTCTGGGTATGGTGTCTCCGCTTGGCGGAAACGTTGATACCTCTTGGAAAAACATTCTCGAAGGAAAGAGCGGGGCCTCCAAGGTCAGCAATTTCCAGGTAGATGATCTGGCGTGCCAGATCGCTTGCCAGATCCCGCGCGATCCATCGGTCGCAGGGCATTATAGTCCCGACGACTGGATGGAGCCTAAAGAGCAGCGCAAGGTGGACGAGTTCATCGTCTATGCTGTGGCCGCTGCCGATCAGGCCCTTTCAGACAGTGGCTTCAAGGCCGAAACCTACGAGCAGCAGATCCGTGCCGGTGTTCTCATCGGGTCCGGTATCGGTGGTCTCCAGGGGATCGAGGAAGCCGCGCACACGCTGGCCGACAAGGGGCCGCGCAGAATTTCCCCCTTCTTCATTCCCGGCCGCCTGATCAATCTTGCCGGCGGGTATGTGTCCATCCGTCATGGTCTCAAGGGCCCGAACCACGCTGTGGTCACGGCCTGCTCGACCGGCTCGCACGCCATTGGCGATGCGTCCCGTCTGATCGCGTTCGGCGATGCGGATGTGATGGTGGCCGGTGGTACCGAATCTCCGGTGTGCCGTCTGTCGCTCGCAGGCTTTGCCGCCTGCAAGGCGCTGTCCACCAGCTACAATGATACGCCGGAAAAGGCGTCCCGCCCTTATGACGCCGACCGTGACGGTTTCGTCATGGGTGAGGGCGCCGGTGTCGTCGTTCTGGAAGAATACGAGCACGCCAAGGCGCGCGGCGCGAAGATCTATGCCGAAGTGATCGGCTACGGTCTGTCTGGCGATGCCTTCCACATCACGGCTCCGTCGCCTGAGGGCGATGGCGCGTTCCGCTGCATGAGCGCGGCGCTGGCCCGTGCCGGCATTTCCCCGGCGGATGTGGATTACATCAACGCCCATGGGACCTCGACCATGGCCGACACGATCGAGCTGGGCGCTGTCGAGCGTCTGGTCGGCGATGCGGCCGGCAAGATTGCCATGTCTTCCACCAAGTCCTGCATTGGCCACCTGCTTGGCGCTGCCGGGGCCGTGGAAGCGATCTTCTCGGTTCTCGCGATTCGCGATGGCATTGCGCCTCCGACGATCAACCTCGACACACCGTCTGTCGAAACGAAGATCGATCTGGTCCCGCACAAGGCCAAGAAGATGAACATCGATGTGGCCCTGTCCAACTCCTTCGGATTTGGCGGCACCAATGCCTCGCTCGTCTTCCGCAAAGTGGCAGACTGAAGGCTGAGGTCATAAAATTGCCCGCCGCCGCAGGGATTGTCCTTCGTGGCGGCGGACTTTTCCCAGCCGCGCTATGAGTTGCATCAAGGGCATCGCCTGGTTCCAGGCCGAGGTCTGAAGGAAAAAGGGCGATTATATGCGCATCAAGCCGAAAAGTCCGCGTGAGGCGATCCAGCCGGAGCTGCCGCCCGGACCGCCGCCGCGCTCACGCCATGTGCGCAATCCCGTCGTCATTCTGATCAATCTGATTATTTCGCTCGCTGTTTTCGTCGTCGTTGGCGCAGGCGCCGCGCTCTATTTCGGCAAGCAGATTTTTGACGAACCCGGCCCGTCGACCAAGCCGAGCACCGTCATCATCACGGCCGGTTCCGGTCTGTCCGGTATTACAGACCGTCTGTCCGCGGAAAACGTTATCAGTGATAGCCTGATCGACGAGCTGGTGTTCAACGCCGGTGTCCGTTTCTACAAGAACCAGAGCCGCCTGAAAGCTGGCGAATATGCGTTCGCGCCCGGCGTTTCCATGCGCAAGGTCATGCAGGATCTTGTCGATGGCAATGCTGTGACCCACGCCGTTACGATCCCCGAAGGCTGGTCGACGGCGCAGATCCTGCAGCGCGTGCGCGGCAACACGGTGCTGACCGGCGAGATCGAATCAGTTCCTGCGGAAGGCGAGTTGCTGCCGGAAACCTATACGTTCACGCGCGGCACTACGCGCCAGCAGATCATTGATCAGATGAAGAACGCTCAGGCCAAGCTGCTGGCCGGGATCTGGGAACGCCGCAGCGAAGGCCTGCCGGTGAAGACGCCAGAAGAGCTGGTGATCCTGGCCTCCATCGTGGAGAAGGAAACGGCCAAGGCCGATGAGCGCCCGCGCGTGGCTGGTGTCTTTGTCAACCGCCTGAACAAGAACATGCGCCTGCAGTCGGATCCGACGATCCTTTATGGCCTGCATGGCGGTGAAGCGTGGCTTGAGGACCGTTCCGCGATCACGCAGTCGGAGCTCAAGAAGGAAAATCCGTACAACACGTACCAGATCAACGGCCTGCCGCCGGGACCGATCGGCAATCCGGGCCGGGCGGCCATGGAAGCGGTTGCCAATCCGTCGCGCACGAAGGATCTCTATTTCGTCGCGGACGGCACTGGCGGGCACGTGTTCTCGGAAACCTACGAGCAGCACCAGGAGAATGTCCGCAAATGGCGCAAGGTCGAGCGGGAGATCCGCTCCAATGCCGAGGCCGCCAAGGATGCTGCCCCTGCAGCGGATGACGCCGCGCCCGCCGAAGGCGATGGCACAAAACAGAACTGAGCGTTTGCGGCCTCCGGGCCGCAAATCATTTGCCACGCAGCGGGCGCCTGAGACACGGAGATCCTGATGACCCTTGCCAGCATGACCGGTTTTGCCCGGGTTCAGGGAGAGGCGGGTGTGGTCCGCTGGACATGGGAGCTGCGGTCGGTCAACGGCAAGAACCTGGATATGCGCCTGCGCCTGCCAGCTGGCCTTGAGGAGCTGGAGCCGCGCATCCGCGAGCGCTGTGCCAAGGTGCTCCAGCGCGGCAATGTCTCCATTGGTCTTTTCATGCAGCGTGATCAGGGCGAAGCGGTCCTGACCATCAACCAAACCGCTCTGGATGCGGTTCTGGCGGCGGTCGGCCTGCTGCGCCAGCGCCTTCCCGATGTTGCTCCGCCGACGCTCGATGGCATCCTGGCGCAGAAGGGCGTCGTCGAGCTGAAGGAGCCGGAAGAGGACCCCGCCGTCCGGGAGGCGCTTCTCGCCACGCTTCTGTCGACGCTGGACGAAGCTCTTGGGGCGCTGGTAGGCATGCGCCGGTCCGAAGGCCATGCCATCCGGGACATAATCCTGGGGCAGGTGGATCGCGTCGCGGGACTGACCGCCCGCGCCGAAAGACTGCCAGCGCGCCAGCCTGAAGCGATCCGTGCCCGTCTTGCCGCTCTCGTGGCCGAACTGATGGACGCGTCCGCCGGAGCGCTCGACAGCCAGCGGCTTCATCAGGAAGCAGCTATCCTGGCAACCAAGGCAGATATCCGCGAAGAGCTGGACCGTCTGCACGCGCATGTCACTGCCGTGCGCGAGCTTCTGGCCGCGGGCGGGGCCATCGGGCGCCGCCTGGATTTCCTGGCGCAGGAATTCAACCGCGAGACCAATACTCTCTGCTCCAAGTCGAATGATGTCGAGCTGACGACGATCGGGCTTGACCTGAAGGCCGTGATCGATCAGATGCGCGAGCAGATCCAAAACCTGGAGTGATCCGAATGTCCGATGCGACGTCCAATGGCCGGCAAGGCATCACGGTGAGTGCCGATGCGGCGGAAGAGTCCCGCCGTGGCCTTATGCTTGTGCTGTCGTCTCCCTCAGGAGCCGGCAAGTCGACCATTGCCCGGCTGCTTCTGGAAAAGGAAGACAATCTGGCTCTGTCCATTTCCGTTACGACCCGCCCGCGCCGGTCGAGCGAAGTGGATGGCGTGCATTACAGGTTCATCGATGCCAAGACCTTCGAGCACATGAAGGAAGATGGCGAGCTGCTGGAATGGGCGGAAGTTCACGGCAACTATTACGCTACGCCGCGCGGCCCGGTAGAAAATGCCATCGAGAACGGCAAGGACATCCTGTTCGACATCGATATCCAGGGCACGTTCCAGCTCTATGAGAAGATGCGCGAAGATGTGGTCTCGATCTTCATCCTGCCGCCGTCCATCGCCGAAATGAAGTCGCGCCTGCGCCGCCGTGCGGAAGACAGCGAGGAAGTGATTCTCCGCCGCCTGAAGACCGCCGTTGGTGAAATGCGTCACTGGTCTAAATATGACTATGTGGTCGTCAATGACGACCTCGAACGCGCTTACGAGAACGTCCGCGCGATCCTCAAGGCCGAACGTCTGAAACAGTCCCGCTCGCCCGCGATTGGTCCGTTGATCGACGGCATGGTGGGGGATCTGGAAGAGGCGCTTAAGGACCTCGATTGAGGTCTCTTAAGGCCTGGTTTGAAAAGAGCGTTGGCCAGCCGCGCCCTCGTCCGCCGTCAGCCGTAGCTGCCGATATCGGTTTTGATCGAGAAGTGCAGCCGGGCCTGATCTGCGCGGTAAAGAGCGGAGAAATACTCCAGATAGACGCCGCTCTTGATGCTGGAGCGCGATTCGATCCGCAGCAGGGCTGTGCCTGGCTCAACGTCCAGAAGCTGAGCTTCTTCCTCGCTTGCATTGGCCGCTTCCACCCAGCGTTCGGCGCCTGTGAAGACTATGCCATAGTGGCTTTCCAGCATGCCATAGAGCGATTTGTAGTTTTCGCAGACCTCCAGAAAGCCGGGAACCTTGTCGTCGGCCAAGCTGCTTTCGACGAGAATGCGGGGAACGCCATCCACACTCATGACGCGGTTCAGGAAGACGGTCTCCTGATCTTCACCGAGTTCCAGAAGCTTGCGGACTTTGGGGCAGGGCTTGCGGCGTCCCGATGACAGAATCCGCCGCGTCACTTGCCGGTTGCGCATGTCGTGATCGCCGGAGAAGCCGATAACGCGGCCCACGAACTCGGTTTCGTCACGCGGCTGGGAGACGAAAGCGCCGCGTCCCTGCTGACGGTAAATCAGCCCCTCGCCGACAAGCCGGCTCATGGCCTGGCGCACGACGATGCGTGATACGCCATAAATGTTGCAGAACTCGGCTTCGCTCGGCAGCTTGTCGCCGGGATTGAGGCCCTCTGCCGAGATCATTTCAACGATTGCAGCCTTTACCTGGACCCATAGCGGGATCTTCAGGCCATGCCTGTCTTCTGACTGTGCTTGCAACAAGTCTTCCCGCACACTCTGTCTCCTCCGCGAGCATTGTCAGAAACTCAGCCGCCACTCTTATCTGATACAGCGCGGGCAAAGCTTGAGGTTCAATAAACTTCTATCCTCTGTGCTTCGAGATGCTCAGAATTTCAAGCCGTGCCTGGCAGGATAGACGTTTAAATGGCTACGCATTTGCGTAAGCTTCTGCAAAAGCTTGGCAAAACCGCGGAGACTTTGCGCAGAGCCGCGAACGCAATGCACATCCATCCGCATGCCGGCATGGATATCATGGGGCGGCAAAAAGGTGCATGGGGCCGGGTGCAGGCGGGCCCCGCTTCGAGCTTTCATGTCATGTCCTCCCAATCCGGCGCTCTTGGGCAGCCGGCCTGAAACTTTCGATTGGCGTCCTGTCTGCGGATCTGATTTTGTGACCCTAATCCTTATTGACAGCCTTCCCGAAGTCTCATAGCTTCAACTTATTATAACAACCTTGCATCAAGCAAGGGGAAGGGCGGAGATAATATCCGTCAAGAGGGGGAGGCTGATGCGCAAGAGGAGCTGCATCAGGGGTCAGGAGGATATTTCCATGCGATCAAGCTATGCTTGTGATGGCATATGGGGCGTCAGATCCGACGTCACATAACTGAAATCGTCTTCTAAGTAACTTGTATGTTAGTTGTCAGTTGGGCTCTTTTTCTTTCTGGCTTCTGAGCGTACGTGCGGCTGTGCTTCGGTGAGTTCAGTCGCCGCATATATGATGAATATGTCAGATCCGGTGGAACCGGAGCCTTTGGGAGGAGGAGCGGCATGCTGGAATTGCGAAATGTCAGCCGCGCAGTCGGTGGGGCTGATCATATCCGCAACGTATCTCTGGCGCTGGAGCGGGGCACGCTCAACGTGCTGCTGGGGCCGACCCTTGCTGGTAAGACTTCCTTGATGCGGCTGATGGCCGGTCTCGATGAGCCGACCTCCGGAACAGTTCATTTCGATGGCGCCGATGTCACCGGCCAGCCGGTTCAACGCCGCAATGTGGCGATGGTTTACCAGCAGTTCATCAACTATCCGGCGCTCACGGTTTATGAAAACATCGCATCTCCCCTGCGGATCCAGGGGCGGGACAGTGCAACCATCGACCGTGAGGTGAAGCGGGCGGCAGAATTGATGCGCCTGACACCTTACCTCGACCGCACACCGCTGAACCTGTCTGGCGGCCAGCAGCAGCGCACCGCACTGGCGCGCGCCATGGTCAAGAACGCCAGCCTTGTGCTGCTCGACGAGCCGCTCGCGAACCTCGACTACAAGCTGCGCGAGGAGCTTCGCGAAGAATTGCCGAAGATCTTCGCCGAATCCGGAGCCATTTTCGTCTATGCGACAACCGAACCGCAGGAAGCGCTGCTTCTTGGCGGCAACACGGCGGTGCTGAGCGAGGGGCAGATGGTCCAGTTCGGCCCGACGGTCGATGTCTTCCGCCGTCCGGTGAGCCTGATCAGCGCCCGCACCTTTGCGGACCCGCCGCTGAACACGCTCAGCGTTGAAAAGAAAAACGGGCGGATCTCGCACGGCGAAGCGGTCACGTTTCCTGTCCCTGCTCATCTCCAGCATTTGCCGGACGGAGCCTACACGATCGGGATTCAGCCCCACCATCTGACGACCCGTGCCACTACCCCGCACACCGTCTCCATTCACGCCCGCGCCATCATTACAGAAATCACCGGGTCCGAGAGCTTCGTCCATTTCACCTTCGCCGGAACGGACTGGATCATGCTGACCCCTGGCGTTCTGGAACTCGATCCGGACGACGCGGTGGAAGTGCTCTTCGAGCCCACGAACCTACTGGTCTTCGATATGGAAGGCCGGGCGGTCGAATATGAATTCCACACGGCGGCCTGAAGGAGACGCTCATGGCAGAGATTACCTTCGATGGCATCCGGCACTCCTACTATCCGGACCCGCAGAAGCCCGAGGATTTCGCGCTGCGCGAAATCAACCACACGTTTGAGGATGGCGGCGCCTACGCGCTGCTGGGGCCTTCGGGCTGCGGCAAGACCACCTTGCTGAACATCATTTCCGGCCTGCTGCATCCCTCGCACGGACGGCTGCTTTTCGGATCAACGGACGTGACGGACCTGTCCACCCAGGAGCGGAACATCGCCCAGGTGTTCCAGTTTCCGGTGGTCTACGACACCATGAGTGTCTACGACAATCTGGCCTTTCCGCTGCGCAACCGGAATGTGCCCAAGGACGCGGTCGACGCCAAGGTCAAGGAAACCCTGGAGATGATCGGGCTTTCCGAAGGGGCACACCGCAAGGCTCAGGGTCTGACGGCTGACCAGAAGCAGAAGATTTCCCTTGGGCGCGGTCTCGTCCGGTCGGACGTCAACGCGATCCTCTTCGATGAGCCGCTGACGGTTATCGATCCGCACATGAAGTGGGAACTGCGGTCCCAGCTCAAGAAGCTGCACCGCCGTTTCGGCTACACCATGATCTACGTGACCCACGACCAGACCGAGGCACTGACCTTCGCGGATCAGGTCGTGGTCATGTACGAAGGGCAGGTGGTGCAGATCGGAACGCCGGCTGAACTGTTTGAGCGTCCGATGCATACATTTGTCGGCTATTTCATCGGTTCGCCGGGCATGAATCTTCTGCCGGTCCGCACGGAAGGCCGCACCGCCCGTATCGGAGATCAGTCGGTGGAACTGCCGGGCGCTGCTCCCGATCTTCAGGGCTGCCGGATCGATCTCGGCGTCCGGCCGGAATTCACCCGCATCAGCACCACCGGTCTGCCGGTGCAAATCCGCAAGGTCGAGGATGTCGGCCGCTACAAGATCGTCCGCGCCGTTCTGGAAGGGCAGGAGATCGCAGCGCTTGCTGGTGAGGACGAGGCCCTGCCTGCCGATCCGCATGTGCAGTTCGATCCTGCGGGAATAAACCTTTATGCCGATTCCTGGCGCGTTGATCTGGGGGCCTGAGTGATGAACAAGACCTGGAACAACAAAGCCTGGTTCATGGTTCTGCCCGTGCTGGTTCTGGTCGCCTTCTCGGCGGTGATCCCGCTTATGACGGTGGTGAACTATTCGGTTCAGGATACGTTCGGCAACAACCAGTTCTTCTGGGCCGGCACCGACTGGTTCATTGAACTTCTGGAGTCGGACCGGTTCTGGGAGGCTCTGGGCCGGAACCTGATCTTCTCGGTGATCATCCTGCTGATCGAAGTGCCTCTCGGCATCTTCATCGCGCTGAACATGCCGAAGAAGGGCCTCGGTGTTCCCTTCTGCCTGGTCTTCATGTCGCTGCCACTGCTTATTCCGTGGAACGTGGTCGGGACCATCTGGCAGGTGTTCGGTCGTGTAGACATCGGCCTGCTCGGCTACACGCTCTTTTCGATGGGCGTCGACTACAACTACGTCAGCAACGTTTCAGACGCCTGGATCACCTTGATCGTCATGGACATCTGGCATTGGACGAGCCTTGTTGTCCTGCTGTGCTATGCCGGTCTGGTGTCCATTCCCGACGCCTATTTCCAGGCGGCCAAGATTGACGGCGCCTCGCGCTGGTCGGTGTTCCGCTACATCCAGCTGCCCAAGATGAAGCGGGTGCTGCTGAT
This sequence comes from Roseibium litorale, assembly GCF_014842915.1. Taxonomy (GTDB): domain Bacteria; phylum Pseudomonadota; class Alphaproteobacteria; order Rhizobiales; family Stappiaceae; genus Roseibium; species Roseibium litorale. The sequence continues at coordinate 39,322 of NZ_JACYXI010000009.1, read as the reverse complement.
CGCCGTGCTGCTGCGCTTCATGGACAGCTTCATGATCTATACAGAACCCTTCGTCGTCACGGGCGGCGGTCCTGGCAACTCGACCACCTTCCTGTCGATCGACCTCGTCAAGATGGCGATCGGACAGTTCGACCTTGGTCCGGCTGCCGCCATGTCGCTCGTCTATTTCCTGATCATCCTGCTGTTTTCCTGGGTCTTCTACACGGTCATGACCAGCCATGACGGCGAGACCGGGAAGGGAGGTGAACAATGACCGCGCAAGCCAAACAGACGCAGGGGCGGAGCTTCGCCTGGCTCGTTCCCGCGCTCTACATCTTTTTCCTGCTCCTGCCGATCTACTGGCTGGTCAACATGAGCTTCAAGACCAATACGGAGATCACGGGCACCTTCTCGCTCTATCCACACGAGCCGACGCTGCGCAACTACGCGGTGATCTTCACCGATCCGTCCTGGTACAGTGGCTATATCAACTCCATCATCTATGTGGTGATGAACACGGTGATCTCCGTGGCGGCAGCGCTGCCGGCAGCCTATGCCTTTTCCCGCTACCGGTTCCTTGGTGACAAGCATCTGTTCTTCTGGCTGCTGACGAACCGGATGGCTCCGCCTGCGGTCTTCGCCCTGCCGTTCTTTCAGCTCTATTCCGCGTTTGGGCTGATCGATACGCATATCGCCGTGGCCCTGGCCCATTGCCTGTTCAACGTACCGCTGGCGGTCTGGATCCTGGAAGGCTTCATGTCCGGCGTGCCGAAGGAAATCGATGAAACCGCCTATATCGACGGCTATTCGTTCCCCCGGTTCTTCATCAAGATCTTCACGCCGCTGATTGCCAGCGGGATCGGTGTGGCAGCTTTCTTCTGCTTCATGTTCTCGTGGGTCGAGCTCTTGATCGCCCGCACGCTGACCACGACCGATGCAAAGCCGATCGCCGCGATCATGACGCGCACGGTCTCCGCCTCCGGCATGGATTGGGGCGTTCTGGCAGCCGCTGGCGTGCTGACGATCATTCCGGGCGCCATCGTGATCTACTTTGTCCGTAACTACATCGCCAAGGGCTTTGCCCTGGGCCGCGTCTGACGGGAGGACCTCATATGGACTTTTCATGGATGGCCTGGACGCTGCCGACGGCGCTGTTCTTCCTGACTATTCTTGCTCTGCTGACCGGAATGGCGGTGTGGGAGTATTTCTCCCCGGGGGGCAATCCCCGCTACGGCATCCTCAGATTTGAGACGACACGGGGGGACCGCCTGTTCATCTCCCTGCTCGGAGCAGCTTTCATACATCTCGCTTGGCTGGGTCTTGGAGGCCCCAGCCTGTGGTGGGCGCTTGGCCTGTCGGTGGTCTACGCGATCGGCGTCTTCCGCTTCGTCTGAGGCAAGCGCAATAGGGCCGGCGGCAAGGAGGCCGCGGCCGGAATGGCAAGTGAATGCAATCGCAACCTTGGGAGGAATATATGCGACGGCACCTACTTATGACATCGGCGGCGATGCTGCTGGTCTATTCCAGTTCCGCATTTGCGGGGATGGAAGATGCAAAGAAGTTCCTGGATACCGAGATCGGTGATCTCTCCGCGCTGGACCGCGGTGCGCAAGAAGCGGAAATGCAGTGGTTCATCGATGCCGCCAAGCCCTTCGCAGGCATGGAAATCAAGGTGGTTTCTGAAACCATCACCACGCATGAATACGAATCGAAGGTTCTTGCGCCGGCCTTTACCGCCATTACCGGCATCAAGATCACCCATGACCTGATTGGCGAAGGCGATGTCGTCGAGAAGCTGCAGACACAGATGCAGTCGGGTGAAAACATCTATGATGCCTATATCAACGACTCCGACCTGATCGGGACCCACTGGCGCTACCAGCAGGCCCGTTCGCTGACCGACTTCATGGCCGGCGAAGGCAAGGACGTCACCAACCCGAACCTCGACATCGATGACTTCATCGGCAAGTCCTTCACCACGGCCCCGGACGGCAAGCTCTACCAGCTTCCCGACCAGCAGTTCGCGAACCTTTATTTCTTCCGCTACGACTGGTTCAACGACGAAAAGAACAAGGCAGACTTCAAGGCGAAATACGGCTATGAGCTCGGGGTTCCGGTCAACTGGTCGGCCTATGAGGACATTGCGGAGTTCTTCACCGGCCGTGAGATCGACGGCAAGAAAGTCTATGGCCACATGGACTACGGCAAGAAGGATCCGTCGCTCGGCTGGCGCTTCACCGATGCGTGGCTCTCCATGGCTGGCAACGGCGACAAGGGCATTCCGAATGGTCTGCCGGTCGACGAGTGGGGCATCAAGGTCGACGAAAACTCCCGCCCGGTTGGCTCTTGCGTCGCCCGGGGCGGTGACACCAACGGCCCGGCTTCTGTCTACGCCATCGAGAAGTATCTCGAGTGGATGAAGAAATATGCTCCGGCTGCGGCTCAGGGCATGACCTTCTCGGAATCCGGTCCGGTGCCCTCGCAGGGTGAAATCGCCCAGCAGATGTTCACTTACACCGCCTTCACGGCCGACTTCGTCAAGCCGGGCCTGCCGGTGGTCAACGAGGACGGCACGCCGAAGTGGCGCTTTGCTCCGAGCCCGCATGGTGTCTACTGGAAGGACGGCATGAAGCTCGGCTATCAGGACGCCGGGTCCTGGACGCTGATGAAGTCCACGCCGGATGACCGTGCGAAAGCCGCCTGGCTCTACGCGCAGTTCGTCACTTCCAAGACCGTCGACGTGAAAAAGAGCCATACCGGTCTGACCTTCATCCGCCAGTCGACGCTGGATCACCCGTCCTTCACCGAACGGGCGCCGAAGCTGGGCGGTCTGATCGAGTTCTACCGCTCGCCGGCCCGCCTGCAGTGGTCACCGACCGGTACCAACGTTCCGGACTATCCGAAGCTGGCACAGCTGTGGTGGCAGGCGATCGGTGACGCATCCTCCGGTGCGAAGACCGCTCAGGAAGCCATGAACTCGCTCTGTGAAGAGCAGGAAAAGGTCATGGCCCGTATCGAACGCTCCGGCATCCAGGGCGACATCGGTCCGAAGCTGGCCGAGGAACACGATCTTGCCTACTGGAACGCTGACGCGGTCGCCAAGGGCAACCTTGCCCCGCAGCTGAAGATCGAGAACGAAAAAGAAAAGCCAATGACCGTCAACTATGACGAGCTCGTCAAGAGCTGGCAGAAGTAACGGCTGATCTTGATCAGACCAGAAAAGAGCAGGCCCGCCGGAAGGCGGGCCTCAGACTGCTGACAAACCTCACCACCGCGCTTTCCCGGACGTAGCGAAGCGAAGATCCGGGATCTCTTATCTATTTATTCTATTGAAAGAAATAGGGTTTTTGGGCAGGTCCCGGCTCAAGGCCGGGACGGCGCGGAGAAAAATCCTGAAGACTTGGGTTTGCCAGCACCCTCAGGCCCGGCGGAAACGCCGGGCCTGTTTGGGTTTATGCGGTTGTGGCTTCGCCCAGTTCCAGCTCAACGACATTCAGCCAGTAAGCAACCCCATAGGGGATGAGGGCGTCGTTGAAGTTGAACATCGGCGTATGGACCATGGCAGCCTCAGGGCCATCGCCGTTGCCGATCATGACATAGGCCCCTGGAACCTTTTCCAGCATGAAGGAAAAGTCCTCGCTGCCGCCAAGTGGCGGAGCCTTGGGGTCGACCATCTTCTCGCCAAAGGCATTGGAGGCGGCCTGGACTGCAATCGCCGTGTTTTCCGGCGTATTGATTAGCGGCGGATAGCGGCGGGTGTAAATGACCGCTGCCTCCACATCCTGTGCTTTCGCGCAGCTGCAGGCCAGCTTCTGGATCTTGGTTTCCAGAATATCGCGGACTTCAGGCCGGTAGCTGCGCGCGGTGCCGCGGATGGTGACTTCAGCCGGAATAATGTTCGGGCTGTTGTAGTCACCGCCGCTGATGTGACCCACAGAAATGACAGCTGCGTCGTTAGAGGGCACCTTGCGGGAAAGCAGCGACCCAATGGACGCGATAAACTGTCCGGCGGCAATGGTCGGGTCAGTGCCAAGGTGCGGCATGGCGCCGTGGCCACCTGTGCCCTTGAAACGCACTTCCCAGGTGTCGCCCGCTGCCATGTACGGCCCAGGACGCGTGCTGGTAAAGCCCAGTGGCTCTTTCGGCGCATTGTGAACGCCATAGACCGCATCACAAGGGAATTGCTCGAACAGGCCATCCTGGATCATCACCCTTGCACCCCCGACGCCTTCCTCGGCAGGTTGGAAGATGAAGTGGATTGTCCCGGCAAAGTCCGGATTGCTGGCGAGCTTTTCCGCAGCACCGAGCAGCATGGTGGTGTGGCCGTCATGACCGCAGGCATGCATCTTTCCCGGAACGCTTGAGGCGTAGTCGAGGCCGGTCTTTTCTTCGATGAACAGGGCGTCCATGTCTGCTCGGAGACCGATGACACGCTGTCCCGGCCGTTTGCCCTTCAAGGTGCCGATGACGCCTGTCTTGCCGAGACCGCGATTGACCTCCATGCCGAGGGAGGTCAGAAATGCTGCAACAATGTTGCCGGTTCGCACTTCCTCGAAAGCTGTTTCCGGATGCTGGTGAATATCCTGGCGGATCGCGGTCAGACGCTGAAGAAACTCTGTGTCTTGCTGAAGGGACGCGAGGTCTGGCTTGGTCATGGGATGCTGTGATCTTTATTGTTTGCTGGTCGTGAGCGTGCTGGCCATATGGGCCAGGCCATGCAGAAAAATGGCGCTGATGAAGACCGGCACGGTGATGGCGATGAAAATGAGCGGCATATCAAAGGATTCCGCCATCGTGTTCAGGTTCCGCATCAGGAAGGAGCGGGAGGTATTCATGCCGGGGCCGAAAATCGAGTACCAGAGGATTGGCGCGAGGAAGATGAAAACACTCGCTCCGCGGAAGAAACTGGTGATCAAGTTCAAGGCCGGGGAGAGCTTGCGGGGCAGTTTAACAAGGGCCGGGTCGAACCCGATCTTGTAGGAAACGCTTGCCCCCAGAAGGCCCACCCAGACCATGCAGTAGCGGGCCACTTCCTCAGTCCAGGCGGGCGGGGCCGAAAAGCCGTAGCGGGCTAGAACCTGCAGGCAGATGGCCCCAACCATGATGGCCAGAAAGACAATGGCGGTTCCCCGTAGAAGCTCGTCGACGGCGTCGCTAGCGACCATCAGGGCTTTTGCTATGGATTTCATGACTTTTTCCTACGGGGCTTCGCTCAATTTGCGGCTGGCTTGATGAAGTCGATCGTTTCCTGGGGCACGGTTTTCGCCCAGACGGACTTGGTGGCCTCAACGAACTTCTGGCGTTCGCCTTCCTCAAGCGGCGTGATTTTGATGCCGCCGTCGACGATTGCCTTCTCGAAATAGGCGGCCTGTTCCTGCGCCCATGCGCGGTTGGCGGCGATGCCGTCTGCCGTCGCCTGATCGACCCAGCCCTTTTCCTCGTCGCTCAGGGACTGGTACCAATCGTCGGAGATCATCGCGACTTTTGGGACCGGACCTGCGTCCAGCGGGGTGAAGTACTTGAGCAGCTCGACCTGACCGGCTGCAACGACGGTCGAAGGCGGATTGAGGTGGCCGACGGCAACGCCCGTCTGAAGCGCATTCGGGGTTTCTGCCCAGCTGACAACAGTCGGACGCGCGCCCCAGCTTTCGAAGAACTGCAGCTGATCACCGTTCTGGGCGCGCAGCCGCATGTCCTTGACGTCTTCGAATTTCGTGACCGGCTTCTCGTTGTTAAAGAGGCCGAGCGTGCCGCCACGCATGGGGAAACCGACGATCCGCACGCCGTGAGACGCCGCTTCCTCGTTGATCTTGCCGAGAACATTGGACTGTTCGACCGTCTGGTCGAAGTCTGCCTCGTCGGACATCAGGAACAGGATGAACAGACCACGCGCGGTGTCGGACACCTTGAACAGGCTGCCGCCATTGCCGACGTTGACGTTGATCAGGCCTTGCGAGGTCTGGTCGAGGCGGTCCGATTCCTTGCCCATGGAATTTGCAGGATGGATTTCGGTCTCGACACCATGCTTGGCAAGGCTTTCTGCAAAGCCATTGATGAAGACATACTCGGCATCGTTCTTGAGATCTTCATTGCCAGCGAAGGCAATAACGACCGGATCCATTGCGAAGGCCGGGGCGGTCAGAGCCATCAGGCTCACGGTGGCGGCCATGATCATTCTTTTCATTGGTTTTCTCCTCTTGGAAGGGTTAGCCCAGAAGGCCCAGATAGCGCGGCAGGGCCAGCGAGATTTCGGGGATGAAGATCAGAGCGCCAAGCAGGAAGAGCTCGACGATCAGGAAGGGCAGCGTCGCCCGCACAAGGCGCCAGTAGCCGATGTCAACCACCGTCGTCAGGATCAGCAGCACGCCGCCCAGTGGGGGGGTCAGAAGGCCGACGGTCAGGTTGAAGCCGACCAGAATGCCCATATGCACCGGGTCGACACCCATTGCGATCGCGGGCGGGATCAGAAGCGGACCGAGCAGGGCAACGGCGGCTTTCACGTCCATGATCATTCCGGCCAGGAGCAGGATCAGGTTCAGTACCAGCATGTATTCGACCGGGCCGAGACCGAGACCGGAAATAAACTCCGCAAGCTTCTGCGGCAGATGCTCCAGAGAGGTCAGGTAGCCGAAGGTGGCGATGGCAACCAGCAGGATGAAAACGGCGCCAGACAGGATCACTGTCCGGTTACAGGCTTCGTAAACATCCTTGAGCGTCAAACGCTTATAGATCAGGCCGACGGCAAGAGCGGCCACGCAGGCAACGCCCGCAGCTTCCGCCGGTGTCATCCAGCCGAAGAGAACGCCACTCAGGATGATAACGGGCAGCGAGAGGGCCGGGAGGGCCGCGATCAGAGAGCCGAAGAAGGGCGGGATATCCGCCTTGTTACCACCTGGATGACCTTCGCGATGGGCGATGATGCCGTTGACGGCCATGAGCACGGCGGCCAGCAGCAGGCCCGGAACGACACCCGCAGCAAAGAGCGCGACGACGGAGGTGTTCAGGAGGGCTCCGTAGAAGATCAGGATGATCGACGGTGGAATGATCGGTCCGATGATCGAGGAGGCCGCAGTGATGGCCGTGGCATATTCCCGGCTGTAGCCCTGCTTTTCCATGGTGGGAACGAGCGTGTTGCCAAGGGCTGCAGCATCCGCAGTAGCGGAACCGGAAATGCCTGCGAAGAACACAGAGGTCAGGATGTTTACATGCCCGAGGCCGCCTTTGAACCGTCCCATGATCGACATGGAAAAGCGGATCAGGGCATCGGTGACACCGCCCCGGTTCATAAGCTCGCCGGTCAGGATGAAGAGCGGCATGGCCAGAAACGCAAAAAGGTCGAGCTGGCTCATTGCCCGCTGGGGCAACGCTGCCAGGTAGCGGGTCTTTTCCAGGGAGATGAATGCGAGGATTGATGCGCCCCCGACAAAATATGCGATTGCCGCTCCGGAGAAGAGCGCTGCGAAGAGAAACGTGAACGGCAAAATGGGCATGTCGAACTCCTTTGATTGAAGTCAAAAGAATTTCGGACTTGCGCACAACGCAATAAATTTACGTGGTCCATTCATATCAGCTATGACATGAATTGATTTTATGAGGGTATTTTTCATATGAGCCTCTCAAATTGGCGGAACTGCCTTAAAAATGAACATTTGAAGGCATCGGAAATGGCGAACAGCGTGTACAGGTCAGGCCGCTACGCAATTCTCTAGGCAGGGGAGTGCCGCTTTGGACAAGATCAACCTGCACCGGCTGCAGATCTTCCGGACTGTTTTTGAAACGCTCAGCGTGACCGAAGCTGCGCGCAAGCTGAAGCTTTCCCAGCCGACCGTGAGCCGGCATCTGGCTCTGTTCGAAAAAGAGCTGGAGCTGAACCTTTTCGACAATGTGCGCGGGCGGCTGGAGCCCACGTGGGAGGCGCACCGCCTCTATGACGACAGCAACGGGCTTTTCGAACGGCTCCAGACTGTTGGGTCCAGCGTCGAGTCCATTCGCCGCGGTTCTGGGGAAGCGCTTAGGATCATGGCGTCAAACGCCTTGTGCATGTCCATTCTGCCCACAGCGGTGGGCCGTCTCTACCACGAGATCCCCGATCTGGACATTCTGGTGGAGGGGGGAGGCTTGCGGGCGCAGCTGGAGGCGCTTCGGGAGGGAACCATTGACGTCGGGCTTGGCGGCACGGTAGCAAGTTCGGCGGATCTCAGGCAGACCATTATCGGGCGCCTGCCTTTGGTGGCCGTGGTGCCGCTCACTCATGCTCTTGCCCACCGGACGGTCTTTGATCTCCGTGAGCTGGAGAACCATGAAAGCGTGATGCACAATCCGAATGCCCCGATGGGCTCGATGATAGAAGAGAGCCTTGAGCAGCGCGGCATTCAGCCGAGGCGGGCGCTGTCCTCGTTCACGATCCCCTTTGCGATCGGTCTTGCCCGCCACAGCCGCCTGATCACGATGGTGGACTGCATGACGGCATCATTCTTTGCGGGGGAGGACATGAAGATCATCCCCTTGTCCAAGCCGCTCCATGTGGATCTTGCGATGCTGGAGCTGTCCCGCAAGCCATCGAGACGAAGCGCTATCCTTTTCAGGGATGCTTTGGCCGATGCCTATCGCAAGGCCTCAAAGGCCTTCGTGTATTGAGTTGACGAGAGAGACGGGCAGTGCCCAGCCGGCTCAGGGAGCCAGCAGGGTCTGTCCGGCAAGGTCAGCATCCTCTCTGGAGAGGACGACCTTGTGACCTGAAACGGAGGCCGCGCCGCTGGCGACAAGGGCCAGGGCTCTCGGATAGATCTTGTGTTCGACGGTCAGCACGCGCGCACCGAGGCTCTCGGGCGTATCGCTGTCGAGAACAGGGACAGCCCCCTGGATGATGATCGGGCCGTCATCCATTTCGGCGGAGACGAAATGCACCGTTGCCCCATGGAGTCGGACGCCGGTCTCCAATGCCCGCTCATGGGTGTGCAGCCCTTTGAAGGAGGGCAGCAGGGCGGGGTGGATGTTGATCATCCGGTTCTTCCAGGCATTGACCAGGAAGGGGGTGAGCAGGCGCATGAAACCGGCAAGGGCGATCAACTCGATTCCACGGGAACGCAGGAGTGCATCCATGTCCCGCTCAAAGGCTTCCCGGTTTCCCTTGTAGTTACGATGGTCGAGGACCGCGGTTTCAATGCCGAAACCGGCAGCGCGCTCAAGGCCGCCAGCATCCGGATTGTTGGAAACGACAAGAGCGATTTCGGCAGGAAAGGCAGGGTCTTGAGCTGCGGAAATCAGGGACAGCATGTTGCTGCCCCGGCCGGAGATCAGAACGGCGACCTTCTTGCGCTGGGTCATGCGGAAAAGCCCAGCGAGCCTTCGAACGCCACGCGTGCTTCGCCCGCCTTGGTCATGGTGCCGATGCGGAACACGGTTTCACCTTCCCCGGTCAGGATCTCAGCGACCTTATCGGCTTCTTCGGCCGCGACGACAACAACCATACCGACGCCGCAGTTGAAGGTTCTGAGCATTTCCTTTTCGGCCACGCCGCCAGCCTGAGCCAGCCACTTGAAGACGGCAGGGGCCTTGATGGTGTTGAGGTCGATACGGGCGGAGCAGTCATCCGGAAGCACGCGCGGCAGGTTCTCCGGCAGGCCGCCGCCGGTGATGTGGGCCAGCGCCTTGATGCCGGTGGTTGCCTTGATGGCAGCCAGAAGCGGCTTCACGTAGATCCGGGTCGGGGTCATCAGCGCTTCGCCGAGGCTCTTGCCCGGCTCGAAGGGCGCATCTGCTTCGAAGGACAGGCCCGACAGCTCGACGATCTTGCGCACCAGCGAATAACCGTTGGAGTGAACGCCGGAGGAGGAGAGGCCGAGAAGGACGTCGCCTTCGCCAATATCCCGGCGCGGCAGGATTTCTCCGCGCTCGACAGCACCGACGGAGAAACCGCCGAGGTCGTAGTCTTCCTTGGCATACATGCCCGGCATCTCTGCCGTTTCGCCGCCGATCAGGGCGCAGCCTGCCAGCTTGCAGCCATCGGCAATACCGGCGACCACATCGGTCGCGGTGTCCACGTCCAGCGCGCCACAGGCGAAATAATCGAGGAAGAAGAGCGGCTCGGCGCCCTGAACCACCAGATCGTTCACGCACATGGCAACGAGGTCGATGCCGACCGTGCGGTGCTGCTTGGTGTCGATGGCGATCTTCAGCTTGGTGCCGACGCCGTCATTGGCTGCGACCAGGATCGGATCCTTGAAACCAGCGCCCTTGAGATCAAACAGGCCGCCGAAACCGCCGATGTCGCTGTCTGCGCCCGGACGGCGGGTCGCCTTGACCAGCGGCTTGATCCGTTGGACCAGTTCGTTGCCTGCGTCAATGTCGACGCCTGCGGCAGCGTAGGTCAGACCATTTTGTCCCGAGGGCGTGGATTGGCTCATGGCGGCTCTCCGGTTGCCGTGCATCTGTCTGTGTGCCCGCGCATACAGGCTGGCGCTCCGGAAAACAAGAGGGAGGCCCGCTTTCAGCGCGCTTTGGACACGTCTTTAAGCAGGGGTTTGCTAGCCTTTTTCCGCAAACCGCTGTCAGTGGGTGCGGACGGGGCGGACAGGCGAAGCAGCGCCGAGCATGCCTTGCGGGCTTGACCTTCCCCCCGGGGTCTCCCTAAGTGCAGAGGGAGAGGGGCGGCCGTCCGCCCCGGATGTCGAACCGGAGCTCCGAGCCTGTCATGACCCTACGCCGCCAGCTGCAGTTCTGGGCCATTTCGCTGATCGCATTCATTGCGTTTTTGATGGTCTTTTCACAGGTCCTGCTGCCTTTCGTGGCCGGGATGGCCGTGGCCTATCTGCTGGACCCTGTCTGTGACCGGTTGGAGAAGTTCGGCATGAGCCGTCTTTGGGCGACGCTCACGATCCTGCTGGTATTTGTCGCGCTGCTGGTCTTGTTCTTCATTCTGCTGCTGCCGGTTCTGGGCAATCAGCTGTCCGGCTTCCTGCAGAAGCTGCCGGAGTTGGTAAACAAGCTGCAGGGGCTGCTGTCCAGCAACATCGGCGAACGGATTTCGCACCTGACGGGTTTCCAGATCGGCGATCTCCAGTCTTCGATGGGCGATATCATCAAGCAGGGTGCGTCCTGGATCGGGGAGCTGATGCAGTCGGTCTGGAGCGGCGGACAGGCACTGGTCTCGGCGCTCTCCCTTCTCGTCGTGACCCCCGTGGTCGCGTTTTATCTGCTGCTCGACTGGGACAACATGGTCGCCCGCATCGACAGCTGGCTGCCCCGCCCGCATGTGAACCAGATCCGGGAACTGGCTCGCGAGATGGATGGGGCTGTCGCCGGGTTTGTTCGCGGGCAGGTGTCAGTCTGCTTTCTGCTTGGGCTTTTCTACGCCATTGGCCTTGCGCTCACCGGCTTGAATTTCGGTCTGCTGATCGGCATTGGCGCAGGCCTCGTCAGTTTTATCCCATTTGTCGGGGCCAGCCTTGGATTTATCGTGTCCATGGGCGTCGCACTGGTGCAGTTCTGGCCGGATTGGACCATGATTGCGGCGGTCGCACTGGTCTTTGCGGTTGGCCAGTTCCTGGAAGGCAATGTGTTCCAGCCGAAGCTGGTGGGCGAAAGCACGGGCCTTCACCCGGTGGTTCTCATGTTCGCGCTGTTTGCCTTTGGATATCTCTTTGGATTTGTGGGGATGTTGATCGCCGTTCCCGCAGCCGCCATGATCGGCGTGCTTGCACGCTTTGCCCTAAGGCAGTACCTAGCGAGCTCGTTGTACACCGGAACAGGCCGCATTTCGGCGGCCCCTGAGGAATAGGCGCGTATCATGGCGGAGACACCTCGCCAGTTGCCTCTGGACCTGCCGCATGAGCAGGCGCTGGGACGGGAAGATTATCTGGTCGGCAGATCCAACCGGGCGGCCTACGAGCTGCTTGAGCGCTGGCCCGATTGGCCATCCCCCGTCATCATGCTGGCTGGGCCTGTGGGCTCCGGCAAGAGCCATCTGGTCGAAGCCTGGCGGCAGGACACGGGCGCCGCGGTCATCGCGGCAGCCGATCTGACCGAAGGCTATGTCGAAGCTCTCGTCGCTGCGGGGGCCGTTGCGGTTGAGGATGCCCACAACGGTATCAACGAGACAGCCTTGTTTCATCTCCTGAATGCTGCCCGCCAGGCGGATGTCCGCGTGCTGATCACGAGCCGCACCTGGCCTGCCTCCTGGAACCTCCGCCTGCCGGACCTGATGTCGCGCCTGAGAGCGGCGACGCCGGTGGAGATTGAGGAGCCTGATGACGATCTCCTGCGCCAGGTGCTGGTGAAGCTCTTTGCCGACCGGCAGCTGGCGGTGGAGCCTTCCGTGGTGGAGTATCTGGTGGTGCGCATGGAGCGCTCGCTTGGCGTTGCCTGCCAGGTGGTGGAGCGGCTTGACCGGGAAGCGCTGGCTGGACGTGTCAAGATCACCCGTCCGTTGGCCGGGCGGGTATTGGAAACAGTGTATAACTGACCGGCGCGTGCCATTCGGTGGCGCCTGGCTTCTGGGCCTTGCCGCTCCGGCGCGCTAGAACGAAGGTCCAGACGGACAAACGGCCTTAAGGCCGCCTGCCACTGAGGAGACCGGGGTGAACGAGAACGTCGATCTGTCCCAGCCTGTGGAGACTTCCAACGGAACCTCCGCAGCTCTTGCGCCGGAAGTGATCCCAAGCGCCGAAGGGTTGATGGAGTCTCCGGCCCGGTTCATCAACCGGGAAGTCTCATGGCTTCAGTTCAATCACCGGGTTCTTGAAGAGGCGATGAACTACAACCATCCGATCCTGGAGCGGTTGCGGTTCCTGTCCATCTCGGCCAACAACCTCGATGAATTCTTCATGGTGCGCGTGGCGGGCCTTCGCGGCCAGCAGCGTGCGGAAGTGACGAACCTTTCCGACGACGGCCTGACGCCGACCGAGCAGCTGGAAAAGGTTTCGGAAGCGGTCCGCCGCCTGCAAGCCTCCCAGCAGTCGATCTGGCGCGAACTGCGCGGCGAAATTTCCGACAAGGGCATCAATATCCTCGACGCCAAGGCCTTGACGCCGGAAGACCTGAACTGGCTCGAAGACCATTTCCTTTCCTATATCTTCCCGGTTCTGACGCCCCTGGCCATTGATCCGGCCCATCCGTTCCCCTTCATTCCCAACCTCGGCTTCTCGATCGTTTTCGATCTGGCGCCTGTCGCTGGCGGGCGGGGTATGATCGCGCTTTTGAGAATTCCCGGTCAGGTGGAACGGTTTGTCCGGCTGCCGGACAGCGCGGAAGGCGCGACCCGCTTTATCGCCATCGAACGGGTGGTGAGCCTGTTCATCGGGCGCCTGTTCCCAGGCTATGAAATTAGAGGCAAGGGCGCGTTCCGCGTTATCCGCGACAGCGATCTGGAAATTGAGGAAGAAGCCGAAGACCTGGTCCGCCTGTTCGAAAGCGCGCTGAAGCGGCGGCGGCGGGGCTCCGTGATCCGTCTCGAGATTCAGGACACGACACCGCCGTCCCTGCTGGAGTTCGTGGCTCAGGCGCTGGCGGTGCGGGACAAGGAAATCTTCCTGGCCGATGGCCTTCTGGCGCTCAACAACCTGTCGCAGCTGGTGGATCTGGAGCGCAGCGATCTGAAGTTCGAGCCTTATACCGCTCGCTTCCCGGAGCGTATCCGCGAGCATGGCGGGGATTGCTTCGCGGCCATCCGGCAGAAGGACATTGTCGTTCATCACCCCTATGAATCCTTTGACGTGGTGGTGCAGTACCTGCGCCAGGCCGCTCAGGATCCAGATGTGGTGGCGATCAAGCAGACGCTTTACCGTACGTCCAACAATTCGCCCATCGTTAAGGCCCTGGCCGAGGCCGCCGAAGCCGGCAAGTCCGTGACCGCCCTTGTGGAACTGAAGGCCCGGTTCGACGAGGCTGCTAACATCATGTGGGCGCGGGATCTGGAGCGGGCAGGGGTGCAGGTCGTCTTCGGCTTCATCGAGCTGAAGACCCATTCCAAGCTCTCTATGGTGGTCCGCCGCGAGCATGGTGAGCTGAAGACCTATTGCCACATCGGAACGGGCAACTATCACCCGATCACGGCGCGCATCTATGAGGATCTGTCCTTCTTCACGGATGATCCGGGCATTGCCCAGGAAGCCGCGCGCATCTTCAACTACATCACAGGCTATGCCCGTCCGGGCGAGTTGAAGCAGCTGGCCGTGTCGCCCGTGAACCTGCGATCGCGCATGCTGGAGCTGACGGAAGCCGAGATCGCCCATGCCAAGGCCGGGCGCCCGGCGCAGATCTGGATGAAGATGAACTCGCTGGTTGACCAGCAGATCATCGACAGCCTTTACCGGGCCAGCCAGGCCGGCGTGCAGGTGGATCTGATCATCCGCGGCATCTGCTGCCTGCGTCCGGGTATTCCGGGTCTGTCGGAGAACATCCGGGTCAAGTCCATCGTCGGCCGGTTCCTGGAGCACAGCCGCATTTTCTGTTTCGGCAATGGCCACGGTCTTCCGTCTCCCGAAGCCCATGTCTATATCGGCTCCGCCGACATGATGCCGCGCAACATCGACCGGCGTGTGGAAGTGCTGGTGCCGCTTCTGACGCCGACCGTGCATGAGCAGGTGCTGGATCAGATCATGGTCGCGAACCTGAAGGACAACCAGCAGAGCTGGAGGATCCTGTCCGACGGCAGCCATCAGCGTGTTTCGCCGGCTGCCAATGAAGAACCCTTCAATGCCCATCAGTACTTCATGACAAATCCCTCACTCTCCGGACGCGGCAAATCCCTCAAGAGCAGCCGCCCGCGGCCCTTCGTTCAGCGGCCGGGATCGGCCTGATGGGAGGAAAGCTTCCCCCCGCCCGCGGCCGTCTGAATGGCTCTGGTCCCATCGCCGTCATCGACATCGGTTCCAACTCCGTCCGTCTTGTGGTCTATGAGCGCCGCTCGCGCACGCCGACAACCCTGTTCAACGAGAAGGTTCTCGCCGGGCTGGGCCGGGGTGTTGCCGCAACCGGCAAGCTGGCGGAAGCTTCGGTCGCCATGGCGCTGACGGCTCTGAGACGGTTCCGCTCCCTCTGCGATCACATCGGCATCGAGAGCCTTTATGTGATTGCAACGGCGGCGGCACGCGACGCCTCCAACGGCCCCCAGTTTGTACGTGAGGTCGAGGCGATCCTGGATGTGCCGGTGCGCATTCTGGACGGCGGTGAGGAAGCCTATTATTCGGCGCTCGGGGTGATTGCCGGCGTTTGGAAGCCGAGCGGCATTGTCGGCGACATGGGCGGCGGCAGCCTCGAACTGGTCAAGGTGGACAGCCAGACGCCCCATGGCGGCCAGACCTTTCCCCTCGGTGGCCTGAGGCTTCAGGAAGAGTCCGACGGCAAGGTTCTGAAGGCGCGGAAGATCGCCGAAGACAGCCTGGCCAATTACGCCTGGCCGGAGCTGGAACCCGGACAACGGAATTTCTACGCCGTCGGCGGAACCTGGCGCTCGCTGGCCCGCATGCACATGACCATGCATGGCTATCCGATGCATGTGATGCACAATTACGAGATGCCAGCCTCCGAAGCGCTGGATTTTTGCCGCCTCCTTATGGAGCGCGGCGTGGACAGCCTGGAATTTGCCAATGCCATTTCCAAGCAGCGCCGCCCCTTGCTGCCCTTCGGGGCGGTGGTCATGGATGCGGTTCTGCGCGGTATGAACGCGGACAAGGTGGTGCTGTCGGCTGCCGGTGTGCGCGAAGGTTTGCTGCACGAGAACCTGCCGCCGGAAATCCAGAACCAGGACCCGGTGGTGGAAGCTGCCCGTGAACTGGCAATTCTGCGCGCCCGCTCACCGGAGCATGCCGAGGAGCTGATTGCCTGGACCGACAGCATCTTCCGCGAGCTGAAGATTGACGAGACGGACGGAGAGCGGCGCCTGCGCCATGCGGCCTGTCTTCTGTCGGATCTCGGCTGGCGCGCCCATCCCGATTACCGGGGCGAGCAGAGCCTGAACATCATCGCCAACGCCACATTTGTCGGCGTCGATCACCCGGGCCGCGCCTATCTGGCAGCTGCCGTTTTCTACCGCCACCAGGGCCTGGGCGAAGGGGCACTGTCCCCTGCGATCCGGGCGCTTTCGACGGACCGGCTGCGTGAGCGCGCGCGGATTCTGGGCGCAGCCCTCAGGGTCGCCTCGGTCCTCAGCGCCTCGATTGCCGGTGTCCTGCCGCAGACATCGGTGCTGGCAGATGACGAGGTGGTTCTCCTGCGCCTTCCTGCCAGCCTTGCGCCGCTCGACGGCGAACGGATCCGCAAACGTTTCGCCCAACTGGCGAAACTCCTCGGCACCAAAGGCATGATCGCCATTCTGCCGGCGTGAGGGGGCGGCAATCAAGGGCGAATTGTAACCTTAGTTGGTCAACCAGCGAAACGCCCGGCGTAGAAACGCTTGTCCGTCATAAGTGATAGGCGGGCCGTGTGCTATGATCACCTTTTCCGCAGGCCACGCGAAAATATGCCTGAGAGATTTTCGCGCAGCGTGGCGGTCGGTGAAGGCGACCCGGAATTTTCGTGGCACCGTAGGTTCTGCTGCTGTCATCAGGTCCAGCCAGGCCACAACCGCCCGCCAGCCTTTGAACCACCCGCGCGGGAATTGTTGTATCAAATCAGTGAAAATCGCGGTCCTGCTCTGGCGGTGAAAGAAGGCGACTTCGGTTGTGATCCGATTGCCCCACATGACCGCGTGGTCAATCTCTCCTGCCCAAGCTGCGATCGGACTATCGCCGAATTGGCCGTCAAACCTGATATCCTTGCGTATTTCTGGCAATCCAGGCGGAGCGTAGACCTTGGCGTCAGGATATGCGTGCACCCAATCGCCAAGGAATGTGTGATGGAGGGAATTGGGAGGAACCAGATAGTGCACTTTGCCCAGCATCTCGACTTCGGTGCGTAGACCGCCCGTAAGCGCGGTTGGCGACCAGATAACCAGATCGTTGTTGGTCAACCTGACAACGGCCATGCGGGTTGGGTAGTGAAATCCGGCAGCTGCCGCGATCGTTGGCCCGTCCGTAATCCATATATTCGGGCCGAACTCTTTTAGCATTCCGGTCACCCATAAATATTTACATATGTATAAATTTATACAATTGTGTAGATATGGCAATCCTGAAGCGAACGGAAAGATCCCGAATTCTCATCCTCAACGCTGCCGATGCGGCGTTCCGGGAGAAGGGAATTGCTGCGACCTCGGTTGAGGAGATTGCGATGCGTGCGGGACTGACCCGCAAAACGGTTTACAACTTGTTCGCCTCAAAGGACGAAATCGCCCTGCAGCTCATCGCCCGCACGGAGGCAAACGACGCGCCCTATCGCGATCGCATAGCGGCTGGCGAGGATATCTCTCTTTTGCTCGAAGACGTCTTTCTCGACAGCGCACGCTGGTGCATGGCAAACCCCTCGCTTGCGAAGCTGGAGCTTGCCCCGCTTGAACGGCCATCCCTCGAACCGCCTCCAAACCGGCCATCATTCCAGCGTCTTGTCAGTGATATTCTGATCCTTGGCCAACAGCAGGGTGTCATTCGCAAGGATGATGACCCTAATTTTATGGCGCTCGTTCTTCTGGGGATCTACGGGCAGGCGATGCTCTCATTCCTCGCCAGAGGGCAGCTGAATGAAGACGAAATCAGGCACATCATCCGCATTGTTGTCGAAGGAATAGGAGAGCGTTCATTGAGGTGATGCGCTTCGTCACACGAGGCTGTGACTGTAGGGAAAAATCACCAGTAATGAACTCTCAGAGTTGTTTCCACCGCAGAAGTCATTTGCATGAGCCTAGTAGCTTGGGCCGCATACGCTTACGGTATACGGGCGGCGGCTTTCTGCCGGTTTAAAGGTGTGAAGCAGGGGGTACGTATCGCGCTATGCTTGGCGATGTCTCCCTTGGTTCACTTAGGCTTTCCCGCAAGCAAGCAAAGCCAGATGGACGAGCCGGCCTCTCCACGCGGTCATCCCCGGCTCGACCGGGGATCCAATGCCTGTCTCCTAGGATGGGAAGACAGATGCACCTGAAAGGGATCTCCAGACGAAAAAACAGCCCTCTGGCCGCTGCCCGACTGTGGAATGGATCCCGCGTCAAGCGCGGGATGACGGCGGGGGAAAGGCCGGGTTCCTGATCCAACGCCCTTGAGAACAGGGATAATGACGGCCGGTGCGTTTGAACCTTGAACCGCGCCATTCAAGCGGTTGAGAACCTGATTTGTAATCAGGGGGTTGAAGCCCACACAATGTGCCAAAAGCCACTTATCATCACCTTCATTTATAGCCTGACCTTGCCCACATATCTTGAGGTCTTCTAATGCCCTAATTAGCCGTTTGTCATGCCAGATGCCCCCAGTAAGCGGATTTTTTTATGTTAGCGCTTGCAAAAAAGAATGAACGGGAAAGCAGGTGATGCCAATGCTATGGCTGGCTCGTGAAACAGTACTTTCTAAGGGGGCTTGAATGGTGCCGTTGGCTGGCTTGGTTTTTCTTTTGGGGTTCATTCTGCTGGCCAGTGCCAATGCCATGTTTGTCCCGCTCAATCCGAACATACCTTGCGCGACCGTAAGCTGCGTTTTGGTTCGGACCTTTAGTGAATATCAGACATTATTCGGTGCAGGCTTGGCGGTTCTCGCAGCTTTTGTCGCGGCACGACCTGCGTGGCTGCAACTTCAAAAAATGAAGTTACAGCAGGACATTACCGCTCGTGATGCAATTCTCCAGAGGTTGAAAGGTATTGAAGCTCGCGCCAAATACCAGGACGATAAGGTTCAGTCTCTGCTTCAGGGAATACTGAGAACTATCTATCTATATCCAGAAGATGAAAATTATGACCCTTCAACTGTGGATGTTCATTGGGCATTCAATAAGATGCATGAATGCCAGGATATTACATTAAAGCTGAAGTCTTTTCAGGCAAGTATGCGCGATACGCACAGTATTGAGGAGGCTAGGCAAAACGTTATCCACTCGCTTGAGCAGTTGGGCGCTTGTTTTTGTGACATATCAGCGCCTGCCGCACTCACGGGAGATCCCGAAGTTTCTTCGGAGGATGAAGAGAGAATGAGGTATGCCGAGGCTGTCGCGCTGGAGCAACTTCCTCAAAAAGTGGATGACCTCGCCAATGCGATGGGTGATTTTTCGTTAATAATCCTCGAAGAAAAACAATTTGTTCGTCGTCGCTTGCGTCAGATTGACGATGATATGCTTGGCGATGCTTAGCTAAAGTGGAGAGTTTTTGATCTACGTTTTAGAGGGTATTGGCTACGCTTTTCGAACAAAGGCTATTGACATCGTTTGTTGCCCTTTGCCTCTTGTCAGCTCGAATATACGCTTAGCTGGGTTACTTGTTGACAAGCCGTCGGCCCCGTTCCGATTGAAGCAGGCTTCTGTTTCCCAACATTAGAACCTCTGCGTGTTTCTTGCCTGAAACCCACAAAAAAAGGCGTCAGGAATCAAAAAAGCGCCCGTTGAGGCGCTTTATTGATTGCGTCTAACCTGGGCAGCCAGCGTTATTCCGCAGCCTGAGCGTTCTGGCTGTCCTGGTCAATCGCGACGATCTGGCGGTCGCGGAAGGCGAGGGCGACTTCGCCGCGCTTCAGCCGCAGGGCCGTTTCGCCGAAGAGCTCCCGGCGCCAGCCTTCGAGGGCGGGCACATCCGCCCGGTCGTCGGCGGCGATCTTTTCCAGGTCCTCGACGGTGGCGATCACCTTGGAGGCGACGCCATGGGCTTCGCTGACGAGCTTCAGAAGAACCTTCAAAAGGTCGACGGCAGCCGCTGACCCATCCGGTGCCTGACGGCCCTTGGGCAGCTTCGGCAGCTTTTCCTTCGGGATGCTCATCGCCTTGCGCACGGCCTTGAGAATTTCCTCGGCCGGCTTGGACCGCTCGAAGCCGCGCGGAATGGTTCTGAGGCGTCCGAGCGATTCGACATTCTGCGGCTGCTGGGCGGCGATCTCGTAGATGGCGTCGTCTTTGAGAACCCGGCTGCGCGGCACATCGCGGCCCTGGGCCTCTGCTTCGCGCCAGGCGGCCACTTCCATCAGCACGGCCAGCTCCACCGGCTTGCGCACGCGCATCTTCAGGCGCTGCCAGGCGTTGTGCGGCTCGGTGTGATAGGTGCCTTCCGACGTCAGGACACGCATTTCGTCCTGCACCCAATGGCTGCGGTTCTGTTCGGCCAGATTGGCCTTCAGGAAGCGGTAGACGTCGCGCAGATGGGTCACATCCGCCAGCGCATAGTCGAGCTGCTTCTGGGTCAGCGGACGGCGGGCCCAGTCGGTGAAGCGCGAGGACTTGTCGATATGGGCGCCGGTGACCTTGTAGACGAGCTGGTCGTAGGAGATGGAATCGCCAAAGCCGCAGACCATTGCCGCCACCTGGGTGTCGAACAGGGGCGAGGGGATCAGGCCGCCGAGATGGAAGACGATCTCGATGTCCTGCCGGGCGGCGTGGAACACCTTGGTCACCTTTTCGTCGCGCATCAGCGCGAAGAACGGAGAAAGGTCCAGCCCGTCGGCAAGAGCGTCAACGATCACGGCATCGTCCGGACCTGCCATCTGGATAACACAGAGCTTCGGCCAGAAAGTCGTTTCCCGAAGAAACTCGGTGTCGACCGTAACATAGTCGTGGGCGGAGAGGCGTTCACAGGCCTCGGCAAGATCTTGAGTATTTGTAATTAGATGCATGGTGGACATCCTATACCGCAGTCTGGCCTTTTTGTCGTCACGAAATACTCGTTTTCGGCCACAGGAATTAAGCCGGATTACTCCCTGATTGGCCCTTTCCTGATCTATTGTGGTCTGACGGTCACAGGAATCGGTCACAGATCGCAGGTCAAACGCCCGATGGCGGGCTCGATCTCAAGACGGCGGCCCTGCTGGGGCTGGCCGGATCTGCAAGGAAGAGGTGAGGATGAAAACGATTCTGGTGGTGAATTCCAAGGGCGGTGCAGGCAAGACGACCATTGCCACGTCCCTGGCGGCCTATTTTGCCGGCCGGGGCGAAGACACCGGGCTTGCGGATGCGGACCGTCAGAAATCGTCCCTGTCCTGGCTGAAACGGCGCGATGCCAGTCTGCCTGCGATTGTCCGGCTGGACTGGAGCAAGGAAACCACGCCGACCGAAGAGGATCTGGATTATCTGGTCGTCGATGCGCCCGGCGGGTTGCGCGGCGAGCGGATGAAGGATCTGGTGGGGGAGGCGGATCATGTGGTGGTGCCGGTGCTGCCGTCCGTGTTCGACCTGGATGCCAGCCTGAAGTTTCTGACCAAGCTTGAAGAGCTGAAGCGGATCCGTAAGGGCAAGGCGGGCATTCTGGTGGTTGCCAACCGGGTCAACCGGTCTGCGGGTACGCTGAACAGCCTCGAAGCGAAGCTATCAGAGGCTGGCTACCCGGTTCTGTGCCGGATTGCAGACCGGATCGTCTATGCGCGCGAGGCCGAACAGGGCGCCAGCATCTTTGACCGGCGCGACGCGTCCGTACGCGAGATTCGCAGCCAGTGGACGCCGCTTCTACAGGCATTGGATTGAGGACGGGGAGGGGCTGTCCAGTTGCAGGCGCCAGGGTTTGACACGCAGTGTCACCCCGGCCAAGCGCAGCGCGAGCCGGGGCCTACTCGCAGATCCTCCTGCTGAAGCGGTACCATCAAGGACAACGGCACTCCCTCTGCGAATGAGTGGGCCCCGGCTCGCGCTGCGCTTGGCCGGGGTGACGGTTTGAGTGCGCATGGCTTTGCAACGAAATGGAACTAGGGTGTAGAGCGAGACGCGAGGCCATGACCCCTCCCGGAATTTGTACAGATCCCTGTCTCTCCTTCTTTTGCTCAGTTCTATCCCGTTCTGCCGCCTCTACCGGTCGATAAGGCGCTTTGCCATGGCGCGATCCCTTGACTTTGGCCTGCCGGAGTGGTTTTTCCGGCCAACGCGGCCTGCTGTGAGCGGGCGGCACCCCTATTCTGTTTGCATTCGAACGTATCGAGGACACCATGCACCGCTACCGTAGCCACACGTGCGGCGATCTGCGCGCCACCCATGTCGGCGAAACCGTTCGCCTGTCCGGCTGGGTTCATCGCGTCCGCGATCACGGTGGCCTGCTGTTCATTGACCTTCGCGACCATTACGGCATGACCCAGTGCGTGGTCGATCCGGACAGCGCCGCGTTCAAGCTGGCCGAAACGGTCCGCTCCGAATGGTGCATCCGCATCGACGGCGAAGTGAAGGCCCGTACGCCTGAGACCGTGAATGCTGGCTTGCCAACCGGCGAGATCGAGCTGTTCATCCGCGAGATCGAGGTTCTGGGCGCGTCCAAGGAGCTGCCGCTGCCGGTTTTCGGCGAGCAGGAATATCCGGAAGACATCCGTCTGACCTACCGTTTCCTGGACCTGCGCCGCGAGACGCTGCACAAGAACATCGTCAAGCGCACCCAGGTGATCGCCGCCATGCGCCGCGAGATGACCAAGACCGGCTTCACCGAATATTCGACGCCGATCCTGACCGCCTCTTCCCCGGAAGGCGCGCGCGATTTCCTGGTACCGAGCCGCATTCACGCCGGCACGTTCTACGCGCTGCCGCAGGCGCCGCAGCAGTACAAGCAGCTTCTGATGATGGCCGGTTTCGACCGCTACTTCCAGATCGCGCCGTGCTTCCGCGATGAAGATCCGCGCGCAGACCGTCTGCCGGGCGAATTCTACCAGCTCGACCTGGAAATGAGCTTCGTGACCCAGGAAGACGTCTGGACCACCATGGAACCGGTGATCCGCGGCATCTTCGAAGAGTTTGCCGAAGGCAAACCGGTGACGCAGGAGTTCCCGCGGATTGCCTATGATGACGCGATCCGCATGTACGGCTCCGACAAGCCGGATCTGCGCAATCCGATCGTGATGCAGGACGTTTCCGAGCACTTCAAAGGCTCGGGCTTCAAGATATTTGCCCGCATGCTGGAAGAAGACAAGAACCAGGTCTGGGCTATTCCGGCCAAGACCGGCGGTTCCCGTGCCTTCTGCGACCGCATGAACTCCTGGGCGCAGAGCCAGGGCCAGCCGGGTCTCGGCTACATCTTCTGGCGCAAGGAAGGTGACACGCTGGAGGGCGCAGGCCCGATCGCCAAGAACATTGGCGAGGAGCGCACCGAAGCCCTGCGTCAGCAGCTGGGTCTGGAAGACGGCGATGCCGCCTTCTTCGTCGCCGGTGATCCGTCCAAGTTCTATAAGTTCGCAGGCGAAGCCCGCACCCGGGCTGGTGAAGACCTGGATCTGGTCGACCGGGACCGGTTCGAGCTGTGCTGGATCGTGGATTTCCCGTTCTACGAATGGAACGAGGACGAGAAGAAGGTCGACTTCGCACACAACCCGTTCTCCATGCCGCAGGGCGGGATGGAGGCCCTGGAAAACCAGGATCCGCTGACGCTCAAGGCCTACCAGTACGATATGGTCTGTAACGGCTTCGAAATCGCCTCTGGCTCGATCCGTAATCAGTCTCCGGAGCTGATGGTCAAGGCCTTCGAAAAGGTTGGTCTCAGTGCCCAGGACGTGGAAGAGCGCTTCGGCGGCCTCTACCGTGCGTTCCAGTATGGCGCTCCGCCCCATGGCGGCATGGCTGCCGGTGTGGACCGCATCATCATGCTGCTGGTCGGCGCAAAGAACCTGCGTGAAATTTCGCTGTTCCCGATGAACCAGCAGGCGCAGGACCTTCTGATGGGCGCTCCGACCCCGCCGACCCAGGCTCAGCTGCGCGAGTTGCACCTGCGCCTGAACCTGCCGGCCAACTGAGGCTTGCAAATCGCTCCGTGTGTTCCGGCATTCGGAGCGGATTGATGCCGATTGAAGTGATGTTATCAGTGAAGGGCCGGGCAACCGGCCCTTCCGCATGAAAGGGCGCCGACGTGCTCAACCCTCGCAAATGGGCGTTTGTTACCGATCCTGACGGATCGTTCCAGTTGATCCGCCGTCTCTTCCTTGAGAATGCCAGGGCCTATGTCCGCCGATATGTGATCGCCTTCATCTTCATGGGCCTTGTGGCCGGCTCGACCGCAGCCAGCGCCTGGATCATGAAGGACGTGATCAATCAGGTCTTCATCAACCGCGATCCCTGGATGATCTATTCGGTCGCCGCAGCCGTGATGGTGATCTTCACCGTCAAGGGCGTTGCGACCTACGGCCAGACCGTGGTGCTGAGCCGGATCGGCAATGCCATCGTTGCTGACTGTCAGCGGCGTCTGTTCGCGCGGGTTCTGGAGCAGGACCTGTCCTATTTCGACCGCACCCCACTCGGCGAACTGAGCACCCGCATCCAGCACAACACGGGCGCGGCCCGCTCGGTCATCGATATGCTTGTTGTGACAGTGGGCCGTGACGTGCTGACCATCATCGGCCTTGTGTCCGTGATGATCATTCAGGACCCGCTGCTGTCCTTGCTGTCCCTCACCATCATGCCGCCCGCCGTCTTTGGTGTAACACTGCTGGTCAAGCGTGTGCGCAAACATGCCAAGTCCCAGTTCGTATCGACCTCGCGTATTCTCTCCGTGGTGCAGGAAACGGCGCTCGGCGTGCGCATCGTCAAGGCCTTCGGCATCGAGCCGCGTATGCAGCACGAGATGGACACGGCGATCGCGGATGTCGAGAAGCAGTCCAACAAGATCGCCTCCCTGACTGCCCGGACCTCGCCGCTGATGGAAACCCTCGGCGGCTTCGCCATCGCTCTGGTGATCCTCTATGGCGGCTATTCGGTGGTGAACCGGGGGCAGGATCCCGGTGCCTTCTTTGCCTTCATCACCGCGCTTCTGCTGGCCTATGATCCGGCCAAGCGCTTGGCGCGTCTGCATGTGAACCTCAACAACGGCCTTGTCGGCGTGAAGCTGATGTATGAGCTGATCGACGATGTTCCAGCGCTGCGCGATGCGCCGGGCGCGGCGGAGCTTAATGTCAGCCGCGGAGAGGTCCGCTACACGGACGTTCACTTCGCCTATGGCGAGCGGCCTGCGCTGCATGGCCTGACCCTTACGGCTCAGGCTGGCAAGATGACCGCATTGGTCGGGTCTTCTGGAGCGGGCAAGTCGACGCTCTTCTCGCTGGTTGAGCGGTTCTACGATCCTCAGTCCGGCTCCATTGAGATTGATGGGCAGGACATTTCAAAGGTCACAGTCGCATCTCTGCGCCGGAACATCGCCATGGTCACCCAGGACACGATCCTGTTTGACATGACCATCCGCGAGAACATTGCTCTTGGACGCCCGGAGGCGAGCGAAGAAGACATCCTGCAGGCTGCACAGGATGCCAACGCCCACGAGTTCATCATCGCCCAGCCGGGTGGCTATGATGCCATGGCTGGTGAGGGCGGCAGCCGCCTTTCTGGTGGCCAGCGCCAGCGCATCGCCATTGCCCGCGCCATGCTGCGCAACGCACCGATCCTGCTTCTGGATGAGGCGACATCTGCTCTCGATGCCGAATCCGAGGCAAAGGTCCAGTCTGCCCTGACGCGCCTGATGCAGGGCCGCACGACGCTGGTGATCGCCCACCGGCTGGCCACGGTGCGCGATGCGGACGAGATCCACGTCATGGACCGGGGACGGCTTGCCGAAAGCGGCAACCACGCGGAACTCTATGCCGCCGACGGCATCTACCGCCGCCTCTGCGACCTTCAGTTCCGCGAGCCGGATCAGGCGAAGGTTTGAGAGCGAAGTTGTCCTTCTGCATGTCACCCCGGGCGAGTGAAGCGAGACCCGGGGCCTACTCTAGGCCTGGCAGAAAACGGGTTCTATTGGAAATTGAGCACCCATTGCCACATTGGCTGATCGATCCAGGCAAGCCTGGATTCTCCCCCGGCATGAACGCTCTGCAAATGAGTTGGCCCCGGATCTCCGGCTTCGCCTTTGTCCGGGGTGACGAAGTGGGGGCTGAGCGAGGAAACTGGACAGGCGTGCCCTGCCTCTTGAGACGTTCCCTCCATCACCATCCTGCCATTGCTTGACCATGGCATCCATGCCGCTCCGCCTCCTAAAATCATCGCCTATCAGAGAGGAAAGGTGAGCGAAGGGTCTGTAGGATCAAGCCCTGCAAGGACGGGAGTGCAGCGGTATCGGTAGGTCCGCGACGGGTTTTCCCGGCTTCCCAATAGTCCTGCCGCCAATCAGCAAGTTTCGGGCTCACCCACGCTTCTGCGCGGCCTCAAAGCCATTCGCCAATCTGACGAAGCCCGAAATGTCGATCTCTTCGGCGCGGGCGGTTGGCAGGAGGCCTGCCTCCTCGATCACGGCTTCCGTGGGGCCGCCAAGGGACTTCAGGCTGGCGCGCAGCATCTTGCGGCGCTGGCCGAAGGCGGCCGCCGTCACCCGCTCCAGCGCCTTCTGGGAACAGGGCTCAGGCTCCTTGCGGGGCAGAAGATGCACGACAGTCGACGTGACTTTCGGCGGCGGCGTGAAGGCTTTGGGATTGAGGTCGAACAGCATGCTCGCCTCGGTGCGCCATCCCGCCAGAACGCCAAGGCGTCCGTAAGCCTTGGAGCCGGGCCGGGCAACGATGCGCTCACCGACTTCCTTCTGGAACATCAGCGTCAGTGAGTCCCAGAACGGTGGCCACTCCGGCGTGGTGATCCAGTTGAGAAGCAACTGGGTGCCGACATTATAGGGCAGGTTGGCGACGATCTTGATCCGGTCACCGCCTGCGATCTTTAACGGATCGATCTTCAGCGCATCACCCTCAATGACCTCCAGCCTGCCGTCATAGTGGGCCGAAACTTCCGCGAGAGCCGGAAGGCAGCGTGTGTCCTTCTCGATCGCCACGACACGCTTGGCACCCGCCGCCAGCAGGGCACGGGTCAGTCCGCCGGGGCCAGGTCCGACTTCCAGCACGGTGCAATCGTCCAGAGGCGCGGCTGCGCGGGCGATGCGGGAGGTCAGGTTCAGGTCGAGCAGGAAGTTCTGGCCAAGGGACTTCTTTGCATCCAGCCCATGCTGCGCAATGACATCGCGCAGGGGCGGCAGGCCGTCAATCTGAGCCATCAGAGCGCTCCGGGATTTGAAAGGGCAGCTGCCATGCGCAGGGCGGCAGCGAAACTGTCAGGACGGGCCTTGCCAGTGCCCGCCAGGGAATAAGCCGTGCCGTGATCCGGAGAGGTGCGCACGAAGGGCAGACCAAGTGTGACATTGACCGCATCATCGAAGCCGATTGTCTTGGCCGGAACGAGAACCTGATCGTGATACATGCCGAGCGCCACATCAAAGGTTTCGCGGGCACGCGGATGGAACATCGTATCGGCGGGAAGAGGACCGAGAGCATCAATCCCTTCAGCGCGCAGGATTTCGAGTGCTGGCGTGATGACTGTGATCTCTTCCTGGCCCATGGCTCCATTCTCGCCCGCGTGCGGGTTTAGTCCGCAAAAGGCGAGCCGGGGCGATTGGATACCGAAGCGGGTCTTCAGGTCTGCCGCCGTAATCCGTGCCGTCTCGAGGATCAGCTCCTGCGTGAGCGCAGCCGGCACGTCGGCAATCGCGATGTGAATGGTGATGGGCACGACCATCAGGCTGGGGCCGGCAATCATCATGACCGGTGTTGCAGGTGCTCCAGGCCAATGGCGGCTGGCCAGATGGCCAAGAAATTCGGTGTGCCCTGGATAGGTGAACCCCGCCCCATAAAGCGCGGCCTTGTTGATCGGATTGGTGACCACGGCAGACGCCCTGCCTTCGGCAACATCCTTGACGCTGGCTTCGATCGAGGCAATGACGCTGGAAGCTGAGGCGGGGGCCTCGATGCCCGGCGTGTCTTCCAGGCCGGAGCCCGTGGGCACAATCGGTAGGCTCCTGGCAAAGACGGACGTGGCATCCTCAGGCTCAACAGCCAGGATCGGTACATCGAGACCGAGCCGCTTGGCGCGGCGGGCGATGAAGCCGGGATCTGCCCTCAGGTAGAAAGACGGCAGTCCAAGGGCCTTGCGGGCGCTCCAGGCAAGCAGGGCAATGTCCGGGCCAATGCCCGCGGGCTCGCCGCAGGTGACCGCAAGAGAGATCTTGTCACGGGCCATGATCAGCGTTCGATAATGGTTGCCCGGCTGCGCAACTCCATCAGGTAGCGGCGGGACATTGCTTCGCCTTCCTTGGCGCGAAGCTCGTTTTCAACCTCTGTGCGGGCGGCAATGTCCGACTGAAGCTCGCGCTTCGAACAAACGGCGATCATCTCATAGCCCTTGCCGGTCTGCTGCGGCTTGGTCAGGCGGCCCGGTTCGGTCTTCTCTATGTCGTCCTTCAGGTTGCCCGGCAACTCGGTCTCCAGTCGGCGGCCGACCGGCTTCATGACGACTTCGCTGTACTTCGCCAGGACCGGCCCGGCAGCGTCACAGCCATTGAAGGCCTTGCGGATCTGGTCGCTCTCGCTCTTGCGCTTGGACTTGAAACTGCCCGACGCCTTGGCGGGCACAACGACGATGACCTGGCGCAGGTCATATTCCATGCTGGTGGCCTGATCGGCCTTGTCCGATTTCCTCAGTGCCGCAATGACATCGCTTTCATTGATGTGCACATCGGCCTGGAAGCGCCGGCGAACGGTCTGGACCCAGGCGAGCTGAGCGCGCAATCGGTCCTTCAAGGTGTCTGCCTTCACGCCGCTCTGGCCGAGCGCCTGAGCAAGCTGGGACGGGGAGAGCTTCACGCTCCTGGCAATGTTTGCGAACGCGCCATCCACTTCGGCCTGAGACACACGCACGCCCACACGGGTAGCTTCGGCCAGCTGCAGCACTTCGTTGACGAGCTCTTCCTCGGCAAGCTTCTTCGCAAGAACGCCGCCCTTGCGCTGGGTCAAGGTGATCAGGCGGGCCCGCTGCTGGATCTCATAGGTCGTGATGGCCTTGTCGTTGACGACGACTTCAATCGTCGCAGCCCTTGCTGTGGCAACAGTGCCTGCCAGAGGGCTGGCCGCAGCAATTGCCAGAGCCAGACTAAGGGTCGAAAGGGAGATGCGCATCGAAACCTTTTCCAATCAATCCTGAAATATATGCGGGAACGGTTTCTGCCGTACCGGCACTTTAAGTCCTGTTTCTCTGATTTTGCACAACCGGCAGGCAATTTCAAAGGGTGCTGGGCATCCAATGGCGATTTCTTCCAGTCACCAGGCACCCACAAAGGCCATTGCTGCGGCGGAATGATGGCGCCGCCGCGATTCGTCACGGCGGCCAGCGCTTCTGGGTTGCCGGATAATGTTAATTCAGCGAGCCGGAAGAGACTTGCGTGCTGCCAATCGTTCTCAGGCCGAGGCGGAGATAGAACATCCGGTCGACATCACTGCCATTGTTCCGGCTCCGGTCTTCCGCGTAGGAGACCGACATGGAAAAGCCCTCGTCGTCATAACCGACGCCAAGACCATTCTGCACCACGTCCTTGTTCTGAATGTCGTAGCGCATGGACCCGAAGATCCGCCAATTCTCTTCCAGCCGCAGGCTTGCCGAGCCGACGATTTCTTCGCGAGGGTCATTGATGCCGAGGTCCGGCTGACTTCCGAGGAAGGCGTAAGCAAGAGACGACACAACTGGACCATAGGTGCCGGTGGCCTGTGCCTGGAACCTGCGGACGCTGAAGTCCTTGTCGTCAAGGCGGGCCTGTGCACCCAGCTTCACGCCGTAGTAGGTGTCCAGATACATGCTGCCGACATAATCGGACTTGCCCGTGGCTAGGCCGGAGTTGAGGCTGGTGCCGACAATATCAGGTTTGGCGAACGAGTTCTCGCCGTCGATCTGGTAGGAGCGGCCGAAGAGCGTGCTCAGGTAATAGCCTTCGTCCAGCTGCAGCTTGTAGCTCAGGCCGACATTGAGCCGCGAGCCGCCTTCAGCCCGGTCGAAACCGGAGAACTTGTCCGTGTCGAACAGGGTTGTGGCATCAAAGACCAGGCTTTGCGCGTCTTCGTTCGGAAGTTCGCCGATCCGCTGCTCATTCGGACGCACGATGACTTGGGCGATCGGTTCCAGAATCTGGTTGCCGCCGTCGAAGGTCGCGATGAACGGGTAGCGGTATTCCAGACCAGCTGCCGGCATCGCACGCCCAACGAAGGTTTCGTCGGTGAGGGCGGTGACGTTTTTGTCCGCAGAAGCCAGGAAGAACAGGTCGCCGCGGACATAGGCGAAGGGCGTGAACACCTGTCCGATCGGATCGATGAACGTGCGGCGCCACTCCGACTTCACGCTGAAGCGGGAGAAAGTGCCATCAACACCGCGGAAGCGGTCCGTGGTCGAACCCTGCGGGCGGAAGGCGTCCGTTTCGCTGCGCGTCAGTGAGGTGAAGTTGCTGCTTAAGGAAAGCTCACCACCTGCGATCGGGTCGTCGAAAACATAGTCGTAGTCAATGACGGGAGCGACAATCGGCTGCTTTTCCTGCAGAGACTGGCCGATCGGCGAGAAGGCTGCACTCGGGTTGCTGGTGGTCTGAGTGTAATCTTCCTGCGACAGGGAGAACGCGTATCCGCGGATGCTCAGCCCGTTGCGGAGCGTGTTGCCGGAAAGATAGACCTCGCTCGTCTCATCATTGTCGTCGAAGCTGACGAACGAGTAGTCATTGAAGAACGAGCGGTCGCTCTTGTAGGTGATGTCCCAGCCGTATTTCCAGTTCTCGGACAACTGGAAGGAACCGGTGGTGTTGATCGCGCCGCGGAAGCGCCGGTCACCGCTGGTGCCTTCAAACTCCCCCGGACGGGACTGGATCAGACCTGCGGCGCTGACCGTGTACATGCCATTCGACAGCCGGTGCCGGAAGGCCGCATCGCCCAGCACGCCCTGCGTGCTCATGGGCGAGACGGTGGTCGTCAGATCGTAGTTCGGGCTGAGGGCCCAGTAATACGGAATGGTGACGCCAACGCCCAGCTTGTTGGACGTCACGCCACCTGGAATCAAGAAGCCCGACTTGCGCTTGACCGTCGGGTCCGGCATCGAGAAATAGGGCAGGTAGGCAACGGACGCGCC
Organism: Roseibium litorale; assembly: GCF_014842915.1. Taxonomy (GTDB): domain Bacteria; phylum Pseudomonadota; class Alphaproteobacteria; order Rhizobiales; family Stappiaceae; genus Roseibium; species Roseibium litorale. Next base: position 8,428 of record NZ_JACYXI010000009.1, on the reverse strand, counting down.
AAAAAACTCGAACGAGGCATCCTCGTATTCGATGGTCTTTTCCTGCTGGTTGTGAATGATCTTGGCGGCACGGATGCGCCAGAGCGGCGGTTTGTCCGGCGGATTGGTAGGCCGGGTATAAACCGTATAGATGCCGTTCTCGAATGTTGTGACGTTGCCATCGGTCCTGTTCGCGCGCTCTGCAAGGAAGCGCGTGCGCTGCGGCGTATCGATCTGCAGCGTTTCGGCAAAGACGTTCGCAAAGTCTTCGGACAGGGCGAGCTCCTGGCTCTGCACCACGTTTCCGTCCGGCTCGGTCATGATGACGTTGCCGCGTGCGGACATCTTGCCATTCTTGCGGTCATAGACGATGCGGTCGGCTTCGACCGTATAGCCGTCATAGAAGATCTGCACCTTGCCGCTGGCGACAATCAGGTCACGGTCGAAATCATAGGTGATCTGACGGGATTCCAGCAGCATCTGCGCATCAGCGCGCACCTTGCCGCCAAGTTGCTGGGCAAGCGCGTCCTGCGCCCGGGCGGACGGAGCGGCAGCAATCAGGGTCAGCGCGGAGACGGACAGGCCAAGGCAAAACAGAAGGGTTCGCGCGGCCGCAACAGACCTGCACGATGCAAATCCCTTATCCAGGGCCAGGACCATGGAAGAAGCACTAGTCACTCGATCTTCACCCATCTTCCTGATTCAGCAGGATTGTAAGCCCCATGAGCACTCCAAAGACCCCTGGAGCCCAAGCGGCGACGAAAGGCGGCACAATCCCCGCTCCGCCAAAGTCCCTCGCGAGCTCCGATAGAACGTAAAGCACGAAGCCGGAAAGGATTCCACCCAGAATCATCCGGCCCAGCCCTCCGAAGCGTGAAACTTTAAGGGAAACCGCTGCAGCAATCAGGATCATGGCCACCAAAAGCAGGGGACGAGCCAGAAGCGTCTGATATTGCAAGGCATATCGGTAGGCTGGCAGACCTGCGTTACTGGCCAGCTCGATAAAACGGGGCAGATTCCAGAAGGAAATCGATTCGGGAGAGCCGATGCTCTCGCGAATTTCTGTCGGGGTGAGGTACGTGCTGACTGAATAGGATCCATAGTGTTGCGGATCGGCATCGGTTGTGTAGACCGTCACGTCCTTCAAGTTCCAAAGCTGACGGCCCAGCACGGCTTCCTTGGCCTCAATCCGCTCCTGGAATGTGCCGCTGTGGTCGAAGGTGAAGATGGTCACGTTCAGAAGACGTGCACCGCCATCCAGGAGCTGTGTGGCCCTAAGCACGGATTCCCCGTCCAGGCCATCCTGGCGCACCCACACATCCCCGGTGGTGCTCAACAGCATGCCCTGATCCGAACCGAAGAGGCCCGAGGCATATTCGTCGGACTTCTGCTGCAGCCAGACAGCCGCCGGATTGTAGGCTGTGACGGACAGCCCGCCCAGAAGCAGGCCAACCAGAACGGCGGGGAGGGTGAATTGCCAAACGGAGATCCCGGCAGCGCGGGTCACGACCAGCTCAAGCGCGCGACTGAGGGCAACGAAGCCTGCAATCGACCCGAAAAGAACGGCAAAGGGGATAACCTGTTCCAGCAGCAGGGGGACGCGCAGCAGAGAGATGAGTGCCACCCGGAGAACTGAAAAGCCTTCCCGGTCACTGGCACGGCGCACCAGTTCCAGAACATCGAACAGGTAGATGAGAACCGCGGCAAGCAGGAACAGGCCCAAAATGGCCTTCAGGAATTTGCCGGAAAAATAGAGAGTGAGTGTCCGTCCGAGTATCATGGGTTCACGATACCCCGTTGGCGCGGCCGTTGATCCGGTCTGCCATCCGCTCGATCCACTCGCCGATCACCTCGAGCCATGCGTTTGCCCATTTGGGCGGCGACAGGCGCTCATCCCTGAGGATGGTCCAGGTTGAAAGGATGACGCCGAGAAGCGGAACCAGGTAAAGCAGGACCGTCGTCAGGGCGCCGTCTCCCGCAACGGCGGTGACGCCGAAACCGGCAGTTCTGAGACCAACGCAGCAAACGATGGCACCGAGCACCGCCATGTTGCGGTTCTGGCGCGTGGTCCGGACACGGCCAAGGAACGCGAATACGATCAGCGCGAAAGCCACGGGATAGAGCGGCTGGCTGAAACGGTCATGCAGTTCCTGGCGGAGCCTGTCCGGGTGCAGATTCGCGTAAGTGTCATCCGGCGAGGGGGCGATAAGGTCTCCGGTCGTCCGCTCGCTGGCCTTGTAGACCGGTGTGGAGGCTTGCGGGATCAGGCTCGACAGGTCGAATGCATAGGACTGGAACCGGACAATGGAAATATCGCCTTCCGCCTGTGGCTTGCGCTGGATTGTGCCGTTCTGCATGACAAGCAGCGTACGGTTCTGCATCTCGACGATGTGGCCGGTTTCTGCCTGATAGGTGAAGGCGGAGTCGGGCTCGCGGGTGTCATGCATGAGAAGCCCTTCCAGTGTCCCATTGCCGGAACGGTTCCGGATATGGAAGGTCAGTCCCTTCTCGACGGTGATGAAGCGCCCCGGTTGAACGATGTTGGCAACAAGATCTGCCCGGACCCGCGTGATTTCCTCGCGTAGTTGATAAAGACCGAGCGGGGCGACATAGAGAGACAGCGTTGCGCAGAGTGCCATGACGGCCAGGGCGAAGATCAGCACGGGCTTCAGGACCAGAAAGCGGGATCCGCCCGTCGCATTGATCACAATCAGCTCGCTATCCCCAGACAGGGCGTTTAGCACCAGCACCAGGGCGATCATCAGCGCGAAAGGGGCGACAATCACGACCAGAAAAGGCATGGCGAGCATGGTGATGGAGATGAACTGGATGAGGGTCTGGCCCTTGGACGTCACCAGATCGAGCTGGCGCAGAGCCTGGGTTGCCCAGACCACGCCGGTCATGGCCGCAAGTGTCATGGCAAAAACCATGAAGGCACGGCGGATGATATAGCGCTCGAGGATTTTCATGCCGCTGAGTATGACAACCTTCTGGGCCGGTCAAGCCGCCGGCATTCCCCTTGCAATAACATGGTTTTTGGTGAAGGGGATCTCAACAAGCTTGGTTAACGGCAATTAATTTTTGCCGCACTTGATGGAACCTGTCCGGCGGGTGCATGATCGCGGCGCAGTTTTGTGCCAGCCGGCGGAAATGTCCGTCTGAGCGGGCATCCGGATTTTGAAAGGCATAAGTGAGCTGACATGAGCAAGCTGACGAAAATTTCATTCACGAAGGGGGAAACGCCGCAAGACGGTGTCGTGGCCGTGCTGGCGGGCGAGGGGCTGGCCTTGGGCAAGGCCGCAGCAGAGCTCGTGTCGCAGTTGACCGGCGGCCTGGAGCGGCCTGCTGGTGTTGCAGGTTTCAAGGGCAAGAAAGGCAGTTCGCTGGATCTGATCGCCCCGGCAGGACTGGCGCTTGACCGCCTCTTCGTTTTCGGCACCGGAGACGTCGCAGCCTATACGGAAGACGACTGGCTGAAGCTTGGCGGATCCATTCAGGCAAGCGCTGCCGCGGCCAAGGCTTCCCGTGTGACTGTGGTGTTCGATCTCGCGGGCGAAGAGGCCGTTCCGGCGGACAAGGCAGCGCTCGTGGCCATGGGCGCTGTTTTGCGCTCCTATGTTTTCGATGCCTACAAAACGCCCAAAACCGGTGACGAGGCTCCGGTCAATGTGAAGATCGAGTTTGCCGTCGAGGATGCCAAGGCCGCCAAGAAGGCCTGGAGCCGGTACGAGGCCGTGACCGGTGGCGTCTGCCTTGCCCGCGACCTCGTCAATCTGCCGCCGAATGATCTTGGCACCGAGGAATTTGCCGGCAAGGCAAAGGAGCTGGAGCAGCTCGGCGTCGAGGTGGAGATTCTCGGCGAAAAGGAAATGAAGAAGCTCAAGATGGGCGCGCTTCTTGGCGTGGCTCAGGGGTCTTCGCGTCCGCCGCGCCTTGCCATCATGCGCTGGAACGGCGGCAAGAAAGACGAGGCCCCGCTAGCCTTTGTCGGCAAGGGCGTTGTCTTCGACAGCGGCGGCATTTCGATCAAGCCGGGCGCCGGCATGGACGAAATGAAGGGCGACATGGGCGGGGCCGCTGCAGTGACCGGCCTCATGCATGCGCTGGCGGGCCGCAAGGCCAAGGTCAACGCCATTGGCGTCATCGGCCTTGTCGAAAACATGCCGGATGCGGGTGCCTACCGTCCGGGAGACATCCTGACCGCCATGTCGGGCACCACCATCGAGATCCTGAACACGGATGCCGAGGGGCGCCTCGTTCTGGCCGACGCGCTCTGGTATACTCAGGACCGCTTCAAGCCTGCGCTGATGATAGATCTTGCAACCTTGACCGGCGCGGTTCTTGTGGCACTCGGCAACGAGAACGCTGGCATGTACTCCAACAACGACGAGCTGGCAGAGCGTCTGACCGCCGCGGGCACCGCGTCCGGGGAAACTGTGTGGCGCATGCCGCTGTCCAAGGCCTATGATAAGCTGATCGATACGCCGAATGCCGATGTGAAGAACACCGGCGGGCGCACGGGCGGTTCGATCACCGCGGCCCAGTTCCTGCAGCGCTTCACCAATGATGTGACATGGGCGCATCTGGACATCGCAGGCACCGCGTTCGGCCCGGCCAAGCACGAGTACAATCAAAGCTGGGCAACCGGCTATGGCGTGCGCCTGCTGGACCGCCTGGTCGCGGATTTCTACGAAGGATGAGGCGGCTGACAGGCTTGGGCCTTTCAGCTTTCTCCCGCGCCGCCCCGGCCTTCTAGCCGGGGACTGCTGGCGTCTCTCTACAGGCGTCATGAAGAGGTCCCGGATCTGCGCTTCGCTGCGTCCGGGACAGCTTGGTGCCGGTCCGTGTGTTCAGAAAAACAAACAAAAAACCCGCCAGAAACGGCGGGTTTTTAAATTCACTCACTGCTTCGCTGCAAAGGCTTGGTTAGCAAGCCTTGTAGGCATGACAGGCCGTTGCCTCTTCGGTCACGATGAGCCCCATGCCGGCCGTTGCGCCAGCCATGGCGAAGACGAGAGCAAAAAACACCAATACGCGTGCGATCATAAAAACCCCCAAGAACACCGGACACAACCTTAACCACTGCCCGATGCGGAAACCGTGACGCGCGTCACGGACTATCCCCGGCTAGAAATTCCTAGCCAATCGACATTTGCGAAGGGTTAATGATACGACTCGTTTGTCCTGTCCATGGCGGAACCTAGGCCTGATGCAAACCTCTTCAAGGTGTTGCAACGCGGCATCACATGGGGCAGGTGAGAAAAGGGCCGTGCGAACACGGCCAATCCTGTGATGTCTGGCTGCACGGTTCTTGTATGAGTGTCGACGTTCTTTTCTATCATTTGCTCCATCAGCCACTGGAATCCGCGCTTCCAAAACTTCTGTTGAAATGTCTGGAGCGGGACTGGAAGGTGGTGGTGCAGACCGGAACGCCGGAGCGCTGCGCTGCTCTCGACGCCCACTTGTGGACATTCTCAGGCGACAGTTTTCTCCCGCATGGCACGCGCGAGGATGGCTATGCCGAATTGCAGCCGGTCTATCTGACAGACGGACCAGACAACCCCAATGGTGCGGAAGTGCGTTTCCTGATTGACCGCGCCACGCCGCCACCGCTTCAGGGCTATCAGCGGGCGGTCTATATGTTTGACGGCAATGACCCGGATGCACTTGCAGATGCCAGGGCCTTGTGGAAAACGGTCAAGGCGGAGGGGTTCAATCTGACCTATTGGCAACAGACTGACAGCGGGGGCTGGGAGCGCAAGGCCTGAGCAGGTCTGGCCAAAGCTTGAGACCGGCGGCAGGGCTGGTGCAGAAGCATAAAGAGGGGAGACGGCGATGACAGGTTTGAAAGTGTCCTCCGCGGAGCTTGTGAAGCAGGCAAAGGCGCGGATTCGCGAAATCGGTACCCTGGCAGCCTTCGACATGCTGACCGATCCGGATGTGGTCATCGTTGATTTGCGTGACATCCGGGAGCGGGAGCGCTCCGGTTTCATTCCTGGCAGCTTCCACTGTCCGCGCGGCATGGCCGAATTTTGGGTCGATCCTCAAAGCCCCTATTTCAAGCCTATCTTTGCCGAGCAGAAGACCTTCGTCTTCCATTGCGCCTCCGGCTGGCGCTCGGCACTGACAGTTGCAACACTGAATGACATGGGTTTTGCCTGCGCGCACCTCAAGGATGGCTTTAATGACTGGGCCGCCAAGGGCGGGCCTGTCGAAAAGCCTGAGGAAGATTGAACGTGACAACCGCACCCACACTGGAAACGGACCGCTTGCTCCTCCGGCCCATGACCATGGTGGACTGGCCGGACTACGCCGCGCTGATGCAGTCGGACCGCGCCCGCTATATGGGTGGCCCCCACGACGAGGCCGCGGCTTGGGGCCTGTTTTGTCATGACGTGGCCCTCTGGCCGCTCTTTGGTCACGGCTCACTCATGATCGAGGAAAAGGCCGGAGGCGTCTGCCTTGGACAGGTGAGCATCAATCACGGTCCGCTGTTTCCGGAAAAGGAGCTCGGCTGGCTGGTCTATCCGCAGGCTGAGGGCAAGGGGTTTGCCTATGAAGCGGCCTCTGCCTTCCGCGCCTGGGCCTTTGAAACCCTCGGTCTGGAAACGCTGGTCAGTTACATCGACCCGGACAATGACCGCTCGCGCAAACTGGCCGAGCATCGTTCGGGGAGGGGTGTGAAAAACTTAGTCTGCTTCCTATATATGTAAGGCAATATTATTCAGGGAGTAGAAGATGATTTTTGGTGATGACGTTGATGCAGAAAAGTTGACGGCTGGCACTGTTGAAACAATCAATAATGCTTCTGAAACGCTCAAGAGTGCTGCGGAGCAGATCGGGAAAGCGGATCGGCGATACAGCGATGATCAGCTCTGTGAAATGAGAGCTGCGGCAGAAAATCTTCAGAAGATTATTGATTCAAATCTAATCAGTATGATCGCCTTAAAGACGTCTATCGCATCGCGGGGGAAATAGCATTGTGTTACGGGCACTTTGCATTTTTTTGCAAAGTGCCCGGACAAAGTTGGAGCAGAAAATGAGCAGAACAATCGAGTGTTTTGGTTATGAGAATGATGAGATTTCCGGGGTCTCGTTTGTTCCTCTACGTGGGCGTTTCGGGTCAAGCTGCCTGTCAACTGACGAGGTTGACGCGCAAGTCAAGCTAATCAAGGCGGACCTGGATCGTGTGGCCAGCTTGATGAAAAAGGCTATCTCTAAACGCAGTAAGGACTTACCATTCTAGGGGCCCCATCTTAATTTCTGGGTAGCCCAAAACAATGGGGGCGGTCCCTATCCAAGTCCCTACGAAGTCTGTCGGCAGTTAACTCGGTTTCGAGCCTCGCGGCGTATCACTATGAGGGTGTAGAAAACAAAGCGGCTGGCTGTCCTGAAATTCGGATGTGACTCGGTAGGAGCGTCTGGGAGCTGTTATCGACCCGCAGGCCCCGCGCCACGAGCCGCAGGATCTGGTCTACCGGCATCCGCGGCCTTGAACGGCTGCTCTGACGCCTCTGTCAGGACCACATACCGTTCTGCCCCAGCCTTGTCAGCAGCTCGGGCAGCTTGCCGATATGGTCGAGCCGGTGGAACCGGTCATGTGCTGACGGGGCTTCGGCCTGCTCCAGTCCCCAAGTGATCGCGTAGGGCACGTGGACGCCGATAGATCCAGCCTCCAATGCGGGCAGGATGTCCGACTTGACCGAATTTCCCGTCATCAGGGCCTCTTCAGGACCGGTTCCATGACGGGAGAACAGGGTCTTGTAGGTCTCCGCCGATTTCTCCGACACGATCTCGATGGCATCGAAGCAATCCGCCAAACCGGATTCTGCCACCTTGCGCTCCTGATCGAAGAGATCGCCCTTGGTGATCAGCACCAGCCGGTAGTCGTCCTTCAGGGCGGTCAGCGTTCCGGCAACATGGGGCAGGGGCTCGACCGGATGGGTCATCATGTCCCGCCCGGCCTCCAGGATCTCGGAGATCACGGCGCCCGGCGCCTTGCCCTCCGTCACCTCCAGTGCTGTTTCGATCATGGAGAGCACGAAGCCCTTGATGCCGTAACCATAATGCCGGAGGTTCCGCCGCTCCGCTGCCAGCAAGCGTTCCTTCAGATGATCCTTGTCCGCATAGGCCGCAAGCAGCTGCGCAAAGCGCTCTTCGGTCAGATGAAACACCGTCTCATTGTGCCAGAGCGTGTCATCGGCATCAAAGCCAAGGGTGGTGAGGGGCATGGCGGGCTCGTGGGTGACTGCAACCGGATTCGGACCTGATGCTACAATAGATATGCTTTCCGTAGGCAAGCAAAGCCGGATGTACGAGCAAGCCCCTCCGTTCGTCATCAACTCTGTTTTGCGATGTCCTCTCTGATTCTGGCATTGAGGATGACGATGATCTTGCGCATGAGAGCCGAGATGGCAACGATTGGCTTTTTGCCGTTCTGTATAAGCCG
>NZ_JACYXI010000008.1 GCF_014842915.1 Roseibium litorale | reverse complement strand
TCTTCTGGAGCGGCGATGATCCCGGTCCCGAGCGGCGTGAAGGTCTGGCTTGCGACGGGCCACACGGATATGCGCAGAGGATTTCCCGGGCTGTCGCTGATGGTTCAAGAGACACTGAGGCAGGATCCTATGAGCGGCCACCTGTTTGTCTTCCGCGGTCGGAGCGGAGGTTTGATCAAGGTGATTTGGCACGATGGACAAGGGGCCTGCCTGTTCACGAAGAAGCTGGAACGCGGACGATTTATCTGGCCATCGGCCGCGGACGGGACGGTATCCATCACCCCAGCTCAACTCGGTTATCTGCTGGAAGGTATCGATTGGCGGATGCCGCAAAAAACCTGGCGGCCGAGCTCGGCCGGATAGTGGAAAGCGCTGGCATGGTGGGTACGAATATGATTCCATCCCGCCATGCTCGATGCGGCCGAACACCTTCCCGACGACCTTGCCAGTGCGCATGCGATGATCCTCGCAGAGCGCGCAGCTCGCCGTGAAGCTGAGGCACTCGCGGCCCGTGCCCAGGCAGTGAACTCGCATTCGGAAGCCCTGATCGCCCGGCTGAAGCTGGAGATCGAGAAGCTCAAGCGGGAGATCCATGGACACCGTTCGGAGCGCAAGGCCCGTCTTCTGGAACAGTTGGAATTGCAGCTCGAAGAGCTGGAAGCCGATGCTGCCCAGGACGAACTGGCGGCAGAGGTCTCGGCACGATCATCGACCGTCAAAGCGTTTGAACGCAGGCGCCCGTCAAAGAAACCGTTTCCGGAGCATCTGCCGCGCGAACGTGTGGTTGTTGCCGCACCGGAGAGCTGTCCATGCTGCGGATCTGCGAAGCTGGCCAAGCTCGGTGAGGACGTCACCGAGACGCTGGAAGTGATCCCGCGCCAGTGGAAGGTGATCCAGACCGTGCGGGAGAAGTTTACCTGCCGGGAGTGCGAGAAGATCACCCAGCCACCGGCTCCGTTCCATGTGACGCCGCGCGGCTTTGCCGGTCCTAACCTCCTGGCAATGATCCTCTTCGAGAAGTTTGCACAACATCAGCCGCTGAACCGGCAGAGCGAGCGCTACTCGCGCGAGGGCATCGATCTCAGCCTGTCGACGCTGGCCGACCAGGTCGGCGCCTGCGCGGCGGCTCTCAAGCCGGTCCATTCGCTGATTGAGGCGCATGTGCTCGGTGCTGAACGCCTGCACGGTGACGATACCACCGTGCCCATCCTCGCCAAGGGCAAGACCGATACCGGCCGCATCTGGACCTATGTCCGCGACGATCGACCGTTCGGCGGGCAATCACCGCCAGCGGCCCTTTACTATGCCTCTCGCAACCGGCGCCAGGAACATCCCGAGCGCCATCTGAAGAGCTTCACCGGTATTCTGCAAGCCGACGCCTACAGCGGTTACAATCCGCTGTTCAAGGTGAACCGTGATCCTGGTCCGCTGACCCAGGCGCTGTGTTGATCACATGCGCGCCGCAAGTTCTTCGTGCTTGCCGACATCGCCGCCAACGCCAGGCGCAGGAAGAACGCCGCACCGATCTCACCGATTGCACTGGAGGCGGTCAAGCGCATTGATGCCCTGTTCGACATCGAGCGCGAGATCAACGGGCTCTCCGCCGGCGAACGCCTGGAGCGGCGGCGCAGGGACAGCGTTCCTCTTGCCGAAGGTCTTGAGGAATGGCTGCGTGCCGAGCGGAGCAAGCTGTCGCGCAGCTCCTCGGTTGCCGAGGCGATTGATTACATGCTCAAGCGTTGGGACGGCTTCACCACCTTCCTTCACGACGGCCGGATCTGCCTGACGAATAATGCGGCCGAACGGGCACTGCGCGGCTTTGCCCTCGGAAGGAAGTCATGGCTGTTCGCCGGATCGGATCGTGGAGCCGATCGCGCCGCCTTCATGGCGACACTGCTCAACACGGCAAAGCTCAACAACATCGATCCTCAAGCCTGGCTTGCCGATGTCCTCGCCCGCATCGCCGAAACGCCCGTGTCCAGGGTCGAAGAACTGCTGCCCTGGAACTGGGAACCGCGTACTCTGGCTGCGGCACCGGTGTCATGATTGAAACCGAGCGTTTAATTCTTCGCCATTGGCAAGACGAACATTTTGAAGCCTTTGCAGACATGCACTGCGATCCCACGGTCATGGCAGATCTAGGAGGACCGGTCACAATAAATATGAGTAAGGAGAAGTTCGAGCGCTATCGCAGGGCTGAAATCGAACATGGCATCGCCCGGTGGGCCGTTGAAGATCGTAACGGCCTCTTTTTGGGCTACGCAGGTGTGATGCCACGTATGTCCACCGAGCATCCACTCGGCCCGCACCACGAAATAGGCTGGAGGTTCAAAAAAAGTGCCTGGGGACAGGGGTACGCCACTGAAAGCGCCAAGGCGGCGCTCTCACACGTCGCAAAGGAAGCAAGTCTCGCTGATATCCTCTCCTACACAGGCCCGGAAAACCTTCGATCTCAAGCAGTTATGGCCCGGATCGGCCTCGTTCGAAAACCATCGCTAGACTTTTTACTGCCCATTGAAGATGACAAAGTGTGGCACGGCCTAGTTTGGACGTTGCCTTAAGCAGGTTCCTTACCTCTCAGGAAAATGACGCCTTCTGCCGTTTGAATGTGGATCGAAAACGAACGAGCTGTGGTGCCCACCGGATGGATACAGCCTTGCTGCGTTCGCTCCCGTTTTGGGAACGGCACATGGGAATTTTCCGCCCGGTTGTTCAAGCCTTTGTGCGAGCAATGTTCGACCGCAGGCATGACTTGGCGTTTGGCTGCTCCATAAGATCTGAGTTTGTCTGTGATCATGCGCTTCGGCGCCATGCCCTGCTTTTTCAGAAGCCGGATCAGCAATCGCTTGGCGGCTTGGTGTTGCGGCGGCTCTGGACGAGCCCGTCGAGGTGCCAGATGTCGCCCGCTGAGGCGACTTCCGTCACAAGCGGCGCGCATAATCGTCGCCGTGCGTTCGGCACCATCGTCTGATCGTTTCATAGGAAACAAGATACCCCGCTCGAACATCATGGCTCGACCTCCCGCAGGCTGACGTTGAACCTGAAATAAAGCCGAACGGCCCTGCCGATAACCTCGATTGGAAAGCGAGGATTTTTTGTAAGTTGGAGCCGTGATCTTCAAGCCAATCAACTACCGAAATTCAACTGATGAAAAATCAATGTGAAAGCTCCGGTCAATCCCTCCGTTGACAATCATTGGAAACAGGATCCATAGTAATAACAGTGGAGCATACTCCACAATAATGAAATATGGGGAACTTCCGATGTCTGTCCGCAAAACTCTGTTCGCGCTGTCCAGCGCGCTGATGCTATCAGTTTCTCCTGTTCTGGCTGCCGGAACGGTCAACGTGGCCATTATCGGCGAGCCTGATACTTTCGATCCGATGGTCTCGACCAAAGATGTCGTCAGCATCGTCACACAGCACTTTGTCGAAACACTCTACACATTCGACGACAGCTGGGCCGTTGTACCGCTGCTGGCTGCGGGCATGCCTGACATCAGCGGCGACGGTCTCGTCTACAAGATCCCGCTGCGCGAGGGCGTCACCTTCCATGACGGCTCTTCTATGGACAGTGCCGATGCGGTCGCATCCCTTCAGCGCTGGCTGGAGGTTTCGAGCCGGGGGAAATCGGTTGCCGACAAGGTGGCAGGCGTGGAGGCATCAGGCCCCTACGAAGTGACGATCACGATGAAGGAGCCCTATGCGCCGCTCCTGTCGCTTCTCGCCTTCTCCAACTCCGCAGCAGTCGTCTATCCCGAAGAGATCATCGCCCCAGAGATCGGCACGATCATCGGCACGGGCCCTTACAAGATCGAGGCTCACGAGCCTGACCGGTATACGCAACTTGTCCGTTTCGACGGCTACACACAGCCCACCGGCGCGGCCGAGCGGAAACAGATTCCCGACGAAATCCGGCTGATCCCGGTCCCCGACGGCAACACGCGCGCCGAAGGCCTGCTCTCCGGTCAATATGACTATGCCGACGGACTTTCGACGGAAACCTACGACCGTCTGGAAGCCTCGGACGTTGCAGAGCCGGTGCTCCTGAAACCCTTCGGCTGGCCAGTCTTTGCCGTGAACCACAAGAAGGGCATCATGACAGACCTGAACATCCGCAAGGCTGTTCAGGCTGCTCTGCCCTTCGACGACATGCTCTTTGCGGGCTTCGGTAACGAGAAGTTCTTCAAGACCGACGGCGCGCTCTATCCGGAAGGCTGGACATGGCACAGTGATGCCGGTGTGGAGCTCTATAATCAGAACGACCAGGAAAAGGCTGCGGAATATCTCAAAGCTGCCGGGTACGACGGATCTCCGCTGCGTATCCTGACTTCGCATCAGTACGAGTTCCATTATCAGATGGCCGAAGTTGCGAAGGCGGGGCTGGAAGCGGCTGGTATGAAAGTTCAGCTTGATGTTGTCGACTGGGCGACGCTCGCCCAGAACCGCAACAATCCCGACCTTTGGGATATCTACATCACGCACTCGCCTTTCCTGCCGGAGCCGGCGTTGATTTCCAGCCTGTTCTCGACCGCGCGGGAAGGCTGGGACAATCCTGCCAAGAACGAAATCCTCGACCGGTTCACCTCCGAAAGCGACCCGGAAAAGCGCAAAGCGATTTTCGGCGAGTTGCAGAAGATCGTTCTGGAGGATGTCGGCTTCATCAAGGTCGGCGACTTCAACGCCCTTCAGGGCAAGGCAAAGGGGCTGACAGGCGTCGACCCGTCGCCGTGGCCGGCTTTCTGGAATGCCCAGGTCTCCAAATAATCGTTTGTGAAACGGGCTGCGCCAGCACTCTCTGGCGCAGTCAGGCACCGCATAGTCGCTGTTCAGCAGGGTTCCATGGCAAAGTATCTTCTTCGGCGTATTGTCGGGATGTTCGTTGTGATCATCCTCGTTCTGACGATCGCCTTCGTGCTCGTCAGGCTTGCCCCCGGCGATCCGGCTGCCCTGATGCTGGGCCCGGATGCAACACCTCAGGAAGCCGCGGACCTACGCACACGGCTCGGTCTCGATCAGCCGATCATCCTGCAATATGTGAAATTCGTCGGCAACGCACTGAAGGGCGATCTGGGCGAGTCGCTGTTCTTCAACCGTCCCGTGATCTCTATTCTGGCGGACCGTGCGGAACCGACGATTTTTCTCGCGCTGATGTCGCTGTTTTTCGCGCTCTTCATCGCGACCCCGATCGGAATCTACGCGGCCTACAAACGCGGCTCCCTTCTCGACCAGAGCTCCGTCACATCGGCGATGCTGGCAGCTTCCATACCGAGTTTTCTGACCGGACTGGTCTTCCAGCGCGTTCTGGCGACCAATCTCGGCTGGTTTCCGACCGCCGGTTATGGCGGTCCCGATGCTGACCTTTGGGTACGGCTCGAGCATCTCATTCTGCCGTCCATTACTTTGGGCATTACCAACTCGGCGTTGATCCTGCGATTCACCCGCGCGTCCATGCTGGACATCTTGGGGGAAGACTATGTACGCACCGCCCGGGCCAAGGGGATGCCGGAAACACGTGTTGTCTTGCGGCACGCTTTGAAAAATGCCGGCATTCCGATCATCACCGTTGTCGGTCTGACCTTCGCCCTTCTGGTGTCGGGTGCAGTGGTCACGGAACGCGTCTTCAATCTGCCCGGCATGGGCAATCTGGTCGTCAACGCCGTTCTCCGCCGTGATTACCCCGTCATTCAGGGCACATTGATTGTTGTCGCTTCCATCTATGTGCTGATCAACCTGGCCACCGACCTTCTCTATTTCTTCATCGACAAGCGGGTGAAATACTGATGGCGTCCGTACCCTCGATCCATCAGCCGCCTGGCTTTCGCGTCGTGCTCATGGCGCGCCGTTCGACGGTGATCGCGCTCGCCTGTTTCGTCCTGATCGTCCTGGCGTGCTTCCTTCTGCCCGCGCTCGATCTCACCGCCATCGGCAAGATGTCCGTGCGCAACAGGCTCACGCCGCCGGGCGCCGAGTATTTTCTGGGAGCGGACGCGTTCGGGCGCGATGTCCTCGGCCGCCTTCTCGTTGCGGGCCAGACCTCGCTTCAGATCGGTCTTGTCGTGGCGATCCTGTCATCCCTGGCCGGAATCGTCATCGGTCTGGCCGCCGGCTTTTTCCGTCGGCTCGACACACCGCTGTCGCGTTTGATCGATGCCATGATGGCGTTTCCCGATATCCTGCTCGCTCTTTCGCTAGTGGCCATTTTCGGCGGAACCGTTGGGAATGTGATCCTGGCGCTTTCCATCGTTTACACGCCCCGGGTTGCCCGCATCGTGCGCGCCTCGACACTGGTCGTCCGTGAATTGCCTTATGTGGAGGCGGCGCGCGCGCTTGGCTCCAGCACGCTGACGATCATGGTCACGCACGTCCTGCGCAATATCCTGTCCCCCATTCTGGTTCAGGCAACCTTCATCTTCGCCTATGCGATGCTGGCCGAAGCGGGCCTGACCTTTCTGGGCGTCGGCGTTGATCCGTCCACCCCCACGTGGGGCGCGATGGTCAACGAGGGACGGCAGTATATCGACAATGCCTTCTTTCTCATTCTCTTCCCCGGCATCGCAATCGCCCTTTCCGTCCTCTCGCTCCAGCTGGTCGGCGACGGTCTGCGCGATGCACTGGACCCCAAACTCAACAAGGAGACCTGAATGGCGCTTACCCTGACCAATTTCAGCGCGGTCGGCTTCGACAGCGCCCCTGCTTCCATCCATATTGCCGATGATGGAACGCTGCTCGACAACGCTCCCGCGAGCACACGTCAGGTAGATCTGAACGGGGCTTATCTGTCTCCGGGTTGGTGTGACCTGCATGTCCACGTCTGGCATGGCGGGACTGATATTTCGATCAGAGCCAGCGAGGCCGGCCGCGCCACGGGGGTGACGGCCATGGCCGATGCCGGATCGGCAGGCGAGGCAAACTTCCACGGCCTCAGGGAATATGTCATCGATCCGCATGCAGAAACCATCAAGGCATTCCTCAATATCGGTTCGATCGGTCTTGTTGCCTGCAACCGTGTGCCGGAACTCATCGACTGGCGATCCATCGATATCGACAGAACGCTTGAGGTCGTGGAAAAAAACCGGGATGTCATCTGCGGCATCAAGGTACGCGCCTCGGGCGTGATCGTCGGCAGCTGGGGCATCACACCGGCCAAGATCGCCAAGCGCGTTGCGGAAATGACCAATTTTCCGCTGATGGTTCATGTCGGCGAGCCGCCCCCCCTGATCGATGAGGTATTCGATATCCTCACGGAGGGGGACATCGTCACCCATTGCTTCAACGGCAAACCTGCAGGCTCCATCCGCGATACGCCTGCACTCTTCGCCATGGCGAAGAACCTGTCCGACAGAGGTATCCGCATGGATATCGGCCATGGCGGGGCGTCGTTCAATTTCGAGACGGCGCGCGCGTCCATCGCCGACGGGTTGCGCCCGTTCTCCATTTCCACCGATCTGCATAAGGTTTCCATTGAATCGCCCGTCTACGATCTGGCGACGACAATGTCGAAACTGCTGGCAGTCGGCCTGCCATTTGAAGACGTCGTCCAGGCTAGTTGTGCCGCACCGCGGTCGATCCTCGGTCTTTCCGGCAGAGATGGCTTGACGGCCGGCATGCGAGCCGACTTCACCGTCTTCGATCTGGAAGACACCGATATCGAAGTGCTCGACAGTCAGGGCAACAAGATGGTGATGGACAAGGTCTTCGAGCCACGCGCAACGATACTCGGCGCTGATATGCAAGTGGCGAGCCGGAGGCTTCCGTAATGGAAGGCAGCGCGATCCTGAAGGTCGACGGATTGTGCGTCGGCTTTGGTAATGGATCCGGGCAAGTCACGGCCTTGCGGGATGTCAGTTTCGAGATCGCGCGAGGCCGTACACTGGCACTCGTTGGCGAAAGCGGTTCCGGCAAGTCAGTGACCTCGCTTGCGCTGATGGGGCTGCTGCCACCGGCGGGCCGCATTCTGTCCGGTGAGTTGTCCTTCCGGGGCAGGTCGGGAAAGACGGTCGATCTGGCAAAACTGTCCGCCCGCGATTTTCGAAATATTCGCGGATCCGAGATTGCCATGATCTTTCAGGAGCCCATGTCGTCGCTCAATCCGCTTTTCACGATCGGCGATCAAATCGGCGAAATGCTTCTTCTGCATGAAAACATGGATGCCGCCGATAGGCGCAGACGCGTCGTTGAAATGCTGGAAATGGTCGAGATCCCCGGCGCTGCTAAACGTGCCGATACCTATCCGCACGAATTGTCCGGAGGCATGCGCCAGCGGGTGATGATCGCCATGGCAATGATCTGCAATCCGGCCTTCCTCATTGCCGATGAACCAACAACCGCATTGGATGTGACCATTCAGGCCCAAATTCTCGATCTGATGCGGCGGCTCCAACGTGAGCGCCAGATGTCGATCCTCTTCATCACGCACGATATGGGCGTGGTGGCCGAGATGGCTGACGATGTCGCGGTCATGTATGCGGGCAGTGTGGTCGAACAGGCCCCGGTTAATGATCTTTTCGACCATACAAGGCATCCTTATGCACGTGGCCTTCTCGGCTCGATTCCCGGTCCGAACCGCCCGGAAGGCGAGCGGCTCAAGTCAATTCCGGGATCCGTTCCACCACTCATTGCGTTACCGGAGGGCTGCGCGTTCGAGCCTAGGTGTGCCTATGCCATGCCGGCGTGCAAGAAGCCTGTCTCGTTGCAGACGAAAGCCCCGGGGCATTTGGCAGCCTGCCTTCTGGAACAGGAGCTGGTTTGATGAGTGAGCCGCTTCTGCAAATCCGCGGTCTGACGAAGATATTCGAAACCTCCGGCGGCCCTGTTCACGCGCTGGAAGATATCAGTTTCGATATCCCGCGCGGGTCCATCACAGGTCTCGTCGGCGAAAGCGGCTCGGGCAAAACAACGCTTGGGCGCAGTCTGCTGCGGCTTGTCGAACCAACCCGTGGCCAGACCATTTTCGACGGCACCGATCTGAATACGCTCGGTGCCGGGCAAATGCGCCAAATGCGCCGCAGGATGCAGATCATCTTTCAAGACCCGATGTCCTCGCTCAACCCGCGACTGCGGATCGCGGATCTCATCGGTGAAGGCTTGAAGGCATTCGGCATCTGCAATCGGCGCGAGCGCCGTGATCGTGCTGCTGCTCTTCTGGAAGAAGTCGGGCTTTCAGGTGACCACCTGAACCGCTTTCCTCATGAATTTTCCGGAGGTCAGCGCCAGCGTATCGGCATCGCACGTGCATTGGCGCTGGAGCCGGAATTCATTGTTGCGGATGAAAGCGTCTCGGCGCTCGATGTTTCGATCCAGGCACAAGTGCTCAACCTTCTGCTGGATTTGCGTGAAAAGCGGAACCTGACCATGCTTTTCATTGCGCACGACCTGTCGGTCGTCGAATACCTCTGCGATCAGATTGCCGTGCTCTATCTGGGACGCCTAATGGAAATTGGGCCGTCACGGGCCGTTTATCAAAAGGCCATGCACCCGTATACACGAGCGCTTAACTCCGCGATCCCGTTGCCTGACCCCCGCGCCAAGCGGTCACGTGAGCTTCTTCAGGGCGATATTCCCTCTCCGCTCAATCCACCATCGGGCTGCGTCTTCAGAACGCGATGCAAATTTGCCGACGCGGATTGTGCTGATGGCCTGCCCCATCCCGTTGCCGTTGCTGAAGGTCATGTCAGCTACTGCAAGAAAATCGAGGTATTAAATGACAACTGAATTACGCGCCGGAACGCCTGAAACACGTTTGAAGGCACTCGGCCGTCTTCTCCCTGATAACCCGCCTTCGCCAATCGGCACGTTCAAGAATGTGCGGCGTTCGGGCAACATGCTTTATGTGTCCGGTCAGGGGCCTGTCCTGCCGGACGGCAGCTTGCTGAAAGGCAAGGTTGGCGGCGATGTCACGGCCGAAGAGGCGAGAGATCACGCCGAGCTGGTTGCGCTCAACATTATTGCGGCACTAAGGCAGTTTCTCGGTTCTCTGGATCACGTCAGTGGAGTGGTCAAACTCCTGGGATTGGTCAATGCCACACCGGAATTCGAACACCATCCTCACGTGATAGATGGCGCGTCCAATATACTTGCACGTGTCTTCGACGACAAACGGGGTCACGCACGGTCGGCATTCGGTGTCAGTTCTCTTCCGAACCAGATCACCGTGGAAATCGAGGCGATATTCGAGCTTTCTGACGATGCCCTTCACCAAGTCTCCTGCTGGGAAAACTAATGATTACCCAAAGCCCGTTCGACAGATCGCGCCGCATTGCGAACTTCCGTAGCAATGCTCTCGAATCTGTCGGCAACCCGGTGCTTGGGCATGACAACCGAGAGGGTCATCAGGCATGCGCCCTCCGGGTCGCGGATCGGGGCAGCAATGCAGGCAACGGACTCCTCGGAAGTGTCGATCTGAACCGAGAGGCCCTCAAGAAAGGCCTCTCTCGACATCTTTGCCAGTTTCACCGGGTCCGTTTCCGCAAGTCCCGTATGCGAAGGTTTGGCACAGGCCTTGAAGATCGCCAAACGCTCGGCCTCGGGAAGATGACCAACCAGAAGGCGTCCCGAGGCTGTCCAGTTCAAAGGAACCCGTGTGCCCACGTCGGAGGTCACACGAAAGGCTCCCGAACCTTCCGCCATGTCGATGACGCTCATCTGGCCTTCGTCACGGGTGCAGATCTGAATCATCTCACCAGTACGCTCATTCAGTTCCATCATCGCGCGGCGCGCTTCGGTAAAGGCGTTCATGCGCGTGCGGTAAGCGAGACCATAACGCATGAGGCGCGGACCCAGCCAGACCCTGCCATCGGCGGTCCGGCTCAGCATCGAACACTCCGCCAACTCGTCGATGAGTTTATAAACGGTCGAAGCCGGTGCCCCACTGGCTTTTGCCAGCTCGTAAGCTGTCATGGGAACGAGTCTTTCAGTCAGGATATCAAGTATTTGAAGGTTCCGCGTCAGTGCGCTGGTGCGGGTCCTGCGAGGGACTTCCATATCCATAACATCATCTCATTTCAGGGGCCCAAAGAGTGGTCTCTGTGCCACAATAATGGAAGTGCTCGCAAGAGCAGAGGGAAAAATCATGGGCGAAAATCAATCTCAGCGTAAAGACTACGGCATCGACTGGTCATGGCATGATTCCATGGGAATAAGCCGTGTCGTCAATGTTTGCGGGACAATGACCTCGCTGGGGGGCTCGATCGCAAGCCAGCGCGTGGCGAAAGCAACCGCAGATGCCATGCCGCGCTTTGCGCGCATGCACGAATTGCAAGCCAAAGCGTCCGGTCTGATTTCGCAGCTGACCGGCGCGGAAGCCGGATTTTTGACCGCATCGGCAAGCGCGGGGATCTCCCTTGCTGTCGCCGGCTGCATGACGGGTCTCGACCCTGCCCGGGCGGAAGACCTGCCGTGCAATCCGGGCCCCAAATCCGGGGTGGCGGTGCAGATGGGCCATCTGTGCGAATATGGTGCGCCGGTTTCCCAGGCCATTGAACTGGTTGGCGGTCATGTGCGTATTGTCGGTCAATCCACACTGGCAAAGGACTATCAGCTTGAGGCCGCCCTTGATGAGGGAGCTGCCGCCGCGCTCTACGTAATATCGCATCATGTCGTCGACTACGGCATGATCCCGCTGAAGCGCTTTTGCGGGATCGCGCATGCCAAGGGTGTTCCGGTGATCGTCGATGCGGCATCGGAATACGAGTTGGAGGGCTTCATTGCTGCCGGCGCGGACATAGCCATTTACTCCGGTCACAAATTCATGGGTGGTCCGACGTCAGGTATCGTCGCCGGGCGCAAGGATCTCGTGCGGGCCGCTTACTTGCAAAACATCGGTATCGGCCGGGGAATGAAGATCGGCAAGGAAAGTATTGCCGGCGCCATCGAGGCAATGGCTCAGTGGCTCGAGCGCGATCATGACGCCGTCCGTGCCGCAGAAACCGCCGCATTGGAAATGTGGAAGAAAGTGCTTGACGGCTTGCCGGGATTTGATGCCAGACGCATTGCGGACCCGACTGGAAATCCTCTGGAACGTCTGGAAGTTCACGTCAACCCTGCGATCGCTGGTGCAAACGCAGCCCAATACGCCGTTGCGTTCGGACGCTACGACCCGCCCATTGTCGTGCGTGGCCACGAAACCGAAAAGGGCTACTTTCAACTCGATCCCTGCAATCTCATGTCAGGCCAGGCTGAACTCGTGCGCGATGCTCTGCAGCAAGTGCTGACATCGTCAGCCGTTGCCGGGATCGATCAAGAAGCGGTATTGGCAGACACCCGCAACGGCGGAACGGAAAGCTACATGCGTTGGTTGGAAGATGTGTAATAGAAAGTGCATTTGTCATTGACTCATATTTAGGGTGGTTCTCCCTGTTTTAACGGGGTTCAGCGGCAGAATTCACGCGGCTATTTTCAGTTTCTGAGCGGGTGCAATGCCGCCAATGAACTGATGCGGTGGATGCCCCCACCCGACGGCATCGAATGTGCCAAAATGGTTTCGTAGGAACCAGAGCGGTGGAGGCATCCATGACAGAGTTACCATATTGGCGATTGATCTTGCCAAGGGCAGTTTTCAGGTTTGCGGCGTCAAGGGGGACGGTGCTGTTGTTTTCAATAAGTCGGTGTCGCGGCGTCGGCTTTCCCAGCTGCTCTCGGAACAGAAGCGTTGCATTGTAGCGATGGAAGCTTGTGCCACGTCCCATCACTGGGGGCGTGTGGCCCAGTCATATGGGCATGAGGCGCGTCTTATTCCGGCGGCCTATGTGAAGCTGTTCGTAAAACGACAGAAGAATGACCGGGCAGACGCCGAGGCGATCGCCGAAGCCGCGTACCGTCCCGGCATGCGTTTTGTTGCCGTGAAGACCGTTGAGAATCAGGGCCGCGCAGTGGCCTTCAGGACGCATCAGTGCGTTGTTCGGCAGAGAACGCAGTTGATCAATGCGCTCAGGGGTCACTTGGCCGAATTTGGGGTGGTAGCACCCAAGGGTCCTGCAAGCCTGAAGCTTTTGGAGCAGGCACTGACCGATCTCGAGAACGATCTGCCTGACCCGGTATGCGAGATGGGCGCCCTCTACCTGAGACAGATCTGTGAGCTGACCGAAGTCGTTGAACAACTGGCCGATGATCTCGAAAGCGCATCCAAGACAGATGAGGAACTGCGGCGCCTGCGCACCGTACCCGGGATCGGTCCGGTGACCGCCGGCGCGATCGCTGCCTTTGCGCCGGAACTTGAGACATTCGAGAGCGGGCGAAATTTTGCCGCCTGGCTGGGCCTGGTCCCGCGACAGAGATCGACTGGAGGCAAAGCCCGGCTTGGAGCTGTAAGCAAGATGGGTCAGTGCGACATCCGCAAGTTGCTGATCGTTGGAGCCATGAGCGTGATCCGATGGGTCGTGCGCAAAGGCGGCAGCGCAAATTGCTGGCTGGCAAATCTCGTTGCCCGCGAGCCGAGAATGGTGGCGGCAGTCGCATTGGCCAACAAAATGGCGCGCATGATTTGGGCCATGACGACAAAAGGAGAGAATTACAGAATGGCGTGCCCCCTATCTGCGACGACAGGGGAAACGGCATGGCCGCAAGGCCGGGGCAAGGTGATCGACCGACGGAGTAAGCGACACGGACTTCAAAGTTCAAGGCGGGGACACCCAGTCCCGAGGCTCGAGCGTCATAGCTCTCTGAACCGATGTGGGCCTTGCCTTCCGAACAGCATACCGGCCCGTGGCGTCAGACATGCCACATTGTGAGGCCTGACACACGACCGATTGAAGCCCAGCTAAAACGTCAAAAAAAACAGCTTGCAAAACCGGGGCATCCACACACGCCCCGGATTACCATGCCAAGTTGCTACGTAGTCACCACCAGCTTGTGCCTTCGCCGGTCTCCAGGCCAATATGAAGTCCTGGCACGTTCGAGTGGACGGCGGGCATAAGGTCGACCGGGAGCTGGAAAAATGTCCTTCAAGACGATACTCGCCGTTGCGGAACTCGGGATCTCCGCGGATACCATCGAAATGGCCATTGCCATCGCAAGAGCCTTCGAAGCTCACCTCACCCTCCTCCCCGTTGGCGAAGTTCCGAATCTTCCCTTCTACGGCTCTGGCGCACACGGTTACATCGAGATTTGGGCAAAGGAGTGCGATCAGCAAAAAGCAGAGCTGACGGCCTTTGCTGCACGGATTGAAGAACGGCTTTCGCGGGAAGGCATTTCTTTCGATGTGCGGCCAAGCTTGTCTACTGCCGCCCACGAGGACGATCTTGTTGCCCGCCATGCTATCTATTGCGACTTAGCGGTTTTGCTCCGCTCTGCGGAGAAAGAGCTCAGCACGATGGAAAAGAATGCTATTGACGGCGCCCTTTTCGATTCCGGCCGACCCGTTCTGTTCATTCCCAATGGGTTCAAGGCAGACCGCACGGGCGCGCGCGTGGCCATTGCCTGGAATTCTCGTCGAGAGGCCGCACGCGCGGTTTCCGAGGCCTTGCCGTTTCTGCAAACCGCTGAGGAAATCACGCTTTTGATGGTTGATCCGGTTGTCGGCGACAATGATCACGGCGAGGATCCGGGAAGCGATATCGCGACGGTATTGGCACGTCATGGTCTCAAGATCACCGTTCAGAGCGTGGTGTCCGCGGACAGGCCAGTTTCCTGCGCCCTGCAGGACAGTGCGCGTGAACTGGGTGTCGACCTTATCGTAATGGGAGCTTATGGCCATTCGCGCCTTCGGGAGAATATTCTGGGTGGCACCACGCGGGAAATGCTGGAGCAGACCACCATTCCTTTATTTCTCTCGCACTGAGGCCACCTGAATTTTCCGGATCTTGTTCAGGTTTTGCGAGTGCAAACGCCTCACACACACGCAAGTGTCTCTTTCGTACCTTTTTTCAAACGTGGTGCTCGATTTGGGGTACCCGATATGTCGACTTCTGGGCCGCCTCCCCTTGTCGGCAATTCCAGGTTTCCTAAACAAGGCGCCCTGCGAATTCGTATCGAAAATGACGTTGCAAACACACGCCGTATGAGGCCCAAAATAAGCCAAAGGAGTCTGCACTAAATTGGAAGAAACTCCGGTCTCAGATCTTCTACTTTGAGGTGTAGGACCGCCGGCGGCAAAAATCGCTTCTCTCATTTTCGAAACGCGAGATAGAGTGTGGCAACCAGAAACTGCAGACATAAGAACATTAAATGAACTACCCCAAGATCAGATTTCACGGTGCGGCCCGGGGTGTCACTGGTTCCTGCTTCAAGTTGGAAACGGAGGCGGGAACGATCCTGATCGATTGCGGGATGTTTCAGGGGGCCAAGACCGAGAAAGAGCTTAATTACAAGCCGTTTCCATTCCGTCCGGGCGACATCGACGCGGTTCTGCTGACGCATGCGCATATCGATCATTCCGGCCTTTTGCCGAAGCTGGTCAAACATGGGTTTCGTGGTGAGATTTATGCAACCACGGCAACCTGCGACCTGGTAGAGGTCATGCTGCTCGACAGTGCCCACATCCAGGAGATCGAGGTCTTTCAGTACAATCGCAGGGCGTCAAAAAAACGCCGCGGCAGCGTCTCGCCCATCTATGACGAAATGGATGTCCGGCGCACGGTCGATCAACTCAGATCAACCCGCTATGGTCGCTGGGTCGAGGTTCTGCCCGGCATTCGCGCCCGCTTCTGGAACGCCGGTCATATGCTCGGATCAGCCTCGGTTGAGATCGAGGTCCAGAGCGAGACGGAGAAGCCAATGCGCCTGCTGTTCTCCGGTGACATCGGTCCGGACTTCAAGTTGCTGCATCCCGACCCCGAAGGCCCTGTCAATATCGACTATCTCTTCTGCGAGTCCACTTACGGCGACCGCGAGCGCAAAGATGTTGAGCCAAAGCAGCGCAGGAAAATCCTTGCTCACGAGGTGCGCGAGGCCAACAAGCTCGGCGGTGCGCTGATCATTCCGTCCTTTGCCGTTGAACGGGCCCAGGAGCTTTTGAGCGATCTGGGGCAACTGATGGCGGACGGCGAATTGCCGCCCATTCCGGTCTATATCGACAGTCCTTTGGCCATACAGGCGACGCAGGTCTTTGCCCGTCATGCGCAGGAGTTGGAGCAGGAAGCTAAATTCCTTCAGGGGCTGAACTCGCGCAATCTGCATTTTTCCCAAACGGCGGAGCAGAGTAAGGCGCTGGACCGGGTCCGCGGCTTTCATATCGTGATCGCAGCCAGCGGCATGTGCGAGGCTGGCCGTATCCGTCACCGCTTGAAGAACTGGCTCTGGCGGGAAGCGGCAACGGTCCTGATCGTAGGCTTTCAGGCACAGGGTACGCTGGGGCGGATCCTTCTGGAAGGTGCTCAAAATGTCCGCATTCAGGGCGAGGACATCGCGGTGCGGGCGAGGATCCGCTCGATCGACCAATACTCAGGTCATGCGGACAAGACCGAGCTGCTGGGCTGGATCAAGGAACGTCAGCCGGTCCATAAAGGAGTCTTTCTGGTGCATGGCGAAGAAGAGGCCATGGGCGAATTGGCGGCGGAAGTGCGTAGGCTCTTGGGAGAAGAGAAGGTTCTCATGCCGTGCCTTGATGCCTGTTACGAGCTGACGCCGGGCGGTGCCGTTGCCGTGAGTGAGGGCATCCTGCCCCGTCTTGCGCTGGAACAGGTTGCCCACCTTGATTGGCACAATGAAGTGACCAAACTCATCTTGGACATCAATGAGCAATTGCGCATGATCGAAGATGATAAATCCCGCGCTGTCCTCATCCGCAAGCTTCGCCGTGCATTGGACGAAGGCAGGATTTGACAAGCGTACGGGCGTATTGGTGAGAAGTTGTTTGATAAAAGTCAATGAAGCCGTTAAAAATTCTATGCTAGATTGAAACGAAAGTGCCTTTGCAGCTTAAAGCTCGCGAGGGGTGTTTCAAGGTGTGCGGAAAAATCCGAACTTTGCAGATGCAGCAGATAAGCAACGTTCATCCGGTGCTCCCGGCGAAGATGTCATAGAGACTCCTCTGCAAAAGAAGCAGTAGGCATTCGGGTCGGGCTCGCAACAAAAAGCCTGACCGGCCAACGCCTGATCCGCCACAAACAATGAATTGGAATGCGCTGAAACTCCGTAGCGAACCGTCTCCATTCGGAGGCAAGTGAACTGCTTGCCGCCATTTTGGGCGGCCCAGGTTTTTTGGGGAAAGACGCATGTCAGTCCGCTGTAACCTCAGATCTCTTTCAACATGCAACAACTGCATAGTCCGCTCGACGGCGTTCTGTTCAGTCTCGAACCGGGATTTGCAGACAGAGCTTGATCGGTATGCGCAACGCCGCGTGCTGCGTGCCGGTGAAACTATCGTACGGGAGGGAGAATATTCATTCCTTGTCGGAACTGTTGTTCGCGGTGCCTTGCGGATGCAACGAACTTCGCGGGACGGTCATCAGCAAATTGTTGGTCTTTTGATGGCTGGCGACACATTCGGGCGGCCTTTCTCGGAAACAGTGCCGTTTGCCATCGAAGCAGCAAGCGACACAACCCTTTGCTGTTTCAACAAGGGAACCCTGGAGCACCTGCTCAGCCGCCATCCCGAATTAGAGCACCGGATGTTTCTGTCCGCCCTTAACCAATTGGACATGGCAAGGGACTGGATGATCATCCTGGGTGGTCAAAGCGTCGCGGAGCGCATCGCCAGTTTCTTTCTCTTTCTCAACCATCGCCAACCCTCATCCACCGCCGTGCCGTCGGGGTCAGAACCCAGCCGGTATATCAATGTCCCGATCAGCCGGCGGGACATCGCTGCATTTCTCTCAACCACCGTTGAAACGATCAGCCGGACGGTTCACTCGATGGCCGACAAGTCAATTCTCCGCATTTTGTCTCCCAGCCGGTTCGAAATCACGGACAGGCGCCGCCTGATCGACATTTCCGGCGCCGGAGATCTGGACTTCTGCAAGATGGGACGCTTTGGAAGCCAAAAAGTGCAAAGGGGATCTGGTTCCCATCCTGCCCGGACCCTGATCCGGAAATGTTCAATTGGCCTGCAGCACTCAGGCGAGGTGCAATTGCAGGAACTGGCTCAATAGAGTTCCGCTGTTCGTCCGAACTTTGTGTGCCGAATGCTCTCGACTTCCGCAAATCGGAAGATGTTGCGAAAGGTAACTCAAATGGGTCATAAGAAAGTACTTTTCCGTTCGGCCGCCCGGGAGAAAATCCTGAAGGGAGCTTCGCAGCTCGCAGATGCGGTCCGGATAACCCTCGGTCCACGCTCCAAATCGGTTCTGATCGAACGCAAATGGGGCGCTCCGATCGTCTGCAATGACGGCGTAACGATCGCGAAGGAATTCGACCTTCAGGACCCGGAAGAAAACCTCGGCGCGCGCATGTTGCGCCAGGCTGCAGAAAAGACGGGCGAGATGGTGGGCGACGGTACGAGCACGTCCACCATTCTGGCCCATGTCATCTTCTCGGAGGGACTGAAGAATGTTGTTGCCGGGGCCAGCGCGATCGAACTCAGGAGGGGCCTCGACCGGGCGGGCGCAGCCGCCATCATAGCCCTGAAAGCGATTTCAAGGCCGGTAAAAACCAGACGGGAAAAGGAACAGGTCGCGACCATCTCCGCGCACAACGACCCGATTATTGGAGAACTTGTTGGTGCTGCTATGGAGAAGGTTGGCAATGAAGGCGTCATTACCGTCGAAGAATCCAGAACGACTGAGACCGTTCTCGATGTCGTCGAGGGAATGCAGTTCGACCGGGGTTATCTGTCACCATATTTCGTCACGAATGCCGACAAGATGGAGGCCGTCCTGGAGGATGTCTCGATCCTGCTGGTTGACAGGAAGATAAGTGCCGTCAACGACCTGGTCGGGTTGCTGGAAGCGGTCGCAAAGACCGGAGCGCCACTACTCGTTGTCGCGGAGGATGTGGAACGCGACGCTCTGGCAACGCTGATCGTCAATCAGATCCGGGGCACCTTCCGCAGCTGCGCCGTAAAGGCTCCTGGGTTTGGCGACCGGCGCAAGATGATGCTGCAGGACATTGCTGTGCTCACTGGCGCCCAGGTGATATCCGAAGACCTGGGTTTGAAGCTCGAAAACGTGACACCGGCGGAACTGGGGCACGCGAAAAGAGTCTTAATCGACAAGGAAACGACCACTATCATCGGTGGAGACGGTGCGAGCGCGGCCATCGAGGCGCGGGTCGAACAGATCCGCCACGAGATCGAGAAGTCGACCAGCGATTACGACCGGGAAAAACTGCAGGAAAGGCTGGCCAAGCTCTCTGGCGGCGTTGCGGTCATTCGTGTTGGGGCTCCGACGGAATCTGAAATGAAAGCCCGCAAGGAAGCCCTCGACGACGCCATCAGTGCGACCAAGGCGGCCATCGCCGAAGGGATCGTGCCGGGAGGCGGAATGGCCCTTCTGAGATGCATATCCGCAGTGGAAAGTGAAGAGACACAATGCGAGGGCGACGAGCGGACCGGCGTCAGGATCCTCCGTAAGGCTCTGGAAGCACCGACGCGCCAGATTGCTGAGAACTCCGCGGTCGACGGCGGTGTCGTGATCGCCCGGATGCGGGATGCCAAGAACGATACAGGGTTTGATGCCGCCAGAAACGAATACGTGGACCTTATGGAAAGCGGCATCGTCGACCCGACGAAGGTCATCAGGGTCGCGCTCGAAAACGCGATCTCGGTCTCGGGCGTCTTGCTGCTGACCGAAGCGACGATGACCGAACTGCCTGAACCCGTGAGAGACCGGCTTCCGGAACCCGACATGATGGCATGAGTGGCGAGCTAAGCCGAAGGCGGCCTGGATACAGTCGGACAGCTGAAAGGAAACTTGATGAATTACAATGTCCTTATGGTTCATCTCGATATTGACGACCCCTCCGACCAGCGCATTCAAATAGCGTGGCAGATGGCCGAGGAATTCGAGGCGGATCTCATCGGCTTTTGTGCCTGTAACACCTACATGCCGGCCCCCGTGGACGGCGATGGCGGGTTCGAGGCGCAATTTCTCGTCCAACAGACGGACGATATCAACCGGCATCTCACGATGCTTCGCGACCGGTTCGAGCAAGTGACCGGAGATAGCGAGCGTGCCACCTGGCGCGGGCTTGTCGGCGATCCAACAGGTCTCTTGACAAAACATGCCCGCGCCGCCGACCTAATCGTTAGCGGCCGTTTGGAAGAGGATCTTCAGAGTAACGATTTCCGAAACGTCGATACCGGGAGCCTGGTGCTTTCATCTGGCCGCCCTGTTCTGCTGGCAGGCGGCGATAAATCCTCGTTTTCAGCCGACAGGATTCTGATCGGCTGGAAGAATACGCGCGAAGCGCGCCGCGCGGTCATCGACGCGCTGCCGTTGCTCAGACGTGCGTCGGATGTCTTGCTGGCGTCTGTCGAAGCCTCGCTCAATGATGAGGTGAAAGAAAGCATCGCAGACGTGGTGCGCTATCTGATGAAGCACGGGGTCAAGGTACGTTCCGAGATCCTGTTGTCGTCCAGCCATGTGGGCGATACCCTGCTCGGGACAGCACATGCCATGAAGGCAGATCTGATCGTCGCGGGCGGCTTCGGTCACAGCCGGCTTCGGGAATGGGTCTTTGGCGGTGCTACCAGAACCCTGATTGCCGATGGCAGCGTCCACAGATTCCTGTCTAACTGATCCATGGTTTCGCTGGAGAGAAAAGTCGCATTCCTCTCCACGGTAGACGCTTATCGCGGAAAGACCCGGTCTGTCGAAGCGGTGGAAACGCATATGGCCTGGGTGTTCTTGACGGACACCGAGGTCTATAAGCTGAAAAAGCCGGTCAGATACCCGTTTCTTGACTTTAGCACCCTGAAAAAACGGTACCAGATCTGCGGGGAGGAGCTTCAGCTCAACCGCAGGCTCGCGGCGAATACCTACAAGCGAATACAAGCCCTGCGCGCCAATGCCCTCGGCCAGCTGGCTCTGGACGGAACGGGCCGCATAGTCGACTGGCTCGTCGTCATGAACCGTCTTCCCGAGGAGAGCTCTCTGGAACGCCGTATTCTCGGCGATCGGTTGACACGCCGTGAAGCCGGGCATCTAGCGGATATCTTGTGTGAGTTTTATGCCATCGGAGCGGACGGCACCGTGTCTTCTGCCGAGTATCTCGCTCACCTGGAAAAGGAGCATAACGAGAACCGCAAGATCCTGCTGCAGCCGGCTTTTGGCCTGGCATCCCATGTGCACGGGCCGCTTGACCGCCTGACGTTGGCGTGGCCGATCCTAAGGCGGGAGATAGAAAGGCGGGGCAGAAATGGGTTCCTGGTAGAAGGGCACGGCGACCTTAGG
The DNA here is from genome assembly GCF_014842915.1 of Roseibium litorale. Taxonomy (GTDB): domain Bacteria; phylum Pseudomonadota; class Alphaproteobacteria; order Rhizobiales; family Stappiaceae; genus Roseibium; species Roseibium litorale. The sequence continues at coordinate 245,634 of NZ_JACYXI010000008.1, read as the reverse complement.
CCCGAACATGTCTTTCTTGCGCGGCCGCTGCAGATCATCGACTGCCTGGAGTTCAATCGCTCAATGCGTATTATCGACCCCTATGATGAGGTCAACTACCTGGGACTGGAGTGCGGCATCCTCGGCGCGGGCTGGGTGCGGCCCTTTCTCCTGCGGCGCTTGTCCGGTAAGCTCGGTCATCCGCCATCAATTGAGCTGCAGGCTCTTTACGGTGTGTTCCGCGCACTGCTGCGTGCCCGTATCAGTCTGTTGCATCTGGCGGAAAGCCCGGTGCGTCATCAGCAGGTCTGGATACCGAATGCAAAGCGCTATCTGGCATTCGCCGAACGGGAGAGCTTTAGTCTTCCATGCCCAGAAGCGAAGAGATCGGCTCGCCCGCATCAAGAAGTCTGACGGCATCTGCGATCAGGGGACCGACGGGCAGGATACTGATTGCGGCATCAGGATAAGCTCGCGCGGTTTCGCCTGCGCACGAGACACTGTCTGTCAGGACGATGCCAGTGAGCAGAGAGCTTTGAAGGAGGTTCTGCGAACCCGGACCCAACAGACCATGCGTTGCGATGACGTGAACAGAGCGTGCGCCACGGTCTCGGCAGGCTTCTGCGGCCCGGAGCATTGTTCCACCCGACTCGATCATGTCGTCGACAATGAAAACCGCATGTCCCTCGACGTCGCCCGCGAAGAGATCACCGGACACCTTACCGCGGCTGCGACGCTTTTCCATGAAACCGAACCCGGCGGACGCGCCCGTTTCTGCTTCGAAAAGCTCCCTGACAAGCTGCGCTCGCTTGATGCCACCGCCGTCGGGCGAAAACACTGTCACCTGTGAGGCTCCGGCGGCCTGTCCTATCGCTCGGCAAAAGAGCCGCTTCGCGCTCAGGTGAACGGTCTCGCAACGGAATGCGTTCTGGAAGGCGGCAACATTATGCACATCGAGCGTGATTACGCGATCGGTTCCGACCGCCTCGAACAGGGTTGCGATATAGCGCGTGGTGACAGGATCGCGCGCCTTGGTCTGCCGGTCCTTTCGTGAATAGGCGAGATAGGGAACGATCGCCGTCACGTGCTTGGCACCATTCTGACGGCAGGCGGCAATGAAGAACAGAAGCCGGCACAGTTTGTCGTTCACGGAGGACGCAGGCGTTCCATTGAGACTGTGGATCACATAAACGGCCTCGCCTCGCACGCTGACGAGCGGGCGCGCCTTATGCTCGCCGCCGGTGAACTCCCGTTCTTCGTGAGCCGCAAGATCGGCTTCCGAAGCGTTGGCGACGGATTTCCCGAGTAGTTCTGAACCGTGCATGGCAAAGATACGCATGACACCTGATTAGCAGCTTTCGAAGCTTTTGGATTGATGGCCGTCAATGATAGCGCCAGAAGAACCGGCTTTCATGGAACTCTCTACGGGACGCATCTGCCGATCTCCTGCCGGCATGCCAGTCTTTTGCCGGCTTGCCAGTCTTTCGGCTCAGCTCCCGGATGAGGCGGTCGGCCTTGCGGAGAATGCCCGGACCGGCCGCGCCTGATATCAGCGGCGGGCACTGCAGCCATCAACCTGTATCAGTTCGTCAATCAACCAGGAGTGAAAGCCATGGCCGAAGCAGCCACCAAATTGCCGGTGAAGACCGAGGAAAAGACCGCACCTGCTCCTAAGACCGGCTGGTCTCCATTTGAAAACCTCCATCGTGAGATCGACCGTCTGTTCGACAATTTCCACCCGTTTGGCTGGCGGCGGACCGCACGTCCCTCGTTGTTTGACATGGAATTCGACTGGCCACGCCAGGACGCGTGGAACTTTGCACCGGCGATGGACCTTGTCGAAAAGGAAAAAGGCTACGAGATCAGTGCGGAATTGCCCGGCATGGAAGAAAAAGACATCGAAATCAAACTGTCGAACGGTTCGCTGACGATCAAGGGCGAAAAGAGCGAGGAAAAGGAAGAGCGCGAAAAGGAATATTACCTTTCCGAGCGCCGCTATGGCTCGTTCCACCGCAGCTTCGCCCTACCAGCCGGTATCGACACCGACAAGATCGATGCGAAATTCGCGAAAGGTGTTCTGACTGTCACCCTGCCGAAAACGAAAGAAGCCCGAAGCCAGGAAAAGAAGATCGGCATCAAGGCGGAATGAGCGGACCTTTTCGGGAGCCGCTACTCGTCATCGTGCAGTGTCGTCTGGCAGTCTGCTCCCCGGCCGGCGGGCTGCCTGTTCATCGAACCGGAAAGGTCTCTGCTGCTTAAGGGCTTACCTCAGTCAGGTGGAATCTCTTCTTTGAGTTGTCATCCGAACACGGACAGAAGGGACCGGCATCATGGCCAAGTGTCTGATCGTCTTCTATTCAAGAACCGGACATACGTACGGGGTCGCAAGGGCGATTGCCACCGGGCTTGAGGGGGACCTGGAACAGCTGGTGGAACGGCGGTGGCGAGGTTATCTGGCCGCAGGCCTTGGAGCGGTCCTAAGACACAAGGTGCAGCTGAAGCCTGTCATCAGCGATCCCGAAACTTATGACCTCGTCATTTTAGGAACACCGGTCTGGGTTGGTTGTCTGCCCCCCGCGATGCGCAGCTATATCGCAGCGAATGCAGATAAATTCCACGAGATCGCTTTCTTCTGCACGGAAGGTGGCTGGGGAGCCCGGAATATGTTCCGCCAAATGGAGCGCCAGTGTGGCAAATCTCCGCTGGCAACCCTTGAGATCACCGAGACAGACCTCAAGTCGGGCGGCCATGTCTCGAAAACAAGTGCCTTTGTCAACACCGTCAAGGTTCGATGCTCAGCCACCACGGAGGTTCTGAGGGACTATATAACCGCGGAGACTGGCTCATGATTTTCCGGAACCGCACCGAGGCGGGAAGACTGCTCGCAAGGGCACTGAACGCCTATCGCGGCAAAGACGCCGTTGTGCTGGCATTACCGCGCGGAGGTGTTCCCATCGCTTGCGAGATCGCCCGGTATCTGGGTGCACCGTTGGACCTTCTGCTGGTTCGAAAGCTAGGTGTCCCTTCACAGCCGGAACTGGCGATGGGCGCGATTCTGGAGGGTTCGCCGCCAATCGTCGTGCGCAATGAAAACGTCATTCGGCAAGAATGGATCCCAGGTACGAAGTTCAACGCCGTTTGCGAAAAGGAACTCGCGGAGATCGACCGGCGGCGCCGGATCTATCTCGCCGGACGGTTGCCAATGAATGTCGCGGGCAAGACCGTCATCATCGTTGATGACGGAGTGGCAACCGGAGCAACCATGAAGGCTGCAATCAAGGGACTGAGGAAACGAGAGCCGGGCCGTATCGTGGTGGCCATACCGGTAGCGCCTGCCGATACCGCTAGCGAACTGCGTCTGCTCGCTGATGAGGTCATCTGTATCGATGAACCGGTTGTTTTCGGTGCAATCGGCAATTTCTACGATGATTTCACCCAGTTGAGCGATGACGATGTTATCGCTCAACTGGAAGACCTCCGATCCTCGTCTGCTCGCAGTGGTACAGCCTAATGGTCCGGTCTTTCAAATCCGGCAATCACAGCCTGAAAACCTGAAATGGGCCGACATATTCAACCCTCAAACCGTTATCGCGTGCGTTACTGATAAGGTGATTGAGACTTGTAAGGTCAGTTGTCGTCACCTCGCTCCGGCCACTTGAAAGTTCAAAGCTGGCCTTCGACCTGGCCCACTCGAATCCCTTTCTGGAAATTACAGCGATCTGCCAGACGGAACTCTCGACCGATTTCACCCGAAAATCTGGCCACCACGGGTCCTTCACGGCTTCCGTTCCCGGATCAAGATTTTCTGCCGCCTTGTTTGCCATCTTGGGTTCTCCTCACCATCACCCCGCGCCTCCCTCTTCAAGCCATGATGATAAGGGCTTGCTGCACTGTCATTGACGCCCGTCAACGCGACAAATGACAGTCGAGGAAATGATTTCGAAGCTTTCGGCGTAAATCCAGGCGAGAATGGCAAATCGCATGTGGCGTGTGCTTTCCCTCAACTGCTGATGCACCGAAGATCGCTTCAACTTCTCCAGAACTCGGGACGGCTGCTCATGAAGGCAATGGTACTCAAGTTTCCTCGAACCCCGCTGGTTCTCGAAGAGCGCCCGGATCCGGAACCTGGTCCCGGCCAGATCTGTGTTGAAGTCGAGGCATGCGCGGTTTGCCGGACGGACCTGCACGTCGTTGACGGAGATTTGCCGAAGGCCAAGCTGCCGGTCATTCCCGGACATGAAATCATCGGCCGTGTTGCAGCCGTGGGCGAGACCGTCACGCGGCTCGAACGCGGGCAACGCGTCGGCATACCCTGGTTGGGTCACACTTGCGGATATTGCGAATTCTGTATCGAAGGAAGAGAAAACCTCTGCGATGAACCCCAATTTACCGGCTACACCCGCGATGGCGGATTTGCGTCGCATGTGATTGCGGATGCAGAATTTGCGTTTCCGATGAACGGCTTCAACGATCCCGCGGCCGCCGCGCCCCTGATGTGTGCCGGCCTGATCGGCTGGAGATCGTTAAAAATGGCCGGCGACGGCACCAGAATTGGCCTTTTCGGCTTTGGTGCTGCTGCGCATATTCTGATTCAAGTTCTCAACTGGCAAGGCCGGTCGGTTTATGCCTTTACGCGAGCAGGCGATGACGAAGCGCAGCACCATGCGCGGTCGCTCGGCGCGGTCTGGGCGGGAGGTTCCAATGAGGCGCCGCCGGATAGGCTTGACGCGGCCATTCTGTTCGCACCTGTCGGAGGCCTCGTGCCGCTTGCCCTCAAGTCGGTCAAAAAGGGAGGCCGTGTGGTTTGCGGCGGTATTCACATGAGCGACATACCCTCTTTCCCTTACCGCATCCTGTGGGAAGAGCGTCAGCTTCTTTCTGTGGCCAATCTCACGCGCCAGGATGCCGCCGAATTCTTGGAAATAGCCCCGCAGGCAGGAGTCAAAACCAGCATTACAAGGTATCCGCTTGTGCGCGCGAACGAGGCGCTGGAAGACCTGCGCTCCGGCCACTTTCGAGGGGCCGCCGTACTCATTCCATGAAACGAAAAGGAATGCGTGACGCTGGTGCTATTTCATTCTCACATGGCTCCAGGTGCGCCGCATAGTGAGGAAATCCCCTCCCCGGGCTCCCCACGCGTCGAGCAGCGGCCGATCCCGGCGAATTAGGATTGATTCAGGACATGCAGAACACGGTAGAACCCTATCTATCCAACAAGATAACGGATAAGGGCGTTGGCCGGGGAGAGGTCGAGCATATAATACTTTATGATTCAGGGTGGGATAATCAGGGACCGGCGCGGCTTGGACGACGTCGGTTGCAGGACCTGCTGCTGCGTGCCGGGAGAAATCGCCAGATGCAGCCCCCAGTCCTTCCAGGCTTGAACGACTGATCGGCGAGATGCCCAAGGTCAGGCACGCTAACGCAGCATGATGGAGCCTGTCCGCCACGTCCTACAGGTCTTCTCCGAACTTCCTAGCCTTCGGAATCGTCATCGGAATACACAAGTTCGTTGCCGGAATAGCCCGTTAGCGTCCAGCCTGGGTCAAGTCCGTTTCCTCAGCTCTTCCGGGACTGTTGTTCTCGATCAGCCCGCACCGGAACCAGCCGATTTAAAATCGCCAGCGAGTTCCGCAGACTTTTTCTCGACGTGGTTCACCGCATCGACAGCCATTCGCGATCCAATGCTGACGACTTTCACGGTTTCCTGCGAGTAGTCGTCGATGGCTTCCTGCACGAATTCGGTGACGCTGGTAAACACTTCAGGTGTTTCCCGTTTCTGAGAAATCTGATCGAGGAAAGCCACGTCCTTGCTCAGACGGTTCCTCAGGAAGTCCAGCATCTCGATCTGGCTTTCGAGCGCCGCCTTTGCACATTTGGTCTGCAGTCCCGCCATGAACATAAGCGGATTGCCGTCACTCAAGGTGAATGGGTTCCAGTTTTCGGCAAAACCGGGATGACGCTTCGTCGATTTGCTCACCATCTGTCATGCTCCTGCTGAGACCTAGGTTGTCAGGCCGAGGGGACAACTTGGCGGAGTTTAATGGCCGGAACCCAAATATCGTTGACGGGCATCAATCTGGCGGCGTTTTGCGATCTTTTCTTGTTCGGGAGAAGCTCAGGAGAATTGACGGCTGCTGCATCGCGCCTGGCTCGTGCCACAGGTCCCGCCTGGGAAACCTTGCCAATAGACCAAAACGCCATGCTTAAACATCAATTGATTGATGCTCATCAACGACGGCCTTTTGCACTCAAACAATGATCAGTCAGAAATGAGATACATCGTTAGAGATTGATCATGTACAGCAAATTCTCCATTGCCTTGGTTCTCGTGACGGCGCTGTCCGTATCGGAGTCGGCCGCCCAGTCAAACAGTCAGGTGCCGGGGGCGAACTGGGGTATGGGTTCCGGCATGATGGGCGGGGGCATGGGCCCCAATGGCCGTGGCAGGTTTGCGGTCATCGATCTGAATGACGACGGCCAAATCAGCGACGAAGAGGCAGCAAGCGCCGCGCTGGATGTCTTTCTGGCCATGGATGCCGATGACGACGGTGAACTTACCAAAGAGGAATATATGACCGTCCGCATGGGATACGGCCAAGGCTGGAAACCAGCAAGACAGGCGGAGATGCAGGAACGCAAGAGCGCTAGGTTCGGCGAAATGGACACCGACAAAAACGGCTCAGTATCGAGAGGAGAATTCCTCGATGCAGCAAAGGCGCATCATGCGTCCGCCGATGCGGATGGGGACGGCAATGTATCTCCTTGGGAGCACCGGCGTCGCAACTGGTACTGAGTCCACACCCTAGGCGGCAATTTCTGCAGCCAACGAAGGTCACTTGGTTCGAGTGAATGAGCGAACAGGCGATCTCAATGCATTGTTTGCTATGGCAAAGATCAACGGCCCCTCGACTGGAACTGAAGCGCAGCGTTCTTCCGAAGGCGGTTACAGATGTCCGATATGCAACGGTTCGGTCAGAGAAGAACATGCACATTTCAGATGCATGAGGTGTGGAATGATCGTCGAGACCTGCTGTGAAGGTGCTCCTGCTGCACAAGCATGGCCTGAAAATCCCAACTGCGAATATAAAGCGCGGCTCTCCGCGCGGAGCCGCCCCAAGGCTGGAGCGGCGTAGGATCAAATTGAAAACGAGCCGCTTCGACCCTTCTCCCGAACAAGACCTGCTTCAAATTATCTTCCACCGCTTCGCTTGACGCGTTGCGCTTCACGTATTCGCGCTCGCCAATAAATTGCCTCCAAGTGCCGAGGTCATCCGGCATGAGCTAACTTCATCAATGCGTCCTGCAGCTCGCCCTCGGGAAGGCTGGTCAGATCCTTGGCCACCTCGCGTGAAACGACGGATTTCAGCGTCTCCGGAAGAATTTTCCTCAAAATGCCTAACATCCTGGGCTCGGCAACGATCACGAGGTGATCGAACGCACGCTCGATACGAAAGGCCTCCAACTTGTCGACGAGCATCTCTGCAAGCCGCTCCTGTTGCTCGTGGACTGGGTCGGAGTGATACTCCATTGCGGAGCGCCGGTTATCGTGCGAGGAAAAGCTTCTGCCGGGCCGGTCGGACATGATCTCACCGAGACGCTCATGTTCCCGCTCGAAAACAATGTCCTCCTGGCGGTTATTTGTTTCGCTATTTCGCATGACTTCGCGAACAAGGCGCGCCTTCGCCCCATCTGTTACGAGAAACCAGGTCTTTGGCCGCTTCATCTCGAGAACTCCTATCAATAGACCTTGAATGCGCGGATACTCTGCTTACCTGTCAATCCGAACTTTTCGAAACAGCATGAAGACGTGAACACATCAGCCGCCATCAGCGCGTTCTCGCGCTTCGGCAAGGTGGTGAAATGTCTTTCAATTTAGGCAAAAACAGAGCGGTGCCATTGACGCTCGTCAATTCGTATTCGCCTCTTGGCGTCCCACTCCCGTTGCAAGAGCCTGTCCTTCCCAGGAACGCCCTATCTGCATGGGCATCCATCCCATCGGCGCAATGCGTTGCGCGCGACCTTTCTCAATCTGTCTTGGCGTTGATTCAGGTCAAGTCAGTGGGGTGCAGCCTGCCGTAACTTTCAAAGAAGCGAGCATTACGACCCAGTGTAAGTGCACTTGCCAGTTTGAATGGATAGCAAGTGAAAATCATCGCACGTCACTCTTAAGTCCGTCTACCTGAGCAGTTTTCTGTTCTGCGGAAGTTAATAGCATCAGGATTTCGAACATGCGTCTTGGCTATCTCTTTGGGGTCGTCGTCGTCGCTGTAGCCGGCCTCGGCGGAGGTTTCTACTACCAAAGGCTGCAGGAAGACCATGTACTTGACGGATTCTATCGCATCAATGGCCGGATCGAGGTCGAACGCGTCGACGTCGCGACGAAGGTGGCGGGCCGGGTCCAGAAGGTTTTGATCGAAGAGGGCGACCGCATCGCCGCCGGCGCGATGGTTGCGCAGATGGACGTAGCCGAGCTCCTCGCGGAGAAGGCCTCGGCAGAGGCGGCTGTCTCCCAGGCCCTGCAGCAGCAGGCAGAGGCAACGGCCACGGTCTCGATCCGCGAGGCGGATCTCCGGCTCGCAGAAATCTCCCTGGATCGTGTCTCTAAGCTCAGGCTTGGCGACACGGTTGCCCAGTCCGAGCTCGACAGCCGCCAGGCCGAGCGCGACGTCAAGGCGGCTTCACGGGAGGCGGCGAAGGCGGCCGTCGGCACCGCGTCCGCGGCTGTCGAGGCAGCCCGGGCCCGGCTGCGGCAGTTAGAGGCGACGCTCGACGACATGACCCTGAGCGCGCCAGTTGGCGGCCGGGTCGAGTACAAGCTGGCCCAACCGGGAGAAGTGCTGCCGGCCGGCGGGCGGGTTGCGACGCTGCTCGACCTTGCGAGCGCCTATATGACGGTATTCCTGCCGACCGAAACCGTAGGCAGGGTCGCCTATGGCGACGAGGCGCGGGTCGTGCTTGATGCCCTCCCCGGCTATGTGCTGCCGGCGCAGGTGTCCTTCGTGGCGGCGGAGGCGCAGTTCACGCCGAAATACGTCGAGACCGCCGATGAGCGCCAGAAGCTGATGTACCGGGTCAAGCTGCGGTTTCCGGCCGACCTGCTCAACCGCTACGACGCCTATGTGAAGGCGGGACTGACCGGTAACGCCTATGTCCGGATCGATCCGGCGGCGGTCTGGCCGGAGGAGTTCCAACTGCGGCTTCCGGAGATTTCCGGCAGCAGCGCGCAGCGGTGAGGCTGTCATGACCGCCGTGACTGCAGAGGCGGCCGTCCGGGTCGAGGGGCTCGGCCACTCCTATGGGGGCACGCAGGCGCTCTCTGATGTCGGGCTGTCTATGCGGCCCGGAGAGACGCTGGCGCTGGTCGGGCCGGACGGGGTTGGCAAGTCGAGCCTCATGGCGCTGATCGCTGGCGTCAAGAAGATCCAGACGGGCACCGTCGACGTTCTGGGCGGCTCGATGGCCGATGCAAGGCATCGCGACGGGGTAGCGCCGAGGCTCGCCTTCATGCCTCAGGGCCTAGGCAAGAACCTCTACCCGAGCCTCAGCGTCGTCGAGAACGTCGATTTTTTCGCTCGCCTCTACGGCGAAGGGGCCGAGGAACGCGGGTGGCGGATCGAGCGGCTGCTCACGGCGACGGGCCTGGCCCCGTTCCCGGACCGGCCGGCCGGCAATCTCTCCGGCGGCATGAAGCAGAAGCTTGCGCTGTGCTGTGCCCTGGTCCACGACCCGGACCTTCTGATCCTTGACGAGCCGACCACCGGCGTCGATCCGCTGTCGCGCCGGCAGTTCTGGGAGCTGATTGGTGAGATCCGCGAGGACCGGCCGGCGATGACCGTCATAGTCGCCACCGCCTATATGGAGGAGGCGGCGCGATTCGGCCGGCTTATTGCGATGAACGGCGGCCGGATCCTGGCCGACGGATCCCCGGCGGAGCTGCTGGCGCGGACCGGCGCGTCGTCTCTGGAGCAGGCCTATGTCGCCTTGTCATCGGGTGAGCAGAGCGGCGGGCTGAAGACCTTCGTCGTGCCACCTCGCGTCGCGCGTGACGGGCCGCCGGCGATCGAGGCGCACGAACTGACACGGCGCTTCGGCAACTTCACGGCGGTCGACCACGTCAGCTTCCGCATCGCGCGCGGCGAGATCTTTGGCTTCCTCGGCTCCAACGGCTGCGGCAAGACGACAACGATGAAGATGCTGACCGGGCTCCTGGCGATGAGTGAGGGTTCGGCAGAACTGCTCGGGCAGCCGATCGACGCCCAGGATCTGACGGCCCGGATGCGGGTCGGCTACGTGTCACAGTCGTTCTCGCTCTACGAAGAGCTCACGGTCGTCGCCAACCTCACACTGCACGCGCGGCTCTATCGCCTCGAAGAGGGGCTGGCGCGGCGGCGGATCAACGAGGCCCTTGAGCGGTTCGGCCTCACGCCCTTTGCCGAGGAAGCGCCGGCGCGGCTGCCTCTCGGCATCCGGCAGAGGCTGCAGCTTGCCGCCGCCGTGCTGCACCGGCCAGAGGTGCTGATTCTCGACGAGCCAACCTCCGGCGTTGACCCGGCCGCGCGCGACCTGTTCTGGCACTTCTTGGTCGAGCTGTCGCGCGACGAGGGCGTGACGATCTTCGTCTCAACCCATTTCATGAATGAGGCAGAGCGCTGCGACCGCATCTCGCTGATGCACGCGGGCCGGGTGCTGGCTATCGGCCGGCCGGAGGAACTCACCGCTGCCATGAAGGCCGACACGCTCGATACGGCCTTCATTCGATATCTGGAGGTGGAGGAGGCGGAACGCGGCGGCGGAGCGGCGTCAGTGACGGTGGCGGCCAACCCGATCACGGTGGCCGGGAAGGCGTCGCCAGCAATGCCGAATGGCGGGGGGGATGACGAGCGCGCGGCGGGCATGAGCAAGACAGCCGGTGCCGGTTTCGCGCGCATCCGCGCTTTCGCCTTCCGCGAGGCGATCGAACTGTTGCGCGATCCGATCCGTCTCGCCTTTGCCCTGCTCGGGCCGCTCGTCCTGATGACGGCCTTCGCTTACGGCATCTCGTTCGACGTGGAAGACATAACCTTCGCCGCGCTCGACCGCGACCGCAGCGCTGAAAGCCGCGACTTTCTCGAAGGCTTCCGCCACTCGGCCTATTTCCACGAGCAGCCGCCGCTGGCCGGCGACGGTGAGATTGAGCGGCGCCTGCGCTCCGGTGAGGTCAGGGTGGTGATCGACATCTCGCCCGGCTTCGGCTCCGATCTGCTCGCCGGCCGCATACCCGAAGTCGCCTTCCTGCTCGATGGCAGCAATCCGTTCCGCGCGGAGACGGTGAGAGGCTACCTCAGCGGCGTGGTGCTCACCTACGCGAAACAACTCGCCATGCGCGAACTCGGCTCGGTGCCGGACGTTCTGCCAGTCTCGATCGAGCCCAGGTTCCGCTACAATCAGGCCTTCCGCTCGGTGTTCGCCATTACGCCGGGCATTATCATGCTGCTTCTCGTCCTGATCCCGGCGATGCTGACGGCCGTGGGGGTGGTCCGGGAAAAAGAACTCGGATCGATCTTAAACGTCTATGCCTCACCAGCATCAATCGCCGAATTCCTGATCGGCAAGCAATTGCCCTATATCGCCGTTGGCTTCATCAGCTACCTGACGCTGATCACGCTCGCCTGGTTGCAGTTCGGCGTCGTTGTGTCCGGCTCGCTCGCGGCCCTGACCTTTGGCGCCGCGCTCTATGTGTTCGCCGCCACCGGCTTTGGCCTCCTGATGTCGAGTTTTGTGCGCTCCCAGGTGGCAGCTATCTTCGCAACGGCGATCCTGACGGTCACTCCGGCGGTCAACTTCTCAGGGTTCATGTATCCCGTCTCCAACTTGGAAGGCATGGGCCGGATCGTCGGCCAGGCCTTTCCGGCGCTGTGGTTCCAGACCATCAGCATCGGCTGCTTCGCCAAGGAGATGGGCTTTATGGAGTTCCTCCCGGAGTATCTGGCCCTCATCGGTTTCGGGGTGGGGTTTCTGACGATCGCCTGCCTCATTCAGACCAAGCAGGAAAGGTGACACCGGTGCGTTGGCTGAAGAACGTGTTTTACCTCGGCCTCAAGGAATTCTCGTCGCTCAGTCGGGATGCCGTGATGATGTTCCTCATCACCTACTCCTTCACCTTCGCGGTCTACGAGGTGGCGACCGGCGTCCAGACCGACGTGAAGAACGCCTCGATCGCTATTGTCGACGGCGACCACTCCCAACTGTCACGGCGGCTCGCCGATGCCCTGCTGCCACCGTACTTCAACACACCGGTGACGATCGATCGCTCGGGCATCGACCAGGCGATGGACCGCGGCACCTACACCTTCGTGATCGACGTCCCGCCGGGCTTCGAGCGCGACATCCTGGCGGGGCGCACTCCGGGCGTGCAGGTCAATGTCGATGCGACGGCCATGACTCAGGCCGGCAACGGTTCGAGCTATATCAGCGAGATCGTGAGCCGGGAGATCGCGCGTTTCCTCATAGAAGCAGGTGTCGAGGCCAGCCTGCCGGTCGACGCTGTGGTCCGGACCTGGTTCAACCCGAACCTCGACCCGGTCTGGTTCAACGCCGTCATGCAGATCATCGACAATCTTACCATCCTCTCCGTGATCCTGGTCGGCGCAGCTGTGATCCGCGAGCGCGAGCACGGCACGATCGAGCATCTTCTCGTCATGCCTGTCGGGCCGAGCGAGATCGCCTTCGCCAAGGTCTGGGCCAATGGCCTGGTTGTGCTTTCGGCGACGATGCTGTCACTCGTCCTGATGGTGCGCGGCGTGCTCGGCGTGCCGGTCCACACCGCAGGACTCATGTTCTTCTCCGGCGCCGCCCTCTACATCTTCGCCATCACCTCGCTCGGCATTCTGCTTGCAACGATTGTCCGCTCGATGCCGCAGTTCGGGCTCCTTGCCATGCCGGCCTTTGTCGTCATGAACATGTTGTCTGGCGCAATCACGCCAGTCGAGAACATGCCGGAGGCGCTGCAGGTCATCATGCAGGTGTCGCCAACCCTGCATTTCGTCGCCTTCGCCCAAGCCGTGCTTTACCGCGGCGCCGATTTCCAGACGGTCTGGCCGCAGTTCCTGGGCATGGCGCTGACCGGCGGGGCGTTCATGGCTTTGGCGCTCGCCCGATTCCGGGCGATGCTGGCGACCCAGGGATGACACGCGCGATTTTTCTCCATCTTCCCCCTTGAATTGCCCTGACGAGAGTACGAAACCTAAATGCCTGGCTCGAAACTCTCTCAACAGACGCAATAGCTTGCGATGTGCCGCCCGACGGTCCACTTGCCGATGCGGCCGAGAGGGCGCATCCTGGGCACAGGGTCTGGATCGAGGCCAAGGTGACCGGCGCTCCACTTTATCCGTAAGCGATGTCGCCGTCGCACATTGACCACGATCTCTTGTGCCGGTCAGTTCATCTCTGCCCGGGTGCGCGCTATTCCCAAGACCTGACGGGCGGAAGACCTTTACCGCTCAAGACCATCCCTTGAGCGCCCGGCCTGAATAATAGCTCGGGGTCGTGGCGCGGTAGAGCGGGATGGTTGCTGCACCAAGATGAGGATTGTCGCTCATATCCGAAAGCCGGATTTCCGGTGGTTCCACATGGAAGTCCTCTCCCAGTATTTCCAGGGAGCCGAGATGCTGGACGAAATGGCGGATGATCCAGTCGGGCAATGATCCGCCAAATACGATCGCGCCGGGATCAAGTGTCCTGGCGACGGTCAAGGACAGGCTGCGCAACTGATCCGTAGCTCGGTCCAGCCACTCGCGCATGCCTGGGTGTTCGCGGTAGCTTTCATCAATTTCACGCAGGCGGCGGATTTGAACCCCCGAGTTGGTCAGAAGATTGCAAAGATCCTGGCCAGAGGGCCGCGGGTGAGATTTCGGGAAAAGACCGCCGAATTCCCCGGCATTGCCGTTTGTCCCCCGGTAGAGTTGACGCTGGACGACCACTGCGCCGCCGATGCCGTAGGTCAGCCAGATCATCACGAAGTTGCGCAAGTTGCGCCCGGCTCCATAGTAGAGTTCCGACAAGATGGCAGCCTTGCCGTCGTTTTCGTGGAACACGGGCATTCCGAACAGGGGCTCGAAGTCGGCGTTCACGTCGACATCGTGCCAACCTGCAAATTGCGGAATCTGAAAGACATGGCCCGGATTACGCGAAAAATGGCCGGGAAAGGATAGCCCGCAGCCCAGCAGCCTGTCCTTATCGATTCCCGCCTTTTTGATCACCTTTCGAACTGAAGGTACGGCCAGCCCCATAATGTGGTTGAAACTGTGATCGTGCAGTTCCTGGATGTGTTCTGCCCGGATGTGCCCTTCAAGATCGGCAACACAGACACGAATGTCATCCGGATTGAAGTAAACGCCTACCGTGAAGAGACCATCGGGGTTGAGCTTCACGGCGGTCTGCGGTTTGCCGCGGCCGTTTGGGGCTCTGGGCTCTGCTTCTTCCAGAATCAGTCCGTTGTCGATCAGGCTGCATGTGAGGCGGGTCAAGGTCGGCGCAGAAACCTCCAGCTCACGGGCAAGCTCGCTGCGCGACAGTCCGCCTTGCCTCCGGAGCATTTCAATCACGCGGCGCTCATTATAACCCAGATTGATCAAACCGATCCTCACAGCTTTTGATCTCTGTTTCCTCCACTAGCCGAGATCGGGCTGACAAGCACCAAAAATTTCATTTGTTACAATCAGGTGGCTTGCATGTCTGGTAGTTAGGCGTCTTGATAACCAATCAATATCAATAACTTACATCAATTATGACAGTTTCACGAATATCTGCTTGACTTATTTACTTACGTAACAAAACTTATTAGCAGCCTTTCATCTGGCGGATCCGATCAATGATAAGAACGACAAGCGGATCGGGATGGAGAGCAGGGAACCAACAGTGATGGGAGTTCAAAATGAGCAACTTCAAGAAAATCCGCACCGCGGCAGCGCTGACTGCTGTCCTTCTCGGCACCACGTCCTATGCCATGGCCGATGGCACCGTCGTCGTCTATTCCGCAGCGCCGCAGCAGCTGATGGACGAGCTTTTGCCGCTGTTCGAAGCAAAGACCGGTACCAAGGTTGAACTCATCAAGGCCGGTTCCGGCGAGCTGATGAACCGCCTGAAGGCCGAGGCCGACAAGCCGGCCGGCGACGTGATCTGGAGCGTTGATGGTACCGTCATCGACTTCTCCGCAACGCTTTTCGAGCCCTATGAGCCGAAGGAAGCTGCCGCGATCAATCCTAAGTTCACGCCGAGCAAGAACTGGGTTCCGTTTACCGCGGTGGTCACCGCTTTCATCGTCAATGAAGATGCGCTCAAGGGTGCTCCGGTTCCCACCTCCTGGGCAGACCTTGCCAAGCCTGAATACAAGGGCCTGATTTCTTCTGCCCGCGTCGACAAGTCCGGCTCCGCCTATATTCAGCTGGCGACCGTTCTTCAGGACTTCCCGACCGAGGAAGAAGGCTGGGCTGTCTACAAGGGCCTTCTGACCAATTCTGTTCTGTCCGCCTCCTCCGGCGCGGTGCCGCGTTTCGTCAATGACGGGGAACAGGCCGTCGGTATCACCCTGGAAGACGCTGCCCTGCGCTACAAGATTGGCGGCGCCAATGTGAAGATCGTCTATCCGAGCGAGGGCACGGCCATTGCCCCGGACGGAATGGCGCTGGTGAAGGGCGCGCCGAATGCTGAAAACGGCAAGGCTTTCATCGACTTCATCGTTTCCAAGGAAGCACAGGCTGCCGTTGCCAAGGCTGGCCGCCGTCCGATCCGTACGGACGTTGCCTCCAACGAGGAGTTGATCCCGCTCGATCAGGTTCCGGATGCGGAATATGACTTCGCCTGGGCCGCCGACAACCGCGCGCGCCTGCTCGAAGCCTGGAACGACCTTCTTCTCGACCTGGAATAACCCTGACTCAACCCTGACTCAACCCTGACTCTGGTCCCCTGAAACGGGGATAGCCTGCTCATGGCTATCCCCGTCTTTTTCCTGAAAAATCAAATGAATTGCCCTCACCGGGCAAACGGAGTCCCTTTGCATGGCCGCTGTCGAGATTTCGAACATCCGCAAGAGTTACGGCGACGTTCTTGCCCTGTCAGGCATCAACATCTCGATCCCCTCCGGATCCTTCTTCACCCTTCTCGGGCCAAGCGGCTGCGGCAAGACCACGCTTCTGCGCACGATTGCGGGCTTTCATCAGCAGGACAGTGGCGGCATCAGCGTTGAAGATCAGGCCATCGAGCACATGCCCGCTCACAAGCGTGATGTCGGCATGGTGTTTCAGGACTATGCCGTCTTCCCGCATATCAGCGTCTATGACAACATTGCCTTCGGCCTGAAGCAGCGCAAGATCGCCAAGAGCGAGATCGCCGCTCGGGTTGGCAAGATCCTGGATGTGGTTCAGCTCACCCCCTACGCAGCGCGCATGCCGCACGAACTCTCCGGTGGCCAGCAGCAGCGCGTGGGTCTGGCCCGGGCGCTCGTCATCAATCCCAAGGTTCTCCTCATGGATGAGCCTCTCTCGAACCTGGATGCGAAGCTGCGCGTGGACCTGCGCCGGGAAATCCGCTCCATCCAGCAGTCGATGAATATGACCACGGTCTACGTGACACACGATCAGGAAGAGGCGCTGGCGATGTCCGACATTGTCTGCGTCATGTTCGGCGGTATCATCCAGCAGGCAGCCGCGCCCTGGGAGGTCTACAACAATCCGTCCAACCGCTTCGTGGCGTCCTTTGTCGGCGCGAACAACTTTCTCGGCCTTTCCCTGTCTGGTGCCGGTGCCAGCATTGCTGGCCTGGCTGTGAACCTGCCGCAGGCGGCGGCGCTGACTGCTGGCGGGACCGTTGTCGCGGCCATCAGGCCGGAGTTCATCTCCATCAATCCGGGCAGCATCGCACCGGACATGGTGACCTTGAAGGCACGGATCCGGCAAGTCAGCTTCACGGGCCGCGAGCTCACGGTTGCTGCCGTCCTGCCCTCCGGGGAAGAAATCGAAGCGATCACCGCGCCGTCCGAAGGTGTGCTGGCCCTTCACACGGATGACGAGGTCACCCTCGCCTTCCCGGCCAGCAAGGTTCAGCTCTTTGCAGATGGTGTCACGGGAGCACGGCTGTCATGACGAGCCTCGCCATGTCCCCCCTGGCGGGAAAACTGCGCATGCCGGGTTTCTGGACGGTCGTGACCGTTCTGGCCGTGCTGTTGCTTGCCGTTTTCCTGATCCTGCCGATCCTCAACGTTTTCGCAATCAGCTTCTTCGATGCGAAATCCGGCGAACTCGGCATATCCAACTACATTCAGGTCTTCTCGCGCAGGTACTACACCACGGCACTCTGGAACACGCTGATGATCGGTGTTCTGGGCATGCTTGGAGCTTGTCTGATCGGCGTGCCGCTTGCCTTCTGCACTTCGCGGTATCGCATTCGCGGCCGGGCCGTGATTGCGACCTTTGCCGTGCTTGTGCTGTGCGCCCCTCCCTTCATCGGTGCCTATGCCTGGATCATGCTGTTCGGCTCGAACGGTGCCGTGACCAATTTCCTGGAGCAGTTCGGCATCAGCGTTCCCACGATCTACGGCATTCCCGGCATCGTTCTGGTCTTCAGCCTGAAGTTCTTCCCCTACATCTATCTGATGACTGAAAATGCGCTGAACACGATCAACAAGTCGTTTGAGGATGCGGCGGAAAACCTTGGCTGCACCGCTTTCGAGCGGTTCATGAAGGTGACCCTGCCGCTGGTTTTCCCGGCGGTCAGCACCGGTGCAATCATCTGCTTCGTCCTGTCGATCGCGGATTTCGGCACGCCGGCCATCCTGGGACAGGGCGTGCGGACACTCTCGACCATTGCCTATTCGCAATACACTTCCGAAATGGCCGGAACCCCGACGATGGCGGTCACCATTTCCATGGTCATGATCGCGATTTCCATGGGAGCCCTGCTGCTTCAGCGCCGCATCCTGGCGAAGCGCCGCTATGCGGGCGCCATGACCAACCGGCCTGTCAAGAAGTCGATGCCGCCTTCGAAGTCGCTGCTGGTGCACGGGTTCTGCTACTTCGTGGTTTTCATCGCCATGCTGCCGTCCTTCACCGTGGTCTACACCTCGTTCCTGGCCACCAATGGTCCGGTCTTCACGGGCGGCTTTGGTCTCGACAGCTATGCACGCATCCTGCGGGATTCCCCTGCTGCAATCACCAACAGCTTCCTCTTTGCCCTGGCGGCAGTGGTGCTGATTGCGATCGTCTCGGGTCTCCTGTCTTTCATCGTGGTGCGGCGGGACAATCTGGTCGCCGGCTCGCTCGATCTCCTGCTTATGGTTCCTTACCTTATCCCGGGCATCGTGATGGCGATCGGATATGTTGCGACTTTCCGCCATCCGCCCTTCGATATCACGGGAACGGCGTTGATCATCGTGCTGATCGTCTTCATCCGGCGTCTTCCCTATGGGGTTCGTTCGACGACATCGATCCTGCGCCAGATCAAGCCTTCGATCGAAGAAGCGGCCGTTAATCTGGGGGCTTCTCCCGCGAAGACCTTCACCTCCGTGACGGTTCCGCTGATGATGCCGGGTCTGATCATCGGCTCGTTGATGAGCTTCATCACCGCGATCAATGAACTGTCCTCGACCCTGATCCTCTACACCTCGAAGACCATCACCATGCCGGTGCTGATCTACATTCAGGTGATCGACGGCGAATTCGGAACGGCCGCAGCGCTTTCGACAGTGCTGTTGCTCAGCACGGGCCTTTGTGTCTTCGCTGTCTTCCGTATGTCGGAAAGCAAGGAATCTGCTTTCGTCTGATCGCGAAGGCCTCTCAGTCTCCCCGTCTGGTTCTCTGGTGCAGCGCGCCGGGCGGGGCAACGCGTCTTGAAGGAATGCCCATGAACATCGAGGCGATCTCGCGTTCAAAATACAAGACCGGCAATCGGCCGGGCGACGATTTGATCTTGATTGAGCCGGATCAGGTGCTGGCCGTCTTTGATGGCGCCACGGATCCGACTGGCGCGGATTATCAGGGGGAGAGTTCCGGCCGGATTGCTGCTCGCGCCGCTGCCCGCTGCATTTCGGACTTGCGGGCAAAGAACGCCCTCGACACCGGAAGCGCGGGTTCGATCTTCCAGGCCGTCAGCGATGCCGTTAAAGCTGCGGCGGAGGATTGCCGGATCGCGCATCCTCCCTCAACGACTGCCGCCATTGCCGTGAAGGGCAAGGACAGTGTCCGCATTCTGGCGCTCGGTGACACGGGTGTGCGGATCAATGGCAAGTCGGTCTATCAGCATCACAAGATCATCGACACGGTAAGCACTGCCGCGCGCGTTGCCGTTTTCAAAACCCTGACGTCCCGGATGGGTGTTACGGATGAAGCCGAATATGCGACCCGGCGCACGATCTTTCTGGGGCTTGCAGCTTCGATTGATGAGGGCCGGCTGAGCCAGGAGGAAGCCTCCGAAGCCATGGAAGCGGCGGCACGCGCCTCGGGGCTGGACCTTGGACTTATTGCCGGCTTCCTGATGGGAGGCATCCGCACCCAGTTCCACTATGCCAATGCACGGCACGAGCTGGGCTATGCCTCCTTGAACGGAAGCTGTGTCCTGAGCGAGGGAGTGACGGACATCCGTCTTGCCGCTGATGAAATCGAAACCATCGAGATCTTCTCCGACGGATATGTTTCCATTCCCAGCACAGGTGCGACCTGCGCTGACTGGGAAGCCGAGTTTGCCCGTGTCGAGCAGGTTGACTTTCACAAGACGCGCCTTTTCCCGGCAGTCAAGGGATCGACATCGATCGAGACTTGCGACGACCGCACGGTGATTTCAGCGAGCTTCTAGGCCTAGGCATTGTAAAGTTAAGCGTTTCCCAAGGCGCGAGTCTTTAAAACTCAGCTCAAAAAACACCTGAGGTGCGCGCTATTTCCAAATGCGGCTTCTGTTTGAATTCAATACGTTATCAGACAGGAGCAAGTCATCATGGGCTTGAGTTACAGCCATTTCTCGCGTGAAGAGCGACGCAAGATCGAGCGCTGGCGCCAGGCAAAAGTGTCTCCCGCGACAATGGCGAAGATCTTCGGACGCCGCCGCTCGGAGACTTTCCGGGAATTGAAACGCAACCATTTTCAAGATGACCAGCTGCCGGGTCCTTGGTTATTTTGCTGTGGTGGTATCAGCCGGCCTATCGAAAGTCTCGCAAGCCCAGACGGGCGAGAAAGCGCCTGCCCCCCAAATTCCATCGTGACATCAGCATGCTTGGACCAACGGCAAGGCGATTTAATGTTGTTCAAACAGCACTTTAGTGCTGGCAACGTCACGTCCCAGGTAGAACCCGTCACCCGGTTCACCGTGCTTTTGAAGAACGGCAACAGGAAAACGCATTTGGTGCCCGGCAGGGTCATCGAAGCGATGCGCCACCGGGCAATCCGGCCGCGAAAATCTATCCCGTTCGACCGTGGAGCCGAGTTTACAGCTTGGCCGCATCCTCAGGCAGAGATTGGGACCAGACCTGGTTCTGTGATCCCTCTGCGAACTGGCCAAAAAGGCACCGTCGAAAACACCAGCCGGCGCGCCCGGCGATGACTTCCCCGGAAACTCAATATGAGCCGGGTCACCGGTCCTGAGTTGAAAGGGATCTGTGACCCGGTTCAATGCGGCGCAATGGAAATGCCTCGTATGGAAGACGCCGGCCGAAGTGTTCAGGCAGAAGATGCCAGCGAAATGAGAGGACGCCCCCTGCCCTTGCAAACCGCAGAAGTCGCGCCTCAGCTATCGCTCATTGGTCATTTGCGCGGCCTAGGCGGGTCAAGGCATGGCGCTGATCCCATATGGCCTGATTGCCTATGAACTTACTGCCGACGGGCTCGTCAATCCCCGGGGGGACCGGGCCACCGGAGTAACCATGGATACTGGTTCACCAAGACGGTCAACATTCCCGCAAGCCAGTCGATGCGACTTTTTAAACAGTGGCTGCATGATGGGGCCCATTCGACGAAAGATTAAATCGGTACCATCCCGGCATCAGCTGGCGAGAGGCTTCAGGGCATCGCCATCCAGACGGTAGAAAAGCTTGCCGGGATTTTGCTGTCCGCTAGTGCTGTCATAGAAGCGCAACAGGCGCTCGTCATTCGCATCGGTGGTCCAACGTGCTGTTTCGCGGCAAATAAACGGGTCAAATTGCCCCAAGAGCAGGGGCTCCCCGCTCAAGTGTCCACCGGCGTTTGACAGGCGAGCCATCCCCGGATGATGACGGCTGGGCGCGTCGGGCGCGTGCTTTGCAATGTTCCGATTATCAGACGGCGATTGAGCCAGGACCATCGCCCTTCCGGTGCGGTCACGTGAATCCGGGAGATCGCGTAGCGTGGCCCCGCCACCTGCTCGTCAACGACAACACAGTTCCGAATAGTCAGGACGGTCTGGTCGGCCACACGCATCTCGTAAAGTGCATCGAGCTCCTTGGCACCGTCCGCGCGCAGTGTCTGCCTGTCCGCCCCGCCCGGCTCGATCGAACCGTGGAAATCCTCGCGAGCCGCGCCCATTCCCACTCCGCCGCGAAAGGCCCCGCCCAAAATGGGTACAATGCCCCGGGCGCCGAACGGGCCCGTTCCCAGATCCCGTCTCTCGCCAATGTCGACCAGAGCCTCCCACAACAGCGACGTTTCCAGTGTTCCGGCAGGGAAATCATTCAGGATGTCCAGGTTATGCACTTTCTCGTTCCCAAACAGCGTCCGCCTTAGGCCGAAGCTCGGCGGATCAGGGTGAAACCCACATCGATTACATCGCGGGGCGGCGTCTCTCCGCCGATCCGGGCTAGGAGGGCTTGCGCCGCTATGCGCCCCATGGCATCGCGATTGACGCGGATCGTGGTCAAACCGGGCTCCACCGTTTCGGCCAGCTCCTGGTCACCGAAGCCGACAACCGCTAGATCGGTTGGCACGGCAATACCTCGCGCCGCCGCCTCTATCAGCACCCCCTGCGCAAGGACATCCGAACTGCAGGCCACAAGCCCTCCCGAAAACCCGCGCCGGTCCAATAGTTCAGCGAGCATGGCCCGGCCGGCCGCAATGCTCCCATAGCTGGCGGTGACGACCGGAATGTTGCAGCCGCTCAACTCTCGAAACCTGCTGGCAAAGGCGCCGAGGCGACGCTGGGCGCGTTCATCGCCCGCGCTTATCCCGGCTCCTTTCGTGTAGCCGGCCTCCCGCGCGAATTCCGCAACGGCGCGGCCTGACGCCGCATGAGAAAAGCCAACGCAAAGGTCGATCGGCGTCTCGGTCATGTCCCAGGTCTCGACGACGGGTATCGATGCACCGATGAGCATCCGCCGTGTGCGAGCAGCATGATGCACGCCCGTCAGCCAAATGGCATCGGGACGGCGCGAAAGGTGAGCCTCAACGACGGCCGCCTCTTCATCGGGGTCGAGGCCGGTTTCAGAAAGCAGGATCTGATAGCCGCGGCTCTTCAGTTCGCTGCTGAAAGGCGCCAGCATGCTGGCATATATAATATTCGTGATCGACGGCACGAGCGCCGACACCATCATGCTCTTGCGTGAGACGAGCGCGCCTGCCAGCGCGTTCGGAACGAAGCCCGTGACGGCGATGGCATCACGGATACGCGCCATGGTTTGCGGCGAGACCTTCGATGGGTCGGATAGCGCGCGGGAGACGGTAACCTGGCTGACACCGGCAATCCGGCCAACCGCTTCCATGGTTACGCCGCGCTGGTTGCGCTTACGGCCGGCTCCGCTGGGATCGTCGCTCTGGGTCATGCATTCATTCGTTAGCCTAAGCGCCGAGGAATGCAACCCCGACGTTATGGATGCGCATCCATAAATTTCTTCTTCCCACCAAAATCGGCGTGAAGGAATAAGAGAATTCGCCTCAAATTTATGATTTTCTGGCTAAAAATCTAAGATAACAGCGCCTAGGGCAAGTTGACAGGTTTTTATGTATGCGCATACATAGTTGCGAGCGAGGAGTATCCAAATGACACCAAAAGCCTGCAAGCCGCCTTCGCAGTTGCGCTCGTCCCGATGGTTTGCGCCCAACGATCTGAGCAGCTTCGGACATCGCTCGCGGATGATGCTATTGGGCTATTCCAAGGCCGCTTCCCGGCGCAAGCCCGTGATCGGCATCCTGAATACTTGGTCCGAGTTGAACTCCTGCCACGCGCACTTCCGCGAACGCCCGCAGGACGTTAAGCGCGGCGTGTTGGCTGCGGGCGGTTTGCCAACGATGCTATACTTGCGCAATGACAGCATAGGCAAGGAGGCCATCGCCAGCCTATGCGCCCTTCCCAGCGTCAAGGGCGTGAAGTGGGCCACACCCAATCCGATGAAACTCGCAGAGGCGAAGGCTGCCTGCGACCCCTCCAATACCTGGGTCGGCGGACTAGCCGAAGTCTGGGCACCGGCATGAAAAGCTTCGAGGCTTTCGTGCTGGGGGATGTGACCAGCGGCGCGGACGGGATCAGCCATTACCCTGCTACCAAAGAGGAGAACGTCACCAAATACAAAGCGTGACGCGAAAGAACCGGTCGGTGAGCCGTCACCCGGTCCTCGTCCTGCCAGAGGCGATGGCGCGGGCCTCGGACGCGAGTCTCGCCACGGTTCTTGACGGCTCCGCGACCCAGGACATCGCCGTCGCGGAAGCTGCATTGGCGACCCACGATTAATAGCTCATCTTAACCGACGGTATAGCGGTTGCTTATCGCTGCCGCCGCGACCGGCTGCGCAATTTGCGGGGCGTTTGGGAGGTCTCTGGATCGACCTGCAAGCTGCGGTGCCCACCTCTTCGACATCTTTGGCGAAGACTGGCCCAAGAATTACGATTTGCGCGAAGAGGCCTTCGCCCCACCCGGCAGGACAGCATGGATCCGCGTTACCTTCAATCCTGGCGCAAAGCTTCGAACGCCTTCGCCAGAAGCCGCACGGACGATGTCGCCGTGTCGGCCCGCCAATAGAATCCAACAGGTTCCAGCGGCCAGTTCACATCGAAGGGCAGCTCCACCAGATTGCCATCGGTCAGCCGCGGCAGCACCGCGCTGCGCGGGACGAGCGCTACCATCGTCCCCTCCCGCAGCATCGCCCAGATAAGCTCCGGAATTCTGGAAATCACGTGCGTTTCGCGGATGTCGTCCCAACCGAGGCGTTCGCGCAAATCGTCCAAAGCATGACGGGCGATGCTGGCAACATGGTTCTGAAGCCAGACGCAGCGCCGCAACTCCTCGGCGTTGATGCTGCTCTTGCCCGCCAGCGGATGACCTGGACCGGCGACAATTACAGCTGCATCGGGGCAGCATTCCACGAACACCCATCCTTCCGTCACCACGCGCTGCCTCCGGCACAGGATGATATCGCTTTCGTCTTCGTTGAAGGACGCATGAAGCGCTTGCCCGACCACGCTCTCGACCTGCAATCGCAAGTTCGGGTGGATCCTCAACAAGGTTGGCAGCGCGCGGTCCAACAAGGCGCCTACACCCGCAATAGTGGCCGCGATACGGACTGGGCCCGAGTCGCGGCGCATGCGCGTCGCTACCGCCGCCGCTCCTTCTTCCATGGCCACCAGAACACGCCGCGCCACCGGTAACAACTCTTGCGCCACCGGCGTGGGATCGACGCCACGCGAATGACGCAGAAACAAAGTGACTTCAAGGAGTTGCTCGAGTTCCGCCACAAGTTGCGTCATGGCGGGCTGTGTCATGCCCATTGCCTGCGCAGCACGGGTCATCGACCGGAGATCGTCCAACATCACCAGCGCCTGCATATGGCGCAACCGCGACCGTGTGGTCAGGCGTGTCAAAAGGGTCTGCGCGTTAGGAGCCACTATAAGTATCCCTTATATCTGCCATCGATTACCAATTTCCGAAAAACGGCATGTGTCAATACTCTTGGCGGCAGAGGAGAGTTCTGGGAGGAACAAAAATGACTAATTATCCTATTCTGTCACGTCGCGCGCTTCTGGCGCTTGGCACTGGCGCGGCGATGATGGCCGCGGTGCCCGCTTTCGCGAATGGCTGGCCAGATGGAGCCGTGCAGCTGGTCGTCCCGGCCCGGTCCGGCGGCGGCACGGATGCGGCGGCGCGGATCATCGCCGCGGCGCTGCAGAAAAAGCTGGGCCAGCCCTTCGTCGTGGTCAACAACCCCGGCGGCGGCGGCGTGGTCGCTGCGGAAACCGTGCGCACCGCCGCTCCCGACGGTCAAACCCTGCTGTTTTTCCATTCCGGTATCCTCGCGATGCACCATACCGGCGCACTTGAAGCTAATCCACTCAAGGACTTCACGACGGCCGCGGCCCTGGCCGTCGGCAGCACATATGCCCTGGCGGTGGCAGCGGACTCCCCGTGGAAGAATGTCGCCGACCTCGTCGCCGCGGCGAAGGAAAAGCCGAATTCGATCTCGCTGGGCATACAGACCGGCGGCACCACGCATTTCATGGCCGGGCTTCTGATGATGGATTCCGGGGCGGAGTTTCGGGTCGTCGATGCTGGAGGAGACGCTGACAAATTGGTTCAGCTGCAGGGTCATCAGATCGACGCGGCGTTGATCAATACCGCAGGCACACTGCAATACGTGCAATCAGGTGCGCTGCGTATTCTCGGCACCATCGGCGGCGAGCCCGCGCGCGATCCATCAACACCGGATGTCCCGTCCATTGCCGAGCATGGTTATGAGAATGTGTTGTACGGCCTCGATTTCCTGATCATGGGCCCGGTCGGCATGGATGCGGACAAGACGCAGGCGATTTACGACGCCTTTGCCTCCATTATGGCCGAGCCGGATATAAAGACACAGCTTGAAACCATGCACATGCCGCTCAGCATCGTGCCTGCCGACCAAACACGCTCGAGACTGGAGGCCGCTGACACACGCGTGGCCACGACCGCGAAACTGCTCGGCCTGACGAACTGATCACCGCCTTCCACGAAAACGCGCTGTCGGGTGGCATGCCGCCTGACAGCCGGCCCGTAGCCAAAGCCCCGGAATAATGCCAATGACCCATCGTCCCTTGCCACCCCTTCCCAAGGACCCACAGGATTGCCTGAAGCAAGGCTGCGAGCGCCCCTGGGAAGTTGCAGTCGATCCTTTCCCGGTTGCCCCACGCACGTGGTATGTCGGCAACAACTGGGTCGGAGCCTATCTGCTGCAATCGACCGAGGGGTTGATCCTGATCGACACCACGATGCAGCCCCAAGTCTATCTCGTGTTCGAGTCGATCCGCAAACTTGGCTTCGATATCAGCGATCTGAAGCTGATCCTGATTTCTCATATGCACTATGATCATCTGGGCGGCGTGCGTCCGCTCGTCGAGGCTTCAGGCGCGAAGGTGATGATGAGCCGTGAGGATTGGCAATTCCTTTGCGACCGGCCCGACCAGCTTTTGAACGACGGCTATCCATGGGGATCGTTCGAACCGGACGCATTCTATTCCGACAACCAGCCCGTCATCTTCGGCGACCGGGTGATCCGTACCGTGCTGACGCCGGGCCACACGCCGGGCACCACGAGCTTTTTCTTTGAGGTCGAGCAAGACGGGACGAGCCTTCAAGTGGGCATGCATGGCGGCATCGGTCTCATAACGGTCACCGACGAGTGGCTGTCGGAGCACAATCTGCCGTTTTCGCTTCAACAGGACTTCCACGATTCCCTCATGCGGCTGAGGCACATGAAGGTAGACATCACCCTCGGTTCACATCCCGCCCAAGTCGGCATGATGGACCGTGTCAATGCTATCACGGAGGATCACAACCCATTCGTTGATCCAGCTGTCTGGCCCCGCCTCATGGATGAGCGCATCGCGGGTATTCGAAAGCTACTGGACAAATCAGCATGAGCACCGCCCTGCCCGAGTTCACGCTCTCACCCGAGGAACGGCTGGAGCTGGCCACCCAGCTGCGCGGAACGAATCTCGTAGAGACCCGCCTCACGCCGGAGCTGGAAGCAGATCTCGATCTCTGTGTCGCGGAAGAACGCTTTATCCCCACCCGTGTCGGTGACACGCGCGTGGTTATCGTCACACCCAAGACGCCGGCCTTCAGTCCACGCCCCCTATTTCTCAACATCCATGGGGGAGGTTTTGTCCGTGGCTATCAGCATCGCGACACGGTTTTCTGCGCCTATCTCGCTACCCGTCTCAATGCGGTCGTCGTCGATCTCGACTACCGGCTCGCGCCGGAGCACCCCTTTCCTACCGCCTTGCACGAAAGCTACGATATCGCCCGCTGGGCCGTGGAGAATGCCGCCTCGCTGGGGGCCGATCCGGCTCGGTTCGTCGTTGGTGGACATTCAGCGGGCGGTAATTTGACGGCAGCGATCTGTCTTATGGCACGTGAAAGCAGCGAGTTGCGCCCGCTGGGCCAACTCATGAGCTATCCGTTTCTCGACGGCGTCACGCCAGCCGAAGACAAACTTGAGCCACACTCGATCTTCCCAGCTTCGCGGCTGCGCTCATTCAACGTCTGCTACGCGGGGGTCGAGGAAAACCTGTCGAACCCGCTTCTGTCGCCATTGCTGGCGTCGGATGAAGCGCTGAGAGGTTTGCCGCCCGCTCTGATCATTACCGCGGGCCTCGACCCTCTACGCTTTGAGGCGCAAAAATACGCCTCCCGCCTGATCGCACAGGGCAACGACGTGACCGTTCGACAATACGCCGACGCCGATCACGGCTTTCTCATCGCCTGCCAGTCCCGTTTTTCGGAAGCCCGCACGGAGATTGTCCGCTGGCTGAGCGCGCTCTACGGCAGCTGACCCGTTATTGTTCAGCAAGGAGGAGGAGAACCAATGACCGCTATAAAAACCCTCGCCGCCGCCCTGGCGGTGACCCTCGTCACCGTCTCCGGTGCGCAGGCTGCCGACTGGCCGAATGGCCCTATTCAACTGATCATCCCGTCCCGCCCGGGTGGCGGTACCGATGTCATGGGCCGCATCTTTGCCGACTATCTTCAGCGCAAGACCGGTGCGGCCGTTGCGGTAATCAACCAGCCCGAAGGTGGCGGCGTCGTGGCGCAGGAAACGGTTCGCATGGCGGAGCCGAATGGCCAAACCTTGCTTTTTCAGCACACCGGCATCCTGGTCGGCATCCAGACCGGCCGTTACAATCACGCCCTCGACGAATTCAGCGTACTCGGGATCGCGCAGTCTTATCCGCCGCAGGTCTTTGCCGTAGCTCCGGACGCGCCATGGAAGAACATGCGGGAATTCATTGAAGACGCGCGCGCCCATCCGGGCAAATACACCGTCGGAGTTTCGATGGGCCAGACCACGCATTTCATCGCCGGCACCATAATGATGAATGAAAACGTGGAATTGCGGCTTGTCGAGGCCTCGGCCGAGGTTGACAAGGTAGCAGGTATACAAGGCGGGCACATCACTCTGGGCAATCTGGGCGCGGCCTCCGCCAGGCAATTTGAGACGGCCGGCGACATGCGTGTGCTGTGCATGGTCGATCCGAGTCCAGATCCTGACTATCCCGATTTCAAGACCTGCATCGATCAGGGCGTGAATATTTCGTGGATCGCTCCACTTTTGGTGCTGGGGCCGACGGGGATCGATCCCGAGATCTCGATGGAGATTAATGAGGCGGTTCAAGGAATGGGTGAGGACGAGCAGGTCACGAAGGCTCTGACAGCCGCCGACAGCAGTTTCAAGCCCTATTCGCTTCAAGAGGCCGATCAGCTCGTGAAGAACGAAGATGAGAAAATAGCATCTCTCGCTAAACATCTCGGTCTTGCCAAATGACCTGCGGGTGCGCACGCGCACCCATTCATCCTTGGGAGATAAGCCATGAATACCGATCGTCCTCTCGGAGCGACACTCCTGGCGCTGGGTGCGGGCGGAATCGCGCTGGCATTGCAGCTGAGCGTGCGTACGTTCAATAACGACCCCGGCCCCAAACTGTTTCCGATCTTCGCCTGCGCAATTCTAGTGATCTGCGGACTGGGCCTGCTTCTGCAACCCGCGCGTGACGATCATCATTCTCCCCTGCGCAGAGAGGAGTTCTGGCGCGGTACCGGCATGGCGGCGCTTTTGTGCTTCTTCGCGGTGGCACTGTGGCTGGTGGGCTTTCACCTCGCCAGCTTGCTGGCGACATTCGGGCTCTACTGGATCATCGCGGGGCCTGAACGCCGGGTCTGGTGGTGTGGTGTGATCTATGCGGCGGGTGTCACGCTGGGTGTTCATCTTCTTTTTGCCACCGCCTTGGGTGCCTTCCTGCCTCGTGGCATTCTCTTCTGAGGTTTCCGCAATGATGGATTCGCTTATTGCCCTGTTCGAGCCGATCACCTTTCTGGTGATCCTGCTGTCGACTCTGCTGGGTATCATCCTTGGCGCCATTCCGGGTCTCTCCGGTGGGCTTGGAGTGGCGCTGCTCTTGCCCGTCACTTTCGGCCTGGACCCGCATGTTGGTTTGGCCATGCTGGTATCGATCTGGGTCGGCGGTGTGTCGGGCGGTATGATCGGGTCGATTCTGCTGGGCATTCCTGGTTCGCCCTCATCGATCGCGACCACTTTTGACGGCTATCCGATGACCCGCAATGGACAGGCGGTGAAAGCCCTCGGCGCGGCAATCATCGCGAGCTTCATCGGCACCGCGTTCTCGATCCTGATTGCCATGGCTCTATCACCCGTCATGGCGCGGCTCGCCCTGCGGCTTGGCCCCTGGGAGTATTTCTCTTTGGGTTTCTGTGCGATCGCACTGGTGGCCGCGCTGTCGCGGGGCTCGATTTACCAAGGAATGGCTGCTGCTGCGCTGGGGCTGCTTCTATCCTGCGTGGGCTTCGCCCCGATCGACGGCAATGCCCGTTTCACCTTCGGTTCGATTTATCTTTCCGGAGGCATCGATCTGGTGGCGCTCATGCTCGGCCTTTTTGCCCTGAAACAGATCGTGCAGGATCACGCCCGTGGCGAACAGCAGATACCGGAAGTCGACGTCAAGGATATCAGGGGCTTTGGTGTCAGTTTGCGCGAATTTACTGACAACGCCTGGAACATCACCCGGTCCTTCATGATCGGACTGTGGATCGGCTTTCTGCCCGGCATGGGGGCGGCGCTGTCCAATATGGTCGCCTATGCCCAGGCCAAATCCGCCTCCAGGCATCCTGAAAAATTCGGCAAGGGTTGTGTGGATGGGGTATTCGCGTCGGAAACTTCAAACAATGCTTCGGTGGGCGGTGCTCTGATCCCGATGGTTGCTTTGGGCATACCGGGGGATGGCACAACAGCCATTCTGCTCGGGGGATTGATGATCCACGGCATTCAGGCTGGCCCGCTTCTCTTCGCCAACAATCCCGATATTGTCTATTCGCTGTTCCTAACCGCTTTGATGGCGGCCGTGCTTGTTCTTATCATTCAGTATTTCGGCATGCGCCTGTTTCCGGCAATTCTGAAGATCCCGTACCACTATCTCTATCCGGTCATTGTGGTTCTTGGTTTTATTGGCGTGTTTGTCGGTTCGTCGACGGCATTCAACTACATACTGCTCCTCGGTTTCGCCGTTCTGGGGATCGTGATGGACCGGGTGAAACTGCCGATCGGGCCATTCATTCTCGCCTTCATTCTCGGTCCTATGCTGGAATTGAATCTTCGCCGCGGCATCACCTATACGGACGAGGGCATCCTGCCGTTCTTCACCCGTCCGATCTCGGCCTTGCTCCTTCTGGTGGCGCTGATCAGTATCGTTTGGCCCTATCTGTCACCATGGCTCAAGAGCCGGAACAAACCGGAGGCGGTCTAAAGCAGCGATTGAGTATCTGCTATCGGCCAAAAGCGAAAGGCTCGGTACACCATGTCACCAAGCATCTACATCGAAGGATCGAGAGCGGTTATTTTAGAGTGAAGAAGAACATGCCGGAGATCGGTGTCGGTGGCTTTCAATCATTCAAAACGGCGCGACGAATGATTGTCTGCTTCGAGGCGATGTTGCGGTTGCGGAAGGGTTTCGGCTTCACCAGCGATTGGAACGTCAAAGATCAGAATGATCTGCTCATGCGGCTCTTCGGACTACAAAAAGGTAACAGAGCTTAAACGCAGGGTGTACTTCGCCTCAACGCCTCAACGCCTCAACGCCTCAACGCCTCAACGCCTCAACGCCTCAACGCCTCAATCACCAGCTTCGCGCCCCTCCCCTCCAGACGGTATGAAGCGTTGTCTATTTCGAGAAAATGCCGGTAGCCCAGTCCATCCAATTCCCCGTTGCCAACGGACGCCGCTTCGCTGATTTCCAAGTTTTGTACGGCGTTTACGACCGCTTTGGTCGAAGGAGTGCGTTGGTAATGACACGCCATTTAGGCGCTGTCACGGTGTTTCACTGAGGCCGACTAAGCGCTTTCATTTGGCTCAGGCTGCTGGGCCGCCCGCAACCTTCCTCTGGCCATCGGATCAAGGTGGGTGGCGAGGGCGGAGCACTTCTGGTGCGAAGGGACCAGATGATTTCTGAATACTGGAAACCCTCGCTGCAAGCCCACCAATAGTGCTGAAGCCCTCATCATTCGTTCTCGTAGCAGTTGCACTTAACCAGAAGCCCTTGGCAAACAACAACAGCGGGTCAGGTCATATATCTGGCGAACCACTCTAGCATCGGCTCCGGGCGACGCTGAAACTCCAGATATCCGTCCCACCGGGCAGACGTGCCCTCGATCCAGTGAAGTTTCTTTTCCGCCGTCGCGATGCCATCGAAAATCGCCTGGACATCGTCGGGCGTCGTCATGGCATCGTCGCGCACCTGGTAGATGAATGTCGGCGTCTGAACTTTGTCGACCCAGCCGATCGGCGACATGTCGTCAAAGCCGACCGTCGTGATCAGCTTGCATTCCTGCTCGAAATCGTCGATCCGCTCGATGAGCCCTGCCAGAGTGAGCGAACGCGTCACCACCGAGCGGACGGAAAGCGGCTGGGCGGCGACCAGGCACCGGACGTCCGCGAACTGCTCCGGTTGGGTATGCATGGCGTAGAAGGTCGCATTGGCGCCGTTGCAACGGGAAAACAGGCCGATGGTCATATTCTTCGCCCGCTTGCGCGCATAGAGCAGCGAGCCGATCACGTCGCGCGCTTCAAATCGCCCCGCACTTGTGACACCGCCATTGGCGTCGCCGCTCTGGCCGAAATTGCGCTCGTCATAGGTCAGCACGTTATAGCCGGCATCATGCAAGATCCTGTAGTCCGGCACATAATTGACCTCGATCGTGTTCCCGGGATCGGCCCAGGCCCCCAGCGAGCGCCAGGGTTCGATATGCGTCGGGCATCCGTAGCGATTGAACCAGCGGGGGTGGTTGGCGATGATCAGCTTCGCCGAACCGGGACACGGAATGTACCATGCCTCCAGCGGCACGCCGTCCTCGGAGGCAAACGTCACATCCTCGAAGTCCAGTCCGTAGTCCGCCGGCGTTTTCAGAAGCGGGGCGCGGAACGAATAACCGAACCCCTTCGCCATGGTCTTCAACCTGTTGCGGATGTCGTCTTGCGACGGCGCGTTCGAAGGGGCCGCAGCCTGCTGTCGCGAAATCTGGTTCAATGTCATCTCCGATGTTTTGGGATCATATGTGATCGATCGCGCAATTGCCGCTCTGGCACGGCCCGGCCGGTCTTGCCGGGACGGCGGCTCGCGGTTCTGGCGTCACCGCCGACAGGAATACCGACCCTCAGGCGGCAAGCACCGCCGGTCGCAAGACCTCTTCGCACCACGTCCGGAACGTCGTCGGATTGTTGCTTCGATCCTCCGCCGGAACCAGATGATCCATCCCCTCTTTCTTCGCCACCATCATGTTGACCATGGCACTGGCCATGCCTTCCGAAGCGCCCCGCTTCAGCATCATGCCCCTGAGGTCTTCATCGGACATCTCGTGATAGGTGACCGGCTGGCCGAGCACCTCCGAGGCAATTGCCATCATCTCCCGGAAAGACAGGTCTTCCGGCCCGAGCATCGGGATTTCCGCAAACCCGTCCCATGTGGGATTCTTGAGCAAGTCGACCGCAACCGCCGCGACATCGCGGGTCGCGCAGGTCGGTTCGGCCTGGTCCTGCGGAAACGGCCAGTAGAATGCCTGCTGACTTTTGATCAGACCGGCCTGTCTTTTGACATTTTCCATCAGGGAGGCACACGCGAGCGCACGATAGCTGACGCCGGTCGCCGCGAGCATGTCGTCCATCTTCAGCGTCGCTGTCACGTGCCCGGCATTTTTCAGCCAGCCGCGCCCCAGGGCGGAGATGCTGACGACATGGGTGATGCGGCTTTGCTTCAAGGCTTCGCAGGCAGGGCGTGCGAAATCGACATAAGCGGCATCCGCCGAAGCGGCGCGCGGATCGGCCGGAACGAGCCAGAAGAGGCGATCCGCGCCATCAAAGGCCCGGTTCAACACAGTGCCGTCGCTGTGAGAACCTTCGACAATCTCTATCCTGCCCTGAACATCCGCCGGAAGGCGGCTACGGTCACGGGCAATGACGCGAATGGCTTCGCCGGCATCCAGCAGGCCATGCAAGACCTGGCTTCCGATATCGCCGGTTGGTGCTGTCACGACAATCATGGTTCATCCTCTTAAATCGTGGTGTTGGATTGACCGTAATGGGAAGCAGACGTACAAAACAGAGAATATGGTTCCGAAAACTATTGCGATCGTTCAATATGGTCATGGATGCTCTTTCTGACATTCTCTCGCTGGTCAGGGTTGGAAACCCGGTTTCACGCCAGTTGGTTGGCGGTGGCGCATGGCGCCTGGACTTTCCGGCCTATACCGGCCTCAAGTTCAATGCGGTCGTCGAGGGCGCGTGCTGGGTTCAGCTCGACGGCCAGGACGAGCCGATACGATGCGGGCCTGGCAGTTGCTTTCTGATGTCGCGCGGCACGCCGTTCAGGATGTGGAGCTGCCCCGATGCGGAACCACAGGACGCCGCCAAGGTGTATGGCGCCGCGACGGGTGAAGGCATTGCACGGATCAATGATGAAACCGGATTCAGCCTTTTCGGCAGCCGCTTCGTCTGCGAGGGGCCGAATGCGGACGTTCTGCTGTCGGCCTTGCCGGCGATCGCTTTCCTGACGGGCGAGCGCGATCGGTCAAAACTCGTCTTTCTGTTGCAGACGATCAGGGACGAGCTTCTGGAAGAGGAGCCGGGAAGCATCCTGGCAACGGAGCATCTCGCCCACATGATGCTGATACAGGCCTTAAGGCTCTATTTCCGTGATGCGCATCACGCGGAAGGCTGGCTGCCGGCTCTGGCGGACCGGAAGATCGGCAAGGCGATCAATCTGATGCATGCCGAACCGGCGCGAAAATGGACCCTGCAGGATCTCGCCAAAGCCGTCGGCATGTCGCGAACATCGTTTGCGGTTCGCTTCAAGGAAAAAGTCGGTGTCTCGGCCATCGACTATCTTCTGCGCTGGCGGATGAGCCTTGCGAAGGATTATCTTGCCTGCCGGAGCGCATCGATCACAACGATATCGAGCACTCTCGGATATGAATCCGAGAGTGCTTTCGGTGCGGCTTTCAAGCGCTCCGTCGGATGCTCGCCGCGCACCTATTCACGTTCGGTTGCACAGGCGAACATCTAGTCTGGCAAGCCTGGGGCTTCACCGGCCGGTGACTTGGCGGGCGCTTCAGCGTTTCGCGAGCCTCTCGTGATAGCGCAAGGGTGTCACACGGCCACGAAACCGCCGTCGACCAGTAACTCCTCGCCACCCACGAAGCTGCTTTCTTCCGACGCCAGAAACAGCACGGCCTTGGCAATCTCTTCGGTTTGGGCGAGCCTGCCGAATGGAATGGCTTGCTGCATCCATTCCTCAGCGCCGGCGTTGTTCTCAAAATATGTCTGCATTGCCGGTGTCAGCACCATGCCGGGTGAAACGACGTTCACACGAATGCCCCGGCTTTTCAGATCGGTCGTCCAGGTGCGTGCAAACGAGCGGATCGCGGCCTTTGTCGCGCTATAGATGGACAGGCTGGCAAAGCCCTTGCTGCCCGCCCCCGATCCGGTCAGTACGATAGCGCCGCCCGAGGACATCAGCGGCAGAGCCTTTTGGACTGTGAAGACCATGCCCTTGACGTTGATGCTAAAGACGCGGTCAAAATGGTCCTCTTCGATGCCGCCGATGGGGGCGGATTCGGACACCCCGGCATTGGCGAACACCACGTCCACGCGACCGTGATCGCGCTTGATCTGCGCATATAGCCTGTCGAGGTCGGCCAGATCGCTGACATCGCCTTGAACTCCAACGGCACCGCTACCGATTTCCTCGACCGCCTCTTCGAGGCGTTCTTGCCGGCGGCCCGTGATATAAACATGGGCACCCTCTGCTGCGAATGACTTGGCCGCCATTAAACCAATTCCATCCGTTCCGCCCGTTATCACCACGACCTTGTTTTGAAATCGTTTTGTCATGTCCGTTGCTCGCTTTTAGAAAGTGGAGGATTGCTCCATTTTCTATATGGAGGTATTCTCCACTTAGCAAGTCACGGAGAGGAATTTTCATTGACCGGTGAGACCCCATTGCGAGCCGACGCTCAGCGTAAACGGGTTCAAATCCTCGCCGCAGCCGAGGATGTCTTTCGCGAGCGTGGTGCGCGCGTCTCGTTGGACGAAGTCGCCAAGCGCGCCGGCGTGGGGATCGGGACGCTCTATCGACGGTTTCCGACGCGCGAAGACCTCTTGGCCGCGACATACAGCGCCAGGTTCGTAGCCTTTGCCGAGACGAGCCGTACCAGGTCGCCTCATCTCGACCCCTCGGACGCCTTGCGCTGCTACCTCGAAGAACTCATTCAATATTCGAATCTCTACCGGGGCTTTGCAGCATCGCTCGGGACGGTTCTGCAGATTGGCACGCCTGGATGCCGCGCGACCCTCGGGGAAGGTGCGCGCCTTCTGGATATTGCGCAGAAGGCCGGGGCTGTTCGACCTGATGTCATCTTCGATGACCTGATATGCGTCGCCACCGCAATCTCGCTCGCGACGGAGCAGGACAGCTCACCGCGGCCCCGCATCGTTCATTTGGTGAACGTCTTTCTGAACGGAATTGGCATGCAACCTAATCCAAACCCGCCTTCCCAGGCGCCCAATATGGCTTGACATGGCCCCGTGCGCGATTGCCGCCAAGCGCCCGAAAGTGTCTGGACAGGTTCTGGATCGAGGTGGATTTGCCAGTCAACTCGAGGTTTGCGCGTGTGTGCGCGCCTTCAGCAACGCCGGTATCTTTGCGTTCAACTCCGCAAAAATATGTCCGTTTCCTTCAATAACCGCGCATATATCGGCCTTATCAAGGTGCAGATGCCTCAGGACAGGCATCGTCCGGGCGGGAGATTGAAGCTCGAACAGCATCTCCATGGGCCTGTGCGGCGCATGGCGGGACCATACGGGAAGCGATGTCTACCTAATTTTGCGTAAGCGCACAGGGGAGCGTCCCGGATAATTTCATCCCTCCATTTGGGTTACAGCTTTCCACTCTACCATGGCTTTGAGGCGATGGATGAGAATGGGCATTGCTGATTTATTGTGGCGTGGTGGATTGAAATGCTGCGCCTGTCCGGATGACCGGAAGCTTTGCATGCCCTGTTCCCGCTTCCGTAAGGGAATACGCGGTTTTTTGCCCGGCTGTAGAGACCTTTGTGAGAACGATGCTCAATTCCGGGCATGACCTGCCGTTTTGCCGCACCATAGGAACCCAGTTTGCCCGTGATCATGCGCTTCGGCTTGATGCCCGGCCTCTTGCCGCGGAGCCGCGTGGAATATGCCGGTCCGAACTTTCGTCCCCGCCGGCGGATGTTTCGTAGGAAACGATAATCCCGCGCTCCTGCAACATTTCCTCAACAAGTCGCAGGTTCAGTGGAAACCGGTACTAGAGCCACACTGCACGAGCGATGACCTCGCGTGGAAACGGTGATGTTTGTGGCCGCAGGCAGACCTGTTCATGCAGCACCGGCCATACCCAAGCTGCTAAGGCACTGAATAACGTGACATCGCCAACAGCCTCGTTACCAGCGATGTGGCGCACCGGGCACTTTTCCAGATCGGCCGAAGGCGAACTCTGCTCTGGCTGTTCCGGTTCGGATACCCCTCCCCTCCCCTCTTTGGCTTTGTTGGATGCAACATCGGAACGGTACCGCCAGCCGCATCAAGGCGGAGGTATTTCCGAACATCAATTTGCTGCTGTTCGTTTGC
This sequence comes from Roseibium litorale, assembly GCF_014842915.1. Classification (GTDB taxonomy): domain Bacteria; phylum Pseudomonadota; class Alphaproteobacteria; order Rhizobiales; family Stappiaceae; genus Roseibium; species Roseibium litorale. The sequence goes on along the minus strand of NZ_JACYXI010000008.1, from coordinate 208,538 downwards.
GGCCGTTCTGCGTTGCAGGTGATAGTTAAGCAGCTTGGGTCGCGCACCCGGCACTTCGCTAGGTGGGGCGCCGCCGATACGGAGAGGTGGTATTCCCCCTGAGCACGGTTCTTCGAAGCGCATGCTAGAATACCAAGATTGGGTGGCTCCAGCGTTTCTGATGCGAATATAGCAACTGCTATGTCTTCTTGAATATTCACGCGCGTTCAGGCAACCATGCCCAAAACGGGCAATATAGCAATTGCTATATTGAAGAATGCGTCGGGTTGAAATGAGATCCAGCGCCAGTCCCGGCGCAAAACCAGAACCTTTGGCCAGGAAAAAGCAAGTGGCTGGGTTATTGAGGTGATCGGGAAGGGGCGGGAATAGGTAGTCGGCCCGCAGACCTCAGAGCGCCCAAGCCGACATTTGTCTAATATGAATCTGCGATAGCTTTCGGCCCCGAGCCGTCGTTTCTTGATTGTATCGTGAGCGACTGTTGTGAGACCCGGAAGCGGCAATCAATTCCGTTTGTCATCGGGACTGGATAACCTCTGGGTTGGCAAAGAGGGGTAATTGCTTAAAGGACGTAAGCCGAACCGCTCGCGGAGGTTCAGAAGAGATAGAATGAAATGCGGGTTAGCGACGGATATCATCTCGAAAGATGCCTGGTGCCACACCCATAAGTTTCCGGAATCTGCGGTTGAAGGTCGACAGGTCATTGAAACCGGCCTCCAGAGCGATCGAGGAAATGGAGTCATTGGAAGTACGGAGGCGAACCGCAGCGCGGTTCAGTCGGGTCCTCAGGATATACTGGTATGGTGGCATGCCCATGAGATTGCGGAACGTGCGCACAAAATGATAGCGGCTCATCCCTGCCTCTTGTGAAAGCGTGCTCAACGACAATTCGTCACCCTCCAATTCGTAGGCCGATTTCTCTATTCTGCGCACGGTTTCTGATATCCGGCGCTCATCGCGCGCACTGAACGAGCTTTTTGGACCGTCAAACCCAGCAGCCGTTCGCAAGACCGAGCCTGCAAGCTCGACTGCAACCTCTTCAAGTGCTGGCTTCCCCACCTCGCAGGCTGTCTCCACAGCAGTGGCGAGAGGGAGAAGGGAGGCATTCGGTGGTAGCGAAGGCACGTCGAAAACGGCCTTTCTCACACCAGGTACAGAGGCCACCACGTCTTCCCAGTAGTCCGGTGTGAAGTGAAAGGAGAGGCAGCGATCCCCAGTTCCATGCTCGTGGCCACATTCGAAACAGCGCCCATGGTTGCCGAGCAGAAAGGCTCCCGGCGCAAGCAGCGCTGAGCCCTGGGCCGAACGATAAACGAAGGTGCCGCTCATCACCGGAGCGATTGCCACAGTCCCATGTTGTTCTTCGAAAGGGGTGTCCTGGGGTCCGGCTGTGCAAATCAGATCTTGCACGCTCCATCCCGCTCCAACGGCCAGCAGTTTCGAATTCATCGTCATTGGCTCGCCTTTCGAGCGAAGAATAGCAATTTTTCCCAAGTCGCCAGAGCGAATAGCTTCTATTGCCCGGATACCCCGTTTTTGAGGAGTTTCCCATGATTGATCATATCTCAATCGGCGTTCGCGATCTTGTGCGGGCCAAGGTATTTTACGACGCAGCCCTGACACCACTTGGGTACCGTTGCATTGCCCAGAACGATGCTTCGCTCGGATACGGAGCCGAGACCGTTTCCTTCTGGGTGCTAGCGGCTGATGTTCCGGTTCCCGCAAATGATGCCTCAGGGCTTCACATTTGCTTTGCTTCTCCTTCGCAAAAGAGTGTCGACGCGTTCCATGCCGCAGCGCTTGAGCATGGGGGACGCGACAATGGCGTACCAGGCCTTCGGAAAGACTATGACGCCAACTATTATGCAGCCTTCGTACGCGATCCTGATGGCTATCGGATCGAGGCATATTGCGGATCCACTCTGTAACCGTGCAGCCGCCTTTGTAAAGACAGATACCAGGAGCAAGAAATGGCCACCATTCGGAAAGAAATTCAGACCTCGGCTCCGCCCGAAAAAGTCTGGGATGCGATCCGGGATATCGGCGCATTACACACCCGTCTCGTGCCCGGCTTTGTCACTGACACCCATCTCGAGCCGGGTGCACGCATTGTTACATTTGCAAATGATGTGACCGTCCGCGAACCGATTATCACGCTCGACGACGAAGCCAGACGCCTCGTATGGTCGGTCGAAGGACTGCAGTTCAGTCATTACAACGCCGCGGTTCAGATTTTCGAACAATCGGCCGCAACCGTTGTCGTTTGGATCGCGGATTTTCTCCCCGACGACACATCGGCGGAGCAAAATGCCGCGATGGAGGCCGGAATGTGCGTCATGAAGGCGACGCTGGACCGACTGTCTGACGAAGATTGACTTCGCTTATAGCAGGGATTTGTCGCCCCCGCCAAAGCTCAAGCTGAGTTTGTGTTGTGCCCTTCTGGCTCGAACGACACGAAAGACACGAATAACGGCCGATGTGCTGATTCTCACCTGCGCGATGGCAATGGCTCGGGAAACCCCGAGAGTTCGCCGGTTTCCTTGAAAGAACTTACAGGCTGGGCAACAGATATGGATGACTTTGGTTCGCGTTTCCAAAGTTTCCTGGCCGACTCTCTAATGTTGGTGCGAGTTTTCCCTAATGCTATGAAAGAACTTGAAGATTCCACTTTTATAAAGAATGTGAGTAAATTCAGTAGGTCTTTCAATAGTGTTTGCTCGCAGAAACTTTTTTGTGCTGCCGGGCAATTCCCCACCGTTGAGATATACCGTTAGGAATTCGTTAACTTAAAATGCCTTGCAGGTTTGGTTGGAATCCGGCATCCATGACGGAGTGATCTGTAGGAACGGGTCATAAACCGTCAGAGGGCATCAATGGCCGTTACCGAACAAATTTCCGGCGGACGTAATACGACCGCAAAGATCGAGAATTTCACGCACAGGCTGTCAGACCGTTTGCAGACTATGCGCGAGATGACCTATCCGCCGGAAGCGCGCAAGGTTTTCGGCCGGACGTTTTCAACGACTGATCTCGTGCGTCTTCTTGGTGTGCCCGAAAGTACGCTTCGAACCCTGACACTGGAGGGGAGGGGACCGCAGCCGCATCGTGCTGACAACAACCGGAGGATCTATTCGGTGGATCAGGTCTGGGAGCTGCGGAGTTTCCTTGCGGACCTGCGCCCCGACGATGCCTTGCGCCTGGTTCCGCATCGGCGGCCGGGCGAGAAGCTCCAGGTGATCGCCGCGGCGAATTTTAAGGGCGGTAGCTCCAAGACGACAACTTCCGTCCATCTGGCTCATTATCTCGCCTTGCAAGGCTATAGGGTGCTTTGCGTCGACCTGGATCCCCAGGCCTCTATGACGACAACGTTTGGCATCCAGCCGGACCGTGACCTTAGGTCGGGGGAGGGGGAAGACGAGCGCACGGACACCACCTATGATGCCCTGCGCTATGACAATTATCGCATCCCGTTTGCCGAGGTCATCCGCGAGACCTACTTCCCGGGGATACATCTTGCCTGCGGCAACCTGCGCCTCATGGACTTCGAATATGATACGCCGACGGCTTTGGCTGAGCGGCGGACCGATGAACTGGGGCTCTTCTTCCAGCGTCTCGACGCAGTCATCCGGTCAGTCGAAGATTATTACGACATCGTGGTTCTCGATACGCCGCCTTCGCTTGGCTACACCACGATGGCGGCGCTTTATGCAGCAACTGGCCTTATCATTACGGTGCATCCGGCGATGCTCGACGTCTCATCCTGTTCGCAATTCCTCAAAATGATTGCCGATGTGACGCATACCCTTTCCGATGGCGGTGCTGTCTTCGAACATGACTTCACAAAGTTCCTGCTAACTCGCGTAAACCCCAACGACGGTCCGCAGAAAATCATGTCTGGCACGATGCGGGATCTGTTTGGCACCGATGTCCTTGTCGCCGAAGCGATTGAGTCCACTGCGATTGCATCGGCCGGTGTTGCCAAGAAGAGCCTCTACGAAATCGAACCTGGTGAAGTTGGCCGCGAAACCCTGAAGCGGGCGCTTGAAAGTGCAGACCGAGTGAACGCGGAAATTCTCGACCTGATCAAGAAGGTCTGGGGCAGGGAGGTTTGATGGTGAAGAAATCAATCGTCAAAATGATGTCCGATGCCGCTGCTGCCGCAGCCGATGAAAAGAGCGGTGCCCCGGCGCCGGTGCCAAGCCAAAAGGCGACGACGGCTCCCGTGGTGAATTCAATGGGGCGCGCGCTGTCGCATATGCGTGAGGATAGCATCGTCTCGCTCGATCCTTCCAAAATCGATCCGAGCCCTTTCTCGGACCGGTTCGAGACCGATGAGGAAGCGGGCGAAGCTCTCGAGGAGTTGAAGCTCTCGCTTCAGGACGAAGGCCAGAAGATCCCTGTCCTTGTGCGACCACATCCAAGCGAAAGAGACCGCTACCAGCTGGCTTACGGGCATCGGCGTTTGTTGGCCATTCAGGCACTGATGGCCGAATCCGCTCGACCCGAGACATTCAAGGTCAAAGCCTATGTCCGCAAGTTGAGCGATGCAGAGTTGATCAAGGAGCAGTCCCTAGAAAACGGCGTACGCGAAAACCTAACCTTTGCCGAAATGGTTCTGTGGGCTGAACAGCTCCGCCAGGCTGGTCTCAAGCAACGCGAAATGCAGCCGGTACTCGGTCAGGTTCAGACCGTTATTTCAAATATGCGGAAGATTGCCGACAGCATCCCGCATGACATTATCCGTGCGATTGGCCGTGCAAAAAACGTAGGCCGGCCCGCCTGGCTTGACCTTGCGAAACACTTCGAAAATCCGGGGGCAGAGAAGCGCGTCCGGAAGCTTCTGGAAGGTGATGATTTCAAAGTTGCTTCGGCTCAGGAGAGAGTTTCAATGGCTGCGCGCGCAGCAAAGGGCCGGGACAAGAAAGCGGCGGCCTCTGAACCCTCTGTCGTTGAAATCGCTTCAAATGGAACAGTGTTCGCCAAGATGAAATCATCGGCGTCTTCGACGACGATTTTCATCCCGCGATCGGAGTCGGACTTCAGCCATTGGCTCGGTGAAAACCTGCCGGAGCTTTACCAGAGCTTCCAGCAACAGCGGAACAGTGGAGAGGGTCCGGACAACTAAACGACGCCTTACGGTGTCCAAGACACTCTTACCGGAACGGCAATTTACTGGGGAAGGCGATCAAGGCTGGCGCCATAATTGCTCTACAGCCGCTAGGTGAAATGCCGAAAGAGGAAGAAGGAGGAACTGCAGAAGAAATAGGATCAAAAAGAAAAGAGACCGAACGGCGGCAACCGATCGATCTCTCTAATCACGGTTCAGCAGGGAAAGCCCAAACAGGAACCTCAACACTTCTCTGTTTTAGGTGAATTCCGAATCACGCGCAAGATCCATCTTGTGTGAACAGCGGGTTTATGCCGATTTCCCATCGTTGAACCTCCCGAATTGATCGACGCCGTACCAAGCATGGCCACGGCGAACGGAGGTTGTTATGCCTACTGTTTCGAACGTCTCTTCCTTCCGAAAGATGACGCCAGGTATTCTTGCGTCTCAACGTTTGGCGATGTCGAACGACATCCCGGACATCGGAAAGCCGGAAGTCGCAATCGCTCTTAAGAGAGCTGCTCAACCGCTGGGGCTCACGTCCACGGCCTATCATGTGCTCGACATTCTGCTCGGACTGTCGAAGCCGGAGGACTGGAAAGGTGCAGCCCGGCCGGTTGTCGCGATCTCCAACGAAAAGCTGGCGTCCTATGTCGGACGAAGTGAGCGCACGGTTATCCGCGCCATCAAACAACTGGTCGAAGCACAGGTCCTGGCCTACAGGGACAGTTCGACGGGGCGCCGCTGGGTGCACCGGAATGGCCGCGGAGACATTACCTTCGCCTATGGCCTGGATTTCACGCCGGCGCGCATTCGCTATCACGAAATCAAGCGGCTGGCGGACGAATGGCAAGCCGAACTCAATGCCAGACGGGAAGCCAAACGCACGGTTACTCGGGTTTCCCGGGCAATTGTCGATATCCTTGACATCAATTCAGATCCGTCTCTGGCGGAGTTTCCGGGTCAGGTGGAAGCAATCCTGGCAAGTCACCGGGATGTTCAGGAAAAGGCCACATCCTTGTTGGATCTGTACGATCTTCTGATTGAAGCGGTTGCGGAGGCTCAGACAGACGAAAAAGCACCTGAAAACAATGATATGACAGGCGAGCATGACATTGGCGTCACCCAATTATTTAATACAAACTCACCAGACTCTTATTTTAATAATCGGACATCCGCTCACGCGGATGAAATTCAAATATTAACTGACGTCGCCTCCGGCTCCGAAATAGCTCCTGAAAAGGAGCAAGCGGAGCCGGGTAGGGCCCAAACTACGGCCAAAAGCCCGCAGAACCACCCAAGTGGAGCAGATTTCCAGAGAACAGCATCCCTGGATGCGGTTTCGATATCCTTACTGGAAAGCGCCTGTACGGCCGTTCAAAGCGATTTTGGGTTGTCACTCAGCAGCTGGCCGGAATTAATGTCGGCGGCTGAAGTCATGAGGGTGGGGATTGGCCTCAGTGAATCCGCCTACGCAAACGCCTGTAGCAGGCTAGGAAAGCAGGCTGCTGCGGCAATTCTGGCAGTGGTTGCCGAGAAGGCCCTGCGAGATCCAGAAAAAATCAGTTCGCCGGGCGGATATTTCCGGGCGTGCTGTGATCGGGCTGCGGAAGGAAAGCTGGCGCTGGCGAAGTCACTGTTCGGACTGGCCGCGAAATAAGCTCAGTCAGGCGAAAGTGATGGCTTGCCGTCAGCTGCCATCTTGATGGCAGAACTGCAGCTCGCTATATTTGGAACAAAGGAGATCCCTCGTGGCAGAACCTCAACTTTCCGTACGCAGTGCCAAGGCGCGGGACTTGGCTCATCGCCTTGCTCGCCGGGAACACCGTTCGATCGCTGATATCGTCGAGCGGGCACTTGAGGCATACGAGGTTAGGGAGGCCGGCAGGGAACCCGCTGCGGACTTTTACGCCCGAGTTTCAGAAAACTTTGGCACCGATATCGATCTTGAGGAGGTGATCCGCGAGAACCGTACGGTCCATCTGGGGCCGGAGCTTTGATTTTCCTGGACACCAATGTGATCTCGGAAACGCTGAAAAAGGCTCCTGAACCAGGAGTGATCGCGTGGCTCGTACGACATGATGCTGAATTGGTGTTGTCGACGGTTGTCATCGCCGAGATAGCGTTCGGCATACAGAAAATCCGTCCCGATGAGCGCGCTGATCGTCTCGAACAAGGGCTTTCGGACTGGCGGCGCAGATTTGCCGATCGGATCTTTGGACTGACGGAAGCAGCGGCACTAGCATATGGCGACGTCATGGGCGAGGCCTCCCGTGAGGGCAGCGGCATGTCAGCACCGGACGGAATGATTGCCGCAATCGCACGTATCAACGGTGGCCGCCTGGCCACGCGAAATCTGAACGACTTTCAGACGACTGGCCTTGAACTTATTTCTCCCTGGGAGTTTTAATTCGGTGATTAAGGCATCGCGCCAGGCTGAAGGTCTGAGACTCGATTAGCTTACTCATCCAAGACAGTCAGAAGACCAGTCCGCTTTGCCCGGTCGATGAGGTTCTTTACCGAGGACGGCGACCATTTTGTTCCGCCGCGGGGCGTTCGTTCGTGCAGCCGTTCAAGCTGATTGGCGATTTCACGCAATGTCAGGTCCGGATTGGACGAATGGATACCGGCGGCCAGCGTCATCAGCCGGTCTTCCGGTAGACGCGGCGGCGACTTTCTGAGGAGGTCCTTGTCCGCCATTCCCTCAGCGACCAGCCATTTCACCGCTCGCCGTAGCCGTTCGGGCGTCCAGTCCAATCCGCGGCTTTTCAGAAACCGTGCGATATCGTCCCAGGTGTGGTCTGGGCGCATGCGCCGGACAGTTGGAAGCCATTGACTGGCATTTGCCTGGATGCGTGCGCCATAGGCCGCTTTCTGCGCAGCCGTCATCTTGGCCAGGGCTTCAGGTCTGCGTTCACGAATCCCTGGATTGCCAGGCAACTTTCCCTTCGCCTTCGCCGCTTTGATGCCGGCCTTGGTGCGCTCGGATATCAAGGCGCGTTCGAGCTGCGCAACAGCGCCCAGAACCTGAAGGGAGAACATGCCCTGTGGTGTTGTTGTGTCGATCGGATCGCTGAGCGAGCGGAAATGGGCGCCCTTGGCGTTCAGATCCTCGATCACTTCCAAAAGATGGTTCACTGAGCGGGCGAGACGGTCGAGCCGGACGACAACCAAAGTTTCACCCGCTCCAATCTCCCGAACGAGCCTTGCAAGGGCAGGCCGCGCGCGCGAAGCCCCGGATCCGTATTCTTCTACGATTGTTTCACAGCCGGCCGACCGCAGTTCCATCTCCTGCGCTTCAGTCGCCTGTTCATCTGTGGAGACACGCGCATAGCCGATCAGTCGTCCCTCAGGCCGACGGGAAGAGTGATTGAGCGCTGATTTGGCCATTTGGAACGCCGGAGAGCTGATAGAAGGGCGGTTTTCAAATATAGAAGATGCAGATAACCGATCGTTTGTAAACGTCTCCTAAGTGCCTTTTACACAACCCGAACCGTCAAAACCCCAGGAAAACCGGGCTCTTTCGCCGATCTGAGCCCGGATTGCCGGGCCTTTGTTCAGTTCAGAAGGCGTCAGACTGAATATGGGTGAGTTTACGTTGAAGAGGTAACCTATGACGGAAATTAATTATGTGATAATTTCCGTATAGAAGCGGAAATTGCGAAAAAACAATGCCTTATGAAATCTGGAAATTGAACCTCGAGGCCCTGTTGGGGCCAATTTCGGCGGCGGAGGACGCGCTTGCGCGGCTCGATGAGCGTGTTGCCCGATCCGAGGCCGGGCAGGGCTTTGCGCAGCGGGCCGATTTCTTCGAGGCCGTCTCCAGCATGTGGGTTGCCGGTGAGCTCGTCCATTTGGAAGACCTGGTTCTGCACGATGCCAGGATGGATGTTCGCGCACCGAGCCATGAACTCGTCATTGCGCACCGGATTGTCCGGGCAAGACGGCGGGTCATGAGAAGCGATCCGGGTTGGGCGGTGTCGCGGGCTGGGATCATGGCCTTTGCGGGGATTGCTGAGCAGGAGAATGAGCTTCCCGGAACACTCGAGGGGGGTGGAGAGGGGAGGGGCCTCGAAACAGACGAGCACGATGCGCTTCCTCCCGGATTGGCAGAGTTCGATAAGGTTCTTGCGGAAACCAGCTGGCTGGTGGCAGCCGATCGCCCCGGGTCTAGCAGACCCCGGCAACCTGAGCTCATTGTGGGCGGGCTGGTCATCCGGGATCCTGGCTGGGACGAAACCGAACGGATCTCTGAATGGCTCGATTTGGTCAGAAAGGTTGAAACGCTGCCAGCGGCCTTGGCCGCTGCGCTTCTGTGGGACGCATGGGAGCGTCTTGAACCGCTGCAGCGGCAGCACTGGCTCGGGCAGGTGCTCGTTTCCGATTACCTCAGATCGCGCGGAAAGGTCCGGTCACACCTCCTGGCATATGCGGCCGGCCTGCGGAAGATCCCCCGCGAGCAGCGCCGGGACCGCGATCGGACCGTGCGGCTTGCCGCTTATCTCGATGCGATGAGCGAGGCCGCCTCGGCGGGGATGAAGGACATTGGCCGGCTAACGCTCGCCAGGCAGCAGCTTGAACGGCGCGCGGCCGGCAAGCGGTCGACGAGCAGCCTTCCGGCTGCCATCGATCTTCTGCTGTCACGGCCGGTCGTTTCTGCGCAGATGCTTGCAAAGAGAGCGAGCATCACGCCGCGCGGGGCCTTGAACCTGATTGGCCAACTCGGTGTTCGGGAAGTGACGGGCAGGGGGCGGTATAGGGCTTGGGGGATTTTGTGATCGACCTGAGGTCTCTTTGGCATTGCCAACTTGTTGGTCACGTTTCTGGTTGGTAGATCGCAGTGATGTTTGATTGTCTCGATTTTCCGCGCCTCAAGGGCTTCCGTTTTCTCAGGTCGATCATTTCCTATGCGGCTTGGGCCTATCATCGGTTTGCGTTGAGCAGGGGTCAGAACAAGATCTGCATAAAATCCTGCGCTAAGCTCGAACGGAATGTGAACATCAAGCGGCCCGGAGGGTATTTCCGGGTAGCCGTAAGGATCTGAACCCCTCCGGTATCTGTTTCTCTGTGTCCCAGGAATAGATGCCGGTCAGATTGATGTGCTCCCAACAGAGCGGCGAGATGTGTTTCAGCACATCGTTGGGTATGTTTCGGCCCTGCTGGCGCAAATGAGCGACAGCCCGGCTATGATAGACGGTGTTTCAGTGGACGATTGCGCTGACGACCAGATTGAGCCCGGAGGCCCGGAAGGCCTGGCTGTCATACGAACGATCTCGGATCTCGCCGCGTTCGTGGAAAAATACGGCCCGTTTGAGTTTGTGGACCGCCTCGCCCTTGTTGAGACCGGCCTGGCACCGCCGGCATAGCGATTGGCTCGAATACCATTCGGTCATGATGAAGGTCCGCTCGATGCGGCCGACTTCTCGGAGTGCCTTGACCGTTAGTGTCTCAGTTTGAAATTATCAAATCGTTGTTCGCGCGTGGGTCGTGCGATGGGATATTGGTCAAGTCCTATTGTTATTGAATTGTACGTCTGTTTGGCGTACATTGTACGTGAACTTACCCTTCCAGCCACTCAAACAAAGGAGGCGACTATATTGGGAGCAACGGATCTCGCGTCTTCTCTGCCAGAGAAGAGCGATGCCAGGCTAAACATCCGCACGAAAGCCTCAATAAAGGCGGCCATAGAAAAGGCCGCTGAACTTTCTGGTATGGACCTTAGTACGTTCACAACCAGTGCGGCATTGCTGCGTGCACAGGATGTTATTGCAGCCCATGAACGGACGGTGCTGGCGCCGGTCGATCATGCAGCGTTCTTTGATGCTCTTGAACGTCCGGCTGCACCGACAGAAAAGCTGTTGGCCGCTGCAAAGCTGCATAAGGAGATGGTTGCCGACAGTGAGTAACATATCGCGGCCACTCAAATTCGAGCCGTTCGATCCGGATAAGCACGATCGAGCGGCTTTTTCATGCGGTGTCGACCAAGTCGACAATTATTTCAGGAGAACAGCAAACAAGCTCCAGAAGGCTGGAAATGTTCGAGTGTCTGTCTTGCTCGGTGCGGACGAACAATTGCTGGGCTTCTACGCTATCAACGCCCACTCAGTCGATTATTCCGAGCTTCCAAAAAGGTATGCTAGAACGCGGCCTAGCCATGGTTCAATCCCAGCTGCTTTTATTTCGATGATTGGTGTGGATCAGAAGTTCCAAGGGAACGGGCTAGGCGGCATTTTGCTCGTTGATGCTTTGAAGAAATTCGCCCGTGCCTCCGAGACACTTGGCATTGCTGTGGTGCTCATGGATGTCCTGGACTGTGGAAACGAGGAGGCAACCAAACGGCGGTTGGCTTTGTACAGGGGATACGGTTTCACAAATCTGGATGACCTCTCGCATCGTCTCTTTCTTCCTATTCAGGACGCGCGAGCTTTGTTAGCCGAGTGAGAATCTTATCTTCTCAAACAAACTCTATTCGGGCTGTAATTATTGAAATTGATTAACGGCAGTTTCTCTAAAAGAAAATCGGTATTTTCTTTGATAAGTTTCAGGTGCTTCCCTTTTTTAGCTTGACCCTCGCAGTCTCACAAGCCGTCAAGCGTCCGCAATCGACAGCCTTCTGTACATTAGAAGCGTTGTTTGGGCGTTAGTTGTCCGCACCGGATTGATCGAAGGCTCAGAAAAAATGCAAAGTGGACGTTTGATGCTGTATTGTGAAAGTTTTAGGCAGCGTAAGTGCTTGTGATTGGAAGGTCTAAAGTGATCGATGGAATCGCACATTTGCCGCTCAAGGTGCGCAAGTCGATCACATTTGATCGCGGTGCCGAGTTTGCCGCCTGGCCGCATATTCAGGCCGGAACAGGCACGCAGCATGGTTCTGCGATCCGTCTTCCCCTTGGCAGAAAGGGACCGCTCAGAACACCAGTCGGCGTGCACGAAGATGGTTACCCCGCAAACTGGACCTCAAGAGCATCAGCGGCAAGCTCAATGCCACGTCCAGAAAATGCCTGGGCTGGAAGATGTCCGCCGAAGTCTTCAGAGAGAAAATGATGGTCAGGTGATCAGCCCGCTCATACCTTCATCCAAGTAGAGGCCGCAGTTCACGTATCGATCAGAAAATTCCACCTATTGCGTCAGCCTCTGGAAACGGGCGGGGCCATTCAGCACAAAAAGCTCTATTTCCAGCTCATCGGCTTTATTGCCAGCTCCGGAGAACGTTATGGCCGAGCGCGACCCTGCAGGGGCATTCTCGTTGGTTATGCCGAACACCATCGTCGAACCGTCCCAGGGCTGCAACGGGAACGTCAACGGTTCTGGCCCGGCGAGCAGCACCAGCTTGCCTTCCTCTTCACGCACTTCAACAGTGCCAAAATAGGGATGAGCGTACCGGCCGGTGCAATACCCGGCCGAGGGAGAGGGCGCGGCGGCGGACGGAGCCTGCTCCCCCGCAGTAAAGCCGACCGGATCGGCGTAATGAGCGAACAGGCCTTCGTATCCTGTGTACCAATCACGAGTTATCCGCCCGTACTGAACCATGTCATTAAAGGACACGCCGATCGCTTCGACGGCACCGACGGGAGACGCGTTGGACAAAACGGCAATTCCGATGTCCAGTGACGGGATGAGAGAAAAATAGGTCGCCGTCCCGAGCTCAAAGGCTCCCGAATGGCTGAGGATCACACGGCCAGAAGGATCTGTCCCAACATTGAAGCCATAACCATAGAACCCTGCACGCTCGTCAGGACTGTGCGGCCGGCTAGAGAAACTCTGCGGACTGATTGCAGGCTGCAGGGCCTCGGGCGGGATCAGATCACCGCCGCCGGCCAGAACCATCTTCATCCACGAGGCGACGTCATTGATGGAAGAACTGACCCCGCCAGCTGGAGACTGGGCATCCGGTTGTCTCTGATAGAGTTGCTCAAAACTGTCTCCCCGCTTGGCATGGGGCACAGCGCGATTGTCCCGCGCCATGAAGTCACTGAAACGAGCGCTCGTCCTGGTCATGCCGAGCGGCTGAAACAGCGCCTCCTCAGAAAGATCCGCCCAGTCGGCACCTGAGGCCTGGGCCACCGCCTCTGCCGCGGCTGTCAGGCCAAAATTCGTGTAGGCATAGCTTGTGCGGAAGGCACTCAGGGGCTGCAGCCGCAGACGCTCCAGGATCGTCTGCCGCCCAAAGCCGATATCTTCCAAGTCATCTCCCGCATGAACCGGAAGGCCGGACCGGTGGCTATAGAGGTCACCTATCGTCAGCCGTTCAGTTACTGCGGGATCAGCCAGATTGAACCAGGGAAGCAGGTCGCGCATGCGGCTGTCCCAGGACACCACACCGCGGCCGACCTGCCGTGCAACCACCGTTGCCCCGATGGATTTTGAAACGGATGCCAACTGGAACACAGTATCGGCGTTGATGACTCGCTCGCCATCTCCGCCCCGCTTTCCGAAGCCTTTCGCGTAGACGGTTTCACCCTGATGAACGACGACGACCGCGAGACCGGGAACCTTACTGCGCGATTTGATATCCTCGACAATTCCATCGAGCGCGCGCAGCGCGTTGCCGATCTGACCTTGAGGAACGTCCGTACCTGGGGTTCTGGAGGGTGGCAAGTCTTGAGCAAGGACCGGGATCGTCAGAACCGACAGGGAGGCGGCTGCCAGAAAACGGCGCCGTGTGAACTGGAAGAACGACATGCGAAACCTCTCAATCTTTTTTTGAATTCAAATCTGCAACACTCTGCCGGCCAGGACCGCCGGCATCTGCGAAGCAACGGCTGAAGGCTCCGTCAAAGGGCCAAGCCCAGTCTGAAGAAAACCCGTGTGCCCGGATCGTCGGCGTTTTCCGGCTTATGCCAAGGCGTGGCTGTAAGCAGCTGAAAATTAACGCGCTCCGCCACCATGCCGCTGACACCGATGCCGGCCGAGCCAAGCGAGTCGCGTGAATACTCGGCGGCCGCATCCGCCCTCCAGACAATGCCATAGTCGGCGAAGGCTGTGAGGGTTACGCCCGGCAGCGTAGACCAGCCGGTTTCGAAGTCGTGGCTGACTTCAAAGGCAGAGGCCACACCGCTGTCCCCAGACAGGCTGCCACCGTCGAAGGCCCAGCCATAGGGGTCGCCGCCGAGCGAGAACCGGACAGAGCCCGGAAGCGGCGTTGGCGAATACTGGCCTGTGGTGCGCAAATGCAACTGGGCGATAGATCCGAGACTGTGAGAGATGTCGAAATCGGCCCTGCCGAAACGGTAATCGTCCGGAACGCTCGCATCTTCGACGTCATGGCTCAGGCTCTGCCCGAGTTCGGTGCCGGCGGAAAAAGACGTTTCACCGAAGCTGAGATCGTATCTAAGCCCCATCGTCGCCCAGCGGGTTCGTTCCCGTGCGGCGCGCATACCCATCACGTCTATCCGGTCGTTCCGCAGGTTGATCTCCACCTTGCCATAAAGGCTTTGATCAATCGTGCGCAGGAACGGATATTGCAGATTGGCAGTGCCGATTACGGTCTCGATATCAATATCGTCGTTCTTGAGATCCCCGCCGGGCTTCTGGGTGACATATGTCAGGTCGTAACCCGCGCTGAGGCCATTGAAGCCGATGGGGACAGATTGAGACGCCTGCAGAAGGATCATTTCCTCCGGAGAATCCGGTATGGTCACACCCACCAGGCTGGTGGTCTCGAAGAGGCCGAAGATATCGTTGACCGAGATGTTGCCGGAGAGTTCAACCGGACCGACTTCGTCCGTACCCAGATTGTCGAGACCGATGCCCGCGCTGTACCGGTTAAAGTCCACGGCAAGCTTGAGTGTGCCTCCGCCAGAAGGTGTCTGTGGCCGCACCAGTGTGCCTTCGATCTGCAGCCCCCCAAGATCGCTCATGAGGAGCAGAATGCGCTCTGCCTCCTTGATGCGGATTGGGCGCATGGATGTCAGCCGCCTGATGTAGGGCGCCAGCCGCTCGCGGATGTTGGGGATCGAACTGGTTATTTCGACCGTTTCCAAATAGCCTTCGTAGACGCGAAGCGTGACCTCACCCGACTTGAAATTCTGTACCGGAACCACGGTCATCGAAAGGTACCCTGCCCTCAGATAGGCCGCATCCACGGCCTCGGCGATCCGGTAGAGCTCGGCAAGGCTGATTTGCTCGCCGATCCTGTCCTGCCAGACGGCCTCCAGAGTTCCGTTGGGAACGGCCTGCGCGCCTTCGACCGAAATCGAGCGCAGCCTGAAACGCATGGCTTCAGCTTTGTTATCCGGCACGCGCTTGCGCTGGTCTTCAACGGTGATGTCAACCGTGCCCGGCCGCGAGGGCGGGGTAAACCGGTCTATGATGGTTGTTTGCCCGGCGACGGCATTTTCAACGCTCTGAGCGGCCGCAGGGGATGCAATCGCGCAAACAAGGCCAGCAGTCAACATGGCGGCTATGGCGCGCCTCTGTGCTGCAGCCCCAAAAGCGTCTTTAGCGGAGAGCCGGTGAGAAACGAGCACGGGCGCGATCACATGTTTTGTCACGGACAGGTCCATTTTCATTGTTCAGTTTTCCCGGAAGCCGTTTCGCTCAGAAGTGGAGCAACAGCGTTGAAGATCCGCATGGCAGGCAGAGAGCAGCTGACAGACCCGTTGCCGGCCGTCTCCCCACCCTCTTCCGCATCGGCGCAATTGCCGGAGGGCATGTCGCTGTTTGCCTGAATGGCCACGGTCGTATCAGTCAGGCCATTGTAATAGATGACGGTGGTATAGCCGGGCACTTCGCCAGTATGGCCAATCCATGCCCCGGTACAGCGAAGCGCCAGCCCATAGCCTGCCGGTCCGCCGAATGAACGCAGCCTCTCACCTTGCATCTTGGGCCCGAGGAGGTCCCGCCCTGTGGCAAGTGCGCGGGCATAGACAAGCAGGTCATCAATGCTGGAGATCAGCTCCCCTGCGGTCCAAAGTGAGGCCGGGTTCCAGTGGGTGGCGACACGGGCTGGATCCGTCTCGGAATCGTTCCCCTGAAAGGTGACGCCTTCTGCATAGGGGGCCGGAAAATCCGTCTGGCTTCCCGGCCAGACGGTGTCCTTCAGCCCAAGCGGTTCAAGAATTCCGGACCGCAACACCGTCTCGAACGGCTCACTGGTGACTTTCTCGATGACCATTCCGAGAAGGATCGTGTTCGTGTTGGAGTAGTCGTATTGCGCTCCCGGCTCGAAAAGCGGCGAAAGCTCAATGGCGAACGGCAGGAGCTCTTCCGGCGTGAAAACCTTGCCGGGCTGACCAAGATACATCTCGACGAACGGCCCGGACGCCGTGTAGCTCGCCACACCGCTTGTCATGTTTGCAAGCTGGCGCAGGGTGATCCTGTCCCCCTCCGGAATTCCCTCAACATACATGCTGATCGTGTCGTCCAGAGAAAGACGGCCTGCTTCTGCTAGCTGCAGGATTATCGTCCCCGTGAAGGTCTTGGTGACGGACCCGATACGGGTGTGCATGCCCGGCACCATCGGGGCGCCCGTTGCGGGATTGGAGACGCCATAGCCCTTTTTCCAGCTTCCACCGGGCGTCTGGACCCCGACAATGAAACCCGGTGCCGCGGCAAGAGGAAGTGCGGACTTCACGGCTTCGTCCAGTTTGGAGGCAAGCGTGCCGGATAGCGGCTTGTCCTGAAGCGGTTTGTGTGCCGCCCCGATCACGATCTTGTCGAGGTCCCCAACACATGTCCCGGCGGACAAGGCAGTAGATATGCCGCAGGCTGACACCAGAACGAATGCGGCCAATCGCATGGTTCTGGCGGCCAGAGGGCTTGTTTTGACGATCGTCTTCAACCCGCACAGTCCTCTTCCTGGCAGCAAAGGGGGCAAGCGTGTGACCGCAAAGCACCGCAGTTGCGTGTTTCGAGAGGACAGGCGTAGGAAAAACACAGGGTCAAGCACAGTCGGCAACGGTGCAAAATTGGTATATGTTGCTTTTGAATCAGTGAAATTTATCTTCAAGGCACATACATCCAGCCTTGCCTGAACATTGGAATTTGCGTTTCTGTGTCAAAGATCGAACTCGATATTTCCCGTGGCGAACTGTTACTTGACGGGAAGGCCGTTCGGTTGCGTCCCAAGACACTCGCGGTGCTGCTGGAGCTTCATGCGCGGCAGGGTGATGTCGTCAGCCAGAACGACCTGAGGCACGCCGTATGGGAACAACAGCATGGGCGTGAAACCGGCCCGAAGCAGTGCATCCGGGAACTGAGACGTCTTCTTGATGACACAGCCGAAAGATCCAAGTTCATCGAGACGGTGGGCCGGCAGGGATATCGTCTCGTCGGTGAACTCACACTTTTGAATGCCGGCGGTAATGCCCGCGACGATGCACAATTATGCGTGGGCCGGGAAAGGGAGCTTCACAAGCTTGACGCCTGCGCGGAGGCTGCAAGACGCGGCAAACGGACGATAGCCATTGTGGCTGGGGAAGCCGGATCCGGAAAGACACGGCTCATAGAAGCCTTTTGTGCAAGGTTGCCTCGAACCCTCGCCTTCCAGATGGCGCGCGGACAGTGCATTCCTCATCCCGGAGCCAGGGAACCCTATGGCCCCCTGATCGAAATCGTGACCCAGCTTGCGGACGGTTCCTCACGAGGGCCGTTTCTAAGGTTGCTTGAGGACGTTGCTCCCTCCTGGCGGGACATGATCCCGGCATTGCGTGCAGCTGGCCAGCCGCCTGCCCAATCTGGGAGCCTGATCGATGCCCGGCCCGACTCCATGCTGCGGGAGTTCACAGCATTTTTGGAACGGCTTTCACAGCGGCAGCCTTGCCTCCTGGTTCTGGAGGATCTGCACTGGGCCGACCAGAGCACTCTTGCCTGGCTTCTCTCCTGGGCACAACGCCCTGGCCCTGCGAAAGTGCTTGTACTTGGCACGTACCGGTTTGATGAGCTGGATAAGTCCGGAGACTTTCAAACAACCCTGCACTACCTGCAGCGGCTGCCTCGCTTGGAACTGATGACCCTCGAAGGGCTCGATCAAGCCGCTGTCGCCGATTTCCTCTCCCGGCGCTTTCCGGGCAAAAAGCTGCCCTCCGTGCTTTGCGAAGAGCTGAGGCAGAGAACGGAAGGCCATGCCATTCTCGTGGATGCGGTGGTCGATCATTGGCGCCGGGACGGGGCGATGGAATTCGAGGCTGGCGCACTGTCCGGCAAAGAGCATGTTGAAACGCTTGCCGCGGCCATCACGCGCGGCACGCGCAGCTTCATCTCTGGAGAAATCCGCAGGCTGGACAGCAAAGAGCGAAAAGTCCTCGAGATTGCCAGCGTCGCCGGAAGTCATTTCTCCGCAGCCATGTTGAGTGAAGACCGCCGGGAGGTCGAAGAAATCGAAGCGGCTCTCGACCGTTTGGCGGATGTCAGGCGTTTTATTGAACGGGCCGGCGCCATGACCTTGCCCGATGGAACTGAGGCAACCCGATACGTCTTCAGGCATGCCCTTTACCAGGAAGCGCTTTACGAGAGCATTCCTGCGGCAAACCGGCAGGGGGTGCACGAGCGGATCGGCAGCCGCCTCGAAGCAGCTTACAAGTCACGAAGCGATGAAATCAGCTCGACCCTCGCCGATCACTTCGAGCGCGCGGCCGACTGGAAGCGGGCTGCCATCTATCGTGGACTTTCAGGCCTTACGGCTTTGAAACGCGGAGCGGTTGCAGACGCGGCGGAGCAGTTGCGCAAGGCTCTGGTTTCCTTTGAAGCGTCTGACACTGATGCTGAAATGCGCACGTTGGAGTGCCGCACGCTTTTGGGTCTGGGGGCCGCACTGATTTTGAGCGATCACTTCACGACAGCAGAACTCCGCAATGTTTACGAGCGGGCGGCGGCGCTATCGGGGAAGACGAATGATCCAGCGACGATTGTTCCAGCGCTCGCAGGCCTTTGGAATCACCACTTGACCAGAGCAGACCTTAAAGTTGCGGCTGAACTGGCACAGGGGCTAGATGATCAGATCGACGGGGCTCCCGCGCTTCATGCCATGGTGGCGCACAATGCCGTTGGGCAAACACGGTTCTTTCGAGGCGATCTTGCTGCTTGCTTGCCGCATATCGAGGCCGTGTGCGGCGCCTACGATCCTGGTCTTGGGGCCGAGGCAATGGTTCTCTTCGGCGAAGATCCGGGTGTCGTGTGCCATCAATACGCCGCCTGTGTGCATCAGTTGCTTGGTCAGGACGGCCTTGCTGAGCGGCATTTCGCCGAGGGCCTGGACCTCACCACGGCTTTGGACCAGCCATTCGGCCAGGCACAGATGCTCTGGGCGGGCGCGCTGATCGCCCGTAAGCGCGGTGACCCGGAATGCGTCCTTGAGCGGGCACAGGCCCTCATCGGCATTTGCAACGCTGCCGATATACCGTTCTGGCGGCCCTCTGGCGACATGCTTGCCGGTTGGGCTCAGGTGGCTCTTGGCACCCCGGCGGGGTTAGAGCAGCTTACGGCAGGTTTGAATGCGTACGAGGCCATGGATGTGAACCTCACCCGCCCCTTTGGACTGACGCTTTATGCGGAAGCCGCGGGACTGTGCGGAGATCCCTCCAGAGGGTTGCAGGCACTTGCATCGGCATTGAAACTCATCCGGCAGACAGGCGAGCGGTGGCAGGAACCTGAGATCTACCGTTTATGGGCCACACTCGCACCCCAGGCAGATCGCCCCAGAAGCGCCCCCCTGGCCTCACGCCGCGCGGCCTCACTGGCGGAAAACCGGGAGGGGCTTGCCGCAAATTTTCGTAGTTAGCGGCCCATTGACCATCAGCGGAGAAATTCCCGCTCCCTGGTTGTGGAGCGTGCCGATGATTGTCAATGCCATTGCCGGAAAGCTGAAGTTCCAATCGAAGGACGGCTTCAAGGGGCGGGCACTCTGAGGCACGACTCATTGTTCAGGCCGTTACCTGGGACTTGCGCTATCCGCTGAGTTGCCGCGATTTGGAAGAGATGTTCCGAGGGAGTTGTAACGTTATCGAGCGGTAATCAAACGATGCCCAATGCTCTCTGAGATCAAGCAGCCAAAGCCCTACACGAAAAACTCGGTATTCAAGTAGCCGAGCTACATAATGAGAAGCTTGTTGTCGAAGGTGCTAAAGCAGCCCAATCAGCAGTTCTTTTCCTACGAATTAAAGTGCCCTGAGTGGGAATCTCAATCTCATAAGGCGACTTGAGACAAAGTCCGCTCATGGGCGTTTAAACCGCACCTCAGGTATCGCTCACACTGAAGAGAGAAGAGGCGGCGGAGCACACGGGTTGGGCCAAGACAATTGCCTCAGGTTTTTTGCAACTTTCCGCCGCAGCGGGAGTGGGGGCGCCGTCTATACTAAGAGAGTTTTGACAGCCGCATTGGGCATGCCGCCAAATCGCCGGATCACCTGCCTTTATCCGTCATTCTGTCTGTAGTTGGCATCAGCCGCTCCCCTTAGATTGCAATACCAATCGAATGCGGAACTGGTGATTGATGATGAACGGTGCAGACATCCTTGTTGAAATGCTGATCGGCTATGGCGTCGACACGATATTCGGGGTTCCCGGCGATACGAATGTGCCGCTTTACGAAGCCCTGCAGATGCGGGAAGACGAGATCACCCACGTGATGGCGCGGGACGAGCGCTCGGCCGGTTTCATGGCGGATGCCTATGGGCGTTTTACCAACAAGCCCGGGATCGTGGAATGCCCTTCGGGCGCGGGGGCGATGTATTCGCTGCCGCCGATTGCTGAATCGAACGCCTCTTCCGTGCCTGTCATTCTGCTGACGATCGACATTCCGCTACCGGGTGAAGGGCGCGGTGTTTTGACCGAGCTCGATTGCGCCAAACTCTTCGAGCCGGTGACCAAAATGTCGGTCCAGGTCAAAACGGCGGAAAAATTGCCGGAAATCATCCGCCGCGCCTTCCGTTCGGCCTGCTCGGGCAAGCCAGGTGCTGTCCATCTGCAAATTCCCGAAGACATGTTGAAAGCAGAAGTCGATCCGGCACGGGTATCGCTGCATATCGAAACAGAATGTATGACATTCCCGGCATTTCCGACCCGGCCCGCACCGGGGCTGGTTGAAAACCTTTTGGAGAAGCTGGCGAAGGCCGAACGCCCGTTGATCGTTTCCGGCGGCGGTGTGATCCGCTCCTGCGCTGGTGACAACATTCTGGCGGTTGCCGAGCGGCTGAACATCCCGGTCTGCACCACGATGACCGGTCAGGGAACGATGCCGGATGACCACGTCCTGTCCATCGGTGTGATTGGTGATAACGGCTATCATCCGCACGCCAACCGGGCGATGGAGGAAAGCGATTTCGTGCTCTTCGTTGGCTCGAAGATGGGATCGGTCGTCACCATCGGCTGGACATTCCCCAAGATCACGCTGAACAAGCGCGTTGCCCAGATCGACATAAATCCGGAAATCATGGCGAACAACTATGAGAACGTGATTTCGATCGCCGGTGACGCCAAGCTTGTGCTGAACGATCTGCTGGCCGCCGTTCCTGCCGGCTTCACCGGAGAGCGCTATCAGCCGTGGATCAACCATCTCAACGAAATCCGCTCCAATTTCTGGGAGAACGCGGAAAGTCTCTTGAGCAATAATACCGTGCCTTTGCGCCCCGAGCGGGCGGTGCGCTGCTTCAACCGGGCACTGGAAGCGTCCGGAAAACCGGCCCTGATCTATTCCGATGCCGGTACGCCTACGCCACACATGACGCGTTTCCTGAAGATTAACGATCCCCGCACGCGCTTCACCATCCCGCGGGCTTTTGGCGGACTGGGATCAGCGCTTCCGGCAACGGTCGGTGCGTGGCGGGCTGACCCGGCGCGGCGCCCAATCGGCATGTTCGGCGATGGATCGTTTGGAATGACCGTCGGCGAACTGGAAACATTGGTGCGCCTCAAAATTCCGGCGATCCTGATTCTCTTCAACAATGGTCATTTCGGCTGGATCAAGGGACTGCACCGGCTCCAGGGGCACAACCAATGCTTCGGTGTCGATTTCATGCCGCCGCGCGGTCAGGCCATCGCAGAGGCTTTCGATCTCAAGGCGTGGACTGCAAAGACTGCGGACGAGTTCGATCATGCGCTTGCTGAAGCCTTCGCCCATGAAAAGGGCCCTTGCTTGATCGACGTTCATGTCGAGTCAATTGCCGATCGCGTGCCGCCGGTCTATTCGTGGCTGACGAAACGCGGGCGCGATCCCCTGAGCCTCGAGGCGGCCGAGATCACGTATCTCTGAATTGAAATCCGGCTGGCGGCGCAAGACGCGCCGCCAAGACTTAACACAGCTCGGCGAAAGCAACAGAAAGACTGAAAGCCCATGGGCGTCACGGGTAAAACGATCATCGTTGTGGGCGCTGGCATGGTGGGTGTCAGCACCGCACTTGAGCTCTTGAAGCGCGGGGCGAAGGTGACGCTGCTCGATAAAAACGAGCCCGGCCGGGAGACGTCATACGGCAATGCCGGTGTTCTGGCCCGTTCGTCACTCATGCCGATCAACAACCCGGCGCTGCTTTCGCAACTTCCCGGCCTGATTGGAAATCAGCGAACGGGCTTGCGTTATGATCCGTGGTTCCTGGCGTCCAATCTGAATTGGGCCATGCGCTTCATTCTTTCCTCAAGACAAAGCGTATTCCGCAAGACAACCCGCGCGCTTGATTCCCTGATCAGGCTTTCCATCGAAAGGCATTTGCGGCTTCTCGATGAGACGGGTATGCGCGAGCGCCTTTCCGATCATGGCTGGTTCTTTCTCTACCGGGACCAGAAGAGTTTTGACCGGACAGCCCTTTTGCGGCAAACGCTTGACGCACATGAAGTGTCTGTTAGCGAATTAAGCGCGCCGGAGCTTTCCCAGCTGGAACCCGCGCTGATGCCGATTTTCCAGCATGCGCTTTGGATCAAGGGCAGCTATTCGGTAAATGATCCCGGCGCGATCGTCACCGGATATGCCCGCAGATTTGCTGAATTAGGGGGTGTGTTCCTGCAGTCGGCCGCCGAGAGACTATTCGAAGACGGCACTGGCGCTGAAGTCCTCTTGAATTCGGGCGAAAGACTGCAGGCAGACAAGCTGGTGGTTTGCCTGGGACCGTGGGCACGCAATTTCCTGAAAAAATCAGGCTACGATGTCATGATGGCCTATGAGCGCGGCTATCACATGCATTTTTCGGGCGATACCCGTTCCAACGAGAAACGCCTGACGCGGCCGGTCTACGACACGGGCGGGGGGTACGTTCTTGCGCCAATGACGCAAGGTCTGCGCCTGACAACAGGGGTTGAGCTTGCAGACTGCGACGCCCCCAGGTCCGACAGGCAGTTGAAGCAGGCGGAAAAGGCGGCGCGTGAAGCCATTTACCTTGGCGAACAGGTTGAGGATGAGGCGTGGTTAGGCCGCCGCCCGACCTTTCCGGACAGCCGCCCGGTCATCGGCTTGGCCCCATCCAGCCGGAATACCTATTTTGCCTTCGGCCACCAGCATATCGGTTTTGCGACCGGTCCCGGTACAGCGCTTGTGCTCGCTGACCTCATGGAAGGCAATACGCCGCCTATCGATGCAGCTCCGTTCAAACCCGAACGTTTCATCTCCCGCATAGCGGGCTAATCCGGACTTAGGATGCCGGTTTCGGACGCAAGCGTTTGGTTTCGGCGATCATCCAGTCGCGGAAATCCATAACGCGTTTCGAAATGCCTTTGTTCATCGGATAGACGACGAAATAGCTGTAACCGCTTGGGACCGGGTCGCCGAACGGGCAATGCAATTGGCCGTCCCGCAACAGATCCTCCACCATGACCATGGGAACGATTGCCACACCCAGACCGGAAACGGCAGCCTTGATGACCATCGTTGTCTGGGCAAAGCGCGGTCCGAATATCGGTCCTTCATGTGGCAACTCCATCGCTTCCAGCCAGCGCAGCCAACTGTCCGGCCGTCGGGCATTCTGAATTTTCTGGAACCTGTTGTAGGCTTGCGGTTCCAGCCTTTCTGTCGCCGGTATCAGCGAGGGGGCCGCGACAACCACCATCAATTCTTCAAAAAGCTTGTAGGCATGCGCGTCCGTCCAGGCACCGCGGCCACGCAATACGGCAACATCGATATGGTTTTCTGAGAAATTCGGATTGTCCGTGGTTGGCACCATGTTGAACTGCGTGTCAGGAAAACGCTTCATGAACCCGGCCATGCGGGGTACCAGCCATTGGCTGGCAAAGCTGTCCTGCACGCCGATCCGTGTCGCGTCCTGCAATTTGGAGCCGCGTACCGTATCAATGGAGGCCTCCTCCAGGCCATCGAGAAGTTTCGATATCGACTCCAGATAGTTACGCCCGGCATCCGTCAGCAGGAGACGTGGGCCAATACGTTCAAAAAGGCGCACGCCAAGCATGTTTTCCAGATTGCTGACCTGACGGCTGACGCCGCTTTGCGTCAGTCCGATATCTTCACCGGCGCGGGTGAAATTCAGGTAGGTTGCAGCCGCCTCAAACGCGGTCAGGGCAGTGAGAGAAGGAAGAAAGCGTCTCATGAGTATGAGTATTATTCATGATAGAATGCAAAATCCATGGTTTTTGTCAGGATAACTCCTTGGCAGTGTAAACGATAAAAATCATGAGGGGTTCAGACCATGTATACTCGTAAACGGGACGCGATAGACCGCAACCTGATCGCAGCTCTTGAGGAAGATGCCAGAATTTCGACCTCCGAACTTGCCCGCAAGCTGGGCGTGGCGAGGTCAACCGTGAATGAGCGGATCGCCCGGCTGGAGCGCGAAGGCGTGATTATGGGGTATTCGGCGATCGTCAGGCCCGAGCTGGATATCCAGGAAACGCGCACCTTGCTGTTTATCACGTGCAATCGCGCGCATTGCAGCCGGATCGTTTCAGCGCTCGAATCTTACCCCGAAATTCAAGAATGCGTAACCGTCAGCGGCAATTACAATCTGATGTGCACAGTGCGCACCCCGTGCTCGGAAGATCTCGATGCGCTGGTTGAGGAAGTCGCTGTGATTCCGGGCATCATGACGGTTGATACAATGATTGTACTGGCCAGCAAGTTCGCCAGAAATGCCATGATTTCAGCCACGCGCATGGCGCCAAGGCTTCAACTTGTCTCGTGAAACCGGATGCGGTTGGTGCCTTGCCGGGCGGCTGACCTGTTTGCGGATCCAGGCGGAAAACTGAACTGCCAGAGGCTCTGCCAGCGCCGGCACCTGGATCAGGGCGCCGGACTGCAGTTCTTGCTCGATCAGATAGGCCGGCAGGACCGCGATTGACAGCAACTGCGTGGAACTGCCCGCCGCAACCGCATGGACGATGGTCCGGCCCTCCCTGCGGAAGAGCGCGATGCCAATCTGCTCTTCCAGCTCCTTCGGCTGCCGGCTGACCGCTCCTGAATAAGACCAAGCTCATCGGCTGCAGCCGCAAAGCTCCCGTACTTGGCCGCGGCCTCGAAACAGCGGAGCAGCGGAGCAGCGGAAGCTGTGAAAGGGCCACCAGCCGGTGTCTAATTCATTACTTTTCATCATTCAAAAATGCCTAAACATGGCATTTTATTCATGTGTGAAGTGGCTACCATAAGCTCAGTCAAGGTTTCGAGGTGATTATGAAAAAGGTTGCTGTACTTGGTCTTGGAAAGGTCGGCGCACTTGCCGCCGAGCTTCTGATGGAAAGCGGATTTGAGGTGATGGGTTTTGATGCGGCACCGGCCAAGGCCGGTCTGCCCTTCGGCACCGGCCAGCTTGATGTCAGCGACAAAGTCGAGCTGGAAAAGGCGCTTACCGGCTTTGATGCGGTTCTGTCCTGCCTGCCGTATTTCCTGAACACCGATGTCGCCAAAGTCGCGCACTCTCTCGGGCTTCACTATTTCGACCTGACCGAGGACGTGCCCACCACCAAGGCGATCATGGAGATGGCCAAGACCTCAAAAGGGCTGATGGCGCCGCAATGCGGTCTGGCCCCCGGCTTCGTCGGCATCGTTGGTGCGAACCTGATTGAACAATTCGATGACTGCCGATCCTGCCGCATGCGGGTCGGTGCCCTGCCGCAGCATCCCAGCGGACTGATGGGCTATTCCTTCAACTGGTCGCCGGAAGGCGTGGTGAATGAATATCTCAACGACTGCGAAGTGCTCGAGAACGGCGAAATCAAGTGGGTTTCGCCTATGGAGTGGGTCGAGAGGATCGTCATTGGCGGCATTGAACTGGAGGCCTTCACCACCTCTGGCGGCCTCGGCACCATGTGCGAAACCTACAAGGGCCGCGTGCCGGACATGGACTACAAGACCATGCGCTATCCAGGTCACGTCAAACTGATGAACTTCTTCTTCCATGAACTGCTCATGCGCGAGCGCCGCAAGGAAGCGGGTGAAATTCTGGTCAACGCCAAGCCGCCCGTAAGCGATGACATCGTCTATATCCACGTGGCTGCGGAGGGGCGTGTAGACGGACGTCTTCAACGCCGTGAATTCGTGCGCGGCCTCAAGCCGATAGTAATCGGTGGCAAGCACAGAACGGCCATTGCCTGGACGACGGCTTCGTCTGTTGCTGCTGTGATCGAAATGGTTCGCGATGGAGCACTGCCGGGCAAGGGCTTCCTGAAGCAGGAAGACATTCCGCTGGATGCGTTCCTCAAGACGGAAAACGGAGCGCGCTATGCTTCGAACTGAAGCCGGGGCGGGAACGGCCGGTTTCAAGCGCGCGTCCCGCATCGCATCGCTTGAAATATCGGAAATCGTTCAGCTCGCAGAACGGGCCGCGGTGCTGCGTGCGGAAGGCCGCGATGTGATTTCATTCGCGACCGGGGAGCCGGATTTCCCAACGCCGCTCCATGTCGTTGAAGCTGCTCATGCGGCAGCGCTGGCCGGGAAAACGCGGTATCCGGCAACGCTCGGAACCGCCGAACTCCGCGCTGCTATCGCTGCCATCAACGATGTCACCGCCAAGGAGGTGATTGTCTCGACTGGTGCCAAGCAGGTCTTGGCGAATGCCATGCTGGCCACGCTGGAGCCGGGCGACGAAGTGATCATGCCGGCGCCTTACTGGACCAGCTACTCGGACATCGTCTCGATGGCGGAAGGCTCCCCTGTCGTTGTTGCCTGTCCGATGGCGGAAGGCTTCAAGCTGTCCCCGGCGGCACTGGAGGCCAATATCACGCCGCGCACGCGCTGGCTGATGCTCAATTCCCCCTCCAATCCTTCCGGCGCGATTTACAGCCCGGAGGAGATCCGCGCCCTGGCAGACGTTCTGGCTCGCCATCCCCACATCTGGATCCTCGCGGACGAGATCTACGAGCATTTGAATTTCGTGCCTTTTCATTCCTTCAAGGCCTGTGCGCCGGAACTCGCTGAGCGCACCTTGATCGTCAACGGCGTTTCCAAGGCCTATTCCATGACGGGCTGGCGCATCGGCTGGGGGGTTGGCCCTGCCGAGCTGATCAAGGCAATGGGTACCGTCCAGGGTCAGATCACTTCCGGCGCATGCTCGATTGCCCAGGCTGCCACTCTTGCGGCCCTGACGGGCGGCCAGGCACTGCTGGATGAGCGCCGCAGCGCCATGCGCGCCCGGCGGGATAAGGTTGTCCGCGCGCTCAACGCCATTCCCGGCATTGACTGCCCTGTTCCCGACGGCGCGTTCTACGCTTTCCCGAATGTGGAAGGCGTGCTGAAGGCTGGCGGCTTTGCCTCCGACGCCGATTTCTGCGGCTGGCTTCTCGACAAGGCGGGTATCGCCATCGTGCCAGGCCGCGCCTTTGGATTACCGGGTCACGCCCGGCTGTCCTTCGCCTATTCCGACCCTGAACTCGACGCTGGTCTTGCCCGCATGTCCGCAGCTGTGACCGCTCGCATCAACAGCTGATCTCGAAGGAGACAAACCATGAGCCATAACGACATTCTGACCGCAGCCGGTTTCACCGGACAGGAACTGAGTGGCGGCACGCTTCCCGTTTTCAGCCCGATCGACGGGACGGAAATTGCCAGGATCATGGAAACTCCGGCGGCCGATATGCCGGCCATCATTGCCAAGTCCCAGGAAGCGTTCAAGGCATGGCGCAAGGTTCCGGCTCCACGCCGCGGCGAACTGGTGCGTCTTCTTGGCGAGGAGCTGCGCACTTCCAAGGCCGAACTCGGCGCGCTCGTGACGCTGGAAGCGGGTAAGATCACCTCTGAAGGCCTCGGCGAAGTGCAGGAAATGATCGACATCTGCGACTTCGCAGTCGGTCTGTCGCGCCAGCTTTATGGCCTGACGATCGCATCGGAGCGCCCCGGCCACAAGATGACCGAAACCTGGCATCCCATGGGGCCTTGCGGGATCATCTCCGCGTTCAACTTCCCGGTCGCTGTCTGGTGCTGGAACACAGCGCTTGCATTGGTTTGTGGTGATCCCGTGATCTGGAAGCCGTCCGAAAAGACGCCGCTGACGGCAATCGCCAGCATGAAGATCCTGGCGCGGGCAATCGAGCGTTTCGGTTCTGACGCTCCGGAGGGTCTTGCCCAGCTGGTCATCGGCGGCGCCGGCCTCGGCGAAGCGCTGGTGGCTTCGAAGGATGTTCCGATTATTTCGGCCACCGGTTCCACCCGCATGGGTTCGATTGTCGGTCCGAAGGTTCAGGCCCGCTGGGGCCGTCCGATCCTTGAGCTTGGCGGCAACAACGCGATGATCGTGGCACCGTCTGCCGATCTCGACATGGCCGTCCGTGCCATTGTCTTCTCCGCTGTCGGCACAGCCGGCCAGCGCTGCACCACCCTTCGCCGCCTGATCGCCCACAACTCGATCCGCGAAGAGCTTGTGAGCCGCCTGACCAAAGCCTACGCCTCGCTTCCGATCGGTGATCCGCGTCAGGCAACGACGCTGATCGGTCCGCTGATCGACCAAGGCTCACGTGAGCGCATGCTGGCGCAGATCGGAAAAGCCAAAGCCGAGGGCGGTAAGGTGCATGGCGGACACATTGTCACGTCAAACGTCCCGCAGGGCGGCGCCTATGTGGAGCCAGCACTCGTCGAAATGCCGGAGCAGACTGACACTGTTCGCGAGGAAACCTTCGCGCCGATCCTCTATGTGCTCGGCTATGACACGCTGGAAGAGGCCATCGGCGTCCAGAACGGCGTTCCGCAGGGGCTCTCCTCCTGCATCTTCACACTGAACGTGCGTGAGGCGGAAACCTTCCTGTCGGCCACCGGCTCCGATTGTGGCATCGCCAACGTCAACATCGGTCCGTCCGGTGCTGAAATCGGCGGCGCATTCGGCGGCGAAAAGGAAACCGGCGGCGGACGCGAAAGCGGCTCGGATGCCTGGAAGGGCTACATGCGCCGCCAGACCTCTACCGTCAACTATTCTTCTGAGCTGCCGCTTGCTCAGGGCGTGAAGTTCGACTTCTGAGAAACATCACCGAGACGAAAACCATGTCAGACGTAATTCACTCCGACAGTATCCGCACGCTCTTTTCCAACGCCATGTCGGAAATGTACCGGACGGAAGTGCCGCAATACGGAACGCTTATCGATCTGGTTCGCGACGTCAACGAAGCGGTTCTTGCAGCCGACCCGGCGTTGAAGGCCCGGCTGGAAGCTGCAGGCGAACTCGAGCGCCTCGACGTTGAACGCCACGGCGCAATCCGGCTTGGCACCGCACAAGAACTGTTCGATATCCGCCGCATGTTTGCCGTGATGGGCATGTTCCCGGTTGGCTATTATGATCTTTCAGTTGCCGGACTGCCTGTTCATTCGACGGCCTTCCGCCCGGTGGACGAGGCGGCGCTGTCGCGCAATCCCTTCCGGGTCTTCACCTCTCTGATCCGTCTCGAGCTGCTGGAGGACCGCGGGCTGGCCGAAGAAGCCGGTCGTATTCTTGCC
The DNA here is from genome assembly GCF_014842915.1 of Roseibium litorale. Lineage (GTDB taxonomy): Bacteria > Pseudomonadota > Alphaproteobacteria > Rhizobiales > Stappiaceae > Roseibium > Roseibium litorale. The sequence goes on along the minus strand of NZ_JACYXI010000008.1, from coordinate 178,650 downwards.
CGGCGCAAGATCGTGACGGATCGTGCGCTTGAGTTGATCGCAACCGCAGAGAAAAACGGCGGCTTGACCGAAGCCGAAGCAAAAGAGTTCGTTACCGAGGCGCTGGAGACATTCCGCTGGCACTCAGAAGCAACTGTTTCAGCCGGAACTTACAAGAAGCTGCATGACGCGCACCGGTTGATTGCCGATGTCGTGAGCTTCCGCGGCCCGCATATCAACCACCTGACGCCGCGCACGCTTGATATCGACGCGGTTCAAAAGGGCATGCCGGAGCGCGGCATTACGCCCAAGGCGGTGATTGAAGGTCCTCCTTGCCGCCAGGCTGAGATCCTGCTGCGCCAGACGTCGTTCAAGGCTCTGGAAGAAAAGATCAATTTTACCGGAGAAGCTGGCAGCAGCGAAGGCACGCATACCGCGCGTTTCGGTGAAATCGAACAACGCGGGATCGCTTTGACGCCAAAGGGCCGGGCTCTTTACGACGAACTGCTTGGCAAAACCCGTCAGGCCGTTGCTGTCGGCAGCAAGGGGGATGGCGCTTCTTCCTACGAGGAAGAACTCAAAAAGCAGTTCGAAGCATTCCCGGACAGCTTCGATACGCTTCGCCGCGAAAAACTGGCGTTCTTCCGCTACCGTGCAGCTCCGGGGGCAACCTTTGACGGGACGTCGGCGAACCTGGAAGAGCTCATCAAGTCAGGTGCGCTCATCGCTGATCCGCAGGTTTATGAAGACTTCCTGCCGGTTTCCGCCGCGGGCATCTTCCAGTCGAACCTCGGTTCTGACGCGCAGTCCAACTATTCGGGAAAAGCCAACCAGACGGCTTTTGAAGAGGCGCTTGGTGCAAAGGTCGCGAGTGAAACCGGCCTATACTCGAAAACACAAACCGGCAGCCTGGTGGCGGCGCTGACGGCGCTCGGGCAGGCACATCTGGCAAGCCTCGACGAAGCTGCCTGAGCGAAGGCAGCGGGCCCGCTGGGGCCAAGGATCACACCCTCCAACGCCTTGAAACGGCGTTGGAGGGTGCCGGTTTGCTGGAGCGCTTACTTCCTTCGCGGCATCGTGAAAATGGCCGGATCCAGCGGCGCGCGCCGCCGGCACAAGAGCTTTGACCTGCCCGGATCCATTATCAAACCGGAGGCGAGCGGCCGGCCTCATCCTCAATCTATGTTGTTTGCCGCCAGCATAAGTGCTGCCGCATCCAGCAGATGAAAGACGGGAAGCCCGGTCGCCTTGCGGATTGCGTCCGCGTAGGGAGGCAGATTGCCGCATTCGAGAAGAATGGCGGAAAGACTAGGCTCGCTTTTGCACAGTGCGCGGGCGGTGTTGCAGACAGCCGCCTCCATGGCCTCGCGCTCAAAGGTCCGGTTCTGCTTTTCCTTGGTCGCCAGGAATGTCTGGGTGAAGACCGGTTCGCCATCCATGCCGGCGATCGCCACCCGTTCCGGCGCGATTCCTGCAGCAGCAAGCGCATTCGGCCCGAGGGCCTGCCGTGAGGCTGTGAGAATGCCGATCTTTCCCGGACAAGTGGCGGCGATGACTGGATAGAGTGTCAGGCTTGAAAGCATGACCGGAATTTTCACGGCGGCTGCAATTTTCTTTTGTGAACTCACCAGAAAGCCGCAAGTGGAGACAATCGCGCTTGCACCACTCTTTTCTAGATCAACCGCTGCCTCAATGAAGCGCTCGAGCAGTGCGCCATCCGGCTCACCGTCGCGGACGATTGCCGGGCTGTCAGCGCCATCAATGATCACGACTTTTGAGGCAAAGGGGTAGCTGTCCGGACAGCCCACGTCGCCCTTGATCCTGGGGAACGTCGTATCCAGTGCCAGAATTCCGATAAATGGTTCCAAACGCGCAGTCATCATTGGGGTCGAGGTCTCTTGCTGGCATTTGCTGTGCTTGGTTACATATTGACGGGTAGCAGTATCGGTGCGCCGCAAACAGCTGGAAATTGACGGCCAATTGAGGAAGAAATTTCAGTTTGATGGCTGACGCCGTCACTTTGACGGTTTTTGCCGGAATCCCGGCAAAAACGCCGATACCCGTTTATAAAAAAATGGCTAAGCTCTAGCCTGCGAAAACAATACCAACAAAGCTAGTGGGAACAGTAACATGATCAAGAAAACAGGACTTCTCGGAGTTTCATTCTTCGCACTGGCGGCTGTTCAGGCGCATGCGGAAAGCTGGGACATGCCGATGGCGTATCCTGCCAGCAACTATCATTCAGAGAACGGCGCCAATTTCGCCAAGTGCGTTGGCGAAGCGACCAAAGGCAGCCTGACGATAACGACCCATCCGGGCGGCTCGCTCTTCGCAGGCAACGACATCAAGGGCGCGGTTCAGAAGGGCCTTGTGGCAATTGGAGAACGCCTCATGTCCGCTCACGCGAATGAAAACCCGCTCTTCGGTGTCGACTCTATTCCTTTCCTGGCAACCTCTTTCGACGCATCCGACAAACTCTGGAGCACGGCTCTTCCGGATATCAAGACTGCCCTCGAAGATCAGAACCTCGTCTATGTCTATTCAGTCGCCTGGCCGCCCCAGGGAATTTACGCCAACAAGGAACTGAACTCCGTTGCTGACCTCAAGGGGCTGAAATTCCGCGCCTACAATGCCGCAACCGCGCGGATCGCATCGCTGGCTGGCATGCAGCCGGTGCAGATTGAAGCGGCCGACCTCAGCCAGGCATTGGCAACGGGCGTGGTGGAGAGTTTCATTTCTTCCGGCTCAACGGGCGTCGACTCCAAGGTCTGGGAAAGCCTGACCAATTTTTACGACGTGCAGGCATGGCTGCCGCGTGACGTGGTCTTCATCAACAAGGACGCCTATGACGCCCTGAACGATGACACGAAGAAGGCGATCATGGATTGCGGCGAGCAAGCATCGGTGAACGGCGAAAACATGGCCAAGAACCTGACCGCCAAATATCTCAAGACACTGGCCGACAACGGCATGAAGGTTGCGCCGCCGTCTGACCAGCTCAAGTCGGATCTGGAAGGTCTCGGTGAAAAGATGACCGCCGATTGGCTGGAAAAGGCTGGCGATCAGGGTAAGAAGATCGTCGAGGCTTACAAGCAAGCCCAGTGATCCCGCAATAGATGCATCCCGGTGCCTTGAAGGGTGCCGGGATGATTTTCATTTTGTCTGAGGATCATTATGAGCGCATCATTTCGCAAGCATCCGGTCGGCAATGCGCTGGACCGTCTTTATCTTTCTGCCGGATATCTGGCCGCTGTCTGCCTGTTTTGTCTCCTGCTGGTCATCGTGGCGCAGATGGTGGCGCGCTGGACCGGGCTGACGTTTCCGGGCGGCACGCAATACGCCGGCTATCTCATGGCGGCATCAACATTCCTGGCCTTTGCCTATACGCTGAACAGCGGGGCGCATATCCGCGTCGGCATTTTTCTCGCAGTATTGGGTAAACAACGGTTTCTTGGAGAAATCTGGTGCCTTGTGATTGGTGCGATCGCCTCTTCATACGTCGCCTGGTACTCCTTCAAGCTGGTTTACTGGTCCAGAAAATTCAATGACCTCAGCCAGGGTCTCGACGCCACACCCCTTTGGTATGTGCAAATTCCGGTCGCCGCAGGCGCCATCATCCTCGCCGTTTGCTTTATCGACAACCTCCTGACCATGCTGTTCACGGGACGGGACAATATCGATGAAGGTGGCGAAGCGGGACTCACGGAATAGAACAATGACTGCTGAACTCGCTCCCATCATAATTTTTCTTTTCATCCTGTTTCTGCTCCTGGGTTCCGGCGTCTGGGTCGGGCTTTCCCTGCTCGGCGTCGCCTGGGTGGGCATGGAACTTTTTACCAGCAGGCCCGTTGGCGATGCGATGATGACGACCATATGGCGTTCGTCTTCGTCCTGGACGCTGACAGCGCTGCCCCTTTTTATCTGGATGGGTGAAATCCTGTTTCGAACGCGTCTCTCCGAAGACATGTTCAAGGGCCTCTCTCCGTGGATGGCAAAGCTGCCGGGCAGGCTTCTTCACACGAATGTCGTCGGCTGCACCGTCTTCGCTGCCGTCTCCGGTTCATCGGCCGCGACCCTGATGACAGTCGGAAAGATGTCTGTGCCGGAACTGCGCCGCCGCAATTACCCGGAGGAACTGGTAATCGGTACCCTGGCGGGCGCGGCCACCTTGGGTTTGATGATCCCACCGTCGCTGACGTTGATCGTCTATGGCGTGACGATCAACGAATCCATCACCAAGCTTTTCATGGCCGGCATTGTGCCAGGTATCATCCTCGCGTCTTTTTTCATGATCTACATCGCGGTCATGTCGAAGGTCTCCAAGACCTACGCACCTGACGCAGAGCCCGAGATGTCCTTCGTCGAAAAGCTCAAGAATTCACGATTTCTGATCCCGGTGGTCAGTCTCATCCTGGTTGTGATCGGCTCGATGTATCTGGGATTGGCAACAGCCACCGAGGCCGCGGCCTTCGGGGTGGTGGGATCTCTGCTGCTCGCCGTCCTGCAGGGCTCGCTGACCTGGGTTTCGTTTAGGGAAAGTCTGCTGGGAGCCACCCGCACTTCAGCCATGATCGGCCTCATCCTTGCGGGCGCGGCCTTCCTGTCCTTGTCGATGGGCTTTACCGGGTTGCCCCGCATTTTGGCGGAATGGATCAATTCCTTCGGTCTGACCCGGTTTGAACTTCTGATGGCCTTGCTGGTGTTCTACGTGGTTCTTGGCTGTTTCCTCGATGGGATATCCTCTGTTGTTCTGACCATGGGCGTGGTGGAGCCGATGATCCGGCAGGCCGGCATCGACGTGCTCTGGTTTGGCATCTTCATTGTGGTGGTTGTTGAAATGGCACAAATTACGCCGCCGGTGGGCTTCAACCTCTTCGTCATGCAGGGGATGACGGGCCATCAGATGAGCTTCATCGCGCGCGCCGCGTTTCCCATGTTCCTTATCATGGTGCTGATGGTCTTCGTGCTGATCTTCTTCCCGGATATAGCAACCTGGATGCCCGAGCATATGCGCGAAATCCACTTCTAGCGGCCCGGAAAAGGCTCTTTTGCAAAAAAAACCAGCTGGCAAGGAAAGCCCCTCGTTCTCTACTGTCAAGCGGTCTGACCTTGTAGATTCCGGGCGGGCAGTTCCATGGCTTCTGTCAACGCGCCCGGGCCGATACCAAAGCGCGTTCAACGATACGCGCTTCCCTGGCCTGCCCCCATGGGGTGATCCGTTTGGAATGTTAGTGCATGGTCGGCACTGTTCAATGTCGTGATGCCTTGGCAGGCTTTCCTGTTGTCGCTGTTTGGACCATTTGCCCTCAAGGGCGGTGAATCCCTGATGGATATGCTGAAAATCGACGAGCCAAAGGTCGCACCTCTCGCACTCAGTTCTTCGATCTTCAGCGTTATGGCAGTCGGCATCGTCGGGCGCGGCGTGCCGCAAGATGGTTTTTCCGGCATCAAGGAATGTGCGTACGCTTTCCAGCACGCGTCAGTTTCCCTTTCGACACAGCTTCTGGGCGTGGTCGTTATTGTGGCGGGTACCGGCATCTTCGCTTTGCTCGTGACGCTGTTGATCGAGAAGACAATTGGACTGCGAGTGTCGATGGAGGTGGAAGCGGCTGGCCTCGATAGCGCCATGTCACAGGAGCTTCTCATTAACACCGGCGAGATCAGCCCGACGGCAGTAAACTGAGGCAATGCTAACTTGGTGAGAGTTGGAACACCGCTATCGCGGCGGTAAATTGCCGCGATAGCTCTTTCCGCGTGGTGGCCGTCAAAACATGAAACGCTCTAGGCAGTTACTGAAGATCGGCAAATGCCGCGCGCAGGCGTTTGACCGCCTCCTCGACCATCGGCCGGGGGCAGGCGAAATTGAAGCGTAGGAAGTTTTCGCCGCCCGTTCCAAACGTCGGCCCGTGGTTTACGGCGATGCGGGCATTCTGTTGTACCCGGCGGACAAACTCCTCACCGCTCGAGCAGGCATCCGACCCATCCACCCATGCCAGATAGGTCGCTTCGAGCGGCATGGAGAGAAGCCCTGGAATGCGGGCAATACCGGCGTCGAATGCCTTCCGGTTGCCATCGAGATATTGCATAAGCGCGTCGACCCATTCCGCGCCTTCTGGCGAATAGGCTGCGGTCACCATCTCGATCCCGAATGAATTGGGCGACGTGCCCATGGCGGCGTGACGCTTGGCGAAGTCCTCCCGCAGTTTTTGGTCAGGAATGATGACATTGCCGACATGCGCACCCGCAATGTTGAAGGTCTTGGTTGCAGCGGTCATCATGACAAGACGAGTGCTGATATCGGGGGCAGCGATGGCCATGGGAATGTGCCGGTAGCCGGGAAAGACCAGATCCGCGTGGATTTCGTCCGACACGACAATCAGACCGTGACGCTCGGCGAAATCGGCCACGCCGCGCAGTTCTTCGGCTGTCCACACCCGCCCGCCCGGATTATGCGGTGAGCACAGAAGCAGCAACTTCTCCCGGCCGGTCATGCGATCATGCCAGTTGTCGAAATCCATCCGATAGCGGCCGTCTTCCTGCGCCAGCGGAAGCTCGCGGATTTCCCGCCCGGCAGCACGCACCACTCGGGCAAAGGCATGGTAGACCGGCGTCATCAGCACGACGGCGTCGCCCGGCTGCGTCCAGGTATCGATACAAAGAGCCGTTCCGTTGACGAGACCGTGCGTGGTGAAGATCGATGCCGGATCCAGTTCCCAGCCTTGCCTGTTCATCATCCACCAGCAGATGGCATTCTTGTAGGCACGGTCGTCGCCGAAATAGCCGTAGATTCCGTGCCGAGCCATACGTTCCACTGCGAGCTGCACCACCGCCGGAGGACGGAAGTCCATGTCCGCGACCCACATCGGCAAGCCATCGTTTGCGGACAATCCGTAGAGCGGCTCCATCATGTCCCATTTGGAGCAATGGGTGCCGCGGCGGTCGATAATCTCGTCAAAATTCATGATTTGCTCCGCTGGATGAGGGGAAATCCCGACATACTGAGGCTTATCCCCTAAATGTCATTTGGCGTCGGGCCAAGATCCGGCGCAGCAGTTTCGATCAGCGAGATATAGGGCCTCCCGTCGCGGCGCTGCCTATGCTCCTCAAGAGCCTTCTCCAGCAGCGCGGGATGCGCGATCAGTTCCAGCGCTGTCCCTGCCATGGTGACTGCGGCCCGCAGCATAGCCCTGTGGGCGGCCGGACTGCACCCCTGGGCCACGACCTGCCAGCTATGGCTGGGGGTGCCGGCAGCCCAGGTCGCGGTGGCGCACTCGACCGTAGGTACGATCCAGCTGACATCGCCGACATCGGTGGAGCCGGTGCCCTGGCTCATGCGGCCATCGAAGGGCCGCAATCCCTAGTGTCGTTTGGCAGTTAAATGCAAGAATGCGGCAGTTTTGGCATGTTTGGGCAGTTAATTATGAGAACGCAGCGCTTTGATTCTCAGATTAACTGCATTTGGGTAGAGTGTTTCATTCGGGAGGCGCTGACAAAGAACGGCATAGCTTCCCGGTCGAAGCGTCGCCGGTGCAAGCCCAAGGTGGACCGCGGCAGCATGTGAAGCATTTCAACTCCGCTGGAATGCACCATTGCAACACCGGCCAGAAGGGCAGCTCGCAGATGTAGTGGCAAGACTGGATTCTGGGGCGTTGGGAAGCTGGTGCAACTTTCGGCAAGTACGTGATCGAGTTCCGGGATGATTTTTCCCAGCACTCTAAATCGCCACAGTTCTTCCTCGGCCGGGAAAGGCAACTCTATTCTGCGCATGAGCAGCAGATGCACAATCCCAGCCGGCGACGCCCAAGTCTTGACGCCACGCCGGGCTTCATCATCGAGCAGCTTCTCTCCATGAAGAGCAGTGTCTAGATATTGCCGGAAAAGGGAGGCTCGTTCGTGATCATCAACATCCCGGAATTGGTTTCCGCACAATGGGCACGTAATGCGCCAGCCCTGCAGTTGGCCTCGCAGGACGGGCACCGGTTCCAGACCCGCGCTGCAGTTCACGCAAACCTGCGTTGGTCGTGCTGCGATGAGCCGACGCGATGCTTGCGCAATATCTGTAAAGGTCATTTGACGTATCGCGGGCGGCTTCGTGGCGAACATGTTGGCCAGGCGGATCTCCTGATCATTAGTTAGATCGAGATCTGCGCTACGTAGGGAACGGATTTCTGGAATGCAGTGCCGCAGCGTGATCAGCGGAGAGACCTCATAGAAGCTGGCGTGCCGGCCGGTCCAGGAGGACAGAAGCTCGTCGGTGACGGATGGCAATATCACCGGCAGCCGCCGTGTCGCTACGACGTGCATCATGCGTAGGCCGCTTCGGTATCGAACTCTGGTTCCCAACTTTCGATGGCTTCGTCTGTAATGCGCTCATGGCCATTCTCGACGGCATCGATCGCGAGGCTGTTGATCATGTAAAAGATATTTGCGGTGATACCCTCGGTGATCTGAAGAATCCGTCGCAGTGATTTCGCCGTCAGCACAGAGGGTTTGCGCAGAGGCGTATTACGCAGGATGGATACGACCAGGGTTTCGAACTGGTCGTTGGCCGCCCATCGGCTCAACGTGAACTGCTGGAAACGGCGTGCAAGCTGAACGTCGCCACTGATGGCCTCGCGCGCCTCATTGACGCCGAAGCAGACCAGCGAGATCTGGAGTCGATTGCTGAGGAAGCGGAGCGTGTTCAAGACGATGCGTTGCTCACGATAGGATCCGGCGAGGATGTTGTGTACCTCGTCGATGACAAGCACCTGTACGCCGATCGCCTCCATGATCCGCAACGCAGCCTGTTCCATTTGGGCGATATCGGCGCGTGGTCGCTGAGGTGCGCCGAGCAGGGTTAGGAGTTTGGCGTAGAACCGTCGTTCACCGGGACGGCTGGTCATTTCCATGGCCAGGACTGGTGTCTTCAACGTGCCCGTTAGCGGATTGAAGCATCGATGGATGCTCGTCCCGGAAGCGCTTCATGATCATGGTCTTGCCCATGCCGCTGTCGCCGTAAATCGCGACAGAGGGCATGCGCGTGCCGCGTGGGTGGTCGAGGAGCGCACTCAGCCGGCCCAACGCCTGTTTAGCGCGTGGGTAGAGCACCCATCGGCGTGATCGTATCGCACGAATGCGCCGTTCGTCCGTTTCGGCAAGCAGCGCCGCAGCCCTGACGGTCAGGTGGGAGACTTCATCGTTCATTTTCACTCCAGCTCAATCCGTATCCTCAACAAAGGGTACAGGTTTGCTGGAGTCGACACCGCGGAGCGAGCCCCATCCGCCATCATCCACCTTCGATTTCGAAGAGGAGGCCTTACTGCGTCGTGCTGCTGCCGTTTTTTTGGTTGCCGCCTCGACGAGCTCACGTTGTGCGATCGCAGTACGGACGATGGCGCGGGTATCTGCTTCACGGCGCCCCTTTGCAAGCAGGCTGCGTCGTGCCGTAATCGCTTCATGCAAAGTGACTGAAGGTAGGGTCACATCGGCATAGCGGGCTTCCACGAAGTTCCCGGATGGCCGTCGAACGAAGATGCGCGCCATATCGCGCGGATCAAATTTGACAAGCAGTCGCCGGTCCGAACGACCGACGTCGGTATTGAGTGCTGCCGACCAATAACGCAAGCCGAACAGGTGAATGCCTGTCGGGCGCAAGGTTCGCTCCTGCTCGGGCAGAAAGGTGAGCCAGAAACGAAGCCTGTCTTGTGGCAGCCTAAGAGGAATCTCGCCCTCGTGCTCCCGCCACACCGCGTTGGGCGGCCGGCCAAGGCTGCTGTGGATCGACTGATGATAGGCGCCCACGATGTCGAGAGCGATGTACCGCTCGAGTTCCCGAAGCGTTAGCGCCGCATGCCGCTTGGAATTGTATTCGCCAAGCTCCTGCGGGTTGCTGAAGGTCGTTCCAGGCAAGAGATGCAGCCTCCCCATCTGCGTGCCGATCAGGCGTTCGATATGACCGCCGAAATGCGGCTCCCCCGGTGGCCGCCACTCGATCGCAATGCCGGCGTCTTCGCATCCTCGCTTGAAGGCCCGGCTGCGGAAGTCGGGACCATTGTCAACATGCACTATGTCCCGCAGACCAGCGACGGGCCATGGCTCCGTGATCTCGCGTTCCCGGAGCCATGCGGATTTGTCGAAAACGGAGTGTAACAGACACAGGCTGGTCGACAGGCGGGATGGCGCTTCCATCGTGAGATAGAAGCCGGTCACCATCCGGCTGCAGACGTCCATCGCTAAAGTTAGCCATGGTCGGCCGAGAGGTTCCCGCGTCTCCTCGTCAACGACGAAGATGTCAGCTTTTGTATGGTCGATCTGGACCACTGCCAGGGGACGAGGGGCTTTGAACAATCCGGGAACGGCCGTTGTCGCCTTGACGATCGTCTGTTCGCCGCGCCGCTTTGCGCGCTTCTGCAGGTCGATGTCCTTAAGGCGAGCGACGACCGTTCGCCGATGCGGTGGTTTCAATCCGGCCGAGATGCAGTTCGTCTGCACGTCCCGCACCAACTGCGAGATCGTCGGTCGTGTTCGCTTCAGGTAGAACTTTTTGATAGTCGTGCCAACGATCTCCTCCCGCTTTTCGTCCAGCGTACGATGGCCCTCCGGCCGTCCGCGCTTACGATCGGCCAGAGACAGAACGGTCCCGCCGGCGCGGAACAGCTTTACCAGCCGGTAGGCCGTCGCCTGGCTGACATCCATCTCGACAGCGAGCCGGGAAACGTCTGCGGCGGTCGCACCGTCAGGATTGCGCTTCAGGAAGCTACGGATCGCATCTGCCCGTCGGCAAGCTTCATCCCAGAGCGCTTCGTCAATCTCGTCAGGGAACCGATCATTCATGGCAGGCTCGCGAGGAAAACATCGCGAACGTCATTCTCACATTAAGTGACAAAAGCCAAGCCGTGTTATCAAATTAACTGCCCATTCTCAAATTAAGTGCTGGCTCAAACGACTGAAATCGTTGGTGCCCTATTCTTAGAATTAAATGGAAAGCCACAGCACTGTTCAGGCCGATCACGGGCTGTTCCAGCAGCTCTGGAGCCAGGTCTTTGACGATGGCTTCGATCATGTCGTCCAGATCGGCAATCTCATCATGAAGTTCAAGGTAACGTCGTGCCAGCGATTTGAGAGAGATGCGATAGGCTTCCTCAATCTGGCGATAAGCCGTGAGATCAGGCCGCCAAGCTGCCAACGTGCGGATCAACTGCATACGCGTCATTTGACGCAGTGGGTCTCGTAATTTGTCAGGCGCACAGACAATTGTCGTCTGGATCATTTGCAGGGCAATGCGGCGGGCTTGAACGGCAGTCTTCCTGCAAACTCTTAGAACACGGAGGCTTTCGACCATTCCATCCCGGCTTCCTGGTGTCACGGTGTGTCGTTTTGCAAAAGCTGCGTGGGCCGCACTTTGTGCATCGAAGTCATCATTTTTTCCTCGACGGCGACGGTCCTGTTTGTCGGGTGCCGTCACTTCCAACACTTCGACGCCGGCCGCTTGCATGTAGCGCAACAAACCCGCGCCATAGCTGCCAGAGCATTCAACACCGATACGCTGCAAATCGCCGAATGACCGCATCCAGGTCAGCATCAAACGATATCCGTGTCGTGTCGTGTCGTGGTAAAGCTCTCGGTGCCGAGAACTTGGTCACGGAGGTCAACGACAGCCGCTACATGCAAATCCTTGTGGGTGTCGACGCCACCAACGATCTGAGACGCTTCTGGGTGTTCGGCCATCCGAAGTTCCTTTCCTGCGGCATGTAAACAAGCTTCACTCAGAAGGAGGCAGGGACAGGACAGTCCTGAGACCGGATGGTCAGGCCCTTCTTGGGTCACGGCAGCACCTTTGAGATAAAGCCTCGCCGCAAGGCGTTCCCGGATGATCGACAGGTCCAGGGAAAGACACACGTCGGGTCGATCGGAGTGAGGGTCAGATCACGCCGGAAAGCCACGCGGCACAAACCCAGCGAATGGTCGATCAGTGTTTGAGTCAAACCACCCGAGAACTGGCACCAATCGTATGACTATCGGAATGATGAAGTAGCGCGTCTGGTTTTCCCCGACCGCTTCGATACAGAAGTCCGCCTCCATCGTGATCGACAATCGCCACGACAGAACCCTTCGGCTGAACCAGTCCACGACGGCGCAGAGGTAGACAAAACCACGCGCCATGGGGATGTAGGTCAGGTCCATGGCCCAGACTTGATTGGGACGGGTGACCGCCAGCTTGCGCAGGAGATAGGGATAAATCTTGTGACCTGGCGCTGGTTTTGAGGTGTTTGGACGGCGATAAATCGCCTCAATGCCCATCTTCTTCATCAGCGTAGCGACGTGCAGCCGCCCGACCCCGATCCCTTCACCCTTCAAAAGCCCCTGCAACATTCGACTTCCCGCGAACGGATACTCGAGATGCAGCTCATCGATCCGGCGCATCAGGGCAAGATCGACGTCCGGAACAGGACGCGGCGAATAGTAGACGCTGCTACGGCTGAAGCCGAGGAGCCTGGCCTGCCTCACGATCGGCAGCTTGTGCTCGCGGTCAATCATTTCTTTCCGCCCAGCAATCCCGCCTTGCCGAGCGCACCGGATAAAAAATCATTCTCCAGCGTCAGTTCGCCGATCTTGGCGTGAAGCGTTTTCACATCGACGCTCGGTCCGGCCGGTTCCGCCTTCGCTTCATCACCGAAAACGCCCGTCGCTCCCTCAAGGAGCTGGTCTTTCCACTGCTTGATCTGATTGGAATGCACGTCGAACTGCTGGGACAACTCCACCAGCGTTTGCTCGCCTCTGATCGCGGCAAGTGCCACCTTTGCCTTGAAAGCCGGGCTATGGTTCCGGCGCGGTCGTCTCGTCATCGTCTCTCCTGTTTCCGGCATCTAAGCCAAAGTCAGGCAGAAATTCCACTTATCCCAGCTGTGCAAATTTCCCGAGCCAGCTCTTCTGCGTCCGTCTGGACCGTGCGTCTCAGGTCGATTTCATCCCGTAGTTCTGCACGGCGCCCATCACTTCACTCATTTCGGCATCGCTCAGGATATGCGGCGTGCCGATGGTCCGGCTGAGAATATAGGCCTTGGCCAGCACTTCCAGTTCTTCCAGCCGCCACAGGCCTTTTTCGAGGGTTTCGCCGACCACCACCGCGCCGTGATTGGCCATCAGGCAGCCGCTGTAGCCTTTCATGGTGGAGGTCACGTCATCGGCGAGGCTGTTGCTGCCGAACAGCGAGTAATTGGCCAGCGGCACGCGGTTGCCGCCGAAAATGGCGATCATGTAGTGGCAGGCCGGGATTTCCTCGCGGTTCATCGCAAGTGCCGTGCAATTGACCGGATGGGCGTGGACGACGGCATGCATGTCCGGTTTGGCCTTCAGGAGCGCCATGTGAAACTGCCATTCGGTCGAGGGCTTGCAAGGGCCCTCCCATTCGCCGGTCCCTTCCAGCGGCATCGAGGCCAGCATGTCCGGTGTCATGCGGTCATAAGGGATCCCGGACGGGGTGATCACCATGCGGTCGCATGCGCGCACGGAGATATTGCCGGAAGTGCCCTGGTTGATGCCGCGCCGGTTCATGTCGATACAGGTGTCGATGATGGCCTGGCGCAGTTCGGGTGTGTCGGTGTAGGGTGTTTTCAGCATGGGTCCAACGCGAGTTTCAGGATGTCTTGGGCAGTGTCTGAGCTTGTGGCGACATGGGTGGCATAGCCGCCGCGGATGGCGGCAAGCATGGGCCTGGCCCGCTCGGGGCCTGAGCCGACAAGCAGGCCCATGTCCTTGTTGCGCATCTGGTCGAGGGTGACGCCGATCATGCGGCTTTCGATTTCCCGGTCGAGACCCTTGCCTTCGCCGTCGATCAGGCGTCCGCAGATCACCCCGACAGCGCCTTGCTGCGCGCAGGCGGCGATGTCCGCATGATCGAGAAGGCCGGTGTGAACGACGTGGCTGTTCTCGCCGCAGGTGCCGCAGGCAAAGACCGTCTTGTTGCAATTGGCAACCGCCTCCAGCTGCTCCCGGATGACGGGCTCCTGCTTGAGACGGTCGGCGAGATCAGGATCGGACAGAAGCAGCGGCACATGCAGGTTGATGCAATGGGCGCCATAGCGCCGGGCGAGGGTGGCCGAGCTGGTCTCCGCCGCAAAGCCCATGGCAGCCGGGCGGGAGCCGACCAGCTGCACGACCGTCAGCTCGCTCAAAGAGAGGCGGGGTGCTGCTTCCGCCACCCGGTAAATCGTCTCGCCCCAGGCAACGCCCAGCCGGTCGCCCGGCTCCAGAAGGCTTGGCAGCCAGTCGGCGACGACTCGGGTGACCCGGTCCAGAGACCGTTCTGGCCCGTCGGAAGACGAGGGCACCACGATGGCATCCTTCAGCCCGAAGGTGTCCACCAGCTTCCGGGCCAGTTCCTGGTTCCGGAAGATCGTGTGGTCAAGGGTGATGCGCACATAGTCCCGGCGGCGGGCCTCCGACAGATAGTTGACGACAGTTGCCCGCGAGAGGCCGAGGCGCTCGGCGATCTCGTTCTGGTTCATGCCTTCCTGGTAATAGCACCAGGCAACCTCAATGATCCCTTCGTCCTGCGGGCGGGCCCGCAGGATGGACTTGGTTTCGGTGGGGCCGGGTTTCTTCTGGCCGGATGTCATGCGCTCTCGGCAATCCGTGAAAGATCAGGGAACAAGCCCTCCAGACCTTCCGGCGTCGCAGCGCAAACGCCGCGCTCGGTGATCAGACCGGTGACCAGATGGTTCGGCGTCACGTCGAAAGCCGGGTTGCCGCCGGGGGTGCCGTGCGGGGTAACCTGGACCTGGGAGATTTCTTCCGTCTCCGTCAGACCCTGAACATGGGTGATCTCCCGCTGCCCGCGCTCTTCGATCGGGATCTCCTTGACGCCGTCGCTGACGGTCCAGTCAATGGTCGGCGAGGGCAAGGCCACATAGAAGGGAACGTCGTTCGCATGGGCGGCCAGCGCCTTCAGATAGGTGCCGATCTTGTTGCAGACATCGCCCCGCCGCGTGGTGCGGTCCGTGCCGACGATGACCATATCCACCAGGCCGTGCTGCATCAGATGGCCGCCGGCATTGTCGGTGATGTAGGTGTGCGGCACGCCGTGGCTGCCCAATTCCCAAGCGGTGAGGGCGCCCTGGTTGCGCGGGCGGGTTTCGTCCACCCAGACATGGATCGGGATGCCGGCGTCATGGGCGTGATACATCGGGCTGGTGGCCGTGCCCCAGTCAACGGTGGCCAGCCAGCCGGCATTGCAATGGGTCAGAATGCGGACCGGTTCGCCATCCTTCTTGCTGGCGGCAATTTTCTGGATGATCTCAAGACCGTTGAGGCCGATGTTGCGATTGATCCAGACGTCCTCGTCGGCGATTTCGTGCGCCAGTTTGAGGGCAGCCTCAGCACGCTGGTCTTCCGGCAGAACGGTCAGATGCGCCCGGCACCGGTTCAGCGCCCACCGCAGATTGATCGCGGTCGGGCGGGTCTTGTCGAGAAACGCCCAGACCTTGTCCAGATGCGCGTTGGATGGATCGATGCGGGCGGCAAGCGCCATGCCATAGGCGGCGGTTGCGCCGATCAGCGGCGCGCCGCGCACCCGCATTTCCACGATCGCATCTGCATAGGCCTGCAGGTCATCGACTTGCTGAATGCGGAAGTCATGGGGCAGCCAGCGCTGATCGATGATCTGAAGCGCGGCCTTGTCTTCATCCCACCAAAGGGAGCGGTAGTGGGTGCCGTTGACCTTCATAGGATGTCCTTTGCATTGAATTGACGTGCGATTTCCAGAAGAGCCCGGGGCGTGCGGATCGCCCCGGTGTTCAGTATGAGTTCCGTGCCCAGGGCAAGGTTGCGGGCTTCCAGCGGTGCCCTGATAGCAGTGTTCTCGATGGTCTCGAAGTCTGCGTTATGCGCGAGGGACAGGGTGCGCCGGTGCATTTCGATGCCACAGAACGCGACCGCGTCCTGCCGGATCTCAGCAAGCAGTGCGGCACATGTTTCCTCGGACGACTGGCCCTGGTCCTCGAACAGGCTGGCCGGATAAAGCATCCCGGTCCGTTCGGTTTTCCAGAGGTGCAGGAACTCTTCGTCGAAGGTTGTCAGGGTTGCCCCGATGACCGACAGGATCCACTCCTGATAGTCCTGAAGATCCTGGCTGCTGCGGTGTGCTGGCTGGCTGAAATAAGCCATCAGGAAATTGGCCGTCAGCATGCCGATGTCAAAGCCCATGGGGCCGTATTGCACGAACTCCGGATCGATCACGCGGCTTTCGGCCGCCGTGGACATGATCGAGCCGCTGTGCAGATCGCCATGCACCATGGTCTCGGTGTTGGAGGCGAATTTCATCAGCATGCGCTGGACACGCGCCTTCAGCTTTACATTCTTGCGCAGGTTCGCGACGACCGGATCCAGCTCACCCGTGTGGTGGTTCATCTCCGCATCGTAATAGGGATCTGTGAACACCAGCGCTTCGGTGATGGCGGGAATGGCGACATTGCCGGCAAAGAGCGCAACGTCCTGCTTCTTGCCGGCGCTTTTCATGGACAGCTCAGATCCGCGGAAGGCCGTGCGTGCGCAGAAGCGGCCAAGGAACGTGCCCAGGCCTTCGACCTTTTCGCCATCAATCAGCTTGCGGCGCAGGATCTTGTGCGGGCTGAGGAATTCCATGACGATGAGCGCCTGCGCTTCGTCAAAGTGGAAGACTTCCGGAACGGCGCCGGGATCCCGTTCCGCCTCCCGGATCAGCGCATGATACTCGAAGAAGGCCCGGTAGAGCGGCAGGGGCCAGCGGTCTCCCACCAGCCGGACATAGGGCAGCGCCTGTTTGACGATGACGCTGCCTTCCGGGCCTTTCACGATGAAAACCAGGTTCAGGTTGCCGTCGCCGACCTCCACGACATCCCATGTGGCGGGGTCCCCTCCGACCCTTTCAGCAACGGCTGCGACCTGAGACAGCTTTGGGGCCAATGTCTCGGCGGTGAGCGGCGAATAGCGCGTATCCTGCGGGTTTGGCGTGTCCATTTGATGATCTTTCCTCCCGGTCTAGCCGGACTAAAATGCAGAAATATTCAAAAGTCAAGCTTGTTGACAAATGACTAAATTGCGTGCTGTATCTTGTCCCACGAGAGAGGAGCTCGTTACATGCTGGGAGGTAAGGTGGCTAAAATCACCTGTAAGATTAATGGTTTGGAGAAATCCTTCGGACGAAATCACGTCCTCAGGGGGATTGATCTGGAGCTGCATGCGGGCGAGGTGACGGCTCTCATGGGGGCCAATGGCGCCGGCAAATCAACGCTGGTGAAGGTGCTGTGCGGCTATCATCATGCGGATGCAGGAGAGCTCGAGCTTGCGGGTCAGCCCTTCGCGCCAATCGATGCAGCAGATGCCATATCCAAGGGCGTGGTGACTGTTCACCAGTCCATTGATGACGGTGTCATTCCGGATCTCGATGTGGCCACCAATCTGACGCTGGACCGGTTGACGGAACCGGGCGCGGGCCTGTTCGTGAATGACCGGAAGCTGCGCCAGCGGGCGGAGGAGGTTGCCGCGAGCATGGGGCTCGACATGGATGTGCGCGCCCGCGTCGCGGATCTTGATGTTGCCGACCGGCAGATGATCGCGATTGCCCGGGCGATGGCCCGCTCGCCCCAGTTGCTCATTCTTGATGAGCCAACCTCATCGCTGTCCGCGTCCGAGGCGGAACGCCTGTTCTCGCTCATCGACCGGTTGCGGGCCGATGGGGTTGCGATCCTCTATATCTCCCACCGCATGTCGGACCTGAGAAGGGTTGCCGACAGGATTGTCTCTATGCGTGACGGCGCCATTTCCGGCATCTTCGAAGGAGAGGAGCTGGATTATGTCGGCGCGGTGAATGCCATGCTCGGCCACCAGATGACCGAAGTGGACATTGAGCCGGTGACTGGCGGTGAGACTATTCTCGAAGCCCGGAATGTGAAGCTCTTTCAAGACAGCGCCCCGATCAGCTTCTCGGCGCGGGAAGGGGAGGTCATCGCTTTCACCGGGCTTTTGGGCAGCGGCACGACGGAACTGGCCGAAATCGTGTTCGGCCTGTCCGAAGCCGCAGGCGGAGAGCTGTTCCTCGACGGCAAGCCCTATCATCCGGGAAATGCCTCGCAGGCTGTCGGGATGGGTGTCTTCATGTCGCCGAAGGACCGCGGCTCCAATGCGGTGATTGGGGACTTCGACATTGCCAACAACATGACCTTGCCGTTCCTCAAGGCCTTCAGCACGTTCTCTTTCTTGAGCGAGCGTGCGCAGCGCCGCGCGGCAAACGAAATGATCGGCAAGATCGGCGTGAAATGCGAAAGCGACCGGGACGGCATCGGCACCCTGTCCGGCGGCAACCAGCAGAAGGTCATGATCAGCCGCTGGCTGCTGCAGGCTTCCCGTGTCCTGCTTCTGGATGAGCCGTTTCAGGGCGTCGACATCGGCGCCCGGCGCGACATTGGCCGTTACATCCGCGAGACCTCGGCAGGCCGGACCACGCTGGTGTTCGTTGCGGAGATCGATGAGGCGCTGGAAATTGCCGACCGCATCATCGTCCTCAACGAAGCCGCGATTGCCGGTGAATACCGGAACAAGAACATCGATCTGAACGGGCTTGTCGCGGATGTGTCCGGACGGGTCCGCGAGCCGCTCCCCGAAGAGGCCGGAGCGTCATCTGGACAGGGGGCCGGAAGACAGGCCGAGGCAGGATGAAGACCACTCACATGAACAAAAATGCTCTCGAATATGCTATTCGCTATGGCTTCATCGTGCTGCTGGGCGGCCTGGCTCTGTTCTTCAGCCTTTATGCAAACGGTTTTGCCAGCCCAAGGTCGGCAGTCTTCATCTTCCAGTCCGTCGCCATCACCGGCATTCTGGCCCTTGGCGTCACCTGCACGCTCGTGGTTGGCGGCTTCGATCTCTCCATCGGGTCGGTCGCGACCTCGTCGCTGATGCTGTCTGCCTATTCCATGGTGGTGCTGGAACAATCCGCATTCGTTGCCGTCGCGCTGTGCCTGGTGATGGGGGCAGTCGTCGGGCTGATCAACGGCCTCCTGATCGTGAAGATGAAGGTGCCCGATCTTCTGGCGACACTCGGCATGATGTTCCTTTTGATCGGTCTGCAGCGCATCCCGACCCAGGGCAATTCGGTCGCGACCGGTATGAGCCTCGCCGATGGCCGCGTCGCCGAAGGGGTCTTTTCCGAGGCCTTCCTGTGGCTGGGCCGTCACCGCTTTGATCTCTTTCTCGACCGTCTTCTGCCGGTTCCGGTGGTGATTTTCCTGGCGATTGCCGTGATCATCTGGTTGTTCCTCGGCTTCACCCGCCATGGCCGGCTGATGTATGCCATCGGCTCGAACGAGCGGGCGGCCAGCCTCGTTGGCACCAATGTCCAGCGTTACAAGATCGCCGCCTACATGATTTCCGGCGTGCTGGCGTCGGTCGGCGGCATCCTTCTGGCGGCGCGCCTGGGCCGCGGGGATATCGCATCGGGCAACAATCTTCTTCTCGACAGTGTCGCTGCTGCCCTGATCGGCTTTGCGGTTTTGGGCGCGGCCCGTCCCAATGCCTTCGGCACGGCGGCAGGCGCCCTCTTCGTCGGCATTCTGCTTCAGGGCCTGACGATGATGAATGCCCCTTACTACATGCAGGATTTCGTCAAGGGCGCCGTGCTGGTCGCTGCCCTTGTCTTCACATTCTACCTGTCCTCGCGCCGCGGCGGCAGGAGAAATGCCTGACGCTTACAAGCGTCACGGAATACTTGGGAGGAAACAAAATGATCAGACGTGAATTCATGAAGCTCACGGCAGCTGCGGGAATGACGCTCGCGGCCCTCGGATCCGTCCAGGCGGCGGACATGCCGGCTCCCTTCGACAAGCCGGGCGAGGTCAAGATTGCGCTGGTGCGCTACTTGTCGACCGGTGACTTCTTCCAGTCCTATCTTTCGGGTGTGGAGAAGCAGGCCGAAGCCCTGGGCGTGGACCTGCGCGTGCTCGACAGCCGCCAGGATGCGGCCCTTCAGGCGGATATGGTCGATCAGGCCATCGCGCTCGGGGTCAATGGCATTATCATCCAGCACGGCCTGACGGAATCCATGAAGGCAGCCGCGCAGCGCGCTGTGGACGCAGGCATCAAGGTCGTCGCTTTTGATGTGAACGTCGAAAATGATGCCGTGCCGCAGATCGAGCAGTCGGACTATCTCCTCGGCAAGATGGCTCTGGACCAGGCGATCGAGGACAATGGCAACAGCTTCACCGCGGGCTATGTCTATGTTCCGGGCATTGCCCCGCTGGACCGCCGCGACGTTGCCTGGAAGGAAATCAAGGCAGCCAATCCCGGCATTCAGGAAGCGGCCATGTTCGGCACGCTGGACAATCCGATTGCCAACTCCGTTGCCAACCAGGCCCGGTCGGTGCTGCAGGCCAACCCCAATATCTCCGTCATGTTCGCCCCCTTCGATGAGTTCGCCAAGGGCGTGAAGATCGCGGTGGATGAGGCCGGTCTCAACCAGGACATCAAGATCTACTCCGCAGATGTCTCGACCGCGGACATTTCCGCCATGCGGGAACCGGACTCTGCCTGGGTCGCAACCGTTGCCACCAATCCGGCGGTTGTTGGTGAAGTCAGCGTCCGCACCCTGGCTCTGATGCTGGCCGGCGAGACGACGGACAAGCAGGTCGTCGTACCGCCGACGCTGATCACCCAGAAGTTCCTGAACGATAATGACGTGAAGAACATGGAAGACCTGGGCATGAAGATGCCCCAGTTCCAGCACGCGGATGTCTCCGTCGCCGAATGGATCCCGCTGCCCAAGCGCTAGGATCGCCAAGGGAAATTGCGAATGGATGAGCCCGGCCACTGCCGGGCTCAGACTGCTGGCAAACCCAGGGCTGCGGGAGTTTTCCCCGCGCCGTCCCGCACGCAGCGAAGCGGAGATCCGGGATCTCTCGTCTATTTTCTCTATTAAAAACAATATGTTTCTAGACAGGTCCCGGCTCAAGGCCGGGACAGCGCGGAGAAAACCCGCGAAGCTTCGGGTGTATCATCAACCTCAACCGGCGCCTGCCGGGCTTGTTATTTTAGGCCACAGACTCGGGGCATTTTCCCTATTTTGTATCCTAAAAAGATCATTGTATCTTATTTTGAACCTTGAAGGATACAAAAGCAGACCATTTCCTTGTTTCTCTCGCGCTTTTGACTTATGATTCCTTCAGGGTACAAAATCCTGATTTTCGTATCTTTTGAGGTACAATTTTATGGTGTCAGACAAGTTCGGGAGCCTCTCTCTTGCGGCCCGCAGCGGCTTGCGGCTGCTGGCGGCTGAGATCCAGGCAGGGCGCAAGATGCGGGGCTGGAGCGAGGATGAGCTTGCGCGGCGTCTTGGCTGTGCCCGCAAGACCGTCAGGGCAATCGAGGCCGGGCAGCCGACCGTTGCCATCGGCTTTGTTTTTGAGGCTGCCCAACTCGTCGGCCTCGATCTTTTCGGCGGGGCGCAGGCAATTGACGCGCGGCTGGCGGAGACCCGGATCAAGCTTAATCTGCTGCCCCAGCGGGTCCACTCCCGCAGGCCGGAGCTGAACGATGATTTCTGAGCCGGAAGAGCTGTTCGTCTGGATCTGGCTGCCGGGGCAAGTGGAGCCTGTCGTCGCTGGCCGCGTGGCCGCGCGGGACAGGATCATCTATTTCAACTATGGCCGCAGTTATCTGGCCCGTCCGGATGCCATTCCTGTCTTCAATCTGGATTTGCCTCTGGGGGCTGGCGTGATCGATCCGCCTGCCGGTCACGGTCTTGCGCCAAGCCTGCGGGATGCACTGCCTGACCGGTGGGGGCGCAGGGTCATCATTCACGATCTCCTGGGGCATCGCAGAGAGGCGATCAACGAGGACAGCTTCGGTGAGATGACATTCATGATGCACTCCGGGTCTGACCGCATTGGCGCACTGGACTTCCAGAGCTCGTCGGCCCGGTTCGTGCCCCGTGAAGGGGAGAACGCATCGCTTCAGGATCTTCAGGAGTTTGCCGACCGGATTGCGGCCGGGGAGCCGGTTCCCCCCGCGCTCGACCGGACCATCCTGCATGGCAGCTCGATTGGCGGCGCCCGTCCGAAAGCGCTGCTCACCGGCACGTCCGGCGGGCGCCCGCGGAAGATGATCGCAAAATTCTCTGCCTCCAATGATGTCTTTGCCATGGTGAAGGGCGAGTTTGCGGCCATGAAGCTGGCAAAGGCCGCCGGACTGGACACGGCGCCGGTGGAGATCGCAAGGGTTCTTGACCGCGACGTGCTTCTGGTCGAGCGGTTCGACCGGACGCCTGCGGGAGAAAGCGCCTGGCAGCGCCGTGCGATGGTCTCAGCGCTCACCTGGACGCAGGAACATGAAATGTCCGCGCATCACATCTCCTATCAGATGCTGGCTCAGATCATCCGCAAGGACTTTGCCGATCCCACGCGCGATCTGGTGGAGCTGTTCTCCCGCATGACCTTCAACATCCTCGTCGGCAACACCGATGATCACGCCCGCAATCATGCAGCGTTCTGGGACGGCAAGGCCCTGTCCCTGACGCCGGTTTATGACGTGGCACCTCAAACGCGGGGCGGAGAGCGGGCCAATCAGGCCATGGTCATCGCGGACAATTCCCGCAGTTCTCAGTTAGCTCTGGCGCTCCGGGCCGCCCCTGCCTTCCTGCTGACGCCTGAGGACGCCCGCCGGATCATCGATGGTCAGATTGAAACGATCCTGACGCACTGGCCGGAGGTTTGCGGGGAAGCGGGAATGACGGATGTGGAGCGCCGGTTCTTCGAAGGCCGCCAGTTCCTGAACCCCTATGCCTTCGACGGCTACGGCAAGGTGCCAGAGCTCCGGTAACTGCCAGCCGGTTTCAGCTGCTCTCATCTGGATGATGAGCGGGGAGTGAAACCAGTCCCGCTCCTTCCGGGATGGGGCCGGAAGGCGCGGGGGCTGCCGCTGCGAGGATCAGAAGCTCACATTGCTTCCGCCCTTGAGGGCGAGGCGTGAGCGGGCTTCGTCCGGGGTGGCAACCGTGAACGACAGTTCCTCCAGAATGCGGCGGATCTTCATGACCTGCTGCGCATTGGAGGTCGCAAGCTGGCGCGGCCCGATGTTGAGGCTGTCTTCAAGCCCGACGCGCACATTGCCGCCAAGCAGGGCATTGTGGGTGCACAGGGGCATCTGCGCCCGGCCGGCGCCCAGCACCGACCATTCGATATCCTGTCCGAACAGGCGTTGGGCGGTCCGGATCATGTGCAGCAAATGATCTGCCTCTGCGCCGACACCGCCAAGAACACCGAGAATGAACTGCAGGAACAGCGGCGGCTCATAGATCTTCCGGTCGATGAAATAGGCCAGATTGTAGAGATGCCCGATGTCGTAGCACTCGAATTCGAAGCGGCAGCCGTGCCCCTTGCCGAGCCGGTTCATGATCGCCTCAATGTCTTCGAACGTATTCTTGAAGACGGTATTGCGGCCACTCTCCAGGAAGGGCTTTTCCCAGTCGTGTTTGTAGTCCTTGATGCGGCCTGCACCCGCGAACAGGCCATTGTTGATCGAGCCCATGTTGAGCGAGGTCATTTCCGGGCTCGCCGCTTCCGCAGCCGCCAGCCGGTCATCGAGGCTCATACCCGGTCCGCCGCCGGTGGAGATGTTCACGACCGCCGCCGTCTGCTGCTTGATGCGGGGCAGGAACTGGGCAAATACGGCGGGGTCTGCCGTCGGACGTCCGTCTTCCGGATCACGGGCGTGAAGGTGGATGATTGAAGCTCCTGCCTCCGCTGCCGCAACGGATTCCTCCGCGATCTGGCTGGGGGTTATGGGCAGATAGGGCGACATGGACGGGGTATGCAGCGAGCCTGTAACGGCGCAGGTGATGATGACGCTTTTGGACATGCATGTACCTTTCCGGGAATGCACCGCCCTTCCGGTGCCATGCACGAGGCATGTCCGGTTCTGGCGGATGGGAGAGTGATAGGCAGGGATCGTTTGAGGCTCAGGGCCCGGCAGGCGGGCTGGCCTCAAGCTGGATCAGCAGCCTGCGCAGGGCGGCGATACGGGCGTCCCGCTCCTGGCGCTCAGTGGGAATCCGGTCTTCTGGCACATCGCGGCGCATCGCCGTGCCAATCCGGCTGATGAGATCGTCAGACCAGGGGTGAGCGGGCTTGAGATCCTGCAGCACAGGTTCCAGCGCCGCACGGTAGCTGGTGAAGGAGCCCTCGATGCCACCGGCTGCATTCAGATGACTGTTGGCGAAGAGGCCGATCGACGCCCATCGCAGCCCCAGCCCGTGGCGGATTGCAAGGTCGATGGCGTCAGGTTCGCAAATGCCCGTATCCACCAGATGCATGGCCTCGCCCAGCACAGCGAACTGCAGCCGGTTCAGGACGAAGCCGGGCACTTCCTGAGCCAGGTGAATGACCTTGTGGCCCGCGCCTTTCAGAACCCGGCCCATCGTCTGCAAGGTGTCCGGGGCGGTGAAAGGGGCGGGAACCAGTTCGCTCACCGGGATCAGGTGCGGCGGCAGCAGGGGATGAGCGGTCAGGCAGGCTTGCGCGTTTTGAAGGCCATCAAACAGGGCCGAAGGCAGGAAGGTTGAGGTCGAACTGGCAATGATTGCCGCAGGCGCCAGCGGGCGGAGTTGCCGGTATAGCGCTTGCTTGGCTCCAAGATCCTCGCGGATGCACTCCTGAATGATGGCAGCGCTGATGGCGGCTTCTGCCAGGGTCTCCGTGACCTCCACGTCTCCGGTCCTGTCCTTGTGGCCGTATAGGGCGGCAAGCTCTGCCAGAGCCGTATTGATCCGCGCCGGGGCTGCCAAACAGGCCGCGCCATCCTGATCATGGACGAGCACCCGGTGCCCGGCGAAGGCGAAGAGTGCGGCCCATGAGGTGCCAATCAGTCCCGCACCTATGATGGCAATGGTCTGTCTTGTCTCGTCCGGCATCTGTCCGTCTCCCTTCCTCAACCGAGCAGCGGTATGAAGACGTTACGCGTTGCAATCATCAGAAGAACGATGACCGCATCGGCCGCGAGGAACCAGAGCGTGCCGCGGAAGATCTGCTCAAGGGAAATGGATCTGCCTGTCACGCTGTTGATGACGAAGACGTTGAGCCCGACCGGCGGCGTGATCATGCCGATTTCCAGCAGCTTGGCGACGAGAATGCCGAACCAGATGGTGGGGACGCCCGCCGCGGCCGTCAGCGGCAGCAGGATGGGCAGCGTCAGCAGCATGGCGCCGATAGGCTCCAGGAACATGCCGAGCATAAGATAGATGCCCGATATCATCAGCAGCAGCGCAAGCTGGCTCAGCTCCATCGCGGCGACCCAATCGCCGATGGCGGTGGTCACGCCGGTGAGAGCGATGAAGCGGGTGAAGGCATTGGCGCCTGCTGCCACCAGCGACAGGCTGGCCATGCCTATGAGTGTGTCAACCGCGCTGGAGACAAGCGCCTTCCGGGTCAGGGCGCGCCGGGCAAAGCCGATGACGACGGTGAGCAGGGCACCAACCGCGCCCGCTTCGGTGGTGGTGAACCAGCCGGCAAACATGCCGCCGAAAATGCCGAGGATCAGGGCAAGCACCGGCCACACTTCCAGCAGCGCTGCAAAGCGTTCCGCGCGCGGCGGAATGCTGCCGCGCGGCAGCATTCCCGGGCGGACAAGGGCAATGCCGATTACCAAAAGAGAATAAATGACAAGGGTGGCCAGGCCGATCAGCAGGCCGCCAAAGAACAGGGAGATGATGGACACCTGCGCCTGAATGCCGAAAAGAATGAGGATGATGCTCGGCGGGATCAATGCGCCGATGGTGCCTGCCGCCGCCACCGAGCCACTGGCGATGCGCGGGTCATAGTTGCTCTTCAGCATTTCCGGTATGGCGATGCGGCCCATGGCCGCCGCGCAGGCGATGCTGGAACCGGTGACGGCAGCAAAGCCGCTGGCACCGAAAATCGAGGCCACGGCAAGGCCGCCGGGCAAGGCACCCAGCCAGGCTCTTGCGGCTGCAAAGAGGCCGCTCGTCAGCCCTGCGTGATAGGCCACGAAGCCCATGAACAGGAACAGCGGCACGGAGCTGAGCGTCCAGCTGGCAGCGAAGCCATAGGGCACTGTCGAGAAAATGCCGAAGGCCATGCGGCTGCCAAAGGCCAGCCATAGTCCGCCGAAGGAGACGGAGAACAGGGCCACGGCAATGGGAACGCGGATCGCAATGAGGAACAGCACCAGAGCGATGCCGCCGGTACCAATGAGGAGCGGGTCCATCTTCTATCTCACTTCCGGAATTCCGGCATCCGCATCCTGAGGCGCGGGGGGAAGGGCGAGGGCAATGACGAGCAGGCCGAAGGACAGCGGTACCAGCCAGTAGCAGGGCCAGATCGGGATCTCGATGGTTCCGGCCAGTGCATAGGCCTTGATCCGCGTCTTGGTCATGGCATCCAGGAAGGACTGCCATGTGATCAGGCCGTAGACGACGATCGCCAGAAGGCGGGCGAAAATATCGGCCATGCGCTTCAGGACGCGGGGCAGAAAAGTGTAAAGAAAGGTTGCCTCGATATTCCGGCCTTGCCGCTGCACCAGCGCCGCAGGCAGAAAGCTGAGGGCAACCATGTAGTAGTTCGAGACGATTTCGACCGTGCCAGGCAGCGGCAGGCCAGCGGTTGTCCGCAGGGCTGCATCCAGGCAGATCTGCAGGATCATCAGGGCGATCATCGTGACGCCCACGCCTATCGTCACTGATGACAGGAGTTTGTCGATCTGGCGCATGAATGCCTCGTGTCAGGCCGCGCCGCTCCCACCGGGAGCGGCGCACTGTCTGGTTTTAAAGGGCTAGCTGCAGGATTTGCCGCGGCTCAGTTGGGATATTTGGCGAGATCGATCTTGTCCCAGATCTCGCTTTTCAGCAGCGCGACATAGGCTTCTTCCGTGGTGCCGTCCTGGATGAGGCCCTTCCACTTTTGAACGAGGGCACGGTAGCGGGCGATCTTGGCTTCCGCATCCTTGATGCCCTTGTCTGCTAGCCGTTTGGGCAGTTCCTTCAGGTCCTTTTCAACAAAGGCCTTGTTGGCCTCCACCAGTTTGTCCGATGGTTCGATGATCTCGATGCCATCCGCTTTCGCCTTTTCCAGCGAAGTTTTCACCGAGTCCTCGAAGCGGTAGAGGATGGCTGCCGAACCATATTGAGCGGCTTCTATGAACTGCTTGCGTTCCTCAGGCGAAAGGCTGGCCCATAGGTCAGCGCGGATGCTGAAGGGACTGACGCCGTTGAAGGTGCCCTGATTGATCAGGGTGATGGACTTCACGATCTCGAACAGGTTGTAGGACTTCAGATCCTGCGGCGTGTTGTAATGCGCCTGCACCACGCCCTGGCTCATGGCCTCGAAGATTTCCGGCGCGGGCAACTGCACCGGAATGGCACCCATCGCCTCGGCCCAGCGGGTGAAGGCGGCCCCGCCGGTGCGTACCCTGAGGCCCGTCAGGTCTGCGGTGTCCCGGACCGGCTTCAGCGTCAGAAGCTGATAGGCGGGGGTGGCGGAGCCTGCCAGATATACCTCACCCGAGCGCTCGAATTCGGCAAGGCATTCCTGGCAGGTGAGGATGTATTCCAGCGAGGCCGCCGAAGAAGCGCGGCCATTGGTGCCGATCAGGGCGAGTTCCGAAGGCAGGTTGGCCTCCACGAACTCCGCAGGGAAATAGGGCATCAGCACCGAGCCCAGATCCACCATACCCGACTGCAGACCAGAGACCATTTCCGCCGGGCTGACAAGGCCGGAAGGAAAGTCCTTGCCGGTGAAGTTACCACCCGACAGTTCCTCGAGTTTGTTCAGGAAGACCTTGTAGCCTTCTGCATTCACGTGATTGGGGCCGAAGCCGCTGCTTGTGCGAAGTTCTGTGGCCGCTAAGGCCGGCATTGCGGTGAGCCCTGCAAGTATGAGCGCGCCGATCAGCGATTTACGCATCAGAAACCTCCTCCCGAAGTTCTGTCTGGACGATGCGGTGACGATTGCAAACCTCTACCGGGCCAGCAAGCGCAGCTGATGTGCCGTTTCACGCGGGCTGTGCCGGTTTCCGTGCCGCCCGCGCAAACAACCGTACTTCTGCTTAGGATTGTGCCTGCGCAAAAAGGCGCCTGACACGGCGGGTATAGGCCTTTGCAGCGCCGGAACTGGCCGTATCTGTGCGAATACCCGGCCTCAGGCGAGAAGCGCAAACCGCAATGATGTGCCGGCATGCGGAAATTCCGGCGCCGGCGGAAGATCAGACTCTGCCGTGTTCCGACGGGCTGTGCCCGAAATGACGGCGGAAGGCGCGGCTGAAGGCGGTGGGGTTGGAATAGCCCGCCCGGCGTCCGATTTCGCTGACCGGAAGATCCATGCTCTGCAGCAGGTCTTCGGCGGCGGCCATGCGTATGGAGGTCAGGTACTCAGATGGAGTGACGCCGTAATGGTGACGGAAGGCCTTGAGCAGGCTGTCTTCGCTGATACCGTTGCGCCGTGCGATGTCCGGCAGCTTGACCTGGCCCGCATACTCCATCCTCATCATTTCTGCGGCAGTTAGTGCTACACTCACATCATTGCTTGTCACGGCCTGTTGCGGTGCTCTGCCCGCCAGCAGGTCATAGGTCTGGGCAAGGATTTCCAGCGACTGACCATAAAGACTGAGCCGCCGGAGAAAGCCGGATTGGCGTCCTTCCAGCAGCGAGGCGGTGAGCCGTCCGACAGCCATCGGCAGCGGGTGGTTTGCGACTGAAAACCGGTGCTGCACATGGCAGGAGCGGTGGAACGTCTGCAAAAGCTCGTCCGGGCTTTCGTCCAGATCCGAGGCAAGGTCCGACAGCTTTTCTGGCTCCAGCCAGATTTGAATCACCCGGTGGCGGGTAGGCCGGGTGAAGGTGACAAGCTGGTGATGACGGCCCTCCAGCGAGAAGATGCGGAGGCTTTCACCGCGTGCATCCGCGTCCCCGCGCCGGAAATAGGAACTGGCGAAATTGCCGTGATGCATGCAGGAAATGTTGATACCCGACTGCTCGACTTTCATCCAGCCGGGCGCCTCGATGGTCAGGTCGACAAGCCGCAGCATCAGGCCGGGGGTTATCTTCTCGTCCCAGAACCGGCTCTTGCGCAGGCTTGGCTCAATGCTGCTGGAGCAGGTGAGCCTTGCTCCATCCGGATTGCCGTCTATGACGAAACTCACCCTGCCCCTCCCAGATCAGCGAGCTATCAAATTTGGAACGGTATTTTGTACCGGCTTGATGCTTGAGCGCTGCAGCGGCAATTCTTTTTGTTCCGCAAACAAGGATTGCGGAAATCCACCTGCCTGTCCAGCCCTGAGCGGGCAACGCCGGACGGACTAGCTTCATGTCCAAAGTCCGGCGCTGTCTTTGATAAGCAGCGGCGTGGAAAAACAGCTGCGGATGCGTTCCAGGTGGGGAATGAGGGCCGGATGGGTGCGCCAGCGGTCCGATTGCAGCATCACGGTGCCGATAACGGTTGGCTCAAAGCTCTGCGCCGTGAGCAGCTGCAGGCCAGCGGCGATGGACGTGCCGCTGGAAATCACGTCATCCACCAGGGCAATCCGGCGCCCTTCCAGCAGCGGCAGCATGCGCGGGTCCACATAGAGCCGCTTGATCTGGTCCGGCGTGGTGACGGACGACAGGGGAACCGACAGTTCCTCCTCATACCAGAACTTGCGCGAGGTGCCGAGGGGCACATAGCGGCTGTGGCCCAGCTTGCGGGCAACTTCCGCAGCCAGCGTCAGGCCAAGGGTCGGCAGCCCGACCACCACCTCCGGCTCAGACGGTTTCAGCTTCTGCGCCAGATTTTCCGCAAGCGTGTCCAGGACTTCGAAGCTGGCCTGATTGATGATGATCGAAGCCAGAGCATGCTGGCCGTCGGAGAGGGGGCGGATTGGCAGGCAGATCTGGCGTCCATCCTCCAGAGTGACTGGAAAGAAACGGTCATGCCCGGCATCCGTGCCGAACGTCTCGGGAGGATAAAGTGCCTGCCAGAATTCATGCGGGGCGGAGGGAGGTTGAGTTCCGGTCATTGGCAGCTCAGCTCCCGTTCCACGAGCCGGGTCCAGAACCGGACACCCGAGCCGATGGCCTCATCGCAGAAGTCATAGGCGGTGTTGTGATGAAGCGCGCCGTCAACGGCTGGGCCGTTGCCGAGCCAGACGTAGCATCCCGGAGCTTCAGCGCCGAAAAAGGCGAAGTCATCCCCGGCAGTGGACGGCGGAAACTCCGTGCGCACCTTGCTGCCGAAGACATCCTTAGCGGCGCCAAGGGCGCGGGCCGTTGTATCCGGATCATTGACCACGGGCGGAATGCGGCGCTTGAAGTGATACTCGGCCTTGATGCCGAACATGGCGGCTGTGCCTTCGGCAAGGCGGCGGATTTCCGTTTCGAGCTGGTCGCGCACATGGGGTGAATAGGCCCGGGCGGTGCCGCCAATCTCGACGAAATCCGGAATGACGTTGAGCGCCTTCGGATCGCCAGCCTGAACCGAGCAGGCGCTGACCACGGAAGGCTGCAGCGGATCAACAACCCGGCCCGGAATGGTCTGAAGCGAAGCGAGGAACACACCTGCGGCGGTCACCGGGTCCCGGCCAAGATGCGGTTTTGCGCCATGGGTGCCCGTGCCGCGGAAGGTGACGGTCCAGCCGTCGGAGGAGGCAAGCTGGGGTCCGGCGACAACAGCCATTTCGTCCGGGTCCATGCCCGGCATGTTGTGAAGACCATAGACCGCATCGCAGGGGAAGAGGTCGAACAGACCGTCTTCCACCATGCGCTTGGCGCCGCCCCGGCCCTCTTCCGCTGGCTGAAAGATGAAATGCACCGTGCCGGAAAAATCCCGGCTCCGGGCAAGTGCCCGGGCTGCGCCCAGCAGCATGACCGTGTGGCCATCATGGCCGCAGGCATGCATCTTTCCGGGCACCGTCGACTTGTATGGCCGCTCTGCGGTTTCGGGCATGGCGAGTGCATCCATGTCAGCTCTGAGCCCGATGGTGCGCGTGCCATTGCCGACCTGAAGCGTGCCCACAACGCCAGTGCCGCCAAGCCCCCGGTAGACCTTCAGCCCTGCCTCCTCCAGCAGTCTTGCGACGATCGCGCTGGTGCGCTCTTCCTCGAAACCGAGCTCCGGATGGGCATGCAGGTCGTGGCGCAAGTCGCGCAGGAACGGCAGGTCGTCGTCGATCTTGCTCATGCGTAGATCCTTAGAAAAGAGCTTCTAATGGGCTGATACCAATTTCCGTCGCGGTCACCCCGGGCGAACATCGTGAGACCCGGGGCCTACTCGCAAATCCTTTGCAAGAGAAGGATGGGCTTGGTCCTGTTCGACCCTGACAACCGTCCGTATCCTTGCAGAACATATGCGCTCTGCGAATGAGTAGGCCCCGGATCTCCGGCTTCGCCTGCGTCCGGGGTGACAGTCGAGGGGGGACAGTCTTCAAAGATCGCATCAGCTCAGAATTTCCAGAATAGGTGAAGTGAGGACTTGGCCGGTTGCCACATCGGCAATGCCAAGATCCGTCTGGTGCGGGCCAGCGTTGCAGGCGAGTGTGGCGCCGAAACAGGCCTTGAACACCAGATAGGGCGGTTGCCAACCGACAACCTGATCCATCGCATCCCGCAGGGCGGTGAATTGCCCGGCGACCACATCGAGCGGTTCATCGGAGACGATGCCCGACACCACCAGCGGCAGCTTTGCCAGCACCTTGCCTTCAGAGACGACGGCCATGCCGCCGCCTGCCTCGATCACCGTATTGGCAGCCAGGGCTAGGTCTTCCGGCGACCCGCCGAAGACGGTCAGGTTGTGGCTGTCATGGGAAACGGTCGTCGCAAAAGCGCCGTTCCAGCTGCCCCATTCGCGCAGGTACCCGACCTTGGGCTTGCCATCACCAAACCCATGACGGTTGCAGACGGCAATCAGCGTTGCGCCTTCGGGCGGCAGGACAAAGCCGTTTTCCGCCGTTGTTTCCGCCTCGCCCCAGCGGGTGAAACGGGGCCGGTCGATGGTGGCAACGCGCAGCCGCTGGCCAGTGCTGCGAATGCGGAAGTCGTCTGGCTGGAGCGGCTGGAGCTTGACCGAAGCCCGGAAATCGCCCGGATCGGTCTTATGCGAAGGCTCAGCCAAAACGCCATTCCTGGCAACGGGCATGCCGTTGACGATCACGGCGCGGGCCTGAAAGGCCACAAGGTCGCGGAAGATGACCAGATCCGCCCGCCGTCCCGCGGCAACAAGGCCAAGGTCTTCGCGGCCAAGGCGGCGGGCACCGTTCAACGTGGCGGCCTGCAGTGCCCATTCCGGCTTCAAGCCATAGCGCACCAGACGGCGGACAACATCGTCCAGACCGCCATCGCGGGCGAGGTCATCAGGAAATACGTCGTCGGTGCAAAGGGTGACGGTCTGGGGCAGATGGCCGAGCTGATTGAGCGCCTCAACGAATTCCGGCAGCAGATGGTCGTGAGATCCGCGCAACTCGATGGTCAGGCCCGCCCGCAGCTTGTCCATCAGGTCTTCGCCCGAGGTCAGCTCATGGTCGGAGGTGACGCCAGCGGCCATGAAGGCGGCAAGGTCCGGTCCCTTGAGGCTGCGGGCATGGCCGCAGACAGGTTTTCCGGCGGCAAGACCGGCCTGCACGATGGCGCTCATGCGCGGATCGCCGGAAATGACGCCGCGCATGTTCATGACTTCGGCAATCCCGCCGATTTCCGGCTTTGCCAGCAGATCTGCGATTACCGGGGCATCGAAATCCGCTCCGGCCTGTTCCAGACCGGGCGCCGATGGCACGCAGGAGGGTGCCAGCGTGATGACGCGCAGCTTCAGGTTCCGCGTCGCCGCAAGGGCGTAATCGACCCCGGCAACTCCGTGAACATTGCCGAACTCATGCGGGTCCCAGACGATGGTGGTGACACCGCGCGGTACGACAGCATCTGCATAGGTTGCCGGGGTGACCATCGAGCTTTCCACATGCATGTGTGTGTCGATCAGGCCAGGCGTGACGAAGCTTCCGGTGGCGTCAATGATCTCAGTGGCATCGGTCCGGCTACCGGTTGTGTGTACGGACGCGATCAGCGGCCCGGTGAGCCCGATGTCCGCCGGGCGCCGTTCCCCGGTTACCATGTCCACGATGGTGCCGTTGACGATCAGCCGGTCAAACGGCGCATCTCCGCGCGCGGCGGCAGCGGCCCTCAGGCGCAGGGTGCGATCGGCAAGATCGAAAGGTTCCTGGACAGAATGAGTCATGGCTTGGCTGCCTCCCGTTCAAGGGCGCCCAGAATGAGGGCCTTCACCGCGTCTGTGTCACAGGAGGCTGCATAGGCGGCATTGAATCTGGCATGGGTGGCGCGGGTTTCCACCACGGTCCGGCCACGGGTCAAGGAACCCGCAGTTTCAACGGCGATATGCGCAGGTTCAAACCGGACGAGGTCCGGACGCACAAAGGCCACTGCGGCGGCAGGATCGTAAAGAGCCATGGCCGGGCGGCCCCGGCTGGTCGCTATCCCGATAAATCCGTCCAGCATGTCGGCGATCAGGGCAGCGTTCCGGCCTCCCGCTTCTCGAATGGGTACGGTATCTTCCGGCGACGCGAGGATCTGACGGCAGAAGTCGAGGTCGATCATCTTCACCGGCAGGTTCTGCGCGAAGACGATGGCCGCGGCTTCCGGGTCGGCAAAGGCGTTGAATTCGGCAGAGGCCGTGTGGTTGCCCTTGGTCAGCCCCCCGCCCATCCAGACAATCTCACCAATATTTTCTGTAAGATCTGGCCGTGCCAGGGCCAGGGCCGCAATGTTGGTCAAGGGGCCAAGCGCGAGGATCCGGCGTGGTTCTGGGGCACTTTCCAGCCAGGCACAGAGCGCGAGGAAGGCGTCGCCTTCCGGTCCCGGCAGGTCGGCCAGCTTGTCCTGGGGCACGGTCAGGCCGATGGTCGGTATGCCCGTCTGCCCAAGAATCCGTTCCGCTGTTTCCAGCACGCCCATGACTGGCCGCGCGCGGCCTGCGTGAATTGGCATCTGCCAGCCAAAGACGGAGGCCGCGCCCGCCGCGTTCCGGCGCACTTGTTCCAGAGGTGTGTTGCCAAAGACAAGCGAGAGTCCATCCACGGTCAATCCGGCATCGAGGACCGTCAAGATGGCCGCGATGTCGTCGAACCCCAGGTCCGTATCGATCCAGACACCCATCGCGGCTCAGTCCATCTTCTGCAAGGGAGCCGCTGCTTCCGGCGGCAAATCGAAGGCCAGTTCCGTGCCGAGCGCATAGGCGGGCAAGGCGGCGTCCACTTCGGCCTTGACCGGTCCGAGGGCGGTTTCCAGCACATACTCCCGGCTGCTGCCCGCATAGGAGACACCACGGACGGTGCCCTTGTAAGGGCCCGAACCAAGCGGAATAGAGCGCGGGCGCCAGGCGAGACCGGCAGCTTTGGGCAAGGGGCCGGACGCTCTCACCTCACCGGCGGTGCCAACGAGCATGCCGTCCTTCACGGCGGTGATGTTCTCGAAGCCAACGAAATCCGCCACAAAACTGGAGGCGGGCTGGTTGTAGATTTCTTCCGGCGTACCGATCTGCTCAATCGCGCCATCGCGCATGACGACGATGCGATCGGCGAGCGCAAGCGCTTCCACCTGGTCGTGGGTGACGAAGATCATCGTCACGCCGCTTTCCTTCTGCACCCGCTGCAGTTCCGTGCGCATTTCCAGCCGCAGCCGGGCGTCCAGATTGGAGAGCGGCTCGTCCAGCATCAGGACCTTGGGCTGCATGACCAGCGAGCGCGCCAGGGCGACACGCTGCTGCTGTCCGCCGGAAAGATCCGGCGTCTTGCGCGCGGCAAAGTCGGACAGGCCGACGGTCTTGAGACCGGCTTCGACCTTTTCAGTCAGGGCCGCGCCGGACATGCCCTGAAGGCGCAGGCCGAAGGCGACGTTTTCGAAGACGGTCAGATGCGGGAACAGCGCATAGGACTGGAACACCAGGCCGATCTCGCGCTTGTTGGCGGAAACACGGGTGATGTCGCGTCCGTCCAACACGATCTTGCCGCTGCGTACGGGCATTAAGCCGGCAATGGAGCGCATGGTCGTGGTCTTGCCGCAGCCAGACGGGCCGAGCAGGGCCAGAAGTTCGCCCCGGCGGATGGAAAGGTCGAGGTTTCCAACCGCAACCGTCTTGCCATAGGCGAGGGTCAGCTTTTCCAGCGTGAGATAAGTGGCATCAGACATAGCGGGAGAACCCCAGGAAACGTTCGGCGGCAAAGACGATGCCGATGGACAGGAAGGCGAGAAGCGACGACAGGGCGGCGATGGAGGGATCGAAGACAATCTCCATGTAGCCCAGCATATCAATGGGCAAGGTGCGCACGCCCGGGCCGGACAGGAACAGGGACACCGGCACCTGGTTGAAGCTGGTCACGAAGCCCAGAATGAAGGCCGCGAGGATACCGCCGCGGATGTTGGGCAGGACCACACGGAAAAAGGCCCCGGCGCGGGACGAGCCGAGCAGGACAGCAGCCTCCTCCATATCCGAGCGCAGGTTGTTAAGGCTCGCCGAGACGACCCGCACCGCATAGGGCAGCACCAGCGCCGTGTGCGCGGTGAACAGCGCCAGGCTGATGGAAATACCAAGCGGAATGACGAAATAGCGCAGCAGGGCCAGACCGACAATGATGCCGGGAACGATGATCGGCATGGAGACCATGAACCGCACAGCTTCCGCGCCCGGCAGCTTGTAGCGGGACATGGCATAGGCCGCCGGGATGCCGAGGATGAGCGCCGTCAGCGTGCCGCCGATGGCCAGGATCATTGAGGTCACGAAGCTCTGCTGGAAGCTCTCAACCGTGAAGACCTTCAGGATCCACTTGACCGAGAAGCCCTGCGGCGGAAAGGCCAGGGTGTCGCCAGCGGAAAAGGATGCGGCAACAATGATGAAGAAGGGGCCGATCAGGAAGACCAGCACCAGCGACAGGATGGACCAGGTGTAGAGCTTCTGGGTCATTTCGCGCTCCTTGCGCTGGCGATGCGGCGCAACAGAATATTGGCAGCGAAACTCATGGCGATCAGGATCAGGGCGATGATGCTGGCAGAGACGAAGTTATTTGCCACGGTCACCTGCTGGTAAAGCAAGGTTTCCAGCATCAGGACCTTAGAGCCGCCGAGAATGGCCGGGGTGATATACGCGGTCAGCGAGCCGGTGAAGACCAGTGTGCCGCCGACGATGAGACCTTCACGGGTCAGCGGCAGGATCACCTTCCAGAACACCTGGAACCAGTTCGCCCCCAGAACCCGCGCGGCGGGAACCGCATCGCGCGGCAGGTTCTCAAGGGCGCTGATGAGCGAAATGATCATCAGCGGCAGGAACAGCTGCAAGAGGCCAATGAAGACGGCAGTCTCGGTAAAGAGGATGCGGACCGGCCCGTCCGTCAGGCCGACAGCGGTCAGGGCCTGATTGACGATACCGGTGCGCCCGAGAATGACGATCCACGCATAGGTCCGGGCCACAGGGGAAATCATCAGGGGCAGCACGACAAGGCCAATCATCTTGCCCTTGCTGCCAGCTGGAAGCGTGACGATGGCATAGGCTGCCGCATAGCCGATGACGGCGGCCGCAAGGGTCACGGTCAGGCCGAGCTTCAGCGTCCGCAGGAAAACCGTCTGGTTCAGCGGCATGGAGAAGAAGTCGAGATAGGCCTGAAGCGACCAGCCGTCGGCGCTCTTGAAGCCTTCCGACAGCAGCAGGACGACCGGCACGAGAAAGACGACGGCGGCGAACACCGCTGCGGGCAACGCCAGCGCAAGGGCTTCTGTCCGGTTCTGGAACATGTCGTTCTGCCTTTAAGAGGTTCTTTTTAGCGGCAAGGCCAGAAGGCAGCCGCTGATGAGGCAAGGCTTGCTGCGGAAGGGTCAAAAGGTGGGTCTCACCCCTTCCGCAGCACCTGGCACGCCGGACTGGAACCTGTCCTTTCCGGCGGGCAAACGGTCACCCGGATTGCCCGCCAAAGCTTGCTGACAGGCCTTGTTGACGGGCTTTTCCGGCAGGATCTTACTGGCTGACCTTTGCGTTCCACTCCGCCAGCCACGTGTCGCGGTTGTCGAGAGAGACGGCGGAAGGCAGCAGCGTCAGGGTCTTGGCGGTTTCGGCACCGTAGGTGATGTTGTTGGCAACCTCTTCGGAGACCTCAACCTCGGAGTTGGCCGGGCTGTCGACCAGGGCGTTGGCCAGCTTGGTCTGGACTTCGGTGGAGAGCCAATAGTCCATGAACTCAAGCGCAAGGTCACGGTTCTTGGAGCCCTTGGTGACGACCATGACGTTCATGCCGCCGGTCTGGCCTTCCTTCGGCGTTGCCCATGCCAGCGGCAGGTCAAGCTTGGTGAAGGGGGCCCAGGAAAAACGGCCAATGGGAGCTGCCCAGATTTCTTCCTGCTGCATCAGCTGCACGAGCTGGGACGACTTCACGTAGAAGGTCACAATCTCGCTGGCCTTTTTACCGACGGCCTCGATCGGCACCTGAAGATCCGCGCTGTCCGAGCCGAGCGCCTTGCCGACCATATAAAGCGCGGGCGCGCCCTGGTTGGTGGTGATGTTCGGGAAAGCGATATGGGGCGCAATGTCATCCTTGAGCAGATCCGCCCAGGACTCGATCTTCATCTTGTCGGTGCGGTAGACGATCGAGGTTGCATAGAACGTATAGCCAACGCTCATGCCGTCGCCGTTCGGGTCCTTGGCGATGTCGTAGAGCTTGCCGTAGTTGGTCAGCTTGGACGTGTCGATCTTGTCGGTCAGGCCGCTGCGGGAGGCTGCCAGAGCGTCGGCCATGGACATGACGGCCATGTCGATCACCGGATTGTCTTTGTTGGCTTCCATCTTGGCGAGGCGTTCGACGCTGTTGCCGGTCTCCACGACAACCTTGCAGCCGCATTTTGCTTCAAACGGCTTGTAGAGGATCTCGCTGAATTCGTCCTGGGCGAAGGCGTAAGCAGAGATGGTCAGGGTCTTGTCCTGAGCCTGGGCAAAGCCTGCGCTCAGCGTCAGCGCGGTTGCCGCGCAAAGAAGGGTCTTGAGGGTCATTCCATGTCTCCTGCTGGTGGTGTTTTTGACGCTTGGGATGGGGCCGGGCCGGTGGTTTGGCGGATGACCAGATCCATCGGCACGCTTGGTTGTTCTGCCTTGGCAACCATGCTGGCCCGCATGACGGAGCCAACCTGATCCGCCGGGTTCTGGGCTTCGATGACCGCCGAAAGGGCGGAAATGGCTTGCTCGGCGATGGCCGCCATATCCATGCGCACGGTGGTCAGCGCGGGGGTAATGGCGGAGGACCAGATCAGGTCATCGAACCCGGTTACGCTGGCGTCATCCGGGACGCGCACGCCTGCGCCCTGCAATTCGGTGAGGGCTCTCAGGGCTTGCAGGTCCGAAACGGCAGCAAAGGCGGTGACGCCGTCACGAACCTTTTCCGCCAAGCCGAGATGGCAGCCATTGCCGTGACGGCTTTCGTGCGTTTCGACCCACAAGATCTGGGCGCTGATGGAAGCCGGCAGGCAGGACTTGATGCCGCCGATGCGGTCGTTCTGAACGTTGGAGGCCGGATTGTTGCCGATCAGGAGAAAGTCGCGGTGGCCGAGGTCCAGAAGATGCCGGGCGACGAGCTGGCCGCCCTGCCAGTGATCGGCAGAGACGGTGTTGCCCGGCGTAGACGGGCTGTCGATGACGGCCACGGGACTGCCGATATCCGCGACGCGGGTTCCCCGCCGGGGAATGATGACGATGCCGTCCACGCCCCGGTCCTGCAACTGCTGAATGGCTTTTGTCTGCATGGCCACATCGCCGCGGGAGTCGGCAATCAGCACACCATAGCCCGCATTCGAGGCGGCATGCTCGATGGCCTGGGCGATCTGGGGAAAGAGCGGATTGGCGATATCCGGCAGGACCAGTCCAAGCACCTGGCTTCGGCCTGTTCTCAGCGCCCGCCCGGCCTGGCTCGGCATGTAGCCGAGTTCCGCCGCCTTGGCGCGGATGCGTTCGGCCAGTTCTTCCGACACGCGCCCTTTTCCCGACAGAGCATTGGAGACCGTCGCCGCGGAAACATCCAGCAGCGTCGCGATCTGGCTCAGGTTGGGTCTGGTCCGGCTTGTGGTCATGAGGCTCGCAAGCGCTGATTAAACGATTAATCTAAGCGATAAAGCAAAAAAGCGCGTCTGTCGACTCTCCTTTCTCTGTGTGGCCGGAGCGTTGAGCCACCCTGACCTTCCGGACTGAGGCAGACAGAAAAGGCAAATCCGCTAGTCCGGCCGCCGCAAAATGTTTTTTGAAAATGGTTTGACTAAATAATTAGGCAGTGCCAATCTTTGTGCAGTTGGAGATCTTTGGCATGACTTTGCGCGGCACCAATCAGGAATCCGGCAGGCCGTTCAACAGACGTATCGTCCTGGAGTCGATACGCCTGCACGGCCCGACAACACGCGGGGAGATCGCGGACCGCGTTGGCCTCACCGTCCAAACGGTGTCCACAATCGTCCGGGAGCTTGAGGATCATGGTCTTGTTCTGTCCGTCCGCGCGAAACCGAAAGGGCGCGGAATCCCTCCCTCAGCACTGACCATCAATCCCGAGGGAGGGCTTTCCGTCGGGATTCACCTCACTCCGATCGGTATCGAGGCTGCGCTGATCAATCTTCGCGGCGATGTGGTCGAGAGCCGCCAGCATCCAGCCTTGAATGCGACCCCGGACGAAGCCTTCGCTCTCATTGGGGAAATGGTCAGGGACCTCAAGGCAAGCCCCTTAAAGGGGCGGCTGCTTGGCGCAGGCATGGCACTGCCAGGACCCTTCGATGTGGCTTCCATGAGCTTCGTGGGACCGACAACCATGACCGGCTGGAAGAATGTCGACATACGCCAGCGTCTTGCGGACTCGACTGGCTTGCCCGCCTTC
This sequence comes from Roseibium litorale, assembly GCF_014842915.1. GTDB lineage: Bacteria > Pseudomonadota > Alphaproteobacteria > Rhizobiales > Stappiaceae > Roseibium > Roseibium litorale. Next base: position 138,792 of record NZ_JACYXI010000008.1, on the reverse strand, counting down.
ATCGAAAACGACATGGCCGCAGCGGCCTTAGGCGAGCAGCTTTATGGTCTCGGGCAGCGGTTCTCCGACTACTATTACCTGTTCTTTAGCGTCGGTCTCGGCGGCGCCATGATGCATGAAGGCGTTGTGATGCGCGGAGCCTGGGGCAACGCGGGAGAAATTGGGCATATCGCTGCCGTACCAGATGGCGAGCCGTGCCACTGCGGAAACCGCGGCTGTCTGGAACGCTACCTGTCTCTTGATGCCTTCAAGCGGTGCGGTCTGTCCGAGGCCGACTGGGTAACAAGGATTGCACCAATCTTCAGGAACGCGGTGCGTACAATCGAGAACCTTTTTGATCCTGAAACAATCGTGCTCGGCGGCCTGGCCCCTCAGTCTTTGATCGAACAGCTCGCGACCCTTGCCGATGGTCTCAACAACTCGATTTCCGCCCGTAACGACCGTACTGCGCCTCGCGTCATGGTGGCAAGCGATTGCCAGCGTTCGGCCCTGCGCGGCGCAGCCGCGCTCGCCGTATTTGGCGTTCTCTCGCCGCGCTTCGGTCAAATGTTTGAGACGTCAGAGAAAGGAACAGCCTAATGACCGGAAAACTGCTCGTCCTGGACAATATCCGCAAGAACTTTGGCGCGATTGAAGCTCTTAAAGGTATCAGCTTCTCAATTGGGAAGGGGGAGGTTGTCGCTTTGCTGGGAGACAACGGAGCGGGCAAATCGACCTTGGTGAAGATCATCTCCGGCGGCCTTCAGCCGACCTCAGGCCGCATGCTTTTTGAAGGTGAGGAGTATCAGGCAAAGTCACCAGCCCAAGCCAAAGACGCCGGCATTGAGACCGTCTATCAGGACTTGTCGCTTTGCACGAACGTTGATGTGGTTGGCAATTTCTTCATGGGCCGCGAGATCACCCGCAAGGTGGCAGGCATACCCATTCTCGATGAGCGGGCCATGGAAACAATCACCAGGAAGGCGCTGACCGATGCGGGTACCCGCATTCCCTCCCTTCGCACCAAGGTCGAGCATCTTTCTGGCGGTCAGCGGCAAGCCATCGAACTCAACCGCTTTGTGCATTGGGGCGGCAAGCTGGTTCTTCTGGATGAGCCCTTTGCCGCACTTGGCGTCGAACAGACGCGGCGCGGGCTGGACATGATCCGGCACGTCGCAAATCAGGGAATTGGTGTCGTCATCATCACTCACATCATGCAGCAGGCCTTTCAGGTTGCTGACCGGATCGTCGTCATCCGTCACGGTGTCGTTGCGGGAGATGTCGAGCGAAGCAAAACGAGCCCGGATGCAGTGATTGAGATGATCACAGGGCAAACCCTTGCCGGAGCTGGACCGGCAAGCGGCTAAAACGAAAGAGGGGTCCGGCAAAACAGGAGTGAACGATCATGAAGCGACTATTGCAGATCTTACTGGGCATCATGGCAGTCAGCCTTGCTATGTTCAGCCCTGCTACCGCAGAGACAAAAGGCACCGTCTATTATCTCGTGCCGACGTTACTCGATGAATTCCAAACCGGCTCGGTCAGCGCTCTGGAAATGTTTTTGAAGCAGACCGGCTACGAAATGAAAACCCTCAACGCCGACAACAAAACGGAAGTTCAGCAATCACAGATGAACGACGTGATTGCGCTCAAGCCATCGGCAATCATTCTCGCAGCAGTGGACTTCAACGCGCTCAAGCCCTCCATCGAGGCCGCCCGGGCGGCAGGCATCCCCGTTGCCGAGTTCGACCGGCAGATTACCTCAACACCATCGGATTTTACCTCCGTTGCCGGAACGGTTGAGATTGGTCACATCGCAAGCGACCACGCGATTGCCTTGCTCAAGAACAAATACGGCGAGGTGAAAGGCAAAATCCTTCAGGTTCTCGGAGATCCGGGTGACCCTTACACCCTCGATATCCAGAAAGGGTTCGAGGAAAGAATGAAGGCATTCCCGGACGTCAAGATCATCTCTGTGCCTGCCATGCAGTGGGAGGCGAGCAATGCCGGGACGATTGTCTCCGATCAGATGCTCGCGAATCCTGACATTGACTTGATCTTCTTGCATGCTGCTCACCTCTCCGTCGCGGCGGCCGCATCTCTTGAATCCGCGGGCAAGAAGCCGGGCGAAGTGATGATGATGAGCTCGAACGGCGCACCCGTTGGCCTGGATCTGATCCGCAAGGGCTGGCTCAATGTGGAAGTCGAGCAGCCGCTATATGCCCAGGCGGCAGCGGTTGCGATGTTCATGGACAAGATCGTCGGCAAGCAGGAAATCAAGCCTGGAGAATATGACGTGCTTGGCCTCAAGAGCGTTTTGACGATCGAGCCATGGGGTCCGAACATCAAGATCCCTGGTGCGGCAATCACCAAGGAGAACGTCGACGACCCGTCCTTCTGGGGCAATCTGAAGCCGCCTGCGGTGGCGGTTAAGTCTGTCGAGTGAATTGGCCCTCCCGGGGCTGGAAGGCCCCGGGTTCCCCCTCTCCAATCCGGATTTGCCGCATGACGTCCCAAACCCGCAAAATTCTTGAATTCGTTCTAGACAATCTCGTCTGGTTCATGCTCGCCTTTGTGCTCGCAGTCTTCTCAGCCCTCATTCCGAACTATTTTCAGACCGGCATCTTCACCAACATTATCGAGGCATCGAGCGTGCTCGGTGTCATGTCAATCGGCCTTGCTCTGGTGATCATCACAGGTCACATGGACCTTTCGGTCGAATCCGTGGCCGCCTTGTCGGCCATGGCGGTGGGCATCCTGTTCTGCTCGGCAGGCATTGGAATTGGGATCAAACTTTCTCCCGAATGGCTGATGGTTCCCGTTTCCCTGCTGGTAGCCTGCGCAATTGGCGCGCTGATCGGCTTTTTCAACGGATTCCTTGTTGTGAAGCTGAAGATGAGCGCCTTCATCATCACACTCGCCTCCTTTATCTGGGTGCGCGGCATCGTGCTTGCCATCTCCGGTGGCCGCTCAGCTCAGGACCTTGCCCCCGCCATCCGCTGGTTTGCCATCGAACGGCTCCTCGGCATTCCGCTATCGGCCTGGATCGCAATCGCCTGCTTTCTGCTCTTTTCGGTCATGATGGCGAAAACCCCTTTTGGACGGCATCTGGTCATGATTGGGGGCAACGAAACGGCCACTTTCCGTGCTGGTATCCCGGTCAACCGCAATCTCATCCTGGCATTTGTGATGGCGGGAGCTATTGCCGGTCTTGCTGGCTGGCTGCTTGCAATCCGGACGTCCGGGGCAACCGCAAATCTGGGTGTCGGGCTCCTGTTCAATGCCTTTGCTGCTGTTGTGATCGGAGGGATCAGCCTGAAGGGCGGTGTAGGTGGGCTCCCGGGCGTCTATGCGGGGGTACTTCTACTTTCCTCAATCAATACAGCCATCAACCTGATGGGGCTGCCCGCGAACTACACCCAGGTCATTCATGGCCTCCTTGTGCTCGCGGCAGTTCTCCTCGACATGTTCAAACAACGGCTCCGAGCGAGGCTTGCATGACCGGAAGACTGAAAGACAAGGTGGCACTGATTGTCGGCGCCTCCCGCGGAATAGGCAAGGCAATAGCTCTCCGGTTCAAGGAGGAGGGCGCTGATCTGGTGCTTGCCGATTTTGATGCCGGTGAGGGCAAGGCAACGGCAGATGAACTTGGTGCGGGCTTTATCGCCACCGACATATCCAGCATGACAGATGCGGAAGCCGCCGTCGCCTTCACCTTAGAACGCCACGGGCGCCTCGACATCATTGTGCAGAACGCAGGCATTTATCCCTGGCAGCTGATCGAAAACACCAGCCCGGAAAACTGGGACCGTGTAATGGCTGTCAATCTGCGTGGTTGCTTTAATGCCGCCCGCGCAGCTCTGCCCCCTATGAAGAAGCAGGGCTCGGGACGGATTCTCTTCACGTCCTCCATTACCGGGCCGCATGTCACCAGCCCCGGTCATGGTCACTATGCGGCGAGCAAAGCCGGGATCAACGGCTTTATCCGTTCGGCAGCGCTGGAGTTTTCTTCCTATGGTATCAACGTCAATGGTGTCGAGCCGGGCAACATTCTGACAGAGGCAATCCAGCTCCATCGCAGCGAAGCCTTTATCAAGAACATGGAAGCGGCAATTCCCCTGAACCGCCTTGGGTCCCCCAGGGATGTTGCCAATGCCTTCCTGTTTCTCGCCTCTGAAGATGCCAACTACGTCACCGGGACCACCATCATCGTGGACGGTGGTCAACTTCTGCCGGAAGGCGCCGACTTCAAGCTGCTCCCACCCTGAGGGCACCCTCTCCTGAACCTGCATCTCATTTCCCAGCGGGCGTCTCCCCCCAAATGTGGATGTGGACGCCCGTAGGGCCAATGTCGTACTCGTGTGATCCAGCCTGGGCGCGGAAGGTCCCCGCAACGGTGTGACCTGGGGCCAGATTTCCACCGCCCGGCGGCAGTCTGCCGCTCAGTGCATTCAAGTGGCGGCGCCCGATTGAGGTACCGCCGCTCTGTCCGGATTCACAGCGGCCTTGCCATGATGATCGAGGGCAGGCGGGCGATCTCGGTGAATCCGAGCTTGCCGTAGAAGGCGGTGACCGGCTCGTTCAGGTGGTTGACGCCGAGATGAACGCCCGGCGCTCCTGCCGCCTTCAGAGCCTCGAGCAACTGGCTGAGAAGACGCCGTCCGTTGCCACCGCCTTGCGCCTCCGGCAGGAGATTGATGTGCAGATGAGCCGGGTAGGGCTGCACGATGCTGTCAGGCAGGGATTCCGGTGTGCGGACATAGTCCAGGACATAGCGGTCGTCGTCCGTTGCGGCCTTTGCCCTTGCGAGACGCGACCGCAGCTCCGGCCACCAGCTCTTTTCCTGCTCCTGCTCGAAGGCGCGAGTGTCCGCCGTTCCGGCCGCATAACCCATGACCTCCTCGTCCCGGGTCAGGACAAAGGCAATCCCGCCGTCCAGCGCAAGATAGGGCAGGGCCCAGACAAACCCGGGATAGTCCGGATCGCTGTAGCAGGTGCTGGCATCCTGGCCGTTGTTGGCGGTCCGCAGGCAAATGGCGGCGACAGCATCCCGGTCACCGGCGCGGGCGGGCCGGATGGCATATCCGGTCATGGTTGCAAGATCTGTCCTCATGACTGGCGCGGCGCTGTGCGGAGCGCTTCATCGAAACGCGCCCACGTGCTGCCCATGTCGATCAGGCGGCGCTCGCGCCGGGCCTCATCGATCTTGATCGCCGTCAGTCCGGCCTCAAGCGCGTCGATGATGCCGACGGGGAGGGGCTCGCCTTCCAGAAGATTGCGCGTGATATCGGCGGCCATCTGGTCATCGGCGCCATAGTGGTCGGTTTCGACACCCTCATAACGCTTCTCGACCAGCTTCTCGCCGGAAGAGGCGGCGTGGACGGAGAAATTGTTGCGGACGAAATCCCCTTCCGCCATGCCCTTGGAGCCGATCACGCAGAAGCGGCGGAACTGGTTGGGCACGTTCAGATTGGCGTGAAAGGCCATGGTTGCCCCGTTCTCATATTCGATCAGGGCCGTCTGATAATCGATGATATCCGCGTCGCTGTCGAAGACCTTGTCCGTGGCGTTCCAGCCGCTCGGCTTGCAGTAATACTGCTCGCGCTCGGCGTTCGAGAGAACCTCAGGCGCATTGTCCGGGACGAAGGACTTGCGGCCGCCGAAGCTGGAAACGGCGCTTGCCCGCGCGCCCACGACGCTCGCGTAGAGGTCGATGTCGTGGCAGCATTTTTCCAGGATATAGGGGCCGGCATATTGCTGGTACCGGCGCCAGTCCCGCATGAAGAAGGCGCCGTGATAGGGCGCGATATGCTCACACGCCTCGATGGAGACCACGTCGCCGATCTGGCCGTCGGCCTGGGCCTTCCTGAGATCCTGGTAGAGATCGGAATAGCGCAGCACCAGACCCACCAGCACCTGGTCTGCGCCGTATTCTCCAAGGAGCTGCGCCATTTCCATGGACTGCTGCTCGTCGATTACCACCGGCTTTTCGGTGAAGACCTTCACCCCGTTGCGCAGCCCGCTTCGCACATGCTCCAGATGAAAGGCGTTGGGAGAGCCGACCATCAGCAGGTCCGGGCGGACCGTCTGCACCATCTCGTCCACGTCGTCGAACCGCGGGCCCACATCAAGTCCGGCTTTCTGAAGGTCTTCAAGGCCCGCCGGCGCGGGATCGGCAAGGCCGGTCACGGCAAGATCCGGGTTGGCCTTGTGGAAGGACTTCAACACGTTGGCCATCCTGTAGCCCAGGCCGGCGACTGCAACTTTCATGGGAAGCGACACTTTCGAACTTCGTTGAACTGGCTTTCAGGCGCCGGACTATCCTGCCACCCGGTCAAATCTCGTTTCAGGATCCACTGGTCCTTTCCGTCCGCGCATGAGCGACAGGCGGCGGAAATCCGGACTGCCATGGGCGATGATCGGCAACATGGCCGCACCGATCGCGGAGGCGCTGGACCCCAGGTGCGCCAGGCGCAGGCGGGGGCCGTCCCGGTCCTTGCGGGCTGCAACGGAGGGAAGCAGCGGATAGGCCCGGTCAACCAGCGACGACAGGATGGCGGCCGGGAAGGTGCCGCCGACGAAAACCGCCTGCGGATCAAACATGTTCTCGATCATGGCAACGAGCTGGCGGAGCCGGGCACTGCTCAGTTCCAGCCAGCGCATCAAGCCTGCATTGCGCGCCTGGTAGAGCTTTTCCAGCGCCGCCGGCTCTTCAAGCTGCAGGGGATCGCAACCGATCATGATCGCGACTTCTTCCAGCGAGAAAGGCGTCGCCGCGCCGGTTTCGTCTGGCTTCAGCTCTGCCGGCCAGCTCAGGAGACCGATTTCCCCGGCATTGTTGAAAGCTCCCTGGAAGGGAAGACCGTCGATGATGATGCCCGCGCCAAGGCCGTGGCCAACGAAGATATAGACAAAATGCGAGAGGCCGGTGGCCTCGCCCGCCTGCAGTTCCGCGATGGCAGCAGCGGTCGCGTCATTTTCAACAATGACCGGCAATCCGCACGCGTCCTCAAGCGCATCCGCCACATCGATGCCGCTCCATTCCTGCCATCCGGGAGCGCCGACATATTGCTCATAATCCGCTTCCTGCAGGGTCGGCATCGCAATGCCAACGCCCCAGGCTGGCGCGCCTTTCCCGGCGGCGGCAAGCTCGGAGACGATGGAGGCCATGCTTTCCACGCTGGCCTGCGGGTCGCGCCAGTTGAGCTGTTTGGTGCTGCGGGTGATTTCCCGGGCGGAGAGGTCGCAGGCCACACCCACCACGATGTCCCGGTCGGCATGCAGGCCAATAGAGCAGCCGGCATTGCTTTCCAGGGTCAGGATCTTCTGCGGTGCGCCGCGGCTGCCGTCGGGGCGGCTTTCTTCGCGCAAGAGCCCGCGGTCGAGAAGATCCCGCGTGATGTTGGAGATGGTCTGGGTCTGAAGACCGGTCGCCGCCACGAGCTCGCCCCGGCTCGTTGCGCCTTTCGAGCGCACGAGATCGAAGACCAGCCGGCGATTGTAACGGCCGGAATAGGCGTGGTTGTTCCCGGTTACCGACACGGTTGTTTCCTATTTATTCTATTTAGTGGACTATATAGAGGCATACGAATCCTGTCCAGTCTCTCAGCTTGCGCGCGGGTGTCAATTTTTGGCTGAAAAATGCTCTGTTGCGAAACTGTCATTTTTCCCATTTAATAGATTTATTGTCCTTCCACCCGACAAAGGGGAGCAGTCAATGAGCAGATATCTAGCACTAGCAGCCACAGCAATGGGGGCAGCCATGCTTGTCCCGGCAACCGCCTCGGCCGCCGATCTCGTCGTCTACACGTCGCATGGCGAAACCACTTCCAGCCCGATCCTGGACGCCTTCAAGCAGGCCCATCCTGACATCAACGTGACGATTGTGCGCGGCGGAACCGGTGAAGTGGTCGAGCGCCTGCGCGCCGAAGCGGGCAATCCGACCGCAGACGTTCTGTGGGGTGGCCCGACCCAGACCTTCGAAGAGAACGCCGCTCTCTTCCAGGCTTATGAAAGCGCGACCGACGCTGACATGGTGACGGCTGACCCGAACCACATCTGGCATCCTTACACCGTGCTACTGCAGCCGATCATCGTCAGCACCAAGCGTGTCAGCGCTGAAGACATGCCGAAGACCCAGGACGACCTGGTTTCCCCGAAGTGGAAAGAGCTCGGCTCGCTGATCATTCCGGATCCTGCAAAGTCCGGCACCGGCTATACGATCCTGTCCGCGCTTTCCGGCGACAAGGGCTGGGATTTTGTCGGCAGCCTTGCCAAGGACGCCCGGATCGCTCCTGGCTCCGACGATGCCTTCAACGCCGTGCGTGACGGCGAGGCGGCTGTGGGCTGGATCAACGAGGATCTGGGCGCAAAGTGGAAGGCCGAGGGCCTGCCGATCGAAGTCATCTATCCGTCTGACGCCGTGACCGGCCAGGTCGACGCCCAGGCCATCGTTGCCGGTGCCCCGCACCTGGACGAAGCCAAGGCGTTCATCGATTTCCTCGGCTCCAAGGCGTCTCATGAAGTCGTGCGCGATGCCACCATCCGCCGCTCTGCCCGCACGGATGTGACGCCGCCGGCGGTTCTGCCGGCACTTGGCAGCCTGAACATCGTGTCTCCGGTTGATCCGCGCCCGGTCGTGGTCGCCCGCTTCCAGGAATTCCTGAACAAATGAGGGTCTGGCGCGATAATTGGCTGTTGTTCACGATTGTCGCGCTGATCCTTTGCGCTGCGACAATCCTTCTGCCGCAGCTGCGCCTTCTGAGTGCTTCCGTCATCGGCGATGGCGGAAGTTTCTCCGTGGTGCATCGAGGCTCCGGCCTGGAACCGGTTCCGGAAATGTCCGACCAGTTCCAGACCGAAACGGCCGGCAAGGGCAACGCCCTGAAGGTCACCAGAGGCAGCGGGTTTGCGCTCGATATCTCCCGCATGGACCGGCAAACGCTCCGGCTGGCGGCAGAACAGAAGATCGGGACCACCATGGATGAGAGCGGCAACCTGTCGCTCGAACTTGGCGGCAACAGCCTTGCCGTTTCCCAGCAGGCCCCACGCGGGCTTTTCAACCGCACTGCCCCGGATCCTCTGACCGCGGCGCAAGAGCCGGATGGCAGCGTCGTCCTGAAACATGCGGCCAACGCCTATCTGACCTTCAACGACGCGGGCCGCCGCCTGACGATTTCGAACTACGTCGATTTCGTCACCGGCAATGAGACGGTGCAGGCCACGCTCAACAGCCTGTTCATCTCCCTGTCCGCCACGCTGATTGCGGCATTGATCGGGGTGTCGCTGGCCTATGTGGTCGCCCGGTTTGATGTCATGGGCACGAATGGCATCGTGTTCTTCGCCACCATGGCTTCGGTTTCGCCGCCCTTCCTGGGCGCCTATTCCTGGCGCCTTCTGCTTGGCCGCAACGGGGTCATCACCAACGGGCTCGGCGTCGATTTTTCCATCGTCGGCATTCACGGCGTCATCTGGGTCATCGCCTGGCTGGTGTTCCCGGTCATCTTCCTGCTCAGCTACAGCGCCTTCCGCGGCCTTGACGCCTCTCACGTGGAAGCGGCCGAAAGCCTCGGCGCCAATCCGGCCAAGGCCCGGTTCTCCGTCGAGATCCCCCTTGCCATGCCCGGCATCATCACGGGCCTCTATCTGGCGACCATGGCGGCCCTGTCCGACTTCGGAACCCCGCGGATCATCGGGCTGGACCTGAATGTCCTGCCGGTACTGATCTACACCTCGTTCCTGAGCGAGGCAGGCCGCAACCCGGCGCTGGCGGCAACCGGCTCCGTCGTTCTCGTGGCGATCTCCAGCCTCTTCCTGATGGCGCAGCAGATCTATCTCGCAAAGCGCGGCTTTTCCGTCGTCTCCTCGCGGGCGATCGACCGCCGGCCGCTCAGCACGACCGGCCAGATCTGCGCCCTTGGCTTTGCGGGCCTGGTGCTGTTCTTCGCCTTCGTGCCCCACATGACCGTTCTGGTCACGAGCTTCATGGAATGGCGTGTCGGCCTGCCCCGCTTTGCCTTCACCCTGTCCAACTACACCAACATGCTGGAAAGCGGCCTGACGCCGGCCTGGGTGACCCTGTCCCTCGGTGTCGCCGGAACGGCGGTCGCCTTTGCCCTCGGCCTCGGCATCGCCTTCGTGCTGGTCAGAAAGCGCTATGCGGTGCTTGCGCCGGTCCTCAGCGTCACGGTGATGATGCCCTATGTCATCCCCGGCACCGTGCTCGGCATCGGCCTGATCATGATGTTCAACGAGGCGCCGCTGCAGCTGACGGGAACCTGGTTCATCCTGGCCCTTGCCTATGTGATCCGGAACCTGCCCTTCACGGTGAAGGCTTCGGAAGCGGCCCTGCGGCAGGTGCACCCGGCCCTTGACGAGGCCGCCATCAGTCTCGGCGCACGCCCCTTGCGCGTGTTCCTGACTGTGACCGCGCCCCTGATGCTTGCCGGCGCCGTCACGGGCGCGACCCTGACCTTCCTGCACATCGTGACGGAACTGTCCTCGACCATCGTCCTGTACCGTCCGCCCTGGAAGCCGATGACCGCCGTGATCTTCGAGAACACGCTCGTCGATGCCGATTTCGGCGTCTCGGCCGCCCAGACCATCCTCTTGATGATGATCATCTATGTGCCGCTTTACCTGGTCGTGCGTTATGGCCAGTCGAGAAGGATCGAGAATGCCTGACATCCTGACAAACCCCGGCCGCCCGCAAGGATGTGAAGTGGCCATTGAATCGGTGTCGAAAGCCTATGGTCCGCTCACGGTCCTGCGCGACGTGACCATGACCATCCAGCCGGGTGAGTTCTTCACGCTGCTCGGGCCCTCGGGCTGCGGCAAGACCACCTTGCTGCGTGCCATCGCAGGCTTTCATCCGATCAACAGCGGCAAGATCGCCTTCGACGGCAAGGACGTGTCCAGGCTCGCCCCCTGGGACCGCAACATCGGCTTCGTTTTCCAGAACTATGCGCTCTGGCCGAACAAGACGATCTTCGACAATGTCGCCTATGGCCTGAAGCTCCGCAAAGTGCCGAAGGCAGATATCGCCAAGCGCGTGCGCAATGTCCTGCAGCAGGTGCAGCTCAAGAATGTCGAGGACCGCTATCCTTCCGAGATGAGCGGCGGCATGCAGCAGCGCATTGCCATGGCCCGGGCGCTGGTCATCGATCCGCCCCTGCTGCTTCTCGATGAACCCATGTCCAATCTGGACGCCCGCCTGCGCGTTTCGCTGCGTCAGGAGCTGCGCGACCTGCAGCAGCGCATCGGGGTGACGGCGATCTATGTCACCCATGATCAGGAAGAGGCTCTGGAACTGTCAGACCGGATCGCCGTCATGCATGGCGGTGTGGTGGAACAGCTGTCCCGGCCGGAAGACATCTACGCCCGTCCGCAAACCCGCTTCGTCGCCGAATTCGTGGGGGACGCGAATTTCCTGGAAGGCCGGGTTGCCGAGGGCCGGTTCCATCTGGAAGATGGCAGGTCCCTGCAGCTTGCCGAACCGGGCGAAGCCGGTCCCGCAACCCTCTTCATCCGCCCCGAGCGGCTCCGGCTGGTCGAGGCGGGCCAGGGCCAGCTTGACGCCACGGTCTCCGACATCCGCTATGTCGGCCGGTCGTGGGTGCACAAGCTTGCATTGGGCGAAGCCCTTCATGTCTGGGCCGAAGCGCCGGTCAAACTGAACATCGGCGAGACCTTCGGGCTCGGATTTGAAGCCGCAACCCTTCTCAGAGCTGCTTGATGACGACCATGGACCTGAACACGGCCTCCCTTCTCACCCTTGCCGAAGCCGCAGCCCGCGCCGGGGGCGAGGCGCTGATGTCCCGCTTTCATGCGCTCAAGGAAGGCGAGGTCAGCAAGAAGGGGCAGGCGGACTATGTCTCCGAGGCCGATACTGCTGCGGAAGCCGCGATTGCCGAAGTTTTGAGGGCAGATGGCGCCAGCTTCGGCTTTCTGGGCGAGGAGACCGGTTTCAGCGCCGGAACCCGTCCGGAAATGTGGGTCGTGGATCCGCTCGACGGCACCAGCAATTTCGTCTGGGGCATTCCCTATTTCGCCGTCAGCATCGCGCTCTGCGACGGGGAAGGGGAAATTCTCGGCGTGGTCTATGATCCGGTGCGCGGCGAGATGTTCAGCGCGATCCGCGGGCAGGGCGTCTGGCTGAACGGCACCCCCTTGCCGCAGCTTGCGGCCAAGCCCGCCTCGGAAGCCATGGTCTCCGTCTCCATGCCGGTTCCGGGCCAGTTGAAGGTGATCGGCAAGGACCGCTTCTTCAGCGGCCTGCAGGCCGCGATGGACCAGACCGCCGGCATCCGCCGGCTCGGCTCCGCGGCGCTGGATCTTGCCTATGTGGGATGCGGGCGGCTGGACGGCTATTTCGAGGACGGCCTCAGCTATTATGACCTGGCCGCCGGGAAACTAATCGCACAGGAGGCTGGCGCCCTGGTGACAGATATCAACGGTGTGCCCGCCCGCGAAGGCTCCGTCTTTGCCGGCCATCCCGACATGCACCGCTGGCTGATGGAGCGTTTTGGGGTGTGAAGGCTTCTGGAACGGGGGCAGCCCGGCAACAATCGAGCGGGCGTGGAACGGTAGAAAACCAGGCTTTCAATCTCACTGCTCCGCCCCGCTGCGGGCTCGATACGCCATAGGCCAGCCAACCTGTCACATGCCTGCAATGAAGCCGGGATATCTGATGATGGAAACGTTTCCACTTTGACCATCAGACGGCGGCGGCAATGCCTTCGAAAACCAGGATCACCATCAAGGATGTCGCCCGTGAGGCGGGCTGCGGGGTTGCGACGGCGAGCCGGGTTCTGAACAATTCGGGACCGGCCAGCGCCGATGTCCGCAAGAGGGTGGAAAAGGCGGCCCGGAGCCTGGGCTTTTCTTTCAGCGCCACCGGGCGCGCGCTCCAAAGCAAGCGCTCCATGACCATCGGCTGCCTGGTGCCCTCGCTGGCCAATCCGGTTTTCGCCGAGGCAGTGCAGGGCGCGCAGGAGGTGCTGCTGGGGTCCGGATACCAGCTGCTGATCTCCAGCTCGAACTATGATGGCGCCATCGACAACGAGGCCATCGCCACGCTGCTGTCCAATGATGTCGATGGCCTGATCGTCACGATGACCGCGCCGGAGAAAAGCCGCGAGCTGAAGCAGGCCCGGGAGCGCAACATCCCCGTTTCGCTGATGTTTCACGATCCGCTCGACGGCTTCTGCTCGGCCTATGTGGATAATTTCGAGGCTGCGCGCGAAATTGCCCGGCAGTTTGCCGCCCTCGGCCACCGGCGCACGGGCTTTCTGGCGCTGCGCTTTGCAACGTCCGACCGGTCCCGCAACCGCTATGCCGGGTTTCTGGCCGAGTGCCGGGCGCGGGGCCTGCCGGATCCTGCCTTGATCGAAATCAGCGAAGCCGAGGCCAAGACCCCCGAAAAGCTGGCGGATATTCTGCGGGAGCACAGCGGGCTGACCGCGGTCTTTGCGTCCAACGACTTTCTTGCCATTGCGGTGCAGAAGGCGGCGCGCCTTTCGGGCTGGCGCGTGCCGGAGGATCTGTCCGTTGCCGGGTTCGACGGCATTGAAATCGGCAGGATGCTGGACATTCCGCTTGCGACGATTGAGACCCGGCCTGCGGCAATGGGCCGTCAGGCCGCGGAAACCCTGCTTTGCGCCCTTCAGGGCGGCCCATTCGAGCAGCGGCCAGCGCTGCCCTTCCAGTTCCGCGCCGGAGCGACGCTCGCCGCTCCGCGTCCGGAAAGCCCGACGGCGGCCGGGATTGCGCCCCAGCCACCGTCCGTTCCCTCGCTCAAGTATGCTCTCAAACAAGGATGAACCGATGAAACATATCGTTTTGGCTGCGCTTGCCGCAACCGCCATCGTCACTCCGGCCACAGCCGAAGACGCCATTTGCTACAACTGCCCGCCGCAATGGGCGGACTGGGGCTCGATGCTGAAGGCCATCGAGGACAAGACCGGCGTGAAGATGCCGCAGGACAACAAGAATTCCGGCCAGACCTATGCCCAGCTCGTTGCCGAGAAGGACAACCCGGTCGCTGACGTTGCCTATTATGGCGTGACCACCGGCATCAAGGCGGCCAAGGAAGGCCTCGTTCAGGCCTATAAGCCCAAGGGCTTTGACGAGATCCCCGAAGGCCTGAAGGATCCGGAAGGCAAGTGGTTCGCGGTTCACTACGGCACCATCGGCTTTTTCGTGAATGTCGACGCGCTGGACGGCAAGCCGGTGCCGCAGTGCTTTGCCGACCTGACCAAGCCTGACTACAAGGGCATGGTTGGCTATCTCGATCCGTCTTCCGCCTTTGTCGGCTATGCCGGCGCCGTGGCGGTGAACCTGGCCAAGGGCGGCGACCTCACCAACTTCGACCCGGCCATCTCCTATTTCAAGGATCTGGCCAAGAACGATCCGATCGTCCCCAAGCAGACCTCCTTCGCCCGCGTCGTCTCCGGCGAAATTCCGATCCTGTTCGATTACGATTTCAACGCCTACCGCGCCAAGTATGAGGAAGACGGCAATTTCGAATTCGTGCTGCCCTGCGAAGGCTCCGTGCGCGTGCCTTACGTCATGAGCATGGTTGCGAACGACCCGCATCCGGAAGCGGCAAAGAAGGCGCTCGACTTCATCCTCTCCGATGAAGGCCAGGCAATCTGGACCAACGCCTATCTGCAGCCGTCCCGCCCGGTGGAACTGCCGGAGGAAATCGCGGCCAAGTTCCTGCCGGCCAGCGACTACGCCCGCGCCAAGGCGGTTGACTATGCCGAAATGGAAAAGGCGCAAGGCCCCTTCGGCGAGCGCTATCTCTCGGAAGTCAAGTAACGCAAAGCCGGGCGGGGCGAATGCCCCGTCCGGTCTTTCCCCTCCAACGGAGTGCCACCGTGACATCCCGTCAATTCGCCGGCCTGTGCCTTGTGCCGCTGGCGGTTTTCACATTCGCCTTTCTGGCGCTGCCGCTGGTCCGGCTGATCCTGGGATCGGCGGAGGGAGATGCAGGCTGGGGCATCTATCTGCAAATCCTTAAGACCCCGCGCTATCTCTCTGCGCTGGGGCAGACCGTGCTCGTCTCCCTGGCGGTCACCGCCGCGGCTCTGGCGGTTTCGACCACCGCAGGGCTATTTCTGGTGCGCAACCGCTTTCCCGGACGCAATGTGATCCTGTCCATGCTGACATTGCCGCTGGCTTTTCCGGGGGTTGTCGTCGGTTTCATGATCATTCTGCTCGGCGGGCGTCAGGGCCTGTTCAACCAGCTGCTGCCTGGCCATCTGGTCTTTGCCTATTCCATGTTCGGGCTGTTTCTCGGCTATCTCTATTTCTCGATCCCGCGCGTGCTTTTGACCGTGATGGCGGCTGCGGAAAAGATTGACCCCTCGCTTGAGGAAGCCGCGCGGACCCTTGGCGCACCGGCCCACCGGATCATTCTCGACGTGCTGCTGCCCGCGCTTGCCCCGTCGCTGATCGCAGCAGGTGCCATTGCCTTCGCCACCGCCATGGGCGCCTTCGGCACGGCCTTCACGCTGGCGACCGACATCGATGTGCTGCCGATGGTCATCTACACCGAGTTTACTCTCTCGGCGAATTTCGCCATGGCTTCGGCCCTGTCGGTTCTTCTTGGTCTGGTCACCTGGGCAATGCTGCTGATTGCCCGGTCCTTCTCCGGCACCACCGTTGCGGCGGGAGGCTGACATGCTCAGATCCCCTGCAAAGCTCCTGCAGCTGTTCGTGACGCTCGTGACCTGCGCCTTTCTGTTCGTGCCGACACTGCAATCCGTTCTGGCGGGCGTGACCGCCAACTATTTCCGCGGCCTGTCCTCCGGGTTGACGCTCAAATGGATCACCGAGGTCTGGGAGCTTTATGCGGACAGCATCTTCCTGTCGGTCTGGCTGGCGCTGGCCTGTCTTGCCGTTACGCTCGTCATCGGGGTTCCGGCGGCCTATGGGCTGGCACGCAATCCGGGACGGGTGTCGCGCATCCTGGAAGAGTTCATCTCCCTGCCGCTTGCCATTCCCGGTCTCGCCCTGGCTCTGGCCCTGCTGCAGCTTTACGGCTCCTTCAAGGGTTTCCGCGCCAGCCCTGCCTTCATACTGACGGGACACGTTCTCTACACGCTGCCCTTCATGGTCCGCTCGGTTCTGTCGGTGCTGATGGCCATGGACCTCAAGACGCTGGAGGAGGGGGCAGCCACCCTGGGGGCCGGTCCCGTGCGCCGCTTTATCGACATTGTCGTGCCCAATGCCATGCCGGGCATTCTGGCCGGGGCGCTCACCGTCGTCACCCTGTCCATCGGCGAATTCAACCTGACCTGGATGCTGCACACGCCGCTGACCAAGACCCTGCCGGTCGGCCTTGCCGATTCCTATGCCTCCATGCGGCTGGAGATCGCCTCGGCCTATACGCTGGTCTTCTTCCTCATGATCGTGCCGCTGCTGATGGCCATGCAATGGGCCAGCGCCCGAGCAAGTGCAAAGGCCAGCAAAGCCGCCCAATGAGATCAACATCATGACGCTTATTCTCAAGAACATCGCCAAGACCTTTCCCGGCGGCACCCGCGCCTTGCTACCCACCAGCCTGGAGATTGCCGGGGGCGAGATCGTCTCCCTGCTCGGCCCCTCGGGTTGCGGCAAGACAACATTGCTCAGGATCATTGCCGGATTGCAGACGCCCGACCCCGGCGCCGAAATCCGCTTCGATGGCGAGGACGTTGCCGCCTTGCCAGTGGAAAAGCGCAAGGTGGGTATGGTCTTCCAGTCCTACGCGCTGTTTCCCAACATGCCGGTGCGCGGCAACATTGGCTACGGGCTGAAGATGCAGCGTCTGCCGAAGGCGGAAATTGCCGCGCGGGTGGACGAAGTCATCGCTCTGTGCCGCCTGGAGGCCTATGCGGACCGGCCCATCGGGGCGCTTTCGGGCGGCCAGCGCCAGCGTGTTGCACTCGCCCGGGCCTTTGCCCCGCGCCCGCGCATCCTGCTGCTCGACGAGCCGCTGTCCGCGCTGGATGCCGCACTCAGAACCGAACTGCGCGGCGAACTGGCCGCGCTGTTGCGGCAGTTCGGCATCACCGCGATTTTCGTCACCCATGATCAGGACGAGGCGATGGCCATCGCTGACCGGGTGGCAGTGATGTCCCATGGCCGGGTCGCACAGATCGGCACGCCCGAGGCGCTCTACCGCAAACCGGAAACAGCCTTTGTCGCCCGGTTCGTCGGCAACGCCATGCCGCTCGGTGGCCGGATCGGGAAAGACCGGCTTTATCTTCCAGGCGGGGTTCTGGCCCTTGCCGCTCCCGCCGATGGCAAACAGGCCTTCGTCCGGGCCGAAGACGTGCGCATCGACCCGGAAGGGCCGCTGACAGCCAGAGTGGAAACCGTCACCTTTCTCGGCACCCATTACCGCATCGTGCTTTCCGGCATAACCAAGGACCCGCTCCACGCCCTCCACAGCGGGCTGAGCGCCCCCAAGACGGGTGAGACCGTCAAGGTCTCCATTGCCCCCGAAGCCATCCTCACACTTTCAGCAGAAGACGAAAAAGCAGCCTAAATGCCAGCCTTTATCCAGATCACTGATACCCACATCTTGCCCGAGGGCGAACTGGCCTATGGCCGCTCCGACACAGCCGCCGCCCTGGAGGCCGCGGTCACGTCCCTCAACGAAAAACTGGCGCTGATCGGCCCCGTCGACTGCGCCATCGTCACAGGTGACCTCACCGATTACGGCACAGCGCAGGAATATGAGCGCTTCAAGGCGATCATAGCGCGGCTTAAGCTGCCCTATCTCGCCATCCCCGGTAATCATGATGGCCGGGAGGCAATGCGGGCGGCCTTTGCCAGTGAAGACTGGATGCCAAAGACCGGTCCCGTGCAGTGGGCCCGCGACTTTGGTCCCTTCACGGTGATCGGTCTCGATACGCTTCTGGAGACCGCCCATTATGGCCATCTGTCAGAGGAGGGGTTTGCGTTTCTCGACCAGGCCCTGACGGAAGCTGGCGGCAAGCCCGTTGTTATCGCCACCCATCACCCTTGGATGCATTCAGGCATCGCCGCCATGGACGCCGACAATCTGCGCAACGGCGCGGCGCTGATGGAGCGGCTGGAAGCTTACAGCGGTCCAGTGCGGATGATCTCCGGTCATGTCCATAGGGCGCTGACCGCCCAACTCGGCAAGGTGACCTGCCAGATCGCGCCTGCGCCCTGCCATGCGGTGCATCTCGACCAGCGGGTGAATGCGGTCAACTCGCTGATCATGGAGCCTGGCGGTGCAACGCTCTACACCTGGCACGAGACCCCGCAGCCCGCCCTTGTCTCCAACCAACTGCCCATCGGCTCCTTCGCAGGCCCCTGGCCTTTTGCGGGCATGCTGGATGAGCCCAGCACCTAGCCGGGGCGGATAGGTCTGACTCATTCCGGGGGCGCTTTTGGAAGGGGAGGTTCTGGCCGGCCGGGGAAAGGCGTGTACCCTGTCCAGCGACCCTGCCCAAAAGCACCTGTTTTGACTCTTCGGGGAATTGGGCTATTCCTTAAGCGAAAATCGCTGCTAAAATTTACTAAATTATGGCGCGCAATGGGGCACGATCCGGGCGTTGCTCGCGGGAAATGACGATACATGGTCACCATCAAGCAAATCGCCAAGGCTGTCGGCGTATCCTCGGCGACCGTTTCCCGTGTTCTGAATTACGATCCGGCACTGTCGATTTCGCCCGCGAAGCGGCAGGCGGTGATCGAGACGGCTGAAGCTCTGAATTACGAGACACCGCGCAACCGGAACCGGGGAGCAAAAAACGGAGGCGCGCGTGCTTCCGGTGCAAGAGGCGGTCAAGCCCCTGGCAGCCATCCGGACGATAACCGGTTGCCACGGCTTGCGCTGGTGCATTTTCTGGAACCATCGGAGGAGCTGAGCGATCCCTATTACATCGGTGTCCGGCTCGGTATTGAGAACCGCTGCAAGGACCTGAAGACGGAAATCATCAAGGTCTATCATTCCGACGATCTGCCCTCTCCAGCCCTTCTGCAAGGGGCCACCGGCGTCATCGTTGTCGGCAAGCATTCCGCGCGCGAAATTGATTGGCTGAAGCCGAACAGCCGTCATCTGGTCTTTGCCGATTTCAATCCCCGGCGCGACGACATCGATTGTGTCTTCTGCGACCTTGGGGCTGCGACCCGGGGTCTGCTCGATAATCTGGATGCCACTGGCTACCAGCGTATCGGCTTCATTGGCAGCTTCGAGAATATTGATGGCCATGCGGAGCCCTACGGCGAGCAGCGCTGCCGCTCCTATATCGACTGGTGCCGGGAAAAGGGCCGGTTTGATGAGGACCTTCTGGTCCTTGGGAACATCTGTGATAGTGGCCAGAACCTGCGGCTCGAAACCGGCTATATGTTGGCGCAAAAGCTGCTTGCGGTGGCACCTTTGCCCGATGCGATCGTGACCGCCAATGACAACATGGCCATCGGCGCCTACCGGGCCATTCAGGAAGCTGGCCTGTCGATTCCAGAGGACATTGCCGTTGTGTCCTTCAACGATATCCCCGTGGCGCAGTTTATGAACCCGCCGCTCTCGACCGTGCGCATCGGCGGCGAGCATGTCGGAGAGGCCGCGGTCGACCTTCTGCTGGAGCAGATCGCAGGCCGGGACTTCAACAAGAAGGTCATCATTCCGACCCGGATGATCTGGCGGCAAAGCAGCCGCGCGCCGGAAGGCCAAGTCCCCACATCAGCGGAATAAATTTTTAGTAAACTTTACTTGCAGAGCGCTGCGCTTTCAGCTTAACTCCTCGTTGCGGAGAGGGAGCTCCGCATCCACTCCGTGGGAGGAACGAATGAAGAAAGCGATTTTGCCGCGTGCGCTTGCTGCGCTCGCGCTGGGTTCGGCCAGTCTCTTTGCCATTTCGGCGGCTTCGGCCAAGGAAATCACCATCTGGTGCTGGGACCCCAATTTTAACGTCGCGATCATGAAGGAAGCCGGGGCGATCTATTCGAAGACCCACCCGGATGTGACCTTCAATGTGGTCGACTTCGCCAAGGCCGATGTGGAAGCCAAGCTTCAGACCGGGCTGGTTTCCGGGGTCACTGACAGCCTGCCGGATATCGTTCTGATCGAGGATTATGGCGCGCAGAAATATCTGCAATCCTTCCCAGGCGCTTTCGAGCCGATGAGCGGCACGGTCGATTATTCCAAATTCGCGCCCTACAAGGTCAAGCTCGCTACCGTCGATGGCCAGACCTATTCCATGCCCTTCGATTCCGGTGTGACCGGCCTCTATTACCGCAAGGACTATATCGAGGCGGCTGGCTTCACCCCGGCGGACATGCAGAACCTCACCTGGGACCGGTATATCAAGATCGGCAAGACCGTTCTGGAGAAGACCGGCCATCCGATGATGGGGCTGGATCCGAATGATGCAGGCCTGATCCGCATCATGATGCAGTCGGGTGGTGAATGGTATTTCACCGAGGAGGGCGATCTCAACATTTCCGGCAATGCCGCGTTGAAGGCGGCGCTTGAAACCGAAGCCAAGATCCTGCAATCGGGCATCGCCAAGCCGGCGGCCGGCTGGTCGAACTGGGTCGGAACCTTCACCTCCGGCGATGTTGCCTCGGTTATCACCGGCGTATGGATCACCGGCACGGTGAAGGCCACTCCAGACCAGGAAAACAAGTGGGGCGTCGCCCCGATCCCGACGCTGGACATTCCCGGTGCCGTCGACGCGTCCAATCTCGGCGGATCGAGCTGGTACGTTCTGGCCAGCTCCGGGGTAAAATCTGAAGCGGTTGACTTCCTTAATGAGATCTACGGCAAGGACGTGGATTTCTACCAGAAGATCCTCACCGGTCAGGGCGCCGTCGGCTCGTTGCTGGAGGCCCGCGATGGCCCGGCCTATGCCGTCGCCGATCCCTTCTTCGGCGGCGAGAAGATCTGGCAGAAGTTCGCCGACTGGCTCGCCAAGGTTCCGTCCCTCAACTACGGCATCTTCACCAATGAGGTTGATGCCGCGGTCGCCTCCCAATTGCCGGGCCTCGGCAAGGGCGGATCTGTGGATGACGCACTGGCTGCGATCGAGGAACAGGCCCGCTCGGCGATCCAGTGACCGCAACAGGGCAGGGGAGACTTTTCTCCCCTGTTCCCTCCTGGTTTTTTCCCCTGCACCAACCGGCAACCCCTGGGCGGAGCTTGCCATGCGGACAAGGCATTCCATGGACAAAGCATCGCCAAGATTGAACCGCTACTTCGATGTGAACGGCTGGCTGTTCGTTGCGCCCGCCGTGCTGCTGATCGCGGTTTTCATGGTCTATCCCATCCTCTATTCGCTCTGGATGTCGTTTCAGACCGGGCGCGGGATGATGATGCATTTCGACCTGACCGCGAATATCGTCCGGCTCTTTTCCGATCCGATGCTGAAGCTGGCGCTCTACAACACCATGATCTTCTTCATCGTGCAGGTACCGGTGATGCTGATCCTGGCCTTGCTTCTTGCCACGATGCTTGACGACAGGAGGATCCGGTTCCGCGGCCTGATCCGCACGGCGATCTTTCTGCCCTGCGTGTCCTCTCTGGTTGCCTATTCGGTGCTGTTCAAAAGCATGTTCGTGCAGGACGGGCTGGTCAACACAACACTGCTGGATCTGGGGCTGATCTCTTCGCCCATTCTCTGGATGACCGATCCGTTCTGGGCCCGTGTCCTGATCATCATCGCCATCACCTGGCGCTGGACCGGCTACAACATGATCTTCTATCTGGCGGCCTTGCAAAACATCGACAAGTCAATCCACGAGGCAGCCCGCATCGACGGGGTGCCTGCTTATGGGCGGTTCTTCTTCCTGACCGTTCCGATGCTGAAGCCGGTCATCCTGTTCACCACCGTCACCTCGACCATCGGCACCTTGCAGCTCTTCGATGAGGTGCGGAACATCATGACCAGCGATGCAGGTGGCGCAGCCGGACCCTCGAATTCAGCACTGACCCTGTCGGTCTATATCTACAACCTGACCTTCAAGTTCATGCCGAACTTCGGCTATGCCGCCACGGTTTCCTATGTCATCGTGATTGCCGTCGCATTGCTGTCGCTGCTCCAGTTCTATGCCTTGCGGGAGCGGAACTGATGGATCTTTTGGTGCAACGGCTGCGCGTCGGTCTCGTCTATCTCTTTCTGATCACAGCGGCTTTCCTGTCGATCTTCCCCTTTCTCTGGATGGTGCTCGGGGCGACGAATACCAGCGCCGACATCAGCCGCGGCAAGATCGGTCTTGGTGGTGCCTTGATCGCGAATATCGCCAGCTTCCTGGAATTTGCCGATGTACCGCTGATCCTGTGGAACTCGCTGAAGATCGCACTTCTGACGACGTTGTTCACGCTGGCCGTCGCATCGATCGCCGGATATGGCTTCGAAATCTTCCGCTCCCGCCTGCGCGATCGGATCTACCGGTTCCTGCTGCTGACCCTGATGATCCCCTTCGCAGCGTTGATGATCCCGCTCTTCATCATGATGGGCAAGCTGCATCTCATCAACACGCATTGGGCAGTGATCCTGCCCAGCATCGGCTCGGCGTTCATCATCTTCTATTTCCGCCAATCGACCAAAGCCTTCCCGTTTGAGCTGCGTGACGCGGCCCGGGTGGACGGACTGAAGGAATGGCAAATCTTCCTGCTGATCTATGTGCCGGTGATGCGGTCCACCTATGCGGCGGCTTTCGTCATCGTCTTCATGACAGCCTGGAACAATTATCTCTGGCCGCTGATCGTGCTTCAGTCCAACGACACGAAGACGATCACGCTCGTCGTCTCCTCGATCGCCTCCGCCTACTACCCCGACTATGGGGCGGTGATGGTGAGTGCCATTCTCGCCACGCTCCCAACCCTTATCGTTTTCTTTCTCATGCAGCGGCAGTTCGTGCAGGGCATGCTCGGCTCCGTCAAATAGGACTTTCCATGCGCAAGACCACCCTTTTCAACGATGGCTGGACGTTCCACGACGGCTTTTCCGAGGAGATGAAGACACAAATGCAGGCGGGGGGCAAGGTGCGCCTGCCGCACAATGCCGTGGATCTGCCGCTGAACTACTTCGATGAGACCAGCTATCAGTGCGTCTTCACCTATCAGAAGCAGCTGGACTGGCTGCCGGAATTCGAAGGCAAGGAAGTCTCGATCCGGTTCGATGGCGCCATGGCCAATTCGGTTGTCTGGGTGAACGGCGTGGAAGTGGCGGCCCACAAGGATGGCTATACCCCCTTCGAGGCGCGGCTCAGCAAGCACCTGAAGCCCGGCGGAAACCTGATCACCGTGAAGATCGACGGATCGGAAAATCCCGAAATCCCGCCCTTCGGCGGCCGGATCGATTATCTCACCTATGCAGGCATCTATCGCGACGCCTGGCTGAAGGTGACCGAGCCCGCCCATATCCGCCGGCTCAAGATCGAAACGCCCGATGCGCTGTCTCATGAGAAGACGGTGACTGTGCGCGTTGATATGGCTGAGGCCGAAGGTCTGCTGAATGTTCAGCTCAAGGATGCCTCGGGCAAGGTGCTGGCCAGTGCAGAAAAGCAGGTTAAGGCGGACAGCGAAACGCTTTCCTTCACCGGCCTGACCGGTCTTTCGCTCTGGGAGCCGGGCAATCCGGTCCTTTATACCGCCGAGGCTGTGCTGACATCGTCCACTGGAACGGATGATCTGTCCTCCACGTTCGGCTTCCGAACCGCCGAGTTCACACCGGAAGGCTTCCTGCTCAATGGCAAGCCTTTGAAGATCCGCGGCCTGAACCGGCATCAGGCCTGGCCCTATTCCGGCTATGCCATGGGCAAGCGGGCGCAGGAGCGGGATGCGGAGATCCTGAAAGACGATCTCAAGTGCAATCTGGTGCGCACCTCGCATTATCCGCAGTCGCCCTGGTTCCTGGATCATTGCGACCGGATCGGACTGCTGGTGTTTGAGGAGATCCCTGGCTGGCAGCATATCGGCGGCGAGGAATGGCAGACCGAGTCGGTGCTTAATGTGGAGCGCATGATCGAGCGGGACTGGAACCATCCTTCCATCATTCTCTGGGGTGTTCGTATCAACGAGTCCCAGGACAATCACGACTTCTATCTGGAAACCAACCGGGTCGCCCGCGCGCTCGACCCGACCCGCCAGACCGGCGGTGTGCGCTATATCACCGACAGCGAATTCCTCGAAGACGTCTACACGATGAACGACTTCATCCTCGGCGACGAGGAGTTGCCTGGCCGCAACCGGGGCCGTATCGCGCTTCGGGATCAGCAGGAATGCACCGGCCTGCCGCGCAAGGTACCCTACATGATCACCGAATATGGCGGGCATATGTATCCGACTAAGCGTCATGATCAGGAGCAGCGTCAGGCCGAGCATGTGACGCGCCACCTGCAGGTGTTGAACGCCAGCTATGGCGACCCGTCGATTTCCGGCTCCATCGGCTGGTGCATGTTCGACTACAACACCCACAAGGACTTCGGCTCCGGCGACAGGATTTGCCATCATGGCGTGCTGGATGTGTTCCGTGAGCCGAAATTTGCAGCGCATGTCTACGCCAGCCAGTGCGATCCGTCAGACGAGCTCATCCTGAAGCCTGTGACCTTCTGGGCGCGAGGTGAGCGCAACATCGGCGGCATTCTACCTCTAATCGTGCTGACAAACTGCGACGAGGTGGAGATCGCCTACGGAGACAATGTCGTCAAACGGGTTGGCCCGGACCGCAGCGCCTATCCGCATCTGCCCCATGCGCCTGTGGTGTTCGACCGCCGTCATTTTTCCGCGGACGAATTGGGCCTTTGGGGCATGCAGTGGGAAGATGGGCGGATCACGGGCTTCATTGATGGCAAGCCGGTCATGACTGTGACTTTGACCTCAAGGCCTCTGCCCGCGCAGCTGCAGGTGTTGGCCGACGAGGACACGGTAACCGCGGCCCGCAAGGACCAGGTGCGCGTTATCGTCCGGGCCCTCGACCAGACGGGTCATATCCTGCCGTTCCTGGATGATCCGGTGCATGTTTCGGTCACCGGCCCCGCCCGGCTGCTTGGACCGGACACACCTGTGCTGACCGGCGGCACCACCGGCTTCTGGCTGGAATCCACCGGTGAGGCCGGCGCAATCGGGGTCACCGTGTCCTCGCCCCGGTTTGCCACTCAGGAACTGAGCCTGACGGCGGTATAGGGGAGGGCAGCATGAGCGAACTGAGCCTCAGGCAGGTCAGCAAATCCTTCGGCAGCTTGAAGGTCATCAAGGAGGTCGATCTCGAGATCGAAAAAGGGGCCTTCACCGTTTTCGTCGGGCCGTCGGGCTGCGGCAAGTCCACCTTGCTGCGCATGATCGCCGGACTTGAGGACATTACCTCCGGCGATCTGGACATCGGTGGAGCACGGATGAACGACACCGATCCGTCCAAACGCGGCATTGCCATGGTGTTCCAGTCCTATGCACTTTACCCGCATATGACCGTCCGGCAGAACATGGGCTTCGCGCTGCGTTTCGCCGGGGTGCCTAAGGCCCAGATCGACCGCCAAGTGATGGACGCCGCGCGCATTCTGGAGCTGGAGCCGCTGCTGGAGCGCAAGCCCGGCCAGCTTTCCGGCGGCCAGCGCCAGCGGGTGGCCATCGGCCGGGCGATTGTCCGCCATCCCAAGGTGTTTCTGTTTGACGAGCCCTTGTCCAATCTGGATGCGGAACTGCGCGTCCACATGCGCATCGAAATCGCCAAGCTGCACAAACGGCTCGGCGCGACGATCATCTATGTCACCCACGACCAGGTGGAGGCCATGACGCTGGCCGACAAGATCGTCGTTTTGCGCGCAGGCCGGATCGAGCAGACCGGCACGCCGCTGCAGCTCTATACAGATCCGGACAACCAGTTTGTTGCCGGATTTATCGGATCGCCGAAAATGAACTTCCTTCCGGCCCGGGTGGCTGAGGGCGGAGACGGGCAGGGCGGTGCGGCGGTAACGCTGGAGGATTTCGGCGTGACGGTGCCGGTAGCAGGGCTGACGGGCTTGCCTGCTCCCGGGACGCAGATCACGGCGGGCATCCGTCCTGAAATGTTCAATGAGCAGGCATCGGAAAGCATCAGCGTCGCCGTGGAAATGGTCGAGCATCTGGGATCTGAAACTCTGGTCCATGGCCGCGGTGCAGGTGATCTGGTCACGATCAAATATCCGGGCATCTCCGCCAAGGGCGATGGCAGCGATCGTCTCGACGCCCGCTTCAACCCCGCCGATCTCCTGTATTTCACCGGAGAAGGTGCCCGTATCCGGTAAGGTGGGCCACCAGACCTCTGGTGCTTGCCCCGGTGCAGGCAACACGAATTTTCTCAACACACCGCGCAAGGGCGCGGCTTTCCGGAGACTGCAATGCACGCCCCCAAGATTACCTTCATCGGTGCGGGCAGCACCGTTTTCGCCAAGCACCTGATGGGGGACATCCTGTCCTTCGAGGAGCTGCGGGATGCGGAGATCGTGCTTTACGACATCGACGAGCAGCGCCTCAGCGAGTCCCTGGCTGTCGGCAACAAGATCAAGCGGCAGCTTGACGTTCCAGCGCGCATCAGCGCGACGACGGACCGGTCCAGGGCGCTGGATGGGGCCGATTTCTGCATCAACATGATCCAGGTTGCCGGCTACAAGCCGGGCACGGTCATCGACTTCGAAACGCCCAAGGCTTACGGCCTGCGCCAGACCATTGCTGACACACTTGGCATCGGTGGCATCATGCGGGCGCTGCGCACGGTTCCGGTTCTGGCGGACATGTCGAAAGACATGGAGCGCCTGTGTCCGGACACGCTGCATATCAACTATGCCAACCCCATGGCCATGAACTGCTGGGGCCTCAACCGCTTGTCGAAGATCCGGACCGTGGGCCTGTGCCATTCCGTGCCTCATACGGCCGGCGAGCTTTCCGAAGACATTGGCGTTCCGGTGGAGGAGATCGACTATCTCGTCGCCGGCATCAACCACATGGCTTTTTATCTGAAGTTCGAGCACAAGGGCGAAGACCTCTATCCGCGGATCCGCCAGGTCATGGAAGAGGGGCGGGTGCCGAACTGGAACCGGGTGCGCTATGATATGTTCAAGCGGCTCGGATATTTCGTCACGGAGAGCTCGGAGCATTTCTCCGAATATGTGCCCTGGTACATCAAGTCCGGCCGCGAGGACCTGATCGAGCGCTTCAACATTCCACTCGATGAATATCCCCGGCGCTGCGAGAGCCAAATTGCCGACTGGCAAACCCTGTCGAAGGACATGCAGGACCCGGACAAGACGGTCGAGATCGAGCGCAGCGTCGAATATGGCTCCCATATCATCCGCGCCATGGTCACCGGCCAGCCTGCGGTCATTTACGGCAATGTGATCAACGACCAGATCATCTCGAACCTGCCGCAGGGCTGCTGTGTCGAGGTGCCGTGCCTTGTGGACCGCAACGGCATCCAGCCGACCCGCATCGGCGCCCTGCCGCCGCATCTGGCCGCCCTGATGCAGACCAACATCAACGTCCAGGCCCTGACGGTCGAAGCTATCGTCACCGGCAACCGGGACCATATCTTCCATGCGGCCATGCTCGATCCGCATACGGCAGCGGAACTGGATCTCGACCAGATCTGGGCCCTGACTGGCGATCTCTTGAAGGCCCACGGCGACTGGATCCCCGAAAACCTGCGCTGACAAACGCAAATCGGGGCGATAGGTGGGGGTCGCGGTTCAACCCGCGGCCCGGCCGTCCGCCTCTTCCTCATCGTCAGGGCGCATTGCCCCGCGCAGAGGTGAATCCCAGTCGTAGACGGGGAACGGAGGCAAAGCCGAGATCTTTGGTCAATTTAAGAATCTGCGGGCATAGTCGAAGAGCTTGTTTCCTTCCCCGGTCAGTTTCAAACCACCCTGGCGGGCAAAAAGCGTGAGGTGAGTGATACGTGAAGTTCTGCCTCTACTTGGATGAAGGTAGGGGCAGACGACACCGCTCTCAGGGATCATCCGAACGCCCCCGATGACGTCGGCCATGGAGACCGCTGAGATGTCCGGTTTTCAGCCGGCCGGCGTTTGTTGAGGGTGACCAGCCTCTTCAAACGGCACAAATGCCGCTTGGCATGCAATCCCTGCTGCTCCTATGGTGGGTCGGGTCAGGTCCTGAGTGTCCGGTTTTATAAACATGAATTCGATCAAGATTTTACATACTGCCGATGTGCATCTGGATTCGCCGTTGCAGTCGCTTGCCCTGCGCGATGAAGCGCTGCAGGGCCTTGTGCAAACCGCCACACGCGCCGCCTTTAGCCGGCTTGTCGATGCCGCCTTGAGCGAGGGGGTTTCGGCGCTGCTGATTGCCGGGGATCTATTCGATGGCGCGCAGCGCAGCGCCAAGGCGGGCGCGTTTCTGGTGTCGGAGCTGGACCGGCTGAAAGCCGCGGAGATTGCGGTCTTCTACATCAAGGGCAACCACGACGCGGAAAACCCGGTGACCGGCGAGATCAGCCTGCCGGACAATGTTCACGTCTTCGACGGGCGGGGCGGCAAGAAGCAGCTGGGCGCGACTGGCATCTGGATCCATGGCGTAAGCTTCAGCGGCCGTCATGCCCCGGACAGTCTTTTGAGCAAATTCGGCGCGCCCGAGCCCGATGCCATCAACATCGCCATGCTGCACACGTCGCTTGCTGGAAGCCAGGGGCACGACACCTATGCCCCTTGCACGGTGGCGGATCTGACCGCCATGGGCTTTGATTACTGGGCCCTCGGCCATGTGCACAGGCGGCAGGTTCACGCAAGCAATCCCTGGGTCGTCATGCCGGGCATTCCGCAAGGCCGCGACATTGGCGAGGCTGGTCCCAAATCCGCGACCCTGCTGACCATTGAGGAGGGCCGGATTTCCCTCTCCGAAGTGCCCACCTCCGCGGCGGAGTTTCAGGAAGTGCAGGTGGATATCGGCGGCTGTGAAACCGATGAGGAGATCCGCGCGAAGCTCCGCAGCCGGTTGCAGGAGGTGAGTGCGGGGCTCTTGTCGGATGCCGGCCTGCTGCGGCTGACCCTGACCGGTGCGGCGCCGCGCAAATGGCAGGTGCTTCGCGATCAGGACCTTTGGACGGAGACCGCCAGCGAGCTCGCCAGAGGCACCGGCAGGATCTGGATTGAAAAACTGAAATTCGATCTCCGCGGCGTTGAGGAAGACAGCGCCTCATTCTCTGCCGTGCCGGAGCTGGAACAGCTGATGTCCGCCATCCGGTCTGAACCCGCCTTCCAGGCCCAGATGCAGGAACTGCTGGAAACAGTTGGCGCTGAGATTCCCCATAACCGCAGGACTGGGCTGTTGCCCGATGAGGACGCGGCGCGGCAGCTGACAGAAGATCTGTCGGCAGCGGGCACTCAAGCCATTGTGGCGGCGATGAAGGGCGCGAGCGAATGATGCGCCTGCGCTCCCTGACCCTCGATCTCTTCGGCCATTTTTCGGCAAAAACCTTTGACTTTGGCGAAGTGGCCCCAAGCGGCCCGGACTTCCATGTGATCTACGGGCCGAATGAGGCCGGGAAGACAACCAGCATGGAAGGGTTCCTGCGGCTTCTCTACGGCTTTCCCCATGTGGACCCTTACGGTTTTCTCCATCAGCGCAAGAACCTAAGGGTCTCCGGTGTTCTTGACGTGAAGGGGCAACGCCTTGAGCTGACACGGCTTTCGAACCGCGACGGGCCCCTGCGCGACCGGAATGACATGATCCTGCCCGAGGCCGCGATCCAGGCCCATCTCGGCGGGTTATCGGAGGCCGATTACCGTCAGCTCCTCTGCCTGGATGACGAGACGATCGAAAAGGGCGGCGACGAAATTGTCGCCAGCAACGGCGATATCGGCCGGCTTCTGTTTTCCGCCGCCGCCGGTGTCAGCGATCTGACCGGGGTGCTCGACCAGTTCCGCGCCAAGGCAGACGGCCTTTACCGCAAGCGTGCAAGCTCCACGGAAGTGGCCCGGCTGAAGAAGGAGCTTGCCGAAGTCGAGCAGCAGATCCGGCATCTGGATGTTCCGGCAAATGCATACAAGAAGCTGAGGCAGGCGCTGGAAACCGCACAGGAGGAAGAAAAGGCCCTGCGGGAGCAAAGGCAGACCTTTCACGGACAGAAAGCAACGCTGGAAGCCCAAAGGGCCGCCCTGCCCATATTGGCCGAATGTGAAAGCCTCAGCGTGGCGCTCGCGGATTATGAGGATTTTCCCCGGCAACTGGAGATCAATCCTGAGGATCTGGTGGAGCTTCTGACCTGTGAAAACAAGCTGCTGGGCGACAAAGAGCGGCTGGAAGCGGATATTGCGGATCTCGAAGAAGAGCTGAGCCAGCTCACCCGGCATCCGGAGCATCTGGCGCTTTTGAATGATCTTGGGACGCTGGAAACGCTTCACCTTCGCCAGAAATCTGCTGACCTTGATCTTGAGCGGCGGCGCAAGTCCCTCGCTGAAACCCTCTCGGACATGGCCCGGGCAGCCCGGGAGCTGCAAGCACCGGAAGGGACGGATCCTGCGGCTCTGGTGGTGACAGCCGCCCAGATGCAGCAGATGGAAGACCTGCGCGACACCCTGCGCGATCTCGCCAAGAACTTTTCCAGAGAGCAGGACCAGAACAAAGAGGTGCGGTTGCGCCTGAAGCTTTCCGAAGACCGCCTAAGGTCCCTGGAGGAGCAAACCGGAAGCGTGCAGAGCGCCGGGCCGGTGCTTCAGCGCTATGCGGTGGATGGCCTCGCGCCGCGCTTTGCCGGTGCCAGCCAGGCGCTGCGGGCTGCAAGAACCGCGCGGGACGAGGCCCTTGCAGGCCTCACAATTTCCGGCCAGAGCTTTGACAACTTGCCGGCTTCGTCTCTGTCTTCGGCCGAAGCGGAAGAACTGGCGCAAGCCTTTGAACGCCTGCAGGAGCAGCGCGCAAAAATTGCAGAGCGTTGCGAGGAGCAGCAGCGGGAGCTGGATGCACTGAACCTGCGGATCGGCCATCTGACATCCGGCTCAGGACTGGTGGACGATCTTGCCGCGAAGGCCGCACGGGAGGAACGCGACCGGCTCTGGTCCGCCCACAAAGCCGATCTGCTGCCATCTTCGGCCAGCGCCTTTGAAACGGCCATGGCAACCCTCGACAAGGCCAATGAGACCCGTCTCGATCATGCCACGGAGCTGGGGCGGTTGCGGGCAGAGGAGCAACGACAGATCGGGTTGACAAGCCAGCTGGCAGCGGGCCGGAACCAGCTGGAGAAACTGGACGCGGAAATCCAAACCGCCGTTGCATCCACCACGGCTCAGGCGCAGGCCTCCGGGTTGAAAAATCCGGTCAGCCCGACGATCTTTGCCCTCTGGGCCGCCAAGCTGGACCAGGCAGCCAAGGCGCAACGGCATCTGGACCGCCTCTTTGAGGAACACGAAGCGACGCTGTCGGCAGCGCGGCGGCTTGGCGAAGAGCTGAAAGATCTCTTGCGCCTTGAAACGGATGAATTCGACACGCTCGTTTCCGAAGCCCGGCGCCGTCAGCAGGATGAACGGACCCGCGAAGAGGAGCGGAAAGCCGCCGAAGAGGTCTGCAAATCGCTAAAGGCGGAGCTTGACCGGCGGCAACAGACCCTGACGGATCTGGACCATGCCAGGACCACAGGCGAGGCAGACTGGAAGGCGCTGGTTGCGGACTGCCTCGGCTCGAAGGTCGATGCCGGCCTGTTGCTTCAATCTCTTCAGCCGTTGCGCAGCCTCAGGGAAATGGAGCCGGCACGGGCGGCGCTAACACGCCAGATCGAGAGCATGGAAGCCGATCAGAAGGCCTTCGCCCGCGAGGTCGAGCATCTTGCGCAAAAGGCTGGAATTCTGCCCTCTGCGGCACCGCTCGACACCTATGATCAGCTTCAGACCCTCGCAAGCTCGGCCCAGAACACCGAGACCACCTACCTGGATCTCGGCAAAAAGCTTGATGCCGCAAGGGCGGATCTATCAGGCGTGGAGGCGGCGCTTCAAGAGATCGACGGCAAAAGGTCGGTTCTTGCAGCCGCCTTTCCGGACCGTATCGCCACTGGGAGCCTTCAGGACTTGCGGGGCGCGGTCAACCAGGCTGGCGACGTGATCCAGAAGAGAGCGCGGCTTGCAGATCTGACCGCATCCCTCCAGAGCCTTGCCGGCTCTTCTACTTTGGAAGAGGCGCAAGCGGCGCTCAAGGAGAAATCGGATACGGATCTTGCCGCCGCGCTGAACATGATCGAACAAGACCTCACCCGGGCCGAGCAGCAGCTGGAAAGCGCCATCGAGCAACGCTCCAATGCGCAAAGAGATCTTGCCGCCGTGACGGGAGAGGACGATGTGGCGAGGCTGGTCGAGCGGAAGGCAACGCTCGAACTGGCATTGGAAGACACGATCCTGACCTATCTGGAAACCCAGTTCGGCCTGAGCCTTGCGGAGGAGGCGATCCGCCGCTACCGCGACACCCATCGCAGCTCCATGATGGAGGCCACCGAGCGGACCTTCGCGGACCTGACCAACGGCGCCTACACGCGTCTGACCACCCAGCCAGGTGCAAAGTCGGAGATCCTGCTGGCGATTGATGCAAAGGGAACGGCCAAGCAGGCGCAGGAACTTTCCAAGGGCACCCGGTTCCAGCTCTATCTCGCCCTTCGTGCGGCCGCCTACGAGCAGCTGGCCGGACGGGGCCTGTGCCTGCCGTTCTTCTGCGACGACATTTTCGAAACCTTCGATGAAAACCGGACCCGGTCAGCCTGCAAGGTGATGGGCACCATCGGCCGGACCGGCCAGGCCATCTACCTCACTCACCACCAGCACGTCGTTGATATTGCCCGTGAGGTCTGTGGCAGCGGCGTTACAATCCATACGATCTGAGGCAGGACGGTACAGCCTGGCCGGTCCGGTTTTCCAGACGGAGAGATCTGTTCCCTCCGCCTGCTGTCAGGCCACTAACCCGCTGCATGCCCCTCTCACTCAAACGCGATCTGGGCCTTGACAGCCTTGCTTCTGTCGCCTGCCGTTTCGAAGGCCTGGAGGGCGTCTTTGAGCGGGAAGGTTTGGGTGATGAAGGGTTTGACGTCGATCAGGCCCTTTTGCATCAGGCTGACGCCGGTGAAGAATTCCTCGTGGAAGCGGAAGGAGCCCTTCAGGGAGAGTTCCTTGGCGGTCAGCGCCATCATCGGCACGGCCATGTCGCCGCCAAGACCCAGCTGGATAATCGTGCCGCCGGGGCGCATGGCGGCAATGCCGGCGGCGAGGGCAGGGGCCGCGCCGGAGCATTCGTAAAGCACATCAAAGGTGCCCTTGTCCGCGTTGAACCGCTCCAGCTCCGCCGGGCTTTCCGCCATGTTGATCACCGTGTCAGCCCCGGCCTTCTTGGCCATGGACAGGGTGAAAGGGCTGAGATCGGTTGCCACAATGAGGTCCGCGCCCGCCCGGCGGGCCGCAAGGATGCACAGAATCCCGATTGGGCCGCAGCCGGTGACGAGAACGGACTTGCCGACAAGGTTCCCCGCGCGCCGTGTCGCATGCAGACAGACCGCCAGCGGTTCGGCCATCGCCGCTTCGCCCTCCGTTAGCCCGTCCGCCGGAGCGCATTGGATGGCATCGGCGACCAACAGCTCGCGGAAGGCGCCCTGGATATGCGGGAACGGCATGGCGCTGCCGTAAAAGCGCATGTTGAGGCACTGGTTGTAAGAGCCTTCCGCACAGAACCGGCACTGGCGGCAGGGGCGGGACGGGGAGACGGCGACCAGCTGGCCAATCGCCAGATGCGACACGCCATCCCCCAGCGCCGTGATATGGCCGGAGACCTCGTGCCCCAGGATCATCGGCTCTTTCAGCCGCACAGTGCCGAAGCCGCCATGGTTGAAATAATGCAGGTCGGAGCCGCAGATGCCGCCGGTTGCCAGCTTGATCTGCACTTCGCCGGGGCCGGGCAGAGCCGCCTCCCGGTCCTCGATCCGCAGGTCCTTGGCGGCGTGAATGACGATGGATTTCATGATAGTCTCCACTGCTGTCCGGTGCGGAACACACCGTTATCGATAAACCGCCGGTTCGGCAGACACCCGTCTCCCCCCTTGCGGGGGAGATGTCTCCGTCAGGAGACAGAGAGGGGTATCAGCTCCTCACCACACAGCAACCTTGCTGAATGTCCTGAAACCCTAAACCCCCCTCTGTCAGCTATCGCTGACATCTCCCCCGCAAGGGGGGAGACGGGCATATGCCGCGCCGGTTCTGTATCCAGCTCCAAGTCAGAAACGAAGATCTTGACCGGTTTCTGACCTAGATGAAATTTTGAATCTTAGACCGCTCACCCTTTGACAGTCTCACAGAACCGGGGTCAGCAGATCTTTGCCGGCGAAATGCGCCGACAGGTTGTCCCGCACAAGCTGGCCCATGGCCTTGCGCGTCTCGAAGGTGCCCGACGCATGGTGCGGCTGGAGCAGCACGTTGCCGAGCTTCAGAAAGCGCGGGTTGAGGGCCGGTTCGCCTTCGAACACATCCAGCGCGGCGGAGCCGAGGCGGCCCGCCTCCAGGGCGTCCAGCAGGGCCTCTTCGTCGATGTTCGAGGCGCGGCTGATGTTGATGATCATGCCTTCCGGCCCGACGGCCTCGATCACCTCCCGGTTGACGATGTGGCGGGTCTCGGCGGAGGCGGCAAGCGTCACGAACAGGAAGTCGGACTGGCGGGCAAGCTCCACCGGATCGGCAATGAACGTCCAGTCCGGCGCATAGTCCTTGGCGGTCACATCCGAATAGGCGATGCTAAGATCAAACCCGGCCAGCCGCTTGGCGACCTCAAAGCCGATCCGGCCGAGGCCGAGCACACCGGCCTTCTTGCCCCAAACGCGGTTTTTCAGCGGATAAAGGCCTTTTGCCGCCCAGCTGCCGTCCCGCACCCAGCTTTCCGCGCCGGTCATGCCGCGCGACTGGGCCAGCATCATGGCGACCCCAAGATCGGCCACATCCTTGGTCAGCACGTCCGGCGTGTTGGTCACCCGGATGCCGCGCTCCCGGCAGGCGGCCAGGTCCACCGCGTCATAGCCAACCCCATAGACGGAGATGATTTCGAGGTTCGGGCAGGCCTCGATCATGGCCCGGCTGGCGCCCAGTTCCCCCCGCGTGGCAATGCCCCGGATGCTGCTGCCGACTTCGGCAAGGTAAGCGTCCTTGTTCTCCGCCTCGAAATATCTGTGCACGGAGAACGTCTCATCGAGCGGGATCTGGTCCCACTCCGGGTAAGGGCCGACCTGAAGAATGCCGGGCTTGGTCATTTTCTGAAAACTCCCTAGAACTTGAAGGCCAAGCCTTACAGCTGAGCTTGACAATGTATGTTATCGATAACATAACAGGTGCAGCTGTCAATTGCCATGTGAGAAGGAAGCCCTGAATGAGCCTTGCCCTGTTTGACCTGTCCGGGAAGCGGGCCCTGATCACCGGGTCCTCCCAGGGGATCGGCCTTGCCCTTGCCCGTGGCCTCGGAGGCGCCGGTGCCGAGCTGGTCCTCAACGGCCGGGACGCCGGCAAGCTCTCGGCTGCGGCCGCGGCACTGCGCGGCGAAGGGCTCAAGGTACACGAGCTGGCCTTCGACGTGACCGACCATGAGGGCGTGCGCAAGGCCGTGGACGGGTTCGAGGCGTCGGTGGGGGCCATCGACATTCTGGTCAATAACGCCGGCATGCAGCACCGGACCCCGCTGGAGGATTTTCCGGCGGATGCCTTTGAGCGGCTGCTTCAGACCAACATCGCCTCCGTCTTTCACACAGGTCAGGCGGTCGCCCGGCACATGATCAAGCGGGGCGCAGGCAAGATCGTCAATATCTGCTCGGTTCAGACCGCGCTCGCCCGCCCGGGTATTGCCCCCTACACCGCCACCAAGGGCGCGGTGGCCAATCTGACCAAGGGCATGGCCACGGACTGGGCGAGATACGGCCTGCAGTGCAACGGCCTGGCGCCGGGCTATTTCGACACGCCACTCAACGCGGCCCTGGTCAACGATCCGGACTTCAGCGCCTGGCTGGAAAAGCGCACCCCGGCGGGCCGCTGGGGCAAGGTTGAGGAGCTGGTAGGCACCTGCATCTTCCTCTCCTCCGATGCGTCTTCCTTCGTCAATGGCACCACCATCTTTGTCGACGGCGGGATTTCGGCATGTCTGTAAGCGGCGCCTTCGTGGTCATGGGGGTCTGTGGCTGCGGCAAGTCGGAAATCGGCCAGAGACTGGCCAAGGCCACCGGCGGACGCTTCATCGACGGGGACGACCTGCATCCTGCGGAAAACATCGCCAAGATGAGCGCAGGCATTCCGCTGACGGACGCCGACCGCTTTCCCTGGCTGGACAAGGTCGGCGCGGCGTTGAAGGGCGAGCGTGGGCCGGTTTTCATCGCCTGTTCCGCCCTGAAGCGGATCTACCGCGAGCGGATCGGCCAGAAGGCAGAGCAGCCGGTAACCTTCCTGTTCCTGGAAGGCACGCGGGAGGTTCTGGAACAGCGGGTGTCGCAAAGGCCGGGTCACTTCATGCCTGCCGCGCT
This sequence comes from Roseibium litorale, assembly GCF_014842915.1. Classification (GTDB taxonomy): domain Bacteria; phylum Pseudomonadota; class Alphaproteobacteria; order Rhizobiales; family Stappiaceae; genus Roseibium; species Roseibium litorale. Next base: position 102,346 of record NZ_JACYXI010000008.1, on the reverse strand, counting down.
GCTCGACAGCCAGCTTGCGGCCCTGGAGCCGCCGCAGGCCGATGAGCTGAGCCATAAGGCCTCTATCGATCAGCCGCCGGAAAAGGTTACGGACGCGCTTCTGGCGTCCATCGGGAGGAATGAAGCATGAGCGTGAATGTGGCCCTGATCGGGGCAGGGGCCATGGGCGGAGCCATTGGCACCCGTCTTGTGGAAACCGGCAACAGCCTGCAGGTGTTCGATCTTGATGCTGAGAAAGTTGCAGCGCTCGTTGCCAAAGGCGCCCGTGCGGCCTCTTCTGCCGCGGAAGCTGCGGCGCAATCGGACTATGTGATCACCAGTCTGAACGCCCCGCGCATTGTTGACCTTGCCGTCTTCGGTGAAAACGGCGTAGCCGCCGGGGCCAAGCCTGGCACCTTGATCATCGACATGTCGTCCATCGACCCGGACGCCACGAAGGAGCTGGCGGAAAAGGCGGCGGCCAAGGGCCTGCGCTGGGTGGACAGCCCGCTGTCGGGCGGTGCGCCCAAGGCGCTTACCGGTGAATTGACCCTGATGGCAGGCGGCACAGAAGCAGATGTGGCAGACGCTCACAACGTGCTGAAATTCGTCAGCGCCAATTACACCCGCATGGGCCCTGTTGGCGCGGGCCAGACAACCAAACTGATCAACCAGGTGCTGTGCGGACTGGGCTTTCTGGCGGTGGCCGAGGCAACGCAGCTTGCGCTCGACGCGGGTGTGGACGCGGCGAAGATCCCGGCGGCCCTGAAGGGCGGGCGCGCCGACAGCGCCATCCTGCAGGAATATATGCCGCGCTTTGTTGCCCGCGATTACCGCCGCACAGGCCGGATCGACAACATGGTCAAGGATCTGAACGGCGCGCAGGATCTCGCCCGCCGCACCAACACGGCCATGCCGCTGACGGCGGTCTGCGCGGAGGTTCACCGGCTGCTGACGGCAGCCGGGCTCGGCGGCGAGGACCAGGCCGCGCTGATGGAATATTTCAAGGGACCGGACACGGAGAAGTTCCAATGATCACCCGTTTCGCCCTGTTCGAGGGTAGCATCAAGCCCGGCAAGACGGATGCCTTCCGGGCCGCCGTGACCAAGCGGCTGGTGCCGCTCTGGCGGCAGTTCCCCGGCAACAGCGATGTGCGGGTCATGTTCGGCGAGGAGCGGGACGAGGGCGCACCCGAGTTTCCGCTGATCCTGGCGATCACCTATCCGGACCGGGCCGCCATGGAAGGCGCGCTGACCAGCGCCGTGCGCGGCCAGTCCCGCGATGTGACCGGTGAGATCGTCGCCGAATTCTTCGACGGCCGCATCCACCACCACGTCACGGAAGCCAATGAGTACAAGGGGTAAGGTTTGAGAGGGGAAAGGTTTCCGGGATGTCAGGTAGAGGTGCTTGTTACCGGCACGTGGCGGTTCGGCGGGCTCCCGTCTCCCCCCTTGCGGGGGAGATGTCAGCGACAGCTGACAGAGGGGGGTATCAACCTCTCGGAACATTCAGTCTTACTGAGTACGCGGAAACGTTCCCCCCCCCCTCTGCCCCCCCCAATCGGGGGCATCTCCCCCTCAAGGGAGGAGAGGGGCGTATGCCGCGGCGTTTCGGTTTTATTGCGGTGCATGCCCCTGTCCATCCGAACCGCAGTACCGCAACCCATTCCCCCGGAAGACTGAACGACTGACGGCCTGCGGGAATTGCCGGTAGAGGCCTAAGTTGCGTATGTACTCCTGAAACAAACACACACAAGGCGGAGCGCCATGCAGCGGACAGTGACCATGAAGGATGTGGCGGACAAGGCGGGCGTTTCCGTCATGACCGTGAGCCGCGCCTTCAAAGAGCACGCCTCCGTGGGCGGCGAGACCCGCAAGCGGATCCTGCAGATCGCCGAGGATCTGGGCTATGTCTTCGACAGCACGGCGGCCAATTTGCGCTCCCAGCGCACGGGCTTCGTCGCCGTCTCCATTCCCTCGATCAACAATGCCAACTTCGCCGATACGGTCGGGGCCTTGTCGGAGGTGCTGAAAGGGGCCGGGCTGCAGGTGCTCCTGGGTTACAGCAATTACGACATCCACGAGGAAGAAGAGATCGTCGAGCAGTTCCTGCGCCGCCGGCCGGAAGCCATTGTCCTGACCGGCGGCCGCCACACGGAGCGCACCCGGCAGCTGCTTGCGCGGGCGAAGATCCCGGTGGTGGAGACCTGGGATCTGCCGGAAGCCCCGGTTGACCATGTGGTCGGCTTTTCCAACGCCGCGACCATGCATGACATGGTCGGCCATCTGGCCGCCACGGGCCGCACGCGCATTGCCTTCATCGGCGGTGACACGGATGGCGACACCCGCGGCGCGGACCGCCGCCGGGGCTTCATCCAGGCCATGACCCGTCTTGGCCTGTCACCTGACCGGCTGATCGGGGCAGGCGAGCCGCCGATTTCCATGCGCGAGGGTGCGGATGCCATGGCGCGGCTTTTGAAAGACCACCCGGACACGGAAGCGGTCATTTGCGTTTCGGACCTGTCCGCCTTCGGCGCCTTGAGCGAATGCGCGCGCCGGGGCGTGCGGGTGCCGCAGGATATGGCGATTGCCGGTTTCGGCGCCTATGACATTTCCGAGGTCTGCGTGCCCACCCTGACCACCATCGACCCGCATCCGGCGGAGATCGGCCGGCAGACCGGCGAGCTGATCGTCTCCCTGCTCAGGGGCGGGGGAGAGACGGAAAAAACCCCCATCCGCATCCCCATCGCCCCCAGCCTCAGCATCCGCGAGTCGAGCGGGTGAAAGGGGGGTCTTGAAAAGGCTCCGCCCTCAGCAGGTTCCAGCTGAGGGCGGCTTTATCTTGGATCTTCCGGCTTACTTGGATGCGGCCAGGATGGCGTTCACCAGCCCGTCACCGTTTTCGGCAATGAACGCATCCCAGACCGGCTTCACCTGTGCCTGGAAGGCTGCGCCGTCCACGTCACGGTTCACCTGCATGCCGGCGTCTTCCAGCGCCGCGATCATCTCGTCTTCCTTGGCGATGCTGAGCTGGCGCTGCATGGTAACGGCTTCCGCCGCCACATCGAGAACGGTTTTCTGCTGGTCTTCCGACAGGCCGTTGAATTTGTTCAGGTTCATGGCCACAGCCAGCGGCGCATAAGCGTGCTGGGTCAGGCTGAGATACTTTTGCACTTCATAGAACTTGAAAGAGAGCGTGATGCCGATCGGATGGTCCTGGCTGTCCACCACACCGGTTTCCAGCGCGGTGTAGAGCTCAGCCACGGGGATCTGCTGCGGGTTGGCGCCGAGGAGGCTGAACATATCGTTCAAGGCCTTGGAGTTGTTCACCCGCATCTGCAGGCCCTTAACGTCCTCCGGTGTCCGGATCGGGCCACGGTTGTTCGTCATGTTCCGGTAGCCGTTTTCCGGATAGCCGAGCCCCTTCAGGCCATGTTCTTCAAACTTTGCCAGAACGCCTTTGCCGACATCGCCATCTAGAACCGAATAGGCAGCTTCGCGGGTGGGGAACATGAAGGGCAGCGTAAAGGCAGCCGATTCCGGCATCAGTCCGGAGAAATTGTTGAGACCGACCATGACAATGTCGATGATGCCGGATCTTGCGCCGTCGATCATGGCCGCATCATTGCCGAGCTGGCCTTGCGGGAAGATCTGAACCTTCACCTCACCATTGGTGCGGGCGGCGACTTCTTTCTGGAAAAAGACCGCCAAATCCTGCTGAAGATCCGTTTCCGGCGCCGCATGGGCAAATTTCAGCGTGACTTCAGCAAAGGACGTGGCCGCCATGCCGACGGTCAAGAGGGCTGCCAGCCCGAGTGTCTTGAGATGCGCTTTCATTGTGGTTTCCTCCCATTTAACCGATGAGCCATCTCATCGGGACCGTGACGATGCCCGGGAACGCGACAAACAGCGCGAGGAGCATCAGATAGGCGCAGATGAAGGGCCATGAGCCTTTCACTGCCGAGGACATCGGCACCCTGCCGACGCCGCAAACGACATTCAGAACCGTTCCCACTGGCGGTGTGATCAGTCCTATGGAGCAGTTGATGACAAACATCAGGCCGAAATAGACGGGATCGATATGGGCCTGCTTGATGACCGGCATGAGCAGCGGAACGAGGATCAGGATGGTGGGGGAAAGGTCCATCACCATGCCGACCAGCAGAACGAGAACCATGATGACCGCCATCAGCAGACGCGGGTTCTCCACCAGCGGCCCGAGCATCGCCGCTAGTTGCTGAGGCAGCTGCGCAACCGTGATCAGCCAGGCGGCGACCATGGCGCAGCCGACCAGGAACATGACCATCGCCGTGGAGCGCCCCGCATTGACGAGAATGCGGAAGAATCTGGTGAAGGTCATTTCGCGGTAGATGACCGTGGAAACAAAGATGGCGTAGACAGCGGCCACAACGGCGGCCTCTGTGGGGGTGAAGACCCCGAAACGGATGCCGCCGATGATGATGATGGGCAGAAGCAGTGCCCAGAACCCCTCACGGAAGGCGGCCAGCCGCTCGCGGGCGGAGGCGCGTTGCAGCGTCTCCAGCTTTTCCCCGCGCATAAGCAGATACCAGACCAGGATCAACGCGGCGCCCATCATCAGGCCCGGTGCGATGCCGCCCAGAAACAGGTTCTTGATCGAGATATTTCCGGCAACCCCCACGAGGATCAGCGGCAGAGACGGTGGAATGACCGGCGCAATGATGCCGCCCGAGGCCAGCAGGCCGACGGACCGGCCTTCCGGATAGTTGGCATTTCGCATCATCGGATAAAGGATCGCGACGAGGGCTGCGGCATCTGCGACCGCTGACCCGGAGAGCCCGGCCAGCAGGATAGCCGTCAGAATGGCCACATAGCCAAGGCCTCCCTTCTTGTGGCCGATCATGGAGACCGCCATGCGCACGATGCGCTTGGAAAGCCCGCCCGTGGACATGACTTCCCCGGCCACCAGGAAGAAGGGAATGGCCAGCAGCGGGAAACTGTCGACGCCATTGATCAGGGCCTGCGCCAGGATATCCGCGCTGAAGAGGTCAAGCTGCAGCATTAGGGCAATGGCGGCCAAGAGCAGGGCGAAGGCCACCGGCAGCCCCAGCAGAATGGCCCCCAGCAGAACCGCGAGGAAAAGCGCCAGCGTCATGTGTGCATCTCCCCGTCGTCCTGATCGCTTTTGAGCGCATCGGGTGAGACGATGCGCACGGCGGCAATGGCGGTCATAAGCAGGGCAGAGACGACGCCCGCCAGGTAGAACAGGGCGGAGGGCAGGCCGGTCAGCTGGGAGATGTTGTTCCAGTTCGCGTTCATCTGGCGGAACGCGCCCCAGAACAGCATGAGAACCGAAATCAGGATCACCAGATAAGCCAGACGGCGGAAGAACGGCACCAGCCTCGGGGCAAAGGCCTCGACCACTTCGCTGACCGCCAGGTGCTGCTCACGGCGCAGAACCACCGCCGCGCCCAGCATGACGACCCAGACAAGACCGAGGCGCGAGAGTTCCACGGACTGCCGCAATCCGGAGGCAAAGCCGTAGCGCAGGACCACGTTGGTGAAGACGAGCACGATCATCGCGGTCAAAAGCGCCGCAATCGCCCAGTCAATGAAACGCCAGATCCAGCGCCAAAAAACCACTTGCTCCTCCCAGAACCAGCCGTTCGACAAACTATCTGTTGCAAGGTTATCGATAACCTGATTTATGAGTTATCGATAACAAACGAGATTGTCAACGGATGGCCGAGCACATTTCAGAAAACGCCCCGCCCTTGCCCGCAAGCCGCAGCCGGGAGACCGTGACGCTGGCGGATGTGGCTCGCGCGGCAGGTGTCAGCACCATGACGGTATCCAAGGTGCTGCGCGGCACCGGAGCCATTTCACCCGAGACCCAGAAGCGCATTTTCGCAGCTGCCGGATCCCTCGGCTACGTGCCGAACCGTTTGGCCGGGGCGCTCAGCGCCCGCAAGAGCATGCTCGGGGCTGTGCTGATTCCATCGATTGCCGATGCGATCTACAGCGAGATCCTCAGCAGCCTGCACAGCTTGCTGGATGACGCGTCCCTGTCCCTGTTCATCGCGGAAAGCCGGATGGATCCGCAGGTGGAGGAGCGGCAGATCCACGACCTTCTGGCCTTGCGCCCGGCGTTCCTCATTCGCAGCGGCGGGATCGCCTCAACAGCGCAGGCGCAAAAACTGATCCGGCGCATGGGGGTAGCCCATGTCCAGATCTGGGACGGCGACGACACGGGCGGGCCAGTAAGCGCCGGACCATCCCACATCGAGGCGGGTAAGATCGCGGCTAGCCACTTCCACGACCTCGGTTTGCGGAAAGTTGCCTATATTGGAGCGGAAACCGGAAAGGATCTCTGCGCAGGGCGGCGGATGGAAAGCTTTGCGGGCTGCATGCGGGCGAAAGGTGCAGAGACCGCACTGATCACCGATGAGCACCTGCCGCGCCAGGCGGAAAGCGGCGAGATCCTCACCCGCAGGCTTCTGGAGACCTATCCGGGGATCGAGGGGATTTTCTATCTCAACGATGCCATGGCCATCGGCGGTCTGAGAACGCTGCTGGCGGCTGGCTACAGGGTGCCGGACGACGTGAAGGTGATGGGTTTCAACGGCACCTCGCGCGAACAGACCATCCGCACCCGCCTGACAACCATCAGCACCGATGGCTGGAAACTGGGACAGGATGTGGCCAATGCGGTGCTGGAGCTGATGGCTGGCCGCTCCCCGGACCAGCCGATCACCTGCCCCCTTACCTTCCACCGCGGCAACACGACGTGAGTTCTCGTATAAGGACCCAACCCCTCACACCGTCTCCCCCTCGATCAGCTGGAATCCCACGTCGGTCACCGGATCGACGCTATCGCCGCTGATGCGCAGGAGCAGTTTTTCGGCGGCGGCCTGGCCGATGCGCAGGTGGTTCACCCGGACGGTGGTGAGCCGGTAGGGCAGGACGGAGGCAATGGGCAGTTCGCCCCAGCCGGCGATGCCAAGGTCTCCCGGCACGGAAATGCCCTTGGCCTGGCAAAACTGGATCGCGCCCATGGCCATATTGTCGTTCTGGAAGAACACGACCTCGGTTTCCGGGGCGCTGGACAGCAGCTGCTCGACACCATAGTAGCCGGTGTAGAAACCGGGCACGTCGTTCAGAAGCAGCTGTTTCTTCAGCCGGCCTTCGCCCGCTTTGACCGCCTCGCCGAAGCCGCTGAGACGGGCAGCAGCGGCGTTTGCGGCATCATGATGGGTGCCGACATAGCCGAAATGCTTGTATCCCTTTGAGACCAGATAGCGCCCCATGGCCCGTCCGCTGGCCTCGTGGTCAAGACCCACGCACATGTCGAAGGGCGTTGCGCTCAGCTCCCAGATCTCGACGACAGGCAGATCCGCCGCCTCCAGCATCTGCTGCACGCGCGGCGCATGGGACACACCGGTCAGGATCAGCCCGGCGGGCTGCCAGGACAGCACGGTCCCGATCCATTTCTCCTCCTCCCCGGCCACACGCTGGGTCATGCCCAGAACGGTCTGGTGACCGAACGCGGAGAGCTTGCGGTCGATGCCTTCCAGAACATGGGTGAAGACCTCATTGCCAAGGTCGGGAATGCTGACGCCGATGAAGGTCGATTTCTGATCGCCGGAAAACACCGCCGCGATCCGGTTGGGCAGGTAGCCCAGACGCTCGACCTCGGCCAGAACACGGTCCCTGGTCTGGGGCGAGAAGCCGCCCTCGTTCCGGAGCACACGGCTTGCCGTCATTTTGGAAACGCCTGCCGCTTCCGCCACCATGGATAGGCTTATCTTATTGTTTTTATTGTTCAAGTCAGCATCCAGACGCGAAAAAGTTATCGATAACTTTTTCGTTGACATTCAAGTTTCCCGGCCGGATGATAATGGCACGTTACCGGTAACTCAACCCATGTCTCGAGGAGGAGACGCGAGGGAGCGGAGCCGGTGGCCATGGGAGGAAGACTGTGACTGGCACTTTGACGAACCGTCTGTTTTTTGACGGCATCCAGAAGCATTTTGGCGGCACCTATGCCGTCCGCGATGTCTCGCTGGCCGTGGACCGCGGCGAAATCGTTGCGCTTCTGGGGGAGAACGGTGCGGGCAAGTCCACCCTCATCAAGATCCTCGGCGGCATTCACAAGCCCGACGCGGGCCGTGTCCTGATCGACGGCGAGCCCTATGAGCACCGCCCCGGCGGCTTCGGCGAGCCCCAGTCCGTGGCCTTCATCCACCAGGATCTGGGCATGATCGAGTGGATGACCGTGGCCGAGAACATGGCGCTCGCGCTGGGGTTCTCCCGGCGGTTCGGCCTGATCGACTGGCGCAAGGCCGAGGATTTCGCCGCCGATGCCCTCAAAAAGGTCGGCTGCGACTTCTGCCCCTCGACCCGGGTGCAGGATCTCTCGCGCACGGAAAAATCCCTCGTTGCCATTGCCCGCGCGCTTGCGGTGAAAAGCGATTTCCTGGTTCTGGACGAACCGACGGCTTCGCTGCCTGCCGACGAGGTTGCCCGCCTGTTCGAGGCCCTGCGGCCTTTGCGGCAGGCCGGGGTTGGCATGATCTATGTCTCCCACCGTCTGGACGAAATCTTCCAGATCGCGGACCGTGTGGCCGTTCTCAGGGATGGGGAACTGGTTGGCGTCCGGGCGATCCAGCACACCAGCGCGGAGGAACTGGTCCATATGATCGTGGGCCGCAAGACCCGTCAGGTGCGCAAGGCGGAAGAGGCGCCGGGCGCTCCGGTGCTGAACGTCAGGAAGCTGGCAACCCGCAGCGCCGGGCCAGTGGATTTCACCCTCCGCCAGAACGAAATCGTCGGCCTTGTCGGCCTGAGGGGCGCCGGTCACGAGACCATCGCCCGCGCGCTTTACGGCATGGAGCCGCACAGCGGGGAGGTTGAGCTGGCGGGCAACGGCACGCCGGACCTGCGCTCGCCCAAGACGGCGCTTGACAGCGGCATCGGCTTGGTTGCCCGCGACCGGACGGAAGAATCCGTCGCCATGCCGCTGACCCTCCGGGAGAACACCTTCCTGAACCCGGCGGCAGTCGGGCGGCGCCTGTTTTCCTTCCTGTCGCCCGCCGCCGAAGCAAAACAGGCGGAAAAGATCGGCCGGGAAGTGGCCCTGTCGCCCAATGATCAGACCCTTGCCATCGAGGCGCTGTCCGGCGGCAACCAGCAGAAGGTGGTCATGGCCCGCTGGCTGGCGACCAAGCGCAAGCTGCTGATCTGCGAGGACCCGACCGCAGGGGTGGACGTGGGCGCGAAGGCAGAGATCTACGCTCTCTTGAACAAGGCGCTTCAGGAAGGGGTCGGCATCCTGCTGGTCTCCACAGACTTCGAGGAAGTCGCGACCATCTGCCAGCGCGCCATCGTCTTCAGCCAGGGCGCCATCGTCAGTGAACTCTCCGGTGCGAAGCTCTCGACCGAAAATCTCATTCAGGCCGCCTCGGCCAGCAATGCCGCAGCCGCTTAAGGGTACCAACAATGCAATCACTTGAATCCAATGCGCTTGAGCCGACACGGGCGGAGATGAAGGGGCTCAGCGGCCAGGCAAAGCTGATGCGCCTGCTGCCGGTCTATGGCCTGGTCATCCTGACCGTGGTCCTGATCGTCCTGTTCTCGATCCTGCTGCCGAGAACCTTTCCGACCCTGCTGAACCTGCGCGCGCTCATTTCCGACAAGGCCATCATCGCGCTGCTGTCCCTTGGCGCCATGATCCCCATGGCCGCCGGACGCATCGACCTGACGGTCGGCTATGGCATCGTGCTCTGGCACATTCTGGCGATCAGCCTGCAGACCCTTCTGGGTGTGCCCTGGCCGCTGGCGGTGATGATCGTGCTGCTTCTGGGGGCGCTGACCGGCTTCCTCAACGGGCTTCTTGTGGAAGTCGCAAAGATCGACAGCTTCATCGCCACGCTTGGCACCGGCACCGTGCTTTATGCCATTGCCCTGTGGCACACAGGCGGGCGGCAGATGGTCGGCCTGCTGCCGGACGGGTTCTTTGCCCTCAGCACCACCTTTGTCTTCGGCCTGCCGATCACCGGCTATTACCTGATCGCCATCACCGTGCTGATGTGGCTGACCCTCGAATATACGCCCGTGGGCCGCTACCTCTATGCCATCGGCGCCAACCAGCGCGCCGCCCAGCTCAACGGCATTCCCACCCGCAAGTTCGTGATCGGCGCCTTCATGGCCTCTGGCACCATGACGGCACTCGCCGGTGTTCTGCTCGCTTCCAAGCTGCGCATCGGCCAGGCCAGCGTCGGTCTGGAGTTCCTGCTGCCCGCCCTCGTCGGTGCCTTTCTGGGGTCCACGACGATCAAGCCGGGGCGGGTCAATGTCTGGGGCACGATTGTCGGGGTCACTATTCTGGCGGTCGGCATCTCGGGCATCCAGCAATTCGGCGGCTCCTTCTGGGTCGAGCCGCTGTTCAACGGGGTCACGCTGCTGATCGCCATCGGAATTGCGGGTTACGCGCAACGCCGCAAGGGTGCGGTGAAAAAGTAACAGTGCTTGAAACGGGAGGATGAAATGCAAAAAGGGAAGTTGCTGAAACTCATACTGGCCACAACCATGCTGGCAGGCGCCGCAGCACCGGCCTTCGCGGAAACCCCGTGGGACGGCCCGACCACCGGTCCGGCAGGTGCGCCGGACAAGACCATCGTTGTGGTCGCCGCGGATCTGAAGAACGGCGGTATTCTGGGCGTGTCCAAGGGCGTGGAGGAAGCCGCCAACCAGATCGGCTGGAACATCCGCGTTCTGGACGGTGCCTGCTCCATTCAGGGCCGCACGGCAGCTCTCGGCCAGGCGCTGGCCCTTCAACCGGACGGCATTGTCATCAACGGGTTTGATGCCGTCGAGCAGCAGGCCGCGCTGGAAGGGGTCGCCGCCGCGAAAATCCCGATGGTGGCCTGGCATTCCGGTCCGAAAATCGGCTGCGACGCGCCCGGGGGCATTTTCGCCAATGTCTCGACCGATGCCATGACCGTTTCTGAAGTTGCCGCAAACTGGGCGATCGAAGACGGCGGCAAGGACATTGGCGCGGTCATCTTCACCGATTCCACCTATCAGATCGCCATCGACAAGGCCAACCGCATCAAGGAAACCATTGAGGCAGCCGGCGGCAAGGTTCTGGAATATGTCGACACGCCGATTGCCGATACCTCCAGCCGCATGGGACCGCTGACCACCAGCCTCCTGCAGAAATACGGTGACAGCTGGACCCACGCGCTGGCCATCAACGACCTCTATTTCGACTTCATGGGGCCTGCGCTGGCAGCCGCCGGGATTTCCAGCGAAGACGGCCCGCAGGCCGGATCTGCCGGGGATGGTTCGGAAGCCGCCTTCTGGCGCATCCGCAACGGTGCCTATCAGACCATCACCGTGGCAGAGCCGCTCAACCTGCAGGGCTGGCAGCTGGTGGACGAGCTGAACCGGGCGATCCAGGGTGAAGCCTGCTCCGGCTACATCACCTCTCCGGCGCTGGTGACCAAGGAAGGCCTGGAGAAAATGGGCGACAGCACGGCCTTCGATCCGGACTCCCCGTACCGCCAGGCCTACTCGGCCATCTGGAAGAAATAACCAAAAGAGCATCGCGCGTTCAAACGGACGAGCGGTGCTCCAGCTCGTTGAAACCGGCCGGGTGTATACGGCAGATAGAAGGAACAGGTCTAAAGTTGATCATTTCCAGACCTTTAAGTCTGACTTTATTGCCTGGCTGCATGGCGTAAGGCGGGTTTTTGTCATACTGGCGGTTCGGCATACACCTGTCTCCCCCCTTGAGGGGGAGATGCCCCCGAACGGGGGCAGAGGGGGGTATCAGCTTTTCAGATCAGAGGAGCTTTGCCGGGTATGCGGAAACATCACCCCCTCTGTCAGCTGGCGCTGACATCTCCCGCAAGGGGGGAGACGGGAGCCTGCCGAGCCGGTCGCGTATTGCCAACCGCGCCGAACCCCAGCAGCCAGTCAGGCAAAGCCGGACTTGAAGATCCCGGACGATGAACGGTAGACCCGTCAAAACCTCAGCGCTCTTCACAGCGCGGGCGGCGTAGCGCGCTATCACACAACAGGATCAAGGCATGTTTGGCGAATTGGAAGGCACCGGCTTTGAAGTGATCGAGCCGGAATTTAAGGCCTGTTTCATCGGCCACGCGCGGGTGGAACGGTTGTGGACCGGCGCGCGCTGGTCGGAGGGGCCTGCCTGGTTTGCCGCCGGGCGGTATCTCGTCTGGTCCGATATTCCCAACAACCGCATGCTGCGCTGGGACGAGACGGATGGATCGGTCTCCGTTTTCCGCGCGCCGTCCAGCAATTCCAACGGCAACACGGTGGACACCCAGGGCCGCCTCGTGACCTGCGAACATCTGACCCGGCGGGTGACCCGGACCGAGCATGACGGTTCCATCACGGTGCTGGCGTCCCATTTTGACGGAAAACGCCTCAATTCCCCGAACGATGTTGTGGTGAAGTCGGACGGCTCGATCTGGTTCACCGATCCCTCCTACGGGATCATGATGGACTACGAAGGTGATCGCGCAGAGAGCGAAATCGGTGCCTGTCATGTCTACCGGATCGATCCGGACACCGGAACGGTCGAGACGGTCACCACCGATTTCGTCAAACCGAATGGCTTGGCCTTTTCCGCAGACGAGACCGAACTTTTCATTGCGGACACCGGTGGCACCCACCAGAAGGATGGCCCAGCCCATATCCGTAAGTTTCAGGTGGGCGCGGATGGCAAGTCCCTGACCGGCGGCGCGGTGTTTGCCACCTGCACCAACGGTTTCTTCGACGGTTTCCGTCTGGACCGGGACGGCCGGATCTGGACCTCAGCGGCAGATGGCGTTCACTGCCTCGACCCGCAAGGCAGGCTGATCGGCAAAATCCATATCCCGGAATTCGTCGCCAACGTCTGTTTCGGCGGCCGGAAGCTGAACCGTCTGTTCATCACCGGAACAACGTCTCTCTATTCCGTCTATCTGAACGTCAACGGCATCAAGAGGTGAGGGGGCGGCACCGCTGAAACTCAGGTTCCGTATCCTGACGCCGCGATCATGACCCTGTTGCGGCCGGAATTCTTGGCCCTGTAGAGCGCCTGGTCGGCCTGACGATAGGCCTCTGCAAGACCGGCTTCCGATGACACTGAAGCCACGCCAAAGCTGGCTGTGACCGCAATCGAAGGCGGCAGGTCGCGCAGGGACATGGTTTCGAGCCTGAGCCTTTGCGCGATCTGCACCGCGACATCGACGCTGGTCCGGGGGAGAAACAGGGCGAATTCTTCGCCGCCAAGACGGCCCGCAAAGGCGCCATCGGGCACACAAAGCCGCACGCGCGCGCCGAAGGCCTCGATAACAGCGTCACCGGCGTGGTGGCCGTGGGTGTCGTTGATTTGCTTGAAATGGTCGAGGTCACACAGAATGATCGCGTGCTGCCCGTCGCGGCTGACAGCAAAAAGGCCCTCGACCCGGCGGTCAAATCCGCGTCTGTTCAACAGCCCGGACAGGATGTCGATCTCCGACTCCATGCGTTGTGCGGCCATGATCTCCAGCACCAGCTTTGCCAGAAGCGTCAAGCCGATCGCAACCATCAGAACTGCGCTCAGGCTTTGCGAGATCAGGGCATAATTTGTGTGGACGTAATCCTTGGCGGTGGTTCCGGCACCGAACAGGACGGCAAGCCCCGCCTTCGCGAAGAACTGAAGGCCCGACGTCAGCAGCAAAATGCTGAGAAACCGGTCGATGATCGTTCTGTCCCGCGCCAGAAACACGATCAGCGCGCCCGCGAGCAGGACCAGCGCGAACGGCGCCTGGTAGAGCAACGCCTGAAGCAGGGTGCTGCGCGGCAGATCATAGATGACATAGGCCAGAAACAAGCTCGCAGAGACAAAAAGAGCAATGATCCGCGCATCAACCCGCCGGCGGTACATTTCACCGATGCCAACCGTCAGCATGACCATGCCGCAAAGCACCGTCGCGAAGGCGCCCAAGGCCCAAATATGCGCAGGACCGGCATAGGCCACCAGGAGTTCGCAGATGGCCGAGAGGGAAGCGACAGAATAGCCTGCGCCCAGCCACCTTGCAGCTGCAGGCGATTGGCTGCGGCGCGCAACCACCAGGAAAACAGCGCTGAAAGACATGGCGACGGCAAAGTTCACCACCAGAAAAAAGGCTGCCCCGTTCATCTTCGCACTGTCATGTCCTGATGGCTCCCGCCTGCGGTTTTCCGGCTATCAATACGGCGCAAGCGTGAATGCTTCCTCACCCCCGGCACCTGAAACAGCCAGAGGGAAGGAGTAATCCAGCAAAACCAACCGGCGAATGTCTGGGGCGGGACCCCGTTTGTCATGCTCACCCCTAAGGCGGAGCACCGGTGGTCTCGCGCACGATGAGCTCAGCGGAGACGTCGGAGACCATGACCGGCATGTCCGGCGTGCGGATGCGGTCGAGCAGGATCTGCGCCAGCTTCTGGCCCAGCTTGTTGGGGCGCACCGCCATGGTTGTCAGGGCGGGAACAGCGACGGACGCATCCTCGATGTCATCGAAACCAATCACGGAAACGCCCTGTCCGGGCTGAATGCCGCTGCGGATAAGACTGTAGCAGGCGCCGAGCGCCACCATGTCACCGTTGCACACCACGGCGGTCACGTCCGGATGGCCCACCAGAAGCGCATCCATGGCGTCCATGCCGGCACGTTTGTCGTCACCGCTTGGCCAGATAATCCCCGGCCCAAGACCCCGCTGGGCCAGCACCGCCTCATAGCCCTCGATCCGCTCCTTGCGCACATAGGTCATCAGGGAACCGCCCAGATAGGCAATGCGCCGGTGGCCGAGATCCGCCAGATAGCTGGTGGCTGTGGCCGTGGCTTCCGCGTTGCGGATCCCCACATGGTCGCAATTGCGGCTCACGCGGCGCAGAAAGGTCACCGTCGGAATGCCGTGGGTGCGCAGAAGATCGAAGGTTTCCGGGGGGGTGTCCACGGCTGGCACCCAGAGCAGCCCCCCGCGCCCGTGGCGGATGAAGGCCTCCAGCTGCCGCCCCTGCCGGACCTGATCATCCCGCGGGTCGAGGATAGAGACCATATAACCTTCAGACTCCAGCAGGCTGACCGCACCGCTGATCACTTCCGCATTGAAAGGGTTGGAGATCTGGTTGATGACCAGGCCGATTTCGCGGTTCTCGCCTGACCGCATGGAAGCGGCCCTTGAATCGGGCACATAGCGCTGATTTGCAGCAGCCTCCAGAACCTTCTGCCGGGTCTCCTCGGAGATCCTGCCTGTGCCACGCATGACCTGGCTGACGGTCGGCACGGAGACGCCCGCTTCCTTTGCGACACTGGCGAGAGTGGGCTTCCCGGCGCTCATTTTCCAGCCTGCTTGATAAAACGATATTCCAGAAAATAGGCCGGTTAAGCGAGGATAATCAATATGTTTCAGCCTCTGTTCCAAAGAGGTCCCAAAAATCTTGCCGCCGACGGATTGACAATTGATATAACGATATATCAATCTTTGGCCATCACGCAGATGCACTCCAGGCCAGCGGCCAGACCGCAAGGGGAGGGCGCATCCAGCGGGAGAGGCCCGGCCCTGGCAATCTGCGGGCGCGGCCTTGAGTGACGGAACCCGGCTGGGGAGGCCGCCCGTCAACAACACACCGGGAGGGTTTGATGTCTTTAGCGAAAAAACTGTCCATGGCCGCGTCCGGCCTGGTCCTGATCGCCTGTGCAACCGCCGCCGAGGCCAAGGATCTCTTGTTCTGGTCCACCCAGGCCCGGCCCGTGCAGGAAGCCCAGGCCATGCGCGAGGGCGTGCTGTCCGGCTTTGACACGCCTGTCGACTACCAGCCAAACGAAGACGGCCCCTGGCTGACCCGCCTGAAGGCAGAGCTGCAGGCAGGGAAAGGCACGATTGACGTGCTTGGAGCGCTCCATGGCAACTTTGCGGCCATGAGTGCGGACGATCTGATGGATCTGGACGACCTCGGCGTATCCGCGCAGAGCACCACCTTCAACACGCTTGCCAAGCTTGGCACGGACAAGATGCAATACCTGCCGTGGATGCAGGCGAGTTACATCATGGCCGCCAGCAAGCAGGCGCTGCCCTATCTGCCGGAAGGCGCTGACATCAACGCGCTGACCTATGACCAGCTGATTGCCTGGACCGCCAATGTCGAGGAAGCAACCGGCGAGAAGAAGTTCGGCTTTCCTGCCGGACCCAAGGGCCTGAAGCACCGGTTCTTCCAAGGCTATCTCTATCCGTCCTACACCAACGGGGTGGTGCGGACCTTCGCCTCGGATGCCGCCGTGACAGCCTGGGAAAAGTTCCGCGAATTGTGGTCCCACACCAATCCGGCCTCCACCAACTTCTCTTTCCTTCAGGAGCAGCTGCTGTCGGGCGATGCCTGGATCGTCTTTGACCATACCTCGCGCCTCGCTCAGGCCTTCAACGACCGTCCGGATGATTTCGTCGCTTTTCCGGCCCCTGCCGGTCCGACTGGCCGCGGCTTCATGCCCGTGCTCGCCGGTCTCGCCATCCCCAAGACGGCTCCGGACATGGAAGCCTCCAAGGCTCTGGTTCAGTATCTCATGAAGCCGGAAACCCAGATCGCCACGCTGAAGGCCACCAACTTCTTCCCTGTCGTGGACGTTGCCCTGCCGGATGACCTGCCGCCCTCCGTCAAGGCCGCCGGAGATGCAGTCGCCAAGATGAGCGGTTCTGCCGATGCCAATCCGGGCCTGCTGCCCGCTGGCCTTGGCGATATGGGCGGCGATTTCAACCGCGTCTATGTCGACACTTTCGAACGCATCGTCCTTGCTGGACAGGACATCCGCACCGTGCTGGATGATCAGAAGAAGGTGCTGGCTGGCATCATGGAAAAGACCGGAGCCCCCTGCTGGGCACCGGATGCGCCCTCCGAAGGAGCGTGCCCGGTCGAATAAGCAGGCGTGGCAATCCTCCCGCCACGCAGTTGCCCGGGCTATAAAAAGGCCCGGGCAGCCCCAACCTGCCGCAACCCTTGAGCTGAAGACCGAAAACGGAGCGGTTCCATGAATCCCCGGCTGCTGCCCTATATTCTGATCCTGCCGGTCACGCTCTTTTTGATCGTGTTCTTTCTCTATCCCTTTGCGCTTGTTGCCCAAGAGGCCTTCACCGCCGGGGGAGGCCTGTCCCTGCAAAATTTCCGGGAGGTGGTCGGATACTGGAAATTCCCGATATCGCTCCGGAACACCCTGCTGCTCGCCGCCGCCGTCGTGCCGGTCCAGCTGGCGCTGGCTCTCCTGATGGCGACCATGGTGAACCGGATGAACCGCGGGCGGGATTTGGTGCTCTATGTCTGGACCATTCCGCTCGGCATTTCGGATCTCGCCGCCGGGATCATCTGGCTGGCGATCTTCGAGCAGTCCGGTTTCCTGAACTCCATGATGGGCGGTCTCGGGCTGATCGACAGACCTGCAAATTTCCTATCCTATCAGCACCCGATGATTGTCTTTACAGCCATCGCCCTTGCCGAAATCTGGCGCGCGACAGCCATTATGCTGGTGATCCTTGTGGCCGGTATCGGCCTGATCCCAAAGGAATATTACGAGGCCGCCGAAGTCTTCGGCGCCTCGCCGTGGCAGCGTTTCGTCAAGATCACGCTGCCCCTGCTGCGTCCTTCGCTGCAAACCGCCCTGATCCTGCGCGTGGTGCTGGCCTTTGAGATCTTCGCCGTGGTGGCCGCGCTTGGCGGGACGATCTTCCCGGTGCTCATGGGTGAGATCTACGCCTATCAATTCGACCTTCTCAATGGGGGAGCTGCAGCAGCGCTGGCGCTCATCGTTCTGGCGATCTCCATCGCCTTCACCCTGATCATTCTGCGCGTACTCCGCGTCCCGAAAGGAGCCACCATATGACCGGTTCCGCCACCAGCCAGGCCGCATTGCCGACACCGCGCAAGTCAGGCCGCTTTCTCTATATGGCATCCGTCACTCTGCTCTGCGCCTGGGTTATCGTTCCGCTGTACTTCCTGCTGATCAACACCGTGTCCTCGCCGGACACGGTGAACAACTACCCCAAGCCGTTCCTGCCGCCGTTCGACTGGAGCAGCCTTCAGTTCTTTGCCAGTTACCAGGGGATGCTTTCGGCGTTGAAAAACTCGGTCATCGTGGCGCTGATGACCATGGTGCTGTCGATCACCATCGGCGCGCCTGCGGGCTATGCCCTGTCCCGGTTCGAGTTCCGCGGCAAGGAACTGTTCCGTATGCTGGTGCTCCTGACCCGCGCCTTTCCCCTGCCGCTTCTGGCCCTGCCGCTGGCGGTGATGTTCATCCGCACGGGTCTGGACGACACTGCCTTCGGCCTGGCGCTGGTACACACCACGCTGGCACTGCCCTTTGCGGTGCTGATCACCTTCTCGCTGTTTTCCGGAATCCCGGTGGAACTGGAAGAAGCCGCCTGGACGCTTGGCTGCACCCGCTTCACAGCCTTCACCAAGGTCGTTCTGCCGCTGATCCTGCCGGGGATTGCCGCCTCAGCCATCTTCGCCTTCGTGATTTCCTGGAACGAAGTCTTCGCGGCGGCGGTGCTGACCATCGAGAACCGGACCCTGACGGCCTTCCTGCTGGCCAAGCTCGGCGAGGCTCCGCTGCATCTGAAATTCGCCGGCGGCTTCATCCTCGTGGTTCCGGCGCTGATCTTCATCTTTGCCGTCCGCAAGTACCTCTTCGCCATGTGGGGCATTGCGAACCGCTGAGCGGAGCGCATGTCCAGGGAGACAGACAAATGGCTGAAATCCAGATCAAGAACGTTGCCAAGTCCTTTGGGTCCTACACGGCGCTGCATGACATCAATCTGACCATTGCAAACCAGGAATTCATGGTGCTGCTGGGCGCATCCGGCTGCGGCAAGACCACCTTGCTGCGCATCGTCGCCGGACTGGAGACCGCCACCACAGGCGAGGTCTGGATCAATGGCCGCCGGGTCGACCATCTGCCGCCCAAGGACCGGGGCATCGCCATGGTGTTCCAGAACTATGCGGTGTTCCCGCATCTGACCGTGTTCGAGAACATCGGTTTCGGCCTGCGCATGCAGAAGTTGCCAAACGATGAGGTCAAGCGCCGGGTCGAGCGCACGGCAGGCCTGATGCATATCGAACAATTGCTGAAGCGCTATTCCGGCGAATTGTCCGGCGGCCAGCGCCAGCGTGTTGCCGTGGCACGGGCTCTGGCGATGGAACCCGACGTGATCCTGATGGATGAACCCCTGTCCAACCTCGACGCCCTGCTGCGGCTGGAAATGCGGGCGGAGCTGAAGGGGGTTCTGGCCGAAAGCAAGACCACCGCGATCTATGTCACCCATGACCAGGTCGAAGCCATGAGCCTGGCCGACCGGATCAGCGTCATGCACCAGGGCCGGATCGTGCAGGCGGCAACGCCGATCGAGGTTTACCGCAACCCGGCAACGGAATTTGTCGCCGGCTTTATCGGCAATCCGCCGATGAATTTCCTGCCCGCGGAACCCAAGGGCAGATGCCTCTGGCAGGTGGCCGGGCTGGACCTTCAGGGACCCGATACGTCCCATCCGCTCAACTTTGCCATCCGTCCAGAAGATGTGTCTCCTGCTGCAGAAGGTCTTCCGGCCACCGCCCGCATCGTCGAACCCCTCGGCGCCCATCTGCTCGTGACCTGCGATGTCGGTGGCGCGATGTTCCGCGCCGTGCTCGACAGTGACCTGACCGTCAAGCCGGGCGACCGGCTGACCCTTGCCCCCAATCCCGGCCGCGTGCGCTGGTTCAACCCTGAGACCACTCAAGCCGTTGCCTGAAAGCCCTGATATGAGACAAGACCTGATCGATCAGGCGTATGACGTCATGCGCCACAATGACCGGGGCACCTATACGGTGCCGACCCATGGGCTTTATCCCTTCCAGTGGAACTGGGACAGCGCGCTCAGCGCCCTTGGTTTTGCCCATTTTGACGAGAGCCGCGCCTGGACCGAACTGGAGACCCTGTTTGCTCATCAGTGGGACGACGGCATGGTGCCGCACATCATTTTCCATAAGGAGGATGACGGCTATTTCCCCGGAGCGGACGTCTGGCGGACGGGGCGGCCCGTGCCGACGTCCGGGATCACCCAGCCTCCGGTCGCCGGTTTTGCCATGCGGCGCATCTTCGACCGGTCACGGGAAAAGGAAGCAGTTATTGACCGGGTCCGCGCGCTTCTGCCCAAGGTGCATGCCTGGCACCGCTGGTTCCACGCCAGCCGCGACCCTCAGGCAGCAGGGCTTGTGGCCGTCATCCATCCCTGGGAAACAGGCCGGGACAATTCCGTTGACTGGGACGATGCCTTCACCAGGGTGCCGGTCGAAGGGGTGGAGCCGTTCCAGCGCCGGGACACCAGCCACACCGACCCGGCGCACCGGCCAACGGACGAGCAATACAAGCGCTATGTCTATCTCCTGCAGCTCTTCCGCGGCCTTGGCTGGGACAACAGCCGCCTGCACGACGCCTCGCCCTTCCAGGTCGTCGATCCGGGGTTCAACGCAATCCTGATCCGCTCTTGCGCGGACCTCGCCGTTTTGGCTCAAGAGCTGGGTGAAACGGACATCGCACGCGAATCCCGCGCCTTTGCGGATCGTGGCATTGACGCCATGGAGAGCCTGTGGGACGAGGGTCTCGGCCAGTATGCCTGTTTCGACAGAATCAAGGATGCGCTGGTCCAAAGCCCGTCCATCGGCGGGCTTCTTGCAGCCTTCTGCGCCATTCCCGCGGGCCGCGCCGCGTGCATTGCACGGCGTATTGAAGCCCTGGCACACTCCGCGCGGTTCATGGTGCCGAGCCACGACCCACTGGCGCCCGACTACGACGGCAAGCGCTACTGGCGCGGGCCGGTCTGGCTGGTCGTGAACTACATGATCGCCGACGGGCTGCATGCCGCCGGACAGACGGAGATCGCCAGGCGGATCGCCAGTGACAGCCTCCGCCTGATCGAGCAGAGCGGTTTTGCCGAATATTACGATCCGATGACCGGGGAAGCCTGCGGCGGCGGCAACTTCACCTGGACCGCCGCCATGGTGATCGAGTTCCTCAAACTATAAGATCCTCTGCGAGCGTTCCCTGAGGTGGTGCTGTTGTCACCATCGAGAGTGGTTAGTAATCCGGGCCCTTCTTCTGACGAAGGTCCGCAGTGGTGCGCGCGTCGATGACCGGCATGTGATCAACGGTATTCTCTGGCGCCAGCGTACGGGGCGTCCCGGGCGGATATTCCGGAGCACTAAAGGTCGCACAAGACCTGCTACAACCGCTTCGTCCGGCGGCCTGCCGGTCCGGCTAAGCCTGAGCGAGGGCCAAGCCTATGATGGTCATCAGGCCATGCCGCTTTTGTCTGGCCTGCCCGAAAACGCCGTTGTCCTTGCAGATCGTGCTTACGATGCCGATGCTATCCGCCCCCTGAACAGGGGGCAGAATGTTTTCCCAATATACCGCCCATGCCGCAGCGCCGCCGCCGGCCAGGTTTCTCCAAGTACCTCTGCAAATGCGCAATCTGGTCGAGTGGTGCTTCAAAAAGCTAAAACATTTCAGAGCTGTAAGCACTCGCTATGGGAGGGATCCCCGCAACTACATGACAGGTGTCAAACTCGCATGAGCCCGGATTTGGATCAGATTTAATGAGGCTGTGAGCTAACGTGTCCAGCCTAACCGCCAATATGCGGGTTCCATCCATGTTCTCTGAAGGCTTTACCGCCGGTCCTTCTCAGAAATTGCACCGGATGACAAGTTTGGGGCAGGGAGCGGGCTGCCAGCTCTTGCACCTGAAAACCAGGGAACTGTCTTTTCAAACCCAGTTCAACATATACTGATAGCGAAAGCGCCGGACGGCGTGGTGTGTGTCTTCCCCACCTGCTCCCTCCGGCGCCGAACTCAAAGACCTTTTATTCTTTCAGGTCAACCACCGTCAGATTGCCGTTGATCCGGTCGGCGGAGAATTCGATCTCCTGACCTTCCTTTACCTTCTCCAGCATGGCGTCATCGGCCACTTTGAAGACCATCGTCATTGCCGGCATGTCGAGGTTCTTGAGTTCCTCATGGATGATGGTGACCTTCTTGCCCTTGAGATCGACCTTCTTGACAGTGCCCTTGGTGTATTCGGCGGCGAAGGCGCCTGTTGCGAGGGCGGTGGCCAGGGCGCAAGCGGCAGTGAATGTGAGAAGTTTCTTCATGTGTGTCTCCTGACAGGTAAATCCGGTTTCGCTCAATTGTGTCCGGCATGGCCGGCGTGAGGGTTTTCAGGCTGCGCCGTGCCGGATACCGGGTCGGCGCCTACTGGGGACGCCGCTGCCCTGCTTGCCTCCGGCAGGTCGCCCGTCCATTCCCAGGCCTGGGTTCCGGGAGGGTTCTCGTACCAGCCGGGATCGCTGTAATCGCCGGCGGAGATGCCCTCGCGCACCTTCACCACCGAGAACATGCCGCCCATTTCGAGCGGGCCATGCGGGCCCCAACCGGCCATCATCGGCACGGTATTATCGGGCAGCGGCATGGACATTTCCGCCATTTCCGCCATCCCCGTGCTGCCCATGGGCATGTACTCCGGCTGGACCAGGCGGATCTTGCGGGTCAGTGCTCTCTTGTCCGCCCCGATGAATGTCGGCACGTCATGGCCCATGGCGTTCATCGTGTGATGCGACTTGTGGCAATGGATCGCCCAGTCGCCCAGGTGCACGGCATCGAACTCATAGGCCCGCATCGCCCCGACCGGAATGTCGATGGTGACCTCCGGCCAGCGGGCTTCGGGACGAACCCAGCCGCCATCCGTGCAGGTGACCTCGAAGTCGTAGCCATGCATGTGGATCGGATGGTTGGTCATGGTGAGATTGCCGACCCGGACGCGCACCCGGTCGTTTTTCGACACGACCAGCGGATCGATGCTGGGGAAGATCCGGCTGTTCCATGTCCACAGGTTGAAGTCGGTCATGGTCATGACCTTGGGCACATAGGAGCCCGGGTCGATATCGAAGGCATTGAGCATGATGAGGAAATCACGGTCGACCGGCATGAAGGCCGGGTCCTTCGGATGCACGATGAAGAAACCCATCATGCCCATGGCCATCTGGACCATCTCGTCCGCGTGCGGGTGATACATGAACGTGCCGGACTTCACGAGATCGAACTCGTAGACGAACGTCTTTCCCGGCGGAATACCCGGTTGCGACAGGCCGCCAACGCCGTCCATACCCGATGGCAGGATGAGACCGTGCCAGTGAACCGTCGTGTGCTCCGGCAGCCGGTTGGTCACGAAGATCCGGACCCGGTCGCCTTCAACCGCCTCAATGGTCGGCCCGATGGACTGGCCGTTATAGCCCCAGAGATAGGCGGTCATGCCCTCCGCCAGTTCCCGCTCCACCGGCTCGGCAACCAGGTGGAACTCCTTCACGCCATTGTTCATGCGGAAAGGAAGCGTCCAGCCGTTGAGGGTCACCACGGGATTGTAGGGCACGCCGGAGGCGGGAGCTGCCGGAGGCTGTGTCGCAGGACCGTCCATCAGGGCCGCTTCCGGCAAGCCCATGTTGGAGGTCTGAGCCCAGGCTGTGGTGGACAGGAGCGCGGCACCGCCAGCGCCCGCCCCCAGAAGCTGGCGCCGGTTCATCATCGGTATGTTTCCTTGAGCTTTCATCATCAGTGCCCCCCTCCGCCGGCAGCGGCGGTTTTCATTGGCGCGGCGCTTTCTGAGCCTCCATCCATCCCGCCTCCATAGGTGGCTGCCGCCAGATCAGCCTCGGCAAGCCAGAAGTTCTTCCGCGCGTTGACGGCAAGAAGCTGGGTGTCGACGCGCGCCCTGGTGTCGGCGAGCAGGTCAAATGTGTTGGTGATCATTCCGTTGTAGGTGAGCAGACCTTCTTCCTCGACCGACCTGCGCAAGGGCAGCACCGCATCGCGATAGTGCCGGGCAATCTCGTGCGAAGATTTGTAGGCGGTGTAGGCCGACCGGGCCTCGGAGCGGATGTTCACCGCCTTTTCGGCCAGCTTGTTGGCCGCCTGCATGTAGGCATATTCCGCCTTGCGTTGCCTTGCCTTGCCGCTGTCGAAGATCGGAATCGCGAACTCCAGCTCAATCTGGGGCGTGACGATGGTCTTGGGGCTTTTCTTTTCTTCCAGGTTTCCTCCGTCGAGCTCATACTCGGTCTCGAGTTCGCGTTCCGCTTCGACCCCGGCGATCAGCTCCAGATCGGTGACGTATCTGGTGGCTTCCGTCAGGCGGTAGCTCTTGGCAACTGCCTCGAGTTCAAGCCTGGCAACCTGGAGATCAATCCGGTTGCGCAGGGCATCGGCCTCGATTGACGGATTACCCCGCGGTGCTTTCGGCAAGGCAGGCAGACTGTCGGGCACAAAATACTGGGCGTCCTGCCCCCACAGTCCCATCAGGCGTGTCAGCCGTTCCTTTGCCAATGCCGCAGCCAGACGCGCCTCTGCCTTCTGGCCGGTCAATTCAGCGTAGAAAGCATGTTCGCGTGCCTGGCCCGCCTTTGGCATGGCTCCGGTCTCTCCCAGTTTCTGGGCAAGCTGCGACGCCGCATCGGCTGCGACCTGTGCCTGGTTCAGATAGCTCACCGTCTCGAAGGCTGCGACCGCGTCTATCCAGGCGCGCCGGGTCTCGGCTGCAAGCGAGAGCGTATCGCCGATCGCGGAAGCCTGTGCCTGACGGAACCTGGTGTCGGCAATGCCGACCCGTCGTTTCTGGGTCGTAAGTGACAAGAGATTGGCCGCAATCGTGCCTTCTATGGTGCGCAGCCCGCCGATCTCGGGATGGGCAAGGCCGAGGAGCCCGACGGAAACGACCGGGTTCTGCAGCATCGTCTCCTGCCAGGTATCGGACGCACTGATCCCAAGCTCCGCATAGGAGGCCTGAAGACCCCTATTGTTGAGAAGCGCCACCTGAACTGCGGTATCCGCACTGATCGTCTTCTTGTGCACCATGGCACGGACCCTGTCAGAGACCGCCTTCGCCTGGTCCGCATTCTGGATCCAGACGGTTTCCTTGTTGCCCGAGCGTGAGGACGTGCCGGATGACACCGCCTCAAATCCGGGCTGCGGCCCGGAATAAGACGCGATCTGCTCTGGGGACACACACCCGGCCAGCAGGCTTGCTGACACGGCAACGAGGATTGGTTTGACTTCCAGAAGTCTCACGACCCACCTCCCTTGCCGGAAGACTGGTCATCATTGAGTTTGCGCCATGAGCCCGGGTCGACCGGGCCCCTGGCAGTATAGCCTCCGGTCACCGGCGCGGGGTGAAGGGCATGGATGGCAGCGCCCGGATCTTCCGGGTTGGAGCCAGCGGATAGGTCCGGCAAAGGTGCCGTGGATGCGCAGCTCACGACCAACAACGGCGCGAGCGCGGCAAAAGCGCTTGGTTTCATTGAAACTCACTGATCTCGATTGTCTGAACGCAGCCGCAAAAAAGACGGCGTACGGTTTACCCTGGACAGAATCCGGGCCGGGATCAGTGCTTGGGAGGATGTTCCACGCGGTATCTGGCAGCGTCCGATAGCGAACCGGCCATCGGCACATAGAACGGCATGCTAGGCCAGCCCGGAGCTGTGGCCTCTTGAAGGATGGCGAGATCTAAAACGCAGGATGCCGGGCAGCAGCTCTGCGACGACACTTTGCCGTCCTTCTTTGCCTTGGCTGCAGGGCAATCAGGCATTGCCGCCTGTGCTTCGTCAGAATAGCGCGCATGTCTCAGGTGTTGCAGACCCTGTCCGGTCCCACCCATCTCAACCTGCGTTCCAGTTGCCCAAGCATGCGCATTCGCCCCCGGAAGAAAAGTTCCAAGGAGAAATATGCCCGCAAAGAGGATTTGAAGCAGGTTGCGCAAGGGTCACCTATCCAGGAAACACCAAGTCTGTATCGGGGGCACCAGCGGGCAGCAATTGAATTGTACGTGATCAGCGCCTTTTCCCAGCATAGTTGTATGAGGGTCGCCGGAAACTACGTTCCAAGAGTAAGGCCTTCCGGTCGCCCCAATGCCACAAGCGCAGGTTTGAGACAGCGGATGCCCGAGACGCAACTGCTGACGGCGAGCCCCGAAGGGTTCGCCGTCCGGGCAGGACAAGATCTACTTGTCTGTGGCGTCAATGCGCACTCACTCGCCCATCCTCATGTACGGTTGCGGCGCGCCGGACGCCTTGCTGCCGAATGTGAAGACGGTGTATTTCGCCGTAGGGTCGTAACTCATGCCGAGAGACCCCTGAGGCATTCCCGGCACAGCAATACCGCGAACATCCGGCCGTTCAGTCATCATCTTCCGGATCGCCTCCAGGGGCACGTGCCCTTCTATGATGTATTTCCGGTCATCGCCGATGACGGCCGTATGGCAGGCCTGCATCTCCTCGGGAACACCGGCCTGCTGCTTGACACCAGAGAGGTCTTCCATGTCCTCGATGACGACCTGGAAACCTGCCTCCCTGGCAGCATCGGTCCAGATTTCACAGCATCCGCACCAGGGCGACTTGTAGACCGTAATAGTGTTGCCGTCCCCGGCAGCAAAGGCAGCCTGAGAAACGGATAAGGCGCTTCCAATCAACAGAAACGCGGCAATGCGTCTAGTCATTCTGCTGTTCCTTTCCTGCGTGAGCATGGCAAGGCTTGCCCATGATCCGGTGCATGACGAAATGCATGACCACGCATCCGAACATCGGCGCGGCCAGCAGCAGCGTTTCCGCGAATGGCTGACCGGCAGGCGCAGCAGCGATCACAAAGCCAAACGCGGCAATCATGACGGCGCAGCACAGCAGCATGAACAGGGACTGTCCGGACATCCGGCTCCAGCCGGACGCAGACAGTCTGGCCGCTTTTCCGGCCGTAATTTCACGTGAGCTCATTGAGCTATCACCTTTCGTTTCCAGATGAACGATCCGGGCGGGCGTCTATGCAGCCGCCGCAAGAGTTTCGTTCACCGTTTCCAACAAATGTCTGATGGAGAGCGCCCGTTCCGGGCGCCCAGGCAGGTCTCAGACGTTTCTTGGAGGACGAAGGTGGGGCGCTGGTTTTCCGCCGGAAATGGCTGCGAGTGGAATGGTCTCCAGTGTCGCGCTCTTCTGGAACTGAAGGACGACGAAATCACCATGAAGCGACACGCAATCGGCGCTGCATCCGGAAAACTTCGCGAACATCCCTGCTTTTCCAGAAGTCTCACAGCATTTTGCGTGGTGAGAGGAAAACAGCTGCACATTACTGGCGACGGCGCTCACCTCTGTGAGGGCTCCGGCAGCTGCCGGAATTTTCATACCGTCGAACGCGGCAGCCGAATGGACCCCCGCGAACAGAACGATCAGCAATGCAGCAAAGAAAGAGCGCATACGGAATCGGTATCCCAGAAGCCAGCCAAATTCCTCCAGCGAATTGAGACAGATCAGCGCAGGTCCGGATGACCGCGCCTCGCCGCGACGCATTAAGCGTCGCGGCAGCGCAGATACAGGCACTTTGCCAGCATCCGGCAACTCAAGTGAAACACCTTCGAGCGACATCTGCTCACTTGTCCCTTTCCAGGAGATAAGTTGCCATGGCAGCCCGGTCTTCGTCAGTGAGGAAGGCTGTCCCGTCGCGAACGACCTCTGCCATTGAGCCGCCGAAGACGTCGCCATCCTGCATGATCCCGCTTTGAAGGGCGTATTTCAGGGTGTTGACGGTCCAGCCTCTCTCCAGCAATGCCGCACGGGTGACCGGCGGAGCTTTTCCGCCATCCGGCAGTTTCTCGGCACCGTGCAACGCCATTTCCGCCTGACGGGCACCCAGCAGGTTTCTCGGCGTGTGGCAGGCCCCGCAATGGGCCGGGCCTTCGACGATAAACTTCCCCCTGTTCCAGAGATCACTTCTTTCCGGATCCGGCGTGTAAGGCTCTGGATCATAATAGAGCGCGCGCCAGACCTTCAAACCTGCCCGCAGGTTGAAAGGCGGCATCATGTCATGAGGTTTTGACGCGCTGGCAACAGGCGGAACCGTCTTGAACGCCGCCCAGAGATCCGCAATGTCCTGATCGCTCAGGGAGCTGTAGAACGGATAGGGAAAGGACGGGTAATAGGGCTCACCTTCCGGAGAGATCCCCTGACGCAGCGCTGCTGCAAATTCGGCGATCGTCCAGTTCCCGATGCCGTGGTCCGGATCGGTCGTGAGGTTCGGGGAGTAGAAGGTGCCGAAACCAGTCGGCAAGCGGACACCGCCCGCAAGCGGCTTGCCTCCCTCGGCGGAATTGGTGTGGCAAGCGATGCATCCCGACATTCTGGCGAGATACGCTCCTCGTCCGGGATCCCCCGTCAGGTTTCCGATGACCTCGGGTTTGCCTATTGGCCAGAAATGGAGTGTGGCGAAAGCCGCCCCCGCCAACGCGGGAGCAGCCATCACGGCAATGAGCCAAAGGCGCATCGTCTAGTTCTTCTCGATCCGGAACTTCGAGTGACACGCGGAACAGGTCTGCGCCAGCATGTTGAACACGCCGTCTGCGGGCATCTGGGCGAGTGACTCGGGATCAGACATATGTCCGGAACCGCCCATCATGGGCGAGGCCCCCATCATACCTCCTTGAGACATCATTGAGTTGCCCCCCATCATAGCTCCCTGCCCCATCATGCCTGATCCGCCGCCCGCATGGGCGAGACCGTTGCCGGCTGCCTTGCCGAGGCCGGACGCGAAAAGGCCCAATTGATCGGCAAGCGCCGAAAATTCGTCCCAATCCGTCCAGATCTCGTGCTTGGCTTCAGAAGGTGATCCCGTACTGTGCTCCGGGAAAAGCTTTGTAAGGGCTTCTCCGGAATGGGTTCCGATGACCTCAGCCCCCTTGCGCACGGCGTCCGCGTCATAATCCTTTTCGCCCCGCATGATGGAGGACAAGGATTTCATCACCTTTCCCATAACCTCCATCGCTTCCATTCTTTCCTTGACGACGCCAGACGCCCCGCCATGGCCATAGGCAGCCACGCTCCCCGCCAGCAGGATCGCACCTGCAGCGGTCAATGCCGTAAATTTCATCAAAAACTTCCTCTATCCCGTTTGACGGCGGATCTGCCGCCGAAGCCGTTTCAAATGGACAAGGAAACCGGTCGTGGAGGCGGAGGGTCGATCTTCGCCGTTCTGGAGGCGCCCGATACGAAGCAATCTGCGGTCATATCATCCGCAAGGGCTGGCAAGCGCATCTCATCGTCGGAGGTCAGGGCAAGCAGGTAGGCACCACAATGGACTGTCTCATGATCGACCACGAGCTGATCGGCGGTTGCTGCGGTCTGCCCGTGCGAATGCCCGTCTGAAGCGGCTACCTCATGTTCATGCCCGTGAGACCTTTCGGCAAACGAATGGCTGAACGATCCACCGGCAACGACGAAAGCCACCGCTAGGATGGTCTTCAAGAAAGCCGGAAGATAGAAACGTAGCTTCATCAACTTTGCCTGTTGGAACACATTTGCCTTAGCAGCACGCGCGTGTAGGCAACAATCTGTTCACCCCACCCCTTGGTCAAGCCCTCAATTATCATGCTATCCGAATTCTGCCGGCTGGTACACGCGTAGGAATATCCTGAGTTTCAGCTGTAGTGCCAATCCTATTTGATCAGACCCAATGGGCTCATTCCTGCAATCCAATGAACATGGTGGCCATCATTGACCAAAAAAGAGCAAGGCGGCGCTGCCCTTCGAGGCCAAAGCATCCGCTGGAGATGTGAAGGATTATGTACCCCAATGCATCTACTACGTAACACGTTCAGATTGTATCCATGAGCAACGCTACCTCTACATTTCGGATCGATGACGATTTGAGAAATCAGTTTACCCGAGCTGCTCAAGTTCGTGACCTGAGCGGGGTGCAACTGCTTCGGGATTTTATGCGCGGATTTGTCCAATAGCAGCAAGATGAAGCCGAACATGACGCCTGGTTTCGCCGTCAAATCGAAACAGGTCTGGCTTCAGCCAATTCTGGCAATTTGGTGCCTGACATATTGGTGCCTGACATAGAAGTTGAAGCCAAATTTGCTGCGCGTCGCGCTGCCGCCCGCCGCCGGCTTGATACCGCCGAGTGATGAAACTGTTCTGGATGCGGGAAGCGATACAAGACCGCGAAAGCATCTACGACTATATCGAGATTGACAACCCATCAGCGGCCCTCGCCTTGCAGGCCGATACGACGGAAGTTTTCCCGCAGGCGATCATTGGTGTCGGCGCCATCCCGGTTGAAGCCGCAGAAGGGAACTGTGAGCGATACCTGACATGCGGCATCGCCCGGGAAGCTTTTGGTATCGTTATCCGGCACTGTAGGGTGATCAATCAAAGCCAGATCTCGTTAGACAAACACCTTGCCGTCGAAGAGCTTACGGGCTGTGCGGACGTTGCCCGCGCCGCGAACTGTGCCGTCTTCGGCAACATCGAGGAATATCTCCATGTTGCCGGTCGGATGTTCGATGCGGTAGCGGCCATCGGCGGGCTGATCGCAAAGCCCGGCTGCCGGGCTGCCTTCGAGCCGCGTTGCCGTCGCCACGGTGATGGCGGCAAAGACCCCAACCGAGGCGTGGACGCGATGTGGGATCAGGCTGCGGGTGGCAATCGCCCCGCCCTGGTCCGGCGCGGACACCAGCGTCATCTTTGGCACCGATGCCTTTTCGACATCGCCGAGGTTCATCATCGGTCCGGCCTTCAGACGAATGGCCTCGATGCGCGCCTTTACCTCGGTCATGGCGTCAAGCTCTTCGCGGCTTTCCTTGCCGGACAGGCCGAAATCGGCGGCACGCATGATCACGCAGGGCATGCCGTTGTCGATCAGCGTGCACTCGACGCTGTCAATCACGTCAACCGCATTGCCGGTCGGCAGCAGCGAGCCGCACATGGAACCTGCGATATTGAGAAAGGTCAGAGGAACGGCGGCATGGGTGCCCGGCACCCCGGCGATCTCGGTGGTGCCAGTGTAGCTGACCCGGCCACCGGGCGTCTGGATGCGGGCAAGGGCGATTTCGCCGCTGTTGACCATATGGATGCGCACCTGCGTTTCACCACCAGTCACAGCGACAAGCCCGCGTTCGATTGCCGCCGGGCCGACACCGGCCAGGATATTGCCGCAGCCCTGGGCATCACTGACGAGTGGCTGGTCCACGAAGACCTGCAGAAACAGATAATCGACATCCGCATCCGTGCGGCTTGACGGTGAGAGGACGGCAACCTTGGAGGTGAGCGGATCTGCACCACCAATGCCGTCGATCTGCCGTGGGTCGGGCGATCCCATAATTTTCAGAAGAAGGTCGTTCCTGGCCTGTGGATCGGACGGCAGGTCCTGGGCCAGGAAATAGGCCCCCTTGGAGGTGCCGCCCCGCATCCACAGGCAGGCAATGCCGTCCTCATACATATCTCAGGCCCTTTTCAGCGAGCCGGGGGCGCATGTCGTAGATGTCGAGCCCAAGCTCACCGGCGGCCAGCCGCTTGCGCTTGGCCTCTTCTGCAGCCAGCCGCTTTTCAGCGGCGGCGAGCACGGCAGCGGCTTCATCGCACTTGACGACGCAGACGCCATCGTCATCAGCGACGATGATGTCCCCTGCCTCTATCTGGGCACCGGCACAGACGACGGGCACATTGACCGAACCGAGCGTTTCCTTGACGGTGCCCTGAGCCGACACCGCCTTCGACCAGACAGGGAAACCCATCGCCGTCAGGTCGCGGATGTCGCGTACACCGGCATCGATGACGAGGCCGCGGCAGCCGCGCGCCATGGCTGAAGTGGCGAGCAAATCGCCGAAATAGCCGTTGTCACAAGGGGAGGTCGGTGCCAGCACGAGGATATCACCGGGCCTCAGCTGTTCGATCGCCACATGCAGCATCCAGTTATCGCCAGGCGGAGCGGAAATTGTGACCGCCGAACCGGCGATCTGAACACCGGAGTAGATTGGCCGCATGTAGCTTGCCAGCATGCCCTTGCGGCCCTGTGCCTCATGGACGGTGGCAACACCTGCTTGTGCCAAGGCATCAATGATTGCCGGATCCGCGCGGGGAATATTCTGAACGACGACAGACATGTCAGTGTCCCTTCGGTTCAACCGGCGGGGTGCCGTGGGTATGGAATGTCTCGATGGTTTTCAAGCCCCAGGCCTGGCCCTTCTTGCGGTCCTTTTCCGTCCAGATGACCGGCTTCCAGTCCGGCGCAAGAATGAGGCGTGCGCCGGCATTGGCGAGCTCAACACGGTTTCCAGCCGGCTCCCAGACATAGAGGAAGAAGGTGCCCTGGACAGCGTGCTTGTGCGGTCCCGTTTCGATGTGGACGCCGTTCTGCAGGAAGATATCGGCGGCGCGCAGGATGTCCTCGCGCTGGTCGGTTGCATAGGTGACATGGTGCAGCCGCCCCTGGCCGCCGCCATGCTCCTCGGTGCAGGCAAGATCATAGGTCTTGTTGTTGATCGTGAACCAGCAGCCGCCAATCCGGCCATTGTCGAGCTGGATCATCTCCGTCACCCGGCTGCCCAGGCAAGTCTCCATGAAGGCGCGGAATTCGCTTACGTCCTCGCTCAAGAGATTGAGATGATCGAGCCTGCGCGGCGCCGCACCCGTAAACGCGGAAGCGGTGTTCTTCAGCGCGGCTTTCTCAGCCTCCTCCTGTGCCTCGTACCAGACAGTGTCCCAGTAGATCTCGAAAACATGGCCGAACGGGTCCTCGAAACGGAAGGCCCTGCCGTGGCCACTGTCACCGTCGACCCAGCCGATCACCTTATACTTGCTCTCCTCGATCGCTTTGGCGCGGCGCATGAGAGCAGCCTCGGAGGAGGCGCGATAGGCGATATGGCCAACGCCGGTGGTGTGATGGCGCGTGAGCTTCAGCGAGTGGAATTCATAATCGTCCCAGGCGCGCAGATAGGCGGAGGTCTCGTCCATCCCGGACAGTTTCAGACCGTAAACCCGGGTGAAGAAATCGAGACTTTCCTCAAAGCGGTCGGTGTACATTTCGACATGTGCCAGATGGGCAAGGTCAAAGCAGGGTTCCGTCATGGTTTCCTCCCGAAGTCCCGGTTAGAGTTCGTCGACCGTGCGCGGGAAGATGGACTGGAAGCCCTCCGCGTATTTGCAGTCCCGCCCCCCCGACTGCCCGCCGGAATTGCGCTTGAAATGGTTGGCACGGTTGATGGCAACGCGGGTGTAATATTCCCAAAGGTGTTCCTGTCCCTCCATACACTCGATCGCAGCCCGCTTCTTCTCCCAGACCGGGGTGATGTCGAGGAAGGTATCGGGCTTCCAGCCCATCTGCTCGGTCTGATGCGGCTCGAAAAGATAGAGCTGCGGCGCGCCAAGAACCTTCTCACCCGGATTGTGGCCCCAGGCCTGCGCGATCATCCGGCATTCCAGCGCCACCTGCGTGGCATACATGTGATCGGTGTTGTAGGGGTCATATTTGGAGTGGGACAGCATGAAGGCTGGCTGAACCTTGCGGATCACATCGACCAGCCGGTTCTTGTCCTCGCGGGACAGCTCCAGCGGATAGTCGCCGAGATCGAGGCAGACAAGATCATGAACGCCGAGCGCTTCCGCGGCCTTCTCCGCTTCTGCGCGCCGTGCTTTCTTGACGGCATCCAGTGTCATGCCCGGCTGCTTCCAGAGCTTGGCGGATTCACCGCGCTCGCCGAAAGACAGGCAGGCAACCGTCACTTCATAACCCATGGATGCGTGAAGTGCGATGGCGCCGCCGCAGCGCCAGACGAAATCCGCGGCATGTGCAGATATGACGAGGGCGGTTTTCTTGGCCGGCATGTGGTCTCTCCTTGGTTTTTCTTGCCAGAGACATTCCATGCCGCACCGCCCGCCGACAATTCGAAAACCTGTCCCTCGGTATAAGTTCATGCTATGATCGCTGGCGGAGCCGATTGCCATTTGCCAGTCTCACGACATGGTTGGAGATCGACATGCACAGCAATTCCGGCAAGATTGAACAGGTTGCCTTCATTGGCTTCGGCGAGGCTGCGGCGGCATTCACAAGCGGCTGGGGCGCGCGGCGTCCCCTCCGGATCACCGCCTTTGATATCGATGCCGGGACTGCGATGACGGCACGCTATGCCGCGCATGACGTTGCCGGTTGTCAGACGCCGCAGCAGGCGCTCGCCGGGGCCGTGGCGGTTTTCAGCGTGGTGACTGCGGACCAGGCGCTGATAGCCGCAAGCGCTGCTGCGGATGGCATTGCGCCCGGAGCATTCTGGTTCGACTGTAATTCCTGCGCGCCGGGCACGAAGCGCCGGGCCGCTGAGGTTATCGAAAGAGCCGGCGGACGTTACGTCGACGTGGCGGTCATGGCGCCGGTCCACCCCAAGCGCCATCACGTGCCGGTGCTGGTGTCCGGTCCGCATGTACAGGAGGCCTTTGCCGCGCTGCAATCCCTCGACATGCGCCCGGAGATTGCTGGAAGCGAGGTCGGGCAGGCGTCTTCGGTCAAGATGATCCGCTCGGTCATGGTCAAGGGCATCGAGGCCCTGACCGCCGAGTGTTTTCTCGCGGCGCAAAGGGCAGGTGTCGAGGAGAGCGTTATCGCCTCGCTTGAGGCATCCGATCCAGCGCTCGAATGGCGCCGGCGCGGCGCCTATAATCTGGAGCGCATGATGGTTCACGGCAGGCGCCGGGCGGCGGAAATGCGGGAGGTGGCACTGACCATCCGCGAACTCGGCTTTTCCGGTGCGATGAGTGCGGCAAGCGCAGAGTGGCAGGAAGAAATCGGCGGCCTGCGCGCAGATCCAGGACCCGCAAACCTCACCACCCGCCTTCAGACAGTTTTGGACCGTATGTGATTTCACGCAACCTCCGCCATCTTCGTCTCTATCTCTGGGTCGCCAAAACCGGTTCCCTGACCCAGTCGGCCGAGGCTTGCCACGTGTCGCAGCCCGCGGTGACGCAGGCAATCGGCAAACTGGAGAAGGAGGCCGGAGGCCCGCTCTTTGACCGGACACGTCAGGGGTTCTTTGCCACCCCTCGCGGGGAGGTTCTCGCCAGCCGGGTCCAGCGCGCCTTCGCCCTGCTGGATCCGGCGCTGTCCGATGTCTCGCCGCGGCTGCGATTAACTGCCACCACCGCGCAATTGCAGGCGCTGGTCGCGGTGCATGAGACCGAGAACTTCACGCTCGCCGCCCGGCGTCTGGGCCTCGCCCAGCCCACCGTGCACCGGGCGATCTCGCAACTTGAACAGGAAGCTGGCCGCAACCTTTTCGAGCGCACCTCGTTCGGCATGATCGCCGGGCGGGCCACGCGCGCGCTGGTGCAGGCGGTCATGCTCGCCTTCCGTGAGCTGGATCAGCTGGAAGCGGATCTGGCCGAACTCGACGGCGGTGAAGCCGGGCGGATCGTGATCGGGGCGCTGCCGCTCTCCCGGTCGGTGCTGTTGCCAAGGGCGCTCGTACGCTTCCGCCAGGAGCGTCCCCGTCACCCGGTGCTGATCATGGACGGCCTTTATGACGAGCTTCTGGGAGGACTGAGGCGGGGCGAGATCGATATGATCGTCGGGGCGCTCAGGGTTCCGGCGCCGATCGGAGACATCGTTCAGGAGCCGCTGTTCACGGACAAGCTCACTATCCTTTCCGGCAACCACCACCCTCTGGCAGGCCGGGACAATGTCAGCCTGGAGGACCTCAGGGAATGCGCCTGGGTGGTTCCCCGTCAGGGAACGCCGGCCCGCGATCAGTTCGATGCCTTTTTCGCCGGGGTCGGCCAGCCGGAAAGCATCATCGAGGCAGGCTCTATCCTGTTCATGCGGGAGATCCTCGACAACAGCGACCATCTCGGCTGTATCTCCAGTGCGCAGGCGCGGGCGGAAATATCCAAGGGTCTGGTCACGGAAATCAAGGCCACCGCCGGCTGGCAGGCGCGTCAGATCGGCCTGACCTATCGCGCCAGTTGGGCGCCGACCAAGGCCCAGGAACTGCTTCTCACACTGCTGCGAGAGAGCGTGGAAGGTGCGACGCTATAGCTTGAACTAATCCAAGAATGCCGCCTTTGAATTGGCTAACCGGATAATGTTTCCCCTAGTCTCAAGCCACAAAGCCGAAAGAGCTTCGTGCGCAATTTGAATGGGAGGACGCATGGTGCCGATACGTATGACCCCGTCGAGGATGGCGCCAGGCCCCCGCATCGTGCGCAGCCCGGCCAGCCGGTTCAAGCGCCGTGGCGGAGCCAATGGCTGCGCAGGAGCATTGCCGGGCCATGCGTGAGACCCTCGAAATCTGGTCGTCGCGGTTCGAGCGGACGACCTTCTACCTCGCCATCATCGGCGCCGTCTGCCTGCTGGCCATCGTCGCCATCGTCACGTTGGGCGTCGTCATGCGCTATCTCCTGGGCATTCCGATCCTCGGCGTCAACGAATTCGTACAATTGACCGCGGTCGCCCTGATCATGGCATCCTTGCCATACTGCACCGCAAGGCGCGAGCATGTCGCCGTCGATGTCTTCGAGCGGCTGCTTGGCCGCTGGGGCCGGTTCATCGGCGACATCGCCGCCTATTGCCTGTCCGGGCTTGTGATGGGCATCCTGGCGCAACGCGCCGTCCTGAAGGCGCTCGACGCCTGGCAATGGGGTGACGCAACCAACATGCTGCGCATGCCGATCTGGCCTTTCTACGCCATCCTGGCGGCGGGAGCGGGTCTTTGCGTCCTGACCTTTGCCGTGCAGCTTGTCGTGGTCCTCTTGAGGGGGGCAAAGTGATGACGCCTTTCACCGCCGGATTCGTGGGCATCGCCTGCCTGTTTGCTCTCCTGATCATTCGTGTCCCTGTCGCCTTCTCCATGCTGATCGTCGGCTTCGGCGGCTATTGGGTGCTGGAAGGGCCGCGCAGCGCCGGAGGCGTTCTTCTGACGGAGAGCTACTCGGCCATTTCCAACTACAATCTCATCGTCGTGCCGATGTTCGTGCTGCTGGGCAACGTCTCGTCGGCGGCGGGCTTTAGCCGCGGGCTGTATGATGCCGCCTTCGCCTGGGTTGGCCGGTTCCGTGGCGGGCTCGCCTCCGCATCGGTGCTCGGTTGCGCCGTCTTCGCAGCCGTTTCGGGCTCCTCGGTCGCCACCGCGGTCACGCTGGGAAAGGTGGCGCTGCCGGAAATGCGGAGGCTTGGCTACGCTCCGGGCCTGTCCACGGGTGCGATCGCCGCGGGCGGTACGCTCGGCTTTCTTATACCGCCTTCGACCGGATTCGTGTTGTACGCGATCCTGACCGAGGAATCGATCGGCCGCCTGTTCATGGCGGGCGTGGTGCCCGGACTGCTGCTGACGGGGCTGTTCATGGCGGTGGTCTGGCTGGTCTCTTACTTCGATCCCAAGGCAGGCCCGCGCGGCGAATCCGTCGCGCTGGCTGACCGCTTCCGGATCCTGTGGCAGGCCGCGCCGCTTCTTCTCGTCATCGTCCTGTCCATCGGCGGCATCTATGTCGGCGTCTTCACTCCCGTCGAAGCCTCCGGCGTCGGCGCGGCGCTGGTGATCCTGCTTGCCGTCATCAAGCGGCGCTTGTCCTTCAAGAATTTCCGCGACGCAGTGATGAGCACGCTCAGCACCTCGGCCATGCTCTATGCGATCGTGATCGGCGCCAACGTTCTCAACCCGTTCTTTGCGGTCACCCGCATTCCTGCCACGCTTGGCGAGGGTCTCGGCGCCATGGGTCTTGGGGCCTATGGCACGCTCTTCGTCATTATTCTCGCCTATATCGTGCTCGGCATGTTCATGGACGGGTTGTCCATGCTGGTCATCACGATTCCGATCGTTTTTCCGGTGATCACGGCGCTCGGTTTCGATCCGGTCTGGTTCGGCGTCGTCGCGGTGATCGTCATCGAAATGGGCATGATCACGCCGCCCGTCGGGCTGAATGTCTTCGTTGTCCGCGCGGTGGCCGGCGACGTACCGCTGACCACCATCTTCCGGGGTGTCGCGCCGTTCCTGCTGGCCATGATCATCGGCCTGCTGCTGATCATCGCGGTGCCGGAGATCGCCCTGTTCCTGCCCAACACGATGTTCGGGTGAGCGGCATGCCAGACGGTTCGCCCTTCATTCCGCATGCCGTCCGGGCGGAGACCTAGACCAACGGCCAGAACCGGCGGCGCCGGTCCGGCTTTGTTCAAACATCCAAGAGTGGAGGAAAAGGATGAAACTGAAGACACTCACGGCTGCCCTGGCAGCGACGTTCACGCTGGCAGCATCCGTTGCATCCGCAGAAGACCTCAAGCTGGCCGACTTCCAGCCGCCGACCCATTTCGTGGTCGAGTCCACCTACAAGCCCTTTGCCGCCACCATCGCCGACAAGACTGGCGGCGCGATCACGGTTACGCTCTACATGGGCGGGGAAATCGGTCCGGGACCGGCCGAGCAGTATAACCGGGCGCTGGAAGGTGTCACCGACATAGCCTTCGGCCTGCCGGGCTACACCGCCGCCAATTTCCCGAAAACACTCCTGGCCGAACTGCCGGGTGTGATCACCGCCGAAACCGGCACGGAGCGCATGCTCGCCAATCTCGACAAGCTGTCGGACGAGTACAAGCGCGTGGTCTTGCTGGGCCTTTGGAACAACGCGCCGAACCTGCTGTTCACGGGCCAGAAGCCGATCCGCAGCCTGGAGGACCTGAAGGGTTTGAAGATCCGCGTGCCGTCCCGCAATGCCGGTCTCGTCGTCGAGGCCTGGGGGGCGACGCCTGTCTCCATGCCAGCGCCGGAAATTTACAACGCGATGCAGACCGGTGTCATCGACGGCGCGATGATCGATGCGACGACTCTCAAGGCGTTCAAGCTTGCCGAAGTCACGAAGTACATCACCCAGGGCATGGACACCACGATGTCCGACTTCTTCCTGATCATGAACCGCGACAGCTTCAGCGATCTGACCGAAGACCAGCAGAAGATCGTGCTGGATGCCGGCCGCACGGCTGCCGTCAACGGCAACAAGGCATGGCTGGCGGTTGCCGACAAGGCGCTGGCGGACTTCGCAGGCACCGATGGCAAGGAAGTGATCACGCTGGCGCCGGAGGAAGCTGCCAAGTTCAACGCCGCAAGCAGTGCAGCTGTCGAGAAGATTATCGCCGATGCCGACGCCCAGGGGCTTGAAGCCAGCGCCTTCGCCAAGGCCCTCAAGGGGAACTGATCGACGCTTTGACAGTTTGCAAGGTACCAAGTGGCCCGTCCGGTTCTCCGGACGGGCCATTGCCGTTCCGGCCAAATGTCAGTCCTCGTTGGCGGGTTCGCCTGACCGCGCGGCCTTCGCCGCCAGCGCGATGAACTGGTGGTACTCGTCCTCGCTAAGCCCTTTGAGAATTTCCTTTTGAAGGCCGGTGACCACCGGCATGAGCGCTTTGAGCGCCCTGCGGCCCTCGTCGGTCAGCGTCAGTTCGCGGGCGCGCTTATCCTGGCCGCTGACGACGCGGATCAGGAGGCCCTTCTGCTCCATGCGATCAACGACGGCGCCCACGGTCGCCCGGTCCTTGGCGATGGAATGGGCAAGGCTCGCCTGGTCGACGCCCGGCTTTTGATGAATGGCGTCAAGAGCGGCGAACTGGACGGGCGTTAGGTCCGATCCCGCCTCGCGGATCCGCCGGGCGAACACCTGGGTCGATATCTGGTGCAGGCGCCGGATCAGATGCCCCGGCATCGTGGCGCTGACGGCGCCGTCGCTTTCTTCGATCATGACCGTTCCTCATCGGTTTCCGTCTTCATAGCAAAAAATAATAAGACGACATACTTTTTTAATTGACCTGTCGAAAGCTCCGCTAAATGATAAGTCAACTTACTAAATGACGTCATAGGGAGGACTATGGATGCAGTATCACCTCAATGGATTCCGTCCCGGAGATCCGGAAATCAGCGAAGCTGCGGACGGCCGGGATGTTCAGCAAGGCGGCCTGCCAGAGACGGTCGATGTACTCATCGCTGG
The DNA here is from genome assembly GCF_014842915.1 of Roseibium litorale. Lineage (GTDB taxonomy): Bacteria > Pseudomonadota > Alphaproteobacteria > Rhizobiales > Stappiaceae > Roseibium > Roseibium litorale. The sequence continues at coordinate 62,516 of NZ_JACYXI010000008.1, read as the reverse complement.
CACAGGCCCCGCCGGATTGACGCTCGCCGCCCAGCTATCCGCCTTCCCCGGCATTTCCACCCGCATTGTCGAACGCCGGGCCGGTCCAATGGAAAAGGGGCAGGCCGATGGCATTTCCTGCCGGTCCATGGAAATGTTCAACGCCTTCGGCTTTGCGGAGAAGATCCTCAAGCAGGGCTATTGGGTGAACGAGACCACCTTCTGGAAGCCGGACGCAGCCAATCCGGAGCACATCACCCGCAACGGGCGCATTCAAGACGTCGAGGACGGTCTCTCCGAGATGCCGCACATGATCCTCAATCAGGCGCGCGTGCATGACATGTATCTCGAGGTCATGCGCAAGTCGCCGTCCCGGCTCGAACCGGACTATGGCTGGCAGCTCGCCGATCTGACGGTCGATCCCGAGGCAGCCGATTATCCCGTCACCGTGTCGCTCGAGCGGGCGGAGGGTGACGACGAAGGGCAGCGCCGCACGGTCAGGGCGCGCTACGTGGTGGGCTGCGACGGGGCAAGAAGTGCGGTGCGGCGGGCGATCGGGCGCGAACTCAAGGGGGATTCCGCCAACCAGGCCTGGGGCGTGATGGATGTCCTGGCGGTGACCGACTTCCCCGATATCCGCTGCAAGACGCTGATCCAGTCAGCGAAAGAGGGCAATATCATCATCATCCCGCGCGAGGGCGGCTATCTCGTGCGGCTCTACATTGAGCTCGACAAGCTCAATGCGGGCGAGCGGGTGGCCAACCGCAACATCACGATCGATCACCTGATCGCCGCGGCGCAGCGCATTTTCAAGCCGTTCTCCTTCGAGGTCAAAGACGTCGTCTGGTGGTCCGTCTACGAGATCGGCCAGCGGCTCACCGACAAGTTCGACGATGTCCCGGAAGAGGCTGCGGCAACGCGTCTGCCGCATGTTTTCATCTGCGGCGACGCCTGCCATACCCACAGCCCAAAGGCGGGGCAGGGGATGAATGTCTCCATGGGCGACGCTTTCAATCTCGGCTGGAAACTTGTTTCCGTCCTTGAGGGCCGCTGCCCGCCCGAAATCCTGCACAGCTACTCCGCCGAACGCCAGGCGGTCGCCAGGGATGTTATCGAATTCGACCGCGAGTGGTCCCATATCATGAGCGAACGGCCTGAATCTGGTGAGGGCGGCGACGCACCAAAGTTCCAGCGCTACTTCATTCAGCATGGGCGCTATACGGCGGGCATGTCGGTCGTCTACACGCCGTCGGTCCTGACCGGTGACAAGACCTGGCAGTCGCTTGCACGCGGCTTCGAGGTTGGCGCCCGCTTCCATTCCGCGCCAGTCGTCCGGCTTGCCGATGCCAAACAGATCGAGCTCGGCCATGTGGTCAAGGCGGACGCGCGCTGGCGGCTGTTTGCCTTCAGCCCATCTGACGACCCTGCTGCGGAAGGTTCATCCGTTCGCCAGCTTTGCGGCTTCCTCGATAGATCCGCCCATTCACCGATCCGCAAATACACACGGCCCGGCGCCGATAGTGATGCGGTCATCGATCTGCGTATGGTCTTCCAGCAGCATAGCCGCGAGCTGGCGCTAGAACGGCTGCCGTCTTTCCTCCTGCCGCGGAAGGGCAGGCTCGGGCTGGCCGACTATGAGAAGATCTTCTGCGCCTGCCCAGGAGAAGGGCGGGACATCTTCGGTCTGCGGTCCATCGATCGCGAACAGGGATGCCTCGTGCTTGTCCGTCCCGATCAGCATGTCGCGCACGTCCTGCCGTTTGACGCGCATGACGCGCTTGCGCGGTTCTTCGACGGCTTTCTCCTGCCAATTTCGAAGTAAAGGTGCATTTCGGCGGCATTGCTGTCCGTCGCATTCGAACGGGATCGGCCGGACCTGACGGCCGATCTGCACCACTGGGCCGTAAAGATGTCCAAAGGTCAGGAGGCTTGGGGCGTCGTCGGCCGCTGCGACTACACGATGATTGCTGTTTGTGGTTCGATCGGCGCACCCAGCGGCTGATGAACGAACGCTGCCTGTCTCAGGGTGCAGGACGTGATTGCCGCGCATGAGCGCACCTATCTGGCCACTGTCGCTCCCTCAAGGAGCTGGTCTTTCCAGTGCTTGATCTGATTGGCGTGCACGTTGAACTGCTGGGCAGTTCCACCAGCGTCTGCTCACCTTTGATCGCGGCAAGCGCCACTTTTGCCATGAAAGCCGGGCCCTGGTTCTGGCGGGGCGTCTTGCCATGGTCTCACCTGCTTCCGGCATCTCAGCCAAAGACGGGGAGAAACTCCACTTAACCTGGCTAGATTGATTTCCGGGCACCTCTGTCATCTGCCCGCGAAAAATCCTGTCGTATAAGCGGTGCCGCATCAGGCAGATGAGATGCCAGAGAATGGTGCCGTCGATGACGGGAAACCACGGCGTGACCAGACGGAATGCCGCATATAAAAATTATCCAACTATAACAGTTACTTGAGTCCGACCTAGCTTGTCCGGGTCTCGGTGCTCGCCGGATGCAATGCGTAGCGGCCGGCACGCTTAATATTCTGGCGAGCCGACTAATTTTTGGTCTTGCGTGGATCAATCTCCGATCGCACACTTGTATACAAGTAATTTTTGATCTGTTGGAGATCGGTTATGCAAGATGTCTATGTAGGAACGGCCGCGGCGATAAACTTCAATAACGGCATCGTTCGCATGCTTCTCGCCGACCAGGATCCTTCTGATCTGATGACCAAAGGCGCCAAGCCTGAGGAAATGGAAGCGCGGTTGAAGCAGCAGGTCCTGATGCCGCTTCCCGGGTTCCTTTACGTCTTCACGATCATCAAGGGTCTGATGGACGACCCGAAAATGCAGAAGATCATCAAGAAATACACCGAACTCGGCCTGCTGCTGTCCCCACTCATGCGGTACCGGGATGAGGCCATCCGGGAGCGCTGATCCTGCGGTTGTCTGGAGTTGGCCTCATGCATTGTTCAACGCATGCTTTCGGTTGAAGGCTGAGGCGAAAGCTCGATTTGCGTAAACGTGCGATGCCTGCGAGAGGAAGGCATGGGTCCACACCCTAGGTAAAAATCGCGGAGTCAGCGTGCTCGCGCGTTTCGGCGTGTGTTCATGAGGGGAAAGCTCGGCGCCATAGCTGCCTCTCGTCCTCTACCTACGAATTCCTATTAAAAGCGCTTGCTATAAACCTGTATACAGGTATATCATTCACAATGAGTTGAGAGACGGGGTGGTGGGTGTCATGCCAAGGAGATTTCCAAAGTCTGCGGTCGTTTGGCAGGGCGGTTTTATCCTGCTGCTCGTTTTTGCTCTTGTGCTCGCAGTCCGGAACATCGACGCCAATCTGGCGCGGGCCGGCATTTCCGTTTCCTTCGATTTTCTGAGCAGCCACGCCGGTTTCGACATCAATGAAAGCCTGATCCCGGTTTCATCCGAAAGCAGCTATGGCGAAGTGCTGCTCGCTGGCGCGATCAATACGGTTGTGCTGTCGCTGATCTGTATTTTGGGGGCGACATTCATCGGCGTCGTCATGGGAGTGCTGCGCGCCAGCAACCACTATCTCGGTGTCCGCCTTGCGCTTGTCTACATTGAAGTCATGAGAAATCTGCCGAAGCTGCTCATTCTCCTTGCGCTGTTTCTGGCCGTGATCAACGCCCTGCCGCCGGTGCGTCAGAGCTGGGCGCTCCACGATATGATCTTTCTTTCGAACAGGGCGCTCTATTTCCCTGCACTGGAAGCTGGATCGGGTATGCGCCTGCTGATTGTGCTCGCTTGTCTCTGGCCTGTCAGCATATTTGTTCTGGGCAAAGTGGCGAGGCGTATCCAGGATGCGTCCGGTACCGTCTATCCGGTCTTCTGGCCAGTGACCGGGGTTCTCGTGGCTGTGGTTGCTGCCTCTGTCCTGTTCGGCTGGGCGGATTACCCGGTCTCCTATCCCATGCTCCAAGGCTTTGATTTCCAGGGCGGGCACCGGATATCGATCCAGTTTCTCGTGCTTGCTGCGGCGCTCTCGATCTATCACGGCGGCCAGGTGGCTGAGCTCGTCAGGGGGGCGATCGAGGCCGTACCTAACGGACAGTTCGAGGCATCCCGGGCGACGGGCCTTAGCTTCCTGCAGATGATGCGCCTCGTGGTTCTGCCGCAAGCAGTGCGCATTGTCGTGCCGCCGATGGGCAATCAGTATCTGAACATCACGAAGAACACCTCGATCGCGCTCGCTGTGGGCTATTCGGATCTGGTTTCGGTGATGACCACGTCCATCAATCAGACGTTCCGTCCGATCGAATTGATGACGTTGTCGATGGGCGTCTATCTGGTCATCTGTCTTGCGGTGTCCTTTGCGGTGAATGCCTACAACGCCCGCGTTTCATCAAGAGGGGGCTGAGGTGAGTGCTATCAGCAGAGACGTGCCAATCATGAAGGAGGGTTCCCTCCGGGCTCCGCGCATTGGCTTGGTTAAGCAGATCAGGAGCAACCTTTTCGGCAGCAAGCGCGATACCTTGCTGACGGTTGTTCTCGGGGTGGTTATCGCCGCGGCGGTTTACTTCGCGGTGGACTGGCTGTTTGTCAGCGCTGCAGCGCCATGGGCTCCCGCAGAGAGCTGCGCTGCGGTTGCAGGCGCCTGCTGGCCGTTTGTCGTCGAGAAATACCGTCTTATCCTTTTCGGCACCTACCCATATGACGAGCAGTGGCGCTCGTTCCTGGCAAGCGTGCTGCTTATCGCAGCAGTTGCGGTCAGCATGCTGCCGTCCTTTCACAACGGCCGGCTTGCCTGGCTTTGGGGCGCCGTTGGTATCGGCTTCTACGTGTTGATGCGCGGCGGGTACTTCGGTCTGGACTATGTTCAACCTGAGCGCTGGAACGGCCTGCCGGTCCTGCTCATGCTCGCGATATTCGGGCTCGTCTTCGCGTTCCCGGTCGGCGTTCTGCTCGCTCTTGCGCGGTATCAAAGCCAGTTGCCCGCCATCCGCGCCTTCGCGGTTCTCTATATTGAGCTTGTCCGCGGTGTGCCGATGATCATGGTCCTGTTCCTGGGCCTGTTTGTCCTGCCTTTGATGATGCCGGAAGGGATTACCCTTTCGCCGCTGCTCACCACCATGGTTGCACTGGTCTTCTTTCATTCGGCCTATTTCGCCGAATCCGTGAGAGGTGGTCTCCAGTCGGTGCCGCGCGGGCAGCACGAGGCGGCCGATAGTCAGGGGCTTGGCTATGTCCAGAAAACCCGCCTGATCATCCTGCCACAGGCGCTGCAGAGGTCTATGCCGGCGATCATGAACACGGTCCTTGGTGCCTACAAGGACACGTCGCTCGTCGTCATCATCGGCATTCACGACATCATGGCCACGGCCAAAATGGCCTTCAGTGACCCCAGCTGGCAGCACTACGGCCTTGAAGCATATTTGCTCGTCGGGATCTGGTATCTCGCCACATGTTGGTGCCTGTCGTCCTACAGCAGATGGTTGGAAGCAAGAACGTCCTAAGTCTCATTTCCATTTGGAGCGCAAAGATGTCCCCTCTTCGTAATTTTCTTGTTGCAAGCTGCTTTATGATGGCCACGGCGGGTTCCGCCATTGGTGGTCCCGTGATGGACGAAATCCGCAAAGACGATCGATTGGTTTGCCTGGTCAACACCAATTCGCCAGCCTTCTCTGTGCCGGACAGCGAAGGTGTCTATCGGGGCTTCAATACCGACTTCTGCCGCATGGCAGCCGCCGCTATCCTGGGCGATGCGAGCAAGGCCGATATTCGCGGCATCGGCTTTTCCGACAGCATGAAGACGATCGTTGCGAAGGGCGCTCACATGGCATCCCGGAGCATTACCCGCACGGGGACGCGCGATGCAAATCCTGGCATGCGGTTCGTGGTGACGACCTTCTTTGATGGTCAGGGCTTCATGGTTCCCCGCAACCTTGGCGTGACGAGCGCGAAGGAGCTGAACGGTGCCACTGTGTGTGCGGAGGAGGGGTCGACAACGCTGCTGAACATTGCCGACTGGTTCTCTGACCGCGGCATCAAGTACCGGGTCGAGAACATCGCCGACAAGACCGCTCGTCTTCAGGCCTTCTTCAGTGGCAAGTGTGATGTCCTGGCCAGTGACCGGACGGCGCTCAACTCCGACCGTCTGCTGGCCGATGATCCGGAGGCCTACGTTATTCTTCCGGAAGTTATCTCCAATGAGCCGCTGACATTGTTGTCACAGCCTGATGCGGAACTGGAAAAGGCACTTTATTGGAGCTTCCAGGTGATGCTCAACGCGGAGGCGTTGAAGGTCTCCTCCGGCAACGTCGACAAGGTCGTTGCGGACCTGGCCAATCAGCCGAAGTCTGTGCAGCGTCTCTTCGGGCAAGATTCAGCGGCTGGGGAAATGGCCTCCCAGATCGGTCTGCCGGCGGAGTGGAGCTACAATATCATCAAGCAGGTCGGCAACTACGGTGAGGTGTACGACCGGAGCCTCGGTACCGAGGACTATGGGCTGGAGCGCGCGGGTACCGCCAACGCTCTCTTCTCTCAAGGCGGGCTGATGTATCCGCAACCCATCCGTTGACGCACCGGGGAGCAGAAGGTGGTCCCACCCCGCCTTCTGCTCCAGAGCAATCTCTGGCGGCAGCGCACGACCCCAGGGGGGAACGGGGGCCGGAAAGCCCGGCCCCGTCCTTCCATGACCGCAATGATCACGGCTCACAAACGGTATGGTCCTGATCCGCGCGCGTGCAGCCTTGGCTTCAAGCAGGAAAGCAGAGCAATGTCGGAGCAGCCGGTGATCCGGATTAGGGATCTAGACAAGTGGTATGGAGCCTTTCATGCCTTGAGGAACGTTTCGCTGAACATACGCATCGGCGAGCGTGTGGTGATCTGTGGTCCCTCAGGATCCGGCAAGTCCACGCTGCTGCGCTGCATGAACCGACTGGAGCGGCACGAAAGCGGCACGATTGAGGTCTCTGGCATTGAGCTTTCCGACGAACCCAAGGCACTGTCCCGTGTACGCCAGGAGACGGGAATGGTGTTCCAGCAGTTCAACCTCTACCCTCATCTGACTGTGCTGGAGAACTGTACCCTCGCTCCCATCTGGGTCCGGAAGACCTCCCGGCGCGACGCGGAACGTGCCGCCGGACATTATCTGGAACGGGTCAGGATCGCGGATCAGGCCAACAAGTATCCGCATCAGTTGTCGGGCGGTCAGCAGCAACGGGTCGCTATTGCCCGTACGCTTTGCATGACCCCCAAGGTCATCCTGTTCGACGAGCCGACGTCGGCTCTTGATCCCGAGATGATCAAGGAAGTCCTGGACGTGATGGTCGAACTGGCCAATGACGACATCACCATGGTTTGCGTGACCCACGAGATGGGGTTCGCCCGGCGCGTGGCGGATCGGGTGATCTTCATGGACCGCGGCGAGATCGTCGAGGAAAACGAACCGGCTGCTTTCTTTGAGCGGCCCCGGTCGGAGCGCACGAGGCGGTTTCTTGGTCAGGTCAACGCCCACTGAGGCTCATGCCTCCGGGGCATATGTTGCAGGGGCAGACTATGTTCGTGCGTCCCCTTCCAGTGCCGGTTGTCCGGTCAAGAATTCGGATTGCGGATGGGACCGGGCCTTTGGATTTTCCTGACGCCAGCTTGTCATAAAACTGTCATTTTGGCTTGCTCGCCATGTGATGTACCTGTATACATGCATTCCATTGAACGGAATGCGATAGATGACCAGCGACTTTTCTTCCAAGCGATTTAGCGAAGTGCGGCTGAAGAACACGGATCTCCATATGTGTCTTCAGTCCTGTCCCGGGGTGCGTTTCACATCTGACGCGAAGATTGCGACGGTTGCGTTCCTTCAGGAAGATCTTCAGCGCCTGAAGGACAGCAATGTCAGGTTGCTGCTCTCCTGTCTGACGGCGGAAGAGCTTGTTCTCGGCGTAAATCAATACGCCCGCACGCTAGCCGCATTGGGCATTGAGTGGCAATTGATCTCCATCCCCGATATGTCGCCGCCCTCCTGGGAACATGCGGACAAGCTGGACAGTGCTTTCGCTTCCGCCCGCGCTGTGTTGGCGTCGGGCTATCCGGTTGCAATTCATTGCATGGCGGGGCTGGGCCGGACCGGCACGGTTGCCGCTGGTCTTGCGATGACCTATGGCCTGAGCGCCGAAGAGGCAATTGCCTTCATTCGCGCCACCCATGATCGCGAAGCGATCGAAACCCCAGAACAGAAAGCCTATTTGCTGAAACAGCAAACGGCATCCCATCATATTTTGCCTTAGGGCGTGGACCCTAGTTCCGTTCCAGATGGACCAAGCGTTTGCCTGGATAGCTTTATGTTCAGGAATGCGGGATTGAGCATTGATCGCGCAACTCTTTCCGCAAGGCCCGGCGAAAGGCGAAACGGCCGTTTCCGGCCGATGGTCCATCGCCTCTTGCAGCCAAGAACTCAGCTCTTGACCGCAAGCGCCTTATAAGCGCGGACCAGATCACTCAGCGCCATGAAGAAGGTTTCATAGTCGGACCGCTCCAGCGGACCGGTCAGCTTCACGATATTGTCCTGAATGATGTTTGCCGCCAATTCCGGGGAATGGCGGCCGCCTGCGATCAACCCACGCACAACCTGGTAGAACAACATCTCGTTCATGTGCCGCAACGTATCGTCAGCAAGAAGCTGATCAGTCAATTCCTGGATGGTTTTCAGAAAAGACCAGATCCGTTCGATATCCGGGGCACTCGACAACATCGAGACGCGGACCTGTACGTTTGCAAGAGCTTCCTGATTGCTGGTTGTTGGGCGGAAGAGCTTCAGCTCGGCGACTGTTTCCAGGATGCGGGCGTGAATCTCCAGATAGTTTCTCACATCAGCATCGGCATAGTCTTCAACGATCGTTCCCACGCCGGTGCGAACGACTGCCAGCTTCTCGAAAGCTAGGCGCTGCAAAACCTGACGTATCGGGGTCCGGCTGACCTGAAACTCTTGGCCGAGCTCGTTTTCATGAAAAACGTCCCCGGGCTTGTACTGGCCGAGGCAAATCCTGTCACGAAGCGTCTGGTAGATTGTATCGACGCGAGTCTTTTCACGCATATAGGCTCTTTCGATCACATTATGTTCGTTTGTATGGGCCACGATCAGGATGGCTTGGCACCGCATATGCATCAGTAGCCGTGTACGCATCGGTAAATGGTGCGAACGCGGCCGCGTGCAGCCTGCAGCCTGCAGCAAGATGGAATTATGCAGAATGCCCTTTGCAAGACGGTTGAAAAAGAAGCTTCTTAAGGAGCCCTCCTGGGCCGTCCCTGATCATCGGTCTGCCTCCCCAAATCCGGTCGGGACAGCCTGCAGGCACAGCGATTCATTTTGCGCCTACTTTAACGCTTTGAAGTCGGAAAATGCATAGAAAATCGCTGCAACCCATCACCCTGTTAAGAACTCCAATCAGCGAAACCGTGAGGATAATCCTGAGCGGTGCGCCTGGTGTGGTTATTGAGGAGGATGGCGTCCTAAGCCTGAACGAAGACGTGCTGGAGGCCGAGATGTCGCGCTTGGCATCGCACGGCGTCAAGCTACTTGTCGCCCTGGTCGAGGACGCGGAGATCCACCCCGTTGCCTACGAGGATATCGCCGATGCCGCGAATTTGTCCGGCATCAGCTCCATCCGTCTTCCTATCGCGGATTTTCAAGCTCCGGCGTCCGGTCAGGAGCAACATTGGCAGGCAATCCGGAACGAGGCGCAGCAGGTTTTCAGCCGTGGTCACAGCGTCGCATTTCATTGCCTTGCCGGCATCGGCCGCAGCAGCATGATGGCAGCAAGCCTGCTCATTCATCTCGGCATGACGGCGGATGAAGCACTCGACGCGATCCGCCGGGCACTGCCCGGCGCCGTGGAAACAAGCGCACAACTCGCGTATCTCCGCTCGCACTGAAACCGGCGGGCTTCCTCGCCGGCTCTGAGCACTGATCGTGAACCGGGTAACCCGCGCTAAGTTCGATAAAGACGTCACTCAGGATTTGTTGTTTTCTGGCCTTTGAATGCCTGAAAATGCGGCTCCTATCATCTCCACGTCCAACAGCGGCTGAAGAACGGCGACAAGAAAACGAGAAAGGTGCCGGGCAAGATGATCGATGCAATCGCACATTTGCCGCTCGAGCCCTGCAAGCTGATCACATTTGGGCGCCTCCTGCGTTTGGCCGGGGAGGGGATAGGGTAGGAAATGCTGGTTCTATGGCTCCAGCAGGACACCTGCTCCGGCCTTGAAGTCCTCCACGGTCGCGAAGAAGGCATCCAGCAGCAGGCTGCGCTCATCGGCCTGCGCAAAGACCACTTCCTCATATTGTCTTTGCATGTCTGACACGGTGATCCGGTGGACGATATCCGTGCGCGCGGTGCCGAACCGCCACATGAAGCCGACACCAAGGCCGTTGACCACCGCTTCATAGACCGCATCGCGCGTGTCGAGGGTCAGGAGCGGCGCGGGTTCGAACCCGGCCAAGCGGAAGGCCCTGTCGACCACGCGCTGGGTCGAGGAGCCCTTGGTGCGGAAGATCAGCGGCTCGCTTGTCAGTCTTTCGCAGGTCACCGACGTCTCGCGCGACAGCGGACTGTCCGGGTGGACGATGGCGACGACATTCTGCCGGGCAAGCAGTGCCCGCCGGAACCGGCCGTCCTCCGGCACATCCGGCAGGACGCCGATGTCCACCTCCCGGGTGAGCACCGCCCGGGTGATGCGCTCATGGGAGCCGGTCTCCACCGCCACCTCGATGCTTGGATGCTGTTTCAGAAACCGCGCAATCAGCGCCATGCCGGGCATGGAGTTCCCCAAGCCGATCTTCAGCCGTCCGTTTAGCAGCGTGTTGTGGCGGGTCAGCAGCCGGGTGGCCGTGCGCTCGGCCTCGGCCATGCGTTCGGCCACATCGCACAGGTCGCTGCACAGGGGTGTTGGTGACAGCACGCCGTTCTTCCGGTCGAACAGGCGCACGCCGTATTCCGCTTCCAGCTCCTTCACGTGGCGGGCAACTGCCTGCTGGGAAATAGCCAAAGTCCGCGCGGCAGAGGCGTAGGAGCCGCCGGATGCAACCGCATTGACGGCGCGGATCCGCGAGAGTGTTAGGGACATGCCGACATTCTTCCCGAAAACCAAACCAAAAGGTTCGCCGGACCAAACCTTAGGTTCAGTCTGTTACGGCAGCGTCACAGACTGAAGACAGTTTGATTGCGAACGCAGCAGGCCGGCCTTGGGGGCACGGCCTTCCTGAACAGACCGCCGGTTGACAACCCGGCGCAACTTCACTGCCGCTCAGCAGCGCTGGCCGGCAAACGGACAGGTGTGGACTTCGCAATGCGGGCACGCAAAACAACAACAATTCATGCGCTCGATGCCGCCCATGTTGCGGATTATGCAGCGGTCCTGTGCGATCTGGACGGCTGTCTGGTGGCTGGCGGTCTGCCGTTGCCGGGAGCGGAGGACTTTGTCCACGCCTGTGCGAGCACCCTGTCGATCGTGTCGAACAACTCGGCGGACACCGGCGTGACCCTGTCCCGGCACCTCAGGTCCATCGGCCTGCCTGTTCCGCCGGAGCGGATCTTTCTGGCCGGTGAGCTGGCGGTGCGCACGATTGCGGCGGAACGCCCAGGCGCAAGGGTTGCGGTGTTCGCGGAGCCGCCACTGCGCCAGTTGGCGAGCGGCCTGGGCCTGGAACAGCCGGAGGACCGGGCGGATGTGGTTCTGCTTGCCCGTGACACCCAGTTCACCCTTGCCACCCTGGAGCGGGCGTTGCGGCTGATCGAGCAGGGGGCGGACCTCGTCGTCACCAATCCGGATCTGTTCCACCCCAATGCGGAGGGCCGTCCGGTGCCGGAAACAGGTGCCCTTTTGGCGGCTTTCCGAGCCTGCTGCCCGGACCTTGCTCCGCGCGTCTTCGGCAAGCCTGAGCCGTTCCTGATCAGTGAAGCGCTGAGCGCCTCCGGCGTTTCAGCAGCCCATGCGGTCTTTGTCGGTGACAACCCGGCGACCGACGGTGCCGCTGCGGCGCTTGCCGGTCTCGATTTTCTTCATCTCGCCCCGGCGGGGCAGCCACTGGCTGCGGGGGCGTCCAGCCAGCCTGCCGGTCATTCCCATGCCAATGGCGCCCGCCCGGCCTCCCTGGAGGTGACCCCATGCTGACCTATGTGCTTCGAACGCTCTTGCGGATGGCGATCACGCTTTTCGTCATCGTCACACTGGTGTTCTTCGCCACACGGCTCTCCGGCAATCCCGTCGATTTCGTTCTCGGCGACGGCATTACGCAGGAAGACCGGCAGCTTCTGATCGCCTATTACGGCCTGGATTCCTCCATCGGCACCCAGTACTGGCGCTACCTCGTCTCGGTCTTCTCGGGCGAGTTCGGCCTGTCGTTCCTGGAGCGCCGTCCGGTCGCGGATATCGTGATGGAACGCGCCTGGCCGTCGCTGAAGCTGCTCCTGAGCGCGGTCAGCTTCACGCTGCTTGTTTCCGTGCCGCTCGGCATTCTGGCTGCCATCTACCGGACCAGCGTTATTGGCAGCGTGGTGATGGTCATTGCCTTTCTCGGCTACGCGGTGCCGGCTTTCATTATTGGCATCCTGCTGGTCCTGATCTTCGCCTACACGCTCAACTGGCTGCCTGTCGTCGGCGATGGCTCCGCGCTGCATTTCATCATGCCGACGCTGGCGATTTCCGGAACGCTGGTCGCAGCCATCACCCGCTTCACCCGCAACGCGATGCTGGATGTGCTCAGCCAGGATTACATGCGCACGGCCCGGGCCAAGGGCCTGCCGGAGTGGCTGGTCATCCTGAAACACGGCCTGCGCAACGCCTCGATCACGCTTCTCTCCGTCATCGGCCTGCAGATCGCCGGGCTCGCAGCGGCGGGAAGCGTTGTCGTGGAGTCCATCTTCGCCTGGCCCGGCATCGGCGACCTGCTCGTCCGCTCGGCCATTCTCCGGGACTACCCGGTTCTCCAGTTCGGCGTTCTGTCGGTCGCCGTCGCGGTCATCGTGATCAATGCCGTGATCGACATCTCTTACGCCTATGCCGACCCGCGCATCCGCCTGGCGAAAGGATAAGCCATGACCGAAGTCACCCAGAACCTGCCGCCGATCCGCCGCAGACTGGCCAGAAACCGGGCCAGAAACCAAACTGGCAGCTTCCAAATTCCGGTCTGGTCCGACGCCAGCTGGATCGTCCGGATCGCGCTTCTCGTTGGCCTGCTGCTCGTCCTGATGGCGCTCGCCGCTCCCTGGATCGCGCCGTTCGATCCGAATGCCCAGAGCCTGATTTCCCGCCTGCGCCCGCCGGTTGGCTTTGAGCGTTACAAGGACGGCTTCTTCTTCGGCACGGATGAGCTGGGCCGGGATATCTTCTCCCGCTGCATCTATGGTCTGCGGCTGACCTTCGCCCTGGCGCTGGCCGGATCGGTCATCGGGCTCCTGATCGGCGGAACGCTGGGGCTGACCGCAGGCATCATTGGCGGCGTGTTCGAAGAGGGCATCATGGGCGCGGTGGATGCCCAGATCGCCATCCCCTTCACCCTGATCGCCCTGCTCATTCTGGCGGTCATGGGATCGTCCTTGAACGTGATGATCCTGGTGCTTGGGGTCTATGGCTGGGAGCAATATGCCCGGATCGTCCGCGCCGAGGTGAAGAAGCTGCTGCAGATGCCCTTCGTGGAGGCAGCCCGCGCGGCCGGGGCAGGGCCGATGCGGATCGCGCTCCGCCACATCCTGCCCAATGTGGTCTCGCCCATCGTCGTGCAGTTCACCTTGAACTTCTCGAATATCGTGATCCTGGAATCGACCCTGTCCTTTCTCGGTCTCGGCGTTCAGCCGCCCACGGCAACGCTCGGGTCCATGGTCGGCACCGGGCGCGACTATCTGCCGACCGCGCCCTGGATCGTGCTGGTGCCCGCGGCGGTGATCCTGCTCCTCACTTTCGCAGTCCAGATCCTTGGCGACTGGCTGCGCGACAAGGCGGATGTCCGTCTCAGATCCCGGTAACCACTCGCAATCAAATCACAGAAGCCGGAACGGCCACCGTTTCAACCGACCAGCCCTGGAGGCTCGACATGACCAAACTACTGGCAACCACAGCTCTTGCGTCTCTGCTTGCAACAAGCGCATTCGCTGCCGAAATCACCGTTGGCGCCGCCAATGTGTCCAGCTATCTGGATCCGGGCCGTGACCATTCCAACGTCGGTTCGCAGTTCTACTACAACGCTTTCGACACCCTTATCGATAAGAACCATGACACCACTGATACCGAGTGGAAGCCGGGTCTTGCGACCGAATGGAAGCTGATCGACCCGGCAACCATGGAGCTGAAGCTGCGTCAAGGCGTAAAGTTCCACAACGGCGAAGACATGACCGCTGATGATGTCGTCTTCTCCCTGAACCGCATGTATCAGGCCGATTTCCCGCCCTACCAGATCCGCGCCCGCGACCGGCTGGAGAACTTCGAAAAGGCGGAAAAGGTCGATGACTACACCGTCCGCATCTATGCCAAGCGCCCCGAGCCGCTGTGGGAAACGCTCTTGAACCTGCAGCAGGTCATGATCATTCCGGAAGACTACACCAAGAGCCTGGCCGGTGATCCGGACAAGCTGGAGCATGACGACTACGAAGCCTTCTCACTGAAGCCGGTCGGCACAGGCCCCTACAAGGTGGCCGAGTTCGTTCCGGGCGAAAAGGTCGTCTGGGAGCGTTTCGACGACTTCTGGGGTGAAAAGGCGCCGCTGGACAAGGTGACCGTCAAGCACATGCCGGAAACCGCATCGCGCATCACGGCGCTGAAGACCGGTGAAGCCGACATCGTCACCAACATAGCCCCGGACCAGCTGGACCTGATCGAGAAGGATCCGGACATGAAGGCCGAGGGCAGCGCCACGGCCCTGTTCCACGTCATGATCATGAACGTGAACCATCCGAAGCTGAAGGATGCCCGCATCCGCCAGGCCCTCTCGCTGGCGATCGACCGCGACACGCTGAACGAAGCCCTGTGGGGCGGCAAGGCGGTGGTGCCTTCCACCCACACGCTGAAGGAGTTCGGCGAGCTGTATCAGCCGGAGCTGACCACCTTCGAATACAATCCGGAAAAGGCAAAGCAGCTTCTGAAGGAAGCAGGCTACGACGGCTTCGAAATCACCTATGATACCGCGCCGAGCTACTACACCAATGGTGTTCTCGCGGCCCAGGCGATCATGGAAATGTGGGCCCAGGTCGGCATCAAGGGCAAGGTCAACGTCCAGGACAAGTGGAGCGGCAACTCTCCGGAGATGATGACCCGCAACTGGTCGAACCCGATGTATTTCGCTGATCCCTTCGGCTGCTTCGGTGTCATGTGGGCTCCGAACGGCCCGTCCGAGTCCGAAGGCCGTTTCAACACGGATGAAGACTACGCCAAGAGCTGGGAGACCTTCCGCTATTCCGGCGACGTCGAAGTGCGCCGCGCGGCTTATGCCGAGCTGATGGAGCGGATCAAGCAGGACCCGCCGGTTCTGCCGCTCTACCGCCCTTATGAAAGCTGGGCGATGAAGACCAGCGTCAACTGGGCGCCGAAGCCGGGCCACATTCCCTATGTGCTCGATTTCCGCGCCGGTTCGATCTCCTTCAACTGAGGAAAAGCTGCGCCGCCGGCCCTCCGGCGGCGCTTCCCCCGTTTCTGTCCAGATCAGGAAAAAACACCGTGTCCGTACGTATTGCCCTTGTCGCCGACATCCATCATGGCGCCCCTTCCGCGACCAAGCGCGGGGATGCCGCGCTCGACCTGATGGACGGCTTTGCCCGCTTTTCCAATGATGCCGCGCCGGACTTCGTCATCGACCTTGGCGACCGGATTTCGGACATTGGCCGGGACACGGATCTCCGGCTGGAGCGTGAGGTGGCCGAGAGTTTCAGGGCGGTTGAGGCACCGGTCTATCACATCAACGGCAACCATGACCGCGACCATCTGGAGGTGGCCGACAACGAGGAAATCCTCGGCCAGCCGCTCGGCAACATGACCTTCGACGCAGGCGGCTGGAGGATCGTTCTGTGGCGCGCGGACAGCAAGATCCACCGCACGCCCGCGCATTCCGGCTTCATCCTGCGCGAGGCTGACCTCCTGTGGCTTTCAAGGGTCGCGCAAAATGCGGACCGCCCGCTGATGGTCTTCAGCCATGTGCCCGTTTCCGGCCATGCCCAGACCGGCAATTACTATTTCGAGCGCAATCCTTCCGCGTCCACCTATCCCATGGCGGAGCGTGCCCGTGCCGCGCTGGCCCAGTGCCGCCATCCGGTCGTCTGCCTGTCCGGCCATGTGCATTGGAACACGGTCACGGTGGTGGATGGCATAACCCATCTGACCCAGCAGTCCCTCACTGAGAGCTTCACCACAAAGGGCGAGCCTGCAGGCGCTTTCGGCCTGATCGAGCTTGGCGATACCGTGTCCTGGCAGGTGCTGGGGCTGGACCCGATGGCCTATGCCTTCAAGCCGCACGCAGACCGCTGGACACCGCCGCTGCCGGGCTTTGACGAGCATCCTGAATTTGCCGCAAGACGGCGGGGAGATCTGAAATGACAGAACCGGTTCTGGACGTTCGCGGCCTCAGGATCTGCTTCGGGTCCCACGAGGCGGTCAAGGGGTTGTCCTTCGCCATTCATGCGCGCGAAACCCTTGCGCTGGTGGGCGAGTCCGGGTCCGGAAAATCCGCGACGGCACTGTCGATCCTGCGGCTGATCGAGCGGGAAGGCGGCGCGATCACGGCGGGCGAGATGCTGTTCGGCGGTGACGGGACGGTCCGGGACCTGAGAAACCTTGGCGATGGCGAGCTGACGAAGCTGCGCGGCTGCGATATCTCCATGGTGTTTCAGGAGCCGATGACCTCTCTGAACCCGGTGATGAAGATTGGCGATCAGGTGGCGGAGGTTTTCATCCGCCATCAGAAGCTGGACCGGGCCGCTGCGCTCAAGGCCGCCGGGGGCATGCTGGAGCAGGTCCGCATTCCCGATCCACTCCGCCGCCTCGGCCAATATCCGCATGAGCTTTCCGGCGGGTTGCGCCAGCGGGTGATGATTGCCATGGCGCTCGCCTGCCGGCCCAAGCTTCTGATTTGCGACGAGCCGACCACGGCGCTGGACGTGACCACTCAGGCCGAAATCCTGACCCTGATCAAGGGGCTGCAGGCGGAGATCGGCATGGGCGTTCTGTTCATCACCCATGACATGGGCGTGGTGGCGGAAATCGCCGACCGGGTTGTCGTTCTGAAAGACGGCGAAAAGGTCGAGGAAGCCAGCGCCGACGACCTCTTCCGCCGTCCGCAGGCGCCCTATACCCGCCAGCTCATGGCCGCCGCGCCGCGGCTTGGCTCCGGCAGTGAGACCCGGGCCCCCGGCAGTGGCACGGTTCTGGAAGTCGACCGCCTGTCGACCCGCTTCGGCGCGCGCTCGGGGCTCTTCAAAAGGAAGCGGGAGGGCGTTCTGGCGGTGAAGGGTGTGTCGCTTACGGTTGCTCAGGGGGAAACCCTCGGCCTCGTCGGGGAGTCCGGCTGCGGCAAGTCGACCCTGGCCCGCTCCATCCTGCGCCTTGTGGAGCCGGAAAGCGGCTCCATCCGGCTCAACGGCAAGGCCCTGACGCAGACCTCACGTCCGGCGCTGAGAGAAAGCCGCAGAGAAGCGCAGATGGTGTTTCAGGACCCTTACGCGAGCCTCAATCCCAGGCTGCCCGTTCACGAGCTGATCACGGAACCGGCGCGGATTCACGGTCTCGTCTCCCGCCGGGACCAGAAGGATCTGGCGGCCCAGCTGGTTGAGAAGGTCGGGCTGGAGCGGGACTCGATCTTCCGCTTCCCGCATCAGTTCTCCGGCGGCCAGCGCCAGCGCCTGTGCATTGCCCGCGCTCTGTCTGCCGGGCCGAAACTGATCATCGCGGATGAAGCCGTCTCGGCGCTTGATGTCTCCATCGCCCGCCAAGTCACTGATCTGATGCTGGAGCTGCAGCGGACTGACGGGCTCTCCTTCCTGTTCATCTCCCACGATATTGCGGTTGTCGAACGGGTGAGCCACCGGATCGCCGTGATGTACAATGGCGAGATTGTTGAAACCGGGCCGACCAGCCAGGTTCTGAACCATCCGGTTCACGCCTATACGCGCCAGCTCCTGTCGGCGGTGCCCAGCCTCCGGCATTGAGGCCGGAGGGGCATGTCCGATGCGGAGATTGCGTACTTGGTTTCAACCCGGCGGCAGCTTCTTTGGATTTTTCAAACCCCGTTGTCCAAGTGTTCGCCGTGGTACGCGGACCTTAGCGCCAAGACGAACCGGTTCGGAACCGCCAAATGATCCCATTGATGACACGGCAATGATCATCAAGAAACACAGCACGGCCTCTGCGAGGCAAGGCGGCTCGATGATCGGCCATTCCTTATCGCTCAATTCGTGACGGCGCATGGCAACCTCGTTGTCAGGAAGGTTGAAGCAAGTCTCACACTTGGACTGAACCTGCTTGTGGGAACGGTTTCTCGTTGGCACAGAAATTAGGTTCCATAAGTTATCTTACCCGAAATTTGATAAAATTCTGAAAAATATCAATAATTTTTTCCGTAGCCCTTCCTCGCCTCTCGTAGGCCCGCTATCTGGCTCCCTTGAGCCGAAGCGATATCGTCGAGACGGGCCAATCCCTGCCGTGCATGGGGTGGTCCGCTGGCGGATCAAGGATCTGGTTGTCTGGCTCCATCAGGAATTTGGCATAAGAGTCTGCGAAACGACGAAATCGAAGCTCAGGCCGTCCCCGGAACCCATGCGCTGCTGATGATGGACCGGGCCGGCTGGCACATGACCGGCAAGCTTCAGGTGCCAGACAACATCACGATCCTGCCCTTGCCGCCCAAGGCTCCCGAGCTCAATCCGGTCGAGAACATCTGGCAGTTCATGCGCGAAAACTGGCTCTCAAACAGGATCTTCGAAACCTACAAAGAGATCCTCGACCTGTGCAGCCGGGCGTGGAACAAGCTCGGCGCGCAACCATGGACCATCATGTCCATCGGGAACCGGAAGGGGCGCATCGGTTCTGATCAATTGCGATGGGTATCAGCGCTGACTTCCAGCACCATCAAACGATCTGAGGCGAAGCCGATCATCTCGCGGAGAAGGTCGGCATCTCCGCTCTTCTCCACGAGCGCGCGGAGGTCCATCATAGGTTTGGTCATCGGGTCTGTCCCTCGGTTCAGGTTGGCTCAGCAACCGACCCTACCGAGAAACCCGATGGCCGCAGACACCTACACCACGCCTTGAGACGGCACCCACTTCACGTATCTCTCACCCAGCTGGAACATGCTCAAGGGTCACCCTGCTCTCTTGCTTCTCTCAAACCCTAATGCGCCATGACCAGATGGCCCTCGCCGGCGCTGAGGTAGCGGCGCGGCGGGGCGGTCCAGTCAAGGGTGCGGATGGGGCTTTTGAGTTCTTCGGTGATCAGACCTCCCCGCTCCCGCTTCACGGCCGGGTCGGGGATGGGGACGGCTTCGATCAGTTTCTTGGTGTAGGGATGCTGGGGATTGCTCAGGATCTTGTCACGCGGGCCGATCTCGACGATTTCCCCGAGCAGCATCACGGCAATGCGATGGCTGATGCGTTCGACCACCGCAATGTCGTGGCTGATGAAGAGATAGGCGAGGCCAAGCTCCTTCTGCAGATCCAGCATGAGGTTGACCACCTGGGCCTTGACCGAGGCATCCAGCGCGGAGACGGATTCATCCGCCACGATCAGGCTCGGCTCCAGCGCCAGGCTGCGGGCAATGCAGATGCGCTGACGCTGGCCACCCGAGAATTCATGCGGGAAGCGCAGGGCGTGTTCCGGTTTAAGTCCGACCAGTTCCAAAAGCTCACCAACGCGGACATTGGCCTCCGGCCCGCTCTTCAGTCCATGCACCCGCATCGGTTCGGCAATAGCCGCGCCCACCGTCTTGCGCGGATTGAGGGAGCCGTATGGGTCCTGGAAGATCATCTGCATGCGGCGGCGCGCGGCGCGCAACTCCGCCGGGCTTGCCGCCATCAGGTCCTGCCCCTCGAAGACGATCGATCCTGCGGCTGGCTGCAGAAGCCGCAGGATCGACCGGCCCGTCGTCGACTTGCCGCAGCCCGATTCCCCGACAAGCGCCAGGGTTTCGCCTGCGGCCAGCGACAGGGAGACATTCTCGACCGCATGGACACTGCCCACGGGCCGGTTCAACACACCACCGCGCACAGCAAAGCGGGTGGTCAGGTTCTTGACTTCCAGGATCGTCTCCGCCCGCCGGTCCGGCTCGTTGGCGGGCTCCTCCCCGACCCCGTTCTCGTCCAGCTTGGGAAAGCGGCGCGGGGTTGTGCTCTCGCCAAGGCCGCCGAGCTTGGGCACGGCACCCAGCAGCATCTTGGTGTAGTTGTGCCGGGGGGCGGCAAAGAGACCGGCGGCAGGCGCCTCCTCCACCTTGTCGCCGCGCAGCATGACGACGACCCGGTCGGCGATTTCCGCCACCACGCCCATGTCATGGGTGATGAACATCACCGCCATGCCGATGTCCTGCTGCAACTCGCTGATCAGCTCCAGGATCTGGGCCTGAATGGTCACGTCCAGAGCGGTGGTCGGCTCATCGGCAATCAGCAGCTTCGGCCGGCAGGCGAGCGCCATGGCGATCATGGCCCGCTGGCGCATGCCGCCGGAGAAGCTGTGCGGATATTCATTCAGGCGGCGCTTGGCATCCGGAATGCGCACCAGATCGAACAGGCGCAGGGTCTCTGCCTCCGCGTGCGAGGCGCTCATGCCCCGGTGGCGGCGCAGGACCTCGGCCACCTGATAGCCGATCTTCAGCACCGGGTTGAGGCTGGTCATCGGTTCCTGGAAGATCATGCCGATGTCGCCGCCGCGCACGTCCCGCATGGCAGGCTCGTCAAGGGCCAGGATATCCTCGCCATCGAGCCGGATGCGGCCTTCGATCTGGCTCTGGTTTTCCTGCAGCAGCCGCATGATGGAGAGCGCGGTGACCGACTTGCCGGAGCCGGATTCCCCGACAATGGCAACGGTTTCGCCCTTGCCGATGGAGAAGCTGACATCCTTGACCACGGGCACCCAGGCGCCGTCCACCCGGAAGGAGGTGGTCAGGTTCTGAACGTCGAGAATGGGGCCAGATTTGGTGTTGGATCCGGTCATTGTTCACCTTTCAGCCGCGGGTCGATGGCATCACGCAGGCCGTCGCCAAGCAGGTTGAGCGAGAACACCACGATCAGGATGGCGAGCGAGGGAAAGAGGGCCAGCCAGAAACTGTCGAGAATGTTTTCAAAGCCCTCGCGGATCATGCCGCCCCAGGTGGGCGTCGGCGGATTGACCCCCAGGCCGATGAAGGCGAGCGAGGCTTCCACGCGGATGGCAGTGGCCAGCCAGAGCGAGCCCATGACCAGCACTTCCGGGGCGATGTTGGGCAGGATGTGGCCGAACATCAGCCGCCAGTGAGAATAGCCAAGCGCATGTCCCGCCTCGATGAACTCCCGGTTCTTGACCGCGATGGTGGGCGCGCGGGCAATGCGGGCGAAGGGCGGAATGGCGGTGAGCGCGATGGCCACCACCAGATTGCCCACGGACGGCCCGAGCATGGCAACGACGATCAGGCCGAGGATGAGCGAGGGGAAGGCCAGCAGCACATCCATGATCTGCATGATGATGATGTCGGTGCGGCCGCCGAAATAGCCGGCGATCAGGCCGATCAATGTGCCGATCACCAGGGCCGCGCTGATCGAGAGCAACCCGATGGTCAGCGAGATCCGGGCGCCCCAGAGGATCCGCGACAGGGTATCGCGGCCATAATAGTCAGTGCCGAACCAATGGGCGGCCGATGGCGCCTTGAGCCGGTAGAGAATGCTCTGATCCAACGGATCGTAAGGCGCAATCAGCGGCGCGAAGATCGCCAGCAGGCAGACGACAACAAAGACGCCAAGGCCTATCCAGGAGGTCTTGTTGGTGTTGAAGGCCTTGAAGAGGCCGTTGAAGACCGACGCCAGGGTGATCTTCAGATAGTTTGTCCGCGACAGAGCGGCGGAAGTGACATCGGGCATGGTCATGAGTATTTGATCCTCGGGTCGATCAGGCCGTAGGTCAGGTCGGTGATCAGATTCACCAGCACCACGATCAGGGTGTAGATCACCATCATCCCCTGCAGCATGGTGTAGTCGCGCTGGTTCAGTGCGCCGACGATGAGCTTGCCGAGGCCCGGCCGGTTGAACACGATTTCCGTCAGCACGGAATTGCCGATCAGGATGCCGAGATAGAGCCCGACGACGGTGACCACCGGGATCATCGCGTTGCGCAGGCAGTGGCGCCAGATGATGACCGAAAAGGCGATGCCCTTGGCCTTGGCCGTGCGCACATAGTCCTGGTTCAGCACTTCCAGCATGGCCGAGCGGGCAACGCGGGTGATGTAGGCCGCCATGATCAGGCCGAGGTTGATGGCCGGAAGGGCAATGTCCCTGAGCCGGTCGCCAAGGCTGCTGCCCTGGCCGGAGCTGATCACCGGGAACCAGCGCAGCTGGATGGAGAAGAACAAGAGCAGCAGCACGGCGGAGACGAAGGCCGGGAAGGACAGGCCCAAGAGGGAGCCGATGCGGGCGATGTAATCCGGCAGCTTGTTGCGGCGGACTGCCGACCAGACCCCAACCGGAATGCCGACGACGGCTCCGAGGATCAGGGAGGCGACTGTCAGCTCGATTGTCGAGGGCAGAACCTTCAGGATCTCTGTGATGACAGGGCGGCCGGACACCATGGAGATGCCCCAGTCGCCGACGATCACGCCGCCGATGAACTCGATATATTGCTGGTAAAGCGGCACATCGAGCCCGAGCCTGCTTCTGAGAGCGGCCAGCGAGGCTTCGGTTGCCTGATCGCCAAGAATGGCGACGGCGGGATCGCCCGGCAGGATCCGGACGATGAAGAACACGATGGTCAGCACAGCGAAAAGCGTGATCACTGCGAAGCCAAGGCGCTTGAGAATGAAAGCTGTCATGCGGGCTCCGAGGCATCCGGTGGACGGGGTGCGCGCGGGGCTTCCTGCAAAAGCAGAAAGGCCGCGGGTTCACCTTTGAACGCAGCCTGCACTGCGGGCAAAAGCGCCGCTCCGGGCAGGCCCCGATGAGGGAACCGGCCCGGAGCGCCTCCAACCGGAGGTTACTCGGTGAAGTGAGCCATTTCGGTAACCGGCGGGCTCAGGTTCAAAGACCCATGCACTTCGGTACCCAGATCAAGCGTGTCCTTCCAGGCCCAGAGCTGCATGCTCTGCACCAGCGGAACCGCACATACCTCTTCCATGATCTTCTTCTGGGCTTCGGCCCAATAGGCCAGCTGCTTTTCCGGATCGCCCTCGACGCGGGCTGCCTCGATCTCCTTGTCGGCAGCATTGCAATGGGAGAAGTTCGCCACAGCGTTCGGCGTGCCGACCGTCGCGTCCGAATGGAAGAACTGGGACAGATAAACGTCAGCCACCGGGAAGCGGGCGGCGGCATAATGCACCACCTGGCTCATGTCCTTGCGGATCTGTTCATGGAAGGTGGCGTGCTCGACGGTCTGGATTTCCAGATTGATGCCTGCTTCACGCAGTTCCGCCTGAACGGCCTCCATAGTGGAAAGCATGCCCGGCAGCACGGTGTGGATCGCCTTGATGGTGACCCCATCCGGGAACCCGGCCTCGGTCAGCAGTTCCTTGGCCTTCTCGATGGAATGCGGATATTGCGGCACATCGGCGGTGTAGCCGAGGTGGCCTTCGGGAACCGGAGAAATCGCGGCGAGGGTCACGTCCGGGCCCTTGAACTGGACCAGCGTGTCCCGGTCGATGGCATAGGCAATGGCCTTGCGGACGCGGATGTCATCCAGAGGCGGCATGCTCATGTTGAGGTGGATGACGGACATTTCGCCCGGGGTCATCACCACCACCTTGGTGCCGGGCACCTGCTTGACGCGCTCCACCCAGGTCTGTTCCTGCTTGCCGTAGATCATGTCGATCTCGCCGGACTGGAACGCCAGATCGCGGGAGGAGTCTGACGGGATGTAGCGGTAGAAGATCTCCTTGATCTTCGGTTCACCGCGGAAATATTCCGGGTTGGCGACCAGCTTCACATATTGCTGCGGCTGGTATTCGGCGAACATGAAGGGTCCGGTCCCGATCGGCGTGCGCTGGTAGTCGTCGCCAAGAGCCTCGACCGCGTCCTTACAGACGATGTTGCCGCCATGATAGGGCACAAGCAGGCCGAGCAGGCTCGGGATCTTGTTCTTTAGCTTGATGGTGACTTCCAGCGGGCCGGTCGCCTCGACGCTATCGAAGGCGGTGTAATCCTTGGCGAAAGCCGAGATATCCGGGTTGGCCGAGCGCTTCAGCGAATAGACCACGTCTTCCGCGTCGATCTTGCCATAGTCGCCATGGCACTCGACATCGTCGCGCAGCTCGAATGTCCAGGTCAGGCCGTCCTCGGAAGAGGTCCAGCTCTT
Source organism: Roseibium litorale (assembly GCF_014842915.1). Lineage (GTDB taxonomy): Bacteria > Pseudomonadota > Alphaproteobacteria > Rhizobiales > Stappiaceae > Roseibium > Roseibium litorale. The sequence goes on along the minus strand of NZ_JACYXI010000008.1, from coordinate 38,086 downwards.
GGCAATGTCCGGCTCGATGAAAGCGGGGCTCGCCTCGCCCGGCTTGATCCGCACCAGGCCGTTGAACATCCAGTAAAGCAGCCCCTTGTCCAGGGTGCTGGTGGCCACATGCGGGTCGAGCTTGCCCGCGTCCGCACCCGCCATGCCGACATTCAGTGTCGTTCCGGCGGCCAATGCATTGCTGGCAAAAAGCACGCTTGCCAGTGCAACTCCTATCCTAGTCTTCATGTCATCGTCCTCTGGTCGGTTATCGTTTTTCTCGCCCTTGAGGTTCACTCTCTTCCCTAAAGAGTGTCCTCGAGCCGGCAGTTCACCAGCATTTCCGCCATGGCTGCCGTATTCGGCAGGGCAATAGCCAGGGCGGTTATTTCTGCGAAGTCTTTCGGATCTATCATCTCGTCCCGGCTCACCTTGGTGATGCCGTCGGTCAGATCCGTTGCGACGAAACTGGGGCAGACCGCGGTGGCGCGCACGCCATGGTCCCAGCCGATGCGGCGGGTGCCATGGGTCAGCGCCATCAGCGCGTGTTTGGTCATGTTGTAGGCGATGTTGTCGTTGCGCACGCGCTTGCCGGACAGCGAGGCGACATTGATCACCCGCCCGGTACCGGTGGCCTTCAGATGGGGCAGGCAGATGCGGGTCAGGAACAGCGGTCCCTTGACGTTGACCGCCCAAAGGGCATCGAGGTCGGCTTCTTCGCCTTCTTCAATGGAAAACTTGTTGGAGGTGCCGGCATTGTTCACCAGCGCGTCCAGCTTGCCGAACCGCTGCAGCGTCTCCTTAAGCCAGACCTCATGGCTGGTCCGGTCGGCGGCATCGTAGCGGGCCGCAAGGAATCTGCCCGCCGGAGCCCCGGCAAAGGCCTTCTCAAGGGCCTCGACCGAGCGGGCACCCGCGCTCACATTATACCCCTTTTGAAGAAGCAGTGTTGCGATTGCCAGGCCAATGCCCCGGCTCGCGCCTGAAACCATCACTGTTCTGCCAAGAGGATCCAGCACCTGAGTGTCTCCTTTATCCGTGAAGGGAAAGCGGGGCATCCGCCTGGCCGGTGTTGGCAAACCGGCCGAAGCGGAAGGCGGCAAGGGAGTGATCGGGCGCGCTCCCTTGCAGGAGTTGGGCGGCAAGCGGACCTGTCACCGGTCCGATGCCGAAGCCATGACCGGAGAAACCGGCGGCGACCACGAGATTTTCAAGGCCCGGCGCATGATCGATCACCGGCAGCGCGTCCGGGGTCAGGTCCAAGGCCCCTGCCCAGATCTGCTCGATTTCCGCATCGGCAAAGGCGGGCAGCACGTGGGCGACCTTTTCGATGGTCGCCCGGATCGCGCGGGCATGAGGATGAATGACCGGCATCCCGTCCCGGTGGACAATCTCGCCGGACCAGTCTTCCGCACCGCTGGTGACGCGGAACCGGCCCGAAACTTCCTGCCGGGCCGCAAGGTCGGCATTGGCAACGCCGAGCACCGGTTTCAGGACCGGATCAGCCGGGGCACTGCGCAGAACCGTGACGATGGGACGGCGCAGGGGAATGGAGAGACCGAAAGGCTCCAGCAATGTGTTGACCAGAATGCCCGGGGCGGCAAGCACTGCGCCGCAGGTGATTGTCCGCTTGTCCGTCCGGACCGCCGTGACCCGGCCCCCTGCACTCTCCAGCCCTTCGACGCTTTCACCAAAGGACAGGGTGACGCCCAGATCCCGGCAGCGCTGCGCATAGGCGCTGACGGTTGCAAGCGGATCGGCATGGCCATCCGTTGAACAGAAGGTGGCGGCAATGACGGCTTCAGACAAAGCGGGCGCAATCTCGCGCACGGACGCCAGATCCGGCAGGAAGGAAATGGGCAGTCCGGTGGCTTTCTGGCTGCGGGCAAGCTCCTGCAGGATCTCTACCTCAGCAGGCGTTCTTGCCAGCCGCAGATTGCCTTCCTGGCGGTAGCCCGTGTCCGCGCCGAGCTTTTCGCTTAGTTCTGGCCACAGTTTGACGGCAGAGACGGCCAGCGGCAGCTCTGCCGGGTGGCGGCCCGACTGGCGCACTCCGGCCAGGGTCCAGCCGGAGGCCATGGCGGCTGGCCGGTATTTCTCGACCACCTCAACGCGCAGGCCCGCTTCCGCAAGCTCCAGCGCGGCGGCGAGGCCGGTGATCCCGGCCCCGATAACGACGGCATCCGGGGTGCTTTGAGAAACTGCGGCCATGCGGGCTCCTTTGTCTTCAGAAACGTCCCATTGCGAAGTCTTTTGTACTGACCATGGGCTTCTCGCCCCGGATGTGCTGGACCACCAGCTTTGCAACCCCTGGGCCAATGCCGAAGCCATGGCCGGACAGGCCCGTCGCAATCACCAGTCCGGGCCAGTCTTTCGGCTCGTCGATGATCGGAACCTCGTCCGGCATCACGTCGATCAAGCCGCCCCAGGTCTCGGCAATCTGCACACCTTGCAGGCGCGGGTGCAGTTCGATGGCCGAAGCGAAGGCAGAGTTCAGAAGCTTCTGGTCCGGCGCCGGATCCATCACCCGCACCTGCTCAAAAGGGGTTATCTCGTCCGGCTTCCAGCGCTGATGGCCGAGCGGGCCAAAGAAATCCTTGCCGAAGCGGATCTTCATCATCCGCCAGCGCTCGGTCAGGATCGGCAGAAAGGCGGCGAAGTGCCGGAAGGCGGCGGGAATGAGCTGGAATTCGGCATGGTTGCTGCGGGCAATCGTATAGCCGCCATCCTTGCGCCGCCGGAGCGACGCATCCGTCGCGCCGACCGATCCGGCAACGATCTCGGGCGCAACAGTCGTGCGCAGCACCGAGGACTTGACCGCAAGCTGGGGGATCGAGATGCCGATGTTTTCCAGGAAGGTCCGCGACCAGACACCGCCCGCCAGAACCACCTTCTTGCAGGCGATCTCGCCTTTTTCCGTGATCACGGAGCTGATCTGGCCTGCGGTGCGTTCCACGGAACGGACCGCGCATTGGTCGATGATGACCGCGCCGCAGCGCTCCGCATAACGGGCCATGGCAGGCACGGCGAGAGACGGCTCGGCTGTGGCATCGGATTCCGTATAGAGCGCGCCCAGGAACTGCCGGTCATTGCGCTTGAGCAGATGATCGGTCTCTGCCGGGGACAGCAGCACGGAGCCATGGTCGAAGCCCTTGGTGTCCTTCAGCCAGGTCTCGTGCTTCTGCAGCTCCTTCTCGGTCTTGGCGAGATAGGTGATGCCGCGGATGCCATAGCCGATGTCCTCTCCGAGCTTGGAGTTGATCTCGCCCCAGAGCCGGGCGCTTTCGATCATCAGCTGGAGTTCGCGGGCATCACGCCCGGCCTTGCGGATCCAGCCCCAGTTGCGGGAGGACTGTTCGCCCGCGATCCGGCCCTTTTCGCACAGAACGACGGGAATGCCCTGTTCTGCCAGAAAGAGCGCCGTGCAGACACCGACAATTCCGCCGCCGATGACGACGACTTCGGTTTGGGTGGGAAAGTCCGGCTGGTGGGATGCAGCGCTCACGATAGGTTCCTCGTAAATTCCGACAGGGTCAGAGTGAGCGCGGGTTTGATATAACGCAAATAAGGTTTCTTTCCATGAGTATGTGAAAACCTTATACTCATCCCATGCTATCTCAGAGATCACTTGAAGCTTTCCGCGCAGTCATGCGCACCGGCACGGTTTCCGGCGCGGCCGACGAGCTGAGCGTTTCGCAGCCTGCGGTAAGCCGGCTGATCAAGGAGCTGGAGGAGCGGCTGGATCTTGCGCTGTTCACCCGTCATGGCGGCCGGGTGGTGGCAACGGCGGAGGCCCATGAACTGTGGACCGAGGTGGAACGCAGCTTCATAGGCCTGTCCCAGATCGAGCGGGCAGCGGACCAGATCAAGCGCGGCAACCGGGCCACCCTGACCATCGCGGCGGCACCCGCCTTTGCCAATTCCGCCCTGCCGACGGTGATTGCCGAACTGTTCCGGATCCGGCCTGAATTCCGCGCCGAGTTTCTGTCCATGACCACCTTGCCCGTGGTGCGCCAGGTGGCGCTGCGCCAATGCCAGATCGGCTTCGGCATTCCCACCCAGCACAAACTGGAGATCGACGTGGTGCGCACAGGCAGCATTCCCTTCCGCTTCATCGCCCCGCCGGGCCACCCTTTGGGAGATCTGGATGTGGTGCGCATTGAGGACCTCGCGGGAGTGGACTTCGTCGGCTTCGTGGATTCCACCATGTCCGGCCGGGCCTTCGACCGGCAGTTCGCCAAGATGGTCCATCCGCCAGTGATGAAGATGAAGATCTATCTGTCCAACATCGTATCGGCGCTGGTTTTGCGCGGCGTCGGCGTCGGGGTGGTTGATGCCTTCACCGCTGGAGACCATGCGCAGATGGGCGGCATTGCCCGCCCCATCGAGGTGGATGACCGGTTCGAATACTCGGTCATCAAACCCCACGGTGACAAACTCAGCACCGAGTGCCACGCCCTGGTGGACCTCTTCGTCCAGCATGCGGAGAGTGTGAGTGGGGATCGTGGGTGAGGTGCAAGTGGTCACCCCGGACGCGTTAAGCCAGGCCACTCACGTGTTCGAATGACGGTCAGTGAGTAGGCCCCGGCTCGCGCTTCGCTTGGCCGGGGTGACGTTCGAAGCTTGCAGCACGGTCACCCCGGACGAAGGCGGAGCCGCAGATCCGGGGCCTACTCATTCGCAGAGAATAGCTGATGGACTGCTGCTGGAGCGGATCTCAGGAGACGCTTTTCCAGTGACGTGCAGATGTTCAAGAAAAAGATGGTAGAAAGGACAACTGCTCTCATTTGGTGTATTTGCGATGTTCTTCGTCTACATTCTGACCAACCGCATGCATGGCACGCTTTACGTTGGAGTGACGAATGATCTGGCGCGCCGGGTGGAGGAGCACAGGCAAGGGATTGCGGCAGGATTCACGAAAACTCACAAGCTACATCGCTTGGTTTATGCTGCGGAGTTTGAGCGGATCGAGGAAGCCATCGCCGCCGAGAAGCGCCTCAAGCGCTGGCACCGGTCCTGGAAGATCCAGCTGATCGAAAAGTCCAATCCGGATTGGAAGGACCTGATGACCCTCTAGGTGTTGCAGCCCTGTGAGAGCATCTGCACGACTCTGGCAATGAGTAGGCCCCGGCTCGCGCTTCGCTTGGCCGGGGTGACATCTGAACTACAGTTAACCGTCACCCCGGACGAAGGCGGAGCCGTAGATCCGGGGCCCACTCATTCGCAGACAAAAGCTGCTGGACTGCTGCGGGAGCGGATCTGAGGAGAGATCCCTCACCCGCCACAGGCAGGGCCTGCCCCCTCGCCCTTCAGGGAGAGGGGTGGGGTGAGGGTGTCCCCTGCCCCTAATGATCACCCAGATAGGCGGCGATGACGCGGGGGTCGTTGACGACGTCGGAAGCAGGACCCTCAAGGGTGATGCGGCCGCTTTCCAGCACATAGGCATGGTCGGCGATTTCGAGGGCGGCCTGGGCGTTCTGCTCCACGAGCAGGATGGTGGTGCCGTCCTGGCGCAGATCGGCGACGATCTTGAAGATCTCCTCCACGAACAGGGGCGCAAGGCCCATGCTTGGTTCGTCCAGAAGCAGGAGCTTCGGGCCGCCCATCATCGCCCGGCCGAGGGCCAGCATCTGCTGCTCGCCGCCGGACAGATAGCCCGCATGCTGGGTCAGGCGCTCGCGCAGGCGCGGAAACCGGTCCAGCACCGCCTCGCGGCGGCGGCGGAAGTCGGCGCTGTCGCCCACCTGCAGGCCGCCCAGGCTCAGGTTTTCGTCCACGGTCATTTCCGCAAAGACCTGACGGCCTTCGGGCACCTGGCGGATGCCCATGCGGGCGATCTTGTGGGCCGGGGCGTTGGTGATGTCCTCGCCGCAGAAGCGGATCGAACCGGCGGCGGTCTTCAGCAGGCCGGACAGGCCGCGCATGGTCGTGGTCTTGCCCGCGCCATTGGCGCCGATCAGAGAGACCACCGCACCCTGGCGGACCTCAAGGTCGATGCCCTTGACGGCTTCGGTGCGGCCATAGCTGAGCCGCAGGCCGGAAACAGAGAGAAAGCCGCTCATGCCGACGCCTCCTTCAGCAGCCGCTCGGCAACCTTGGGGCCGAGATAGGCTTCGATAACAGCCGAATTGCTGCGGATCGCGGCGGGCTCGCCCTCGGCAATTACCTTGCCGAAGTTCAGAACCGTGATCTGGTCGCACAGGTCCATGACGAAGCGCATGTCATGCTCCACCAGAAGCAGGGTGATGCCGCGCTCGTTGAGCTTCTTCAACAGCACCGCCAGATCCTGGGTTTCCAGCGGGTTCATGCCGGCCGCCGGTTCGTCCAAAAGCAGGATCTTCGGATCGCTGGCGAGCGCCCGGGCAATTTCCAGCCGCCGCTGCTCGCCATAGGCAAGGCTGGCGGAACGGGTCAGGGCCTTGTCCGCAAGGCCGACCAGTTCCAGAAGGTCCATGGCCTTTGCCTTGGCCTGTCTTTCCTCTGCACCTGCAAAGGGAATGAGCGTGCGCCAGACGGGCGTGGACAGCTGAATATGCATGCCGGTCAGAACGTTCTCGATCACCGTCATCTCGGAAAAGAGGCGGATGTTCTGGAACGTGCGGGCCATGCCGAGCCGGGTGCGGGCATAGGATGGCAGGGCCGAAATGTCCTTGCCGTTCAGGCTCACCTTGCCGGAAGACGGTTCCAGCAGCCCGGAGATCAGGTTGAACAGGGTCGTCTTGCCGGCGCCGTTCGGGCCGATGATGCCGTGCACCTTGCCGGCGGTCACGTCGAAGCTGGCATCGCGGATCGCATGCACGCCCCGGAACGACTTGGACAGGCTGTCGACAGTCAGAAGCGTGGTCATGCGGATCTCCTCAGGCGGAGCGGCAGGACACCACGGGGCAGGAAGAGAATTGCCACGACGATGATCATTCCGTTGATGACAAGGCGGAAGTCCGCCAGGGGCCGGAGCACTTCCGGCAGGGCGGTCAGGACCAGGGCGCCCAGAACCGGCGCCAGGGGCGTTCCGATGCCGCCCAGCAGCGCGAAGCTGAGGATGGTGACCGCGGTTTCGAAGCCATATTCGTTCGGGCCGATGAAGCTGCTGGAATGGGCGGCCAGGCAGCCGGCGATCCCGGCCAGCATGGCGGAGACAATCAGGGCGCCGAGCTTGTAGACCGGCACGTTGACGCCCATCACGCCGGCGGCGGTCTCGTCCTCGCGCATGGCCTCCATGGCCCGGCCGATCCGCGAGCGGCCAACCGCCCAGAACATGATGAGCGCAATCAGCAGCAGGGCATAGATCAGCCCGACGCTGGCCTTCATCGGAATGCCCGACAGGCCGAGCGCGCCGCCGGTCAGGCTTTCGAAATTGATGTAGATGACGCGCAGAACCTCGCCCAAACCCACGGTCGAAATGGCGAGATAGACGCCGCTGAGGCGCAGGGTCGGTCCGCCGATCAGGAGCGCGATCAGCGCGGGCACAAAGGCCGACGCGGGCAGCACCACATAGAAGGGCAGGCCCAGCTTGAGGGTCAGCAGCGCGCCCGTATAGGCGCCAAGGCCCATGAAGGCGGCTTGGCCGAGGGACAGCTGCCCGACGGCCATGACACAATACATGGACAGGGCCAAGAGGCCGTGCACGCCGATGCCGTGGATCAGCGTCTCATAGGTGAAGAAGAAATCGTCCAGCCATTCAGCCATGTTTATGCCCTTTTGACCTCTTTGCGGCCGAAGAGACCGGTGGGCCGGAACCAGAGCGTCAGGACCAGCGCGCCAAAGGCCACAGCTTCCTTCGCGCTGGAGGAGATGTAGCTTGCGGTCAGAACCTCGAACATGCCGAGCAGAACGCCTGCGATCAGCGCGCCGCGGATGTCGCCAAGACCGCCGATGATGATGACGGCGAAGCCGCGCAGCATCATGGTCTCGCCCATGAAGGGCTGGATGGCGTTGAAGTTCAGGCCGATCAGCACGCCGCCGACGCCGCCCAGGAAGCCGGAGACGAAGGACACGACGATGACGATGGCATCGACGTTGATGCCCATCAGGCGGGCGGTGTCTTCATTCTCGGCAAGGGCGCGGATCATCAGGCCGACGCGGGTGTAATGCAGCAGCACGAACAGCAGGCCGACGAGCGCAAAGGTCACGCAGACGATCAGGATCTGCACCAGGGAAATGCGCAGGTCACCGATTTCGAATGCGGAGCTGTCGACGAAATCGAAGGGGAAACGCTGGATTTCCGTGCCGAGCCAGATGGCCGACAGGGAATAGAGCGCCAGAACGGCACCGAGCGTGACCATCAGGGAGGGCAGTTCACCCGCCTTGGTGCGGCGCAGGCGCGTCAAAAGCACGCCGTCCACGACGACGGCGACGAGACCGGCAGCCACCCCGCCCAAAAGCACGACCGCCCAGATCGGCAGTCCGGCGGTGCGCGCAAGCCAGAGCGCCACGAGCGCCCCCACGGAGAAATAGAAACCATAGGTCAGGTTAATGACGCGCAGGACCCCGAACATCAGGGTCAGACCAAGCGCGAACAGCGCGTAGGTGGCACCCAGCACGAGACCGTTGACTAGCTGCTGTGCAAGCATCGATTGGGATATCCCCTAAACGGCAGTGGTGGCCCTGCGCGGGTGCGCAGGGCCTGTTTTGCGGCCTTTTATTCGAAAATCTCGAACTTGCCACCCTGCATGGTCAGAACGACCACACCTTCTGCGGAAGCAGGGTCACGGCCTTCGGTGAACTTGAACGGGCCCATCACGCCGGTGTGGTCCGTGGCCAGCAGGGCTTCCCGGATCTTGTCGCTTTCGGCGGAACCGGCGCGGTCGATGGCTTCGGCAACGATCTTCATCGTGTCATAGGCCTGGGCTGCGAACTGGTCCGGAGCCTTGTTGTAGCGGGCCTGGAAGTCGGCGACGAACTTCTGGTTCGCTTCATCCTTCTTGGCGATGAACCAGGGGCTGCCGACCAGCAGGCCGTTGGCAGCGTCGCCGGCGATTTCGCCCAGACGCGGGGAGTTGGAGCCGTTGCCGCCGATGAAGCGGACGGTTTCCGGCAGGCCGAGCTGGCGGGCCTGCAGCAGGATGCCGGCAACCGGCTCGACCAGGGCGGAGACGGCGATCGCGTCGACGTTCAGGCTCTTGATCTTGGTCAACTGGGCGGAGAAGTCGCTGTCCTTGCTGCCGAAGGTCTCTATGGTCGCGATTTCGAGGCCAAGATCTTCAGCGGCAGCCTTCATGGAATCGAAGCCGGACTTGGCGAAAGCGTCGTCGTTGGCATACATCATCGCGATGGTCTTGACGCCGAGCTTTTCCTTGGCCGCCTTGAAGGTGACCGGGATAACGTCGGCTTCCGGCAGCGCGGTGCGGAAGATATAGTCACCCATGGCGGTGATGCCGGCAGCCGTGGTGGAGGTGCCGATGGTCACGATCTTGCGGCCGTTGGACACCGGGCCGACGGCGAACATTTCGTTCGACAGGGTCGGGCCAATGATGACCGGAACCTTGTCGCGGCCGATCAGCTTGCGGGCTGCGTTAACCGCCTGGTCCTTGTTGCCGGCGGAATCTTCAACGATCAGCTCAAGCTTCTTGCCGCCCAGAACGCCGCCCGCGGCGTTGATTTCGTCCATGGCCATTTCCAGGCCGGACTTGATCGCGATGCCATAGCCGGCTGCCGGGCCGGACAGGATCTCGACGGCACCGAGGGTGACGGTGTCCTGCGCCTGAGCCGGAACGGCGGCGGCGGATGCAATTCCAAGGGCCAGAGCTGCGGCCCGCAAAGAACGGTACATGTGCTTCCTCCTGGATCAGCAGGCCCTCAACCGGCATTGGCGGAAGGCCCTGGCGCTGATCGGTTTTCAAAGGTGTGGAGCTGCCTTTGCGCCCCAAGGCGCCGGTGGCTTCCGGTTGATCCTGAACCGGCCCGAAAACTTGGGCCTGACGTTCGAGATGGGGTCACCCGCAGGGCCGTCGCCCCTGGGCGGGAATGGATGGGTCAGCCAGTCTCCCCAAGGTCCGGCTCCCCAAGGTCCGGCTCCCCAAGATCCTGATCCCCTAGGTCTTGGGGCGTGCCGGAATTCATGGCGGCCAGCGAGCGGGCCACGAGGCCTTCGGAGCGGTAGAGATGGGCCATGGCCAGCGCGACAGCCTCCTCGATCCGGCCCGCGCAAATGGCTCTGAGGATTTCCTGATGCTCGGTCCAGATCGAGGTGCCGAGGTTCTCGACCCGCACCACCGCGATCATGGTCCGGCGCAGATAGACCCAATGGGCCTCGATGGTCCGGTCGATCAGGGGATTGCCGGATTCCCGGCACAGGAACTGATGGAAGGCCACGTCCGCATCCACCGCGCCGCGGGGCGAGCGGGCCTCGACCATCTTCAGACCGTGTTCCAGAAGGGCTTCGCCGTTGCGGCGCAGCTTGTCGGCAAAACGGCTGGAGGCTGCGGCCTTCCTGGCAACCGCCTGCACGGCGACTTCTTCCAGCGCCGCGCGGATCTGATAGCGCCAGGCAGTGTCCGTCGCATCAAGCGGGGCGACTTTAAGCCCGCGCGAGCCGGTGCCCACCACCAGGCCGTCATTCTTCAGCAGCAGCATGGCCTGCTGGATCGGCTGGCGGGAGACGCCGAGCTTGACCGCCAGATCCTCCTGCACAAGATGCATGCCCGGCGCCAGATCGCCGCCGATGATGCTTTCCTTGATCGCAAGATAGGCCCGTTCGGAGCGGTTGGAGACCGTTTCGTCCCCGCGCGCGACAAACGTCTCTGCTTCACCCTTGCTGGCCACGCCGGTCGTCCTGCCTGTGTTTCCTGCCCTGGCCCCTCCCCGTCCTGAACGGACTGCCTGAGCGCCTGCGGCTTTTGCAAAGCCCTGGGAGCTGCGGCAGGCCCGGAAAAGGAGAGGAACCTGAATGGTCTTCAATGCGTATGCGGCGGCCCATGTGACCGGCCCTGCCGCACGCCTTCAGATCTTTTCGTGAAGCTCTGTGACTTCATTGAATTCAAAACAGGGATACCGGATGGCTTTCTGGCTGGCAAGACTTTTGTAAGGCAGCCTTAGATTTCCATTCAAGATATTGATAATAAGACAAAAATTATTGATAGGAACAAAGCGTCTATTCTGCGTAGTTACGCCGCTGGCGGGGTTTGAATTCAATAGAACCTTCAAAGCACCTTCTGAAGCAACTGATTCTTCCCCTTAAAAATCAGTGGCTTGGACTCTGTGCCGGGCCGGATGGTGGTGCGCAGGCCGCTGCCCAATATGCCCAGGTTGGCCAGGAGGTGCAGTGAGCCATGGCCTTTCCGCCGCCCATATCCGCGAGGGGGCATACGGTGATGCTGGACAACGGCAGCACCGCCTGTTTCCTGGCCCGGGAGCTTGCGCGGCGAGAGCCCATGACCATCCTGACGGTCTCGCTGGAAATTGCCGGCATCTTTGCCAGCGAAGGCAGCCGGCACCGGGTGATCCTGCTGCTGGATTCCAGCGAATATGACCGCTCCGGCCTGATCCACGTCTGCGACTGGCGCCAGATCGGCGTTCTCGCCACCGGCCGGGAACCTGCCAGCATCGACCTCAAAGCCGAACAACGCGGCCTGTTTCTGGAGGAATGACGGGGCAATGAATGCGGATTGAGAAAGTCTGCCGTGAGTTGCGATGCTGCTTCAGATAGAATCTGTGGTGTGACGGCCTGATAAAATCCAAGTCAGGTCACATTTATGACGTGCCTTGCAGAGATATCTCAATCAAACTGGGCTGAGGCCTCTGATACTGGACACAATGAAAACGATCTTTCTGCACATCGGTCACGGAAAAACCGGCACGTCAGCCACACAGAAAGCTCTCATGGAACTTCAAGATACCTTGAAGAGCAGGGGCATCCTCTATCCTGACCATCCAAGCCGCAAGAAGGCCCTTCGCGGTGGCACGACCTCCGGAAATGTCACTCCTGAACTGCCGGACTGGTTCCAGCGCCAGATCTTGGACGTGGCAGACGCCTGCGAGGATTTCGGCACGCTGGTGTTTTCAAGCGAGAACATGATCCTTCGCCAGAACGAATTCGTTGATCTGGTGAGAGCCCGGAAGAATGACCTCACCTTCCATTTCATCGTCTCGGTGCGCGATCCCATCGAAATGGTGCAGTCCCATTTCAATGAAGCCGTGAAACGTGGCGGTTATACCGGGACCATACTAGAAATAGCGGAGCGTGAAAATCATATCTGTCATGCTACAAATATTTTGAATTTCTGTCATTCTGAAGGAATTAGAATAAATCTATTCAACTACTCATCTCATAAGATGGGGATCTCAGAAAAGATCATGTCTGTTATCGATCCGGAAATCCGACAGGATCTGGCGTTGCAGTCAATTCGCAGGCAGACGGTCAACCGCTCATTGACAGGGCCCGAGCTTCAACTTGTCCGGCTAGTAAACCATAGGCTCGGTAACCGGGCTGGAAGCCTGACTTCCACCTTCTTGCTTTCGCTCTTTCCTAGTCTCTCCAATCGAAAGACTGATCTGTCTCCTTCCGTCAAGCAAGTGGTCTATGAAAAACTGCGGGGGGACGTGGCATATATCAATCAGCATCTCCCTGCCGAGGAGAGGATTCTCTACTAGTGAGAACGTATGGCGCAAATGGGTCGGCGGCATGGTGCCGATCCGCAGCATGTGTTCTCAGGCAACCGTTACCTTGCCCAGCACCCACCATCCCCAGAATGCGGGTAATTCGAGGTGTCCAAATGCAGGAAGCAAAGGCCAAAACCTAGGTCACGCCCTCATAATCGGGTAGCCAGATCAGGCTTGATTTGATTCAAACTCCGAAAGGAGTTTTGAATGGCCCGCTTTGATATGAGCGATTTCGAGTGGTCGGTGATCCAGCCCCTTCTTCCGACGAAGGTCCGCGGTGTTGCCCGCGTCAATGACCGGCGGTGATTAACGGCATTCTCTGGCGCTGGCGCACGGGTGCGCCCTGGGCAGATATTCCGGAGCGCTACGGGTCGCACAAGACTTGCTGCAACCGCTCCGTCCGCTGGCGCCGCGCTGGCGTCTAGGATCGGATATTGAAAGCGGTATCAGAAGCTTACGATGGAGACATCCAAATGATCGACAGCTCTTTCATCCGCGTTCACCAACATGGTACCAACGGGGATAAAAAGGGGGATCTGGTTGGATGAGGCGTTCCAGAGGCGGCCTGACAAGCAAGATCACGCGCTATGATGGACCCCTGCAGCTTACCGGTTCGGCTGAGCCTAAGCAAGGGCCAAGCATATGATGGCCATCAGGCCATGCCGCTTTTGTCTGGCCTGCCCGAAAACGCCGTTGTCCTCGCGGATCGGGCTTACGATGTCGATGCTATCCGCACACTGATCAGGGGGCAGAGTGCTTTTCTTGTTCAGTCCAGGCATTTGATGGATCGGATTGAGCCTTAATCTTTCCGGTTCAGTTGTCCATATTTTGCAGATGTATTCGTATGGGGTGAGGCCGCGTAGGGTCTTCAAGCGACGCGCAAAATTGTATGCAGCGATGAAGTCGGCGAGATGGGCTTCGAACTGGGCATGATTGTCGTAATGGAAGCGCTTGACGGTTGCCTCCTTGATGCTTCGGTTCATCCTCTCGACCTGACCATTCGTCCAAGTATGCTTCACCTTGGTCAAACGATGCTCAATGCCGTTTTCCCAGCAGCGCATGTCGAACATGTGGGTCATGTATCTCGTTGTCCGGTCGTCGGCGTATCGAGGTGGAAACGTGAATTGGATGCCGTAGCACGTCGGGAATATACGCTGTTGATAGGTTATGGCCGCCAGCGCAGCCCACCACATAGCGCAGCGGGTGGCCATAACCGGGTCTCAGGTCTCAACAGTGGTCTTGCTGAACCACACTGCTGAGGAGACCGGCTATGACCACTGCCTATTCTATCGCCTCGACCGTCCTGGTCGCCGTGAACATTTCCAAGCACCGTCACGAGGTCCTGATGGGGATCCCAGACAGGAAGCGCCGACGGCGCATGACGATCATGAACACGTTGGAAGACTTCCAGCGCCTGTCTGCTGTGTTCGTCAGCTACGGACTGCCAGTGTGGATCGGATTCTAGGCGATTGGCAACTATCATAGACCCCTGACGCATCATCTCGGACAGACCGGGTTCGACCTCAAGCTTGTTTCCTCTGTCGGCCTCGCCCGGACACGTGAGGCTTTGCACAATAGCTGGAACAAGAATGATCCGAAGGATGCTCAGGTCATCCTGCACATGCTGGAGATCGGCGCCGTGCAGTTCTTTCATGACCCGCTGGTCGTTGGGACTGCCGACATCCAGGAGCTGTCGAAGACGTATGAGATCGTCTCACGTTCGAAGATCGAGCTTTGGCCTCGCATCCGGACTCATTACCTGCCGCTCTACTTCCCTGAGGCCGAACGTTTTCACCGAAGCTCGCGAACCGACTGGTTTCTGGTGTTCCTCGAGAAGTATCCAACACCGACGATGATCACGGCCATGAGCTAGGAAACCTTCATCGCAGACGCTTGGCAGGTAGTGGGGAAGAGGGTCTCCAAAGAGCGCTTGCTTTCAGACATTTACGCAACGGCCGTAGACTCTGTTGGTTTACCCGTAGAACCGGACTCTGACGCTCTTCGCATGTTCCGCCTGGTCCTCGCCGAAGGCAGAAGCCTTGTCCGCCAGCGCAATGAGATGTAAGCGGCGGCTGGATCCCACCTGTTCGCTTCCGTCGTGATGCTGGAATCCATACCCATTGTCGATTTGGGAATGGAGGAAGGGTTGGGAGTCCATAGAGCGCTCCATATGGAGTCCATTTGCGGATATGAGATTCTGGTCGGGCCCGCAGGAAAGCGGCGCTGGCCGGATGAAGTGAAGGGCCAGCTTGTCGCGGAGACCTATGTGCCCGGTGTGACCGTGAACGAGGTCGCCCGGTGTGTTGGCATGAAGCCCAACCACCTTTCGTCGTGGCGGCGTTTGGCACGGGAGGGCAAACTTGTGGTGCCGGATCTTCCGGGAGCCGAGTTTGTGCCGGCCGTTCTGGAGCCGATCCCGGCGTCCGTTGAAGAAGATGCCAAGCCGCTGGCCGCGGTGGAGATCATTCACGGCGGAACCACAATCCGGCTGGAAGCTTCCGTGAGCCCGGACAGGATTGCCGGGATCGTGCGCGCCCTTGGGCGTGGATCATGATTTTCCCCTCGAACCGGGTGCGTATCCTGGTGGCGACAAAGCCGGTCGACTTCAGAAAAGGACATGATGGGCTGAGCGCCCTGGTCCAGTCCGTTTTGCGCAAGGACCCGTTCACAGGCACGGTTTTTGTGTTCCGGTCCAGGCGAGCTGACCGATTGAAACTCTTGTATTTTGACGGTACCGGCCTGGTCATGGCTTACAAGCGGCTGGAAGATAAGACCTTCACATGGCCTGCCATCAGGGATGGCACAATCTCGCTGAACCATGCCCAATTCGAAGCGCTGTTCTCGGGCCTGGACTGGCGCAAGGTGAAGGCATTGGAGGCTCGTTCTCCGGCTGCGGCAGAATGAATCAGGTACCGGAAATGGCGGGCATCCGCAGCGGCCCCGGGTTATTCTCGGCCTATGCCTTCCACTGTCGCCATCGACCTTTCCGCGATCCCCGCCGACCAGCGTGATGCTGTCGCCGCGCTCCTGCGTGAAAGGGATGCGCTCAAGGAGATCAACAGGCGCCTGGAGCAGCTGGTCGCGGAGTTGAACCACGCGGTTCACGGCAAAAGGTCGGAGAAGCTCAGCGAAGACGAACGACAACTGGCCTTCGAAGACCTCGAGACAGCCATCGCCGAGATTGAGGAAAGCCAGGATACGCAGCTCTCCTCTGAGGCCAAAACCCGCCGTCCGGCGCGTCGCAATAGGGGCAACCTGCCGAAGGACCTTCCCCGCATCGAGCGTGTGATCGAACCCGACAACCTGCAATGTCCCTGCGGTTGCGGGGTGATGCACAAAATCGGCGAGGATCGCACGGAGCGGCTGGACATCGTGCCCGCACAGCTACGCGTGATCGTCACCGTCCGCCCCAAATACGCCTGCCGCGCCTGTACAGACGGCGTCACCCAGATGCCGGCACCGGCTCACCTCATCGAGGCTGGCCTGCCGACGGAAGGCGCCATTGCGCATGTTCTGGTTGCCAAGTACGCGGACCATTTGCCCTTGCACCGGCAGAGCCAGATCCTTGCCCGGTCGGGCATCGATATCCATCGGAGCACGCTGGCGGATTGGGTCGGTACCGCCGCGTTCCACCTCGCCCCGGTGGTCGACCGGCTGGCCGAGCATCTGAAGGTGTCGACCAAGCTGTTCATGGACGAGACCACGGCGCCGGTGCTGGATCCGGGCCGCGGCAAGACGAAGACCGGATATCTGTGGGCCTTGGCCCGTGACGACCGCGCATGGGGCGGGGACGACCCACCCGGCGTGGTCTTCTTCTATGCGCCTGACCGCCGCGGCGAGAACGCGGAGAAAATCCTTCGTGGCTTCGAAGGGGTCCTGCAACTCGACGGCTACCAGGGCTACAACTGCCTGACGCGCCCGTCCCGCAAGGGCGGCGATCCGATCCGCGTGGCCCATTGCTGGGCGCACGCACGGCGGAAACTGAAGGAAGTGTTCGACCGCGATGGCTCCGAGATCGCCGCCGAAGGCTTGCGCCGGATCGCCGAGTTCTACAGGGTCGAGGCTGATATCCGCGGCACGGCGCCCGGGCAGCGGCTCTCGGCCCGGCAGGCCCGCACCGCGCCTCTGGTCGCCTCCTTTGGTGAATGGCTGCAAGAGCAACGCCGCCGGGTCTCCGCCAAGTCCCGCCTTGGCGAGAAGCTCGCTTACATCTATCGTCATTGGGACGGTTTGCAGACCTTCCTCCACGACGGCCGTGTCGAGATCGATAGCAACAGTGTCGAGAATTTGATCCGGCCAATTGCCCTGAACAGGAAAAATGCATTGTTCGCCGGCCATGACGAGGGTGGCCGCACCTGGGGCCGCATCGCATCGCTTATTGAGACCGCGAAAATCAACAACGTCGAGCCCTTCGCCTATCTCAAGGCGACCCTTGAAGCCATTGCTGGCGGTCACCCGAAAAGCCGGATCGACGAACTCCTGCCATGGAATTTTCCAGCCCTACATAGCACTCCTTACCCGTGATCGAGTTGGTATGCTGCGGACACGCCATCGGCCGAGCATCAATGCCAAGGCTATACGATAATGGGTAAAGTCAAGACCACTCCAACAGGCGTTGCCATACCGAAAAGGATGAATGACGCTAAGGATGCAGCAGCCCAAAGCAGCCAAACAATCGGAATTTGCCCGACGCCAGCCCCACAGTGCAGAGTGCTAGGTTAAGAAGGAAAATTGTCAGGCCGATATAAAATCCATTGATGCCCGATATTCTCAAAACGTGAGGAACCATTCCTAGAAGAATGGAGATTGCTATCAAAACTGGCGCGCGCTCTGCGAGGCGCTGGATATCAAAGCCTTTGATCATAGTCCTTTCCCTAGGTGAAATACTTAGCGGCGTGCGAGGGCAGAAATCTTCACCGGAAAACGTATATCTCCGATGCTGGCGCATGGCTTCCGCGTCCACGAGGCTGCAAAGAACAAAATCTACTATACGAGTTCGGTCAAGGTGTGAGCGGCACACCCCTTACGCATGAGTGATGACGGCGACGGCAAAGAGATGAGCAACGTGATCCGGATCGATGAATCCCGGATCAAGGACCATCTTGGAGAGATGGTGCGTGGCACGGATGAAGAGGCCTTGAATGCAATGCTGGATGCGGAGGCAGACCGGCTTTGCGGAGCGGGCCGCTACGAGCGCAGCGAGGGGCGCCAGGACACGCGGGCCGGCAGTTATGAGCGGTCCCTTCACACCAAAGCGGGCGAAGCTCCGGCGCCAGACGTTTGAAACGGCGATCATCGAGCGCTACCAGCGCCGGGAAAGCAGCGTCGAGGAAGCCTTGATCGAGATGTATCTGGCGGGCGTTTCGGTTCGGCGTGTGGAGGACATCACCGAGGCGCTTTGGGGTGCGCGTGTCAGTCCCGGCACGGTGTCCAACCTGAACAAGAAGATCTATGCGAAGATCGAGGAATGGCGGCACCGGCCGATCGAGGGCGCGCATCCCTATCTTTATCTGGATGGAATAGTCATGAAGCGGACGTGGGCGGGAGAAGTCCGGAATGTGTCTCTGCTTGTGGCTAGCGCGGTCAATTCTAATGGTTACCGGGAGATCCTGGGGATCTGCGAAGGGGCGAAGGAAGACAAGTCCGGCTGGTCGAACTTCCTGCGGCACCTGGTTGATCGGGGCTTGAGCGGTGTGAAGCTGATCATCTCCGATGCCTGCCGGGGCCTCGTTGAGAGCGTGGCCGACTATCTGCCGGATGCGCAGTGGCAGCGCTGCATGGTGCACTTCTACCGCAATGTGGTAAGCCACGTCCCGTCCACCAAGGTGCGGGAGGTCACGCACATGCTGAAGGCAATCCATGCCCAGGAGAACCGCAAGGCGGCACAGGAAAAGGCTGAGGCAGTTATCGCGGATCTGCGGGCGCAACGCCTGACACGAGCGGCCGATCTCATTGAAGAGAGCATTGGCGAGACACTGACCTATTATGGCTTTCCGGACAGCCATTGGCGCAAGATCAGGACCAACAATCCTCTGGAACGGATCATGAAGGAGATCCGGCGCAGAACACGGGTTGTCGGGGCCTTCCCGGACGGTCAATCATGCCTGAACCTGGCAGCAAGCAGGCTCAGGCATATCGCGGCTGGCAAATGGTCCGCCCGCAAATACATGAGCATGGCACCGCTCTACCAAGAGCAACACCAAACCCACGGAGCCGTCGCCTGAAAACAAATGTGCGAAAGATCTTTGACACTACCCCCCAAATCAAGCAGCTAGAACCTGGGGCCGCAACATACGCTCTAGAAACAACCCAATCGCAAGGCTACCAAAAGCACATCCCACTAGATACATTTTATCCAAATGTTGAGTTGGGTAACCCAAATAATAGGAACTCCGAACCCATTCTACCGCGTGGAAAACAGGGTTCCAAGAGCAGCCATATATCAATTGTTCCGGAAAAGCATGGAGGTAAATTGGAGCGCCAGAACTCAAGTAGTAGATAACCATGGAAAAGCCATAGAGCATCGCAAATGATGGCACTATTGCTGTAATTACACTAGCGATTATGCCCATCCCTAAGGCAAACAAACTCACAAGCGACATCGCTAGCAAAACGCCGGAAGGATTAGGTGGAACCGGATTAGATCCAAGAATTACAAGGATGGTAACCATTATTCCCGCGGATAAAATTATACCTATTACCTCCAAAAAGGCACGGGCCAAAACAATATCGAGTAATCGCACGACTGGAAAGGCCATCATACTCTTATTTGCTAGAAGTGATATTGACATGAAACGAGAGACATACATGAACGTCATGGCGGGGAGAAGCCCCGTCGCAAAGAACAGATAAAGGTCGTCTCCAAAAGCTGTCTTTTTCCCTACGATCGCGTAAATTAGAAGGAGAACGCCCATGTGGGCAACTGGAAACATGGGGACGATCAGAAAACCCAGGCCATGATTAAAGTATCGGCTACGTATATCTCTTAGGATAACGGCATGCATGACAAATATCTTTTGCTGCAATGCCTGCCAAACAGAGATTTTTTTTTCGCCCTTCCGGGAATAGGCTGATGCGGCCGTATAGGTTGTCATTCTCAGTTCTCTTCATATGCAACGCAACCAAACAGCCAGACAGTCATTCCTGACGAGTTTCGCGGGTCAATCCAGCTTGTGTCGTGTGTAGACCAAAATCCCGGAGATCACACTCCAGGTAGAGAGACAGATAAGCAGGCTGATGAAAATGCGTAAGGGGACATTTGGGTATTTGTTGGTGTCCGGCATAGTTGGTTCGGTAAAGGCATCCAGATATACAAGCTGAAGTGAGCTCACGAGCTTGACCTTTTCCAATTCAGTGATCGCAGAAGCCAGACGTTTTTCCGCAAGGCTGACGCTCAGTTCGATATCCTTGAATATCTGTGACTTGGCAGCCAGATTCGGCCCTGAAGATGCGTCTGTTCCTGTCGTGAGTGTCCGAAGATTCTGTTCTTGTTCCAGCCGCGCGGCAAGCTGGCGGTCCAGTTCGGCAAGTTGCGGCGCGTCGGCAGCGACGCTCTGAGCCAGAGCGTCCCTGCGGCTCTTTAATTCGGCCGTTCCCGTTTCAAGTGTCGTCAAGATTGTGACGATGCTGTCTGCGGTCATGGCAACATCGAACACGCCGCTCTCGTTCTGGAAGTTCCGGAACTTGTCCCGGAGAGTTGCAAGCTCCTCAGTCGCATCATCAACGTCTTTGTTTGCCGATGCTTCCAGGTTACCCCACATGCCGGAGTTGAGCTGATTGATCCGGTCCTCCACGATTTTGAGAACCTTATGCATCAGATCATTGGCATCAGCAGCTGAAAATGCACTCACTTCGAGTTCAATAATCCCGCTCTTCGGATTGACCCAGCTGGAATACTTTCCTTCCCAATAGTTCTCCACGTCCTCGATCGTAGCGTCATCTGGCAAACGGGAGAGAAAATCAATGTCGCTACTTCCAAACAGCCCTTTAAAGCTCACTTGCTTCTGAAGCGCTTGCACCATGGCAGGACTATCAAGGTAGTTCAGCAAAATGGCTGTGTCTTGAACAATCTTTTCTTTTGGCTCAACCGTGCTGCCCGTATAGCGGTCACGGGATAGCATAGGCGCCGCAGACCGGACGACGAACCGGACCTCTGACGTGTAGATCTTGCTGGCAATGAAGCTGTAATAGACGACGCTTGCGGTGAACGGCATCGCGAAGCACAGAATGAAAGCACCGATCAGAAGCTTCGCAAAAATCTGATCTCTGACGCGAGGAGCGAGACCCGCAAGCTTGTAGAGGTTCCGCCGGCTGCGATTTTCGAATGTCAGAGCGCGCGCATAGGAACTCAGCGCCGCGGCCATCTTCTGGCTGCGCACGACAAGATCTTTTCCAGTCGTCTCCGTCACCTGTTGGTGGTTCTCAGACATCCGGCCTCTCCAGCATATTCTCCGCAGCCATTTAACGGTTCAGGCGCATATACGTAGCGATGCCTTCATCGACATCTTCAAACGTGACGAGATGCCCGTCGATAAGGACAATTGCCACGTCACAATAGTCTTTGATCGTGCCCATATCATGGGAGATCATGATGACATCCGCTTTTTCGCGCCGGAGATTGAAGGCATCCCGGCAACGCTTCTGGAAATTAGCATCTCCAACCGCAGTGATTTCATCGACAAGATAACAGTCGAACTCGACAGCCATGGAAAGCCCGAAAGCGAAACGCGCGCCCATGCCGGACGAATAGGTTCGCATTGGCTCGTTCAGATAGCTGCCGATCTCCGCAAACTCCGCCACAAAGCGGAGCACGCGGCGATAGTCCTCTCCATAGGCCCGCGCTACGAACTTCAGGTTTTCCTTGCCGCTCAGCATGGTGTTGAAACCATGACCAAATCCAAGGGGCCAGGACACACGCACATTCCGGCGGACCTTACCCTGGTTCGGCAACTCCGCTCCGGCAATCAGCCGCATGGTCGTCGATTTGCCCGCTCCGTTCACCCCGAGAATGCCGTAGGACGTTCCTGCCTCAAAATGCATGGATTGCTTGCGCAGGATATAGCGCTTATGACCCGCGGTCTTGTAATACTTCGTGACATTCTCAAGCGTGATCATGGCGTTAGGTCCGGTGATCGGCAATCGACAGCCAGATCAAGGTAGCGGTCACCCAAAGTGTGAACAAGCCAAGCGTGAAAATGATCCAGGAAGATGTTCTTTCCGGATATTTAGAGTCTTCTGGAAGCTGCGCCTTCGAAAAGATGGAAAGGAAGGTCGTACGCCGCAAGGCTGTCGACTTGGCCGTATCCAGATTTCGGACATTGGCCTCATAAATGGCCTCGGTCACCACCCGGCGGGTCTCAAGCCTGGAAAACTCCGTAAGCTGCGCTGACAGTTGATCCCCCTCACTCTCGGATCCTGCCAGATTGTTCCGGCGCAGCTTGATTTCGTTGTCGAGTGCCTGAACGGATCTTTCGATCTGCCTCACCCGCGCGGAATTGGCTGCATTTGCTGCTTTCGTCGCGGCAAGATCGATTTCAAGGGACAATTTCTCTTCTGTCAGTTTCGAGATGACAGCAGTTGCCAGCTTTGCCGTTGAAATGGGATCAAGAACGCCTGTCTTATTCTGATAGGCCTGCAAATCGGACAAGGCGGTGTGATATTGCTCAAGGCTTGCGCTGACCTCAAACTCAGCACGCTTGACGAGATCTTGTTGCGCATCGAGCGAAATACGGCTGATCATCTCATCAGCTGCAGCAAGAGCGGCTTCCTGGATAAGGACAGCGTCTTCCGGAGAAAAGGCACGCGCCGTGAAGACGATGATACCGGATGGCCCATCCACATAAGTATCCACATGTCTCTGCCAGTATTTATGCACGTCTTCGAACGTCGCATCCCGCGGCAATCTGGACAGAAAATCGATATCATCTCTGGAAAATAGATCGCGCAGATGAATGCGCTCATCAAGCAGGCTCACCAGATCCGGCGATTCCAGATAATTTGCGACAATATAGGAATCCTGTGTCAGGGAATCCCCACCAATGATCGAACGCCCTTCACGGGTTTCAGAAGAGCTGAATTTCTCGCTCACCCCGATCGTGCGCACGATCATCCGGGTTTCCGCGACATATTGGCTGCTCGCAATCAGAGCATAATAAATCGCGCAAAAGATGCTTGGAATGATGACCGTGATCAAGAATGTGTTCGTCTTGGTCAGGAAGCGATCATACCAATGGCCAAAAGGATAGTCGTCATCCAATTGGGCTGAAGGCGTAGAAACGCCATCAGCAGTCAATTCAAGATCAGTCTGCGACAGATTGGCGTCAAGACTCATAAATGACAATCGCCCAATTCAAGCGCCAGGATTTCAACAAAACCAAAGAGGTGGGAAGACGTCAATCATACCCAACTTCTTCAACTATAGAAAGCTTAAGCAGGCTGCTCCAGTCTTGAATTTGCCGGCCGCTTTGCCTTGGTGGGATAATCGGCCGTCGATATGGCATTTACATGGCAGGAGGGACCGCCAGAGGCTTTGCTCTCGGCGAAGATCTTGCGGGCAAAACCGCACCAGGTCATGGCTTCGGGCCCGACCAGGTGAATGGTCTCGCCAAGGCGCTTGCTGCCGCCCTTTTCCCAGTCGTCGCAAATTGCCAGCAGGCCATCGGCGATTTCATAGGCCGAGGTCGGGTTCCCGATCTGGTCGTCGACCACGGAAATCTCGTCCCGGGTCTCCGCAAGACGCAGCATGGTCTTGTAGAAATTCTTGCCATAGGGGCTGTAGACCCAGGCCGTGCGGGCGATCACATGATCCGCATTTGCTGCGCGTACGGCTTCCTCGCCGGCGAGCTTGGTCTTGCCATAGACGCCGATCGGGTTGACCGGATCAGACGGCAGATAGGGCCGGTCCAGATCACCATCGAAGACATAATCCGTGGAGATATGGATGATCTTCGCACCGATCCTGGCAGCTTCCTCTGCCAGAATGCCGGGCGCCGTGCCATTGATGGCCATGGCCAGGTCCGGCTCGTCCTCGGCCTGATCGACCGCCGTATAGGCAGCCGCGTTCAGGATCACGTCCGGCCTGTGAGCTGCGACTGCCGCACGGATCGTGTCCGGATCTGCGAGATCCAGAACCGTGTCCGTGCCCTCACGCGCCACGAAGATCAGTTCCAGTTTCGGATGATCCTTGGCACGGTCGGCCAGACAGCGGGCGACCTGGCCTTCCTTTCCGGTTACGAGAACCTTCATTCGGCAGCTCCAGCAACCTTCAGCGTGCCAAGACGCTCATAGCCTTGCGCCTCGCGGATCGGACCCCACCACCAGTCATTGGCAAGATACCAGTCAACCGTGGCCTCCAGGCCGCTGTCGAAGGTCTGGGCCGGCGACCAGCCAAGCTCGCGCTTGATCTTGCTGGCATCGATCGCATAGCGGCGGTCATGACCCGGACGGTCGGTGACCATATTGATCAGGTCCGCATAGGACGCGCCATTCTTGCGCGGGCGCTTGCGGTCCAGAATGGCGCAGATGCCGCGCACCACGTCGATGTTCCGGCGCTCGGCATTGCCGCCGATGTTGTAGCTTTCACCGGCAACGCCCTTGGTCGCCACCAGATGCAGGGCAGCGGCGTGGTCGTCGACATAGAGCCAGTCGCGCACGTTCTCGCCCTTGCCATAGACCGGCAGTTCACGCTCGTCGAGCGCGTTGAGAATGACCAGCGGGATCAGCTTTTCCGGGAAATGGAACGGGCCGTAATTGTTCGAGCAGTTGGACAGCACAACAGGCAGGCCATAGGTCTCGTGCCAGGCGCGGACCAGATGGTCGGACGAAGCCTTGGACGCGGAATAGGGCGAAGAGGGCGCGTAGGGCGTCTCTTCGGTGAAGATACCGCTGTCGAAGGGCAGGTCGCCGAAGACCTCATCGGTCGAGATGTGATGGAAGCGGAAGCGATCGCGCTTTTCACCGGTGAGGCTTTCGTAATAGCCCCGGGCCGCGTTCAGCATCTGGAACGTGCCGATGATGTTGGTTTCGATGAAGGCTCCCGGACCGTCGATCGACCGGTCAACATGGCTCTCGGCCGCAAGGTGCATGATGACGTCGATGTCATGCTGGCGCAGCAGGGAACCGATGGTCTGGCCGTCGCAAATGTCGGCCTGAGCGAAAGCATAATTGGGCAGGTTGTCGATGGCCTTGAGCGAGGCCAGATTGCCCGCATAGGTCAGCTTGTCGACGTTCAGAACGAAGTTGGACGGGTCACTGGCAATCCGCCGGCAAACCGCCGAGCCAATGAAACCGGCCCCGCCCGTGATCAGAAAACGCATGTCTCAACCCTCAAAAACAAAACCAGTTTCGGTGTCTTTCAAAAGGCCTGCAGCCTCATCCTTGGCGGAAAGGGTCACGGTCGAAAGATCCACCGGCCACTCCACGCCAATGTCCGGATCATCGAAGCGGATCGACCGGTCACAGTCCTTGGAATAGTAATTCGTCACCTTGTAGAGGAACTCCGTATCCGGCTCCAGGGTCACGAACCCATGGGCAAAGCCCTTGGGCACCAGGACCTGGTTCCACTTCTTCGCAGAGATCTCGACACCGACCCATTTGGCAAAGGTCGGCGATCCCTTGCGGATGTCGACAATCACATCGAAGACTGAGCCGCGGATCACGCGCACAAGCTTGTCCTGTGCAAAGGGCGGAGTTTGGAAATGCAGGCCGCGCAGAACACCTACCTGAGCGGAATAGGAGTGGTTGTCCTGAATGAAGTCCAAACTGATGCCGTCGTCTGCGAAAACCCTGGCATTATAGGTTTCCGAGAAAAAACCACGATCGTCGCCGAACTTCTCCGGCAGGATCTCGATGACGCCGTCGAGACCAAGGGAACGGAACTGGCGCATTATTTGTTGTCTCCGATGCAGCGGCGCAAATAATCACCGTACCCGGACTTGCCAAGCTTGGAGGCACGGTTCAGTACATCATCACTTGTCAGCCATCCATTCTCAAAGCCAATCTCTTCCAGACAGGCAATCTTGAAGCCTTGCCGGTGCTCTATGGTGCGCACGAAGGCAGCCGCTTCGTGCATGCTGTCGATGGTGCCCGTGTCCAGCCAGGCATAGCCACGGCCGAGGGTTGCGACCCGCAAATCGCCGCGCTTGAGATAGGCCATGTTGACGTCGGTGATTTCCAGTTCCCCGCGCGCCGAAGGCTGCACATTGGCAGCGATATCGAGGACGTCATTGTCGTAGAAATAAAGTCCTGTTACCGCCCAGTTTGACTTCGGTTGAGCGGGCTTTTCCTCGATGGACAGCGCTGTCCGGGTTTTCGGCTCAAAATCGACAACACCATAGCGCTCCGGATCGGCCACATGATAGGCGAAAACGGTCGCCCCACCTGGCTCGGCAATGGCTTTCTTACAAAGAGCGGACATCCCGGCGCCATAGAAAATATTGTCGCCAAGGATCAAAGCGCAGGAGTCGTTTCCAACGAACTCCCTGCCAATGATGAAGGCCTCTGCGAGGCCATTGGGCTCAGGCTGCACCGCATAGGACAGGCTGATGCCGAAGGCGGATCCGTCTCCCAGCAGTTCCTGAAACACAGGCAGATCACGGGGCGTGGAGATGATCAGAATATCGGAAATCCCGGACAGCATGAGAACGCTGAGGGGATAATAGATCATTGGCTTGTCATAAACAGGAAGGATCTGTTTCGAGACAGCAAGGGTTAGCGGATAAAGACGCGTACCACTGCCGCCAGCAAGAATAATACCTTTCAACGAAATGCTCCGCTTCATAATGTAAACTGCATCATCGCAGCATTAATTTGGCTTGTATTCGCTTATCCAAAGTGTACTCTCAGAATTTCTGAGCCCCACCTCGCTGCAAAACAAAGAGAAGAAATGTATCTGCCACACTTGACTAATACACTTCTTTAATTGATCCAAGTCCATCGCACCAAAGCCAACCCTCGCTCCTTTTGGAACTTTAGACCGACTCACAATGATTAACGGCTCATCAAGAACACTTGCCGCATTTCGGCGGAGCCTGCTGAGAGAACCGAAGGCAAGAAACAACCTAATCTTCGTGCCAGCCTACGATATGGGATAGCATTTTCGAGACGCCATCCTCAAGACTAACTTTTGGAGACCAGCCCAGAGTTCTACTGATCTTTTGCACATCAAGAACAGAATAAGGAACGTCAAACTGACGAACCGGTATATATTCTATTTCGATCTTTCTTGATAGAACTAAGGAGATATACCGAACTAGGTCATTCAAAGATGTACCTTTTCCTGACCCCACGTTGAAGATCTCACACTTTCCCCGGTACTTCCCAGCAAGGACCAAGGCCTCGACCACGTCATCTATATACACATAGTCACGAACGATTGAACCATCACCAAAAATCCGAACACTCTGACTCTGCAGCCCGGCCTTGACGAAGGCAGGGATAGCACCAAACCTCGTCGAGGAATCCCCGGCGATACCGAATGGATTTGAAATCCTGACAGAGATGGAACTCACCCCATAATTATAAAAATAGGATCTCAGATAACCTTCAACAGCCAATTTTGAGATTCCATATGCAGAGATCGGCTTGGTTAGCTGATCTTCTTGAGCGGCGTCGTTCGCGAGAACACCGTAGACGGTTCCTCCTGATGAAGAAAACACGACGTGTGGCGGCTCTGCGCATAAACGAATAGCCTCAAGCATCGCAATCGTTGGCGCGATGTTCTCGACCACGTCCTTTACGGGACTCTCATTTGATGTCGCTGGAACGGTCGACCACGCCAAGTGAAAAACGGTATCCGCCCCATCAAGTAAACTCAGCCACTCAGATGTATCAACTGGATACATCTGCCAACTTATCCCCTCACAAGTAACGTCTCGAGGTGTGCGACTTAGCGCAACGACCTCACTGCCATCGGCAATCAAGGCGCGCGTTAAGACCTGACCTATATAGCCAGAAGCACCTGTAACTATTTTCCTCATGTTCTCAGGGGCGTTTCGTTGGACCTTAAAATTTTCGTAACCTTCATATCAAACACCTCTCTGGTGAAGTTCTTATCAAATACTTTTCTAGACTGCACAGACACCCGAGTCATTCGATCCCTTTTTTTCCATATTGCCATGAGCTTTTGGGCAACTTCTTCGGGTGTGTTCTGCTCCAAAATAAATCCGGAAACCGAATCAGTAATGTATTTGCTCGTTCCAGTATCGGCACTTACAACAAGGACCTTACCTTGAGACAAGGCGTGCAGCGTCACTAGTGGAAGCGTATCGTCGCGAGACGTACACAAAACCACGTCGGTACGCGACAATGTTTTCTGATAGTCAGAAAAATTTTGCTCCCCCAAAAACCGGACATTACTATGAAGCTCACCCCTCCTAAGCAGCGCCTCTGCAAAACTTGGATCCAAAGTGCGCCCGCAAATGTTAAGAACAAAATTATTCCGTATATCTTCTGGGATAAGCAAGAAACCAGAAAGAGCGATATCTTGCCCCTTGCGTTCCTCTATGCTTCCGAAGATAGAAATTACTACAGGTTGACTATTGGAACCTAATTTCACTGCATTACCGGATGACGCGGCGCGGAAATCTTCGGCCCCATACTCGAGGACGATGCTTTTGACACCGTGGCTCAAGAGATTTTCCTGAGCTCTTTCACTTCCGGACCAAACAGCTTTAGCGTGCTCGAAAGTAGGAACGAAGTCCGGGAATTGGTGAGCCAACTCGTTCACAAGACCTGTCTCATGAATATACCAAAAAACATCAGTAAACTGACCAACCTGCCTCACAATCGGCCACGACACGCAAGTGTTAGCGAATACAAGATCAAAATTGATTGCAAGATCTCGCACATTATCATGATGTCT
Source organism: Roseibium litorale (assembly GCF_014842915.1). Classification (GTDB taxonomy): domain Bacteria; phylum Pseudomonadota; class Alphaproteobacteria; order Rhizobiales; family Stappiaceae; genus Roseibium; species Roseibium litorale. The sequence goes on along the minus strand of NZ_JACYXI010000008.1, from coordinate 9,651 downwards.
GAACGCAAGACTATCTACGATAACATGAGCACCAGCATCGAGAAATTCCTGCCTCATAGCACCGTCATGGGGGGATATTACAACGACAAAATATCCCGCATTTATGAGGGATTCAGTCACATCAAGAGCAACGCGCGGCGCGCCGCTTTGCGTAAGATCATGAGAGACAACAAGTGCTGAAGGCCCATCGACATTTTTCACCTTGGGCGAAGGATAGAGACGAAAATCCTCTTGGCTGTCAATATAAACCATGCCCTTCAACGAAGGTGGGAAATAAGGATCATATGAACAGTACTCGGGCCAACGACGGAGAAGAAAAATATCCGAAGTGTCCTTTTTGAAAGCCTTTTTCTCTGCAATATCGATAACCTGACTCTCTCTCGACTGATGACCGATATGGGTCAACTTGGCGAAGGGAGTATAAATGCATGAATATCCAGCCTCCCGAATCTTGAAGCAGAGGTCCACATCTGAATGGGAGATGGGTGTATTCTGTGCGTCAAAGCCTCCAACTTCTTTGAAGACTGAACGCGGCAGCATGATACAGGCACCGCAGAGGAGAGACACTTCTCTTAGGCTTTGAGCCAAATTGAAATGCGCGCCCGTGTTGTCTGGATAGGCATGAAATGCCGTGCCCACCAAGCGGTGAACTCCAGTAACCATCCCGGCGTGCTGAATGTGCCCGCTTTCATACAGCAGTTTCGGCGCAACAGCCCCAACATTAGGCAGTCTGGCCGCCTCCAGCAGAACCTCAATCCAATTCGGAGACACAACACGTACATCATCGTTCAAAAATAGAACAAAGTCTCCAGTGCAATGATCGACGCCGACGTTACATTTATCAGAAAAATTGTATGGTTTATCGTATGGAACAAATTTGATATCATATCGCTCCACGTACCGGCTGTTTGCATTGATGAGATTTGTATTAGTTACTACAATTAATTCATAGTTCGAGTACGTTGAGTTAGTTAAAACAGACTCCAAAGTTTCTAATATATTCTGAAAATTATCAGAAGGAATAATAATCGAAACTGATGCAGATTCGGGATGTCGAACTTGCATCAACCGATTGCCAGTTGGAAGGCCAACCGCAATGGATGGATAGTCCCGCCGATTTGCCGCGTCTTGCAATGCAGCCAAATTACTCAACCGAGCTGTAGGCTTCCCCCCAGAAGCAGCAGACCCTGGGATCATACGCCAGCCATACAGGCACTTTGCCAGATGGATGACCTTCACTTGCAACTCTGAGAACCGTAAAGCCAGATCATAATCCTGTGAAAAATCATAGTTGGATCTGAAGCCAGAAAGCTGCTCAACCAACACCGTTCTATAAATAGTAAAGTGTCCTGTGTACATAAGGTTTAATAATAGAGAGGGACTCCAGTCTGGTTTCGTATAAATTTCATCCGGAACGTTGTCCTCATCTATCTTCGCTTCATCAGTATAAATCCAATCAACGCTGGAGTCTTTTTCTAAAACACGGTAAATCTCACTAAGAGCGTCTCTCGTAATCATATCATCGTGGTCAAGCAGACCGATGTAGTCTCCGCTTGCTACTTCAAGCCCCGCATTCGTCGCAGCAGATATCCCGCCGTTTTTCTGCTGCCGAATGACTCTAATACGACTGTCAAGTGCTTCATAATAAACTAGGAGATTATTGATCTCTTCAGAGTCAGAATTATCATCAATTAAAACTAACTCCCAATTCGAATAGGTCTGGAGTAATACACTTAAAATAGCTCGCTCGAGAAAGATCAGCGGAGGACGGTAGATCGGCATCAAGATCGAGAACTTGATAGGCCCATCTTCTAAACCGGCAAGATCCGTATCGAAATCCAATCGACGAGCAATATCTAAACGCGATGCGTTATATCTTTCAATAATTGGAACCAACGTAACGGGTACATTCTCGATATCGACTTTGCGCGGCGGATTTACGCCAGCACTAAGCAATACATCAAGCATTGCAGCATTAGCGGGACCAGAGCCATCAAAAAGCGACGCAAGCACCTCACCTGAATCGCGCAGAAGAGAAAGCTTCGATAAAGCAAACCGAAGTTCCTTCTTATCGAAATCTTCAGTTAGCGCGGCCTCCGGAACACTCACTCGCTCTCTAAGGAAAGATAGCACCTGAAGGTTTTTTGCCCCAACACTACCGCACTTCGTAAGCGACAAGCGTACCGGTTTAATGCCTGGTTCGGGAACTGTGGAAAGATTTGCGACATACGGTTTAATGGGATAATGGAAATCGCAATTCTTGCTTTTGAAGTATGGCCGACCTTCTTCAAATCCATAATTAATGTAATGCGTTAACGGTTCGATCCCCGCATCGAGAACATCCTTGTTTCTCGCTAAATATTCCTCGACACTAAACGATGGGCATGGATCTTTGAATTCTTTCCAACCGGTGGTCAAATAATGAAATAAAGGATTCTGGTCGTCCACATCTTTGAATTCATGAGTCCGGATATACCAATTCGTGTCAAATAAAGGATGCGGATTATGGCCTAGCTTCACTCCATCTCGTATCCAATATTCAAGCAAGTCATCACTATAATTCTGCGCCTCAGGATAAGTATCTAAATAATAATCGAAATCAAAGATAGAACTGCTTTCGATCACGTTTCGTACGCTCGACATGTAATCAACTCTCATTTTTTATTCCCAATCATTTTTTGCTATATACTAATAGCCTGTGACAAAATAAAGGTCCACGCATTCAAAACGCAGCTTTTCTTATTATAAGCACGCTTGAAACGTCTTAGCTACAAGCGGCAACCTGAGCGCTTCCATTTAACTCGCCATTTTTATCTGTTTATGATTCACTTCCGTTCATGATTTGCAAGGGTCTTTTGATTCCATAGTCAGAATTTTCCCATGTCGATAAGACCAAGCGCATTTATCGTGAAACATATTGGGACTTCCCAGTTCGAGACTGTGAACCGCCCCGGCTTTGCCGGAGACCGTTTGGTTTAAGTTATGCTGCCATAGCTGGTGCGTCCTGCATGGCGTAGTAGCGCTCTTCGGCCTCGGCGGGCGGCATGTTTGCGATGGGCTCCAGAAGCCGCCGGTTGTTGAACCAGTCGACCCATTCGAGTGTGGCGAACTCCACTGCTTCGAAGTTTCGCCATGGCCCTCTCCGATGGATGACCTCGGCCTTGTAAAGACCGTTGATCGTTTCGGCGAGAGCGTTGTCATAGGAATCGCCAACGCTGCCGACGGAAGGCTCAATACCAGCTTCCGCCAGCCTCTCGGAATACTTGATAGACACGTATTGCACGCCGCGATCAGAATGGTGGATCAGCCCGCCGCGATGGACGGGCCGCCGATCATGAAGAGCCTGATCGAGCGTATCGAGCACGAAGCCCGCATGGGTAGTCCGGCTTGCCCGCCAGCCGACGATGCGGCGAGCGAAGGCGTCGATCACAAAAGCCACGTAGACAAAGCCCTGCCGGGTCGCGACATAGGTGAAATCAGAAAGCCAGAGCCTGTTCGGCGCGGGGGCATAGAACTGCCGGTTCACGCGGTCGAGCGGGCATGGTGCGGCTTTGTCCGAGACGGTGGTTTTGACGGGCTTGCCGCGAATGATGCCCTGAAGACCCATCATTCTCATGAGCCGAGCGACGGTGCAGCGGGCGACATCGAAGCCCTCTCGCTGCAACTGCCGCCAGACTTTCCGCACGCCATAGACCTGGAAGTTCTCGGTGAACACCCGCCGTATCTCGACCTTCATGGCCATGTCGCGCCGGGCGCGGGCCGACAGTCGGTCCACGTCCGTGCGCTTGGCAATGACCTCATAGTAGGTGGACGGGGCAATCGGCAGCTGTCTGCAGATTGGCTCGACCCCAAGCACCGAACGGTGTTCGTCGATAAAGGAAATCATCGCTTCAGTGGGCGCCCGAAACTCTTAGGCTCGCTCCGCCTGGGCAAAATATGCGGATGCTTTGCGCAATATTTCGTTCGCCTGACGAAGCTCGCGGTTCTCTCGTTCCAAGGCCTTCATCTTCTTGGCAACGTCGCTGGGCAGACCTGCTCGTTTGCCGCTGTCGACCTCCGCTTTCTTCACCCATTCATTGAGCGTATGCGCCGAGCAGCCGATCTTGGCGGTTATCGAGCACACCGTCGCCCAACGAAACGGAGGTTCTGCTTCATGCTCCGTCACAATTCGAACAGCGCGGGCACGGACTTCAGGAGAAAACTTGTTCGTTGTCTTGCTTGTCATAGACCCTACTTCTCACGAGTTGGGGTCTCCGGCAAAGCCGGGGCGGTTCAGGGCATCGGAGACGAAGTCGAGAGACCAACGTTGATTGGCGGCTTGGGGCACGACCATCGGCGCTCGCGTTCCCAAAGCTCGCTTCCGGCCACCGCGCTTGCGCACCGTGAGACGCTCTTCCCGGTAGATCCGGTAGACTTTCTTCCAGTTGGCCTCGATGACTTCACGCTTCAACAGGATGCGCAACCTGCGATAACCAAAGCGCCTGCGCTCCGAGGCCAGTTCCTTCAGCCTCTGGCGTAGGTCAGCATCATCGGATCTTGTGGATCGATAGCGGTACACCCGCGGATCCATGCCAACCAACCCGCAGGCCCGTCGTTGCGAATATCCCCTGGCCTCAATTGCCCAGCTCACGGCATTCCTCCTTGAGCCAGGCGTCAGAAGTTTTTTTCGAGCATCTCGCGAAGCGTCGACACATCCATCATCGACTCCGCGAGCAGCTCCTTCAGTTTTCCGTTTTCTTCTTCGATGGCCTTGAACCGCTTGGCCTCAGACACCTCCAAACGCCACTTGTAGAACGTCGCGTCACTGACGCCGTATTTGCGGCAAAGTTCAGCCGCTGACATGCTAGCCTGATGCTCTTTCAAAATTCCGATGATCTGTTCTTCGGAGAACCTGGATCGCTTCATCGTCTGTATCCTTCAATTGGAAACAGACTAACCTCAAAACGAGGACTCTTCAGGGGAGCAGGTCAACGACGTCGGCGCGTGTGCCGGTCGGCAACAGCGGCTGCAACTTTGAAAACTGCTCATCGCTGAGCCAGAAAAACCCATCTGACATCGTCAAACTCCTGTTTGGGAGTTTGACTCAGACATCAACTGATTTACATAGTCATTTATAGGTCTGAAGCCTAGGTCAGACCAGCCTTTTCCACGTGCCTCTACAAGATGCGCAATCTGGCGACAGACCCCTCAACCTGTACTGATTTCTTAAACCAGTCCAGATCGAATTTGAAAAAAAGACCGAACTAGATTAGCTCAATAGGCATAATTGGGAAACAGGCTGAGGCGATGCGTGCGGAGAAATCGAAGGATAGTCATGGAAATGGGAAAAAATACAGAATAAAACCCGCGATTGCGAATGATACATCAAGCGTATGATGGTTACAGTCACACCTTCCTTGTAAACTTTCGATCGTGTCCGCTCACCACTGTGGCGACCTGTTGGGCCACCTACCAATCACGCTCACAACTTTTAACAGAGTAGGCTAGTTTCACGTGTTGGTTCATATCTTATGAGGGGCAAGAGTTGCCTGTTTACTGTTAAATTCGGCAAAGCCGATAGACGTGTGCAATAGTGGGATAGTTAAACGTCATTTTCGAGGCGAAGTATGATTAATAGAGTTCCAAACAATGGTAAGGTTGCGTTGATCACTGGTGTAACGGGTCAGGACGGTTCCTATCTGGCCGAATTTCTTCTAGCCAAAGGCTATGCCGTTCATGGGATCAAGCGTCGAGCGTCCCTTTTTAATACGGCCCGCGTTGATCATATTTACGAAGATCGTCATTTGGACAACGCTCGGTTCAAACTACATTACGGTGATCTGTCGGACACTTCAAATCTCACACGAATCCTTCGAGATATTGAACCTGACGAGGTATACAATCTCGGCGCTCAGTCGCATGTGGCAGTGTCCTTTGAGGCGCCGGAATATACAGCGGATGTAGATGCCATTGGAACGCTTAGATTGCTGGAAGCAATTCGCTTCTTGGGGCTTGAGGCAAAGACACGCTTTTACCAAGCTTCAACTTCGGAGCTATACGGCTTGGTTCAAGAGATTCCACAGCGGGAAACGACGCCATTTTACCCCCGTTCGCCCTATGCAGTTGCCAAATTGTATGCCTATTGGATCACTGTAAACTATCGAGAAGCTTACGGAATGTACGCTTGTAATGGCGTTTTATTCAATCATGAGTCTCCTCGTCGTGGCGAAACCTTTGTGACTCGGAAAATCACGCGCGGACTTTCCAACATCGCAATGGGTCTTGAGAGCTGCCTTTTCATGGGGAACATAGATAGCTTGCGCGACTGGGGGCATGCAAAGGACTATGTTCGTATGCAATGGATGATGCTGCAGCAAGAACATCCGGAAGACTTTGTGATTGCAACCGGCTTACAATATTCTGTCCGCGAGTTCATTCATTGGACGGCAAACGAGCTTGGCGTGACGCTTGAGTTCTCTGGTAACGGCGTTGATGAAATTGCAACAGTCGTGGCCATCGATGGAGACCTCGCACCAGCATTGAATATCGGTGATGTGATAGTGCGGATCGATCCACGCTATTTCCGCCCAGCCGAAGTCGATACTCTTCTAGGCAGCCCAGAAAAGGCAAAACAGAAGCTTGGATGGATGCCAGAAATTACTGCCCGCGAGATGTGCGCAGAAATGGTGGAGGCGGATCACAAGGCCGCACGGCGTCATGCACTTCTAAAAGAACATGGGCTTGAACTCCCCGTTAGCTTAGAGAGTTAACATGACCTACGATCTAAAAGGAAAAAAAGTTTATGTTGCAGGTCACCGCGGAATGGTTGGCTCTGCAATTGTTCGGAGATTGTCCTCCGAACGCTGCGATATTCTAACGGTGGCACGCTCCGATGTCGATCTAACACGGCAGCACGAAGTTGAAGTCTGGATGGAGAAAACCAGACCGGACGTGGTATTCATAGCTGCAGCAAAAGTTGGCGGCATTCTTGCCAACGACACTTATGCGGCGGATTTCCTTTATGAGAATATGATTCTAGAAGCAAATATCATTCACGCTGCCCATAAGACAGGCGTGGAGAAACTGCTTTTTCTAGGGTCCTCGTGCATCTATCCAAAATTTGCAGCACAACCAATCGTAGAGGAATCACTCCTCACCGGAGCCTTAGAAGAAACCAACGAATGGTATGCAATTGCGAAGATTGCTGGTGTTAAGCTGTGCCAAGCTTACCGCAGGCAGTATGGTAACGACTTTATCTCGGCCATGCCTACCAATCTTTATGGTCCAGGCGATAATTTTGATCTTCAATCCAGCCATGTAATGCCGGCACTGATCCGTAAGGCCCATGATGCGAAGATCTCGGGCGCGTCGGAATTGGTAATGTGGGGTAGTGGTAAGCCCCGCCGCGAGTTTCTTCACGTCGATGACTGTGCAGATGCTTGTGTTCACCTATTGAAGATGTATTCCGATCACATACCAATTAACATTGGTTCCGGCGACGACATATCGATATTAGATCTAACAAAGTTGATTTCGGAGGTCATAGGATTCACGGGGAAAATTTCAAGCGATCTAACAAAGCCTGATGGAACACCCCGCAAGTTGATGAGCGCCGATAGGTTGAGAGCTCTTGGCTGGGCTCCTCGGATTTTACTGGAAGACGGCATTCGCACTACATACCAAGCGTTTCTCCAAGGCGAATATCTAGAGAGACGCTATCTCGCATCGAACCGAGCCGGTTCAGCGATATAGCCGTGGATAGAAATCGCTTTCATTGTAGTCCTCAAGACCTCTAAGAAATCGCTTGAAAGACCTCAGTTTAGGGACATTTTAATGGGTAAAATTGCAATAATCGGCGCAGGTATTTCTGGAGCGGCCTGCGCGCGGCGTTTAAAGGAATTGGGACACGAAGCTATCATCTTCGAAAAGAATAAGATTCCAGGCGGACTGGTCAAATGTACGATCGAAGATGGAAATCTTTTCCATCGAGTAGGCGGGCATGTATTCAACTCGAAAGACAAAAATATTTCCGAATGGTTTTGGTCGAATTTCAAAAAAGATCAAGAATTTCTATTCGCTAACCGAAATGCCGCGATCCACTTCAAAGATCGTTTTGTTGGGTACCCAATAGAACAGAACCTATATGAAATGAACCAAGATGATGTTTCTCTAATTGTTTCCGATCTTTTACGATTAAATAAATCACCTGATCAAGTTAACTTCGAAGAAGAGAGTTTTTACGATTTCTTACAAAGGCGTTTCGGACCTATTCTTTGCGAAAGTTATTTCATACCCTATAACGAGAAAATATGGAATACTGACCTTAAATCAATGCCTGTTTCTTGGCTTGCAGGTAAATTGCCCATGCCCACAGTCGAGGAAATACTGACTGCGAACATCAAACGACAGACTGAAACAAAAATGGTTCATTCGCAGTTTTATTACCCGAAAGAAGGGGGGTCACAGTTCATTATTGATCGATTGCTTTCGGGAATTGAAATTCATACTGGAAACGAATGCAGATCAATAGAGGTCAACGGTTCTCTTAAAATAGGCCTTGAAGGCTTTGATGCAGTGATCTTTACGGGTGACATTAGGGAAATTGGATCGCTACTCGGCTCGTCCGACCGTGTCTTTGATCCCTTACGCCACCTGAAAAGCAATGGAACTACGACGGTTCTATGCAGTTGTGACGCCAACCCTTACTCTTGGCTGTATATTCCGAACCCAAACATTAAGTGTCACCGGATGATTATGACAGGCAACTTCTCCCCAGCAAATAATTCTGACGATATTGGGCGTAATCGTACAACGTGCACGATTGAATTTGTAGGTGAAGTGAACCAAGCGCTTATCAACGCTTCATTGGCAATGCTGCCCCTAAGGCCAGAACAAATATCGGTAAATTATGAGCCTAAATCGTATGTTATCCAAGATAAAAATACCAGACAGGCCATTGATAATGTCAGAGCTGAACTAAGATCCAAAAAAATATGGCTATGCGGGCGTTTCGCCGAATGGGAATATTATAATATGGATGCTGCAATAGAATCTGCTTTCCGTGCAACAAGGGAGATTAATGAAGTATTGTGAACTGGTCTCAGAACCTCATGCTCAGTGGAGTGGTCGGGTAATCATACTATTTTATTGGGTTGTAAAACTGGACTTCAGATGAGTACCATTAACACATCTTTTGGGTCTGCGTGAGGCAAGTTCACCGGTTCTGGGCTCGATTGCTCTTGGAACCGGATCCTTTCGGTCGTGGCACTTTGTCCTACCTGGCTGTTCCCCGACTTATGCGGGATTGATTTGGATGATCTGAACCAGCCTTTTCATATTGTAACGGTAAGCGTTCGGTGCCCCCCCCTTTGCGAACTGCCGGCGCCAGCCGTAAATCTGCTGCAACAGAACGTCATGCCGACGGGTGATCTCCGTCACCGACAACCTGCTTGTCACAACCTCCTCCAGGATCCAGAGCTTATGCTCGTCCGACCATCGACGCCGCCGCTCCCGGCCCGTCAAACTGAAATTCGGTGGGCCGCAGTGTACCCCTCCGGTGAAGGCCGTCTTGCCGACTTAGGCTGAAGACTGCCAGTCCTAGTGATAGCACTAGGAGTAGTCATATGACCAAGCAGCATATCGAGGTGATCACGTCGGTGGAGCGACGCCGGC
>NZ_JACYXI010000007.1 GCF_014842915.1 Roseibium litorale | reverse complement strand
CCAGGCAATCGCGAACCGGTCCGGCTCCAAAAAGCTGGCCCTCATCGCCGTCGCAAGAAAGCTTCTAACCGTCCTCAACGCTATGCTCAGAGACAAACGAACCTTCGCATAAACACAGTTGCCATGCTGCTATGCAAACTCTGCATACGACATGCCTAATACGCCTTGGACAAGTGGCGGCCTGGGGGCTTTCATGCGCACAACGCAAGCGGTGCGCACTCCCAAGGCAGCACCTCAGGGGAATAGACGGAATGACGACAGGCGGACACTGCACTGCAGCGGACGACGGTATCCTTTTGGATGTCGATGGGCTCGATATCACCTTCGGTCAGGGCGCTACCCCATTTGCCGCGGTGCGTGGTCTCGATCTGCGGATCGGCCGTGGTGAGACTGTGGCCATCGTTGGAGAATCCGGATCCGGTAAATCCGTCAGCGCCCTGTCCATCATGCGGCTGGTCGAATTTGGCGGCGGGCGCATTGCTGGTGGTTCGCTCCGCTTCCAGCGGCGTGACGGCACGAAGATCGCCCTGGAAGCTCTGAGCGAGGAAGAAGCGCGCGACATTCGCGGCAACGAGATCGCCATGATCTTCCAGGAGCCGATGACGTCTCTCAATCCAGTGCTTTTGATCGGCGAGCAAATTATCGAGGCCATTGTCACTCACCAGGACAAGAGCCATCGCGAAGCCGCCGAAATCGCCTTTGAAATGCTTGAAACCGTGCGCATCCCGAATGCGCGCGCGATCATGAAGCGCTATCCCCATCAGCTTTCGGGTGGCATGCGCCAGCGGGTGATGATCGCGCTGGCCCTCTGCTGCCGGCCGCAGCTTCTGATTGCTGACGAACCGACCACCGCGCTCGATGTGACGATCCAGGCGCAGATCCTCCGGCTGATCCGCGACCTGCAGAAAAAGACCGGTATGTCGGTGCTTTTCATCACCCATGACATGGGCGTGGTCGCGGAAGTTGCCGACCGTGTGGTGGTCATGTACCGCGGCGAAAAAGTGGAAGAAGGGCCTGTCGAGACGATCTTTGCTGCCCCGCAGCATGCCTATACCCAGGCGCTTCTCAATGCCGTGCCGCGACTGGGCGCCATGACGGGCACCACCGCCCCAGCGCCTTTTGACCGGCTGGCCTATGGCGCAAGCGTGCAGGAGGTGGAGGAAGCCGTTCCGCCGCGTCCGGTTGATTATGGTACCCCGCCGCTGCTGTCCGTCCGCGGTCTCACCACACGGTTCGATATTCCCGAGGGGCTGTTCGGGCGGGTGAAGTCGCGGGTTCACGCGGTTGAGAACATCGATCTCGACATCTGGCCTGGCGAGACGCTGGCGATGGTCGGTGAATCAGGTTGCGGAAAATCAACGACGGGCCGTTCACTGCTCAAACTGGTCGATGCGCAATATCAGTCCTTCACGTTCAATAATGCAAATATGTCGGAACTGGCGGCTGGTGACCTGCGGCGGCTGCGCCGGGAGGTCCAGTTCATCTTTCAGGATCCCTACGCCTCGCTCAATCCACGCTTGACGGTCGGCTTTTCTATCTGCGAACCGATGCTCATCCATGGCATCGAGACTAAGGCCAACGCCATGGACCGTGCCGTCTGGCTGCTGGAACAGGTGGGTCTGAGTGCCGATCATGTTCACCGCTATCCGCATGCCTTCTCAGGCGGACAGCGCCAGCGCATCGCGATTGCCCGGGCACTTTCGACCAATCCAAAGCTAATTATCGCCGATGAGGCGGTTTCCGCTCTGGACGTGTCCGTACAGGCGCAGGTCATCAATCTGATGATCGATCTGCAGCGCCGCTTCGGCATTTCCTATCTGTTCATCTCGCACGACATGGCGGTGGTTGAACGGATCAGCCACCGGGTCGCGGTGATGTATCTAGGGCAGATCGTCGAACACGGTCCACGTTTCCGGGTCTTCGAAAATCCTCATCACAGTTACACCAAGCGGCTCATGTCGGCGGTTCCCATTCCCGATCCGGGTCTGCGTGACCGCGACAGGCCGCTTATCACCGGCGAGATCCCAAGCCCGGTGCGGGCCATTGGTGACGTGCCGCCGCCGGTCAGGTTCGAGCAGGTGCACGACGCTCATTTCGCAGCATGCGAATAACGAGAAGAAGAAGCCGGTAAAGGCGCAATAACCTTTCAGAAGGAGAATTTAATGAATCTTATCAAGAAGATAGCTTTTGGCGGGGCGCTGATCCTCAGCACTGCCCTGACCCCTGTGATGGCCGTCGCCGCCTCGCTCAACATCGCCATGGATGCGACGGTCGACACGCTCGATCCACATGACAGCACGCGCAATGCCGTTTCCTCGGTTTCTTCGGGAATCCTTGAGCGCCTGATCGGCTTCGACAAGGACATGAAGCTTGTTCCGGTACTGGCAACGAGCTGGGAAGTTAACGGCAACGCCACCCAGTTCACCTTCCATCTGCGCAAGGACGTGATGTTCCACGACGGCACGCCCTTCAACGCCGAGGCGGTCAAAGTGAACATGGACCGGCTGGCGGATCAGTCGCAGGGACTCAAGCGCAACGGCATGATGCGCATCATCTCCTCCACCGAGGTGCTGGACGATTATACTGTCCGCATCGACCTCTCCAAACCTTTTGGCGCGATGCTGGCAACGCTCGCGCACCCGAGCATCGTTATCGAAAGCCCGGCGGCCCTGAAGGAATACGGCAAGGACGTCAGCAAGCATCCGGTCGGCACCGGTCCGTTCAAGTTCAAGGAATGGATCCCCGGTGAGAAGCTGGTGGTCGAAAAATTCGATGGTTACTGGAAGAAGGGCTGGCCGAAGGTTGATGGCGTTACTTTCCTGAAGGTCAAGGAAGCGGCCACCGCCGTTGCCATGCTCAAGGCCGGCGAAGTTCAGTATGTCGACAACATGTCTCCGGAACTGGTCAAGTCCGTTGCTGCCGACGAGACCTTCAAGGTTCTCGAAGTGCCGGGCATCACCGTCTGGACCGCAGGCATGAACATGTTCAAGCCGGAGTTCAAGGACCCGCGGGTGCGCGAAGCCTTCAACCTCGCCATCAACAAGAAGGCAATGATCCAGGTGGTCTTCTCCGGCCACGGCATCGTTCCGGATTCTCCGCTCGCTCCGAACACCGCGTTTTATTCGGCGCAGAAGCCTTATTCCTATGATCTGGAAAAGGCGAAGCAGCTGATGAAGGAAGCGGGTTACGAAAATGGCTTCAAGATCGAAGCCTGGGGCCGCAACACCACTCAGGAAACCCGTATGCTGCAAATGCTCAAGCAGATGCTTGCGCAGATCAATGTCGACGTGACGATCTACCCGATGGAACCGGCACTGCGGACAGAAAAACTGTTCGGCACCACCAAGCCGGAAGACCAGGCCTTTGGTCTGGCCATCGGTGGCTGGTCACCTTCTACCGGGGATGCCGACTGGCACCTGCGTCCGGTCTATGGCACGGAAGGCTGGATCCCGAAGATCTACAACATGGCCTTCTATTCCAATCCGGAAGTCGATGCGGATATCGCCACGGGCCTGAGCTCGGCCGATCCTGAAGTGCGTGGCGAGGCCTATGCCGATGCCCAGAAGCGCATCTGGGAAGATATGCCGGTTATCTGGCTTGCCACCGACAGCAAGCTGGCCGGGGCGGATGCCAATCTTGAAGGTGTCTACCCGATGCCGGACGGCACCATGGTCTATAGCGACGCAGAACTGAAATAACCTTTCAGCAAGGGTCCGGCGGGCACGCCCCGCCGGACCAGGCTTTGGAACCTGATTGATGGCAAATTACTTCCTTCGGCGGCTGATGGCGATGATCCCCGTTCTGGTGATCATCTCGATTTTCGTGTTCGGTTTCGTCCATGCCCTGCCGGGTGATCCGGCCCGGATCATGGCAGGTGAAGACGCAACCCTCGCCGATGTTGAGGCTCTGCGCCAAAGGCTTGGCCTGAACGATGGCCTGCTGCTGCAGTATTTCACTTTTCTGAAAAACCTGGTCACGTTCAATCTGGGCAATTCGCTGCGGACGGGCGAGCCGGTCTACGACATGCTTGCCCGCGCCTTCATGCCGACCTTCTGGCTGTCGTTTTGTGCACTTGCCTGGTCGCTGGTTGCCGGACTGTTCATCGGCGTCTTTTCCGCCACCCGCCACGGCAAGGCGGCGGACCGGCTCGGCATGGTGGTTGCGGTGTCGGGCATTTCGATGCCCAATTTCTGGCTCGGCATCCTGCTGATGCAGCTGTTCTCACTGAAACTGAAATGGCTTGGTACCAGCGGTTTTGAGACGGCATCGGACCTGATCTTGCCGTCCATCACGCTGGGCACCACGGTTGCCGCCGTGATGGCCCGCTTTACCCGCTCCGCCTTGATCGAAGTCGTGCGCGAAGACTATATCCGCACCGCGCGTGCCAAGGGTCTCTCCGCGCGGATCGTTATCTGGAAACATGCTCTGCGCAACGCGCTGATCCCGATCGTGACCATGATCGGCCTGCAGTTCGGATTTCTGCTCGGCGGGTCCATCGTCATCGAGCGGGTGTTCCGCTGGCCTGGTCTGGGCTCGGTTCTTGTGGAAGCGATCTATGTGCGGGACTACGCGGTCATTCAGGCCGAACTCATGCTGTTCTCGTTTGAGTTCCTGCTGATCAATCTGGTTGCCGACGTTCTTTACGGCTTCATCAATCCCGCGATCCGTTACAAGTAAGGCCGGTTGAAGATGACCCAATCCATTGAAACCGCTGCCGCTGTTGCAGACAAGCCCAAGTTCAAGACGCCTCTTGGGGAATTCTGGCGCCGCATGTCGCGGGAGAAACTCGCGCTCGTGGCCGCCGCGATCCCGGCCTTGATGCTGCTGGCGGCCTTTGCCGCACCGCTGTACCTGCCTTTTGGCCCCGATACGTATGACTATGAAAACACCCTGATGGGGTCGAGCCTTCTGCACTGGGCCGGTACCGATGAATTCGGACGCGATATTCTCGCCCGCCTTCTCTTCGGCGCGAAGCTTTCACTTTATATCGGCTTCGTCTCCGTTTCCGCCGGTGCCATCATCGGCGTGGTTCTTGGCCTTTTCGCCGGCTATTACGGCGGCTGGGTCGACGCGGTGATCATGCGCATTTCGGACGTGCTCTTCGCCTTTCCGGGCATTCTTCTGGCCATAGGCATCATTGCCATTCTTGGGCCTGGCCTGGAAAATGTGATCATCGCCGTGGCCACCTTCTCGGTGCCGGCTTTTGCCCGGATCGTGCGCGGGGGAACGCTGTCGCTGAAGCAGAGCACCTATGTGGAAGCTGCGCGGGCAGCCGGGGCTTCCGACCGGATCATCATGTTCCGCCATATCCTGCCGGGCACCATGGGCAGCGTCATCGTGTATTTCACCATGCGCATCGGCTCGTCGATCCTGACGGCGGCCAGCCTGAGCTTCATGGGGCTGGGCGTTGATCCCTCCACGGCGGAGTGGGGCGCGATGCTGTCGGCAGGGCGGGAATATCTGCTGGCGGGAGCCTGGCATCTGACCTTCTTTCCCGGTCTTGCCATCTTCCTCACCGTATTGTGCTTCAACATTCTGGGGGATGGATTGCGCGATGCGCTCGATCCCAAGTTGAACGATACCTGATCGAGCCTTGGCGTCTCCGCACGCCGCTGGAAAATGACGGGCCATTGACGAAGCGCCGGAGGCGGCCGTCAATGGCCCTGTTTTTTTGGTCTGTGCGAAAGGCTCAGAGCACGGCGCCTGCGATCAGGGCCATTGCGGCCAGGCAGCCGATGGCTTCGCCATTCGTTGCCGCGGGGAAGGTGATTTCGCGCGGGCCGGTGCGGGTGACGAAGGGCAGGAAGGAAACTGCGTCCGTCTGGATCTGGTGGTGGAACTGCACCCGCATGGAAAACGGCGCGGAGCAGGGGGCTTCGACCGGTGCGCTTTTGGCGTTGGCGACGGCGGCCTTCACCTCCGCCTCGATCAGCTTGCGGGACTCTGCCGGAGACAGGCTGTCGGTCGCGCTTGCCCCAATGGCCCGCTTGACGGTGATGCGCCGTGCGGAGGGAAACTGTTGTTCGATTTCGCCTGCCAGCCGGTCATCGCCGCTGACCGCGAGCAAGGGCACACCGATGGACGCCGCATAGCCGGCGAACAGAGTGGGTTCACCCGTAAGAAGGCCGTTCATTTCGATGCGCCGGAAGGCAAGGCCACTGATCGTGTGGGACAGTGTGCCGTAATTATCCGCGGCAGCGTGATAGCCGATCAGAACCGTTCCCGCATACTCCTCCGTAAGCCCGTCGGTCATGGTCAGGGGGCGGGGTTTTCCGGCAACCAGGCGGGCACGGGGATCTAGATCCTCTGCGATGATGTTGCGCATGGGACCATGGGAGTCTGCAACGGTAACGCTTGTGGCTCCGCCCGCAAAGGCACCGCGGATGGCGGCGTTGGCTTCCCCGGTCATCAGCCGCCGGGCAACCTCATATTCCGGGTTGCCGCGCTTGCCCTGAAGGCCTTCCATGACGCCCGCAACGCCTTCGATATCGACGGATATGAAAATCTTCATGCTCTTGTCCGTAAAGCTGGTTTTTCAGCTTCCGATGATATCAGCGCGTCCTTTCCCAACAATAGGGTGGACGGCCAAACCAGCCGGAAAGGGAAGCATTTTCAATGCTGTTTTTCTATCGGTCATGCGCGCTGGCTATCACCAGGTCAACGCGCCTCAGCCGGTCATATCTTTTAGGTACTGGTCGACGTGCCCGGCCCAAAGCGCCGGCTTGAACATCAAGGCATGGCCCATGGCGGCGGCCACAAACTGTCCCTGTCCACCTGCGGTCTGGAACCTGTCGAAGTTCCCCCTGCAATGCGCAAGGCTGTAGTATTGGTCGGACTTGCCATGCAGCCAGAGGCTGGGAACGTCTGCTGATGCTCCGCGCTCGAAAAGCAGCGGGTTGACCCGTTCATGTGACGGACAGCCTCTCCCCAGCCATCCCCCGTTGAAGTTGATGGAACCGCAGAAGGTCTTTGGCCGCATTCCGGCATAAGCGATGGCCAGAATACCTCCGCGTGAGACGCCGCCGATGACGAGTTTTTCCAGGTCTACGTCAGACCGGTCACGCAGATGGCCGGCTACGGCCTCAATGTCTTCAACGGCCCGCTCGAAACCGGCAATTGCGATCTTCGGGTCGCAGGAATAGCCGGAGCCATCAGGGCTAAGACCCTCGCCATATGCTCCGCCGGATTTTCCTCTGCCCCGCCGTTGGGGGAACAGGGCCATCCAGCCCCGCTCGACGAAGTAGGTTGCGACAACCGCAGGAGCCACTGTTCGTGAGTAAAGGGATTTATTCTGCCCCCTACCGGTCGAACCATGGTTGAAGACAATGGTCGGAAACGGACCTTCGCAAGCGGGCTTCGCGGCAACGATCTCCAATCGAGCACCAGGCTCAGCTGAGGGGATGAAGAATTTCTCGAATTTCATTGCCTGCGCCGCCGGAAGTGTCTGCCTTGATCGCAGTTATCATTTTGGCCACGGAACCGAAAGGACGCCGGGTGCCATCTGACCAATCTTCAGGGCAGGCCATGCGGCAGCATAAAGGAGCTTTCCAAGAAACCGGCCGGTCACGACACGGCATTCGGACAGCGGGCACGCAAAAAATAGGGAAATGATAGAAAATGGCGGAGAGAGAGGGATTCGAACCCTCGGAACGCTTGCGCGCTCAACGGTTTTCGAGACCGCCCCGTTCAACCACTCCGGCACCTCTCCGCGGTACTTGTCGACAAACGGGTCTCAAGTGGCGCGGAACATAGACAAGGTGCAGGGTACCCGCAAGAGGCAGCTTTGCTGTTTCTGCCGTTTTTTTGTGAGCCGCCATAAAGCCGGGGGAAAAGCCTGGAATCAAGGGCTTCTGATCAGCCGGAAACCGCACTCCTGCGGGTTGGGAGCAGGCTGCCGGGAGGCGGGGAAGCGCCGGTTCGGGCAATTGCCCCTCAAAAAGGGACAAGAAACCCGCATTTCAGCTGCGGTTACGCGTTGACTCGCCCGGTTCCTTGTCTATATTGCGCGAGCTTGAAAAGGCAGGATCGACCCTGAGTCTGCCCTTTCTTCCTGTCCAAGGCCTGACGGGCAGATCTCCGGTTTCAACCGGGTTCAAGATCTTCCGCCGCAAAGATCCACTTTCCGTATCAACGGTTTGCGGGCGCCGATCGGCAGCTGGAACAGCGCTGGCATGACTGCATGAATGCAGCGGCACAGCGTGGTGAAGAACGAAAAGAAGGACGTGCGAGACATGTTCGCAGTGATCAAGACCGGCGGTAAGCAGTACACCGTCGCCGCAAATGACCTCCTGAAGGTCGAAAAGCTGGATGCCGAAGCAGGCAGCACCATCACGTTTGATGAAGTGCTCATGATCGGCGAAGGCGCAGACACCACTGTTGGTGCACCGCTTGTTGAAGGCGCTTCTGTGACTGCAGAAGTTGTCGACCAGGCCCGTACCCGCAAGATCATCATTTTCAAGAAGCGCCGCCGCCAGAACTCGCGCCGCCGCAACGGTCATCGTCAGGCCTACACGCTTGTGAAGATCACCGACATCCTGGCTGCAGGCGCAAAGCCGGCTGCCAAGAAGCGCGCAACGAAGAAGGCACAGACCGAAGAAGCTGCTGGCGAATAACCGCCGCCACTTGGGTCTCAACTGAACAGCAAAGACGAGGAGTTTCGTCATGGCACATAAAAAAGCAGGCGGTTCGTCGCGTAACGGCCGCGATTCCGCGGGCCGCCGTCTCGGCATCAAGAAGTTCGGCGGCGAAGCCGTGATTCCGGGCAACATCATTGCGCGTCAGCGCGGCACCACCTGGCATCCAGGCACGGGCGTTGGCATGGGCAAGGACCACACCATCTTCGCAACCGTCGAAGGCAAGGTAGAGTTCCAGGCCAAAGCCAACAACCGAACTTTCATCAACGTGCTTCCGGTAGCGGAAGCAGCGGAGTAAAGCCGACGTGTCATCCAAACCGCCGGCGCCCCATAGCCCCGGCGGTTCACGTGGATGAACCGGTCAAGAAAATGACAGGGGAGATGGGTCGCCATCTCCCCTTTTCTTTTTTCTTGACTGGAGCATGAACATGGTTGTCGAAAGTGAGAGTTTCTTAGACGAGAGTTGTCGTGGTGCGGCCCCCCTGCCGCAGGAAAGCCTCCGGATCCGGCTGGATGTGCCGCGTACGGACGATCTGGCCGACATCGTATTTCTCGCCAACAACCGTCACATTGCGGCAAATCTCTCGACCATGCCGCATCCGTTTTCTCTTAACGATGCCAAGGCCTTGATTGCGCGGGCGGAAGCTGCCCGGGGCAACAACGCGACCTTTGCCATCCGGATGAAGTCGACCGGCCGGCTCATCGGTGTCGCCCGTTATGCAACGGTCGAACCGGAGTGCCCGGTTCACGTTGGGTACTGGCTGGGCGAACCCTTCTGGGGCAATGGCCTGGCGACGGAAGCAGTGCATGCGCTGGTCGACCACGCCTTCACCTATGGTACGATGCGGGAGTTGACCGCGGCTTGCCGGGTCACCAACCCAGCCTCGCGCAGGGTGCTGATCAAGTCCGGTTTCCAGTACCGGGATCAGTCCATGATCCGCTCCATCGGTGCCGGCGGTTCGGTTCCGATCGAACGGTACCTGCTGGACCGGACTGTCTGGTCTTCGCTGAAGCAGTGGGGGAGGTCGTGATGGCTCAGCCCAGCTTGATGACGCGACGATTGGTTTTGCGCCCATTTGAGCGAAGCGACGCGGAAAGCATCGCGGCGCTTGGCAACCGGGATTTCGAGATCGTCCGGTGGCTCACCGGTCCGTCCTGGCCCTATGAAGAAGGCGAGGCGGAGGCCTATGTCGAAAAGGTTCTGTCCGGCTCTCCGGCGGGATCCGCGGCCTTTGCCATAACCCTTGGTGGTGTTTTCATCGGTGCCATCGAGCTGGCTGCGCCTGGCGATCTAGATGGAGAGCAGGCGGGGTGCCCGTCCGTCGGTTACTGGATCGGGCGGGCATTCCATGGTTTCGGGTATGCGTCCGAGGCGCTTGAAGCTGTGCTGGATTGGGCGTTCCGGACCCGCGATTGCCCGGCCATAGCGGCGCGTGCCTATGAGGACAATTCCGCCTCGCGGGCCCTGCTGCGCAAGCACGGGTTCACGCCCGCAGGCAAGGATGTGCGGTTTTCGAAGCCACTGGACCGTAAGGTCACCAGTATCGTGGTGCGGCTGGACCGGGCGGCTTATGAGGCTGGGAAGGTTGCGGCATGACTTTGCCAGTGTTGAAGACGGACCGCTTGATCCTGCGGCCTCAGATCGAGGCGGATTTGCCCCGGCTTGTCGAGCTCATCGGCGATTATGAGGTGTCGAAGATGCTTTCGGTGGTGCCCTATCCTTACACTCTGGCAGATGGACAAGAGTGGTTGGCAAGGGTGAATGAGGAGGCCGGGAATGCTCCGGTTGCTTTTGCGATCGACGCGGGCGAGGGCGTGATTGGAGTGGTATCGCTAGGAAAGTTGCCCGCGGCCCCTGTTTTAGGCTATTGGCTGGGCCGTGCCTATTGGGGCAAGGGATATATGAGCGAGGCGTGCCGGTCAGTTCTGTCATGGCTTTTCGGTACGACGCAGGTGACGGAAATCGCCGGACGGGCATTTAATGAGAATGCTGCGTCCTTGAATGTCATGCGCAAACTTGGTTTTTCCGATGAGCGGGACACTGTGTCGCAAAGTCTGGCGCGGGGCGCGGAAGATCTGCCTGCAACAAGCCTAGTGCTGACACGAGACACTTTTTTGAAGACGGTATCGGTCTGACGAACGGAACGGACGGAAAGACAAGAAAATGAAATTCCTTGATCAGGCCAAGATCTATGTGCGCTCCGGCAATGGCGGCGCTGGCAGCGTGTCCTTCCGGCGCGAGAAATTCATCGAATATGGCGGACCCGACGGCGGCGATGGCGGCCGGGGCGGTGACGTCTGGGTTGAGTGCGTCGATGGATTGAACACTCTGATCGATTACCGCTATCAGCAGCACTTCAAGGCAAGCACCGGCATCCACGGCATGGGCAAGAACCGTGCGGGCGCTAACGGGGAGGATGTGACCCTGAAAGTGCCGGTCGGAACCCAGATCCTGGAAGAAGACAACGAAACGCTGATCGCGGATCTGACCGAAGTCGGTCAGAAGGTCCTGCTGCTCAAGGGCGGCAACGGCGGTTTTGGGAATGCTCACTTCAAATCCTCGGTCAACCAGGCGCCGCGCCGGGCCAATCCAGGCCTTGAGGGACAGGAAAAGTGGATCTGGCTGCGGTTGAAGCTGATTGCGGACGCAGGTCTCGTCGGGTTGCCCAATGCAGGCAAGTCCACGTTCCTGGCGGCCGTTTCTGCGGCCAAGCCGAAGATCGCCGACTATCCCTTCACCACTCTCCATCCGAACCTCGGCATCGTGCAGATCGACACGCGCAGCTTTGCGATTGCGGATATTCCGGGCCTGATCGAAGGCGCTCATGAAGGCACGGGTCTCGGCGACCGGTTCCTAGGCCACGTGGAGCGCACCCGTGTGCTGCTCCATCTGGTGGATGGCTCTGGCGTTGAAGATCCGGCAGAGGCTTATGAAGTTGTGCGCGGTGAGCTGGAAGCCTATGGCAACGGGCTGGCGGACAAGCCGGAAATTGTGGCTCTGTCTAAGTGTGATGCGCTGACCGACGAGATGATCGAAGAGCGCTCCGCATCGCTGGAAGCTGCCTGCGGCCAGAAACCTCTTATTCTCTCCTCCGCAAGCGGTCTCAATGTCGACCGGGCCCTGCGGATGATCCTGAGAGCGATTGATAAAGACAAGCAGGACGAGGCCAATCAGGTGCCGTCCAAGCCCGAGGAGGGGTGGCATCCCTGATGGCATCGCGTCATCGTCTGTCCGGCCACAACCGGATTGTGGTCAAGATCGGCTCTGCCCTTCTGGTGGAGCGCGGTCAGCTCAAGCGCGACTGGCTGAACGCCGTGGTCGCGGATCTTGTGGCGCTTGCCGAAGGCGGAGCGGAGGTGATGGTCGTCTCCTCCGGCTCGATCGCGCTTGGCCGCGGTATTCTCGGCTTGCCCAGCGGCCCGCTGAAGCTTGAGGAAAGCCAGGCGGCCGCTTCTGCCGGTCAGATCGAACTGGCCAAGGCCTATGCCGAAGCTCTTGGCAGTTATGGCCGCAAGGCTGGCCAGATCCTGCTGACCCTGGGCGATACGGAACAGCGCCGCCGCTATCTGAATGCGCGCGAGACGATCAACACTTTGCTGAAGCTCGGCGCCGTGCCGATCATCAACGAGAATGACACGGTCGCGACATCAGAGATCCGCTATGGCGACAATGACCGGCTGGCGGCACGCGTCGCCACCATGGTCAGCGCCGATTGCCTGGTGCTCTTGTCCGATATCGACGGCATGTATACCGCACCGCCCCAGACCAATCCGGATGCAGTCTTCCTGCCGGAAATTCTCCGGATCACACCGGAGATCGAGGCTATGGCCGGAAGTGCCGGATCGGAGCTTTCACGCGGCGGCATGAAGACCAAGGTGGATGCAGCCAAGATCGCGACGGCGGCGGGAACCTCCATGGTGATCACCTCCGGCAAGACGCTGCATCCGTTGAAGGCCCTGGAAGAGGGCGCGCGCTGCACGTGGTTCCCGTCTGTCGCAACGCCCGCCAGCGCACGCAAGGCCTGGATCGGCGGGCATCTGGTTCCGCGCGGTGAGATCAAACTGGATACGGGAGCGCTCAAAGCGCTTTTGTCTGGAAAGAGCCTTCTGCCTGCGGGTGTGACGGATGTCAGCGGTGATTTCAGCCGCGGGGATGCGGTTAGGCTGGCCGGGCCTGACGGGCGCGCTATCGGTCGTGGGCTTGTCGCCTATGATCACGATGAGGCGCGGATGATCGCCGGGCGCAACAGCCGGGAGATTGAGGCAATCGTCGGCTATCCTGGTCGTGCGGAGATGATCCACCGCGACGATCTGGTTCTGGATGACGGCATTCTGCCGGACAGAGCCTGAGGGTTGCGCGGAAGCGGACACTGACCGGAAAACCGCTGGAAGGCGGCGGATGAAACGGCAGCAGAGTTTGCCATGAAGGGTGGAAGAGATGTTGGACAAGGTTGAGACGAGCGATATCAAGACTGTGATGGCAGAGATCGGGCGCCGCGCCCGGGCTGCAGGCCGGCAGCTTGCGATTGCCTCAACCGAAGCCAAGAACAAGGCCCTTGCCGAAATGGCAAAGGCTGTCCGCGCCGCAACGCCGGAGATCCTGAAGGGCAACGAACTGGATGTCGCTGCCATGAAGGCTAACGGCCAGACTGCGTCCTTCTTGGACCGCGGCACCCTGACCGCTGAGCGGATCGAAGCCATTGCCCGCGCTCTGGAAGAAATCGTCAAGCTCCCCGATCCGGTCGGCGGCGTCATTGCGGCCTGGGACCGCCCGAACGGCCTCAAGATCGAGCGGGTGCGTACGCCGCTAGGCGTCATCGGCGTAATCTATGAAAGCCGTCCGAATGTGACTGCGGATGCGGGTGCTCTTTGTCTGAAGGCAGGCAATGCGGTGGTCCTTCGTGGCGGTTCGGACACGCTTCACTCCAACAAGGCCATTCATGGGGCTCTCCAGAAGGGGCTGAAGGCCGCCGGTCTTCCGGAAGACGCCATCCAGATGGTTCCTGTTGCCGACCGTGCTGCGGTTGGTGAGATGCTGAAGGGCCTTGATGGCAATCTGGATGTGATCGTGCCCCGGGGCGGCAAGAGCCTGGTGGCCCGTGTGCAGGACGAGGCCAGGGTACCTGTCTTCGCGCATCTGGAAGGGCTGGTGCATATCTTCCTCGACAAGGCTGCCGATCCTGAGAAGGCTCTGGCCGTGATCCTGAACTCCAAGATGCGCCGCACGGGCATCTGCGGGGCGCTCGAAACGCTTCTGGTTCATGAGGATGTTGCAGAGACCCAGCTTCCGGCCATCATGACGGCCCTTCGGGGTGCTGGCTGTGAAGTGCGCGGGGATGCCCGTGTGCAAGAAATTTGCGCGGCTGCGGTTCCTGCCTCCGAAGAGGACTGGTCGACCGAGTATTTGGACAAGATTCTGGCTGTGAAAGTGGTTCCTTCGCTCGACGCAGCCATCGAGCATATCGCGGCCTATGGGTCAAACCACACCGACTGCATTCTGACCGAGGATGAAGCGGCGGCTGAAACCTTCTTCCAGAAGGTGGATTCCGCCATCGTACTGCACAATGCGTCGACTCAGTTCGCTGATGGTGGTGAATTCGGCATGGGCGCGGAGATCGGTATTGCGACGGGCCGCATGCATGCACGCGGGCCTGTCGGTGTCGAGCAGCTGACCAGCTTCAAATACCGCGTGCACGGGGAAGGGCAGACCCGGGCATGATAGGCGACAGAGCTTTCAGCAATGTCCTGCCTGACTGGCTGAAGCTGCCCCACGCGGAGCGGGGGAACCGGATCGGGTTGTTCGGCGGGTCTTTCAATCCGCCTCATTCCGGGCACAGGCTGGTGGCAGAAACCGCCATGAAACGGCTGGATCTGGATCAGGTCTGGTGGCTGGTTTCGCCGGGCAATCCCTTGAAGGATCATTCGGAGCTGGAACCGCAGGAACAGCGGATCCGGACTGTCGAGCGCCTTTCAGATCATCCGGGCATGCGGGTGACCGGCCATGAGGCTGTTCTGGGAACCTCCTACACGGCGGAGACCCTGGCCTGCATTCTGGCGCGCAGACCCCGGGCCCAGTTCGTCTGGATCATGGGGGCGGACAATCTGGCGACGTTCCATCGCTGGCAGAACTGGAGAGCGATTGCCTCTGCCGTTCCAATCGCGGTAGTGGACCGGCCAGGAGCGTCCTTATCGGTGATGTCGGCTCCCTTTGCGAGAGTCTATGCACGGCATCGAATCGATGAAACGGATGCGGTGACATTACCAGGTTTGAAACCTCCGGCCTGGGTCTTCCTGAGAACCAGACTGGATGACACATCCTCGACGAACCTGCGAAAACTACGCAGGAAGTAACGGAAATTGAAGGCCTGCGAACAGGCTGTGTCTTGAAACGGACAGGTTCGCGGGCTTATTCTCAGCCTTGGTTGCAACGGTAGGCAGCCGGGGTAAGGGTCAAACTGCTTCCGCTCAGGATACGTCCGGCGGGGCAAGCAATGCGAAAGGCAAATCTTCTGACCATGACCTTTGAAAGCGAGGGGGCCGAAAAGTCCGCTCACATCCAGGTTCCCGCAAGTGAAATTCTTCCGGAGAAGCTGCTCGAAACGATCCTGACCAGCCTGGACGATTCCAAGGCTGAAGAGATCGTAACCCTCGACATTGGCAAGAAGTCCTCATTGGCCGATCACATGGTGATCGTGTCTGGCCGCTCCCACCGTCATGTGGGCGCGATAGCGGACCATGTGCTGCGCGACCTGAAGGACGCGGGCGCGGGAAATGCCAATATCGAAGGCGAGACCACTTGTGACTGGGTGCTCATCGATGCCGGTGACGTGATTGTTCACGTCTTCCGTCCCGAAGTCCGCGCCTTCTACAATCTCGAGAAGATGTGGGCTCCTGAGCCCGAGGACGCTCCCCAGCTGATCAGCTGAGGGACTGGATGCATAGACGCGGGCCGGTTCATCCGGCCCGGCAGACCTTTGGAGTTCCGGGTGTCCGCCCGGAAGAGAATTCATGCGGTTCACGATTGCCTGCGTCGGGCGGATGAAATCAGGCGCCGACAAGGAGTTGTTCGACCGCTACCTGGATCGCGCCCGCAAGACAGGGCGCGGACTCGGTGTGACAGCCGTTGCCCTTCAGGAGCTGCCGGAAAGCCGCGCTCAAAGGGCGGCTGACCGGAAGACCGAGGAAGCCGCCGCTCTGGAGGCCGCTATACCCCAAAACGCCCGTGTGGTGGTTCTGGACGAGCACGGGAAATCCATCTCCAGCACCGATTTCAGCGCCAGGCTTGAAGCCTGGAAAGATGATGGAGTGCCGGATGTGGTCTTTGCTATTGGCGGGGCCGACGGGCATGGGGAGCAGCTGCTGGCGCGGGCCGATCTCAAGATCGCTTTCGGCGCAATGACATGGCCGCATCAGATCGTCCGCATCCTGCTGGCCGAGCAGATTTACAGGGCGCTGACGATCCAGTCAGGCCATCCTTATCATCGTGAGTAGGGGCCAGGCGCCTCTGTCACGCGGGCTTGATCTGCGAAAGTCGGTTTTCGTTGGATACCTGCCCGTTTATCGCCTCAATCCCCACCTAATCTCCGACTGTTCTTTAACAGGCGTGGTACCTTTGGGTCTTGGTAAACACTTCCTTAAAGGGTGTCCCGGTATCGAAACCTGATGGTGGCTCGCAACATTGGACATGGAAAAACACGTGCTGGGGGAGCACTCCGGAGGGCTTCTGGAAAGCGGTGCCTGACGGGGCTGCTGAGCTTGGCAAGTGTCTCCATAACGGTGTTCGCGGTTGTGAATGGGCCTGGAGCCCTGGCGACGGAAAGCCAGATCGGGCAGGCAGATCAGACCAAGGTGGAGGCCGCGGTAGACCCGGCGATCCAGGAGGCGCTGGACCGGAAGACGCAGCGGGAAGAAGAGCTCTCGGCGCTGTCCCGGGACATTGACGTGTCGTCGGACCGGCAGAAGGAAATTGAACGGGAAATCGCCGCGATCGACCGGGACCGGGAAAGCCTGAACAACCGGATCTTGCGGACGGCGGATACGATCAAGGGACTGGAGACGAAGCTGACCGATACCGAGCGCCGTCTTCTCAAGCTGGGCGAAAACGAGGATTCGGTCCGGGCTTCCTTGAACAGCCGCCGGGGTGTTCTGTCGGAGGTTCTGGCGGCCCTGCAAAGAATTGGCCGGAGACCGCCTCCAGCACTCGCCGTGCAGCCAAGTGATGCGCTGGCTGCGGTGCGCAGTGCGATCCTGTTGAACGCGGTCAT
This sequence comes from Roseibium litorale, assembly GCF_014842915.1. GTDB lineage: Bacteria > Pseudomonadota > Alphaproteobacteria > Rhizobiales > Stappiaceae > Roseibium > Roseibium litorale. Next base: position 253,528 of record NZ_JACYXI010000007.1, on the reverse strand, counting down.
GCCGGAGATCCGGGTGGAGACAGAGGCCCTGGCTGCGGATCTGACGGAACTCAGCCGCCTCAAATCGGTCATTGCCGACGAGAAAAAGCGGCTTGGCGGAGATGCGATGCGGCTGGCCGAGGAAAAATCCCGGCTGGAACTGCTGCTGAGCGCAAAGCGGCAAGAGCGGGAAAAGACAGCTGGCGAGCTGGACAAGGAGAAGCGCCGGGCCGAGGAGCTGGCAAATAAGGCAGGTTCTCTGAAAGATCTGATCGCCAAGCTGGAGACAGAAATCAAAAGTGCCCGGGAAGCAGCCGAAAAGTCCCGGGAGGCTGAGCGCAATGCCGGACGTGGCGGACGCGGGGGAGATCCTTTCGCCGACCCTGGCCGTCTGGCTCCTGCGATCGCCTTTGCCGACGCGAAGGGCCGTTTGCCACGGCCAGTGTCCGGCGACATGGTTCAGGACTTTGGTCAGATCGACGATTTCGGCAATCTGACGGAAGGGCAGTCGATTGCGACACGGGCGGGTTCGAGAGTTACTTCGCCAGCTGACGGATGGGTGGTTTATTCAGGGCCATTCCGTTCCTTCGGGCAACTCTTGATCCTGAACACGGGCGGCGGTTACCATGTGCTTCTGGCTGGCATGGACCGAATCGACGCCGAGCTGGGTCAATTTGTGCTCGCCGGTGAGCCGGTTGGCGTAATGGGTGCTACCCGGTGGGCCAGCGCCTCCACGATTGGTCTGGGTTCTACCCAGCCGATCCTGTATGTTGAATTTCGAAAAGACGGAAGTGCGGTAGACCCCACACCCTGGTGGGCGCGCATCGAAGAAGAAAAGGCTCGCGGATGATTCGGAAAGCTTCATTGCTGCTCGTCGGCGCTCTGATGGGTGCCACTGCGGTCACCACATTGTCACAGGTACCCTTCCACATCAGCGCAGCGGCAAATGCGGCAGCTTCTGACACCTACCGGCAGCTCAATCTGTTCGGAGACGTGTTCGAGCGCGTCCGGTCCGACTATGTTGAAGTGCCGGACGATGCACAGCTCGTCGAAAATGCCATCAACGGCATGCTTTCGTCTCTTGATCCGCACTCCTCCTACATGTCTCCGAAGAGCTTCCGCGACATGCAGGTTCAAACCCGCGGTGAATTCGGTGGTCTCGGCATCGAGGTCACGATGGAAGACGGTCTGGTCAAGGTGGTCACTCCGATTGACGATACACCTGCTGCGAAGGCCGGTGTTCTCGGCGGCGATCTGATCACAATGATTGACGGCGAACAGGTACAGGGCCTGACCCTTAACGAGGCCGTCGAAAAGATGCGTGGTCCGGTCAACACGGACATCAAGATCACGGTGCGCCGTGAAGGCGTCGCTGATCCGATCGATATCACGATCACCCGCGACATCATCAAGATCCGTTCCGTCCGCTGGCGCGAAGAGGGCGATGTCGGCTACATCCGCATAACCCAGTTCAACGAACAGACGTTTGACGGCCTGAAGCAGGCGATTGACGAGATCTCCAAGGATATCGGCAACGATAAGCTGAAGGGCTATATTCTGGATCTGCGCAACAACCCAGGCGGTCTGCTGGATCAGGCGATCGCAGTTTCCGATGCGTTCCTGGACCGTGGTGAAATCGTTTCGACCCGTGGCCGCAACGCGGATGAGACCCAGCGCTACAATGCGCGTGCTGGTGATTTGTCTGATGGCAAGCCGCTGATCATTCTGGTGAATGGCGGGTCGGCTTCGGCATCCGAAATCGTTTCCGGCGCGCTGCAGGACCACCGCCGCGCGACCATTCTGGGCACACGCTCCTTCGGCAAGGGCTCCGTCCAGACGATCATTCCGCTGGGTGCCAACGGTGCGATCCGCCTGACCACGGCCCGCTACTACACCCCGTCGGGCACCTCCATTCAGGCCAAGGGTATCGTTCCGGATATCGAGGCCCTGCAGGTTCTGCCGGATGAGCTGAAGGGCCGGGCGGAAACCAAGGGTGAAGCCGGTCTGCGCGGGCACCTTCAGGCGGAAGGCGAAGACAAGGAAGCCTCCGGCAGCCAGGCCTATGTTCCTGCTGATGCCAAGGATGACGTCCAGCTGAAACTGGCCCTGGACCTGCTGCGCGGTGTTCAGGTCAACAACGCCTTCCCGCCGTCCGGCGACGACAAGGCCGTGATGAAAAACTGATTGCCCGGCTGCCGGCAGAGATAACCTCCGCCGGCAGCCGTTTATTGTTCCAGACAGGACGCCGCAAGGGACGCCATGGCGAGCGATGATCTCACGGCCCCGTTAGGTATGGGCAAGCGCCGGATTCTCCGGCTTCCCTTTGGCCTGATTGGCACTGGTATCCTTTGTGTTGTCGCGACAACGGCCTTGATCTGGATCGGGGTCGTTGACGACCCGCTGGGCGGTGAGCCTGTTGCTCTTGTTCCCCTCGAAAACTCCGTTGAAGGTCTCGCCACCCGGGACATCGAAGTCGTTGAGATCCGTCCGACTGACAGTGGGGATCTCGGGCCCAGCATGCGGACCAGAAACGACAAGCAGACGCTTGGACCCCGGTATGAGCTGCAAAAGGATGCGGACGGAAACGCACCGACCGCCTCGCAGCTGATTAATCCGGATCCGAGGGTCAGCGAGCGGTCAGACTATGGTTTCCTGCCGAAGATCAGCTCGGAGGGCGTGCGCCCGCTTGACGTTTATGCGCGCCCATTTGCGAATGAATTCGCGTCCATACCGAAGGTCGCGATCATCGTGAGTGGTCTGGGTCTGAGTGACGCTGGGACGCAGAATGCGTTCGATGCCCTTCCGGACGAAGTGACATTTGCTTTCTCGCCCTACGGTTCGGATCTGGACCGGTGGATGCAGAAGGCCCGCACGAAGGGGCATGAACTGCTTCTGCAGCTGCCTCTCGAGCCCTTTGACTTTCCCGACAATGATCCCGGCCCGCAAACGCTTCTGGTGAATCTGAAACCGGCGGAAATGCTCGACCGGCTTGCGTGGATCATGACCCGGATGACCAACTATGTTGGTCTGTTCCCGCAGATGGGCGCGCGCTACACCTCCACCGAACCTGCCATGAAGTCCCTTCTGGAGGCGCTCAAGAGCCGGGGTCTCATGTTCGTGGACAATGGCACCTCTTCGCGTAGCATCTCCGAGAAGGTCGCCAAAGAGGTTCAGGAACCCTACAGCGGTGTGGATGTGGTTCTTGATGCCATGCCGCGGGAGGACGAAATCAAGACGAAGCTGTTGCAGCTGGAAAGCATTGCGCGGGCCAAGGGCATTGCAGTCGCCGCTGGGTCGGCCCTTCCCGTCACCGTTCGGGAGCTTGAAATCTGGTCAAAGGACCTGGAGCAGCGCGGGCTGCTGCTGGTTCCAGTCAGTTCGACAATCGACAGGTAGGATATCGTGACGAGAAATGGGGGGCTGCCGGGCTTTCCGGCAGAGGTTGATGGGTTGCCCTATCGGCCTTGTGTGGGGATCATGGTGATCAACGGCCAGGGAAAGGTCTGGGTCGGCAAGCGGGATGATGGCAACGGCGCTGCCGATTACGAGTTCGCCTGGCAGATGCCGCAGGGCGGTATCGATCCGGAAGAGGACCCGAAGCTCGCAGCATTGCGTGAGCTTTATGAGGAAACCTCGATGAAGAGCGTTTCCGTCCTTGGGGAAACCGATGGCTGGCTGACCTACGATTATCCGCCCGAGATCCTGGCAGATATCCGCAAGGGCAAATACCGGGGCCAGGCACAGAAATGGTACGCGGTGCGCTTTGAGGGGCCTGAGAGCGAGATCAATATCCTCACCCCTCCGGATGGACACAGCCCGGAATTTGGCGAATGGCGCTGGGAAGAGGCCTCGGCTCTGCCCGCGCTGATCGTGCCGTTCAAACGGCCGGTCTATGATCAGGTTGTTGCCGCTTTTTCACACCTGACGGCGTGAGGTTCAGCTTTTGTCTGCTGGATGACAGCGTTCCCACTCCGTCAGAACGCTGTCATCCGTTTCCCCTGGGAGAAAGTCTCCGGCAAGCCCGGCCCAAGTTGCAGGATCTGCGATTTGAGCTGCGGCCCAGACGGCCGCTCCGCGAACCACCGGGTCCGGGTCGTTCAGATGCGGCGAAACTGCAGCCAGCAGTTTTTGATCGCCGGAGTTTCCGGCGGCAATCAGCACATTGCGAATGAACCTGTTCCGGCCAATGCGCTTGATGGGAGAGCCGGAAAACAGCGTGCGGAAAGCCGGATCGTCCAGCGTCAGAAGGCCGGCGAGACGGGGTGATATCAGATCTTCGCGGGCCTTGAGCTTGGCCTCACTCGCCACTTCAGCGAATTTGTTCCAGGGGCAGGCGGCCAGGCAATCGTCGCAGCCATAGATCCGGTTTCCCATCTTTGCCCGGAACTCCAGCGGTATAGGACCTGCATGCTCGATGGTGAGATAGGAAATGCAACGTCTTGCATCGAGCTGATAAGGCGCTGGGAAAGCTTCCGTCGGGCAGCTGTCCAGGCAGGAGCGGCAGGAACCGCAATGGTCTCGCTCTGCGCCGCCTGGCGCCAGATCCAGCGTGGTGAAAATCGACCCCAGAAAGAACCAGGATCCCAGCTTCCGGGAGACAAGATTGGTGTGCTTACCCTGCCAGCCAAGCCCGGCTGCCGCTGCAAGCGGCTTTTCCATCACCGGGGCCGTGTCGACGAAGACCTTTACATCCCCACCAGCGCGCGAGACGAGAAAGCTCGCCAGTTCCTTCAGCTTACCCTTGATGACGTCGTGATAATCGCGGTTGCGGGCATAGACGGAAATACCGGCGCGGTCCGGCTGATCCAGATGGGAGAGCGGATCGCAGTCCGGCCCGTAGTTCATCGCCAGCAGCAGAATGGAGCGGGCCTCCGGCCAGAGCACGCGCGGGTCGCCGCGCCGCTCCTGGGTTTCTGCCATCCAGCCCATGGAGCCATGATATCCGGCGTCCACGAACTGCTTTAGCCGCTCCGGTGCCTGGGGAATGCTGTCTGCGGCTGTGATCTTGAGATCGTCAAAGCCGAGTTGTGCGGCCTTGCCCGCAAGGGCCTGCAGCAGCTTTTCCGTCTTCCTGTCCTGTTTGTCTGGTCCGCTCAGAAGTCCAGATCCGCATAGGTTGTTGCGGCTGGAAGGCCGAGAACCTTCTCGCCCAGCAGCGGACGCATGCTCGGGCGGGACTTCACCCGGGCGTACCAGTGCTTCACGTTGTCCTCTTCCGCCCATGGCACTTCGCCCAGATAGTCAGCGCAGGAGAGTTCCGCTGCCAGCGCGAAGTCGGCAAAGGTCAGCCGGTCGCCGCCAAGCCACCTGCGGGAAGCTACAAGATAGCCGAAATATTTCATGTGGTGGTGGATGTTCGCACGGGCGACACGCAGGGCGCCCGAATCCGGTTCGCCGCCGCCGATGGAACGCGGCATGGTCTGCTTGTAGATCCGTTCACGCACCAGATGGCCGATGACTTCCGTATCGAACTTGCCCAAGGCCCAGTCGACCAGCCGGCGTGTTTCCGCACGCGCATCGGGATGATCGGGCATCAGACGCCGGTCGGCCATGGCGTAGCCCCGGGTTTCATCGAGGTACTCCATGATCGTCAGGGCGCCGCAGATCGGTGGCCCATCGTTTTCCACCAGAACAGGAACGGTCCCGGCAGGATTCAGAAGCAGCAGCTCATGCGGCCGTTCCCAGGGATTGACCAGCTTGTCATCAAAGTTGGCACCGTATTCACTCAAGATGAGGCGTACGAACCTGGAAGACGGCGAGAAGGGATGATGATAGAGCGTAAGCATGAAGGGCTTGTTTGGGCCTGACGGGTACGAGGTGCGGAACGGAATTAGGGCAGTACCGCGGCTGCCGATAGCGGGAAATTATGTCTGAACGGTGGTTATCAAGCGCTTGACGCGCAGCCCCATGTTGCGCGCCATCTGAATATATCCACCGTTTGCACAACTTTTCCCAGCGGCATGCCCCAGCAGAAGACATGAGGGTCTACCAATTGGAAGAACAGACGATCGTAAATGCGCTGATCCTTGGCATTGTCGAGGGCTTGACCGAATTCATCCCGGTATCCTCAACCGGTCACATTCTGCTTCTAGGGCATTTCCTGGGATTTGAAAGCAAAGGCAAAACCTTTGAGGTTCTGATCCAGCTCGGAGCAATCCTCGCCATTCTGTCGGTCTATTTCGCCCGGCTCTGGAACCTTTTGGTCACATTCCCCTCCGACCCGGCCAGCCGCCGCTTTGTGTTCGGCATTCTGGTTGCCTTTCTGCCAGCAGCGGTGATCGGCGTGCTGGCGCATGGCTTTATCAAGGAAGTGCTGTTTGAGTCGCCGCAGCTCATCTGCTCGACGCTGCTGATCGGGGGCATCATTCTGCTGTGGATCGACCGGCTGCCGCTCAAGCCGCGCTACACCAACGTGATGGATTACCCGCTCAGCCTCTGTCTGAAGATCGGCTTCTGCCAGTGCCTGGCAATGGTGCCCGGTGTTTCCCGGTCGGGCTCCACGATTGCCGGCGCTCTTTTGATGGGCACGGACAAGCGCTCGGCGGCGGAGTTTTCCTTCTTTCTGGCCATGCCGACCATGGCGGGCGCCTTTGCCTATGATCTCTTCAAGAACCGGAACGTGCTGTCCGGGGATGACGCAATGATCATCGGCATCGGCTTCGTGGCGTCCTTCGTTGCAGGCGTGTTCGTGGTCAAGGGGCTGTTGAATTTCGTCTCCCGCCACGGCTTCGCGCCCTTTGCCTATTGGCGCATCGCGGTCGGTATCGCCGGTTTTGCCGGTCTCTACCTGATGGGCTGACGTAAAGCTTCAGGAAGCCTGGGGCAGCCCGCCATGGGTTTGGGCCAGGCTTTTTAATTCTTCTGCCAGCTCCTGCCGCATGTGTTCCGGCTCAAGGAGCTCAGCCCCCGGCCCGAGCCAGCGCACCAGCGGCAGAATGCGGGAACTGGCGGTGTCCGGGATGGCGATGATCAGACTGCCGCTTTCCTCCGCGGTTAAGACCGCGTGCCGGTAGTACCAGTCCGATGACAGCTTGGCGGCCTGTTCCGCCGTGATCCGGATCCGGGCAATCGGGCTTTCCGTTTCCCACCTGCGCATGGCCTGTTTCAGCCAAGCGCCCCCAAGCAGGGACTCGATCGCGAATGTCTTGTCCTGCCGGAAGCGGAAGCCGCTTACTTCCATCTCGCGCACCCTATCCGCGCGGTAAACTTTGACCTGCCGTGTGTCGACACAAAACCCGGCCATGTACCAGAGGTCCCGGTCATACAGGATGCCACGCGGTTCAACGTCGTGAGGGCGAGGTTCGCCTCTTGCCGGGTTGTTGTGAAGAAAGCGGACTCTCCGGCTTTCGAGCAGGCCTTGCATGAAGCCGTCTATGGCCTGCTGCCAAAGCGGTGTCGGTTCTGCTCGGGTATTGGAGTGAAAGATATCTGCAGGTACGGGTTCGATGCCAATAATGCGCTCCGCTTCACCGAGCAGCGCATGAACGGCCTTGGGCAAGGTGGCTACCAGTTTCTTTTGAGCCGAGTCGAGATCTGTTGCCAAGGGGATGGTGCGGATGCCTCTCACGAGCGCCAGGGCAGTCAGCAGAGCGGCCGTTTCATTGCGGGTTAGGGCCACAGGGGCTTGAAGATAGTCCTGAGATAGTCTGTAGCCCCCCTCCGCACCCCGTTCGGCATCGACGGGAACCCCAAGAGAAATGAGCCGATCGATATCCCGGTAGATGGTCCTGAGTGACACATTGAAACGCTCGGACAAAGTCGTGGCGGTCACCAGTTTTCCACCGGTCAGCAGCAGCAGAATGCCGAGGGCGCGTTCAATCGGGTTCATGCGGTTGGGCTCCGGAAGGCGGTGGGACGGCAATCGTAGCTGATTTTCTTTTTGTAGAACATAACGCGATCAAACCTGACTCGCAGCTGTCAGGATTGGTTTGCGAAACTGTTTTCAAGCCGGGAGATGACCCGGGTTTGGACAACAGCGGGAGCAGAAAATGATGATGATCCACGAGCGCACAGCCACAGCCGGCAGCTTTTTCCGTCCTCTCTTCAACGCGGTTCTTTTTGTGGGAAAGGCTCTCGAATCCTATGCCCGCAGACGCGCCACTATGAGGTCGCTTGCGCGCCTGAGTGAGCGTGACCTGCAGGACATCGGTCTGCGGCGGACATCCGCCGGCTACGAGCTGATGGAAGGAACCCGGCGGAACCCCCGGCAGCGCTGAGGCGGGACCAAGTCTGCACATACAGAAAAGGCGGCCCGGTGGCCGCCTTTTTCGTTCTTTTCGCCAGCTAGCTCAGGCCACGCGGTGCGCGTCGTACTGGCCGTGTTCGCGGAAACGGTCCAGATAGGAGGGCAGGATGGCAGCCAGGGTCACTGGCTTGATGCCGATGCCTTCCAGCGTGTGCCCGGCAGCCTTGGCCTCTGCGGAGACCACATTGTCGCTTTTCAAGAGCGCCACCTGATCGGTGGTCAGCGGAGCACCCGGCAGCACTTGCAGGATCTTGGCCAGAACACCGGCCACTTCAAACGGCAGCGGCGCCAGGATGCGCTTGCGATGGGTTACCTCAAGGATCAGTTCCAGGCACTCGCGGAAGCTGACGGTCTGGGCGCCGCCCAGCTCATAGACGGTTCCGGCGGCGAGCTGGCCGTCCACGGCCTTGGCAACGGCTTCGGCAACGTCACAAACGTAGACCGGCTGGAACAGTGTATGACCGCCGCCAATCAGGGGCAGCACCGGCATGATTCGAGCCATGCTGGCGAAACGGTTGAAGAAGTCGTCTTCCGGGCCGAATACGATGGAAGGGCGCAGGATGACGCTGTCCGGCAGGGTCTCCAGAACCGCAGCTTCGCCCTTGGCCTTGGACCTTGCATAGGCAGAAGGCGACTCGGCGTTCGCGCCAATGGCGGAGATATGGGTGATGGCGCTGAGACCGGCGGCACGGGCGGCTTCCGCGATTGCGCGCGGACCGAAAGCTTGGACCGCATCGAAGCTGTTCTTACCGGACGGTGCCAGAATACCGACCGCATTGACCACCGCATCCGCACCGGCAACCGCCCGGTCAACGGACCAGCGGTGGCGGAGGTTCGCCTGAACCGGCATGATCTGGCCCGGCGCGCCGAGCGGCTGAAGATGGGTTGCCAGGTCCGGGCGGCGCACGGCCACACGGATCCGGTAGCCGCGGCGGGCCAATGCCTGCACCACATGGCGGCCTACGAAACCTGAACCGCCAAAGACCGTAACGAGCTTTCCATTGAGAGCTGTGGACATGCCGGGTGCCCCCTTGTCGCGTCCTGTAGATAACCTGCACGGCCACAAAGCCGCGCGTTCCTTCAGTCTCTTAGCCCTTTGCAGGGGCCCTGTGAAGGGCTGTGCACAGGCTGCCTGTGAAAGATTGAAAATTGTTTTGCCGGAGTGATTGACAAGTCCCTGAGCCATCCTTAAAAGCGCCGTCACAGCCCAGGTGGCGGAATTGGTAGACGCACTAGCTTCAGGTGCTAGCGCTGGCAACGGCGTGGAGGTTCGAGTCCTCTCCTGGGCACCAAATGACTGTTTCGGACTTACTACCAAGGTCCGATAAGATGAAAAAAGCTCCGGTTCACCGGGGCTTTTTTCGTTTGTGTCTATTGTGGTCAAATTCAGTTTGTTGAGTTTTGTCCGAAGTACGATTTTACATCTTCTGACTTGGGTGATTTCAATACTAATTGCAACAAATCCGCTTTATGTAAGTGTTTCCAAAGGTGATGAAGCTATCCTTCGGAATTGAACCGACAGATTTTAGTTTTTTTGTAACTTCTATTGCGGTTTCTCGATCAAATGAGTCCTCAAGTGTTACTGCGTACCATCCATTTGTGACGACAAACACTGAGGATCGAAGGTTGAAGTTTTTAGAAAAATTCAATGCTTCGTCAATTTTATCGAAGCTTTTTATTTGAATGAGCCTTTGAAGACCGCTTGTTGCCTCAAATTGGTCTACTCTGACCCAAGTATGATGAAGATAGCCAATACTTGAGCCTGATCGGGCTTTATACCAGCGGTCACTAGTACTTAAAATTTCAACAGGGTCGCCATTAAACTGAATCGCAAGGTCTGGGGACTTGGTGTCTGGTGAGCTCTTTAACATAACAGAGCCTTTTGGATGTCGGATCCTTCCAGTGCGAGCAATTGGAAATTGTGCGACAGTTCTTTCGAGCGTTGATGGAAACGGTGTTTCTGGTTGCGGTTGCGGGGTTAAAACAGATGGCTTATTTGTTTTTGATGTTTGTCTCGCTCCTGTTGTGAGATTGAATTCTGACATTTCCTGACCAGACAAGTAGCGAATATCATAAGCTTCTGTTTTCAAGGCCAACTGCATCAGTTTAGGATTTACACCCATCTCTGACATGTAATCTAAAATTTCAGCTGTTAATTCTTGCACCAAAGATACAGCAGCGCTCGTTGATATGCTGACGTCTGGCGAGAAAGAGGATTTGTGAACGCCAATTGAACCTGGCTCTGCAATTCTCTCAACGCCCCCCATGAATGCCAAGGAGCATGCGGAGGCGCATTGCAGCATGCGTAATTGAAGTGTGCTTAGGCCGTACTGACGAATTGCGCGACCAAGCTCCATTGCTTTTATTATACTTCCTCCCTCGCTATTAAAGCTAACTGCTTTTGGGTGTTGAGTTTGAACTAGGTGATGAAATATGGAAAGATCATCGTTACTTTCAAATTGACCGGAAACAATTATAAAGCTGAGGCCGTCGTTGGTTCTGTTTGATCTAAATGATACTTCTGATCTTGCAATTGAAGTATGCGTTAAAAGTGATATTAGGATAAATAATCTTAAAAATGTCGATAAAAACATAAACGCAACAAAACCGAAGAACAGTTTTGCTCCCCACTTATACTGGCATAAATGTAGAATACAGCTTGCGAATAAAAAACCAAGCACGCAAATGAATCGACCCTGAGCTATAGCCGAACGACATCAGGGTTTCGCAAAACCTTGCCAATCCGCTTGCCAGCCTTTACCTGACTGATGGACTGCTGCTGGCGTGCCGGGCGAAAAGCCGGGGCGCCTGGTTTTGTTTTGCCCGAACGGGTACCGCTGCTGGCCGCAAGGCCGTTTCGAGGAGCCTTACGACGCCATGACGATCCGATACCACAAGAACGACCTGCCGGACCTTTCCGCCTATGAGACTGCGGAGGCTGTTGCGGTCGATTCGGAGACGCTTGGCCTCAATCCGGTTCGTGACCGGCTTTGTGTTGTGCAGCTCTCTCCCGGCGATGGCACGGCGGATGTGGTGCAGATCCAGCGGGGCCAGAAGTCTGCGCCGAACCTCGAAAAGCTCTTCACGGATATTTCCAAGCCGAAGATCTTTCATTTCGCGCGCTTTGATGTGGCGGTGCTCAAGGCCTATCTCGGCATTGAAGTGAAGCCGGTCTGGTGCACCAAGATCGCCTCCAAGCTGGTGCGCACCTATACGGACCGGCATGGCTTGAAGGAACTCACCCGCGAGCTTCTCGGCGTTGAACTCTCCAAGCAGCAGCAGAGCTCGGACTGGGCCGCTGAAACACTCAGCGAGGCGCAGCTTATCTATGCGGCCTCTGATGTTCTGTATCTTCACAAGCTGAAGGAACGGCTGGAATTCATGCTGGCGCGGGAAGAGCGCACCCATCTCGCGAAAGCGTGTTTCGACTTCCTGCCCACCCGCGCGGATCTTGATCTGATGGGCTGGGAAGAAACCGATATCTTCGCCCACACGTAAGACAACCAGGACGAAGGCAGGCAGCACGCAGCATGACGGCGGATGTGGCAGACATGGAGAAGGTCCCGGCGGGAAAACCGCATGAGGAGCGCCGTGCTCAGTATGCCGCCCGCAGGCACAGCCGCTGGGTGCGGGTGCTGCGCGTGCTGTTTCCGCTTCTCGGCGTCCTGATCTTCGCCGGCATGGCCGGGATGGTCGTGCTGTTCAATTTCCTGAACAGCCTGGGCATCGGCAACATCAGCTTCAGTTCTGATGGCCTGGTCATGGACCGGCCTGAACTGTCCGGCCACGATGGCGAGAGGTCCTACAAGGTGTCGGCCGTCCGGGCGATCCAGCGTCTGAGTGATCCGCGGATCATCGATCTGGAGACGATCCAGGCCAATATCGTGCTCAATCCGGAGCAGGATGCCAAAATTACGGCAAGCCGGGGCACTTACGACAACGGTGCGGAAACACTTTTTCTCTATGACGGCTTGCAGGTGACGTGGAGCCAAGGCTACACGATCGATCTGGCCGACGTGACGGTGGACCTGCGCTCTGGCGCGATGAAGACCTCCCAGCCCGTCGAGATCAAATCGGAAAAGGGCGATATTCATGCTGGTCAGTTGACCTATGACCAGAAGCAGGGGATCGTCCGGTTCACGGACGGTATCAAGATGACCCTCTTCCCCGGCGCCCGGGGCATGTAGGCGGCAGACAGGAAACTGAGTAGATGAGTGGATTTCTCAAGAGCGCGATAGCCGGAACCTTCTGCTTGCTCAGTCTGGCCGCCGCCAGCCAGGCGCAGACCTTCTCCAACGCCTTTGCCGGCTTTGGCTCCAGCGACAAGGAGCCGATCCAGATCGAGGCAAGCGAGCTGCAGGTCGAAGACAAGAGCAACAGCGCGACCTTCACAGGCAGTGTCGTTGTGTCCCAGGGCGAAACCCGCATGAAGACCGATCACCTGAAGGTCTTCTACGACGGATCTGCCGCCGGTGATGTGCAGCAGAAGATTTCCCGTCTGGAAGCCTCTGGCAGTGTCTATATCTCCTCCAAGGATCAGACCGCGACTGGTGATCAGGCCAGCTTCGACATGACCAAGGAAATCATGGTGATGACTGGCAAGGAAGTGGTGCTGAGCCAGGGGCCGAACGTGGTCGTCGGAAACAAGCTGACGGTCAACCTGAAGACCGGCAAGGCCGACCTTCAGGCGCCGAGTTCCGGCCGGGTCAAGGTTCTCATTCAGCCGAACAGCCTCAACAAGAAGTAGCGTTCTGCTTCGTCTCCGAGCCATGACGGCTTTCTCCCATCCCCTGGCGCTGGGCGCTGGCGAACTTGCGGAAGCATGACGTGAAACTGTTCCCCTTCGGACACAAAGGCGCAGGTGAAGCGCAGTCTCATCAGGCCGAAGCTGCGCCCGGTGCGCTTGTCGTCGAAGGGATCGGCAAGACCTATGGTCGCCGCCAGGTGGTGAAATATGTCAGCCTGGAAGTCCGTCCCGGAGAATCCGTCGGGCTTCTGGGGCCGAACGGCGCTGGCAAGACGACCACTTTTTATATGATCACCGGCTTGATCCGTCCGGATCAGGGCCAGATCACGCTGGATGGCTTTGATATCACCCGCCTGCCCATGTACCGGCGCGCGCGGCTTGGGATCGGATACCTGCCCCAGGAAGCCTCGATTTTCCGCGGGCTGACGGTCGAAGAGAACATCCGTGCCGTTCTGGAGGTGATCGAGCCGGACCGCCGCCGCCGGAACGAGGATCTGGATGAGCTGCTCGCAGAATTCGGCCTGACCCATCTGCGCAAGTCGCCGTCCATTGCCCTGTCAGGCGGTGAACGCCGCCGTGTGGAAATCGCCCGGGCCTTGGCCAGCCGGCCTTCCTTCATGCTGCTGGATGAGCCGTTTGCAGGGATCGACCCGATTGCGGTTGGGGATATCCAGCAGCTGGTGCGTCATCTGACCCAGCGCGGCATTGGCGTTCTGATCACCGATCACAATGTGCGCGAAACGCTCGGTCTCATCGACCGGGCCTATATTATTGCGGCTGGCGAAGTTCTGACTGAAGGGTTGCCCGCTGACATTGTCGCCAATCCAGACGTGCGCCGTCTGTATTTGGGCGAACAATTTACGCTTTGATGACAAGCCCGCAATTACTCTATAAACAATGGGCAAGCAAAAAGCGGACCAGTCCATAAAGCGGGAGCCCACAAGGCGAGATGGCAATTTCAACCAAGCTCGAGATGCGGCAGAGCCAGTCGCTGATCATGACGCCGCAGCTGATGCAGGCGATCAAGCTGTTGCAATTGTCCAATCTCGATCTGGTGGCCTATGTGGAAACCGAGCTCGAGCGCAATCCCCTTCTGGAAAAGAGCGAAGCCGAGGCCCCTGCCAGCAGTGAAGTCGAGATTACGGGCGGGGATGACGGCGGCCCAAGGGTAGACGATGCCCGGGACGATCCGCGCGCCGGTGACTGGATGGAAAGCCAGCTGGAAACGGGCGCCGAAGGCATTGCCAGCCGTATGGATACGGATCTCGGCAACGTCTTTCCGGATGAGCCTGGTGTTTCTGCCGGACCAGACCCTGCTTTGTTGAAGGGCTCGGACACATTCTCCGGCTCTTCATCCGGAGGCGTAAGCGAGGATTATAACCTCGAAGCCTTTGTGGCCGGGGAAACGTCGCTGGTGCAGATGCTCGAGGACCAGATGCATCTGGTTCTGTCCGACCCTGCCGACAAGCTTGTCGCGCTTCATCTGATCAATTCGCTGGACGAAAACGGCTATCTCTATCTGGATCTTGAAGAGGCTGCTGAGCAGCTGGGAACGGAGCTGGAACGGATCGAATCTGTTCTGGCCGTTCTTCAGACGTTTGAGCCTTCCGGCGTCTTTGCGCGCAGTCTGTCAGAGTGCCTGAAACTGCAGCTGATCGACCGGAACCGTTTCGATCCGGCGATGGAAAAGCTGCTTGAAAACATCGAGCTTCTTGCCCGCCACGATTATGCGGCGCTGAAGCGGGTTTGCGGCGTTGATGATGAAGACCTGTCCGAGATGATCTCGGAGATCAAGGCGCTTGATCCCAAGCCAGGCAGCGGTTTTGGCGGCAACCCGGTGCAGACACTCGTGCCCGATGTGCTCGTGCGCAAGGCTCCCGATGGATCTTGGACGGTGGAGCTGAACAGCGACACCTTGCCAAAGGTTCTCGTCAACCAGACCTACTATTCCCGGATCACCAAAACGGCGCGCAATGCTGCCGAGAAGGAATATCTGACCGATTGCCTGCAGACGGCGAACTGGCTGGTGAAGAGCCTGGATCAGCGTGCCCGGACGATCCTGAAGGTGGCGACGGAAATCGTGCGTCAGCAGGACGGGTTCCTGACTTATGGGATTGAGCATCTCAGGCCCCTTAATCTCAAGACCATCGCCGAGGCCATCGGCATGCATGAATCCACCATCAGCCGGGTGACGTCGAACAAGTATATGGCGACGCAGAGGGGGATCTTCGAGCTGAAGTATTTCTTCTCCTCGGCGATCTCCGCGACGGAGGGCAATGATGCCCATTCGGCGGAATCCGTGCGCCACAAATTGAGGCAGCTTATTGACGCGGAGACGCCTGATGACATTCTTTCGGATGACACGCTTGTGAAGATCCTGAAGGATGAGGGCGTGGATATCGCGAGGCGCACAGTCGCGAAATACCGGGAAGCAATGAAAATTCCGTCGTCCGTGCAGCGGCGCCGTGAAAAACGGGCGCGCAGGTAAGTGTCTGTTTCAGTATAGAAAATTTTAGACTGTCTATGCTGGCAGTGTCCCGGATCAATCAAAAACTGAACTCTTGAAGTGATGGTTCTGCAGACACCGGAGACCTCCGGATTGACACCCGGCGGTCAGATGCGTATACGGGCGGCCTTATGGGCCTTTTTGTGAAGGGGATGGCGCTCAGGCGCCGAGTGGTCCATATCTATAGGTATGGAATGCATCGCATTTCATACGCCAGTCTGTTCGGCTGGCGACCTTTGGTCCAATTAGAAAAGAGGTCCCCATGACACTGCGGATTTCGGGAAAAAATGTCGACGTGGGAGATGCCCTGCGTATCCACGTCACTGACCGGATTGAGGATGCGCTGTCCAAGTACTTTGCGGGTGGTTATACCGGCCATGTAACGCTCAGTCGTGAAGGCACAGGCTTCAAGTCGGAATGTTCCTTGCATCTCGATACGGGGATTGTGTTGCAGGTGTCGGCTCAGGACCAGGAGCCACGCCTCAGTTTCGATCTCGCCGCGGACAAGATTGAGAAGCGGCTGCGCCGTTACAAGCGCAAGCTCAAGGATCACCATGGTCCGTCTTCGGCAGCAGCGCGTGAAGCGCTGGAAGCTGCAGCCTACGTTCTCGCCTCCACAGAGGATGAAGAGGAGCTGCCAGCCGATTACAACCCGCTGGTGATCGCGGAAACATCGGCCAAGGTGAAAACCCTGACCGTCGGAATGGCCGTTATGGAGTTGGATCTGAGCGAAGCTCCGGTTGTCCTCTTCAAGAACGCGGCAAACGGCGGTGTGAATGTGGTTTATCGCCGGTCTGACGGTAACATTGGCTGGATTGATCCGGCTCTTGTCGCCCAGCAGGCTGCCGAGTAAACGGATAGGAAAGCCGCGCCGGTCATGACAGACCGGCGCGGACGGACTTGTAGGCGGAAAAATGGATCTGAGTGATCTTCTAACGAAAGATGCGGTCGTTGCCTGTTTGAAGGCAAAGAGCAAGAAGCAGGTGATCCAGGACATGTCCGCGAAAGCTGCGGAACTGACGGGTCTGTCCGAACGGGAAATCTTCGATACCCTGCTTCAGCGTGAAAGGCTTGGATCCACGGGTGTAGGTCACGGCATTGCGATTCCGCATGGCAAACTGACCCGGCTCGACCGTCTGGTCGGTCTTTTCGCGCGTCTGGACAAGCCGATCGACTTCGACGCGCTGGACGATCAGCCGGTCGATCTGGTTTTCCTTCTGCTGGCGCCGGAGGGCGCGGGGGCGGATCATCTCAAGGCTTTGGCCAGGATTGCGCGCCAGCTCCGCGACGCGAAGGTTGCTGGAGGCTTGCGTGGAACCGCAGACGCTGAGGCGATTTACGGTTTGCTTACCCAGCCGGTTGCATCCTCGAACGCAGCCTGACAGTCCCGGTATCAGATTTGTTCTTATTGAGACCCGGTCTTGTTAAGAGGCCGGGTTTTGTTTTTGTAATGCGATTGTGTGGCCAGGTTGTTTCTCTAAAGAAGCTGAAATTTTTACGTTTTAAAATCGGTTTCCATGCGTGATGTGAATAGTAATTTTGAATTTTATCAAGAGATGTCATTTTATAATATTATGATGTGCGCGTGAATGAAACGAAAGAGCGGCGCTAAAAATTGATAGTTATGCGCGACGCGCTTCATGTGGCCTTGTTTTTGTTGGTTCGTGTTAACCAATCTGCTTAAGCCGGATTTATCTATTTCGGTATAGTTAGTTCTCTCTAGGGATGCTGAGGCCGGGTGCCAGAGGCCTGAACTGATTAGACGAGGGATTGCTAAATGAACGATACTATTCGCGAATTGCTGTCGAAGCACGGTGGGCTACCGGTGGCTGCCGATCAGCTGGCTGATACCGCCGATCTTTACGAGGCAGGGCTTTCTTCTTTTGCTTCCGTTCAGCTGATGCTCGCTCTTGAGGAAGAGTTCGATATCGAATTCCCGGAAGCCTATCTCAACCGCAAAACATTCTCTTCCATCTCGGCGATCGCCGAAGCCCTGGCAGATATTACCAAAGACCGTCAGGTGGCTTGAGATGAACGCCCCAGCCCAGGTTGCAGCTATGGACCTTGCGGAGCGCGCACGCCGCGCGGCGAAGGTCGCTGCTGAATTCGCTGATCGCGTTGATGCCGAAGGCCGTTTCCCCGCAGAAGGCATGGAAGCGGTCAAGGCTGAGCGGTTGATGGGTGTCATGATCCGGCCCGAGCTTGGCGGTGAATCTGCCACGCTGACCCAGGTCGCGGATGTCTGTGCAATCCTCGGCCAGTCCTGCGCGGCGACCGCGATGACCTACGCCATGCACCAGATCCAGATTGCCAGCCTGGCCGACTACGCCGTGGGCAGCGCCTGGCACGAAGCTTTCCTGAAGCGGATCTGTGACGAGCAGCTGCTGGTTGCTTCCGCGACGAGTGAGGCTGGAATTGGTGGCAACCTGCGGAATTCGATCTGCGCGATCGAAGTGGATGGTCCCATCGCCCGTCTCACCAAAGACGCCACGGTCATTTCCTATGGGGCCGCGGCAGATGCCATTATGGTCACCTCCCGGCGCAACGCCGAGGCACCGCACCCTGATCAGGTCGCAACCCTCTTCCTGAAAGAGCAATATACGCTTGAACGGACGTCCGTTTGGGACACACTGGGCATGCGTGGCACCTGCTCCGATGGCTATATTTTCCGCGGGGAATGTCCGGCAGAACAGATCCTGCCGCGGCCTTTCGCAGAAATCGCGGCCCAGTCGATGCTGGCCGTGTCTCACCTTCTGTGGGGCGCGCTCTGGTATGGGATCGCAGCAGATGCGGTCGCCCGGTCTCAGGCCTTCGTCCGTGCGGCTGCACGCAAGATGCCGGGACAAACTCCTCCGGGTGCATTGCGTCTGGCAGAAGCTTCCAATCTGCTGCAGCAGGTCAAGGCCAACGTGGTGGCGGGGCTCAAGCAGTTTGAAGCAGCCAAGGGCAATGCCGATGCGCTCAATGCCATGAGTTTCTCTGTGGCCATGAACAACATCAAGGTAGGCACGTCCCAGATGATCCTGGTGATCATCAACCACTGCATGCTGATCTGCGGGATTTCCGCTTACAAAAATGGCACTCCCTACAGCCTCGGACGGCACCTGCGCGATGCGCACTCTGCCCAGCTGATGATTTCGAATGACCGCATTCTCGGCAATACGTCGACGATGCTCCTGGTCAATAAGCAAGACACCAGCCTTTTGGGATGAATGATGACCGCGCCCGTTTCTTTTCTCGACAAGTTATTTGATCAGGGCCTTCTTTATGACAGCGGTGTAGATGGCCTTTATGGCCGCAGCGCCGTGTTTGAAGATGTGATCTCCCGCTTTGAGCAACTGGCTCTCAGCCTTGGCAAGGACGAAATCTCCGAGGCCATGGTCTTCCCGCCCGGCATGCCGGTTCCGGATTTCGAGACCAGCGGCTACATGAAGAACTTTCCCCAGCTTGCGGGGACGGTGCATTCCTTCTGCGGCAATGATCACGACCATATGGGCCTGATCCAGTGCATGGCGGCAGGGGAAGACTGGACAAAGAACCAGAAAATCACCGACATCGCCCTGACGCCTGCGGCTTGTTATCCGCTTTATCCGATCCTGGCTCGGCGTGGAAACCTGCCGGAAGAGGGGGCCTATGTCGCCCTACAGTCCTACTGCTTCCGACACGAGCCTTCCAAGGAGCCGACGCGGATGCAGATGTTCCGCCAGCGTGAATATGTGCGTGTCGGCACTCAGGAGCAGACCATTGCCTTCCGGGAGACCTGGAAGCGGCGTGGCGGCGAAATCATGGACCTGTTGCAGCTTCCCCATGAGGTAGATGTGGCCAACGATCCCTTCTTCGGGCGCGCAGGCCGCATGATGGGCGCAAGCCAGCGTGAGCAGGAGCTGAAGTTCGAGATGCTTGTGCCCGTCAATGACGGGGCTGGCCCGACCGCCTGCATGAGCTTCAACTATCACATGGACAATTTCGGCAAGGCCTGGGGCATCACCTTGTCCGATGGGTCTCCCGCTCACACCGCCTGTGTTGGTTTTGGGCTGGAACGTCTGGCTCTCGCCCTGTTCCGCCATCACGGGCTCGACACGGCACAATGGCCGGAAGGTGTCCGCAAGGCGCTTTGGGGCTGAGGGAGAGGGATGGCAATGACCGAGCGCGTTTTTCCGGATCTGGATCCGGCCAATTACAAGCGTCATCCGCTGCATGCGGCGGAGCGGGATTGGCCAGAGACGAACTGCTATCTGGACGTTTGGATCGAGGTGCTGCCCTCGCTTGGCCTGCCGCCTGAAGCTTGTCTCGCCTATTCCGTCACCCAGGATTTCGAGGGGGACCAGTTCACGTTCTTCAAGGTTCCGCTTGAAGATCTGGAAACGCTTTATGGCCTGCGGGTCACCGAGCTTGCCATCTACGACCGGGTGGAAACCCATGTGGCAGGCCAGATCGGGCGGGGCCGGTTGAGCCTGGTCGAAGTCGACAGTTTCTATCTGCCGGACACTCAGGGCGTCGGCTATCACAGCGCCCACGGCAAGACGACCGTTGCCGTCAACCGGCTGGATATCGAGGGCCGCTCCATGGACTACTTCCATGGTCTTGGCCTTCATCATCTGGAAGGTGACGATTTCGACGGTGTCTTCCAGAGAGGTGATAAGGCCCAGCCGCTGCCGTTCTTGCCTTATACCGAGTTCGTGAAGTTCCCGGAAAAAATGCCCGCGCAGAACGTCATCGTGGAACGGGCTCTCGCGCTGCTGGCGACGCATCTTGCCAAGCGGCCGGAGCGCAATCCGATTGCAGCGTTCTCAGAGGTCTTCCCGCAACAGGTCGCCAGTATTTCCGAGCGCCCTTTCGAGTTCTTCCATCTTTATGCCTTCAACACGTTGAGACAGCTTGGGGCGAATTTCGAGCTCTTCAGTGCCCATCTGGACTGGCTTGGCCGCAACGGCGTCGCCGGTCTTGAAGAGGCTGCGGCAAAGGCCCGTCTGATTTCCTCCACCTGCAAGTCGGTGCAGTTCCAGCTTGCCCGGGCGGTCATGCGCAAATCTTTCGACAAGCTCGTGCCTGCGCTTGCCCCTGCCGTCAGCGCATGGGACGATTTGATGGCAGATCTTGACGCGCATATGGTGGCGCAGGGCCTCCGCGCAGCCTGATTTCCTTTTCCTGCCAGAGCGGACCGACATGCCGAACTCCTTTCCCGCCTTGCGTCCGTCACCCGGTCAGCCCGTCACACGCTTTCATCTGACGGTGACACCGGCGGGGGCGGTGGTTACGCCGGAGGCGCTGAGCGCTATTGACGACTGGGTTCCGGCGACTGCGCCGGGAACAGCTGCCGCGGCTCTGGCGGCTGCCGGCCGCTATGACCCGCTTGCGCCTGAAAGCCTGCACGACAAGGACATCTGGTACCGGGCAGATCTCGTCAGCTTCGGCGAGGGCGCCAAGGTTCTGTCTCTGGAAGGACTGGCGACCATCGCGGAAGTCTATCTGGATGGCACGCTGATCCTTAGCTCCGGGAGCATGTTCGAAGGCCATGAGCTTCCTGTTCATCTGAAGGCCCAGTCCCGTCTCGATATCTGTTTCCGGGCCCTCGCACCCTATTTGGAAGCCAAGGGGCCGCGTGCCCGCTGGCGGCCGCAGCTGGCGGCGTCCCAGGGCCTGCGACTGGTCCGCACCACGCTTCTTGGCCACATGCCGGGCTGGTGCCCTGAAATCCATGCGGTCGGCCCATGGCGGGCAATCACCCTGCATGAGGCCGGGCAGCCCACTCTCTCCCAACTGGAGCTTCTGGCCAATCTGGGTCGGGACGGAGTTGGCTACCTGACCTTCTCAGGCCTGCTTGAGGGTTGGATGGGAGAAGTCAGTCTTGTTTGTGGCGGTCAGCGTCTCACGCTTGAAAAGAGCGAAGAAGGCCGCTGGGCGGGAACGCTTGAAATTCCGGATGTCCGTCACTGGATGCCCCACACGCACGGGACACCTCACCTCTACGAGGTTCAGCTGTATTTGGGTTCTTGCCAAATCGATCTGGGCCGCACCGGCTTCCGCCGGATCGAGGTGGAGACAGGCGCCGATGGCAAGGGCTTCGGCCTGACCATCAACGATGTGTCCGTGTTTTGCCGGGGTGCAGTCTGGACCAATGCCGATCTGCTTGGTCTGTCTGGTGATAGTGGAACCTACCGCCCGCTGCTGGAAAAGGCGCGTCTTGCCGGAATGAACATGCTGCGGATCGGCGGCACGATGGTCTATGAGACCCGCGCCTTCTTCGAGCTCTGCGATGAACTCGGAATCCTCGTCTGGCAGGACTTCCAGTTCGCCAATTATGACTATCCGGTTCAGGATGAGGCTTTTGCGGCGCTCGTGCAGGAAGAGGCCCGCCAGCAGCTGACCCGGTTGCAGGAGTGTCCGTCCCTGGCGGTTTTGTGCGGGGGCAGCGAGATCTATCAGCAAGGCGCGATGATGGGTCTGCCGGAAAGCCGCTGGAAAGGTGCGCTTTGCGAGGAGCTTCTGCGTGTTGCAGCAGGAGCCTACCGTCCTGATGTGCCCTATGTAGCCAATTCGCCTTGTGGCGGAGCATTGCCCTTCTCGCCGAACGAAGGGGTCGCCCACTACTACGGCGTTGGCGCCTATTTGCGTCCGCTAGAGGATGCGCGGCGTGCCGAAGTCCGCTTTGCCGCCGAGTGCCTGGCCTTCTCCAATGTTCCGGAAAGCCGGACGTTGGAAAAGCATCTGCCCGTGAAACCTGGTCATGATCCGCGCTGGAAGGCGCGGATTCCACGGGACAGGGGCGCGGGATGGGACTTTGAGGATGTGCGCGATCACTATCTGAAGTCGCTGTATGGCGTCGATCCGCTCGTGCTGCGCTATGGGGATCCGGACCGGTATCTCGATCTGTCCAGGGCGGTTACAGCGGACATTCTGGAACAGACCTTTGGCGAATGGCGGCGGGCGCAGTCCACCTGCCGGGGTGCGCTGGTCTGGACCTTTCAGGACCTGCTCCCAGGTGCAGGCTGGGGAGTGATTGACGCCACGGGCTGTCCGAAACCGGCCTGGCATGCGCTGCGGCGCGCCTTCCGGCCTTTGAATGTTACCTTAAGCGATGAGGGCACCAACGGCCTCTTTGCCCATCTTCATAACGAAACGCCCGCGGTACGTCAGCTTGTTCTGACGGTCAGCTGTCTGCGCGATGGCATGACGCCGGTGGTCTCGGGCAAACGGGCGTTTGAACTCGGGCCGCACTCCAGCCAGGACGTGGCGGCGACGGATCTTTTCGGGGCCTTCTTCGATACGGCCTACGCCTACCGTTTCGGGCCGCCTGCCCATGACGTCACCGTGGCACGGCTGGTTGATGAGGCAACGGGGGAGATCTTGTCCGAAGCCTTCCATTTCCCGCAAGGCTTTGATCCAGCACGTCAGCCGCTGGACATTCAGGCGGATCTGGCAAAGGGCGAAGACGCAGATTGGTTGCTGACCTTGACCGCAGCCCGGACTGCCCGCTTCGTGCATCTGGACGTCGAAGGGTTCCTGCCTTTGGACAACTGGTTCCATATTGCCCCGGGCGCCCCGAAACTCATTCGCCTTGTTCCAGAAACGGAGAGCGATGGAGCGCCCGCCGGAATCCTCCGTGCGGTTTCGTCAAACAGCCAGATCAGTTTCCGGGGGTAGAGACCCTGAGGAAAATGACCTCAGGCCGCATTACGCTTTCTTGAGACGAGGATTGCGGCCCAGGTCAGCAAGGTCAGCGCCGATTGCACGGCAAAGCGGAATAAGGCTGCGCCGACAAGCCCACCCATGATCGCGCCGAACCAGACAACGGGGACGAGTGCCAGGCTGGTGAAAATCAGGAGCGCCATACGGACTTTCTGATGTCCGATTGCGCGCAGGAGATCTGCGCCAATGCCGGAGAGGCCCATCAGCAGCGGATAGAACGCCAGACACTTGATGACACTGGGCGTTTCGGCAAAGTCTTCGCCCAGCACCAGCGGAATGTAATCCGCAATCACGAACAGGCCAATGGCAACTGGCAGAGCAAGTCCAACAGCAGCAGGCAGCAGTTTCAGCGCAAAGCTGTAGCTGTTTTCCCTGCCGACCTCTGCATGGCGGAAATGGTGGGTGTAGGTGGCATAGAGAAATGCGCGCACTGGTGCCGAGGCCGCATCGATGATGCGGAAGCCAGCCGCATATTGCCCGCCTGCATGGGCGTCGATCGCGTGCACCACAACCGGCTTGTCCAGATCCTTCATGCTGCCAATGGCGAGAAATTCGACGCAGTAAAGGCTGCTGAGCCTCAGGTCTTCCCGGACAATGGTCATGATTGGCCGCCCGAGGTCACGAAAGACTAGAGCGATGGCGACGATTGCGGAGAGCAATCCCGATGCAAAGTACCACCAGGTCCAGTCAGAGACCGTCAGCTTGCTGTTCAAACTGGTGGCTGCGATCAGGAAAACGAGTTTGGAAATCGCCATGAAGGCATTGATGAAGAGCTGCTTGTTTGCCTTATCGAACGCCATGTAGGCCTGCGCAGCCAGAACAACGAGCCTTGTGAAGATCAGATCCGTCAGTGAGATGACGGACAGATGGAGCAGGCTGATCGTGTCTCCGACCAGATAGTGCAGGAAGACAATCATGGGGATGGCGACCAGCGGCAATGTCAGAGCCATCATGATCAAGGCATGGCCGAAGTAGCGCGGGAAGGCGTCAGGATCGACGGCAACACGCTGGACCAGAAGATACTCACTGCCCAGGCCGATAATGAATCCAGCTATGATCGATGCGCTCGTGATGCTGATGAAGACGCCATAGCCTTCCGCACCAAGGTTCCGGGAGATCAGCATGAAGAAGGCCAGTTGAATGACGAGCTGAAGCCCAAAATTCACAGTGTAGGACAAGGTATTGCGAACGAGGCTGGATTTGCGCGCCTGTCCAATGAGGTTCTTCACCTTGGACGGGACGCTCCCGGGTGTATTGGATTGCATATAGTCGTCCGCTCGGTCCGGCCGGGAGTGGAAACGGCCAGTCTAGGAATGTCAGATCATTGGGCTTGGTTTAGCACAAGGGTCTTCCGCCGGGGTTAATTTCATTGACGTCCTGGCGAGCGGTTCCGCTCATTATCCGTTGAACTTTTCATGGCAGAGTGCCTGGAATTGGGAGCCAAGCCTTTTTCAGGACCTTTTCATGCTGACCACAAATCTTGCCATCACCTTTCACGGCATAGGGGAGCCAATCGTTCCCTTGAGCGAAGGGGAGGGGCGGTATTTTGTCCCTGTCGAAACCTATCGGCGAACGATTGCCTGCCTAGACAAGCTGGAACAGCAATCAGGATGCCGTGTGGTGGTGACCTTCGATGATGGCAACCTGTCGGACTACGAAGCCGGTGTTCCGGCACTTCTGGATGCGGGGCGAAGTGGTGAGTTCTTTGTTCTGGCGGGCCGGATCGGGCAGCAGGGATACTTAAACGGCGAACAGATCCGCGAGATGGTGGCAAGCGGAATGAAGATCGGCAGCCATGGCTGGGATCATATCGACTGGACCAAACTTGACGAGGCTGGTCGGCAACGGGAGTTCCACGACGCGCGCCGTAGGATCGAGGATGAGGCTGGCGTCCCTGTTCTGACCGCGGCCATTCCTTTCGGAGCCTTTGATCCGCTTGTCCTGTCCAGCCTGAAGGCTGCAGGCTATTCTCAGGTTTCAACCAGCACTTCGGGAATGGGGTACCGGGACGCCTGGTTCCGTCCGCGCTGGTCAGTGCAGCAGGACTTCTCGCCGGAACGGGATTTGCCGCCGCGCATGTCTTTCAAACAGATCCTGAAAGGCACGGCCTATGCGCAACTCCGGCGGCTTCGTTACCGGATTTAGGGGCGGGGCGCGTAGAGCTGGGCCAGAGGCAGGTTCAGAACGGAGCGGATCTTGCCGAAGTTCAGGGCCAGTTTCTGTTGCATGCGGAAGGAACGGGCCCGGTCGAACGGTCTGAACACCAAGGCAAGCGTGAACGCAACGGCGCATTTGATCAACGCATCGCCACCAAACAAGAGCCGCCATTGCAGGCCGGGATTATCAGCCTTGCGGGAGTTCGCATAAGACTGGCCGGAGCGGATGCCGCGCCGCAGGATATAAGCGGGATCCAGCCGCTCCTCAGGCACATGCTCGCGGGCAATGGCGTCGTCTGTCGCGACGATGATCGCGCCGCAGGTGGCGGCCTCGGCGAAAAAGGCCGTGTCCTCCCCGCCCGATCTCCCAAGTTCCGGATCGAAACGCAGACCATATTGGCGGATGAACGTCATGTTCGCGAGCGTATTGCCGCCTCTTCCAGTCAGAAGCCGTTTTCCCCTGTGCCCCCAATCCGCATAAAGCGGGTTGGCGCGGACGAGCCAAGCCGGAGCGTGGTCTGGATAAACCGGATGCACCGGACCGATCACGACATCGGCAGAATACTCTTGCTGGCAAGCAAACAGCCGCTCAAGCCAATCGGCTTCGACCCACTCATCATCATCGACGAAAACGATCCACTCGCCTGTGGTCTCATCAAGCAGAGCGTTCCGGGCCACCGAGATATTGCCTGACGCGACCGCAAGACAGGTAACGTCGAGCCCAGGCAGGCGGAGACCGGCAACAAGCCGGGTTGCAGCGCCATCTGGTGAGTCATCCGCGATCAGAACAGAAAGGGTCTTGCCCGGTACCTTTTTGATGCTGGCAAGCGAGCGAAGCGTTTCCGCCATGCTGGGCCGGCCGATGCTGGCGATGGCGATCGTGACACGTTCCAAGGATCCTGCGCTCCTTCCTGGTTCCGGATGCCCGCACTATGTCCCCGCACCTTTGAAGCAAGATTAAAGGAAGGATAGGATTTTTGCTGTTGATTGTTTCCCCGAGCTGATTTCAGCGCTATCCACACTTGGGATCCGGTTTGAGCCCTTCTGCTGCTGCCGGGATCTTCGTGTCGTGATCCAGGACCCTAAAGTGTCAGTTGCCTGCCCAATCTTCTTTGATGGTCTCGCCGGTATGTATCATGCCGCTAAGGGGTCAACCGCCGTTCTCATGCTCAGTCCATGGGCCTATGAAGAGCTCTGTTCGCGCAAGACCTTCCGGATCATGGGAGAAAAGCTCGCGGAAGCCGGATATCCCTGTCTGCGGTTCGATTTTCCGGGAACCTGCCACTCGGCTCTGGCCAGCGATGCGATCCGGGATATCGAGGCTTGGCAAAAGGCTGCCGAGGCAGCCCTTGATCAGCTCATCACGCTTTCATCTGCCTCCAGGGTCATTCTGATCGGTCAAGGCCTTGGCGGTCTCTTTGCAGGCGAACTGGCCCGCAAGCGGCATGTTGCCGGCGTTGTTTATCTCGGAGGCGTGTCGCAGGGCCGGGCGCATTTGAGAGAGATCGCGGCCTGGACGGCCATGACCCAGCCGACTTTCCTCGTGCGATCCTCCGATGGGCCGGAAGGCGGGATGATGGCTGGCGGCTTCGTTCTCTCGGCGGAGACCCTTACTGAAATCAAGGGGCTCAATCTGCTGAAAAGCGAGGCGCCGAAGGTCGAAAGAAGTCTGGTCGTCGGACGCCCGGGCAACCCTGCCGATGTGAAGCTGGCCGAGCATCTTGCCGCTGGTGGCGGGCAGGTCGACCTCAGTGCTTTCGAGGGCTATGTCGACTACATCTCCAACCCGACGCTCTCGCGGCTTCCCACGGGGCCAATCAAGGCGGTTGTCTCCTGGATCTGCGAGCACTTCCCGCAGGACGCGGATGCTTCTGCCGGTACGAAGCTGCCGGATGTGCCAGCAGTTCTGGAAACACCAGACTACCGGGAAAGCCAGCACAGATTTGGTCCTGGCGGCATGTTTTTCTGCGTGCTTACAGAGCCGGCGTCAGCTCCCGCCCGGACAGCCATTCTGGTCCTCAATGCTGGCTATGACCATTCCTGCGGCTGGGGCAGATACACGGTCGATCTTGCCCGCGAGATGGCTTCCCGCGGATATGCCGTCCTGCGGATGGACCTTGCGGGGATCGGTGAGACACCCTACTGGCCCGGTCAAGGCGAGCAGGTTCTCTATTCGACCCGGCAGAGTGATGATGTCCGCTGTGCTATCGACTGGATGAAAGAGCGTTTGGGAGACGCGCATGTTCTGATTTCGGGGCGATGCAGCGGCGCCTACCAGGCCTTTGTGTCGGCTGGCCTCGATGAACGTATTGAGGGGGCCTTTCTGGTCAACTCCCGCAAGCTGGTGTGGGATCCGGATGAGGATGTCGATCAGGCCATCCGGGAACCCATTCAGACCCTCGATACCTACCGCAGCAAGATGACAGATCCGAAGCAGTTCAAGCGGCTGCTTTCTGGAGAGCTTACGGTTTCTACTGCGGTCCGGAAGGTGACGGCCGCTCTCGCCACCGCTGCCGACAGGAAGCTTTCACCGCTTCTCGGGCGCCTCTCCCGTCACCATCGCCTCAAAAGCGTGGTCTCCGCCCGGTTGAAGACGCTGGCGGAGCGGAATGTGCCGGTGGCTCTCGTGTATAGCGAAGGCGACCGTGGGCTTCTTGAAATCGCCGATTGGTTCGGTCCGGATGCTTCGGGACTCTCAGCCTATCCGAATGTGACTTTCTCCAAGGTCCCGGAGGCAGATCACAATCTCAGTCCTCTACCGGCAAGGGCAGACGTCACGGAGAAGCTTTTGGAGTTCGCAGGCAGATTCGGCGCTGCCAAACGTTGAACCGTATCAGCTGCCCGTGATCAGGAGGGCGTGCGGACGGTCGCCAGACAATTTGTCGAGCGTATCAGCCAACTCCTGCGCGGCGATGGTTTTTTGTGTCTCTTCGGCGAGGGACACCAGGATCAAATCGGAAACAGCGATGAGAGGGGCATCGCTGGAGAGGTCGCGCAGAAGCGGCCCGTCGATGACTGTCAGGTCATGGTCCCGCGCTATATCTGCCAGCTCGCGGGTTGCCTGCCCACTCAGTTCGAAGGGCTTGTGGCGCGGTTGACCTGCAATGAGGGACACAAAGGACAGACCGAGCTCCCGGTCTTCCCGAACCCGGTTGGCCAATGGTTGCTGCCGCCGGGATGGTGTGCCGTCCAGTCCCCGGGTGAGATCCCTCTGCAAGGGGTCAGCATCAACCAGCAGCACCTTCAGTCCGCGGCAAGCGCCTGCGAAGGCGATGGCAAAGGCAGACATTGTCTGTCCTTGGCCGGTTGCCGAAGAAGTCAGCAGAGCCACGCGTGCATCACTGTCTTCTGCCAGCTGATCAATGCGCTCGTGGATTTTTTCGATTGCCAGCCCGAACTCTGTGTCTTTTCCGGCTGCCTGATCCGCGTAGAACAGATCGAGAGCCTGGCGGATGGCCTCGACTTCCTCGCCTTGCCTGATAACGCTGTCTTGCCGGGAGGCCATGTTCGCGAGGCGGGGAATATGGCTCAGCGTGGTCAGAGAGGAGGCAAGGCGCTGGTTGCGCGGAGACCGGCCCGGCAACTTTCTGGCCGATTGTCCGGGGACGGAAGTTTGAGGCAGAGAGGGGGATGGCTGGGTTGACCCACTCTGCGCTTGCGCTGGAGGAACTTCTTCGGCCTCTTCCACAAGGAGCCGGGCCTTCAATAGCCGGAACGCGGTTCCTGCTATGGCAATGCACGCGCCAACGAGAAGGCCAAGAACGGCAGACAAAGCGACAATAAGCTTCTTTTTCGGCCAGGTTGGGCTTTCGGGCGTCACGGCAGGGGAAATGATGCGTGCGTCGGGTATGACAACCTGATCAAGTTCGGAAATCTGCTTGGAACGGGCCAGAACGTTTTCGTAAAGCGTGCGTGTGGCGACAGCTTCTGTTTCCAGCTCTCTCAAACGGATCCGGGCAGCATCGTCCGCATTGTTCAGCGTTCTTGTGCTTTCCAGTTGCCTCTGCAGGTTGGCGACGCGATCTTTCGCAACCTTGAGCTCGATCTTTGAGGATTCTCCAATCCGGGCGACCTCATCGCGGATGAGCTGCTGGATCTGAGAAAGCTGGGAGCGTGCCCGCACCAGCGTCGGGTGGGACGGCAGCAGATCGGCAGACAAGTTTGCGGCGTTGCGTGCCGCTTCGGTATATTGCTCGCGCAGCCGTGAAATCGTCGGCGAATTGACTGCGTCGCTGATGGATTCCGCGTCGACGCCCTGGCGCAGAAGTCTTTGTATTTCGGCGTTCTTTGCTTCTGCGGCCGCAAGGGCAGCGCGGGCTTCGATCAGGCTTGTGTTGACGCCGGCCAGATCCTGTTCGGTGATGAGACCGCCTTCTCCAGCAACCTGAAGATTGTTCTTCGCCCGGAACTCCTGAACCTTATCCTCAGCCAGTCTCAGACGTTCGCGCAAGCCGATGAGCCTGTCGTCAATCTGGCTCGTGACGTGGTTGGACGCATTCTCAAGCTGCCGTCTTTGATCGCTCAGGTAGCTGTCCGCAATGGCACGGGACAGGCGGGCGGCTTTCGCCGGGTCTTTGGAGTCCACCGCTATCGTGAGAATGAAAGTCTGCCCGTCCCGTTTGACCGTGGTGGCTTCCGCAAGGGCCTTCAGAGTTTTATCCTCTGCCTGCT
Organism: Roseibium litorale; assembly: GCF_014842915.1. Lineage (GTDB taxonomy): Bacteria > Pseudomonadota > Alphaproteobacteria > Rhizobiales > Stappiaceae > Roseibium > Roseibium litorale. The sequence goes on along the minus strand of NZ_JACYXI010000007.1, from coordinate 223,535 downwards.
GACCTGCGGCTTCTGGTCCCGGACGCAGCGCCTTCAGGATCATTCCAACCAGTCCGGAGGTGCCACCAGTCCCGAACTCCGGGTCGTTCACAAGATTTTCGGAGCTGATGACGGGACGCAGGATCGCGGCGGACCGGATTACAGCGACCTGGCTGTCGATTGCCAGGCTGTCGACCAGGGGATTGCGGGACTGCTGCTGAGTGTCAAAAGGCTGCTGGACTGTCGGGTCGACGAGCACAGCCGTCGTCGCAGTGAAAACCGGTGTCAGAATCAAGGAAATGGCCGCGCTGAGGGCGACGAAAACGACGGCAGTCAGCAGTATGAACTTCAACCTTGCCCGGAGAATGCCAAGAAGTTCAAGGGCATCCAACAGGTTCTGATTCCCTTTGCGGGGAGTGGTTGAAGAAGTCTCCACGAGCTTTGGCCTTAAAATCCGGGACGCGTATCAAAGACCTTTTCTTAGTCCGTTTATGGTTAGGGAACTGCTAACACAGTGCCTCAAAAGCGGCCATTTCACGGCTTCTGGTCACCTGGGGCCTTTCCGGAAGGCAGAAGTGGAAGAAGCGCCGCAAAGATGAAGAGCATCCAGATTTGCGAAAAGCTCCGGAACCAGCTGCTTTCCAGAAGATTGTGACAGATGACAAACAGGATCAGCATCAGGCAAAGGCGCGTTGTCTGCCGGTCTGTTTGCACGAGCTGGGTTGCTGAGCGTAACGCCAGAAGAATGAGCACCATCAGGATAGAGAACCCGATGACACCGGTTTCCACCAGAACGTCCAGATAGCCATTATGCGCCTGTAGCAGCAGGGACACAAAGCTGGGAGCCTCACGGAAAACGATGGAGTCCACGCCCGCACCCCAGAAGGACGAATAGCCTTGCCCCCCCAGCCAGGACCGTGAAATCACGTCCAGAACGAAGTCCCAGATAACCGTCCGTCCGGTAAATGTGGTGTCGTGGAATAGCACCATCGACAGTTCATCCAGGCCGAAGCCGGTGAGAGCAGACAAAAATGCTGCCAGCACAAGCCCTGTGGATGCCAGAAGCAGGAAGAGCACGAAAGCGTTGACGCGCAAGTGATAGGCCAGTCCGACAAACACATAGACCACGAGGGGGATCAGCACCGTGAGTCCGAGAGAGGTTTTGGACTGACTGATCACCAGAAGGATGAAGGCAACTCCGGTTGTTCCCAGTAGAATAAAACGGGTCAGGCCTTTCTTGACCGTAATGCCATAGAGGCAGGTCAGAATGACAAAGGCCATGACCGCCCCGAGGCCGTTCTTCTGCGGATATATGCCGGCGTAGCCGATCGGCGTCGGCGGGATCAGCACGACAGCCAGACAGTTCACGGCAACGGTCAGGACCACGAGAGCAAGCATACGGTTCAGCGTAGCTTCCCGGCTGTCTCCCAATCCAATGGACAGGATGAAGCACAAGAGAAGAATGACCTGGAGCACGAGCCGGCGGAAGGCAATGCCGGGCACAGGAGACCAGAAAACGGTAAGACCGGAAAAGGCGAGATAGGCAAAAATCGCCAGCACGACCGGGTGCAGCAAAACGGCGGGAAGACGGTTCAGGCGCTTTAGGGAAGCCAGGAGCGCGAGACTGAAAAGACCGAGCCAGAAAAGCTGATTCAGTGCGTTTGATTTTGACGCGGCGATATTGATGTCACCGTCATCCACTCCGCCCGAGGTCCGCATCATCATGGGTGCTATCAGGATCGCATAAGCGAACATCAGTGTTGGCAGCCAGCTCAGAACAAATCCGGCCAGATCCCGTTTGGAACCGCCAGCTGTCTGGTCCAATGTCAGTCTTTGATCTGTCACCCGCCAGGCTCCTGGGCGATGGATGATCCGGCACAGGCTGCCGGCGAATCATTCCTATAGCCTAACATGCCGCTGCGGTCTGTCTGGAACCGCTACCGCGACTGCGGCAGACCGGCGGCATTCAGCCCCAAGGCTTCCACAACCTGCCTGTCGATTTCGGTGTTGCCGTTGCCCGTCAGGATCCCAAAACCGGCGTGATCATCCCAGAGCGCCCAGCCGAAACCGTTTTCCTCAGCCGTCAGCCGGAGATCCCGGTACCAGGCAATCCGGCTGCTATCGTCCGGAATATAGTCCGGAATCCTTGCCGCCCCGAACTCACCGATGACGATCCGGGAATGTGACAGCCCGTACCTTTCAGCCCAATCGGAAATGACCTTGAATCTGCTGCCCATGGTGGCCTTATCCGGCCGTTTGCGGCCGTAGTATGAGCGGATCTCCTTAGCAGCCTGGGCGAAGGCGTTGTCAGGTTGAGCGTGTCCCGATTTTGCCAACTGGTCCAGATGGGCCTTGGTCAGTTGCTCCGTGCGTTCCACGGATCCGTTGGTCCAGGGATAGCTGAGCCCTGCAATATAACGGGCAGGAGGAGATGCCCAGATCAGGGACTGATGAGTGAAGAAGTGCGGCTCGTAGAAATGAATGTCGTACAGTGTGCGGCTGTCATATCCGGCGGGGTCAAGCGTCGCCAGCCCGTCGATCGAGGACCAGCAGCCACCGGTCAGCACAAGCGGCAGATCAGGCGCGGCCTCACGCACCGTGTCGTAAAGCCGCCGTTGCGTGACTGTCCAGTCTTCACCGCTCTCTCTGACGCATCGCGGCTGCGGTTCGTTCATCAACTCCAGGGCGATCTTGTCCGCAGGCAGATCCTTGATCCGCCGGGCGACATCGCGCAACAGGCCTTGATAGGCGGCGAAAGCAGGCCCCTCAGGGTCTTTCAGGATATCTTCCGGCCGCCAGATGGAGGCGTAGGTCGCCGGATGCATGTCGACCATGACGGTCAGATTGTTGTCCAGCAGCCGCAGCACCCATGCGCGCATGTCGTCGAGCAGCAACCGCCGGTCCGGTTCGGAAGCGGCCAGGAAAGGCCCGGCATCAACCGGAAGCCGGACGAAATCGAACCCAAGTCCGGTCAGCTGTTTCAACTCATCGTCGGAAAACCGCGACATTCCGCCTTGAAAAGGCGGCCAGAGATAGGCGCCGGGCTTGGCGGGATCGCGGTAAGCGAAACTCAGGAGCCGCGGCAGATTGATCCCGCGGCGGAAGTGGGGAACCTGCAATTGCTGATCTGTATTGGCGGCGCTTGCTTGAAGCATCACCTGCGGGCGCAGGGCAATGAAGAAGAAGGCGAGGCAGGCGGCAGTGGCAAGCGCGGTCAGCCCCAAGATGATCTTCGCAGTGCTTCCCCGCTTCATGATTTCGTCCCCTCATGTAGCGCTGATCCGCAAACCCTTGCGACATCTTTCCGGTATCCCGATGTGATTGCCTCCGGATCGAACCGGTCATGCAGAAGCCTGCCAGATGCCGCGATGGAACTCCGGTAGGCCGCGTTGTCGCGGTAGAGTTTTTCCAATGCAGAAGCGATGTCTTCGGCGTTGCCCGCTTCGACGCCCACCCCGGCATTGACCCCGTCAAGATAACCATCGATGCCGGTGTCCCGGCTGTAAAGGATAGGGATACCCGCAAAGAGGGCCTCAAGGTAGACCATGCCGAAGGTCTCCTGATGGCTTGGCAGAGCAAGCGCAATGTAGTGGGGCAGGTGCTCAAAGAGCGTTTTGCCGTCCATTCCCCCCAGAAGCTTGACGCTTGCGGCCAGATCCAGCTCGTCAATCTCCTTGATGACTGCCGCAACGGTCTCGTCGTCCCCGGGACCAATGATATCAAGGCAGACGTCCGGATTTGCCTCATGGAAAATGGCGAAGCCCTTGAGCAGATCGTTGAGACCTTTCCGCTTGCGCAGGTTCAGGTGCAGGACGGTCGCAAACCGCCCGTTTGGAGGCATTGAAGGCAGTTCAGGCGCCGTGTTGCCGACGATATTCGGTAGAAGTCGCTCCTTGGCCGGTTGTTCGGGAATATGCTCGTGGAAGGCAGCGCGGAACCAGGCGGAGACATGATAGATCATGTCTGCCCGTTCCGCGATCCGCCGCAAAAGGGGCCGGTAATTGGGCTTGAACAACAGGACGTTGCGCTCGGATTCTCCCCGCACTGAAACAAAGAAGCGGGGCGTGCCGCCATAGGTTTCACAAAGCTCAAGACCTGCGATTCCCTCAAACGCGAACTTGTGGGCATGGATCAGGTCAGGCTGCCAGCCCTCGGCATTTAGAACCTTGGCGATCTTGCGTGCGACCCGGCGCATGGTGCCCGCCAGGCCAATTCCCATGGGCAGGCCGAAATAGCGGTAGGCAAACACGCGTACGCCGTCACGTTCGCCGCAATCGATGAAATGGGTCTTCCAGGGCAGGCTCGTGCGGTTGAGAGACATCACCACATGGTCGCCGATGCCGCCGTTTTCCCTCACGGCACTGATCACAAGCCGCTCGATAGCTGTTGTTGTCCGGTTCCTGTACGGGTTGGGGTAGTCGGCGCTGAGATGAAGAATGTGAGGTTCTGCGTGATTGCCGGTCCGGTCAAGCGGGTTCATTGAAAGGCTTCTCTCCGGGGAGTCTCTAATGTGCGGTCCGTCTGTACCGGGATAACCCAGCACTGGTTGGGATGCTGCCGGCCTCCGGCGCAAAATCCCAAACGGCCTCACAAACAAAAAAATGACGTAAGGACGGTTTGTTCACTCAAGATCCACCATTCCCTCTCAAAAAAGGATGAAGGCCCGCATTTTTCCGGATGGCTGAGCGATAAAAGCCACCGGGTTCTCTGGAAGCGCCGAGAGGGGGATATCGAAAGGGATGAACGTGTCAGTGGGAACCGGAAGAGTTTTTGAAAGCGAACCCAGGTTTGGCTGGCGTCATCGTGTCCTGCGCCTGGTCTGGGGGCTTGTCTGGAGCCTGCTGGCGTCCTGGACGCAGCCCTTCCACGGCTGGCGCAGGTTCCTGCTGCGGCTATTCGGTGCCAAAGTCGGAAAGGGAGTCTATGTCGCCCCGTCCGCCAGGATCTGGTATCCGGGGAACCTTGTCCTTGAGGATTTTGCTGCGATTGCTGATCACGCGGACATCTACTGTATGGCGCGGATCACGATCGGCAAATATGCTGTGGTTTCCAAGAGGGCGCATATCTGCACCGGCACTCACGACATCAATGGGGAATTCTTTCAACTAATGACCTCGCCGGTCACCATCGGTGACTATGCCTGGATCACGGCGGACGCCTTCGTTGGGCCAGGTGTGACGGTGGGTGATGGAGCTGTTCTCGGGACCCACGGCGTCGCGGTCAAGGATCTCAAGCCCTGGACGGTCTATGCGGGGAACCCGGCGCGGGAAATCAAGGAGCGCAGGAAATTCGAGCGGACCGACGTTCCGATGCGCGGCTGGCGGGAACCGGTGGAGCGCTAGGGCGGCCATCATCATTGGGCCGAATGAGTCTTCCGGCAAGCGATACAGGTATGGCAGTGAAGAGCGTGGAAGCAGATCATTCTATCAGGGACGGCAGTTTCCGCTTCGGGTCTCTGGAGATATTGCGCCTGGACCTGCCGGAGGCTTTGAACCTGGTACGCTCTGCGGTTCTGGATCATCGCCGCACGGATATCGCCATCTGCAACGCGCATACTGCGCTGACTGCGCTTGAAACGCCCGAGTATGAAACGGTACTCAGGTCGATGACGCTGCTGAACGACGGCATCGGGATCGAGATTGCGGCAAGATGGCTGTCCGGCAGAGGATTTCCTGCGAACTTGAATGGAACGGATTTTGTTCCTCAGCTGCTCGGCAAGATCGGTGTACCGCTGCGTATCTATCTGCTGGGGGCGAAGGAAGAACAGCTTAGGCTGGCCGCGCGGCATATAAGCGAAACCTATCCGCTTCACACGGTGGTGGGGATGCGGAACGGTTATTTCGGGGCGGACGAAACGGATGTGGTCTGCAAGGCTATATCCGCGGTTCAACCGGACCTTCTGCTGGTGGCGATGGGAAACCCGCGGCAGGAGCAGTTCATCGTTGCCAATCGGGACAGGCTGGGGGTAACCGTCACCATTGGCGTCGGCGCCTTGCTGGATTTCATGTCCGGGACAATCCTGCGCGCACCGGACTGGATGCGCGCCCTCGGTCTTGAATGGCTGTTCCGGCTTGCTCAGGAGCCAAGGCGCCTGTTCCGCCGTTATGTGATCGGAATTCCGAAATTTCTCTGGGCGGTGCGGCGTCTGAAGAAAACTCAGCAGCCGGCAGCTTGAAGCTGAGGCATCTGCTTCAGTTCTTCTAGAATTGCCTCCACTGAAGAGAACGTTCTGGCTGGTGCAAGCTCAGGCCTTTGCACCATGACAACGGGAAGGCCAAGCGCCGCCGCGGCAGCAATCTTTGCATAGGACATTCGGCCGCCGCTGTTCTTTGACACAACATGGGTGATGCCGTGGTCGCTGAGCAGCTTCTTTTCCTCTGCGGTCTCTGCGCTGGGCTTTTCGAGAATCAGGTGCCAGCTGCCGGGCAAGACGGTGCCGGGAGGCTCGATCATCCGCACCACCGCGGAAAGATCCCCCCGATGGGTGAAGCGGCCGATTTCCTTCCGTCCTGCTGCGATCAAGGGTTTTGAGCCTTCGGGGAGGAGGCTGGCAGCCTCATCAAGCGAGGCGGCCGCAATCCATTGGTCCTCAGGGTTTGGCTCCCAGGCCGGCCTTTCGAGCCTCAGCAAGGGGACACTTGCCTGCCGGGCCGCTGCGGCGGCATGAGCGCTGATAACCTGCGCAAAGGGATGGGTGGCATCCACAAGGCAGCTGATCTGCTCGCCTTTCAAAAAGGTGCTTAACCCGTCAGCGCCACCAAAGCCGCCGACCCTGACAGGGACGTCGATTCCAGGCAGATCCTGAACAGCACCAGCAAAGGATGCAAGAATATCCAGGTGGGGCATTCGGCCGGCTAATTCCCGGAGCAGGCTCCGTGCTTCCGGGGTTCCGGCCAGAACGAGGATTTTGGGGCGTTCACTCATCCCAGCCGCTTTCCCCGGTCACCTTTCCGGCGCGGTCAACGATCATGACCTCCAGGGAGATGGGAGCATCGCGCAAGAGCGTCCGCACGGCTTGGCGGGTCTTAAGGGCCAGCGGCGTGCTGAGGTCGATCCTTTCTCCAAGAGAGAGGTCCAGGACTTCCTTGGCGGTGTTTGCGCTCCGGCTCTTGTCGATCAGAGATGCGGACGCGCCCGTCTCTTCCAGCAACCGGGACAGGAACTCAAAGTCGACCCTGCTGCGGGCGGAATGCAGATCCATCGCGCCTTGGGCCAGCTTGGTGAATTTTGCAAAGCCGCCAGCCAATGTGAGCCGGGGCAAAGGGTGGGCGCGCAGGTACTTCAGCAGACCGCCTGCAAAGTCACCCATGTCCAGATAGGCGGCGTCTTCCAGATCGTAGCGGGCGCGGATCGCGTCTTCAGAGGTGGAGCCGGTTGCGGCGGCCACATGCGTGAGCCCTGCCGCCCGTGCCACGTCGATGCCCCGGTGAATGGACGCAATCCAGGCGGCACAGGAAAACGGGCGCACGATACCCGTGGTGCCGAGCACCGACAGGCCGCCGACGATGCCGAGCCGCCCGTTCAGTGTCTTGAGTGCGAGGGCTTCGCCGTCCTCGATGGAGACGGTGATTTCCACGTCGCCCGGTGCGCCGGTTTCCTGGCAGACCTCCGCAATGGCGGTTTGCATCATTTGCCGGGGCACTGGATTGATGGCTGGTTCGCCGGGGTGAACCGGCAGGCCCGCTCGTGTCACTGTTCCAACGCCCGGTCCCGCCCGGAACTGGACGCCTTCGCCTTTCGGCAGCAGACGAACACTTGCGCTGACCATCGCGCCATGGGTCACGTCGGGATCGTCGCCTGCATCCTTGATGATGGAGGCGCTGGCGCTGCTTGCGGACAGTTCGTGCCGGGCCAGAGCAAAAGCCGTCTCACCGCCCTTCGGCAAGGTGATGGTCACAGGGTCGGGAAAGTCACCTGTAACAAGCGCATGAAAGGCGGCCTTAGCCGCGCCGGTGGCACAGGCCCCGGTCGTCCAGCCGCGTCTCAGCTCTCGTGGTGCTTCCCCAGTCATGCTCGGCTTATACCGCGAAACTCCGGAGATCTGCGACCCATTTGCACCTGCGCACAAGGAAGATAAGCGGCAGGATGCCGTGAAGCTTGGCCTCCGGCGTTCTGCGGACTAGAAAGAACGGATGAACAGCGAAGCTTTTTTTCCAGATCTCGCGTCCCGGCTGCCGGTTTTCGAACCGGGCTGGGTCTGGCTGGCCGGTGCCGGGCCGGGTGATCCCGGGCTGCTGACCCTTCACGCCCTGAACGGCCTGCGTCAGGCGGATGTCGTCGTCTATGACGCGCTTGTCGATCAGACGATTCTCCAATGGGTGAAGCCGGGTGCCGTCGTTGACTATGCCGGTAAGCGTGGCGGTAAGCCCAGCCCGAAACAGCGCGATATCACGCTGAAGCTGATCGAATACGCCCGTGCCGGGAAACGTGTGCTGCGTCTCAAGGGAGGGGATCCCTTTGTCTTCGGCAGGGGGGGCGAGGAGGCTTTGGGGCTGGTCGGAGCCGGGGTGCCTTTCCGCGTTATTCCAGGTATCACTGCCGGGATCGGTGGTTTGGCCTATGCCGGTATTCCCGCAACACATCGTGATACCAATCAGGCCGTGACCTTCCTGACGGGCCATGACCAGACCGGGCTGACGCCGGACGCGGTTAACTGGGACGGTATCGCAAAGGGGTCACCTGTGATCGTCATGTATATGGCGATGAAGCATCTTTCCGCGATCGCCGGCAAACTCATTGCCGGTGGACGGTCTGTGGACGAGCCTGTGGGCATTGTGTGCAACGCTTCCTTAGCCGGGCAAAAGGTTCTGGAGACGACGCTTGGCCGTTGCGCCGAAGAGGCGGAAGCGGCCGGGCTTGAGCCTCCGGCAATTGTCTGCGTGGGCGAAGTGGTGCGCCTCCGCTCCGGCCTTGACTGGCTGGGAGCGATGGAGGGGCGCATTCTGGACGCAGATCCACTCCAGCTTGGGCGCAACAAGGTGCAGGACCTCGGATGACCCCACCAGGCCCACGGGGGCTGATGATCGCAGCACCATCCTCCGGGGCGGGCAAGACGACCCTAACGCTGGCGGTTCTCAGAGCCCTGCGCAACAGCGGTGTCTGTGTCGCTTCCGCAAAATCCGGCCCGGATTATATCGATCCGAAATTTCATGAAGCCGCCAGCGGTCTGCCTTGCGTCAATCTGGATGCCTGGGCGATGGACGCTGACCAGATCCGGTCTTTGGCCGCCTCGCAGATGCTAGGCGCAGATCTGCTTGCCGTGGAAGCGGCTATGGGTCTCTTCGACGGGGCGGCCAACGGGCGCGGCTCTGCGGCGGACCTCGCGGCTTGTCTCGGTCTACCCGTGGTTCTTGTCGTCGACTGCGCGAAGCAGGCCCAATCCGTTGCAGCTCTCGTGTCCGGTTTTGCCTCATTCCGGACGGATGTTTCGATTGCTGGTGTTCTGCTCAACAAGGTGGGCAGCGCCCGGCACGAGGCCATGCTGCGTAAAGCCTTGGCTCCGCTTGGCATTCCTGTCGTCGGCGCCTTGCCGCGTCTGACTGAGCTTGTTCTGCCAGAGCGCCATCTGGGGCTGGTGCAGGCAGGCGAACACACGGGGCTTGCCGGGTTTCTGGATCAGGCAGCAGAGCATCTGGAAGCCCATGCCGATCTGGATGCCATTGCAGGATTGGCCGCACCACTCAATCAAGCTAAGCTTTCCGGTGGGCCTTTGCTGCCGCCATTTGGGCAAAGAATTGCCGTTGCCTCGGACGTGGCGTTTGCCTTTGCCTATCCTCATGTGCTGGAGGGCTGGCGCAGGGCCGGGGTCGAAATCAGCTTCTTTTCACCGCTTGCGGATGAGGCCGCCTCACCGGACGCTGACGCTATTTTTCTTCCCGGCGGATATCCGGAGCTGCATGCTGGGCGGCTTGCTGCCAATGACCGCTTTCGCAATAGCCTTCTGGTGGCCGCAGAGCAGGGGACATTCATCTATGGTGAGTGTGGTGGCTACATGACGTTGGGCGAGGGCCTGGTCGATGGCGATGGAACACGCCACCGGATGCTGGGTCTTCTGCCCCTGGAAACGAGCTTTGCCGCCCGAAAGCGCCATCTTGGCTACAGGGAGGTTAGCCTCCTTGAGGCGTTGCCCGTCAGCGGCTGGAAAAAGGGGCTGCAGGTGGCGGCCCATGAATTCCACTACGCCTCGGTTTTGTCCGAACGGGGAAGCGGACGGCTGTTTTCCGCCGAGGATGCGGAAGGGACGGTCTTGCCGGACATGGGGCTGCGCAACGGCAGAACAGCAGGATCTTTCGCGCATCTGATCGCCGCTCGCGCCGGTGCTCGATAGGGCGCAGGATATCTTCCTGCCAGCCTTGCCGCCCGAATAGGCCGCTCTAAACGTTAAAGCACAGGGGCGTTTAGTGAGAGTGGATTTTATGAAAAGAATGATTTGGTCTCGTGCCGCCGCGGCGATGCTGGCGGTTTGCGTCTCCGCAAGCCTGGCAGGCGCTCCGTCGATTGCTGCCGCCAAGGACAAGCCGACGCAGGAAGAGCTGTTGCTGAAGAAAAAGAAGCAGCAACACCAAAAGCAGCAGGGCGAGCAGAAAGCCCATGCATCCAAGCCTGCAGGCAAGCTGTCCGGCGAAAAGCTGAAGAAGCAGCAGAAGGTCGAAGCGCAGCAAAAGATGAAGAAGCCCGCCTCTCACGCTGCTGCGGCAGATTGGAAGCGGACGGGCGGAACCATGCCAAAAAAGTTCCGCGGGGCGCCCGTCGACTACAAGAAGCATCACCTGAAGCAGCCGCCCAAAGGCTACAAGTGGGTTCGCCACAACAACGATTACGTCCTCGTGGCGATCAGCACGGGAATCGTCTCGGCGATCATCAGCGCAACCCGCTGATTTCCGGAGCTGATTAGACAAGGCACTGAAATGAGAAGGCCAGACCGTGAAACCGGTCTGGCCTTCTCATTATTCGCCTGCCTTGGCCTTTTTCTTTGGCCGCAGAACATGGACATGATCAGCGTCATAAAGCGCGCTGTCGCGGAAGTCCTTGTCCGGCTTCAGAGCGCGGCCCACGAAAATCAGCGCCGTGCGGGTGAGCTTTGCCTTGCGGACCTTCTCGGCAATATCTGACAGGGTGCCATGGATGAAGGCCTCGTCCGGCCAGCCGACGCGGAAGGCGACGATGACCGGGCAGTCGGCGCCATAAAGCGGGGTGAGCTGGCGTTCGATCTCGCGCAGGTTCCGGACAGACAGGTGGATTGCCAGTGTCGCGCCGCTCTTGCCGAGGGTTACCAGATCCTCGTTGTTCGGCATTGCCGAGCTTTGAATGGATGTGCGGGTGACGATGATCGTTTGAGCCACTTCCGGAATGGTCAGCTCGGTCTTCAGCGCTGCGGCTGCCGCAGCAAAGGCCGGAACGCCGGGGGTGACGTCATAGTCAATACCCAGCGCATCGAGGCGTCGCATCTGCTCTGCCGTTGCGCCATATATGGACGGATCGCCGGAATGAACGCGGGCCACATCCTGTCCTGCTTCATGAGCCGCGACGATTTCCGCGATGATCTCGTCCAAGGTTAGCGGTGCGGTATCAATGACGCGCGCGCCTTCCGGCGCTGCGGCCACGATCTGTTCGGGCACAAGCGAGCCTGCATAAAGGCAGACCGGGCAGGACTGAATCAGCCGCAACCCGCGCACGGTGATGAGATCCGGATCGCCGGGACCGGCACCAATGAAATGGACGGTCATGCGGTTTCTCCTGCAAGTGTCGTTTGGGGGGCTGTTGCCGGTTCTGGTGCATCAATCCGCTTGGCATAGCCGCGAGGGGTGTAGACGAAGGGCTTGCCGTCGCCGCGCAGCACGGCCCGGCTGTTGGAGGAGCCGACAAGGACCGTGGTCAGCATATCGACCTCGTCTACGGTCAGGGCTTCAAGGGTCGTCACGCGCACGGTCTCTTCCGGGCGGCCCAGATTGACCCCAAGCACCACGGGCGTATCCGCTGGCCGGTGCTTCAACAGGATCTCGCGGGCCGTGGCAAGCTGGGTGCGGCGGCGTTTGGAGACCGGGTTGTAGAAGGCGATGACGAAATCGCCTTCGGCAGCCGCATGCAGGCGCTTTTCGATGGACTCCCACGGCGTCAGCAGGTCAGAGAGCGAGATGGCGCAGAAGTCATGGCCGAGCGGCGCACCAATGCGGGCAGAGGCAGCCTGCAGAGCGGAGATGCCCGGTGCGTTGAGAATGCTCACCCGGCGGGCCGCATCCGACACGCCGCCGTTTTCCGGGCTGCGGTCGAGCAGTTCATAGACGAGAGCGCCCATGGCATAGATGCCCGCGTCGCCCGAGCAGACCAGCGCGACATTGTGGCCTTCCCCAGCCCGCTCCAGCGCAAAGCGCACCCGTTCCTGCTCTTCACCGAGCGGGAAATTGTGGTGGGTTTTGCCGTTGATATGAGGAGCGACGATGTCGAGATAGAGCGAGTAACCGACAACATCTTCAGCCTCGGACAAAAGCCGGGTCGCCTGGGGCGTACGCCATTCGTCTGCTCCCGGACCAATGCCAATGACGGAGAGGTGCCCCCGTGCCCGGCCCATCAGGTTTGGATCCAGCGGCTGGGGCGCCTGCGCAATGGCGGCGGTCGCATTGGCGGTCTTGCGCTTGTCCTGAAGCAGAATGCCGTCGCTGCCCACGGCGGCGAGAGCTGCCCCTTCGCAAACACCGTGGCAGCCGACTTCCGCAAACACCACCTCAGACGGGTTCTTGAGGCGTGGGGTTTCCTCTTCAAGACGGCTTGCCGGGAAGACGCGGAACGGCACGCCGAGATGCCGGGCCAGCGCTTCCATGGCAGGCTCATCAGCCTTGAGATCCACGCTCGCAACAGCCGCAACTGCGCCCTTGGTGATACCTGCCTCTGTCAGGCATGCGTCCACCAGATCGATCAGTTCCTGCGGTGCGCATCCCCTTGCGCAGCCAACGCCCACCACATGGCGGCGCGGGTGGAACACGAGGCGTGTCGGGGAGCCCTGAACCGGAGCGTCGGTTACCGTGAGGGTGATCGGAGCAGTTTCGGAGACCGGCAGTTTTGCGTCGCTCAGCCAGGGGGCATCCCCTTCAATGGTGACGGCAGCGCCGGATAGAAGTTCGGCCATGACCGGCTTGGCGTCCTGCGGATTGGCAAGGCTCCAGCCCTTGGGTGGAGCATCCAGCGTAATGCCAAGGGCGGTGTCGCCTGCGGTGGTTACAGCCGCATGGCCGCGCAGAGCCTGACCCAGCTGCCGGGCAAGATCATTTGCACCCCGGTGTCCGCCGAGCAGCGGCACGATGCTGGCGCCATCTTCGGAGACGGCCAGAACAGGCGGCTCGTTGCGCTTGTCGGTCAGGAGCGGCGCAAGGGCCCGGATCAGGATGCCGCTGGCACAGACGCCAATGATCGGGTGTCCGGCGCTGAACAGCAGGCGGATATGCGCGATGGTTTCATCGAACAGCGTGTCGGCTTCCCGGATGCGCCCGGCAAGGCCATGGATGGAAGCCTGCGGCAGGCTTGCCTCAATGCGGCGGGCGGTATGAAGGCCTGCGGAATTCAGGACGAGAACGATGGGGGAAGCGTCCACGCTTCATCTCCCTTGTAGATTAGGATCATGGAAAAATACGGTGCGGGTCCGTCCGGCACATCGGCCAGACGGCTGACTTTCTGGTCCGGAAGGCTGGCCCGTTCGACATAACCAGCCTGATCCAGGAGCCCCATCTCCGCGAGAAGCGCCTTGAGGCGCGGCAGATGCCGGCCGACCTTCATGATCGCCAGAGACTGGGCGGTTTCGATGCGGGTGCGGATGTCTTCATCAGGCAGCGGCCCGGGAATGACGGTCAGGATATCCATCCGGCTGGTGAGGGGGCGCAGCAACTGGGCCGCGCAGGCGGTGAGCGAGGTGACGCCCGGCACGATCTCGCAAGGGAAATGGCCCGACAACCGCTCGAACAGATACATGAACGAGCCATAGAAGAACGGATCGCCCTCGCACAGGGTGATCACGTCTTTACCGCTTTCCAGAACGGCCGCGATTTCTTCCGCAGCCTTGTCATAGATCTCCTGCGCGGGAAACCGCTCCACGCGCATGGGGACGATGATCGGGATCTCGCGGACAGTCTCAGGCAGATATCTTGCGGCGATGGACCGGGCAAAACTCGGGCCGGTGTCGGGGGCGGGATAGGCGATGACACGGGCAGAAGAAATCAGCCGGTGCGCCTTCAGCGTCATAAGCTCGGGGTCTCCGGGGCCAAGGCCGATGCCATAAAGGGTGCCGCTCATGGAGTTTGGGTGTCCTTCTTGATCAAGACCCACTGGGTAACCGGCATCATGGGGCGCCAGCCGGTCAGTCCACCGACCGGATCTGCCCGCTGGACGGATATGCGGGAGAGATCGCCGCCATAGGTCTGCCAGGCCTTCAGGAGCACCGCTTCGCCTTCCAGCGTCACGGCGTTGGCGACCAGACGGCCACCGGAACGCAAGGCGTTGAAACAGGTCTCGACTGTACCCTCCGAGGTCAATCCGCCACCGATGAAGATGGCGTCAGGCGCTGGGAGGCCTTCAAGCCCTTCCGGCGCAGCGCTGTTACGCAGCTCAAGCCCGGGTGTACCGAGAGCAAGCGCGTTTTCGGCAGCAACGGCGCGGCGCTCAGCGTGAGGTTCCAGCCCGATGGCCTTTGCACCAGAAGCAGCGCGCATCCATTCGATGCCGATGGAACCGCTGCCCGAGCCCACGTCCCACAGCAATTCACCGGGGCGGGGGGAAAGTGCGGCAAGGGTCACCGCGCGGACTTCGCGCTTGGTCATCTTGCCATCATGACGGAAGGCCTCATCCGGCAGGCCGGGCGTGCGGCTGAAGATGGCTGCGCCGGGTTTGGCGGCAAGCTCTATGGCGAGCGTGTTGAAGTCGGCGGTACGGGCCGCCGGCCAGCTTTCGGCCGTGCCTTCAAGAACCTGCTCATGTTCGCCGCCCATATGCTCCAGCACCCAGAGCCGGGAGGGGCCGAAACCGGCGCGGGTCAAAAGCGTGGCCGCCTGCGCCGGGGTTTCGCCGTTGCTGGTCAGCGCAATGATTCTGCGGCCGGGATGAAGAAAGCCATTCAGCGTCTCGACAGGTCTGCCGTGGATGGACAGGCACTCGACGTCCTGCAGGGGCCAGTGCAGCCGCGCTGCGGCCAGCTGAAATGCGGAAGGCGAGGGGAGCACGCGCATGCTCTCCGGCGGAAGGTGGCGCGCAAGTGACGCGCCGATGCCGTACCACTGAGGATCGCCGGTGGCGAGGACTGCGGTCGAGGTGCCTTCAAGCGCCTTGAGGGTTTCATAGACCCTGGAAAAGGGGCTGGGCCAGGACCGGGCTTCGCCTGGGAAACCGCCTGCCAGTTCGAAATGCCTCGGACTGCCGTAAACCACCGCAGCAGCATTCAGCGCTTCGCGCGCCGCTGGGCCGAGGGCACCATCTTCACCAATGCCAATGAGCGTGAGCCAGGGAGGGGTCATTCTTCCCCCAGAGAGTAGGGACGACGCGGCTTTGGGGTGTCCAGCGTCTTGGCCTGGCCGGAATTGACCTCTGTGCCATGCGTCAGCATCCCGCGCGACTTTTTGGGTTTTGGCGTGCCGTCGGCTGCAGGAGCGCCGCCGTGGGAGAACATGCCCCGCGATTTCAGACCCGGTTTGGCCGCCAACTCCTTCGTTCCCGGCTTTTGCAGAACCGGCCTGCTGCCTCTGGACTTCAGGCCCGGCTGATCGGTCTTGTCAGCCACGGCTTTTCTCCTCGGGCAACCCGGCCGCAAGAGCGTTGACAGCCGCCGCCGCCAGAGCCGATCCGCCTCTGCGGCCATGCAGCACGATATAAGGAACACCAAAAGGGTTGTCCGCCAGCGCCTGCTTGGATTCCGCAGCGCCCACGAACCCCACGGGAAAGCCCAGGATCAGCGCGGGCTTCGGTCCGCCCTTGGCGATGGCTTCCAGCAGATGGAAGAGAGCCGTCGGTGCATTGCCGATAGCAACGACCGCGCCTTCAAGGCTTGGCTTCCAGAACTCCACCGCCGCAGCAGAGCGCGTGGTGCCGAGGCTGGCTGCGAGGGAGGGCACCTCCGGTTCGTTCAAGGTGCAGATCACGTCACTGGTGATGACATAGCGGCGGATGATGCCGTGGGACACCATTTCCACATCCGTCAGCACCGGAGCGCCGGAGGCAAGAGCTGCCCTGCCGGCGGACGCTGCTTTCGGGCTAAAGGCCAGATCCTGGACAATATCCGTCATTCCACAGGCATGGATCAGCCGGATGGCGACATCCTGCATGTCCTCCGGCAGGCGGCCGAGGTCGGCCTCCGCACGCACCGTGGCGAAGGACTGCCGGTAGATCGCAGCCGGGTCATGCTCATAGGAATAGGACGGCGTGTCCGGCATCAGGGCTTCTTGCTCATCGACTTGGGGCCTAGGGGATGGTCCGCACGAGGATAAGGGTGATGATGGTGCCCGTGCTCGCCATCATGGGAGTGTCCATGATCGTGCGAGTGTCCGTGAGAATGTCCATGCGCGTGGCCATGATCATGAGAATGGTCGTGATCATGGTGGTGGTGATGCCCGTGCCCGTGATCATGGGAGTGACCATGATGTCCATGATCGTGATCATGGTGGTGATGGGCCGCCTCGCGCACCTTCTCCTCGCAAGCGCCGGTGCAGAACTCGTCACAGAGCTGGCATTCAGCGTCCGCGCCTAGGCCTTCCACATGATGGTGATGGCTTTCCTGAGCAAGGCCGACTTCCGCTTCGAAGCCCAGAACCTGCTCGCGGTATTTGCACATCTGGCAGTTCATCACATTGGCGCCCTGCAGGATTTCCTGCACCCGGTCGGCCATGGTGTCGATCACCTGCGGATGGTCGTTCAGATAACCGGCCTTGATAAACTCGACGTCCGGATACTTCGCCGCGATCTCGTCCGTCGCCGAGTAGATCCGCTGCACCAGAACGCCGGTGAAGAGGAAATACGGGAAGACGACAATGCGCTTGTAACCGAGCTTCACCGCATGTTCGAGGCCGGGTGTCACAAGCGGAAATGTCACGCCGGAATAGGACGTCTCTGCCCAGCCGAAGCCCATGCCCTCCCACAGAAGGCGGGTGATCTTCATGACGTTGGAGTTGGCATCCGGGTCGGATGCGCCGCGGCCAACGACCATCAGCAGCGTTTCGTGCAAGGGAACATCGCCACCGGCAGCTGTTAGGGCTTCCTGAATGCGTTCGCCAGCCGCGCGCACCATGCGGGTGTCGACGGCGAGCTCGCGGCCATAGGTGATCTTCATGCCGGGGTTCTGGGCTTGATAGGTGTTCAGAACGGAAGGGATGTCGTTCTTGGCGTGGCCTGCGGCAAACAGCATGCCCGGAACGGCCAGCACATGGGTGCAGCCCTGTTCCTTCAGCTTGTTCAGGCCGTCATGAATGACCGGATTGGCAAATTCCAGATAGCCATATTCCACCGGCCAGTCGGGAAAGCGCTTTTTCAACGCTTCTGCCAGCTGTGCAAACTGCTTGACCGCGCCCTTGTTGCGGCTGCCATGGCCACAGATCATCAGGCCGAGTTTTTCGCCCATCACGCTGCTGCCCCTTCGGCTTCAGCTTGAGCGCCAGAAGACGTACTGCTGGCTTCTTCCTTTGCCTTGGCGGTCTTCTTGCGGCCCTTCACGGCCAGAATGCCCGCTGCGATCACCGCGCCAGCAAGCGCTGCAGCGCCCGACCAATGGGAGTGACCAGCCAGTTCGCCAAGATGGCCAAGATGGGCCGAAGCCGCACTGCTCATGGCCAGAAGGGCACAAGCCGAAACGGACACGAGCGTGCCTGCGGTTTTGAGCATGGATATCTCCCTCATCATTCCTGCGTCACCGGCAGTGGCCTGCCGGAAAGTCGTGATTGCGCCCGGCTGAGGGAGAAAGCGGCGCAAAATACACCATTCCATCGCGATCCCTCGCCGGGGTCACGGGGTGGTATTGAGCGTCGACAGCTCCGGCCTGGGTTCCCGACTTGGGTCAACCGCCACCGGAATCGCTTTCAGTCCCATCAAGAGGACGCCGTCCTGTGTGGCGCCAAGCTAGTTGAGCGGGCCGATGTGATCAAGCTCCAATCGGCTCGTCCATTGGGTGAAGGGCTGATGGCTGTGTTTTGGAGTGGGGCTTGTGATTGCGGATGCAAGGCGCTCATAAGGTAGGGACACAGAGAAAAGGACGGAATCGCGGCAGAGCGGCTCCGGAGTGGACGTGATTCTGAACATCTCGATTGTGCTGGTCATGGTGGCCGCCTGTATTTTCCTGCTGATGCCGCGCCTCAGAACCAGCCAGGATTGGCGGGCGGTGATTACTCCGCTCGCCTCGATTATTGGCAGCGGGTTTCTCGTTCTCGGCCCCATCTTGGCGCGGAACTATGGGGTCTACGCGCCGGGCATGATGGCTGTGCTATGTTTAACGGCCTGGCTCTTCGGCTCTGCGATCCGTTTCAACATCAAGGCAATCGAGGACAAGGTGCCGTCCGGCCCTTTCGGGGCCGGCATAGAGACTGCGTCCTCCTGGTCACTGGCTTTTGCCTATTTCATCTCGGTTGCCTATTACCTCAATCTGTTTGGATCTTTCGGCGTGAACCTCATTCCGGGAACGGAAGCCGTTCATGCAAAGCTGGTGACATCTGCTGTCTTCCTGCTGATTCTCGCCGTGGGCTGGGGCCGGGGCTTCAGGTCGCTGGAGCGTCTGGAATACACCTCCGTTGCGCTCAAGCTTGCCATTATCGCCGGATTGTTCATTGGCCTGGGGGCCTTCTTCGCTCGCCATGTTCAGGATGCTGACCTGGTCTTTGAAACGCCGCATGTCACAGGATGGAATGCTCTGTTCCTGGCCTTCGGTCTTCTGATCACCGTTCAGGGGTTCGAGACCTCACGCTATCTTGGTGGCGAGTATTCGGCAGACACCCGCATCCGCTCCATGCGTCAGGCTCAGCTCATCTCGACGGGAATCTATCTCGTCTACATGCTGCTGATCGCCTTCGTCTTTCCCCGTTCGGAGCTGGGAACTTCGGAAACCGCCATCATCGACATGATGCAGTTCGTTGCGCCTATTTTGCCAATCCTGCTTGTGGCGGCTGCCTTAGCGGCACAGTTCAGTGCCGCGATTGCGGACACCGCCGGTTCTGGCGGACTGATCGAGGAGCAAAGCGGTCATCGTCTGTCCGCTCGCAGCGGCTATTTGCTGCTCACGCTCACCGGTATCGGGCTCACCTGGGTGGCAGATGTGTTCGACATCATCAATTATGCCTCCCGGGCTTTTGCGCTCTATTACCTGCTTCAGGCCGCTCTGGCAGTTTGTTACGCCCGGAGCCGGGGATCTGCTGCCTTGCTGCCGTTTCTTTACGGCCTGCTCGCGCTTCTAGGCCTTTTGATCACACTCTTCGGTCAGGCTGTGGAAGGCGGATAGGGCAGGTAAGGGTGGTTCCTGATTGCCCGTCCCAGGCAATTGGGTTACGTCTCTGTGCGAAATGGGGGCAGGGATGCGCCGGAACGGGATTGTTTCAGCTCTGAAGACAGAACTGACAGCAGCAGCAAGGATTTTGCTTCTGCTGCCGATGCTGCTTGGCCTGCTTTTCCCCCATGGCTACATGCCGGATGTGACACCGGATGGCCGGATTACGGTTGTCCTTTGTACCTCTGAAGGCCTGCAGACTGTTCTGCTCAATGCAGATGGGACAACAGCAGGCGGGGAGCACCAGCATCCCGCGAAGGACGGCAAGAGCGGTCCGCATGCAAATTCAGGGCTTTGCGCCTTTGCCGCGGTCGCGAGCCTTGCGGCAATTGCCAGCTTTGGTCCTGAGCTTTCCCCTCCCAGAGAGCAAGCTGTTCATCAGCCTGTTCCTGTCAAACTCGCGCTGAAGAGCGGTTCACCCGGCCGCCGCGGGGCGCGGGCGCCTCCGATGGTCCTCTGACCACCTAAGCTTTTTCCGAAAATTCAACGCGCGCGCTCGCAGGCGGCCATCGGCCGGACCTGTGCGCTTAGGGTATCTCATGACAGATAACAGTCTTCCGTTCGATGCGGCGTCCGCCGCAACCGGCAAACCTGCCGTTTATGACCGCCGCTTCTATCTCGCGGCCTGGCGCTGGCATTTCTATGCAGGCCTTTTCATCATCCCGTTCCTGCTGATCCTCTCCGTGACCGGCATGATGATGATGTACATCGGCTATTTTGACGGACGCGATGGTGAGAACATCACCGTGCCGGTTCCGGCAAGCGTTTCCGCAATGGCCGTCTCGCGGCAGGCTGAACTGGCAGCAGAGGCGATCCCCGGCGGCACCGTCGTCGAATGGCTTAGTCCGAAGGCCGTTGATCGTGTCGCAGTCTTCCGGGTGAAGGCTCCTGATGGGGTTCAGACCATGGTGGCCATTGATCCCTATACCGGCGGGGTCGTCGAGACCTGGGTCCGCCGCAATGGCTGGTATGATTTTGCGGATAACATCCATAGCGATCTGCTGCTTGGCACACCGGGAGACCGGATTCTTGAGATTGCAGCGGGACTTGGCATCGTGATGCTGATTTCCGGTGTCTATCTCTGGTGGCCGCGCGGCCAGCGCCTCAGGGATTGCCTCGTCCCCGCCTTTGGCCAGTCCGGACGGGCCTTCCTCAAGTCGCTTCACACCGTCATCGGTATCTGGGTTTCGTTCTTCCTGCTGCTATTTCTTCTTTCCGGCATGTCCTGGACAGGGGTATGGGGCACCAAGCTTGTTCAGGCTTGGAACACGTTTCCAGCGGAAAAGTGGGACAATGTCCCCCTGTCTGACGAAACCCACGCCTCGATGAACCATGGTGCGATGTCTGATGTGCCTTGGGCTTTGGAGCAGACCCTGATGCCGGCTTCCGGGTCCCAGGCAGGCGTGGTTGGCATTGCGCCGGGCACGCCGGTCGATATCGATAGCGTTTCCAGTCTGGCAAAGGCCGCAGGTTTCAACGCCCGCTACCGGGTTGCTTATCCGAAGGGGGAAACTGGGGTCTGGACGATCAATCAGGACACAATGAGCGCGGATGCGGAAGATCCGTTCTCCGACCGGACGGTGCACGTGGACCGCTATACGGGCCGTGTTCTGGCCAATGTGGGCTTTGCGGATTATTCGCTGGCGGGCAAGACCATGGCTGTCAGTATTCCGCTGCACATGGGCCTTACGGGACTTTGGAACCTGGCGCTGAACACGCTGGTGTGCCTGTCCGTCCAGTTCCTTTGCATCAGCGGCGTGCTGATGTGGTGGACCCGCCGCCCCAGCAAGGCGGCGCCTCGCTTCTTTGCGCCTCAGGTTCCGGAGAACCGGCCTCACTGGCGTGGCGCGATGGTGCTGATGCTGGCCGTATCCATGGCCTTCCCGCTGGCAGGTCTGACCCTTGTCACCGTGCTTGCGCTGGATCTTCTGATCCTGTCGAAAGTACCGGTTCTGCGCCGGGTATTTGCCTGATCGCGGGGTGCGCGAAAGCCCGGGCGGTCAGCCGACGGCCCAGGCTGCAGCGTCCTCGCGGGCGCCAATGACGGCAAGGCCGGTGGCGATTGAGGACATTTCTTCGCCGCTGGCCAGCTTTTCCTGCCCGAAGCGGCTGGCGAACATGCGCCGGACTGCCGGCACGAAAGACGTCCCGCCTGTCAGGAACACCTGATCAATATCCCCATCGGCGAGACCGGCATCTGCGAGCGTCGCATCAAGGGCCGTATTCATCCGGTTCAGGTCTTCCGAAATCCAGCTCTCGAAATCATCGCGTGCTATCGTCACCGCGAAGTCCTTGCCAAGCGGTTCGAAGCGCAGTTCCGCGCTGTCTTCGCTGGACAGAAGCGCCTTGGCATCGGACACGCTCTTGTAGAGTGGATAGCCCTGGTCTTCTTCCACCAGTTCGATGAACAGTTCGATCTTCTCCGGCTCGTCGCACCAGCGCAGCAGCTTCTTCATCTCTCGGTAGTCGTCGGACGTCTTGAAAACCGACAGGAGGTGCCAGCGGGCGAAATTGGAAAAGAGGTTTGGCGGCATCTCGAGCTGTTTGCCCATGCTGCGATAGGTGCTGCCCTTGCCAAGCTCCGGCAGGATCACGTTGTCGATGATCCGGTAGTCGAAAGTGTCTCCGGCGATGCCAACACCGCCACGGCCCAGCGGCGTCGCATTGACATGGCCTCCGTCGACAGAGAAACGCATGAGGGAATAATCCGTGGTGCCGCCGCCAAAGTCGGCGACCAGCACGGTGGCATCACTCTTCAGGCGCTGGGCGAAGGAAAAGGCCGCTGCTACGGGTTCATAGACGAAGAGAATCTCTCCGAAGCCTAGCCGGGACAGCGCTGTCCGGTAGCGGGCCATGGCCAGAACTTCGTCCGGCGCGCCGCCCGCAAAAATAACCGGCCGCCCGACGACAAGCCGTGCGCCATCCGGGTTCAGCGGAACAGTCAGATGGTCGAGGGCCTTGGAGATCAGCGTCTCCATCAGCGCTTCGAAATCAAACGGGCGGCCGAAGACACCGGTTCCCTTGAACTGGCGGCTGGCAACGAATGTCTTCAGAGACTGGATGAAACGCACGTCGCCAGCGTGCTCAATAAACTGCCGGATGGCCCAGGGCCCGACTTCCGGCTCCGGTGCGCGGGATGCGCCGCCGTCCAGAAAGCTCAGCACCGTTGCGATCCCCTTAAGGATGTCCGGCTCGCTGCCGAACGCGAGCGTGGCGGAATTGCCCTGGCCAAGGCTCTGCGCCATCACCGTATTGGATGTGCCGAAGTCGAGACCATAAGCGAGGGACATGGGCGAATCTTTCTGATGCACGCAGCTCGGGAAAACTGCCGCGTGGCCGGACGTGCGGAGCGAAAACGAACGAGGGGCGCTTCTTAACGGCCAAGGACAGACGGCGCAAGAGCTGCCAGCGTCACAATTTTGCACCGCAAAGGTCTCGGGGTATGGTTGTTTTCATCCGTGGAAGGTGCGCGCCTGAAAACCCGCAACCTGCTCCCGGGCATGCTAAGGAGACCTCAAATGCCCAGCCATCTGGTGTTTACTGTCATCGCCAAGGACCGTCCGGGACTGGTGGAACGCCTCGCAGAGGCGATTGCGGACGCGGGAGGCAACTGGGTTGAAAGCTCTATGGCCCGGCTCGGCGGCGAGTTTGCGGGCATTGTCAGCGTTGATATTGAGGAAGAGGCTATTGGCGATCTTCATCAGAAGTTCGACGTGCTGCTTAAAGACGGTGTCGCAATCACCCTGAGGTCGGATAAGTCGCGTCCGGAGCCCGCGAAGGGAGCTGCAGCGCATCTTGATCTGATTTCACAGGATCATCCCGGCATTCTGCGCCGGATCACAAGGGTTCTGCGCGAGCATGGCGTCAGCATCGAGCACCTGGAAACTGAAGTGGTTCCAGGCTCCATGTCCGGCGAGATGCTGTTCAAGGCTTCCGCCGACTTGCGTCTGCCCGAAGGTCTCAGCCCTGCCGCTCTGTCTGAATTTGTCCAGGAAACGGCCGCCGACATGATGGCGGATGTGAACCTGATTGACTGACAAAAAACTCCGGCCCCTGTGCCGGGGGCCGGAGCCGGGTTTGGAGATGCGGCGTCAGAGTGTCATGACAACGCGGCCATCAATGGCCCCATTACGCATCTTGTCGAAGATGGCATTGATGTTGTCGAGGCTGTCTTCGCTGTAATGCGAGGCGACCTTGCCTTCGGCGGCGAACTGCAGCGCTTCCACCAGATCGTTGCGCGTACCAACGATCGACCCGCGAATTGTCTTGCGCATCAGAACCGTGTCGAAAATTGGCATCGGAA
This sequence comes from Roseibium litorale, assembly GCF_014842915.1. Lineage (GTDB taxonomy): Bacteria > Pseudomonadota > Alphaproteobacteria > Rhizobiales > Stappiaceae > Roseibium > Roseibium litorale. Next base: position 199,758 of record NZ_JACYXI010000007.1, on the reverse strand, counting down.
AGTCTCCCGGCGGCAGGCCTACAAGCGCCATGGTGCCGCCACGGCCCAGCATGGCGTGGCCTTGGGAGAAGGACTTGGGGGAAACCGCCGTCACCAAGACACCATTGGCGCCGCCAAGCTTGGCCAGTTCTGCCACGGGGTCTGTTGTCGCGGCATTGATGGTCAGATCCGCTCCGAGGGACTTCGCCAGCTCCAGCTTGCTGTCTGCGATGTCAACCGCGACCACATGCCGGCCCATGGCCTTGGCATATTGAACTGCCAGGTGACCGAGACCGCCAACACCTGCAATGACGACTGTGTCGCCCGGCTTGGTATCGGTTTCCTTCAGGCCCTTGTAGACAGTTACGCCCGCGCACAAGATCGGAGCTGCCGGTGAGAACGCCAGTCCGTCCGGCAGATGGCCGACATAGTCCGGATCGGCCAGAACATATTCGGCAAACCCGCCATTGACGCTGTAACCGGTGTTTTGCTGATCGGCGCAAAGCGTTTCCCAGCCGCCCACACAGTGGCGGCAATGGCCGCAGGCGGTGTGGAGCCAGGGAACGCCGACACGGTCGCCTTCCTTGACGCTGGTAACGCCCTCACCAACCTCGCAGACAAAACCGACGCCCTCATGGCCCGGAATGAAGGGAGGTTCCGGCTTGACCGGCCAGTCCCCTTCTGCGGCGTGAAGATCGGTGTGGCAGACGCCGCAGGCTTCGATCTTGACGACGATCTTGCCCCTGGTGGCCTTCGGGCGTTTGACTGAAGAGATGTCGAGCGGTTTGCCAAAGGCTCGCACGACGGCTGCTTTCATTTCGCTGGACATTGTCCGCTCCTGAAATTTCGCACTGCAAACACTGCCATATCAACCCGTGCGGGTAGACGGAGCAATACGCAATAGACCTTAAAAGAGCCGGGATTCTGACTGCTTATGCAGCATTAGTTCTGCTGCGGTCGTCACAAGGTTTCGAGCAAGGCGAGCGCCGTTGCCTCGGCGCCCTTCTGTCCGGACACACTGACGGCTGCGAAGGCCTGGCGGGTCGTGTCATAAACGATCACGGTCTTGAGCCCCGCGCCTCCACCGCTGTGGCCGATGAGGAGCGGGCCGTCCTGAAGGGGATAAGCCATCACGCCGAGACCATAGTACATAGGCTGACCGAACATCGGATAGAGGTCCTGGAAGGCCGTCCTCAAAGCCGCAGGAGAGATGAGGCGGGCTTCCAGCAGCGCTTGCCAGAAAACCAGCATTTCGGACGCCGGCCCAACAATTCCGCCCGCTGGTCCTGCCTTGCGGGGATCCGCCGCAATTTCGCCTGCCCCGGGCGCCTGGGGCGGAACCACGTCATCAAGCGTGTCGCTTTCGCTGGTAACACGGGTTCGGGTGAGGTGAAGCGGCTTCAGGATCCGTTCCGAAATCACCTGTGTGTAGGGCGGTCCCTCAACGCGGGAAAGCACTGCTCCCAGAAGAGAATAGTTGGAGTTCGAATAACGCCAGTTCTCGCCCGGACAAAACATTGCCCCGTGACGCTTCAGTATGCTGATTTCCTCGGCCAAAGATAAAATGCGGGGGGCTTGTCTGTAGGCGCGGTCCTCATTCGCACTGAAAAGGCCGCTCGTGTGACTGAGCAGATGGCGGATGGTGATTGCGTTGCCGTTCGGAAGGTCTTCGATCCATATCGATACCGGATCGTCGAGTGAGATCTGGCCCCGGTCCACCAGCATGAGAATGGCTGTGGCGGTGAACGTCTTTCCTGCACTTGCCCATTGGGCGATCGCAGGAGCGCTTCGAGGCCTTGTGCTCTCCCACACGCCCTTGCCCGGAACACGCACTGCAGCGTTGATTGCGCTTGCGCCAGAGCGTCGCATGGCCTCGTCCAGAACAGAGTCCAGCCGCTTCGCGGCAGGAGCCGGTAACGGCGGCGCTGACAAGGGGTGCCGCTTGAGAGGAAGCGCAATACGGGACGCGAGCTTGGGCTGCCCCCGGTAGGCGCGTTGGGTGTCACAGAGCGTAGGGGCGTAGCCGCTGTTCATTTCTGCAAAGGGGACACAGGACGTAAGGCCTGCGGTAAAAATGGTGCCGCAAAAGGCACGGCGGGACAGTGCTCGGCACGGCAACATTTCTAATCCCGCTCCCGTGTATTACAGGTCCTGTCATCCCCATCGCTGCAAAGGCGGCCAAACGCCAGGCGGCCGGCTTGATCATATCAAACGTCTGCAGCCTATGCAGCGTTGCAGAGCGCTGTCTTTGCACCCGGTAAATCTGGCATAAGTTGGGCGGGATCCATGCCGGTGTATTGAAACGGAAAGTGCAGGCTGACACGCAAGCTCGGAAGTGTTGAAACGCCGCGGAACGTCTGCCACAAACCGAGTACTTAGAGCATGGTGAAAGTTGTAGAGGAGGAGCGAGGACAAAGTCCTAATCCAGAACTATCCGCTCAAATAGCCAAAGTCTGGCGCGCAAAAAGAAAAATGGCGGACAGAGAGGGATTCGAACCCTCGATACGGTTGCCCGTATACACGCGTTCCAGGCGTGCGCCTTCAACCACTCGGCCACCTGTCCGTTCGAAGCAGCGTCAAGCGCCGCCTGCAAGTCGCGCAATATACTGACGAAACGCGTAAGCGCAAGCTGCCTTTAAAGTTTTTTATTTTCCTGTCTATCCCTGTGGATTGTTGAGCGCGCAGGCGCTTCTCCGGATGCACAAAAACTAACGGAAAAGAAGAAGTTGCCGTAAGGGAATTCTTTGGCTAGAGTTTTTCCATTGGGATGATGTCCGCAAAAAACGCGCAGCCGGAACCATTTAAGGACGGCTGAGTGTTTTGCTTGGTTGTGTTTTTATATGTCCCATTCGGTTCTGAGTTTGAGTGAGTGGCCGGGTATGATTGCGTTGATCAAATTTTTGCTCCGCTTCGCGGGGACCGTTCTTTTCGCGATGGCACTGGTCGCGATGGTGTCTGACGGAACAAAATCGATCGCGCGGTCGGAAGTCGTGGTGACGTCCGTACGGCAGATCTGGGAGGGTGTCTCTGTCCAAGGGCCCGAAACGGTAAAGGAAAGCGTGACCACTTCCGTCGATCCGGAAGTGTGGGATGTTGCGGTCGAGCCTGTTTTGTCCTGGCCGCTCTGGCTGGTTGCTCTTCTTGCCGGGTCTGCGACGCTTTGGCTTGGAAGCCGCAGACGGGCACGCCAGCCACGCTACTTCTGATCAGGCCCCACTTGGTTCTCAAGTCTGAAACACGGCTGCGTGTGCGGGGCTTGCGGGCGCGCGGTTTGAGCGCCATCTTGGAACTTGATCCATTGCGGTCTGCTCCGCCCAGCCATCTTGGTCATCCACCTTGGCAACTCGCGGTGTCTGTCCATGCGGGGCGGATGTTGAAGCTGACCGCGTGAGCGCAAGGAACCGATCATGTCTTTCATGACCATGCTGTCAAAGAAGTTTTCTCTGCCAACGCCGGAAGAGGCGCTGCCTGGGCGCGCCGAAGCCATCGTTCCTTCCGCCCCCCACTATGTGAACGGACGCTCTATCGTACCGCCCTTCCCGGAAGGGTTTAAAACCCTGCAAGTGGGCATGGGATGTTTCTGGGGGGCTGAGCGCCTGTTCTGGCAGCTGCCGGGCGTCTGGGTGACGGCCGTTGGCTATGCCGGTGGCCACACCCCGAATCCGACCTACAATGAAACCTGCACCGGAAGGACCGGCCACACGGAGATTGTGCTGGTTGTCTATGATCCCGCAAAGATCACGCTTGAAACGCTGTTGAAGGTGTTCTGGGAAAATCATGACCCGACCCAAGGCATGCGCCAGGGCAATGACACAGGCACACAGTACCGCTCCGCCATCTATGCCGGGCCTGAGGATCTGGAGGCTGTCGAAGTATCGAAGTCTGCCTATCAGCAGGCCTTACGTGAGGCCGGTGTCACCCGGTCGATCACGACGGAAATCCGCACGGACGAGACCTTCTATTACGCTGAAGACTATCATCAGCAATACCTGGCGAAAAACCCGAACGGCTATTGCGGTATCCGGGGCACGGGCGTGTCCTGCAGCCTCTGATCGCGGCAGGATTGCAACTGGTATAGCGGGGCTTTCCGGCCTTGACGGAAGGCCTTGAAGATTTCCGTGCGGCAGGCAGAGGAAGCTTTGCCGCATGGTCTTGACCCTGAGGCAATGGAATGCAAAGAGCGCTGCAAGCCTGCGGGCATGACAGCCTTTGACCCTTGCCCGAGTTTCCGACATTGCCGAATTCTCCGCTCCCTGCCGGCTCAGTTTTACTGCTTGATCTGCTGCAGAAGAAAAAGGCGCTGCTGTTTCGCGGGGCCAGGCGGGAGATTTCCTGCCGGGAGCTTGGCGAGGTTCCAGATTTCCTGAACCAGGTTGAAGCAGCAAGGGGGCAGGGTGCTCACCTTGCGGGGTTCCTTGCCTATGAGCTGGGCTTTGCCTTCGAGCCGAAGCTGCGCGAGCGCTGGCAGCGGACGGGCGATCTGCTCGGTTGGTTCGGTGTTTATGAGGCGCCGGAGACACTGAGCCTGAGCGAGGCGGAAGATCTGCTGGCCGCCGCCGCGGGTGGCAGAGCCTCTGGTCTTGGCGCTCCGGAATTCGACGTGACTTCCGACCAGTATGGCGGTGCCTTTGCGAAGGTTCGTGACCATCTCGCAAAGGGTGATATATTTCAGGTCAATCTGACCATCCGTGCAAGCCTTCGCCATGAAGGCTCTCCTGAAGCGGCTTTCCTGCGGCTGATGCGCAACCAGCCGGTTGCCCACGCGGCCTTTTTGCATCTTGAGGACCGGGCGGTCCTGTCCCTGTCGCCGGAACTGTTTCTGGAACGGGAAGGCAAGCGGTTGCGCACCAGGCCGATGAAAGGAACCGCGCCGCGCGGGCTGGATGAGATGGACGACGCACGCATCGCCCGGGAACTGGCCAGCGACCCGAAACAGCGCGCCGAGAACACGATGATCGTGGATCTGATGCGCAATGATCTGTCGCGCATTTCAGTGCCTGGCAGCGTTCAAGTGACGAAGCTCTGCGACGTGGAGCGTTACCAGAGCCTTCACCAGATGACCTCGACCGTTGAGGCCGAGCTGGAGCCAGAGACGGATTTCCCGCGCATCATCGAGAACTTGTTTCCCTGCGGATCGATCACGGGCGCGCCGAAACTGAGCGCCATGCTGATCGCCAATCAGCTGGAGACAAGTCCGCGCGGTGTCTACACCGGGTCCATCGGCCATATCGAACCCTCAGGCGACTTTGCCTTCAACGTGGCGATCCGGACGCTGGATATGCGCAAGGACGGCAGGTGCATTGCAGGCACCGGATCCGGCGTGGTTTTCGACTCTGGCGCCGGGCCGGAATACGACGAATGCAAACTCAAACTAAGTTTCATTAGCCGGGAAACAAAATCCTTTGAACTGCTGGAAACTTTGGCCTGGACCCCGGATGAGGGTTTCTTGCTCCTGGAACGCCATCTGGAACGGCTCGCGTCGTCGGCGCGCTATTTTGCCTATGAGTTCGACCAGGACGCACTTTGCTCCGAGCTGAAGCGGTTGGCGGACAACTGGTCCGGTCCGCTGCGGGTTCGTGTGCTCGTTGGCAGAGACGGTGTGTTTGGCATTACGGCTGCGCTGCTTGCGCCTGCCGGTGGCAACAAGGTTTGGCACGTGCGGATTGCATCCCAGCGCACCCGCAGCGATGACGTCTTTCTCTATCACAAGACCACGAACCGGGCCTTCTATGACGAGACCCGCCAGCAGATGGCGTCGGAAACTGGATGTGACGAAGTTCTCTTTGAGAACGAAGCTGGCTTCCTGACCGAGGGCAGCTTCACGAGTTTGTTTGTCGCATCAAAGGGGCGGCTGCTGACGCCGGGGCTGCGTCATGGTCTCCTGCCCGGCACATTCCGGGCGGGGCTTCTGGAACAGAGCATTGCGGTGGAAGCGGACCTCCGGCGCGAGGATCTCATCGGCGCCAAGGTCTTTGCCGGCAACTCCGTCCGTGGGCTGATCCCAGTGATGGTGACGTTCTAGAGCGTTTCATGTTTTGACGGCAGCATATCCAGCGTTTGCGAGATAGTTTGCACATTCGTTTGGCTTGATGGATGCGACAAGGGTGCCGATGTGGCGCCATGTGTCCTCGATGCTTCTCTTCTGGGCCTGTCGCATCCAGTGCTTGATCTTCGAGAAGGCCTGCTCGATCGGATTGAGGTCGGGCGAGTAGGGTGGCAGAAAGCGAAGCGTGGCACCGGCGGCCTTGATGGCGTCGCGCACCGCTGCGGACTTGTGGCTGCCGAGATTGTCCATGATGACGATGTCGCCAGCCTTGAGGGCGGGCACGAGCTGTTGCTCGACATAGGCGGCGAAGCAACGGCCGTTGATGGGTCCGTCGAAGACGCAAGGGGCGGCAAGGCGGTCGCAGCGCAAGGCGCCGAGGAAGGTCAGCGTGCGCCAGTGGCCGTGCGGGGCGAAGCCTCTGAGCCGTTTGCCTTTCCGCCCCCAGCCGCGCAGCGGCGCCATGTTGGTCTTGATCCAGGTTTCGTCGATGAAGACAAGGCGGGCAGGATCAAGCCGGGTTTGCCGGACCTTCCAGTGACGACGCCTGCGCGCGACGTCCGCGCGCGCCTGTTCAAGGGCGAACAGCGTTTTTTTTGAAGCGCAGGCCCTCGCGGCGCAGGAACGTCCACACCGTATTGTGCGAGATCTTCACCCCGCGTGCCGCCAGTTCGTCCTTCAACCGGTGCAAGGTGAGGTCTGGCGTCTGCTCGATCCGTTCCACGATGAAGGCGCGATGCGGCTCCAGAACGGGTTTGCGGTGGCCGCCGGTCTTGCCCGGTGCGACCGAACCTGTCACCCGATGCCGCTGCGACCACTTCACGACGGAAGACACCGAAACACCGAAGCGCGCCGCCACAGAACGGCAGGCCGCCCCGGCAGAAACCGCGGCAACCACACGCTCACGAAGATCATTAGAAAGAGGTCGGGTCATCAGATGCTGGCCTCCTCACCAGACAGCATCTTGAATCACAATTCGCTGAAAACAGGAATCCCCAAAGATTCAATCAAGAGAGGAAACGCTCTAGCCGGCCTTTTCGTTCCACGGTTCAATCGTCAACTCAGGCCAGAGCGCCAGCATTCTCGCGCCCTTCTCCTCATAGGTCCTCCGGTTCGGCACCACATAGTTCGGGACGAGCCGCAGACCGAATACATTGGCCAGCCCAAAGGGCGCGGCGATCTCGATCTCATCACCTGCGACAATGCGGGCGGCGATGGAATGGGTCTTGGACGCGTAGTTGCAAAGGGATTCTGTCGAGCAGGACAAGGGCGGATAATCGGAACCGAAGCGCTGCTTGTACCAGAGGTGAACGCGGGCCTGATTGCGCACTTCGACTTCCGCCTCCACATGCGCCAGCCGGTCCTGAACCTTCCGAATGACAACGTCTTCGGCTTCATAGCTCAGGTCCTGGCCGTCAAAATAAATGACGTCATAGTCCTTGATGCCATAGCCGAAGGGCCTGTCCGTTAGGTGGTTCCAGAGGTTCTGGTAAAGCCCGCCCGAGACAAGCCAGGCGTCGGGAAGCTCAAGCTCCCGGAGGGCGGTCAGAATGTCGAGCAGGACGGGAGAGTGCCGGATTAAGCTGCAAAGGGCTGCTTTGCGGTCGTCCTCGGACGTGCGGTAAGGATCGGCAAGTGCATCCGCGCTCCAGTCAAGATCATCGTGCATGCCACTCTCCCTGAAGCTCACAGTGAACCCTGACTAGCAGATTCGGGCCGGGGAGAGAGGCCCTTCCCGCGCGAGCGGGAAGGGGAGTACCGAAGTGCTTAGCTGCGAAGCGTGCCGCCGGTTGCTTTTTCGACCGAGGCAATCACCTTCTTTGCGACAGCATCGATTTCCTCGTCCGTGAGGGTCTTCTGGCGCGGCTGCAAGGTGATGTCGATGGCGACAGACTTGCTGTCTTCCGCAACGCCCTTGCCTTCATAGATGTCGAAGAGGTTCACATCCGTGATCAGGCTCTTGTCTGCCCCACGGGCAGCCTTCAGCAGGGTTTCCGCGGCAACGTCCTTCTTCACCACGAAGGCGAAGTCGCGGCGGACCGGCATCAGGCCGGAGGCGTCGAGCGCGCCCTTGGAGCGGGTTGCCTTGCCCTTCGGCTGGGGCAGGTTGTCCGGGAAGATTTCGAACGCGACAACCGGTCCTTCGATATCGAGAAGGGCGAGAGTGCGCGGATGGATCTCACCGAACACGGCGAGCGTGTTCTTCGGGCCGAGCTTCAGCGCGCCGGAGCGGCCCGGGTGGAAGTAGTCCGGGGCATCCCGGTAGACCTGCAGCTTGTCGACAGGTGCCCCAATGGCGGCCAGAACGGCTTCCGCATCGGCCTTGGCATCGAAGACGTCCACGGCAGCGGAGGAACCAGACCAGTGGCGGGCAGCGCCCTGGAGCTTGGCCGTGCCCCGGCGGACGCCGGCAGCGGCCATGGACTGATCCTCAGGTGCATCGCCCGCGAAGATCTGCCCGATCTCGAACAAGGCAACATCCGGGAAGCCGCGGTCGGCATTGCGCTGAGCTGCAGCCAGGAGGCCCGGCAGCAGGCTCGGCCGCATGTCCGAAAGGTCTGCGGAAATCGGGTTGGCAAGCGCCAGTTCCGGCTTGCCACCGCCGAAGGCTTCAGCCGTCGCCTTGGCAATGAAGGACCAGGTAATCGCTTCGTTCAGTCCGCGGGAGGCAAGAGCGCGGCGGGCACGGTTGCGGCGGATCTGACCAAGGGTCAGAACCCGGCCACTGATCGAGCTGGTGCGCGGCAGCGGTGTGGAGACCACCCGGTCCAGACCGATGATACGGACCACTTCTTCGACCAGATCGGCCTTGCCTTCGATGTCGGGACGCCAGCTCGGAGCGGCAACCTTGACGACATCACCGGAGCCGGACAGCCAGAAGCCGAGAGCCTTAAGGGTTACGTTGATTTCGGCCACAGACACATCAATGCCGGACAGACGCTTCACTTCCGCATAGGGGAAGTCGATGATGTTGGTCGCATCCGGCAGGTCTCCCGCCACTTCCAGCTCAGAAGCCTCGCCGCCGCACAGGTCCAGGACCATGCGGGTCGCCATTTCAAGGCCAGGCTGCATGAAGTCCGGATCCACACCGCGCTCGAAACGGTAGCGGGCGTCCGTGTTGACGCCCAGCTTGCGGCCTGTTGCGGCAATTCCGTTCTCATCCCACAGAGCGGATTCGATCAGCACATCAGTGGTCGTTTCTGTGCAGCCGGAGTGCTCGCCGCCCAGAATGCCGCCTAGGCTTTCAATGCCGTTGTCATCGGAAATGACACAGATGCTCGGGTCGAGCTGATAGCTCTTGCCGTTCAGACCGTCGATGCTTTCACCTTCGGCAGCCCGGCGGACAACCAGGTTACCGGCGACCTTGGCAGCGTCGAAGACGTGCAGCGGGCGGCCCTGGTCGAAGGTCATGTAGTTGGTGATGTCCACCAGCGTGTTGATCGGGCGCAGGCCGATGGCGCGCAGGCGGTCCTGCATCCACTTCGGCGAAGGGCCGTTCTTGACCCCCTTGACGAGACGCAGGCCGAAAGCCTTGCACAGCGGATGGGTGTCGCCGAAAGCGAACTCGACCTTGGTGGGGCAGGGGTAGCTGCCGCGGACCGGATCAGTCTTGCGGTCCTTCAGCGTGCCGAGACCGGCAGCGGCCAGATCGCGGGCAATGCCATAAACACCGGTGCAGTCCGGACGGTTCGGGGTCAGGCCGATTTCGATGACCGGATCATCAAGGCCCATCCATTTGGCATAGCTCATGCCGACCGGTGCATCTTCCGGCAGATCGATGATCCCATTGTGCTCGTCGGAGAGTTCCAGTTCGCGCTCGGAGCACATCATGCCGAAGCTCTCGACATCGCGGATCTTGCCGACAGAGAGGGTGACATCCAGGCCAGGGACGTAGTCGCCCGGCTTGCCGAGCACACCCACCAGACCGGTGCGGGCGTTCGGCGCACCGCAGACGACCTGGATCGGATCGCCTTCACCAGTATCGACCTTGAGGACGCGCAGGCGGTCGGCGTTCGGGTGCTGAACGGCTTCGATCACCCGGGCGATCTTGAACGGCGCGAGACGGGCAGCCGGATCGGAGACTTCTTCAACTTCCAGGCCGATCATCGTCAGTTTTTCGGCGATCTGCTCCAGGGTTGCGTCGGTCTCAAGGTGTTCCTTCAACCAGGACAGTGTGAATTTCATCGGTTTGCTCTTTATCTCGGGTCAACGGCCCTCAGGCCGGAAAATCTCGTATCTGCGAAGAAGGCTGATCAATCGGCCTTGAAGCGGCTGAACTCGGGCAGCGGAGACGCCGCGCCGTAGTTGTTCGCAAAGCGCTCGCCAATGTGGCCCAGCTCACGGGTCCACTCGGTGACCATCTCCGGAGTGATGCTCTTGCCTGTCGCGATCACCTGAGCCGATTCCGCCTCAATCCGGTCCCGCAACATGCCAAGCTCCACCTGGGCGGCATATTCCGCGCGGTATTTGCCAAGCCAGCCAAGTGACATGGTCACGATCACCACAAGCAGGGCCGCTGAGGATGCAAGGCTTGCCCATTTGCCAAGGCCCTGTATGCGCTTTTCGCTGGCCACCAGAACGATCGAAACGATCGTCAGGAACGCCACGATCGCCACGGCGGACAGGAAGCTGTTGTACTTCTCCGTCGCAGCGGCTTCGTGGGACGCCCTGAGACCGGTGATCCGGTCTCTCAGATAGAGCAGCGCATCAGCCTGCGGTCCCAGCTTCTCCTGGAAGTAGGTGTCGCAGAAGCGCAGACGGCCACGGCTTTCGATCTTCTCTGCGCAGGCCTCCAGAAAGGAGGTCGGGGTCGAGACGCGATCCGAGGAGGTCTTCGCCGGTGTGTTGACCTGGGAGCTGTCCTGCGAGCTTTCCTGCGACTGGGCGCTGGCGGGAAACGCCAGGCTCAGGCAGAGGACAACAGCGGCAAGGCAGGTAAAAAGGCGGCTGATCAGGGGCATGTGAAACCGGTGCCTTCTCAACGAAACGGAACGGACGGATTAGCTCGACATGCCGCCGAACAGGGTCGGCAGGTCAAGAGGACGGAAGCCATAGTGCTGGATCCAGCGCACATCCGCGTCGAAGAAGGCGCGAAGATCGGCCATGCCGTATTTCAGCATGGCGATGCGGTCGATGCCCATGCCCCAGGCGAAGCCCTGATAGACGTCCGGATCAAGTCCGCAATTGCGGATCACATTCGGATGGACCATGCCGCAGCCGAGGATTTCCAGCCAGTCGTTGCCTTCGCCGATCTTCACTTCGCCACCGGAACGGTCGCACTGGACGTCCACTTCCATGGAGGGCTCGGTGAAGGGGAAGAAGGACGGGCGGAAGCGCATCTTGATATTGTCGACTTCAAAGAACGCCTTGCAGAACTCTTCCAGAACCCACTTCAGATTCCCGAAATGTGCGCCCTTGTCGATCACCAGGCCTTCGACCTGATGGAACATCGGCGTGTGGGTCTGGTCGCTGTCACAGCGGTAGGTGCGGCCCGGAATGATCACGCGGATCGGCGGTTCCTGATTGCGCATAGTGCGGATCTGGACCGGAGACGTATGCGTACGGAGCAGCAGGCGCTCGCCGTTTTCCTTCGGGTTGAAGAAGAACGTGTCGTGCATCTCGCGCGCCGGGTGGCCTTCGGGGAAGTTCAGCGCGGTGAAGTTCAGCTCGTCCGTTTCGATATCCGGACCTTCGGCGATAGAAAAGCCCATGTCGGCGAAGATCGCGGTTAGTTCATCGATCACCTGGCTGACCGGATGGATGCGGCCGGTCTCCAGCGGGCTGCTGCGCAGCGGCAGGGTCACGTCGACGCTTTCGCTGGCCAGACGTGCCTCAAGAGCGGCTTCGGCCAGCACTTCCTTGCGGGCGGCAAGGGCATCGGTGACTTTGGCCTTCAGGCCGTTCAGGGCCGGGCCCATGGTCTTGCGCTCTTCGGGGCTCATGCCGCCGAGGGTCTTCATCAGTTCGGAAAGGCTGCCCTTCTTGCCAAGCGCGGCAACGCGGACATCTTCCAGCGCGGCTTCGGTGTCTGCGCTCTCAATGGCGGCCAGGATTTCGGTTTCGAGAGTGGTCAGGTCGGACATGGGTCCTCGATCGGATTGCACGATGGGTCCTCAAGCGAAGAGCCGCCATTGGACGTTCGGAAAAAGTTGATGGTCTTTTAGCAGATATGCCGGATCTTGCCACATTCCGCGCAAGGATTTGCGCAGGTTCACGTCAGGATCGGCGGAAGGTGAGGTCTCAGAGACTAAATCGGCCGCAGGCAGGACCATGCCCAGGCAGCAAGCGCAGATAACCGCGCGCAATAAAAGCGCTTCTGCGTGGCTGCGAAGAGTGGGGCCGGGTGGTCATGATGATGCACCATACAGCAGCCGGCGCCCAGAACAAGATCTCAAAGGTCACTGCTATACGAAACCGGTGCAGTTACCGGCTGAAGGTCAAAAGGCGCCGGGCCTTGCCCTTTCCTTGCTGCCCCTTGAACTCTCCAAAGGTCACGCCGTACATGATACTGGGACTGATCACGATCAGGTGGAGCTCGAAGTCGATGGTGCCGGCTTCTTCCTGGTAGGAACCTTCCGCATACAGGCGGGGGAAGGCACTTGGCTTGCAGCCGGTCAGAACCTCAATGTCCAGGTTTTCCAGCACATCCTTGCTTTCCAGCGGAGTGTCCTCCTGGAGATCGAAATTCAAATCACCCTTCTTGACGAAGGTGATGGGAAAGCTGCCTTGCATCTCTTGGGAGCTGATCATCATGGAGCCATCGGCCTTGGCCTCAATCGCGCCATCGGAGAGCTGTCCTGGAGGCAGGGGCATGGTCCGTCCCATCATGGTCAACGTGCCTGCGCCGTTCTTGACCGACCAGAAACCGTCGATCTGGCCGGGGATTTTGGCTTCCCAGCTGCCGGGCTCCAGGTTGCAGAAGGTCTTCGTGGCGGCCTTGGCGGGCAGCGCCACGGACAGGCAGACAAGTGAAGCTGAAACAGTGCGATAAAAAACTGACATCTGAATCCCTCTTTCAAGCGGAGGATCAGTTTAGATCAGTCTGAGGCGCTGGCCGTGATGCCGGTCACATTTGGGCCAGTTGGTTTTCTGGCGGTGAGCGGAATGAAAACGGCCCTGACGAGGTCGGGGCCGTTTTCGCTTGTCTCAGGAGCTGGAAAGGGGGCTGGGGGTTATTCCATCTTCACCTGAGAAGCATTGTTGGCGCCATTCTGCTTGTCGAAGGTGACGGCCACCTTGGCCCCCTGCTTGAGGCCCGGGTTCTTCCACTTGGCCGGCATGTGATAGACCGCTCCGTCACTCAGGGTGATGGTCCTGTGCTTCGCATCGATCGATTTCACAGTACCGGTAGCGGTCTGTGCTGCGAAAGCTGCGGAGGAAGTTGCAAGAACTGCGGCGGCAAGTGCCGGAACAATCAGACGACGCATGAGTGCGGTCCTTTCGAAGAAGGGGCCTGCGCCAGGCAAAGGCCCCTGCAATCTGCGGGCGATCCGGGACCGTCGCGTCGTGGTTTCTTTGAACCACCGGCGATCTCTCGTCCGCGGAGGCAATATGTGCCGGGGAAAACTGGCCCGCAAATTACAGAAAAATAATCTGCTGGATGAACCAGTTGCCCAAGTTCTGTCCGGATTTGAGCGGCTTGGGCGATTGCGGCAGGTCTGCGCCCATTCGCAGGCTGTTTAGGCAAGACCCGAGAGGGAGCAGGCCAGTTCCTCTTTCAGCCAGGCACTGAAGACCTTCATAGCTTTGGTGGGAGGGCTGTGTTTTCCGGAAATCAGCCAATAGGAAAACGGCGTCTGATAGCTGCCGGGAAAGGGGCGGACAATCTGGCCGACTTCCAGAGCGTGATAGGCGAGGGTTTCCCAGGCGAGAAAGACGCCTTGTCCGGCGATGGCGGCATCCAGGCACAGGGAGCCGTCCGAGAATGTGGGGCCCTTGCCGAGGATGCTCATGTCCAGCCCGTTGGGGGTGAGCCACTCGTTCCATGAAAACATCTGGCCCGGGTCCTTGATGATCGGAACATTGGCCAGGTCAGAGGGGGTTTTCAGCTGTTCGGCAATCGCCGGGCTGCAAACGGGGAACACCCGCTGGCTCCGCAGTTTTTCAGCGTTCACGCCCTTATAGGGGCCTTTCCCAACGCGGATGCATAGGTCTACGTCACTGGAATCGGGATCAACAAGGTCCACCCGTGCGTCCACGCGAACTCTGATGTCTGGATGAGCCTTGTTGAAGTCGCGCAGATGCCAGACCAGCCACTTGCCTGCAAAAACAGGTGCGACGGAAACGGTCAGTGCATCTTCCCGCCCCCGGCCAGTCATGGCGACGGCAGCTGAGAGCGCGGTCATGCCCGCAGTAAGCTGATGCAGGATCGGAGCTGCATTGCGGGTCGGGGTCAAGCCGCGGGGATGCCGGTCGAACAAGGGCATGCCAAGCTGAAGCTCGGTCTTCTGCACTTGCTGACTGACGGCTCCCGGCGTGACGCCAAGCTCTTCGGCTGCGGCTTTCAGGCTGCCGAGACGGGCGACGGCTTCCACGGCGCGCAGGCCAGCCAGATGAACGCGGTTGAGGTTCTGCATACAGAAAAACTAAACCAGATCGCAGAATAAGTCGATTTTTTCCGGAGTTCGGCTGTGTGATGGTTTAGCTATGATGAAGCTTATAGAAAATCTGCTGCAATGGCTGTGTGAGAATGTAACGCCTGACGACCTGCCGTCATCCTGCGATCCGCTGGCTCATCCAGCTATCCGCCGGATGAGCCTGAGGGAACAGGCGGATCTGCCGCTCGGGCATCCAGCCTTGTCCTGTCTTGGCCGTGAAATCAGGCCTTCTTGACGAATTCGGTCAGGATCACGATCCGCTGGTCGTTCACCCGTCCCTCGATCTGCGTGGCGTTGTCGTGAACCAGAGAGATATTGCGCACCGCTGTGCCGCGCTTGGCGGTGAAATTCGCGCCCTTGACCTTCAGATCCTTGATCAGCGTCACCGTATCGCCTGCTGACAGCACGGCGCCGTTGGTATCCTTGTGCACTATGGCGTCTTCGCCGCCTGCGGAAACCTGTCCGGCCTTGGCCCACTCGAGGGTTTCATCCTCAAGATAGATCATTTCGAGCAGTTCCTGGGCCCAGCTTTCTCCGGACTGCCGCTTGAGGAGCCGCCATGCGGAGACCTGCACGGCGGGAACCTGGCTCCAGGCGCTTTCATTCAGGCAAGACCAATGCGCGCCGTCGAGCGGTGCTTCGCCGGAAATCTGTGCGGCGCAGGTTTCGCAGACAAGAATTGCGTGATCCGCGTCGTCCGGCTTGTCCGGGCCCACGTGCAATGCGCTAAGGTTGTCTGCTGAACCGCAAAGCTCGCAGGTGCCGCCGGAGCGCTCCCGCAGAAGGGGTTCTAGGCTCATGGGGTCGCTCCTTTTGGTCTTCAAAATGGTTCCGCCGGCGGGGCCGGCGGAAAAATGCAGGTGCTATGCGCGGGTGACTGAGGGCTCAATCATCCATCTTGAGGGCCTGGATGAAGGCTTCCTGCGGAATCTCCACCTTGCCGAACTGGCGCATCTTCTTCTTACCGGCCTTCTGCTTTTCCAATAGCTTGCGCTTACGGGTCGCATCACCGCCGTAACATTTGGCGGTCACGTCCTTGCGCAGGGCCGAGATGGTTTCACGGGCGATCACCCGGCCGCCGATGGCCGCCTGGATCGGGATCTTGAACATGTGCCGCGGGATCAGCTCTTTCAGCTTTTCACACATGGCGCGGCCGCGGCGTTCTGCCTGGCTGCGGTGCACGAGAACGGACAATGCATCCACCGGTTCGTCATTGACGAGAATCGACATTTTCACGAGGTCGCCCTCGCGGTAGTCGGAAATCTGATAGTCGAAGGATGCGTAACCCTTGGAGATGGACTTCAGACGGTCATAGAAGTCGAAGACCACTTCGTTCAGCGGCAGGTCATAGGTGACCATGGCGCGGCTGCCGACGTAGTTCAGGTCGATCTGCAGACCACGGCGCTCCTGACAGAGCTTCAGGATGCCGCCGAGATATTCGTCCGGCGTCATGATGGTTGCGCGGATCCAGGGCTCGCGGATCTCCGCCACCTTAACAATGTCCGGCATGTCCGCCGGATTGTGCAGGTCGATCTCGGTGCCGTCGGTCAAGGTCATGCCGTAGACCACGGAAGGCGCTGTCGCGATCAAGTCGAGATTGAACTCGCGCCACAGACGCTCCTGAATGATTTCCAGGTGCAGCAAGCCAAGGAAGCCGCAGCGGAAGCCAAAGCCCAAAGCGGCCGAAGTTTCCATCTCGAAGGAGAAGCTGGCGTCGTTAAGGCGCAGCTTGCCCATGGCGGCGCGCAGGTCTTCAAAGTCGTTGGCATCCACAGGGAACAGGCCACAGAAAACGACCGGTTGGGCCGGCTTGAAGCCCGGCAGGGCTTCGGCGCAGGGCTTGCGGTCGTCGGTGATCGTATCCCCGACGCGGGTGTCAGCCACTTCCTTGATCGACGCGGTCAGAACGCCGATCTCTCCGCTCTTCAGCTCGTCCACCTGCAGGAACTTGGGCGTCATCACGCCGACGCGGTCGACATCATAGACAACGTCCGTGCCCATCATCTTGATGCGCTGGCCCTTCTTCAGGGTGCCATCGATGATGCGGACCAGAACCATCACGCCGAGATAGGTGTCGTACCAGCTGTCGACCAGCATGGCCTTCAGCGGGCCGTCCGGATCGCCGGTCGGCGCAGGAAGCTGCTTGACGATCGCTTCCAGAACCGTGTCGACGCCCAAGCCGGTCTTGGCGGAGATCATGCAGGCGTCCGCCGTGTCGATGCCGATCACGTCTTCGATCTGTTCCTTGATCCGGTCCGGCTCGGCCGCCGGAAGGTCGATCTTGTTCAGAACAGTGACGATGTCGTGGTTGTTATCGATGGCCTGATAGACGTTTGCCAGCGTCTGGGCTTCCACGCCCTGGCTGGCGTCCACGACAAGCAGAGAACCTTCGCACGCGGCCAGGGACCGGGAGACCTCATAGGCGAAGTCGACGTGGCCTGGGGTGTCGATCAGGTTCAGGATGTACTGCTGGCCATCCTGGGCATTGTAGATCAGTCGCACGGTCTGCGCCTTGATCGTGATGCCGCGCTCGCGCTCGATATCCATCGAGTCGAGAACCTGTGAGGTCATTTCGCGGTCCGTCAGTGTGCCCGTCATCTGGATCAGCCGGTCGGCAAGCGTCGACTTGCCGTGGTCGATGTGGGCCACGATGGAGAAATTGCGGATGTTGGAAATCTTCTGCGTCGTCATGGCGCTCGTTTACCACTGGCGGCGCAGAACGCAAAGGGATTTGGTGGGTTCCGGAGCACGAGGTGGCTGACTTATCCCTTGTTCTGGCTGATGAACGTCCGATAGAAAGGCGGCTTGTTGGCGGCGAGCGGAAATCCGGACCCTCAAGCCAGGTCCCGGTTTGCCCCGGGGCCGGATCTGACGTTGGGGAGGCGAGATGATCAAGCGATACGGTGATACGGACTTTGTCACGGGTCTGAGGGCCATTGCCGCCTGCATGGTAATTGCCATTCACACCGGCGCCTTTCGCGATCTTGGCTGGATCGGCGCCAATATCACGGACATGGGGCGCACCGGCGTCTACGCATTCTTCGTCATCGCTGGCTTCAGTGTGGCGGCCACCTTCCGGCAGGGGCAGGACTTCCCCGTCTATATCACACGCCGCTTTTTCCGCATCGCGCCGCTCTATTTTCTGGTGGTGATTGCCGCTTTCCTTTTCATCCGCCAAGGCGTGATTGAAACCCCTTCATGGGGTGAGCGGTTCGATACGCCCTATGATGCATATAATTTACTGATGCATCTGACATTCTTGAGTTTTCTTGACTACAGGATCGCCAATAGCATTCTCACTGTTGAGTGGACACTGCCAATCGAGGTCTTCTGGTACTTCGCGCTGCCTGGGGTCATTCTCTTTGCCAGAAGCTGGGTTTTGCTTGCCATCGCTTGCGCACTTGTCATGGCATTGTCCGAATTGACCTGGCCGGTCATCCGGTCGGTCGCGCCCGGAGCGGACAAGCTCGCAGCTCATTGGATGCCGACCCGCTACGGGTTCTATTTTGTGGCAGGCGTGGCCTGCTTCCGGTTCCGGAAATCCCGGTTGTTTGACAATGTCGCGCTGACTCGTGTGCTTCTGCTCGCTGGTGCAGGCCTGTTCGTTGTTGCGGTGGCCTTCTCGGTCGGCAACGGCCCCCTTCTTGTCGGGCTTTCAACCGCGATCGTCATCTGCGGTTACCGGATCAGCTCGCCAGCCTGGAAAAGCCTGCTGGAGAACCGGGTGCTCCTGTTCCTGGGAACGATAAGCTACGGCCTCTATTTGACTCATCCGCTTCTGATCGCGCTTTCCGTTTCACAGCTTGGCTGGCATCCGTCGGGTCTTTCCGGCTTTGCCGCCGCGCTGGCAACCTCGACGCTCGTATCCTGGATATTGTTCCTGGGCCTGGAGCGCCCGATCAACAATTACTTCCGGGATAGGAAAAGGACAGCTGCGCCGGTTATCTTAAAGCCGTAACCGGTTTCCGTGCCGCCCGGGACTTCAAGCAGATGAGACTCAGCGTTCCGAAGTGAGGTCCGTCAGACTGTCACGGAGAACACGGCCCAGCTTGCGCCCGTCTGCCGCGATCTCCTGAGCAAATTCGAGGAGAGCTGGCTGCTCCAGCGCTGTGAGGGATTGCACGACCAGAGCGATATCCCGGTAAAGGGGTTCAATGTCGGAAACATCAATCTCGACGAGTTCACCGCTGGCCAGCACATCGGCGACTGAAGAGCGGACAAAGAAGCCGACACCTTGACCGGAGAGGGCGAGGTTGCGGCCTGGGTCCGTCGGAAGCTCAACCCGTGATCCGGCTGCCTGAGAGGCTGAAATCGCGCGATGGGGCGAAATCTGCCACCAGTTGAGCGTCAGGAAACGGGGAGATTTTTCCAAAACCCGTGCGAGAGTGGGCTCAGGGCCAAACTCCCTCGCAAGTTCCGGTGCAGCTACAAGCGGTGCATCCTCACGAATGATCATCAACGGTTCTGCCGATGTGAGGAGAGGATCGAGGTTGGGCCAGCACATCACCGCGAGATCAACATCCCGCTCATGAAGCATCGCGGAGATCTGATTATGCCGGCCTTCCCGGATAACGACATCCATGTCGGGATGACGCTTCTGGAAGCGGACAAGCGGGCCGCTGATCAGCGGCATGATCATGGTGGAGAGTGATCCGACCGAGACCCGGCCGCGCTCTGCCCGGCGGAGGGTTTCGCGGGCCTCCTGCAGGACGCCCAGCATGCGGCGGCAATAGGGCAGGAAGCTCAAACCCTGATCTGTCAGGCGGACCTGCCGGCCGCGGTTGAACAACTGCGCGCCTATGTCATTCTCGAGGGCCTGAATGCGCATCGAGACGGTTGCCTGGGTCACATTCAGTCTCGCGGCGGCCTTTGTGAAACTGCCATCACGTGCGACCCGGTCAAACGTTCGAAGTTGTTCGATATCCATACGATCTTCTGATGTACAGCATAATTTCTTTTATCAAATTAAGAGATACTATGAGTGAGGCTAATTTGAAAGGGCGTTTCATGCTCCTGAGAGACGGAACTGAAGAGGACCTCCCGGCCCTCCTTGAAATTCATAATGATGCCGTCAGGACCCTCAAGGCAATCTGGACCGACCGGCAGGAGACGCTGGAAAGCAGACGAGACTGGTTCCGGTCCCGTAAAAGTGCCGGACTTCCCGTCATCGTGGCCGAGGACGAGAGCGGACAAGTTGTGGGCTACGGATCGTTCGGACCTTACCGGGAGAAGGAAGGGTACCGGTTGACCGTTGAGCACTCTGTCTATGTTCTGCCCCAGGCCCGTGGTCTGGGGGCCGGGCGCTTGTTGCTGGAAAGGCTGATCGAGCTGGCGCGGGGCCAAGGATACCATGTGCTCGTTGCTGCCATTGATGGTGAGAACGGCGGATCTATTGCTCTGCACGAGAAATGCGGCTTCAAGGTCGTTGGCCGTTTGCCGCAGGTCGGTATGAAATTTGGTGACTGGCTGGATCTGGTGCTGATGACACTGGTGCTCGATGACCATGCCAATCCGCCCGCTGGGCACTAGCGGCCGTGAGGCCCGGAACGAAGACATGAACACGCAAGCTTTGACCATCCGCTCCGCCGTTCTTGAGGATGTTCCGGCGCTTTTGGAAATCCATAATTTCGCGGTTTGCAATCTGACAGCCGCCTGGACCGAGATCCAGGACACCTTGCAGGACCGGGAGACCTGGTTAAAAGACCGCCAGAAAGCCGGACTGCCAGTGTTCGTCGCGCTCGATGCTGGTACGGGCAAGGTGATCGGTTTTGGAACCTATGGCCCGTTCCGTGCCCGGTCTGGCTACAGGCTGACGGCGGAACATTCCATCTATGTCTGTCCGGAGGGGCAGAGATCCGGCGTTGGGAAAGCCTTGCTGGAACGGCTGATCACCAGTGCGCGGGACGAAGGCTATCACGTGCTCATCGGCGCGGTGGATGGCCAGAATGAAAAATCCATCGCCTTCCATCGCAAGATGGGGTTCGAGATCTCAAGCCTCTTGCCGCAAATCGGGACGAAGTTCGGGCGCTGGCTGGATCTGCATTTCGCTACGCTTGTGCTGAATGATGCAGCGGCCCCTGCTTCCAGCTTGCCAGAGCCCGCAGCCTCGGCCTGATCGCGTCTACTGTGCTGTCAGGACCTGCTTGCAGCTTGGTGGCAAGGCGGCCAATGCCATTGGTTTCTTTTTGACCACCTTGGGCGGCTTGCTGGTCTTCTTTGGAACCCAGGGTTCGTCCGATAGCCACCAGCTCAGTTCCTTCCCGCAGCCATCTCCAGGCGGTGGCGTATCCTGATCCTTGCAGCCCTCGCTGCCAGCCGGGCAGGCGAGACGGACATGGAAATGATAGTCGTGCCCCCACCAGGGCCGGACTGTCCGGAGCCAGCTGCGGTCCTTGCCTGTTTCAAAGTCGCAAAGAGCCTTCTTGATGGCTGGGTTGACGAAGATGCGGGCGACACGCGGATCGCTGGCGGCCCTGCGGATCAGCCGTGCGCGGCTGTCCGACCATTTTTTAGGATCGACGCTCCGGTCGGCTCCGGCCACGTTCAGCGGTCCCTTCAGCATGGAAACCGCAGAGATGTTCTCCCGTTCTTCCCGCGTCAGGGTTCTGTCCGGCATTTCCGTCAGCCAGATATCCGCATCAAGGCCGATCTGATGGCTGGCATGTCCCGAGGTCATAGGACCGCCGCGCGGCTGGGCAAGGTCGCCGACAAGCAGGCCTCTCCATCCTTGTGAAGGTGCATCGGCGGCCAGATCCTCGAGAAACTGGATCAGGGATGGATGGCCCCAATTCCGGTTCCTGGACAGCCGCATCACCTGCCAGGTCGGGCCATTGACTGGCAGAGCGTTGCCACCCGAAAGACAGCCTTTTGCATAGGAGCCGATGGCCCGGGCCTGAAGGGCTGCCGGGGTTTTCATCGCACCGAAATAGTCTTTGGCCGGGGCATCGTCCTTTAGGGACGCAAAGCGCTGGTTAGCGTCCTGGGTTTTTGCCGCAGCCGCAGGCGCTTCCATCGGGCTTGCTTTGGCCTCTGCTACAGGCGGCTTGGCGGGCGGTAGCGGCGCTTCCGCGAAGGCCTCTGAGACCAGAAGCAGAGCGCTTGCAGCCAGAGTAGACCGCAGGGCAGACCGGGCAGAGACAAGGCGTGTGGATGGGGTAGATGTGATCATCTTGAAAAACTCCCGGCTGGGCCGGTTCTGCTGATTTCGTGCTTCAAGCTTGAGACCAAGCTCGCGGTCCGGCAAGAGGCCGGACCTTTCCACCTGTGGGCAACGGCCAAGCCCTTTTCAGAACCAAGGGCTTGGGGGTAGGGTGCCTGCATTGCAATTCTGTCTTCAGGGATCAGAAAATGAATATCGACCTTCTCCGCCGCCTTTGCGAGACCCCGGGCGTTCCCGGTCACGAGCATCGGGTCCGCGAACTCATTCTCAAGGAGATCGACGGGCTTTTCGATGAAGTGACCGTCGATCCCATGGGCTCTCTGCTGTGCAAGCGGACAGCGCGCAAGTCTCCCAAGAAGGGAACCGATCCCAAGAAAGTCATGCTCCTCTGCCATATGGATGAGATCGGCTTTCTGGTGTCGCATATCACCGACAAGGGCTTTGTCTATGTTCAGCCGGTCGGCGGCTTCGATGCGCGCAACCTTTTCTCAAGACGCGTTCTTGTCTCCACAGATGATGGCGACTTCAAGGGCGTAATGAATCCTGGCGGCCGGCCGATCCATATTTCGTCGCCCGAAGAACGCAAGAAGATTCCGGAACCTGCGGAATTTATCATCGATCTCGGCATGACCGGCGAGGAAGCCAAGCAGAAGATCCGTATCGGTGACATGGTCACCATGGATGAGCCACTGATTGAGGTTGGCAGCAAGATCGTTTCCAAGGCGCTTGATAACCGTATTGCCTGCTGGCTGGGTATCGAGGCGATCCGCGCGCTGGGCAAGGCAAAGCACACCTGTGAAATCCACGTCGCCTTCACCTGTCAGGAAGAAGTCGGTCTGCGTGGTGCCCGCACGGCGGCCTATGCGATCAAGCCGGATATCGGTTTTGGCATCGACACGACACTTGCCTGTGATACGCCAAGCGTTCCGGAGCAAGACCGCACCACTGTTCAGGGTGAAGGCTTCGGCCTGCATGTGAAGGATGGCTCGTTCATCGCTGACCGGGATCTGGTCAAGGAACTGGAAGCTTTGGCAATCGAAGAGAAGATCCCCTTCCAGCGCACCATGCTGCGCTCTGGCGGGCAGGATGGCGCCGCGGCCCAGCAGGCCGCCGCCGGCGCCAAGGCTGTCGGGATCGTTGTCGGCACCCGCTATATCCACACGGTGACCGAAATGATCGCAAAGAGTGATCTGGAAGCTGCCCGCGATATCCTGGCGGCTTACCTCAAGCAGGCTTGAGGCCTGCCATTCTACAGGCAGGGGCGGGGACAGCTTTGTCCGGCTGGTTGTTACAGAGAAATCTCTTCCTGCCTTGCGCGAGACAGATTTGTCTTGCGCAAGGCTGTCTTATTTTCAGGGCGGGCGTTCACGCCTGCCCTGTGCTTTGCACCCTCCGGGTGTCGGTTTTGAATTGGCACAACTGTTGCTGATTTTCTTCTGAAGAAACATCAGGAGAGAAACATGAGCGTCGCAGGAATTGGGCTTGGCAGCTCCGTTTCCGGATATTCCGTGCAGAAATCCTTGGGTTCCGAAGCTGCATCTGCGGCAGAGAGCTCGTTCAGTGGTGGGGAAGAAAATACCGGCACGCAGGCATCACAGGTAAGAAATGCCGATGCGCCGGTAACAATTTCCTACTCGAAGCATTTGTCCGTCGATGTCCTGACTGTCTTGCAGAAAGAGCAGGAAACGGAGACCGGTGCCGTTGCATCCTCTGAGGGATCGGATCAAGCCTCGGAGAGCCCCGTTCAGCGGGAGACCGTCAACGGCTTGGAGGTGATCGTGTCCGGGCATAGCATTGATGCTCGCGAGGGGATCTCGCTGTTGCGCACTGTCGGGGGTCAGTTAAGCTATTCGCCCGAGCTGCTCGCCCAAATAGAGGCGGACAAAGACAACCCGCAGCAGCACTTCACCTTGAATGTCAACGCGCCGATCGAGGCTTTGCCTCCCGGTGCAACTGGTTCCTATATGCCGATCAGCATCTTCAAGCTCGAAGGCCAGTGGAACCGGGGCAATCCGATAGAGCTCTCCACGGAGATGGCTGATCAGTACAATCGGGAGGACACAGAAGCCTTCCTGGAACGGCTTGAGGCGGAGCGTCAGCTGAAGGACAAGTATGGCGAGGAGATCAAGCTCGTCTACAGCCATGCAGACAACGGCTACATCATGCTGACGCCGGATGACCTTCACTATGACGAGATCCCGTCCGTGCAGGAGCAGATGGACGGGATGCTTTCGGAAATCCGGCAGGGCTACAATTACTCCGAAGCGACCTTGTCGGTGCTCCGGGAGCATCACTACAACGTTTGATACTCTGATAGCAGGCGGCCCTTGCACGGGCCGCTCGCTGCCATGATCAGCTCATCCAGCGCAGGACGCGGCCCTTGACCGGGTTCTCGAAGGGACGCTTTTCCTCGGCGGAGGCCGCCCATTCCCGTTTGAGCTGCATCCACCAGCGCCCCTGCGTATCCGCATCGTTGATCAGCATGAGCTTGGGATTGTACTCCAGCCCCTCGCGCTGCTGGATGACGACCCGGCGGTCCTGATCCAGAAACACGTTCATCAGATGCCTGACGAGCGGATGAAGCGGCTTGAGCCAGCCGATCGTCGACCAGAACATCTGGCGCACTTCGGTTTCGTCCTCGGTGACAGGTGTGATGGTGGTGAGCCCGACGACGCAATGTTTGTCGCCCTTGATGTGCTCGATCCGCAGGCCTGGCAGCCGGTAGCTGATTTCCGTCGTCACATTGTCGCCGAGCAGGTAGCGGTAAGCGATATTCTGCGGCGGGATCTTGTGGCGGACCATGGCCCAGCCAAGCTCCGACGCTTCGAACTGCTTTTCCTTTGGCCGGAGCTTCGTGCCATTCTTCTTGAACCACCAGGAGGTGTGGACGAAGGCCGCATGGGTTGGATCCATCAGACCGAGGGCTGCATGGTCCACCGAGCAGACGAAATGCTGCAGGATAGCGACGCTCGGACCCTGATCTGCCGCAAAATCGGGCAGCATCGGGGGGAGCGGCTGCCGGCCCTCTTCCGGCTTCTCACCGTTTTCTGCGAAATAGACCCAGATTAGGCCTTGCTGCTCGATACAGGGAAACGCGCCGCAGGAAATCTTGGAATAGTCGATGGTCTGGTATTCGTGGGTTGAGGGAATGTCGACGCAGGTGCCGTCCGTTCCGAATTTCCAGCCGTGATAGCAGCATTGGACATGCTCGCCGTCGAACCAGCCATGGCGGAGCGGAATGCCGCGGTGGGGGCAGATATCGCGGAGGGCGAAGACCTTGCCATGCTTGTCGCGGCCCAGAAGGACCATCTCGCCCATCAGCTTCTTGCCGGTCATGGCGCCGGGCTTGATGTCAGACCCCGGGCAGGCGACATACCAAAGCCCGCGCAGCAGCTCCGCCTTCAGATTGTCCATGTCCGCTTAACCCTTGCTGATCGATGTCATTCACGGGGTGTAGCGGAGGCTGGTGTCTGTCTCAAGCGTGGAAATGCAGATCTCTCAGGCGTAGCCTTCGAGGAGGTCAGCAAGCTGGGAGCCGGTCCCGGCATAAAACGAGCTGACGGAGGCACTTTGGTAGCTGGCACTGGTGTTGCCGGAGAGCGTTTGGATCGAGGACGCGCTGGCGGAGCGCACAGACAGGCCCGTCGAGGAACTGTAGGACGCACGTTCATAGGAAACGAACTGGGCAGACAGGCTGCTACCGCCAATCTGGGCTTCGATGGTCGTGGTTGAGACCGTAGCGGCTTCAAAGGCTGCGGAATTTGCTGCCTCGGTTTCCTCGGTGCTGACGTCCATGCCAAGGGCCTGCTTCAGCTGGCCCGCAGTCTTTTGGTAGTCTTCAATCTGCTTCATCGCCTTGCGGGCGCTGTTTTCAGCGCTCTCGCCACGGCGGAATTCCACCGCGGCCTGCAGGGCGGCGATGACAGAGGAATCTTCGGCAGCCTTCTTGGATGCCGACTCCAAAGCAGAGGACGTTGCTGCGGAGGCGTCCGCATCAGACGGGCTGGAGGTCTTTGCAGAAGATGCCGTGCCACCAACGACCGATGAAAAGGTCGCCAGACTTGCACTCTGCCTGGTGGTCTCGACGGAAATCTGCATCCTGCGCCTCATCTGAACCGGCGGCTTTGCCGCCTGAACCAAATCCTTTGGCCCAAACTCACTCTGCCAGATGAAGTCTTAAGATGCTGTTAAGATTTTCTGTTGTGATTGCAGAATGCGAAAGGGTCAGGCGAAGGCCGCGGAGAGAAAACGGCCACCAAGCACCATCACCCGCTCATCAATGGAGTGATCGAGACCCGTCAGCATATGCGCTTCAACACTGACGCCAACCCGGGTGAGGGCGGCTTCCGCAGCTGTCAGAAAGTCCGGCGCCACCACATCGTCGGCATCGCCGTGGACGATCAGGACTGGGGTCTCCGTCTGGATGTCATCCAGCCTCGAAGGGCCAGGCAGCATTCCTGAAAAGGCAAGCAGGGCAGCAGGTGCCGGGTGCCGGCGCAAGGTTGTCTGGAACGCCATTGCCGCACCCTGGCTGAAGCCGGCGACAGCGAGCTGAGAGCTGTCCAGTCCGTAGTGCTTCAAGGCGGCATCCATCAGGGCCTGAAGCTTGGGTGCGGCGGCTTCAGCTCCCGTTTCGATTTCACGCATGTCTCTTTCGTTCAAAGCGAACCATTGCCGTCCGGCAAGGCTTTCATGGGGAAGGGCTTCGGGCGCATCTGGCGCAATAAAGACGGCGTCCGGCAGTACGCCGGACCAGGCCCGGCCAAGCCCGATCAGATCCGCACCGCAGGAGCCGTAGCCATGGAGAAGCACGACAAGCTGGCGGGCCTTGCGGCCTGCGGCTGGCTCAATCCGGTGGACGGTGCTGGCTGTCAAGCTGGGGCTTCCTCTTCAGATGTGTCCTTCGAGCGGGCAACGCGCGTCAGCAGGAAGGACAACACGATCAGAATACCCGCGAGCACAAAGGGAATGCCCGGGAAATAGACGGGCGCGTCATCTGCCGTGAAGGCGCTGAAGAGCTGCGTCATCACAAAGGGGCTGATCACCATGGCGATGCCTGAAACGCTGGAGACGAAGCCCTGCAGTTCGCCTTGCGCATTGTCCGGAATCGCATTTGCCATCAGAGCGGAGAAGGAGGGCGTTGCCAGCGCGCCGAGCGAGGCGAAGGGCAGGAACAGGAACACCATCCACCCTGCATTGATCACGGAAAGCCCGGCATAGGCAATGACATTTGCGCCAAGAGCAAAGGTCAGCGTCTTCATCGGCCCAAGTTTGGGTTCGAGCACCCGGATCAGGTAGCCCTGAACAAACGCAAAGCCGATGCCGACGACGGCAAGAGATCCGCCGATCTCTGCCGGGCCCCAGCCAAAGGCCTCGCCGGTGTAATAGCTCCAGACCGCCGGATAGACGTAGTGGGCAATATCGAACAGCAGCAGGGCAAGAAGATACATTCTCACGGACGGATAGTCGGCCAGCTGCTTGAGGGCGCCGAGGGGATTGCCGCGTTTGAAGTCAAACGGGCGGCGGTTCTCTTCCCTCAGGGTTTCCGGCAGGAAGAAGAAGCCATAAAGGAAATTCGCGAAGGAGAGCGCCGCTGCCGCGAAGAAGGGAGCGCGGGATCCGTATTCTCCCAGAAAGCCGCCGGCGACCGGCCCCAGAATGAAGCCGATGCCGAACGCCGCTCCGATGAGGCCAAAATTCCGCGCCCGCTGTTCCTTGGTGGAAACGTCGGCGATATAGGCGGAAGCGGAAGAGAAGTTCGCGCCCGCGACACCCGACAGGGTCCGTCCGATGAACAGGATGGCCAGGCTCCCGGCCATGGCCATGATCATATAGTCCACCGCAAGCACCAGCATGGAAATGAGCAGAACAGGTCTGCGCCCATACCTGTCCGAGAGATTGCCGAGGGTGGGGCCGCACAGAAACTGCATCAGCGCATAGACGACACTCAAAGCGCCGCCCCACCGCGCAGCCTCTCCAACGGTGTCTCCAGTCAGTTCGACCAGCAGCGAGGGCAGAACCGGCATGATCAGGCCGATGCCCATGGAGTTGATGGTAACTGTTGCGAAAATAAAGATGAGGGCCTTGCGGGTGGAGACGGGCTCTCCCATGGAAACAGACTTTCCTGCTATGCGGAACGCGGATAATGGACCCGCTCATGGCAGGCTTGAGGCGTCCTTATCACACCAAGGCCCATTGGCGATCAACCTCATTTGGCTAAACGCCCGGCCTCCGGCTGGACTTGCCGCAATGGCATATGTCCTTGCGCGTCCGGCCGGGTCCCGTGAGGCTGCTGCGGTTACTCCGCAGCAACAAGGGCAGGAGCCTGCCACTCTCCGCGCTCAATCTCTTCGATTTGCTTGTCGATCTGTCCAAGCACAAAGCGCGAGAAAGGTCCCAGATGAACGTAAAGCGCCATCATCATCATCACAGGCTTGATCGCCTTGAAATTGGTGAACAGCGTGACGAGCAGGGCTTTCCAGAAAGGCCCGCGATAGGTTTTCTCCTTGAACGTCATCGCGAAAATGATCTTGCCGAACATCTTGAGGTCATGAAAGAAACCGGCACCCAGAATTGCACCGTTATCGCCACTCATGTCGAGCATGGAGGTAACTTTGCGCACACGGCGGAAATAGGCTTCCGGGCTGTAGACATTCTCAATGATTTTTCTGAAATCTCTGAGGATCTGCTCACGCGGACGCACGGTCTTGAAGTTCAAGCCAGCCGTGCACTGATCTCCGTCTAGTGTGTCCGGGTCGTCCGTCGCGAAATCGGCATGCAAGCGGCCTTCCTTTGCGAGCCGCCGGGTCAGCTGCGTATTGGGAAGAGCATAGAGGAGGCCGGTCATGGCCACGGGGATGGCAGCCTCTTCAATCAGGGCTGAAATCTCATCTGCAACCTGATCGCTTTCCTGGTCGAAGCCGACGATGAAGCCGGCCAGCACCCAAATTCCTGCGTCATAGATCTTGTGAACGCTCTTCGCGATATCACGCCGGGTGTTCTGCTTCTTGCGCGTGGCGTTGAGCACGTCCGGATCCGGGGACTCGATGCCGATGAACACGGAGAAGAAGCGAGCTTCCTGCATCATCTTGAGCAGTGCTTCGTCATCCGCGAGATTGAGTGAGGCTTCCGTGGACATTTCGAACGGATTGTTGCGTGCCTTCTGCCACTTGATGAGTTCGGGCAGGAAAGCCTTCACGGCTTTTTTGTTGCCGATGAGATTGTCATCGACGAAATCCACATGCCCCCGGTATCCAAGCTCATAGAGACGGTCTAGTTCAGCCAGCATCTGCTCGCTGGTCTTTGTCCGCGGCACCCGGCCATAAAGCTCGATGATGTCGCAGAATTCACAGGTGAAGGGACAACCGCGCGAGAACTGCACGTTGACCTGCACATAGTTTTTAAAGTTCAGCAAGTCGAAGCGCGGGATCGGAGTGCTGGTGACATCTGCCTTGAACTTTTCGGCTGAGAAAGTGCCCGACCGTTGTCCCTGTGCCCAAGCTTCCAGGAAGCGGTCGAGAATGCCTTCCGCTTCGCCAAGAACCCTGAAATCGGCATCTGCGTAGACTTCCGGGCTGGAGGTGGCATCTGGGCCTCCAACAACCACCGGAACGTTCCGGGATTTGCATTGCCGGATAATCTTGAGGGCATCCGATTGCTGCGGCAGCATTCCCCCGGTGAACACCATGTCGGCCCAGTCGAGATCTTCTTCCTCATAAGGATCGGTGTTCCGGTCAATCAGGCGGACATTCCAGGACTTGGGCAGCATGGCTGCCACAGTGATAAGCCCCAGAGGCGGAGCAGGATATTTCGCGCCGACCAGTTCGCAGGTTGCGCCATAGTTCCAGAAAGACCCGGCATTGAAACGCGGATATACGAGCAGTACATTGCAAACATCGGATGCCATTCAAAAACTCCTGGGGCGCTTCGGCTGAAAACGGATGCCGTAACGAATAGTTAGAATAGAGCAAAATAATGCCCGCGAAAGTCCCGAGCGTGACCGGGCAATAAAAAAGGGCGGTGAACCGCCCTTCAGACTGCTGACAAACCTCTGAAGCCTATCGAAGAGGTTCAGATTCACGGAACGTCACAGATTCAAATCGTGAACATATCGGAATCAAAACCCCTCGATTCTGGCTGCCGCCAAAAACCGAGGGGTTTGTAATCAATCTGAAGGGCGGTGAACCGCCCTTTCGTCCAGAAGCTTTTGCTTCCGCTCAGAGAACCTTGAGGTCCTCAGCAATGGCTTCACCACGGCGCCAGTTGAGGTCAAAGGCAACAACCTGACCTTCGCGCAGCGTGCTGATACCAGAGCGCCGGAGAGCGGCGCTGTCGACGAGGATGTCCTCGCCCTGTTCCGGTTCGATTGAGCCGATACCACGGCTCAGATCAAACCACTTAACGTTTCCATGATGCATGGAGTTACTACTTCCGTTCTTATAATTCTGACATCCAAACACTGCGCTTCTAGCGAAGGTTTTAGACGTCCTGATGACAGTTATTTATGAAATACCCGCCTTTGCCTTAAGCGAAGGCCTTAATTCCAGCATCAGCGAAACATATTAACGCTTCGTTAGCCATAACAGCGGATGCGGGAGAGGCAGCAGGTCGCAAGACTTGCAAGACGGTATAGACGAATTGTCTGCACCGATAAGTGGGGTGCCCGGCGCGGATTGCAAGATGTCATTGGAAAAAAGATAAATTAGCGGACCATTGTGTCCGGCTCGGCAACGGAGACGCCCGGCAACGAAAAAAGCCGCCCGTTGAGCCGGGCGGCTTGCCTTGATTTGCAATTGCTTGTCTGACTTTAGGTCAGGCAGCTTTCACCTCAGAAAGGAAGCGGTGCATGGCATCGCGAAGTTCCGTCGAACGGACATGCAAATGTTCCACGGCCTGCCGCATATCCGCGCTTAGTTCGCCTGTCTGATTGGCTGAACTGCTGACGTCGGTGATCGACTGGGACACGCTCCTGGTGCCATCTGCCGCTTCCGTAACGTTGGTCGCGATTTCGCTCGTCGCCAGATTCTGCTGCTCCGTTGCCTCGGCCATAGAGGACGTGCGTTCGGCGATCGAGCGCACCATGTCGGCGACGCTGTTGGTCGCGGACATACTGTCATCTGCGGCTGCACGCATCTCGCTGATCTGACGGTCGATTTCCTCGGTCGCCTTCGAGGTTTGCGTCGCAAGTGCCTTCACTTCCGAGGCAACGACCGCGAAGCCCTTGCCCGCCTCACCGGCGCGAGCGGCTTCGATCGTTGCGTTCAGAGCCAGAAGGTTGGTCTGGTTCGCAATCTCGTTGATGAGGCTGGTGACATCGCCGATTTTCGCGACGACCTGCTGCAGAGTGGAAACGGCCTGGTTCGAACGCTCAACTTCGTGAGACGCATCGCTGGCCAGTTGAGACGAAGCACGCACCTGCTCGGTGATGGCTCTGATTGACGCAGACATTTCTTCTGCGGCGCCTGCAACGGTATTGACGTTTGCCGTCGCCTGCTCGGCTGCTGCGGAGACCGACAAGGCCTGTTGAGACGTGCCGTTCGCGATTTCGGACAGGGTGCCAGACTTGAGGTTCAGATTGTCCAGCTGCTGGATGATTTCCTCGCTGATGCTGAGAACCGTGCGCTCGAAATCTCCGGCAACCCGTTCCATTTCTGCACGCTTCTCGATCTCGGTCAGTTCTCTCTGGCGTGCTGCCTGCTCTTCAAGCTCATGGGTCTTGATAAGGTTCATCCGGAAGATCTTCAGCGCGCCGCCCATTGTGCCGATCTCATCCGTCCGGTTCCCGAAGTCGACGTTCAGGTCAGTGTTGCCCTCTGCAAGGCTTTCGACGATCTTGTTCAGGTGTGCCAGGGGCCGGGAAACGAGCGCGTGGTTGATGAAGCCAAGCGCCACCGCGAATGCGACGATCAAAAGGGCGCTGCTCAGCGCGATAATCTTGACAACGCTCAACTCGCTGCTTTGAAGCGCCAGCGACGCGTCCTCGATGGCGTTGAGAGTGCTTGCCAGTTCCGTACGGCTTTTTTCGATCGCCGACATCAGGTCACGGCTCTCTTTGGTCAGCTCCATGGCACGGGCATAATCCACCGTCTGCGGGTCGCGCATGAAGGTTATCTGTTTGCCTACGAAGCTGGTGTTCCACTGGGACCAGGCCGCATTCATCTCTTCCAGCTTGGCTGAAGCTTGAGGAGCGAATTCAAGGATGTTGGACTTAAGGTCCATAAAGCCTTCGGTAATGGCGGCTTCTTTGTCGTTTGCCTGCTTCAGCCAGTCGCGGTCCCCGGTGAGGAGAAAGGTTTTGACTGACAAGGCCTGGGCATTGATTGCCCCCTCAAGTGTCAGGGCATCGGTCGTGAGCGAACTCACTTTGGTTGCCATCGCGACTTCATTCATCGCGCCGACGGTCTTGATGTAAGACAATCCGCCTGCAATCGCTCCGATTAAAGCCAGGGCGAAGAACGCCGCTGCGCCTTTCTTTGTGACAGATATATTTCCCAGCATTTTGATACTCTTTCGACTTGTGCGGGATTAGCTTGCCGGAGCGCTGCGGCGCTGCAGTTCGGTCAGGTTGATCTCGACGGTCGCGGCGCCTATGGCCTTGCCACTGGATTGGCCGGCAATGGTCACATTCAGCTGTGCGCGCCAGATCTTCAGATCCTCGTCCCACTCTGGCTCGTCGACGAACACAGCATCCGCGGCAACAGGAAATGTCTTCTGGAACTTGGCTTCATCGCCTTGCCAGTAGTCACTGGTTATGGAGCTCTGACCAACATTGAGGCCATTCGCGTCCATAATGAAAAGTTCGCTGTAGAGGCCCAAATTCTGAGCCTGCACGCGCAGAAGATAGATCGAGAGAGGAGCGCTGAGTGTCGCTGCGATCAGGGGCTTGTCTTCCTGCTCCCGCTCGGACCGCCACTGCTTGTCCAGTGCGTCAATTTGATCCTGGCCGAGAGATCCGCGAAGATCGTTCTGTGCATTGATCGACAGCTCTACGATCGGATTTGCAAGCCATGCGCGGACATTGGAAATAACGGCGGGAGTGATGAGTGCCGTTGTGTCTGGAGCAGCGGGCTGGGCGAAGGCTACCGATGGGACCGCGCAGCCAAAGAGGATGAGAGCGCTGGCGAAGCCGGTCTTGAGTGTCATTTGGGCCACCTGACGTAGGTTTAAGTGACCCAGATGTTGCGCTCAAATAGTTAAGGAAGACTGCACTTAATTTGTGCAACTTGCGATCATGTTGTGTAATGTTCCTGTAATAGAGATTGAAAGTTTTTTATTACGCTGTGATTATTTCGGATAATAATAAGAAAAACAAAATTTACCCATGTGAATTTTCGTGCAAACTCTCAAGTGCCGACCTGTAGTTCGGAAACTTGAATTTATAATTTAGATCATTCTTGATTTTCTTATTCGAAACGCGTTTGTTCTCTCCGTAAAAGGACCGGGCCATTGGAGAAAGGTTTGCGTCTTCGAAAGCTATTTCTTCCGGAGGTTGAACTCCGAGTAGTAAAGCGGCGAATGTGACCACATCTTGCGGGGGAGCCGGTTCGTCGTCCGTCAGGTTGAAGATGTTGGTTTGCGGCTTCTTCATCGAGGCAGCCAGGGCTCCGGCGATGTCTGCAACATGGATGCGGTTGAACACCTGACCGAGCTTGATCAGCCGCCGTGCCGTGCCCTTGCGCAGGTTCTCGAGTGCGTTGCGGCCGGGGCCGTAGATCCCCGACAGGCGGTAAATCTGGACGGGCAGCTTCTCTTCTTTAGCAAAGTCAAGCCAGGCTTCCTCTGCTGCAACACGTTGAACTGAGCGTTTGGAAACAGGCTTGCAGGGGGTCGTCTCGTCTACCCACGCACCGTCATGGTCGCCATAGACGCCAACGGTCGAAAGATAGGCCATCCATTCTGGACGGGCGGCTGCGATGTCCTTGCCATGATGGATCAGCACCGGATCCCCGGCTTCGTCCGGAGCGATGGACAGAAGGACATGTGTCGCTTGCGCCAGAGCTTCGGTGATACCTTCTCCGGGCTTTTTGCCATCGAAAAGAAACGGCGTGATGCCCTTGGCGCGCAGCAAATCGGCCTTCTCAGCGGACCTGGTGGTTCCACCGATCCAGTCGAATTTCTCGCGCACCTCTTCGATGAATGCCTGAGAAGAATAGCCTGCGCCGAAAA
Organism: Roseibium litorale; assembly: GCF_014842915.1. Taxonomy (GTDB): domain Bacteria; phylum Pseudomonadota; class Alphaproteobacteria; order Rhizobiales; family Stappiaceae; genus Roseibium; species Roseibium litorale. The sequence goes on along the minus strand of NZ_JACYXI010000007.1, from coordinate 165,815 downwards.
CAAAAAGCCGCATCAAAGACTCCGGTCCTGTCTGGAATTCTGACTTATTATCTAGAGCTCAAGCTGCTTGCGCCGGATCTCGTAAAGAGAGATGCCGGTCGCAACCGCGAGATTGAGGCTGTCCGCTTGTCCTACCTGGGGAATTCGGATCAGGGTCTGGCAGCAATCGGCCATCTCGTCTTCCAGTCCCTGCTGCTCATTGCCCATGAGCAGGAGCGTCGGCTCCTGGTATTCCGGCGTGCGGTAGTCGACGGAGCCTTTCAGATGGGTACCGACAACGCTGCCCGGCCAGCTTGCAGCAAGCTGCTTGAACTTGTCCTTCTGCATCTTGACCAGCGGCACATGAAACAGGGAGCCCATGGTGGCGCGGACCGTTTCGACGGCGAAGGGATCGGTGCAGTCCCCCACGAGAATGACGCCGGACGCTCCGGCAGCATCGGCCGTGCGGATGATCGTGCCGAGATTGCCCGGATCGCGGACCCGGTCGAGCGCGATCCAGACCGTTGATTGACGCGGGTCAATGGCTTCCGGGTTGACCAGGCGCTGCTCGTAGACGCCGACTACCATTTGCGGGTTGTCCTTGCGGGTCATCGCCGCCATCACGGCGGTGTTGACCTCGAGGATCAACGCGCCACGGGCCTTGGCTGTTGCGGCGGCTTTCTGGGCAACCGGATTGTCGCGGGCTTCCGGGCCGATGGCCAGATAGGAACAGGCCCAACCGGCGTCGAGTGCATCCGTGGCAAGCTTCAGGCCTTCGGCGACAAAAAGGCCGGACTGGGTCCGGAACTTGCGCTGGGAGACCAGTCCCTTGATCTCCTTGACGATCGGATTGGAATGACTGGTAACCTGCTTGACGGCACCGGCGCGCTGGGGACGGGAAGTCTCGGTCATCGGCTGCTCCAGCGCGAGAAGAGGGACGTGGACAGGGCGCGCTTGCCATCTTCCTCGCGCAGGACCAGTTCACCGGATTCCAGCAGGCCGCCCTGACGGGGCAGCGTTTCTGCCATGAGTTCGTGAATGGAGACGAAGCTCGAGCGGATGGCATAGGCGGTCAGGATCATGAACAGGGCGTCTTTCGATAGGATCTGCCGCAGGTTGTCGAGCATCTCGGGAAGGCTTGTGTAAATGTCCCAGACTTCGCCCTTGGGTCCGCGCCCATATTTCGGCGGGTCCAGAATAATGCCGTCATAGGTGTTGCCGCGGCGGACCTCCCGCGCGACAAACTTGGACGCATCTTCGCAAATCCAGCGGATTGGAAGGTCCTCAAGACCGGACAGTTCCTGGTTCTCGCGGGCATAGGTGATCGCCTTTTTGGAGGCGTCGACATGAGTGACCTGCGCGCCTTCAGCTGCCGGAAGCAGCGAGGCAAGGCCTGTGTAGCCGAAGAGGTTCAGAATGTTCAGCGGCTTGTCCGGCTGACGGGCTTTTTCCTCGCGGATCTTGCCGCTGACCCAGTCCCAATGGGCGGCCTGTTCCGGAAACACGCCCACATGCCGGAAAGACATGAACCGGCCAACATAGCGCACCGGGCCATAAGCCATGTTCCAGGTTTCTTCGACATTCCCCGAGAACTTCCAGCGGCCGGGGCCTTCCTCATCCGTATCACCGGTGAAGACCGCGTCCGCCTTGTCCCAGACGCTTTGCTTCAGCCGGGGCTTGCCCATTGCCTGAGGCTCCGGCCGGTCAACGGTGTAGCGGCCATACCGCTCCAGCTTGCGGCCGTTGCCCATATCGAGCAGGCGGTAGTCTTTCCAGCCGCGTGTTTCGAGGATCACAGGCCAGGTCTGCTTGGGAGGCTGGCCGGGAAGGGGCAGGGCGGTATCCGTCAAGGGGTCTCTCGCGGGTTCTGTTTCGTTTGTGCGTGGCCTTAGTCTTGATATGGTCCGGGGTCAATCGTCCGGCCAATCTGCCATCGCCTCAGTTGGGTCAGTGTATCGCCAAAAGCGGCGGTTCTGTCGATGGTCTCGCGCTAATTCCTTTGACAAGCCTGACTTTGTTTGCTCGACTTGAGCAAGCGTTGGGAGGCCGACTGGCGCTGAGGGAGGAGAACGGCTGATGGCACTTGCAAGCACGGCTGCATCTCATGTGGATGTGGTCGCGGCGACTGTCCGTGACAGCATGAATGCCGCGACATCGATTGTCGCCGCATCCTGGCGGCGGTCAATGATCTATTACGGTCTCGATCCCGCGAAACCTTCCGCGCCCATGCGTCTTGAAGCGCCTCAACTTGCGCTCTCGCGGGAGCGGAATGGCAAGCTTCTCGAAGTCGCCCGCCCCTGCCTCGACCGTCTTTTCCAGACGGCAGGGCGTGCCGGGTGCTGTGTTGCCCTGACAGACGCAGATGGCATGATACTGGAGACGAGTGCTACTGAGGGAGACCGCAAAACGTTCTCTGAGTGGGGGCTGGTCGAGGGGGCCGTCTGGAACGAAGCCAGTGAGGGGACAAACGGGATCGGCACCTGTCTTGCCGAAAAGCGTCCCGTAATCATTTTCCAGAACCAGCATTTCCGGGCAAAGAACATCGCAATGAGCTGCATGGGGGCACCGATCCATGATGCGTCCGGCGAACTGATTGCGGTTCTGGATGTGTCTAATTGCCGGAATGACCTGTCGCAGTCCTTCGCGCAGGTGCTGGGAGCAGTGGTGACCGAGAGTGCGCGCACCGTGGAGGCGGATCTTTTCCGGGCCTCGCATCCGGGAGCGCGCATCATCATGGCAGAAGGCCATGGTCCTGGAGGGGTGTCGCTGCTGGCGGTCGACGAGGACAACCTGGTTGTTGGCGCTTCCCGGCTGGCCCGCCGTAATCTTGGCCTCACGGCGGAGGCGCTCAGCCTGCTGCCTTCCTTGTCCGAGGTGCTGGAGGGGGCGGAGGGGCAAAGAGGACTTGGTCAAGCGGAAAAGGCTGAAATCCGTAGAGCATTGGTCCGCCGGAAGGGGAATGTGACGGCTGCTGCCAAGGACCTCGGGATCAGCCGGGCAACCATGTACCGGCGCATGAGCCAGTACCGCCTGACTGCCGAAGCTGCCGGATACTGAAAGGGCGGTCCCGGTTCCGGGCAAAAAATGCGGTTGTCTCACCAATGAGACAGTTTTTCCGGTACCCTGTGTTCCGCATGCTTTGCAATACGGGCCAGGCCTGCGCAGATTTAAATTGCCGGATGCCCGGGTTGCCGGGATATCAAGCGAACGAGGCTTTGGGAGGAGCTGAGTGGTGAAGGCAAAAGAGTGCCGGAAATCCGTCTGGATGTCCTGCATCATCGCGGGTTTTCTTCGACGGCAGGAATGGCGCGGGCTAGCCCTTGCCGGAGCTCATATATTGCAATGTCTGCGGTCTCTGGTTGAAGTGGACTTGCAACCAACTGATTTAACAGCCACATTCTCTCCCAGTGTTGTGCGTTTCCGTGGTCCGGCTTTGCCGGGGGCGGCCCTTCGAGCGCACGCCGCCTTGTCTGACAGCAGTTCATGGAGAGGCCACGTCACATGGAAATGACCGGCAAATACACAATTCCCGCAAGCCGGGAGGCGGTCTGGCAGGCGCTGAACGACCCTGCAATTCTCAAGCAGTGCATCCCCGGCTGTGACGAGCTCGAAATGACGAGCCCAACCGAGATGACTGCGCAGGTCACGAGCAAGATCGGCCCTGTGAAGGCCAAATTCAAAGGGGAAGTCACCCTTCAAAACATCAATCCGCCGGAGAGCTATACCATTGCAGGTGAAGGCAAGGGCGGTGTTGCGGGCTTTGCGAAGGGCGGTGCGGACGTGCACCTTGAGGAGAGCGCCGAAGGAACCATCCTGACCTACACCGCCAATGCTCAGGTCGGCGGCAAACTGGCCCAGCTCGGAAGCCGTCTGATCGACTCCACTGCCAGAAAGATGGCGGACGAGTTCTTTGGCAAATTTTCCGAGGTCGTCGGCGGGGGAGCTGATGGAGGCGATGATGGCCTGGACGCGGGCGAAATCGCCGCAGCTCAAACGGCGGCAGTCGATGAAGCCCCTGTGCTCGTTTCCGAGGCCGTGACGGATATCGAACATGCAGTCGAGGAGAAGATCCACGACGCGGAAGAAAAGATCGAGGTTGCGGCAGGGAAAGGGGTTCTTGGAGGTCCTTTCGTCTGGGGTCTTATTGCCCTGGCCGCTCTTATCGCAGTTCTTGCGGTTCTGAACTGAGGGTTCAGGACCGGGAATAGGGTTTCCGCCCCTTGTCGCGAAGGTGGCGGACTGGAAATTCAGAGGGAGAGAAAAATGACGACAGTGTCTATGACATTGAACGGCAAGAAGGTCTCGGCCAATGTCGAGGATCGTACCCTTCTTGTTCATTACATTCGCGAGGCCCAGAATCTTACGGGTACTCACGTCGGCTGCGACACCTCGCAGTGCGGAGCCTGCGTGGTCCACGTCAATGGCGAAGCGGTCAAATCCTGTTCCATGCTGGCTGTTCAAGCGGACGGAGCCGAGGTCACGACCGTTGAAGGCCTTGCCAACGGTACAGAGCTTCACCCGGTTCAAGCGGCTTTCCGTGAGCACCATGGCCTGCAGTGCGGTTTCTGCACACCGGGCATGATCATGACCGCCGTAGACATGATCCGCCGTCACGGCGCTCATCTCGATGAAAAGACGATCCGCCACGAGCTGGAAGGCAACATCTGCCGCTGCACGGGGTACCACAACATCGTCAAGGCGATTAAGGCCGCTGCTGATCAGATGGCCGCAATGAAGACCGCGGCAGAATAAGCCGGGCGTATCGCCGTTCCCGCAAGGGATTCAGAGGGAAAACCATCTGTGTTGGGAGACACGCCATGGGAGTTCAAGGTATCGGGGCACGCGCCCTTCGTAAGGAAGACAAGCGTTTCATCACTGGCAAAGGCCGCTACACCGACGACATGACACTGCCGCGCATGACCTATGCGTCCTTTGTCCGTTCGCCTCATGCTCACGCCAAAATCGTCAGCATCGACGCATCCGCCGCGCTGGAAATGCCCGGCGTTGACGCCGTTCTGACGGGTGAGCAGCTGGTCGGTGACGGTATCGGCAACCTGATCTGCGGCTGGATGATCCATTCAAAGGACGGCACGCCGATGAAGATGGGCGCCTGGAGGGCGCTTGAACCGGAGACGGTCCGGTTTGTCGGTCAGGCGGTCGCCGTTGTCATTGCGGACACCCAGGGCCAGGCCCGCGACGCAGCTGAAGCTGTTCTGGTCGAATATGAGGAGCTTCCGGCCGCGGTCACTTCAACGGATGCCCTGAAAGAGGGCGCGCCTCAGCTTCATCCCGAAGCACCGGGCAACCTGATCTATGACTGGGACATCGGCGACGAAGCTGCAACCAATGCGGCGTTCGATGCGGCTGCCAAGGTCGTAGAGATGGATGTCGTCAACAACCGGTTGGCCCCCAATCCGATGGAGCCACGGGCCGCAGTTGCGGATTACGATACGGCGGAAGAGCATTATACGCTCTACACCACCTCCCAGAACCCGCATGTGGCGCGTCTGGTGCTGTCCGCATTCTACAACGTTGCGCCCGAGCACAAACTCCGGGTTATTGCTCCGGACGTGGGTGGCGGCTTCGGCTCCAAGATCTTCATCTATCCGGAAGAAATCGTTGCGCTTTGGGCATCCAAGCGCGTCGGCCGTCCGGTAAAGTGGGTCTCTGACCGTACCGAAGCCTTCCTGACCGACGCCCATGGCCGTGACCATGTCTCGCACGCGGAACTGGCTCTGGATGCGGACAACAAGATCACCGGTTTCCGGGTGAAGACGGTCGCGAACCTCGGCGCCTACATGTCGCTGTTCTCGTCGTCCGTGCCGACCTATCTCTATGCGACGCTGCTGTCCGGCCAGTACGACATTCCGAACATCCACTGCAATGTGAAGGCGGTTTACACCAATACCACACCGGTGGATGCCTATCGCGGAGCCGGCCGTCCGGAAGCCACCTTCCTGGTCGAGCGCATGATGGAAACGGCAGCACGGCAGGTGGGCATGTCCCCGGCCGAGTTCCGCCGCAAGAACTTCATCCGCTCCTTCCCGCATCAGACCCCGGTGATCATGTGCTATGACGCGGGCGATTACGACGCGACGCTGGATGCGGCCCTGAAGGCGATCGACTACGATGGCTTCCCGGCCCGCAAGGCGGAAGCTGCCCGCCGCGGCAAACTCCGTGGCATGGGGCTCTCCTGCTATATCGAAGCTTGCGGTATCGCACCTTCGGCAGCCGTCGGCTCATTAGGCGCAGGCGTTGGTCTCTGGGAGTCTGCCGAAGTGCGGGTCAATCCCGTCGGCTCCATTGAGGTTCTGACCGGCTCGCACAGCCACGGCCAGGGGCATGAGACGACCTTTGCCCAGCTGATCTCCGAGCGGTTCGGTGTGGACACGGACACTGTCTCCATCGTCCATGGGGATACGGACAAGGTTCAGTTCGGCATGGGCACCTACGGGTCCCGTTCTGGTGCCGTGGGCATGTCCGCCATCGTCAAGGCGCTCGACAAGGTCGAAGCAAAGGCCAAGAAGATCGCAGCCCATCTGATGGAAGCCTCCGAAGGGGACATCCAGATCGAGGGCGGTGAGCTGAAGGTCGCAGGCACCGATAAGAAGCTGACCTTCACCGAAGTCGCCTTGGCGGCTTATACGGCCCATAACCTGCCGGAAGGCATGGAGCCGGGACTGAAAGAAGGCGCCTTCTACGATCCGACCAACTTCACCTTCCCGGCAGGCACTTATGCCTGCGAAGTGGAAGTCGATCCGGAAACCGGCAAGACGGAGATCGTCAACTTCGTGGCTGCCGACGACTTTGGCAAGATCATCAACCCGATGATTGTCGAGGGCCAGGTTCATGGCGGCATCGCACAGGGCGTCGGTCAGGCGCTTCTGGAAAGTGTCGCCTACGACGAGACTGGTCAGCTCCTGACCGCCTCTTACATGGACTACGCCATGCCACGTGCGGACGATTTGCCGTCCTATACCCTGCTGACGACTGAGACCATCTGTCCGGGCAACCCGCTCGGCATGAAGGGCTGCGGTGAGGCTGGGGCGATCGGTTCGCCGCCGGCGGTGATCAACGCGATCACCGACGCTATCAACAACAACGACCTCGCCATGCCGGCAACGCCGCAACGCGTCTGGCTCGCCAGCCGGGCAGCGCTCGCTCAGGCTGCCGAATAAGGAGACCGAGACATGTATGAGACCCAATATCACCGGGCAAGTTCCGTCGCGGATGCGGCGGCCCTGATGGAAAAGGCGGAGGACGGTAAGTTCTTGGCCGGCGGCCAGACCCTGATCCCGACCATGAAGCAGCGGCTGGCTGCGCCGAGCGATCTGATCGACCTGCGCAACATTGCCGAGATGAAGGGGATTTCCGAAGAAGGGGGCGCCATCAAGATCGGCGCCGCCACCAGTCACTACGCGGTTGCCAGTTCGGATGTGGTCAAGCGTCTGATCCCGGGCCTTGCCGCCCTGGCTGGCGGTATCGGCGATCCGGCTGTGCGCCACATGGGCACCATTGGCGGATCCATTTCCAATAACGATCCGGCTGCCGACTATCCGGCCGCTTTGATTGCTCTAGGAGCGACGGTCGTCACCAACCAGCGCAGCCTGTCTGCTGAAGACTTCTTCACGGGCATGTTTGACACCGCCCTGGACGAAGGTGAGATCGTGACCGCTGTCAGTTTCCCGGTGCCGGAAAAGAGTGCTTACTCCAAGTATCCGAACCCGGCTTCCCGCTATGCGATGGCGGGCGTGTTTGTTGCCAAAGGCAAGGATGGAGCTGTGAAGGTCGCCGTGACCGGTGCCGGTCAGGGCGGTGTCTTCCGGGTTGAGGAAATGGAAAACGCCCTGTCCTCCAACTGGTCAGCCGATGCCGTCGCGGGGATTTCCATTCCGGCGGATGATCTTCTGGCCGATATCCATGGCTCTGCGGAATACCGGGCCAATCTTGTAACGGTCATGGCCAAGCGCGCTGTCGCCGCGGCCTGAGACCGCAAAGACAATCACAATAGGGAAAGGGCGGCTCCAGAGCCGCCCTTTTTGTGTGTCTGAAAGGGAAAGGCGGCAGCTGATCAGGCGGCTGCGACGTCCTGCAGGAAACGCTCGACCTCCGATTTCAGCCGGTCTGTCTTTTCGGAAAGATCGCCAGAGGCGGACAGGACCATGTCTGCGGACTGGGTGGTCTGGTCGACGGCTTGCGAGAGCTCCGACATGTTGCTGGAAACCTGCGTGGTGCCTTGAGCTGCCCGCTGCACATTCTGCGAAATCTCGGCGGTGGCGGATCCCTGCTGTTCAACAGCAGAAGCGATCGTCGCGGTGTAGGAATTGACTTCTTCCATGATGCTGCTGATCTGGGCGATGGCATCGACGGATTCTTTTGTTGCCCCCTGAATCGCCGAGATCTGGCTGGCAATCTCCTCGGTCGCCTTCGATGTCTGGGTCGCCAGTTCCTTGACTTCCGATGCCACGACCGCAAAGCCCCTGCCGGCATCCCCCGCTCGCGCGGCCTCAATGGTAGCGTTCAGGGCCAGAAGGTTGGTCTGCTCTGCAATCGCCTGGATCAAGGTGATGACTTCCCCGATCTTAGCCGCCGACGCGGCGAGGCCCTCGACCTTTTCGTTGGTCTCACGGGTGCCTTGGGTGGCTTTGGCAACGATACCGGTGGTCTGCGCCACCTGGCGGGAGATTTCTCCGATGGAGGCTGCAAGTTCTTCAGCCGCGCTGGCAACGGTCTGAACGTTCTGCGTGGCGGTATCGGACGCGTTCAGGGTCTGGGATGCGTGGCCAGAGCTTTCCCGCGCAATCTCGGTCAGGGACCGTGCGGTCTGGTCCAGGCTGTCCGCCGTCTGATCTACCGTTGTCAGAACTTCTGAAGCGGTTGCCCGGAAGTTTGCAATCAGGTTGTCGATGCGGCTCTGACGCGCTTTTTGAACTTCTTCTTCCCGTTCCTGCTGTTCCTGCAGTTGTGCCCGCTCCAGCGCATTGCGGCGGAAGATCTCCACAGTGCGGTTCATGTCTCCGATTTCATCGCCGCGATTCACGCCGGTAATTTTGACGCTATTGTCGCCTTCTGCCAGCCGCTGCATGACAGCTGTGGTGCTGCGGATCGGGTGGGTGATTGCCATATTAAGGCCAAGGGCGATGCCGATGCCGGCGGCAATCGCAATCAGCAACGTCAGTCCGATGGCCGCTTGCGCATTTTTGCCTGCATCACGAGCCTGCTCGCTTTGATCGACAACAAGATTGGAGATCTGCTCGTTGATTGAGGCCGCTATGGTGTTCAGGCTTGCCTTCTGGGCCTGAAGGTTCTGCCGGGAGGTGATCATTTCCTTGAAGGCACGGTCAAAGGAAGCAAGGGCGACCGGAATGTTGCCGACTGCCGTCTCGATCCCGGTGACGCCCTTCGACATGGAGGCCATCTGCTCTTCAATTGTGGAGAGTTCGGCAACGCGGGTTTCAACGGCCGTTGCATCGCCCGCGGCGAAATTGCCGAACAGCTCCAGCGTGTCCGACTTGGCGGCGATGGACCGGTTGCTAAGTTCCGATGCCTTTCCCCATATGTTCCGGGCGAGGCTCAGCTGAGTGGTCGCCTCCATGGCTGTGGACTTCGCATTCTCGACGATTGGAAGGCTCTGGTCCAGGATCTTGCCGGTGGTGGTTGTCAAGTTCTCGATAGCTTCGCCGATCGAGGTGCGCACTTCAAAGACTTCGTTGAAGGAGAGCTGCGATCCCATTTTATGCAGCCCTTCGGTAAGGTTCTTGCCGTAAATGGCCATGCTGCTCAAGAGGGCAGGCTCGATGCCTTCAACCCGCTTGTACTGAAGCCCCTTGGCCAAAGGCAGCAGGCTATCGGCCAGCTCCAGCGCCTTGGTCAGCTGATCACCACCCAGGTTTCCATTTGCCTTCAGATACAGTGCCTGGATCGCTCCAGCCTGTTCCTTGATGGTGTAGATCTGCTGGGCAATCTTATTGGCATCATAAAGCGCGTTGTTCGACTTCATGGCCTGCTCTTCAAGTTCGTCTGCCATGGTCTGGACAACGGTCTCGATCTCGTTGGCAACGCTTTCGAGGGAGGCAGTGGCTTCCAGCAGGGTATTCAGGCGGGCTGCCTGGTTCGTGGTCTCGGAGACGACGTTGTCGAAGGTGTTGGCGAATTCCTGGACGGACGCAATGGCCTGATCGGTCTGGGCCTTTGCTGCGCCATCTGTTGAGACGGAGGCAGAAAGGCCTTTGAGGGCGTTCTGCAGGCTGGCAACCACGGTGCGGGTCTCTTCTGCCCGTTGCGTGTCCGGCGCGTTCAAATAGGTCTCACGCAAGCTGGACGCTGTTTGCAGTAGCTGCACAACCTTTACGGACTCGTCATTGACCTCGAAACGGGAAGATAGATTGATGATTGCAAGGAACCCGGAGAAACCAACCACAGCTGTCAGCAGCAAAATGGCAAGGAAACCGCCTCCCACCTTGTAGCTGAACTTGAGGTCATTGAGTCTTCTGGACAGACCGCGCATTCCACATCTCCCATAGCACACCAAAGAGGTGCATTTTTTGTTTCATCAATTATGCTGGGAAGTGCTGAAAGGAGCGTAAATGGAAGGGTTAATCTTTATGTTTGATACGCCAATCGCGATCTATTGTGCAATTTGCTGAAAGATTTGAGGAATTAGGTTTGGCTTTGAAGGATTGGTGAAAATGACAGGTGTATTTCGTTCATAGGTTGCCGGCCCGGGCGGAAACTTCTTGCTGAAAAAGACAAGGCCCTCACATGGTGGGTGTCATGTGAGGGCCTTGCCGGAACTTGGTATGATTGTGCAATGCAGATGTCAGACGTGCTGGCCGCCATTGATGTGAATTTCCGCGCCCGTCACATAAGATGATGGGCTGCTGCAGAGGAAATGGATGGTGTCGGCAACTTCATCCGGACGGCCAAGACGGCGCAGCGGAATGTCGTCGATCATCTTTTCCGTGCCCGGAGACAGGATGGCGGTGTCGATTTCGCCCGGTGCGATCGCATTGACGCGGATGCCATGGGGGCCGAAGTCAGCGGCCATTTCGCGGGTCAGCGAGGCAAGAGCCGCTTTCGAGGTGGCATAGGCGGTCCCCGCGAAGGGGTGTACGCGTGAACCGGCAATTGAAGTGACGTTCACGATCGAGCCGCCAGCATTCTTCAATTCGTTGAAGAGGCCACGCCCGAGCATAATAGGGGCGAAGAAATTGACCTGGAACACATGCCGCCAAACATGCATCGGAGTCGTGATTGAGTCGAGGCGGCCCTTGTTGTCATCCTTCGGGCTGATGCCGGCATTGTTCACAAGCGCGTGAAGCTTTGAGCCGTGCGGTTCCAGCCGCTTGCGCATTTCCTGCACCGCGTAGCCAAGGTTCTCCGGGTCTGACAGGTCGATCTGAATATGGTCTTCCGGCCCCATCGGCCAGGGGCATTTGTCGGAGAAAGGGTACCGGGAACAGGTGATAACCCGCCATCCAGCTGCGGAGAAGCGTTTGACGGTCGCATGGCCGATTCCGCGGCTGGCCCCTGTCAGGACGATTGTGCGCCGTTCATCAATTTTCTTGGTCTCGTTCATGCGCCTTGCCTTGGTCGAATAGTCGATGCGTTTGAAAGAAAGTTGACTCTTTCACTTCACTTTAGATATGCCCAATGAGCCTTCACGCCACAATAGCGCATCTGAAGGTCATATATACGAAACGTCGCGGACCCGGGAATGATCATCTGCTCGTGTAATGTGTTGTCCGACAAGCAGCTGCGCAAGGCAGCTGAAGAAATGCGGGCCGATCCGAACGGCAAGGTTCCTACCCCAGGGGCCGTGTTCCGGCATTTGGGCTGCCGTCCGAGATGTGGCAGCTGCTTTCCTAGAGTCATTGACTTGATCCACGAAAAAGCGTCTGAAGAGCAGGAAGACGCTTATAGCCGTCTAAAGAGAGCTGCGGCAGGCAGCTGACCCTATCACAACTGAGGAGAGGCTTTCATGAAGGGCGACACGCGAGTCATTGAATATCTGAACAAGGCTCTGCGGCATGAACTGACTGCGGTCAATCAGTATTTCCTTCATGCAAGCATGCTGGCCGATTGGGGCTTCACTCATCTGGCGAAGAAAGAGAGCGAAGAGTCTCTGGAAGAGCGGGCTCACGCCGAACAGCTGATGGACCGCATCCTGTTTCTGGAGGGTCTGCCGAACCTTCAGGTTCTTGATCAGCTGCGCATCGGAACGTCCCTGAAAGATTGCCTGGAGTGTGATCTTGCGGGCGAATATACGGCCCGCGCCCTCTATCACGAGGCCCGTCAGGTCTGCGACGAAGCGGGCGACTATGTATCGATGAAGCTGTTTGAAGCTCTGCTCGCGGATGAGGAAGGTCACATCGACTTCCTGGAGACACAGCTCAACCTGATCGAGCGGATCGGTATTGAGCGCTACGGCCTGCTTCAGTCCGGCTCAGCAGAAGCTTCCGAATAGGCAACAAGACACGGCTTCACCTTCAGTGATTGTAAGGGCTGTCGCTTTCAGCCGCCTTTAGCAGCATGGAGCTTGTCTCTTCCTCCTCCTCGCGCGTCAAAACATGACGGGCTGCGCGCATGAAGTCTTCGTTCGTTGGCTGGAACGGACGGTATCCCCGGCGGAGTAAAATGGCTTCGCGCTCCTTGGGATCGCTGGCCGCCATCCGCGCAAGGTCCGACCGGAATGTCTCGATATCGGCGGGAAAGAAACCGAACTCGTCCGCCGAAATCTGTCCATTCTCAAAAGCTCTGCCCGCATTCGTCTGCAGCTCCTGAAGGTTAAGGTCGGCAATGGCATTGAGCCAGCCTGCCCACAGGAAACTGTCAGGTTCGGGGCAGACCGTTGCCGGAAACTGCTTCAGCTTCTCTGCTGCGATGTCGAGGGGAACCTCGCCTTGGAGCACGGCAAAGGTCCAGGCCCGCAGGAAGGCCTCCCGGATGATCCAGTCGATCTGGGGGGAGGCGACAACGTCCCAGGCATGATCCGCCATAGCTGGTGTGAACGCCATGAGAAGACGGGGCACGGTGTCGCCAATGGAGTCCCCCACGAGTTCCGCCGCTTCTTCAAGATTGCCGCATAAGACGGCGGTGAGGGGCGCCGCGGCCTCCCGCACCTTCAGGGCGGCCAGCAGGTGAATGCCATAATAAAGGGCGCGGTTTTCGTCTTCATTGAGGGACAGTCCGCGTGCCTTCCGCTCGAGCAGCAGCAGCAGAGGCGGAATGCAGAGGCTGGGATCTTTCAGGCACAGATCAATTGTCCGCCAGGGGAAGAGGTCCCTGCGGGCAAGCGATGCGATCAGTTCCTGGCGGTTCATATGATCCCTATCCCCGGCGATTCCGCCTCTTTTCCCGCAACTCTAGCACAGGCTCTGACCGCGGGCGACGACTGGCAGATCTTTGAAGCTGTCAGCTTCGCGGCTTTGCCTTGCGTGTGGCTTCTGCGGCAGATGGGTCATCCGGCCAGGGATGCCTTGGGTAACGGCCTTTCATGTCAGCCTTCACATCCGTCCAGGACCCGGCCCAGAACCCCGGCAGATCGCGGGTGATCTGGATCGGGCGTTGTGCGGGAGAGAGAAGTTCCAGCGTCAAAGGAATCCGCCCGCCGCAAACGGAAGGGTGGGTGGCAAGGCCGAACAATTCCTGCACCCGGATCGAGATGGAAGGACCAGCCTCTGCGCCATAATCGATCGGAACACGGCTTCCTGTCGGTGCTGTAAAATGTGAGGGGGCGAGCCGGTCCAGGCGCTGTGGCATGTCAAAAGGCAGCCAAGCGGTGAGCGCGTCCCCCAGGCAAGCCGCATCAACCGACGCGACAGAGGTTTTTCCCGCCAGAAACGGTCCCAGCCAGTCGGACAGGTTTTCTGTCAGGGCTGCGTCAGACATGTCCGGCAAATCGGTTTCACCGGACTTCCGCAGATAATCGATACGGGCCCGCCAGCGGATCTGGTCGTTGGTCCAAGGCAGGCGCTGGATGCCCCGGCGCTTGAGCTCCCGCACCAGAGCCAGCTCCACAGCGGAGGCATCGGGATTGCTGATGGGGCGGCTTTCCAGCTCCACCTCTCCGAACCGGCGTATGCGCCTCGCCCGGATCGTTCCGTCTTTCTCCAGGCGCACGTCGTCTTCCTCGACGATGTCGTTTGCGAAATCGGTCTCTATGTCTTCGCGGCTGACCGGCGCGCAAAGGGCAATCCGGCCATTGGCGGCCTTGCCCTGAATGTCCGCGACAACCAGAAACGGGCTTGCGGCAAGAGCGTGCTCTTCGGGCAGTTCCGCCCCGCGGCCATTGGCCAGCCGGAAGCGTCCGCGCTGGCCACGTGCCTGCGCCACCCGGTCCGGATAAGCAAGGGCGAGCAGGCTGCCTGCCAGATCCGGATCAGCAGAACCCTCCGGCGTGCCACCCGCCAGTTTCAGCCAACGCTCGGCCATGGCGCGGCTGTCGCGGGCGCGTTGGGAGCGGTCTTCGCGCAGCCTGCGGATTTGATCGCGCAGGTCCGGATCGCGCCCGCCAAGTCCGGGGTCTGAGAGGAGTGCGGCGAGATAGGCGGCGGTCAGCCCCTCGCCACGGGCAGTGCCTTCCTGCAGCATATGGGCGAGCCGGGGGGCGAGCGGAAGCTTGGCCAAGGCCTTGCCAGCGTCGGTCAGGTGTCCGGCCTCATCGAGCCCATGCAGGGCCTTCAATAATGTAACCGCTTCTGACCATGCGCCTTCCGGCGGCGGGGTCAGGAAGGGCAGGGCCGCCGGATCGGTCACGCCCCAGGCGGCGAGATCCAGTGCGAAAGACGAGAGGTCGGCTTCCAGCATCTCGGGATTTTCATTGGCCGGCAGGGAGACGGTTTGCGCTTCGTCCCAGAGCCGGTAGCAGACACCGGGTTCTGTCCGGCCCGCACGGCCACGGCGCTGGTCGGCAGAGGCGCGGGACACACGAACGGTTTCCAGCCGGGTCAATCCGGTTTGCGGTTCATAACGGGGAACACGGGCAAGGCCGCTGTCGATGACCACACGGATGCCTTCGATGGTCAGGGACGTCTGGGCAATGGCGCTGGCCAGAACGATTTTGCGCGTGCCTTCAGGTGCCGGGCGGATTGCGGCATCCTGCGCCTTGCCATCGAGAGCTCCATAGAGAGGGGCAAGCGTGCAATTGGCCGGTAAGCGTGCCGAGAGAAGTTCCTCGACGCGCCGGATCTCTCCTTGCCCGGGGAGAAACACAAGCAGAGACCCTATTTCCTCGGACAATGCCCGGCGGATGGCGCCGGCGACCTGCGGCTCGATGCGCTCTTGCGGTTTGCGTCCGAGGTACCGCGTTTCCACCGGATAGCTCCGGCCCTTGCTCTCGATCACCGGGCAGCCACCCAGCAAGTCTGCAACAGACGCAGCATCGATGGTCGCGGACATGGGCAGCAGCCTCAGATCCTCCCGCAGAGCGGATTGGACGTCCAGTGCCAGCGCCAGTCCCAGGTCGCCATCCAGCGAACGCTCGTGGAATTCATCGAAGAGGATGGCGGCAATGCCGTTCAACTCGGGATCGTCGAGGATCAGACGGGTGAACACCCCCTCGGTGATGACCTCGATCCGCGTCCTGCTGCTGACCTTGGTGTCCATGCGGACGCGGTAGCCAACAGTCTGGCCGACGCTTTCGCCAAGTTCCGAGGCCATACGCCGGGCAGCTGCACGAGCGGCGAGACGCCGGGGCTCCAGCATCAGGATTTTGCCATCGCCCCGCCACGGAGCATCCAGAAGCGCGAGCGGGACGCGGGTCGTCTTGCCTGCGCCAGGTTCGGCGACAAGCACTGCATTGGAACCTGTGGCGAGGGCCTGTTCCAGTTCCGGCAGGGCCGCATCGATCGGAAGCGGAGCTTTAAAGGACCGGGGCACAGCCATTTCCTTCCGGTGTCAGGAGGCCTTGGCTATCCCCGAACTCCAGCGGCGCCCTGTCATCTCCACGGCAAACTGATCGGGATGCCGTGCGAAGGCGGCGAGGCCCTCAAGTGCCGGATTGGGGTGATGGATGATGAAGGTCGGAATGGAGGCCATCAGACGGTCATGCGGCGCCTTGGCTTCAAACGAAGCCCGGAAAGCGCCATCAGTCAGAAAACCTGCAATGCGTGGTGTCACACCACCTGTCAGATAGACCCCCCCGCGGGCAAGCAGCGACAGGGCAAAATCACCAGCCATGCGGCCAAGAGCGCGCGCGAACACTTGAAGGGTAGTCACCCCGACCGGATCGCCGGCTTCCGCAGCCTTGGTTATATCGGCGGCATTGGCGAAGGAGCGCTCCAATCCCATGGCTGCTGAGACAGCACGCGCAAGCCTCGGCATCCCGGTTCCACTGAGGATCTGTTCGGCTCCCAGGCGTCCACCTACTTGCTCTATATGGGACCAGATGAGGAACTCCTCAGGGCTGACCGGGCCAAGCTCCACATGTCCGCCTTCACCCGGCACCGGGATCCAGGTATTGGCGGCATGGATCAGGGCCGCGGCGCCGAGACCGGTTCCCGGACCAAGCACGAACTTCGTCGACGCCTCGCGCACGCTGCCGCCGCCGATCTGTTCGATATCTGGGCCGGAAAGACCCGGAAGGGCAAGAGCCTGAGCCTCAAAGTCATTGACGACAATGACCTCTTGCAGATCCAGATCCTCGATCATCTTGCGGGGCTCAATGACCCAATGCGCGTTGGTCAAGGGGATCTTGTCGCCAGTCACCGGACCGGCAACGGCGATAATCGCAGTTTTAGGCGCCTCCAGGCCTGCATCATCCAGGCTCTTGCGGATCGCCGCCGAGATATCCGGGTGGTCCGCCGTAGCAGTCGAAGCGCTTTGAATGGCAGCGCTATGAGCGTCCCGGACAAGGGCAAAACGGGCATTCGTGCCGCCGATATCGGCCACAAGTACAGGAAAGGGAAAAGATGCGAAGGACAGGGACGTCTGGGTCATTGAGCCGGTCCGCCGATTTCCGGGGTAGCGGAGGTGCTCTTGAGCCCCGTCAGACGGGCGGAGCGAAGAAGAATTTCAGCGGTTGACAGGTTCAGGGCCATCGGCATGTCATAGACGAGGGCCAGGCGCATCAGCGCTTTCACATCGACGTCGTGTGGCATTGGGGACAGCGGATCTACAAAGAAGATCAGACCCTGCAGGCGGCCTTCGGCAATCATGGCCCCGATCTGCTGGTCGCCGCCGAGCGGACCGCTCTTGAGGCGGACGATGTCAAGTTCCGGGCAGGCTTCCTGTATCCGTCCACCTGTTGTTCCTGTTGCAACGAGAGAGAATGCGTCCAGCTTTGCGCGGTTCTTGACCGCGAACTCGACCATACGGTCTTTCTTTGCGTCATGTGCGACGAGGGCGAGCGTTGGGCGGGCAGTCATCAGCGCGGCATCTCCATACCTTGCAGCGAAGGAAGCTGTTGCTGGTTTAGCCCAATAATGGACGCGTGCAAGGCCAACTTGCTGAAATGATGAGGATCGTTCGCCAAAGTTCTGCCGCAAGAGACCAAAAAACCGCGCAATTGTCTCCTGGCTGCCGGTCAGAGCCCGGTTTCAGTCGAATATCGAGCATTGCACAGGTTTGCGGTCAGCTGCCTGCTGCACCAGCGGCCGTTGCATTTGCAGTCCAGCGATCTCCATGACCAGCTTCATCTTGATCGCATCTGCAAAGCCCTCCTTGGATCTCACTGGGATGGTGAAGGAGCCGGGACCGCCAATGACGCAATCCTCGTAGTATTGATCGAGATTCAGCATAGCCTGCCAGGCATTGGAGCTGGATTTCATCATCAGCGGCAGACCATTGATGGTGACACCAGTGGTCAGAAGCTTGTCTCTGGCCTTGGTGACCGAGCCCCCCTGATTGTTGGGGCCGTCTCCCGAAATGTCGATGACCTGACGCATGCTGTTGTAGCTGTTTGTCTGCATCATCTCGACGGCTTTGGTGAGTGCAGAAGCAATGGATGTGCGCTGAACCTGCCTGAGGGGGGATTCCGCGATCTGCGCGGCGAAGGAAGCTGCGGAGGCCTCGTCCTGGATCACGGTCCAGTTGGCGACAATAAAGTGCTCGTCAACGCCGCCCCATTCCAGATAGGTGACGGCAATGCGGCCGATTGGTCCGAAGCGGACGGCCTCAAGCACATCGGGTGATGTGATGGCTGACACATAGCCAGCCCGCTGCACCTCCTGCTCGTCGGTATCCATGGATTGTGAAATGTCCACCGCGAGCACCAGCTCAACGTCAACCTCCCTCGACGCATCATATGCGGCGATAATGGGGGAGACGCCGGTTCTAAGGGCGTCCAGAGCCCGGGCGGAGCTTGGAAAGAGAAGTGAGACAAGGCCGGCCAGCAAAGTCGCACCGGCAACGCGAACTGATGATCCACAAAAATCTAGACGCATGACTTGTTCTCCTGGCTTTGCCTTACGGCAGATTCGTCATGCCTCCCCAGATGTCATCGTATGGACGAAATTCTTATCGCTTCGTTCCTCGTGAAAACAGCGTATGTTCTCCCGGTCAGGTTAGTTGTCAAAACGCATAATACTTTGATATGAAGAGGTAATACTGCCTGATTCACTTGAATCCGGCAAAGGGAAATGACGTTTCCGTAACCATCGTGACGCCGGGATCGTGTAGACGTGAACCGTCCGGAACTCAACGGCCTGAATTTGGGTCTGGCAGCCGGCGTCCGCTCGAAGGACGTCCGCACGGACTTTGGGCAATGCATTTCTAAGTCTGCCCAAGTCCTGTTGCTTGCGCCTTGGAATTAAGCAGAGTCCAAAAATGAGTCAAAAGTGACAGGCTTTTGCCCTTTTCCCGCTTGACGGGGCGGCTTTGAGCGGGCCACTATCTGAATAAATTCTCAGCTGGTGAAGAATTTTTCGATCCCGGATTGTGCGGAATGCGCATCCGGGACGGTGCTGGTCAGGCCGGTTGGAATGATAGCACAAAGCGGCGATGTTATTAATCGGGAAGGCATTGAAAACGCCCATGCAGGCGCGGGACGACGATTGGACCACTTATCTCGCCATCCGGGCGGCCTGGCTGTCCTTTGTCGGCGGACGGACGCAGGGGGAGATCGCCGATCAGCTTGGCATCTCTCCGGCGAAAGTTCATCGCCTGATTGCTCACGCCCAGAAAGCTGGATACGTCAAGTTTCAGGTCGACGGCCGCCCATTGGAGTGTCTGGAGCTCGAAGATGAGATCGCATCGCATTTCGGGCTGAAAAGCTGTGTTATTGCCCCGGATCTTGGGTCTGGTGATCAGGAAACATCGATCAAATCCGTGTCGTCAGCTGCCGCTCAGGTTCTGTCCGGTATTTTGTCCTCTCCATCCGTAGGCCGCGTCGGAGTCGGCATGGGCCGGACTTTGAAGGCCGCCGTCGAGGAGATGCCGCGCCTAGCGCGTCCAGATCTGGCGGTGATCTCCATCTGCGGTTCCTTGACGCGCACGCTTTCTGCAAACCCCTTTGACGTGGTGCAACTGCTGCAGGACCGGACCGGTGGCGAAGGCTACTATCTGCCCGTTCCGTATTTCGCCGAGAGCCTTGAGGAAAAGGACATGTTCCTTGGCCAGCGCAGTGTGCAGGATCTTCTGCTTCGTGCGCGCCAGTCGGACGTCTTCATCGTTGGCATCGGGTCGGTTGAGGAAGAGGGGCATCTGATCCAGCGCGGCATGATCAGCAAGGAAGAGCAATCGGAACTGAACAAGAGCGGCGCTGTCAGCGACCTCATGGGCCGGTTCCTGACCATTGATGGCAAGCTTGCGCCTGTCCGTCTTGGAGACTGCGCTGTCGGTCTTCATTTCAACGAGGTGCGGGGGGCGCGTGTGATTGCGCTGGTGGGCGGTGAAAGCAAGGTCGAGGCGACCCTTGCGGCACTGCGTGCCGGTGTCATTACCGATTTGATCGCAGACGAAACCCTGGGAAGGGGGCTGCGGGAGCGGATCGGTTTGGAGTTGGCACGTTCGGCGTGAGGCCGGATGTTCCAGAGGGGAAGTAACGAAGGGTCTGGCCCAATGTTGGATCCGGTGTCGGAGGACATGTAAAGTGAAGAAGTTCCTGACGATCAGTGCTGCCATCGCAGGCGTTGCATTCAGTGCATCGGCTATGGCTGCGGACATCAAGCCAGCCGTGGTCTATGACCTTGGCGGCAAGTTCGACAAGTCGTTCAACGAAGCCGCTCACACGGGCGCTGAAAAGTTCACCACCGATACCGGTGTGGCTTACCGCGATTTTGAAATCCAGAACGACAGCCAGCGCGAACAGGCCCTGCGTAACTTCGCAAAGCGCGGTCAAAGCCCGATCATCGCCATCGGCTTCTCCCAGGCCAATGCTGTCGAGAAGGTCGCCAAGGAATTCCCGGACATCCAGTTCGGCATTGTCGACATGGTGGTTGATCTGCCGAACGTCCGTTCCATCGTCTTCAAGGAAGATGAAGGCTCCTATCTTGTTGGCCTCCTGGCCGGCATGGCCTCCAAGACAGGCAAGGTCGGCTTTGTTGGCGGCATGGACATTCCGCTGATCCGCAAGTTTGCCTGCGGCTACAAGCAGGGTGTCAAGGCTGCCAATGCTGATGCAGAGATCTTCGAAAATATGATTGGCACCACCGGTGCTGCCTGGAATGACCCGGTCAAGGGTGGTGAGCTGGCGATGTCTCAGTTCGACCGCGGCGCGGACGTTGTCTATCATGCTGCAGGCGGTTCCGGCATCGGCGTTCTGCAGGCGGCAGCTGACGCTGGCAAGTACGGCATCGGCGTCGACAGCAACCAGAATGCTCTGCATCCGGGCTCTGTCCTGACCTCCATGCTGAAGCGCGTTGACAACGCTGTGTACAAGGCTTTCGAGGATTCCAAGAACGATGCCTGGACCTCTGGTGTTCAGGTTCTCGGTCTTGCTGAAGGCGGTGTGGACTGGGCTCTCGACGAGAACAACGAGAAGCTGATCACGCCGGACATGAAGGCTGCTGCCGATAAGGCAAAGGCTGACATTATCTCTGGCACGATCAAGGTGCACGACTACATGTCGGACAGCTCCTGCCCGCTCTAAATCCCTGACAGAATGATCCCGCGCTTTCCGGGGGCGGAAAGCGCGGGATTTTTGCCAATACCCGGGCCATGGTCCGGGTGAGGAGGCGGATCGCAATGAAAGCCTACTGGTGTCTTCTGTTTCCAGTTCTTGCCGCAGTGCTTGCCCCCTCGGGGCAGGCAGCAGCTGAGCCTGCCATCGTTTATTCGGTCGGCGGCAAGTTTGACGGCTCGTTCAATGAAAGCGCCTTTCGCGGGGTCGAGCGCTTTCGCGACGAGACCGGCCTGACCGTCCGGGAATTCGAGTTGGAGCGGGATGCCCAGAGCTTACAGGCTCTGCGGACATTCGCAGGAAGAGGGGATGAGCCCGTCGTCGCGATTGGCTTCAACCAGGCATCGGCGGTGGCGGAGGCCGCAAAAAACTATCCTGATACTGACTTTGCCATCATCGATATGGTTGTCGAGGCTCCGAACGTCGCATCTTACGTTTTCAAGGAGCAGGAAGGCGCTTACATTGCGGGCGTTCTGGCGGCAAAGGCAAGCAAGACCGGAACCATCGGTTTCGTCGGCGGCATGGACATTCCGATCATCCGCCGGTTCCTTTGCGGCTATCAACTGGGTGCAAGGTCTGTCTCCGGGGATGTGAAGATCCTCTACAACATGACCGGCAGCACGCCGGCGGCTTTCGCCGATCCTGCCCGGGGAGCCGAGCTGGCCAGAATTCAGATCCGCTCCGGCGCTGACGTTGTCATCCAGGCGGCTGGCGGCACGGGGATCGGTGTCCTGCAAGCCGTCGCGGATGCCGGCGTGCTGGGGATCGGGACGGATTCCAACCAGAACGGTCTGCATCCCGGCCATGTTCTGACGTCGATCCGCAAGCGTCTCGACAATGCGGTTTACGACAGCTTCAAGTCGGCCCAGGAAGGGGCCTTCAAGCCGGGCATCCGGGTTCTTGGTCTGGCCGAAGGCGGCATGGACTGGGTGCTGGATGAGAATAACAAGGATCTGATCACGCCGGAAATGAAGGCCGCTGCGGCCGCTGTGGCCGCAGGGATTTCAGACGGGTCGATCCATGTCCACGATGTCGTTTCGGAAGGCGCATGCCCCGTCTCTTGAGGCGGAGCAGTAATGGAACAAGAAAAAGAATGACACTCCGGTGCAATCAGAAGCGGGGAATGCCATGACCGGAACTCCAGCCATTGAGCTGCGCAAGATCAACAAGCGGTTTGGCTCCGTCCATGCCAACAAGGACATCGACCTGGTGGTGGGCAAGGGCTCGATCCACGGCATCATCGGGGAAAATGGTGCGGGCAAGTCCACCCTGATGTCGATCCTTTATGGATTTTACCAGGCGGACAGCGGCGATATTCTTGTCGATGGCAAGAAGGTGGCTGTTCCTGATTCCAAGACGGCGATTTCTCTCGGCATCGGTATGGTTCACCAGCACTTCATGCTGGTCGATAATTTTACCGTGCTGGAAAATGTGGTGCTGGGCGCTGAAGGCGCAGCCCTTCTGTCCGGAGGCGTTTCCAAGGCCCGCAAGGAGCTGGCGCGGCTGGAGAGCGATTACGGCCTGAAGGTTGATCCGGATGCCCTGATCGAGGATCTGCCGGTCGGTCTGCAGCAGCGGGTCGAGATCCTGAAGGCCTTGTTCCGGGGCGCTGACATTCTGATCCTGGATGAGCCGACTGGGGTTCTGACGCCTGCAGAAGCGGACCACCTGTTCCGGATTCTCGAAGTGCTGAGAGATCAGGGCAAGACAGTGCTTCTGATCACCCACAAGCTGCGCGAAATCATGGCCATTACCGACACGGTGTCGGTCATGCGCCGCGGCGAGATGGTGGCAACGCGCAAGACAAGCGAAACCTCCATGGCAGAATTGGCCGAGCTCATGGTTGGCCGCTCGGTCTTGCTTCAGGTGGAAAAACAGCCTGCCAAGCCGGGCAAGACCGTTATGAAGGTCGATAGCCTGGATGTCATCGACAGCCGCGGTGTGAAGGTCGTTAAGGACGTATCCTTCGAGGTGCGCGCCGGAGAAATCGTCGGCATCGCAGGCGTGTCCGGCAACGGTCAGTCAGAGCTGCTGGAAACACTGGCAGGGATCCGCAAGGCGTCGAAGGGCACTCTCTGGATCGACGGGGATCAGACAAATCTGGGCGAGACCCGGATTGATCCCGCGGAAATGCGCGGCAAGGGTCTTGGCCACGTTCCTGAAGACCGTCACCGGATGGGGCTGATCACCAAGTTTGCCGAATATGAGAATGCGATTCTCGGCTATCACAACGATCCAAAATACGCCAAGGGTCCGTTTCTGGACATTCCAGCGATCAAGCAAACGGCGAAGGCGGAGATCGAGAAATACGATATCCGGCCGCCCAATTGCCAGCTCAAGACCGCCAATTTCTCCGGCGGCAACCAGCAGAAGGTTGTTCTCGCACGTGAGATTGAGCACGACCCGACGGTGCTGCTCGTCGGCCAGCCGACTCGCGGTGTGGATATCGGCGCGATCGAATTCATTCACAAACGGCTCGTCGAGCTGAGGGATGCGGGGAAGGGCATTCTGCTTGTCTCCGTGGAACTGGATGAAATCCGGTCTCTTGCCGACCGTGTGCTCGTCATGTTCGACGGCAAGATCGTTGGCGAACGCGGACCGGAAGCAGATGAAGGTGAACTCGGCCTCTTGATGGCTGGTGTAGAGGGAGACGCCCGATGAGTGCAGGACAACTGCCGCGCTGGGTCGATTTCGGACTGATCCCGGCCATTAATCTGGCCGCTGCGTTTCTCGTGTCCGGGCTTGTGGTGCTCTTGATCGGCGAAAATCCGATCGAGGCGGTCAAGATCCTCATCTGGGGATCGCTGGGATATGGCGAGGGCATTGGTTTTACCCTTTTCAACGCGACGAACTTCATCTTCACTGGCCTCGCCGTCGCCGTGGCGTTCCACGCGGGTCTCTTCAACATCGGTGGCGAGGGACAGGCCTATGTCGGTGGCCTTGGCGTCGCTCTAGCCTGTCTGGCGCTCGATCACTATGTGCCCTGGTGGGTGACGCTGCCGTTCGCTGTTCTGGGCGGGGCTGTCTTCGGTGCGGCTTGGGCGTTCATTCCGGCTTGGCTTCAGGCCAAGCGTGGCAGCCATGTCGTGATCACCACGATCATGTTCAATTTCATTGGTGCGGCGCTAATGGGCTACCTGCTTGTCGACGTGATTTCCAAGCCTGGTTCCATGCAGCCTGAAACCCGCACTTTTGAAGAGGGCGGCCGTCTTCCGCTGCTGGACTCTTTGCTGCCGGGAGATTTCTTCGGCACTTCCCAGGTTAATCTTGCCCTGATCCTCGCCCTGCTGGCCTGCGTTTTCGTCTGGGTTCTGATCTGGCGCACGCGTCTGGGCTATGAGATCCGCACCTTTGGCGCGAACCCGACGGCAGCGGTCTATGCCGGTATTTCTCCGGTCCGCATCATCATCATCACGATGATGATTTCCGGCGGGCTTGCCGGGCTGATGGCGATCAACGAGATCATGGGCGCACAGAACCGGCTGCTGCTGGAATTTGTCTCCGGCTACGGCTTCGTCGGGATCGCGGTCGCCCTCATGGGACGGGCGCATCCGGTCGGAATCGTTCTGTCAGCCATTCTCTTCGGCATGCTCTACCAGGGAGGCGCGGAGCTCTCCTTCGAGATGCCGGCGATCACCCGCGACATGATCGTTGTTATTCAGGGGCTCGTGATCCTGTTTGCAGGAGCGCTGGAATATATGTTCCGGCCAGCTCTGGTGCAGATGTTCAGCTTCGCCCGCACACCGGCAACGCAGGCTGGATAGGAGCGCGCCATGTTCGATACCCTGATCCTCATTCTTGATTCCACGGTGCGCCTGTCTGCCCCTCTGCTTCTGGCCTGTCTGGCTGGCCTTTATTCGGAACGCTCCGGCGTGGTCGATATCGGCCTTGAAGGGAAGATGCTGGGGGCTGCCTTCGGTGCCGGTGCGGTTGCCTATCTCACGGCGAATGCCTGGCTGGGCCTGCTGGCAGGAACCGGCGTTGCTGTGGGGCTTGCGCTGGTGCATGGCTTTGCGTCCATTACCAACCGTGGCAACCAGATCGTGTCCGGCGTAGCGATCAATTTTCTGGCGCTTGGACTGACGGCGCTTCTCGGCCAGACCTGGTTCCGGCAGGGTGGCCGGACGCCTTCTCTCTCCGGCGGCGGCCGTTTCGGGAATATTGAACTGCCATTTGCCGCAGAAATGGCGCATGTGCCGGTAATCGGGCCAATTTATTCTGAGCTGATTTCCGGCCATAACATCCTCGTCTACATCGCCTTTGCGATGGTGCCGCTGACCTGGTGGATACTGTTCCGGACCCGCTTTGGCCTGCGCCTTAGAGCGGTCGGCGAAAACCCTGCAGCGGTGGATACGGCTGGCATTTCCGTCACATGGCTGCGCTATCGTGCGGTCATCGCCTGCGGAATTCTGTGCGGCATCGCAGGCAGCTATCTGTCCATTGCCCAGTCTTCTGGCTTCATCAAGGATATGACGGCAGGGCGCGGCTACATCGCACTGGCGGCCTTGATCTTCGCCAAGTGGAAGCCTGGTAATGCCATGTGGGCCTGCCTCTTGTTCGGCTTCCTCGATGCGCTTGCCATCCGTCTTCAGGGTCAGGAAATCCCGGGCATCGGCCAGGTGCCGGTGCAGTTCTTCCAGGCGCTGCCGTACATCCTCACGGTGATCCTGCTGGCCGGTTTCATCGGCAAGGCAATCCCGCCCAAGGCGTCGGGCGTGCCCTATCTCAAGGAGCGCACATGAGCGCGGTACAGACGCTGTTCGAAACGGCTCTCAACGCCCAGAAGGCCGCTTATGCGCCGTATTCCCGGTTCAAGGTGGGGGCTGCAATCCTCGCCGATGATGGCAAGGTCTATGCGGGTTGCAACGTGGAAAACGCTGCTTTTCCGGAAGGAACCTGCGCTGAAGCGGGAGCCATAGCGGCGATGATCCTTGGTGGTGGAAGCCGGATTGCCGAAGCGGTTGTTGTGGGCGATGCAGCTCTTTGCACGCCTTGCGGCGGCTGCCGTCAGAAGCTCAAAGAGTTCTCCGGTGACGATGTGGTGATCCACGTCGCCAACCTGGATGGCATCCGCCGCAGCTTCACCATGGCGGAGCTTCTGCCCGCCGGTTTTGAACTTGAACAAAAGGACTGATCAGTCATGAGCGGTTTTGGCCGAGAGTGCGCGGATATCGTCCGCGCCGCCCGTCCCGGGTCCTATCGCACCGGCATGATCCTGGGTTCAGGCCTGGGATCGCTGGCTGATGAAATCGATGACGCCGTCCGTATTCCCTACGCCAAGCTGCCGGAGTTTCCGGTGTCGACGGTCACGTCTCACTCGTCCGAGCTTGTCGCGGGCACCCTGTGCGGTGTGCCGGTGGTGATCCTTGCGGGCCGCGCGCATTACTATGAAAGCGGCAATCCCGCGATCATGCGCACGCCGGTCGAGACCTTGAAGGAGCTGGGCTGCGATATTCTACTGGCCACCAATGCGGCGGGTTCCTTGCGGGAATCTGTTCCCCCGGGAAGCCCGATGCTGATCAGTGATCACATCAACTGGTCCGGCATGAACCCGTTGATCGGCGAGGAAGACGAAAAGCGCTTTCTCGACATGAGCGCGGCCTATGATCCGGAACTGCGGGCAGTCATGCAGAAGGTCGCTGCCGAAACCGGCCATCCGCTGGCCGAAGGTATCTATATGTGGTTCTCCGGCCCGTCCTTCGAGACGCCGGCGGAAATCCGTATGGCCAAGACCCTTGGCGCGGATGCGGTCGGCATGTCCACCGTGCCGGAAGTGATCATCGCGCGCTTCCTGGGCATGCGCGTTGCCGCCATGTCCATCATCACCAATCTGGGCGCGGGGCTGCAAAGCCACGGCCTGTCTCATGACGAAACCAAAAGCGTGGCGCTGACCGGCATGAGCCGGATGAAGCAGCTCGTCCGCGGTTTCGTGAAGGAAATCGGAAATGATTGATCAAGCCGTTGCCTCTGCCGCCCGCCGCATTCTGGGGCTGGTGGATCTCACCAATCTGAACGACGACTGCACGGCTGCCGACATCACGGCCCTGTGCAAGCGGGCCGTCACCGTCCATGGCTCAGTTGCCGCGGTCTGCATCTGGCCGCGCTTCGTGGCGCAGGCCGTCGCTGAGCTGAAGGGCTCCGGGGTCAAGGTCGCGACCGTCGTCAACTTCCCGGCAGGCGGTATCGACACCAGTGCGGTCGTCGCAGAGACGGAAGCTGCGATCCGTGATGGCGCGGATGAGATCGATCTCGTCATGCCTTACCGGGCCTTCATGGAGGGGCGCAAGGGTTTTGCCGAGGAACAGATCATCCGGGTGAAGGCAGCTATTCCGGCTCCCGCCATCCTGAAGGTCATTCTGGAAACCGGGGAATTGAAGGATCCGCTGCTGATCCACATGGCCTCCGAGATTGCTGTCAATGCGGGAGCAGATTTTATCAAGACGTCCACCGGCAAGGTTCCGGTCAATGCCACCATCGAAGCCGCCGAGATCATGCTGACCGTGATCGAGGAACATCGCCGCGAAGCCTTGAAGGACGTTGGCTTCAAACCTGCCGGCGGCATTCGCACGGTCGCGGATGCAGCGTCCTACCTGACGATTGCGGACAAGATCCTGGGCGCCAACTGGGTGTCTGCCTCGACCTTCCGCTTTGGGGCAAGCGGTCTGCTGGATGCGCTGATCGGGGCTCTTGATGGAACCGGCAAGACGGCTGGAGAAGGATACTGACATGCTGCCTCAGGAACTGATCCGCAAGAAGCGGGATGGCGGCTCGCTGGACAAGGAAGAAATCGCCTTCTTCGTGAAGGGGCTTGCCGACGGCAGCGTGACCGAAGGCCAGGTGGCCGCTCTTGCCATGGCCGTGTTCTTCAAGGGGCTCAGCGTCGATGAACGCGTGGCCCTGACCCTTGCCATGCGCGACAGCGGCGATGTCATGGACTGGTCCGATATCGAAGCGCCGGTGCTTGACAAGCATTCCACCGGCGGCGTCGGGGACAACGTGTCCTTGATGCTGGCCCCCGCGCTGGCCGCCTGCGGTGCCGCGGTGCCGATGATCTCTGGCCGTGGCCTTGGTCATACCGGGGGAACGCTGGACAAGTTCGACAGCATCCCCGGCTACAAGACCCAGCCGGACAACGACCTCTTTCACAAGGTGGTCAAGGAAGTCGGCTGTGCGGTCATCGGTCAGACCGGCAATCTCGCGCCTGCCGACAAGCGCTTCTACGCCATTCGTGATGTGACTGGGACTGTGGAAAGCCTTGATCTGATCACCGCCTCCATCCTGTCCAAAAAGCTCGCAGCTGGGCTTCAGGGGCTTGTGCTGGACGTGAAATGGGGCAGCGGTGCTTTCATGGCAAAGCTGGAAGACGCGCGTGCGCTGGCGGAAAGCCTGGTGCTGGTCGCCAATGGTGCAGGGCTCAAGACCACGGCGCTTCTGACCGACATGAATGAGCCGCTGGCCTCTGCCGCGGGCAATGCGGTCGAAATGCAGAATGCCGTCGACTTCCTGAAAGGCACGGCCATCGACAACCGTTTGTGGGACATCACGGTCGCTCAGGGCGGCGAGCTCCTGGCAACCGGCGGTCTTGCAGCTTCGGCCAGTGATGGGGAAGACAAGATGCGCGCCGCCTTTGAAAGCGGCAAGGCAGCTGAAGTCTTCGCCCGCATGGTGACTGCGCTCGGCGGTCCCGCCGACTTCATGGAAAAGTCCGAACTTTACCTGCCGAAGGCGAAGGTCGTGGCGCCGGTCTATCCGGAGCAGGATGGCGTTGTGACGGCAATCGACACGCGCGCTGTCGGTGTCGCGGTCGTTGGCCTTGGCGGTGGACGGCGGGCAGCAGCCGACGTGATCGATCCGTCTGTCGGCTTCACGGATCTGGCAGGTATTGGCCATTCGGTTGATGCGGATGCGCCGATTGCCATCGTGCATGCGGCAACGGAAGCCGACGCGGAAGAAGCGGCGGTGATGCTGCGGCGTGCCTACAAGGTCGGATCGCCCGCCGAGGTGACCGACAGACCCTGTGTGGTTGGCCGCATCGCGCCCTGATCAATCCGGAGCCGGCAGACAAGCCGGCCCATTCTTCATCCGGCGTTCAAGCCGGTCATGACAAAAGGGGAAACTCCCATGCCTCGTGCGATCCTGTGCGTTTTGGACAGTTTCGGCATTGGCGGAGCAGAGGACGCGGCCCGGTTCGGGGATGCCGGGTCGGACACGCTTGGCCATATCGCAGCCGCCTGCGCCAGCGGTCAGGGCGACCGGGAGGGCTTGCGCTCCGGTCCCTTGCACCTGCCGAACCTGAACCGTCTGGGGCTTGGAGCTGCAGCGCTCCTATCCACAGGGTCTCCTGCTGCTGGCCTTCCGGTGGATCAGGACCCGGAAGGTCTCTGGGGTTATGCGGCGGAAGTTTCCAACGGCAAGGACACGCCATCCGGCCATTGGGAGATTGCCGGTGTTCCGGTCCGGTTCGACTGGGGCTATTTCCCCGAAACCATCCCGACCTTCCCGGCGGAGTTAATCGAGAAGGTCATCGCGGCTTCCGGTATTGATGGCATTCTCGGTGACAAACATGCCTCAGGCACGGAAATCATCGCCGAACTGGGTGAAGAGCACCTGCGCACTGGCAAGCCGATCTTCTACACGTCGGCGGACAGCGTCATCCAGATCGCAGCCCACGAAGAGGCTTTCGGTCTCGAACGGCTTTACAAACTCTGCGAGATCACTCGCGAGCTGGCAGATCCCTATAACATCGGCCGGGTGATTGCCCGCCCCTTTGAGGGAACATCTGCCGCCGATTTCCAGCGCACACCCAACCGGCGCGACTATTCGGTTCTGCCCCCGGAGCTGACGCTGCTGGATCGTCTGACGGAGGCTGGCCGGACGGTCATCGGCGTGGGCAAGATTTCCGACATCTTTGCCCACCAAGGCGTCGCCAAGGTGCTGAAGGGCGCTGGCAATGATGCCCTGTTCGACAAGACGCTGGAAGCGATGGACCTGGCAGGGGACGGAGATCTCGTCTTCTCCAACTTCATCGACTTCGACTCCCTTTTCGGACACCGGCGTGACGTGCCCGGCTATGCGGCAGCGCTTGAGCACTTCGACCGGCGGCTGCCGGAATTGACCGCCCGGATGCGGCAAGGGGATATCCTGATCCTGACCGCCGACCACGGCTGCGATCCGACTTGGCGTGGAACGGATCACACCCGTGAACATGTTCCGGTGCTGGTGACCGGTCCAGGCCTTGAGGGGCGCAGCATTGGAGGCAGGCCCACCTATGCTGATATCGGTGAAAGCATTGCCGAACATCTTGGCATCGCGATAGGTCCGCATGGCAACAGCTTCTTGTGAAGCTGCCATAGGGGCACGACGAGAAGGGCAAACGCGCTGGACGGGAATCGGCAAGGCGCGTAGTCCTACAGAATCTCATCCGCAAAGGTCGGTTCAGAAGCGCCATGATCCAGCATGTCAACGTGCCAAAGGCAGAATTGCATTGCCATATCGAGGGTGCCGCGCCACCCTCGCTGGTTGAGCGCCTTGCGGAGAAATACCGCGTTGATGTGTCCTCGATCATCAACGCCAAGGGTAAATACGTCTGGTCCGACTTCACGAGCTTCCTGAAGGCTTATGACCTTGCAAGCTCGGTGTTCCGGACACCTGCCGACTATGCCCTTCTCTCAGAGACCTATTTCCGCATGCTGGCGGCGGAGGGTGCGATCTACGGAGAGATTTTCATCTCTCCTGATCATGCCCAGTCTGCCGGTCTTTCCTATCGCGCCTATGTCGAAGGCCTTGCAGCCGGGATCGAGGCGGCCAAGGAAGGCACGGGTATCGAAGGCCGCATGATCGCCATTGGCGTCCGCCATTTTGGCGCAGCTTCCGTCGAAAGGGTGGCACGGGAAGTCGCGGCAACGCCACATCCCATGGTGACGGGGTTCGGTCTGGCGGGTGACGAGCGGGAGGGGCATCCGGCCAATTTCGCCAAAGCGTTCCGTATCGCCGGAGAAGCAGGCCTCGGCTTGACCGCTCACGCGGGAGAATTTGGCGGTGCAGACAGCATCGTTGCCGCTCTTGAGTTCTTGCGGGTCAAGCGGATCGGCCACGGTGTCCGGGCCATTGAGGACAAGGACCTGATGAAGCGTCTGGTCGATGAAAAGATCGTCCTGGAGGTCTGCCCCGGCTCGAACACGGCGCTTGGGGTTTATTCGGTTCTGCGCTTCCACCCGGTGAACATGCTGCGCAAGGCCGGGGTCCGTGTGACGCTGAATTCGGATGATCCGCCGTTCTTCCACACGACGATCGGCAAGGAATATGCCTCCGTTGCCAAGACATTCGGGTGGAGCTTCGACGAGCAGATGGACATCACCCGCACGGCGCTTCAGGCTGCCTTCTGCGATGAAGGCACCCGTCAGCGGTTGCTGGTTCGTCTGGACAGCGCCCGGCACGGCTGAGCTTTGCTCAGCTCGCTTCCTGCATTTCAATGGCTTCTTCCTGATCCGTCCTGGGGTCAAGCGTCGCTGACTCCAGCGTACCCATTCGGGTTGTCGAGACCACCGGTACGAAGTCGGTCTTCTGCTCCGTGGTTAGCGTCGCCCGCTGGGTGATGCGCCAGATGGCAAACAGCATCATGGTGAGATGCGCCGCCGCTGTAACCTGGAACAGGGCGCCGGGCGAGGTCGCTGTCATTAGGCCTGCGGCGGCCAGCGGACCGATCATGGTGCCGGTGCCGAAGATGAGAAGCAGGCCACCGCTGGTCTTGAGGAAGTCGCCAGGGTCTGCGTGATCGCTGGCGTGGGCCACGATGACCGGATACATGGAATAGATCGTGCCGCCGAAACTGCCTATCAGCGCGATGGTCAGAACCGGGCTGGAGCCGCCGAAGATGGAGATGGCCGTACCCAGGGCCATGGCAGCAAGAGCAAGGCCGACGAGAACAAAACGCCTGTCGATCCGGTCGGATATGAAACCAACCGGGATCTGGATCAGGGCCCCTGCCAGCAGCGCAAGGCTCATCATGATGGCAATATCGGAGACTTCAAGGCCGATCCTGCGTCCGTAGACAGCACCAAGGGTGCCGAAGGCGCCGTTGGAAATGCCGACCAGAAACACGGCGACCACGGCAATCGGCGAATTACGCCAGAGCTTCTTTGGGTCCAGGCGGGCCTGGGTCAGCGGCGTCGGGCTTGAGGCGGTGGATAGGGCGGTGGGCAGCAGCGCCAGCGAATAGATGATCGAGCCAATGACGAAGAAGGTGAAGCCGTTCGGGTCACCGGTTGTCAGCAGCATCTGACCGGCGGTCGTCGCCCCGAGATTGATCATCGTGTAGATGCCGAAGATCTTGCCTCGGGTCGCGTTGGTCGCCCGCTCGTTCAGCCAGCTCTCCACGATCATGGCAGCGCCAGCGAAGCAGAATCCGGAGAGAGACCGCAAGATCACCCACGCAAGCGGGTTCATGAGCAGCAGGTTCAAAAGCAGGGTGATGCCCGCCAGCGAGCAAAGCGCGCCAAACGAGCGGACATGGCCGACGCGCTTCACGATGACCGGTACGAGCAGGCAGCCTGCCATGTAACCCATCGCCCAACCGGCCCCCAGAAGACCCAGCGACGTGTCGGAAAAACCCTCGGCAAGGCCCCGGACCGGCAAAAGCAGTCCGTGCAATCCGCCCGCGAGTAAGAGAAGCGCGGATCCGATGAGCAGGGCGGCGATGGAAATGACAGTGGACATACGGTCTCAATCAAAGTCTGAAGCAGGATAGTGAATCTTGCGGAGGCGTGTTCTGCAACAGGTACATGAGGCAGCCGCCAAAGGTTTCAATGCCCCGACCAGTTGCCTGAGCAGCACAAACATTAGACAAGGGTTTCACGGCACTGGTTTCTTTTCAAGGCGGCTTGTGAAAGCGCCCACACTCCGTTTTAGCTGGTTTTCATCTCTTTCCCTGGAGTTCCCCGTGACTGTCTCTGTCCATCCTACTGTCGCCATCCGGCTGCTGTCCGCAGCGGAAGTGAAAACGAGATCGGCACGCGTCGCCGAGGCCGTTATGGGTGGAGCCTCGCAAACTGGGGTGTCCGTGGATCTTGCGAAGCTCGCTGATGCCGCAGACCTGGCGGAAAAGACCTTGACCGAAAGGTTTCCGGATCTGCAGCTTCCCCCACACGGATGCTGGCGCTCGTTCGAGTTGGACGGGCTCGACCGGTGGGCCATGCTGGCATCGGCCAGAGAATTTGTGTCCGCTGAAGAAATGCTGTGCTGTGCCGGGGACCTTGCGATCCTGTCCGCCGTGCTGGATGTGGCAATGCCAGAAGGCTGGACGTTCGAGGAACAGCTGACAGGCAAGCGATATTCCGGCGCTGCTGGCCGCGCCATAGCCGCCTTGACCATGTTTGCGGCGGGCAGTTTTTCGGCAGAGCCTGAAGATCCCTTGCGGCTTGATGCACATGCTCTGATCCGCCTTGAAGCTAGCGAAATTGCCGGTGGGTTGCAGCTGGAGCCCGATGAGAATTCTGATCTGATCAGGGACATTACCCATCAGCTGAAACGTCTGGGCGAGGCAGCCGGTCTGAGACCGGATCTGTTTGAAAAGGATGGAAGCATCCGGCCAGGACATGTGCTGGACCGGCTGTGGGCGGATGCGGAAGACGGTATGGTTCCGGCTGCGGACTGCCTTGAGCTGCTTCTCGATGGCCTCTCGCCTCTCTGGCAGGGGGGGGCAAGCCTCGGCGAGGTTCTCCTGGGAGATTGCTGGCAGCACTCCTGGCTTGTTCTGGATGAAGAGGCGCCGGGACTGGTGCCTTTCCACTTGCCTGCCGTCCAGATTGCCTACTCCTTCATAGAGCCCCTCGCCTGGGCAGGCGTGCTCGTTTCCGGTTTGGAAGAGCTGCCCGGTCTTGCAGATCTGAATCATGTTTTCTTCTTTCTGGAGACCGGCGCTTTGAGGGTTTTGCCATCGCAGGATGCGGGAGCTGGCAGCCCGCAGGCCGCGGTGGACCTTATGATTGAGCTGCGGGCGATGTCCCTGGTTCTTCTCGACAAGCTCGCCGCTCTTTTGCGCGAGCGGTTGGAAGCTTCCGTTGAAGAACTCCCCCTGACGTGCCTCATGGCAGCGGCAACTGTGCCCGCCTCCCGCGAATTAGCGGGCAAAAATCCCGCCCAATTGGAGAAAGCAGCGGAGAGCCTTGGTGGCGGGGGTGTTTTTTGGCTTCCGTTCGGGGCATAGGACGGTAAAACAGATCATCCACTCCCGCCCCGGACAAGGGGCCAGAGCTAAAGAGAGGCACATCATGTCCGGAGCCACCGTCGTCAATCATCCCCTGGTCCAGCACAAGCTGAGCATCATGCGGGACAAGGCAACGTCCACCCAGGGCTTCCGCCGCCTGCTGCGTGAAATCTCGCTGCTGCTTTGCTATGAGGTGACCCGTGATCTGCCTGTGGTTCTGCAGACCATCGAAACTCCGATCTGCGAAATGCAGGCTCCGACAATTGCAGGCAAGAAGCTGGTGTTCGCGTCGGTTCTGCGTGCCGGCAACGGCCTTCTGGAAGGCATGCTGGATCTGGTTCCGTCCGCACGCGTGGCGCATATCGGCCTTTACCGCGATCCGGAAACCCTGAAGCCGGTCGAGTATTACTTCAAGGCGCCGGAAGACCTGAACGAGCGTCTCGTAATCGTCGTTGATCCTATGCTCGCTACCGCAAACTCCGCAATTGCCGCGGTTCAGAGGCTGAAAGATCGCGGCGCGACCAATATCCGGTTCCTGTGCCTGCTGGCGGCTCCCGAAGGTGTGGCCAAGTTCAATGAAACCCATCCAGACGTGCCGGTCTTCACCGCTTCCATCGACGAGAAGCTGAATGACCATGGTTATATCGTCCCGGGCCTCGGTGATGCGGGCGACCGCATGTATGGGACGAAATAAGCCGTCGCAGCTATTCTGACTTTTAATGGCGCCAGTCTCCGGTCTGGCGCCATTTTTCATTTGTCTCGCGTTTCAACTCTTGGCCACCTTCACAGGATGATAAGGCTCCTCTGCTAGGAAACCGTAAGTTCATTGGGGAGAGCCTGCATCCATGTGGCGCTACGCCATTTTCATTGGTCTCTTTTTAGTAATTGTACCCCTTGTTCCTCAGTATTTCGGGAACCAGAGCGATGGTGCGCGCTTTATCCGTCCGAAGGACGACCGGTCGCCGGGCACAAAGCTCGATCAACAGTCGGAGAGATCGGGCGTTGGCCGCCGTCATGTTGTCCAAATGTCGCCTAATGGTGCCTACATAACCGAAGCGCGGCTGAATGGGCGCAGGTTGACAATGCTAATTGATACTGGAGCGAGTGCGGTAGCGCTTCCGGAGCGGGATGCTCGATCAATGGGTATTTTTATCCTGCCTTCCGACTATCGGATTCCCGTGAAAACCGCTAATGGCGTTGTCAGCGGCGCGTCGGCCACCGTGAGGGACTTGGAGCTTGGAGACGTTCGACTGAAAGACATTCCGGCCTTGATCTTGCCTGACCGGGCTCTTTCCACCCCGTTGCTGGGCATGTCCGCTCTCAACCGGCTCAGCAGGTTCCATTTTTCCAATGACACGCTAATTCTGGTTCAATAGTATCCCTGCCGTTTCTATGCAGTTCTTTATCGAGTGCAAATTCATATCCGGCAGTTCCTGAGGAGTGATAGATGTTTCCCAAGCCGCAGGCTTCCCTGAAACCGAATACTTATGCCTATGAATCGCAGCCCATGGTGAAGCCGACCGGCTTCCGCGAGTACGATGCGCGCTGGCTGTTTGAAAAAGAAATCAACCTGATGGGCATGCAGGCTCTTGGTCTCGGGATCGGAACCCTGATGCATGAGCGGGGCGTGCGGCCGGACATCGTGGTTGGTCACGATTTCCGCGGTTACTCCGCTTCCATCAAGATGGCCGTCATCAACGGTCTGATGGCTGCGGGCATCAATGTGCATGACATTGGCCTCGCCCTTTCGCCGATGGCGTATTTCGCGCAGTTTGCGCTGGATGTTCCGGCTGTGGCGATGATCACCGCGTCCCACAATGACAACGGCTGGACCGGTGTGAAGATGGGCATTGACCGCCCTCTGACCTTCGGACCGGAAGAAATGGGCCGTCTCAAAGACATCGTCCTTGAAGCCAAGTTCGATGTACGCGGCGGTGGCAGCTACAAGTATGTCGAAGGCTTTGCGGAGGTCTACATCAAGGACCTGACCAGCCGTGCAAAGCTCAAGCGCCCGATCAAGGTCGTGGCAGCCTGCGGCAACGGCACGGCCGGTGCATTTGCCCCGCGTATTCTGGAAATGCTCGGTGCGGAAGTCATTCCGCTGGACGCCGAGTTGGACCACACTTTCCCGCGCTACAATCCGAATCCGGAAGACATGAAGATGCTTCACGCACTTCGTGACAAGGTTCTGGAAACCGGAGCAGAAGTTGGTCTCGGCTTTGACGGCGACGGCGACCGTTGCGGCGTTGTGGACAATGAAGGCGAAGAGATCTTCGCTGACAAGGTTGGCGTGATGCTGGCCCGGGATATTTCCGCGCTCTACCCGAACTCCCAGTTCGTGGTCGATGTGAAGTCCACCGGCCTCTTCAACACCGATCCGGTTCTGAAGGCCAACGGTGCAAAGACCGATTATTTCAAGACGGGTCACTCTTACATCAAGCGCCGGGTGACCGAGCTTGGTGCGATTGTCGGTTTTGAAAAGTCCGGCCACTATTTCTTTAATCCGCCGATTGGCCGCGGCTATGACGATGGTGTCGTGTCTGCGCTCGCCATTTTGGACATGCTGGACCGCAACCCGGACAAGACCATGGCGGATCTCCGCCGTGATCTGCCGAAGACCTGGGGTTCACCGACCATGTCGCCGCATTGCGACGACGAGATCAAATACGGCATCGTCGACAAGGTCGTCGCCCGGTTCAAGGATATGCAGGCCAAGGGTGAAACCGTTGCCGGCTCCAAGATTACCGACCTGATCACCGTCAATGGCGTTCGCGTCGTGACTGAAGACGGCACCTGGGGTCTGGTCCGGGCATCGTCCAACAAGCCGGAACTGGTGGTCGTGGTGGAAAGCCCGGCTTCCGAGGAACGCCTCCATGCCATGTTCAAGGCTGTTGACACCGTGCTGCGGGAAAATCCGGAAGTTGGTGAATACAATCAGACGCTGTGATCTTCTGATCCATGCTGTAGATTGGGCGGCGCAGACTTGCGCCGCCCTTTTTGTATCTGCACAAAGGCGGCCCGCAAGAGCCACGCAAGAGACGTTTGGGGCAAGGAAGAGGCAAAGATGAACCGGGAATTCGGCCGACTGGATGACGGCACTGTTGTTGAGGAAATCACCCTGAAAAAAGGGGCGCTGGAAGCAAAGGTTCTCACTTTCGGTGCGATCATCCGGGATCTGCGTTTCAATGGGAAATCCCGTATTCTCGGTTTCGACAGCCTTGAAGGCTATTTGAACCACGGCCCTTATTTTGGTGCTGTTCCCGGACGGTGCGCGAACCGGATCGCCCATGGCCGTTTTGAAATGGATGGGCAGAGCTATCAGCTTACTTTGAAGCCTGGCAGCAAGCATCATCTTCATGGTGGACCAAATGGCTTCGCCCGGCGGATCTGGACCATTGAACAGCAGGACAAGGCTAGCGTTCTGCTGAAATACATCTCCGAAGACGGGGAGGAAGGCTATCCGGGCCGGGTTGAGGCTTTGTGCCGCTACACGCTCACCGGATCGGGTGCATTGCGCGTGAAGTTCACGACCACCACAGACAAGGTGACGCCGGTGAACCTGACGCAGCACGCCTATTTCAATCTGGACGGCGAAGGCGACATTCTGGATCACACGCTTGAGATTGCAGCGGAAACCTATCTACCGGTTGATGACGATCTGATCCCGACCGGTGAAATCCGCAATGTTGCCTGGACGCCTTATGACTTCCGGGATGGACGTCAGATCCGGCGCAAACCGGGGGAAGAGGGTGTGGTCTTTGACCATAACTTCTGCCTGAGTGAAGCACCGAGGTACGAAGTGGTTTTTGCCGCGGCTCTTGAAGACAGTCAGGGTGAGTGCCGCATGGAAGTCTGGACGACCGAACCGGGCGTTCAGCTTTATGATGCCCAGGGTTTGAACGTTCCTGTTCCGGGCCTTGAAGGCCGCCGCTACGGAGCCTTCGCCGGTCTGTGTCTTGAAACCCAGCGCTGGCCGGACAGTGTGAACCGCGACAGCTTTACGCCTGTGCTGCTGCACCCCGGTGAAACCTACAGCCACGTGACGGAATTCCGGTTTTCCTGACCGGAGGTGCCAGGAGAGGTTGGTCTGCTGATGAAAACGGTCTTTTCGCCAGTGGAGCTGAAACATGCTCCGAAGAATGAAATCTCAGACGGCCAGCTCCGCCCGGCGGTGGAAACTCCCTCACGAGCGGAGATTGTCCTCAAAACCGTGCGGGACCGAGGACTGGGCGAGATCATCGAGCCGCTCGACTTTGGTGTGCAGCCTCTTCAACGCGTGCATGCTCCCGATTATCTGGCCTTCATGGAAGGCTTCTGGGACCGTTGGCTTGCGGAAGGCCGGACGGCGCAGGAGGCTTTTCCCTATGTCTGGCCCGTGCGCACATTGAGGGCTGATCCTGCACCTGAGCACATCGACGGGTTGCTTGGCCGCTACTCCATGGATGCTGGCACGCCGGTTGGACCGTTTACCTTCGAAGCGGCAAAGGCCTCGGCCAACGCCGCACTGACGGCAGCTCAACTGGTCAAGGATGGCGGAGAAAGCTCGGCTTTCGCTCTATGCCGTCCGCCAGGCCATCACTGCGGCAAGGATTTCTTCGGCGGATATTGCTTCCTGAACAATGCGGCGATTGCGGCCCAGTGGCTTCTGGATCAAGGGGCGCATCGTATTGCGATCCTCGACGTCGATTACCATCACGGCAATGGCACGCAGGCGATTTTCTACGACCGTCCAGATGTGCTGTTCCTGTCGCTTCATGCGGATCCCCGGCATGAGTATCCGCATTTCCTCGGTCATGAAGATGAAACCGGTGAGAAGGCGGGAACGGGTTTCACGCGCAATTGGCCCCTGCCGCTTGGGACTGGCTGGGAAACCTATTCCGAGGCATTGGAAGAGGCCTGCCGCTGGCTCCATGTCTACAAACCAGACTATCTTCTGGTGTCTCTCGGTATGGATTGTTACCGGGAAGATCCGATTTCCAAGTTCCTGTTTAACAGCGGGGACTTTACCTCCCTTGGTCAGAGGCTGAAGCGGCTAGGCTTGCCGACCATCTTCCTGATGGAAGGGGGCTATGCCGTCGATGCGCTGGGCACGAATTGTGTCAATGTGCTGGAAGGTTTCGAGACGGCCTGACGAATAAAACGATGCTCCGCCCGCCGAGGGAGGCGGAGCTGCCGGTGTCGTGACTCTCAGACCGGAAGACCCAGCTTCTTCAACTCTGCGCGAAGATGGTCCGGGTGCTGGAAATGGACCGCATGCATACCCGCTGCGCGGGCTGCGTCGACGTTCTTCGGGGAATCGTCGATGAAGACGCAAGTCCCTGCGTCCAGTCCGTTCCGCTCCAGCAGAACTTCATAGATGCGCAGGTCCGGCTTCAGGAGACGCTCGTCAGCGGAGACGACGATGTCCCGGAACGACGTCTTCAGGAACGGGAATCTGGTCTGGGCTTCGGTGAATTTCTCGGAGGAGAAATTGGTGATCGCATAAAGCGGTGTTTGCGCGGCCTTGAGTTCTTCAAGAATTGCGACCGTTCCGGAAATCTCACCCGGTACCATGTCGTGCCAGCGGTCACGATAAGCGGTGATCAGGTCGCGCTTTTCCGGATACTCCGCGACCAGCAGGTCCACGGCTTCATCCCAGCTGCGGCCCCGGTCCTGCTCAAGGTTCCAGTCGTAGCTGCAAATCTCCGTCAGAAAATGCTTCCGCTCCGCCGGATCGGGCAGAAGGTGCTGATAGAGATGGTTCGGGTCCCACTCGATCAGGACATTGCCGATGTCAAAGACGACGGTGGTTGCTTTTGCGGTCATGGGATCCTCAAATGTTGCGGCTGAATGTGCCGCATGAAATAGGCAGGTCAAACTGGTAAATTCAGGTGAGCGACTCGCTCCAGATGGAAGGAAGCCTATCTGAAATGGCAGAAAAATGGTCGTGAGAATTCTTGGCATCCTGGCCTGCGTCTGCACTCTGATGGTGCCGGGCCTGACCGGTTCCGCGTCAGCGCAATCGTTCTCACGGTTCAAATTTGGTGTCGCCGTTGGGACGGATGAAGAGATCCGCGAGCGGATCGAACCCTTCAGGCTGTATTTGGAAGAGGTGCTGAACAGACCGGTTGATCTGTTTCTCATTCCGACCCTTGATGAACTGACTACTGCCCTCGTCAATGGCGATGTGGATTATGCGGTCCTGTCCGGCTCCGCCTATAGTGCAGCCTCTGCCTTTTGCGGCTGCGTGGAGCCCTTGGTCAGCGCAAGACCCGAAGTGGGCAACGGGCGCTATCATGCGGTCGTGATTTCCCGGCGTCCGCTGACAATGGCGGATCTCGCAGGCAAGCGACTGGCGGTTCAGGACAGTGGTTCCACGACAGGCTATCGGATACCGCTCGCCAATCTTGAGAAGCAAGGGATCGATGTCCGCGAGCATTTCCGCACGCTGCTTCGCGTTGAAAGCGGAGTAGACGGTCTTCTGGCCATCATGGATGGCCGGGCAGATGCCAGCCTGGGCTGGTCCACACTGAGCGGGAGTCCTCAAACAGGTTACACCGCGGGGACGCTGAATGACTATTTTCTGAGTGGCGCGAGAGGGCTCGACAAGCTTACGGTCGCCTGGGCGTCTGCCCCGCTGCCCTATGATGCGCATGCGGTGAGAGCAAATCTGCCGGACGATCTCAAGACGCGGCTGAAGGACGGGCTGCTGCAGCTTCTGGCTCAGGCTCCGGATGTCTATCTGGCCATTGAGCCTGACTTGCCGGGCGGGTTCCTGAGTGTGAAGGAAACCGATTATGAGGCCTTCAAGGTGACGTTTGGCGAGGACGCCCGGAAGGTTCTCGAGCGTCCCCAGCAATAGGCCACATCCTACGCCTGTAGAAGCGAAAGCGTGTGCCGGCGGATCATTTCTTCTTCATTTGTCGGCACCACCAGGATCTTGACCCGGGACGTGTGCTTGGAAATGACCGCTTCAGCAGAAGCATTCAGGGCTGTGTCGATTTCCATGCCCAGCCAGTCCTGATTGGCACAGACCTCTGACCGCACGAGGGCTGAATGCTCTCCAATACCGCCGGTAAAGACGACGGCATCCAAGCCGCCCAGGACAGAGGCCATTGCGCCGATTTCCCGGCGGATGCGGAAAACAAAATAGTCGATGGCCTTGCGGGCCTCAGCGCTGGGGCTTTCCGAAAGGGTTCTCATGTCGGAACTGATCCCTGAGAGCCCGAGCAGTCCTGATTTCTTGTAGAGAAGATCCGAGATTTCCGCCCCGGTCATGCCCTTGGTCGTCAGGAGATAGAGAACGACGCCCGGGTCCAGCTGACCGGTTCTTGTGCCCATCGGCAATCCGTCAAGGGCGGTGAAGCCCATGGTGGAGTCGATGCTTCGCCCTGCTTGCAGGGCGCACATGGAGGCTCCGTTGCCCAGGTGGGCGACAACGACACGGCCCCTGAACAGGTCCGGATGCTGATCCGCGAGGTGGGACGCAATATATTCGTAGGACAGCCCGTGGAAGCCGTAGCGCCGAACACCTTCCTCATAAAGCTCCCGGGGAAGTGCGAAGGTGTCGTTGACCCAAGGGTGGTCCCGGTGAAAGGCGGTGTCGAAACAGGCCGCCTGAAAGGCGTCCGGGAAGGCCTGCCGTGCGGCGAGAATGCCCGCAACATTGTGCGGCTGGTGCAGCGGCGCAAGCGGGATCAGGGCTTCCAGATCAAGGATCACGCTGTCATCAACCGCAACAGGTGCCACAAAAGGGTGCCCGCCATGGACCACCCGATGACCGACCGCATCGACCTTCAGGTCGCCGCAAGTTGCGCTGATGGCAGCCAGAACTGCCTGAAGGGCATGGCGGTGATCCTGGCCGTCCGCGGCGGACAGGGCGTCGTCCAGCTTCTTGCCGGACCGGGCGTCCTTGAGTTCGATCCTGGGACTTGTGCCGAGGCCTGAGACCTGTCCGTGCAGCCTGCCGTTCGCTCCTTCATAGAGGGTGAACTTGATAGAAGAGGAGCCGCAGTTGAGAACAAGCGTCGTGATGTTTGGGCTCATGATGGTCACTCCGCAGCCGCGAAAGGAGCGACCGCCGTCCCCGTCTCCTGCCAGTGATGGTAGAGCAGGGCGAGCGCACAGGACGCCATGCGGGAGCGGGCATCGTCCGCTCGGGAGGTCAGGATGACCGGCACTTTCGCGCCGACCACTAGCCCTGCGGCTTCCGCATGGGCGATGAAGGTCAATTCTTTCGCCAGCATGTTGCCGGACTCAAGGTTTGGAACGATCAGGACTTCCGCATGACCGGCGACAAGCGACTTGATGCCCTTGGTGCGGGCGGCTTGAAGATCGATCGCATTGTCCATCGCCAGCGGGCCGTCAACAACGCCGCCCCGGATCTGGCCACGATCCGCCATCTTGGAGAGAATAGCAGCATCCAGGCTTGAAGGAATCGCCGGATTGACGGTCTCGATGGCGGAGAGGATGCCGACTTTCGGCATCTCCATGCCGAGAGACAGGGCAACATTGATGGCGTTCTGGGTGATGTCGACTTTGGCGTCCAGGTCCGGGGAGATATTGATCGCCGCATCGGAAATCAGCACTGGCGTTGCCCGCCCGGGAATGTCCATAATGAAGACATGGCTGATGCGCTTGCGGGTGCGCAGGCCGCCCTCCCGCTTGACCACGTGGCGAAGCAGGTCGTCGGAATGAAGACGGCCCTTCATCACCGCTGCCGCCCGGCCTTCGTGCACCATGGCCACCGCACGGGCCGCCGCTGCATCGTCATTCCCGGCGTGGACGATCATCAGGCCGGAGAGATCCGCGCCAATTTCGTGAGCGGTTTCCTCGATTTTCGCACTGTCGCCGATAAGGATCGGCAAGATCAGTCCCTTGTGAGCGGCGTCAAGGGCTCCCTGAAGAGATGAGCTGTCCTCGGGTGCCACAACTGCCGTCGGCAGGCGGGGCAGGGTTCGGGCCAGCGAAATCAGGCGGTTGAAATGCCGGTGACGCTCAATCAGGAGGGCAGGGATCTGAGATCCGTCGAATTCGATCTGCCGCGTCGGCGCTGAAACCTCCGCCACACCATCGGCGACGACCGTGTCGTCGGGCAGAAGAACGCGCGTGGTCAGACGGACCATGTTGTCAGGCAGTTTTTCCGTGACCTCAATGCGCACCGTTAGGGCATCGCCAAGATCAGCCTGCTTGCGGAATGCCAGTGTCTGGGACCGGTAGACCGTCCCAGGGCCAGGCAGGATGTTACCGAGAACGGCGGAGATCAGCCCGCCAATCCACATTGCCGGCGCGAATGGCTTGTCGTTCTTGCCGTCGCCCGTCCAATCGGTGTCGGGAAGGTGCAGCGGGTTCCGGTTTCCCGAAGCGTGGGCGAAGATCAGCAGATCATTCGTGGAGCAAACCTTGGTGATCTCCGCCACATCGCCTACTGCGATCTGATCGTAAGTCTTGTTGGTCGCCATGATGAGCCCCTTTATCTGGCGTGTGGCCGAGCCGGTCTGTGACGCTGCGGCGCAGCATACCGGGAAACTAGCCATCGCTGATGGGCAATCAAGTCAGGACAAGTCGCTATCGCGTAACGTTAAGTTTTCTCAGGTCTTAGTTACTTTGGTCGTCAGGCGCGGGCGGAGGAACACAACTCCGGACATATCGATGGAAGTGGCGCGAGGGAAAATGTTCTGTGCCAGTGATGCGAACATCGGGACGTAGGTGTATTTGGTCTGGCACACGATGATTGACTTGTTGGCTGCGATTGCCCCATCCGGGATGGTTATTGGTGGAGCTTGGTCTTTTGCCCATGGCGTTCCACCCGACTGGTCGGCACTCCAGTCCACTGTTGCTTTCTTGTCCTTGTCGAAGGAGACGCTGGCCACAATAACAGTCATATTGCTCGCGTCGTAAGGCTCCATGATGTAGGTGCGGGCCTTCATCAAGTCCGCAAGGCTGGTGGAACTGACGGAGGTGGCACGGGCGACCATATCGCCGATAGAGCTGGCAACCTGGGCGACCTTCCGGTTCTGGTTCAAGCCCGTGGTGGCTTCCGCCATGCCTATGAGCAAGATGATCAAAAACGGCAGGATCAGTGCAAACTCAACAGCTGCCACACCGCGGGTGTTTTTTTGCAGCCGGATAAAAAGGGAGACGCGGTTGGTCCTCATCACATCAATCCCTAGATATACGGTTCATTGCGGAAGACCGCAGTTGAGTAGAGCAGCCGTTCCATGTTGCCGGTATCCCCGGCATCCATTCGGGTGAACGAGGTGAACATGGGCCACCGGTAGAGTACTCTGA
This sequence comes from Roseibium litorale, assembly GCF_014842915.1. Classification (GTDB taxonomy): domain Bacteria; phylum Pseudomonadota; class Alphaproteobacteria; order Rhizobiales; family Stappiaceae; genus Roseibium; species Roseibium litorale. Next base: position 121,305 of record NZ_JACYXI010000007.1, on the reverse strand, counting down.
CAACCATAATCGAGCTGGCTTTTCCAGGCGTATAGGAACTGGTTCCCGTCGACTTTCCACTTGCGTCGGTCATGTCAGGCAAGCTGTCAGGGTCCGCAAGCGCAGCAAAATCCTCAAAGGAACGGACGTCGATTTCAATGCGGGTTGCAACACAAAGGACACTCAGATTCTCGCACAGATCTGTCGCAAACTGATCTTTGCTGAAGTTTCTCGCCTGGCCTGTTCTTAAAAGGCGGGAAGATTCAAATGTGGCGTGATCCAGAGCCTGATTGACGAAAAAGGCGAGGCCGAATTCGATAAGGCCGAAGAGCAGCATGAAAAAGGGAATGCCTACCGCTGCGAACTCGATTGCAGTGACGCCTCTTTGATCCCGCTTAAATCCGCGGAAAAGCCGGATTAGTCCAGCTCTTTGCCTGGTACCCTTCATTGCTTCTTTCTTCCGGATCTGAAGAGGGCGGAAAAGCATGTTGAGCCGTTCAGTTGGAGGATGGGGCAGCGCTACCGGTCGCGGCGCCGAGCGAGAGGTCGTTTCGCGACGATGCCTGTTCGGCGAGGACTTTGAAACCGGTCTCGGAGTTTCCGACCTTCAGGGTCGGATCGCATTGAGGAGAGCAGGAATAGGTGTCTTGTACGGCGTTCCGGGTCACGACAACAGTATTTGCGGTTGGGCTTCCAACGGTGACGACCTCGTCAATGATCGGCTCGTTCTTGGCATCGAGAATCACCAGGTTGGTGCTGCCGTACAACTTGCCGGTCACCACAACCGTATATCTGTCCTGCATGACAACATCTGCAATCAGCGGGTTGCCGACAATGACGGAGGATGCGGGTTCTTCAATCCTGAAAACTTTGGCGTGGTCCATCACCACATGAACGCCTTCGCCTGCTGCTGCCTGAGCGCAGGGCGCGGCAGCCAAAAGGGAAGCCATTCCGATCAGTTTTTTGAAATCGGTACGCATAGCCAAGCCTACTCCACGTCAAAATCAGTTTATCTGCATTTACCGAGACTATGGTGAAGGAAGCCCTAACGAGTCGTCTTGTGCCGTCTTTTCAGGACGATGGATGATTTCATCGGATGCGTTATTCCCAAGGTTGCGACCGGGAATAAGATATTTTTCCTTGTGCAGATTTTATCTGTTCTGATTTTTAAACATTACGTTTCCGTGATACTTCGGATTCGTAGAAAATAATAATTTTAGATAGTTTTTAAAATTATATATTGAATTAATACATTGAAAGTTAAAATTTATTAATAATAAAATTCTTACTATTTGATGTTATTATATAATTTTGAGGAATTATCTGATAGTTTTGTTAACTATAATTCGGCGCGGAGTGATTTTTATTCGAAGAGGCAGTAAATTTAACTCTATGGAAAGTGATGGGCACTATGTTGTCCTCATGTTCGAACGGCTGGTCAACGGGCTGGCGAACTTGAGCTGTCAATATGTGGTAACTAGGAGCAAACTTATGAAGAACCTTTTCGCACGCTTCGCCAAGGATGAATCTGGCGCAACTGCTATTGAATATGGCCTGATCGCCGGTCTGATCTCCATCGCGTTGGTGACCGTGCTCGGAACGACCTCGACTTCTTTGAATGGCGTATTCACCAAGATCCAGACGGCTCTGGGTAACGTGAAGTAAGTTATTTACGGCAAGTATCTGGCGTAATCTTTGCCTTTGGTTGAAGATCTAAGCCATATCTATGCTACATGAAAGCGGGCGATCATTTTGCCCGCTTTCTTCTTTTCAGGTAACGAAACATCCAGATTTATCTGCTAATTTCTTGCCAGTCGCGCATGAATGGAGAGTGATTGCATGCTCGAAGCAGCTGTGCTTGTCGTTTTCCCAATACTCGTTGCCTATTCTGGCTGCTCAGATCTCTTTACGATGACCATCCCGAACAGGGTGTCCATTCTCCTCATCTCTGCCTTTCCGTTGTTGGCACTCGCCAGCGGTATGCCACTTTCTGAATGGGGAACACACGCGCTCGGTGGAGCGGTGGTTTTTTTCCCTTGTCTGGTGATGTTCTCATTGGGATGGATGGGCGGTGGGGATGCCAAGATAGCAAGCGCCGTTGCGTTATGGTTCGGATTTGGTCCTGACTTGCTCGCCTTTGTTCTTTTTACGGCCATTTATGGCATGGTGCTGACAGGTGGCTTGCTTGCCTTCAGACAGATTCCGGTTTTGCCAAATGCACTTGCACGTCAGGATTGGCTGTTCCGGTTGCACCACCCGAAGACAGGTATCCCCTACGGAATAGCGATCGCCGCTGCTGCACTTCAGGTTTACGGCACCACCCAGTGGATGGAATTAGCTCTCTAAAAGGACATGACCTTCCTGAGAGTGAAGTTGGTTGGCTTCTGATTATGGTTATTGAATCGTTAATATTATAGCTGAATGCGAAAAATAATATTTTGTTAAACTTAGTTAAATAATATTAACTATCTATTCTCACAGATATTTAACCATGTTTTGACGAATTCTGTCCCAAACTGAGTGAAAGGGTAGGGCTTCCTACCGGATTCGATGGGATATTTGTGATGAAACATGCACGCCTTCTGGTGTTGGGAGTGGCTTTGGGCGCCGGACTATTGGCTGCCCGCATGGTCATGACCAGAAGCACGCCCGAGCCGCTTCCGATGCCTGCTCCAGAAGCAGTTGCCACAGAAACAGAAGAGGTTCTGGTTGCCTCGCGGGACATTAATCTGGGGGGCAAGCTGAATCCCTCAGACCTTTCCTGGAGCAATTGGCCAAAAGACTCCATGCCCAAAGGCGTGATCAGCAAGGCAGCTGAACCTGGCGCGATGGAGACTTATGCCGGTCAGATTGCCAAGTCTCCCATTTATGAAGGCGAGCCAATCAGGCCACAGCGTCTTGTGAACACTGATCGCGGGTTCATGGCTGCCATCTTGCCCAAGGGCAAGCGCGCGATTGCTGTCCGGGTCGAAGCTGAAACGACAGCAGGCGGTTTTATTCTGCCAGGAGACAAGGTCGACCTGATCCTGACCAAAGGGCGTGAAAACCAGCAATCCGGTCCGACCAGTGAGACAATTCTGGAAAACGTCCGGGTTCTGGCAATCGACACGACCACTGCGGGTGAACAGGACGAAAAAAACCTGGATCCCAAAAGAACCGCAACACTTGAGCTGACACCCGAGGAAGCTGAGATCGTCGCCCAGGCGCAGCAAGCAGGCACAATTTCGCTGGCGTTGCGAAGTGCTCAGGACTCTTCCGATGACGCTCAAGAGGAAGTCCGGCGCAATCGCGGTGGGGTCAACTTCGTGAAATACGGCATTTCCAGTCAGGCAGCGGCAAAATGATTGAAGTTTTTCAAAAGGCAATCTTAGCGGGCGGCAGGCGCTTTCAACTCATCGCCGTCCTCCTGGCTTTTTCCGCCTGTACGGTTTTCCAGCCGAAAGCTGCGGCATTTGCGGATGCAAGCTTCCCTAAACAGATCCACATTGCTTCCGGTGAGCGCACACAGGGACGAATGCTGCGTGTAGGTGTCGGTCGGTCGGTCGTCATCGATCTGGCTGAACCGGTTGCGGATGTCCTTGTCTCGAATCCCGCCATCGCCGATGCAGTCGTTAAGACACAGAATCGCGTCTTTGTATTGGGTAACAAGCTTGGCCAAGCAAACTTGGTTCTGTTCGCGTCCAGCGGCCGGGAATTGGCAAGCTTCAACCTGCGTGTCGAGGCGGATTCGTCAGATCTGGAGTCCCTGATCAAACGTTTGCTGCCGCGCACTCGAATTGCGGTCGAGACCCTTAATGGAAGTGTCATTCTGACAGGATCTGCGGCGTCGGCAGCGGATGCCCAGGCTGCTGGTGACATTGCGTCGCGTTTTATGGGCACTGGCGGTGCGCCGGAATCCGGTACACCGTCTGTTCTGAACATGATTGCGGTTGACGAGAAGGATCAGGTTCACCTCAAAGTGACCGTTGCCGAAGTGGAGCGCTCGATCATAAAGCGTCTCGGCGTCGAGATGGGCGGTTCGGTTGGGATTGGCAACTATACCGCCGGCTTCAACATGCCTGCCTCCTACAACGTGAATTCCAACGTCGTCAGTCAGGCATCTTTAGCCGGAACTTTCGTCGCGGGGAACACATCCCTTGCGGCCAACATTGAGGCGCTGCAGCGCGATGGGGTGATCCGGACGCTTGCCGAACCAACGCTGACTGCCATTTCAGGCGAGAACGCGAATTTCCTGGCGGGTGGCGAATTCCCCATTCCGGTTGGCTATGACAACGACAGCAACAAGGTTACCATTGAATTCAAGAAATTCGGTGTTGGACTGGATTTTACCCCTGTTGTCCTGTCCGGTGGCCGTATCAGCCTGAAGATAAAGACTGAAGTAAGTGAGCTAACCACCGACGGCGCGGTGCAGCTCAGCAGTATTACGATACCGGCTTTGAAGGTGCGGCGGGCGGAGTCGACCCTTGAGCTGCCATCTGGCGGTACGCTGGTGATGGCCGGCCTGTTGAAAGAGTCTTATAAGCAGTCGATCAACGGTGTTCCTGGTCTCATGCAGCTTCCGGTGCTCGGATCACTTTTCAAAAGCCGTGACTTCCTGCGTCAGCAAACTGAACTGGTGGTTTTCGTAACACCCTACGTGGTGGCGCCGGTCGCAGCCAGCCAGATCCAGCGGCCCGATCAGAATCTGATGCTCGCATCTGACGCTGAAACCGTTTTTCTGAACCGTCTCAACAAGATCTTCCGGCCTTCCATCGATGTGGCGCCGCAGGAATCCTATCATGGCCAAGTTGGCTTTATTTATAAGTGAGGGTGGAAGATGAGCACCAGTCGTATCCATCTTGCCAGTGTCGTCACGAAGGCTGCGGCTTGCGGTCTCTTGCTGACGGTCCTCGCTGCATGCCAGAGCCAGCAGCAGGACAGTCAAGTGTCTCAACTGGCGCTGAGTGACTATGGTATTCGTCATCCGATCGTCGTGTCGGAGCAGCCAGAAACCTTTGACATGCCGGTGGGGGCACAAACGCGTCACCTCGGCCCGCAACTTGCGGACAGTGTCATGGAGTTTGCAGCTGAATCCCGCCGGCGGGGCAACGGCCGTGTCGAAATCCTGGTGCCTTCCGGAGGTATCAACGAAGCTGCTATTCACTCCGTCACTCCGGAAGTCCGTAAGGCGCTCCATGCAGGTGGCCTGTCCCGCTCTGCTGTAACCACCCGTTCTTACGCGGTGACTGATCCAGGTTCTGAAGCTCCTATCCGCTTGTCCTACATGCGGGTTAAGGCAAGTGCCGGACCTTGCGGAACCTGGCCAAGCAGTATCGATGGCAAGTTCAACAGCAATGTTGACTACGAGAACTACGGGTGCGCGACACAGGCCAATCTTGCCGCAATGGTCGAAAATCCATCCGATTTGCTAAGGCCTCGTGCAAGCACGCCTGTGGACCAGCAGCGGCGTGCAGAAACATTCAAGCAATATCGCAGTGGTGAGATCAAGCTCAGCTCTGAAAGCGGAAGCTCTCTGACGGATACCAAGTGATGACAGACCTCGATCAGATCATGCCAGCGCAAAACGGCGATCAGGACCATGCTTCGGATTGGCTTGATGCCGTTCCGGCTGTAATTGATACGGCAAGCTTGCGGCCCGTGCCACGTATCTCGGTTCAGGCATTTTGCCTGAACGATCAGACGGCAAAAGTGGCCGAGTCTGCTGCCGAAGACCGGCGGATGGCGAAGGCGCATGTAAAAGTGCACATGGGTGGCATCCCGGCGGCAATAGAGTTCTATGCGCAGGCGCCGACCCCCAACCTGATGGTCCTCGAGGTCGGCAATGATGCACAGAAGCTCCTGAGCGATCTCGATCAGCTGGCAGAATATTGCGATTCCGGGACGAAAGTCGTTATCATCGGCCAGATCAATGATGTCGCCTTTTACCGTGAGCTCATGCATCGCGGCGTAAGCGAATATCTTGTCGCCCCGGTTGATATTTATCAGCTTATCGGAGCGATCGGGTCGCAATATTCAGATCCCGCGACAGAGCCGCTTGGCCGTACCATAGCTTTTTTTGGCGTGAAGGGCGGGTGCGGAGCCTCTACGGTTGCGCACAATGTTGCCTGGTCGCTGGCAAGGAGCTACCGCAACGAAGTGACTGTCGCGGATCTGGATCTGCCTTTCGGCACTGCTGGACTCGATTTTAACCAGGATCCCTTGCAGGGTGTCTACGAGGCTGTTTCAGCTCCCGAGCGGCTTGATGAGACACTTCTCGACAGAATTCTCTCCAAGTGCTCCGATCATCTGAGTCTTCTGGCCGCTCCAGCGTCCCTTGAACGGACCTATGATTATTCTGAAGCTTCTTTTGACGGGCTTCTTGATACGATGCGGAGCAGCACACCCTCCATCATTCTGGATGTGCCGCATGCATGGAACGCTTGGGTCCGTAAGGTTCTGGTCAGCTCCGATCAGGTCGTTATCGTTGCTGAGCCGGATCTTGCGAACTTGCGAAACGCCAAGAACGTCATCGACACCCTGAAGCAGCTCAGACCGAACGACAATCCACCCATGCTTGTCATGAACCGGGTGAATGTCCCCAAACGGCCGGAGATCAAGCCGGAGGAGTTCGCGACGGCTCTGGGTTTGAACGCCCAGTGCGCTATCCCGTTTGAACCGCAGCTGTTTGGCACGGCGGCAAACAATGGCCAGATGGTTGGGGAAGTGGACGGACGGCATGCGGTCAGTGACATGTTCGCGGCCATCGCCCAAGTTGTGTCCGGTAGAAGCGACGGCAACAAGATCAAACGGTCTGCAATCAACTCACTGTTGTCCAGACTGAAGCGCAAGTCGGCCTGATAGGCTCGAAGAGGGAGTGCGATAGTCGTCATGTTCGGAAGACGCGGCACATCACCACAAAGCCCGGCACCGGTACGCGTTCAGGTGCCTGTAGAGCCCGTTGCCACGCCTGTTCCGGCTCCAGCGGCTGAACCAATGCCCGCGCCTGCTGCAGTTGCGCCTGTTAAACCCTCAACTCCTGCGCCGTTAGAGTCTCCTCGGGCCTCGGAAGACACGCGCCGACGAAAAACCAACGACTATTACGAGACCAAAAGCCAGATCTTCAATTCCCTGGTCGAGGCAATCGACCTCTCGCAGCTGATCCGCCTTGGGGCCGAGGACGCAAGGGATGAAATCCGGGATGTGGTCAACGACATCATATCCCTCAAGAATGTGGTCATGTCGATCGCCGAGCAGGAGGACCTGCTCGACGACATTTGCAATGACGTCTTGGGATATGGCCCACTTGAGCCGCTGCTGGCGCGCGATGATATTGCCGATATCATGGTCAATGGCGCTCATACGGTTTACATCGAAACCCAGGGCAAGATGGAGCAGACAAACATCAGCTTCCGCGACAACGCGCAACTGATGAATATTTGCCAGCGTATCGTTAGCCAGGTCGGCAGGCGGGTGGACGACTCCAGTCCGATCTGTGATGCCCGGTTGCCGGATGGCTCGCGTGTGAACGTCATTGCCCCGCCGCTGGCGATCGACGGCCCCGCACTCACGATCCGTAAGTTCAAGAAAGACAAGCTCACGCTCGACCAGCTTGTCCGCTATGGATCGATTACTCCCGACGGTGCGACTATTCTTCAGATTATCGGCCGATCCCGTTGTAATGTTCTGATCTCCGGGGGAACCGGTTCGGGCAAGACGACCTTGCTGAACTGTCTGACGGGTTACATTGAAAGCACCGAGCGCATCATCACCTGCGAAGACTCTGCCGAACTGCAACTGCAGCAGCCGCATGTCGTGCGCCTTGAAACAAGACCACCCAACCTGGAAGGGGAAGGCGAGATCACCATGCGTGATCTTGTGAAAAACTGTCTGCGCATGCGCCCTGAGCGCATCATCGTCGGCGAAGTGCGTGGCCCGGAAGCATTCGACCTGCTCCAGGCCATGAACACCGGCCACGACGGTTCCATGGGAACCTTGCACGCAAACTCCCCGCGTGAGGCACTCTCCCGGCTTGAATCCATGATCACGATGGGCGGCTTCTCTCTTCCGTCCAGAACCTTGCGGGAAATGATTGTGTCATCCATCGACGTGGTGGTTCAGGCAGCCCGCCTGCGTGACGGCTCGCGCCGCATTACCCATGTCACCGAAGTGGTCGGCATGGAAGGAGATGTGATCATTACCCAGGATGTCTTCCTTTACGACATGATCGGGGAAGATGCGAACGGCAAGATCATCGGGCGGCACCGGTCTACAGGTATCGGGCGGCCGAAGTTCTGGGAGCGTGCGCGATACTACGGAGAAGAGCAGAGACTGGCTGCTGCTTTGGATGCTTCTGAAATGCCGGAATACATCAATGATTGAGCGCCGCCATGATTGAAACCCTGCCTCCAGTGGTCTCCACACTTGCAGTCGCACTGCTTTTTGCTCTCTGCCTTGGTGGTGTGATTTACGCCGTCTTTCAGCCGGCGCTCTCAGGCTCCAAGCGGCGGGATGCCCGTTTGAATGTGATTGCGGCCCGGCCTCAGTCGATTGAGAAACGGCGCCAGGCAAAAGATGGTGACCGCCGGCGGCGCTCTGTCCAGGATCAACTGAAGGATTTTGAAGAGCGGCAGAAAAACAAACAGAACCGGCGCAACAACCCCTCCCTCAACACGCGGATTGAGCAGGCAGGGCTCCAGTGGGAGAGGCGGCATTTCATCTATTTCAGTATTGCCAGTGCCGTGGTGTGCCTCGTTCTGGGGCTTCTGGTTAGTCCCAACATTTGGGTAGCGCTTGGGTTGACTTTCGCAGGGGGGCTGGGATTTCCGCGCTGGTACGTGAACTACAAGCGCAAGCGGCGCTTTAACAAGTTTCTGGATGAGCTGCCGTCTGCCGTCGATATCATTGTGCGCGGGGTAAAGGCCGGGCTGCCGCTGGGTGACTGCATCAAGATTGTCGCCCGTGAGGCGAACGAGCCTGTCGCAAGCGAGTTTGGAAAGATCGTGGAAACGCAGGTTATGGGAATTTCGCTGGCCGATGCCGTTGCGCGTCTTCCTGATCGAGTGCCCCTAGCCGAAGCCAATTTCTTCGCGATCGTTGTCGCCATTCAGCAAAAGGCGGGTGGTGGCTTGGCCGAAGCTCTCGGAAACTTGTCAAAAGTTCTTCGTGGCCGGAAGACGCTGAACCGGAAAATCAAGGCTCTTAGCTCCGAAGCAAAGTCTTCCGCGGCGATTATTGGTTCTCTGCCAATTATTGTGACAGGGATCCTTGGACTAACTGCACCTGATTATATTGGTCTTCTATTCACGACGACTACGGGGAACATTATTATCGGCGGGGGACTGTTCTGGATGTTCTGTGGCATCATGGTGATGCGGCAGATGATCAATTTTGATTTCTAGAGGGGCGGGGCATGTTCAATATTGATAAGCTGGCTGATAGTCAGTTTCTACTGGCCGCTCTTGCTCTGATTGCTGTTGCAGGGACCATGTTCACGCTGCTCTTGCCATTGTTCGAGCGCGATGGATTGAAGTCGCGAATGAAGTCTGTGGCCTTGGAGCGCGAGAAAATCCGGGCGCGGGAGCGGGCCAGGATTGCTGCGGAAAAATCAACACCAAGGGCCTCTTTGCGGTCAGAGCCGAAGGCTCAGGTTAAAAAGATCGTTGATCAGCTGAATCTTAAGGCAAAACTATCGGACGAACAGACACAGGATAAGTTGCGAATGGCGGGCTTCCGGGGCAGCCGGCCGCTTTATACGTTCTTGTTCGCTCGTGTCGCCTTGCCCCTTGTGCTGTTTGTGATCGCGGCATTCTACGCCTTTGTCGTCATGCCAGACACGGTCCCAACGATGTCGAAGCTGGGCGGTACGATTATCGTGAGCGGCTTGGGCGTCTTTCTTCCCAACATCTATGTTAAAAACAAAATCACAAACCGGCAGCTATCTATCCGCCGCGCTTGGCCCGATGCGCTCGATCTTATGCTGATCTGCGTTGAGTCCGGTATGTCGATCGAAGCGGCCTTTGGCCGTGTGGCCGAGGAGATTGGCTCTCAATCGATACCGCTCGCCGAAGAGTTGACGCTGACCAATGCGGAGCTATCGTTCTTGAGTGAGCGCCGTCAGGCCTATGAAAACCTAGCCAAGCGGACAGGTGTCGACGGGGTCAAGAACGTGATGATGGCGCTTATTCAGGCGGAGCGTTATGGCACGCCAGTTGGCAATGCGATCCGCGTCATGGCGGATGACAACCGCGAAGCGCGTATGCAGGAAGCTGAAAAGAAAGCCGCATCCCTGCCGCCGAAGCTGACGGTTCCGATGATTGTTTTCTTCCTGCCTGTGCTGTTTTTCGTCATCCTGGGCCCTGCGGTTATGCAGGTCATGGACACGTTCAAGTAATCAAATTTCTGCGGTAAAGCGACCACTTCGAAACAAAAAACGCCGGAAACCAGCGATGGTTCCGGCGTTTTGACTTGTCTGGGGAAGTGTTTTGCTCTTACCCGCGGCTTTGGCTGAGCATCTTGCGTAAGTAGGCCACGTTCTCGGCAGCCTCTGCTGGGCTGAGTTCCGCGGTAGCGACCTGTTCGGCCTCGCCGAATTTTCCCTGCAGACCAAGCACAAGCGCCAGGTTTTGCCGGATGCGGCTATCTGACCCTGGCAAAGCAGCTGCCCGGCGGAGATTATACTCGGCTTCCGGAAGCTCGTTGGAAAGCAAGTGCGAAAGAGCCAGATTGTTCAGCAGGGAAGGCTCATCCGGATGGATCTTGAGGGCCTGATGATACAGCGACCGTGCGCGGTCGTGATTGCCCATCTGATCGTGGACGGCCCCTTCCGCGGACAGGAGACGCCAATCCGGCATCTGGGGTGTTTGTGCCCCCTGGAGGACATTCAGAGCCTCCGGGAACTGGCCGTTCATCGCCAGGATCTTGCCATAGGCTGACGCGATATCCCTGTCGCCAGGATTGGCAATGACCGCACTGCGCAAAATAGCGGTTGCTTGCGGAATCTGCTCATTCTGGCTGAGCGCATTTGAGTAGCCAAGGATAGCACTCTTTTCCTTGGGGTTGTTCTTGTAGCTGTTAGCCCAGGAAGACACCGCGTTCCGGGCGGCAGCCGAACCGGGGGCAGCATAAGGCTGGGAAGAGGCGTGTGCGTGACTTCCGACCGCGCTCTGCTTGGAGGAAGCGCAGCCACCTGCAAGCAGGGCAACCGCGGTCATGGCTGCAACGATCTGCAGCCGGTGCCGCTTCAAGGGCTGGCGGTGAGCAGCAATAGCCATGTTCTCTCTCTCCAAATGAAATTGGATGCGCGATAGCGCCTGCCTCTGAAATACCTTGTTAACCCTAACGCTTTCTTAAACTGTGCATTTTGCATGTGCATCCGGTCGAGAATGATTTCGGTAGCTGCCGGTTGCCAAGCGCTTTTGAGGCGCTTAACTCTGCTAGAGAAATGCCCGCTGAGCTTGGGCACCTGCCAGAATGGAGTTCACCTTGCGCAATTCCCTGATCCGGAAATCCGAAGCCGGCCAGACCATCCAGATCCATCCGGTCACCCCGGAAACTCTGGACACTGTCCTTGAAAAGCTTGGGGCGGCGGCAAAAAGCTGGATCAGCCTCAACGGCTATTCTGCTGCAGAAGGCGCTTCGATCATTGTTCCGGCCGGGGAGGGCGGACAGGCAGCTGTTCTTTTCGGAACCTCTGCCGGAGCTTTGCCTCACGCCTTCGCACTGGGGGGGCTGGCAGGCAGCCTGCCTGCGGGGGACTATGAGCTCGCACAGCCTTTCCCTGATCCGGAACAGGCTCTTCTCGGCTTTGCCCTCTCGTCCTACCGGTTCACCCGCTACCGTGCGAACTCGGCTGCACAGTCCCGCCTAGTTGTCCCGGATGATGTCGATATCGACCGGATCCACACGATTCTGGATGGCGTTGCCATCGCCCGGGATCTGATCAACACGCCATCGAACGACATGGGGCCGGAAGAACTGGCCGCCGCGATCAGCAAGGTCTTTGAAGCCAATGGCGGCAAGGGGTCTGTGATTGCCGGGGACGATCTGCTCGCCCAAGGATTCCCGATGGTGCACGCTGTCGGACGCGCCAGTGACCGCGCACCGCGTCTGGCTGACTTCACCTGGGGCGATGAAAACGCTCCGAAGGTGACGCTCGTCGGCAAGGGCGTGGTTTTTGATACGGGTGGTCTCGACATCAAGCCCTCCAGCTCCATGCTCCTGATGAAGAAGGACATGGGTGGCGCTGCCAATGTGCTGGGCCTCGCCTCCATGATCATGGCTGCCAAGCTGCCGGTTCGTCTGCGCGTCATTGTGCCTTGCGTCGAAAATGCGATCTCTGGCAATGCCTTCCGTCCGGGTGACATTCTCCCAAGCCGCAAGGGGATCACCGTGGAAATTGGCAACACCGATGCCGAAGGCCGTCTGGTTCTGGGCGATGCGCTGGCACTGGCAGACGAGGAAAGCCCGGAGCTGCTGATCGACATGGCGACGCTGACAGGTGCTGCCCGTGTGGCTCTCGGGCCCGACCTGCCGCCGTTCTACACCCATGACGAGGATCTGGCGGAAGAGATCGCGCTTGTGTCGGAAGCAAGCGCCGATCCGCTGTGGCGTCTGCCGCTCTGGCAGCCATATATGAAGTATCTCGACAGCAAGATCGCCGACATCAACCACGTCAACACCTCCGGCGCAGGCTTTGCCGGATCCATCACGGCAGCCCTGTTCCTGTCGCGTTTTGTCGAGAATGCCGGTAGCTGGGTGCATTTCGATATCTTTGGCTGGACGCCGATCGAGCGCGCTGGCAAGCCTGCCGGTGGAGAGGCCCAGGGCATCCGGTGCCTGTTTGATCTTCTGAGCGAGAGATATCCTGTCACTAAATAACGGCTCCGAAACGAATTCCGTGTTTAAGTGTGCCAGACAGTCACCGGATGGGGTTTGCCAGGCACAATGGCAGTAGACATTCGCGCTTCACAGGCGCTGAAGCTGATGCATGAAGTCAATCTTGCGCTGGTGCGCGATGGGGAACAGGATCTCTCCGCGCGCCAGCTCACGATATTGCTCACGGTTTATCTTGAGCCGCCGCCCCACACGGTGCGTGGATTGGCTGCCAAGCTCAATGTGACCAAGCCCGCAATCACGCGGGCGCTGGACACTTTGGGTGGAATGAGGCTTCTGTCACGCAAGCGCGACGAGGCGGACCGCCGGAATGTGATTATCACCCGCACGGTTGAAGGTGCACTTTATCTTGATACGCTTGGCGACCTGGTGGTCGAAAAAGCACGTGAATTGCCGCGTTAGCGGAAAGGCAAGGCAGTCCCGGTCCGGGCTGCGCCAGGAGCAACATGTCGACATATGCATCTCCCGTCTCACTTGACCGGCGCCGTCATCCGGTCCGGCTGGATCTTGCCGCAGCGTCCTACAAGGGAAAGGTGGAAGCGGCTTCTTTCGTCGAAGGCTTCCGCCGCAGCGTTCGTGCGGATGTGCTGGACCTGCGCCCTGCCGCCCAGCTTGAGAAGGGCATCGATACTCAGGCCGTTTACGGCGAAGCGTTTCAGGTGTTCGAAGAAACACCGGATGGCTGGTCCTGGGGGCAGCTCGGTACGGATGGCTATGTCGGCTGGGTCCGCACCTCAGGGCTGGCAGATTCCATTGCTCCAACCCATCGGGTCAGGGCCTTGCGGACTTTCCGCTATCCGGGTGCTGATCTGAAGTTCCCGCCGCTTGGCCTCATCAGCCTTGGGGCGATGGTTTCTGTCACGGGATACACGGTTACGCGCGGGCTGGAATATGCCCTCCTCAGCGATGGTTCCGCCGTTGTGGCCCGGCACCTGGTGCCCGTTGGCCACTTTGAAAACGACTGGGTGGCTGTTGCCGAAGAACTGATCGGAACGCCTTATCTGTGGGGTGGCAGATCAAGCCTTGGCTTGGATTGCTCGGCTCTGTCCCAGATTGCCGCCAGCTTTGGTGGCCATGCATTGCCCCGTGACAGCGACATGCAGGCGGCAGAGGCTGGCGATGCAATCCCCCATGAGGATCTGTCAGGCCTGAAGCGCGGTGACTTGATATTCTGGCGGGGTCACGTGGCAATTGTCCGTTCACCCGACAGTCTTCTCCATGCCAACGGCTACACTATGACGGTTGCGGTTGAACCTCTGGAGGCAGCAATCAAGCGGATTGCGGCAACCGAGTGGGGCGTGGTGACGGGGGTCCGCCGTCTCGGTTGACAGGGCGGGTTCTGACTTGCTGCGGGATTAGCTGGAGGCAGGCAGCCGCTGTCCTGCTTCAAGATTGGCTGATGGCAGATCACCCAGGTCCAGCTCTTCGATCTTGCGGCTGCGCCGCGTGATCTTGTCGGTCGAAATCAGGATCTGCTCGATATCCCTGTTTGCCTGTCCGAAATGGGTCTGCAGCTTGGTGACCCGGTCATTCAGACGGCCGACATCATCGGTCAGATGTGCGACCTCTGCCTGGATCAGATGCGCCTGCTCACGCATCTTGGCATCCCTCAGCACGGCCTGAATGACCTGGATCGACAGCATCAACAATGATGGCGAGACGATCACGATCCGTGAGCGGTGCGCTTTCTGGATCAGGTCCTCGAAGCTTTCGTTCAACTCCGCGAAGATGCTCTCGGACGGCACGAACAGAAACGCCGTGTCCTGGGTTTCTCCCGGGACCAGATATTTCTCGTGAATGTCCTGAATGTGCTTGGAGAGATCCCTGCGGAACTGGGCTTGAGCCTGCTTCAGATGATCTTCGTTCAGGGCCTTGCGTAGGAGATTGAAGCCTTCCAGCGGGAACTTTGCGTCGATCGCAAGAGATGGGGCGCCATTTGGCATATGCACCAGACAGTCGGGCCGCGAGCCGGTCGAGAGCGTGGCCTGAAACGTATAAGCAGAGGAAGGGAGCTGATCCTGGATGATCGCTTCCATCCGTCCCTGACCGAAAGCGCCTCGTGTCTGCTTGTTGGAAAGGATCGACTGCAGTTCGACCACCTGACCTGACAGATCGGTGATGGTGCGCTGGGCTCTATCAATGACGGCGAGCCTTTCATGCAGTTGCTGAAGGCCCTCGTGCGTTTGTTTGGTCGTATTTGCCATGGAGAGGCCGAGCTTGTGCCCCATGCTATCAAGACGTTCGTTGACTGCCCGCATCATATCCGACTGGCGCGAGCCAAAGATCTCGGCCATGGTCTGCATACGCCCGGACATTTCGCCTTGGGAGCGCAGTAGTGTGGAGAGGTGCTGTTCCAGTTCGTGAATGCGCTCGGCAGCGGCACTCTCCTCGTCGGAGCGGTACCGGATCTGGCGCAAGGCGGACCAGGCCACCATCAGGATGAGACCCAACAGCATGAAGCCGGCGGCGACAGATGCCTCCAGAACGGTGACCGCCCGTCCGCCAATGACGAAGAGAATATCCTGCATGAAACAAACATAGAACGATTCGGGCCTGATTGCAGTCAGATCCGTGTTCAAACGCGTTGACCGGCGCGGCCGCTTTGCCTATGTGATGCGCATGACAAAACGTGACATCATCATCATTCCCGATCCGCTTCTGCGTCAGGTCTGCGCGCCGGTCGCAACCGTGGATGACAGTATCCGTGCTTTGGCGGATGATATGCTTGAAACCATGTATGAAGCGCCTGGTATCGGCCTGGCCGCGAGCCAGATTGGTGTGCTCAAGCGCCTCTTCGTTCTGGATGTGGCCAAGGAAGATGCTCCCAAGGAGCCGATGGTGTTCATCAATCCCGAGATCACCTGGGAAAGCGAAGAGCTTTCGGTGTATCAGGAGGGGTGCCTCTCCATTCCCGACTATTATGAGGATGTGGAGCGCCCGGCGCAGATCCGCGTCAGCTTCCAGGATCTGACAGGCAAGAATAACGAGATCGAGGCCGACGGGCTTCTGGCCACGTGCATCCAGCATGAACTCGATCATCTCAACGGTGTCCTTTTCATCGATTACCTGTCCAAGCTGAAACGGGACCGGGTGATGAAAAAATTCATCAAACAGTCTAAGCTGACCGGCAAAGGCTGAGACTTGCCGCAGAGCCTGGCCGGCGGAGCGAAAGGAGACAGGAAATGGACGTTGCCTTCTTCCTGAAACTCTTTGCCGCTCTGTTTGCAATCATGAACCCGGTCGCCAATCTGCCGGTCTTTCTGTCCCTGACGGCCGGCCGGGACACTGCGGGTCAGCGTGCGATCGCGCTGACCGTGATTGCTGGCCTTGCCGTCGGCACCGTGCTTGTGGCGCTGGCGGGCGAGGCGATTCTCAATCTCTTTGGCCTCTCGGTCGACAGCTTCCGCCTTGCCGGCGGTCTGCTCATTCTTCTCATCGCCCTGAAGATGGTCTCGGGCGAGCAGAGCAAGTCCCACAGCGGTACCGACCAGGAAAAAGAGCATCACGAGACCCTGGACAATCCGGGCATCTATCCGCTCACCGTTCCGCTTCTGCTCGGGCCTGGCACCATCTCGACCTTGATCATCTTCCGTCAGCAGACTCATGGTGCTGAACAGATGACCGCCTATGCAGCGGCAGTTGCCGCCTCTGTCGCGCTTTTGGGCGTGACGTTTCTGGCCGCGCCCTGGCTTGGGCACAAACTCGGACAGACGGCGACAAGCATCATGAGCCGTCTCATGGGGATGATTTTGGCCGCGATTGCGATGGAAATGATGACATTGAGCCTCAAAGCCCTGTTGCCCGGCCTCGCCTGATTGCGCCATAAGGGCACCTACTGTCGTCACAACATCTGGAACCATCATGTCCTTGCGCATCGTCTTCATGGGAACCCCGGACTTTTCCGTGCCAACCCTGATGGAAATTGTCGGCCAGGGGCATGATGTCGTCGCCTGTTATTCCCAGCCGCCGCGCCCGGCAGGCCGCGGCATGGAGCTGAAGAAATCTCCGGTGCATGAGGCTGCGGAGTCCTTTGGCATTCCGGTCTTTACACCGGTTTCCCTGAAGGATCCGGAAGAGCAGCAGAAATTTGCGGATCTCGATGCGGATGTGGCCGTGGTGGTCGCCTATGGCCTGCTGCTGCCCAAGGCGGTTCTCGAGGCGCCGCGTGAAGGCTGCCTCAATCTTCATGCGTCCATTCTGCCGCGCTGGCGTGGGGCAGCTCCGATCAACCGGGCGATCATGGCCGGGGACCGCGAGACAGCGGTTCAGGTGATGCGCATGGAAGAGGGCCTGGACACAGGTGCCGTCTGCATGTCCGAAACCCTGCCGATCAGCGAGACGATGACCGCCGGTGATCTGCACGACCGTCTGTCGGCGCTGGGCGGTGACCTGATGGTGCGCGCGCTTGCGGCCCTGTCGCGCGGTGCCCTGACCGAGACGCCCCAGGCGGAAGAGGGCGTGACCTATGCCCGCAAGCTCTCCAAGGACGAGACGCGGATCGACTGGTCGCAGGAGGCCAAACAGGTTCATGATCATATCCGTGGTCTTTCGCCGTTTCCCGGCGCATGGTGCGAGATGAACCTGTCCGGCAAGCCGGAGCGGGTGAAGATCTTGCGCAGCCTGCTGGCGGAAGGCACGGCAGCCCCCGGCACCGTTCTGTCCGTTGAGGGCGCTGGGCCGGTGATTGCTTGCGGCAGCGGCGCTGTCCGGCTGGTGCAGGTTCAGCGGGCAGGCAAAAAGCCTATGTCTGGCGAGGAGTTTCAGCGCGGCGCAAAGCTCTCCGAGGGACAAGATCTGAGCTGATATCAGGAGAGCTTCCGATGAGTGATGAGCGCGAGGAGATATCTGTGCAGATCCGTCCTGTAACGGCTGCGGATGAGACTGGCATCAAGGAACTGGTAACGGCGGCTTTCGGGCAGGAAACGGAAGCCCGGTTGACACACCGCCTGCGTCATTGCGGGGCATTCGTTCTGGAGCTTGTTGCAACCTCAGAGCACGGGCGCCTTCTCGGTCACATCGGCTTCAGCCGGGTGACGCCAGCCGACGTCGGGCCGGGGCAGTCTCTTCTTGTAACCTGCATGGCACCTGTTTCCGTGTGGCCGGAATTTCAACATCAGGGCATTGGCGCTGCGATGATTGAAGAGGGTATTTCGCGGATGAAAGAGTTGGGGGAGGATCTGATCCTGGTTCTGGGGTGGCCCTCCTACTATCCCCGTTTCGGCTTTGACGCGGAGCTGGCGCGCAAGGTGAAGGCACCTTATGCCGGCAACGCGTTCATGGCTTTGGCATTGACTGAGGATGGCCACCGGAACCTGCCGGTTGAGGTCACTTTCGCGACGCCCTTCCAGGATTTTGACTAAGAGCTCTCATGCCCCGTTACAAACTGACCGTGGAATATGATGGCAGGCCCTTTTGCGGCTGGCAGCGCCAGGCGAACGGTCCTTCCGTTCAGGCCGTGCTGGAGCGCGCCATCAAGTCCTTCTGCGGAGAGGATATCGCCGTTGGCGGAGCAGGGCGGACGGACACTGGCGTTCACGCGACCGGGCAGGTCGCCCATGCGGATCTGACCAAGGACTGGCCTGCGGAAACCGTCATGGCGGCAATGAACTTTCATTGCCAGCCGGATCCCGTCGTCATTCTCGATTGCGAGAAGATGCATGACGGGTGGGACTCGAGATTTTCCGCAATCCGCCGGTCCTACCGTTATCGCATTTTCAACCGTATTCCGCCGCTCACACACGAACGGGGCCTCGCCTGGCATGTGAAAGCGGACCTGGACGCGGAAATCATGAACGAGGCCGCGCAGGAGTTCGTTGGCCATCACGACTTCACGACCTTCCGTCACACCCGCTGCCAGGCCAAAAGCCCGGTGAAGACGCTTGAGCATTTCTCCGTGCGCCGCGAGGGGCAGATGATCATTGCGGAGTGTTCCTCCCGCTCCTTCCTCCACAATCAGGTCCGCTCCATGGTGGGCACCTTGCGGCTTGTCGGCGAGGGTAAGTGGCAGCTGGGCGACATCACCAAGGCGCTTGCGGCGCGGGACCGCATCGCTTGCGGCCCGGTTGCTCCAGCTGACGGTCTTTATCTGACGCGCGTCGACTACCGCTCCGTTGAAGCGGATCTTGAAGCTGAGGCAGCCTGGCAGGCCGAGAAGGCGGACCTGCTAAACGGTCAGACACACGCTTCCGCTGACGACGACGGCGAAGCCTGACCGCAGCAAAGACCGTTGTCAGACGGGGCTGCCGGTTGCGGCAGCTGCTTCCGGCTCGACGCATTTGCGGTAGAGATGCCATGTTGTATGGCCAAGCACCGGCAGAGTGACGATCAAACCGAGAAATGCCGGTGCCATGGAGAGCATCAGCGTCACAGTTACGATGCCTGCCCAACCGATCATGGGCACGGGTGAAACGGCAACCGCTTTCACACTGGTGATCATGGCGGTGATGAAGTCCCGGTCTTCCTCCAGCAGCAGCGGAAACGAGATCACGGTCAGGGAAAACAGAACGACCGACAGGATGGCTCCCACCACATGGCCGACAGCCAGGAACATGAGCCCCTCAGGTGTGCTCACGATTTCTGAAATGAAGTCTTGGAAAGAGGTGAAGGATTGGAAACCGAGGAAGACCGCGAGCAGAAGCCGCACCTGATACATCCACATGATCTGCACGAAGAGAACCACGAAAGCCATCCACGACAGTTCACGGCTTTTCTGCGCCCACATGGTGCCAAGGATCGCATGCCAGCTGAGTGGGGCACCAATCTCCTGCCGCCTGCTGACTTCATAGAGGCCGACAGCGGCAAAGGGCCCGATCAAGGCAAAGCCCGCCGCGAGAGGGTAGCTGAGATAGCTCATGCCGAGCGCTGACGCACTTAGGACGATAAACAGGCCGCCGGCTGCGAAAAAAGCGCCGATCCCCAGCCCATAGATGGGGGCCTTGCGGAAATCCCGGAGACCTGAGGCCAAGGCGTCCAGCACGTCGGATGTGGTGATGGGCCGCACAACGGGCATGGGACGGTATTGAGAGTCTGCGCCATCTGCGGGCAGTTGTGAGTTTTCTGTCATGACTTCCTCCCTTGCGCCCCTCCCAGGACTCTTTCACAATGCCGTTCCCAGTGCAGATTGCCAATGGGAAGAAAGCAGTAAAACGCGATGCGGCACCGGGCGCACTTGATCCGCGGCAGAGTTCCAACTAACTGCTAGACAGCAAATACAAAACCGACCGGGTTTCTGATGTCGTTCCAAAACGTACCTGCCAACTTGACGCCCGGCCTCGGGTGGCTATTCGCTAGCCCTATCGGGCGCCTCTCCCGCGAACCCTATTGGCTTGGCATGATTTTCAGCTGGCTCATCATTGGCGTCGCGATCAGCATGTGGTTGAACTCGCTTGATGCCAGCCATCCGCTGGAGCAGATCGATATTTCCACGTTTGTTCAATCCAACCCGCTGTTCCCGGTTCTCTTTATCGTTCTGCAGTGGATCGAACTGGCCCTGGTGATGAAGCGGTGCCAGGACGCGGGATTTCCGGGTTTTGCCGCCATGCTGGTTCTCGTACCCTTCGTGAATGTGCTTTTCGTTGCGGTGATGGGTTTTGTGCCCAGTCAGCAAAGCGCGAACCGCTATGGCCCAATGCCGAACAGCTATTATCGCAAACCGGCCGCCTGAGCCGCAGCCGTCCGTCTATCCGAGGTTTCCATGTCTACAGAGCTTCCGCACGCTGCTGTCATTGCCCGCGACCTGATCCGTTGTCCGTCCGTCACGCCATCCGAGGGCGGCGCACTGGCATTTCTGGAGCAGCTTTTCGGCAAGGCGGGGTTCACGGTTGATCGCGTGACCTTCCAGGACAAGGACACGCCGGATGTCGAAAACCTCTTTGCCACAATAGGCTCGGGGAAGCCGCATTTTGTCTTCGCGGGCCATACCGATGTGGTTCCAGCGGGCAACGCAGACGACTGGCGGCACGGCCCTTTTGAGGGCGAGGTCGCTGATGGCGTTCTCTATGGCCGGGGCGCGGTGGACATGAAAGGGGGCATTGCCTCTTTCGCCGCTGCAGCGCTCGCGTTCATTGAAGAAAAAGGTGCGGACTTCGGCGGCGCGATCTCATTCCTGATCACCGGAGATGAAGAGGGGCCGGCGGTCAACGGCACGGTAAAGCTGCTCGAGTGGGCTCAGAAGCAGGGTCATGTTTTCGACGCTTGCATCGTCGGTGAGCCGACCAATCCGAATGCCCTGGGCGATGCCATCAAGGTCGGGCGCCGCGGGTCTCTGTCGGGCATCGTCACCGTGAATGGTGTTCAGGGACACGCCGCCTATCCGCATCTCGCGGACAACCCTATACCTGGTCTGCTCCGTCTGATGTCTGCGCTTGATGCGGTCGAGTTTGACCGCGGCAACGAGCGGTTCGAGCCATCCAATCTGGAAATCGTCACCTTTGACGTCGCCAACCCGGCGTTCAACGTCATCCCGGCCCGCGCTCAGGCCCGGTTCAACATCCGTTTCAACGATGAATGGACATTGGACAGTCTGAAAGCGAAGATCTCAGCCACGCTGGAAGAGGCCGCGGACGAAGGGCTGAACTGGGCCCTTGAGTTCCGCCCGGATTGCAGCGAATCCTTCCTCACCAGGGACGACACGCTGATCGGCGCGCTCAGCGATGCAGTGGAGGCGAGCACGGGCCGCCGTCCGGAACTTTCCACTGGCGGGGGCACCTCCGATGCCCGGTTCATCAAGAACTACTGCCCGGTGGTGGAATTCGGTCTTGTCGGCCAGACCATGCACAAGGTCGATGAATGCACCAAGGTGGTGGATCTCGACGATCTGGCGAAGATCTACCGGGTTTTCCTCGACGCCTATTTCGCCGCAAAGGCGTAGGGGGGCGATATGCTGCCATCCGGTCAAGAGTTGCGGCTGTCTCTCAAAGGCGCCTGGCTGCTGCTGTTCAACAGGCCGGAGGGCATGTCTTATTTCGACCTGTCTCTCCCCGGCTTCTGGAGATCTTTTGGCGTGGTGGTTTTCCTGCTGCCCGCCTTTTTCATCACCTCGATTGCTGAGTGGCAGCTCATTCTTGCCGAGACAGGTCTTGCCGCAGAAGATCTGCCAGCCGAAGCCTATTGGCTGGCGCAGTCGCTCAATTTCGGCATCGACTGGGTGACATTCCCGTTCCTGTTCGCCTTGCTTGCGGGGCATCTCGGTTATTCCCGGACCTTTGTTCCGTTCATCATCGCAAGGAACTGGGCGAGCCTGATCTCGACGGCTCCCTATGCCCTGGCCGCCCTGTTATATGTAACAGGCGCCATTCCGGCCGGGATCATGGTTCTGTTTTCGCTGGCAGGCCTGATGGTTGTGGCCTGGTATCATTTCCGCGTTGCCAGGATTGCGCTCGGCGCAACCGTCAGCGCGGCCACCGGAATTGTAATTCTGGACTTCGTGCTCTCGCTGCTGATCAGTGAGCTTTCAGGCCGTCTGCTGGGCTTTTAAGGACCCGGAGAGTTTTTTCCGCCAGCGCTGATGAAGAAAAAGCCCACCACGATGTTTCGTGGCGGGCTTTTCCGATCTGACGGATTGGTTTGGATCAGTCGCGCAGCAGCTCGTTTATGCCGGTCTTGGAGCGTGTCTGGGCATCGACGCGCTTGACGATGACAGCGCAATAGAGGCTCGGGCCCGGTTCGCCGTTCGGCAGAGGCTTGCCCGGAAGAGTGCCTGCAACCACCACGGAGTAGGGCGGAACTTCGCCATACATGATCTCGCCGGTTGCCCGGTCAACGATCTTCGTGGACTTGCCGATGAAGACGCCCATGCCGAGAACGGCGCCTTCGCGCACGATGCAGCCTTCCACGACTTCCGAGCGGGCACCGATGAAGCAGTTGTCTTCAATGATGGTCGGGCCAGCCTGAAGCGGCTCCAGAACGCCGCCGATGCCGACGCCGCCGGACAGATGCACATTCGCGCCGATCTGCGCACAGGATCCGACAGTTGCCCAGGTGTCGACCATGGTGTTTTCGCCGACATAGGCACCAAGATTGACGAAGGACGGCATCAGCACGGCGCCCTTGGAGATGAAGGCGGAGCGCCGGACAACGGCGTTCGGAACAGCGCGGAAGCCTGCTGCACGGAACTGGTTTTCGCCCCAGCCTTCGAACTTGGACGGCACCTTGTCCCACCATGTAGAAGCACCCGGACCGCCCTTCACCACCTCCATGTCGTTCAGGCGGAACGACAGCAGAACTGCTTTCTTGGCCCATTGATTGACGACCCAGTCACCGTCTTTCTTTTCCGCAACGCGCAGGGTGCCCTCATCCATGAGGGTCAGCGCTTTTTCAACGGCATCACGAACGTCGCCCTGGGTATTGATGTCGATGTTTGCGCGGTCGTCAAAGGCGGCGTCGATGGTCGAGGCCAGTTGAGCGAGGTCTGTGGTCATGGACGGGAAAGTCTCCTGCGAGGCTTGTTGGCATGAATGTGGACCGGACCTAAGCGTCCGCGCGCTTCGCTGTCAAGCCAACCTTCAGTGGCAACGTCAAGCATCGTTGAGTTTATGTCCCGCCTGCTGCCCGCTCCCCCGTGGTATCGGGCAAGGAACGCTTGAGATATCCGCGTGAGGCAGAGTGGAGGCCTTGATGGAACTTTGGATCCCGATCACGCTTTTTGCGGCCTTCTGCCAGAATCTCCGCTCTGCGATGCAGAACAAGATGAAGGGCGCCTTCGGCACGACCGCGGCAACCTTTGTCCGGTTCAGCTATGGTTTTCCCTTTGCGGTGATCTATGTGGCTGTGCTGCATTTCGGTTTTGGCCTGGCTTTTCCCGGCTTGAGCTTGGCTGCGGCTCTGAATGGCGCGGTTGGTGGTCTGGCCCAGATTGCAGCGACCTTCCTGCTGGTTCACCTCTTTTCCTACCGGAACTTCGCGGTTGGAACGGCCTATTCCAAGACAGAGCCTGTGCAGGCGGCCCTGTTCGGTTTCCTCATTCTGGGGGAGCACTTGAGTGTCGTTGCAGGTCTATCGATTCTGGTGGGTGTGATCGGCGTGATTGTGATCTCGGTCGCGCGTACGCCTTTGACTGCTAAGGCCGTGGGGGCAGCCCTGATCGGCAGGCCTGCTCTGATAGGTCTGGCATCCGCTGCCTTGTTTGGAGGATCTGCCGCTTTCTACCGGGCGGCAACCCTGTCGCTTGATGGCGGAGCGGTTGCCATGCGGGCCGGTTTTGCCCTTGCCTGCGTCACCCTGTTCCAGACCCTCGTCATGGCGCTCTGGATGGGGCTGAGGACGCCTGATCAGCTTTTGGCCTGTGTCCGGCACTGGCGTGTTGCGGTCTGGATTGGTCTTGCAGGTATCGCCGGGTCCGTCGGCTGGTTCACCGCCATGACCTTGCAGCAGGTGGCCTATGTCCGTGCGCTTGCCCAAATTGAGCTGGTCTTCACCTTCGCAGCCTCCTGGCTCTATTTCCGCGAACATGTCTCCCGCACGGAGGTTGCTGGCTGTGTTCTGATCATCGGTGCCGTCCTAAGCCTCATTCTATGGGGCTAGCGGCGGTCTCCTGCAGCCAGTCACGGAAGGCGGCGACGGGCCGGGAAATGGGCCGGTTGGGCGAGCGGACAAACCAGTAGCCGGTTTCCAGCTCCAGCACCGGCCAGTCCGGCATGACCAGATGGCCCGCACCGATTTCCTTTTCGACAAAGCGCCGGTCAATCACCAAGGCGCCCATTCCGGCAACTGCCGCCTGAATGGCAAGGTCGCGGCTTTCCAGAACGGTGCCGGAAGCCGCATCCGCATGGGTGAGGCCGGTCTTCTGCAGCCAGAGCGGCCAGTCGCCACGGCGGCTGGCACTATGCAGCAAGCGCAGACGTGACAGGGCGGGCTGGACATCGCCTCCGCTGTCCGGCAGCAGCTTGGGGGCAAGGGCGACGGCAAGATGCTCCTGCCACAGCAAAGACCGGTCAACACCCGTCCAGTTGCCTTTGCCGAGCCGGATGGCGCAGTCGTAGTTCTCCCGCTCCAGATCAATCACGCGGGTTGAGGCGGACAAAAGGATCTCGACATCCGGCTGGCGGGCCTGAAATTCAGGCAGGCGCGGGATCAGCCAGCGGGTGGCGAAGGTGGACACTGTGCTGATGCGCAGCTCTGTGCGGCCTCTGCGGCGGAAACTGTCCACCGCATCATCGATCCGCTCGAAGGCATCGCCAATCCCGATGGCAAGCCGTTGTCCTTCTTCGGTCAGGGTCAGACCTCGGCCATCGCGCAGGACAAGCGTGGTGCCCAGCTCGCTCTCCAGCTTGCGCATCAGATGGGAGAGGGCGGATGGAGAGACGCCAAGCTCTTCGGCTGCCTGAGCCGCGCGGCCATGGCGGGCCAGCAGGGAAAAGGCATGAAGGGCACGCAGGGAAGCCATGAGGATCTCTTGAAACAGTTGAGTTTCAATCAATAGATCCAAGCTTGGCGCCCGTCCAGAGCGGGCGGCGGCTCACGCTTTGTTCTTCTGCCGTTTGGCCTCGTTTTCCGGTGGGCTGACCAGGGTGACCAGCACGAAGGAAATGATCATCAGCAGAACCCAGGCATTGAGTTTTGCGAGCGACACCAGTTGCCAGCCATGCTCCTGGCCGGGATAGCGCCAGGCATTTGCGAAGGTGCCGATGTTCTCCGCCAGCCAGATGAACAGCCCGACCAGGAAGAAACCCAGAACCAGGGGCATCCGGTGCCGGTAGCGGTAGACCGAATAATGAACCCAGGTCCGGCCATAGAGCAGGAACAGCAGCGCGAACAGTCCGATCCGGAGATCGATGATGAAGTGATGGGAGAAGAAATTCACATAGATGGCTGCTGCGAAGAGCCAGGTGCTCCAGAGCGGTGGATATCGTGTGTAACCGAAATCGAAGATGCGGCTGACGCGGGCAAGATAACTGCCGACTGCGGCATACATGAAGCCTGTGAAGAGCGGGACACCGCCAATACGGAAGAAGCTGTCTTCCGGGTAAACCCAGGACCCGGCGTGTGTCTTGAAGACCTCCATCGCGGTGCCGACGATGTGGAAGATGATAATCACCTTCGCCTCGTCCAGTGTCTCGAACTTCGCCGCCAGCAGCCAGATCTGGATGCCGACGGCTGAGAGGAACAGGAAGTCGTAACGGGTGAGGAAGGCGTCGGCGGGATACAGGAACCGGGTGCCAAGAATCAACGCGAGAAGCAGGCCGCCGTAGATGCAGGCATAGGCCTGTTTGACGCCGAAGGCCAGGAACTCAGCGACAGCCCGGGCAAGAAGACCCTTGCCGAGCATGCGGTAGACGCGCGGAAGGCTGGCATGCAACAGGCGCTCGGTCCGGGAAGCCGCATGGGCAGGGCGGCCCAGCCGTTGAATGATCGGATTCATCTTGATCATCCCGCGGCAGCGCCTCCGTTAATGGGCGTCGAGATTGCGGAGTGCTCCACCAACCGCCTTCAGGAAACCGGCCAGATCCTCGGTCACGAAGTCCACATGCTTGGTGCCGTCGGCCTCCAGGTCCCACTCTTCGCGGAAGACGTCACGTGTGCCGGGCGGCACGATCAGGACGGTTTGCATGCCGAGCTTGTGCGGTGCATCCAGGTTTTTCGGAAGATCCTCGAACATGGCGGCCCGGACCGGGGAGATACCGGTGCGTTGAACGAATAGCTCATAGGTTGCAAGGTTCGGCTTGGGCAGAAGATCGGCCGCGACGATGTCGAAGATATCCTCGAATTCTCCAGTGATGCCGAGCGCTTCAGCTGTGCGTTCCGCGTGGGGGCGGTCACCGTTGGTGAAGATGAACTTCTTGCCCGGCAAGGCTGCAATGGCCTCACGCAGTTCCGGATTCGGCTTCAATGCCGAATAGTCGATGTCATGGGCGTGGCGGAGAAACTCGTCCGGGTCGATCTTGTGTTCGACCATCAGCCCGCGCAGCGTGGTGCCATACTCATGATAGTAGGCTTTCTGGCGGATCTGGGCTTCGTCATGCCCAATGCCGAGCAGACGTGCCACATAGGACGCGATCTGGTCATTGATCTGCGTGAAAAGATCCGCGTCTGCCGGATAGAGGGTGTTGTCGAGGTCGAAGACCCAGGCTTCGACCCCATGAAAGACACGCAGGTCCCGGCGGTGAGCGTGCTGACCTTCTGCCGGAAGAGTTTTCTTGCCTGTCACGGTCTGATCAACGTCCCCGCGCCACCGTCGGTGAACAGTTCGAGAAGCACCGCGTGAGGCACCTTGCCGTTCAGGATGACGACGCCCTCGACACCTTGCTCCAGAGCCTCGAAGCAGGTTTCCACCTTCGGGATCATGCCGCCGGAGATGGTGCCGTCGTTGATCAGCTCCTTGGCGCGGGCAACGGTCAGCTGCTTGATCAGCTTGCCATCCTTGTCCAGAACACCCGGAACGTCCGTGAGGAACAGAAGACGCTTTGCATTGAGCGATCCGGCAATGGCGCCAGCGAAGGTGTCGGCATTGACGTTGTAGGTCTCGCCGTCAACACCTGGGGCAACCGGTGCTATGACCGGAATCAGGTCTTCCTTGAGCACCAGCTTCAGAACGGTTGGGTTGACCGTTGCAGGTTCGCCGACGAAGCCGAGATCGATGACCTTCTCGATGTTGGAATCCGGATCAATGGACGTGCGGCGCAGCTTCTCAGCTGTCACCATGTTGCCGTCCTTGCCGCACAGGCCGACCGCACGGCCGCCTTCGGCGTTGATCGTCTGGACGATTTCCTTGTTGATCGATCCGGCCAAAACCATCTCGACAATCTCAACGGTGGCCTTGTCGGTCACGCGCAGGCCGCCCTGGAACTCGCTCACGATGCCGAGACGGGTCAGCATGCTGCCAATCTGCGGGCCGCCACCATGAACCACCACCGGCTGGACACCGGACTGGCGCAGCAGGGTGATGTCCCGCGCGAAAGCCTTACCCAGTTCCGGATCGCCCATTGCATGACCGCCGTATTTCACCACCACGGTCCGGTTGTCGTAGCGCTGCATGTAGGGCAGGGCCTGGGCAATGATGTGGGCGCGGTTGAGTTCTTCAGTCGTGGTCATGGGGCAGGTGAACTCGCTGTGACTGGAGTAAACAGAGTTTCGCTTGATAGCCGGTTTTGAAGCGGCACTCAATCGGCGGCTGCGTATCGTCAGTTGGTGACGAGCTGATGAATTTCAGCTTTCAGCTCGGCCATGCCGTGTCCCTTTTCGGAGGACGTGGCGAGAATCTCGGGATAGGCAGCCGGGCGTTTGATCAGCTTTGCGGCGGTTTCATCCATCAGCTTGACCAGAGCAGGCGGCTTGATCTTGTCGGACTTGGTGAGCACCACCTGATAGATCACAGCGGCCTTGTCCAGAAGCGCCATGGCTTCCAGATCATTGGCCTTCAGACCATGGCGGCTGTCGATCAGCAGGAAGACACGGCGCAGTGTCGGGCGGCCGCGCAGGTAGGAGAAGACGAGCTTTGTCCACGAGTCGACCAGTTCCTTGGGCGCCTGCGCATAGCCGTAGCCGGGCATGTCGACGATGGTCAGGGGCGTGTCGTCGGCCGCAAAGAAATTCAGCATCTGGGTCCGGCCAGGGGTGCTGGATGTGCGCGCCAGATCCTTGCGCCCGGTCAGGGCGTTGATCAGGCTGGACTTGCCCACGTTGGACCGTCCCGCGAAGGCGATTTCGGTGTTGCCGATCGCAGGCAGGTTGGCCATGTCCGCTACGCTTGTGCGGAAGGTCCAGGGCTTTGCGAACAGCAGCCGTCCGGCTTCCAGCTGTTCCGCGGAGAATTTTGCATCGTCGCTCATGGGAGGACTTCTAGCGGGCAAAAACGCTCCCGTCGAGTAGCAGCAGGTACCGGACGGCCTGGTTTCATGGCTCTCTGGCAGCGATTTCCTCAAGAGCGTCGATGCCGCCGCCGCGAAGAGCCGGCAGAGCACGGGTTATCTTGTCCGCTGGCCAGTCCCACCAGGCAAGCTCCAGAAGCCGTTTAACCTCATCCGGAGCGAACCTTGACCGGATCTGCTTGGCAGGATTGCCTCCAACAACCGCATAATCGGGCACATCCGTGGCGACAACGGACTTTGCCCCGATGATCGCCCCATGGCCGATCCGGATGCCTGGCAGGATGGTCGCGCCATTGCCGATCCAAACGTCGTTGCCGACGATAGTGTCGCCACGAATTGCCTTGGAGAAACTCGCGGGGTCGAAGCCTTTTTCCCAGCCGTTCTGGAAGATGCTGAAGGGGTAGGTGCTCACCCCGTCCATCGCGTGATTGGCGCCGTTCATGATGAACTGCACCCCGGAGGCGATGGCGCAGAACTTTCCGATGATGAGCCTGTCACCAATGAAGTCGAAATGATAGCGGACACATTTTTCCTGAAATCTGTCCGCCTCTTCGAAGTCATGGAAATAGCTGTAATCTCCAGCCTCGATATTGGGTCCGGTGATCACGTTTTTGATGAAGACGGTGTGCGCCGCGCCTGGAAACGGGTAGCGCGCATTCGGGTCCGGGCCGTGCATGGGGCCTCCTAAGATCAGATGTTGCAAGGGGGAGGGGCAGCGCCGTTGCGCTGACGACCCGTAGCGGGTGGTGTCACCTTGCTGAACGGGGCTGAGCTTAGTGGATCATTGGCCTGCGGTTCCTGTGCCGGGGAATGCAAAAAGGGCTCCGTCATCGGGAGCCCTTTTCTTTTAGCAGCGTTTGCCTTGCGCTTCAGCCGTTATTTGCCGGCTTCGGCGGGCTTTCGCTTGAATGTGGCTTTCAGGTTGTCCAGCAGCTCCACCTTCACGCCCTGGCGGCGCATGATGATGTACTGCTGGGTCACCGAGAGGGTGTTGTTCCAGGCCCAGTAGATCACGAGACCTGCCGGGAACGACGCCAGCATGAAGGTGAAGATCACGGGCATCCAGGTGAAGATCATCTGCTGGGTCGGATCCGGCGGAGCCGGGTTCATCTTCATCTGCACGAACATGGTCACACCCATGATCAGCGGCCAGACGCCGAGCATCAGCATCTGCGGCGGATCCCAGGGGATCAGGCCGAAGAGGTTGAAGATCGTCGTGGGATCCGGGGCACTAAGGTCGTGGATCCAGCCGAAGAACGGTGCGTGCCGCATTTCGATGGTGACGAACAGAACCTTGTAGAGCGAGAAGAAGACCGGGATCTGGACCACGACCGGCAGACAGCCTGCCAGCGGATTGATCTTTTCCTTCTTGTAGAGCTCCATCAGGGCCTGCTGCTGCTTGGCCCGGTCATCCGCATAGCGCTCGCGGATTTCCGTCATCTGCGGCTGCACAAGCTTCATCTTGCTCATGGAGACGTAGGACTTGTTGGCCAGCGGGAAGAAGATGGCCTTCACGAGGACGGTCACCAGCAGGATGGCGATGCCGAAGTTGCCGACCAGGTGATACAGGTGATCAATGGTCCAGAACATCGGCTTGGTCAGGAAGTAGAACCAGCCCCAGTCAATAAGCAGGTTGAACTTCTGGACGCCGATGGTTTCTTCGTAATGGTCGAGAACGGCCTTCTGCTTCGCGCCGGCAAAGAGATAGGACGAAGCCTTGCCGGAACCGTTGGCGGGCACTTCAACCGCGTCACCAAGATAATCGGCCTGGAAGTTCTTCGAGGCATCCGAATAGGAGAAGCTTGGCTGGAAGCTGGTTCCTGGAGCCGGGATCAGCGTGGTGGCCCAGTACTTGTCGGTGATGCCGAGCCAGCCCTGATCAACCCGTGCCGGGCGGATCTGCTTTTCCTTTTCCAAATCCTTGTACTTCACTTCCTGCAGGCCAGCTTCACCGAAGACGCCGAGCAGACCTTCATGCAGAATATAGAAGCTCTTGTGATCCGGCATGCCGGTGCGGGCGATCAGGCCGTAGGGATAGAGCGTGACCGGGGTCCCGGTGCTGTTGTCGACAGACTGCTCGACCGTGAACATGTAGTCCTTGTCGATCGAGATGGTCCGCTTGAAGGTCAGGCCTTCACCGTTGTCGAAACTCAGAACGACAGGGGTCTCCGGGGTCAGCTTGTCGTTGCCATCCACCGTCCAGACCGTGTTGCCATCCGGAAGAGCCACCTTGGCGCCCGGATCCGCAACCCAGCCGTAGTCGGCATAGTAGGGATGGGGGCTGCCTTTGGGCGACAGCAGCTCGACGAGCGGGCTGTCCTTCTCCACGGTCTCCCTGTAATCCTTGAGGCGCAGGTCGTCGATGCGGCCGCCGGTCAGGTTGAGAGAGCCGACAACACGCGGTGTGTCGATGGTGATGCGCGGGCTTGCGGCAATGGCCTGGTCGCGGGTCAGCGTCACAGCTGCGGCTACTGCTGCCGGCGCGGAAGTATTGCCGGGAGCTGCCGGTGTGCCCGCAGGCGACGGCACTGTCGCATCGGCTGTCTGCTGAGCTGTTTGCTGCTGGGCCTGCAATTCGGCCTGCTGGCGTTCGAGCTGTGGCTTGGCAACGAAATATTGCCAGCCTAGCAGAACTGCCAGGGACAGGACGATCGCCAGGATCATATTGCGATTTTCCGAGAACAACTGGATTACCCCTGTTTTCTGCTCGGCGCGTGTCCGCCTCCGCGCGTGCCTTTCGGCTTGCGTGAAGACCTGTGGCGCTGTGCGGACTTCGGGTCGAGCGAGAGCGGAAGTCCGGATTTAAGGTCCGATATCAGATTTTCAAAGGGTGCAGTCAACGCGGCTTCGCGGGCCACGAGAACAAAATCTGCCTGGATCGGGATGTCTTCTGGGGCAAGGGCGGCAACGGCTGCCCGAAGCCGGCGCTTGATCCGGCTGCGCACAGCCGAATTCCCGGTCTTCTTTGTGACCGTGAAGCCAATGCGCGGCGGCTCGCTGCCATCACGCTTCAGCCCCTGTAACACAAAAGCGCACCGGCCCACCCGTCCACCTTTGGCGACGGCTAGGAACTCGGAGCGCTTTTTAAGAGTGTTCATGTGCGGCGGCGTTTGCTGGGTGTCCTTGACAGTCATCACCGACAAAGCCGCATGCGCTGGCCCGCTTAGGCGCTCAGGCGCTTGCGGCCCTTTGCCCGGCGGCGAGCGAGAACCAGACGGCCATTCTTCGTCGCCATGCGCGAACGGAAGCCGTGACGGCGCTTGCGGACAAGACGGCTCGGTTGATACGTACGCTTCATTGTTCTTCCCCGCGCGAACAGCGCGGCCCTTGTTTTTCAATGTTCTTGGAGGAAGCACTCGAAGCGCCATGTGGCGCGCCCAAGACAGGAGCGTTGTTCCGAATGCATGTCCCAGTCGGAGGCGCTTATACGGATGAGTCCGGAGCAAGTCAACGCGCAGCGCTGCAATTAAGTACATTCTCTGCGCTCAATCACAGGCCTGAACACGGTTTATCTCACCGAAGTGTCACTTGTCTGTGACAGCTGTCTGGCCTTAGCTGGCTTTATAGAGCCACTCATCGGAACCGGTGGGCGTGTTGCTGAACCTCCAATCCGGAGGTTGGATCGCGCCAAGGCGCACAAGAAAAGGCTGGCAGGATCAGTGGAAAATACGTCTCTCCAGTCTGAATTCAGGGAACCGGAGTTGAGCGGCAGGAGTGGTCGGAAACGCTGGATTCCGGCAGGTCTTCTTGTCCTCGTGGCAGTTGCCTTCTGGGCGTTTGGCTTGAACCGCTACCTGGAGCTTGCCTGGGTGATCCAACGGCAGAACCAGCTGCAGACTTATGTCTCTGAACATTGGGCGGCGATGCTGTCCGGCTATATGATTCTCTACACGCTGATTGTCGCGCTTTCGATTCCGGGCGCTTCGATCTTGACGATTACCGGAGGGTTTCTTTTTGGCTGGATCTGGGGAGGGCTTGCGGCCCTTTTGGGGGCGACATTCGGCGCTCTCGCCGTTTTTCTGGTTGCACGCAGTTCTCTTGGCGCCGTGTTCGCGCGCCGGGCAGGTCCGTTTCTCACGCGGCTTGCGGGTGGTTTCCGGGAAAGTGCAGCGAGTTACCTCCTGTTTCTGAGGCTGACGCCCGTCTTTCCCTTCTGGCTGGTGAACATCGCGCCCGCTCTTCTCGGCATCCGTTTTAATGTCTACCTGTGGACGACCATCCTCGGAATTCTGCCCGGCACGTTTGCCTTCTCGGTGATCGGCTCCGGTCTTGGCAGTGTGATCGAGGCTCAGGAATTGGCCAGTCCCGGCTGCACAGTGTCAGGCGCTTGTACGGTGGAGCTGGAAGCGCTCATCACGCCGCAGCTTCTGGCGGCGTTCTTTGCTCTGGGGATTGCGGCGCTGATCCCTATCCTTGTCCGGTTCTTGCGCCGCAAGAGCCGTCAGAAAGCCTGACGCCACTCCCAGTTATTTCTCAGAGACGCCATCGTCATAGGTCCATCATGTCAGGAACCGTCACACCAGATATATGCGTCATAGGAGCAGGCAGTGCAGGGCTTTCGGTTGCTGCCGCAGCCGCAGCATTTGGCGTTGAAGTTGTCCTGATCGAAAAGGGTGAGATGGGGGGCGACTGCCTGAACCACGGTTGTGTGCCCTCAAAGGCCCTCTTGTCCGCGGCCAGGGAGGCCGTTTTGCGGCCAGTTGCCTTTTCAGAAGCGCAGAAGAATGTCCGCCGGGCGATCGAGGCGATTGCGCCGCATGATTCCGCCAGCCGGTTTGAGGAGCTTGGCGTGACCGTGCTGCGGAGCGCGGCGGAGTTTGTGTCGGCACACTGCGTCAGAGCCGGTGATGTGGACATTCGCGCCAGACGGTTCGTAATCGCAACCGGCTCAAGACCTGCCATCCCGGCTATTCCCGGGCTGGAGAGCGTTCCCTACGTGACAAATGAGACCCTGTTCGGCCTCGATCGCCTGCCGGATCATTTGATCGTTCTGGGTGGTGGGGCCATTGGCATCGAGATGGCGCAGGCTCACCGGCGCCTCGGGAGCCGCGTTACAGTCCTTGAGGCGGGCAAGGCCCTGGGCCGGGAAGATCCGGAGATGGCTGCCATCGTGCTGGATGCGCTGCGCAAGGAAGGGGTGGTTATTCGCGAGAACACCTGTGTGACCGGTGTGACCTCCTCCGGCGTGGAGATCGCCGTCAGCCTCCTGCAGGACGGTCGGGATGTCGAAACCCTGTCAGGCAGCCATTTGCTCGTCGCAACCGGCCGCCGTCCCTCGGTGGAGGGCCTGGGGCTGGAGAAGGCGGGTATCCGTTATGGGCCGGGTGGAATTCATATCGATGACGGGCTGAGGACCTCCAACCGCCGGGTCTATGCGATCGGTGATGTCACGGGCGGGCCGCAATTCACTCATGCGGCGAACTATCAGGCGGGGCTTGTCATCCGCTCGGCGCTGTTCCGGCTGCCGGTAAAGGCGTCTTCTTCCGGTCTGCCGAGGGTTCTCTATACTGCGCCCGAACTGGGGCATGCCGGCCTCAGCGAGGAGGAAGCCCGCAAGAAGTATGGTGCGCGTGTCCGGGTGGTTTCTGCCAGCTACAGCGGCAATGACCGTGCGGTGACGGAGAACCTGACCACCGGGCGTCTGAAGCTGATTGCGGGGCCTGGTGGACGGCTGATCGGGGCGGAAATTGCCGGTGCGCAGGCTGGGGAGCTGATAAATTCGCTTTCTTTGGCGATTTTTGCAAAAATGACAATGCGGGACCTGGCCGGGTTCGTGACACCTTATCCAACGCTGGGCGAGCTGATCCGGCGCGCGGCCTTGTCCTATTATGCGGATGTTCCCCGGCGTCTGTGGGTCCGGCGCTTGCTGGCCTTTTTACGGTTGTTCGGCTGACCGGCTGAAAGTGATTCAGAATGAAGCATGTTGAACTTCCCACCGGAGGGAGTGACTCTCCAGCCTCCGGGCAAGCCTATCTGGAGCCTCAGGTTGCTCCCGGGCATGCCCAGAAACAGGGACGGCGATTGGGCGGCCTGTCAGGAAAGCTGCTGTTCCTCACGATCGCCTTCATCATGTTGTCTGAGATTTTTATCTATGTTCCGTCGGTCGCCAATTTCCGGAACAACTGGCTGAGGGACAGACTGACCACGGCAGGGGTTGCCGCCGCCGTTCTCAGCGAAACGAACACGATCGCTCCGCGTCTGCAGGAGGAGCTTCTGCGCACCACCGGGGCAGTCGCTATCTCTATCGACCAGGGAAGCCGACGGTCGCTCATCGCCATGAGCGAGAAGCCTCCGGATATCAGCTTTGTGGTCGATATGGGGGAAATGACGCCCTGGCGGGCAATCATGGAGAGCTTTGAGACGCTTTTCGCGCCGCCGGATGCCCTGATGCGGGTGATCGGAGCAGGCTCCATGGGAACTTCGATGAAAGTCGATATCGTTCTGCCTGCCGGGCTTCTCAAAAGCGACATGCTGTCTTTTTCCGTACGCATTCTGGGATTGTCGCTCGTCATTTCCATCGTCACGGCATCGCTTGTCTACCTCAGTCTCCGGGCGCTTTTTGTCCGGCCGTTACAGCGGCTGACCCGGTCGATGGTGCATTTCGCAGAAGACCCGGAGGATGCCTCGCGCATCGTCAGGCTCTCGCCGCGCAATGATGAGCTGGGAGACGCGGAAGCGCAGCTGGCGGCCATGCAGCTGGCGCTGAACCGCGCACTCCAGCAGAAGCAGCACCTGGCGGATCTTGGGCTGGCTGTTTCGAAGATCAATCATGACCTGCGGAACCTGCTGGCTTCTGCGCAGCTGTTCCTGGAACGTCTGGAACATGTGCCGGATCCCACCGTGACCCGGCTGGCGCCGAAAATCCTTGCGACACTCGACCGCGCCGTTG
The DNA here is from genome assembly GCF_014842915.1 of Roseibium litorale. GTDB lineage: Bacteria > Pseudomonadota > Alphaproteobacteria > Rhizobiales > Stappiaceae > Roseibium > Roseibium litorale. The sequence goes on along the minus strand of NZ_JACYXI010000007.1, from coordinate 85,764 downwards.
CCTACACTCAGGCGGTGATGGCCTATGGCAAGGCCAGCGAGGAGCCTCCCAAACGCCGCCTGCTGGCCCTGCGGCGTGTCGGCGATGACATTTGCGATGTGCTTGGCCTCAACGAACACGCCACCATCCTGTTCGATAACCAGATCCCGGAGGGGCTGGAGGTGGATGCGGACCCGGAGCAGCTTTTCCGGGTGCTGCTCAATTTGTGCCGGAACTCTATGCAGGTGCTGGATGCCGAACGGGATGGCACGCTTGTCCGCAGGATTGTCCTTGAAGCTGATCGTGGCCCCTCGGGCGTCTGGTTGAGGGTGTCGGATACGGGGCCTGGGATTCCCCCGGCGGTGCGCAAGACCCTTTTCAAGGCCTTCCAGAGCCGCTCCAAGACAGGCGGCACAGGTCTCGGTCTTGCGATCGCAGCCGAACTCGTGCGCGCGCATGGCGGCAGCATCCGGCTTGAGGAGGGGGGAGCCGGTGCCTGCTTCCGCATCGAGCTGCCTGACCGCGAGGCTGTTTAATGGGCTGTTTTCCGGCAAACAAAACTCAAGCAGCGGGCCGGTGGTTATCAACAGGCGTGAAAGCCGTTGTTTTCTAGGGTTTTTTACCTTCCGGAGCTTTCTTGCCAAAAAAAACGAAAACCGCTCTTGCAATCGTCCGGGGAGGGCAGTAGAGATGCGCCCATTCCGGGGGTGCAAACAACGCGCCCCGCACGGATGCCTCAGGCAATCTTCGTAGAGATCACATGGTCTCAAGCGGTTGCCGCCAAGGTATTGCGCGCCCGTAGCTCAGCTGGATAGAGCACCAGACTACGAATCTGGGGGTCAGGAGTTCGAATCTCTTCGGGCGCGCCATTTATCTTCATACGTAAATTCAAAGAATGTAATGTCTGACAGGTTTTGTCTTTCAGGCGTAAAGACTTGCTTTGACGCAGGTCTGCGAAGCGTGTGGCTCTTGAAGCTGCGTGGGCATCGCCAAGACACTGCCTTTACGGGGGCGCTGGATTTTGCCGGCAAGGCGTCTTCCCCCAGGTTTCCGCTACGGCCCCCCGGCGCTTTTGCGTTCAGAGCTTGCAAGAACAACCTGGATTCCGGACAAGTGGAAAACGCTCTGTCCGCAAAAGGTTGGCTGCATGACAATTTCCGGCACTCCCTATCCGGTTCTCCGGCAGATTTCAGTGCGTGCCGCAGTGGATGTGCTCTTGCAGGAAGGGCCAACCTCCCGGGCAACGCTGGCGAAGAAGACAGGCCTTTCCAAACAGACCATGTCCGAAGTCATCCGGCTTCTGGAAGAAGATGGCTGGGTCCGGATCAAGGGCATTGAAAGCGGGCGCGTGGGACGGAGCGCGGTCACTTATGAATTTGCCGGCGAACGCGGCTATGCCGCCGGAATTGAGATCGGCAGCGGGCTGATCCGGGTTGCGCTTGTGGATGTGACAGGCGCCATCCGCCTGGAGCGGGAGGAAGCTGCGGCGGGCTCGGGAGCAGATCTTGTCGAAAGGGCAGGGCGGATCGTCGTCAGCTGCCTTGCCGGCGAGGGCATTCCGGGCGAGAGGTTGTTGCTGGCGGCCGTGGCAATGCCCGGCGTTGCGGACCCTGTTAGTGGACGGTTGACCCTTGCGCCCGATATGGATCCTTCGGAAAGCCTTGATGTCGCGGGGCGTCTGCAGGAGGTGCTCGGATGCGAGGTCTGTGTCGAGAACGACATCAATGCCGCCATGCTGGGCGAGGCCTGGCGCGGGTGCGCGGCCGGGCTGGAAACATGTGCCTTTGTGTCGCTGGGAACCGGAATTGGGCTTGGCCTCATGGCGGGAGGCCGTCTGATCCGCGGAGCGCATGGAGCCGCAGGAGAGCTGGCCTACCTGCCGTTTGGCGGCGATCCGGAGGCCAGTGCAAGCCTGGAGCGTGGCGCACTCGAATGCGTTCTGGGAGCCCGGGGGATCGTCGAGCGGTATGATGAACTTGCTGGAGGAGTGAGCGGACTGGCCGCGGACGACATTCTGAGGCGTGCCGAAGATGACGGGGCCGCCGCCCAGGTTCTTCAGGAAACCGCCCGGCTTGCAGCGCTCTCTGTGGTTTCCATCGATGCGCTGTTTGATCCGGAGCGGGTCGTGCTTGGTGGTTTCATCGGTCTTGTACCCGGATTGCTGGAGCAGATCCAGGCGCTCTTGCCCTCAATCACCCGGCGGCAGATCCATCTTGAACGCAGCCAGCTCGAGTTAAAAGCGCCCTTGATCGGTGCTGTGGCCGTTGCCCTGAACCTGATGCACAACCGCTTGTTTTCTCCGCAAGATCTTCCCAGTCAACTGCGCCTGCCTCCCGTCCCTGCCGATTGATCCTGGCCAGGTGCTCCGCCTGTTGAAAGGCTGAAGCGGCAAGCAAGACCCTTATTGAAATGCTTTAAGTTCGGAAACTTGACGAATTAATTTTCTCCTTCTATCTCATCAGATGAATGACCGGCTGTGTTGCCGGAGGACATGCTGCGGGGAATGAGAAGTGGCCAAAACGTCAGCAATCCGGGCTGAAGCCGTATCCGGTAATTCCTCTGTTCCCGTCAGCTTGCATGAAACCGCAGCCTCCGCTGCCGGCCATGTGGCGGAGCTGGTTCGGGCTCAAGTGCGCAGCAAACCTGGCTCCGTTCTGGGGCTGGCAACCGGGGCGACCATGGAGTCGGTCTATGCGGATCTGGTCAGCTCTGTCCGGTCTGGAGCGCTCAGCCTTTCCCAAGTCACGACTTTCAACCTGGATGAATATGCCGGGCTGACGGCCAGCCATCCGGGATCCTATCGCGGCACCATGAATGCGCTTCTGTTTGATCATACGGACATCGATAAGAACCGTTGCTTCCTTCCCGATGGCACAGCTTCCGATCTGACCGCGGAAGCTGACAGGTACGAGGCACTGATTGCGGAACGGGGCCCGGTTGACTTGCAGCTTCTGGGCATTGGCCGGAACGGGCACATCGGTTTCAACGAGCCGGGTTCTGATTTGGAAAGCCGCACCAGACTGGTGGATCTCCATCCGTCGACACAGGAAGCAAACAAGAGTTTCTTCAGTGGAGAGGCTGTGCCTTCTCAAGCTCTGACAATGGGGATCGCGACTATTCTGTCTGCCAGGACGATCGTCGTCCTGGCGACGGGCGAAGCTAAGGCAGAAGCGGTGGCCAAGGCCCTTTCGGGGTGTTTTGACGCCACCTGTCCGGCTTCGGCGCTGATGAGCCACGCTCACGTCCATTGGGTATTGGACCGGGCCGCTGCTCAGCTTCTCGCCTAGTAAGCTGGCGTGAGCGCACCAGACGCATCAAGCCATTCAGAACCGGCTCCGGTCAGAAGGCCCGGCCGTTGACTGGCTCCCAAAGTTTTCACTTTGAACTTCCGTTCATGAAGAACAGGCGGTTTCAGGTGTGCCGGAGGGCAAACAGGGCTGCGCCGATCACGCCGGCTTCTGCGCCAAAGCGGCTGGGCTGCAGCGCGCAGGGGAAGGGCAGCAGGGAGTCCACGTGCCGGGCAAGTGCCTTCTGAAACCTCGGCTGGCTGCCGATTCCGCCGCCAATCACGATAGCCATGGGGTCTAAGAGACTCTGAATGGCGCCAACGCCTGCCGAGGCTTCGCGCGCCACGCCGTCGATCGCCGCAACTGCGTCAGCCTCACCTGCTTCTGCCCGCTGAAACAGATCGGCGACGGTTTCGCCTTCCCGGCAATAGGTTGCGCGGATACCAGGCGTGCCGACGATGTCTTCGAAGATGCCATTCTGCGACCCAGGAGCCTTTTCGTGCGGAGAAGGGCCAAGAGGCAGATAGGCAATCTCGCCGCCTCGTCCGAAAGCGCCGCGGATCAAGTTCTTGCCTATCACGAGCCCCATTCCGACGCCTGTTCCGAAAGACAGGAAGACAACCGGCTCGCCATCGGGAGCCTCCATGGCACTGGCTTCCCCATAGGCCGCAAGATTGACGTCGTTCTCAACGAGAATGCATGTCAGCGGCAGCCTCTCGCCCAGAAGTTCGGCGAGTGGAATATCCTCCGGCAGGTAGAGGTTTGGGGAAAGGGAGGCCAGGCCCGTCTGGGGGGAAATGGCAGCAGGTATTCCGATAGCCACCGTGCGGACGTCTTCAGAAGAAGCGCCAGCCTGGTTTGCTAGACTGGTCACGACGCGCGAAAGCTGATCAAGGACGGGCGCATCCGGGCCGTGGGCGGTTGGCTCGTTGACCCTGGCGAGGATTTTGCCGTGATTGTCCACAACCATGGCATTGATCTTGGTGCCGCCCAGGTCGATGCCAACCGATAAGCCTGGTTTTCCGCCGTTTTTACTCGTTGCGGGAAACGCGTTTTCGAGAGGCAGATATCTGTCGTTGGGCATGATCACGGTCTGGGAATAATTAGTTCGATAAACTGACGAATTGACTTGGCAGCTAAATCTTGCTCTGTCAAGAAAACCTGACGGTGGGCGGTCTGCCCATGCCGGAATTGTCCTGACATCTTTCAACTGCCCCGACTGCGAAGGGAGCGTCGCAATGCGTGATCGTGAAACTGTGTTTTCCTGCCGCGAGGGGGATTGTACCTCCGGGCTTCAAGCCGAGCTGAATGCAGCGGCGGAAGCTGGCACCACTCTGGTTCTCGGTCCAGGAGTCCACCATTGTGGTGCTCTCAAGCTGCCCTCCGGTTTGCACCTGCATTTCGAGGAAGGCGCGATTCTCCGCCTCGCGGACACCTATGATGCCTATGAGAGCAACAAGGTGGACGTGATTGCCGAAAGTTCGGACCGGGCTGCTCTGCTGGCGCAAAATGCCTCCGGCATCCGCATCAGCGGCAAAGGGCTCATCGATGGACAGGGCGCGGCCTTCATTACTGGTTACATCGAGGACATGGGCACCCATGTCCCTGCGGCTCTCCGGCCCCGCGTACTGGTGTTCGAAAACTGCTCCGACATCACTTTGGAAGATTTCTCGGTTCACCAGTCGCCGATGTGGACCATCCATCTGATCGGATCCGACCGAATCTCGATCCAGCGCCTGCATGTCGATAATGACCGCGAAATGCCGAACACCGATGGCATCGTCATCGACGCCTGCACCAATGTGACGATCAACGCCTGCAATATCGCGACAGCGGACGATGGCGTGGTTTTGAAAACCAGCGCCAAGAGCGATGGCCAGCCAGCAGGCATCTGCCGCTCGATCACTGCCTCCAACTGTGTCATTGAAAGCCGCAGCTGTGCGCTGAAACTGGGTACCGAGAGCTTCGGCAACTTCGAAAACATCCAGTTTGTAGACTGCAAGATTGTTCGCTCGAACAGGGCGCTTGGCATTTTTTCCCGCGATGGCGGGGCCGTCCGGAACGTGCTTTTCCAGCGCATCGACATCGATTGTGAGGAAACACCCGAGGGGTTCTGGGGATCTGGCGAGGCGATCACCGTCAACTGTATCGACCGGCGCAAGACCAATCCGGCTGGCACGGTTGAGAACCTCGTCTTTGAGGACATTACCGGGCGGATGGAAGGCGCGATCAACCTGGTTGCCGACGCGCCGGCAGGTATCCGCAATGTTGCCTTGCGCCGGGTTTCCGTGCGGCAGGAGCCTAGCCGCTTCAATGGGCTGCGCTACGATGTGCGTCCGACCCGCTTCGACTTAGAGCCGTCACCGGATGCTGCCGGGCGCGCGAATGCCTGGATCAAGGATGCAGAGGGGAAGGTAATCGGGCTGGTGGACTACCCGGACGGCATGCCGGGTGTCTTTGCAAGTAACGTCGAAAACCTTGAGCTGAATTCAGTGTCGGTCAGCCGTCCGGCGCCGCTGCCTGCCGGATGGCACGCAGACGAGATCGTTGTGCTGAGCGGAGTGCCAAACCGCTGGACGTGAACCTGTCCGGACAAATGAAAATATTTTAATCACAACTATCAATGGTCAAAACGCTCAGTTCTCAGAAAACTGTTGTGTTTTGGCCATTCTTGTTCTGTTATCTCACAGAATGGCCCTGCAATTAGATAGGGTGGTGAAATGATTTTCACTGACACTGCGGAGGTGCTGCCAAATCTTTGGTTTGTGTGGCTGGTGGGCGCGTCAGTGCGTGGGTGGGAGTGAGAGCAATAGCAGGCAGGCGAAAGGTTGGCATTAAAGACGTGGCGCGTGTAGCGCAGGTCGCCAACTCAACGGTATCGCATGTCCTCAACGGGACTGCGTCGATTTCACCTGAAGTCCGGGCACGTGTCCTGGATGCGGCGACTGAACTTGGCTATCTCGCGGAACGGAAGGTCAAGGCGACGATTTCTGCGCTTCGCACTGTGCTGCTCGCGGTGAACGACGATGCCTTGCCAGAAAACGATACGAACCTCTTTTCCTGGACCGTCCTGAACGCGCTTAGCCGCGATTGCGAGCGCAGGGGTGTCCGGCTTGCCCCTTATGCGGCGGCTGGGAATCTGTCAGCCGAAATGGTCCTCTCAGCAGCGGAAGAGGTGCAGGCCGATGGTGTAATCATCGTCAATGATGACAATCGTAACCTTCTGAACGGTGTGCGTGCCGGTGGACTGCCCGCCGTTCTGATCAATGGCGAAGATCAGGGTATGCAGGTGGACAGCGTCACTCCTGGAAACCGGTTTGCAGCTCAGCTTGCGACCAGCTGGCTGATTTCCCGTGGACACCGCAAGATTTTGCACATCACCTGGGAGGGCCGCACGACCATTCATCGCCGCCTTGACGGATTTCACGATGCATTCCGTGCCAGCGGGTTGCCCATGACAGATGCCCCAGTGCTCCTGGTGGGCGGGTATGAGCCGCGCTTCGGTGAGGGGGCGGTCCGGCAATGGATATCCGAGCATGGCGGAATGGATGGCGTGACAGCGTTGTTCTGTGCCTCGGACAATCTCGCCTTCGGAGCCATGCGGGGTCTTGCCTCTGCTGGCCTCAAGGTTCCAGGTGATGTCTCCGTCATGGGGTTCGATGGCGTTGCTCTTGGCGAACTGGTGGTCCCTCCGCTCAGCACTGTCAGGGTGCCGCTGGAACAGATGGGCCCCGCGGCACTGAACCTGCTGGAGCAGCGGATCCTTGCCGCGGATGGGGACCGGGCCGCGCACCGGCTCGAGCTGGGGTGCAGCATCATCGACAGAGCTAGCGTCGCCACTCTGCCGTAATTGGTTGCCTGTGCGCGCATAAAAATATTTTCAAATTGAACCTGCTGCGGGCTCTCCTGTAATCAAGAGGCATTCGACTTCTTGTGCGGCTGATGTGAAAATATATTCATGAGGCCAGCTGAAACTTAGGGAAGAGGCCGTCTCCAGACGGCCAATGAGTACAATCATGCAGCGCTTTAAAAAGCTCGACCACCTCCTTGCTCAGTTGAAGGAGCGTATTTTCACGCGCGTCGGAGACGATGTGCCCTTGCGGTTCCGCAGAGCCCTGCCGGAAGAGCGCGGCCAGGCCTCGACAGAGCCGCGGGGAAACTGGGTCGAGGTGAATGCGGATCTGATCTGGGGGGAGCCTGAGGCCTATTTCTGGTTTGCCGGAACTGCGGCAATACCTGAGCAGGCCCATGGATGCCGCGTTTATCTGCGTGTTGAGGCTCAATTCGGCAATGTGATGGGCCGCTCCGATCCCCAATGTCTTGTCCGGGTGAATGGCAAGCTTGCTCAGGGCGTTGACGGCAATCACCGGGAGCTTTTGCTGTCTGAGAACGCTCAGGCAGGCGAAGCCTTCGACATCGCCATCGAGGCCGGCACGATCGAAAGCCGCCGCCAGGCGGGGTTCTCCTGCCATCTGCAGGTGCATGATCTCCTTGCTGAGACGGTCTTTTACGACCTGAGCGTTCCGCTTGAGGTGGCCCGTCTTCTGCAAGTGGATGATCCGCGCCGGCACTTCATTGTCAACGCTGTCGATGAAGCTTTGAAAGTGATCGACTTCCGGCCGGGAGATGCAGCCCGCTTTGCTGCCTCTCTGGAACAAGCCCGGGCCATTGCTGCGAGTATTTATGAGGCGCAGGACTTTGCGGAAAAACCGGTTATCACTGTGACCGGTCACACGCATATCGATGTTGCCTGGCTATGGCGTATCCGCGAGACGCGCCAGAAAATGGCCCGCTCCATGGCGACAGCGCTGAACCTGATGGACCAGTACCCCGACTACACCTTCATGTATAATCAGGGCTTGCTGCTCGATTACCTAAATGAGGACTACCCGGAGCTTTTTGAGCGGCTGAAAGCGAAGCATGCTGGCGGGCAGTTCGAGATCGAAGGTGCGCTCTGGCTGGAGCCGGATGCCAATGTCACGAGCGGCGAGTCCTTCATCCGCCACATCATGCACGGTGTTGCCTATCATGAGCAGACATTCGGCGTGCGCCCGAAGATCATGTGGCTTCCGGACACATTCGGTTATGCTGCGGCTCTGCCCCAGCTCATGCGTCTGTCCGGTATTGAGGTGTTCGTCACTCACAAGATGAGCTGGAACGACACCAACCGGATGCCGAACGAGACCTTCTGGTGGCAGGGGATCGATGGGACGGAGGTGCCTGCCTACTTCCTGACTTGCCAGCCCTATACCTCGACCAGCATTGGCACGACCTACTGTCCGAACCTCAAGCCAACCCATGTCATGGGGGCCTGGCGCCGTCATGGGCAGCAGGATCTGAACAGGGATCTTTGGCTGGTCTATGGTCATGGGGACGGTGGCGGCGGGCCGACACGCGAGATGCTGGAAAATATCCGCCGCATGGAACGCGGCATTCCGGGGTGCCCCGCTGTCGTCCATGGCCCGATGGCACCGTTCTTCGATGGTCTTGTTAGCCGGATGAATGCCGAACCCGGAAAATTCCCGAGCTGGGTCGGTGAGCTGTATCTGGAATTCCACCGCGGCACGCTGACATCGGTCGCCAAGAACAAGCGGAACAACCGCAAGGCCGAGCAGGAACTCCGCGAGTTGGAAGCCTTGGCGGTTCTCGCCCGGCAGAGAGGGCACGTTTATCCGGCTGCCGAGCTGCACAGGCTTTGGCGGATTGTGATGCTGAACCAGTTCCATGACATTCTTCCGGGATCGTCTATTGGCCAGGTGTTCGATGACAGCGACCGTGACTATGCCGGCTTCTTCACCTCCGCGGCAAAGCTGCGGAGTGAACTGAACGGTGCTGTTCTGGGTGGGGAAGGGCTCGCTGTGCTCAATGTGCTGGCCCGCCCGAGAAGCGGTCTGGTCTCCCTGTCCGGAGACACTCCAAAGATACTGCGGAGGGGGGAGACCTCCGCGGTCACTCAGACGCTCCACAGGGCGGATGGCACATTGGAGCAGGCGGCGCCTCTAAAAGATCTGGCCCCGCTCAGTCTGACGGGCGTATCCGTCGCCGATGGACCGGCCGTTGAAGGCAATCCGGCTCTGGTTATGTCGGAAGACCGGCTGGAAAATGCTGTTCTGTCAGCGCGTTTTGATGATAAGGGGCGTCTCGTTTCCCTGTTCGACAAGCGCAAGGGACGGGAAGTCATCCATCCGGGCCATACCGGGAACCGGCTTCAGGCGTACCGGGATATGCCGGCGCAATTTGATGCCTGGGACATTGACGACAGTTTCGAGGATCAGGTTTGGGAGATCGACGATCTGGTCTCAGCTGAGGTGGTTGAGACCGGTCCCTACCGGGCCGCAATCCGGTTTGAATGGCGCTATGAAAACTCCCGGATCGTGCAGGTTGTTTCGCTTCAGGATGGGGCAGCGGAGATCGAAGTCGATAGCTTCATCGACTGGCACGAGCACAACACGATGATCAAGGCTGCGTTTCCGGTCAATGTTGCGGCGGACAAGACCATTGCCGAAATCCAGTTCGGTCATGTCAGCCGTCCGACGCACAGGAATACGTCCTGGGATCAGGCCCGCTTTGAAACAGCGATGCATCGCTGGGTGGATCTGTCGGAACCGGGCTTTGGTCTCGCCCTGCTGAATGACTGCAAATACGGCTATGATGCCAAGGGTACGGATCTCCGCCTGACGATCTTGCGGTCTCCGACTTATCCGTGGCCGGACGCGGATCAGGGAGAGCACCGGTTCCGCTATGCTCTAGCTGTTCACCATGGCCTGTTTGAGGGAGAGGGGATCCCGGCGAAAGCAGAGGCCTTCAATCATCCTCTGCGCCTTAGCCCGGCGGCTCTGCCCGCAGAAAGTGTGGCACAGGCTGGTGCGGCGGCTGTAAGTGCGCAGCTTTTGCAGCTGGAAGGCGGAACGGTCACCGTGGAGAGCGTAAAGCAATCCGAGGACGGTGACGGTATCGTCGTGCGTCTTTGGGAAACCCATGGCCAGGAAACGGCCACTCGTCTCGCCCTGCCGCCTGAAGCGAAGGGGCTAATGGAGGTGGACATCCTGGAGAGGTCGCCAAGCCAGATCGAGATTTCCGGATCTTCCGTGGAGTTGAGGTTCCGTCCGTTCCAGATCCGGAGCTTCAGGATCGAGATGTAACATGCAAGGGCAGGGACGCGCATCCGCGCCCCTGCCCAGCTCGCGGTGGGCAATATTGCCGCGCTTGGATTTTTGAGATCAGTCTGACGGTGACAGCCGCGGCTCATTTCCCGGTTCCAGAGTGGGCCTTGCTGCAGGTCAATAATCTTGCTGCAAGCCTGTCTCTGACGAAGCGGAATCTTGGGCAGATGGTGCCGGGTCCAGCTCGGCCCTATCCTTTTCCGGCTCAGAAAACAGACGGCTGACGGTGCTGTGCAGCATAAATTTTCATGAAAAAATTTGCTGAGCAAATTTCCATATTCGGCAGGTGTGAAAAAATTTTCTTGTTGCTTTCCGGAATTAGTTCGAGCAATTGTCTAATAAACCTCTCATGAGGGGCAAGATCGTAAAAATATTTTCATAAAAATTTTTACGTCTTGCTGGCAGGTTGTGAAAAATATTTTGCAATCGTCCTGTAGGGGGAGGTGTTGGCAACAGGGCTCTAAAGCCCGGGCCGCAGGAAGTACGGAGGAGTGATAGCGAAATGAAAGCAACCAAGTTACTCGCAGCATTGGCTATGGGTCTGCTGGCATCCACGTCGGCATATGCCTTCCAAGAATCGCCGATGCTGACCGAGATGGTCAAGAAAGGCGAATTGCCGCCTGTTGACGAGCGTCTGCCGGAACATCCGACGGTGATCAAGGCGGTTGAAGTCGGCCAGTATGGTGGCACTTGGCATCGTGCCTACAAAGGTCCGGGCGACCGCTGGGGCCCGACCAAGCTTATGGAAGAGCGTGTTCTTAAGTGGTCGCAGGATGAGGAAGGCCAGCTTGGCCTCGTCAAGGGCTACATCTCCGACTACAAGGTCAGTGACGATTCCCGTGAGTACACCTTCACCCTGTTGAAGGGCCTCAAGTGGTCCGATGGCGTGCCGGTTACGACTGAAGACGTGAAATTCTGGTACGACGACGTCTACCTCAACACTGCCATTCTCCCCACCATCGACCAGTCGCTCGCTCCGGGCGGCAAGCCGATGAAGCTGGAAATCATCGACGAGCAGACCTTCAAGGTCAGCTTCGAAGAGCCTTATGTCTACTTCCTCGACATTCTGGCTAAGGACTCCACCGGCAACCCGAGCCTGGACCGTCCGAGCTTCCTGTTCCCGAAGCACTATCTCAAGCAGTTCAACAACCACTACGCCTCCGAAGAAGAGCTGCAGGCTGCCGCCAAGAAGTTTGGCGTAGAGAAGTGGGATGATCTTTGGGGCTCCAAGGGTCCGGCAACCGCCTGGTGGCAGAACCCGGATCTCCCGGTGATCACCGCGTGGAAGATCGAAAAGCCGGCGCCGGGTGAAGTCGTGACCATGGTCCGCAACCCCTACTACTGGGCAGTGGACCAGGACGGTAACCAGCTGCCCTATATCGATCACATTGCCCACAAGCTGTTCGACAATCAGGAAGCTTTCAACCTGATGATCGTGCAGGGCCAGATCGACATGCAGATGCGTTATGTCGAGCCGCAGGACTTCACCTTCTACAAGGAAAACGAAGCCAAGGGCGACTACACGGTCCGCCGCTGGACCCAGGCCCAGACCTGGTCGCTGGTTCCGAACCTGACCGTCAAGGATGAAGGTCTGCGTGACCTTTATGCCCAGGCTGACTTCCGCGAAGCGCTGAGCATCGCGATTGACCGTGAAACCGTGAACGAACTGGTGTTCTCCGGTCTGGCGGAAGCCCGTTCAGCATCTCCGGTCACAGGTTCCCCGAACTTCGATCCGGAACTCGAAACCCACTGGGCCGAGTACGACCCGGACAAGGCCAACGAGCTGCTTGATGGCCTGGGCCTCGACAAGCGCGATGGTGACGGTTTCCGTCTGCGTCCGGACGGCAAGCGCCTGTCCATTGTCGTGGAGATGCAGCATGAGAATGGTCCGAAGACCATGGAAATCATTGCTGACAACTACCGCGACGTTGGCATTGAACTGCTGCCGCGTCTGATCGACCGTACTCAGTGGGACGCAAGCCGCGACAACAATGACTTCCAGATGCAGTGGTTCCCGTTTGACCGCCTGTCGGTTGTTGCGGCTGACCCGCGTATCATGATGGGCAACGACACCTACGGTCATCAGTATTACATCTGGTATTCGACCAACGGCGCTTCCGGTATCGAGCCGCCGGCCGACCATCCGATCCGCAAGATCTTTGCGGACTGGGACAAGGCAGCCAGCGCGGGCAACCGGGCTGAAGCGGACGCTGCCCTCAACGATCTGATCAAGACCTTTGTCGATGAAGGCTACGTGATCGGTGTGGTTGGTGAAGTTCCGGCCATCTCGATCGTGAAGAACGACTTCAAGAACTTCCGCGATGGCCTGATCGAAGACGACATCACGCGCGGGATTGGCATCGGTGTCACCCAGCAGATGTGGATGAAGCAGTAACAGCTGCTTTTTGAACCTCGTTCCTTAAAAGACCGCCGCCCGTGACGCTCACGGGTGGCGGTCAGGGACATTCGTAACTTCAGTAAATCCTGGGTTTCGTCCGATGATGCACGGCTTTGTCTGACGCATCAGCAGGGAGCATGTTTGCTCCGGAACGAAACAGGGGGAGGAACAATGCTAGGCTTTATTGTCCGGCGCACATTGTGGGCAATCCCCACACTGGCCTTCGTGTCATTCATATCTTTCGTGATCATTCAACTGCCGCCCGGCGACTTCGTGACCGCTTATGTGGCGCAGTTGAGGAACGGGGGCGAATACGTCACTGACATCGAAGAAGCGATGATGCGGGCTCAGTACGGTCTCAATGACCCGCTGCTGGTACAATATTGGCGTTGGATCTCCGCCATTATCTTCCATGGCGACTTTGGGCGCTCGCTTGAGTGGAATGCGCCGGTCAGTGATCTGATCTGGGACCGTTTGGCTCTGACCCTGATCATTTCGACCCTCAGCATGGTCTTTACCTGGATCATCGCGATCCCGGTTGGCGTCTATTCCGCGACCCGCCAGTACTCGTTCTTCGACTATATCTTCACGGTCTTCGGGTTCCTGGGAAAAGGCATTCCGGACTTCCTGCTTGCTCTTATCCTGATGTGGGTGGCGTTCATCTGGATGAATCTCGACGTTGGCGGGCTCATCTCGCCGCAGTTTGAGGGCAAGCCATGGGACAGCGCGAAGATCATCAACATGCTCTCGCATATCTGGATTCCGCTTGTGGTTCTGGCGACCGGCGGGGCAGCGGGCCTGATCCGCGTCATGCGCGCCAATATGCTGGATGAGCTGCGCAAGCCCTATGTGGAAACAGCCTATGCACAGGGTTTCTCCGAGCGCACCGTCGTGTGGCGCTACCCTGTTCGTGTAGCGCTGAACCCCTTCATCTCCACGGTTGGCTGGGCACTACCCGCACTCTTCTCCGGCGACGTGATCACGGCGGTGGTTCTGAACCTGCCGACAACTGGTCCGCTGCTTCTGCAAGCTCTCAAGATGCAGGACATGTATCTGGCCGGCAGCTTCATTCTCATCCTGAGCGTGTTCACCGTCATCGGTACGCTCGTATCCGACATTCTTCTGGCGTGGTCCGACCCGCGCATCCGCTATTCGTGAGGAGGCGACAATGACACTTGAAGCAACCGCCGCCTCTGGCGAACCGGAAGTCAAAGGCCGCGAAGAGGATCTTTACACCGCAAAGCCATGGACGCTGATCTGGTGGCGCTTCCGCAAGCATAAGCTTGCCGTAGCGTCGCTGGTTTTCATGATCATCCTGGCCATCACGGCAATCTTTGCGGATTTCATTTCGCCGTATACGCCCTTCAGCTTCAACCGGCTGAACACGTTCGCTCCTCCGAGCATCGTGCGCATCATCCATGATGGTGAGTTGCAGCGGCCGTTCATTTATGCCGTCAAGCGCAAGCGGGACCCGGAAACCGCCCGTGTTCTGTATGAAGAAGACAGGAAAAAGGTTCTCCCGATCGAGTTTTTCGTGAAAGGGCAGCCCTATAAGTTTCTTGGCCTTGTTGAGACGGAAACCCATCTCTTTGGCGTTAATGACCGCAAGCAGGAAATCAACCTGCTGGGAACGGATTCGCTTGGCCGCGACCTTTTCACCCGTCTGCTCTATGGGGCCCGGGTTACGTTGTCTGCCGGTCTGATCGGCGTGGCCTTCTCTTTCGTCCTCGGCCTCGCCCTTGGCTCTATCGCCGGTTATTACGGCGGCTGGTGGGACTCGGGCATTCAGCGGCTGATGGAGTTCATCCGTTCCGTTCCGACCATTCCGCTCTGGATGGGCCTTGCCGCGGCTCTGCCGGTGGCTTGGGACCCTCTCTTCGTCTACGTGCTGATCACCATCATCCTGTCACTCATCGGCTGGACGCATCTGGCACGCGTCGTCCGCGGCCGCTTCCTGTCCTTGCGTACGGAAGATTATGTCCTCGCCAGCCGTCTGTGCGGTGCATCCGAGTACCGGATCGTGACCAAGCACATGCTTCCGGCGATGACGAGCTACATCATCGCAGCCATGACCCTTGCGGTTCCTGAGATGATCCTCGGCGAGACGGCCCTCAGCTTCCTCGGCCTGGGCCTGCGCCCGCCGGTCGTCAGCTGGGGCGTGCTGCTTCAGGATGCTCAGAACTTGCGCTCCATTTCACTGGCCCCCTGGCTTCTGAGCCCCGGCATCGCGGTCGTGCTCGTTGTCCTGGCCTTCAATTTTCTCGGCGATGGCCTGCGTGACGCAGCCGATCCCTACGGCCATTGACGGGGAGGAAAAATGACCAACGCAAATACAACCCTGCCGCCTGAACGGCTGCTCGAACTCAAGGACGTCAATGTTCAATTCGAGCTGCGTGAAGGAACCGTGCGCGCCGTCAATGGCGTCTCCTACCACGTGAACCGCGGCGAAGTGCTCGGCATCGTCGGCGAGAGCGGGTCCGGTAAGTCTGTGACCGTCCGTTCGATCATGCGGCTGCTGCCGAAGAACACCTCCCGCGATGACGGTTCGATCCTGTTCCAGCCGGAAGCGGGCAAACAGATCCAGCTGGATGGCCTGCCATCCAAGTCCCGGAAAATCCGTGAGCTGCGCGGTGATGCCATCGGCATGATCTTTCAGGAGCCGATGACGGCTCTGTCTCCGGTTCACACCATCGGTACGCAGATCATGCGGACCATCCTGCTGCACCGGAACTGCAGCAAGAAGGAAGCCCGTGAGCGGGCCATCGAGCTTCTGCGCAAGGTGCAGCTTCCGCGCCCGGAACAACTGGTCGACAACTATCCGCACCAGCTCTCCGGCGGCATGCGCCAGCGTGCGATGATTGCGCTGGCTCTGTCTTGTGATCCGGTTCTGCTCATCGCTGACGAGCCGACCACTGCGCTGGATGTGACGACGGAAGCCCAGATCCTGGATCTCCTGCGTGAGCTGCAGGCTGAAACCGGCATGTCGATCATCTTCATCACCCACAACTTCGGGGTGGTGGCAGATATCGCGGACCGGGTGGCGGTCATGTACCTCGGCCAGGTTGTGGAAACCGGCACGGTCGATGACATCTTCTACAATCCGCAACACCCTTACACCCGTGCCCTTTTGCAGTCCGTGCCGCGGCTTGGCCAGGCGCCGGTTCACCGTTTGAAGACAATCCCGGGCATGGTCCCCGATCCCTTCAACGTGCCCAAGGGCTGCTCCTTCAATCCGCGTTGCGAGTTCGCCGTTCAGGGAACGTGCAATGTGGAGGTGCCGCCTCTCGTCCGTTTCTCCGATGACCAGCAGGCCCGCTGCCACTTCGCCGGAAAGCTTCCGGAGGAGGTTGCGTGATGACCGATATGACACCTGTACCCGACGACGTTCTTTTGTCCGTCACCGGCCTGAAGAAATACTTCCCGATCAATCATGGCTGGCTTCAGCGTCAGGTCGGAGAGGTCAAGGCCGTAGACGACGTGACCTTCGACATCAAGAAGGGCGAGACTTTCGGCCTTGTTGGCGAGAGCGGCTCCGGCAAGTCGACTGTCGCGCGGCTGATCCTGCGTGCCTATACGCTGACGGACGGATCCATCCGTTTCCGCCGGGCCGATGAGAGCGTCACGGAACTCGCCCATCTGGATGAAAAGCAGCTGCGTCCGATCCGCAGCGAAATGCAGATGATCTTCCAGGATCCGTATTCCTCGCTGGATCCGCGCATGCGTCTGCTTGATCTCATCGGCGAGCCGCTGGTCATTCAGGGCAAGCTCACCAAAGCGGAAATCCGTGATCGCGCTCAAGAGCTTCTGGGTCTCGTTGGTCTGCGTCCGGAATATGTGATGCGCTATCCGCACGCGTTCTCCGGCGGTCAGCGTCAGCGTATCGGCATCGCCCGCGCCCTTGCCCTTAATCCCAGCTTCATCGCAGCTGACGAAGCCGTTTCGGCGCTCGACGTGTCGGTGGCGGCTCAGAATATCAATCTGTTGCAGGATCTGCAGGAAAAACTCGGCCTGACCTACATGTTCATCACCCATGACCTGGGTATGGTGGAACATATCTCCGACCGGATCGGGGTCATGTATGTTGGCCGTATTGTGGAGCTGGGCGACACCGCCGAGATCTTCCGCAAACCGCTGCACCCCTATACGGAAGCGCTCCTGTCTGCAGTTCCGCAGCCGGACCCGCGCCGCCGCAAGGAAGGCAAGCGGATCATCCTGAAGGGGGAAATCGCTGATCCGGCAAATCCGCCTTCCGGCTGCGCCTTCAACCCGCGCTGCCCCTATGCGACCGAGAAGTGCCGGGTTGCGATTCCGGAACTTCGCGAGATCAAAGGCCGTCAGGTCCGCTGTCACCACGCCGAAGAACTGAACCTTACAGGTGTCGGTGAATGACTGATGTCTCGCGTCTTTCGGGTCATCTGGAAGACCTGCGGGCAACCGCTGTGGCTGGATCCCATTGGGATCTGGCCCGCCGGCACATACCGGTCATCATGCTGGATGAGGCGGAACCCTATCCGCCGCTCGCCATGGGCTACACGGTTTTCGTGGAGGCGGGACAGTCTCCCTCCTCGAAGTTCCAGGTTGTTCCCCAAGGCGGCCCGGTCATCGAATACGCGATCTGGTACGACTGGGATATCCAGCACATGTACGACCTGGAGCACATCTGGGTCTATCTGGACAAAGCTGAGCAGCCGGTTCGTGTGGATGCGTCCCGGCACGGCAACCGGGTGGCGATGCAAGCCGAAGGTGGCCGCTTCCTGTCGCGGGAAGGCCGTGCGGTCGTCTATTCCGAAGCTGGGAAACATGCGCATTGGGCCGATGGCGAAGAGATGCGGGCAAAGGCCGGAACCTATCTTCCGGCCATGTGCTGCGATCTGGCGGCTTTTGAGGGTGTGCATCTGGGCAACCGTTATTGCGAGAGCGGACTGGTCGTGCCGGAAGGTCTCGATCACCGGCTGGCGAAGTTGCAGATGAGAGCCGATGCCTTTCTTCCGGTCTACCGGTTTTATCCGGCGGTGGATTCCAGCATCGCGCTTGTCCCCTGGCCATTGCTCGACAGCTGGATTCCCGAGCGCGTGCGCCTGTTGATGTCGGATCTTCGGCAGCGAATGCCCCGGATCAACACCATTCTCGTTGATGGCACTCTGCAAGGTGGCCGCAATCTGGTTTGCGGAACAACTCTGGTTCCTGGCCTTGGTGACATGCTCCGCCGTCTCCGGAATGCGGGTTACCGGCTCGTGCTTCTAGCGGATGATATGCTGCAGGGTGCAGCAGGTCTCATGAAGGACGCCGGACTTTTCGAGCTATTCGACAGCCTGATCAAGGCGGATGGTGCCGGGTCAGTCTTCGAAGCTGAAGAATTTAGCGATCTGCCTTCTTCTTGGACCCTCGTGCTCAGTGGCTCCACTGAAACGGTTGCCGCCGCGAAGGCGCGCGGCGTCCACACCGCTGAGCTGATCTGGACGCACAAGCAAGCTGATCGCGCTCCACAGGCCGGCGCTGAGCTCCAGGCCGAGACCCCTATCGATTTTCTGTCTCAGCTGAAGCCGCTCGAGGAGCGGATGGCGGAGACGGCACGTACGCAAGTTGCAGTGAGGAGCGCATGAGCGCAGTTGCACACAAAACAGCCGAGCGGCAATTGTCCCGTTTCCCGGTTGCTCCGGGAGACACGGTGACGGCCTGGGCGCTGTCCGGTATTTCGGAGACCTATTATCCGGGCGAAGTCGCGCTGGCTGAAGACCGGGTCAACTACCGTTTCATCAACGGGTTTGTTGATGTGGGCGATTTGCCCTGTCGCGTGGCAGTCTGGAAAGACATTGCCGAGCGTACCGTGGAGCTGGAAACAGATTGGGAGGTCGAGAGCATCAATCTTCCCGGCTTCAACCGCCGGCTGGAGTTTTCTGACTTCTGGCACAGACCGACGCGGCTGAAGCGCTGGTGCAAGACTGTTCTGGAGCCCGCTCAGGATGGGGATGTCCCTTTCCGCGTGGCGACATGCGGCGGCGTTCACATCTGGGTAGACGGAAAGCTGGCTGCGAAGTTCGAACCCTATTCCCGCAACAAGGAACAGCAGGCAGAAATCACGCTGCCGCTGAGGTCCTCGGGCAGCGAGATCATCATGCTGTCCGAGGACATGGCTGAGCGCGATACCAATTGGTACGTGGAACTGACGCTGCTGGGTGATCAGCTGGTAACGTCCGCCATTCCGAGTTCCGCGGATCCCGAAGTGATCCGCGAACTGATGGCATTGGCCCGCGATGTGCGTCCTGTTGGTGAGTTTTGCACCGGCAATCCGCTCGTTCTGACCTTCGATGAAGCGCCGGTCTCTGCGGTCGAGATTTCCGCTCAGGTTCTGCCAAGCGTCCACCGTCGCGGGACACCGCCGATCCTCTCCGCGAAGACGGTGCTGGAGGCTGGTCAGAAGACTGTCGAGATACATGGTCTGGACTGCATGGCGGAAGCCTATCATCCGCTCAATCTGGCATTTTCGGTTGGGGAGACCCGTGTCTTCCGTCAGATCGCCTTCGCCCTGCTGCACGATGTGCAGCCGGCGCGCGACAACGGCGGCCTGAAACAGCGCAAGCGCGTAGCTCTTCGTCACGCTGCTGATCACGGAGATCTGCGAATTGGCCGTGCCTTCGCCATCCTGGCGTCTGGAGATGGTTGCACGCGTCTTTGCCGTGAGCTGATTGAGTACACGCTTGAGTCTGTCGATGAGCGGCGGGATTGCTCCGATTTTGTTCTGGTGCCGCTGCTCTGGCTCTATGGCGCATACCGTGACCAGCTGCCTGCGGATCTGGCGGCGACGGTCAAGGCATCGATCCTGAACTACCGCTACTGGGTGGACGAGCCAGGCAACGACACCATGTGGTTCTGGAGCGAGAACCACGTCTTGTGCTTCCACGTCTCCCAATATCTTGCCGGGCTGCTGATGCCTGGCGAGCGGTTCACGGCCTCGGGCCGGCTTGGCAGCGAGCAATTGGCCCTGGCCACCGAACGGCTTAGCAAGTGGTTCGATTCCGTCGAAAGCCATGGCTTTGCCGAGTGGAACTCCGCCGCTTATTACCCGATCGACTTCATCGGCCTGCTTGCCCTCGAGCATTGGGGCAAGGATGAAATTGCCAAGAGAGCTGATCAACTGCTCTCCCGCCTCTTCAAGATGATCTCCCTGCATACGCTTGCAGGTGTTCCGGCAGGCTCCATGGGCCGAGCTTATGACAAGGAACTGCGGGCCGGCCCCTGCACCGAACTGGCTCCGTTTGCAACGGTGGCCTTTGGCGAAGGCTGGCTGAATGAAGGCGTTGCTGCTTTGCCGATGTTCTGCGCGGGTGACTACGAGCCGCCAGCGGAGCTGACCCGTATTGCCATTCCGGAAGACGGGCAGTGTGTTGAGGCACATTACGTCCAGGGCTACGGCCATGCCGGACGGCTCGCGCTCTACAAGTCTGCCGCTGTGCAGCTCTCTGCATCGGTGGACAGCGAGCCCGGTTCCAAGGGGCATCAGCAGCATATTCTGGACGTCCGGTTTGCTGGTCACGCCTTCGCCCGCGCCTGGGTCAACCATCCCGGTGAAGACGACCCCTGGGGCCACCAGCGCCCATCTTACTGGGCAGGCAACGGCACCATGCCGCGTGTTGGCCAGTTCGGTGACGCGGCACTCATGCTGTTCGACATTCCCGAAACGCATCGAATCGGTTTCACCCATGCTTACGCGCCAGCGGATGCCTTTGACGCCTCAGAGCTTCATGGTGATTGGCTGCTTCTGCAGTCGGGCCGGGGCTATGCAGCGATGACCCCTTGCAAAGCTCTTGAACCTGTCTTGAGCGGCCCGGGGCAGAACCGCGAATACCGGGCCGAAGGCCGGAAGGCTGGCTGGGTGGTTCTGGTCGGCGATCTGCCGGAGGGGCAGGGACTCGAAGCTGTTCGCAGCCTGCTGGACGAGGTGAAAACGTCATTTGACCCATCAGAGATGACGCTTTCGCTCAAGCGGCCCGGCCGTCCGGTCCTGACCTTAAACTACCGGGAGGGGCTCACTGCGGGCGGCAAGCCGTATCCGTTCCCCCATCCCGAACTCGAACCAAAGATCTCGTTCGGCCAGGCCGCTGTTCTGGGATCCGGCGCAACGGATAACTCTTGAAAGAATTTGCCATGAAGAGCATCGAAGATATTTCCCGCCTGCTGTCCAGCGTTTCGGTTGGGCTTGCACGCCTCAAGGGAATGAACGAAACCGCGCCGCTGGCCAGCGAAGGCTTTTCCCTTCAGTTCGATGAATGGGACTGGGAAGTCGGAGTTGGTATCTATGGCCTTCTTCGTCATGCGGAAACCTCGGGCGACCGCGAGCTGATTGAGTCCATCGCCGCCTGGTATGACTGGCAGATCGGCCGGGGACTGCCGCCGCGCCAGGTCAACTCCAGCTCACCGATGCTCGCCCTGTCCATCCTGATCGACCACGTCAACCGTCCGGACTGGGAAGCTCTGGTTCAGGACTGGGCCGACTGGCTGGTGAATGATCTTGCCAAGACGGAAGACGGCGGCTTCCAGCACGTGGTCAAGGAGCGCATGAACGACGGTGAACTGTGGGACGATACCCTGTTCATGACCTGTCTGTTCCTGGCTCAGGCCGGCAAGCGCTTCAAGCGCAAGGACTGGATCGACGAGTCCGTCTATCAGTTCCTTGTGCACACCCGGTATCTGGCTGATCCGGTGACGGGGCTCTGGTACCACGGCTGGAACTTCAACGGGCGGCATAATTTCGCTAAGGCCTTCTGGGGCCGTGGCAACTCCTGGATCACCGTCGCCATTCCGGAACTTTTCGGTCTGGTCGGAGATGCAATTGCGCCATCCGACGCGCGCTTCCTGACCTGTGCTCTGCAGTCCCAGGTACGCGCACTGGCTGGTCTGCAGCATGACAACGGCATGTTCTCGACCTTGCTGGACGACAAGGACTCTCCGCTGGAAACCTCCGCCACCGCCGGTATTGCCTATGGCATTCTGCGCGGCATTGAAGAAGGTATCTTGCCGGAAAGCGCCCGCTCTGTTGCGGACAAGGCTTATGACGCCGTTGTCGAGCGGATTGGCGAGGACGGGATCGTCTTGGAAGTGTCTGACGGCACACCGATGGGCCATGACCTCGATTTCTACCGCAAGCTTCCCAATGTTCCGGCTCCCTACGGCCAGGCTCTGGTGATCCTGCTTCTGGTCGAAACCCTCTCCGGGCTTCAGCCGACGGGCGAGAAGGCCCAAAAGAAGGCAGCCAACGCTTGAAGCTGAGGCACGCGGTCTTTGAGCCGCGGTCCGCGTCGGTGTGAAGGTTGCAAATGCGGCCAACTGGGTGCGTCTGAAAGGACGCACCCGTTTTTGCATTCAGCCGGTGGTTAGAAAACCAGGCGCTTCGCTCAAGGGCTGGGCCTTTCGCAGCGCTGCGATATCAGGTCCTTGAAGAGCAAGGCCGGACGTTCCTGCGATGACGCGCTCGAGTTCTGCGGCGACAGCAAGAACACCAAGGTCGTCATGCCTGCGGCCGATGATCTGCAGGCCGAAAGGCATGCCGTTGGCGTCCCTGCCGCAAGGGATCGTGATAGAGGGGTGGCCTGCCAGGGTTGATGCGTAGGCCATGCCGAGCCAGTGATAGTAGCTCTTGGTTGGCTTGCCATCGATCTCTGTCGGATAAAGCTCATGCCAGTCACGTGGGCTGATGGTGACGGCAGGTGCCAGAATGAAATCCGTCGTTTCAAAAAACCTCTGCCAGGCCTGCTGATAGGTGCCATGCAGAACCAGGGCTTGCCCAACGTCCTCAGCGCTGTAGCGGCGGCCTTCCAGCACGTTCTCACGGACATTATCGCCAACCAGTTCGGGCTGCTCGTCCAGATATTTGGCGTGAGTGCCGGCAAACATGACCGCGCGGAGAACCGAGAAGATCCGGTCCGCACCCGTGCAGTCCGGATGGGCTTCCTCAGCCATGCCGAAGAGTGGGGCAAGTTCCTTGATGACGCTGGCGAAATGATTGCGGATGATCTTTTCTGTCGGCGCGTAGCCATAGTCTTCGGTGAAACCGATGCGAAGAGAGGACAGATCCTTGCGCGGCAGCCGGGCAAAGTGCTCCGGGTTCCAAGCTGT
Organism: Roseibium litorale; assembly: GCF_014842915.1. Taxonomy (GTDB): domain Bacteria; phylum Pseudomonadota; class Alphaproteobacteria; order Rhizobiales; family Stappiaceae; genus Roseibium; species Roseibium litorale. The sequence goes on along the minus strand of NZ_JACYXI010000007.1, from coordinate 62,824 downwards.
CTTGCCGCCAACCACGGCGGTATAGGGATCGCGGTTGTCCGGCTGGGCCTGGACGGAGAGAAGCAGTCCGGCATCGGCGACGGAGCGTGCCATCGGTCCGCTTGTCCCCAGTGGGAAGAGGGCGGCTGCCCTGGTGCCGCCAGGGACAACGCCGAAGCTGGGGCGGAAACCAACGACCCCGCAAAAGGCTGCGGGATTGCGAAGGGAGCCGCCGAGATCAGAACCGGTGGCAAGGGGCACCATGCCGCTAGCCAGAGCCGCCGCGGATCCGCCGGAAGAGCCAGCACTTGACCGGGTCAGATCATGCGGATTGGCAGTGGCGCCATAGACACGGTTGACCGTATTGGCACCGGCGCTCCATTCCGGATTGTTGGTCTTGCCCATAGGGATGCCGCCCGCTGCCCTCAGTGCGGTGACGGAGGCATCATCGGCTGCTGCAATGTTGTTCTTGAAGATCAAGGACCCAAAGGTGGTCGGCAGGCCCTTCACATCGACCATGTCCTTGATGCCGATGGGCAGACCGTGCAGGGCGCCGAGCGGCTTGCCGCTCATGACGTCGTCTTCGGCAACCCGGCTTGCCTTGCGCAATCCCTCCAGATCGAGCGCAACCATGGCGTTGATGGCCGGATTGACCTCTTCGATCCGCCGGATGCAGGCCTCGGCCAGTTCAACGGGAGAAAGAGCCTTCCGGGCAATCAGACTGCGGGCTTCGACGGCGCCGAGATCGGCAGGATCAGTAGACTTTGGATTGGTCAAAACGGTCCCCTGTTTCTGGTGATTTTCTTCGAGAATAGGGGCTCGCTCAGAACTGACAATGTCATTTGTGCGTCAATCCGTTCTGCCCTGAAGGATCATCTTACCGGACAGAACGGATTGAGCAGAAGATTGCACTAGCCGCCGTTTTTGTAGTGTGCGGCAGAGCTGCGCAGAGCACCGGCGAAGGCGAGCACGTCGATGGCAACGCCAACGAAGTTGGCACCTGCTTCCTTGCAGGCGGAGATATAGGCAGGGTCGGTGGACAGAACGCCAGCGGTTTTGCCCGCTGCCCGGATACGGCGCAGGGCACCGGTCACGGCGTCCAGCACTTCCGGGGCTGCCGGATTGCCAAGATGCCCCATGTCCGCAGCCAGATCGGACGGGCCGATGAAGACACCGTCGATGCCCTCAATGGCAAGGATATCGTCCAGAGCTGCAAGACCCGCTCGGGTTTCCACTTGGAGGATCAGGCATATTTCCGCATCTGCCGTGGTCAGATAGTCCGGGATTTCGTTGAACTTTGATGCCCTTGCAATCGCGGCTCCCACGCCGCGGAAGCCGTGTGGCGGGTAACGTGTTGCCCGGAGGGTGCGCTCTGCCTGTTCCTTGCTTTCGATCATCGGGATCAGCAGGCTTTGCGCGCCGATATCGAGCGCCTGTTTGATTGTGGCCGGGTTATCGTCCACCAGCCGCATGATCGGCTGAGAGGGGCTGGCGAGAACGGCGGTAAGCTGGCTGGACAGAGAGCGGATGTCGTTGGGGGCATGTTCACCGTCAATCAGCAGCCAGTCAAAGCCAGCGGTAGCTGCCATTTCTGTCACGTAGGCATCAGCCATGCTGATCCAGCAGCCATGGAGAACCTCTCCGGCAGCCAGTCTGTGCTTCAGTTCATTGCGGGGGGCGGGCATGTCATGTCCTTATGCGAATTGGATGGAAACCTGGCCGAACGGGCCGAAGTCTGCGTGAAAGGCGCTGCCGGATGGGGCTTCCAGCGGACGGATGAAGGATCCGGACAGGACGATATCACCAGCGGAGAGCCCGGCGCCATAGTTTGCGAGCCGATGTGCCAGCCAGACGATGCCCTCAACCGGATCGTTCAGGACCCCTGCACCCAGACCGGTCTCCTCGACAATTCCGTCACGTTTGACGATGGCTCCGACCCAGCGCAGATCGAAGGCATCGACCGGGTGGGTTTCCTTGCCCAGGACAATTCCCGCATTGGCAGCATTGTCCGATACGGTGTCCTGGATGACCCGTGCCTTGCCGGTTTCCGGATCGGCTCTCAGGATGCGCGTGTCGAGAATTTCAAGGCTCGGCACCACGTGACTGGTGGCGGCGATCACATCCTCGCGGCTGACATCCGGGCCTTTCAGATCGTGTTTCAAAACGAACGCAATCTCGGCTTCGATGCGCGGCTGGATGAAGCGGCCTTTAGGCACGGTGGCACCGCTCTGGAACAGCATGTCGTCCAGCAGCACGCCGCTGTCCGGCGTGGTGATGTTGAGGGCCTGCTGCATGGCGCGGCTGGTCAGGCCGATCTTCCAGCCAATGACCTTTGCCCCTGCGTCCTTCTTCATCCGGATCAGTTCGCCCTGAACCGCATAGGCGTCATCCAGTGTCATGTCAGGATGGGCGAGGCTCAGGAGGCCGCATTGCCTGCCGGTCCGTTCTGCCTCAAAAAGCGCCTGAGCTGCAGCTGAGATATCCGCCGGGGTCATTCGTCCACCACTCCGTTTCGCAGGGTTCCGATACCTTCCGCCGACACTTCGATCACATCGCCGGGCTTCAGCCAGACCGGCGGATCAAACCGGGCGCCGGCCCCGGTCGGTGTGCCCGTGACGATGATGTCGCCCGGAACAAGGGTGGTGAAGGTTGAAATATAGGCAATTTGCCGAGCGATCGGGAAAAGCATGCGGCTCGTCCGGTCCTGCTGGCGCAAGTCACCATTCACCCGGGTCTCCAGACCGACGTCGGCAAGCTGGGCAGGGGCGGTGAAGGGAACGAGCGAAGGGCCGATGGCACCAGAACCGTCCCAGTTCTTGCCCTGGGTGACGTTGAACTTCGCGTGCCGCACCCAGTCGCGGATCGTGCCTTCATTGCAAAGGGTCAGACCGGCGATATGGCTCAGCGCGTCTTCTTCCGGAATGCGCCGTCCTCCGGTTCCGATCACGATGGCGATCTCGCCTTCATAGTCGAGCTGCGGGCTTTCCGGCGGGCGGATCAAGGGGACGCCATGACCGACGAAGGAGCGGGCGAACCGGACGAAAAGAGACATGTTGGGCGGAGCTTCCTGCCCATCTTTGTACTCGGCGTTCCGATCCGGAAAATTCACGCCGACACAGATGATCTTTTCCGGGTCAGGCACCGGGATCTCGTAGGTGAAGCTGCCGTCCGGGTGGGTAATGGGCCGTCCGTGACCTGCTTTGGCCAGTGTCCGCAACTCCCCGGCCTCGATCACGTTTTTCAGGGTCTTCCATTGCGGAAACTCAGGCGACAAAGCGATCATGCCGCCTTCCGCCACCACGCCATAGAATTGCTCTCCGCTCGAGCGGAACGTCGCGAACATCAGGAAGCCCCTGCAAATTCTGAAATGACGGCACCAGCCGTTTCGACATCCTCCAGCGTGGCGTCGAACTGGCCGGCCTGGAAGCGGACGGCAATGCGGCCGCCTGCATGGGTCTGGGTCAGATAGATCCGGCCATCATTGTTGATGGCATTGATAAATGCGATATGGGCGTCGTCGTCCCATCCCTTGCGGCGGAAAGTGAAGAGCGAAAGAACCGGCTCGGTCACGATGTCGAAGCGCTCGTCCTCCCGCAGTCTTTCGGCCAGCGCACAGGACCAAGCGACGTGGTTGCGGATGCGCTGGCGCAGGCCCTCAAGACCATAGCTACGAATAAGAAACCAGATCTTCAGGGCGCGGAACCGGCGGCCAAGCGGAACCGTCCATTCGGAATAGTTGATAATGCCGTCTGCGCCGTGGGTCTTCAGGTATTCCGGCCGGATCGCGAGAGTTTTGACCAATGAATCCGGATCGCGGAGAAACTGGAGCGAACAATCGAACTGGGCGCCAAGCCATTTATGCGGATTGAACACAATGGAATCGGCCGCCTCCACGCCCTCCCAGAGCGTGCGGAATTCCGGGCAGATCATGGCAGAACCCGCCCAGGCCGCATCCACGTGGGAGTAGAGCCCATGGGAACGGGCAACCGCCAGCACGTCCTTGAGATCATCGCAAGCGCCGGTGCTGGTGCTCCCGGTGCAGGCGATCACACCGGCGGGGACATGACCGGCGGCCATGTCCGCTTCGATCGCGGCAGCTAGGGCTTCCGGGTCCATGGAGCGCAGCGGGCCTTTCGTGGGGATGCGTACCAGATTGTCCGAGCCGATGCCGGAGATCCAGATGGCCCGGTCAATGGAGGTGTGCACCTCTCCGGAACAGTAGATCCGGAGCAGCTTTTGTCCGCTTAGGCCCGCCGTGTTGCCGGTCCAGTTCAGCGCCCTCTCGCGCATGACCAGAACGGCGGCGAGGGTCGCGGATGACGCGCTGTCCTGAATGACGCCCTGGAAACTGTCCGGCAGGCCCAGGGCCTGGCGCAGCCAGTCGGCCATTACCGTTTCGACTTCCGTTGCCGCAGGAGACGTCTGCCAGAGCATGCACTGGGCAGCGAGCGTCGTGACCAGGAATTCTGCCAGCATGGACGGCGGTGCGGCATTGGCCGGGAAATAGGCGAAGAAACGCGGGTGCTGCCAATGGGTCATGCCGGGCATGACCAGCGTTTCGAAGTCCGAGAAGATGGCTTCCATATCCGTGCCGGATTCCGGCGGGGCAGCGGGAAGTGCCGCAGCAATCGAGCCGGGCGCGGTTTGCGCACGCACGGGCTTGTCCCGCAAGCCGCCGTGATAGTTTGCCGCCCAGTCGGATATACGTGCGCCCCAGCGGGCAAACTCGCTCCAGTTCAAGCCATCCTCCATACATGCTTGAGGAGACCGGAGAGCCGGTCCCCTGTCAGGTGAACTGCGGCTGAGGGATCAGCCGCGCCGAGAATGCCTCACGGGGCAATGATCGGGGAAGCTGCAAGATCACTCTGCCGGGGTTCTGCTCCATGAAAGCGGGAACCGTGCTCGAACCAGCTGCGCGGGGCAGGGGCGCCCCAGAGCGTCTGGCGCTGCGGGTCCTTCAGGTCCCACCGGATAGCTTCCAGATCGGGATCGACCGTCTGGTAGTCCGAGCAATAGATCTCGATACGATGCCCATCCGGATCAAGCACATAGAGGAAGAAGGCATTGGAGATGCCGTGACGGCCGGGGCCACGCTCGATGTTGCCGACCCAGCCCGTTGTCGCCATCAGGTCCAGAAGGTCGATGATGTTCAGCGGCGTCGGCACCCAGAAGGCGGTGTGGTGCAGGCGGGGGCCGAGACCATTTGTGAAGGCAATGTCATGAACGCCGCCCTTGCGGTGGGTCCATGCAGCCCAGAGACGGCCGGTTTCCTCATCCTCGGTATACTCCGTCACCCGGAAGCCGATCTCGTTGTAGAAGGCAACCGAAGCATCGACATCTGGCGAGAAGCAGTTGAAGTGGTCGATGCGCAGCGGCTTCACACCCTTGTAAAGCGCGTATTTCTGATGGATCGGCTCCAGCCGGTCCATCTTCGCGTAGAATTCCAGCGGCACGCCATGGGGATCTCGGGTTACGAAGGTGCGGCCCTGATAGGCGCGTTCGACCCAGTCGACCGGCAGACCCTTGTCCTTGAAGAAAGCCGCCGCCTTGTCGAGATGGTCCTCGTCGAACACCTTGAAGCCCAGATCCCGCGCTTCCGCCTTGTCGGATTTCTTCAGGATGATGCAATGGTGCCCGCGTTCCTCCATCGCGCGCAGCCAGATCGTGTCGGATGTCTCGTCCGTGACCTGAAGGCCAAGGGTGTCGACATAAAAGGCCCGGCTCCTGGCAAGATCCGTCACGGCCAGCTCCACATGGCTGAGCCGGACGATATTGAAGGCGGGGTACAGATTGGGGGCGGGTATCGGCAAAGGTTTTCCTCCCGGCGGATCTCTCCGCCCTTATGCTCCGAGCCGCTGGATCTTGTGCTGACCTAGCGCAAAGGCGATGTTCTTTTGTTCCATGTAAAACTCGAACGACCAGTCTCCCCCGTCGCGTCCGATGCCTGAGGCCTTCACGCCGCCAAAGGGCGTTGGAAGGTGGCGAACATTTTCCGAATTCACCCAGATCATCCCGGCTTCCAGAGCATTGGAGAAACGCAGGGCCCGGGTCAGGTCATTGGTCCACAGATAACCGGCAAGGCCGTATTGCACGTCATTGGCAATGGTCAGCGCATCGGCTTCATCCTTGAAACGGATGGAGGTCAGAACCGGGCCGAAGATTTCCTCCTGGGCGATACGCATCGAAGTGTTCGCCCCAGTGAAGAGGGTCGGCTGAACGAACCAGCCTTCGTTGCCCTTGCGCCCGCCGCCGACGGCGATCCTGGCACCATCCGTCTCGGCAATGGCGAAATAGGACGTGACCTTGTCGAAATGGGTCTTGTGGATCAGTGGTCCGACTTCCGTTGCCGGATCCAGCGGGTGGCCAACCTTCAGGCCTTTCACTCGTTCAATCAGCTTGGCTTCGAGCGTGTCGGCAATGCTCTCCTGAACCAGCAGCCGCGAGGAAGACGTGCAGCGTTCGCCGTTGAGGGAGTAGATCATGAAAACGGCCGCATCGAGTGCCCGGTCAAGATCTGCATCCTCGAACACGACGACAGGGTTCTTGCCGCCAAGCTCGAAGTGGACGCGCTTCAACGTGTCCGCACCCTGCTTCATGATCATGGAGCCGGTCTTGCTTTCGCCGACAAAGGCGATGGCCTTGATGTCGGGATGCTCGGTCAAGGCCTTGCCGGCTTCTTCGCCAAAGCCGTTGACGAGGTTCCAGACGCCTGCGGGCAATCCGGCGTCATGGGCGATCTCTGCTAGGATCCGAGCCGTCAGCGGACTGAACTCTGCCGGCTTGTGGACGATGGTGCAGCCCGCGGCAAGCGCTGGCGCGATCTTCCAGGTCGACAGCATGAAAGGCGTGTTCCAGGGCGTGATGATTCCGACCGGGCCAATTGGCACGCGGGTGGTCACGTTCATGTGCTGCGGCGACGGCAGGGACTGGCCATCCCGAGCGGAGGGAGCCTTGTCTGCGAAGAAACGGAAGTTCTCCGCTCCCCGCAGTGCCGCCTTGGACATGAAGCGGTAGGCCTGCCCGGTGTCCCAGCATTCGCACAGGGCGATCTCTTCCGCCCGCTCCTCGATCAGGTCGGCGATCTTGTGCAGGATCGCCTTGCGCTTGGCGCCGCTCATGGCGGCCCATTCCGGGAAGGCTGCCTTGGCAGCCTTTGTAGCGGCATCGATATCGTCTGCTCCGCTGCGGCTGACCGTGGCAATCAGGCTTTCATCGACCGGCGAGCGGGTCTCAAAATGAGCGCCGGACCGGGCTGCACAGGTTTCGCCGTTGATCAGGTTCTGAAGTCCTTCCGACCGGTAACGGCCGAGATGGGCTTCAAGCTTGGCAAGTTGGGTCGTGAGGTCCGTCACTGGGCGTCTCCCGGCAGGTAACTGCGGATGGAGCTGGCCTTGGGGCTGAACTCCAGTTTGATGTCGCGCATTTCCATGGAGAGCATGAAGGAGGAGGTTTCCATCACCTCTGCGCAATAGGCTTCCATGGCTGCGAAAATGGTCTGGGTGGCCGCTTTTTTTGCCTCCTCCGTCCGGCCTGCCCGCAGGCGGACCGAGAGATCCAGAAAGGCATGATCCGGGTTGCCGTCGGCCATCACCACATGGGTGCAGGCCGTTGCCCGGATGCGGATGCCTGCCAGCGGGAACAGGCCTGTCTCCACGGCGGCATCGCGGATGGTGCGGCACAGTCCTGCGATATCCAGCCGACTTTCCAGGTTCGGCGAATAGTTGATATGAAAGTGGGGCATGGCGTCTCCTCCTGACGCTTATATTAGTTGCTTTATCAAGTAATTTAGTTGTTGTGTCAACAGTCCTCTCCAGCGCGGCTCTTGAGTTTCCGGCGCTTTCGCCTCATAGGGAAAGGATGACAAACCAATGCAAACCTGCGGCTGACAGGGCTTCTGAACCCGTTCTGCGCAAGACATCCAGATCCTTGCCCATTGCCTTGCTGCGGGCGCGCGAGACGGTCATGGGCCCAATCCGTGTGATGCTGGCGGCCAGCAAGCTCAACGAGCAAAAGTGGCGCGTGCTGCGGGTGCTGGAAGAGCACGGCCCTATGGAGCAGACCGGTATTGCCGATGCTGCCTGTCTGCTGCTGTCCAGCCTGACGCGCATTCTCTACGCCATGGAAGCAGAAGGCATGATTTCGCGGGTGACGGATCAGGCAGACCGGCGCAAGTCCATTGTTTCCATCACCGAGGCAGGCCGGGAGCTGATCCGCGCCCATGCGGGCGAAAGCAATGCGATCATGACCCGTCTGGAGACGGAGTTCGGCCGCGAGAAGCTGGACACGCTTCTCGATCTTCTGGAAGACCTGCGTCAGATCAAGCTCTGACATGTGGATCTGCAGTGGACGCAATTTGATGGGTGAAAATCCGCCGGAGCCGATTTAGTCTGGTCAGAGCGCCTGCGTCGTGGAAGCCGTTTTGAACGCTCCCGGCAGGTCAGTCCAGTCCTAGAGGTTTTCCATGTCTCATCTGCCCAATTCTCTCGAAGCGCGGGATATTGCCTATCAGCTCCATGCCTATACGGATGCCCGCCGCCATGAGGAAAACGGTCCGCTCGTGATCGAAAAAGGCGAAGGCATTTACGTCGAGGACAACACCGGCAAACGCTATATTGAGGCGATGGCTGGCCTGTGGAGCGTTGCGGTCGGTTTTGGGGAAAAGCGGCTGGTTGAAGCCGCGGCCCGGCAGATGGAGAAGCTTCCCTTCTATCACACATTCAGCCACAAGACCCATGGACCGTCCGTGGAGCTGGCGGAAAAGCTGGTGTCCATCGCACCTGTTCCCATGTCGAAGGTCTATTTCACCAACTCCGGGTCCGAGGCGAACGACACCGCGCTGAAACTGATCTGGTACCGGTCCAACGCGCTGGGCCAGCCGGAGCGCAAGAAGGTGATTTCGCGGGTGCGTGGATATCATGGCGTAACCGTTGCCACCGCCAGCTTGACCGGCCTGCCGAACAATCACCGGTCTTTTGATCTGCCGATTGCGCGCATTCTTCATACCACCAGCCCGCACTACCGGACCATGAAAAAGGATGGCGAGGACGAGGCTACATTTGCCAAGCGATGCGCGCAGGATCTGGAAGACCTCATTTTGGCTGAAGGCCCCGAAACGATTGCGGCTTTCTTCGCTGAGCCGGTCATGGGCGCGGGTGGTGTTATCGTTCCACCGGAAGGCTACTGGAAAGCAGTGCAGCCGGTGCTGAAGAAATACGGCATCCTGTTTGTTGCGGATGAAGTGATCTGCGGCTTCGGACGCACTGGCGAAATGTTCGGCACGACCACCTTCAACCTGCAGCCGGACATGATCACCCTGTCCAAGGCGATTTCCTCGTCTTATCTGCCGATCTCCGCATTGATGGTGAACGAGACCGTTTATGGGCCGGTCGCTGATGAAAGCCATAAGATCGGTGTCTGGGGGCACGGCTATACGGCTAGCGGCCACCCTGTCGCAGCGGCTGTTGCGCTTGAGAACATCAAGATCATTGAGGAGCGGAATCTGGTTGGTCATGTGAAGGCCATCAGTCCGCTGTTCCAGAAGCGCCTCAAGGATCTGGCGGCCAGTCCACTTGTGATCGAGACTCGCGGTATCGGATTGATTGGCGCCGCCGAACTGGCCCATGGCGCCTATCTGGACAAGCCGGGCGCGCTGGGTGCCCTTGCCAATGCGGAATTCCATGCCCGTGGCCTGATCTCCCGCAATATGGGGGACTCCATGGCTTTCTGTCCGCCGCTGATCATCACTGAAGCGCAGATCAACGACCTGTTCGACATGGCTGAAGCGGGTATTGAAGCGGTGTCAAAGACACTCTGAGGAGGAAGCGTCATGTGGTCTGTGGTCGGGACGATCAGCGGAACTTCGGCAGATGGGATTGATCTGGCGGAAATCCTGACAGACGGTATCTCTGTCGAGCGGTTCGGCCCTGGCACCACAGCGCCTTACCGGGCGGAGACCCGCAAGGCGGTTTTGAGCGCAATCGCCAAGGGCCCTAAAGATCGCAGTGCGTGGCCGGCTCTGGCGCGGGCGGTGACGGATGATCATGCTGCCGCGCTGGAGGCTTACCTTGCCGAACATGGTCTTTTGCCAGATGCGGTGGTGTTTCACGGCCAGACCGTCTGGCACGACCCGTCCGTTGGCGAGACGGTTCAGCTGGGCGAGCCTCAAGCCTTAGCCGACCGCCTTGGGCTACCAGTGATCGGTGACGTCCGGCTTGCGGACATGGCGGAGGGCGGGCAGGGCGCCCCGTTGGTTCCTGTCTATCATCAGGCCCTTGCGCGGGAGCTGGACCAGCCCTTGTGCTTCCTCAACATCGGCGGCGTTTCCAATCTGACCTATCTGAATGGCGACGATATCCTGGCGTTTGACATTGGACCTGGCAATGCCTTGCTGGATGACTGGATCCGCAAGCATGGCGCGGGGGAGTTTGATGAAAATGGCGCGGTTTCAGCCAAAGGAACGGTTCACCAGGATCGGATAGCTACCGCGCTTGAACATCCCTTCTTCACCGCGCCCGGCCCGAAATCCCTCGACCGGAATGCTTTTTCGATGACAGTTGCCGAAGGGCTGTCCTTGCAGGATGGGGCCGCTACAATGGTCGCGCTGACTGCGGGTACGATTGGCCTTTCGGAAAAGCTGCTGCCCAAGGTGCCGGCGCTCTGGATCGTGTGCGGGGGCGGACGGCTCAATCCTACGCTGATGGCGGCGCTGCGTTCGGTTCTGCAAGGCGATGTCCGCTCAAGCGAGGAGTTCGGTATCGACGGCAACGCCCTGGAGGCTCAGGCCATGGCTTTCCTCGGGGCAAGATTTCAGGCAGGTCTGCCGACGTCCTTTCCAAGCACGACAGGGGCATCGCGCCCAGTCTGCGGGGGCAAGCTTTATCTACCGCAGGCGCAGCGCCGGATCGCGTGACGAAGAGGCTGTTTTGTCACCGGAAATGGGATATGACCTTTGGCCATGAATGGCTCTGAAATTTACCACCGCCTGATCGGCCTTATCGAGGACCGTGTCCTGAAACCCGGCGACCGCCTGCGTGAAGCGGATCTTGCCGAGGAATTCGGGGTGTCGCGGACACCGATCCGGGAAGGCCTGAAGCGTCTGGAAGCGCAGGGGCTTGCCATTCATGAGCCGAACCGGGGGATGGTTATCCCGACGCTCGATCACGGCCAGATCAACGAAGTCTATTTCATGCGTGAGGTGCTTGAGGGGACGGCTGCCGGTCTCGCTGCCAAGCATGCGTCAAAGCCGGAGATTGAAATCCTCCAGGATCTGGTGGACGCCGACCGCAAGCGCATCACGGATGAAGACAGTCTGGTCAAATCGAACCGCGACTTTCACCGGCGCCTTTGCCTTGCGTCGCACAACCGCTACCTGGTCGATCAGATCGATCATCTGCGCTTGTCCTTGATCCTGATGGCCGGAACAACACTGGATACGCCTGAGCGTCGCGAAACGGCAGTTGAGGAACATGCAGCGATCGTGTCAGCGATTGCCGCAGGAGACAGCATCGCGGCAGATGCAGCCGCGCGCCGGCATATCTCTCATGCCCACAAGACTCGTCTGCAACAAATCTGACCTAAAAGAGGGTCAGCCTGCGAAGTTCATCATCAGAAAATAATAGACGATGTTGAGCAGGCCGCCGACGATGAGGACGGCAAAGGTTAGAAGCATGCCATAGGTGCGCATGGTCAAGGATTCTGGCTCCCGGCCCACGCCCAGAGCATGCAGAATACGGCCCGCAACCAGAGCGGCGCCAAGCGCATGGGTCGCCCAGACCAGCACGATCTGCAACTCCGTAAAGAGCATGAGCAAGAGACACAGCGGCACATATTCGGCGAAGTTACCGTGCACCCGTTGCTGGCGGAGTAACTGTTCGTTGCCCTTGTCCCCGATGCTGATCCAGAACTTGCGCCTCAGGGCGACGACCCGGATTGCAAGGTAGACGTAGATTAAGGCCAGGATACCCGCATAAAGTGGGGTTACGATAAACGGCATGCGCCCGTCAGCTCCTCAGCATTCAACGATATTGACGGCAAGACCGCCTGTTGAGGTCTCTTTGTATTGGTCGCGCATGTCAAGACCGGTCTGGCGCATGGTCTCAATGCAGCCATCCAGAGGGACGAAGTGGCTGCCATCACCGCGCAGCGCCAGAGAGGCTGCTGTGACCGCCTTGACCGCTCCGACCGCGTTGCGCTCGATACAGGGCACCTGTACCAGTCCGCCGATCGGGTCGCATGTCATGCCGAGATGATGCTCCAGCGCGATTTCTGCGGCGTTCTCGATCTGCTCATTGGTGCCGCCAAGCGCCGCGCAAAGGCCCGCTGCAGCCATGGCCGAGGCGGACCCCACTTCGCCCTGACAGCCGACCTCTGCTCCGGAAATGGAGGCGTTGGCCTTGATGATCCCGCCGATTGCGGAAGCGGTCAGGAGAAAGGTGCGGATGCCTTCGGCATTGGCGTCAGGGCAATGATCGAGATAATAACGGGCGACCGCCGGGATCACGCCAGCAGCTCCATTGGTCGGTGCTGTCACCACGCGTCCTCCAGCCGCATTTTCCTCATTCACTGCCATGGCATAGACTCCGAGCCAGTCCATGACGGTGTGCTCGAAAGGCGGCGAGGTGCGTCCTTCACGGATGAGTTTCTGATAAATCTCGCCAGCCCGCCGCTTGACTTTCAGCCCGCCGGGCAGAATGCCGGTGGAGGAAATGCCCCGGTTGATGCAACTGTCCATGGCCGCCCAGACGCGGTCAATGCGGCCTTCGACCTCCTTGGCAGATGAGGACGCTGCCTCGTTCTCCAGTTTCATGCGGGCAATGCTCTTACCTGACTCCCGGCCCATAGCCAGCATCTGCTTCGCACTGGCGAAGGGATAGGGCACGTCCTGGTTCTTCAAATCCTCTTTGAGATTGCGGGTGTTGGAGTATTCCGCTTCGCTCACCACGAACCCGCCTCCGATCGAATAATAGACGAACTGGTCGAGTTCCTCTCCGTCCTGGCCGAGAAGGCGGCAGGTCATACCGTTGGAATGGAGCGCCAGAGCGGGGCCATAATCGAAGATCAGATCCTTGTCAGGATCAAAGGCGATTTGCGGCAGGCCGTCCGGCTGGATCGAGCGCTTTTCCCGCAACTCCTCCATCATGCCAGTCACCGCATCCGGATCGAGCGTGTCGGGCCGCGCTCCCATAGCGCCCAGAAAGATGGCCTGATCCGTAGCGTGTCCCTTGCCTGTAAACGCAAGAGAACCGTGAAGGGTCACGCTCAGCCGAAGACCTTTTTGATCTGTCAAACCGGGGAAACCTGCGAGCCGTTCCAGGTAGCGCCGGATGGCAATCATGGGGCCGACCGTGTGGGAGCTGGAGGGGCCGATACCGATCTTGAAGATGTCGAAGACACTGATGAACATGAAGATCCCGGAGCGCTGTCTGTCACATGACAGGCATGATCATGCCCCGGATTTATCCTGGCGTCATCCTCCGCCTTCAGGCTACGCATCCGGCCACAGGACCTCGTAGACGGCGAGGGAAAAGCCGATGTGCTCGCGCATCAGCTCCTGCGCCCTTGCGGCATCGCGCGAGAGAGCCGCAGTCATAAGGGCGGTGTGGTGATCAATGCCCAGTGTTTGCTCAAACACCTTTGCCACGTCGCCACCTTCGGGGCCCTGCAGCCGTTCGATGATGCTTGGACTGTGCAGCATGAAAAAGTGATGGCGCCGTTGCTGATCAGCGGTCTGCTGGGCCAAATGGCTGAGCCAGGGAGCATCTGCTCCCGCCGTCAGCGCTCTGTGAAAGGCGTCGTGCCGTTCTTCCCAAATCAGGCTTTCCGGTGTCAGGGCTCCAGGCGTGTTGGGTGAGACTTGCTCCAGCAGGTGGTGGGCTGCAATCAGGGCGGCCTCCCATTCGTCTCCGCCACGGCTCATGGCCCGGGCGAGCAGAGTTGTCTCTATTGCCTCCCGTGCGACCTGAAGATCCTTGAGACCTGCCAGGGAGACCGGCGCGACACGGTATCCCTTGTTGGCCTCGAACCGCACGAGATGTTCGCTTTCCAGCCTTGGCAAAGCCTCCCGCAGCGGGGTCCAGCCAAACCCGTACTTGGCCTTCAAACCGGAGATGGCGAGAGCGGAACCGGGCGCAAGCTCGCAATCCAGGATGGCTTTGCGCAAGGTGGTGTATGCGGAGCTGGTTTGGGACATTCGGCAGGCAGGCTTTCAATAATATCTAATAGCGTAGATTATATATAATCCTTGTGAATACGAAGATCCATTGTTAGTCTCGGTTCGAAAGTTGAGGCCTCAAACAAATTTGAAAACCTCGCTCTGGTTAGCCTGCCAGTTTCTGGCAGAAAGGGAACCGATAAATCAGGAGTTCCAAACGTGGTGCACCAACTCGATTCCGGCGACGTCCTCGCGTCAAAGCGCGAGGCTTTTGATCTGCCGGAAGGTGTTATTTATCTGGACGGCAATTCGCTCGGCGTATTGCCGGCTCATGTTCCAGCGCGGATGGCTGAGGTCATCAAGGGCCAGTGGGGCAAGAGCCTCGTTCGCGGCTGGAATGATCACGACTGGATTGATCTGCCGCAGCGTGTCGGCGCACGGATTGGCCGCCTGATCGGCGCCGCGCCCGGAACGGTCGTTGCGGGGGACAGCACGTCCATCAATGTCTTCAAGGTGCTTTCGGCCGCTCTGGCCCTGCGTCCGGATCGCAAGGTCATCCTCTCGGACAACGGCAACTTCCCGACGGACCTTTACGTGGCCAGCGGTCTCGCACACATTCTGGATGCTGGCCATGAGCTTCGCATTGTCGCTCCGGAAGACGTGGAGGCTGCGATTGGCGAAGATGTTGCGGTGATGATGATCACCGAGGTCGACTACAAGACTGGCCGCCGCCATGACATGAAGGCCTTGACCGCGAAGGCACACGAGCAAGGTGTGATCGCAATCTGGGACCTAGCCCACTCCGCGGGAGCTGTTCCGGTTGATCTGGATGGCTCGGAAGCAGATTTCGCAGTTGGCTGCGGTTACAAATACCTGAACGGCGGGCCGGGTGCGCCCGCGTTTCTCTATGTGGCCGAGCGCCATCACGGTGCGTTGCGTCCGGCCCTGACCGGCTGGATGGGGCATGACGCACCCTTCGCCTTCGATCTCGACTACCGCCCGGCAACGGGCATCGACCGTATGCGCGTCGGCACACCACCGATCCTGTCGATGAGCGCATTGGATGCGGCGCTCGACGTTTTTGATGACGTCGACATGGAGACGGTTCATCGCAAGTCAGTGTCCCTGTGTGACCTTTTCATCCGTGAAGTCGAGAGCCGGTGTCCCGAGCTGGAGCTCGCAACGCCGCGCAACCCGGCTGAGCGTGGAAGCCATGTATCCTTCCGCTTTCAAGATGGTTATGCCCTGATGCAGGCGCTCATCGCAGAAGGGGTGATCGGGGATTTCCGGGCGCCGGACATCGTCCGCTTCGGTTTCACGCCGCTTTATCTCTCCCATGGAGATGTCGTGCGAGCGGCGGAAATTCTGGAGGGAATTCTTCGGAACAAGACCTGGATGCGGGATGAGTT
This sequence comes from Roseibium litorale, assembly GCF_014842915.1. Classification (GTDB taxonomy): domain Bacteria; phylum Pseudomonadota; class Alphaproteobacteria; order Rhizobiales; family Stappiaceae; genus Roseibium; species Roseibium litorale. The sequence continues at coordinate 47,287 of NZ_JACYXI010000007.1, read as the reverse complement.
CAAGAAAAAGCTGAAGGTGACCTGAAATGTCCGACATGGTGAAGCCATACGATCCGGCTGATGAAGGCGCGCAGATGACCTTCGATCAGCGCATGTCCTATGGCGACTATCTGTCCCTGGACAAGGTGCTGGAGGCTCAAGCGCCCCTGTCGGATGCGCATGACGAGCTGCTGTTCATTGTGCAGCACCAGACATCCGAACTCTGGATGAAGCTGGCCTTGCATGAAATGACGGCTGCCAAGGCGGCCATCGCTGCGGGAAACCTGCCTCCAGCTTTCAAGATGCTGAGCCGCACGGCGCGGATCTTCGAACAACTCAATTCCGCCTGGGATGTTCTGCGCACCATGACGCCGAGCGACTACACAACGTTCCGCGAAGCGCTGGGCCAGTCTTCCGGTTTCCAGTCCTACCAGTACCGGGCGATTGAATTCCTGGCGGGCAACAAGAATGCGGCCATGCTGCGCCCGCACGCCCACGTGCCGAAAATTCACGACTGGCTGGTCGGCCTGAAGAACCAGACCAGCATCTACGATGAGGCTATTGCGCTCTTGGCCCGGTCAGGTCTTGAGATTGATGCTGCGGTTCTTTCGCGCGATCACTCCGAGGCCTATCAGGCAAATGAAAGCGTGCGGAACGCCTGGCTGACAGTCTACCGCGATCCGCATACGCACTGGCCGCTTTATGAACTGGCCGAGAAGCTTGTAGACTTCGAGGACTATTTCCGCCGATGGCGGTTCAACCATGTCACCACGGTGGAGCGCGTCATCGGCTTCAAGCGGGGCACAGGCGGCACAAGCGGCGTAACATATCTCCGCCGCATGCTGGAGGTGGTTCTCTTCCCCGAACTCTGGGACCTGAGGGCGGATCTATGAGCAAGCTGATTGATATCACACCGCCGGTTCGAGCGGGCATGGCTGTCTTTCCCGGCGATGCGCCTTGCGAGGTGATGCAGACCTTTGCAATCGGCCCGGAATGTCCGGTGAATGTGACTGAGATTTCCTTTTCCACCCATTGCGGGGCCCATGCGGATGCGCCGCTACACTATGATGAAAAGGGTGTTTCGATCGATCAACTGGACCTCAACGACTTCATTGGTCCCGCGCGTGTGATCGACGCCAGGGGGCAGGGGGCGCTGTGCCTGCCGGAGGAGATTGCCGGACAGTTGCAGGGTGCGCCGCAGCGTGTTCTGCTGCGGCTGGAGGAAGAGCTTGATCCGATGGTCTGGCCGGAGGGCTTCCGCTCGCTGGCGCCTGAAACGGTCGAGTTGCTGGTTGCGTCGGGCGTGCGCCTGGTTGGCGTGGATGTGCCGTCAGTTGATCCGGAAACCTCGAAGGATCTGCCCTCGCATATGGCCGCAAGACGCGCGGACTTGCGGATTCTTGAGAATCTGGTACTCGCGGGCGTCGAACCCGGGGACTATGAACTCATAGCACTGCCGCTGAAGCTTGAAGGGCTCGATGCTGCTCCTGTGCGAGCTGTATTAAGACCATTTGATTCTGCTGGGGGCGGCCGGCCGGGGCAATAAAAAGAAAGGCCGGGGGACGGCCGCAAGGAGCATAAATGCTGGAACTCGACCAGCTCGTGATGGACTTCAGCGGCTTCAGGGCCGTGAATGGATGTTCCTTCAATGTCGGGCAGGGCAGTATCACGGCCTTGATAGGCCCGAACGGTGCCGGAAAGACCACGCTTTTCAATCTGATCGCTGGGGCTCTCAAGCCGACCGGCGGTACGATCCGCTTCCTCGGCGAAGATGTGACAGGTGCGTCCAGTGACGTGCTGTTCCACAAGGGGCTGGTGCGCACGTTCCAGATTCCGCACGAATTTCACCGTCTCACGGTTCTGGAAAACCTGATGATGGTGCCGCCGGGGCAGCCTGGCGAGAATCTCTTTTCCAACTGGCTGTCCTGGGGCAGCGTCAAGCGCCATGAGGCGGACGTGGAGCGCAAGGCGTGGGAAACGCTGGAGTTCCTGGAGCTGGCCCATGTTGCGGGCCAGCGGGCAGGCGAACTCTCCGGCGGGCAGAAGAAGCTGCTGGAACTCGGCCGCACCATGATGACCGATGCGAAGCTGGTGCTGCTCGATGAACCGGCTGCCGGCGTCAACCGCACCCTGTTGCGCAAGCTGGAAGAAAAGATCCTGATCCTGAACCGGGAGCGCGGATACACGTTCATCCTGATTGAGCACGACATGGAAATGATCGAGAAGCTCTGTCATCCGGTGGTCTGCATGGCCGAGGGACGTGTGCTGATCCAGGGTGATTTCCAGACCGTGCGCTCCGACGCCCGCGTGCTCGAAGCCTATCTCGGCGAAACGGCGGGAGATGCGGCATGACCCCGTTGCTTTCCATGAAGAACGTTCGCGGCGGCTATGGGGATGCGGATATCCTCCATGGCGTCTCGATTGACGTTGCCAGTGACGAGATTGTCGTGATCGTCGGCCCCAATGGGGCGGGTAAGTCCACGGCCATGAAGTCGGTCTTCGGCCTTTTGACCCTGCGTGGCGGCTCGATCCTTTTTGACGGTGACGAGATCCTCAACTGGGCGCCGAACCGGATCGTCCAGCGGGGCATCTGCTATGTGCCGCAGGTCGACAACATCTTCCGGGAGATGTCGATCCACGAGAACCTGGAGATGGGCGCCTTCCTCAAAAAGGGCGATCTGTCTGCTGCCTATGACCGGGTCTATGAGCTGTTTCCCGATCTGAAGGAGCGCCGCAAGACGATGGCAGGCAGCCTGTCCGGCGGTCAGCGCCAGATGGTGGCCATGGGCCGGGCCCTGATGCTTGATCCGAAGCTGCTGCTGCTGGACGAGCCGACCGCTGGCCTGTCGCCGAAGTACATGGAGCAGATCTTCCAGATCTGCCGTGATGTGCGGGCAACGGGCGTTGCGATCCTGCTCGTCGAGCAGCATGCGAAACAGGCACTGGCATTTGCCGACCGCGGCTATGTTCTGGCGTCGGGCCAGAACCGGCACGAAGGCACGGGCGCCGAACTTCTGGCAGACCGTGAAGTCGCCGAAATGTTCCTCGGCGGATGAGGACCAGATATGACCTTCCTTGAACTTGTGAATTTCTATCTCATTCCGGGTCTGGTGCTCGGGTCGATTTATGCTCTGGGCGCTGTGGGGATCACGCTGGTCTTTGCGATCCTGCGCTATGCGCATCTGGCACAGGGCGATCTCGCGACCCTCGGGGCCTTTGTCGCGCTGGCCGTGGTGACCGGTCTGGGTATCCCGCCACTCGCGGCTCTTCCCGTCGCGATGATTTTCACGGCGGCGGTCGCCGTCGGCATCGACAAGGTGTTCTACGAGCATCTGCGCGAGCGGCCAAAGATCGTAACGGTGATGGCCTCTCTCGGCATCGCGCTGATGGTCCGCTCGGTCGTGCAGGTCATCTGGGGCGTGGATGCGGAAAGCTATGTGCGCGGTATCGTCCGTCCGCAGACCTATTTCGGCCTGCGGGTGAAGGACCGTGAAATCTACACGGTGCTCTTCATGCTGTTCCTCGTGGGCGGCCTGATGCTGTTCCTGGCCCGGTCCAAGTGGGGCAAGGCCATGCGCGCCATGTCCGACAATCCAAATCTGGCCCTGCTCTCCGGCATCGACAACCGCAAGGTCGTGATGCTCACCTGGATCATCGCAGGCGGTCTTTGTGCGGCCTCTGGCGTGTTCCTCGGCATCAACACCGAGATCAAGTCCATGATGGGCTGGAACATGCTGCTGCCGATGTTCGCCGCCGCTATTCTGGGCGGGGTTGGCCGGGTCGAGGGCGCGGTTCTGGGTGGTCTTGTGGTCGGTGTTGCGGAAGAACTGTCGGTTCTGGTGCTGCCGAGCGAATACAAGGCGGCCATGGCCTTCGTCATCCTGTTGTTCATGCTGCTGGTGCGCCCGACGGGCCTGCTGCGCGGCAAGGTTCTTTAAGGAGGCACGGCGATGGAACTGATCGGTCTTGCCAACTACGCCCTGTTCATGGGCATCTTCATCGGCATTTATGCGCTTCTGGCGCTGGGGCTGAATATTCAATGGGGCTTTGCAGGCCTCTTCAACGCTGGGATCGCGGGTTTTTTCGCTGTTGGCGCCTATACCTCTGCCATCCTCACGTCGCCTCATGCGGACGGGCGGCTTGGAGGGTTTGAGATGCCGTTCTTCGTCGGCTGGGCTGGGGCCATGGTTGCCGCCGGGCTGATTGCCTGGCCGATTGGCAAGATCTGCCTGCGCTTCCGCTCGGATTATCTCGCGATCGCCACCATCGGCGTTGCGGAGATCATCCGGCTGGTGATCAAGTCCGAAGAGACGCTTACCAACAGCGCCCGCGGCATCACCAGCATCCCGCGTCCCTTCGGTGATCTGCCTTATGTGCAGTCCCAGGCAGCCTATCTGTCAATTGTCATCCTGTGTCTGGGTGTTTGCTATTTCCTGGTTCAGCGGCAGTTCAACGCGCCCTGGGGGCGGATGATGCGGGCGATTCGGGACAATGAACTGGCCGCCCGGGCCATGGGCAAGAACATCGAAGGGCGTCGTCTCGAAGCCTTCATGTTCGGGGCTGCATTGATGGGTCTTGGCGGAGCGCTATTTGCCCATTTCAACCGGTCGATCACGCCGGAGGCCATTGACCCGATGGTTGCGACCTTCCTCGTCTGGATCATGCTGATCCTGGGCGGGCAGGGGAACAACAAGGGCGCCATTCTCGGGGCTGCGGTTGTATGGATCATCTGGTCAATGTCCGAGATTGCAACCGACCAGCTTCCGGCCGAATATGCAATCAAGGCGAAATACATCCGCCTGTTCCTGATCGGCCTGATGCTGCAGCTGGTTCTGCGGTTCCGCCCGGAAGGCATTCTGCCGGAGCCGACGCGGGGCGAGAGCCGGCCTGCCCAGGAACCGGCACAGGAAAAAGACTGATGTTTCTTCCGGCGCAGCCAAATGCGCCGGACGGTCAACGACAAAGAGTTTCCCGGGCATCCGCCCGGCGATGAGTGGAGGTAGTTTTATGAAGTCCAAGTTCTTTGCGCTGGCAGGTGGCCTGCTTGCAGCAACGGCTCTGGCCGGTGCCCCGGCCCATGCCGACGTCAAGATCGGCCTGCTTGGCGGTGTCTCCGGCCCGATCGCGGCCATGGCTCCGGCCATGATCGATTCTGCTCAGCTTGCTTTCCAGCAGGTCAATGAGCAGGGCGGCGTTCTGGATGGTCAGAAGATCATCGGCGTCGTGGGCGACAGCGCCTGCAGCCCGCAGGGCGGCACCGATGCGGCCACCAAGGCTGTGAACATCGAAGGCGTAACCGCGATTGTCGGCCCGCATTGCTCGGGCGCCGTGCTGGCTGCTGCCGGTTCCGTGACCATTCCGGCTGGCGTCACCATCGTGACCCCGTCCGGCACCTCGCCGGAAATCACCGGCCTTGCCGACAATGACACCGTGTTCCGCACGGTTCCGTCCGACGACTTCCAGGGCCGTGCTCTGGCCCGTACCCTGAAGGCCGAAGGCTATTCGAAGGTTGCGGTTGCCTATATCAACAACGATTACGGCACGGGCCTTGCCAATGCCTTCAAGTCCGAGTTCGAAGCGCAGGGCGGCGAGATCGCAGGCTTTGCAGCCCATGAAGACGGCAAGGCTTCTTACCGGTCGAACCTCGCCGAACTGGCCGCTGGCGGCGCGGACACGCTGGTGATCTTCGACTACGGCGATGGCACCGGTCTTACCCTGCTGCGTCAGGCGCTGGAAAACGGCTTCTTCGAGAAGTTCATCGGCGGCGATGGCATGAAGTCCGATGCTCCGATCAAGGAACTCGGCGCTGAGAACCTCACCACCTTCTACGCCTCCTCTCCGGTTGGCGAGAAGTCTGATGCCCTGAACGTCTTCAACGACGCCTTCAAGGCTGCCGGCGGCGACCCGGATGCGATCTTCGTCACCACCTCCTACGACGCTGCCTTCCTGCTGGCTTTGGCCGTGGAAAAGGCCGGCGGCGACAAGGCAGGCATTCCGGCGGCTCTGCGCGCTGTCTCCAGCGGCGAAGGCGAAGCCATCCTGCCGGGCGAGTGGAAGAAGGCCAAGGAGCTGATCGCAGCTGGCAAGGCGATCGATTACAAGGGCGCCGCTGGCGATCTGAACTTCGATCAGGCAGGCGACGTTCCGGGCGCTTACTCCCTGTTCAAGGTTGGTGCGAACGGCTTTGAAGTCGTGACCGAAATGAAGTGATCAGGACCAGCGTTGTTCTGAAACGCGAAACCGGCGGCCAGAGACCGCCGGTTTTTTATTGAAATGAAGCTTATTTGCAGATCGCCCCGCGCTGTCCTGGCCTTAGGGTGTGGACCCATAAATTTGCAGGTAATGGCGCGTCAACTGGCACCGAAAGGCAAGGCGAGTGGCGAAAAGCGGGCTTTTTGCCCGGTTGAGACGCTCAACGCCGCCTTTCACAGCCAGTTGCGCGTCCGGCAAGGATTTGGCGAATTCGTCCGGCTACAGCGTTGCAAGCCTTTGAAAGCCATAAGGCTTCCTGCAGCCTTGCGCCTTGTATCCAAACAAATTCGCTCAAACCATTGCCTCCAAATTTATGAGTCCACACCCTAAGCCGGGACCTGTTTTAGGGAGCATCGCAATTTGCCGGAGAAAATGAAATCCCGGATCTTCGCTGCGCTTCGTCCGGGAAGGCGCGGCGGGTGGTTTTTTTGAACACCCAATGGTGTTCATGGTCCCCCATTTGGACGAGACCAAGCTCCACGGTTTTACTCACTTCGTCAAAATCAGCTTGCCCAGCTTGGTGATCGTCAGGCGGTAGGTCTCTTCATTGTGCTGGATCTTCAGCTCGCGTTTGCCCCTGAACAGCGATTTGGTATCAAGAACCAGGTCCTTTGACCCTTCTTCCTGAGAGGACCCCGGCCGGTTCAGGGACAGGGTCAGCTTGTCACGCCGTATGTTGGACATCTGCATTTCTCGAGCCTTCAGTCGCTAGTTTGGAATGATTTTGAACTTGAGTATGAAACTCAACATTTATTGTTGACACTGATACTCAAGTTTAAGTATGAAGGCAATGCCTGATCTGCAGCGGTTCGGAAATCGCGTCCTCCGGATCCCTGCAGCGGGCTAGCCCAGTGCTAGAATGTCCGGCAAGCCAACCGCCCTCTCCTCTCCCTCAGCGGTCAGCCAGCCAGGCCATTTCACAGGGCACGCGACGTGGTCGCGGCAAACACCACGACAGTAACAAAAAGCCCCGGTGCCGATGGCGCCGGGGCTTTTTTTGATAATCAGATCGGAAAGTCAGAACGCACTGAAGCACCGGCTGGCCTGACCCGGGCCGGTGTTTCAGTCCAATGCGTCAGCTGGCGGCAGCGACCGGAAACTTCTCGTCGATCTTCAGCAGATGGCGAAGGGACGGGCGGTCCTCGGACAGGTCGCCAATGGTCTTGGTGTCGAGCACGTCCATAAAGGCTTCCAGAGCCTCATGAAGGATGCCGTTGAAGCCGCAAGAGGTGATCAGTGGGCAGTCGGTCCGGCCCGAATCGAAACATTCGGCCAGAAGGAAGCTTTCCTCCGCAGCCCGGACAACTTCACCGACGGTGATCGTCTCAGGCGGCCGGGCAAGCATTACCCCGCCGTTCCGGCCACGAATAGTCTTGATCAGATTTGCATCGACCAGAACCTTCATGATCTTGAACAGGTGGGTTTCAGACATGTCGAAGCTGGCCGCGATATCCGCGACTTTGCTGGGACGCTCCGGGTTCGCGGCGCAGTACATCAGCGCACGAACCGCGTAATTGGTTTGTTGTGTCAGGCGCATGATCTAGATATGCGGTGTCCCGTCCCCCGCGTCAACGGGAATATGTGAGTTTTATAATCTGGTTTTCACGGAGGACGAAGCGTCAAACGGCAATTAGGTCATGATTCCGCTAGGGTAGATCCTGATAGGCGAAGTAATCAAAGTCCGCGACCCAGGCCTGTCCTGTCAGGTCCATGGCATGCATGCCGACAAAAGCGCCGGTAAAATTACCGTGTTCACCCCGCCCGGCTTCGTCCGAAAGGACCGTTGCGTCAAAAACGGGGCCGATGCGGGTCCAGCCGCCGCCATCCTCGGCATAGCTGAAACGCAGCGCCAGGCCTTCCGTTTCCACTCGCATGCGAACCGGTCCGCTTGAGGAAAGGGGAACAGGTGTATCGAGGGGGAAGGTGAGGTCGCCCGAGGGAAAGCTTCCGGGACAGGCCATCATGGTCAGGCATTTGCCGATTTTCTCGCCCCAGCTGACGGCCAGATAGAAGAACTGGAACCGGCCGTAATAGGCGATCAGCCCGGCTGTTTGCTGGAAGGTCTCCGGATCGCAATCGACGCTGGTTTCTGCCTGATAGTGATAATGGGTCTGTCGCCGGGCCACGAGCGCTTGCTCGAAATAGCTTCCAAGCGATTCCCGCCCGAAAAGCCGCAAGTGCCCCTTACGGGCGGTGTTGGAAAAGAGCCGCTTCGGTTCGGGAGAGCGCAGCCACTGAAACGCGGAAGGCAGTTTCCCGTCATCAAAGTCCTGCCGGACCGGCTCCGCCGGAAAGGGGTGGAGCGGCAAACCGGGGGCCTTGACGGTCTGCTGTGGTTCCAGCGGTGTGCCTTCAAGCCTCAGCCAGCCGTCTTCGCCCCAGACACATTTCTGGATCGCGGTTTCCCGTCCCATCTGGCAACGGTTCAGACCCGGCACCGGACGGCCCATGAGATGCACCAGATAGGTCTCCCCGGTCTGGGTCTCGACAATATCGCCATGGCCGGCCCGCTGGATAGGATTGTCCGGGAAGGTCAGGGAGGAAACCACGTGTTTGTCCGGATGCACCTCATAAGGGCCGGTCAGCCGTTTGGAGCGGGCAAGTGTGACCGCATGACGGTAGCCGGTGCCGCCTTCCGCGGTCAGCAGGTAATAGTAGCCGTTCCGTTTGTAGAGATGCGGTCCTTCCACCAGACCACGCTCCGTGCCCTTGAAGATGTTGCGCACCGGGCCCGTCAGGCGCTTTTCAACGGGGTCGTACTCCTGCAGCAAAATACCGGCAAAGGCGGTCGGCATCTTGCGCTGATCCCAGACCATGTTGACGAACCACTTGCGGCCATCATCGTCATGAAAAAGCGAAGGATCGAAGCCGGAGGAGTTCACCCGTACCGGATCGGACCAGGGGCCTTCGATGCGCGGGGCGGTCACAATATAGTTGTGCGTGTCCTTGAAGTTGCCCTCGTTGCGTTTCACATCCGTGTAGACCAGCCAGAACAAACCGTCCGCAAAGGTCAGGCAGGGGGCCCATATGCCGCAATTGTCCGGGTTGCCGCGCATGTCGAGCTGACTTGCCCGGGTGAGCGGCCGCGCGGCCAGCTGCCAGTTCACGAGATCCCGCGAATGGTGGATCTGCACTCCCGGAAACCATTCGAAGGTTGAGGTCGCGATGTAATAATCCTCACCAACCCTGCAGATCGATGGATCCGGATTGAAGCCGGGCAGGATCGGATTGCGAAGCATCTGAGGTGCGTTACTCATTTTTAGTCAGTTCCTCCCATCAGGGCGTTTGCCCTGCCGTTCTCCACAGCTTTTGCTGGATTGCCTTCCGGGAGCGCAGCTTAAGCGAGATCTGGAAGGTTGTCCTTCAGAAATATGTCGATGCCGATCCGCTCTTGGCCTTCGACGATCGGTGCGCCATCGCAAAGCGCCTTCAGAACCCGGATGGCACTGCGCACTTCATGGCCGGGATCCTGGGCAATCAGGGCATCCATCGTGCCGTTCTGAAGGGCGGTGCGGGTGTAGGGGGTCAGCTCATGACCAATGAAGGTCAGGCCAGCGCCCCTGCGGGTTTCTTCAATAGCCGCGATGAGGCCGCGGTTGCCTGCTCCGATGTTATAGAGCCCGGCCAGATCGGGGTGTTCCTTCAGCAGCTTTAGGGCAATATCGTGGTTCTTGCCGTTGTCGTCGCGGCCTTCCCGCACCTTCAATAGTTCCAGATGCGGGAACTCGTTATCGAGGACCTGAGTACAACCGGCATACCGGTCCGCGTGATCCCGCAGGCCGAGGGACCCGGCAATGAAGGCGATCTTGGCAGGCTCTTTGGGCAGAAACCGGCCGAGCAGGCGCCCGGCAACGCGGCCCGCAGCCACGTTGTCGATGCCGACGAAGTGTCGGCGGGTGGAGGCTGGGTGATCGGACACCAGCGTGACCACATGCACGCCGCGGTCTTGCAGCCGGTCGATGGCGGCCCTGACTTCCGGAAAAGACGGCGCGACCACGGCCACTCCATCGCACACCGACTTGTCCAGAACAGCAAGTGTTCCCGTGACGCGGTGGGCATCGAAGGCGTCGATGGGTTCAATGTGAACACTCACCCGTTCCCGCATCAACGTGGAGGCGAAATCGCGGGCTTCACGGCTCAGGTCTTCCATGAAGGCGTTGGGACCGTTCGGGATCAGAAAGTGCAAACGGTAGTTGCGTTTCTTCGCAAGCCCCGCAGCGAAGGCATCAGGCTCGTAGTTGAGGTCACGGACCGCGGCTTGCACCCGCTCTATAGTGACCTTGCGCACACCCGGACGGCCATTCAGGACCCGGTCCACGGTGGCAAGACTGACGCCTGCCTTATCGGCTACATCATGAATTGTAACCCGCCGCATGTTTCCTCCAGTTTTGGCGCAGTATAGCGCCAAAAGATGGGCGGTCATCATTTTGTGTGCAGGGCAGCAAATTAATGCTTACGGTCGGGTATCCAGATCAGATGGCCTGTCCCGCTGCCCAACCGGACGACCACGCCCATTGGAAGTTGAAGCCGCCGAGATGCCCCGTTACATCAACAACTTCCCCAATGAAGAAAAGGCCCGGCACCGACTTGGCTTCCATGGTCTTGGAGGAGAGTTCATCCGTGTCGACGCCGCCAAGCGCGACTTCCGCAGTGCGGTATCCTTCCGTGCCCGCAGGCAGCACCTGCCACCGGTTCACGTGGTCGGCTGCATGGCGAAGTTTCTTGTCGGACTGATCGGCAAGCCGTCCTGAGAAGTTGAACTCCTTCGAGAATTCTTCTGCGACCCGGGAAGGCAGAACCTGGGCGAGGGCGGTCTTGAGGTCCTGGCGCGGTGACTGGGTCCGGGCGTGTCTCAGGACCTCGAAGGCATCCACAGTGGGGTTGAGGTCAATGGTCAGCGGCTTGCCTTCCTGCCAATAGGACGAAATCTGCAGGATCGACGGGCCGGAAAGGCCTCTGTGGGTGAAGAGCAGGCCTTCCCGGAATTGTGTCTTGCCGAAAGTCACGAGTGCGTCGACCGACACGCCTGCGAGCCGCTGGCAAAGCGCCTTATTGGCATCCGAGAAGGTGAGAGGCACGAGACCGGCCCTTGGCGGAACGATCTTCAGGTCAAACTTGCGGGCAACCTCATAGCCGAACCCGGTTGCACCCATCTTCGGAATGGAAGGGCCACCGGTTGCGATCACGAGAGATTGGGCCGAGATGCCGCCGCTGCTGGTGGCGAGGTGAAACCGGCCGCCGGTTTTCTCTATGCTTGCAACGCTCGTCTCCAGTTGCAACTTGCCGCCTGCTGCTTCCAGCTCCCTGAGCAGCATGGAGATGATGTCCTGCGCGCTGTCGTCGCAAAAGAGCTGGCCAAGGGTCTTTTCGTGCCAGGGGATCCGGTGCCGGTCCACCATCGCAAGAAAATCATGCTGGGTGTAGCGCTTGAGCGCGGACACGCAGAACCGCGGGTTCTGGGAGAGGTAATTGGCCGGTGTCGCGTGCAGATTGGTGAAGTTGCACCGCCCGCCGCCGGAGATGCGGATCTTCCCGGCAGCCTTGCGGGCATGGTCGATGACCAGCACGCTCCGGCCGCGTTTGGCAGCTTCAATGGCGCACATGAGGCCGGCGGCCCCGGCGCCGATGATCAGGACATCAAGATTTCGCATGCTGCTGCTTATAGGGCCTGATGAAAAAGGCCGCGACAGCTTTTCTCAGCTGCGCGGCCCTGATTGGCAGGCAGATATGAGGGATCAAAAGGCAGCTTCGACGCCGCCCATTTCGACGTAGACACTCTTGATCTGGCTGTAGTGCTCGATCGCCGCGTGGCCGTTTTCGCGGCCAATGCCGGACTTCTTGGTGCCGCCGAACGGCATCTCCACCGGGGTGAGGTTGTAGGTGTTGATCCAGCAGGTGCCTGCCTGAAGCTTGGCGATGACCCGGTGGGCACGCTGAATGTCCTTGGTGAAGACACCGGCTGCGAGACCGAAAGGGGTGTCGTTCGCTCTCGGGATGACTTCCTCCTCGCTTTCGAAGGACAGGACGCACATCACCGGTCCGAAGATCTCCTCACGGGCAATGCGCATGTTGTCGGTGACATCGGCGAAGACGGTCGGTTCGATGAAAAGCCCGTCCTGGAAGTCCGGTACCGTGGCGGCTTTCCCGCCGCAGACAAGCCGCGCGCCTTCACCTTTGCCGAGGGAAATGTAGTGCAGCACCTTGTCGAACTGTTGCAGGGAAACGAGAGGTCCGATGTTGGTTTCCTCATTAAGCGGATCGCCCAGCTTCGCGTTGGCAATGCGCTCAGCCAGACGCTGCAAAAATCTCTCCCGGATGCCGCTTTGAACAAAGACGCGGGTGCCGTTGGAGCAGATCTGACCACTGGAATAGAAATTGGCGTTGATCGCGGCGGAAACCGCATTCTCCAGATCTGCGTCATCAAAGATGATCAGAGGAGACTTGCCGCCCAGTTCCATCGTGGTCTTTTTCAGGTGCTCACCGGCAAGAGCGGCAACCTTCGCACCGGTCGGCACTGACCCTGTGAGAGATACTTTTGCGATCTCAGGATGGGCAACAAGCTTTGCGCCCACGTCTCCAAAGCCCTGAATGACGTTGAAGACGCCATCCGGCAGGCCTGCTTCCGTGAAGATTTCAGCCAGCTTCAGGGCCGAAAGAGGGGTGACCTCGGACGGCTTGAAGATCATGGAGTTGCCGCAGGCAAGGGCCGGGGCAGCCTTCCAGGCCGCAATCTGGATCGGATAGTTCCAAGCTCCGATACCTGCGCAAACGCCCAGAGGTTCGCGGCGGGTGTAGGCGAAGGAGCCGCCAAGGTCGATGTGCTCGCCCGTCAGAGAAGACGCGAGAGCGCCGAAATAATCGAGGCATTCCGCACCGGAGGCGGCATCGGCCACAAGCGTTTCTTGCAGCGGCTTGCCGGTGTCTAGCGTTTCCAGAACGGACAGCTCGTGATTGCGCTCGCGCATTAGTCTCGCAGCGCGGCGCAGGACGCTTGCCCGTTCTGAGGGGGCTTTTGCGGCCCAGACTTTCTGGCCTTCCACCGCGGCAGTCACGGCTGCCTCGATGATGGCGTCGTCGGCGCTTTTCAGCGAGGCGATGGCTTCGCCGGTCGCTGGATAGATCGACGGGAAGGTTTCACCGGCTTCGCTTTCCACATAGCGGCCGCCGATGTAGTGAGAGGCGGTTGGTTGTGCACGCATGTCTGTCTCTCTTTTGTGTTCCGTTTGCGGGCTTCCGGGATTGCTCAGCGCTGGCTGGTTTCCCAGTCCGGGTTGATCCATGGCTGCGCATTGGAGCGCGGCAGCATGCCCTTGCCCAGAATGTGGTCGGCGGCCTTTTCACCGACCATAATCGAAGGGGCGTTCAGGTTGCCATTCGTGATTTGCGGGAAGATCGAACTGTCCGCAACTCTGAGGCCCTCAACCCCGATAACCCGGCATTCAGGATCTACCACCGCGGAAAGATCGTCTGCCGCTCCCATCTTGCAGGTCCCGCAAGGGTGATAGGCGCTTTCCACGTGCTCCTTGATGAAGCTGTTCAGGTCTTCGTCCGACTGAACAGCGGATCCAGGCTGGATCTCCTTGCCGCGGTAGGGCGTGAAGGCATCTTGACCAAAGATCTCGCGGGTCAGGCGGATGGCCGTGCGGAAGTCCGCCCAATCTTCTTCATGGGACATATAGTTGAAAAGGATCGACGGCTTGGATCGTGGATCCGCCGACGTCAGTTCCACCCGCCCGCGTGACTTCGACCGCATGGGGCCGACATGAGCCTGGAAGCCGTGCCCTTCCGCCGCTGCCTTGCCATCGTAACGCACTGCAAATGGCAGGAAGTGGTATTGGATGTCCGGGTACTGAACCCCGGCCTTTGACCGGATGAAGGCGCAGGATTCAAAGTGGTTGGACGCACCAAGCCCGCGTCCCTGAAGCAGCCACTGCAATCCGATCAGGCCCTTGGAAATCAGGTTCCAGTGCTTGTAGAGCGTAATGGGCTGGAGGCATGCCTGCTGAATATAAAGCTCCAAGTGATCCTGCAGGTTCTGTCCGACACCTGGCCGGTCTGCCAGCACCTCTATTCCATGGGACCTAAGATGTTCGGCAGGACCGATTCCTGACTGAAGCAGCAGCTTTGGCGAGTTAATGGATGAGGCGGCGAGAATGATTTCCCGGGCGGCCTTCACCGTCAGAACCTGACCGCCTGCCTCGTACTCAAGATCGCTTGCTCTCCGGCCTTCAAAAAGCACACGGCGGGCAAGGGCGCCCTTGATCAGCTGAAGGTTCTTACGCTTCAGGGCGGGCTTCAGATAGGCATTGGCGGCGGACCAGCGGCGGCCTTTGTAGACCGTCATCTCCATGTCGCCGAAGCCTTCCTGACGGGAGCCGTTGTAGTCGCCGGTCAGTCCATATCCGGCTTCCCGTCCGGCTGACTTGAAGGCCTCGTAAAGCGGGTTCCACTTGGTGCCGCGGGTGACATGCAAGGGGCCATTGGTGCCGCGCAAGCCAGCTTCGCCGCTGTGGCTTGTTTCCATGCGCTGGAAATAGGGCAGGACGTCCTGATAGGACCAGCCGGAAGCGCCCATGTCCTGCCAGGTGTCATAGTCAAGTGCATGACCGCGCACATAGACCATGCCGTTGATCGACGAGGAGCCGCCAATCACCTTGCCGCGTGGCGTCGCAAGCCGCCGTCCGCCCAGATAGGGTTCCGGCTCACTCTCAAAGCCCCAGTCATAGCGGGACATGTTCATCGGATAGGATAGGGCGGCGGGCATCTGAATGAAGGGGCCTGCGTCCGTGCCGCCATATTCCAGAAGAAGCACCCGGACAGCCGGGTCTTCCGACAGACGGTAGGCCAGGGTGCAACCTGCGGATCCGGCGCCCACGATGATGTAGTCGTAAATATCGGTCATTGGATCTTCCGGCTACCGGCGGTGCCATTTTCGGGGTTCTCGCCGGCATGCTGTCTGATTTGAGTTTCAACGTAGTCCTCGACCATGGCGATCGCGGTGTCGCGGTCGCTCGGGCCGTCGGACAGCGCCTGGCGGATCCAGGCGCCATCAATGATGGAGGCAGTGCCCTCTGCCACGCTCAAGGCCTGCTCGCGGCTCATAAAACTGCGCAGGTTGAACGTCAGATTGCTGCGCAGGCGTGAGGAATAAATCCTCAAGATGCGCTGGCTGCTGCGGGTGGTGCGGGCTTGAGCGTAAAAGGCCAGCCACGCGGCAATCACTGAAGGGCGGAACTGCGCCGGAGCAAAATTGCCATCGATGATGGCCGAAATCCGCTCACGTGGTGTTTCAGCCTTTGCAAGGCGCTGCCGGACTCCGTCGCTCAGATCCTTCAGCAAATGCCCCATTGTGGCGGCGAGAAGCTGATCCTTTGAGCCGAAATAGTGGTGGGCAAGCGCAGGGGAAACGCCAGCCCGCTTGGCGATCTGCGCCACGGTCACGTCACAGAAGCCCCGTTCGTGGATCGCATCCACCGTGGCTTCGATAAGGCTCTTCCGCCTGATGACTTCTATTCCAACTTTAGGCATTCCGCACTCCAACAACTTCGGGCAAGTTATTTTTGATTGACTGATCAATCAATAAAAAACTTGCAATCGTGGCTGCAAAATGTTTGCTTTGTCGGGAATTCAACGGTTGAGGCCGCCGCGAGGCGGTATGAAGCAGTCCCCGTTGCATGTTTCGGAGCGCTGGACTGTGCGGCTGTTGGTGTTGCTCTATATAAGCGCCATGCCTTGCTGGGCGTTCTGTGAAATTAGTTGAAAAGGAGGATCTTCCATGAACCTTGTTGCCAAAATGGCCACCGGTGTTGCGATGACATTCGCTCTGACTGCAGGGGCCTATGCGGCGGAACCTGAAAGCTGCCAGACCGTGCGGTTCTCTGATGTCGGCTGGACCGACATCACCGCCACCACTGCTGCAACTTCCGTTGTTCTCGAAGCTCTTGGCTACAAGACTGAAACGAAGATCCTGTCCGTGCCGGTTACTTACGCGTCGTTGAAAAATGGCGACATTGACGTCTTCCTGGGCAACTGGATGCCGACCATGGAAGGTGACATCAAAGCCTATCGTGAAGATGGCAGCGTGGAGACCGTCCGCGCCAACCTGCAGGGCGCGAAGTACACGCTGGCAGTTCCGAAATACACTTATGACAAGGGCCTCAAGACCTTTGCCGATATAGCGAAGTTCAAGGACGATCTGGACGGCAAAATCTACGGCATCGAGCCGGGCAATGACGGCAACCGTCTGATCCTCGATATGATTGAACAGGATGCCTTTGGCCTCAAGGGTTTCGACGTTGTTGAGTCCTCCGAGCAGGGCATGCTGGCTCAGGTTGCCCGCAACGAAAAGCGCCAGAAGGACATTGTCTTCCTTGGCTGGGAGCCGCATCCGATGAACGCCAATTTCGAGATGGCGTATCTGGATGGCGGTGACGACTTCTTCGGTCCGGATTATGGCGGTGCAACGGTCTACACCAATGTCCGCAAGGGCTATGCCGCCGAATGCCCGAATGTCGGCAAGCTGCTGGAAAATCTTGAGTTCACGCTGCCGATGGAAAACGAGATCATGGGCGCGATCCTCAATGACGGCGCAGATGGCAAGGCAGCTGCCCGTGAGTGGCTGAAGAAGCATCCGGACATTTACAGCGTCTGGCTCGATGGTGTCACCGCAACGGATGGCACCCCTGCTCTGGATGCCGTCAAGAAGGCACTCTGAGCCAAGTAACCCGCGCATCATTGCCGCGCCGGTTGCTTACCTCCGGCGCGGTTCTCCCGGCATCTGTTTAAGGTGCCGGACCAATACCTCTCTGGAGACCGAATTTTGGATTGGCTGATTGACCACAAGATCCCGATCGGCGCCTGGGCAAAGGCCCTGGTCGACTGGCTGACTGACAATGCCTACTGGGTGTTTGACGGCATATCTGTTGCCCTCGAAACCATGATCGATGGCATTCTGTTCCTGCTGCAGGCGCCGCATCCGCTCGTGATCGTCGCCATTGCCACCATCCTTGCTTATATCGTCCGGCGCAGCATTTCGTTTCCACTGTTCGTTGCTTTCTCCATGCTGCTGATCATCAATCAGGGCTATTGGAAGGAAACCACGGAAACGCTGGCGCTGGTGGTTGCCGCAAGTCTCGTCTGCATGATCATCGGCATTCCGGTTGGAGTTGCCGCTGCGCACCGGCCAAAGCTTTTCGCCGTGCTCCGGCCGATCCTTGATCTGATGCAGACCATTCCGACCTTTGTGTATCTCATTCCGGCTCTGATCCTGTTTGGTCTCGGTATGGTTCCAGGTCTCATCGCGACGGTCATTTTCGCCATTCCGGCCCCTATCCGTCTTACCCAGCTGGGCGTGTCCTCCACGCCGACGCATCTGCTGGAAGCCGGGCAGGCCTTTGGGGCGACCAAGTCGCAACTGCTCTGGAAGATCGAGTTGCCCTATGCGCTGCCGCAGATCATGGCGGGCCTGACCCAGACCATCATGCTGTCGCTCTCCATGGTCGTGATCGCCGCCCTTGTCGGCGCGGACGGTCTTGGCGTTCCAACCCTGCGCGCGCTGAACACGGTGAACATTGCCAAGGGTTTTGAAGTGGGCGTTGCCATCGTCCTGATTGCCATCGTTCTCGACCGGTTCTTCCGGGCCGAACCGGCAGGAGGGAACAAGTGATGACCAGACCAATCGTCAGTTTTAAGGACGTTGATATCGTTTTCGGTGAAAAGCCGGAAACAGCGCTCCCGATGATCGATAAGGGTGCGACACGCGAGGAAATTCAGGCTGAAACCGGCCAAACCCTCGGCGTCGCAGGTGCCAACTTTGACATTAACGAGGGCGAGGTGATCGTGCTCATGGGCCTGTCCGGATCGGGCAAGTCCACGCTGCTCAGAGCGGTGAACGGCCTTAACCCAGTCATCCGCGGCGCTGTTGAAGTGCGCGACGGAGACAGTGTGATCAATCCGGCGGCGTGTTCCACCGATGATCTCAGGGCCCTGCGCCGTCACCGTATTGCGATGGTTTTTCAGCAATTCGCTTTGCTTCCCTGGCGGACGGTTGCCGAGAATGTCGGTTTTGGTCTTGAGCTTGCCGGTGTCCGCGAGCGGGAGCGCCGGGCACGCGTCGAAGATCAGCTGAAACTGGTCGGGCTGGATGGCTGGGGCGAAAAGTATGTTCATGAGCTGTCAGGCGGCATGCAGCAGCGCGTTGGCCTTGCCCGCGCCTTTGCGACCGATGCGCCGATCCTGCTGATGGATGAGCCTTTCTCGGCCCTTGATCCTTTGATCCGCGACCGGCTGCAGGATGAGCTTCTGGACCTGCAGAAGAGCCTCAACCGCACCATCATCTTCGTCAGCCATGATCTGGACGAGGCCGCGAAGATCGGTTCCCGCATCGCCATCATGGAAGGTGGGCGTGTGATCCAGCTTGGAACGCCCCAGGAAATCGTCCGGCGCCCGGCCAATCCTTATGTGGCTGATTTTGTCGGACACATGAACCCGCTGAACGTGCTGCGCGCGAAAGACATTATGGCGGAGCTGAACAGTGACACCATTCCGTCGGATGCTGCGACCTGCGCTCCCGAAGCGCCGCTGCGCCAGGTGATCCGGCAAAAGCAGGAAATCGGCAACAGCATCTTCGTTGTCGGACCTTCCGGTCCTGTCGGGGTGATTACCGAAGCAGAGGTTCTTGCCTGTCTGTCTTGAGTGGACAGTGAAGGGTGACTTTGAACGCGCGGTCTGTTGTCGGCCGCGCGTTTTTTATTTTCCAGGCTTCCCGCTTGAGTTCGATTGCGCAGGTCCTAAGATTAGACAGCACAGCCACACTTGGCATTCGGACGCTGATTTCATTCAAGGACATTGCCGCAGGTGTTTGAAGATCCCTTCCGCCATCACCCCGCATTGCGCGGAAAAATCGTTCCTGCAGACCAGTCCACCTACAGAAACCGTGATTTCAGCGATTTGGACGAGCGCCTGAAAGAGAACGGGCTGCCTGTCAGCATGCGGCGGAGTGATGAGAACCGGGAGGCGTCCCGCCGCGAAACTCTTGCGGGCCGGGAAGGTCAGGACATGTGGGTTTTCGCCTACGGGTCGCTGATGTGGGAACCGGCGTTTCACTTTTCCGAAGTGCGGCGGGCGCATCTTGAGGGCTATCACCGGCGTTTCTGTCTGCGTTCCGAATTTGGGCGCGGAACGCCGGAGTGCCCAGGTCTTATGGCAGGTCTCGACAAAGGCGGAACCTGTGATGGTCTCGCCTTCCGCATACCGGCCGAGATCGCGGAGGAAGAGAGCCATTTCGTCTGGCGCAGGGAAATGCTCTTCTTCTCCTATGTTCCCGAGTTTCTGCCGGTCGGGACCGAGCAGGGAAGGGTGGAAGCCCTCTCCTTCGTGGTCAATCCCGGCAATCCGCTTCTGCTGCCGCCGATGAGCCTGGACGAGACCGCCCGCATCATTGCGCGGGCGGAGGGGCATTTGGGGCCGAACATCGACTATGTGGAGAAGCTGGCCAGCGCCTTTGAGCTCCTGAGCATAGAAGATGCCGAGCTGTTCGAGCTCCGGGACAAGGCGCGGGCTTATAAGTCCGCGCCGTCAGGACAGCCTTAAGGCTTCAGGCCGGCAAGGAAGACAGCCATGTCCCGGTCCGATTTGCCGTTGCTTGACGCGATGTCTGCCAAGCTCTGATCCGGTCCAGCTGGCGGCATTCCCGCGGCATTCAGCTTTGCCGTCAGCTCAGCGGTATCCAGTCCATAAAGGGGGGCGATCAGCGACACTGGAGCCGCCTGAACGGTGCGCAGGACCCCGACCAGAGGGTTGCCGCCACCTTCGTTCTCCGAGGGGATGAAGAACACAGCGGATGCAGCGACGGAAGCCGCCAGAGCAATCAGCATGGGCAGGCGTTTGAAGTAGCAAACGAAAGGCCGCCAGTTTTTCCAGATGTGCAGCACGAACGGGAGGATCAGCACCATGCTGAGCCATTCGTGCATGCCGTGGAAGGCAGCTGGGCCGAAGTGAAAGAAGAGGGCTATCCCGGAAATCAGGGAGACGAGAAACAGCCCTGTGGTGAAGGGAGTTGCATATTTTGAGAAGAATTTGGACATGGCTTGCGTCTCTGTTGCGTTCGATCTTCCGGGTATGCCCCGGGACACGTGCCCTGTCTTACGTAAAAGCCCATAAATTACAAAATATTACACTTTGTCTTTGCTTGGTTACGATTGCGCTGCCTCTGAGTTTGAGTTCAAGTGAAACAGGCTCCGCCTTGCCGGGCGAAGCCTGAATACATGTCATTTACTTTCAGGTTTTCCGGAGGTGCCTCAGACTTCGCCGCTCATCGCCTTGTCGAAGATGGCGAGCGCGCCGTCCTTGGTCAGCTCAACCGGATTGCCGCCTGCCGTCGGATCGACAATGGCCATTTCCGCAATCAGCTCGCGCTTGGCATCATCCACATTCAGGCCGGAGAGCGTGTGCGGCACGCCCAGATCTTCGCGCAGCTTGAGCACGGCGTCGAGCACACCCTGATAGCCGCCCTTGAAACCTAGGAACCCGGCAAGGCGCTCGAACTTCTGCTCAATGGCTGGCTTATTGAACTGCAGCACATAGGGCATGAACACGGCGTTGGTCATGCCATGGTGCGTGTCATAGAGCGCGCCGACCGGGTGGGACAGGGAGTGGATGGCGCCAAGGCCCTTCTGGAAGGCGACGGCGCCCATGGCCGCCGCGCTCATCAGATGGCCGCGGGCTTCCAGATCGGAACCGTCCGCAACGACCTTCGGCAGGTTTTCAAACACCAGCCGCATGCCTTCCAGCGCGATGCCTTCCGACATCGGGTGATAGAAGGGCGAGGAATAGGCTTCCAGGCAATGGGCCAGTGCGTCCATGCCGGTGCCAACGGTGATCATCCGGGGCATCTTGGCGGTGAGTTCCGGATCGCAGATCACCACGGCGGGCAGCATCTTCGGATGGAAGATCACCTTCTTGGTGTGGGTCGCCGAATTGGTGACCACACCGGCGCGGCCCACTTCCGAGCCGGTGCCTGCAGTGGTGGGAACGGCGACGATGGGGGCAATGCCTGCCGGATCGGCACGGGTCCACCAGTCACCGATGTCCTCGAAGTCCCAGATCGGGCGGGTCTGGCCGGACATGAAGGCAATCAGCTTGCCCGCATCAAGCCCCGAGCCACCTCCAAAGGCGATCACGCCGTCATGACCGCCGGCTTTATAGGCGGCAACACCGGCCTCGACGTTTTTGTCGATCGGGTTCGGCTTGACGTCTGAGAAAACAGCAGCGTCGAGACCCGCGGCCTTCAGACTTGCGATCGCGTCGGCCACCATCGGCAGGCCCGCCAGGCCGGGGTCCGTGACCAGGAGGGGCTTCTTCATGCCCGCAGCCTTCACGGCATCGGGCAGTTCCTTGATCCGGCCAACGCCGAAACGGACAGATGTGGGGTAGGACCAGTTGACGGAGGGAAGGGTGGTCATGGCGGTTCTCTTAATCAGCCAAGAGGGAAACGGTAAGGACTGAAACTTGTCCTGTGTCAGTTTGGGTGCTGCGGTTTGGGGTTGGCTCCCCTCTCCCCAATGGGGAGAGGGGCTGGGGGTGAGGGGAGTGGCATTCTGTTAGGGTTGCCGATTTCCCTCACCCGGACCTTTGGTCCGACCTCTCCCAGAGGGAGAGGTGGAGCGTGCCGAGAGCTTTGCTCCAAACCGCAGCGCTTTTCGTCAGTGTTCCACGCGGAAGTGGAAGGACTTCGGACGGGTCAGGTTGTGGAAGCCGATTTCGGAAAGGGCGGCGCCCTTGCCCGTGTCCTTCACGCCTGTCCAGACGAGAGCCGGATCAAGATAGTCACAGCGGTTCATGAAGACCGTGCCGGTTTCGATCTGATCCGCAATCTCAGCTGCCGCGTTGACGTCTTCGGTCCACAGCGAGGCGGTCAGGCCATAGGGGCTGTCGTTCATCAACTGAAGCGCTTCAGCGTCGTCCTTCACCTTCATGATGCCGACGACCGGACCGAAGCTTTCTTCCCGCATCACCGACATCTGATGGTCCACGTTGGTCAGAACCTGCGGCGCAAGGTAGGGCGTGCCTTCCTTGTTGGCTTCGAAGCTGGACACGTCGATATGCGCCTTCGCACCCTTGCGCAAAGCCTCATCGGTCTGCTCGCGTACCCAGGCGGCAAAGCGGGCCTGGGCCATCGGCCCAAGTGTGGTCGCTTCATCCAGCGGATTGCCCAGCTTATATTGGCGGGTCAGGTCCACGAAACCATCAACGAACCGGTCATAGAGGCTTTCGTGGACATAGACGCGCTCAATGCCGCAGCAGCACTGGCCGGAGTTGTAGAAGGCGCCATCGACCAGATTGCCAACGGCGTAATCGAGATCCGCATCCGCGCGCACATAGGCCGGATCCTTGCCGCCAAGCTCCAGGCCAACAGTCGCGAACGTGCCTGCCAGAGCCTTTTCGATGGCCCGCCCGCCCGCGACAGAACCCGTGAAATTGACGTGGTCGATCAGACCGGAGCCGAGCAGCTTCTCGGTGCCGCCGTGAGTGAGGACGACATTCTGGAACACGCCCTTCGGCAGACCAGCGGCTTCAAAAGCCTTGGCGAGGCGTTCGCCGACAAGAAGTGTCTGTGCGGCGTGCTTCAGGATGATCACATTGCCTGCCATCAGCGCCGGCATGATGGTGTTGATCGCCGTCATGAACGGATAGTTCCAGGGTGCGATCACCATGACGATGCCAAGCGGAACCCGCTTCAGATAGCGCTTGAAACCGGGCTTGTCGGTGCGCTCGATATCCGCAAGCGCTTCCGCTGCAATATTGGCGCAATAGGTCGTGCGCTCGATGGTGCCGCCCAGCTCACCGCCGTAACGGACCGGACGGCCCATCTGCCACGCCAGCTCGGTAACCACTTCATCGTTCATGCCTTTCAGCGCATCGAGCGCCTTCAGGCAATAGGCGACGCGCTCATCCAGCGGAACAGCGGCCCAGGACGCCTGGGCAGTGCGGGCCGTGGTGACCACCCGGCTTACGGCGGCCTCATCCAGAGCGGGACGTTCGGTATAGATGCTGCCGTCCACCGGGGATATGAGCTTGATCGTTTCAGACATGTTTCACCTCAAGAGGCCCTGCCTTCCGGCAAGGCCAGGCTGCTAAAAAGGGTCTGCGGCAGCGAGTGCCGTTCCGCACACCGGCAAGGGCTCCGGCTGGCTTAGGCCCGCTCGAAGCCACGTGCAATCTCATAATCGGTCACCGCGCGGTCGAACTCGTCGATTTCCCATTCGGCGGCGCGGGCATAGTGGTCAACCACCGCATCGGAGAAGGCTTCGCGCAGCATCTTTGACCCAAGCAATGTCTCACGGGCATCACGAAGGGTGCCGGGAACCTCCGGTGCCTTTCCGGCTGTATACACATCACCGGAGGCAGGGGTTTCAAGCTCCAGCTTTTCTTCAATGCCTTTGAGCCCGGCTGCGATCTGGACAGCCAAAGCCAGATAGGGGTTCAGGTCCGAGCCGCCGATGCGGCATTCCATCCGCACGCCCTTGGTGCCTTCGCCGCACAGTCGGAAGCCTGCGGTGCGGTTGTCGATGGACCAGACAGTTTTGGTCGGAGCGAATGTGCCCTTCTGGAAGCGCTTGTAGCTGTTGATATAGGGCGCCAGAAAATAGGTGTAGTCCGGCGCATATTTGATCAGGCCCGCCGTGTACTGGCGCATCAACTCCGACATGCCGTATTTGGCGGAAGGATCGAAGAAGGCATTCTCGCCCTTGGCGGTCCAGAGAGACTGATGCACATGGGCCGAGCTGCCGACCTTGTCCGAGCGCCATTTGGCCAGGAAGGTCGCGGACCGGCCCTTCTGCCAGGCGATTTCCTTCACCGCATGCTTGGCGATGGTGTGGTAGTCGGCTGTATCAAGGGCTGCCGCATAGCGGATGTTCAGCTCTTCCTGACCGGTTTCCGCTTCGCCCTTGCTGTTCTCGACAGGAATACCGGCATTGTAGAGATGATTGCGGACAGGCCGCATCACGTCTTCTTCCCGGCCGGTCTGCAGGATGTTGTAGTCCTGATTATAGGCCGAATAGGGATCCAGATCGCGGAAGCCGCTCTTGCGGATCTCGTCATAGGTGCCGCCGAAGATGAAGAACTCCAGCTCCGTCGCCATCATGGCGGTAAGGCCAAGCGCATCCAGCCGGGCAATCTGCTTCTTCAGCATGGCGCGGGGCGAATGGGGAACCGGCTCGTGGGTGTGGTGGTCCAGCACGTCGCACATCACCATGGCGGTGGCTTCCAGCCAGGGCACATAGCGCAGGGTGCTGAGGTCCGGCTTCATGACATAGTCGCCATAGCCGGCGGTCCAGCTCGTCGAGGCATAGCCCTCAACTGTGTACATCTCGAGGTCGGTTGCCAGCAGATAGTTGCAGCAATGGGTCTCTTCCCAGGCGCTGTTCAGAAAATGCTGGGCGTGAAAGCGTTTGCCCATCAGACGGCCCTGCATGTCGGTGATGCAGGCGATCACGGTATCGATCTCGCCGCCGGAGACAGCGGACTTGAGGGCGTCGAGGGTCAGGTTGCCGGCCATTTTGGTCGTGGTCCATTCAAACAGGGTTCATAGCGGTCTGTGCCGGTCCGGAGGCAGGCCCCGGACCGGCGTTTCGCTCACGCAGCTCAGCCGTAGCGGTACGGGCGGCCTGCCTTGGCCATGTCGGCGTTGTACTTCTTGAAGATCTCGACGACCTTCGCCTTGGTCGGGGATTCAGCTGCAATCTCGTCCCAGAACTTGACGGCTGCCTCTTCCACTTTGGCCCATTCCGCGTCCGGAATGCTGGTCAGTTCCAGCTTGCCGCCGCCAACGCGCAAGGAAGCTTCACCGCCCCAGTACCACCACTGGCGATGCAGGTGAGACGAGTTCATGGCGAGCTGCAGCAGGGACTTCAGGTGATCCGGCACTTCATTCCAACGCTCCATGTTGGCGAAGAAGTGGCCGATCCACGCGCCGGAGATGTTGTTGGTGAGGAAGTACTTGGTCACGTTGGCCCAGCCTACCGTGTAGTCTTCGGTGATGCCGGACCAGGCCATGCCGTCCAGTTCGCCGGTCTGAACAGCCACTTCCGCATCTTCATAGGGAATGGTGACCGGAATGACGCCGAACTGGGTCAGGAAGCGACCGGCCGTCGGGAAGGTGTAAAGGCGCAGGCCCTTGAGGTCTTCCAGCGAGCGGATCGGCTTGGTGGTGTTGAAGTGGCACGGGTCCCAGGAGCCTGCGGAAATGTGCTTCACACCGACCTTTTCGTATTCTTCCGCCCAGATCTCGTTCAGGCCGTACTGGTTGAACAGAACCGGCACGTCGAGAGAGTAGCGGGAAGCGAAGGGGAAGTAGCCGCCGAACACGGTCACTTCGGTCGGAGAAGCCATTGAGTCGTCGTCGGACTGCACGGCATCAATGGTGCCGTTCTGCATGGCGCGGAACAGTTCAGCAGTCGGGACGAGCTGGTCAGCAGTGTAGAGTTCAATGACCATTTCGCCATTGGCGGCCTTGTTGAAGGCGTCGATGGCGGGCTTGACGACATGCTCGGCCAGAGCCGGACCTGCATAGGTCTGGAGGCGCCACTTGATCGGGGCCTGTGCCTTGACCGCGGGGGCTGCAAGAGTTGCAGCGCCTGCGGCGGCGATTGTGCCGGCACCAGCCTTCTTCAGAAAATCGCGTCTATTCGTCATTTCAGTGTACTCCCCTTTGAGTGATCCACTTTCAGGCCCGCCGTGCCTTTTGATGTTTGTTTTCGGCGGCCCCTTTCAATTCACGAACTCCCAAATCTCCCGCGGACAGGCACTTTACCGGTTGTAGACATAGTCTGGCAGCCAGAGTGCAATCTGCGGGAACACCATGACAATTGCCAAGGCGAGTATCATCACCAGAACGAACGGCGTGATAGAGCCGTAAATGTCGCGCATGGTGATTTCCTTCGGGGCCATGGCCCGCATCAGGAACAGGTTGTAGCCGAACGGAGGCGTCATGTAGGCGATCTGGGTCGTGATCGTGTAGAGCACGCCGTACCAGATCAGCACTTCGCCGCGCGGCAGGCCGAGGTCAAGGGTTCCGACCAGCGGCACGTAGAGCGGTGCAACGATGACCAGCATCGCCGTATCGTCCAGGAACGTGCCCATGATCAGGAACGAGACCTGCATCAGAATGAGAATGGTCCAGGGGCCGAGGCCGAGCTTTTCAGTGAAGACGCTCTCGATGGCCTTCACCGCACCCAGCCCGTCGAACACCGCGCCAAAGCACAGGGCAGCCAGGATGATCCACATGAACATGCAGGAGATGCCGAGGGTCTGCTTCAGGCAGATGATCAGGATGGGCATCGTCAGGCGCCGCTTTGCCACCGCCGCCAGAAGCGCTGCCAGCGCACCGATGGCAGAGCTTTCGACAAGGCTGGTCCAGCCGTTGACGAAGGGCACCATCATCGTAGCGAAGATGATGACCGGCAGCAGACCGGACAGAAGCAGCCGGTATTTCACGTCCTTATAGGTTTCCCGCTCTTCCCTGGAGAGGGCGGGGCCGAGTTCCGGCTGGAACTTGCAGCGGATTGCGATGTAGATCACGAACAGCGCTGCCATCATCAGGCCCGGCAAGACGCCAGCAAGCCAGAGCTGACCGACCGGCGCTCGGGCGATCATCGCATAGAGAACGAGAACGACCGAGGGCGGCACCAGAATGCCAAGTGAGGAACCTGCCTGAATGACACCGGAGACCATCCGCTTGTCATAGCCGCGCTTGAGAAGTTCCGGCAGGGCGATGGTCGCGCCGATTGCCATCCCGGCGACGGACAGCCCGTTCATGGCGGAGATCAGCACCATCAGGAAGATCGTGCCGATGGCAAGCCCGCCGCTGAGCGGTCCCATCCAGACGTGGAACATCTTGTAGAGATCGTCGGCGATCTTGGTTTCCGACAGCAGGTAGCCCATGAAGATGAACATGGGCAGGGTCAGTAGCGGATACCATTTCATCAGTTTGATGGCGGCGGAGAACGGCAGTTCGGATCCGCCCGTGCCCCATAGCAGCAGAGCCGCGAGCGCGGCGACACCGCCGATGGCACCGAAGACACGCTGCCCGGTGAGCAGCATCAGCATCATCGACGAGAACATGAGAAGAGCGATCATCTCATACGACATCAGATCTCTTCTCCCTGAATGCGGGCGATATCCTTGAGGAGTTCCGCAACGGCCTGCATCAGCATCAGCACAAAACCGAAGATCATCACCAGCTTGATCGGCCACAAATAGGGGCGCCAGGCGGTGGGGCTGCGTTCGATATGGCCCATGACTTCCTTTGCGCCGTCAACACCGCCCGTCACGAAGCCGACGAAAAGATCCTTGTAGAAGACAAAGGGTTCCTTGCCGAAATAGCCGAGCGAATAGGCGGTGGAGCTGAACGCGCCGTAGATCAGCATGCAGAGATAGAAAATGAGCACGAAGACCGTGAAGGCATCAAACCAGGCTTTCTTCTTGTGCGACCACTCCGCATAAAAGAGATCCATGCGCACATTCGACCCCATCTGGATCGAGTAAGGTCCCCCCAGCACGTAATAGGCGACCATCGCGAACTGGGCAGCTTCCAGTGTCCAGAGCGACGGATGAAAGAAGGTCTTGGAGATGGATGACCATAGCAGGATCCCGGCCATCACGAAGACGCCCCAGATCATGACCAGTCCGAGACCCTTGTTGAACCGGTCGACGCAGCGGACATAGGCGCAGGCGAGCTTACGCATCTTGGCCTCCTGCCGCTTCAAGGGCATTCATCAGGACAGGTGCAAGGCGTTCAGCCCACTCAAGCTCTGCTTCGGGTGTTGCCACTTCGTTGTTGCGGATTTCGATCATCAGGGATTTCAGACCCCGGTCCTGACCGTGATGCTTGAGTGTGTAATAGACGCCATCGGCGGGGGAATAGGGCTCGTTGTCTCCAACGGTCAGCCCGGCATCTGCCTTAAGGGCGGCCAGTGCGGGTTCTGCCAGAGAGGCATCAGTGTCATAGATGAGGCCGATTTCCCACGGACGGGCGATGCCCTTGTAAATCGGTGTGTAGGTGTGGATTGAGATGATAGCAGTCTGCCGTCCATCAGCCAGGCGCTTTTCGATCAAGGCATCAATCGCGGCGTGAAACGGTGTGTGCGAGAGGGCAATCCGGCGTTCACGTTCGGCTTCATCCAGGCCCTGATTTCCAGGAACCACCGTCAGTTCACTGACCGGAGGAATGAGGTCGGGAGCGGAGGTGTCCCGGTTGCAGTCGATGATCAGGCGGGAAATGTTGGAATGGACCAGGGGAGAGTTCGTAAGTCTGGAAAGGGCTTGGGCGACCCCAAGAGCGCCGGGGTCCCAGGCTATATGGGCCTTCAGATCGGCTTCGCTCAGCCCGAGCGTGCCGTATCCGGGCGGCACCCGGTTGCTTGCGTGGTCGCAGACCAGAACAAACGGACCGGTGCCCGCCTCGTTCAAAGTCTTGACGGGCGGCGGCACCGCCACGTCCGGCGCGGTGTCCGACGCCTGGAGTGTCATTTGCAATTCCCCTCGTCCGGTTACCTGATCGTTAACTGTTGTATTTTTTGTTACAGAATTGTCAGAACGATCAAACCTTGTATGATTTGATACACAGTTTGCGGCGAAGTCAAACACAAATCCTGTGCAGCGGTCCTGGAACCTGAAGCAGGCAGTGCAGACGCGGTCCGCGGGGCAGCAGCCAGGAGACCTGTTCATGGAACGGCCCTTGATCGAGGAAATTCACGACCGGATCGATGAATTCACATCGACGGAACGCAAGGCTGCCTATGCGTTGTTAGCCAACTATCCGGTGCAAGGATTGGACACTGTTGCGAATTTCGCGAAGGCGGCAGGGGTAAGCTCGCCGACGATCCTCAGGTTTGTCGCCAGACTTGGCTTTCCCGGTTTCGCGGATTTCCAGGGCCGCTTGCGCAAGGAACTGGCGAGCCAGCTGAACACGCCTCTGGCCCGCAGCTCCGAACTGCAACAGGTTCCGCCGGACAATATGGATCCGCTGGTTGCACAGATGGTGGACAATGTGCGCGAAACCTTTGCACATTTGCCCAAGGGGGAGCTGGAAGGTGTCATCCGGCTGCTTGCGGACGAAAAGCGGACCATTCACCTGATCGGGGGGCGTTTCACCGATGCGCTGGCCCGCTATACAGCGGCTCACCTGCGCATCGTCCGGCCCAATGTGATCCACGTTGCCGGCCAGCAGGGGAACTGGTTCGATCAGCTTCTGGGTGTCGGATCAAAAGATGTGATCGTGGTGTTCGATATCCGCCGCTATCAGACCGAGATCATCCGGTTCGCCGAAACCGCCGCCGCACAGGGGGCAAGTGTGGTGCTGGTGACAGACAGCTGGATGTCACCCGTTGGGCGCATCGCCAGTTTCGTTCTCCCGGCCCGCGTGGCGGTTCCTTCGCCATGGGACTCTTCTACGGCGCTGATGGCCATAGCCGAGGTCTTGATCGCCGGCGTCTCCGCGGCCAATCCGGAGCGCAGCCAGAAGCGGATGCAGGCTCTCGAAGACTTGCGGAATGGTCATGACCCTTCAAAGGGCGGTGAGACCATGCCGGACGGGGAATGAGGCCAGGAAGCCAAAATAAAACGCCGCCGGAAACCGGCGGCGTCGGATCTCTCTATCTGCTGCAATCGCAGCAGGAAATCAGGCGAGTTCCAGCTGAGCTGCCTGCTTGCCACGGCCGCGGCGGTCGTCTTCCGCAACAAAGGTTACCTTGGCACCTTCTTCCGGAGCACCAAGGCCAGCCTGTTCAAAAGCGGTGATGTGGACAAACACATCCTTGCCACCGTTTTCAGGGGTGATGAAACCGAAGCCGCGGTCATAGTTGAAGAACTTGATGGTGCCGTTCTCACGCATGAGAGAAACCTTTCCGTTGTTTAAGTGCTTGGCCGAACAGTGCCCGCCCTCTGCACAGTTGCGAACAGTCAGCTAGAAACGGAAAAGCGTCGAAATTCAGAGCAGGCGGTTTTCCAGCCTGCCGAAACCAATCTTCACCGGGTCTATTTCATGTCCCGTACGGCGATCCCGCCGATAGAAATCAAGGTAGGACCTCATCCTCTTCATTACAAGGGATAGTTTTGTGAACCTGACGGGGCTGCTCTTGGATTTAATGGCGGATTCTGGGCGGGATAGAACTGCCTTCAGCGAGTGGGAAACCGCTAGAATTTGCGGCCGGAGACTCCTTGCGTCCTCAAACAGGTCATTTGTGACGGGAGTCACATCCCCTTGCGGCAGTTGCGGGTAGGTTTGTTTCATCAGATACGCGATGCCGCTGTTTCAGGGCATCCCTGATCAGAGAGGACCAAGGCAATGTTCAATAAGATCACATTGACTGCCGCTTCCGCCCTTTGCGCAGCGGTTCTTACCGTCTCGGCCGGCACAGGCACCGCAGAAGCGGGCCATCGCGGCTGGCAAACCGGCGCCGCAGCTGCCGGAGGCTTTGTTGCCGGAGCAATCATTGGCTCTGCGGCAAGCCAGCCGCGCTATTATGCTCCGCCGCCGCCCCCGGTTTATTACGCTCCGCGCGGACCGGCTCCGGTCTATTACGGCTACCGCCCGGCGCCGTGGACCCCGGCTTGGTATGAGTACTGCTCTGCGCGGTATCGTTCCTTCAACCCGCGCACCGGGTATTTCGTGACCTATTCAGGCCGTTCACGCTTCTGCCAGTAATCCGGCTTGCGTTCACGAGAATGACTTTCAAAAAGCCTCCGGGTGGCTTGCCGCCCGGGGCTTTTTTGTCTTAGCCACCCGATTGACGCTTGGCCGCCCGCATCAGCGTTTCAAGCTGGTTCAGAAACCGTGACCGGTCCGCCTTCGAAAAGGATGGGCCACTCTCGCGGATCTCACCGGTCTCCCGAAGGTGTGTGTTCAGGTTGCGCATGGCGAGCCGCATGCCCATGGCGTCCTCGCGGAAGGGCTTGCCATTTGGAGAGATGACCAGCGCGCCCGCGTTTACGCAGCGCGAGGCTAACGGCACATCGGCTGTCACGACCACGTCGCCTGTCTTCGCCCGCTCCGCAATCCAGTCATCGGCCAGATCGGGTCCTTCGGGGACGATGACCCGTTCGATCAGATCGCTTTCCGGCAACCGCATCCAGCTGTTGGAGACGATCTTGATCTCAACGTTGTGCCGCTCCGCGACGCGCAACGCTTCGTCTTTCACCGGGCAGGCATCTGCATCGACATAAAGAACGGTCATCGGTTATCCTTTCTTGCCGGTCAGATAAGCGTCGATCCCCTTGGCTGCGGCCAGCCCCGTTGCAAAGCAGGCTTGCAGCAGATAGCCGCCCGTTGGCGCCTCCCAGTCCAGCATCTCCCCTGCCGCGAAGACCCCTGGCAAGGCCTTGAGCATCAGTCCGTCGTCAAGCTGGTCCAGCCGGATGCCGCCTGCAGAGGAAATCGCCCGGTCGATGTCATAGGTGGCCTGAGTTGTAAGCTGCAGATCCTTGATCCTCTGTGCCAGTTCTTCTGGAGTATCCGGCAGGGGGCCTGCCTCCCGCAGGAGAGCCGCCTCCGCAGGGGAAAGGTTTGCAGCTTTGCGCAGAAACGTGCTGATCGACTGTTTGCGCCGGGGTGCCGACAATTTGCGGGTAAGCTGCTCGATGCTGAGGTCCGGTCTGAGATCCAGGGAAAGGACAGATTGACCTTCCGTTTCGATCCCTGTGCGAAGATCCGCGCTGAGGGCATAAACCAGTCCGCCTTCAAGACCCGCCGACGAAATGACAGCCTCGCCCAGGGCGCTGTGCCTGCCGACGGTCATCCGAAGCCGCTTGAGCGGTGTGCCGGCGAAACGCTCGGTCATCAGATCGCTCCAGCCGATACGGAAACCGCAATTGGCCGGATGCAGCGGAGATATCGCAATCCCCTTGTCCCCGAGCAATGTGGTCCAGCTGCCGCTGGATCCCAGGCGCGGCCAGCTTGCGCCGCCCAGGGCAAGCAGAACCGCATCGGCCTCCAGCTTCTGTTCCTTGGTGTCCGGAGTCTCGAAGAGAGCGCTTCCGTCCTCCGAAAAGCCGGTCCAGTTGGCTCGTTGAAGAAAAGTGACGCCACGCTGGCTGAGCCGCTGGAGCAAGGCCCGCAGAAGAGGCGATGCCTTCATGGCAACGGGAAAGACCCTGCCGCTTGAGCCGACAAACGTGTCTTGCCCAAGGTCCTTGCACCATGATCTCAGGTCGCCGGGAGTAAATACCTCCAGAAGGGGCGTCAAAACACCTGAAGCTTCACGGTATCTCGTCAGAAACGTCTGGAATGGCTCACTATGCGTAAGGTTAAGGCCGCCGCGGCCTGCCATGAGAAATTTCCGGGCAGGCGACGGCATCCTGTCGGCAACGGTCACTTGATAAGAAAGTGAAGAAAGATAGTCTGCGGCCATTAACCCTGCGGGTCCTGCGCCTATTATTAGTATTTTTAACATGGTTTCTTTCTGGACGTATTGATTCCGTTGTTTTTCTGAGGCGGTAGTTGCTAAAAATAAACATTTTCCTATGCGTTGGTTGTATGAATTGTTAGGGAACTCGTGAAATATAAAAAAGGGTAGGTGCTTCGACGAGTGAAATAAGGGGAGACATGGTGCCAGTTTCAGAAGCCTCCTAGGCGCTGATCTGGTCAGGGGAGCTGACAGGGTATGTGGAGGAGATCATGGTGAAAAGCCTGAACCAGATTCTTGTCGTTGACGCCGATGCCAAGGTGTTGAGCGCGTTTGAGAGGGTTTTTGCTGAACAATACCGTGTTGTGACCTTTGATGCACCTGAGGCCGCCCTTGCCTGGCTGAAGGAAAATCCCGGCGTTGCGGTCGTCGTTTCTGCCATCAATTTACCTGGCATGGGAGGAATATCATTCCTCTGCAGTTGTGAAATGATGGCCCCGCTTGCTGCCCGGATCTTGTTGACGGCAGAGAAGTCTCTGGATGTGGTAAAGCAGGCTGTCAACAGCGGCCATGTTTTCATGATGCTCACCAAACCTTGTTCACAGGCCGAACTCACCGCGGCGGTCCAGTCGGGCATGGCCCAGCATCGCCGCTCCCTGCTGGAACGCTCAGTACTCGAGAGAACGCTGTCGGGTTCGGTTAAGCTTCTCATCGAAATGCTGTCCCTGTTCCATTCTGAAGCCTTCCGCCGCACGGCTGTCATGCGTCCGCAGGCCATGCGGATTGCGCAACGGATGGGTCTGAAGAAAACTTGGGAACTGGATATGGCTGTCATGTTTTCGCCCTTGGGCGAGGCGTTGCTGCCGAAGGAAATCCTGGCCCGGTACAGATCTGCGAAACCACTCACAGATCAACAGCGTGAGATCCTGGCGCGTGCACCTGCCCAGACCCGGGATCTTCTCAAAAACATCCCCCAGCTGGACCGCGTTGCGGAGTGCCTTTATCTCTCCAACCGCGGATTCGACGGTTCCGGTTTCCCGGTTGATGGTCCTGTAGGAACCGATATTCCGGTGACCTCCCGTATCTTGAAAGTGCTGACCGACTTGTGGTTTGCAAGCCCTGAAACCGGTGTGGACGCAGCCGCATTCGAGGCGCTTGCCATCAACCGGCGGCAGTACGATCCGGAGATTCTGAAGATTGCCCGTGAGGAGTTGCTGGATCAGAGTGGAGAGACGCGCGACAGAGCGATCACCCTTTGCTACATCCGGGCTCTGCGGCCGGGGGATGTGCTGGTCGATGATGTCCTGTCTGAGGGAAGTCACGAGCTTGTGCTATCCCGGGGCCATCAGCTGACGGGCACGACCATTCGCCGGCTTGATCATTACAATCATGTTTCCGGTATCCGGCAGCCGATCAGGGTTCACCGGGAGGAGGTGCCTCCCGCTTCCTTAGACGATCAGTTTGCGATGATCGGAGCTTGAGGATTGCGGCCCTGCTTGACCAGCCCACTGCCGCGGATCAGGCCTGATTACGGCTTCGCAGCCTTCCTGAGTTCCGCTTCATAAGCTTTTGCCACCCTTAGAAACCGGGCGTGGCCATAGTTTACCGACAGGATCAATCCCCACCAGCCATAGCGCCAGTACCGGCGTACGAGATAAGCCTTCAGAAAAGCGCCAGGAAACTCGGTCAGCAACCGCCAGCGCGGCAGTTTCCGGCTGCGCATCTGCATGTCGGCAACCTGCATGTCCGAGTATCTATTGTACTTGCCGACCTGAAATTCCAGGGAGCGTATCGACCTGTGCGCGATGATGCCTGAGAGATTGTTCAGTTGCGTGCCCTCATTGGGCCGCACTGTGTCATGAACCGTGGAGTCCGAGAAACGTCCCTGCCGCCGGTCATAAAGGCGGATCTGGTGATACCCATAAGCCCAGGGGGCAGGGGTGCACTCGTGAGCATAAATGTCGCGGATCATGATGCGCCAGCCGCCAGCCGCTTTGTGACGCCCGGTCTCGATCAATTGCCGGATCTCGCCCGCAAGTTCCGGTGTGACCTCTTCGTCGGCATCAATGTTGAGCAGCCAGTCGTTCCGGCATTGGTCTTCGCCGAAACGCTTTTGCGGTCCATAGCCAGGCCAGCTGTTGTGAATGACTTTTGCGCCAAGTGCCTTTGCAGTCTCCGGTGTGCCATCCGTTGAGCCGCTATCGATCACGATGACCTCGTCGGCCCATCCGATCACAGACTGAATGCTTCTCCCGATCCGGTCCGCTTCATTCTTGGCAATGATAAACACCGAAAGAGGCAGGCGATTTGACATGGGGACCCTGTAAAACGAAAAACGGTCCGGACAGGTGGCCCGGACCGTCTTTTTAGGTTTACTGCACCGGTCCTGCAAGCGGGCTTGCCGGATAGAGCCTAGCCTGCCAGTGCGAAGAAGGCATCGAGGCCATGGAGCTTGATTTTTTTTCCTTCAAGCACGCCGCTGAAGCCGGATCCTGGCAGGGGAGTGAGTGTCGAAACGCCCTGCGGAAGGTCCAGCTCCACCGGCTCTGCAGAGAGGTTGAAGACGCACAGGACGGCTTCGTTGTTGTAAAGACGAAGGAAGGCTAGCGTTTCGCCTTCGCTTTCCAAAAGGCGGATCCCGCCCTTGGCGAGAGGCTGAACTTTCCTGCGCCACTTCAGGAACTGCCGCGTCCGGTTCAAGACAGATCCCTCGTTCCTGTCCTGTGTCTCGACCGCACGTGCTAGGTGCTCATTTGCCAACGGCAGCCATGGGGTGCCAGTCGTAAAGCCGCCGCCAGGATGTGTTCTGCTCCACGGCATGGGCGTACGGCAGCCATCCCGGCCCTTGAACTTCGGCCAGAAGCGGATGCCATAGGGATCCTGCAGCTTGTCGAAGGGAACGTCGGCTTCCTGAAGCCCAAGTTCTTCGCCCTGATAGATACAGGGCGTTCCGCGAAGGCAGGTTACAAAGGCCAGTGCCAAAGGGCTGAACCGGTCAAGTTCTGCGCCTTCACCCCATCTTGTGGCGACGCGGACCACATCATGGTTGGAAAGCGCCCAGCTGGGCCATCCGGAGCCAAGACCCGCTTCCATATTCTCTATTGTCTGCAGGATATAGCTCGCGGACCGCTTCGGAGTAAGCAGGTCGAAACTATAGGCCATATGGATGCGTTTGCCTTCCTCGGTATAGGAAGCGGTCGTCCCGATCACGTCCCGGTCCGCACCGATCTCGCCAACAGCCGTTGAACCGGGATAAAGGTCAAGAAGTGCCCGGAACCGCTCCAAAAACTGCAGGTTTTCCGGTTGGGTCTTGTCATAAAGATGATGCTGGAAGCTGTAGGGATTGGTCGGCTCCACACCGGTCAGGGTCATCCCCGTAGGAAGCGGCGGATTGTCCCGCAATTCCTTGTCGTGAAAGTAGAAGTTTACGGTATCGAGCCGGAAGCCATCGGCACCGCGATCCAGCCAGAACCGTGCAGCATCCAGAACGGCGTCCTGAACCTCAGGGTTATGGAAGTTGAGGTCCGGCTGGCTGGTCAGGAAGTTGTGCAGATAATACTGGCAGCGCACGCCATCCCATTCCCAGGCGGGGCCGCCAAAGATGGAGAGCCAGTTGTTGGGGGGAGACCCTTCCGGTTTGCTATCGGCCCAGACATACCAGTCCGCTTTGGGGTTGTCGCGGGAGCTGCGGCTTTCCTTGAACCACGGATGCTGGTCCGAGGTATGGGAAATAACCAGATCAATCATGACCTTGAGGCCCAGCTCATGGGCCTTTCGGGTCATGGTATCGAAATCGGCCAGCGTGCCGAACATCGGATCGACACCCTTGTAGTCGGAAACGTCATATCCGAAGTCGGCCATTGGCGAGGTGAAGAACGGCGAGAGCCAGATCGCATCGACCCCAAGGGAGGCAATGTAGTCCAGCCGCTCAGTCACACCGTTCAGATCACCAATGCCATCGCCGTTGCTGTCCTGAAACGAACGCGGATAGATCTGATAAATCACCGCGCCGCGCCACCAGTCTTGCGAGCAAGCCTGCGCTTGGTTGTCCGCCGCCAAAGTCCGCTGGGCGTCCATATTCAGCTCCACACCTTCTGAGTCCTGGAAACGCTCTGGACCTCCGTTGCTGGTTCTTGAATTTCTTCACAGCATCCAAAGCGCTTTGAATGGCTATCGGGAAGTCTGTTCCCGGTCAAGGGGGGAGAGCCTCAACAGCAGATTGCAAACAAAAAAAGACCGGCCCTTTAGGACCGGCCGCTAAACAAAGGACTGAAAAAATCAAACGCTGAAAACACCGCCAATATGGCGGCCTTCCGTGACAGTCCGATGAAAAAAGGCGGGCTTTGGGAAAAAAACAGAAACATGACAACTATGATATGGATACTATTTAAGCATTTGAAATTTATTAGCTTAACCTATTTGATTGACGTTTAGGTCAAAATTTCTCTTGCCATTTGCCCTCCAAGCTGGAAATCTCTTGTCAAAGTAACCCGAGCAGGGGAGGAGATCATATGACCGCAGCAATGGTTGGATGGGCGCATTTGCCATTTGGAAAGCACTCTGAAGAAACCGTCGAGAGTCTGATCGTCAAGGCGGCTGTCGCGGCGATCGATGATGCCGGGATCGGCCCGGAAGAGATCGACGAGATCGTTCTTGGGCACTTCAATGCGGGCTTTTCGGCTCAGGACTTCACGGCGTCCCTGGTGCTTCAGGCCAATCCGCTCCTGAGATTCACTCCGGCAACGCGTGTTGAAAATGCCTGTGCGACCGGCTCTGCCGCCGTTCATCAGGGCGTACGCGCGATCCGGTCTGGGGACGCGCGCTTCGTGCTTGTCGTAGGCGTTGAACAGATGACCACGACGCCGGGTGCGGAAATTGGCCGCAACCTTCTGAAAGCGTCCTATCTACCTGAGGACGGCGACACCCCTGCGGGGTTTGCAGGTGTCTTCGGCAAGATCGCCGAGGCTTATTTTCAGAAGCACGGGGATCAGTCAGATGCCCTTGCGCGGATCGCCGCCAAAAACCACCGGAACGGGGTTTCAAACCCCTATGCGCAGATGCGCAAGGACCTTGGATACGAGTTCTGCCGTCAGGAAGGAGAGAAGAATCCTTTCGTTGCCGGTCCGCTGAAGCGTACCGATTGCTCGCTGGTTTCCGACGGCGCCGCGGCCTTGGTTCTGACGGACCCGGCGACTGCTTTGGGGATGAGGAAGGCCGTTGCCTTCCGCTCCCTGGCGCATGTTCAGGATTTTTTGCCCATGTCCAAGCGCGATATCCTGAAGTTTGAAGGCTGTTCGCGTGCCTGGGGGCAGGCGCTTGGGGACGCAGGTCTGGCACTTGAGGATCTCTCCCTGGTCGAGACCCACGACTGTTTCACGATCGCCGAACTCATCGAATACGAGGCCATGGGCCTGACCAGCGAAGGCCGCGGCGCGGATGCCATTCTGGAAGGCTGGACCGAAAAGGACGGCAGGTTGCCTGTCAACCCGTCTGGCGGGCTGAAGGCCAAGGGCCACCCGATCGGGGCGACCGGTGTATCTATGCATGTGCTGACAGCCATGCAGCTGACTGGAGAGGCTGGGGGGATTCAGATCAAGGATGCTGAAATTGGCGGCATCTTCAACATGGGCGGCGCGGCCGTCGCCAACTATGTGTCGATCCTTCAGGCGATGAAGTAAGTGGTCCCTGATACAACGGGCTGTAAAAGACAGATCGAGAAGTTCATCCGCGACATCGCTGCCTGAGCTTACGAGACCAGCAGATCAAATAAAGAGACCGGCGGCCAGGGGCCACCGGTTTTGTTTTGGTGGAACGAAGCTCAGTTCCAGATCGTAGCCGCGTCCGCCTTGGCGCGTTCCAGCACATAGTCAACGTCGCCTTCAAGCATCAGCTTCTGGGCAATCAGTCCTTCAGCTGCGGCCTTCACAGCGTCAAGATAGGCCTGCTGATCCTTGTAGCGGGTATCGATCGCAGCGCGGCTGTCATTTGCATCCGCTGTCTTCGGGAAGGGTTGATAGCTGCCGGTCAGGCTGCACAGTTCGCCTTCCGCAAAACCCTTGCCTCGAAGGTTCCAGCCGGCATAGCTGCCGAGAGGAGCGGCAATCACAGGAAGCCGGATCCCGCCGAGGGGAATGCCGTCCTTATCGACAGAGGGCACATATTCCATGTAAGCGGCGCCTTGTACCGGCGGCTTTTCGGAATGATCCATCACCCGCAGGGTGTTGAAGGGAGGATGCGCTGTGATGCCTGCAATCTGCGGCAGTTTCAGATCCTCAAGCTTGACCAGGGTTTCTTCCGCCAGGGTTGGGTAGCTGCTGGCCGGAGGCGCAGTGTCCTTGGAAACCCAATCCTCCATGGCGGCATAAAGAGCGCGCATGACCGGAGCCGAACTCAGCGGGTTGGTTGGGTTGACGCAGGTCTTGCTCATGTTCGACTGGGTGCCCCAGGAATTAAAGTGGGGCGCCCCCGCAAGGAAATAGAGCCTGACATTTTCCGGCATGGTGAGCGGCTCGCCCTCCGGAGAGGTTGATACCAGATAGGCGCGGCCCTGCCAGAACTCGGTCGAAGTGTCCGTGTGCATGATCTTCGGACAGGTATCGCTTGCCGTGCAAGCGCTCAGAATGCTTTCCCGCTTGTTGGTGAGGGGATCGGTGGTCAGGGCGTAGGTGAAGGGGAACTGATCGCCGGGGTAATCATGATCCTCATGCTGCCGCGAATAGCGGCCAGCCTGGGCGAAACGGTAGTTGGTGTAAGTCTTCCGGGAGCCGGCAATATGCGCCATTGCGCCGTCGAAGACCTTCTTGCCGCCTTCATCCGCATTGAAACCCTGATAGATGAAGTCGCGGACGAAGCGTCCGGACTGGGAAATGCCCATGCCGATGGTGTGCTCGATACCCTTCAGCGGGTTTTCGGCATTGTGGCCGTCGTTTCCGCGAAGGAACGAGATCACATCACGAGTGGCCGCGAAGGCAAGGCCTGCTGGCACGCTGCCCTCAGCCGGATAGACGAACTCATAGATCGCGCCTGCATCCATTCCGGCCGGGCGGGTGATCTCGATTTCCGTGTTGCTGACATATTTGAAGGTCAGGCCTTCAGGTGTCGATGGGGCATCGTCCGGTGTTGCCCGCACCGTCAGTTTGGCCTTTGAGGGATTCATGTCGGCTACCGGATAGGTGAGGGAAATCTTTCCCGTTTCGCCCGGCTTGTCGAAGATCATTTGCTCCCGGGAAGTGCCCTTGACGTCCGGCAGGGTGGGCAGGGTGATGTTGATGGCCGCCTCCGGCAAATCCGACTGCCAGCCGCTCCAGACGACCGTATCGCCCCGGTTCATGAGGAAGCCGTCGCCCGCATCTTCGGCCTTGGCGGGGACACCCGACCCTTCGGTCCGGTTGAGCAGCATGAAGCTCAGGTTCCGGCCGCGGTTAGGTACTTCATAGAACAGAAATGGTGACTGCTTGCCGGCATCCGCAGGTCGCAGAATGAAGACTTCAGTGGTGAATTCCACCTCGCCCTTGGCGTTGCGGGGCGCCTTTCCAAGGTCGACAATTCCTGCATTGGCAGGGGCGTCCGGGTTGACCGCGATCGTGGCGATGGCGTCGATCCGCTCATAAGCGCCGGTGCCGCCGAAAGTCTGTCCCTCGAAAGCGGGGCTGGATGCCTGAATCTGGAAGCCGGTGACCCGCGCTTGGGCGGTTCCGGACAAAACGGTTGCTGCCAGCAGGGCTGCCGTCAGGGCGTATTTTCTGTTCATGAATGTCCTCCCATGTCGCTTGAAAGATCAAGCTTGCATGATGGTGTGCAATTTTTGCGTACATAGTCAATATTTTTGTATACAAAAATAGAGCAAGGCCTGGGGCATATTACCAATCTCCGGGAGCCTGGCCGGAAGCAGCCTTCACGATCAGGATGACCAGCCGCGCCGACGCGTCCTGCCAATATCCGAAGGAAATCGGGTCCCCCGGCTTCTGCGGAGCCTATTGTTTCAAAGGGATGGAGGGTGGGGAATTGGCGCAGTTTGGCGGCATTGTTCGCCGAACCGGACAAGAGAGGATTCCTTTTCTCTCCTTGATGCGCACTTTGAAATGCGATGCCCGCAGTTTTTCCGGCCAAATCGCTAAATTGATGCCATGGATGCGAATGTCCGGGAGAGGCCCTATGGCTGGACCAGAAAAGCAACGTGAGATCGCCCCGGAGCGCCGGCGGCTTGATGTGTTTCCAACCTTCTTCAAGGTTGCGGGACAGCGCGTCTGTGTGGTCGGTCATGGCGGGGAAGCCGCGGCCAAGGTCCGTCTGCTTTCCGAAACGAATGCCCGCATCGAAGTGATTGCTGATCACGTTGAACAAGAGTTGCTCGATGCAATCGAGGCCGCTGGCGCAGTTCATGTCGCCGAGGCTTTCCGCCCGTCGCATCTGAACGGCGCAGCTCTTGTGTTCAGCGCCCGGGAAGACGAGGCGCTGGACCGGGCGGTGGTGGAAGCGGCCCGGATTATGGGCGTTCCGGCAAACGCCGTCGACAAACCCCATCTTTGTGATTTCTACACCGGAGCACTGGTGAACCGGGCTCCGATTGCCGTAGCCATAACCTCCACGGGTGTTGGGCCGGTTCTAGCCCGGCACATCCGCGCGCGAATTGAAGCAATGCTGCCGCGTGGCACGGGCGAACTGGCCCGTCTTGCAGAAAGCCTGCGTGAAACCGCCTCCCGGGTCATAGCCGATGGTGCCGCGCGCCGCCGGTTCTGGGCCAAATTCTTCTCCGGTCCGGTTGCAGACAATGTCTACGCTGGCCGCACCGATGCTGCCCGCGCCGAAGCGCAGCGCCTTCTGAACGGCGCTGCCGATGAAACCGGTTTCGTCTGGCTTGTGGGGGCCGGACCAGGCGCGGAAGATCTCCTAACCCTGCGCGCCCAGCGGCTGCTGCAGGAGGCAGATGTTATTGTTCATGATGCCTTGGTGCCTGCCGGTGTTGTGGCCATGGGCCGCCGGGATGCGGAGAGGATTTCGGTTGGAAAGCGAAAGGGCGCTCACTCGGTTCCGCAGGCGGAGATTTGCAAACTTCTGGTCAAGCTTGGCGGTGATGGCCTTAAGGTTGTCCGGCTCAAGGCGGGCGATCCGATGATCTTCGGCCGTGCGGCAGAGGAAATGGATGCGCTGCGCGAAGCTGGCATCAGCTTTGAGGTCGTGCCGGGCGTGACGGCTGCCTTTGCGGCCGCTGCCTCGGCCCAGCTTCCGCTGACCTTGCGCGGTGTTGCCTCCACGCTGGTCTTTGCCACCGGCCACAATGCAAAGTCTGAAGTTCTGCCGGACTGGGCCGGTCTGGCGCTGAAGGGCGCGACGGTCGCGGTCTATATGGGGCGGACTGTGGCGGCGGATGTTGCCGCCAAGCTTGTGTCCGCGGGCCTTCGTCCCGGCACGCCTGTCGCGATCATCGAAAACGCTGCGCATCCGTCCGAACGCCAGTTCAGCGGCACGCTTGCGGATCTGAGTAACCTGTCGGACCGCTCTGACATTGATGGCGCCGTGCTGATCGTCATTGGTGAGGCGGTTGGCCATGCAGCTCTTGAAAAAGCCGAACCCATCGCGGCCTGGCCGCTGAAACGTGAAGTCGCCGCCTGAGGAGATAAGGGCAATGAAGATTGTTACCGCCAACCGTTTGATCGATGGCGAAGTGGTCTGGCTCGGTGCCGGAAACGCCTGGGTTGGCCAGGTCTCCGAAGCACTGGTGCTGGATGGCAAGGATGATGTAGCCGCAGCTCTTGCCGCTGGTCTGGCTTCCGCCGAACGCCGGGAAGTGGTCGACGTTTATGAAGTCGATGTGACCGAAGAGGATGGCAAGCTGGTTCCGGTGCGCCTGCGCGAAAAGATCCGCGCAAAGGGACCGACCACCCATCCGGACCTCGGCAAGCAGGCGCAGGCGGTCAACGGCTGAGCCAATAGGAAATATTGAGCATCCCCGCCTGTTCTCGTGAACGAAGGATGCTCCAGGAAGATGACCGGTCAGCGCCTCGGACAAGGCCCAGCCGGAGTGGAGACGCGAAATGTACCGTTACGACGAATTCGACCAGGGCTTCGTGACCCAGCGTACCGAGCAGTTCAAGGACCAGGTGCGCCGCCGCCTATCCGGTGAGTTGTCAGAGGAAGAGTTCAAGCCGCTCCGCCTCATGAACGGTCTCTATCTGCAGCTTCATGCCTACATGCTGCGTGTTGCCATTCCTTATGGCACGCTGAACAGCCGTCAGATGCAGAAGCTGGCGCATATCGCCCGCACCTATGACCGCGGTTACGGCCACTTCACGACCCGCCAGAACATCCAGTTCAACTGGCCGAGCCTGGCGGATACGCCGAGGATCCTGGAAGAGCTGGCCGAAGTCGAGATGCATGCCATCCAGACCTCGGGCAACTGCATCCGCAATGTGACCGCCGATCATTTCGCTGGCGCCGCTGCCGACGAAATCGCCGATCCGCGCCCCTATGCGGAAATCCTGCGCCAGTGGTCGTCCTTGCATCCGGAATTCTCGTTCCTGCCGCGCAAGTTCAAGATCGCCATCACCGGCGCGCCGCATGACCGCGCCGCCGTTCAGGTGCATGACATCGGTTTGCAGCTGACCCGCAACGACGCTGGTGAAACCGGCTTCGTGGTCTTTGTCGGCGGTGGCCTTGGCCGGACGCCGATGATCGGCCGTAAGGTGCGCGACTTCCTGCCGGAAGAGGACCTCTTGGCCTATTCCGAAGCGATCCTGCGCGTCTACAACCTCTATGGCCGCCGCGACAACAAATACAAGGCCCGCATCAAGATCCTGGTTCACGAGACAGGTCTTGAAGAGCTGAAAGCAGATATCGAGGCAGAATTCGCCAAGATTCGTTACGGCGTGCTGCGTTTGCCGGATGAAGAAGTGCGCCGTATCGAGGCCTATTTCGCACCGCCTCCGCTGGAAGTCCTGCCGGAAACCGATGGAGCTTTCGAGGCCCGCAGGGCGTCCGACGCGGCTTTCGCACAGTTCGCGGCCCATAACCTCAACCCGCACCGGGTCCCGGGTCATGTCAGCGTCACCATTTCCATGAAGCCGATTGGCGGCATTCCTGGCGATGCGACCGATGTGCAGATGGACGAGATCGCAGCAATCGCCAAGGTCTATGGCCATGACGAGATCCGCATCAGCCATGAGCAGAACGTCATCCTGCCGCATGTGAAGCTGGCGGATGTGCCTGCAATCTTCGACCGTCTGGTGGCTGCCGGCATGGCCGAGGGCAATTCCGGCCTGATCACCGACATCATTGCCTGCCCCGGCATGGACTATTGCGCCCTTGCGACGGCCCGTTCCATTCCGGTTGCCCAAAGGATCTCCGAACGTTTCGGCGGTGCGGACCGTCAGGCGGAAATCGGTGAGCTGAAGATCAAGATCTCCGGCTGCATCAATGCCTGCGGCCACCACCATGTGGGCCACATCGGCATCCTTGGCCTGGAGAAGAAGGGCGAGGAGTTCTACCAGATCACGCTCGGCGGCTCTGCCAACGAGAATTCCTCGATTGGTGAAATCATCGGCCGCGGCTTCTCCTCCGAAGAAGTTGTCGATGCGATCGAAACCCTGGTGGACACCTATCTGGGGCTGAGGACAAGCAAGGAAGAAACCTTCCTTGATGCTTACCGGCGTGTTGGGGATGACCCCTTCAAGGAGGCCCTCTATGGGACTGGCTGAACCTGCTAGCATATATGAAACATCGGAACCTGTCGGTATCCGGGATGAAATCGATGCCCTGAACATCCGGTTCGCCGGGGCAACCGCGCAGGAGATCCTCAGCTTTGCCCTCAGCGAGCGGTTTGCGGGCGACATTGCCATGGTCTCCAGCTTCGGCGCGGATTCCGCAGTTCTGCTGCATATGGTATCCGGGATCGATCCGTCTGCGCCCGTGATCATGGTCGACACCGGTAAGCTCTTTCCCGATACGCTTCGCTACCGGGATCAGCTTGTGGAGCAGCTGGGGCTGACCGATGTCCGTTCCCAGAAGCCTGCGAAACCGGTCTTGTCCGAGGCCGATCCTGCAGGCATGCTCTGGATGAGCGACACAGACGCCTGTTGCCATGTGCGCAAGGTCGTTCCGCTGGAGGAGGCTTTGTCTGGCTTCGGGAGCTGGATTTCTGGCCGCAAGCG
This sequence comes from Roseibium litorale, assembly GCF_014842915.1. Lineage (GTDB taxonomy): Bacteria > Pseudomonadota > Alphaproteobacteria > Rhizobiales > Stappiaceae > Roseibium > Roseibium litorale. Next base: position 2,508 of record NZ_JACYXI010000007.1, on the reverse strand, counting down.
GTTCCAGAGCGCGACCAGATCGAGCCTGCCGCCGTTCGAGTATGAAGGCGGAAGAGTGAAGGTCAATCCGCTGGCGGACTGGACGGCTGCCGACATTCTCGCCTATGCCAGGGACAAGGACCTGCCACCCCATCCGCTGGTGGCTCAGGGCTATCCGTCCATTGGCTGTATGCCTTGCACCTCCAAGGTCAAGCCGGGGGAAGATGCCCGGGCTGGCCGGTGGCGGGGGCAGGACAAGACGGAGTGTGGCATTCACTTGCCGACACTCGGCAAGGAATTGGACGGCAGCGGGATTTGAGGAAATCCGGCTGCGGCCGGCAAGAGACAGTGCGGGTCCCGGATGGTCAGTCCGGCCCGCGAAGGGACGCGAAGACGAAATGAGCAAGATCTACAAGAACGGCGCTTTCCATGACGAAGACTGGATCCGCGTCGCCAGTGAAGAGCCGGTCCCGGCATCCGGAAACGTGCTTGTTCCGCTTGCCCGCTATCTGGCGGACGCCGAAAGCCTGAGCGGCAGCGCTGCTTCTATCGCTGTGCTGGTGGCTCCGGGCGACAATGTGGAAGACATCGTCGCTCATCTGGACAAGCTGGCGCTTGTGGCCGTTGATTTCCCGAAGTTCAGCGATGGCCGCGGGTTTTCCTCTGCCCGGATTCTGCGCGAAGAATTCGGCTACAAGGGTGATATCCGGGCTGTCGGGTTCTACATTCTCGACCAGATCCCCCTCCTGCGCCGTTGTGGTGTCAGCAGCTTCGAGATTGTGAAGCCGGAAGTTCTGGCCGCGCTCGAAAAGGGCGAATGGCCGGAAGTGACCCGCTATCTGCAGCCGGTCGGATCGGTTGAGGAAGCTCCTGCTGGCACCCGCCCCTGGGCCCGGCTGTCTCTGCGCTCTTCGACTGCCGAGGCTGCTGAATAAGCCTTGCGCGTTTCAAACTGTGGTTTTTGAAGAAGGTCCCAGCCGGTCAGGTGCGGGGCCTTTTCTCATGGAAGATGATGGTTCAGCTGTGATGCCCCGGGCTCGATGGGGTGCACTCACGGGAACGTGACCGGGGTCTGTGGATCGGGAGGACTGCCTCTGGAGAAGGTGCAGCTTCCGGAAAATCCGCAAGGTGATGGAAATGAAGAGAAAACTTGAGTTAAAGATACCGATTAGATTGGAATAATTCTAAACTATTGAAAACTTGAGATTTATTGACTTGAAAGAGGCCTCAGACCATAGTCCGCAGCGAAAAATGAACAATCCTCGCAAACGCTGCTGCAGCGGGAAGAGATTTTCGGGAGATCAATGATGCACGTTGCAAAGAAGGCTTTGGCCTCCGCGATCATGCTGGCGACGACGGCCCTTGCAGGTGGAAACGCCCAGGCGGCTGAGGAGGTAAACGTCTATTCCTACCGTCAGCCGTCACTCATTCAGCCTCTCCTTGATGCTTTCACCGCGAAGACGGGTATCAAGACCAACGTTGTCTTCTCCGACAAGGGTCTGGGCGAGCGCATTGCGGCTGAGGGAGAGAACTCTCCAGCAGACGTCATGCTGACCGTTGATATCGGCCGTCTCGACAGCGCAAAGCAGCTCGGCATTGCTGAGCCCATTAAATCTGATGTTGTTGCTAAGGACATCCCGCCACAGTTCCGCGACGTGGATGGTGACTGGGTCGGCCTGACTGCCCGTGCCCGTGTGATCTATGCTTCCCGTGAGCGCGTGGATCAGGATACGATCACCTATGAAGAGCTGGCCGATCCCAAGTGGAAGGGCCGTATCTGCACCCGTTCCGGCCAGCATGTTTACACCCTCGGCCTCATCGCTTCCATGATCGTGCATCACGGTGAAGCTGAAACTGAAAAGTGGCTTGTCGGCCTGCGCGACAATCTCGCCCGCAAACCGACCGGGAATGACCGCGCTCAGGTGAAATCCATCTATGCTGGCGAGTGCGATATTGCGCTGGGCAACACCTATTACATGGGCCAGATGGAAACGAACGAGAAAGAGCCGGAGCAGAAAGACTGGGCTGCCTCTGTGCGTCTGATTTTCCCGAATGCGGAAGACCGCGGAACTCACGTGAACATTTCCGGTGTGATCCTCAATAAGCATGCACCGCACAGAGACAACGCGATGAAGTTGATCGAGTTTCTGACAACGCCGGATGCACAGAAGATCTATGCAGAGACAAATTTCGAATACCCGCTGACCCCGGGTGTGGAAATCTCAGAGCGGGTGAAAGGCTGGGGCGAACTCAAGCCGGATGATATTTCCCTGTCTGAGATCGCGAAGTACCGGAAAGCCGCCAGCGAAATGGTGGACCGGGTTGCCTTCGACGATGGCCCTGCGTCCTGATGGATCAAAATTCCGGTTTTCCGGGACAAGGCGCCGCACATGTGCGGCGCCTCAGACTGCTGACAAACCCGTCGTTTTCGGCGGGTTTGTTTTTTTGCAGTTCAGGTTTTCAGGTGTCCAAGTTTTGGGATCTTTGAGAGATAGCCCGTTTCGTCTCATGCTGGGGCTTGTTTCGGTG
>NZ_JACYXI010000006.1 GCF_014842915.1 Roseibium litorale | reverse complement strand
TGCCGCCAGAACCTATGAAGACCTGTGGAATGCCGTCGGGCACGTCTGCAATCTCTTCCCCGAGGAGGAGTGCTACAACTTCCTCAAAGCGGCGGGATATCAAAGTGATTAAACGCGACACGCTCTAAAGGCCAATGGTTCGAAAGACTGAGTTTCATCCGGGGCTCGACCCGACGGATATTGCCATGATCGAGGCGCTGCAGGAGGATGGCCGGATCAGCGTCTCCGAGCTGGGGCGAAGGGTGGGTCTGTCCCAGCCCGCAACCTCGGAGCGCTTGAAGCGGCTTGAGGAGCGCGGGGTCATCAAGGGCTATCGGGCCGTCGTCGATCCGGTGGCGGTCGGTCTTGGCATGATGGCCGTTATCCGGCTCAAAACCACCCATGAGCACATCAAGGCCTGCCTGAAGCAGTTTTCCGGGATGCCGCAGATCATCGAGGTGCTGCGGCTGACGGGCGAGGATTGTTTTCACCTGAAGGTCATTGTGCCTTCGCCCGCCGATCTGGAAAGCCTCGTCGATGCGATTGCGCGATATGGCTCCGTCACGACGGCCATCGTTCTGCGCAGCGAACCGCCGAAACCCATCGGGCGGGCGCTGATCCCGAGAGGCTAGGCGGCTGCTTGGCGAGTCCGGACCCCTAGTCGGTTACCAGCTTGACCGATGTTCCCGCCGGAATTTGCTCATCCGGCTCCATTCCATTCAGAACCATAAAGAAGGCCAGACGCCGCGAGGGCTCGACACCGCGCATACCGATTGCCAGCTTGCGCGGCGTGTCTCCCGGGCTGGTCTGGACAACCTTGACTCTAAGAGACTGCAGCCGGGCCCGTTCGGTCGGGGTGAGCTGGCGGAAGCTCTCCAGCGTTTCCCTGTACTGGCTTTCAAAGGCTTCGCTCGGCGTGCGGCTGGCGAAGATGAAGCGGTAGCCTGTCTTGCCGATGCGCAGAACCGCGATCCGGAAGGACCAGCCCTGTGTGATGGCCGCGCCGACAACGCCCGGAATCCCGTTGATCGTGGTTTCGCGCACACTTTGCGGCAGCAATCCGTTGATCCAGCCGGAGTTCATGTAGTCGGCCAGGTTCTCGAAGCTGCTGACATCGGCGCCATCAAAGCGCATGGCGGTGCCATCGCCGTTACTGGCGAGAACCGCTTCCGGTGAGTTCTCCAGAATGTAGCCTTCCGGAACGGTGAAGCCGATGCCGAGCGCCTTGTGCAGAAAGGACCGCCCGCGCACGAAACCCTCCAGCGGGTCGTCGCCATACAGCAGTCCATCGATCTCGCTCAGATACCGGTTTCTGTCCCGCTCACCGATGCCGGGCGCGGCAACCTGCCGGGCCTCCTTAACCGCCAAGGCGACACGTTCTGGGGTGTTTGGATGTGAGGAGAGGAAATCCGGAGCGCTGGACTGAATCTGCTGCGCGGTCTGATAGGCCTGGAAATCGGCCATGGACTTCAGAAAACGGGAGGCCGCGTAGGGGTCGAACCCGGCTTTCGACAGCGTCTTTACGCCAATAGCATCTGCCTGGAATTCCTGCGCCTGAGAGAAGCGCGCAAAGGACAGCTGCGAGGACAGGATCGCCTGGCGGGCCTGTTCGGAATCCTGTACCACATTGGTCAGGATCTTGTTGGCCAGTTCGCGCGCCTCCGCCCTTTGCTGCCGTTCAATCGCATGATTGGAGGTCACATGGGCCATTTCATGGGCGAGAACAGCGGCCAGTTCCGATGTGTCATTGGCCAGCGCCAGAAGGCCGCGAGTAACATAAAGGTAGCCGCCGGGCAGCGCGAAGGCATTGATCGCAGGCGAATTCAGGATCGTTATGCGGTAACTCTGCGAAGGATCGTCAGAGGCTTCCACCAGACGGCCAACAACGCTTGCAACCGCACGCACGGCGCCATCGTTCTTGTAGACACCGCCATATGTGGCCACGACACGTGGGTGTTCCTTCGCGCCGATGTCCGCGCCAAGGCCTGGCCTGAGGGTGCCCGGCGCAATGGTCGTGACATTGGGTGAGCCGCCGCCAAAGGACTGGCAGGAGGCAAGCAGGACGCACAAGGCAAGGGTCGCGATGCGGCGGCCAGAAGATGTCTTTCTCCCGGGGGCAGCGCGTCCTGCCTTGCCGTCGGCGCCCCTGCGCAGCCATGCCGCGCCTATGATGCCAGAGCTTGCCGTCACTTCCTGTCCTCGTTGCCATCCAGAATGATGAGCTGACCCGGATGGGTCATATGTATGTGGGGGCCGTCGTTGAGGTCTACCACACCTCTGATCTGCACGGCATGCCCAGCCAAATCCTCGAGAGACATGCCGGCTGCGGCCAGCGCGTCGCTGAAGGATTTGTCCTGGCTGGTCGAAAGGGTTGCCGTGAAGTCGGTCTTCCAGTTGCGGCCGAAATTGAGATACCGGGTATGCGCTGATTTTCCAAGAGAAACGATGCGTCCTTCGGCAAGGACATAGGTTCCTGCGGCCCCTGTCAATGCATTCAGGTTCATGGTCGAAAGCGCATCCTCATGCTGCCAGCGTCCCCGCTTTGCGAAACGGGCCGAATGTTCAGCCTCGATCAAGGCCTTGCTACAGGCCATGGAGCTAAAATGGGGCGCGGCCATGGCAAGTCCACGATCGATCAGGCGGATTTGCTGAAGGGCCGTGTCTCCGGCTGTGCCTTGGGGCGCTGCCACGATCCAGGCAGGCACCAGTCCCCACCGGTTCGGCTTGCCCGCTGCCCAAGCCCACAGTGTCTCACCCTGGACTGTCTTTGCGATTTCCGCGGGAGAAGTTCTTGGGGAGATATCGGCGAGAACGAAACGGTTGCCTGGCCCGCCAGAGCCTGTCGCAGCCAAGGCACTGAAGACGCCCTTTTCGTCTGGCCCTGTGATTGCGGCAGGGGCGGCATCCCCTGGCAGGCAGTTCGCAGCAGCGGGCGGCAGGTTCTCAGCCATTTCTGCCGGGAGGCGTGTCTCTGCCCTGGACGGGAAAGGTGGAAAGAGCGCTGCGCCTGCAATCACGAACAAGACCGGTAAAGTAAACAGGCCGGTCCGCGAGAAAATGGCCCTGCAAAGGCCGGGTGCACCACATTCTCTGCGCCGGGCATCCCCGGTCTTCCTGCGTGTCCGTTCCAAACCGCGATTGTCCGAAGCTGCATGAAGAGGGTTGCAATTCTAGCATGTCCGCAGGCGGGTTGTGAGTATCCTTTGTCTGCTGAGCCGATCCGGAAAAACGAGGGTCGCAAAGCGGCGCGGATCATGCTATTTCCGCCCCAAGTGGTCCCGTAGCTCAGCAGGATAGAGCATCAGATTCCTAATCTGAGGGTCACGCGTTCGAATCGCGTCGGGATCACCAATCTTTTCAAATAAGCTATGCGCATTAAACCGTTTCAGCGGAGGCCTTGCGCAATTCTCGTTGGTAAGACAAAGCCTCCGGTTCTCCCGCTCGTGAGCCTTCATCCTCTCCGGGACGTCCTTCGACAGACCAGCCCCCTTACCGGTGTCCACCTCGGACTTGTTCACCCGTTTGCCGGGAGGCCGTGCGGAGCGGCCGGTCCCGGCGGCCGTTGAAGATACCGCCGCCTATCGGGACGGGAGCCCGGCTTCAGGGCCCGCCGCCGTCAGGGCAGCACAGACGGGGGCTTCAGAACTGTAATGAGGCGTTTTGAGTGTCCCGTCAGCCTGCGATGCCCCGCTATGCCTCCGGCCGGATTTTCAAGCCAAATTTTGCGGTGGTCAGATCCCTGCCGGCAAACCGGATCCGGAATATATGTCTGCCCCAGACCTCCAAATGGCGGGGGTCGTTAATCCTGACCGTTTCGATGCCTTCCACAACCAGATTGTCCGGCTGGATGATCAAGGCATTGCGCGTACCCTGTATGCGGCATGTGCCGTCGTCATTGAGAGTGATCTGACAATCGCTGATATGGACCGGCAAAAGGAAGCTGTTCAGCGGGGTGCCAAGATCGATCTCGTCCTGGATCGTGATCTCACCCGAAATGTGATGGAAACCAACTTGCCGGCACAGGCGCCTGGATCCTGGTGTCTCGAAATAGGCGGGGCTGGCGTCAAGGCTTAGGAGACTGGAGGCAGCTTCATGGGAAAAGCTGACGTTCCGGGCTTCCGAACCGGTCCCGGCACGCTGGCGCAAGCCATTGACTTCAGGAACATTGTGACCCTCGGAGCTGATGTGCCACTTGTCATAGCGTTTCTCGGTGAACGTCGACTTCGAATATGCGCCTTGCCCGAGATCGATAATCAGGGGCTCACCGTCCAGATAGACGCTGAAATGCCCAACATCGTTGTGGGAGTGATGGTTGATGTGCAGATCATTGCTGCCAGCGATCGCGCTGAGCATGACGCCCCGCCCCGGGGTTCTGCTTTGGCGGGCGAGCATCACCTGCATGTCCGGTAGCCAGACGCTCTGTTCGCAGACGTGCTCTCCATCCGAGGGCAGGTCCGGGGTCCAGAACAGGAGACGTGTCAGATGGACCAGGAATTGTCTGGCATATTCATTGTGGCCGCGGGCCTTGGCAGAGCGGGACAGCTTGCGCTTCGCCACGCGCTCCACGTCCTTCCAGACGAGGCTGGCGAGCGGCGCAGAACCGATCTTCAGCGCATAGCGGCTGATCATGCCATGGTCGAAGTCGATCTTCAGGCTGCCGTCCGCGAAGTTCACGAAACGGTTCTCGCCAATGTGCAGCGGCGCGATATGCTCGCCGAAGTTCCGGTACTTCTGGTTTTTGTCCGGCGCGAGATCGATCTGGAACCGGGTTTCCACCAGATCGGTGAAGGCGGCGAGGCGGCCGGCGCTCACCATCCAGTAGCTTGGGCCTTCAATGCAGCTGCCGCTGTCCTCGATCGTGTCGAAGAAGCGCTGCATGGGAACCATCAGCTTTGCAGCGATGCTGGTTAGCCGGGACTTGTCCTCGACAACATAGCAGGCAGTCAGAAGCAGGTTGTGGGCGCACCAGGCCGTCCAGTTATTGCGTCCCAGATACCAGCCATAAAGCTTCGGTCCTTCAAGAAGCTGCAGGGCGCGCCGGTCAACTTCCTGATGGATCCGGTGATAAAGGGCAGGGGACTTCTCAAGCAGAACCGAGCGGAGCAGATAGCAGGTTTCCGCCAGCGTTGCCGCGGTCTCGCAGGCAAACAGATCCAGATAATCATCGCCGGGCACCGGCATCGGATCATCCGCCTTCCAGGGGTTGCTTTCCTTGAACATCACCATCTCATGCTCACCAGCGAAATTATGCGCTGGCACACACCAGGTGACCTCCCCAAGGATGGCCCAGATATAATCAATGATCCGGTCGAGATAGATGCCTTTGGCGCTCAGGCATTCGGCGATCACCAGATGGGACAGTTCATAGCGGCGGCGGAAATAGTTTTCCTCATAGACCAGCCGGTCGCCCGTGGTCATGAAGCTCATGTACATCGTGCCGGTGAGAGGATCGATGTCCCCCTTGAGGATTTCATCCGCATAGGCGCGGATGGCCTGAACCTGCAGGGAAAGGCGGGGGTCCTTTGCTGCCTTGTTCCATTGGCCCCTGTCTTCGATCCCGGGAAAGGGCTTCCAGTCCTTGGTGCTGATCAGCCCTTCGAGCAGGCGCTCGACTTTCATCGCGTCTTGAAACATCTAGGTCTTCCAAATGGGAAATTCCGACCGCAGGCGGTCTGCAAGGTCAGGCGTCTTCGCTGCGGCGGATCCGCTTGCCGGTCGCCGCGTCGAAGATCCGGATTTTGGCCGGGTCAGGCAGAATGCTGACGGAGGCACCAGGTTCCAGCGTCCGTTGCTCCTTGAAGGCGCTGGTAATCCGGAACCCTTCTGCGTCATTGAAGACCACCATGTCCGAACCGGTGTTCTCGACGGCATGGATCCGGGCTCGGATGGCGCCGGGCTGGTCTTCGAGAGACAGGCGGGCATGCTCCGGACGGATGCCAAAAAGGATCTTCTGTCCAGTCGTGCAACCGTTGCTCTGACCGAGCGGGGTGAGGGTGCCGTCGGGCAATCGGGCAGCGCAAGCGTCTCCTAAGCCGGTCACCTCCGCTTCGATCAAATTGATCGTGGGGGTGCCGAGGAAACTGGCGACGAAGGTGTTGACCGGATCGTCGTAGAGCTCAAGCGGCTTGCCGACCTGCTCCACACGCCCGTCCTTGAGAACGACGATCTTCTGGCCGAGCGTCATGGCCTCGACCTGGTCATGGGTGACATAGACGGAGGTCGTCTGCAGGCGCCGGTGCAGATCCGCGATCTCTCCACGCACCTGAACGCGCAGCTTTGCATCCAGGTTGGACAGCGGCTCGTCGAACAGGAACACTGAGGGATTGCGAACAATGGCCCGGCCCATGGAGACACGCTGGCGCTGGCCGCCGGACAGTTCCTTTGGCAGGCGCTCCAGAAGCTGGTCGAGTTCCAGCATCCGGGCGACCTCTGTCACCTTCGTATTGATCTGCGCTTTCGGAAGGCCTGCCAGCTTCAGCGCGAACCCCATGTTCTCCCGCACGGTCATCTGCGGATAGAGCGCGTAGGTCTGGAACACCATCGCGATGTCGCGCTGTTTGGGTGGTAGGTCGGTAACATGGCGCTTGCCGATGGAAATATTGCCGGAGCTGACATCCTCAAGGCCCGCGATGATGCGCAGAAGGGTCGACTTGCCGGAGCCGCTGGGGCCGATCAGAACGCAAAACTCGCCTTCGTCAATTTCCAGGGAGACGTCGTGAATAACCTTCACCGAGCCGAAGGACTTGCTGACATTCTTGAGACTAACTGAACCCATGGGTTTCACCTGAACCTTTCGTGCTTCAGCCCTTGACCGCGCCAGACATGAGGCCGCGGTTGAATTGCTTCTGAAGCAGGAGATAGACGACGATGCAGGGCACGGTGGCGATGACCGTGACGGCAATGAAGATGTTCTGCTGCATGATCTCATCGACCCGGAGCGAGCGCAGGACGACGGGGATTGTGTAGAGGCTGCGGTCGTCGACGGCGATGAGCGGCAGCAGGTACTGGTCCCAGATCATGAGAAAGCCGAAGATCGTGGTGGTGCCGAGCGCCGGTTTGACCAGCGGGACAATGACCTTCAGGAAAATCTGGATCTCATTCGCGCCATCGACACGGGCAGCATCCTCCAGGTCCCGCGGCACTGCCTTCATGAATTCCGTCAGCAGGAACACCGAGAAGGCCCAGCCCACCAGCGGCAGGATCAGTGCCGCATAGGAATTGTAGATAGAAACGCCCAGGAGCGGGATCTTCTGGTGCAGGATGAGATAAAGCGGGATCGAGATGACCTCATCCGGCAGCATCATGGTCGACAGGATCGCCAGGCTGATGAAAGCTGCGCCCCGGAACTTCTTGCGGGCGAGCGCATAGGCTGCCAGCGCGCTCACCGTAGTCTGCAGCACCGTGCCAATGGCAACCACCAGCAGGGAGTTGAAGAGGTAGATCCACGCCTTGACCTCGGTCCAGGCATAGATGAAATGGTCGAGGGTCGGCTGGTCCGGCCAGAGCAGCAGCTGGCCGGGCTGAACGGTTGTCTTGCTGAAGGCGGTTGCCAGAATGCCCCAGAACGGGCCGCAGAACACGATCAGCAGCAGGGCATAAACGGCGCCCCGGGCCAGCTTTTGAGGGAAGGTCGTCTTCATCGGTGCGGCCTCACGTTCTGGCAAAGCGGTTCTTGATGGCAACATGCGCCACCGTCAGGCCCACCGTGAAGGTGAAGAGCATGAAGGAAACGGCTGCGGCATAGCCATAGTCCAGCCGCTCGAAACCGGTCTTGAAGATGCTGGTCATGATGACTTCGGTCGATCCGGCCGGTCCGCCGCCTGTGGTGGTGTAGATCTCGGTGAAGACGCGGAAGCCCCGGATAAAGGACAGCATGATCACAACGGAAAACGCGGGAACAAGGCCCGGAATGGTGACGTGCCAAAGCTTGCGCAACGGGCTGGCGCCATCCACATCGGCTGCGTCGTAAAGCTCGCGGTTTATGCCGGCGAGCCCGGCGATGAAGATCACCATGCTATAGGGAATGTTCTTCCAGACCTGTAACAGGATCACCACGAAGAGCGCCTGATTGGGATCGGACATGAACCCTTGAGGATCTGCGCCGAACAGGCCGAGTATGCTGTTCACGACGCCGGTTTGCGCCGGATAGAACAGGATCCGCCAGACCTCCGCCAGGACAGCGACGGAGGTGACCGCCGGAAAAAAGATGGCCGTGCGGATGATCCGGATGTGAAGCGCCTGCCCCTCCAGGATGAGCGCGACGGCGAAGGCGAGAAGGCCCCCTGCAATCGTGGTCGAGACCACGTAGATCAAGGTGTTGAGAGCCGCTGCCCCAAGCGCGCTGTCCGACAGCGCGCGCTCGAAATTCGCGAACCCGATCCACCGGTCTGCCCCTATGAACTTCACCTGATAGAAGCTCATGATCAGGCCCTTGACGATGGGCACGAATTTGAACCAGGTGAAAAAGATCAGCGCGGGGGCCAGAAACAGCCATGGAACGGCCCATCTCCAGCGCTTCGGGTCGATAGTCATTGTCTCATCCTCATGTCATCCGGGCCGGGTTATCTGCCGGACCAGCTGACGGGTCAAACCGGGCACTGCCGGCAGATCCGCTGGGGACCTGCCGGCAGCAGTCTTGCTTTGGGAGGGAGATCAGTCCGCCTTCACGCCCTGATTGGCGAGTTCGGCATTGACGGTTTCGTCCGTCGCGGCGAGGCCTGCGGCAATGTCCGAAGAGCAATCCGACAGGATCTTGTTGAAGCCGTCGGCGGTCAGCTGACGGATGGGCTTCCAGTTCGGAACGCGCGGGAAGTAGTGGCCGCTCTTGCCATAGAGATCGGCATAGATGGCCCAGGCCTTGTCCGGCTGGACCTCTGCCACATTGACGGTCTTGTTGACCGGCAGGCGGACGATGGGGCTGGAGTCGATGCCGACCGCCATACCGTTTTCCTGGCCTTCTGCCGAAATCAGATATTCGATGAACTGACGGGCCGCGTCATCCTGTGTGGAAGAGACGGTGATGAAGGCAGCTTCGCCTTCAGCCAGTTCTGCCTGGCCGGCAGGACCTGCGGGCGGTGCGACGACTTCGATCTTGTCCCGGCCGGGCTCCTTGCTGAAAGGTGCCAGGTGATAGGGGCCGGAACGGTAGATGCCTGCCTGACCGGAGCTGAACACCGGCGTCGCATCGCCCGTGGTCGCGGTGATTGCGGAAGGCTGTGCGTAGCCGTTGCAGATGAAGTCGCGGGCGAAGGAAACAGCCTTTGCCACTTCGGGCGTGCCGAGGGAGGATGTGTAACCGTTTTCCTTCTTTGCGAGGAACTCGCCGCCCGCCTGCCAGATCAGGTCAGAGAGGAACCAGGACGCATAACCACGGGTCGCGGAGACCGGCATGACATAGCCATAGGTGTCGGCCTTGCCGTTGCCGTCCGGATCCTTCTCGGTGAAGGCCTTGGCCAGCTCATAAAGCTCGTCCCAGGTCTTGGGAACGTCATAGCCGAGCTTTTCGCGCCAGTCCTTGCGGATGAAGACAGCGAAGGCCTGGGCGGAGGTCGGGACGCCGTAGTATTTGCCATCCTGCGACTGAACGCTTTGCCAGGCAACGTCATAAAGCTGATCGCTGCCTTGAATCGCAGACCGGTCAATCTCTTTCAGAATGCCCATGTCCAGCATCTGGCCCATGGCTGTCGCGTCGTTGACAACAACATCGGGGAGCGAGCCGCCAACCGCAGCGCGTGCCAGACGGGTTTCGAAGTCGGTGTTGGCCAGAAACAGATCAATCTCGATACCGGTCTTGGCGGTGAAATCCTTGGTGATCTTGTCCAGGACGTTCTTTTCATTGTCGCCGTAGCGCATCCAGACCTTGAGTGGATCGGCCGCCAGAGCGGTGGACGCGAGAGCAAAAGTCATCAGAGCCGCGGATGCAGCCGTGCAAATCGTTTTCATTGATTTCCTCCACAGTCTTCCATCCAGATTCTTGCTGCCGGACGCTCTGATTTCTGCGCCCTTGCGAGAAAAGCCTCCCGGATGGTGTTCGAACTATATGACAGTGTTTTTTCAATTTCAAGAAAACGTTTAACTGAATTTTTCATCTGGTAATGAAGTGTTTTTTGAAATTATGTTGCGTAGGCATGTCATTAAAATCACAGGCTGTATCGGAGGGGTGCGGGCATCTTTAAAAACGTAACGAAGACAGGCTTAAAGGAAGGAAGTTTCAGTGGCTTGTTGCCAGTCCAAGGGGCGCGGGGTACAACCTGAAAGCAAGGCAGAGGAAATCGTTTAACCCACCATGAGTCGACGTAAAACCGCAACGATCCGGGATGTCGCAGAAGCGGCTGGCGTGTCCATCGCCACCGTATCGAAGTTTATCAACCGCCAGCAGTCCTTCTCTGCGTCGGTCGAGGAGAAGCTGCGGTCGGCGATCTCTGAACTCGGCTACAGCCAGAACCCGGCGGCCCGGAGCATGGTGACCGGGCGGACAACCGCTATTGGCCTGGCGGTGATGGACATTGCCAACCCGCATTACGCCAATGTGATGAAGGGGGCGAACAGGGTCGCTCTGGCCAATGGTTACAATCTTCTCGTGGTTGATCTGGAGGAGAAGGCTACCGGCGTGCGGGAGCTGCTTGAACCACTGGCCCTGCGCACCGATGGGCTCATCGTCAGTGCCCGGATCCCCGCGGCCGTGGTTGACTGGCTTGCGGGTCTGAACAAGCCGGTGGCCTTTCTTGGCCAGCCCGAACGGCAGGGGGTTGTTTCAGTCGGCATGGACAGTGTCGAGGCTGCCTCCTTGCTCGCGGGCTACCTGGTTCAACAAGGCTTCACCCGGATCGGCTATGTGGGCTATGGCCGTGCGGCCTGGAACGCTGAGCGTCTGCGAGGTCTGCACAATGTGCTTGATGCCGCCGGTGTGGAGTTGATGGAGTTTGATGCGGAGGAGCCGACAAGCGAGGCTGGTGAAAAGGTCGCCGCGCGGGTTCTTTTAAGGCCCGACCGTCCTCAGGCCGTGATTGGCTGCAATGACCTTGTGGCGATAGGTTTCATGACAGAGGCGCGCGCACTCGGGTTCCGCATTCCTCAAGACATAGCCATCGCCGGAATCGATAACATCCCGACGAGCCGCTATGTTTCGCCGCCTCTGACAACTGTTGACGTTTTCAGCGAGGCAACGGGCGAATGGGTCATGAAGCAGATCATTTCGATGGCCACGGGCCATTCGCCTGATGTCCACATGCCGCACGAACCGCTGCTTGTCGTGCGTGAGTCCGCGAAACGGGCCGATGGGGAAGAGCGTGCAGGCACACAGACCAATCCAGAGTATTGATCCGGTCTTTGCAGCGCCGGTGCTTGCAGCCTCAAGGCATCAGCCGGTTGCCCGATAGCGGCCCGCCGGCGGAAAAGAAATGCAATCGCTGCGCGACCGGCTGTTCCCACATCGGCATTCAGTTCACCTTTCCGCTGCGCTATGCGGAGAGGCTAGCGGCACGTTACACCGCCCCTATGTCCGGCATGGAGGGCCAGTATAACGGCATTGCCCAGCTGACCGGATCCACTGTTGTGTCGCGGACCTCTAGCACATGCCAACTACCGCGCAAGGGAAGTGGATCAGGGCAGGGTCTCGCAAACGCTCAGAACCGCTTGCCTCAGCCAGCGGTGTGCCGGATCTTCGTCGAGGTAGTGAGGCCAGACCATAAACTCGCGGAGCGGATGCATGTCGAATGGCGCCGGGATCAGCTTGACCGGGTGAACCTCGGCCATGCGGACCGCAAGACGCCTGTGCAGGGTGACGAGGCGGCTGGTGCCCGCGACAAGAGCGGCGGCCAGGCTGAACTGATCGATCGTGCATTCGACCCGCCGCTGGCGCCCGAAGCGTGGCAGGAACCATTCCTCGAAAGCCAGGCTGGCCTCGTCACCGAGTTTGACGGCCACATGCCCGCGGTCGAGATACTCGTCCATGGTCAGGCTCTCAATTTTCTCGGCCTCGTTTTCGCACATCATACAAACATGCTCGTCCTGAAGAATTTCGGTCTGAGGGTGCTTAATCTGGCTGGCGTATTGCTCGGGAATGATCAGCAGGTCGATTGCCCCCCTCTCAAACTCGAGCTTTATGTCTTCCGGAAGGCTGCCGATTTCGAGCCGCATGCCGGGCGCCGTGCGGGCGAGACTGCTGACCGTCGGTGCAAGCAGCAAGCTGGTCGCGTAATCCGATGCGGCAATGGTGAAGGCCCGATCGATCTCGGCGGGGTCAAAGACCGGACGCAGGGAAACAGCAGCCCGTGCACGCATCAAAACGTCCCGGACGGGGGCGACAAGGTTCTGCGCGAGCGGGGTTGGCTGCATCTTGCGCCCGACCTGCACAAGCAGTGGATCCTCGAAGTAGGCACGCAGTCTGGATAGTGCCGCGCTCGTGGCCGACTGGCCGATGCACAGGCGCTCACTCGCCCTGGTGACGTTGCGTTCCTCGAGCAGAACGTCAAGGACGACGAGAAGATTCAGGTCAAACCGGTCAAGGCGCATACGTAATTCCCCATAAAGCTCAATCCTCTATAAACTATCGATGAAATCAATGTATATCATGAATACTATCTGTTTTTCATTTCCCTGACAGACGCGAACTATCGCCCCGCTGCAGCCGGTAAAGGAGGATTTCACCGGCCAGCATCGTGGAAGGCCGGAGAGCGGCGTTCCACGGCTTTCAAAAGGGAGGGGTTATGAAAGCTTCAATTTTTGCGGCGGCTGCCGCTATTGCGCTTGCTGGAAACGCAGCTCTTGCGGACGGCACGGCTCCGCAACACGGGCAACCGCCGGTCTCGGCAATGGCCTTGATGAACCTTGGCCGGGATGGGCTGCTGCGCTCCTATTTCGAGAGCGACCAGTTTGGCTCGGTGCAATGGCGCGTTGGTCAGGGCCGGATCACAATCGGCAACGCGGCCGCATCTGGGCAACCGAAAAGTCACTACAAGGACGGAACAACCGACACGGTCGTGCCGCTGAACTTCATGTTCGGTTTGCCGGGCGGCAACTCTGTGATCCGGCTTGGTGTCCGGGGCACATTCTCCAACGGCGCCAACTATCCGGTGGAACTGGACGGCGGCACAGGACGGGTGGACCTGCAGTATCTCAGGTTCCCCGATGCATCGACCATGTGGGCGATCGGCGGCTTTTACGAGCACACCGACCTCGATATCGACGACGCTGGATCGATCAAGAGGCCTGCCGGCGGTATCCGTGCGGACATCCTCAAGGAGTTTTCCGCGCACTGGGGCGTAGCTGCCCGCGCTGAATATTCCTGGGGGACTGACGATCTTGAAATTGGCGTCGGTCCAAGTCTGACGATGCGCCACAAGCAGGCGGATGACCACCTTTATACGCAGGCCGAACTGATCGGACAGTTCCGCAATTCCGACATTGGAATTGTCCCGGAGAGCTGGGTCCTGCACCCGGTTCTGGGGGTCCAATTCCAGCGCAGCTTCATCCAGTCGACGGCCAATAATTTTGGCGTCGTCTCGTCTGGTGTTGTTGGAGCAACCGAAAACTACGGAACGGTGTGGGCGCATTTGCGGCTGGAAAAGGAAGCTGCACCGGGCGGCTGGTCGCCGAACTTCCTGGCCGGACTCGAACAGGAATACGCCAATGATCTGGACGCGATCGTCGACGATCCAACCTACGCCGTCCTGGGCGCGGGTCTGTCCAAGACTTTCGCAAAGGGCAACCGGTTTGAGGTTGCTTTCACGCGGCACCAGGGGCTGCAGGGGAAACGCTGGAACCAGGCACTGGTCGGAACGCTGACGCTGAATTTTTGACGAAAGCGGGAGCTGCTGTTCCAAGCAGCGGCTCCCCGGCACTGCCTGCGCGACTGAGACGGAGTCCGTGCAGGACGGGTGAAGCAACTTTGCTTAGGAGGAAGCAATGACGAAATTGAACAGTTGGGGCGGACAGGCAACACTGAGCATCGGCCATATGGCCGGCATGATCGATCTGGCGGCACTGCCGTTGTGGGTTGGCAGCCTGATGAAGTTCTATGGTCTGTCCGCGCCGCAGGCCGGTTTGACCGTCACCATGTTCCTGGCCAGTGTCGTGGTCTCGAGCAGCATCTTCGCGCCGTTGTTCACGCGGCTCAATCACCGCGTTTTCGCCTGCCTAGGATATTGTGTTGCCGCATGCGCATTTCTGGTGGCGTCCTGGCAGCCAATATCGCCGGAAAGCTTGACGGTCTTTCTGGGTGTGCACGCGATTGCCGGTCTGGGTACTGGCGCGGCGCTGTCTGTTACCCACGGCGCCATAGGACGGACGTC
The DNA here is from genome assembly GCF_014842915.1 of Roseibium litorale. Classification (GTDB taxonomy): domain Bacteria; phylum Pseudomonadota; class Alphaproteobacteria; order Rhizobiales; family Stappiaceae; genus Roseibium; species Roseibium litorale. The sequence continues at coordinate 257,926 of NZ_JACYXI010000006.1, read as the reverse complement.
AAATCCGCATCGTCTTTTCGGCCTTGCGAATGTCGCGATGGCGATTCTGGCAATCATCATGTTCGCGGCCCTGCCGGGCATCATCGCCTCCTTTGGCGGGCGGGTCATATTCCAGGCCTTCGCGATCACCATGACGTTAGGGGCCGTTGTCGCGCTGCTATTTTTCCCTGCCGTCCCGGCCGCTGGAGCAAACGCGCCGGGCATGGGGGCGGCGGTCCTGCGCCAGCCCTTCCCGAAGGCGGCCTGGTTCACCATTGGCACCATCGTCTGCATTGCGCTGAACCAGGCGATGATCTTCTCCTTTGTTGAGCGCATCGGAGATGCTCACAACTTTGGTGAAGGGGTTGTGCAGAACGTTCTGATCGTAACGGGCTTTGTCAATCTCATCCCGGGCATTCTGGCTGCCGTGCTCCAGAAAAGGCTCAAACCGGTGAACGTTGGCACCGCTGGCCCCATTCTTCAGGCCTTGTTTGCGATCTCTCTGACGGGAGCAACCAGTTTCGCTTTTTTCGCTGTTCCCGCAGCTCTCTATGTCGCGCTGGTGATCTTCACGCATACCTTCATGTTCGGTTTGCTGACCCAGGTTGACAGCAGCGGGCGTGCCGTGGCGGCGACCCCTGCGATGATGATGGCGGGCTCGGCCGCCGGTCCAGCACTCGGCGGGTTCGTTGTGGCCATGCTCGGCTATCCTGGCCTTGGCTGGGCGGTTGCCGTCATCTCCGCAATCGCAGTCACGTGCATGCTGCTGACACGCAGGCAACTCGGACGCGTTCTTTCGCAGCCGGTTGCAGCAGCTGCTACCGCGTAGCACCTCCCAAAACCTCATGCTTTTCAACGAACGGAGTAAGACATGAACAAGCATGCCAATCTAAACCCCGGGCTGAAATTTCCAGAGGACATCGTGTTCACGGGATACGCTGCCCCGGTCCGGATCGAGGGCGAAGTCCACGACCTTGAGGTTATCGGCCGCATTCCGCCGGAACTGGAAGGCATGTACATCCGAAACAGCGCTGACCACGCTTATCCGCCGCTTCACGGCAAGGACATCTTCCTGAACGGCGATGGCATGGTGCATTCGGTCCGCATTCAAAATGGCCATGCCGATTTGACCATGCGCTATGTCCGCACCCGCAAGTTCGAGCTGGAGCGCAACGCGCGCCGCGCATTGTTCGGCGCCTACCGCAATCCCTTCACCGACTCTCCGGAAGTCGCTGGGGAAGACAACAACACCGCCAATACCTCGGTGCTTTGGCACCATGGCAAGCTCTATGCACTCAAGGAGTCTGGCCGGCCCTATGAGCTGGACCCGAACGATCTGACGACGCGCGGCGAGTCCGATTTTGGCGGCCAGCTGAAGAGCCGGACGTTCACGGCGCATCCCAAGATCGACCCTGTCACGGGCGAATGTATTGCCTTTGCCTATAACTGTGAGGGGATTGCCAGCGACGAGATCGAACTCTACACCATTGCCAAGGACGGCGAGTTTACCCGCACCGAGCGGTTCAAGGCGCCCTATTGCTCGATGGTCCATGACTTTCTGGTCTCACGCAATTACATCGCCTTTGTGATCTGCCCGATGGTGTGCGACTGGGAGCGCGTCAAGAAAGGCGAGCCCTACTGGCATTGGGACAATCACAAGCAGACCCACGTTGCCGTGATCCCGCGGGACAAGGGCGTTGCCGGTATCCGCTGGTACACCGCGCCCAAGATCGCGATGCAGACCCATACATTCAATGCTTGGGAAGATGGCAGCAGGCTTGCGCTGGATCACTTCGTGACGGAATCCGGCTGGATCAGCCAGTTCCCGGATCTGCACAATCCAGAAGCACACGAGAAGCCGCCGTTTGGCGAGCGCTGGATCATCGATCTTTCAAGCGACAGCGGCGAAGTGCAGATCGAGCGCTTTATTGACCACATTGGCGAGATGCCGGTCGTCGACCCGCGCTTCGCGCAACGGCGCGCACGGCATTACTGGTTCGGCACGAACCACCCTGCGAGCTGGCCGATGCTCGAACCAGGCCCGAAAGGCCCCCCGTTCACTTGCCTCGGTCACTTCGATGAGCACACCGGCAAGGTCGACCTGTTCTATGCAGGCCCGGACTCCTCGCCGGAGGAGCCCTGCTTCGTGCCGCGCAGTCCGGATGCGGAAGAGGGCGATGGCTTCCTGATGACAATGGTGGGCCGGCGCCGGGAAAACCGTACCGATCTGGTCATACTCGACGCACGCAATCTTGCCGGCGGACCGCTTGCGGTTCTGCGGTTCCCCTGCCGGGTTCATGAAGGTTTCCACGGTATCTGGGTTCCAGGTGACGCCCTCGGTTCGGATCGTCTCTGAGCAGATCAAGGCCGCGCGTCAGGCGCGGCCCTCAAACAACGCAGAACCAGCCGCACCGCGGACAGCGGATGCGGCAATGGGGATAGCATTTCAATGCCACGGGAGGGGCCATATGAAAAACGGTAGTGTCAAGTATCTTCGCAATTGCTGGTATGTTGCGGCGTGGGACGATGAAGTCCAGCCCGGCAAGCCACTGGGCCGCAAGTTTCTCGGAGAGCCGGTTGTCCTGTTCCGCGACAGCGCGGGCAGGGCCAAAGCCATATCAGACCGTTGCCCGCATCGGTTTTCACCGCTTCACACGGGAACGATCCGTGGTGACAGCATCCAGTGCCCCTATCACGGGCTGGAATTCGACGGTACCGGTCAATGCACTCATAACCCGCATGGCGACGGCAGCATTCCGAAGGCTGCAAGGGTCAAGGCCTATCCGGCCGCTGAACGCCACAGCCTTGTCTGGATCTGGATGGGCGACGAGGAAAAGGCGGACGAGGCGCTTATTCCGCAGCTTGAGCGCATGGATGCAGAGGACTGGTATGTCGGTAAGGACTATCTCCACACGCTCGCCAATTATCAGCTCGATGTCGATAACATTATGGACCTGAGCCATATCGACTATCTGCATACCGGAACGCTGGGAGGTTCGGGAGCCGCAAGCGCCGAAACCGAAGTGAAGCAGGACGGCGACACGGTTTATTCGCTGCGCCTCGTACGCAACGAGCGGCTCTCCCCTCAACTCGAGAAATATGAGGGCATTGAGCCCGGCACGCGCTTCGACCGTTGGCTGGATGTCCGCTGGGAGGCTCCAGGCGTGATGGAACTGATCGTCGGCAAGGCTCTCACGGGTACGCCGGATCCCCGTTCAGCTGGAAAATCGCTCTACTTCTTCCATCTCTTCACGCCGGAAACCGAAACAACCTCGCATTACTGGTTTGGCGTTTCGAAGCCCAAATCCGAGGGAGAAGGGGCTAAAAACTTCGTAACCGGGAACATCAAGTTCTTAAAGAAGCCGTTCGAGCTGGAAGACTTGCCGATGCTTGAGGCCCAGCAGCGGATGATTGGTGACTGTGCCGATTTCTGGTCGCTGAAACCCGTGCTTCTTCCGGTAGATGCGCCTGGCGTCCGTGCGCGGCGCGTGCTCGACGGGATGATCAAGGCAGAGCAATCCGAGGCCATGCCTGCGTGAGGCTGGCCGGCACGCCCTTTTCTGCCCGCTCGCGATGATGAAAGGCGCGCCGCCCGCGGCGCGCTGGTCCTGCGCGCATGAAATCCGAAATATGGAATGGGAGTTTATCCGGTGAATATGTCCGTTCGCCCTGATATGGCGAAAACCTGGTTGCAGGTGCAGGTTTCCGCCAAGCGCCTGGAGGCGGAAGGCGTAGCCGGGTTCACATTGACCGCCCCTGACGGCAATGCTTTGCCCGCTTTTACGCCTGGAGCGCATGTGGATGTTGAAATTGATGGTGGTCTGATCAGGCAATATTCCCTTTGCAATCCGCCGCACGAAACGCACAGTTATGAGATCGCGGTGTTGCTCGAACCCGCCAGCCGTGGCGGCTCCCGCGCTATGCACCAGCGTATCAGGGAAGGGGATCTCCTGCGCATAAGTGCGCCAAAGAACCTCTTTGCCCTGCATCCGGGCAAACACCAGAGTTTGCTTTTTGCCGGTGGTATCGGTATTACCCCTATCCTGTGCATGGCCGGACACCTGGCGCGAAGCGGTGACCACTTTGAATTGCATTATTGTGCCCGCAGCAAAGGAAGAGCGGCCTTTGCGGATCAAATCCGCCTGTCTGATTTTGCAGCACAGACACATTTTCATTTCGACGATGGCAACGAGGAGCAGAGACTGCAGGTTTCCGCCGTTCTCCAGAACGCGGATGCGGACGCGCATGTCTACGTCTGCGGTCCGGCGGGCTTCATAGACCATGTTCTCGGCACCGCCCTGAACCTTGGCTGGCCCGTGGAACGGCTGCACCGCGAGTTCTTTGCCGCCGAAGTGGCGGCAACAAGCACCGGGGGTGCGTTCGAGGTGCAGATTGCCAGGACCGGCAAGACAATCATGGTCCCGCCCGACCAATCGATTGTTGCCGCTTTGTCCGAAAACGGGATCGATGTGCCGGTCTCGTGTGAGCAGGGCATTTGCGGAACTTGTCTCACGCGGGTTCTTGAAGGTGAGCCGGATCATCGGGACAGCTTTTTGACGACTTCCGAGCAAGAGCGGAACGACCAGATGCTCTTGTGCTGTTCGCGCGCCAAAAGCGCACGGCTGGTTCTCGACCTGTGAGCTCTACGGAAACTGCGCTGACATCAGCCCTCTTATTCCCGCAAGTCAGCGTCAAGGCGCAGGGGATTTGTGGGGAAAGACAAAGTGGGAGATAGAAATGGCTAAATTATATGGCTCGCTGAGTTCGCGTGCGCACCGCACCGCCTGGATGCTGAAGGAACTCGGCATCGAATTCGAGCACGAGCCGACGAATTTTCTCGATGGCAGCACACGTTCGCCAGAGTTCTTGAAAGTCAATCCGAATGGGCGTGTGCCTGCCTATGAAGCTGATGGCTTGCGCCTGTTCGAGTCTCTGGCCATCAATCTTTATCTGGCCCGCAAGCATCAAAGCCCGCTCTCCCCGGCCAGCCTTGAGGAGGATGCCTTGATGACCCAGTGGACGCATTGGGTCATGACCGAGATCGAAAAACCGCTGTTGCTGGCCTCGGCAAACCTGCTTCTATTCGATGAGCACAAGCGCAGTCCCGCGGAGTTTGAGGTCGCTCTCAACAAGCTGGCGCGTCCGTTTGCTGTCCTGGAGCAGCATCTGTCGGAGCACAAGTATCTCGTCGGAGACCGGTTCACGGTGGCGGATCTTAATGTGTCGGCTGTGATGACATTGATCCGTCTTGCCTCACTTGACATGACCGCCTGGCCCAACGTGGATGCGTGGCTTGACGACTGTCTGGAACGCCCGGCCGCGGCGGACTGGAAAGCCATCCGCTTCAAGATCCCGCGTCCGGACAGCGACCTCGGTGTCCTCGCCATGTTCGTATGATGCAAACGCCAAGGTGACCTTACGTAATTCAGGGCTTGCAGCCTCGCGCAAGGCCCGCCGGCAGATTTGGAGCTTCCGATGATTACTCTTTATGGTGATGTCACGAAAACCCGTGCCAACCGGTGCAGCTGGATGCTCAACGAGATCGGCATTCAACACGATCGCAAACCGCTATCGTTCCATCCCGGTGCTGAAAAACCTGCGGATTTCCTAGCGCTCAATCCCAACGGCAAATGCCCGGTGCTGGTGGATGGGGAGTTCGTTCTCTTCGAATCTCTGGCGATCAATCTCTATCTCGCCAGGAAATACGGCGGAACGCTCGGGCCGCAATCGCCTGAAGAAGAGGCGCTGATGACACAGTGGTCGTTCTGGGTGGCCACGGAGGTGGAGAAACCGCTCCTTCTCCTGTCTGCAGTGCGCTATCTGTTTATACCCCATGAGCCTGCGGAGGAGGACACGGCAACCGTGCTCGGCAAGCTGACAAAAGCCTGGAATGTCCTGAACGCGCATCTTGAGAACCAGCCCTATATTCTCGGCGAACGCCTGACGGCTGCGGACATCAATGTTGCGGCAGTCATGCATTTCATTCTTGTGGCAGACATCGACATTTCCGCCTGGCCGAATATGAAGCGGTGGCTGGAAACGTGCCTGAGCCGCCCTGCGGCAATCGACTTGAGGAGCGTTGATTTCCGCGTTCCCAGACCCAGGACCTCACGGGACATTTTCGCAATGTTCCTGTGACGCCGGCCTCTTCCGGCAAAGCCTCTTTCTTCCAACCTACGGAGCTTTAAGACATGCTGGCACTCTCCAAGGCCACAGAAATTATAGATGCAGCGCTTGCCAAGGCCCGCGCCGAAAACTTCGATCCCTTGGCCGTAGCCGTCCTGGATGCGGGCGGCCATCTGGTGGCGTTCAAGCGGGAGGACGGTGCAGGCATCATACGCTTCGACATCGCCTTCGGCAAAGCCTGGGGATCGCTTGGCATGGGCTTTGGCTCGCGGGAATTGACGGAACGGGCCGATAAGAACGCGACCTTTATCGGAGTGCTGGCGACCGTCAGCGGCGGGCGGATGGTGCCATCGCCTGGCGGTGTCCTGATCCTGGATGACAACAAGCAGGTCATCGGGGCGGTCGGCATATCCGGCGACATTGGCGGCAACGACGAAGTCTGTGCCGTGGCAGGCATCGAAGCCGCCGGATTTGCGGCGGTAACGCGGACGGTGCGTTGATCTTGCGGCGGCACCTTCCGCCCGTCCTGTGGCAACTTGCGTGACAAGATCATCCTTGGCGCTCTTGTTTACCTGAAAGCGGAAGACATCCGTGTGGCCCTACGCTGCGTCAGCGGTGGTGTTCAGCCGGGACATCCAGAGGGGGCATGCGGGTTGCCGATCAGGCCCAGTCCGGGATCTGCCACATCAATGGCCCGACGGTGCCCGACGAGCCGCAGATGCTTTTGGATGGCGTGAAAGCCTCCGGATATGGCCGTTCCGGCCGCTGGGCAGGATCTGTCTGGTCACCATCAAAGATCCCTGCCAGAACTCTCCCTTCCAAGGCGGGGGCGTTCAGCACCTCGGCATGGCTGGAGCAGTACATCCTGCTCCGGCCATGCTTGCGTTTTCTGCCTGCCCGTGGCGGTCGTGGCCAACCTGTCAACACCTAAGGTTCAGGTGCCGCCCCCGGCCAGATCCGTTTGGATAATGTCCGCCGTCCGGCGGTAGTGGTTCTGAAGCAGGGCAATCGCATCGTCCGCCCGGCCCTCGATGGTGGCCTTCAGGATGAGTGCATGCTCGTCGCTGACCTTGCGCACGCGGAACGCCTTGCGGATTGAAAGCGCCCGGTAGCGGTAGAGCCGGTCTGCGAGCTGTCCGCAAAACCCGATCAGCGGCTTTGAACCGCAGTTTCCGATCAGCAGCTCATGGAAGCGGCGGTGGTGGCGCTCCCACTCCGGATTGTCCTCGAACTTCTCCGGGTCAAGAGAACGGGGCGTGCGCTCGAGCCGGTGATGGGCAACCAGAAGAGCTTCTTCCCACTCCACCGTTGCCCGGCTCATGGACTCTCCCAGAGCGATGCCTTCAACCCAGCAGCGCGTCTTCGTCAGTTCCTGAAGTTCTTCAAGGTTGATGGGTTTGACGAAAAAGCCGCGTTGTTCCTTGCCGATCACCAGTTCTTCGCTGGCCAGCCGGTTCAGGGCCTCGCGGATCGGCGTCTGGCCTGCCCCGTAATGCTCCACCAGAAACCGCAGCTGTAATTTGCGCCCCGGCTCCAGCGCTGCGGACAGGATGTCGGCCTTAAGCCGCTCGTAGACGCCCGTCGCCCGAGTTCCCCGGATTTCCGCGGATTTTTCGATTGTGTCTTGAGGCATAGGCGTTCTCTAGGGTGTGTCTGATTTTGTATATATCAAACCAGGTGATTATAAAATTTATAAATTCTGTATTTACATGGCTCATTTTGTAATTTATTCGAGGGTGACAAGCGGAGGAACCAGCGTGAGCGGAAGCCTGAGGGATCACAAGCCGATGGGGCCGGGGCCTCGTTGCACCTGCTGTGGCATCGACCTGCACACACATGTTGTGCCGTTCGAATTCCCGGCCTACGCTGGCGGGGCCGTTCCAGCGGCCTGGCCGTCGATGAAGGCCACCGATGGCTGTCACCGCACAATGGTCGTTGATGGCAAGAACTACCGAACGGTGAGCGAAGCCTGCTGGTCAGCACCCCGCCGGATCGCGGACATGGACGCAATGGGCATCGGCATGCAGGTTCTGTCCCCCATGCCGGAGCTGTTCAGTTACTGGATGGATGCGGCTCCCGCGCATGATCTCCTGCGCTATATAAACGACGTCATTGCGGACCTGGCTGTGTCTGGAGCAGGGCGCTTTGCCTGCCTGGGCGCCGTTCCGCTGCAGGATATGGATCTCGCGATTGCCGAACTTCACCGCCTGGTTGCCGAACTGGGGTTTGCTGGTGTCGAAATCGGCAGCAACGTCAATGGCACGGTGATCGGCGATCCCCGTTTCCTGCCCTTTTTCGAGGAAGCCGAAAAGCTTGGCGCGGCGGTTTTCGTCCACGCGGTCCGTCCGGCGGGCATGGATCGTCTTGCTGGCCCGGGCCAGCTGCAGCAGGTGCTTGCCTATCCGACCGATATCGGATTGGCAGCTGCCTCCTGCATTACCTCAAATCTTCTGATGAAATTGCCCAAGCTCCGGATTGCCTTCAGTCACGGTGGAGGGACGCTTGCCAGCCTTCTGCCAAGGCTCCGGGAAGGCTGGAAGGTTTTTCCTGTGCTTCAGGAAACCCTTGAGGCCGACCCTTATGAACAGGCGAAACTGCTTTATGCGGACTCGCTTGTCTATGATGAACCGACCCTGCGCCATCTTCTGACAGTCTTCTGCAGGAGCCGCATCATGATCGGCACCGACTATCCTTTCAATTTTCATGAAAGGGCGCCTCTTTCGCGGATTGCGGCTGCGTTTGAGGACGAGGATCTGCGCAAGAAACTGACCTTTGCCAACGCTGCTGCGTTCTTGAATCTGAAGGAGGCCGCGTGATGCCTGACTTTCCAGTAACCGCCCTGCGAAGCGTGGAACTGTCCACGCCGGATCTCGAAGGATCGATCCGGTTCTACACCAAGGTCTGGGGGCTGACTGAGGCGGCCCGCGAGGGCGATAAGGTGTATCTTGCCGCAACCGGCAGCGATCATCATGTGCTGGAGCTGAAAGCCGGTGAGACTTCCCTGCTCCGGAAGATAACCTTCCGGGCCAAATCCCTGGAAAAACTCGAAGAACTGGAACAGTCCCTCGTGGCGTCCGGATGCACGCTGATGCGCCCGCTCGGGCCGGCAGACTCTCCGGCCGGCGGCGAACGCTTTGTCATCCGGGAACCGCAGGGCTCGGTCATCGAATTTGTCTTCGGCGACAAGACGAAGCCGGAACAGATTGTTGCGAACAAGCCTCTCCGGCTGGCGCATGTGAACATAAACACCAGCGATATCGAGGCCCTATCCGCCTTCTACCAGTCCATCCTCGGGTTCCGTCTGACAGACCGCTCCAAGATGATGGCCTTCCTGTGCTGCAACAGCGATCACCACGCGGTGGTTCTGGCGGATGCTCCGGTGAACGGCCTCAACCACATCGCGTTTCTGCTGCCGGATCTTGAGTCCGTCATGCGGGGGGCAGGCGACGTCAAGGACGCCGGCTATCCGATTGGCTGGGGTGTCGGGCGTCACGGGCCGGGTGACAACGTGTTTGCCTACTTCGTGGACCCGGCGGGTGTTGTCATCGAATACACGGCGGAAGTGCTTCAGGTCGATGACGACTACCGCTTCCGGGGGCCTTCCGAATGGGTCTGGAAGCCGGGCCGGACGGATCATTGGGGTATCGCACCACCCAAGTCCGAGGATTGCAAGAAGGCTCAGGTGTCCGTGCCCTTCGCAGGGCAGTGAAAAACAAAGACCGATTTCTTCAAGCAGGTGGTTTGACAGTGCAGAACGATAACGCAAAACCCGGCCATTACAGCGTATTGATCGTCGGATTCGGCCCATCCGGAGCCGTCGCGGCTGGTCTTCTTGGAAAGAAGGGCCACCGCACGCTTGTGATCGACCGGTTGACTGACATCTATGACAAACCCCGTGCAATCGCGGTTGATCATGAAATCCTCCGCCATCTCGACAACATGGGCATTGCCGGAGAGGTCCTGCGCTACACCGCACCCTTTACAGCGTCCGAACATTTTGGCGCGCAGGGGCAGTTGATCCGCCGCATCGACATGGTGCCGGAACCCTATCCGCTCGGCTACACACCGAGCATGGTGTTTACGCAGCCTCCGGTCGAGGCCGTCATGCGCGAACATGCAGCAAGCTTCGACTGTGTCGAAATCAGCCTCGGAACCGAGCTGATAGGCCTGTCGCAGACGGATGCCATTGTTTCCGCCGACATCCGGGAAGCAGACGGCACGGTCCGTAAGGTGACAGCGGACTATGTGATCGGCTGCGACGGAGCCTCCAGCACGGTCCGCCAGACTGCCGGTATCCGTCTGGAAGATCTCATCTTCGACGAACCGTGGCTGGTGATCGACGTGCAGGCCAACGAAAGCGGGCTGGCCAAGCTGCCGAAGGCATCCGCCCAGTTCTGCAGCCCGTCGCGTCCGGCCAGCTACATCATTGGGCCGAAGAACCACCGCCGCTGGGAGATCATGTTGCTGCCGGGTGAAAACCCGCATGACATGGAAAAGCCGGAGAACGTCTGGAAGCTGTTGTCGCGCTGGATCACGCCGGAGGATGGCTCTCTCTGGCGCGCCGCAGCCTACCGGTTCCATGCGCTGGTCGCCGACCGCTGGCGCGAGCGCCGGATCCTCATCGCGGGCGATGCAGCCCATCAACAGCCGCCGTTCATCGGCCAGGGCATGTGCCAGGGCTTGAGAGATGTCACAAACCTGGTCTGGAAGCTGGACCGCGTTCTCAAGAAGCAGTCGCCGGACAGCCTTCTCAATACCTATGGCGTCGAGCGCAAACGGCATGTCCGGGAGCTGACCGGCAAGATCAAGGCGATTGGCGAAGTCATCTGCATTCGCGATCCGGAAGCAGCCGCCGCTCGTGACGAGCAGCTTTTGGCGGAAGGGAATGGCGTGCCCAGAACGATCACGCGGCAGGAAATTGTGCCGCCGCTGCAGGAAGGGCTGCTGACGGCCGGCGCCTCGGATGCGCGCGGGACCTTGTTTCCGCAGCCTGCGATCCTGAAAGACGGCGGCTCCGTTCTGCTTGATCACCTGACCGGGGCAGGCTGGCGTCTCGTGATCGATGGCCGAAGCTCCGTCAAAGCATCCAGCTTTGCGGACACGGCAAAAGAGATCGGTCTCAGCGTTGCGGCCATTGTTCCCGCCGGCGAAGCGGAAACGGGCACGGACATGCTGGTGGAAGAAGACAGTGTGATGAGCGGCTGGTTCGACCGCTATGGGGCTGCGGCCGCGCTGGTCCGGCCTGACCATTACGTCTTCGGCGCCGCAAGAGACGCTTCTGAGCTGGCAACGCAGCTCGGCGAACTCAAAAGCTGTCTCGGTTGATGAACGCGGGCGCGCTGAAGCCCTGCATGTAAGGAGTTGTGAAAAATGAAACTTTCGACCGTCAAGATAGCCGGGCGCGTGACCTGGGGTGTTGTCGAGGGCGAGACCTTCTGGGACACCGGCGCTGTATTGAGCGGAACTTATTCCGGCCTGAAGGCTGCGGTCGCAAACGGTCTTGAAGGCGTTGCCGCGGCAAAAGACGGTGCTGCGTCCTTCCCCTTGTCCGAGGTTGAATGGCTGCCGGTCCTGCCGGACCCGGACAAGATCCTTTGTGTTGGCCTCAACTACGAGACTCACCGTCAGGAAACCGGTCGCAGCGTTGTCGAAAATCCGACCATCTTTGGCCGTTTCGCCAACAGTCAGACCGGGCATATGGCGCCGATCCTCCGCCCGAAAGTGTCTGACATGCTCGACTATGAGGGAGAGCTGGCGATCATCATCGGTAAGCCGGGCCGCTATATCAGCAGTGAAGACGCTCTGTCCCATGTAGCCGGCTATTCGATCTATAATGACGGCAGTGTCCGTGACTATCAATGGCACACACACCAGTTCACTCCGGGCAAGAACTTCCCCGATACAGGGGCCTTTGGCCCCTGGATGATGACGCCAGATGAGCTTGGAGATTTGTCTCCCTTGCGGATTCAGACCAGGTTGAACGGCGAAGTCGTTCAGGACTCCACCTTCGACATGATGATTTTCGATGTCGCCCGCATCATCGAGTACTGCTCGTCATTCACCCGGCTGGAAGCAGGTGACGTGATTGCCACCGGGACACCGGGGGGGGTCGGCGCGAAACGCAAGCCGCCGCTCTGGATGAAGCCAGGGGATGTTGTCGAAGTGGAAATCGACAAACTTGGCATTTTGAGAAACCCGATCGGTCAGGAGTCCTGACCGGGATACCGGTGCGGCTCTGCCGCACCGGCCACTGTGATGAATGCAGGTGTCTGCATTCTCGTGCCTTGCAGGCTGCGGACGGCGGCCTGCTGATCAGAACTGGGAGGATTCGATGAGAAAATTTATATCTGGCGGTCTGGCTGCTGCCGTGCTTTTTGCCGCCGGGCTGATGCCCGCCGCCGCTCAGACGACACTGAAGGCGTCACACTTTCTTCCCCCGAACCATGCTTGGCAAAAAGTGCTTGAAGCCTGGGGAGAGGAGCTGAAGGAAAAGTCCAAAGGCGAGATTGTTCTCGAAATCTATCCCGCCGCTCAGCTCGGCCCGCCGAACCGTCAGTATCAGCTGGTGACCAACGGCGTTGCTGACCTGGCCGTTGTCCTGCACAGCGCGACGCCCGGACGGTTCCCGGTAACGGAACTCGCAGGCCAGCCCCTAACCTTCCCGGCATCGGGCCAGTCGAGCGAATTCATGTCCCACCGGCTGACAGAGCTGGCACCGGAGTTCCTTGCGCAGGAGCATCCCGGCACGAAGATCCTCTGGATGGCGGTCACGCCTCCGCTGAAGCTTCACACGACCAACACGGATGTCACCTCCGTCGATGACCTAAAGGGGCTGCGCGTACGCTACGCGGGGAAGGTTTTCCAGCAGATGCTCGAGAGCTTTGGTGCTGCGCCGCTGCCGATCCCACCGGGAGAAACCGTCGATGCCTTGTCGAAAGGTGTCGCAGACGGGGCGATGTTCCCCTACGAGGCGACAAAGTCCTTCAATCTGGGATCTGTAGTGAAGTACTCGCTTGAGCCGGGTCTTGCGTCCGCCACGTTTGCGCTGGTGATGAACCAGGAGTCCTTCGATGCCTTGAGCCCGGAAAACCAGAAGCTGATCGAAGAGATGAGCGGTCCTGCGCGCGCCGAAGCATTTGGCCGTCTTCTGGACGAGAGCGAAACGGACGCGCGTCAATACATGATCGACAACAAGGTCAAGATCGAGACCCTGTCCGATAGCCAACTCGCTCCGTTCAAAGAAAAGGTTCAGCCGCTCGTCAACGAGGCTGTCGCCGCCGTGGATGGCGCGGGCAAGTCCGGCAGTGCGTTTTTGGCTGCCTATACAAAGTAACGCTAAGCGCCGTGCCCCTGAGAAAGTGGCACGGCGCACTGCAGCTGAAGGAGGGCCGGCAGTGCCATCATCATCAACCGGAGTGTTCCGACTCCTTGAGCGCTATTTCCGCTTTCTGCTTTTTATTCCCATCGTCACGCTGGTCGTGATGATGCTGACCACGGTTGCCGATGTGTTCATGCGGTATGTCTTCAACGCACCGGTCAGGGGTTCGTATGACATCGTCGAAATATGCTTATTGATCAGCATCTATTTTGCCTTGCCTGCGGTCCTTCTTGAAGGGCGTCCGATCCTCATCGATCTGATCGATGGCTTCGTGTCCCCAAGGCTGGTCAGGATTCTGAAGGCTGTTGCCGCTTTCGGCACTGCTGCGGCACTCTGCTTCGTTTTCTGGTCGATGCTCAAGCCAGCGATGGACGCCTATGATTATGGCGACGTCAAGCTGGAGTTGAATCTGCCGGTCTGGATCATCTGGCTTATCGCTTTGTTTGGCGTTCTAAACAGTGTCCTTGCCTCTCTTATGGTCCTTTGGACGGGCTTTTCCGCAAAGGCCGGCCAAGTGAACGGAAAGGGCTCCATATGAGCGCGTCTCTGATTGGACTGATCGTTGTCCTGTCCCTGTTCGGAATCCTCTTTCTGAGAATACCTGTCTGGCTCGCCCTTCTGCTTTGCGGCATTGCCGGCAATACGATTATTTCCCGTTTCTCGGTTGCTGCGTCCATCACCGGAACCAATGCGTTCGATACGGCGTCCAGCTATGGCCTGTCCGTCATTCCGCTGTTTATCCTGATGGGAGAGGTGGCGACCAACAGCCGGCTTTCGGCGGAACTGTTTAAAGCCGCGCGCGTCATTCTATCCGGCATCCCCGGCGGTTTGGCTGTTGCAACGATTGGCGCATCCGGTGCTTTTGGGGCGGTCTGCGGGTCATCGGTTGCAACTGCTGCCACCATGACCCGGATTTCCCTGCCGGAGATGCGGGCGGCCGGATATGACGATGGCCTTGCGACGGCATCTGTCGCTGCCGGCGGCAGCCTTGGCATCCTGATCCCGCCATCGATCATTCTGGTGATCTACGCGGCCATTGCAGAGCAACCCTTGCCGCAGCTCTTTGCCGCAGCGCTCATCCCTGGGGTGCTGCTGATGGTACTTTATATCCTGATCGCGCTGTTCGTGGCCCGCGGCAAGAAGGACAACGTGCCGGTGGACCCGCCTGCCAGCCTGAAGCAGCGGCTGCTTGCCCTGAAGGATCCCTGGCAGTTCCTGCTCCTTTTCACGGCAACAATCGGCGGCATCTACGCCGGGGTGTTCAGTCCCAACGAAGCGGCTGCTGTCGGCGCGTTTGGAGCGATCCTCCTCGGCTTTGCCGGACGGAGCCTGACCTGGCGGGCGCTGTTCCATGCGCTCAAGGTGACCGTCATCACCAGCTGCGTGCTTTTCACCATCATCATTGGGGCGACTGTTTTCGCGAATTTCATCGTCCAGACCAAGCTGCCCAATCTGCTTCTGGACGGAGCGCAAGCGCTGCATCTGACGCCCGTGGCCGTGATGGCGCTGATCATCGTGCTCTACATCCTGATGGGGTGTTTTCTCGAAGGCATCGGCATGGTTCTGATTACCGTTCCGGTCTTTCTGCCGGTGATCATGAACCTTGGATACGATCCAATCTGGTTCGCGATCATTGTCGTGATCGTCGTCGAACTGGGGTTGATCCATCCGCCCGTCGGGATGAACCTGTTCATCATTCAGGCCCAGGCGCCCGACATCAAGATCAAGCAGCTTTATGTCGCGATCCTGCCGTTCCTGCTCGCGCCCTTTGGCCTTATCCTGCTGCTCTTCGCCTTTCCAGAACTGGCGTTGTGGCTGCCATCGGTGCTTTATTGAGGTCATGGGGCCATGGGGCTGAACCGAACCGGTTTGCCGGAGGCTCCAACCCCTGAGCAGGATGGGGGGCAGCTTCATCGGTCAACATCAGCGTCGGCACGGTGCTGTCTATGGCGACCACCGCACAAGGCAAGATCTGGCTTGCTGCCATGGGGATGCAGGAACGGTTGAAGTGGGCACATGAGGACGAGTTGCCGCCGGAGAGCGAGCTGGACCAGATCGCCGCCAGCGGTTTCGCGCGCAACAAGGGCGAGAATGAGCCTGAGATCGGGGCATTGTCCGTTCCGATCCGTGATGTCTCCGGCAAGATCGCCGCCACCCTGAGTGCCTTCGGCATGTTGAACCGCTTCGATGACGCGATGGCTGAAACGGCCTTGCCAAAGCTGAAAGCGGCAGCCGGGGACCTTGCTGCTGAATTGCGGGCGTCTGAAGTGAGAGCTTAGCCGGCTTGCAAGGGGTTCCGCTGGCCTGTTTCTAAGGCCAGTCGGAGAATGTCTGGAGCACGGTGCTGGCTTGCCGGTCCTCTTCCTTGCGCGTCATCTGCCTGTATTGGCGTGGCGACACGCCGGTGGCGCGCTTAACAAAGTGCGAGAATTTTGTCGGGTCGCTGAATCCGAGATGATTTGCAATCGACTGGATGCTTTCATCCGTCTGGACCAGGCGGGTTGACGCATCCATCAGGATCCTTTGCTGGATCAGCGAGAGCGGGGTGCGCTGAAGGTTTCTTTGGCAGATATCGTTCAGCCGGTCATAGGTGAGGTTCAGATCCATGCAGTAGCCGGAGACCGTTTTGCGGCTCCGGTAACCGAGCTCGACAAGCTGCCGGAACCTGTGAAGGATATGCGTATCGTTGCGATTGTCTGCGAGACCGCTTCTGGTCAGCATGCGGCTGGTGGCGATCAGCAACAGCCGCAGAAGCGCCGCCACCGCAGTCTGTGACCGCTTTTGCGGATCGTTCAGTTCCTGTGTGAGCAGCGGCAGCAAGGGTAAAATGGACGATTCAACGATCTCCTGATTTGCCGGAGTAAGTGTCAGCCGGCTCAGAACTGTGTCCAGCATCAGACTCTCTGGGCCTGTCCCGGTGACGAGCGACTGCAGCGGACGGGCAAAGCCAATGATCCAGGCGCCTGTTCCCGCCGGAACGTTCAGGCGCGCCTGTACGCCATGAGGCAGGACCAAAACCGAGCTGTCGCCAACCTGCAAAGCTTCGTCATTCACTTGCAAGGTAGCGCTGCCCCGCCGCACGACTGCGATCAGATTGAACTGCGCGGAGGTGCCCTGTCCGGCGGCATATGTCCTTGGGCGGAAGCTTGGTTCGACCACCTCCAGTCGAAGCATGGACAAAAGTGTGCTGCTTTCCGGCATCGCAAATGGTCACATTCCCATAAAACTTCAATATTTACCCATAATAGGGCATTTATTGAGCGGAGCAAAAGGTGAGAATTGGCCATGGTCTGCCGGAAAGGCAGGGGAGGACCACATGAACGGGATGGAAACAGCGGGCAGTCCGCCACAAAAGCGCGGGTCAGGCGCTCCGGAAGGCCTGCTGAAAACCGGGCTGTTTGTGAAGGGTGTCCATCAGGCCGCCGCGGCCGGTGCGGTCTTTGAGCGTCTGGATCCCTCAACCGGTCTGGTGTCCTCCATTGCAGCGGACGGCCGTGCAGCCGACGCCGAGCAGATGGTTTCCGTGGCCGCCGCCAGTTTCAGCGCCTGGTCGGGACTGGGCGGCGCGGAACGGGCAGCCATTCTCCGGCGCGCCAAGGCCCTGGTTCCGCGCTATGCGGCGCGATTTCAAGACAGCATGCTCCGGGAGACCGGCGCCACGGCGGAATGGGTGGAGTTCAACCTCCGCGTGGCTGCCGATGTGTTCGAGGCAACGGCTCAGCTCGCAGAGCAGTTCGGCAACGGCAGGTCGCAGCAGGCAGACGAACCGTCACAGGCCGTTCGCGTGCCTGCCGGTGTCTGCCTTGCCATCGCGCCCTGGAATGCCCCGCTCGCGCTTGGCATCCGCGCCATCGCCTTTCCGCTTGCCTTCGGCAACACGGTGATCTTCAAGGCCTCGGAACTCTGTCCCGTGACCCATGTTCTCCTGGGAGAGCTGCTGCATGAAGCGGGCCTTCCGGCAGGTGTCCTGAGCATCCTGACAAATGCGCCGGAGAACTCCCGCGAGGTGGTGGAGACCCTGATTGCCTGCGCGCCCGTCCGCCGGGTCAACTTCACGGGTTCGACCCGCGTTGGCCGCATCATCGCAGGCATTGCAGCTTCTCATCTCAAGCGCTGTCTGCTGGAGCTCGGCGGCAAATCTCCGCTCATTGTTCTTCCTGATGCGGACATCGGCCAGACGGTGGAGGCCGCTCTCTTCGGCGCCTATCTGAACTCTGGCCAGATCTGCATGGCGACGGACCGGATCATAGTCGATCACGCGATTGCCGATGCGTTTGTCGCTGCACTCGCCGAACGGGCCAGTGCCCTGACCGCGGGCGATCCCCGCAATCCGGGTGTCCGCATCGGCCCGCTGGCGACCTCGTCCATTGCGGTCCGGCTCTCTGCCCTGATCGAAGACGCCGTCACCAAGGGGGGCGTTCTGCGCTCCGGCGGTCCGGCCCGCGGCCAGTTCATGGATGCGACCGTCATCGACCATGTCTCGCCGATGATGCGGATCTATTCGGAAGAGTGCTTTGGCCCGCTCGTCGGTATCTACCGGGTCGGATCGGTTGAGGAGGCAGTGACTGTCGCGAACGATTGCGAATACGGACTGTCGTCCGCTGTCTTCGGCAGTGATCTTTCCGCCGCCCGTGCGGTCGCTGACCAGTTGGAAACCGGTATTTGCCACATCAACTCCGCGACGGTTGCCGACGATCCCTTCATGCCGTTCGGAGGTGTGAAATCGAGTGGCTATGGCCGTTTCGGCGGGCCGGGCTGCCTGGACGAGTTCACGGAGCTGCGCTGGATCACCTCCAAGCGCGTCCCCAGGGAGGCATGACAGCAGGCAAGACACGGCAGACCGGCTGCAGCAAGTGCCGTAAGGCCAATAGCTTCAACAATCACAAGATCAAGGACTTCCAAGGAGAGAAACATGACTGTTCAATTCGTCATCAACAACAAGGACGTGGCAGCTGCGGGCGGGGAAACCTTTGAGCGACATGATCCCGTGACCGGCGAGGTGGCATCGGCTGCCGCAGCCGCACGGACCGCTGATGCTCTGGCCGCCGCCAAGGCAGCTGCAGCAGCTTTCCCGGCCTGGGCTGCAATGTCTCCGGGGCAGAGGCGCGCGCTTTTGAACAAGGCCGCCGACATCATGGATTCCAAGTCCGCCGATTTCGTCGCGGCCATGATCGCGGAGACCGGATCGACGGGGCTCTGGGCCGGGTTCAACGTCATGCTGGCTGCGGGCGTCATCCGGGAAGCTGCCGCAATGATCACCCAGATCGGTGGCGAGGTTATTCCCTCGAACAAGCCCGGCACGCTGGCCATGGCTGTTACTCGTCCGAAGGGTGTCTGCCTTGGCATTGCGCCGTGGAACGCGCCGGTCATTCTTGGCACGCGCGCGCTCGCAATGCCGTTGGCCTGCGGCAACACGGTCATCTTCAAAGGTTCGGAAGCCTGCCCGAAGACGCACCGCATGATCGTCGACTGTTTTGTTGAGGCTGGTCTGCCCGAGGGTGTCGTCAACTATGTCTCGAACGCGCCCAAGGATGCAGCAGAGGTCGTCAAGGCCCTGATCGAGGCACCGGAAGTCCGTCACGTGAATTTCACCGGGTCTTCTGCTGTTGGCCGGATCATTGGCCGCCTGGCAGGTGAGAACCTGAAGCCCGCGCTCCTGGAGCTTGGCGGCAAGGCGCCTCTGGTCGTGCTGTCCGATGCGGATATTGACGGGGCCGTGAATGCGGCGATCTTCGGCGCTTTCATGAACCAGGGCCAGATCTGCATGTCCACCGAACGCATTATCGTCGATGAAAGCATCGCCGATGAATTCGTGGAGAAGCTGGCGGCCCGGGCATCGAAGCTGCCTTTCGGCAACCCGCGCGATCATGTTGTCCTCGGATCCCTGGTCAGCGTCGATGCTGGCACCAAGATGGATGCCCTGATCGCTGACGCGACTGCAAAGGGTGCCAAGCTTGTCGCGGGCGGCCAGCGGGATGGGGCGATCCATTCGGCAACCCTGCTTGACGCTGTGACGCCGGAGATGCGCATCTACCGCGAAGAAAGCTTTGGTCCTGTGAAGTCGATCATCCGCGTGAAAGGAGACGCCGAGGCCATTGCAACGGCGAATGACACCGAATACGGCCTTTCGGCTGCTGTGTTCAGCCAGGACATCAACCGGGCGATTTCTGCGGCCAACCAGATCAAAAGCGGCATTTGCCACATCAACGGTCCGACGGTTTCCGACGAGCCGCAGATGCCCTTTGGGGGTGTCGGTGACTCCGGCTATGGCCGGTTCGGCGGCAAGGCGGCCATTGCCGAGTTCACCGACCTGCGCTGGATCACGATCGAAGATCCGAACCAGCACTACCCGTTCTGATTAACGGGCGGGATCTCAGAAAGACGAAAGGCACGGCCATGTGGCCGTGCCTCAGACTGCTGACAAACCTCTGAAGCCTATCGAAGAGGTTCAGATTCACGGAACGTCACAGATTCAAATCGTGAACATATCGGAATCAAAACCCCTCGATTCTGGCTGCCGCCAAAAACCGAGGGGTTTGTAATCAATCTGAGGCACGGCCATGTGGCCGTGCCTTAGGCGAATGACAAACCCAAAAACCTGACGGATATTCCCTCCCCATCCCGGCCTTGAGCCTGGACCCGGCTTGAAACGCGCCACGTTGTATGTGTTGAGCCTGTGCGGGATCCCGGATCTCCGCTTTGCACTTAACGGCCGGCAGCAATCAGCCCTTGCCAATGGCCACCTCAATCAGAGCCAGACCCTTTTTCGCTTCCACGTGTGCAAGCGCATCGGTGAGCGCCTTTTCGAAAGCGTCCGGTGCCGACACTCGCCTCGCCCGGGCGCGGCTTGCTTCGGCGACTTTCGTGAAATCCGGACTGGGCGAAAGGTCGGTCAGCGGGACCGCGTGTGCCTTGGAGGCATGGTCATCGGGATAGATGTCCAGGACAGATTGGCGCATGGCTCACCATTCGGCGTTGTTCAGCACCAGCGCGGCGGCATCCCGGTCTCCGGCGGCAGCGGCAAAGCGCGTGGACTGGTTTGCCGTGTTGACCTTAGCGACCTTCTTTGCGCGTCCGGCCACGCGGGTCTGGTGTTCCGGCAGCAGCCCGGCCATGACGCTCTTCCAGAGCGAGGATCGCCGGAGCGCTTGAGTGGCGCGGGTCGGCTTGCACTGCAATAACCTCCACAAATGCGGAGCCCAAGCCGTTCTCCGGGGGCGGCGGAGAAGACTGGGGCAAGGTTGACCTCCACCTTCTCAGGTGAAGGTCTAAGGGTTCAGGAGGCTTCCTGGAGCTCCGGTTCGCCGTGCTGGGCCAGGGGGCGGTTGCCCGTAAGCCGCCTGATCAGCACATAGAAGACCGGTGTCATGAAGATGCCGAAGAAGGTGACGCCGATCATGCCGGAGAACACGGCAACCCCCATGGCGACACGCATTTCCGCACCGGCTCCGGTCGAATAGACCAGCGGCACGACGCCCATGATGAAGGCCAGGGACGTCATCAGGATCGGGCGCAGTCTCAAGCGGCTGGCCTCGATGGCCGCTTCAACCGGTTTGCGGCCTGCGAATTCGAGCTCCCGGGCAAATTCCACGATCAGGATCGCGTTCTTTGCCGACAGCCCCACCAGCACCACCAGCCCGATCTGGGTGAAGATGTTGTTGTCTCCGGCGGTCAGCCAGACGCCGGTCAGGGCGGCAAGCACGCTCATTGGCACGATCATGATGATCGCGATGGGCAAGGTCAGGCTTTCATACTGGGCGGCCAGAACCAGATAGACCAGCAGCAGGGCGAGGGGGAAGACCAGCACGCCGGAGCTTCCCGCCAGGATCTGCTGATAGGTCAGATCCGTCCATTCGAAGCTGATGCCCTTGGGCAGGGTTTCTGCCGCGATCCGCTCCACCGCTGCCTGAGCCTGTCCCGAAGAGAAGCCGTGGGCAGGTCCGCCGTTCACATCGGCCGCCAGGAAGCCGTTGTAGCGGGTTGCCCGTTCCGGACCGGTGGTGGCATCGACCTTCATCAGGGCCGAGAGCGGGATCATCTGGCCGGAGCTGGAGCGTACCTTCAGACGTCCGATATCCTCCGGTCTTGAGCGGAACTCTGCATCGGCCTGGACACGCACACTGTAGGTGCGGCCAAAAGCGTTGAAGTCATTCACATAAAGCGAGCCGAGATAGATCTGCAGCGTTTCGAAGACATCCGTCACCGAAACGCCCAGCTGTTCCGCCTTGGTCCGGTCCAGATCCGCATAGAGCTGCGGCACGTTGATCTGGAAGCTGGAGAAGAGACCTGCCAGTTCCGGGGACTGATAGGCCTTGGTCAGGAAGGCAGTCTTGGCTGCATCCAGAGCCGGATAGCCGAGACCTGCCCGGTCCTCGATCTGCAGCTTGAACCCGCCGGTCGTTCCCAGGCCCTGAACGGGAGGCGGGGAGAACATGGCGATGAACGCGTCCTGAATCGCGCCGAACTTCTGGTTCAACTGCATCGCGATGGCATCTCCGGAGAGCTCCGGCGTGCGGCGTTCCTCGAAATCCGCCAGGGACGCAAAGACGATGCCCGCGTTGGAGGAGTTGGTGAAGCCGTTGATCGAGAGACCGGGGAAGGCAATGGCATGCTCGACGCCCGGCTGTTCCATCGCGATGTCGCTCATGCGCTTGATGACATCCTCTGTCCGGTCAAGCGTCGCCCCGTCCGGAAGCTGCGCAAAGCCGATCAGATACTGCTTGTCCTGTGCCGGAACGAAGCCGCCCGGTACGGTGGTGAAGAGAACATAGGTT
The DNA here is from genome assembly GCF_014842915.1 of Roseibium litorale. Classification (GTDB taxonomy): domain Bacteria; phylum Pseudomonadota; class Alphaproteobacteria; order Rhizobiales; family Stappiaceae; genus Roseibium; species Roseibium litorale. Next base: position 235,669 of record NZ_JACYXI010000006.1, on the reverse strand, counting down.
GCGCCTGCCAGAACCAGATAGACGGCCATGACGATGCTCTTGCGGGACAAAAGACCGCCAATACCGCGGGCATAGGCATTCGACCCGCTGCCGAAGGCCCGGTTGAAGCGCCGGAAGAACCAGCCGAACAGGCGGTCCATGACGCGGGTCAGAAGATCCTTTGGCGCGTGATGCCCCTTTAAAAGCAGGGCGGCGAGCGCCGGCGACAAGGTCAGGGAGTTGACGGCCGAGATGACCGTCGAGATGGCGATGGTCAGCGCGAACTGGCGATAGAACTGGCCGGAGAGGCCGGTGATGAAGGCCAGAGGTACGAAAACAGCGACCAGAACCAGCGCGATGGCGATGATTGGTCCGGAGACCTCCTTCATGGCCTGATAGGTCGCATTGCGCGGGTTGAGGCCGTTCTCGATGTTCCGTTCAACGTTTTCGACCACGACGATGGCATCATCGACCACGATCCCAATCGCGAGCACTAGGCCGAACAGGCTGAGCGCATTGATGGAGAAGCCGAAGACATACATCACCCCGAAGGTGCCGATGATGGACACGGGAACGGCGATGAGCGGGATGATCGAGGCGCGCCATGTCTGCAGGAACAGAATGACGACGATGACCACGAGCAGGATGGCCTCCAGCAGCGTGTCCACCACCTTCTCGATGGAGGCGCGGACAAACTTCGTGGTGTCGTAGACGATCTCGTACTGCACGCCTTCCGGCATGACGTCCTGAAGTTCGTTCATGGTCTCGACCACCGCATCCGAGATGGCGATCGCGTTGGAGCCGGGGGCCTGGAACACGGGAATGGCGACGGCAGGCTTGCCGTCCAGAAGAGACCGCAGGGAATAGTCGGCAGCGCCCAGTTCCACACGGGCCACGTCCCGCAGGCGGGTGACCTGGCCTGTTTCCCCGGTCTTGACGATGATGTTACCGAACTCTTCCGGTGTCTGCAGGCGGCCTTGCGCGTTCACGCTCAGCTGCATGTCGACACTGGAAAGATTCGGCGAGGCACCGATGATCCCGGCGGCAGCCTGAACGTTCTGCTGGCGGATGGCATTGGTGATGTCGCTGGCCGCCAGATTGTGCTCCGCTGCCTTTTGCGGGTCGACCCAGATCCGCATGGAATAATCGCCGGAGCCGAAGACCTGCACCTGGCCGACGCCCTGAATGCGGGCCAGCCGGTCCTTGATGTTCAGGACGGCATAGTTCCGCAGGTAGGTGATGTCGTAGCGGTCATTGGGGGAGGTGAGGTTGACCACCATCATCAGGTCCGGCGAACTCTTCACCGTGGTGATACCGAGGCTGCGCACTTCAGCGGGCAGGCGGGGCTCTGCCTGTGACACCCGGTTCTGGACGAGCTGTTGCGCTTGGTCCGGATCGGTGCCGAGCTGGAAGGTGACCGTCAGGGTCATGACGCCATCGGAAGTTGCCTGGCTGGACATGTAAAGCATGCCCTCGACCCCGTTGATCTGCTCCTCCAGGGGCGTTGCGACGGTTTCCGCGATGACCTTCGGGTTTGCACCCGGATAGGCGGCGCGCACCACGATCGAAGGCGGCACGACTTCCGGATATTCGGAGATGGGAAGGGACACGAGGCCAATCAGGCCCGCGACCAGAATGAGGACCGATAGCACCCCGGCGAACACCGGGCGGTCGACGAAAAATCGGGAGATACTCATTGAAAGGCCCCTCTTTCGGGCAGTGGCCGGGACACAGAATCCCGTTCCGGCGGACGGGTCCGCCAGTTGCAGTGGTGTTTCTATCAGGTGCCAGGTCAGCGGGACGGCGGCTCCGGGGAACCTCTGTCCCGCGTCCGGATCTTTACTGGGCGGCGGCGACCTTGCCTTCCGGCTGCGGCAGGACCGTCGCACCCGAACGGATGCGCTGCAGGCCGTTCACGACGATCGTCTCACCTGCGGCAAGCCCGCTGCTGACGATCTGCCCGCCATCCGCGGATTGTCCGAGTTCCACAGTACGGTAGCTCACCTTGTTGTCGTCATTGACGACATAGACGAACTTCTTGTCCTGGTCCGTTCCGATGGCCCGTTCGCTGATCAGGATCTTTTCCATCGGGTCCGGTTCGCCCATGCGGATGCGGACGAACTGGCCGGGGATCAGGCGCTGGCCGGGATTTTCGAAGACCGCCCGCACATTGATCGTGCCGCTGGCGGCATCGACCTGGTTGTCGATCAGCTGCAGCTTGCCCTTGATGGGAGTGCCTTCATCCGCCGAGGTTCCGATTTCGACCGGAATGTCTTCGATCGGGGCCAGAGCTCCGCTGGAAACGGGCAGTTCGGACAGGGCCTTGGCGACCGTGTCTTCGCTGACATTGAAGCTCGCGTAGATCGGGTTGACGGAGACCAGACTGGTCAGGACAGGCGAGGAAAGACCTGCTGCAACCAGGTTGCCCGCGGTGATTTCGATCTTGCCGACCCGGCCGCTCACCGGAGCCTTGATCTTCGTGTAATCCAGCTCGAGCTTTGCCGACCGGAGAGCTGCCTTTGCGGATTGAAGGTTAGCCAGGGCTTCGTCAAAGGCATTGAGGCGCTGATCGAGCGCGCTTTGCGAAATGGCCCGGGCCCCGATCAGCTTGCTGCCGCGGTCCAGTTCCAGCTTTGCCAGCTTGAGCTGTGCCTCTGCCGAGGCGACCTGGCCTTCCCGCTGGGCGACCGTTGCCTCATAGGGGGCAGGGTCGATGGTGAACAGCAGGTCGCCCTCCTTTACCAGAGCGCCTTCGCGGAAGTGCACCGACTGAATTTGGCCGGTCACCCGGGAGCGCACCTGCACCCGTTCAACGGCTTCCAGCCGGCCGGAGAACTCCTGCCAGAGCGTGATGGCCCGGCTGTCGACCTTGGCGACCGTTACGGGAATCGCGGGCGGTGCTTCCTGTCCGCCGGCGGCAGAGGCCGGAGGACTGAAGGGCTGTTCAAGAAGATAAACAGCTGTTGTTGCGGACAATACGAGACCGATGCCGGCGCCCAGCAGGACGCGGCGTGTATTACGTGATGCCATTTTCCGTCTCCTCGAGCCTCCGGGAGGAAGGCTCAAAAGCTGAGTTGCTGTTTTTCCGTCACTGGATGGTGACTGACCTTACAAAGCTCTCGAACTGCTCTGTGAGGCCGGCTTGCCAATTTGCGGCCATGGGGCATTTTGCACCGTAGATCGAAGGCCAGCTCGCGCCTTCAGGAAAGATATGTTCCTGGACCCGGACGCCGGAGCTTGAAAGCTTGCGGGAATAGGCCAGGGTTTCGTCCCTTAGAGGATCGTCCTCCGAGGTCACGATGAGCGCCGGAGCCAGACCTGCCTGCCGGGAGCAGGTGCAAGGCGCCGCATAGGGATGGCAGACACCCCCGCTAAGATAATGGCTCCAGCCTTCCGACCAGCGGTTTCTCATGCCGGCTGCGGCTGCCTTTTGCATGGAGGCGGATGCCATGAACGGATCCAGAAGCGGCGACAGAAGAACCTGGCCGTCCAGCTCGTTTGCCCGGTAATCCCGCGCCTTGTGGGCAATGGCTGCGGCCAGATTGCCCCCGGCCTCCGCGCCGCCAAGCAGCAGGAGGGATTTACGGTTGCCGAGCCCCGCGCGCTTTTGCGCAAGGTAGCTGAAGATTGAAAACCCCACTTCAAGCGGCTTCGGGAAAACGCCGCCGAGGGGGGCGTTGACATCCGGGATGACGACAATTGCCCCGGTTTGCGCCAGGGTGGTTGCGACGTCGCTGTCCATCCGGCCTTCTTCGAGAAAGGCTCCGGAGTGGAAGTAGATCAGGACAGGCGGTGACTTCTCATACTCGGCACCTTGAAAGACACGCACGCCGACCGGGCCGGTCTCGACCTTGTCGAACGTCATGTCCTTGATTTGCACCGCCATGGTCATCGTCTTTGATCCTGAAATTGAAGCGAAAAGGACAGATACACTCCCGTCACTTCACAGAAACATATACGTCTATTCATGATGTGGAATAAGATCCGCAATTCTGGTAACACTATTCGAAATTTCGAATAATATCCCTATCACTTCCACGAAAGGGCGGGTGAATGGATCAACTGACAGCCATGCGTGCCTTTCTCCGCGTGGTGGAGACGGGCAATTTCGCCCGCGCCTCGGAGTCCTTGCGCATTCCGCGTGCGACCGTCACCAACCTGATCCAGAATCTGGAAGCGCATCTGCAGACAAAGTTGCTCAATCGGACAACACGGCGGGTGATCGTGACCACCGACGGAGCGCTCTACTACGAGCGCGCCACCAAGATCGTGGCGGAGCTGGAAGAACTGGACAGCAGTCTCGCGCATCAGCAGGCCACGCCCACCGGACGCTTGAGGGTGGAGATGTCGGGGGCCTTCGCGGACTGGATCGTCATTCCCGCCCTTTGCGACTTCTACAAGACTTACCCGGATATCCGTGTCGATCTCGGTGTCGGCGACCGCACCGTCGACTATCTTCTGGAAAACGTGGATTGTGCCCTGCGTGGCGTCACGCCTGGGGATTCTTCCCTTATTGCCCGCCGCATCGGAGAGATTGAGGTGATCACCTGTGCGGCCTCGATTTATCTCGAACGCTTCGGTTTTCCTTCCCACCCCGAGGATCTTCGCACCAGCCATAAATGCGTCAGCTATTTCTCACCCCAGTCGGGACGGGTCTTTCCCTTCACCTTTCAGCGCGGCAAGGAGGTCCTGGAAGTCGAGGGTCGCTCCTCTTTCTCGGTGAATGATGCGCGCAGCTATGTGACGGCGGTGCTTGCAGGCCACGGGGTCGCCCAGGTGCCCCGGTTCATGGTCACTAAAGAGCTGGAGCAAGGCACGCTGGTTCCCTTTCTGGACGACTGGCGGACCGAGACCATGCCCCTCTACATCGTCTACCCGCCGAACCGGCACCTCAGCAACAAGGTGCGCGTCTTCGTCGACTGGCTCGTCAAGCTGCTTGCGGATCTCGACCGGTCGTGACGCCGGCGGCAGCGCCAGTAACACCCGTCTTTTACCCAAAGGGTGCCGCGATTTATCCCCATTGACCTTTTGCAGCGAACGGACGAAGTTAGCCGGACGTCAGGGGAGTCCCGCCTAGGGGACTGAGAGGCTGACAGCATGCAGGCCCCTGCATGCGGTGAAGCGACCCTTTGAACCTGACCCAGTTGATGCTGGCGTAGGAAGACCGAAGGGAAATTCCCCCAGTTCAGATCACGGGGCGGTCCTTTCGGGCCGCAAGGCCTTGTTGCGCGCATGCGTCCGGGCCACAGGCCCTTTCTGCTTCACATTTCACTTGGGTCTTTTCGCAAGAGGAGACGCAAATGAACCGTACTATCCCCCCGATTACCACCGGTCCCCTGTCCGCTTCCCGCAAGATCCATGTTCCGGGAACGCTTCACCCCATCCGCGTGCCGTTGCGCGAGATCAGCCTGACCGGGGAAGCGCCGCTGACCGTCTACGACAGTTCCGGACCCTATACGGATTGCGCCGGAACCATCGACATTTCCCAAGGCTTGCGGGATGTGCGCGGAAGCTGGCTTCAGGACCGTGGCGATGTCGAGAGCTATTCCGGCCGTGAAGTGACTGCGGCCGACAACGGCTTTGCGGAAGGCAAGCGCCTGACGCCTGTCTTTCCTGTTCCACGCGATCCCCTGCGTGCCAGGGAGGGCCGGGCAGTGACCCAACTCGCTTATGCCAGAGCCGGGATCATCACCCCGGAAATGGAATATGTGGCGATCCGCGAAAACGAAGGCCGCAAGGCAGCCTACTCGCGTGATGGTGAGGCCTTTGGCGCGGGGCTTCCCGCCCTCGTCACACCTGAGTTCGTCCGCAGCGAGATTGCCGCCGGCCGGGCTATCATTCCGGCGAACATCAACCACCGGGAACTGGAGCCGATGATCATCGGCCGGAACTTCCTGGTGAAGATCAATGCCAATATCGGCAATTCCGCTGTCACCTCTTCCATGGAAGAGGAAGTGGAGAAGATGGTCTGGGCTATCCGCTGGGGGGCTGACACGGTCATGGATCTGTCGACAGGCCGGAACATTCACAACATCCGCGACTGGATCCTGCGCAACGCTCCCGTGCCCATTGGCACGGTTCCGCTCTATCAGGCGCTGGAAAAGGTGGGCGGGATCGCCGAGAATCTGACCTGGGAGATCTACCGCGACACGTTGATCGAGCAGGCGGAACAGGGCGTCGACTATTTCACCATTCATGCAGGCCTCAGGCTGCACATGATCCCGATGACCGCCAGGCGGGTGACCGGGATCGTCTCGCGCGGCGGCTCGATCATGGCCAAGTGGTGCCTGCATCATCACCGCGAAAGCTTCCTCTATGAACATTTCGCGGAAATCTGCGACATCGCCCGCGCCTATGACGTGTCTTTCTCGCTCGGCGACGGCCTGCGCCCCGGTTCCATCGCGGATGCTAATGACGAGGCTCAATTCGCAGAACTCAGGACACTTGGCGAGCTGACGAAGATTGCCTGGGCGAAGGACTGTCAGGTGATGATCGAAGGGCCGGGCCATGTGCCCATGCACAAGATCAAGGCCAATATGGATGAGCAGCTCAAGCATTGCCACGAGGCGCCTTTCTACACGCTTGGGCCGCTGACCACGGACATTGCCCCGGGCTATGACCACATCACCAGCGCGATCGGTGCGGCCATGATCGGCTGGTTCGGCACGGCCATGCTCTGCTATGTCACGCCGAAGGAGCACCTTGGCCTGCCTGACCGGAATGACGTGAAGACCGGTGTCATCACCTACAAGCTTGCCGCCCATGCGGCCGATCTCGCCAAAGGGCATCCGGGCGCCCAGGCCCGGGACGATGCGCTTTCCCGTGCGCGGTTCGATTTCCGCTGGGAAGATCAGTTCAATCTGGGCCTTGATCCGGAGACGGCCCGGGCGATGCATGACGAGACCCTGCCAAAGGAAGCGCACAAGCTGGCCCATTTCTGTTCCATGTGCGGCCCGAAATTCTGTTCCATGAAAATCAGCCACGACATCCGCGCCGTCAGCCAGAAGGCGGAGGGAATGGAGCAAATGGCGGCGAAATTCCGCGAAGGCGGCGAACTCTATGTCCCCGCCGGGCACATCGGGGAGCCGGCAGAATGATCTCGGTTCTCGGAGCCGGCGTTGCGGGTCTCTGCGCGGCAACGGCAATCAGGGACCGGGGTCTCGACGTCGAGGTCATCGTGCCGGAGGGAAGCCCGCCTCCGGTATCACGTCTCGCCGGTGGCATGCTTGCTCCGTTCTGTGAGGGAGAGAGTGCCCCAGAAACCGTTGTGGCGCGTGGTCAAAAGGCCGTGGATTGGTGGGCATCCCATGTCAGCGGCGTTGAAAAGCGCGGGACGCTGATGGTTGCCGCAGCCCGGGATGGAACGGAACTGGACCGGTTCTCCCGTGCTACTTGCCAGCACACATGGGTATCCCCGGCACAGCTGGAACCAGCTCTCGAAACCCGCTTTACACGTGGTCTGTTCTTTGAAGCCGAGTCGCATATGAACCCGGTCGAGGCTCTTGCGGACTTGCGCCGGAGCCTCGTCAGCCGTGGTGTCCGCTTTCATGGGCAGGCTCCCTCCGGCCAGATCGTTGACTGCCGGGGGCTTGCCGCCCGCGGGCATCTACCCGATCTGCGGGCGGTCCGCGGCGAGATGCTGAAGGTCCATGCGCCAGATGTGGAGCTGACGCGGCCCATCCGGCTGCTGCACCCGCGCTTCCCCTGCTACATCGTTCCCCATGCGCCCGGGCTCTACATGATCGGCGCGACCATGGTGGAAAGCGCAAACGCCGGGGGCATCTCGGTCCGGGCCGTGATGGAGTTGCTGTCTGCGGCCTACACGGTCCATCCGGGTTTTGCCGAAGCGGAGGTTATGGAGACAGGAGCAGGTCTCAGGCCCGCCTTTCCCGACAACATTCCAGCCATCCGCTCCCTTTTGGGCGCCATTCATCTCAACGGCATGTACCGCCACGGCTTTCTGATGGCGCCCATTCTGGCCGAAGAGCTTGCGCAGCAACTGGCTGGAACCTCAGGACAGACACAGACAAGGAAGCATGTCCATGCTTGTTAAGATCAATGGTGAAGACCGGGTCATCCGGGCGCAAACGCTTGAATTGCTGGTTGCCGAAGAAGGTTTTGAGCCCACCGACGTTGCCACCGCCCTCGATGGCGAATTCGTGCCGCGTGAGGAACGCGGTTCTGCGCTGCTCCGGGCGGGTGCGCGGGTCGAAATCCTCACACCGATGCAGGGGGGCTGACCGTGTTCTACGGAACTGATCTCTCATCCCGCCTGATGCTGGGCACGGCGCAGTATCCGTCTCCTGCGGTGCTGCGGGAAGCAATCACAGCCTCCGGCGCTGAAGTCATAACCGTTTCCCTGCGCCGGGAAGGCAAGGACGGTGGCGCCTTCCGGGATATTCTCAAGGACAGCGGCTGCCGGATCCTGCCGAATACGGCCGGCTGCCACACAGCCGGTGAGGCGGTGACGACAGCCCGGATGGCCAGGGAGCTTTTCGGCACGAGCTGGATCAAGCTGGAAGTCATCGGTCACGCGGACACGCTGCAGCCCGATCCCTTCGCTCTTGTGGAAGCTGCCCGCATTTTATGTGCCGATGGCTTCGACGTTTTTCCTTATACGACGGAGGACCTGATTGTCGGCGAAAGGTTGCTGGAGGCTGGCTGCAAGGTGCTGATGCCTTGGGGAGCGCCGATCGGCTCCGGCCAAGGCTTGCGCAACATCGAAGGCCTGCGTGCCATGCGGGCACATTTCTCCGGCATTCCGCTTGTCATCGACGCAGGGATCGGGTCCCCCAGTCAGGCAGCACAAGCCATGGAAATGGGTTTTGACGCGGTTCTTCTGAACACCGCCGTGGCAAAGGCGCTGGACCCGGTCCAGATGGCGCGCGCCTTTGGCCAGGCCGTTGCCGCCGGGCAAATGGCCTATACCGCGGGTCTGATGCCGCGCCGGGACATGGCTCATGCCTCAACCCCGGTCTTCGGCATGGCGGAGTTGTTGCCATGAGCGCACTTGATCCGTTTTACCTGGTCACGGGCGAGGTCTCGCGGCTGGAGCCGCTTCTGCCCTGCGGCGTCAAGTTTGTTCAGCTCCGCCTCAAGGACAAGACGGATGGGGAATTGCGGCGGCAGATCGCTCTGGCGCGGGATCTTTGCCAGCTGTGGGGTGCGCAGCTGGTCGTCAACGACTTTTGGCAAATCGCACTGGATCTTGGCTGTGACTATGTCCACCTCGGTCAGGAAGACATGGAGACGGCGGACTTCAAGGCGCTGCGGCGGCAGGGCATCCGCTACGGCCTTTCCACCCATGACGAAGCAGAGCTGGAGAATGCTCTGGCGCATGATCCGGACTATGTGGCGCTCGGTCCCGTCTATCCGACACAGCTGAAGAAGATGAAATGGGCGCCCCAGGGCCTGGAACGTCTCAGGTCCTGGAAGCAGAAGATCGGGGATCTGCCGCTGGTCGCAATCGGCGGCCTGACGCCGGAGCGTTTACCCGCGGTGTTCGAGGCCGGTGCGGACAGTGCCGCCGTCGTGACGGATATCCAGACAGCGCAAGATCCGGTTGCCCGCTGCAAGCTCTGGATCAGCGCGTGTTCCAGGCAAGGAGACCGTTAGGCATAGCGGCTCAGAGAGCCGCTATGCGGGCACGGAAGCGGTCGGCACCGGTCATGACCTGATCCAGGATCGGAGACAGACCCCAGAACCGGTCGAAAATGTCGAAGGGCACAGTCCGGCTGTGGGTGCTTTTGAAGGTGCCGATGCGGCGGTGGTATTCCTTGGCCAGCTTCGGGTATCCCATCGGCTCTGACATGGCGGCCAGCACCAGGAACGTGTTCAGCTCGTCTGCCAGGTCCGGATGGTTCGCTCCGTGATCCATCAGCCAACGGTAGAGATCGGGGTGAAAATTGTTCATCACGCCGGAGAACCCGTGACCGCCCGCCTGAATGGCTGGCCAGGCGATGGCGGCATTGGCGTTGTTGATGGCAAGCGGCGTGCCCCTTGTCAGATCCAGCCGGTGCTTCACGGTATCGAGGTCGCACGACACGTCTTTCAGGAAGGCAAAGCGGCCGCTCTGGGCGCAGAAGGTCAACTCGTCATCGGTCAGGAGCCGGCGGTAGGGCGCCGGGCATTCGTAGAGACCGAGGGGCAGATCGGAGGGCAGGGCACCGAGCAGCTGGGTAATGGCATCGGTCAGCGTGCTGCCGCCGGTCTGGTCCTGATCCAGCCGGTTGGTGACAAGAACGACAGCGTCCACTCCGGCATCTGCGGCAGCGCGCAGTTCCGCCTTCTGGTCGTCCTCGCTGGCGGACACATGACCGGACGCCACCACCGGAATGCGGCCCGCGATCTTATCGACGGTGAAACGGGCAAGATCCCGGCGTTCTTGCAAGGACAGATATTGCATTTCCGAAGACTGGCAGACAGCGAAAAGGCCGCTCGCACCCTTGGCGACATACCATTCCAGCAAGGCCTCGTAGCCATCCCAGTCGATGGTGTCGTCGTCGTGAAAGGGTGTGATCACCACGGGAAAGATACCTGTGAGAGCGTGCGGCATTTTTAAGTCAGTCCTTGAAGGGGCAGAGGCAGGGCCGGTCATCTTTAGCCGGCGTATCCGAACAGCTGCGGGAGAAACAGGGTGATCCCGGGGAAGAAGATCAGCAGCAGGAGGGCGAACACCAGCACGCCGAGAAACAGCCAGATTTCCCGGATGATCTCGGCAAGGGGAATGCCGGTGACCGCGTTGATGACGAAAAGCAGGATGCCGTAGGGCGGCGTGATCAGGCCAATCATGCAATTGACCACGGCCACCACGCCAAAATGCACCAGATCGATGCCCAGTTCCCGGCAGGCGGGCAGGAACAGCGGGATGATCACCAGGATGATGGTGGTGGCATCCAGAACGCAGCCCAGGAGCAGGATCAGCACATTGACACTAAGCAAGAAGGTCAGCGGCGAGACATCCAGCCCGACGAGCGCCTGAGCGACCAGATTGGGAATGTTCTCCGAGGCCACGATGTAGTTCAAGATCAGCGCGCCGCCGATCACGATGCCGACGGAGGCCGACGACCGGGCGCTGGAGACCAGGATCGAATAGAACGTTGAGAACTTCAGGGCCCGGTAAAACACGGCGGAAAGGATCAGCGCATACAGCGCGGCAACGGCAGCCGCTTCTGTCGGTGTCGTGACGCCGCCATAGATGCCGTAGAGCAGGATCGCTGGCATCAGCAGGGCCGGAAAGGCCTCGACCGTCAGTTTCGGGATCTCGGCAAGGGCGACCGGCTCTTCAAGCGCGAAGTTGCGGCGATGGGAAATCCAGCCGTTCAGAAGCATCAGGACCAGCCCGATCATGAGGCCGGGCAGAATGCCGCCCAGAAACAGGAAGCCGATGGAAGCGTTCGACACCAGCGCATAGAGCACCATCGGGATCGAGGGCGGGATGATCGGGCCGATGGTGGCCGAGGCGGCTGTGATGGCCGCCGCATAACCGCGGGTGTAATGGCCCGATTTGGTCATCATTTCGATGATGATCTTGCCGATACCGGCAGCATCGGCCACCGCGGATCCGGACATGCCGGAAAAGACCAGGGAGGCCAGGACGTTCACATGGCCTAGGCCGCCGCGGAACCTGCCGACCATTGCGACGCAGAAGCGCAGCAGCCGGTCGGAGATCGTTCCCGCGTTCATGATGTTTGCGGCAACGATGAACAGCGGCACCGCCAGCAGAATGAAGCTCTGGTAGAGCCCGTCCACCAGCACTTTGCCGGCAACGCCGATACTCTGCCCGCTTGCGGCCAGATAGACGAAGGCGCCAACGATGATGGCATAGGCAATGGGAGCGCCCATGGCCGCGATTGCGAACAGCGCCAGCAGGCAGAGAAGAAATGCGAGGCTCATTCGTCCAGCCGTCCTTCGCTCGTATGTTGGCGCGCGCGCATGCTGCTGCGGAAGGCCTGCCAGACCAGCCAGAGATAACGGGCCGGAACCGTGATCAGGAACAGAATGTAAATGGCGTAGATATCCCGCATCCGGATCCAGTCCCCGAAGAGGTCCGACAGCGTGGCTGTCTTTTTCAGGCGCAGGATCTTGAACCGGTCCCAGGTCGGATCAATCGAGAGCAGGAGGCCGATGGCGATGGCCAGACCGGTCACGATGATGAAACCGCGGCGCACCTTGCCGGATACGGCGAAATAGAGAATGTCAAAGGAGACGTGATCCTGGTCCCGGACCACGAAGGAGTTGCCCCAGAACACCAGCCAGAGCCAGAGCGCCAGGCAGAACTCCAGCGTCCAGCCAAAATTTGACGGCTCGAGCCATGGAAATGTCTCCGCCACCCAGCCGATACGCGCCGTGTAGCGGATCATCACCTGAAGGATGAAGGTCGCGAACATGGCGGCCATCATGAAGGCGGCCACAGCTTCGGCGAACTTCAACAAGGGTTTGCTGATGCGGTTCAAGACCGGCCCTCCGGCTGGGTGCCATCACGGCAGGATATGGGAGGGGCGGGCAAGCCGCCCCTCAGCTCATCTCACCGGTTAGTTGCCGAGCGCGTTGATCTTCTCCAGCACGCCTTCCGGCCATGCTTCGGCGAAGCTGGAGCCGACATACTGGGCTTGCACATGCTCGCGGAAGGCCTTGAGGTCCGGCTCATAAACATCCAGCCCCTTGTCCTTCAGGAAGGCAACCAGGTCCTCTTCCTTCTTCAGCTGGGCCTGGCGGCCGCTCTCCGCCGCATCTTCAGCCGCTTTCTGAACCGTTGCCTGCTGTTCGGGCGTCAGCTTGTCCCAGACCGCCTTGGAAAAAGCGATGTAGTTCAAGTCGACCAGATGCGAGGTCAGGCTGATCTGCTTGGTGACTTCGTAGAACTTGGCGTCCACCACGGTCGGCAGCGGGTTGTCCTGGCCATCGACCGAGCCGGTTTGCAAGGCGGTGTAGATTTCCGTGAAGGCCATCGGGGTGGGGTTCGCGCCAAGGGCCTTGCCCAGGAACTGCCACGCGTCACTGCCCGGCATGCGCAGGTTCACGCCCGCCAGGTCCGCAGGGGTCATGACGTTCTTTTCCGAGCGCGGGAAGCGCAGGTTGACGTGGCGCCGTCCCAGATACATGACGGCCAGAAGTTTGACGCCAAGCTCATCCTCGACCTTCTGCTTGAACGGTTCCATCAGCGGATCGTTGAAGACCCGGACCTGATGCTCGGCGTTCTGATGGACATAGCCCGTGGCGAAGATCGAGAATTCGGGGAAGAAAGTCGCAAGTTCCTGAGCCGATGTGATCGACATTTCCAGGTCGCCGGAAGCGATGCTTTCAAGCTCTGAGCCCTGGGCGACAAGTGACGCGTTGTAATGCGGCTCATAGGCAGCGAAACCGGCGACGGCAGGGCCGAAGACATTTGCCAGCGAAACGGACCGTTGATCGGTTTCCGAGGCGGGGGTGGACAGGCGCAGCGTGATCTTGTCCTGCGCGAAGGCGCCAAGGCTCGTTCCTGCCAGCGCCAGAGCTCCTACTGCCGCCGAAAACGCGCGGCGGGTCATTTTCATGGTCATGTCATCTCCTCCCAAGAGTTGCCTTGGCGGTGGGATGCTCCTCCAGCGTCCGCCCGCATGGCGTTCCGGCTCTACCGGTCACGAAGACATCTTTGATGATGACTTTCGCGCTTACAAGATCCTAACTAACATGTTAGTTTGCTGTTATCAACAGGTCGATGGAATCGGATATGTCTGGCGAAGCGGAAGTGGAGCAGGGTGTCAATCGGAAAGGGCGCAGCGGAAGCGGTGCGGACATCTCGCTGAGACAAGTGGCCTATGGGCGGATCGAAGCTCTGCTCAATGCGGGAACCTTGCTGCCCGGACAGATCATTTCCCAGCGCGAGCTGGTTGAGATGACCGGAACGACGCTCGGTGCCGTCCGCGAGGCGATCCCGCGGTTCGAGGCCGAGGGCTTGCTGGTCACACTGCCGCAGCGTGGATTGATGGTCCCGAGCCTCGATGTGAGCTTTATCCGGGATGCCTATCAGATGCGTTTGATCCTTGAGACGGCGGCTGTGCCCGATGTGGTCCGGCATGTCGAGCGCAAGCAGATCGCGGACTGGCTGGATTGGCATTTATGCGCGAGGCAGCAGATTGAGAATGGAGAAGCTGCAGACAGTCTGCCTCAGGATCTCCAGTACCGGGATTGGGACATTCACTCTGAAATCATCCATGCCACGGGCAATCAGCTTATGGCCAATGTCTACCGGGTCAATGCGATCAAGATCCGCATGACGGTTCAGACGCGTATCCGGGTCACGCAGCAAAATGCGCAGCGCGTGATTGGCGAGCACATCGCCTTTCTGGAGCCTTTGCTTGCGGGAGATGTGCCGAATGCCCAGGAGGCGCTGGGCCGTCACATTGCCAGCTCTCTGCGTCATGCGCTGGGAACCGCTTAGCTCCAGCGTCTCAGGCCTCCGGTGCGGCCTCCGGCGATGCCGGAACCTTGTCAGGCTTTTGTAGACTGGTGCTTGCCACCGGACTTGTTACGATCGGCGGAAATGCTGAACAATCCGGAGGAATTTATGACATTCAAGGCGCTGGTTGTTGAGAAGGCCGATGACGGCAGCACGAAAGCCTCTGTGCAGACGCTGGAGGAAAGCCTGCTCCCGGACGGCGACGTCACCGTTGCTGTTGAATATTCGACGCTCAATTACAAGGATGGTCTGTGCATTGGACCAGGGGGCGGGCTGGTCCGCACCTATCCGCATGTTCCGGGGATTGATTTTGCCGGGAGGGTCGAGACCTCCACGGATGAGCGCTACAAGCCGGGCGACAAGGTGGTTCTGACCGGCTGGCGGGTCGGCGAGGTCTGGTGGGGCGGCTACGCGCAAAAGGCGCGGGTGAAGGCCGACTGGCTTGTGCCCTTGCCGGAAGGGCTCACCACGCAGGACGCGATGGCCATCGGAACAGCAGGCTTCACCGCCATGCTGGCCATCATGGCGCTCGAGGATCACGGTTTGAAGCCGGAAAAGGGCCCGGTTCTGGTCACTGGCGCGGCAGGCGGCGTCGGTTCGGTGGCAACCGCGGTCCTGGCGCATCTGGGGTATGAGGTTGCCGCCGTCACCGGCCGGCCGGAAACGGAAGACTATCTGCGCGGCCTTGGCGCAAGCCGCATCGTACCGCGTGAAGAGCTGGCGGAAACGGTGAAGCGCCCGCTGGAGAGCGAGACCTGGGCCGGATGTGTTGATGCGGTGGGCGGGGCCATGCTGGCCCGTGTTCTGGGCCAGATGAAACACAGCGCGTCCGTGGCGGCGGTTGGTCTGGCGGGTGGTGCTGCTCTTCCGGCCACCGTCGTGCCGTTTCTTCTGCGCGGTGTGAATCTTCTCGGCATCGACAGTGTCATGCAGCCTTACCAAAACCGTGTCCGTGCCTGGAACCGCCTTGCCCGAGACCTGCCGCTCGACAAGCTGAGAGCCATGATCCAACCCGCCACGCTGTCCGACCTGCCGGAGCTAGGCGCGGCGATCCTGAAAGGCGCGGTCAAGGGACGGGCCGTCGTCGACGTGAATGCCTGACAGTTCAGCTGCGCCGGGGTCCTTCCAGATCCTGGCGCAAAGCATCGAACACCTTGGTGTAGATCTGCAAGGCCAGACCCGCAGCCTCTCCGCCCTGCCTGTGAAGCTGAGACAGACCGGGAGAGGCATTGAGTTCTAGGATCTTGAAGGCGGTTTCGGAGGCAGCATCGCTCTCAAGCAGCAGGTCCAGCCCGTAGTAGCGCAGACCCAGCTTCTGGCCGCAAGCGATCGCGGCATCTGCGAGCACAGGGGGCAGCGTGTCTTCCAGAAGACCGCCCTTGCCCCCCGCCGATAGGTTGGCGACCGGGAGAAGGGTGACGGTGGTGCCCGCTTCCGGAACTGCGCAATAGGTCAGGTTCTGGGCTGCCAGCTCGTGAAAGAGCCGGGAATCCATCCGCACCTTGTCCGGCTGGGACTTGAGAAGCTCGGCAACTGTCGAGTGCCCGTCTCCGGTGATGGAGGGCCGGTGGCGTTCCAGCGCGCAGAGGATTTCCCCATCCAGAACGATGATACGCAGGTCGCGCCCCTTGATTTCTTCCTGGATCAGCAGCTTGTCGTGATGAAAGAACAGGGAATCGAAACAGGCAGTGAGGCCTTGCGGATCCAGGGCCCGGTGAATGTCGTGCCCTTCCTGTCCGTCATTCGGCTTCACATAGACCGGATAGCCAATGCGCTCCGCAAACTTCAGCGCCTCGTCCGGACCGGTCAGGATGTCGCTGCACAGGGCGTGAACCCGGCTCATCGCGGCGATGGCACTTGCGGAGTGAAGCAGCTGACTGGCAGGGACAGGCAAACCGGCCCGTGCGAGAACCTCAAGCGTATGGGCCTTGTCCCTGGCAATCTGCGCTGCACCGAGCGGATTGAGATCGAAGCTTGCGCCTGAAAAAAAGCTGCGGCGGCCCTGACTGGTCTCGATCCAGCCCGCATGTCCCAGCGCATCGGCAGCATTCAACGCCAGATCATGATCCTTGCAGTAGCTTTCAAGAAGCCGCCAGATCAGGGGACGGGAAGGGGCGGGGGATGACGTGCTTTGAGGTATGATTTCCAACCTCCATCTGGCGCGATGGAACGATGACCAATTTCCGGATCCGGCATGCCGTCGATCAACAAGCCCAAGCCACCACCTTTCGAGACGCCGGATCACCGCGAGGCTGCTCAGTTGGACAGAAGGGCGGGTTTGAAGGTCACAACTTCCCGTCCAGTTTCAACACGATAACCCCATTTTGAGGAACAGCGTCAAGCTGCGTCTCGAAGGACGGGCGTTGCGGGAATGTCCGCTGCTCTGCCGGTATCGTTTTGAAGCCTGCCGGCAAGGGAGAATGCTGTCCCGAAGAGATTGTGAGCCCCTCCGTTTGCTCAGCCTTCACCTCTCCTCTCGGGGGCAGGCCAGCCGGAGGTCCGGGTGAGGGGGCGAGCTTCAGAGGCTCGTGGACAAAACGTATCCGGCGGCGCGCTTGCGGGGGCTGGCTGCGGTTTCGCGATAGGTGCGGATGCCGTTTTCCGGTTCTGTCTGGCGCTTGGTGCGCGTTTGCGGGTCATGGTCGCGGGTGGCGATCAGGTGGGCGAGAAAGGCCGAGTTCGGACGGTAACGGGCGATCATCCGGTCATGGGCTTCTTCCAGACGCGGCTCCAGCGGAACGGGCGGGATCTTGAAGGCCTGCTCGTCGCGTGGTTCGTCCCGCTGCCCCTCAAAGGGACGGCGCTGCCTCATATTGGGACGTGCTGTGTATCTGACCGGGTTAACTTGCACGCTGGTGACCTTGCCTGTTCCAGATCGGCACGGAGGCTCCGTTCCTGCCTGGACCCTCGCAATAGGTATGCCAGCTTATAGACCTTGTTAACCTTTTGCCCGCGGAAATCCTTAATCTGCGATCTTAAAAGTTAACAAATTTGAGTGATATTAATTTTTACGCGCAGAAATCCGCGAGCCTGAGGCGCTCATTGCGCAGCAGGTGCTGCAGGGAAAGGGCGATGCCAAGCGCATCATTCAACCCGTCGTGCGCAGGAAGCTCCGGTATGTCCAGCTGGAAGTAGTGCGTCAGTCCGGAGCTGCGTGTTCTCTCCCGGTCTTCCTCCGGCATTCCGGCCTTGGTCATCAGGCTTGCTGCGTTGAAGAAGCGCGTTGCGGGCAGGGGCGGAGCCAGTCCTGCGATGAAACACGAAATGGCCATGAGATAGAACTCGTCCTTGCCCCAGGACCAGAAGCTGCCGCCATCTGCAAAGGTCTCTAGCGCGGTGAGCGCCTGATCAAGAGGCAATCCTTCCCGCTTCAAGGTGTCTTCCGTTATTCCCGTGAGGCCAATCAGAAAATCCGGAAGCGGCACCGGCTGGCCCATTCTGTCTTTGGGCAGGATGTGCAGGCGCAGGGTGTCGAGGACAGGGTAGGGTGGCTCCAGCGAGAGCTTCACCGCGCCGATCTGGACGACCATCGGGTCTGGATCGTCCGGCGAGCACCAGAGCCGCTGGTAGGAATTTGCTTCCGCCAGCCATTCGCAGTCGAAGACCACTATATGTTTTGGTGCCATGTCCCGGTTTCCTTTTTGCCCTGAATAGCCGCGCGCGCGCCTGATTTTGGCCAGCTTGACCGGCGAGGTTGCAGACTTCGCGTCAGAGTAGAAGGTCTGCCGGCTGATGAAAATGGCAGTGTTTATGGGAGCGGTCATGCGCGCCGGTGTTTGCGCCAGTGCTATCGCCAGTGTTTGCGGCGGCGGAACGGCTGCGTGGGCGCAGATCGCTGCCGGGGCGCCCGCCCTCGAGGGGCGCTGGCAAACCGCCTGCCTGCCCATCGGAAAGAACGGGCGGCACGGCATGATTGTGACACTGTCCGTTCCGGAAGACACGGCCCGCACCGGCGAAGGGCCGCTTCATTCCGTTGCGCAGCTCTATGCCAAGTCCGACTGTGCCGATCCGACGGTTGAGGCGGTCTATGAGGGCAATGTGGCCCTGACACAGGAGGCGACCGGGCAGTTTCTGGCCGATCAGGATGTGGGAACTATGACGCTGACCCCGCAGGCTCCGGATGTGGTGGCCCTCTACAATGCCCAGCCGGAGGAAAAGGGCTGCGGGCTGACCGGATGGCAGCTCAACCAGCCCCAGGATGTCTCCGGCAAGACCTGTGCTGTGACCGCCTTTCCGGCGGCCGGGACCCGCCTTTACGACAGGGCCTGGATCGAAGGGGAGACCTTGCAGTTCGGTGGCTTTCCGGTGAAGTGGGACCTCACCGCCGCCGCCCAACGGCCCCATGAACCTGGTCCCATCCTGTTCGAGCGCGTGAGGGATTGAAATCGGGGCCCGGCACAGTGGGGTTTCAGGCGGAAAACCGTTCGCGGTAGGCCTGCGGACTGACACCAAGCCGGCGCAGGAAGATCTGGCGCATGGTTTCTTCCGTTCCAAAGCCGCAGCGGTCTGCGGTGCGGGAGACATAGGTTCCCTGCTCCAGCAGGCGCCGGGCCTGTTCCAGGCGCAGGTCTTCCAGCGCCCGGGCCGGGGTCCGTCCTGTCTCCGCCCGGTAATGGCGGGAAAAGCTGCGGGGGCTCATTCCCGCCTGATCCGCAAGATCGGCAAGCTTCAGGGGGCGGTGCAGGTTCTGGCCCAGCCAGGCATGCAGCTTGTCGAAACGTCCGCCGTTGTCCTGCAGCGTCAAGGCTGCGCTGAATTGAGACTGACCTCCGGGACGCTTGAGGAAGACGACCAGCTGTCTGGCAACAGCCAGAGCGATCTCGCGGCCAAGGTCGGCTTCAACCAGAGCCAGGGCAAGATCGATCCCGGCGGTAACGCCCGCGGAGGTCCAGAAGCTGCCGTCGCGGATGAAGATCGGGTCCGGGTCCAGTTTTACTCGCGGAAATCGCAGTGCAAACTCCTCGCAGCGCTGCCAATGGGTCACAGCTCTGCGGCCATCCAACAGGCCAGCGGTTGCTAGCAGAAATGCGCCGCTACAGACCGACACGGTCCGGCGGGCGGTTTGAGACCGTTCCTTCACCCACTTTACCAGCGCCGGCTTTTCGCACACGGCATTGACGCCCCATCCGCCAGGTACGACCAGCGTATCGAGCGGCAGGTTTTCCGATGGAAACGGCTCCGCGGCCACCGCCAGTCCTGAGGACGTGAGCGTATCTCTTTTAGCGCCGACAACGACCGGCAGATAGGCCGGGTTTCTTCCCTTCAGCTTCTCAAGGTCGTTGGCGGAGGCAAAGACCTGCAAGGGGCCAGCCAGATCCAGAAGCTGGACATTGGGAAAGCTGAGGATTTCAATCCGGCGCTGCATTTGGCTCAATTCTTGGGATGAATGGCAATTCAGACAAGCAGTAGCGCCCTAAACTTGCGGAAGTCAAATTTGGAGACTTTATATGACCCTGCGTTTTGGTCTGCTCGTTTTCCCGAATGTCCAGCTGCTCGACTTTGCTGGGCCCTATGATGCCTTCGCCTCGGTGGCCGGTGCCGAGGTGCATGTGGTTGCCCAGACACTTGATCCGTTGCGCTGCTCGAACGGTCTGGTTTTTCACCCGACGGCAGCATTTGAAACCTGTCCGCAGCTGGATGTTCTGTGCGTTGCCGGCGGCGGCGGTGTGAATGCGTCACTGGTCAATCCCGCGGTTCTCGGCTTCATCCGCGAGCAGGCGGCAGGTGCCCGCTATGTGACCTCGGTCTGCACCGGCTCACTGCTGCTGGGCGCTGCCGGACTTCTCAAGGGCAAGCGGGCGACCACGCACTGGAATGCGCTCGATTTTCTGAAGAATTTCGGTGCAGAGGCGAGCCGCGACCGGGTTGTTCAGGACGGCAATCTGATCACGGCGGGAGGCGTGACCTCCGGGATCGATTTCGGTCTGACTGTTATCGGTGAAGTGCTGGGACAGAAAGAGGCGGAAACCGTTCAGCTGTCGATTGAATATGCGCCTCAGCCGCCGTTCAACAGCGGCATACCGGCGACGGCTTCTCCGGAGGTGCTGGAGGCTGCTAAGCAGAGGCTTCTGTCGTCCCGCAAACTGCGGGAGGAGATCCTCTCGGCTTGGGTGTGAAGTCGCCGAAAGCGCCAGCCTGATGTGCGGGCAAGGGCATCTGCGCGTTCCCTGTGAAACGCGCAGATGCATTTCTTGAAAATCAGGAGCCTAGCGGACCTTGCCGGTCCAGGCGGTGCGGTCCAGATCGAGATCAGGGAACTGATCCGGATTGAGCACCGGCCGGTCGACCCCGGCTTTGAGCTGGGCGCGGAAATCGTTGAGGAGCCGCTTGGCCGTTGGGAACAGCATCATCAGCGCGAGCAGGTTCACGACGGCCAGAATGCCCATCATCGGGTCGGAGAAGAAGAACACCGCCGTGGCGTTCGGGGCTGTTGCGCCAAGGAACACCAGAGCCATGACGATAACCCGCAGGCCGAGCAGGACAACCGGGTTGCCTGTCATGAACGTCAGGGCACTTTCACCGAGATAGTAGTTGTAGATGATCGAGCTGAAGGCGAAGAGCAGGATTGCGCCGGTCAGGAAATAGCTGGTCCAGTCTCCCAGATGGAAGGCCAGGGACTGCTGGGTCAGGACCACCCCGTCAACACCTTCGGCACCCGGCTGGTAAACGTCGCCCAGCAGGATGATGAAGGCGGTGCAGGTGCAGATCAGGATCGTGTCGATGAAGACCGAGAAGGACTGCGTGATGCCCTGGCTGATCGGATGGCGCACGTCTGCGGTGGCCGCAACATTCGGAGCCGAGCCGAGACCGGCTTCGTTCGAGAACAGGCCGCGGCGCAGCCCCTGACTGAGCGCTGCCCCCATTCCGCCGCCTACGGCTTCGTTTAGCCCGAAAGCATCGGTCACGATCGTATAGACCAGGTGAGGGATTTCGGTGATGTTCAGCGCGATCACGATCAGGGCCATGCCAAGATAGCCGACGGCCATAACCGGAACGATCACATCAGAGGCCTTGGCAATCCGGTGAATGCCGCCAAAGACGATGAGGCCAGTGACAATGGTCAGCAGGAGGCCCGTCCAAAGACGGCCAACGCCAAGGCTTTCCTCGACAGCCCCGGCTACCGTGTTGCCCTGGAAGGCATTGAAGCCGAGGGCAAAGGACGCGATGAGGCAGACGCAATAGAGGATGGCCAGCCACCGGTAGTCGGCGCCAAGGCCGTGAATGATCGAGCGGGCCGGGCCTCCGCGATAGGTGCCATCCCCTGCGGAGCGCTTGAACAGCTGCGCCAGCGAGCACTCGATCAGGCTGGTCGCCATGCCGACGAGGGCAATCGCCCACATCCAGAAGATCGCGCCCGGGCCGCCGAGAGAGATGGCAACGGCAACACCCGCAATGTTGCCGCCGCCGACGCGGCCGCCGACGGACAGGAGCAGGGCTTCGCGGGCCGAGATCGCGTTGGGATCACCAGTTTGATACTTGGAGGAAAGCACCCGGAACATGCGTCCAAAATATTGGAACTGAACGAAGCCGGTAACGGTCGTAAAGAAGATACCGATCACGACGAGGAATGGAATGAGTGCCCATCCCCACGTGAGGTCTCCAATCAGTCCAAAGAAGGATTGTAGCAATTGCATAGTTTTGGATGCTCCCTGATTTTAAAGCGCGGATTTTCTTCCCAGGTTTAATGGCTGGCTTATCTTTTCTTGGTTTAAGACGTGAGCGGATTGGCTCCGCTGTCTCCCCGGCCGCCAGCTCAAATGATGCGTATGCTGATATTCTGGAAACAAAAAAGGCGCTGCTCTTTCGAGTGCGCCTTTTGATTTCTCAAAGGTCCGGTGCCTCAGGCAGCCAGAGCGCCTTCGGCCTTGTCAACCAGAGCCTTGAAGGCTTCCGGCTGATGAATGGCGAGGTCGGAGAGAACCTTGCGGTCAACTTCGATGCCAGCCTTGTTCAGGCCATCAATGAAGCGGCCATAGGTCATGCCATGTTCACGGGTCGCAGCGTTGATGCGCTGGATCCAGAGCGAACGGAAGTTCCGCTTCTTAACCTTGCGGTCGCGGTAGGCATATTGTGCTGCCTTCTCGACGGCCTGCTTGGCGACGCGGATGGTGTTCTTGCGGCGGCCGTAGTAACCCTTGGCAGCCTTCAGAACCTTCTTGTGACGGGCATGGGCGGTAACGCCTCTTTTAACGCGCGACATGGGAGTACTCCTTAAAAAACAGGTGCTTAAGGCTTAAGCGTAGGGCAGGAACTGCTTGACGATCTTTGCATCCTGCGGAGCCAGCGTGGTCGTGCCACGGGCGTTGCGGATGAACTTCGTCGTGCGCTTGATCATGCCATGACGCTTGCCAGCCTGCCCGGTTTTCACCTTGCCGCTCGCGGTCAGTTTGAAGCGCTTCTTGGCTCCAGACTTGGTCTTCAGCTTGGGCATTTTGCATCCTTTCATTGGTGCGGATGGCAAGCCATCCGCTGTCTTGTTGGTGCATCGAGAGGTCGCCACGGCATGCCCTTGGTATTCGGGCTGTCTGCTTTCCACCGGCAAATGACCGGAAATTGGAATACAGATATCCAGCTCCGAAAGAGCCGGACGACTCTGGACCGGGCGCTTATAGGGGGCTTGGGTCCATTGCGCAACCTGAATCCGGCAAAGAAAGCCGGATTCACAGGGCGTGCAGCACCTGGGCGGCTCTGACGGCGGCGGAGGCGCGGTTTTCGACGCCCAGCTTCTGGTAGATCTGCTCCAGATGCTTGTTCACGGTGCGTGGAGACAGGCCGAGGATCTCGCCGATGTCCTTATTGGCCTTGCCCTTGGAAATCCAGAGCAGAACGTCTGCTTCGCGTGCGGTCAGGCCGAAGTGCTGGCGCAGCACGCCGCCTTCGTCTTCAGAGTTCTGGGAGCTCATGCGGAACAGGCATTCATCAGGGCCGACGGCGCCGAGATACTGCATCTGCACCTGGCGGCCATTGGTCAGCGTCAGCGGAAAGGGGGCGGATGCGGCGGTGCCTTCGGAGCCCTTCAGCCATTTGCCCAGATGATCCGCGATCTCGCTCAGGATCCCGCTGCCATCCGGTCCGCTGCCGACCAGCTGATGGGCCTGGGGCGTGGACCAGCCCAGCTGGCCATTGCGGGAGACCGCGACCAGATGACGGCCGGCAGCGTCCAGCGCAATCCGGGCGCTCTGGACAGAGCGGGCGTTGGCCAGATGCACCCGGATGCGGGCCTGAAGCTCGTCGATGTTGATCGGCTTGGTGAGAAAGTCGACCCCGCCGGACTCCAGCGCATGCACCACATGTTCGGTTTCGCTGAGGCCGGTCATGAAGATCACCGGCACATGGCTGAGGTGCGCGCGGGCCTTGATCTCGCGGCAGGTCTCGAAGCCGTCGAGACCCGGCATGACCGCATCCATCAGGATCATGTCCGGCGTGACCCGGTCGGTGATTGCAAGGGCTCCGGTGCCGCTTGTGGCCACGAGAACGGTCAGGCCGGATGTTTCCAGGGCCTGGGTCAGAAAGCCAAGCGCCTCGGGCGAGTCATCAACGACAAGGACAATATCGCGGTGCCGGTCAGTCATTGGATGCAAGTCCTTCAAGCACGCGGGTGTAGCTGTCGAAGTCGAACTGCTTGAGATGGCCGCGCAGGCGCGTGACCAGAGGCCCGTTGCGCGGATCGGTTTCAAGCTGCTTCAGCTTCGCTTCGATGCCATGGATGTAGCCGATCTGGCCAAGGCTGATCAATTCATCAAGATGACCCAGGCCGGGATGAACGAGATCTGTGCCGGCTACAGTTCCGGAGCCGTTGAGCGGCTGGCTGCCGGCCGTGGCCGTTTGCGGCAAGCTTGTCCAATCCAGATCAAGATGTTTGCGCAGCTTTGCCAGAAGCTGACCCACGTTGAAGGGCTTGGACAGGCTGTCGTTATGCAGCTCCGATCCACCTGGACGAAGGGCGGCATCGGCGATGTTGGCGGACAACATGATCACCGGCGCCTGGATGCCACGGGTTCTCAGCTCCTGAAGCAACTGCCAGCCGTTCATGTCCGGCATAAGGATGTCGAGCAGATAAAGATCTGGCAAGGGGTCGTTTAGGAGCGTCAGGCATTCCGCGCCATTTCCGGCTTCCAGCACCGCAAAGCCAAGAGGTTTCAGGATTTCGCAGACCAGTGCCCGGTGGTCGGGATTGTCATCGGCAACGGCGATAGTCTTACGGACTCCCTTGTAGCCGGTGATACGCTCCTCCTTCTGCCGTGCCTTGGGAGACTGGGTAACGGCGGCCAGCATCAGGCGGACTTCAAAGCGCGAGCCCTTGCCTGGTTCGCTGGAGAGCCCAATCGCACCGCCAAGGGTTTCGGTCAGCAGTTTGGTGATCGTCAGACCCAGCCCGAGGCCGGGGGTGCGCTGTATTTTTTCGCCTTCCCCCCGCCCGAAGGGTTCAAACACCTTGGACTGTTCTTCCAGCGCGATGCCGGGACCGGTGTCTGTAACGGTGAAGGTTGCGACCTGCGACCGGTAGCCGACGGTCAGGCTGACCGAGCCGGTCTCGGTGAATTTGATTGCGTTGGTGAGCAGGTTCACCAGGATCTGGCGCAGGCGCTTTTCATCCGTGCGCACATGAACCGGCAGGTTGGGGGAGCGTTCGTGGATGAACTTGAGGCCCTTCGCTCCGGCCTGCATCTCGAACATATCGGCGATCTGGTCGAGGAAGTCGTGGATGTCGATCTCGTTGGAATAGACCTGCAAACGGCCCGCCTCGATGCGGGAAATGTCCAGCAGCCCGTCGATCAGTCCTGAGAGATGTTCGGCGCTGCGGCGGATGGTGTGGAGGTTTGCCCGCCGGTTTTCCGGGATCGTTTCATCCCGCTCCATCACCTGGGCATAGCCCAGCACCGCATTCAGCGGGGTGCGCAGTTCATGGCTGAGGCCGACCACATAGCGGCTTTTGGCAAGGTTTGCCGCTTCCGCGTCCTCCTTGGCTTTCTGAAGCGCCGCGTCGGTCTTGCTGTGCGCGTCGATTTCCTTCTGCAGCAGGGCGTTCTGGCGGGCGGATTCCTCTTCCGCCACATGGCGCGTGTCATGGGCGAGCACCAGGAACCAGGAGGCAATCCCGGCTGCGACGGCAAAGACGAAGAAGATCAGTGCCACGGTCTGCCCGATGATCCCGGCGGCTTCCGGGTAAAGATCGACCGCGCGGGCGGAGATGATCCAGAGGACCAGGCCGATGGCGGCGGTCGACAGAACGGCGGTCACGGCATAGCGGCCAAGGCGGGTGCGCAGGTGGCCAAGGGTCTTTTCCGGCAGGAAGTGGGCCGCGGCCACACCGACCTGATGGGACAACCTGGCCTTTGGTTTGCACAGATCGTGGCAGCGGGCATCCAGCGAGCAGCAGAGCGAGCAGATCGGCGCCTGGTAGGCCGGGCAATAGGCCATGTCCTCCGGTTCGAACGGGTTTTCGCAGATCGAGCAGGTGATCGTGGATTTCTGGTTCCAGTGCCGCCTTGGCTTGCGGGCAAGGGCGTATTTGCCGCCCGTGCCAAAGGCGATGGCAGGCGCTGCGAGATAGGCAACGATCATGGCGACGAAAGGGGCGAAGGCTGCCGCCTCGGCACCGAAGTAGTTGAAATGGGCCAAGAGCCCGGCGGTGGCAGCCAAGGCCATGGCCCCTGTGCCAACCGGGTTGATGTCATAAAGATGCGCCCGCTTGAACTCGATGCCGGGAGGCGACAGACCAAGGGGTTTGTTGATGAAGAGGTCCGCGGAAATGGTCGATAGCCAGGCCATCGCAATGATGGAAAAGACGCCGAGAGTTTCCTCCAGAAGCTCATAGATCCCGAGTTCCATCAGCAGCAGGGCAATGGCGACGTTGAACACCAGCCAGACCACACGGCCCGGATGGCTGTGGGTCAGACGCGAGAAGAAGTTCGACCAGGCGAGAGAGCCCGCATAGGCGTTCATCACGTTGATCTTGAGCTGGGACACCACAACGAAGGCAGCCATCAGGAAAAGGGCGGCCTGTTCGGACGGCAGCATATAGCCGAAGGCAACCGCATACATGCGCGAGGGCTCGTCCGCGTGATCCGGGCTTATGCCCGCGGACAAGGCCAGCACTGCCAGGAAGGAGCCTGCGAGCATCTTGGGAGCGCCGAGCAGCACCCAGCCGGCACCCGCCAGAAACAGAGAGAGCCTGTGCCGTTTGCGCGGCATATCCTGGGCAGGCAGAAAGCGCAGGAAGTCCACCTGCTCACCGATCTGGGCCATGAGCGCCAGAATGACGGCAGAAGCAGCGCCCACGCTGATGAGGTTGACAGATGCCCATCCTGCATCCGGCCGGGCGGTTTGGGTCAGCGGATCGATGCCTGCAAAGCGGACCCAGCCGGAAAATGCACTCCAATCCGCAAAAGCGATGAAGACGAAGGGCAGGATGTTCAGCACGATCCAGAACGGCTGGGTCAAAAGCTGAAACCGGCTGATCCAGGTGATGCCGTGGGTGACCAGCGGAATGACGGCAACCGCGCTGATGATATAGCCAAGCCAAAGCGGGATTGAGAACGCATAGTGCAGCGCGCTCGACATGATCGAGGCTTCGATGGCGAAGAGCAGAAAGGTGAAGCTGGCATAGATCAGGGAGGTGATCGTCGATCCAATATAGCCAAAGCCCGCGCCGCGGGTGAGGAGGTCGATGTCGACCCCGTGGCGGATGGCATAGCGCGCAATGGGCAAGCCGACGAACAGCAGCGCCAGGCATCCGATGAGAATCGCGAGAAAAGCATTCGCCGTACCATAGGAAAGTGTGATCGCCCCACCGATGGCCTCTAGCGCCAGAAAGGAGATCGCTCCGATGGCAGTCTGCGAAATCAGCCGGGAGGAAAAGCGCCGGGCGCTCTTGGCCGTGAACCTCAGCGCATAGTCCTCAAGGGTCTGATTGTTGACCCACTGATTGTATTGGCGCCGGACCGGCAGAATGCGCTGGCGCGCTGTCATGTGAAATATCCAGCTGGATTGAGGTCAATGGAATGGCGGGAAGCCTCTGCCTGACAGCTTGCTCATTCTTTGAACGAATTTGAAGCAATAAAAATGCCAAGGGTTGGCCAATGTTTTGTGGTTCAGATAAGTGGCGCCGGTTTTTGAGCAAGAACATGACATCCTGTGTCAGCGGGCTGTCAGCGCGACTTTGCTAGATCTGTTTTGTCAGCGCCGCACTGGTGGCGTTTCTGCAAAACAACTAGGGAAGGAATGGAAGATGAAAAAAGGTTTGATGGTATTGGCGGCGGCTTTTCTTCTTCAGGGTGTTTCCGGAGCTTTCGCTGAAGAGACACGCAGCGGCAGTTTTCTCAGCAATCTGATCAGCGGTGATTTCAGCGGCCGGACCGGCTCTGAAGCCTCGGACAGGGGGCAGCGCGACCATGATAGCCGTACCGCCTCGACCGGTGGCCGGGAAAGCCATCAGGAAGCGGGAGATTCCGGCTCCGATGATCGTTCTGGCGGCACCGACAGCGGACGCGAAAGCTCGCACGACAGTGCCAGCAACGACGGTGGCCGCGGCGACGACGATAGCGGCCGCGGTAATGACGACGGAGGCCGCGGAAACGATGACAATGGTCCCGACAGCAACGACCACGACAGCAACGACAGCGACGACTGAGCGCGCTGTCGTTCTCCAGCGGCTTTGAAGGCCAGTTGGAAGCTTCCGGGCGGATTCTCCATGGGTGAGAGTCCGCCCGTACTCATAGGTTTGTCTGTCCAGTCTGTCAGTTTTGCCAAAATTCAGGGCAAATGATCAGTTTCTAGGCAGCTTCTGGCGGTCTAATGGCGGCTCATCATAAGCTGAGAGAGCGCTCTGACCAGAGCCTCGCTGTTGTAGGGTTTCCGCACCACGGTAACATCCCCGAGTTCCGGCGGAAGTTGCGTCTTGTCGTCATATCCCGTCGCAAACACGAAGGGGATTTTGCGGCTGTGGAGTTCCAAAGCGACCGGGATCGACGTCTCGTGGCCGAGATTTATGTCGAGAACAGCCACATCCGGAGCAAAAGTTTCTAGCTGCTCCAGAGCCGAGGTCACGGAATTGGCGGTCGCTACCTTCGCAAAACCTTGATCGGAAAGCATCATCTCCACGTCCATGGCAATCAGGACCTGATCCTCGACCAGCAGCACGGCGGCATTTTCCGGCTTGCCGGACAGGCCCGGTGCCATTTCCGCGATCACCTGCGGCTGGAGCGCGTCAAGGCTCTCCGTCACGGTGATGAACTTGGCCGGGATCGTCATCCGCGCCCGGAGGCCGGTGAGGTCGAAGTTGATCTCGCTGGAGCCGCCAAGGTCAAAGGGAATGCTGCGCTCGATCAGGGACGAGCCGAAGCCCTTCCGGCTCGGCGGCGTGACCTTTGGTCCCCCTGCCTCCTGCCAGTTGACTTCGAGATCGCAGGCCCCGTCAAGCCCCCAGCGGATGGTCAGATGACCGCCCGGGCGCGACAGCGCGCCGTATTTGGCTGCATTGGTACACATCTCGTGGAACACGAGAGCTGCAACCGCATAGGCGCGTCCGTCGAGCTTGACCTTGGGACCTTCCAGCTGGATGGCTGCGGTGCCGGCAGTATAGGGCAGCAGTTCAGCTTCCAGCAGGCCGCGGATATCGCCGCCGCCGCTGCCACGGATCACCTGGTCATGGGCATGCGCCAGGGCCTGGATGCGGCCCTTCAGTGAGGTGATATAGTCTTGCAGGGTGGCTGCTTCCCTCGCGGGTGTCGCAATCAGTGACTTGATCACCGCCAGGATGTTCTTCACCCGGTGGTTCAGCTCTTCATTCAGGAGCCGCTGCCGCAGATCAGCCTTGTCGCGTTCTTCCTGCATTAGCTCGCTGTGGCGCAGAACCACCTCGACCGCAGCCGAATGGATCGCCGATGCGATTTCCATGTCGGCTTCCGACCAGGACTCGGACTGGCGTTCGACCGTTTCCTTCCAGATCGCGAAGCTCTTGCGCGGGGTGAGCCTGTCACCGAACGGCCCGGTCTCGTAGGACTTGTCCGGATTGCCTGCCCAGTTGAGGGTCTGCAGGCGCTCCTTGCGGAAGAACAGCAGGCAATCGTCGGAAACGTGCGACAGCGGAATGGCCAGAACGCCGGACACATTCTCGTAGAACCCGGCCGCAGGCGGAAAGACTGCTGTGAGCTGATTGGTGGTCCAGATCCGGTCTTCCCCGGTTTCGGTAATATGCTGGGCGAGCTGAGGGATCACTTCGGCAGGCGGCACGGTTCCGAGCGAATGCCATTCCCCTTGCAGGAAAAAGCCAATGCCGTCACAGTCGATCATCGTCTGGAAGTCCGGCAGGACCTCTATCAGCAGATCCATCACATCCGTCTGCTGGCTTGCGCGCTGCAGGAACCGGTCAAGGGAATCGCGTGCTGCGGTTACAAGATTGAGCTTGTGGTGGTGCAGCAGGCCGATCAGATGCATGGAGAAGAACTCGCAGAACATCTCCGAGGCGATGCGCTGCGGCAGGGTCATGATCTTCGGCGAATAATTGTGGCAGGCGATCAAACCCCAGAGCGCGCCATCGACGATGATCGAGATCGACATGGAGGCTGCAACGCCCATGTTGCGCAGATATTCCAGGTGGATCGGTGACACGCTGCGCAAGTGGGCGTAGGACAGATCCAGCGGCTCTCCGGATCCATCGAACACCGGCTCGATCGAAACGCGTTGGCCACGGGCGTCCGAGATGATGCGGATGGAGTTTTTCAGATACAGCGCGCGCGCCTGTTGAGGGATGTCGCTTGCCGGGAAATACTGCCCCTGAAAGCTCTCCAGGTCAGAGCGCTTTGCTTCGCTCTCCACCTTGCCGGCACCATCCTCCTCGAACCGGTAGATCATCACCCGGTCATAGTCGAGCACGGCCCGCAGCAGGGCCGGGGTCTTGCGCAGCAGCTCTTCGCTGGTGGTGATCATGCGGATTCGGCCGATCAGCTCACGGGCGAGCTGCACCGGCAGGACGTTTGTGTCCGCCGCTTCGAACTCGATAATCGCGTGACCGGCGTGCCGGTGGACGGAAATGTCGTAAACACGGCCGTTGGCCATCTGCTGGCGCAGCAGCAGACCCGCCCTGGCAGGATCCGGAGCGCCCGCCAGGGCGTTGCGGATGTCGTGGGTGATCTGCTCACCGACCAGAGCTGCCAGAGGCTGGCCGTTGATCGGGCTCTCGAGCGACAGGAGCTCCGCGGTGTTCGCCGAATGACGCTGAACGATGGACACGGCCAAGTCACAGGCAAGCAGGCAGCCATGAGGCTGGATGCTGCCGGGGATGTGAATGGGTTCACGGTCGCAATTCGTAAGATTTACGGGTTCAGACTGGGTCATTCATACTTTCTCGAAAGCATCCAGCGCGAGACTGAAAGTTGTTCGCGCCGCGCTGGTCATAGCCTTCTCATCAATTGTTTCTATCTGCTCTAACAACGCGCAGAATGCTTTCCAGTTCCCTTTGCGGGAGGTCTGCTTGGCGAGATGACTTGCTCCGTTTGCTTCTCCGAAACCTAGCTGGTGAGCCTGCTTGACCAGGAAGTGGGCGCCCAGGGAAGAGCCTTCAAGCACGTAGAGGACGCCCAAAAGTTGACTGAGTTCAAATGGTTGAGGCTCTGTGATGCTTGCCGGCAAGAAAATCGGCTTTGTGTCCAGAGACCTTAGGTCACTTTCTATCTCTTCGGAAATCATGCTCGGGACGAAATCATCGAACTCGGCGGGTATCTTGCTCGCTGCGATCTGTTGTTCGAGCGGATGCCGGAACTGCAGCATACCGTGGAGGTAGCGCAGGTATTGCTCATTGCTTCCCAAGGGGCCGACGTTGTCATCGAGTTTTTTGTGAAGATGATTTGTGTGGTCCCGCAGGAGTTTCCTTCGGTCAGTCAAGTTTGTTAAGTCCTCGCCCAATTAAAGGAAAAAATCCTTCAGAGAACCGTGATTTAAATCTGGAACAATTTTCCAGGTCAATGGAAAGGCGAAGGTCTACCTAGGGTCATCTGCGTGAAAGTGCGGACTTTTCCCCAGCGCTTACGTCATTCGACGTATGTCCCCCTGCAGCCGCTGCCCCCACGATCCCCTCCAGACGGCAGCGATGGCGATTGCCGCAGATCCGCCCCGGTTCTCCGAACCGCAGGGGCATGGGCAAATAAGAGGGGACTTGAACAGATGAGCACCAAGCTGATGACCCGCGCCGCGGGCCTTGCACTGGCCAGCCTGATGGCTTCCACCATGATCGGTGGCGCCATGGCCGACGAAGACACCATCAAGGTTGGCATCCTGCATTCGCTTTCCGGCACCATGGCGATTTCCGAAACGACGCTCAAGGACGCCATGCTGATGCTCATCGAAGAGCAGAACAAGAAGGGTGGCCTTCTGGGCAAGAAGCTCGAAGCTGTTGTCGTCGACCCGGCTTCCGACTGGCCGCTGTTCGCCGAAAAGGCCCGCGAACTGATCGAAGTGAACAAGGTCTCCGCCGTCTTCGGCTGCTGGACGTCCGTGTCGCGCAAGTCCGTTCTGCCGGTCTTTGAAGAGCTGAACTCGGTTCTCTTCTATCCGGTCCAGTACGAAGGCGAAGAATCCCAGCGCAACGTGTTCTACACCGGCGCTGCCCCGAACCAGCAGGCCATTCCGGCCGTCGACTACCTGATGAGCGAAGAAGGCGGCGCGGTGAAGCGCTGGGTTCTCGCCGGCACCGACTATGTCTATCCGCGCACGACCAACAAGATCCTCGAGGCCTATCTGAAGGCCAAGGGCGTGGCCGACGAAGACATCATGATCAACTACACGCCGTTCGGCCATTCCGACTGGCAGACGATCGTGTCCGATATCAAGGCCTTCGGCTCCGCAGGCAAGAAGACCGCCGTGGTCTCGACCATCAACGGCGACGCCAACGTGCCTTTCTACAAGGAACTGGGCAACGCCGGCATCAAGGCGGAAGACATTCCGGTTGTTGCCTTCTCCGTGGGTGAAGAAGAGCTTGCCGGTCTCGACACGGCTCCGCTCGTCGGTCATCTCGCTGCCTGGAACTACTTCCAGTCTGCAGATACCGAAGCCAACGCCGAATTCATCGATACCTGGCACGCCTATACCAAGGACGACAAGCGCGTGACCAACGATCCGATGGAAGCGTCCTACATCGGCTTCAACATGTGGCTGAAGGCCGTTGAAAAGGCCGGTACCACGGACTCTGACGCTGTGATCGACGCACTCGTCGGCGTCTCCGTTCCGAACCTGACCGGCGGCTATTCGGCCATGATGCCGAACCATCACATCACCAAGCCGGTTCTGATCGGTGAAATCCAGGAAGACGGCCAGTTTGAAACCGTCTGGGAAACCTCGGGTCTCGTCGCTGGCGATGCCTGGTCGGATTACCTGGAAGGCTCCAAGGACCTGATCTCCGATTGGCGCGCTCCGATGTCCTGCGGCAACTTCAACGTCAAGACCGGCAAGTGCGGCGGCTCCGGCTCCTGATCTGAAGTCTTGCGAAAGAGACGGGCGGTTCTGCCCGTCTCTAACTGCTGACGAAGGTATCAACCTCTCGAAAGTCATCCCGGGCAAGCGGAGCGCGACCCGGGACCGGTGAGCCAGAAACCTATCGGCCTGGCCTGTCTGAGAGCCGGAACACTTTGGCTCACCGGTCCCGGATCTCCGCTTTGCTCCGTCCGGGATAACAAGCCGAAAAGTCCGTCTTTGACCTTTGCCTCTTCCTTCGGGGTTCAAATCGAAACCAGGTGGGCCCATGTCCTTCTTGAAGTCCTTTCTCCTCCTCCTCTGCCTGCTGACCGGTTTTTCTGGCGCAGCGCTTTCGCAAGAGGATCTTGAATCCCTGCGCCCGCTGGTCAACGCGCTGGCCGAAGGCAAGTTCAAGGAGACGGAAAAGCAGGTCGCGGACCTGGCCGCCACCGGAAATCCTGCCGTGGCGCCCTTGCTGGAGGCGCTGGGCAACGGGGATCTTCAATTCCGCAAGTCCGACAAGGCGGTCTTCATCACCAGATCTGCAGGCAAGGGCTATCAGCTGATTGATCCGCTGACGCTGGAACCCGCCGGGGATGCATCCCGCAGCGAAGTCTCCAAGATCAAGGTCAACAATGGTTTGCGCCGGTCCATCCGGGCCGCACTCGGCTCGCTGACGCTGATGGCCAAAGATCCTGCCGTGCGCCTGTCCGCTGCTGAGGCGGTGTTTAAGGCAAAGGATCCGGATGCCATTGAGGCACTGGATGCGGCCATTGCAAAGGAGAGCGACAATGACGTGCGTCTGGTCATGGAGCAGGCCCGGGCCGCGGCCGTTCTTAATTCCACCCGTGGTGACGCTGACAAGCTTGAAGCCATCGGTGTCCTCGCCAGCATGGGAAACAGGGACGCCCTGTCCCTTCTGACCGGCTTTGCGGCTTCTGCGGAAGGCGAGCAGAAGGCCGCCGCCGACAAGGCCATCACCCGGATCAACAAGTCACTGGCGCTCTGGGGCAATGCCCAGAACATCTGGTACGGTGTCTCTCTCGGGTCAGTGCTGCTTCTTGCCGCCATTGGTCTTGCCATCACCTTCGGCGTGATGGGCGTGATCAACATGGCGCACGGCGAAATGGTCATGATCGGTGCCTATGTCACCTTCGTGGTGCAGGAGATGATCCGGTCGTCCGCGCCCTGGCTCTTTGATTATTCCCTGCTGATCGCTCTGCCGCTCGCCTTCGTGATTTCCGGCGGCATCGGCATGGCCATCGAGCGCGGCGTCATCCGCTGGCTCTATGGCCGTCCGCTGGAAACGCTGCTGGCCACATGGGGTATCTCCCTGATGCTGCAGCAGGCCGTGCGCTCCATTTTTGGCCCGACCAACCAGGAAGTGGGCAACCCGTCCTGGACGTCCGGCGCCTTCGAGCTAGGCCAGCTGACCATCACCTATAACCGTATGTGGATCATTGTCTTTTCCCTTCTGGTCTTTGCCGGGCTGATGCTGGTGCTGAAGAAGACGCCCTTCGGTCTCTTCACCCGCGCCGTCACCCAGAACCGCCGGATGGCCGCCTCCATGGGCATCCGCACGCCCTGGATTGACGCGCTGACTTTCGGTCTGGGGTCCGGCATTGCGGGCATCGCCGGGGTCGCGCTCAGCCAGATCGACAACGTCTCCCCCAACCTTGGCCAGGGCTACATCATCGACAGCTTCATGGTTGTGGTCTTCGGCGGGGTGGGCAACCTCTGGGGAACGCTCGTCGGTGCCATGACGCTCGGCGTGGTGAACAAGTTCCTTGAACCCTATGCGGGCGCTGTGCTGGGCAAAATCCTCGTCCTCGTCTTCATCATTCTCTTTATCCAGAAGCGTCCGCGGGGCTTGTTCGCCCTCAAGGGCCGGGCAGTCGAAGCATGATGACCTCCTTCCTCTTCCGCACGCTCGATGCCCGGGCAGGCATTTTCATCGGCCTGATGCTGGCGGCTGTGGTTCTCGTCCCGGCGCTGAACCTCCTGGTTCCCGAAGGCAGCACCTTCCATGTGCCGACCTACGCGGTCACGCTGATGGGCAAGTACCTGACCTACGCCTTGCTGGCTCTATCGGTGGATCTGGTCTGGGGCTATTGCGGCATTCTTTCGCTCGGCCATGGTGCCTTCTTCGCCCTCGGCGGCTATGCCATGGGCATGTATCTGATGCGCCAGATCGGCACCCGCGGCGTCTATGGTGACCCGGTCCTGCCGGACTTCATGGTGTTCCTGAACTGGAAGGAACTGCCCTGGTACTGGTACGGCTTCGACATGTTCCCCTTCGCGGCCCTGATGGTGCTGCTGGCGCCCGGCATTCTGGCCTTCGTTTTCGGCTGGTTCGCCTTCCGTTCGCGGGTCACCGGTGTCTATCTCTCGATCATCACCCAGGCGCTGACCTATGCACTTCTGCTCGCCTTCTTCCGCAACGACATGGGCTTTGGCGGCAACAACGGCCTGACCGATTTCAAGGACATCTTCGGTTTCGACATTCAGGCCGGCACGACCCGCGCCGGGCTGTTTGCAGCCTCAGGCCTGGCGCTGGTCGTGTGTTTCCTTATCTGCCGTGCGGTGACCCGCTCCAAGCTGGGCAAGGTTCTGGTCGCGGTACGCGATGCGGAAAGCCGGACCCGGTTCCTCGGCTACCGCGTGGAGCATTACAAGCTCTTCGTCTGGACCCTGTCAGCCATGATGGCGGGCATCGCAGGCGCCCTTTACGTGCCCCAGGTCGGCATCATCAATCCGGGCGAGTTTGCCCCGGCGAACTCCATCGAAGTGGTGATCTGGGTCGCTGTCGGCGGGCGCGGAACACTGGTCGGAGCGGTGCTCGGGGCGATCCTCGTCAACTTCTCAAAGACCTGGTTCACCGCTGCTCTGCCGGAAATCTGGCTCTTTGCCCTCGGTGGCCTCTTCGTGGTGGTCACCCTGTTCCTGCCCAAGGGCCTGCTCGGCCTGATGGACAAGGGCTGGAGCGCGGTCCGCCGCCGCCCGGCAAAAGACACCGCCGCACACCGCGCCGAACCCCAGCCTGCGGAGTAAATACATGACCCGGCAAACCAGCCTTCTCTATCTCGACGGCGTGTCTGTGTCCTTCGACGGCTTCAAGGCGCTTAACGACCTCTCTCTCGTCATTGCTCCTGGCGAGATGCGGGCGATCATCGGGCCCAACGGTGCGGGCAAGACGACGATGATGGATGTCATCACCGGCAAGACCAAGCCGGACAGCGGTGAGGTCTATTTCAATGGCGTTGTCGACCTGACCGGCGAGGACGAAGCCTCCATTGCGGAGCTTGGCATCGGCCGCAAGTTCCAGAAGCCGACCGTATTCGAAAGCCACACGGTCTGGGACAATCTGGAACTGGCCCTGAAAGCCCCGCGCGGTCCTTTCGCGACCCTGTTTCACATCATCTCCGGCGCGGAAAAGTCCCGGATCGAAGAGCTCTTGACGCTCATCCGCCTGTCGGACAAGCGGGATGAACTGGCCGCCAACCTGTCTCACGGCCAGAAGCAGTGGCTGGAGATCGGCATGCTGCTGGCCCAGGACCCGAAGCTGCTCTTAGTGGACGAACCGGCTGCCGGCATGACCGACGCCGAGACCATGGAAACGGCGGAACTTCTGAAGGACATCGCCCGCACCCATTCCGTCGTCGTGGTCGAGCACGACATGCATTTCATCCGCGCGCTCGGCGTCAAGGTCACCTGCCTTGCTGAAGGCTCGGTCCTGGCCGAAGGCTCCCTGGACCACGTCTCGGCCAATGAGCGTGTGGTGGAAGTCTATCTGGGGCGGTGAACTGATGAACCGTCCTTTCAACCGCCGCAGCCCTGAACACCTCATCCTGAGGAGGCCGTCAGGCCGTCTCGAAGGATGGGCGGCAAACACCGGAGCAAGCGGCCTATCCTTCGAGACGCAGGCGCTGCCTGCTCCTCAGGATGAGGCGGCAGTGAAAGCCGGGGTCCTTCACGGGCTCGCGGCAACAAGAGGTCACCATGCTGAGCGTTGAAAACATTGATCTGCACTATGGCGCGGCCCAGGCGCTGAAAAGTGTCTCGCTCACCGCCGAGGTTGGCAAAGTCACCTGTCTGATGGGCCGCAATGGTGTCGGCAAGACGTCCACGCTCCGGGCCATCGTCGGCCAGCACGGCATCAGCAACGGCAAGATCCTCTGGAACGGCGAAGATGTGTCGCGTCTTGCGCCCCATGCCCGCGCCAAGCGGGGCATTGCCATCGTGCCCCAGGGCCGCGAGATCTTTCCGCTCCTGAGCGTGAAGGAAAATCTCGAAACCGGATATGCCTGCCTGCCCAGAAAGGACCGGAATGTGCCCGAGACAGTTTTCGAATTGTTTCCGGTGCTGAAGTCCATGCTCGGCCGTCGTGGCGGCGATCTGTCCGGGGGGCAGCAGCAGCAGCTGGCGATTGCCCGGGCGCTGGTGACCCGCCCGAAGCTTCTTGTGCTTGATGAACCGACGGAAGGCATTCAGCCCTCGATCATCAAGGATATCGGCCGGGCCATCGAATGGCTGCGCGATCAGGGCACCATGGCCATCGTGCTCGTGGAGCAGTATTTCGAGTTCGCCCGCGACCTGGCCGACCAGTTCGCGGTCATGGACCGGGGCGAAGTGGTCATGTCCGGTGCCCGCGCCGACCTCAACGAAGAAGAAGTCCGCCGCCATTTGACGGTTTGATTTCCAAACGTGTCCTTGACGCCACCATCCCGCCACGCTTTGTCCTAAACTGAAGCGATTCGAGATGGGGGAATGCACATGCGGCGGATTTTGATCGGACTCGGTGCCCTGTTCGCTCTGGTGGCGGCGGTGGTGATTGCCGTTCCCTTGCTGTTGCCGAAAGACGCCATCAAGACCAAGGTCGTTGAGCAGGTGGAAGTGGCAACCGGCTGGCGGTTGCGGCTGGACGGCCCCGTCAGTCTTTCGCTTCTGCCTGGCTTCTCCCTGATCGCGGAAAACATTGGCCTGTCCGGTGAAGCTGGCGCGGATGGCGTGGAGTTCGCCCGGGCCGACCGGATCGAAATCGGTCTTGCGCTGGCCGGGCTTTTCGGAGGCGATATCCGCGTGACCGGCATTGCCCTCGACCAACCGAATATCCTGCTCGAGATCACCAAGAGCGGAATGACCAGCTGGGCGCCACGCCGTCAATTGACCCCTGCCCAGGAAGCCGCGGAAATTCTCTCCGGCGGTTCTGCCGCTCCCGCTGACACCGCCTCTCCCCAGCCGGCTACGGCTGCGGAAGGGCCGGAAGACGGCGGTTTCGTAAAGAGCATCGCGGTTGACCGCATCACGATTACCAACGGCACGCTGGTTTATGACGACCGGCGCACCGATCAGCGCATTGTCGTCTCCGACCTGATGATGGACGTCACAGCGCCGGATCTGCGGGGCAAGGTGTCGCTTGAAAGCAGCCTGGTTTGGCAGGACAAGCCGGTGAAGATTTCCGGCAGCGTGGTCGATCCGCTCGGGGCTGCCGCAAGTGGCGCCCTGCCGGTCGATCTCACGGTTTCCAGCGGTGACAACACCGTCAAGGTTGCCGGCACAATCGATGGTCCCGCGCAGAAGGCCAATCTGGATGTGGCTGCGTCCGGTCCGTCGGTTCAGGGGCTTGCTGCACTTTTCGGCACGGCACTGACTGCCGATCCGGGCGATTTCAATGTGTCTGCAAAGGTCATTGCAGATCCGGCGTCGGTCAAGGTGTCCAGCCTCGCCGCCAAAGTGGGCCCGGTCCAGCTTGCAGGCAATGCGGCTGCGGATCTTTCCAAGGAGACCCCGCGTTTTTCTGGCCGCCTGCAATTGCAGCAAGGCTCGCTCGGCGATCTCTTGAAGCTTGCCGGTCAGGATCTGGCCGCAACGGGCACGCTGGGGGCGGATCTTGCGTTCACCGCTTCCGGTTCAACGCCGGAACAGATCGCGGCTTCGCTTGATCTCAACGGATCCGCCAGCTTGCGTGATGGCGAGGTGACCGGCCTTGACCTTGCCAGTGCTGTTGGCGGCGATCCTGCGGCCGACAAGGTCAGTGGCATTGCCGTTGACGTAGCGTTGCAGGGGCTCGGCAAGCCGGCGAACCTCTCCGGCGGGCTGAACTGGCGCGGTGATGCATTCAAGATTTCCGGCACCGCGACGCCTGCGGCGCTGATTGCCGGAAAGCCGGCTCCTGCGAAGGTGAAGGTTTCCGGTCCGCGCGTGACGGCAGGGTTTGACGGATCTCTGTCGGCAGGCGGCCAGGTTCAGGGGGCTGTTTCGGTCGAGACCGCGAGCCTGCGCAATCTGCTCGCCTGGATCGGGCAGCCGCTTGGCGGCGGAACGGGGTTGGAGGGCTTCAAGGCCTCGGGCCGGTTCAGCCACAGCGGCAAGGGCCTGCGGTTCGAAGACACGGTCTTCCAGCTCGACCAGACGTCCGGCAGGGCAAAGGGCGAGATTGTCTTTGGCGCCAAGCCGGTTATCTCCGCGGATCTGTCGCTGGACGAGCTGGCGCTTGATCCCTATTTCGGCGGCGGAGGCTCCGCAGCCGGATCTGGCAAGTCCGGGCAGGGTGGTGGTGCCGCGCCCTCTGGCGCAGGTGGCGGCTGGAGCGATGCGCCTGTCGACTTTTCCGGTCTCAAGGCTGTCGATGCCAACTTCTCCATCTCGACCAAGCAGATCCGCTGGAAGGCCGTGCAGATCGACCAGAGCGCTCTGTCTCTGACGATCAAGGATGGCGTCCTGAACGCGTCGCTCGATAAGCTAGCACTTTACAAGGGCACCGGCACCGGTTCGCTCTCCCTGAACGGGGCGGCGGCTCAGCCGCAAGTGCGGGCGAAGTTCAATCTTTCCGGTCTTGGGGCCTATGAAGCCCTGCGCGATGCGGCGGGCTTTAAATGGCTGGAGGGAACGGCGGCGGTGGCACTGGACGTGCAGGCCGCCGGGGCATCCCAGCGCCAGCTGGTCAGCTCCCTTTCCGGCAATGCGTCCTATTCCTTCGTGGATGGTGCCATCAGGGGCATCAACATCCCGAAGATGCTGCGCAGCCTGTCGGTTGAAACTTTGCTTGGCTGGCAGGATGCCTCCTCTGAGAAAACCGATTTCAGCTCCCTGACGGCCACCTTTGCCATCGACAAGGGGATCGCGGTCAACGAGGACCTCAGCCTGATCGGGCCGCTGGTGCGCATGTCGGGCAAGGGCACAACGGACATGCCCGCCCGCACGCTGAACTGGCGGGTTGAACCGAAAATTGTGCCGACCCTCGAAGGCCAGGCACCTGCGCCGCGCAAGAAGGGGGAAGACAAGAAGCTCGCCGGTCTCGGTGTGCCGATCGTGATTTCCGGGTCCTGGGACAAGCCGCAGATCTATCCGGATATTGCCGGCATTCTTCAAGACCCGCAAGCGGCCTATCAGCAGCTCCAGTCCATGGGCGGGGAGCTGACCAAGATCCTCAAGGGCGGCAAGCCTGACAAGGCTCTGACGGAGACGGCCAACGAGGTGATCAAGCAGGTGACCGGCGGCAAGACCCAGATCGACGTGCAGAAGGTCCTTGAAGGGGATGTGAAGGACGAGGACGTTTTGAAGGCCGTGGAAGAAGGCTTCGGCCTGCCATCCGGTCTTCTCGGGTCCTTCGGCCTTGGCAAGAAGAAACAGCCGCAACAGGAACAGCAGCCTCAACCGGCCCCGCAACAGTAAGGGGCTCAGGTGAGTTTCCGCCGCGCCTTCCCGGACGAAGCGGAGCGGAGATCCGGGATCTCTCCTCAGTTCAATCTGGTGAGAATGAGGTGCTTTGAAGGGCAGGTCCCGGCTCAAGGCCGGGACGGCGTGGCGAAAGTTCGTGAAGTTTTGGTTCTGCAATGAACATCCCCGGTGCTTGTCACCGGGCCGCTTCTGGAACTGACGTCTTTCCGTCAGGTCCAGAAGCGGCGGGCTGTTGCGGCTTCTTCCCAGGCTTTGCGCGCTTCCAGCCAGACAGATTGGGCGCGGGCCCTGTGCCAGCCGATTGCAAAGCCGGCGGCCTGATTTGCTGATGGAGCGCCGGGGCCTTTGGGCACGGGCAGGCCGAGCAGCTTTTCCGCCATGGCCACATCATTCAGATAGCCGAAGACTTCCTGAAGCTGCCTCAAGTGATTGAGGAAAGGTTTGCGCCTGGACTTGGGATAGAGGCTGGCAAAGAACTCGCACCCATAGCGCAGCTTTTTCAGGGCCTTGCGCATCTCGTGGCGCTCCGGAACATCCAGTTCAGCGATCCGCTTGCCGAACTCCGCCACCTTCCGCCATTGCCGGTTCAAGGCCGCTTCAGCGTAACGGGATATCGTCCCGCTGCCTGCCTTGGCCGGGTCCGGCAGCCAGGCATTGCCCTGTGCGAAGATTGCCAGATCGAACAGGAATGTGTTGACAGATTCCGCCCGGAGGGCCTGTTCCAGCTCTTGTCTTGCGCCCTTCCGCAAAGTGCTCAAGTGGCTCAAGAGAGAGCTTGCCGACAAACCCTCAGGCGCGTCCACTTCCAGTGGCCCGACAATCTCTTCGGCAAGAACGTCCAGATCCCGGACCGTGCCCGCAGCAACCGCAAGGTCGCGGGCCGCCGCATCCAGCGCCCGCCAGCAGTCCGGCTGAAGGGCCTTTGAAAAGAGGCGGAAAGCACTGCGCAAACGCCGCAAGCCGATGCGGAACTGGTGCGGGCCTTCCGGATCTTCGCTGGTCAGAATGACAAGACGGTTCTGCGCGATCTGCTCGAAACAGGACCAGACAACGGCCTTGAAGACCTGCTCCACCGTTTCATCCGCGTGAATGCCGAGTTTGCCAGCGCCCAAAGGCTCCAGACTGGCGGTTGTTTCCCCGGACAGAAGCCGGTAGCCGCGTTCAGCCTTGCTGCAGGGTGAGAAGCGGAATGGGGCAGTCCCCGCAATGGCGCGCGCTGCCGTCAGCAAGTGCTCTTCGGCCCCTTCCTTCAGTTCCAGCTCCAGCTCGGACAAGGAGGTACAGGTGTCACCCGAGCGGATTTCGCCGCGGTCCAGCGCGAACTCGATCATGCTTCCGTCCGGCGCCGTCAGGTCCCGCTTGGTGCGGCGCATGACCGTTTCGAACATTTCGCTGAGCGCCTGGCCTTGGACCGCATCCACCAGATGCCGGATCGCCTTGGCGTCGCTGATCGCGGTCAGGTCAATGGATCGGCCTGAGACGGGGTGTTCGATTTCAATCGGGGAGGACAGGCCACCGTTGACGCCGGTCCCGATCTTGAGCGTCTGCACCCAGGTCTTGCCCGTCTTGCGCAGGCGCAGCGACATCTTCCGCCGTCTGAGGGCATGGTCCGGAGTGTCGAAATAAATCGACTGCAGCGTTTGGGTGCTCGCGCGTCCAGAAGTGAATCCTTCCGGTACCGCAGGCTTTGCGAGTGTTTCGCCGTCTGCCGGAAAAACTTCGAGCTTGAGCTCGATTTCCCTTTGAGTTTTGCTCATGAGACCAAGGTAACCCTTTACTCCGGTCCCTGTCCAGCATCAGGATGCCGCAGCCCCGGCCTTGGAGCCGGGGCTGGAAAACGGTGGTCAGAGACCGTTCTGGCGGCGGCCTTCGAGGCCGGCCATGCGCTGCAGCTTGCGGATCACGCGGGCAGGGAAATCCAGATAGACCGGAACCGGACGCTGGTTGAAGGCAATCTTGCGGATGTAATTCGGCACTTCCCATGTGGCAGACGTTCCTGCGGGGAAGAACAGGCTCACGCCGGGTTTGCCGTGGTAGACGACCCCAGCGTCATCCGTGATCCGCACCTCTCCTTCCAGAAACAGGACGGTCTCATCCCAGCCATAGTGCCAGCTGAACTTGCCTGCTGTGCAGGACCAATGGTCGGTTGATGTCCAGCCCCGGGTGCCGTTCGACAGGTTGATGCATTTGGCCTCGGGAGAGCCTTCCAGAATCCAATGGGGCCGGATGGGGGCAGGCTTCAGATTGGACGGATCAAGCGCTGCCAGGGTGAACAGGCCGTTGAACAGTGTCTGCTGTTTGGCTTCCTCGCGGGCATCTCGCTGCCAGCTTGCAATGTCCTGGGTTTGCAGCTCTACGCCAGATGCGTCCTTGATGGATGTGTCAAATGCCTTTTGGGTGTTCATGGTCAATCCCGCAAAATCCTGAAATCCGATCGGGATTTTCTACCGGCAATAGCTGCAGGAACTCTTACTGCCCGCTAGGTGACTCACGTGTTTTGCTGATCTGGGGCTGGTTTTTGAACTCAAGGTTAGGGCTTGGTGAAGACGCCGGCATGCCATAGAGCTCCGCCACGCATTTCCGCGGGTCTTGGAACCGGATTTTGAGGGAAGATCCTTGGTGCCCCTGGCCCGACTCGAACGGGCACTCCCGAAGAAAACGGATTTTGAATCCGTCGCGTCTACCAATTCCGCCACAGGGGCAGCACTCAAGGTCGCGCGATAATAGCCACGCGCGAGGACGCGTCAATCCTTATCAGGAGGGTTTCGGAAACTGTCCCGGAGATTGATTTCAAGAGGTGGATAACCGGCCGTAAAATCGGCGTTGCCATGGCTTCTCCACGGGTGACTTTGCCGCGGGAAACCGCTATTGAGAGCCCATGTTGCGCCGCCTCTACGACTGGACCCTGTCCTTTGCATCCGGACCCCGTGCGACTGCCGCACTTGGAACGGTATCCTTCGTCGAAAGCTCCGTCTTTCCGATTCCGCCGGATCTTCTGCTGATTCCCATGGTCGTGGCGAGGCCCAAGCGTGCCTGGGCGCTGGCGGTGCTCTGCACGCTGACGTCGGTTGCCGGTGGCTTCGCCGGCTACATGATCGGCCACCTGCTGTTTCAGGAAATCGCTGCGCCGATCCTCAGCTTCTATGGCTATCTCGACAAGTTTGAAAGGTTCAGCCAGATCTTCAATGAGTGGGGCTGGTGGTTTGTGTTCATCGCGGGTTTGACACCTTTCCCCTACA
This sequence comes from Roseibium litorale, assembly GCF_014842915.1. Taxonomy (GTDB): domain Bacteria; phylum Pseudomonadota; class Alphaproteobacteria; order Rhizobiales; family Stappiaceae; genus Roseibium; species Roseibium litorale. The sequence continues at coordinate 191,881 of NZ_JACYXI010000006.1, read as the reverse complement.
AGGTGATCACGATCGCCAGCGGAGCGGCAGGGCTCAGCCTGCCGGTGTTCATGCTGGCGAGTTTGGTATCCCGCGGCATCCGGTTCTTTGTCGTTGCCGGGCTGCTGTATTTCTTTGGCGCTCCGATAAAGGACTTTATCGAAAAGCGCCTCGGATTGATGTTTACACTCTTCGTCGTGCTGCTTGTTGGCGGTTTCGCGCTTATAAAGCTGCTGTAGCGGCCCTCAAGGCCGGATCTGGAAGGTTTTTGCAATGGGAATTGCGGTTAAAGCTAAGGCAGTCAACGGACTGCTTCTCGCCGGTGGTCTTGCCGCCATCTCGACAGCCTGGGGCTTTCAGCTGATTGGCGGCTATGTACCTTGTAAGCTGTGCCTTGAGCAGCGGGTTCCCTATTATGCCGGCCTGCCACTGGCCTTCTTGTCCCTGATTGCGCTGTTCGCTGGCCGCAAGGGGATTGCCATCGTTCTCTTGCTGATTGTCGCTGCCGCCTTTGCTTATGGCTCGGGGCTGGGTGTCTACCAGGCGGGGGCAGAGTGGCAGTTCTGGGCAGGACCTTCCGACTGTGGCGGCGGCAGTGCTGGCCCCGCCAATGCTGCCAACATGCTTCAGGCGCTGCAGACGATCCGTGTTGTCAGCTGCACGGAAGCAAGCTGGCGTCTGTTCGGGCTTTCTTTTGCCGGCTGGAACGCCGTGGCCTCTGCCGGTGTGGCCGTTCTGGCTCTTATTGGAGCCGTTCTGGCCAACCGTGAGCGGAAGGCATGAGCGGCAGTCCGGACCAGCAGGGCAGTGGTCCGGATCCGCAAATGGACCGCCGGACAGATCCTCACGAGAAGACACGCCTGGAGGCTCTGCGCGCCCTGAAGCGTGTCGAGGACGAGAGCGAGACCATCACAGGGTCCACTTTCGTGCGCATGGCACAGAGGGCCAAGGGGCATTTCGGTGCAGCGGACAAGGATCAGAATGATCCGGTCGAGGTTCTGGGCACGCGCATTGGCCGGATCGCCGGGGCACTCTTTGCCATTGGGCTGATCATTTACCTCTTCGTGACCTATTTATAAGGAAAGCCGTTCGTATCAGGACGGGCTGTTCCCGGGAGACAGAGCCTTATGGCATCACGACATCCGCCCAGGGTCGTCGAATGGGCAGACCGTTTCGCGCCGGATCTGGAGGTGTTCGAGGCGATCGCCAGCCAGACCCTCGCGCAATTGCCGCATGAAATCGTTGATCAGTGCGGCCATCTGCAGATCACCCTCTGCGAGTTTGCCGACGATGCCATTCTGGATGCCATGGGCATTGAGGACCCGTTCGAGCTGATGGGCCTGTTCGAGGGAAGCGGTCTCAGCCAGGGGGCTGCGGAATTGCTGACCGGTCAGATGCCGAACCGGATCTGGCTGTTCCGCCGGCCGATCCTGGATTACTGGGCCTCGGGCACCGAAAGCCTTGGAAATGTCATTGCGCACGTCCTCATCCACGAGATCGGCCATCACTTTGGCCTGTCCGACGAGGATATGGATGCAATAGAGGCCGCAGCGGGCGATTGATCCGCTGCGGCCTCCGGATAATCCGTCTTTTCAGCCCTGAGGCTGCTTACTTTGCTTCGGCGTTGTAGCGCTCGATGGCTTCGACGATCAGCTTCTTGGCGCTGTTCACGTCTTCCATGCCGGTCACCTTCACCCACTTACCGGACTCAAGGTCCTTGTAGTGTTCGAAGAAGTGCTTGACCTGTGCCACGGTGATTTCCGGCAGATCGGTGATGTCCTTGACGTCCTCATAGCGGCGGGTCAGCTTGGAGCTCGGAACCGCGATGATCTTCTCGTCCTGGCCGGATTCATCTTCCATGATCAGAACGCCAATCGGGCGGCAGCTCATGATCGCGCCCGGCATGATCGGGCGCTGGTTGACAACAACCACGTCGATGGGATCGCCGTCACCGCACAGGGTATGCGGAACAAAGCCGTAGTTCCCCGGATAACGCATCGGTGTGTAGAGGAAGCGGTCGACGTACATCGCACCGGCGTCCTTGTCCATTTCGTACTTGATTGGCTCGCCGCCCACCGGAACTTCGATGATGACGTTGATGTCTTCGGGCGGGTTCTTGCCGATCGGCACGGCATCAATACGCATGCTGCTTGACTCCTGTTGGGTGCTGCTGGGTCTATTGCAGTCTGTGAAAGCAAGCGCAAGCCCTATTTGCTGCGCTGCGGGGCAATTGCGGTCAAGGACGGGCCGTGAAGACCTTGTCCGGAAGGGGCATAGGCAGGAGGAAAGCTGCATTGAAGGAAATCTGTTTGACCTGCGCGGCCCTTTTTCTGGGGCTCCTGACCGGGATGGCCCATGCCGCGGCCGCGGGTGTCACCAGCGCCTACACGGAGTTGCGCTACAGCGGGTGCCAGGAGATTTCACCGCCGGATGACCAAGGGGCCGCGGGTGCCTCCCTGCTCTGTCCCGGATACAGCGGAATTCCGGTCTATGTGGCGGAAGGGGATCTCAGAATGGTGGTCTCCTTTGGCAGCAATGCAGAGGAGGAGCCCGCGGCCTCGCAGACTTTGCCGGGGTTCAACACGATTAACGAGGTCATCGAATGGCGGCTGCGTGGCGGTGTTCCTTTCGCGGTCATTCAGCGGTGGTTCCCCTTGGGACAGGATGGACGCCAGCCCGGGAGCGTTCTGATCGTGACGCAGCTTGTGCCCGGGGCAACCTGCCAGATCGCTTGGATCAATGCGCGGGCCAATAGAAAGGCCAATGAAATGGCACGCGAGGCTGCTGACGAGATGGCTGGAGGGTTTGACTGTTCGCGGCCACCGCAGATTGTCGGGCGTCCGGGAGACCTGAACTGAACTGACCGGTTCCAGGCCTCAGTTGGTGCGGGGTGGCCAGAAATAGATCGAGAGATCGAGCTTGCCCGCACCCGTCCGCATGGCGGACTTTCCGGTGAGGCGCCCGCCAATGGCCTTATAAAAGCGGCAGGCAGGTTCATTGGCCGCGAGAACCTGGACTGCGAGGCCTTCAAGCTTCTTGGCTTCCAGCTCCGTTCCCGCCGCGCAGAAAACCATGCGGCCGAATCCGAGCCCCTGATGGGAGGGTCGCAAGTAAAGCTCGTAGATCTCTCCCGCTCCCCGGTGGCCCGGAATCCGGCAGGTGCCATAGCTGGCATAACCGGCAAGTTCCCCGGCGATTTCCAGAACCAGGATGTTCACGCCGCGCATGATTGCACCTTGCCACCAGCCGGGAGACCGGCGGGCAATGAGCTTTTCAAGCTCGATGCCATCGATCAGGCCGCGGTAGGCAACCCGCCACGCGTCGTCGCGAATGGCGGCCAGGGGCTCGCAATCACTGGTTCTCGCGGGGCGCAGGCCGATCAGTTCCGTGCTCATGTGACCAGAATACATGAAGCGTAAAAGCCGCAACAGATGGATTGATGAGATAGGGGAAGGGATGGGAGAATAGGAAAAGGGCCGGCGCTTGGCCGGCCCTTCATTTGCCCTGATGAACGTTACGCGACTAAGTCCAGGACGACCTGCCTTGGGGGGCTGGGGGGCTAATGCGTTCCAAAGCCGTCATCTCAAGACCCATCAGGGTATGCCATTAATATGGTGGCCCAAAATGGCTGGCCAAGGGCTGGAATGAGGCAAAAACGTGATTTCTCGCTTGGATTTGTAAGAATTTGTCGCGGCTTGTCCAGCGATCCGGGAGCGGCTGCTTGGAACGGCATGAAATTCCTGGTTGGACTTGCCAAATAAGGCCAGTCTTGCGCATCATGACAATCTGATGACTGCAAGGGTCCGGCCCTGGTCACGGAATGTCTCAGCAAGTGCTTTGATGGGAGGCCGAATGAGCGAGACAGAAGATGGAGCGGGCGACGGGGCATCTTTGATCGAGGTCTGCGGCGCGCCTGCCGGTGCTGCCCCTTCCGCCAGGCCGTCCAGCTTAAACACTGCCGCACCTGTGTCCCCGGCTGGACCTCAGGCAAACAGCCAGCCCGTGAAGGCAATTGTCTCGTTCAACCGGCGGGAGCTGGATGTCATTCTCCGGCTTTACGGGCGAATGGTTGCGGAAGGTGAATGGCGGGACTATGCGATCGACCTGCTGAAGGACCGGGCCGTCTTTTCCGTTTTCCGCCGCACGTCGGAGATGCCGCTTTACCGGATCGAAAAAGATCCGAAGCTTGCCCGCAAGCAGGGCGCCTATTCAGTCGTCGCCGCTGGGGGCATGATCCTGAAGCGGGGGCAGGATCTGGTTCAGGTTCTGAAGGTTCTCGAGAAAAAGAAACACCTTCGTCTCGTGGACGTGTGAACGGGCCGGAAAGGTTCGTCACAGCTTCACGCCGCAACGTCTTCCTGCCCGCAGACAGCAATAAAGCGGTACCGGGTCAGGCCCGTTAGATCTCCACCTCGATATCCGAGGTCGGAGTGGAACAGCAGATCAGGATTTTGCCCTGATCGATCTCCCGCTGGCGGATGCCGCCACCATGCTGCATATCAACCTCGCCAGAGATGAGTCTGGATTTGCAGGTTCCGCAAATTCCGCGCTGGCAGGAGGAGATTGGCAGCAATCCGGCGGCACGGGCCGCGGAAAGGATGGTCATGCCGGGGCTGCATTCCACGACATGTCCGGTTTTGGGGAAACTGACCCGGAAAGTTTGATCGCTGATTTCCGGAGCGGCGTCAGCCGGCTCGTCAAAGGAGCCCGCCGTCTCGGCGCCGAAGTCGAAGCTTTCCTCGTAATAGTTGCTCATGTCGAAGTTTGCTTCGGCAAGCATGGCCCTGACGCTGTCCATGAAGGGGCCGGGACCACAGCAGAAAATCTGCCTGTCCATGAAATCCGGGCTCATCAGGTGCAGCATCGGCAGGGACAAGCGGCCCGTGAAGCCGCTCCAGGCATGGCTGGGAGAGGACGCCTGGCACGTGAGAGCCACTTTCAATGTCGGGTTCTGGCTGATCAGCAGAGACAGCTCATCATGAAAAATCAGATCTGCCGGGGTGCGGGCCGCATGGATGAAATGCAGGTCCGTGGGCTCGGACAAGTCGCAAGCGGTCCGGGTCATGGACATCAGGGGCGTAATGCCGCTGCCTGCGGAAATGAACAGCAGTTTCTTGTCCGCGGTCGCGTCGGTGGTGAACTCGCCCGCCGGGCCGCTCACCGTCACCTCTTTTCCGGGGATCATGTAATCGTGCAGCCAGTTCGAAGCCGGGCCGCCGGGGACACGTTTCACCGTGATTTCGATGCGGTAGGGCCGGGCGGCGGATCCCGAAATGGTGTAGCAGCGTGACACCATGCCTTCGACCGGCAGTTCAAAGGTCATGAACTGGCCCGGATAGAAACGGAAGGCCCGGGGCTCGCGTGCCGAGAAGACGAAGGTCTTCACATCGTGGGTTTCCTGACGCACCTGCCGGCAGACAAGAATATCGTCCACTTCCGGGTCCCACAGGGGAACACGGGTTGCCTCGGTGAATTTGGAGGCGTCCCGCGTGCCGGGCTGGCGCGCCCTGTCCGTTTTCGGGGTGATGTTCATTCTGCCGCCGCCATGTTTACTGTGCCGCTCGTGAGATGGTCGCGCAGGCGCGAGATGTACCAGTCACAGAATGCTTCCACATGAGGTTCGGTGAATTGGGAATAGGGGCCGGACTGATAGCCGGGCTGTTCGCAGCCCATCTGCGCCAGACGGACGAGTTCCGCATCCTGCTGGTTGGTCAAGGTCCAGACCTGGGTCAGGTTTTCAAGCTGATAGTCCACGCCTTCGACGGCGTCCTTGTTCACCAGCCAGATGGTCCGCAGCATGGTCCGGCCAGGCGCGACCGGCAAGACGGAGAAGCAGACGATGTGGTCGCTCATGAAGTGGTGCCAGGAGTTCGGCTGCGTCCAGAAGCTCAGGCTGCCCAGCTTTGCATCCGTCAGCTGGCCGAGCAGCTTCTTGGAGGCCACCTTGGTGTCAGCAGTATGGGATTCCCCTTCCCACTTGAGCGGCAGGCGCATGGTGCGGAAGCCGGTGACATCGCGCAGGTACTCCTGCTCGCCGGACGGCAGCCCGCACCCTTCCCACGCCGTATGGGCCTTCTCCAGGGACTCCTCATAGGCTCTCACGTCATCCGCCCGGCGCTCGTCCAGCTCGTCCGGGGCAAAGCCGAAGCCAAATTCCGAAAGAGGAACCGTCAGTTGAGGATGGTTTGCCTCACAATGGTAACACTCGCGGTTGTTCTCCATGGTCAGCTTCCAGTTGCCCTCCTCAATGAGTTCGGAGAAATGGGCAACCTTGCAGTTGACCACATCATGGGGCGCCAGATAGGGCGCCATGGTCGCTGCCAGATGTTCGATATCCGCCGGAGGAATTTCGGCCAGGCAGATGAAGATCAGCCCGTTGATGGAGCGCAGGTGCACGGTCTTCAGGCCGTGGCAGTTCTTGTCGAAATCACTGCCCATGTGCTCGGCAAGGATCAGCTTGCCTTCGTCATTGTAGGTCCAGCCATGATAGCGGCAAACGATGTTGCCGATCGTTGCCGAGGGCTCGTCGATCAGCTTGGCGCCCCGGTGGCGGCAGACATTGTGGAATGCGCGCATCTCCATGTCGTCTCCCCGCAGGATCAGAATGGATGCCTTGCCGATGTCCACGGTGATGCAGTCGCCAGGCTCCGGCAGCTGAGGCTCAACGGCTACGAACAGCCAGTGGCGTCCGAAGATCAGCTCCATGTCGAGGTCAAGGATCTCCTGGGACGTGTAGAAAGGGGCTTCCAGGCTTTTACCAGTCTCGCGGCGATGGACGAGATTCACGATATCGGGAGAGAAAGGCATTTGCGGATACCTCGTTATCTGCTGGGGCGTTTCGGTGAACCGCGGCCTTTCCGAAGCGTCTTCTGGTTCCTTGCTTGGAACGCCTTTCGCCGATCGCTCGGGAAGTCTATCCAATCCGGAATTTAGAGAGTTTTGTCACTTCGTGAGGGAGAATCAATGCGACGACCTGGCGGTACTTTAGCGACAGCCGATCGTTTTCATTTTGGAGTTTATTTTGGGGCAGCGGCTGCTGGTGGCTGTCCAAGGGTAAGAAGCTACAAACCAGCCGCCGCTTCACCCGCTAAGGTTAGCTTCGCGGCATAAGATTCTCCGGGTCGTACAAGGCCTTATAGCCAACAGCGGCAACCTCGACCGGGAAGGTCTCACCGAAGTATTCCACCTGCAGCACGCGTCCGGTCTCGCAATGGGACCAGGGCAGGTAGGCCAGGGCGATGTTCTTGCCGATGGTGGGGCCATAGGCGACCGAGGTCGTGAAGGACCGCCGTCCGAGTTCGTCGACCAGCGTTTCACCGGTGTCTGGGTCCAGCACAGGCATGATTCCCACCGGGTAACGGGCACATCCCTTGCTGTCCACGTTATAGGTCATGACCAGGGTGCACAGCATGGCTGGCTGGTGGTCGCGGGCCTTGTATTCCAGGTGCTTTGCCTTGCCGCAGAAGTCGGCTTCCTTGACCTTGGGCCGGGCCAGACCGGCTTCCAGCAAATTGTACTCGGTCAGCAAATCGGCGTTTTGCAGCCGCAGGGATTTCTCCATGCGGCGGGAGTTGGCGTAGGTCTCCACCCCCACGGCGATCACGCCGGTGGAACGCAGGGCATCCCAGACGGCAAGGCCATCCTCATAGGCCATATGCAGCTCCCATCCCTGCTCTCCGACATAGGACAGGCGGAAAGCGGTGACGGTCTTTCCGGCAATCGTGATGGGCTTGATCGCGGCGAAGGGAAAGTTCTCCTTCGACAGGGCACCGGGGTCGGAGACAACTTTGGACAGGGTTTCGCGGGCGTTCGGTCCCCAGATGCCGATGGTGACGTATTTTTCGGTCACGTCGGTGATGGTGACGTCATATCCCTTGTCCTGGGCAACGCGGCGCATGTAGTGGAAGTCGCGCGGACCTGCGTCTGCGCCGTTGATCAGGCGGCACCGGCCTGCCATGCGGATGACGGTGAAATCGGCGCGCACCATGCCTTCCTCATCGAGGAAGTGGGTGTAGATGCCCTTGCCGATGTTGTTGTCCCCGCCGATCTTGGCCGCGCAAAGCCATTCAAGCATGGCGACGTGATCCGGCCCTTCGATGTCGGTGATATGGAAGTGGGACAGGTTGATGATCCCGCAGTTCCCGCTCAGTTCCAGGTGTTCGGCGTTGGAGACACGCCAGAAGTGGCGGTTGTCCCATTCGTTTTCCCGGACCGGAATGCGGTCTGCGTATTTCTCCAGCAGGTGCTCGTTGGCGGCGTAGCCGTGGGCCCGTTCCCAGCCGCCCAGTTCCATGAAGTGGCCACCCAGTTCCTTTTCCCGCTCGTAAAATGGCGAGCGGCGGATGCCCCGGCCACCAGAGAAGGGCTCGCGGGGGTGAACCGGCGGATTGTAGATCTTTGCCGCGGTTTCCGTGCAACGGTCCCAGATGAATTTTTCGTCCAGCTGGAACGCGTTGAAACGGGAGAAATCGATGGCGTGATGGTCGATCGCTGTGCGGCCATCGGTCATCCAGTCGGCGATGAGTTTCCCCATGCCCGGGCCATCCTTCACCCAGATCCCGACGGCGTACCACAAGCCACGCACCTTCTGGCTTTCGCCCATGGAAGGGCCGCCATCCGTGGAGGTTTGCAGCAGGCCATTGAAGGAATGCCCTTCATTGAAGCCCAGTTCTCCCAGGATCGGGGTCAGCTCGACCGCCCGCTCCAGCGGTGCAATCACGTCTTCCAGGTCCAGATCGCGCTGGGAGGGAGACAGGCGGGCCTGATCCTTCTCCAGAAGGTCGCGCGGATGGACCAGGCGGGGATCGGTCTCGTAATAGTAGCCCCACTCGATCTGACCGCCTTCTGCGGTCTTCGGGTCGCCGGTGTCGCGCATATAGGCAGAGTTGCCTTGGTCGCGCATCAGCGGGAAACCGATTTCCACCCCGGTGCCTGCCCATTTGTCATAGGGGCCGAAGAAGGTCAGCGGATGGTCCACGGGCATCACCGGAAGATCTTCCCCTGCCATCGCGGCAATCAGGCGCCCCCACAGCCCGGCGCAGACGACAACATGATCGGCCATGATGGTGCCGCGTGTGGTGTTGACCCCCTTGATGCGCCCCTCCTCGATCACGAGAGACAGGGCGGAGCAGTTGGCGATGGACGTGAGCTTGCCGCTTTCCACGCCCTCATCGACCAGTTTGCCGGCGACAGTTTGCGAGCGGGGTATCACCAGACCTGCGTCCGGGTCCCAGAGGGCGCCCTGCACCAGGTCTTCTTCCAGGAGCGGGAATTTTTCCTTGGCTTCCGCGGCGCTTATCAGTGTCGCCCGAGTCCCGAAGGCCTTGCCCGAGGCAACCTTGCGCTTCAGTTCTTCCATGCGGGCATCGTCACCGGTGCGGGCAATTTCAAGGCCGCCGATGCGCGCGTAGTGACCCATCTTTTCATAGAAATCCATGGAATAGAGCGTGGTCCAGCAGCTCAGGAAGTCGTGGCTGGTCGCATAGCAGAAGTCGGACGCGTGGGCCGTCGAACCGATGTCGGTCGGAACGCCGGACTTGTCGATGCCGACGATCCCGTCCCATCCGCGGGCGATCAGATGGTGGGCGACCGATGCCCCTACGATGCCGCCGAGGCCGACGATGACCACCTTTGCCTTGCTGGGAAATGCGGACATGGCTCACTCCACCTCATGGATCCGTTTGCCCGGTCATGCGGGCGAGATGGACGAGCATTGTTGGTTCAATTTGGAATTGACAGAATGATTGCGTCATTCTTGGATGACACCTACGACAATGGAACCGCAGGTGGCCTTTCCACCGGAGGAGAGGGCGATGACGTCTGTTGCCGAAGGACACCGGAGCGGAGCGGGGCTGCGGACTAACAAGGCGCCAGCCCCGGTTCAAAGGCCGCGGCTGACGGTCGGGTTCATTCTGGCGAAGCGGTTTACGCTCTGCGCTTTCGCGAACTTTGTTGACGTTCTGCGGCTCGCGGCGGATGAAGGAGACCGGAGCCGCCCGATCCTGTGCGATTGGGCCATCCTCTCCGACACCATGGATGCGGTTCCCTCAAGCTCCGGCGTGACTGTCCAGCCGAAGGAGCGGCTGGGGGACCCGGCCAAGTTCGATTACATCGTCGTGGTTGGCGGCCTGATGGATGAAACCCCAAGTCTGGGGGCTGCCTATACGAAATATTTGCGACAAGCTGCGGATGCGGGGGTCCCGCTGGTCGGGGTTTGCACGGGGGCCTTCTTTTTACACCAGATCGGCTTGCTGGATGGCCACCGCTGCTGTGTCAGCTGGTTCCACCATGCTGATTTTCTGGAGCAGTTTGACGGGCTTGATCCGGTCGCGGACCAGATCTTCATCGTGGACGGGAACCGGCTGACCTGTTCCGGCGGCGCAAGTTCGGCGCATCTGGCGGCCTATCTGGTGGAAAAACACATCGGACGGGCGCAGGCGAGCAAAAGCCTGCACATCATGATTATCGACGATCTTTATTTGCCCGAGAAACCGCAGCCCGGCGTCACGCTCGATCTGAAGACGCAGGACCCCTTGGTGCGCCGTGCCTTGCTGATCATGCAGCAGAACATCGATTTTCCCCTTACGGTGAAAGAGATCGCCAAGCGGATGGGGATCGGCAAACGCCAGATTGAACGGCATTTCAGCTCCGCCCTCGGGATCTCTCCGCAAGCCGCTTTCCTGCGGATCCGCCTCACCTTTGCCCGCCATCTGGTGGAAACGACGGACAAGTCCATTGCTCAGATCGCGGTGGATTGCGGCTTTTGCGATTCCTCCCACCTGAGCCGGATGTTCCGCCGCAGATATGAAAATACGCCGCAGGAGGTCCGCCGCACGCTGCTGGAAGGGCTTGGCTGATCAGAGGGAGGAACGCGTCCCTGTTTCGCCAGGCGCATCCGCATCCGGGGACGGCACAGGGGGTTCACTTGCGGCCGGTTGGGCAGGCTCCAGCCGCGTCCGCCGGTATTGGGCGGGAGTCATGCCCCGTTCCGCCTTCATGACGCGGGACAGATGAGGTGTGTCGCAGAAGCCGCAGGAAAGAGCGATTTCGGCAATCGTCTCCTCTGAATTTCGGAGCCGTGCAATGGCCCGGTCGAGACGCAATTCCAGATAGATCTTCTGGGGAGATAGACCCAGATCCGCGGTGAATCTGCGTTCCAGCGTCCGGCGGGCAACTTCCAGATCCCCGCTCAGCTCCTCTATGGTTTTGGGGAACTCGATATATTGCTGCATCCGCAGGATTGCCCGTTTCACCAGAGGGTCTTTCGCGTGGCGGGCCAGGTGCTGGCCGGGCTGCGGGCGCTCGCCGCTGAGTGCCGAGTCGATCATCATGATGTTCAGGCTCTTGGCTGCCGCGGGCGCGCCAATGTGGCGCTGAACCAGGTAGGCTGCCAGATGCGAGGTCCCATGACCTCCTGAGCAGGTCAGCCTGTCCCGGTCCACGACGAAGAGCTGGTCGGCAACCGGAGGCGCCATTTCAAAGCGGTCGATAAAGTCCTGGTGGTGAAACCAGCTTACACAGCAGCGGTAGCCTTCGAGCAGCCCCTCCTCATAGAGGATGAAAACGCCGGTGCAGAGCCCGACCAGCGGCGTGCCCGCCTGAGCCCGGGCTTTCAGGAAGGCTGTCATGTCTGGGCTAAGGGCGCTCTGATCCCCGATCAACCCGCCTACCACGACAATATAATCATAGTGTCCCGCATTCCGGGGGCGGATGTCCGGTTGAAGCCGGACGCCGCAGCTTGACCGGATGGGCGCCATGTCGCTGGAAATCACCGTCCATTCGCACAGGATCTGCCGGGACTTGTCGGCCTCATCGGCGGCAAGGCGCAGAACATCGACGAAATTGGCGAAGGCCGACAGGGTGAACCGGTCCGCGAGCAGGAATGCGACACGAAGCCTCTTCCGTTGCGGAATCCTGTCTTCGGCCATGGCGCAAACCTTCAAACAAACTGGCGCAAATCTTCCTCCGGGCCACCATGGCTCAAAATTACACTTCCGCCAAGTTTTCCAGTGCGCGCGGTATGCCCGATGACCCGTTTCAATGCCTTTTCACTCCTGAGAAATGCTCTTTCCGGCCACAAGAACTGGACCGAGCAGTGGCCCGACAGCCAGCCCAAGGCCGAGTATGACGTGGTTATCATTGGCGCCGGCGGGCATGGCCTGGGGGCCGCGCATTACCTCGCCAAGCAGCACGGCATCACCAATGTGGCAGTGATCGACAAGGGGTGGCTCGGCGGCGGCAACACAGGCCGCAATACCACAATCATCCGCTCGAATTACCTCTATGACGAGAGCGTCCGGCTCTACGACCATGCGGTGGATCTGTGGGAAGGTCTCAGTCAGGACCTGAACTACAACGTCATGTACTCCCGACGCGGCTGCCTCATGCTGGCCCACACGGCCCATGATGTTCAAAGTTTCAAGCGCCACGTCCATTCCAACCGCCTGAACGGCGTGGACAACCGCTGGCTCACCAGGGAAGAATGCAAGGAATTCTGCCCGCCTCTGGATCTGTCTCCGGCTGCCCGTTATCCGGTCATGGGCGGCGCCTTGCAGGAACGTGCCGGCACGGCCCGTCACGATGCGGTGGCCTGGGGCTACGCGCGCAGTGCGTCTTCGCGTGGGGTCGACATCATCCAGAACTGCCCGGTTCTGGCCATCCGGCGGGATGCCCATGGCGCCGTCGAGGGCGTGGAGACCGCCAAGGGCTTCATCAAGTGCAAGAAGATCGGTGTTTCCGTCGCCGGTCACACGACCACTGTGATGGAGACCGCTGGGGTCCGCCTGCCTCTGGAGAGCTTTCCGCTTCAGGCCCTGGTGTCCGAGCCATTGAAGCCGGTCTTCCCTTGTGTGGTCATGTCGAACGCTGTCCACGCCTATATCAGCCAGTCCGACAAGGGGGAACTGGTGATCGGTTCCGGCACGGACCAGTACACGTCCTACTCCCAGCGGGGCGGGCTGCCCCTGATCGAACACACCCTTGCGGCGATCACCGAGATCTTCCCGATTTTCAGCCGGGTCCGCATGCTGCGGAAATGGGGCGGCATTGTTGATGTCACCCCGGACCGGTCCGCAATCATCTCCAAGACCCCGGTTCCCGGGCTCTATGTGAATTGCGGCTGGGGCACCGGCGGCTTCAAGGCCACGCCGGGCGCAGCGCACACCTTCGCCTGGATGATCGCGAAGGATGAACCTCATCCGATCAACGCTCCCTTCACGCTGGAACGCTTCCGCACTGGCCGCCTGATCGACGAGGCCGCGGCAGCGGCCGTGGCGCACTGAGGATATTTTTATGCTCTTGATCCATTGCCCCTACTGCGAGGAAACCCTGCCGGAAGTGGAATTCGTTCACGCCGGACAGGCGCATATCGCCCGTCCCGATCTGCCGTCGAGCCAAACCGACGAGGAGTGGGAAGCCTATCTGTTTATCCGGACCAACGAGAAGGGCATTCATGCCGAGCGCTGGCGCCATGTCCACGGCTGCGGACGGTTCTTCAACGCTCTGCGCCACACGGTCACCGATCAGTTCCTGACCACCTACAAGGCAGGGGAACCCCGCCCGGAGCTTCCCGTTGAAGGGGGGGATCAGAAATGAGCCAGTTCCGTGTTGCAGGCCGTGGCCGGATCAATTCCGGCCGCCGGGTGCGGTTTACCTTTGACGGGAAGGAGTATTCCGGCCTGGAAGGCGATACCATCGCCTCGGCCTTGTTGGCCAATGGGGTCCATCTGGTGGGCCGGTCCTTCAAGTATCACCGTCCGCGCGGCATCCTCTCGGCCGGCTCTGAGGAGCCGAACGCGATTGTCGGAACCAGCCGGGGTGCTGGCCGGTATGAGCCCAACACCCGTGCCACAGTGCAGGAGATCTGGAAAGGGCTGACGGTCACGTCCCAGAACAAATATCCCAGCCTGAAATTCGACATCGGCGCGGTGAATGACGCGGCTTACATGCTGTTTTCCGCCGGGTTCTACTACAAGACCTTCATGTGGCCGAAGGCGTTCTGGCACAAGGTCTATGAGCCTTTCATCAGAGCGGCGGCTGGCATGGGCGTTTCCCCGTCTGAGCCGGATCCGGACACCTATGCATCGCGTTATCTGCATTGCGACCTGCTGGTGGTCGGCTCTGGGCCCGCAGGTCTGGCTGCCGCCCGTGTTGGAGCTGAGGCAGGTCTGCGCGTCGTGCTTGTGGACGAGAATGCCGAAGCTGGTGGCACGCTTCTGTCCGAGCCTCAGGCACAGATCAACGGTCAGCAGGCGTGGGACTGGCTGGCTGCCGAACTGGCGGGGCTGAAGGCCAAGGGCGTCCGGATCATGACCCGCACCACGGCCATCGGCTACTACCACCAAAACATGGTCGGCTTGTGCGAAAAGCTGACGGATCATCTGGATGTCCTGCCCAAGGATATGCCGCGTGAACGGCTGTGGCGTGTCCGCGCCAAGCGGGTGGTTCTGGCCCAGGGTGCCCTGGAAAAGCCCCTGGTGTTCCACGGCAACGACCGTCCCGGCGTGATGCTGGCAGGCGCCGCCCAGACCTATTTGAACCGCTATGGGGTCAAGGCCGGGCACCGGCCGGTGGTGCTCACCAGTCATGACAGCGCCTGGTACGCGGCTTTCGATCTGGAGGACGCCGGGGCGAAAGTGGCGGCCATCGCAGATACCCGGCCCGCTGTGCGGGGTGATCTCATCGCCGAAGCCGGGAAGCGGGGTATCCCGGTCCTCCTGTCGCACACCGCGACGACAACCTCGGGCCGCTTGCGGATTTCCTCAATCACTCTCGCCGTAGTCAAGGATGGCAAGACAGGGCCTGAAACCCGGTATGCCTGCGATTGCTTGCTGATGAGCGGAGGCTGGACCCCGTCGCTGCATCTGTTCTCTCACACGCAGGGCAAACTTGCCTGGGACGAGAACCAGAACACGTTCCTGCCGGGCTTTACCCAGGAGAACTGCGGCATAGCTGGCGCTGGCCGGGGGCTGTGGGGCATCGAGGCCGCCTTGGCGGATGGTCTTGAAAGAGGCCGGGAGGCCGCCGCCGCTCTGGGTCGGTCCGTTGACGCTGCCCCGGTCCGTGTGGAGAACGACCGTACCGGAACCGGCGTGTCCCACACGGAACTGCCAACCCGCCGCGATGCCGGCAAGAACAAGTCTTTCGTCGATTTCCAGAATGACGTGACCGCCAAGGATTTGCGGCTGGCGGTGAAGGAAGGCATGCGCTCGATCGAGCATGTCAAGCGCTACACCACCAACGGCATGGCAACCGACCAGGGCAAGCTGTCCAACATCAACGGACTGAACATTGCCGCGGAAGCGCTGGGCAAGGAAGCGCCGAAAGTGGGACTGACCACTTTCCGGCCCCCTTACACGCCGACAACATTCGGCACATTTTGCGGTTATCACCGGGGCAGCCATTTCGAGGTGACCCGGAAGACCAATATCGACAGCTGGGCCGAGGAAAACGGCGCTGTCTTCGAGCCTGTCGGCCAATGGCGCCGGGCCTGGTACTTCCCCAAGGCAGGGGAGGATATGGATGCCGCGGTGCTGCGGGAATGCCGGGCCACACGCGCGGGTGTGGGCATCTTCGACGCCTCGACCCTCGGAAAGATCGAAGTGGTCGGGCCGGATGCCGCGGAATTCATGAACCGCATGTACACCAACCCCTGGACCAAGTTGATGCCGGGACGCTGCCGTTACGGCCTGCTGCTCGGGGAAGACGGGCATATCCGCGACGATGGTGTGATCGGCCGCATGGCTCAGGACAGGTTCCATGTCACCACCACCACCGGCGGTGCCGCGCGGGTTCTCAACATGATGGAGGATTACCTCCAGACCGAATGGCCCGATTTGCAGGTCTGGCTGACCTCGACAACCGAGCAATGGTCGACCATCGCGTTGAACGGCCCGGATGCCGCGAAGCTTCTGGCCCCCTTGGTAGAAGGTGTGACCCTGACGGAAGAGGCTTTCCCGCATATGTCCTGCGTCGAATGCACGGTAGCGGGCATGCCCGCGCGCTTGTTCCGGGTCAGCTTCACCGGTGAGATCGGCTTTGAGGTCAACGTCCCGGCTTACCTGGGTCGTGCCCTTTGGGACGTGCTCTGGGAGGTGGGCCAGCCCTTGGGCATCACCGCCTATGGCACGGAAACCATGCATGTTCTGCGCGCCGAAAAGGGCTACATCATCGTTGGCCAGGACACGGATGGCACCGTGACGCCAGGCGACGCTGGGCTGTCCTGGGCCGTAGGCACCAAGAAGCGGGACTTCGTGGGCATGCGCGGCATGGCCCGTCCCGATCTGGTCGCGCCCGGGCGCAAGCAGCTGGTCGGCCTGCTGACGGAAGACCGGTCGCGGCTGGAAGAGGGCGCGCAGATCGTCTTCGACCCCAACCAGCCCATTCCCATGACAATGGCCGGGCATGTCACCTCGTCCTACCACTCGGATGCGGTGGGGCGGCCCATTGCTCTGGCCCTGGTGGCAGGGGGGCACGAGCGGATGGGCGAGACCGTCTATATCCCGATGCCGGACAGAACCATTGCGGCGCAGATCACCAGCACCGTCTTCGTTGATCCCGAAAACGCACGCCTCAAGATCTGAGCAGGAGATGATGATGACCACGACCCTTTCTTCCCGTCATCCCGGCGTGCTTGCAACATCACCCGCGGTCGAGGTGTCCCTTGCTGAACCCCGTGGGCGGCTGTCTCTGCGGGCCAGAGGGGATCTGACCCCCTTTGCCAGGGTCCTGGGGTTCGCTCTGCCGGAGCGGATCGGCCAGCGTGCCGAAGAGCATGATATCCGTGCCATCCGCCTGGGCCCGGATGAATGGACGCTCAACACGCCCATGGCTGCGGTTCAGAGGCTTCTCGAAGCCTTTGCGGCGATCTATCCGGACCATCCTCACAGCCTGGTGGATATTTCCGGTCGCGAGGTCAGCCTGGTGATTGAAGGCGCACAGGCCTCCGACCTGCTGAGCATCGGCTGTGCCCGGGACGTGGAGGCCATTCCCGCAGGCGAGGGGCGCCGCACAATGTTTGACGGAACAACCGTCGTCTTGTGGAAAGACGCCGCCGATAGCTACCGGCTGGATATCTGGAACAGCTTCGCGCCACATGTTCTGGACTTGCTCAAGACCGGCTGTGCTGAACTTGCTGCTGAAGCCCGTCAGGCTTGAAGGGTACCGGGCACTCAAGCCAAGGGCCATCGTCTTCCCCGCGTCCCCCGGCGAGGGTGTGTCTGAGCGGCTGGGCTTAAAAGTCTGTTCCGGCACAATCGGTGCCAGGGCCAGCGTCAGGCTGCGGGGTAAGTGCTTTATTCCCCCCAAGCGCAGCAGCAATCACTTGGGCCAAAAAAAGCCCGGCTCATGGCCGGGCTTTGAAGTTTCAGTGAGCTGTCAGAGCTGCAGATTACTTGCGGTCGCCGAAGAGCTGCAGCAGCATGATGAAGAGGTTGATGAAGTCCAGATACAGGCGCAGCGCACCCATGATGGACTTCTTGGCAGCCACTTCGCCGCTGTCGCCCTCGTAGTACATTTCCTTGATCTGCTGGGTGTCGTAGGCGGTCAGGCCGGCAAACACCAGAACACCGATCACCGAGATCGCGAACTGCAGGGCGGAAGACGCCAGGAACAGGTTCACGAGCGAGGCGATGATGATGCCGATCAGGCCCATGAACAGGAACGAGCCCATCGCGGACAGGTCCTTCTTGGTGGTGTAGCCGAACAGACTAAGCGCACCGAAGGAAGCCGCGGTGATGAAGAACACCCGGGCAATCGATCCGCCAGTGTAGACCAGGAAGATCGAGGACAGGGACAGGCCCATGATCGCTGCGTAGACCATGAAAGTGGTCTTGGCAGCAGACGCGCTCATCGCCTGAATGCGGAAGGACAGGAACATGACGGCGCCGAGCGGAGCCAGCATTACCACCCACTTCAGCGGGCTTCCGTAAAGAGCAACACCAAGCGATGTCAGCATTACGCCGTTGCCCATCTGGGCGGCAGCCTGGTTCGGATCCGTGGTGGTCGCCAGGAAGATGGTGCCAAGCGCAAACAGGCCGGTCAGGGCCAGACCGAACGTCATGTAGTTATAGACGCCCAGCATATAGCTGCGCAGGCCCTGATCGATGGTTGCATCGGCATGCGAGCCGGCCACCGAATAAGCCGAATTCGAATTTCGGTTAAAGGTCGACATTCGCTTCATTCCCCTTGTGACAAATTGCTGGCTGTTTCCAGCCGTGTACCTCGCTCGAAATATGGGCGAGCCGGAGACGCATAACAAGATGGCCCGGGCGAAAAAACCATTACAATCTGGTCAGGTTTTCCGGGCGTCTTGTCCTTGATCACTTGTTTGTGAATACCATTAAAGGTTGCGAAGCACAGGTGCGGGTTTCTCACCGAGCACTTTCCAGGTGCCGATCAGTCCGAAGCTGACCGTCAGCACCAGCGCGATCAGGGCTGCTCCGACCGCCGTGAAGGGCAGAAGGGCGAAGCTGCCGTTCATCACTTGCGTCGTCACAAACCAGGCGGCGAGCCCACCGGCAACCAGGGCGAAGACCGCGGTGGAAAGCCCGAGAATGGCGTATTCCAGCCCGTAAGCGATCATCAGTCTGCGCCGTGTTGCTCCCAGAGTCTTCAGGATTACGGCATCATAGATCCGGTTGCGGTGACCGGCGGCCAGCGCCCCGGCCAGCACCAGAACACTGGCGATCAGCGTGATGGAGGACGCGCCCCGGATCGCCCAGGCGAGCTGTTCCACCAGATCATTGACTTGTGAAATCGCATCCTTCACCCGGATCGCCGTCACCGTCGGGAAGGCATTGGCCACCTTGCGCAGAAGGTCCAGTTCGGTTTCGGCTGGCACATCCTGATCCCAGGCGACGGTCATCAAATTTGCGTGTGGTGCCCCGGCGAAGGTGTTCGGCGAGAACACCATGACGAAATTGATCGAAAGCGACCGCCATTCCACCTTTCGTGTGTTGGCGATCTCGGCGGTGATTTCCCGGCCCAGAACATTGACCGTCACCTCGTCGCCGATCTTGAGGTCAAGGTCGCGGGCCGCTTCATCCTCAAAGGACACGAGCGGCTTGCCGGAATAGCCCTCCGGCCACCAGTCCCCGGTTACCAGCGTGGAGTTCTCCGGCAGCTTGTCCTCATAGGTGATGCCGCGGTCGCCGCGCAGGATCCAGGCAGAGTTGGGCGGCGCCTGGATCTGTTCCACCGGCACGCCTTTCAGGCTGACCAGCCTTCCGCGCAGCATGGGTACGCTCACCAGCTTTGTGCCGGTGGTCTCCTTCGAGACGAGGGTCTGGAAGGCATCCCGCTCGCTGTTCTGGATGTCCAGGAAGAAGAAGCTCGGCGCTTCCTCCGCGATTGTCGAGGTGAGTTCCCGGCGCAGATTGCCGTCGATTAAGGCGATGGCCACCAGCAGCGACAGCCCCAGTCCGAGCGACAGGACCACGGACGGTGTCAGGGCGCCGGGGCGGTGGATGTTGGCAATTGCAAGCCGCAGCTCCGTCGATTTCTGCGCGGGAAGTCTCCGGGCCGTTGTCATGATTGCGCGGGCAACCGCCACCAGCAGCAGGAAGGCAATGGCGGAAGCGGCGATGTAAATCAGCGCAATACGCTGATCATAGGCCAGGATCAGGGCGATCGCGCAAAGCGCCGCCGTCATGGCTGCTGTCGCAGCCAGATAACGCTTGCGCGGCAGGCGCGGGCCGCCGGAGACAATGTCTCGGAACAGGGCCGTCGGCGGAACATCATGGGCACGGCCCAGGGGCCAGAGCGCAAAGGCAAGAGCGGTGAGAAACCCGTAGAGCAGCCCAAGGCCCAGCTCCGCCGGGTAGAGGCCGGTTTGGAGCGCGACCGGCAGGACGCCGGAAAGGGCCGCCGCGGCGGCAAAGGGAATGATGGCCCCGGCGACGAGACCGATGGCAATGCCGATGGCCGCCAGGCACAGCATCTGCACCAGATAGATCTGGAAGACGAAGCCGCCGGTGGCGCCAAGGCATTTGAAGCTGGCAATGACCTCGCGCTTGGTTTCCAGAAAGGCGCGGATGGCGTTGGCAACGCCAACCCCGCCGACCACCAAGGCTGTCAGCCCTACAAGGGTCAGGAACTGCGCGAAGCGATCGATGTTCCGCTGCAGGCCAGGTGCGGCATTAACGCGGGAGCGGATACGCCATCCGGCCTTGGGATGCGCTTCTTCTGCCTTTTCGATGAGTGTTTTCAGCGCATCATCAGTGACCGGCGTTGCAAGCCGGACGCGGTAGTTCCACTGCGCCAGACTGCCAGGCTGGACCAGGCCGGTGTCATTGAGAGCCGCTTCGGAAATCATCAGCCGGGGACCGAATTCCATCCCTCCGGCCAGCTTGTCCGGTTCCTTGGCAATAACTCCGGTGATTCGAACCTTCGTGCGGCCAAGGGAAAGCGTATCCCCCTTGGAAAGGTTCAGCCGTGACAGCAGGGCAGGTTCTGCGACCGCGCCCCATTCCCCATCTGTCTTCTGAAGCGCGGTTGCAACATCGCCGCCGCCTTCCAGCTGAAGGCTGCCGTAAAGCGGATAGGCGTCGTCGATGGTCTTCAGCTCGACGACGGTCTGGTCCGAATTGTCGATCGTGCGGGCCATCGCCCGCAAGGTGATCGCCTTCGAAACGCTCCCGAGGCTTTCGATATAGGCTTTCTCCTCCGGCCCCACGTCCCGAAGCACCAGCGAGAAGGCGAGGTCACCGCCAAGAATGGACTGGCCTTCGGATGAAATGCCTTCGGTCAGAGCGCGGGAGACAGAGGTCACACCCGCAATGGCGGCCACGCCAAGCGCAATGCACGCGATGAAGATGTAAAACCCCTTCAACCCGCCGCGCAGCTCACGCAGGGCAAAACGAACCGCCAGAGCAAAACCGGGACCGTGGGACACACCGCCCGCCGTCATGCGGATACCTCTTCTGCGGCTTTGCTTGTTGCCGTATGAACCTCAGGTTCGATTTCACCCGATCTGACACGGATCATCCGGTCGCAACGGCGCGCCAGTGCCGGATCATGGGTCACCAGCACAAGGGTCATGTTCCGCGCCTTTTGGGCGGCAAACATCAGTTCCACGATCTGGTTGCCGGTGCTTTCGTCCAGGTTGCCGGTCGGCTCGTCCGCAATGAGGATCTTCGGTTCCACCACAAGCGCCCGCGCCACGGCCACGCGCTGCTGTTCACCGCCGGACATCTGCGCCGGATAATGGTGCAGGCGATGGGCAAGGCCCACGGCTTCCAGTTCGCGGGCCGCCTTGGAAAAGGCATCCCGGTCTCCTGCCAGTTCCAGCGGAACCGCAACGTTTTCAAGGGCCGTCATGTTGGGAACAAGGTGGAACGACTGAAAGATGATGCCGACATTCTGGCCGCGGAAGCGGGCAAGACCGTCTTCGCTCAACGGAGACAGATCCGTTCCGGCCACCCGCACGCTGCCCTTGTCCGCCCGCTCCAGTCCGGCCATGACCATCAGCAGCGTGGACTTGCCCGATCCGGACGGGCCGATCAGGCCAACCGCCGTGCCTTGCGCGATTTCAAGATCAATGCCCTTGAGGATATGAACCCTTCCGGCGCCCTCACCGAGGCTGAGATGGACATTCTGGAGAGCGATCGCGGAAAGTGCCGTCATACTGCCTGCCGTAGGGTGCGTACCGGAAACCGGTGTGATGAAATTTCTGCCCTGTTGGAGCGTGAAGATCCTTGGGCTTCCTTGTCTTTTGCGCTTCTGCGACCATATGGGACCAGAAAGCATCAAGATCCAGACCGTCATGCGCCTCAAATTGTATCAGCTTGTCGCCGCTCTGGCGTCCTTCCTCCTCCTCTCCCTGCCTGCCGTGGCCGATCCGCTCAAGCTCGTCGTCCTGGGGGATAGCCTGTCCGCGGGATATCTGCTGGGGGCTGGCGAAGGCTTTCCCGAGCAATTGCAGCAGGCCTTGAAGGAAAAGGGCTACGACGTTGAGGTCGTGAATGCGGGCGTGTCCGGCGACACCTCCAGCGGCGGGCTGTCCCGTCTCGACTGGTCCGTTGGACCGGATGCCGATGCGGTGATCGTTGAGCTGGGCGCCAACGACATGCTCCGGGCCATTCCGCCGGAGAAGACCCGCGAGAACATCGGCACCATCGTCAGCCGCCTGAAGGAGCGTGGCGTAGCAGTGCTGATTGCCGGCATGATGGCGCAGCGCAATCTCGGCGACGACTATGCGGAGGCCTTCGACCGGATCTTCCCGGAGGTCGCCAAGGCGCATGACGCGCTGCTTTACCCCTTTTTCCTTGAAGGGATAGCGCTCGACCCATCGCTCAATCTTGCGGATGGAATGCATCCGAATGCGGAGGGTGTTTCCGTCATGGTGCGCAATATGCTACCCATCGTTGAAACCCTCCTGAAACAGGCCTCTGCCTCCTGACGGCGCGGCCTGTCCTGCCAAAATCATGTGCTCTTGGCCCTGGTGCCGGGGCCCCGAACAAGAGAGGATCCGTCCATGGATTACCGTCCCCTTGGCCGTACCGGTCTGAATGTCAGCTCCCTGTGCCTTGGCACCATGACCTGGGGCGAGCAGAACACGGAAGCCGAAGGCCATGCGCAGATGGATCTGGCGCTGGACCGCGGTGTCAATTTCTTCGACACGGCAGAGCTTTACCCGATCCCGCGTAATCCGGAGACGCAAGGAAGGACCGAGCGGATCATCGGCACCTGGATGAAAGAGCGCGGCACCCGCGACAAGATCGTGCTGGCAACCAAGGTGGTTGGCCGTTCGGACGCGACCTGGTTCCGCAAGGATGGTTCCCAAAGCCGTCTGACCCGTGCTCAGATCGAAGAGGCCATCGACCAGAGCCTGCGCAATCTCCAGACCGACTATGTCGATCTCTATCAGGTGCATTGGCCGGACCGGAACACCACCGGCTTCGGTGCGAACCCGACCCGCTGGAATGATCCGGAGCCTGCAGAGGACGAGAACTCCATCGAAAGCACGCTGGAAGTGCTGAATGATCTGGTGAAGGCCGGCAAGGTCCGCCATGTGGGCATTTCCAACGAGTCCGCCTGGGGCACCATGCAGTATCTGAAGGCGTCTGACATGCGCGGCCTGCCCCGCGTTGCCTCGATCCAGAACGCCTATTCGCTGGTCAACCGCACCTTTGAAACCGCGCTGGCGGAAGTCGCGATCCGGGAAGATGTGGGCCTTCTGGCCTATTCGGCGCTGGCTCAGGGCTATCTCACCGGCAAATACCGGGATGGCGCCTTGCCGCAGGGCGCGCGCAAGACGCTTTTCAACATGATGCAGCGCTATGAAGCGCCGGGCGCATCCGAAGCGATCAATGACTATGTCGATCTGGCAAAGGACGCAGGTCTCGACCCGGCCATGATGGCGCTTGCCTTCGCCCAGTCCCGCAGCTTCGTGACCTCCGTCATTCTCGGCGCGACCAAGCGCGAGCAGCTGGAAGTCGATCTGGATGCCGCCGACCTGACCCTGTCCGAGGACGTTCTGAAGCGCATCGACGAGATCCATCAGCTGCGCGGCAACCCCTGCCCGTAAGGATCGTAATTGGCTCGTCCGGAGACGTTCAAACCTTCGGACGAGCCTCATTCAAAAAAGAGAATCACTTTCGCGCATTTTGAGCGGTTTTGGGCTCATGACGCACTGCAGCATTTTTGTCTGTTAGCAAAAACAATGGCTTGCAGATTTGCCTTGCGCTGAGTCCCGAGTTGATTCCTCATGGACTGATCGGGAACAGCGGAGGGCAGATCAATGCCGCGACTGTTTACAGGTCTTGAGATTCCGGCCCAGACGGGTCTCATGCTTTCTTTGCTCCGGGGAGGCCTCCGGGGCTCCCGATGGATCGATCCGGAAAACTATCACATCACCTTGCGCTTCATAGGAGACATCGATGACCGGGCAGCCGATGAGCTGGCTGCCGGGCTCGACCGTGTGCGGCGCAAGCCTGTGGAGGTCCGGCTCGACGGTCTTGGCTCCTTCGGCAACGGCAAGCCGCACGCGGTCTTCGCCCGTGTC
The DNA here is from genome assembly GCF_014842915.1 of Roseibium litorale. GTDB lineage: Bacteria > Pseudomonadota > Alphaproteobacteria > Rhizobiales > Stappiaceae > Roseibium > Roseibium litorale. The sequence goes on along the minus strand of NZ_JACYXI010000006.1, from coordinate 167,901 downwards.
GCTCCCACACCGGCCTTGATCGAATTGCAGGCCGAGCAGGAACGCTTGTGTCAGCGGCTCCATCTTCCCGGCGACAAACGCAAGTTCACGCCCCATGTGACCCTGGCGCGCTGCCGGACTTCAACCAACGAGGACGTGGCGCGCTGGCTGATGGAACGGGGTGGCTTCCAGGCAGCTCCCTTCATCGCAGCCCGGTTTGTGCTCTTCTCCGCCCGCGAAAGCGTCGGCGGCGGCCCTTACCTGGTGGAAGAAGCCTATCCCCTGGAGGAAGAGCGAGAGGCCTTTGTGGCCTATTGAGGGAGTGAGCGGGAGAGCCTGTTTCGTTCTTCCGTTTGGAGCCTGTCCGGTGTTGGAAGATTGAACGGCCCGCTCACGAAACCGCTGACCACGACCCAGTTGCGCTTGAAGGCGTCAGATCGCGAAGAGTTGGGTGTCATCCCTGCGAAGGCAGGGATCCAGTAACCTTTTGAAGTAACAATCTTTTCCAAGAAGTGCTTCCACGGAATACTGGATCCCGGTCTTGGTGCTGAGGCACCAAACCGGGATGACCTGCTAACTAGACTGGTTTGTCCTCAATCTCGTGAGTGTTCCGCTCACCCCAAGAGCGCCCGGTAGACATCCAGCGTCGCCGCGCACATGGCCTCCACGGAGAAGCTCTTGCTAACATGGTCAAGGGCGCGAGCTGTCAAAGCGCTGCGCTGATCCGGCGGCAGATCCAGAGCGTGGCGGAGGGCCTTGGCCAGCGCGTCCGCATCGCCGGGAGCAACCCGCCAGCCGGTGCGGTTTTCTTCGGAGACCTCCGGCGGTGCCAGAACGGTTTCCGGCACCGCGCCAAGATCGCTGACGATGACCGGCACTTCGGCTGCCTGCGCTTCCACGGCGGCTCGTCCGAAGGCTTCCGGCTCGATGGAGGCGACCACCGAGACATCCGCAAGCGCCAGGGCCGCCGGAACATCTGCGCAGTGGCCGGGCAGCAGCACCTGATCCTCCAGCCCCAACGTTGCGATCTGGCCTTTCAGACCGGCAAGATAGCTCTCACGCCCCTGAGCATCTCCGGCCAGCACGGCAACGGTGCGGGTGTCGCCCGCCTGCTTCAGCTTCGCCATGGCTTCAACGATCACGCCCTGGCCCTTCCAGGCGGTCAGGCGGGCCAGATTGAGCAACATGGGTCGGGCGCTATCCAGCCCCCAGGCGTTGGCGAGTGCCGCTTTCCGCTCCGCGCTGATGGAAGCAGGTGCGAGGCTCTTCAGGTCTGAGCCTCGGTGAATGACGACGGTCCTGTCACGGGCAAACGGATGCCGGTCGATGATCAGGCCTGCGGTGTAGTGGGAGTTTGCAATCACCCGGTCACCGCGGGCCATGACCGAATTATAGAAGCCCTTGAGGGCGTTCGATTGATTGTAGATGCCGTGATAGGTGGTCACAAAAGGCAGCTTTTCGCGCCGGGCGGCCCACAGCGCCGACCAGGCAGGCGCGCGGCTGCGGGCATGGACCAGGCTGACTTTGTACTTCCGGATGACCTCTTGCAGCCGTCCTGCGTTGCTCCAGAGCGTCAGCGGATTCTTGGATTTCACCGGCAGGGTGATGTGGACGGCGCCAAGGGTTTCCAGCTCTTGAACCAGCCGCCCGCCCTGGCTGACCACGATTGCGGTCCAGCCCGCAGCGATGATGGCGGCGGCCACATCTACTGTGGTGCGCTCCGCGCCGCCGGTTTCCAGATCCGGTATGACCTGCAGGATAACGGGGGCGTTGGACTTGGTCTGCACGGGGCGGCTCCGGTCTGGATATCAGCTTCGCCCTTTCAAGGACGCTCCGCCTGTGCCAGAAACCCCGGAGCAGACGGACAGTACGGCAGAGCCATAATATGCAGGAACAAGATCCGCAATTCATCACCGCCGGAAAACCCGGTGCGGAGCGCCAGATCGCAGTGCTGCATCAGGAGGGGGAAGGTCCTGGGCTGTTCTGGCTGTCCGGGTTCAAGTCGGACATGAGCGGCAGCAAGGCTCAGGCTCTGGCCGCCTTCGCCGCCCGGCGCGGCTGCTCCTGCACAAGGTTCGACTACACCGGCCACGGCCAGTCCGGCGGTGCGTTCGAAGATGCTTGCGTCTCTGACTGGCTGGAAGATGCCAGAGCTGTTTTCGAGCAATTTTGCAAGGGGCCAACGGTGCTGGTCGGCTCTTCCATGGGCGGCTGGATCGCCATGCTGCTGGCGCTCGCCCTAAAGGAGACAGGCTTGATCAAGGGCATTGTTCTGATTGCCCCTGCCGCCGATTTCACCGAGGAGCTGATGTGGAAACAGCGATTTACCGACGAGATCCGCGAGACGATCCTGCGCGAGGGCCGCTGGCAGCAGCCGTCAGCCTATTCTGACGATCCCTATGTGATCACCCGGAAGCTGATCGAGGATGGCCGCAACCACCTGATCCTGGGACGCAGCCTTGAGACCGGTTGCCCGGTGACGATCCTGCAAGGGGCGCAGGACCCGGATGTGCCCTGGCAGCATGCGGTGCGTCTGGCAGAGGCTCTGCCTTCTGACGACGTCACCTTCACGCTGATCCCGGATGGCGATCACCGCCTGTCGCGGCCAGAGGATCTGGAGCGGATCGAGCGGGCAGTTACCGCCCTTCTGGAAGAAACCTCCCGGAGCTGATGCCGGTCAGAGTGGCAGCACCTCCTTGCCCTGCTTCATCTGGCGGTAATGTGCCCACAGAAGCCGGGCGGCGACGGCTCGCCAGGGCGTCCAGGCTTCGGCAATCCTGTCCATCTCTTTGACCGATGGGCGTCCCTCCAAACCGAAGATATCCGCCGCAGCCACTTGCAGCGCCAGGTCGCCGCTTGGAAAGACATCCGGGTGACCGGCGCAGAAGAGCAGGAAGATGTCGGCGGTCCAGCGGCCGATCCCCTTGATCCGGCACAGCTCAGCATGGGCTTCATCTGCGGGACGGCTGGCGAGATCTGCCGGGTCCAGCCCATTCACGCAGGCGCTGGCCATGGCCCGGAGCGTTGCCGTCTTGGCCCGGGACATGCCGAGCGCCAGAAGTTCTTCATCGCTTACCCCGGCAAGCCCCGCCGGGTCCAGCGGCACGACCTTCTGTTCCAGCCTGGCGAAGATCGCCGAAGCGCTGGCAATGGAGAGAAGCTGACCGGTGACGATATGGGCCAGCCCCGCAAAATCCGCAGGACGGCGCCGGAGGGGCAACGGGGCAAGGCTTTTGGCCAGAGGCGCAAGTCGCTGGTCGAGTGCCACCAGCTCGGCAAGGCCTCTTTCCAGATCGTCTTCGGTTTCAATCACGGTCACGGTGCAGCCTGCTCAGGGTCCTGTGTCAAACAGGCTTGTCGCATGTTCTGCGCCTGTTAGAAACGGAAGAGCAATTCGCTTTCTTCGTTCCGCCTTGGCAACCCGGTTTCCGATCTGATGACCCCTCCCGTTTTCCGGTTCGCACCCTCGCCCAACGGCCATCTGCATTTGGGTCATGCCCTCTCTGCCTTGCTCAACGCGCGGGCAGCCAGGGCAACGGGCGGACGGTTTCTGGTGCGGATCGAAGATATCGACCAGACCCGCTGCACGCCGCAGCTGGAAGCGGAAATGTTGGAGGATCTGGATTGGCTGGGGCTGCCCTATGAGCGGCCTGTGTTCCGGCAATCAGAGCATTTTGCCGACTATGCAGATGCCCTTGCCAGCCTTGAGGCGCGGGGACTGGTCTACCGGGGCTATCTGACCCGCGCGGAAATCAAGCGCCATGTCGCAGCTGAAGAGCAGGCCGGGCGCAGCTGGCCGCGAGATCCTGATGGCGCCCCCCTCTATCCCCGCGACCGTGATGTGTTGCCCCCGGAAGAACTGGTGGACAGGGCGGCCTCTCAGGCTCCCTATGCGGTGCGGCTGGATATGGCCAAGGCGCTGGCGGTGGCGGGAAAGGACCTGATCTGGCGGGAGTATCCTTCGGAGCTGGCTGCGGATGGGGGCCTTACAGCCAACTGGGATGAGCCGGAGATCATCTCTGCCGACCCTGCGGCCTGGGGCGATGTGGTTCTGGCCCGGAAAGACACGCCAACGAGTTATCACCTCTCCGTGGTCATCGACGATGAGCGTCAGGGCATCACAGACGTGTTGCGCGGGCGGGATCTTTATGCGGCGACATCCGTTCACCGGCTGCTGCAACGCCTGCTGGAGTTGCCGGAACCGAAATACCGGCATCACCGGCTGATACTGGGTGAGGATGGCCGTAAGCTTTCCAAATCGGGAAAGGACACCAGCCTGCGGGAGCTGAGGGAAAGGGGCTGGACCGTTCCGTCTCTACTCACGGCCATTGGATTGTCTTGAGATGGCGGGCAGGCCGGTTCTTATTTCTGTTCCTCAGTGTCAGATCTATGATTAATTTGGAATTAAACTCTCTTCTGAATGTTCTGTGTTTTGCATTTTGAGAGATTATAGAATTATATACTTGTTTGATTCTATATTCGTCATGAGGTCTCTGGTCCGGTGAAACTTCCTCCGGACATGGGAGATCTTAGAAAAGTTGATGAATTCCAAGGCGTTGCCGCATCTTCGCGCGATCTCCCAAGCGCATGATGCTCCAGGGGTGAGGAGGACACCATGTCCTACATTTTTGCCTTCTTGTCGGTTCTGTTTCTCACAGCTCTCCGGGGCTACATGGCTTGGCTTCAGTCGCGTGAGACGCGCAAGCCTGTTCCCGTGAAGCTTGGTGTCCAGAAGTCCTTCCGGCATTCTGACGGCGAGTGATGGCATTGACGGCAGTTTCCCGCTTTCCATGGCAGAAATTGCTGCAAAGGGTCTTCGTCCGGTCAACCGTCTACATGGCGCTTCTGCTGACGGTCTTCGCTCTGCTGATCGCCACGACCACATTCTATATCCAAGCCGGAAAGATTGAGGAGGAAGCGCGCGAGCACGCTTCCCAGCTGACTGTCATCGTCGCCCCGGTTGCGGCGCGGGAGCTGGTTCAGCGCAACTACCGGGGTCTGGACCAGATGATGACCTCGCTGGCTTCGGAAAAGCACGTCGTTTCGGCGCGCGTCTATGGACCCGAGGGCCATCTGGTTGCCTCCGATGATGGGTCCCGGCGCAGACTTCCGGCAAGAATGATCGATGTGGATGTGCTGCGGGCGATTTTTAACAATGCTTCGTACTTCCGCGAGAACAGCGGCCATGTTGAACTGATTCAGCCTGCGGTCCTGGATGGCACCGTTGCTGGTGCCGTCACCGTCTTGTTGTCAAAGGAAGAGCTGCTCGGTCTCCGGACAGCAATTATCATCCAGTTCAGTTTGCTGATTGTGGCCATGTGCGTGCTGTTTCTGCCTCTGGTGGCCTATCTCATGTACCGGTCGACTCATGGCATCAGTCAGCTGACACGAACGGCCAATGAGGCAGCGCAGGGCTACCTCGATGCGAATATTCCCACCGATACGCCGGGCGAGGTTGGGGAGCTGCAGACAGCCGTCCGGACAATGGTGACGAGCTGGAGCAAGACCATTCAGTCCGTCGAATATCTGGCGAACATGGATTCGGTCACCGGATTGCCGAACCGGCTGAAGTTTGAAAACACGGCAACCCAGCTGATCGAGTTCAATCCGAAGGCCAGAGGCGGCTTGCTGCTTCTTGATCTCGACCGGTTCAAGGCGGTGAACGACACTTTCGGGCACGCCATTGGCGACCAGCTTCTCAAGCTGGTCGGCGAGCGCATCACCGCCACACTCAATGAATTCATGGACGGGCGCCCGGGGGCAAAGCCGTTCATTGCACGGTTTTCCGGCGACGAATTCACCATCCTGCTCCCTGGGACCGATGACCGGGAGCAACTTGCCGGCCTCGCGGAGCTGCTGCTGGCCCGGATCAGCCGCCCTTTCAAGATTGACCATCTCAGTCTGCGGACCCGTGCCAGCATAGGCATCGCTGTCTATCCGGAGGATGCAAGGTCGGAGAGCGAACTGCTGCGGTGCGCCGATATGGCGATGTTCCGGGCAAAGCAGAATGGCCGTGATCAGGTCATGATGTTTGATCAGCGCATCCGGGATGAGGCACGCGAGCGCAACCGGATTGAGCAATGCCTGCGGGATGCCGAGGAAAATGCCGAGCTGGAGGTCCATTATCAGCCCAAGATCGACATGATCAGCGGAAAGTGGGTCGGAGCCGAGGCCCTGCTGCGCTGGACCCATCCGGAACTTGGGCGTGTGTCTCCCGTCAAGTTCATTCCGATTGCCGAGGAATGCGGCATGATGGGACCGATTGGCGAGTTTGTCCTGCGGCGCAGCCTTGCTCAGATGAAGGAGCTGATCGACGAAGGATTTGACCTGACGGTTGCGGTCAATGTCGCCCCCGTGCAGTTGCGGTCCCCCTATTTCACGGACCGTACGCTCGGTATTTTGGGGGAAAGCGGTTATCCGCTCGAACGCCTGGAGCTTGAAATCACCGAGTCCGGGGTCATGGAAAGCCCCGGGTATGTTGAGAAACAGATTGCTCCGATCCGCGAGGAAGGTGTCCGTTTTGCGATCGACGACTTCGGTACCGGTTATTCAAGTCTCAGCAATCTGGCGACCATGCCGTTTGATACCCTGAAAATCGACCGGTCCTTTGTCATGTCCATGGCCGAGAGCGAGGACCGCCGGGTCATTGTCCAGCTGATCCTGACGATGGCGAAGCAGCTGCGCATGAAAACGGTTGCCGAGGGGATCGAAACCGAGAGCCAGCTTGCCGCCTTAAAAGAATGGGGAGCATCCTACGGCCAGGGATATCTCTGGAGCACACCCGTCCCCTTTGCCGAATTCGCCAGGATTGTCCGCGGTCAGGCCAAAGAAGGTTCCGGCACTGCCGTGGCTCCTGAGCTGGTTTCCGCCTAGGGAACAGCCCTCAGCCCATCTGCCAAAGGTCGAGCAGATAGACCCAGATCCCGGTGCTGACAACTGCTGCTATGGTCGTGAGTGTAATCGAATTTGCGGACATCGCGTGCCCGGTTCCGTAACGGTTGGCAAAAATATAGACGTTGATGCCCGTGGGGCATGCTGCCGTCAATGTCGCAACCGCCGTCCACAGCGGCGGCAGCTGGAACACATAGGCGGAAAGGCTGAAGACCAGAGCCGGCATCACCGCGATCTTCACGAAGCTGAGCAACACGCCGGGCAGAACATTGCCGCGGATGCCATAGCGGACCATGCTTGTTCCCAGAGACAGCAAGGCGACCGGCAGAGCCGCTGAGGCGAGCCGTCCCAGGACATCCGCGAAGACCCCGGATACCGGCAGGGAGAAGGTCCGCCAGACAACTGCTGATCCGATGGCAAGGATAATCGGGTTCGTCGCAAGATTCTTGCAAACGCTTATGAGGAGGGCTGGAATTTCCGGCTTTTCGGCCATACCGTCCTTAGCGGCAGCGCGCTCCATCAACAGGGCCATGGCTATGGTCATTGCCGGAAGGTGCACGGACAGGATGATGAGCAGCGGAACCTGTCCCGCTTCTCCATAGACAGAAGAGATGAGCGGCAAACCGACCATGGCGGAGTTGGAAAACACGGAGGAAATTCCGCCGATCACGCCAGCGCGCGCATCCCGGCCAAAGACCTTTCGGATCATCAGGCCGGAAATGAACCAGGCGATCGCGACGCCGCTGAAGTAGGCGAGCCAGAGGCGCCAGGGGCTCTGGTCCCCCAGCTGAACCACCGCGAGTGTCTTGAACAGCAGTGCGGGAATGCCGACAATATAAACGAACTGGCCCAGCGCATCGCCGCTGCTTTCCTTCAGGATTCCTGTTCTCGCAAACGCATATCCAAGTCCGATAAGAGCAAAGACAGGAAGGACGATAACAAGAATTTCCTGGGACATTGTGGTCTCGGAAGTTGTGGATTTCTGATTTGCTAACCTGTCGGCTGGCAGGATCCCGGGAATGATGCTGGCGGGCCGGTCTGGTGCGGATGGAGACGTTCCGGGCTGGTCCAGATAAGAGCCCGGCTCTGAAGATGACGGGCGAAGACGGGGCTGACAAGACCTGATCTGTCCAGGACGGTACCGGAAGGGGCCCAAATTTCATGACGGAACGGAAGATGCCCGCTGGCATGACTGAGCGCCTCGCGCTGCTGGCGCATGACCTGCGGACACCGCTTGCGGCCATGAAACTGACCGCGGAGCTGATCGCACGGGATGGTCTGACGGAGCTGCAGGCTGAGCGGCTGGAGATACTTGTCCGCAGCATCGACGCGCTGGATGACATGGCGGGGGAACTGGTGCGGGACCCGGCACTGTCGGCGGGGATCAGCGCCGGAGCCTCGGATTTCGGTGTCATCGTGTCCGAGACCGGCGGGCTGCTGCAGGCGGCGGCGGCTGCAAAGGGGCTTGGTTTTTCCGTAACTGTTCCGGATGCCGCCGTGCCTGTCGACGCAGCCAAGGCCGCTCCCTTGCGCCGGATTATCGGCGCTCTACTCGACAACGCCATCAAGTATACCGATGCGGGTCGTGTCGCGATCCGGCTGGAGCTTCCCGCATCCCGCGAAGGATCTGAGGCGCGGGTGATCATCACGGACACAGGACCCGGTATCGATCCGGCAGAGCGGGAGCAGCTGTTCAGACCCTTCGTCAGGGGAAAGACGGGGCGCGCGAAGACCGGTGGTTCGGGTCTGGGTCTTTGGGGCGCTGTGCAGCTTTCCAGCGAAGCTGGGGCAAGTCTGCGCCTTATGCCGGAGACGGAAGCGGAGACCGGGACAGGCTGCCAATTCGAGCTGACCTTGCCCTTGACGCCGGCTGCGGCAACGGGTGTGGCTGGTTCCGATGCCGCTGCCAATGCTGAGCCTGCCGCCGGACTCCATGTTCTGATCGTTGACGACAACGACACCAACAGGCGTCTTCTGGCCGCTCTTCTGGAGTCCTTTTCTATCACAAGTGATCAGGCCGAAAGCGGTGAAGAGGCCGTCCGTATGGTCGCGGAAGGCAGGTTTGATGCCGTATTGCTTGATCTGCACATGCCCGGGCTCGATGGCATGGAGACTGCCGAGGCCATTCGCTCCGGAGCCGCCGGACAGGACGTGCCGCTTATTGCAGTGACCGCAGCAGCCGAAACGGCGGACGAGAAACGGATGCGGGCGGCTGGTTTTGCGGACATGATCGCCAAGCCGTTGTCCCCGGCAAAACTCTTTACCGTCCTGGAACATGCCAAGCAGTTTCATCAGAAGCGGCAGGAGCCTGAAGGGGCCTCGGTCTGACTGATCAGCTGTCTTGCAGACCGCTTGGTCGGCGGGGCGATATCGGATAAACAGCCCCCATGACCGACGGACCAGCTTCTCCTCCGCCCGCCACCCCAGTTCGCCGCCCGCTCCATTGGATCGCGCAGCACCCGTTCCTGTCCCTGGGGGGATATGTGATCGCGGTGTCGCTGTTCTTTCTCATCTTTCCGGGTGTGGATCTTGCGGCTAGCCGCCTGTTCTTCACGCCTGAACAGGGATTCTGGGCGCAGGACATTGCCTTCCTGCGCCATTTCCGCGAACTCGGGCCCTATCTTGTCCGCATCATAGCCATCGCTTGTGTGGCGGTTCTGCTCTTAAAGCTGCTTTTGCCCGCCCGGAGCCCGCTGGTACCGCTCAGGAAACCCTTGTTCCTGCTTATGTCGCTGATCCTCGGCCCCGGCGTTCTGGTCAATCTGATCCTGAAGAACAATTGGGGCCGCCCGCGTCCGGTCATGGTGGATCTGTTTGGTGGCGACATGCCCTACCAGCTGGTCTGGGTGCCCAGCAACTGGTGCAGCACGAACTGTTCTTTCGTGTCCGGTGAGGGCTCCGCGGCCATGTGGCTGCTGGCCGGGCTGATCCTGGTTGCTCCGAAAGCCTGGCGCTGGGGCATTGTGCTGGTTTGGGCCCCGATCGGTTTTCAGCTGTCGCTCAACCGGGTGGCGTTCGGTGGCCACTTTACCTCTGACACGCTGTTGTCCTGGGGATTGACACTGCTCGTCGTCCTGCTGGTTCACCGGGCTCTCTTCCGCTGGACACCTGCCTGGGCAACGGATGCGGCGCTGGATGAGCGCCTGACACGCTGGGGCCGTAGGTTGCATCGCGGCGTCAACCGCCTTGCCTGCAGCGTTTGCAGGCTGGTTTGCCGGTTCCTTGCAATGTTCCGCAATTGACCCTCAAGAGCTGGATTGCGGCTGGCGCGGCCGGGTCCGTTTCAGGATCCTCGCAAGATGCCTTGGGCTTTTGGTCTCCAGCCAGTGAAATGTCCTGTTCAGCTGCGGCAAGCGCCTTCTGCGGCTGCGCAGGGCGCGTGCGAGTGTCCGGCTGGTGGCGATCAGAATGACCGCACCGGTTGCCAGAAGCGGAACGCCCGTCGGAATGGGCAACGCGATGGTCGCAAGGCCCAGCAGGATGAGAACAAGGGCCAAGGCCCACCAGACCAGTTTCATGCGGATCAGCCCTGATATTAGGAGCCGATCCTTTATCTGCTGCGGGCCACAGATTGATGACGGCCAGAGCAGATCAATTGCTGTCTAGCCGCCTTGCAGCTGCTTTAGAAAACGCCGACTGCCTTCCTGAAGCATATGGAAGACCTGATCGAACCCATCCGGTCCGCCATAGTAGGGATCAGGCACGTCCCTGGCCGGATTGTCCAGAAACAGGCGCAGTTCCGCCGGGCCCCGGCCACTGTTTTTGCGGCGCAGGGCTGCCAGATTGTCCCGGTCCATGGCCAGAATCCAGTCGAAGCGGCTGAAGTCCGCATCCGTCACCTGACGCGCGCGCTGAGCGGAAATGTCGATCCCGTTGCGGGCGGCCACGGCGATGGAGCGGGGGTCTGGCGGATTGCCCGCATGCCAGGCGCCCGTGCCTGCCGAATCCAGCGTGAACTGCCCGGCCAGTCCTGCCTCCTCAAGCGTTTGGCGGAAGATACCTTCGGCAAGGGGAGAACGGCAGATATTGCCAAGGCAAACGAAGAGAAGGGCTGTCACGTCGGGCTCCTCTGGTTTGAAAGGGAGGGGCTGTCAAACCTGCATGGGATCCTATCTATCAGGGGAGCAGGCGAATGCAATCACCCGTGAACAGGAGGTTCGGCATGCTGGAAAAGCTCAGTCCAGGCGAAATTTCTCAGGCGCTGAAGATGCTGGAGGGATGGTCCATGAGCAGCGAAACCGCAGGTGCGATCACGCGGCACTTTGTCTTTACGGACTTCAATGCCGCCTTCGGCTTCATGACCCGCTGCGCCCTGGTGGCGGAAAAGATGGATCATCACCCGGATTGGCGGAATGTCTACAGGGATGTCACCGTCACGCTCACGACCCATGATGCGGGCGGTCTGACAGAGCGGGATGTGAAGCTTGCCCGCGCCATGAGCCGGATCGCTTCGGAGGCAGGCGCTCTGGCGAGTTAGCCGTTGGTCTTCAGGATGAAAAACCGGCCCCGGGTTCCGTCCTTCTCCACCTTTTCGACCGTATGGCCATCCTCGTTGCACATGTGGGGGATATCCAGAAAGGCCATCGGATCCGTGGTCAGCACTTCCAGGCGGCTGCCGGCCGACAGACCGGCGAGTGTCTTGCGGGTTTTCAGCACTGGCATGGGGCATTTCAGTCCCATCAGATCCAGGACATGCGGCTCATTCACGTCTGTCATTTCCATTCCCGCTGGATTTGAGTTGGCGGAACGCTCTGACTATACGATTTAACGCAAGAGATCCTGATCCGGAGAGAAAATCATGACTGATACGCCCGTTTCACCAATCGATATTCTGGATTTCTGGTGGCAGGCCGGTCCGGAAAAGTGGTTCGCCCGCAGTGACGCCTTTGATGCTGAGATCCGTGAGCGGTTTCTCGCTTCGGTGGAAGCTGCCAAGGCGGGGGAGCTGGATGACTGGGAAGCGTCACCGCACGGGGCTTTGGCGCTTTTGATCCTCTTGGACCAGTTCACCCGCAATCTCTTCCGGGACGACAAGCGGGCATTTGAATCCGATCCCAAGGCGCTGGGCATTGCCACGCGTGCCGTTGATGCGGGCTACGACCGCGCCTTTCCGCCCAGTGTGCGGGTGTTCTTCTACCTGCCATTCGAGCATGCGGAAGACATGGCTGCGCAGGAGCGCAGCGTGGATCTGTGCCGGGCGCTGAACAACGAGCAATTCTATCTCTACGCGCTCATCCATCTGGATGTGATCCGCCGCTTTGGCCGGTTCCCGCACCGGAACAAGGTGCTGGGCCGCGAGACAACTGCTGAGGAGCAAGCCTTCCTGGAGAACGGCGGCTTTTCCGCCTGAGTTTGATCTCAAGCGGGCTTACTTCTCTTCCGTCATGGCCGGGCTTGTCCCGGCCATCTGCAAGCCATTGTGTATTATAGGTCCCGGCACATGGCTGAGGATGACGGTAGATAGGCGCTGACAAAGGTAAAACCTTTCAGACTGCTGACAAACCCCACCGCCGCGCTTTCCCGGACGCAGCGAAGTGAAGATCCGGGATCTATTGTCAATTTCTACTATTGAAAGAAATAGGGTTTTTAGACAGGCCCCGGCTCAAGGCCGGGACGGCGCGGAGAAAAATCCTGGAGACCTGGGCTTTGTCAGCAGTCTGGTGCGGCTTCGCCGCCTGATTTTCTGTCCTGAAACATCCGGCCACCCGCTACTTTGGATGCGCAAGCTGTCTCCGGAGTGGCGGGTTTCAGCGTTTTCCCGGCTGTTTGCCGAATGTTGTCTCAAACAGGCTGCCTGAAAATTCATCTCGAGCCTTTATGCCGTTTATTTATCGGTCATTTATTGTGCATCTTGCATTATTTGCATAATTTTTGATCACTTTTATATGACTCATTTTTAGGCTCTCTGGCTGTCCGGGGCGGGCGCATTCTCGCCATTTTTCCCGGAAAGCCTCTGCTTTTCTCCTGAGTTTCTCCCGTTTTTCAAAGTTGGCACGGTCCTTGATTAGTTAGGCCCGACACCGACCCGATTTCGTGTGTTCCGGGCCAGGCCTGTTTGTCAGTGTTCTGGGTGGGGCAAACCCTTGGGGGGTACCGGGCGGGAAGGTCGGACAGTCTCTTCGCCGGGAAGAGGCGACAGGAAAGGAATGGGAACGAGCAATGAAAATTGTGATGGCCATTATCAAGCCGTTCAAGCTCGATGAAGTGCGCGACGCGCTCACGGGCATTGGAATCCAGGGCCTGACTGTTACTGAGGTCAAGGGCTATGGCCGGCAGAAGGGGCACACCGAGATCTACCGCGGCACCGAATATGCCGTGAGCTTCCTGCCGAAGCTGAAGATTGAAGTCGCCGTCGCAGGCGACGCGGTCGAGAAGGCCGTTGAAGTCATCACCGCCGCCGCAAAGACCGGCCAGATCGGTGACGGAAAGATCTTCGTTTATTCGATCGACCAGGTCGTTCGCATTCGTACCGGCGAAACCGACGCCGAAGCACTTTGATTGTCTTGAGGGTAAGAAACATGACCAAGTTTGTCGCAAGATCTGCGGCTGCGCTGGGCGCCCTGAGCCTGATGGCTCTCCCGGCTCTGGCTCAGGATACCGCCGCCGCAGCCGCTCCGGCTCCGGTCTCTCCGGAAGTTGCCTATATTCTCAACACCCTGCTGTTCCTCATCGGCGGCTTCCTGGTGATGTGGATGGCGGCCGGCTTTGCCATGCTGGAAGCTGGCCTTGTCCGCACCAAGAACGTTTCCATGCAGTGCCTCAAGAACATTGCACTCTACTCCATCGGCGGCCTGATGTTCTGGGTCACCGGTTACAAGCTGATGTATGTCGGCGTTGATGGCGGCTTCATGGGCTCCTTCGGCCCGTATTCCTTCGACGCTGTTGGCGGCAATGCGCTCGACACCGGCTACTCCACGGCCTCCGACTGGTTCTTCCAGATGGTGTTCTGTGCCACCGCTGCTTCGATCGTGTCCGGCACCCTGGCCGAGCGCATCAAGCTGTGGCCGTTCCTGCTCTTCACCGTCGTCCTGACCGGCTTCATTTACCCGATCACCGGCTCCTGGGTTTGGGGTGGCGGCTGGCTCAAGGAAATGGGCTTCTCCGACTTCGCAGGTTCCACGCTGGTTCACTCTGTTGGTGGCTGGGCGGCTATCTCCGGTGCTCTGATCCTCGGCGCTCGTAAGGGCAAGTATGGTGCAAACGGCCAGGTCTTCCCGATGCCGGGTTCCTCCATGCCGCTCGCAACCCTCGGCACGTTCATCCTGTGGCTGGGCTGGTTCGGCTTCAACGGTGCCTCCCAGCTTGCCATGGGCACCATCGGTGACGTCTCCGACATCTCCCGCATCTTCGCCAACACCAACATGGCCGCTGCCGCTGGTGTCATGGTCGCGGTTATCCTGACCCAGATCATGTACAAGAAGGTCGACGTGACCATGGCTCTGAACGGCGCCCTGGCTGGTCTCGTTGCCATCACCGCCGAGCCGCTGCAGCCGTCCGTTCTGCAGGCGATCATCATCGGTGGCGTTGGTGCCGCGATCGTGGTCTTCACCGTACCGCTGCTCGACAAGCTGAAGATCGACGACGTTGTCGGCGCGATCCCGGTTCACCTGCTCTGCGGCATCTGGGGCACGCTGATCGTTCCGCTGTCCAACGCTGACACCTCCTACAGCACCCAGCTCATCGGTGTGGTTGCCATCGGTGCCTTCACCTTCATCGTCAGCGGCGTGGTCTGGCTGATCCTGAAGGCCGTCATCGGTATCCGGGTTTCCGAAGAAGAAGAGGCCCTCGGTCTCGACAAGGTGGAAATCGGCGTCGAAGCCTATCCGGAGTTCGGTTCTGGCTCCCAGCGGGTCTGATCAAAATCCTCCCGGCGTAGTCTATTGGCTCAGACTGCGCTCTCGGCCCGGGGCTCTTGCCCCGGGTCTTTTTTTGTCCGGCGCGCTGTGTTGTCACTGCAGGGCGCCTCGTCTGTTTAGGTCAATAAATAAGCATATGCCTAAAGTATTGGCTCTAATCTTGGGCAATTGCGCAATTAATGTGCCGGAATGGCCGGATGTTTTGGCTAATTTCTGCGCCTGTGCCCGGTTGGCATGCAGTTTGATTGCTTTCCCGCCAAAACACTGCCCCGCAGGTGGGCAGATGCATAATCGGGAGCCAGTGAATGAGCCAGAATTCGGTGGGTGGAGACGTCTTTTTCGTCCTGCTCGGAGCTATCCTTGTCTTCGCCATGCATGGCGGATTTGCCTTTCTTGAAGTTGGAACCGTCCGCCAGAAGAACCAGGTCAACGCGCTGGTGAAGATCCTGGTGGATTTTGCCATTTCCACAGTGGTCTATTTTTTCTTCGGCTATGCCATCGCCTATGGCACCACCTTCTTCGTCAGCGCCGCCGCCCTGTCGGGCGGGGCCGAAGGCTTCGCGCCCCAGGGCCTGTCCCTGGTCAAGTTCTTCTTCCTGACCACCTTCGCGGCGGCCATTCCGGCGATCATTTCCGGCGGAATCGCCGAGCGGATGAGGTTTGCGCCCCAGTGCATGGCGACCGTGGCCCTGGTTGGCGTTGCCTATCCCCTCTTTGAAGGCATCGTCTGGAACGGCAATTTCGGCATTCAGGCCTGGCTTGAAGCCAGCTTCGGCGCCCCGTTCCGCGATTTTGCCGGTTCGGTCGTGGTTCATGCCGTCGGCGGCTGGATCGCCCTTGCAGCCGTGCTGCTGCTCGGTGCACGCCGTGGACGCTATGACAACAAGGGCCGCCCGATCGGCATTCCGCCGTCGTCTCTGCCCTGGCTCGCCCTTGGATCCTGGATGCTGTGTGTAGGCTGGTTTGGCTTCAACGTCATGACCGCTGGATCTCTTGAGGCGGCTTCCGGACTCGTGGCGATTAACTCGCTGATGGCCATGGTCGGCGGCATTCTCACGGCGCTCATCGTTGGCCGCAATGACCCCGGTTTCGTTCACAACGGTGCGCTGGCCGGTCTGGTCGCGGTCTGTGCCGGGTCGGACATCATGCACCCCATCGGTGCGCTGATTGTAGGCGGCCTTGCCGGGGCTCTTTTCGTGAAGGGCTTCGAAATCTGCCAGAACAAGCTGAAGATCGATGATGTGCTGGGCGTCTGGCCGCTGCATGGCCTGTGCGGCGCCTGGGGCGGCATCGCCGCCGGTATCTTCGGCTCCGAGGCGCTGGGTGGTCTTGGCGGCGTATCGCTGATCTCCCAGATCATCGGAACGATTGCCGGGGCGTCCTACGCTGCTCTGGCCGGGTTTGCCGTCTATGGCGCGATCAAATCCTTCGCCGGTCTCCGGTTGTCTCCTGAAGAGGAGCACATGGGCGCGGATCTGGCGATCCACAAGATCAGCGCCAATCCGGAAAGCGACCTGCTGCGCTGACGATTGCTATCTTCTGAAAATGAGAAATGCGTGGCCATGACTGGCCGCGCATCTTTTAAGGAAGCTTGAAATGGACGGCTCAGCCGAGCTCAGCGCCAAGCTCCTCATGGCTTCTCAGAATCTTGGAAGCGCCGGCTTCTGTCAGCCGTTCGCCGAGCCTTTCGCTGGCATGGCCTCCGCCAATGAAGCCCCAGACTTCCATGCCTGCCGCCTTGCCCGCAAGAACGCCGTTGACGCTGTCTTCAATCACGATGCAATCGCGTGGTTCGGCACCGATCTGCGTAGCGGCGTAGAGGAAGAGATCCGGCGCGGGCTTGCCGTTTGCCACCTGTTCCCCGGAATAGATATGCGGATCGAAATAGCCGTGAAGGCCCGTCTGGCGCAGCTTGATATGCAACCGTTCCAGCCGGCTTGAAGAGGCGACGGCGCGCGGCATGGTCAAGGAAGCGAGCACGCTCCCAATGCCGTCGATGGCCTCAAGGTCCCGGTTGATGCGCGCGGTCGTCGCTGTTTCCAGGTCGGTGAAGAAGCTCACCGGAAAGCTGCCGGTTTCCAGTTTTGCGTGCTCATCTTGAACCAGCTTGAAGAAATCCCTGGCCATCAGGCCGTTGAAGCGCTGCTGGTACTCGTGAAGATCATACTCCAGCCCGATCCGGCTCAGATGCTCGCGCTCCACCTCGACATAGATGGTTTCGGAATCGACGAGCACCCCGTCGCAGTCAAAGAGGATGGCAGTTTGGCTCATGTCGTCAGATCCATTCGAATCGGCAAGGGTCAGTGCACCCCATCAAACAGCCCTTTGACGAACTTTCTTTGAAAGATGACCAGCAGGACAGCGGGCGGCAGCACGGCGACGCAGGCGAGCATGATGCCGTTGAGGCTTGTCCGCCCGAAGAACTGCAAGCCCCGCACCACCGTGTAGGCGCTTTCGTCCGAGGTCACCATGACAGGCCAAAGATACTGGTTCCAGCCGTTTACGAAGGTGACCAGGAACAGGGCGCTGGCCATGGGCCAGGACAGGGGGACGAGAATGTCCTTGAAGAACTTGATCGGGCCTGCGCCGTCAAGACGGGCGGATTCCAGCAAGGCGTCCGGCACATTCTGCAGGAACTGCCGGAAGAAGAAGGTTCCGATGCCAGAGGCTGCCAGGGGCAGGATGAGGCCCGCATGAGTGTTCACCAGCCCCAGGTCTGCGGCGACAGTGTAAGTTGGCAGGAAGCGGGCTTCCAGCGGCAGCATCAGGGTCAGCAGAAGCAGCCAGAAGATCAGGCCCGCGCCCCTGGGCCGGAAATACACCAGCGCATAGGCCGCCATCAGCGAAAGCGCCACGGTCACTCCGGCAAGACCTGCGCCCAGCACGAAGGAGTTCCAGAGCAGCGAATAGACGGTGATACCGCCGAGAAAGCCGCCTTCAGCGTTGAACAGCCGGGTGTAATTGGCAATCAGCTCCGGGCCAAAGCTGAGGCTCAATCCCTGGTCCTGTAGTGCAGCTCCGCTATGGGTCGTTGACAGGAACAGGGCGAACATCGGACCGCACATCAGCAAAGCGCCTGCAATCAGAATGGCATGATCGAAAACGGACTTGGGGCGCATTGGGGGGAGGGCCCTTGGGCTTGCGGAGACGAAAAGGCGGGGCGTTTCCGCATCATAGAGCCAGCCGCCGATCGGTGGCAATCGCCGAAACCGGGGGGATCAGAGCACAATGATGCCCGAATGCTTCGCCTTGTGCTCCGGTTCCACATGAATGGTCAGGCGGGCGCCGGGAACGGCCTTCCCAACCGCCTGCTCGATCCGGTCGCAGATGTCATGTGCCGATTCGACCGACATGCTTCCATCGACGACGAGATGGAAGTCGATGAAGGTGAGCTTGCCCGCAAGACGGGTTCTCAAGTCGTGGGCTTCCAGCGCGCCTTCGCCTTCCGCAGCAATCACTTGCCGGATCTTGTCCAGGGTGTCCGGCGAGGCTGCTTCGTCCATCAGGCCCGAAATAGACCCCTTCATCACATCCCAGCCGGTCCACAGAACGTTGAGGCCCACAAGACCGGCAAGGATCGGATCCAGCTTCTGCCAGCCGGTGAAGACCACCAGAACAACACCGGCGAGAACGCCCAGCGAGGTCACGACATCCGTCATCAGGTGGCGTCCGTCGGCCTCCAGGGCGGGGGACCGGCTGCGCTTGCCATAGCGGATCAGCACCAGCGCCCAGATGGCGTTGATCACGGCAGCCAGTGCGTTGATGCCAAGGCCCAGAGGAGAATAGTCGACGTCCTGCGGCGTGTTGTAGCCGATCCAGGCGGAATGGAAGATCGTGCCGGCGGCCAGCACGATCATGACGCCAACCAGAACGGCGGCGAAATACTCGGCCTTGTCGTGGCCGTAGGGATGATTTGAATCCGCCGGCCGTGACGCGAACCAGATGGCAATGACGGCTGCTATGGACGAGGCCACATTGACGATGGTTTCCAGAGCATCAGAGTAAAGGGCGATCGAACCCGTCAGCTCATAGGCCAGGTATTTGAGGCTCATCACGCCGAGGCCGACAAAAACGCTGCCGATAGCGATACGGAGTCTGCCGCTCATGGTCCGGATTCCCTCTTTGTGCCGCCAAGACCGGGGTGGCCGCTCGGCGAAGGGGTACCAGTTTTCTGCTGGGACGCAACTCCCGTTTCGCCCGATCTGCCAATCTCCCCGCATCACACAGGGTGGCAGAAGGCGTTTATGTGATCGGTCAGGGAGCCTTGGGGTCCATAACGGCCGCGCCGATGATACGGCCCGGGCCGCTGTCATCCTCGATCTGGATGAGAACCGCGCAACGGCTGTCCTTGTCCTTCATGAACTCGGATTTGGGAATGCGGAAGACTTCCGGCCCGCCGGACCACATGCCGATGGCCCTGAGATCGCGGACGACATTCACATAGGTGATGTTGGCGCCGCTGTTCTCGCCCCGGGCGATGGGAACGGATTGCTCCGCATCCAGCCGCAGAATGAAGATCGTGGCCATGCGCTGTCCGGCAGGAAGGCTGCCATCGACCTTGGCCTCGACGGCCATGTCCCGGACCGACAGCTCGACAGAGGCCGTAAAGGGCGCGGCGCGGCCAAGGGCGGCCAGAACGGCTTGCCTGTCGCCGCCAATCACGTGTTCCATGCCGTCGACGACGAGCTGCGGCGTATAGACCGACCGGTCACCGCGCTGGGCGGCATAGGCCCGCTGGCGTTCGGAATTCTCCGGCCGGGCAAGTGTGTCCCGCCAGCCAAGATAGTCCCAATAGTCCACGGGAAGCGACAGGCTTAGAATGTCCGGATGCTTGTGCACCAGCTCTTCCAGAAGCTTGTCGGCGGGCGGACACGAAGAACAGCCCTGGCTGGTGAAGAGCTCGGCCACCGCTTTGGGGGCGGTTGAGGCGGCCAGAGCCGCGCCCTGGTCGAAGACGAAGCCAAGGGCGAAAACAGCCGCCATGGCGGTCTTGGCTGCTGGCGCCGAACGGAGAATGTGCTGGAAGCGTTTCGTCATGGGACTTGAGATGGCTGGCCTTGGAATTTGAACTCTGCCAAAGACACTAAGCTTTTGAAGCTTCAAGAGCCAGTCACGAGCGGGTGACGTTGTCCGGCATTTTCCGCCGCCCTCAGCTGCCCTCTGGCGAGGCAAGGACTTTCTCCAGCTGGGGCAGGAAGACCTTCCCGTAGCTTTCCTGCGAAAGCGGTCCAATGAATTTGTAGCGGATGGTGCCCTTGGCATCGACGATGAAGGTTTCAGGCACCCCGTAGACACCCCAGTCGATGGCGGTGCGGCCTTTTTCATCCGCGCCAACCCGGTCATAGGGATTGCCGAGGCTGCCCAGGAAGCGGCGGGCATTTTCCGGCTTGTCCTTGTAGTTGATGCCGAGCATCTGGAAACCGTCGCGCTTGCTCAGTTCTTCCAGGAACGGATGCTCCTGCCGGCAGGGCACGCACCATGACGCAAAGACATTGACCACCGAGACCTTGCCCAGAAGATCTGCCTTGGTGATGCCGGGAACCGGCACACCGTCGCGGGTCAATTCTGGGACGGGCAGCAGCTCCGTATCGGGTACCGGCTTGCCGATCAGCGCGGACGGGATCTGGCTCGGGTCGTGGCCGATGGTCAGCTGAATCAGAAACAGGCCAGCCAGGGCTGTGAACACGATAAGGGGCAGCAGCACCAGCAGGGGAATGCGGCGTTTGGGCGATGGATCCGTTTGCGCGGTCATGTGCGGTCCGCTTCAGTGCCTTTGGACGGCTGGTGCCGGCGTGCACGGGAGATCCCTTGTTCTGCGAGGCGGGCAAGGTCGGCTTCCAGCTTGCGCCGGTCGAAAATGACCCAGAGCAGCAGGCCAAGCACAGCTGCGGCGGTCAGCGCGTAAGACGCAATGATAAAGCCGGAATGGGGGCCGAGATCCATGAGATTACTCCGCGGCCTGGGGTGAAAGCGCCGTGCTGGCAGGCCGCGTTTGCGCGGCGGCTTTCAGCCGCATGGCTCTGAGGCGTCTGCGCAGGATTTCATTGCGCATGGCCATCAGATGAAGAACGAAGAACAGCAGCGTGAAGGCAGCGGCCATCACCAGCAGCGGGATCAGGATCGACGGGTGAATGGTCGGGCCATCCATCCGCATCACGCTGGCGGGCTGGTGCAGGGTGTTCCACCAGTTCACCGAGAACTTGATCACCGGCAGGTTGACGGCGCCGACCAGCGTCAGAATGGCGGCGGCCTTGCCTGCCTTGATCGGGTCTTCCATCGTGCGCCACAAGGCCATGAGCCCGAGATACATGATGAACAGCACCAGAACGGAGGTCAGGCGCGCATCCCAGACCCAATAGGTGCCCCACATGGGCTTGCCCCAGAGCGATCCGGTCACCAGAGCGATGAAGGTGAAGGTGGCGCCGATCGGGGCGGCCGCTTTGGCAGAGACATCCGCCAGCGGATGCTTCCACACCAGCGTGCCCAGAGACGATACGGCCATGATCGAATAGCACATCATGGACAGCCACGCGGCTGGCACATGAATGAACATGATCCGCACGGTCGCGCCCTGCTGATAGTCTTCCGGCGCGGTGAAAAAGCTCATGTAGAGCCCAGTGGCGAAGACGATCACGCATAGGCCCGCCAGCCAGGGCAGAACGATCTGCACAAAGCGGAGGAAACGTGTCGGATTGGCCAAGTCCAAAATACCCATGGAACCGTTCTAATCTGTCAGTGACGCGTCTTCAATCTCTTGTCGCACAGCGCGGCGCATTGAGGCCGGTCAAATTGTCCCGCCTCTTTCCTCAAAATGTAAAGGGAATCCTTACTTGATGTTCTTTCGAGCGCCGACGAAGATACCGGTGAGAACCATTCCAACTAGGCCGATCACGGTTGCTGCCGTACTACCTACCAATATTTGGAAGACGGAATCTGAGATTGAATTTTTAAAGCAACCAAACGCGTTCATGGCAATAACGACGCCAACAAACCCGCAATATGCACACATAAATCTGAATGTATTTTTAGCAAATGGCTCAATTAGCCCATCTAAAATTTCAGTTGTCCTGATTGTCTTTTTAAGGGTCTCTATTTCTATTTTTAGCTCCGAGTTCTCTTCTGAGACTCTCGTAAACGCATTTCTGTAATCTTCGGGCGAGACAGAAACATCTGTCTCGCTTGGTTTTGTCGTAACCGGAGCTTTATCGAGGTCTTTGAGTGAGATCTCAGGCTGCTTTGTCGCGTCCGGCAAGGGCAAGCTCTATAAAATGTTGCTGAATATCATCTTGGGACAGAGAAGTGTTCCTTCCTCCTCCAAAATAAGCATTACTCCAAGGAGTGCCCGGCTCGTGCGTCATTTCAGATAGCTCAATGCCAGAATAGTCGCCGTATTTTTTCCATACGTGTTCAATTATGGCGACTTCATCATCACTTAGCTTAGCTTTATATGGAGTGCTGGAATCAAACGGATCCGCAAGTAATCCATCCGAGGCGTTACGCCCGTAATCTCGAAGATGGTTCCAAATTTTTCTTACAACGGGGCCGCCGTCCCAAGCTTCAATTTTTTCTGCTATCAGTGGAGCCTTGTTGATAGCAAGGTTCCACCCGTGCGCAATGTAAACGAGCTTCTGGAGCTTCATCTGGTTGATATGCGGACCGTTGCGACGAATAAACTCGTTCGCAATTGCCCTAGCATCGTAGCTGGGCATCGCCAAATCTCCCGCCTAAGTTTCTAATGTCCGTGCTTAAATCATAGCACGACACCCGCCATATGACCATGATCATATGAGTCGTTTATCGTTAAATAATTTATTAATCTCAAATGTCAATCTGCTGAAAACCTCAGGGCGGCCGCAGACGCGATCGGGCCGATCACGCCTGCAATCAGCGTCAGGGCGCACAGGATCAGGAAAGGCGTCAGGAACGGCACCGGATCGGACACCGCCGCATCCGCCGCGCTCACCCCGAAAATCAGCACCGGAATGGCTAGTGGCACGACCAGGACCGCCAGCAGCAGTCCGCCCCGGCGCAGCGTCACGGTGAGGGAGGCCCCGATGGCGCCAATGAAGGTGAGGGCCGGTGTGCCAGCTAAAAGCGTCAGCGTGACCGCGCCGATGGCCGTGGGCTCCAGATTGAGAAAGATGGCGAGAACTGGCGCGGCTGCCACGAGCGGCAGTCCGGTTGCGACCCAGTGAGCCAGGCACTTGATCAGCACCACCAGTTCCAGAGGCCGCCCGGCCATCAGCAGAAGATCCAGCGAGCCATCGTCCCGGTCGGCCTGAAACAGGCGGTCAAGACCGAGCAGCGTTGCCAGCAGGGCGCCGATCCACAGGATCGCCGGGCCGATGCGGGCAAGCAGATTGAGATCCGGGCCAACACCGAAGGGAATGACCGTCACGACGGCAAGAAAGAACAGCACGCCCACCAGCGCGCTGCCGCCCACGCGG
This sequence comes from Roseibium litorale, assembly GCF_014842915.1. Taxonomy (GTDB): domain Bacteria; phylum Pseudomonadota; class Alphaproteobacteria; order Rhizobiales; family Stappiaceae; genus Roseibium; species Roseibium litorale. Next base: position 144,728 of record NZ_JACYXI010000006.1, on the reverse strand, counting down.
GTCGCCAGCTGCAATTCGCGGCGGAATAGGGAAGAGGACCAGCTGGCCATTACGCGTAATCCTCAAGTGTTCCGCCGAACTCATAGGCGTCCTCGTCCCCGGCAATGGAAGCCGACAGATGGAGCGGCTCGACGGGGGAAAGTGCCAGTTCCGTATGGGTGGCTGTCACGATCATGCCGCCATTCTTGAGGTGCGTGTTCATCAGGCCGATTAACTGCGCTTCCGAGGCCGTGTCCAGGGCTGAGGTCGGTTCGTCCATCAGCCAGAGGGGGCGGGGCGAGACAAACAACCGGGCCAGCGCCAGGCGCCGGGTTTGCCCGGCAGACAGATAGGCGGCGGGCAGGTCCGCCGTATGGCCAATCCCGAGCAGCTCCAGGATCTCCATCGGCTGCATTGTGGTTGGCGTGAACTTTTCCGTTTGCACCGGGCTGGTGAAATCCCGCCAGAACTCGAGATTCCCGCGCACCGGCAGGGCCCGCTTCACGGCGCTCTCATGGCCGAAGTAATGCGCGTGTTCGGCAAGGCTGCGCTCGCTGTCGCCGCCATTGAGAGACATGCTGCCTCCGGCCGGTGAAATGAGCCCGGCGAGGGTGCGCAAGAGAGAGGATTTGCCAGCGCCATTCGCGCCGGTGATCACCAGCGCATGGCCTGCCTGCAGTTGAAAGGATAGTCCGGCAAAGACACGACGACCTCCCCGGTCCACGGTGAGGTCGTCGACAATGAGTGTAGGCATAGTCCTCCAGGGGCGCTTCTGGCGGGGCGCCCCCTCGGATTAGGCAGCGCGAATCCCCGACAGGAACCGGTCGACTTCGGATTTTAGTGTCTCTGCCTGGCGGGACAAGTCGGCGGAAGCACTGAGGACGTGATTTGCTGCTTCGCTGGACTGCTGGGCCGCGGAGGTCACGGACCCGATTGCCGTGGAGACTTCCGCAGTTCCGATGGAGGCCTGCTGCACATTGCGGGAAATTTCATGCGTGGCCGAAGCCTGTTCTTCCACAGCCCCGGCAACAGCCGTCGAGATCTCGCTGATCTTGCGGATCGTTTCGGCGACATCGTTGATTGCGGTGGCCGATTCTGTGGTCGAGCCCTGAATTTCCGCGATCTGGGAGGCGATTTCCGTGGTGGCCTTGGCGGTCTGATCGGCCAGCTGCTTCACTTCGGCGGCCACAACCGCGAAGCCCTTGCCGGCTTCCCCGGCGCGGGCCGCTTCGATGGTGGCGTTCAGTGCCAGAAGGTTGGTCTGGGCGGCGATGCCGTTGATCAGCTCGACGATATCGCCGATCTTCTGGGCCGCGTTGGACAGGCCGTGCACCTTGTTGGCGGCGGCATCCGCATCGTCCACTGCCCGCCCGGACATCTCGGAGGACATCTCGACCTGACCGGCGATTTCGCGCACGGAGGCGGTTAGTTCCTCTGTCGCAGCCGCAACGGTCTGAACGTTTGACGAGGCCTGCTCGGAGGCTGCTGCCACGGAGCCTGACTGCTCGGAGGTATGAATGGCGTTGGAGGACATCGTCTGGGCTGCGTCTTCCAGCTGACCCGCGGATGTGGACAGCGAGGCGACGATGCTGCCGACGGAGCGCTCAAACTGTTCGGCAAGCTTGCGGAACAACAGCTTCTGCTGGGCTTCCGACCGGGCATTCTGCGCTTGGGCTTCGGCCGCCAGGCGGGCGTTTTCCAGAGACTGCTCCTTGAAGACCAAAGCCGCACGGGCCAGGTCGCCAACTTCATCGCTGCGGTCGGTGCCGGTGATCTCCATGTCGTGATTGCCCTGTGCCAGAGCCTTGAGCAGAGACACGACGCGGCTGATCGGCTTGGAGATGGAGACCCGCGCAACAAAGATGCCGAAACCAGCTCCGATGAGGAGGGCAATCAGCGACGTCACCAGCAGCGTGGTTGCAGCGGTGCTGGCTTCTTCCGTCGCAGCTGCGCGTTCGGAGGCCATTTCGGCTGCGGTATATTTGGAGTAGACCTTGACCGTATCGGTGACGGCCTTCTGACCGTCCAGGGCCACGGCGAGGCCCTCAGCGATTGCTGCCGTATCCGAAGGATCCTTGGCAGCGGTGTCAATCATCTGGTTGATCTTGCTGAAATAGCTCTCAAGCGCGGCCTTGATGTCGGTCAGCTGCTTCTTTTCTTCCGCATTTGCCACCGCTTCCAGTTTCGGCAGGCGGCCCAGCATCTCATCGGCGCGGCGCTTGGCTTCGGCCTTGTAGTCGGCTGCCTTGTCGGCGCTGGTTGCGAACTGATAGGTCATGCGGCTGATGGCGACGATATCGATGCGCAGGTCCATCGCTTCACGGGCGGCTTCTTCCGACCGGCCGATTTCCGTGAACGTCCGGTTCAGCGAATTCAGCTCTGTGAACGCGACGCCGGCGATGCCGACGGCAGCAATCCCCATGACCGCAACCACGGCGAGAATCTTGTGAACGATGGTGACGTTTTTCAGCATTTTATGAGCTCCGGCTCACCTACGGGATATGTACTGAGCTCTTCAATAGCGTCTTAGAGTTAACGTCCTCCTTCCGCAGCTGTGATGATCTATATTTTTTATACATCAACGGCATTGTCAGAATTATCTATTTTCTCCAGAATGGATATTCTTGCAATAAATGCAATTTATGCGTGCTTCTTATTTAGTTGGCTTGCAGTCTTCGCTTGCCAGATGAGGCGGCCTGGCAAAAAAAAACGGCCGCCAACCGTCCGCCTGACCGCGTTTTGGCGGAACAGGCAGGCGGTCAGCGGCCGCTCATGGCAGCTATCGCCGGGTCAGGTTCTTAGAAGTGAACCGACCGGGCCGTTGCAGACTTTTCAAGCGGCGGCGCGAACTTCGTCAGATCGATGCCTTCGACTGCTTCCTTGTACTCCTCGACGGTCGGGGTGCGGCCGAGGATTGCGGAGAGAACCACGACCGGGGTCGAGGCCAGCAGGGATTCCCCCTTCTTGGTCGCGCTGTCGGCGACGACGCGGCCCTGGAACAGGCGGGTCGAAGTGGCAAGCACTGTGTCGCCCTTGGCGGCCTTTTCCTGGTTGCCCATGCAAAGGTTACAGCCCGGGCGCTCGAGATACAGAATGTTCTCGTATTCGGTACGGGCCGTGGTCTTCGGCGCCTTGTCGTCGAACTCGAAGCCCGAATATTTCTCGAGCGTTTCCCAGTCACCTTCCGCCTTCAGCTCATCAATGATGTTGTAGGTCGGAGCTGCGACGACGAGCGGGGCCTTGAATTCGACCTTGCCGTTTGCCTTCTCCAGGTTCTTCAGCATCTGGGCCACGATCTTGATGTCGCCCTTGTGTACCATGCAGGACCCGACGAAACCGAGGTCGACCTTCTTCTCGCCGCCGTAATAGGAAACCGGACGGATCGTGTCGTGGGTGTAGCGCTTGGAAACATCCGCGTTGTTGACGTCCGGGTCGGCGATCATCGGCTCGTCGATCTGATCCAGATCCACGACGACTTCTGCGAAGTACTTGGCATTTTCATCCGGGGTGAGGGCCGGCTTCTCGCCAGAGCGGATCTGGGCAATGCGCTTGTCCGCCTTGTCAATCAGGCCCTGAAGAACCTTGGCATCATTGTCCATGCCTTTGTCGATCATAACCTGGATGCGGGCCTTGGCCAGCTCGAGCGAGCCGATCAGGGTCTCGTCGTTGGAGATGCAGATGGAGGCCTTGGCCTTCATTTCTGCTGTCCAGTCGGTGAAGGTGAAGGCCTGGTCGGCCAGCAGGGTGCCGATGTGCACTTCGATGACGCGGCCCTGGAAGACGTTGTCGCCATGCTGCTTCAGCATCTGGGCCTGGGTGGCGTGCACCACGTCACGGAAGTCCATGTAGTCCTTCATGGCGCCCTTGAAGGTCACCTTGACGGATTCCGGGATCGGCATGGTGGCTTCGCCGGTGGCCAGAGCCAGCGCCACGGTGCCCGAGTCAGCGCCGAAGGCAACGCCCTTGGACATGCGGGTGTGGCTGTCGCCGCCGATGATGATGTCCCAGTCGTCCACGGTCAGGTCATTCAGCACCTTGTGGATCACGTCTGTCATGGAGTGATAGACGCCCTTGGGGTCGCGGCCCGTGATCAGGCCGAACTTGTGCATGAAGGCCATCAGCTTCGGCGTGTTGGCCTGTGCCTTCAGGTCCCAGACAGACGCGGTGTGGCAGCCGGACTGGTAGGCGCCGTCGACAGTCGGCGAAATGACCGTCGCCGCCATGGCTTCCAGTTCCTGGGCCGTCATCAGGCCGGTGGTGTCCTGGGAGCCGACGATGTTGACCCGGACACGGACATCCGAACCGGCATGAAGAACCTTGCCCGGTGTGGTGCCGACAGCGTTGGCGTTGAAGATCTTCTCAACTGCGGTCAGGCCCTGACCCTCGTGGGAGACTTCCTTGGACGGTGCGAAGGCAGACTTGTATTCGACGCCGAGGATGTCGCAGGCCAGGCTCTGCAGTTTCTTGCCGAAGACCACGGCATAGGAGCCGCCAGCCTTCATGAATTCGACCTTCTGCGGGGTGAAGGACGAGGACAGATCAGCAAGCTCTTCGCTGCCGTCTTCGCTGCACAGCTTCTTGGTCTTGGTATTGATCTTGAGCACGGTGCCGGTTTCGACCGAGTATTTCTGCTCAAGAACCGGGTTGCCGTCATTGTTCAGGATAGGGTTGCCGTCCGCGTCCAGCTTCTTGACCCAGTTCTTCAGGTCGATGCCGATGCCGCCGGTGACGCCAACGGTGGTCAGGAAGATCGGGGAGATGCCGTTGGTGCCTGCGACGACCGGGGCGATGTTCACGAAGGGAACATAGGGGCTGGCCTGCTTGCCGGTCCACAGCGCCACGTTGTTGACGCCGGACATACGGGAAGAGCCGACGCCCATGGTGCCCTTTTCGGCGATCAGCATGACGCGCTTGCCCGGGTGCTGAATCTTCAGGGCCTCGATTTCCTTCTGCGCCGCTTCGGAAATCATGCACTTGCCATGCAGCTCGCGGTCGGAGCGGGAGTGCGCCTGATTGCCGGGGGACAGAAGGTCGGTCGAGATATCGCCTTCCGCGGCGATGTAGGTGACGACGTGGATCTCTTCTTCGATATACGGCAGCTTGGTGAAGAACTCGGCCTTGGAGTAGCTCTCCAGAATGTCCTTTGCGACCGGGTTGCCGGCCTTGAAGGCTTCCTGCAAACGGTCTGTGTCGGCCGCATAGAGGAAGACCTGGGTCTTCAGAACTTCGGCTGCCTGCTTGGCGGTGTCCGCGTCATCACCCAGGGCCAGGTCAAGCAGGACCTCGATGGACGGGCCGCCCTTCATGTGGGACAGGAGTTCAAATGCGAAGGCCGGGGTGATTTCCGCTACCGTTTCCTCGCCGAGGATGATTTCCTTCAGGAACTTCGCCTTCACGCCAGCGGCGCTCGTGGTGCCGGGCAGGGTGTTGTAGATGAAGTACTTGAGGGAATCGGCCCGGTGTTCGTTGCCGGTGTCCTTGATCTGGGCGACGATCTCGCTGAGCAAGGCGCCGTCATCGATGGGCTTTGGGTGCAGGCCCTCGGTTTTGCGCGCTTCGATCTCTTTCAGGTAATCTGCATACAAGCTCATGGTAACCCCGGCGTCCTGGAATGGATGGAAGCTTGAGCGCCGGGCAGCGGGATTGGAAGGCTAGCCGGGTCAAGCTTGCTGGCCACTACATAGTTCAGTATACAATGGTATGCAATATGTTTCGCGACGGCTTTCCCGCCTTCGTTTCCGCTACGGCGGGGCTTCAGGCGCAAGCCGCACGGCTTCTTGACTTCCAGCGCAGCCAGACTAGCTCACAGAGAGAGGTTTGTCTCTATCCGCCGCGCCGCCTGCCGGTCCCTTGCCGCTACCACCGGGACAAGGAAACGCGGCTCCGGCTGGAGGAGGAACGTGAACTTTTGTATAGGAATGTCCAAGCGTTAGATGCAATCCGGGAGACGGGTTGAAACACCGCCCTCCCGCTACGATCTGCAAGATACAAGGCCCGCTAGAGGCCAAAGACGGCGGCCCTCCCGCCGTGACCAGAGATTTTGAGACCCCAGGGCCTGCCTTTTTCTCTTGATGGAAAGAGGCGGCCAAACCGGACCGCAAGGAGATCGCCCGCCGTGACCCAGTCCCTCGATAGCTTCAAGTGCAAGAAGTCGCTTTCTGTTGGTGGCAAGACCTACACCTATTTCTCGCTTCCCGATGCGGAGAAGAATGGCCTTAAAGGCATTTCCAAGCTGCCCGTGTCGCTGAAGGTGGTTCTGGAAAACCTGCTGCGCTTCGAGGATGGCAGCACGGTCAAGGCGGATGACATCCGCGCCGTGGCCAATTGGCTCTCCACCCGCACCTCCGATCACGAGATCTCCTACCGGCCAGCCCGTGTCCTCATGCAGGACTTCACTGGCGTTCCGGCTGTCGTCGATCTTGCCGCCATGCGCGATGCTGCGGTGAAGCTCGGCGGAGATCCGGAGAAGGTCAATCCCCTGGTGCCTGTCGATCTGGTCATCGACCACTCGGTCATGATCGACTATTTCGGCACCAAGGATGCGTTCCGCCAGAACGTCGAGCTGGAATATGAGCGCAACGGCGAGCGTTACGAGTTCCTGCGCTGGGGCCAGTCGGCCTTCGACAATTTTCGCGCGGTGCCGCCGGGCACCGGCATTTGCCACCAGGTGAACCTGGAATATCTCGCCCAGACCGTCTGGACCAAGGAAGAAGACGGCGAAACCATCGCCTATCCGGACACGCTGGTCGGCACGGACAGCCACACCACCATGGTCAATGGCCTTGCGGTCCTTGGCTGGGGCGTTGGCGGCATCGAGGCGGAAGCGGCCATGCTCGGCCAGCCGATCTCCATGCTGATCCCGGAAGTCGTCGGCTTCAAGCTGACCGGCAAGCTGAACGAAGGCATCACCGCCACCGACCTTGTGCTGCGCGTCGTCGAGATGCTGCGCAAGAAGGGCGTGGTCGGCAAGTTCGTTGAATTCTATGGTCCGGGTCTCGACAATCTCAGCATCGAAGACGCGGCCACCATCGCCAACATGGCGCCGGAATATGGCGCAACCTGCGGCTTCTTCCCGATCGATTCCGACACGCTCGGCTATCTGAAGTCCACCGGCCGTGAGGCCGACCGCATTGCCCTGGTCGAGGCCTATGCCAAGGCGCAGGGCATGTTCCGCTCAGGTAGCGAAGAGCCGGTCTTCACCGACACGCTTGAGCTCGACATTTCCACCGTCGTCCCGGCGGTCTCCGGACCCAAGCGCCCGCAGGACCGCATCAATCTTACCGATGCGGCCAGCGGTTTTGCCAGGACCATGGAAGACGAGTTCAAGAAGGCCGGCGAACTGTCCAAGCGCGTTGCCGTCGAGGGCAAGTCCTTCGACATCGGCAATGGCGATGTGGTCATCGCCGCCATCACCTCCTGCACCAACACCTCGAACCCGAGCGTGCTGATCGGAGCAGGTCTCGTTGCCCGCAACGCCCTGAAGAAGGGCCTCAAGGTCAAGCCCTGGGTGAAGACGTCGCTTGCCCCCGGCTCCCAGGTGGTGACCGACTATCTGAACAAGGCCGGTGTTCAGGACGATCTGGATGCGCTGGGCTTCACCCTTGCCGGCTATGGCTGCACCACGTGTATCGGCAATTCCGGCCCGCTGGACCCGGCCATTTCCAAGGCCATCAACGACAATGACCTGATTGCCTGCTCGGTTCTGTCGGGCAACCGCAACTTCGAAGGCCGTGTGAACCCGGATGTGCGCGCCAACTATCTGGCCTCTCCGCCGCTGGTCGTTGCCTATGCCATCGCGGGCAATCTCAGTGTCAACCTGACCTCCGACCCGCTGGGCGAAGACCAGGACGGCAACCCGGTCTATCTGAAGGATATCTGGCCGACGACCGAAGAGATCACCGATCTCATCCGCTCGTCGATTACCGAGCAGATGTTCCGCGAGCGCTACGGCGACGTCTTCAAGGGCGACAAACACTGGCAGGCGATCAAGGTCGAGGGCGGCCTCACCTACAAGTGGCCGTCCGGTTCCACCTATGTGGCCAACCCGCCTTACTTCGAAGGCATGACCATGGACCCGAAGCCGCTCGAGGATATTGAGGGCGCGGCGGTCATGGGCCTGTTCCTGGATTCCATCACCACCGACCACATTTCCCCGGCCGGCAACATCAAGGCCAACAGCCCGGCGGGTGAATATCTCGCCGAGCATCAGGTCGCGGTGAAGGACTTCAACTCCTACGGCGCGCGCCGCGGCAACCACAATGTCATGATGCGCGGCACCTTCGCCAACATCCGCATCAAGAACCAGATGGTGCCGGGTGTCGAAGGCGGCGTCACCATGAAGGACGGCAAGCAGAAGTGGATCTACGACGCTTGCATGGAATATCAGGAAGCGGGCATCCCGCTGGTGGTCTTCGCGGGCAAGGAATACGGCACCGGCTCCTCCCGTGACTGGGCGGCCAAGGGCACCAAGCTCCTTGGCGTCCGCGCCGTTATCGCCCAGTCCTTCGAGCGCATCCACCGGTCCAACCTGGTTGGCATGGGCGTCATCCCGCTCACCTTCAAGGAGGGCGAAAGCTGGCAGTCCCACAACATCACCGGCAAGGAACGCGTCACCATCAAGGGCATCGCGGACATCACCCCGCGCCAGATGATGGATGTGGAAGTGACCTACGAGGACGGCACGGTGAAGACCATCGAGTGCCTCTGCCGGGTCGATACGCTGGACGAGCTCGAATACATCAAGGCAGGCGGCATCCTCCACTACGTGCTGCGCAACCTTGTGAAGGGGTGAGCCAAACACTCCGCGCTTCTGCAACATGAGAACGGGCCCTCCGGGGCCTGTTCAGAGCGCTGGCGAAGGCCTGACCCCTTCGGCGTGTCATCCCGGTTGTGTGCTCCGCACCAAGACCGGGATCCAGTATTCCGTGGGGCTTCTTGTTAGAAAAGACAGTTACTTCAACAGCTTACTGGATCCCTGCCTTCGCAGGGATGACGGAGGTGGGGGGCGGCCTCTCCACCGTCATCCTCGGCCTTGTGCCGAGGATCTATCCAAGTCAATGGCTTGCAGATGGCCGGGACAGGCCCGGCCATGACGAATGAGAAGAAGCCTGCTTTTGGATTAATCTTACGGGCGCTTCGGGGGGCGCAGACTGCTGACAAGTCCCATCATCTCGCCTTCCAGAACGTAGCGAAGCGGAGATCCCAGGTTAACCTATCTTCTTTGATTTTTCGTTCGAGGAATGCACGTGGGCCTACCATATTGACGGCAGAGAAGACGTCTCATGTCCGCAGAGCTTACAGTTCATTGTTTTTCTCTACGTTTTTCCAGATAGCGCCGATTTTCCAAGGGGGTGTTATGGGAGGGTGCGTCAGTGGGTGCGTCACGTTATCCGTAAGTGCAATATTGAAGGCGTATTTCACGATATGAAAGCTCGCAATGCAATTGCCTGCTTCTGTGTTGTGTCACGCCAATCTGTACCAACAAGCGATTTTATGGACGTCCGGACAACGTCTATCCTGCGGATTTACCCAATCCAAGTGTTAGTTACGAACTAGCAGGGTAGAGCCGCAGCCATTGGCTTCGCGTATCGCGGGAGAGGATAGCAACCTCAATGCATATCCATCAGGGACTAAGCGTTCGGAGCCGTAACAGTGTCAATTGGCTTCTGGCTGAGACGCTCAACGATGTGAAGCGTGATGTTTCATCTTTTGATTGGCATTGTTTAACTGCAGTTTTGACCTGGTGCGTCAAATGCTGGTTAATCGACAGGGGCAAAACCAGCGAGCTCTTGCTTGCCATTAAACTAAGCTAACCGATTCTTAGATAAGATGTTTCTAAAATGCTGACACGGAATCAAATGCTTAATGTGATTCCACTTGATTCGGCAGCCAATTTATGGGAAAAATCCCACGTGGGTTAAGACCCACGTGGGAAGCTTAGTTTGTGTAATCGAGTTAGAGCTTACGCTCTAACGCTGATAATAACCGGGCTGCTTGCCACACAGCTAACCTCCTTTCGTATTGCCCAATCCGGGCAGTTTGATGGTTGGTTGAGCGGAAGAGAGAGAAGACTGTCCGAGGAATTTCTCTCTTTCGCGGTGAAGTACGGTGGAGACGACGGGGGTCGAACCCGCAGGGGAAGGATGGGAAGCCCGTCCCTGTGAACCGTCACCATCCCCACTGGATGAAAAAGGCTCGGATGTTTCATCCGGGCCTTTTTCATCGGTAGCGAGATACCAAAATCCATTTTTCTTAACCGCAGTCCCATCCTTACGCATTCTAGATAGGATTGAACTTACTGTCGTATTTGTAGTTTCGCGTCCGGCATCAGTCAGCTGCTTGGAGATTTCAAGTGCAGTTGTTCCGGCGCCATCTCTGGGCAGAGCTTGCGCAACCAAATTAGCAAGGCGTGGGCCTGAGCCACGTGGCTGTCGCGCAGATTCCGTAACTGGAACGTCTCCGTCGCCGATTAGATGAAAAATCGCTGCATCGATCTCCTTTACCTTCCTATTTAGATCACGCACAGCTTCTTTATGGGCATCAAGCTCAGATACAAGCCTAGCCTTCTCATCTTTCAGAATATTAATAGCCGCATTGCTCATGCGTACCATAAATACTGAATCAGTACGGTACGTCAAGTGTGTTTGACGTAATTCAAGATGGATTGCGTCAGACGTAATGTGTTTGTTAACCTTTGCATCTTCGGGGGCGTTTGATTTAATGAGGGGATTCTGATTTCTGTTCATCGGTCCTGGGTTGTGTCTCGCTTGCCAGAGTGACCATCGAGAGGTTTATGCCTTTGCTGATCGTCTAGTAGACTCAGCTGCTCTCGTGTGAGTGAAATTATCTCTCCTCCGTCCTGCCATGGCTTGACCATGGCATCATGCCGTGACCTGTCCTCAAGGAACCACTTCGGTTTGAGGAGACGGAACGGTTTGGATTGCAGCATCGAATGCTGCAATGACGGAGAGGGTGTTTCGAAGGCTGGGACGTGCGGCATACGCCTGTCTCCTTCCTTGCGGGGGAGATGTCAGCTTCAGCTGACAGGGGGGTAAGGCTTCCGCATATTCAAGAAGAGCGGCAATACTCCGAGGGGCTGATGCTCCCACTCAGACCGCTGACAAAGCGATTGGCCTCTCGATCGTCCTCCCGGCCAAGCAAAGCGCGAGCCGGCGCCGGAGAGCCAAAAAATTATCGGTTTCAAACAGTTGGCTGTCGGAATACCTTGGCTCACCGGTCCCGGATCTCCGCTTCGCTGCGTTCGGGAAGACGCATTGAGGGCCTGTCATTCATCTCAGGGGCTGCCCCCCTCTGCCCCCATTCGGAGGCATCTCCCCGCAAGAGGGGAGACCGGAGCCTGCCGAACGCGACGAATAAACCAGCAACGTCTGCCTGAACGGATGGTCACAAAGCACGCTGCTGCAAAAGGTCAATTTTTCCCTGCATCCCACCAAACCCCTCAGCGTCAAAACTTATCCCTCTCCCCGAAATCCATGCCCTTTGACCGGACACCCTTTTCGCGCTCAAAGAAACCTTATCCTCCCCCTTTAAAACCTGCCGTATGCTTCTTCCCGTGTCCGCCTAACGGGCCCCTGCTGGACCGACCAGCGGGGAGGGGCGGGCCGGGCGGGGCTGGGAGACGGAGGTAACGGAACCGTCTTGGCAGGTCCGGTGGCAGTGAACCCGGTGGATCGCATAGCCGGGGGCGTGGTGCGGCTGCGGAGGGCGCGGTGCGAGGGCTTCTATGCCCAAGCGTCTGTCCAGCAGGCGGACCCGGGCGCTGTCATGAGAAACAGCCCGGGCGGGGACGGAAGACCTCTGCCGAAGATCACTTACAACAAGTCGCGCAAGGCGGATGCCTTCCGCGCCCCGCCACTCCCGTTGGGCTTCAGGCGCCAGGGAGACACGAGAGGCCAGACCGCCGGAGTCTTTGCTCGCGGCGCCTTTTGTGCTGGCGGACCGGGTCAGGGGCCGCGTGTCCGCTCTGAAGGCTTGGCCACACTGCGGCGCAATAGACGCAGCCCCGGCAAAATCGTCACGGGAACCGGCAGAGCAGGTGATGCGGGAATGGACCTCCCGCTTGCCCAAGTATATGAGCTGACCACGTTCCGCTAAGGCAGAAGTTAACCTTGCATTTACCATAAATATGGTGGGGTTGCGGGGGCTTTGCGCCTTTGATGGAACAGTCCGATACGGCTTCAAGACGGGCCGAAGCAAGGTTTACGCGAAAATGGTTCTGAAACTCAGCCGCCGCAGTTTTGCCGCCGGCCTTCCCCTGCTTCTGGCGGCCTGCCAGACCAAGATGGCCTCGCCGATCCAGGCCGGGCTCTCTGTTCTGTCCGACGGCACGCCCGATTATGCGACCGCTTATGCCGCCACCGAAGACAGCGGCTTCAAGGTTCCGGCGATCCAGTACCAGAAATTCGATCCGAAGTTCCTGCGCCAGCCGGTGTTTTATCCGACCAGCCAGCCGGTGGGCACCATTGTCGTCGACCCGCAGAACAAGTTTCTCTATCTGATCCGTCCGGGTGGCCGCGCCATCCGCTATGGCATCGGTGTCGGGCGGGCCGGCTTTGCCTGGAACGGCGAGGCGGTCATCGGCTTCAAGCGCGAATGGCCGAAGTGGTTTCCGCCGAAGGAAATGATCGAACGCGACACGAAGCTGGCCAAATACAAGGATGGCCAGGACGGCGGCCCGACCAACCCGATCGGCGCCCGTGGCCTCTATCTGTGGCAGAACGGCAAGGACACGCTCTACCGCATTCACGGCACCAACCACCCCGAAAGCATCGGCACAAACGCCTCCAGCGGCTGCATCCGCATGTGGCAGCAGGACATCATCGACCTTTACGGCCGTGTCGAACTTGGCGCCAAGGTGGTGGTGCTGGGCTAAAGGGCTTTGCGGCCCCAGGAGTGCTTTGGTTTCTATTGCGGATAGGGCATTTTTGCCCTACCCTTCATCTTGAAGAGGTTGCTGCTGCAAGTGGTATCCATGAGGCGGACGTCTTGAGGGTAGAACGCGGTTCTACCGGTCTAGGATCATGAATGCCAACTCGAATGCAGTTTTTTCGCGACCTCCGCAAGGAGGCTGCTCTTCTTGGGCGCGATGTTCTCGTGGACACCAGGAAGGGCAAAGGCAGCCATTACAGAGTGACCGTTGGCAGCAGGACGACAACCGTGCCTGAAAAGATCACGCCGTTGATGGCCAAAATCATCCGCAAACAGCTCGGTCTCGATTGAGCTGGCGATGGGAAGGACCATGAGCACCACCTTTCATGCAGAATTGATCCCGGATCCCGATGGCGGGTTCGTCGTGACCTTTCCCGACGTGCCCGAGGCTGTCACAGGCGGGGAGACCCGCGCGGAAGCGCTGGACATGGCGGCAGACGCTCTCGCGGTTGCCCTGCTCGGACGTCTGGAGGATGGGGCAGAGCTGCCAGTAAGCGTTGCCCGAGGCGCGCAGCTGGTTCCGGTTTCGGTGCGGGCACGCTTTGCGGCCAAGATCGCCTTGATCGAAGCCTTCCGCGCGGCCTGCGCAGCTGACGGCGCGATGAACCAGAGCGAACTTGCCCGCAGGCTGGACATTGATCAAAAAGAGGTCCGGCGCCGTCTGGACCCGAACCACAAGACCAAGCTTCCCGCCCTTGAGGAAACCTTGAAGGCCCTTGGCAAGCGCCTCGTCATTCAGATTGAGGACGCTGCCTGAGACGTGTCGTGGAAAAGGAGGCGTTTTCCGCCTGAGGTTGATGACAAAGGGAGCCTCCTTCTTGTTCGTCATGGTCGGGCTTGACCCGACCATCTGCAAGCCATTGACTTGTGCAGGTCCTCGGCTCAAGGCCGAGGATGACGGTGAAGAAGTGGCAGCTTTGTCAGCAGTTTGAGGCGTTTTCCGCCTCTTATTTGCCGCCGATCTTCTCTGCCATCACCGAGATGGTCTGAACATAGACGCTGGCCTTGTTCCACTGTTTCAGCACCTCGTAATTCGCGGTGCCCGGCCCCCAGCCCTGACCGGCGCGCCAGCCTTTCTGGGCCAGATAATTGGCGGTTGAGGCCAGAACGTCGGGAACGGAGCGGATCAGGTCCCGGCGGCCGTCCCGGTCATAATCGACGGCATATTTGACATAGGACGAGGACAGGAACTGGGTCTGGCCGATTTCGCCTGCCCAGGCGCCGCGCAGCTCCTCCGGCTTCATGTCCCGCCGCTGGACGATGGTCAGGGCGGCGACCAGCTCGTTGGTGAAGAATGCCGAGCGGCGGCAGTCATGGGAGAGGGTGGCCAGCGACTGGATCACCGGCATGTTGCCCGAATAGCCGCCGTAATTGGTCTCCAGTCCCCAGATGGCCAGCAGGATTGGCGCCGGAACGCCGTATTGCTTCTCGATCTTGCCGAGGATGCGGGCATGGATCTGGCCCATCTGCTGGCCGCGGCGGATCATGGCGCCGTTGACGCGTTTTTTATAAAACTGCTCGAAGCTGAGCTTGAAGGAATGCTGGCCCCGGTCCAGCTTGATCACCTTCGGGCTGTAGCTGACGTTCCGCAGCGCGGCCTCAACCACCTGGGGCTTTAGCCCGTGTGAAGGGGCCTCGGCAATGAAGCTCTGCTTCCAGGCGTCAAAGCCGGCAGAGGAATTGCTGCATTTGGCAGCCCAGCCCGGGGCGCTCATCAGGGCAAGGGAACCGGCAAACGCAATCAGGAATCGGCGCATCGAACTCTCTCCGGAAAATCGGTTGGCCGGACAATAGCAGGAGATGCAGACGCAAGGGAATCGGGGCTTCGCACAATCCTCCGGGAAGAGGGGTGAGGCTGGCTCTCAAGCGGAGACCGACGGGAAATGCACCGGCGTGATGTGCGGCACAGTTCTCCCGCGTGAAGCTTGCCAATCTGCAACCGGTCATGGCGGCGCGTCCGCGGATTTGCTTGGAGACCGGTATGTATGATTTTGACTTTTCGAAAGCCATCGGGCTCATGGTGCGCACCGCGCCCTATGTTGTCTTCAGGGCGGCGACGTATTTCGCGATCGCCGTTGCCTATGTGCTGGTGACCGGCACGGGCGCTGGGATCGGCTACGGCATCGGCGGATTTTCCGGCCCGGACGATCAGCTCGGCTATGCCTTCTGGGGCGGCGCGATTGGCTTCGGGCTGACGGCTGGCGTGCTTTATTTCCTGCGGGAATACATTCTCTACAACGTCAAGGCAGGCCACATCGCGGTCATGGTCGAGATGATCGACGGCCGGCCGCTGCCGGAAGGAAAAGGCCAGATCACTTACGGCGCGTCCGCTGTGAAAGAGCGGTTCGTGGAGGCTGGCGTCCTGTTCGGCATTGATCAGCTTATCAAGGGCGTCATTCACGCGATCACGGGCCTGATGGAATTCGTGCTCGACCTGATCCCCATTCCGGGACTGGACAATATCGCGAAGATCCTGCGCGCCTTTCTCAATGTGGCCGTCGGGTTTGTCGATGAGGTGATCCTCGCCCATGCCATCCGCACAAGGTCTGACAATCCCTGGGGCGCGGCGCGTGAAGCGCTGGTGCTCTATGGCCAGAACCACAGGCGGATGATGAAGAACGCGGCTTTTGTCGCCCTCTTCGTCTACGGTTTCGCCTTCCTGGTGTTTCTGGTGATGCTCGCGCCTGCCGCAGCGGTGGCCTATCTCATTCCGGGCGGCTGGAGCGCAGGCGGCGTTGTCTTTGCGCTGCTCTTTGCCTGGGCGGTCAAGGCTGCGGTGCTTGAGCCTCTGGCGATTGCCTGCATGCTGCAGGCCTTCTTCAAGGTCACGGACGGTCAGGCTCTGGACCCGGCATGGGACGAGCGTCTTGAAAGCCTCTCGGACAAATTCACCGATCTGAAGGAGAAGGCGATGGCCTACGTGCCCTCTTCGCGCCCCTTCCGGGCTTCTTCTGGCGCTGCCGCCAATGAGGCGTGATCGCGCGCGTTTACGCACTTGAGACAATGGCCGGGCGCATGTCCCGGCCGCATATTCTTGTAATTATCCCCGGCCGCGGTAGGGGGGGACGCCCTGGTCGGGGATCCAGACGCCTTCGGGGGCTGGGCCGGTCTGGTAGAAGACGTCGATCGGAATGCCGCCGCGCGGATACCAGTAACCGCCAATCCGGAGCCACTGCGGGTTCAGGAGATCGACCAGGCGCTTGCCGATGGAGACCGTGCAGTCCTCATGGAAGGCGCCATGGTTGCGGAAGGAGCCGAGGAACAGCTTCAGCGATTTGCTTTCGACCAGAAAGCTGTCCGGCACATAGTCGATCACCAGATGGGCGAAATCCGGCGCGCCGGTGATCGGGCAAAGGGAGGTGAATTCCGGCGCGACGAAGCGGACCATATAGCCGGTGCCTGCCTGAGGGTTCGGCACCTTTTCCAGGACGGCTTCTTCCGGCGTCTGCGGCAGGGCCGTGCTGGTGCCGAGCTGGGTCAGGTTTTCGTAGATGCTCTTGTCAGACATGTCAGACTCCGCGCAGGTTGCCCCAGATCAGGGTGTGAAGTTGCGGCAGGACGGTCGCGGAAAACCAGCGGTCCGCGCCCACCTTGTCGATCAGCCACCGCATGCGGGTCATGATGCCGTCCATATCGATCAGGGCATCGTTCTCGCTTGGCGGCGGCGGGGTGTGATTGCCCGGCTGGAGATAGACTTCCAGATCGCTGTAACGATCCGCGATGAAGCGGGCGTAGGCATAGTCTTCATCGTTGAAGACCACGAATTTCAGCACGCTCCGGGCGTTGATGCCGGCAGCGGCAATGCAGGCGTCCAGGGCCTCAAGATCCGTTTCCATGCCGCTGGAGGGTGGCTTGGGGCTCAGGGTCAGGATATCGAGATCCGCGAACCAGTCCTTGGCGATGCTGCCCTGGGTTTCCAGGGCAAAGCGGTAGCCCATCTGCCGTCCGAGGGCGATCAGGCCGCCAAGGGGCTGGATGGCCGGATTGCCGCCGGACAGGGAAATCGTGATCGGCTGGCCGCCGGACAGGATTTCCACCTGCATCATGATGGCCTCGGGGGTCATCGGCGTCCAGTCGTGCCGGTAGGCACTGTCGACCGCATGCAGGGTGTCGCACCAGATGCAGCGGTAGTCGCAGCCGCCGGTGCGCACGAAGACCGTCGGCTTGCCGATCAGGGCGCCTTCTCCCTGGATCGTCGGACCGAAGATCTCGCTGATGCGGATTGTGCAGGCATCAAGGGTCACCGGATGCATTGCGGGCAGGACGAGCGCTGTCATGGCCGGTACTCCGCGCAGGTCTTCGGTGTTTCCTTGACGCGGACGGCAGACACCTCCGGCCAGCGCGCCTTGCACCAGGTGTAGAAATGCCGGGCCATGCGCTCGGCGGTGACGCAGTCGTCACCGAGCACGTCATTCAGATGCCGGTGGTCAAGCTGATCGTCCACATAGGCCTTGAAGGGGGCAAGCTCGCGGTAGTCCCGGACAAAACCGGTGCTGTCCAGCGTTTCGGACTGTAGCTCCACCTCGACCACATAATTGTGGCCGTGAAGGCGCGCGCAGGGGTGATCCTCCGCCAGACCATGAAGCTGGTGCGAGGCGGAGAAGTGAAACTCCTTGAAGATCCTAAACATGGCAGGCGGTCTTCCAGAATTCCGGGTCCTTATAGACCGTCGGGTCTTCAGCTCCGGCCAGATGGAAGGCTTCGCGCCGTTCCACGCAGGTGCCGCAGCGGCCGCAATGGTGCTCGCCGCCCTTGTAGCAGGACCATGTACCGGTCACATCGACGCCAAGGCGCACGGCTTCGGCGGCAATGTCACCCTTGGTCTTGTGAACGAAGGGCGTGTAGAGCCGGATCTCTCCCATGCCTTCCAAGGCGTGGCGTTGCATGGTGTCGAAGGCGTCGACAAAGCCCGGGCGGCAGTCCGGATAGATGAAGTGATCGCCGCCATGGACTGCCGCGGCGACAGCCTCGGCCCCCTTGGAGGAGGCAACGCCAAAGGCAATGGCCAGCATGATCGCGTTGCGGTTCGGCACCACGGTGATGCGCATGCTCTCTTCGGCATAATGGCCGTCGGGCACATCCACATTTCCGGTGAGCGCGGATCCGGACAGCAGGCGGCCGACATTGGAAATGTCGATCAGCGTGTGTTCGGTGTTGAGTGCGTCGGCACAGGCCTTGGCATAAGCCAGTTCCTTCTTGTGCCGCTGGCCATAGTCGAAGGAGACCAGACCGATGAGCTCGTTTTCCTGCGCGACCTTATGCGCAAGCGTGACGGAATCCAGTCCGCCCGAGCAGATGACGAGTGTTTTCAAGTTTTTGACCCTTGTTTTCGCTAGAACCGGGTAGGCTGCGACCGGTTTCTGCCCGAAGGCAGGTGCGGCGCTTCTAGCAAGATTGGCCAAAAAGGGAAGGAAAAATCGCTCTGGAGCCCATCATTTGCCTGCAGGTGGTGATGCGGGTGCCGGTGAACCTTCCTCAGTGCTAAGGGGTTTGACGGCGTTTCCAGCCCGGCGGACACGCTTGCGTGTTTTCACGCATTGGCCACAACTTCTTAAGTCCCTCATGTCATAAATGCCGGTGTTTGGATTTCGGGGATCTTGGATTGCGCCTCTCAGCGGCATCATGGACACAGCGTCTGCAAAGCAGGCAGGCCTTGCAGCAGCTCTTCGAACTGGCAGGGCTGAAGCGTGGTTCGGCGGGCGGTGCCAGCCGGATGGCTCTTGCCACCTTCGCCATCCGTGTTGGCGGGGCAGCGCTTGCCTATCTGTCCCAGATCATCCTCGCCCGGCTGATGGGCGCCCATGAATACGGGATCTATTCCCTGGCCTGGACCTGGGTCATCGTTCTGGGGATCGCGGCCTGTGCCGGCTTTTCCTCATCGCCCAACCGGTTCATTCCGGAGTATCGCAAGGCGGAGGATTTTGGCCGTCTGCGCGGGTTTCTGACGTCCAGCCGGCTGATTGCACTGGCAACCGGCACAGCGATCGCCCTTCTCGGCATTGGGCTGATCCAGCTTCTGGATGGCTATATCCAGAGCTATTACATCCTGCCTGCCTCGCTTGTGCTTCTGGCCTTGCCGGTCTTTGCGCTGGGCGGCGTCCAGGATGGCATTGCCCGCAGCTATGACTGGCCGTCACTCGCCATGCTGCCGACCTATATCTGGCGGCCACTCTTGATGCTGGCGCTGATCGTGGCGCTAATCCTGACCGGAGAGCCTGCTTCGGCGGCAACGGCAGCCGCAGGCGCCGTCGTCGCGACCGTGCTGGTCGCGATCTGGCAGATGTGGCGCCTGAATACCCGTTTGTCCCGGTCGGTGCCGAAGGTGCCGCGTCAGGGTGACCTTCCGGTTTGGCTGTCGGTTTCCTTGCCGATGCTTCTGGTCGAAGGCTTCATGCAGCTGGTGACCAGCGCGGATGTGATCATGGTCAGCTTCTGGCATGCGCCTGATGATGTGGCTGTGTATTTCGCGGCTTCCAAGACACTGGCGCTGGTGCATTTCGTCTATTTTGCGGTGCGGGCGGCGTCAGCCCACCGGTTTTCGAGCTTCATTCATGCGCAGGACATGGCCGGGTTGAAAGACTATGTGCGCCGGACGACCCGCTGGACATTCTGGCCGTCCGTGGCAGCAGGAGGTCTTCTGCTCCTGGCTGCCCCTCTGCTGCTGTCGCTGTTCGGCAAGGATTTTGCGGACGGCTACCCGGTTCTCGCAATCCTGACGATCGGTGTTCTCATCCGGGCATCTGTTGGCCCTGCGGATGCTCTTTTGACCATGACGGGACATCAAAAGAGCTGTGCCGCCATCTATGCAGCGGCCTTCATGAGCAATGTGGCGCTGAACTGTGTCTTCATTCCGCTTTTCGGACTTCCCGGGGCCGCCCTTGCCACCGCGCTGGCTGTGGTCGTCGAAGCAGGAAGCCTCGCCCTTGCTGCCCGGCGCAAACTGGGCCTGTCGATCTTCATTTTCACGTCCGCGCCCGCAACCGGGAGCGGGAACCGGTGACCGGGGAACAGGCGCAGGGCACACGGAACCACCTTGAGGATCCTCTTGCGGTCCTCGAAACCTGGGTCTGCGATCCGTGCCTTCCAGGCGGTGATCTCGGTCACTGGCGGGAGCTTGCGGACAGGTCTCTGGACCCCAATCCCTTCTTCGGGCCGGACTTCCTGATGCCGTTTCTGGAGGACACGGGCCGCAAGGGCGTTCGGCTTGCGGTGATCCGTGACAGCCAGACCGGCCGCTGGCTGATGGCGGCCCCCGTTGGCCGCCGCGAACTGGGCTTTGTGCTCAAGGCTGCCTCGCTCTGGGCCACGGAATACGGCCCGCTTGGCGTGCCCCTGATTGCCCCGGAGGCGCCAGCTGAAACCTGCGGTCTTTTTACCGGTCACGTTGCCCGCCTGACCGGTTTGCCTCTGGTCGCGTTTCCCTATCTGCCTTTGAACAGCCTGTCAGCCGGGCGTATCATGGAAGGTGTACCGGGTGTCCGGATCGCCCATGAAGCGGTTCGCGCGTCCCATGACGGGGGCGAGCTTGGCGCGGCGCAATTCGCCGGTGCCTATACGGTCCGGCGCCGGAAGGAATTCGCCCGCCTGATCCGGCGGCTTGAGGACAAGGGACGTCTTGAATTCCGCAGCCTTTCGGGAGCGGAGGCTCTTCCTGTGTTCGAGCAGTTTCTTCAGCTTGAAGCCTCTGGATGGAAAGGCGCGCGGGGCTCCGCACTGCTGAGCCATCCGGAAACGGCTCGCTTTGCCCGTACAATGATTGCCTCGCGGGCTGAACGCGGCGGTGTCCGGATCGATGGGGTGTTCCTGGCCGGGGAGCCGATCGCGATGCTGGTCCTGCTCATAGAAGGCGGGCGGGCGTTTTCCTGGAAGATCGCCTATGACGAGGCCTATGCCCGCTATTCGCCCGGAGCGCAGGCAACGCTGTTTGCCCTGGAACGCAGTCTGGCAGACCCGTCGATCACGGGCGGTGACTCCCTGGCTGTGCCCGGCCACAAGATGATCGAGCCGCTTTGGCGCGGACGGATGAGCTATGGCACGCTGCTTTGCGCGGTTGGTCCCGCAGGCACCCTGATGTGCGGGCTTGGCAGGCTGGACCTTGCCGCCGAGCAGGGCCTGCGCCGGGTGGCCCGGAAGCTGCTCAGGCGTTAGCTGGCGTGACAGCGCTGCCGTCTGCGGCTTCTGCCGCAGCCTTGTCCCGCAGGATCCGGCGGATCACCTTGCCGGTCGTCGTCAGGGGGAGATCCGGAACGAACTCGATTTCGCGCGGATATTCATGGGCTGACAGACGCTCGCGGACATGGACCCGGATGGAGGCTTCCAGCTCGGCGGTTGCCGTCTGGCCGGGCTTCAGCACCACATAGGCCTTGACGATTTCCGTGCGCAGCTTGTCCGGTTTGCCGATGGCCGCCGAGAGCGCCACGGCCGGATGGGTCAGCAGGCAGTCCTCGATCTCGCCGGGACCGATGCGATAGCTTGCCGAGGTGATGACATCATCGTCCCGGCCGACGAAATGGATATAGCCGTCCTCGTCCTGCGTGCCCTGGTCGCCGGTGATCAGCCAGTCGCCGATGAATTTCTCGACCGTCGCGTCCGGCTTGTTCCAATAGTGCAGGAACATCACAGGATCCGGGCGGCGGATGGCGATCTGACCGAGAGAACCGGGCGCAAGCTCATTGCCTTCCGCGTCGATGATGGCCACGTCATGGCCCGGAACGGCCATGCCGGCGGAGCCGGACCGGCTGACCCCTGCGCTGTGGCAGGAGCCGAGCACGGCATTGCATTCGGTCTGACCGTAGAATTCATTGACCGGGAAGCCGAACTCGGCCTCGAACCAGTCATAGGTTTCCCGTCCGAGCATTTCGCCTGCGGACCCGACGCTGCGCAGCTTCAGGTCAAAGCGCGAGGAGGGATTGTCCACCGCCCGTAGCATCTTCAGCGCGGTTGGAGGAATGAAGGCATTGCGCACGCCCTCATCGGCCATCAGCCTGAAGGCCCGCTCCGGATCGAACTTGCGCGGGGCGAAGGAAATCACCGGCACGCCGAAATGCAGGGCCGGGAACAGGGCGTTCAGAAGACCGCCCGCCCAGGCCCAGTCGGACGGCGTCCAAAGCAGATCACCGGGCTGAGGCATGAAGTCCTGGGACATCTGGATGCCCGGCAGATGGCCCGGAAGAACGCGGTGCCCGTGGAGCACGCCCTTGGGCTGTCCCGTGGTGCCCGAGGTGTAGATCATCAGAGCCGGATCGTCCGGGCTGGTCGCAAGCGTCTCGAAACGGTCCGAAGCCTTCCCCAGCAAGGCGTCAAAACCGAGGGCAAGATCGCTGGAACCGGAAACGCTGATGATCGTTTCAAGCGAGGGGATTTTGTCCCGCAGCGCATCGACTTTTTCAAGGCCTGCGGCATCGGTGACGAGATATTTCGCACCCGAATCGGTCAGCCGGTAGGTCAGGGCCTCCGGGCCGAACAGGGCAGCGAGGGGGACGGCGACTGCGCCAGTCTTGTAGGCGGCAAGATGGGTAATAGCCGTTGCCGGACCCTGGGGGAGCAGGATGGCAACCCGGTCGCCTTGCTTCAGGCCGAGGCCCGTCAGCGCATTGGCCAGCCTGCTGGAGGCACGCGAGAGCTCCAGATGGCTCCAGTCCTGATGGCTGCCGTCTTCTTCCACATGGCGGATCGCGAGAGACTGCGGCCGTTCCTGCGCCCAACGGTCGGAAACGCTGGCGGCGATGTTGTAGACTGACGGGATCTGCCAGGTGAACTGATTGCGAAGCACTGCGATGGAGCTGGCTGGCTGGAGCATGGAAAGGTCCGTTGCCGAAAAATGAGCTAGACACCCTATCCAGAGCGGTGCTGCAGTGCAATAGAAAGCGCGCGCCACGGTGAATGCGCGGCTTTCCGTTGCCGGTCACCGGTTATTTCTCTTCCAGAGCCTCGACGTAGTACCAGCGTCCGGCTTTCTTGCGGAAGCGGCTCAGTTCCCGGTGGGTGGTGAGTTTTGCCCCTGAGAGATACCTGGCTTCAAACAGCACCGTGCCATCCCGGTCTGCCGTCTGGCCGCCGGACGTGCTGAGCACCTTTAAACCGGTCCAGCGGCTTTCAGAGGCCCAAGCGGCGGTTGCGGCTTCGTCAAAACCCGGCTGATATTTCGGCCAGAGCGTGTCCTTCAGATAGCTGATCTTCTGGCAGACATAGGCGCTGTAGCGTGAGCGCATCAGCGCCTCGGCTGTCGGTGCAACTGTCTCGCCGGACAGATAGGGACCGCAGCAAGTTCCGATGGGCTCGCCCGATCCGCACGGGCAGGGGGCGTGTGAGGCGTGTGCGGCATCCATGGTCATTCGCGGTGTCTTCGTGTTCAGGTTCAACACCGCTTTTCCTATCACCGGGTTGCCGCCGGGGCTATGCTTGCCTTCAGGCGTTCGGGCAAGGTTCTGTGGAGGTGGATAGCCGGTCATGCGTCTTGCGACTTTTAATCTGGAGTCCTTTGGAGATGACCGGTTTCAGCCGGAACGGCTCGCGCCCCGGCTTGCGGCTCTGCGGCCGAGGTTGAACGAACTGAGGGCGGATGTGCTCTGCCTGCAGGAGGTGAACGGGCAAAAGCCGCCACGCGAAACTATCCGGACCTTCGCGGCTTTGGAACACTTGCTGGAGGGAACGCCCTATGGCGGGTATCACCGGGCCTTCTGCTCAAAGCCGGGGCAAAGGGCGCCGGGGGACCGGCACAATCTTCTGGTCTTGTCCCGGTATCCGGTCATGGAAGTGCAGTGCCTGCATCATGCGCGGGTTTCTCCCCCGCTCTGGCAACCGGCGGCGGGCGCTGAAGGGGGAGACGTGCCGGAGCCAGTGCTGTTCGACCGGCCAATCCTCAAGGTGCGCCTTGATGTTGGGGGAGCGAGGCCGCTTCATGTCTTCACAGTGCATTTGCGCGCGCCCATCGCCGTGCCTTTGCCCGGCGCGAAATTGAGTGCAGGGAGCTGGAAAACTTCAGAGGCCTGGGCCGAAGGCTATTTCATTGCCTCGATGAAACGGACCGCCCAGGCGCTGGACTTGCGACTGGCGGTGGATGCCCTGCTGGATCAGGATCCGGATGTACTGATCGCCGTTTCAGGCGATTTCAACGCCACCGGTGACGCAAGTGCTCTGCGGCTTTTGAGAGCGGAGACGGAAGACACGGGCAATCCGGCTCTCGCCGGGCGGCAACTTGTCCAGCTGGACGCCATGCTGCCGCCTGCTGAGCGCCAGACAGTGCTGCACAATGGGCGCGGACAGGCTCTGGACCATATTCTTGCAAGTCAGGCGCTGAGACAGCGCTTCCGGACCATTCAGGTGTTCAACCGGGATCTTCCGGACGAAGTCATTCAATCGGGAACGGCTGCGGCGGACGGATCGTTTCATGCGGCGGTTTGCGCCGAGTTCGATCTTTGACCGGAGGGGTGCTCAGGGTTCCGCACTCTATGGCTTGAGAGTGGAGATGTAGCGCGTGATGTCGCCGATTTCCGTATTGCTGAGCGGCATTCCGGGCATTTTCGGATGTGGATCGGCCAGAAAGGCGATCAGCTGGTCCTCTGTCAGGCCGGGCGCCTGAGCGATTTTGTAGAAGCTGGGGGCCTGGGCATCGCTCGCCTGAGCCTGATCGTTGGAGACCAGATGGCAGGCGGAGCACCATGTCAGGGACAAGGCCTTGCCCGATTGGGCGTCAGCGGCGGCGGCTGTGCCGGACAAGGGAGCGGCAATCATCCCTGCGGCAAGGCCGAGAAAAAGGGCAGGCGAAAATACATGTTTCAATGCGATCTCTCCCCCTGGAAATGGCATCGGCCGGTTGCAGGCGGTCATGCTCTGCCTGTCAGACTAAGCCAATCAGGCGCGCCGTGCCACCGCTTCCGCCAGTTTCACCGAGGAGGCGACGCCATCGATCACCGGGATCTGGAATTTGGCCGAAAGGCCGGAGGCCAGGTCCGCCATGCCGGCGCAGCCAAGGGCGATGGCGCCGATCTGATCTGCCGCAAGAGCCGCTTCAATTTCCCGCTCGACCCGCAGCCGTGCATCGCTGCCGGGGATCTCAAGGTCCAGAACAGGCACATTGGCGGCACGGACCCTGGCGCAGCGTCCGGATAGGCCGGTGCGGGCAATATTGTCCTCTAAGACCGGCACGGAAATGGGTAGCGTTGTCACCACGGAGAATTTTTCGGCGGCAATCGAGGCGACGTGATAGGCGACCTCGCCGA
Source organism: Roseibium litorale (assembly GCF_014842915.1). Lineage (GTDB taxonomy): Bacteria > Pseudomonadota > Alphaproteobacteria > Rhizobiales > Stappiaceae > Roseibium > Roseibium litorale. Next base: position 119,580 of record NZ_JACYXI010000006.1, on the reverse strand, counting down.
TACCCAGCACCGGAACGCGTTTGCGGGCCCTGAGCTCCCAAAGTCCGGTGTCATCAAAGCAGGCGATCACCACTGCCGTGATGCTCGGATCAGCATCGAGCGACGCATCGAACAGCGCGAAGAGGCCCGGAAGGGCGGCTTCCCCGTCCTCCGGCCCCTGAATGGCGGCGGGGCCCGTCGACGGGTTGATGGCCGTGATTCTTGTGCCAGGGCTTGCAACGGCACGGGCTGCCTCCCCTACTTTTACGGTCATGGAGGCCGTGCTGTTGGGATTGATGAAAAGGATATGGGTGTTTTGCATGGGGTGTCCGGGACTCAAACCAGCCCCTGTCCGGCATCGGAACCGAGCCGCGAACGGCGCCGGTTGAGGGTCACGACCACGGCGAGGAACAGACCTATGATCAGGAAGGAAAACCCGGTCGTCAGCGTGCCGAGGGCGAAGATCACCGGTGTCGTGACATTGGTGGTCATGCCGTAGATTTCGAGCGGCAGTGTGTTGTAGCTGCCTGCGGTGAGCAGGGTCCGCGCGAATTCGTCATAGGAGAGGGTGAAGCCGAAAAGCGCCACGCCGAGCAGCATCGGCGCAATGATCGGCAGGATCACGTGCCGGATCGTCTGCCAGGCGGTTGCGCCCTGATCGCGGGCGGCTTCCTCGTAGGATTTGTCGAAGCGGTTGAAGACGGCGAACATGATCAGCAGGCCGAAAGGCAGCGTCCAGGTGAGCTGGGAGCCGAAGCCGGACGTCGCCCAATGCACCGGCAGGCCGGACTGGGAGAAGATCAGCCCGACGCCGAGCGAAATCAGGATCGACGGGATCACCAGCGAGGTGACGATCAGATAGAAGATCACGCCGGAGCCGGGGAAGCGCTTGCGGAAGGCAAGGCCGCCCATGACGGAGACCACGACAGTCGTCGCCATGACCATAAGGCCGAGAAGGAGCGAGCGGCTGAAGCTGCCCCAGATGTCGCCGACGGCCTGTTGTTCGAAGAGATCTTGGAACCAGTGCAGCGAGACGCCGCGCATGGGGAAGGTCAGGCCGCCTTGCGGGCCCTGGAAGCTCAGGATCGCGATGGTGATCGTCGGTCCATAGAGAAACACCAGGAACAGGGCGAAGAAACAGGCGAGGACGTAGAAGGACCGGCTGCGCTTGTCCATGATCAAAGCTCCTTCCGGATGTCGACGAACCGCAAGAGGATGGAAATCACCAGCAGCACCGTGATCAGGAGGATGACAGCAGTGGCAGCGGCCGACGGATATTGCAGCAGGGCCACGTCGTTGGAGATCAGCCGTCCGACGTTGGCCTTCTGGCTGCCGGACATGAAGCGCACGGTGATGAAGTCGCCCATGACCAGCGTCACGACGAAGATCGAGCCGATCATGATGCCGGGTTTGGTCAGGGGAATGATCACGTTGGTCAGGGTCTGGAAGCCGGTGGCGCCATTGTCATAGGCAGCCTCGATCAGGGATTTGTCGATGCGCATCATGGTGTTGAAGATCGGGACCACCATGAACAGCGTGTAGAGATGGACGAAGGCGAGGATCACCGAAAAATCGGAGAACAGCAGCCATTCCAGCGGCTCGTCGATGACGCCCATGGAGATCAGCGCCGAGTTGGCGATGCCGTTACGGCCCAGAAACGGGATCCAGGAGATCATCCGGATAATGTTCGAGGTCCAGAACGGGATCGTGCACAGCAGGAACAGCACGATCTGCCAGGTCTGGGTGCGGACATGGAAGGCCAGGAAATGAGCGATGGTGAAGCCGAGAACCAGAGTGATGGCCCAGGTGATCACCGCATATTTGATGGTGTTGAAGAAGACCTGATAGGTGACCGGTGAGGTCAGCAGGAATTCGTAATTGTCGAACTGGAATGCCGGATAGATCGAGAATTCCGTCGCGCCCCAGAAACTAACCACGACGATCATGGCAATCGGCAGCACCAGAAAGAACGCCAGCACGAGCACCAGCGGCAAAGACAAAAGCCAGCCGGTAACTGCGTCAGGCAAACGGCTGAGGCTGAAGCCGCGTCCAGTGCGTGCGGGGCGGGCCGGGGCCGCTTGTGGCAGGGAGGGCGTCTGATCCGTCATGAAGTCAGGGTCCGGTTGTGTCCTGGAGATCGTCCGGGGCGTTGAAGCCCCGGACGCAGTTGGTCAGGTCAGCCTCAGGCTGCGATGAACTCGTTCCACTTGCGGACCATGTACTGGTTCTCGTCCATGACGGAGTTCCAGCAGGCAACAGCGCCCATGCGCTCGTAGAAGGAGCCGCCGTCGCGGGTGTCGCCGGCCTTGGCCAGCACATCGCCGAACGGGTTGGTGATGTCGCCGGTGGCCGCCTTGCCTTCGAACCAGTAGCCCCACTCGTTTTCGCTCATGTGCAGCTTGGAGGTTTCCGGAACTGCGGAGTAGTAGCCCTGACGCATCAGGAAGCCACCGACCCAGCCGTCGAGATACCAGTTGATGTATTCATAGGCTGCATCCAGCTCCAGGCCGCTCAGGCTCTTTGACAGGCCGATGCCGCCGCCCCAGGAGCGGTAGCCTTCCTTCAGCGGCTGGTAGACGCAGTCGATGCCGCGGGACTTCACGGCGGTGATTGCCGGAGACCACATGGACTGGATCACGACTTCGCCGGAGGCCATCAGGTTGACGCTCTCGTCGAAGGTCTTCCAGAAGGCGCGGAACTGGCCGTTCTTCTTGGCTTCCGTGAAGATCGCCATGGTCTTGTCGATCTCTTCGCGGGTCATGTTGCCCTTGTCGCCATACTTGATTTCGCCCATGGCTTCGCAAACCATGGCCGCATCCATGATGCCGATGGAGGAAATGTCGAGGATCGAGGCCTTGCCCTTGAATTCCGGGTTGAGCAACTCGGTCCAGCTCTCGATCGGACGGCCGATCAGGTCCGGGCGGATGCCGAGCGTGTCGGCATTGTAGATGGTCGGGATGAGGGTCATCCAGCCGGTCTGTTCCTTGGCAAAGGCCTTGCCGTCCGGACCGTCGACAAAGCCGACCGTGTGCGGAGCGGTGCCCTGGGCAATGACGGATTCTGGCGTCAGCTTGCCGCTTTTGAAGATGCCGACGATCTTGTCGTAATTCTTGATCTTGGACGTATCCATGGCCTGCAGGTTGCCGGTCGGCCAGACCTTCTTGCAGATCCAGTACTCGATGTCGGCAATGTCGAAGCTGTCCGGCTGGGTTGCGGCGCGCTGGGTGACGGCGTCACTGTCGAGTGCGGTCATTTCCAGGTTGAAGCCGAGGTCTTCCTTCACCTTCTGGCCAACTTCGTTGAGGTTGGACACGCCCGTGCCGAACTGGCGCAGGGTCACGTTCTTGATGTTCTGTGCCCAGATGGTCGGAAAGCCGGTGATGGCGCCGGAACCGAGAGCGGCACCGGTGAGGGCCGCTCCGCCCTTGAGGAGGCTGCGGCGGCTCACGCCCTTCTTGTCAACTGTCTCTGTCATTTACTGCTCCTGTTCCCCTTTGGAGTTTTATCTGGCCGCTGGATCCGGCCTTGCATGGCGGCCCTCAGGCCGCGAGCGTGTGGGCATCTTCCGGCTTCCAGGTCAGGAAGACGGCGGTGCCGATATCGATCGGGTCCTGAAAGAAGACCTCATCGGAAAGAGAGGCCGTCAGATCGCCCGTTGCGCCTGCGTCAAGCGCCAGCTTCACGGTCGAGCCGAGATACTCGACGTCCCGGACCGTTGCGCCGAGAAGGCTGCTGGCGCTGTCCTGCGCCTTGCTGACGAGCAGCCGGTCAGCCCTGAGCGCGACACGCTTGCCTGCCTGTTCCAGGACGTTGTGGCCGCCGATGAACTTCGCCACGAACTCGGTTGCCGGCGCATTGAAAATGTCGCGCGGCATGCCGGCTTGCTCGATGCGGCCGTTGTTCATGACGATGATGTCGTCGGCCAGCGCCAGGGCTTCATCCTGGCTGTGGGTGACGTGAATGAAGGAAATGCCGAGTTCCCGCTGCAGGCGCTTCAGCTCCAGCCGCATCTTGATACGCAGGAACGGATCGAGCGCTGAGAGCGGCTCGTCGAGCAGCAGAACGGAAGGTTCGGTGATCAGGGCGCGGGCCAGGGCGACGCGCTGCTGTTGACCGCCAGACAGCTGCGAGGGCATGCGGGCGGCATAGGCGCTCATGTCCACCAGATCGAGCAGCTCAAGCGCCTTCTTCTGGCGGACGGCCTTGTCTACGCCCTTCATCTTCTGGGAGAAGGCGACATTGTCGGTGACGGAGAGGTGGGGGAAGAGGGCGTAGCTCTGGAACATCATCGCGGTGCCGCGCCGGGCGGGGGGCAGGTCGGTGATGTTGGTGCCGCCCAGAACGATGTCGCCGGCCGAAACGGTTTCGTGACCGGCAATCATTCTCAAGGTCGAGGATTTTCCGCAGCCCGAAGGACCGAGCAGGCAGGAATAGGACCCCGCGGCAAAGCGGTGGTTGATCGCGTTTACCGCGATGGTGTCCCCATACTTCTTGGTGGTGGCCGCCAGTTCCAGCTCCAGGGATCGCGCCATGGCTGGTCGTCTCCTTCAGATACCCATCGTTGCGGCAGATGACGCAAGCGCTGTGCCAAGAAGGAAACGGTCTGATTTCATTGGTATTTTCGGATTTATGCCCGCTTTGCCAAATTTCCAGATGGCTAAAGTGCACAATAATTGATCGATAAGGATACGTTTTGCTCAAAGATTGTATACGATCTTGAATTGCAAAGCGGAAGGGTCGGGCGTACCTTGAAACTCTCCCGCCGCAGTCCGGCGCGCCACCAGAAAACGACAAAGCCAGTGACCACAGCCGATCCCGAATCGAGCAATAACCTCCATGCCGTGTTCGCCCTGCCGCCGGGCCGGGCGCTCGACATCTGCCTGAACATTCAGACGGCTCTTCTGGAGCACAAGCTCGCGCCTGGGGTGAAGCTGTCGGAGGATGAGGTTGGCGAGATTTACGGCGTCAGCCGGACGGTGGTTCGAGCCGCGCTTCAGGCCCTGGCACATTCGAACCTCGTAACGATCAAGAAAAATCGCGGGGCCTTCGTGTCCGAGCCGACCATCCGGGAGGCGCATGAGGTGTTTCAGGCGCGGGCGCTGATTGAACCGGCTGTCGCCCGGCTGGCGGCATTGGCCATGACTGATAAGCAGCTTGCCGGGCTCAAGGCGCATCTGGAAGCGGAGCACGTGGCTCTGCACAAGGAAGATATGGGCCGGGCGCTGTTCCATTCCGGCGGGTTTCACACGGCCATTGCGGAAATCGCAGATCACCGGGTCTTCACCAGCATGGTCCGCTCGCTGATCTCGCGCTCGTCCCTGATCATCGCGCTCTACTGGAAACGGGCGGACACGGCCTGCGAAAGCCACTCCCATCACGCGCTGATGAAAGCTTTCGAGCTAAGGGATGCGGCGATGGCCGAAAGCATTCAGAAGAGCCATATCATCGACTTGCACTCCGGCCTCGACCTTCGCGAGAAGCCGCGCAGCGACACATCCCTCAGTGCGGCGCTGGGCCGGACTGGCTGACAGGGCTTTTCCGAGGTCACCTGATTTGAGAAATGGCAATTCCAGCGGACCGGCCGCCATTTCTCCTCTTGATAACCATTGCCGGTCATGTGCCGGCGATGCGCAGTCCGTCACCGCCGAAAAGATGCAGGTCCTTTGCATCGAAGGTCAGCCGGATGTCCTCACCGGCTGACAACGCATGCTGGCCTGCGAGAACCGCAAGCAGAAGTTCGCCTGTGGAGACGCGGGCATGCACCACGGTTTCAGCACCGAGCGCTTCGACCAGCGTTACCTTTGCCCCGATGCAGTCCTCACCTGGACCTGCCAGCCGGATATGCTGCGGCCTGACGCCCACCGTGATCTTCTCGCCGGCCTCTGCGGTTTCTGCCGGCCGGGGAACAGCGAGGGTTTCCTCGCCGAGCACGGTCACCACCGTGTCCACCAGATTGACCGCGAGGATGCTGCCGGGCAGGAAATTCATGCTCGGCGCACCGATGAAGCCTGCGACGAAGCGGTTCGCGGGCCTGTTATAGAGCTCCAGCGGTGTGCCTACCTGCTCGATATTGCCCTTGCGCAGGACGACGATCCGGTTCGCCAACGTCATCGCCTCGATCTGGTCATGGGTGACATAGATCATCGTGGTCTTGAGGCGCTGGTGCAGGGCGGACAGCTCTGCGCGCATGGAGATGCGCAGCTCCGCGTCCAGGTTGGACAGGGGCTCGTCGAGGAGGAAGGCGGTGGGATTGCGCACGATCGCACGGCCAATGGCAACACGCTGGCGCTGGCCGCCGGACAACTGGCCCGGGCGCCGGTCCAGATAGTCGCCGATTTCCAGCATGCGGGCCGCCTCGGCGATCCGGCTGTCGATCTCCGCCTTTGGCATGCGGGCATTTTCCAGACCGAAGGCCAGGTTCTGGCGCACGCTCATATGCGGATAGAGCGCATAGGACTGGAACACCATGGCCAGGCCGCGGTCGGCGGCGGGCACGTCGTTCACCAGCTTGCCGTTGATCTTCAACTCGCCGCTGGTGGGCTTGTCGAGACCGGCGATCTGGCGCAGAAGTGTCGACTTTCCGCAGCCGGACGGGCCAACGAAGACCACGAACTCCCCGTCCTGGATGTCCAGGTCGATGCCGTGCAGGATTTCGACCGAGCCATAGGACTTGGTCAGCTTTTCAAGTGTGATGCGGCCCATGCCGAACTCCCTACTTCAGACCCGATGTGGCAATGCCGCGGGTGATGAACCGCTGTAGAAACACAAAGACCAGTACGACCGGGATCATGGTGACCACCGTCATGGCCAGGATGTAGTGCCATTGCACGTTCAGCTGGCCCGCATAGACGTTCAGTCCGACTTGCAGCGTGTACGCGGTCGACCGGCTCAAGACGATGAGCGGCCAAAGGAAGTCATTCCAGCGCCAGACCACGGAGAAGATTGCCAGAACCGCAAGCGCCGGCGCGGAAAGCGGCAGCACGATCCGCCAGTAGATCTGCCATTCGGACGCCTTGTCCATCCGGGCGGCGTCGATCAGCTCGTCCGGAATGGTCAGCATGTACTGGCGCAGCAGGAACACCCCGGTCGGGGTCGCCACCGTTGGCAGGATCACGCCCCACAGGTTGTTGAACAGTCCCAGCGTGGAGATGATCGAATAGAGCGGCACGGTGATGACGCCGAGCGGCACCATCAGCGTTCCGACGATGACGAGCAGGATCAGGTCCCGGCCCTTGAACTTGTATTTGGACAGCGCGAAGGCGGCCATGGAGTTGACGATCAAGGTGATGATCGTGGCCATGACCGTGACGAAGACTGAGTTCCACAGATAGCGCAGAAAGTCGAACTGCAGGAACGGCTCGGTATAGTTGGAAGTGGCGAACTCAACCATTTCTACCGGCTTGCGGTCCTTGATGTTGACCTTCACCACCTCTCCCGGGTTTTTCGGGTCGATCATCTGCGCAATGACGCCCACGCGGCGCTTTTCAGCCATCTGGGCGGTGGTGCCATCTGGCAAGGTCACCTCATAGAGCGGCAGGGGCTTGTCGAAACCCTCCACCTGCACCTCCTGGGTGACATAGGGCAGGATGGACGGGGGGAAGGCCGACAGGGCCGCCGGGGTCTTGAAGGAGGACAGCACCAGCCAGACGGCGGGGCCGAAGATGATCAGCAGTCCCCCGATCAGCCACACCCAGGTGGCGACATCGGTCCAATGCCAGCGGTCTCCGCCGCGGCGGCGGGTCAGGAAGGAAACGACACCGGCCATCAGCGCTCCCCCTTCTTCTCGTTGCGGCGGGAGGCCGCCATCTGCATCAGGGTGAGCACCACCAGAACGGCGCCCATGATGATTGAGGCCGCAGCCGCCAAGCCGGGATTGCGCAGCTCCGAGGCAAAGCCCTTCTCGTAGATATACTGCACCAGGTACATGGTGCTGGTGCCTGGCCCGCCGCCGGTCAGCACATAGACCTCGTCGAAGACCTGCACGGCCTTGATGAGCGCCAGAACCAGCACCACGATCAGGTTTGGCATGAGAAGCGGCAGCGTGATGCGCCGGAAGACCCGCGACTTGGACGTGCCATCCATTTCGGCGGCCTCATAAAGATCCTTCGGGATCGCCTGCAGGCCCGCAAGCAGGATCAGGGTGTAAAAGCCCATATGCGCCCAGATGGACACGCCGATCGTCGCGGCGAAGGCGGCCGTGCGGTCGGTCAGCCAGTTGAACTGCTCGGCGCCGAAGGCCTCGAGCAGAACGAAGTTGAGCAGCCCGTCGCGCTGCAGGATCCAGCGCCAGATCAGGCCCACCACCACCGGCGACAGCAGAACCGGAAAGAAGAACATGGCGCGCCAGAAGCTGCGCCCGATGATCTGGCGGTTCAGGATCAGGGCGGTGATCAGCGAAACGATGATCAGCAGGGTCACCTGCAGGATGACGAAAAGCGTTGTGTTCTGCGCGGCGGTCCAGAATCCGTCCCTGCGGCAGGAGGCCGGGTCCAGATAGCTGCCGCAGGTGAAAATGTCCCTGTAGTGCTCGGCGCCGACAAAATCCCGCTGGTTGAGGAAGATTTCGATGCCGCCGGTCATCGAGTAGACGAAATTGATTGCGAAGGGGATCAGCACGAAAATGGTGAAGACGGCCATGTTCGGCAGGATGAAGAACGACGCCATGCCGCCCTGACCGGTTGCCCTCTGCAAGGCGCGCAGGGGGATGTCGATCAGGCTCATGACCGGGCGGATCACGGCAAAGGCGATCCCGCCCAGACCTGTCCGGTGTCTCTTTATGTTCGCGCTCATACGGGGGTCCCTCCAGAGAGGCCGGCGCCAATGGGCGCCGGCTTCCATGGTGTTGCGTCTGGCAGTGCCTTACTGCGCTTCCTTGACCTTCTCGGCCATGTCGGAATTGATGCGCGCATAGCCATCGTCAAGCGTCAGTTCGCCTGCGATCACCTGGCTCACGCGGGAGACCAGGGCCCCGTAGTAGGAACCTGCATACTTCCATGCCGGAAGCTTGAGCGCTTCGACCGCTGTGGTGGAGGAGGCCTGAACGAAGGTGTTCAGCACGTCCTTCACCGTCTGGCTGTCCGTCTGGAAGTTCAGGCCGCCGGCGATGACTTCCTTGTTGGCAGGCAGGAACAGGGTCCGCTCGGCGAACTCCTTGGCGACCGGAGTGGACGCCAGGTATTCCATCACGCGCGCCACTTCTTTCGGGTTCTTGGTGTCCTTCATGGCCACCACGGCAGCGCCGCCCGGCATGCCGGTGCAGGCAGCCTGTCCGCAGGGGCTGCCGGTTGCAACCCAGTCGAAGGCATCGTCGATCTTGGTGGCCAGGTTGGCGACCTGCCAGGAGCCGGAATAGTAGAAGGGCACCTGGGCGTTGATGAAGTCATCAGCAGCGGGGCGGTAGGTGGTGCCGGCAGCAGACACCCAGACGTCCTTGGCGTGCAGGCCTTCGTTGTTCCACTTCACGAAGTCGGCGATGAAAGCCTTCATGCCGTCGTCAACTTCATTCGGCAGGCCCTTCGGGCCGATGAATCCGGCGCCATAGGAAATGGCCGGACCGGCGATCCGGTGGCCCGAGCGGTCGATGGCAAAGGCATAGGGAAGCTGCTGGCTTTCGGCCACCTTCTTGGACGCTTCCACCCAGTCGGACCAGGTTGCGCCGGGGCCCGGCAGCGGAACACCGGCCTGCTCGAACAGCGTCTTGTTGGCAAAGCCGCCAGTGAGCGTGATCTGGGTCATGAAACCGGTGATGGCCGGGGAGCCGTCCAGGCGCATCCAGTCGGCCTGGTCTTCATAGTTCTTCACCCAGCTGACCGGATCAGACAGATACGGGGTCAGGTCGAGCCAATACTGGGCCAGGTTCTTGATGTCCGTGACGCGGGCAATGTCCGGGCCGTTGCCTGCGGCAAGCTGCACCGGAAGCTGTTCCTTGATGACGGAATAGGCCACCTCGTCAACAATCACGTTGATGTCAGGATTGTCCTTGGAAAACCGGCTGATCAGGTCCTTGAGGACTTCGCCCTCGTTGCCGTCGGAATACCACATGATGCGGACATCGCCGGCAAGAGCGGTGGACGCCGAAAGCAGCGCCAGACCGGCGGCCGCAAAGAGTGCCTTACAGTTCATTACATCCTCCTCCTTCGTTCGGCGGGTGATCCCGCCATTTTGCAGTCCGGTGCAGGCCTCCTTCCCGCACAAAACCTTTGCCATCCAGCCGGACTACCCGCCGGATGGGAACTCCGTGGCCTGTCCCGCAATGCTCCAGTCCGCTGGATCGATCATCCGGCCTTCGGCCGAAACACGCCCATCCGCGTGGAGAACCACGGTGCCATAATCAGGGTCGGTCACCTCGAACGTATCTTCACATCCCGGCATAACGCCAAGCCTTTTGTATCTGGATACAAATCCGTCAATCGTGTCAACGTCTTGCAGGTTGCCGAGTCTGACAAGCCAGACACCCAGCCTTCCGGGCAGCCGCAATTCGCTGCCTGTGGTTGGCCCTTGTCCCACCAGTTCAAGCGGGCCACTGCCTTTCAAGAGCAGAAAACCATTGTCCGACCGGGCTGCAGCGAGTTCACCCATGAGACGGGTTTCGTCGAAGATCTGGTGCGGGAACCAGGCATGGGTGAAGTCCGGTTGTTCCGCCGCGCAATCGAACATCAGCACGGCCAGGCCGCGGTATTGCCAGACGCGCGGAAGGGTGCCCGAACCGCCCCAATAGGACGGGCGGCCATAGCCGGAGTGAATGACCTCGCCCGGGTGATTGATCCAGACCTGTGCGTCCGGATTATCCCCCACGCGGGCATGGATAACCGTTTCCTGATAGCCCCATTCGTTCCAGCGGTAGCCGGCCGCCGTTCCCATGGCGTAGTCGCTGGTCTTGTAGTGATAGAGCCGGGCCATACGGTCCTGGCCCTGCGCGAAGCACCATTCCTGCGCGGCGGGCGAGTGCCAGTCGGCCACGGCAGACAGATCTTCGGGGATTTCCAGCCCGTGATCGCGCAGGCACAGGGCCATCTGCGGCAGGGCATGGACCCGGCGGCCGTAGTTTCCGGTGCCCCAGATCAGACGGGCGATACCGGAGAGCTCCAGGGATCCGGCAGCGCGCAAGGTGTGTTCATAGGAACGGCCCTGCGCCCCGGTCAAAAGACCATGGTGCGCGGAACGGGCAACGATCAGCACGAGCCGCTGGATTGCCTTGCGGGCGCGCTCCCGCACATCGGCGTCCGGTGCCAGGGCGAAGAGGGCGGTCAGGCCCTTGAGGTCGATGGGGAAATAAGGGGCCGAGTTGAACTCTGCCATCTCCCATTCTTCGAAATGGTCCAGCCAGGCACGGACCCGCGCCAGCCCGGTGGCAGACTGTTCCCGGCCGGATCTCCCGGAGCGCGTGAACGTGGCGTCAGGAAGAAGCGCCCCGGCCAGATAGGCCGCGGTATGAAACAGCAGCGCGTGGTTTTCCGAGAAATACCACTGCACGTCATTGCCAGGCTCATCCATCCAGTAGCGGAAGGACAGAATGGTCTTGTCGATGCTGGTGCGGGTGTCCGCTCCAATGTGCGCGCCGAAGACCGTCCGGCACCAGAGCAACGGCACCAGGGCAAAGTCCGCGCAGTCATGGCAATCGTCGATCGCGGGCAGAGTATCCGCCATCATCCGGTCGGTTTCCGGGCCGGAGCGTCCTGCGCCGAAGCGTGCCAAAGCCGTCACATTGTCCGGCTCGCCATAGTCGGCGATCTCGTTCAGCGCCTCGCGGATACGGTCCGCCTGAGCGGCGGGTGCCTTGCCCTGACGTTCCGCATGGCAGATCTCGACGCCGAAGACGCGCGAAGCGGTGAAGCCGCCTGTGCTGAGAGCGACGTGAAAGTGCCTGAAGTCGGACGGCAGTACGCTGGTTTCACCCACGCCAATCCGGGCTTCCCCCGGTGCGAGCTGCTGGCGGATCTGTACGGGCTCTTCCCGGGAAATGAAATCGCCTGCGACCGTCACCTTGGCTTCCACCTCAGCCTGGAGGGGAGCAGATGTGATGAGCGCAACCTCTCCCGAACGGTAGACCGGCTTTTCAAAGTGCATCCGGTCGAGGGCGAGTTCCATCGAGGCGGCGGTTCCAGCCTCGACAGGAACGGGCAGCGCCTGCTCTGCTCGCGGGCCGGACACGTAGTCCAGCTGGAAGAAGTAACGGGCGTCACGTTCGGCCAGATCGTCGAAGAAGATCGCGATCTCGTTCTCTCCGGCAGCGAGCTCCACGGCGAACTCAGCTTTGGCTTCCAGATTGCGGACATAATCCGCCATCCATCCGGCTTCCTCGCCATTGACGAAGAGCACCGCGCCGCCGCATGTGCCGAGGCGCAGTACGGCAGTCCCGGCCTCCGTCACGCTGATGCAGGTCCGTCCCCAGGTGCCGATGACGGTGGGCCTGAACCAGAAGCCTGACATGTCTACCCGCGGCGACCCGAAGGGCAGCCAGAACCGGTCCAGATCAAAGACTCCCGCCACTTCGGGCCGCTTGCCCCGGCGCTCTTCAGCAAAGGCGGTCCGGCAGGGGTACTCATGCGGAATGAAGTTCTTGTGCTTGGTCAGGAAGAAGAAGGGGTCCATTTCCCCCTTCATCGGCTGGTCCGGCACATCGTAGCGGGCCTCGTTCGTCCGCCCCAGTTGCCAATAGGTCACCGGTGCGCCGTGCGCCAGCGGGCGGCGCAGGTGGTCTTTCTCTGCAGGAGAGGCCGCGCGAAGGATCATTTCAGATCAGCCACCGGAACAGGAGACACGCCGGTATGGGCCTGGTTTTCACCGGTCATGCCGCCTGTTCCTTTTCTCCGGAATGAAGCAGCGCTTCACTCAGGCACAGGATTGCAAGGGCCTGGCCATAGCCGGTCGGCTCGATCGGGATGTCTTTATAGAACTGCAGCGTGCCGCCCATGCGCGTGCCATAGGAGACATTGCCGACGGTTCCGGTCTCGTCGATGTTGTCCATGACGGCCTTGACCGCGCGCAGTCCCGCGTCCCGGCAGCCCTTTGGTCCGATGCCGAGCCTTGCGGCCTTTAGCAGGCCGTAGCCGAACCCGGCGGTGGCGGAGATTTCCTCATAAGAGGTTGGATCGTCCAGCAGCGTGTGCCAGGCGCCGGAAGGTGCCTGAAGCTTCAGCAGCGCATCAATCTGGGTCTCCAGAACGCCAAGAAGGAAGCTGCGGACAGGGGCGGGGATCTCGGCCAGCTCGACCAGATCAAGAATGCCGAGTGTGATCCAGGAATTGCCGCGGCCCCACAGGGCGCGGGCGAAATTGTGCCGCCCGTCGAAGGTCCAGCCGTGGAACCACAGGCCGCTGTGCGGATCGGCGAGATAGCGGGTGTGCAGCAGAAACTGGTGGCAGGCCTCGTCCACCAGCTCGCGGCGTCCGCTTGCCTGACCATAGGAGGCGAGGAACAGGCCGACCATGACCAGCGTGTCGTCCCACAGTTCCTGATCGTTGATCTTGTCCGACACAATATGCGGCAGACCGCGCTCGGACGTGCGCGGCATCTCGTGCAGAATCCGGTCAGCCCATTTGTCCATCACATCGGCCCAGCGGGGATCACGGGTTTCACGCCACAGCAGGGAAAGGGCGAGCATGGGGGCAGTTGTGTTGATGTTGAGGCCCGGCAGACCTTCGGCGATCCGGCCGGCGTACCAGGTCTCCACCAGCGTTCTCAGTTCCGCATCGCCACTTTGCAGCCAGAAGCGCACGAGCCCATAGAGGCCGATGCCCTGCGGCCATTCCCAAGAGGTGAAGCTGATGTAGTCGCCCGGAGTGCCATCCAGGTTGGGCTCATCATACTGGCCGTCGTGACGCAGGCTGGTCATGCCATCGACAAGCAGCTTCAAGCGTTCGCGAACCGCGCGTCCGTCAGGAACCATGTTCCTGTTCCTCCCGTTTGAGCCGCTTCGTTGATTGTAAAAAAAGGCTGAGCGACAATTGTCAAAAATCGTGGCATAGGGATATTTCTTGCGCAATATGAAAAATTTTTGCGTAATGGCGCAATCTAGGTGGATAGGCTGCTGATGACAATCCTTGCGGGAAAGAAGGTTAAGCCAAGCCGTAAGGTGCGTCTTGAGGACATCGCCGAACGCTGCGGCGTATCGCTCAGCACAGTCTCGAGGGCTCTGGCTGGAGAGAAGGGGGTAAGCGCGGACATCCGCGCCAAGGTCGCCGAAGTGGCGCGCAGCCTGAACTATCAGGTTGCCGCCTCACTGGCAGGGCGCAAGGTTATTCTGGCGGCCAGCAGCGCCGCGATGATCGACTATGTGCGCAATCAGTTCACGGCACATGTGCTCGAAGGTCTCCATCAGAGAGCAGAGACCTTGAGCGTCGAGATCGTCACCCAGCCGGTCGCAAGCGCTGCGGAGGATATCGGCATGCTGAGGACCGCTGCCGCAGACGAGAGCGTTGCGGGCTTTCTGTTTCTCAGCCTTGACGATGATGACTTGCTCGCCCTCACCAGCGGCTTCGGCAAACCGGTGGTGCTTATCAACGGCGAAGATCCCCTCATGCGCTTGTCGAGTGTGTCGCCCTGCAACCGCTCAGCTGCTCATATGGCCACGGCTTATCTGCAAGGGCTTGGTCATGAGCGGATCCTGTTCGTGATGCGGCGGGGACGCAGCACCATCGAACGGCGCTTGGAGGGCTGGCGGGATGCGATGCTGGCTCAGAAAATCTCCGGTGCGGACGACATGGTGATTGTGGTCGAGGACTGGCTTCCGGAATTGGCTGCAGCGGCCGTTGAGCAGCGTATCGCGAGCCGGAAACTTGACTTCACGGCGATTCTGGCCGCAGGCGAAAGTCTTGCTGCCGGGGCCATGCAGGCCATCTCGCGTGCCGGGTATCGGGTGCCTGACGATGTCTCAGTCATGGGCATAGACAACCTGCCGCAAGCAGGTTTTTACAATCCGCCCCTCACTTCAATCCATGTCCCGATGCGCGAGATCGGAGCGGCGGCACTCGATCTTCTTTTCGGTGCGGCCAGCTCTCTGGCTGGTCCTGCGCAGCGGATCGAACTTGCCTGCCACATTGTTGAACGCCAATCGACTGCGGTTGCCCCTCGCAAGAGGGCAGGCCACTTATAGCGTGTTTTTGCGGCAGTCTTTTGCCCGGATGGATTGGTGGGATCTGAAATCTGCGGAACGGTGTTTAACAACGGCCGTTCGGAGATGTGTGCGCAGCCTTAGCAGAAGGCCATAAAGCAAAAAAAGCGCCCCGGAGGACGCTTATTCAGCTTTCCAGTTTCTGGGAAACTGGAGCGGGCGATGGGATTCGAACCCACGACCCCAACCTTGGCAAGGTTGTGCTCTACCCCTGAGCTACGCCCGCATTTTGTGTCCGACCCGGAAGCTCGTTGGCTGCCTGCGT
Organism: Roseibium litorale; assembly: GCF_014842915.1. Taxonomy (GTDB): domain Bacteria; phylum Pseudomonadota; class Alphaproteobacteria; order Rhizobiales; family Stappiaceae; genus Roseibium; species Roseibium litorale. The sequence goes on along the minus strand of NZ_JACYXI010000006.1, from coordinate 104,224 downwards.
CGGCGAGGTGCGCAGTATATGGACCATGGCGAGAAGGATTGCAATAGGCTTTTTTCGGGGTCAGAAATTGGCTTCGGTCTGTGGATAATGTCTGTGGGTTAAAACGGAAAAAGCGCTGATTTCTGCAATGTTTAGGATGGATTTCAGCTTGTGGCAAAATTCGATTTGCGGCAAGACAGAGCGCAAGACGACTAAAAAAAGGTGCGGACATGCCGGCGGCTAGAGACGAGCTCATGCAATTTTTTGAGGCCCACGGTCTCAAGGTATCGACGGTGGATCATGAGCCGGTTTTCACCGTGGCGGAATCCGGTGATCTGCATGACCGCATTCCTGGCGGCCACACGAAGAACCTGTTCCTGAAGGACAAGAAGGGGCGTTTGTTTCTTGTCGTTGCTCTGCATGACGCCACAATCAATCTGAAGAAGATCCACGAGGTGATCGGCGGCCAGGGACGTGTGTCCTTCGGCAATGGCGACCTTCTGTTTGAGGTGCTGGGGGTGATGCCGGGCTCTGTTACGCCTTTTGCCCTGATCAATGACCGGGATGCGCAGCGCGTGACACCTGTCCTGGATGCGGCCATGATGCAGCATGAAGTGCTGAACTATCATCCGCTCAGCAATGACGCGACGACGGCCATATCTAATCAGGATCTGCTTGCTTTTGTGCGCGCCTGCGGACACGAGCCGCAAGTGCTTGCTGTCAGCGAGGAAGCGCAGGCGCTCTAAGGGGCTCTCTTACGGGTTCGGTGCGGAAAGCCGTCTGCGTCTTCCGATGGAAAACTGCCCGAGATCGGATTTGTAATTCCGGATGCCGGGCGCCATGTTATGGGAAAGTGAAATTGAGCCGCAATAGCGGCAGCGCCGCAGCGGCTGCGGCAGCAGGATCGGAACGAGGCAAAGTCAATGAGCAGCGGTGGTTTTTCGATGGGTGGCCAGGTTGGCGCCGGATTTGGTGGCAGCATGGGCGGCGGCGGTTTCGGTGGCGGCAACGGTGCAGGCGGCCCCTCGGGCGGTCAGGGCGCCGACGACCTGATCAAGGACGTCACCACCCAGAGCTTCATGGCGGATGTAATGGAAGCATCCCGGACGCAGCCGGTTCTGGTTGATTTCTGGGCTCCCTGGTGCGGGCCGTGCAAGCAGCTGACCCCCGTGATCGAAGCTGCCGTGCGGGCTGCCAAGGGCGCGGTCAAGCTGGCCAAAATGAACATCGATGATTATCCGGAAATCGCCGGGCAGCTTGGGATCCAGTCGATCCCGGCGGTCATTGCGTTCAAGGACGGCCAGCCGGTCGACGGTTTCATGGGCGCTCAGCCCGAGGGCCAGATCAAAGCCTTCATCGAACGGCTCGGCGGCAAGGCTCCGGCCAATCCGGCTGACGAATATCTGGAGCAGGCGGCTGAGCTGCTGGCGGCCAAGGACTATGGTCAGGCTGCGCAGTTTTTCGCCGCGGTGATGCAGATGGAGCCGGACAATGTGCGGGCCATTTGCGGTCTCTCCCAGTGCTATGCTGGCGCTGGTGAACTGGAGCGTGCCCGCGAAACCCTTGCCCTCGTTTCAGAGGACAAGCAGGGTGACGATATCTACGGCGCTGCCAAGGCGGTTCTGGAGCTTGCCGAGCAGGCTGAGGCGCTTGGCGACCTGGGCGAGCTGATGAGCCGGATCGAAAACGACCCCAAGGACCTCCAGGCGCGTCTTGATCTTGCGCTGGGACTGTCCGCCAAAGGAGACCGGACGGGTGCTGTGGACCAGCTGATCGAAATCGTCCGGCGTGACCGTGAATGGAACGAGGACGGCGGACGCAAGCAGCTGCTTCAGTTTTTCGAGGCTTGGGGGCCGAAAGAACCTGCCACGAACTATGGCCGCCGGAAGCTGTCGTCCGTGCTGTTTTCTTGACCTTGCCGGGTCCGCGCCACAGATACGTTTTATCACTGTGAGAAAGCAGCCACTGGAAAGGAATGTGCGTCATGCAGGCAGGAAACGCCATCTATGAAACGATTGCGGATCTGCCACCGGTTCTGCCGGTTTTTCCGTTGACCGGAGCCTTGCTTCTGCCGCGGACCCAATTGCCGCTGAACATCTTTGAGCCGCGCTATATCGCGATGTTCGACGCGGCGCTGGCCGGGAACAGGCTGATCGGAATGATCCAGCCTGAACTCTCCGGAAACGACACACAATCGGAAGGCGGGGCGCTGGCCCGGGTCGGTTGCGTCGGGCGCATCACCAGTTTTCAGGAAACCGGTGATGGCCGCTATCTCGTAACCCTTCAGGGTGTTGCCCGGTTTGCTGTGGTCCGTGAGATTGAAGCGGTGACGAGCTACCGCCAGGTGGAATGCGACTTCGCACCTTTCGCGGCGGATCTGTCGTCCGGTGAGGGTGAGGAAGATGTGGACCGGGCTGCGCTCCTGGACACACTTCGGGCCTATCTCGACGCGAATGATCTGGAGGCTGACTGGAAGAGCGTTTCGGAAGCCGAGACGGAAATCCTTGTCAATGCGCTCTGCATGATGTGCCCCTATGGGGCGCAGGAAAAGCAGGCGCTGCTTGAGGCTCCGGATCTGAAAACCCGGGCTGACACGTTGATTGCGATCACTGAAATTGATCTTGCTCGTTCCCAAGGCGGCGAGGGCGGCACGACGCTGCAATAGACCAACGAAGGTATTTTAGATGACAGACAATCCGCAGCCCCAGTCAGAGCGCAAGGTTGACCGCAGGCTTCTTGAGCTTCTCGTTTGTCCGGTGACCAAGACCACTCTGGAATATGATGCGGAACACCAGGAACTGATTTCCCGGGCTGCCAAATTGGCCTACCCCATCCGAAATGGGATTCCGATCATGCTGGCGGACGAAGCCCGGCCAATCGACATCTGACCGGATCTCCCGCACAGTGATCAGTCCTTTGCCGGGTTCGCGAGCCTGGCAAGAGCCGTTTCAATTTCGCTGCTGCCGCCCGAAACACGCAAGGTCTTTATCCGGGAGGTTGATCCGCTTTCGAGCGAGACGGCAGACTTGGGGACGCCAATCGTTTTGGCGATCAACTGGGTCAACGCCTTGTTTGCCGAGCCTTTTTCGGGAACGGCCCGGACACGCGCCTTCAGTATCGGCCGCCCGTCGGACAGGACCTCCAAACCGTCAACACCATCCTTGGCAGCCTTCGGCGTCAGGCGGACATCAATCAAGACGTCTTGACCTGAGCGTCGCCAGGGGACTGCTGTTCCGGTCATTATCCGGCGTCAAAAGACGTTCGGATAGACGTATCGGATGATGACGTTCTGGATCAGGAAGATCAGCAGCAGCAGGGCGATGGGGGACAGATCGATACCGCCGAGGTTGGGCATCACGCGTCTGATTGGCCGCAGTGCCGGCTCGGTCAAGTTGTAGAGCATCTGGCCGATGCTGTAGACGAGCTGGTTGCTGGAGTTGATGATGTTGAAAGCATAGAGCCAGGAGAAGATCGCGCTGGCAATGATCACGTAGGTGTAGAGCTGAAGCACCAGGAGAACTACGTCGAGGATTGCGCGCATCGGGATCCATCCATGGGTTGCCGGTCTGAATTACTGGATTTCATGTAGCTTTCTCTTCTCCCATCCGCAAGACGGGGAAGGGCGGGAAGCCTTCAGGATCAGCGGTTTTGTTTAACAAAGGTCCGGAAACCGGCTTGCAAATGGGCCACAGGGGCGCGGAAAAATGCCTTGGCGCAGAAAAATGAGCCTTTTGTGCACTTTTGGTTTTGGACTGAGTGATAAGGTTGAGCCCAAATTCTGAAGATGCGTGGGCTGATGATGAGTGAATTCCTGAAGCGATTTGGACTGGCCTTTCTGGCTGCGGCTGCCGTGACCCAGGCTGCAAGCGCGCAAGAGACCCAGCGCCAGTATGAAGTGGATCTCGGCGTCGGTGTCAGCCTGGCTCCGAAATACGAGACCGCTGAGTCCTATCTTCTCAGCCCGTTCCCGCTGATTTCCGTCGGACGTTTCTACGTGCCGGGTCTGGGCCAGGTTGTGGACGGAAAGCGCAAGACAGGCGTGTTTTTCTATCCGAGCTTTGGTTTTATCGGTGAGCGCAAGCCGTCCGACAGCGCTGACCTGACCGGTACGCGTAAGGTCAACTGGGCGCTTGAGCTTGGTCTTGGCGGCGGGTACCGCGCTGAAAACTGGCGGGTCTTTGCAGAACTGCGCCAGGGGATCAATGGCCACCATGGTCAGGTGGGCCGTCTTGGGGCCGATGCGATTATCTTCCCGATGGACCGGGTGGAAGTCAGCTTCGGTCCGCGTGCGGATTTTGTCTCGGGCAGTTACATGGACACCTACTTCGGCGTGACCGCAGCGGAAGCCGCCGCAAGTGGTGGTCGTCTGTCTGCCTATAATCCTGACGGCGGCTTCAAGTCTGTCGGGCTGGAAACCCGCATCAGCTACGACTGGACGGATGATGTGCGCGTGCATCTGCAGGGCGGCTACGACCGTCTGATCGGGGATGCGGCCAAGAGCCCGCTGGCAAAGAACGGCTCCAAGGACCAGTTCACCGTGGGCCTTGGCGTCACCTACAAGTTCCGCTTCGACCTGTTCTGACGGGCATAGCAAGCTGTTATTGAGAGACATAAGGCCCGGGCGGTTCGCACCCAGGCCTTGCTTTTATGAGCAGGGCTTGAGCGTGATGCCGTAAGGCAGCTTGGTGTTCTCGTCACCACACGCGTCAATGATCCGTTCCTGGGACAGACCGGTGACGCCGGTCAGATCAGCCCCCTTCAATTGCGTATGGCGGAGCAGGGCATCCGTGAGATCGGCGCCGGACAGGTTGGCACCTGTGAAGTCCGCGCTGGAAAGCCGCGTTCCGCTGAGATCTGCGTCCTGAAAATTCGCGCCAGCGGCAGATACTCTGTCGAGATCGGCCTGCTGAAGGCGGGTCTGGGACAGGTTGGCGCCCTCAAGATTGGCCCGCTCCAGATCCGCCTGATCCATCTTGGCGCCCTGGAAGTTGGTTTTGGCGGCGGAGGCCCGGATGAAGCTTGCATTGCGGAGATCCGTGTCCGCGAAGTTTGCGCCTGTCAGCCTGGTTTGGCTCAGATCCGCATTCCGCATGTCTGCGCCATTGAAAACACTGCCGCTCAAGTCGGCTTTTTCCAGATCGACTGAGCGCATGGAGACATCGGTAAAATCGGACTCGGGCATGAAGCCGCGTTCCAACTCGGCCCGGCGCAAATCTCCACCCTTGAAGTTGGCCTTGGGCAGCCGCGCCATTTTCAAATCGGCTTCCCGGAGAATCGTGCGCTCGAAATTGGCGCCATTAATCGTAAGGTCGCGAAGATCGGACAGTCTCAGGTCGCATTTCGGGCAGCCGTTGTCGGCTTCGATCTTCTGGCGGTCCTGTGCATGAGCTGGGAAGACAAAGACAGCGGCGCCCATGACAGCCGTAGCAAGACGGAGCATTCTGGAAGAGGGCATGCGGGCTGACTTCATCGTCATGGCAGGGATCCTGATTTGGGCTTTCACGATAGGTAGGCACATCGGGTGCCGATTCCTAGGGCAGCCTATTCCCGATTTGCGAAATTACTCTTAGCGCAGGGTCACTTGCCAATTGTGTCAAATTCCAGGCAATTTGAGATGATGACCGATAGGAGGCCGCAGATGTTGAGAAGGGCGTTGAATTTTCTGGCAAGAATAGCCGCTCTGGTCGCTGTATCCGGCTGGATGTCTGCCGGTCTCGCGGAGGCGGCGGCTGTGCAGGCGCGGGTGGATCTTTCCTCTCAGACCATGCAGGTCAGGGTCAATGGCGTGCTGAAATACAGCTGGCCTGTCTCAACCGCCCGGCCCGGCTACCGCACACCCGTTGGCCGGTTCAAGGCGCAACGGCTGCACAAGCGGTACTTCTCGAAGAAGTATCACAACTCACCCATGCCCTATTCGGTGTTCTTTTATCACGGCTATGCGGTGCACGGGACCAATGACCTCAAGCGCCTCGGCCGCCCAGCGTCCCACGGCTGTGTCAGACTGCACCCGCAAAATGCGCGAACGCTGTTTTCACTGATCAATCAGAACGGCAAGCAGAACGCGGAGATCGTGATCACTCGTTGACCCTGTCTGACGGTACGCGATTGCTGCCGGGGATTTTAGACTGAGGGGAGGGAAGAGACAGGCGGGGTCGCAGTTGCCTGCCTCTTCCATCTACTGTCGCTGACGACGCACAACCTGACAATCAGCGTGCCAAACCTATCGCAAGACCCTTGCCAGTTTATTGGCACGCGAATGGAGCGATATGTGGGGTGCTGCACTGATGATTTAGCAATATATTGATTTTGTTCAGGCTTTGCTAAGGATGTGCGCATTGCAAATTGCAAGGCGGCTTGCGATGTGAAGGTTAAGCGGTGTTAAGCCCTTCCAGGGCCGCTCAATCGAACTCGGTCTTGAGATCAATGGTCGAGTTCTTGCCGATTGCATCGAAGGACGTCTCGAGCCAGGTGTCCGCCGCCCTCCGGCCAATGGCTTTCAGCTCGGTCAGGAAAGCCCATTCGGCGTTGCTTTTCGAAGATGCCTGAAGCGGCTTCAAGTCGTCGCCGTCGATCCGGTGCATGCGCACTTTCATGTATTTTTCGTCGGGCAGCTTGCCCTCCTCAATCAGCCTTCCGACGAAATGGGCCGCGCGCATTTCCCGCAGGAGGCTGGAGTTGAAGGTGATTTCATTGAGGCGGTTGACGATCTCGCGGGCGGTCTTGGGGACCTCCCTGCGCTCGATCGGGTTGATCTGGATGAGAACAATGTCGGGCGTGTCCGTCTCATAAAAGAGCGGATAGAGCGGCGGGTTGCCCATATATCCGCCGTCCCAATAGGGCTCGCCATCGATTTCAACGGCCTGAAACACATGGGGCAGACAGGCGGAGGCCATCACCGCATCCACGGTCAACTCGTCCTTGCTGAACACCCTGATCTTGCCGGTGAAGACATTGGTTGCCGCGACGAAGACCTTGAGCGCCGTGCAATCGCGCACGGAATCGAAATCGACGATTTTTTCGACGACCTCGCGCAAGGGGTTCACGTTCAGGGGATTGAATTCATAAGGCGACGCAAGGCGCGACATGAGATCGAAGGCGATGTAGCTGGGTGAAAAATCCAGGCTCCATTGCCCGAGGGCCACGTCCAGCGGCGAGCGGCGGATCGGGCTGAAGAAGGACTGTTTGCTGACCTCGCTCCAGAAGTCGTCCAGAGCCTCCCGTGCGGCGGCAGCCCCGCCGTGGTGATATCCCGTGGCCAGAACCACGGCATTCATGGCACCTGCTGAGGTGCCGGTCATGCCGTGGATCTGGAGCCGGTCATCTTCCAGCAGTCTGTCGAGAACACCCCAGGTGAAGGCGCCATGCGCTCCGCCGCCCTGAAGGCCAAGATTGATGCGCTTGGGCGTTGTGCTCGTCATCGCCTGATCTTTCTGGATGTCTATGAAGGATGGGCCTTGGCGTGGGTTATTGCGCCGTCCAGCCGCCATCGATGGATTGCAGCGAGCCGGTGATCGAGGCCGCTGCATCGGAGCAGAGGAACACCGCGAGAGCGGCAACCTGCTCGACCGTCACGAATTTCTTGGTCGGCTGTGCCGACAGAATGACGTCACGCTTGACCTCTTCCTCGGAGATGCCCCGGCTCTTGGCTGTGTCCGGGATCTGCTTTTCGACCAGCGGCGTCCAGACATAGCCCGGGCAGATGGCGTTCACGGTGATGCCTTTTTCCGCGACCTCCAGTGCGACGGTCTTGGTCAGGCCGGCGATGCCATGCTTGGCCGAGACGTATGCGGCCTTGTAGGGCGACGCGACCAGGGCGTGAGCCGACGCGGTGTTGATGATCCGGCCCCAGCCCCGCTGCTTCATGCCCGGCAGAGCGGCGCGGATGGTGTGAAACGCGGAGGACAGGTTGATGGCGATGATCGCGTCCCATTTTTCGACCGGAAATTCATCGACGGGAGCGACATGCTGAATGCCGGCATTGTTGACCAGAACATCGACGGAGCCGAACTCGTTCTCGGCATTGCCGATCATGGTGGCGATTTCTTCCGGCTTCATCATGTTGGCAGCGGAATAGGCGCAGCGGACGCCGAAATCGCTTTCAATGGCGGCGCGGGTTTTCTCGATCTCGTCCGCGTCGCCCAGCCCGTTGATGACGATGTTTGCGCCTTGCTCCGCCAGAGCGCGGGCATAGGCAAGACCGATCCCGGAAGTCGAACCCGTGATAACGGCAGTTTTCTTCGAGAGCATTTCCAAAATCTCCTCTTCAATGGGCAGGACGACTTTTTCCGATGTTTATCCGCACTGCAACATCACTTTTGTATCCTTGCGGATATTTAATGAAGGCTGCCTTTGGAAGGGCGGGGCTTGTCGTCGTGCAAAATCTTTAACCGGGAGGCAGCAGGCGGGAAAAGGCCTGGAAGGATTGGCAAATTATGCAGGAAATTGATCGGTTTGATCCACGCCGGAGCGTGAGGTCAGGTCTGGTCCCGTTTGCTGTCTGACCACGAGATACTTGGTGTGCGTAGCAGCAATTTCCAGCCCGAAGGACTAAGTCCGGCAGAGAATACTGCCGGACAGTTCGACGCAGTGTCAGGCCGTGCCCTGATTTTGCCGCTCCAGCGCCAGCCGGTATCCGGCGGTGATGACTGAAATGCCCAGCACGGTCACGATGATCTGGATCAGCAGGCCCAGAAGCATGAATTTGAACTGGATCAGCACCAGGGGAAGGCCTGCCGCGACGAAGGTCAGGATCATCTGAAGTCCAACGCTGGCGAGGATGAAGGGTAAGGACAGGACAATGCCAGCGCCAATCATCGGCCAGCCCAGCCCGACACCCAAGGCATGGGCTTCCTTCAGACCGATCGGCCGTTCGACCGCAGTTGCTGGCAGCATCAGATTCAGCCGCATCAAATGCGGAACCAGGAAAATGAAGGCGGCCCCGTAGATGATCACTGCGACGATGCCGGACCCAATCAGAGCCGAAAGGCCGAAAGCGACGAGACCGACCGGAAGGAAGACCGCTACGGTGACCAGCATGATCAGCAGGGATTTACCGATAAAGCTCAGTTCCAGTCCGCCGACCTTCAGATGGATCAGATCCGGGACCTCGCCAAGCAGGCCATAGCGATGCCAGGCAACGCCAATGGAGGCGGAAGAAACCAGGCTGAAAATGCCGCTGACAAGGGTCATGAAGAGCGCGGAGGTGCTGGGGCCGCTGGTACTGGAGGCCCCGGCACTCGTGAGTTCCGGCACGAAGACCATGATGCAGATCTGAAATACCAGAAGCAGCAGGAACCAGGCGCCGCAAGCCCTGAAAACCACGTCAAGACTGCTGAAAACAAGGGAAAAGGCGTCGGAGAGAATGCGCTTGAACAAGAGAAACTTCCTCTAATTTTTTGAGTGAGCAGTCTTTTGCTCAAATGATTGTTCGGTGTGACTTGCCTTCGAAGTGGCTTGTTTTGATACCTGCTGCTCGGGAGACCCTTACGTGAGATTTATCAAGGGGAATGGTACCCTGATCCCTCAAGCGTTCGAATCTTGCTCACGCTCGATGGCGGTGCGGTAACCCGCGGTGATGACGGCAATGCCCAAGACGGTGACGATGATTTGAAGCAGTATTTCTAACAGCGCGAATTTGATCTGGATGAGAATGAGCGGCAGACTTGCTGCGGCCAGATTGAGCAGATACTCGATGAATTCCGTCGCCAGAGTAAATGGCAGTATCAGCACGATGCTTGCAAATACCATCTGAAGGCCTACGCCTTCGCCGAGCGTGAAGGCTTCGCCGATTCCCAAGGGCTGATCTATAGCTGTTGCAGGCAGTGCCAGATTGAAACGCATCAGGAACTGGCTGAGGAAAAGGTAGGCGATGCCTGTGGCCAGAAGCGGCATCAGGATGCCTGAAGAGGCGGTGCTAAGGGTAAGGCCAATTGCCGCAACTGGAAGGAACATAAGCAAGCCGATCAGTCCGATCAGCAGGGCTCGCAGCAGAAACCAGAACTCCAAGCTGCCGAAGCGCAGATGAATGGTGTTTGGCTTTTCCCCGGTAAGAACAAAACGATGCCAGGCGACTGCGATGGAAGACCAAGAAAGCACCATGGTTATGATTGCCGCCAGCCACGCAAAAAATGCGGGTGCAGATGTCTCTCCTGGGCTTGAAGGAAACGCCAAGATAATCACCGAAAGCGTGAACTGCAAAGCGAACCAGGCGCCGCACATCTTGAAGACCACATCTAGATTATTGAACGTCTGATGGAATGCGTCGGAGAGAATGCGTTTGAACAACCGGTTGATCCTGAGAGTGTTCGAGAAAACAGAGCTGCCACTATGGCTTGCAGCTCCTGTGAGTACAAATTTTTTGCTGGTCTTGCAGTCTTGTTTTCCTCAAGGCTGCCCCTCAGAGGGAAACATTGGTTGGCCGGAGGCGCTCGGCGGCAATGCGGTACGCAGCGGTAATGACGGCGGTGGTGACCAGGCATTTGACGACAAGGAGCACTGGGGGAAGCAGCATGGTTTTGATCTGCGGGAAGACTGTGGCTGAACCCTGATCCAGCAACGAAACGGACCGAGGAAGAGCGTAATTGGTAAGAAAGACGGGTATGAGCAACACAAGGGTGGCGCCGAACATCGGCAAGCCAAGGCCCTTGCCGTAGTTGTAAGCAGCCCGGAACCCGATTGGATGGTCAATGGCGCTTGCCGGCAGAGCAAGAGCGGCCCGGAGAAGAAGAGGGGCTATCAGGAATGACACAGCCAGGCGGAGCGGATCTCCAACGGTAAAGACAAGTTCGATGTCCTCCATCATCATGATCGCCATGACACGAAGGACAATGAAGGCTGCGGGGATGGCGCTCAGCACAAGCAGCTTTCCCGTGAACTTTATTTCTCTCCGGCGGAACTTAAAATGCAGGCGGTTGGGTCTCTCTCCCAACAATGCGTACCGGTGGAAAGCCACGGCAATGGAGGCGGATGCGGCAAACTCGTAGACACTCTGCATGACCGCCGGGAGCAGCTGTTTCGTGAAATAGAGGAGCTGCAATGCGTAGAAGTGACCGGTCAGCCCTCCCAAGTGGAATTCGGAAAGTGAAGGTGTCATTTGAATGATGCCAACCTGGCAAATCAGGAGCACCACGAGCCATGTGCTGCAGATGCGGAAAACAATGCTCAGATTGCAGAAGACAAGACGGAATGCGTCAAGGAGAATGCGTTTGAACAAGGAGGAGTCCTTCTGTTCTGCCCAAGTGGCCCAATGCAGCTATGACGTGCTCTGATCGGTGATCAGGTCTCTCTAGGTGTATAAATCAAAGATCCTTGCTGGCAATCCTCTGATTGTGCGTCCATATGAAATGTCTGGCCACAGCCTGCGCCATTGCCCTTTTGGCGCGGGGGCACTAATCAGGCGGTAAGGTCCGGGGGCGGAAGAAATCTCCTGTTCCTGACCCAAGGACGCAACAAGACGGCAGATCCTATGATCGACAATTTTGCAAAACCCAAGACCCGGCGCCATTCGGTTGCGGTGAAGGTTGGCAGCGTGACGGTAGGGGGCGATGCTCCTGTCGTGGTGCAGTCCATGACCAATACGGACACCGCCGATGCGGATGCCACCGTTGCGCAGGTGGCAGCGCTGGCCCGGGCCGGATCGGAACTCGTCCGCATTACGGTGGACCGGCCGGAGGCCGCGGCCCAGGTGCCACGGATCCGCGAGCGTCTGGACCGGATCGGCATCAATGTGCCGCTGGTCGGGGACTTCCACTACATTGGCCACAAGCTGCTGAGCGATTATCCGGACTGCGCTGCCGCGCTTGATAAATACCGGATCAATCCGGGCAATGTCGGCTTCAAGGCCAAGCGCGACACGCAGTTCTCGCAGATCATCGAGATCGCCATGAAGCACGGCAAGGCCGTGCGGATCGGGGTAAACTGGGGCTCTCTGGATCAGGAGCTTCTGACCAAATTGATGGATGAAAACGCGGTCAGTGCAACGCCGGTCTCGGCAGCCGCGGTGATGCGAGAAGCGATCATCCAGTCGGGTCTTCTGTCCGCGCAGCGGGCCGAGAATCTCGGCATGGGCCGGGACAAGATCATCCTGTCGGCCAAGGTCAGCCAGGTTCAAGACCTGATCGCGGTCTATGCGGACTTGGCTGAGCGCTGCGATTATGCGCTGCATCTGGGCCTGACGGAAGCGGGCATGGGCACCAAGGGCATTGTGTCTTCGGCGGCCTCCATGGGCATCCTGCTGCAGCAGGGCATTGGTGACACGATCCGCGTGTCCCTGACGCCGGAGCCTGGCGGTGACCGCACCCGCGAGGTGCAGGTGGCGCAAGAGCTGCTGCAGGTCATGGGCTTCCGGGCCTTTGTGCCCGTCGTCGCAGCTTGCCCCGGCTGTGGCCGCACGACCTCGACCGTCTTCCAGGAACTGGCCCAGGACATTCAGGATCATATCCGCGTCTCCATGCCCATCTGGCGGGAGCAGTATCCGGGTGTCGAAGGCCTGAACGTTGCCGTGATGGGCTGCATTGTGAATGGCCCCGGCGAATCCAAGCATGCGGATATCGGCATCTCGCTTCCAGGGACCGGGGAAACGCCGTCTGCACCGGTCTTCATCGACGGGGAGAAGGTGACCACCTTGCGCGGTGAAGGCATTGCCGACGAGTTCAAGCAAATGGTCCTCGACTATATCGAGCGGCGTTTCGGCGCTCCCGGCAAGGCCTCTCAGGCCAGCAGGTCCTGAGCAAAGAGGACATCATGAACCAGACACCCGCCGTGCCCGGCCCGGCGAAGAAAACCATTCTTGTGATCACCTCTCAGGTTGTCCGGGGCGGGATCAGCGGACGGGGTATGGTCTTCACGCTGGAGCGTCTGGGCCATCCTGTGTGGTTCCTGCCGACCGTCCTGCTGCCCTGGCATCCCGGGCAGGGGCCCGGCACGCGCATCACCCCTCCGGTTCAGGACTTTGCGGCGATTGCCGCAGATCTGGCAGCCTCGAGCAAGCTTTCCGAGATTGGCGGCATCATCTCAGGATATCTGGGGGATGCGGATCAGGCGCCGGCCATTGCCGGGCTGGTCAAGGCGGTGAAACAAGCGTCTCCGGATGCGGTTTACCTGTGCGATCCGGTGATGGGTGATCATTTCAGCCCGGACCGCAACGGCCTTTATGTGCCCAAGGCAACGGCTGCGGCCATCCGGGACAAACTGGTGCCGCTGGCGGATATCGTGACGCCCAATTCGTTTGAGCTGGGCTGGATGACGGACCGGGACATCACCAGCGAGATGCAGGCGGTTGCCGCTGCCCGGTCTCTGGGTGTCGAACGGGTTCTGGTTACCTCCGCGCCGGCTTTGCGCCGGAACGCCATCTCCAACCTGCTGGTCATGCGGCGCGGGGCGGTGGCGGCGGAACATGCTGTGATTGCCAACCCGCCCAAGGGAACCGGCGACCTGATGTCCGCCCTGTTCCTGAGCCGTCTGCTGGACGGTCTGCCGGATGAGGAGGCGCTTGTCCGCTCTGCCGGGTCGACTTTCGAAATGGTTGCCCGCAGCGTGAAGAAGGGAGCGGACGAATTGCTCTTTGCCGAAGAGCAGATGTCTCTTGGCCGCCCCATGGCCCTTGTCTCCAGCCGCCGGGTGATGGAGATTACCACTCAGAAGAGCTAATCTGGGGGGGGTCTCGTTATGAGTGTGGTTGGGGTCGATGGATGCAGATCCGGTTGGATTGGGGTTAGACTGCGCGGGGAAGCGGAATTTGAAGCCGAGCTTCTGCACTATTCCGCGTTTTCATTACTTCTTGAAGCTGTTGAGGATAGCACGGTTCTGACGGTCGACATGCCGATTGGTCTGCCTGAGCAGATCGAGGCCGGGGGACGTCTTTGCGAAGCTGCTATCCGCCCTCTCCTTGCCGGCCGCCAATCCTCAGTATTCTCTATGCCATCGCGTGCTGCTGTCTATGCTGAGGACTATTGGGAAGCCTGCAGGATAGCGCAGGCAACGTCACGCCCATCCAGAAAGGTTTCCAAACAAGGGTTTATGCTTTTCCCCAAGGTCCGGGAGATTGATGCTCTCATGATGCCTGGCCTGGAGAGCAAGATATATGAAGTTCATTCAGAACTTGCCTTCTGGCGCCTGAATGGCGGGCGGGCCATGAGCCTGCCGAAGAAAGTCAAAAGCCGGGCCAGCGGACCTGGCCTCGATCAGCGCAGGGATCTGCTGATGTCCCATGGCTTCACAGCTGCTTTTCTTGATCAGCCGCTGCCCAAGGGCTGCGGACGGGACGACCTGATTGATGCTTCCGCCAACGCCTTGATTGCCCTCCGCCTTTCAAAGGGACAGGCCGAGCCGTTTCCCAAGGACTATCAGAGAGATGGCAAGGGGCTCAGGATGGCGATCTGGGCTTGAGACCGGATAGGGTCCGTCAGCGACGATAGAAACCCAAGGCTTTCCAGCTCACATTACTAGCTTACTGGGGCTTTGCGGCGGGTGGCGTTTCAGATGAGATCTGGCCCACTTCGGGGGACGGTGTGTTGTCCTCATCCGGACCGCCAAAAGGCAGCCAGCGCTTCAGGAAGCTGCCGGGAGACGAGCTGGAGGAGGCCGGCTGTTCGGCTGCGAATGCGGTTTCGACCGGCGTGGAGGTTGCCGCTTCGTTGCTTTGCGCGGCCGCTGCGGTAGCTGTCCCGGTCTTCGGCGCTTCGACGGGCGCGGTCAGAGAGGCGTGCTGAGGTTGATCTCCGCCGCCGGTGATCGCGCTGGCGATCTTTGACTGGGTTTCGGCCCAGCGGCGTTCGCGTTCCTTGCGGGCTTCCAAACGGGCGACTTGCTGCTCGAAGGCCTTGTTGTCTTCAGCCTGTTTCTTGGCAACGAGGCGTTCCAGAGGCTCGGGAACCTTATAGTCCGGGCATTTGGCCGATGCGCGGAAGGGTACGCCTTCCACAAGCGTGGTTGCGTCGAAAACATATTTCTTTTCGCAAACCGAAACCTTCGGCGGCACCTGGGTGACTTCGAAATGGTCATAACCGGTCTTCAGCATGCGCCAGAAGTCCATGTGCTCGCTGTCGTGGTGCTTGGCCATGTTTTCCGGCGTCATGCGGAACGGGAAGGCCTGAACCTGGAAGGAGCGCTGGCCACCGGCAAAGCTGTCGCGGGCAAGGGCATAGATATCCTGCACTTGCTTGTCGGTCATGGCGTAGCAGCCGCGCGAAGAGCAGGCGCCATGAACCATCAGGTTCGTGCCAGTGCGGTTGAGCGAGCGGTCATAGGCGTTCGGAAAGCCCATGTTGAAGGCCAGATGGTAGTTCGAGTTCGGGTTCATCAGGCCCGGCGTGATCTCATAGAAGCCTTCCGGAGCCTGCCGGTCGCCTTCCTTGATCTTGGGACCGAGGTCTCCCGACCATTTGCAGATCTCGAACGTATCCAGAAGGGCGTAGCGGCCGTTCCGCTTTTCCTTCCAGACCTCAAGGGTCGAATCTTCCTTGAAGATCCGGATCATGATCGGCGACTGGGCAGGCATGTCCAGTTCGGTCATCTTGCGCTTGATAGACGCGGAAACCGGGGCCTTGGCCTTGTTGGCGCTGGCAACGAATTCGTCAGACTGGCATCCGGCAAGCGCGGCGGCGAGCAGAATCGCTGCTGCCGCGCCGCGAATTCTGCGCGACGGGCGGAAGTCTTTCAGAAACTTGCCGTGGGCAGCGGTTCCGCGCCCGGACGGTCTGTGCCAGTTTGCCATGTCGTCTATCCATTGGCGCCGGGCATTTGCATAAACCGGCTTCGGTGACAGTTCCCGGAAAGGCCGCCCAACGGCATGGGCGTCAGGCCGGGGGCCTGCGGGTCGAGGCTAGGCCGTTATGGTTGACGGCTTGTTAACCTGGTCGTTCAAATTCATCAAAAGCTTGCCGTAAAGGCAAGTGCCGCACATTTTTAAACCGCTCAATGCCCTGAAAATCTGTCCGAAACACGGCAAAAGGGGCGCTTGCGGGCGCCCCTATCAAAGAAATGTCCCCATGGGGGAGATTTACCGCAAAACGGTTCAGCCGAGGGTCCGGCCGATGGCAAGGAACTTCTCGCGGCGGGCCTTGCGCAGGTCCTGCGGAGACATGCCTGCCATGTCTGCAAGCGCGCCTTCGATGGCGCCACCCGCTTCATTGATGACGGTTTCCTTGGCGCGGTGACCGCCGCCAACCGGCTCCTTGATGATGCCGTCGATCACGCCGAGCTGCAGCAGATCCTGTGCGGTGATCTTCATGTTGGTCGCCGCGTCCTGCGCCTTGGTGCTGTCGCGCCACAGGATGGAGGCCGCGCCTTCCGGAGAGATCACCGAGTAGATCGCATGCTCGAGCATCAGGACCTTGTTGGCCGTTGCGACAGCGATTGCCCCGCCGGAGCCGCCTTCACCGATGATGACGGAAATGGTCGGCGTGCCAAGGCCGAGGCCCTTGTCGGTGGAGCGGGCGATGGCTTCCGCCTGGCCGCGCTCTTCCGCGCCGCGGCCCGGATAGGCGCCGGCGGTGTCGACGAGGGAGATCACCGGAATGGAGAAACGTTCTGCCATGTCCATGATGCGGACTGCCTTGCGGTAGCCTTCCGGACGGGCCATGCCGAAATTGTGCTTCAGGCGGGACTGGGTGTCCGCACCCTTTTCCTGGGCAAGGATCGCAACCGACTGGCCACGGAACCGGCCGAGGCCTGCGATCAGGGCGTTGTCTTCAGCGAAATTGCGATCACCGGCGAGAGGCGTGAAATCCTCGATCAGGCCGGAGATATAGTCGAGCGCGTGGGGACGGTCCGGATGGCGGGCCACCAGGGTCTTCTGCCACGGGGTCAACTTGGCATAGAGGTCCTTGAGGGTCTGGGACGCCTTTGCCTTCAGACGTTCGATCTCGTCCTCGATGTTGACGGCTTCTCCGTCTGCTGCAAGGGCGCGCAGTTCCTGGATCTTGCCTTCGATATCGGCAACGGGTTTTTCGAATTCCAAATAGCTGTGCATGTACTCGTACACCTGGCCAGGCCGCTTAAAAGCGCCGGCCCGCCGGAACGCGGGCCCGCATCAGGAGGAGACTGGACGGCAAGATCTTGCGGCATCCAGCCTGCCGTGTGTCGGCTCTAGCAAGAGAAGGGGACCGGCGCAAGAGTGCCGGGCGACACCAGGACCTTGCGGTTAACGGGAGGCGCTGTCCCGCTGGCCGCTTTCCACGTTGAGTTTCGAGGCTTCAACGACCAGCTGGCCGGTGTCCGTGTCGATGGCAATCCGGTAGGGAATCAGCACGTTATCCTGTCCCATCGGAGCCAGCCATGCTTCCATGTTGGCGTTTTCCATCTGCTTGACGGACTTCTTGGACGGGCGGTGGCCGGCAACCGGAACCCACTTTGCGGTGCAGACGACGACAGGGCCGTCATAGCCGCGCCCGGAGACCTGCTTGATCTCCTTGTAGTTCATCTTGATGTCGAACCGGGTCCAGCCGTCAAACACCGGAAGTTTGCGCTTGCAGGCGTCCGGGCCAAGGTCGCCCTTGGCGGAGGCAACCGGCATCAGCGCAGCGCTCAGGGGATCCATGGCGTTTTTCTGATGGCGGCTTGTAACCTTGATCCGCTCGGGGTTCGGCTTGAACTGGGGGGTGACTTCCATGGAGCGGATGTTGCCGGATCCCTGTTTCAGCGAGACAAAGAAATCACGGTCTGCCGCACGGGAGGTCATGAGATAGGTCGAGGGCACCACCTTGGAGCCGACCAGCCATCCCGAAGCCTCCGCGCCGCCTTTGCCGGTCGTGAAAAGCGTGCCGATGCCAGCCGGCTCAAGGCCGACCTTGGCCGAATAAGCATTGCCCTGGAGGACAAGGGAGAGTGTGCCCCGCCCGACGGTGAAGCCGCCGACGCTGATGGAATAAAGGCCGCCGACGCTGCTCTTCTTTGCCTCTGCGGGCGAGACGAGCAAAGCGCCTGCCAGCAACGGCAAGGCCAGAAGACGGCCGAATGACTGCAAACGTGACACTATCAAACCCTCCGCGCCGTTTCGGAAATCCGGCACCGGCAAACCTGGTTCCAGCACAGTCCCGCTCTGGTATGCCTGCTCCGGGGAGGGGCAAATCAGTGAGACGCCTGTGAGTTAAATCGAGCCAATTGTTGGCCGGTATGGTAACTCAGTCGTTAACAAAGGCGGGCCAGGTGACGAAAAACACGGAATCGGCCTTCAGATGCGGAGAAGCCTTGACGATGGCCGCCGCTGCCAGTATAGCAGGCCAACTTTTTCCGTAAACCGCCGGAAATGCTGTAGCGGGGCCTTGGGTCCGCTCCCTTCCGGTTGCAACAGACGGGTTCGAAGTAACGCGAACCTGCGACAAGATAAAAGGTGATATCATGGCACGCCGTTGCGAACTGTCCGGCAAAGACGTGATGAGCGGTAACAACGTTTCGCACGCCAACAACAAGACCCGTCGCCGGTTCCTGCCGAACCTGTGCAACGTTTCGCTGATCAGCGACACGCTGGGTGAGACCTTCAAGCTGCGCATCAGCGCCCATGCCCTGCGCTCTGTTGAGCACCGCGGTGGTCTGGACGCATACCTGATGAAGGCTTCTGACGCTGGTCTTTCTGAAAAGGCTCTGCAGATCAAGGCAAGCATCAAGCGTCAGCAGGCTGAAGCCGCCGCTGCCTAAGTCTCCTTCAAGGGACTGAAAAATATGAAGACCCGGAGTTACTCCGCGGCACAGTTCGCCATCGCGGCCACCGCGATGGCGTCTGTCGTTGTGGCATCCAATTATCTGGTGCAGTTCCCGGTGAGCGGTACGCTCGGGCCGGTGGTTCTTGCTGACCTTTTAACCTGGGGTGCCTTCACCTATCCGGCCGCCTTTCTGGTGACCGACCTGACCAATCGCAGGTTCGGGGCGTCTGCTGCCCGGCTGGTGGTCTATACCGGTTTCATCTTCGCCGTTGTCCTGTCGGTCTGGCTGGCTACCCCGCGCATCGCAATTGCGTCGGGAACCGCTTTCCTATCGGCGCAGCTTCTCGATGTTACGGTCTTCAACCGCCTGCGCCGCCGCAGCTGGTGGAAGGCGCCGGTAATTTCGTCGCTGCTCGGCTCGGTCCTGGATACCGTGTTGTTCTTTTCGCTGGCCTTCGCGCCGGTGTTCTCCGGGCTTCTTGGCTATCACGACGATTTTGCCACGGAAGTTGCTCCGCTCTTCGGTGCCTTTGCGCTGGATGTGCCGCGCTGGATTTCCTGGGCTCTCGGTGATTTTATGGTCAAGCTCCTGGTGTCCATGGTTCTTCTAGCGCCTTACCGGATGGTGATGGCGCTCATCGGAACCTATTCGGACCCTGCAACCGCTTAGGCTCTGTCTCTATCGGTATTTCGAGGCCTTCCGGCGCATCCGGGAGGCCTTTTTCATGGGCAATTGCGATTCTGGCCTCCTTATGGTTGCGGATGTTTACCTTGCGTAAAGAATCGTTAACTCTTTATTGAGACGATTCCCTACCGCCAGAAGGGCGGTGCAGCTTCAAGGGCCAGGAGGGCCGCCATGCCAACGTCCGTAGATCGTCCGCAGGGCGCGCAAGTCGTGCCGCATGCCACAGAATATCCCCCTGACCGGGAACGGCAGAGGCATGCCTTCCCCCGGCCAGAGGATGCCGGAGGCCATGACAGGGAAGCCCGCGAGGAGACATCCGGCCCGCAGGACGAAGACCCCGCAGTGGTTCTGGAGACCGAACACTTCGAGGATCATCGCCTTGATGGTGTCGCTGCCTATAGGGCGACCGCACATAAGGTGCTGGATCCCGTTCCTCAGCCCGCAGATCAGAAGCGGGCAGGGCCTCACGGGGATGTCCAGCCGCCGTCGGTGGTGCGCCACGCCTATGAGGAACATGGCGGTGAGATCGAGCATCACGAAGTCAATGTGGCGACCTGACCGGCGCGGCTGCTTGGGAAGGCGTGTGCGGGAGATATGTCCGTCCAAAAAGGCCTGATACGAGTGCCGCTAGGCAGTTGGCTACCGATACCCTATAACCGCCGACGTGATTGGTAACGGATGAGTTGGGGGCCGGACTTGAGTTTTCCTAAAGAGCTGCTGGGCGGATATGGCAAATACTTGCAGAAGGGTTTTGTCCGTCACAAGGAAACCCACGAGCACCTGGCCGTCTATGGCCAGAAGCCGCAAGTGATGGTCATATCGTGCTGCGACAGCCGGGTGACTCCGGAAGGTATTTTTCACGCTGGACCGGGCGAACTTTTCGTCATGCGCAACGTGGCGAACTTGGTGCCGCCAGCAGAAGATGACACCAGCCTTCACGGCACCAGTGCGGCGATTGAATATGCCGTGCGCGCACTGAAAGTGAAGCATATCGTGGTTATGGGCCACGCGAAATGTGGCGGGGTTCTGGCCTTCCGCGAGAGCGCAAATGCGCCGGCGCTGAAGGGCGATTACATTGGCCGATGGATCAAGCTTCTGGAGCCGGCTGCCATTTCCTTGGCTTGCATGCCTGTCGACAAGATCGATGATCCGCAGCTCGCAATGGAATATGCCGGTGTCCGCCAGTCGCTCAAGAACCTGGTGACTTTCCCCTTCGTGGCTGAGCAGGTGTCTGCGGGCGAGCTTGAACTGCACGGCGCCTGGTTCGACATTGGCTCCGGCGAGTTGCGCGTGATGGACCCGGAAACGGAAGTTTTCTCTGTCAGCGAAGACGCTCTGGCGCTCAACGTTCAGAGCGCCTGACCCTTTGATCGGCAAGCCGGCCGCCGGATTGAGCTGCTTTATGCCGGCTGAGGGCTTTTGCCGATCACTCTGCGCTGGATGGGCTTTTCCTCCGGCAACCGGCGCAGCTCCGCATGGAAGGGAGACTTGACACAGGCTGGATCCGTTTCTGCTGCCGAGCCCGTAACCGCGAAAGCCTGGCAGCGGCACCCGCCGAAATCGATATCCTTGCGCTCACAGCTGCGGCAGGTTTCCGGCATCCAGCTGTCACCGCGGTAGCGGTTGAAGGCGTCCGAGTGATGCCAGATGTCTGACAGGCTCTTTTCTGTCACCCGCTCGAACTGCAAGGACGTGATGGTCTGCGCTGCGTGGCAGGGAAGAACCTGTCCATCCGGCGTGATCGCCATGGCATCCGCCCCCCAGCCGCCCATGCAGGGTTTGGGATAATCAGCGTAATAATCCGGTGTGACGAAGTCGATGTTGAGAATACCTGTCAGCCGCTCACGGATGTCATGGACATAATCAACCTGCGCCATGACTGCGTCATAGCTTGGCAGAAGCGCCGCACGGTTTAGATGCGCCCAGCCGTAATACTGGACATTCGCGATCTCCAGCCGCTCCGCGCCCAGCTCCAGGGCAAGGGCAACGAAGTCCGGAACTTCGTGAATGTTCAGCTTGTGAATGGGAGCGTTGATGGTGAGGGGAAGGCCAAGCTCTACGGCCCAGCCCGCAGCGTTCCGTTTTTTCTCATGTGCGCCGTTGAGATGGCCGACAAGCTCCGTCGTTTCAGCGGTCGCGCCCTGGAAGCTGATCTGGATGTGGTCCAGCCCGGCCTGCTGATAGCGGGCGAGATCTTCTCTGGAGAAGGAAACTCCCGCGGTAATCAGGTTCGAATAAATCCCGTTTCCGGCCAGACAGGCGATGATCTGATCGAGATCCTTGCGCAGGGTGGGTTCACCGCCGGACAGATGAACCTGCAACACGCCAAGGTTCGCTGCTTGCTGGAAGGTGCTGATCCAATCCTGAGTGGTCAGCTCCCGGTTTGCTTTCAGGAGCTCCAGCGGATTTGAACAATAGCCGCACTGCAGCGGGCACCGGTGGGTCAGTTCAGCCAGAATGCCAAGAGGCGGGCCGATGCGGGTCATGACGGTTCCCTTTCCTCCCGGATCAACAGCCGGTCCGCCCATTCCTGCAAAAACTCGATGACATCCGCTTCGACCTGATCGATCGGAGCGTCATAGGCCGCGGCCAATTCCTGAGACAGCGCAGCGACAGACCGGTTCCCCTTGCACCTTGAGAGAATGCCGACGCTGATCTCGTCTGGCCAGAGGACCTTTTCGGGCGCAAGGACAACCCACTTGCCACGCGTTTCATCCTGTTGCAGGCGCACATGTCTCGGCAGGACCGGCCGCGTGTGCGGACCGATGATCAGCTTTTGTCTTGCCGGGGGCCGGAATGGGGCCTTCAAGAGCAATGGTTCACTCCTGCTCCGGTGGGACGAAAGCCCCAGGAGGGATCCTGCCCGGCGTAACGTACGCCGAATGAAGCGCATCCAGCATCGCCCAGAGAATGTCGCATTTGGCCAGCAAGGCTTCGATCGCATCTGCCTGCTTGTCCGGTGTGTCCGCCCAGAGGGTCACCAGGGCAAGGGCGTGCTCCGCGTCGCGCGGGGCCTGATGCAGGCGCGGGGTGAAATAGGAGAGCGTTTCCTCGTTGATATAGGCATAACGCGCCAGCATGGCGGGGACACGTTCCCCGATCGCGATGGGAGAAAAGAGCTCCGTCAGGGAGGAGGCGACCGCGACGAGAAGCGAGGAGGAGGAGACCAGATCGATATAGGCGCCGACCGCATAGCGTGTGGCAGGCAGCGCGTAGCGGCGCGACTTGACCATCTCAAGGTCCAGATCCAGCCCTTCCGCCAGCTTCAGCCAGCGCTTGATCCCGCCATCGATCGGGGCACCATCCTCTCCGTCATGGTCGGCGATCCGCTTGCGCCATTCCCGCCGGAACTCGGGATCCTCCGACCGGGAGAGGATGATGGCATCCTTCTTGGGGATAGCGGACTGATAGCAATAGCGGTTCAGTGCCCAGGCCCGCATCTGGTTCTTGGTCAGCTCGCCCGCATTCATCAGCTTGTGGAAGGGATGGTGGATGTGATAGCGCGCGAAACCCGCGGTCCGCAATGCATCCTCAAGCTCCTTTGGCGGCAGCAGGCGGCCGGCTTTCCGGATATCATCCGCGAGCGTCGGAGCAACGCCGCTGCCGATTGGGGCAGTCCCGGCGTGCGCTTGGGGCAAGGTGGCATGCATGGTCATAGTGTCAGCTCCATACCATCGTATCCGACCTCCCATCCGGCGTCCCGGACTGCTTTTGATGCCGCAGAAGACGGATCTAGAATGGGATTGGTGTTGTTGATGTGAACGAAGATCTTGCGCTTCAGCGGGAGGTCCTGCAGTTGAGCCAGGGTTCCCGTCTCGCCACTGATCGCAAGATGCCCCATGCGGGCACCTGTCTTTTCGCCCACACATGCGTCCGGCATTTCCGTGTCTGTGAAGACCGTGCCGTCGAAGAGCAGCGTACCGTTGGCTGTCAGCCTTGCGCGTAAAGTCGCGTCGATTGCGGCGCAGCCGGGAATATAGAAGAGATTTGCGGATTGGCCGTCAGACTGCGTGATTCTGAGGCCGACTGTATCGCCCTCGCTGGTGCCGAAACCGTCCTTGCTGGCATCTTCAAGAAACAGCGCAACCTTGCCGGGGACAGCAAAGGTTTCGATGCTGAGGCCGAGCGGACCGTCCGGTCCCTCCAGATGGGTTATGCCCCCAAGCGGTAGTTCGCGCCTTGGAACCAGCTCCGGGTTCAGGACCTGAAAGATACTGTTCTCCGCCAGGGTCTTCAGAACGCGGGCTGTGGCGTAAAGGGTGAAGCGCTGGCGTTCGCGCAGGGACAGAAGCCCGGCGATATGATCCACATCCGCATTGGTCAGAACGACGGCCCGGATCGGGCTATCTCTCAAGGGGCCATCTGGCCGCGGCTGCAGCTCTGGCGTTGCGGCAATCTGCTCGCGGATATCGGGAGAGGCATTGAAGAGAACCCAGTCCTTGCCGTTGGCGCTTGCCGCCAGGCTGGACTGGGTTCGGGTTAAAAAGCCCGGTGAACCGGTGCGCACAGCCCGGCTGTAGGTCGCGTTGCAATTCCACTGCGGAAAGCCGCCGCCTGCCGCGGATCCCAGGATCCTGATATCCACCGGGTCTTCCCCCTTTTTGGAAGGGAGAGACTTACTTCTTACGGCCGCAAGTGCCGATTTCTGCCGGCATATAGCGGGTAATTTCGAAACCGGCTTCAACGGCGGTCATTGCAGGCTTTTTCCAGGTCTTCATGTTCATTCCTCCTCAGATCAACATGCGGAGGAACGGTAGCACCGGTGCCGGGAGAGAGCAGGCGCCACCTTAGTAGGGGGGTATCGACCGGAGCGGAAGAGGCGTTCGCAGATGCAAAAACTTGCAAGCGCTTGAGAAATCGAGCGGGAATCCTTCCAAAACTCTTCGCCCCCGAATTTTCACCGGCGGTGCAAAAAGAGAATCTTACGGATTTGTAATGGGGTGCCGGATCTGGCCGGGCCGCTCCCGTGTCTCCGCCTCAGGCGCAGGCGGCCGAAGCTCGAGGGGTGGAAAGACGGAGCTGCAGAAAAGCGGAGCGCATGGGACACGCGCTCCGCAAGATCAAATCAGGCAGCCTGCTTCTTCGGCTTGATTAGGCCGCGGTTCACCAGAACCTCGGCGATCTGCACGGCGTTCAGGGCAGCGCCCTTGCGCAGGTTGTCGGACACGACCCAGAGGTTCAGGCCGTTTTCGACGGTCGCATCTTCACGGATACGGGAGATGTACGTGGCGTCTTCACCGGCGCTTTCGTACGGGGTGATGTAGCCGCCGTCTTCATGCTTGTCGATGACGAGGCAGCCCGGAGCTTCGCGCAGGATGTCGCGGGCCTGGTCGGCCGTGATTTCGCGCTCGAACTCGATGTTGACGCTCTCGGAGTGACCGATGAAGACCGGCACCCGCACGGCGGTGCAGGTGACCTTGATCTTCGGGTCCAGCATCTTCTTGGTTTCTGCCAGAACCTTCCACTCTTCCTTCGTGTAGCCGTCTTCCATGAACACGTCGATGTGCGGGATGACGTTGAAGGCGATGCGCTTGGTGAACTTCTTCGGTTCGATCGGGTCGTTCACGAAGACAGCGCGGGTCTGGTTGAACAGCTCTTCCATCGCTTCCTTGCCGCCGCCGGAAACCGACTGGTAGGTGGAAACGACGACGCGCTTGATGCCGGCTGCCTCGTGGAGCGGCTTCAGTGCGACAACGAGCTGCGCGGTGGAGCAGTTCGGGTTGGCAATGATGTTCTTCTTGGTGAAGCCCGCAGCAGCGTCGGCATTCACTTCCGGAACGATCAGCGGAACGTCCGCATCGTAGCGCCATGCGGAGGAGTTATCGATCACAACGCAGCCCTTGGCGCCGATCTTCGGAGACCATTCCTTGGAAATGGTGCCGCCGGCGGACATCAGGCAGATGTCGGTGTCGGAGAAGTCGTAGTTTTCCAGCGCCTGAACCTTCAGCGTCCGGTCGCCAAAGGACACTTCGGTGCCCTGGGACCGGCGGGAGGCAAGGGCGACGACTTCGTCAGCCGGAAACCCGCGCTCATCAAGAATGTCGAGCATTTCCCGGCCCACATTGCCCGTGGCACCCACGATTGCGATCTTATAACCCATCTTGAATTTTCCTCATCCGGCTCCCCGCTTCACCGGCCTTGCCCAAGGTGCGGGCGAGCCGGCTTTCTGGCGCTCCCCGTCCCCGGGGAGTGCGGGACGAGCAGCACCGTCAAGCGGTGGTTTTGGTCGTGGTTTTGAGGGTAGTGGCCGGGGTCGTGGTGACGCGCGTAATCATGCCGCCGGTTTTAGCCGCCGTCATCATCATGCCCGCGATGTCGGCGATGCGCCGAACCATTTCCGTCTCTCCGGTTGTCACGAAACCGGGGTGGTTTTTGCGCGGAATGGGCAGGATGTCAACATAAGATCTTGCGGAATCGCGGCTGGTTTTGATGGGAAATTTCGATTGGTGCCAGTCTCCGTCATGAAAGCTTCGCAAAACCGTCATCCTGCCTCCATCAGACCTGCCTAGCGTCCCGCCAAATTTAATACCGGCATTATTCCGTGATTGGGGGTTTGCAATGACATTGCGTAATATTCTTCTGGCTGGCATCAGCCTGGGCGTTTCTATTGGGTTTGGCGCATCGGCTCAGGCCGGTTCGTTCTTTGAGCGGGTCAGCACTTTCCCGGTTTATAAGACCCTTGAGAAAGGCGCCGATCCCAAGACCGAAACCTCCGCTGAAATCATCTCCGCGACCAAGGACGGCATGACGCTGGTCTTCACCGACAGCCCGGCTGAATCCCTGGTGTTCGTTGATGCTTCCAATCCGGAAGCCCTGGCCCCTAAGGCACGCATCGCGCTTGGCGGTGAACCGACCTCCGTGACCGTCGGCGCGTCTTTCGCCTATACCGGCGTGAACACCTCAGAAAGCTATGTGTCTCCGTCGGGCCATCTGGCCGTGGTGGATCTGGGCTCCCTGGAGACCGTTGCCAAGTGTGACGTGAAAGGCCAGCCGGACAGCGTTGCCATGTCTGCCGATGGCAAGTTCGTTGCTGTTGCGGTCGAGAACGAGCGCGACGAAGAGCTCAATGACGGCAAGCTGCCGCAGATGCCTGCCGGTCACCTGGCGATTTTCGATCTGGGTGAAGATGGCAAGCCGGTCAACTGCGATGCAGCCCGCATCGTTGATGTCACTGGCCTTGCCGAAATCGGTGGTGACGACCCGGAGCCGGAATTCGTTTCGATCAATGCGAATAATCAGGTCGTCATGACGCTTCAGGAGAACAACCATCTTGTGGTGGTTGATCTGGCCTCGGGCAAGATCACCGCGAATTTCTCCGCAGGCACCGTCAATCTTGAAAATATTCCGGTTGCCAAGGCGCGGATGAGCGACGCATCCGGCAGCCTGGAAAACGTCAAGCGGGAGCCGGACGCGGTTGCATGGCTCGATGCCGGCCGCTTCGTGACCGCCAACGAAGGCGACTATGAAGGCGGCTCGCGCGGCTTCACCATCTGGAACACCAAGGGTGAGGTTCTGTTCGACACAGGCAACACGATCGAGCATATGGCCATGTCTTATGGCCACTATCCGGCCAAGCGTGCTGCCAAGAAGGGCACCGAGATGGAAGGCGTCGCCGTTGGTGAGTTCAACGGCGAAAAGTACATCTTCGTGAACTCCGAGCGCGGCAACTTCGTCGTTGTTTACAAGGACACGGGCGCCGAGCCGGAATTCGTCCAGTTCCTGCCCACCCATATTGCTCCGGAAGGCTCCATCGCCTTGCCGCAGCGTGGCCTCTTCGTCGTCGCCAACGAAGCCGACAATGCGGAAGATGGTTTCCGCTCGCAGGTCTCTGTCTACCGTTTCGGCGCAGATGCGCCTTCCTATCCGATGGTCGTCTCCGAAGCTGATCCGGAAACGGGTGCTCCGATCGGCTGGGGTGCCCTGTCCGGGCTTGCAGCTGATCCTAAGGACGCAAGCAAGGTCTATGCGGTCTCCGACAGCTTCTACGACAAGGCCCGTATCTACACCCTGGACGTTTCGTCCATGCCGGTGAAGATCAAGTCCTACGTCAATCTGCACGGTGCCGAGACGCCGAAGTACGACCTGGAAGGCATTGCCGTTTCCAAGGATGGCGGCTTCTGGCTGGCGTGTGAAGGCAATCCGGACAAGGACATGAAGCACCTGCTGATCAAGGCAGCCGCAAATGGCACGGTTGAGCAGGAAATCGAGCTTCCGGCGGAGCTGGTTGCCCAGTCCACGCGCTTCTCCTTTGAAGGCGTTGCCGAGTTCGAGAAGGACGGCAAGACCCTCGTGATCCTGCCTGTTCAGCGCAACTGGAAGGACGATCCGAAGAACATGGTCAAGCTGGCGGTCTATGACCCCGCTGCCAAGACCTGGGGCTTTGTCCATTATCCGCTCGACAAGCCGGCAAGCGCGGCTGGCGGCTGGGTTGGCCTGTCTGAAATCGTGTCTCTGGGCGGTGAAGAGTTCGCTGTTCTGGAACGCGACAATCAGGGCGGTGAATTTGCAACCATCAAGCAGGTGACCCGGATTTCCCTGAAGGGCATCACTCCGGCGGTTTACGGCTCAGACCTGCCGGTCGTTGAAAAGCGTAAGGCTCTGGACATTCTGCCGGCGCTCTCCGCTTCCAAGGGCTGGGTGCTGGACAAGCCGGAAGGCCTGACCGTGACCGCCGACGGCCGCCTGCTCCTGGTGACCGACAATGACGGCGTGGACGACGCACCGGGCGAAACCGAGTTCTTCGATCTCGGGGCCGCCTCCCAGCTGAACTGATCCGGTCCTCCCAAGACCGACCTCGAACGCCCGGAAGACAGCGGTCTTCCGGGCGTTTTATTGCGCGCGGCGGTAGACCGAGGTGTTGGTGAAGCTGGCGACATCCGGCAGGTGAACGGTCTGGGTCACGGTCAGGGTGGTGCCGTCTTCGGAAAGTTCGCGTTCCGCCTTCATCAGGGTCAGGCCACCGCGGCGGGCCTCGGACACAAGGTTCCGGTCACCATCAAAGACCAGGCGCATGGCATCGACCAGGCCGCTCTTGCCCAGCTTGACCTCTGGCCCATCGGGCAGGGCCTCAAAACTGTCGTTGGTGACTTCGCCTTCAGCAGACACGCTGTTCATGATGAAGCGGGCCATGCCGAAATTGTCTTCAATGCGAAGGGTCGCGCTTTTCGGCGGCTCGCCCTGATCGAATTCGCTTTCATCCGCATCGAGGATCCAGGTGCCGAGGAACGGGCCGAGTTTGTCGCTCATGAGTACTGCCTTTGATGCTTGAAAGTGTGCGGCATTATAAAGGAAAAACGGCCGCCATTGGGCAAGACCCAGTGGCGGCCGTTCTGATTTTCAAAGGGGCCAATCAGGCGCTCAGGGCGTCCAGTTCGGCGATGATTGCGTCACCCATTTCAGAGGTGCCAACAACCTTGGAGCCTTCGGATGCGATGTCCTTGGTGCGCAGGCCCTTGGCCAGGGCGTTGGCGATGGCGTTGTCCAGCATGTCGGCTTCCGCGACCTTCTCGAAGGAATAGCGCAGGGCCATGGCGAAGGACGCGATCATGGCGATCGGGTTGGCAGCGCCTGTGCCTGCGATGTCCGGAGCGGAGCCATGCACCGGCTCGTAGAGGGCCTTGCGCTTGCCGGTCTTCGGGTCGGCAGCGCCGAGTGAAGCGGAGGGCAGCATGCCGAGGGAGCCGGTCAGCATGGCAGCAACGTCGGAGAGCATGTCGCCGAAGAGGTTGTCGGTGACGATCACGTCGAACTGCTTGGGCCAGCGCACGAGCTGCATGCCACCGGCATCGGCCAGCATGTGCTCCAGCTTGACGTCTTCATAGCCATTCTTGTGGGTCGCGGTGACGACTTCGTTCCACAGCACGCCGGACTTCATGACGTTGCGCTTTTCCATCGACGTCACTTTGCCGTTGCGGGTGCGGGCAAATTCGAAGGCAGCCTTGGCAATGCGCTCGATTTCGTAGGTGTCATAAACCTGCGTGTCGATGGCGCGCTTCTGGCCGTTGCGGAGGTCGGTGATGGTCTTCGGCTCGCCGAAGTAAACGCCACCGGTCAGCTCGCGCAGGATCAGAATATCCAGGCCTTCGATGACTTCCTTCTTCAGGGAGGAGGCATCGGCGAGAGCCGGATAGCAGATGGCCGGACGCAGGTTGGCGAAGAGTTCCATGTCCTTGCGCAGGCGCAGAAGACCAGCTTCCGGACGCACCTCGTAAGGAACGCTGTCCCACTTCGGGCCGCCGACCGCGCCGAAGATCACGGCGTCTGCTGCCATGGCCTTGGCCATGTCTTCTTCGGAGATCGCCTGGCCATGCGCGTCATAAGCGCTGCCGCCAACGAGGCCTTCGTCGGTCTCGAAGGTGTCGCCGCCCTGTGCGTTGAACCAGGAGATGACCTTCTTCACCTCAACCATGATTTCCGGGCCGATGCCGTCGCCCGGCAGAAGAAGGAGATTGTGAGTTGCCATGGGTGTCCGCCCTGCTGTTCTTGTAAAGAAAAACTGATGGGGTTGGGTTAGCGCTTTGGCCGGGATCTGGCAAGGTTCAACGGCTTGCAAAGAGTTCAAGCGTCGTAGAGCAAAGCTCACGGTGACCGCGCTGCAGGCTGTGGAAGCGCCTCTAGCTTCCGGACAGGCCAGGCAAAGCTTGCCAGATCAGATTGGCCGCAAGCAGCGTCATCACCAGCTTGAAGCCCTTTCTGAAGGTCTCTTCCTGCATGCGCCCGAGCATCCTGGTGCCGGCAAGGGTGCCAAGAAATCCGCTGGTGATCATCAGCACGATCAGGCCTATCCACGGGCCAAAGGCAAAGCCGAGAAAGCCGAAGGCGGCAACCTTGCAGACATGCATCGTCAGGGATGTGACAGCCTGATTGGCGACGAACTGATGCCGGGTCAGACCCAGAGTGGACAAAACACTGCCGCCAATGGGGCCGGTTGCGCCAAAGAACATCGATAGGCTGGTGCCGATGAAACCGGCAATTCCCATCGCTTGCTTGCGGGCATG
The DNA here is from genome assembly GCF_014842915.1 of Roseibium litorale. Taxonomy (GTDB): domain Bacteria; phylum Pseudomonadota; class Alphaproteobacteria; order Rhizobiales; family Stappiaceae; genus Roseibium; species Roseibium litorale. Next base: position 73,925 of record NZ_JACYXI010000006.1, on the reverse strand, counting down.
TCCAAGCTTTGGAACCCGGCCCCACACGGTCCAAAGCACGAAACCGGCAATCCCTATCCGAAGCCAGGCGGCGGGAATGCTGACGGCGAGATAGCCGCCAAGGGCAGCTCCAACGATGGCGCCACCTGCAAACCAGGCGGCGATGGCTGGATCAATATAGCGCCGCTGAACAATCGCGCGGCCGCCGTTCGACCCGAGCTGGACGAGGCCGTGAACGGGCACGAGTGCGAGCGGGGGCATAAGATTGGCCATCACCGCAATCAGCGCTACACCGCCGCCAAGTCCTACGGCTGCAGTCAGTGCCGATGCCGCAAAGCTGGAAAGAATGAGCACAAGCGCCGAGAGCGGTGAAATGGCTGCCGGAAGAAGGTCGGAAAACATGGAAGGTCGCCAAGCAGAAACCGGAGGACTTCTTATCGGCCGGCTGCAATGGCATCGCAAGCAGAACTTGCCGTGAGGATCACATACCGTTCACGACCAGACGCGGCAGGGAGGAGGGTGCGCTCCCGGCGGGTTCGCTTGCGCGTTGACCCTTGTGCTCCTGCTGCTCGCCGAAGGTCGCAGCAGCAATGCCGGTGGCCGCGGCCTTGGCGTCCTTCTTCAGAGCCGCGATCTGGCGCATCAGCAGTTCCTGATTTCCGACGGACACGCCCTTGGGCATGTGCAGGATCGCGATAGAGCAGTTGAGGAGGGGGAATTGCTTCTCATGACCGGAGCGGTCCTTGGCGAAAATCACCCCTGCCTGCCTGTGCTCCGGATCATAGAGGCTTTCTGCCTGATGGCGGAACTCACCGCGCAGGCTCGCCATGATCGGGAGGATCTCACCGGCCGGCAGATTGCGGATACCGATAAAGAAATCGTCACCACCGATATGGCCGACAAAATCGCGGTGGCGCGTAGGCATGCGCTTGAGCAATTCCGAGAACATGAGCAGTGCCCTGTCGCCCATACGGAAACCGTAGATGTCGTTGAACGGCTTGAAGTTGTCAAAGTCGACGTAGCAGAAACAGCGGTCAGTTTCGCTTTCACAAGCCGCATCCGAAACGAAGGCCGTCACCGATAGGTTGCCAGGCAGCCGGGTTAGCGGGTTCTGGTCCTCTGCCTCGCGCATGCGGATCTCGTTTGAGATCTTGAGCAGCGAGCTTGTCGTCAGGAAGCCGTCGTATTTGCCGTTGCGGGTGATGATGACCCCGGCGGTCTTGTCATCGTCATCGGCGATCATCGCCACCAAATGGTCGAGCCGGGAGTGCAGATCGGCAACAGGACAGCGGTGCAGGAAGTTCTTCAGCTGATTGTTGACCGCCTTATTGCGCAAAAGATCCTGGCCGAATGGCATGTAAATCAGGCTCTTGATGTCTGCTTCCTGGATCAGGCCGCGGGGTTCGTCCGCGGCGTTGACTACCGGAATGAACGGATAGGCGCGTCCAGCCCGCAGCAGGGCAAGGACGTCATCCATACGGGCGTCGTCGCGCAGGGCGACAAGTGGCCGGATCTCGCGTCTGATGAGCTCTTCGTCGGATTTGAGGCCGCCCTGTGTGTGGCTGGCGCTGGCCGCAAACTGCGGATAGCGCGCCACGGCCTCGTCAACACGGATGAAGGGATGGCTGATCAGATAGCCCTGGATCAGATCGCAGCCGATCTGGCGGCAGGCCGAGAGTTCGGCGTCTGTTTCCACTCCCTCCGCAACGACACGCATTCCGAGAACATGGGCAAGATCCACCATGGAACTGACCAGCAGGCGTTTGCGTCCGTCACTGTGGAGACTTTGAATGAAGAAACGGTCGATCTTCAGAATGTCCGGCTCGAAGTCATAAAGGTTCTTCATATGCGAATAGCCCTTGCCGAAATCGTCAATGGCAATCGCGAAGTCGAGGGCGCGGGCGTCCCCGATGAAGTCCTGGATCAGATGGGCTTTCGACGGCTCCGTTGCTTCTGAGATCTCCAGACAGACGCTTGCGGGTGTGAGGCCATGCATGACCAGAAGGTTGGCGGTCTCCGCCAGCAGGCATCCGGGAGTGTTCAGAAGGCGGACATCGATGTTGAGAAAGAGGCGGGCGTTCTTGCGGGTTGAAAGGCTGGCAAATTTTTCGACTGACTTGCGCCGCAGCAGAAGCTCCAGATCCGGAAGGCAACCGAGATCATGGGCCAGATCAAAGACGGCCATGGGCGAAGAGCAGCCGAGCTGATCGACGTTCCGCAGCAGCGCCTCATAGCCATAAACGTCGCCGGTGTGGGCGTCGATGATTGGCTGAATGGCGTAATCCAGGACGGTGCCGGCATTCACGAGAAACAGCTGAGGGTTCCGGTCCAGCCGGTAGCCATTTGTCCTGCGATTTTGAATATCAACCACGTAAGCTGTCCTTCGGACGTTTCTCTTCTGCCTACGAGCTTAGCAATCACAGCCTTGATATTTATGACAGTTTTACAACTGCCGATAGACGTGGTTATTTCATGATTAATGACGCTACGTCAGTTCGAGTGAATAATATCTTAAATTAATCAATGGGTTCTAGGCGGGCCGCAGGAAGGTTCCATGCGGCCTGCCGGAAAGGATCACTACCGGGCCGGTAGAGCCGTCTCGATGAGTTTCACCCAGAAGGACGAGCCGATGGGGATGAGATCGTCATTGAAATCGTAGAGCGGATGATGAAGTCCTGCGCTGTCGCCATTGCCCGCGAAGATAAAGGCGCCGGGACGTTCTTCCAGCATATAGGCGAAGTCTTCGCCGCCCATCATCGGCTCGACATTCCGCTCGACGCGGTCGGGACCGGCGACGCTCTCGGCAATTTCGACAGCAAAATCAGTCTGGCTGTCGTGGTTGACGGCGACCGGATATCCGCGCTGGAACTCCAGCTCGACCCCTGCGCCGAACGCCTCTGCGATGGAAGTCACGACTGCCTTGAAGCGCTCTTCCGCCTGAGCGCGAATGGCGCCGTCCAGCGTGCGAATGGTGCCCTGAAGCCGGGCTTCCTGCGGAATGACGTTGAAGGAGTTACCTGCCTGAAAGGCGGTAACGGAGACCACGACGGACTGCAGCGGATTGACGTTCCGGCTTGCGATGGATTGCAAAGCCGCGACCACATGGGAGCCGATGACAATGGGGTCGATGGTGTTATGCGGCTTGGCTGCATGGCCGCCCTTGCCCTTGATCGTGACGACAAATTCGTCCGTCGCGGCCATGATTGCGCCCTTGCGGATGGCGAATTCGCCGACCGGTATGCCCGGCATGTTGTGCATGCCATAGACCTCGTCAATCGGCCAGCGGGTCATCAGGCCGTCGTCGATCATGGCCTTTGCCCCCGCTCCGCCTTCTTCCGCGGGCTGGAAGATCACAACGACAGTGCCGTCGAAGTTCCGGGTTTCAGCGAGATACTTGGCAGCGCCCAGCAACATGGCCGTGTGACCGTCATGGCCGCAGGCGTGCATCTTGCCCGGAGTTTTGGAAGCATAGTCCTTGCCGGTGATTTCCTCGATCGGCAAGGCGTCCATATCGGCGCGAAGGCCGATGGTCTTGCCCGCGCCGCCGTTCTTGCCCCGGATCACACCCACGACACCAGTCCGACCGATGCCGGTCGTCACTTCATCAAGGCCAAAGCTTTCCAGAAGTTCGGCGACCTTCGCGCTGGTGCGGTGGGTTTCATACAGAAGTTCCGGATGCTCGTGAAAGTCACGCCGCCAGATTGCGATCTCGTCCTGAAGGTCGGCAAGACGATTGAGAATGGGCATCGGTCGCTCCTTGAAGCCGTACGGGAAGCATGTTGTGGCGGCCCAAAAGAGCCGCAAGTCAGGTGCAGACTAGCGGATTGAATGCAGAGGAAAAAGGTCCGGCGCGCGCAATCCCTGGTCCTGGCGGAATTTTGATCATACCGCCTGTTATCGGGGCAAGAGTCTGTAGACGCTCGACTTTTTGATTTCCGCGTCTTCCAGCGCACCGACCACGGGGACCGCATAGGTTGCCAGAAGTTCCAGCCTTTCCCTGGGCAGATAGGATCTGCCGGGGTCGCCGACATAGACCTTCGTGCCCTTGGCCTGCAGCCTGTCCGCAAAGGCCAGAACTTTCAGCGCCATGGGCTTGTCGTAGAAGACATCGCCGAAGAAGGCGAGGTCCACATCAGGCGCGGGACCTGACGTGATGTCTTCAGTCGAAAAGCTGACGGCCACATTGTTCAGCGCGGCGTTTAGCTCGCCAGCTGTCTTGGCGAAGCGGTCGATGTCGACGGCGGAACAGCTGGCAGCGCCCGCCATCATGGCGGCGATGCCGACAATGCCGGAGCCGGAGGCGAAATCGAGAATCCGCTTGCCCGCGACCATGCCGGGATTGTCCAGAATGTGCCGGGCGAGGGCCTGACCGCCAGCCCAGGCAAAGGCCCAGAACGGCGGCGGCAGGCCTATCTCGCCCAGCTCGTCTTCGGTGCATTGCCAAAGATCCATGGCTTCATCGGCCAGATGCAGGCGGATTTCCTCCGCATGCGGCACTGGTTTGATGCGTGTCTGGGTCCGGATGAAGTGAGCAGGATCTTTGACTGGGTCCATTTAGGCAGGGTCTTTAAGGCCGCCCATCTCGCACACAATGCGCCATTCTTCTTCCGTCACAGGCTGGACGGACAGACGCATGGAGGTGACGAGGGACATTTCGGAGAGGCGCGGTTCAGCCTTCACATCGGCCAGGGTGACCGGCTTGGGCATGTCGCGGACGGCGCGGAAGTCAACGCATTCCCAGCGCGGATCGTCGGTCTTGGGATCCGGATGAATCCCGCTGCACACTTCGACGATGCCGACGACTTCCTTGCCGATGTTGGAGTGATAGAAAAACGCCTTGTCGCCGATTTCCATCGCCCGCATGTTGTTCCGGGCCTGATAGTTGCGGATGCCGTCCCAGGGTTCACCTTCAGCGCCCTTGGCCTTCTGCTGTTCCCAGGACCATTTGTCCGGCTCGGACTTGATCAGCCAGTAACGCACTTACTTCGCCTCCGGGTTCTTCACGGCCCAGTTCCAGGCGCGGATTTCAACGGACGCAAAAAGGCCTGCCTTGGCATAGGGGTCCCGGTCCGCGATGGCCTGAGCAGCCGCCTTGTCCGCTGCGTCTACAATCACCAGCGACCCGGCCATATTGCCATCATCATCCAGGAAGGGTCCTGCGGCCTTCAGGCTATCACCGAGGCCTTTGAGGAATTCAATATGCGCCGGGCGGTTGTCCAGGCGGAGCTGAAGGGCGCCGGGCTTGTCGGTGCAAAGGAAAGCAAAGAGCATTGCGGTCTCCATGTTGAGTTGGCGCACTTTAGAAGCAGGCAGCCCGCAAACTCAATCGGGAAAGATTTTTCGCGCAGATATGTGCGTGACGGCCGCGCGAATGCGGGGGAAATCAGGCCCCGGCGCTTTCGGATTTCAGCGGCCTGGACATCAGCGCCGTGATCGCCTCATCAATGGAGAGTTTACCGGAGATCAGCTGAGCCACCGTGGTGGAAATGGGCAGATCCACCTTCAGCCGCTCGGCAAGTTCCACCGCTATGCGGGCTGAGTGAGCTCCCTCCGCCAGCTTGCCGCCTGAGGCAATGAGGTCTTGGGCCGTCTTACCGCGGCCAAGCTCTATGCCGAAGGAGAAGTTGCGGGACTGGGGTGTCGAGCAAGTAAGTACGAGGTCGCCGAGGCCAGAGAGGCCGGTGAGCGTGTCCTGCTTGGCACCCATGGCAAGACCCAGGCGGGTGAGTTCTGCGAAGCCGCGTGCGGTGAGAGCGGCTTGCGCGCTGGCGCCAAGCTTGCGGCCGACCACCGCGCCACAGGCAATGGCCAGCACGTTCTTGAGCGCGCCGCCAACCTGCACACCGATGAGGTCGGTCGAGGTATAGGGCCGGAAGGCCTGGGAGGCCATGGCGCGCGAAAGGCTGTCGGCCTTCTCCTGAGTTCCGGCCGCAATCGTGACCGCAGTTGGCAGACCCTTGGCGACGTCATCGGCAAAGCTGGGGCCTGACAGCAGCGCAGGCTGTGCGTCCGGCAGTTCCTCGGCCATCACTTCCGTCAGAAGCTTGCCGCTGCCCTGCTCGATGCCCTTGGCGCAGAGCACGACCGGAATATTTGGGCGCAGGTGTGGTTTCAGAGCAGCCAGCATTGCGCGGGTGGTCTGGGCCGGGGTCACCAGAAGGATGGCATCCATGGCGGCAAAATCGGCCAGTTCGCTGGTGGCGCGAACCTCTTCATCAAAGGTGATGCCAGGCAGATAGCGGCTGTTCTGCTGGCGGGAGCGGATGTCGGACACGGTGCCCGGATCCCGTGCCCACAGGGTCACGTTCCGCCCGGCGCGTGCTGCTGTCAGAGCCAGCGCGGTTCCCCAGGCGCCGCCACCGGCAACGCCGATTCGCTCGACAGATGTCATGCCGTTCCTCCTGATATCCGTGCCCGAAGAGCTTCGAGCGGATCGCTGAAAAACGAAAAGAAGGCATCCGGACGGTTGAGTTCCTCACCGAAGAGATCAAGCCAGAACAACCGGAACCGGATCGGGTCGCCGCCATTGCTGGGCGTCATTTCGAAATGCTCCCACTCTTCCTTCGGGATCCTATCAATCTTCGCATGGAAGAGCTTGCGGATATGCCGGCCACGCAGGGGCTGATCCGGCGGCGTCTGGCACTGAGGATGGTCCTTCAGCGTTTCAAAGGGAATGTCCTGACTGGCGAAATGTTCGAAGGCCGTGTCCAGAACGAGGCCGGTTTCCTCGATGAACTCGCGGCGGGCGCCGATCAGATAGCTTTCACCCGGATCAATGGTGCCGCCCGGAATCTGCAGGGCGACTTCCGGGTGATCCGGTTCGCTGAAGACCAGCAAGCGGGACCCGCAGGTGAGATAGACATAGGCCTTGTGGTAAATCTTCATCACCGAATCCGTTTCTTGCTGGATGCGGTTATCCCTATCAAGTCTGGCAGCAATGCGGAACCGGGTGTGAATGGACGCTCAGACCTTGGCGCCTTTTTTCCCAGAGCCCAGAACACTGCCGGAAATCTGGTCCAGAGGCCAGCGTGGGCGCGGAGACAGGTTCATGTCATCGACAGGACCAAGGCGCAGACGCTCGATCCCGGCCCAGGCGATCATCGCTGCATTGTCCGTGCACAGCCGCATGGGCGGGGCAACAAAACGGGCGCCTGCCTGCTCTGCGGCTTCCGTTAGGGCGCTGCGGATTTCCTGATTGGCTGCCACACCGCCGGCAACGACGATGGCAGGCTGAATGTCCGGATAACGCTCGCGGAACAGGTCCAGCGCGGTGCGGGTGCGGGCGGACAGGACGCCTGCGACGGCCTTCTGGAAGGCGGCGCACAGGTCAGCGACGGTCTGGTCGTCCACGGGCTCCAGCTTCTGGGCCTGTGTGCGTAGTGCGGTCTTGAGGCCTGCGAAAGACATGTCGAGACCGGGACGGTCCAGCAGCGGGCGGGGCAGGCGGAACCGGTTCGGATCGCCCTTGCGGGCCATCTGTTCCACCGCCGGGCCGCCGGGATAGGGCAGGCCGAGAAGCTTTGCTGTCTTGTCGAAGGCTTCGCCGATGGCATCGTCAATGGTGGTGCCCAGGCGCTCGTAGTCGCCGATGCCGCGCACCATCAGAAACTGGCTGTGGCCGCCGGAGACCAGCAGCAGCAGGAAGGGGAAGCCGAGGTCGTCGGTCAGCCGCGCTGTGAGCGCATGACCCTCCAGATGATTGACCGCGATCAGCGGCTTGCCAGCCGCCATGGCGATGGCCTTGGCTGTCATCAGGCCGACAATCACCCCGCCGATCAGGCCGGGGCCCGCCGTTGCTGCAATGGCATCTATGTCATCGAAGCTGCACTTGGCTTCCGCAAGAGCTTCCGCGACAATACGGTCGAGCACCTCGATGTGGGCGCGGGCTGCGATTTCCGGCACAACGCCGCCGAATTCGGTGTGTTCGTCGATCTGGGAGCGGATAACGTTGGACAGGATTTCAGGCGAAGCCGGACCCCGGACCACGGCGGCGGCGGTCTCGTCACAACTCGTCTCTATGCCCAGAACGGTCAGCGACTGCATGTCGCATTGGGTTTCGGCGGAATTCATTCTTGCTTCTGCATTGGCCATTGCAAGCCAAGGGCCTATCATCTACCGAGCAAAAAGTCGTCACGTTTCTTGGCCCGTCCGGGTCCGAATTTCTGGGAATTGAGTTCTTGGCTTCCAAACTTATCCGTATCGGTACGCGCGGCAGCGCTCTCGCCCTCGCTCAGGCTCATGAGACCCGCAGCCGTCTGATGGCTGCTCATGATCTTCCCGAGGAGGCGTTCGAGATCGTCGTGATCAAGACCTCTGGTGATCAGATCCAGGACCGTCCGCTGTCGGAAGCCGGTGGCAAGGGGCTGTTCACCAAGGAGATCGAGGAAGCCATGCTGGATGGCCGCATCGATCTGGCGGTTCATTCGTCCAAGGACATGCCGACCGTTCTGCCCGATGGTCTGGGTCTCACAGCCTTTTTGCCGCGTGAAGACGTGCGCGATGCCTTCCTGTCGCCAAAGGCCAAGACCCTGACCGACCTGCCCCAGGGCGCGGTGGTCGGGTCCAGCTCTTTGCGCCGCCAGGCGATGATCAAGCGCCTGCGTCCGGACATCGAAGTGGTCATGTATCGCGGCAACCTGCAGACCCGGCTGAAGAAACTGGCAGAAGGCCAGGTGGATGCGACGCTGCTGGCTTATGCAGGTCTGCGCCGCCTTGGCCTTGAGGAGCATGTAACCAGTCTGCTGAATACGGATGACTTTCTGCCGGCCGTCGGTCAGGGCGCCATCGGCATTGAAAGCCGCCTGGACGATGAGGAAACGCTGGAGCTGCTCGCGCCGATCCATGATGCAGATACGCAGTTCCGGCTGGATGCGGAGCGGGCCTTCCTGGCTGTTCTTGACGGATCCTGCCGCACGCCGATCGGTGGTCTGGCGACCATCGAGGGCGGCAAGCTGCATTTCCGCGGCAAGGTGCTGAAGCCGGACGGGTCAGAGGTGCATGAAATTGTCCGCGAGGGCTTTACCTCTGATGCGCTAATCATTGGCCGTGAGGCGGGGCTTGCGCTGAAGGACCTGGCCGGACCGAATTTTCTGGCAGGCTGACCATGCGGTTTCTCGTGACCCGGCCTGAGCCTGACTGCACGCGCACAGCGGGCAAGCTTAAGGCCTTGGGCCACGAGGCACTTTTGGCGCCCATGCTGGAGTTCGTCTCAGCGGTACCCGCCAGGTTCGACCTTGCGGGTGTTGGAGCGCTTGCGGTGACAAGCGTGCGCGCCGCCGCCTGCCTTGCCGCACATCCTCAGCTCCAGGCGCTTCGCAAACTGCCGGCCTACGCTGTCGGGGGCCGCACGGCGTCTGCCTTGCGGGAGGCCGGTTTTTCTATGGTTTCTTCTGCGGACCGGGATCTTGAGGCCCTGGCGGAGCTGATCGGAGCAGAAGTCTCCGGCGCGACCGTGCTTTATCCGGCAGCGGAAGACCGGGCGGGAGATCTGGAAGGCGCGCTTGCCGCCAAGGGGCTGAGCTGCCGGGTCGAGGTGGTCTACCGGATGGCGCCGCAAGGAGATCTGCCGGAAGAAAGCATCAGGCAGCTGAAGGCGGGTGGTGTCGATGCGGTTCTGATTTATTCGGGCCGTACTGCTGAAATTTTCAAGGACGCGCTGCACAGGGCTGGACTGGCGTCTCTGCTGCCTCATATGCGGATTATCGGAATTTCGCGGCAATCGGTGAGCGTATTTCACGACCTTGCCTTGACCGGTCATGCACCGCACCCAACTGAAGAAGCATTGCTGACGTTAGCCTTAAGCGGGAATTAACCCGAAGCAGGCGAGTCGTTGGTCTCGCACCGCGAAAAAGACCTGCCGTATCAGGTTCCCGTCGCGGCGCCAGTGTGTATGGTAGGAATGAAGACGGCTGGCTTGCTCCAGCGACAGGTTGAGGAGACGCACGATGGCAACGGACAAGGACGCGGCAGGCACCGGAACCGGACCCAAGGCTTCCGGAACTGAGAAGCCCGCAGCCACCAAGTCTGCGGGGACGGCATCTTCGACTTCAAGCGCGGCCTCTGCAGGCAAGCGCCCGGTGACAATCGACCTGAAGGCAGAAGCTGTCGCTGGCGGCAAGGCTGCTGCCGGTTCGCAGACCTCTGCGACGGGGCAGGGAGCCGCTACGGCGGGTGCAAAGGCTCAGGCAACCACTTCCTCTTCCCCCTCTTCGGCTGCCAAGCCCGCGGCCCCCGGCGCAGCGATGACATCTGTTCCGCCAACCTCCGGCGACAAGAGCGCAGGTGCCCCCAAGGCCGCCGCTACGGAGCCGGAAAAGACTGTGGCAGGCGAGAAACTCGCTGCTGCCGTTGCAGGTGAGGCAGGCAAGGGCACCAGTGCGTCTTCTTCAACGGCATCCGCCTCCTCCGGGGCGTCGTCCAGCAGCAGCGGTAGCAGCTCTGGTAGCGGATCGTCTGCTTCTTCGGGTTCAGCCACCAAACCGTCTGTGGCCACTGCCTCTACCGGTGAGCAGGGCAGTAGCGTTGTGGCGATGATCTCTGCCGGTCTGTTCGGCGGTCTTGTCGTTTTGGCTGGTGCCTATGGGCTTCATTCCGCCGGTGTTCTGAAGTTTGGCAGCGGCGCGGACGAGCGTGTCGATGCGGTTCTGTCGCGCGTCGCCGGGCTTGAAGAAAAGGTTCAGGGTCTCGAGACCACTGGTGCGGCAGTCAGCGAAAATGCAAAGAAGCTGGATCAGCTTCAGGAAAAGATTGAAACCGTCGACAACGCCAGCCGTGGCGCCGTGTCCGGTCTTGAAAGCGCACTTGGCGAGCTGCGCAGCAGCATTAGCCAGGCGGGTGGTGAAGCTCAGGCATTGGCACCGCAGGAAGCTGGCGCTGCGCAGCCTGCAGAGACGGCAAGCGCGCCCGCAGCCGATCTTTCGGCTCTTGAAAGCCGCATTGCCAGTGTCGAGACGCTTGCAAAGGCAGCCCAGGCGGCTGTTGCCTCCTCGGATGCGGCCACAAAGGCCATTGCCGACAGCCAGGCCAAGCTTGGTGAGACAGTGTCCGGTCTTTCCGCCAGCCTGAAGTCGTCCTCGGATGAACAGAATTCAGCTCTCTCCGGTCTCAAGGGCGAAATCGAAGCGCTGAGCGCCCGGGTTGCAGCTGTCGAAAAGACCATGGGGGATGCTACGGCGCGGGAAGTGGCCGCGCGGGCGCTCTCCGTTTCCGCGCTCCGGTCTGCTGTGGACTCCGGCCAGCCGTTCGAAACGGAACTGGCAGCAGTGAAGGCAGGTCTGCCGGAGGGAACGGACCTCTCCGCACTTGATGCTTATGCGGCAAAGGGGCTTGAATCGCGGACTGCCCTGATCGCGGAATTCCCGGGTGTTGCCCGCCGTATGTTTGACGCGTTCAGTGCGCCGGAGCGCTCTGGCGATATGCTGGACAACCTGCTCTCGGGTGCCAAGTCGCTGATCGCGGTCCGTGGGCCGGGAGATGCGGATGGCACTGGTCCGGAGGCCGTGTTGCGGCGGATGGAAGATGCCGTTGCCAAGGGCGATCTGGAAGCCGCTGTCGCGGAGTTTCCGTCTCTTCCGGAGGCGGCAAGAACCATCGGTGAGCCCTGGGTCAGCAAGACCAAGGCGCGCATCGCTGCCGACAAGCTGACGGCGGAAGCCACCCAAGAGCTCCTTTCCGCACTCGGCAAGAAGAGCAACTGATTTCAATTCCGCCGGCATCTTGCCGGCGGCTGTTTTCTGTCCGGCGTTGAGCGCCGGTTGACCTGGGAGCGAGAAACATGGTCCGCGTCCTGATCTTTTTTGGTCTCCTCTTCGTTGTTGCGGCGGGGTTTGCCTGGATGGCGGATTTGCCCGGCGTCGTCACCATCAGCTGGGCTGGCTATGTCTGGGAGCGTCCGCCCGTGGTGGCGGCCCTACTTCTGGCCATCGTGCTGATCGCCTTCCTGCTGGTTGTCTGGCTGATCCTGAGCATTCTGCGTTCGCCGAAGATTGCCTCGCGCTTCTTCCGCCGCCGCCGCAAGGACCGGGGCTACACGGCTCTGTCCAAGGGCCTGATCGCGCTTGGCGCAGGCGATGTGAAGCAGGCGCGGAAATTTGGCCAGGAAGCGGAAAAGCTACTGCGGCATGAGCCTGCGGCCCAGCTGCTTCTGGCGCAAACCGCCCAGTTGTCGGGCAAGGATGATGAGGCACGGGCCCGGTTCGAGGCGATGCTCGACAATCCGCAGACCCGTGCGCTGGGCCTCCACGGCCTCTTCGTCGAGGCTGAGCGGCAGAACGAGCCGGTGGCAGCCCTTCACTATGCTCAGGAAGCGGTGAAGGAAGCGCCGAAGCTGGAGTGGGCCGGGAAGGCCGTGCTCGGCTATCAGGCGATTGCGCTGCGCTGGGAAGACGCCCTTCAGACGCTTGAGCGAAACTACACCTCCAAGCTGATCGGCAAGAAGACCTACCGGCGGCACAAGGCCGTCGTCCTGACCGCGCTTGCCCAGTCTCTGGAAGATGGTGAGCCTGACCGCGCCTTTGCACTCGCCAAGGAAGCGCACAGCCTCGCGCCTGATCTGGTGCCTGCTGCCGTGGTCGCCGCCCGTCTTGCCACCCGCAAAAATGAAATCCGCAAGGCTGCCAAGATCATCGAAACCTCCTGGAAGGTCTCGCCGCATCCGGACCTTGCCGAAGCCTATGCCCACGTGCGCACGGGGGATTCCGCTGCCGACCGGTTCAAGCGGGTCAAGGCACTTGATGCCATGCGGGCCAACACCATGACCGGGGCTCTGGCCGTGGCCAAGGCTGCGCTTGAGGCCCGCGAATTCGCTGACGCCCGTGAGCAGTTGAAGACTGTGCTGCAGGCTGAGCCATCCCGGCAGGCCTTCCTGCTGATGGCCGAACTGGAAGATGCAGAGACCGGTGACCGTGGCCGCATGCAGGAGTGGCTGGCCCGCGCGGTCCGTGCTCCGCAGGATCCGGCCTGGGTTGCCGATGGCATTGTCTCGCGCGAGTGGCAGGCGGTGTCTCCCGTCACCGGGCGGCTTGATGCCTTCGTCTGGCAGGTTCCGGCAGGACTGGAAGAAGCCAATGGCGGTCCTGTTCTGGAAGAGGCCTTGTTTGAAGCGCCCGCGCTTTTGAAGGCGCAAGTGGTCACGGTGCCGGTGGGCAAGTCCGATGGGCCGCGTGTGGAGCCGGATGCGGAAAAGCCTTCCTCCGCGAAGAAGGATACGCCTGCCGGGGCTGAGGTGATTGACGTTGTCAGCACCAAGCCGGGCGAGCCATCTGTCTCTGACGCGGCTATTGCAGAGAAACCTGAGGCCGCGAAAACCGTTGCCGAGGATTTGCCTGAGCCTGAGGGCTACGAGGGCACGACTGACGACGTGAAGTTCATGAAACGTCCTCAGGATCTGACTTCTCCGCCAGCCGCGCCGTCAACTGATGCAAAGCCTGCGGCAACGCCCAAGGAAAAGACGCCTGAGGCTGCTGCAAAAAAGCCGGCGGCCAAGGCAACAGAGGCTAAGGAAGAGCTGGATAAGCCGATCGCGTTTCCTCTGGGGCGCATGCCGGATGATCCGGGCCTGGACGAAGAGGAAGAGCCGGAGGCCGTGCCGAAGCCGCGCTTCTTCAACTGATCTTGCAAGGGGCGGGTGCAGGTTATGTGCCCGTTCCCTTCTGACTTTTGAAGCGCCTGAGAAGGTTCTTCAACAGCGCGAGCGAGAAGGCTCTTGCATAAGGCGGCTTGCTCCGCTATCTAGCCCCCACTCTGACGCTTCGCCGCGCCGGGGACCGGTTGCCGCCTTGGCACCCGGCCGGACACCAAAGTCCGATTAGCCGCTGTAGCTCAGTTGGTAGAGCACGTCATTCGTAATGATGGGGTCGTAGGTTCGAGTCCTATCAGCGGCACCACTTTCGGGCGCTGAGTCCAGCTTATCAGCTCGTTTTGGATAATCAATTATATGTATCCCGGTCAGCCCGGATCAAAGCGACGTCGGTCAGTACGCCTGTCAGGAAATGCCTAACACGCTTAGATCTGGGCGCATCGTGAGAAATTCAGCGGTACGTTGCTGGATCCGGGATGTCGTCCAAAGTCCGCTGGACGTCCGGTCAAATTCGCATCTGGCACATCTGGAAACCGGATTTCTGCCCCGGAAACCAGATGCCTTGCGAAGTGAAATCAAGAACGATAGCTGGCAATCAGCCGCAGAATTCCCGGTGCTCCCGGTATCCGTACCGGATACAGTGCTGAGCGAGCTTTCGCCTGTTATTGCCGAACTTGGCTCTGAGATCGCTGTACCGATTCGCATATGCTGCGGCGTTGAACTTTGCATTGGACCGGCCTTCCTTTGCACCGTGCAACAAGAAATGGTCCAAAGCTTTCCGTTCATCCATGCTAATCGCCCGAATGAGATCGCCGTATCCAGCTACGTAAACCAACCCGTCAAAGGTGATATCCCGGCCCTCGTCGCAGCCATATTCCTCAAAGTGCTTCCGCCCCCGTGCTGGGTTTCTACCGAATGCCTTGGCGAGATCTGAGTAGGAGGCTATATAGAGAAGGGCATAAGTATCGTCCTTCATATCATCAATAATGTCGCGGCAGCGCCGGGGCAGATAGCGTTGCGCAACAATTGATTCTTCGTTGCCTGTGGCGGCGCCGGTTACCTCTCCGGCCGTCAAGTAACCGGCCGTCAAGTAAGACGCGTCAACTTGCGTGGGAGCGCTCAAGCCGAAGGACAGAACGATTATGAGCGCAAAAACGATTTTCGAAAAATTCATTATAGGGTTTCCCCGTCGTTTTTCCATTATCCGTCTGGCGCCAGGCCAGCTGTCATTTTTATAGCTAACCTCTCAGCGGCGCTGATTCCATCTTTGCCTCACTTGGAGGAAAAGAGACCGCCATACCCAACGAACAAACGCTCTCGCACTGCTCTGTTGTATCAGGCTTATGTGGCTGTATTAAATGTATTTTCTTACTTAATTCCTTTCTGGGTTGATCGTCTTCCGTAAAGAAACGATTCATCCTCCATAAATGGTTATTTTATAAATTGTGTTTTTTATCAGTGTTGTTCTTTACCTGGAGTGGTTTTCGGGGAAAGAGGTGAGGAACTGCAGGGACCCAGACAATGCTACACAAAATGATTCGCGCGCTTGTCGCCGATGACAGCGCCGTGGCGCGGGAAGTCGTCAAAGACGGTATCAAGCTGCTCGGCTCCAAAAGATATTTCGATGTGACCATCGCCGAAAACGGCCAGCAGGCGCTGAACATTTTACAGAGCAAGCCTGTTGATATTGCGTTTGTCGATGTGAACATGCCCGGGGCCAGCGGGCCGGAAGTTGTTGCTGCGATGCAGCAGACACAATCCAAGGGCTGCACGTCAGTGGTCATGTCTTCCAGCTTGAATGCGCGGGTGGAATCGGTTCTGAAGGAATTCGGCGCCTATCACTTTCTGCAGAAGCCGTTCAGGGCGGAAAATGTGGCGGAGATCATTTCCAGCTACATCACCATGAATGAATGCTATCCGGTTCTGATCGTCGATGATTCCGCAACCATGCGGAAATTGACCCGCAAGATCCTTGAGACAAGCCGGTTCGATTTCGAGATCTCGGAGGCGGACAGCGCGGAGACGGCCTTGCTGGCCATCAAGACTGGCAAGTTCAGAATGGTGATTACGGACTTCAATATGCCTGGGGCTGATGGTCTGGAATTGGCGGGCTCTATCCGCGAGCTGTCCAGCAAGATCGCCATCTACATGATGTCGACCAATGACACGACCTATCTGGAGCGGTCGGCGGCTTTTATCGGCATCGATGGATTTTTGAAGAAGCCCTTCAATGCGGGCGACATTGACGCCCTGATGCACAAGCTGCTGGGGCTGGACGATCCGCGCTTCGGGAAGGTGCGGGATGTCTTCAGCTTCCTGGAGCGGGAACGGTTGAAGACTGGGTCCTGAGATTTCTCCGTTTTTGACAGAATGCGGAGGAGCAGGCGATTGCGCCTGCCTTGCTGGTTCCGGATTAAGGCTTACCAGCCGAACTGAAAGGTTGTTCCCGTGGCGCCGTTGCCGGACTGGGAAACTTGGGCATTGGTGTTCCGCCCAAACTGGAACAGGCCATAGGCATTGTTGTTGCCGGACTGGCTGACCGTGCCGTTGTGGCCGGAGCCTTCCTGATGAACGATGCCGGCATTGCCGGACCCAAGCTGGCGCAAGCCTGCCGAGTTGCCCGTGCCGCGCTGGCGGATGCCGCTGCCCTGAATTTCATTGACGAGCCCATAGACCATCAGCCCGGCGCGCATGACCTGCTCCTGCTCGGCCGACTGGGGTGCGATGCTGATCGAGAAGGTTCCGCCGGCATTGGCGTTGCCTGCCGCCAGGGGCAGAGCGATTGCCGCAAGGGCGAGGGTGCGCATCGTGAGGGTTTTCATAGGACTATCTCCTTGTGATCTTCGGATCTGAACCGGGATCAGATCTGGGATCAGATCCGGCCGCCGATGGTTTCGTTGCAGTGGTAGTTGACGGTGCCGATGGTGACCTGAAGACGGGCGTCGTAGATGCCGTCCCGCGAGAGCATGAGCTGGCCGAGCGGAGCGCGGCCTGTGGCCGGAATGTTGGCTTCTCCGCCCTGCGAGATATCCGTCTTGTTGCTTCCCGCGCCGCCCGTGACGGACAGGCGGTATGAGGCTGTCTGCGGGCCTTTGGCGCCGCCGGGCAGTTTTGCATAGGCGGTGACATGGATCACTCCGCCTTCGGTGCTGGTCTCCAGGGTGCAGGCAGCCGGGCTGCTTTGTGTGCCGGAAACCGGGGTGGCTGCTGACAATCCGCCCGCAGCGAAGAGCGCGAGTGTGCCGGTAAGGCCAGCTGCGATTGTGAGAGGGGCGATACGCATGATCTGTTTCCTTGTCTGAAGCCTTTCAGGCGGAAGCTATGCCGGGTTGCGTGTGGCGGCGGCAGCCTGTGCCGCCAGCTTCACGCAAAGGGCCTGTGAGCGGTCACGGGCAGGTCTGGACGAAGGCTGCGACATTGCCGCTGCCGTTCTGGGACACGTTGGCGCTGCAGCCGCTGCCGACCTGAACGCCGGCGGCAATATTGCCGTTGCCGTCCTGTGTCAGGATGGAGGTGTGACCGGTCCCGAACTGACCAACGCCAGCGGCATTGCCGTATCCGTTCTGCCAGGTGGTGGAGGCATGATGAGAGCCTTCCTGACCGGTGGCTGCGGTGTTGTTGCCGCCATACTGGTGGCTGATGGCATTGTTCCAGTGGCCGGACTGATACATGCCGATCAGGTTGTTGAAACCGGACTGGTTGCCGCCAGCCGAATGGCCGTAGCCGAACTGTTCGATGTGGATGCCGCCTGCCATGGCGGGAGCAGATGCAATGCCGATAACGAGAGCGGCAACGGTTCCGATGAGTGCCTTGCGGGTCATTTCAATTCTCCTGTCTGGGTCAGCGGGGTCGCTGTGTTGAAGACAGGATGAACCTAGCAACGGCGTCCGGAACCCTGCCTGAACCTGGTGTTCAGGTGCCGTTCATCGCGATTTTGAGGGGACGAGGAGAGGCCGCATTTCCCAAAAAACGCTTGGAATGCTATGCGGTGGCAAATTTGATCTGGGCTGGAAAGCGAACCGGGATAAAGGCTTCCGGAATGGCTTCCAGCGATCTGACTGAAAGCGGGAGTGCGAGAATGAGTGAGACCGGCGTGGCAGCAAGACCTGACTATGCGCCCAAGATTCCGGCGTCTCTTGATCCTGTTGCAGGTTTCGAGCAGGGCGTCTGGGTTAAGGGGGATTGGCATCTTCATTGCTGTCACAGCACGGATTCGACCAACAATTCCGTTGGCAAGATCATCGGCTTCGCGGAGCGGCACGGTTTTGATTATCTCGTGATCACCGATCACGACGTGCATGTGCAGGGAGATGTGGCGAACCACACCTGGGCCGATCCGGAATACACGTCTGAAAAGCTTCTGCTGTTCTACGGCGGTGAGCTGACCGCCGCGCGCGGGCATATCAATATCCTGTCTGCCGAGCCCTATGATCATCAGCGGGTGTTCGACGCCCGGGATGCGCGCGACTGGAACCTGCTGGCGCTCAAGAAAGAGCTCGGCATTCACATGTCGGCCAATCACCCCAGCACGAAGAACCATTACGGCTATTCCTTCGACCTGGCCGATTCGGTTGAGATATGGAACGGTTCCACCTGGCCCAAGAACATTCCGGGGGTGCGCATCTGGGACGACATGCTGTTGTCCGGGCGCATGCTGGGCGCGCGCGGTGGCAGCGACGCGCACCATGGTGTTCCCGACAGGCCGGAGCTGACGACACCCAACACGCCGGAAGCGACCGCGAATTATGTCGGCACGCCAACGACCTGGATCTTTGCCCGAGAGAGGACCAAGGACGCCATTCTTGAGGCTCTGGTGCAAGGCCGGGCAACGGTCAGCGCCAATCCGTTCAACCCGCGGGTCGAGCTCTATGCGGATCTGGATGGCGATGGCCGGATGGACATGATGATGGGCGACAATGCCAAGCCGACGGGCGCTGCCATCACTTTTGAGGTCCGGCTTGTCGGCGGGGGCATCAAAGGCGCTGTCTACCGGGTCAAGGTGGTGAAGAACCGCCAGGACTTCGTGACCTTGCTGACCGATCCGGAAACCCAGACCGTCCGTTTCAGCGATACGCCGTCTCCCGACGGAAGAAGCTACTACCGCGTCGAGGTGGAGGGGCCGCAATCCACCTATCCGGAGGTCCCCAATTCCATGGCGCTCAGCCAGAACATGATCGGCCTCTCCAACCCGATCTATTTCAACTACGACCCGGAGTTTTGAGGGGGAGGCTGGCCCCCGATCCTGGCGCCTTGCTCCAGATCCCGAGGACAGTTGACCCTACCTGGATTCCATCCCTATCAAGCCGCCGGTTCCCCGGCGGCTTTTTGGTTTCGGGCGGTCAAATTTATCCCGCCAGAATCTTCGGAGACCTGTTGCCAGCCCGGGAGTGATGAGCTAGATCGAATGCGTTATGTAATAACGTAACTAAATCCCGCTCACCGGCAACCAGTTGAGGTTCCAGACATGCCTTTCGCGATCACCAGACACATTGGCGCACTCGCACTCACGTCCCTGCTTCTTTGCGGAACGCAAGCACTTGCTCAGGACAGCAAGTCCAAGGATCACGATCATTCGCACAGCCATTCCCAAGCTCATGGGTCAGACAAGGTCTACAAGGGCTATTTCGAGGATAGCCAGATCCAGGAGCGGCCGCTTTCCGATTGGGAAAATGACTGGCAGTCCGTCTATCCCTACCTTCTCGAAGGCACGCTTGACCCGGTCATGGCGCACAAGGCCGAACATGGGGGAAAGACCGCAGAGGAATACCGTCAATATTACCAGATTGGCTACAAGACGGACGTCGACCGCATCGTGATCAAGGACGGCTCGGTGAGTTTCTTCAGGGGAAACGAGGTTCTCAAAGGCGACTATGTTCCGGACGGCTATGAGATCCTGACCTACAAGGCCGGAAACCGCGGTGTCCGTTATGTCTTTAAGAAGACGGGTGGCGATGAGGCCGCGCCGGAATTCATCCAGTTCAGCGATCACAAGATTGCCCCGGAGACTGCCGATCATTACCACCTTTATTGGGGAGACGACCGGGCTGCGCTTCTGGAGGAAGTGACCAACTGGCCGACCTACTACCCGTCGTCCCTGAATGGCAGCGAGATCGTTCAGGAGATGCTGGCGCATTGACTTTGAAGGTCAGCTATTCCGGATCTCATCTTCGGCCCTAGCCTTGGAAACCCGGCGGTGATGCGGCGGGTTTCCTGTTTCCGGATCCGTCACCCAGCTTTGGGATTGGAAGGCCAGAAAGATGCCGGTCCATTTTCCGGTTTCTTCTGAATGGATCAGAAGCCCGCCATCCTGGTTGGGGCCATTGTCCTTCAGGTGCTTGCCAGTGGAGCCCTGGTTCATATGGATGTTGTGCAGCCCGTTGCCGGGTGAAAAGCCGAAATAAAGATCCGGCTTGCCACGCTCCGGTCCCCAGCTTTCCCCAAAGGCATAAAAGGTGAGGTGATGGTCTTCGTCGATGGCCTGGCGGGTGAGGGACTCCAGAACGTCACGCAGATCATTCCCGGGGCCTGACCGCTGGCAGGGGGCGACCTGCATGTCTTCCCGCGTCAGGAAGCCTCCGCGCACATAGTCCAGCGCCAGCTGCGGGTTGTCCTCTGCAATGTCCGTCATTCCCTCCGGAAGAGCGAGCAAGACCGGCAACATGGGATGCTGGAAATCCCGGTTGACGGCAAATAGCAGATCATGCGGCGGCTGCTGCGATCGGATGTTGACGGCGATGCGATAGCTGGTCCAGCCAGCTTCTACACGGATTTCAATGTGAGGAATGTCGTCATCGTCCAGGGTCAAATCAGAAGCCTTTCCCTTCAACAAGCAATAGTTTCTGATCGGCATGCGTGCGTCTTTCCTTCGGCCTTGATGCGGACACTGATACCGGATGCCCAGGGTGCCATGATAGACTTCTTTGCTTCCCGGCTGCGCCGGCTTCCGCCTTACGCTGGTCTTGCCTGATAGACCTCTATGACTGTAGCGGCGGGACAGCTTGACCGGCTGGTTGCAGTGGTTTCAAAATTCGCAAGTCATCGCGAATCACGCGGGTTGGCTTGAACCCGGAGGAAACATGGGCAAGACAGCAAGACTGGAACTGCTCCGCCGGATGGTCCCCATGGCTCTTCTCGTCCTTGGGATCACTGGCGGCTTTACCTTTCTTTCGCCGATAAGCGCGCTTTTGTGCGTGATGGCGGCTGTCGGCGTCTATGCGGCGATGCCCAGGCCCAAGGTGCCTGCCGGCGCATTGAGACCCGGACAGCTGCTGCCTACACCCATGATCGATCTGGCGGGTTTTCTGGTCGGCGTTCCGCTATTTTGCCTGGGGTTTCTTGGTGCGGCATTGGGAGGAGGCGGCGCGGCGGTCATGCTGGTGCTTCTGATTCCCGCCTGCCTGAGCTTCTTTGTCTTCATGGTCGCAATCCGGCAGGAAACCTCATGGGTGCGGTTCTTCGGCAACGGCTTTGAGGTGACCCAACTGGGGATGAAGATCCGGATCAGGTATGAGGATCTGGGAGCCGTGCGCTTGCGCGAAGTGCGCACCCGCAGCGGTCTGGCCGGTATGCTGTCAGCCATGTTCATCCATGACCGGCGGCGGATCGAGATGCTGGCCAATGCACATGAGACGACGACGCTGAATTTCGTCACGCGCGGCGGTACGCAATTCGCGTTCTCATCCGAAATGATTCCGGATCTGCAACGGGTGTTGATCGGTCTCGACCGTGCAGGGGTGGACCTGCCCCAGAACCTCAGCGACCGGCAGAGGGAAAAGATTCGCCGGACCCGGGAGCGCCTTTATGGCAAGCCGGAGGGGACGAATACGGAACAGCTGGATGTTGCCCGGATTGCCAACACCGTGCGGCTGTTCCATGAACGCCGGAACAGGCAGCGCCGTTAGACCAAGGCTCCGGGTGCAGAGGCGGCCTCAAGCCCAGGAAGGCTTGCGTTTCTCAAAGAAGGCCTGAATGCCTTCCTGCGCTTCCGGGGTCTCCCAGGTATCTGCAAGACGGCGTATCGTGTCCTCAATCACATCGACCGAAATCGCCGGGCCAAGCGATCTGGCCAGAGCCTTGGAGGCCGCCACTGCGGCGGGGGCAGCGGAGAGATAGGGCTTCACTTCGGCTTCCACCGCTGCATCCAGATCTGCTTCGGAGACGACCCTTGCCACGAGGTCCAGGTCCCGCGCTTCTTCTGCTCCGAAGAGCCTTGCGGACATGAACACGCGCCGCGCCTTGCCTTCGCCCATGCGGGCAAGGACATAGGGGCTGATGGTGGCGGGGATCAGCCCGAGTCGGGTTTCCGTCAGGCCGAACTTGGCCGTCTCAACGGCAATCACCGTGTCGCAGACGCTCATCATGCCGATGCCGCCGCCAAAGGCCTGCCCCTGGACCCGGCCAATCAGAGGCTTCGGCAGCTCGTTCAGGTCGCGCAGCATATGCGCCAGCTTCTGTGCCTCCACCATGCGGGTCTGACGGTCCGCATCAAACTGTTCCCGCATCCAGCCAAGGTCACCGCCCGCGCAGAAGCTGGCGCCTGCACCGGTTAGAACCACCACGCGCACGGCCGGATCGCTGCCCAGCTCCGCGGCAGCATGGGTCAGCTCATCGATCATCCGTGCGGACAGGGAATTGTGCTTGTCAGGACGGTTAAGAGTGAGGGTCGCAACGCCGCGCGCATCCGTGGCAATGGAAATCGTCTCGTAGGTCATGCGTCAGCGCTCCTAAGCGACAAGGCGAAGCTGGCGGCAGCGGCAAGCTTCTCCATGTTCAGGCCGGTCTCATATCCCTTGGCAGTCAGCAGACGGGCGACCGCTTCCGTCGCCACATTCCCCTTCGCGCCGGGAGCATAGGGGCAGCCACCCAGACCGCCGATGGCGGCATCGAACGTGCGCAGGCCCTTGTCGAGGCTCACTTCGATGTTGGCAAGCGCCTGACCCTTGGTGTCGTGATAATGCCCGGCAACATGCTTTGCCGGAACCTCGGCCAGCACCGCGTCCAGCATCCGTCCTATGGTCTCGGGTGTACCCGCACCAATGGTATCGCCGAGGGAGATTTCATAGCAGCCCAGGTCGAACAGGATCTTAGCCACCTTGGCAACGGCCTCCGGCGGGGTGGGGCCATCGTAGGGACAGTCGGTCACGCAGGAGATATAGCCGCGCACCGGGATATGGTCCTTGTGGGCCTTCTCGATCACTGGCTTGAACCGCTCGATACTCTCCGCCACGGAGCAATTGATGTTCTTCTTTGAGAAGCCTTCCGAGGCGGAGCCGAAGACGGCGATCTCGTCGGCGGACACGCGCTTGGCAGCGGCATAGCCGGTGGCGTTCGGGGTCAGGGCGGTGTAGCAGACCGCAGGATGGCGGTAGATGCCTTCCATCACCTCAGTGGCATCGGCCATCTGGGGCACCCATTTCGGGCTGACGAAGCTGGTAACCTCGATCTTGCGGAAGCCGCATTCGGTCAGCATGTCGACCAGCCGGATCTTGTCAGCGGTCGGCACGAAGGTCTTTTCGTTCTGCAGCCCGTCGCGCGGACCCATTTCGAAGATGGTGACGAAGTCGCTCATCCTGCTTTCCTATTCATCGGCAGCGCGGGCGCGCAATTCACGGCGGATCACCTTGCCCGTGGTGGTCATGGGCAGGGCGTCCACAAAGGCGACTTCCCGCGGATATTCGTGGGCGGCAAGGCGGGTCTTGACGAACTCTGCTATTTCCTTTGCCAGCTTATCATTCGGTTCGACGCCCTGTTTGAGGACGATGTAGGCCTTCACGATCTCGGTGCGCTGGGCGTCCGGTTTTCCCACCACGCCGGCCAGAGCGACGGCGGGATGGCGGATCAGGCAGTCTTCGATTTCCCCCGGTCCGATGCGGTAGCCGGACGAGGTGATGACATCATCGTCCCGGCCAACAAAACGGATCCAGCCTTGCTCGTCCCGCTCGCCGGTATCGCCGGTCAGCATCCAGCCACCCGCGAACTTGGCGGCCGTGGCCTCCGGATTGTTCCAGTAGCCAAGGAACATGACCGGGTCGGGGCTTTTGACGGCAATGTTGCCCAGCTCATGATCTGCAACAGTGTTGCCGTTGGCATCGACCACATCGACCCGGTGTCCGGCGGCAGGTCTGCCCATGATGCCGGGGCGTGCCTCCATGATGGCCGAGCAGCTGGAGACAATCATGTTGCATTCGGTCTGGCCATAGAATTCGTTGATGGTCAGCCCGAAGGTCTTGCGTCCCCATTCGATCAGTTCGGTTCCGAGCGTCTCGCCACCCGAAGCGATGGAGCGCATGTTGAGCGTCCACCGGGTTTCCGGCGCTTCGACCTGCCGCATCAGCTTGAGAGCCGTTGGGGGCAGGAAAGCGTTGCGGACCTTTTGCGCTTCGATGAGGGCGAAGGCTGCTTCCGGAGTAAATTTCTTGAACCGGCAGGCAACGACAGGCACGCCAAGGTAAAGCGCGGGCATCAACACGTCGAGAAGCCCACCGATCCACGCCCAGTCGGCTGGGGTCCAGATCCGGTCGCCGGGCTGGCCCAGAAAGTCGTGGCTCATTTCAACACCCGGCAAATGGCCGAGCAGCACCCGGTGACCGTGCAGGGCACCCTTGGGCTGGCCTGTGGTGCCGGAGGTGTAGATGATGATGGCCGGGTCTTCCGGACGGGTGGCGAGAGGTGCGAAGCGTTCCGGCTGATTTGCCATGGCGGTGGCGAGATCCCGGGCACCGTGCAGGTCACCATCCGTGCAGAAGACGGTCTTCAGGTCAGGCAGCTCATGGCGGATCGCGGCGATCTTTCCGGCTCCGGCTGCATCCGTCACCACCAACTTTGCGCCGGAATTGGCAAGCCGGTAGCTGAGTGCTTCCTCGCCAAAGAGCGTGAAGAGAGGAATGGTGATCGCGCCGAGCTTCAGGGCAGCGATATGGGCAATCGCAGTCTCCGGCATCTGGGGCAGGAGCACGGCAACCCGGTCGCCAGGCTGGACATGTTCGCTCGCAAGCAGGCAGGCGAGCTGGTTCGACAGACGCTTCAGGTCACCATAGCTGTAGGACCGGGTGTCCCCGTCCTCCTGAACATAGACCAGCGCTTCCCGGTCCGGCTCTTTCGCAGCCCATTCATCGCAGATGGCTGCGCCGATGTTGAAAGTGTCCGGAATGGTCCAGGTGAAACGGCTGATCAGCTCGTCATAGCTGGAGGCCTCAGGCAGCATCCGATGCCTCCTCCTCAAGAGCCAGAAGAATGGCTCCGTCCTGCACTTGTTCGCCTTCTGCTGCCAGAACGTTGGCGACAACGCCATCCCGCGGGGCTTTCAGCGTGTGCTCCATTTTCATGGCTTCCAGAACCACGAGGGCCTGACCGGCAGAGACCGTGTCGCCCGGTTTGGCGCTGAGCACCTTCACCAGACCCGGCATGGGCGCGATGATCTGGTCGCTGGCACTGCCGGTTTCTTCGTTGTCAGACAGGTGATCAGCAAGACCGACACGATAGGCGTGGCCACCCATGAAGATGGTGATCGATCCCGTCTCTTCCGCCAGGGCTGCGGTCTGCCGGACCCCGTTCCGCTCGAAGGTGATCGTGGAGCCGCTGACCGAGACGATTTCGTAGGTCTGGGGACTGCCATTCGTCAGAACCGAGAAGGCTTTGTGCCCGAGGGCATGCACTTCCACGTCCCGGCGCTCGCCGGAAATGTCGAGCAGGGCGAACTGGCGCGACGCGCTCCACATGCGCCAGCCCTTCAGCCGATCCCATGGATCGCTTTCCGCCGGTTCCTTGGTAAGGCCCAGAGCTGCGAGAGCCGCAAGGGCGATTGCATCTTCAGGTATTTCCGGCTCGCTGATGAGGCTTTGCAGATCCCGGTCGATCAGGCCCGTATCCACATCCCCTTTGGCAAAGCCTTCATGGCGGCAGAGGCTGGCAAGAAAGCCGGCATTGGTCACACAGCCCGCGACCTGGGTGTCTTCAAGTGTCGTCAGCAGTTTGCCGAGAGCTGCCTCACGGGTTGGGCCATGAACGATGATCTTGGCGATCATCGGATCATAGTAAGGCGTGATGGCATCGCCGCTGCGCACACCGCTGTCGATGCGGGCGAGTGTATCCGGCAGATGCAGGTGGGTGAGCGTGCCGATGGCAGGCAGGAAGCCCTTGGGCGCATCTTCCGCATAAAGCCGGGCCTCGAAGGCCCAGCCCGAGAAAGTGAGCTCGTCCTGGCGCTTGGGCAGAGGTTCGCCAGAGGCAACGCGCAGCTGCCACTCCACCAGATCCTCGCCGGTGATCATCTCTGTCACCGGATGCTCGACCTGGAGCCGGGTGTTCATTTCCATGAAATAGAACCGGTCCGCCTTCAGGCCCTCTGACACATCGGCAATGAACTCGATGGTGCCTGCGCCGGAATAGTCGATGGCCTTGGCGGCCTTTACGGCGGCCTCGCCCATCGCCCGGCGCATCTCTTCCGGCATGCCGGGGGCCGGGGCTTCCTCGATCACCTTCTGGTGCCGCCGCTGGAGCGAGCAGTCCCGCTCGAACAGATGCACCGCGTTGCCGTGGCTGTCGCCGAAGACCTGAATTTCGATATGGCGCGGCTTGGTCAGATATTTCTCGATCAGGACACGGGGGTCGCCAAAGCTCGCCTGCCCCTCGCGCTGGGCGCCTGCGAGAGCGGACAGGAAGTCCTTCGGATCGTCCACCCGGCGCATGCCCTTGCCGCCGCCGCCCGCGCGGGCCTTGATCAGGACCGGGTAGCCGATCTCGTCCGCCTGCGCCTTCAGAAACTCCGGATCCTGGGATTCGCCGTGATAGCCCGGCACCACCGGTACGCCTGCCTCCACCATCAGGGCCTTGGCCGCGTCCTTCAGGCCCATGGCCCGGATGGAACGGGCTCTTGGACCGATGAAGGCGATGCCCGCCGCATCCAGCGCGTCAACGAAGCCTGGGTTTTCCGACAGGAAACCATAGCCCGGGTGAACCGCTTCCGCACCGCTCTTCTTGCAGGCGCCGATGATGGCATCAATGCGCAGATAGCTGTCCGCCACGGGTGCGGGACCGATCCGGTAAGCCTCGTCGGCGAGCGCCACATGCATGGCCCCGGCATCCGCGTCCGAATAGACCGCAACCGTCCGGATGCCGAGCCGTCTGGCGGTCTTGATCACCCGGCAGGCAATTTCGCCGCGATTGGCAATGAGGATTTTCTTGAACATCACTTTCTTCCCTCCAGCCAAGTCTTAATTGGATTGCAATATGACGATTGGGTTGCTTTTAATCTTTCTTCGGCATCGATCCGCAGTTCGTAATTGTTCTCGTTCTTTTCGACATAAATTGATCTGGAGTCTTTTTGTTTGAGAATAATGATATTTGAATATATTTTTACAAGAATGCAATCTTTGCATTTATCTGTACTTATATATGTCAGATCTTGGCACTGTGACTTGTGATATGCGCCGTATCCAGAGCTGTATGCGACTATGAATACTGTTAGAATAATTGTTATTATCGCAATTTGCTCTTTTTCAAGATTTTTTATTAAGTTTCTTTATTATTTTATAAATTAGTGGTGACGCAGAGAATATCAACAATATCCAAGTAAATGAACTTGGCTGATTTCCCTCCAAATAAAATGAAGCAAGCCCAAGTGTGAATATTAAGAATAATATTCCATACTTCCACCACTTATCGAATTTCCCCTCAAGATATATAATGTCTTTAATTGCAGATATTGCGTAAAATGAAGATAAAAGTATTGGAAATATGTATAAAGATGCTATTATAATGTCCTGATATGATAGCGATGATATTATATCTATACTTGCTGCGGCATTCAGGAGGCCTGCGTGGTAAGTCGCCGAGAGCAATAGGGAAATAAACCCTATCGCTGGGATCTTATTCTTAATGCTGTCAAGAAAATCCACGGCTTTTCTCCTTACATACGGAACGGGCCGAAGCGGGTGTCTTCAATCGAGGCCGCATACATGGCTCCGGCATCCGCGTCCGAATAGACTGCAACTGTCCGTATGCCGAGCCGTCTGGCTGTCTTGATCACCCGGCAGGCAATTTCGCCGCGATTGGCAATGAGAATTTTCTTGAACATCACTGTGCCTCCCCGGCGAGATCCTCCACGAGGCGGAACCGCTCACAGACCAGTTCCATTTCCGGTGAAAAGCCGCCATTGCGCTCAAAGTAGGCCTGGTGGTCGCGCTGCCATCCCGCCAGATCGTCGTTCTCGCCTTCGCTCAGGGCAAATTTGGTATCGACATCGCAGAAGCGGCAGATGGTGACCGAAAGGGTTTCAATCACCAGAGCGGGCTTTCCGTCCCAATCCAGAGCGATGTCCTTTCGTCCTACGACGGGGAGGGCGTCTCCTCCCTCGGTGAAGTCGCGCAAGGCGCCGCAGGTGCCGGTCTTTTTGCCGCTGCGCACGAGGGCAATCAGTTCCCCGGACAACTCTGCGCTGTCTCCGAAGTTAAAGCTCTCTGCGCCGGGGTATTTTGCTTTCAGGTCATCAAGTGTCTGGGTCATGGCTCACATCCGGAACAGGCCGAATCGCGTGTCTTCGATGGGGGCGTTGAGGGCGGCGGAGAGGGATAGGCCCAGAATGTCGCGGGTCTTGCGCGGGTCCACGATGCCGTCGTCCCACAGGCGGGCGGAGGCGTAGAGCGGATGGCCCTGTTCCTCGAACTGGTCGATGACCGGCTGCTTGAAGGCCTTTTCTTCTTCCGCAGACCAGCTGCCGCCCTTGCGTTCGATGCCGTCGCGCCGGACGGTGGCAAGAACGCCAGCTGCCTGCTCGCCGCCCATGACCGAAATGCGGGAGTTCGGCCAGGTCCAGAGGAAGCGCGGGTTGAAGGCCCGGCCGCACATGCCGTAGTTGCCCGCGCCAAAGGAACCACCGACCAGCATGGTGATCTTCGGAACGGAGGTGGTGGCGACAGCCGTCACCAGCTTCGCGCCGTCCTTGGCGATGCCGCCGCTTTCATATTTGCGCCCGACCATGAAGCCGGTGATGTTCTGCAGGAACACCAGCGGTACCTTGCGCTGGGAGCAGAGCTCGACGAAATGGGCGCCCTTCACGGCGCTTTCGGAAAAGAGCACGCCATTGTTGGCGATGATGCCGACGGGCATGCCGTGAATATGGGCAAAGCCGCAGACAAGTGTGGTGCCGTAGCGGGCCTTGAACTCGTCAAACCGCGAGCCGTCCACCACGCGCGCGATCACCTCGCGGATGTCATAAGGCGTGCGCAGATCCGCCGGAACGACGCCGAGGATCTCGTCCGGATCATAAAGCGGATCTTCCGGTGTCTGCAGCGCGACCTGGGAACGCTTGGTGCGGTTGAGGCTGGCGACGGAGCGGCGGGCAAGGGCAAGCGCATGGGCGTCGTCCCGGGCCAGATGGTCGGCCACGCCGGAAAGGCGCGTATGCACATCGCCGCCGCCCAAGTCCTCCGCGCTCACCTCCTCGCCGGTTGCCGCCTTCACCAGCGGGGGGCCTGCCAGGAAGATGGTGCCCTGATTGCGGACGATGATCGTTTCGTCCGACATGGCAGGCACATAGGCGCCGCCCGCCGTGCAGGAGCCCATGACGACGGCAATCTGGGCAATGCCCTTGGCCGACATGTTGGCCTGGTTGAAGAAGATGCGGCCGAAGTGATCCCGGTCGGGAAAGACCTCGTCCTGATTCGGCAGGTTGGCGCCGCCCGAATCCACCAGATAGACGCAAGGCAGGTTGTTTTCTGCAGCGATTTCCTGCGCGCGCAGATGCTTCTTCACGGTCATCGGATAGTAGGTGCCGCCCTTGACCGTCGCGTCATTGGCAATGACCATCACTTCCTGGCCTTCGACCCGGCCAATGCCGGTGATGATGCCCGCCGACGGGGCGGCATCGCCATAGAGGCCGTGCGCGGCCAGGGTGCCGACTTCCAGGAAGGGTGAGCCGGGATCAAGCAGCCGGGAGACGCGTTCCCGCGGCAGGATCTTGCCGCGGGATGTGTGACGTTCGCGGGCGGTCCCGCCGCCGCCGTCAAAGGCCTTTTGGGCCGCGTCGCGCACTTGCGACATGGCCGCTTCGTGGGCACTCCGGTTGGCTGCAAAGCCTTCGCTGCGGGCCGAAAGATTGGATTTCAGGATTGTCATGTCAGCCGCTCTCCCCTGCGGTGAAGGCGGGCGCGGCGCCAAGGCTGCCGCGCACCATGTCCAGATAAATTGTTTCAATGCGGCCGGCGGTCAGGCTGCCGGTTTCCCGGTACCAGGCGGGTATGCCTGTCAGCATGGCGATGATGGCGCGGGTCGCGACACGCGGTTCCTCAATGCGGTAACGGCCCTGGCTCATGCCGTCTTCCAGAATGCCTGTGAGAATGGCCTCATAGATTTGCCGTAGACGCTCGACCGCAGCGAAGTTCTCCGGCTCAAGATTGCGCAGCTCCATGTAGGAGATGAACACCTCTTCAGAACGGCTGAGATGATAGCGGATGTGGAACCGGACAAAGACCTCCAGCAGGTCTGTGCCCTCAGGCACCGTGCCTCTGCACGCTTCCCAAGCCTGAAGAAGCGCACCCATGTGCTCCAGCATCAAGGCCTTGAGGATATCCTGCTTGGTGGCGAAATGATTGTAGAGGGCGCCGGGTTGAACGCCGACCTCAGACGCGATCTGGCGCATGGAAACGGCTGCATAGCCGTGCCGGGCAAAAAGATGCAGCGCAGCCTTGCACACCCGGGCAGCGGTTTGCCCGCCCTTGGTGCTGCGCGTGTCATCAGATGCTGATGGCTTGCCTGCTGCTCCTCCCAGAGTGCCTGCCTGCCGCTTGCCGGAATGATCCATGCTGTCCTCCATCTGAAAAAATAAATGAACGATCATTCATTTTCAATCACAAAAACGCAGGGACCTGTGCGCATGCGGAGTTGAGTCCCTATCTTGGGAGGGATTGTCAAAAAACGGTAACAGTGCAGGCGTTCACAGAGGAGGAGAAATGGCTGGAGACGGAACCATGGATGAGACAAGCGCCCGCAGCTGGGTGGAAGCGGAATGGGAAGACAGTCTGGATGAAGAGCTGGAGATGGAGATTGATGATCTCCTGATCGCCAGAGAGATGAAATTCATCTCAGATCTGCGGCACACGTCGAACATTGACCGCAAGACCTATTTCCATGAGCTGCTGAGGCTTCAGGCCGAGCTGGTGAAGTTGCAGGACTGGATCCAGCACACCGGCGAAAAGCTCGTCGTAATCTTTGAGGGCCGGGACGCGGCAGGCAAGGGCGGCGTGATCAAGCGGATCACCCAGCGCTTGAACCCGCGCGTGGCCCGCGTCGTGGCGCTGCCTGCGCCAACGGAACGGGAAAAGAGCCAGTGGTACTTCCAGCGCTATGTCCCGCATCTGCCGGCGGCGGGCGAAATGGTTCTGTTTGACCGCTCCTGGTACAACCGCTCGGGTGTCGAGCGGGTGATGGGCTTTGCTTCTGAGGAGCAGGTGGAGCAGTTTTTCAACGACGTGCCGGAATTTGAACGCATGCTCGTCCGCTCTGGCATCCGTGTGGTGAAATACTGGTTCTCGATCACGGACCAGGAGCAGCAGCTGCGCTTTCTGATGCGGATCCACGATCCGCTGAAGCAGTGGAAGCTTAGCCCGATGGATCTGGAATCCCGCAAGCGCTGGGAAGCCTATACCAAGGCCAAGGAAGAGACCTTTGAGCGCACCAACATTCCGGAAGCGCCCTGGTTCATCGTGGAAGGCAATGACAAGAAGCAGGCGCGCCTCAATTGCATCAGCCACCTTCTGTCCATGATGCCTTACGAGGAAATCCCGCACGAGCCGATCCACCTGCCCGACCGCGTGTTCAACCCGGATTATGAGCGGAAGGTTCTCCCCGACGAGCTTTACGTCCCAGAGAAATATTGATCATCCGGGCAGCGGTTCCTATTGGGGAACCGTTGCCGCAGTTGCGGACCGGCAGGTGCGCGGGGTAAAACGCGTCAACTGATCCAAACTGTGAGGGACGTACATCATGGGCAAGGCCGGAAAGCCGATCCGCTGGGGCATTCTGTCGACCGCCAAAATTGGCCGGGAGAAAGTCATTCCAGGGATCCAGAGTTCCAAATACGGGACCGTTGCCGCGATCGCTTCGCGGGATTTGGTCAGAGCCCGGGAAACCGCAGGCGCATTGGGAATTGAGAAGGCCTATGGCTCCTATGAGGAGCTGCTGGCCGATCCGGACATCGATGCCATCTACAATCCGCTGCCCAACCATCTCCATGTTCCGCTGACCTTGCAGGCGGTGGAAGCTGGCAAGCATGTGTTGTGTGAGAAGCCGGTTGCGCTGAATGCGGAAGAGGCCCGCCAGCTTATGCACCTGCCGAAGGACCGCCTGGTGGCCGAAGGCTTCATGGTCCGGGCGCATCCGCAGTGGATCCGGGCGCGGGAGATTGTCCGCTCCGGCGCTCTGGGAGAGCTGAAGGCCATCCAGTCCTTTTTCAGTTATTTCAATGCCGATCCATCGAACATCCGCAACATGGCAGGCATCGGTGGCGGCGGCCTGATGGATATCGGCTGCTATCCGATCGTGGCGGGCCGCTACTTCTTTGAAGCGGAGCCGAAACGGGCCATTTCGCTGATCGACCGCGATCCGGAGTTCGGCACCGACCGCGTGGCCAGCGCCCTGATCGACTTTGGCGGCGGCCGCCGCCTCGACTTCACGGTGGCAACACAGCTGGCTCCATATCAGCGCATTCAGCTGGTCGGGACCAAGAAGCGTCTGGAGATCCTGATCCCCTACAACGCTCCTGGCAATGAAGGCATGGTGTTGCGCCTTGATGACGGTTCGAAGTTTGCCGACGCAGCTTCTGTAACGGAGACCCTTGCACCCAGCGACCAGTATGCGGAACTGGCCGATGTCTTTGCCCGGTCCATCCTGGGTGAGATCGACCCGCCTTACGGTCCGGCGGATGCCGTGCAGAACATGAAGACCCTGGATGCTCTGTTCGAATCTGAAAAGACCGGTGCCTGGGCGGAAATCTCCTGACCAGGTTCGAGGTTTGAAAACAAAAAACCCCGCCAATTTGATTGGCGGGGTTTTTTAATGTCTTTCAGGTGCGGTCTGCAGCGCGCTTACTTCAGCGGCGCAAGGATCATCACCATCTGGCGGCCTTCGAGGCGCGGCGAGGATTCAACCTTCGCGATCTCGGCGGTTTCTTCGCGAACCTGATCGAGCAGTTTCATGCCCAGATCCTGGTGCGCCATTTCACGGCCGCGGAAACGGAGAGTGACCTTGACCTTGTCGCCTTCGCTGAAGAACCGAAGCATGCTCTTCATCTTCACCTCATAATCATGGGTGTCGATGTTCGGGCGCATCTTGATCTCTTTGATCTCGACGGTTTTCTGCTTCTTTCGCGCTTCGGCAGCCTTCTTCTGGGACTGGTACTTGAACCGGCCGTAATCCAGAATCTTGCAAACAGGCGGCTGAGCATTCGGCTGGATCTCAACGAGATCAAGACCGGCTTCTACTGCGATGTCCATAGCTTCATCGGTGAGAATGATCCCGCGGTTGTTACCTTCGTGATCAATCAGCTGGACTTCGCGGACGCGAATTTCATTGTTTGTGCGCGGGCCTTCCTTCGTCGGAGGCGGAGCGCGGAATGGACGGCGAATGGTCGCAATCTCCTGTGTTGTTGTACTCTCGATTTGGCTTCCTGATGTGCCGGATGCACAAAGCACCCCGGATGTGAGCATCTAGGGCGCATTGACTTCTCAGCCAAGGAACACAGGAAAAATCCGGTGAATCAGGCCCAAAGTCAACAAGAAACAATACCGAACGGTCTGGAATAGGCATTTCGGCGTATGTGAAACAGGCTAAATTGCTGCAACTCAACGAAGCCACGGACCAGTCCGGGGTTTTGGGAGTGTGCACTCAAACACCTGGCCAAAGGATATGGGGCCCGCGTTCAGGGATCTCAAGAGGTTGCTGCTGCAGTCTTTTCTCTTCCCGAGCCTTCATTCCGGCACATCTTCACGGTAGGCTGCGCTGGAACTTGAACAGGGATATGACCGCAGTGAATGGCAGCAAACTCATCTGGCAGCTGATCCGCATTTCCATCGGATTTTGCGCGGCCGTTCTGACTGCGGGACTGTTTCTCGCCTGGGGGTACTTCCGTGCCGGAGACCCATCAATGGATCCGGTCGGCTTTGCGGCGATGACCGGGAGCGGGCTGGTGACAGCCAGCGTCTTGGGCGGTCTCGCGGGAGCGCCGGTTTTCTGCGCCATTCTCGCAGCGGAGCTTCTTTCGGTCCGCAGCGTGATTTTTCACGCCGGCGGTGCGGGGCTCATCGCCTTTGGGCTCTGGTCCCTTGGAGCCTCTGCGGAGTATGGGCTTCGTCCCGGAACCACCGTCGTCCTGGCTGCCGGCTTCATGGCGGGGCTGGTTTACTGGATCATCGCCGGGCGCAGTTCCGGCTGCTGGCGGCAGACGCCGGGGCCTGTGGCTTAAAACGGCTCCTTGTCCGACGGTTCGTAGAGAACGCCATCCTGCAGGCTGTCCCGGGCGGCATCACGATGCACGTCACGGATATGAACGCGCAGCATGTTCAAGGCGGCCAGCAGAACGGTTGCATCATCGCCAAAGCCAATGCCGATGAGGAAATCGGGCACGGCATCAAGCGGCATGACGAAATAGGCAAGGGCGGCAAGCAAGGTCAGGCGTACCTTGCGCGGGGTTGCCGGATCGAGCGCACAATAATAGGCCGCGACGACGTCTTCCATGAAAGGCACCTGGCGCGCCGCCCGCCGGACCGTTTTCAGGAGACGGTTTCGCAAGCTGCGCCACTGGGATTCTTCCGGCCCCAGTTTGCTCTCATCAAAGTCAATTGTGTCGAACGGTGCCGCCATGGCCATGAAGTGGGGTCGTGGCCGGGAAATTCAATCCCGGCCATCAAGTGAGAAACAAACCATAAGGGCGATCAGTTGAGACCCCGGGTTTCCAGAATGCGCCGGGCGATTACCTGCGCCTGGATTTCGCCTGCCCCTTCGAAGATGTTCAGGATGCGGGCGTCGCACAGGACGCGGG
Organism: Roseibium litorale; assembly: GCF_014842915.1. Classification (GTDB taxonomy): domain Bacteria; phylum Pseudomonadota; class Alphaproteobacteria; order Rhizobiales; family Stappiaceae; genus Roseibium; species Roseibium litorale. The sequence continues at coordinate 39,339 of NZ_JACYXI010000006.1, read as the reverse complement.
AGATCTGATACTCGAGAGCGAACCCGTTGCCGCCATGGATCTGCAGGGCATTGTCCGCCGCAGCCCAGGCGATACGGGCGCCCAGAAGCTTCGCCATTCCGGCTTCCAGATCGCAGCGGCGCCCGGAATCCTTCTGCCAGGCAGAGTAATAGGTCAGCTGCCGGGCGATCATGACCTCGGTTGTCATCATCGCCAGCTTGTCGGAGACGCGGGGGAAGGCGATCAGCGGCTTGCCGAACTGGATCCGCTCCTCAGCATAGCGAAGACCAAGATCCAGAGCACATTGGGCAACACCAAGCGCGCGGGCCGCCGTCTGGATACGGGCGCCTTCGAAGGTCTGCATGAGCTGCTTGAAGCCCTGGCCTTCTTCGCCGCCAAGAAGGTTCTCTGCCTTGACCTCAAATCCGTCAAAGGCGATTTCATATTCCTTCATGCCCCGGTAGCCGAGAACCTCGATTTCGCCGCCGGTCATGCCTTCCGCCGGGAAAGGATTCTCGTCTGTTCCGCGCGGCTTTTCTGCCAGGAACATGGACATGCCCTTGTAGCCGGGTTCATTCGGATTGGTGCGGGTGAGGAGCGTCATCACATCGGCGCGCACCGGATGAGTGATCCAGGTCTTGTTGCCATAGACCTTCCAGATGTCACCTTCCTTGACCGCCCGGGTTTTGAGCGAGGCAAGGTCCGACCCGGTGTTCGGCTCCGTGAAGACAGCCGTCGGCAGGATTTCACCTGAAGCAATCAACGGAAGCCATTTCTGCTTTTGCTCTTCCGTGCCGCCGCAAAGGATCAGTTCAGCCGCGATCTCGGAGCGCGTGCCCAGGGAGCCGACACCGATATAGGCGCGCGATAGCTCCTCGGAGACCACGCACATGGATTCTTTGCCAAGGCCCATCCCGCCGTATTCTTCAGGGATCGTCAGGCCGAAGACCCCGAGTTCAGCCATCTGGCTGATCACCTCAAGAGGAATATAGTCGTTTTTCAGGTGCCATTCGTGGGCATAGGGTGTGACGTTGTCTTCCGCGAACCGGCGCATTTCGTTGCGGATCTGGTCATAGGTTTCTTCCAGCCCGCAATCTCCGAAGGTCGACTGGCCGGCCTGCCGCCGGATACACTCGACGAGCTCAACCCGAAGCTCGGGGCTGTTGCCTGCCGAAATCAGCTCCAGAATGTCGGAGGTCCGGACGGCCCGGATCTGATCATCGGTCAATCCGAGATCGGCGAGGCGGACGAATTCGCCCTGATTCATCGGTATGCCGCCCAGAATCTGGGCTAGATACTCGGAAAATCCTATCCGGACGATCAGCTCTTCCAGCTTCCCGAACCTCTTGTCGGTGATCAGCCGTATTGCGTAGGCGTCCAGCTGCCGCAGGGCCTCCACATAGGTCGCAAGCCAAGCCAGTCCGTGGGCGGCCCGCTGCTCCCGTTCCATCGCTTCAGAAGAGATCTTTCCGTTGTCGCTCACCTTGTGGCGGACAGCGCGCGTCGCCGCGTCCAGGAGTCTGTCAAGCAGCGCAATCGCGCCGGCGGTCTGATCCGTCAGAGTGGAACTGGCTGGCGCTGAAGCAGTAGCGGTCGACATTCACACGTCTCCGTTTTCGATTATTACTTTAGAGGCGTTTCTTCCGCAGCTATGTTGCGCTGCAGCAGGTGTTTTGTCGAGTGTTGAATTCTCAGTCTTTCGGCTGAGACGGATTCCGTCTCAGCTGCTTGACCTTAACCGGCTGCCGGGACACCTTATTAGATATGACAGGCATAACTTTTATATTTTCCGCTTTCGCAATTATTCGAGACATTTACGGTCATTTCAGCCGGGACGATGGCTTTGCGATGGCCAGTCACGTTGCCTTGTCCGTTCTTCTGGCTGTGTTTCCGCTGCTGATTTTTATCGCGGCACTCGCGGGTTTCTTCGGACTTGAGGGAGCTGCAAACAGTGTTTCGGATTTGATTTTCGATGCCTGGCCGCAGTCTGTTGCCGATCCCGTGGTGCGTGAGATCCATCAGGTTTTGACCGTTCCGCGCGGAGATATCCTGACGTTCGGTGTGGTCGCATCGCTCTGGTTTGCCTCCAACGGTCTGGAAGCGCTGCGGACGGCTCTGAACCGGGCTTACCGGACGCGTGAAACCCGGTCTTTCATCATTCTGCGTCTCCAGTCCCTGGGTCTTGTTGTTGCCGCCGCGGTGATCATGATTGCCTTCACCTTTCTTGTGGTGCTCGGGCCGCTAGTGATCGAGGCGGTCGTCACCTGGGTTCCCGGGCTGGAGGAGCAGATACGCTCCCTGGACCTTGTGCGGCTTGTTTTTGCGGGCTTGCTGGTGGGTATCGGGCTTTTGGCTGCTCACTGGCTGCTTCCTGCGGGTGAGCGCAAGGTGGTCGACCTGTTGCCCGGCGTTCTCGCCACCATGGTACTCTGGATGATCTGCGGGGCGGCATTCGGCGCCTATCTGGCCCGCTTCGCAAATTATGTTTCGACCTATGGCGGGCTGGCGGGCATCATGTCCGCGCTGGTCTTTCTCTACATCTGCTCGCTCGCATTCATTCTTGGGGGAGAGTTGAATGCGGCGCTGATCCGTCAGAAGGGACTTATCCGGAGCGCGCGGGCCCGCAGTCAGCCGCCCGCAGGAGCGGGCGGCTAGAGAATAGGCTGGCAGAGCAGCTGGTTCATCTTAGACAGGCTGCTGAACCGGCTGGCTGCGTCTGCGTATAATCAGAACCGCGCAGATCACGAGAGCCATTCCACAGATCTGAACCAGGGACAGACGCTCTCCGAAAAGCAGGTAGCTTTCCACCGAGGCCGCGACGGGGACCAGATAAAACAGGGACGCCACTTCGGAAACCGCGCCCTGGCGGATCAGAATCATCAAGAGCGTGATCGCACCGATGGAAAGGACGAGGGTCAGCCAGGCCAGTGCGAAGATGAACTCTCCGGACCAGACGACCGTCCAGCTTTCCGTTAGAGACAGGGGAACTGTCACCAGAAGGGCGCCAATATACTGCCAGAACGTGCCTGCTAGATGGTCCGTCTGGGGTACGAAGCGCTTCTGGTAGACCGTGCCGATGCTGATGCTCAGCACTCCGAAGAACACCGCGGCGATGTTGACCGGTTCGATGCCCGATCCCGCGAGACCCAGTTTGGGAACAAGAACCAGCGCCAGGCCCGTTCCACCGATGGCCAGACCGGCCCAGTGCTTCGTCTGGATTTTTTCGCCCAGAAGCAATGCTGCTGCCAATGTGCTGAAAACCGGCTGCAAGCCAACGACGATGGCCGTTGCGCCAGCCGGCATTCCCCGGTCAACCGCCCAGAAAGTGGCTCCGAGGTAACAGCCGTGGATCATCACACCGGTTATGACGCAATGGGCGATCTGGGTTGCATTCACGGGCCATTTGGGGTGCGTCACAAGGCTGATGGCCAGAAGAAGGGGGAGCACCAGCGCGAAACGCCAGCTGAGAAAGACCATGGGATCCGCGTAGGGAGCTCCCATTTTGGCGCCAATAAAACCTGTCGACCAAAGAAGAACAAATGTTCCAGGAATCATGGCTTTTAGGAAGGAACTCACGATTGCGTGCCCTGTCGCTCTGCGGGGGAGGAGCTTTGACTAAAATACAGACAAGAATGCCTGCAATATCAGCATTTCCTGCAATGCACCACCCGCGGATATTGCCTGTTTTTTTACTTTTGGCGGTCTTTCTGGAGCAAAGGGCAAAACTATAACTTTTTAGGGGCACCGCCGCTATGAATGCCAACCGGAAGTTAGCGACGAACAGAGTATCAGGGCTCTCTGTCCGTGTGCGTATCCTCTCTCTCAGCTTGATCACCGCCATTGGCCTTCTGATTTTGGGCGGTGTGTTCTGGTGGAGCCAGAACAGGGTTGCGTCTTCCTTTAATGAGCTTGCCGGCAGTGCGAGCCTGTCCCGGGAACTCGGCGATCTGGCGCAGATTGTCGACCGGATGCAGAATATCGAAAAGGGATATCTGGCCAAACCGGACGATTTGAGTTTCACCAGCTTTCAGGAGCAGTTGACTGCGGCGGAACAATCGCTTCAGGCGATCGCCTCTCGTGGAGACACGTCGCAATTTGAAGCCGAGCTGGCGGATGTGCGTGACACGCTGGATGGTGTCGGAGGCGCATTTGGAACCTTGAATTCCATACAGTCGACGATCGGGTTTGACTCCGAAGGCGGCTTGCGCGGGACCTTGGTCCAGACCGCAGGCGCGGTTCAGGCCCGGCTGAAGAAGGAAATGAATTTCGGGGGGAATCCGGATACTGAAAAGCTCTTCCGCGCCATCCTGGAAATCCAGCTTGCCGAACGCGAATATACGATCAACAGGAACGATGTCGCCCTTGGCAATTTCGAAGTTGCCTTCGGACGCTACGAGCGGCTGATCAAGAAGGCCTACCTGCCGAACGAAATCAAAGACGAAATCGCCAAGAACATGGTTTTGTACCGTGAAGCCTTCGATTCCTTCACGGCAGCCGACATTGAAAAGGGCAAGTCCGCCGAGCTTCTTGAAAATCTGTTCGACTTACTGCCGCCGCGCCTTCAGGTGCTCAATGAGGCAGCCCGGCAGTCAGAGTTGTCGGCTCAGGCCGCGCTGGAAACGATAAGGGGCTTTTCTTCCGGCGTGGTTCTTTTCGTCATCTTCGGATTGTTGATCGGCTTGTCCGCAGCAGCTGTCGTGATCGGCCGCTCGATCGCTGTTCCTCTTGGGCGGCTCAGCTCTGCCATGGAGGAGCTGGCCAGCGGCAAGACCGACATCAAGCTGCCTGAAGTGAAGGGCAGCCGCGAGATTGCTGCGATGGCGGCGACCGTTTCCGTATTCCGCGACAACGCGGTTGAGCGGCAGAGCCTGACCCTGGCCTCAGAAGCAGAGAACGCGCAGCGCGATGCCCGCGTGGCCCGGCTGGAAGATCTGATCTCCAGCTTTGAAGGCATGGTGGACCGGGCCCTGCAGAGTCTTGATCACGCAACGGATGAACTGGTTCAGACGTCAGCCGCTGTGGAAGCTGCCGCAGATGATGTGGCCGGTCAGGCCTCGGAAGCGGGCAATGCCGTCCGCATTGCGGCGGAGAACGTCAACTCTGCCGCTTCGGCGACGGAGGAGCTGGCGGCGTCCATCAACGAGATTGCCAGCCAGGCCTCCAAATCCACAGACGTGGCGAAGAAGGCGGTGACAAGCGCCCTCGAAACCTCCCGCACAATGGACAAGCTTTCAAGCGCTGCAGATCATATTGGCGAGGTCATGGGCCTGATCCGTGACATCGCCAATCAGACCAATCTTCTGGCGCTGAATGCGACCATCGAAGCGGCTCGTGCCGGCGAGGCGGGCAAGGGCTTCGCTGTTGTTGCGGCTGAAGTGAAGCAGCTCGCTGATCAGACATCCAGGGCGACTGAGGACATCGCCAATCAGGTGGAAGCGATCCAGGGGTCCTCTTCTCAGGCGCTCTCCGCGATCAGCGAAGTCAGTGACATCATCACGGAAATGGAAGGCCTCGCCTCCGCGGTTGCTTCCGCAGTGGTTCAGCAGGATGCTGCGGTCCAGTCGATTGCACGCAACGTGTCAGATGCGTCCAGCCGGTCGGATGAAGGCGCAACCCGTATGGGAGCGGTTGCCGGAGCGACCGATCATGCAAGGGCAACTGGTGCAGAGGTGGAGCGCCTTGCCAAGTCCCTGGCCGAACAGGCTGCGCTCATCCGCCGGGAGATCTCGAGCTTCCTGACCGGGGTTCGCGCTGCCTGATCAGAACAGACAGATGGAAATGCAAGACGCCACGCGGATCCCGCGTGGCGTCTTTTTCGTTCAGGAGCCCGATTTCTGCGTTACGCACGGGCCGCATTTTGAAGAATGAGGCGTGTGACTTCCCGGGGAATTTCAAGGTGAGGCATGTGGCCAACCCCATCAAAGACATGGGCCGCGATCATTCCGGGCAGTTTGTGGGCCTGGCGTGTAGGCAGCACCCGGTCCTGAGTGCCCCAGACAACCTTGATCGGGCAGGGCAGTTCCGCAAGGTCGGACAGCGGCAGGGTCTTTTGAACATCGCCATCGATGATTTCGTCCGCAATGGCCTTCAGGGTTTCAACAGCGCCGGGCCTGGAGCGGCTTTCGGCAGCACTGCGCGCCAGAAACTTCGGCAGCTTGAAACTCCATCCGAAGAACTGCTCCAGCAAGGCTTCCATCTCAGCCGGATCGGTCGCTGCCGCGTAGCGGCGCAGGAGCTTGTGATTGATTTCAGGACCGAAGCCGCCCGGTGCCAGCAGGGTCAGGCTGGCAATCCGCTCCGGTGCACGCATTGCAACGAGAGCCGCCACGGCTCCGCCCATGGAGTGACCAACAAGGTGTACCTGCTCCAGTTCCAGCGCTTCGACAGTTTGAAACACAGCCTTGGCCGCAACACCGGCGTTGCCAATGCGCGGCCAGCCGATGGCCTGGCCATGGCCTGGAAGATCGACCGCGATGGAGCGGCGGGTGGGCGCAAGAGCGGTTTGGATGTTGACCCAGGTCTGCCGGTCGCCGCCGAAACCATGCACCAGCATGACAGGGGCCGATGTGCTGCCGTCCACCGCGGGCAGGTCGTTCAAGGGCAAGGCGCGGACCGCCGCCGGTGCAAGGCTTGTCATGTTCACTCCCAGGACTGATTTCATGTTTGTTGTTCAACCATCTATCCGGGCCGTCCATGGCTGCGCAAGAATGCCCTTTGGGAAGCTCCGCCGTGAAAGTAGGGATTTCCCGGTTGAAGGATCAGGCTTGGTCAGAGAAAATTAATCATAAATGGCATGATAGGGGTGTGGCTTCATGCTACCCAGTCGATATCCGATTCCCTGCGGCCTGCCCGCGTTTTGTCCGAGAGATGCATTCATGCACCGCCTTGTTCTATCTGCTCTAGCATTGAGCATGCTGGTGGCCGCTGGCCCGGCTCATGCAGACAACCGTTTTTTTGACCCGAACAGCAAAACCTGGGTCTCCCTCAAGCTGACGCCTGAACTGGCCGGTCAGATTGCGCGCAAGAAATACAAGCGCAAGCTTGTCAGCTATTCCGGTCCTGAAGAGCCCGGCACGATCGTGATCGATACCGATGCGCGCTGGCTCTATCACGTGCAGGGCAATGGCAAGGCCATGCGCTACGGCATTGGTGTCGGCAAGGACGGCTTCACCTGGAATGGTACGGAAAAGATCACCCGCAAGGCGGAATGGCCAGGTTGGACCCCGCCGCCAGAAATGATCGTGCGCGAACGCAAGAAGGGCCGCAAGCTGCCGTCTCATATGCCCGGTGGCCCGAAAAACCCGCTCGGGGCCCGCGCCATGTATCTCGGCAACACGATCTACCGTATTCACGGCACCAACGAAGACTGGAGCATCGGTCAGGCTGTGTCTTCCGGCTGCATCCGCATGCTGAACAGTGACGTGGAATATCTCTACGAGCAGGTCAAGGTCGGAACGAAGGTCAAGGTTCTCTGAGCCTCGCCTGCAGATAACTGATGAAAGGGCTGCCGGTGCGGTGGCCCTTTTTATTTGACTTTAGCGGCAGGGCGCAGGGCGAAGAGGGGTTCGGGTTCTTCAAAGCCGTTGAGTTCAAAGTCGCCGGCAGCCTCTGCGCGCTCCGGCACAAACTGGGCGATCTCACCGGTCATCAGCGTGTGCTTTTGAACGGCCTTTGTCAGTGTCTCGATACGGGCAGCGGCGTGAACCGTCTGGCCAATAACGGAAAACGTCATGCGTTCCGGAACACCTATGTTGCCGAACATGACCTCGCCCACGGATAGGGCAATGCCGATTTCCAGCACCGGCTGGCTTGCTGCTTTTCCGGGTTGAGTGTTGATACGCTCGACATTCTGAAGTGACTTATCTGCAGCGGCAATGGCGTGTTGAACAGCGCCCTGGAGACCTGTTTCGCCAATCGGGAAGACCGCCAGGACCGCATCGCCGATGAAATCAAGGACTTCGCCGCCCTCGGCCATAACCGCGCCCGCTGTGGCGGAGAAATAGCCGTTCAGCCAGCGCAAGTAGGGATCCGGCCCGAGTGCTTCGGCAATGCGGGTGGAATTGCGCATATCGCAGTAAAAGATGACTGCATTGATCTTCTCGCCGTCCCCATGCCGGATCTGGCCATTCAGAACGCGGGTTCCCGCCGAGCGGCCCAAATAGGTTTCTGCGATGGTGCGGGCAATCTCGGACTCCAGATTGGCCTTGGCGGCCAGGGCAAGGCGCGGCTGGATATATTCAATGGCCTGGATCTGATCCTCCCGGAAACCGCCGGACTGCTTTGTCGCCCAGCTGATCATGATGCCCGTCTGGCCGCGCATTTCCTGCAAGGCGGGCATCTGGAAGTTGGTCACCAGAACGAAGTAGTCCGTATAGCCTTCAGCGCAGAGTTCGGCGCATAGGGGGAAGTCGAACTCGGCGTTTGCCCCTTCCAGATAGCGGCGCAGACGGGGAAGCCGCTCCAGCTGCACCGCCCGCATCGGACTTGAGAGCCAAACCTCATTTTCTTCCTCACCTTCGCGTGCATGCTCGAAACGGGCGTGCTGAACGGCTTCGCCTGTTTTCCAGAAGGCCGTTTCGGCATCAAACAGCGGATGGAGTGTCGTCCAGGCCAGGAGCGCGCGGTCGATTTCAACGCCGGTTTCTCTGAGGCGGATGCATAAATCGCCAAACATGTCCGGGACACGGGCAGACATCAGAGCCTGATTGACCAGCCAGCCTTCCACTGCATCAATGTCCGCCATATCGATCATTTGGAAAGCCTTTGGCAGGTTCCTGAGGCTGCGGATGGTTGCCCGCATAAGGGGATCTTATTCAGAAACCTGATCCGGGGGAACAATCTTCCAGTTCAGAGTGACCGGAGGAATGGCCGCCGAGCGGCCAAAGGAAAAGTCCTGGCTGCCATCGGCCTCCGCGTCCGGGTAGAAACGGGCGAGATGCCCGGGAGCTTTCAAGCTATCCCTGCCGGTCCAGACGAGCATCAGGCCACGCTTGCGCAGATCTTGAACGTTTATCCAGGGAGACAGGGCGGGATCGCCGTCCAGTAGCATTTCTGGCCGGTCTACGCCATGCAAGGTGATGTTTGCCGTGCTCCACATTTCGCCAGCAACATAGGCAAGGGGCGTTCCCATCCGGGATTGCCATTCGCTTTCGAGGAACTGAGCGATCTCTTTTCCCGGGTAATGGATGCGGGTGGCCTTTGTCTTCCAGAGCGGTTCAAGCACTGCCTGACCGGCGGCAATGCCCAGGAAGATTGCCTGAACAGCAATCGCGGCATAAAGCGCCCGGCGTTCTGAGAGCAGAGAGAGTGCAGGGCGCAGGAACCAGACAGCAATGAGGCCGGAGAGCACGAACATCGGTGTGCCCCACATCTGTTTGAAGGCATTGCCGGTGACTGCTGACGCCAGCAGAACGACGGCGAGCGGCAGGAAGGCAAACCAGAGCAGGAAGAGCCTGTCTTGCCGGGTTTCCTGACTGGTGCTGGAGTTGCCTTGCTCTGCGGGAGCTGACTTCAGGCCGTGCAGGACCTTGACGGTATTCGCTCCGAACCCGGTCAACAGAACCAGAACAAGACCGGCATGATTGAGAAGCTGGCCAGCGAGGAAATTGAGCGGGTTGGCTAGGTGGTCGGCAAGGCCCGATGCCGCCTGGCTGCGGTTCGCAGCGTAGGTTAGCGTCAGAAAGTCAGTTTCCCGGAGCCAGATGAGATGTGGAGTGAACAGCACAAGGCAGACCGCCATCGCAACCCAGGGGCCAATTGCGGCAATGTGGCGCCGCGCGTGAGGAACGGCGAGGGCGTATAGGCCAATCGTGCCGATCAGAAGGGCAGCAAAATACTTGGTATAGAGACCGAAGGCGGAGAGGATGCCGAGCAGGCTCCAATCTGCAAGACGGCCTTTGTCCAGTGCCCGGTGGAACACAAGGATCATCCCAGCCCAGACCGGGATCTGCAGGATGTTCGGATTGAACTCCGGAGCAGGCAGCGTGAAGTAGAATGTTACGCTCGTCAGCAGCACGGAAAGACAGGCCTCGGCGGCGTTGAGCCCCATGCGGCGGCCAAGCTGCCATATGCACAGATAGCCAAGTCCAAGGGAGATCTGGCTCAGCCAGTAAGCGCCATAGGTGCCCCCTCCGGTCAGCCAGTAGCTGGCCTCCAGAAGCCAGGCCTGCATCGGTGGATGCTTGGTGTAGCCAAGGGCGAGGCTGCGGCCCCAGGCATAGCCTTCCACCACATCCAGCGGCGGGTTGGGAAAAAGCAGGCTCGGCAGCAACGCCCAGACCAGGCAGACTGCGCAGGTGTAGAGAATTGCGGTGCGTGTGGTCAGCATGGGGTTTTGTCAGCTAGCTGGAGACGAGGGGTGTGCCCTGAAGGCCCAAAACCGCGCTCCGAGAAAGCTCAGCGCCGGAACGATGGCAATGGACACAAGAATACCGAGGCTTTCCGGCCAATCGGTAAGACGGAGCCAGCCAAGGAGCGTTCCCGAGTTGATCAGGAAGCCGGCCAGGGCCAGCAGGAAGAACTTCCGCATGCGGGCCGCTGTTCCGCTGGTTCCCCGCAAGGCCGCAAAGCTCCAGAAGTGATGTCCGGTAAAGGAGACGCCGAAGGCCGTCAGAAATCCCGCGACATTGGCTGCCAGAGCTGGAAGAAGGCCTGCGCCGTGAAGACCAAGAGCGACAGCAGAATGGGTCAGCGTTGCAGCGATGCCGACGAGGGCGAAGCGGAACGCCATAACAGCTTCGCCACGGGCGCGGCTTAGAAGTGTTGGCTGCGGTGCCGTCACGCGTCCTGGTCCCTGCTGCCAGCGGAACGCATCGGTTCCTCTGTGGGAGTGGCGGCAGTTCCTTCAATGATATCCTGAACGAGATAGACCGGGCGCTGCTTTGTCTCACTGAAGAGACGCGAGACATATTCGCCGATCATGCCGATGGACAGCAGTTGCACACCGGAGAAGAACAGAAGACCTACCATGAGCGACGCATAGCCGGGAACATCGACGCCAAAGGCCAGCACACGTATGATCAGGTAAAGTGCATAGGCAAAGGCGAGCGCCGCGACCACGCTGCCGCAATAGAGCCAGATCCTGAGCGGAAGGGTTGTGAAGCTGGTGAATCCGTCTATGGCAAAGTTCCAGAGCTTCCAGTAGTTCCATTTCCCCGTTCCGGCCCGGCGTTCCGGGCGCTCATAAGGCAGAGCCATGGACGGGAAGCCGACCCAGGCGAAAAGGCCCTTCATGAACCTGTTCCGCTCAGGCAACTGAAGCAGGGCATTGACGACGGTCCTGTCGATCAGGCGGAAGTCTCCGGCATTCGCAGGCATATCGATATGGGCCAGCCGGTTGAAAATCCTGTAGAACAGGTCTGCTGTGGACCGCTTCATCAAAGTGTCCGACGACCGGTCCACCCGCACGCCGTAAACGACATCATAGCCTGCACGCCAGCCTTCCAGCATTTGCGGGATCAGCGCGGGCGGATCTTGCAGATCCGCATCGATAATGACAACGGCATCGCCCCGGGCATGGGCCAGACCAGCACTCAAGGCGGCTTCCTTGCCGAAGTTGCGTGACAGGCCGATCAAGCGTCCAGGCAAGCCCTTCCGCAGATGGCCGGCGATCAGGTCCGCGGTTTTGTCCCGGCTGCCGTCATCGATGAAGACATATTCATAATGGCACCCCAGAGAGGCGAGGATCGCCTGGGTGTCCGTGATGAAATGATCCAGGACCTCCGCCTCGTTGTAAGCGGGAACGACAATGCTGATTAGCGGAGTTTCTGGCCGGCTGGCTGCGCGCCGGGTGCGGTAGATCACGGGAGTCTTGTCGTTCTGCATTGGAGGTCCGTCTGGCATCTTGAGGCCGCACCCTGCCGGATTTGACCGGAAAATGCCAGCTTCAAGAGCTCAACTGCAGTTCGTTCAAGCTATGTTGTTTCCCGGATCTTCGGAACGCCCTGGCTGCGGTTGTACATGATGAAGATGTCGTGCTCGATGCGCCAGTGGAAGCCGTTTGTGTCGGCCCAGGAAACAAGCTCTCCGACGGGAGGGTAGTCCTTGAGTCCGGCTTCCTCGAGAAAGCAGCGGATATCGTCGATTAGGATCACGACCTTGCCCATATGCAGCAGGTTTTCTTCGATAGCCGCAAGCTCATGTCGTATGGGGCACTCGATATCGCCCTGATATGTGAAACCTGCGGAATAGTGGCCATCGAGCCAGAAGCTGACGTCGCCGGTCATGTCCTTGAGAATATCGCTCAGGACCTGCTCACTTGGTGCGTTGTGCAGCGTGACATTCTGTCCTTTGAAACGCTTGCAGGCCTGCTCGTAGAGCTCTTTGGCTGGTTCAATGGAAATGACCTGCGGAAAATGCCGCCGCAGGAAATCCGTCGTGGTGCCGAGATAGGTTCCAGTTTCGATCCAGGTTGATCCGGGAATGCCGTATTTCAGAAAAACACTCTGCTTGATGAATTGGGGGGATTGTTCGGAAAAATGACGTAACTGCCACTCGAGAAAATGATCGCCATACGCGAACGTTGATTTGATAAATTGAATCTTCTTAAGAAATTTCTTCAAATTAGTCCTCCAGTGACCGTAAGGTCAATGAGTCGAAATTTGCATTTTACTTTGTGTGATTACAAGCTTTTCTACCAGAGGGCGAAGCCTAAAAAAGAAACGCCCGCAAAGCTTGAGAGCTTTGCGGGCGATGGTTTTTCGAAGGTCCGGGTCAGACCTCAATAAGGTTCGCGTCAGGCAAATGCGCCGTGGCAGTGCTTGAACTTCTTGCCGGAACCGCAGGGGCAGGCCTCGTTCCGGCCAACCTTGCCCCATGTGGCGGGATTGTCCGGATCACGGTTTGCGGCTTCTTCCAGGCGGGCATCTGCAAGCGCCAGTTCATCTTCGCCCGTCAGGGGGTCGATGTGATGGGCATGCATTTCCGGCAGTTGTTCCCGCTCGGGCTCTGGCTGCTGCTGAACCAGTTCGATGCGCATCAGCTGGGCCGTCGTGATCTGGCGGAGCTGGGACAGCATGGTCTCGAACAGCGTGAAGGCTTCGGTCTTGTATTCCTGCAGCGGATCGCGCTGGGCATAGCCGCGGAAGCCGACGACTGAGCGCAGATGATCCAGATTGGCCAGATGCTCGCGCCACAAGTTGTCGAGCGTTTGCAGCAGGATGGCCTTCTCCACCTGACGCATGATCGGATCGCCATAGCGTTCCGACTTGGCGTTCATCACCTCGTCGGCAGCCTTGCGAAGCCGTTCCTTGACCTCTTCGTCCGCGATGCCTTCTTCGGCGGCCCATTCCTTGACCGGAGCGTCGATGTTCAAAAGCGTGCGGACTTCCTGGAGGAGGCCGTCCGTATCCCACTGCTCCGGATAGGCGCGTTCCGGAATGTGGCGTGAGACGATGTCCTCGATAACATCGTGGCGCATGTCCTCGACAGCTTCCTGAATGTTTTCACCATCCATCAGGTCGATACGCTGCTCGAACACCACCTTGCGCTGGTCGTTCATCACGTCGTCGAACTTGAGCAGGTTCTTGCGGATGTCGAAGTTACGGGCTTCGACCTTCTGCTGCGCCTTTTCAAGCGCCTTGTTGATCCACGGGTGGATGATGGCTTCGCCCTCTTCCAGGCCGAGTTTCTGCAGCATGGAATCCATGCGGTCGGACCCGAAGATACGCATCAGGTCGTCTTGCAGGGACAGGAAGAACTTGGAGTGTCCCGGGTCGCCCTGACGGCCGGAACGGCCACGCAGCTGATTGTCGATCCGGCGGCTTTCGTGGCGCTCGGTGCCGATCACATAGAGACCGCCGGCTGCCAGCGCCTTCTGCTTCAGTTCGCTGATTTCCGCCTTGATGGCGGCTTCTGCAAGGTCGCGTTCAGGGCCTTCCGGCATGCCGCCAAGTTCGAAGTCGATGCGCATTTCGGCGTTGCCGCCAAGCTGGATGTCGGTACCGCGGCCGGCCATGTTGGTGGCGATGGTCACGGCACCCGGCAGACCGGCCTGGCTGATGATCAGCGCTTCCTGCTCGTGGTAACGGGCGTTCAGAACCGCAAAGACCTTTGCCTTGCCGCCTTCAGACTTCTGCGCAGCGGTAAAGCCGGCAGCGTCGGTCACGTCAATCTGCTTGTAGCCATGCTGCTTCAGCATTTCGGCCAGGTATTCTGATTTCTCGATGGACGTGGTGCCGACGAGGATCGGCTGGCCGCGTTCCTTGCAGTCGTCAATCAGCTTGACGATGGCGTTGAACTTGTCCTGAACCGTCCGGTAGACCTCGTCGTCGTCGTCGATACGCTTGACCGCCAGGTTCGTCGGGATGTCGACCACTTCGAGATTATAGATGTCTGCGAATTCGTCGGCTTCCGTCGCTGCCGTACCGGTCATGCCTGCCAGCTTGCCGTACATACGGAAGTAGTTCTGGAAGGTGATGGACGCGAGCGTCTGGTTTTCCGGCTGAATGCGGACATGCTCACGCGCTTCAAGGGCCTGATGCAGGCCTTCGGAGAAGCGGCGGCCCGGCATCATGCGGCCCGTAAATTCGTCAATGATCACGACTTCATCATTGCGGACGATGTAGTCCTTGTCGCGCTGGAACAGTTTGTGGGCCTTCAGGGCCTGCTGCAAGTGGTGAACGACGGAAACGTTTTCGACATCATAGAGCGAGCCGCCCTTGAGCAGTCCGGCTGCGCCGAGAAGGCCTTCGAGCTTTTCGTTACCTGCTTCGGTGAAGCTCGCCGAACGTTGCTTCTCATCCAGCTCGTAGTCTTCTTCCGTGAGCTGCGGAATGAATGTGTCGATCGTGTTGTAAAAGTCTGAGCGGTCTTCGAGCGGGCCGGAGATGATCAACGGGGTCCGGGCCTCGTCGATCAGGATCGAATCGACTTCATCGACAATTGCAAAGGCATGCTCGCGCTGAACCATGGCGCCGCGCTCATGCTTCATGTTGTCGCGCAGATAGTCGAAGCCGAACTCATTGTTCGTGCCATAGGTGACATCTGCAGCATAGGCATCACGGCGCTGTTCGTCGGAAAGACCGTGGACAATGCAGCCTGTGGTCAGCCCGAGGAACCGGTAGACCTGGCTCATCCAGCCGCTGTCGCGCTGTGCCAGATAGTCGTTGACGGTCACGACGTGAACGCCCTTTCCGGTCAAAGCGTTGAGATAGACCGGCGCGGTCGCGACGAGGGTCTTGCCTTCACCGGTCCGCATTTCGGCAATCTGGCCGGAGTGCAGAACCAGACCACCGATCAGCTGCACGTCATAGTGACGCTGACCGAGTGTTCTGAGCGACGCTTCGCGAACGACCGCGAAGGCTTCGACCAGAATGTCGTCCAGCGTTGCGCCATTGGCGAGCTTCTCGCGGAATTCAACTGTTTTGGCGCGCAGCTGATCATCCGTCAGATTCTGTATTTCGGGCTCAAGCGCATTGATGAGCGCTACTTTTGCCCTGAACGTTTTGACCTTGCGGTCGTTGGCGGAGCCAAAAATCTTACGTGCTATTGCGCCAAGGCCGGCCATCTGGCGGTCCTTCCCTTGCTGGGCGGCGCCCGCATTTGACTGCCGGCTGCCTGCCCATGAAATCGTCTCAATTGATGTCCACGCTTCTCAACTGCGGCAGGGCAGCAGAAATGCGGGGCAAAGATGTAGCCCTGTCCTTAAACACGGCGATTGACAGATAAGAGGGGGTCCAATGCTTGTCAACGCCGCAGGTTTCAGCAATGTAACAACGCTCTGCGCCGAAACGCGCTCTGCGTTTTCAGTTCCAAGTGCAAAGGACACCGAATGTTCCGTTATTCCATGCGTCGTCAGATCCGCGCGCTCATCGTTCCGGCTCTGGCCCTGACGATCGCGGGTACTCACGCTTTTGCGGCCGAGCCGGGCGATGTGGTCGCCAAGGTCGGTAACACTGAAATCACCGAGGCGGACCTTGCATTCGCCGCTCAGGATTTGGGCCAGGAGCTGCAGCGTTTCCCGCCGGCCCAGTGGCGCTCGATCCTGCTTGATGTTCTCATCGACATGAACATTCTGGCCGATGCCGCCAAGAAGGAAGGTCTTGATCAGAGCGAGGACTACAAGAAGCAGATCGACTTCCTTAGCATGCGCGCCCTGCGCAATGCCTATCTGGCCAAGGAGATCAACGACAAGATCACCGATGAGGATGTGAAGGCTGCCTACGATGCCGAATTCGCCAATTTCGAAGGTGAAGAGGAAATGAAGGCACGGCACATTCTGGTAAAGGACAAGGCTGAAGCCGAAGCCATCATCAAGGAGCTTGATGGCGGGGCGGATTTTGCCGAACTTGCGCGTGAAAAGTCGACCGGCCCGTCCGGCCCGAACGGCGGCGACCTTGGCTTCTTCACCAAGGGACAGATGGTAAAGCCGTTTGAAGAGGCTACCGCAGCTCTTGAGCCTGGCCAGTATACGAAGGAGCCGGTTCAGACCCAGTTCGGCTGGCACGTCATTCTTCTGGAGGAAAAGCGCCGTCAGGAAAAGCCGACGCTTGAAGCCGTGTCGGCGAACCTGCGTCAGAAGCTGATCCGTGACCGTTATGAAGCGGCCATGACCAAGCTGAAGGCCGAGAATACGGTGGAGATCCTGGATGAGGATCTCGCCAAGGCCGAGAAGGCAAAATAAGCCTGATCCAAAGGGTATTTTGCTTTACGCACCCGCTCCGGAATGGGCATAAAAGCCCGTCCGGAGCGGTTTTGTATCCGCTTGCTGCTTAACAGGAGACTGGCTGATGGCCGCTACGATTTCGCCTCTTGCTCCGAAATCCTATCCCGACATGCCGGACCTTGAAGGGGTCCGCTTCGCCACTGCATCGGCCGGGATCAAATACAAGGGGCGCACCGATGTGCTGCTGGCTGTGGTCGATCCCGGAACAACGGTTGCCGGTGTTTTTACCCGCTCCAAATGCTCGTCCGCGCCGGTGGACTGGTGCAAGTCCATCCTGAAGCGCGGCACGGCCCGTGGTCTTATGGTGAACTCGGGCAATGCCAACGCTTTCACCGGCCGCAAGGGGCAGGCTGCGGTGGAACTTTCCGCCCAGATCGCGTCCAAGGCGCTCGACTGCGGCGTGGATGAAGTCTTCCTTGCCTCCACGGGCGTCATCGGGGAACCGCTTCCGGCTGAAAAATTTGCTGACGTGATCGACGGTCTTGCGACGTTTGAAAATCCGGCCAGCTGGATTGAGGCGGCCAAGGCCATCATGACCACGGACACCTATCCGAAGGTGGCCACGGCAACCGTTGAGCTGGACGGGGAAACCATCACCATCAATGGCATGGCGAAGGGCGCCGGCATGATCGCGCCGGACATGGCGACCATGCTGTCTTTCATCTTTACCGATGCTGCGATCTCCGCAGATGTGTTGCAGTCCATGCTGTCCAGCCAGACGGACGGCAGCTTCAACGCCATTACCGTCGACAGCGATACGTCCACGTCCGACACGGTTCTTCTGTTCGCAACCGGTTCTGCTGCCAAGCGTGGCATCGCGCCGGTCGAAAGCAATGACGACCCGCGGTATGAGACGATCCGGGCCGCCCTTGGTGATCTGATGCAGTCTTTGTCGCACCAGATCGTGCGCGACGGGGAAGGCGCGACCAAATTCGTTGAAGTCCGCGTGGAAGGCGCGGAAAGCGATGCCTCTGCAAAGCGTATCGCCTTGTCCATTGCAAATTCGCCGCTGGTGAAGACCGCGATTGCTGGGGAAGATGCGAATTGGGGCCGCGTCGTCATGGCTGTCGGCAAGGCGGGGGAGCCGGCCGACCGTGACCGTCTTGCCATCTGGTTCGGGGACATCCGTGTCGCCGTCGAAGGTGAGCGGGATCCGGATTACGACGAGGCGGCGACGACCGCTGTCATGGAGCAGGAAGACATTGTCATCCGTGTCGAGCTTGGCCTCGGATCTGGCGAGGCCTCCGTCTGGACCTGCGATCTGACCAAGGAATACGTCGCCATCAACGGCGACTACCGGAGCTGATCTGGATGCGGCGGGGCAAAACCCCGCCGCCAACGTATTCCTGAACCTCTCCTTCCGAATACGGTTAATCAGCCGTATTCACCCTGTCTGACACTGGAACACCCAAAATGAGCCGAATTGTCCTGGTTGCCGCCTGTGCTCTTGTAGACACCGATGGCCGGATCCTGCTTGCCCAAAGGCCGGAGGGGAAATCTTTGGCGGGTTTGTGGGAGTTTCCGGGTGGAAAAGTCGAGGAAGGCGAGCGTCCCGAGGAAACTTTGATCCGCGAACTGGACGAGGAACTGGGCATCAAAGTTAACGAAGCGTGCCTCGCACCCCTTACCTTTGCGAGCTACGCTTACCAGGATTTTCACCTCTTGATGCCACTTTACGTCTGCCGACGCTGGGAAGGAAACCCGGCCGGACAAGAAGGACAGGTCCTCAAATGGGTCAGGCCAGTCCGGTTGCGCGATTATCCGATGCCGCCGGCTGATGAGCCTCTGATCCCGTTCCTGATGGAACTTGTTCCAGGGTAGATGCGTCAAAGAGAGCCGGAAAGGAAGAGCGATGCCGTTCAATGGTCATTCCACGCGGAAAATGACTCGGAACGTTTCCGCATTCCTCCGGCGCTTCGGCGAATGCGAAAGTGGCGCCACCATGGTTGAATACGGCCTGATCGTTGCCATGATCAGCGTCGCAATCACAGGAACGCTGATGGCTATCGGGCAGGCAATCCGCGATGATGTGTTCACCGTTATTGTCAATGCTTTCAATAACGCCGGGACCTGATGCTTTAAATCCAATTGGTTTCAGAAAAATGGGCGGCTTCTAGCTGCCCTTTTTCGTTTATGGCTGATCTGAAACCGGTGGTTTGCGTGCGCCGAGCGCATCGGCGAGGCTTGTTTTGGCTGAGCCCGGACGTAATGGCTTCTGCTGGCTTTCATGTGGTGACCAGCCTGAGAGGGACATCAGCGTGAAGGTGGCCCGGATGCGCCCGTCCGGATCAGCGTAATCTTCGGCATAGAGCTCGGCGGCGCGCAGGAAAATGGCCCGGGTCAGCGGCTTACGGCTTCGTTCGGCCAGAATGGATGTGCCGCCCATGGCCCGGAGATCCGCCATCAGGGCAAAGAGAGAGCTGTAGCGTACGGTCAGCCGGTCCATGTCGGTGACAGGCAGGGCAAAGCCTGCCCGCTGCAGCAAACCCCCAAGATCGCGCGTGTCCGCGAATGGCGAAACCCGGGGGGCTGCTCCTCCCGTCAGTTCCAGTTCCGCCCGCATCAGGACATCGCGCAATTCATGCAAGGTGTCGCCGCCCAGCAGAACGCCGAGGAACAGGCCATCCGGTTTGAGCGCTTGACGGATCTGGATCAGGGCGCCCGGCAAGTCATTGGCCCATTGCAGGCTGAGGCCGGAGGCAATCAGGTCGAACTGGCCTTGCGCAAGCGGGGGCAGTTCATCATCCAGCACCAGATCGGGAGGCGGCAGGTTCGGATCTGCAACAAGGAGATCTCCGCGCAGTACCGTTCCCGCCTTGCCGCTTGCCCTCAGGACTGCGGCGATGCGCCCGGTGTGTCCACCGAGGTCGAGCGCCAGCGGAAAGGCGCGGCTGATGGCAGTCAAACGCTCGGCGAGATCCTCTGCGACCATCTCGAGCAGAAAGTCTGACCCTTGTTTCGCGGTTTGCAATGCGCGCAGGCGCCGGGCCTTCAAGAGCGTGCGGTCGAAGAGAAGAGGCTGGGTCATTTGGGTATCGGGTCCTGATATTGCCGACACATATGCGTCTTTCAGGCTGGCGCGTCAAAACATGATAGACTGTTGCCAGCGTTTGGGACCTGGGGGGCGGAGGATGTCGGGAAGCCGTTCTTTAAAGGCGGGAAGGATTTGTGCCTCTGCGGTGCTGGACCTTCTTCTGCCGCCGCGCTGTCTGGCCTGCGGTTGCAGGACCGGGCACACAGGGGGGCTCTGCCCCTCTTGCTGGATGGATATGCCTTTTCTGGAAAACCCGGTGTGCGAGCGCTATGGCACTCCCTTACCGCACGACATGGGGGAGGGGGCGTTGAGCGCACGGGCCATTATGGATCCGCCGGTCTTTGACCGGTCCCGCTCCGTGGCCAGATACGAGGGGCCTGCCCGTCAGATGGTCCTGGCGCTGAAGTTCGCCCGTCACAGGGACCTTGGCAAGCCGATGGGGGAGTGGATGGCCCGCGCGGGTCAGGAGCTTCTGTCTCCGGAAAGCCTGGTCCTTCCTGTTCCCCTGCACCGGTGGCGGCTTTTGTGCCGCCGGTTCAATCAGTCCGCCGACCTCGCGGCGGCAGTCGCCCGGGCGGCGGGGTGCACGCACGAGCCCATGTTGCTGGCCAGGACACGCCGTACCCGGCAGCAAGTCGGTCTGGATGCCGCGTCCCGGCAGAAAAACGTGCGAGGCGCATTTGCTATCCGGGCGGGATACGTGACCGATGTTTTCGGCCGGGCTGTCGTTCTGGTCGATGACGTGATGACCACAGGGTCGACCGCCTCGGCCTGTGCCCGCGTGCTCAAGAAGGCAGGTGCGTCGCGCGTCGATGTCTTGACCTTCGCCCTGGCCGTTCCTGAAGAAGCCTGAGACGGGATCAGGATCGGGAACCGGCTCTTGCAAAATCTTGCGTTTCTGGTCATTAGCCACATATAGATTGGATCAAATCAGGGCGTCGTTCTCCTCCGCTATCCGCCGGTGAGAGCCCGTTTTCTCCAGGCTGAAAGAGGATGTCGCATGGCCGAAGTTATTATTTATACCCGCCAGCTCTGCGGTTATTGCACGGCGGCGAAACGTCTTCTGGACAAGAAGGGTGTTTCCTACACCGAGCATGACGCGACCTTTGATCAAAATCTGCGCAAGCAGATGATCCAGAAGGCGAATGGCCGTTCGACCTTCCCGCAGGTCTTTATTGGCGGCAGGCACGTCGGCGGCTGTGATGACCTTCATGAGCTTGACCGCTCCGGAAAGCTGGATGCGCTGCTGGGCGCATGATGCCTGTTTGAGAGACCGTCCAGGAGCCCCGAATGACCGAGTTTACCGCAGCCTGTGTTCAGCTTCGCAGCAGCAAGGATGTTCTGGCGAACCTTGAGGTCAGCACAGATCTGATCCGCCAGGCCGCTGCTGCAGGCGCGCAGTTCATCCAGACACCTGAGATGACCAATGTGCTTGTCCGCAGCCGGGATGAGCTGCTGGAACGCATCCGGCCTGAGGAGCAGGATCCGACGCTGGCCAGCTTCCGGTCTCTCGCGATGGAATTGGACGTCTGGATCCATGTGGGCTCGCTCGCCATTCCTCGTGGGGATGGCAAGGTGGCCAACAGGGCGTTCCTGATTGCCCCGGATGGCCGCATCGCTGCCCGCTATGACAAGATCCATATGTTCGATGTCGATTTGCCAAACGGGGAAAGCTGGCGTGAATCTGCAACCTATCAACCGGGAGAGACCTCGACCGTGTTCGATCTTCCCTGGATCCGGATGGGAATGGCGGTTTGCTATGACGTGCGTTTCCCTGCGATTTTCCGGACCCAGGCCCGTGAGGGTGCTGGGCTCCTGACCATGCCTGCTGCCTTTACCCGGCAGACAGGGGAAGCGCATTGGCATGTGCTTCAGCGCGCCCGTGCGATCGAGAACGGCGCTTATGTTGTCAGTGCGGCGCAGGGCGGCAAGCATGAGGACGGGCGTGAGACCTACGGGCACAGCCTGATCGTTGATCCCTGGGGCACCGTGATTGCCGAGCAGCAGGAAGCTGTCCCTGGCTTTGTAACGGCGAAGATCGATCCGGAACAGGTGCTCAAGGCCCGTCAGCGGATCCCGGCCATCGCGAATGAGCGCGCGTTTGCTATTTCCCTGGCACAGGATGCAGCCGGTGCGGAGGCGCAGGCGTGATCCGTTATTCCCTGATGTGCGAACTGGCCCATGAGTTTGAAGGCTGGTTCCGGAATTCCGATGACTTCGACAAGCAATGTGCCTTGCGGCTTGTGACCTGTCCCCATTGCGGGTCTGGCGACATCCATAAGCGGCTGATGGCCCCGTCTGTGTCGACCAGCCGGTCGAAGGAAACGCGGCGGCAGGAAGCGGCCGTGCAGGCTCCAGAAGCGGTGCCTGCTGAATCTGCCCCGTCCCCTGCGCCAGTGGTCTCAGTCGAGGCTGCCGCTGCAGTTCAGCAGGCCAGTGCGTTGCTGGCCGCGAACCCTGCCTATCGGGAAATGCTGGAGGGGTTGAAGACGATCCGCCGCAAAGTCATCGAGAGTTCTGAGAACGTTGGGCCGAACTTCGCCGAAGAGGCGCGCAAGATCCACTACGGCGAGGCGGAAGAGCGCAATATTTACGGCCAGACATCGCCACAGGATGCCCGAGAATTGCTCGACGAAGGCATCGCGGTGCTGCCGTTGCCGGACCTTCCTGAAGACAAGAATTGAATGAAGCCATGCGCCGGAGCCGTCTCGTTGAGGCGAGCTCCGGCGTCGAATGCTGCTCTTTGGCCGATCAGGCCGCGCTTGCCTTCGGCGTGCGGCGGGTCTGAAGCTGAACCGCCGGCTCGTGCATGGTTTCTTCGGCAACCTTCGTTAGTTCGGAGGCCGCTTCCAATGCCGCTTCCCCCAGTTCTTCCGCATTGGCGAGACCTTCGCTGAAGCCCGCCTGCAGCATTTCCATCTGCTTGCGGCCATGGGTCTGATAGTCCTCGGCCATGCGGGTGTAGAAGGCCTGCAAGGTGCCCATTATCTCGTCCGGCATGCGGCAGGCCGTCAGAGACTTGGCGCATTCGAAATCTTCGTGCAGGCGCTGGGTGGCAAAGGCCATGTGATCTTCCAGGGCCCTTTCCGTCTGATCCCAGAGGGTACGGTTGATGCGCTGAAGATTGGAAAAAGCCCGTTCCTCCAGCTTGTCTTCCGTTTCCGCGAAAGACCAGGCCGACAGGTTTGGAAACTGCCAGGGGGTCGTGAAGACATTCATCAAGTCAAAGGGTGAGCTCGTCTGCTTGTCTGACATTTCATCCTCCTCTTCCTGCAGCTGATGGCCGGGCGGATTGACCATGTGAGGCCACGGCTCATGGCGGCAGGGATCCCGGTTCAATTCTGGATTTTTCCTTACCCAACGATAACACCAATTAGATGTCAGAATTTTGATCTGCCTCATTGCGTTCATCAAAACATGTGACAAGGCTCCGGCGGTGCAAGATGCGAGGCTTAAAGTGGGAGTTCCCCATGGCAGACGATCTCATGCAGGCGGAAAATCGGCGCAAAGGGCAGGAGGTGGGGCATCTTGCTGAGGCTCCCGGCCAGCGGTTTTTCCCATCCTTCGACGTGCCTGCGGGATTTGGCGGCGGGTTAGAGCCCGACACGCCGGGTTCGACTGTCTTTGCCGAGACCTTGGACCGTGTGGCCCGTGCAACTCTCGCCCGTGCGAGCCTGGGCATCTCGCCGGTCGCGCTGTGGAACGCCTATCTTGATTGGTTCCTTCACCTGGCCATTTCGCCAGGCAAACAGGGCAAGCTGGCCGAAAAGGCAGCGACCAAACTGATGCGGCTGGCGCGGTTCTCTGCGTTTTGCGGGCTCCAGGGAGATCATTCCTGCATTCAGCCGCTGCCACAGGACAGGCGGTTCGACCACGAGGGATGGAAGCAGTTTCCGTTCAATCTCTATGCCCAGAACTTCCTGCTTACTCAGCAATGGTGGTCTAATGCGATGACCGGGGTGCGCGGTGTCAGCGCCCACCATGAAAAGGTCGTCGACTTCACCACCCGTCAGTTGCTGGATGTCTTTTCGCCTTCTAACTATCTGCTGACCAATCCGGAAGTGCTTCAGAAGACGCAGGCCGAAGGCGGCCAGAACCTCGTTCGTGGTCTGCAGCATCTCTGGGAAGACGTCGAGCGCCAGATGCGCCGCCTGCCGCCGCCGGGTGCTGAAAACTACAGGGTGGGCGAGACGGTTGGCGTCACACCAGGCAAGGTCGTCTTCCGCAATCATCTGATCGAATTGATCCAGTATGAGCCGCAGACGCCTGAGGTGAAATCCGAACCGGTTCTGATCATTCCAGCCTGGATCATGAAATATTACATTCTCGATCTGTCGCCACAGAATTCCCTTGTGAAATATCTCGTATCCCAAGGCTACACGGTCTTCATGGTGTCCTGGCGCAATCCGGGTCCGGAAGACCGGGAGCTGGGTATGGAGGATTACCGCAAGCTCGGCGTGGATGCGGCACTTGATGCGGCGCTGGCCATAACGGGGGCGCGCAAGGCCCACGCCGCGGGCTATTGCCTTGGCGGTACGCTGCTGTCCATCGCGGCAGCGGGGATGGCGCACCGGGGGGATGACCGGCTGGCAAGCCTGTCGCTCTTTGCAGCCCAGGTGGATTTCACGGACGCAGGTGAACTCACGCTGTTCATCGACGAGAGCGCGGTTTCCTTCCTGGAAGACATGATGTGGGAAAGCGGCGGGCTGGATACATCCCAGATGGCTGGCGCGTTCCAGTTGCTTCGTTCAAACGACATGATCTGGTCCAAGGGCGTGCGTGAGTATCTTATGGGCGAGCGGGCGCCGATGTTTGACTTGATGGCCTGGAATGCCGACGGCACGCGCATGCCCTACCGGATGCATGCGGAGTATCTGACGAGCCTGTTCCTGCACAATGACTTTGCCGAGGGCCGTTACAAGGTGGACGGTGCACCGGTGGCTGTGGAAGACATCAAGGCCCCGGTCTTTGCTGTTGGAACGGAGCAGGATCACGTCGCGCCCTGGCGCTCGGTCTTCAAGATCTGCCATCTGGCGGAGCAGGAAGTGACGTTCGCGCTGACCTCCGGCGGGCATAATGCGGGCATTGTCAGTGAGCCGGGGCATCCGCACCGCCACTACCGCATCCGGGCCAGCTCGGCGGGCGACGGCTATCTCGACCCGAAAAGCTGGCAAGCCGAAGCGCCTTTGAAGGAAGGCTCCTGGTGGGAAGCCTGGACAGGCTGGCTGGAGAGCCATTCAACGGCAACGGTTCCGGTTCCCCCGCTTGGTAATGCAAGCAAGGGATACCCGGTTCTCGGCAATGCCCCTGGTACCTATGTCCTGATGCCCTGACATAAGCTCGTTCGAGCGCTATCCTTCAGCGGGTGAGCCAGGCCGAGAGTGCAGCAATGACCTCATCGGGTGCCTCAAGTGTCGACAGATGCCCGCTGCCTGCAATGGTCACCAGCTCGCTGTCTGGAATAAGCTCATGGATTTCCTGGGCCAGAGAGGGCGGGGTGAGGGTGTCACCATCGCCGACCACGACCAGCGTCGGACACGAAATGGAAGGCAGGAAGGGACGCGCGTCGTCCCGGGCCATGATCGCTTCCATCTGCCGTATGAAGGCATCCGGTCCGGTGTCATTGGCCATTTCCACGACGGTTGCCTTCAGATCCTCGTCTTCCAGCCGTTTTTCATGGACGAAGCCTGGATAGAGCAGGTGCGGAACCTTCGTGAACCCCTTCTCGCGGGTCAGTTTGATCAGAAACTGACGCCGTTCGGTCTGCTCCGGCGTGTCGGCTCGCGGGTTCGTGTCGAGAAGGGCAAGCCGGGACACGCGCTCGGGTGCCTGGCGCATGATTTCCATGCTGATATAGCCGCCCATGGATAGGCCTGCGAGCGCGAAACGCTCAGGCGCCTTGGACAGGATATCAGCGGCGATCTCCGGAATGGTGCTGTGCTGCCGGTGGTCGGCGACCATGATCGGGCGATCGGCGAAGGCGACGATCTGCGGTGCATAGAGGGTTTCCGTGCACAGAAGGCCCGGTACAAAGACAATTGGCTCCATCTGGTTCACTCCACTCACGACTTCGGGCGCTCGGCAAGGAGCATATAGTTCACATCCATGTCCCGGGCCCGGTTCCAGGTGTCTGTCAGCGGATTGAAGGTGACGCCGCAGCGGTCGATCACGCTCATGCCTGCCTTGGCCAGCGGCGTTTCGATTTCCTGCGGGCGAACCAGCTTTTCATAGGTGTGGGTGCCCTTGGGCAGCCAGCGCAGGACGTATTCCGCCCCGACGATGGCAAGTGCGTAGGCCTTAAGAGTACGGTTGATGGTCGCGACGAACATCAGGCCGCCGGGGCGGACCATGCGGGCCGTTTCGCTGAGGAACAACGGAACGTCAGCCACATGTTCGACAACTTCCATGTTGAAAACCACGTCGAACGTCTCGCCTGCGGCAGCGAGTTCCTCGGCTGTTTCGGCCCGGTAATCGATGTCGAGCCCGGAGGATTTGGCATGAAGACGGGCAATCTCGATGTTGACCGTTGAAGGATCGGCTCCGACCACATTTGCGCCGAGCCGGGCCATGGGTTCGCTCAAGAGCCCGCCGCCGCAGCCGATGTCCAGGAACCGCAGGCCTTCGAACGCGTTTGCCGCATTCGGGTCGCGGCCAAACCGGGCGCTGACTTTCTCCTTGATATAGCCAAGGCGGACAGGGCTGAACTTGTGCAGGGGCCGGAATTTGCCGGTCGGATCCCACCATTCTGCCGCCATTGCCGAAAAGCGTGCAACTTCGGCGTCGTCAACCGTGCCTGCTGTCTTTTTTCCCGCTTCGCTCATCGCAGGTTCCTTTCCTCTGCCGCCGTCACTCTGTCCGCTGCCATCTGTCTCTGTGTCCTTCAAGGTCGTGTGTCTTTTGTCAAGGCACGCAGTTGCGGCAATTGCACAGTGCATGTATGTGTGACGCCCGATCCGGCGGGTGCGCAGGCGCCCTCGTTACTCGATGAAAAGAATACGACAGCAATGGCTCGACTGGTTTTGAAATTCGGTGGCACGTCCGTGGCCGACCTCGACCGTATCCGCAACGTGGCACGCCACGTGAAGCGGGAAGTCGATGCCGGCAACGAAGTGGCCGTCGTGGTGTCGGCAATGGCGGGGCAGACCAACAAACTGGTCGACTGGTGCCGTCAGGCATCCACCCTCCATGATGCCCGTGAATATGATGCAGTGGTCGCTTCTGGCGAGCAGGTGACCTCCGGTCTCCTGGCTATCGTGCTGCAGGATATGGGCGTGAATGCCCGTTCCTGGCAAGGATGGCAGATCCCGCTGAAGACGGACGAGAGCCACGGTGCTGCGCGGATCAAGGAAATCGATGCCGATTTCCTGATCGAGCGCATTTCCGGTGGCCAGGTCGCGGTGATCGCAGGGTTCCAGGGCATCGCCCCGGACAACCGCATCTCGACGCTTGGCCGTGGCGGTTCGGACACCAGCGCGGTGGCCATCGCTGCTGCGATCAAGGCTGACCGCTGCGATATCTACACGGATGTGGATGGGGTCTACACGACCGATCCGCGTATCGTTCCCAAGGCCAAGCGTCTCGACCGTGTTTCCTTCGAGGAAATGCTGGAAATGGCATCGCTTGGCGCGAAGGTGCTTCAGGTGCGCTCTGTCGAGATGGCCATGGTCCATGGCGTCCGCACTTTTGTGCGCTCCAGTTTTGACGATCCGGATGCGCCGCAGGTCGGCGCTGGTGATCTCCCCCCTGGTACTCTCATTTGCGACGAGGATGAACTCGTGGAACAGCAAGTTGTTACCGGCATCGCCTTTGCGAAGGACGAAGCCCAGATCTCGATTCGCGATGTGGCCGACAAGCCCGGCGTTGCCCATTCTGTGTTCGGGCCGCTGGCGGACGCGAACATCAATGTGGACATGATCGTCCAGAACATTTCGCCGGATGGCAAGACCACCGACATTACCTTCACGGTGCCTGAAACGGACTACCAGCGCGCCATCAAGGTGCTGGAAGACAACCGTGAAGCGATCGGGTTCCAGAATCTGGAAGGCGCAACCGACGTCGTGAAGGTGTCGGTTATCGGTATCGGCATGCGCTCTCATGCGGGCATCGCGGCCGACTGTTTCCGGGGCCTGGCAGCCAAGGGCATCAACATCCGTGCGATCACCACATCTGAGATCAAGATTTCCGTGCTGATCGATTCCGCTTACACGGAACTTGCGGTCCGGACTCTCCATTCGCTATACGGATTGGACGGGTAAGTGACCCGACTCGCTGCAGAGGGTTGCGAAAACCGTCTGCAGCCGGTTCCAGGGACATGACGGGGTAGGCGATGCGCAGCAACCTGGCCGGTCCGCGCCTGTTGCTCCGCCGGCTTCGCGAAGTCATGGCGGAGCCGATCAAGGCGCAGGAGCGACTCGACAAGATCGTGGTCCTGATCGCGGCCAACGTGGTGGCCGAGGTTTGCTCGGTTTATATACTGCGCGCGGACGGTGTTCTTGAGCTCTACGCCACCGAAGGCCTGAAGCGCGAAGCCGTGCACCGGGCCTCGTTGCGCGTTGGCCAGGGCCTTGTCGGCTTGATCGCTGCCGAAGCGCGGCCTCTCAATCTTCCCAACGCCCGCGCTCATCCGGCCTTTGCCTATCTGCCGGAAACGGGCGAAGACGCCTACAATTCCTTCCTGGGTGTGCCGATCTTGCGTGCCGGGCGGACGCTGGGTGTTCTCGTCGTCCAGAACCAGTCACACCGGACCTATCTGGAAGACGAAGTCGAAGCCCTTCAGACCACGGCAATGGTGATTGCCGAAATGGTCGCTGCGGGAGAGCTGGAAGCCATCTCCCAGAAGGGAACGGGCCTTGACCTGTCCCGACCGATTCATGCGCAGGGCGTTGCCTTGGCCGAAGGCGTCGGTCTGGGTCATGTGGTTCTGCATGAGCCGCGTGTGGTTGTCACCAATCTGATTGCTGAGGATACGGACGCTGAGCAAAGCCGTCTGCATGCAGCAATCAACCGCCTGCGCCTGTCCATCGATGATCTTCTTGCCAGCGGCGACATTGCGGCGGTGGGCGAGCACCGTGAGGTGCTCGAAGCCTATCGCATGTTCGCCTACGATCAGGGCTGGATCCGCAAGATTGAAGAAGCGATCCGGAACGGCCTGACCGCGGAAGCGGCAGTGGAAAAGGTCCAGAGCGACATGCGGGCGCGCATGCTTCGCCAGACCGATCCTTACCTGCGGGAACGCCTGCATGACCTTGACGATCTGGCGCACCGGCTGATCCGCGAGCTGATGGGCCGCGATCACGGATCCGCGGCATCCGATCTGCCGCAGGATGCGATCATCGTTGCGCGCAACATGGGTGCTGCTGAACTTCTGGACTACGAGCGGGACAAGATCCGCGGGCTGGTTCTGGAAGAAGGCGGGCCGACCAGCCACATCACCATCGTCAGCCGGGCTCTGGGCATCCCGATGGTCGGGCAGCTCCATGACATCGTCAGTCTGGCCGACGCCGGAGACGCCGTCATCGTTGATGGTGATGCCGGGGAAGTTTATCTGCGCCCGGCGCAGGATGTGCAGAACGCTTTTGCCGAGAAGGTCCGGTTCCGGGCCCGCAGGCAGGCTCAGTACCGCCGGCTTCGCAACAAGCCGTCCGTGACCAAGGACGGCGTCGAGATTTCCTTGCAGATGAATGCCGGTCTGCTGGTCGATCTTCCTCATCTGGTGGAAGCAGGTGCGGCAGGCGTCGGTTTGTTCAGGACCGAATTGCAGTTCATGCTGGCGTCTTCCTTTCCGCGGATGAAGGAACAAAGGGCGCAATATGAGCAGGTGCTGGCGGCTGCCGACGGCAAGCCGGTCACTTTCCGCTCGCTGGACATTGGCGGCGACAAGGTGCTGCCCTATCTGCGTTCCATTCAGGAAGAGAACCCGGCGATGGGCTGGCGGGCCCTGCGGCTCGGGCTGGACCGTCCGGGATTGCTGCGCACACAGATCCGCGCGTTGCTGATGGCGGCTGCCGGACGCGATCTGAAGCTGATGTTCCCGATGGTCGCCGAGGTCGACGAGTTTCTTCTCGCCCGCGGTCTGGTGGAAAAGGAACTCAAGCATTTGCGTCGTCACGGCCATGGCGTACCGGACAAGATCCGGCTTGGTGTCATGGTCGAAGTTCCCTCCTTGCTGTTTCAGTTGGACGAACTGATGCACGAGGTAGACTTCATTTCCGTCGGCTCCAACGATCTGTTCCAGTTCTTCTGTGCCGTCGACCGGGGCAATACCCGTGTTGCCGACCGGTTCGACCCCTTGAGCCTCGCGTTCCTGCGGGCGCTCAAGCGGATTGTCGACAAGGCCGGGGCTGCCCATGTGCCTGTTACCTTGTGCGGTGAGCTTGCGGGCAAGCCGCTTGAAGCCATGGCTCTGATTGGCCTGGGCTTCCGCGATCTTTCCATGTCGCCTGCTTCACTCGGCCCTGTGAAAGCCATGCTGAGAACACTGGATGCGGGTCGTCTGACTGCGCGTCTTTTGCCGCGTCTTGAACCGGGGCATCCGGAAGGCGACATCCGTGATTTCCTGAAGCGCTTCGCCGCTGAAATGGACGTTGCGCTTTAGCTCATATGACAGGTTTGCCTGATCGCAGGCAGAAGGAGACTGCGCTTATGCTGGCGCGTAACAAGCTTGACACGTTGCTTGCCCGGTTTTCCGAAATCGAGCACCGGATGTCGGCCAACCCGGACCCGGGCACCTATGTGAAACTGTCCCGGGAATATGCCTCTCTGGAGCCTTTCATCCTCAAGGTGCGTGAGCTGCTGAAGGCGCAGGACGACCTGGCCGAGGCGAAGATGCTCCTGGCGGATTCTAAGACCGACCGGGACATGCGTGAATTGGCAGAAGCCGAGGTAGAGGAGCTTGAGGAGCGGCTTGAAGCTCTCAGCCAGGAAGTCCGTATCGGCCTTCTGCCCAAGGACGCTGCGGATGCCAATGATGCCATTCTGGAAGTGCGTGCCGGAACGGGCGGGGACGAAGCCGCGCTCTTTGCCGGCGATCTCTTCCGCATGTACCAGCGCTTCGCCGAATTGCAGGGATGGAAAGTCGAAGTGCTTTCCGCCAGCGAAGGGGAAGTGGGCGGCTATAAGGAAATCATCGCTTCTGTATCAGGTGAGAACGTCTTTGCGCGCATGAAATTCGAATCCGGCGTTCACCGGGTACAGCGTGTTCCTGCGACGGAATCTGGCGGGCGTATTCACACCTCTGCGGCGACTGTTGCCGTGTTGCCGCAGGCCGAAGACGTGGATATTGACATCAATGACGGCGATCTGAGGATCGATACCTACCGTGCCTCCGGCGCAGGCGGGCAGCACGTCAACACCACGGACTCCGCCGTCCGGATCACCCACTTGCCGACCGGGATTGTGGTTGCGGTTCAGGACGAGCGCTCCCAGCACAAGAACAAGGCCAGGGCCATGCAGCTGCTCAGAGCCCGTATTTATGACGCAGAGCGTGAGCGCGCGGCGAGCGAACGGACAGAGGCCCGCCGTCTTCAGGTCGGCTCGGGTGACCGGTCTGAGCGCATCCGGACCTATAATTTCCCTCAAGGGCGGGTGACTGATCACCGGATTGGGCTGACCCTCTACAAGCTGGAGCAGATCTTGTCCGGGGAGGCGCTGCACGAGGTGATCGAGGCGCTGATCATGGATTATCAGGCAGCACTGCTGGCGGCGGAAGAGGCGTAAGCCATGCGGCTTGGTGACCTCTTGCGCGAAGCGCGGGGTAAGTTGCGGGCAGCTGGCAATGAGCTGGCTGATCTGGAGGCCCGGCTTCTTGTGTCGGGGGTTCTGGACCTGTCGGTTTCTGATGTCATTCTGAAGGCGGATGAGGACGTTCAGCTGGAGACAGCGGCGCAGGTTCTTGCCCTTGCCGATCGGAGGGCTGAGGGCGTGCCTGTGGGCCGGCTGCTCGGCTGGCGGGAGTTCTGGGGGCTGCGTTTTGACCTGAACGAGGCAACGCTGGAGCCCCGGCCGGATACGGAAATTCTGGTTGAGGCGGTGCTTGCCCGCTCGCCGTCCTATCAGCCTCTGCGGATGGCGGATATTGGAACGGGAACCGGTGCGATTGCCGTTTCGTTGCTGAAGGAATTGCCGCAGGCGGTGTGCGACGCTGTGGACTTGTCCCAGGAAGCGCTGAATTGCGCGGCTGCAAATGCTGCCCGGCACGGGGTTTCGGACCGGTTCCATCCGGTCTGTGCGGACTATGCCAGCATGCTCTCCGGTGGACTGGATTGGCTGATAAGTAATCCTCCTTATATCCGCTCCAGCGTTATCGCCGGCCTCGATCGGGATGTGCGCGATCACGATCCGGTGCTGGCGCTGGATGGGGGGGAGGATGGCCTGAGAGCCTACCGGATCCTGACCCGCCAAGCAGCTGATCTACTTAAGCCGGGAGGCCGAATCGGCTTTGAAATCGGCTATGACCAGGGGCGGGAAGTGTGTGATCTTCTGTCCTCTGCTGGTTTTTTGGACATTGAAATCATTCAGGATCTTGGCGCCAAAGACCGGGTTGTGCTGGGCCGTTGGCCCTTGAACGGGCCGATTTAAGCTTGACGTGAAAAATCGCTTGGAAAACCAAGCCGAACCGGTTAGGTTCACCTCGCCGAGACCGGAGTAATGTGATCAGCGTTTAGCGGGGCATGCCTTTCCGGCAACGTGGGGACAAACGCTTCAAGCGCGTTTTGGAAACCGTTGTTAAGACGGACCATCCGGACTTTCGGACTGTCGCAGAACATGGCGATTGCATCGGCTGGAGAACGGCCCGATGTATTTCGAACAACCCAGTACGGTCGACAGCCGCTGACCTTCACGGTTGGTTTCGGCAGTTTTCGTGTCGGTATTAGGTAATTCCGATTTTGGGCCAGCGTTAAGCTGGTCGCCGTTCCTTAAGAGAAAACGGCAGGATGAGACCAGGTAATCAGAGCAAACAGCAGCGCATGCGCGGACGGAGCCGGAAGGGTCCTAATCCGCTGAGCAGGACCTATGAATCCAACGGTCCGGATGTGAAAATCCGTGGTACAGCCCTGCACGTCGCGGAGAAGTATCAGCAGCTCGCCCGGGATGCGCAAGCATCCGGTGACAGGATCATGTCCGAGAACTATTTCCAGCACGCTGAGCACTATCTGCGCATTGTTGCTGCCGCCCAGGGGAACATGCAGCCGGTGCTGCAGTCCAGCCTCGGTGAGGATGAGGACGGGCAGGACTATCCGGCCCAGACCGTGTCCGAGAACCGTGAGCGCTTTGAACGGCCCGAGCGGTTCGATCGGAATGGTGGTGACCGTCCCGAACGCGCAGAGCGGCAGGAGCGGCGTGAACGTCCCGATCGTCCAGAACGGGTTGAGCGTGCAGAGCGTCAGCCGCGGCATGACCGTGGGGATTCAGGCGAACGCTTCACTCAACCGGATATGGTTGGTGAGGACAGTCCTCAGCCGTTTATCGACGACATGCCGCTGATCGATGCCTCCGGGCAGGTCAATGGCCATGCGGCCCGCGCTGGCGACGAAAGCGGTGAGGATGACAAGCCGCGCCGCCGTCCGCGTGGAACCCGCGGCCGTGGTGTCCGCCGTAACGATGCCGAGGATGGCGCAACAGCCGCGGCGGAAGCCGCTGCTCCCGTGGAGCAGGTTGAGGCCGTTGCCGCAGATGAGGATGCGCCCGCAAAGCCGAAGCCCCGCCGGACGCCTCGTCCGCGCAAGCCGAAAGCGGAAGAGGGTGCTCCCAAGGAAGTCGCTGCCGCAGGCGAATGAAGCCGTGTAGCGCTCCTTAAAAAATGAATGAGACGAAACGGCGCCCATGTGGCGCCGTTTTGCTGTCCGGTAGAGCGGGAGTTTACGGATTAATCCGGAATTTTCTCCAGACCCCTTTTGTGTTCAATTTGCAACACTATATCGGGAGTGCGGCGCTCAAGAAGGCCGCCCGGGTGCTTCACGCCAAGAAGGCCCGGAATCCGGAACGCTCTCCATGCTTCGGGTGGAAGGGCGGAGTGGAGGTCAGTTATGAACTTTGAAAAATACACGGAACGCGCACGCGGATTCATTCAATCCGCCCAAACTCATGCACTTGGACGCGGGCATCAGCAATTTGCCCCGGAGCACATTCTGAAGGTTCTGCTGGATGACCCGGAAGGTCTCGCAAGTGGCTTGATCGAACGCGCCGGTGGCCAGCCCAATCTGGCGAAGGCCGAAGTCGAACGGCTTCTGGACAAGATGCCGAAGGTGAGCGGTGGGGCAGGTCAGCTCTATCTTGCTCCCGGCACGGCACGGGTACTCGATCAGGCTCAGAAGATCGCGGAAAAGGCTGGCGATAGTTTCGTCACTGTCGAACGCCTTCTCCTGGCTCTCGCCATGGATCAGGAAGGCGAAACCGGAAAGCTTCTGGCGAAGGCCGGTGTTACACCCAACGGCCTGAATGAGGCGATTAATTCGCTGCGTCAGGGCCGGACGGCAGACAGCGCCACAGCCGAGAACCAGTATGACGCACTCAAGAAATATGCCCGCGACCTGACTCAGGCCGCCCGCGAAGGCAAACTGGACCCTGTGATCGGCCGCGACGAGGAAATCCGCCGCACAATTCAGGTTCTGTCCCGCCGGACCAAGAACAACCCCGTCCTGATTGGTGAGCCGGGCGTTGGCAAGACCGCCATCGCCGAAGGCCTTGCCTTGCGCATCATTAACGGCGATGTGCCGGAATCGCTCAAGGACAAGAAGCTTCTTGCGCTCGACATGGGCTCCCTGATCGCAGGGGCGAAATATCGTGGCGAGTTCGAGGAACGCCTGAAGGGCATCCTGTCCGAGGTTCAGGCTGCAGCCGGCGGCATTGTGCTCTTCATCGACGAGATGCACACGCTGGTCGGCGCAGGCAAGGCCGATGGTGCCATGGATGCGTCCAACCTGCTGAAGCCGGCACTTGCCAGGGGCGAGCTGCACTGCGTTGGTGCAACCACGCTGGATGAGTACCGCAAGCACGTGGAAAAGGATGCGGCACTTGCCCGCCGCTTTCAGCCCGTGTTCGTCAGTGAGCCGACGGTCGAAGATACGATCTCGATCCTGCGCGGTCTCAAGGAAAAGTACGAGCTCCATCATGGGGTCCGGATCACCGACTCGGCGATTGTATCTGCGGCCACCCTGTCGAACCGCTACATCACGGACCGGTTCCTGCCGGACAAGGCGATCGACCTTGTCGATGAGGCCGCGAGCCGTCTGCGTATGCAGGTCGACAGCAAGCCGGAAGAGCTGGATGAACTGGACCGCAGGGTCATTCAGCTCAAGATCGAACGGGAAGCCTTGAAGAAGGAAGAAGATCCCGCAGCCAAAGACCGGCTGGCGAAGCTGGAGAAAGAGCTCTCGGACCTGGAAGAGGAATCCGATGCTCTGACCAGCCGCTGGCAGGGCGAGAAGGACAAGCTGAATCTTGAGCAGAAGATCAAGGAACAGCTTGAACAGGCCCGGACCGATCTGGAAATCGCGCAGCGGCGCGGGGATCTGGCGAAAGCCGGCGAGCTGGCCTATGGCGTGGTGCCTGATCTGGAACGCCAGCTTCAGGAAGCCGAAGCCAATTCCGACGGCGGATCCATGCTGGATGAAGCCGTGACGTCTTCCCATGTGGCGCAGGTCGTTTCCAAATGGACCGGTATCCCGGTCGACCGGATGCTGGAAGGCGAGCGGGAAAAGCTGTTGCAGATGGAAGACCTTCTGTCCGGCCGCGTTGTCGGCCAGGCGGAAGCCATTCATGCGGTGGCAACGGCGGTCCGCCGCGCCCGTGCCGGTCTTCAAGATCCCAACCGCCCGATCGGCTCGTTCATGTTCCTCGGGCCAACCGGGGTCGGCAAGACCGAGCTGACCAAGGCGCTGGCGAGCTTTCTCTTTGACGACGACACGGCGATGGTGCGCATCGATATGTCCGAATACATGGAGAAGCACTCCGTTGCCCGTCTGATCGGTGCGCCTCCGGGCTATGTTGGCTACGAGGAGGGTGGGTCTTTGACCGAAGCCGTCCGCCGCAGGCCTTATCAGGTCGTGCTGTTCGACGAGATCGAGAAGGCGCATAGCGACGTGTTCAACGTGCTGCTGCAGGTTCTGGATGATGGCCGCCTGACCGATGGTCAGGGCCGTACCGTGGACTTCCGCAACACGCTGATCATCATGACGTCCAACCTGGGGGCCGAGTATCTTGTCAGTCAGCCGGAAGGCGAGGACACGGATGCGGTGCGCGGCGAGGTCATGGAAGCTGTGCGCTCCCATTTCCGGCCGGAGTTCCTCAACCGGCTGGATGAGATCGTTCTGTTCCACCGGCTGCAACGCTCGCAGATGGCGGCCATCGTCACGATCCAGCTGCAGCGTCTCAAGACCCTGCTTGCCGACCGCAAGATCGAGCTGGAGCTGGATGACGAGGCCCTCGGCTGGCTGGCCCAGAAGGGTTACGATCCGGCCTATGGTGCCCGGCCGCTGAAGCGGGTGATCCAGAAGGACGTTCAGGATCCGCTGGCAGAAAAGCTGCTCGCGGGGGAAATCTCGGACGGTCAGACCATCACGGTTTCCGCCGGAACAGACCGGCTGATCTTCCAGGTCGCTCAGGGAGCCGCAAAGGCTGCCTGATCCCGGAACCGTAGTCCGTGGACGTGCTTAAAATCAAAAGCCCCGGGGCAGTCGCTCCGGGGCTTTTCTGTTTCGGGAGGTTTCGTTTTCTGCTGGCTTATTGAGCCGAGGCAACCCGAGCCGGGCGGCGTGCCTTGTCCAACAGGCTGTCGATCCGCTGGCGCTCGGTCTCGAACGTTGCCAGCATCTGCCCGTCCAGAACCCGGCCACGGGGAAGCCGGATGCGCATCGGGTCCACATAGCGGTCGTTGACCATGACCTCATAGTGCAGGTGCGGGCCGGTGGAGAGGCCGGTGGAGCCGATGTATCCGATGATCTGCCCCTGATGAACGCTCTGGCCTGCGGCCAGACCTTGTGCAAAGCCGGACAGGTGATTGTAGGTGGTGGTGTAGCCATTGGCATGGCGCACTTCGATGCGCTGGCCATAGCCTGAAGACCAGCCCGCCTTGATGACCGTGCCATTGCCTGCTGCCATGACCGGCGTTCCACGGGGGGCTGCCCAGTCAACGCCGGTGTGCATCTTGGCATATTTGTGGATGGGATGGCGGCGCATGCCGAAGCCCGAGCGGAAACGTCCGCCGGAGAGCGGTTTGCGCATCAGGAATTTTTTCGCGCTCTGTCCGTTGGCGTCATAATAGTCGATGGTGCCATCGTCCGGGGTGCGGAAGCGGTAAAACCGCCGCGTGCTGGAACCGGTGTTCAGGGCGGCATAGAGCACTTCACCGCTCGCAGAGCCTGCGTCATCCGCATAGAGCACTTCCAGGGAGTCGCCCGGCTGGACGCGGGAGTTGAAGTCGACGTCGAAGGAGAAAACGCGGATCAGCTCTTCGATAACCGGCTTGCTGATGTCCTGCTCGAGCGCAGTCTGGTAGATGCTGTCGTAAAGAGCAGGTGTCTGCCCGCCATAGGAAACCCGGTCCGCCTCGGCAAAGGCGTCGGGCAGGAAGTTTGCCGGAGCCTTGGCCTGGACATAGCTGCCGGTATCCGTACGGGCGACCGTCGCCTTGTGATCTGTGTCCTCGTAGAGACTGACCCGTTCAGGCTGCGAGCGGCCGTCTTCGTCTGCGGATTGCTGGAACGCAATGCGCAGACGGTAGCCTGGCTCGAGAAGCGTGACCCCTGCCGTCTTCTGGAAGGCTGTCCGGATCTGCTCGGACTCTTCCTCCGGAACGTCATTGTCCCGCAAGACATCGAAGAGATCGCTTTCCTCGGAAATGGGGACGATCTTTTCATCCATCCCAAGGTGACGGGTGTCGTCGTCCTGCTTGGAGACAAAGGAGACGTTTTCCGGGGTAATCCGGACGGCAAGGCGGGCGAATTCAGGCTGGCGTGCCAGATTGAAGTCGAACCGGGCGGGGTCGACAATGGTGCGGGCCGCCATATCGACGGAGTTTACGGCCAGGAACCGGGCGGCCTGCCGGACGCGGCGCTCGATGACCGGTTCATCCGGCGTAGCCGACGCATCGATCAGATCGCTATCAGCCGGGAAGCTGGTCAGCGAGATGCTGACTTCGCCTTCAACCTTCGCGCCATAGACGGAATCGGAGAAAACCGGCTCGGCGCTGGACACTGCGGGAACGGTCTGCACGTCAGAGAACATGTTCAGAGGATTGAAGGGCGGAATATCCTGGCTGAACTCGGCGCTCTTGCGGGTGGCAAGACTTGATGTGACCAGAGAGTAAGCGCGGACCTTGATCAGCTCCTTGTCGCCGTTTTTGGTGACCACATTGACCGGGATGATTTGCTTGTTGGCATATTCCGCAGCGGCCCGGGCGATGCGGTCGCCCTTTGTGCCCGAAACGGAAACACCTTCAATGCCAATGCTGAAGTCGTTCTGGTCAGGCAGGGTGGCCGCGGTGACGCTGTATTGACCATCCAAAGCAGCCATCAATGCCCCGCCCATGAGCACGACGGATGTGATGCCGGTCAGGACAGTTCCCGTTAGCCAGCGGACAGAAACCTTGCGCCGGTCCGGCAACGCATTGCGCCCGTCCTGAACGACGAGCGGAGCTTCGTCACCCAGATCGACTGTTTGATGTGCATGCGTGTGGAATGGACCGAAATGCATCAGGCCTGAACTGCCTTATCTTATACGCCACTTTATACAGGACTGGCCGAAAATGCCGCCTGTTGTCCGAAAGGTCAAACGAAAGGTCTGACAGAGACGTGATGAAACGCCTTACTACCTTCGTCTCCTTCTGAAACCAATCGGGCAAGATTGGGGCGAAGGCGGGTTAACCCGGCAGATGTGATGGGAATTGCCCAGACAGATTGCCCCACAGGTTGGCCGGGCACGGGGCGTCCAGGCGGGAGAGGGGGCTGTCCCATGAAAAGGCGAAAGCTGCGACGCGCTGGTGGTGTGCGGGCAGCAAGCATAAGCAGGTTGTCTATAGACTAGCTCATGGCGTGGGTCTGGCTAAGCGCGGGAAGACGGCTTTTGAGCGCGAAATGCGGTCAGCCAGAACAATTCACAGGGGCAAGACAGGCTTCTGAGGGTCTGGCAAATGAGCAGCCGAGCGTCAAACCTCAGGGTTTCTGCCGGGAAGCCCGGTAAAGAGGCTGAGGGGTTATTCGGCAGCTAATAAAAACGGCACGCGTAAAGTTTGCTCAGAATGAGAAAAATACCCCGGATTTGATCTGGAAAAGGCTCTTTCAGAGCGAATCCGGGATCGAAAAACCGCAAAAAACTGAGGGTTTTAGCGGTGAAACAGCCTGTGTGAATCTTTTTTGACGAACCGTGTTGACTCATCGAGGGGTGCTGCGTATAAACCGCTCCATCGACGGCGGCGCTGCGGACAACACGGCGCCAGACACTGTCGGTTCTACCGGACACCAGAGACGTTGGTGCCCCTCTCGGGCAACGGGTTTCGTTTCGGTTTTTGCTGCCAAGGCAGCGAATTCGCCACTGGCGAATGTTCTTTGACAATTAGGATTTGAAGGAAGGGAAGCGTGGACGGCGTTGTTCTTGCGAGGCTCTGACCGGAAGGTTGGGGTTTGGAGTAAGAGTTACGCAGGTACGCTGATCTTTAAGACAAGGAAGC
>NZ_JACYXI010000005.1 GCF_014842915.1 Roseibium litorale | reverse complement strand
CTCGTCAGGCTCATAACCTGAAGGTCGCAGGTTCAAATCCTGCCCCCGCAACCAAAATACACCAAAAAATAATACAACAAGCCTCGCAAAACAGCGGGGCTAAACGCGTTCAAGTCCCGTCAATGCATCCAAACGCTGGAATGCAGCGAAAACGGCAAATACACTCCAATTGTAGCCGGACAAAACACAAGGGCGGACAGCCAAAACTGGCGGCCGCGCTCAGCGAAAGCGCAGCCTTGCGGCTTGCGCCATCAGCCCCCTCCCAAAAATGAAGCGCTCATAAGCCGCGACGACGCCCACCGACC
The DNA here is from genome assembly GCF_014842915.1 of Roseibium litorale. Taxonomy (GTDB): domain Bacteria; phylum Pseudomonadota; class Alphaproteobacteria; order Rhizobiales; family Stappiaceae; genus Roseibium; species Roseibium litorale. Next base: position 280,781 of record NZ_JACYXI010000005.1, on the reverse strand, counting down.
AGTGCTATACGAAACCACCCGCCGGGGGGAGCCGCATACAGTTTTGACAACACATACGTTTTGTTTTGGCGAACGGGCGCTGTGATTGGCTGGTCTTGATGTGGCGGGAGCCGGGGCGTGTCACTGGCTGCAGGTCAGTAGAGGCAAGAGGGGCTGCCCAGGGGAGACCCTGGACAATGTGTCATGCCGAATAGATGCCGGTCCGTTCCGCAACGCCCCGGTAAGCGGCACCAGCTGTAAAGCCGCCATCAATGACGAAATCCTCGCCGGTGATGAAGCTCGAGGCATCGGAGGCGAGGAACAGCACCAGCTCCGCGATCTCCTCCGGCTTGCCGCTCCGCTTCATCGGCGTCATTTCGATCATTGGCTTCAGATGCGGCGACGACGCATTGAGGCCGGTGACCACAAGGCCGGGGCAGACCGCATTGACGCGGATGTTCTTCGACACCAGCTCCATGGCGGCAGTCTTGGTCAAGCCGCGCAGCGCCCATTTGCTGGAGGTATAGGCCGGGTCGTAGTGACCGGAATAGCCGCTGTTGGACGCGATGTTGACGATCGATCCGCCGCCGCTTTCCGCCATCAGGCCGGTTGCCGACTGAATGCCCAGAAACGCGCCGGACAGGTTGACCTTCATCACCCTCTCGAAGGCTTCCAGAGAGGTGGTGCCGATCAGGGTGCGGTTGATGATCCCGGCGTTGTTGACGAGGATATCAAGACGCCCCTTCCAGTCTCTGGCAAGGTCGATGACAGCCTGCCAGCTGGCCGCGTCGCAGACATCAAGCCGGATGAACCGGACTTCCCGCCCTGCCGCCTGAAGCTCTTTCTCAAGCGATTCGCCTTCTTCGGTCAGCACGTCGGCGATGATGACCGCTGCGCCCCTGGAAGACAGGAGGCGGACTTCCGCCTCTCCCTGTCCGCGGGCGCTGCCGGTCACGATCGCGAGTTTGCCTGTGAGGTCGCTCATGTTCAGTCTCCCGCTGCGACTGTGGTCTGGCTCTGGGTGCCCAGACCATCAATGCCGAGGGTGATCACCTGACCAGCCTTCAGGAACACCGGTTCCGGCTTGATGCCCATGCCGACGCCTGGCGGTGTACCGGTGGCGATGATGTCGCCCGGCTCCAGAGTCATGAACTGGCTGATGTAGCTCACCAGATGGGCCACGCCGAAGATCATGGTCGCGGTCGAGCCGTCCTGACGGCGTACTCCGTCCACTTCAAGCCAGAGGCGGAGGTTTTGGGGATCGGGCACCTCGTCACGGGTCACAAGCCAGGGGCCGGTCGGGCCGAACGTGTCGTGGCTCTTGCCCTTGGTCCACTGGCCGCCGCGCTCGGACTGGAAGGCCCGTTCCGATACGTCGTTGATCACGCAATAGCCCGCCACATGGGACAGGGCATCGGTCTCGCTGACATATTTGGCGCGCTTGCCGATGATGACGCCCAGTTCCACTTCCCAGTCGGTCTTCTTCGAGCCGCGGGGAATCTCAACCGCGTCATTCGGGCCGCAGATCGCGCTGGTGGCCTTCATGAACAGGATCGGCTCTTCCGGCGGGGCCTTGCCCGTTTCCCTGGCATGGTCCGCATAGTTGAGGCCGACGCAGATGAACTTGCCGGTGCCGCCAGCGCAGGGGCCGATGCGCTCGGGTTCGATGACCGGCAGGCTTGCCGGATCAAGCGCCCGCAGCTTGTCCAGTTCTGCATCGCCAAGCACGGTGCCGGCAATGTCGGAAACGATTCCAGAAAGGTCGCGGACCTTGCCGGAGCCGTCGAGGAGGGCGGGCTTTTCGGCGCCCGCCGGGCCATGGCGAAGGAGTTTCATCAAGCGCGCCGGAAACCGGTGAGAATGGAATCGTCCACGTCAGGCAGGTTGACGACGATATTGTCCGGAGTGCGGGTGGTCAGCCAGACCAGCTCTTCCGTGGTCGACATATTCACTTCGATATGCGGCCAGTTCGGCGGCACGAAAATGAAGTCGCCCTCTTCCATGTCGAGAAACTCGGACCAGTTCTCGCCAAAATAGATGCGGCCCTTGCCCTTCAGCACATAGCCGCCGGTTTCGGCTTCACCGTGGTGGTGCGGCAGGGAGCGGTATCCCGGTTCGTTGGAGACCTTGCCGAACCAGATGCGGGTGGCCGGAGTGTGCTGCGGGCCGACGCCGCTGATACGCACGCAGCCGCCGGACTGGCCGGTCTGCTGATCTTCCTGACCCTTGCGGGTTACGACGGGCATCACTTTCTCAGTCATGATTTCCTCCACTTATGACATGAACCGCGGTCAGGGAGCTGGACGCGGCAAGGGTATCCGGATCAATCGGGAACGACAGCGAGGGCCTGGATTTCGACCTTGGCCCGGTCTTCCATCAGGGCGACCACCTGTACGGCGGCCATGGGTGGGAAATGCCGGCCGATGATGTCGCGGTAGACCGAGCCAATGTCCTTGAGGCTGGATTTGTAGGCCTCGCGGTCGGTGAAGTACCAGGTCATCTGGATCAGGTGCTCGGGCTTTGCGCCCGCCGCTTCCAGAACGCTGACGATATTGATCAATGTCTGGCGGACCTGATCCACGAAGTCATCGGAATGAAACTGGCAGTCTGCATCCCAGCCGATCTGGCCGCCAACCTGGACAATACGGCCCCTAGCGCTGATGCCGTTGGAATAGCCAACCGGCTTTGCCCAGCCATCGGGCTGAATGATTTCATGCTTCATCTTTGGGCTCCAGATAGCGTGACAGACCCGCCCGGATGTCATCGGGCCATGCGCGGGACTTGTGGTCTTCGGTGGATGTCAGGACGATGCGCTGGCGGACCGTCCAGATGATGTCGCCGCGCACACGGACCTCGGTTTCAAGATCGAGAGAAGAGCGGCCGATGGAGCGCACATGGACGGCAAAATCCAAGGTGTCGCCATAGACGGCAGGCTTCACGAAATGGAGGTTCATCGTCACCGTCGGGAGGCCAAGCTTGCGCTCGAACATGATCTCCTGCCACGTGATGCCGAACGAGGCGAACATGGCTTCGTTGACGTCGACCAGCATCGACAGATAGGCCGGATGATAGGCAATTCCAGTCAGGTCGCAGTCGCCGAAACGCATCGGCTTCGAAATGGTGAAGGGCATTCTGCCTCTCCCTGCTTGTTGTCTTGTCTTTGGGCCGTCAGCCCGCCTGAATTTCACCGCCAGCCACCGCGATGGCCTGGCCTGTGATCGATCCCGCATCGGGGCTGGCAAGCCAGGCAACCGTGCTCGCCACTTCCTCCGGCCGGATCAGCCGCCCTTGCGGGTTGTGCTTGGTGAATTCGGCCAGGGTTTCGTCCCGGCTCCGGCCCGTTTTGGCGGTGATGGCATCGATCGCGCTGGTGAGGATCGGGGTGTCGGTGAAACCGGGACAGACCGCGTTGACGGTGACGCGGGTCTTCGCCAGTTCGAGCGCCAAGGCGCGGGTCAGGCCAATAACGCCATGCTTGGCCGCGCAATAGGCGGAGACATAAGCATAGCCGGTGAGGCCCGCCGTCGAGGCGATGTTGATGATCCGTGCGGGCTGCCCGCTTGCCTTCAGGTCCGGCAGAACGGCCTGGGTGACATTGAAGACCCCGGTCAGATCGACGGCGAGCACATGGTTCCAGAGCTCCAGGCTGGTTTTTTCAAACGGCGCGCTGGGCGCCTCGCCAGCGTTGTTGACGAGGATCGTGACGGGGCCGAAGGCTTCGCGCGCTGCCGCCAGACCGCTTTGGATTGCGGCCGGATCGGTTACGTCGAAGCTTGATACCGCCAGAGCACAGGCGCCAAGCTCATCCGCGAGCGCTTCAAGCGGCGCGCTGCGGCGGCCTGCCAGCGAGACATTCGCACCGCTGGCAGCAAACCGGCGGGCAATAGCTGCCCCGATGCCGCTTCCGGCACCTGTGATCAGCACATGCTGAGAGGGAGAGACCTGGTCCACGTCCGCCTCACTGAGCTGCTGCGGCCGCACGGGCCAGGTTGGTTTCAAACTGCCCCTTGCCGGAAACATACTGCTTGGGCCAGGGAACACTGGTCAGGCCGATCTTTGCAGCTTCGTGCAGTGTCCAGGCCGGGTCGGCCAGATGCGGGCGGGCGACAGCGCACAGATCGGCGCGGCCCGCCGCAATGACGGAATTGGCGTGGTCTGCCTCGGAAATCGCTCCGACCGCAATGGTCGGGATCTGGATCTCGTTACGGATCTTGTCAGAGAAGGGCGTCTGGAACAGACGGCCATAGACTGGCTTTTCCCCCTTCCAGACCTGGCCGGACGAGCAGTCGATCAAATCCGCTCCGGCGTCCTTGAACATGGCAGCGAAGATCGCCGCGTCCTCCGGCGTGTTGCCGCCTTCGAACCAGTCGTGGCAGGACAGGCGCACGGAAATCGGCTTGTCCTGCGGCCAGACAGCGCGGATGGCGCGGAAGACCTCCAGCGGATAGCGGGCGCGGTTTTCATGGCTGCCACCGTATTCGTCGTCGCGCAAGTTTGTCAGCGGCGACAGGAAGCTCGACAGCAGATAGCCGTGGGCGCAATGGAACTCGAGCCAGTCGGCACCGGCCGCCTCTGCCCGTCTTGCCGCGGCCACGAAATCATCGCGGACCCGGTCCATGTCAGCCCGGTCCATCGCCTTCGGTGCCTGGCTGTTCGGCAGATAGGGCAGGGCAGACGCGGAGAGAAGCGGCCAGCCGCCTTCCTCAAGCGGTTGATCTATGCCCTCCCATGCCAGCTTGGTCGCGCCCTTGCGGCCTGCATGGCCAAGCTGGATGCCAAGCTTGGCGCGGCTGTTGGTGTGAACGAAGTCCGCCAGACGCTTCCAGCCTTCGATCTGGTCGTCGTTCCATAGGCCCAGACAGCCCGGCGTGATCCGGGCATCGGGAGACACGCAGGTCATTTCCCCAAAGACGAGGCCGGCGCCGCCAAGGGCGCGGCTGCCCAGATGGACGAGGTGGAAGTCATCCAGAACACCGTCCTTGGCCGAATACATGGCCATGGGTGAGACGACGATGCGGTTAGGCAAGGTCACGCCGCGCAATGTGTAGGGCGTGAACATGGGCGGCAGGCAGCGTTCGCCTTCCGCGGTGTTCAGGCCCGACTTGCTGGCAAACCAGCGCTCATAGCCTTCCAGCCAGGCCTTGTCGCGCAGGCGCAGGTTCTCATGGCTGATACGCTGGGAGCGTGTCAGCATGGAGTACATGAACTGTTCCGGCTCCATCGTGTCCGCATAACGGTGGCCGACAACTTCGAACCATTCCATGGCGTTGCGGGCAGCGTTCTGAATGCGCGCCACATCGATCCTGCGGATTTCCTCATAGGCATCGAGAACTGCCGGGATCTTCTCCCGGTCATGGCCGAACTTCTGGAACTGGTTGGTCAGCTCGATGGCATCATCAATGGCGAGCTTCGTGCCCGAACCGATAGCGAAGTGCGCTGTGTGAGCGGCATCACCCATCAGAACCACGTGGGAATTGCCGTTGAAATGGCTCCACTTGCCGCAAATCAGCCGCTGGAAGTTTAGCCAGGCAGAGCCGCGCATATGGCGGGCATTGCTGCGCAGAGGCACGCCTTCGAGAACCTCGGAAAAGAGATCCTCGCAGAAACCGATGGACTCCTGCTGGTCCATCTCGCCCAGGCCGTGGGCCTGATAGGCCTCTTCGGTGGTCTCGATGATGAAGGTCGAGGTGGTGTCGTCGAACTTGTAGATATGAGCCTGGAACCAGCCATGCTCGGTTTTACGGAAATCGAAGGTAAAGGCGTCGAAGAGTTTGTCCGTGCCCAGCCAGATGTAGCGGTTCGGCCGGACGACCAGATCAGGCTGGAACACCTCTTCATAGCGGTTGCGAATGCGCGAGTTCACGCCGTCGGATGCGATGATGAGATCGGCATCCGGGAATTCGAGATCGCTCTCCACATCGGTTTCAAACTGAAGCTTGACGCCGAGCGCTTCGCACCGGGATTGCAGGATGTTCAGCAGCTTCTTGCGGCCGATGCCGACAAAGCCATGACCGGTGGTGCGCTGACGGGTGCCCTTGAACAGAACCTCGATATCGTCCCAGTGGTTGAAAGACTGCTGGATTTCCGCGGCGCTTTCAGCGTCCCAAGCGCGCATAGCCTCCATCGTGGCATCGGAAAACACCACGCCCCAGCCGAAGGTGTCATAGGGCCGGTTCCGCTCGACAACGGTGATGTCGTGCTCTGGATGGAGCTTCTTCATCAGAAGTCCGAAATAGAGGCCTGCCGGGCCGCCGCCGATGCAAACGATGCGCATTGCCATTCCCTCGGAAACTGTTGGAGTCTTAATTATTTTAAGTTTAAAGTAATTTGATTTTCGCCCGTGTCAATCCCTATCGGATTGCCTGAGGTGAATTTCGGGGCTGGACAAACGCCGCTGCTCAAACCTGACCTGCCCGAAGGGCAAATTGCTTGACTCCGGAGCCGGTTTATCCGCAATGCATTGCAGGCAAAGGGATATGCGATGCTGAATGATCTGGAACTGGCGGCAGGTGATGTGCAGGGGGATGGCAAGATGGAGCTGCGCCTTTGGCTGCGTCTCTTGTCGACCACGAAGCTGATTTCACAGGAATTGAGGCGCCGCCTGCGCATCGAATTCAACGTCACACTGCCGCAATTCGACGTCCTGGCCCAACTGCACCGGGAACCGGAAGGCCTGAGACTGGGCGATCTCTCCCAGCGCACAATGGTCACCAATGGTAATATCACCGGCCTGGTCGAGCGGCTTGAGACGGACGGCCTTCTGGTGCGTGAACGCCTGCGGGAAGACCGCCGGGTGACGGTTGCCCGGCTGACGGATCAGGGCCGGAGTGAATTCGAGCACATGGCCCATGCGCATGAAAGCTGGCTGAAGGAACTGATGCGCGACATGGATCCGGCGGTGCTGTCCAGCCTCTTTTCGCATATCAGCGAAATCAAGACTGCGGCTCTCACACGTTTTGCGGCGACGGACGAGCTGGACGGCGCCTTAGACTGAACCGACGCGCCGCATGCCCTGATAGCCCGCGCTTCAGACACCCAGATACTGGTCCCGGATACTCTCCGTGATGTCTCCCGGCTTGCCGGTCCAAACGGACTGGCCGTTTTCCAGAATGACGCATTTGTCCGCGACGGGAAGCAGTTCCGACAAAGTCTTGTCGACCACCAGGATCGACAGGCCCTCCTGCTTCAACGTGCGGATTGCGGCCCAGATGTCCTGACGGATCACCGGTGCCAGTCCTTCGGTCGCCTCGTCGAGAATGAGAAGCTTCGGATTGGTCATCAGCGCCCGACCGATGGCCAGCATCTGCTGCTCGCCGCCGGACAAGGTCATGGATGCCTGATGGCGGCGTTCCGCCAGCCGCGGGAACAGGGCATTGACTTTCTCAAGTGTCCAGGGGCCAGGCCGCGCGGCAGCAACCAGGTTCTCATGCACATTCAGCGAGCGGAAGCAGCGCCGCCCTTCCGGCACCAGCCCGATGCCAAGCCGGGCAACCCGGAATGCTGGCATCTTGGCCGTCTTCTGGCCGCCGAAAGTGATCGAACCGGATTTCGCCGGCGTCAGATTGCAGATGGAGCGGATGGTGGTGCTCTTGCCCATGCCGTTCCGTCCCATCAGGGCAACCACTTCGCCTTCCTCCATCGACAGATTGACGCCGAAGAGGGCTTGGCTCGCGCCATAAAAGGTGGCGATGTCCTTGACCTCGAGCAGCATCAGTCGTGATCTCCAAGATAGGCGGTGCGCACGGCAGGATCGCGGCGGATGTCTTCCACCGAGCCTGTGGCGATGATCTTGCCGTAGACCAGAACCGAAATCCGGTCGGCGAGGGCAAACACCGCATCCATGTCATGCTCGACGAGAAGGATTGGCGCTTCCTGTTTCAGGTCTGCGAGGAAGCTTGTTAGGGCGCGGGAGCCTTCCGGTCCCATGCCTGCCATTGGTTCGTCCAGCAGGAAGGCGCGGGAGCCAAGAGCAAGCGCAATGGCGATTTCCAGCTGCCGCCGCTCGCCGTGGGACAGCTCGGCAACCGGCAACGTTGCCCGGCTTGCAAGTCCCACCCGCTCCAGAGCCGCCATGGCGGGCTCTGTCAGTGATTTGTCGCTACGGACCGGTTTGAAAAAACGGAAGCTGGAGCCTTGCCGGGCCTGAACGGCCAGCATGACATTGCGCAGGGCGGAGAACTCCGGCGCGATGGAAGAGATCTGGAAGGTCCGGCCAAGACCCTTGCGGGCCCGGGCCGCGACGCCGAGCTGGGTGATGTCCTCGCCCATGAAACGGATCGTGCCGCTGTTCGGGGCGTGGGTGCCGCAGATCTGGTGGATCAGCGTGGACTTGCCAGCGCCATTCGGTCCGATCAGGGCGTGGATTTCGCCCGGATAGAGATCGAGAGTGACGTCATCCGTGGCGCGCAGGGCGCCAAAGCTTTTGACCAGATTGGAGATCTGAAGAACGGGCTCAGCCATGACGCACCTTTCCGGCCAGGAAGCCAAGAACTCCGCCCCGGGCAAAGAGCACGGTGACAAGAAGGATCAGGCCCAGGAAGAACTGCCAGCGTTCCGTGAGTTCGCCGAGATTGTGCTCGATCAGAACGAAGAGCGCTGCACCGGCCATCGGCCCGAAGAGACGTCCGGTTCCGCCCAGAATGATCAGGACGATGAGCTCCCCGGACATGTGCCATGACATCATGGACGGGCTGACGAAGCGGTTGAGGTCTGCATAGAGCGCCCCGGCCACGGCCGTGATCATGGCCGAGAGAACAAAGGCCGTCAGCTTGACCGGAAAGGGATTGATGCCGACAGCTGCTGCCCGCACTTCGTTTTGCCGGACCACATCCAGGGCAGAGCCGAAACGGGAGCCGCGCAGCACGGCAAGGATTGCAATCCCCGCCATCAGGGCGCCAAAGCAGATCAGGAAGAAGCTCAAGGGCTTCATTGTGTTCACGCCCGGAAAGGCGTTGCGGACGAAGATCGACAAGCCGTCCTCGCCGCCATAGGCGGGCCAGGAAATGGCGAAATAGTAGAGCATCTGGGCAAAGGCCAGGGTGATCATGATGAAATAGACACCGCTGGTGCGGATGCTGATCACGCCGATGACCACGCCTGCCACGGCCGCTGCGAGGGCGGCAACAAGCCAGATCAGCGGCATGGAGTTGCTGCCTTCCAGGCCGAAGATCATCGGGTCACCGGAAAAGGCGTGGCTGCCAAGGATGCCGGCGGCATAGCCGCCGATGCCGAAGAACACCGCATGGCCGAAGGACACCAGACCGCCAAGACCGAGGGCGAGGTTCAGCCCGGTTGCGGCAAGGCCCAGAATGGCGATGCGGGTCGCCAGGGTGATGTAGAAGACCTGGCCAGCCGCCTCTGCGGCAATGGCTGCCGCCAGCAAGGCAAGGGCAAGGGCGGCATTGACGGTCCATTCGCGGGATATCACGTGCGCTTCTCCGTCTCAGGCTGCAAACAGGCCGCGGGGCCTGAAGGCGAGAATAAACGCCATCATGATGTAGATGAGCATGGAAGAGGCCGATCCACCGATGGTTCCGGCCTCGGAAGGCGGCAGCACCGTTGCCAGCAGGTGGGGCAGAAGAAAGCGGCCCATGGTATCGACAACACCGACGAGGAGCGCTGCGAGAAAGGCGCCCTTGATCGATCCGATGCCACCGATGACGATCACGACGAAGGCCAGGATCAGAACCGGTTCGCCCATGCCGACCTGCACGGATTGCAAGGCACCGACCAGGGCACCGGCAAAGCCAGCAAGGGCAGCGCCGAGCGCAAAGACCACCGTGTAGAGCGTGCGGATGTCGACGCCGAGGGCTCCGATCATTTCACGGTCGTTCTCGCCGGCCCGGATGCGGATCCCGAGCCGTGTACGGGTGATGAGCGCCGCAAGACCGAGGGCGATCAGCCCGCCCGCCGCAATCACCGCCAGCCGGTAGGCCGGATACTGGGCGCCTCCAGGCAGCGATACGGCCCCCTGCAGGCTCGAGGGGATGTTCAGGTAGAGCGGGAAAGAGCCGAAGACCCAGCGTGTCCCCTCCGAGAACATCAGGATCAGGGCAAAGGTTGCCAGCACCTGATCCAGGTGGTCCCGGCTATAGAGCCTGCGGATCACCAGAACCTCGATGATGGCTCCTGCGGCCGCCGCCGCAGCCAGACTGGCAATCAGGCCGAGCCAGAAGGAACCTGTAAGGGAAGCGACCGCCGCACAGGCGAAGGCGCCGACCATGTAGAGCGAGCCATGTGCCAGGTTGATCAGGCCCATGACACCGAAGATCAGGGTCAGCCCTGCGGCCATCAGAAACAGCATGACGCCGAGCTGAAGGCCGTTGAGCAATTGCTCTATCGCGAGTGCAGCGGTCACCGTCAGCCCTTACATCTTGCAGTCTTGAGCGTAGGCATCACCATGATCGGTGAAGGCGGTGCCGACGATCTTGTTGGTGTAGGTATCGCCTTCCTTCACCACTTCACGGACGTAGATGTCCTGGATCGGGTGCTGGTTGGTGTTGAACTTGAACTTGCCGCGCGGGGACTGGAAGTCCGCCTTCAGCAGTTCAGCCCGGAAGGCGTCCGTGTTCTTGACGTCTGCCTTGGCGGCAGCGGACAGGATCAGCTGGGCAGCGTCATAGCCCTGCATCGCGTAGATGGACGGCAGACGGTTGTATTCGGCCTTGAAGGCGTCGACAAAGGTCTTGTTGGCTTCGTTGTCCAGATCGTGGGACCACTGGCCGGAGTTCTTCACGCCAAGAGCCGCATCTCCGATGGCGGGCAGAACGTCCTGGCTGAAGGAGAAGCCCGGGCCCATGACCGGAATGTCCACGCCCGACTGGGCATATTGCTTCATGAAGGCGATGCCCATGCCGCCCGGCAGGAACATGAAGACGCCATCGGCTCCGGATGCACGGATCTGGGCGATTTCGGCGGCGTAGTCGGTCTGGCCAAGCTTGGTGTAGATTTCGGAGGCCACTTCACCCTTGAAGTAACGCTTGAAACCGGTCAGCGAGTCTTTGCCGGCCGGATAGTTCGGCGCCAGGATGAACATCTTCTTGTGGCCTTCATTGGCATATTGCCCCATGGCCTCGTGAAGATTGTCGTTCTGGTAAGCGGCATTGAAATAGAGCGGGCTGCAGCCTTTGCCCGCCAGCGGTGCCGGTGCGGCATTGGTGGAAACGTAGAATTTGCCCTGAGCGACAGCGCTGGGCTGCACGGCCATCAGAAGGTTCGACCAGACGATACCGGTCAGAATGTCGACGTTTTCCTGCTGGATCATCTTGTCGGCGAGCTGCACGGCCATTTCCGGCTTCTGGCCATCATCCTCGATCACGACAGAAACATCTTCATTTCCCGCGCGCTTGATGGCCAGCATGAAGCCGTCGCGGGTGTCGACGCCCAGACCGGCCCCACCGCCGGAAAGGGTGGTGATCATGCCGATTTTCACCGGGGCGGCCATGGCGGTGCTGGACACGCCAAGGCTCAATGCCAAAGCTGCAGCGGATAAAATTCTTTTCATAATTCCCTCTCTTTCTTGGAAGGCCTGCCGGTAAACCCATCCCCACCGGCAGAACTCAAGCTATTGTTACTGGATGACTATGCGTCCCGCCAGTTGTCTGGCGGAGACTGTCTCAGTTCTGAAAGGCGTCGAGGTCCTGTTTCAGCCGGAAACGCTGGATCTTGCCGGATTCCGTTTTCGGCAGCGTCCGGAGGAACTCGATCACGCGGGGATATTTGTAGGGAGCAATGACCGACTTGACGTGGTCTTGAAGGGCCTTGGCGGTATCGTCGCAAGGGATCGCATGATCCGACAGCACCACAAAAGCCTTGACGATGTGGCCGCGCGCCTCGTCCGGATGACCGATGACGGCACATTCGCGGACAAAATCATGTTTGAGCAGCGCGGCTTCCACTTCCGGCCCGGCAATGTTGTAGCCGGCGGAAACGATCATGTCGTCGCTGCGGGCGGCAAAATGGAAGTAGCCGTCCTCGTCCTGGATAAAGCTGTCACCGGTCAGGTTCCAGCCGTCCCGGACATAGTCGCGCTGACGGGCATCTGCCAGATAGCGGCAGCCAATCGGACCTCTGACGACCAGTTTGCCCACCGTTCCGCGCGGCACTTCCTTCATGTCGTCATCCACCACCATGGCTTCATAGCCTGCAAGCGGCTTGCCCGTGCAGGCCGGCTTGCTGTCGCCAAGGCGGTTGGAAATAAAGATATGCAGCATTTCCGTCGCCCCGATGCCGTCCAGCATCGGTTTGCCGGTCTTGGCGATCCAGTCTTCATAGACCGGGGCTGGCAAGGTTTCTCCGGCGGAAACGGCAATGCGGAGGGACGATAGATCTGCGCCCTGGCTCATGGCCGTCAGCATTGCCCGGTAGGCGGTGGGGGCGGTGAAGCAGATCGTTGCCTTGTATTTCTGGATGATCTCGATGAGGTTTGGCGGCGTCGCATTTTCAAGCAGAGCGGCGCTGGCCCCGAAGCGCAGGGGAAACACCGCCAGACCACCGAGACCGAAGGTGAAGGCCAATGGCGGCGAGCCGACAAAGACATCCTCAGGCTGAACGTCGAGCACTTCCTTTGCATAGGCATCTGCAATGATCAGAATGTCCCGATGAAAATGCATGGTTGCCTTGGGGAGGCCGGTAGAGCCGGACGTGAAGCCCAGAAGAGCGACATCATCCCGGCTGGTCTTCACCACCTCGAACCTTACGGATTTGTCGAGTGCTGCCCGGTCCAGTTCCGCATCGTGATTGGCGGTTCCGTCAAAGCCGATCACCTGTTGCAGGAAGACGTTGTCCTTGGCGCAGGCGACCATCTCGTCCATCAGCCGCGTGTCGCACAGCGCAAGTGTGATCTCGGCCTTGTCGATGATCTTGGAAAGTTCTCCGGCCCGCAGCATGGGCATGGTGTTGACGACCACCGCGCCAGCCTTTGTCGCAGCCAGCCAGCAGGCGACCATGGCAGGGTTGTTTGCCGAGCGGATGAGGATGCGGTTGCCGGGTTTCACACCGAAGTCTTCCACCAGCGCATTGGCAAGCCGGTTGGTCCAGTCGGTCAGCTCTTTGTAGGTGCGGCGGCGGCCATTGCCGATCAGGGCAACATGGTCGCCAAAGCCCCGTTCGACCATGCGGTCGGTCAGCTCGGCCCCGGCATTCAGCCATTCAGGATAGGAAAAGCCGTCCAGATTGAACTGCGGCCAGTCTTCCATTGGCGGCAGATGATCGCGCGTGAACGTGTCCACGTGCGCTGTTGGTCCCAGTGCAGTCATGTCCCGTCTCTCCAGAAGCGCGTGGCAGCTTTTTTTGTTTTTTCTGCTGTCCACGATTGGCCACCTTTCCGGCAGCTCTTTAATTCAGCATGGCACTGGTTCAGATGGGGATCAAGGAAGAAATTTTAAGCTTATAATAAATCTGATATGAGATTGAAATATTTCATGAAAGTCAAAACGGCGTGACGGCGGAGACGCCATGACGCACAGGATTTAGGCGTTTTGGAAGGAGGTGTCAGAAGGGAAGAGAGGGGAGATCGCAAACGCGCTTGGGTTAAGCGTGGCCGCCTTATTGGGTCATTTTTGATGGCTGTGGGATCAGGCCAGACCTCAGGCAAGCCGGCCGCGCCAGCCAAGTCCGGCGTCTGTGCCCGCAGCCGGGGTGTATTCGCAGCCGAAGTAGCCGTCATAACCTTCGGACAGAAAGCCCGGCAGCAGAGTGCTGTAATCAAGGTCGCCACTTCCCGGTTCCGACCGCTCCGGATAGGAGGCGATCTGGATATGACCGACCAGGTTCTTGTAGGTCCGGTAGCTTCCCGCAACGTCGCCGGTCTCTGCCTGAATGTGGAAGCAGTCGAACATGATCTTCAGGTTCGCCCGCCCGGCGTCCGCTATCAGGCTTGCTGCTTCCGAAATGTGCCTTAGGAAATATCCGGGTGCCTTGGCGTGGCACAAAGGCTCCAGAAGCACGGTCTTGTCCGTCTGGGTGGAGGCGAACTCAAGCGCCTTCAGGAAGGTGTCCCTCGCAGCTGGATCCTGGGTCTTGCCGGAAAGCACGTGAATGGCTTTCGCGCCGATGTCTTCAGCCAGTTCGATGGCCTGGAGGATATCCTGGCGGGCCTGGTCTTCCATGCCCGGAATGGCGGCGCAGCCGGAGGTCTCCGCCATCCGGACATTCAAGCCGCGCACGGAGAGACCGGTGCTGGCCAGAACCTCTTTCAGCGCGGCGCGGTCCGTAAGCTGCCCTTCGTCATGAAACTCGACAGCGTCAAAATCCGCTGCCTTCGCGGCCAGGATCCGGTCCAGAAACGGCCGGTCTTTCCAGAGAAAGCCTGTGTTGGCGGAAAACCGGTAAGCCTTGCTCATGCGTCCCACTCCACATTGAAGGTCTTCACCAGCTGCTCGACGTGATCCTCAGTCAGGAGACGGGGAGACAGGCCGCGGGTCAGAAGAGCGAGCTTGGCAGTCTCCTCAAGTTCTTCCACCGCATAAACCGCAGCTTCCACGTCCTTGCCGGCAACGACCGGACCATGATTGGCGAGCAGCACCGCAGACCGTTTTCCCGCAAGCCCGCGCACGGCTTCCCCCATGGCCGGGTCACCGGGCAGAAAGACGGGGAGCAGCTTGACCTTGCCGAGCTTCATGATCCCGTAAGGGGTCAGGGGCGGCAGAACGTTGTCCGGATCCGTATCGGGCAGCATCGAGAGCGCGACCGAGTGACAGGAATGCAGATGCACCACGGCGCCCGTCTGGGTCCGGGTGTCGTAAAAGGCGGTATGCAGCGGCATTTCCTTGGTCGGCGGATCGCCTGAAAGCAGCCTTCCCTCCTTGGAGAAATGGCTCAGTCTTGCAGGGTCCAGCCGCCCGAGGGACGAGCCGGTGGGGGTCACGAGCAGGGAACCGTCTTCCAGACGTGCAGAGATGTTGCCTGAGGAACCGCCTGTCAGTCCCCGGTCAAACAGGGACTTGGCAAGCAGGCAGATATCTTCCCGCAGCCGGATTTCCGGGCTCATTTCCCCTCCAGAACGCGGGCCGCCTTGATGAAGAAGTCTTCTGCTCCGAAGTTGCCGGACTTGAGTGCGAGCGCCACTTTTCTGCCCTCGATTTTGACCGCGGGAACGCCCGGGTCAATCATCGGCCCGATGCGCAGCGCGGTGGCATCGACAGCCCGCACCACGGCGCCGGAGGTTTCGCCGCCAGCGGAAATGATCCGGGTGAAGCCGCGCTCCAGCGCTTGGCTTGCGAGGTTGGCGAAGAAACCCTCCACCGCTTCCGCGCAGCGGTCCTGGCCGAACCGGTTCTGGGCAGCTTTGACCGAATGAGGGTCGTCAGAGCTGTAGATCAGGGGAAGGCCGCCGCAGCTTTCTGCCCAGTCGAGCAGCTCAGCCGGAGTGAGCCCGCCGATAATCTCCTCGACTTCCACCTTGCGCTGGGCCCCGCCTTCCGCCCTGTGGACGGCGATCTGGTTGCGGGTGGCCGCAGAACAGGACCCGGAAAGGGCAAGGGCCGGGCCGGACACCCCCGACCACTTGGCGGGTTCCCTCTCATCAGCGCGCAAAACCGATGGCAAGCCGAGGCCGATGCCGGAGCCACCAGTAACAAGCGGAAATCCGCGGGCAGCTTCTCCGAGGATGAGGAGATCCTGGTTGCTGACCGCATCGCAAACGATGATCTGCCGCCCGGCCTCTGCTTCATCCAGAAGTGTCTTGCGTGCCTGCCCGGACTGGATGGCGGCCAGGGCAAGGTGTCCGACCGGTCTCTTGGTTTGCCGGGCAAGAAACCGGCGCAGGTCCGGGTCCGTCATTGGGTTGAGCGGGTGATGCTCCATTCCGGATTCAGACAGCAGTTTGTCATGGACGAAGAGATGTCCCTGATAAACGGTTCTGCCAGTCGCCGGAAAGGCCGGACACACGATAACGGGAGCATCCGTCTCCAGCGCATCAATCAGGGCTTCGATCACCGGACCAATGTTGCCTTCGGGCATGCTGTCGAAGGTGGAGCAATATTTGAAGACGATCTGCTTGCATCCTTGTTCCTGCAGCCAGCGCAGGGCGTCGAGGGATTGCTTGACGGCCTCGTCTGCAGGAATGGAGCGGGACTTGAGGGCAATGATGCCTGCGTCCACATCGGCCGCCGCCGGTTTGCCGGGAACGCCAACATATTGCACGGTACGCATGCCGCCCTGGGCGAGCGTTAAGCCGAGATCTGACGATCCTGTAAAATCGTCGCCAATTGCTCCAAGTTTCATTCTGGGTCCCTGGTCTGGGCTGTGAAAGGCGCAGGGAGATTGAGACCTGCGTTGCGGGCATAGACCTTGGCAACAGCTGCGTCATCTTCGTGGCCAAGCCCAGATCCAGCAGCTGCAAGAAATTGCTGCAAGGCTGCTGCCGTCATGGGAGCGGAAAACTGGGCGCTGCGTGCAATATCAAGCACGATGCCCAGATCCTTTGGCCAGATATTAACGGAGGAATGAGCCGTATAATCACCCGCTACAATATGGGGGGCACGATTCTCAAACATCCATGAAGTCCCCGCGCATTTCGGGATCACATCTAGAATTTGCTCCGGCGTGACACCTTGGGTCATGCCGAAGGTAATCGCCTCTGCCATGGCTGCGATGTGCACGCCGGCGAGAAGCTGATTAACTGCCTTCATAGCCGATCCAGCGCCGGGTGTCTCTCCCAGATGGAAGATCGTTTCGGCCATGGCATCCAGTGCGGGCCCTGCCGCAGCAAAAGCTTCAGGAGATCCCGACGCCATAATGGACAGGCGGCCTTGTGCCGCCTTCACCGAACCGCCGGAAATCGGCGCATCCAGATAGAGCAGATCCGAGGCGGTGCAAAGCGCATCCATTTCCCGGGCAAAATCCGGTGCAACGGTCGCGCAGGACACCACCACGGCACCGGGTTTCAGCTGGCCTGAAATCCCGCCCGGTCCAAAAAGCACCTCCCGTGTCTGACTGGCGTTCAGAACGACGACGACCAGAATGTCGAAGTCCTTTGCCGCAGTCGCCAGTGGAGTGGGCTCTCCGCCTTGCCGTGTGAGGTCCTCGACCCGGGCCGCATTCATATCCGCCCCCCAGACCCTGTGTCCTGCCCGCAGCAGGGAGGTGGCCATGCCGAACCCCATCGAGCCGAGACCGATAACGCCGATGTTCTTGCTCACGCTTTCAATCTCCGACTTCGATTGGGGATCCGCTGACTATTGCCCCTGAGCCCAGCGCGGCAGCCAGAGGGCAATGTCCGGATTGAACAGGACAATGGCCAGGGCAAGCAGCTGGATCAGGATGAAGGGGACGAGGGCGCGGAAGATTTCGGACAAGGTCATGTCCTTGGGGGCAACGGACTTCAGGTAGAAGGCTGCCGGCCCGAAGGGCGGGGACAGATAGCTGACCTGCATGTTCATCGCAAAGAGAATGCCGAACCAGACCGGGTCCATGCCGAGCTTAACGACAATCGGCACGAAGATCGGCATGGTCAGCAAGGCAATGCCGATCCAGTCCATGAAGAGACCGAGCACGATCAGGATGCCCATCATGATCAGGATGATCACCATGGGGGAGGCGCCGGAGTTGAGGATCGTGCCCTCGATGAAACGGTTACCGCCCATCAGATTGTAGACGCCCACAAGAGCCGCGGCTCCGAGGCCGATCCAGATGATCATGCCGCAGGTGTCGAGTGTCTGCTGCAGGCTGTCGCGGATCAGCGCCCAGGTGACTTCCCGCCGGATCAAGGCTGCCAGAAACACGCCGACGACGCCCATGGCAGCAGCCTCGGTAACGGAGGCAATGCCGCCATAGATCGAACCGAGAACGAGCACGGCAACGCCGACCGGCAGGACAACACCCTTGAGCTTCGAGAGCTTCTCCCGGAAAGGCATGTCCAGCTCTGCCTGATCCACGGGCGGGCCCATGGACGGGTCCAGCGTGCAGCGGGTGAAGATGTAGATGATATAGAAAGCAGCCAGCAGCAGGCCCGGAATAACCGTTGCCAGGAACAGGTCGCCGATGGAAACGCTGGAAGTCAGGCCATAGACAATCAGCACGATCGACGGCGGGATCATGGTGCCGAGTGATCCGCCCGCGCAGACCGTGCCGATGGCAAGGGCGCGGTTGTATCCGAGGCGCAGCATTTGCGGCAGGGCGATCAGGCCGAGAAGGACGATTTCACCGCCGATAATGCCCGAGATTGCCGCCAGGAAGACCGCAGCAATTAGGGTCTGGATGGCAACCCCGCCTTTGATCCGTCCGGCCAGCAGGCGCATGGCGTCATAAAGATCGCGGGCCATGCCGGAGCGGTCCAGAAGCGACGCCATCAGCACGAACATGGGAATGGCGACGAGAACATATTCGCTGACAAAGCTGTAGATGCGGCTGGAGACCAGAGGCACGCCCATCGGGCCGAACCAGGCGATGGTGAAGAGAATGGCGATAAGACCGGTGACGAAGGCGAGCGGAATTCCGGTCAGGATCATAACCATGATACTGCCGACGAGCAGCAGGGAACCGGTTTCGATGCCGATCGACCGGCCGTACGAGAAGAGATAAAGGCCCCCGGAAATGAGCAGACCCATGACAATCAGGATGCTTAGGACGGCCAGTTTGCTGACCGGATCACCGGATTGGTGGCGGAAGCCGGTGCCCTTGATCGCGGTCCAGATGTGTCCGAGCGACTGTGCGGCCAGGACCGAAGAAGTCACCAGCAGAGCCATCTTGACCAGCGCGGGCGTGACGGGGTTCCAGGCGGAACCGGACCGCTCAAGCCGGAAGTCTCCCTGCGGGGTCCACCAGGATTTCTGCACCATGGTGAAGGCGGCATAGGCAATGGCGATCGCGAAGAACAGGCCCATCAGCGAGTTGACGAAATCCAGAAGCCGCCGGGTACCGCCCTTGGTGCCAAAGTAAATAAGGCCGATGCGGATATGCTTGTCGCCGGCCAGACATTGCATGCCACCATAAAGATAGCAGACGGCAATCAGCGCAATGACGCTTTCATGGGCCCAGATCGTCGGCGCGTTGAAGCCGTAACGGGCCAGGATTTCATAAAGGGAAATCAGTGTCGCCAGCGCAAAGAGGAAGCAGACGAAGGTTCCGGCGCGCAGGATGCCCCGGTCGAGCGCATTTTGCGGCCCGCCCGCTTCATCCGCATGGGCGCGCTTGAGAGCGTCCAGTTGCTCGTCGATCCCGTTTCCTGATCCGAAATCTGGTCCACTCGCATGCATGGCGCCGGACATATTGGCTGCCTTGGAAGCCATTCTTTTCCCTTTCCGCAGTCTGATCTGTGCCGTCATGACGCGCCAGGAGAGGCGGTGAAGCCCCTCCCGCGCAAGCTGCGGATTATTCCTTCACGAGGAGACCGGAGGCGATCAGATAGGCGGTCACGCTGTCATAGGCCTTGCGGGCCATTTCCGAGCGGTCTGCCCACAGGGCCCACTGGGTCTTGGCAATGGCGCGGAACTTGGCGCGCTCTTCATCCGACCAGTTGATCACCGTGATGTCCGGATCGGCATTGGCTTCTGCCACGGCCTTCATGTCTTCCTGCTTCAGCCGGGCCACCATGTCCTGGGCGAAGTCGCGGACGGAAACCGCGAGGATTTCCTTCAGGTCATCCGGCAGCTCGTCATAGATGGCCTTGTTCATGGAAACATCCATCACCGGCATAGAGTGGAAGCCCGGATAGAGCGGATATTTCGCGAACTTGTGCATGCCCTGGGCATGGTTGGTCGAGAACACTGTGTAGTCGGCGGCGTCGATCACGCCCTTTTCCAGCGAAGTGTAGACCTCGGAGCCCGGCAGGTTCACAGGTGCTGCACCTGCTGCGGCGAAGACTTCCTGAACCATGCCTTCCGGTGCGCGCATTTTGACGCCCTTCAGATCCGCCACGCCATGAATTGGCTTGGAAGACAGGAAGGACTCAACGCCTGTCGAAGACGTTCCCATAAACTGAACGCCATAGGGGTTCATCAGCTCGTTGAACAGAGCCTTGCCGCCGCCGTAATTGACGTAGTTGAACATCTGCTGCGGATCGGACCATGCGCCGACCAGGTTGCCGAGCATGGCGAACGCGGGATCCTTGCCGGAGAAATAGGACGGGTCGGAGAAATGCCCCTGCAGAATGCCCGAGCCGACGGCCTCAAGGGTTTCATTGTGCGCAACCACCGTTCCGACAGGAACGACCGTGATGTCGATCCGCCCCGCGCTCATCGTCTTGACGCGAGCCGCCCACTCCTGCTGGTAGGGGAAGAAGTTGTCACCGGCTTGCGCCGACGTCTGGAACGTCCACTGATATTCCTGAGCCTGTGCCGGGGCTGCCAAGGCTGCGGCGAATAGAAGCCCCCCAAAGAGTGTCTTTCCGAAAAGTCCGGTCATTCTCATTCCTCCCAATTCGCTCGAGGGTCGAGAACTCCCCCCAGGCAAAGCTGATTTCACCGAATATCCTCCGCCGGCTCCTCTTCCGGCCGAAGATCGGGTTGACGCGGTTGCCGTCCTGCCTGCAAGATCGACTGGTATCGGTACCGGTATCCATATCAGTAGCAATCAGAAAATGGCAGTGTCAACTGTTAGGATGCAGAGTTTCCGTGGGTGTCCGTGCCGGGTTCAAACGATGCAGTTTTGTTTGCGCAGGAATGGGACGCGCGCGTGCGGCCACGGGAAGTAGATGAAGAAAAAAGCAACTTTGGCTGATGTGGCTGCCGCTGCAGGTGTCAGCAAAATGACGGCGTCACGAGCTCTCAGGGGCGTCCGGGATGTCTCCAAGATCAATATTGCCCGTGTCCGGGAGGCGGCTCAGGAGCTTGGTTACGTCGGCAATTTTCTGGCGGCGTCGCTGTCGAGCCAACGCTCGGACCTGATCGGCGTTGTTGTGCCTAATCTCACGAACATCGTGTTTGCCCAGGTTCTGTCTGGCATTTCGGAAGGCATCGCGGGCAGTGGTGTCCAGCCGGTCTTCGGCGTCACCGACTACGATCTCGACAAGGAATATGACATCATCCGCAACATGCTGTCCTGGCAGCCTGCCGGATTGATCGTGACGGGTCTGGATCTGCCGGAACAGACCCGGCGGCTTCTGGAAAATGCAGAGATTCCTGTGGTCCAGATCATGGATGTGGACGGAGATCCGGTCGATGCCTGTGTCGGCTTTTCCCATATCCGGTCAGGGGAGGAGATCGCTCAGGCGCTGCTCGGGGCTGGGTTGCGAAAGTTTGGCTATGCAGGCTGCGCCCTCACCATGGACGTACGGGCGGCCAAGCGGCGGATCGGTTTCCAGCGCGCGCTTATCCAGAATGGGCTGGATTTTGTCGAAGAGGTCGAAGCATTCGAGCTGTCGTCCATTGCGGCGGGCCGGTCGCTGACGGAGCAGCTTTTGACGAAGGCGCCGGATCTCGACTGCATCTATTACTCGAATGATGATGTTGCCGCAGGAGGGCTGTTCTACTGCATCGAAGCGGGCATTGCCGTCCCGGATCAAGTGGCGCTTGCCGGGTTCAACGGGCTGAGCATTGCCTCCGGTTTTCCGGGACGTATCGCCACCGTGCGCACGCCGCGCCGCGAAATCGGCAAACAGGCGGCGGGGATCATTTGTTCAGCGCTGGAGGGGAAGGTTGTCAGCGGCACTTCCGTTGAACTGGTGCCTCAGGTCGATCTGGGGCTTCTGGAAGGCCGCAGAGGCTGATCCCGCAGCCTCCGGAAAGGAAGGGCTGCGGGATCTGTTTCTTCGTTTTGTGAGACGGCCTTACTCAGCGGCGACCTGCGCCATCGGGTTGTTCGGATGGGTCGTCCAGTTGGCGTAGGTCTCTTCAACCTTCTTGCCGGTGCGCGGATCGGTTTCGCCGGGCGCCATGGCTTCCATGGTGATGCAATCCTGCACCGGACAGACGCTGACGCAAAGGTTACAGCCGACGCACTCGTCGTCCACCACCTCGAACTTGCGCACGCCGTCGACCATGCTGGTGATTGCCTGGTGGGACGTGTCCTCGCAGGCAATGTGGCAACGGCCGCACTTGATGCAGAGATCCTGATTGATCTTTGCCTTGGCGATGTAGTTGAGGTTCAGGTGCTGCCAGTCGGAGCAGTTGGGAACCGCGCGGCCCGTCACCTGATCGATGCTCGTATAGCCGGCGCTGTCCATCCAGTCACTCAGGCCCTCGATCATGTCCTCGACGACCTTGAAGCCATAGGTCATGGCGGCGGTGCAGACCTGCACGGTGCCAGCACCCAGCGCCAGGAACTCGGCCGCATCCCGCCAGGTGGTCACACCGCCGATGCCGGAGATTGGCAGGTCGCGGGTGATCGGGTTACGGGCAATCTCCGCCACCATGTTGAGCGCGATCGGCTTGACCGCCGGGCCGCAATAGCCGCCGTGGGCGCCCTTGCCGTCAATGGTCGGGCTTGGGGCCATGGTGTCCAGATCAACGGAGACGATGGAGTTGATCGTGTTGATCAGCGAGACCGCATCTGCGCCACCCGCATGAGCCGCTTCTGCGGGCTTGCGGATGTCGGTGATGTTCGGTGTCAGCTTCACGATGACGGGCATGCGCGTGTGCTTCTTGCACCAGCGGGTGACCATCTCGATATATTCGGGCACTTGGCCGACCGCCGAACCCATGCCGCGTTCGCTCATGCCATGGGGGCAGCCGAAATTCAGCTCGACACCGTCCGCCTCGGTGTCTTCCACCTGCTTCAGGATATCGATCCAGTTCTGCTCCTCGCAAGGGACCATCAGGGAGACGACGAGTGCCCGGTCCTTCCAGTCGCGCTTCACGCGCTTGATTTCCTGAAGGTTCAGCTCCAGCGGCCGGTCGGTGATCAACTCGATGTTGTTGAGGCCGAGCAGCTGGCGGTCCTTGCCGTGAATGGCGCCATAACGCGGGCCGTTCACATTGACGACCGGCATGCCGTCGCCAAGGGTCTTCCAGACCACGCCACCCCAGCCGGCCTTGTATGCGCGGACGACGTTATATTCCTTGTCCGTCGGCGGCGCGGATGCGAGCCAGAACGGGTTCGGCGATTTGATGCCGACAAAATTGCTTCTCAGATCAGCCATGATGAGATCTCCGCCTTAGACAGAAAGGGTGCGGTGAATGGCTTCCGCCGCGACTTTGCCGTCCTCGACGGCTGCCACGGTCAGATCCTCTCCGCCCAGCACGCAGTCCCCGCCGGCCCACACTTTGGCCAGGCTGGTCTTGCGCTCTTCATCGACGACAATCTTGCCCTTCTCGATGGCAATCTTGCCGGCTGATCCGTTCAGGTCTTCCTTCACAAGTGTCTGGCCAACGGCCTTGAAAACCATGTCGGCAGGCAGAGTGATGAACTCGCCCGTTCCAGACAGGCTGCCGTCCGCACCCACGCTCGTCTTTTCCAGTTCGATCGCGGTGATGCTGCCATTTGCCCCGACCAGTGCACGCGGCTGGGCGTTGGTCAGGATCTTGACCCCATTGGTCTGGGCCAGATGCTGCTCGTATTCGCTGGCATTCATCCGGTCCTGGCCGCGGCGGTAGGCGATGGTCACGTCTTCCGCGCCCAGAAGCTTGGTCTGAACGGCAATGTCGACAGCGGTCATGCCGCCGCCGATGACCACAACGCGGCGGCCGACGGGAAGCGCGGAAAGATCGTCCGCCTGGCGCAGATCAGCGATATAGTCGACCGCATCCAGAACGCCGTCCTTGGTTTCCCCAGCAAGACCCAGGGCGTTGACGCCGCCAAGGCCGATGCTGAGGAACACGGCATCATAATCTGCTTGAAGATCTGCCAGGTTGAGGTCCGCGCCGAGTCGCTTGCCGGTTTGCACCTCGATCCCGCCGATGCTGAGGATAAAAGCCACTTCGCGCGCGGCGAAATCGTCAACGGACTTGTAGGAGGCGATGCCGAATTCGTTCAGGCCGCCCAGCTTTTCGCGGGCATCAAACAGGGTCACATCATGACCATGCACGGCCAGGCGGTGAGCGCAGGAAAGGCCGGCCGGGCCTGCGCCGACAACAGCAACCTTCTTGCCGGTGGACGGGGCCCGGGTGAACGGGGTCGTCTCATGGGTGCTCATGTAATGATCGGTGGCATAGCGCTGAAGCTGACCGATCTTGACCGGTTTGCCTTCGGCCTCGTTGCGCACACAAACCTGCTCGCACAGGGTTTCTGTCGGGCAAACCCGGGCGCACATGCCGCCGAGAATGTTCTGCTCGAAGATCGTGCGGGCGGAACCGGTCGGGTTGCCGGTCGAAATCTGGCGGATGAACTGGGGAATGTCGATGCTGGTCGGGCAGGCCTGCATGCAGGGAGCGTCATAGCAGAAATAGCAGCGGTCGGCTTCCACATAGGCTTCATGGGTGTCCAGAAGCGGGTGAAGGTCGCTGAACTTTTCGGCGTATGCGTCCTTAGGCAAGCGCCCCGCAGCAATGTCGGGAGCGGCTGTCGTCTCGGTCATTATGACCTCCGGATCAAATGGCGATGTCGATTTCAGACGCTTCTTTCTTTTGGTGAAGAAGCTGTCTTGGACATGGAAGAAAAATTTGAACAGTTAGTCAAATATTTTTATAAGGCAAAATAACTTGATGATTTTATTCAAGAAATAAAACTGATTGAATTCAGCGTGTTACTAAAAAGCGCGCTTGTGATTAAAATGGCGCCATAGCCCGAAAATGGGCAAGGAAAGGGCGTCCAGGTTTGAAAAAGCGCTGCGTACCGCCCGGATCGGGGGATGATGCAAAGCAAACTCTCACCGTTCTGCCGGGGACAGGGGGCCCCGGGTCTCGCGATTCTCGCCCCGGGGTGACCTAAGGTTAGGATATTATCCTACTCCGGGTACCAAAGCCGCGCGCTTTCTGCGCCGCGGTCGATGATGACATGGGTGTTGGCGAAAACCCGGTAGCTATGGCTCCAGTCACCGTCCGGCCAGCGGACGCGGACTTGCGCGCGCTCGGAAACTCCGAGGCCGAAATGCAGGAAGGTGCTTTGCCCGGAGGCATGACCGCCGCCGATTTGCACGTCGCGCACGATGGTGCGGTTGCCGATCTTCACGCTGACCTTTGCGCCCACCCCATGAGGGTTGGCCATCTTTGGCTGCTGGATTTCAACGGCCAGCCAGTTCCCCAGAGGCCGGGGCGTTTCGGCCGTGCCTGCGCCCGTGTTCCGGAACAGGCTGGCCGGGCCGGAGCGGTTCACGACCACCAGATCGAGCAGGCCGTCCATGTTGAAATCCGCCAGACCTGCGCCACGTCCGCGGCGTTCAAGGGCAATTCCTGACTGGTCACCAGTTTCGACGAAGGTGTTGTCCCACTGGCCGAGCAGCAAATTGTCCGGGTCATAGGCCGCGAAATCCGGCATGGCCTCCACATTGCCCTTGGCGATGTACAGGTCCCAGAGGCTGTCGTTGTTGACATCCTGGAACTCCGAATGCCAGCCGGTCGAGGGGCGCAGATCCGTGCCCGTATAGGGTCTGTGTGCCGTAACACCCTTTTCGAAGGCGATGTCCCGGTAAACCGGCACGGTCTCATCCGCCTCGTCATCAAGGGTCTGAAGCTTAGTGTCGCCCATGCTGGTGAGGGCAAATTCCGGATAGCCGTCCACATCCAGGTCGATGGACGCGATGCCCATGCCCCAGATCTTCAGATGACGCCAGCCGTCGGCCCGGCGGTAAGCCCGGGCGGGGCGATCCGCAGGCAGGGCCCAGAGCTGCTCTTCACCGCCCCGGTAATATTGCCGGTCGTTGGAGATCCGCAAGGAAGGTTCTCCCGAGCGGTTCCAGTCGGTGAAAAGCATGGAAAGGGCGCAGTAGCCGGGGCTCAAACGTGCGGCTTCCGAATAATTCGGGCGATCTGTTGCGGTTCCTTGCGGCCGGAAGAGGAAATTGTCGTGGCAGGTGCCCCAGGGGGATCCTGGCGCGGACCGGTCCACATAATTGCCGAAGGCGAGGGTGGGGAAGGTCGCACCTTGTTCCCAAAGGGCGGAGAAGGCTGTCGTCCATTCCTTGCCGCCATCAAAGGCGAGGGAACGGTTGGCGGTCTCGAACCGGCATTCGCCAAGACCTTTCAGAAGCAGGTTTTCGCCCAGCCGCAGGACGGCCAGATCCATCTTGCCGTCGTTGTCGAAATCGAGCGGATAGGCGCCGCTTATGTTGGTGCCGAGCCGGTCATCAAGGCCCGTGTCCTGCGCTTTGAAAGACAGGGCGCCGCCTGTCGGGCTCTGGTTCATATAGAGGCTCGATGGGTTCTTGCCGCCTGCCATGAAGAGGTCCGGTCTGCGGTCACCGTTGCAGTCGAAGATCGCGACGCCGCCACCAACAAAGAACTCCCAGGGGCCGTCATAGCTGTGGGAGACGCCAGCGCTTGCTGCTTCTTCCACAAAATGCGGCACGGGTGCCAGTGAGGCGCGGCGTTCTTCGGCGTGGAGGCTAAGGCTGGTTCCCGCGAGAACCGCGCTGGCAGTGAGCGTGGCGGTGACTTTATTGATCATTTTGCGCAGGTGGCTCATTGGGTGATCTCCAGACTGCGCAGGAAGGCGATGATCGACTGCTTTTCCTCTTCAGGCAGTGCGGAGTAGGTCTTGCGGGCCTCTGTTGCCTCGCCGCCATGGGCCTCGATGACTTCGTCCAGTGTCGTCAGGTCACCGCGGTGGCCATAGGGAGCCGTGCTGCCGATGCCCCAAAGTTCCGCAGTCAGGAAAACGTCGCGGGCCACAAAACGCTGGCTCAGGAGTTCGTTGCCGAGCGTGTCGCGCGCGGCGTCTGCGATCCTGTGGCGCTTGAGGTCGCCGAAAAGCGGCACCAGAACCCGGCCCCTGTCGTCGCGCGGCAGGGTTTTCACCCACTCGAAACTGGAAAAATCGATGGCGATCGGCGCCTCGACATCAGAGGGACGCAGGGTTCCGGCTCCCTCATAGGGGCCGGGATCCAGGAATGTCAGACTGTCCAGCGGCAAAGACGGACGGTGGCATTCGGCGCAGCCTGTCTTTGAGAACAGCTCCTCTCCGTGAGCGGCAGCTGTCTGCCATTCCTCGGGTAGGTCAGTTTTTCGTCCTGGAGGAGGTAGGGTTGCCTGCCAAGCGACGAGCGCCGAAATCTGGCCACGGCTCAGCTCATCCTCCACGCCGTCGCCATCGAAATCGGCGGTTCCTGTCCATTCGGTGCCGAAACGCTCCACGGGCTGCATGCCGTGATGCTGGTTCATCGCATTGACGGTGAACTGGCGGAGAGACGCGAAAACGCCCTTCTGGCTGAAAGGACGAAGGGTTAAATCGTGGTCGATGCCTTCCACAGCAGAAACGTCCAGCGATCCGTCCGGATGCGCAACGAGTTTGCCGAAGGTCACGCCCTTGGTCTCGAGCGGTTGTGTCACGGGCGCGCCCTCAGCGCGGGCTTTCTTCAAGGCCGCGCTGCGCTGAGCGCGCAGGTCTGCGGTCATTTCACGGGCAAGCAGTTCGATCAGGCCAGCACCGAACATGGAGTTGGTGCCGCGTTCGTTTGAAAACTGAGGGTCGGACGTGTCGAAATCGGCGCTTTCAAAGCCTTCGGACACGAAAACATTGGCGGTGAAATCGCCCGCACCGCCGGCAAAGGGCACGTTGTGGCAAGAGGCGCAGGCATTGGCATCAAGACCGGCCATGCGCTGGAACATGGTTTGTGCCGGACGGCGGCGCTTGGTCGGCACGATGGCCTGCGTCGCTTCAGGACGCCCGGCCCCCTCCTTGAGGGTAAACTTTCCCTCGAACAGCCGCTGGCCGAGATCGATCAGCTGCTCAGTGGCTGCGGGACCCTGCTTTGCCACAGTATCGAAATCAAGAGCGCGGGTGACACGCTCATCCCAGGGGGGCGGGGCCTTGGCCTCATCCGCCAGGCTCATGGCGGCCGGCAGCAGCAAGACGATTGCCGAAGAGATCAGGACCTTCCTCATGAGCGCATCTCCCCCGTCTGTCGTCCGTCCGTCTCTGTGTGAGCCGGGCGTTTTTGCTTCTGGCTGCCGGAATACCCAAGATCGAGCCGTTCCATCGCCTGAGCAATCAATCCCCGCCTGATGAAGTCCTCTTCCCAGGGCATGACGTCGATGACGAAATTCTGACGGAGATCCGCGACAAGGGCTTCTTCAAGACCGTCTTGCATGCCTTGTTCCATAAAGGAAAAGGCCCGCATTGCTGCACCCGTCAGCACAATGCGGCTCGGGTCGATGATGGCGAGAAGACGGGCAAGGCCGTAGCCCAGAACCCTTCCGGCCTTGGCAAAGGTTTCCAGCGCGGATGTGTCGCCCTGCTGCGCCCTGGTGATCAGAGCCGCCAGTCCGGCAACGCCTGCATCCACATCATCAGGATCCGTCGTCTCCGGAAGATGGGAGGCAGCGCGCACCAGCGCATAATCAGAAAGATAGGCTTCCATGCAGCCGCGCTTGCCGCAGCGGCACAAGGCGCCGCCGGGAACATGGTTGGCGTGGCCGAACTCCGCCGCCTTGCCGCTGGCGCCCGCAAACAGCTTGTTGTCGAGGTAGAGGCCCATGCCGACACCGTAATCCAGCATCACAACGGCGAAAGTGCCGCTGTAGGTGCCAGGGTCGGACCAGTGCAGGGCTTCGGTGATCATGTTGGTATCGTTGGACAGCAGGCAGCGGGCATTGAAAGCGGCCTGAAGCGGTTCGACAATCGGGATATTGCGCCCGCTGAAAGCAGGGCTCCAGACAACGCAGCCACTGCTGAGTTCGACAACGCCCTGGGCGGCGACGCCGATTTCCCGGATCTTGTTCTCGACAAGGCCAGCATCCGCAATGAAGCCGCGGATCGCTATAATCAGGACCTGAGGGAAGTTTTTTTCATCGGCTTTCGAACTGTCGAAAGCGACCTTGGAGGTTTGAACCGTTTCGCCGGCGAAATTCGCCAGGGCTATGTCGATGGCATTGACAGACAGGCGGATGCCGAGAACACAGGCCGCATCAGGATTGAGCTGCAGCAGGGAGCGGGGACGGCCACGGCTCAGTGGCGCCTTTGGCTCATCGCTTTCGATGCCTTCGATAAGTCCCTGGTCGAGCAAATCCGACGTGATGGCCGTAACCGTCGCGGGGCTAAGTCTTGTGATCTGGCCAAGATCAATACGTGCCAGAGGGCCATTCCGGCGCAAAGTCTGAAGAATAATGCTTCTGTTTTGCCGCCGGATCTGATCCCGATCCGCCTTTTTTGTCATCCTTCCGGCTGTCCCTCAGAAGTTTCCTCTCTTAACCGTCGTTGCGGTTTTTTGCCGGATTCCTGCAAGCTGGAGGCCTGCGGATCGCGTGCTTATGAAAACCATGTTGACAGGAGCCGCGCTTTAGAGCAACTTTTTTTCGGGCAGTAAAAAAAATAAGACCAATAAGCTCAGGTTGGGGCGAAAGCCCTTGGGATGGTAATTTCAGGATCTGGACGGAAACCGAACCAGGTCCTCAGGAGGAAACACACAATGAACAAGATTGCTTCCGTGCTGGCCGGCGCGCTGATGTCTGCTACCGCGATCAACCTGGCTCATGCAGCTGACATCGTTGTCGGCGTGAGCTGGTCCAATTTCCAGGAAGAACGCTGGAAGACCGACGAAGCCGCTATCAAGGGCGCTCTCGAAGCTGCCGGCGCAAAATACATTTCCGCTGATGCTCAGAGTTCTTCTGCAAAGCAGCTTTCCGACATTGAGGCCCTGATCGCACAGGGCGCGACCGCGCTGATCATCCTGGCACAGGATTCCCAGGCAATCGGTCCGGCGATCCAGGCCGCAGCCGATGAAGGCATCCCGGTCGTTGGTTACGACCGCCTGATCGAAGATCCGCGCGCCTTCTACCTGACCTTCGACAACGTGGAAGTTGGCCGCATGCAGGCTGCCGCTGTTCTGGCCGCTGCGCCGGAAGGCAACTATGTCATGATCAAGGGCTCCCCGACTGACCCGAACGCAGACTTCCTGCGTGGCGGCCAGCAGGAAGTCCTGCAGCCGGCAATCGATGCAGGCAAGGTCAAGATCGTTGCTGAAGCCTACACCGATGGCTGGCTCCCGGCGAACGCTCAGCGCAACATGGAACAGATCCTGACCGCGAACGACAACAAGGTCGACGCTGTCGTGGCTTCCAACGACGGCACCGCTGGTGGTGTTGTCGCTGCTTTGACCGCACAGGGCATGGAAGGCATTCCGGTTTCCGGTCAGGACGGTGACCACGCTGCTCTGAACCGCGTTGCCAAGGGCACTCAGACCGTTTCCGTCTGGAAAGACGCCCGCGAACTCGGCAAGACTGCCGGTGAAATCGCGGTCGCTCTGGCTGGCGGCACCGAAATGAGCGCTGTCGAGGGTGCGGGTTCCTGGACGTCTCCGTCCGGCACGGAGCTTACCGCCCGCTTCCTGAAGCCGATTCCGATCACCAAGGACAACCTCAACGTTGTGGTTGATGCTGGCTGGATCACGAAGGACGCCCTCTGCCAGGGTGTCTCCGGCGGCCCGGCTCCCTGTAACTGATAACGAAAGCACGCAATTCCGTCCCGGCTTCATGCCGGGGCGGGACTTCAGGCCTGACTGATAGCCGGTGAACCGCAAGGCGGCAGGCTGTCCGGATGATAATATCCCGGACTGACGAGCGTGCGACTGGTCTCCAAACAGGAGTTTTCCGATGTCCGATGACGCCCTGTCCGGGTCGAAGACCCCGACGGCACGTAACTTTTTTTCCGCCTTGCAGCTGGATACACGTCTGCTTGGTATGATTGGCGCGTTTATTGTGCTGTGCCTGGTCTTCAATGTGTTCACGGATGGCCGGTTTCTGACGCCGCGCAACATCTTCAACCTGACGATTCAGACCGTTTCGGTCGCCATCATGGCCACCGGTATGGTTTTCATCATCGTCACCCGTCACATCGACCTGTCGGTCGGCTCGCTGCTGGCGACGGTGGCTGCCGTCATGGCGGTCATGCAAACGCAAATCCTGCCCCCGATGATGGGGCTCGGCAATCCGGCGATCTGGATCCTGGCCATTGTGGCCGGCGTGATCGTTGGTGTGCTGATCGGCGCTTTTCAGGGCTGGCTGGTCGGGTATCTCGGCATCCCCGCTTTCATCGTGACGCTCGGCGGCCTTCTGGTCTGGCGCAACGTGGCCTGGTTCATTACCGATGGTCAGACGATTGGCCCGCTCGACGAAACCTTCGTCAAGATCGGCGGCATCGACGGCACGCTTGGCACCACGGCCTCCTGGGTTGTTGGCATCCTGGCCACGCTCGCCGTCATTGGTCTTCAGTACGCCTCCCGCAATCGCAAGCAGTCTCATGGCTTCCCGATCAAGCCCGTTTGGGCGGAGCTGACGCTGACTGGCATGATGTCAGCGGCCATTCTCGGCTTTGTGGCGCTGCTCAATGCCTATGAAATTCCGTCCGCCAAGCTGGCACGGATGTTCGAGGCCAAGGGGCAGACCATGCCGGATGGCTACACCATGGGCTATGGCATCCCTTATTCGGTGCTGCTGCTGATTGCCGTTGCCGTCGTCATGACGGTTGTCGCTCAGCGCACGCGTCTTGGCCGTTACATCTTCGCGACCGGCGGCAACCCGGACGCAGCTGAACTGTCGGGCATTAACACGCGTTTCCTGACGGTCAAGGTATTCGCCCTGATGGGAGGCCTTAGCGCTCTCGCAGCTGCCGTGGCCGCTGCCCGTCTTGGCTTCTCGACCAACGACATCGGCACGCTCGACGAACTGCGCGTGATTGCTGCTGCCGTGATCGGTGGGACGGCTCTCGCAGGTGGCGTCGGCACGATTTATGGGGCCATTCTCGGCGCCCTGATCATGCAGTCGCTGCAGTCCGGCATGGCCATGGTCGGCGTCGACGCGCCGCTCCAGAACATCGTCGTCGGCATCGTTCTGGTCGTCGCCGTCTTCATCGACATCATTTACCGCAAGCGCACGGGAGCCTGATCCTATGACAACTCCCCTGGTCGAAATGAAAGACATCTGCATCGCCTTTGGCGGGGTGCACGCTGTCGATCACGTATCCGTCGATCTTTACCCTGGCGAAGTGGTAGGCCTTCTGGGCCACAACGGTGCCGGCAAGTCGACGCTGATCAAGATCCTGTCCGGCGCTTACCGGCAGGACAGCGGCGAAATCCTGATCGACGGCAAGCCTGCCACGATCCACAGCCCGCGCGATGCCCGGTCCTATAACATCGAGACGATCTACCAGACGCTTGCGCTGGCGGATAACCTTGATGCGGCGTCGAACCTCTTCCTCGGCCGTGAGCTGACGACGCCGCTTGGCTTCGTCGATGACGACCGCATGGAAGCGGAAACCCGCAAGATCATGGGCCGGCTCAACCCGAACTTCAAAAAGTTCCATGCGCCGGTGAAAGCCCTGTCCGGTGGTCAGCGCCAGTCTGTCGCGATTGCCCGCGCGGTTTATTTCAACGCCCGCATCCTGATCATGGATGAGCCAACAGCTGCTCTCGGGGTTCACGAAACCCAGATGGTGGCGGAGCTGATCGAGGAACTGAAGAAGCAGGGCCTCGGGATCTTCCTGATCAGCCATGACATTCACGACGTCTTCAAGCTCTGTGACCGGATTGCCGTGATGAAAAACGGTCAGCTGGTCGGGACGGCGAAGACGACGGATGTGACCGATGATGACGTTCTGGGCATGATCATTCTGGGCAAGTGCCCCCCGGGCGCAACCCCGGGGCCTGGAGCGTTGACCGATGAGGTTCTGGCTGACTGAGCCGGCCTTTCCTGTCCGTGCTTGACAGCGCAAGGGCGGGAGGCGGAAAAGCAACCGGTGCCGGTGGGCCTCCATCGGCACCTTTTTCTGATCTAAATCTGAGGGACGTACCTCATGTATATCGGTCTCGATATTGGGACGAGTTCGGTCAAGGCGATCCTTCTGGATGAGAACCAGAAGCTTGTTGCCCAGGCTTCGTCCGAGTTGACCGTCCAGCGGCCGCATCCTTCCTGGTCCGAACAGGACCCGGAGAGCTGGTGGACCGCCTGTGAAGCGGCCTTGGATGAGCTGGCAGCCGCAGCTTCCGCTGAAATGGCTGCCGTGAAGGGCATCGGCCTGTCCGGTCACATGCATGGCGCGACCCTGCTTGGCGACGACGACAAGCCACTGCGTCCCTGCATTCTCTGGAACGATGGCCGTTCTGCCGCGCAATGTGCCGAGCTGGAAGAGAGAGAACCGAAGTTCCTGTCTCTCGGCGGCAACCGGGTCATGCCGGGCTTTACCGCGCCGAAACTGCAATGGGTGCGCGAGAACGAGCCGGATGTCTTCAAGAAGACCGCCAAGGTTCTGCTGCCCAAGGACTATGTCCGGTTGAAGCTCACCGGTGAGCATGCGGGCGATATGTCCGACAGTGCCGGCACGCTCTGGCTGGATGTGGCCAAGCGCGACTGGTCCGAGCCGCTGCTGGAAGCCACCGGGCTGACCCGGGATCATATGCCGCGCCTGGTCGAAGGCTCCGAAGTCTCCGGAACCGTCCGTCGTGAACTGTGCAGCCGCTGGGGATTTGCCTCCGCGCCCGTGGTGGCTGGCGGCGGCGGCGACAATGCGGCTTCGGCCTGCGGTGTCGGGGCGATCGCGCCAGGCACCGGCTTTGTTTCTCTTGGCACATCCGGCGTTCTGTTCGTCTCCAATGACCGGTTCTCGCCCAATGTCGGCAACGCGGTTCATGCCTTCTGTCACGCCGTGCCGGACACCTGGCACCAGATGGGTGTGATCCTGTCTGCGACCGACAGCTTGAACTGGCTGGCTGGAACCATGGGGCAGACGCCATCGGCGCTAACGGGCGCGCTCGGATCCGTCACCGGTCCGTCGGACGTTCTGTTCCTGCCGTATCTCGGCGGCGAAAGGACACCGCACAACGATGTTGGCATCCGCGCGGGCTTCTATGGCATTTCCCACGGCACGGAAGCGGCCAATCTGACCCATGCGGTTCTGGATGGTGTTGCCTTTGCCTTGAAAGACTGCCTGGACGCGCTTGCCGTTGCCGGAACCCGCGTGGAACGGGTGACCGCAGTCGGCGGTGGCTCGCGCTCCACCGTGTGGCTGGAAATCATCGCGAGCCTTCTGAATGTTGTGGTCGATGTGCCCGCAGATGGTGACTTCGGCGCTTCGCTTGGCGCAGCCCGTCTCGGTCAGGCGGCAGCGACCGGCAGTCTCGACGGCGTTTTCGCCCAGCCCCCGATGCGTCTCAGCATAGAACCCAATCCCAACCTGACACGTGCCTACGGCGACGCTCATGCCCGCTGGCGCACCCTCTACCCGGCTCTCAAGCAGGCCGGTTTTTAAGGAGATACCCATGAGCACTGGATTTTTCGGCGATATCGCCAAGATCAAGTATGAAGGCCCGGACAGCACAAATCCGCTGGCGTTCCGCTTCTACAATCCGGACGAAGTCGTGCTCGGCAAGCGGATGGAAGACCATCTGCGTTTTGCCGTTGCCTATTGGCACACGCTGGCCTGGGAAGGCGGCGACCCGTTCGGCGGGCGCACCTTCGACCGCCCCTGGTATGGCGACGGCATGGCCAAGGCCAAGCTGAAGGCCGATGTGGCCTTTGAAATGTTCAGCCTGCTCGGCGCGCCCTATTACTGCTTCCATGACGCCGACGTGCGTCCGGAAGGGGCAACCTTTGCCGAAAACACCCGGAACCTGAACGAGATCGTCGATTATTTCGCGCAGAAGCAGGAAGAAACCGGCGTCAAGCTGCTCTGGGGCACGGCGAACCTCTTCTCCAACCGCCGCTTCATGTCCGGTGCTGCCACCAACCCGGATCCGGATGTGTTTGCCTACTCGGCGGCAACCATCAAGACCTGCATGGATGCCACGCAGAAGCTGGGCGGCGAGAACTACGTTCTGTGGGGCGGCCGCGAGGGCTATGAAACCCTGCTCAACACGGATCTGACCCGTGAGTTCGACCAGATGGCGCGCATGCTGCACATGGTCGTCGACTACAAGCACAAGATCGGCTTCAAGGGCGCGATCCTGGTCGAGCCGAAGCCGCAGGAGCCGACCAAGCACCAGTACGACTATGACGTCGCGACGGTCTACGGCTTCCTGAAGAAGTATGGCCTGGAAAATGAAGTGAAGATGAACATCGAGCAGGGTCACGCGATCCTCGCTGGTCACACCTTCGAGCATGAGCTGGCCATGGCGAATGCTCTGGGCATCTTCGGCTCCATCGACATGAACCGGAACGACTATCAGTCGGGCTGGGACACGGACCAGTTCCCGAACAATGTTCCGGAAATGGCGCTGGCCTATTACCAGGTTCTGAAGGCTGGCGGCTTCACCACCGGCGGTACCAATTTCGACGCCAAGCTGCGCCGCCAGTCGCTGGTCGCCGAAGACCTGCTCTACGGCCACATCGGCGGTATGGACTGCTGCGCACGGGGCCTGAAGGCTGCGGCCAAGATGATCGAGGACGGCGCTCTGCAGAAGCCGCTGGACGAGCGTTATGCCGGCTGGAACAGCGCCGAAGCCCAGAAGATGCTGAAGGGCGAAACCTCGCTTGAGGACATTGCCGCCCGGGTCGAGCGCGACAACATCAATCCGGAACCGCGCTCTGGCCGCCAGGAATACCTGGAGAACGTGGTCAACCGTTACGTCTGACGGTCCTTTGCCCGCGCGCCCTTTCCTGTGCGCGGGCAGCCTGCCTTTCGGGGCATCTGGCAGGTCTGCTGCCAATTTCGGCAGCTGATGCCAGCAAAATCCGCTCTGGGGGCTTTTTTCAGGACAGCCCAGACCCTAGAACAGGAAGCATGACGGATTTGCCGCACCTTGAGCCGGACATGGCTCTGTTTCTCGATTTCGACGGAACCCTCGTGGAGCTTGCGGCGCGCCCGCAAGACGTTCGCGTCGACCCTTCACTTTCAGATGTTCTGGTGTCTTTGCAAGACCTGCTCGGCGGGGCTGTTGCCGTGGTTTCCGGCCGCCCGGTTGAGCAGATTGATGCCTTTCTCCAGCCCGTCCGCCTGCCCGCCGCCGGACTTCATGGTCTGGAGCAGCGGGATGCGCCGGGCGGCAAGGTCTTATCGTCGCCGCCGGACAACCAGATTACCCGTCTGGCGCACCACATCGCCGGGTCCGGTCTTCTGGAGCGGGGCGTTACGCTGGAAGACAAGGGGCCAGCCATCGCTCTTCATTATCGCGCCGTACCGGAGCTTGAGGCAGAGGTGGTGGATTTCATGACCCGCACTCTCAGCCTGCTGCCGGACCTGCACATGGTTCACGGAAAAATGGTGGCTGAGGCCAAGCCGAAAGGGCGCGACAAGGGCACTGCCTTGCGCGGCTTTATGGAGCGTGAACCCTTTAGCGGGCGCCGTCCGGTTTTCATAGGTGATGACGTGACCGATGAAGATGGATTGTCGGCAGCCAATGCCGGTGGCGGTTTCGGTATCAAGGTCGGCGATGGCCCGACTTGCGCCAGGTTCCGCCTGGCCAATGTGACCGCTGTTCTGGAATGGCTTCAGGCTGGCCGGGATGCTCTGGAAGACGCCCGCCCGCAGCAGGAGAGATAAAACATGGTGTGGACGCCGCCCGTAAAGATGCAGAGTTCGCTGGATCTGGCGATGATCGGCAATTGCTCGATCAATGCGCTGGTCGACAAGATGGGGTCGCTTGTCTGGTGCTGCCTGCCGCGCTTTGATGGCGAGCCCGTATTCCATTCCATTCTTGGCACCCGCGGAGAAGAGGGAGATGGATCATTCTCCATCGAGCTGAATGGCGCCACCCGCTCCGAACAGGAATATGTTCCGAACACTGCCATCGTGAAGACGCGCGTCTTCGATGATGAAGGCAACTCCATCGAAATCACGGATTTCTGCCCGCGCTTCACCGCCAAAGGGAGGATGTTCCGCCCGACCGCCATCGTGCGGCGGGTGCGGCCCCTGTCCGGCCATCCGCGCATCCGGGTGCGCTGCCGTCCGCGCTTTGCCTGGGGCGAGCGGGTTCCTGACCAGACCTATGGCTCGAACCATGTGCGCTGGGTCGGCAATGGCCTGACCGTGCGTCTGACGACCAACGGATCGATCACCTATGTCCGCAACGAGACGCCCTTCCTGCTGGATGGACCCATGTCCTTCTATCTCGGGCCGGATGAGACGCTGACCGACAATCCGGAACGTCTGTGCCGGGACTTTGAGGAAAGCACGGAGCTGCAGTGGCGCCACTGGACGCGCCGTCTCGGTTTGCCGCTCGAATATCAGGAAGCTGTCATCCGGGCGGCGATCACCCTGAAGCTCTGCACCTATGAGGAAACGGGTGCCATCATCGCGGCAGCCACGACCTCGATTCCGGAAGCTTCGGGAACGGAGCGCAACTGGGACTACCGCTATTGCTGGATCCGGGATGCCTTCTTCGTGGTCCGGGCGCTGAATTCCCTCTCCGAAATGGAGACCATGGAGAATTATCTCCGTTACCTGAACAACATCGCGGCGGTGACCCATGGCGGTCACGTTCAGCCCTTGTTCGGTATCGGTCTTGAGGAAAAGCTGGTCGAGGAATTTGTTGATCTGCCCGGCTATCGCGGCAATGGACCGGTCCGGGTCGGCAACCAGGCCTACGAGCATTTCCAGCACGACGTTTATGGTCAGATCGTGCTGGGCGCGGCGCAGGCCTTCTTCGACAAGCGCATGCTGCATCAGCCGGGACTGGATGATTTCCGCCGTCTGGAACAGGTGGGCGAGCGGGCTTTTGCCATGCATGACCAGCCAGATGCAGGAATTTGGGAACTTCGAACCCGCGCGCGCGTTCATACATCATCCTCCCTGATGTGCTGGGCAGCGTGTGACCGTCTCGCCAACATCGCGCAGAACTTTGCTCTCGAAGACCGGGCAAGATACTGGCGCGAGCGGGCCGAGAAGATCCATGCGGTTATCTGCGACAGGGGCTGGAGCGAAGAGAAGGGGGCGTTTGTCGAGAGCTTTGAAGGATCCGATCTGGATGCGAGCCTGCTTCTCATGGCAGAAGTCGGTTTCCTGCCGCCGAAAGATCCGCGGTTCATCGCGACGGTCGACAAGATCGGTGCGGAGCTGCGCAGGGGCAATCATCTGTTCCGCTACCGGGCGGCGGATGACTTCGGCACGCCGGAGAACGCCTTCAATATTTGTACCTTCTGGTACATCGACGCTCTGGCCCGGATCGGCCGCAAGGAAGAGGCCCGCGAGATTTACGAGACCATGCTCTCGTGCCGCAATCACGTGGGACTTCTGTCCGAAGACACGACGCCTTCGACGGGCGAGCTGTGGGGCAACTTCCCGCAGACCTATTCGATGGTCGGCATCATCAACGGGGCCATGCGCCTCAGCGCTGGTTGGGAGAGCGTTATCTAAGGATTCGGGCAACCGCCGGGATCATGGTTTGAAGCAACAAAGGAGATCTTTATGGGACGGCTCGTCGTCGTATCGAATCGTGTGGGGCCACTGAAGGATACGGGACGCGCCGGCGGCTTGGCCGTGGCGCTGGTGGATGCCTTGATGGAAACGGGAGGGCTCTGGTTTGGCTGGAGCGGAAACGTGTCCGAAGAGGGCAGTTTCGGTCAGATGAAGACCCAGAAGACCCGGTCCGTGCAGATGGCCCAGGTCGACATGACCCAGGCGGACTACGATGCCTTCTATGCGGGCTATGCCAACCGGACGCTCTGGCCGGTGCTGCATTACCGGCTTGATCTAGCAGATTTCGACCATCGGTTCGAGCAGGGCTACCGTTATGTCAACGACCGCTTTGCCACCCGGCTGAAGCCTCTCATTCAGGATGACGATGTCATCTGGGTGCATGACTATCACTTTTTGACCTTCGCCGCCTCGCTGAGGGCGATGGATGTGAACAATCCTCTCGCCTTCTTCCTGCACATTCCATTCCCGGCTCCGGAAATCCTGGCAGCTTTGCCCAATGCCGCTGGCATTGTCCGGGCGATGCTCTCCTATGATCTCGTCGGATTTCAGACCGAACGCGACGCCAGCAACTTCCGCCGCTTCGTGATTGAGGAACTGGGCGGTGTAGATGAGGGCGATGGACATGTCCGAGTGAACGGACGTGTGGTGATTGCGAAGGCCTATGCAATCGGCATCGACGCGGATGCTTTCTCGAAGTTCCCTATGACACCGGAAGCCCGCAAAAACATGACCCGGCTGGAAAAGCTGCTCGGCGGCCGCCAGCAGATCATCGGGGTTGACCGGATCGACTATTCAAAGGGATTGCCAGAGCGGTTCAAGGCCTTTGAGCGGCTGCTGGAGGACTATC
The DNA here is from genome assembly GCF_014842915.1 of Roseibium litorale. Taxonomy (GTDB): domain Bacteria; phylum Pseudomonadota; class Alphaproteobacteria; order Rhizobiales; family Stappiaceae; genus Roseibium; species Roseibium litorale. The sequence continues at coordinate 241,642 of NZ_JACYXI010000005.1, read as the reverse complement.
CGGAGAACCGGGGCAGGGTGTCCATGATGCAGGTGGCGCCACCCTCCCGCTCGGAGCTGGATGCCTATATTGATATCCGCCGGGCTTTGGATGAGTTGACCGGCCATGTGAATGGCCGCTTCTCGGATCTGGACTGGACACCCATCCGGTTCATGACCCGGTCGTTTCCACGCCGGGTGCTGGCGGGGATCTATCGGGTCAGCCGTGTCGGGCTGGTCACGCCCCTGCGGGATGGTATGAACCTTGTGGCAAAGGAATATGTGGCCGCCCAGCGGGCCGAAGACCCCGGCGTGCTTGTTCTGTCACGCTTTGCCGGCGCGGCAGAGCGCATGCCGGAGGCCGTCATCGTCAATCCGCATTCGGCCGAAGAGGTGGCTGCTGGGTTGCAACGGGCCATCACAATGCCGCTGGAAGAGCGGCGCAACCGCTGGCAGATCATGTTCGACCGCCTCTGCCAGGAAGATGCCGCAGCCTGGTCCCGCTCCATCATGGAAGATGTGAAAACTATCCGCAGGAATTGAGCCGGAGAGAGAAAAGACGGCCCGGAGAGGCCGCCTTTTGACGTTGAAGCTCGAGGTCAGAGCGCTCCGGCAATGTACTCGATGGCCGCCTGTACCGCGCCTTCGCCATGCGGGATGTTGAGCTTCTTCAAGCCCAGGTCTATGGCGGAGAGGGTTCCGAGGATCATCACGGCGTTGATGTGGCCCATATGGCCGATGCGGATGCCCTTTCCGGACAGGTCGCCGATCGTGCCGCCGATGGTCACGCCGCAGACCGAGCGGGTAAATTCGCGAAGCGGGGCCGGGTCATATCCATCCAGCTTGAAGACGGTCACGCTGTTGGAACGGTGCTGCGGGCCGGTCACGCCGAACGAAATCACACCGCCCTCGGCCCAGACCGCAATGGCCCGGCGGCAGGCTTCGGCCAGGATGGCATGGCGTTTCCAAACATTTTCCAGACCCTCCGCCTCAATCAGGTCAAGAGCCGCCTTGAAGGCGAAAAGCAGATGCTCCGGCGGTGTGCCGCAGTATTTCTGGTAGTGCTCGGGGCCATGCCGGAAGGTCCAGTCGAGATAGTTGACCCGGAGATCGGCCGTTTCATGGGCTTTCAGCGCACGCTTTCCGGCTGCGACGAAGGAGAGGCCAGGAGGGGTCATCAGCCCCTTTTGCGATCCTGTCAAAGCAAGGTCGACGTTCCATTCATCCATCTCAAACGGGACGCAGCCAAGGGAGGCGATACAGTCCATCATGAACAGGCCGGGGTGCCCCGCGGCATCGATTGCCTTGCGGATGGCTGGAATATCGTTGCAGACGCCTGAAGCGGTGTCGACCTGTACAACGAGAATGGCCTTGATCTGATGGTCTGTGTCCTGCCGCAGGCGCGTTTCGACCGCAGTGGGATCGACCGGATGCTGCCAGGACCCCGGAAGCACTTCGACGTCCAGGCCTGAGACGGAGGCGGCCTCTCCCCAGCCGATGGCAAAGCGCCCGGAGGCCAGCACAAGAACCTTGTCGCCCCGGCAAAGCGTGTTGGTGAGCGCTGCGTCCCACGCGCCGTGGCCGTTGGCGGCGTAGATATAGGTCCGCTCTTTTGTGCGGAAGAGACGCTGTAATCCCTCAAGGCAGTCGTAAGTCGTCTGGATCATCGGCCCTTCGTAAATGTCCAGTGCAGGACGGTGCATGGCGCGCAGCACCTCATCCGGCACATTCGTCGGGCCCGGGATCATCAGGAATTCTTTGCCGTTGCGCAGCGTCATTCAGGGGTACTCCGGGGATAGGTTAAGTGCCGTGAACTTAAGGCAGATCGGGGGCACATAGAAATTCGAATGCGTGATGAATGCACGACAGCTTTTCATGGAACCGGAGGGGGCATAATGCATAATTCTGTGCGGAACGGCGGCTATCGCCTTGGCAAGAGCGCCTGGCTGACTAGGTTCAGACATTCATTCTGCATAATTTCGAATCACCCATTCCGGAATGGAGCGCCTGGCGCTCCAAATGCCTCGCAGCAGGTGTGCTTCCGGAATTTCGGATCTTCAAGGCAACCATCTTGTTCCCGTTAGGTAAACGGATCAAACTGAACCTTGTCGATTTGATGTCTTGGGCAGGGACACAATGATCATAGTCGAAAAAGGCGAGAGCCCGTTGATCCTGTGCCTTCCGCACGCGGGAGCCGACCTTCCGCCGGCGATCGACAAGCGCTTGAGCGCGACGGGCCGTCTGCAAACGGACATTTCCTGGCGCCTTGAGCAGGTTTTCGATTTTGCTGCGGACCTGGATGCGACAACCCTTCGCTCGACGATTTCGCGTTATGTCATCGATGTCGACAAGGATCCCAATAGCCCCGACCCATCCCCACAGGTACCGGGCGATGGCCTGTGTCCGGTGTCGACGCTCGACATGAAGCGCATCTACAAGCCGGGCGAAGAGCCGGGCCCAATCGAGATCGAGCAACGAGGATATCTCTTTCATCAGCCTTTCCATCAGGAACTGATCCAGGAGATTGCAAGGGTCCGCTCTATCCACGGCTATTGCGTGCTGTTCGATTGCAAGTCCATCCGCTCGAAGATTGCAGGACGGGCTGAAGACAGTGTCCCTGTGATTAGCGCCACGACAGCAGACGGCCAGGCTGGTCTTCCGGGGCTGCAGAGTGCCTTCCTCGGAGCGTTCGAGGGCCTGAGTGGCTTCTCGATCGGTGCGGATAGCCCGCTGGCGGATGGCTATATCCTGCGGGCTTACGGGGCGCCGGAGCGGGGAATTCACGCGTTGGGTGTTTCCATTGCGCAGCGTTCCTACCTCCGCCACGAGTCCACCCCTTATGAGCCGGACCGGGCGCGGATTTCGCGCATGAAAATGGTCTTGACCGATGCCTTCACCCAGTCCCTTGACTGGGCGCGCAGTTATCAGGAAGGCATGCCGGTTTCGCAAGAGCGGGAGAGGAGCGGAATCGAGCTCGACTTCGGTCAGGATCTGGATCTTGACTTCGATATGTTCGATCCGCCGCTGGTTGCCGAATAGCCAAAGCCTCCGGCAACCCATACGGTTTCTTGCCTTAAACGACGTTCCGCTCGATCAGCTTCGTACCAGAGAAATACCGTTCGATGCCGAGCGGTGACAGGTCAAGCGTCTGATAGCTGCCCGTGGCAATCAGTTCCGACAGCCCCCGGCCGACGGCAGGCGATTGCTGCAAGCCGTGACCGGAGAAGCCGAGCGCCAGATAGAAGCCTTCAATGCCTGGCACCGCGCCGACAAAGGCATTGTGGTCGAAGAGGTTCATGTCGTAATGCCCGGCCCAGGCCCGGCCCGGACGGATCGCTTCGAAGGCGGGAACGCGGTTGGCCAGGGTTGGCCAGATTTCTTCCTCGAAGAGGGCGTAATCGACATCGAAATCGTCGGTGTCCGGATCATTTTCGTCTGAAGGCGCCAAGCCGCAGATGAAGCCCGCGCCTTCCGGACGGGCATAGGTGCCGTTCGGATCGATGAGAAGCGGAAACAGCGGCAGCGTGTCCTTGCAGTCGAAGGTAAAGACGCAGCGCTTGCGGCTGTGCACCGGCACATCAAGCCCGGCCTGGCGGCAGATTTCCGCACCGCCCGAAGCGCCTGCGGTGTTCACCACGATAGGAGCAGACAGCGTATCACCGTTGGACAGGACGACATCCCAGCCGGAGCCGTTTTTCTTCAAGGTCTCGGCGCGCGCGGAAATATACTCGACCCCAAGCGACCGGGCCTTGCGGCGGAAGGCCTGCATCAGGCCATAGCCGTCGAACCAGCCTTCACCGGACAGGCCATGGCAGCCAGCCGTCAGGTCTTCCGTATTAAGCCAGGGAAACTTCGCCTGCAGGGCGGCTTTTTCCAGGAAGGCTATATCCGCTCCGAGCTTGTCCTGCAGGGCATGGTTTTCCCGAAGGATGCTCTCGGTTTCGGAGGTTGCCAGGAACAGATACCCGCCTTCGTGAAGGTCGATGACCGGCTTGTCTCCGTTCACCTCCAGCCGCTCACCAATGTTACGCAGATAATCGATGCCGAACAGCGAGATCTCGATGTTGATGGCGCTGGAATATTGCTGGCGGATCGAGGCTGCGGAACGGGCCGAAGCGCAGATCTCATAGGTGGGATCGGCTTCGATCACCACGATGCGGCCGGAAAAATCCGGGCGCTGGGCCAGCTGGCATGCGGTGGAGGAGCCCATCACGGCTCCGCCGATGATGATGACATCTGCGGTGGAGGAACCCATTCGTCTTACCTGAAAAAAGACCGGAGGCGGGGAGCCTCCGGTTGGCGTTGGATCTTAGAAGAATGCCTGCAGGCCGGTCTGGGCGCGGCCCAGAATGAGGGCGTGCACATCATGCGTGCCCTCATAGGTGTTCACCGTTTCCAGATTCTGCGCATGACGCATCACGTGATATTCCTCGGAAATGCCGTTGCCGCCGTGCATGTCGCGGGCCTGACGGGCAATGTCCAGCGCCTTGCCGCAGTTGTTGCGCTTGATCAGGGAGATCATTTCCGGTGCCATCTGGCCTTCGTCGAACAGTCGGCCGACCCGAAGCGCGGCCTGCAGTCCGAGGGTGATTTCGGTCTGCATATCGGCCAGCTTCTTCTGGAAGAGCTGGGTCTGGGCCAGAGGACGGCCAAACTGGACGCGCTCCAGGCCATACTGACGGGCACGGGTCCAGCAATCCTCGGCCGCACCCATGGAGCCCCAGGCAATGCCATAGCGGGCGCGGTTGAGGCAGCCGAACGGGCCTTTCAGGCCGGACACATTCGGCAGCAGGGCGTCTTCGGAAACTTCAACATTGTCGAGGACGATTTCACCGGTGATGGAAGCGCGCAGCGACAGCTTGCCTCCGATCTTCGGTGCGGACAGACCCTTCATGCCCTTTTCCAGGACAAAGCCGCGAATAGCCCCGTCATGGGCTTCCGACTTCGCCCAGACCACGAACACATCGGCAATCGGCGAGTTGGAGATCCACATCTTCGAGCCGGTCAGCTTGTAACCGCCATCGATCCTTTCCGCGCGGGTGCGCATGCCTGCCGGATCGGAGCCCGCGTCCGGCTCGGTCAGGCCGAAGCAGCCGACAAACTCGCCGGTTGCGAGCTTCGGCAGATACTTCTGGCGCTGTTCTTCCGAGCCATAGGCGTAGATCGGATACATGACCAAGGAAGACTGGACGCTCATCATCGAGCGGTAGCCGGAATCAACGCGCTCGACCTCGCGGGCAACCAGCCCGTAGGACACATAGGAGGCACCGGCGCAGCCATACTCTTCCGGAACGGTGACGCCCAGAAGGCCCAGCTCGCCCATTTCGTTGAAAATGCTGCGGTCGGTCTTTTCTTCCCGGTAGGCTTCGATCACCCGCGGCAGCAGCTTTTCCTGCGCATAGGCCCGGGCGGTTTCCATGATCAGCAGCTCGTCTTCATTGAGCTGGCCGCGCAGCAGGAAAGGATCCTGCCAATCGAACGTGCCACCACCTGCCGGAGAGGACGTGGAAGAAGTCTTGGCGTTCATGGTGGTCTCCCTGAAGAATGTCCGGATTGCCCGGTTTCCGGCCTCTCCCGCCTGCGGTCAGGTCATGGGATCGAGGCGGGGGCAGTGAAGTGTTCTGTCTCGTGCGGCAGATATTGAGCTGGAGAGGGCTTGCAAAAAAGCGATTTTCTCTCCCTTATTCATGACAAACTGGAATGAACCGGTTTTTTGTTTTCTGGCCCTCGTGAGCAAATTCCGATGAAACGTGCTTTTGTGCCGCCCGCAGATGCCTTGATCGCTTTCGAGTGCGCTGCCCGTCATTCCAGCTTCACACGGGCTGCCGAGGAGCTGCACCTGACACAGGGGGCCATCTCCAAACAGGTCCGGCATCTGGAAGACCGGCTGGGGGTGGAACTTTTCCGCCGGATCCGCCAGCGGATCGTGCTCACAGATGCGGGCCGGCTCTATCTTCACGACATCCGCGGCGCACTCGATCAGCTGACTTCTGCCACCCGGCAGGTCATGTCCTATGCAGGCAGCGAGGATGTGCTGAACCTTGCGGTTCTACCGACATTCGGCACCCGCTGGCTGGCGCCGCGGCTGGCCGAATTCCAGCGCCGGCATCCGAGCGCAGGGCTCAATCTGAGCGTTCGCCTGCAACCGTTCGATTTTGATGCGGAGCCCTTTGACGGGGCGATCCACCATGGCGATCCTGTCTGGGCAGGGGCCATCGCCGAACCGTTGTTTGCCGAGGAAGTGATTCCGGTCGCCTCTCGCGCCTTCCGCGACCGGCATGGCATCCGGACTCCGGCGGATCTGGCGAATGTGCCCCGCCTTCAGTTGTCCACCCGCCCTCTGGCCTGGCGGCAATGGTTCGATCTTGCGGGCGTTGAAACGGATGCTGCCTTCCAAGGGGCACGGTTCGAACAATTCGTCATGATCGCCGAAGCTGCCATTCATCATGCAGGCGCTGCCCTGATGCCGAAGTTCTTCGTGCAGGACGAACTGGCCTCCGGCAGGCTGGTGCGGCTTTTTGATCTCTCGATGAGGCAACAAACGGCCTATTTCTTCGTTTATCCCGAGAACCGCACCATGCGGCCCGTCGTGGCTCACTTCAGAAAGTGGCTGATGGAAGAGGCCCGCGCGGCACGGGTTGATCGGGAAACCATGTTGCCCAGCTAGTCAGGCTTGGGTGTACGCAGGAGTAAATACATGCCCGAACATACGCATCTTCGGATCATTCTTCACGGTAAGGCGGCGGGGCGGGAGGATGTACGGACTGCGATCCAGAAGCTGAGAAGCAAGGGGCATGAAGTCACTGTGCGCGTGACATGGGAAGGCGGGGATGCAGCCCGTTACGCCTTGGAGGCACTTTCTGATGCCGCGAAGGACGGCATTGATACGCTGGTTGCGGGCGGCGGGGACGGAACCCTCAATCAGGTGGTGGGCGCCGTTTGTGAAGAGGTTTGCGGGGCGGACAACATGCCCTTCTCCTTCGGATTGCTGCCGCTTGGCACGGCCAATGACTTTGCCTGGGGCATCGGTCTCGATCCGAGAAACATCGCCGAGTGCCTTTGGATTGCCGCGACCGGTTCGGCGCGGGTGATGGATCTCGGCAAGGTCAATGACCGGATCTTTGTGAATGTTGCGACCGGAGGGTTCGGCACGCGCGTGACCACAGAGACGGATTCCGGCCTGAAGCGGATTCTGGGTGGAGCTGCTTATTTCTTCACCGGGCTCAACCGGTTTTCCGAGCTGGCCAATTGCAGCGCCGAAGTGACGGGTGAGAATCTTTCCTGGCAGGGCGAGTTTCTGGCGATTGCCGCGGGCAATGGCCGGCAGGCGGGCGGCGGCGTGCCTTTGTGCCCGGATGCCAAGCTTGACGACGGGCTTCTGGACTTGACCATTGTGCCATCACCGGAGCGGGATCAGGTGCCCGACCTGATCGGGCATCTGATGGATGGCGGGCTGGAACAGATGCGCCGCTATGGCGCCGTGACCGCGCGCATGGCCGAGTGCAGGATCGAGACCCGCGAGGACCTGCAGATCAATCTGGATGGTGAACCGGTCCACGGCAGGAGCTTCAGTCTCAAGGCTTTGCCGTCTGCGGTGAGGTTCCGGCGGCCATAAGAAGGATCAGGCTTCGGTGGCCCAGGAAGCTTCGAGGCGGGATAAGGTCTGACGGGCCTCCTCCAGACCCAGCTCCCACCAGCGGCTGGCAAGAAGCGCTGCACGCTTTTCCTCATCCAGCCGGTAGCCGAGAATACGGGCGGGAGATCCGCCGACGATGGCAAAGGGCGGCACGTCCTTGTTAACGAAGGAATTGGCGCCGACGACAGCCCCAGTACCGATCGTAACACCCCGGCGGATGATGCTGTCGACGGCAATCCAGACATCGCTTTCGATGACGCATTCACCGGCGGTCAGCGTTTCATAAGGGCTGTCATAGAACAGGCTGCTCGTCGAGGCCCGCGACAGGTCGTGTTCGCCCTGACCGATGGAAACATTGTTGGCGATGGAGACATACCGGCCGATCCGCGTCCTGGTGATGCTGCAGTTCGAGCCGATATAGCTGTGCTCGCCAATGACTGTGTCGTCACTGATATGCGTTCCGGGCTGAATGCGCGTCGACTTTTTCTTCGGCTTGGACCGGAACAGTTTGGAAAGCTTCACGCGGGTTTCTCCGGTCGCTCTGAACTTCTGGATCGCAATCGTGCGGATGCGGGGCAAGCCGCTTGTCCGCAATGATAGCCTCGCGGCGATCTAGCGGCTATAGCATGCGGAAAGTCAGGTGGTTAAGTGCATTGGGGCAGAATGCTGCCCGGCCATGGCCAACAGGGAAGTCGCATCAAGATGCTGGTTCACGTTTCCTCCATTCACGATATCCGCCGGATTTTCCGCCAGACGCCCGGAAATGATGGGATCTGGGAGGATTTCCGGTTCGTGACCGGGGATACCGAACACCAGGCGGACTGGTTCATCGGCTATGATGAGCCGGTACCCGGATGCCTCACGCATCTGCCGCTGGAGCGGAGGATCCTGATCACCAGCGAACCCTATACGATCAAGTACTATCCGCCGGTGTTTCTCCAGCAGTTCGGAACGGTTGTCTCCATGGCGCCGATCAGGGGCGTTTCCGGCCGCATGGTGCTTGGCACGGGTGGTTTGCCCTGGATGTATGGTCTCGACCAGAAGCCTGCGCCCATGCCTTGGCAGGAGCTCGTCGCCGGATCTCAGGTTGCCAAGACCGGAGAAATGTCGGTGGTTTGCTCGACCAAGAAGATGAACCTGAACCAGCACCGCCGCTTGCGCTTTCTCGGCATGCTGAAGGAAGCTCTCGGCGACCGGCTGACCCTGTTCGGGCGTGGCTCCAATCCAATCGAGGACAAGTCTGACGCGATCAATTCCTTCCGCTATCATCTGGTGCTGGAAAACAACCTGATCGACAACGGTTGGACCGAAAAGCTGGCCGACCCGATCCTGGGCGGGGCCTTCCCGATTGTCTCTGGTGGTGAGAACCTCGCTGACTATTTCGATCCGGAAGGTTTCCGCCTCATCGACACGCGCAAGCCAAGGGCAGCAGTCGAGACGGTGCTCAGGATTCTGGAAGAAGATCCTTTCGAGGGCGCTCAGGCGGCTATGGCCGAAAATAAGCGCCGCTTGATGATGCAGCATCAGTTTTTCCCGATTGCGGTCAATCTTATCCGCACCCTGGCTGCACATGAAACTCAGGCGCCGCAGCGTCTCCCCGCGCTCAAAGGTTTCCGTTCGGCGGCCAAGCCGCAGTGGAAGAAGATAGTTTCCGTACCGAAGCCGCTCCGGCCTGTGCTGCGGGACCTCTATCTCTCTGCCGCCGAAAGGGGATGAGCGCATGAGCAGTCAGGCGAAACCCGATCTGAAGAATGCCGTCTCGGTCCATGTCTTTGGCGGATTGGGCAACATGCTGTTCCAGTACATGGCTGGCCATGCCCTCTCAATGCGCCTCGGGGTGCCGCTTTATTGCGTCAGTCCGCAAGAGAGCGACCATCAGTCCACGCTGGAGCTGGTTGGGCTGCAGCCATCCTATGTCTCTGTGCCCCCCAGCCTTCTTAAACGGGCTGCCAAGCGCAGGCCTGCCCCGATCAAGACTGCGTTGCACATGATCAGCGGGCAATGGCCTGCCCGCCCGGTCTGCGAGCCTCACTATCACTATTTCAAGAGCTTTGAGAGTTTGAAGCCGGGGTGCCTTCTGTCCGGGTATTGGCAGAGCTACCGCTATTTCGAGCAGGATCTTGGCCATCTTGGCCAGATCATCCGCCCTGCTGCGGGCAGTGATGTGGTCGACGAGCGCTGGACGCAATGGACGGCGGGGTTTGAGCGCGTCTGCAGCGTTCACATCCGGCGCGGCGACTACGTGCGCGATGCGGCTGCCACCAAGGTACACGGCGTTCTCGGGCGCGACTATTACGACCGGGCCAAGCAAGTGATGGACGGGCTCGCCGCGCCCGACCGCTATCTGGTTTTCTCAGATCAGCCGGAGGCTGCCGCCCGGGAACTTGCGCATTGGGGCGAAAAGGCCGTCTTTCTGCCGCGCAACGCGCAGGATGAGGATCTGGCGCTCATGTCCCGTTGCCATCACCACATCACAGCAAACAGCAGCTACAGCTGGTGGGCTGCGGTGCTGAACAGGCCACAGGGCAAGCAGGTGATTGCTCCGCGCCAGTGGTTTTCGGAAGAAACGCTCCGGAAGAAGAACACTTGCGATCTGATGCCGCCGGAGTGGATCAGGCTCTGATCGAATGGATCAGACAGGCTTGAAGCGCTGTTTGATGGCCCGGCTCGGATTGTTCTGCAAGGCTCTCAGAGCGGCTTTAATCCCAAGACTGATCTCGCCGCGGCCAAAGGCAGTTTGCGCGATGTGATGATAGACCTTCTGTCGCAGACGGGCGCTCGGGAAGATCGATTTCTGGCGCAGGTCCTTCAAAAGCCAGCGCAGGGTTTCCGTATCCGGTATTCTGTCAGGCTGGTCTGACAGCACAGCATCAAGGGCCCTGTAGGTTTTCAAAAGCGCCAGAATATCGGAGGGCATCGGCTCGCCCTCGGCCGTCAGCACCACTGTGTTCTCATCAAGCGCGATTGGGTTCTCAAGGCCCTTCATCGGATCCTGGCCAGATGTGCGCCGGTGCCTTGCGCACAGGACCGCCAGGTCGCGGGAAAAGCGCTGGCGCAGCGTGTGCTCGCGGCTGACCTGACCGCCGTGAATCCGGTAGGTCAGAAGAATTTCGTCAAGACCCGCGATCTTGCCGCGCTCGGACATGCGGAGCCAGAGATCGAGATCTTCGGCCCTTGCGAAGGCCTCCCGGTAAAGCCCTGCTTCGAGAAGGGCCTGTCGGCGTCCAAGAACCGTCGGGTGATGAACTTCACAATCGCCGCGCTCAAGCGCCTGCTTCACCGCCTCCGGGCTGGTCAGCGCATGGGTCTGCTTTCCGGTCAATTCGCCTGCCGCATTCATCATGCGCATTTGCGAGAAAACCAGATCAACCTCCGGGGATGCTTCGAGAAATGCGACCTGCCTTTCCAGACGGTTGGTGTCTGATAGATCATCCGCATCCATGCGGCAGATCAGATGGCTCCTGGCCTTGCTAATGCCGAGATTGAGGGCATGAACAAGGCCCTTGCCGTCTCCTTGAAGAATGCGAATACGCGCATCCTTTTTTGCAGCCTCAGTGAGGAGATCAGGCGTCCCATCGGTAGACCCATCGTTGATAACCAGCATTTCGAAGCCGCTAAAGCTTTGGTTCAGCATGCTGTCGATGGCGGCAGAAATATAGGCTTCTCCGTTGCGGACAGGCAGAACAATGGAAACAGCCGGCGGGGTGGTCATGGCGTCTATGGTCCGTTCCGGTCAGGCGCGTTGGCGGGCGATTGTTTCAAGCAGGTCATCATACTGGCCGCAGACCAACCGCGTTTCCAGCTTGGACTGAACATGCGCCCTCCCGGCCGCCGCGAGACGGCTGATTTCCTCTGGCCGGGACATGAGGCGGTCCAGCGGCTGGCGGATGGTCTGTGGGGAGACCTGATCGATCAACAAGGCTGCGCCGCCGGTCGCTTCCGGCACGCCGCCCCGGTTGACGCCGATCGTGGCACAGCCGCAGGCCATGGCCTCGATTGCCGCCCTGTGGAAACCTTCTTCCACGATCGAGGGAAAGACAGCGATCTGTGCCGTTGCAAGCTGATCCCGGACACCCTCCTGGGTCAGATTGCGCAGGATGCGGATCTCCGGATGACCAAAGGTCATGGCCTCGATCCCGGAACAGAATTGCCGCTCTTCTTCGGTCAGGACGGCCAGAATGAGCGTGAGTTCCCAGGACGGGCAAGGACTGGAGACAAAGGCTTCGACCAGTTCACGGATGCCCTTGTCGGCTCTCGCGCGTCCAACGAAACAGATTGTTTGCTGCTTCTCCGCCGCAGGGCGCCAGAAGTCCGTGTCGAGCGAATTATAGGCGATTTGGCATCTGGCCTTGAGGCTGGGATAGGACGCCAGAAACCGGCTGCGCAGAAAGCCGCTCACAAAGATCAGTCCGCTCAGCCGATTAAATTGCCGCTGCTTGCACCATTTTGAGAACCAGCTCCGCTCCGCGCGCAGCAGACCATGCCGGTGCAGGACAACAGGGGTTGGCGCCAGTGCCTTGGCAATACGGGCGGCGGATTCAGGATGCTGATGCACAACGATCACATCCGGGCGGTCTCGTTTCAGGCCTTTAATGGCCGCGCTGATCAGGTCGTTCTGACGCCGGGCCTTCAAGGGCCGGAAGTCGATGCCGGAATAGGGACCCTCCACGCTCGCACCAAGAACATAGCTCTGATCCTTGAACCGGCTGCCGGACAGGAGCTCATGGGCGACGATATCGATGGACGTTGCCCCTTGCGGGGAAAAGTGCATCCCGCGCGGCAGGACAATACCGGCTTTCATGACAGCGGATTTTCCAGTTGGAACGGAGGATGGGAAAAGCGATCCAGGTGCAGTTTATTGCGTTTCCTCATCGCTGTCGCCATCCGGAATGGCAAGGCTGACAGCGCCGCCAGCCACTTTCGTTGTGGTCGACACGGTGGTGCCGACAACCGAAGCGGTTGTGCCGACGACGGCGCCGCCCACCGAAACCACGGCACAATTGGCCGTCAGAAGGCATAGGCAGGTGAGAAACACGAGGCGGGTCAAGATCATGGGGTCCGTCAGATTGTACGGCTGCAGTCTTCAGATACTGCCCGGAGAGCAACTTCGGGAGGGATGTTGTACCTGCCCGGATTCCCTAGGATCCTACACCACTCAGGAGAGGTTTGAAACCAGCTCCCAGGCTCCTGCATGTGGCAGGAAAGCGGCGGCTCAACGCGCTGGTCGATAGACTGGCAGTCTGCGCTGATTTCACCAGTACCGCATAGATGCGCCTTTGAGGCCGAATAAGTGGCCTTAGCTTGCGGACTAAACACACAGGCTTTGTGACCTGCGGCTCATGCGGTAAACCGCTGACGGCTTGCTGGTTCACCAGCCGCACCACGCCTTGGGACACGATCCAAACTCGCTATTGAGTTTCTGTCAAGCCTTTGGGAGTTTTGGGTTTTTGATAGTCTGACTGATAAGAAAACCGTGCTCAGACAGGCCTTTGTAAGGCGGTTATCGTCCCGCCGCGAAAAGGGCGGTGACCCCTGATTTTACTATGCCTTTCAAGGCATTCAGGGGTGATCGCGTGTCGTTTGGAAAAACGGCGCCCCGCGCCGGGATTGGCTCCCGCCGCTCGTTACCCGAATGCGCGATAAATACCTGGCAGGATGCGCGCGAGATGGTTGAACTCGGTCATGTCGTGAACCGACATTTCATAGGCTGTCATTTCCGCAACCTGCTCGTTGAAGCCAATCTTTTGCAGCATTGCCGGAGCCTTCTCCGCATTGGCGAACCGCGCCATGTCCGCATGAGCTCCGATCCAGTACCGGCTTAAGAGCTCCATGCCGGCACTTGTATCGCGGGCAATATGGACCATCAGCGTGAACGGGATATCGGGTGCCGGCGTCGGATAACACACGGCACTGGCGCTGGCGGTGAAGCCTTCTCGCGCCAGGGCCTGGGCGTCGAAGCCAAGCGTTGCCGGTTCGGAGAAATGGATGATGGCGTCGAGACGGCTAGGTCCGATCCATTCCTGGATGCGGTTGGGATTGTTGAAAAACCGCTTCTCGTAGCTCAGCGACGTATCTTGCAGGCGGGACGGGTCGTCAACGCTTGTGTCGATATGAGCCTGCGGAAACCAGAGCATATAGCGTTCTTTTTCGAGCGGATGCCAGGTGAACCACCACTTGAACATGCCGGTGGTCACGCCGGGCATGACAATGCGGCTTTGCGCATAGGCCATTTGGCCATCCAGAACGGCATAGCCGTTGTCTTTCGTCTTGAAGGACGGGTCGATCAGACGGTTGAGGTTCTGCGCACTCGGCGTGGGCACATCGCCGGGATCGAGGGGTCCGAACTGGAGGGCTTTTGCCGATGCCGAGGGAACCGAGAGATCCGTGTCGAGATAGGGGGCATAAGGGGTGGCGCCCACGGCCTGCTCATTGGCAATGCGCTGCTTCTGGCACTCCAGGGAAAGGTATGTGACAGCGCTCCAGTCGCCGTAAGCGTCGCGATGCGCTTCGGGTTTGGCCGCGGGCGCTGCTTGTGCGAGGTCAGAATGGGACAGGACAGCAGCAGACGCGGCTCCGGCGATTGCAGCTGGAGCGCCTTTGAGAAGGGTGCGGCGGGACAGGGTACGGGTCATGGCGAGCTCCTTGGCGGAAATTCGATGCTTGACCCTGAAACTACGCCATGATCCTCATTAATCAAATCAATCTGGGGCATGCTGAAAATCGACATGACTGATATCTCAACCATCGATCTCAACTTGCTGATCGCGATGGAGGCCCTTCTGGAGGAAAAGAACGTCTCGCGCGCGGCGCGGCGGCTTTCTCTTGGCCAGCCCGCCATGAGCCACAATCTGGCGCGCCTTCGACGATTATTGGGGGACGAATTGCTGGTGCGAAGTGCGGGCGGCATGGTGCCGACGCCGAAGGCCGTCAGTCTCGAAGTCGAGCTTCGGACTACCATGCGGAAAATACGCATGCTGTTTGCGGAGCAAATGCCATTTGACCCTTCAACAGCGCAAATGTCCTTTCGGCTTGGCGTGACCGACAGCGCCGAAGCAATCCTCATTCCCGCAGTCTCAGCCCTGTTGCTTGAAAAGGCGCCCGGCGTCACGCTCAAGTTGATCCCCATAGACGGGGCCGATGTCGCCGATGGTCTGGAGACGGGCGTCTTCGATCTCGCCATTGGCACTTTCGCCGGGGGAAGAAGCTACCACAAGCAACGCGTGATCTATCACGAAGGGTATCATACGGTTTTCAATGCCGCCCTGGTCGCCATCGGTGAAGCGATGACGCTTGATGACTACAGACGCTATCCGATGGTGGTGGTCGAGGGACCGGACGGAGACGCAATCCTGGACGCGTTGGGACGTCTGGACGTATGGCCGCACATAGCTTTGCGAACGTCCCATCTTCTGACGGTGCCTTCCATCGTTTCCCAGGCACCGATGATCGCCGCCGTCCACACCCAGGTGGCGGAACGTTTCGCCGAGCATTTCGACCTGTCCGTCAGGCCGCTTCCGGAAGAAATCGGCCTTGCGCCTGCAAAACTCATGCTCATGTGGCATGCGGCCAGCGACAAAGCCCCTGCACACCGCTTCTTGCGCGATCTCGTCGTCGAAGGGCTCAGATGTCTGCGTGGGAGGAAACTATAGGCTCCCGCTTTCGCGATTCTTTCCGCTGCCTGCGAAAATGGTGGCGATATAGCGGCGCTGATAGAAAGAAATGGCGCACCAGTAGAAATAGGACTTAGACCTGTAAATAATTGAATTTATTATATGAATTTTGACTTCTGTAGGCTTCTGGAGCCGCAGACATTCTTCACTATCGGGTTCTCATGCTCTTGATGATTCTGCTGACTACAAAAGGTTTTGCTTCACCCTGGAAATCGAGTTCTGGGAACCGGTCGCGCACGATTCCTTCGAATGTAACGAATGCCCAGATCGCCGCAACGAAACTTGACCGTGCATAGAGGCCGTGGCGCTTCTGTAGCGTGAACAGGTCATAAACGAAGGCTGCTACAAGGAATGACCCTGCCCTCTTGCTGTGATGGGTCTCGATTAGCCTGTTCACGTCGCTCCGGAGCGCCTCCCGGTCCAAAGATTGCGGGATGGTGATTGCAGACCCGACGAGACTGTCACAACACCGGTCGGGTTCGCCGAATGCCAGGCCGAGGAAAAGGTCCTGAAAACATAGCCTATCTCTCTCGCTGAAGTGTGCGAAAAAGCCTCCGTCGAGAAGCCAGACTTCGCAAGATTCGTCCAGAAGGAGATTGCCCGGGTGCATATCGCAATGGACAAAACCGGTTTCGAATGCCATCCGGTAAAGGACTGCCAGAACGGACTGCGCGGCCTGCTTGTAGATTGTCGTCTCGATGTGATCGGCACTGATACTGACGGCGTTGTCGACAAAATCCATCACCAGCACATCGGGACCAACGAGATCCGCGTGCACTGAAGGAATATTGACGTGCCGCTGAATGAAATTGTCTTCCTGCATCGCCTCAAGATTTGATGCCTCCATATGCATGTTGAGTTGCGCGACGAACAGCGCTTCGATCTCGGAGTAGCATTCTGCAATGGGTAATGCTTTGAATGCTTTGAGGTTCGCGACAAAGCCTGCGAGCCATGCGCCAATCCGGAGGTCCATCGTTAAAATCCGAGCGGCGTCCTGACGGACAATCTTGACCGCAACTTCCCGTCCGTCGCACCGTTTCGCCCTGTAAACGGTTGCAATGCTGCCGGCCGCGATCGGCTTTGCCTCGAAGGCTGAGAATAGTTCTCCAGTTTGGCGGTTGAATGTCCGTTCGAGGGTCGCACGGGAGATCTCAAAGCGCTCCGGTCCGACTTGATCTTGAATCCGCCGCAATGGCCGCAGCAGGTCTTCTGGCAAGAGGTCAGACCTATGGGAAACGATCTGCCCCAATTTCAGGAACACCGGCCCCAACCGTTCCAATGTTTGTGCGATGCTTTCTCCCAGGCATTGGTTCGCTTCGTTCACCCGACCGCGGCTCCGCAAATATGCCCATCGTGGTGTGCGCGAAAGAAGCATGCCTGCAGCGATTGCCCCAACACGCACGCAGCGCCCGGCAAGCTTTGTACGGGAGGGAAACGAGGTCGCCCTACCTTTCAGGGCATCGTCCTCGCATACCCCCGCTGTTTGGCTATCAGTCAGCATCAAGCGCTGGTTAGTATTCGCGCAAAGGATCGTAATCCTCGAATTGGCCGCCTTCAGATTTGAACCTGACGGCTTCCGGCTCCAGCGGGACGGTGCGCCAGTACCGGGCAAAATTAAGTCCGTCCCTGTAATCTTCCATCGGAATTTCGAACATTCCAGTGCAATCGCCCGAAGAAAATTCAATGAACCTCCCCGCGACCAAACCGGCCTGCGGTTTTTCGAAGGCTACTTTGACGTCTCGAGGCGGAACGTCCTCTGCACCGACGGCGATGGCGATCCCCGCCTGATCTTCGACGAAGCGTTCTCGATTGATGTAGATGTCGTAATTGGCGGCATAGGTGATCCGGGCGGGAAAATCTGCTGAGTCGAACGGTCTTCCTGGGTCCGGCGCTTGATCCGCCGTTCCAAGACTACGGGCCGGGCTTTTGATATCGATCGTTCCCTTCAGGATTTCTCCCCGAGACGTCGAAGCCAGTTTCTCCGCGCTTTCGTTAAAATCACCGCCGGAGCGGAATCGCGCGGCGATAGGAATTCGAATATCGAGGCCCGAGCGCGGCCTATAGAGGCTCGAAATGACCGAGTTGCCCTTGATTTGCCCTCGTGCCGCTTCAAATCCACGCGAGGGAAGTTTTGCCTGGAGAATAGGAACGGACCCGTCGTCAGTGCGTAACGACCGGGCTTCACCAAGCGTTGTGATCGCCAGCAGATATCGGGCCCGATCCTCCGGGTTCGCGATGTCGAATTCCGCGGTATCGCCCGGAATGTTCGGAGCCTTCTTGTGAAAGATCATGATCCCCATGCCGACCTGAAGACCAAGTCGTTCGGCTTCCGGATTCTCGAAGAGATAGTTCAGTTTGGCAGCCTTGGCACGGCTTGCGGGGATGATTTGCCAATAGATCCGAGTATTCGGATTTCCGTAGGGTGTTATCGCCGAATTCCGCTCCGGAGCAGGGGCCCAAGTCCTAAGGTGATGGCTGCACAAATCGCGAATCTCGATATCGCTGTTCTTACCGAAAAGCTCCCTCGCTCCCTCGCCGGCGCCCTCGTCAACAGTCAGGCTGTAACCGTGATTGACGGTAAAGGTCACTGCGGCCGGAATATGATCCGCAAATCCGGTCTTTTTGTCGACGACCAGCTTTCCTCTCGGATCACCGTAGAAGAGCTGATTGAGCATCGGGCTTTTCCCATAAAGATCCCAATCCCGGATCGTGAACTGGAATTCGCGCGTCCCCAGATTGTTGACATAAGCCGGGTAGATTTCCAGACGCATGAAGGCGCGCAGTTTTATGATCTCCTCCATCCACGGCTCATTCGGCGAACGCCTGGCTTTCATCGGAATTGTGATTGTCGATCCTTCGAATTCGATAAAACTCTCATCCTGCGTTAGTGCTCTGAATGTTCTATACGGACCTGAAACGATAGGAATAACCATCATCAACCTCCATCTGGGAGCCTAAACTTGTCTGAAAAGCAGTTCCCTCACCAATTTCCGATTTATTATACTTTTACTGTCGTCCTATTTTCTTGTGATCTGCCGGATATTGATGATTCAGATTGTTTTGTTGAACAGAATTGTATTTCCTACCTAGGCCCTTCTCTTCTCGAAAATTGCAGAAATCAAATACGCAACTTCCATCGACCATCTCCTATGGTCTTTCGACCTCGGTAATCTGGTGGCAGAACAGCGCAGGCACGGCAAGTGTGACCGGAGGATCGAAGATCGTCGGCGGATGGAGTGCCACTCGGATCTTGTCGAGATTGGGCTGTATCGATGTCCGCCCGATCAGGACGGGGCGGAAGTTGACCAGTTCGGTCAGTCGTGGCCACAGTGGCAACGCCGCCGCTAGGCAATACCCCTTTAGGCCACCACCGAATAGAGCGATGCGGCGTGTCGGCGGCACGAAGCGCCAGTCGGAGGGCATGCCGGAGGGATGGGCACGCGGGAAGACGGCTGTGATCAGGCTTGGCCGGTCGTGCGCTTCGGGGGACTCGAATTGCACCTCGATCACCGTACCGGCTTTCGGTGAGCGGGGCTTACCGTGTAGGAGTGCTTGGACGAAGAGGCCGGTGAAGCCGACGGCACTCATGGCCTTCGCATAGTTTCTTGGCGAGATCCCGACGCAACAAGAGAACTTACTGACGAAGGAGCCGAGGCTCTCGAAACCGATCTCGAAGCAGACGTCGGTGACCCGCATGCGTTCGAACACCAGTAGCCGTTTGGCGATCTCGAGTTTCTCCGCATTGTGGAACGCCATCGGTGGAATGCCGGTTAGCTTTTTGAAGGCGGAGATCAACTCGAACTTACTGAGCGAGGCGTACTCAGCCCATTCGCATAGCGAAACATCGCCGTTTTCCAGCTTCTTCATACCCGAGATGACCTTGCTCACCACGCGCCGGTGTTCTTCGGCGCGAAAGCGCCCGGGTGGGCTTGTGCGGATCGCTTCGCTCGCCATTGTCAGTGCGCCTCGAACGGGCGCAAAGCTTCGGCCAGTTCTTCGGGAACGGCTACGGCGCTCAGGCCGTCGGGGCGCTGGCGCATGCAGCCAATTTCCTGGAAGCCGCGGGCGGCAAGCTGGTCTGTGCCGCCGGTGACAGCCCAGTAATCGAAATCGAGGCCGATCCGGTGCTGGCGTACGAAGGCGAGGCGCATGCGCAGCTCGACCTCGTCGAAGGCCTGCAGTTCGGCGAAGTAATCGCACGACACCCGCAACGTCACGAGCCTCAGATCCTGCCGGATCTCGTCGAGGACCCCCGGCGCATGCGTCTTCAGAAACATTTCCCGGCAGCGCCCTTGCCAGGCGACGTGGCGGGCGTAATAGACGTTGCCGACGACATTCGTCTCCTCGAAGGATACGACATGGCGGTAGACGAAGGCGGGCCGGTCCTGTGGGGGCGAGCCTTCGGCCCCATAGTCCTGACCTAGGTACGGGGGGCTGCCCAGGACGGTCATAGCGCGATCTCCGAAAAGTTGCGGGACGGCTCCGGCTCCGACGCAGCCGCCGCTTGGATTGTTCCGATGGCGACGGCCAGATCGAGAGCGGGCAGAGAACGGGAAAAAACGACAGGACGGTGCGGGTCCGCGCCTCTTGAGACAGCCCGCAACGGAAGCGCGAAAGGCTCCGGTTCGCCAAGTTTGCGCAGCACCTCTGCTTGGGCCCAGTCTTCGGCCGTAAGCGACCTGCCCGCGACATCGGGATAGACCGCGCCGAGCTCCGTTACATCACAGGCGATTGGATGTGAGCCATGGACAGCAAGGCTGACGCCCGCGCCATGACTCAACCCCAGGAAGCCTTCACCGGTGACTAGCATCGGGCTGCCGTCGACCCTCTGCTTGACCTTTCCGTTGAGCCCCAGCGCCCGAAGCGCTTGAACGCGGCGTTGCTCCCTTTCGGCCCGAAACCCGCGCACGAACGCGACACGCACACTGTCGTCGCCCAGTTCTGCGCGCGCGATCCGTTCGAGATAGGGCCGGAACAGAAGAGGGGCCGCCTGAAGACACGCACCGGCGTCGATGTCTCCAATCGCCTTGAACTGGGCGTCCCGCCAGGCCGCGACGAGGCGGGCGTCGTCATCGAAGGCCTCGACGTCGAAACTGTAGATGTCGCCTCGGGTCCAATTCTCGACACCGACGAAACGGCGGACCGCACCCAGGGAGCCCAAGCGGACGAACTCGCCGATCGAAAGCGGTAGCACGCGTCTATGCGGGATGGTCACCTGCAGGACATGCAGCGCCGCATCGGCGACGCCCGGATCGCCGAGGAGCAGCTCCGCTGGCTCGAAGGCGCCGAACCAGTCCGATCTGCTGTTCTCCGTCAGTCGGGCGTCAACGCCACGCGACGAGACACGTTCAATGCCGTGCAACTTTCGGAACCTTGGGCCATGAAAGAACAACGGACCGTAGAGGAGAGTGGCCGAGGTGCTCTCGTCCATTTCGGCATCGGATCCGACCCGGGCGATACTCGGCGAGGCGCTCAGGTTGGCGACCGAATGGAACCGCGCGCTGAAACACGGCGACTGGAAGTCGTCGTCCTGCGTAAAGATGCAAGCCTCGACGCTGGCATCCGCGGCCCGCAGAGCGGCAATCCGGATTCGCAAGCCGTCACGGCCGACGATAGCTGCCCGATGGAACACGGAATCGGTGATTCGGCGGGGCGCTTCGCCCCCGATCAGGGTGGCCACCACCTGGGCCATAGCCTCGATACCTATCACACCTGGCAGCATGGTCCGGCCGTCGATGCGGTGATCGGCAAGGAACAGGTCCCGACCAGCGTTGAGGTCCGTCTCGACGACTAGTTCGGTTCCGGGGAAATCGATCAGGACGCGGTCGACGAAACGCAAGGGGCGGCTCCCGGTTGACCCGATTTCAAGCCCCTTGGGCGGACCGAAGCGTCCGGTGATCACTATGGTGCCCGACGTTCCCGCGCTGACATGCTGACAGAAGGTGGCCATGGCTGCTTCGAAAGACAGGGCATCGACGCCGTTTTCGGCCAGCCGTTCAATGGTTCCAAGCCGTTCGCCCATCCCGGCACCGCCCCAGACGGTCCATTCCAGCGAAAGGCAACGGCATGCCGGATGCGCCTCGGCGAAATCCTCAACAATCCGGCTCTGCATGGCATTGGCCAGTGCATAATGGCTTTCGCCCTCCAGGCCGATGCGCCCGATGATTGATCCGAAGGCGATCACCTGGTGCAGACCTGAGCCGAAACGGTCAAGAACTGCGGTCAGCCCCTCCACCTTTGGCGCGAGGGTCGACCGGACGCTCTTGGCCGTAAGCGCGCCCAGGCGCATCGGTTCATTCACCGCCGGGGCGAACAACAAGACGCTGGGCTCAAGGACCGCGTTATTGAGCCTCTGCGCGAGTTCCGCGACAGATGACGGGTCGGTCACGTCGCATTGCTCATAGCGCGCTTCGATGCCGCGCGAGCGGGCGATCGCCAGCGTATTGGTCACGGCACGATCGGTTGGATTGCTGCGGCCGACGAGTACGAGTGGCGCCCCATCTGCGGCAAGGGAGAAGGCGCATTCCGCACCGATGCCACGATGGCAGCCAACTGCCAGCACGATCTCTTTGGGACCGGGCATTCCGCCGGTCGGGCGAGCTGGTCTCTGTGGCTGTGGTTCGAAAATGGCGCGATCGATAATGTGCTGATTAGCAAGCCGATGGTCGGCGAAGCCATCCGGGGCAAGGCGAAGCAGATCGTCTATCCGGGGATCGCCCGGACTCTGGCCGTTGCGATCGATCAGCAGGATTGCCTCGAAGGCGCGTTCCTGGAACAAAGAGCGAAACAGCGAAGATACCGGCAGGTGGTCATGGATCACGGCGAGCCTGCGGATACCCTGGCGCTCGGCCTGTTGCAGCCGTTCGATAAGCCTCAAGGCCTCAACGACCGCGAAGCCGGATGGCAGGTCGATCAACAGCCCGAGGTCGGCGGCCGACCCGGTCTCCGGAATCGAGGGATCAGGTGCCCATTGGACACGCCGTACCCCGGGCTTGGGCAGGCCGCAGGCGCGCCAGACTATGCCATAGTCTGCGACCCAACGGCGAACGCCGTTCACTCTCGTCCACCCGCTGCTTTCCGGTTGGAATTCTGCCAATTCCGCCAGCTCAGCGGCCAGGATTGCCGGCGACGCTTCGGCGAAGTCGGTTGGATTGCGCACGGGCTGGCGGCCGAGTCGTTTGCAGACCGAAACAACAATGCGGGTCACCGCCAGAGAATTCAGGTGCAGCTGCGACTGGAACCGGGCTTCGGGATCGATCGCGGCGACCGGCAGGCCTGTCTCCTCGGCCACGACCCCGAGGACCGCCTGGATCAGCGTTTCCCCTGCAGGTGCACCGCCGGTCCGGAGGGTTGCCGCTTCCCTGGAACGAACGGCAGGTGCCGGAGTTTGCGACCGCACGCGCAATTCGGAACGCGTTCGCGTGGAACGATCCGCACGCCGGCCGCAGGGATTGGACAGGAACTCGATCCCTCTGCCTAGATCGATGGACCGGATGCCACGAAAGGCCAGGAGCTGCTTCCGGTCGATGTCGTGCCCAGCGGCGAATGCTGCGGCGAGCCCACTCAATAGCGGCACGAGATCGTCGGACTGAGAGTCCAGCGCAAGCGCGGTCAATCCATGGTCGTTGGCAAGCCGGGTCAGGCCGGATCCGGGACCGAGTTCGATGAACAGCGACGTGTTTGCGGCCATTTCATCGAGCGCGCGGACGAATTGCACCGGCCGCACCAACTGATCCCCCAGAAGCCCGCCAATGGAAGCGGCCTCAGTCAATTGAGCGCCGGTGACTGTAGAGACCACCGCCCGTGCCGGCGCGGCGAAGCAGATATTTGCGAGAACAGCCCGGAAGGGATCGACCGCAGCAGCCATGTCGGGACTGTGGAAGGCGTGCGAGACCTGGAGCGGCTGACACGTGACAGCAGCCCGTACTGCGCGTTTTGACAATTCGGAAAGCGCCCCCGCGCTGCCGCTGAACACGGTTTCCTGACGACCGTTGACGCAGGCCAGGTAGCAGTCGAGACCATCTGCAAGTGCGGGTGCGGCGTCCGCAGACAACCCGAGGCGGAGCATTGCACCGTTCGCCCGGCCGTGGTGGGCCATGACCGCGCCGCGCCGGGCGGCGAGATCGAGTGCGTGGACAGGTTCGAGACTGCCCGCCCAGGCGAGTGCCGCGAGTTCGCCCAGACTGTGGCCGGTCGCTACCTCCGCCTCGACGCCGAATGCGGCCATCACCTGCATCGCGGCGAGGTTGGCATAGGTAATCGCGGGTTGGGCGACCGCAGTATCTGTGACCGTGCCCTCGACCTCAATGGACAAGGCATCCGCCAACGGCCGCAGGAAGGGGAAGCGAGCGAGCCACACGGGCGATGGTTTGACCGCGGGCGCAGCCTGTCCTGAGAACAGATAACCGATCTTGCGGCGTGCGCCTGAGCCGATATGGATTTTCTGCTCCGTGTCCTTCGAACTCATACCTTTCGCGCCATCCTCACGCATCAGCAGCGTAAGCGCCTCATCGATTCGCGTGCACAGCTCCCTGGCGTCACGGGCAACGAACGCGAGACGGAAAGAGCCCAGTCCCAAGGTGTCGAATGCGTTCGCTGCCGCGTCCGCCAGTTCGGCCAGAGACAGGTTCGCTGCGGTGGTGCGCAAGACCTCCAGACATTCACGTAATCCGGAGCGGTCGCCCGCACGAAACAGGAACAACTCGGCTCCCTGTTCTCCGCGCAGGGACGATCCCGTGAAAGCCGTCACCCGCGCCGTTTGCCTCTCGCCCCCCTCAAGGACCACGTGCAGATTGATGCCACCGAAGCCGAAGCTCGACACCCCCACCAGCGGCGCCTTGCTGTTCCCGAAAGCTTTGGCCTGTTGGACAGGAAACAGCCGGCTATCGGTCTCGCGGAAGATCGCATGCGGTTCCTCACAGCCTGCGTGGGGCGGGACGCCACCCTTTTGCAAGGACATCACCGTCTTGACGAGTCCAGCAAAGCCCGCCGCAGCCTTGGTGTGGCCGATATTGGCCTTCACCGAACCGATGGGTAGTGGTTTGGATGCGCCTTCGCGCAGGGCGGCGAGCGCCGTGACCTCGGTCGGGTCGCCGATCGCCGTGCCGGTTCCGTGTGCTTCCACATAGGCGAGGTCTGCAGGATTGCTGTCGGCCATTTCGTGTGCCCGTCGATAGGCGAGCAGTTGGCCCTGGCTGTCAGGGCGGGTGAGGCCGCCCGAACCATCGGTCGACATTCCCCATCCACGCAGGACGGCCCGGATCGGGAAACCGCGCCGACGGGCATCTTCGGCGCGCATGAAGACGCTGAACGCTCCTCCTTCACCGGGCCAGAAGCCATCCGAGCGGGCATCGAAGACCCGCATTCGGGTGGGCGACAGCGCGCCGTTGCGTGAAAAACCGACAAGCTCAAACGGGTCGAGCGACAGGTCCACCGCGCCCGTTATCACTGTGTCCACGATACCGTCCCGCAGCAAGGTCGCGGCATTGGCCACGGCCAGCAGCGAAGACGAACAGGCTCCGTCCACGGTGTAGGCGCCACCCTTCAGGTCGAAGTGGTTCGCGATCCGTCCGGCGATCGTGTTGGCAAGCCCGCCCGCGAGCGAATCCTCATTCGGCTCGGGAAACGCGGATTTCAGCCGGTTGGCGAATTCCTCGCGGATACGGTCCGCCGCCTCGGTTCCTGCTCCCGTTGCGGCCAATGTCTCTTCCAGGAGTTCGTCGAGAAACGGTTGCCGCAGACGCAATATTGCCGCTCGGCTGAATTCCCCGGTCAGCGTGTTGGCGACAACGACGGCGGTTCTCGCCCGGTCGAGCCTGTCGATGCCGCCTGCGGCGGCGAGTGCCTCGGAGGCGAGCTGCAGGGCCAGCCAATGCGTAAGGTCGGTGTTTTCGAATGCTGCCTTCGGGATCAGAAAAGCCTCGCGATCGAAGTGCCAGTCGTTCAGCAGGCCGGCGAGCACGGGGGTAATGGAATCGGCGGTTCCGATCCTGCTGCGGGCGTAGGCGTCCATCGGCAGTCTCTGCGGTGGAATTGCCCGAAACGACCGGCGGCCATCCATCAGGTTGCCCCACAGCTCCTCCGGCGAACCGGCATCCGGAAACCGGCAGGAAAGCGAGCAGATGGCGATGTGGCCAACACTTGTCATAGCCGTTGTCTCCAACCTTTTGCCTCTCGTGCGGCCGAGCCGAAATCCCAAAGAAAACCCCTGCGGTTAAGAAGCCACTGCAGGAACTCCAGTCAGCCCAGCGCCGGGAATCGCCCTGCGAAGGCGGCCTCCGTTTCAAACGGTTTTGTGAGCGATATCGCCAGCCAGCGCTCGCGGTAGAAGAGATCTCGCGGGATGCTCAGGCGGAGCTTTACCGGATCCCGGCCAAGCTGAAGGACACCTTCGGAATCCGGGGCTTCTTCTTCGGGGCGAGGCCACATCATCCACGTGACAGTCACATTGTCCTCTGTCGATTGGTTGAGCACTTCGACTTCGAAAACGGATGTATCCCAGTCCGAACTCACGAGACGGATGTCGCACTTCAGCCCCTCCAGTTCCATGAGCTTCACGCGGCAGGATTCCAGGACAATCTTGCCGGTCAGCGCACTCGTAACCGCACCGCCGATGGGGCTCGAACGGGAGCGGTTGATTTCGAACTCGACCGGCGCATCCAGCTTGTATTCGACGCTCATCGGCGGAATGGTCGTGATGCGGGCAGAGTTCACCACAGGTTCGCGACTGTCGAGGACCACACCGACCCGTGGCATGCGGACGCGGAAGTCGAAGTAGTTCCTGTTCACGGCCGGGAAGAAACCGCCCGGGGCCGCGGCGGGCGCCTCCGATGGCTCGCGGGCTGCGAGGCTGAAAACGCTGGACTTGGGGCGCCGCGGAATTGCCGAAGGCGGGCGCAGATAGGCATGGACCGGCCCGAGGATCGGGTCGGTGCCGTAAAAGACGGCCGTTTCCCATTCCACAGTCAGTTCTGTCCCCGGGTCGAGCAGGGTGGCCTGGTCGAGGTCCTCGATTTCCATGAAGCGCGCCTTGGCGCACCCGCCGAGATTCACCGTGAACTTGTTGCCTCTGATATCGAGTACCAGTTCGGCGCAGCGCACCGCGGCCTGGTCGAGAGCTAGGATATTGGATGAAGCGCATATTCCTCCGGGCATTCCAGTCTCCTTTTACGCGGTTATGCGGGTATCGATCCTTGCTTCCAGTGCAAGCCGCACTGCGTCTGCTGCGTTGATGAGGCCGAAGCCGAACCATGGGCTTCGCCCGGTATCGGGATCGAACGCGCCCCCGACATGGCGGTTGTTCAACAGGTCTTCATCCGTCTGAAGGTCGAGTGCGGAGCGGCTTGCTGATCGCGCGATGATGTCTTTCACCTCGCCGGCCGAGAGCGCGGGATCGGCCGAAAGCACGAGGGCACAGACCCCCGCCACCATGGGCGCGGCTGCGGAGGTTCCGCCCATGCCATAGGTGATGAATCCGTGTTCCTCGTTGGAAAAACCGACATCCTTCAGGCCTAGACCGTGATTTTCATTGTCCGTGGTCGCGATGTTGATCGAGCCGTAGTCGCTGCGGGTTGAAAGATGACGGGGATGGAAATTGTCCGAGGGTGCGACCACATGGATATCCGAGCCCCAGTTGGAGTAGAGCGATTTGCGGCCACGATGACTGACTGCGCCGACACTGATCACGTCAGCCTGATTGACCCAGTTCGCGTAGATATCCTTTTGCCGGAAGAATGGCCCTGTCGGCTTTCCACGCTGGTAGTAGTGGAAGCCGTCGGGGTTGTCGGCTGCAGACAGCCGGGTCGGCAGGTCGTCGTTCCCGGCGGCAAAAACAATGACCAGACCCTTTCCTCGCCGCCCGCCAGAGGCGGCGATTTCGCCCATGACGAGATCCGCTGTCGACGACAGGCGCGCGAAGGAGGAGGGCTTGCTCGCCCAGGAGCAGGACAGCACGTCCGCGCGGGCGGAAATATAACTCAGAATGGCGAGGATCGTTTCCTGGTCGGTGTCGCCTATCGCAAAGCGCACCGGCATCCAACGACATCCCGGCGCCACGCCTGCGACTTCGCTGCCCCGGCCGATGGCAATGCCGGCGCAGGGGGTTCCGTGATAGTTCACCAAATCCCGTTCGGCCCAGGGCTCCAGATCGGCGGGAGCAATTTCCGCCCCCGGTTCGGCTTGATAAAATCCCGGCAGGAAGTCGGAGGGGTCCGCGACGCCGTTCTGCAGATCCGGATTGGTGAGGTCGAAGCCGTCATCCATTACAGCGATGATGATGTCTTCCGAGCCGTAGCCATTCAGCCTCCAGGCCGCCTCTGCGTCGATGTTCACCGCGCTGTCAATGCCGAGCGAGGGATGCCTGCCGTGCAGATGCCATTGGCAATCATAGGCAGGACCGCTGAAGCTTCTCCTATCGGACGGCTCATCCTGCGGCACGAAATCCGGTTCGACGAACTCGAGTTCCGGCTTGTCCAGCAGGCTAGTGGCGATAGAGACCGGGTCCTGCACGCCTTTGCCGTGGGCTTGGCAGACAAGAATATCTCCGGGGTGCCGGCGAGCGATCTGCAGCCCGGTTTCTTCCAGGATTTCATCGATCCGTTCCGGCGAAACGTCAGGTCGGAACCGCATATTGATCTTGCCGTTCGCCAGGAACGGCACGCGATAACCGGGTTCGTCAAACTCATAGGCGACGACGAAGTGCCCGGGAGCGCCAGTTTCCGCCAGCAGTCGGGATGTCTTGTCGAGCGAGCGCTCTACCGGGACGAATGAGAGACGCTGGGAGCGGCCGATCTTTTCCGGTGCAATCAGTTCCGCCGGCCAGTTCGCGGCGCGCGCCGCCGGATCCTGTACACACAGTACCCGGTCGTCCCGTCTTCGAATGGGGATGTCGACGCCTCCCAGCCGCACAGTTTCCGTCATTTGCCGCCACCGGAGCTGGCGAGGACTACGGCTTCTCGTTTCAGGGGCAGCTTCAAGAGGAGACCCCGCATCGCCGTCACGGCGGTCAGAGCGAAGAACAGCCCGAACACCACATGCAGTTCCATGAGCAGCCCGTAAACGGCGGCAACCGAGGCAGCGAAGATCACTTGGTCTCGGGGGCGGCCGGGTGAAGTTGCCGGATCGGTGATCATGTAGAAGGTAAAGAGGATGAAGGCGAAGCCGGTCATCGGCAGAAGGCCGGCGACTATTGGCGTGCCGTTGATGACACCACGGATTATCGCCTGCGTGGCGAAACTGGCGAGCCAGGCGCCGATCAGCGGCATCCTTCCGGTCAGCTTCGTGTTGAGAAGACTGCCGGTCGAGATCACCAGCAGAGGCAGCAGCCAGTCGAGCACGCCGGACGTGTTTTCGGCGAACATGTAGGGGGGCGCGATCCCGACGGAGGGGAAAAGCAGCAGAACGACCGTGATCCCGAAATTGGAGGGATTGAGAAAATGGCGAGAGGCCGGACCGTTCTCGGTCGGAACGGTGACGCGGAAGAGCCATTTCGAGGCGACCGCGAGCGAAGCGCCGAACGCGACCACCCAAAGCTGCTCGGCGGCGAAAAGCAGCATGCCGACCGCCAATCCGCTGATATGCGCCGACAGCAGAAACGAAACGAATTTTCCTGGCGTGCCGAGGTAGCGCGGCTGGCGCCGTTCGGCGAAAGCCTGCGCGGTCTCCGCCGCAAGTTCAGTACCGTAGGCGGCGGAAAGGGCGACGAAGGGCGTGATCCAGGATTGCTCGAAGCCGAGCCACAAATGACCGAGCACATTGAGGACCGTGATGGCGAAGGCGAACCGCGCCAGGCCTTTAAGCCTCGTGTCGATATACCAGCGTTCGCCGAGACTCATCCGGCCGCTTGCCGCTGTCTCGCGTCGGGCGCTTTCGATTGCAATGGTCATTGGTTGCTCCCTGTCCCCAGACTGGCCAGATCGAGGCTTGGACCATCATCCAGAAGCACCCGATGGCGACCCGGCATGAAATGGAAGTCGCGCTTGTGGTAACCGCTTGCAGTGCGCCAGCGAACCGTGACGGGCACCTCCGCCGAGCTGTTGCCGAGGCCGAAATGCACCTCGGGCGACCGGTGCCCGGAATGGCCGTTGCTGCTGTCGCATATGGCGGACAGAGTGCCTCCGTTCTCGAAGGTGGCCGTTGCGATGGAACCGATTGCCGGACGCGTCGAACCGTCGGGATTCGTCAATCGCAGATCCAGGATGAGAGAAGGACGTTCCTGTCCGGCGGCATTGACGAACAGGACTGAGGGCTCCCACTGACGCGCGAGCGCGAAATCGAGATCGCCGTCGCCGTCGATATCGGCAAGCGCGATGCCACGCGTGACGCTTGCCTCTGCTAAACCGAATTGCGACGCCATGTCATGAAACCGCCCGTCTTCGCCGCGCACGAAAAAAGCGTCGGCACGGTCGCCGGACAGGCCGTCGCCTTCCTCGAAAAGTGGCCAGACCCCGGGATGACGCAGCAGTTCGTCATTGCCCATCGCCAGTTCCTGCAGTTCCGGCCATCGATCGGACCACCCCTTGACGAAGCCGGTCGCCTGAAGGGCTTCATAGGTCCCGTCATTGTCCAGATCTGCAAATTTGGCGTCCCATCCCCAGCTGGACCGGGCCAGCCCAAGTGCGCCGGAGGCGTTTCGATAGGGGGCTCGACCGTTCTCCCAGCCGATATTCTGCTGGTGCAGGAAAAGCAGATGGCTTTCCAGCAGCGCATAATCCTCGGCGATATTGCTGACAAAGATGTCGAGACCGCCATCCCCGTCGACATCGGCAAAATCAACTCCCATTCCCTTGAAGGAGTCTCTTCCGAGCACGCCGGAGCGTATATCCGTCAAGCCGCGCCTGCCTTCGGCGATTGAAAAGGCGGGATCGCCCGGCGTGGACCGGTTCAGTAAAAGCCTGTCGGGTCCGAAGTCATTGGCAACATAGATTTCGGGGTAGCCGTCATGGTTCAGATCCGCGGCACCGAGGGCCAGGGTCCAGCCGGTTGCCATCGTGGCGTCGAGCGAGCCCGAATGATCGTCGAAGGCAAACGTGCCGGAGTTGGCGCCGGTATTGAGAAATAGGCGATTTGTGCCGCCATTATAGGCGCGCGACATCGAATGCTGCATTTCGACCGGTCGGCGCCCGATTGTGTCGAGCACGCCGGACTCATCCGGGAAATAGTTGCCGAACAGGAAGTCGCCGAAACCGTCGCCGTCTATGTCGCTGAACACCGCGGCATTGGTGAACCAGACCTCGCCGCGGTCGGTGATTTCATGAAAGGTGAAGCCCTCGCGGGACATTGATCCGCTGTTTTCGAATATTCCCGGCGACCGTCCCCAGTAGTAAACCAGCACGTCCTCGTGCCCGTCGGCATTGGCGTCCGCGAAGAGGCAGCCCATCGGCGCCGTGGTGGCCACATCATATCCATCCTTCGGCGTGAGCAGGGTGAAGGGTTCGAAGCTCTCAGTCTCCCGGCGGCCGAGCGGAAGGATCGACACGCTGTCATTGCGAGGATCGACCAGGCAGGCTTCGTTTGAAACCCTGTCCCCATCGAGGTCTCCGATTGCGACGGATGCGCCAACCGATGAGATCCAGGCTGCGATGTGCTGGTAGTCAGGATGCACGGGCCGGATCGGCCTGAAGCCCGATTTGTCCGCCGGTTCGAGCGGCACCCGGACAAAGGCGAAGCGGGCAGGGTCTTCCAGTGCGCCCTTTACCTTGCTCTGCGGCGGCAAGGCAAGGAGCAGCAGACCGGAGGCGATGAAGCCGGCGACCAACTTCCCGGCATGGCTGGAAAGGGGGGAGGTCATCGGCGGCTCTCCATGGCGGTATCGAGGTCCGTGGCTGTGCGACTGCGCCATTGCTCGTAGAGGCGCGAGCTATCGCCCAGGTCTTGCATCGGCTGTCCAAGGCCGATTGGCATCGCCGAGCGCACAATGGCGACGACCGTCTCGGGGGGGACGCCGGTCAGGGCCGCAGCGCGCTCGCGGATTGCGGCCGTGTCGGTTGACGCATCGTGATGCGCAACCAGCCCAAAGGCACTGCCTTGTGCCAGGTGCCGGCCCAGCGCTCCCGTCGCCAGTCGCAGCCGCCCGCAGGTGTCTGTGTCTATGCCGCCGGCATAGGTAACTGCCAGCCCCAGACCGGCAAAGAGGTCTCCGTGCCGACTGGGATCGGTTCGGGCGATCCGGGCGCATGCCTCATGGATATCACCGCCACAGATGAACCAGGTCGCGCGGCCAGCACCCTGGTCCCACGCGTTTCGGGCGATGCCGCCTGCCAACCCGGCAATGTGGCTGCCGGGTCCGCGCCGCAGCATTTTTGCGTTGAAATAGCAGTCGTGAAATCCCCATCCGTCAAAGACGAGTGGGGCCAGCAGACGATCAAGGCAGCGCAGGATCGCCTTCCGCCTCCAGGGCAACCGCGCCATGGCCCAACCGGCACCGACCGTGGGCAGATAGGGGTTGCGTTGGCTAGTGGCGGCGAGAAGGCGGGGCAAACCCGGTGCAGCAAAAATGTGCCAGGGCATGGCATCACGGACCCCGCAGCCCATGGCTGCGCCTTCAATGAAAAAGCCCGACCGTTCAGGCTCGACGATTCCGGAGCTGGCCTGCAGAACCGTTGAAAGATGTCCGGTCAGGGCGCTGTTGTAGCCCGCGACGAAGCACTTTCCCGCCTCTTCAAGGCATTTCTTGGCGCTGGGGGTTGCGGCGGTGAAGCCGCGAACCGAGAGAAGGGCTTCACGCGGCGAAAGCCTCGCAAGGCGCGCCGTCAAGCTGAACCCACCGGCTCGCGAAGCGACAGGAGAGATCAGTTCAGAACTCGCATTCTGCTCAAGATGGTGGCTCATGTCACCTCCTCAGGACGGCCGGAAGCCGTGTCCGAAACTCCGAAATTTGCATGGCACGATCGCCTCCCCGCGATTGGTTCGACCCGTCACTCCATACGATTTGGAAATTTGCTTGCGCAGAACGGGCCGGTTCCTCAGTCATTTCGTTCCTCCTCCAGCAGGGCAGCAACTAGCCTCAAGGCTTCCTCCACGCCCTGCACGGCAACACGGAAATCCTCCTGGCGCGTTTCCTTCAACTGCGTGACCTCGGCTCTCCAGACAATCTCATTGTCGGCTTCCCGTCCTGTTTCTCGCCAGAAGCGGAGTATGAACACTTCATCCGCCTCGGCAGCGCTCGTCCTGGGGGGCATGTCTGTCTATTCCTCATCGCTAGTGCCAGGACCTCATTGCCCGCGGCCCTATCGGACGAGAAAGATCGCAGGCACGCGCACTCCCCAGTAAGAGACCATGAACGCCCCTCCGATCAGGAAGCCAATCGAGATCAGTGTTGCCCGCGTGCCGGGATGTTCGCCGATCCGGGTGAGGATCGCGCCGTTACGCCAGCTGGAGAGCAGCAGCACCAGCAAGAGGACAAGGGCGACGTTGCCAAGGGCCTGAAGCCCGAATGCTGCAGCGCCATAGAGAGCATCTCCTCGGGCAATCGCGTCCTCGAACATCTTGCGAAATGGTGGGAACGGCCTGCCGATCTGGAATGCGGCCACGACTACGCCCAGCGCTATCTGTACCTTGTTGGATGATGTCAGATGCCATGCGCCCGCCTGTTCACCACTATTTCGCAGCACAGCAACGCCCCATCCGACAAGCAAGAGGCCAAGGCAGACGAAAACAAAACCCGCCTGCATCAGCCGCATAGGCATGTTGCCAAGGGTTTGAGACGACAACTGGGGGAAGTTCGCGCCCAGAAGTACGCCGACAATGCCGTAGCCGCAGGCAACGATCAGCAGTGAGCCGATAAACGGCAGCAGCGACCGCACGGCCGGAGCTGGTCCGCCTGTTTGGGGTGTCAAGGGCACGGCGGTCGCGAGGACGCATACATTGCAGGCTGTAAGCGTGCCGGCGACGCCACTCACGAAGGCGAAAAGCAGGCCCGTGCCGATGGAGGAGATCTGGTAGGTCGCCAGGCCTTCATGCAGGACGAGCCGGGCTACATGGTCTGCCACAACTTTGTCGACAAGCTCGTAGGACCAAATATAGGCCAGCAGAATGCCCGTCGCGAGAGCTCCAAGTCCGATCAGAGTGCGTGTGAACGGATGGGGCGTGGTGGGTGCAGAAGCATGATCGAAAGCCATTTTACACCTCGAGGTCGGATGCCGAAAAGGACAGCTGCAGCCAAGATGAGACAGGCATCTGTTCGTGGCCTTGTGCCAAACTCACGGCAAAATCTCGGGTGACTAAAATTCGCTTTGGGCCAGACCTGATGCTATCGTGGTTTCCAAGTCAGCGAGGTCTTCTTCGCTGGAGCACCTGCGGATTTTTTCGAGCACCTTTAGCGTTCTCGGCATCGGTTCCACGCCAATATCGGCCAGAAGCGTGTTTCTCCACCTCTCGCAATAACGGATGGCTTCGGCCCGACGGTCGTCAAGGCAGAGAATGGCCACGAGTGCCCGCACAAACATTTCGCGATAGGGATCATGGGCGAGGACATTCCGGCAGGTGGTAATGGCCTGTTTCCAGACGCGATTACGCAAATGATGCTTCAGTGCGCTTTGTGCCAGTTCAACGAAGCATGAATGCAGGCGCTCCCTCTCCTCGATGAAGAAGTCACTGTCCTCGCCGTCAAGAAACGGCCCCTGATAAAGGTCAATCGCGCGCAGGACATACTCCAGGTCCGGTTCCGCGCAGTGTGCCTCAACCTTGGCCGTCCTGCTGATCGTCAGTGCATCGACTTCGAGCCAAGGCTTCTCTTCGAGAACGATATGGTCTCCCACCGAAATTAGATTTTTCGCGCCTGCGCTTTCGGGCTCCAGGCATAATATCCGCCGCAAGCGCCACAAGGCGGAGTTCAAGGCGGCCCTCGACTTGCTCTCTTCAAGTTGGGGCCAGAAGCTTTCGGCGATCCACTCGCGACGTAGCATCCGGCCAGGCTGAGAAAAGAGCATAGCAGCCATTCGCTGCCCCGACTGCCCAAGTTCGGCGTGCACCCTTTGACCGTTCACGGCTATACTGAAGCAACCCATGAGGTTTACTTGAAGCATCACTACCCTCCCGGAGAAGCAAAATGCCTTCCAATTGTCGCTCTGCTAAAAATACTTCAGGTTCCCCCTTCCGACGAGCTAGATGATCCAAGCTCACGGCTGCTGCCCGCAGCGCCGGAAAGAAAATTTTTCGCACGTCAGCACATGCTAAAATTTCATATGTGAAAATTACGATTTGTTTTGCATATTGTAACGTGTATTATATTTTTATGCAATTGAATGTGGCGAAGGGTTTCATCATTCTTGCTAAGATTATTCCTTATAGGTGATAACTATCGATAGAATATTTATATTGGAATAAGCGTATTTTATTTTGCGGAATTATAATTCATCCCTGTTTATTCTGGGATTAATTCCTGATAGTTAATTTTTTAAAGTGAGTATTGTTCACCTCAGGGGTGCGTCACTGTTATAGCAGCCGGGAACATCGCGCGGAAGTCAATCATAATTGGTGCCTAACCGCCATACAATGTTGACGTAGAAATCAGCCGGGCACGGTTTTTCGCATACGCCACATAGTCTGCGGCTGTAGAGTAACCCGATGCAAAACTGCAGCAAATCAAGTGGGAGCATTCTTGGTGCACAGGTTTGAATGAATCATTTTAAAACTTTTAGAAGCACTCTGAATCGTTCGAAACTTTACTGGATTCTGTTAGGTGCGCGAGACCCGCCGGTCACAAATAACCGACGGGTCTCTCTCATAAAATTTGCATGAAGGAGGCGCCAATTGAAAAAAAGCCTCGGAAATCAAGAAGGCGAAGGCGGTCGTTCGAGCTTTTGAAGGCGCGTGGGGCCAACGCCAATTACCCAGGTTCTTCGCGCCAGCGACCAGTCATTGAGGTCTGGCAGAGCCCGGCGGGATCAGATCGCCCGTCTCTTGGTGCCCGACCTTAGATATAGGTGACAGTTTCTACCGGCCAGATGGGTAACACTGTCCGTTTTCGGGAGGTGTCGATGCTGTGGCAAGAGGTGTCTATTCTGGAGGAATGTCTTCGTTTTGTCGCCCGCTTGTTAGATGGCGAAGGCATGAGTGGGGTTTGCCGGGAGTTCTGAATCTCGCGCAAAACCGGTTACAAGATCTGAAACCGCTATTAGCGCGATGGGATGGAGGCGCTTTGCGACCGGTCCCGCCGTCCTGTGCGTTACGCCAACCAGCTGCCGGAGCAGGTCGAGTGTCTGATCGGCGCGACCCGGAAAGAGAAGCCCGATTGGGGTATGCGCAAGATCCGGGAGGTGCCCGTGCGCAAGCTGGCCGGCGATATGCGTATTCCGGCGCAAAGCACGGTGCATGCTGTTCTGGACCGGCACGGGCTTGTCAGCAGAGCCCGCAAGAGGCGGCGCGCCAGCAAGGCCGAAGGAACGCGCCTTTCGGCCGGACTTGCCCCAAACGACCTGTGGGCCGCCGACTTCAAGGGCGAGTTCAAGCTGGGCAACCGGCACTCCTGCTACCCCTTGACGGTCAGCGACCACGCGTCCCGCTTTCTGCTGAGCTGCGAGGCCTTTGACTCGAGGAAGGAAAAGCCGGTCATCGAGGCCTTCCTCGCCCTGTTCAAAGAGCGCGGATTGCCCGCTGCGATCCGTACGGACAACGGCTTGCCCTTTGCCTCGCCGAACGGGCTCTACAACTTGTCCAAGCTGTCGGTTTGGTGGTTGCGTCTTGGTATCGGTATCGAGCGTATCAAGCCAGGCCACCCCCAGCAGAACGGCCGCCATTAGCGCATGCATCTTACCTTAAAGAAGGAAGCCACGCTGCCGCCGGGCATCAACAGTCTTCAGCAGCAGGCCAAGTTCGACGCATTTGTTAAGGAATTCAATGAGGAGCGCCCTCATGAAGCGCTCTCAATGAAGACACCCGCGGAGGTCTAAAAGTCCTCACAAAGGCCTTATCAGGGCCTGCCGGACCTGGATTATCCCTTCCACGACCGGGACGCCCTGGTCACCGCCTGCGGGCGGATCTGCATGCATCGCAAGAAGATCAACGTCTCCACCGTGCTAGCAGGTCAGAAGCTTGGCATCAAGGAAGTGGAGGATGAAATTTGGCTGATTAGCTTCATGAGCTATGATCTGGGATACATCGACCAGGAGCAGAAAACACTACAGACAATCGACAACCCGTCCGGCACGAGGTTGTAACCCATGTCTCCGGCACAAACCGTTACCTATCTCTCCGGATCGGACAAGAGATAAAATGGCGCACCCGACAGGATTCGAACCTGTGACCCCTGCCTTCGGAGGGCAGTACTCTATCCAGCTGAGCTACGGGTGCGTGCCACGATCCGGTGGTACCGGTCGGATAGAAGCCCCTGATAGCCGATTGGAATGGCGGCTTCAATTCCTTTCTTGCGCTTTTGGACAAGTTCAACCGGATTGTCCGGGGTGCAAGGCACACGGCCTGGATGACATAGGGCATGACAGGAGGAAATGTGCTGGAAGGAAGAGGAAGCGTGTCCGGGGATCGGGTCCGCATGCCACTGCGGCGCTGGGAACCGGGTTTGTTTTCAAGCAGGAGTGGGCTGGCGCAGAAGACGCCGGGCTCCGGTCTGGCGAGCCGTTACGGGCTTTCACTTCGGAGCGGATGCCGCTCTGGAAGCGATTGGGCGCCGCTGGGCCACATGCCTCGGCTGGAGGGCTTTGCTGAAAGTGCTTTAAACAAAAAAACGCGGGTCCCTAAGGACCGCGCGGTAAAAGTTTTAGTGCACGTGGCCCCATCGACCACACTTCATTTATACATTGAATTGCCAACGGTGTCATCCTCGGCTTTCTGAAAAAATACAATGAGGCTGAAATATATCGCTCTGATCTATCAAATTTCAACTTTATGAATATAGAACTCTTCCTTCCTTGCGGAGATTTACCCTCGAAGGACGAAACAACGCGCAAACTTCTGCTCAGCTCTGAAGTGTTCCCGGTGCCTCGGCTGATTGCTGCCAATGGCATCGTCTAACGGGGGGTGACGAAAGAATGGGAATCTCATCTAGGCCATTGACGTTGCCAGGGGTCCGCTTTATACAGTGCGCCCAACCGGTGGCGGGGCTACTCGCCGCCGTCGTTTTCGATCGGGTGCGCTTCCGCTTAGGCAGAGGGTGTCCCCGGTATAACCTGGACATTAGTTCCACCTACGGATCAGGATTGAGCCCATGGCCAATACACCCTCGGCCAAGAAGGCGGCCCGCAAGATTGCCCGCCGGACGGCCACGAACAAAGCTCGCCGGAGCCGCGTGCGGACGTTTTTGCGCAAGGTAGAGGAAGCGATCGCTTCCGGTGACCAGGCCGCAGCGAATGCCGCTTTGCAGGCAGCTCAGCCGGAGATCATGCGTGCTGCGACCAAGGGCGTTCTTCACGCCAACACGGCCGCCCGCAAGGTATCCCGTCTGAACGCGCGCGTGAAGGCAATTAGCGCATAATTAACGTGTGCGTGAGTTGTGATGAAAACCCGGCCGCAGGCCGGGTTTTTTTTTAGCCTGGCAATTGAAAGGCGTGCTGCTCCGTTAATTCAGTCAGCAAAATAGTGGCTTTTCCGTACCTTGTACCTTGTCACAGTTAGTTTAAAGAAAACAATGGGTTGGCGATAGGTTGCCTGGTGCGGTTGGCCGCGTTGGAGATTCTGGCCGAGTCAAGGTCGAACTTGATTCATTTTTTTCCGGCTCCCAGCTTATGGCGTTTTCCGGTGGTTCGTGCGGGGAAAATCCCTGAGGTAAAAGGCATTTGCCGCCCCCTTGGATAGAGGGAGGCGCAGGGTTACGCGACGGCGCTTTTTCTGCCGCCAGACATTTGTTGAGTGGGGGCTGTTGCCCACCCTGAGGGGGCTGTATATGTTTATTTCACCGGCTGGCCGAAAGGTCTGGTGAGGGAAAAAAAGAAAAAAACCATCTGGGTAAATTATGATCACAATGACAATAAATAGATCAGAAGTTTTTCAAAGATGGACTGGTAATGAATACGAAAATGTACTCATTGCTATTGTTGGTCATATCTAGTTCCGGCTGAAGTTCTCAGAAAAAAAGAATAAAGTTGGTAACAGCTTTTGCTGTTGCGAAGGGGGCACTTGTGCAAAATTCAGGATGTTGTGACGGCGATGCGGATCCGCAGGCCGCCGGTGGAAATTTGCCGCAAGCACATCGGGCTGTTCTGGCTGGCGTGAGCACCCACGGTGGATGTAAATTTGCCGGAGTGGCGGGTTTGCTGTCTGTGCTGCATGTCAACGGTTTTGTTGGCCAGATGGTCAAAAAAATGTCCGAGAAAAGGCTTGACCAGACGGCTCTAATCGATTTTTTGTGCCGCTCCGGCGTACGGGGCCAAGCTGCGGCAATCGCCATGACGCAGGCCGGTTACGCCAATTGCTTTAACATTGAAGGCGGTTTCGAAGGACCTCTGGATGCTGGGGGCCATCGGGGAACGCAGCCCGGAGCGAGGGCCACCAGGGTGTTCCGGACCCTGTCTTAATACCCAGCAGCTTTGCGGGAAATACCGGCGGCCAAAAGCCTGCCGATCTCATAACCGTCCCATTCGGGACATATAATAGCTGCTAAAGCAGCGTTAAGCCAAAGAGCGGCTGTGGCGGATCGCTCTTTAAACAGGAGGCGGAAGAAATGCAGGTTCAGGAGACAAGCGGCTCCGAACACTGGAACCGTGTGAAAAAGCGGCTCCGCGCGGAACTTGGTGACGATGTCTTTTCCAGCTGGTTCGCACGTGTTGATTTGGAAGAGCATGCAGAAGGCACTGTGCGCCTGTCTGTCCCGACCCGGTTTCTCAAGCAGTGGATTCAATCCCACTACAATGAGCGTCTGATGGGTCTGTGGAAGGGTGAATGCGAGAACGTTCACAAGATCGAGCTGACTGTGCGCGGTGCGGTGCGCCCGCGGCAGGTGTCCGCTCCGGTCAAGGCCGGTATCGCGGCTCCTCAGCGCCCGAAGATCGCAGCGGTCGAACAGCGCCTCGACGGGTTTTCCGACAACAGCAATCCGGTTGCGGCCGCTCAGGCGGCAACGGCGGCTCTCGGCCGCGGGGAAAGCGTATCCGAGGTCAGCAGGGACATCCTGCAGGGCGCGGCGCTTGACCCGAAATACACGTTCGAGACGTTTGTCGAAGGTGAATCCAACGGACTGGCGCTGGCCGCTGCCCGTCAGGTCGCGTCCGGCGGAACGGTGACGTTCAATCCGCTTTATCTGCATGCTTCGGTCGGGTTGGGTAAGACCCACCTGATGCAGGCGGTTGCCGCGAAGACGCGTGCGTCCGGCCGCAAGGTGCTTTACCTCACCGCCGAGCACTTCATGTACCGCTTTGTGTCTGCCCTGAAGGCGCAGTCTGCCTTGGCGTTCAAGGAAACCCTGCGCACGATTGATCTCCTTCTGATCGATGACATGCAGTTCCTGCATGGCAAGCAGGTTCAGCAGGAGTTCTGTCATACGCTGAATGCGCTGATCGACGGTGCCCGTCAGGTCATCGTGGCGGCCGACCGCGCCCCTTCGGAACTGGATACCCTGGATGACCGGGTCCGCTCACGCCTGTCAGGCGGCCTTGTTGTCGGCATCCATGAGCCGGACTTCTCGCTCCGCCGCAACATCCTGTCCGCACGTGTTCATCTGGCGCAGCGCAGCTATCCGAACTTTGAAGTGCCGGATACGGTTCTGGACTTCGTGGCGCGCCATGTCGTCTCGTCGGGCCGGGATCTGGAAGGTGCGCTGAACCGCCTCGTGGCCCACAATCAGCTGACCAATCAGCCGATCACGCAGGAAATGGCGGAGATGACCCTCCGTGACCTGATCCGGTCCAGCGAGCCGCGCCGTGTGAAGATCGAGGATATCCAGCGCGTTGTGTCCAAGCACTACAACGTGACCAAGGCGGATCTCCTGTCTGCACGCCGGACCCGCACCATCGTGCGCCCGCGTCAAATCGCCATGTATTTGGCAAAGGTCATGACGCCGCGGTCCCTGCCGGAAATAGGCCGCCGCTTTGGCAACCGCGATCACACCACGGTGCTTCATGCCGTGCGCAAGATCGAGGAAATGGCCCGTGCCGACAACGCACTGGCTCAGGAGCTGGAGCTGCTGAAGCGCATGCTCGACGCGTGAGCCTTCAAAGGTTTACTGCGGGAATTTAACAGTTTGAGAGGGGCGTCTTTCGGGGCGCCCCTCTTGCTTTTCAAACCCATTCCGGGCAGTGTCTTCAACCCCGCTTCCCTTCGAGGAAGCGCCTAGAGTTCCATGCGCCGGGAGGTCTTCCCGGACATCTCAAGTACGGACATTGCGTATGAAAGCGACCCTCGAGCGGACCGACCTCCTCAAGTCCCTGACCCATGTACACCGGGTTGTCGAGCGCCGTAACACCATTCCGATCCTGTCGAACGTCCTGCTGCGCGCCGAAGGTGGTGCTTTGCAGCTCAAGGCGACGGACCTTGATCTGGAAATCGTGGAAACCGTGCCGGCTATGGTGGAAATGGGCGGTGCGACCACCGTTCCGGCCCATATGATCTATGACATCGTGCGCAAGCTGCCGGATGGCTCGCAGGTCGTTCTGGAAACCACCAGTGACAATGCGACGCTGGAAATCAGGGCAGGGCGGTCCCGTTTCTCGCTGCAGATGCTGCCGGAAACCGATTTCCCGGATTTGACCGCTGGCGAATTCAGCCACGGCTTCTCGCTGACGGCCGCCGAGTTCCGCAAGCTGATCGATACCACACAGTTCGCAATCTCGACGGAAGAGACCCGTTATTATCTCAACGGCATCTATATGCATTCGGTCGACGGGGCCAAGGGGCCGCGCTTCCGTGCGGTTGCAACCGACGGCCACCGTCTGGCCCAGGCAGAAGTGACGGCACCCTCAGGTTCCATGGGTATGCCGGGCGTGATCGTGCCGCGCAAGACGGTTGGCGAAATCCAGAAGCTGTTGGAGACGCCGGATGCGAATGTGCAGATTGAGCTGTCGGAAACGAAAATCCGCATCACCACCGGCGCAGTGGTGCTGACGTCCAAGCTGATCGACGGCACTTTTCCGGACTATGGCCGCGTCATCCCGCAGGGCAATGACAAGGAAATGCGGGTTGACCGCGATGAGTTCAAGGAAGCGGTGGACCGTGTGTCGACCATTTCATCAGAACGTGGCCGTGCGGTGAAGCTGTCGCTGTCCGAGGGCCGGATGGTTCTGGCGGTCAACAATCCGGATTCAGGCAGTGCGACGGAAGAACTGGCCGTCGAGTACGAGTCCACGCCGCTTGAGATCGGGTTCAACTCCCGTTACCTCCTGGATATCGCCAATCAGCTCACCAGTGATACGGCCCTGTTCCGTCTTGCGGATTCCGGTTCCCCGACGCTGATCCAGGACAACACGATCGATGATTGCATCTTTGTCCTGATGCCGATGCGCGTCTGAGGCGGACCGGCGCACGTTTCTGGATGAGGTATCATGTCTGATTGGACGCAGGCGGGGTTGACCCGCCTGACATTGACCGACTTCCGGAACTACGCACGCCTCGATCTGGCCTTCACTGGACAGCTGGTTGCATTTGTCGGCGACAACGGCATCGGCAAGACAAATATCCTTGAAGCGATTTCTTTTTTGACCGCAGGGCGCGGGTTGCGCCGTGCGGTCATCTCGGATGTTGCGCGTATTGATGGGCCGGGCGGCTGGAGCGTTTCGGCCTGCATGCTGCGCAATGATCTCGACACAAGGATTGGAACGGGCCTGACGCCGGGAGAAGCCGGAAGGCGCGTGCGTATCGATGGCGAAGATGCGCGCAGTTCCGAAGCTTTGCTCGACTTCATGCGTGTTCTCTGGCTGGTGCCGGCCATGGATGGGCTGTTCACCGGCCCTGCAGGCGACCGCCGGCGGTTTCTGGACCGCCTGACCCTGTCGCTCGATCCCGGTCACGGCCGCAGGGTCGCAGATTTCGAGAAGGCTCTGCGTCAGCGGAACCGGCTGCTCGATCAGGGAGGGAGTGCCGCCTATCTCTCTGCCATCGAAACGCAGGTTGCCGAACTGGGGACGGCTGTGTCCATCGCCCGTAATGAGACGGTCAGCCTGCTTGGCGAGACCGTGCGGGTTCAGGCGGAGAGCGGATTGCCCTTTCCCGTAGCGAAACTGGCCCTTGAGGGGAGTTTCGAGACGGGAACCGTTGGTCTGAGCGCACTCGACCGGGAAGATCTTTACCGCGAATGGCTTGAAGAGGGGCGGGGCCGGGACCGGGCGGCTGGCCGGACGCTGACAGGACCACATCTGTCTGATCTTCAGGTCCGGCATGCGGCCAAGGATATGCCGGCTTCTCAATCTTCAACTGGTGAGCAGAAGGCGCTGCTGATCGGTCTCGTTCTCGCCCATGCGGAGCTGACAGCGCAGGTCAGCGGGATGAAACCGGTTCTGCTGCTGGATGAAGTCGCGGCGCACCTGGATCCGGGCCGGCGCAAGGCCCTTTTCGACAAGCTGCAGGGGCTGGGCGGGCAGGTGTTCATGACCGGAACGGACAAGGCCCTGTTCGCGGGGTTGCCAGACCGGGGGGAAATCTTCCGGATCGCACAGGGCGGAATAGCGGTGCGCGACCCGGTCGAGTAGATTTCGTGAGGCGGCTTAGACGGTTATGTCAACGAGCGTTCCGGTGCCCTTGGGAGCTGGAGCCGAAGCTGCGCCCAGGTCATCCGCATCATGGTCGTTGATCTTGTCCGGACCCGGTCCCTCCTTCATTTCGTTTGAAGAAAACCGGCTGATTTGCTGAGCAGTTGCCCCACTTCCAACACTTCCGACATTCATGATCAATGTCCTTCAAAGTGCCCCCGGAAGTCAGGAAGAGGCTTGAGTGGTTAATTTGCGATTAATGCTTCTGTTTTCTTGAAACAATGGAGCTGAAAGAGCCTCTCCGGGAGGAGGGAGCAGAGCCCGGCCAACCACGCGGGAAGCCAAGAGTTTTCCAAGGTTTTCCCCCGGTGCTCCTGTTGAGTTGAATGCTGCCCGGAACCCCGTATAACGGACTGACACACTCTAAAAGAATGAGCATCTGATTCGCATGACCGATCAATCGAACACGGATAATCAACCGGCCGAATATGGCGCGGACTCGATCAAGGTCCTCAAGGGTCTCGACGCCGTCCGCAAGCGTCCGGGGATGTACATCGGTGACACGGACGATGGTTCAGGCCTGCACCATATGGTGTATGAGGTCGTCGACAATGCTATCGACGAAGCCCTTGCCGGCTATGCTGACCGGGTGACGGTCGCGCTGAATGCAGATGGCTCTGTAACCGTCTCTGATAATGGCCGCGGCATTCCGACAGACGTGCACTCGGAAGAAGGCGTTTCCGCCGCCGAAGTGATCATGACCCAGCTGCATGCGGGCGGTAAATTCGACCAGAATTCCTACAAGGTCTCCGGCGGCCTGCATGGCGTGGGCGTTTCGGTGGTGAACGCTCTGTCTTCCTGGCTTGAGCTGCGCATCTGGCGTGCGGGCAACGAGCATTTCATGCGTTTCCGCCACGGCGATGCCGAAGGACCGCTGCAGGTGGTTGGCCCATCCAATGGGCGCAAGGGCACGGAAGTGACCTTTCTGCCGTCGACGGAAACCTTCACCAAGACCGATTTTGATCTGACCACCCTGGAGCATCGCCTCCGCGAGCTGGCGTTCCTCAACTCCGGTGTCCGTATCCTCTTGACCGACAAGCGCGGCGTGGAAGAGAAGGAGATCGAGCTGTTCTACGAAGGCGGTCTCGAAGCTTTCGTGCGCTATCTCGACCGCGCCAAGCATCCGCTTCTGGAGGAGCCGATCACTCTGGTTGCCGAGCGCGACGGGATCACGGTTGAAGCCTCCATGTGGTGGAACGACAGCTATCATGAGCAGGTGCTGTGCTTTACCAACAACATTCCCCAGCGCGACGGTGGTACGCACCTTGCCGGTTTCCGCGGCGCTCTGACCCGCCAGCTGACCGGTTATGCGGACACGTCGGGTCTGATGAAGAAGGAGAAGGTCTCTCTGACCGGTGATGATTGCCGTGAAGGTCTGACCTGCGTTCTTTCTGTCAAGGTTCCGGATCCGAAGTTCTCGTCCCAGACGAAGGACAAGCTGGTCTCTTCCGAAGTGCGTCCGGTGGTGGAAAATGCCATCAACCAGGCACTGGCCGACTGGCTGGAAGAAAACCCTGCCAAGGCGAAAGCGATCGTGTCCAAGGTCGTGGAAGCGGCTTCCGCCCGTGAAGCTGCCCGCAAGGCACGCGAACTGACCCGCCGCAAAGGCGCTCTGGATATCGCCTCTCTGCCGGGCAAGCTTGCCGATTGCCAGGAGCGGGATGCCTCCAAGGCCGAACTGTTCCTTGTCGAGGGTGACTCGGCAGGTGGCTCCGCAAAGCAGGGCCGCCATCGCGAGAACCAGGCCGTTCTGCCTCTGCGCGGCAAGATCCTGAACGTGGAGCGCGCCCGTTTCGACAAGAT
Source organism: Roseibium litorale (assembly GCF_014842915.1). GTDB lineage: Bacteria > Pseudomonadota > Alphaproteobacteria > Rhizobiales > Stappiaceae > Roseibium > Roseibium litorale. Next base: position 196,929 of record NZ_JACYXI010000005.1, on the reverse strand, counting down.
GCTGTCTTCCAACGAAATCGGCACGCTGATCACAGCGCTCGGCACCGGTATCGGCAAGGAAGAGTTCAACGTCGAAAAGCTGCGCTACCACAAGATCATCATCATGACGGATGCTGACGTCGACGGCGCTCACATCCGTACTCTGCTTTTGACCTTCTTCTTCCGGCAGATGCCGGAGCTGATCGAGAACGGCTACATCTACATCGCGCAGCCGCCGCTCTATAAGGTCAAGCGCGGTCAGTCCGAGCAGTATCTGAAGGATCAGGCGGCTCTTGAAAACTACCTCATCGCAACCGGTCTGGAAGATACGTCCCTGACGCTCGCCAGCGGCGAAGTGCGCGCCTCGGCGGATCTGCGCGAGGTCGTTGAAAAGGCACGGACGATCGCCGGGATCTTTGACGGGCTTCATTCGCGCTATAACCGCGATGTTGTCGAGCAGGCGGCCATTGCGGGCGCCCTGAACATCGAGAAGATCCAGGATCCGGAAAAGGCTGCAGAAGCTGCTGCCTATATTGCCCGCCGTCTCGATATCCTGGCCGATGAATTTGAACGGGGCTGGACCGGTGAGGTCCGCGAGGACGGTGCACTCGTCTTCCGCCGCACCGTTCGCGGCGTGGACGAAGTTGCGGTTATCGATATGGCCTTGCTCGGATCGTCTGACGCCCGCCGTCTGGACGCCCATTCCAGTCATCTTCAAGAGATTTACGGCAAGGCTGCGGTTCTGCGCCGCAAGGACGTGCCCTGCGAAATCCGCGGTCCGCGAGCTCTGCTGCAGCAGATCTTCAGCTTCGGCCAGAAGGGCATTTCGCTGCAGCGCTATAAAGGCCTTGGCGAGATGAACCCGGAACAGCTCTGGGAAACCACACTGGACCCGAATGTCCGCTCTCTGCTGCAGGTCAAGATCCGCGAGGCGGACGACGCCGACGACATCTTCACCAAGCTTATGGGTGATGAAGTCGAACCGCGCCGCGAGTTCATTCAGGACAATGCGCTGAGCGTGGCCAATCTGGACGTTTGATCTGGCAAGATCCTTCAAGACAAAAGCCCTCCGGAACGCTGTTCCGGAGGGCTTTTTGCTATGGCGTCAGGCGCCGCCTTTGTCAGATTTCCAGAGCGATGCCGGGGCGTCTTGTACAGCCTTGCAGCGCGTCGACAGCCAGTTCGTTCAGGAGCGCAATCCGGCTTTCACTCGCAGGACCCTTGGCGATGACGCGCAGGCCAATGTCATGCGCGGATCCGACAACGCCCTTGAGCAGAACCCTCTGGCCGTAGTTCTCTTCCATGGTCCGTGTGAGGTCTGAAGACAGGCGGATCCAGTCGAGCCGCAAACAACTTAGCCGGGAAAGGACCGGCCAGTGCCCCATGAAATCGTCGATGGCGGTCTGGCATCCCAGCTCTGTCGCAAAGCGCAGGAAGGCCGTGGAGCTGCCGGGCGCGCGAAGATAGGTCCGCTCGCTCACCTGCAGGCAGAGACGGCCGGCAAGCAGCGGATTGCCTGCAAGACGATTTCGCAGGAGATCTGAAAACCGCCGGTCTTCGAGGGCCGCCTGAGAAATGGTCAGACTGCGGAAGACCTTGGTCTCATCGACAGTTGCCGCATCCAAAGCCTGGTCGACGATCCAGGCGTCGAGCAGAGCGACAGCCTGCTGGTTGGAACGGTGGTCTTCCTGATGAGACGTGTTGTCCTGGCCCTCTTCTTCGGAGCGGGGCTTCAGGACGACATCCAGGCCGATGGGGCGCATGGTCTCAAGACGGAGGATGGGCTGGGAGGCCAGTTCGAGCTCTTCCATCCTGAACTCGGACAGAACAGGACGGGCGCTGAAGGCCAGCTTGGGGCCGAGCGCTGAATGGCCGTTGGCCGCCGACGCATTGAACATCTCGACCTGCACGGAACCCACATTGCCACGCTTGCTGCGCAGGCAGGAGAGGTCCGAATGGTTCAGAACATCGGCTGCCGCTGCGCCTTCCAGTGCCTGGCTCGGCGGAACGATGCAAACGCCAATGGAGCCGGCAACGGTGAAGGCGTGATCCTCAAGGTCGAGGTGCAGTCCAGCGAGGCCATCTCTCAGGGACAAGGCAATGGCCTGAGCCCCGACATAGCCATCGATCGGGCCGAACAGGGCAAACTCATCGCCGTTGATCCGGGCAGCAGCGCCCTTCTCTGGCGTGCAATCCTTGATGACGCCGGCCACGAGCTTGAGCATGGCATCGCCGGAGGTGCGGCCGCCAAGGTCGTTTACAGTCTTGAACCCGTCGATATCGAGATAGAAAACAGCGACATCCTTGAGCTCAGAACTCCCGGACTGCTGAAGTCCCGCGTCGAGTTGCTCCAGGAAGGCGCGGCGGTTGAGAAGACCCGTGAGCGGATCGAGGTCACCCTCCTTGCCGGTCCTGGCACTGCCGCGCGGGCAGGGGACACCATGGCGGGCAACCGCCAGAACGGCGCCTTCCGCATCCTGTTCGCGTGAGCCTGGCATGAAACGGACCTCGATGGCGTGCTGTCCGGTGGCGGCCAATCCATCATCGCCAATGGTCCGGATCGGGATCAGCAGGCTGCTGGCCCGTCCGCTCCGCGCTTCCTGAACGCACTCGGCAAGCTGGACAGGCGAAACCAGGCAGTCGGTCAGACCTGTGATGCGGGCATTGATGACGCCGATGCTGTCTTCCGGATTGATCAGGAACCAGTCCTCCGGAAAGTGCTCGAGCGACATTCCGGGATTTGCAGCGGCATATGCGCCGGAGGACATGGTGTCTTCCGGCAGATCCAGGGCCTGAATGAGCAGGATCTGGTTCGTGGCGGCGGGGCCAGTCAAAAGGGAGAAGCCGAGTCCGGGGCCCAGAGCCTGTCCGCCTGACCCGTAAAGAAGCCCGAACACCTCACAGGCCATGCCATTGGAGGCGGTTACAAAAGCCGTCTTGCATTTGATCCAGCTTTCCGGAGAAAGCGCCCTGGGGAGGGCAACAGGAAGGTCGCTGGTCTTGAGGCCGAGCTGCCGCATCAGCGGAGCATTGGCCGCAAACAGGGTGCCGTCTGTATTTGCCAGTCCCGCCGGCTGGACGAGCGTCTCCAGAAGGGCACGGCTCGCTCCGGCTAACAGATCACCGCCCGGCAAAGCCAAAAGAGCTATATTGCCTGCGGCAGGTCGTTGACTGTTCTGCAACAGACCGCCCTCTCATCAAAGATATGAAATTCTCTAGCGCTGCTACGAAGCACAAATCAGCGCCAACTTGTTGATTCGAAAATTAACACGCCGGTGCTGAGAGAAGAGGAGCTGAGAAAACTGCCCACAGGTCTAAGGTTGGTGATGGTTAACGATTGGTTAACTGAAAGATTTCAAATCTTTGTAATGAAGATAGAAAGTATTAAAGCGGCCCCCGGAATAGCCGGGGGCCGAAGTCAAATGACAGTCAACGGTTATTGAACTGCGGCTTGCGCTTGTCCACGAAAGCGGACATGCCTTCCTTCTGGTCTTCCGTTGCGAACATGGAATGGAAAACCCGGCGCTCGAAGCGCACGCCTTCGGCCAGGGTGGTCTCGTAGGAGCGGTTCACGCTTTCCTTGGTCATCATGGCGATGGGCAGGGAGAAGCCTGCGATTTTCTCGGCAGCCTTCATTGCCTCTTCAAGCAATTCGTCGGCCGGAACGACGCGGCTGACCAGCCCGGAACGCTCTGCCTCTTCCGCATCCATCATGCGGCCGGTCAGGCACATGTCCATGGCCTTGGACTTGCCGACAAAGCGGGTGAGGCGCTGGGTGCCGCCCGCTCCCGGCATGACGCCGAGGGTGATTTCCGGCTGGCCGAACTTGGCCGTATCTGCAGCGATGATGAAATCGCACATCATGGCCAGCTCGCAGCCGCCGCCAAGGGCGTAACCGGCCACCGCGGCAATAATCGGCTTGCGGCTGCGCGAGACCTGGTCCCAGGAGGTGATGAAGTCGTTGAGATAGGCTTCCATATAGGTCAGGGAGCCCATTTCCTTGATGTCCGCACCTGCGGCAAAGGCCTTCTCGGACCCGGTCAGCACGACGCAGCCTATCTTCTCATCTGCCTCAAATCCGCCAAGAGCCGTGTTCAGCTCGGCAATCAGCGCGGAATTCAGCGCATTCAGGGCGGAAGGCCTGTTCAGCGTGACAAGGCCGACGCGGCCCCGTGTTTCAACGCGGATATTCTCGTAACCCATCTGGTTCGCTCCCAATCCAGAATTGTTGCTTCGTCTGCACTACGCGTAACCGGCCCGCCCCGCTCTGGCAACAGACCTTCTTGATGATGCTGTAGCGTCATGCCTGCGGCGCTCAGTGCTGGCAGCGCGGGCAGAAGAAGGTTGAACGGTTGGACTGAACGATCCGCTCGACGGTGCCCTGGCAATCCGGCGTGCGGCAGGGCTCTCCCTCCCGGTCATAGACCGCGAAGCGGTGCTGGAAATAGCCGAGAGTGCCGTCTGCTTGGGTGTGATCGCGCAGGCTCGAGCCCCCAGCCTCAATGGCTTCCAGCAGGGTTTCGCGGATGTGATGGGCGAGGGCGGTGGTCTTGGCGGTCGCCCTTCCGCCTTTGCCCGCGATGCTGCCCGCCGCGCGCCGTGGATCGAGGCCAGTGCGCCAGAGGGCCTCGCACACATAGATGTTGCCGAGGCCCGCGATCATCTTCTGGTCCAGAAGTGCGGCCTTGAGCGGTGCCTTCTTGTTCTCGAACAAACGCGAGATGAGGCTGCCGTCCAATTCGTTGCCGAGTGGTTCTATTCCCATCGCGCTGAAGAGAGGATGGCCTGAAAGCTCTGCGCGTGGAATGAGGGTCATGAAGCCGAAGCGCCGCGGGTCGTTGTAAAGAACGCGCACGCGGGCGCCGTCCGGACGGCGGAGATGGAACACCACATGATCATGCTTGCTGTCTTTGGAGCGGGCATGCACGAATTCTCCCGGTGCCAGCGCCCCTTCTTCCGCCTCAATCCGGAAGGAGCCGGACATGCCGAGATGCATCACCAGCACGTCGCCCGTGTCGACATCTGCCAGCAGATATTTTGAGCGCCGGGACAAGGCTTGAACCGTCCGTCCAGTCAGCTTGCCAGCGAAATTTTCGGGAAAGGGAAACCGCAGGTCAGGGCGGTTCTGATCAAGCCGTTCAATTCTGGAACCTTCGAAGGCCGGGGTCAGGCCACGACGGACGGTTTCAACCTCGGGCAACTCAGGCATTCGATCCTCGCTTTTCCGGCGGGCCTCATGATGCGGCAAATGGGCGTGATCCTGCGCCGGGAATGGCGTCAGGCCGAACCTTGTACTATGGTCCGCCGCAAAATGACCACCTCGGGATTGCCTTGCCTGTGTTCCCGTGGAAAAAGCAGTGCGAAAGACCACAGGCCGCGCGCCCGCTTCCGCGGCGGCCCAGGAGTGACCATCATGGCTCAGGACACACCGTTCAATCCGCGCAGCACCGGCCGCGCCCCCGAGGACATGCCGACCAGTTTCGGCTTTACCACTGTCGGCGAAGGGCAGAAACAGGCGCTGGTCGATGACGTCTTCCACAAGGTTGCGGCGCGCTATGATGTCATGAACGACCTCATGTCCGCCGGCATGCACCGGGTGTGGAAGGATGCGATGGTGTCCGTTCTGGCCCCCCCAAAGTCTGGTGGCCGTCCCTGGACCCTTCTAGATGTGGCTGGTGGAACCGGTGACATCTCCACCCGCGTCGTGCGCCGCTCCGGTGAAACGGTGAAGGCCGTCGTCTGCGACATCAATGAATCCATGCTCGCCGTCGGGCGGGACCGGGCGGAAAAAGCAGGGCTCTCGGACCTCATCACCTTCTCGCAAGGCAACGCCGAAGAGCTTCCTTTCCCGGACAAGAGCTTCGACGCCTATACGATCGCCTTTGGCATCCGCAATGTGCCGGATATTCCGAAGGCTCTGCGCGAGGCGCACCGGGTGCTCAAGCGCGGTGGCCGGTTCCTGTGCCTGGAATTTTCCGAAGTCGATGTGCCGCTGCTCGACAAGGTCTATGACGCCTTCTCCTTCAACGTCATTCCGCCCATTGGCCGGATGGTGACGGGAGACGGCGAGCCTTACCGCTATCTCGTGGAATCCATCCGCAAGTTCCCCCATCAGGAGCGCTTTGCGGAAATGATCCGCGAAGCCGGTTTTGAACGGGTGACCTACCGCAACTATTCCGGCGGCATTGCCGCCCTTCACGCAGGCTGGAAGCTCTGATCCATGGGATTTGCCGTGATGCCGCTGATCCGCCTTGCCCGGGCGGGTTACATCATGGCCCGCGAGGGCGTGTTCGGACTGGCGCAGCTTCCTGATCTTCCGGCAGGGCCGCGGATCGCGATTGCCTGTGCCCGGATGCTGGAACGCCGCTCCGTGCGGGACAAAAGCGCCCAGTCGCGTCTTTCCGATGCGCTCAACAAGCTCGGTCCGTCCTATGTGAAGCTCGGACAGTTTCTGGCGACCCGCGAAGATGTGGTCGGCAAGGAAGCGGCCCGCGAACTGTCCTCCCTGCAGGACAGCCTGCCCCCCTTCTCGCACGAAGCCGCCCGAAAGGCAGTTGCCGAACAGCTGCAGCAGCCAGTGGAAGAGATCTTCGTCGAGTTCGGCGAAGCTGTTGCAGCTGCGTCTATTGCCCAGGTTCATCCGGCGGTCGTCCGTTCGCGTGATGGAACGGAGCGCAAGGTCGCGGTCAAGGTGCTGCGCCCCGGGGTTGCCCGCCGCTTCCAGCGCGATCTGGAGAGTTTTTATCTGGTGGCGCGGGTTGCCGAGCGGTTCCATCCACCGTCCCGCCGCCTGCGTCCGGTGGCTGTGGTCGATACGCTCGCCAAGTCCGTCGCCATGGAAATGGACTTCCGCCTGGAGGCGGCAGGCCTTTCGGAGATGGCCGAGAACACAGCAGAGGATCCGGGCTTCCGCGTGCCGCAGGTCGACTGGCTGCGCACGTCCAAGGGCATTCTCACCATGGAATGGATCGACGGCCGCAAGATGTCGGACGTTGAAGGGCTCAGAGCGGACGGGATGGACCTTGAGGCGCTCGGCGCCAACGTAATCCAGAGCTTCCTGCGCCATACCCTGCGGGATGGTTTCTTCCATGCGGACATGCATCAGGGCAACCTGTTCGTGGAGCCGGATGGAACGCTGGTGGCGGTCGATTTCGGCATCACCGGGCGCCTCAGTCCGCGCGAGCGCCGGTTCCTCGCTGAAATCCTCTTCGGCTTCATCACGCGCAATTACCGCCGGGTGGCTGAGGTGCATTTTGAGGCTGGTTATGTGCCAGCGGATCAAGATGTGGACATGTTCGCCCAGGCGATCCGTGCGATTGGTGAGCCGATCCACGGGCATGACGCCAGCGAAATTTCCATGGCCCGGCTGCTGACCCAGCTGTTCGAGGTGACGGAACTCTTCGAGATGAGCACCCAGACCCAGCTCATCATGCTGCAGAAGACCATGGTCGTGGTGGAAGGCGTTGCCCGGACCCTCAATCCGCATCTCGATATGTGGAAGACGGCGGAGCCGGTGGTTGGTTCCTGGATCCGCGATAATCTCGGCCCCGTCGGCAAGATCAAGGATGCGGGCAGCCTGGTGGGCTCAATGTTCCGCATCGCCAATGACCTGCCGATCTTCGCAGACCGCATCGGCCGCATGTCCTACGAGCTGGAAAGCATGACCCAGAACGGCTTGCGTTTCGACAGGGCGACAGCTGAAGCCATCGGCAAGGCCGAAGCCCGCCACACCCGTTCAGGCCGCGTGGCGCTTTGGATCATTGCGCTGTCTTTGGCGGCGATTGCGGTAAAGCAGTTCCTCTGACGGTTCAACCCTCACCCGGACCTGCGGTCCGACCTCTCCCGGTCTCGGGAGAGGTAAGCGCCGCTCGCATGGCTAGAGCTGTGGCTCGAGCATTTAGGCCATGGCTTCAAACTGGATAATTTGGCCAAAACGCCAACCAGGCCCACCAGTTACCTCTCCCAAGCCAGGGAGAGGTCGGGCCTAAGGCCCGGGTGAGGGTTGATCACCTAAGCCTTTGTCACCCGCCTCAGCGTCAGATTGATACGCCCGCCGTTCTTCAGCAAAGTTGAAGTGCCGGGCAGGATGCGGTCGATACCGTGGAAGGCGAGGCGGGAGGGGCCGCCGAGCACGGCGACATCTCCGGAACTCAGGCGTAGCGAGGTTGTCGGATCCTTGCGGTTCGTGCCACCGATCCGGAATGTGGCTGTGTCGCCCAGGGAAACAGAGACCACCGGAGTGTCAAAGGTTTCCTCGTCCCGGTCCTGATGCAGGCCCATTTTCGCGGACGTCTCATAAAAATTGATCAAGCAGGCTTCCGGCTCTGGCGCATCCGGCGCAACATCTTGCCAGAGCTTGACTAGCATGTCTGGCATCGCGGGCCATGGGTTGCCCGTTGCGGGATGCGCCGGCTGATAGCGGTAGCCGTGGATGTCCGAGACCCAGCCAAGTGGCCCGCAATTGCTCATGCGCACCGAGAAAGGCTTGCCGGTTCGCGGCATCACCGGGCGGAAAAGCGGTGCGTCCACAAGAACCATGCGCAGGTTTTCCAGCAGCTCTTCCTGGGCGGGGCGGCTGAAATAGCCCGGAAGCAGGCGGAACCCTTCGGGTTGTGAGGCGGCTTTGGTCACTGTATTCCTTCCTCGTCTTCTTCGCCGGCTTTGGGCAGCTTCAGCTGGTAACCAACTGGGAAGATTTATAGAGAATACAGAAAGCCTCGCAAATCGGCGCATCTCGTGCCTTGCGAGGCCGAATTCATCCACCTATATAGCGTTCGACACCACGAAAACGTGGCCAACCCGGGCGCTATCCCGGAGACATACTGAGGAGCCGGATTGATGCCGTTACGGGTCTTTCCGGTTTGCTAGAAAGAGAGGCAGATATGGCAAAGGTCATTGGTATCGACCTCGGCACGACCAACTCGTGCGTCGCCGTCATGGACGGTAAAGATTCCAAGGTTATTGAAAACTCCGAAGGTGCACGGACGACCCCGTCCATGGTCGCCTTTTCCGACGACGGTGAGCGTCTCGTCGGTCAGCCTGCAAAGCGTCAGGCTGTTACCAACCCGACCAACACCCTATTCGCGGTAAAGCGCCTGATCGGCCGCCGGTTCGACGATCCGACCGTCGCCAAGGACAAGAAGCTCGTTCCGTTCGAAATCGTGAAGGCTGACAACGGCGATGCTTGGGTCGAAGCCCACGGCGAGAAATACTCCCCGTCGCAGGTTTCCGCCTTCATCCTTCAGAAGATGAAGGAAACTGCCGAAAGCTATCTCGGTGAGAAGGTCACGCAGGCCGTTATCACCGTTCCGGCTTACTTCAACGATGCTCAGCGTCAGGCAACCAAGGATGCCGGCAAGATCGCCGGTCTCGAAGTCCTGCGCATCATCAACGAGCCGACCGCGGCTGCCCTTGCCTATGGCCTGGACAAGAACGATGGCAAGACCATCGCTGTCTATGACCTTGGCGGCGGTACCTTCGACGTGTCCGTGCTCGAAATCGGTGACGGCGTCTTCGAAGTGAAGTCCACGAACGGGGACACGTTCCTCGGCGGTGAAGACTTCGACATGGTTCTGGTCGACTACCTGGCTTCCGAGTTCAAGAAGGACCAGGGCATCGACCTCAAGAACGACAAGCTGGCCCTGCAGCGTCTGAAGGAAGCTGCGGAAAAGGCGAAGATCGAACTGTCGTCCTCGTCCCAGACCGAAATCAACCTGCCGTTCATCACGGCGGATGCTTCCGGTCCGAAGCACCTGACGCTCAAGCTGACCCGCGCGAAGTTCGAATCCCTCGTGGACGATCTGGTCAAGCGGACCATCGAGCCGATGAAGGCTGCTCTGAAGGACGCCGGCATCTCTGCTGGCGAAATCGATGAAGTGGTTCTGGTCGGCGGCATGACCCGTATGCCGAAGATCCAGGAAACCGTGAAGAACTTCTTCGGCAAGGAGCCGCACAAGGGTGTGAACCCGGACGAAGTGGTGGCTATGGGCGCTGCCATTCAGGCCGGCGTTCTGCAGGGCGACGTCAAGGACGTTCTGCTGCTCGACGTGACCCCGCTGTCCCTCGGCATCGAAACGCTGGGTGGTGTCTTCACCCGTCTGATCGACCGTAACACGACGATCCCGACGAAGAAGAGCCAGACCTTCTCGACCGCCGAAGACAACCAGACGGCTGTGACCATCCGCGTGTTCCAGGGTGAGCGCGAAATGGCTGCGGACAACAAGATCCTCGGCCAGTTCGACCTGGTTGGCCTGCCGCCCGCACCGCGCGGCGTGCCGCAGATCGAAGTCGCTTTCGACATCGACGCCAACGGCATCGTGAACGTGTCCGCCAAGGACAAGGGCACGGGCAAGGAACAGCAGATCCGTATTCAGGCCTCCGGCGGCCTCAGCGACGCTGACATCGACCAGATGATCAAGGACGCTGAATCCCACGCCGATGAGGACAAGAAGCGCAAGGAACTGGTCGAAGCCAAGAACCAGGGTGAAGCTTTGGTGCACTCCACCGAAAAGTCCCTCAAGGATTACGGTGACAAGGTCAGTGCCGACGAAAAGGGTGCGATCGAAACGGCTGTTGAAAGCCTGAAGACCGCTCTGGAAGGCACCGACCTGGAGGACATCAAGGCCAAGACCCAGGCTCTTGCCGAAGCGTCCATGAAGCTGGGCGAAGCCATGTACAAGGCATCGCAGGCTGAAGCTGAAGGCGCCGGCGCCGGTGCGGAAGCTTCTGCTGCTGATGACGACGTGGTCGACGCAGACTTCGAGGAAGTCAAGGACGACGACAAGAAGTCGGCCTAACCCAAAGCAACCGGCGGCCTGCAAGGTGAACTTGCAGGCCGTTGGCTTTCTGTGGCATTGGCGCTGCGGACTGGCGCTCCCCGCGACATTTTCTGGGTGCCGGATGGAAATCCGGCTCTTGTCATGTCAGGGAGGCAAGCTGACTGCATCCGGAAGCGCCGGCCCAATGACCTCCGAAAGCGTCTGCGCGGATGCGTGTGCGGACATGCCGGACAGGATTGAGTGACCAGACATGGCCAAACGTGATTTCTATGAAGTGCTGGGCGTTGCCAAGGACGCCGATGAGAAGGCTCTAAAGAGCGCCTATCGCAAGATGGCGATGCAATATCACCCGGACCGCAATCCGGGGAATGCGGAAGCCGAAGCCAGCTTCAAGGAAGTAAACGAAGCCTACGACACTCTGAAGGACGCACAGAAGCGTGCAGCTTATGACCGTTTTGGCCATGCGGCCTTTGAGAACGGTGGCTTTGGCGGCGGCGGTGCCCGCAACGGTGACTTCCACTCCACCATGTCGGACATTTTCGAGGAGTTCTTCGGCATGGGCGGCGGTGGCCGCCGGTCGAATGGCCGCGAACGCGGTGCGGACCTTCGCTACAACCTCGAAATCACCCTTGAGGAAGCCTTCGAAGGCAAGACCGTCGAGATTGAGGTTCCGACCAGCGTCACCTGTGAGGCTTGCACCGGATCGGGCGCAAAGCCGGGTACGAGTCCTGCGACCTGCCGCACCTGTGGCGGTGCGGGCCGTGTCCGGGCAGCACAGGGGTTCTTCACGCTGGAGCGCACTTGCCCGACCTGTCAGGGCAAGGGGCAGGTCATCGCGGATCCCTGTAGTGTTTGTGGCGGCGTCGGCCGCACCACACAGGAGCGCACGCTCTCCGTCAACATTCCGTCGGGCATTGAGGATGGCACCCGGATCCGTCTGGCCGGCGAAGGTGAGGCCGGGCTGCGCGGCGGTCCGTCCGGCGATCTCTATATCTTCCTGTCGATCCGGCCGCATGAGTTCTTCCAGCGCGAAGGCGCTGATCTTTATTGCCGTGTTCCGATTTCTATGACGACGGCGGCGCTGGGCGGACAGTTCGATGTCCCGACGCTTGAAGGTGTCACCAGCCGTGTGAAGGTGCCGGAAGGCACCCAGACCGGAAAGCAGTTCCGCCTTAAGGGCAAAGGCATGCCGGTGATGCGCTCAGTGCAGCATGGCGACATGTATATTCAGGTCACGGTGGAGACGCCGACCAACCTTACGAAGCGCCAGAGAGAGTTGCTCACTGAATTCGAACAGGGTGCTTCAGGAGAAAATCACCCGGAATCCTCCGGATTTTTCTCTAGGGTGAAGGATTTCATCGACAATCTTGGCAACTGACACGGATTGGCCATCTTGAAATGCTGCTCCTGAACGCCCTACATTTTCGGAAGCGGGGGAGGATTGGAGCAGATGATGGATAGGACGGGGCCGCATTCCCAGGCCGTTCGCAAAAAGGTCGAACAGGTCAAGGCGTTAAAGGCGAAGGCCCTGGATGAAGTCCGGTTCTTCCGTTCGTGGGTGGAAAATCCGCTCAAGACGGGCGCAGTCAGTCCCTCTGGCCCCCTGCTTGCTGCCAAGATGGCCTCTTATCTGGAGGCCGCGCCCGGCGATCACGTGGTTGAACTCGGGCCTGGCACCGGTGTCGTTACCCGCGCCATTTTAGAACGTGGCATTTCCCGCAAGAACCTCGTTGCCGTTGAATACAGCCACGAATTCTGCGAATTGCTTCATGGCCGCTACCCGGGCATGTCGGTCATTCAGGGCGATGCCTACGCGATCAAGGACCTGTTCAAGGATGCCAAGCCGCTCGACGGGATTGTCTCCAGCCTGCCGCTGTTCACAAGGCCGGAAAACGAGCGGCTGCGGTTGATCGAGGACGCGCTGGAGCTCTTGAAGCCGGGCGCGCCGTTCATCCAGTTTTCCTATGCGCTCGTTCCGCCGGTCAAGGCGCAGCCGGGCCGCTTCTCGCTGGCCAAGTCTGACTGGATCTGGAAGAACCTGCCGCCAGCAAGGGTCTGGGTCTATCGCAAGGTCCACTGACGGGATCAACAGACATTGAACCGGAACCTCTCCGGCAGTTGAGGGCATTCGTCATGCGGCCAGTCAAAATTCTCGTCTTCTCCGGCTCCACACGTTCGGGCTCCTTCAACGGCAAGCTCGCGGGGGCGGTCCTGCGCGAACTGGCACTTGGCGATGCGGAGGCAACCCGGATCTCTCTCTCGGACTTTCCTCTGCCGCTCTATGACGGCGATCTGGAGCAGACCAAGGGCGTGCCGGAGGCGGCACACAAGCTGAAGCGGATCATCCAGTCTCATGACGGGGTCTTCATCGCCTGTCCGGAGTACAATGCGGGGGTAACGCCGCTGCTCAAAAATGCTCTGGACTGGGTCAGCCGCATTTCCGATCCGGGTGAGCCGGCTTCGGCGGCCTTCAAACAGAACCGCGTCTTTGCCATCGGTTCGGCCTCTCCGGGCGCCATGGGCGGCGTGCGCGGTCTGATCTCCATGCGCACCATTCTGGAAATGGGGCTCGGCGCCCTGGTCATTCCCCAGACTGTGATCGTCTCCGGTGCCGGATCCGCGTTTGATGCCAAGGGCGACCTGGCGGATGAGCGGGCGGCTTCTCTTTTGAAGGCCATGGTTCAGGCCTTGATCCGGCAAACCCGTTTTCAACTCAGCTGACGACTAGAGGTCATCGCGCTGGTGCCTATGGCTTGGCAACGCTGCCTGGTACCCCTACATAGGGTCCGGAAAGGCGGTGATGGACCTGTCTCAAGACCGGCCCCGCCTTTGACGTCAACGCCAAGAGGACCCAATGAGCGAAGCAAGAGAACCCGCCGTCTGGCATGGCACCACCATTCTGCTCGTCCGGAAGGGCGGCAAGGTCGTGATCGCTGGCGATGGTCAGGTCTCCCTCGGTCAAACTGTTATCAAGAATACGGCCCGCAAGGTGCGCCCCTTGGCGAAAGGCGAAGTGATCGCCGGGTTTGCGGGTGCGACCGCCGATGCCTTCACCCTGTTCGAGCGTCTGGAAACCAAGCTTGAGCAATATCCCGGTCAGCTGATGCGTTCCTGTGTGGAACTGGCAAAGGACTGGCGGACGGACCGGTATCTGCGCCGTCTCGAAGCCATGATGCTCGTTGCCGACAAGAATGTGGCGCTGGTTCTGACCGGTACCGGTGACGTTCTGGAACCGGAAGGCGGAATCGCCGGTATCGGCTCCGGTGGCAATTATGCGCTGGCCGCCGCCCGTGCTCTGGTGGATACAGACCTTGATGCAGAGGCGATTGCACGCAAGGCGATGGCGATTGCCGCGGACATCTGCGTTTACACCAATGGCAATCTGACGCTCGAAAGCCTGGAAACGGAGTGAGTGTGCCAGCTCTCACTTGCCGCTGGAGAACGCAATGACTGAGGTTCTCGAACGCCGCCTTCAGGACGCTGTGTCGGCAGGCATTCTCGATGCCGGATTGGCGGGCCGTCTGAAGACTTTCTGGCTGGAGCAGGACCGTGCCGCCGGATCAAAGAAAACGGTTTCCCGGGCTGACGCGGAAGAGGTTCGCTTCGTGCGCGGGTTCCACGATATATTCATCGCAATCGGCATCTCGATCTTTCTTGCCGGACTGGTTTACGCGCTTAAGGGCTCTGTCCCCCCCGGGGCAGTCGCGTTCGCAGGTGCTGCTGCGATCTGGCTTCTTTCTGAGATCTTCGCGCGCCGCATGCGGCTGGCGCTGCCGTCGTTTCTGCTGACGATCCTGTTCACGCCGTTCTTCTTTCTCACCTGTCTTGGCTTGTTCGTGGGCGAGGACAGTACGGCAAGGTCGGCGGGCGCTGCTTTCGACAATGCCCACGCACAGGTTCTGATCCCGCCGGCTCTGATCGCAACGCTTGGCGCGTCTTTGCATCTGTGGCGCTTCCGTGTGCCGGTGGGCTTTGCGGTGGTGATGGCCGGGTTGCTGTTCCTTGGCATTGTGCTGGTGGAGACGGCTGTTCCGCACCTGGTTCAGAACAACATTGCCTGGTTCACCTTTGCCGCTGGTCTGGCGAGCTTTCTTGCCGGAATGGTGTTCGACAGCCGGGACCTGACCCGGTCCACCGTCAACAGCGACAAGGGCTTCTGGCTGCATCTGATGGCAGCTCCCCTGATTGTGCACTCCATTCTCAACCTTGCGACCGGAGGTGACTATTTCAGTGACACGGGATCTGCGGTGATCGTCATCTCCATGTTCCTGCTTCTGTCGCTGGTGGCCATTCTCGTCGACCGCCGTGCTCTTCTGGTTTCCGGTCTCGGATATTTCGGCATTGCCCTTGGTGTGCTGATGAGTGAGGCCGACCTGGCGGGAGAAGCAGGTGTGGCCGGAACGCTTTTGGTTCTGGGCTGTTTCATTCTTCTGCTGGGCTCTGCCTGGCGCTTTGTCCGCCGTATTCTGGTGGCGCCTGTGGCTGGTTCGCCGGTCATGCGCATCATTCCGGCGGCCTCCTGATCATCTGATGGAAGTATCGACATGACCGACTTTTCACCTCGTGAAATCGTTTCCGAACTGGACCGCTATATCGTCGGTCAGAAAGACGCCAAGCGCGCCGTTGCCATCGCTCTGCGCAACCGTTGGCGCCGCCAGCAGCTGCAGGGGCAGATGCGCGAAGAGGTTCTGCCGAAGAACATTCTCATGATCGGGCCGACCGGTGTGGGCAAGACCGAGATTGCCCGCCGTCTGGCGAAGCTTGCAAACGCCCCTTTTACAAAAGTCGAGGCGACCAAGTTCACTGAAGTGGGTTATGTGGGCCGGGATGTGGAGCAAATCGTCCGCGATCTGGTCGAGGCCGGCATCAGCCTGGTGCGCAGTGCCAAGCGGGAAGAGGTCAAGGCCAAGGCCCATATCATGGCCGAGGACCGTGTTCTTGATGCCCTGGTTGGCAAGACCGCCAGCCCGGCCACCCGCGATTCCTTCCGCAAGAAGTTGCGGGACGGGGAAATGGATGACAAGGAAATCGAGGTCGAGGTCCGTGCTCAGCCTCAGATGCCGAGCTTCGAGGTTCCCGGAATGCCCGGTGCCAGCGTCGGGGTGATGAACATCTCCGACATGCTCGGAAAGGCGTTTGGCGGCCAGACCAAGACCAAGTGCACCACCGTGCGTGATTCCTATCAGCTCTTGATCAACGAGGAGTCCGACAAGCTTCTTGATGAGGACAAGATCGTTCAGGAAGCGATCTCCCTGGTGGAGAACTCCGGCATCGTGTTCCTGGACGAGATCGACAAGATCTGTGCCAGGGAAGGCCGTGGCGGTGCCGATGTCTCGCGTGAGGGTGTCCAGCGTGACCTTCTGCCCTTGATCGAAGGCACGGTGGTTTCCACCAAGCACGGGCCGGTGAAGACGGACCATATCCTCTTCATTGCCTCGGGCGCCTTCCATGTGGCCAAGCCGTCTGATCTTCTGCCCGAACTGCAGGGGCGCTTGCCGATCCGTGTCGAGCTGAGGGCTCTGACCCGTGATGACTTCCGTGCCATTCTGACAGAGCCTGAAGCGAGCCTGATCAAGCAGTACGTCGCGCTTCTGGCGACAGAAAATGTCACCCTGTCCTTCACCGAGGATGCGATTGACGAGATCGCTTCCGTGGCGGTTGACCTGAATGGCTCGGTCGAAAACATCGGCGCACGCAGGTTGCAGACGGTTATGGAGCGGGTTCTTGATGAGGTGTCTTATACAGCCCCTGACCGGGGAGGTGAAACCATTGAGATCAATGCTCAGCATATCCGCGAGAATATCGGCGAATTGGCAAAGAACGTCGATCTGTCGAAGTTCATTCTCTAACCTTTCCGCCGGGGCTTGGGCTCCGGCTTTCGGGGTAATGATGGGTCAAATGGCAGCGGTGGTTAGCCTCTTGCGGTTCGGCTGCGCCAGTGGCAGCATGCGCGCATGGTAGCAATCAGAAAGAGCAACGAAGAAGGTCACCGCCGGAAATTTCTGGTCGTGGTCGATGACACCCCCGAGTGTGACCGCGCCATCGTCTATGCGGCGAAGCGCGCGGCGCGGACAAGCGGGGTTGTCACACTCCTTTTTGTCGTGACCCCGACGGATTTTCAGCATTGGCTTGGTGTTGAAGACATCATGCGTGCCGAGGCCATGGAAGTCGCGGAAACAACGCTGGCAAAGGCTTCGGAGCGGGTGCGGAATGTGGCCCGTACCGAACCTGAATGCGTGATCCGGGAAGGCAACAAGTCAGAGATGATTCTGGAGCTGATTGAAGCGGATGCGGACATTGCCATTCTGGTTCTGGCTGCCGGTACCAGCAGCGAGGGGCCGGGGCCGCTGGTTTCCTCCATTGCCGGAAAATCCGCAGGCGGGTTCCCGATTCCGGTGACGATCGTTCCGGGCAATCTTGACGATGATTCGATCGCGGCCCTCGCGTGAGGACACGGGAGAAAATCCTTGGACGCATGAGGAGTTGCGGCTAACAAGGCTCCCGGCATATAGGCCGTATTAGCCATCGGGTGTCCATCAGGACGCTTGAGTTGAAGCCAAGCCGGCCTTATCTAGATTTTAACAGTTCCAAACTGGCTCTGTTTGCGCTAACCTTTCATCGTAAACTGACGATATGTTGCGCTGCAGTCCGGCATAGCCGATCGTAGGATCAGATCATGTTCATTCAGACCGAGGCGACGCCCAATCCGGCGACCCTGAAATTCCTGCCGGGCCGCGTTGTTCTGCCCGAGGGAACTTACGACTTCCGTTCCTCCGCCGATGCGGGAGCTTCTCCCCTTGCCGGGAAGCTGTTCCAGATTCCGGGCGTTGAGGCGGTCTTCTTCGGTCATGACTTTATCACCGTAACCAAGAACGACACCGACTGGCAGCATATGAAGCCAGCCATCCTTGGTGCCATCATGGAACAGTTCATGTCCGGCCAGCCGGTCATGGCAAGTGGCGGCGGTGAAGACACGGAAGACGGCGAATTCTTCGACGACGATGATTCCGAAACCGTGACGGTGATCAAGGATCTCCTCGAAACCCGCGTGCGTCCGGCAGTGGCCCAGGACGGTGGCGACATCACCTTCAAGGGCTTCCGCGACGGGATCGTCTATCTCTCCATGCGTGGTGCCTGTGCGGGCTGCCCGTCTTCCACGGCGACCCTGCAGCATGGCATTCAGAATCTGCTGCGCCATTTCGTCCCGGAAGTGGAGGAAGTGCGCCCGATCTGAGGCGCGTTCCAGCTCTTCAAAAGCCCGGTCTTGTGCCGGGCTTTTTCTTTTGGGCGGTCTCCAGGAACTGGGATCTTTCAAGCCCAACCTTTGGGGTAAGTCCAAAGCGCATCTCGACATGGGCTCCACCTGCCGCTAATCCGAAATGATCATGAGAGTTCTTGCGATCGACACAGCCTTGGCCAATTGCGCAGCCGCCGTCCTTGACGATGGCGCCGATACGCCGTGCCTTGCCGAAGTCAGCGCCGAGATCGGCCGCGGGCATGCGGAGCAGCTCATGGTGATGATCGGCGATGTGATGGCCGAGTCCTCCACCGCCTTCACCGATCTGGACCGGGTCGTCGTCACCACGGGGCCGGGCAGCTTCACAGGCATGCGCGTCGGGCTTTCTGTGGCGCGCGGGTTTGGTTTGGTGCTGTCCAAGCCGGTGGTGGGGGTGACGACCCTGGCCGCTATTGCCCGCTCCGTACCTGTTGAAGCGAACGGCTCACCGGTTCTGGTGGCGCTCGATGGCAAGGGCGATGAGGTTTACTGTCAGGAGTTCGGTCCGGATCTTGAGCCCATGTCAGAGCCTTGTGTGCGGACGGTCCAGGATCTGGCGGAGAACCTTGACCGGTCCATTCGGCTTATCGGCTCGGCTGCCCGCCGCATTGCGCTGGCCGCAGGACGGCCGGAAGACGGCATCCTGTCCGAAATGGCCTATCCGAATATTTCTGATGTCGCCCGGCTGGGCCTTGTTACAGATCCGAAGACGGCTGCCGCCGTTCCGCTTTATCTGCGCCCGCCTGATGCGACACCGCAGAAGAAGGGAAGGATCGTGCGGCAATGAGCCTTTGGTGGCCCTGGAGTTCCGAGCCGGTCGTCGAAGATGCGGACGATGGTGACCTCGCCGATCTGGCCGATCTGCATGCCTTGTGCTTTCCCCATGCCTGGAGCGAAGAGGAAATTGCGGGGCTCCTCGGGCAGACTGGAGTGTTTTGTCTGGTGGTCCGCCGCTCCGGTCTGAACAATTCCCGCCATCCTCTTGGCTTCGTTCTGATCCGCTCTGTCGCGGGCGAGGCCGAGGTGCTGACCATTGCGGTGCATCCCCGCCACCGGGGCAAGGGGCTTGCGGGACGCTTGATGAAAGCCGCGACCTTCAAGCTCTACAGTGACCGCTGCGAGTGCCTGTTCCTTGAGGTGGACGCCGCCAACGAACCTGCGCTGCGCCTTTACAAGTCTCTCGGTTTCCGCAAAGTGGGCGAACGCAGAGGCTATTACCGGGCGGGCGAGGGAGACGGTACGGCGCTTGTCATGCGGGCAGATCTTCTTTAAGCCGCTTTGCGTTGAAGATTTTAGGCCGGAAACGGACGGAGCGGCGGAACTCATGACAGACGAGCGGACCTCGACGCTGGCGGAACAATGCGTTGCCAAGGGCATGCGCATGACCGAGCAGCGCCGCGTGATCGCCGCGGTGATCGAGGCTGCCTCGAATGATCATCCGGATGTGGAAGAACTCTACCGCCGGGCGGTCGCAATCGACCCGCGCATCTCGATTTCCACGGTCTATCGAACGGTGAAGCTGTTCGAGGATGCCGGCATGATCGAGCGGCATGATTTCCGCGATGGACGTTCCCGCTATGAGCCTGTGCCCGATGAGCATCATGACCATCTGATCGACCTGCGCTCAGGCCAGGTGATCGAATTCCGGAACGAGGATATCGAGGCCTTGCAGGAATTTATCGCCCGCAAGCTGGGCTACAAGCTCGTCGATCACCGTCTGGAGCTTTATGGCGTTCCGCTTTCCGCAGCCGAGGTGTCCGGGGATGATGGCAAGGATTAAGGCCGTCTGGGCGATCAGCGCTCTGACAGTTGTGTCGCTTGTGCTGATCCCGCCGCAATGGCTGGCGGTCAAGCGCGGCTGGAAGCTGCAGCGGCATTTGCCCCATATCTGGCATCTCGCTGCCACACGCCTGGTTGGCATCCGGGTTCATCAGGTCGGAAAGCCGGCTGTTGACCGTCCGCTGCTGGTGACCTCCAACCACGCGTCCTGGGTGGATATCACCGTGGTCGGCTCTCTCATGCCCCTGTCCTTCATCGCCAAGTCGGAAGTAAGCGGCTGGCCGGTCTTCGGCCTGTTTGCAAAGCTTCAGCGCACGGTCTTCGTCAACCGGACCCGGCGCACGGAAACCGGCAAGGTGGCCGATGCCATTGCCGAGCGCATGGCGCAGGGCGATGCGATGGTTCTGTTTGCTGAAGGCACGTCCAACGACGGCAACTGCGTTCTGCCATTCAAGTCCGCGCTGCTGGGCGCGGCGACCCGCTCATTGGGAGATGAGGAAACGGTCTGGGTTCAACCCCTGTCGGTGGTCTACCGCTCCTTGAGCGGTCTGCCCATGGGGCGTCAGTTCCGTCCGCATGTGGCCTGGTATGGCGACATGGAGCTCGCTGGTCACCTTTGGGGGATCTTCAAGGAAGGCGACCTGGATGTGATCGTTACCTGGGGTGAGCCGGTGCGAGTCACTGCGGGTACGAACCGCAAGGTGCTGACACGGGATCTGGAAACCCAGGTCCGGGGCATGACGGCGGCAGCTTTGCGGGCCGAGGCCCTGCCCAGGCCGCAAGCAGAAACTGCTTGAACCCTGCCTATTCTCAATCGGAAGAAAACCCGTTAAAGCTGGCCCGGAAACCTGAAAAGGGCCAAGGCCGCTTTCCGGGATCTGTGCGTCTTTCTGATCAGGACCGCGCAGCAGGAGTAGCCCGGGCAGCAATTCTGCCGTAAAGGCCCTTTATAACCAGAAGATACATTCCGCCCGGAAACGGGCCATGAGGACTGAATGACGCATCGTCAGCACCAGGAAGCAGCAGACCAGACAACGCCAGCGCAGCAGGCTGCCCAGGCTGATGCGCGCCCGAATGCGCGCAAAGTGTTCATGCGCACCTACGGCTGCCAGATGAATGTCTATGACAGCGAACGCATGAATGACGTGCTCGGGACGGAAGGCTTCAGCGCGACCGAGAACATGGAAGATGCGGATCTTGTCATCCTCAACACCTGCCATATTCGCGAGAAAGCGTCGGAAAAGGTCTATTCTGAGCTTGGCCGTATCCGGAAGATCAAGGAAGAGCGGGCGCTGGCCGGCAAGGACATGATGGTCGGGGTCGCCGGCTGCGTGGCCCAGGCCGAAGGGGATGAGATTTCCCGCCGTGCGCCGATCGTGGATCTGGTCTTCGGTCCGCAAAGCTATCACCGCCTGCCGGAGCTGCTGGCCAAGGCCTCTGGCGGCACCAAGGTGGTCGAGACCGAATTCGACATCGACGCCAAGTTCGAGCATCTGTCCGAGCGGGCAGCCCGGCCAGTTTTGAAGCGTCCACCTGCGGCTTTCCTCACCGTTCAGGAAGGCTGCGACAAGTTCTGCACCTTCTGTGTGGTGCCTTATACCCGCGGTGCGGAAGTGTCGCGTTCTGTCGAGCAGATCGTCACTGAAGCCGAACAGATGGCGGCCTCGGGCGTGCGCGAAATCACCTTGCTTGGCCAGAACGTCAATGCCTGGCATGGCCAGGGCGCAAATGGTGAGACCTGGGGTCTTGGCCGTCTTCTGCGCCGTCTGGCCGAAATCGATGGACTGGACCGCCTGCGCTATACCACCAGCCATCCGCGTGACATGGCAGATGACCTGATCGAAGCGCACCGGGATCTGGCGGAGTTGATGCCCTATCTGCATCTGCCGGTTCAGTCCGGCTCCGACCGCATTCTGGCGGCGATGAACCGCAAGCACACGCGGGACGACTATTTCCGTCTTGTCGCCCAGATCCGTGAGGCAGCACCCGGCATTGCGCTCTCCTGCGATTTCATTGTCGGTTTTCCGGGAGAAACGGATCAGGACTTCCAGGACACGATGGACTTGATCCGGCGTGTCGAATTCGGCTCCGCCTTCTCCTTCAAATACAGCCAGCGTCCCGGCACGCCCGGCGCCACTATGAGCGATCAGGTACCCGAGGATGTGAAAAGCGCAAGGCTTCAGGAGCTTCAGGAGCTGATTGCCAGCCAGCAGACTGCCTTCAATGCGTCGCGTCAGGGCATGACCTGCAATGTTCTGATCGAACGCAAGGGCCGTCATGCCGGTCAGGTCGTTGGCAAGTCCCCCTGGCTCCAGCCGGTGGCCATCGATGGGCCAGAAGACCTGATCGGAACGATACAAGCGGTGGAAATCACGCGGATCGCTGCCAATTCACTATTCGGGCGGCTCATTGCGGGGCATCATGACTTTATCGGTTCTACTGCCGACGGTCACCAAGGAGGCGGCATTTGACGCGAGACAGCCAATCTTCGGCTCGCAGGACTCCGGATCACAGAGCAGCTCCGGCTTCCGATCTGACACACATCGTTCTTGCGTTTGAAGACAATCGGCTTATTGGCGATCTCTTTGGCCAGTTCGATCAAAACCTGGCCCTGATCGAGCAGAAGCTCGGGATCGATGCCATCGCTCGCGGCAACCAGGTAACACTCAAGGGCAGCCACAGCGCTTGCACTCAGGCCCGCAACGCTCTCGAGGCGCTCTATCAGCGTTTGCAGCAAGGGCACGAGATCCATGCCGGTGATGTGGACGGGGCGCTGCGTATGGCGGCTGCCGCCGATGCCCAGCTCCCTCTGCCGACTTTGGAGCCCCGCTCGCGTCTTGCCTTTGCGCAGGTTTCTACCCGCCGCAAGACCATCGTGGCACGTACGCCGACTCAGGATGCCTATATCCGCTCCATGGACCGTGCGGATCTGATCTTCGGCACCGGCCCGGCCGGTACCGGCAAGACTTTCCTCGCTGTGGCCTATGCGGCCGCCCTTCTGGAGCGCGGCGACGCGGCACGCCTGATCCTGTCCCGTCCGGCTGTTGAAGCCGGCGAGCGGCTGGGCTTCCTGCCCGGTGACATGAAGGACAAGGTCGATCCCTATCTTCGCCCGCTCTATGACGCGCTTTATGAAATGATGCCGCCTGAGAAGGTGGACCGGGGCTTGACCTCCGGCATGATTGAAGTCGCGCCACTCGCCTTCATGCGTGGCCGTACCCTGTCCAACGCTGTGGTGCTGCTCGACGAAGCGCAGAACACGACGACGATGCAGATGAAGATGTTCCTGACCCGTCTGGGTGAGGGCTCGAAGATGATCGTCACCGGTGACCCCAGCCAGATCGACTTGCCCATGGGGCAGAAGTCGGGTCTGCGCGAGGCGCTTGGACTGCTGCAGGGCATCGAAGGCGTTGCCCATGTCCAGTTCACCGAAGCGGACGTCGTCCGTCATGAGCTGGTCGCCCGGATTGTGACGGCCTATGACAATGCGTCCCGCGAAGAGCTGCAGGCGCGCGAGCGCCGTCACGAAATGATGGACCGCTACAGCCGGGCCCGCCAGGAAGAGCGGGTGGATGCCGGCGGGGCAGAAGTCGAATGACCAAAAGTACCCAGGCAGCCCAAGGGCTGCCTGAAGATTTTCAGATCGATATTTCGATTCAGGCCGGAAGCTGGCCCGAAGAACGGGATTTGCGCGCTCTCTGCAGCAGGGCTTTCGATACAGCGTTCACTGTTGCTGGCCTTGAAGCCGTCGATGGCTCGGAAGTGTCCCTCGTCTTCACCAATGATGAGGCAATTCGCGAGCTGAACCATCGCTGGCGCGAAAAGGACAAGGCGACAAACGTTCTTTCCTTCCCCGGGAGCGACCCTGACAACGAGGTCTATGGCCCGTTGCTTGGCGATATTGTGCTGGCATGCGAAACTGTTCAGCGTGAAGCGGCCGAGCTGGGAATTGAATTCTCCGCCCATGTTACCCATCTGGTCGTTCACGGAATGCTGCATTTGTTCGACTATGATCATCAGGAAGATGATGAGGCCGAACTGATGGAGTCTCTGGAACGCCTTATTCTGGCGGAACTCGGAATTGCCGATCCATATGCGGAGAAACCGCTGACCGCCGATGATGATTGAGCAGCCCGTTTGCGGGGCTGGCGGTTGTTGGAGCTGAAGACAGTTTAGCGATTGATGATGATGACAGGTTCAGAACCCCGAAGTAGCGAAACCAAGCCGCCGGCGGAAACGCAGGCGCATACCGACGAAGAGCCTCAGCAGCCAAGGCCGCAGAGGTCTGCGGCTGTTTGGCAATCTTTGCGGACATTTTTCTCCGGGCGTAGAAATGGCTCGAGCCTGCGGGAAAATCTGCAGGATGAATTGGCCCGCGAAACGGGGAGTGACGCGACCTTTTCCCCCGAAGAGCGCATGTTGTTGGGGAACATTCTCCGGCTGCGCGAATTGCGCGTCGATGACGTGATGATCCCCCGCGCGGATATCGAGGCTGTCGAAGCCAGCACCACCATCGGCCGCCTGATGGAGCTTTTCCAGGAATCCGGACACTCGCGCATGCCGGTCTATGAGGAAACCCTCGACGACCCTCGGGGCATGGTGCACCAGAAGGACCTGATGGCCTGGATGGCAGAAAAAGCCAACGGCGGTCCGATCGAAACCCCTTCTGAAGATGAGATCGCCAGCATTGGCCACAATGCCCGCGAGCTGGATCTCTCCAAGATTGACCTGTCCCTGTCTCTCAAGACCACCGGCCTTATCCGGAATCTGCTGTTTGTTCCGCCGTCGATGCCCGCGACGGATCTGATGGCCAAAATGCAGGCCGACCGCATACAGATGGCGCTTGTGATAGATGAATACGGCGGCACCGATGGCCTCGTTTCGCTGGAGGATCTCGTCGAAGAAGTCGTTGGCGACATTGAAGACGAGCATGACGAGGACGAGGAGGCCATGCTGCAGGCGGTGGCTGACGGCATCTGGATTGCCGATCCGCGCATGCCGCTCGAAGATCTCGAGTCCGAATTGGGTGCCGCCATCGCCAACAGTGAAGCGGGCGAGGACGTCGATACACTTGGCGGCTTGCTCTATGTGACAGTTGGCCGTGTGCCCGTGCGTGGCGAGCTGGTTCAGGTGCCGGACATCCCGGGCTTCGAATTCGAAATCCTCGATGCCGACCCCCGCCGGATCAAGCGGTTGCGCATCCGGCGCAGGCGTCCCGAGACGCGGTCTCCGGAACTGCGCCGCCGGGCAAAGCGTGGTGAGCAAGGTCATTCCCCGGAAGATACTGGCGGAGCCTGATGGCTTTGACCGGCGAAGGCTTGACCTGAGGGGGCGGGGGCGCAACTCTCTGAACGATTCGCACCTCAGGGGATTTCATCCATGCCATTCCTCCGGGCCTTGGCCCTGACACTTCCCAATGCCTGTCTGCTGGCGTGGGGATGGCGGCGCTGGTTGTGTGCATGTGCCGCGGGCGCTTTGTCCGCAGCAGCCCTGCCGCCGCTCGGCTGGTTCCCGGTCCTCTTCGTCACCCTCCCGGCGCTTGTCTGGCTTCTTGATGGGGCAGTGGGTGCCGAAGCTTCAGGACGAGGACGCTTCCGCTCCGGCTTTGTCATCGGCTGGTGGTTCGGGTTTGGGTACTTTCTTGCCGGCCTCTGGTGGATCGGGTCGGCTTTCCTGGTCGATGGTGACAGATTTGCCTGGATGATGCCTCTGGCAGTCGCGGCCATGCCTGCGGGTTTGGCGCTGTTTCCGGGGCTCGCGCTGTCGATCGCAGCAAGGGTGTGGCCGGAGAGCGGGCACCGGGTCGTTGCTCTTGCGGTTGTCCTGACCGCAGCCGATCTGGTCCGGGGGGCGGTTCTCACCGGATTTCCCTGGAATAGCCTGGGCCAGACAATCGGGTCGAACCTGGTCCTTGCGCAGACGGCAAGCATTACAGGCATGTATGGGCTCGGCTTCCTCGCCGTTCTCATCTTTGCGGCGCCTGCGGTTCTGATCGATGAGGCGCCACTACGCCGGCGGGTGAGACCGGTCGTCTGTGGGCTGGCTTTGCTTGGTGCGATGGCGGGCTTCGGTCTGTGGCGTTTGGAAGGTCAGGTTCCGCTGGCCGACAGCGGCACCGACATCCGGATTGTGCAGCCTGCGATCGCGCAGGCTGAAAAGTGGCGGCCGGAAAACCGTGATGCGATCTTCCAAGAGTATATCGACCTGAGTGAGCGTCCCTTGAGCGGCAGCGGTCGGGTTGGGCATGAGAGGATTCTGGTCTGGCCGGAATCTGCTGTTCCGTTCATTCTGTCAGAGACACCCTATGCGCTCTACCGGATCTCTCAGGCGCTCGATGGCAAGATGAATTTTGTAACCGGTGCAATCCGGGTGGACCGCTCCGGGCCGAAGCCCGTGTTTTACAACAGCGTCTATCTGTTCGATCCGGAGGGTCTGGTTCTCGACGCCTATGACAAGGTTCATCTGGTGCCCTTCGGCGAATATTTGCCGCTCCGGTCCTATCTGAGTGCCGTTGGCTTTGAAAAGCTGGTCGATGTTCCCGGCAGCTTCGAACCTGGATTCCGTCATAAGATCATGACCTTGCCGGATGGCACCAGCTTTCTGCCCTTGATCTGCTACGAGGCGATCTTTCCCGGCTATTCCGGGCTGGGCAATGGCCGTCCCGATTTCCTGCTGAATGTGACCAATGACGCCTGGTTTGGCCTGACCCCTGGTCCCTATCAGCATCTGGCTCAAGCACGACTGAGATCAATTGAGCAGGGCCTGCCACTTGTGCGTGCCGCCAACACCGGCATATCAGCCGTCATCGATGCCAAGGGCAGGATCCGGGAGCGGCTTGGTCTTGGCATGTCCGGTGTTCTGGATGCCCCTTTGCCCGCGGCTGGTGAGGTCACGATCTATGCGCGCGCTGGCAATGTTCCGCTTTTGCTTGTCCTGCTGCTTTTGGGAAGCTGGGTGCTGATCCGCAGGCTGCGGGCTACTTGAAGGGAGCCTCCCTCTGGCGGATTGGATGAGACCGTTCGCGGCGCCTCGCAAATGCCTCTATGCTTTATCCTGCCAGATGGCAGGAAAGTGGCCCTAAACTTGCCGTAGACGAGGCGCTTGTGCCTGCCGCTGTGAACTGAATGCTGGAAGATCAGGGCGGTTGCGGAGAGGTTGTGTCTATATATTGTGCAAATATTGCTAAATTTGCCTAGTTTGAGTGCGATTGAGGGGGTGTTTCTGTTTTGGAATTTGTTTTCCGTTTAGGAATGCAACCCGAGTTCGCGCTAAAATTGATTTATCTTCTTGGGCCTTGCATGACTCGTGTGGTACAACTTTCTAGCTCCTCAAATTTGGTGGGGCAATCGCAGGGTTTGCAGGTAGGGGGTACCTGTTCAAACCGGCAGGTTTGGGTCCTGCGGCATTTTGATGGTGGCGGCTGTGCAGCCACTACAGGGTCACTGGTCCTCGGGCCGTGTAGCAGAAAGAAAAAGACAGATGCCCAGCAAGAAAGCTCCTAATCCAATTGATATCCATGTCGGCAGCCGTGTGCGCTTGCGCAGAATGATGCTTGGCATGAGTCAGGAGAAGCTTGGTGAAAGCCTCGGAATCACGTTCCAGCAGATTCAGAAATACGAAAAGGGCACGAACCGCATAGGTGCGAGCCGTCTTCAGCACATTTCCACCGTCCTCAAGGTTCCGGTTGCCTTCTTCTTTGAAGATGCGCCAGGTACGCCGGACGAAGCCGAGGGATTTGGTGAAACTCAGCCAACGTCCTACGTCGTTGACTTCCTGTCTTCTTCTGAAGGCCTGTCGCTGAACAAGGCGTTTGTGCGCATCGAGGATCCGAAGGTCCGCCGCCGTATCGTGGATCTGGTCCGCTCCCTTGCCGGTGACGACTGATTTCACGCACCTCTGCGCTTGACGCGGCGGGGTTCTTCTTAGATTGATGTGTCCGGAGCGGTGGCCTAGGTCACCGCTCCTGTCATATTCATTCCCAGAAGGACGCTCGCCAATGGCACGTCAAGATTACCTTTTCACATCTGAATCGGTCTCTGAAGGCCATCCGGACAAGGTGTGCGACCGCATTTCCGATGCGGTTGTTGATGCCTATCTCAAGCTGATGCCGGATGCCCGTGTGGCCTGCGAAACTCTTGCGACGACCAACCGGATCGTCATTGCCGGGGAGACGCGCGGTCCCGCTGAAGTGACCAAGGATTATATTGCTCATCTCGCCCGCATGGCCGTGAAGGACATCGGCTATGAGCAGGATGGGTTCCATTGGGAGAACTGCGAGGTTGCAGTTCACCTTCATGCCCAGTCCGCGCATATCGCCCAGGGCGTTGATGCCGCTGACAACAAGGATGAAGGTGCTGGCGACCAGGGGATCATGTTCGGCTATGCCTGCCGTGAGACCCCGGAGCTGATGCCAGCCCCGATCCTCTATTCACACAAGATCCTCAAGACCCTGGCGGAAGCCCGCAAGTCCGGCCGCGAGCCGGTGCTTGGGCCGGACGCCAAGAGCCAGGTCACGATCCGCTATGTTGGCGGCAAGCCGGTTGGCGTGTCTTCTCTGGTTCTGTCCACCCAGCATCTTGATGCATCGCTGACGTCCCATGACGTTCGGGCGATTGTCGAGCCCTACATCCGTCAGTCTCTGCCGGATGGCTGGATTTCCGGCGAAACAGTCTGGCACGTCAATCCGACCGGCGCCTTCGTGATTGGCGGTCCTGATGGCGATGCCGGCCTGACTGGCCGCAAGATCATCGTCGACACCTACGGCGGTGCTGCTCCCCATGGCGGCGGTGCCTTCTCCGGCAAGGATCCGACCAAGGTCGACCGGTCTGCAGCTTATGCGGCCCGCTATCTGGCGAAGAATGTCGTGGCGGCTGAACTGGCTGAGCGCTGCACCATTCAGCTCTCCTACGCCATTGGCGTTTCCGAGCCGCTGTCGGTCTATGTCGACCTTCACGGCACCGGCCAGTGCGACGAAGCTGTTTTGGAAAAGGGCTTGCGCGATGTCATGCGCCTGAGCCCGCGCGGCATTCGTGAGCATCTCAAGCTGAACAACGCCATCTACGAACGCACCGCTGCCTATGGCCATTTCGGCCGTGAGCCTGA
This sequence comes from Roseibium litorale, assembly GCF_014842915.1. Lineage (GTDB taxonomy): Bacteria > Pseudomonadota > Alphaproteobacteria > Rhizobiales > Stappiaceae > Roseibium > Roseibium litorale. The sequence goes on along the minus strand of NZ_JACYXI010000005.1, from coordinate 168,015 downwards.
TGCGGATGGCGGATTCACCTGGGAAAAGACGGATCTGGTTGACGCGCTCCGCACGATTGCGGGATAAGGCCCGCCGCATCAACCGAACACGGGAACAGACCGCCGGCTCAGATGGGCCGGCGGTTTGCTTTGAAGAAAATGACCGAACGTTACGAAGGTTCATTCTACGGGCGCCGCAAAGGCAAACCGCTCAGCCCGCGCCGCACCCATCTCATGGAGACGGAGCTGCCGCGCTTGTCGCTGGACCTCAGTGAGCCTGCACCTCAGAACCTGGCTGATCTGTTTGATGTTCCTGTCCGCGAAGTCTGGCTGGAAGTCGGCTTTGGCGGTGGTGAGCATCTGCTTCACAGGGCGCGTGAAAATCCGGATGTCGGGCTGATCGGCGTAGAACCTTTTGTTGGCAGCATGGCCAAGGTGGTCAATACGCTGAACGAGGAAGGTCTGCGCAACATCCGGCTTTACGACGATGACGCCATCAATGTGCTTGATTGGCTGCCGGAAGCCTCGATTGATCTGGCCTATCAGCTCTATCCTGACCCCTGGCCGAAGAAGCGTCACTGGAAGCGGCGCTTCATCAATCCGCAGAATCTTGACCGCTACGCACGGGTGATCAAGCCCGGCTGCCAGTTCCGGTTTGCCAGCGACATCGACACTTATGTGGATTGGGCGCTGCAGCACTGCCGGGACCATTCCGCCTTTGAATGGATGGCCGAAGGTCCGGAAGACTGGCGCAAGCCCTGGGCCAACTGGCCTGGAACGCGCTATGAGGCAAAGGCATTCCGCGAGGAGCGGGTGCCCCGCTATCTGACTTTCCTGCGGGTCTGACTTGGGAGGCCTGCCGCCTCTCGCAACGGATTTGCCGGTCTGTTTCCCGCCCAGGGGTCCTTTGTCCTTGCGTTGGTGGGGTGTTTGCCTGTATATGGTCCGTGTTTCATCTCACACGGCTGGTTAGCGGTATGAGGGTGGGGCCCGGAAGGGACCCGCTCCGAAAGTGTTTAGGCACAACGCTTTCCGGTTAGGATGACCGGATTTTAGGGCGCCCTGAGAGGTGGCCGAACAGGAGTAGAGCGTGAACGACGTCGAACCACGCATCATTACAGAAGATGGCCTGGAAGCCCGTGTATCGGCTATTGTCGAGCCGGTTATTGAGGATCTGGGTTACCGTCTGGTCCGCATCAAGATCAGCGCTGCCAATGGGTGCACGCTGCAGATCATGGCAGAGCGCCCGGATGGAACCATGACGGTGGATGATTGCGAGACCATCAGCCGGGGTGTTTCTCCGGCGCTGGATGTCGACGATCCGATCAACCGTGCCTACCACCTTGAGATTTCGTCGCCCGGGATCGACCGGCCTCTGGTGCGTGTGTCCGATTTTGACCGCTGGGCGGGTCATGAAGTCAAGGTGGAGCTGTCCACCATGATCGACGGCCGCAAACGTTACCGTGGCCTTCTGCTGGGGTCCAAGGCGGATGCCGCACTTGTCCGCCTGTCCGACGTGAAGAAGGGCGAGGAGGACACCGTTGTTCTGCCGATGGATCACATCGGGGAAGCCCGGCTGGTTTTGACCGACGACTTGATTACGGCGGCTCTGCAGGCAGAGAAGGCGGCTTTGGCTGCCCGCGATGCAGAGGTGTCATCAGAGGATAAACGGCCCAACTGAAACGGCACAGACCGGGGCAACAATAAACGCGCAGGAAACGACAACAGGCTGCGCGAGAGGAGTGGATTGAATGGCAATCAGCGCGAACCGGCTTGAACTGCTGCAAATCGCTGACGCGGTCGCCCGTGAAAAGTCGATCGACCGGGGCATCGTGATCACGGCAATGGAAGATGCCATCCAGAAGGCTGCCCGCTCCCGTTATGGCACGGAGACGGAAGTCCGCGCCGAGATCAATTCGAAAACCGGTGAAATCCGGCTGCAGCGTTTGCTTCAGGTTGTTGAGACGGTTGAGAATGTCTCGACCGAGATCTCAATTGAAGATGCCCAGGCCCGTAACCCGGAAGCGACCTTGGGCGACTACATCGCCGAACCGCTGCCGCCGCTGGATTTTGGCCGTATTGCTGCTCAGTCCGCGAAGCAGGTGATCGTGCAGAAAGTGCGCGAAGCCGAGCGTGACCGCCAGTATGACGAGTTCAAGGACCGTATCGGCGAAGTCGTCAACGGCGTGGTCAAGCGTGCTGAATACGGCAATGTGATCGTGGACCTTGGCCGTGGCGAAGGCATCGTCCGCCGCGACGAGCTCATCCCGCGTGAAGCGTTCCGCACCGGCGACCGTATCCGCGCCTATATCTATGACGTGCGCCGCGAGCAGCGCGGCCCGCAGATTTTCCTGTCGCGCACCCATCCGCAGTTCATGTCGAAGCTCTTCGCGCAGGAAGTTCCGGAAATCTACGACGGCGTTATCGAGATCCGTGCTGTTGCCCGTGATCCGGGTTCCCGTGCGAAGATCGCCGTGATCTCCAAGGACAGCTCGATTGATCCGGTCGGCGCCTGTGTTGGTATGCGCGGTTCCCGCGTTCAGGCCGTTGTCGGCGAGTTGCAGGGCGAAAAGATCGACATCATTCCGTGGAATGATGATCCGGCAACCTTCATCGTCAATGCGCTGCAGCCGGCTGAAGTTGCCAAGGTGGTCCTGGACGAAGATGCAGAGCGCATCGAGGTCGTGGTCCCTGACGAGCAGCTGTCGCTGGCCATTGGCCGCCGCGGTCAGAACGTCCGTCTGGCAAGCCAGCTTACCGGCTGGGCCATCGATATCATGACCGAGCAGGAAGAATCCGAGCGCCGGCAGAAGGAATTCCAGGAGCGGTCACAGCTGTTCATGGAAGCCCTGAATGTCGACGAGATGGTCGGTCAGCTTCTGGCGACCGAAGGCTTTGCCTCTGTTGAAGAAGTCGCTTATGTGGATCTCGACGAAATTTCGATGATCGAAGGCTTCGATGACGACACGGCTGAGGAAATCCAGGCACGTGCCCGCGATTACCTTGACGAGCTGGAAGCAAAGCTGGATCAGGAACGCCGCGATCTTGGCGTTTCCGACGATCTGCGGTCGATTGATGGCCTGACCACTGCCATGCTTGTGGCTCTGGGCAAGGAAGACATCAAGACCGTGGAAGACCTTGCCGGTTGCGCTGCTGACGATCTCGTCGGCTGGAGCGAACGCAAGGACGGCGAGACGAAGCGCTACGAAGGTGCTCTGTCGGGTTGCGACCTGTCGCGTGCAGACGCAGAAGCCATGGTCATGGCCGCCCGTCTGGCTGCAGGCTGGATCACCGAAGAAGAACTCGCCTCCGAAGAGGCTGCGGATGAAGACGGTGACGACGACGAAGCTGCCGGTGAAGAGGCCAGCGAAGGCGTCATCTTAAACGGCTGATCCATCCGCTCTCGGGCGGATGAATGGAGGAAACGGGTGCCAAGAAAGAACGAGCCGGCCGAACGGCAATGTGCCGTGACGCGTGCGGTTCTGCCGGTGGATCAGTTGATCCGCTTCGTTCTGGACCCGCAGGGGCAGGTCGTCCCGGACCTTAAACGGGTGTTGCCTGGACGGGGTGTCTGGGTGACGGCTGCCGCGGAGACGATCGAGGCAGCGGAAAAGCAGAAGAAGCGGGTTTTCGGCCGGGGGTTCAAATGTGAAGCCCAGGTCGAGGCCGGGCTTGCGGGGCGTGTCGACGCCCTTCTGGAGAAAGCGGCTTTGTCCGCGTTGTCCATGACCCGCAAGGCTGGCGAACTCGTGACCGGCTTTTCAAAGGTTGAGGCTGCTTTGAAGCGGGATCCCGTTTCTGGCCTCATCCATGCCTCGGAGGCCGCAGACGACGGCATTCGAAAGCTTGCAGCGGTTGCTGCGGGCCGAAACGAGACTGCAAACGGGCCTCAGATCGTCCGTTTGTTCGATTCGACTCAATTGGATTTGGCATTGGGTCGGTCAAATGTGATACATGCTGCACTGCTTGCGGGCCGGGCGAGCGAAAACTTCCTGTCGCGAGTGCGCGAACTGGAGGCTTTCCGGTCGAATTCCGCCGCAAAAGACATAGGCAACGCAGACGGTGCGGTTGCGCAGGACTGAAGGCAATATGAGCGATACGAAAAATCCAGGCGACAAGACAATCAGCGTCGAGCGCAAGACGCTTGGCCTCAAGCGGGGTGGTGGCGACCAGGGAACGGTTCGGCAGTCCTTCTCGCATGGCCGGTCAAAGGCCGTCGTCGTGGAGAAGAAGAAGCGCCGTGTTGTGCTTCCTGGACAGGAGGCAAAGCCCGAGGCGCAAGCTCTTCAGACCCAGCGGCTTGAGACACCTGAGGAAGCACCGCGCAAGCCCGCTCCCGAAATGAAAATGCCGCGCCCAGGCCAGCGCCCGCAAAAGGGTAGCGGCGGAGCGGTTCTGCGCACCTTGACCAAGGAAGAGGCCGCTGCACGTGCAACGGCCCTGAAGATGGCTCAGGAACGCGCTGTTGAGGAAAAGCGCCTCGCGGAGATCGAAGCCAAGCGCCGGGCCGAAGAAGAGGCCAAGCGCCGCGCTGAAGAAGAAATCCGCCTGAAGGCGGAAGAGGAAGCCCGCAAGCTGCGCGAGGCTGAAGAAGCCCGTCTCGCTGCTGAACGTGCGGCCTCTGCTCCGGCCGAAGCTGCTCAGGAAGAGCCGGTTGAAACGCCGCGCGCCGCTGCAACCCCGGCACGTCCTGCTGCTGTCCGTCCGGCCGCTCAGCGTCCCGAAGGCGCCAAGCCGCCGGTCCTCACACGGAAGCCTGTTGCCGAGCCGGAAGGCGACGATGAACGCAACAAGGCTGGTGTGCGTGCAGTCAAGCGGGCCAAGCCGGCTCCGACGCCTGCTCGTCCCCGTGGTGCTGATGAAGACCGCCGCCGGTCGAAGCTGACCATCTCCGCCGCAACCGGTGGTGACGAGGGCCGTTCGCGTTCGCTGGCGTCCATGCGCCGCCGTCAGGAAAAGGCGAAGCGCGGCATGCAGCAGACGGTGCGTGAGAAGATCTCGCGTGAAGTCATTCTGCCGGAAGCCATCACCATTCAGGAACTCGCCAACCGTATGGCCGAGCGCGCTGTTGACGTCATCAAGCTGCTGATGAAGCAGGGACAGATGATGAAGATCAACGATGTGATCGACGCGGATACGGCTGAACTGATCGCGTCCGAAATGGGCCACACCGTAAAGCGCGTGTCCGAATCGGATGTGGAAGAAGGTCTGTTCTCTGAAGCGGATGCTGCGGAAAACCTGCAGCCGCGTCCGCCGGTTGTGACGATCATGGGTCACGTCGACCACGGCAAGACCTCGCTTCTGGATGCGATCAGGAATGCCAAGGTGGTTGCTGGTGAAGCCGGTGGCATCACCCAGCACATTGGCGCCTATCAGATTGAGCAGAACGGCAACAAGATCACCTTCATCGATACTCCGGGCCACGCTGCGTTCTCGCAGATGCGTGCCCGTGGTGCGAAGTCGACCGATATCGTCATCCTTGTGGTGGCCGCGGACGATGGTGTGAAGCCGCAGACCAAGGAAGCCATCGCCCATGCGAAGGCTGCCGACGTGCCGATCATCGTGGCCATCAACAAGATGGACAAGCCTGCTGCCGATCCGAACCGGGTCCGTACCGAGCTGCTGAACGACTCCATCGTGGTGGAAGCCATGGGTGGTGACGTGATCGATGTGGAAGTCTCTGCCAAGCAGGGCACCAACCTCGACAAGCTGCTGGAAATGATCCTGCTGCAGGCTGAAGTTCTTGAGCTTAAGGCCAACCCGAACCGCACGGCAGAGGGGATCGTCATCGAAGCCCAGCTTGACCGTGGCCGCGGCCCGGTTGCGACGGTTCTGGTCCAGAAGGGCACGCTGCGTCCGGGTGACATCCTGGTGGCGGGCTCCGAATGGGGCCGTGTACGTGCCATGCTGGATGAGGACGGCAATCAGGTGAAGGAGGCTGATCCCTCCAAGCCGGTTGAGGTTCTCGGTTTCCAGGGAACGCCAGCGGCTGGTGACATGGTCGCCGTTGTCGAGAACGAAGCCCGCGCGCGTGAAATCGTTGACTATCGTCAGCGCCAGATCCGTGAGAAGGCCTCTGTCGTGGCAAGCGGTGCCCGCGGTTCGCTTGAGCAGATGATGAACCGTCTGCAGGAAACCGGCCGGAAGGAATTCCCGCTGGTCCTCAAGGGCGATGTGCAGGGTTCTGTCGAAGCCATCTCCCACGCTCTTGCCGAGCTGGGCACGGATGAAGTGGCAGCCCGTATCCTCATGGCCGGTGTCGGCGGGATCACGGAAAGCGACATCACTCTGGCGATGGCCTCCAAGGCGCCGATCTTCGGCTTCAACGTGCGTGCCAACAAGCAGGCCCGGGAAGCAGCGGCCCGCGAAGGCGTCGAGATCCGCTACTACAACATCATCTACGACCTGGTGGATGACATCAAAGCAGCCATGTCCGGCCTGCTGTCTCCGGAACGCCGCGAGACCTTCCTTGGCAATGCGGAGATCCGCGAGATCTTCAACATCACCAAGGTCGGCAAGGTCGCGGGCTGTCTGGTCACCGAAGGCATCGTGGAACGCGGCGCAGAAGTGCGCCTCATCCGCAACGATGTGGTCATCCACGAAGGCAAGCTTGGCACGCTCAAGCGCTTTAAGGATGAAGTCAAGACGGTGGAATCCGGTCAGGAATGCGGCATGAACTTCGTGAATTACCAGGACATGCGTCCGGGCGATATCATCGAGTGTTTCCGCGTCGAGCAGATTGCCCGGACGCTCTGAGCCGCGCCGCATAACCATATTGAACGTCGGCGCAGAGATTGTTTGCGCCGGCGTTGTCATTTTATGCGGCTTGAAGGCCGCGCCTTTTCCCAGAGCCTTGGGGGCCGGGAAGACCGCAACGGGATATCACTCCATGGCACGACATACGGGACACACGGCCAAAGGCCCCTCTCAGCGCCAGCTTCGCGTGGGCGAACTCGTCCGCAAGGAACTGTCCGACATTCTTACCCGCGGCGAAGTCTCCGATCCGGAGCTTGCCGGGATCATCATCACCATTCCGGAAGTGCGCATGACGCCGGATCTGCGCCTCGCGACCTGCCTGATCATGCCGCTCGGCGGTGGGGATGGGAAGAAGATCGAGAAGGCTCTCAACCACAGCGCCAAGTATCTGCGCGGATTGGTGTCGCGCCGCCTGACCATGAAATACATGCCGGACCTGCGTTTCATGCTCGATACCCGCTACGACGATGACATGCGGATCGACACGCTGCTGCATTCACCGACGGTCGCCCGCGATCTCGACCGGGATGACGATGGCGATGATCTCGGCGGCCGGGACGAAGAAGAGTAAGACCAGGTTTCCGGGTCTATCCCTGCTGGTATCCTGATGCCGGCAGGAAGCGCATTTCCTTTCTCATGGCGGACATTTCATGGCGCGGCAACAGGTACGCAGGCAACGCAACACGATCAACGGCTGGCTGGTGCTGGACAAGCCCTATGGGTTGACCTCCAACGATGCCCTGTCGCGTCTGAAGCGTATCCTGCACCCCCAGAAGGTCGGCCATGCAGGCACACTGGATCCGCGTGCCTCCGGCTGTCTGCCGATTGCCTTTGGCGAGGCAACCAAGACCGTTCCCTTCGTCATGGATGGACGCAAGGTCTACCGGTTCGAGGTGACCTGGGGCGTGGAGACCAACACGGACGACACGGAAGGCGAAGTGATTGCGACGTCGGACGTGCGGCCGGAAGAGGCCGCCATCCGTGAAGTTCTACCTGAGTTCATTGGCACGATCATGCAGGTTCCGCCGATCTTCTCCGCGATCAAGGTGGATGGTGAGCGGGCCTATGATCTTGCCCGCGGCGGCGAAGAGGTTGAGCTGGAAGCGCGTCCGATCGATGTCCATCGGCTGGATCTTGTCGAGCTGCCGGATGAGAACCGGGCCGTCTTCGAAGCCGAATGCGGCAAGGGAACCTATGTGCGCGCGCTTGCGCGCGATCTGGGCCGGCGTCTGGGGACTTGCGGCCATGTGACAGTGCTGCGCCGTCTGCTGGTAGGGCCGTTCGGGGAAGAGGACATGGTGTCACTCGAGGAGCTGGTGGAAGCCGTCGAAAACCTTGGTGAAGATGGCACCTATGAGGATCTGGTCGCCGAGTTCATCCTGCCGGTGCGGGAGTCCCTCGACGCGCTGGTCGAATTGCCTGTGTCTATCGAGGATGCAGCAAAGATCCGTCAGGGCATGCCAGTGCTTCTAAGAGGCCGCGACGCCCCGCTGTCCTGTGACGCCGCCTATGCCAGCCATGCTGGCGTTCCGGTGGCGCTAGGAGCCATTGAAAAGGGCCGTTTTCAGCCCAGCCGCGTCTTCCACCTCTGATCAGGCGGCTTTCGGGCTGCGTCTGCACCGCTCGGAACAATAGAGAACCTGATCCCAGTCCTTCGCCCATTTGCGCCGCCAGGTGAAGGGGCGTCCGCAAGCCTTGCAGACTTTCTGCGGCAGATCGTTCTTCTTGCGCATCTTCATCGCCACGGCCCTCATTCCAGCGCACTGCCTACTCAAGCCGCAGGCAAACCGGATCAGCTTTCCCGCTCAATAGCCGGCAAAAGATCCGCGAAGATCCGGGTCGGTCAGGTCATGAAGACGCAGGGCGCCGTGGCGGGCAAACCGGTGGGTCACCGCCTTGCGGGTCGCAGCAGACAGCTTGTGCTCGGGTGCCTCGCGGAAGATTTCCGCGCCAAACCCGTCGGACAGAATAAGCCCTGCTTCCTCCGGGAAGATCTCGAGCGGCACGTCCGGGTGGGTGGCGAAATAAAGCCGGTCGCAATGCTGCCGGTAGTCTGGCCACTTGGTGTCGGCCCGGAAGTCGGCGATCGAGGACTTCACCTCAACGATCCAGAGCTCGTGCTTGGGGCCAAGGCCAAGCAAATCAGCCCGCCGGCCGGACGCAAGGGTGACTTCCGGCAGGCAGGCAAAATCCATGGACCGGAGCAGCCGGGCGGTTCCGCGCCAAACCTTCAGGGCATTGTCTGACTGACGGCCATCCACGAGGGGATCGCTGAGGGAGATTCGGTTCGCGCCAGGTTTCAAGGTCGAGGTCATGAGCTATTTGTTCCGCATTTGTTCGACATTTTCAAGCGGAAACCGGACAGATCAGCGGGACTGGGTATCATCACCGTCCCGGCCAGGCAGCTCCAGCCCCAGCTGCTCCGCAAGATGCAGCATGTGCGCATCTACCGGAAAGCTGTCAGCACAGTGTTTGAGGAGAGCCCTGGCTTCCTCCGTCCTGCCAAGTTCTATGAGCCAAGCGGTCCGCTGCAAGGGCAGTTCCTTGCGCCACCGTTTGGGCAGGGTTTTCAAAACAGCATCCGCTTCGATCAGCTGTTCTGCCTGCCGCAGGGTCTCAAGAGCGATATCCCGCTCTTGGTGATGCCACAGACTTGCAGCCAGAAGCCGCAGCATGCCGGGATTGCGGGAAAGTGCCGGAAGCTCTTGAATGCGGTGAGGCTTGACGTCTCGTCCCTCCGCTATGGCTTCTGCGAGCGCTCCGAATGCAGAGAGCTCCGCAATGCTGTCTGAAGAGAGAAGGTGCTTGGAGGCCAGCTCTGCTGCCGGTGCCCGGTCGAACGTGTTGATGATCCGCCGGATAAGATTCAGGCTGTAAAGGTGGTCGTGGCTGGCATGGGACGAGACGAGAAGATGCAAGTTTGCGTCTGGCAGGAGCGCTGCCGCAAAGCCGGCATTGGCAGCGTCCACGGGATCCAGACAGCCGAAATAAAGATGCACCGGAAAGGGCGTTTCTTGCCCTGCGAAGTCAAAGAGACGCGGATCGTGCGCTTTCACGCCATTGCAGGTGCTTTGATAGCCTGGCCGTCCCGGGCAAAGCTCGGTTCCGAAGGCATGGATGGTACCATCCTTGCGGCGGAGGCCGGAGGTCAGCGCGCCATAGCCGCCCATGGAAGACCCGTAATGGATGATCCGCGAAGGCTGCGCTTGCGAGAGGGCAGCCTCAATGGCTTTGTCGATGGCCCGTTCCTGACCCAGATACCAGTAGCTGCCCGTATCATTCAGGAATAGGCAGCTGTGCCGTGTCCGGGCAAAGAGGCGCTCCAGACCGAACTTGCCCGCCGGAACCCGCACCTGGGAATAGACAACGGCCAGACTACCGCTGGTGCCGGGTTGAAAGCGGGAGAGAAGCTGGGCGTTGCGGTCAGGTGTCGTATCCATGGGCGGAGAGTGCCGGGACATTCCCTGGCCTGCAAGCCAGCTTCGCCGTGATCAACACCGTGTCCTCAGATCTCCGGCCCCGTCCAGGGCCCGGACTGGGCGACCCGCTTGGGCGTTCTGGCTTCAGAGCGGTGCGCGGTCAGGGGATCCAGCTCACAAAGAGCGTCATACTGGCTGAGGAAGACCTTGCCCGTCAGATGCGTGATAAAATCCGTCCGCTTCAGCTTGTCCATCACTGGGCCCTTCACCTCAGAGAGATTGAAGGAGACGCCGCTGTCCTGCAGGCGGTGATTGATTTCCTCAAGACTTTCAAGGGCACTGGCGTCGATGGCATTCACGGCGGGGCACATGAGGACGACATGCTCAATCGCAGGACGTTCCGCGATCAAGGCGTAGATCTTGTCTTCCAGATAGCGGCTGTTGGCGAAGAACAAGCTCTCATCGACGCGGATGCTCAAGACGCGATCCCCGGTCACGACGGTGTGACGGTCGACGTTCCGGAAATGCTCGCTGCCCGGAACGATGCCGACCACGGCCATGTGCGGGCGGGACGAACGGTAGAGATGAAGCGCGATGGATAGGATCACGCCCGTCACCACACCTTGCTCGACGCCGAAGAAGAGGGTGACGACAATGGTCGCGGCCATGGCGGCAAAGTCGCTGCGCGAATAGGCATAGGTGCGCTGGATGGCCTTGAAGTCGACCAGAGACAGCACGGCGACAATGATGGTCGCGGCCAGCGTTGCCTGAGGCAGATTGGTCAAAAGCGGCGTCAGAAACAGGGTCGCGACGGCGATGCCGACCGCCGTATAGGCGCCAGCCGCAGGGGTTGCCGCGCCCGCATCGAAATTGACCACGGAACGGGCAAAGCCGCCCGTCACCGGATAGCCGCCGGAGATGGCAGAGGCAATGTTGGAGGCGCCAAGGCCGATCAGCTCCTGATCCGGCTCGATCCTCTGGCGTCTCTTGGCGGCCAGTGTCTGGGCGACGGAGACTGATTCCACGAAACCGATGACGGAAATCAGCAGGGCAGCGGGGGCGAGATCCAGCCAGAGGGCGCTGTCGAGCGCCGGCAGATGGGGCATGGGCAAGCCGGAGGGAATGTCGCCGACGAGCTTCACGCCCTTTGCGCCTAGATCAAAGCCTGCTGCAATCACCGTGGTGACGGCCACGGCTGCAACAGGGCCCGCCTTGGTCAGGATATCTGCCAGAAAGGGCTTCACTCCGAGCTTGAGCAGCAGCGGCTTAAGCCCCTTGCGCACCCAGAACAGGAAGAGCGTGGCGGATACGCCAATCACGAGCGTGACCGGATTGGTGTTGCCAATGGTGGAGGCGATGGCGAGCAGGATGTCGTAGAGCGTGTGTCCGCCCGCCGGAATACCGAAGATGTGCTTGAGCTGGCTGGACGCGATCAAGAGGCCGGAGGCTGTGATGAAGCCGGAAATGACCGGATGGCTTAGAAGACTTGCCAGGAAACCTAGCCGGAAGACCCCCATGGCCATCAGCATCAGGCCGGACAGAAAGGCGAGGGTAATCGCGGCGCCGAGATATTCCGCTGTGCCTTGCGCGGCCAGTTCCCCAACGGCGGAGGCCGTCATCAGCGAAACAACCGCCACCGGTCCGACAGCCAGTGCCCGGCTCGTTCCGAAAATCGCATAGGCAACGAGCGGCAGGATGGATGCGTAGAGACCCACTTCAGGCGGCAGTCCGGCCAGCAGCGCATAGGCCAGAGACTGGGGGATGAGCATGATCGTGACGATAACCGCCGCAACCAGGTCGCTGGTCGCCGTTTCCCGGTCATAGGTCCGGGCCCAGGAAAGGATCGGCAGATAGCGCCGCAGAGACTTCATTGAAATAAGAACTTTCTGGTGGCGGATCCGCGGCGGGGCGGTCCCGGCCGGTTGAGGGGGATACCCTACGGCCGGGACACCTGATCAGCGGCTCCGGAGATAATCCGCGAAGGCGGACATGTCATAGCCCGCGTTCCGGGCGCTTTCGAGAATGTCGTCCGCGGGCAGGGTGCCTGCCTGCGACAGGCTCCAGAGGGTTGCGCAGCGGGTGCCAGACCGGCAGTAGGCGAAGATCGGGCGCGGCAGCTCTTCCAGGGATTTACCGAACTCTTCAGCATCCTCGATACCGAGTTGGCCACCGACGATCGGCTGGTAGCGGAATTCCAGGCCAGCCTTGCGGGCGGCGGCTTCAATCTCCGCATAGTCCGGCTGGTCCAGGCTTTCGCCGTCCGGGCGGTTGCAGATCACCGAGCGAAATCCCTGAGCCGCGATGGCTTCGATGTCCGAGACGGAAATCTGCGGGCTTACGGCGATGTCCCCGGTGAGGTGTCTGACTTCCATAATCATTTCTCCAAGAGCGAATAGGCTTCAGCCATCATAATCCGTTCAGGGGTACTTTGAGGAAGCGTTTTCCGCTTTCATCCGCAGGCGGAAGCTGACCTGCCCGCATATTCACCTGAAGCGAGGGAATGATCAGCTTGGGCATGTCCAGCTGGGCATCGCGCTCGGTGCGGAATTTGACGAACTCTTCCTTGGTCTTGCCGCCGCCAACGTGGATGTTGTGCGCCTTTTCCTCGCCGACTGTTGTTTCCCAGCGGATGTCCCGGCCATCGGGGCCATAGTCGTGGCACATGAACAGGCGCATATCGTCAGGAAGGGCGAGAACCTTCTGGATCGAGTCGTAAAGCACACCCGCATCCCCACCTGGAAAATCAGCACGGGCGGAACCGCCGTCCGGCATGAACAGGGTGTCGCCCACAAAGGCGGCATTGCCGATCACATGAACCATGCATGCAGGCGTGTGGCCGGGGGTGTACATCGCAAAGGCGGTCATGCTGCCGATGGTGTAGGTGTCCCCATCTGCAAAGAGGCAGTCGAACTGGCTGCCGTCGCGCTGGAACTCGGTGCCTTCGTTGAAGATCTTGCCGAAGGTGTCCTGAACGACGGTGATCTTGTCGCCGATGCCCAGCTTGCCGCCGAGCTTGCTCTGGATATAGGGCGCGGCAGACAGGTGGTCGGCATGGACATGGGTTTCGATCAGCCATTCCAGCGTCAGGCCATTGTTCTGAATGAAACGGATGATCTGGTCCGCGTGGTCATAGGTGATGCGTCCGGCGGCATAGTCGATGTCCATGACACTGTCGACAACCGCGCAGGCGCTGGAGGCCGGATCCTTCACCACATAGCTGATGGTGTTGGTCGCCGCATCGAAGAAGGCGGTGACCTCCGGCTGGACCGACATGTCGACGGGATAGTCTGTCGTGCTCATCTTTGTCTTCCTCTCAAGGAAAATTGGTTGGTGCAATCCGTTCCGGATCAGCTGCGAGCGGCCTTGCCCAGCTTTGAAACGTCGCCGCCTCTGGCGGTCAGAGCTTTCACAAGCATCATGCCGGCGAGAATACCTCCGAGCATAATGAAAGGCTCAGTCTGGCCATATCCGAGGACGGGCAGCAACCCTCCCGGGCAAAAACCGGCGATGCCCCAGCCAATGCCAAAGATGGCCGCGCCGCTGATTAGTTTGGTATCGAGGTCACTTTTGGTTGGCAGAGAAAAGCTGGCCGCCAGAACGGGTTGCTTCATCCGGAACACCAGACGGTAGCCGATGAAGGTTACGGCCAGAGCGCCGCCCATGACGAACATCAGGCTGGGGTCCCAGGTGCCTGCAAAGTCGAAGAAGTTGAGCACCTTGGCAGGGTTTCCCATGCCGGAGAGCAGAATGCCGGTTCCGAAGATCAGGCCAGCTGCAAATGCGCTAACGGTTTTGAGCATGGGTCAGGCTCCGATGACGTGGCGGATGACAAAGACCGTGATGAGGGCCGTTGCCATGAAGGTGAGGGTCGCGGCGATGGAGCGCTTCGACAGGCGGGCGATGCCGCACACACCGTGACCGCTGGTGCAGCCGGAGCCAAGCGACGTGCCGATACCGACCAGAACGCCTCCTGCACCGACCATGACCGGGGAAACCGGGACACTCAGCTCCGGCAGGGAGCCATTCAGCATCAGGACGGCCAGGGGAGAACCCAGAAGACCGAGGACAAAGGCAGCGCGCCAAGCCCAGTCGCTTGTGTTCGGCAGGGCAACCAGACCGGAGAGAATTCCATTGATACCGGCAATCCTGCCCAGCAGTCCCATCAGGACTACGGCAGCAAGGCCAATCAGCGCGCCGCCGGCCAGCGACATCAGGGGCGTGAACTCAGTCATAGTGATGAGATCCTTAGTTTCAATAAATTGAATATAATGGATCTCTGACCGACTCTTCAATAGGTCGATCAAAAAACATATAGAAATTTGCATGCCTCATAGGCTCCAGACCGTTTCAGATCTGGCTCCGGGCACAGGGCGGGTGCTGTCAGGAAAGCCTATTTCCTGTGTTGAGGTGCTGGCGTAGCCGGGCTGGAGAACAAGTGGGCGGATGCATTCGGGTCCACGGCGAGAACCACGGCGGTTCCGTCATCCCGCTTGCGGACGATCGCACCGGGCAAGTTACGAACCGGGTTGTCTTCCAGCGAGGGGGCCTGGCGGTCGATCTTGGGGCCGGAGAACTCGCCCATTGGCCGCAGGATTTCCTCGTGCAGGATGCTGCCCGAATAGAGTGGCAGCACGTCGCCATTTCGCAGGATTTCGGTGCTGCCCGGCCAGAGACGCAGAATCCAGCGGCTGCCGCCGGTGGTCTTGTCATCGTCGGACCGGATCAGGATCAGCGCAGGCTGACGGCCGTTCTGTGTACGGGGGAGTGCAGGAAGCTTGTCCGCAGGCGTTTGCCCGACGATGAAGCCCGTGGCAGAGGAGAGCGTCCACTCGGGAGCTGGCTGCCAGCCGCCGCCCGCCAGTGCTTTGGCCAGACCGTCCGGTTTGCCTGCATACTGGATCACCAGAGGTTCCTTGGTTTCACCACTCAATTCAATCCGGTGGTCGGGAAGGCTGGCCCAGCCGAAGGACTGCCATTCAGAGGCTGTCAGTAAACGGCGGTCATGGCGCGGTTTATACGCCTCCATCGCAATGTCGAAGTTGCGCGACACATGCCAGCTGCCAAAGCCTCCGAGAATGAGGACCACAATTGCCGCAAGGGTGAGCCGTCCGACCTTCTCGTTATGGATCGGCCCGAAAACGAAGCCGAAGGCGGAGACCATGCCGGTGCCGAACAGGAGGCCGGCGAGAACGTCGGACATCCAGTGCGCCCCGAGGTAGACGCGGGAGAAGCCAATCGCGATCACGTAAGTGGCCGTGATGGTGAAGATCGAGGCCTTGGCCCAGCGGCTGCGGTCATGGGCGATGAGAACCGCGCAGATACCAAACAGGACTGTATTCAGGGTTGCGTGGCCGCTCGGAAAGCTGAACGCATCAGCGCCGGAATAGAGATCCATCGGGCGCGAGCGCTCGAGCAGGCTCTTGAACAGCGGCACGAACAGAGCCGTTCCGCCAATGGCGATCAGGAAGCCGATGGCCCTGCGCCACGCCTTGCGCAAGAACAGATAACCGGCGACAGCCAAGGTCACAACGGTAACGACCACACCGTCGCCCAGCATGGTGATAACCGTCATCAGCGTGTCGCCAATGGGGGACCGCAAATCCGTGAACATGTTCAAGATGGCAACGTCTGCCCGGACCATCGGTTCGCCCGGCGCGATCTCGCCCATAAACCAGAAGAACAGCGGCATGGTGATCAGCAGCACCAGGGCCGATACGAGCATGCCGGTAGAGCGCGGATGCAGCGGGTCGAAGGTTTCGGCGATCCAGCGCGACACCCTGTCAGGACGCCGCCCGAACCAGTTGACGACGGCTGCATGCGCATTGGGGAAGAGCGGCATGATGATCAGGATCATCCAGCGGCCAAGCATCACGATCAGGAAGGCAATGACCAGCAGTCCGCCGAGCACGACCGCAAGCCTGCCGCTGACCTCTCCAATTGCGGACAGCGCTGTTCCGGCGATGATGCCAGGGCCGAGGTGAGCTGCCGTCCAGGCAATTGCGGAGGTGAAGTTGATCACTGTAAAGCGGGTGGCGTTCATGCCGACCATGCCCGCAATGCCGGGGACGACGGACTTCACACCCGGAACAAACCGCCCGATGAAGACGCTTTTGCCGCCATGGATCTTGAAAAACTCTTCGCCCCGGTCGACCAGCTGGGTGTAGCGGGAGAGCGGCCAGATCTTTCTGACCTTGTCCTTGTAGAAATGGCCGAACCAGTAGGAGACGGCATCGCCTGCGGTAGCTCCAAGGGTCGTCCAGATGAAAATCTCGACACCATTCAGCTTGCCAAGCCCGATCAGGGTTCCCGCGCCGACCAGAACAACCGTACTGGGCACCACAAGACCGATGATGAAGAGCGCTTCGCCCATGGCCGCAGCAAAACAGATGAACCCCGCAAGCGCCGGGTTGTCGCCGATGAAATTGACAAGATATTCAAACAGGGCGGTCAATGGGCGGGCGCTCGATTTAATTGCTGTTCGCAGGGACACTGGACGGCATGCCCAAGTGCCTTATTCTGGCTTGTGATATAGGCAGCTGGCCGGTGCCACAACAAGTCATATGAGCGGCAAAAGTGGTCAACGCGTGCGCTAAAGCGGAACCTGTGGCCGCGTCTGCCGTTTCACGATGGAGCGAACCGGAGACCTCGTTTGAAAAAGGGGGCTCGGCATGGCCGCCTGTCCGGTCCGGTTCATGGTTGGGAGATGTGAATGTTTGATTCGGCGAAGCTGCCTCAAAAAATGGACAAGAAGACGTTCCACGATCTCGAGCCGCACCTTCGCGAGGCACTGCTGGCCGCACAGCTGGAAGCCGTTGAGAAGAAGACGTTTTCCACCATCATCGTGGTGGACGGTCTGGATGGTGCGGGCAAGGGCGAGGCGGTGGCCCGTCTTTATGACTGGATGGACGCCCGCCACCTGACCTGCAACGCCTATGGCGATCCCCTGGATGAAGCCCGCATGCGCCCGCCGCTCTGGCGCTACTGGCGTGATTTGCCTGCCAAGGGGGAGACCGCCATCGTTTTCGGCAGCTGGTATCAGCAAGCGCTTCGGGACCGGATCTACGACAAGATCGACGACGATGAGTTCAACCACGAAATGGCCCGCATCCGGCGGTTCGAGGAAATGCTGGCGAACGAGGGAGTTTTGCTGCTGAAGTTCTGGTTCCTTCTGACCAAGGAGGATCAGGAGCAGAGACTGAAGCAGATCAAGAAGAAAAATGCCGCCCGCCATGTTCTGGCGGATTGGGCCGCCTTGAAGAATCATGCCAAGGCCAGCGCCGTTGGCGAGCAGATCATTCTGGAAACCAGCAAAGGGCATGCCCCCTGGTTTGTCATTCCGTCCCAGAACTCCGATTACCGTGATGCCGCGATTGGCCAGACCTTGGCGGACGCCATCCGGTTGAAGCTGGAGGATGGCAAGCATCAGGCCATTTCGGCGCCGCCTGTGGTTGGCGGCCTGCAGCACCGCACGGCGGTGGACGCCGTTGATCTGAAGGAGAAAGTGTCGAAAGACGACTATGAGACAGAGCGCGCCGAATTGCAGCAGCGTTTGTCCGATTTGTCTGACACCAAGGACTTTTCCAAGCGGGGTATGATCCTTGTGTTCCAGGGCAATGACGCTGCCGGCAAGGGCGGAGCGATCCGGCGGGTGATCCGCCCGCTCGATCCGCGGATCTATCAGGTGCATCCGATCTCCGCGCCCACGGATGAAGAAAAGGCAAGGCCTTATCTCTGGCGGTTCTGGCGCAGAGTGCCGCGGCGCGGCAACATCGCGATTTTCGACCGCTCCTGGTACGAGCGTGTTCTGGTGGAACGGGTGGAAGGCTATGCCAGCCATGACGACTGGCTAAGGGCCTATAACGAGATCAACGATTTCGAGGCCGAGCTGACCAAGTTCGGCTATGTGGTCTGCAAGTTCTGGCTCGCGATCAGCGCAGAGGAACAGCTGCGCCGGTTCAAGGCACGTGAAGAGACGGTCTACAAGCAGCACAAGATCACCGACGACGACTGGCGCAACCGCCTGAAGTGGGACGATTATGCCATTGCTGCCGGTGACATGATCGACAGAACCTCGACCCACTACGCGCCCTGGACGCTGGTCTCGGCCGAGAACAAACGCCACGCCCGCCTGAAGGTGCTGCGGACCATCTGCGGGAAGATCGAGGAAGCCATCTGAATTGCGATCTGCGCCCCTCAGGGGCGGCGGGCTCTTCCCTGAGGGGGCCGGCGTCCTCCCGCGCTGGGCCGGGCAGCTATGCATTGGCCAGATTCTGCTGGTAATCCGCAGGCAACTCCGTCATATTCCGCCGCCATTGGGACCTGTTGGCCCCAGTGATCTCCGTCATCCTTTGCTGACCGACATCTCGGCTCTGGCCAAGGCGGGGATCCTGCCGGGTATTCCGGCACTTAAAATCCTGGGCGGCTCCGGCAGCCCGCATTCTGAAAGGACACACGATGTCGATTACTGCTGAACGTAAGGCTGAGCTCATCAAGGAATACGCGACCAAGGAAGGCGACACCGGTTCTCCGGAAGTCCAGGTTGCGATCCTGACCGAGCGGATCAACAACCTGACTGGCCACTTCAAGTCCCACGGCAAGGACAACCACTCCCGCCGCGGCCTCCTGAAGATGGTTGCCTCCCGCCGTTCCCTGCTCGACTACGTCAAGGGCAAGAACGAAGAGCGCTACCAGTCTCTGATCCAGCGCCTCGGCATCCGCCGCTAACGGCAAGAACAAACAAGCGCGGCGGGTGGATTTGCCCGCCGCGTTTGCTTATAGGAAGTCTCGTGACAGTCATGGGGCAGGATTGCCAGCCGCTCTTTCGTTTGAGAGCCGCTCGCCGTCTTGCCCGTGGCTCGTCATATCGGTAACCGGCCCATACGGGGCCGACCGATAATTGTCCTGGTGCCTGGTTGAGGCCGTTTCCGGATGGTCTCTGGTGCCAATGGACGAAGCTGTAAGGAATGACGATGTTTAATATTCATCGCGTTGAAGTCGAGTGGGGCGGCCGCCCGCTCGTGCTTGAAACGGGCAAGGTGGCCCGTCAGGCTGATGGCGCCGTGATGGCGTCCTACGGGGAAACCAAGGTTCTGGCGACCGTCGTGTCCGCCAAGTCTCCGAAGCCGGGCCAGGACTTTTTCCCGCTGACCGTGAACTACCAGGAAAAGGCTTTCGCAGCCGGCAAGATCCCGGGTGGCTATTTCAAGCGTGAAGGCCGTCCGAGCGAGCACGAAACCCTGACCTCGCGTCTGATCGACCGTCCGATCCGCCCGCTGTTCGCTGATGGCTACAAGAACGACACCCAGGTGGTGATCACCGTTCTGTCCCACGACATGGAAAACGCTCCGGACATTCTCGCCATGGTCGCCTCCTCGGCTGCCCTGACCCTGTCCGGCGTTCCGTTCATGGGCCCGATCGGCGGTGCGCGCGTTGGTTTCATCAACGGCGAATATGTCCTGAACCCGCTTGTCGACGACATGGCAGAGTCCTCTCTGGATCTGGTTGTCGCCGGTA
This sequence comes from Roseibium litorale, assembly GCF_014842915.1. Taxonomy (GTDB): domain Bacteria; phylum Pseudomonadota; class Alphaproteobacteria; order Rhizobiales; family Stappiaceae; genus Roseibium; species Roseibium litorale. The sequence goes on along the minus strand of NZ_JACYXI010000005.1, from coordinate 148,348 downwards.
CGGCTGATGCGGTTCTGATGGTTGAGTCCGAAGCAAAGGAACTCGACGAAGACACCATGCTCGGCGCCGTGATGTTCGGCCACCGTGGTTTCCAGCCGGTGATCGATGCGATCATCAAGCTGGCTGAGACCGCAGCCAAGGAACCGCGCGAGCTGAATGTTCCGGATCACTCGGCTCTGTTCGAGCAGATCAAGGGCATTGCCGCAGAAGACCTGAAGGCTGCCTACAAGATCACCGCCAAGACCGAGCGCAAGAACGCTGTCGATGCGGCCAAGGCCAAGGTTGTCGAAGCTGTGATCACCAACGCTGGTGAAAACGCTCCGGAAGGCACCGTTGTTGGCGAGCTGTTCAAGAAGCTCGAAGCCGAGATCGTTCGCGGCGCCATCATCGAGACCGGCACCCGTATCGACGGCCGTGACCTGTCCACCGTCCGCCCGATCGTGTCGGAAGTCGGCATCCTGCCGCGCGCGCATGGCTCCTCCCTGTTCACCCGTGGTGAAACCCAGGGCCTCGTTGTTGCCACCCTCGGCACCGGCGAAGACGAGCAGTTCGTGGATGCGCTGGAAGGCACCTACAAGTCCCATTTCATGCTGCACTACAACTTCCCGCCCTACTCGGTCGGTGAAACAGGCCGCATGGGCTCCCCAGGGCGCCGCGAGATCGGTCACGGCAAGCTCGCATGGCGCGCCATCAACCCGATGCTGCCGGCCAAGCATGACTTCCCGTACACCCTGCGCGTTGTCTCCGAAATCACCGAATCCAACGGTTCGTCCTCTATGGCGACTGTTTGCGGCACCTCCCTGTCCCTGATGGATGCAGGCGTTCCGTTGAAGGCTCCGGTGGCCGGTATCGCCATGGGTCTGATCAAGGAAGGCGACAAGTTCGCGGTCCTGTCCGACATCCTGGGTGATGAAGATCACCTCGGCGACATGGACTTCAAGGTGGCTGGTTCCGAAAACGGCATCACCGCCTTGCAGATGGACATCAAGATCGACGGTATCACCGAAGAGATCATGAAGGTCGCTCTGGGTCAGGCCAAGGACGGCCGTATCCACATCCTCGGCGAAATGGCCAAGGCGATCACCACGGCCCGTTCCGAGCTTGGTGAGCACGCTCCGCGCATTGAAGTGATGAAGATCCCGGTCGACAAGATCCGTGAAGTCATCGGTTCCGGCGGCAAGGTCATCCGCGAGATCGTGGAAAAGACCGGCGCCAAGGTGAACATCGAGGACGATGGCACCGTCAAGATCGCGTCTTCCGATGGCAAGGCCATCAAGGCCGCTGTGAACTGGATCAACTCCATCGCAGCCGAGCCGGAAGTTGGCATGATCTACGAAGGTACGGTCGTGAAGTGCGTTGATTTCGGCGCCTTCGTGAACTTCTTCGGTGCCAAGGACGGCCTGGTCCACATCTCCCAGCTCGCTCCCAAGAAGGTTGCCAAGGTGACGGACGTCATCAAGGAAGGCGACAAGGTCTGGGTCAAGCTCATGGGCTTCGACGAGCGCGGCAAGGTCCGCCTGTCCATGAAGGTCGTCGACCAGGAGACCGGCAAGGAAATCGAGAAGGAAAAGGAAGAAGACTGAGATCTTCTGTCCTGACCGGATGATTGAATAGAAACGGGGCGGTTCGTTTGACGAGCCGCCCCGTTTTTATGTTGGTTGCGGCCCCCGCGAGAATTGGTTCATTTGCCAAGGCAAGCGAAGCTGCTATACCCCGGATGCAGACAGGAACGAGGAATACCGATGAGCGAAATGCGCCTTGTCGTTGTGGGAGCAGCGGGCCGGATGGGCCGGGCACTTGTCCGGGCCGTGACCGAAGCCTCTGGCGCCCGCTTGAGTGCAGCAATCGAACGCGAGGGCTCCGAGTTCCTGGGTAAAGATGCCGGTGAGCTGGCTGGATGCGGAGAGCTTGGCGTTCCGGTCACTTCCGATGCCTTGACGGCCTTTGCCGCGGCTGACGGTGTTCTCGATTTCACCGCGCCCAAGGCAAGCCTCTGGTTCGCGGAACTGGCCGCACAGGCCCGCATCGTTCATGTCATCGGTACGACCGGCTGGGCGCAGGGCGAGGATGAGCCGCTTCAGGCCGCCGCCCGTCATGCCCGTATCGTCAAGTCCGGCAACATGAGTCTGGGCGTCAATCTTCTGGCGGCCCTCGTCAAGAAGGCGGCCAAGGCGCTGGATTCGGATTTCGATATCGAAGTTCTGGAAATGCATCACAAGCATAAGGTCGACGCGCCGTCCGGCACCGCGCTGATGCTCGGGGAGGCTGCTGCCAAGGGGCGTGGCATTTCCCTTGAGGACCATGCCGTGCGCTCCCGTGATGGCATCACCGGAGCCCGCAACACCGGGGATATCGGCTTTGCCACCTTGCGTGGCGGTTCTGTGATCGGTGAGCATTCCGTGATCTTCGCAAGCGACAGCGAACGCCTGACGCTTTCCCACCATGCTGAAGACCGCCAGCTTTTTGCAAAGGGCGCGGTCAAGGCGGCGCTTTGGGCCTTCGAGAAGAAGCCCGGTTTTTATTCGATGGCCGATGTCCTCGGCCTCAGTGATTGATTTGCCATCGTCAAGGAGAATGGCCATGGAACGTATTTTGGTGCTGGTCCGCCACGGTCAGAGTGAATGGAACTTGAAGAACCTGTTCACGGGCTGGAAGAACCCGAACCTGACTGAGCAGGGTATCGCCGAAGCCAAGAAGGCCGGCGAGCAGCTGCGCGACCTGAAGCTGAAGTTCGATCTGGCCTTCACATCCGATCTGACACGCGCGCAGAAGACGCTTGAGCTGATCCTTTCGGAGATCGGCCAGGAAGGTCTGGAGACCGTCAAGGACCAGGCGCTGAACGAGCGCGACTATGGCGACATCACCGGCATGAACAAGGACGAGGCCCGCGAGAAGTTCGGCGAGGAACAGGTTCACATCTGGCGCCGCTCCTTCGACGTGCCGCCCCCGGGCGGCGAAAGCCTCAAGATGACCGCCGAGCGCGTTCTGCCTTACTACCACAAGGAAATCCTGCCGCAGGTTCTCAGCGGCAAGAGCATCATCGTGGCGGCCCACGGCAACTCCCTGCGCGCCCTGATCATGGAACTGGAGAACCTTACTCCGGAACAGATCCTCAAGCGCGAACTTGGCACCGGCGCACCGGTTGTCTACCGCCTGGCCGAAGACGGCAGCGTGATCAGCGTGCAGGATCTGGCGGACTGATAGGCTTCGCGTCCTGGAATGAGAAAAGGCGCTCACTCGGGGCGCCTTTTTGCGTTTCTAGCGAAGAAGCTTGAGGCTGCCTGTCAGAGAGCGGACCCATTTGGCGGGACCCGCAAGCCCCAGACCGTCCAGGGGCTCCACTGAAAGATCCTTCTCCGGGAACCGGGCCTCATAGTCGCGATAAGCGTGGAGCGAGCGGGCAAAACGCGGGAAGGGAACGACTGCACCCTCAGCATTGGCCGTGGCCTTCAGCAGCAACTCCGTCAATTTGGCTTCGTCTGCCTGAAGCATCGGCACGGGATGATTTGACGAGATGTCGATGGCTCGGCCTTTGGTGTCCGAAAGCTGCCGGTTGCCGAACTCGGGCATTTTCGCGCCAATGCCGACGGAGATGGCCGAGGCCGTGTTGGCCAGTGCGCCAAGGGCCAGCTCCGGATTGACGATGATGGCGATCCGCAGATCAGGGGTCATGGGAGATCCTCAGGGAGATGAGTAGCGTCTCCGGCAAGATATTCGCGCTGCTCTGGTCATTCATACCTATTTACCTCATCTGAGGGTTTCTATAGGTAGATTCTGCCTTTGAAATTTAGAAAATTGGTAGGATGTACCGATATGGACCTTGATGACGCGGATATCCGGATTCTCGATTCCCTGCAGGAAGATGGCCGCCTTACCAATCAGGCCCTTTCAGAAAAGGTTGGTCTCTCCACGTCGCCTTGCTGGCGCCGCGTCCGGCAGCTTGAGGAGGCTGGCGTCATTCAGAACTACCGGGCTACGCTGGACCGGCGGCAGATAGGCCTCGGTGTTCTTGCCTTTATCCGGGTGAAGATCGACAGCCACAGCGAAAGTGAGGCCGAGGAATTCTCCCGGCGGATTCTGGAGCTTGATGAAGTGGTTGCCTGCTACAGCATCGCGGGCGACGCGGACTTTCTGGTTCAAGTGGTGGCGAAGGATCTGGACAGCTATTCGGACTTCGCCATGTCGGTGATCCGCCGCCTGCCGGGGATCAAGGAAATGCAGACGACCTTCGTGCTGAAAGAGCTGAAGCCGTTTCAGGGTTTTCCGGTGGGGCTTGGACTCTAAAAAAGAAAAAGCCGCGCCTGAAACCCGGCGCGGCTTGTTTTGATCGCTCTATTAGAGGCAGATCAGATCTCGAAGCCGTTCTGGCCTGCCAGATGCTTCAGCGGCTTTTCGGGACGGGCGCCCACATGACCGATGACGTTGCTGGCGCACAGGCATCCGAGCTCGAGAGCGGTCTTCAGATCATAGTCACGGGCAAAGCCGAACAGGAAGCCTGAGGCGAAGAGATCGCCAGCACCGGTGAGGTCGACGACCGTATCCACTTTCTGTGCATCAGCCGTGAAGATGCTGTCTGCAGTGATGGCGATAGCGCCTTTTTCGCCAAGGGTCAGTGCAGTCAGGGCACCATTCTGCTGGGCAGCCGCAATCGCGGTGTCGATGTCAGCCGTCTGGTAAAGCGCCTTCAGCTCGTGCTCGTTGGCAAAGACGATGTCGACGACACCATCGGAGATGAGGTTAAGGAATTCACTGCGGTAGCGGTCCACGCAGAAGGAATCCGACAGGGAGATCGCGACCTTGCGGTCTGCTGCGTGGGCGATCGACGCAGCTTCCAGAAACGCCTTCTTGGCTTCTTCAGGGTCCCAGAGATAGCCTTCCATGTAGGTCACGGCAGAGGCCTTCACGACGTCCGCATCCACGTCGGCTGGCCCCAGATGCACACAGGCGCCAAGATAGGTGTTCATGGTGCGCTCGCCGTCCGGAGTGATCAGGATCATCGAGCGGGCGGTCGGATCCTTTTCGATCAGGCGGGAGGTTTCGAAGTGAACACCGGTCTTGCGCATGTCGTGGGCGAAGCTGTCACCCAGTTCATCGACGGCCACCTTGCCGAAATAGGCCGGGGCACCGCCAAGAGAGGCGATGCCCGCAGCCGTATTGCCTGCGCTGCCGCCAGAGATGCGTACCGTCTGTCCCATCCGGTCGTAAAGCCGGATGGCTTCCTCCGTGTCGATCAGGCGCATGGAGCCCTTCACCAGATTTTCCCGGGCGAGGAAGTCCTCTTCCACATGGGCAAACACGTCACAAATGGCGTTGCCGATGCAAAGGGCGTCGAAGCGGATGTCGGTCATATGTCTCTCTTGGCTGCGTTATGCATAAAGTCAGGCGGTCAAAGGCCCGGGGTCGGACGGAGGGCGCGATTGGCCTCCGGTTCCCGGATCTTCTCCCGGAAAGGGCTGGCGCAATAGACGCCGAGCATCTTGAACTCGGCACAGTAGAATTTCAGCTCTTCCAGCGCCAGGGCAACGCCTTTGTCCTCCGGGTGGCCTTCGATGTCCGCATAGAACATGGACGCGAAAAACTGGCCTTCCAGCTGGTAGGATTCCAGCTTGGTCATGTTCACCCCGTTGGTGGCGAAACCGCCAAGAGCCTTGTACAGCGCCGCCGGAACGTTGCGGACGCGGAAGACAAAGGTCGAGATGATCGGCTGGCCAGTGTTGGCCGCCGGGAGATCGTCACGGGACAGGATCAGGAAGCGGGTGGTATTATGGGCGGCATCCTCCACGTCCCGGCGCAGGATGTCGAGGCCATAGATGTCGGCGGCCATCTCTGGTGCGAGCGCAGCAGCGCTCAGGTCGCCTTTCTCCGCAATCTGGCGGGCAGAACCCGCCGTGTCGGCTCCCACGAGGGGCGTCAGCCCCAATTCGCGGATGATCTTCCGGCACTGGCCAAGGGCCATGATATGGCTCTGAACGCTCTTGAGGCCTTCAAGCGTTGCGCCCTTGGGGGCCATCAGCTGAAAGCGGATCGGCAGGAAATATTCGCCGATGATGTGGAGGCTGGACTTCGGCAGCAAGTGGTGGATATCGGCCACGCGGCCCGCGACAGAGTTCTCGACAGGGATCATGCCCAGATCGACCTCGCCGGATTCCATCGCTTGGAAGCAATCCTCAAAGGTTGGGCAGGGAATGGCCTGATAGTCGGGATAGACATTGCGGCAGGCCATATGGGAATTGGCCCCGGTCTCACCCTGGAATACGATTTTCTTAACGTCGGTCATATCGAACTCGGATCTGGCAGGCGTGCTTGCGGCCTGCTGAAATTAGGACTGTCCGGCGATGGCAGCGCGTGCGCGCTCCAGATCTTCCGGAGTGTTGACGTCCATCGGTGCGCTGTCGATGGCACTGATATCGATCCGCATGCCGGCTTCGAGCGCACGCAGCTGCTCCAGCTTTTCGCGGATCTCAAGCGGCGACGGCTTAAGGGATACAAACCGGTCCAGGGCATGGCGGCGGTAAGCATAGACGCCGATGTGCTGGTAAAGCGGTCCGTCCCCGGTGGGGGCCGTCGCCCTGGTAAAGTAGAGCGCGCGGAACGCGCCATTGCCGTTGGGTGTTGCGACCGCCTTCACAAAGCTGGGGTCGTCCCGGAAACGCGGGTCCCGGATCTCGGTCATAATGGTGCCAATATCGACAGCAGGATCGGCCAAGGGTGTAAAGGCCGCGCGAATCGCTTCCGGTGCGATCAACGGCACGTCGCCCTGAAGATTGAGCACGATTTGATGGTTTCCATTGGGATCCACCAGATTCGTGGCTTCGTGAATGCGGTCCGAACCCGATTGATGGTCGGTTCTTGTCAAAACGGCTTCGCCGCCGTGATTTTCAACTGCGCGGGCAATGTCCTTGTGGTCACAAGCTACCACCACCCGGCCGAGTCTGGCGTTCTGTGCCTGCTCTAACACACGGACAATCATTGGTTTTCCGCCAATATCCGCGAGCGGCTTGCCAGGAAGGCGGGATGCTTCGAGCCGGGCTGGAATGACGACGAGAGCGTTCTGCAAGGAAATTCTCCGGTACCTCAGGATGGCTAAAACACAGGTTTTTCACCTCTGTGTCCAAATGTCTTAGCCGCAGCTCTTTTATACCTATGGACAGCGGCGTCAAAAAATTTGTAGGTTCCGGCCAAAATCTGGAAGCTTAATGGGTCCGTGGCACGCGTTGCGGACCCGGACGCGTATTAGCTTGGAGCCGGAGAGAATGGATTCCTTCACGCTGAACAAGATCGCAGGCGCGATCCTGATGGTTCTCCTCCTGACGATGGGGGTGGGCATTGTTTCGGACATTATTTTCGATACGAACCCTCCCGGTCAGCCTGGCTATGAAATCGTAGTCGCAGACGCTGGTGGCGAGGGCGGGGCAGGAGAGGCCCCTGCTGAAGCCACTGTTGAGCCGATTGCAGTCCGTCTGGCATCTGCCGACGCTGCCGCCGGTGAAAAGGTCGCCAAGAAGTGTGCCACTTGCCACAAATTCTCTAACGACGGCGCAAACAGCGCCGGTCCTGGTCTCTGGGGCGTTGTTGGCCGCAAGCCGGGTTCGCATGAGGGCTTTGCCTATTCGTCCGCTATGACCGAATTCGGCGCTGACAATGCGGAATGGACCTACGACGAGCTGGATCACTTCCTGACCTCCCCGAAGGAGTATGTGAAGGGCACGACCATGGGCTTTGCAGGCCTGCGCAAGCCGGCTGAGCGTGCTGACATCATCGCTTACTTGCGCACCCTGTCCGACAATCCGGTTCCGCTTCCGGCTGCTGATGCGCCGGCAGAAGCGGCGCCGGCTGAGGCAGCGCCTGCCGAGGCCACCCCGGCACCTTCGGCCAACTGATCGGCCGGCTGGGAACAAGAAAAAGCAAAGGGCCGTGCCTTCGGGCGCGGCCCTTTTTCTTTTGGGCAAATGCGATGTGCTGAAAAATGCCGATGTTTCACCCTTCCTTTGACGTCTTTGCGTGTTCAGAGAAGGCAAACCGTTGGGTGAACGGTTAAATTTCTGTCATCTGAGCTTTGAGCAGGTGACGGGGGACCTCTGTGTCCCATACTATTCTGCAATTGATTTGGACCGGTGTGGAAAGTCCCGGTTCAGGGCCCTGACCTGACGTGGAGGTGACTATGGCTTTTGGCTGGACGCGGAAACCGATCGCAGCGACCCTGTTTCTCGGATTGCTCGTTGGATTTGGGGTCTGTGGTCACAGCGCTGCCACTCTGGCGGAAGAGCCGCAATGGCGCCATGCGACCGCGTTGACAGGGGAACCCCGCTACGGTCCCGAGGTTACCCACTTCGACTACGTGAACCCGGATGCGCCCAAGGGAGGTCTGGTCCGCCTTTCAACGATGGGCGGGTTTGATACGTTCAATCCCATTCTGCCCAAAGGCGACGTTGCCCCGGGTGTGGGGCTGATCTACGAAACTCTGATGGAAACGGCTCTGGATCAGTATGACATCAGCGCCAGCTACGGTGCGCTTGCGGAGGCGATGCGCTATCCGGACGACTTCTCCTGGGTCGAATACCGTTTGAACCCGAAGGCCAAATGGCACGACGGACAACCCGTGACGGCTGATGATGTGGTGTGGTCATTCGAGAAGGCTGTCGAGCTCAGCCCCCAGTATAAGTTTTACTATCACAACGTGACGTCCGCGAAGGCGCTGCCGGATGGCGTGGTGCATTTCGAGTTTGACGCTCCGGGCAACCGGGAGCTGCCCCACATCATGAGCCAGGTGCTGGTTCTGCCAAAACACTGGTGGGAAGGCACGGATGCAAACGGCAAGAAGCGGGATATAGGACAGTCCACCCTGGAGCCGCCGCTCGGGTCAGGCCCTTACAAGATCAAGAGCTTTGAACCGAACCGGCGCGTCACGTATGAGCGGGTGAAGGACTATTGGGGGGCAGACCTTCCGATCCGTGTTGGTACAAACAACTTCGATGAGATCCGCTACGACGCCTTCCGTGACAGCACGGTGCTTCTCGAAGCTTTCAAGGGCGATCAGTATGATTTCCGGGCCGAGAACTCCGCCAAGAACTGGGCGACCGGCTACGATACGCCAGCTGTCAAGGAAGGGCGCGTGATCCTGGAGGAATTCCCCGATCATGGTTCCGGGATCATGCAGGCGTTCGTGCCGAACCAGCGCCGGGAGAAATTCAAGGATCCGCGTGTCCGTCGGGCGTTGAACTATGCCTTCGACTTCGAAAGCGCTAACCGGACGATTTTCTTCGGTCAGTACAAGCGGATCAACTCCTACTTCGCTGGAACCGAGCTTGCCTCCTCTGGTTTGCCGAAGGGCCAGGAACTGGAAATTCTGGAAAGCGTGCGCGACTTGGTGCCGCCGGAGGTCTTCACCACGGAATATACCAACCCGGTGGGCGGAGATCCGCAAAAACAGCGCTCCAACTTGCGGGAAGCGCTAAAGCTGCTGACCGCGGCTGGCTACGAGCTGAAGAATGGCAAGCTGGTGAACGAGAAGACCGGTGAGCCTTTCCAGATCGAATATATCGCGGCGGATCCGAATTCAGAGCGCTATGTTCTGCCCTTCGCGAACAATCTGAAGCTGATCGGTATTGACCTGACCTACCGGGTTCTGGACACACCGCAATATATCAACCGGGTCCGCTCCCGCGACTATGACATGATCACCATCGGATGGCCGGAGTCTCTGTCGCCGGGTAATGAGCAACGCAGCTACTGGGGATCGGTCTCCGCTGATCAGGAGCAATCGCAGAACTATGCCGGTATCAAGGATCCGGGCGTCGATGCCCTGATCGACAAGGTGGTCTACGCCAAGGACCGTGAAACGCTCGTGGCGGCGACCCATGCACTTGACCGGGTTCTCTTGGCTCATAACTTCGTCATTCCGCAGTGGTACCTGGACGTCGACCGCACGGCCCGCTGGGACCGGTTCGGTCATCCGGACGACATCCCTGAGTACACGCACGGCTTTCCGACCATCTGGTGGTACGACAAGGACAAGGCTGCGAAGACGGGAGTTGCGAAATGATAGGATCTTTCCGCGCCAGCCGCCGTCAGGTTCTTCTCGGTTCTGCCGCGGCGCTTGCCTCGGTTGCCTTGCCGCGCCAGCTGTTTGCCGCCGGGCCTCTTCATGGTCTGTCGGTTTTCGGGGAACTGAAGTATCCCGCAGCATTCCAGCATTTCGACTATGTCAATCCGGCGGCCCCGAAGGGCGGAAAGTTGACCTTCCGGCCCCCATCCTGGGGCTTTAATCAAAACCCGCAGACCTTCAACACCTTCAACACCTTCGTGTTGAAGGGCGATGCGCCACCACGAATGGAGATGTGCTTTGACACGCTCATGGTGCGGGCTCTGGACGAACCGGATGCGATCTATGGGCTGGTTGCCGAGAGCATCGAGATCGCGGATGGCGGCAACACCTATATCTTCAACTTGCGTCCAGAAGCCCGTTTTCACGACGGGTCCAAGCTGACGGCGGAAGACGTGGCCTTCAGCTTCAACACCCTGAAGGCGGACGGGCACCCGCAGATCACCCAAGCCATCACCCAGTTCAAGTCCGCAGAGGCTGTGAGCGAGACGCAGGTTGCCATCTATCTGAGCGGCAAACACAGCAAGCAGCTGCCGATGTTTATCGCATCCAGCCTGCCGGTTCTGTCCAAGCGCTATTACACCGCCTATGACTTCAAGCAATCGACGCTGACGCCGCCTTTGTCCTCTGGCCCTTATAAGGTGGGCAAGCATGAGGTAGGCCGTTTCGTCGAATATGAGCGGGTGAAGGACTATTGGGCCAATGATTTGCCCACGGTGCGCGGTCACAACAACTTTGATGTGATCCGCATCGAGTTTTTCCGCGATCACCAGGTGGCGTTTGAAGCCTTCAAGAAAGGCAACATCACCTTCCAGGAAGAGTTCAGCTCCAAGATCTGGGCGACCGAGTATAACTTCCCGGCTGTCGAGGACGGACGTGTCGTGCGGAAGGAATTCCCCGACAACCGCCCGTCCGGTGCCCAGGGATGGTTCTTCAACACCCGGCGGGCGCGGTTCTCCGATCCGCGCATCCGCAAGGCAATCGGTTTGGCGCTGGACTTCGAATGGTCCAACCGCTCCTTGTTCTACGGGCTCTACACACGAACCCAGTCCTATTTCCAGAATTCTGAAATGATGGCGGCTGGTCTGCCCGGTCCTGAGGAGCTGGCGCTGCTGGAACCTTTCCGCGGCAAGGTGCCGGACGAGGTCTTTGGTGAGGCAATCCTGCAACCTGTCTCCGATGGCAGCGGCTCAGACCGGAAACTCTTGCGCCAGGCCTCGCAACTGCTTCAGGAGGCAGGCTGCAAAAGGCAAGGTTCGGGACTTCTGGACCCTGACGGCAAGCCATTTACGATGGAGATCCTAAGCGATGCCCCTTCCTTCGAGCGGATCGTTCTTCCCTTCATCAACAATCTGAAGCTTCTCGGTATCGAGGCGGCCTTCAGGGTCGTGGATCCGGCTCAGTTCCAGTCGAGGCTGAACGACTTCGATTTCGATATCACCGGGCGGCGCTTTTCATTGACGGCTACTTTGGACGACGCCAGCCGGGAACTGTGGGTCTCGAGCGCGGCGAACAGGAAGGGCAGCCTGAATCTCGCCGGAATTTCCGATCCCGTCGTCGATGAACTAGTGGACAAGGCCGTCTCCGCGAAGAGCCGCGAGGAGATGAACACCGCAGCCCATGCCCTCGACCGGGTTCTGAGATCCGGGCACTACTGGATTCCGCAGTGGTATAAGCCGGTTCATACGGTCGCCATCTGGGACATGTTCGGCTATCCGGATAAGCCGCCACATTATGATTTCCCGGTCGAGTCCACCTGGTGGTTCGATCAGGCCAAAGCGGAAAAGATCGGCAAGGCCGGTTGATCTGATACGGGGCGATAGAAAGGCAATAGAACAGTACAATGGGCGCCTATATTCTCCGCCGTCTGCTCCTGATGATCCCCACGCTGGTCGGGATCATGGCGATCAATTTCTTCGTCATCCAGTTCGCGCCCGGCGGACCGGTCGAGCGGGTGATCGCCCAGCTGTCGGGCAATGACGTCTCCGCGACGGCCCGCATCAGCGGCGGCGGTGGCGATTTCGGCGGTGGCGGCAGCGGTGCTGAAACGCAGGGGCTGGGAACCGGTTCCGACAGTATCACCAGCAAGTACCGGGGCGCCCAGGGGCTTGATCCCGAATTCATCCACCAGCTTGAGAAGCAGTTCGGCTTCGACAAGCCTCCAGTGGAGCGTTTCCTGTCGATGCTGTGGAACTATGCGCGGTTCGATTTTGGCAACAGCTACTTCCGGGATGTCAGCATCATTGATCTGATTGGCGAAAAAATGCCGGTGTCCATTTCGCTGGGTCTCTGGATGACGCTGATTTCCTATTTGATCTCTATCCCGCTCGGCATCCGCAAGGCCGTATCGGACGGATCGAGATTCGACATCTGGAGTTCGGGTGTCATCATCGTCGCCTATGCGATCCCGAGCTTTCTGTTTGCCATTCTCCTGATCGTTCTGTTTGCGGGTGGCTCGTTCTGGGACTGGTTCCCGCTGCGTGGACTGACCTCGGAAAACTGGGAGTCTCTGTCCTGGCCTGCCCGGATCCTGGACTATTTCTGGCACCTGACCCTGCCGTTGACCGCCATGGTGCTGTCGGCCTTCGCCACCACCACGCTGCTGACCAAGAACTCGTTTCTGGACGAAATCCGGAAGCAATATGTGGTGACGGCCCGGGCCAAGGGCTTGAGCGAGCGCAAGGTGCTCTACGGCCACGTCTTCCGTAACGCGATGCTGATCGTCGTCGCGGGTTTTCCCGGAGCCTTCATCTCGTCCTTCTTTGCCGGATCGCTCTTGATCGAGACGATCTTCTCTCTGGATGGTCTCGGGCTTCTTGGCTTTGAGTCCGTCATCAACCGTGACTATGCGGTCGTGTTTGCAACCCTCTACATCTTCTCGCTCATGGGCCTGCTGGTGAACCTTCTTTCGGACCTGACCTACACCTGGATCGATCCACGGATCGACTTTGAAAGCCGGGAGGTCTGATCATGGACAGCACCACATCCATGGGCTCGGGAACAGCTGTGCCCGCCAAGCGCCGCCTTTCTCCGATCAATCAGCGCCGCCTTGCCAATTTCAAGGCCAACAGGCGCGGCTACTGGTCTTTCTGGATCTTCCTGGTTCTGTTCCTGCTTACGCTCTTTGCTGAGCTTTTTACCAACGACAAGCCTCTGCTGGTTTCCTACAAGGGGGAACTGCTGACACCGGTACTGGTGGATTATCCGGAGGAGAAGTTCGGCGGTTTTCTCGCCGTGACGGACTATCGTGATCCGTTCATCCAGGAAGAGATCAACGCCAATGGCTGGATGATCTGGCCGCTGATCCGCTACTCCTACCGCACCGTGAACAACGAGATCCCGGTTCCAGCCCCCGCGCCGCCATCGTGGATGATGGACAAGGAGCAGCGGTGCTCCCGGTATCCAGAAGGGGTCAACGATCCGAATTGCGTTGTCGGCAACTGGAACTGGCTCGGCACTGATGACCAGGGCCGGGACGTTGTGGCACGTCTTGTCTATGGCTTCCGCCTCTCCGTGCTCTTCGGTCTGGCCATGACGATCGCTTCATCAGTTATCGGCATCGCGGCAGGTGCTGTGCAGGGCTATTACGGCGGCTGGGCGGACCTTCTGTTCCAGCGGTTCATCGAGATCTGGACCGCCATGCCGACGCTTTACCTGATCCTGATTGTCTCCTCTGTGCTGACGCCCGGATTCTGGGTGCTGTTCAGCATTCTCTTGGCCTTCTCATGGGTGGCGCTTGTCGGGGTCGTGCGGGCGGAGTTCCTGCGTGGCCGTAACTTCGAATATATCGCGGCGGCCAAGGCGCTTGGTGTTTCCAACAGGGTGATCATGTGGCGGCACCTGCTGCCCAACGCCATGGTGGCGACGCTGACCTTCATGCCCTTCATCCTGAACGGCTCCCTGTCCACACTGACCGCGCTCGACTTTCTGGGCTTTGGCCTGCCCCCGGGCTCGCCCTCGCTGGGTGAGCTTCTGGCGCAGGGCAAGAACAACCTTCAAGCCCCCTGGCTGGGGATCACCGGCTTCATAGTCATTTCCTTGATGTTGAGCCTGCTCATCTTCATCGGCGAAGCCGTCCGCGACGCCTTCGATCCGCGCAAGAGCTATTCGTGATAGAATGTGGCCGTGAGCTGAAGGAGCTTCTGATGAACAAGGTCGTTATCCGGCAGTATCCGGCAGAGAAGCTGCCCGCAGACTTGCGCGCGGGTATTCCTGACGGCACGATGGTCAAGGTGACACTGGAGACGGCCGACGCGGATCGCGACGCTCAACAAGGCGGTCTTAGGGAACTTTTCGCTTCGGTTCCGAATGATTTGCGCAAGTCCGCCGAAGATATTGAGCGGGAAAGCCGAATGCAGCGCGATTCTTGGTCTTCGAACTAGCTCATGACACTCCTCTATCTGGACACGAATGTTTTTATCTTGGCGCTGCAAGGCGAGGTTGGAGATGAGCGCGCAGAAAACGCCCGGCGTCTGTTCTATGGGATCGAAGATGGCAGTCTTCGCGCTGTGACAAGTGAACTGGCTCTTGCCGAGGTGTTGACGCCCAAGGGAGATCGTCGTCAACAGGAACCTGCCTTGAAACGGCAGTATCTGGAGCTGATGGTGTTTAGAAAACTCGTCGAACTGACGCCGCTTCTGCGGGAAGATATGTATACCGCCGCCGATCTGGCCGAGATTCAGTCTGCGAAAGTCCGGCTACCGGATCGTCTGCATCTAGCAACAGCCATTCGCGTCAAGGCAGACCACTTCGTTTCGGACGACCGCCGGATTGAGGTGCCCGCACCGCTTAAAAAGCTCGGGCTGATAGGAACGCCCCCTTTCGGCCTTTCATAGGAGCAATACCCCAAATGAACGACACCCCGCTCCTTAATGTTCAGAACCTTTCCGTCGCCTTTTCCCAGGGTGAGCGGACGAGCCTTGCGGTCGATGGCATTTCCTTCACGATCAATAAGGGCGAGACCGTTGCGCTTGTCGGCGAGAGCGGATCGGGCAAGTCCGTGTCGGCCCTGTCGGTGCTGAAGCTGCTGCCGTACCCGGCGGCGTCTCACCCTTCAGGCCGGATCCTGTTCAAGGGGGAGGACCTGCTTTCGGCATCCGAACCTGCTCTCAGGAAGGTGCGCGGCAACGAGATCTCGATGATCTTTCAGGAGCCGATGACCTCGCTGAACCCGCTCCACACTGTCGAGCGGCAGATTGCCGAGGTGTTGAAGGTGCACCGGGGCATGGGCGATACCCAGGCGCGGAACCGGGTCCTGGAACTGCTCACCCAGGTCGGTATCCGGGACCCTGAAACACGGCTTTCTTCCTATCCGCATCAGCTCTCCGGCGGACAGCGCCAGCGAGTGATGATCGCCATGGCGCTGGCCAACGAGCCGGACATGCTGATCGCCGACGAACCGACGACTGCGCTCGATGTCACAGTGCAGGCCCAGATCCTGAAGCTGCTGAAGGATCTGAAGGAGGCCAAGGGCCTCGCCATGCTTTTCATCACCCATGATCTCGGGATTGTCCGGAGATTTGCGGACAGGGTCTGTGTCATGACCGGCGGCAAGATCGTGGAGCACGGGCCGGTTGCCGATATTTTCGAAAATCCTCAGCATCCCTACACGCGCCATCTTCTGGCCGCGGAACCCAAGGGAAACCCGCCGGCCCACGACGACAGCAAGCCTGTCGTGGTTCAGGCGGACGATCTGAAAGTCTGGTTCCCGATCAAACGGGGCTTCCTCCGCAAGACCGTGGATCACGTCAAGGCCGTCGACGGCATCGGCATCAAGGTCCGGGAAGGGCAGACACTCGGTATCGTCGGGGAAAGCGGATCGGGCAAGACCACACTCGGGCTGGCGATCCTGCGCATGATTTCCTCCACTGGCCGGATCGCCTTCCGGGGGGATGAGATTCAGTCCCGCAGCTGGAAGGATATGCGTCCGCTGCGCCGGGACATGCAGATCGTCTTCCAGGATCCCTTTGGGGCACTGAGCCCGCGCATGTCGGTCGCCGATATTGTCGGCGAAGGACTTCAGGTTCATTTTCCGCGCCTGAGCGCCGAAGAGCGTGATGCCAAGGTGGCAAAAGCCTTGGAGGAAGTCGGGCTCGATTCCTCGACCCGCTTCCGCTATCCGCATGAGTTCTCAGGCGGTCAGCGCCAGCGCATTTCCATTGCCCGCGCCATGGTGCTGGAGCCGAAATTCGTCATGCTCGATGAGCCGACCTCGGCGCTCGACATGAGCGTTCAGGCCCAGGTGGTGGATCTTTTGCGGGATCTCCAGCAGAAGCACGGGCTTGCTTATCTGTTCATCTCCCACGATCTCAAGGTCGTGCGGGCGCTGGCGAACGATGTGGTTGTCATGCGGAATGGCAAAGTGGTGGAAGCAGGCCGATCTGAGGAGATCTTCGGGAACCCGAAGACCGACTACACCAAGGCCCTGATGGCGGCTGCCTTCCGGCTGGAGGCCGTGGACAAGGAAGGCGTGGTGAGCGTCTGATACGTTTTACCTGTTCTACCTTAGCCCAGAAGCTCTGGCGCATATTTTCGGATGCGGGCCTCGCATAGTGCTCCGGCGTGCCGGGTCAGTACGGCTAGCTCGGTCTCCGTCAGAGCCTTAAGGTTGGTTGAGATCGAGGATGCGAAGGCGGCATCCTGAGCAAGTTTGCCCTTTTCATCCGCGTCGATGGAGAACCACATAGGCTTCGGTCCTCGTCCGGCGGCATGGGCCAGTTCCAAGCGCTGGAACTGCAGACCTCGAACCTGCTCCATCAGGATGTTGATTGCTTCTTTGAGGACGATTGTGCCGGATTCTGTCGGATCGGGGTCAATCGAGAAGGGCTTTCCGCCGTCGCTGACGATGGCGTAGCTCAAGTGATTGCGCTCCATGCGCAGCAGGGGATTGACCCCGAGATTGTCATAGACCCCGCCGTCGGTCAGGCTGACGTAGTCGGTCAAGCTGTTGGGAAAGATCGTCTGGTCGAGCGTTAGCGGCGGGAACACGGGCGGGAAGGCGGAGGAGGCGGCCACTGCCCTGGAGATTGGGTAGGTCTTTGCGGGAACCTGTCCGAGTTCATGTTCTCCCAGCATGATGTCTTCATTTGCGCCTCCCCCCGCCACAAAGAAGAACATATTGCCAGAGGCCAGGTTGGTTGCGTTGAGATAGATACGGGGGCCATCCTGAAGGCTGGCAAGAGTGGCGGTGCCAAAAAGATCGCGTTCATAAGTGTCAGCAAGCTTCTCCAGACGGGTGGAAAACGGGCTGATAAAGCCGCCGAGTACAGAGGAGATGGCGATCGACTTGGTGCGCAGATACGTCTCAAGACGGTCCAGCACATCCGGCTGCCCCCAATGGGTGCAGAGAAACGCACCTGCTATGCTTCCTCCGCTGACGCAGGAAAAAAGGTCGATACGGTCCAGCAGGCCCAGTTCCTTCAACTTGCGGAAGGTGCCCAGATGAAACGCGGCTGCCCGGAACCCGCCGCCTGACAAGGCAAGTCCAATCCGCCGCTCCTCGCCATCTATCCGGATCGCCATCAGCTGATCTCCCCTGCGGCCTGAGACGCCCACTCTTGCGTTAGTTTTCTGATGATGCCACCTTGGCGATAGCTAACGCAAGGTTAATTCTGCCAGCTTGTGCCCACTGCATGTAGCCAGGCGTTTCAAAGGGGAAAGGCGATGCAGCATTGTTTTGTCGGACTGCCGCAGGACAAGACCGGAAACAGCGTCAAGACCTATCTCTACCGGGAAAACCGCAAGACCAAGGCCCTTCAGGTGCTCTGGGGAGATTGGCTGAATGTGGACGGTGAGGAGGCCGATGGCTGGCTGCGGGTCATCTGGGCACCGAAGAATGCCGCCAAGCGGCAGACGCTTTACATCCCCAAGGCCCATACGTCCGGAACCAGGCCCCTAGAGGTTGTCTTCCTGGATGTGGGGCAAGGGGACGGCTGTGTGCTGATCACGCCCGAGCGGGGCGAGGGGGAGGCCGTGATCGTCATAGATGCCGGTATCTCGGAACATATGTCCATGTTCCTCAAGGGCCGGTTCAAGAGCTACAAGGACGATGCCTTCCGCTTTCACGCGGCGGTCCTGACTCATCCTGATGAGGATCACTACGGCGGTTTTGAGCAGATCTTCGGAAACAAGGGCTTTGGTTTCAAGCACGTCTATCACAACGGTCTTGTTGAGCGGCCGGTCAAAGGCACGTTCGACAAGATCGGTGGTCTGAAGGCGGATCCCCAGACGGGAATCAAATATGCTGAAGACCTGGCTCTTGGCCGCCAGGAGATTGAGCAGCATTTCGGCGGCGGCGCGGATCCTGGCAGGTTTCTTTTCCCGAAGGTCATGCGCGCTGCATTGGAAAATCCGAATGTCGGCAATTTTTCAATGTTGTCTACGGAGCATGGGCAGAAGGAAGACGGCCGGACATGGCTGCCCGGTTTCGCGCCTTCCGATGGGCGCCTGTATCAGATCGAAGTCCTCGGACCGGTTGCGGAGCCGGATGCGGCGGGGAAGCCCAGGCTCCGGAAACTGGGCAGCTACGGTGAAACCAAGAACGGCCATTCGGTCCTGTTGCGGCTGCACTACAAGAAATTCAAGGTCCTGTTCGGCGGTGACCTGAACGAAAAGGCGGAGAAATTTCTTCTGACCCGGTACACGGGCCGAAGCCGGTTTCCGCCTGAGGACAGCGGAATCTATGACGAGATGATCATGGAAGCGCGGAACTGGTTTTCGGCGGATTTGATGAAGGTCTGCCACCACGGGTCGGAAAAGGTCACGGATGCCTTCCTGCAGGCCGTTAACCCGGGAGCGTTTGTCATTTCGTCAGGGGACGAGGAAGGTCATGTCCACCCGCGCCCGGATCTGCTGGGGCGTCTCGGGCGCACTGGCCGCGGAAAGCGGCCTGTGATCTTGTCGACAGAGCTGCAAAGATCGACCCGGGAGGCCGAGGACGAGAAGCTCGTCCGTGGCTTGACCGACAAGGTGCTCAAGCTTGCCGAGTCTCCCACGGAGAAGCTGCGCAACAAGATCATTGACGATATCTGGGTTCTGGGGCGCAGCAACGTCAGCGTCTACGGGTCGATCTACGTCAAGACGGATGGTGACCGGCTGATTGCCGCCTTCCGGATCGAAAGCGGCAGCGAGGTGAAGAAGTGGTTCACCTTCGACTATGCCTTTGACGAAAACGGCGTGCTGCATCTGATGAGCTGACGGCTGTGGACCGGAGGACAAGTCTCGGGTCTGAGCCTCACCCCACCCAGCAGGTGGCGAAATAGCCTCCCGCTTCCTGGTCCTTGCCGATGGAGCGGCGCGTCTTGTAACCGATCAGGCCATCGGTCCCGCCCACGTCATAGCCCTTGGCCTCCAGTGCCTGCTGCAAGGTCCGGACGGCACCACGGGTGGTCTCGCGGGTCGGTTTCCAGGGCGTGATGAACCCGGCATTCGAGCCATAGCGGTCAGCCAGGTGGCCGATGAAGAGCGCATAGACGTCGCTCTCGTTGTATTCCTTGATGACGTAGAAATTTTCCGTCGCAATGAAGGCCGGGCCATAGCGGCCTGCCGGCATCAGGATGTTGCCGGGGCGCGAGAGCTCGAAATCCGGAAACGGCTTGCCATTGGCGCGGGTCACCCCTTCCGCGACCCAGTTGGAAACTGGCTGGCGCATATCCGGCCCTTCGCGGGTGCAGGAAACGCTGTCCGGAATGACTGCCTCGTAACCCCAGTCCCGGCCGCGCACCCAGCCGTGTGCTGATAGGTAATGCGCGATCGAGGCGAGCGTATCTGCTTCGGAGCCCCAGATGTTGCGGTGGCCGTCACCGTCGAAATCGACGGCATACTTCAGAAAGCTGGAGGGCATGAACTGGGGCTGGCCCATGGCGCCGCCCCAAGAGCTTTTCATGCCCGAACGGCTGATGTCGCCCCGCTCCAGGATTTGAAGAGCCGCCACCAGTTCGCCTAGGAAATAATCCGGGCGCTCACCCATGAAGGCGCGGGTCGCCAGAACGCGGATCGCATCATAGGGGATCTTTGCACCTCCATAACCCGATTCCCGCGCCCAGACCGCCACCACGATGCGGCCCGGAACGCCATATTGCTTTTCCAATGCGGCCAGCGTGCGGCTGTGCTTCTGGATCAGCCGCCGGCCGGAGTTCGCCAGCGCGTTGAAGGCACTTTCCTTGAAATAATTGGCCGGTGCGCGGAACTCAGCCTGGAAGTTGATCTTGGGTGGGGCGCCCTTGCCGCCGGGGCCGACGAGGCCGGGCAGGCTAGTGTCCGGCGACAGTCCCTTCAGCTCCCGCTGCAACGTCGTGCTGGAAACGCCTGCCTTCCGTGCTGCCGGAACGACCGTGTTTTCCAGAAAGCTCTTGAAAGCTGCGTCATGCGGACCTGCCTGGGCAAAGCCGGAAAAAAGGACAGCGGTCAGGGCAAGGAACAGGGCGGCAAGGCGTCTCGGCATACGGGGCTCCGGTGAACTGATTCCGTTGCAGCCTATCACACACGGCCTTGAGACGCCGCGTGGTCTCCCCGGGGAGCTCCTAAAGCGCTGTCCAGTCGAGCGGTCCCGCATTGCGCTGCCACAAGGCATCGCGGGAGAAGGAATACCAGCATCCGCCGCCGCCAAGCTGATCATGTCTGCGGGAAATCGGCGTGTTCATCAGATGGCATTTCAGCAAGGTGCCGACGCCGCCATGTCCGGTGAACAGGACCGGCAATTCGCGCGGAATACCTTTCAGGCATTCGATCACCCGCGAGACAATGCGGGTCTGCGCATCTTCTGCCGTCTCCCAGCCGCGAATACTTTCAGTCGGATTGGCAAAAAACTGATCGGCCACCTGCTCGAATTCCTCTGGTGGCAGGAACCCGGTCGCGGAGCGGTCGTTCTCGTGCAGACCTTCTTCGATGGTGACGGCCAGGTTGTGCCCGCTTGCGAAGATCTCTGCCGTCTCGATGGCCTTCCGCTCCTCGCTGGAGATCACGAGATGGATCGCATCTGCCCAAGGCTGGAGCAGAGCCAGGGCCGCGCGCTTGCGGCCCAGCTCCGAAAGACCCCAGTCCGGCACCGGAATCTCCGGATCAATCATCACCTGCGGGTGGGTGAGATAGACACATAGGCTCATGAAGCGCTCCGGTGCTGCAAGGGGCTATCTCTGCGGGTCAATAGTGTCCGTTGATCCAGCCGGAAATCAGCTGATAGGCAATGGAGATGGGAGGTGGCACCCGGTCCCCTGCGGGATGCGTGCCATCAATCATCTGCTGGACTTCCTCGCGCGGGCACCAGCGGCAGGCCTCCAGCTCGTCATCGTCCATGTTGATTTCCGTGGAAGTCGCTTCGCCGGTACAGCCGAGCATGAGATTGGCCGGGAAGGGCCATGGCTGGTTGGCAACGAGCTTGACGTCTCCAACTGAGATGCCGGCCTCTTCCATGGTTTCGCGGCGGACGGCCTGCTCAATGGTTTCGCCCGGCTCCATGAAACCGGCCAGCGTGGTGAAAATGCCGGGGGCAAGGCGCGGCGGACGGCCAAGCAGGGCCTTGTCACCATGGGTGACAAGCATGATCACAACGGGATCGGTGCGCGGGAAGTGCTGGCTGCCGCAGGACGGGCAGTCACGCCGGTAGCCGCCCTCCGCCATCACGGAAGCATGACCGCAGCGGGAGCAGAACTTGTGTGACTGATGCCAGTGAACCATAGCGCGGGCCTGGGCAAGCGCGCTGATATCCTCGCTCGGCAGCAGGCCTTGAAGCGCCAGAGTGCGCAAATCGATGCCCGTCACATTTGGAAGGGCCTCAATGTCCTCTTCGCTTTTGGTCAGGGCGGCTGCAAATAAGGGGCGTGTGCCATCCGGCTCTTCGCCGAGAAACACCATTTCCTCCCGCTTTGCGCCCAGGACCAGAGCCTTTTCCGGGCGATGACGGATGGAGGGCGGCTCGTCCGCGTTCAGCACAATCTGTGTTGGTGTCAGCAGAACGACACCGGCGTCGGGCCGGGTGAACCGGCCGCGCAACCAGGCCGCATCCGTGCGCAGAGCAGACTGGCGGTCCAGAGTATTGTCGATGAAACTCATGATATGGGGCGAACGGTGCAGCCCGTCCTGTCCTGCGGTCATGGCTGGATATCCTGAATGAAATGGATCTGGCTTGAAATCTCAGGCGTTGAAGGCGTCTTGCAGGGTGCTGATCAGGCGTTCGGCCTTGCCGCCTTCATAGGCGATGGAGGGCACGGCGCCCCAGACAGGTGCGGGCCAGGCAGCATCGTCGCGGAACCTTGCGACCACATGCACATGAAGCTGAGAGACCATGTTACCAATGGCGCCCACGTTGATCTTCTCGCAATCGGTCGCGGCTTTCAGGATCCTGCTTGTGAGCGCTACCTCCCGCATCAGCTGTAACTGGTCGTCGTCGGACAGATCGATGATCTCTATCAGGTCGCCGCGGCGGGGGATGAGCATCAGCCAGGGATAGTTCGCGTCCTTCATCAGGCGCACGGCGCACAGGGGAAGGTCGGCGACAAACAGGCTGTCGCCTTCAAGCCGCGGATTGATATCGAATGCCTTCATGGGGGGACCCGCCAGTAAAAAACTTCGAGAGGAAGGTACAACAGGAATTGCCGGAAATGCGAGACAACTTATCACTTCTGACAGGATTGCATTTCCGCTGCTGCAACTTTCCCGCTTGATCCAGCCCTGAAAAAAGCTGAGACGGCGAGGAAAACAGGAGCGTGTGAACTTGCCATTTTGGCGGAATTCCGGCCTTTTCCCGCCTTCGACCATGAAATACGCCCATCCCTCTTGCCAAGACCCCCGCTCATCCTGATATAAGGCGCTCGGGAGGTTGGCGTGGACGTACCACTCGCCAACCGGGTCAGGTCCGGAAGGAAGCAGCCCTAACGAGATTTTGGCGCGGGTCACCGTCCAGCCTCCCACCTTCTTCCTCACATTACGAAGCGTTGCCTAAGCAGGGCGTCCGCATGCCCGGCGTTTGCCTCGTGCTGCGCTTTGGATAAACCGCTGCTCAGGGGCTAAAAAAATCCTCCAGCCCCGCGACAGGGCTTTGCAAAAAACGGTAAGGTGCGCGCCATGGATGATATCGCCTTTCCGCCTGCTGGAGACGCGGCACCTGCCGCCGCCCCGCAGAACAGCGCCTACCGGGTTCTCGCCCGCAAGTACCGGCCCCAGACCTTTGAGGATCTGGTTGGGCAGGAACCCATGGTGCAAACCCTGGAAAATGCTTTCGATACGGGCCGTATTGCTCAGGCCTGGATGCTGACCGGGGTGCGCGGTGTGGGCAAGACCACCACCGCCCGCATTCTGGCGCGCGGTCTCAATTACGAGGTTCCGGGCGAGGCGGACAGGCCGACGGTGCGTCTTACCCAGGAAGGCACCCATTGCCGGGCAATCATGGAAGGCCGTCATGTCGATGTGATCGAGATGGATGCGGCTTCGCACACGGGTATCAATGATATCCGCGAGATCACGGACGCGGCCCGCTACCGTCCGGCGACGGCCCGCTACAAGGTCTACATCATCGACGAAGTGCACATGCTCTCGAACGCCGCCTTCAACGGTCTCTTGAAGACGCTGGAAGAGCCGCCGGAGCATGTGAAGTTCATTTTTGCGACCACGGAAATCCGTAAGGTTCCGGTCACGGTCCTGTCCCGCTGTCAGCGGTTCGACCTGCGCCGGATCGAGCAGCCCAAGCTGATTGGCCTCCTGCGGCGTATTTCCGATGCGGAGCAGATCACCATTTCCGATGAGGCGCTGACGCTGATTGCCCGGGCCGGCGAAGGCTCTGCCCGTGATTCCCTGTCCCTGCTGGATCAGGCCATGGCCCATGGCGCTGGCGCTATCGAGGCGGCGGACGTGCGTCAGATGCTGGGCCTTGCGGACCGGGCGCGGGTGATCGATCTTTTCGGCCACGTCATGGCCGGGCGGATTGCCGAAGCCATGGACGAGCTGGCGCAGCAATATGCCGTTGGCGCAGACCCGGCTGTCGTGCTGACGGACCTTGCCGATTTCACCCATCTCGTCACCCGCATGAAGGTCGTGCCCAAGGCGGGCGACGATGTGTCCGTGACGGAGACGGAACGGGTGCGCGGCGCGGAATTCGCCGGAAAGCTGTCCATGCGGCTTCTTTCCCGGGCCTGGCAGATTCTCCTGAAGGGCATCCAGGAAGTCCAGGCTGCGCCGAAGCCGCTGGCCGCTGCCGATATGGTTCTGGTCCGGCTGGCCTATTCCGCTGACCTGCCCGATCCGGGCGAAGCGCTGGCCATGTTGCGCAATGGCACCTTGGTGCCTACAGGCGGTGGTGCGCCTTCAGGTCAGGGCGGCTCCGGTGGCGGCGGGCCTTCCGCTATGGGGCCATCCGGGGATGGCCGCCCACGGCTTCAGGCCATTTCCGGCGGCGGGGCAGCTGCGATGACGCAGGCCGTTTCCCGGCCCGCGCCGCAACCGGCTCAACAGGCCCGGCCAGCGGTGGCCCTTGCAAACTTGCAGGACTGTGCGGCACTCGCCTCTGAAAAACGCGATATCCCGATGAAGGTATCGATCGAGCGGCAGATGCGTCTCGTCAAGTTCGAGCCGGGCCGCATCGAGATCCAGCCGACGGAGGATGCGCCAGCGGATCTGGCCGGCGACTTTGGCCGCAAGTTGACCGAATGGACGGGCATGCGCTGGATCGTCAGCGTCAGCCGCACCCATGGCCGCCCGACGATCCACGAGGAGCGCGAGGCCAATCAGGAGCAGCTCCTGTCCGACGCCCGCTCGCATCCGACGGTCGCGGCACTGCTCAGCCAGTTCCCCGGCGCGAAGATCGTGGACGTGCGCGTTCAGGTCAGCGAGGAGGAGGAAACGGTTCTGGCTGATCCGCTTCTGGGCGAAGCGCTGGGCGAGGACGATCCGGACGAATTCTGATTCGCAAACGGCAACCCGCCGCCTATATCAGGCAGGCGGAGCCCGGGGCGGATCCTTCAACACATGAACTGACAGGAGCGGAGATCATGGATTTCCTCAAGATGATGAAGCAGGCCAAGCAGATGCAGGAGAAGATGGGCTCCCTGCAGGAAGCTTTCGCCAACATCGAGACCGAAGGCACGTCTGGCGGCGGGCTGGTCAAGATCACCATTGCCGGCAAAGGCGAAATCCGCAGCCTGAAGATCGACCCGTCGCTGTTCAAGGAAGACGACGTGGAGATCCTGGAAGACCTGATCATCGCAGCTCACAACGAAGCGCGGATCAAGGCCGAAACCCTGATGCAGGAAAAAACCCAGGAACTCATGGGCGGCATGGGCCTGCCCTCGGGCATGAAGCTGCCGTTCTGATCCTTTAAACAACACCCCTCATCCGCCCCTCCGGGGCACCTTCTCCCCTTGAAGGGGCGAAGAGAAACAGGCCGCGAGGCTTGCGCCAATCAACCTCTCCCCGGCGGGGGAGAGGTCGGGCCAACAGGCCCGGGTGAGGGCGGGTTCCCGAATGTGAAGATGTAAGCCGATGGCGCAGAACAAGGTTGCCGGTCCTGAAATCGAGCGGTTGATCCAGCTCCTGAGCAAGCTGCCGGGCCTCGGACCCCGGTCGGCGCGCCGTGCCGCGCTGCATCTGATCAAGAAGAAAGACCAGCTGCTGGTTCCTCTGGCCGAGGCCATGGGTGTTGCTGTCGAAAAGATCGGCGTCTGCTCCACCTGCGGCACGGTCGACACCTCCGACCCTTGCGCGATCTGCTCGGACCCGAAACGGGATCAGACCGTTCTGGTCGTCGTGGAAGATGTCGCTGACCTTTGGGCGCTGGAGCGGGCTGCCGCCATCAACGCCCGATATCATGTCCTCGGCGGCAACCTGTCGCCGCTGGATGGGGTCGGGCCGGAAGATCTCAACATTGCTTCCCTGATCGAGCGCTGTCAGAGCGGTGATATCAGTGAAGTGATCCTGGCGATCAATGCCACGGTCGAGGGCCAGACCACGGCCCATTACATCACGGACCAGCTGGCGGGCCTGAACGTAAGCGTCACACGCCTTGCTCATGGCGTGCCGGTCGGCGGCGAGCTCGATTACCTCGATGAGGGCACCCTGACCCAGGCGCTGAGGGCCCGGACTAGGTTCTGATCCCTTTGGCAGACGGACGAAAACGCCCCCCCTTTCATACTTCGATGATTGCCAGTTCGAAACCTTCGTCCAGCCAGCCGGTGATGCCGCCTGCCATGATCTTGACCGGGCGGCCCAGTCCGGCCAGCCGCAGCGCGCCTCTGGCTGCGCCGTTGCAATGGGAACCGGCGCAATAGGTCACGAATAGAGTATCTTCTGGCCATGCGGCCAGCTTGGAGCGGATGAGCTTGCCATGGGGCAGGTTGATGGCGCCGGGCACATGCCCCTTAGCGAACAGGGCCGGGCTGCGCACGTCCAGCAGCACGAAGTCGGCGCCCTTCTCAAGCGCATCATGAACATCCCAGCAATCGGTTTCAAAGGTGAATTCGGCTGAGAAATGCTCCCGGGCAATATCACTGGGGGCTGCGGGTATTTCGGTGACGGCAGACATTTTTCCGGGCTCCTGTTTGATCCTGCCCGGAAGATGTAGCCGCCCGCCCGCCTGTTGCGTGATTGGCGTGATTGCCAAGATGGGTAAAAATCTTGCCAAACTGAACAGCGGAGAACTTCCGGCTTAGCTTGGCTGAGGGGTCTCATAGATCAGCAGGGCGCAGGGCATGGGACTGGCCAGATGATAAAGATCTAGAACATCCGTAAAACCGGCGGATAGACCCAGGCTCTTCCAGCCGGTCAGGGTTTCCGGGAAGTCGAACTGGCGGATGTGACGCCACATATGGTCGAACTCACTTGGGGCCAGCACGCCCCAGGCAGAGCGCAGATCCTCCGCAATCTTGTCCATGAAGCTCAGGCGTTCCGATTGGTCGGGCAGAATGGGTTCATAAAGCCCCATTATCCCGCCAGGCTTGAGAGCATTGCGCGCGGCGGAAAACAGACTTTGTTTGCCGGCCAGCGTCAGGTGATGAAGCGACAGACCACACCAGATCACATCGGCCGGCTCACGCAGCCCTTCAAGGGCAGACAGCATGTCCGTTTCCTCAAAGCATACGTCAAACCCGGTATTGGCCATGTTGGCCCGCGCCAGATCCAGCGCCAGGGAGGAAAGGTCGATGCCGCGATAGGACTCGGTCGGCCGCCGGCGGAGCAGGGTGCTTGCAAGGCTCGCGTCTCCGCAGGCGAGCTCCAAAAACCGGATGGGCTGCGGAAAACGCCTTGTCAGCTCGCGCTCCAGCAAACGGGAAACCTCCGAGTGACGGAACAGATCTGCGGCAGTGATCTTGCGGTAGATGCCCCATTCAAAGCGGAAAATATCCGCGGCATTGCTGTCTTGCGCCATGTCGGTCTCCTCCCAGAGCTTTGCTCAAGAGTAGCATTTGATGGAACTGCAACCAATAGAAGATGAAAGAGGTCTGCTCCCACCCTGGTTGACTGGTAACCCTTGTGCAGCCCACCCCTGGGTCCTATCTCTCACAAGCCTTTGTACTGTTCCGGATTTTGCAGATGTTCCAAGCCGCCTCCCGCGCCATGTCCCAGGTGTTCGAACCGCAATTCCGGGCTATTTTCTGGAAGCTGCTTGGATTCACGCTGGCCGTTCTGCTTGTCATCTGGATCCTGCTTGAGGGATTGGTGGCGGGATTCGTGGACCTGCCTTACCCCTGGCTCAACACGGTTCTGTCCATCCTCACCGGCATAGGGGCCTTTATTGGCCTCGGGTTTCTCATCGCGCCGGTTTCCGCTTTGTTTGCGGGCCTGTTTCAGGACGACATCGCCGACATCGTGGAGCGGACCGACTATCCGATGGATCTTCCGGGCAAGGCCATGCCTGTTCTGCCCTCCATCATACTGGCGCTGAAATTCACGGGCGTGGTTATTCTCGGCAACCTTTTCGCCCTCTTGTTGCTGCTGATCCCGGGGATCAACCTGGTCGCGTTTTTCCTGGTGAACGGCTATCTGCTTGGCCGGGAGTTCTTCGAGTTCGCGGCCAACCGCTTCATGCCGCCGCAAGAGGCGCGGCGCCTGCGCAAGGCGCATGGCTCCACCGTGTTCATGGGTGGTCTTGTGATTGCTGCCCTGCTGGCTGTGCCAATCCTCAATCTGATCACGCCGATCTTCGCCACCATCTTCATGATGCATCTCTTCAAGCGGATTCAGGCGCGACGTCTGAGCTGAATGCGGGAAAAGGCGTGACACTGTCCCCGCTGGCTTGATAGAGCCTGCTCACCTTGCGTGAACATGGAGAAGACGGGGTTATGCAGGACCTTCTGGAAGACATTGCCGCAAGGGCTCTCGGCGCGGAAGACCGAGGCAAGGTGGCAGACTACATTCCTGAGCTGGCGAAGGTCGACCCGGATCAGTTTGCCATCAGCGTGTCCACGGCGGACGGGCAGCTCTTTTCGGCGGGTGATGCACGGACGCCCTTTTCCATTCAGTCCATTTCCAAGGTCTTCGTTCTCGCTCTGGCGCTTGGTCAGGTTGGGGAAGCGCTTTGGCGCCGGGTCGGCCGGGAGCCATCCGGGCAATCGTTTGATTCCATCCTGCTCCTGGAGCGGGAGAAGGGCATTCCGCGCAATCCCTTCATCAACGCGGGAGCTCTTGTCACCACGGACACGTTCCTGGGATCCGCCAGCCCCCGGGAGGCGCTGGGCGCGCTGATTCGATTTGTGCGGGCGGCATCGGATCAGGACGACATCCACATCAATGAAGCTGTGGCGAAGTCCGAACTGGAGACAGCGCACAGGAACTTCGCGCTTGCGCATTACATGCGGTCCCATGGCAATCTGCTGAACAATCCTGATCTGGTGCTTGGCACTTACTGTCATCAATGCGCCATTGAGATGACCTGCGAGCAGCTGGCGCTGGCGGGCAGGTTTCTTCTGGACACGGCAGGCGCGCCCTCGCTGGTATCGCGGGAGAGGAAGCGGCGCATCAACGCCTTGATGATGACCTGCGGCCACTACGACGGATCCGGAGATTTTGCCTTCCGGGTCGGCCTTCCGGGCAAGAGCGGTGTTGGCGGCGGCATTCTGGTGATTGCGCCGGGAAGGGGCTCCGTCGCCGTTTGGTCTCCGGGCCTCAACAGCTATGGCAACTCAAAACTCGGAACCGAAGCCATGGAGATCTTCGCCAGGGAAACCGGATGGTCGATCTTCGGCTGAATTTAGCACGCGCTTGATTGTACCCTTGACGTATACGGAAGGTTCTCGTTTTTATTCCTATTTTTGCTGGCAAATCAGCAAAATGGCAGGCGGATGAGAGGTCATTAAGCGCTGGTTGAGAACTTTTTCGCCTATTTGCCGGGAAAGTCATTTAACATTCTTCCATAGGATGCTTTGACGAACGTGGACGTTGGCGCTAGAACGCTTCTAGACAACGCCTTGAAATTGCTTACGCTTACGTAAACGTAAGCTTGGCGTCGTAGGGAGAGATATTCCATGTCGAATGCCGACCTGCGGGGTAACCGCCCGCTGTCGCCCCATCTTCAGATCTACAAGCCGATCCTGACGATGGTCATGTCGATCGTGCACCGTATCACCGGCGGCGCACTGTATTTCGGGACGGTGCTGCTGGCCTGGTGGCTTATCGCAGCGGCTGCTGGCCCGTCCTACTTCGACTTCGTGAACGGGATTTTTGGCTCCATCATCGGCCGTCTCGTTCTGTTCGGATACACTTGGGCGCTGGTTCACCACATGATTGGCGGTCTGCGCCACTTCATCTGGGACATGGGCGCCGGCTTTGGACGCGAAGCCCGTGAGTGGCTGGCCCGTGCGACCATTATCGGTTCCGTCAGCCTGACCCTGATCCTCTGGATCATCGGCTACGCGGTCCGCTGAGGGAGACTGACATGACTGATATGCGCACCCCTCTGAACAAGGTCCGTGGCCTTGGCTCTGCCAAGGAAGGGACAGATCACTTCTGGCGCCAGCGTGTGACCGCTTTCGCCAACGTGTTCCTGATTTCCTTCTTCGTCATTCTCGTGATCTCGCTGCAGGGCTCGACCTATGAAGAGGTCCGGGCCTGTCTTGGCAATCCGCTGATCGCGACCTTGATGCTCCTGATGATCGTCTCCGGCATCTATCACATGAAGCTCGGCATGCAGGTGATCATCGAGGATTACGTTCATTCCGAAGGCACCAAGGTTCTGGCCCTGAT
Source organism: Roseibium litorale (assembly GCF_014842915.1). Lineage (GTDB taxonomy): Bacteria > Pseudomonadota > Alphaproteobacteria > Rhizobiales > Stappiaceae > Roseibium > Roseibium litorale. Next base: position 118,083 of record NZ_JACYXI010000005.1, on the reverse strand, counting down.
GGCCAACACCTTCTTCTGTGCCCTGATGGGCTTCGGCTCGGCCTTCGCCGTGCTCAAGCTCGGCTTTGGAGGCTGATTTAAATGGCCAAGACCTATGAATTCGTCGAACACACCCATGATGTGGTGGTGGTCGGCGCTGGCGGTGCCGGCTTGCGCGCCACGCTCGGCATGGCCGAGCAGGGCCTGCGCACGGCCTGTATCACCAAGGTTTTCCCGACCCGCTCGCACACGGTGGCCGCTCAGGGCGGTATTGCCGCCTCCCTGAAAAACATGACGCCGGACTGCTGGGAATGGCACATGTACGACACGGTGAAGGGCTCCGACTGGCTTGGCGACACCGACGCCATGGAGTATCTGGCCCGCGAAGCGCCGAAGGCCGTGTATGAGCTGGAACACTATGGTGTGCCGTTCTCGCGGACCGAAGACGGCCGCATCTATCAGCGCCCGTTCGGCGGCCACATGCAGAACTACGGTGATGGCCCCCCCGTACAGCGCACCTGCGCCGCGGCTGACCGCACCGGCCACGCCATCCTGCACACGCTTTATGGCCAGTCCCTGCGCAACAACGCCGAGTTTTACATCGAGTACTTTGCGCTCGACCTGATCATGTCCGAAGACGGTGTCTGCCAGGGCGTGATCGCGTGGAACCTGGACGACGGCACTATTCACCGTTTCACCGCCAAGATGGTCGTTCTGGCCACCGGCGGTTACGGCCGCGCCTATTTCTCGGCAACCTCCGCCCACACCTGTACCGGTGATGGCGGCGGCATGGTGGCCCGTGCGGGCCTGCCGCTGCAGGACATGGAATTCGTTCAGTTCCACCCGACCGGCATCTACGGCTCGGGCTGCCTGATCACCGAAGGCGCACGCGGGGAAGGCGGCTATCTCGTCAACTCCGAAGGCGAGCGCTTCATGGAGCGCTATGCGCCTTCCGCCAAGGACCTGGCATCGCGTGACGTCGTGTCCCGCTGCATGACCATGGAAATCCGCGAAGGCCGCGGCGTTGGCAAGAACAAGGACCACATCTTCCTGCATCTGGATCACCTGGATCCGGCCATGCTGGCAGAGCGTCTCCCGGGCATTTCCGAATCCGCGAAGATCTTCGCGGGCGTGGACGTGACCAAGGAGCCGATCCCGGTTCTTCCGACCGTGCATTACAACATGGGCGGCATTCCGACCAACTATTGGGGCGAAGTGCTGAACGCGGACGGGGCAAACCCGAACCGCATCCAGCCGGGCCTCATGGCTGTTGGTGAGGCAGGCTGCGCGTCCGTTCACGGTGCAAACCGTCTTGGCTCCAACTCGCTCATCGACCTTGTGGTCTTCGGCCGCGCAGCTGCCATCCGCGCTGCGGAAGTCGTCGATCCCAAGACGCCGGTCCCGGCTCCGAACGAAGCCTCCTGCGAAAAGATCATGGACCGCTTCGACCGTCTGCGTCATGCAAACGGCTCGATCGCGACCGCGGATCTGCGCGACAAGATGCAGCGCACCATGCAGGAAGACGCTGCCGTGTTCCGCACCCAGGAAAGCCTGGAGCAGGGCTGCAAGCGCATGAGCGCCATCTGGGGCGAGCTGAAGGATCTCAAGGTCTCTGACCGGTCGATGATCTGGAACTCCGACCTGGTGGAAACGCTGGAGCTGGAAAACCTGATGGCTAACGCCATCACCACGGTCTATGGCGCGGAAGCCCGCAAGGAAAGCCGTGGCGCCCATGCCCGCGAGGACTACAAGGATGGTCCGCTCGGTGGCCGTAACGACGACGAATGGCGCAAGCACACCCTGTCCTGGGTGAGCGAAAGCGGCGAAGTGAAGCTGGATTACCGTCCAGTGGTGCTTGACCCGCTGACCAAGCACGAAGACGGCGGCATCGACCCGAAGAAGATCGCGCCGAAAGCGCGCGTCTACTAAGGAGCGGCAGGCTGGTGAGCGCACATGCGGCCCTGACGGATACGGTCAGTCCCTTCGGTACCTACAAGGCCGAAGGACTGGTCCGCGCTGCGTGGAAGCTGGCGGATCGTCACGATCTGTCCGCCTCCCTGCGAAAGCGCATAAGGTCTCTGGCCGCCTGGGCGTTTTCCGGCCCCTACGACACGGAAGCGGACGGCCTGAAGTTCCGGATCTATCCCGGTCAGAACTATGATGACCGCAAGATCCTGGCCAAGGGCCGCCTGCCTGAACGGGCCGAGCACAAGCTGCTGCACCCCTATCTGAAGGCCGGATCGGTCTTTCTGGATGTGGGCGCGAATATCGGCAGCTATAGCCTGTTTGCTGCTTCCCGCGGTGCGTGCGTTCTGGCTGTCGAGGCCAATCCGGACACGGCAGCCAAGCTGGGGTTCAACCTTCGGGCCAATGGCCTGGAGAGCGAGATCCAGGTGGCAGAGGTGGCCGTAGGAGATGCCGAAGGCTCGCTGCAACTCTGGTCCGAGCCATCCAACTGTGGCTTTGCCACCCTGGTGCCGGAACTGACCACGGGAGAATGGGCCGGAAACTGGAGCCCGAGGGACGTGCCTGTCCGTCCGCTCGCCGATCTGGTGCGCGAGGCAGGCCTCAGCCGGGTGGATGTGCTGAAGGTCGACGTTGAAGGCTTTGAGGACCGCGTGGTTCTGCCGTTTCTGCGCACAGCGGAAAGGCACATGTGGCCCCGGGTCGTAATGCTTGAAACAAATTGCCGGCCTCATTGGGCCGAGGACTGCACCAAGGTGCTTGAAGACCTCGGTTACCGCGCCGCCGGCGGAACAGAAGACAACACCGTGTTCGAGCTGGCTGCCTGAACACTGGAAGAATGTGGCCCGGACGCGAAACAAGGGCCCCAACGCGGAGCGAGAAACATGGTTCAGCTGACGCTTCCCCGGAACTCCCAGGTGACGGAAGGCAAGGTTTGGGAAAAGCCTGCCGGCGCGACCAACCTCAGGGAATACCGGATCTACCGCTGGAACCCGGATGATGGCCGCAACCCGCGGGTTGATACCTATTTCGTCGACATGGACGATTGCGGGCCGATGGTTCTCGACGGGCTCATCTATATCAAGAACAAGATCGACCCGACGCTGACCTTCCGCCGGTCCTGCCGTGAAGGCATCTGCGGGTCCTGCGCAATGAACATCGACGGCACCAACACCCTCGCCTGCACCAAGGGCGCGGAAGAGGTTGCTGGCGACGTGGTCAAGATCTACCCGCTGCCGCATATGCCGGTGGTCAAGGATCTGGTGCCGGATCTCACCCGCTTCTATGCGCAGCACCGCTCGATCGAGCCGTGGCTGAAGACCGTTTCCCCAGCTCCGGAAAAGGAATGGCGCCAGTCTCATGAAGACCGTGCCAAGCTGGACGGCCTTTACGAGTGTATCCTGTGCGCCTGCTGCTCCACCTCCTGCCCGAGCTACTGGTGGAACGGCGACCGCTACCTCGGCCCGGCCATCCTGCTGCAGGCCTACCGCTGGCTGATCGACAGCCGCGATGAGGCAACCGGCGAGCGCCTGGACAATCTGGAAGATCCGTTCCGCCTCTACCGCTGCCACACCATCATGAACTGCTCTCAGGCTTGCCCGAAGGGCCTGAACCCGGCCAAGGCCATTGCCGAGATCAAGAAGATGATGGTCGAACGCCGCGTCTGATTTTTTCGGAACGAATGCAGATAACGAAAAGGGCCGCCCATTGGGTGGCCTTTTTTGATGGAAAAGCAGTTTGTTTTCGGTCGTCATGGTCGGGCTTGTCCCGACCATCTGTCAGTCATTGACTTGTATAGATCCTCGGCACGAGGCCGAGGATGACGATCGAGAGGTCGCTCAGTCAGAGGCGTTTCTATCTTAAACCGGTCAATTCCGCCGGGCCGTCCCGGCCTTGAGCCGGGACCTGTATTTCAACCCTAAAACGGATTGAGATCCCGGACTTCCGTTTCGCTCCATCAGGGACTGCGGGACGCGCCGGGAACAAAGCGGAAAGCCTGCTCCCATCTTCTTGTCCCCTCAGAAATCTGCCGTCATTGGATCCGGGCCCATCCGGTTGCCGGTATCGTCCAGTTTGGCGAGTGTCGCCATGTCATCGGCGTCAAGTTTGAAGTCGAAGACCTGGAAGTTCTGTTTGATCCGGTCCGGGTTGGCGGATTTCGGAATGACGACCAGTCCCTGATCCATATGCCAGCGGATCACCACCTGGGCAGCGGTGCGGCCATGCTTGCGGGCAATGGCGGCGACGTCACTATGCTCCAGCAGCTTGCCGCGCCCAAGCGGGCTCCAGCTCTGGGTGATGATGCCGTGCTTCTCGTGGAAGGCGCGCAATTCGGTCTGCTGGAAGTCGGGGTGCAGCTCGACCTGATTGATGACAGGCGTCACGCCCGTCTCGCCGATGATCTTCTCCAGATGCTCGGGGCAGAAGTTGGACACGCCAATGGATTTGACCTGGCCTTCTTCCTTCAGCTTGATGAAAGCCTTCCAGGTGTCGAGATAGAGTTCACGGTGCGGGCTCGGCCAGTGAATGAGATAGAGATCGACATAGTCGGTGCCGAGGCGCTTCAGGCTTGCATCGAAAGCCTTCAGCGTGGAGTCGTAGCCCTGTTCGTCATTCCAGAGCTTGGTGGTCAGGAAGATGTCCTTGCGGTCAACGCCGGAGGCCTTGATACCCTTGCCGACGCCTTCCTCGTTTCCGTAGATCGCAGCGGTGTCGATGTGCCGGTACCCTGCCTCAAGTGCGGCCTGAACGGCAGCGTCAGCGGTGTCGTTCGGAGTCTGCCAGACCCCCAGGCCAACCTGCGGGATCTCGTGGCCGTCGGCAAATTTGATCGTAGCTTGAGAAGCCATTGAATCTCTCCTGAAATGTCTTGGGGGCAGGGCGCCGAGATACCGGGCCCTGAAGGGAAACTCCTAGGCTTACATGGGCCGCGGCCTGTGTGTTTCAAGCGCTCTTGCGGTCAGAATGCCCCTGAAGAACGGGCCGATTTCGCAGCTTGCATCTTTTGCTTGCGCTCTCTCAACTTATGTTCTTTATTTGTTCCTTGGCTTTCAGGGAGCTGTTCAATCATGCCGATTCTCGATCACGTGGGTTTTGAAGTGTCGGACTATGCCGCGGCCAAAGCCTTTTATGACAAGGCGCTCGCGCCGCTCGGTATCAAGGCGCTGGTGGAAGTGGGGCCGGCACAAACCGGCAGCATCTCTTATTGCGGCTATGGAGCGGACAAGCCGGAGTTCTGGATTGGTGGACAGAAAGCGTTGAATCTCCCCGTGCATGTGGCTTTCACTGCTGCAAGCCGCGCCCTTGTCGACGCGTTCTACGAGGCTGCCATGGCTGCCGGCGGGAAAGACAACGGCGCCCCGGGCCTGCGGCCTCACTATCATGAGAACTATTACGGGGCCTTTGTTCTCGATCCGGATGGGCACAACATCGAGGCCGTCTGCCACCTTCCGGAGTAGGAGAGGAAGATGCACAAGAGCCGCTTGGCCTGTCTGGTCATCGATTGCAAGGATGGTGACTTGGAGCGTCACGAGACGTTCTGGACCAGTGCGCTTGGCCGCAACCGGGAAGAGGGAGCGAAGGATCCGAAATACCGGGATCTAATAGGTCCGGCCGGAGAAATGCGGGTGCTGCTGCAATCGGTCGAGCACGAGCCGCGGGTTCATATCGACATCGAGACGGATAACGTTCCAGCAGAGGTTGCCCGGCTGAAGAAGCTGGGTGCGGTCGAGGCCGGCGCCTGTAAAACCTGGGTGGTCATGCAAGCCCCGAGCGGTCACCGGTTCTGTGTCGTAAACCCCCAGCGCCCGGACTTTGAGGAAAATGCCAACGTCTGGCCGGATTGAAGCTGGCCTGCCTCAGAGCGAGCTTTCAAACGCCTCGACAGCTTCAATGAAGTCCTTGCCATAGCGCTCCAGCTTCGACTGGCCAACGCCGGAAACGGCGAGAAGCGCGGTGTAGGTGCCGGGGCGCGCCTTGGCGATCCCTGCCAGTGTAGCATCGGGAAACACCACATAGGGCGGCACTTCGTTCTCTTTTGCGAGTCTCGTCCTGAGGCGGCGGAGCTGTTCAAAGAGCTGGCGGTCTTCATGGTCGAGGTCATCGGCGAGGGACGCGGAGCGTTCGCCGCGGGTTTTCCTGAGACTTGCAGCGGCGCGGTCCTTGCGCAGCAGAACCTGCCGCTCGCCCCGGAAAACGGCTCTTGTGTCCTCGGTCAGGACAAGGGCGCCGAAATTGGCGTGGTCGACATCCATCAGACCGGCGGCGACCAGCTGCCGGGCGACCGATTGCCAGACCTTGGGCGAGTGTTCCTGGCCGATACCATAGACCGAGAGCGAGGTGTGGCCGAAACGGGCTGTCTTTTCGGTTTCCTTGCCAAGCAGCACATCAATGATGTGGCCGGTGCCGAAGCGCTGCTCGGTTCGGTAGACGGCGGAGAGGAATTTTTGTGCCGCCTGCGTGCCGTCCCAGGTCTCGACCGGGGAAAGGCAGGTGTCGCAATTGCCGCAGGGCTGCGGATAGGTCTCGCCGAAATGGGCCAGAAGGGCCTGTCGGCGGCAGCCGGAGGTTTCGCAGATACCGAGAAGCGCGTTCAGCTTGGCGTTTTCAGCGCGCTTGATCTCGTCCGGCGCATCGCCTTCCGCGATCATGCGGCGGCGTTGAACCATGTCGGCCATACCATAGGCCATCCAGGCCTCGGACGGCGCGCCGTCACGCCCGGCGCGCCCCGTTTCCTGGTAATAGGCCTCAACAGAGGAGGGCAGGTCCAGATGCGCGACGAAGCGCACGTCCGGCTTGTCGATGCCCATCCCAAAGGCGACGGTCGCGACCAGGCAAAGCCCTTCTTCCAGCAGGAAGGCGTCCTGATTGGCGGACCGGATATCCGGTGCGAGCCCCGCGTGATAGGGTAGAGCTCGGATACCCTTGGAACACAGCCACTCCGCAATCTCTTCCACCTTGGCACGGGAGAGGCAGTAAACAATGCCGCTTTCGTCCTTGTGGCGCGTCAGGAAGTCGAGCAGCTGCTGGCGCTGGTTGGTCCGCTCGACGATTTCATAGCGGATGTTAGGCCGGTCGAAGCTTGTCGAGAAAACCTCGGCGCTTTCCAGTTTAAGGCGGGTAATCAGGTCTTCGCGGGTATGCGGATCGGCGGTTGCCGTCAGTGCGACACGCGGCACGCCTGGATAGCGTTCTGCCAGCGTGGTCAAAGACAAGTACTCGGGCCGGAAGTCATGGCCCCATTGGCTGACGCAATGGGCCTCATCAATTGCAAAGAGCGCGATCTGGAGCGTGTCGAGAAACCGCCGGAAGCCTTCCGTCGCAAGCCTTTCTGGCGTCACGTAGAGAAGTTTCAACTCGCCGGAGCGTGCCTTGGCGCGCACTGCCTCCTGCTCTTCGGCCGAGAGAGAGGAGTTCAGCGCAGCCGCTTTGACACCCGCCGCCTCAAGCGCACCGACCTGATCCTTCATCAGGGCGATCAGAGGCGAAATCACGATGCCGACGCCAGGCCGGCAGAGTGCAGGGATCTGGAAGCAGAGAGACTTGCCGGCTCCGGTCGGAAACAGGACAACCGCATCCTTGCCGCTGACCAGCGTTTCGACGACTTCTGCCTGTCTTCCGCGGAAATCCGGATAGCCGAAGATATCGCGCAGGACATCCCGCGGACCAGTCATGTTTGTGAGGTTGTGTTTGTCCGCGAGTTGCGGCTGCGAAGCTGGCATGTGCGGCTGATTCCCTGGTTGGCGCACTGTCTCTTATTCGCAGCTTTCGGGCAATCGCGGGCTGAGGAAGAGCTGGGGACGGCTCAGCTCCAGACGGGGCTAGTGAAAATCGCGAGGGTTGCGGCAAAGCCCGCGATCCAGGCGAGAGAGCGCGGCGTGGCCCGGTCGGTCCAGTAGCACAGGGTGTAAATGATCCGGAGGCCGATAAAGAGTTCCGCCAGCCTGTCGATCCAGACAGTATCACCACCCTGTCCCAGCCCAACGATCACCGCGGCCGCGAAAAACGGAAAGGCTTCAAAGCCGTTGGCCTGTGCGCTCTGGGCGCGGGCACGGAAACCGTCCTTCCAATAGTTTGGATCGCGCGGCTTGGCGTTGTCGAAATCCTTGCTGAGCTTGGCCGGAAATACTGCGGCAATGGGCAGAATAGCGGCGATCAAGATGCACCAGACGGCGATTGGCATCGAAGGTCTCCTGAAGGAAGTGGCCGGACGGACGCCGGTGAACGGTATGGTGCCGCTTTTCGGCCAGCACTTGAGGAAAATCAAGGAGCGGATCTTTAGTTTCAATAAACTGAAACTTATGCCCTGAGGCATTCAATTTCATGGAGAAGATCAAATGTCCGTATCCGATTGGCAAGCTTTCATTTCGCAGACCGACGCCCGTATGGGCGAGCTGCGAGGCGGTATTCCCGGCGTGGCGAAAGGCTTCCACGAGGTCGCGAGAGCCGCAATCAAGGCGGGAGCGCTCGATTCGAAGACAAAGGAGCTCATGGCGCTCGCGATCGGCATTGCTGCCCGCTGTGATGGCTGCCTGGCCTATCATTCAAAAGCGGCAGCCAAATACGGAGCCACCCGGGAAGAGGTGATGGAGACCATTGGTGTGGCAGTCTATATGGGCGGTGGACCTTCCATGATTTACGGCGCAGAAGCGCTTGCCGCATTTGATGCGTTCTTTGAGGGGTGAGCGTCAATAGGCTGGTGCTTGAATTCGTGAGAAGAACTTTTTTGAGGCGCGGATGCGGCTTGAAAAGGCCGGGTCCGGCTGGGTTTTTGCCCGGCCTGGCCCAGTCGTCCACCCGCTGGCACCTGAAACGTGGTCTTGCCGTTTCTTGTCATAATCCCATCTGATGGTCGCGCTAGAAGAGTGCCGGAATCGAATCCCCTTCGGCGAGATGGAGATGTGACGTGCCAGAAGCGGCTATCCTGTTCGTTTGTCCCGACAATTCCCTGCTGGGCCCCCTGGCGGAAGCCTATATGAACATGCGTGGGCGCGGTCAGGTGCGGGCCTTCTCCGCTGGCGTCAAGCCAGCACAGATGCTGCATCCCGCGGTCCGCAAACTGCTGTCCGCGCATGAGATTCCGGTCGATGGCCTGCAGCCGAAAAGCATGGACATCTTCCTGATGCCGCATGCGCCTTTCCCGGATCAGGTGATCTATCTGTCCGAAATGAAGCCCGTGGACCTGCCGACCGGCTGGGACAAAGCGGTCTCGATAGATAGCTGGCAGATTGCGGGTCCCGCGCCCTATCCCTCGACGTTTTCCTATGCGGCGGAATATTTCCGGCGCATCCGCCTCGCGGCGGACCGGGTTCTGCTCGGCGAACCGCTCGTAGGCCCGACCAGCCGGGCTGAGGTGGCCTGATCAGGATACGGCGCCCAGCGGACTGAACTCTTGCTTAGGGGTTGGAGGTCAGGCGGATGTTGCCGCTCGCTCGGGGCGTAACCGGTCAAGCAGCTGGCTGAGCCAGGAGGGACGGTCTTCCTGAAGCGGTACCAGCCGGCCGATGACGTCTCCGGCTTCAAAGGTCATTTCTGCGGCGAACTTGCGCGCGAGGGCCTGCATATGCCGGTTGGTCGCCAGGCAATTGATGTAGATGTGCCGGACACCCCGGCCCCTGGCAGCTTTCAACAACGACGTCATCAGAGCGGTGGCAAGGCCCATCCGGCGCCAATCCCGTTCAACACAGAAAGCGGCTTCTGCCAGTTCAAAATCGTCCAGGGATCTCAGTTCGGCAGTCGCGCGAACAAGCCCCTCCTCGAAATAGGCGAAAATGAGCGTATTCAATGTGAAGGAAGTCTCTGCATAGCCCTTCAGGAATGTATCGGTCGCGTGCATCGCAAAGCGGCTGCGCCGGGTTTCCGGATCAAGGCGCATCAGATGTTCGCGGAACAGGGACTTTCCAGCTTCGCCCAGGACCCTAATTTCACCTCTGCCAAAAGGAATGACCGGACAGGGTGTCTCTTGGCTGGCGTGCTGGCGTTGGCGAGGGTGCTTCCAGGATGAGCCAGGCGCCGTCGGCAAGAACTGAAGTTTTGCAGCCGCTGAGGCCGCCAGGTTGCCACCACGCGCCACAAGGAGCTGAAGCTGATTTGAAACCTTTGAAAACCGCATGGAACGCTCTTTCCAAGAGACCTGTTTGCAAAATTCAGGACCTCCCGGCGCTCCTCCAAAGCACTGGAACCATATATCAGCCGCAAATGCGGTTTTTCAATGAACAAATCAAAGGGATTTAAGTCGATTTTTGCCTTTCCGTTTCAAGGTGGGTAAGACAAGGCAAAATGTTCGCGGCGGAACAAGGATTGATTCGAGATGAAAAAGACTGTGTCGATTGCATTGATGCTGGGCTTGGCGGTGGCGGTATCCGGCTGCCAGAGGTTCTCAGGGTCTCGCGATTACGTGGCTCCGCTGCCTGCGACGCCGACAACTCCGGTGGGGCAGGGGTCGCTTCAGCCGCTGGATCCAATGGCACCAGCCCCCGGTACGGTACAGGATGCGCAGACGGCAGGGACGGATCTTTCCGCCAGCCCGGTTACTGAGCCGTCCGGTGCTATCGAGATTAGCCGCAGCGACATGGCGGGAGGCTGGAAACTGTCTTCGGGTGGCGACAGTTGCATGGCCTTTATGGCGCTGACCACTTGGTCCGGCGGCTATAGGGCAAACACCCGGGGTTGTACAAATGCGGTTCTCTCCAGCATCGCTGCCTGGAATCTTTCCGGCAAGCAGGTGGAGCTCAAAGACAGCACCGGCGCCGTGGTTGCTCAGCTTTATGCAACCTCTACACAGCAGTTCAACGGCCAGACGTCCACGGGTGCCGCGGTTTCGCTGTTCAGATAAAGCAACTATAGGTTATTTTTATCTAGACGAGGCACGGGATAGCTGCAAAACTTGATGAAAGGTCAAGGAGGCGGCTGTCATGTCGAAATACGATCCACTTCGGGAGCATCTGGCACGTCTGGAGGATGTGGTCTGGGCTGCGAAGCTCGACGATGTCGAAGGCGTTCTTGGTACCAACCTGCCGCGGAGTGCCCGCGAGCATCGTACTTGGTGGGCAAATTCTGGCGGCAGCCTGGTCCATCAGAATGCCTGGCTGGATGCGGGCTGGCGGGTGGAGCGCGCCGATCTTTCCCGGGATATGGTCGTCTTCCGCAGGCTTCGAATCGGCGGGACAGCACTTGCGGAAGGCAGTAAATCCGCCCAAGCCCGTGATGCATCCAGCCAAAGCTCAGAGGAGCGGCAGCTCACCAAGCTGGCCATGGGCCTCAGGCAGCCTGTGACAGTCACCTTACGGGTGGAATGGACCACTCTAGGGGAGGTGCACAAGGTTCCCTGCTCTTCCGAAGCCCTGCCAGGTACGGCGGGTGTTGCCCGGATTTTGTGGCTGCGCGCGGGTTCCCTGAGATGTGTTCTTGTCCCGGTTGAGGCTATCCAGCCATTTTACCGGGCGCTCCGTCTTGAGATAAACGGCTATCCGCCTGAGGGTGGTTTTCCGGGCAACCTGCTGGAATCCATCGGTCTGTCCAAGGATACCCCGATCGAGTTCGATTTCGTGAAGCCGGGCAATGCCTGGCTGTTGACCGACGGGCGTGGCCGCCGGGCGGCGCTGGAGCGCTCCGGCGAACGGAAGCTGGTCGCAACCTTGTTGTCTCAACAGATGAAGCAAACCGGCATCGAGGTCCGGATCCTCAACTTGTGAGTTTACTTACGAACCCCTGTTCTCCGACTGGCCGGCCTTGTGCCGGCCATTTTTTTATGAATGGTACCCGCCGGCGAAAAAAATGACGGAGGAGGGGCTTTGCACTTGCACAGGCGCGTCTTTCCTCCTATCGCAAGGCGCAGATTGTATGCGCTTGTGCGCATTCTAGCGGACCTGCCATCTTCCACGCCCGTGGCAGGTAGACGGAGAACCGAAGTTGAACGTCGATTTGCCCGCCAACCGGGCTCTTCAGCAACGGTATGAAGCATTGGTTTCTTTGGGTGAAATCACCGAAGATCCTATTCAGCTCGATATCGTCCGGCGCCTGGACGGCCTGAATACCGACCTGTCCCAGCTCCGCCTTGCTTCCAAGAAGAGTTCTCTCGGCTGGCTGTTCGGCCGCGGCCGCAAGCAGGAAACGGCGATCAAGGGACTCTATGTCTGGGGCGGCGTCGGCCGGGGCAAGACCATGCTGATGGATCTGTTCATGGAAGTGGCTGTTGTGCGCCGTAAGCGCCGTGTGCATTTCCATGAGTTTATGGCCGAGACTCATGAGCGGATCTTTGCCTATCGGCAGGCCCTTAAGCGCGGCGAGGTCAAGGGCGATGACCCGATCCCGCCGGTTGCCGAAAAGATTGCCGAAGAGACCCGTCTTCTTTGTTTCGACGAGTTTTCGGTGACGGACATTGCGGATGCAATGATCCTGGGGCGTCTCTTTACTCAGCTTTTCGCGCTCGGGGTCGTTGTGGTTGCTACATCAAATGTAGACCCCAAGGATCTCTACCGGGATGGTCTGAACCGCCAGCTCTTTCTGCCTTTTATCAAGCTGCTCGGCGAAAATGTCGATGTGGTGATGCTGGACAGCCCCACGGACTACCGGCTGGAGAAGCTTGGTGGGGCGGACGTCTATGTAACGCCGCTCGGGCCGCAGGCAGATGAGCATATCGAAAAGCTATGGCGCAAGCTGACCCACGGAGTTACGCCACACAGTTCCCATCTTGAGAACAAGGGCCGGGTAATCCCGGTTCGTATGGTCGCGGCAGGCGCAGCGCGTTTCAGTTTTGATGAGTTGTGCATGCAGCCGCTTGGCGCTGCCGACTATCTGCGGATCGCGCATGCCTTTGGAACGGTGTTCCTGGAGAATATTCCGGTTCTGAACAAGTCCCGGCGCAACGAAGCCAAACGTTTCATCAACCTGATCGACACGCTTTATGACAACGGCATCCGTCTGGTCATTTCCGCCGAGGCTGAGCCTCACGAGTTGTATCAGTCCACTGACGGAACGGAAGCGTTCGAGTTTGACCGGACGACTTCACGGTTGATCGAGATGCGCTCAGAGGCTTATCTGGCGGGAGAAAATACGCGCGTACGCGCTTAGATATACATTCCCTATACGTCATGTAACAAGGCGTGAGGGGAGGAAGATTTGCGCTGTTTCGGCACCAATAGTCTATAGATTAGGTTGCGCGCGGCAGGCAAAGGGAGTAGTGCCATCGCCAGTCATCGGTGGATGGCATCAAGTTCCATCTTACGTAAAGGGAAACTTTCGGATATGGCGCGGAACAAGATTGCTTTGATCGGCTCTGGTCAGATTGGCGGGACGCTCGCTCATCTTGCAGGCCTGAAGGAACTCGGGGACATCGTTCTCTTCGACATCGCGGAAGGCACCCCGCAGGGTAAGGCGCTCGATATCGCCGAATCCTCCCCGGTGGATGGCTTCGATGCCAAGCTCGCTGGCGCGAATGACTACGCAGCCATCGAAGGCTCCGACGTGGTGATCGTGACCGCTGGCGTGCCGCGCAAGCCGGGCATGAGCCGCGACGACCTTCTGGAAATCAACCTGAAGGTCATGGAGCAGGTCGGTGCTGGCATCGCCAAGTATGCTCCGAATGCTTTCGTCATCTGCATCACCAACCCGCTCGATGCGATGGTTTGGGCTCTGCAGAAGTTCTCCGGCCTGCCGAAGAACAAGGTTGTCGGCATGGCTGGCGTGCTCGATAGCGCGCGCTTCCGCTACTTCCTCGCTGACGAGTTCAACGTTTCCGTTGAAGACGTCACTGCATTCGTTCTGGGCGGCCACGGCGACACCATGGTGCCGCTGACCCGTTACTCCACCGTCGCTGGCATTCCGCTGCCCGACCTGGTTAAGATGGGCTGGTGCACGGCTGAGCGTCTGGAAGAAATCGTCCAGCGCACCCGTGACGGCGGTGCAGAAATCGTCGGCCTGCTCAAGACGGGTTCGGCTTTCTACGCTCCTGCCTCTTCGGCCATTGCAATGGCTGAGAGCTACCTCAAGGACAAGAAGCGCGTTCTGCCGTGTGCCGCTGCTCTTGATGGGCAGTATGGCCTCAAGGACACCTACGTTGGCGTTCCGGTGGTTATTGGTGCCGATGGCGTCGAGCGCGTGATCGAAATCGACATGAGCTCTGATGAGAAGGCCATGTTCGACAAGTCCGTCGCGTCTGTCGATGGCTTGGTCGAAGCCTGCAAGAAGATCCAGCCGTCGCTCGCTTGAGTCGACAGCTAACCTGAAAGATGACCGCCGCTGAGCCTCAGTGGCGGTCCTCCGAAAACGGGGGAAACCGATGAACATCCATGAATATCAGGCCAAGGCGGTTCTGAAGGAATATGGCGCGCCGGTCGCTGAAGGCGTCGCGATCTTCTCTGCTGATGAAGCAGAAGCCGCTGCAAAGAGCCTTCCAGGTCCGCTCTGGGTCGTGAAGTCCCAGATCCACGCTGGTGGCCGCGGCAAGGGCAAGTTCAAGGAACTGCCGGCTGATGCCAAGGGCGGTGTCCGTCTCGCCTTCTCTCTGGAAGACGTGATCAAGAACGCCAAGGAAATGCTCGGCAACACCCTTGTCACCGCCCAGACGGGCGATGCCGGCAAGGTCGTGAACCGTCTCTACATCGAAGACGGCGCCGACATCGAGCGCGAACTCTATCTCTCCATCCTCGTTGACCGCTCCGTCGGTCGTCCGGCTTTCGTGGTGTCCACCGAAGGCGGCATGGACATCGAGGCTGTTGCCGAACACACCCCGGAAAAGATCGTCACTCTGCCGATCGACCCGGACACCGGTGTGACCGATGCGGATGCTGGTAAGCTCTGCGACGCGCTGAAGCTCGAAGGCGAGGCTCGCGCTGACGCGATGAAGCTCTTCCCGATCCTCTACAAGGCATTCATGGAAAAAGACATGAGCCTTCTGGAGATCAACCCGCTGATCGTCATGAAGGACGGCCGCGTGCGTGTTCTCGACGCCAAGGTGTCTTTCGACGGCAACGCTTTGTTCCGTCATCCGGAAATCGTTGCCCTGCGCGATGAAACCGAAGAAGACGCTAAGGAAATCGAGGCGTCCAAGTATGACTTGGCCTACGTCGCTCTTGAAGGTGACATCGGCTGCATGGTCAACGGCGCCGGCCTTGCCATGGCGACCATGGACATCATCAAGCTCTACGGTGCTGAACCGGCCAACTTCCTCGACGTTGGTGGTGGTGCTTCCAAGGAGAAGGTGACGGCTGCGTTCAAGATCATCACCTCCGATCCGAACGTGAAGGGCATCCTGGTCAACATCTTCGGCGGCATCATGCGCTGCGACGTCATCGCGGAAGGTGTTATCGCCGCCGTGAAGGAAGTCGGCCTGCAGGTTCCGCTCGTTGTGCGTCTCGAAGGCACCAACGTCGAACTCGGCAAGAAGCTGATCAACGAAAGCGGTCTGAACGTGATCGCCGCTGACGATCTCGACGACGCCGCCCAGAAAATCGTTGCTGCCGTGAAGGGAGCCGCCTGATGTCTATCCTCGTCAATAAAGACACGAAGATCATCGTTCAGGGTCTGACCGGCAAGACCGGCACGTTCCACACGGAACAGGCTCTGCAGTACTACGGCACCAAGATGGTTGCTGGCGTGCACCCGAAGAAGGGCGGCGAAAGCTGGACTTCCGGCGTGGACGCTTCGGCCTCCCTGCCGATCTTCACCACCGTTGGTGAAGCCAAGGAAGCAACCGGTGCCGATGCATCCGTGATCTACGTTCCGCCGGCAGGCGCGGGCGCAGCCATCATCGAAGCGATCGACGCGGAAATCCCGTTCATCGTCTGCATCACGGAAGGTATTCCGGTTGCCGACATGGTCAAGGTCAAGGCGAAGCTGGAAAAGTCCAAGTCCCGCCTGCTCGGCCCGAACTGCCCGGGTATCCTGACCCCTGAAGAATGCAAGATCGGCATCATGCCGGGCTCCATCTTCAAGAAGGGCTCGGTCGGGGTTGTCTCGCGCTCCGGCACGCTTACCTACGAAGCAGTGTTCCAGACCTCGAACGCGGGCCTCGGCCAGACCACGGCTGTCGGCATCGGTGGCGACCCGGTCAAGGGAACCGAGTTCATCGACGTCCTGGAAATGTTCCTGGCGGACGACGAAACCCAGTCGATCATCATGATCGGCGAGATCGGCGGTTCGGCTGAAGAAGAAGCAGCCCAGTTCCTGATCGACGAAGCCAAGAAGGGCCGCAAGAAGCCGATGGCCGGTTTCATTGCGGGCCGGACAGCTCCGAAGGGCCGCACCATGGGTCATGCCGGCGCGGTTATCTCCGGCGGCAAGGGCGGCGCGGAAGACAAGATTGCAGCCATGGAAGCGGCAGGCATCAAGGTGTCTCCGTCTCCGGCAAAGCTTGGCGAAACCCTGCTCGAAGTCCTCAAGGGCTAAGAGTTAAAAATGTCGCCAGCCGGACGGAAAGTGTTTACGTTCGGTAAGGCATGATGCACAACCGGTCGGGGCGTCCGCGTCCCGACTGACTTTCGAGGCGGCTGGTGCCCGGCACCAGTCATACCAGCACCACCAGGTCAGGCCTTTTCCGGGCCGCCTGCAAGAACAAGGGCGGAGCGACGCTCCGCTGGATGGACATGGCACGGCAGGAAGCGAACAACGTATTCGCACTGACGTCGTTGCTTTACGGCGCCAACGCAGCCTATATTGAAGACCTCTACGCCCAGTACAAGGAAGATCCCCGTTCGGTTGCCGCCGACTGGCAGGACTTCTTCGCGGCTTTTCAGGACGAAAAAGAAGACGTTCTGAAGGAAGCCCGCGGTGCGACCTGGAAGCGTAAGGATTGGCCGCTTGCCGCTGATGGCGACCTCGTCAATGCCTTTGACGGAAACTGGGCCCCGATCGAGCAGAAGCTCGGCGACAAGCTCAAGAAGAAGGCTGAATCCAAGGGCAGCAACCTGTCCGATGTCGAGGTTTTGCAGGCGACCCGCGATTCCGTTCGCGCCCTGATGATGATCCGCGCCTATCGCATGCGCGGTCACTTGCACGCTGACCTTGACCCTCTTCGTCTGTCCCCTCCGGGCGATCACGAAGAATTGCACCCGTCCTCCTACGGCTTCACTGAAGCTGATTGGGACCGCAAGATCTTCATCGATCACGTGCTGGGCCTGGAATATGCCACCATCCGCGAGATGCTGGATATTCTGAAGCGGACCTATTGCTCCACCCTCGGTGTCGAGTTCATGCATATCTCCGATCCGGCTGCAAAGTCGTGGATCCAGGAGCGCATTGAAGGTCCGGACAAGCATGTTGCTTTCACCAAGGAAGGCAAGAAGGCCATTTTGAACAAGCTGGTCGAGGCTGAAGGCTTCGAAAAGTTCCTTGATGTGAAGTACACCGGCACCAAGCGCTTCGGCCTTGATGGCGGGGAAGCGCTGATCCCGGCGCTGGAACAGATCATCAAGCGTGGCGGCCAGATGGGCCTCAAGGAAATCGTCTTCGGCATGGCCCACCGCGGCCGTCTGAACGTTTTGTCCCAGGTCATGGGCAAGCCGCACCGCGCCATCTTCCACGAGTTCAAGGGGGGCTCCGCTGCGCCGGACGATGTGGAAGGGTCCGGCGACGTCAAGTATCACCTGGGCGCCTCGTCCGACCGTTCGTTCGATGGCAATGACGTTCACCTGTCGCTGACCGCGAACCCGTCGCACCTGGAAATCGTCAACCCGGTTGTTCTCGGCAAGTCCCGCGCCAAGCAGGATCAGCTGTCCGCCGTGGATGGACACTGGGTCGACACCACGGAAGTGGACCGTTCCAAGGTTCTGCCGCTGCTGCTTCATGGCGATGCGGCGTTCGCGGGCCAGGGCGTTGTGGCAGAGTGCTTCGGCCTCTCTGCGCTGCGCGGCCACCGGACCGGTGGTTCGGTGCATGTGATCATCAACAACCAGATCGGTTTCACGACGAACCCGCGTTTCTCGCGCTCTTCGCCGTATCCGTCCGATATGGCCAAGGTGATCGAGGCTCCGATCTTCCACGTGAACGGCGATGACCCGGAAGCTGTGACATTCGCGGCCAAGATCGCGATCGAGTTCCGTCAGACCTTCGGCCGTCCGGTCGTGATCGACATGATCTGCTACCGCCGCTTCGGCCACAACGAAGGCGACGAGCCGGCATTCACCCAGCCGATCATGTACCGCAAGATCCGCAAGCATTCGACCACGCTGCAGATCTATGCAGACCGGCTGATCAATGAAGGAATCGTGTCTCCGGATGAAGTCGAGAAGATGAAGGCCGACTGGCGCGCGCATCTCGACAAGGAATTCGAGGCAGGACAAGCCTTCAAGCCGAACAAGGCCGACTGGCTGGACGGCAAATGGTCCGGCATGAAGCGGGCCGACGACGAGGAAGATCCGCGCCGCGGTGCGACCGGTGTTGCCGAGGACGAGCTGCGCTCGATCGGCAAGGGCCTGACCACCGTTCCGGACAGCTTCAACGTTCACCGCACCATTTCGCGTTTCCTCAAGAACCGCGAGCAGATGGTGGAAACGGGTGAAGGCCTCGACTGGGCGACAGCTGAAGCACTTGCCTTCGGCTCGCTGCTCAAGGAAGGTCATGCGGTCCGCCTGTCCGGACAGGACTGTGAACGCGGCACCTTCTCCCAGCGTCATTCCGTTCTCTACGATCAGGAAGACGAAGGCCGGTTCATTCCGCTCAACAATCTGAGCAAGGACCAGGCCCGCTACGAGGTCATCAACTCGATGCTCTCGGAAGAAGCTGTTCTCGGCTTTGAATATGGCTACTCGCTGGCAGAGCCGAATGCGCTGACCCTTTGGGAAGCCCAGTTCGGTGACTTCGCCAACGGTGCGCAGGTCGTATTCGACCAGTTCATCTCTTCCGGTGAACGCAAGTGGCTCCGCATGTCCGGTCTCGTCTGCCTTCTGCCGCATGGCTACGAAGGTCAGGGGCCGGAGCATTCCTCGGCCCGTCTGGAGCGTTTCCTCCAGCTTTGCGCTGAAGACAACATGCAGGTTGCGAACTGCACCACCCCAGCGAACTACTTCCATATTCTGCGCCGTCAGATCAAACGCGATATCCGCAAGCCCTTGATCCTGATGACGCCGAAGTCGCTGCTGCGCCACAAACGGGCAGTGTCGAAGCTGAGCGAACTGGGGGCGGACTCCACGTTCCACCGTCTGCTGTGGGATGACGCCGAATACGGCCAGTCCGAAACCAAGCTGGTGTCTGATGACAAAATCCGCCGCGTCGTCATGTGCTCGGGCAAGGTCTATTACGATCTGCTCGAAGAGCGTGAAAAGCGCGGCATCGATGACGTCTACCTTCTGCGCGTGGAGCAGCTCTATCCGTTCCCGAAGAAGGCGCTCGCGATGGAACTCAACCGCTTCAAGAACGCCGACATGGTCTGGTGTCAGGAAGAGCCCAAGAACATGGGCGGCTGGTTCTTTGTCGAGCCGTACATCGAGTGGGTTCTCGGACAGATCGACGCCCGCGTGAAGCGTCCGGTCTACGCCGGACGTGCTGCGATGGCATCGACAGCGACCGGTCTGATGTCCCGGCATCTGGAGCAGCTTCAGGCGTTCCTCGACGAAGCATTGGCGAAATAATGGGCCGGGGGCCGCAATGGCCCCCATTCCGACAGGACATGGCCAGGACAATTTTAAGAGAAGGCGACCATGGCAACCGAAATCCGTGTGCCCACGCTGGGTGAATCTGTATCCGAAGCAACGATTGCCCAGTGGTTCAAGAAGCCGGGCGACACCGTAACGGCTGATGAGCCGCTGGTGGAACTGGAAACCGACAAGGTGACCGTCGAGGTTCCTGCACCTGCTTCCGGCACGCTCGAAAGCATTTCCGTCAAGGAAGGCGAGACCGTTGAAGTTGGCGCTCTGCTGGGTCAGATCGCTGCTGGCGCAGGCGCTGCCGCATCCGCACCGGCTGCAGCTCCGGCGGAAAAGAAGGCAGAAACAGCTCCGGCCAAAGCCGCTGGCAATATCGTTGATGTTGTGACCCCGAGCGCTGGCGAATCCGTGACCGAAGCCGAAGTCGGCGAGTGGAGCGTGAAGGTCGGTGACGTGGTCAAGGCTGACGACGTGCTCGTCGAGCTGGAAACCGACAAGGCCGCCCAGGAAATCCCGGCTCCCGTTGCTGGCACGGTCGTCAAGATCGTTGCTTCCACAGGCGACACGGTGACCCCGGGCACGCTGCTGTGCCAGATCGATGCTTCCGGTTCCGCAGCTTTTGCCGCTCCGGCCGCAGCTTCTGCGCCGGCACCCGCTACCGCTCCGGCTGCTTCCGGCTCTTCCATGCCGCCGGCTCCGGCAGCCTCCAAGATGCTGGCTGAAAACAACCTCAGCGCTGATCAGGTTGCCGGTTCCGGCAAGCGTGGCCAGGTTCTGAAGGGTGACGTGATCGCTGCCGTTGCTTCTGGTGCGGCCTCTGCGGCTTCGGCTCCGGTTTCAGCACCGCGTGCTCCGGTTGCCGCTCAGGACGAAGCCCGTGAAGAGCGCGTCCGCATGACCAAGCTGCGCCAGACTATCGCGCGCCGCCTGAAGGACGCCCAGAACACCGCGGCCATGCTGACCACTTACAACGAAGTGGACATGGGCCCGGTGATGGAACTGCGCAAGCAGTACAAGGACCTTTTCGAGAAGAAGCACGGCGTGAAGCTGGGCTTCATGGGTTTCTTCACCAAGGCCGTCTGCCACGCCCTTAAGGAAATCCCGGCTGTGAACGCCGAGATCGACGGAACGGACGTGATCTTCAAGAACTTCTGCCACATCGGCGTGGCCGTTGGCACGGACAAGGGCCTCGTGGTTCCGGTCGTCCGCGACGCCGACCAGATGTCCATCGCCGAAATCGAGCAGGAAATCGGTAACCTGGGCAAGAAGGCCCGCGACGGCAAGCTCGGCATGGCCGACATGACCGGCGGCACCTTCACCATCTCCAACGGTGGTGTCTATGGCTCGCTCATGTCCTCGCCGATCCTGAATGCTCCGCAGTCCGGTATCCTGGGCATGCACAAGATCCAGGACCGCCCGATGGCCGTGAATGGTCAGGTCGTCATCCGTCCGATGATGTATCTGGCACTGTCCTATGACCACCGGATTGTCGACGGCAAGGAAGCCGTGACCTTCCTGGTCCGCGTCAAGGAAAGCCTGGAAGATCCGCAGCGTCTGGTGCTGGATCTCTGACAAGAACAGGGGGGTGAGGCATGAGCCTTGAATTTCTGATCACTGCGCTGGTCGTCGTTCTGGTTCCTGGAACCGGTGTCGTCTACACGGTCGCAGTGGGGTTGTCCCGCGGGCGGTGGCAAAGCATTGCGGCCGCTTTCGGATGCACACTCGGAATTCTCCCCGCCATCCTCGCCTCCGTTCTTGGCCTGTCCGCCCTTCTGCATATGGGGGCCCTGGTGTTCCAGGTGCTCAAATATGCCGGGGCGGCCTACCTCCTTTATCTCGCGGTCCAGACCCTGAGGGCTTCCGGACCGATGGATCTGGCCAGCGGCCAGGCCGCGCCGAAAAGCGCCTTGCGAACGGCAACGACGGGGTTCCTGATCAACATCCTGAACCCCAAGCTGACCGTTTTCTTCCTGGCCTTCCTGCCTCAGTTCATTTCGCCGTCTGATCCCCATCCTGTCTTCAGCATGCTGGGCATGGGGGGCGTGTTCATGGCAATGACCTTTGCCGTCTTTGTCGTCTACGGCTGCTTTGCCGCTCTGGTTGGGGACCGCGTTCTCAGCAGCGAGCGGGCGATGACCTGGATGCGCCGCTCTGTGGCCGCTGCCTTCGCGGGCTTCGGTCTGAAGCTCGCTGTAAGTAGCCGCTGAACGGAGGCGTGGGGATGAAGGGGATACTGTCACGGCTTCAGCAGAATTGGGTCTATGGCGGATTCCTCGCAAGTCTGGTGTTTCTCGTCCTGGCGCCGGTTCTCACGCAAGACTGGCCTGTTGCTGAGCTTCTGGTTTACCTCAGCCTCCCCGTCTACATGATCCATCAGCTGGAAGAGCATGACGGTGACCGGTTCCGGGAGTTCATCAACCGGGTGATTGGACATGGGCACGAGGTTCTGACCACGCCGGTGGTCTTCGTGGTCAATGTGCTTGGGGTCTGGGGCATGACTGCGCTGTCGATCTGGCTGACGCGCATGGTGGCGCCAGGCTGGGGGCTGATCGCTGCCTATCTGCTCCTGATCAATGCGGTTCTTCACATAGTCCAGGCTGCCATCTTGCGCGGGTATAATCCAGGACTGGTCACTGCTGTGGTGCTGTTCTTGCCGCTGGGTGCTGGAATTTTCGCCGGGCTGGTACCGGTGTCATCCGTTGCCAACCATCTGGTTTCCATCATCCTCGTTCTGGCATTGCATGGAATGATTGTGTTACGTGTGCGCCAACGGCTAGGGCAAGTTTCCTCATGAGCTTGATACGATTCTGTCTTGCGCGCACGGGCACTTCTGGCCTTGCCTGCGCTTTGATGGAGGGCAAGTCCGGTTTGAGGCTGGCCGGATCAGCCTGCTGACGGAGACCGAATATGGCGGAAACAATTGTCATTGTTACGGGCGGAAGCCGCGGCATCGGCGCTGCAGCCTGCCTGCGTGCCGCCGAACTGGGCCATACGATCCTGGTCAACTATGCCTCCAACCAGGATTCGGCTGACAAGGTTGTCGCGCAGATCGAAGCCGCTGGCGGCAAGGCCTTCGCAGTGCAGGGCGACGTGCGGTCCGAGGCCGATATTCTGGGTCTCTTCAAGGCGAGCGACGAACGGGGCATGCTGGCAGGCCTCGTCAACAATGCCGGTGTGGTCGATATACCCTGCCGTGTCGACGAGATGACTGCCGAGCGCCTGTCCCGGATGTTCAAGATCAACATCACCGGATCTTTCCTCTGTGCCCGGGAAGCCGTGCGGCGCATGTCCACACGCCACGGCGGCAAGGGCGGAGCAATCGTCAACATCAGCAGTGCTGCAGCGAAGCTTGGAGCTGCGGCGCAATATGTGGACTATGCGGCTTCGAAAGGCGCAATCGATACGTTCACCGTCGGTCTGGCCCGGGAAGTTGCGGATGAGGGTGTCCGTGTGAACGGGATCCGGCCAGGGATCATTGATACGGAAATCCACGCCTCGGGCGGACAGCCGGAGCGGGTGGCCATGATCGAGGCCTCTCTTCCCATGAAACGTGCGGGCACCGCGGACGAAGTAGCCAAGGCTATCAAGTGGCTGCTTTCGAACGAGGCCAGCTACACAACTGGCGCCATTCTCGATGTATCGGGCGGGCGCTCCATTCTTCCTTAAGTCCGATTGCGGACAGAACGTTAAAAGAGCAAAAGGCGACCGAAATGTCCCAATATGATCTTGTCGTCATCGGCACCGGGCCTGGTGGTTATGTTTGCGCCATCAAGGCCGCCCAGCTGGGCCTCAAGGTGGCCGTTGTCGAAAAGCGCGCGACCCATGGCGGCACGTGCCTCAATGTCGGCTGTATTCCTTCAAAGGCGCTGCTGCATGCTTCGGAAATGTTCGAAGAAGCAGGTCATGGCTTCGAAAGCCTCGGCATCAAGGTCTCCAAGCCGAAGCTCGACCTGCCGGTGATGATGAAGCACAAGCAGGACGTGATCGACTCCAATGTGAATGGTGTTGCCTTCCTCTTGAAGAAGAACAAGATCGAGCCGTTCCATGGCCTCGGCAGGATCCTCTCTGCCGGCAAGGTGGAAGTGACCGCTGAAGACGGGTCGAAGACCGTTCTGGAAACGAAGAACATCGTCATTGCCACCGGTTCGGAAGTGATGCCGCTGCCGGGCGTCGAGATCGACGAGAAGCAGGTGGTGTCTTCCACTGGCGCTCTCGAACTGGAAAAGGTTCCGGGAAAGCTGGTCGTGGTCGGCGGCGGCGTGATTGGCCTTGAGCTTGGCTCCGTCTGGGGCCGCCTCGGCGCGGAAGTCACCGTGGTCGAGTTCATGGACAAGATCCTAGGCCCGATGGACGGCGACGTTTCCAAGAACTTCCAGCGCATGCTGAAGAAGCAAGGCATGGAGTTCAAGCTGTCGTCCAAGGTCACCGGCGTTGCCAAGAAGGGCAAGGGCCTGGAAGTGACCGTGGAGCCGGCCAAGGGCGGCGATGCGCAAGTTCTCGAAGCCGATGTCGTTCTGGTTGCCATCGGCCGCCGCCCCTACACCGAAGGCCTCGGCCTGCAGGAAGCAGGCGTCGCCCTGGACGCCCGCGGCCGGATCGAGACCAATGGTCACTACGCAACCAATGTGCCAGGCATCTACGCCATCGGCGACGTGATCGTCGGCCCAATGCTGGCGCACAAGGCGGAAGACGAGGGTGTTGCCCTTGCTGAAATGCTGGCGGGCCAGGCTGGCCACGTGAATTATGATGTCATTCCGGGTGTCGTCTACACCCAGCCGGAAGTCGCTTCCGTCGGCAAGACCGAGGAAGAGCTGAAGGCTGCAGGCGTCACCTACAAGGCCGGCAAGTTCGCTTTCGCCGCCAATGGCCGCGCCCGCGCAATGAACCACACTGACGGCTTCGTCAAGGTTCTGGCGGATGCGGAAACCGACCGGGTGCTGGGCGTTCACATCATTGGCTTCGGTGCTGGCGAGATGATCCACGAAGCAGCCGTTCTGATGGAATTCGGCGGATCTTCCGAAGATCTTGGCCGCACCTGCCATGCGCATCCGACCATGTCGGAAGCCGTGAAGGAAGCTGCCCTTTCCACGTTCTTCAAGCCGATCCACGCCTGATCTGCTTTCACAGCGAGATTGAAAAAGCCGGGGTGGTGCGCCCCGGCTTTTTTGTTGCCCTGAATAGGCGGAAAAAGTCTATCGGAAGCTTAAGGCTTGGTCCGTAGAATTCGAAACTCTCGGGCGGAAATTGCACTGACGGCTAAGCGTGCTTTTAAAGCCTATCAAAGCTTGACGGTTCTGATAACATCAATACAAGGCATGTGATTAGAATTCATGCGTGATTTTGCGAGCTATTGAATAAAGGCACGTGAAATCTAACTGTAACGGTGAGAAACAGGAGGGCAATATGTACGATGCAAGGCAAATTGCTAACTGGTTTATCGCCAGAGCGATGCAGGATCAAAAGCCAGTAACAATAATGAAGCTTCTGAAGCTCGTATATGTGTCACATGGTTGGTATCTTGAGATGGTTGGTGCGCCGCTGATCAGAAATCGTATTGAAGCCTGGAAGTATGGCCCGGTCATACCTGATGTTTACAGTGTTTTTTCGGGTAGTGGCGCTAGTCCAATTGGTAATGTACTGCCAGGATATGATTCTACAGGACTAGATGATTTCACTCAAAAATTTTTGGAGCAAATATACAATCTGTACGGCAACAAGTCTGCCATTGAACTGTCAAATATGACACATGAGACAGGTGGTCCGTGGGATATAGCAAGTCGAAGGAATGGCTATTTTGCCCCCATCGATAATGAAACCATAGTTCAACACTATCGATTGAAGCGCCAGGCGGCAACGGGATGACGAATGAACCGATTGTTCCAAAACTTCCGAACGGCAATGAGCAGAATATAGATAAGTTCGAAGCGCAGTTGCTGTCCTTACAGGAAACAGTCGCAAGTTTAGTGGCTGAACGTGAGGGAGGTGAGTTAAGTGATAATGCGGTCCAAAGACAGCTGCTGATTTTAGAAATCAAGCAGCGAATACGGATGCGATATACGGTGACTGTACTTGCAATAATAGTCATTTTGGCCATGGCGTCATTTGCAATGCACTCGGTCCATAGTTACTTTGTGGGGCCTGTCGTGTTGATTCCGGCATCACTTGCTATTGCTCTTTTCTTCGCACCTATCGTTTCTATAACAGCTGTTACTATCATGCTTTTGATGGGGGCTTTTCGGCGTTTCAAAGATGACGACATGGAGCGTGTCGATATGAAGGCTCTAGCCACGGCAGCACTTAAATTGGGTGGCGGTGGTTCCTGATTGCGTTAATTTGAGCTTCAAGGTTTGTTGTTCAATGCTCCCCATCGCAGAAGCTGTGATCGGCAAAGGCTTTCATGACATTGCAATTGGCAACGATGTGTCCGCCATCGCAGCTGGCGGTAATTCGCTCCAGCTCGGACTCCAGCCGCCTTAGCTGGGCGATGCGGCTGCGGATGGCGGCCAGCTGCTCTTCTGCGATGCGGTTGGCACTGGCGCAAGGCGCCAGGGGATGGGCTGCGAGTTCGATGAGATCGCGGATGGCCGCCATGGACAGGCCGAGATCACGGGAGTGTCTGATGAAGGTCAGGCGTTCCAGTTCCTGCGGGCCATAACGTCTTTGGTTTCCTTCCGTCCGCACCGGTTCGGCAAGCAGGCCTTCCTTTTCATAGTAGCGGATGGTCGGGATCTTGACACCGGTCTGCCGGGCCAGATCGCCGATCGAATAGGTGGACACACTGAACCTCCAGTCTCTAGAGATTTGAGAGTAGCAGGGCAGAGGAGATTTGTCAGGGAGAACGTAGAGGTGAGAAGAGCGAGCGCGCCGTTGGACTACTCGCGCCGCAAGACGTAGCTCTTGACAGTTTCCTGTTGGGTCGGATCGTGCAGGGCATTGGTTACATAGGCGTCCATACGGTCACCCACGGCCCTGAGGTCGAATTGCTTGCTGCCGAAAAAGCCCACGAGAACCACGCGGATGCCGCCGCCGGGCCAGGCTTGCCCGTCTGTCCAGCCCCATTTGCAGTCCCGCGGAATGCACTTTGTATAGGCGCGCACGCGGACCTGAACGGCGTTGTTGACGCATTCGGTCTGGATTTCCAGGCGGGTCAGTTCCTTGGGAGCTGCCTTGTCATTGATCCAGGTGCCGTGCTCGGGCAGGGGGCAGTAGATACGCGTTTGCGCGCCCGCTTCGTCTGGCAGGACACAGGCAAGCAATAGAATGGCAAGGCACAGGAACACGGCAGAGCGCATGAGAATTCTCCTGAAGAGAAAGCGTCTGCTGGAAGAGTTAGAGAAGTCTTAACGCCGGTTCCGGAGGCCGGTTCCGCGCTGTCTTGGCGCAGATCCCGGCCTGCCCCGGCAGCCCTGTGAAAGGGCTGGGGATTAGCGCTTGCGGGCGCGTGCACCCGGCAGAATGCCTTCGCGCTGAGCGAGCTTGCGCGCAGCCTTACGGGCGCGGCGGACAGCTTCACCCTTTTCACGGGCGCGCTTTTCGGACGGCTTTTCATAAGCGCGGCGGGCTTTCATTTCCCGGAAAACACCTTCGCGCTGCAGCTTTTTCTTCAGGACACGGAGAGCTTGATCGACATTGTTATCTCGTACGAGGACTTGCAAGGGAACTCCTTTACAGTTCGATGATGGGTGGCCCAAAGGCCGTATGGCTCCGCAAAGATGATCCTGCGGAATGGTCCGATGCAGATAGCAAAGGGTTAGGAGCCAGGTTTTCCGATGTGGAAAGCGCAGGAGGTGCGAACCCTATCAAGTTTTTCAAATAATGCACCCCCTGCGCGGCAGAAAAAGCCACTTTCTCTGCAACTTTACCGGATTTCAGCCAGTTCAGCGGCGCGGATGAGTCTGATCATAGGCTTGAAGCAACCGGGCACTGTCAATTTCGGTGTAGATCTGAGTGCTGGAAAGGCTGGCGTGCCCAAGAAGCTCCTGAATGGTTCTGAGGTCTCCGCCCCCGGCAAGAAGATGGGTCGCGAAAGAATGGCGAAGGGCATGAGGCGTCGCCGTGTGTGGCAGGCCGAGCGCGCCGCGCATCTTTTCCATTGCCAGCTGGACAAGCCTTGGATTGAGAGGACCGCCCCGGACCCCGACAAAAAGCGGGCCGTCACCAAAGATCGCGTGGGGGCAAAGCTTCAGATAGGCTTCTACCGCTTCGCCGACGGCGGGAAGGACGGGCACATCGCGCTGCTTGCCGCCCTTGCCCGTAATGCGCAAGGTCTTTGTGCCTCTGCGCGGCGCGGTTTTGGCCGTTAACGACAGAGCTTCGGAGAGGCGCAGGCCGCAGCCATAAAGGAGGGTCAGAACGGCAGCGTTGCGCGCCTCTACCCAAGGCGCGCTTTCCATGCTCAGATCGCCGCTGGTCAGATCCAGAGCGTCGCGCGCGGAAACGGGCTTGGGCAAAGAGCGCGGCTGGCGTGGGGGCCGTACAGCTGAAGAGGCCGCTGCGTTAACCTCTCCTCTGCGCTCCAGAAAGCGCAGGAACGAGCGGATGCCCGCAAGGCCCCGGGCAAGGGAGCGGCTTTCGACGCCCTGTTTCCGGCGCCGGGCCATGAAGGCGCGGAAGTCACCCGGCTTGAGGTCGGCAATGTCCGCCACATCCGGCGCTCCACCAAGATGATCTGTCAGGAACCGGAGGAACTGACGCAGGTCGCGCTCATAAGCGACCAGCGTCTTGTCCGACAAACGCCGTTCATCGGACAGATGATCGAGCCAGTCGCCGACCCGCGCATTGAGCCTGGGCCGGGCGGTGATAAGAATAGCGTTATGATCGGGTGCGATAGAAGGCATGGCTTGTTGTGCCATGCCTTCTGCCAAGGGTTGGTTAATGCGCGACCGGTGCGGGCGAGGGGGAAGCTGCCGGGGCGCGGCGGATCCGGTCCCATCGCCAGTCAGGATCGCCGAAGCAGCGTACCCCTCCATTCCATCGTTCCGCAGGACCGTAAGCTTTGAAATCTCTGTCCCCGTCCAGGAGCAATCGTCCTGCGCCAGTGAGCTCAAACATGTGCTGCCCCCACTCTTCATCGCCATTTTGCGGCAGCGCGCGCAGTGGAGGGACTTCGGCTCGCGTCAAACGCAGCAAGTCAGCGTAGAACATCAAATCCCCGTGGAAGGGAAGGGGATCGGTGTCCTGCATGAACTTGCGGAAGATCCTGCCCCAGGGCCGCGGGCCATTCTGCAGGATTTGCAGGATGGATCTCTCCGTGAACGACAGACCATCGTCGAGACCTGGAAGCTCCGCCAAGTATCTTTCGATCGCGTCTGGAAGATAAGGCAAGAATGGTGTCTTCCGGGCTGCAAGCTCATAAAGCGGCAGCGGTGATGGGGCGGTCAGTGCTTCCCATGCCTTTCCGGCAAGTTGATAAGCGCCCGCGCTCACGGCTTCCCGTTTGGCATACATATGCCGCAGAGCGGCAGGTGACAGCTGGCCGATACCGATGAACTTTGTGATCCCAGGAAAGCAGTGAAGGCTCATGAGCTCAACCTTCCGGCTATCTGCCCCTGCCGCCTTGAGCTGGGCCAGAACCTTGACCAGCAAGAGCTGATCATAGGGGTCGTGCTCGAACCACAGAGCAATCCGTTCATACTCTTTGGCCTTGGCAAGGATCTCATCCATGCCTTGCAGCTTCGAGATTGTGTCCGCTAGATCTTCGCCAGGATATTCAGATGAAATAAACTGGGCACGAACCTGGATCGCATCCGGCAGATCTGAAACAGGGCCTTGGCAAATCGGATCTGAGTACATCAGGAAATCGCCAGCGAAGCCTGCCCGTTTCAGGCCCAGTTCAATATCGTTTCCGCAGCGGATGTGCAGCGTCCTGAGATCGCTGTCCGGTGCTGGCGTGTTTGCTTCGATCGCCACTCTCGCCGCTTCCATGCTCTCAACATGGGCCTTGAGCGCGGGCCAGCTGGAAAGCCCGGCCTCTCTCGCAATGACGCATTGCGCATCTGTGAGCTTGAAGGAGCCGAAATCGACCGCATGCGGGCGCGGGTGCCGGATCTGCACGCGTTCGCATGCGCCCGGATCGCCGCTGCGCACAGCGTCGCGCAATTCCTTGGCTTTGATTCTTTGACTTGTGAGGTTGAGGGCTATGTCGCTGTCGCTAAGCAGCGGAAGCTCCTGCGCGGTGCGCATGAGATCTTTCATGATGACTCCAAGCTCGCTGATGTCCAGTGTCCGCCTATCTGGATCGAGCAGGAATCCGTGTACTTTGGGTGAGATCACCCGAGCTCAGCGGCGTGAGACGTCTTTCCGCGGACCGGAGGCCCCGCCGAGGGCCTTGCGATCAATATGAAGGGTATCTGCCAATCGCACAAGACGCCGATTTTACGCCTCCTTAAATGGGATGTCTTAGAAAAGCCCAGTGGTTGATTGGCAGAAAGCGTCATGATGGTTGAAACCCTAGTCCGGTTGAAGGATGGCATTTCCGTCCTGTTCATGCGTTCGGTTTCTGAACCGGGCTTTTGGATGTCCCTCTCGCTTGTGGCCGTTGCCTTTCTCGTCCTCTGGCATAGGTCTGGCTATAGTTTCCGCTGGCCGTGCCGCCTGATGAAGAGTGTCGGCGCCAACATCTCCTTCTTCTTCCTGAACATGATCTTCACACCGATCGTTCTGGTTCTGGCTGGGTTCGTTCAGTCGGCCTACGACATGCTGGGCGTGCCAACACTGGATTCAGGAATCTGGACGCCTCTGCCCACGTGGGTTCTGGCGTTCCTGGCAGTCCTCTTTTACGACTTCGCTAACTACTGGAACCACCGCTTGATGCACATGGGTTGGCTATGGCCGGTTCATGCCATTCATCATTCCGACCCAGAGGTGAACGGTCTGACCGGTTATCGGATTCACTTCCTGGAGGTCTTCATAATGGCGGCATCCTATGTGATCCTATTGAGCTGGCTCGGCTTTCCCGCTGAAGGCATGGGCCTTGGCGCAGTGTTCATTGCGCTCCACGGGGTCTATGTGCATCTGGATCTGGACTGGGGCCACGGGCCTTTGCGGTATTTGATTGCCTCACCGCGGTTCCACCGCTGGCATCACGCCGACGTTCCGGCTGCCTACGGTAAGAACCTGGCGAATATCTTTCCCTTCTTTGACGTTCTGTTCGGAACCTACAGGGTTCCGGGGCCGGTGACCGGGCCATTGGGTGCGCAAGGAGTGCCCGAAAACGATGTGGTCAAGCTGTGCCTTTTCCCCTTCACCGAATGGACCAGGATGCTGGTTTCCGGGGTTCGGCAGCTGGGGCGGCGCTCATCTGACGGCGCGGCCAAACAGGGTGAAACGTCAGGTCTTTAGACAACACAAAAACGGCCCGGTTTCCCGGGCCGATTCGTTTCAGTCAAACCGTTGAGGCTAAGAAGGTCAGACGATCTTCTGGCCGGTCTTTGCCCAGTCGGCGAGGAAGGACTCAAGGCCCTTGTCGGTCAGCGGGTGCTTGACCAGCGCCTTCAGGGTTGCCGGCGGGATGGTTGCGACGTCGGCGCCAACGAGGGCGCAATCCTTGACGTGGTTCGGCGTACGGATCGAAGCTGCCAGGATCTGGGTGTCGAAGCCGTAGTTGTCGAAGATCACGCGGATTTCGCGGATCAGTTCCATGCCGTCGACGTTGATGTCGTCCAGGCGGCCGATGAAAGGCGATACGTAGGTCGCGCCGGCCTTGGCAGCCAGAAGAGCCTGGTTGGCGGAGAAGCAAAGCGTGACGTTGGTTTTGTGACCCTTTTCGGTGAGCGCCTTGCAAGCCTTCAGGCCGTCGAGCGTCAGCGGCAGTTTGATCACGACGTTGTCGGCGATCTTCACCAGCTCAAGCGCTTCCTTCATCATGCCGTCGTAGTCGGTTGCTGCGACTTCGGCGGACACGTCGCCATCGGTGATCTTGCAGATCTCTGCGATGACTTCCTTGAAGTCACGGCCGGACTTGGCGATCAGGGACGGATTGGTGGTGACTCCGTCGAGAAGGCCGGTGGCAGCCAGTTCCTGGATTTCGGCAGTCTCTGCGGTGTCGACGAAAAACTTCATGGGCTTGTGCTCCCTGGTGTGCACCCGTAAAGGCTGATCCGGTTCCCCTGGGTGCTGGAACCGGATCGATTGAATCTTTGGCCGCGCCTTCTTTACCGTAGGATGAGGTCAAGATGAAACCCTGATTCGGATTTGGCTCCGAATATTGGGGTACGTACCTCAGAATTACTCGGTAGTGGGCCACCGCTGCCAGGGAAGACAGGCGCCGTGCTGTTCGACGATCCAGAAGAGACCGAAACCATTGCCAGCGTGATGGTGCCGGTGGCCGTGCCGGGGCCCTACACCTACCGGGTGCCCCCCGGGGTTCACGTTCAGCCGGGAATGATCGTGCGCGTGCCGCTCGGGCCGCGTGAAGTGCTGGGGGCCGTCTGGGATGGCGAACCGGACGCCGCGATCAATCCAAAAAAGCTGAAGGCGATTTCGCATGTCTATGAAGGCGCCCGGCCTTTGGACACGGAATTGCGCAAGTTCGTGGAATGGGTGGCGAACTGGACCCTGGCTGCACCGGGCATGGTGCTGCGCATGGTGCTGAGGTCTGAAGAGGCGCTGGAGGAGGAGCCGCCGGTGCCGGGCGTGCGCCTGATCGCCGGTGCCGAACCGGATCGCATGACATCCGCGCGCCAGAAGGTGCTTGCCACATTGGCCGACGGGCGGGCGTGGACGCGCAGCGGTCTGTCTCATGCTGCCGGGGTGTCCGTCTCGGTGATCGACGGGCTGTTGCAGCAGGAAGTGCTGGAAACGGTCGATCTGCCTGCCGCCCCGCCGCCGCCCTTGCCGGACATCGATTTCTCGCCGCCGGTGCTTACGCCCGCACAGCAGGCGGCGGCAGAGGGTCTGGTCGAGAGCTTTTCCAAAGGCGCAGCGGTGTCTCTGATCGACGGGGTGACGGGCTCAGGCAAGACCGAGGTCTATTTCGAGGCCATTGCCGAAGCTCTGCGCCGGGGCAAGCAGACACTGGTTCTCTTGCCGGAAATCGCTTTGACGGAGCAGTTTTTGCGCCGGTTTGAAAAACGCTTCGGGGTCTATCCGGCCGAGTGGCATTCCGAAATTACTCCCAAGGCCAGGGCGCGGACCTGGCGCGGCGTGGCGGATGGCTCTGTCCGAGTCGTGATCGGGGCAAGATCGGCCCTGTTTCTTCCTTTCGAGGATCTCGGCCTGATCATTGTCGACGAAGAGCACGATGGTGCCTTCAAACAGGATGACCGTGTGCCCTACAGCGCCCGCGACATGGCTGTGGTGCGCGGGCACTTGTCGAAGTTCCCTGTGATTCTCGCCTCGGCAACGCCGTCCGTGGAAAGCCGGGTGAACGCGGACCTTGGGCGCTACAATCGCTTTGTGCTGCCCGAGCGGGCCAGCGGTGCGGCCATGCCGGACCTTAAGGCCATAGACATGCGCACGGAAGGTCCGGAGCGGGGACGCTGGATTGCGCCGGAGCTTGTCGGCGCGATTGGCGAGGCCTTTGCCGATGGCGCACAATCGCTGCTGTTCCTGAACCGGCGGGGATATGCGCCTTTGACCCTGTGCCGGACCTGCGGCCACCGGTTTCAATGCCCGCATTGCAGCTCCTGGCTCGTGGAACACCGGTTCCAGAACAAGCTGGTCTGCCACCACTGCGGCCACAACGAGAGCATTCCGCAGAACTGCCCGTCCTGCTCTGCTGCCGGATCCCTGGTGCCCTGTGGACCGGGTGTGGAAAGAATCGCGGAAGAGGTCGAGACTCTCTTTCCGCAGGCAAGGACACTGATTCTGTCGTCAGACTTGCCCGGCGGTCCGGACCGGCTGCGGCGGGAAATGAAGATCGTGGAAGAGGGCGGCGCCGACATCGTGATTGGCACGCAGCTGGTCGCAAAAGGGCACAATTTCCCCAAGATGCGTCTGGTGGGCGTGGTCGATGCGGATCTGGGGCTTGCCCATGGCGATCCGCGTGCGGCGGAGAAGACCTTTCAGCTTCTGGCGCAGGTGACGGGCCGTGCAGGCCGTGTCACCGGCGGGGGCAAGGGCTTCCTGCAGACATATTCTCCTGACCAGCCGGTGATGAAGGCGCTTTTGTCTCAGGACAGGGATGCATTCTATCAGGCGGAGATCGCCAACCGCCGGGCGGCGGGACTGCCGCCATTTGGGCGGCTGGCGGCGCTGGTGGTGTCAGGTCCGGACAAGTTGATGGCGGAAGGATTCGCAAGGGCCATTGCCCGTTCAGCGCCGCCGGAAAGCACGATTACCGTGCTGGGGCCGGCGGAAGCCGCCCTTGCCATGGTGCGCGGCCGGTACAGATATCGTCTGTTGTTGATGGCACCGAGACAAACTGATCTTCAGGGCTATCTGCGCCACTGGCTTGCCCATGCGCCCAAGCCTATCAAGGGTTTACGGGTTCAGATCGACATCGACCCGCAGCAATTTTTATGACAGTCACGCAAAAAACAGCAAGAAATGGCGCTTTACCGCCTTTCGGTGAAGTTGCACACCATGAAACCCTGTGCTAATTGAGGCGCGGCTTTGGGGGAACGGTTCTGCCGTCTTACCTTCTGATCCAGAATTCACTCAATATTTCAATGGCTTGCTTCTGGTGACAGTTTTGCGGGTCTTTGAAATGCGTCAGAGAGCTCGGACCTGGTGACTGACAACGTATCTCTCGTATCCGGCGTGGCCAAGCGTTATGCCTCCGCTCTCCTCGAATCTGCCGAGGAAACGGGCGTGACCGCAGACGTCGAACGGGATCTTGCTGCTTTCGAGGGTCTCCTCGATGAGAGCGCTGATCTCGTCCGTCTTGTGAAGAGCCCTGCCTTCAGTGCGGAAGAGCAGCTTGCTGCGCTTACCGTTCTGCTGGACAAGGCAAAGATCGCTGGTCTTGCTGCAAATTTCGTGAAGCTGGCTGCGCGCAACCGCCGCCTCTTCGTTCTTCCTGACATGATCAAGGCCTTCCGTGTCCTGCTCGCTGAAAAGCGTGGCGAGGCAACCGCAGAAGTGACCTCGGCGGCGCCGCTGTCGGATGATCAGGTTGCTGCCCTGAAGCAGGCGCTCTCTGCCTCTTCCGGCAAGTCCGTAAACATTTCGGCAAAGGTGGATCCTGCTCTGATCGGCGGCCTGGTGGTCAAGATCGGTTCCCGCATGATCGACACCTCGCTGCGTACCAAACTCAACTCACTCAAGTTCGCGATGAAAGAGGTCGGCTGATGGATATTCGGGCCGCGGAAATTTCCGCTATCCTCAAGGACCAGATCAAGAGCTTCGGCCAGGAAGCCGAAGTTTCTGAAGTCGGTCAGGTGCTGTCCGTCGGTGACGGTATCGCCCGTGTGTACGGTCTGGACAAGGTTCAGGCTGGTGAAATGGTTGAATTCCCGGGCGGTATCCGGGGTATGGCTCTGAACCTGGAAAGCGACAACGTCGGTGTCGTTATTTTCGGTTCTGACCGTACCATCAAGGAAGGTGACACGGTCAAGCGGACCGGCGCCATCGTGGAAGTTCCGGTTGGTAAGGGTCTGCTCGGCCGCGTTGTCGATCCGCTCGGCAACCCGCTGGACGGCAAGGGCCCGATCGAGTTCACCGAAAAGCGCCGCGTGGACGTGAAGGCTCCTGGCATTCTGCCGCGCAAGTCCGTGCACGAGCCGATGTCCACCGGTCTCAAGGCTATTGACGCCCTGATCCCGGTTGGCCGTGGTCAGCGCGAATTGGTCATCGGTGACCGTCAGACCGGCAAGACCGCCATTATCCTGGACACGTTCCTGAACCAGAAGCCGCTCCATGCGGGTTCCGATGAAGATGCGAAGCTGTACTGCATCTACGTCGCTATCGGTCAGAAGCGCTCCACCGTTGCTCAGTTCGTGAAGACCCTGGAAGACGCCGGCGCGCTGGAATACTCCATCGTCGTCGCCGCGACCGCTTCCGACGCAGCTCCCCTGCAGTTCCTGGCTCCGTTTGCCGGCTGCGCCATGGGTGAGTTCTTCCGTGACAACTCCATGCACGCCGTGATCGGCTATGACGATTTGACCAAGCAGGCCGTGGCCTACCGTCAGATGTCCCTGCTGCTCCGCCGTCCGCCGGGACGTGAAGCTTTCCCGGGCGACGTTTTCTACCTGCACTCCCGTCTTCTGGAGCGCGCAGCGAAGCTGAACGACGACAACGGCAAGGGCTCCCTGACCGCACTTCCGGTCATCGAAACCCAGGGCAACGACGTGTCCGCGTTCATTCCGACCAACGTGATCTCGATCACCGACGGTCAGATCTTCCTTGAAACGGACCTGTTCTACCAGGGTATCCGCCCGGCCGTGAACGTCGGTCTGTCGGTGTCCCGCGTGGGCTCGTCCGCTCAGATCAAGGCGATGAAGCAGGTTGCAGGTCCGATTAAGGGTGAACTCGCCCAGTATCGTGAAATGGCCGCCTTCGCCCAGTTCGGTTCTGACCTTGATGCCACCACCCAGCGTCTGCTGAACCGTGGTGCCCGTCTGACCGAGCTGCTGAAGCAGCCGCAGTTCTCTCCGCTGAAGACGGAAGAACAGGTTGCGGTGATCTACGCAGGCGTGAACGGCTACCTCGACAAGTTCCCGGTAAACCGTGTTCGCGACTTCGAAGAAGGTCTTCTGCTGAACTTGCGCGGTGAGCACAAGGAACTCCTGGACGCGATCTGGGAAAAGAAGGCATTGGATGCGGATCTGACAGCCAAGCTCAAGGCTGTGCTGGACGCATTCGCCAAGAACTTCGCCTGAGAACGCAGTCGGGATAAGGAGCAGGGGCGGCCATGCCGAGCCTGAAGGACTTACGAAACCGCATCGCTTCCGTGAAGGCGACGCAGAAAATCACCAAGGCCATGCAGATGGTGGCCGCGGCGAAGCTGCGTCGTGCTCAGGAAGCTGCGGAGGCCGCGCGGCCCTATGCTGAACGCATGGGCGAAGTGCTGGCTAACCTCGCGGTAGCCTTTGAAGGCCGCGATGACGCCCCCAAGCTGATGTCCGGCACGGGCAACGATCAGGTTCATCTCCTGGTCGTTGCGACTGCCGAACGCGGCCTTTGCGGCGGCTTCAACACCAACATTGCGAAGCTCGCGCGTGACAAGGCGCGCAGCCTCATTGCCCAGGGTAAGCAGGTGAAGATCATCTGCGTGGGCAAGAAGGGCTACGACGCCATCAAGCGCGAGTTTGGCAGCCTTGTGATCAAGGTTGTGGATCTGCGCAGCGTGAAGAACGTCAGCTTTGCCGACGCTCATGCCATCTCAGACACTGTTCTGTCGATGTATGAAGCCGGTGAGTTTGATGTCTGCACGCTGTTCTACTCCGAATTCCAGTCGGTGATTGCTCAGATCCCGACCGCGCTTCAGCTGATCCCGGCAGTTTTGCCGAAGAAGGACGACGCTGCAGCGGATGCCGGAGCATCGGCCGTATACGAATACGAGCCCGATGAAGCGGAGATCCTCGAGGACCTTCTGCCGCGTAACATTTCTGTCCAGATTTTCCGGGCTCTCCTGGAAAACTCTGCATCCGAGCAGGGTGCCCGTATGTCCGCTATGGACAACGCGACCCGCAACGCCGGTGACATGATCGATAAACTGACGATCAGCTATAACCGCCAGCGTCAGGCGCAGATCACGACAGAATTGATTGAAATTATCTCGGGCGCTGAAGCGCTCTAAGAGCATCCCGCGTCCCATGGGGCGCGGGCTGGATGCTTGGAACAAGTACCAACGATCAACAGGTCTGTTTCTCTGTGACCCACGCAGACAAGCAGGTTGATCTAGCCGGATCGAGGATTAGGGATATGGCTGACAAAAAAGTCGGACGGATCACCCAGGTCATCGGCGCCGTTGTCGACGTCAAGTTCGATGACCACCTGCCGCTGATCCTGAACGCTCTTGAAACTGACAACCAGGGCACCCGTCTGGTGCTCGAAGTTGCTCAGCACCTGGGCGAAAACACTGTACGTACCATCGCGATGGACTCCACCGAGGGTCTGGTGCGCGGTCAGGAAGTTGTTGACACCGGTTCCGCTATCTCGGTTCCGGTCGGCGACGGCACGCTGGGCCGCATCATGAACGTGATCGGTGAGCCGGTGGACGAAGCTGGCCCGATCGCTCACGATGCAAAGCGTGCGATCCACCAGGAAGCTCCGGAATTCATCGAGCAGTCCACCGAAGCTGAAATCCTCGTGACGGGCATCAAGGTCGTTGACCTTCTGGCTCCGTACGCAAAGGGCGGCAAGATCGGTCTGTTCGGCGGCGCAGGCGTCGGCAAGACCGTTCTCATCATGGAACTGATCAACAACGTCGCTAAGGCGCACGGCGGTTACTCCGTGTTCGCAGGCGTCGGTGAGCGTACCCGTGAAGGCAACGACCTTTACTGGGAAATGATCGAGTCCGGCGTTAACAAGGAAGGCGGCGGAGAAGGCTCCAAGGCTGCGCTTGTTTACGGCCAGATGAACGAGCCCCCGGGAGCCCGTGCACGTGTTGCTCTGACCGGTCTGACCGTTGCAGAACACTTCCGTGACCAGGGCCAGGACGTGCTGTTCTTCGTGGACAACATCTTCCGCTTCACCCAGGCCGGTTCCGAAGTGTCCGCTCTGTTGGGCCGTATCCCGTCCGCAGTGGGTTACCAGCCGACGCTGGCGACCGACATGGGCGCGATGCAGGAACGCATCACCACCACCACCAAGGGTTCGATCACCTCGGTGCAGGCCGTTTACGTCCCTGCCGATGACTTGACCGACCCGGCGCCGGCTTCGACCTTCGCCCACCTCGATGCAACGACGGTTCTGAACCGCTCGATTGCTGAAAAGGGCATCTACCCGGCAGTGGATCCGCTGGACTCCACGTCCCGCATGCTGAGCGCCCGCATCATCGGTGAAGAGCACTACAACACCGCACGTGCCGTTCAGGGCACCCTGCAGCGTTACAAGGCTCTCCAGGACATCATCGCGATCCTGGGCATGGACGAGCTGTCTGAAGAAGACAAGCTGACCGTGGCCCGCGCTCGTAAGATCGAACGCTTCCTGTCCCAGCCGTTCTTCGTGGCAGAAGTCTTCACCGGTTCTCCGGGCAAGCTCGTTGCTCTGGAAGACACCATCAAGGGCTTCAAGGGTCTCGTTGACGGTGAGTATGACCATCTGCCGGAAGCGGCATTCTACATGGTCGGCTCCATCGACGAAGCGATTGAAAAGGCTCAGCGTCTGGCTGCAGAAGCTGCCTGATCCAATATTCCGGGCGCCTGATAGACCAGGCGCCCGGACCTGATTTCCCGGATTGCCGCTCAAAAGCGTGCGGTCCGCGCAAGTTTCACAAGGGACAAGCCAGATGGCCGAAGTATTTCAGTTCGAGTTGGTCTCCCCTGAGCGCCTGCTCCTGTCCGAAGAAGTCACCCAGGTTGTCGTACCGGGCACCGAAGGTGAATTCGGCGTTCTGAAGAACCACAGCCCGTTCATGTCCACCATCAAGCCGGGGATCCTGAAGGTTCTCAAGGCCGATGGCTCCGTGACCGAGTTCTTTGTGCGTGGCGGTTTCGCAGACGTTGCCGTTGGCGGCCTTACCGTTCTTGCGGAACAGGCAGTTCCTGTGTCCGATCTGAAGCCGGATGTTCTGGCTCAGCAGATCAAGGACGCAGAGGAAGATGTGTCTGACGCAAAGGATCCGGAAGCCAAGCGCAAGGCTCAGGAAACTCTTTCGCAGCTTCTCGAAGTCGAACAGGCGCTCAAGGCGGCCTGATCACTTTTCAGATTGCGTTATCAGGACAAGGCGTGGCCACGGGCTGCGCCTTTTTCTTTTGAGGGTGGCGATGAAATGCCGTTCTTCCGTATAATTGATCCAATTTTTATGATTTCCGTACTCGATCTTGAAGAAAATACATGGTCTAATCGCGACGTGATGATGAAAAAATATTTTCATTCTGAATACTTCTCGCTCTTGTGTAATGAAAATATTTTTAAGTTCGAGTCTAGAACGAATAGAAAACTTATATTAAGAAGCAACGCTCATTCTCTTCTGGCCATTTACTGCAAGTGGGTATGGGGAGTGAAAATGAGCATCCGCAGCCGCATCTTACTCGGCTTTGCACTGGTCGCCTTGCTGATCGCGGCGGTCGGCAGCTGGTCGGTCGTCAACTTCGGTCTGGTTGGCACACATGTCGCACAGCTTGAAGAGAGTAATCTGAAAGCGTTGAACGCCTCTGGTCTGGACGCGGACATGTCCAGAACCATGATTTCTCTAAACCGGTACATGAGGACCGAAAGCCCGGCCGATCTTACGGCCACCCAGGAGCAGATAGCTGCCATTGAGGTGGCGATAGGTGAAGCTTCTCAGTCTGCACCGGACACGGATGCGATGTCCGTGCTTGAGGACATGCAAGCGGGCCTGGCGGACTTTAACAGCGCCTTGTCTCAAGTGCAGGCGCTCTATGCGGAACGGGCGGATCTAGTCTTAAACACCATGTCTCTGGTGGGTCCCGTCGCCTCCGGCAAATTGTCAGCACTGGCGACGACGGCGACGCGGGCCAAAGACCATGATGTTTCGGCCATCGCTGCGCAGGCCAATGAGAAGTTCCTTTCAGCCCGCATCGCGTTGTCTCAATATCTGCGCTCGAATGACCCTGCTGACATTGATGAAATGCAAAAGCAGCAGAAGTCGATGGACTCCCGCTTCAAGCGCCTGTCCTCAAAAGCCAAGGATGGGGATCTGGCGAAGCTGCGGGATGAAGCAATTGCCCAAACCGGCCGCTTCTTCGACAGTGCAACGCGTCTTCGCGAAATTGTCGACAGCCTGAATGCTCTCCGGGATGGCCCCTTGCTGGCGTCTGCAGGCCGGATCAGTGCAGACGCCTTACAATTGAAAGAGCGCAGTGGTGAACAGGCCAAGGCCCTGTCCGGGCGGGTGCAAAGCAGAATGGGCGCGACCATGTGGCAGGTCGGCTCTGTGGCAGCGCTCGCCTTCGTGCTTGCGATTGGTCTCGCCTCTATCCTGTCCCTGGCAATCACACGACCGTTGAAGAGGCTTGTAAGCGATGCGGGCGAGCTTGCTTCCGGCAATACGGAAGTCGCTTTCGCTGAAGCAAGCCGGAAGGACGAGATCGGCGCGGTTGCACGGTCCGTCGCTGGGTTCCGTGATGGTGTGCTTGAGCGCCAGAGGCTGGAGATTGTTCAGGAACAGGAACGGACGGCCCGCGAGGAGCGGAACGGACGGGTGACGGTTGCACTGGAGCATTTCGACAAGGAAGTCATGCAGATCCTCGCGGATGTGGGTGAGGCCGCCGCTGGCCTGCAGCTGACCGCTGCCCAGATGACCGGCAACGCCCAGGACACCAGTCACCAGGCCACCATGGTGGCGAGCGCGTCGACGCAGGCAACGGCAAATGTCCAGACAGTGGCCAGCGCGACGGAAGAGCTGTCTGCTTCTCTCCAGGAGGTCAGTTCAAGCGTCTCGCATTCGGCAGGCATTGCCAGGCAGGCGGCCGATGAGGCAAAGCGGACGAATGATCAGATCGGTGGACTGGCGGCGGTCGCCGAGGACATTGGTCAGGTGATTGCCCTGATCTCCAGTATCGCGGAACAGACCAATCTTCTGGCACTCAACGCGACGATTGAAGCGGCCCGTGCGGGAGAGGCGGGGCGGGGCTTTGCTGTTGTCGCAGCTGAGGTGAAGGATCTGGCGAGTCAGACCGGCCGTGCGACCGAAGAAATTTCTGAGAAGATAGCCGCCATCCAGAACGAGACCCGTGAAGCGGTAGGGGGCATTCAGTCGATCTCCCGCATCATCGATGAAATGAACCAGGTGGCCTCTGCAATTGCTGCGACTGTTGAAGAGCAGTCGATGGCAACCAATGAAATCTCGGTCAACGTGGATCAGGCCTTCAAGGGAACAAGCAATGTTACGTCCAGCATTGCCCGTGTTTCCGAAGCGGCAGCCGAAACCGATACGGCTGCGTCCACCGTCGTGGACGCAGCGACCCGGCTCACGGATCGGGCAACGGAAATGCGCCAGATGGTGGAAAGCTTCCTTGGCGAGGTCCGGACCGCCTGATTGGCCATACCGGTGTGCCTATAAGCCTGCGGGGTAGCTCCCCGCAGGCTTTTCTATATCCGAATAGACCTTCATCTCTGATAGAGGTCATGACTTTGTCCGCTTTCTACAAACAGTTTGGCAGAGTCCGTAAAATCAATTCCGTCCGCTCGGGTTAAGGGTCTTTGGTTTGACGAGAGCGTTCTGATGTTCTTGTGCAGTAGTCCGGAGCTTTGTCTAATTTCCCGTTTGATTTATACTTGTATGCGCGCATTATATTATGCATTCAGTACTTGCATAGATTTTGATGGAAATAAATAGAAATAAAACTAAATTGCCCCTTAATTTTAAAGGGTTTACGATGTAGTTTACTTGAGGGATGTTGAATGTATTTACGGAATTTTCCCGTACAACTGCTTATGTTGTAAATTATATCATGATGAAGTGGTTATTTTAATATTTTGTTAACCATAAAATATAAGATAGATACTATCTCCATATTTGAGGAAGAGAGAGAAATGAGTGTTCTTTTGCGAATTTGCCTAGGTTTCGCGGCGGTCGCTATCTTGGTCGCGGGAATTGGGACTTGGTCCTTCAGTAGTTTGAGAGGTGTCGGAGAGGAGGTGGCTGGCCTTGACGATATGAGCGGAGACGCATTGCTGGCGTCCGAGCTGAACGCCGACATTGCGAAAGTCCTCGTCGGCACCGGTGACTATCTGAGGACGAGGCAGCCGGAATCCTTGGAAACGGCCAGGAAGTTTCTGGCGGAGGTCCATGCTGGAGTTCAGGTGGCTCAGCAAGAAATGCAAGATCCGGCTCGCGTCGAAAATCTGAGAATTATTGTCGAAAACATAGCAACATTCGAGAATACGCTAAAAAAGGTCGTTGACCTTTATGTCAGGCGCGATGATCTCGTAAACAATGTCTTGGGGAAGGTTGGCCTGGAGGTAAGTGAAAATTTGTCGGAACTGAGCTCATCAGCGGCCGCCGACAGTGAACTTACGACGGTGATCCTTGGTGGGAAATTGCAAGACAACTTTCTTATGGCTCGCGTCCACGTGTTGAAGTTCCTCGATGCCAATCTGGATGAGGACATCGAAGGCGCTCAGGCGGAATTGGCTTCCGCTACAAAGCTGCTCGGGGACCTGGAGAAGAGTGTCGAAAATCCTTCCCGCAAAAAGATACTTGCTGAGGTATCGCCACTGATCGTCAAGTATCGCGACATGGCGCTTCAGCTTCAGGAGGTCATTCGCGAGAGAAATGAACTCAGGAACAACGGCCTGCTTGCTTCCGGCGCGACAGCGTCTGACAACGCCCGCTTGATGAAAGAGAGTTCCAGACAGGATGCGGAGCGTCTGGGACAAGCAGCGCTGGCCAAGGCGACAAGTGCCAGTGGCCAGATCTTACTAGTCGCCGCTGTTGCTTTCCTTTTGTCCGTTGTCCTTGCCTTCCTGATTTCGAGAGGGATCGTCAAACCACTGGGGCGCTTGGTGGGCGATGCCCAGGAACTGGCGTCCGGCAACACAGAGGTCGCCTTTGCCGAAGCGCAGCGCCGGGATGAAATCGGTGCGGTGGCAAAATCCATTGCCGGGTTCCGGGACGGTGTTTTGGAGCGTCAGCGTCTGGAGTCCGTTCAACAGGCTGAGCAAATTGAGCGCGAAAAGCGCAACACGAGGGTTGCGGCAGCCATCGATACGTTCGACGGCGAAGTCACGACCATGCTGAACCTGATTTCTGAGGCTTCTGGCGAACTTCAGGTGACGGCAAGCCAGATGACGGCAACAGCCCAGGATACCGCGCACCAGGCCACAACGGTCGCAAGCGCATCCGAACAGGCGAGCGCTAACGTCCAGACGGTCGCTGCAGCGACAGAAGAGCTTTCTGCCACGATTAGCGAAGTAAGCAGTCAGGTTGCCCACTCCGCAAACATCGCAAGCAAAGCAGAAGAGCAGGCCGATAAGACAAACAAGCAGATTTCCGGACTGGCCACAGTCGCGGAGGATATCGGCGAAGTGATCGCTCTTATTTCCAGCATTGCGGAACAGACCAATCTTCTGGCCCTGAACGCAACGATCGAAGCGGCCCGGGCTGGCGAAGCGGGCAAGGGTTTTGCAGTGGTTGCGGCAGAAGTGAAGGAACTTGCCAGTCAGACAGGCAAGGCAACGGAGGAGATCTCCGCGAAGATTTCGGCCATTCAGGGCGAGACCCGCGAGGCGGTTGACGGAATTCAGGCGATTTCCTCGATCATTGCAGAAATGAACTCGGTCGCGTCGTCCATTGCCTCCGCGGTGGAAGAGCAGTCAACGGCAACCGCTGAAATCTCTGCGAATGTGGATCAGGCAGCTCAGGGCACCGATGAGGTCAGCCGGAGCATTGTGGTCGTCTCCAAGGGGGCGCTGGAAACTGAAACGGCTGCAGGCAGCGTTGTTCAGGCGTCCGAGCTCCTGACCAGTCAGGCGGAAAGCATGCGCAAGGTAA
Organism: Roseibium litorale; assembly: GCF_014842915.1. Classification (GTDB taxonomy): domain Bacteria; phylum Pseudomonadota; class Alphaproteobacteria; order Rhizobiales; family Stappiaceae; genus Roseibium; species Roseibium litorale. The sequence continues at coordinate 74,055 of NZ_JACYXI010000005.1, read as the reverse complement.
TTGAGCAATTTCTGGGGGAAGTGAAGGCCGCATAGGCGAAAGCAGCTGAAAATGAAAAGCCCCCGGTCATGTCTGACCGGGGGCTTTTTTCGTCAACGTCCTGCGGACTTCAGGCTGCGAGGCGCTTGAAGGAGCCGCTCATGCCGCCCGAAGACCGGGACCGGCGGCGCTCTTCCGGCGGGATGTAGACGATGGAGCGGTGTTCTTCGCAGTAGGACGTGCCTGATTCCACACGGCGGGAGCAGGGGAACGTGTACTGACCGGCATCACCTTCTGCCCATTTGCAGCAACCGGGACGCGGGAGGCTCAGAGTATCCATGGAACTTATCCTTATTGTCTTTCGAAGGCGTACAACGAATACGCTCGAGCATCCCGGGTGGGATCCGAACAGTTTCAGTCGATTGCCGGATTTAACTTGCGCGTAGAACAAGCGGAAAGCCCGCCCCAGAATGGGCGTTCATACGTGCGCCACGAAACAGATATGCGCCCCGTCACAAATTTGCAATAGTTTGACGAGCATGGGAGCGCTGCATTTCATGCATACCGGAGTTTCCCTGTCATCTTTACTGAGGCTTGAATGGTGAACAGGGAAATTACTTTCGCCGTGAACGCCTGTTTACGATTCCTTTACATTCGGAAACAGGCCACCGGCTGCTTCGAGTGCTTCGGGTGTATCCAGATCCAGCCGCGCGGCACCGCCGATTTCATATTCTCCGACGAGTTGCGGATTGGCGGCGATGATGTGGCGTGCGCCTATGTCGCCTTCCAGGCGCCGCAGATCAGGAAAGAACTGCTTGTCCCACAGGACGGGATTGCCACGCTTGCCATCCGCAGTGGCGACGATGATCGGGGTCCCGGGGGAGGCGGCATATTGGCTGATCATGCCGTTCAGGACATCTGTACCGATGGCAGGCATATCGCCGAGCATGATTAGAACGGCATCGCACTCCTCACCTGCCTGGCCCAGTCCGGCCAGGATCGAGCCAGCCATGCCCTCGTTAAATTCGGGGTTATGAGTGAGATGGGCAGCGGTTGCGGCGAGTTCGTCCTCGATCGCTTCGGCCATATGGCCGGTGACAACGATGGTTTTGACGGCCTTGCTCGCAAGGGCGGCATCAGCGGCGGTCCGGATCAGGCTCTTGCCGTGAAGATGTGCCAGAAGCTTGTTGGGCCCGCCCATGCGGCTGGACTTGCCGGCGGCCAGGATGACCACAGCAACCTTCGGATCGGCTTTGTGCGGGGCATCCTTGCGGGTCTGGAGAGGGCTCTGGGTCCGAAGCTGGGGCCGTGAACTGATTTCCATGAGAAGGCCTCCTACCCCCATGCCGGTGATGTCCTGCCCGGTGACGGGGATATCCGCAAGCAACCGGTTCAACACCCAGTCAAAGCCGTTTTCCTTCGGGCTTCGGGCGCAGCCGGGGGCACCGATCACCGGCAGGCCTTTGTAAGTGCCGGTCAAAAGCAGGTTGCCCGGATCGACTGGCATGCCGAAATGCTCCACCGTTCCACCTGCGCGGCGAATGCCGGAGGGCAGAACATCGTCCCCGTCAACGACGGCGGAGGCACCAAAGAGAACGAAGAAACCGGCGCCAAGCTGATGCAGCCGCGAAAGGGCATCCGATACGGCGCTTTCGGTGTGCGGTACTCTTTCCTCGGCAAGCAGCGTGCTGCCGCTGGGGCTGAGCCTTGCGCCCAATACCTGGCGGGTCTTGTCCATGGTCGAGGGCTTGAGGTGCGGAAGACAGGTTGCGACCAGTCCCACTTTCCGTGGCCGGTACGGGGCAACGTTCAAGGCACCGCTGATTGCCTCGGCTGCCGTTTGGGTCTGTTTCCCGCCGACGGCAAAGGGGATGATCTTGGCTGTCGCCACCATCCGCCCCGCGTCCACCGGCTCAAAAGCGGGCAGGGTGGCAATTGTGATGCCCGGGTCAATGCGGTTCATGGCATCAACCGCCTGCCTGTCGACGGTGAAGATGCCGGATGCGGAGGCATAGAGATTGACCCTGCCTGTAAAGGGCACGTCCACGTCCAGATTGTCCCCGCCTGCAGCTTCGGCAATCATCCGGGCGGCCTCATCTTCGCCGATGTCACCGGGCGAAAGCCGGCCTACAGTAAGACCTTCGACGCCGGCCTCCAGAAGCACAGCGATATCGTCTTCGCTCAGCTTCCTTCCCTTCTTGAAGATGGCCGATCCCGCCCGCGTTGCATGCGCCAGAATGCAGCCCGCGGCAGTGGCAGTCGGAACCGGGCCGAACTCCATCACGCTGCTCCGGCAGCAGGCTCCGGTTCCTTCCGCAGGGCCATAATGATGCCGGCGAGAATGGAAACGGCGATTTCGGCGGGAGAAGACGCTCCGATGTCGAGGCCGATGGGGGCGTCTATCCGGGCGATTTGCGCATCGCTCACGCCTTCGGCACGGAACCGCTCCAGCCGTTTGCCATGGGTCTTCCGGCTGCCGAGGGCGCCAACATAGAAACAGTCCGCGTTCAGCGCACTGATCAAGGGTATGTCATCGATCTTGGGGTCATGGGTGACCGCGGCAACGGCAGTATATGAGTCGAGCGGATGCTCCTTCAGAACATCCTCCGGCCATTCCGCGCGCAACGTGCCGTCCGGAAACCGGTCTTCCGTGGCAAAGGCCGTGCGCGGATCAATGACGGTCACGTCAAAACCGGTGGCTTCCGCCATGGGCACGAGAGCCTGTGAAATGTGAACGGCGCCGATGATGACAAGCCTAGGAGGCGGCACACTGACCGTCAGGAACAGGGAGGCGCCATCCGGGCCTTCGATCATGCCGGATTTTCCGGACCGGAAACGGCGGCTGAGTTCCTCGGCGAGCGGGTCATTGGCATAGTCGCTGCCTTTCAGCACAAGCCGCTGCTGCCCGGACGAGGTGTCCGTGACAAGGATCGTGGCACGGCGGGAAAGGCGCTCTTCATTGAGGGCGCTGAGGATTGAAAGGTCCATGTGAAACGGTCTCCGGAGAAGGACGGGGCGGGTTAGGCAGCGTTTGCTGTGACCGGTTCCACATAGACGCGGATCCGTCCGCCGCAGGAGAGGCCGACCCTCCAGGCCGTTTCATCCGCCACGCCGAACTCGAGCGTGACCGGCTTTCCCGTCCCGATCACATCAATGGCTTCGGAGACAACGGCGCCCTCGACGCAGCCGCCGGAAACGGAGCCTTCGAAGCGCCCTTCCGCGTCGATCACCAGATGTGATCCGACCGGACGCGGGGCAGACCCCCAGGTCTCGATCACGGTCGCCAGCGCCACCTTACGGCCTTCGCGCGTCCAGCGTTCCGAAATGGTCAGGATATCCAGCCTGTCGTCCGCCATATCACGTCTCCCTCATGTTGCCTTGAGGATATAGGGAGCCGGAGGCCGCGAAAAGAGGTGGCAGGCTTGAGAAAGTGAAACCTGTCTCAGCACAATGCTTGGCTTATGGAGGCTGTGCCGGAATGCAAAACGCCCCGGTCACCCGGGGCGTTGAATGGTCTGGCCGGTTGGTGCCTGATTTTATTCAGCAGCAGCGCGCAGAACCGGGGCCGCAGCCAGAACGCTGCCGTCCACATGCTCTTCAAAGGTCGCGAAGTTGTTCACAAACATCTGCACCAGCTTGGCGGCCTGGGTGTCGTAAGCCGCCTTGTCGGCCCAGGTTTCGCGCGGGTTCAGGATCTTCATGTCGACGCCCGGAACATCCACCGGAACCGCGAAGCCGAAGTTGGCGTCGGTGCGGAACTCCGCATCCTTCAGCGAACCGTCGAGCGCTGCATGGAGCAGGGCGCGGGTGGCCTTGATCGGCATGCGCGAGCCGGTGCCATAGGCGCCACCAGTCCAGCCGGTGTTGACCAGCCAGCAGTCGACATTGTGTTCGGCGATCAGGTCGCGCAGCAAGTTGCCGTATTCAGACGGATGACGCGGAATGAACGGAGCGCCGAAGCAGGTGGAGAAAGTGGCCTGCGGCTCGGTCACGCCCTTTTCCGTGCCGGCCACCTTGGCGGTGTAGCCGGACAGGAAGTGGTACATGGCCTGGGCCGGGGTCAGCTTGGCGATCGGCGGCATGACGCCGAATGCATCGGCGGTCAGCATGATGATCGTCTTCGGCTTCGGAGCGGTGCCGGTCGGGCTCGCGTTCGAAATGAAGTGGATCGGATAGGCCGCACGGGTGTTTTCGGTCTTGGAACCGTCATTGAAATCCGGCACGCGGTTTTCATCGAGAACCACGTTCTCCAGAACCGTGCCGAAGCGCTGGGTCGTGGAGAAGATTTCCGGTTCGGCTTCGGCCGACAGCTTGATGGTCTTAGCGTAGCAGCCGCCTTCGAAGTTGAAGACGCCGTTCTTGCCCCAGCCGTGCTCGTCGTCGCCGATCAGGGTACGGGACGGATCGGCGGACAAGGTGGTCTTGCCGGTTCCGGACAGACCGAAGAACACGGCGGTGTCGCCTTCGGAACCGACATTGGCCGAGCAGTGCATGGACATGACGCCCTGAGCCGGCAGCAGGTAGTTGAGGAAGGTGAAGACGGACTTCTTCATTTCGCCGACATAGGACGTGCCGCCGATCAGGACGATCTTGCGGGTCAGGTCGCAGGCGATAACCGTTTCAGAGCGGCAGCCGTGACGGGCCGGGTCAGCCTTGAAGCTCGGCAGGTCGATGATGGTCATGTCCGGCGCGAACTCAGAAAGATCCGCGGTGGACGGACGCAGCAGCATGTTCCGGATGAACAGCGAGTGCCATGCATACTCGGTGTAGACCCGGACCGGCAGGCGGTAAGTTTCCTCAGCGCCGCCCCAAAGGTCCTGAGCAAACAGGTCCATGCCTTCCGCGTGCTTGCGGAAATCCGCCAGCAGCGTTTCGAACTGTTCGGAAGTCATCGCCTGGTTATTGTCCCACCAGACGGTGTTTTCGGTGGATGCGTCGCGAAGAACATATTTGTCCTTCGGCGAACGGCCGGTGTGTACGCCTGTATCGGCGACGAGGGGGCCGTTGGCTGCGACGCGGGCTTCGCCCCGGGTGAGGGCGTGCTCATAAAGAGCAGGCTCGTTTAGGTTCCAATAGACGGCCTTCAGACCGTTCAGTCCGAAGGTTTCCACGCCGAAAGAGGAATTCCGTACGCCTACTTCTTTCATGATCCCGATGTCCTTGTGATCTTGAATGGCCGGTCCGGACCGCGTCCGGAAATACTGCAATGGCCGTTTGCTTTGGCACGCGGAACCTAGTGGAAACACCTTTCTGCAACAAGCCGGACAAAGGACTAGAAGAGATGTTTAATCGATTAAAACTGATTTAGTTGGCAATGGTATTTAATTTGACTGGCAAAATAATCGATTGGTTTTGTGGATGGTCTTCATTTATCTTGTATGGCACTTTTCCCAAGGCGGGATTTCCCTGATATATGGAATTATTATTTCATTTTAGATTGGAAATGGAATTTTTAACCGGGAAACGGCCGTATCGGGCTCTCTGCTTCTGATGGTAAAGTGAGAGGGTGAGCCAGTTCAGAATGTTCTCGCAGTAATATAATGTAGTGCTGATTGAGCGGTGAAGGGCTGCAGGTCTTGCCAAGCGTCATATTTTCCTCGCATTTGCGAGGCCATTGCCTATTTGTCCAATTGAGAGGCCCATGGGCCTAGCAGACAAAGGATCAGAGTCCGACAATGCCGACAATTGCGCTGGTTGATGATGACCGCAACATCCTGACTTCCGTCTCGATCGCACTGGAATCCGAAGGATACCGGGTTCAGACCTATACCGATGGCACATCGGCACTCGACGGCTTGCAAAGCGATACCCCTGATCTGGCGATCTTCGACATCAAGATGCCACGTATGGACGGGATGGAACTGCTGCGCCGCCTGCGCCAGAATTCCGACCTGCCAGTCATCTTTCTCACCTCCAAGGACGATGAGATCGATGAGCTGTTCGGGCTGAAGATGGGTGCGGATGATTTTATCCGGAAGCCGTTTTCCCAGCGTCTCCTCGTCGAGCGTGTCCGGGCCGTTCTGCGCCGTGCCCAGCCGCGCGATGCGAGCGCTCCGCGTGAAGACGCGGACAAGCTGCTCGAGCGCGGTCAGCTGCTGATGGATCAGGAGCGCCACACCTGCACCTGGAACAACAAGCCGGTCACCCTGACCGTAACGGAGTTCCTCATCCTGTCTGCGCTGGCTCAGCGCCCGGGCGTCGTGAAGAGCCGGAACGCCCTGATGGATGCGGCCTATGACGATCAGGTCTATGTGGACGACCGGACCATCGATAGCCACATCAAGCGCCTGCGCAAGAAGTTCAAGATCGTCGATGACGATTTCGACATGATTGAAACCCTCTATGGCGTCGGTTACCGCTTCAGGGAGGCCTAAGCGCTTCCAATATGTCTGCTGCCGACAAGATGTCTGAAACTGATACGCCTGCGGCGGTTCCTCCCGCAGCAGCGCAGCCTGACAGGTCGCAGCTCCGGCGGCTTGGAAACCGGCGCATCCGCCGTTTGCTGCTGGGCCGGTTCGGCAAGCTCTTCGGGACTTATGTCCTGTCGTCGGTTACCCGGCGGATCGTAGCGATCAATCTTGTCGGCCTCATCGCCCTTCTTGTCGGTATTTTGTACCTGAACCAGTTCCGCGCGGGTCTGATTGACGCGCGCGTTCAAAGCCTTCTAACCCAGGGTGAAATCATTGCCGGGGCGATTGCGGCATCCGCCACTGTGGATACGGGGGCCATCACCGTCGATCCGGAGCGGCTGTTGAAGCTGCAGGCGGGTGAAAGTATCGGCCCGAGCAGCGACGATTTCGATTCTCTCGACTTTCCGGTCAATCCGGAGCGTGTCGGCCCAGTTCTGCGGCGCCTGATTTCTCCGACCAAGACCCGGGCGCGGATCTATGATCCGGATGGCATTCTTATCCTGGATTCCCGCCATCTCTATTCCAGTGCCCAGATCCTGCGCTTCGATCTCCCGGCACCGACCTCAGAGGAGGAAGGGCTGTTCGAGCAGATTTGGCAGAAGCTGAAACTCTGGCTGCGTCAGGGCGACCTCCCTCTCTATCAGGAGGCAGGCGGCGGCGATGGCCGCATCTATCCGGAAGTGGAGGCGGCTCTTGCGGGCTCGCCTGCAAGCGTCGTGCGCGTCTCCCAGAGGGGGGAGCTGATCGTTTCCGTTGCGGTTCCGATCCAGCGCTTCCGGGCTGTGCTGGGTACCCTGCTTCTTTCGACACAGGGTGGCGACATTGACGCCATCGTCAGCGCCGAGCGTCTTGCGATCATGCGTGTGTTCCTTGTCGCTGCCACGGTGACAACTTTGCTCTCCATCTTGCTTGCGGGAACCATTGCAGGCCCTGTGCGGCGTCTGGCCGCTGCGGCAGAGCGGGTTCGCAAGGGCACCAATTCGCGGCAGGAAATTCCGGAATTCTCCGACCGGCAGGACGAGATTGGCCATCTGGCACGGGCGTTCCGTGACATGACCAACTCGCTTTATAACCGCATCGACGCGATCGAGCAGTTCGCGGCAGATGTGGCACATGAGCTGAAGAACCCGCTGACCTCCCTGCGCAGCGCTGTCGAGACACTGCCTCTGGCAAAGACCGACTCCTCCAAGGAACGGCTGCTGGATGTCATTCAGCATGACGTCCGCCGTCTGGACCGACTGATTACCGATATCTCGGATGCGTCCCGCCTGGACGCAGAACTCGCCAGGGCGCAGGCCGAGCCGCTTGATATGGAAGACCTTCTCTCCAACATTGCCAGCGCGACCAACCAGCGTGGCGATCAGGACAGCGCCAAGGTAATCTTCAAGGTCGAGCAGGCCTCCGGACTCAAGCCCTTTGTCCTGATCGGTCATGACATCCGGCTGGGCCAGGTGATCCGCAATCTCCTGGACAATGCCCGGTCGTTCTCGCCCAAGGGCGGTTCTGTGCGCATTACCCTGTCGCGGGAGGAGGACAGGATCGTTGTCTTGGTCGATGACGACGGCCGCGGGATTCGCGCCGATAACATCGACCGGATTTTCGAGCGCTTCTATACGGACCGGCCCGACAGCGAAGCCTTTGGCAACAACTCTGGTCTGGGCCTTTCCATCTCGCGGCAGATCATCGAGGCGCATGGCGGAACGATTTCTGCAGAGAACCGGACTGTCCGGGATCTCGAAACCGGAGAACAGGTGATCCAGGGCGCCCGATTTACCATCCGCCTGCCTGCCGGGGCCCCTACATGATGACGGGTGCCGGTTCAGGCGGTGCTGCCCTGCCAGCGTCAATTCATGCAGGATGCATTGTGATTGGTCCTTTCGGCATTCTGCTCCGGGGAGCGTCCGGCAGCGGAAAGTCGGCGCTGGCCGATGTTCTGGTGCAGCACGCAAGGTCCGGAGGACATTTTGCGGCATTGGTCAGCGATGACCGCACGGTGCTTGCGAGAGGCGGGAAGGGACAGCTCACGGCGCGGCCTGCCCGGAACCTTGAGGGGCTGATAGAGGTGCGCGGGGCAGGGATCTTTCGCGTGCCTCATGAAAAGGCAGCTGTTGTCCGCTTGGCCGTTGATCTTCTACCCCCCGCCCGGATTGACCGTCTGCCTGAGTGGCAGATTACGGAAACGGTTCTCGAAGGGGTTCGTGTGCCGAGAATAGAGGTGGCTGAAAATTTGCCGCAGGAGGCCATCCGGCGGATACGCTGGGCATTCCTTGGGCTTTTCCCCAATAGCTCTGGCTATCTTTGAGGCGGAGCCCGCAATTTCGCTTGCAACTGGCTTCTCTGTTGCCGACAGTGCTGCAAACCAATTGGGCGGCCTAACCGGCCAGATGAAACCATTCAGGTCACGGAACATATGATCGGACTTGTCCTCGTTACCCATGGACGCCTCGCAGAGGAATTCAAATCGGCGCTCGAGCATGTTGTCGGACCGCAGCAGCAGGTCGAAACGATCTGTATCGGACCGGATGACGACATGGAGCAGCGCCGTCAGGATATTCTGGCGGCCGTTGAGCAGGCGAACACTGGTCAAGGCGTCGTGCTTCTGACCGATATGTTTGGCGGCACCCCGTCAAATCTGGCCATTTCTGTCATGGATGGACGCTCCGTCGAGGTGGTTGCCGGTGTGAACCTCCCCATGCTCATCAAGCTCGCGAGTGTTCGCGGTGACCGCACCCTTGCGGATGCCGTCGAAGAAGCGCGGCAGGCTGGTCAGAAGTATATTTCTGTTGCCAGCCAGGTTCTCTCGGGGCAAAGCTGAGGGGATTGATGGATTTGCCGGTGCTTGAAAAGGATCTTGTCATCGTCAATCAGCGGGGCCTGCACGCGCGTGCCTCTGCCAAGATGGTGAAGCTGGTCGAGACATTCGATGCTGAGGTTTATGTCTCCAAAGATGGCCAGACCGTTGGCGGCACGTCCATCATGGGCCTGATGATGCTGGCCGCTAGTCCCGGCTGCTGCATTCATGTGGCGGTCAGCGGCAATGAAGCCGGCAACGCCCTGGCGGCAATCACCGATCTTGTCGAAGATGGCTTCGGCGAGCGGGACTAGGAGTGGCGCTCCGCTCCCCCGCCCTCAACGGTAGAGATCTGCGCGGCTAAGCGGGACGGGCGGAGTTCCCTTCGCGGATTTTCCGGCGACCGTTTGATAGATCCGCGCCGATCTGCGATGAAACGTCAGGGCGCAGCCGCCCAGGTAGGCCACCCAAAGCCGGTAAAGTTCAGGTCCGGCGAGCGCTTCTGCCTCTGCGCGCCGGGCTGTCAGCCGCTCGCACCAGATCCGGGTGGTTTTCTCATAGTGAGGACGCCAGTTCTCAACGTCGTGGACTTCAAACCCGGCGCGCTCCATTTCACTGATCGTGTGGCCGATATCATCCAGCTCTCCGCCCGGAAAGATGTACTTTTGCAAGGCGCGCTGCTCTGGCCGTTTGATCAGCCTGAATTTGCGGCGCTTCGCCCTTCTGGAAATGGCGTGGTTGAGAAAGAGCCCGTTTTCGGCCAGCAGAGACCGGACCTTATTGAAATAGGCCGGAATATTGTCGAGCCCAATATGCTCATACATTCCGACAGAGACGATCTTGTCGAAGCTGCCGGTCAGGTTTCTGTAGTCGATCAATTCGAAGGTGAGGCGGCCGGAAAGACCCAGGCGTTCCGCTTTCGCTTTGGCGAATGCGAGTTGTTCTTCTGACAGGGTAACCCCGTGACCGATGGCGCCGTGATGCATCACCGCATGGCAGAGCAGACCGCCCCAGCCGCAGCCGATATCGAGAAGCCTGTCCCCCGGCTTGAGACGCAGTTTCCGGCAAGTGATCTCGATCTTGGCGGCTTGGGCCGCATCGAGATCCGTTTCCGGCTCCGGGAAATAAGCGCAGGAATACTGCATCTCCGGGTCAAGGAAGAGATTGTAGAAATCATTGCCGACATCATAGTGAAAGCCGATGAAGCGTTTGTTGTCTGCTGTCTGACGTCTTTTGCCGTCAGCGTCGGCGCCAAATCCCCGGGTCTTGTCGGGCGGGATGCCGGGCGCCTTCAGGATGGGCCAAAGTGCCTTCACTGCGGCAAGCTTGCTCATCTTCCGCAGCTGCCTCTGGGCTGTTTTATCTACGGCAAAAGGCATGCCTATATCGACGATCGTACCGCCTTCGATATCGATGTGGCCGTGTGCGTAGTGCCGGATCAAGCGGTCGAGCGTTGGCAGTCTGAGCAGGGATGGCAGCACACCTGGCTCGTTGATCGTCAACAGCAGGCCGGGGATCACGTCTTTTCCAAGTTGGACAATAGAACCGTCCCATAATCTCATGGAAAAATGGATATTGAGATAGGGCCGCAACGCGGCGACTGCGGTGTGCACGGCTTCGGCAAGATGCGCGCTGCTGTTGGAACTATTCAAGCTATCGGTCACATTCAAGCTTTCGTTCGCGGCAAGGGTCGGCTCCGGGCATACGGTTGGGTCCAGATCACCAAGCGCTATGATGTCAGCTTGTTACGTTGAGTGCCACTGGCGCGTTTAGGATTGGGCGCGGAACTTCGGTGGCCTGACCGGGACGAGGTGTGGCTGACCATATGCCATCCAGAGGGATGGTTGATTGTTGGCGGAGCCTAGATCTTGGGGGCGATGACGCAGGCTGGATCTGCTGCGAGACGTGTAGGGCCCTGCGGAAAGAAAGAGGAACCAGTTTTAGTTCATTAATTCAAAGTGAACCATTTTAGGTTCGTTATTATGAAGTGAACTCATTATGGTTCCTAAGAAGCGTTTGTGCTACCTTCCGTGCCAGCAATGGCAGCGGTTGAGCTGGCGAAGGAGCTCCTATGTCTGAAAAAGCCAAGGCCGGACGCTTCATAGCGGTCATGGGGGACCTGGTCTCCAGCGAGAGCGTGACCTCCAGAGCGCAGCTGCATCAGAATTTCAATAATGCGGTATCTGCCGTAAATGCGCAATTCTCCGTCAGCCTGCCGTCTCCCCTGACGATCACTCTGGGCGATGAATTCCAGGGCCTAACCTTTACGGCTGCAGAAGCGTTTCGCATTGTGCTGGCTATCCGGCTCCGGCTGCTTCGCGTCCATGTTCTGTGCAGGTTCGTGATCGGGCCGGTTGATCTGGCAACCCCTGTCAATCCGGACCGGGCCTGGAACATGATGGGTGACGGGTTGGCTCAGGCGCGCGAGCGGTTGAATGACAAGAAGGATGGCAATGCCTACCGGTTTTCCTTCTATCAGGACAAGCCGTTGTCCGGGCTGCTGGAAGCCGTCGGCAGTACGCTGACTATGATTGAAGAAGGCTGGACGCCGACGCAGGCAAGTTATGTCCTGTCCCATATTCTGGATGGGGCGGAGGTGCCGGAAATCGCCGGGAAGAACGCCGTCAGCGAGCGGGCGGTCTACAAGGTCCTGTCGGCTGCGCGCTTGAGCTTCTATCAGGACCAGATAGAGGCTTTGCTGACGTTTCTGGCGAGCCGCGACGAGTTGAGGAGCGGGGAGGAATGATGGGGATGCTTGAAGAAATCCTGATCGGGTTGGGCTATTTCGTTTTTCTGCCGCTCATCTGGTGGGCAGGCAATGGTCTGATCAAATGGGTCGTCACCTCGTCGGTCAAATCCGTCGTGCCGCAACCGGCTGCCTTACCGCAGCAGGACACATCTTCTGTGGGCGCCTTGGGCGAAGGCGAGCCTTCGCATGAGCAGAAAGAGGCGGACAAGAAGGAGCTGAAGGCTGGCCGCATTATCGGCGGTCTGGAGCGTCTGCTTATCCTCACGGGCCTTCTTCTGGGGAAATGGGAGGTGCTGGTGGCTGTGATCGCCCTCAAGACCACTGCGCGGTACAAGGAGCTCGATAAACAGATCCGGGCGGAATATTTCCTTATCGGATCGCTCTGCAGCATCCTCTGGGCCGTCGTGATCGCGGTGCTTCTTCTTCTCTATGACCGGCTTGTCGGGTTTGGCCTCTTTCCGTCCGGCTTGCTCGGCCAGTTCGGATTGCCTGGCTAGGTCCTCATGCTTCCGTAAATTGACATAAAGAAATCTTTATATCTCCATTGCTACATGAGACAGACAGGGGTATATACAGGCGCCAATGGGATGGCATGCCTTCCGTAAGGGGGGCGCCTTCATTCGTGCCAAACCCCGTCATCCTTCTGCCCGTGGTGCTTCTGCATTGGGCGGAGCAACCATTCAGGACGTTTTCATGACCGACTATATCGTCAAGAACATTGAGCTTGCGGATTGGGGCCGCACCGAAATCGAAATCGCCGAGCACGAGATGCCGGGCCTGATGGCCTGCCGCGCCGAGTTCGGTGAAAGCAAGCCGCTGAAGGGCGCCCGCATTGCCGGTTCCCTGCACATGACGATTCAGACCGCCGTTCTGATTGAGACTCTGGTCGCGCTGGGTGCCGAAGTGCGCTGGGCGTCCTGCAACATCTACTCCACCCAAGATCAGGCTGCTGCCGCTATCGCTGCTGCCGGCATTCCGGTCTTCGCCATCAAGGGCGAGACTCTGGAAGAATACTGGGATTATGCCGACAAGATTTTCGACTTCCCGGAAGGCGCGAACATGATCCTGGACGATGGCGGCGATGCAACGCTGTACATCCTCCTCGGCGCGCGGGTTGAATCAGGCGAAACCGGCCTTCTCGACAATCCGGGATCCGAAGAAGAGGAAGTTCTCTTCGCTCAGATCAAGAAGCGTATGGCGGCAAATCCGGGCTGGTTCACGAAGCAGAAAGCCCTCATCAAGGGCGTTTCGGAAGAAACCACCACCGGCGTTCTGCGTCTTTATGAAATGCAGAAGAAGGGCCAGCTGCCTTTCCCGGCGATCAACGTCAACGACAGCGTCACCAAGTCCAAGTTTGACAACCGTTACGGTTGCCGTGAGTCGCTGGTCGATGGTATCCGCCGTGGCACGGACGTCATGATGTCCGGCAAGGTCGCTGTCGTCTGCGGTTATGGTGATGTGGGCAAGGGCTCCGCTCAGTCTCTGGCTGGTGCTGGTGCGCGCGTGATCGTGACCGAAATCGATCCGATCTGCGCTCTGCAGGCTTCTATGGACGGCTACGAGGTCAAGACCATCGAGCAGGCGCTTCCGGAAGGCGATATCTACGTTACCGCGACAGGCAACAAGGACATCATCACGCTGGAACACATGAAGGGCATGAAGGACATGGCAATCGTGTGCAACATCGGCCACTTCGACAATGAGATCCAGGTCGCGAGCCTGAAGAACGTTCAGCGCCGTCCGGTTAAGGACCAGGTCGACATGTACGTTTTCCCGGATGGCAAGCGCATGATCCTTCTGTCTCAGGGGCGTCTGGTGAACCTCGGCAACGCGACCGGCCACCCGAGCTTCGTTATGTCCGCAAGCTTCACCAACCAGGTTCTGGCTCAGATCGAGCTCTGGACCAAGGGTGAGCAGTACGGCAACGAAGTCTATGTGCTGCCGAAGCACCTGGATGAAAAGGTGGCCCGTTTGCACCTTGAAAAGCTTGGTGTGACCCTGACCGAACTGACGGAATCCCAGGCCCAATATCTGGGGATTAACCAAACCGGTCCGTTCAAGTCCGAGCACTACAAGTACTGACAAAACTCCGGAGGCCCCACAACATGTGGGGCCTCTTTCGTTTGGGCCACCAGAAAAAGTGTTAACGGAAAACCACAATTTGAGTGATCCCGTTAACTTTTCAGCAAGAGACTCTTCTTCGCGATTCCCAAAAAGGTTATGGTTTTAACGAATCACGGCGCAGAGGCACGCGCGCCGGGTTGGAACCGGGCACCCGGGGATTTGGCGGCGTAAGGGGATCATCAACATGCCGGTTGTCGGCTCAGACGGCGCGCGCAATGGCGCGGCGTGGCGAGGAAGGATTCGGACTTCGGTCAAGTTTTTGACCGTGAGTGCCGCTGCCTTGCTGACCGCGCGTTATCCCGCCGACGCAGCCAGCCTTGCCGGTTTCCCGGATGCGTCTATCGATGCCGGCAGCATGATGTGGCTGGGCGTTCTTGGTGGCGTCTGCGCCTTTGCGGTGACGGCAGCCGCTGCATTTATCCATCTGCAGAAGCATTCCTCCCAGAAAGCCGCACGCCTGACCCGTGAAAATCAGGACCTGAAGCTCGGTATCGACCGACTTGAGGCGATGCTGAACACTGATGAGCAGCGTGTGATCGTCTGGAGCGGCTCTGGTTCCTCTCCGAAGATCTGGGGCATCCTGCCTGCAACCTCTGGGGTACCGGAATCCGCTGGCCAATTGCTGGCCTTTGGATCCTGGCTAACGGCCAAATGCGCAGCTGACCTTGAGTTGCAGCTCGACCGTCTGTTCCAGACCGGTGAAGCCTTCTGCACCTCCTTCAAGACCAGTTCCGGCACCTATGTTGAAGCCTCAGGCAGAACCACCGGGGGCGCTGTCGTTCTGCGCCTGCGTGATCTGACCGGTGAGCGCCAAATGCAGGCGGAGCTCGCGGCGCGCAATGCCCGCATTTCCGGTGAGCTGCATATGCTCCATGCGCTTCTCGATGCCATGCCCGCACCGGCCTGGCAGCGGGACGCAGAAGGAGCGATGCTCTGGGCCAACCAGGCCTATGCCGATGCCGTTGAAGTTGTAGATGCTGCTGCCGCCGTGCGTGAGGATGCGGCCTTCCTGGATGCAGCCGCCCGCAAGGCGATGACGCTGACCCGGAACGAAGACGGCTGCTTTAATGCCCGCATGCCGATTGTGGCTGCCGGTGAGCGCCGCATCTTCGAGGTGACCGATGTGTCCGCCAATGTTGGCAGCGCCGGTATCGCCATCGATATCAGCGAGCTGGAGCAGGTCCGCAAGGAGCTAAACCGGGCGGAAGAGTTCCACGGCCGGACGCTGGATCAGCTCGCGACCGCTGTTGCGATCTTCAGCGCAGAGCGCAAACTGCAGTTCTACAATGCAGCCTTTCGTCAGCTTTGGGATCTGGATGCCGGGTTCCTGGATGGCCATCCGGATGATGGTGCCGTGCTTGATGCATTGCGTGCGGCTCGCAAGATACCGGAACAGGCGGACTATCGTGGCTGGCGCAACAAGATGCTCGAGAGCTATCAGTCTCTCGAAGCGCGCGAGAGCTGGTGGCATCTGCCGGATGGACGGACCCTGCGCGTCATCGCCAACCCGCATCCGCAGGGCGGCGTGACTTATATCTACGAGAATGTGACCGAGCAGCTGGATCTGGAAAGCCGCTACAACGCGCTGGCCCGTGTTCAGGGCGAGACGCTCGACAATCTGTCGGAAGCTGTTGCCGTGTTCGGGTCCGATGGCCGTCTGCGCCTTTGGAACCCGGCCTTTGGCCGGATCTGGAGCCTGCCGGAAGACCAGCTTTCCGAGCTGCCGCATGTGAAGGAAGTGGTTCGCGCCTGCGCCAAACGAGAAGACGAGCGCGCCGCATGGGACAGCTTGGCCATGAGCGTTACCGGGCTGATGGACAACCGAACCCAGGTTGTCAGCCGAATGGAGCGCCATGACGGCACCGTTCTCGATTACGCCACCGTTCCGCTGCCGGATGGTGGCACGCTTGTCACCTTCGTCGATGTGACCGACAGCGTGAATGTGGAACGGGCACTGGTCGAAAAGAACGAGGCTCTGGAACAGGCGGATCAGCTGAAGAACGCCTTCATCCAGCATGTCTCCTATGAGTTGCGTTCGCCGCTGACCAATATTATCGGTTTTGCCCAGCTGCTGTCCGATCCGAAGTTTGGCGATCTGTCCGAAAAGCAGGGTGAATACGCGGATTACATCCTGTCCTCGTCCTCCGCGCTCTTGGCGATCATCAACGACATTCTGGATCTGGCGACGCTCGATGCCGGCATCATGGAGCTGGATCTTGGTGAGGTCGATGTGGCCGCAACCGTTTCGGCAGCAGTCGAAGGGCTGAAGGACCGGCTGAACGAAACCCGGATCACCCTGCGTACCCAGGTGCCGAGCGATATCGGCACAATGTTTGCCGACGAAAAGCGCCTGCGCCAAGTGCTCTTCAACCTGATCTCCAACGCGGTGCGCTATTCCCAGGACGATAGTGTCGTTGACCTGAGCTGCAAGCGTCAGAATGGCGACATCGTCTTTGTCGTTCAGGATCATGGCTGCGGCATTCCGGCAGATATCCTGACCCAGGTGTTCAACCGGTTCGTTGGCCGGGATGCAGGGTCCCGCCGTCAGGGCGCAGGACTTGGCCTTGCCATCGTCAAGAGCTTTGTCGAGCTTCATGGCGGGCATGTCGATATCGAATCCGAAGAAGGCCGCGGCACGACCGTGACCTGCACTTTCCCGGCAAAGCCGCAGGCCAGCGGCCGCGTTGCTGCGGAATAATCATCATGGCGCAGGACGCCCCGTCTTCCCCTTTCAGGACCGTCGAGATTGCCGATGAAGACGCCATGGTGCGTCTGGCGGAAGATATCGCTGCCATTTTGAAGCCGGGCGACGTTATTGCCTTGTCGGGTGATCTGGGAGCGGGAAAATCTACCTTTTCCCGTGCTCTGCTGCGCAGCTTCGCCGGGGATCCGGAGCTGGAAGTTCCAAGTCCCACCTTCACGCTGGTCCAAACCTATGAACTCGGCCGCCTGACGATTTCCCACTTCGACCTCTACCGTCTGGAAGAGCCGGAAGAGCTCGAGGAGCTGGGTCTGGATGAGCTGGCGGAAACCGGCGCTGCTCTAATCGAATGGCCGGAACGCGCATGGGACGGATTGCCCCGTGATCATCTTGTGATGCGGATCATTCAAGGCGGCGAGGACGACCGCCGTACGGTCGATTTTGAGCTGTCGCCGGATGCTGCCACACGCTGGGAAACCCGGCTGACACGCACCTTCCGGATTCGGGATCTGATTGCTGAGGCGGGGCTAGATGCCTCGCGAGGCTATCTCAGTGGTGACGCATCTTACCGGGTTTATGAAAAGCTGACTGGTCCGGCTGTTGATGCGATCCTGATGAACTCCCCGGAAGCCTATCAGTTGGCTTTGCCGGGGCAGACCCGCAGTTATGGCGAAATCGTCCACCGCGCCCGCACGGTCGATGCCTTCATCGCTTTGACGGAAGCGCTACGCCGCCGCAATCTGAGCGCTCCGCAAATTCTGGCAAGTGACCGCGAAGCCGGGCTGCTCATTTTGGAGAATCTCGGCAGCGAGGGCATTCTGACCCCGGACAGGCAACCGGTTCCGGAGCGTTATGCTTTGGCCGTGGAGCTGCTGGTGGAGTTGCATGCGGCCAATGATTTTCCGCGTGAATTGCCGGTTGGCTCAGGTGGCTCTTACCGAATTCCTGATTACAGCGAAGAAGCACTGCTAACTGAAGCGGATCTGTTTCTGGACTGGTATATGCCCTGGCGCTCCGGCGCACAGATCTTTCCGGCCGAAGTCAGTCGGGCACAGCGCGAGGAATACCGCGATCTATGGCGGGCTGCATTTGCCGTAATTTCTGGGGCGCAGACCGGCTGGGTTCTGCGGGACTATCATTCGCCGAATATTCTTTGGCAGGACGCCCGGACAGGGTTGGCCAAGATTGGGTTGATCGACTATCAGGACTGCCTCATCGGTTCTGTCGCTTATGACCTTGCCTCCCTCCTGATGGACGCAAGAGCCGATGTGCCGGTCGTGCTGGAACAGGAATTATTTGCCAGCTATCTTTCTGGCCGGAAGGCGCGCGACGCAGGTTTTGATGCAGAGCTGTTCGGTGCTGCTTACGCGGTCATGGGTGCACAGCGGATTGCGAAAATCCTGGGCATTTTTGTGCGTTTGGCCAAGCAGGAAAACAAGTCGGCTTACATTCAGCACATGCCGCGGATGGAGGCCTATCTTGAGCGGGTGCTTGCCCATCCGGTTCTGAGCGATTTGCACAGCTGGTTCCGCCGCAGCCTTGGCGGCTGAACCGTTCCGGCGTACCATCGTCATCTTGCTGTTGCCTGCCGAACTTCCTATCTCCGATGGGCATTTTAAGCGAACCGGAGAGATCCACGGACCCCTGATGAAGAGCGACTTTTTCCGACCCCACACCGCAATGATTCTGGCTGCAGGTCATGGCAAGCGTATGCGCCCGATTACGGCGACAACACCCAAGCCGCTCATCGAGGTGAACGGTAAGGCGCTGATTGATCATGGCATGGACAAGCTGGCCGAAGCCGGTGTGAAGCGCTGCGTGGTCAACGTTCACTATCTGGCGGATCTCGTGGAGGTTCATGCGTTGAAGCGCAAGGACATGGAGGTCCTGATCTCGGATGAACGTGCCGAACTTCTGGAAACCGGTGGCGGCATCGTCAAGGCCCTGCCGATGCTGGGAGATGATCCGTTCTTCCAGATCAATGCCGATACCGCCTACTGGATCGAAGGTGTTCAGCCAAATCTCGAATTGATGATCGAGACCTTTGATGCGGACAAGATGGATGCGTTGCTTCTGGTGGCCGAAACGGTGCATTCGGTCGGCTACAGCGGTAAGGGGGATTTTGTGATGTCGCAGGACGGGGCTCTGGCCCGCCGCCCTGAGAAAAGCGTCACGCCTTTCGCTTATGCGGGCGCTGCGATCCTGCATCCGCGGCTGTTTGAAGGCGCTCCCAAGGGGTCCTTCTCCATGAACCAGCTCTTCGACAAGGCCATCGAGGCCGGACGGCTTTATGGCGTCCAGATGGATGGGATCTGGCTGCATATCGGGACACCGGACGCCATCGCCGCCGCAGAATACGCGATCCGCGAAAGCGCGGCTTAAGGGATGGCTGACAGGAGGGCAGCGCCAAGGATCACCACCATTCCGCCATCGGTTCCGTTCCTGAGAACCCTGGCGCAAAAGCTGGTGGATGGGTCATTGCTGCCGGGGTTCTGTCCGCTCGATGACCCGTTGCTGCTGTCGACGGTCACGCTCTATCTCCCCACTCGCCGCGCGGCGCGTTTGCTGCCGGAAATCTTTCAGGAGTTGTTTGGCGGACGCCCGGTTCTTCTTCCCAAAATTCTGCCGATTGGCGACGTGGACGAAGAAGACCAGATGCTGCGTGCCGAGCGTGACGCGGAGGCGCTGCCACCTGAGATGCCGCCTCTGGAGCGACAGCTTGCCATGACCCGGCTGGTGCTCGCCTGGAAGGGGGCGCTGCGCCGTGAAATCCTGAACCTGAAGCTGGATGAGCCGCTTGGCGTTCCGGCCTCTGCTGCCGATGCGGCCTGGCTCGCCAGCGATCTTCTCTCCCTCATGGATGAGGTGGCGACCGAAGAGGCGGATTGGACCGACCTTGCCGGTCTGGTGCCGGACGATCACGCTCGCTATTGGCAGATCACTCTCGATTTTCTGAAGATCGTGCAGGAGGCCTGGCCTGCGCATCTGGCACAGCAGAACCGCATGGACCCCAAGGTGCGCCGGTCTCTCCTGATCCGCCGCGAGGCGGCGCGGCTCGCTGTTGATCCGCCGAAAGGTCCGGTGATCGTGGCAGGGGCGACCGGTTCTGTGCCTGCGACTGCCGCCTTGCTGAAGGCTGTGGCAGGGCTTGAAAATGGCGCCATCGTACTGCCTGGCCTTGATCTTCATCTGGACGACGCGTCCTGGAAAAGTCTCGGTGGCAGACCGGTACGACAGGGGCAGATTGCGGCGCTTGGCGGCGGAGACTCTGTGCCGGGCCATCCGCAATATGGTCTGAAACAGCTTCTGGGAGAACTCGGGCTTCCCCGCGGCGACGTCGAGCTGCTGGCGCTTGTTGATAGTGATGCCCTTCGCGACCGGGAAATCCTGGTGTCCGAGGCGCTGCGTCCTGCCGATACCTCGGAGGGCTGGACAGCCTTTTTGGAGAGCTTTCCGCAAGAGCGCCGGTCCCGTGCGCTGGCGGATGTTGGCATGATCACCGCCGCAAACGAGGCAGAGGAAGCCTTGTCCGTCGCAATCGCTTTGCGGGAGGCCCTGGAACGGGGCGAGACGGCTGCCCTGGTCTCTCCGGATAGGCTTCTGGCCCGCAGGGTGGCCAATGAACTTGCCCGCTGGCAGATCCAGGTGGATGACAGCGCGGGCCGCCCGCTGGACCAAACGCCGCCTGCGATTCTGGCCAGTCTTGCAGCACGTCTGGCGCTCGATGGCTGCGATCCGATCGACCTTTTGTCCCTGCTGAAACACCCTCTCGCGCGGCTTGGTTTGCCGGTTAAGGATATCCGGTCCGCGGCCCGTGCGCTCGAGCGCGGGGTGCTGCGCGGGCCGCGTGCGCGGGCTGGAACGGCAGGTCTGCGTGAGGCTGTTCTGGCCAGCCGGGATGCAGCTGAGAAGGGCCGGACACCGCCCCGCTGGAAGAAAATCCATGACGGTGACTGGGACGCGATTCTGGATCTCGTGGACCGGCTCGCTGAAGCTCTCGCGCCTTTGGAACACCTTGCAGGCAGTTATGAACCGCTTGCCGTCACAGAGCTGGCAAAGGCCCACGCGGACGTGATGCATTTGCTGTCACGGGATGAAACTGGATCGGATGCAGAGCTTTACTCCGGCGAAACCGGGGATGCACTGGCCCAGATGCTGGCCGGGCTGATCGAGGCCGAAAGCAGTGGTCTCATGGTCAAGCCTCATGATTGGCCGTCGGTGTTCGCAGCACTCATGGGCGGCATCTCCGTGCGCCGCAGGCTGCCTGGTGATCCGCGGATCCAGATCCTCGGTCCGATGGAGGCCCGCCTCCAGTCGCCGGATCTTGTGATTCTGGGGGGACTGAACGAAGGCATCTGGCCGCAGCGGACCCGCAACGATCCCTGGCTTAACCGTCCCATGAAACGGGACCTCGGGCTGGATCCGCCCGAGCGGCGCATCGGTGCGGCTGCGCATGATTTTGCTCAGGGGCTTGGCGCGCGCCGGGTGCTGATGTCCCGCGCCGCGCGCGCCGATGGTGCTCCGACCGTGGCCTCCCGCTGGCTGCAGCGTTTGATCACTCTGGCAGGCCCGGACGTTCAGGCCGAAATGGAAGGCCGGGGCAGGGTCTATACCAAATACTCCGCCATGCTTGACCGGCCGGAAGGGCCTGTGCGCCCTGCGGCCCGTCCCGAACCATGCCCGCCTCTGGACGCCCGTCCAAAGTCGCTTTCCGTCACCGAAATCGAGCGGCTGGTGCGCGACCCTTACGCGATCTATGCCAGGCATGTGCTGGATCTGGAGCCGGTCGACCCGATCGGCGGCGAGCCAGATGCGGCGGACAAGGGCACGATCATCCATGATGCGCTGGCCGAGTTTCTGGAAGCCTGGGATGGTCCCTTTGACGAGCGGGCGGTTCAGCGGCTGATCGAGGTGGGCTCTGGCTATTTCGCGCCACTCGACGCTTTTCCCGCAATCCGGGCGCTGTGGTGGCCCCGCTTCCAGCGCATCGCCAGAGGCTTTATCGCCTTTGAAGCAGAGCGCGCGCCGGAGATTGAGCGGCGGTTCCTGGAGATTTCCGGTGGGGCGGAGCTGAAGCTTCCCGGCATTGAGTTTCGTCTTCGGGGCAGGGCTGACCGGTTTGACCTCTTGAAGGATGGATCTCTGGTGGTGATCGACTACAAGACCGGGCAGGCACCTTCCCTCAAGCAGGTGGAAAGCCTTCTTGCGCCTCAGCTTCCGCTGGAAGCGGCCATGATCACGCGCTTCGGCTTCAAGGATGTTCCTGCCACCGCGCCCGTCTCCTCCTTGCTCTATGTGCAGCTAAAGGGTGGGGCAACGCCCGTCATTCCTTTCCCGCGCAATCCAAAGGACACGGATCTGGGAGATTTGGCGGAAGACGCCTGGAAGCGGCTCGAAAAGCTGGTGGCTCACTATGCCAAGCTGGAGAATGGCTATCTCTCCCGCTCGCGGGTGATGATGGAGGGGCGGACAGATGGCCCCTATGACCATCTGGCGCGTGTGCAGGAATGGTCCGCAGGCGGGGAGGACGGCGAATGAGCGGTTTTCAGATCCCCGAGCTGACCCGTGAAAAGCAGGACAGGGCCTCCCAGCCGCGCGCCTCCGCCTGGGTGAGCGCCAACGCCGGCTCCGGCAAGACCTTCGTTCTGTCCCGCCGGGTGGTGCGCCTGCTGCTCGACGGCACAGATCCCTCGCGCATTCTCTGTCTGACCTTCACCAAGGCCGCCGCCGCCGAAATGGCGACCCGTGTGTTCCGGATTCTCGGGGACTGGGTAACGCTGGATGACGCCAGGCTGGCAGACGAGTTGACGGCCATTGATGGCCGCAAGCCAGATGCCAAGCGCATTGCGCTGGCGCGGCGCCTGTTTGCACGGGCACTGGAAACGCCGGGCGGACTGAAGATCCAGACCATTCACGCTTTCTGCGAAGCCCTGCTGCATCAGTTTCCGCTGGAAGCCAATGTGGCAGGCCATTTCACCGTTCTGGACGACCGGATCGCGGGCGAGCTGATGGCAGAGGCGCGCGGCTCCGTGCTGCAGGAAGCCGAGGCCGCGCCGGAGAGCCTCTTTGGTCAGTCCCTTGCCGCGCTGATCAGCCTGATGCCCGATTCCAGCGCGGAAGGCGCGTTGGACGAGCTGATCGGCAGCCGGGATTCCTTCCGGCGCTGGATCGATGACGAAGGCGATCTGGAGACGGCTCTTGCGCATTTGGCAAGGGATCTGGGAGCCGATCCTGATGTGTCTCTCGACCAGTTGGATGCTCGGTTCCGCAGTGAAAGCCTGATCGACGAGAACACGGCCAAGGCCTATGCGGAGGCCTATCGCACCGGCTCTGCCAATGACCAGAAGGCTGCGGATCGTCTTTTGATGCCCTGGCGTTTGGGGGATGTGGCAGCCTTCCGGGAGGCGTGGCTGTCCGTCTTTCTGACGGCTAAGCTGGAGCCGAGAGCGTCCCTTGCGACCAAGAAGGTCGCCGAAGCCTTTCCGCAGATGATGGAACGGATGGGCGAGGAGCGGGACCGCCTGCTGGGCCTGCTGGAAGAGCGCAAGGCTGTGGTCACCATGACCGGCACTGCCGCGTTGTTGCGCCTCGCCGGAGCTGTGATCTCCCGTTACGAGGCGGCAAAAGCGGCGAAGGGCTTTCTTGACTTTGAAGATCTGGTCGTGCGCACGGCCAATCTGCTCTCCCGCTCTGATGCCGCTCAATGGGTGCAATACAAGCTTGATCAGGGGCTTGATCACATTCTGGTCGATGAGGCCCAGGACACCAGCCCGCGCCAGTGGCAGGTCGTCCGGGCGCTGGCGGAAGAGTTCTTCACCGGCGAAGGGGCAAGAGGACAGGTCCGCACGATCTTTGCCGTCGGCGATGAAAAGCAGTCGATCTATTCCTTCCAGGGCGCTGTTCCCGCCTATTTCGACGAAATGCGCCGGGCTTTCGCCAAGCGCTCGGAAGAATCTGAGCGGCTGTTTCACTCGGTCGATCTGCAACTCTCTTTCCGTTCGACCCCGGATGTGCTTGGTGCCGTCGACAAGGTCTTCGCCTTGCAGGATGCTCACAAGGGGCTGTCACAGGAACTGAAGGCTCCGGTGCATGAGGCGATCCGGAAAGATCCGGGGGTCGTTGAAATCTGGCCGCTGGAGCAAGTGTCCGAGGTGCAGGAGCCTGAGGACTGGACCGAGCCGCTGGACCGGGTCGGCAGTGGCAGCCCTATGCTCAAGGTGGCCCGGCGTATCGCCGAAACAATTGCCGGGTGGATGCGCGATGGCACTGCGGACCCTGGTGAGGTCATGGTGCTTGTGCGCAAGCGCGGGCCTTTCGTGGAAGCGCTGAACCGCGAACTGAAGAGCCTCAATGTTCCGGCTGCGGGCAGTGACCGGCTTGTCCTGACCGATCACATCGCGGTCAAGGATCTCGCCGCGCTCGGGCGGTTTCTGCTGCTGCCGGAGGATGACTTGTCTCTGGCTGCTGTTTTGAAAAGTCCCTTGATCGGCCTGGATGATGAGGATCTGACCGCCCTTGCCCGCGACGCGGCAGACAAGCCGCGGGCCGGAACGCTCTGGCAGTCGCTGGTCAAGAAGGCTGAGTTCAAGCCGCAATGGCTGGAGGCGCGGCGGCTTCTGGAACTATGGCGCTCCCGTGCCGACTTCATGCCGCCTTACGAGTTCTACGCCCGGCTTCTGTCCGCCGACGGTGGCCGTCAGCGCTTCCGGGGCCGGCTCGGCGTCGAAGTGGATGACGTTCTGGATGAATTCCTGGCGCTCACCATGGCCTATGAGCAGGCAGGCACGCCTGGTCTGGAAGGGTTTCTTGCCTGGATGGCCGCAGCGCCAACCGAGATCAAGCGTGAGCTGACCAACTCCAAGGGAATGGTCCGGATCATGACGGTTCACGGCTCCAAGGGACTGGAAGCCAAGGTGGTTATCCTGGTGGACCCCGGCAGCGCACCTGTCAGTTCGCGCCATGATCCGTCCTTCCTGCCGCGCCTGCGCCATGGCAATCCGCTGCTGCCACCGGCTCTTGTCTGGCGGCCTGTGAAATCCGAAGCTCAGGCCTGGCATTCGGAAACCATCGATGCCTTACGGGAAACCCAGGCCGAGGAATACCGGCGGCTGCTCTATGTGGCCTTGACCCGGGCCGAAGACCGGCTGGTGGTCTGCGGCTGGGAGCCTAAGAGCGGGGCCCGCGACGATTGCTGGTACAATCTCGTCTCCCGGGCACTCCTGCCGGATGCGGCAGAGCTTCGCGACGCGTCGGGGGAAATCAGCGGATGGCGCTGGCAAAAGCCGGGATCTATCACGCAGGACAATGATCAGCCGAATGGGCACGGCAGCCATGGCGGTGAACGGCCAGAACAGGCTGCTGAGCCAGCGCCATCCTGGCTATTCGAGCGCGCACCTCAGCCTGTCCGCAAAGCCCGTCTGCAGCCCTCCCGGGCCTTTGAGGCGATGGAGGACAAGGAAGGCACCGAGCAGCCCGCAGGCGCTTCGCGTCTCGAAGCCCGCCGTCAACCCGCCGCCTGGCCGTTGGAACGCGGGCGGCTGGTGCACCGGCTTCTGGAGGTGCTGCCGGATATTCCAGCGGGTCGCCGGGACGAAGCTGCGGCGCGCCTTGTTGATCAGTCCTTGTCCGATGAATTCCTGCGTTTCCGAGACAAGCTGCTTCTGGAAATTAGCGTAGTGCTCGATGAACCAGCCTTCGCGCCGCTTTTTTCAGGCGATGCCCGTGCGGAAGTGCCGGTCGTGGGAACGCTGACGGCAGCAGACGGGACAGAAGTCTCGATCTCCGGGCAGATCGACCGGCTGGCCGTCTCGGCGGACGAGGTCCTGATTGTCGATTACAAGACCAACCTCTATCCGCCGGACGCGGCCGATTCTGTTCCGCTGGAATATCTGGCCCAGCTCAGTGTCTACCGGCGTCTCCTGCAGGACATTTATCCGGGCCGGACAGTCAATGCGGCTCTCTTGTGGACCTCTGAGCCCAGCTTGATGCGGATTCCCGGTGAAGTTCTGGATCAGACCCTTGCCGGACTGCGCCGGGACGGGACTCCGGCTTGACGGAGGCACCCAGGCTTCCTACCTTCGGTGCAACTCGAAGGGACGGCAGGTGCTGTCCGGCAATTTCATGAAAGAGACATGTCATGGCTACCACCACGATCACCGATGCCAGCTTTGAAACCGACGTTCTGAATTCTTCCGAACCGGTTGTTGTCGACTTCTGGGCTGAATGGTGCGGCCCGTGTAAGATGATCGCTCCGGCGCTTGAGGAAATCTCCGAAGAGATGGCTGGCAAGGTCAAGATTGCCAAGATCAACATCGACGAGAACCAGAACGCTGCTATGAAGTATGGCGTGCGCTCCATCCCCATGCTGATCCTGTTCAAGGACGGCGAGCCGATGGCACAGCAGGTTGGCGCAGCGCCGAAGGGCAAGCTTGCCGACTGGATCAAGAGCGCGCTCTGATTCTGAAACCGTCTGGACCGGAAGACAGGTCCGGATGGAAATCTGGCCGCTCCGGCGGCTCTGCTTGACGAAGCCGGAGCGGATATGCACAAGCATGTCCGCCCCATTTGTTTTTAAGACCCAAACTGGCCGCCACCGGCCAGACTTGTTAGCGGACCGAATATGACCGACGAGAACAACACCCCCGTAGACCAGGAGCCGGAGGCAGCGGCTGCCGCGGCTGACAACGCGTCCCAGGCTGAGGCTGCCGGTGAGGATGCGCTCGACCCGATTGCGGCTCTGACGGCAGAAAACGCCGAGTTGAAGGACCGGGCCCTGCGCACCATGGCCGAGATGGAAAATCTGCGCCGCCGCACGGAAAAGGAAATCAAGGACACCCGAGTCTATGCTGTCTCCAGCTTCGCGCGTGACATGCTGTCCGTTTCCGACAACCTGCGCCGCGCGCTGGATTCCGTTCCCGAAGAACTGCGCACAGCGATCGATGATGGCATCAAGGCCTTGATCGAAGGCGTGGAAATGACCGAGCGGGATCTTCTGTCCCAGCTGGAAAAGCACGGTGTGAAGAAGCTTCAGCCGGAAGGCCAGAAGTTCGATCCGAATTTCCATCAGGCCATGTTTGAAGTGCCGAACCCGAATGTGCCGAACAACACGGTCGTTCAGGTGGTGCAGGCTGGCTATCAGATCGGTGACCGCGTGTTGCGCCCGGCGATGGTTGGTGTTGCCAAGGGCGGCCCGAAGGAAATGCCGGCAGCCGATGCAACAGCGGAGCCAGGCCAGACCGTCGACAAGAACGCCTGAGCGCATTTGCGTTTCAGCGAGACCAACAAGGCCGCTTTCCTGTGCCGGGAAAGCGGCCTTTGTGCTATCAGCAGAAGGCGCTGAGCAGGGAGCCAAAATGCTGTTTCAGGTTCTGGACTATCTTGGTGTGGTGGTCTTCGCCACCGCGGGCGGAATCGCAGCGTCCCGCAAGGGGCTGGATTTCATCGCCTTCCTGTTTTTCGCCACCTTCACCGGCATGGGCGGCGGCACCCTGCGTGATCTTCTGCTGGATGCTCCGGTATTCTGGATCCGCTCTGACGGCTATCTTCTCGTGTGCCTGGGGACCGCAATCTTCATGTGGTTCTTCGCGCACGTCATAGAAGGGTTCGGCAAGCCCCTGCGCTGGGCCGACGCAATCGGGATGTCAGCCTATTCGGTCATGGGGGCGGCGAAGGCGCTGAGCCTCGGAACGACGGCCTTTGTAGCGGTGCTGATGGGCGTCGCAACGGCGACCTTCGGCGGGGTTCTACGCGATGTGATTGCCGGCGAACCCTCGGCCATCGTGAAGCCGGAAATTTACGTGAGCGCCGCTTTCGTTGGCGCCGGGACGTATGTTCTTTTGATGTCCGCGGATTTCAATGGCTGGGTTGCCGCCTTCGCGGGGGCCGCACTGTCGCTCATTCTGCGCGGCGGGGCGATCGAATGGGGCTGGACCTTGCCGGGTTACAAACCGCCTGCGCACAAGAAGTAAGGCAGGCTTCCTGTCAGCTTCGCAGGAAGATGTGGCCCGCCGTGGCCAGATCGGTCAGACCGGTAACATCCCCCCCGGCAAAAAGCGTCTTCTGACCATAGAACCTCCGGCCGGCTTTCTGGCCCTGTGTCAGTTCGCCAAGATCCGCAGCAAGATCGGCCACTCCCTGAGCCGATTGGTCCTGACGGTCCGCAGTGAACAGCCGGATATCTTCGGAAAGAGCTTCTGAGAGCGTTTCCGCCGGGTTCAGAACGCTCACATGTATGCCCTCAGGAAGAGGATTGCCGGTCAGAAGGGCGAGTCCGCCTTCCGCACAGCAGATCATGTCCGCCCCCTCAATTGCGCCGGTCAGGTCCGTGGTCGTGCCAAAGACGATCTTGTCTGTTCCGGGCAAGGCGGAGAGTTGCTGGACGATTTCACCCGTTGCGCCAGCCACCAGAACCGAGCGGACATCACGCACGGTTACCAGTGCCAGGACCAGCAATGGCAGCAACGGGGATTTCCCGAGGATCAGGAGGCGGCTGCAGTCTTCCCGGGCAAGATACTGGCAGGCGAGGGCATGCACGGCAGTGTGCCGCCATGCGGCCAGCCTTACGCCATCCAGAATGGCAATCGGAGTGCCGTCGACACCGGACAGCAGCAGATAGGCGCCGCTCGCTGCGCCGCCTTCCAGGGCCGCACTGATGGTGCAGCCGATATAACCGCGTCTGGAATGCCCCTGGGCTGCAAAATTCGTCCAGGCCGGACTGATGGTCAGTGATGCGTCGGGCGTCTCCGGGCGGTCAATGGGCAGCCTTACAGGCGAAGGAACGATCGTCTGGGACCGGTAGGCGCGGCGCAGCGTTTCCACCAGTTCGCGGTGATTGACGATTGCATCGATTTCGCCGCTGGACAGGACGCGCATACCGGAGCCAGACCATTCCGCAGATCAGGCGGCGGGCCGTTTGCCTTCAGGGGCCGCGAGGCCCGGGACAGTGCTGGGAGTGTGCTGATTTGCGATTTCGCGAAGCTGGTCAGCTTCCTTGTGCAGGTTGCGCGCTTCGCGGCGCTTGACACGGGCTTCCTTGCGCCACTTGCCTTGCTTCATCCACGCGCCAATGCCGCCCACCACGATCCCGGCGCCAAGGCTGGCGAAGATCACCCAGAAAAGCGGGATATCCGTTATCGAAAGACGCGGGTCTTGCGGGTCGAACGGGTTCAGCGCCAGCGTAACCGGGTGTCTGTTGGCGACCGACAGAGGCACCAGAATGATCGCGACGACGATGAGGATCGCGTTCTTGATGAAACGGGTCATGTCCTGCTCCCGGAGCCAAAAGAATAAGGCCGGTGCCCGTCAGGGTACCGGTCAGGTCTTTGTCTACCCGTTAGTCTTCGCCGTGGTCTACCCCGTCATTGAGACGTACACGCATTTCCTTGCCCGTCTTGAAGAAAGGAACGTATTTTTCTTCCACTTCCACCTTCTGACCAGTCCGGGGATTGCGACCGGTCCTTGCGGGCCGGTTCTTCACTGAAAATGCCCCGAAACCACGCAGTTCCACCCGGTCACCGCGCATCAGCGCTTCGGTGATCTCATCGAGAATGGCGTTGACGATGTTCTCGACATCGCGCTGGTAGAGATGGGGATTCTGTTCAGCGATCTGCTGAACCAACTCCGATTTAATCATTGGCCGCCCCCTCGTCTTAAAGACTTTTCTTGCTCCGCCCCCGGAGCCTGCCAAACGGATACGAGACCGTCAAGCGTAAGAGCGGGTGAAATCAGCCGCTTAGCCTCTCCAACCTGCTCAAAAAGCCCATTCGCGATGCCAAAGCCGATGGCTTGTGACATTTTGACCGACAAAGGCAGGTTGTTCTGGTCGTCGGCGAGGGTCCAGTCGAGCACCGGCAGATCAGCTTCGACCCCCTTTTTTTCCGTCAACCAGGCGATCGCGGCATCTTCTCCCCCGATCTCGTCAATCAGGCCATTCTGGTTTGCAGCATGTCCGGAATAGATCCTGCCATCGGCGAGACGCCGGGCCTCTCCGGGGGGCAGATTGCGGCGCTCGGCAACAAGGGCAACGAACCAGTCGAAGCTGTCCATGACAAGATCCTTGAGGACACCCTTCGCTTCCTCGCTTGCCGGGGAATAGAAGTCTGGCTCTGCCTTCAACGGTGCGCTTTTCACCGCGTCCATCTCCAGTCCCAGGGTCTCCATCAGCTTGGCCGCATTGCCAAACTGGAAGAGAACGCCGATGGAACCTGTGATCGAATTGTAGCGCGCAACAATATGGTCAGCAGCCAGCGCGATCATGTACCCAGCGGACGCTCCGACAGTGCGGATTTCCGCGACGACCGGCTTCTTCTTGGAAAGCTCACGTATCGCATTGTAAAGCGTCTCTCCGCCGGTGGTGCTGCCGCCGGGGGAATTGATCGAGATAATCACGCCCTTCACAGAGGCGGATTGCCCGATCTTCTCGATTAGCTTCAACTGGTCGCGGTTGTCGAGAATGACGCCATTGACCGGCAGTCTGGCGATATGCGCAGAGCGTTTCGACAGGTTGCCGTAGTCCGACACCGCCAGAAGCCCGGCAATCAGGGCGATCACCAGAATGACAAAGGCCGTCACCCGCCAGAATGTGAGCTTCCGCCGTATGCGGCGGCGGTCCACCAGATAGTCCGCGTCAACACTCATTCGGTCGCATGCCTCCGCCTGGAAACTTTCATCGTTGCTCTTGATAGGCGAGAACGCCCCCCAATTGCAATTGTTCCGGCGGAGATGAAGCAATCAATGCGGTTCCCGGACAATGCGGGAAGCCGCTGATTTTAAAGTTGTTACTGCCAGGCAGGCGCACGGGACCTGATGACGGTGGCGAGAAAGATGAGAGCCGAGACAACGGTCAGAAGGGATCCGGCCTTGGCGAGGGTTTCGCCATTGTCCTGGATCGCAGACACGATCCCGGGGACCAGCAGCCAGAGTCCGACAGTTGCCACCGCAAAGTGGATTTTGGGAAGCAGGCCTTCCGCAGCCTTTGGAACGACGTGATAATAAGTGCCGAAAAGACCCATCGACACCCAGCCGACAAGGTTGAGGTGGGCATGGGCAGGTGCCAGGCTATGATCCTGACTGACAGACATATGGATGCCGAACAACATTCCGGCGATCACATATAAAACGGCGGTCACAAAGAACCAGAATGCTACGCCACGCATTTTTTATTTCTCCCCCCAAGCTGCACGGAACGCGTTGAGAACGTAGCGGCAATATGGGCAAGGGAAAAGATAAAAGCGCGGAGGTTCAAATGAATAACCGCCGTTTCCCTTTTGCTATCAGCCGATGCTCACCAGTTTGATTTCAAAGGTCAGATCCTTGCCTGCCAGCGGGTGGTTCGCATCCAGAATGACCGCTTCCTCTCCGACTTCTGCAATAGAGACGGACATGACCTGGCCATTTGGTGTCTGGACCTGGAGCTGCACACCGACTTCGAGCGGAATGTCGGCCGGGAACTGATCCCGGGGAACCGGCTGCATCGCGTGCGGATCTTTCTGGCCGTAAGCCTCGTCGGCCGGAACGTTGACGGTTTTCTCATCGCCAATGGCCATGCCGGGAATAGCCTTATCGAGGCCGGAGATGATCTGTCCGGAACCAACAGTAAACTGCAGGGGCTCGCGGCCATCGGAGCTGTCAAACACGGAGCCGTCATTGAGGGTTCCTGTGTAGTGTATGGAAACGGTATCGCCCGCTTTGACTTCGGACATCAGGTGCCTCGTGTGTTGTCTTTTGGTGAATCTATGAGGCCACGCGTCCCTTGCGCGGGTACTCGACGATCAGGATCAGCAGGTGGCGTTCAACCGGAATCCGGTAAACGCCTGAAAGCCGATCAGTTTCAAAGTTCGAGCATCTTTGACGCGTTCGCTGGAACGCAAAATGCTTCTGGCAGCCTAACCTGCTGGTCTCAAATGTCAAAGCGTGGGGCCTGGCAGCCAAGCTTCCGGCGGGAAAAGCGGGTGGACATGCCAGTGGCACGATAGCCGCCGCAGATCAAGTTCCGCCTTTGGATACCGCACCCGGTTGAAGGCCGGCGGCCTGGAACTGGGCAACAAAAAAAGCCCGGCGCGAGGCCGGGCTTTTCCATGTCGGTTGCCAGAAGACGATTAGTCTTCGTCGCGAGCCTTCAGAGCGGCGCTCAGGATGTCGCCGAGAGAAGCGCCGGAGTCGGAGGAGCCGTACTGAGCGACTGCTTCCTTCTCTTCTGCGATTTCCAGCGCCTTGATGGACGCGGTCACGCGGCGGGTCTTCTTGTCGAACTGAGTGATGCGGGCATCGAACTTGTCGCCAACGGAGAAACGCTCCGGACGCTGATCCGCACGGTCGCGGGACAGGTCAGCGCGGCGGATGAACGCGGTCAGGTCGCTGTCTGCGATCTTGACGT
Organism: Roseibium litorale; assembly: GCF_014842915.1. Taxonomy (GTDB): domain Bacteria; phylum Pseudomonadota; class Alphaproteobacteria; order Rhizobiales; family Stappiaceae; genus Roseibium; species Roseibium litorale. Next base: position 41,928 of record NZ_JACYXI010000005.1, on the reverse strand, counting down.
TCAGGCCACCATCGGTGACTTCGATGACTTCACAGGTCACGATAGCGTTTTTGCGCAGTTCACCAGCTGCACCCGATTCCATCGGGTCGCCACCGAGCTGCTTGATGCCGAGGGAGATGCGCTCCTTCTCGACGTCAACATCAAGAACGACGGCCTTGACCATGTCGCCCTTCTTGTACTCTTCGATGACCTGTTCGCCCGGACGGTTCCAGTCCAGATCGGACAGGTGGACCATGCCGTCGACATCGCCGTCGAGGCCAATGAACAGGCCGAATTCGGTCTTGTTCTTGACTTCGCCTTCGACTTCGGTGTTGACCGGGAAACGGTCAGCAAAGGCATCCCACGGGTTCTGCAGGGTCTGCTTGAGGCCCAGGGAGATGCGGCGCTTCACCGGATCGACTTCCAGGATCATCACTTCCACTTCCTGAGAGGTGGAAACGATCTTGCCCGGATGGACGTTCTTCTTGGTCCAGGACATTTCGGAGACGTGGATCAGGCCTTCGATGCCCGGCTCCAGTTCAACGAATGCGCCGTAGTCGGTGATGTTGGTCACGCGGCCAGAGAACTTGGCTTCGATCGGGTACTTGGCTTCGATGCCATCCCACGGATCGGTTTCAAGCTGCTTCATGCCGAGGCTGATGCGATGCGTGTCCTGGTTGACGCGGATGATCTGCACGCGAACGGTCTGGCCGATGGTGAGAACTTCCGACGGATGGTTGATGCGGCGCCATGCGATGTCGGTGACATGCAGCAGGCCGTCGATACCACCGAGGTCGACGAACGCACCGTAATCGGTGATGTTCTTGACCACGCCTTCCACGGTCTGGCCCTCTTCGAGGCTCTGGACCAGTTCCGAACGCTGTTCGGCGCGGGTTTCTTCCAGAACGACGCGGCGGGAGACCACGATGTTGCCGCGGCGCTTGTCCATCTTCAGGATCTGGAACGGCTGCGGAGTGTGCATCAGCGGGGTGACATCGCGCACAGGGCGGATATCGACCTGCGAACGCGGCAGGAAGGCAACGGCGCCGTCCAGATCGACGGTGAAACCACCCTTGACCTGGTTGAAGATCTGGCCGTTGACCTTTTCGCCAGCTTCGAAAGCGACTTCCAGGCGGACCCAGCTCTCTTCGCGGCGAGCCTTCTCGCGCGACAGAACGGCTTCACCGAGCGCATTTTCAACACGCTCAAGGTAGACTTCGACTTCGTCGCCAACCTTCATGTCGCCGTCGCGGCCCTTGGCGCCGAATTCCTTCAGCGGCACGCGGCCTTCGACCTTCAGACCTACGTCGATGACGGCGAGGTCCTTTTCGATTGCGACAACGATACCCTTGACGACTGCACCTTCGTACAGATCGTTGTGGGTAAAGGACTCTTCGAGAAGAGCTGCAAAATCCTCAGTAGAGGGATTAAAGTCAGACATTGAAACTCCTGGTGCCACTCCGGGCAGGCCGCCGGCGGGTTTGTGTTGCATTGAGGACCCTGAAACTCCCGGGCACGGTCTTTGACCATGCCTGCCGTCCGAAAACTCGAACGGGCCGGCGGGGCAGAAGGTGCAGGATCCTGTCCCTTTCATCAGGCGCCAGGCGCCCGATTTTGTGTCGGTAGGCTTGAAAGAGCCCTTTGAGGGCAGCTTCCAGCCAGAAATCGTCTGTTCCTGAAACACCGATAAGCCGGTCAGGCCCCGCAAATAGGGCCCGCGCCAGCTTTTTGTTCGGCAGTTCACAACGCGAAGGCCGCGCCAGTTTTTCTGTCTGCTTGCGCAGACCGGTCAACCCTGGCTGTCCGGCTTCAAGCGTTGCAGGTCCGGGAAACGATATCCACAGCGGCCTTGAACGCGGTTTCTATATCCATTTCCGTCGTATCAAGCAAGTGTGCATCGTCTGCCTGACGCATTGGGGCGACCGTGCGCTGGCTGTCGCGCAGGTCGCGCCGCTTCAAGTCATCGAGAACAGAAGCAAATTCTGCTTCTTGTCCCTTGGACAGCATCTCCTCGGTCCGGCGCCGGGCACGGGCCTCAGGAGCGGCCGTCACGAACAGCTTCACGGTCGCGTCCGGACAGACAACGGTGCCGATGTCACGGCCATCAAGGACCGCACCGGGCGGTGTTGCCGCAAACTCTTTCTGCAGGCGCACCAGCTCTTCCCGCAAACCGCCAAGAACAGCGACACGGGAGGCAGCTTCCCCGACTTCGTGGGCGGAGAGGGCATTCTTGTCCATCTTGCCGAGATCCAGATGTCTCGCAATCTCGATGGCAACAGCCTCATCGCCGAGTGGCAGGCCTTGCGCCAGAAGCGCGGCTGCAACAGCACGGTAGGTCAGGCCTGTGTCCAGGTGGCGGAGATTGAAGTGAGCCGCCAGTCTGCGGGCGAGGGTTCCCTTGCCCGACGCGGCCGGACCGTCAATGGCAATGATCATGCGGCCTCGCTGCTGGAGTTACGGATACTGGCGCCCATGCCCGCGAACAGGCTGGTAAAGGTTGGGAAGCTTGTCGCGATGACAGCGCCGTCGTCAACGGTAACGGGCTTGTGAGCGGCCATGCCGAGGACCAGGAAGGACATGGCGATGCGGTGGTCAAGATGCGTGACGACCGTGCCGTTGCCAATGTTGTTGGCTCCCCCGGTGACGGTGAGGCTGTCTTCACCCTCGACGCAGGGAATGCCATTGGCTTCAAGGCCACGGGCAACGGCTGCAAGACGATCAGATTCCTTCACGCGCAGCTCGTCGAGGCCCGGCATGTAGGTGTCGCCCTCGGCAAAGGCCGCAGCGACGGCCAGCGCCGGATATTCGTCGATCATCGAAGGCGCGCGCACGGCCGGAACCGTTATGCCCTTGAGCTGGCTGGCGCGGACGCGGATATCGCCGACTTCCTCACCGCTCGCGTCGCGGCGGTTCAGGATCTCGATGTCACCGCCCATCTCGATCAAGGTTGTGATCAGACCGGTGCGGTGTTCATTGAGAAGCACGTTCTCGATGGTCACATCAGAGCCGGGAACGATGAGCGCTGCGACGATCGGGAAGCCCGCGGAGGAGGGGTCCCCCGGAACATCCAGATCCTGCGGCTTGAGTTCCGGCTGGCCCTTGAGCTTGATGACCCGCTCGCCTGCCTCGTTCAGAGTGACAGAGATGTCCGCGCCGAAACCGGCCAGCATCTTTTCGGTGTGGTCACGGGTCGGGATCGGTTCGATCACGGTGGTGATACCGGGCGCATTAAGGCCGGCCAGCAGGACAGCGGATTTCACCTGAGCCGAGGGCATAGGCACCCGGTAGGTCAGCGGCAGCGGTTGTTTCGCGCCACGAATCGAGGCGGGCAGACGGTCGCCGGAGCGGGCAACCACGGTGGTGCCCATCTGGCGGAGCGGATCAAGCACACGTCCCATGGGGCGCTTGGAAAGGGATGCGTCGCCAACGAAGGTGGCGGCAATGTCATGGGTGCCGAAGATGCCCATGGTCAGGCGCACGCCGGTGCCGGCATTGCCGAAATCAATGACGCCTTCCGGTTCCAGCAAGGAGCCAAGACCGATTCCGTCGATGTGATAGGTGCCCTCGGCATCCTTCTCGATCTTCGCGCCCACAGCCCGCATGGCCGCGGCTGTCGCCAGCACATCCTCCGATTCAAGCAGTCCCTTGACCGTCGTGTGCCCCACTGCCAAAGCACCGAACATAAGGGCGCGATGAGAAATCGACTTGTCCCCAGGCACGCGGATGGTGCCCTTCAGCGGTCCGCTGGAACTTGCGGTCAACGGGGTGGGAGATGAACCATGTGACATCGGATCTTCCGGGAATTGCTGGCACGTAGAAAAATGTGCCCCTTGCTATCATGTGGATCCGCATTCGTCATCTGTTCGTCGCCTTCAATTTTTCCTTGCCTCTTGCTGAAGTCTGCCGCAGACAGTTTTTTCACGATTTCGCTTTGACACAGGGTCCCGTCCAAGGGTATGGGGCGCGACAAAACTCACGAAGATGAAGGGTTAGCACAGTGGCAAAACCTGAACTTGGCACCAAGCGGCTGTGCCCCAGCTGCGGATCCAAATATTACGACTTGAACCGGAGCCCGATCAGTTGCCCCAAATGCGGCACGATTTTCGAAGCCGTCATGGTTTCGCGTTCGGCTAAGGCATCGAAGGTTGTCGAAGAGGTCGAGGACGATGAAGACGAGGACGAAGTTGGTCCGGAGATCGTAACGCTGGAAGAAGCGGATGCAGAAGCTGAAGGTGCTTCTGATGATGATGTGCCGGATATCGACGACGAGGACGTCGACCTGGAAGATGACGACGCCGATGATGAGATCTTCATCGACGACGAAGATGAGGACGAAGAGTCCGTTCCGGGTATCCGCGTCGAGCGTGAAGACGACGTCGAGCTCTAAGCATTTGACCCCGAAGCTTTTTTAAGCTTCGGGGTTTTTCCACAGAGGGATTTTTCTTTGCCGTGAAATTCCTCTTGATCGATGCGGGCAGCCCGTCTATAAACCGCCCACATCGACGCCGGTCACCCAAACCGGCCACGGAGTTCGGGGCTATAGCTCAGTTGGGAGAGCGCTTGAATGGCATTCAAGAGGTCAGCGGTTCGATTCCGCTTAGCTCCACCATCTCCTCAGAACATCTCCTGCATTTTCAATCTGGTTGTTTGCGCTTGAAGCGGTATGACCGCTTGTCCGGCAGCATATGCCACGGCACTTCCGGCCTTGTTACGCACGGTGCGGAGATGCCATGACCGCGATCTCCAGTGTCCTCGGGCTGTTTTTCGTTTCATTCGTTGCTGCCACCTTGCTGCCCGCCCAGTCGGAGCTTGGTTTGGCCGGATTGCTTGCGGCGGATACTGCGCCTGTCTGGATGCTGATTCTGGCGGCCAGCACAGGCAATACGCTTGGGTCGGTGGTCAACTGGTTCTTAGGGCGCGGCGTTGCGCGGTTCTCGTCCAGGCGCTGGTTTCCCGTGACGCCGGCGCAACTGGATCGGGCGTCCGCCTGGTATCAGCGCTGGGGCAAATGGAGCCTGCTCTTGAGCTGGGCACCGGTCATCGGCGACCCCTTGACCCTTGCTGCGGGCGTGCTGCGTGAGCCATTTCTGCCATTTCTTCTGCTTGTCGCGCTGGCCAAGACGGCGCGTTATCTGATCGTCGCTGCGCTGGTTCTTTGGTAGCGCATGAAAAAAGCCCAGCGTTTCCGCCGGGCTTTCCGTATTCAGGCTGGTTGTCCTGATCAGACAGCGCTGTAGAGACGGCGCTGGACGACGGGTGTCTGGGACAGGCCGTTGAGCGCCTTTGCCGCGGCAAGCACTGCAAGGTCGACAAGAGGCTCCAGCAGAACCACCGTCATATAGGCGGCGCCGAACGTGCCAACCGAAGCGAAGGTCGCTTCCGTCACGCCGTGGCCATAGAAGGCCCAGAAGGCAACCCAGGTGACGATGCCGCCCTGGTAGGCGGTCGAGAGCGCCAGAGCCTGGGCATAAGTCACATCCACATAGGCCGACTTTTCCGGGATGATCTTCCTGGCAAGCAGGGAAACCGCAAAGAGAGGCACCAGCAGCGTTGTGACGTTCATGCCATATTGCGGCAGATCGAAGGGCGCGAAGAACAGCCCTTGCAGCAGCAGGCCTGCGGCCAGACCGATGGCAGCCGGTCCCGCTCCGAAGATCAGGAACAGGGTGGAGCCGAGGATCAGGTGAACTTCGGAAACACCAACCGGATAATGCGGCAGGATTTCAAAGAAGCTGAAGACCAGGGCGGTGGTCAGCACACTGCGGCTGACAAGCCCACCGAAGCCGCCGTCATGGCGAAGGCCGGAGGCGGCCATCTTCGCGGCCAGCCCGAGAGAGCCAAGGGCGGTCACAATGCTCAGGGAAAGCTTGGCACCGTCAACGATGCCGGGTTCGATATGCATGTTGTTTCTCCTGTCCCCACCCACCGTGGGAAAGAGTTGACTGAGGCAGCCCGTCGGGCTGCCCGGTTCGCAATGGCAGGTCTCCTGGCTTGCGGTTCTTCGCCTTCCCCGCCTTCCCGGACCTTGGGCCCAGTGGCAGTCATGGGGTTGGCTCTCCGCTCACAGTTGCGGGGGCAGCCACGGTCTCGGTCCCTTTTGGGTACGCCTCACCGTGTTCCCTTTTAATCCGCCGTACAGATTGCTTGGCGGAACCATCGAGGGGCATGATATCCCGCCACACGGGTGGGATGGCAAGCTTTTTCACATCGCGCTGGCAGGAGCCCGTTCCAGATGCTCTCCGGCAAATTGAGCGATCACGGCTTCTGCTTCGGGGACCCAGAGGCCCAGAGCCTTCATGACTTCTGCGGCAAAGGTGATGGGGGCTGTGCCGGGCGCTGTGACGATGCCGCCGTCCTGAACGGCTGCCGCCTGGCTTTGGAAAAGGGCTTCCCCTTTGTATCCAGCGTATTTCTGGTGGGATTCGAGCGAGTTGCCCGTGTGCCGGAGCGTGTTGACGGCACCGCTTCCCGCAACGGCGCTGGCGGCTGCGCAGATGCCGCCAACGACCTTTCCTGCGGACTGGAACGCATTGATCATCCGGGAGAAATCCGGCGCGGTGCCTTTTTCCCAGGAGAGACCGCCGGGGATCAGAAGAGCGTCGAAATCGTCTGGCTTCAGATTGCTATAGGAGCAATCTGGAAGCACTTTGAGGCCGCCCATCGAGGTGACAGGGTTTCCATCCGGCGAGGCCGTTGTAACCTGCGCGCCAAGATAGGAGCGGGCCGCCGCGCTCACGAGTGCGCACTCCCAGTCGGCGAAATCGTTGGTCAGTGCGATTGCGATGCGCTTCATTTGTATCTCCCGTATGAAGTCTGAGATCCGGTCTGGATTTGACCTGCTTATGATGTCCTACAGGAGTAGCTCCCGGAAGAGTTGTTTTTGTGACAACTTTTCGCGGCGGCCGTTGAAATGCGAATGGTGAGATTTTACGCCTCAAGGAGGACGGATGCGGCCATGCCCGTGAAAATAATTGAGCCGCAAAACCTCCGTATACCGGAGTAACCATTTGTAAATATTGATATTTGTCTGCCACTTCTAAAAACCGGCGCGTTATCTGGCTAATGAAAACAAAAAAGCTCTTTCCGAGCGCTCGAACTGTCGTTTAAGGTTCATATGAATGTCATAAGGCGTTCATACGAAAACAATACGAAGCGCAGGTGTTGTCACGAGGGCGCTGCCGCCAACAGGCTGTCCCTCAGGATTTCGTACTGCTGACCGGGGAACTTCCCCCAGGGATGGGAGCATAAAAATGGCTTATCGTAAGACGGTTGCGAGCGTAGTTGCCGCTGCTGCACTGCTCGGAACTTCCACTGCATCTTTCGCAGCGACCGATATCACCTGGTGGCACGCCATGGGTGGTGCCCTGGGCGAAGTCGTTAACAAGATCTCCGCAGACTACAACTCGTCTCAGGATGCTTGTAACCTCACCCCCGTCTACAAGGGCGGTTATGAAGACACCCTGACCGCCGGTATCGCGTCTTTCCGCGCTGGCGAACAGCCGAACATCCTGCAGGTGTTTGACGCCGGTTCCGCCACCATCATCGGTGCCAAGGGCGCAGTTGTTCCGGTTCAGGATCTGCTGACCGAGAACGGCGTCAACTTCAACATTGAAGATTACATCTCCGGCGTCCGTTACTTCTATGCCGACAAGGACGGCAAGATGATCGGCATGCCTTTCAACTCGTCTTCTCCGATCATGTACGTGAACGAAGATGCGCTGAAGAAGGCTGGTGTCGAAGCTCCGAAGACCTGGGAAGAGTTCGAAGCAATCGCTCCGAAGCTGAAGGAAGCCGGCTACATTCCGCTGGCCCAGTCTCACACCCCGTGGATCTTCGTCGAAAACTTCATGTCCCGTCATAACCTGCAGTTCGCAACCAACCACAATGGTTACGACGGCGCAGAAGGCACCGAGCTGGTTTTCGGCCCGGAAATCAAGGCGCACTTCTCCTCCTTGAAGAAGTGGATCGATGACGGCTACTACGCCTATTACGGCGCTGGCTGGAACGATAACCAGGCTCCGTTCAACGACGGCAAGGTTGCCTTCTGGCTCGGGTCTTCTGGATCCTTCGGCGGTGTTGCCAAGACCGTTCAGTTCCCGTTCTCCGCAACCTTCCTGCCTTACTGGAAGTCTGTGATCGACGAAGGCACCAACACCTTCATTGGTGGTGCGGCTCTCTTCGCGATGTCCGGCAAGCCGGCTGAGGAAAACAAGTGCGTTGCGTCCTTCTTCCAGTACCTGACCTCTCCGGAAGTCCAGTACATGTGGCACCGTGAAACCGGCTATGTGCCGATCACCAACGCTGCTTACGAGCTGGCCAAGAAGGACGGTCATTACGAGCGCACTCCGGCTGCTGAAGTCGGCATCAAGCAGCTGACCCTGCCGGGCGGCGAGTGGACCAAGGGCTACCGGATGGGCTTCTACGTCCAGATCCGTGACGTGATGAACCGTGAACTCGGCAAGGTCTTCGCTGGTGAAGAATCTTCTGAGGACGCTTTCGCCACGATCAAGTCCGAGGGCGACAAGCTGCTTGAGCGTTTCGCAAAGACCACTGCTCAGTAATTCAGGCCCCACGGTCTGACAGGTGGGGACGCATTGGCGTCCCCACCTTTTCGTGTTTTGATCCGGTCGGTCTTACCCAAGGCTGGCCGCGGTTCAGGGAATGGGGCCATGAAGAAAGTCCAGTTCGACAGCCGCCTAACGCCTTACATCCTGCTTTTGCCACAGCTTGCGATCGTTGCGATCTTCTTCCTGTGGCCGGCAGCGGAGGCCGTGCGCTCGTCCTTTTATTTAGAAGATCCGTTTGGTTTCGGCTCGACCTTCGTCGGCCTGGACAATTTCAAGGATGTCTTCGCCGACAGTAACTATGGCCGGGTTGTCCGGTTCACCGGCGTGTTCACCTTCTGCGTAACCTTTTTCTCGCTCGCCATTGCGCTGGTGCTCGCCGTCAAGGCGGACAAGGTCATTCACGGCAGTTCCGCCTACAAGACCCTGCTCATGTGGGTCTATGCGGTTGCACCGCCCGTTGCAGGTCTGATCGGTATCTTCCTGTTTGACCAGCACGTCGGCCCGATCGTGAAGATGTTCAAGGCTCTCGGCTGGGATATGCGGATCGGGGTGAACTACAATGACACAGGTTTTGCCATGGTGGTTGTGGCGGTCTGGAAGCAGATCCCGGTGAACTTCATCTTTCTGCTTTCCGGCCTGCAGGGCATTTCCAAGTCTGTTCAGGAAGCTGCCGCCATTGACTGCCCCTCAGGGTTCCGCAGGTTCTGGACAGTGACCTTCCCGCTTCTGGCGCCGACCGGTTTCTTCCTTCTGATCATCAACATCACCTATGCCCTGTTCGATACGTTCGGCGTGATTGACGTTCTTTTGAAGACGCAGCCCGGCGATGACCCGATCACCCTTGTCTACAAGGTCTATCAGGACGGATTCCGCGGCAACGATCTGGGCGGATCGTCTGCGCAGTCGGTGATCCTGATGGTTGTTGTCTTTGTTCTCACCGTCATTCAGTTCCGGCTGATTGAGCGGCGTGTCCACTACAATTGAGGAGGCATAAGTGAACCGTCTCAAAGTGGGCGACCACCTTATCCTGATTGCTGGTGTCCTGTTCATGGTTACGCCCGTCGTTCTGGCGTTTCTGACCTCGACCCATGACAACATTGAAATCTTCCGTACGGGGCTGCAGTTCGACTTCGGCAACGAATTTGTCAGCACCTACGAGCGTGTTCTGACCAAGGCCGGCGGCTTCACGAAGGAAGTCAATGGCTTCGTAATGCTGAAGAACTCGCTGATCCTTGGTATCGGATTTGCCGTGGGCAAGATCGTGATCTCGATGCTGGCGGCCTACGCCATCGTCTATTTCCGCTTTCCCCTGGCGACTCTGTGCTTCTGGGTCATTTTCTGCACGCTGCTTCTGCCGCTGGAAGTCCGCATCCTGCCGTCCTATGAAATCGTTCAGAAGCTGGGGCTGGTGAACACCTACACCGGTCTCATCGTGCCTTTGATCGCGTCGGCAACGGGGACCTTCTACTTCCGTCAGTTCTTCAAGTCGGTTCCGGACGAGCTTCTTGAGGCTGCCCGGATCGATGGGGCAGGCCCGTGGAAGTTCTTCATCGACATTCTGGTGCCGCTGTCCAAGACGATGATCGCGGCGATCTTCATCATCATGTTCGTTTACGGCTGGAACCAGTATCTGTGGCCGACCCTGATCACCACGGATGAGGGCTTCTTCACCCTGGTGCGCGGCATCAAGCAGATCCTGCAGGTTTGGATCGGGGCTCAGATCCCCGCCTACAACGACGCGATGGCGCTGGCCATCCTGGCGATGCTGCCGCCTGTGATTGTCGTCATCGTGTTCCAGAGCTGGTTCATCAAAGGGCTCGTCGAGAGCGATAAGTGAGGATTTAAATGGCTACGATTACTCTCGATACGGTCCGGAAGGTCTATGGCGGGGCTGTTGAAGCCGTCAAAGGCGTCTCGATCGACATCGCCGACGGCGAGTTCATTGTCCTGGTCGGCCCGTCCGGCTGCGGCAAGTCCACCCTTCTGCGCATGGTTGCAGGGTTGGAAGATATCACCACGGGCGAGATCAAGATTGGCGACAAAGTCGTGAACAATGTTGATCCGGCCAACCGGGACATCGCCATGGTGTTCCAGAACTACGCGCTCTATCCGCATATGACGGTCTATAACAACCTTGCCTATGGTCTGAAGAACCGGGGCATGGCCAAGGACGAGATCGACCGCCGGGTGAAGGAAGCCGCGCGGATTCTGGAAATCGGCGATTATCTCGACCGCAAGCCGCGGGCTTTGTCCGGCGGCCAGCGTCAGCGCGTCGCCATGGGCCGCGCCATCGTACGTGAACCGGCTGCCTTCCTCTTTGATGAGCCGCTGTCGAACCTCGATGCCAAGCTGCGCGTGCAGATGCGGGTGGAAATCAAGCGGCTGCAGAAGTCCTTGAAGACCACCAGCGTCTATGTGACCCACGATCAGCTGGAAGCCATGACCCTGGCTGACCGGCTTGTGGTTCTGAACGGTGGCAACATCGAGCAGATTGGTGCGCCGATTGAGGTCTATGACAAGCCGGCCTCAACCTTCGTCGCCAGCTTCATCGGTTCTCCGGCCATGAACCTTCTGAAGGTGAAGACCGATGCGTCCGGTCTGGCATTTGAAACAGGGGCGGGCCTCAGCGGAGCTAATCCGCATGGCCGAGACCGCTATATTGCCGGTGTCCGTCCCGAGCATCTGGACGTTGTCCCGGCCGGATCTCCGGAAGCTGCCCTGACGCTGAAGGCCAAGGTGAACGTGCTGGAGCCGGTGGGCGCGGAAAGCTATCTCTATGCGGAGTGTGGCGATGGCGGTCCGGAAATTGTCATCCGGGTTGAAAGCCATGCGCATTTCGAGCCGGGTCAGGAGATCGTTCTGAGCGCCAAGGCCAAGGACGTGCACTTCTTCGACGCTGACACGGGCCGCCGGATCGACGGCTGACCTGTTTTTGAAAGTCTGCCATTGGATCTACGAGGGTCCCAATGGCTGGCGGAAGGGCCGTCCCGGGAAACCGGGGCGGCCTTTTCCTGTCAGAACCAGTCGAGAACGCGTCTGGAACTGGACATTGCCGGCAAGGCGCTGCCCAGCCGGTTGAGGTCGACAGGCCCCTCGATTCCGTTCACCGAGCCATCCTGGCTGTATTGCCAGATCACATAGCCGGTCCAGGAGGCGGGCAGGGTGGGCTGGCTGGCGCTGGTGTAATCAGCGATCCAGAGCGGGCATTCGGAAAAGTCCGGGTCGCCGATCTGGTTCCAGAAGCCTGAGGATGTGTAGATCATGGGCATCACGCCAAGCTGCCGCCGCAGAATGTCAACAAAGCTGGAAAGGGCAAAGGTGAAGGCGGCGTTGCTGACGCCATCGGTCACCTCGCAGTCGATTGCAGGCGGCAGATCCGATGCCGGATCGTATCCCACGGAGGCAAGCTGCCCCAGAAGCAATTGGGCTTGCTCAAGAAAGCTCTTTTCCGGCGTGAAATAGTGATAGGCGCCCGTCTTGATCCCCGCCGCGTTGGCTCCCTGCCAATTGGTCTGAAACATCGGGTCCACAAATCCGGTGCCTTGGGTCGCCTTCATCATTGAGAAACTGACGGGATTGGCAGCGGCTTCGGTCCAGTCGATGGTGCCTTGATAGTGGGACACATCGATCCCGGTCAGATTTTGCGGGGTGCTCATGGATACGGCTCCGTGTTCAGCAATATGCCTGAAGACGCACTGGCGGGGCAGTCGTGATGGCAGTAAATGCGCTTAGACGGATAGCCCAAGCTCCGCGCGGACCTTCCGGGTCAGCGTGGCAGCAATAAGCTTGTGTGCTGAGGCAATATAGGCCCGTATTTCATCTCCGGTCAGGGCTCCGGCCTGCTCGATCATGACCCACTTGGCCCGTGCCAGATACGGGGCGGGGATGATACCGGGTTCCTGTATCAGCATCGCGTAGGACAGGTCCGAGCACTTGAAACTGATCCGGTCACCATTTGCCCCGCCCCAGCCCGAGCAGATAGCAAATATTTTGCCGCCCACCTTCCAGACCGAAGCATTGCCCCATTGAATGACGTGGGTGGCCTTGGGGAGGGCGCCGCAATAGATGTCGAATTCGCCGCGTGTCATTTGTGCGTCTCCGTCCGGGGGCAGTTGATGCCTGCCATTTGCTACAGGAGTTGCCCGGAGATCTCCAAACTTCCAGGTTTTTCTGTGGGGATTAAGGATGCCCACTCATAAATCAGGGCATGCCGGGCGCTCGGAGGGGGGCGAACTTGAAACCCGGTCCGACTGTCGCCATATTCGAATCAATACGGAGTGGTGAGCACTCCAGTCCGGATGCCTAGAAAAGGGTTCGGGCGCAAGGTCGCTTTATGAAGGACTTTGACGATGACACGCATGTCAGCGTTTTCCAGCCCGTTCATGCTCGGCTTCGATGATATCGAACGCGTGCTGGATCGTGTTTCAAAAGCCGCCAACGACGGCTATCCGCCCTACAATATCGAGCGGTTGCCGAAGACTGGTGGTCAGGGCGATATCATCCGCATCACGCTTGCGGTCGCCGGATTTACCCGGGATCAGCTTGATGTGTCGGTCGAGGAAAGCCAGCTGGTGATCCGCGGCCGTCAGGTGGATGACAAGACCCGCCAGTATCTCCACCGGGGCATCGCGGCCCGGCAGTTCCAGCGCGCCTTCGTGCTCGCGGAGGGAATAGAGATTCTGGGAGCAGACCTGAGGGATGGGCTTCTGTCCATCGACTTGGCGCGTCCTGAGCCGGAACGAGTGATCCGGAAGATCGAAATCTCCAGCGGCGACTGATCGCCACCGCCGGACTTACCATTGGAGTGATCTCTATGACGCGTGATCCCAACGATCCCGCCGCTATCGCGCGGGAACAGGAAATTGCTGCCATGAGCGAGGAAGTTCTGGCCAGTCTGGGCGCCGGCATCGTTGCCTATGTGCGTGAGGTGCAGGCCAAGGATCTGGCGAAATATTTCCCGGAGGCGCCCCCGATCCAGGACACGACGGTCCTGTGGGCCCTGCTGAACGCGGATGGCACACCGATTCTGGTGGCCGACAGCCGTGAAGCGGCTCTGGCAAATGCTTTCGAGCATGATCTGGAAATGGTCAGCTTGCACTAAGACCACGAGAACCAGAGCAATAGATAAAACGCCGGCTTCTGGGCCGGCGTTTTGCATTCAGGACAAGAGATTCTGGTGAGTGGACAAAGCGCGGTCAGGCTTTCTCCAGGACTTTGTTTTGGGAGGCCACGGTGTGGGGCCCGGCATTGGACACAGGCTTTGACAGCGGTGCTACCGGCTGCTTGCGCCAGGGCTGGCTCTTGAACCAGCCTGCCACATATGCCACCGCAACAAGCGCCAGAAGACCCAGGCCATTGGAGAGAATCTGACCCATAAGCGTGTCATGCGCACCAGCCATATCGCGCAGCATCGCCGCAGCCTGGGCGATCGCCAGGCTTGCCATGAAGACGGGCAGGGATTGCTGTCCGACTTTTTGAACGACATGAACGGTCTTGCCCCAAAGGCTTCCCTTCGTTGCGAGCAGGCGGCGGCCATGCTGACCCGCAGCTACCCAGGCCAGATAGGCAAGGGACAGGAAATGCATGAAGCGCAGGATACCGAACTCGGTCTTGACCCGAAGCGGCTCAATATCCGCGTTGAACTGGGAGATGCCCGGCACGGCTTCCTGAATGCGGAACCATGCCAGCGGAATGGTGCCGATTACCAGGACCGCAGCTAGAATCACCAGGCGCCGGTCTACCGGCGGGGCCGGAATCCAGCCGCGCATGAACGCAAAGCCGGTGAAGAAGATTAGCTGCCAGGCGAAGGGGTTGAAGAACCAGGGCCGGTCTGACCAGGGCTCCGCCGGAAGGTTCAGATAACCGAAGTTTGCGAGCAGCCAGAGTGAGACCGACAATACGAAGCCGGCTGGCACCGAAAACCGTGCCACAGCCATCATGACCGGCACGAGGCCGAGGATCACGATGTACATCGGCAGGATGTCGAAATAATTCGGCACATAGGTGAGCGTCAGAAGGCGCGGAAGTGTCGTTTCCGGCGAGTTGAAGAACCTGTGGAGGTTCAATGCCTCAACGTAATTGTAATCGAGATTGCAGCACAGCGTGAGATAGCCGCTGTTTTGAACCACAACCAGGCCGGAGGCGATGACAAGAAACTGGCCGATATGCGCCCAGTAAACCTGCCACATGCGGTGCAGGATGCGGGCCGTGCCGAGGCCAAGGCCATGAAAGTCGAAAACCTTGCCAAAGGCGATCGCTGACGCCATTCCGGAGCAGAAAACGAAAATCTCCGTTGCGTCGGAATATCCGAAGCGGGCTGGGATCCAGAGCGCCCACCAGCTGTTGGGCAGGTGAGCGATATAAATGATGAACATGCCGAGGCCACGGAAGAAATCCAGGCGTGGGTCACGTTGCTTCTTGATTTGGGTCTGTGCGTTCACGTTCAACTGCAAATATGTCAGGGACAGGGAATGCCCGCCTACAGGGCGGCAATTCAGATGTCATGTCATTGTGGCGCGAAGGCGGTTATCCAACATCACGCTTTGAGCCGTTTGCATCTTGTGACAGGTTTCAAGCCTCAGTTCGGCGAAGCGGTCGAGTGCACCCCGGCGTTTTGCCCTTGTCCGCAAGGCAGCTTCTGCTTCTGCCGCAAGACCAGCGCGCAGTGCGGCGTCGATGGTTATCCTGTCGAAAACATCCCTTTGGGCGTGCGAGCCGCCGATGATCTGCAAGTCCTTTTGCGCGATGGTCAGGAAGCGGAAGGCCGTACCGTAGTTGCCTGCCCGGAACTCTTCCAATCCTTGAGCGGCCGGAAGGCCCGCTTTTTCAGCAACTGGCTGCATGTCTCCTCCTGGAAGCGTGGCGCGCTGTTGCAAACTAAGCAGCAGCCGGTTCACCGCCTGACCGGTCCCGCCATTGGCAAGAGCAATCATGTAGTGAAGATCCGCAAAGACGTTGCAGCCATCCTCCGCACGCTTGTCGGACAAATGCACCAGTTCATGCCAGCGGCTGCCCACTGCCACGCCTTCCAGCTCCAGGCGGACCAGAAGCGAAACAGCATTTGAAATGTCGCGGAAATCGTCGGTTCGGTCCCGCCGGACCTCGCTGTCGTAGAGTTCCAGCGCCTTGTCCGGCTTGCCTTGATCCAGATACATGAGGGCCAGATGCCACCAGACGTGATAGCCGAAGTTGTTGCAATGCGCCCAGCCATCGGGGCGCTTCTCCAGCCATGCTATGCCTTCCTCTGACCGACCTGTCATATCGTGAACATGGGCAACGGCATGAAGCCCCCAGGCATCATTGGCCGCAAACTCCAGTCCCCTTTTTCCGCAGGCTTCCGCCAGGCGGTAGTCTCCTGTTTCTTCCAGTGAGAAGGCACGGCAGCCAAGCACATAGCCATAAGCGGGATGGGTTTCGTCATAGGAGCCCAGAACAGCCTCAATCGAGGCCCGCATTCCCGTGCTGTCCCCCATCATGAAGCGGGTGGCATGGACCAGCTTGAGGAGAAATGCGTCCTCTGGGGCGGATAGAAGCGCCCGGTCCATCCTGAACGCCGCCCTGCTTGGCCAGCCGTCGAGCCAGTCTTTCAACGCGTCGACAACGGCAGCTTCGCGGTCAGTCACGTTGCGTGCTTTGCGTGCGGCATCGGCGCTCTGCCAGGCCTCTGTTGCGGCCAGGGTCATTTCACGCCTGCCCAGCATGAGGCAGAACAAGCCCCGGGCTGCGTGACCCAGGGCGAAGAGCGGATCCAGCTCAAGTGTCTTGCCAAGAAACACGGGTGTTTCGCGTCCATGCGCCAGAAAGGCTGTCACGGTACTGTTCCAGAAGGTGGCACATTCCGGGCTTGAGAGGGTAAGTTCATATCCAAACTGGTCGGTTTGAGCCATTTGGCCGGGTCCTCTCTTTAAAAATGGTCTCTGCGGTCAGGAGGTGTGAGTTTCAGAAAACCGCAAGGGCGTTCTGAACTGCAAAACACAAGATGGTGTTATGCGTGTGTTGAGCCCCTCGTTTGCTTGTGATTTTCTCCTCAAACACTTAGTTGACTGGTCATGACGAACGTATCTCTTCCCGCATCCCAGCGGCTCGCTGTAACCGGCGCTGTCCTTGCTTTGGGCCTTGTCACTGTCTTTGCCTATGGGGTCTCCGGGCCACGGCAGGCCGGAGCGGTGCTGATTGGCGCTCTGGCAGGGCTTGCGCTGTATCACGCCAGCTTTGGGTTCACGGCGGCCTGGCGCCACATCGTGACCGAGCGCAAGGGAACCGGCCTCAGGGCGCAGTTTGTGCTCCTGCTGCTGACGTCGGCTGTGTCCTTCCCGCTGATCGCTTGGGGGGCTGATCTGGGCTGGCCAACCGGTGCTTTCGTGTTCCCGTTCGGCGTTGCTGCCGCCATCGGCGCCTTCATGTTCGGCGTTGGCATGCAGCTTGGCGGTGGTTGTGCATCCGGCACGCTGTTCACGGCGGGAGGTGGCTCGACCCGTATGATGGTCACGCTTGCTGCCTTCATTCTCGGATCTGTGATTGCGACGGCGCATCTGCATCTGTGGAATGCGCTGCCAGCGCTTCCGGCGATTTCCATTGTGACCACGTTTGGACCCGTGCTGGCGTTTCTGCTGACCGCACTGGTGCTAGGTGCCATCGCGTTGTTGACGATCTCGATCGAGCGTAAGGCGCATGGGCAATTGCTTGAACCGCGCAAGACCGGTTCGCTGCTGCGCGGACCCTGGTCGCCGATGCTCGGCGCGGTGATGATCGCGGTTGTCTCGGTGCTAACATTCGTGGTGGTGGGGCGCCCTTGGGGCATTACCTCCGGCTTTGCGCTTTGGGGCGCGAAGGTTTTCCATGCGGCAGGCATACCGGTTGAGACCTGGCCCTTCTGGCAGGGGCAGACCGCAGCGCTCGAGGGCAGCGTGTTCAGGGACACGACGTCCGTGATGAACTTTGGCATTCTGATCGGGGCTTTTGCCGCAGCGGCTCTTGCGGGCAAGTTTGCACCCGTCTGGAAACCGTCCGGGAAAGACCTGGCGACCGCAACCCTTGGAGGGCTGCTGATGGGCTATGGGGCCCGCCTTGCCTTTGGCTGCAACATTGGCGCCTATCTTGGCGGAATTGTTTCCGGCTCGCTCCACGGCTGGCTGTGGCTGGTGTTCGGCTTCCTGGGCAGCCTTCTTGGTACCCGCCTGCGCCTGAAGCTGGGGATGGGTTGAGCCTTCGCCTAAAAGGCAACATCACCCGTAACCTTCGGAATAATGGGGGCGAGGCATTCATGCAGCCGCGTCTCCCATTCTACCATCTTTGCCCGGCTTGATCCGATAGGGTTGAGCGGCAGAAACAGGCTGTAGAGCGGTTCTATGCCATGGACCGGCAGCCCTCTCGCCGATCTGGCGCCTCCCTCACGGTGTTCCTTGAAACGGCTGGCGATCGGGCGGGAGGTCGAGCCGACATAGGCGCCGTACCACTGGCTCGTTTCCGTGTATCCGCCGCGCAGGATCACATAGACCTTTCCCCTGCCGCCCGTGCCTTTGCGCTCATTGGCAAGCTGCGGCAGAAGCGTGCCGAGCACAGCCGCTCTGGCCGCGCCAAGCCAGGGGATCGGCGCCAGTTCCAGTCTTGCGAACTTCATCCGTGCGTTCAGATCCTCCCGCCGCTCCGTCAACTCTTCAAGCGCAAGCGTTGCGAGCTCCAGATTGGGTGGGTCAAGCTGCAGCCAGCCGCCAATCAGCGTCTCAAGATGACGGGATTGCCAGCCCGAAAACGGCCGCCCGGCCTCGTAGCCGAGACCATCAAGAGGCTGGTTGCAGTCGGGGGCGAAGGTGCGGTGGCGCATGATCTTGTCTTGAGCGGATAATTCAGGGGACCTGACGGGCGGATGGTCAAGATCATTTCTTAGCCGGTTCTGGCGCCACTTTCACCGGTTTTGCCTGTTTAACGGTCTTGCACCGAGGCGCAAGAATCCCCACACTCTCCATATCGTCAACAGCTTGAAAGGAGGTGTGCCCATGTCTAGTGAGACCCCGAAATTGGCCCAAATGTCTGGGCGGAATTTGCCGGTGCTGGAGCAGCCTCTGGTGTCGCGCAGTTTCGCCGGGATCTGATCCGGACAATTAGGTCAAATCGATCTCATGGGAGGGCCGCAGCTGCGGCCCTCTTTGCTTTTGAAGCGCCCACTCCATCGTTTGGCCTGAGTGGCCTTGCCGGATTAAGTTGCGTATGCAACTAATTGACCTTCCATGCATCCCCGGACCTTCTGCTTTGGAGGAAGCGGTCCGGAGCGGGCGCAGGACCCTGGGAGGTGACAGATGATACCGGTGCTTCATTCCTATTTCCGCAGTTCCACCTCGTTCAGGCTGCGCGCTGCGCTGAACCTCAAGGGCATCGAAACGGAATACCGGGCCCATCATTTGCGCCTCGGCGAGCAGCGCTCTCCCGCCTATCTCAAGCTCAATCCGCAAGGGCTGGTGCCCGCGCTTGAACTGCCGGATGGAACGGTTCTGACCCAGTCGATGGCGATCATCGAATATCTGGACGAAACCGTTCCGGAGCCGCCGCTGCTGCCGGAGGAACCTGTGGCACGGGCGCAGGCACGGGCAATGGCCCAGATGATCGCCTGTGAAATCCATCCGGTGAACAATCTCAAGATCCTGACCTATCTGAAGACCGAATTCGGGGCAGGAGAGGAGGCCGTTGCGGTCTGGTTCCGGCATTGGGTGGCTGAAACGTTCGCGCCACTGGAAAACCTGCTGGCAAACCGGCCGGTCGCGCATGCCTATTGCTGTGGTGACACGCCAGGGCTTGCGGACATCTGCCTGGTGGCGCAGGTGACGAACAACAAGCGGTTTGCAGTGGACATGACGCCCTATCCGGTCATTTCCGCCATTTACGAGCGCTGCATGGAACTGCCTGCCTTTCAGAAGGCAGCCCCTGCCAATCAGCCGGATGCGGAGTAGGTCTCAGACTTACCCGATGCCAAGTGCCTTGCGGACCACTGGATCCTTGAGCGAGCAGTCTTCTCCCAGATACGCATCGCCTGCCTTGCCGCAGAGCCAGGCGATGGCCTGTCCGACCCAGTCCGGGTCGAGATGGGCCGTGGGGGCGAGGCGGCTGTAATCGTTGATGCCGGATGCGCGAATGCTGGCCTGCATGCCGGTCGCCACCGTGCCGGGGCTGAGGCCCAGGACGCGGATTCCCTCTCTGCGCCATTCCAGGTCGGCCGAGCGGGTGAGGGACAGAACGGCCGCCTTGGAGGCGCAATAGTGGCTCCAACCCTCGATCGGCCGGCTTGCCGCCCCCGAGGACAGGTTGATGATCGTTCCGGATTTCTGCTCCAGCATGACGGGGCCGGCTGCCCGCAGCCCGTGGTAGACGCCCTTTATGTTGACGTCAGCCACCTTGCCCCAGGCATCCGGATCGGATGTTTCCAGACGGCTGATGGGATCGATCAGCCCTGCGTTATTGACGAGAATATCGAGGCGCCCGGTCTCTGCCAGAGCCGCACGGACGGCAGCTTCCACATCGGCGAACCGGGAGACGTCGCAGGCAAGGGCATGGGCAATGCCGCCGTCGGCGGTGATTGCTTCGGCGACGGGCTCTACGGCTTCCTGGGTGCGGGCGGTCAGGAACACGGTCGCGCCGCTGGCAGCAAGGTGGCGGGCGGCAGCCGCGCCGATGCCGCGGCTTGCTCCCGTGATCAGGGCAGTCTTGCCGGAAAGGTCAGTCACGCCAGATACTCCAAAGAACGATAGAATTGCCGGGCTTGCGGTTCGAAGACCCGTGTTGGGTTATTATCTTGCTGATATTTTTCAGGGGTAAAGAACTATTCCGCTATGTGCGGGCAACTCATTTTGTCATGGTCATTTTATGAGTGAAGCAATGTCCCCTTTGAGGCAGAGGCTGAGAGGTCTCTATTTTGGCGAAACCCGGGAAGCAAGGATCTGGCGCTATGCCATCCTGGCTTTCGATATCCTCACCATTCTCTATTTCATCGTTTCATCGATGGTCGACCCTGACCGGGTCCATCATGAGCTGGACTATGTGATTGCGGCCATTCTGGCTGCCGACTACATCGGCCGTCTCCTGGCATCGGACAGGCCCATGCGCCACGCGATGGAGTTTGTGTCGCTGGCCGATCTCGTGGTGATCGTGTCCCTGCTCGTTCCCGCCATTCTGGAGAATTTCGGCTTCCTGCGCGTGGTGCGGATGTTGCGGCTGCTGCGGTCCTATCATCTGCTCAAGGAGCTCAGAAGTTCCTCCGCCTGGTTCAAGCGGAACGAGGAAATCATTCACTCCGGCCTGAACCTGTCGGTGTTCATTTTCGTGGTGACCGCGATTGTCTATGTGGTCGAGCATGACCGCAACGCTTCGATCAACAATTACCTTGATGCGCTCTATTTCACCGTGACCACCCTGACCACGACGGGTTTCGGGGACATCACCATGACCGACAGCATGGGACGGCTCCTCACGGTCGCGATCATGATCTTCGGGGTGGCCCTGTTCCTGCGCCTGGTTCAGACAATTTTCCGTCCTGCCAAGGTGAAGGTCCCCTGTCCGGATTGCGGTCTCTCCCGGCATGATCCGGATGCGGTGCATTGCAAACATTGCGGCAAGGTTCTGAACATTCCGACCGAGGGCGAGTGGAGCTGAGCTCCGGCCGATGACAGATCTTTCACCGCAACGTGTTGGGTCTGCCCTTTCTGACTGTTGACCCGGAAGAGCTGCCGGGGTCAGGTGCTGACCTGACACAGACAGGTATGGGAAGACAGGCATCGTCATGACTTCAGGCGCAGATTCGGGCAGCATCACCGGCGCGGATATCATTGCAGGCAAGCTGCATGCGGCGGGGTGCCGTCACGCTTTCGGCATTCCGGGCGGAGAGGTTCTGGCGCTCATGGGGGCACTGGATCAGGCGGGCCTGCGTTTCGTGCTGGTGAAGCACGAGAATGCCGGTGGCTTCATGGCCGAGGGCGGTTGGCATGCGGACGGCGCGCCCGGTGTGCTTTTGGCAACGCTTGGTCCGGGTGCTGCCAATGCGGTCAATGTGGTTGCAAATGCCTGGCAGGACCGGGTGCCTCTGATCTTCCTGACCGGCTGTGTCAGTGGCGCCGAGGCGGAGAGCTACACCCATCAGGTCTTCGATCACCAGCAGATGCTGCGGCCCATCGTGAAGGCGAGCTTCCGGGCGGAGCTTGGCGCACTGGACGTCATGATGGAAAAGGCCATTGCCATTGCTCTGGATGGCCAGCCAGGTCCCGTTCACATCGATGTGCCGATCTCCGTTGCCGAGGCGCAAACCAGCGAGCCATGGTCGAGCAATCCCTTGCCGGGGCCTGCTATCCTCGCTCCAGCTCCGGGGCCAGCCTTGCAGCAGGCATTGACCCTTTTTGCAGGCGCAAAACGGCCGATTGCGATCGCAGGCGTCGATGCGGTGAATGAGGGGGCAGGGCCGGAGATTACCGCTTTTTGCCGGAAGTTCTCCATTCCGCTTGTGACCAGCTACAAGGGCAAAGGCCTGTTGGAAGAAACAGACCCACTGGCGCTGGGCGGGGCAGGATTGTCTCCCAAGGCGGACGGAATTCTCCTGCCGTTGATCAACCAAAGCGATTGCATCCTGCTTTTGGGCTATGACCCGATCGAGATGCGGATCAACTGGCGCAACCCCTGGCCGGAGACGGCGCCCGTCATTGACATCGCGCCGGTGTTGCGCACCCACGGCATGCACAAGTCCAGCGTTGCTCTCCGTAGTTCCGTAGTACCAGCGTTGGGCATGTTAACGGCAGCGCGCAATGAAGAGGCTCAGTCCTGGCCGGATGGGGAGCCGGAGCGGGCACGGGCCGCGCTCGAAGTGGCCTTCGCACCGGAAGCCTCCGGCTGGGGCCCGGCGACGGTCTTCCACACGCTCAATCAGGTGCTGCCGCCTGAAACCGTTGCGACGGCGGATAGCGGTGCACATCGCATTCTGGTCAGCCAGATCTGGCGCAGCCATTCGCCGCGGGGAATGTTGCAGTCCTCGGCGCTGTGCACCATGGGATGCGCCGTTCCGCTGGCCATGGGGCACCGGCTGGTCGATGCAGACAAGGCGCCGGTTGTTGCATTCGTTGGCGATGCCGGGCTGGAAATGTGCCTTGGCGAATTGTCGACCCTCCGGGATTTGCAGATCCCGGTGATCATCTGCGTCCTGGTGGACCGCTGCCTGTCCTTGATCGAACTCAAGCAGCGCGCCAGCCAAAGGCCAAATGTTGGCGTCGAGTTCGGCGAGACGGATTTTGTCGCGGTTGCGCAAGCCTATGGCGGAACTGGCGTCTGGGTGGAAGATGCGGCAACGTTGGCCAAGGCCGCGGAGGAGGCTCTGACGCGCCCTGGCTTTACCCTGCTGGCCTGCCGGATCTCCGACAGGGCTTACGACGGGCGGCTTTAAAGGTTTTCCGGATAGAACTCCCAGACCAGCTTTTGCGAGAGCGTTTCGTCGTTGAGCCGCATGCGGGTGCTTAGCAGCCGGGATTGGCAGTCCAGCAGCACGTTCCGGTAAACCGGATCGAACGCGAGGTTTTGGTGGGCCGCTGCCTTGCCGGTCTTCATCAGAACCGGCGGCAATGTCGGGCAATGGACATAGAGCCAGTCCTGGGTCTGCAGGCACAGGACCGACAAGCCATTCTTCGCTCCCGCTGCGATGCCGTCTGGCGTGACAGCGAGATTGCGGAAGTCATATTCAAAGACTGCGCCGTCGCGCCAGTCTTCCGGAACTTCGCCTTGCAGGATCGGCAAGAGAGAGCGGCCATCCGGCGCATGGTCCGGGGCAATGCCCATGAGCGCCGTCAGTGTCGGAAAAACATCTGCCGCTGAAGTGAAAGCTTCACAGGTCTGGCCAGCTTTGGCACCCGGCAGCCGGATCACCAGCGGGATGTGGTAGCTCTGCGGGTAAAAACCGCCTTTGCCGAGCATCCAGTGGTCGCCCATCATCTCCGCATGGTCGGAGGTGAAGAGGATGACTGTGTTGTCCTCCATTCCCGCGTTCCGAAGACCCTCAAGCAGCCTGCCGAGCTGGGCGTCCACTTCTGAAATCATGCCATGGTAGAGCGCCCGGATCCGCTTGAGGTCGCGGCGGCTGAGATCGCTGACCAAACCACCGGCTCCGGGAATATGGCTTGAGATCTTCTGGGTCTGCTGCAGCGCTTTGACCAGTGGATGGAAGGCTGCTTCTTCCTCGGCCGTTTCAGCGCCTTCAAATCCGGCGTCATCCTCCGGATCATAGAGTGCGTTATAGGGGGCCGGTGCGCAAAGCGGCGGATGCGGGCGCAGGAAAGAGACATGGGCAAACCACGGCTGGTCTGTCGCCTGACCGGCCAGCCAGTCCAGAAACCTGTCCGTCAGGAATGCGGTCTGGGTTTCATTCGCGCCATATTTTGCCGGTTTCAGCGAAACGCGTTCGCCAGGCTCCATTTCGACGTGATGGATCGCCGCGAGGTCTTCCTCGCCATAGCCGCGTTCTTTCAACCAGTCGAGCCAGGGGCCATCGTCTTCCGGCAGGATCTGGCCGGTCTCAAAGCCCGGCAGGACGCCTTCATAGGTCAAAAGCGCCGGATCGCCGGGGGCAAGGCGCCGCGGGTCAGGTGCGGTGTCCGTGTAGCCGAACAACGTTGGCCGGTAACCGGCCCGCCGGGCGGCCAGGGCGATGGTGTCGAACCGTGCGTCCAAGGGCGAGCCGTTCCAGATCACCCGGTGGTTCATCTGGTAAAGGCCGGTATAGAGTGAGGCCCGCGCTGGAGAACAGGGGGCCGTTGCCGCGAAATGGCGGGTGAACAGGGTACCCTGCCGGGCAAGCGCATCCACATTCGGCGTTTTGACGGCCGGATGTCCCGCGCATCCGAGACTGTCGCCTCGCCACTGGTCAGCCGTGATCAGCAGAATGTTAGGACGCCGCTTCATTACGGCTCCAGGCTCTTGATCAGCTCCGGCAAGTCGGCGACCGTATCGATGACATGGTCGGCACCTGCAGCTTTCAGTTGGGCCGTCGCATAAATGCGGAGCGCATCGACTGCTTCCGGCGAAAGGCTTGCCAGCTCTTGCGGGGTCTTGCCGGCATAATTGCCCGACAGGGCAAGGCCAACAGTGACGCAACCGGCAGCCACGCCCTCAGCTATGCCAGGCTCGGTGTCATCCACCTTGATCACGGCGCTGGGGGGATAGACCGCCAGATCCACGAAACACTGATACATGCCGAGAGGGCCGGGGCGTCCCTCGGCCAGATCGTCGGCGCAGATCAAATTGTCCGGCTCGTAGCCCTGGGCGGCCGCAACAGGCAGAACCCTTTCCATGATCGACCTTGTGTAGCCCGTTGTGGAGCCGATCTTCATGCCCCGGCTGCGGAGCCACTGCACCGTCTCGAGGGCCCCGGGGACCAGTGTTGCATAGTCTGCGACCACGTCCTCGTTCATCGGCACGAAGATCTTGTAGACCGCGTCTACATCCTCATCCTGCGGCAATTGCCCGAAGGTCTGCTGCCACTGGGCAGCGATATCCGGGCCATTCATCATGGCCCGGATGTGATGCCACTTCGGCGCTCCCATTGGGCCCCGGGCCTGTTCGATGGTCGCGGTGATGCCGAACTTTGCGAAGGCCTTCACGAAAACGCCCATTGGCGCGAAGGACCCGAAGTCGATCATGGTTCCGGCCCAGTCGAAGACGACGGCCTTGAATTTGGTCATGCGGCGGCTCCCTTGCCGAACAGATCCGAAATTGTTTCCTCGCCAATAGCAAAGGCGGTCGACGCGCCGCAGCCTGCCGTGACCACAACAATACGTGTGGCCTCGTCGGGCGCATCGGTAAACCGCCAGCGATCGGCTGCGGAGGCGTAGGTTCCTATCCAGCTCTCACTGATCTGATAGGGGCCAAGATCCAGGACCGCGTCCATTTCCTCAAGGATGAGTTCGTTGACCCGCTTGTGCAGGAACGGGTCGGGTGTTGGCGAATAATGGTGGCTGTCCCCCACGACCAGACTGCCGTCGGCCGATTGCACCACGATCAGGTGAATGCCGTTCTCTCGCAGCTGTGCCTGTTCCTTGTCGAGGCTTTGCTTCAGCGCTTCGGCCTCGGGCAGTTCCGCGTAGCCGAGATAGCGGGCTAGCCCGAGGTCGGACATGACGGCGGTTCCAAGGGACATCGGCGTTTGCGGAGAAACCCTGAGCATCTGCAGCTTGCAGCGGGTCACGCCGTAGGGGGCGATCCGGCTTGCGAAAAGTCCGGTGAAATCATCGCCGGGACAGACGACAACTGTTTCCGCATGAACCTTGCCCCGCGATGTCACGAGCTTCGGTGTTTCGACCGACGTGACGCTCGTCTGCCATAGAAAGGTCACGCCGAACTGTTCTTCCAGCCAGGCGGCCAGCCGGGGCAGGGCCTCCCGGGATTCAACGCGCAGCTCATGGGGCGAATAAAGCGCTGCCGTGATTCTCTCCGCCCGCAGGCAAGGGGAAAGGGTCTTTGCCTCTTTTGGAGACAGCCGCCGGCAGCCTTCGGCCATAGGGGTCTGAAGAAAGGCATCGATCACGGCTTCGGCCTCGGGCCGCCGGGCGGTCATGGTCAGTCCCTGATGCAGCACGGGGATGCGGGCAGCTTCCGAGACCTCTGTCCAGACGGCCCGGCTGCGCCAGGCCTTTTCCCAGCAGTCTCCCGCCTGCTGGCCGGTGACTGTAACGAAGCCGAAATTGCGGATCGATGCGCCATTGGCTGCGGCATCCCGGTCCATCACCACCACGGATTTGCCAAGCCTTGCGGCGGCAAGGGCATGGGAGAGGCCGACAATTCCAGCGCCAACAACGGCAAGGTCATAATGGGGGTGAGCCATGCGTACGAGATCCCTCGGGATGTGAAAGGCCCAGCCCGGAGGACTGGCCGGGAGAAGCTACGATGGTAGGCGGAATGTTTGTATCGAATTCTCATAATTATAGCTTTTAGCTATAATTTCAGATCAGACGACCGCGCTGCACAAATTCCCGCTGGACCGGCCCAGCGGTGAGGCGATAAGAACTTTGCTCAAGAAAAGGGTCCGGGAGCGAAGCTTACACAGGATCCATGGGAAGGACGCCATGCAGATTTGTGCAAGGAAACAGGAAGTACGCGACCGGGTTGCCAGCCTGCGCCGTCAGGGGCAGACCATCGGTCTTGTGCCGACCATGGGCTTTCTCCATGAGGGCCACCTTTCGCTGGTGCGGGAAGCTGCGCGCCGGACGGACCGGGTGATCGTCTCCATCTTCGTCAATCCGACCCAGTTTGGCCCCAATGAGGATCTGGCCACCTATCCGCGTGACCCGGAGGGGGATCTGGCAAAGCTGAGGGCCGAAGGCGTCGAGGCTGTTTTCATGCCGGACGTGGAGGAAATGTACGGCGCCCGTGGAGACACATTCGTCGAGGTGCCTGGGCTCTCAGGCGTGCTGCAAGGTGCGCTCCGGCCGGGGCATTTCCGTGGCGTTTCCACCGTCGTGACCAAGCTCTTCAATATCATCCAGCCCGATGTCGCCGTCTTTGGCGAGAAGGATTTCCAGCAGCTGGCGATCATCCGCCAGATGGTGCGTGATCTGGATATGCCGCTCCAGATCGCTGGTCATCCGACCGTGCGGGAGGATGACGGCCTCGCCATGTCGTCCCGGAATGTGCGCCTTTCACCCGAGCACCGGGCTCAGGCGCCAGCCTTAAACCGGTCATTGGCAGCGGCAGCCGCGCTTGCACCGTCCCGTCCCGGGATCGCCAGCCTTGAAAGCACTATCCGCGCGGTTCTGGCAGAAGCGCCCGGCGGCAAGGTCGAAAGCGTCGATATCCGCGATGCGGCGACCCTTGCGCCTCTGACCGGCGAGCTGGACCGGGAGGCGGTGATTCTGCTTGCCGTGCGGTTCGGACCGGTTCTTCTGATCGACCAGCGCGTCATCGCTCCTTGAGATTTCTCGTGACCCGGCCCGCCGGGTCGCCGCCTAGGCACATTTGCTGAAAGGAAACGCCATGAGCGTTCAGAAAGCCGTCCGCCGGATTACGGTTCCCCAGATTGCTGCGCGCAAGGGCGGCGAGCCGATTGTCTCTCTGACGTCCTATCATTCGCACACCGCTGCGATCGTGGACAAATATGCGGATTTCATTCTCGTCGGTGACAGTCTTGGCATGGTCATGCACGGGTTGGAAACGACCATTGGCGTGACCATCGACATGATGATCGCCCATGGCAAGGCTGTGGTGCGCGGCACCGAGCGCGCGCTCGTTGTCGTCGACATGCCCTTTGGCAGCTATGAGGAAAGCCCCTCCGTGGCGTTCCGCAACGCGGCCCACATCATGAAGGAGACCGGCTGCGGTGCAGTGAAGCTGGAAGGCGGTAGCCGTATGGCCGAGACAATCCATTTTCTGACCGAGCGCGGCATTCCGGTCATGGGCCACATCGGACTGACCCCGCAGTCGGTTCATGTGATGGGTGGCTTCAAGACCCAGGGCCGTTCCGAAAACGATTGGGCGCATCACCTGAAGGATGCTCGCGACGTTGCCGAAGCGGGGGCGTTCAGCCTCGTGGTGGAAGGTATGGTCGAGCCACTGGCCGCTGCCGTCACCAAGGAGGTCCACATCCCGACGATCGGCATCGGCGCCTCTTCCGTCTGCGACGGCCAGATTCTCGTGCTGGAAGACATGCTCGGCCTCAACCCGAAGCCGCCGAAGTTCGTGAAGGTCTACGGCTCTCTCGGGGAGCAGATCGAAGACGCTGTCAAGAACTACGCGGAAGAAGTCAAAAGCCGCGCTTTCCCCGGCGAAGGCCAGGTTTACCGCTGATTTGCTTTCCGGACGGGAACTTCCCGTCCTGCTTGCCCAACGGCCGCATGAGCCGGGTCAAAGCCCCGGCGTAAAATCCCGGACGGCGGGTTGGCGCATGGCTGGCGAGATGGAGTTTGCCGTGTCGCGAAGGGCCGGCAGAATTTCCTTGAGCAACCGGTCCTCGTCATAGTGATGCGATGACACCGAGCATTGGATGGCGGCAGAGGATCTGCCATCCGGGCCGATGATGGGGGCGGCGATGGCAAGCTCGCCAATGATCATCTGGCTTGCCGCAACCGCGTAGCCATCCGTCGCTGCTTGCTCTACGGCCCGTCCAAGGGCCTCCCTGTCCAAAAGCGTGTGAGGTGTGAATGCCCTCAGCGTCCAGGTCTCCACAATCCTCTTTCTTTCTTCTTCCGGGTAAGTCGCGATCATAACGCGGCCGCTTGTCGTCATCAGCGCAGGGAGACGCCGTCCGATAACCGTCGCGGCAAAGTGCGTGCGCTTGCAGGGCAGACGGTTGACATAGATGATGTGATCTCCGGACATTTCCGCCAGGTTGACGGTTTCCCCCAACTGCTGGGAGAGTTCGATCAGCTTGGGCAGCGTCCTGCCGACAACCGGGTCGGCCCAGTAATAGGCGAAGGCAAGTTCCAGCCAGGCATGAGAAGGCCGGTAGCGTTTGGTGACCGGGTCCTTGTCCAGCATCCCTTCAACGTGGAGCGTGTTCGCCAGCCTCTGAGTGGCGCTTTTATCGAGACCGGTTCGCTCCATGAGATCCGTCAAGGAGAGGTCGGTGTGCTGGTCGTCGAATGCCCGCAGCAATTTCAGACCTTTCGCCAGTGAACCGACATAGAGAGTGTTTTGCTTTGTCTGCATGCATGCCGCCTTTTTGAGCGAAATTTCCATTCGAGACTTGACGATCTGGTCAGTTCCGAGAATATTTTAAAAATAAAAAAATACTAGGTATTAATATATAATACTTTCAGAGCAATGGATGCGTGTTTCAAAGGCATGCAAAGAGAAGGAACAGGGGAATGAAGGCATCATTTCTGAAGACCACGATCGCGGCGTCTGCGCTTCTCGCCGCCGCAGGTTCGGCTTGGGCGGACAAGGCCAGCGGAACGTTGAATGTCGCCTTTACGAAGGAGCTGGAAAGCGTCGACAGCTACTTCAATTCGGCACGTGAAGGCGTCGTTCTTATGCGCGCCATCTGGGACGGGCTGATTTACCTCGACCCGGTCACCAATGAATACAAGGGCAACCTTGCTGAATCCTGGACCTGGGTCGACGACACGACCCTGGAGTTCAAGCTCCGCCAGGGCGTCAAGTTCCACAATGGGGAACCCTTCAACGCGGATGACGTGGTCTATACGGTCAACTTCGTTGCGAAGGAAGAAAACGGCGTAAAGACACAGCGGAACGTCAATTGGATGAAGTCTGCCGAGAAGATCGACGACTACACGGTTCGCATCTATCTCAAGGACAAGTTCCCGGCGGCTATTGAATATCTCGCGGGTCCAGTGGCGATCTATCCGAACGAATATTATGCTGAAGTCGGTGCTTCCGGCATGGGGCTGAAGCCGGTCGGCACGGGTCCTTACAAGGTGACCGAAGTGGTTCCCGGTCAGCATTTCGTGCTGGAGAAGAACGAAAATTATTTCGACGGACCGAAGGGCCAGCCGACGATCGGCAAGATCGATATCCGCACCATCCCGGACGTGAATACCCAGATGGCTGAACTGTTCAGCGGCACGCTTGACCTCATCTGGCAGGTTCCTGTGGATCTGGCGGAACGGCTCTCCAGCATGGAACAGTTCACGGTGGCGAACGAGTCGACCATGCGCGTCGGTTACCTGGCGATGGATGCAGCAGGCCGCAGCGGTGCGGACAATCCCTTCACCAAGTTGAAGGTGCGCCAGGCCGTCAACTATGCGATTGACCGCAAGACGCTCGTCAGCGCGTTGCTCAAGGGCAAGAGCCAGGTCATCTGGACGCCTTGCTATCCGAGCCAGTTCGGTTGCGATCAGAACGTCACCCATTACGACTACAACCCGGAAAAAGCCAAGGAGCTTCTTGCCGAAGCCGGATACCCGGATGGGTTTACGACGGAGTTCTATGCCTATCGTGACCGTGAATACGCGGAAGCCATTTCGCTTTACCTGAATGCTGTCGGCATCAAGACCGATTTCAAGATGCTGCAGTATTCCGCGCTTCGTGAAATCAACATGAAGGGCGAAGTGCCGATCTCGTTCCAGACCTGGGGCAGCTACTCCTTGAACGATGCATCGGCCATGGTCAGCCAGTACTTCAAGCACGGCTCGCTGGACGATGCCCGTGACGATCAGGTGCTTGCCGATCTGAACGTTGCCGACAGCGCGACTGATCCGGAAGTGCGCAAGGAGTACTACAGCAAGGCTCTGAAGCGGATTGCCGACGAAGCATACTGGGCGCCGATGTTCTCCTACAACACGAACTATGTGTTCACGAAGGAAGTGTCCTACACGCCGACGGCGGATGAGGTCCTGCGCTTCACAACCATGACCTGGAACTAACAGGCTCTCTCCGGGCGGCTTGTCCTGGCCGCCCGGTCTATTGCCCGGATTTGCCTCTGGCCGTGTTGCGGCTGGGAGAGATCCCGTGTTCTTGATCCTGTGGAGTACCCCCGTGCTGAACTTCATATTGAAACGGCTGATGCTGGCCGCCATTGTTGCTTTGACGGTTTCCTTCATAAGCTTCAGCCTGATGTTTCTGTCCGGAGATCCGGCGGCAGCTCTTGCGGGTGAAACCGCGAGCGGTGAGGACATCGAGGCGATCCGCGCTCTCTACGGCTTCGACCGGCCCATGCTGGTTCAGTACTGGGAGTGGCTGGGCTCGGCTCTGTCAGGCGATTTCGGGCAAAGCTATTATTTCAAGCTGCCAGTGGCGTCCCTCATCGCCGACCGTCTCGGTGTGACGATGACGCTCGGGGTTTGCGGCATTAGCTTTGCTCTGCTCACGGCCGTGCCGCTCGGGGTTGCCGCGGCTATCCGCCCGAACTCCTTCATCGACCGTCTCTCCCTTTTCCTTTCCGTCGCGGGCCAGGCCATGCCGAGCTTTTGGTTCGGCCTGATCCTCATTGTCGTGTTTTCCATCAAGTTGGGTCTTCTTCCACCATCAGGGGCCAATAGCTGGAGGCATTTCATCATGCCGACCATCGTCCTTGGCTACTATGCGATGCCCGCGATCATGCGTCTGACGCGCGCTGGGATGCTGGACGTGCTGTCGTCCGATTATATCCGCACAGCACGCGCCAAGGGGGCATCCGAGACCCGGGTTTTGTTCAAGCACGGGTTGCGTAACGCCATCATTCCGGTGGTCTCTCTCGCCGCCGTGCAGATGGGTTTCATGCTGGGCGGCTCGATCGTTGTTGAATCGATTTTCGCTTTGCATGGTGCCGGCTTCCTCGCCTGGGAAAGCATTGGCCGCAACGACCTGCCCACAGTTCAGGCTCTCATTCTCATCTTCGCGATGTTCTACATCGTCTTCACCTTCCTGGCAGATGTGCTGAATGCCTGGCTCGATCCTCGTATGCGGAGCAGCTGAGATGACAGACATGAACGCAAACGATCCTCTTTTGCAGGAAGTCTCAGGTCCATCCCCGAGCCAGATCCTGATCCGCCGTGTCGTCACGCATCAAGGGCTGATGTTTGGTTTGGCCGTGGTCTTGCTGCTGGCTTTGGTCGCGCTTTTCGCGCCGCTCCTGGCTCCGCATGATCCCTATGCGCAAAATCTTCTGGCGCGCATGAAGCCACCGGTTTTCCTGGGCGGGACCTGGGAGTACCCGCTTGGAACAGACCATCTTGGCCGCGACTATCTTTCCCGTCTGATCTATGGCGCACGCGTGTCGCTGATGATCGGGGCCATTGCAGCCCTGATTTCCGGCTTCATCGGCACGGCCCTTGGAGTATCCGCCGGCTACTTCGGCGGCAAGGTTGATGCGGCGGTGACCTTCCTGATCAACGTGCGCCTTGCCTTGCCGGTGGTGCTGGTTGCCCTCGCGGTGGTTGCCGTCATGGGCGGGTCGTTGCAGATCGTGATTATGGTGCTTGGACTCTTGCTCTGGGACCGGTTCGCGGTGGTGATGCGGTCCTCCACCTTGCAGATCCGGCGCAGGGAATATGTTGCAGCCGCCCAGGCAATCGGAGCCTCGACCCCGCGCGTGATCTTGTCCGAGATCATGCCGAACATCGTCAACAACCTCATCGTTGTCGTCACTCTTGAAATGGCCCACGCCATCTTGCTTGAGGCCGCTTTGTCCTTCCTCGGCGTTGGCGTGCAGCCACCGACGCCAAGCTGGGGCCTGATGGTGAGTGAAGGCAAGAAGATGATGCTCTTTGACGCCTGGCTGGTTCTCATTCCCGGTGCGGTGCTGTTCGTGCTCGTGCTGGCGATCAATCTGATGGGTGATGGTCTGCGTGACGTCACAGCCCCGGAAAACAGGAGCTGATGGATGACTGAACCTCTCCTGACTGTCCGCAATCTGAAGCTGGACATCCCGGTTGCTAGCGGCACGCTTCATGCCGTACGCGGCATCGATTTCGAACTCAACCGCGGCGAAACCCTGTGCATCGTAGGTGAGAGCGGGTCCGGCAAGTCGCTGACCTCTCTTGCCCTGATGGGGCTCCTCGGCAAACGCATTCTCCGCAAGGCGGATCAGATGACGTTTGACGGCACGGAGTTGACCACGATGTCCGCCAAGGAGCTGCGCAAATTGCGCGGCGGGCGGATGTCGATGATCTTCCAGGAGCCGATGACCTCGCTCAATCCGGCCTACACCATTGGCGATCAGCTGATGGAGGCGCTGCTGCTTCACCAGCCGGTTGGACGGGCCGCCGCCCGGGCGCGGGCGATTGAGCTTCTGGAAAAGGTTGGCATCACCGCGGCGGAAAGCCGTCTTGGCCAGTATCCGCACCAGCTCTCCGGCGGTTTGCGCCAGCGTGTCATGATTGCAATGGCGCTGATGTGCGGTCCGGAGCTGATCATTGCTGATGAGCCGACGACCGCACTGGATGTGACCATCCAGGCGCAGATCCTGCGCCTGCTGGTGGATCTCACCCGCGAGATGAATATGGCCATGATCCTGATCACCCATGATCTCGGCGTCGTGGCCCGTGTCGCCGACAAGGTGGCGGTGATGTATGCGGGCGAGTTGGTGGAGACTGGCCCGGCTGCAGATATTTTCGCCACACCCTGCCACCCCTACACCCGAGGTCTTCTGCGCTGCATTCCGCTGCCCGGCAAGACCGAGCGGGGCAGTGAACTCGGCACCATTCCGGGGATCGTTCCGTCTCTGGTTGGCGAGGTGGAAGGCTGCGTGTTCCGCACCCGCTGTGACTATGCTGAAGCTGCCTGCCGGGAAGCCATTCCCCACCGCACGAACGGTGCGCACAGATTCCGCTGCATACACCCTGACGGCATGCGCCACGCTGAGGAGGTCCCGGCATGACAGACAAACCTGTTCTGGAACTTGAAGGCGTTACCAAGACCTACCGGGTCAAGCAGGGCCTGTTCGGGGGCGTCAAGCCGCTGACCGCCGTCAACAATGTCTCCCTGTCTCTGCAAAAGGGCGATGTTCTCGGCCTCGTTGGCGAGTCTGGCTGTGGCAAGTCCACCATGGCGAAGATCCTCTTGGGGCTCGAACAACCAACTGCCGGAAGGGTTCTGGTGGATGGCGAGGAGATCAGCGGTCATGACCGGCTGGCGCTTGCACGGCGTATCCAGCCGATCTTTCAGGATCCCTATTCCTCGCTCAATCCGCGCAAGACCATCGCCGATGTCATCTCCCTGCCGCTGGTGGTGCACAAGGTCGGCGATCATGCCAGCCGCATGAAGCAGGTCCGGGAGATGCTGGATGTGGTGGGATTGCCCTCCCGCGTGATGAACACCTATCCGAGCCAGATGTCCGGTGGCCAGCGCCAGCGCGTGGCGATTGCCCGCGCGCTGATCATGAAGCCGGAGATCGTCATCTGCGACGAGCCGACGTCGGCGCTGGACGTGTCGGTACAGAGCCAGATCCTCAATCTTCTGGGGGATCTGCGCCGTGAGTTCGGCCTGACCTATCTCTTCATCAGCCACAATCTGGCGGTGGTGGAGCATCTGGCGACCCGTGTCGCCGTGATGTATCTCGGCCAGATCGTGGAAGAGACGGATGTTGCGAGCCTCTTCGAAAATCCGCGTCATCCCTATACGCAGGCACTGCTCAAGTCGGTTCTGACCCCTGAGCCGGGACTGGGTGTTCCCGATACGCAGCTTGGGATGGCCTATCCTAATCCGATTGCGCCGCCGCCCGGTTGTCATTTCCATCCGCGCTGCCCCAAGCGGGGCGAGCCTTGCTTCACGAAGGCTCCGCGTCAGATCCCCATTCCTGGCGGGCATGTGGAATGTCACCTGCATGATCCGGACGTTTTGATGTCTGGTCAGAGCCACGCTGCGTGAGTGGCCAGTATGTCTGAAATTGCACTTTCCAGCACGCAGACCGTCCGCAAGACGGTGATTGAAACGCCCCATGGCGTGGTGGCC
This sequence comes from Roseibium litorale, assembly GCF_014842915.1. Classification (GTDB taxonomy): domain Bacteria; phylum Pseudomonadota; class Alphaproteobacteria; order Rhizobiales; family Stappiaceae; genus Roseibium; species Roseibium litorale. Next base: position 7,045 of record NZ_JACYXI010000005.1, on the reverse strand, counting down.
GCTCAAAACAGTCTGGCGGCCCGCGCTGGAGCAGAGGTTCTGGCAGCGGGTGGGGATGCCGTCGATGCGGCTGTCGCGGCCTCCTTTGCCATCGGGGTTGTTGAGCCTTGGATGAGCGGGCCGACCGCAGGCGGAGCGATGATGCTCTGGCGGGCCGGGGAAGGCCGCGCCTATGCCGTGAACCACGGTATGAAGTCTCCGGCAGCGCTTGATCCTGCGGATTACCCGCTTAGTGGAAAAGGCAAAGCCAGCGATCTCTTCCTCTGGGAACAGGTGGTCGATGACCGCAATGTATTTGGCGCCACTGCCGTCGCCATTCCGGGAACTGTCGATGGTCTCGGGCAGGTTCATGCCAGGTTTGGTAAAATGCCGTGGGCGGATCTGCTCGCACCTGCCATCCAGCATGCGCGCCAAGGGCTGCTGGTCGACTGGTATGCGGCGCTTATCATTGCCTCCAGCACGCGGGCTCTGGCCAATGATCCGGACGCGGCTGCGCTGTTTCTGGAAGATGGCCAGTGGCCGACGATTTCCGGCTGGACGGCGCTTGCCGAAAAGCGGCTGGATCAGTCCCGCATGGCGGCAACGCTGGAGCAGATTGCCCGGAACGGTGCGCGTGAGCTTTATGACGGCGAAGTCGGCGCGGCCATGGTGGCCGACATGCGCGCCAAGGGCAGTGTGATGAGCCGCGAAGACCTGGTGAATTACCGGGCCGAGCTCACGGATGCCTTGAGCTTCGATTATCGCGATGCGCGGATGCATGCCGTACCGGGGCTGACAGCTGGTCCAACCTTCAAGACGACCCTTGAGATGCTGGAACGGAGCCAGTTCGGCTCAAAGCCGGATGGAGAGACCTATCTGGCCTACGCCGATGCGTTGAAAGCTGCCTATGAACAGCGGCTGGCGACCATGGGCGACGAAAACGAGAACCCCGGGACGCCCGCTTGCACGACGCATTTTTCTGTGGTCGACCGTGAGGGCAACATGGTGGCGCAGACCCAGACGCTTCTGTCGATCTTCGGGTCACGTGTGGTGTCGCCGTCGACCGGCCTTCTCATGAACAACGGCCTCATGTGGTTTGATCCGGTACAGGGGCGTCCCAATTCCCTCGGGCCTTCAAAGCGCTGCCTGATGAATGTCTGTCCGGTGATCGGCGAGAAGGGGCAGACCCGCATTGCCTTTGGCGCGTCGGGCGGGCGGAAGATCGTGTCCGCCGTCAGCCAGATGGCCTCCTTCGCGCTGGATTTCGGCATGGGAGTGGAAGAGGTCTTTCATCAGCCCCGGATCGACAGTTCCGGCGGACCTCTCATCGTGGCGGACGATACCTTGCCGGGCGCAGTATTGGAAACCCTTTCCACGCGTCATGAGGTGCGCCGCGCCCGCCGGACAGTCTTCCCCTATGCCTTTGCCTGCCCGGCAGGGGTCATGCGCCGGGGGGATCTGAACTCCGGCTGCACCGAAATCATGTCGCCCTGGGGCGATGCCATCTCTGAAGCAGATATTCAGGACAGTTGAAACAATGACCCGCGATGCAGCGATCGACCACGTCTCCAGCTATTTCGATGACGGCCAGTTTGTAAAAGATCTGGCCGGCCTGGTGGAGTTCGAGACGGAAAGCCAAAACCCTGTCCAGAAGCCTGAACTGCTGCGCTATCTGAAAGAAGCGATGCAGCCGCGGTTCGAAGCGGCGGGCTTTACCTGCGAGCTCTTCGAGAATCCTGATCCGTCCGGCGGTCCTCTGCTGATTGCAGAGCGTCATGAAGGCGACAGCCTGCCGACCGTTCTGACCTATGGCCACGGCGATGTTATCCGTGCGCAGACGGATCAGTGGCGCGAAGGGCTGCACCCCTTCAAGCTGGTTGAAGAAGGCGACAAGCTTTATGGCCGCGGCACCGCTGACAACAAGGGCCAGCACCTGATCAACCTTGCGGCTCTGGAAGCGGTGATCGCCGCCCGCGGCAAGCTTGGCTTCAACAGCCGTTTTGTCGTGGAAATGAGTGAGGAAGTCGGCTCATCAGGTCTGGCCGAGTTCTTCACTGCCCAGAAAGAAAAGCTGACGGCGGACGTACTCATCGCGTCCGACGGACCGCGCTTGCAGCCGGACCGGCCGACCATGTTCATGGGGTCGCGCGGCGGCATCACCTTCGATCTGGTGGTGGATCTGCGCGAAGGGGCGCATCATTCCGGCAATTGGGGCGGGCTTCTGGCCGATCCGGCGATGATCCTGGTGCAGGCGCTTGCGACCATCACCGACGCTCGGGGCCAGCTCAAGATCCCCGAATGGCGTCCCACCAGCCTGACCCCGGCCATCCGCGAAGCGCTCGACGGTCTGCCGATCGAAAGTGAAACCGGACCGCAGATCGACAAGGACTGGGGCGAGGAGAGCTTGACGCCGGCTGAGCGGGCCTATGGCTGGAACAGCTTTGCCATTCTGGCCATGACCAGCGGCGTTCCGGAAGCGCCGGTGAATGCGATTTCCGCCAGGGCGCGCGCTGCCTGCCAGCTGCGCTATGTGGTTGGAACCGACGCGGACGCCGTTCTGCCGTCTCTCCGCCGTCACCTCGATGAGCATGGTTTTGAGAAAGTCCAGATCGTGCCCCACGATCGCGGGTTCTTCCGCGCCACGCGGCTCGATCCTGATCATCCCTGGGTGACTTATGTGAAAGACTCGCTCACCCGCACAGGCGGGCGCGCGCCGCATGTGCTGCCGAATCTGGCGGGCTCGCTGCCCAATGACAGTTTTACGGATATTCTTGGTCTGCCGACCGTCTGGGTGCCGCATTCCTACCGGGCCTGCTCGCAGCATGCGCCGAATGAACATGCCCTCAAATCTCTCAGCCGGGATGCGCTGCGCCTGATGGCCGGTCTCTTCTGGGATATTGGCGAAGGCGGCTGTCCGCGCTTGTAAGATTGAAATCAGGCGGGAGATTAATCTGTCTGCCGCCTGATTTCCGGGAAGGTCGCCAAAAGGTCATATGCCTGAGGTATGCCGGAAGCAGATGTTCTATACCTGCCTGAGCCTTACCAGTCTGAGGATGACACCATGACCACTGACCTTGCTTCTCCGACGGATAGCCCGGAGACCCTGCACAATCGTGCCATGGAGGCGCTGACGGGCGGTGGAGCGGAGACGGGGCAGCCCAGTTCGATCACCGGACCCGGCGGAGGCGGCAAGTTCACCCCCGAAGGCGCCGTTCTGCCCTGGCCCGGCAACACCTTCATTTTCCATATCGACAAAGCCTCTCCGGCCTATTCGGCGCTGTGTCAGGTTCAGGACGCATTGATGGCGCAGCCATTAGCCAGTCATTTCACCTATCTGCCGCAACCCAGCTTCCACATGACCGTGTTCAGCGGTGTCGGCGGCGAGCCGCTTGATCCGGATGATTGGCCTGAAGGCGTGGAAAAAGGACTGCCGCTGGCGGAAGTGACCCGGATCTTCATCGAACGTTTGGCTGGGTTCTCTGCGCCTGCCGGATTGCGGATCAGCTTGCCTCATCTTCACGCAGGTTATTCCATGATGGTTCGTCCGGAAGGCGCCGAGGCCGAAGAGAGGTTGCGCAGGTTGAGGGCGCAGCTGCGGGAGTTGACCGGCCTTTCGCGCGCCGATCACGATGGTTACCGCTTCCACGTCACCCTGGCCTATAGACTCCGCTTCATGACCAAGGAACAGGCGGAAGAGGTGATCCGCAAATGCGCCGAGATCCTCGCGCCACACCGCGAGGCCCTGTCGGATATCCGGCTGGGGCCGGTGGAGTTCTGCCAGTTTGAGGATATGCACGCCTTCAAGCCAAAGGCCCTGATCACTGATGGCGGGTTGGTCCAGCTTTGATCAGCTGACAGCTTGAGAGTGTTTTTGACGCGCTTGCGTAAGACGCTGGAGCTGCGTTTCCCAGCCGGACTTTGGCTTTGAGGGGCATGGCTGGCGGTTTCAGGCGGGCGCGTCCGGCAGATGCGCCCAGAACCTTTCCATGATCACAGATCCCGGCACGGTTCTGCGGAACACCAGAACATCGAGCCGGACGTCCGGCAGACCGCTGTCGAGGACAACCAGCGAACCGCTCTCCAGTTCTTCCGTGATGGCGCTCTCCGGAAGCCAGCCGATGCCTGCGCCATGCAGGATCATCCGCTTGACCATCTCGGACATGGAGTTCTCGAAAACAGTCCGCAGCTCCGGTCCCTGGCCCCACATTTCCCGGATCAGATCGTGCTGCACTTTGCCGAGAAAACAATCCGTCGTATAGGCGACAAGCGGTATGAACGACGTATCCCTGCTGCCGTCCAGGCTATAAAGAGGCGCGCCGTTCCCGCCTGCTGCGGAGATGAGGAGAAAGGGATCAGAGCCGATCTTGCGGGATTCGAAGCGGCCTGCCTGAAGAATGGGGGGGCCGAGCGTGTGACCGTAGCACAGTGCGATCTCACACCGGCCAAGCGACAGCGCCTCGATACAGTCGTAAAAGTCGGTGGCACTTATGCGTGTGGCAAAGGATCCGGCGTTTTGCTGCACCTCTTCGAGCAGCTTCGGAAAGATGCTGAGCGCGATTGTGTGCAAGGCGCTGAAGGTTAGCGTGTCGGTCGTCAGGCTAGCCTGCTGGCGGCAATCATCGCGCAAGCGGTAGATTTCCCGCATCAGGTCACGGCCGGTTTCAAGAAAGATTTCTCCCGCCTTGGTCAATTTGACCGGAAAGGAGCTGCGGTCGACAAGCTCGATGCCGACCCAGTTTTCCAAGGCCCGGATCCGGCGCGAAAAGGCGGGCTGGGTTACGTGACGGGCAGCCGCGGCGACTGAGAAATTCCGTACGGCGGCCAGTTCAACAAAGTCCTCCAGCCAATTCAGTTCCAATGCACAGGCTCCTGCTGCCGCATAGCTCATAAAAAATCGGCATTTGCCCGGATGAGTGCCAAATGCATCAATGCACAGCATCAAGCCGAACCCTAGATAGCAAATCTACCGGAGTTTTCCGAGAATGCGGACCGTTTATCTCAACGGAGACTATATAGAGGAAAGTGAAGCCAAGGTCTCGATTTTTGACCGCGGCTTCTTGTTTGCCGATGCGATATATGAGGTGACGGCAGTCGTCGATGGCAAGTTGATCGACTTTCCCGGCCATATGGAGCGGTTGACCCGGTCTCTCGGTGAGATCAACCTTGAGGTTCCCTTCGATCAGGCGTCTCTTCTCGAAATCCACCGGCAGGTTGTTGCGCGCAACAACCTGCGTGAGGGGCTGATCTATTTGCAGATCTCCCGCGGATCGACAGGGGATCGTGATTTTAATTTTCCGCTTGAGCCTGTCGCGCCGACCCTGGTGCTGTTCACGCAGGAAAAAGCGCTTATTGAAAACCCCGTGGCAGAGCGCGGCCAGAAAGTGATTCTGGTCGAGGACTGGCGCTGGCTCCGCCGTGACATCAAGACCGTTCAGCTTCTCTATCCCGCCATGGCCAAGAGCCTGGCACGGGACAAGGGGGCGGATGACGCCTGGATGGTTGAGAACGGGCAGATCACCGAGGGCTGCTCCAACAATGCCTATATCGTGACGGCGGACGGGACGCTGGTCACGCGTGCGCTCTCCAACTCTATCCTGGCTGGGATCACCCGCCAGACGGTGCTCCAGTGTGCCGCCGAATTGCAGGTCAAGGTCGAGGAGCGGGCGTTTTCAGCCGAGGAAATCCGGCAGGCGCGGGAAGCCTTTTCCACCTCTGCCTCAGGGTTCGTGAACCCGGTGGTGCAGGTCGACGGCTTTGCCGTCGGTGATGGCAAACCCGGACCGGTGGCCCGGCGCTTGCGCGAAATCTACATCAAGAACAGTCTTGCCACTGCCATTGATGCCCTGACGCCTCAACCGGCGTAAATACCTGTCTCCACCGTGCCGCCCTCAGATTGGGCGGCGCGGTACATACCCGCCGTGTTGAAAGTCAGAACCGGAGGACCACTTCTGCCGACGGCGATGATACCGCCGCCCCCACCGATCAGCGGCAGTTCGTCCAGCACCTTGCGCCGGGCGGCTTCCTCAAGCGGCAGTCCCGCATATTCCATCAGGGCCGCGATATCCCGGGCGACCGTCATGCGGATGAACATTTCGCCGTGGCCGGTTGCCGACACCGCACAGCTCTTGTCGCTGGCATAGGTGCCCGCGCCGATCAGAGGGCTGTCGCCGATCCGGCCAGGCTTCTTGTTGGTCATGCCGCCGGTCGAGGTGGCTGCCGCCAGATGGCCGTTCCTGTCCCGTGCGACAGCGCCCACCGTCCCGTATTTGTGGTCGCTGTGATCAAGCGAAACCTCGTTCCGGGCCTGTGCCTTGAGAAGCTGCTCGCGGCGGTATCCGGTTTCGAAATAACCGCTTGAGACCGCGCCGATCCCTTGCGCACGGGCAAAACGGGCAGCTCCATCCCCGGCCAGAAGCACATGCTCGGAGCGCTCCATCACCAGCCGCGCCAGGCTGACGGGATTGCGGATATCGCTGACGCCGGTGACAGCACCCGCAGCGAGATCTTTTCCGCGCATGATGGCCGCATCCAACTCGAACGTGCCATCAGCTGTCAGAACCGCTCCGCGTCCAGCGTTGAACAACGGATCATCCTCAAGCGCCCGGACAACGGCTTCCACGGCGTCCTCGCACGAACCGCCGTCGCTCAAAATGATGCTGCCGCGCAACAAAGCCTCCCGCAGTCCCGCGCTATAGGCGGTCTCGCGCTCCGGGGTCATGTTTTCCTTGAGTATTGTTCCGGCACCGCCATGCAGCGCGATTGCCCATCCGTCAGTCATGTTGAGACACCCATTTTCCAGTTTGATGGGCAGGGAAGCATGCGGCGGCGGGCCCGGCAATCCATGCTGCTATGCAAACTCTGCATACGACATGCCTAATACGCCTTGGACAAGTGGCGGCCTGGGGGCTTTCATGCGCACAACGCAAGCGGTGCGCACTCCCTGTGTGTCTGGTTTGGTCTATTGTTGGTACGGGAGGGAGGCCGATGCAATCCTGATCCCCTTTTGGGAGATCGCGGCATGGCTTGGCCCCCTCCCGCTTTAGCCACCCAACCTGAACAGTTGCAT
>NZ_JACYXI010000004.1 GCF_014842915.1 Roseibium litorale | reverse complement strand
CAACACGCTGCCGGAGTTCCAAAGGATGTGGCTTGCCCATCAACGCCCCCTTGCTTCGTTTCAAAACAAGGAATCACGGATCAAACAAAATGGGAATCCTGAATCCGGTCAGCAACGACACGCTCTAATCCATCGGATTTGGTCATCTCTTTCCGATGGATGCCAATTCCGGAGAGGCCTGTAAATCGTCAATATCCGGCAGTCGCAACAAAGAGGGCAAGCATGACAGAATTCATTCACCTGCCGGGGATCGGTAATTCAGGAGACACCCATTGGCAGAGCCTATGGGAGGCCGCCGATCCGGCCATCCGCCGGTTTACGCCGGCCAGTTGGGACGAACCCGATCTGACCGATTGGATCGCGGCACTCGAACGGGCCGTGGAAGCGGCCAAAACCCCACCCGTACTTGTGGCTCATAGCCTCGCCTGCCTACTGGTCGCTCATTGGCAGAAGGCAAGTACTCTGCCGGTCAAGGGCGCATTCCTTGCCGCCGTGCCGGATCCGAAGTCGGCTGCATTTCCCGCCCAGGCAGCAAGCTTCGTGCAGCCGCCGGAGGAGAGGCTCCGCTTCCCGTCCCTGATCCTGGCAAGCAGCAATGATCCTTATGGGACCCTGCACTATGCCGAAGCCAGAGCCGTACAATGGGGAAGCGAGTTATCCGTCATCGGCGCGGCCGGCCACATCAACGGTCAAAGCGGTCTTGGCGACTGGCCGGAAGGCCGGGGTCTGCTAACTGCTTTCGTGAGGACGCTTGAGGCTGCCCTCTGACTTTGTGGAGAGGGCGCAAGGCAGCGCATCGAGAGCTCCTGAGCCCGGGATGCGCTGCCCGTTTCACATGTAATACGGGGCCTGGTCCGGCTGACGCTCAACCAGGACAGCCTTGAGCTTTTCCATGGCCCGGCTCTCGATCTGACGGACACGCTCCTTCGAGATGCCAAGCGTCTGGCCAAGGGACTCCAGCGTTGCGCCCTCATCTGTCAGGCGGCGTTCCTTCACAATCCGCAGCTCGCGGTCGTTCAAAACCCGAAGCGCGTTGCGAAGCCAGATCTTACGGCGCTCGGCGTCAATGTTTTCCGAGACGATTTCGTCAGGCAACGGAGCCTCGCAGACGAGGAAGTCCTGCCGGTCGGCCGAGGTCTCATCGCCATCGGAAACCGGGGCATTGAGAGAAGCGTCCGGCCCCGAAAGCCGCGCATTCATCAGCGCAACATCGGCAACCTTCACGCCAATCGCGTCCGCGATTTTCCGGTGCAGCTCGGAATCTGTCAGCGTCTGCCCGCTGCCAGACAGCTTTGCCCGCAAACGCCGGAGATTGAAGAAAAGGGCTTTCTGGGCGGAGGATGTCCCGCCACGGACGATGGACCAGTTCCTCAGGATATGGTCCTGGATCTGGGCACGGATCCACCAGGTTGCATAGGTCGAGAAGCGCACCTCACGCTCCGGATCAAAGCGGGCTGCAGCCTCAAGCAGACCGACGTGGCCTTCCTGAATGAGATCGACCAGCGACAGGCCAAAATTGCGGTAGCGGGAGGCAACAGCGATCACCAAGCGCATGTGCGCGAGGGTCAGAGCCTCAAGCGCTTTCTCATCCTTGTCGTTCTTCCAGCGGCGGGCGAGCTCCTGCTCGTCTTCGCGGGTCAGATAGGGTGCCTTCATGGCCGCGCGGACCAACTGGCGTCTTTCGGTTGCTGACGTCGTCATTTCGGCCACTCCAAGCAATTGTCCGGAATTCTATGGATCAAACGCCCGGGAACCGGTTTGGTTCCAAAAGAATCCAGAAAACTACTCTAGGCTGCCATCTGAAAAGATACCACCTTTGAAGAAGCTTAGAGCGATCGCAACTGCGAGCCATAAAAAAGGCCCGGGGAAGAACCCCGGGCCAATTTCAGTCAGGACCTAAACGCCTGAAATCAGGCTGCTTCTTCCTGATCGTCATCATCGTCAGAACCAGCTTCTTCAGCAGCGGCCTTGGCGCGGCTCGGAGCCTTGGCAAGGTTCTGCTCGATCTGCTTGGTTGCTTCGGTTTCGGAGCACTTGTTCACGGCAGCGATTTCGCGTGCCATACGGTCGAGCGCAGCTTCATAAAGCTGGCGTTCGGAATAGGACTGCTCCGGCTGGGTGTCCGAACGGTAGAGGTCACGAACCACTTCGGAGATCGCAATCAGGTCGCCGGAATTGATCTTTGCTTCATATTCCTGGGCACGGCGGCTCCACATGGTGCGCTTGACGCGCGGACGCCCGCGAACGGTTTCCAGAGCCTTCTTCACTTCCGCAGCTTCACCGAGCTTGCGCATGCCAACGGACGCAATCTTTGCGACCGGAACCCGGAGGGTCATCTTGTCCTTCTCGAAGAAGATGACGAGGAGTTCAAGGGTGTGACCTGCAACGCTCTGTTCTTCAATGGCAGTAATCAGGCCAACGCCGTGAGCCGGATAGACGATGAATTCGCCCGTTTTGAAACCCTGACGCTGCGCGGCCTTTTTCGTTACAGTTGCCATTCTCGTATCTACTCCTGCGCAGTTGCCGGTCTGTCAGACCGTTTAAGCCGCAAACCGCAGCTCATGAACTCAAATGACGCGCACATGACCCAATCGCGGTCCTGATTGGGAACGCCTGTTGATATCGGGCGCGTCTGGGTGGTCAGTCGTTTAAATCCAATTTAGAAGTTTGGTCAGTAGGCGGTGAGACTCGCCTCACAATCCGTGGGGACTGTGTTCCGATATGCCTCCGTGTCAGGGGGAAACTTCCTGCGGTTGAACGACTGTCTGGTAAATATAACACACCTCTGCGCTAAATTAAAGCACAGAGCGCATTTTGCCGTCACATCCTGTCTTTCACCTCAGTGCCCGCCTGTTCAACAGTCTTTTGCGCGCGAGCTTAGCGGCCAAATCTGCACGCCAAACGCAAAAACCCGCGCAGCCTGCTTGTGAAGCGGCGCGCGGGTTTTGATGTCCAATGGAATTCCGGTCAGGCAGATCAGTTGCCGGACGGGCCTTCCGGGGAGAAATACTCTTCCAGCTTGTTGGTCTTGCCGTCGAATTCGGCAGCCTCGGGAAGAGCGTCCTTCTTTTCGGTTATGTTCGGCCACTTCGCCGCATATTCGGCGTTCAGCTCGATCCACTTTTCCAAGCCCGGCTCGGTATCCGGCAAAATGGCCTCGGCCGGGCATTCCGGTTCGCAAACACCGCAATCGATGCATTCATCCGGATTGATGACCAGCATGTTCTCGCCCTCGTAGAAACAATCGACGGGGCAAACCTCAACGCAATCCGTATACTTGCACTTGATGCAGTTGTCAGTGACGACGTAGGTCATCGTGATCCTCTATGCGGCAGTCTCTGAAATCGGAGCACGAGCTTGACCGCCGGGAAGGAGCGGACTGCCTGCGTCCATTTGTTCTTTGCGTTTGGGTATCCCGTTTAACGCGGCTGCGCAAGCGTTCGCACTTGCGCAAATCGCCGTGAGACGAAATGCCTTGCCAGAACTGGCCGGAGAACCGGATTCCCGTTTCAGTCAGCCTCCCGGAAGGCATCCAGCTTACGGCGGTCGCGCTTGGTTGGCCTGCCCGCCCCGGCATCACGCTGCGCTGGCGCCTGAGCCTGAGCGGCTTCAATCTTGCCGGGAGGCGGCGGAGACAGGTCCTCATAGAGAAGCCGGGCTTCCTCATAGGGCCCGCGCCGGGTGCCCAGCGCCACGACCTTGAGAATGAGGATCTTCCGCTCCAGCGCGATGGTCAGCACGTCCCCTGCCCGGATGGCCTTGCTGGAAGAGTCAATCTTCTCCTTGTTCACCCGGACATGGCCCGAGGTCGCAAGCTTTTGAGCGAGAGAACGGGATTTTGTGACCCTGGCGTACCAGAGCCACTTGTCGATCCGTAATGTTGCGCCTTCTGCGCTCATACTGGTCCTGTTCCGCAGGACAAGCCCGTCAGGACTTGTCTTTCTTTTCCATTCCGGCCTTCAGCGCCATCAGGGCCGCAAAAGGCGAATTGGGATCGATCGGCTTGTCACGCTTGGGCTCGCGGTCACCGCGCGGAGCCTGGTTGCCGCCGTGATGCGGCTTGTTTCCGCCACGGCCCTTGCCTTCGCCCTTCGGTCCGCCTCCGCCATGACGGCGGTTGCCCTGGTGCTCACTCCGGTTACCACCTTCGCCACGGCCCTCACCACGGCCTTCAGAGCGGCCACGGCCACCCTTGCGGCCTTCGCCCCGGCCATCGGACTGACCCGGACGCGGACGGCGGTCGCCGCGGCCTGGACGCCAGATCTCGATGGTGACGGTTTCGGTTTCACCAGCAGCTTCGGGAGCCGCAGAAGCCTCGGATGCCTCTGCAGCCACATCCTGGGCAGGAGCATCTTCTGCAGCCGAAACTTCAGCAGCCGGAGCTTCTTCGGCAGCAGCAGCCTCTTCAGCAGCAGCCGGTTCCGCAGCAGCCGGTTCCGCAGACGCAGCTTCCGGAGCAGCGGTTTCAGCAGCAGCCGCAGCAACCGGACGGACCACTTCGCGGGTCTCAAGACGGTAGCCCAGAGATTTCAGGATCGCGGAGAAGTCTTCGCCAGCGCAGCCGAGCAGCGAGGTCATCGCAACAGTCACGGTGAAGGCACCGCCCTGAGCAACGGCGCCTTCCGGCGGCGTGACTTCGACATCCAGCGGCTTCCACGCAACGAGCGGACGGATCAGATCGGCCAGACGTTCCAGAATATCAACACGCACCGCGCGCGGGCCGCAGACGCGGAACCCGACGACCTTGTAAAGTGCCTTGTCGATCGCCGGATCGACCGGGATAGAGGTGCGGCCGGAAGCTGACAGCTGCGGCAGCTCGCTCAGGCCCGCCATATCCATGGAGCCGTGCTTGATGGCCCAGAGCTGGGCCAGAAGCTGGCTCGGCGCAGGCTTCAACAGCGCGGGAACGAAAATGGTATAGGCCCCGAAGCGGACACCGACCTTGCGCAGGGATGCACGCATATCCTGGTCAAGCTGGCGCACATCCTCTGAGATTTCCTGGCGTTCCAGATTGCCAAGGCCTTCCGCAAGACGATAGGCGATACCGCGGGCAAGGCCCTCAAGCCCTTCTCCCGCCTTAAGATCGGCAAGCGGCTTCAACAGCGTATCGACCTGGGCACGAACCCAGAGAGATACACGCTCCTGCACCTTGTCGCGGGCCGGACCCGTCAGATGCTCGTCCGAAAGCAGCAAAACGGCAGGGGACAGCACATCGTCTCCGGCGGCAAGCTTCGCAACCGGTTCGCCGCGCCAGCGGAGGGTGGCGTCGGACGACAGGATGAAGTCGCCGTTCTCGGAACGCGACAGCTTGTCGGCGCGGCTTTCGATTTCCGTCGCAAGCGCCTTTTGCGCAGCAGCGCGCAGGGCCTTTCCATCCGGCCCTTCCGCCGCAGCATCAGGGGCAAACCGGAAGCCAAGCAGCGTTCCGATGTGCTGTCCTTCTACGAGCACATCACCGCTCGATGTGATTTCCGCTTCCAGCATGGCGTTCTCTCTCAAACGTCGCATCAATACACTTGTACGCCGATCCACGAACCTCTGGGTAAGACGCTCGTGCAGCGCATCGGATAATTTGTCCTCAATGCCGCGGGTCACCTGTTGCCAGTGGGCCGGATCGCCCAGCCAATCAGGCCGGTTCGCGACAAATGTCCAGGTCCGGATATGGGCAATCCGGTTGGCGAGAGTGTCGATATCACCATCTACGCGGTCTGCGAAGGCCAATTGACGGCTAAACCAGTCCTCTTCGATAACACCGTCGCGCATTATGTGGGTGTAGATCTGGCTCAGAATGTCCGCATGGTTGGCTGGCGCGATCTTTCTGTAGTCAGGAACCTGACACACATCCCAGAGCAATTCGACAGCTTTTCCGCCGCGAGCCATGCCAGAAATGGCGGAATCCCGCAGAAGAAACTCAAGCGCCGTGATATCGTCGCCCGTCGGCGCCCGTGCCAGCCCCTCTTCGCGCGGGACAACATCAAGCGAGCGCCGCAACCCGTCCGCTGATGAAAAATCAAGCTGACTGTTGCGCCATTGCAGCACCTTCAGGCTGTTGAAATGGTGATTTTCAATCTGTTCGACCAGATCATCGTCCAGCGGATCCACCCGTCCGGTGACGCCAAAGCTGCCGTCGCGGGTGTGGCGGCCCGCGCGCCCGGCGATCTGCCCCATCTCGGCAGCGGTCAATTGACGGTACTGATAGCCGTCGTATTTCCGGTTCCCGGCGAAGGCCACGTGGTCCACGTCCAGGTTCAGCCCCATGCCGATGGCATCTGTCGCAACCAGATGCTCAACGTCCCCGTTCTGGAACAGCTCGACCTGGGCGTTCCGGGTCCGGGGACTGAGAGAGCCCAGAACCACCGCCGCCCCGCCACGCTGGCGCCGGATCAGTTCGGCGATGCCGTAAACCTCCTCCGCCGAAAACGCGACAATTGCGGAGCGCGCGGGAAGACGGGAGACTTTCTTGGATCCGGCATAGGTCAGAACCGACATGCGCGGGCGGGTGACAACATTAAGCCCCGGCAGCAGCTTTTCCAGCAGAGGCCGGACGGTTGCGGCGCCCAGAAGCAGGGTTTCGGCCCGACCGCGCAGGTTCAGGATACGATCCGTGAACACATGACCCCGGTCCAGATCCCCCGCAAGCTGCACTTCATCGATGGCGACGAAGTCGGTTTTCAGATCCAGCGGCATCGCCTCGACGGTCGACACCCAGAAACGGGGCGACTTTGGGACGATCTTTTCCTCGCCCGTGATCAGGGCAACCGCGTCAACGCCTGCACGCTCGACCATTCGGCCATAGACCTCGCGCGCCAAAAGGCGCAGCGGCAGGCCGATTAGGCCGGAGGGTTGAGCCAGCATCCGTTCGATTGCCAGATGTGTCTTGCCGGTATTGGTGGGCCCAAGAACAGCGGTGACCGTTCGGGACCGGGCCGCGGGCGGCAGCGGCATTATATGGGGACGGGACATCAGACTACTGCGGCGGTATCCGGCTTTGAACGACGAGATTTCCAAGGTCTCACGACCGAGACCGTGACCTAGCACAGGGGATCTGCCCTGTCCTGTCTTTATTGCCGCCAGGCATCTGCAGGACGGCCTGAAACACGGCGAAGGAACGACTCCGGAACAAAAACGGACCGAATCGATGACTCTTCAAGATTCAGGTTTCGTTCTCCACTACATGTGGTTCCCGGATCTGAAATGGAACCAAATCCTGAGTCTTTGCAAGAACATGCCGCAAGAGGCCCTCGTTAGGGCCCAGAAAATCCGATCAGGCTGTCAATCTAAAACTCGAGCAAATTAGTTGCAGCAAATAAAAATACAACTCAAAAAAGTTAAAGCAACGGGCCGGAGAGCTTGCAGACAAATTGCCCCTGACAAATAGGTGCTGGTGACTTCATTTCATATAGAGACTGGAAAATACGAATAATTTCTGCAAGATACGAATGTGGCGAAAGTTTCGGCTTCCTGGCAGAATCTTTTGTTTCTCTGTATTTTTGCTTCATTGCGCACCAGTTAACCACCGCTTGCGAGGCCGCTAGTAACATGCATACGCACAGTCTCAGCCGTGCACTCGAGTTCACCGGGATTGTTTCAGGCCGTTCAAATGTCGCCCAGCTGTCGCAAGACCTGAAACACCTTGCTGATGCCTTCGGATTTTCTAACTTCGTTCTGGCGACATTTGCCCGTCACGGCATTCATGGCACCCCTTGCATCATCTCGACCTGCTGGTCGGAGGAGTGGACGCGGCGGTACCTGGATTCCCACTACATCATGGATGACCCGGTCGTCGCGAAAGGCATGCGCACCTCCTATCCTTTCAGTTGGCGGGAAATGCGCGAAGATCCCGCCTTGAGCGAGCGCAGTCAAAAAATTCTGCTGGAAGCCCGCGACTTCGATATGGAGGATGGCCTTTATATCCCGATCTACGGGCCACGCGGGTATGAAGGCACGCTCGCATTCGGCGGGCGGGCCGTCGAGCTGCAAGATGGCGACAGCCACGCTCTCCACCTTGCCGGGCTTTATGCCTACCGGCAGGGCCTGCAAATCGCTTGCCCCGACCTGGCGGAAGAACCGATCGGCAATCCACTGACAGGCCGCGAAGTCGAATGCCTGAAATGGACCTCCGAGGGAAAGACCAGCGGCGAAATCGGAGACCGGCTCGGCATCTCCCGCCATACGGTCGACTGGTACATCAAGGAAGCTACCCGCAAACTGAGCGCCGCCAACCGCGCCCATGCTGTTGCAACGGCCATGCGGCATAAGCTGATCGGATGAAGAGAGGCTTTTGCGGCCCTTAAATCGATTTGAATTTTAAAAGGGGCAGTGTCTCTGCCCCTTTTCATATTATCCTCACCCAAGTAGAACAATCCGGCACCGGGGTCCCCCGCTGCCCTTCCTTGCCCTGTTCGTGTGGAGGCTGCTGTTGGCAATCCAGAAAATTCTCGTCGCAAACCGTTCTGAAATCGCTATCCGTGTCTTTCGCGCGGCAAACGAACTGGGGCTGAAAACAGTCGCCATCTTTGCCGAACAGGACAAACTGGCCCTTCACCGGTTCAAGGCCGATGAGGCCTATCAGGTTGGTAAGGGTCTCGGCCCGATCGAAGCTTATCTGTCCATCGACGAGATCATCCGGGTTGCCAAACAGGCGAAAGCGGATGCGATCCACCCCGGCTACGGCTTCCTTTCGGAAAGCCCGGAATTCGCTGAAGCCTGCGCGGAAGCTGGCATTATCTTCATCGGCCCGATGCCGGAGACCATGCGCCGCCTGGGCAACAAGGTTGCGGCCCGCAACCTTGCCATCGAGGCCGGCGTTCCGGTCATGCCGGCAACCGACCCGCTGCCGGACGATCTGGAGGAAATCAAGCGCCTGGCAGCCGGGATCGGCTATCCGGTGATGCTGAAGGCTTCCTGGGGCGGCGGCGGACGCGGTATGCGCGTCATTCCGGACGAGGCAACGCTGGTGCGCGAAGTGGTCGCTGCCAAGCGCGAAGCCAAGGCTGCCTTCGGCAAGGACGAAATCTATCTTGAAAAGCTGGTGCAGCGCGCCCGGCACGTGGAAGTGCAGATCCTCGGTGACGGCCAGGGCGGCCTCGTCCACCTGTTCGAGCGCGATTGCTCGATCCAGCGCCGCCACCAAAAGGTTGTCGAACGGGCACCCGCCCCCTATCTCGACGAGGCCAAGCGCAAGGAATTGTGCGATTACGGCCTGAAGATCGGCCGGGAAGTCGGTTACCGGGGCGCAGGCACCGTCGAATTCCTGATGGATGCGGACACCGGCGCGATCTACTTCATCGAAGTGAACCCGCGCGTTCAGGTAGAGCACACGGTGACGGAAGAAGTCACCGGCATAGACATCGTCAAGGCCCAGATCCAGATTGCAGGCGGCGCCCGCATTGGCACGCCGGAAAGTGGTGTTCCGGCTCAGGAGAACATCCGCCTTAACGGCCACGCGCTTCAGTGCCGCATCACCACCGAAGATCCGGAACAGAACTTCATCCCGGACTATGGCCGCATCACCGCCTACCGGGGCGCAACCGGCTTCGGCATCCGTCTGGACGGCGGCACCGCCTATTCCGGCGCGGTCATCACCCGCTTCTACGATCCCCTGCTGGAAAAGGTGACCGCCTGGTCGCCGACGGCAGAGGAAACCTGCAAGCGTATGGAACGCGCCCTGCGCGAATTCCGTATCCGCGGTGTGGCGACGAACCTCGTGTTCCTCGAAAACATCATCGAGCACCCGAAGTTCCGCGCCAATGACTACACAACGCGCTTCATCGACAACACGCCGGAACTGTTCGATCACACCAGCCGCCGGGACCGTGCGACCAAGCTCCTGACCTATATCGCGGACGTGTCCGTCAACGGCCATCCGGAAACCCGTTCGCGCGGCAAGCCGGGCAGCGACGTGGCAGCACCGGTCGTGCCGGACTTCGGCCAGGTCAAGCCGGACGGCACCCGCCAGCTTCTGGAAAAGCTCGGCCCCAAGGGTTTCGCCGACTGGATGAAGGCTCAGCCGCAGGTGCTCATGACCGACACCACAATGCGTGACGGCCACCAGTCTCTGCTCGCCACCCGCATGCGCACCCACGACATCGCGGCGATCACCGACGCCTATGCGACCGGTCTGCCGCAGCTGTTCTCGCTGGAATGCTGGGGCGGCGCGACCTTCGATGTCGCCATGCGCTTCCTGACGGAAGATCCCTGGGAGCGCCTGCGCATCATCCGTGAGCGGGCGCCGAACATCCTGCTGCAGATGCTGCTGCGCGGCTCCAACGGGGTTGGCTATACCAACTATCCGGACAATGTGGTCCGCTTCTTCGTTCATCAGGCTGCGCAGAACGGCGTCGATGTCTTCCGCGTCTTCGACTGCCTGAACTGGGTGGAGAACATGCGTGTTTCCATCGACGCGGTTCTGGAAACGGACAAGCTGTGCGAAGGCGCCCTGTGCTACACCGGCGACCTGAATGACAGTGCCCGCCCGAAATACGATCTGAAGTATTACGTCAATCTGGCCAAGGAGCTGGAAAAGGCGAGCGCGCACATTCTGGGCGTGAAGGACATGGCCGGCCTGCTGAAGCCGGGCGCGGCCCGCACCCTGTTCAAGGCCCTGAAGGAAGAAGTCGGCATTCCGATCCACTTCCACACTCATGACACCTCCGGCATTGCGGCAGCCACGGTTCTGGCGGCCGTCGATGCGGGCGTCGATGCGGTCGACAGCGCCATGGATGCCTTCTCCGGCAACACCTCCCAGCCCTGCCTCGGCTCCATCGTCGAAGCGCTCAAGGGTTCAGAGCGGGATCCGGGCCTCGACGCCGAAGCCATCCGGCGCATTTCCTTCTATTGGGAAGCCGTGCGCAGCCAGTATGCGGCCTTCGAGAGCGATCTGAAGGGACCGGCCTCGGAAGTCTATCTGCACGAAATGCCGGGCGGCCAGTTCACCAACCTGAAGGAACAGGCCCGTTCTCTGGGTCTGGAAACCCGCTGGCACGAGGTCGCTCAGACCTATGCCGACGTGAACATGATGTTCGGTGACATCGTGAAGGTGACACCGTCCTCCAAAGTTGTCGGCGACATGGCCCTGATGATGGTCAGCCAGGGCTTGAGCGTTGCGGAGGTAGAAGATCCGGCCAAGGATGTGGCCTTCCCGGACTCCGTCGTTCAGATGCTGCGCGGCGATCTGGGCCAGCCCCCGGCAGGGTGGCCCTCCGCCCTGCAGGCCAAGGTGCTGAAGGGCGCAACTCCTATCACTGTGCGCCCCGGCTCTCTGCTGAAGGACGAAGATCTGGAAGCCCGGCGCAAGGAAGCAGCCGACAAGACCGGCCATGAGATCTCCGACGCGGATCTCGCCTCCTACCTCATGTACCCGAAGGTCTACACGGACTTCGCCAAGGCCCAGAGCCAGTACGGCCCGACCTCGGTTCTGCCCACACCGGTCTATTTCTATGGCCTGGAAGCCGGGGATGAGCTGATGGTGGATCTGGAGCCGGGCAAAACCCTCGTCGTCCGCTGCCAGGCCTTTGGCGACACCGACGAGAACGGCGAAAAGAAAGTGTTCTTCGAGCTGAACGGCCAGCCGCGCATCATCAAGGTTCCGGACCGCGCCCATGGCGCCGCCGGGGCTTCGGCCAAGCGCAAGGCGGAAGACGGCAATGCGGATCACGTCGGCGCACCGATGCCCGGCGTCATCTCGACCGTTGCGGTCAAGGCCGGGCAGAAAGTCACCGCCGGAGACGTTCTGGTCTCCATCGAAGCGATGAAGATGGAAACGGCTCTCCATGCCGAACGGGATGCGGT
This sequence comes from Roseibium litorale, assembly GCF_014842915.1. GTDB lineage: Bacteria > Pseudomonadota > Alphaproteobacteria > Rhizobiales > Stappiaceae > Roseibium > Roseibium litorale. Next base: position 277,597 of record NZ_JACYXI010000004.1, on the reverse strand, counting down.
CATTGCCGAAGTTCTGGTGACACCGGGCAGCCAGATCGACGCCAAGGATCTCCTGATCGTCTATCAGGCTTGATTTCATCGGCACGTTACGGATAAGGGGAGCCGACGGCTCCCCTTCTTCTTTGTGAGAGCTTTTCCCCTCACCCAAACGCTTCCTTCCCTCGTTCAGCGATCCGTCAAAATCGAACAAACCTGTTCCTTTGGACAGGTCTTTGCCACGCGTTCCGCTCAAGGCTTCCCCGATGGACTTCTCCCTCGATATTCTCGCGATCCTTTTCCTCGTCGCAGTGGCTGCCGGTTGGATCGACGCCATTGCAGGTGGTGGCGGGCTTCTGACCATCCCCGCCCTGCTGCTGGCCGGAATTCCGCCCGCGACCGCCTTGGCAACGAACAAGCTGCAGGGCAGTTGCGGCACACTGACCGCCGCGGCCTATTTCATCCGCCGGGGCGCGGTGTCTGTGAAGGCCAATCTCAAGGCGATTGCGGCCATTGCCATGGGCTCGATCGCGGGCGGCTGGGTGCTGCAACAGATCAATGCGGATATTCTGGTGCTGTTCATCCCGGTTCTGCTGGTCAGCATCGGGCTCTATTTTCTGTTCTTTGCCAAGAACCTGGACGCGGAAACCGAGCCGCGCATCACTGCAGACCGTTACGCCGTGACCGCTGCCCCGGCCATCGGCTTCTACGACGGCTTCTTCGGACCCGGCACAGGCTCCTTCATGTCCACGTCACTCATCCTCCTGCGCGGCATGCCGATCCGCACAGCCACCGCCCATGCCAAGCTGTTCAACCTGACCAGCAATCTGGGCGCGCTGATCTATTTCATCTTCTTCGGCAAGATTGCCTGGGTCGGAGGCGGGGCAATGATGGCAGGCCAGATCCTCGGTGCCTATCTCGGCGCGCATTTCGCCTTCAAGGGCGGGGCGAAGATCATCCGCCCCATCACCGTGATCATGTGCTTCGCCATGAGCATCAAGGTGCTCATGAACGTGCTGCAGGGCTGAAGAGCGCGCTTTTAGCCCCGTCAATCAAAGGGAGCGGCAGACCATCTGCCCTTCCTGGAGAAAGGCAGCCCGGGTGAACAAGGAAAGATCCAAAGGATTGGGAAGGCGCACGTCCTCCAGATCCGGAAGGGCCTTTCCCGATGCCTCGAAATCACGGCGGACCTGGGACAGAAACACCAGAACCACTTTTTGCCTTTGGGCAAATTCCCTGAGCGCACGCACCTGATCCATGAGCGGTGGGGTTTCGCGCCTATGATCAAGCAATTGCAGATAGTCGATCACCGCAAGCGTTCCGGCCTCGGCCCCGGCGAGCCGCTCCATGATGTGGCTTGCGCAGATCCCGTCGGACATGTCGAGATCGAAACGGTCATCGAAGGCAAACGGGTCAACGCCGATAGCCCGGAACCGGTCGAGCATCTGGGCCTGGGTGTATTCAAGCGTGAAGAACACTGCCGTTCGGCCTTGCTTCATCGCCTCGACCGCCAGTTCAAGGCCAAGCAGGGTCTTGCCCTGTCCCGGCCGCGCGGCAACGATCACGAGTTCACCAGCTCTGAGCGCAGGATAGAGCCGGGCAACAAGGGCCTGGTCTGCATGGCGCCCGGCAAGCTGCGCCCAGGAGCGGAACCCTTCCGCTGCCGCAATCCTGTCGAGAGCCTCGTGAAGGGGGATGCGCTCGCGTCTGGAAATCTGGCGCGCTTGGCGCTTGAGGGCATAAACCGGGGCTGAAAGTTTCATCATCGGAACCTCCGGACGGCCAAATCCGCAATCCCTCCGCATGCATCACGCCGTCAAGACAGTCCGTTGATTGGAACATCCCGCATGAATGATGCTTTCCCGGATGGAGGGAGGAGGCGTGGATGAAGCCTGCCGGAAGAGTAAGGGATTCGGTCTGGTACGGGCAATACCAATGTCCGTGGGAGACAGCTTATTCCGCGGCCAGGCGGGCGGCGGATCGCCCTGCGCATCCGATCCAGAGATCCAGGAAATCATCCAGCCACTTGCGCACGGCGCCGTCGTGAACCAGGCGGCCCGCGAAATGATCCCGGCGCTGCTGGGCGCCGGGCAAATCCATGCGCGGCGCGCCACGGGTCGTCCAGCGGACCATCATCTGATGGGTGAGCTCCGGGTGAAACTGGATGCCGTAGGCGTTCTTGCCACAGCGGATCGCCTGATTGGGATAGGTCGGGCCGGAGGCCAGCAGCTCGCAGTCCGACGGCAGGCTGAAGCCTTCCTTGTGCCACTGATAGACCTTTTTCGGCCAGTCCATCAGGTTTTCACCCTTTGACGTCGGCTGAAGCGGGTAGTAGCCGATCTCGACCAGCTCTTCGCCATGGGCACCAACGGTTCCGCCGAGCTGCTTGACCATCATCTGGGCACCGAGGCAAATGCCGAGAAACGGCTTTTCCTCGCGAAGCGGCACCTTGATCCAGTCGATTTCCCGATGAACGTAGGCATCCGGATCATTCGCACTCATCGGGCCACCGAAAATCACGGCGCCGACGTGCCGGCACATGGTGTCAGGAAGCATATCGCCATAACGGGGCCGCCGGATATCAAGAGCAAAGCCGCGCTTGACCAGCTCCTGTCCGACACGGCCCGGCGAGGATTGCTCCTGATGCAGGACGATGAGAACTTTCGGGCGATCCATTTCAGCAAAAGTCTCGTGCTTCATGACAGAGAGTCTAGCGCATTTGAGGGTCGCGTCGAGCCCTTTTGGCAAGCAATCCCTGCCGACTTACGCGCCATAACGGCCGAAACAGCAGCGGAAATGCTCCCTGGCTTACTCTTCCACGGTCCCTTCCGGCAGACTGCGGGCCACCTTGTGGCGCAGGTTCATGCGGTCGCGGGTCGAGATGCCCAGCAGTTCAGCAACGCGCCAGATGGTGTTGTCCTCGAACTCGTGTACCTGGCCGTCGGCGTAGACGACCTCCCACATCATCTCGACGATTGCCAGCCGTTCGTCCTCATCGGTTGACCTCTTCAGCACAGACGTAAAGCCGTAGAGATCGACAGCTTCACTGTCCTTCTGCTTGCCCGCTTCGACGAGCTCAACCGTTTCCGCATCGGTCAGATCGTAATGACGCTTCAGGATTTCCTTCAGCTTGCGGCTCTCAGACTCCTCGACCACACCATCGACATCAACGAGATGAAAAAGCAGGGCTGCGGCGGCAAGACGCTTGTCGTCGTCGGCAAAACTCTTTTTGCCACCGTCACCGACAGTCACCTCCCGAATGAATTGTGAAAGAGAGGAAAAAAAAGACATTCAGCTATGGCCTGCGCTTCTGAAAGTAAAAATTGGGACAGAGATTGAGGTTACGGGAACCCTGGAAGGATTTCCAGCGCCGTGTCCCGATACCCGCCTCATCTTCTTCTGGAAATGGGTCATTCGGCTTCCGGGGCAAGATGCCCGCGTTATCCGGCCAAAATGCGGCGCCTATTTTGAACCATTCCAATGTGAGGGAATTCGGCGCGATAGCCTGGACTTTATACTTGACTTTCATCCTCATAAAAACGATTCCTGCCCTAAGGAACACACGCATATTGCCCACAGGAGCCCCGGCATGCCGGACTTGCAGACACCAGACAACCAGGCCCGCCGCGCGGAACGGCTGGTGGTCGAAGGGGTCCGCCGCTGGATGGCCGGGTATGCGACCAATGATGCCAGCTGCTGGGAAATGGCCTGGGACCTTTATGCCGCCGAGCTTGGCAAGGATCGTGCCCGCCGCCCGGTTTCTGAACTCTCCTGTTATGCGCGGGCCCTGAAGACCCATGGCACACGCAGCCTCTGCCTGTTTCCTTATGATTGCCCGAAGCTGTGTCAGGACGAATGTCTGGTCATGGCCTTCGTAGCGGCTGCGCAGCAGCAAAACACGGAAGCTCAGAACACCATAGCGAAGGCCCTCTTCCATCCGCAGGGGCGGGAGGATGCCCTCTTCGCCGCCTCCGAATTTGGCTCTGCGCTTGGCGAGTGCGGACTGATACTTGCGGTCGTCGACCCCGGCAGTCTGCCCCTGGAAATGTGCCCGCTCAAAAAGCTGGGCCTGCCGATACGCCATTGAACTTATCGATCCGGAACGGTCATTCCACCTCCGGATCATCCAACTTGAGGAAGCAATTGATGAAAGCCATTAAATTCGGCCTTTTGGCTGCGACGGCCCTGTTCTCCCTGCCCGCCCTTGCCGCGACGCCTTCGGAAGTGCTGACGAACTACGAAAATATCGCCCAGGCTGCCTATGATGACTCGGTTACCAGCGCCAAGGAGCTGAAGGCTGCCATTGACGCCATGGTTGCCAACCCGACCGATGAAACGCTGGCCGCTGCCCGCGCCGCCTGGAAGAAGGCCCGCAACCCCTATCAGCAGACCGAAGCCTACCGTTTCGGCAACGCAATCGTTGATGACTGGGAAGGCAAGGTCAACGCCTGGCCGCTGGACGAAGGACTGATCGACTACGTCGACGCATCCTATGGCACCGAGTCCGAAGAAAACGTCTTTTACACCGCCAATGTCATTGCCAATCCCAAGCTGGAAATCGGCGGCGAAACCATCGATGCCACCAGCATCACACCGGAACTTCTGGCCGACAAGCTGCAGGAAGCCGGTGATGTCGAAGCCAATGTGGCCACGGGTTACCACGCCATCGAGTTCCTGCTCTGGGGCCAGGACCTGAACGGCACCAATGCAGGCGCAGGCAACCGTTCGGTCACAGACTTCGACACCAAGAACTGCACCAATGGCAATTGCGACCGCCGCATCGCCTATCTGCAGGCAGCCACCGATCTGCTCATTTCCGATCTGGAAGAAATGGCAGCCAACTGGGCACCGGGCGGGGAAGCCCGCAAAGAGCTGGAAGCCAAGGGCGAAGCAGGCGGCCTGGCCACCATCCTGACCGGCATGGGCTCCCTGTCCTACGGCGAACTGGCCGGTGAGCGCACCAAGCTTGGCCTGATGCTGCATGACCCGGAAGAAGAGCATGACTGCTTCTCCGACAACACCCACATGTCCCATTACAACGACATTGTCGGCATCCGGAACGTCTATTTCGGCACCTACACCGGTCTCGACGGCAAGACCGTCTCTGGTCCCTCGCTCGCAGAGCTGGTTGCGGAAAAAGACCCGGCTGTTGCGGAAGAGCTGAAGGCAAAGCTGGATGCAACGCTGGCCGCTGCGGAAGCCATGAAGGCCCGCGCCGAAGGCGGCGAAGCCTATGACCAGATGATCGGCGAAGGCAATGAAGAGGGCAACGCCGTGGTGCAGGCCGTTGTCGACGGTCTCGTTGACCAGACCAAGTCCATTGAGCGCGCCGTGCACGCTCTCGGCCTTGAAGATGTTGCCTTCGAAGGCTCGGACAGCCTGGACAACCCGAACGCAGTCTTCCAGTAAAACGAACGAAACGAACCGGCGGTGAAGCTTCTTCCCGCCGGTTCTTCTTTTCAGCAGGTACGGAGGGGTACCGTGCTGAGATCCGGGACGCGAACCTGATTGGTCTTGACTATCATGACAGCTACCAGATGGGGCCTGTCGACCCTCGCCTTGTTTGTAATGGCGCTCTCATCCTTCGCTGTCAGTGCAGGCGCAGCCGATGGACCGCTTCCCTACCGGGACGATCTCACCCCCAAAGACCGCGCCAGAGTTGCCAAAGTCACCGCGCCGCCAAAGGACTTTTCCGCCGCACAGCCCTTCGAGGCCATGAGCGGGGGCGCTGCCACTTCGGTCAAGACGGTCAACCGGGACAGTTTTTCCCACAATTCGGGCAATCTCACCTTCGAGGAAGAGCAGACCTTCAAGCTCGGCAATGGCCTGTTCAAGAAGTTCTGGACCTCTTCCCCCTCCTCCACCCAGGCCTCCGACGGGCTGGGTCCGCTTTACAATGCCCGCGCCTGCCAGAGCTGCCATCTGAAAGACGGCCGCGGGCGTCCGCCTCTTCCGGGCGAAAAAGCCGTTTCGCTCTTCCTGCGCCTCTCCATTCCGCCGCAGACACCGCAACAGCAGGCACAGCTTGAAAGCCATGAACTGCTGCGCATTCCCGAGCCGACCTATGGCGGCCAGTTCCAGACCTTTGCGGTGTCCGGGCTGAAGGCGGAAGGCCAGATCGAGATCAGTTACGAGGATCTTCCTGTCACCCTGAACGGCGGCGAAACGATCATCCTGAAGAAGCCCTCCTATAAGGTCCGGGACCTCGCCTATGGGCCGATGCATCCGGATGTCATGATGTCGCCAAGGGTCACCCCGCCGATGATCGGCATGGGTCTCCTGCAAGCGATCGCCGCTGGTGATATCGAGGCCCAGGCCGATCCCGACGACCTGAACGGTGACGGCATTTCGGGAAAGGTGAGCCGGGTACGCGATCCGGAAACAGGAGCGCTGACCATCGGCCGTTTCGGCTGGAAGGCCTCGGAGCCGACGGTGCGGGCCCAGACCGCCGCCGCCTTTTCCGGGGATATCGGCATCAGCACGCCAGAGATGCCAGACAATTACGGCGACTGTACCACGAAGCAGCCTGAATGCCGCCGCCAGCCGCATGGAGAGCAGACCCGCCTTGGCGTCAGTGAAGCGCCCGATCCGGTCATGGATCTGGTGACTTTCTATTCGGAAAACCTGGCCGTTCCCCAGCGCCGGGATGTTGATGACCCCGAAGTGCTGCGCGGCAAGGCAATCTTCCATCAATCCGGCTGTGCCGCCTGTCACCGGCCCAACTATGTCACCAGCCGCAGGGCGGACAATAAGGCGCACCGGTTCCAGCTGATCTGGCCCTATACCGACCTTCTGCTCCATGATATGGGCGAAGGCCTTGCAGATGGCCGCCCTGCCGGGGACGCCTCCGGCTCCGAATGGCGCACGGCGCCGCTCTGGGGCATCGGGCTGACCGGAACGGTCAACGGCCACACCCGCTTCCTTCATGACGGCCGGGCCCGTAACCTGCTTGAAGCTGTCTTGTGGCATGGTGGCGAGGCTCAAGCCTCCCGCGATGCCGTCATCGCGCTGCCGCCCGCCGGCCGGACGGCCCTGATCCGATTTCTGGAGTCCCTGTAATGCGCCTCACCCTGTTTGCAGCCCTTGCGGTCACCACAGCTGTCGCCCTGCAAGCTCCACCGGGACAAGCCGCAGACTTCAGTCCTCATGTGAAGCGGGTGCTGGAAACCTATATCCGCCCGGCCACCACGGCATTTGCAGAGACCTCGGCAGCCCTGCCTGCCGCCACAGATGCCCTTTGCGCGGCGCCGTCCGATCAGACCCGCGAAGCCTTTTCATCGAGCTACACCAAGACCCTTGAGGCCCTCGGACATGTAACGTTTCTGCGTTTCGGCCCCTTGATCCAGGATCACAGGCTGGAGCGTCTCGCCTTTCTGCCGGATGCCCGGAACATCGCCCAGCGGCAGATCCGCAAGGCGCTTGCGGATAATGATGGGACACTTGGCGATCCGGCTACCCTGGCAGGCAAGAGCGTTGCCTTGCAGGGGTTGACCGCCCTGCAGCTGATTGCCTATGACAGCGACAGCAACCTGACCCTCGGCGAGGGCGGCGGCAAGGCAGAGCTCTGCGTCTATGCCGGAGCCATCGCAAGCAATGTGACCTCTATCGCAGGAGCCATTGCCTCTGAGTGGAAAGACCCGGACGGTTTCAGCAAGCAGTTCCTGACCGCAGGGCCTGACAATCCCCAGTTCCGCTCCTCCAAGGAAGCCATCGAGACGATTTTCAATTCGATGGTCACCGGGCTGATCGTGATCAAGGATCAGGAACTGCTGCCGGCACTCGGCACTGACAAGGATAATGCCAAACCGAACAAGCTGCCCTTCTCCCGCTCGGGCAATGCCACGGCCTATATCGCCGCCGAGCTGGAAGGCATCCGGGATGCGATGAATGCGGCCAAGTTAGAGCCGGACCTCGACAGCGATGCCGAATGGATTCCAGGGTCGCTCAACTTTGAATTCGGCAATGCCGCGAACAACCTGCGGTCGCTGAATGGCCCGCTGCGCCAGACGATGGAAGAAGGCGGCACTTACGACAAGCTCAATCTGGTTGCGATCCAGGTGAACAGCCTGCGCGACACGATGGCTCTCAATTTGGCCGGGGGGCTGGGACTTTCAGGAGGCTTCAATGCTCTGGACGGCGACTAAGAAAACCGCCATCAACCGCCGCTCTTTCCTCGCAGGCCTTGGCGGAGCTGCCGTTCTGGCCGGATCAGGATGGCACGGACCAGCGCTGGCAGAAGGCCTGATCGGCGAGATCGAGGCGCCCCTCTTTGCGACCGCCTGCAAGCGGGCCAACGGCAGCTACGCGCTCGCCATCCTGGACGATGCAGGGCAAATGCTGGCTGAGGTCGGATTGCCGGATCGCGGGCACGGCATGGCCGTTTCACCGGACGGGCGCCGGATCATGGCCTTCGCCCGCCGCCCCGGCACCTTCGCCATGCTGATCGATCCCTATGACCGCAAGGAACCGCTGGTCATCGCATCGGAGCCAGGCCGCCACTTCTATGGCCACGGCTGCTTTTCCGCCGATGGTCGTCTGGTCTATGCGGTTGAAAATGACTACGAGCGCGTGCGGGGCGTGCTCGGCGTCTATGACGTTAGCGGCCGGGATGTGCGCCGGATCGGCGAGATCGAAACCGGCGGCATCGGCCCCCACGATCTTCTCCGGATGCCGGACGGCAAGACGATGGTCGTCGCCAATGGCGGCATCCAGACGGATCCGGGCCAGCCGCGCGAAAAGCTCAACATTGAGACCATGGACCCATCGGTCGTCTATCTGGACCTCAGCTCAGGCGATGTCCTGGCTCAACACCGGTTGTCCAAGGACCTGCACAAACTTTCCCTGCGCCACATGGCCCTGGACGGCAAGGGACAGGTCTGGGTCGGCGGACAGTTCGAAGGCGATCTGCAGCAGATCCCGCCCCTGGTCGCCCACATGACTCAGGACACCAGTCCCATTCTGACCGACATTCCGGAGCAACTGGCCAGCGGGCTGCAGAGCTATATCGGGTCGGTGGTCGCCAACCGCACCGGGGATGTGGTCGCGACCTCCGCTCCGCGCGGCGGACAGGTCATGTTCTGGTCAGCGTCCACCGGCGCGTTGCTCGGGTCAAAAGCCGTTATCGACGGTTGCGGCATTGCTCCAGTCGACGGCAGCGCTTTCCTGATTTCCGATGGTCTCGGCGGCTTGCGCTACCTGGGAGAACCGGATGCCGTTCCGGACGTTCTGGCCCAGGTGCCAGGCATGTCCTTCGACAACCACATGTTCGCGCTTTGAAACAGAAACGCCCGGGCCAGTGGTCCGGGCATTTCTCATTCAGCAAACTCCGCACTTCGACGAAGCCGCGCTGCGCCGGTATCAGTAGTCCCCGAGCTTGATCTCGCGGGCATATTCTTCGCCCGGAACTTCCTTGGTGACGGCCTGACCGCAGATGGTGAGACCACGGACGGCGTCAAAGGTCAGGGACGGGGAACCGGACAGCTGCCAGCCCTTGTTGAGAGCCTGGGTCACCCGGTGACAGAACTCGCTGTCGTCCGGACCGGTGATGAAGCGGTAGAGTTTCATGGCAAAAACCTTCAAATCCGGGCTGCTATGGCATCGGCAATCGCGATTGTGCGCAGGCCCATGTCCGCATGTAGCCGTTCCACCATCTTGCCGTCTACCTGGATTGCGCCCTTGCTCGCATTTTCCGGCAGGTTGAAGAGGTCATTGATCTTGCGGGCCCAGGCGACCTCGTCCTCAGACGGGCTGAAGGCTGCGTGGCAAGGTGCGATCTGCTTGGGATGGATCAGCGTTTTGCCGTCCATGCCCATTTCCACCCCTTGCGCACATTCGGCCACGAAGCCGTCCTCATCGTTGAAAGCGTTGTAAACGCCATCAAGAATATCGATCCCGCCTGCCCGCGCTGCCGCAACGCAGGTCATCAGCCAGGGCGTCATCACCGCGCGGCCCGGATTGAGCTTCGCGCGGGTTTCCTTGGCAAGATCGTTGGTGCCCATGACGAAACAGGACAGCCGCACCTCCGGATCCCGGCCACAGGCTCCGATCGCGGCAGCGTTGAGCATCGCCAGCGGCGTCTCCATCATCGCCCAGACCTTCAGGCTGGACGGAGCACCTGCCAGCGCCAGCTTGTGCGCCACCCGCTCCAGATCCGCAGGGCCATTGACCTTGGGCACAAGGATCGCATCCGGGCCGCAAGCGGCAGCTGCTTCCAGATCCGCCTCTCCCCAGGGGGTGTCGAGACCATTGATGCGGATGACCACTTCCCGCTCACCATAGCCGCCCTCTTTCACCGCCGAAACGATCTGCTGGCGCGCCGTCTCCTTGGCATCCGGAGCCACAGCATCTTCCAGATCGAGGATCAGGCAGTCCACATCGAGTGTCCGCGCCTTTTCCAGCGCCCGGGCGTTGGAGCCCGGCATGTAAAGGGCGGACCGGCGCGGCTTGAACTGTTGGGTCATGGCGAAACTCTCCAGGGGGCATCATGTTGCTCTGCAGCAAGCTAATGCCGCTGGCGCATGATTTCCACTTCGCCTTTCGGCTCAGGCCTTCTTGCGGGAGAAAATCATGTCTTTTGCGGCAATCACCGCGCCGAAGGTGATCGCGAGACAGGCAAAGCTGACCGTCAGCGTAAAAGTCCCATAGCCGAAGGCGATCAACAGCAGGGTCGACAGGAGCGGCGCTGAATAGGCGGCGGCTCCCAGAATCTGAATGTCCCCGCGTTTCACGCCAATATCCCATGTGAAGAAGGCCAGTCCGACCGGAAACAACCCCAGAGCCACAACCGACAGCCACTCATAGAAACCGGCAGGCAGGACGGTCTCTTCCAGAGCCAGATGGCAGACCAGCGAAAGAAAGGCCGTCATCAGGCAGAAACCGGCCACAGCCTCGGTTGGAACTGCCCCAAGCCGCCGGGAGATCACGGAATAGCTGGACCAGAACAGGGACGAGGCGATCGCAGCCGCATAGCCAAGCGACGAGCTGCCATCAAGGCTCAACCCCTCGCCTCCGGAAATCAGCAGCACGGCGCCGAAAAGGCCAAAGACCGCACCAGCAACATGATGAAGGCGCAAATGCTCGCCGGGAAGAAAGGCGGAAAACAGGACGATCAGCAAAGGCCAGGTGTAGTTGATGAGATTGGCATCGACAGGCGGCGCGTTCCGGATTGCGGTGAAGTAGAAAAAGTGAAATCCGAACAGGCCCACCGTTCCAAAAGCCCAGACCTTCAATGGCTGGCGGAGAAGCCGCAGCTTGCCCCGCAGCGCAAGCCAGACAACAGCCAGCGACCCGGACAGGAAGAAGCACAGGGCATTCAGCAGAAAAGGAGGAACCTTGCCGGACCCGGCACTGAAAAGACCAAGCGCAGCCCACATGAGAACCGCACTGAGGCCGATAAGGGTGGCCCGTACCCGCGTTGCGTCGGACATGACTGTTCAATCTGATGGAGGGTCCGGCCGCAACCGGAAATAGACATGGCGGTTATAACGGACGTTTCAGATCTGGAGAAGATCGGAACGGAAGGAAATCCTCGCGGCAGTCCCCCTGTGCAAAGGTGGAAATCCCGCGCCTGCGACAAATGTACTAGGGTAAGCCATATGCAGGTGCTTGATTGTCAGGCAAGATTCTGGACAACTTGCAGGCAGAACTCGAACCGACAGGCTCCGGAGACCCCATGAGCAATACGGAAATCAAGGCCCTTGTCCAGGCGGACGCCCACAAGCTGGCTCCGCTTATCGCCGAAAACGCGCAGGCGCTGAAACGCGGCGCGCCGCGCCGGCCAGACGAGTATTACGCGGAAAAGATCCTCGCCGACCGGTCGGCGGAAGTTGTCGGCGCCTTTCAGGGAAACCAACTCGTCGGTTTCGCCGTCTATTTCGATCTGCCGGAGCTGATCACCGGTCTGCGGATCGGTCAGCTCGAGGACATTTATGTCCTTCCCACCTTCCGCAACAAGGGCATCGGCCGGAAGCTGATTGAATCCCTGGAGGTGGAAGGCAAGCGCCGCGGCTGGCTGCACCTGCGCTGGCTGGTTCCGGGCAAAAACGCGCCGGCTGTCGCCCTTTATGAAAAGATCGCCGAACCGGATCACGCCAAGAGCTTCATCATCCGGATCGACCGCGCGGCTGGCGAATAAACCTCCTGTCAGGGCCGGAGAGGCGGCAAGGTCCCGAGAGGGATGAGGCCGATGCTCACCCGGCTCTTGTTCAAGGTCAACGGCAGCAGGACAACCTGCTTGCCGTTTTCCTGTTTCTGCGCATGGCCAAAGGCCGTTGCAGCTCCCTTGATTGTCGAAGCCAGGGAAGGGTCTTCCGGAGCAAGGCTGGCCGCCAGAGCCGCCATACCATCGATATCCGTCAGTTCGACCTGCAGCGCCCCGGTCAGGAAGCCATCCGTATCCATAGACACATCACCAGTTGCCATGATCTCCAGGGATCCGGAGCTGATGTGCAACTGATGCAGCTTCACCGGCAGGTTCCAGTCTGAAGCCGTCAAAGACAGCGGCTGGCCGGACAGAAGCGCAGCGCCTCCGGGAATGGCGGCATGGACCTTCAGATCCGCCGGAGCAGGCAGGAACGGCGCCAGGGGAGATGTTGCCTGATCAAGGCTCAGGAAAGCTTCCACGTCACCAGCTTCGCCTGGAACCTCGCGCAGGTGAAACTCCAGCTGCTCCGCTGAAACCTCGGACACGAATCCATCGCCATCCACTAACCAGGACGGCTTTTCGAAAGAAAAGTCCGCCGCCTTGAGCGCCGAAGAGGAATAACGCGCACTGGCCCGGCCGGTTATCCAGGATCCTGTCCCCTCAAGCTCCAAAGGCAGCGAAGAGAAATGGCCGGGGCCTTCTGCCTCCAGAATGACATGCCAGGGATTGTAGACCAGAGCGACCGTCCGCAGCCCCGGCAGAGACAGGCTGAGGCCCGTGGCCGTGTCCATCAGGAAGGGGGCGCAGGAAACCTCGAAGCGGAAGGGGAAACCGGCAATGGACAGATCCCGGCAGCTGGCCTGGACACCCTGTTCCGACAGTTTTGCGAAGCGGTTGCCGATTTCCTCCTGCAGCTTGTCTTTGAGAAAGAACCAGCCGCCGGACCACAGAGCCATCACCGCAAGCACGGTGCCGCCAAGGGCGAAGTAGCGGAAGTTCGAGCGCGGTTTTTCGGCCTTTTCCAATGTCATGTCCTTGCTCAAATAAAAACGCTTTCTGAAATGAGAAGAAGGAGCTCGCTAATCGATCCATTGCAACGCTGCGGCACCATTGCTATCTGGCAGGGGCAACGGCGATCTGGGACCGATATGAGTGATTTCTGGGTATTTGGCTACGGCTCTTTGATGTGGAACCCCGGCTTCGAGCATCAAGGCGGGCAACCCGCCTTGTTGTGCGGCGCTCACCGGTCGTTGTGCGTCTACTCCTGGGTTCACCGCGGGACGCAGGAGCGGCCGGGTCTCGTTTTCGGCCTGGACCGGGGCGGCGCCTGCCGCGGCATGGCCTGGCGCGTTTCCGGCTCCTTGCGGGAACAAACCATCGACTATCTGCGCGCCCGCGAACAGGTGACCATGGTCTATTTGGAAACGTGGCGGAAAATAAGGCTTCAATCCGGCGAGACGGCCGAGGCGCTCACCTATGTGGTGAACCGCGCTCATCCCCAATATGCCGGTACCCTGCCGCTGGAGAGACAGCTTGAAATTGTCGTGGAAGCGGCTGGCCAGTCCGGCAGGAACCCGGAATATGTTCTGAACACCGCGTCCCACCTCGAGGACCTTGGCATCAAGGACCACGGCGTTTCCTGGCTTTCGGACAGGCTGCGCTGAGCAACCTGAGACCTCACAACAAGCCGAAGCCGGCCTTCAGGTCGTCGAGCACGGTTTTTCGGTCCAGCGCCGAGCCAGCGAGCAGATGGACAAAAACCTCTCCTGCCCTGCGGCGGGTCTTCGCTGCACCAAGCCCGTGAAACTTTCCGTCCCGGTCGACTTCACCGATCACCGGCAACTGGGTGTCCGCCTGTTTGGCAGAGGGAGGAATGATCACAACAACCCCGGCGCAATCCGCCAGATCCGGCGCGGTCATACGCGTGAAGATATAGCGCTTGCCGCTCTTGCCGTCGAAATAGCGGTAGCGGTCGAGGAACCCCAGCTCCTCTGCCACCTTTGGGAAACGTGCCGTGTTCATTTCGGTCGCGGATATCATGGCGCCAGCATAGGAACAAACTATGAACATTTAGTAGCCGCAGCGCAACTGGTCACGCAGGACGAAGTGTTCTTATTCTGTTCAGATGGGAATCCGCAGGAGATCCGTCAATGGGCAGGGAGTCAGGCGCCCTTGCGGGGTATGCCATCGAGAACGGGAGACCGCCGGGGCTCGCTCCTGGCTTCCTCAATCAAGGCGTTTGAAACCGTCTCGATCATATTGACCATGGTCTCATGGAACACATTCACCGGCAAACCTGGCTGGATTGGCGGCAGGATCTCGACGATAACCGTTCCCGGATAAAGGCGGAGCGACTTGCGGGGCCAATAGACACCTGCATTGAGGGCAACAGGCAGAACCTGGCATTTCAGATCCCGGTAGAGATGCGCAATGCCGTATTTGTAGCTCGGTTCACCGCCGGCAGGACGCCGGGTACCTTCCGGGAACATCAGGATTTGCCGGCCCTCGGCGATGGCCTGCTTGGCTGCTACCAGCAGGGCCGCAAGCGCAGCGGCCCGTTTGCCGCGGTTGATCGGGATCTGGCGGAATTTCGCCGTATACCACCCGAAGATCGGGATCCAGCGCAGCTCCCGCTTGAGGATATAGGTCGGGTCCGGGAACTCGCGGATCAGCGCGAAGGTTTCCCAAACGGACTGATGCTTGGACGCGACGATATAGCCGCCTTGCGGGATGTTCTCACGCCCACGCACTTCCACCTTGAGACCGACAGTCACCCGCAACAGCAGCAGGCACAGATACGACCAGGCCGGAACCACCCACCATCCCCAGCGGCGCGGCAGAAGAAGGACGGGTGACACGACGACCATCATCAGCAGCGTGAGAGAATAAAACAGGGCGTGGAAGACCAGGGACCGCAGAAGAACCATAAGACCTTACCGGTGAAGACGGTGTCGAAGCCGTGGAACAAGCACAACGGCGTATTCCGGTGGACGGGTGGACCGTCCGTCTGCTCCAGAGACCGCTTCCATCAAGAGGCGGCAAACACCCGGTTCACGACAATTCTGGCCCGGGCGAGGGTATACTTCACATACTCGCGCATGAGAAGGCGAATTGTCCCGGCACTGTGCCACCAGGCCCTCAAGTGCAATCCGCTGGAATAAACCGGATAGGCATGAAGCTCGACTTCCGGCAGCGCATCCTGCAGTTCCGCCTGCGCCCGGGGCAAATGATAGGCACTGGTCACGACGAGCAGAGACTTGAAGTCATGCGCCCGTGCCCAGGCTGCCGTTTCCGCAGCATTGCCGACCGTGTTCATCGCCAGCCGGTCGAGATCGATGCAGCAGTCGAACAAGGGCATATCGGCAGCCGTGAGGGACGCCAGCTGTTTGCGGGTCGTCCCCGGATGAACACCGGAAATCAGCAGGCGCTTGGCGCGGCCCTCGACCAGCAGCGCGACGGCGCGTTCGACCCGGTCTGTGCCGCCGGTGAGAACAACGATCGCATCCGCGCGCGGGTCCGCAGGCGTGCGGATGGTCGCAACGCGATCGGCAAACCGGAAGAAGGACACAGCGATAGCCACAAAAACGGCCAGCACAAAACACAGAACCAGATTGCGGCCCCTAAAAAGCCGCCGCCTGTTTCCTGTCCCGTGACCGGTATCCACTCTGGGTGCTTCGCTCCAGGCATCGTTCTCGATGTCCGGATCCTTTTCAAGGCTCGTCATATTCACATCATGCCAGCTGATTCGGCTGATTTGGTGGCAGTTTTATTGCTCTTCTAGTCTACTTTGCGCAAATGGGCTTTCACAGCCAGACCGGAGGTCAATGCAGTCAGAACAGCAACAAGAAAAACCACACCGATCACACCAAGATAGCCTGGAAGGGACACGGACACAGATCCGAAGAGAGCGGACAACTGTGCCGAGCTGGCTGTTGCCCCGGAATCCCGCGTCAGGAAGTCGAGCAGCAGAAACGAAACAGACGCAAAGGCGCCGCCGGAAATGCCGCCTTTCAGGCCCAGAAGCAGGAAATGCCGCTGAAACTCGCGGGCAATGAACCCATCCTCCGCCCCGACAAAGTGCAGCACGGAAACCACATCCTTGTTCCCGGCCATGGCCGCTTGCGTCGCAAAAATCACGCTCAAGACCATCGAGCCGAACACAAGGATCATGATGCCGAAGCCACCGACAACCACAGCGCCCGCCATGGCGGAGAGCCGGGACGTCCAGATGGAATGGTCATCAAGGCTGGCGCCGTTCACCTGCTTGGCAAGTGCATCACGCAGCTGGTCAAGCTTCAGGGCCGAGGGATCGTCTACGGTGATCTGGATCAGCCGGGGAACGGGCAAGGTATCGAGATCAAGGCCGTTCCCTAGCCAGGGCTCAAGCAATTCCTTGGTTTCCTGATCCGACAGGGCCCGAACCGATCCGATGCCAGGGAATTCCTGCGTCAGCGCGATGGCCTTGTCGATTTCCCGCAGCATGTCGACGCCTTCAGCCGGGCGGATCTGGATCGTCACCTCACGCACGAGATCATTCTGCCAGGCATCCGCCGCATCCCAGACCACGGATACACCGCCCACGGTAAGGCAGGCCAGGAAACTCATGATCGCGACAACCAGGGTCAAAGCCCGGCCGGCCACCGACTGCTGCGGCACGATCGGCGCAGGCGGCCGCAATTTGTGGCCGTCTTCCCGGTTCCGCGTTTCCGGCTGCGTACGCGCCTTCTTCACCGGAAGTTTCTTCCGTTTGGGTTTTGCAGGCCCCTTCACCGGAGGCACATTGCGCTCGCTGGTTCCGGCGGGTGTCTTTTGATCTGCCATCAGCCGGTCCTAGTCGAAAATCTGCAGCCGTCCGTCGGCCAGAACCATCCGGCGGGCGTCGACCTGTTCCAGAAGGGCGATATCGTGGGTCGCAATCACCACAGATGTCCCCAGTTTGTTGAGCTCAATAAAGAGCCGCAAGAGACGGCGGGCAAGCGGCGGGTCCACGTTGCCAGTCGGTTCGTCCGCTAGCAGCACCTCGGGACGGGTAATCAATGCCCGGGCAATCGCCGCACGCTGCTTTTCCCCGCCCGACAACACAGGTGGAAGAACGTGCATCCGGTCGCCGAGACCAACCCATTTCAGAAGCTCGATCACATCGGAGCGGTATTCATGCTCTTCCTTGCCGACGACGCGAAGGGGCAAGGCGACGTTTTCATAGGTGGTCAGATGGTCGAGCAGCCGGAAATCCTGGAAAACAACGCCGATTTTGCGGCGCAGTTCCGGCAATTCCTGCTTGCTGATCACCGACAGATCCCGGTCGAACACCCGGATCAGCCCGCGGGTCGGCCGCAGGGACATGAACAGCAAGCGGATCAGGCTGGTCTTGCCCGCGCCGGAAGGGCCAGTCAGGAACTGAAAGGACTGCGGCTCAATCCTGAACGTGAGATCACGCAGGATTTCCGATCCCATTCCATATCTCAGACCGACATTCTCGAAGCGGATCACTCTTCACCTCCGTTCAAAGCCTGCAAGCTAGCCCTCGCCCGTTAACGCTTCATTAAACATATGAATGTCCTCTAGACTGTGATCCGGAACGGGTGCGGTTTGCCGCAGCCCGGCCAGAGTCACGTCTCAAAGTCAGGCCAGGTTCACGGCCGCATTCAGGACAACGGCGGCAACTGGCCGCTTGCAGTCCTAACATAGAAGGCGAAGCGTCTTCGCATGAAGATCAAATGTCCGGACTGCAGCACGAGCTATGATATCAAGCCCGAGGCTCTGGGTCCCGAGGGACGCAGTGTCAAATGCGCGCGCTGTGGAAATCGCTGGTTCGTATCTCCCAAGCAGGAAGAAGACGAGGACCTGCAGATTGACCAGGACGAAGCCGCTTGGACGCAGGACGAACAGGAAGAGGCTGAGGCTTCGGAAACCTTCGAGACCGACGACTATGGCGGCCGCGACGAAGACGATGAAGACGAGGAGGACGATGCTCCCCCAGCGCCCGCACGGACCGCAAAGGCAGAGAGCTCCTCTCCCAAAACCGGAACTGAAAAGGACGGTGACCCCGCCGAACGGCCCGCGGACATCGAAAGCCTTGCCAAGCGCCCGAAGATCATTGTTAACCCGAACAAGTTCAAACGGAACCGCATCGGCGCGGTCTTCAACTGGATCCTGCGCCGGAACTACCGCCGCATCGGCGGTATCACGCTGTTTCTGGCCGCCATCGGCCTTTGCGGTGTTGTGGTTCTGCTAAGGGATTCAATCGTCAAGCAAGCGCCTGATCTGGCGAGCCTTTTTGAAACAGTCGGCCTGGAGGTGAACCTTCGCGGCCTTGAATTCCGGGATCTTCGCACCTTCCATGAGATCGATGCGGGCAAGGAAGTCCTTGTCGTCGAGGGTTCCATTCGCAATATAACAGAAACAAGCACTCCGGTTCCGGCTGTGAGATTGTCAATCAGAGGCAGCGATCTTCAGGAAATCTACGCCTGGACAGTCGAACCGCGGACGAAAGTGCTCAAGGCTCTGGACGAAACCCGCTTCAGAACCATTCTATCCGATCCGCCGAAAGGCGCCACGGACATTCAGGTCCGTTTCATCGACCGCGGACAACGTCAGGCAGTACTCGAATAACATGACCGTGCAAATCAACACTCTCTTCGATGAAGATGCCATCGCGGCGCGGGTCGCCGCACTTGCGGGAGAAATCGCCCAATCAAAGCCGGAACGGCTTCTGGTCGTCGCCGTTCTCAAGGGCAGCTTCATTTTCTCGGCGGATCTGGTCCGCGCGATGCACCGCGCAGGCCTGAGGCCGGAAATGGAGTTCATGCATCTTTCGAGCTATGGCGCCGGCACGACTGGCTCAAGCGAAATCAAGATTTTGCGGGACGTTGAAAGTGACGTTAACGGGCGCGATATAATTCTGGTGGATGATATCCTGGAATCCGGCCGGACGCTGACTTTCGCCAAGGAGCGCCTCATGGAGCGGGGCGCCAAATCGGTGAAAATAGCAGCGTTGCTGGACAAGCCTGACCACCGCAAGGTTGCCATATTTGCCGACTACGTTGGTTTCGCCTGTCCAGACAAATTTGTAGTCGGGTATGGAATGGATATGGGACATGCGTGGCGGCAGCTGCCGTTCATTGGTTATGTCGTTCCCGAGGAGGATACCGGGAACGGGGAGACAGTAGGAGATTGACCATGGCCCGCATTCTTCTGACCGAAGATGATGAGGCAGTCCGCAGCTTCGTGAAGCGGGCGCTAGAGCTGGATGGCCATTCCGTCAGGGCCGTTGAGGACGGAGGAGAAGCTGTCGAGGTTCTGACCCGTGAGAATGGCGCCTTCGATCTGCTTCTGTCCGACATCAAGATGCCTGTGATGGACGGCATTGCGCTGGCGCTTCATTCTGCCCGCGACTGGCCGGGCCTGCCCATTCTGCTCATGACCGGGTTTGCCGATCAGCGCGAACGCGCGAACGGCCTCGACAACCTGGTGCATGACATCATTTCCAAGCCGTTTTCCCTCGCCGACATCCGCAAATCGGTAAAGAACGCGCTCGCGGGCCATCTGCCGGAAGAAAACCGCAGATACGCCTGAGCTCCTTTTCCAAACATCAAAAGAAAAACCCCGGACCGTGTGCCGGGGCTTTTCTTTTGGACAATATGACATCAAGCCCGCCATTGAGGGCCGGACCAAAGCACACCGAGTGTCAATAACGCCTCAGCAGGCGTTCCAGATAGTCCAGCTCCAGCTGCGGACGGGACGGATCGGAGAAGCGGCGGCGCAGCTCTTCCAGAACGCGGCGCGCCCGCTGCACGTCGATTTCGTCCGGGATCTTGACCTGATTGCCGAAGTCCGGGCCTTCCGTCCGGCGCGGGCGGCCAAGCGGATCCTCGTCCATCTGGGAACGCCCCTGGGCCATGCCCGGGCCATCGCCCTGGTTCATCATCTGCTCGACCATGCTTTGCGCCCCGCGACGCAAGGCATCGAGGGCATTGCCCTGCTGACCGACCGCATCCTCGCCCTCGCCTTGACCGAGAGACTTGCCGGCGCGGCCCATGGCTTCCCCGGCTTCACCAAGCTCGCCCTTGCCGCCTTCACGGCCCTGACCACTCTGCCCAAGCTGATCCATCAGCTCCTGAAGCTGCTGGGCAAGGTCTCCCTGCCCTTTCTGGAGCTGCTTCAGGGCCTGTTCGAGCTGCTCGCGCGTCATCGGTTCCTGACCGCCCTGCTGGCCTGACTGCCCCTGGTCGTCGCGCTGATCCCTGCGCCTCTGATCCTGATTGAACCGGTGCGTCTGGTCCATCAGCTGCTGCTGCTTCTGGATCATCTCGCCAAGCTGGTTGAGCATCTGCATCATTTCGCTGCTCATCCCGTCCGGGGTCATCTGCGGGCGTCCAGCTTGCAGGTTCTCCATCATCTGCTGCATCTGGGCCAGCAGTTCGCGGGCCGCGTCCCGGGAACCGGTCTTGGCCAGCTCCTCGATCCGGTTCATCATCTGCTCCAGATCCTGCTGGCTCAGGGTACGTTGCTGCTGTTGCGAGTTGAAGGGCTGCATGGCCTGCGGATTGCGCCGCATCTGCTCGGCGAGCGCTTCCATATATTCATTCATCGCCTGACGCAGGTTCTGCATCAGTTCCGCGATTTCCTCATCGCTCGCGCCATTTTCCAGCGCCTTGCGCAGAGCCTCCTGAGCATCGCGCAGCTCGCGCTCCGCAAGAGACAGATCTCCGTCTTCAATGGTCAGAGCCAGGTCCCAAAGCAGTGGCAGCAGCGCCGTCAGCTCCTCGTCCCCATGGGCATTTACCAGAGACCGGTAGGCAAAGCGCAGACCGAGATAGTCCTGAGTGCGCATGTCAAAGGCATCGGGCGCAAGAAGCAATGCGTCGAAGGAGGTGATCACACGGGCCTGATTGTTCGCATCCAGCGCCAGATCCCGGCGTTGCTCCACCACCGCACGGGCCAGCGGATTACGGAAGCTTCTTTGCGGCAAGGTAAAGCGGACCGGCTCGGACTGGGCCTGCTGCCCGGCCTCATCGCGGGCGGTGAGGATGATCTCGACCTCGGACCCCGACCAGGGATGGGAGGTGAGATCACGGATGGTCTCCCCGGTCTTGGCCGTACGGGAACGGGCCGGCAGGGACAGCGGGAAATGCGGCGCCTCGACCAGCGGACGGGGTGGCGTGTTGGAAGCCGTTTTTTGCGGCACCGGCTGAATATCCGCTTCGGCAGCAACGACGCCGTAGTCGTCCTTCACCAGATAGGAGAACTTCACCGCACCGCTGAGCTGCTCTTCCGGATCGGTCGTCAGGCGGATTTCGGGCAGTTCGTCCGGCGTCACATGAAAGCGCCAGCCGGTGATCCGCTCGTCTCGCGCATAAAGCTCGATCTGTCCGGAAGCGCCCAAATTGGCCGTGCGCTCGACGGGCATGCCCTGCTGCCCGGCGGTCACATCAGCACCTTCTGGTTCAGCGGGAGTCAACTCGATGCCGCCGGATGTACGCACTTCAAAGCCATCCGTGCCATGGCTGCGGACAACGAACTTCGATCCCTGAGGCACGGTGACAGGCGCGTCCGCATCCCGCAAGGCTGCACTCTGGCCTGTCAGATAGACAGGCGGCCGGGCCGTGTAGAGCGGAGGCGTGACCCAGGCGTCAAGACGGCTGGCAATTTCCTTGAGATCCACCGGTGCGCGGACAGAGGAGGCAATCCGGCTCCAGCGGTCGCCGGAACTGGCAGCCAGACCGGTGATCATAAACATCAGGGCAAGAACACGCAGGGCATAGGGATCACGCCGGTAGGCCCGCGGATCCGGAGCCCCGGCCCGCATGCCCCTCAAGGCTTCCGCCATCCGCTTCTGGTGCAGCCGCCACAGAGCAGCGGTCGCCGGATCTTCAGAGCCGGAGGAAAGAGTGTCGCTGACAGCGGTCAGGGGCCGGTGGGCAAAACGCCCGCTTGCCTCGATCCGGGCAAGAGCCTCCTCCTTGTCCGGCCACCGGACACGGAAAAGGTCACGGCAGGACCAGACGAAGACAAGAGCGAACAGGCCGACAGCCAGAAACCGCAGCCAGGCAGGGGGCAAGAACCAGACGCCCATAAGAGAGAGGCCGGTAAAAATCCCGGCCACGATCAAAGGCGGCAGGGCGGCCCGCCAAACGCGCTCGACAAACAGCGCAGCACGGCTGTTGCGGACAAGCCGGTCGAGCCGGCGTGCCACATCCTCCGGGCGCTCACCCGGTCTCATCTCAGATTCAGGGGCGTTGCCGCCGCGCTTCGCGCCGTTGCGCTCCAAGGCCATGCCTCCGCTGTTCCCCCAACCCGTCTAGGGTGAGGCAAGAAGGCCGGTTCGGCAAGCTGTTGAAACAACCAAAGACCGGCTGCGGATATCACTAATCCTTGAGCCAGTCAGGAATATGGTCTAGCCCGAGAAGATCATCATAGGTCGGACGGGGCCGGATGACCGAGAATTCACCGTCTTTTACCAGCACTTCCGGGATCAGCAGGCGGGTGTTGTAGGTGGACGACTGCGTTGCGCCATAGGCACCGGCCGAATAGACGGCCAGCAGATCACCCGCCGCCACCGCGGGCAATTCCCGGTCATGGCCGAGATAGTCACCGGTTTCGCAGACAGGACCGACCACATCCGCGGTGATTCGCGGCAAATCAGCGGCAGGTTCGGTCACCGGACGGATCTCGTGATAGGCTTCGTAAAGGGTCGGTCGGATCAGATCGTTCATCGCGCCATCCACAATGACGAATTCTTTCGCCGCCCCATGCTTCACATAAATGACCTTGGTCACCATGATCCCGGCATTTCCTGTAATCAGACGGCCAGGTTCGAAGATGACCCGGCAGTCCAGCTTCTGGACATGCTTCTTCACAACCTCTGCATAAGCGACCGGATGCGGCGGAGGGCTGTTGTCAGTGACATAGGGAATGCCGAGACCGCCGCCGAGATCGATGTGCTCGATGTCATGGCCATCCGCGCGCAAATCAGCAATCAAATCACCAAGACGCGCAAAGGCGCTGTCAAAGGGAGCCAGTTCGGTGATCTGAGACCCGATATGCATGTCCACACCGACGGCCTTGATGTTTGGCAGGGCATCTGCTTCCGCATAGACCTCCCGGGCACGCTGCCACGGAATGCCGAACTTGTTTTCCGCCTTGCCGGTCGAGATCTTGGCGTGGGTCTTGGCATCCACGTCCGGGTTGATGCGCAGGGACACATGGGCCGTCTTGCCCATCTGCTGGGCAACGCGCGAAAGCTGGACCAGCTCCGGTTCGGACTCAACGTTGAAGCAAAGAATTCCCTCGCCAAGGGCATAAGCCTGCTCGGCCTCCGTCTTGCCGACGCCGGAGAACAGTATCTTTTCAGCAGGAACACCAGCGGCCCGGGCGCGGCGCAGCTCGCCTTCGGACACCACATCCATGCCCGCACCGAGACGAGCTAAGGTCGTCAGCACCGCCTGGTTCGAATTGGCCTTCACCGCATAGCAAACGAGACTGTCGATGTCCTTCAGCGCATCGGAGAAGACCGTGAAGTGCCGCTCAAGCGTTGCCGTCGAGTAGCAGTAGAACGGGGTTCCGACTTCTTCCGCGATCCGGCTGACCGGAACATCTTCGGCGTAGAGCGTACCGTTGCGATATTGGAAGTGATGCACGTTAAAACCCGTTCAGTTAGGGCCACTTCCGGCACACCAGCATCCCGCGGGATACGCCACCGGACAGGGCGAAGAGACTGGAAAAGCTGATTTGGCGGCAGATTGGCTGCGTCAGATCAGGAAGTCGAGAGGAAAGCGGCTGGTCTGCGCTGGTGCCGGACGGGCAACAGAGCTGCTCGCACCAACACCGGCAGGCGTGCCATAAGCATCAGCCGGATCCTGCACGGTGGCAGCAGGTGCTGCACCCGGCGCATCAAGCGCCCCCCGGCGGCCACAGCCGCCAAGCGCGAGCGTGGCACCTAGCGCCAGAAGACCGGCGGCCTTGCCGAGGCGTTTCAACTTTGCGGCCTGTGATCCCATGGATCCGTCTTTCCCGTCCGAATGCAAATGCTGCTCTTTCCTCGCACGACCGGCGCTTGCCGGCAACCCCGGCAAGACCGATCCATGCGGAAGGGCCAAGGCGTCAGGCCTTGGCAAGGTCCTTGAGCCAGCGGCGGGCCTGCTTGCGCACATTCACCGGCGACGTGCCACCGTAACTCACACGGCTGCGGACGGACTTGTCAACCGACAGAACCGAGAAGATCTCATCGGTGATCTTCGGCTCAACCGCCTGCATTTCCTCAAGCGTTACCTTGTGCAGCTCGATCCCCTGCTCCACGGCAATGGCGACGATGCGGCCAGTGACGTGATGCGCGTTGCGGAACGGCATGCCCAGCACGCGGACGAGCCAGTCGGCCAGATCCGTCGCGGTGGAATAGCCGGAGCCAGCCGCCTTCTTCATGGTCTTGGTGACAGGTTCCAGGTCGCGGACCATGCCAGTCATGGCAGCCAGAGCCAGGGAGATGCTGGCCAGACCGTCAAAGGCCTGTTCCTTGTCTTCCTGCATGTCCTTGGAATAGGCCAGCGGCAGGCCTTTCATCATGACCAGCAGCGCCTGAAGAGAGCCGTAGATGCGTCCGGTCTTGGCGCGCACCAGCTCGGCAGCATCCGGGTTCTTCTTCTGCGGCATGATCGACGAGCCGGTCGAGAACTTGTCCGACAGTTTGATGAAACCGAACTGGGCAGAGCACCAGATGACGATTTCTTCCGCCAATCGCGAGAGATGCATGGCGCAAATTGACGCATCCGCCAGGGCTTCGATGATGAAGTCACGGTCGGACACACCATCCAGCGAGTTCGCCATCGGCCGGTCGAAGCCGAGCGCAACGGCGGTTGCCTTGCGGTCGATCGGGAAGGACGTGCCGGCAAGAGCGGCAGAGCCGAGCGGGCATTCGTTCATGCGCTTGCGGGCATCACGGACGCGGCTGCGGTCACGGGAGAACATCTCCACATAGGCCAGCAGATGGTGGCCGAAGGTCACCGGCTGAGCCGACTGGAGATGCGTGAAACCGGGCATGACATCGCCAGCATGCTGGTCTGCGCGCTCGGCCAGAGCCTGCATCAGCTCGGTCAGCTGCTCCTCCAGCGTGTCCATCGTGTCGCGGACCCAAAGGCGGAAGTCGGTCGCCACCTGATCATTGCGCGAACGGGCCGTGTGCAGGCGGCCAGCCGCCGGGCCGACCAGCTCGGCAAGCCGCGCTTCGATGTTCATGTGAATGTCTTCGAGCGCGCGGGAGAAGGTGAACTCCCCGGCTTCGATCTCTGACAGGATTGTGTCTAGACCTTGAGTGATCGTCGCGGCATCGTCCGCCGTGACAATTCCCTGTGCGGCGAGCATGGCCACGTGGGCTTTCGATCCGGCAATATCCTGCCTATAAAGCTTGCGGTCGTAGTCGATGGAAGCGTTGATCTCTTCCATGATTGCGTCCGGGCCTTCGGCAAACCGGCCGCCCCACATGCGATTGCTCATGCCTTGTCCCCTGAAAGATACCCCTTGCGAGGTTTAGAAGAATGACGGAACCAGCCAAAACCGGACAACGACCGAAACGGCGCGTGATTGCCGCTGGGCTTGCCGGCACCTTGGCCGTTATCGGGGCGGTATACGTGATCGCCGGGCCGAATGGCAACTCAAACGGCGGTCAAAACTGCAAGGTCTCGATGAAAATCGCTGACGGGATCCGTTCTTACGCCACGGGAGAGGTTGCGGCCTTCCTGCCCGCGCAAAAGCCCTTGAGCCTCACGGATCTGAAATTCAATGGCGAGGGAGAAGCACCTGTCTCCGTGCCCGATTTCAAGGGCAAGACCGTGCTGATGAACTTCTGGGCCACATGGTGTGCTCCCTGCCGGAAGGAAATGCCCGCACTCGATCAGCTCAAAGCCGATCTCAGCGGGCCTGATTTCGACGTCGTCGCCGTCAGCATGGACCGTGGCGCCGCAGACAAGCCAAAAGCATTCCTGCAGGAAATCGGCGCAAAGAACCTCGGCTTCTATCACGAGCCGACCAACACGCTGATGACGGCCCTGCGCGCCAAGGCCCGTGGCACCGGCCTGCCGACCACCATCCTGGTTGGACCGGACGGCTGCGAGATCGGCACCATGTATGGCCCCGCTGAATGGGCTTCCGGAGAAGCCAAGGCTCTCATTGCGGCCGCTATCAGCGCCTTCAAGGGAACCAAAAGCTAACGGCGGCGCCCCGTCACAGGACAACCGCCGTTATAAGCGTATCAAACCGGCGAGGCATCACCCGATCAAGCGGTGATGTCGACAGCGTTGCCGAGGCCCGGAATCTTGCGGCTTTCGCGGCGCTCTTCCTCACGGGTCTGGGACGTCTCGCGCAATTCTTCCGCAGTCTGGCGGTCCTGTTCATTGGACTGGCGAATGTTGTTCGCCGCAAGCTCACTTCGAACATTCGCTACACCGTAAGACGCAGCGCCAGAGACACCTTCCACCATATTTCCTACTCCTTTTCGAACGCCCGCCCCTGCCGCCTAGACAGTTATGTCCAGACGGGATCCCAAGCCAGCTTCCCGGACGCGGTTTGTGCCACGGCTTTCCAGTTGCTCGGCTTGCTTTTGAAGCTGCTCGGCGCGCGACGCACTGCGTTCCGCCTGACGCGATACCGCAGCTGCAGCTTTTCTTTCTTGCTCCGCATTGTTCTGCTGAAGCTTTTCCGCAGTGCTGGCGTTCTCGCCCCCGTTTCCGGAGTTAGAGTAACCCAGAGACGAAAGGCTGCTGCCACCAATTGAATCGAGCATTTCGCTCCCTCCGGTGATGAGTGCATCAGCTCAAGAACATGGAGCATGAAGCTCCGTCAAGTTTTAACGTAGCGGAAGCGGATGAACCTGGAATTTAATAGGAAATAACTATTTTAGTCTATTTAGACTAAAATTTTAAATACATGGCAAAATGCAACGTAAACACCGCCACAGAGCGCAGAAACCAGAATGAACAGAAGAGTCAGGCTGTGATGTTGACTTGCTGGCCCAGGCCATCCGCGCGCGGGGCAAGAGCCTCAAGGCTCTGAGCGCCCTGCTGCAATAGATCCACCACCATGGTCTGCGATTCGGCAGCCATCTTCATCATCTCGGACTGAAGCGCGAGATCCGTGCGGGTCTGCTGGGTAACCGCGAAAGTGGTGGCGAGGGACGAAATATCCATAGACGGGAATTTGAGCTTATCCGGTAAACAAAGCGTTAAATCTTGATCATGTTAACGAGACCAAGGCCTTGCGCCGGACCTTGCCGGAGGCGGTTCTGGGCAGGGAAGACACAAAGCGGTAGGCCTTCGGGCGCTTGTATTCGGCAAGATGCTCCGCAGCCCATCGAGCAAGATCATCGGCATCCCTGAAGCCTGCATCACCGGGCACGACAAAGGCCGTGATCAGGCTGACACCCGGGCGCATTTCCAGAGCGGTAACAGCCACTTCCGACACCTGCGGATGGCCGGACAGGCACCGCTCCACCTCCTGAGGCGCAACCCGGTAACCGAAGGCGTTCATCAGGTCATCTGCCCGCCCTTCATACCAGAGATAGCCGTCCTCATCGAAACGGGCACGGTCCCCGGTCAGGAACCAGCCGTCCCGGAAGGCTTCAGCAGTCTCCTGCGGTCGCTGCCAGTAGCCGAGCATCAAGCCCGGCTCACTCTCGTGAATGGCCAGCAGCCCTGCTTCGCCGGCAGGTGCAACGACTGCGGCAGCGGCCTCCGTTTCGGACAGCACCGCGACTTTACGGCCCGTCTGAGGTTTGCCGGGAGAGCCGGGCTTTGGAGGAACCTGAGGCCCACTCGAGACATAGGTCGAGATCTCGCTCATGCCCAGAGCTTCATAAAGCTCGCGGCCCGTCGCTTCTTTCCACGCAAGGTAAAGCTCAGCAGGCAAGGCTTCGCCTGCGGTCAGCCCGTGGCGCAGGGCCGGAAAGCTCTCCCGGTTCACCGCGCCATATTTCAAGATCCGCCGGTAGAGGCTGGGAACGGCGGCAAACAGGGTCGCACCGGAGGCCTCAATCAGCTGCGGCCAGACTTCCGGGTCCCGTGGCCCGTCATAGACGATGCTGACAGCGCCATTGGCCCATGGGTCCATCAACCCGACGCCCAGTGTGTAGGTCCAGTTGAAGGCCCCGGCGTGCAGCAGCCTGTCCTTGGAGGAAATACCGTACCAGCCCTGATACATGGGCGCCCGGCCCATCGCTGCGCGGTGCGCATGAAGCACCCCCTTGGGTGTGCCGCTGGTGCCGGAGGTATAGACCAGAAACGCCGGATCACCGGCAGATGTCTCCGCGTAGTGGCCAGGCGCGCCTGTTTTCATCGCTGCAATATCGGCAGGCCCGAGCGGCAGAAACACGCCTTCGGGAAGCACGGTCTTGCCGTCATGCACCACAGCAGCCGCCCCGCTGTCCGCCAGAAGCGCCCCGGCCTCGGAGGCCGTCAGCATGTCGGAAGAGGGAATGGGAACGAAGCCGCCGGCGATGGCGCCGAAATACAAAAGCGGAAAATCGCTGGAATGCCCCAAGCGGAGCAGCACCCGGTCGCCGCGGTTCAGACCCGCCGCAGTAAATCCGGCTGCGATGCGCAGGACCATGGCTTCGACTTCGCCATAGGTCCAGCGCTCAAGCAGTGCCCCGCCCGGCCCCACCACCTCCAGCGCAACCGCTTCTCCCGAAGGCGAAGCGTTGGTGAGGCAGTAGTGGGCGAGGTTCATTTTCTACGGCCGCTTAGCGGGTCGGAACCGGAACGTCCCCGCGGTAGTCATAGAAGCCGCGCTGGGTCTTGCGGCCAAGCCAGCCTGCCTCGACGTATTTCACCAGCAGCGGGCACGGACGGTACTTGCTGTCGGCAAGGCCTTCATACAGCACCTGCATGATAGACAGACAGGTGTCGAGGCCGATGAAATCGGCCAGCTGCAGCGGGCCCATCGGGTGGTTCGCACCCAGCTTCATGGCCGTATCGATGGATTCAACGGACCCGACGCCTTCGTAGAGCGTGTAGATCGCTTCGTTGATCATCGGCAGCAGAATACGGTTGACCATAAAGGCCGGGAAATCTTCAGCGACCGCGATGGTCTTGCCGATCTTCGCAACAAATTCCTTCGACGCTTCGAAGGTTTCGTCTTCCGTCGCGATGCCGCGCACCAGTTCCACCAGCTCCATGATCGGAACCGGATTCATGAAGTGGATGCCGATGAAACGTTCCGGACGGTCGGTGGAAGCCGCAAGGCGTGTGATCGAGATGGAGGAGGTGTTGGTCGCGAGGATCGCTTCCGGCTTCAAGAGCGGGCAGAGCTGCGAGAAGATCTTGCGCTTGACCTGCTCGTTCTCGACGGCGGACTCAATCACCAGATCCGCTTCGCTCAGCATGTCGAGATCAACGGCAGGAGAAATACGCGCGAGAGCCTTGGTGCGGGCTTCTTCGGAAATTTGCCCCTTTTGAACCTGGCGGGCCAGATTGCCATTGATGTTGGCCAGGCCGGACTCGATCCGGTCCATCGAAATGTCACTGAGGGCGACATCGTACCCGGCAACTGCACAGACATGAGCGATACCGCTGCCCATCTGACCAGATCCAATAACGCCAATTTTCTTGATTTCGACCACCATCGTCCAATCCGATCCTTGAGTGAGGGAAAAGCCAGCCGCTTTCCCTTCGACCGCCTGCCGGCGCTATTTTTGGCAAGTCTACGCTGAGACCGCAAGAGTTTCGGGGCGGAAACACGTGTTACCGCCCCGGAGAGTGTGTGAGCCCCGTGAGGCGATTATTCGACGGCTGTCTTGAGCTGCGGCAGGATCTCAAAGAGATCACCAACAAGACCGTAGTCCGCCACCTGGAAGATCGGGGCTTCCTCGTCCTTGTTGATGGCCACGATGACCTTGGAATCCTTCATGCCGGCAAGATGCTGGATCGCACCGGAGATGCCGCAGGCAATATAGAGATCCGGAGCGACCACCTTGCCGGTCTGGCCAACCTGCCAGTCGTTCGGAGCATAGCCCGCATCGACCGCGGCGCGGGAAGCACCAACCGCAGCGCCCAGAGCATCAGCTACCGGCATGATGACTTCCTGAAACTTTTCGGAAGAGCCGAGCGCGCGGCCACCAGAAATGATGATCTTGGCGGACGTGAGTTCCGGACGGTCAGACTTGGACAGGGCCTCTCCGGAGAAACTGGAAAGATCGCCTGCCGCCGGAGCCGAGACGTCTTCGATCGCAGCGGAACCACCACCAGCAGCGGCTGCAAAGGTGGACGTGCGGACCGTGATCACCTTCTTCGGATCGTTGGACTTCACGGTCTGCAGTGCGTTGCCTGCGTAGATCGGACGCTCGAACGTATCCGCCGAGAGAACCTTGGTGACGTCGGAGACTTGCATCACGTCGAGCAGGGCAGCAACGCGCGGCAGTATGTTCTTGCCGTTGGCAGTCGCCGGAGCCACGATCGCGTCGTAGCCGGACGCCAGCTCGACGATCAGGGCGGCCATCGGCTCTGCCAGCTGATGAGCCACAGCGTCATTGTCGGCAACCAGCACCTTGGAAACGCCGGAGAGCTGGGCAGCTGCCTCGGCGACCGGCTTCACGTCCTTGCCGGCAACCAGCACATGGACATCGGCGCCAAGCGCGGCGGCGGCGGTCAGGGCCTTTGCGGTTGCGTCATTCAGCGCGCCACCGGCGTGTTCGGCCACAAGAAGTGTCGTCATGGATCTTTTTCCTCCTGTGACGGGTCCTCAGAGGACGCCGGCCTCGTTCTTCAGCTTATCGACCAGTTCGGCCACGGAAGCGACCTTGATGCCAGCCTGGCGGGCAGCCGGCTCGGCGGTGGAGACGACGGTCAAACGCGGGGTCACGTCAACGCCGAAGTCTTCCGGGGTCTTCTCGTCGATCGGCTTCTTCTTGGCCTTCATGATGTTGGGCAGCGACGCATAGCGCGGCTCGTTCAGGCGCAGGTCGGTGGTGACGATGGCCGGGAGCTTCAGCGAAACGGTCTGCAGGCCGCCATCGACTTCGCGGGTCACAGCAACGGAGCCTTCGCCCAGGTCGACCTTGGAGGCGAAGGTGCCCTGGCCCCAGCCAAGAAGAGCAGCCAGCATCTGTCCGGTCTGGTTGCAATCGTCATCGATCGCCTGCTTGCCCAGGATCACCAGGCCCGGCTCTTCTGCCTCGACGATCCCCTTCAGGATCTTGGCAACGGCCAGCGGCTCGGTGGTGGCATCTGTCTTGACCAGAATGCCCCGGTCAGCGCCCATGGCCAGACCCGTGCGCAGGGTTTCGGTCGCCTGCTGCGGGCCCACGGAAACGACGACAACTTCGGTTGCCTTGCCCGCTTCCTTCAGGCGCAGGGCTTCTTCCACCGCGATCTCGTCGAAGGGGTTCATCGACATCTTCACGTTGGCAAGGTCCACACCGGAACCGTCCGCCTTGACGCGAACCTTAACGTTGTAGTCGATCACCCGCTTCACGGGCACTAGGATCTTCATCAGGTTTTACCTCCGCTAGACGGCACGGATGCCGCACTGCATCATTTGGCTCTGCCGGCAAATTATGTCGCGCTACATAAATGGCGGTTTTCGGCCAATTGTTACGCATGCGGCGGGACGGTAAAGACAGTCCTCCCGGCTGTCAACGCTTGCGCTAGGGAACTAGGACGATTTGCCAAGATAGCGGAATGAGGTTCTGACCAGCCGGAATTAACCGGCTTAGAGGCCCCGGTCGAAAAGCACGACACCCCCGCGGCGGAGGACCGGGACGAGCACTGCGCCGGCCATCAGACCACCCATATGCGCCGACCAGGCCACAGACCCTGCACTGGACAGAACCGCGTGGTAAATCTGGTAAAGAACCCACGCGCCAAGCACCCATTGGGCCGAAAGACGCAAGGGGATCCGGCCCAGCGCCAGAACCCAGATCTGAACCTTCGGGTGCAGCATGAGATAGGCAGCAACAACACCTGAGACAGCGCCTGAGGCACCGATCAGGGGCGCATCCGAACCCGTATTGACCAGAAGATAGGCCAGCCCGCCGGCAGCCGCGCAGACGAGGTAAAAGATCAGAAAGCGCGCATGCCCCATGGCATCCTCGACGTTATCGCCGAAGACCCAAAGGAACAGCATGTTCCCTGCCAGATGCCAGAAATCCGCGTGAAGAAAGGCGTAGGTGAAAAGTGTCAGGCTATCGGGCACCGCCTGCAGTTCCGGCGCGAGATCCTTCACATCCAGCACCACCGACGGAATGAGCCCGTAGGAGAGGACGGAGGCTTCCGAGATGCCGCCGGTCACCGCCCCTTGCAGTACGAAGAACGCAAGAACATTGAGCAGGATCAGCCCCCAGGTCACCACAGGACGCAGCACGTGTTTCAGGGAGTTGTGGTCGTGCAAAGGGATGAACATGCGCAGCTCCGGCCAACGGCACCCAGCTCAGGGAGCCAGATCAGCGGTTCTTGCCGGGCACCCAGAGCACATCGCCCTCGCCCTTGGCGTTGAGATAGCGGGACGCGACGAAGAAAAAGTCGGAAAGCCGGTTCATGTAACGGATGGCGGCAGAGCCAACCTGCTCTCGCGTTGCCAGCTCGACCATCAGCCGCTCAGCCCTGCGGGAAACCGTGCGCGCCAGATGCAGGTATGCCGAAGCCGGACTGCCGCCCGGCAGGACAAAGGACCGGAGCGGCTTCAGATCCGCATTGAACCGGTCGATTTCCTTCTCCAGCGCCGTGACCTGCCCATCGGTGATCCGCAAAGGTTCATAACCGAGGTCTTCACCGGTATCCGGCGTTGCCAGATCGGCGCCGAGATCGAAAAGGTCGTTCTGAATCCGCCCAAGCACTGCGTCCAGCTCTGCTTCGCCCTGCGTATGGAGACGGACAAGACCGAGAACCGAGTTGGTCTCATCTACCGTGCCATAGGCTTCGACGCGCAGATCACTTTTTCTGCGCCGCTCGCCAGAGCCCAGCGCGGTCGTGCCGTCATCACCGGTCTTGGTGTAGATCTTGTTCAGTACGACCATGCGGCTTTGCCCTTATCTGCCCTGTCCAAAAAAGTATACGCCGGTCATGACCAGCACGATCACCAAAAACTGCAAGCCGACCCGCCAGCGCATGAGTGTCTGCGACCGGCTGGAGGAGCCACCACGGAACATGTTCCAAAGCCCCATCAGAAGGACCAAGGCGACAGCGCCCATGGCCACAGGGATCGCGTAATTCCAGATCGTTTCCATCGTCATTTCCCCATGCCCGCCATTTAGGCGGGCCTATCCTAGCGGCATCTGCCGCCTCTATTCTTCCGAATTGGCTGCCCGGATCAGGAAGCGGTCCAGAAGTCTGGTGGACAGCACCCGCCTGATGATGTTCAGGGCAATCGTCGGGATGGTCACACGATAGCGTGCCCGCGGCCGCTTAGCCTCTGTCGCATGAATCAGTTTCTCGACAACCGATCCCGGCCCCAGCTTAAAGAAGCCCGGCTCTCCGCCTTCCATACGCTTGCGCCGTGTCCGGTAGATTTGCTCATGTGGCGAAGCCTTCATGCCCTCTTCACCGATCCAGCGGTCAAAATTGGCAAGGGAATTGGGCGTGAAACGGGTGGCAATCGGGCCTGGCTCGATCAGGCTGACGTGAATGCCCGTTCCATCCAGCTCCTGGCGCAGCGTATCGGAATAGGCTTCGAGCGCAAATTTTGAAGATGTGTAGGCCCCGCGGTATTTCATCGCGATGAAGCCGAGGATGGAGGAACACTGGACGATCCGCCCATGCCCCTGGGCACGCATGACCTTGATGACCGGTTGCGTCAACTCGTGCCAGCCGAAGAAATTGGCCTGAAACAGCGTCTTCAGTCCGTCGATGGGAATATCCTCAACAGCCCCGGGGATCGCATAGGCTCCGTTGTTGAACAAAGCATCCAGCTTGCCTCCGGTCAGCTCCAGAACAGAGGACAGCGCGGCCTGAATGGTTTCCGGCCGCTCATAATCAAGCAGGAAGGCTTCGAAGCCTTCCGCCAGCAGCTTGTCGACGTCAGCCTGCTTCCGGGCCGTCGGGAATACCCGCCAGCCGCGGCCGCGCATCTGATGGGCGGCGACCTGGCCAATTCCGGAAGAGCATCCGGTAATCAAAATTGTCCGTGCGTCAGCACTCATAAAAGCAATCCCGTTCCCGATGAAAACTCAGATCGGCTCACCCGACAGGAGCCGCGGAGCAGGGCCAGCAAACCCGGCCGCCTCCTTGATGAAACGGGTCTTGAGCGACGGCATCCGGTCGACCAGCCCGAGTCCGAAGTCGCGCGCGGCCCGCAGGATATCGCTGTCGTTCGAGAACAGCCGGTTCAGAACATCCGTGACCACGCCCATCTGGAACGCATCGAACCGGCGCCAGCGCTGATAACGCTCCAGAACGTCGAAGGCGCCAACATCCTGGCCAAGACGCCGGGCGTTCACGAGAACTTCGGCAAGAGCGGCGACATCCTTGAAGCCCATGTTGAGGCCTTGGCCCGCAATCGGATGGATGCCATGCGCGGCGTCTCCAGCCAGCGCAAAACGCGGGCGGATGAAATCGCGCGCCAGCGTCAACCCAAGCGGATAAGCATTGCGCGGTCCGTCAAGCTCCAGCGCACCGAGATGATGGCCGAAACGCCGCTCCAGCTCCATTTCGAATGTAAAATCATCGCTCGCCACCAGCCGCTTCGCGTCTTCGGTCTTTTCGGTCCAGACGAGGGAAGACCTATTCCCCGGAAGAGGCAGGATCGCGAAGGGGCCGGCGGGCAGGAAATGCTCCTCCGCCCGGCCTTCATGCGGACGCTCGTGAGCAACCGTGGTGACAATGCCAGACTGGCCGTAATCCCAATGCACGGTGCGGATGCCGGCAAGATCCCGCAGCTTGGAACGGACACCGTCCGCTGCCACCAGCAGGCGGGCCTTGAGCGTGCTGCCGCTGGCAAGGCTTAGTGTCACATCATCGGCACTGGTCTTGAAACTTGCAGCCGTGTCCGGCGCCGCAAAGGCAACACCCAGGTCCCTGGCCGCTGCATAGAGAGCGGGAAGCATGACCCCATTGGGCACCATATGCGCGAAGGGTTCGCCCTCCACGGTCTCGCCGCCAAAGGTCAGGAACACAGGGCGGACCGCGTCACGCAGCTTGCTGTCCGTAACGATCATCTCGTTGATCGGCTGGGCAGAGGGAAGTATATCCTGCCAGATGCCGAGCTGATCCAACATGCGGCTCGCTGCGGCGGCAATCGCCGAGGCCCTCGGATCCTTGTGCAAAATGTCCATTGGCTTCGGATCGATAACGGCAACTTCCATGGACGGATCGGCCGATTTCAGCGCCAGAGCCAGCGACAAACCAACATAGCCGCCGCCTGCAATGGCAACGTCATAGGTGATTCCGGTGGCGGCCTTCGCGGACATGTTCTTCTCCTGGGCGTTCATCAGCGTATTCCCTTTGGGTAACTTGACTTATACGTCAAGCCTCGTCCAAGTCTGCACCAACGCGCCACCTGCGGCGGCGCATGTACCCGACACCGTCCTATTTAGCAGGGATCACGCCGATGACCACGGCAATTGACAGCCTTCTCCAGATTCTCGACCTTGAAACGCTTGAGCACAACCTGTTTCGTGGCCGCAGCCCGCAGGTCGGCTGGCAGCGGGTGTTCGGCGGCCAGGTGATTGGCCAGGCCCTGGTCGCAGCATCGCGGACCGTGGTGGAAGACAGGCAAGTGCATTCCCTCCACGGCTATTTCATGCGCCCGGGTGATCCCTCTGTACCCATCATCTATGAAGTCGACCGCATTCGCGACGGCGGCAGTTTCACGACCCGCCGTGTCGTGGCTGTTCAGCATGGCCAGGCGATCTTCTCCATGTCGGCCTCCTTCAAGGTGCCGGAAGAGGGCTTCGACCATCAGATCGGCATGCCGGAGGTTCCGATGCCGGAGGATCTGCCGAGCGAAAAGGAAATGGCTGCGCGCATGCCGGACACGGTGCCGGAAAACATCCGCAAATACTGGGAGCGCGAGCGGCCGATCGAGCTGCGCCCGGTCGATCTCACCCACTATTTCTCGTCTAAAGCCCTTCCGCCAAAGCAGTATGTCTGGGTCCGCGCCTCATCGGCCTTGCCAGACGATCCGCGCATTCACCAGTGCGTGCTGGCCTATGCCTCGGACATGACGCTCTTGGACACGTCCATGTTCCCCCATGGCAAATCGGTTTTCCTGCCGGAGATACAGGCGGCCAGCCTCGACCACGCCATGTGGTTCCACCGGCCGTTCCGGGCGGACGAATGGCTGCTCTATGCAGAAGACAGCCCGTCCGCCTATGGCGCGCTCGGGATGAACCGGGGGCTCCTTTACAATCGTGACGGTGTTCTGGTCGCATCAACCGCTCAGGAAGGCCTGATCCGGCGCAAGAAACCGCGCGAATAAAGGTCAGCGACGCACCGGTCCACTGAAGCCGGAAATGGCCAGCGGGTTGTCGGTCATGACTTTCAAATCCGGCGTATCGGGTAAAAGCGCGCCGGAAAAGGCCTCGAACATGCGCCGGACAAAACCTTCCGGCAGATCATAAGTGATGAAAACCATCCGGGTCCGGCGGTCTTCATCCGGCCAACCTTCAAGAGTTGCTGGTGGATGGAAGACATGCTGGACGCCGTGGATCACCACTGGCCGGTCAGGATCTTCCGCGATCTGTACGATGCCCTTGACCCGAAGCAGCTTGGACCCATGCGCGGACCGCAAGAGGTCGATGAACATTTCCAGGGCAGACGCCGGGATCGGCCGGTCCGTTGAAAGCGTGAAGGCCCGGATCCGGTCATTGTGACGGTTCACATCGTGGTGGTGATGGCCATGGTCATGATGGTGGTCGTGACCGTGATCATGGTGGCCGTGCGTATGTTCATGCGGCGCTTCATAGGCTTCCGCATTCAGCCATTTTGCCACATCGGGGATCTTGCTCTCCGGGTCATAGAGACCCGCATCAAAGAGCCGCTCGACCGTTGCCTCGCCGTCCTGAGCGATCAGAACCCGTGCACCGGGGTTGAAGCCTTTCAAGCGGCTCTTCAGCTCATCGAATGCGGCCTGCTGCTCCGGTGTTTCAATCAGGTCGGTTTTGGTCAGGACCAGCCGGTCTGCCACTGCCGCCTGGCGCCGGGCCTCTTCATGGGTCGCCAAGGTATCGGCGCCATTCACCGCATCCACCAGTGTCACCACGCTCTCCAGCCGGTAGCGCAGCATAAGGTAAGGGTGCAGCATGATCGTGTGCAGAATGGGCGCGGGATCAGCCAATCCGGTTGTCTCGATGACCACCCGGGCAAGGCGCTCCATGCGGCCGTTGTCAATCCGCCGTAACAGATCCTCAAGCGTGGTCACCAAATCGCCGCGGATGGTGCAGCACAGACAGCCGGAGGAAAGTTCAAGAACCCCATCGCTCGACTGGTCCACCAGCAGGTGGTCCAGACCGATCTCGCCGAATTCATTGATGATGACCGCCGTGTCCGCCATGGCCGGATCCTTCAGGATCCGGTTCAAGAGCGTGGTCTTGCCGGAGCCGAGAAAGCCGGTGATGACGGAAAGCGGAATAGGCGGCTTCGGGCCGCGGGGCGGGGTGGCAAGCTGGTCGGTCATGGCGGCTATCCTGATTGGCGGGCGCCTTTGCGCCCTGACCCGGAGCCTTTCACCTAAGACCGCAGAGAGGAAAAATCCAGTCTGCCGTGCCGGACTGAGCGATCAGGCGGACATGTTCTCCAGCTCGGCCGGTGCGTCTTCATTGTCCCCGGCCTTGGCTTCAGCGGACAGCTTTTCTTCCGCCGGGATGATGACCGAACGCACCGTTTTGGCAGCCTGACGGAGGGTCGCAATCACGTCCTCAATCGACTGACCGTCTTCCAGCTGCCGGGCAGACAGCTCGGCCAGCTCGGCCAGAGCCAGAATAGTTGCAGAGCTGCGCGGTTCCACCATCATGAGATTCTTCTCCGAAGAGCCTGATGGCCCGCATTTCTGGGCCATCGCCGGTTATCTGCATGTCCGCGGCGGGAACCGTCCTAACAAAACGGAGGATCTGCCCGTCCGCGAGCAGTTAGCCGATTGTTAAGTCTTCCGGTAAAGAAAGATTTAAAGTTTAGGGATTTTGCAACGCTGCAAGTTTCTCCCCAGGTTGTCCACCGGGGGAGAATTCTTGGCTCAGCGGCCCGGGCTTGCTGCTGGAACCGGCACGGAGAAGCCAATTCCCTTGCGGAAAATCTGACCGGGAGACCCAGGGGTTTCCCCAGCTGCCGCAGATGCCGGTTCTGCCGCGGCAAAGGCGCCACCCCGCACCGGATTGGGCGAGGGCAGCGGAACCAGCGCCAGAGCCACCGGATCGCGGGCAGGACCGTCCGGCGTTCCAAGCGACACAACGATGGGCTCATAGGCAATGCGGCGCGGCCCGATGATCTTGTCCATCACCTTGCCCCAGTCCACCTTGCCATTGCCGGTCTGAACGCCGCCCTCATCCTCGGCATCATTGTCATCCGAACCACTGTGGATGCCGCCAATGATCACGGCACCGGGATCGCGGCGGCTGGAAGCATAGGCCATGACAGGCTGCTTGGCCGAGGTCATGTCATAGCGGGCCAGAAGCTGGTCAGCGTCCGGCTTCTCATTGCGCTTGCAATAATTGTCCTGGGGCGGGGTGCCGCCCCGGTGGGGCAGGTTGTCGATCGTATAGCGGGCGGATTTCGTCCGGAACCCCTTGTCCAGAAGCTCGCGGCTGAAGGCGATGCGCTCCAGGCCGGAGGCCGCGCCCAGAACGATCGCGATCACCGTGCGGCCATTGCGGGTCACGGAAGCCGCAACATTGTAGCCGGAGTTGCAGATATAACCGGTCTTCATCCCGTCCGCGCCCGGTACCCGCAGCAGGAACTCGCGGTTTGCGGACCGCAGGGTCTTTTTCCCGAATTTCAGCCCGGGATGATTGTAGTAGTTCCGCGCCTCGGGAAAATCGTCACGCAGAGCCTTGGCCAGGATTGCCAGGTCGCGCGCCGACGTCACCTGGCGGTTGTCCGGCAGCCCATGCGGATTGACATAATAGGTGTCCCGCATGCCGAGGCGTGCGGCTTCGGTGTTCATCAGGGTGATAAACCCTTCTTCCGTGCCGCCAATGGCCTCGGCCAGAGCCACGGCCACATCATTTGCGGACTTCACCAGAAGGATCTTCAGCGCGGTGTCGACGGTGAACTGCGTGCCAACCTTGAAACCCATCTTGGACGGCGGCTCGGAAATGGAATTCTGGCTCTGCACGACAGGGGAGGTCAGCGAGGCACGGCCTTCGCGAATGGCCTTGAAGGTGACATAGGCGGTCATCATCTTGGTCAGCGAAGCAGGATACCACTGACGGGTCGCGTCCTTCTCATCCAGCACCGCGCCCGTCTGGGCGTCGACCAGAATATAGGTGCCGATTTCAGCGCGGGCGGACCCGGCACCGCCAAGCAAGACGGACGCAGCCAAGGTCAGAGACAGAATGACGCCAATCCGGCCAAACAGCCGGGAACTACAGGATAATTTCACGAAACCCTCGCTGGTCTGAACCGCTGCCCCCAGCCCGAAACATGCCAGCACGCGCTAAAGCGCTAAACCTGCACACTCTATTCCATACCCGATCTGCAGGCTCCATTGCAAAAGCTTCCCCGGAGGCTGCAATTATCATGCGCAAAAATACATCAATTGCCTAACCTGCAGGCAAAAACAAAATACGCACGCATACCGGACTCCAGTTCACTGCCCATTTTTCGTGCGCCACCGGACCCGTCCGGCTGGCCCCCCGTTTGCAAGGACAGGGAACTGATGCGGCCGTGACCTGTCTCTTGCTTTCCTGCCGGAGGCGGTTTCAACTCAGGTTCGTAACGTTCCAAGCCGTGCCCGGCCAGCCAGGCACTTCTCGTGAGGTCAGATGTTCGACGCGGACAGCTTGCATGAAATCAGCACCGGCCCGGCCCCTGCCGCGCTGCCAGCCATGCAGCGCGCCCGGGGCATCGCCCGCGTGTCCTTCAAGCACGGCACGAAAACAAGTCTCGATGACCTTTACCAGAGCGGTTGCGCCAAGGTCAGGCTGCCCAAGGTCTATGATGCACCTCCCGTTGCGGTGATCATCAACACCGCAGGCGGCATCACCGGCGGCGACAGGCTCTCTTACGAAGCCTCGGTTGCCCCCGGAGGGCATGCGATTGCCACGACCCAGACAGCTGAGCGGGCCTACCGCCGCGTGGCGGGACATGGCCAGGTGAATACAAAGCTCTCCGCAGGCGATGGCGCGACGCTGGAATGGCTGCCGCAGGAAGCAATTCTTTTCAATGCCTCCGCCCTGCACCGGAGCATGCAGGTGGACCTTGAAGGCAGCGCCCGCCTGATTGCCGTGGAATCTGTCGTGATCGGCCGCACCGCCATGGAAGAGGCCATGGAAACGGTCGAGTTCCAGGATCGTTGGCGTATCCGCCGCGATGGCCGTCTGATCTTCGCCGACGATGCGCGGATCAAGGGCACGCCCGCCGGAATTCTCAAGGGTAAGGCGGCCCTTACGGGCGGCATGGCCTTCGCCACTTTCGTGGATTGCGCGGAAGATGCCGAAGACCGGATCAAGCTGGCCCGCACCAGTCTTGAAGCCTTCGGGCCGGGCGCGAACACCCGCGCAGCCGCCAGCGCCTGGAACGGCGTCCTGACGGCGCGGTTTGCGGCGCCTGACGGTCGAAGCCTGCGGTCTGCGCTCATCCAGTTTCTCGAAACATACCGCTCAGCCGCGCTGCCTCGCGTCTGGTCCTGCTGAGCACATCACCGAACCCAAGGGGAGGTTTCCTTGAACCTGACGCCGCGTGAAAAAGACAAGCTTCTGATCTCCATGGCCGCCATGGTGGCCCGCCGCCGGCTCGAGCGCGGCGTGAAGCTCAACTATCCCGAAGCCATCGCCCTGATTTCGGATTTCGTTGTCGAAGGCGCCCGCGACGGCCGCTCGGTTGCCGACCTTATGGCAGCGGGCGCTAAGGTGCTGACCCGGGATCAGGTCATGGAAGGCATCCCCGAGATGATCCACGACGTTCAGGTCGAAGCCACCTTTCCGGACGGAACCAAGCTGGTCACCGTCCACGAGCCCATCCGTTAAGTCCGTTCATCCCGGGAGATTTTCATGAAACTCATTCTGTCCTCCACCGCAGCCATGATCCTGACGGGTGCGGGAACCGCTCTCGCCCACACCGGCGCCCTGCCGCATGTGCATCCGCATGCGGAGGTTTCCAGCTTCACGACGGTTGAAATGCTGTTTGCCGCTGCACTGGCGATCGCCGCGCTGGCAACCATTGTCTGGGCCCGCGCAGGCAACGCTTCGGGCAAAGCTCCGGTCAAGGGCTCGCGCAAGTGATCCCGGGCGAGGTCTTTCCCGCGGACGGGGAAATCGAGCTGAACGCCGGACTTGAGGCCATTACGCTTGATGTTTCGAACACTGGTGACCGGCCGATCCAGGTTGGCAGCCACTATCATTTTGCAGAAACCAACGGCGGCCTGTCCTTTGACCGGGAGGCTGCCCGCGGCATGCGCCTGGACATTCCAGCCGGAACCGCCGTGCGCTTTGAACCAGGTCAGACCCGCTCGGTCAGTCTGGTGCCCTATCGCGGCGACCGGACGGTCTTCGGTTTCAATCAGAAAGTCATGGGCAGGCTATGAACCTGCCCAGATAATTGGCCCAGGCATTTGGGAGGAGATCCATTTTGAAATACAAACTTTCGCTGGCTGCTGCCACATTCCTGGCTCTCTCCGCCCCAGCGCTGGCTCAGGATTTGCCCAATGTGAACTGCCAGGACCCGCAGACGCAGATGGAGTTCACCTACTGCGCCGAGCAGGACTGGAACGCCGCCGATGCGGAGCTGAACAAGGCCTACAAGGCCGCCATGGCCCAGATGAAAAGCTATGACGAGGGACTTGCGGAATATGCCAAGGAGCTTGTCGGTGCGGCCAATGCCCTGAAGGAAGCCCAGCGTGCCTGGATCCCCTACCGGGACAAGGCCTGCGAGGCTTACGGCTTCCAGGCCCGTGGCGGCTCCATGGAGCCCCAGCTGATCTACAGCTGTTACGCGAAGATGACCCGGATCCGGACCGGCGAGCTGAAGGAGCTTGCCGGAGGCCTTGGCAACTGACCGCCGAGCCCGGATTGCCCGACTGAATTTGAAGAACGATTGAGGACCGTCATGCCCTATAAGATGTCCCGTGCCGCCTATGCTGACATGTTCGGCCCGACCACCGGTGACAGGATCCGCCTGGCCGATACAGATCTGATCATTGAGGTGGAGAAGGACTTCACCATCTATGGGGAAGAGGTCAAATTCGGTGGCGGCAAAGTGATCCGCGACGGCATGGGGCAGGGCCAGCACCCCCGCTCCGCTGGCGCGGTCGACACGGTCATCACCAACGTCCTGATTGTCGACCACTGGGGCATCGTCAAGGCGGACGTCGGCCTTAAAGACGGCCGCATCGTTGGCATCGGCAAAGCGGGCAATCCAGACGTTCAGCCCGGCGTCGACATCATCGTCGGCCCCGGAACCGAAGCCATCGCGGGCGAGGGCAAGATCCTCACCGCCGGGGCGCTGGATGTGCACATCCATTTCATCTGCC
The DNA here is from genome assembly GCF_014842915.1 of Roseibium litorale. GTDB lineage: Bacteria > Pseudomonadota > Alphaproteobacteria > Rhizobiales > Stappiaceae > Roseibium > Roseibium litorale. The sequence goes on along the minus strand of NZ_JACYXI010000004.1, from coordinate 234,882 downwards.
CGCAGCAGATCGACGATGCGCTGATGTCCGGTGTCACCACCATGCTTGGCGGCGGCACTGGCCCTGCAACTGGCACCAATGCCACGACCTGCACGCCCGGCTCCTGGCACATCACCCGCATGCTGCAGGCCGCCGACAGCTTCCCGATGAACCTTGCCTTTGCCGGCAAGGGCAACGCGTCGCTTCCTGCCGCTCTCGAAGAACAGATCCTGGCGGGTGCCTGCGCCCTGAAGCTGCATGAGGACTGGGGCACCACGCCGGCCGCCATCGACACCTGCCTATCGGTTGCCGATGAATACGACATCCAGGTGATGATCCACACGGACACGCTGAACGAAAGCGGTTTCGTGGAAAACACCACGGCAGCCTTCAAGAACCGCACCATCCATGCCTTCCACACGGAAGGGGCAGGCGGCGGCCACGCGCCGGACATCATCAAGGTCTGCGGCGAATTGAACGTCATTCCGTCCTCCACCAACCCGACCCGGCCCTACACGGTAAACACGCTGGAAGAGCATCTCGACATGCTCATGGTCTGCCACCATCTGGATGCCTCGATCCCGGAAGACGTCGCCTTTGCCGAAAGCCGCATCCGCAAGGAAACCATCGCGGCGGAAGATATTCTCCACGACATGGGCGCCTTCTCGATCATCGCCTCCGACAGCCAGGCCATGGGCCGTGTCGGCGAGGTGATCATCCGCACCATGCAGACTGCGCACAAGATGAAGGTCCAGCGCGGTCGCCTGTCCGAGGAAGCGGGCGAGAACGACAATTTCCGCGTCCGCCGCTACATTTCCAAGGTCACCATCAATCCGGCGATTGCCCATGGCCTGGACGAGCACATCGGCTCCGTCGAAGTCGGCAAGCTGGCGGATCTGGTGCTCTGGGATCCGAAGTTCTTTGGCGTGAAGCCGGACATGGTTCTGAAACTCGGCACCATCGCGGCAGCGCCCATGGGCGACCCGAATGCCTCCATCCCGACACCCCAGCCGGTGCATTACCGCCCGATGTTCGGCGCCTTCGGCAAGTCCATGACCCACAGCCGGGTGACTTTCGTCTCCAAGGCGGCCTATGACCACGGCGTCAAGCAGTCCGCCGGTCTCGAGAGCCTGATCCTGCCGGTCAAGAACGTGCGCGGCGGCATTTCGAAGAAGTCCATGGTGCACAACAACGCCATGCCCCACATCGAGGTGCATCCGGAAACCTATGAAGTGCGGGCAAATGGCGAGCTGCTGACCTGCGAACCGGCAGCGGAACTGCCCATGGCCCAGCGCTATTTCCTGTTCTAGGCCTCTGGACAGCAACAGGAGACGGCAAACGGTTTCAGATTGCCTGAGCATCTTTGCACGTTCCCCGGAACGCAGGATGCTCTAGATTATCTGGAACGCCTGCCGCCTGAAGGGCACGCGAGACATAGGGAGAGAACATGTACAAAGTCATCGGACACCCGCAATCGCGCACCCTGCGTGTGATGTGGACCCTGGAAGAACTTGGTGCCTCCTACACGCTTGACCCGGCCCGTCCGGGCTCGGACGCCATCCGTGAGGTCAACCCCACCGGCAAAATCCCGGCGCTGATCGACGATGGCGAAGTGCTGTATGACTCTGTTGCCATCTGCACCTATCTGGCCGACAAGCACGGCAAGCTGACCTTCACCGCAGGCACGATCAACCGCGCCCGGCAGGACAGCTTCACCCAGTTCTGCGTGGACGAGATGGAAGGCGCGCTCTGGACCGCCGCCAAGAACACCTTCATTCACCCGGAAGACGTGCGTGTACCGACGGTCAAGGAAGTCTGCAGGATCGAATTTGCCAAGGCACTGACGACCCTGGAGGCCCGGCTTGGCGGCGGCCCCTATGTGATGGGGCAGATGTTCACCATCGCCGATATCTTCATCGGACACAGCTTTGGCTGGGCCCAGGTGGCCAAGTTCGACATTCCCACCAGCGGCCCCCTGGCCGAGTACCTGGCCCGTCTGCGCGGCCGGTCCGGCTTCCAGGCGGCCATGGACAAACTCAAAGAAATATCATGATCCGCGTCAGCACCATCCTTTCCGCGGGAACCTGGTCTGAGGTTCCCGCAGACACAATCACCCTCGACCGGGAAGACCGGCACCGGCGGCGGGCGGTCATGACCGCCGCAAATGGCCTGAGTTTCCTGCTGGATGCACCAAGCGCCGTGCATTTGCATCACGGCGACGGCCTGCAGCTGGAAGACGGCCGGATTGTAGAGGTTATCGGTGCTGATGAAGACCTCGTGGAAATCGCGGCTGACGATATGGCCCATCTGGTCAAGATTTCCTGGCACCTGGGCAACCGGCACCTGCCGTCCCAGCTCCTGGGCAGCGTCCTGCGCATCCGCCGGGATCACGTGATCGAGGACATGGTAACCCGCCTCGGCGGCAAGCTGACCGCCGTTTCCGCGCCCTTCGATCCGGAAGGCGGCGCCTATGGCCACGGCCAGACGCAGGGCCATGATCACGGTCCCCATCATGGACACAGTCATGCGCATGACCATTCCCATGAGCATGGGCACTCCCATGACTGACAGCAGTAAGGTCTGCTTCGCCTCTGATCAGGGTCATGTCCCGGATAGACGTGGAGTTCTTGGCCCATCCTTCGAGACGGCGCTTTTGCGCCTCCTCAGGATGAGGTGGAATTTGAAGCTTCTCTTGAAAGCTATCCTCACCCGTGCCCTCATCCTGAGGAGCGGCGGGAGGTCGCGTCTCGAAGGATGGGCCCCAAACTCCGAAGCCGCGTTTCCCGGACTTGGGCGATGCTCCCATGCCAACGGACGGGTGTCCGCATGAGCGAGGCTCTCGTTCCGTCCGCGCTGTTCCGACTGCTCACCTTCCTGTCTCCGGCCTTCCCGGTCGGGGCCTTCACCTACAGCCACGGGCTGGAACAGGTGATCGAGGACGAAGTGGTGACAGATGCCGGGACCCTTGCGGATTGGCTTGAGGACATTCTGCGTCACGGAGCAGGGCGCAGCGACGCCATTCTCCTGCGCCAGACACTGCTTGCCGCTCGCGAGGGGAAAGAAGAAGCCGTCTGTGAGATCATTGACCTGGGACTGACACTTCAGCCTTCCAAGGAGCGCTATCTGGAAAGCAGTGCTCAGGGGACGGCCTTTGTCCGCGCTATCCGTCAGGCCTGGATGCCGGAAGCAGATACGCCCGCCTGCCGATTGCTTGAAAAGCTCTCTGATCCAGAGACCGGGCGGGACACCTGGCCCTATCCGGTGGCGGCCGGACTTGCTGCAGCCGCCTGGTCGCTTCCTGTTGAGGCTGTCCTGACGGCCTATCTCCAGGCGTTCACCTCCAACCTGATCTCGGTCGCTGTGCGCGCCGTCCCGATCGGCCAGAGCGACGGCCAGCGGGTTCTGGCCCGGATGGAGCCGGTGATTGCGGCGGTTGCCGGAGAGGCTCAGGCCTGCGGACTGGATGACCTAGGCACAAGCACCTTTCTGGCGGACATCGCCTCCATGGAACACGAAACGAAATATTCGAGGTTATTCCGCTCATGAGCTCTCCCAACGGACCTCTTCGCGTCGGCATCGGCGGCCCGGTTGGCGCCGGCAAGACCACACTTACGGACAAGCTGTGCAAGGCCATGCGCGACCGCTATTCGCTGGCCGTCATCACCAATGACATCTACACGAGCGAAGATGCGGAAGCCCTGATGCGCTCGCAGGCGCTGCCCTCTGAACGTATCCGCGGCGTCGAGACCGGCGGCTGCCCGCATACGGCCATCCGCGAGGACGCCTCGATCAACCTCGCCGCCGTGGCGGATCTGTCCAAGGCCTTTCCGGATCTCGACCTGATCCTGATCGAGTCCGGTGGGGACAATCTGGCGGCGACCTTCTCGCCGGAACTCGCCGACCTGACCATCTATGTGATTGATGTGGCTGCTGGCGAAGAGATCCCGCGCAAGGGCGGACCGGGCATCACCCGCTCCGACCTCCTGGTGATCAACAAGACCGACCTTGCGCCCTATGTGGGCGCGGATCTCTCCGTTATGGACCGGGATGCCACAAGAATGCGCAAGGGCAAGCCCTTCCTCTTTGCCAACATGCGCCAGGGCGAGGGGGTCGAGACAGTGGTAGAGTTCATCGTCACCCGGGGCGGTCTTCCCATCGCGGTGGACCCGTCCTGAACCCTCTCCTCAAGAGTAGCGGTGAGAGATTTTGCTGTGAACCTCGTCCAAGTTTTTGAGCCTGACGTGACGAGGCATCGTGAAAAAGGGAGCCGTGCTGGCTCCCTTTTTCACGCCGGAATGTCTCAGAAACGTCACAGACTACGAAAGTACCAGTAAGCCCGTATGGACGCTGCATGGGCGCATGCGCATAATGCGCCAACCATAAGCCGCATTCTTATCAGCGGTGGCTGCTCAATTTGGGTCCCTGGGAGGTTATCATATGTCGGAGACTATTTTCCCCGTGCCGGCGGAGGTCGCGGAGCGCGCCCACGTGGACAATGCGAAGTACCTTGAGATGTACAAGCAGTCCGTGGAAAACCCGGATGCCTTCTGGGGTGAGCACGGCAAGCGCATCGACTGGATCAAGCCATTTAGCAAGGTGAAAAACACCTCCTACGACTATCACAACGTCTCGATCAAATGGTTCGAGGACGGTACGCTTAACGTGTCCGCAAACTGCGTTGACCGGCACCTTGCCACCCGTGGTGATCAGCCCGCCATCATCTGGGAAGGCGATGATCCCAGCGAAAGCAAGGTCATCACCTACAAGCAGCTCCATCACGAGGTGAATGTCTTCGCCAATGTGCTGCATGCGAAGGGCGTGAAAAAGGGCGACCGGGTCACGATCTATCTGCCGATGATCCCGGAAGCTGCCTATGCGATGCTGGCCTGCGCCCGCATCGGCGCCGTGCATTCCATCGTTTTCGGTGGCTTCTCGCCCGATAGTCTGGCACAGCGCATCGAAGGCTGCGCCAGCAAATGCGTGATCACCGCAGACGAAGGCCTGCGCGGCGGCCGCAAGGTACCGCTGAAGGCCAATGTGGACAAAGCTGCCGAAAAGGCGCCTGTCGACACGGTCATCGTGGTCAAGCGCACCGGTGGCGACATCAAGATGACCGAAGGCCGGGACGTCTGGTATCACGAGGAAGCGGACCGGGTGTCAGATCACTGCGCCCCGGTGGAAATGAATGCGGAAGATCCGCTCTTCATCCTCTACACCTCCGGCTCCACCGGCCAGCCCAAGGGCGTTCTGCACACATCCGGCGGCTATCTCGTCTATGCCTCGATGACCCATCAATATGTCTTCGATTACCACGATGGCGATGTTTACTGGTGCACGGCGGATGTGGGCTGGGTCACCGGCCACAGTTATATCGTCTACGGCCCGCTGGCCAATGGCGCCACCACGCTGATGTTCGAAGGCGTGCCGACCTATCCGGATGCTTCCCGCTTCTGGCAGGTGATCGACAAGCACAATGTGAACATTTTCTACACCGCCCCGACCGCCATCCGCGCGCTCATGGGCGCCGGCAACGAGCTGGTGGAAAAGACGTCCCGCAAGTCTCTAAAGCTTCTCGGTTCCGTGGGCGAGCCGATCAACCCGGAAGCCTGGACCTGGTACTACAACGTGGTCGGTGAAAAGCGCTGCCCGATTGTCGACACCTGGTGGCAGACGGAGACCGGCGGCATCCTGATCACCCCGCTGCCGGGCGCAACCGACCTGAAGCCCGGCTCGGCAACCCGGCCCTTCTTTGGCGTTCAGCCCGCCATCGTCGATGCGGAAGGCAATTTCCTGGAAGGGGCGACTGAGGGCAATCTGGTCATCACCGACAGCTGGCCCGGACAGATGCGGACGGTCTACGGCGACCACGACCGCTTCGTTCAGACCTATTTCGCCACCTACAAGGGGCTCTACTTCACCGGTGACGGCTGCCGCCGGGATGAAGACGGCTACTACTGGATCACAGGCCGCGTGGATGACGTGATCAACGTTTCCGGCCACCGGATGGGCACCGCCGAAGTGGAAAGCGCGCTCGTTTCCCACCCGAAGGTTTCCGAGGCTGCCGTCGTGGGCTATCCGCACGACATCAAGGGGCAGGGCATCTACGCCTATGTCACGCTGATGGAAGGCGAGGAGCCAACGGATGCTCTGAAGAAGGAGCTGGTGAACCACGTCCGTTCGGAAATCGGCCCGATTGCTTCTCCGGATCTGATCCAGTTCTCGCCCGGCCTGCCGAAGACCCGCTCCGGCAAGATCATGCGCCGCATTCTGCGCAAGATCGCCGAAGACAGCTTCGACAACCTGGGCGACACCTCTACCCTGGCCGATCCCGCGGTCGTGGATGATCTGATCGACAACCGCCAGAACCGCCACTGAGGCGGAAGACAGGCAGAAGCAGTCGCGAAACGGAAAAGGCCCGCATATGACGGGCCTTTTTGCTATCGGGCGCTGACGAACTACTTCGCCAAGTAGATAGCCTGAATCTTCCTGGCAATGTTGCCAAAGGCATTGATCAAGTCAGCCGAAGATGAGGCCATATAGTAAGAATCCGGGTCAGACGCGCAGGCGGACATGTTTTTGGCGCCAGTTGAATCTCCTTTATCGCCAAAATACACCCCATAAACGGTTATACCGGCCTCATCCATCGCCTTGCAGATTTTACGCTGGGTGGTTGAAGAGACATTGTCGTAATATTCCCCTTCGACAACTTCGCACCAACCTGGGCATTTTTTCTGATAACTATAATAGCCGCCCCACCAATATCGGCCGGAGTATGTAATCATGGCGTCATAGTCATAGTAACGATTATTATCACCGTCAGTCATGATGACCGCAAACTTCAGCGTCTTCTTATCACTGTATTGAGCCGGCTCAGAGTCCTTCGGCCAGACATTGCTCCAGTTCGGCGACAAGGAATACCAACCCCAGGTAGCGCCCGTTTGACCGGCAGTGGCGCCCGTTGCATTCAGTTTTCCGATTGCCGAAGTGAGTTTGTTTTTTTTCGATGTCAGGGGCTCCATCTGCGGCGATGGAGCGCAGCTGTTCAAATCACCGCCGCCAAAATACTTGGTGGGCAGGTTTTCACTGGCCGGCGGCGTATAATTATAAGGTTGGTCGGTATATTTCGCTGCACCGAGCCGTTCCGTCACACAATTCCGCGTCCCCTTGTCGCCGTTCGTCACCTTTTGGGCAAACTCGCCCAAATTGACGCCCTGGCTATAGGGAATAATCGAAATCCGGACCTTGCTATCGGACGACAATCCCGTGTCGGGAAGCAAAGTGTTGATGATTTCGAGGGAAGCATCCTTGAGCGCCTCCATGTCGCCAGCCATGGAGCCAGTGACGTCGAGAACAAGGGCAAGTTCCACATCAAACTTCGAGTAACTGACCTGCGTCAGGGTGTTTACAGAAAGCTCTTTAGGCCCAATTCCTCCGAGGCCTATGAACATGGTCGGTACCGTGGCTTTGGTCTGCACCGTGACAGTCCCGGCTTCCGAATCCACGACAAAGGTCAGATCTGAGAGAGCCTTGGTCACATCGGTTACATGCGAGGCATTCGCGCGGAATGCATCCTTCAATGCCTTATCAATCTGTTCGTTGGACATGACAGAAGACGACAATTGCGTCGCAACCGTCAGCGCAGCACCGTCCAAAGCCGTCGCAATGGCTTCGCGCTCGCTAATCGCTCTGGCAAAATCAACCCCCGCCCCTGCGATCACAATAACCAGGAAAGAGAGGAGTGCGAAAATTGGAAGGATGGAACCGCGATCATTCGCCGGTAGTTGCCAGCAGGCTTTCCAGAGTTTCCGAGCTGCACCTGATCGCATTGTCCGTCTCCTGAAGGCTTCAGAAGACCACTACACCGGAATGAATTGCATTTTCCTGAATCATCACGAATAAAACCGGTGCGTGGTTCGGCAGGCACATCAGCTTACGGTTCGAGTTCGGTGTCCCAGTACAGGAAATCAAGCCAGCTCTCGTGCAGATAGTTTGGCGGAAAGCCCCGGCCGTGATTGTGCAGATCCTGAATGGAGGGCTGGAACGGCATGTGCATGGGCCACATGTTCAGCTGCTCGCAGGATTTGTTGGCTTTCTTCAAGTTGCAGGGAGAGCAAGCGGTGATCACATTTTCCCAGGTTGTCTGGCCGCCCTTGGAGCGTGGGATCAGATGATCGAAGGTCAGTTCATCGCGCGAACCACAATATTGGCATTGGAACCTGTCGCGCAGAAAGACATTGAAACGGGTAAAGGCAGGATAACGGCTGGGTTTAACGAAGGTCTTGAGAGAGACAACACTCGGGAGGCGGAATTCAAAGCTCGGACTTCGTGCCACCGTCTCGTACTCCGAGACAATGTTGACCCTGTCGAGGAACACAGCCTTTGCCGTGTCCTGCCACGACCAAAGCGACAACGGGTAGTAGCTTAAGGGCCTGTAGTCCGCATTAAGCACCAACGCCGGATGTGCGCCAGACGCAACTGCAATCGTCACTGTCCGCTCCTCATGCCTTTAGATGGGCCTTCCGGACGGATGTTCCGCAGGAAGGAACAGTCTTCATGAGACGGGAGTATTGTAGTGCTGCAATGACAGTCTTGTGAAGCCTGATAAATACGCAGAGCCTGCCTGAGACAGAGCCAGAAATGACAGCTCCAGAATGCACTTAACAGTCTGATGGAACTGACGTTTTCATACGTGGCCCGCGTTTGGCGTTGTTTGCTGCCCTGGAAATAAAAACGGGCGCCGCAAGGACGCCCGTCTCAAGTTCCATATTCCGGCCGAATCAGGCCTTGGGCCAGTCGCGGATGTCGACGAAGTGACCGGCAATCGCAGCGGCAGCCGCCATAGCCGGAGAGACTAGGTGCGTGCGGCCCTTGAAGCCCTGACGGCCTTCGAAGTTTCGGTTGGAGGTGGACGCGCAGCGCTCACCCGGTTTCAGCTTGTCCGGGTTCATGGCCAGGCACATGGAGCAACCCGGCTCACGCCACTCGAAACCGGCCTCCTTGAAGATCTTATCGAGGCCTTCGGCTTCCGCCTGTTCCTTGACGAGACCGGAGCCCGGAACAACCATCGCGCTGACGGTCGAGGCCACCTTGCGGCCGCCGACCATGGCAGCGGCTGCGCGCAGATCTTCAATACGGCCGTTGGTGCAGGAGCCGATGAAGACGCGGTCGACCTTCACGTCGGTCATCTTGGTACCGGGTTCCAGGCCCATGTACTCCAGCGCACGCCACTTGGACTTGCGGGTGTTTTCTTCCTGGATATCGTCCGGATTCGGCACGACCCCGGTCACGGAGACGACGTCTTCCGGGGAGGAGCCCCAGGTAACGATTGGCGGCAGGTTAGCCGCATCCAGCGTCACCACCTTGTCGAAATGCGCGCCTTCGTCGGTCTTCAGGCTCTTCCAGTATTCTACAGCCATGTCCCAGGCTTCGCCCTTCGGCGCCTTCGGACGGCCCTTGATGTATTCGAAGGTGGTTTCATCCGGCGCGATCAGGCCGGCACGTGCGCCGCCTTCGATCGACATGTTACAGATGGTCATGCGGCCTTCCATCGACAGGGAGCGGATCGCTTCGCCTGCATATTCGATGACATAGCCGGTGCCGCCTGCCGTACCGATTTCGCCGATGATCGCAAGGATGATGTCCTTGGCGGTCACGCCTTCCGGCAGCTGGCCATCGACCTGGACCAGCATGTTCTTGCCCTTCTTCTGGATCAGCGTCTGGGTGGCCAGAACGTGTTCCACTTCGGACGTGCCAATACCGTGAGCCAGTGCGCCGAATGCACCGTGGGTGGAGGTGTGACTGTCGCCGCAGACAATGGTCATGCCCGGCAGGGTGAAGCCCTGTTCCGGACCGACGATGTGCACCACGCCCTGACGCTTGTCGAAAGCGTCATAATACTCGATGCCGAATTCCCGGGTGTTCTCGGCCAGAGCCGCGATCTGGGTCACGCTGTCCGGATCCGGGTTCGGCAGGCTGCGGTCGGTGGTCGGAACGTTGTGGTCGACGACGGCGAGCGTCTTTTCCGGTTGACGCACCTTGCGCCCCGTCATGCGCAGGCCTTCGAACGCCTGCGGGCTCGTCACCTCATGAACGAGGTGGCGGTCGATATAGAGCAGGCCCGTGCCATCTTCCTGCATATCGACGACATGGTCGTCCCAGATCTTGTCGTAAAGCGTCCTGGCCTTGGTCATTGGTTCTCTCCTGAAACCGGGGACAGGCCTTGTTCTTGTCCGCGTCACGCGCCTCCTAAAAAAGGAGACCGGGCCTGTCCATGATCGCCGGGGGTGGGGCAAACTGCCCGCAAGACCCCACTCTCTCCCTCTCAATGACTCAAAGCCCCCGCCGCGGTCAAGGCTGGCGAGTTGAGCTTTTGTCAAGTGAGATTGAAACCGCATCCCGGCCGGGAAAAGCTCAGCCGGGAAACCGGTTACAAAATACAAAAAGGGGCAAGCCAACGGCCCGCCCCTTGATGTTTTCCGCGACGAGCGCGCCGGTCTTATTCGGCAGCGGTCTCAGCAGCGGCAGCTTCTGCAGCAGCAGCCTTTTCAGCAGCAGCTGCTGCCTTGGAAGCAGCTGCCTCAGCGCGGACTTCGTCGTTAAGACGCTTTGCGCGGGCGTTGGTTGCTTCCACGATACGTGCGGACTTACCGCGGCGGTCGCGCAGGTAGTAGAGCTTCGCGCGGCGGACCTTACCGCGGCGGACAACTTCAACACCTTCGATCATCGGGGAGAAGACCGGGAACACGCGTTCCACGCCTTCACCGTAGGAGATCTTGCGGACCGTGAAGGATTCGTTGATGCCGCCGCCGGAGCGGGCGATGCAAACGCCTTCGTAAGCCTGGGTACGGGTACGGTTGCCTTCGGTCACCTTCACGTTGACCTTGACGGTGTCACCCGGGGAAAACTCCGGCAGCTTGCGGGCTGCTTCGATCTTCGCCATTTCTTCAGCATTCAGCTGCTCGATAATGTTCATGGCATATTTCCTTTGTCAGTTTCAAAGCGGTCAGAGCGTCCGGAAAGAAAAGCATCCGGACGGGTTCACCATCTTTGGGCCATGGCAGTCTTTGCGCTTTCGGAGACCGCACAGCCCAAAAGGCCCGGGATCTTCATTCCGGCAACGTCGCGCGGTTGATACCCCAAGACACACCATTTGTCATGCAGTTTTTGGAAAGAAAGGCTAGGATCTGCGCCTCAAGGAGATTTCAGCTGCCTGACTACTCAGTCTGCCTCATCCAGATAGGCTTCCCAAAGATCCGGACGCCGCTGCTGTGTCAGCTTCTCTGCCTGCTCCCGCTGCCATTCGGCGATCTTCTTGTGATTGCCCGAAGTCAGAACCTCCGGGATCGTCCGGCCTTCGAATTCCTGCGGCCTTGTGTATTGCGGATGCTCCAGAAGGCCCGTTTCGAAGCTTTCCGTATCGGCGCTCTGCATGTTGCCCATGACACCCGGAATGAGCCGTACAATGGCATCCAGCAGCGTAATGGCACCGATTTCTCCGCCGGAGAGAATATAGTCCCCGATCGAGATTTCCTCGAGGTTCCGTGCGTCAATCACCCGCTGATCCACCCCCTCGAACCGGCCGCAGACGATGATCGCACCCGGACCTTCCGCCAGTTCGTGGGCGCGAGCCTGGGTGAGGGGCTTGCCGCGCGGGCTCATCAGGATGCGCGGACGGGGATCATCCGCAGGCGCAGCCGCATCAATCGCGCGGGCCAGCACATCCGCGCGCAGCACCATGCCAGCGCCGCCGCCTGCTGGTGTGTCGTCCACGGAGCGGTGCTTATCCGTCGCATGATCACGGATCTGCAACGCCTCCAGGCTCCACAAACCCTTTTCCAGCCCCCGTCCGGACAGGCTGTGCCCGAGCGGCCCCGGGAACATATCGGGATAGAGGGTCAGGATACTGGCCTTGAAGGTCATCTACCGGCTCCCGGCAGGCACTGCATACCTGCCAAAATCAAGAAATCATTAACCATCTTCCACATCCGCAGAGCCAAAACACCAGGAATCTGAGGATGGTAGCCACCTCTTAACTTTCCCGAAGGACAGTGAAAAGACTTCCAGGAGGAACGAGCGTGCCGCACTTGCGTCTCAAACTGCCGAAACTGATTCAGACCTATGTGGACAGGCATTATCTCGATGTGTCCCTGATCCGGGTGCTTCCACTTGTGTGCCTGCTTGTCTTCGGCGCACTTGCTGGGCTGGTGTTCAACACCGGCGTGCAAGAACCCTATGACACGGTGATTCATATCGGGTTCTACGCCCTTTTGACCCTTTCGATCCATAGCCTGTTCTGCTGCCGGCTGCGGATCTCGGCGGTCGCCGCATTTTTCATGGGCGTTGCGGGGGAGGTGTTGCAGGCCTTCACACCCAATCATGAAGCCTCCATGGCCGACGCGTTTGCCAATGCCATTGGAATTTCCATGGTTGTTGCGGCCATTGCCCTGATCCGTTCAGAAAAGAAACAGGCTCAGCGGCAACAGCCGGAAGAACAGCTGGGGTACAGCCTCGATACACTCGGCCTTGAGCCGGTCTACCTGTCCGAGCGCCCGTCGTCCGGCTTGGCTTCGGACAAGTAATCTTCGGGAAGATCCACGGTCACGACGCCGCCATCCATATCGACCGCAGGCACAAAGGCCCCGGTGAAGGGGATGTAATAGGTCTTGCCGCGCAAGGGGCGGATTTCCAGAAGATCGCCAGCGCCGAAATTCTCGACAGCGATGATCTTGCCGATCCGTTCGCCCGCCGGATCATGGACCGCCAGGCCGATGAGATCCGAATAATAGAATTCGTCCTCATCCGTTTCCGGCAGCTGATCGCGGGAAATATAGAGCTCGACGCCGTTCAGCGTTTCCGCTTCATTGCGGTCACGGATCCCCTTGAACCGGGTGATCACAACCGTCTTCTGCACCCGCGCAGCCTCCACCTCGAACGTCCGGCTGCCATCCTTTGTGGTCAGCACGCCGTAGTCAGTGAAGGAAAGCGGGTCATCGCCATAAGGCTTGACCCGCACTTCCCCGCGAATGCCATGCGCAGCGCCGATGATGGCCATCAAGACCTTGCTCTCATCAGTATCAGTCATGGGAGACCCCCACTTTCGAGAGACGGCGCAACGCTGGTGTCATTCTGATGCCTGCTTATTCGCTGGCTTCAGCAGCAGCTTCAGCTGCAGCAGCGGCTGCATCTTCTTCAGCCTGCTTCTTGGCAGCCAGACGTTCCTTGGCCTTCTGACCCATTTCAGCCTTCTTCGGGTTGTTGCGGGCTTCGCGCTTCAGCAGGCCAGCAGCATCCAGGAAGCGGTGCACGCGGTCGGTCGGCTGTGCGCCGGCGTTCAGCCAATGCTGGACGCGCTCGACGTTCAGTTGAACGCGCTCAGCGGAATCCTTCGGCAGCATCGGGTTGTAGGAACCGATCTTTTCGATGAACCGGCCGTCGCGCGGAGCGCGGACGTCAGCAACGACGATGCGGTAGTACGGACGCTTCTTGGAACCGCCACGTGCAAGGCGAATTTTCGTAGCCATTTTATAGTCTCCAGTGTGTTCAGTTGCCGGTGTTTGCGGCAATGGCTTCGTGGTGCCGGATCACTTCCTTCACAATGAAGTTCAGGAATTTTTCGGCAAAATCAGGATCGAGATGGGCATCTGCCGCCAGCTGGCGGAGCCGTTCGATCTGAATTTTCTCCCGTGCCGGATCAGCTGCCGGCAGGTCGTGAGTGGCTTTCAGAACGCCAACCTTCTGGGTGCACTTGAAACGCTCGGCGAGCAGGTGCACCAGGGCGGCGTCGATATTGTCGATGGACGAGCGGAGCGCCCTGAGTTCCGTAATGGCCGCGCTCTCTCCGAGCTGCGTTTCTGCGTTGGTCCCGCTCATTTCTTTTTCCCCTTGCCCAGGCCCGGCAGGCCTCCCATTCCTCCAAGGCCGGGAAGCTTCGGTCCGCCAAGACCCGGAAGGCCCGGCATGCCGCCAGGCAGGCCACCAAGACCGCCCAGTCCTCCAGGCAGCCCCTTCGGCAGCTCACCGCCGCCCGGAAGCTGACCGGACTTGGCCATTTCCTCAAGCTGCTTGGGATCGATGTTCGGCATCCCGCCCATGCCCAGGCCGCCCATCATCTTGCCGAGCATGCCCTTCTTCTTGCCCATCATCTTCATCATGTCCGCCATCTGGCGGTGCATCTTCAGAAGCTTGTTGACTTCGGACACGTCGACGCCGGAACCGGCTGCGATACGCTTCTTGCGGCTGGCTTTCAGAATGTCGGGCTTGCGGCGCTCCTCACGGGTCATGGAGCCGATGATGGCGACCTGCCGCTTGAACACCTTGTCGTCGATGTTCGAAGCTTCGATCTGCTTCTTCATCTTGCCGATGCCGGGAAGCATGCCCATCATGCCGGACATACCGCCGAGCTTTTCCATCTGCTTGAGCTGTTCGGCCAGATCTTCCAGATCGAAATGACCCTTCTGCATCTTTGCCGCCATCTTCGCGGCCTTTTCCGCGTCAATGGCTTCAGCTGCCTTTTCAACCAGCGAGACGATGTCGCCCATGCCCAGGATACGGTCGGCGATCCGGCGCGGGTGGAATTCCTCGAGCGCATCGGACTTTTCGCCCGTCCCGATCAGCTTCACCGGCTTGCCGGTGACGGCCTGCATGGACAGGGCCGCACCACCGCGGCCGTCACCATCCATACGGGTCAGGGCGATACCGGTGATGCCAACGCGTTCGTTGAAGCTCTGGGCCAGATTAACGGCATCCTGACCGGTCAGCGCATCGGCGACCAGCAGGATTTCATGCGGATTGGCAGCGGCCTTGACCTCTGCCATTTCCACCATGAGCGGCTCGTCGATGTGGATGCGGCCTGCGGTGTCGAGCATGACCACGTCATAGCCGCCAAGCTTGGCAGCCGTCATGGCGCGCTTGGCGATTTCGACCGGGCCCAGGCCCTCGATGATCGGCAGGGTGTCGACGCCGTTCTGCTCGCCGAGAACCTTAAGCTGCTGCTGAGCGGCCGGACGGCGGGTGTCGAGCGACGCCATCAGGACCTTGCGCTTGTCGCGCTGGGTCAGGCGGCGGGCGATCTTGGACGTGGTGGTGGTCTTACCGGAACCCTGAAGACCGACCATCATGATGGCGACCGGGGCTGGGGCGTTCAGATCAATGCCATGGCTTTCCTCGCCGAGCATTTCGACCAGCTGGTCGTGAACGATCTTGACCACCATCTGGCCCGGCGTGATCGACTTGACCACCTCGGCGCCGACAGCGCGGTTGCGGACCTTGTCCGTGAAGGAGCGGACCACCGGCAGGGCGACGTCAGCCTCAATCAGCGCGCGGCGGATTTCGCGCAGCGCCTCGTTGACGTCGTTTTCCGACAGGGCCCCGCGGCCGGTCAGCTTGTCGAAAATGCCGCTCAGTCGATCGGACAGGCTTTCGAACATGAACTCTGGTCCTTAACGTTTCTCTGGTCCGGGATTGGATACCCGGCCATATGGGGACAGACACCCGCCCGGTAAAGGCGGAACAGCCAAGCGCAAAGCACTGCGACACCCGAGGGCGCATCGCGCTGTCGGATGTTGACCTCCGGGCTCTCTTTACACCTTTACGGGTCCCGGTCGGCTGGTCGAATTGTCGTCACTCATATGGAGTCGAGGCGTTAATGACCCATCCGTCCCAAGGAGTCAAGGAAGACCCTCAGGTTTCTTGACCCAAAAGGACCAGAAGCACAGGCGTCCGGGACCATGACGCTTGCATTCTGGCGCCAGAAATTAAATAAGCAGGAAAGAACCACCTCAGTCGGCAGTCTGCCGGGACGGTCGGGGAGCGGGATACTGTCTATGGATTTTCGCGCGGTCGCGCTGCCAATCGGCAAGCTCATGATGCTGATCGCGGCCTTCATGCTGGTTCCGGCTGCGGTCGACATGGCGGCGGGAAATCCGGATTGGCGGGTCTTCTCCACCTCGGCTGTTGTCATCGGGTGCTTCGGTGCCCTCACAACGGCTGCCCTGTCCGGCAGGGAATATGCCTTCCGCCGTCGCGAAGCCTTCTTCTTCGTCAACGCCGCCTGGCTGGCGTTCACGCTCGCAGGCGCTATCCCGCTTTATGGCAGCAGCATCGAGATTTCCTTCGCGGGCGCCTTTTTCGAAGCCGCTTCCGGCCTGACCACCACCGGGTCAACCGTTCTGACCGGTCTCGACACGATGCCCCCCGGCATCCTGCTCTGGCGCTCACTGCTGCAATGGATTGGCGGCATCGGCATTGTCGTGATCGGGATCTGGCTTCTCCCGGGCCTGCGCGTCGGTGGCAGCCAGCTCTTCGCACTTGAATCCTCGGAAAAGGCCAACAAGCCCTATGGCCGCATCGAGCCCTTCGTCGCCCGTTTGATGATCCTTTATGGCGGCCTGACTGTCAGCTGCACGCTGCTTTATATGGTCTGCGGCATGACCTTCTTCCAGGCGGTCAATCACGCGATGACCACCGTTTCCACTGGCGGCTATTCCACCTCCGACAGCTCGTTCGGCCAATTTCAGGGTACCGCGGTCTTCTGGGTCGCCATCGTCTTCATGATGCTCTCGGCCATGCCGTTCCTGTCGCTGATCCGGATTGCCGAGGGCAAGCCGATCGATGACAAACAGCAAATCCAGGCCCTCTTCATCATCGTCTTCATCGCCAGCTTCATGGTGTTCCTCACCGAACGCTGGATGGACGACGATCCGCCTTTCCACCTCTACACCATCGCGGTGTTCAACGTGGTTTCGGTCATCACCACGACCGGATATGCGGCCAAGGACTATCTCCTCAGCGGCAATTTCGTCATCGCGATCTTCTTCCTGATCACCTTCCTCGGCGGCTGCAGCGGCTCCACGGCGGGCGGCTTCAAGATGTTCCGTCTGGTGATCCTGCTCAGCTTTATCCGCTCGCTGCTGCGGCGCATGGTGATGCCACACCGCATCCAGCCCGCCCGCTATTCCGGCAAGCCGGTCAGCAATCCGGTTCTGGAAGGTATTCTCGTCTTCTCGATCCTTTACGCCGGAACTTTCGCGATTTTCGCCGCCATCTATGCCTGCATGGGCATGTCACCGGACACAGCGCTCAGTGCCTCAATCACGGCCTTGGCAAACGTTGGCCCTGGCGTCGGCGACATCATCGGCCCTTCCGGCACGTTCCAAACCGTACCGGAAGCCGCCAAGTGGCTGCTCGCCATCCAGATGATCCTTGGCCGCCTCGAAATCATCGGCGCACTCTTGCTGGTGACACCGGATTTCTGGATGGAAACCTGAGGTGACTGATTTGATGTCAGGTCAGAGCATGGATGCCATGGTCAAACCTCTCATCCTCCCAGTGTCATCACCGGTCCGACCCCGGACACCCTGCACAGACAGGTCTCGAAACCCTACGCCGGATAATCGCGGTGGCCGAAAATGGCAGAGCCGACGCGGACGTGGGTTGCGCCGAAACCGATGGCGGTCTCGTAATCTGATGACATGCCCATCGACAGGCCGTCTAGGCCGTTCCGAGCGGCAATCTTCTGCAGAAGTGCAAAATGGGGTCCGGGCGCGTCCTCGACCGGGGGAATGCACATCAGGCCTGTAATGGTCAGGCCGATCTCATCCCGGCACAGTTTGATGAAGGCATCGGCCTCGCGTGGAGGGATACCGGCCTTCTGCGGCTCTTCACCCGTGTTGACCTGGATGAAACAGGGCAGGTTCCGGTCCTGGCGCACCATCTCGTCCTTCAGCGCCCGGGCGATCTTTTCCCGGTCCACCGTGTGAATGACATCGAAAGTGGCGACCGCTTCCTTGGCCTTGTTCGACTGCAGCGGACCGATCAGATGCAGCTCGATACCGTCAAAGTCCTCGCGCAAACCTGGCCATTTGGACATGGCTTCCTGAACCCGGTTTTCACCGAAGACCCGCTGACCGGCCTCCAGAACGGGCCGGATATCCTCCGCCGGAAAGGTCTTGGAAACGGCAACAAGGGTCACACTGCCCTGGGCACGGCCATGTTCGGCAGCCGCTGCTTGAAGCTCGGATCGAACCTTTTGCAGATTTTCAATGGACGCTGCCGTCATTTCGTTCCCCTATCGAACCCTGAATGATCGCCTTGAAGCTTGTCCCTGATAAGGGGCAGGGGCCGCAAAAGGCAAGGCCTGCACCGGGCATGCCGGAAAAGCGGTCATTTTAGCGCCATTCATGTTGACCCGGTGGGGGATTTCTGGTGACAGTCCGCCAAACACTCCCTGAGATGCGCCGCCTCCGGCGCACAATGAAACGGCAAGATTGATGGCAACGGAACGGTACAACGCCCGCGAAGTCGAAGCGCGCTGGCAAAAGGTCTGGAATGACAAGGACGTGTTCGTCACGCAGAACGACGATCCGCGCGAGAAATATTACGTCCTCGAGATGTTCCCCTATCCGTCCGGCCGCATCCACATGGGTCACGTGCGCAACTATGCGATGGGCGACGTGGTTGCCCGCTACAAGCGCGCACGCGGTTTCAACGTCCTGCACCCGATGGGCTGGGACGCCTTCGGCATGCCGGCGGAAAACGCAGCGATGCAGAACAAGGTTCATCCCAAGGACTGGACCTATGAAAACATCGCCTTCATGCGCGGCCAGCTCAAGATCATGGGCCTGTCGCTGGACTGGAGCCGGGAATTCGCAACCTGCGACGTTGAATATTACACCCAGCAGCAGCGCCTGTTCCTGAAGTTCCTGGAAGCCGGTCTCGTCTACCGCAAGAACGCCAAGGTCAACTGGGACCCGGTCGACATGACCGTTCTGGCGAACGAGCAGGTGATCGACGGCCGCGGCTGGCGCTCCGGCGCTCTGGTCGAACAGCGCGAGCTGACCCAGTGGTTCTTCAAGATCACCGACTATTCCGAGGATCTTCTGGAAGCGATCGACACGCTAGACCGCTGGCCGGAAAAGGTCCGCCTGATGCAGAAGAACTGGATCGGTAAGTCGGAAGGCCTGCGCGTCCGCTTCGAATTCACAGCCCCGGCTCCGACCGGCGACAAGACGCTCGAGATTTTCACCACCCGTCCGGACACCCTGTTCGGCGCCTCCTTCATGGGCCTGTCCCCGGACCATCCGGTCAGCGCGAAGCTGGCGGAGACCAATCCGGAACTGCAGGCTTTCATAGAGGAATGCCGCCGCATCGGCACGTCCGCGGAAGCCATCGAGACCGCCGAGAAGAAGGGCTTCGACACGGGCCTGCGCGTCCAGCATCCGCTGGATGCTTCCATCGAGCTGCCGGTCTATGTCGCCAACTTCATCCTGATGGACTATGGCACGGGCGCGATCTTCGCCTGCCCGGCCCACGATCAGCGCGACCTGGACTTTGCCCGCAAATACGGCCTACCGGTGCGCCCGGTGGTGCTGCCGAAGGATGCCGATCCGGCAAGCTTCGAGATTGGCAACGAGGCCTTCACCGACGACGGCACGATCTTCAACTCCGCCTTCCTGGACGGCCTGTCCATCGCGGATGCCAAGGAAACCGTCGCCAGGAAGCTGGAAGCCATCACCATTGACGGCGCTCCTCAGGCTGCCCGCCAGGTCAATTACCGCCTGCGCGACTGGGGCATTTCCCGTCAGCGCTACTGGGGCTGCCCGATCCCGGTCATCCATTGTGATGACTGCGGCGTGGTTCCGGAAAAGGATGAGAACCTGCCGGTCAAGCTGCCGGACGACATCAACTTTGACAAGCCGGGCAATCCGCTGGACCGCCATGAAACCTGGCGCAACACGACCTGTCCGAAGTGCGGAAAAGCTGCCCGGCGCGAAACCGACACCATGGACACCTTCGTGGACAGTTCCTGGTATTTCGCCCGTTTCACCGAGCCGCGCTGCGGCCAGCCGACCAATCCGGAAGCGGCCAATGCCTGGCTGCCGGTGGATCAGTATATCGGCGGCATTGAGCATGCGATCCTGCACCTGCTCTATTCCCGCTTCTTCACCCGGGCCATGCAGAAGGTTTCCGCGCTGGACCTGAAGGAGCCGTTCAAGGGCCTGTTCACCCAGGGCATGGTGACCCACGAGACCTACCGGATCGGGGAAGGGGCCAACGGCCGCTGGGTCGCTCCGACCGAAATCCGCATCGAGGAAGTGGACGGCACCCGCCGGGCCAGCCTGATCAAGACCGGCGAGCCGGTCACGATCGGCTCCATCGAGAAGATGTCCAAGTCGAAGAAGAACACCGTCGACCCGACCGATATCATCGAGACCTATGGTGCGGATACCGCACGCTGGTTCGTGCTGTCGGATTCTCCGCCCGAGCGCGACGTGATCTGGACGGAAGAAGGCGTGCAGGGCTCCTGGCGCTTCGTGCAGCGCGTCTGGCGCCTGATCGGTGACATCAGCGAGAAGACCGGCGTGCGCCGGGACGCTCCTGAGTTTTCCGGCAAGGCTCTGGATCTGCGCCGGGCAAGCCACAAGACCCTTGCAGCTGTTTCCCGTGACATCGACGGCCTTGGCTTCAACCGCGCCGTCGCCCGTCTCTATGAATATGTGAACACCATCGGCAAGGCCGTAAACGAAGGTCTGGAAGCCGCAGATATGGCCTGGGCCGTGCGCGAAGCGGCCGACTTCCTGGCGCAGATGATGGCCCCCATGATGCCGCACCTTGCCGAGGAATGCTGGACGGTTCTGGGTCATACCGGCCTGGTTTCCCAGACCGGATGGCCGGACGTTGACGAAAGCCTGCTGGTGGAAGACACCATCACGCTGCCCGTTCAGATCAACGGCAAGAAGCGCGGCGAGATCACTGTTGCAAACGATGCTTCCAAAGAGGCCATCGAAGCAGCTACGCTGGAGGCGGATTTCGTCATACGGGTGCTGGAAGGCAAGCCGCCGCGCAAAATCATCGTGGTGCCGCAGAGGATCGTGAATGTCGTTGCTTGATGTGAAGAACCGCAGTTTCCGGGGTTTTTTCTCCCTTGCCTGCGCCACCGTGCTTCTGGCGAGCCTTTCGGCCTGCCAGGTTCGCCCGCTCTATGGCTCTCTCAGTGAGGGGCCGGGCAGTGTCAGCTCAACGGTTCAGGCCGAACTTGCGGCCATCGACATCGATCCGATCCGCCAGACCCAGAACCTGGATGATGCGTCGCGCACGCTCTACAATGAGTTGCTGTTCAATTTCGAGCGCGGTGCAGGCCATCCGGAGAAGAAGTACCGTCTGAAAGTGGTGATGAGCATCAACACCGCCGAAGTCGGCGTGATCGAGCTTGCGGACGTTCCGACCTCCTACACCCTGACCATGAACACCACCTTCGTTCTGTCGGATGTGGTGGATGGAAAGACCGTGATGACCGGCCGCTCCTTCGCGACCGCCTCTTACGACTTCTCCAGCCAGCGCTACGCAAACATCCGCGCCAAACGCGACGCGGCCGACCGCGCCGCAAAGGTGGTCGCGGATGACATCCAGATGCGGATCGCCGGCTTCTTCGCCAGCCACAGGTAAGGGACGCGGGCATGACCGCACTCAAGGCTGGGGACATTGACCGGTTCATTGCCAAGCCGCCTGAAGGCGGAGCGGCTATTCTGATCTACGGCCCAGACACGGGTCTGGTGTCGGAACGTGCCGGTCTGCTGGTTGCCAAGGCTTCCGAGGGCGACGACGATCCGTTCAACCTCGCAAAGATCGACGCGGGCGAAATCGTTTCGGACCCAAGCCGGCTGGTTGACGAGGTTCTGACGATCCCGCTCTTTGGCGGCCGGCGGATCATCTGGATCAAGGATGCGGGCGGCAAGAACATGGCGCCTGCGGCAGCCGCTTTGCTGAAGCTGGATGACTGTCCCGCCCTTGTGGTGATCGAGGCAGGTGACCTGAAGAAGGGTACCGGCCTGCGCAAGCAGTTCGAGGACAGCCGCAAGGCTTATGCGATCCCCTGTTATGCGGACACCGAACGCGACATCGACCAGCTGATCGAGCAGGAAACCCGGGAAGCGGGCCTGACCATCACCAAGGAAGCCAAGGCTGCCCTGCACAGTCTACTCGGCGCGGACCGGATGGCCAGCCGCGGGGAACTGCGCAAGCTCTGCCTCTATGCGCTCAACAAGGGCAGGATCGACAGCGACGACGTGGAAGCCATCATCGGCGATGCCTCAGCGTTTGAAATGTCCGAACTCATCGATGCGTCCGCCATGGGAGATCTGACAACCCTGGACCACGGTCTGGAGCGCCTGGATGCCCAGGGATCCAATTCCTCGGTGATCGCCGGACAGGCGCTCAAGCACTTCCAATGGCTGCATCGCATGCGCGCTGACATCGATCAGGGAAAGCAGCCTCAGCAGGTGGTGGACACCCAGCGCCCGCCGGTGTTCTTCAAGCGCAAGGCAGCCATCACGCGGCAGATTCTGATCTGGAACGTGCCGGATCTGGAAAAAGCCATGGAACGGCTGGCGGAGGCGATGAAAACCGCGCGCCTCAACGACCGGATCGGCCCTGCCGTACTGTCCGAAACCCTCCTCACGCTTGCCCGCGTCGCCAGAGCCCGGGGAAACTCCAGGCGCTGACGAATGCCGGCCGGTCAATACTTTCCGGCCAAGCCATAACCTGCTATTTGACGAATCCGGCTTCACGAGAGCGTGTTGTGTTCATTTGCATTCACACAACACGCTCTCGCTTTTGCTTTGACGCATGTCTTTCTCCCAAAACCGGTGTCCACTTTTGGGAGACATGCTCTGAAGGGAACACCTCATGCCGGATCTCTCCACACTTCTCGTCTTCACCACAGCCTGCCTGGTTCTGACTGCCACGCCCGGGCCCGACATGCTTCTGATTGCCTCCAGAAGTGTCAGCCAGGGGCGCGCATCGGGCTTTCTGACCTATGCCGGGATTGCTGCGGGCAGCTTCTGCCATGCCTTCGCAGCGTCTCTGGGCTTGTCCCAGCTATTTCTGCTGGTGCCGGCCGCCTATGAGGCCGTCCGCTGGGCGGGCTGTGCCTATCTTCTTTATCTTGCCTGGAAAACGCTGCGCTCCGAAGCAGGTGTTTTTGCACCTGCCGGCAACTTGAAGCGAATGTCCTATCGCCGGATTTTCATGGAAGGGCTTCTGACGAACCTTCTAAACCCGAAGATGGCGCTGTTCATGCTGGCCCTTTTCCCGCAGTTCCTGAAACCGGAGGCAGGCTCGATTGCCTTGCAGACACTGATCCTGGCAGCAATCCTGAACGCCACCGGACTGCTGGTGAACGGGACGGTAGTCCTGCTGAGCCACGAGATCCGCAACCGTCTGGGCGGGCTGAACCGCCTCAAGAAGCTGCCGCAATATCTGCTGGCATCGGTGTTTGCCGGACTGGCCCTGCGCGTGGCAACGGCAAGCCGGAGCTGAGACCGCTTAGCCGTCCAGACGGAAGCGCAGAAGCAGCGTACGCTGCAACAGAGACCGGTTGTTATCGGAGAGAAGGGTCAGGATCGTCTGGCCCTTTTCATTCACGTGAACGGCAAGACCTTCCATGTTGTCGATCTGATAGCCGTAGTCCGCCTCCAGCAGCACTTCTCCCGTGACACGGGCACCGGGAACCAGATCCGCGGCAGCAAAGCGCCGGATGCGCATTCCGACCAGATCCCGGAGATTGAAGCGCCGCTCCAGCAGCAGAAAGTCCCCGTCCGGCAGAAACGCTCCGTCGGTCGCATCAAAACGGTCTGAGCGGGCGACGGTGAACCGCTCCCACTTGCCATCGCGCAGCAGAAATCCCGGCAGGTCATCCGCATCGCCCGGGCCCCGCTCGCCCACAACCACCAGCGTACCGGCAAGCGGCGTGCCCGCAGGGGCCATGGCCATCGTTTCCATGCCCTTGGAACTGCGAAGCTCCGAAATTGCAGGGGAAACCTTGATCTCGCCGGTCACCGGTTCCTTGCCGGTCGTCAGGGGCCAGGGAAAGCGGTAGATCCGGTTGACACCCTCGGCAGACACGAGAAGGGACGCGCCATCCAGGGTCATCGCTTCCGTATCGCTGCCGTAATGACCGTTGAAGGGTTTGCCGGATGCCTGGATCAGCGGCGTGTAGCGCGTGTTGCTGAGACCCAACGGACGCCCGTCAGCGTCCTGCTCGACTGTTGCGGCAAACCAGAGGCCATTGTCGGTCACAGCGAGGAACTCTGACCCGCCCTTGAGACTGATCAGGCTCGACAAGCCGCCGACGTTCCGGTCGGCGGAAATCAGCTCCATGCCGCCGAGGTAGGTCAGCTTTCCGAACTGATCATTGTCCCGGCCAACCTGAAACGACTTGACCGGCTCCGTCTTCACCGTCACCGGCGCGGCAGCCGTCAGGATATCCTGTGCCGAAGCCCCGGAGAACGGGGAGAGCGGGAAAAGCAGGACCGAAAAGGCCGCAGCCTTGAGCCGCAAACCCATGGCCGCTCGTCTCATCGGCCTCCCCCACCGGCGCGGCGGCGCTTCCGGCCCCGGCCTTTCGCCGGCGCAACCTCGTCGTCGAACAGATCCGCAAGCTGATCGGTCATGGCACCGGCCAGTTCTTCTGCATCGACGATGGTCACCGCGCGCTTGTAGTAGCGGGTCACGTCGTGACCGATACCGATAGCGATCAATTCCACCGGAGACCGGTTTTCGATCTCCTCGATCACATGGCGCAGGTGCCGCTCCAGATAGTTCCCCGGATTGACCGACAGCGTGCAGTCATCAACCGGAGCACCATCCGAGATCATCATCAGGATCCGGCGCTGCTCCGGACGGCCCAGAAGACGCTCGTGAGCCCAGGTCAGCGCCTCGCCGTCGATATTCTCCTTGAGCAGCCCTTCACGCATCATCAAACCGAGGTTGCGGCGGGCACGGCGCCAGGGCGCATCGGCGGATTTGTAGATGATGTGGCGCAGGTCGTTCAGGCGGCCCGGCGACGCAGGCTTGTTGGCGGCGAGCCAGGCCTCACGGGACTGGCCGCCCTTCCAGGCCTTGGTGGTGAAGCCGAGAATTTCCACCTTCACGCCGCAGCGCTCCAGCGTCCGGGCCAGAATGTCGGCACAAGTCGCTGCCACTGTGATCGGACGGCCACGCATGGAGCCGGAATTGTCGATCAACAGCGTCACTACTGTGTCGCGGAAATTCGTGTCGCGTTCCTGCTTGAAAGCCAGCGGTGACATCGGATCGGTAACGGCACGGGTCAGCCGCGCCGTGTCCAGCAGGCCTTCCTCAAGATCGAAATCCCAGGAGCGGTTCTGCTTGGCCATCAGCTTGCGCTGCAGCCGGTTGGCAAGCCGGGCAACCGCGCCCTGAAGATTGGTCAGCTGCTTGTCGAGGAACCCGCGCAAACGGTCCAACTCGGCAATATCGCAAAGATCCTCGGCTGTGACGGTCTCATCGAACTGGGTCGTGAAGGCCTTGTAGTCGGATACGGGCGGGCGGTTCGAGAACGGATGGTCCTCGCGCATGCTTTCGCCAGCGTCCTCCGCCTGGTCGGTCATGTCCTGCTCGGACATCTCTTCCATGTCTGAATCGGCGCCTTCGGTCTCGCCCGCGTCCTGCTCCTCGCCGGACATTTCCATGTCCTGAGGCTCGGACTGCTCCTGACCGGCATCTTCTTCGCCCTCGGCGCCGGTTTCACTTTCGTCGTTGTTGCCGTCGTCCTGGCTCTGCTCCGGGTCTTCGGTCTCGTCCCGATCACCGATCTCGTCCGCCATATCCAGCGCCTTCAGAAGGTCGTGGATCTGGGCTGCGAAATCCGTCTGGTTCTCAACACGCGGGACCATCCGGTCAAGAGCCTCACCGGCCTTGTCCTCGATCCAGCTGCGCCACATGTCGACCAGCTTCGCAGCGCTTTCGGGCGGTGGCGCGCCCGTCAGGCGCTCGCGCACCATGAGTGCAATGGCATCATGAAGCGGCGCGTCTTCGCGGCTTGTAATGTCCGGCGCATTTGCCTTGCGGTACCGGTCGTCCAGCATCGCTGTGAGGTTTCCCGCAACACCATCCATCCGGAGCGCGCCCAGCGCTTCGCACCGCGCCTGTTCAACCGCGTCATAGATCGCGCGGGCCTCAGGTGCGGACGGCTGCTTGCGGGCATGGGTCTTGGCATCATGGCAGGCAAGCTTGAGAGCGATCGAGTCGCCCAGTCCGCGCGTGATCGCAACGTCCCGCTCGGTCAGCTTGCGGGACGCATCGGGCAGGCGCACGGTGCTGCCAGACAGGCCAGGCCGGTCGCCCGTGAACAGGATTTCCAGATCCGCCTCGCCGGACATGGCGCGGATCGTGCCGGAAACGGCCTGCTTGAAGGGTTCAGACCGGGCTTGGGCCGATTGGTTTGGCCTGCTGTTGGAAAGCGTCATAGGTCTTTTCTCATCCAGATTCGGTCATAACCCGCAAGGAAGTCATCGAGCCGCCCGAACTCCCGATATCCGAGCTTTTCATAAAAACCGGCTGCCTGAAAACCGAAAGTGTCCAGGTAGACATGCTTCAGGCCCAGGCGCAGCGCCTGCTCCTCTAGCTGCCTCAGAAGCTCCGTTCCGAAGCCCTGGCCGCGGTAGGCGTCGTCGACCCAGAGCAGGTCGATGAAAACCCAGTTGACGGACGCGCTCGCGCATAGCCCGCCGGCAATACGGTCCCCGTCGCAAACCGACAGGGTGATTGGCCGGACATCCCGGTCTGCCGGCAGATACCCGTTGTTGAAGGCGATCAGACCAGAGCGGACCGCCTCCTTGACCAGTTCGTGCCGGCTGTCTACCCGGACCTCAGCCATCAGAGCATCAGGCCATCACGATGTTGGCCGAAGACTCCGGCAATTCCTCACCAAAGCAGCGCTGATAGAACTCGGCAACGAGCGCCTGCTCCATATCATCACACTTGTTGAGGAAGGTCAGGCGGAACGAGAACCCGACATCGCCGAAGATCAGGGCGTTTTCAGCCCAGGTGATCACGGTACGCGGGCTCATCACCGTGGACAGGTCGCCGTTGATGAAGGCCTTGCGGGTCATGTCGGCGAGGCGGACCATCTTGGAGACGATCGTCCGGCCTTCCGCCTTCTGGAAGTGCTTGGCCTTGGACAGGACGATGTCCACTTCATTGTCATGCGGCAGGTAATTCAGGGTCGAGACGATCGACCAGCGGTCCATCTGAGCCTGGTTGATCTGCTGTGTGCCGTGATAGAGGCCCGAGGTATCACCAAGACCGACCGTGTTGGCTGTCGCGAACAGGCGGAACGCCGGGTGAGGACGGATCACGCGCGACTGGTCGAGCAGGGTCAGACGGCCTGAGGATTCCAGGATACGCTGGATCACGAACATCACGTCCGGACGGCCTGCGTCATATTCATCGAACACAAGCGCCACATTGTGCTGATAGGCCCAAGGCAGAATGCCATCCCGGAATTCGGTGACCTGCTTGCCGTCCTTCAGGACGATGGCATCCTTGCCCACCAGATCGATACGGGAAATATGGCTGTCGAGATTGACGCGGATACAGGGCCAGTTGAGGCGCGAGGCGACCTGCTCGATATGGGTCGACTTGCCGGTCCCGTGGTAGCCGGTGACCATGACGCGCCGGTTATGCGCAAAACCGGCAAGAATGGCGAGGGTGGTCGCACGGTCGAACAGATAGTCCGGATCGGCTTCAGGCACATGCTCGGAAGCGGTCGAAAACGCGGGAACCTTGAGATCAGTCTTGAAGCCGAAAACCTCTTCAACGGAAATCTCGATATCCGGCATGCTTCCAGCCGTGTTCGTCATCTCAGTCATTTTTCCTCCGCTGCCGCGGCAGTGCCGCGCGGGATGTTGGGGAAGGAGCCCGCAGGGGGAATGCGGACCGGACCGGTCCATCCCCGGGCGGGCACCCGGCGGGATCAGATCGGTCGATTGAAGGATGTTAGCGGATCTTGTCCGGCAGGACACAGAAACCCTAACAGAAACCGGCTTTCTTCAGGACATTATAGGCCTGAATGATTTCCCGCAGACGATCCTCGCAAGAGCGGTCACCGCCATTGGCATCCGGGTGGTTCAGTTTGACTAGTTCTTTGTAGCGCGCCTTGATTTCAGCCCCTCGGGCCGTTTCCCCTAGATTGAGCACATCCAGGGAACGTTTTTCAAGGGCTAGAAGCTTGCGTTGACGCGATCTTTGAGTCGCATCCGCACGGCGGCTTGCATTGGCGCGCATGTTCTCGCGCGGGTCGAAGCCATCCGGCCCGTCCGCCGCCTGACGGTTGACGCCCATTTTCCACGTGGGCCGGTGCCCGGTGAGGGAATCCCGCTGATAAGCGTGAACGTCATCGTCGGGCATACCGGCGAAATAATTGTAGGACTTGTTGTATTCCCGCACGTGATCAATGCAGAAGTGAAAATACTGACCTTCACGGTCGCGGCCCTTCGGCGCCTTGTGGGGCGCAGGACGCTGACAGCCCGGATGCTCGCAGGACGGATACAGATCCTCCTGCACCCGCTCCTTGTCGGGCTTCACACGTATCCGGTCAAAGATTTTGGAATCCAGTTTCATGACGCCGATTATGGGTAGAGGGACGAAGCCGGACAAGCTTCTAACAGAACCAAACTGTGGGATTGGGCTTTCTAGACGCCGATTGCGACAATTTCCAGCCCAGCCGTTCCCGCTGGACACAAACCAAAACAGATAGCCCGTGCTTGACGATGGGCCGCGGAAGAGATCAAAACAGATCCATGAGCATTAAAGACCAGATCCTGTCCAAGCTGACCGCTGCGCTCTCGCCAGCCGAACTGGATGTCATCGATGAATCCGATCGCCACAAAGGCCATGGCGGCTGGCGGGAAGGCGGCGAAACCCACTTCCGGGTGCGTGTTGTCTCCAGCACTTTCACCGGAATGTCCCGCGTGAACCGCCACCGCACGATCAACGATCTCCTCTCCGAGGAAATTGCCGGCGGTGTTCATGCGCTCGCCATCGAGGCCCGCTCTCCGGAAGAGCCGGATCCCCGTGCGGCCAGGGTTTCCGGCACCGCTTAAAACGGCTGAAAAGCAGTAAGCTAGCTGCGCACGGCTCCAGCTGCCGCGGTTCCTTGCGCAGCCGGTACCAAAGCCGGAGCCTGCTGCATCTTGAGCTGGCTCAGCGGCATGATCCTTAGGCGGGTGATCCGGTTCTTTTCCCGCCGCAGGACCGTGAAACGGAAGCCGTGGAACGTGAAGATCTGGCGTTCTTCAGGAATCATCCGTGCTTCGTGGATCACCAGACCGGCAATCGTCGTGGCTTCATCGTCCGGCAGGGTCCAGTCGGTCGCCCGGTTCAGGTCGCGGATCGGCACAGACCCGTCGACAATCACAGACCCATCTGCCTGCGGACGCACGCCCTCCAGCTCGACGTCATGCTCATCGGCGATCTCGCCAACGATCTCTTCCAGAATGTCCTCAAGGGTGACAAGACCCATCACTTCACCGTACTCATCCACCACCAGCGCGAAATGCGCCTTGTGCTTCAGGAAGGCATTGAGCTGATCCTGAAGGCTCGTGGTGTCCGGCACGAACCAGGGCTGGGAAATGATCTGGGTGATCTCCAGCTTCTCGCTGTCACCACCTGCGGCATAGAGCGCGCGCAGCAGATCCTTCGAGTGCAGGACACCGACGAAATTGTCGCTTTCCCCGCGCCACAGGGGCAGGCGGGTATAGGGCGAGGCCAGCGCGGCCTCCACCAGCTTCGGCAGATCCTCATCCGCGTTCAGCGCCACCATGTTGGTCCGGTGAACCATAACGTCCGACACTTCCAGCTCGGCAAGGTCCAGCAGACCGCCGATACGGTCGCGCTCGGCCTTCACCAGCCCGCCTTCCTTATGCTGCAGATCCACAGTGCCGCGCAGCTCTTCATGAGCGGACAGAGCCGATGCATCATCATCCACATTGACCCCAACCATCCGCAGGAGCACGCGTACGATAGCCTCAACGGTCACAACGACAGGACCGAAGACCGCAACAACAATCCGCACGATCGGGGCAACGGCCAGGGCAAAGCGCTCCGGCGCATAGATGGCCCAGGTCTTGGGCAGCACTTCCGCGAAAATCAGCACCAGGAAGGTCATGACCAGCGTCGCAATGGCAACGCCAGCATCGCCGAAGAGATGCAGGAACACGCTGGTCGCCAGAGACGAGGCAAGAATATTGACCAGATTGTTGCCGAGGAGCAGGGCCCCGATCAGCCGCTCACGAGCTGCAATCAGTCTGGAGACGAGGGCAGCCCTGCGGTCACCGTTCTTTTCCATCTGATGCATGCGGGCGCGCGAGGCTGCCGTCAGCGACGTCTCCGACCCGGAGAAAAAGCCGGACAGGATCAGCAGAATGAGGATTGCCCCGATGGCGAGCCAGAGGGTTGCTTCACTCATGAGGACAATTTCTCCACCAGGAATTCGTGAACCAGAGCCGGATCAACGCCCTTTTCGACAAAAGCGGACCCAATGCCCCGGGTCAGAATGAAGGTCAGATTGCCACGGGAGACTTTCTTGTCCTGAGCGATGATATCCATGAGGGTACCGGCAGGAGGCAGCTGTCCGGGGATCTGCGACATGCGGATCGGTAGTCCGGCATCCGTCAAATGTTTTTCGACCCTTTCGACCACTGCGGTATCGATCAGCCCCAGGCGCTCGGAGAATTCATGGGCCAGCATCATGCCGATGGAGACGCCTTCGCCGTGAACCAGACGCGCCGTCTCGTACTCGACGGCGGATTCCAGAGCATGGCCGAATGTATGGCCGAGATTGAGAAGTGCCCGGCGCCCGGACTCCCGCTCATCGGCGGCCACCACATCGGCCTTGGCCTGACAGGAACGCGCGACGGCTTCATCCCGCTCAGGTCCACCGGCAAACACAGCCTTCCAGTTCGCTTCGAGCCAGGCAAAGAACGGTTCATCGCCGAGAAGCCCGTACTTGGCCACTTCCGCATAGCCGGCCCGGAAGTCGCGAAGCGGCAGCGTGTCCAAGATCCCGGTGTCGGCCAGAACCAGAACCGGCTGATGGAACGCGCCAATCAGATTCTTGCCATGACGGGAGTTGATGCCTGTCTTGCCACCGACAGAACTGTCCACTTGCGACAGAAGCGTGGTTGGGATCTGGATGAAATCCATTCCGCGGCGGACCGAAGCAGCAACAAAACCGGAGAGGTCGCCAACGACACCGCCGCCCAGCGCCACAATCGCATCATTACGTTCCAATCGCGCACCCAGCACTTCATCGCATAGGCGTTCGAACTCAGAGAACCGCTTTGAAGACTCCCCCGCAGGCACCGTCATGACGGCATGGTCGATGCCAGATTCGGCCAGGCTTGCCTGCAGTGTCTTCAGATGCAGTTTCTCGACCGTCTCGTCGGTGATCACCGCCAGCCTTGCGCCTGGACGCACTGCGGCAATCCGTTCGCCCGCCGTTTCCAGAAGGCCGCGACCGATCTCGATGTCATAGCTGCGGTCCCCCAGATCGACAGACACAGTCTGGATCGGGGACAAATCGGAGCCTGCTTGGGAAATCGTATCGGTCATAGCCTGCCTTCAAATACCGGATGTCCCGGCAACGGAAACCGTGCCGGATGCGAGCCTTGATATAAGTGCTCTGATGATTTCTTCCATGACCACCTCGTGAGGAACATCACGGGAATAGACGGTCAGGTCTGCCTGAGCGTAAACGGGATCGCGGGTGGCCAGAAGCGCGCGCATTGTACCCTCCGGATCCGGATTTTGCAGAAGGGGACGGTTTGCCCGCTTACGGACCCTTGCCATCACCGTATCCAGATCAGCCTTCAGCCAAACGGAGACACCATTCTCACGGATCGCCTCACGGGTCGTTTTGCTCATGAAGGCGCCTCCCCCCGTTGCCAGGATCTGCGGCCCCTGCTGAAGCAGACGGGCAATCACCCGTTCCTCGCCACTGCGGAAATAGGCCTCGCCGTGACTGGCGAAGATTTCCGAGATGGTCATGTTGGCGGCCTTCTCGATCTCCGTATCGGCATCGACAAAGGACAATCCCAGCCGCTGCGCGAGCCGCCGGCCAACGGTTGATTTGCCTGATCCCATGATACCGACGAGAACAATGGACCGCTTGCCGAGAGCCGTAAGCAGCTCTGCGGTTCCGGCCCCGGCCGTTTCCGGAGTTTGGCCGTCCAGGCCAAGGGAAAGGTCACTTTGATGTGTCATGGCGGCTTTTTAGCATATTCGCCCAAAAAGAAAGCTGGCTGACCGAAAGAAACCAGCCACGATCACAAGTCAATCCTGCCGTAGCGGTTCCTGATGCCTTGCACCTGGGCAAGCAGCGCGGAACACTGGGGCTGTGTGATTCGCCAGGTGGAGACTTTCGAACCGTGCCAACCCTGACCCGACTGATCCTGGCGCTCGTGCTGATCGGCGCGATTGGCTACGGCGCGGTCTATGCGCTGGCCAATCTGGTTCAACCTGGCGAGCGGGAATACACGGTCCGGATCAAGAAGGACGGCTTTGGCCGCTAGGCAGCAATTGGCAACCGATTACGCCTGCGAGAGCTTTCTGGAGATGCTGGCTGCCGAGCGCGGCGCAGCGCAGAACACGCTGGACAGCTACCGGCGCGATCTTGAGGACTTCGCGGAGTTTCTCGGCAGAACCGCGCCATCCAAGGCAAGCCAGTCCGATATTTCCGCCTATCTCAGCGATCTCACCAATCGCGGCTTCGCAGCCACCTCCCAGGCCCGGCGGCTGTCCGCCCTGCGCCAGTTCTTCAAGTTTCTCTATGCGGAAGGCCAGCGGGAAGACGATCCGACACGCACGCTGTCGTCGCCAAAGAAACGGCAGTCCTTGCCCAAGGTCCTGTCTTTGGAGGAAGTCGACCAGCTGATCTCCACGGCACAGGCCCAGACAGGCGGCTGGCATGCCAGCGATGCCGCCCGCATGCGGGCGCACCGGCTCTATACACTGCTTGAGGTTTTGTATGCCTCGGGCCTGCGCGTTTCGGAGCTGGTGTCCTTGCCAGTGTCCGCCGCCCGCAAGGACGCCCGGCTGATCGAGATCCGGGGCAAGGGTGGCAAGGACCGGCTCGTGCCGCTGTCGCATCCGGCCCAGGCCGCCATGAGGGCCTATGTGAGCGAACGGACTGCGGCGGGGGTTTACGCCAACAGCCCCTGGCTCTTTCCCTCTCATGGCGAAAGCGGACATTTTACCCGTCAGGCCTTTGCAAGGGATCTCAAGGATCTGGCAATCCAGGCCGGGATCGACCCGGCCAAGGTCTCACCCCATGTTCTGCGCCATGCCTTCGCATCCCACCTGCTGCAGAACGGAGCGGACTTGCGGGTGGTGCAACAACTCCTTGGCCACGCGGACATTTCGACCACGCAGATCTACACGCATGTTCTGGATGAGCGGTTGCGGGAACTGGTGGAAAGCGCCCACCCCCTGGCAAGGAACTGAGGCCACGGCGGCGATCCGCAGTGGCCCGCAAGTGCCAAGTGTCAGGACTTATCGCTGAGAGCGTTGATTTTCGCCTGCATTTCAGACAGCTGGCGCTTCATGTCATCCAGATCGGAAGCCGACGCTTGACCGGAAGAGGCTGCCGAACGCTGCTGGGTGGCCGAGGGGGCCGAATCAGTGCCGGTCGAAAAGGGCATGAACATCTTCATGGCCCGCTCGAACATCTCGGTGTTCCGCTTGACCTGATCCTCGATGGCCTCGAAGGCAGTGGCGCCGAAAGCATCAGTCATCTGCGAGCGCAGCTTGTCCTGCTCTTTCGTCAGCGAGCTCATGGAAAACTCCAGGAAGCTCGGGACCAGTCCTTGCATGCTGTCCCCGTAGAAGCGGATCAGCTGGCGCAGGAACTTGATGGGCAGAAGGTTCTGCCCCTTGCCTTCCTGCTCGAAGATGATCTGGGTCAGAACGGACCGGGTGATGTCATCGCCCGATTTCGCATCATAGACGATGAAGTCCTCTTCCCCCTTCACCATCACCGCCAGATCTTCCAGCGTCACATAGGTGCTGGTGCCTGTGTTGTAGAGACGCCGGTTAGCGTATTTCTTGATGATCGTTGGCTCGTTGGTCTTTGCCATTCCCGTCTTCCATTTCCAGGAGCCTCGCGGCAAGTTCCCGTTTGACGACAAGCTGTTCTAGCCAGCCGCCGCCTCCTCCATTCGTTCAGACTAAGCCATTCGGTGCGGGTCTTACCAGCCTTTTCGTGCGGAGCACTGAAAGGATGATGCGCCGCGCAAAAAACGCTGCCCTCATACGTGCCAATGCTGTTGACTTGGCCTTTACCACGGTTTCTAGTCTCCCTAAGGAAAGTGTCTTGCCGCAAACGGATTCAACCCTTGCGGGTAAAGAAACTGTCCAGGAGGAAAACCGGAGACCTATGATGAGCGCTTCCACCGATGTCGTGATTGTTAGTGCAACCCGCACACCCGTCGGCACTTTCAACGGATCATTTGCCAATACCCCCGCACATGAACTGGGTGCGATCGTGCTGAAAGCCGCCCTCGAAAAGGCTGGCGTTTCCGGCAGCGAAGTCGATGAAGTGGTCTTCGGTCAGGTCCTGACCGCAGGTTCGGGCCAGAACCCTGCACGCCAGGCCGCCATTGCCGCCGGCATTTCCGAAAGCGCAACCGCCTGGGGCCTTAACCAGGTCTGCGGCTCAGGCCTTCGCACTGTGGCCATCGCCGCGCAGCAGATCATGTGCGGCGACGCAACAATCATGCTCGCGGGCGGCCAGGAAAACATGTCGCTCTCGCCGCACTGCGCTCCGATGCGCGCAGGCTACAAGATGGGTGACTTCAAGCTCATCGACACCATGATCAAGGACGGCCTGTGGGACGCGTTCAACGGCTACCACATGGGCCAGACCGCTGAAAACGTTGCTGAAAAATGGCAGATTTCCCGCGATCAGCAGGACGAATTCGCAGTTAGCTCCCAGAACAAGGCCGAAGCTGCGCAGAAGGCCGGCAAGTTCAAGGACGAAATCACCGCCGTCACCATCAAGGGCCGCAAGGGCGACACCGTGGTGGAAGACGACGAGTACATCCGCCACGGCGCGACCCTGGACAGCGTCGCCAAGCTGCGCCCGGCCTTCACCAAGGACGGCTCGGTAACTGCAGGCAACGCCTCCGGCATCAATGACGGTGCCGCAGCTCTTCTGATCATGAGCGCGGCAGAAGCTGCCAAGCGCGGCCTGACCCCGCTGGCCCGCATCGCCTCCTGGGCCACCGCCGGCGTCGATCCGGCGCTGATGGGATCCGGTCCGATCCCAGCCTCCCGCAAGGCTCTGGAAAAGGCTGGCTGGTCTGCTGCGGATCTTGATCTCGTGGAAGCCAACGAAGCCTTCGCCGCTCAGGCCTGCGCCGTGAACAAGGACATGGGCTGGAACACGGACATCGTGAACGTCAATGGCGGCGCGATTGCGATTGGCCACCCGATCGGCGCATCCGGTGCCCGTATCCTCGTCACGCTGCTCCATGAAATGGGCCGCCGGGACGCGAAGAAGGGCCTTGCAACACTTTGCATCGGCGGTGGCATGGGCGTCGCCATGTGCCTGGAGCGCTGATTTTTCAACCTTTTACCAACCGGTTCAGACGGAGCGCTGCGGAAAGGCAGCGCTCCAATGGCCCATCTGTCACAACATGCAATGAGGGGACGATCCGGACAACCGGACGCCAGAATTGAGTTTTAGGAGGAAGACATGAGCAAGGTCGCACTGGTTACCGGGGGAACACGCGGTATCGGGGAAGCCATTTCCCGCGGTCTGAAGGCAGCAGGCTACACGGTCGCCGCCACATATCACGGCAACACCGAAAAGGCAGAAGCTTTCAAAGCCGAGACCGGTATCCATGTCTACAAGTGGGATGTCGCTCATCCGGAAGAATGCGCCGCAGGCATCGCGAAGGTCGAAGCGGATCTGGGTCCGGTCGATGTGCTCGTGAACAACGCCGGCATCACCCGCGACGGCATGTTCCACAAGATGAGCTTCGACCAGTGGCGCGACGTGATGTCCACCAATCTGGACAGCATGTTCACCATGACCCGCCCGGTCATCGAAGGCATGCGCGCCCGCTCCTACGGCCGCATCATCAACATTTCCTCGATCAACGGCCAGAAGGGCCAGATGGGTCAGGCCAATTACTCCGCAGCCAAGGCGGGTGTGATCGGCTTCACCAAGGCGCTGGCGCAGGAAAATGCCTTCAAGGGTATCACCGTCAACTGCGTGTGCCCGGGCTACATCAACACGGACATGGTCGCCGCCATGCCGGAAAAGGTCCTGACCTCGATCATCTCCGGCATTCCCGTCGGCCGTCTCGGCCATCCGGAAGAAATCGCCCAGACCGTTGTCTACCTGGCCTCCGACGCCGCCGCCTTCATGACCGGCGCTGTGATGACCATCAACGGCGGTCAATATATCGCCAACGGCTAAGGCGCATCTTCCAAAAGCGTTTGACGGTTTTGGAACGAAGAGTTTGGGCCTGTTTTGTGAATGCAGATCAACATAATAGGCTCAAACAACACCTTCGACCGGCAAATCGAAGGCCGGAGCGGTGGGCTCCGGCCTTTTCTTTTCTGCACCTTTTGATTCAGCCTATTGTTGTGGCTCCGAGGTCCCGCCATTGGTCAGGTATTGCTTCATGCGGGAGAACAGGCTGAAGGAGCGCTGTTGCGGTGTGTCCTCCGGCTCGTCCAGGGCCGTCGCGGAATCGACCGCCATTACCCATGCCGAAATCATTTCGACACGGCCGTCCAGCAATGAGATCTCCTGACGGGCCAACTCTCTCTTGAGACGCCCTTGCAACTCGGCCGACTGATAGACATATGCCCCTTCCCAGCCGCTTCCTGGCGGATAATAGATCATTTGATTTGGGGGAGGTGGCGGCAGGTGGCTGCACATGCCCGCCTCTGGAACGAAATAGCCCCCAAGATCCTTCCCGGCTTCATTAAACAGCGGAATGACAAAGCCCTTTAGTTTCACTGTCTCATTTTCAAGCGCCGGATTTGCCGCCAGTGAGGCAGCCGCCTTCTTCCGCGCCACATCTTCCCGCTGGCTCAGCAGTCCGTCAATATCCACGCCCGCGACCTGCAAGAGGACCTCGTGACGGTCCAGCTCGAACTGGACCTGCCGACGTTCCCCGTCACTGAGCGCACCACCTTTCAGCGCCTGCCGGGACCGCAGGACGATGCCGAGGGAGCGTAACTGCGAGGATGACAAGGCTTCGAATGGATCGTCGAACTGTCCCTTGACCGGATCAACCAGGGCATCCCAAGAAATTTCCGTCGCGGCGGCCGCGTGAGCCAATTGCAAGCCCGCCAGGAAAGACCCGGCACATTCTAGCAAAAAGCAAAAAGCCAAAAACTTGAAACTGAGGGTTCTTGATCTCACGGCCACGTCCAGAGTTGCTTCGGGAAAGACGCTCACCTACCTATATACACAAATCCGGTAGTTCTTTAGTCATCTCGATTGAGGCACAGAGAATGAACCGGTCCCTTTTCTCAGACAAGAGGCCAATCCGGCACATGGAATTTGAACGCGATCCGAACGATCCAGCCCGCAAGGAGCTCCCGCCCCTTCTCAAACTCGCACTGGAACTCGGACCGCTGGCCGTCTTCTTCCTATTCAATGCCCGGGGCGAGCAGATCGTCCAGCTTTTCCCGGCGCTGCAATCCCTCGGCAAACCGATTTTTCTGGCGACAGCCGCCTTCATGGTCGCCATCACCATCTCGCTTGCCGTGTCCTACTGGCTAACCCGCCGCCTGCCGATTATGCCGATGGTGACCGGCGTGGTTGTTCTGGTCTTCGGCGCTCTGACACTTTGGCTGCATGATGACCTGTTCATCAAACTGAAGCCGACCATCGTCAACTGCCTGTTCGGCGCCGTGCTGCTCGGCGGCCTGGTGTTCGAAAAGTCTTTTCTGGGTTATGTCTTCGACAGCGCCTTCAAGCTGTCGGAAGAGGGCTGGCGCAAGCTGACCTTCCGCTGGGGGATCTTCTTCTTCGTTCTCGCCGCCATCAACGAGATTGTCTGGCGCAATTTCTCGACGGACTTCTGGGTCAGTTTCAAGGTTTTCGGCATGATGCCGATCACCCTGGCGTTCACCCTGACCCAGCTTCCGCTCATTCAGCGCTACGCCCTCATGGACGAAGCCAAGGAAGACTGACTTTCAGCTGCCATCAACGGTCGTCGTGACCGAAGGCCACATCCCGGCGGGCGCCGGAGATGGTGATCGAAAAGCCTGCGATCACATCGATCAAGGCGATAACCATCAGGATGAAGAAGATGGAGGTTGCCGCTGGTGCGGCGATCAGAAATTCCACCAGATAGGCCACGAACACCAGCATGGACAGGATGTGGTCCATCAGGGCAGCAGAGCCCGTGCGCGTCGCCTTCAGCATTTCCGCAAACAGCAGAACCAGCGCGAAGGTCAGAAGCACATCCCCCAGCAAAAGCTGAAACTGGGCGCCCGACACCATCTGAACCGCGAATACCTGTTCTTGCCAGGCCGGTGCGTCTGCCCCGCTCCCAAACACAATCACGTTGTAGGCGATCAGCGGGATCAGAGTGAGCGGCAGCGACAGGATGAAACGCATGGGATTTCCCTCCGGGGATTTGGCCTTGGGGCAACGGTCTTCAGGGAAACTAGGCCCTGTGAGGTCAATTGGCAGTCTTCAACCAGCATCTAGACATGAAAAAGGCCGACCCCAAAGGGCCGGCCTTGATCTGTTTGCCATTCGGCAACCCTGAACCTCAGGCGTCGTCCTTGACAGCAAGGATCTGACGGCCCCGGTACATACCGCTCTTCAGGTCAACGTGATGCGGACGGCGAAGTTCGCCCGAATCCTTGTCCTCAACGTAAGCCGGCTGCTTCAGGGCGTCCGTAGAACGGCGAAAACCGCGCTTCATGCGCGAGGTTTTTCTCTTCGGAACGGCCATTTTGTTCTTCTCCGTGGTCCATAGTCGCGCGGCCCGGACCGGGAAAGCCCGGGGCGTGGCATCACGCAGCGTGTTGGAATGGGCGGGGTTATACAGGCAACGCACAGGATTTGCCAGCCCAAAGAGCAAATTTTCTTGCCCCCGCCAGAAGACCGCTCTAGCGGCCCCAGCAGCTGATTGTCACTTATCCAGAACGCAGCCGAAAATCGGCCCGGCCTTGTTTACTCTGGAAAGGTTCGTCGCTGCAAGCCTGCGGTGCCCAGACGAGGGTTTTGCAGGGTTCCGCCCAAGCGGATTTGGCAGGGCCGTGGCGAGCCGGGCGGCCTGTTCGCGGGTCAAGTCCTTTGCCGGAACGCCGTACCAGGCCTGCGCCGCGGCTTCCGCACCGAAGATCCCTTCGCCCCATTCTGCGATGTTGAGATAGATCTCCATGATGCGCCGCTTGGTCAGAACCGCGTCCAGAAGCATCGCCAGCGGAATTTCCAGCGCCTTGCGGACATAGCTGCGGTCACCCCACAGAAACAGGTTCTTCGCCGTCTGCATGGTCAGAGTGCTGGCGCCGCGGGGGCTTTCGCCTTCATTCAGAAGAACGTCCACCTGCTTTTGCAGCGCTTCCCACTCGACCCCGCCATGCGTACAGAAGCCGCTGTCCTCGGACGTGATGACAGAGCGCACAAGATTGGGAGAAATATCCTCCAGCGGACGCCACTGCCGGTCCACCCACAGCAGCTGGGCATAGCGCCCGATCATGAGGGTGCTGATAGGCGGAACGACCGAATAGAGCACAGTCAGAAAGACAGGAAGAACAATCGCCAGGATCAGAAGCCGGACGGCAAGCCTCCGCCAGAAGCGCAGGCTGCCAGCATCGCGCAAGGAGCCGAAGAGCCATCGGGCACGGGCCATGTCCGCTAAGTTCCCCCAATCTCGGCCCCACTTTGTCTGCGGCCCTTTGTCCTCCCTTACCCGATATGCTGCGCGACACAAAGCACATTGGCCAGTTCCCGGCTCCGATTTCACTTTCGGCCCCTGAAAACGGGGGGCTGGGCCTTGACCGGAGCGCTGTTTGGCA
Source organism: Roseibium litorale (assembly GCF_014842915.1). Classification (GTDB taxonomy): domain Bacteria; phylum Pseudomonadota; class Alphaproteobacteria; order Rhizobiales; family Stappiaceae; genus Roseibium; species Roseibium litorale. The sequence goes on along the minus strand of NZ_JACYXI010000004.1, from coordinate 195,051 downwards.
TCAGGGAAGGCAAAGGTGCAGGCCTTTTCCCTCCTCCTCATGCATGGCAACCTGCGGAGCCCCACGTGACCATAGACATCAAGCAGCTTTTGAAAGTCCGGGCCGATCAGATCGAGCACGTCCTGCAAACTCTGCTGTCTCCCGATCCGCTGGAGCAGGAAACGGCCCGCCCCAGCCGCCTGCTGCAGGCCATGCGCTATGCGGCACTGGGCGGCGGCAAGCGCCTGCGCCCGCTTCTTGTCGTTGAAGTTGCGGCTCTGTTCGGACGCGGCCTGACGGAGACCGACAAGGGATCTGCCCTGGCAGGCGCCGCCCTTGAATTCATCCATTGCTATTCGCTGGTCCACGACGATTTGCCCGCCATGGACGATGACGATCTGCGCCGCGGCCAGCCCACGGTGCACAAGGCCTTTGACGAGGCAACCGCGATCCTGGCAGGCGACGCGCTGCTGACAATGGCCTTTGACGTGATTGCGGAAGACGCGGTTCATGCCGACGCAGCCGTCCGGCTGCGCCTGTCGCGGGAACTTGCCCGTGCCTCCGGCCTAGGCGGCATGGCGGGCGGGCAGATGCTGGATCTGGAATCGGAAAACCGGGACCGCACTGAACGGGAAATCCGCACCCTGCAGGCCATGAAGACAGGCGCGCTGATCCGCTATGCCTGCCGTGCGGGTGCTATCCTCGCGGATGCACCGGAGGACGACGTGACCCGGATGACCCGTTTTGGCGAGACTATCGGCCTTGCCTTTCAGCTGGCCGATGATCTGCTGGACGTCGAAGCCACTCCGGAGACCGTTGGCAAGGCCACGGGCAAGGACGCTGCGGCCGGCAAGGCAACCCTGATCGGACTGCTTGGCATCTCTGAGACTCGGACCGAACTCGCTCAGTTGATGGCCGAAGCACGCACCTTGCTTGCCCCCTATGGCGAACGTGCAGCTGCGCTGGCGGCCATCGCAGCTTACGTGGCAGACCGGAAAAGCTAGCGCTGAGCTTCACCGCGGCAAAGGCGCATGCCACGCTGAATCTGCCGCAGAATGCCAGAAATTAACGAGCTGTTAAGATCCGCTCGCTCTAGTGGTTGAATATCTCTGGGAAAGGATTTCCCAGGTTGCAGGCCGCAGGAGGCGGTGATGTTGTCAGCTGTAGCCAGCACGCTTGGCCGTTACGAGCAGCAGATACGGAATGCTGCCGCGCAACCACGGCAAACCTCAAGCCGTCAGGATGATGACGGATCCGGACGCCAGATTGGCGCCTTCGGTGAAAAACTCATGTCCGTTGCGGAGGATGGCCCTTTCAAGAACCTGTCCAGCGATTTCCTGAAAGACATGGAAAAGGACCTTGAAGTCGGGAACATGCTGAAGCAGGCCGTCGACAGCAGCAAAGACAACCAGCGTCAGGACAGCATCGAGAAAATCAAAAAGCGTATTGCCGAGCTGAAAGAGCGCCTCAAGTTCGCAACGCCCCAGCAAGCCAAAGCCCTGCTGCGGGAACTGAAGCAGATCACCAAGGAGTTCAAGACTGCCGCGCAGTCGCTCTCGGACAGCGGAGGAAGCGCTGGCCAGTTGACCGGCGCGAACGCCATGACGGCCTCAAGCCAGATCTCCGCAGCCAGCCAGACGGAAGCACTGAACATTCAGTCAACAGACGCCGTGCTTCAGGCGACACCGGAGGCACAGGAAGACGGCAGCCTGGAAGCCGCCATCGAGACGCTTCTCGGGCATGACCTGGATCCGGCGGACCTGGAGGTTCTGGCGGCCGGGTTTGCGCAGCTTGAAGAACTCGCAGGAAAGGCCTCTGACCGGAACTCAAGCAATGATGAGGACGGCAACGGGGAAAAGAGCGCGAATGAAGATGGTTCTGGTGAGGATGGCGCCAATTCAGCCGGTGAGAACCAGGAGGTGATAGCCGCGACCATCGCCGTGCGCGAAGTCATTGCCGCCTACACCAGCACGTCCAAGTCCCTGACCAAGAAAGAAGCCACGAGCACCGGCTATGACGGCACGGCGACCCGACGTGCGCAGGCAGACGAATTGCGCAAGATCGCCAAGGAGATCAAGGCCGTGGCAGATCAGATCAAGACCCTGATGAAAAAGGACGACAAGGACCAGAAGGACGACATGAAGAAGGCCATGTCGGATCTGCAAAAGGGCAATGATGCACTCGACAAGTTCGCCCTGCAGCCGGACAGCGTGGCCTCCACGGCCAGCAGCAGTTCCGTGACAGCGGTTCAGGTGGAGCAGACGGCTGCGGTCTATAGCTCGCTGTCCATTGAAGTCAGCGTCCCCGCAAATCCCGTCGCTTGAAGACAGTCAGGTTCCAGACTTTCAGGGCGCTTTCTTCTGGCGGCCGAAGTCTGGCGCATCCGTTTCCTGACCTGCCTCAATGATCGACCGGCGGATACCGCGCGTCCGGGTAAAGAGGTCGAACAAAGCGTCTCCGTCTCCCCAGCGGATCGCGCGCTGAAGCGCCGACAGATCCTCCGAGAACCGCGCCAGCATCTCCAGGATCGCATCCTTGTTGCTGAGGCAGATATCCCGCCACATGGTCGGGTCAGAGGCAGCAAGACGGGTGAAGTCGCGGAAACCGGACGCGGAATATTTGATCACTTCCGAACTCGTCACCGTTTCAAGATCCGCAGCCGTGCCGACGATGTTGTAGGCAATGATATGCGGCAGGTGGGACACGATCGCCAGAACCAGATCGTGATGATCGGCATCCATGGTATCCACATTGGAACCGCAGGCCCGCCAGAAGGTGCTTAGTTTTTCGATCGCAGCCGGATCAATATCCCCTGCCGGTGTCAGGATGCACCAGCGGTTTTCGAACAGCGTTGCGAAACCAGCGTCCGGCCCGGATTGTTCCGTGCCTGCAATCGGGTGTCCAGGAATGAAATGAACGCCCTCAGGCACATGCGGCTGGACCTGACGGAGCACAGATCCCTTTGTCGAGCCAACGTCCGTCAGGATTGCGCCTTGTTTCAGGGCAGGGGCAATCCAGCGGGCAACCGCTTCATTTGCGCCGACAGGCACGCACAGGATAACCAGGTCCGCCCCTTCAACAGCCTGAGCCGCATCCAGATAATAGCTGTCACCAAGATTGAGCTCTTCCGCCCGGCGCAAAGTCGCCTCCGAGCGGGTTGAGACAACGATCTCTCTCGCAAGACCATGCTGGCGGGCAGCAAGCGCGATAGAAGACCCAATCAAGCCGATCCCGATCAGGGTCAGCCGGTCGAACAGCGGGTCAGCCATGGTTTTTCCGTGTACGTTCCGGTGCAGGTTCAGCCGAGAAATTCGGCGATGAGGGACACAAAGGCCTTGTTGGCGGCTTCCGACCCAATGGACATGCGCAGCGAGTTGGGCAGGCCGTAGTTGCCAACCATCCGCACGATGCAGCCCCGCTCGGAGAGATAGGCGTCCGCATCCTTGGCGCGCTTGCCATCCTGATCCGGGAAATGGATCAGGACAAAGTTGCCAACGCTCGGCGTCACCGAAAGCCCGAGCTTTTCAAGCTCCGCGGTCACCCAGGGCAGCCACTTGTCATTGTGATCGATGGCAGCTTCCACGAAAGCCTTGTCCTTGACGGCCGCGATACCGGCAGCCATGGCCGGGCCGCTGACGTTGAACGGGCCACGGATGCGGTTCATCGCGTCGATCATGTGTGCAGGACCAAAGCCCCAGCCGAGGCGCAGATTGGCAAGGCCATAGATCTTGGAGAAGGTGCGGGTCATGAGGACGTTTTCCGCCGTCGCAGCCAGCTCCATCCCGCTCTCATAGTCGTTGCGGCGGACATATTCGGCATAGGCCGCGTCCAGCACCAGAACAACATTGGAGGGAAGACCGGCGTGCAGGCGGCGCACTTCCTCAAACGGAATATAGGTGCCGGTCGGATTGTTCGGGTTCGCAAGGAAAACCATCTTGGTGCGCCCGGTCACCGCACCCAGGATTGCGTCCACATCCGTGGTCAGGTTCTGTTCCGGAACCGGAACCGGCACACCGCCCGCCGCACGAATGGCGATCTCGTAAACGAGGAATCCGTGTGCGCTGTAGATGCCTTCGTCACCGGGGCCCATATAGGCGTTGGTGACCATGCTCAGGATTTCGTCCGATCCGGCTCCGCAGATGACCCGGTCAGGATTGATGCCATAGACTTCGGCAATGGCATTGCGGAGCTCGGAGGAAGATCCATCCGGATAAAGTTCCAGCGCCTTGGCGACTTCCGCATAGGCTTCCTTGGCCTTGGGGCTTGCGCCAAGCGGTGTCTCGTTGGACGACAGCTTATGCAGGGTGACGCCGTGGGTTCCCTTGGACTTGCCCGGCACATAGGCGGCAATATCCATCACACCCGGGCGCGGCTGCGGCCGGTTTGCAGAACCATTCTGGGCAGTCTTTGCAGTAGCGTCACTCATCAAGGTCATCCTTCGGCTGCGGCGGGTTCGAAATCGTCGTCCGCATCGCCTTCAACATCAATCGGCGCACTATAGCCACCGACATTCCTCAAAACATCCGGCTCGGCACCCGCTTCCTCGCAAGCTTTGAGAATTTCCTCTTCGCTCAACTCGGCCGTAACTGCAAGCAGTGCGTCAACACCACTCGCTGACCGGTGAAAACTGATGACCTCTACGCCGTGGCTCATCAGATCCCCAGGGAGAACACCACTCCAGCGCGCGTCATAAACCTTCGTATCGCACTGAACGTCTTCCGAAAGGGCGCGCGACAGCACCAGCGCAGGCATATCTCCAGGACGGCCATCAAGGATCAGGAACGGAAGACGGGCAATGATCTGAGCGCCATCCGCACTCAGCCCGCGCCACCAGGGCAATTCCGAACGGTCTTCAAGAGCGACCAGCCCCAGATCACCAGCCGACGCAGCTACTGCGCCGACGACATCAGCCGCATCATTGCCCGCGAGGATCTCCGGCTCGAAACCATAGTTCAGTCTTGCAAGATCCAGCATATCCGCAAGATCCGCGCTGCCATCAAGATGCAGGCGGAAGCCACCCTGTATCTGCGCCGAGGCCGTGATGATCGTGCGCCAGATATGCTCGATGGTGATCAGCGGCAGAACGCCCTCGTGCCGCTCGACCAGCTGGCGCAGCAGTTCGGCTTCCCGGTCCGGCCGGATCAGAACCCCATCCATCCCGGCAGCGCGCTTCGCGGCGGCAATGCCGGTGCTGATCTGGGCCCGCTCCATCAGGAGCTCATGCAGTTGCGCATCGATTTCATCAATTCGCAGACGCAGCCCGTCCAGGGACGCAGGGCGATTGCTCGTCTTTGTCATGTCGTGTCCCGTGAACCTCTTGTCCGTGAAACAGCCATCCGTGAAACGGGGCCGAAGGTGATTTTGTGGAGCCTACTCATAGGCAGGGCAGAGACCAAAGGCAAAAGAAATCATTGACACCCGGGCGTTGGCGCCCCTAGGTGCATGGTTCCCTGACCGGCCAAAACGGGCGATGGGGAGCAGCACCGGGCGGCAGATGCCGGCACCGGAGATGAAACCGTTCAAGAGTGATCCGCGACACCGGACATGACCAACGAGACCTCCGAGACCGAAACCGTACAGCTGTCCCTTCGGGAAGCGGACACGCCGAGCAGCAAACTGCAGGTTTTCAGCGCAGACGAGCCGCTGGAGCTGGACGCCGGGACAAGCCTTGCCCCCTGGCAGATCGCATATGAGACCTACGGCACATTGAATGCCGGCAAGTCCAACGCGGTTTTGATCTGCCACGCGCTGACGGGCGATCAATATGTCGCCTCCACCAATCCGATCACCGGGAAGTCCGGCTGGTGGACCCGTATGGTCGGCCCCGGCTGCCCGATCGACACCAATCACTACTTTGTCATCTGTTCCAATGTTCTTGGCGGCTGCCTGGGCACGACAGGACCTGCGACGACCAATCCGGCGACGGGCAAACCCTATGCGCTGGAAATGCCCGTCGTTACCATCCGCGATATGGTCCGGGCGCAGGCCCGTCTGATCGACAAGCTGGGCATCGACACGCTTTTCGCAGTGGTCGGCGGCTCCATGGGCGGCATGCAGGTGCTGCAATGGGCTGCGAGCTACCCGGAGCGGGTCTTTGCTGCCGTTCCGATTGCCACCGGCGCGCGCCACTCGTCCCAGAACATCGCGTTCCACGAGGTTGGCCGGCAGGCAATCATGGCCGACCCGATGTGGGAAGGCGGGAGCTATATTTCCGCGGGCACCCGGCCGACCAAAGGCCTGGCCGTTGCACGCATGGCAGCGCATATCACCTATATGTCGGATGAGTCCCTGCATCAGAAGTTCGGGCGGAACCTGCAGGACCGGGAAACACTGACATTCGGGTTCGACGCGGATTTCCAGATCGAGAGCTATCTGCGCCATCAGGGGATGACTTTCGTCGACCGCTTCGACGCCAATTCCTATCTCTATGTCACCCGCGCGATGGACTATTTCGATCTTGCGGGACAATTCGGCGGCTCTCTCGCCAATGCGTTCAAAGGCAGCCGGACCCGCTTCTGCATCATGTCCTTCACTTCCGACTGGCTGTTCCCAACGTCGGAAAGCCGGGCAGTCGTCAAGGCGCTGAACGCAGCGGCAGCCAACGTGTCTTTCGTCGAAATCGACTGCGACCGTGGCCACGATTCCTTCCTGCTCGATGTGCCCGAGATGTATTCCACCATCCGGGGCTTCATCACCGGATCGGCCATCGCCCGCGGCATTCCTGTTCCTGGAGGCAGCAACTGAGATGATCTCCCTGCCAGCCAATCCCAACGGCCCCATCGTCCGGGGTGACCACCGGGTCGTTGCAGGCCTTGTGCCCCAGGGCGCACGCGTTCTGGACATCGGCTGCGAGGACGGCGCACTGCTGACCCTGCTGACGCATGAGCGCAATGTGGATGGCCGCGGCATCGAGCTGTCCCAGGACGGTGTGAACAAATGCGTGGCGCGCGGCCTGTCCGTGATCCAGGGCGACGCGGACACCGACCTGTCCGATTATCCGGACGATGCCTTTGACGTGGTGATCATGAGCCAGACGCTGCAGGCGACCCGCGATCCGAAAGGGGTCGTGGAACAACTGCTGCGGATCGGCCAGCAAGTGATCATCTCGATCCCGAATTTCGCCTATTGGCGCAACCGCATGCAGCTGCTTTTACGCGGGCGCATGCCGGTGACCAAGTATCTGCCCTATGAGTGGTACGATACGCCCAACATCCACTTCTGCTCCCTGCGCGACTTTGTCGAACTGACCAAGGAGCTGAATGCCACCGTGGAAACAGCGGTGGCACTGAGCGGGCAGGGCAACGAGATCCCGGTCAACGCGCCCTGGTGGGTCTGGAACATCCTGGCGGAGCAGGCGGTCTTCCTTCTGCGCCGCTAAACCGGTGTCTGGCCCCGGGTTCTGCGGATCGGCTTCATACCCGCGGCAGCCCCTTCCGGGATGAACAGGGGCTTGAGCACCCGCAAACCCCGCGCCTGTTCCACCGGAACTCCCCGGTAAACCCGCTTTTCCGCCTCCACGATCAGAACCCCGGCAAAGGCCGGCCACATGCGCCGTCCGATGCCCTCCCAGGTTCGCGCCGAGCGCAAGATGAACGGCGCCCGCGTTGGCGGAAGGTATAGCGCTGCATCCTGCTGAAGCACATCGAACTGGCAATTGCGCAGAAGATCGCGCAGCTGACCGCCGGAATAGGGCCGCCCATAACCAAAAGGGGAGGCTTCCGACTGGGACCACAGGCCGCGTCTGTTCGGCACCACGGCAATCAGGCGCCCGCCGGGCACCAGAACCCGCCATGCTTCGCGCAGGATGGCAGCAGGATCGGCAGCATGATCTAGCGCATGCACGACCATCACCCGGTCCACACTGGCATCGGAGAAGGGCAGATCCATCTCGTTGACCATGACCGCTGCATTGTCCGTTTCGCGCGGCCAGCCAACCGCACCTTGCTCGGCGGGCATGGCGGCAATGCAGCGTTCGGCACTGCCGAGATAGGGACGCATGAACGGGCCGGCATAGCCGATACCCAGCAACCGTTGTCCGTTCAGATCCGGCCAGATGGTACGGATGCGCCCCCCGATTAGAACACGCAACAAGCGCCCTACCGGTAAGTCATAGAAAGTTCTAAGGTCTGCAACGTCGAGAAACATGATCCATCCGCAAAGGGGCCGGGTGATTGAACCTTGATCCGGGGCCATGCGCAAGCCATTGCCACTTGCCCTCTTGGAGAAGCTTTGCGAAGCTGACGCCACTTTGGCGATTATATGAGGACGAACGAAAGCATGCCATCCGCACCGAATGTCCAAATCCGCCAGTTTCCCTGCCTTTCCGACAATTTCGGCCTGATTATCCACGACCCGGAAAGCGGCAAGACAATTGCGATCGACGTTCCGGATGCAGCGCCCTATCTCGCGGTTCTGGAAGAAACCGGCTGGAAACTGACAGATATTCTGATCACCCATCACCATTGGGATCACGTTCAGGGGCTGTCGGAACTGAAGACGGCGACGGGTGCCCGCGTGACGGGGCCCGAGAAGTCACGGCTCAAGATCGGCGGCTTGGACGCCTTCGTTGAGGACGGCGACCACACCCTCTCCGGCCCGCTGCGGGTGGAGGCGATTGCAACGCCCGGTCATACACTGGATCAGATTTCCTGGTATTTTCCGGAACTGAAAATCGCCCACACCGGGGACACCCTGTTCTCGCTCGGTTGCGGACGTGTGTTCGAGGGCGACATGGAAATGATGTGGGCATCCCTGTCCCGGCTGATCTCCAAGCTTCCGGAAGAAACGGCCATCTTCTGCGGCCACGAATACACGGCTTCCAACGCCCGCTTTGCGCTGACCCTTGAGCCTGACAACGAGGATCTTCAGGACCGTGTGAAGGAAGTGGAAGCCTTGCGGGCCGAGGGCAAGCCGACTTTGCCGACCACTATCGCGGAAGAACTGCTCACCAATCCTTTCCTGCGCCCCGGCAGTCCGGCGATCCGCAAGACCCTGGGTCTCGAAGACGCAAGCGATGCGGAAGTCTTCGCTGAAATCCGCAAGCGCAAGGACAACGCGTGACCCGCCCGGTTTCACGTGAATCCGCCGCCATCATTGCGGAACTCGGCATGCAGCCACACCCTGAGGGTGGCTATTATGCCGAGACATTCCGCGATGAGAAGACGGACGGGAACGGACGGGCGGCCTCCACTGCCATCTATTTCCTGCTGACAGAGGGCGAACTCTCCCGCTGGCACAAGGTGGATGCGGTCGAGACCTGGCATTGGTACGTCGGCAGCCCGCTGGAACTGTCAATCAGCCCGGATGGCGAGAGTAAGGAGATCATCCGGCTTGGCCCGGACATTCTGAATGGCGAGCGGCCTCAGGGGATCGTCCCGCGGGACGGCTGGCAGCAGGCGCGGTCTCTCGGCGCCTGGACTCTCGTCGGCTGCACCGTCGCCCCGGGCTTTCAGTTTGAAGGGTTCGAGATGGCCCCAGAAGGTTGGGAACCGGGCTGGGAGCAGGGCCAGCAATAGCCCGGTTCCGGCCCTTTTCCAAAAGCCGGGCAAGGTCTTCCGACTATTTCGGCAGAACGGCCCAATAGTCGAAATCGAGAATGACGTTCTCGGCATAGTTCCCAAGATCATCCTTGAGCGGGAAATCCACGCAGGGGCGGTTCTTCGTGGCAACGAGACGCAGGCGCAGGGCGCCAATGTCTGGACGGCCCTCGATTTCCGCCGTGTCCAGCACCTCCGACCAGGCAAAGACGGTATCACCCGCAAACAGTGGCGCCACGTGGCGGCCGCCGTTGATCCCAGCGATATGGAAGGCGCTACCAAGCCCGTTGAAGGACAGGGACCGGGCCAGAGAAATCACATGCCCGCCATAGATCAGCCGCTTGCCGAACCGGCCTTTGCCCTCGGTATACTGATTGAAATGAACCTTGGCCGTGTTCTGATAAAGACGCGTCGCCATCATGTGCTCGGCGTCTTCCACCGTCATGCCATCGACGTGATCGATCTTCTCGCCCTTGGCGTAGTCGGCAAACCGGTAAGGCGATCCGGCCAGATCATTGTCCCAATATTCCGTTTCCAGCATGGGCACCGCATTGCCCAGCGCCATCGGGTCAATGACAGAGGGCAGCTCGGGAACAAGGGCTTCAGGAGCCGGGGACTGGGGATCCCGCTTGTTGACCATCACCCAGCGCACATAGTCCAGCACCTCGGTGCCATCGGCCTTGTAGCCGGTGGAACGGACGTAGACGACGCCCGTCTTGCCGTTGGAGTTCTCCTTCTTGCCGATTACCTCGGAGACGGCGGAAAGCGTATCGCCCGGATAGACCGGGGCCAGGAAGCGCCCCCCCGCGTAGCCCAGATTGGCAACGGCATTTAAGGAGATTTCCGGCACTGTCTTGCCAAAGACGATATGGAAAACAAGCAGATCGTCCACCGGGGCCTGATCGTACCCCAAGCCCCAGGCAAGCGCGTCAGAGGATTGAACCGCAAAGCGGGTGCCATAAAGCGCCGTGTAAAGCGCCACATCCCCCACCGTCACGGTGCGCGGTGTCGCATGCCGGATCAGCTGGCCGACAAAGAAATCCTCGAAGAAATTACCCGGATTGGTCTTGCTCACACCTTCACTCCCACGCGCGGCCAGTTTCCCTGATTAAGCAGGTTGCACCGCACAAAGGCAAGGGAGACGAAAGGGGAAGCCTGCCGGAGAAAATCCCCTATGGCGTGTAGCCGATCCGGAATCCGCCCCAATGACGGCCCCGCACGAAAATTGGGGCGCTGATGTCCTTCATGGGAACGAGCTTCCCGCCCCCCATGTCACGTTGGTAGGTCTGAAGCAGCAGCGGCTCAGTATTCTTGGCAGAACGCATGCCGGTCCTGTCATCGAAATACCTGTGATTGCGGCAGTTCGCGATGTTCCAGGCCACGTCCTTGCCCTGCGGCTTGGAGACAGCACGGGTATTGGTCGAGACATACGCCGTATCGTCGATTGAGGCACACCATGCGATCCTTGGATCGCTGGCAACAATTTCCTCAATCAGGGGTGAGACATGGGTGTCGTTGAATTTTGAGAACCGGGCAAGATACTGAGGCGGATTGCTGCCCTGAATCAGGGTGTGTTTCCGGTCGAACAGGTCCGCTTCGGAGAGCTCCCCGCTGGCAATGGCCTGCGCGAACATATCGGAAACCCGCTTTGCCGCCTCTGCTGCTTTTTCAATGATGGCAGCTTCACTCTTGTTGGCCCCGCAAGTGGCCGTGAACAGCACGAACGCGTCCGTATCATCAGACACCCGGCGCATCGTTCTGGAAATTTCGGAAAGCCTCGTGCTGGACTGTGTCAGGCTGGAGGATACCGTGACGGACGTCTCCCGGAATTGCTGTGAGGTTTCCCGGACCTCGCCCATCTTATGGTCAATCGCCGAAGTAGTGGCTCCAATTACCTGAATGTCATGGGAAACCTTCTGCAGAATTTCCCCAAAGGTCGACGCATGCGTCTGGACCTTGTCCGCTGTTTCCCCGGTCTGCCTGCTGGTCTCGGAGAGGAGATCGAACCCTGACTTGATTTCGGTCAGCGAGGTTTCGATTTCAGAAGTTGCGGAAGCGGTCGATTGGGCAAGCTCCTTGACCTCGTTGGCAACCACCAGAAACCCGCGTCCCGCATCGCCGGCACGGGCGGCCTCAATCGACGCATTCAGTGCCAGGAGATTTGTTTGCCGGGCGATGTTGTTGATCGTGCTTGTGATCGTCCCGACCTTCCCCAGCACCGAACTGAGCTTCGCCATACGCTCTTCACCGGCCCGAACAGCTTCCAGCAACTCCGCAATTTCCCTGCGAGCCGCTTCAATCGTCGTCTGCGAGCCGCCAATCTCGGTCTGCGCATGATTGGAAATCGTCTCAGCTTCTGCAATCTGGGCTGAGATATCGAGCGTCGCCTTTTCAAGGTCCGCAAATCGATCAACCAGCTCCGAGAAATCCTGAACGTTACTGGTGAAGATGCCGGAGATCGATTGAACGTCATCGGCTGAAACGGCCACATCCAAACTGATCCGGCTGAGATTCGTGCCTATGGAGCCCATAGCCTCCAAGACAGAGGAGGAGGACCCCGCCGGGGGATGATCCTCGGTCTGTGACATCAAACTGCCTCCCGGAACCGATACTTCCCTGAACATTTGCAATTCTCTCAGTAAATGATCAGACAACAGTCCGCCAGACATATTGAGAATCCACTAACAATAGTTCAGGGGACAGCATGTACGATACGGACCTTAGTATCACACCCGGTCAGATAGCTTCCCATAGAAATTTATATTGCAATGCGGGATGAATTTACGGGAAATTGCATAGATACCAAAATAAACCAATCAGTAGTCTCTATGTTTGGCAAGTCTTTTCCCTACGGAAGAAATCACATCGAGAATTCTACGTATTCGGGTGTGGACTCATAAATTTGAAGGCAATGGTTTGAGCGAATTGGTTTGGATACAAGGCGCAAGGCTGCAGGAAGCCTTATGGCTTTCAAAGTCTTGCAACGCTGTAGCCGGACGAATTCGCCAAATCCATGCCGGACGCGCAACTGGCTGTGAAAGGCGGCGTTGAGCGTCTCAACCGGGCATAAAGCCCGCTTTTCGCCACTCGCCTCGCCTTTCGGTGCCAGTTGACGCGCCATTACCTTCAAATTTATGGGTCCACACCCTAGTCAAGCTGCCTTTTCAGCTCCAGCGGCAACAATCCGCACCACATCAGCCATGATGTCCGTGAGCTGGAAGTCCTTCGGGGTGTAAACAGCAGCAACACCGATGGCCTTGAGGCTGGCCGCGTCTTCATCGGGAATGATTCCTCCGACGACGACAGGCACATCCGTCAGGCCGGAAGCCCTCAGGCGGTCCATCACATCGCGGACAAGTGCCAGATGTGAGCCGGAAAGGATCGACAAGCCGATGACATGGACATCCTCTTCCAGCGCCGCATTGACGATCTGCGCCGGAGTGAGGCGGATCCCCTCGTAGACCACTTCCATGCCACAGTCGCGGGCGCGCACGGCGATCTGCTCGGCCCCGTTCGAATGACCATCGAGGCCGGGTTTTCCGACCAGGAATTTCAGCCGCCGCCCAAGCGTTCCGGACACGGCCTCGACCGCCTCGCGGACGGAAGACAGATCTCCTGCATCATCGCGAACCGACTGGCCGACCCCAGTCGGCGCACGGTATTCTCCAAAGACCTCGCGCAGAGTGCGGCCCCATTCGCCCGTCGTCACGCCGGCCTTTGCAGCGGCAATCGACGGCTCCATGATATTCCGGCCTTCGCTGGCCGCCTGCCGCAAATCCGCAAGAGCCGCGTCGACCGCAGCCTGATCCCGCGCCTCGCGCCAGGCCTTCACTTTCTCGACAGCCTCGCCCTCAACATGTTCAGAAACGGTCAGGATGCCGCCGTCCTCGCCTCCGGCGAGGGGAGAGGGTTCGCTTTCCGTCCATTTGTTCACGCCGACCACAATCTGTTCACCGGCCTCGATGGCGGCGAGACGGGCAGAATTGGACTCCACCAGCTTGCGTTTCATGTAGCTGGATTCAACCGCCGCAACAGCGCCGCCCATGGCATCGATCCGGGCAAGCTCTTCACGCGCCTCGATCTTCAGCTCTTCCACCTTGCGGGTAATTTCCGATGAGCCGTCGAAGATATCTGCATAGTCCAGAAGGTCCGTCTCATAGGCCACGATCTGCTGCATACGCAGGGACCATTGCTGATCAAACGGCCGTGGCAGGCCCAGCGCCTCGTTCCACGCCGGAAGCTGCACCGCGCGGGCGCGGGCATTCTTGGACAAAACCACCGCCAGCATCTCGATCAGGATCCGGTAGACGTTGTTCTCCGGCTGCGGTTCGGTGAGGCCAAGGGAATTCACCTGAACCCCGTAGCGGAAACGGCGGTATTTCTCGTCCTCGACGCCGTAGCGCTCCCGGCAGATCTCGTCCCAGAGTTCGGTGAACGCGCGCATCTTGCACATCTCGGTGATGAAGCGCATGCCCGCGTTGACGAAGAAGGAAATCCGGCCCACCGCAACAGGGAAGTCAGCCTCGGGAATGGCTCCGCTCGCCTTCAGACTGTCCAGAATCGCGATGGCCGTCGCCAAGGCATAAGAGAGCTCCTGAACCGGTGTCGCGCCTGCTTCCTGCAGATGATAGGAGCAGACATTCATCGGGTTCCACTTGGGCATATTGGAATATGTCCAGGCGATCACATCCGTTGTCAGCTTCAGCGACGGCGCGGGCGGGAAGACATAGGTCCCGCGGGACAGATATTCCTTGATGATGTCGTTCTGTGTCGTGCCGCTCAAAAGCTTCCGGTCAGCGCCCTGCTCATCGGCTGCGGCAGCATAAAGCGCCAGCAACCAGGGAGCTGTCGCGTTGATCGTCATGGAGGTGTTCATGCGCTCCAGGGGGATCTCGTGAAACAGCGCGCGCATGTCACCCAGATGCGCCACCGGCACGCCGACCTTACCGACTTCGCCCCGGGCGAGCAGATCATCCGGATCGTAGCCGGTCTGGGTTGGCAGATCGAAGGCAACGGAAAGGCCGGTCTGGCCCTTGGCCAGATTGGTCCGGTAGAGCCTGTTGGACTCTGACGCCGTCGAATGGCCCGCATAGGTACGGAAGATCCACGGGCGGTCCCGCTCAGCCTTCGGCTTATCCGGCGTCGTCATCAGTCTGCTCCCTCCTCGCAAAGACCGGAAGCGCGACCAGTGCCGCGTTGCTTCCCGCCTCTGGTTTCCTTCACCGGAAACCATGCCGTTTTCTCCAAGGCCTGAAAAGCCTTTTTATATGCAATGCAAAATGCCGCTTGGTCAAAAACGCAATATAAGCAATAGTCGTATAGATTTTCGCCTCTTTCAGCAGGATAGTTGCGCAGAGACGATGTGAATGCCGTTTCGGCGGCCTTTATAATTTTGCGTTGCAAAACAAAGCGCTGCGGCCGGTCAGGACGGAAAATGCACCGGTCCAGTACATCGGGAGGAGCACGAAATGACGTCAGCGGCCGAGGCCAACGATAACCGGACAGCGGAGACCGCTCCGATGAAAGACCTCTACGAATTGGGCGAAATTCCCCCTCTCGGTCATGTTCCCAAGAGCATGTATGCCTGGGCCATCCGCAGGGAGCGGCATGGTCCGCCGGAAGAGGCCATGCAACTGGAGGTAGTGCCAACATGGGAGATCGGCGACGACGAAGTTCTGGTCCTCGTGATGGCGGCGGGCGTCAACTACAACGGCATCTGGGCCGGACTTGGCGAGCCGATTTCCGTTTTTGACGTGCACAAGCAGCCTTACCACATAGCGGGTTCCGATGCCTCGGGCATCGTCTGGGCCGTCGGTTCCAAGGTCAAGCGCTGGAAGGTCGGTGACGAAGTCGTCATCCACTGTAACCAGGACGACGGCGACGATGAGGAATGCAACGGCGGCGATCCGATGTTCTCTCCCTCCCAGCGGATCTGGGGCTATGAGACGCCGGACGGCTCGTTCTCTCAGTTCTGCCGGGTTCAGGCCCGCCAGCTGATGCCGCGGCCGCAACATCTGACCTGGGAAGAAAGCGCCTGCTACACGCTGACGCTGGCCACCGCCTACCGGATGCTGTTCGGCCACCGGCCGCACATTCTGCGTCCGGGCGACAATGTTCTGGTCTGGGGCGCATCTGGCGGTCTTGGGGTTTTCGCGGTCCAGCTCTGTGCCGCAGCCGGCGCCAACGCCATCGGCGTGATTTCTGAGGAAGACAAGCGCGACTTCGTCATGAGCCTTGGCGCGAAAGGCGTGATCAACCGCAAGGACTTCACCTGCTGGGGTCAGCTTCCGAAGGTCAATTCCGAAGAATACAAGGCCTGGTTCAACGAAGTCCGCAAGTTCGGCAAGGCCATCTGGGACATCACCGGCAAGGGCGTCAACGTTGATATGGTGTTCGAGCACCCGGGAGAGGCGACCTTCCCGGTCTCGACCTTCGTGGTCAAACGCGGTGGCATGGTTGCGTTCTGCGCAGGAACCACCGGGTTCAACATCACCTTTGATGCCCGCTATGTCTGGATGCATCAGAAACGCATTCAGGGCTCTCACTTCGCTCATCTGAAACAGGCAGCCGCCGCCAACAAGCTGATGATCGAACGCCGGATAGACCCGTGCATGTCGGAAGTCTTCCCTTGGGATCAGATCCCAAAGGCCCACACCAAGATGTGGAAGAACCAGCATGCGCCGGGCAACATGGCCGTTCTGGTCAACTCGCCGGTCTCGGGCCTTCGAACTTTCGAAGACGTTCTGGACGCGTCCAAGCGCTGATCTGGAACATGTAAGCTCCCAGATGTCCGGGCCGGGATATCCCGCGCTGCGGACATGCCCCACTGGACCGGTTTCGCAAGGAACCGGTCCGACGGGGCTATTCACTCATGGCGAACATTCGCACCTGCTTGGAAAAGGAGGAGTGCTTCAATCCGAACAGATGATGCAGGATCGTATCCACGTCTGCTGAATAGAACGGTTTGCGCAGGAAGGCCTTGGCGCCGACCCGCTGGGCGGCCTTGTCCAGCAACTCGCTCATCTCTGTCGACATAAGCACCACGTCCGATCCGGCGGTATAGGCCGCCAGCTTTTCGGCCAGTTCTATGCCGTTCATGTTCGGCATGTTGAAGTCCGAGAAAACCAGCCGGTAAGGCCTCTTTTTCACCGCATCGATGGCGCTCGGACCATCCACGGCCTCGTCCACCTGCAAATCGAATATACTTTTCTGCAGCACCTTCATGACAATCCGGCGGACCGTGGCAGAATCGTCCACCACAAGCACCGGATAGGACATGCGGATTGCTTCATAAGTTTCAATGAGTTGCCGCACCTGGCCGTTGTTGAAGGGCTTGCTCAGATAATCATAGGCTCCAAAGCTCTTGAGCTTTTCCTGTGCCGCGTCAGACAGACGGTCGGACATGGAAACCGCAAAGGTCTTGGCCCCCATAACATGGATCGCCGCCATGACCTCAATGCCGTTGAGCTGAGGCATATTGATGTCGAGGAATGCAATATCAAATGGCTGTTTGCTGAGAAGCAAAACGGCCTGATGCCCGTCATGGGCAAAACAGATATCAAAATTCCTGCCAGTGAGTTTGAGGGCGCGCTCTACAAATTTGCAAACCGTCGTTGAGTCATCCGCAATGATGACACGGATAGGTACGTCTGCTTCGTCCAGCATTGTATGACCGGCACCTCTGCTTCCAAGCGTGGGGTCGACAACATCACACGAGACTTAAAATTTACTTCAACAAATGGCAGACCTGCCGTGGTTCTTGAGTGCCATCTTTCCGGCTATACACATGGATTGGTGCCATGCGCTGGTTTTGCCGCAATTTTGCTGCGATCCCTCGCGATGCCTGACCAATTCTTTCCGGAGGCCGCCCGCGTGATTCGCGTTTTTCATCCTTTGATGTCCCGCACTGTCCCAGTCATCGCAGGTTGCCTGATCACGGCAGCCTTGTTGAGCGGCTGTACAGAGACCAAACCCTCCCGGCCCAGCTTCTATAACTCCATGGCGCGGCCTGACGCCTCCATCGATCAGCAATCCGCCGCCTCGATGCTGTCCCTTTACCGGAAGAACAATGGCCTCGGCCCGTTGACGCCTGATCCGGAACTGACCGCCATTGCCAAGTCGCAAGCAGTTGCCATGGCCAAAGCCGGGTCCGTTTCGGCATCTCTCGGTGCAGACCAGAAGCTGACCGCCCGGATGGCCTCTATCGGCGAGCCGGGCACTGCCGCCGTCGAAAACGTCAGCGGCGGCTACCGGACCCTGGCCGAAGCTTTCTCAGGCTGGCGGGAATCCCCAAAGCACAATGCGGTCATGCTGGACAAAACCGGCACCCGCTTCGGTCTGGCGACCGCCTATTCGTCAACGGCCAAGCACAAGGTGTTCTGGTCGCTGATTGTTGCGGCTCCCAAGCCCTAGATCTTCGTGAAGGCAGGTGCCGCAACCGTCAAGCTGCGGCAGCCCGGCCTCTTGGCAGAGTCGGCGAAGGACGCTGCGCGCGCTGTCCCAGCCAGACACTGATCAGAACGATTGCCGCACCAGCTATCTGAGCTGGTGTAAGCGCCTGCCCGAGAATAACCCAGCCAAGGAAAACCGCGGTGACCGGGCTGAGAAAGCCAAGCGGGGCAACCGTTTGCGGCCCGAGCAGCGCAATGCCCCTGAACCAGAAGATATAGGTCACCGCTGCCCCGATCAGCCCGAGATAGGCGATGCCGAGGGCCGTTCCGGTGGTGAGGGGCGGGAGAGCCGCGCCGGATACAAGTGCAATTGGCACAAGCAAAAGACCTCCTGCCGTGAGTTGCCAGGCCGTGAAGGACAATGGCGAGACCGGCGGCTGCCATTTGCGCGTCAGCACAGATCCCAGGGCCATTGACAATGCCCCGGCAAACCCCGCTGCGATGCCCAGGGGGTCAAGTGTTGCGGAAGGCCCCAGAACAAGCAACCCGACACCTCCGGTCCCCAGAACCGCGGCCCCAACGGAGAGCGGTTTCAACTCTCCGCCAAGAACCAGCCGGGCCAGAATGACCACGATGAGAGGCTGTATGGCGCCCACGGTTGCCGCCACACCGCCGGGCAGACGGTAAGCCGCCAGAAACAGGAAGCTCCAGAAGAATGAGAAGTTCAGCGCCCCAAGGATCAGAACCCGCGGGATCCATATGCCGCCGGGCAGTTGCCGGGTGAGGGCAAGGAGCAGGAGACCCGGCGGCAGCGCCCGCAGCAAGGACACCATGACCGGGTCTGTCCCCGGCAGGAAGCTGGTGGCGACGATATAGGAACTGCCCCAGACCGCAGGGGCTGCGGCAGTCATCATGAGAAGCGCCGTACGGGACATTTCGAAACCTCATTTATCTTGACCTCAAGATAAATCGATAAATCTTGACGTCAAGATATTTTCCTTCCATCATCCCCTTATGGATCACGTCGATAAAATCATTGAGCAATGGCGCCGGGAACGGCCGGACCTCGACACACGTCCCATGGCCCTGATCGGACGCCTTGGCCGGATCAGAGCGCATCTCAGCCGGGAAATGGAAAAGACCTTCGCTTCCCATGGCCTGAACGCAGCAAATTTTGACATGCTGGCAACGCTCCGGCGTTCCGGACCGCCTTACCGGCTATCACCAGGCGCCTTGATGAGCACGACGATGGTCACCTCAGGCACCATGACAAACCGGATCGATCAGCTTGAAAAGGCAGGACTTGTCGAGCGCCGGAAAAACCCGGAGGACGGGCGCAGCATTGACATCCAGCTGACACCGGGGGGATTTGAGCTGATCGACGCAGCTCTTGCGGACCATTGCGCCACGCAGAAGAAGCTGGTCGAAGGGTTGAGCAGCGAGGATTTTAACGCCCTCGACGCCATCATGACCCGGTTTCTCGCGCAGTTCGAAGGAACGGGGCAGGACTGATCCGTCAGCGCGACCGTTCGCCCCGCAACCATTTCCGGAACTGGGACTTTGTCCCATAGAAAGTGTTCCGGTCGACATTGCCCTTGACGCCCCGCACGCGCCCTTCGGCTGTATACTGCCAGAAGACCCAGTCATCCCGGCCGATATAGGCGCGGGTCGGATGGGCGGCGACGGACCGCAGCCAGAATTCCTCGTTCTTCAATTCACCGACCATGCGGTCACGGTGGAAGTCGACTGAGGAGTAAATCACCGGGCGCTTGCCGTAATGCTTTTCCATTTCATCCAGGAAATGGCGCATGTCGCGCAGGATCACGTCCTTGTCCGGACGGTCGCGGCAGATCTTGGAGTGGCCATTCCACTCCATGTCCAGCACCAAGGGCAGGGCCGTCGGATCAACCGGCACGATCTGCTTCACCCAGGCGATCTGCTCTTCCACCGGGCGGCAGAAATAATAGAAGTGATAGGCACCGCGTGGAACGCCCGCCGCACGGGCATTGGTCCAGTTGGTCAGGAAGCGGTCGTCATAGTGGTCGCCGCCCTCGGTTGCCTTGATCCAGGCAAAGTGAACGCCACCCTTTTTCGCAGCATGCCAGTCAATGTCGCCCTGCCATTTCGACACGTCGATCCCGTGAATGGCATAGTCCTCCGGTGTTGGGTCCGGAAACTCGTAGACCGAACAAGAGGAGAGAAACAAGAGACTGGCAAAGGCGCAAAACTGACGCAGAACTTCAAACACAACCACACTCGCCGGGTTAACGGAACGCGCAAAAGATGGCTCAAATTGTCGAAAATTTCTTAACGGATGGTGCAGATCTCATGCAGATCGCGAAAAGGTGAAGAGCATTAAGCATCTCTCCACAAGCACCGTTTGAAAAAGCCCTTTATCGCCAGTGGGCTGGCACGGACCCTTTGTTTCCGGAAAATTTATCGAGACCCCATCGTCTTTGCCTTTCCCGGCAAAGGGGGTCTGGAAAGGCGCAAACAAACAGCCTAAGACTTGTTACCTGTTGCCCGCCCTGCGCTCACCCACTCCAGACCATCGCGAGACTCCATGACCGACCGCCTGACCCTTGCCACCTGGAACATCAACTCGGTGCGTCTCAGGATGCCGATCGTGGAAAAGTTTCTGGAAGAGATCGCCCCCGACGTCCTGTGCCTGCAGGAAACCAAATGCCCGGACGCGAACTTCCCCTTCAATGCCTTCCGCAAGGCCGGATATGAGCACATCGAGATCAACGGCCAGAAGGGTTACCATGGAGTCGCGACCGTCTCGCGCCGTCCGCTGGCAAACGTCGAAAAACGCGGCTTTTGCGACATGGGCGACTCCCGTCACCTTGCTGCAGACATCGCCTTCAACGGGTCTCCGCTGCGCCTGCATAATTTCTACGTCCCTGCAGGCGGTGATGAGCCGGACAGGGAGATCAATCCGAAGTTCGGCCACAAGCTGGATTTCTTCGCTGAGATGAAAAACTGGCTTCAGGGAACCGAAACGGACAAGGCAGCGGTGCTCGTTGGTGATCTGAACGTCGCGCCTTATGAGCACGATGTCTGGTCTCACAAGGCCTTGCTCAAGGTTGTCAGCCACACCCCTCTCGAATGCGAACTGTTTGAGGATGTCCGCACTACGGGCAAGTGGATCGACGCCATGCGGCGCTTCACCCCACTCGATGACAAGCTCTACACCTGGTGGAGCTACCGTGCCAAGGACTGGTCCGCAGCGGACAAAGGCCGCCGCCTGGACCATGTCTGGGTCTCTCAGGCGCTGGATGGGCACATTAAGGGCACCCGTGTTCTCCGCGACGCCCGCGGTTGGGAAAAGCCGTCGGACCACGCGCCTGTCATCGCGGTTTTCGAGGCCTGATCAATCAAGTCAACGAGGGGAGGCAGTGTCAGGGCGTGACGATGACCTTGCCGCGGACCTTCCTCTCCGCGATCTCGTTCAAAGCCTCGGCGATTTTATCCAGCGGATAGACCGCATGGGTGCTGGGTTTCAGGCGGCCAGTCTGCACCCACTTCAGCAACCGGGCCATATTCTCCCGGTGCCCCAGCGGATCACGCGCCAGCGCTTCTCCCCAGAACACACCGCGCACATCGCACCCTTTCAGCATGATCAGGTTGAACGGCACCTGCGGGATCTCGCCGGAAGCGAAACCAACCACCAGATAGCGCCCCTCCCAGGACGTCGCCCGGAGCGCCTGTTCTGCCAGTTCGCCGCCAACCGGATCATAAACGACGTCAACCCCAGCGCCATGGGTCAGAGCCTTGAGCGTCTCCTTGAGGGGCTGGGTCGTGTAATCAACCAGGTGATGCGCACCGAGGGTCCTGGCATGGCAGAGCTTTTCGGAAGAGGACGCACAGGCAATGACGGTCGCTCCCATCAGCCGGGCAATTTCGACAGCCGCCTGACCGGCACCTCCAGACGCCCCCAGAACAGCAACGACCTCTCCGGGCTGCAAGTTGGCCCGGTCACGGAACGCATGGATTGCGGTGCCATACGTAACGGTCAGACCCGCTGCCGTTTCAAAACTGATGTCTTCGGGCAGGGGAACTATGTCATCCTCTCCGGCGGCGACAAACTGCCTTGCGGCCCCCCAGCGTTGATAACCCATCACCCGGTCACCCGGCGAGGCATAGTCGACCCGGCCACCGACGGCCTCGACAACGCCCGCAAACTCCCCGCCCGGGGAAAATGGCAGGTCAGGTTTGAACTGATATCTGCCCTGAATGATCAATGTATCGGCGAAGTTCAGGCCACATGCGGAAACGCGGACCAGGACCTCCTCATCACCAAGCACCGGCACCGGAATATCCTCGATCTGCAAGGTGTCCGGGGGGCCGTAGGATGAGCAGAGACAGGCTTTCAAGGGGGTCACTCCCAGTCGAAACATGTTCTGTGTGAAGTCCTACCAGCGCCAATCCTCTCAGGAAAGCGAATATAGTTTTCCCTTTCTATCCCGGGGGCCGGTTGCGGATCCCACCTCCCGCCGATATGTACCCTGCCATCCATAAAAGACGCCCGGAAAGGAACAATCGGATGAGAGGATATTTCGCAGTGGGGGCAGAGGGCCTCTCCAAACGAATGAACCTCGGCAACCTGATGCGTTCCGCACATGCCTTCGGCGCCAATTTCTTCTTCACCGTGGATGCTGGCAATGAACTACGCCGGGCACCGGCCTCCGACACGTCCAAGAGCCCGGGCCATCTGCCGCTGTTCTCATGGGATTCCGTCGATGCGATGGATCTGCCCCGCGGATGTCAGGTCGTCGGCATCGAGCTGACTGACGACGCCATCGACCTGCCAAGCTTCGGTCACCCGTTGCAGGCAGCTTATGTGCTGGGGCCGGAACGGGGCTCGCTATCGAAGGCGATGCTGGCCCGCTGTGACCACGTGGTGAAGATCCCGACGAAATTCTGCATCAATGTCGCCATGGCGGGAGCGATCGTCCTTTATGACCGCCACCGCGCCCTTGGGCGCTACGCGGACCGTCCGGTTGGAGCCGGCGCCCCCACAGAAGTGCCTCCGCAGCATGTCAGCGGCGGCCCGATCATGCGGCGTGGACGGATTGTTCCCGGACAGGGCAAGTAATCCGCACCGGTTCCCGGTCAGTCGATATCGATCGCCTGATCGGTTTCCAGCACTTGCCTCAGCCTTGAGAAGGCCAGCCGTATCCGCGATTTGACGGTTCCGAGCGGCAGACCCGTTTCATCAGCGATCTCGCTGTGGGACAGACCTCTGAAAAACGCAAGCCGGACGACAGCTTCCTGCTCCTCGGGCAGAGAAGACATGGCCGTCCGCACCCGCTGCTCCCTGACACGGGCATCCATCTCCACGGCAACATCCGGTCCTTCGGAAGGGTGAAGAGATGGA
The DNA here is from genome assembly GCF_014842915.1 of Roseibium litorale. Classification (GTDB taxonomy): domain Bacteria; phylum Pseudomonadota; class Alphaproteobacteria; order Rhizobiales; family Stappiaceae; genus Roseibium; species Roseibium litorale. The sequence goes on along the minus strand of NZ_JACYXI010000004.1, from coordinate 171,766 downwards.
TCCTCCGGATCGAGTGCTGCGGATTTCTGCCGGCGGAGGCGGTCTATGCGGCGGTTGCGGGCAATCCGGTAGAGCCAGGTGCTGGCGGACGCCTTGGCCGGATCGAACAAATCCGCCTTGCGCCAAAGTGTCACCATCACATCCTGGGCAATTTCCTCCGCTGCAGCGTCATCCGCACCCTGCTGCATGAGATAGCCTTTCAGGCGTGGTGCGAAATAGTCAAAGAGCTCGGAAAATGCGGCCTTGTCGCGATCGGCTGCAACCCTCGTGATAAGCTCCGAATGGTATTGAAGCAGGCTCACCTGTTTCCCTTAAATCGCTGCCGACAGCCTTATCTAATCGCCTTAGCCAGATTACGGAAGTCCCTGACGCCACACTGTCGCCTGATTTATCCTCAAACGGTCGCATCAATGAGAAATTGCAGCAAGAGCTGTATAAATTGTCCAGCTTCTGGCTGGTCTCAACCCTTTCGTAACCCGCTTTAAGTTATCATTAAAGCAAGGTTTATATGTCAGATGGCATTCGAACTGTCTTTGACAGGCAATCGCAAGCATAAACGGTGTGGAGATGATGCAAGCAAAAACGCTGATAGCGGCCTTTATCGGCCTGGTTTTGTCGAGTGCAGCGGCATTTGCTCAAACCCCGACGTTGCTTAAGCAGCAAAAGGACTGGGCAGCCTATACCCACTCAGGTGGCAGCGGGAAAGTGTGCTATGCACTGACCAAACCAACGCAGATGCTGCCGGGTGACCGGAACCACGGGGATGTCTTCTTCTTCGTCTCCACCCGCCCGAGCGAAGGTGTGACCAATGAGCCGAGCCTTCTGGTGGGATATCCGCTCAAGGAAAACTCCAACGTGACCGTGAACGTGGATGGCACGAATTTCTCGCTGTTCACCAAGAACGACGGTGCATGGGTCGAAAACGCAGCCACCGAAGAGCAGCTGATCGCAGCGATGCGCGCTGGCCGTGAAATGTCGATCAGTGCCCAGTCCAGCCGCGGCACCCAGACATCCTACAAGTTCTCGCTGTCGGGCGTTTCCGCAGCCATGGACACGGCTTCCGCAGCCTGCCGCTGACCGGATCAGCCTGAATTGTAACAAGGGCTGGCGCTTCGCCGGCCCTTTTGCATTTGCGGCATAGCTGCCGCCCAGGCAAGAAGCTTGATTTTTTGCCCTTTCTGTGGTTTTCAGCGGGGCAGAAAAGATGCCTGCGCGGCCAACTGGACCGGCGCGGATATGGCCCCGGCGTTTCATCAGGGCCGGCAAGCCAGATACACAACGGATCTCTAGAATGGCCATGACGCTCGATATCGCGCGGGACAACCCCAATGCGCCGTCCGTGACTGCATCCCGCCCGGAAGCAGCACAGCCCGCAAATGATCAGGCCCCAGCTGCCGTGATCGCGCCTGTCATGAGTGAAGACAAGCCGCCTCTGATCGGCCTGAGCCGGGAAGAGCTTGCGGATGCCATGGCCAGCATCGGCATTCCGGAAAAGCAGCGCCGCATGCGCGCGTCTCAGCTCTGGCACTGGCTCTATGTGCGCGGTGTGTCCGACTTTTCGCTGATGACCAACATCGCCAAGGATCTGCGCGCCAAGCTGGCAGAGGCTTTCTCCATTGCCCGGCCGGAAATCGTCAGCGAACTGATTTCTGTCGACGGCACCCGCAAGTGGCTCTTCCGTTTCCCCGCCCGTGGCGCTGGCCGCCCGGTCGAGGTCGAAACGGTCTACATTCCGGAAGAGGGCCGGGGAACGCTCTGCGTTTCGTCCCAGGTAGGCTGCACGCTGACCTGCACGTTCTGCCACACCGGCACGCAGCGCATGGTCCGGAACCTGACCTCGGAAGAAATCCTGGCCCAGGTCCTCATGGCCCGCGACCGGCTCGGCGATTTCCCGGACACCAGCACCCCCCAGGGCGCCATCGTTCCCTCCGAAGGGCGCATGGTCACCAATATCGTCATGATGGGCATGGGCGAGCCGCTGTATAATTTCGAGAACGTGAAAAAGGCGCTGCTGATTGCCTCTGACGGGGATGGCCTGTCCCTCTCCAAGCGCCGCATCACCCTGTCAACCTCCGGTGTCGTGCCGGAAATCGCCCGCACCGGCGATGAAATCGGCTGCATGCTCGCCATTTCGCTCCACGCGGTTCGCGATGATCTGCGCGATGTGCTGGTGCCGATCAACAAGAAGTGGCCGATCAGGGAGCTTCTGGACGCTTGCCGGGCCTATCCGGGCCTGTCCAACGCCAAGCGCATCACGTTCGAGTATGTGATGCTGAAAGGTGTAAACGACAGCAATCAGGACGCTCTCGACCTTGTCCGCCTGCTCAAGGGCATTCCGGCGAAGATCAACCTCATCCCCTTCAACCCCTGGCCGGGGTCTGAATATGAGTGTTCCGATTGGGACCGGATCGAGGAATTCGCGGACATCGTCAACCGTGCCGGTTACGCATCGCCGATCCGCACGCCCCGTGGCCGCGATATTTTCGCAGCCTGCGGCCAGCTGAAGTCCGCTTCCGAGCGCATGCGCAAGAAGGACCGGGATACAGGAACGGCTGCCTGATCCCGTGGCAACGAGAAAGCGGGGCCGGCTGACCAGCCTCGCGCACTTGCTTTGTGGGCTATGGCCTCTTTGCCCGGCGCAAGCGCCTGATCGATGACGGAGATCTCACCATCCGGTGAGACCCTTATGCGCATTGCGTGAGTTTCCGCGAGAATTTCTGATCAAAGCGTGAGTTGCGCGGATCGGATTTTGGAGCGAGCTTGGCGGAACGCTAGACATTTCCCGCCAATCCGTTTCCAGGGGCCAATATGACCGCAAGCTCTTCTCACCCGGCTTCCCGGCCGCTGTTTCCACCCTCCACACTTGCCACGCTCGTGACGGCAGTCCTCGCAGGTATTGCCGCCGATCTTCTCTGGGAGGTCTGGGCAAGGGGCATTACGCCTCACCTGGTGGGTGGTCCGCTGGAACCGGCAGCGCTGGTGCAATCCGTTTTCGGCCTTTCCAGCCGGACGCTGGCAGAGATCATTCACGGCGTCGTCGGCGTTGTGTTCTACCCGCTTGGATACTTGTTCATCGCCCGGCCCATTGCGCGTGTCGTAACGCCCTTCCTGCCCTGGTGGATCGTCGGTCTTGGCTTCGGCGCGGGGCTGTGGGTCTTTGCCCTCTACATCATGGCCCATCTCATCGCCGGACTGCCGCCTTTCCTCGGTTTCATTCCGCTCGCCTGGGCATCGCTGGCCGGCCACCTGATCTTCGGCCTGACCACGGCGGCAGTGGTGCGCTTGCGCAAGGCATGATCCGAGAAGGCTTCTGCAAATACAAAAAGGCCACCCAATGAGCGGCCAGAGGTTGATGACAAACCCAGGTCTCCAGGATTTTTCTCCGCGCCGTCCCGGCCTTGAGCCGGGACCTGTCTAAAAACCCTATTTCTTTCAATAGAATAAATAGGCAATAGATCCCGGATCTTCGCTTCGCTACGTCCGGGAAAGCGCGGTGGTGGGGTTTGTCAGCAGTCTGAGGCCACCCGGTTGGGCGGCCTTTTCAGTATTCACGCAGTAGCCGCCTCACCGCGGCTTGGCGACGATCTCGTGGGAGAGCTGGCCCAGCCAGGTCTCGGTGAGGACGTCATCGCCCTTCTTGAGATAGGCCCGCGCCTCGATTGGTTCGTGATCGAACACCTTGGTGTCGAACACCATCCGCCAGCGGTTCGTGCCGACCACCGGCAGGACATAGGGGTTGATCGCTTCCCCCTTTGACAGCTCGATGACCGGCGTAACGCCATCCGCCTGCGTCAGCCCCTCCAGAGAGGGCCCCTCGAACTCAACCACCATCTTGATCTGGTCCTGAGGCCGGGACTGGCCCGGAACGCCGCCCTGACCGCCGCGGGTCGCAACAACACGGGCGCCTGCGGGCGGCAGCGGATGAGCGTCCTTCCAGTACATCCGGTAGGCGAAGTGCTTTTCGCTGCCGGCGGCGGGAAGATCCTTCGGGATGAAATAGGCAACGATATTGTCGAAGATCTCGTCATCGGTCGGGATCTCGACCAGCTGAACAGCACCATCGCCAAAGGGCTGGGTTGGTTCGATCCAGACAGACGGGCGCTTGTTGTAGAAGACGCCGTCATCCTCGTAGTTTTCAAAAACCCGGTCACGCTGCGCAAGGCCGAAGCCTTTGACGTTGTTGGCGGAGAAGGTCGAGGTGCGCAGGGCGCGCGGGTTGTTCAGCGGACGCCAGATCTGTTCGCCCTCGGCACTGACAATAGCCAGCCCATCCGTGTCATGCACTTCGGGGCGCCAGTCCAGTCCGGTTGACCGGTTGGTCTCCGAGTACCAGTACATGCTGGTGAGCGGACCGATGCCCAGCCGCTCCACCGGAGCGCGGAAGAACAGGTGGCTGTCGATGTCCATAACCTGGCCTTCACCTTCCCGGTTGAGCATGGTCATCTTGTAGGCGCCAGCAACGGACGGGGAATCCATCAGAGCGTAGATCGTGATCGTTTCCTGGTCTGACTTTGGCGCTTCGAACCAGAAAGCCGTGAAACGCGGAAACTCTTCCGGCTTGGAGAGGCCCGTATCGATCGCAAGAGCGCGGGCCGATTGGCCATACTGATGGGACTGGCCGTCCGTGCGGAAATAGGCAGCGCCCAGGAACGAGATCCAGTCCGTCTTCAGGTCCGGACGCATGACGCGGAAGCCGGCAAAGCCGATGTCGGCCGGAAGATCGCGGGCCGGGCTGTCCTCGGGCATGTCGAAATAGGCAGGATTGTAGAGAATCTCGCGGGAATGACCGTCGGCAACCTCGTTCAGCTTCACCGGCAGCTTGAAGAACCGGCCGGTGTGGAAGAACTGAACCGGCACGCCCGGTGCAATATCGACTGTTTCTTCCGGCTTGAAGCGGATCTTCCAGTGAGCATCATAGTCGATTTTTTCAAGTGTTTCAGCCGCACGGACCTGCTGCTCCTTGTAGGGAGAGGCTGCCAGCTTGCGGGCTTCATCGATGACCGTGTCAAACGTGAAGGGGGTTGGCGTGCCGCGCAGGCCGGACAGAGCACCCGCATGAGCGGCGCTCGTCGCAAGGAAAGCGGCGAGGAAAAACAGACGGGAGAAAGAGACGCGCATGGATCACCCTTGGAGAACAAAGGCCCAGAAGCCGGTCCAACTTTACCAGTCTCCAGCAGGGCGCGGTTATTACAGGGAACTCCACAAAGCTTGCAAGCGGAGTTTCATGCTGCAACCTGCGCTACAGCAAATTTGTTCTTCGCCAAGAAATAAGGCCACCCGAAGGCGGCCTGAGATTGATGACAACCCGAAGCTTCGCGAGTTTTCTCCGCGCTGTCCCGGCCTTGTGCCGGGACCTGTCTAAAAACACATTGTTTTTACTAGCGAAAATAGACGGGAGATCCCGGACCTCCGCTTCGCTGCGTCCGGGAAGGCGCGGAGGCTGGGTTTTCAGCACTATGAAGGCCGCCCGAAGGCGGCCTTAAAAGAAGTGCGAAAGTCCTGTCCGGGTTTAACCAATAGGTCAGGCATACCCATGGCGGGAGAAGGGGAGTTCGGTCACCCACTCGCCCTTTGCCGCTGCAATCGCATTGGCAACCGCAGGCCCGACCGGAGGCGTTCCCGGCTCGCCGATGCCCGTCGGGGCTTCGGTCGAAGGCACGATATGAACCTCGACCTCCGGCATGTCGGTCATACGAAGCGGCAGATATGTGTCGAAGTTGGACTGATCCACTTGGCCGTCCGTCATGGTGATCTCGTTGCGCAGAACCGCACCAAGGCCATAACCAACGCCACCTTCCACCTGGGCCTTGATGTTGTCCGGGTTGACCGGCAGGCCGCAATCGACCGCGCAGGTCACCTTTTCAACCTTCACGGTCCCGTCTTCCCGGAATGAGATTTCCGCAACTTCCGCCACATAAGACCCAAAGGATTCCACCGCCGCAATGCCACGGTAGCGGCCCTCGGGCAGGGGTGTGCTCCAGTTGGCCTTTTCGGCAACCAGCTTGAGAACACCGGCAAGGCGCTCGTTCTTGATACGCTTCAGCCGGTAGTCCAGCGGATCTTCACCCGCTTCCTTTGCCAGCCGGTCCATCATGGTTTCGGCCACATAGCCCGTGTGGGTGTGCCCGACCGAACGCCACCACAGCACTGGAACCGGCGTCTTGGCGTTGTGAACCTCGGTCTGGAAAGCCGGCAGTTCATAGGGCAGTTCGCCGATCCCTTCGACCGAGGTCGAGTCGACACCATCCTTCATGGCGAACTGCTCGAAAGCGGTGCCTTGCATGATGGACTTTGCCGCGACCCGGTGGCTCCAGCCGGTAACCTGTCCCTTGTCGTCAAAGCCCACCTTGGCCTTGTGGGAGACCATTGGACGGTAGTACCCGCCGCGGATGTCATCCTCACGGGTCCAGACCACCTTGATCGGCTGTGCGGCATTGCCTGCCTCCAGCCGCGCCTTGGCGATCAGGGCCGCCTCGGCGAAATAGTGGCTGTCCGGCTGCGCACGGCGGCCGAAGGACCCGCCTGCCCAGCTTGTGTTGATGGTGACCTTGTCCGGTGTCAGGCCAAGGATCCTGCTCGAAACCATCTGATCGATGGTCTGGAACTGGGATCCCGTCCAGAACTCGGCCTTCTCGCCATCAAAGAATACTGTGATGTCGAGCGGTTCCATCGGAGCGTGAGCCAGGAACGGGAATGCATAGTCGACTTCGATCACCTTGGCAGCCGAAGCGATGGCAGCTTCCGCATCTCCATGGCTGCCGGGAACAGAAATGCCCTTGGTTGCCGTCATGCCGGCAAGTTCCTTGGCCATCTCGTCCGTGCCGCGGGTTTCCGCGCCGCTTTCGTCCCAGGTCACCGCAAGCAAATCGCGGCCAGCAATGGCAGGCCAGGTCGAGGTCGCCAGAACGGCAACACCGCTCGGCACCTGGACCACGTCCACGACACCCTTCACCTCACGCGCCTTGGCCGCATCAAAACCGGCGGGAACCGCTCCAAATCTGGGCGGACGGGCAAGCACCGCCACAAGCATGTTTTCCGCCTGATGATCCATACCATACAGACCGACGCTGCCTCGGCTCTTGGCCGGCACATCCACCCGCGGGAAGGACTTGCCGATATAGACCCACTGGTCCGGTGTCTTGAGGACCGGTTCAGCCGGGATATCCTCATTGGCCGCGAGAGCAGCGAGATCGCCGAAATTTGACGACTGGCCGCTGGTGGAAGTGACTACGCCCTTGGAGACGGTAATCGTAGAAACCGGCACGCCCCATTTGCGCGCGGCAGCCGCCACGAGCATGGCCTTGGCCGCTGCCCCGGCAGCACGATACTGCTGGAAGGAATTGGCCATGGCGGTCGAGCCGCCTGTGCCCTGCATGCCAAAGGCCAGGTTCTTGTAGAGCTCGGCATTGGCGGGGGCAAAATTGGTCTCGACCTGGGCAGCATCAGCATCCATCTCGTCCGCAATCAGGGTCGCAAGTCCGGTTGCGTTGCCCTGACCCATGTCGAGATGCTTGATCAGCACGACAACCTTGTTGTCCGGGCGAATGTGAACGAATGGCTGGGCGAACTCGCCCCCGCTTGCTGCGGCCTTGCGGGAAGCACCCGGCAGGCTGGCCGCCAGAATGAAACCGCCGGCACCGGCTGCGGACATCTTGAGAAAGCTGCGGCGGGAAGGCTTTGCAGCCTGGATCTGATCCTTCATGAAATGAAACATGGCTCAGGCCCCCATTTTTTCAGCCGCAACATGAATGGCCTGGCGGATGCGGGCATAGGTGGCGCACCGGCAGACATTCCCGTCCATGGCGGCGTCGATGTCATCATCCGTCGGCTTCGGCGTTTCACTCAGGAGAGCGGACGCAGCCAGGATCTGTCCGGACTGGCAATAGCCGCACTGCGCCGCGGAAAGCTCTTCCCAGGCAGAGCGGACGGCATCGGCAGCCTTGCCGGAAACCCCTTCAATTGTCGTGATGCTGCTGCCTTCCAGATCGCCGATCTGCGTCTGGCAGGATCTTATGGGCATACCGTCCAGATGCACGGTGCACGCGCCGCATTGGGCGATACCACAACCAAACTTGGTGCCTGTCATTCCAAGTTCATCGCGAAGGACCCACAAAAGGGGTGTTTCGGGATCTGCGTCAATTGTACGGGAAGTCCCGTTTAGAGTAAGAGATATGGACATATCCCAGTGCTCCCTCGGCTTGTAGGAAATGGCTAAAGGGGGTAAACTTTTCAGTGCAACTTGAATGCTTCCGAGCAAGAAAGTAAACTGAATAGTTTACATGGGAACATGGATAGAGGGATTCAAGATCACTGGCGTGAAAAATCACGCTCTGGAACGGCGGGCACATTCGGGAATGGCGTTAGCGGAACAGAAGAACAAGCAGATCATTGAAGCGGCCATTGCCGAGTTTCAGGAAAGAGGCTTTGCCGGTGCGAGCATGGACCGGATTTCCGAGCGGGCCCAGGTTTCCAAACGAACGGTTTATAATCACTTCGAAAGCAAGGAAGCCCTGTTCAAGGCCATTACCGAGTGTCTGGCCGGGCGGGTGCAATCCTCTCTGCAAGTTTCCTTCAATCCAAACGCACCTATCCGCGACGAGCTGGTCCGGCTTGGCTGGAGCCAGGGGAAACTGCTGACTGACCCATGCGCCATGTCGATGGTGAAGATGGTTCTGGGTGAAATCCTCAGGGATCCGGATCTTGCCTCACACATGAACAGGCGCATGGAAATGGTCCTGATCATGAAGACCTTTCTGGATGCGGCAGTTAAAAGCGGGCATCTGGCCATCACGGACACATTAACGGCGGCCGAACAGTTTCTCGGCCTGATCAAGGCGCGTGGCTTTTATCCGAAGATGTTCGGGGAAGATGTTGCGACCCACGAGGAAATGAAGCGGATCATCAATGAAACCGTCGACATGTTCCTCAGCCGTTATGGTACGGAGAAAGCCTGACTGCGGCCTCCTCCCGGATCCTGGATGGATCTCTTCCGGGGCCGCATGGTCTAACCCCGGTTTCTCCCCTTGCACTGCCGCATTTACCGGCTAAATTGCGCCGGAGTTTTCACGGCCCGGCAGGGCCTCAGACACTAGCTTAAACGGATACTCCCATGGCGCATGGTGACATCAAGAAGGTCGTGCTCGGTTACTCCGGCGGCCTTGATACCTCAATCATTCTTAAGTGGCTTCAGACCGAACTGGGCGCGGAAGTCGTGACCTTCACCGCCGACCTCGGTCAGGGCGAAGAGCTGGAGCCGGCGCGCAAGAAAGCCGAAATGCTCGGCATCAAGGAAATTTTCATTGAGGACGTGCGCGAAGAATTTGTCCGCGATTTCGTTTTCCCGATGTTCCGCGCCAATGCCGTTTATGAAGGCGTTTATCTGCTGGGCACCTCCATCGCCCGTCCGCTGATCTCCAAGCACCTGATCGAGATCGCAAAGAAGACCGGCGCTGACGCGATTGCTCACGGCGCAACCGGCAAGGGTAACGACCAGGTCCGCTTCGAAATGTCCGCTTATGCGCTCAACCCGGACATCAAGATCATCGCCCCGTGGCGCGACTGGTCCTTCAAGTCCCGGACCGATCTTCTAAAATTCGCCGAGGAAAACCAGATCCCGGTTTCCAAGGACAAGCAGGGCGAAGCACCGTTCTCCGTGGACGCCAACCTTCTGCACTCGTCTTCAGAAGGCAAGGTTCTGGAAGACCCGGCAATCGAAGCTCCGGAATATGTGCATATGCGCACCATTTCCCCGGAAGCAGCACCGGACAAGGCAACCATCATCAAGATCGGCTTCGAACGCGGTGATGCGGTCTCCATCAACGGCGAGCGCATGTCTCCGGCAACTCTGCTGGCCAAGCTGAACGACTATGGCCGCGACAACGGCATCGGCCGTCTCGATCTGGTCGAAAACCGCTTCGTCGGCATGAAGAGCCGCGGCGTTTATGAAACCCCGGGCGGCACCATCCTTCTGTCGGCACACCGTGCCATCGAGTCCATCACTCTGGACCGTGGCGCAGCCCACCTGAAGGACGAGATCATGCCGCGCTACGCAGAGCTGATCTACTACGGCTTCTGGTTCTCTCCGGAGCGCGAAATGCTGCAGGCCCTGATCGACAAGAGCCAGGAGCATGTGGAAGGCGAAGTGACGCTGAAGCTCTACAAGGGCAACGTCATCGTCACTGGCCGCGAAAGCCCGAAGTCACTCTACTCGGAAGCTCTGGTGACCTTCGAAGACGACCACGGCGCCTACGACCAGAAGGACGCCGCAGGCTTCATCAAGCTGAACGCCCTGCGCCTGCGCACGCTCGCCAAGCGCAACCAGCTCGGCTGAGCTTACCAACCAGAAAGGGCGCCTCGCGGCGCCCTTTCTTCTATGCTCACAGCCTGGTCAGCTCGGCGTTATTTTTTCAGAACATATAGCCAATACGAACACCCGCATTGGTCAGACCATTGTTCGGCTCGCAGGCGCCGCCGTTCGATGAATGCTCGATCATCGCCGAGACGTTGAAATGATCGGTCACACGCACTCCCAAAGAGGCAGACTCACGGAAAAGAAGACTGCATCCAAGCGAAAGCCTGTCCGGGTTTCTTGCATCGTGCTTGCCGTTATGCGCCATACCGCCGAAACCACCTTCAACGAAGATCCGGTCCGTTAAATCCACCGTGAGCGTATAGCCGGCATAAACCGCACTGGTATCACCCGACAGATTGAGGTTCGCACCCAGATGCGGACGCAGCATCGCATGCATGCCGGCAACGGGAATCGTGAACTGAAGCCCGGCCCAGCGGCTGAGGATCTCCGCGTTGATGTCGGCGCCAGACTCATGATCCTCCATGTCGTGATAGAGCGCACCGCCACGTAATTCACTGTAGAGGCCGGAAAGGATAGGAGCCGAGGATGCTTCCAAGTCTGCCGCATGAGCGGTGCCTGTAATAGCAGACAACGACAAGATACTGCTCACGGCAGCCCCGAGAAAAAACCTCATATCGCTCCCCCACCCGAAACTTGCACTGCTTCGAAACTATTCCGATTATGGTCATCCAGATCACGGTGACAACAGAAATAAACCGGCTGGCCGAAGAATTCGAAGGAAGCTTGCCCCTTGCCAAAGATCCCGGCAAGAGCATTGATGTCGCACCATGTCCAACCCACAGCACCACCTTCCAGAACTAACTGCCCGGATTGCCGGGGAAGGTTTCAAGCTGCTCGGTGGCTTTCATCCGGACCCAGATGGTCCACAGGTCTATTTGCCTGATGGCCGACCGGCGGCGGCTGTCTTTCTGATAGGCAGTGTGGGCGTGGAATTCTGGCAAGCCTACCGGTCCGCACCGGAAAGCCGGGACGGCGGAACCGATCCCTTGGACCGCTTCACCAGGCGTGTTCTCTCCGCATTGGCCGGGGAGGCTGGTCTTGCAGCACTGTTTCCCTTTGAGGGGCCGCCCTACCATCCATTCCAGCAATGGGCACTCAGGACCGGCGGTTTCTCACCCAGCCCTCTCGGCGTTCTGGTTCATGAAACATACGGCCCCTGGGCAGGCCTGCGGGCGGCCTTTCTCTCAAGCCGCAAAGCAGAAATTCCTGGCCAACCCGCCGGGCAGGGGCCTTGCCCTGGCTGCGAGGCCAAACCCTGCATTGCCGCCTGTCCAGCCTGCGCCATTGATGCCCGGCGCGGATATGATGCTGAAAGGTGCTGCGGCCATCTCGATACGCTAGGTGAAAGCCCTTGCTGGTCAGGCTGTCTGTCCCGCTCTAAATGTCCTTATGGACAAGAATTTGCGCCGCTGCCGGACCAAGCCCGCTTTCATATGAATGCGTTTGTCTCCCTCGTCCGGTCCATGGCGGCAAAACCCTGAAGGAAGTCTCCAATGCGACGCTGGCTTGGTCTTGCAGCCTTTCTTGCCGCAGTTCTCGGCATAGGCCTTTTCATCGGGGCAACCAATCTGCCCGGTCCCTGGTATCAGGGGCTCGAAAAACCCGCGTTGACCCCACCGAACTGGCTGTTCGCCCCGGCCTGGACGACACTGTACGTGCTGATTGCCATTGCCGGATGGCGCACCTGGCTGCTGGGCAGCGCTTCCGCTGCCTTTCTGACCTGGTGGGCACAGATGCTGCTCAACTTCGCCTGGAGTCCCGTGGTCTTCCGCCTCCATAATCTGGGCGCAGGTGCCGTGATTATCCTGGCAATGCTTGCCGCGATCCTGTTGTTCCTGCGCCTGACCTGGAACCGGGACCGCATCGCAGCCCTTTGTTTCGTACCCTATGCGCTCTGGATTTCCTTCGCGGCCTATCTGAACATCAGCCTCTACACACTGAACTGAGTTCAGTCGCGCAGGAGAACAACATCCGCGACATCCGGGCAGGTCGTAAGGGCTTCCTCGGCCGTCCGGCCGTCCCCGATCGGCGCATCAGGCCAGATCTCGACAAGCGGCACCAGAACAAAGGCCCGCTCGCCCATGCGCGGATGAGGAATGGTGAGGTGCTCTTCATCCACCTTGTCCTGACCATAGATCAGCACGTCGATGTCGATGATCCTTGGACCCCAGCGCACATCCCGGATCCGCCCGAGATCTTTCTCGATCCTCAGGCACCGGTCGAGAAGCTGACGGGGGGAGAGGCTGGTCTCGATAGTCAGGCAGATATTGCGGTAGTCGTCCTGCGGCACCGGTCCCCAGGGCGGGGTGCGGTAATCGGACGAGCGGGCCAGAACCTTGATGCCTTCGCTCTGATCCAGCCGCGCAACCGCTGCCTCCAGATGCGCCCGCGTGTCCCCCATATTCGATCCGAGGCCGAGGGCGGCACGGACAGGACGGTTTCCGGAGTTCATAGAACTTTCTCCGCACGGGTGGCCGCCAGAATGCGGGCTGCATCCGCATGGGCCCGCACATCATGCACGCGCACGATATCGGCCCCCTTCTGCATCGCGATCAGATGGACCGCAAGAGACCCGAACAGCCGCTCACCGGTCTCGACATTCAAAACCGCTCCGATCATGCGCTTGCGTGACGCGCCGGCCAGGATCGGCAGCCCATGTTTGGACAGCTCCTGCAAACGGTTCAGCACCAGGAAGTTCTGGTCCATCGTCTTGCCGAAGCCGAAACCGGGATCAAGGATCTGCTTTTCGCGCGGAATGCCAGCCTTGTCCGCCAGTTCCATGGAGCGCTCGAACCAGCGGTCGATGTCCGACATGATATCAATCGAAGTATCCGCCTCCATACGGTTGTGCATCATGACGACATACGCACCAGTATCTGCTGCGATCTCCGGCATGGCCGGATCCTTCTGCAGGCCCCAGACATCATTGATGATGACAGCTCCAGCGGCACAGGCGAGACGGGCGGTCTCTGCCTTGTAGGTGTCGATAGAAACAGGCACGCCGAGCGCGGCCACAGGTTCTATGATCGACCGGAGCCGGTCCCATTCCTGTTGCTGTGAAACGGGAGCTGAGCCGGGACGCGTGCTTTCCGCGCCGATATCGATGATATCCGCGCCTTCTGCGATCATCAGCCGAGCATGGGCTAGGGCACCTTCCGCATCATCATGCCGTCCGCCATCGGAAAAACTGTCCGGCGTGACATTCAAAATGCCCATCACATGGGCCCGCGCCCCGGCATCGGCCAAAGCTGGCAATACATAGGCGGTGCGATCAGATTGCATAGGTTTCAATCCCGTTTGCGGCTGTGTGACGCCTCCGGCGGGCAAGGTCAAGACGGGAGCAGGCCCGCTGTCATGAAATCTTCGGCTGGCTGTCACGAAGGTTTAATCGCACTGTCAGGAACTGACGGCATTGAATGCGGGCAATAAAGGGTGGCCGCCGCCATCCGCCAGCTTTGGAGCCAGCATATGAACCCGCGTTTTTCCCGCCGCTCTTTTTTGAAGTCGTCCGCCGCGACTGGCCTGGTCTATGCCAGCGGACTTGCCATGCCGGCCATTTCACGTGCCTCGTCCCGCCCGATGGTGACACATGGTCTGCAATCCGGCGATGTGGATGCAAACTCCGGCATGATCTGGGCCCGCACCGACCGTCCCGCGAAGATGCTGGTGGAATTCGATACGACCGGCTCGTTTGAGAACCCGACGCGCCTGGCACCGATCAACGCATTCCCGGACAGAGATTTTGCCGCAAAGCGCCTGCTGGAAGGTCTGCCCTCCGATCAGGAGATCTTCTACCGCGTTGCCTTCGCCGATCTCAATGACGTCAATGCCTTGTCGGAGCCGGTCGTAGGCCGTTTCCGCACTGCGCCCGGGTCCCGCCGCAATGTGCGCTTTGCCTGGTCCGGTGACACGGTCGGACAGGGCTGGGGTATCGACAAGGACAAGGGCGGCATGAAGACCTATGCCACCATGGCCAAGCATAGCCCGGACTTCTTCATCCACTCCGGCGATACCATCTATGCCGATGGCCCGCTGAAGGAAACCGTCGAGATGAAGGACGGCACGATCTGGAAGAACCTTGTAACAGAGGAAAAGTCAAAGGTCGCCGAAACGCTGGACGAGTACCGCGGCCAGTGGAAATACAATCTGATGGATGAGAACCTGCTCGCCTTCAACGCGGAAGTGCCGACCTTCTTCCAGTGGGACGACCATGAAGTGGTCAACAACTGGTCAGCCGCGAAGGATCTGACCGCCGATGACCGCTACACGGAAAAGAACGTTCAGGTTCTGGCCGCCCGCGCCGCACAGGCCTTCCACGAACTGACCCCGATCCGCTATGTGCCGGCGGAACCTGGCCGTATCTACCGCAAGATCGCTTACGGCCCGCTGCTGGACGTGTTCTTCCTGGATCTGCGCTCCTACCGCGGCCCGAATGCGGATGGCATGCAGGACGAGATCACCGCGCAGTCCCAGATCCTCGGTGCAGAACAGCTTGCCTGGCTGAAGCGTGAGCTGATCAACTCCCGCGCCACCTGGAAAGTCATCGCCTGCGACATGCCGATCGGCCTGTGCGTCTGGGACACGGTGAACGGGGAAAAGCGGACTGAAGCCGTTTCAAACGGCGACAATGGCGCGCCGAAGGGCCGGGAACTGGAGTTCGCCGATTTGCTGCGCTTCATCAAGTCGGCTGATATCGACAACATCGTCTGGCTGACCGCCGACGTTCACTACACCGCCGCTCACTACTACAACCCGGACAAGGCCCAGTTCCAGGACTTCAAGCCCTTCTGGGAATTCGTCTCCGGTCCGATCCACGCCGGAACTTTCGGCCCGAACGACCTGGACATGACCTTCGGTCCGGAAGTGAAGTTCGTGAAGGCTCCGACCGCAGAGCAGGGCGTCAATCTGGCCCCGTCCATGGGCCTGCAGTTCTTCGGCCTCGTCGACATTGACGGCCAGACCGAACAGCTCACAGTCCGCTTGATGGACCGCGACGATGTTGAACTGCACAAAGTGACGCTGGACCCGATCCGCCAGGGCTAAGCCCCGGATTATCTGGAAGATTGAAGAGGGGAGTGCGTGCAAACGCACTCCCTGTTTGCTTTTAGGCCTTCTTGGCCCCCATTCCCATCAGCAGATAGATCAGAATGCCGGTAATCGGCATGGCGGGCACAATGGTCTGCATGCCCAGAAGCGGATCGCCCAGGGAGGCGATTACGAGACTGCCCGCGATACCGCCGCCAAATTGCAGGAAACCGACCATGGAAGACGCCGCGCCAGCAATCTGCGGAAAGTCCCGCATGGCGTTGGTGAGACAAGCCGGCAGCACAAACGAGAGAAAGAAGGCGAAGATACCGACAGGCCCCATAACCGTCAGATAGCTGGGTGGAAACACCCGCAGCAGCACGAACATGGCAATCGCTCCGGTCAGCATGCCCGCCATGCCGATCGGCACCAGACGTTCTGCGTCCAGCCGCTTGAGCAGGCGGCCCGAGACAAGCGTTCCGGTGATGAAGGAGAAGGATTGCAGCATCATGCCCATGCCGAACTGGGACGGGGACAGCCCGACCACGTGAATGAGAACAAAAGGCTGAACCGTCGCCATGGTGTAGATGTTGCCAAGACAAAAGCCGAGAAGGAGGCTAGGCCGCAAGAAACGGTTGTCCTTCAGCAAGGTGCTGTAATTGCGCAGCAGCCGTCCCGGATGAATGTTGGAGAGCGATAGGAACCTGTTGGTTTCCGGCTGAAACAGCGCCACTGCAACCATCAGGATCAGGCCATAACCGATCATGCAGTAGAAGATTTCCCGCCAGCCGAAGAGTTCGAGGATAAATCCGCCGAGAGTAGGGGAGACCGCAGGCCCGAGCGCCAGCATGGTCGCGACCGTGTTCATGATCTGGGCGGACTGCTGCCCGGTATACTGGTCCCGTACGATGGATCTCGATACCGAGATCCCGACAGCAGCACCGATCCCTTGCAGGGTGCGGGCAATCATCATCCACTCCACCGTGGGCGCAAAACTCGCCAGCAGCGTTGAAGCGAGATAGAGGGTCAGGAAGGCGAGTGTTATAGGCTTGCGGCCAAAGGCATCGGTGAGGGGGCCGCACAGAAGCTGTGTGACTGCAAAGCCGGCGAAATACGCCGTCAGTGTCAGCTTGATCATGGATTCCGACGTGCCGAAATCCGCCGCCAGCGCCGGCATGGCGGGCGTATAAAGAGCCATGGTGATCGGCCCGATGGCAACAAGAGCCGCACCGAGGATCGACGTCCGCAGCACGCTCATGGGCGGTGAAGGGAGCGAGAGAGTTTCCATTTTCATCTGATGGATAGTTCCTGACCGGGATGATGCGTTTGCATCAGGATCCGGGCCAACATGTGGGTTACCTGTTGCAGTTACCGGCTTCGCCGCTCAAAAGATTTCCCTTCAGCGTTCCAAGAAGGCCTTCAAGCAATTTCTGCTCTTCCTGGGACACCCCGGCAAGGACTTCGGCACGGAGCTCAGTCATGGCCATGCCGATCTTGTCGAGAACAGGATCGGCTTCCTCGGTCAAAACAACCAGCTTGGCGCGCCGGTCACTCGGATCAGCCTGGCGGGCAATGAGTCCGGCCTTTTCCAGCGCGTCCAGATAGCCGACGAGGGTCATGGGCTCCACGTTCATCCGATCGGCAAGCGCGGTTTGCCGGAGCCCCGGATTGCGCCAGATAATCGCCAGTGCCCGCGCCTCAGAGACCGTCAGTCCAGTCTCAACATGAGAAAGAGCGATCTCGAACCTTTTGCGCAGGAGGCGGGCCGTATCAACAATCATGAGCGTGATGCTCGAGTCCGGGGCAAGAGGCTTCATCTGCGCTCCAATTAATAAGGATACCTTATAATCTAGCCCAGTGCAGGAGGATGTCAAGCCAGTCTGCCTCAAACGACCACCGCCGCATTGCACAAATCCGCCATTCGGACTATATAGGGCGCAAATTTCGGCCGAGCAGGCTGAATCCCGGAAAACGAGAGCCAAGACACACCTGCGGGCCCCAAAGGCCCGCAGTGTCTTTTTGGAGCCTGACATGAAACTCCGAAATATCGCCATCATCGCACACGTCGACCATGGCAAGACTACCCTTATCGACGTTCTGCTGAAGAAATCCGGCGCGTTCCGCGACAACCAGCGGACCGAAGAGCGCATGATGGACAGCAACGACATCGAGCGTGAACGCGGCATCACCATTCTTGCCAAGGTCACCTCGCTGGTCTGGAACGACACGCGCATCAACATCGTGGACACCCCGGGCCACGCCGACTTTGGTGGTGAGGTCGAGCGTATCCTTCACATGGTTGACGGTGTGGTTCTGCTGGTGGACGCAGCTGAAGGCCCGATGCCGCAGACCAAGTTCGTGCTTGGTAAGGCCCTGAAGCTCGGCCTGAAGCCGATCGTTGCCATCAACAAGATCGACAAGCCGGAGCAGCGCGCCGACGAAGTTCTCGACGAAGTGTTTGACCTGTTCGCGTCTCTGGATGCAAACGAAGAGCAGCTGGACTTCCCGGTTCTCTACGGATCTGCCAAGCAGGAATGGATGTCCACCGAGCCGGACGGCCCGAAGGACAGCATGGCACCGCTGTTCGACATGGTGCTCGACAAGGTTGCTCCGCCTTCCGCTGAGCCGGGCGCTTTCAAGATGCTCGCCACCACGATCCAGTCCGATCCGTTCCTGGGCCGCATTCTGACCGGCCGCATCGTCTCGGGCACCGCCGTTCCGAACATGCCCATCAAGGCACTGAGCCGCGATGGCAAGCAGGTCGAAACTGGCCGCGTGTCCAAGATCCTCGCTTTCCGCGGTCTGGAACGTCAGGCCATCGAGCAGGGTGAAGCCGGGGACATTGTCTCCATCGCAGGCCTGACCAAGGCAACCGTGGCAGACACGCTCTGCTCACCGGAAGTCAACGAGCCGCTGACCGCCCAGCCGATCGATCCGCCGACCCTGTCCATGACCTTCCGCGTCAACGACAGCCCGCTGGCAGGCACCGAAGGCACCAAGGTTCAGTCCCGCGTCATCCGCGAGCGCCTGCTCAAGGAAGCCGAAGGCAACGTGGCTCTGAAGGTGGAAGAAACCGACGAGCCGGATGCTTTTATCGTCTCCGGCCGTGGCGAACTTCTGCTCGCGATCCTGATCGAAAACATGCGCCGTGAAGGCTTCGAGCTGGGCGTTGGCCGTCCGCGCGTCGTCTTCCAGTATGACAAGGATGGCAACCGCCTTGAGCCTATCGAAGAAGTCATCATCGACGTCGATGAAGAGTTCTCCGGCGCCGTGGTTCAGAAGCTGCAGGAACGCAAGGCTGACCTTCTGGAGGTGCGCCCGTCCGGTGGTGGCCGCACCCGTCTGGTCTTTACCGCTCCGACCCGTGGTCTGATCGGTTACCAGGCCGAACTGATGTCCGACACGCGCGGTTCAGCAATCTTCAACCGCCTGTTCCACGCTTACGAGCCGTTCCGTGGTCCGATCCAGGGCCGCCACACCGGCGTGCTTTTGTCCAACGCCCAGGGCGAGGCCGTTGCCTACGCGCTGTTCAACCTGGAAGACCGTGGTCCGATGATGATCGACCCGGGCACCAAGGTTTACGCGGGCATGATCATCGGTGAGCACACCCGCGGCAACGACCTGGAAGTAAACGTTCTGAAGGGCAAGCAGCTGACGAACATCCGTTCGGCAGGCAAGGACGACGCGGTCAAGCTGACCACGCCGAAGCGCCTGACACTGGAAGCCGCTCTGTCCTACATCGCGGACGACGAACTGGTGGAAGTCACCCCGGAATCCATCCGTCTTCGCAAGGCGATCCTGGATCCGAACGACCGTAAGCGTGCAGAACGCGCGGCCAACAAGGCAACTGCCTGATTTCAGGCAAAAGACAGTCAGTCTTCAAGAACGGCGGCCTTCACGGGCCGCCGTTTTTGTTTGTGCTGAGCGGATCGCAGATGAACAGTAAGCCCCCTGCCCTATCGGTGGTTTCAGGGTGTGCATGTATCGCTTTGGAAACAAATAGACGCTTTGATAATTAATAAAAATCAATAACTTAACCGAAGTCACGTGCACTTTTCCGATACGTGACTTCTTGGGACCCCAGAACAGACTGGTGAGACAATAAAAAGGCCGGAGCGTTGTCCGGCCTTTCAGACTGCTGAAAAACCCCACCACTGCGCTTTCCCGGACGTAGCGAAGCGAAGATCCGGGATCTACCGTCTACTTATTCTATTGAAAGAAATAGGGTTTTTACAGGTCCCGGCTCAAGGCCGGGACGGCAAGGAGAGAAAGTCCTGAAGCCTTAGGTTTGTCATCAACCTCAAAAAGGCCGGAGCATCGCCCCGGCCTTTCTAAAATCTCTTTCGGATCCGAATCCAATCAGACCAATGTCTGGATCAGCGGGTTTCCACGCCCAGCTTGCGGCAGATTTCGTCGAGTTGTTCGAGAGAAGTGTATTTGATCTTGAGATCACCGCTCTCCCTGCCCTTCTTGTGGCCGACCACCACCTTGAGCCCCAGAACGTCCGTCAGACGCTTTTCCAGGGCCTTGGTGTCCGCATCCTTCTCGACCTTGGGACCGGCCGTCTTGATGCCTGAGAGCAGCTTTTTGAGGGCTTCCGGATCCTGTGCCAGCTTCTCAGCGTCGCGGACGGTCAGCCCCTTCTCGACGATCACTTCAGCCAGCGCCGCCGGATCTTCCACCGTGATCAGAGCACGGGCGTGACCAGCGGTCAGAAGACCTTCAGCCAGGTAGTCCTTCACCGAGTTTGGCAGCTTCAACAGGCGCATGGTGTTGGCCACGTGGCTGCGGCTCTTACCGATCATCTTGGCCAGTTCGCCCTGGCTGTAATTAAACTCAGCGGTGAGCTGGTCGTAGCCCATTGCTTCTTCGATCGGATTCAGGTCGGCACGCTGAACGTTCTCGATGATCGCAAGCTCAAGCGCTTCCTGATCCGTCACATCGCGGATGATGATCGGAGCTTCATGAAGCCCTGCCCTTTGCGCCGCCCGCCAGCGGCGCTCACCAGCGATGATTTCAAAGCGGTCATTGGACCCTGCCGCCGGGCGCACCAGGATCGGCTGCACGATGCCCTTGACACGCAAGGACTCCGTCAGATCCGACAGATCCTTTTCCGTGAAGGTCTTGCGCGGGTTACGCGGGTTCGGAACCAGGTTTTCAATCGGCACCTTACGGACGTCCCGATGCACACGCTCGGGAACGGCAGCTTCCTGATGAACAGCGGAATCGCCAATCAGCGCCGCCAGGCCACGACCCAGCCGTTTGTTCCTGCTACCTTCTTCAGCCATGCCGCACCTGGTCTTTCTTTTCGTTTTCTATCGCTTGCCTGACGGAAACGGGGCCTCCTACGGTCCTGGCCCAGACCGTATCGGAACCGACTCGTTTCCTGAATTGCCGCTCTTGCCTTAAGCCGCGACGCGGCGCAAGTCCCGCTCCCGCTGAATGATCTCTGACGCGAGGCGCAGATAGGCCTGGCTTCCCGAACATTTCAGGTCATAAAGCAAGGCCGGCTTGCCGTAGGACGGCGCTTCTGAGATGCGGACATTCCGGGGGATAACGGTGTCGTAGACGGCATCACCCATCGTTTCGCGTACATCAGCCACCACCTGAGAAGACAGGTTGTTGCGGCTGTCGTACATGGTCAGAACGATACCGTGGATGGTCAGCTGCGGGTTCAGGGCATTGCGCACCTGCTCCACCGTGCTGAGCAGCTGGCTGAGACCTTCGAGAGCAAAAAACTCACACTGAAGCGGCACCAGGATGGAGTGGGACGCAGAAAGAGCGTTGATCGTCAGAAGGTTCAGTGACGGCGGACAATCGACCAGAACATAGGTGAAGCCGATTTCCTGAAACAGGCGTGACCGGGTCAACTGCTCAACGGCTGCGCGAAGCCGGAAAGCCCGATCACCGGACGATGCGATCTCAAGCTCAAGGCCGAGAAGGTCCATGGTGGACGGAGCCACCCAGAGACGCGGCACAGCCGTATCCTTGATCGCCTCATCCAGCGAACAGTCGCCGCTGAGCACGTCATAGGTCGACAAGCCACGATCCCTGCGCTCGATGCCCAGACCCGTGGAGGCGTTGCCCTGCGGGTCGAGATCGATCACCAGGACCTTCTCGCCGATAGCGGCCAGCGCCGTGCCAAGATTGATGGCGGTCGTTGTCTTGCCAACCCCGCCCTTCTGATTGGCGAGGGCAAGAACCCGTGGTGTTTCTGGAAGCATGCTCATGAACCGACACCTTCCTGGCTGAGCTGGCGGGAAACTTTGGAAAGCATAAGCATCCGGCTCGAGGGATCAACAATGCTTTTCTTTTCTACCATGTCGAATGTCCAAGCGTGAGACGCTTCGTTAACTTCTCGTTGAAAATCTTGACCTTTGTGGAAAACGCACACCGCACCCTGGCTTGTGAAGGGCTCGGACAAGTCCAAAAGCAGGTCCAGAGAAGCCAGAGCCCGGGCGGAAACCGCATCTACCGGACCATGAGACCATGATTTCGCAACCGACTCGATCCGGCCCGGATGCACTGTTCCACGTGAACCAGTCTCGCGCAGAGCTGTTCGCAGGAAGGCTGCCTTGCGCTGGTTGCTCTCGATCATGTGAACATGTGCCTCGGGGGCATCGGCCTGAAGGATAGCGGTAACAACACCTGGAAAGCCCGCACCGCTGCCGATATCGACCCAGACCTTTGCCTCAGGCAGCGTCCGCTTTGTCTGGAGGCTATCAACGACATGACGGGTCCAGATATCGGGAATGGTCGAAGGCGCAATCAAGTTTTGAGCGGGTTGCCACTTGAGCACCAGGTCGACATAGATTTGGAGTCTTTCCACTGTTTCACGTGAAACACCCCCCAGCTTATACACAGCTTCTCCAGAGCTTTTCAGCAGATTAGTCCCCATCTCAAGCCGCCCCCTTCGCAGCGTCTCGACGCTTAAGCTGAGACAAGATCAGGGTCAGGGCGGCCGGCGTCATCCCGTCCATACGGGAAGCCTGACCGAGCGTGGCCGGGCGGACGAGAGACAGCTTCTGCTTTAGTTCATTGGAAAGACCTGCCAGCCGGTCGAAATCAAAGCCTTCCGGAATGACAAGTGCCTCGTCCCGCTTCAGCGCCTCAATGTCAGCGGCCTGGCGGTTCAGATAGACCGCATAGAGCGCGTCTGTGGCGACCTGCTCGATGATCTGCAGATCGATATCGGCAAGCTCCGGCCAGACCGCCTGAAGCTTCTCGACGGTCATATCCGGATAGGCCAGCAGATCAAAGGCACTGCGGCGGATGCCGTCCTGGTTCACAGGAAGCCCTTTTTTCTGCGCTTCATTCGGGGTCACTGTGAGAGACTCAAGCAGCCTCCGGGTTTCCTCAATCCGCTGCATCTTCGTTTCGAAAGCAACTCGACGGCGCTCAGACACACATCCAAGGGCAATGCCAAGTGGTGTCAGCCGCTGGTCCGCATTATCGGCCCGAAGGGACAAGCGGTACTCGGCGCGGGACGTGAACATCCGGTAGGGCTCAGTGATCCCCCGGGTGATGAGGTCATCGATCATCACCCCCATGTAGCCAGCGGAGCGGTCCACCACGAAGGGATCCCTGCCCTGGACCTTCAGCGCAGCATTCAGGCCCGCAACAAGACCCTGAGCGCCGGCCTCTTCATAACCGGTGGTGCCGTTGATCTGACCTGCCAGAAAGAGACCCTTACAGCGCTTGGCCTCTAAGGTTGCCTTCAGCTCACGCGGATCCACGTGGTCATATTCAATGGCGTAGCCCGGCTGTAGAACGGTGACGTTCTCAAGACCCGGAATGGTCCGCAGGAACGCAATCTGAGCGTCCTCCGGCATGGAGGTGGAGATGCCGTTCGGATAGACCGTGTGATCATCCAGACCTTCAGGCTCCAGGAAGATCTGGTGCCCGTCCCGGTCACCAAAGCGGACTATCTTGTCTTCGATAGAGGGACAGTAGCGCGGGCCACGGCCCTTAATCTCACCGGAATACATCGCCGAGCGGGAAAGGTTCTCCCGGATGATCCGATGGGTTTCGGGGGTCGTGCGGGTGATGTGGCACGGAACCTGCGGTGTCTCGATCTTGTCCGTCAGCGTTGAGAACGGGATCGGGTTTTCGTCACCAGGCTGAACTTCCAGCTTGTCCCAGGCGATCGTTCGGCCATCAAGACGGGCCGGCGTTCCGGTCTTCAGACGGCCAAGCTCAAAGCCGATCTCTTCCAGTGACTGGCTGAGGCCCATGGCCGGGCCTTCACCCTGACGTCCAGCCGGGATCTTCTTGTCACCGATATGGATCAGACCGCGCAGGAAGGTGCCGCTGGTGAGAACCACAGCGCCACAGGAAAGCACCCGTCCATCAGCCAAAGTTACACCCGTGATGGACCCATCTTCAAAGAGAAAGCGGTCCGCCTCCCCTTCCACGACAGTCAGGTTCTCCGTCGCAGCGATCTCGGCCTGCATGGCTTCCCGGTAAAGTTTCCGGTCTGCCTGGGCACGTGGCCCCCGCACCGCCGGTCCCTTGCGCAGATTGAGCATGCGGAACTGGATGCCGCCCTTGTCGGCGACCCTGCCCATCAGGCCGTCCAGCGCATCGATCTCACGCACCAGATGTCCCTTGCCCAGACCGCCGATGGCAGGGTTACAGGACATGACCCCGATGGTGTCGAAGCGATGGGTCACCAGCGCCGTGTTCGCGTCGAGACGGGCCGATGCGGCAGCGGCTTCACAGCCCGCATGTCCGCCACCAATCACGATCACATCGAAATCAAACTTGCTGTCAGTTGTCACTGCGCCAGATGTCATAGCCAACGTCCGCCGGTCAAAGATCCGCACAAACGGATCTATCGCCCTTGATTGAAAAATGTCTGAAGGTGAGCCTGGATGCCCTGCATCTCGATCAGGCCCTATCAGGTCCGGCGGAAACTAACTGCACTGAGCTTGCCGGGACCCGCTTCTTGCTGCCAGCTTTATACGGCCTCAGACCAATCAGGGCAAAGAAAAACCGCGGAAAGACGGCTTGAACGTCTCGTCCGCAGTCCCTGTTCCGGGCCTGGATTCACGTGAAACACGTTCCGGATCTGAATCGATCACCGCCCGCAAACATGATTCACGTGAAACACCGGCGCTCACTTGCCGATACAAAAATCCCGGAAGATCACATCCAGCAGATCCTCCACATCAATCCGCCCGGTGATCCGGCCCAGGGCGTCCGCTGCCAGACGCAGGTCTTCCGCGCGCAGCTCCTGTGGCAAATGGGTCTGGGCGATGGCGTGGTTGAGACTGTCCATACAGGCCTTGAGGAAATGCCGGTGCCGTTGACGGGTTGCCAGCGGTGCTTCGCCAACCGCTATCATTTCGGATGCAAACGCGGAAAGCGCATCGATCAGTCCATCCATTCCATCCCTGTTCCACGTTGAACATTGAATCTCCTGTATCGTTCCGGAGGAGTCTCGTTTCGGAAGAGTCCCTTTCTTTAACGCCAGATCCGTCTTGGTCCGGACGATCCAAAGCGGAACACCGGAGGTAAGAAGCGGGCCAAGCTCGGCCTCCTCCGCGTCAGGTTCCACGCCGTCCGGCTCCACCGCCCAGAGGATCAGGTCCGCCGTCTCGCCCCGCGCCTTGGCCCGGCGGATGCCCTCCTGCTCCACCCGTCCGGCATCCGCTCTGAGGCCGGCAGTGTCCACTAGCGTGACGGGATACCCCCCGAGGTCCAGATGCACCTCGATCGTGTCGCGGGTCGTGCCTGCCTCCTCCGTGACAATCGCCACATCCCGTCCAGCGATCGCATTCAGCAGACTGGACTTGCCGGCATTCGGCGCCCCCATCAGAACGACCTGAAGACCGCTGCGCAGACGCTCGCCGCTCTTCGACCGGGTCAGGTGGTCCTGAATTTCCCGCGACAGGTCCGCAGCTTCTACCCAGACCTCATCGGCCACACTGCCCGGCACATCGTCCTCGTCGGCAAAGTCGAACTCCGCCTCGATCATGGCCCGCATGTGAATGAGCCGCTTGCGCCAGCCCTCATAGAGACGGCCGAGCTCACCGCCCATCTGGCGGAGCGCCTGCTTACGCTGCCCTTCGGTCTCTGCGGCAATCAGATCTGCCAATCCTTCCACCTCGGTCAAGTCCATCCGCTGCCGGTCAAAGGCGCGGCGCGTGAACTCCCCGGCCTCCGCAGGGCGGCACCCATCCTGAGCTGAAAGGACCTCAAGCAGCCGTGCAACGACGGCCCTTCCCCCGTGGCACTGCAGCTCCGCAACATCCTCGCCAGTGAAGCTGGCAGGCCCTTGGAAGAACAAAACCAGAGCCTCATCCAGCAGATCGCCCGTGCCCGGATCCCTGAGCTTTCGGAGCGCCGCCTGCCGGGGGATCGGAACGGCCCCGCAAAGCTTCTCCAGGACAGGCTTCACATGGGAGCCGGAAAGCCGGATGACGGCAACCCCGGACGGAAGAGCTCCACTGGAGAGGGCAAAGATCGTTTCTGCTGACATGTTCATTCCGCTATGGAGAGGAAGCCCGGAAAGCTTCGAGGACCCGACAGGCACTGGTACCCGAAGCACTAGGCCCTAGATATACAAGTGACAAGATTCCGTTTCGACCCGTCCCGAAGGACCTCATCCAGATGACCGGAAACCGCCTCACGAATTGCACAAGTCCCTACCTGCTGCAGCACAAGGACAATCCGGTCAACTGGTACCCCTGGGGTCAGGAGGCTCTTGATGCCGCCAAGGCAGACGACAAACCCATTCTCCTGTCGGTTGGCTATGCCGCCTGCCACTGGTGCCACGTGATGGCTCATGAGAGCTTCGAAGATCCGGCAACAGCCGAGGTCATGAACCGTCTCTATGTGAGCATCAAGGTCGACCGGGAGGAACGTCCGGATATCGACCAGATCTACATGAAGGCGCTCCATGCCCTGGGCGAGCAAGGCGGCTGGCCGCTGACCATGTTCCTGACACCGGAGGGAGAACCTTTCTGGGGTGGCACCTATTTCCCGAAAGTCTCTCAATGGGGGCGTCCCTCCTTCATCGAGGTTCTGGAGGGAATCTCAAAAACCTTTCACTCGGACCGGGATCGAATCGATACCAACCGTAAGGGCCTGATGCGGGCTCTGGAAGTGAAGCTGCCGGCCACACCCTCCCCTCTCGATCCCGGCCTGATCACCGCTGGCGCAGAACGGCTTCTCTCCCTGTTCGACCGGGAGCATGGCGGGATCAAGGGTCACCCCAAATTCCCGCAGGCCTCTGTCATGGAGCTGATCTGGCGGCTTGGTTTGAGGAACGGGAATGACGACGCAAAGTCCGTCTACCTCCATACACTCCGGAAAATCTCCAACGGTGGAATTTACGATCACTTAGGTGGAGGCATTGCACGCTATGCGGTGGACGAGCATTGGCTCGTGCCGCATTTTGAGAAGATGCTTTACGACAATGGCCAATTCCTCTCAGGCCTTTCCCTCGCCTATCAAGCCACTGGTGAAGACCTGTTTCGACGCCGAATCGAAGAGACCGCCGACTGGCTGATCAATGAAATGCGCCAGGCTGGAGGGGCCTTTTCTGCCAGCCTTGATGCTGACAGCGAAGGCGAAGAAGGCCGCTTCTATGTCTGGACCTCCGAGGAGATCCAAGATGTGCTCGGAAAAGCGGAGGCCCATCACTTCTCCCAGCACTATGACGTCGAGCCATCCGGGAACTGGGATAACGTTACGATCCTGAATCGGCTTCAGGCGGACGGGGTTTTGGCGGAAGAGGAAGAACAGGTTCTGTCCGACATGCGAGCCCGCCTTCTGGCCCGCAGGAACGAGAGAGTGCGCCCGTCTCTGGATGACAAGGTGCTTGCGGACTGGAATGGTCTTGCCATCATTGGCCTTGCTCAGGCGGCCCAGAGTGTTTCACGTGAATCCTATCTCGAAGCAGCGAAGGGCGCCTATGACTTCGTCATGTCGCAGATGATGCGGGATGGCCGCCTTGGCCACTCCTGGCGTGACGATACGCTTTTGCTGCCGGGCTTTGCATCCGACTACACCAACATGATGGCGGCCGCTATTGCCCTTGCAGAAGCTGATCCCTCAAATGCAGAGCGCTATGTGAAAGACGCCGAGCATCTGGCCGAAGAGCTGGTCCGGCACTACGCCACTCCGGAAGGCGCTTTCTATCTCACGGCGGAGGATGCTCCGGGTCTGATCACGCGGCCGCTGACAAGCTCCGACGAAGCGACGCCAAATCCCAATGCTGTCGCAGCCGCCGCCTTCTCACGGCTCTACCTTCTGACCGGCAAGAGATACTACAGGGATCTCGCGGACAGGCTTCTGACCGCCCTTTCCTCTCACGTGCCAAAGAATGTCTTTGCCACAGCGGCCCTGCTTGCGGGCTTCGACACAAGACTGAACGGCCGCCTTGCCGTCATCGTGGCTCCGGACGGCACGGATCCGAATCCATTGCTGCAGGTGATCGATGCAGCAGCCGATCCCGCAATCGTCCGGATCGTCACTCCCTCGACCGATATCTTCCCGGCAGGCCATCCCGCCCATGGAAAGGATGCCAAGGACGGTCAACCGGCAGCGTACCTCTGCCGCGAAGGGGCCTGCAGCTTGCCGGTAACCTCCGAAGCAGAACTGAGAAACCTTCTCAGCAGCTAACTCAGGCAGCCGCTTGAGCCCAAGCCTCTTTACTCAAGCGGTAAAGGACGTGGGCAACAAGCGGATGATCGCTGTCGAGCATTGGATGAGGAAAGTCGTCGCGGGAATGGGTGGTCATGCCAATACGGCGCATGACGGCTTGAGACTTGAGGTTGGTCACCGTCGTGAAGGCAACGATTTCCTCAAGTCCAAGCGTTGCGAAACCGAATCGAAGCCACTCCCGTGCCGCTTCGCTCGCAAAACCTTTCCCCCACGCCTGACGGCAAAAGCGCCAGCCAATCTCGACACAGGGATCGAAAGGCAATGGTTTGGGATAGGATGGCCGCGACAGACCCGTGAAGCCAAGAAACTTACCCGTCGCCTTTTCCTCGACCGGAACGAAGCAGAAGCCGTCCGCCGACTGCTTGGCAATGGCGCGGTCGACAAGCGCATCGCTGTCCTGCCGTGACAGCAATCCGGGAAAGTAACGCATCACCTCCGGATCCTGACCCATCGCCGCAAAGGGCTCCCGGTCTTCGTCCTTCCAATCCCGGAGGATTAGGCGTTCGGTTTCCAGATACATTGTCCAATCCATAAAGGTTGCAGATCCGAATCGAAAAGCCCGAACCGGATTCACGTGAAACAGTACTGCGGGAATAGCGAACGGCTTAAAGGAAATCCATCGCCAGACGGTTCCAGGCTTCAGAATAGAAACCGCCAAGATAGACATCATTGCGCCGCAAGGCATCAATGACGTGGGCATGTTTGCTCAGCACACAAAACCCTCCCCTGAACCGGTAGGACACCCGAGGCTCCGAGGACAGAGGAATGAGAAGATCTGCCTGAGCCATTCCCGTTGCCGTGCATGCGCCCGCATCATCCAGCTCTGCGAACAGGCAGGTGAGCACATCTGCCGCGCGGTCCTTTTCGTGAACCACATGAAACACACGTGCAACCCGATGCCTATCCATAAAGTAGAGATAGGCGCCGGCAACGGTATCCCAATCATCGGCGACCACGCGCACATGCATCTCGCCGAGCACGGGATTGGATAGCGCCTTCTCCACCAGCCAGCCATACTCCTCCTTGTCCCAGGTGGGACGGATTGCATATCTTTCAGTAAGACGCTCTGCGATGATCCGGAACTCTTCCGGATCGATGGGCTGGCTGCGAAAGCCATTTGAAGGCCTTGCAGCCAAGCCGGAGACCACCCGGCGGACAAGCTTATCCCCTGCACGTGCTGCGAGCTTCGCCAATCCAGGCAGAACGGCCCCCGATGAAAGCCGGCGGTTTGCGATGAACGTCAGAGGCCGGAAAATTCTCCTCCAATTTAATGTCTGAAAGGGCAACATTTCTCCGCCGCCGCTGCGGACAAAATCAATGCTTCTGGCCGCGGCCGTGTCGGTAAAGCAGAAGTCTTGTGTTCTCGGATGCAAGGACATGCACAAGCGATAAGCGCCCGCTTTGGCTTCCGATGACTCCGGATTTTTCATGAGGCAGCATAGAAGCCGTGCGGCAACCGTTTCATCCACACACCGGATGCTCATCGGCAATGCCAGAATGGCCGCCGCAATCAGACCCTCGCTGTCCCGGCACAAAAAGCTGCCGTCCTCTTCGCCATAGGTCCGCAGATCAAGAAAGACGTCATTGAGATAGCCGGAAATCTGACTCCGCACTGCCCCGGATTTGCGGAAGCGAAAGACATTCTCATAAAGAGCGCTGACATCATCTAGATCCTGGCGCGTCAACGGACGTGGCGCCAGAGATGGATCACGTTTTTGCACTCACGTTCCCCCGCTAAAAATCGCAATACTCCGGTGATGATTACGGAAAGAGTGTTTAAGAAAAGAAAAGCGGACCCCTTCCGGGACCCGCTTTCAATAATGCAAATCTGAAACCTGAAAATCAGGTGTTCATGCTGTCGAAGAAATCATCGTTCGACTTGGTCTGCTTGAGCTTGTCGAGCAGGAACTCGATCGCGTCCACTGTGCCCATCGGGTTGAGGATACGGCGCAGCACAAAGGTCTTCTTGAGACGCTCGGGTGCCACCAGCAGCTCTTCCTTACGGGTGCCGGAACGCTGGATATCAATGGCCGGGTAGACGCGTTTGTCGGAGATCTTGCGGTCCAGGATGATTTCGGAGTTACCCGTACCCTTGAATTCTTCGAAGATCACTTCGTCCATGCGGCTGCCGGTATCGATCAGGGCAGTCGCGATGATCGTCAAGGAGCCGCCTTCCTCGATGTTACGGGCGGCACCGAAGAAACGCTTCGGGCGCTGCAAGGCGTTGGCGTCAACACCACCGGTCAGGACCTTGCCCGAAGACGGCACGACGGTGTTGTAGGCGCGGCCCAGCCGGGTGATGGAGTCCAGAAGGATCACCACGTCGCGGCCATGCTCAACGAGGCGCTTGGCCTTCTCGATGACCATCTCGGCGACCTGAACGTGACGGGAGGCCGGTTCGTCAAAGGTGGAGGAAACCACTTCGCCGTTCACCGTGCGCTGCATGTCCGTCACTTCTTCCGGACGCTCGTCGATGAGCAGAACGATCAGATAGCATTCGGGATGATTGGTGGTGATGCTTTTCGCGATGTTCTGGAGGAACACCGTCTTACCGGTCCGCGGCGGAGCGGTGATCAGCGCGCGCTGGCCCTTGCCGAGCGGAGCGACCAGATCGATAACGCGGGAGGAAAGATCCTTGCGGGTCGGATCCTCGATTTCCATCTTGAAGCGCTCATCAGGATAAAGCGGCGTCAGATTGTCGAAGTGGACCTTGTGGCGTGCCTTGTCCGGATCTTCAAAATTGATCGTGTTGACCTTCAGCAGAGCGAAGTAGCGTTCGCCTTCCTTCGGGCTGCGGATCTGCCCTTCCACCGTATCACCCGTGCGCAGGGAAAACCGCCGGATCTGGGAAGGGGAAACATAAATATCATCCGGGCCCGGAAGATAATTCGCGTCCGGCGAACGGAGGAAGCCGAACCCGTCCTGAAGCACCTCAACCACCCCTTCGCCGATGATATCGACGTCTTGCGCAGCAAGATTCTTGAGGATGGCAAACATCAGCTCCTGCTTGCGCATGGTGCTGGCATTTTCGACTTCAAGCTCCTCTGCAAACTGCAGCAGCTCGGTCGGGGTTTTTTCTTTAAGATCTTTGAGTTTCATTTCCCGCATGAAATTGGGGTCGTTCTCTGTTGGTGGATATGAGTGTGGAAAGAGCTTCGGACGCCTAGGCTGAAGCGGATCTTCAGATGAATTTCAGAAGGTAAGCTGAGGAACTGCCAGATTGGTCTAGACTAGACGTGGCTGTCAGGCTGGCCGAACAAAATGCTCATATGACCTAGCCGGAAGTTGACGAACAATAATGTGTTCGTTCGAGATTCGCAAGTACACAAAAAGACGGATGCGACGTTTTTTCCGTCGCACCCACAAGTATATAGGTCAGAAAGGCTTACCGACCACCAGAATGACAATGACAATCATCAGGACAGTCGGGACTTCATTCAGGATCCTATAGAACCGGGCTGGCTTGGTGTTCGCATCCTTGGCAAACCGCTTCACACAACCAGCAAGGTATCCGTGAGCCCCAGACATGATCAGCACCAGCGCCAGCTTGGCATGGAACCAGCCCTGGCTGAAGGCGCCAATCTCGTAGGCCGCCCACAGGCCAAAAACCCAGGACGCGATCATCGCCGGCGTCATGATCGCCTTCAACAGCCGGCGTTCCATGACCTTGAAAGTTTCAGACTTGTCGGAACCAGCCGCTGCATCGCAGTGGTAGACGAAAAGCCGCGGCAGATAGAGCATTCCGGCCATCCAGGCGATGACCGAAATGATATGGAGCGACTTGACCCACTCGTAAACGCCCATGCTCAGCCCTTCTTCACACGTTCAACCATACGGCCGACTTCCGCCGGGTCCGCATCGGGTGTCACCCCATGGCCGAGATTGAAGATCAGCGGTCCCTTGTCGAAGGTCTTTAAAATATGGTCGATGCCGTCATCCAGTGCCTTGCCGCCCGCGACGAGACGCATCGGATCCAGATTGCCCTGGATCGGAACCTTCTTCTGGATTTCCAGCGCCAGATCATCCGGCGCAGTCCAGTCGATACCTACCGCGTCAACGCCGGTGCCGTCGATATAGGCCTTCAACCGGGCTGAAGATGCCTTCGGGAACCCGATAATCCGGGCGCAAGGCCGCGCAGAACGCACACCGTCGACAATTGCCTTGGTGGGCGCAATCGACCAGCGCGCAAAACCGGCATCATCCAGAACGCCAGCCCAGGTGTCGAAGATCTGAACAGCATCGGCGCCCGCATCGAGCTGACGGATCAGATAGCGGATCGATGCAGTAACGAGCTGATCGATGAACCGGGCCATCATGTCCGGATCACGGTAAGCGCCGACACGCGCCGCTATCTGGTCCGGAGTTGTGTGACCAGCAACAGAATAGCACGCAACGGTCCAGGGAGCGCCACAGAAGCCCAGAAGGGTTGTCTCAGTGGGCAGCTCCGCTCTCAACCTGGAAACCGTCTCTATGACCGGTTTCAGGTGCTCCTCAGCCCGCTCTTGTTCCAGACGGTCCAGGATGTCGTGGGACAGAGGATCGAGAACAGGTCCCCGTCCTTCTTCAAAGCGGACCGGGTAGCCGATGGCGTCCGGCACGACGAAGATGTCCGAGAACAGAATGCTCGCATCAAAGCCATAACGGCGGATCGGCTGGAGCGTGACTTCCGTTGCCAGATCCGGGTTGTAGCAGAAGGACAGGAAGTTTGGCGCCTTGGCCCGGACTTCCCGGTATTCCGGGAGATAGCGGCCTGCCTGACGCATCATCCAGATGGGCGGTGGCCACAGCTTTTCGCCTGCCAGCACTCGCATTACCGCACGGTCTTCGGACTTCATCAGACAGGGACCCTTTCCCATGGTCTAAAACAAATAAGATTCTAATTTTGAATCTGTTTTTTCTTATTGTGGGTGGATTACAGGGATCATTGATCCTCCACAATCATTCACACCGGTATGCGATCCGGGATAAATCGTCGCAAGTTCTGGACAAGTTATCTTCCACAAGAGTCGATAAGTCAAAAAAACGTTCTGAATGAAGCTCTTGCATGTTCGTTAACGAGCCGTTTACCAATTGGGCAAAGGTGGAGAACCTGTCCATGACGCCGTGTCATCATGTTAATCCACATGCTGGCCGGATCATTTCGCCGGGACTCTTTTGAAAACCCTGCGCTGTTGAGAGTTTCTTGGCAGCGGGTATTAATTCGAGGCGAGGGCGGCGTTGACCACAGGCCGGCCCGATCCATCAACAGGGGTGGGGATGATAGTGTGAATAAGACCAGTAACTACTTCCATCTCCATCTGGTTTCGGATTCTACCGGCGAAACTTTGATGACCGTGGCGCGGGCCGCGACTGCTCAATATGAGAATGTCCGGGAGATCGAGCACGTCTATCCGCTGGTGCGCAGCCACAAGCAGCTCGACCGGGTCATCAGCGAAATCGAGACCGCGCCGGGTATCGTGCTTTACACCCTTGTCGATGATGAGATTTCTAGCCGCCTGGAGCGCACGTGCCGGGAACTTGGAGTTCCGTTCGTCAACATTCTGGATCCGGTTTTCGCGGTGTTTCAGTCCTATCTGAATGTCAGGCAAACTCATCGCGTTGGCGGTCAGCATGATCTGGATGCGGAATATTTCCAGCGTATCGAAGCTCTCAACTACACCATGATGCATGATGACGGTCAGGTGCCGGAGGATCTGGAATCCGCCGACATTGTTCTGGTCGGCATTTCCCGAACGTCAAAGACGCCGACCTGCATCTATCTGGCAAACCGCGGCATCAAGGCCGCCAATGTGCCCCTCGTTCCCGACATTCCTGTTCCCGGGAAGCTCTTGAACCTTAAAAACCCGCTGGTGGTCGGGCTGATCGCGTCCCCGGAGAGAATTCAGCAAATCCGGCGGAACCGGGTATTATCCCTCAATTCGGAGACCTATAACGATACCTATGTGGACCGCCGGGAGATCGCGCGGGAGATCACATTGACCAGACGCATGTGCTCGGAAAATGGTTGGCCTTTGATTGATGTGACGCGCCGTTCCATTGAGGAAACCGCAGCCGAAATCATGGCGCTTTACCGCGCCTTCCGGACAAAGGCAGCAGAAGGCTGAGCCTTCGGGGACATTAGAGGTAAGAACGATGGCATTGGTGCTTGCAAGCGGAAGCAAGATCCGTTCAGAGCTGCTTAGGAATGCGGGAGTTGATGCGGAAGTCGATCCGGCCGGCGTTGATGAGCGGGCTGTTGAAGCCCCTCTTATTGAGGCAGGGTTCCTGCCGGAAGATCTTGCCCTGGTTCTCGCAGAAGCAAAGGCTGACGATGTCAGCGGACGCCGCCCGGGCGATCTCGTTATCGGTGCCGATCAGGTACTCGCCTATGAGGGCAAGCGTTTCACCAAACCGGAAGACATGGAAGCCGCAAGGCGCCAGCTTCTGGCTTTTTCGGGACGTACTCACACGTTGCTCTCAGCTGTGGTTCTTTCCAGAGACGGAGCGGCCATTTGGCGGCATGTCTCGGCAGCTCATCTGACGATGCGGGAACTGACGCCTGGATTTGTCGGCCGCTATCTGGCGGACGTTGGTGAAACGGCACTCTCCAGCGTTGGCGCCTACCAGCTTGAAGGACCGGGGGTTCAGCTGTTCGAGCGCATCGAAGGTGACTATTTCACCATTCTCGGTCTCCCGCTTCTTCCGCTTTTTGCTGAACTGCGCCGTCTCGGAGTTCTCGACACATGAGCAATCCCCCTAAGGCCGCGATCACCGGCTGGCCGGTCACCCATTCCCGCTCGCCGATGGTCCACGGCTACTGGCTGCAGAAATACGGGATTGAGGGCAGCTATGGCCGGGTTGCGGTCGATCCGGTCGAGGCAAAGAACTTTTACCGGAATTTCGCGGAGTCCGGTTTGACCGGCGGCAATGTCACCGTTCCGCATAAGGAGCTGGCGGCGGCTTGCTGTGATGAGCTGGATGACGCCGCGAAGGCCATGGGTGCCTGCAACACCCTGTGGCTGGCGGAGGACGGCCGGCTTATGGGTGCCAATACGGATGGCATCGGTTTTCTTGGCAATCTCGACCAGTTCGCACCAGGCTGGGACAAGGATGCCCGGACGGCGGTCGTTCTTGGCGCAGGCGGCGCTGCACGTGCCATTATCTGGTCGCTTCTGTCCCGTGGCCTCAAGACTGTTCATATTGTCAACCGGACCCTGGAAAAGGCGCAGGATCTTGCGGAACAATTCGGTTCCTCAACGATTGCGCAACCTTGGGATAAACTTGGGGATCTTCTTGGGACGGCGGACATTCTGGTGAACACCACTGCGCTTGGAATGACCGGCAAGCCGCCGCTGGAAATCGACCTCTCTGATCTGTCCACGACAGCTCTCGTCACGGATGCGGTCTATTCGCCGCTCAAGACGGATCTCCTGCGGCAAGCTGAAGCGCGGGGCAATCCGGTGGTGGATGGCCTCGGGATGCTGCTGCATCAGGCGGTGCCCGGTTTCGAGCGCTGGTTCGGCATCAAGCCTGAGGTGGATGACGAACTGCGGTCGCTGGTCATTGCGGATCTGGAGCGCAACGCGTGATCCGGATCGGCCTCACCGGCTCCATCGGCATGGGCAAGTCCACGACCGCGAAACTTTTCGCGGAAGCAGGCGTGCCTGGTCACGATTCGGATGCGGTGGTGCATATGCTTTATGCCGGACGGGCGGCGCCCTTGATTGAAGCCGGGTTCCCCGGAACAGTCAGGAACGGGAAGGTAGACCGCACGCTTCTTTCTCCGCATGTCCTGGGAAAGCCGGAGGCAATGGCCCGGCTGGAGAAGATCGTGCATCCGCTCGTGCGGGAAGAAGAACTGGCTTTTCTGCAGCGGGCACGGGCCGAAGGGCGGCGCGCCGTTCTGCTCGATATTCCGCTTCTCTTTGAAACGGGCGGCCACAACCGGGTCGATGTTTGCGTCGTGGTGACGGCAGATGCCGCCGTTCAGCGTCAACGCGTGCTGGAGCGCCCGGGAATGACCGCTGAGCGCTTCGAGCAGATCCTCTCCCGCCAAATGCCGGATGCGGAGAAACGCAGGCGGTCCCATTTCCTGGTCGATACGGGACATGGAATGGATGCTGCCCGCCGGTCTGTTCACGCCATCTTGAGAGCTCTGGCCCCGCTTCCCTGAGCACTTTTGCTTCTGAGGACCAGCAAGAGCGGGGACAAAATGGCGGTTTCTCTTGCTCTCCTACCCGTCCTTTGGTCTTGTGAACGGATTGCAGACAGGAACCAGCCATGCGCGAAATATCGTTCGATACGGAAACAACCGGCCTCAACCCGCGGGGCGGAGACCGGCTTGTCGAAATTGGCGGCGTTGAGCTGATCAATCACGTGCCGACCGGCAGGACCTATCACGTCTACATCAATCCTCAGCGCGACATGCCGATTGAAGCCTTCAATGTTCATGGCCTGTCGGAAGAGTTTCTGTCAGACAAGCCGCTGTTCGAGCATGTGGCGGACGCGTTTCTCGAGTTCGTCGGAGACGCTGTTCTGGTGATCCACAACGCGGCCTTCGACATGGGCTTCATCAACATGGAGCTGGAACGCTGCGGGCGCAGAACCATCTCCAGGGATCAGGTGCTCGATACGCTGGACATCGCCCGGCGCAAACATCCAAGCGGCCCGAACTCTCTGGATGCGTTGTGTAACCGCTATGGAATCGACAACTCCCGCCGTGTGAAGCACGGAGCTCTTCTCGACGCCGAAATTCTGGCGGAAGTCTATTTGGAGCTGATCGGCGGCAAGCAGACCGCTTTGAGCCTCATGCCGGATGAGGACAGCAGCAGCTCATCCGGCCAGAACGCCGGGCATGAAGAAGGTCTTGGCCGCTTCAACGCCCGCCCGCGCCCCTCGCCTCTTCCTCCGCTTATCCTGCAGGCCGAATACGAGGCGCACCAGGCTTTTATCGCCAAGATGGGCGATGGCGCGATCTGGAAGAAATATCAGTAGCTTGACGACAGGCTCGCATTTTCTGCCCGCTCCCCGGCTGTCCTGGCCCTGAGCCGGGACCACGTCTCGGGTCTGTTCCTGTCAAACAGATGGAGATCCCGGATCTTCGCTGGGCTCCGTCCGGGACGGCGTGGCGGAGGGGCTTTCCAAAGAAGAAAGGCTGCAGAGCGTATCTGCGGCCTTTGAATTGATACGGCTCCGAATCCATCAGAGCATGGACGGAAGAATCCGGTCCGGCGGACGGTGGCCGTCCATGAAGGTCTTGATGTTGATGATGACCTTTTCGCCCATCTCGATGCGGCCTTCGATCGTGGCTGAGCCCATGTGCGGCAGAAGAAGCACGTTTTCCAGCTTCACGAGCTTCGGATTGACGGCCGGTTCGTGCTCGAACACGTCAAGACCGGCGCCGGCAAGCTCACCGGCTTCCAGCATGCGGATCAGGGCGTTCTCGTCGATCACTTCGCCGCGGGCGGTGTTGACCACATAAGCGTCCTTCTTCAGCAGCTTCAGCCGGCGGGCAGACAGAAGGTGGAAGGTTCCCGGCGTATGCGGGCAGTGGATCGAGACAACGTCCATACGGGCCAGCATCTGGTCCAGGCTGTCCCAGTAGGTCGCCTCAAGCTCTTCCTCGATATGCGAGGGCACGCGGCGGCGGTTGTGATAGTGGATCGACATGCCGAAGGCCTTGGCGCGGCGCGCAACGGCCTGACCGATGCGGCCCATACCGATGATGCCGAGGCGCTTGCCCCAGATCCGGTGCCCGAGCATCCAGGTTGGGGACCAGCCGTGCCACTCCCCGGCTTCCACTGCCTTGATGCCGGCAGAAAGACGGCGCGGCACCGAAAGGATCAGCGCCATGGTCATGTCCGCCGTGTCTTCAGTCAGAACGCCGGGCGTATTGGTGACATTGATGCCCCGGGTATTTGCAGTCGTGACGTCAATGTTGTCGACGCCATTGCCGAAGTTGGCGATCAGTTTCAGGTTCGGGCCGGCTTGAGACAGAACGGCGGCATCGATCCGGTCTGTCACCGTCGGTACCAGCACGTCCGCGGTCCGGACAGCCTCAACCAGTTCCGCCTGGGTGAGCGAACGGTCCGTCTCGTTCAGCCGGGTTTCGAACAGCTCCCGCATCCGCGTTTCGACGACGTCCGGCAATTTCCGGGTAACGACGACGACAGGCTTCTTTTTCCCCATGCTTCATGCCTTTTGCGTAGCGTTGAGGTCACATTAACCACAACGGTTCCACCATAGCGCACCTTGCCGAGACCACGCACGCCAACACTCTCCTTCTCCTTACCCAGATGGCCGGAGAGACACAAGTGGACGTTAGGTTATCTCATTGGTCAGCGGATCCAACTGTGGGAGCGCTGGCCATGGAGCACTGTTTTCGGTACAGGTTTGCATGAAGATGCTCACGCAACACAATTGGACTAGCGAATAATATGGCCCGACTGATGCCCGGAATGATGCGTTTTCTCGCTGCCGTGCTTATGCTGACCTGCCTCGCCTTTGCGCATCAAGCTGCGCTCGCTCAAGGAACACGAACTGGTGCCAGCGGCTTGCCGGTTCCCCGTTTTGTCAGCCTGAAGTCCGACCGGGTGAACATCCGGATTGGCCCAACCCGGGA
Source organism: Roseibium litorale (assembly GCF_014842915.1). Lineage (GTDB taxonomy): Bacteria > Pseudomonadota > Alphaproteobacteria > Rhizobiales > Stappiaceae > Roseibium > Roseibium litorale. Next base: position 133,097 of record NZ_JACYXI010000004.1, on the reverse strand, counting down.
GCATGCCATAGGCTGGACCTATGTTCAGGCAGGACTTCCTCTTGAAATCGTTCAGGAAACTGAACTTTGGCGGCGTGTTCGTGATTGGGAAGGCAAGGAAGGCTGGGTCTATCATTCCCTGCTTTCAGGCCGCAGAACCGCATTGGTGACGCCTTGGGAAGCGGATGCGGCGACGCCGCTCCGGGCGACGCCGCAGTCTGATGCGGTGATTGTGGCGGAGCTGAAGTCCAGGGTTCTGGCAACGATCGACAAGTGTGACGACGGCTGGTGCCGGATTCACGGCAAAGGCTATGACGGCTGGATCGATCAGACACGTCTTTTCGGTGTCTACCCGGACGAGACCATCGACTGAGGCAGCAAACACAAGACACAAAAAAGGCGGGCCATTGGGACCCGCCTTTTTCATATTCTGGCTTCAGCGGTTAGTCCGCTACGCCGGTGTCCTGAACCTTCAGTTCTTCGAGCCGCGGCATGGACATGATGTTGTAGCCGCTGTCGACGAAGTGAATTTCGCCCGTCACACCGCCTGACAGGTCGGACAGAAGATAGAGGCTGGTGCCACCGATTTCTTCAAGGGAAACGGTGCGCTTCAGCGGTGCGTTGCGCTTCTGGTAGTTGAACATCAGGCGGGCATCGGACACGCCGGAGCCTGCGAGCGTCCGGACAGGACCGGCAGAGATCGCATTCACGCGGATGTTCTGGTCACCGAAGTCGACGGCCAGGTAGCGCACGGAGGATTCCAGAGCGGCTTTGGCAACACCCATGACATTGTAGTTCGGCATCACCTTGGTGGAGCCGCCATAGGTCAGGGTGATCATCGAGCCGCCGTTCGGCATCAGCTCAGCCGCACGCTTGGCAATCTCGGTGAAGGAGAAGCAGGAAATCACCATGGTGCGGGAGAAGTTTTCCCGCGAGGTGTCCGCGTACTTGCCGCGGAGTTCCGATTTATCCGAGAAACCAATGGCATGCACGATGAAATCAATCGTGCCCCATTCCTTCTTCAGCGTGTCAAAGACCGCATCAACGGTGGAGATATCTTCCACATCGCATGGCAGAAGCAGCTTTGCGCCGACGGAGTCCGCCAGCGGCTTGGTGCGCTTGCCGAACGCTTCGCCCTGATAGGTGAAAGCCAGTTCTGCGCCATGCTCGTGCAGGGTCTTTGCAATGCCCCAGGCGATGGAGTGGTTGTTGGCCACACCCATGATCAGGCCGCGTTTGCCCTTCATGATATCAGACATGAAACGTCTCCTCAGCCGTGATAGCGCGACATGGCGAGGGAGGCATTGGTGCCGCCGAAGCCGAAGCTGTTGGACAGAACGGTATCAAGACCGGCGTTGTCGATGCGCTTGGTAACGATTTCGCCTACCTTCAGCTCCGGATCCAGCTCAGTGATATTCGCAGATGCCGTGATGAAGTCGTTCTGCAGCATGAGCAGGCAGTAGATTGCCTCCTGCACGCCGGTCGCGCCGAGGCTGTGACCGGTGAGCGACTTGGTCGAGGAGACTGGCGGCTGGTTCTCACCAAACACGCGGCGGATCGCCTGGATCTCGCCGATGTCGCCGACCGGGGTCGAGGTGCCGTGGCTGTTGATGTAGTTGACCTTGCGGTCACCCAGCGTGCTGGTGGCAATGCGCATGCAGCGCTCACCGCCTTCTCCGGACGGAGCCACCATGTCGTAGCCGTCGGAATTTGCGCAGTAACCAGTGACTTCCGCGTAGATCTTCGCGCCGCGGGCCTTGGCGTGTTCCAGTTCTTCCAGAACAACCACGCCGCCGCCGCCAGCGATGACGAAACCGTCGCGGGTCGCGTCATAGGCGCGCGATGCCGTTTGCGGGGTGTCGTTGTACTTGGAGGACATGGCGCCCATGGCATCGAACAGGCAGGACAGGGTCCAGTCCAGTTCCTCGCCGCCGCCCGCGAACATCACATCCTGCTTGCCGAACTGGATCTGCTCTGTCGCAGAGCCAATGCAATGGGCGGATGTGGAGCAGGCAGACGTGATGGAATAGTTGATGCCCTTGATCTTGAAGGGCGTGGCAAGGCAGGCCGAGTTGGTCGAGCTCATGCCGCGGGTCACCATGAACGGGCCCATGCGCTTGGGCGAGCCCTTCTCGATGACGATCTGGTGTGCCTGGAACAGGTTCTTTGTAGACGGGCCGCCGGACCCCATGATCAAGCCGGTCCGCTCGTTGGACACGTCCTTTTCTTCCAGGCCGCTGTCCTCGATCGCCTGCTGCATGGCGATGTAGTTATAGGCTGCGCCATCGCCCATGAAGCGGAGCTGACGTTTGTCAACGTGAGAGGGAATGTCGATCGTCGGCATTCCATGAACCTGGCTGCGGAACCCGTGCTCGGCATAGTCGGGAGCGAAACTGATGCCCGACTTGCCCTCGCGCAGGCTTTCCAGAACTTCCTGGGTGTTGTTGCCGATGGACGACACGATACCCATTCCGGTGATGACAACCCGCCTCATTGCGGTCTCCTATCTCTCTTGAAGCAATGCTGGCCTCATATGGGGATGAAGGCCGCCTTCAAAAAGTTGTCCCGCGCTAATGAGCGCGGGATCTGACTTATGGGTGTGCGGAACAGGTCCGCTTACTGCTTTGCCAGACCGACGCGCAGATCGGTGGCCTTGTAGATCTGCTCGCCATCGGCTTTCAGCCAGCCGTCAGCGATGCCGAGAACCAGACGGCCCTTCATGATGCGCTTGAAGTCGATACCGTATTCGACCTTCTTCACGCTCGGGGTCACCATGCCCTTGAATTTCACTTCGCCGGTGGACAGGGCCATGCCCTTGCCTTCAAGGCCTAGCCAGCCGAGGTAGAAGCCGGTCAGCTGCCACATGGCGTCGAGACCCAGGCAGCCGGGCATGACCGGGTTGCCCTGGAAATGGCACGGGAAGAACCACAGATCGGGATTGATGTCGAACTCGGCGCGGGCATAGCCCTTGTCAAACTCACCGCCTGTTTCGGAAATATCGGTAATCCGGTCGAACATGAGCATCGGAGGCAAGGGCAGCTGTGCATTGCCTTCGCCAAAAAGTTCGCCTCGTGCACAGGCGAGAAGATCCTCATAGGTGTAGCTGGAGCGCCGATCGGTCATTCGAGTTCCGTTCTTTTTCCCTAGCAGCCCATAATTCGGACGAAAAATGAGCCAAGATGTTGGTTCTACCTGATTTGTTAGGGGGCTTTCCTAACACAGGGCAACGAGGTCCGAAAGATCATGTTGAGGGTTAGTTACCGCATCTTGAGGTCAGATTTGGGACAGAACCTCGTTTTTTTCCCGAGGATTGATCAGCGGTAATGGGAAGGATCACGGGGCAGACGGATTTTAAAAAACTTGCATGTGCGGGCCAAGAAATGGCAGATAAGGGAAACTGCGGTCTGGTTTGCAATACAGCAGACCGGTTACTACTTAACGGAATGGCGGCCATTACGGCAGCGGACGGGATAAGACTTGGGAATGACCGACACGATGCAATCACATCATGCCGACCATCATCACAATGTGACCGACATGCTGCGGGATGCCGGACTGCGCCCGACGCGTCAGCGCGTTTCGCTTGCCGAACTGCTGTTCTCTCAAGGCGACCGTCACATCTCTGCGGAAATTCTCCATGAGGAGGCCGTTCAGGCAGATGTGCCGGTGTCTCTTGCCACTGTCTATAACACCCTGCATCAGTTCACCGAAGCCGGTTTGCTGCGGGAAGTCGCCATCGACGGCACCAAGACTTACTTCGATACCAATGTTTCCGACCACCATCACTTCTTTGTGGAAGGCGACAACGAGGTCTTCGATATTCCGGGAGAAGGTGTGGGCATTGGCCGCATCCCGGCTGCCCCCGAAGGCATGGAAGTGGTGCGTGTCGATGTCATTGTCCGTCTGCGCCACAAGCGGAAGCGCTAAGCGGTTTTACAAAATAATCCGAGACGGCTCCGATGGATTCCAGCATACGCTGGCCGTCGCGATGAAACCCGAGATCCGTCAGGAGCTTGGCTGATCTCTCGTTGCCCGGATCAATGATCGCGCAAAGCCAGTCTAGCTTCATGTGCTCCCGCGCAAAGCCGATTGCGGCCCTGGCTGCTTCCCGCGCATATCCCTTGCCTTGATGTGACGACAGGAAGGCGTAGCCGAGATCCGGGTGATCCAGCCCCTCCCGGATGATCAGCCCGCAAATGCCGATGGGATCGCATGTGTCCAGCTTCTCAACGACCCAGAGCCCGGTTCCATATTTCTCGAAGCGCGGCAGGGACCGCAGCTTGATGAAGGCTTCGGCCGTGCGGAGTGTGCGTACCTTGGCATCGGAAATGAAGCGGATGTAGTCCGGCTCATTCAGAAGGGTAAGGTAAAAGGCCGCATCCGTCAGTTCCGGAAGCCTCAGGCGCAACCGCCGGGTCGGCTCGGGCGTTTTCAGCCCTGCGGGCACAGAAGAGGTCATCAGTCGTCCAGACGTGTCTTGCCAGCTGCGACCAGCGCTGCAGTCTTCAAGGCAATTTCAGGAACGGCGTCATAGGGTTCGCGTTCGGGGCTGCGGCAAAGATCATAGATCACGCAGCGGCGGCATTCCGGCTTGCGGGCCTTGCAGATATAGCGGCCATGAAGGATCAGCCAATGGTGCGCATGCAGGCTGAATTCCAGCGGAACGGCCTTCTCCATGGCTTTTTCGACGTCGAGTGGTGTCTTGCCCGGCGCGATGCCGATCCGGTTTCCAAGCCGGAAAAGATGCGTGTCGACGGCTATGGTCGGATGGCCGAAATAGATGTTCAGCACGACATTGGCGGTCTTCCGCCCTACGCCGGGGAGTTTTTCCAGCGCTTCCCTATCATCGGGCACCTGTCCGCCATGATCCCGGATCAACTGCTCAGATAGAAGAATGACGTTCTTTGCCTTGGTCTTGAACAGGCCGATCGTACGGATTTCCTCCCGCACCTTGTCCTCACCAAGAGCGACCATCTTTTCCGGCGTGTCGGCGATCTGGAACAGTTTCTTCGTCGCCCGGTTGACTCCAACGTCCGTTGCCTGGGCGGACAAGACCACCGCCACAAGCAAGGTGAAGGCATTCACGTAATCCAGCTCTCCCTTAGGCTCCGGATTATCCGCGTGAAATCTCTGAAAAATCTCGTGTGTCTCCGCGCGGGTATAACGCGGGCGCTTGAGCACCTTTCCCGGTTCCGCAACCGATGGAGCCTTGCGGGGCTTGGCAGCCTTTGCCTTTGGGGTCTTGGCTGCCTGTTTTGTGATCTTTGAAATCGCCATGTCCCCTCTATAATCCCACCGCATGACCTTCGCCAATCCGAAAGCAGAGCGCATGCGGAACGTTGAAGACAGACATGAAGAGGAGGACCGGCCCCTTTTTGAGGCGGTTCTGACCCCTTACCGCTCCTTGAGCCCGCGCGGCTTCATGATTTTCATGGTGTGTGTGGCGGCGGTCAGCTTTGCCAGCGGGGCCCTGTTCCTCTCCATCGGCGCCTGGCCGGTTTTCGGCTTCTTCGGTCTGGATGTTGTTCTGATCTGGGCAGCGTTCCGGATGAATTACGCTTCTGCCCGCCGCTACGAGGAAATAAGCCTCTCCGCCCATGAGCTGATTATCCGGAAGGTGGGTCCCGGCCGCAAATCGCTCGAATACCGTTTCAATCCCTTCTGGGTCCGCCTTTTGGTGCAGCGGCTCGATGATGAGGGCGTGGTCAAGATCAGCCTGCGCAGCCGCGGGGAAACGGTCAGTCTGGGCGATTTCCTCAATCCGGAGGACCGGACAAGTTTTGCCGGTGCCATGGTGAATGCGCTGGCGGCCGCCAAAGCAGGAAGGAGCTGAGGCGTCTTTTCGTCCCGGCGACCGGAATTTGGGCATACGAACCTGTATGGGTTGTACTAGTGTTTCTGAGCAACCTTGAGATCAGAAGGACGATGTTATGCCCGAATTCAGACTCCCGCTTTCAGGAGATGTCTCTCAGACGATCAATCCCTGGTTTGACATGTTCAAGGCGATCGGCAGCCAGTTCGGCCTGATCAACATCAATCTGGGCCGTTCTCCCGCGCCTGAAATCGAACAGAAAGTGCTGTCGGAAGTTGGCAGCTATGGCCGCCAGCTGGGCCGGATGGGTGAAGCGCTCAACGTCCTGATCGAGAAGCTGGAACCGAAGCTGGAAGGCCTGACGAAGGAGGAACGGCTCGCCCTCGATGCCTTCCGGGTGATGCAGGCGGAAATCGAGGAGATCAAGGCGAGCCATCGCAGGAGTGCTTGACGCCAGCTGTGGCCCTGGTCATTGCCGGAGTCAGCAGGAGTGTGACAAAGGCGCCACCACCGGCTATTGCGGCAACGAACACCACAGCGCGGAAATCGAAGGCGCTGGCGATGAAGCCCATGGAGACACTGCCAATCATGGAGCCCATGAACAGGCAGTTCATGTAGATTGCCGTTGCCCTGCCGGGCTGGGTGGGAATGAAGTCCTGAATATAGGTGATGCTGACACCGGCAAAGAGGCCGTAATAGAGGCCCTCCAGCAGAGACAGGCCCAAGGCCCCGTGAACGGTTTCAATCTGTGTCATCATCAGAAAGACGCCGCAGGCGAGCGCGGCGGCCAGCAGCAGGATTGTCCTTGAGCTGGTCATTTGAACCAGACGGGGGGCCGCGAAGATCGCGATCACTTCCACGAAGCATTTTGCCGAGAGCATCAAGCCGGGGGTGGATCCGGGCAATCCGACTTCCTTGATGGTGTAGATCGCCAGCGCCGAGGTGAACAGCACGTTGCAAAGAGCAAAGAGCGTGCAGGCGAGAGCTGCCAGCCAAAGTGCCCAGTCAAACCCGCCCAGCGCCACGGCGGCGGCTTGCCGCTCAGGCGCCCGGAAATCTCCGGGAACGGTCCTGTGCCATATTGCGAACCAGACAAGGCCCATTATTGCGGAGACCAGAAAGGTTTTCTGAAAGCCGATCTGGGCAAACAGCATGAAGCTGACCGCTGGTGAAATCATCCATGCAAGTGAGGTCGCGCTGCGCAGAAGAGAATTGTAGCGGGGAATGTTCAGCGAAGCATCAGCCGCATAAAGCCGGCCATAGCTGAAGGTGGTTGCGCTCGCACTGTTGGCCAGTGCCATCAGGGGCGCGCCGCAAACAACCAGGATTGCAAAGCTTGGCCCGGACGCAAGGATTGCGGCGAACAGCGTGTAGCCTGCAACCGCGATCCCGAGCAGCTTCCGGATAGGGGTTCGTCCGTCAATCTGTTTGCCGAACTGCCGGTTCACAAGCATCGTCAGGGGAGTGACGATGCCGGTGTAAATACCGATTTTCCAGGCCGGCTCATTCAGTCCTTCGACAATGAAATAGCCCATCGCGGGAATAAGGGAGGATTGGCAAAATGCGCCCAGAAACAACAGGCACACGATCCAGACGCCTTGAGGCGTCAACGGCTGGCTGAGAAACATGATGAACAAAGACCGCAGAAGGCGACCTGGCCGAAGGTGAGGACCAGGAAGAAGACGTCTACTATAATGCGATTTGCCGGTTTTGCCACCTCGGAACTGATTTACTGGACCTCACCAGAGGTGCGAAACAAGCGGCATTGCCTGTATTTTCTGAAGATTGGCTGGGTTGATTATGAAATTGATTATGGGGGGAATTGCGGCGCTGTTTGCCGTGCTGCTGCTCGCAGGGTGTGAGACGGTTTCCAAGGAGCAATGCGCTGCCGGTGACTGGGTAGCGCTGGGCAAGGCGGATGGCGCGAACGGCTATCAGGCGTCCCGGCTTGCTGACATCGTCAAGGATTGCGGCCGGTATGGCGTCACGCCGGACACGGACCAGTATATGTCTGGCTGGAACCAGGGTGTTCAGATCTATTGCACGCCGATGAATGGCTATAACGCTGGCCGTCAGGGCAAGAGCGCCTCTCCGGTCTGTCCGCCGCAAATGGCTGGCTCCTTTGAGTATGCGCATTCGCTTGGAAAGCGGATCTGGCAGGCCCGCAGCAAGGTTGAGGAACAGGAACGCAGGGTCCGGGATATCGACAACCGCATGAGCCGGTTGCGGCTGGATGTGGGCAGTCTTTCCTGTTCGGGCAAGAACGGCGACGAGCTGAGAGCCTGCCGGGAGGACGTGCACCGCCGCCGGCAGGATCTTCAGGACGCGCGTTTTGACCTTCAGGATGCCCGCTGGCGTTTGATGGAGGCGCAGCGCTTCTACGACGAAACCGAGCGGACCGTAAGTGCGGAAGCCGCCCGGACCATCCCGGGCTACGGCCCGCAATAAGCCTCAGGTTTCGGCGCTGGACGCTTTTCTTGCTGCTTTCAGCTTATAGAGAGCGTCCAGAGCTTCCCTCGGTGTCAGGTCATCCGGATCAATGCCGTCCAGAGCCTCCTCTACGGCGCTCGGTCCTTGAGGTTTAGTCGCACCGGCCTGTGCCTTGGGCTGGGTGAAGGCCGCAAAGAGCGGAAGTTCATCGATCAAAGCCTCCGCCGGAGAGCGCCGGTCCTGCTCTTCCAGCTGGCTGAGAACAGCCTTTGACCGCTCCACCACGCTGGCGGGAAGACCTGCAAGCTTGGCGACCTGGATCCCGTAGGACCGGTCTGCTGCACCGGGCACGATTTCGTGCAGGAAAACCACGTCCCCCTTCCATTCCTTGACCAGAACCGTGGCATTGGACAGCCGGTCCAGCTTTTGGCTGAGCGCGGTCAGCTCGTGATAGTGGGTCGCGAAAAGAGCGCGGGACTTGTTGACCTCGTGCAGATGCTCGATGGTTGCCCAGGCGATGGACAGGCCGTCGAAGGTTGCTGTTCCGCGCCCGATTTCATCGAGAATGACCAGAGACCGGTCGCCCGCCTGATTGAGAATGGCTGCGGTTTCCACCATCTCGACCATGAAGGTCGAACGTCCGCGCGCGAGATCATCCGCGGCGCCCACACGGGAAAACAGCCGGTCAACCACGCCGATATGAGCGCTGGCCGCAGGCACAAAGGCGCCCATTTGCGCCAGGACCGCGATCAGGGCGTTCTGGCGCAGGAAGGTCGACTTACCGGCCATGTTGGGACCGGTGATCAGCCAGATCCGGCCGGTTCCGCCCTGTGTCTCGGGTCCGAGATCCGCATCGTTGGCGACAAAGCTCTGTCCGCCTGAGGCTTTCAGTGCCTGTTCCACCACCGGATGGCGGGCAGCCTTGATCTCGAAGGCGCGGCTGTCATCCACGAGCGGGCGCACATAGCCGTCTTCCTGGGCGAGCTTTGCAAGAGCTGCGGAAACGTCGAGGATCGACAACCCGTAGGCCGCAGCCTTGATGGCATCACCTGAAGCAACAATCGCAGCGGCAAGACGGTCAAAGATCTCGAACTCGATGGCTTGTGAGCGCTCACCCGCGCTGGCGATCTTGGATTCCAGATCCGCCAGCTCGGTCGTGGTGAAGCGCATGGCGCCCGCCATGGTTTGACGGTGAATGAAGCGGCCCGGGTCTGCCGTCAGCTTTTCAGCCTGGGCGCTGGGCGTCTCAATGAACCAGCCAAGCACATTGTTATGCTTGATCTTCAGGGATCTGAGGCCAAGCTCTTCGGCGTAATCGGCCTGAAGCTTTGCAATGACCTTGCGGGATTCATCGCGCAAGGACCGGAGCTCATCCAGATTGGCGTCATAGCCGCTGGCGATAAAGCCGCCGTCGCGCTTCAGCAGCGGCGGATCTTCCTTGATGGCGCGGCTCAACTCGTCTCCCAGGGCATGGGGGGCCTTTTCGAGGCTGGACCGCGCTGCTTCGATCTCGGCGGGAATGGCACCGCCAGATGCACTTGTCTGATCCAGAACGCGTTTTGCAGCTTCCAGCCCCAGGGCGATGGAGAGAATATCCCGCGGCCCGCCACGCTGGAGGGCAATGCGCGACAGGGCGCGTGCCATGTCCGGCGCGCCTTTCAGGGTTTGCCGCAGGCCTTCGCGCATGATTTCGTTGTCGAGGAAGAACTCGACGGCATCATGCCGCCGATTGATCTCGCCGACATTGAGCAAGGGACCGGCAAGGCGGCTGGCGAGCAGACGTGAGCCGCCACCCGTGACCGTCCGGTCGATGGTGGCAAGCAGACTGCCCTGCTTTTCGCCGCCAAGGGTGCGGGTCAATTCCAGGTTGGCGCGGGTTGCCGGGTCGATGAGCATCCGGCCAGCGCCTGCCTCGCGAACCGGCGGGTCGAGCGGCGGGCGTTCTCCAAGCTGGGTCTTCTCGATATAGGCGAGAATGCCGGCTGCAGCGGAAAGTTCAGGCCGGGAGAAGGTGCCGAAGCCGTCGAGCGTCTTCACACCGAAGTAGTGGGCGAGCCGGTCCGTTGCGGTCGAGCTGTCGAAAAAGGCCCTCGGTACAGGGGAAAGCGCCGCGCCGGATTGCTGGGCCAGATGCCGGATCTCGTTTTCCTGGAGCAGGTTATCGGGCAGGATCAGCTCACGCGGAGAGATTTGCGCCAGATCTGCTGCCAGCCTCTGGTCGTCGGATTCAGACACCTGGAACGAGCCGGTGGACATGTCGATCCAGGCAAGACCATAGACGCTGTCACCTGTCAGCGAGCCACCGCGCAGGCGGGTCAGGCCGCACAGGAAATTGTTCGCTCCGGAATCCAGCAGCCGTTCTTCCGTCAGCGTGCCCGGTGTCACCAGCCGGATGACGTCGCGCCGGACCACGGACTTGGAGCCGCGTTTCTTGGCTTCCGCCGGATCCTCCATCTGCTCGCAGACCGCAACCCTGTGGCCGAGCGCGATCAGCTTCTGCAGATAGTCGTCTGCTGCATGAACCGGCACGCCGCACATGGGAATATCTTCGCCAAGGTGCTTGCCGCGTTTCGTCAGCGTGATGCCCAGCGCCCGCGAGGCGATTTCCGCGTCTTCGAAGAAAAGCTCGTAGAAATCCCCCATCCGGTAGAACAGGAGACTGTCCGGATTGGCTGTCTTGATCTCCACATATTGCGCCATCATGGGCGTAACGCGGGTATCCGCTGGAGCGGTTTCGGGCATCGGATTTTGTGACATGAGGCGAACCTAGCAAACCCATCGGCAGCTTTCACAGTGACCTTGCACGATCACGCCTTGAGCCTGAAATTTTCAGGGGATAAGGTCTCTGTTCAAGCGGCAGGAGTCTGCTGAAAACAAAGGAAACGCCAAAGACATGTCCCCAACCGACAAGCCGAAGAAGTCGTCGAAAACGTCCGTCAGTTTCACCGATCAGGAAGCGCTGCTGTTTCACAGTGAAGGCCGCCCGGGCAAACTGGAAATCACGCCCACGAAGCCGATGGCGACACAGCGGGACCTGTCGCTCGCCTATTCTCCTGGCGTGGCTGTGCCGGTGCGGGCCATTGCGGACGATCCGAGCCGGGCCTTCGACTACACGACCCGCGGCAATCTGGTTGCGGTGATTTCCAACGGTACGGCCATTCTCGGCATGGGCAATCTTGGCGCTCTTGCCTCCAAGCCGGTGATGGAAGGCAAGGCAGTGCTGTTCAAGCGCTTTGCCGATGTGGATTCCATCGACCTGGAAGTCGATACGGAAGATGCGGACAATTTCATCAATGCCGTGCGCTATCTCGGCCCATCCTTCGGCGGTATCAATCTGGAAGACATTAAGGCTCCGGAATGTTTCATCATTGAGCAGCGCTTGCGCGAGCTGATGGACATCCCCGTCTTCCATGACGACCAGCACGGCACTGCGATCATTGCGGCAGCGGGGATGATCAACGCCTTGCACCTGACGGGCCGCGACATGAAGACGGTCAAGGTCGTCTGTAATGGTGCGGGCGCGGCGGGCATTGCCTGTATCGAGCTGGTCAAGGCGATGGGCATTCCCCATGAGAATGTCATCCTCTGCGACACCAAGGGCGTGATCTACAAGGGCCGAACAGAGGGCATGAACCAGTGGAAGTCCGCCCATGCGGTGGAGACGGGTGCCCGGTCGCTTTATGATGCGCTGAAGGGCGCCGACGTTTTCCTCGGCGTGTCCGTGAAGGGCGCTCTGACGCCCGACATGCTGCGCGCCATGGCTCCCAACCCGATCATCTTCGCCATGGCCAATCCCGATCCGGAAATCACGCCGGAAGAGGCCCATGAGGTGCGGGACGATGCCATCGTCGCAACAGGCCGTTCGGATTACCCCAACCAGGTCAACAACGTTCTTGGTTTTCCCTATATCTTCCGCGGCGCGCTGGATGTTCAGGCGACCACCATCAATGATGCCATGAAGGTTGCCTGCGCCGAGGCTCTTGCCGCGCTTGCCCGCGAGGAAGTGCCGGATGAAGTGGCAGCGGCCTACCGGGGCAACCGGCCGAAGTTTGGTCCGGAATACATCATTCCCGTTCCCTTCGATCCGCGTCTGATTTCCACCATCCCGCCGGCGGTTGCCCAGGCGGCGATGGACAGCGGCGTTGCCCGCCGTCCGATCGTCGACATGGATCAGTACAGGCACCAGCTGTCCGCCCGCCGCGATCCGGTTGCCGGTACCTTGCAGCGGATCTTCTCCAAGGTCCGCCAGATGCCGAAGCGGATGGTGTTCGCGGAAGGCGAGGAAGAGCCGGTGATCCGCGCCGCCGTGAGCTATGTGAACCAGGGGCTCGGCGAGGCCATCCTGATTGGCCGCGAGGACGAGGTGCGCTCTGTTGCTCAGGCGGCAGGCGTGGATCTTGATCGCCCGGGCATTTCGATCCAGAATGCGCGCCTGTCCAACCGCAACAGCGACTATGCGCAGTTCCTTTATGGACGCCTGCAGCGCAAAGGCTATCTGCTGCGCGATTGCCAGCGGATGGTCAACAATGACCGCAACTACTGGGGCGCCATCATGGTGGCCCGGGGCGATGCGGATGCCATGGTCACAGGGCTGACCCGCAACTATTCGGTTGCGCTGGACACGGTGCGCTCCTGCATCGACACCAAGCCCGGCCACCGGGTCATCGGTGTGTCGCTGGCGCTGGCCCGTGGCCGCACTGTGCTGATCGCCGACACGGCTGTGATCGACATGCCCACCTCGGAAGAACTGGCGGATATCGCGGAAGAGGCAGCCCATGTCGCCCGCAAGCTCGGCTATGAGCCCCGGGTTGCCATGCTCGCCTATTCCACCTTCGGCCATCCGCGCGGTGAGCGGTCCGAGAAGGTGATCGAGGCGGTGAAGATCCTCGACCGGCGGCGGGTCGATTTCGAATATGACGGCGAAATGGCTGCGGATATCGCACTCAACATGGACAAGATGGCCACTTATCCATTCTGCCGCCTGAGCGGTCCCGCCAATGTCCTGGTGATGCCGGCGTTCCACTCCGCATCAATCTCGACCAAGATGCTGCAGGAGCTGGGCGGGTCTACGGTCATCGGTCCTTTGCTTGTCGGCCTCGACAAACCCGTCCAGATCGTTCCCATGGGCGCAAAGGACAGCGATATCGTCAACATGGCCGCGATTGCCGCATTCAATGTGACCTGAGGCTTCTCAATCGAGGGCGCTCAGAATGGCTTGCCAGTTCTGGGCGCCGCCGAGAAGACGTAGAACAACCACTTCCTCCTCCTCCACGGTGTAGACGATGAGGTGGCGCCGGTGAGAATGGATACGAACAGGCGGCGTGAACTCCGTCCTTTCCCTCGCCATATCCGGAGCGGCAGCGATCATCTCGAACCTATTTGAAAGTTCATCGATATAGACGTCCGTCTGGTCTGGCGACCAAGTGTTGGCAGAATAGCGCCAGATGTCCTCAAGATCGCTCAATGCCTTTGGTGTGAGACGGTAGCGGCGCAGGTCAGGAGCCGGCATGGCGTTGGAGCATGGCTTTCTTGAAATCCGCGGCGTTGAATTCCTGGGGGGCCCCACTGCCGGCCCCATCGGAAATAGCCGCCTGCAAGGTCTGGATTGCCGACTGCCGCTCGTAATCTTTACGGATCAAGTCTCTGACATAGTCGCTGGAATTGGCATAGCGGCCCTCGCCTGTCTGCTTTTCGACCCAAGCCTTCATCTGGTGCGGAAGGGAAACGTTCATGGTCGCCATATGGCATGTCTCCGTGAGGGCTGCTGGTTCCTTGATATCATCAATTGAGATGACAAAGTTTGTCAAATTCTCGTTAGCTGCGCAGAGACCCTTTTGTCGCGATTACCTGATGCAATTCGATGATCCGGCCGTTAGAAAGATCTCATGAGCAAACTCATTATCAAAATCTGCGGCCTCTCGACCGAAGAGACCATGCAGACGGCGCTGGACGCCGGTGCGGATATGATCGGGCTGGTGTTCTTCCCCAAGAGCCCGCGTCACGTGACCTTGATGGATGCCTGCAAGCTGGCGGATCAGGCGCGGGGCAAGGCTGAAATTGTTGCCTTGACCGTGGATATGGATTTCGACGGCTTGTCCCGGATCAACGAGCTGGTCCGTCCGGACTGGTTTCAGTTCCACGGCCAGGAAAGTCCGGAATATTGCGCGGTTACCAAGAGTGCCTTCCCTCAGAAGATCATGAAGGCGATGGGCGTTTCCGAGCGGGCTGATCTTGAAAAGGCGCAAGCCTATGTTCCCGTGGTTGACAGGTTTCTGTTTGACGCCAAGCCGCCCGCGGGATCTGACAGACCCGGCGGGAACGGTGTGTCCTATGACTGGACGCTCCTGAAAGGCCTTGACCTGGGAAAGCCCTTCATGCTTTCCGGGGGGCTGGATGCTGCCAATGTGGCGGAGGCGATTGCCCAGAGCGGCGTGAGCGCCATCGACGCGTCTTCCGGTGTTGAGCGGGAGAAAGGCGTCAAGGACAGTGAACTTATTCGAGCCTTCGTGGCAGCAGCCCGGAGCGCCAATGTGTTTGGGAGTATCGAGCAATGACGTCGCTGGCAAACAGCATGCGTAACGGACCGGATGAACGTGGCCATTTTGGCATTTTCGGCGGCCGGTACGTGGCCGAGACTCTGATGCCGCTGATCCTTGACCTGGAACAGGCCTATGAGGCCGCCAAGGCCGATCCGGAATTTGCTGCCGAGATTGCCCATCTGAACAAGCACTATACCGGCCGTCCTTCGCCGCTGTATTTTGCCGAGCGGCTGACGGAGCATCTCGGAGGCGCGAAGATTTATTTCAAGCGCGACGAGCTGAACCACACCGGGTCGCACAAGATCAACAATTGCCTGGGGCAGATCCTTCTGGCCAAGCGGATGGGCAAGACCCGCATCATCGCGGAAACCGGTGCAGGCCAGCACGGTGTCGCCACGGCTACGGTCTGTGCCCGCTTTGGCCTGCCCTGCGTTGTCTATATGGGCGCGACCGACGTTGAGCGGCAGAAGCCCAACGTCTTCCGCATGAAGCTTCTGGGCGCGGAGATCGTTCCGGTCACGGCTGGTGCAGGCACCCTGAAGGATGCCATGAACGAGGCTCTGCGCGATTGGGTGACCAATGTCGATGACACCTATTATCTGATCGGCACGGCGGCTGGCCCGCACCCCTATCCGGAAATGGTGCGTGACTTCCAGTCGGTCATCGGTGCGGAAACCCGCGAGCAAATGCTGGAAGCTGAAGGCCGTCTGCCGGATGCGCTGGTGGCAGCTGTGGGCGGTGGGTCCAATGCCATCGGCCTGTTCCATCCGTTCCTCGACGACGACGGCGTGAAGATCTACGGCGTGGAAGCCGGTGGCCGTGGCCTTGAGGGCGAAGAGCATTGCGCATCGCTGACCGCAGGCAAGCCTGGCGTTCTCCATGGCAACCGCACCTACCTGCTTCAGGACGACGATGGCCAGATCCTCGAAGGCCACTCGATTTCCGCAGGCCTTGACTATCCGGGGATCGGACCGGAGCATTCCTGGCTCAAGGAAATCGGCCGGGTAAACTATGTGCCGATCATGGATGACGAGGCGTTGGAGGCGTTCCAGCTGCTGACCAAGGTCGAGGGTATCATTCCTGCTCTGGAGCCTGCCCATGCGCTGGCGCACGTGATGAAACTGGCCCCGACCATGAGCAAGGACCAGATCATCGTGATGAACCTATGCGGTCGTGGTGACAAGGACGTGTTCACTGTCGGCAACATGCTGGGCTTTGATCTCTAAAGGTCTTTTCCGCTGAAACCTGAGAACGCGGCTGGTCTCCGGCCGCGTTTTTTTGTCTGCTCTCTCCTGGGCACCCATTCCAAAACCGCAATGCTGCTGCGCAATCGTGTGTGTTGCGATGCAGCATGAGAGGGCTATCTTAGGGTCAACACAGACGGACAGACCCGAACACGACCCCAAAAGGGCCCGGATCTTCCTTGAACCTCCAGGACAAGGGGCATATCCCATGGCTATCTCAGTTTCTTCTTCTCCGTTTGAAGCAGTCGCAAGCGCTTTCTCTCATGCGGGCACGTCGCTGCTGGCGATTTTTGAAGAGTTCGGCCGCGCACGTGCTGCCAAGGCTCTCTACAGCGAACTCTCCGTCATGAGTGACTCCGAGCTTGCCGCGATGGGTCTGAAGCGCTGTGACATCAGCCACACCGTCTACGCCCGCGTCTACGACGTCCGCTAAGACTGTCGCATCGTTCTGAACGGTTCCGGCAGCGGCTCTGGTGAGCCGTTGCCGGAATTCCGGCTCCGAAGGTGCAAGGCGGATTGACAGCGGGGGACCCTGCCCCCTACATCCAACCGGATGTGAAAGCCGCCACATGCTGGCTTTGCCTAAAAGCAGGGTAGAGAATTCATGACGGAAACGCGTATCGATCGCCGCTTCAAGGCGTGTGCGGATCAGGAACGTCCGGCCTTGGTGACCTTCATCACCGCAGGCGACCCGGATCTGGAAACCTCGCAGGCGATCTTGAATGCGCTTCCGGCTGCCGGAGCCGATGTTATCGAGCTCGGCATGCCCTTCTCCGATCCCATGGCTGAAGGTATTCCGATCCAGCTTGCCACCCAGCGTGCGCTGGCTGCGGGCCAGACCATGGAAAAGACTTTCCAGATGGTCCGCCGTTTCCGCGAGCAGGATCAGGACACGCCCATCATTCTCATGGGCTATTATAATCCCATCTACGTCCGCGATCCGAAGAAGTTCGTCGTTGACGCCCGTGAAGCTGGCGTCGATGGCTTGATCGTCGTGGACATTCCGCCGGAAGCCGATGACGAGCTTTGCATTCCCGCAGTGGAAGCCGGCGTCAACTTCATCCGCCTTGCAACGCCGACGACCGATGAAAAGCGTCTTCCGGCAGTCCTCGCCAACACCTCCGGCTTTGTCTATTATGTCTCGGTGACCGGTATCACTGGATCCAGCAACCTGAATGCCACCGACGTCTCCGCGGCTGTTGCCCGGATCAAGTCGCACACGGATCTGCCGGTTGCTGTTGGTTTTGGTGTGAAGACAGCGGATGATGCGGCCGCAATCGGCAAGAACGCGGATGGCGTGGTTGTCGGCTCGGTATTGGTCAATGCAATCCGTGACAGCCTTGATGATGCCGGAAAGGCAACGGACAATACTGTCGCAGCAGTGACGGATCTCGTTGCATCGCTGGCTGGCGGTGTTGCCCGGGCGCGTGGCGCCTGAGCGGATCCGAACCCAATTTGATGTCTGCAACGCGCGGAACCTGTATCTGTTTCGTGCAAAAAGCAGACGCGTAACAAAATGGACGAGACCTCGTGAACTGGATCAACTCCCTTGTACGGCCCAAAATCCGCGACCTTCTTAAGAAGCGCGATGTGCCGGAAAACCTCTGGATCAAGTGCCCGGAAACGGGTGAAATGGTCTTCCACCGGGATCTGGAAGCAAACCTCTGGGTCGTGCCGAACTCCGGCCATCACATGAAGATGCCGGGCCGCAAGCGCCTGGAAAACCTCTTCGACGACGGCACCTACGACAATATTGCAACGCCGGAAGTTCACGCCGATCCGCTGAAGTTCCGCGACACCAAGCGCTATGCCGACCGTCTCAAGGAATACCGCACCAAGACCGGTGAAGAGGATGCCGTTCTGGTGGGCAAGGGCCTCGTGAATGGCGCGCCGCTGACGGCTGCCGTTCAGGATTTTGCCTTCATGGGCGGATCTCTCGGAATGGCTGCCGGTGAAGCAATCCTTACCGGCATGATGGCGGCTGTCGAAGCGCGCACCCCGTTTGTGCTCTTTGCTGCCTCCGGTGGTGCCCGTATGCAGGAAGGCATCCTGTCGCTGATGCAGATGCCGCGCACGACGGTCGGTATTCAGATGCTGCGCGAAGCCGGCCTGCCCTATATTGTGGTTCTGACCAATCCGACGACTGGCGGTGTTTCCGCCTCCTATGCGATGCTGGGCGATGTTCATATTGCCGAGCCGGGTGCGCAGATCGGCTTTGCAGGCCGCCGCGTGATCGAACAGACCATCCGCGAGAAGCTGCCGGAAGATTTCCAGAGCGCTGAATACCTGCTGGATCACGGCATGGTCGACATGGTGGTCAAGCGCCACGACATGAAGAAGACGATTTCGACCATCTGCGACATCCTGATGAAGCGCGAAATCGAGCTTCCGGCTCTGCCAGGACCGGAGAAGGTTGCGGCGGACTCTGCCGCCTGAAACGGAGCGGCCTGATAATGGTCTGCCGGAGATTTGCTCCGGTGGCACCATGAGGCGCGTATAGAAATACAAGAGAACGGGTGCAGTGTATGTTCTGTGCCCATTCCGCCACAGGATCCGCGAGGGCGCCTTGGATCAAATCACCGCCATCCTTGATCGTTTGCTGGCTTTGCATCCGAAGGAAATCGATCTTTCCCTGGGCCGCATGCACCGGCTGCTGAAGGCCTTGGGCTCGCCCGAAAAGCGGTTGCCACCGGTCATTCACATTGCCGGCACGAACGGCAAGGGATCTGTGACCGCAACCATGCGGGCGATTCTGGAAGCCTCCGGCAAGCGCTGCCATGTCTACACCTCGCCGCATCTGGTGTCTTTCAACGAGCGGATCCGGATTGGCACGACCGGAGAGTTCGTATCCGATCCGCAGCTGTTCAAGGCGCTCAACGTCTGTGAAGACGCCAATGGCGGGGAAGAAATCACCTTTTTCGAAATCACCACGGCGGCTGCCTTTTGGCTGTTTGCGGAAAACCCCGCGGATGTTCTGTTGCTCGAAGTCGGGCTCGGCGGGCGTCTGGATGCGACCAATGTGATCGACGCGCCGCTCGTGTCGGTGATCACGCCGATTTCCATGGATCACGAAAAGTATCTCGGTGACCGCCTGGCCGACATCGCTGCAGA
This sequence comes from Roseibium litorale, assembly GCF_014842915.1. Lineage (GTDB taxonomy): Bacteria > Pseudomonadota > Alphaproteobacteria > Rhizobiales > Stappiaceae > Roseibium > Roseibium litorale. The sequence goes on along the minus strand of NZ_JACYXI010000004.1, from coordinate 113,982 downwards.
AAAGGCGGCGATCATCAAGCAAGGGTGTCCGGCAGTCGTTGCGCCACAGGAGGACGAGGTCCTCAAGGTGATTGAGCGCGAGGCTGCCCGCAAACGCGCGCCGTTGCAGCGTTTCGGCCAGGACTTTACAGCGGTTCCCGATCAGGGACGTTTGGCCTTTCAGGACGATGACGGCCTGTTCGATCTGCCCATGCCGTCTTTGATCGGAAACCATCAGATCATCAATGCCGGTATGGCGATCGCCGCAGTGAAGGCTGCAGGTTTATGGCCTGGCGAACAGGTCGCGGCGAAGGGGCTGAAAGCCATCAACTGGCCTGGGCGGCTTCAGCCGCTTATGCACGGCCCGCTCATCGACAAGTGCCCTGTCGGATCGGAAGTCTGGCTCGACGGCGGTCACAATCCAGGTGCGGGCGTCACCATTGCGGCCTTCATGGGCGAGCAGGAGGAGCGTGCTCCGCGTCCGCTCTACATGATCTCCGGCATGCTGACGACCAAGGATCCTGTTGGCTTCTTCCGGCCTTTCGAAGGGCTGGTCCGGCACGTGGCAACGGTGCCGATCACGACAACCAACAACGGCCGCGATCCTTTTGAACTGGCCGATTTTGCAAGAGTGGCCGGTCTGGAGGCGACGCCCTTTGCGACAGTTGAGGCTGCCATTTCCGACATTGTTGCCTGCGCTGCCAAGGATGGCGAGGCGCCGCGCATCTTGATCTGCGGGTCGCTCTATCTTGCGGGGGAGATACTGGCAGCCAATGGTATGCCGCCGCGCTAAATTTGCCAGTTCCGGGTCAAAGCCGCTTTTTGTTCGCATTTCCGACAAACCGGAGCGTTAGGGGCTGGAGCAAACGGAGACGGATCTAATGCGTATGTGCCCGAAATCTTCCCTTGCTGTTATTCTGGCCTCCTCGCTGATGCTGGCGAACGCGGGAAGCCAGGCTTTTGCCCTCAGCGACGAATACGAGACACCACCGGAACAGACCCCGGCGGCTATTCTGGAGGGGGTTGAGGCGGGTGCCGGATATCAGGTGGAAGCACCTGTGCGCAGTGATGGGTTCATGCGGCTCTATGATATCAGCACCTCAACGGGAACAGAGCATCTGTCCGGAGACGGTCTGGTCAAGCTGCGCATCCGCGAGCTTCAGGTTCTCCATGTCCTTGAAGGGCTTGAAACCCAGAAGACCTTTCTTGATGGCTTGACGGAAGCAGCCAAGGAGCCGGCTGATTTCGTCGAAAGCACAGTCAGCGATCCCATCGGTACGGCGAAAAGCACGGTTTCCGGCGTCGGACGGTTGTTCTCCCGCATTGGCAAGGGGGTCGAGGAGGCGGTGACCGGTCAAGGGGGCTCGGCGACCGATCTCGCGCGTACCATCACCGGCCAGGCCCGCGCCCGCCGGGAGCTGGCGCTCAAGCTTGGCGTTGATCCCTACACCACATACCCGCCGCTTTCCGCCAAGCTCGATCAGGCGGCAACCGTTTCGACGGCCGGAAGCTTGAGCGTCAGTGCGATCATGGCCCTCATTCCTGGCGGCGTCGTCACCAACGCTCTGAGCGGCGCGGACAATATGCGCACCCTGATTGTGGACAGCACACGCAACGAACTGGAACAGCGCTCGGTGGCCGTTCTCAGGGATCTGCGGATCTCGGACGACGTTATTTTCGAATTGTCCCGCAACGCGAACTATACGCCGACGGAACGTGTCACACTGGCGTATCAGCTGCAGGCCTTGTCCAGCCTTGAGGGGTTGCAGCTTCTGGCTGCCAAGGCAGCCGAGGCGCAAACCCGCGATGAGGCGTATTTCCAGCTCCGTCGCATCGTTCTGACCCGCTACTACAATGAGAAGGTTGCGTCACTTGGCAGCATCCGGATGGTGGCGGGCTTCCCGGTTGCCCTGCGCCGGGATGGTGCGGCGGCGCTTGTCCTGCCGCTGGATATGGTGGCCTGGACCGAGGCAACCGCCTCCGCTTTCGTTCATCTGAACGAGGGACTGAAAGCCCTGCCCTTCCCGCCTGATGGCGCAGACTTCCTGATCACCGGCGATATCACGCCAATGGCGGCCGAGCGGATTGCTTCGCTTGGCTGGCAGATCACCGCTGATATGCCCATGCCGGAAGGCCCTGTTTTTTAAAGCTTTAGCTGCCGAAGCCGGAGTTCTCGCCCAGCGCCGGGCCTGCAAAGCCGCTCTCCCATCCGAGGATTGCCCGTTTGCGGGTCAGGCCCCAATGATAGCCGCACAGGTCTCCCGTGCGGCCGAGAACCCGGTGGCAGGGCACGACGAAAGACACCGGATTGCGCCCGACAGCGGTGCCGACCGCGCGGGACGCCTTGGGATTGCCAAGGCTGCTGGCAATGTCCGAATAGGTCGTGGCCTTGCCCATGGGGATCTTCAACAGGGTTTGCCAGACCCGGATTTCAAAGTCGGTGCCGATCAAGACGATGTTCAGCGGCGTTTCCGGCTGCCATTGCGCCGGGTCGAAGATCCGGCCTGCTGTGGCAGAAGTCGCGGCCTGATCCTGAACATAGACGGCCTTGGGCCAGCGCTGGCACATATCCGCAAGGGCTGCGTCCTCTTCGCCCGGATCGGCAAAGGCAAGGCCGGCCAAGCCTCTGTCCGTTATCATCAGCAGCGCCTGACCGAAGGGGCTTGGATGAAAGCCATATTTCAAGGTCACGCCCGCGCCGCGGTTTCTGTAGTCACCAGGCGTCATGGCTTCATGGGTGACAAACAGATCGTGCAGCCGCCCTGCCCCGGACAGCCCGACCTCGTAGCTTGTGTCGAGAACGCTGGCCGCGTCCCGCAGCAAGGCCTTGGCGTGATCCAGGGTGATCGCCTGAAGGAACTGCTTGGGTGTCAGGCCCGCCCAGCGCGAAAACACCCGCTGCAGCTGGATGGGCTGCAATCCGGCTTCACGCGCAAGTTCCTCCAGATCCGGCTGAGACCGCCAGGTCTTCGTGATCCGCTCCAGCGTTTGGCGGACAACGTGATAATTTGCCTCCGCTTCGGCGCCAACAGACACCGGTTTGGCATTGGCTGTCAGGGTCGAGAGGTTGGGCTGGCTGGTCATGGCAAGTTCCGTTTGGGCTTTCCGTATCCTTTGACCTTAATCCCGCATCCGCAGCAGAGACCACCCGTTTTGCGAGCTTTGCGTCAAAGCTTGTAGCTCTCTGACGGCCCGGCAGGGGCTTTGCGGGTGGACAGGAGCAGGTTGGTTTCCGAAGAGGCAATACCCTCGATCATGCGGATGCGGTTGAGCACCTCATCGAAGCTCGCAAGGTCGTGGGTCGCGATTTCCAGAACCAGATCCCACTTGCCGTTGGTCGAATGAATGGCGCGGATTTCCGTCATGGCGCTCAGGGTCCGTGTCACGGGATCCGTGTTCCGTCCCGCAATTTCCACCAGCATGATGGCCCGGACCGGCAGATCGCGCCAGTCATCCCGCAATACCGCGGTAAAGCCCAGAATTTCCCCAGAACCGGTCAGCCGTTCCATCCGGGAGCGCACCGTTGCGCGGGAAACCTTGAGGTCGGTGGCCAGATCCGAGACGGAGCGGCGGCCGTCGGAACGCAGGATGGAAATCAGGCGGAGATCCAGTTCATCCATGAGAATCTGTCCATTTCGAAAATATAAGACTGCCAATTTGATAAGTTGGATATCAATTTTGATCAAGTGATCGAATTTACTCCGCCATTTCAGCCTGTCATGCTTTCCGGACTTGTTTCTAAGGAGGAAAGCCCTGTGTCCATGCCCCCGATCGTGCTTGTTGGAGCCCCTGTTGAGGCTGGCGCGGGGCGGCGGGGCTGTCTCATGGGGCCGGATGCCTATCGCACCGCCGGTCTCAAGGAAGCCCTCATTCAGCTCGGCCATTCCGTCAGCGATCTCGGCAACCTCAAGATGGCGCCAGTGCAGGACATCTCCCATTCCAATCCTGTCTTGAAGAACCTTGCCGAAGTGACCGGATGGACGCGGGCACTTCATGCAACGGCGGCTGATCTTGGCGTAAAGCCGGTGTTTCCGGTCTATATGGGTGGAGATCATTCCATCGCGCTGGGCACGGTTGCCGGGCAAGCCAGTGCCGCGGCAGCCAAGGGACGCCCCCTCTTCGTGCTCTGGCTGGATGCCCATTCGGACTTTCACAGTTTCGAGACGACGGAAAGCGGCAACCTGCACGGTACACCCCTTGCCTTTGCCTGCGGACTGCCCGGTTTTCCGGATCTTTTGAACGGCCTGCCCCGTCATCCGGTGGATCCGGCGAATGTCATGATCCTGGGCGCAAGATCCATTGATCCTCATGAGCGCGATCTTCTGCTGGCTCATGACGTGAGCGTCTGTGACATGCGGATGATCGATGAATCCGGTGTCGCCGCTCTGGTGAAACCGTTTCTGGAACGGGTGCGGGCGGCAGACGGGCTCCTTCACGTCAGCCTTGATGTCGATTTCCTTGAGCCCGAAACCGCACCCGCAGTGGGCACCACCGTTCCGGGAGGGGCAACCTTCCGGGAGGCCCATTTGGTGATGGAGATGCTGCACGACAGTGGTCTGGTGACCTCGCTCGACCTGGCCGAACTCAATCCTTTCCTTGATGACCGGGGCCGGACGGCCCGTTTGATGGTCGATCTCACCGGCTCGCTGTTCGGTCGCCGTGTGTTTGACCGTCCCACACGGAGCTTTTGATCATGACTGAAAAGACCACCAGCCTTCAGCCTTCGGCCCTCGCCTATGTGCCCTTTGTCAGTGTCGACGACATGATGAAGAATGTCCACGCCGTCGGCGTGGAAGCCTTCATCTCCGGATTGGCCGATTACATCGAGCAGGATTTCCTGCGCTGGGAGAGTTTCGACAAGAAGCCGCGCATTCCGGCGCATGCTCCGCAAGGGGTGATAGAGCTGATGCCGACCAGCGATGGCAAGACCTTCGGCTTCAAATACGTCAACGGTCATCCGGGCAACACCCAGGACGGCCGCCAGACGGTAACCGGTTTCGGCGTTCTGGCGGATCTCACCAATGGCTATCCGGTGCTTTTCACCGAAATGACCATCCTGACGGCTTTGCGCACAGCCGCCAACTCGGCTCTTGCAGCGAAATATCTCGCGCCCAAGGGATCGAAAACCATGGCGATCATTGGCAATGGTGCCCAGTCTGAGTTCCAGTGCCTGGGGTTCAAGGCTCTGCTCGGAATTACAGATATCCGCGCCTATGACATCGATCCTACTGCGAGCGTTCGCCTGGCGCGCAATCTTGCCGGTTCCGGCCTGAACGTGACGATCTGCAAGTCTCCGGAGGATGCCATCGAAGGCGCCCAGATCATCACCACTGTGACCGCGGACAAGCGCTGCAACACCATCCTGACCGACAACATGGTCGGCGCTGGGGTGCATATCAATGCGGTCGGCGGCGACTGTCCGGGCAAGACCGAGCTGCACAAGGACATCCTTTTGCGCTCGGATATCTTTGTCGAGTTTCCACCCCAGACCCGGATTGAGGGAGAAATCCAGCAGCTGGAAGCGGATTATCCGGTCACCGAGCTCTGGCAGGTCTATGCCGGCCAGCTGCCGGGCCGTACCTCGCGCGATCAGATCACGCTTTTCGACAGCGTCGGCTTCGCCATTGAGGACTTTGCGGCCCTGCGCTTTCTGAAAGATCTCCTGCCCCGCACCGGGCATTTCGCCAAGCTGGACCTGCTTGCCGATCCGGACGATCCCCGCGACCTCTTCGGCATGCTGCTCCGCTCAAAGGATCACGGCAACGGCGCGGTGGCTTGATAAGGTTTTATCCGGTTTCCTCTACGCCGCCCCGGCCTTGAGCCGGGGCCAAACACAAGACCGGATTCTAAGGTCCCGGATCTCCGCTTCGCTGCGTCCGGGACGGCGCGAGTGCGCTTCTGAGCCGGTCCCGGCTCAGGCTTCCGCCAGAGCCTCTTCAATCTCTTCCACAATGGCCGAAGCTGCGGCGCGCGGGTCTGCGGCGCGGCTGATCGGGCGGCCGATGACCAGGTAGTCGCTGCCTGCGCGGATCGCGTCGCCCGGCGTCATGATCCGCTTCTGGTCACCCGCATCGCTGCCGGCCGGACGGATGCCCGGGGTCACCATCACAAGCCCATCTCCCAGAACCGGCCGCATGGATGCCGCTTCCTGGGGCGAGCAGACAATACCGCCCATTCCGGCCCGGCGCGCATCGGCGGCGCGGACGGAAACGAGTTCTGCCACCCGGCCCCGGTACCCGGCCTCATGAAGGTCCTGGTCGTCCATGGAGGTCAGAACCGTGACGCCCAGCAGGCAGAGACCGGTGACGCCATCGTCCTGAAGTGCCTTGACGGCCGCCCGCATGGTCTTCGGATAGGCATGAAGGGTCATGAACCGGACACCCATCTTGGCGACGTTCTTCACGGCGCTGTAGATGGTGTTGTCGATGTCGTGCAGCTTCACATCGAGAAAGATCTTGTGGCCTTCCGAAGCAAGCTGCCGGGCCAGTTCCAGACCGCCTGCAAATTGCAGCTCCATGCCGATCTTGTAGATCCCGACAACCCCTTCCGTTGCTTTCACCAGGGCCCGGGCATCTTCCACTGTCGGAACATCCAGGGGCAGCATCAGGCGTTCGAGGGCGGATTGCGGCTTGAAGGGGCTTGCGGTCATGGCTTTTCTCCGGCGGCGGCTGATATCCGCGCGTTCCTAGCACCACTATGGCCTGCGGACCAGCAGCAAAGGTGTGTCCGGCGCGGCGCCGTACCGGGAAACAGTTCGAATGCCTTGTTTCGCATCCGGTTAAGTGTTTCCTTGGCAGGATCGGCCTGCTAAAACGCGCCGGTCAGCCGGTAAACTCTCCCGTCCAGGAGCCGGCCAATGGGAAGGATCACCGATGCGCACAGCGACGATCTCGCGCAACACCAAGGAAACCCGCATTTCCGTAGAGATCAACCTTGATGGTTCGGGCGCCTATAACGTGGCGACCGGGGTCGGTTTTTTCGACCATATGCTTGAGCAGCTCGCCCGCCATTCGCTGATCGACATGACCATCCGCGCTGAAGGCGACACCCATATCGATTTCCATCATACCGCCGAAGACACCGGCATTGCCCTTGGCCAGGCGATCCGCCAGGCGCTGGGCAACATGGCGGGCATCAACCGCTATGCCGACACCCATCTGGCGATGGATGAAGCCCTGACCCGCTGCGCGCTCGATGTGTCGGGCCGCCCGTTCCTGGTCTGGGACGTCAATTTCAGCCGCGACAAGGTTGGCGAGTTCGATACGGAGCTCTTTGAAGAGTTCTTCCGTGCCTTCGCCATGAATGCGGGGATCACGCTTCATATCGCCAATCTTTATGGCTCCAATTGCCATCATATTGCCGAGACTTGCTTCAAGGCTGTGGCGCGGACCCTGCGCAAGGCGATCGAGATCGACCCGCGCCAGGCAGAGCGTATTCCCACCACCAAGGGCCAGCTGGGCGGCTGAGGACGGCAGGCAGATGAGCAGCACTTATTATGTCATGGCGCCCCCGGATCTGAAGGATCCTGTGGCCAGTCCGCACGAGGCTGACCGTCTGGTGCTTGTGCCGGACAGGTTTTCCTGGCCTGCCTTCGCTTTTTCCATCATCTGGATCCTTTGGAACCGGCTCTGGCTGGTCCTGCTAGGATATCTGGCTGTCACGCTGGTTCTGGAAACCGCAGCCGCAGTGACCGGCGGCGCGGCGCCGATGGTAGCGGGGCTTGCCGTGTCGATCCTGTTCGGCTTTGAGGCCAATAGCCTGCGCCGCTGGTCCATGGAACGGGCCGGATGGCGGGTGCTGGGCCTTGCCTGCGGCAGCGACGAGACGGAGGCGGAACTGCGGTTCTTCAACGCCATGCAGAACAAGGCCGCCGGCAAGGCGGTCGTGCGGGAAACGCCGGCGCCGGTCGTGCGCTTGTCGGGCATCATCCCGCGGATTGGAACCGAAAGAGTTGTCGGCCTTCCCCTGGGCCAGGAGACGAGCAGATGAGCATCGCGATCATCGATTATGGCTCGGGCAATCTGCGCTCGGCTGCCAAGGCTTTTGAGCGCGCTGCCCGCGACCACGCCCTCAATCCGGATGTCTTTGTGACCTCTGATCCGGACAGGGTTGCGAAGGCGGACCGTATCGTTCTGCCTGGTGTGGGCGCCTTTGCCGATTGCCGCAGGGGCCTTGCCGCTGTCGACGGCATGACGGAAGCCCTGGAAGAGGCTGTCCGGATCAAGGGCACGCCGTTCTTCGGCATCTGCGTCGGCATGCAGCTGATGGCCAGCCGGGGTCTCGAGTTTGAGACCGTGGAAGGACTCGGCTGGATCGACGGCGATGTCACGGAAATGAAGCCGGCGGATGCCTCGCTCAAGATCCCCCACATGGGCTGGAACACGATCGACGTCCACCCGGAAAGCCATCCGGTGTTCAAGGGGCTGGAGACGGGACCGGACGGGCTGCACGCCTATTTCGTCCATTCCTTCCATTTCGCCACCGCCCGCCCGGAAGACCGGCTTGCGACCTTCGATTACGCCGGTACGTTTACGGCGATGATCGCGAAGGACAACATGATCGGCACCCAGTTCCACCCGGAGAAGAGCCAGCGGCTCGGTCTGGGCCTGATTGCCAACTTCCTGGAATGGACCCCCTGAACCGTTAGGAGACCAGCATGGCCAAGGGCTATTGGATCGCCAATGTTGCCGTAAAGAACCCGGAGATCTATCCGGACTATGTGGCGGCCGCCAAGGTTGCGTTCGAAAAGTACGACGCGCATTTCCTGGCCCGCGGCGGGGAGTTCGAGATTGCGGAAGGCACCGGCGGAAACCGCCATGTCGTGATCGAATTCGCGTCCAAGCAGCAGGCGCTCGACTGCTATCATTCGCCGGAATATCAGGTTGCCGCAAAGATCCGGCAGACCTGCGCCGACGGCAGCATCGTTATTGTAGAAGGCATCTGACCGATCCTTCGCCCGAAAGACGCCCGGCATGACCTCCTGCCGGGCCAAGGACTTCATTGATGACCATTCTCTTCCCCGCCATCGACCTGAAGGACGGCCAGTGCGTGCGCCTGAAGCTGGGCGACATGGACCAGGCCACCGTCTTCAACGACAACCCCGGCGCTCAGGCAAAGGCCTTTGAGGACCAGGGCTTCGAATGGCTGCATGTGGTCGATCTCAATGGCGCCTTCGCCGGCGAGAGCGTGAATGGGGCGGCGGTGGATGCCATCCTGGCCGCAACGAAGAACCCGGTTCAGCTCGGAGGCGGCATCCGCACGCTGGAGCATATCGAGACCTGGCTCACCAAGGGCATTTCCCGCGTCATCCTTGGAACGGTTGCCGTACGTGATCCGGCGCTCGTCAAGGAAGCCTGCAAGCGCTTCCCCGGCAAGGTTGCCGTGGGCATCGACGCCAAGGGCGGCTATGTGGCGGTGGAAGGCTGGGCCGAAACCTCCGAGCTGACCGCCGTCGCGCTGGCCCGCCAGTTCGAGGACGCAGGCGTTTCCGCGATCATCTACACGGACATCGACCGGGACGGCGTTCTGAAGGGGCTCAACATCCCCTCCACGCTCGAATTGGCCCACGCGGTCTCGATCCCGGTCATTGCCTCGGGTGGTCTGGCGTCCATAGAGGACGTGAAGCGTCTGCTGGAGCCCGACTGCGCCATTCTGGAAGGTGCGATTTCCGGCCGGGCGCTCTATGATGGCCGCCTGGATCCGAAAGAAGCCATGGACCTCATCCGCGCGGCGCGCAAGGAAGCCTGAGATGCTCAAAGCCCGTGTCATTCCCTGTCTCGACGTCAAGGACGGCCGTGTCGTCAAGGGCGTCAACTTTGTTGATCTCGTGGATGCCGGTGACCCGGTGGAAGCGGCCAAGGCCTATGATGCCGCTGGTGCCGACGAACTCTGCTTCCTGGACATCACGGCAAGCCATGAAGGCCGCGACACGATCTATGACGTGGTGCGCCGGACAGCGGAAGCCTGCTTCATGCCGGTCACGGTCGGTGGCGGCGTGCGCACGGTCGAGGATATCCGCAAGCTGCTGATTGCCGGTGCGGACAAGGTCTCGATCAACACGGCAGCCGTGACCAATCCGCATTTTGTGCGGGAAGCCGCCGAAAAATTCGGGGCCCAGTGCATCGTGGTCTCCATTGATGCCAAGCAGGTCAACGGGCCGGGCGAGCCTGAAAAGTTTGAAATCTTTACCCATGGCGGGCGCAACGCAACCGGCATCGATGCGGTCGAATTTGCGAAAAAGGTTGTGGCACTGGGCGCTGGCGAATTGCTCGTGACCTCCATGGACCGGGACGGCACCAAGTCCGGCTACAACATCGCCCTGACCCGCGCGATTGCTGATGCGGTGCCGGTGCCGGTGATTGCCTCTGGCGGCGTCGGAAATCTGGATCACATGGTCGAAGGCATCAGGGACGGTCATGCGACGGCTGTTCTGGCTGCGTCGATCTTCCATTTCGGCGAATACACGATCCACGAGGCCAAGGCGCATATGCAGGCCAATGGCGTTGCCATGCGCATGGACACTTGATCCGCTGCGGCGGAATCTCCCCCACGGGGAAGGGCTAGACCAATGACGAATTTTACACTTGCCGATTTGGACCGCATTATCGCCGCGCGTGCGTCAAGCGATGATGAAAAGTCCTATACGCGCAAGCTCGTGGGCAAGGGCGTTGCCAAATGCGCCCAGAAGCTGGGAGAAGAAGCAGTCGAGGCCGCCATTGCGGCGGTCCGGGAGGATCGGGAAGAGCTGACGGCAGAGGCAGCCGATCTACTCTATCACCTGCTGGTGGTGCTGAATGTATCCGGGGTAAACCTTCAGGATGTCATGGCCGAACTGGCAAGACGGACTGGCCAGACCGGCCTTGAGGAAAAGGCCTCAAGACCTCAGGACTAGCTCCGATCGTCTCCCAGCAGGGACTGCGTCGCGATATGGATCAGACAATCAATACAATGGGCAAGACGGTAGGAGAGATGGATCTCTCCCCCTACCGCGTCTTCACCGAGCGTGAATGGGCCCGGCTCCGCGCTGATACACCCATGACGCTGAGCGCCGCGGAAGTGGCACAGCTTCAGGGGCTGAATGCTCCGGTGTCGATCGAACAGGTCGAGACGATCTATCTGCCCTTGTCCCGGCTGCTGTCCTTTTATGCGGAAGCGACCATCGGTCTTCATCAGGCAACACAGAACTTTCTAGGCACCCGCGAGGGCAAGACGCCTTTCATTATCGGCGTTGCCGGGTCTGTGTCGGTCGGAAAGTCCACCACCTCCCGTGTTCTGCGTGAACTCCTGGCCCGGTGGCCCGCAAACCCGAAGGTCGATCTGATCACCACGGATGGCTTCCTCTACCCGAATGCGGTTCTGGAAGCTGAGGGCCTGATGTCGAAGAAGGGGTTCCCTGAAAGCTTCGACCGGACGGCGCTCCTGAAGTTCCTGTCAGACATCAAGGCGGGAAAGCGCCATGTGCGGGCGCCGGTTTATTCCCATTTCGATTATGACGTCATGCCGGGTCACACGGTGACGGTCGACAAACCGGACATCCTGATCGTCGAGGGGCTGAACGTGCTTCAGACCCGCGAATTGCCCAAGGATGGCCGCGCGGTGCCCTTCGTATCGGATTTCTTCGACTTCTCGGTCTATATCGACGCGGAAGAAGGCCTGCTGCTGGACTGGTATGTGGAGCGCTTCATGCGGCTCCGGGAGACGGCCTTCCGCGATCCCGGCTCCTACTTCCATAAATACTCGCGCATCTCCGAGGAAGAAGCGGTGGCAACAGCCCACAAGATCTGGAGCGAGATCAACCTCGTCAATCTGCGGGAAAACATCCTGCCGACAAGGCCCAGGGCCGATCTGATCCTGACAAAGGACGCCAGCCACCACATTGCCAAGGTCGCTCTGCGCAAGATCTGACGCGCTTCCGGCAAAACGAAGAAAGCCCCGCGGTCAAGCGGGGCTTTCTATATCGGCTTGCCTCTGTCAGGCGGCCGATTGCCTGCGGACTTCTTCCAGGAAGGACGCAACCTGCTGTTCAAGGGTCTTGGCGTTGACTTCAAGTTCTCTTGCTGAGGTTCCGACCGTCTCTGCATTGCCGCGGGTTCTCTCGGCGGCAGCGGACACAGTTTCGATGCCTGTCGTCACATCAACGGTGCTGTGAGAGGCCTCTGTTGCGTTTGCGGCAATCTCCTGGGTTGCAGCACCTTGCTGCTCTACGGCGGCGGAGATCGAATGCGTTATCTCGTTCATTTGATTGATGATCGCCGTAACCGAGGAAATTGCGCTCGCTGCCGACTGGGTTTCCTGCTGAATCGCAGAGATCTGGCTGGAGATTTCTTCGGTCGCCTTGGAGGTCTGGTTGGCCAATTCCTTCACTTCGGCGGCAACGACTGCAAAGCCCCGGCCAGCCTCACCGGCACGGGCCGCTTCAATGGTTGCGTTGAGTGCAAGAAGGTTGGTTTGCTCCGCAATGGCCTGAATAAGGGTGACAACTTCGCCGATACGCGCTGCTGCACCTGAAAGACCGTTCATGCGCTCATTGGTAGAGCTTGCTTCGGATGCCGCCTTCGAGGCGATTTCGCTGGAGGACTGTACCTGACGGCGAATCTCATTGACCGAGGCGGAAAGTTCCTCTGCAGCAGCAGCGACTGTTTCGACGTTCCGCGCTGCTTGGGAGGAGGCGTGGGCAACGACACCACTTTGCTCAGTGGTCTGCTCTGCGCCGGCCGTCATGTCGTGGGACGCTGCCTGAAGATGTGAAACCGAGACTTCGATCACTTTCATCATGTCGAGGATCGTTCGGTCGAACTCCGCACTGAGATCCTGGATCTTGCGTCCGCGCTGGGCAGCTGCGTCCTGTATGTTCTGCTGTTTTGCCTCCAGCTCCCGGCGGCTATTTTCGTTTTGGACGAAAACTTCCATGGCAGCGGCCATCTGACCGATTTCATCACCGCGGCTGGCATCTTCGATGGTGATGTTGCTGTCGCCCTGGGCGAGACGCTTCATGTTGTGTGTGAGGATGCTCAAAGGACGGATGGTGCTTCGCACCGCGATATAGGCAATTCCGAGGCCGATAAGGGTTCCTGCCACACCAATGAGGATAACCAGAGAAGCCTGTTTCCAGAAGGCATCCTCCAAATCGTCGATGTACACGCCAGTTCCCAGCATCCAGCCCCAAGGCTTAAATCCAACGGCCCAACCGTATTTCTCTGCCGGTTCTGTGTTGTTCGGGCGCGGCCAATAAAACATGAGACCGCCACCATCTTTCTTCGCAAAGTCGAGCAGCTTTTGAATGAAGAGCGTCCCGTTCTGATCCTTCACGGTGCTCATATTCTTGCCCAGCAAGGACGATGTCACATGTATGATTGCCACGCCGTCTGCGTCAAAGCCGTAGACGTAATTGTTGCCTTCGTAGCGCATCGCACCAATCGCTGCTTTGGCGGCTTCCTGAGCCTCTTCGCTTGTCATTTCTCCTTTCTGTTCACGCTCATGAAAAAAGGCAGCGATAGACTGGGCCGTGTTCGATATCTCTTCGATCTTGGCAATGCGCTCACTCAGCATGGCGCTGCGTAACTCGTGAAGACTGATCATACCGAGAGCAATGGTGAAGATGAGGATCGTTAGAACAGGAAGACTGATCTTCCAGGCAAGTGGCCATCGGGAAAAAGACATCACTTACGCACCTTTTCATTTGTAATGTGAAAGGTGCTTAACAGGCTAACTATGTAAAACTCGTAAATAGCTGAAATTGAAAGGAAAACGGCGCCCGTGTCAGGCTATATGTTAACCTACGAAACAAATATATGACAAGTCCATAAATACGCTGCGTAAGGTTTGCTGTGGCGCTGCTTTCAATGGTCTATGACGTCACAGTTGCTATCGGGGTCACGGCAAACCTGGAGACGTTTTGTATTTGTATGGCACACCCTAGGGGTGCAGGTCTGCCATACAGATCATCATGTTTACGGCTCAGCGCAGGGAGCAGAAGACGTCGCGGTCACCAGGGCGTGACCAGACAGGCTCCGTGACCTGTCCGGTCAAGCGGGCGCCGTTGCTGGCGTAATCCAGGCTCGAGGCACTGTTCTGGCGTGCGAGCGTATAGATCCCGCTGCCCATCTCCGCGACTTCCGCCACACGGGCATCCGCGGAAAAGCTTACGCGCAGGTCCACGCCGCCGGTGCATTGGTAATCCACCACCCGGCCTGCGACAGGTCCGAAGCCGCCGCCCTGTGGCGCAAAACTGTCCTGCTGGCCACCAACATTGCCCGGAGGGATCGGGCCTGCCGGGTAGGCATCCTGCTGCGGCTGCCCGAAACCGCCCGGCTGCTGGCCGAACGAGGGCTGGTTCTGCGGGAATGAGGGTTGCGACCCGGAGACAGTCACTTCCCGGTAGGGTGTGCGGCTCACATAGATGCCGAGACACTGTCCGGTGTTGCCATCGCGCAGGGACCAGGCGTGGCTGACGAATGTCTGCTGTTCGAGAAGCTGGCCAGGCTCAAGCCGGGCATAGGAGCGCTCGCCGCCATTGTAGTCGATCCAGTTGACCTCAACCGGGGACTGGCTGTTGTTGCGGAAGACGATCTGTCCGGGCTGGCTGGCCTCCAGAGAGCTGATGCGGCCGAGTTCGCCACAGGAAACATCGCTGTCTGCAAGAGGACCTGAACCGCTTTCTCCGACAATGGACTGCGCCGGAGCGCAGGTCGCAACGAACAGGCGGACCGGATTGGCGCTGCCCTTCAGGGAAACCGCGTAGGGCGGAGTTCCGCCAACCTCGAAGGTGAGCTCTGATTGCTTGATCAAGGCTTCCCAGAGAGGATCCGTGACAGGCAGAACCACTTCGGGGAAGGATTGTCCGAAGGCATTGTTCGAGCTGGATCCGACGGCGTTGTAGACTGCCGAGAAATCGCCCGCCGAAATGCGCACGGACTCGCTCACCCCTTGCGCGGTGGTGGGAGACGCCTGGCTGAAGACGATCGTAGCCTGCCCGGACTGGGTCCCGCAGGCGGCAACGAAGTCGCTGTTGTTGGTGTTCGGCACGCTGTGAACGAGAGTGGTCCGGTCGCCTGGATTGCTGCCGGTCTCGACCGACCAGACACGGTCAGTGGACGGCATCAGGATGAAACCGGATTGGCTGCCCTGATCCACATCGGTTTGGCCCGGCTGGCCGGCCACTTCCGGAGTGATCCCCGGAGCGTCGATCGGCGTGTCCATCCGCTCCAAGGGCGGCAATCCGCCATCGGTCTGGCTGTCCGGAGACTGGTTCGAATCCTGGTTGGCGGCTTCCGGCGTGTTTGCGCCGGCATCAAAGACCGGATCATTGTCAGCAGAAAGCTGCGGGTTGACCGGCTGGCGTTCGGTCTTGGTTTCAGCCCGCGCTGGCACGGACGGGCGGGAGGAGCCTTGCAGAGACCCTGCGGTGTCCTGGATCACGCGGGCAGCGCCCGGCTTTCCGTCCTGGTCAACGTCCACCACAAGCGCCCCGCCCGCGCAAAGATTGGCGGCGCGGTAGAGCACACGGCTGTTCTCAAGCGTTACTTCCAGCTCGGCGTCGCAGGCCGGCGGCGTGTTTGCGCTGCCCAGCGTGTCGATGATAACCCCTGCATCGTCCCGGCTGATGATCGGCTTGTACTTCTTGTTGATGCTCACGGACCGGATACCGGGCTTGGGTGGCTCAATATTGATCCGGATGGTTTCCGGCGGTGTCTGCGCCCAGGCAATTCCACTCATGGCGGAGAGAAGCAGTGCACCGATGCTTGAAGCAAGGATCGGGCGGAACAGGCCGGTAGACGGCAGTGTCATTGGCAAACTCCATGAGGCATGCCGGAAAAAGGGCATCAGTCTTGGCTGGATACTTAGTCAAAACAGGGGCAGGAGGGCAAGTTTGGATCGGCGCAAAGCGCCGGAAATGGCCGGGAAAGCCATTCCACCTCCTGACAAGGCCCAAGCCGCGCGAGACTGACGTCTCAGAGCGTCAGCGGGGAGCGCGTTTTGCCAGAATCCGCTGCAGGGTCCGGCGGTGCATGTTGAGACGGCGGGCCGTTTCCGACACGTTGCGCTCGCACAGCTCATAGACCCGCTGGATGTGTTCCCAGCGCACCCGGTCGGCGGACATCGGGTTTTCCGGCGGCTCCGGCCGGTCTTCCGGCTGCCGCCCAAGCGCCGCCAAGATGTCGTCCGGGTCCGCTGGCTTGGCCAGATAATCGATGGCCCCGAGCTTCACGGCCGTCACCGCCGTGGCGATATTGCCATAGCCGGTCAGTATGATTGCGCGGGAATCCGGACGTTTCTGGTGAATGGCTTCGATCACGTCGAGACCGTTGCCGTCTTCCAGGCGCATGTCGACCACGGCAAAGGCTGGCGCATGAACATCAATCTTCACGACGGCATCCTGCAATCCGTCAGCCGTTTCGACTGTGAAACCGCGCTTTTCCATGGCTCGCGCGAGCCGCTGCTGAAAGGCCTTGTCGTCATCGACGATCAGCAGGCTTTTGTCCTGGTTCGAAGCGAGATCCGGCGGTACGTCAGTCATAGTCTGGGATCCGGTTTTCTTTTTCTACGCTGCATGTGGCGCCCTGGATGACTGGAAGTCTGCCATCGGAGCGGCAAGAGATTTAGGTCTTATGCAGTGAAATCTCCTGCCCGTCCACTTTGCTGGCGTGCTCTATTGCCGCACGGGGCCAGTTGACCCGAATGACCGCGCCATGTTCGGGTGGCGGACGGTTTTCGATGAAAAGCTTTGCGCCGGTGCGCTCGAGCAGGGTCTTGGCGATGAAAAAACCGAGGCCAAGGCCGCCAGCTTCGGTGTTGCCGGACTTGGGTCCGCGCACGGTAACATAAGGGTCGCCGATCTTGCTGAGAACTTCGAGGGCAAAGCCCGGACCATCGTCCCGGATGGTCATGTTGACTGCCTTGTCGTCCCAGATCGAAGTGATTTCCACCTTGGACTGGGCGAAGTCGACCGCATTCTCCACGAGATTTCCAAGACCATATCGGATGGCCGCGTTCCGGGAGCCGACCGGTTCCGCGCCTGAACCGCTGGCCGATATGCTGATCTCAACGCCAAATCCGCGGTGGGGGTCCGCAACCTCTTCCATCAGCTGAGTGATCGGCATGCGCTGGAAGGTGCGGTCCTCGTCGCTTGAAAGGCTGGTGAGCTGGCGCAGGATGTCCCGGCACCGCTCCGCCTGGGCCCGGATCAGAACCACATCCTCGGCACGTGGATCATCCGGCTCGAATTCGGTCGCCAGTTCCTTGGAGGCAACGAAAATGGTGGCCAGCGGTGTGCCGAGTTCATGGGCTGCTGCGGTTGCCAGCCCATCCAGGGCACTCAGATGCTGTTCCTTGGCGAGGACCAGTTCGGTTGCTGCCAGCGCATCGGCAAGCTGCCGGGCTTCCTCGGAGACCCGGAAGGCATAGACCGCCATGAAGCCGAGAGTTGAGACAAGCGCGATCCAGACACCGACTGAATAGACCGGCGGCAGCCGGAACTCCGTTCCCACAGGCCAAGGCAGCGGGAGGTGCAGCACGGCGACGAGCGTGGCGCAGGCCGTTGCAAGGGCACCAAGCGTGAAGGTGTTGCGGGCAGACAACGCGGTTGCCGACACCATGACCGGTGCCATCAGCAGAAAGGCAAAGGGATTGCCAAGGCCTCCAGTCAGGAACAGAAGCCCGCTCATCTGCAGGATGTCATAGCTCAGCTGAATGGTTGCCGCCCGCTCCGTGATGCGGCGGGAGGCAGGAGAGCGGACCTTGAGGACGATGTTCACCCAGGCCGAACAGGCAACCAGGAAAAAGGCCGGAACGATGGGCATGGGATAGTCCAGCCCGATATGCACCACCAGAAGCGCGGCGGTCTGGCCACCGACGGCCAGCCACCTGAGGCGGACGAGCGTATCCAGCCGGAGCCGGTGGCGAAGCGGGGAGTTCACGAAGTCTGACGGGTCGATCATGATCTCTTTTGGAACCGTTTTGAGCCGCTTGCAAGGCGTTACCCTTGTGCAGGGGCGTCCTTAATGGTAGCCAGCGGCAGACAAGATTGTACGGCGCATGCGGGCCGGCAACCGGGCGCGTTCCTCCATTGGGGGGAGGGGGCTTTCTAAAATACGCACCGCAAAACGGAATGAGACACGATGACCGATACCAATGACGCCGGCGCTCAGCCGCAGGCAGACGCCGCTCCGGGCATGAACATCCTGGGTCAGTACATCAAGGACCTGTCGTTCGAAAACCCGAACTCGCCGCGTTCTCTGGCTCAGGGTGAGCAACCGAAGCTGGACATCAACGTGAACGTCACGGCACAGCCGCTCGGTGAAAACCAGTTTGAAGTCGTGATCAAGCTGGACGCCAAGGCAGCCCGTCCGGACCTCGTCATGTTCAACGTTGAGCTGGTCTATGCCGGTCTGTTCCGCATCACCGGCGTTCCGCAGGAGCACATGCATCCGTTCGTGATGATCGAGTGCCCGCGCATGCTTTTCCCGTTCGCACGCAACATTCTGGCCGAAGCAACCCGCAATGGCGGTTTTCCGCCGCTGCTTCTCGACCCGATCGACTTCGCCCAGCTCTACCGCCAGAACATGGCGCAGCAGCAGGTAAAGCCGAACTGAGCCTCAGAGCCAGTTTCAATCAAAAGGCCGCGGACTTTTCTGCGGCCTTTTTGTTTTCAACCCTTTGCACCTGGCTTTCCCGGACGCAGCGAAGCGAAGATCCGGGATCTCTCTTGCGTGCTGGCGGGAGTGGTCCCGGCTCAAGGCCGGGACGGCTCGGAGTGGGCTGAAAGTCCAAGGCTGTTCATCTGAGCCTGAAGCGGAAAGCATCCGCAGCCATTTCTGCCTCTCAAATCTCTTCCAGCATCTCGGCCCAGGTCTTCGGATTGTCGCCGTTGAGCGGGTTCTTGGGCGAGCGCTTGTAGCGGATTGTCTCCATGCGGAAGGTGCGGGCGTCGAAGAGCATCAGGCGGCCGGTCAGGCCCTCGCCTGCCCCGGTGATCTCCTTGATCACTTCCATCGCCTGCATGGCGCCGAGAATACCGGTAAGCGCCCCCAAAACGCCGGCTTCCGCGCAGGTGGGAAGAAGGCCGTCGCGCGGGCGGTCCGGAAACAGGCAGCGGTAGGTCGGGTTGAGGTTCCCGTCCGCATTGGCCTCGAAAGGGCGCAAGGTCGTGATGGAGCCGTCGAAGCGTCCAACAGCGGCTGTCACCAGCGGCTTTTTCGCAAAGAAACAGGCGTCTGAGACCAGATAGCGCGTCGCAAAATTGTCCGTGCCATCCACCACGATGTCGTAGCCGGACACAAGCTGCATGACATTGTGGCCCCCAAGGCGCACGGGATGGGGCTCAACGGTGACATTGGGGTTCAGGCGGGCGATCGCCTCGGCAGCGCTGGCAACCTTCGGCTCACCAAGCTGGTCCGTGTCGTGAATGACCTGGCGCTGCAGGTTGGACAGGCTGACCGTATCATTGTCCACGATGCCCAGGGTTCCGGTCCCGGCGGCGGCGAGATATTGCAGCACAGGGGCGCCGAGCCCCCCTGCCCCGATCACCAGAACCCTTGCCGCTTTCAGCTTCTGCTGCCCAGGGCCGCCGATCTCCTGAAGGACGATGTGGCGGGCATAGCGTTCAAGTTCGGCGGGCGACAGCGATTGCATGGGAACTCAGGTCCTGTTGACTGTGTTGGGCCAGCCCTCAGCTGACCGGCGTTGCCGGATCTTGTGTCCGGTGACTTGCAGAGAGCGGATCTTATCCCAGAATCCGGCTTACCAGCTTTGCCGTATAATCCACCATGGGAATGACCCGGGCATAATTCAGGCGCGTTGGGCCGATGACACCCAGAACGCCGACGATGCGCTGGTTGCTGTCCCTGTAGGGCGAGACCACGAGCGACGAGCCGGACAAGGAGAAAAGATTGTTCTCCGAGCCGATAAAGATCCGCACGCCGTCGCCGCGTTCCGCCAGGCCGAGAAGCTGGATTAGATCCCGCTTGCTTTCCAGATCATCGAACAGCAGACGGATCCGCTCCAGGTCGCCTGCGGCTTCCAGATCTGTAAGCAGGTTGGACCGGCCCCGCACGATCAGGGTGCCGCTGTCCGTCTGGCCGCCGTTGCCCCAGACAGCCAGACCGGCATCGATCACCTTCCGGCTGAGCTGGTCCAGCTCCGACTGGCCTTCGTTCTGAAGCCGTTCCAGCTCCTTGCGGACCTCGCCCAGTGTCCGGCCCTGAATATGGGCATTTAGGAAGTTGCTGGCCTCGGTCAGCGCCGAAGTTGGCAGACCAGGCGGCAGATCCAGGACGCGGTTTTCGACCGAGCCATCTTCCCCGACCAGGATGGCCAGGGCCTTCAAGGGTTCGATCCGCACGAATTCCACGTGCTTCAGCCGCATGTCGGACTTGTGCGTCAGAACCACCCCTGCCCCCATCGACAGCCCGGAGAGCATCTGGCTTGCTTCCGTCAGCACCTGTTCGGTGGAGCGGGATTGCTGGGCGGCGCGGACCTGCACCTCGATGTTGTGCCGCTCTTCCTGGCTCAGGTCGCCAACCTCCAGCAGCGCGTCGATGAAGAAACGCAGTCCGATTTCTGTCGGCAGCCGCCCCGCACTGGTGTGCGGCGAATGCAGAAGGCCCATGTGCTCCAGATCGGACATGACATTGCGTACCGAGGCCGGAGACAGCGACATGCCGAGAGCGCGTGACACATTGCGCGACCCCACAGGTTCGCCTGTTTCCAGGTAGGTTTCGACGATGGACCGGAAAATATCGCGGGACCGCTTGTCGAGATCACTCAGGCTCAAGAGTGCTTCCTTTTCTCTGCTGCTCACAGGCAACACATGAATTTATCATGATATAGGCGCAAAATCGGTCTCCAGTGCAAGCTGGGCTTTGCGTCTTCTGTCGGCAAGGTCTACAAGGCCGCATGACACCCCGGCTCACGGGGAATAACAGGCCTGCCAGGGATCCGCTCTGAGCCGGGCCGCAAGCCAAAAGGGAGCCAGCATGCGCCCGTCCAAACGCGCCGCCGACGAACTTCGCCCCGTTACTCTTGAACGGGCAGTCTCCAAACATGCCGAAGGCTCCTGCCTTGTCAAATTCGGGGACACGCACGTTCTGTGCACAGCCAGCCTGGAAGAGCGGGTTCCGCCGTGGCTCCGGGGCCAGCAGCGCGGCTGGGTCACCGCGGAATACGGCATGCTGCCGCGCGCAACGGGTGACCGTATGCGCCGTGAGGCCAGCGCAGGCAAGCAGTCGGGCCGCACCCAGGAAATCCAGCGCCTCATCGGCCGCTCCCTGCGCGCCGTGGTGGATCTGGAAGCGCTGGGCGAAAACCAGATCACCATTGACTGCGACGTCATTCAGGCCGATGGCGGCACCCGCACGGCCTCGATCACCGGCGCATGGGTTGCCCTGCATGACTGCCTTGAGTGGATGAAGTCCCGTGACATGATCAAGAAGCAAGTTCTGAAGGATCACATCGCGGCGATTTCCTGCGGGATTTACAATGGCGCGCCGGTGCTTGACCTCGATTATGCCGAGGATAGCACCGCGGAAACCGACGCGAATTTCGTTCTGACCGGGGCTGGCGGCATTGTCGAGATCCAGGGCACGGCGGAAGGTGCACCGTTCTCTGAAGAGGAGTTCGGCAAGCTGCTTGGCCTTGCAAAGAGCGGGATCAATCGCCTGGTCGATCTGCAGAAAATGGCCATTCTCTAAGGAGCCTGCATATGAGCCACCGCAAGCTGGAGCCCGGCCGCCTCGTCGTGGCCAGCCACAACAAGGGCAAGATCCGGGAAATCAACGAGCTGCTGGCGCCATACGGCTTTGACGTCGTGTCCGCCGGGGAACTTGATCTGCCCGAGCCTGAGGAAACCGGCACGACATTCGAAGCCAATGCGGAGCTGAAAGCCGTGGCCGCTGCGACGGCTTCCGGCCTGCCGTCGCTTGCGGATGACAGCGGCTTTTGCGTTGCGGCTCTGAATGGCGATCCTGGGATCTATTCAGCGCGTTGGGCCGGGCCGGACAAGGACTTCGGCATGGCCATGCGCAACATCGAGGAAAAACTGCAGTCAGCCGGTGCCACGGATGACGCGCAGCGCCGCGGGTCGTTTGTCGCCGTGCTGTGTCTGGCCTGGCCGGATGGCCATACGGAGTTTTTCCGTGGCGAGGTGGAGGGCCTGGTTGTCTGGCCGCCGCGCGGCGAAAAGGGCTTTGGCTACGATCCTGTGTTCCAGCCGGATGGCCACACGCGCACTTTCGGGGAAATGACCTCCGAGGAAAAGCATGGCTGGTCGAAGACCGCCCCGGCGCTGTCGCACCGGGCACGGGCCTTCCAGCTCTTCTCAAAAGCCTGCCTGGAGGCCTGATGTCCGCATCGATTGACGGCGGTTTCGGCGTCTATGTGCATTGGCCCTTTTGCGCTGCAAAATGCCCTTATTGTGATTTCAACTCCCATGTCCGCCATCAGCCGGTGGATCAGGAGCGGTTCGCTGCCGCCTTCGAGGCGGAGCTGGCGTATTTTGCGGCCATGACGCCGGGACGGACGGTCAATTCCGTTTTCCTCGGTGGTGGCACGCCTTCGCTGATGGAGCCGAGGATCGTTGGCCGGATTCTGGATGCGATTGCCGGACACTGGGCCATGGACCCGGATGCGGAGATCAGTCTGGAAGCCAATCCGTCCAGCGTCGAGGCGGAACGCTTCAGGGGCTACCGGACCGCAGGCGTCAACCGGGTTTCCCTGGGTGTTCAGTCGCTCCATGACCGCGATCTGAAGCTCCTTGGCCGCCTTCATGACGTGGATCAGGCGATCCGGGCGATCGAAACGGCCCGCAACACCTTCCCGCGCCTGTCTTTCGACCTGATCTATGCCCGTCCTGGCCAGACTCTTGAGGGCTGGAAAGAGGAGCTGGAGCGGGCCATTGGCCTTGCTGCTGATCACCTGTCGCTCTACCAGCTGACGATTGAGGAGGGGACGCCCTTCTTCAATCTGTATCAGTCGGGAAAGCTTCAGATGCCGGATCCCGATCTTGGGGCAGAGTTTTACGAGCTGACCCAGAAAGTGACGGAAGATCATGGTCTTCCGGCTTACGAGGTCTCCAATCATGCCCGTCCGGGCGCCGAGTGCCGGCACAACCTGGTTTATTGGCGCTATGGGGATTACGTCGGTGTTGGGCCAGGTGCCCATGGGCGCCTGACAGTTGGCGCGAGCAAGCTGGCAACGGCGATCGAGCGGCATCCGGAGACCTGGCTCGAGAATGTCGAGACCCACGGGCACGGTATGGTGGAGAATGTCGGCCTGACCGAAGAGGAACAGGGCGATGAATATCTGCTGATGGGCCTGCGTCTGGTGGAAGGCATCGATCTTGCCCGTTACGAGAAACTCGCCCACCGGACCATTGATCCGCGCCGTCTCGCCGCTCTGCTTGAGCATGGCATGGTGGAAGAACTGCCAGGAAAACGCCTTCGGGCGACCAGGGACGGGTTTGCGGTTCTCGACGCGGTTGTTGCCGATCTGGCCGCTTGACCCAGCGGAAATGAGGGCGGCGTTAACCTGCCCCTCAAACTCTCTGTGCTAGATTACATGCGCCATAACACCGGTCGTGGCCGTGCAGCTCCTGGCGCCTTCTGCCAAGTCTGGCTGAAAACAGCCAAAACTGCGGTATTGCCCCCCGCGTAAAGATGGGCCTATTCTGTTGCGTTGCAAAACAGTGCCGGAAGGTGCGCCTCGGAAGATTGGTAAAACTGCCGTCCGATGGCCTTGGTAAGGAGACGTGCGCGTGCCGTATTACCATCTCTATGAACTGAATCATGCCGCCATTGCGCCACTTAGGGCTGCCGCGGATATGACGAAGCTCTACTTCCAGAATCCGCTCAATCCGTTGAGCCACACCAGTTATGGACGGCAGGTTGCCGCTGGGTGCGAAGTTCTCGAACGGATGACACGCCGCTATGGCAAGCCTGAGTTTGGCCTGAAGGACACCGTCGTTGGCGGCGTTCATGTTCCAGTGCATGAAAACATCGTGTGGCGGCGACCGTTCTGCAATCTCATTCATTTCGAGCGGGGCACCGAGACGCGGCGTAACGATCCCAAGATTCTCGTGGTTGCACCCATGTCCGGGCACTATGCAACTTTGCTGCGCGGAACGGTCGAGGCGCTTCTGCCCAGGGCGGATGTCTATATCACCGACTGGATCGATGCGCGCATGGTCCCAGCTCAGGACGGCAAGTTCGATCTGGATGATTATATCGATTATATCATCTCGATGCTGCATTTCCTGGGGCCGGACACGCATATCATTGGGGTCTGCCAGCCATCTGTGCCGGTGCTTGCCGCAGTGGCCGTGATGGAAGGCCGTGAAGATCCCTATGTCCCCTCCACCATGACCCTGATGGGCGGGCCGATCGACACCCGCGTTGCCCCGACCGCCGTCAATGACCTTGCCATGAGCAAGGGCATCGACTGGTTCCGCCGCAACGCTGTGATGAGCGTGCCCTTCCCGCATCCGGGCTTCATGCGCGACGTCTATCCGGGCTTCCTGCAGTTGACCGGCTTCATGTCGATGAATCTGGACCGTCATATGACCGCGCACCGGGAGTTCTTCCAGCATCTGGTTGCCGGCGACGGGGACAGTGCCGAAAAGCACCGGGACTTCTATGATGAATATCTGGCGGTCATGGATCTGACGGCAGAGTTCTATCTTCAGACCGTAGAGACGGTTTTCATCGAGCACTCTTTGCCCGACGGAAAGATGATGCATGGCGGCACGCGCGTCGATTGCTCGAAAATCCGCCGCACGGCTCTTCTGACCGTCGAAGGGGAAAAGGACGACATCACCGGGCGCGGCCAGACCAAGGCAGCTCATGCCCTGTGTTCGAACCTTCCTGAGGATATGAAGGCGCATTACGAGCAGCCGGCGGTCGGCCACTATGGTGTCTTCAACGGCTCGCGCTGGAGAGCGGAAATCTGCCCGCGGGTGATGGATTTTATCCTGACCCACCGCCAGAGTGCCAAGGGCAAGGCTCCGGTTGCCAAGGTGGTTGCCGGAAAGCCAGCAGCAGCAGAAGCCGCGGCACCTGCTGCTCCAGTCCAGGCAAAAGCCGCTGAGGCCGTGTCCGCGCCCAAGACAGCTGCTCCGGCCACCAGCGTAAAGGCCGATCCTCTTGCCGAGATTCTGCTGGCCAGTCCGCGCGGCGTTGCAGATGATCTCAAGGCAATCACTGGCGTCGGACCGAAGCTGGAATCCGCACTCAACGGCGCTGGGATTTTCCACTACTGGCAGATCGCCAGCCTGACCGGCCAGCAAATTGAAGCGCTCGATAGCAGGCTGGACTTCCGTGGCCGTATCGCCCGTGACAACTGGATCGAACAAGCCCGGAAGCTGTCAGAAACAGTCAGCTGATGGCAGGTTCATTCCGTGTCTCGCGGCTGAAGTGAACACGGTTCAAAACGAAGTTTGATTTAGGCGCTCACGGAGACAAGTCCCTGGGCGCCTTTATTGTTTCAGCCACAGGGAGTCCCTTTGGCGGGAGAAAATCGAATCACGCAATCTTGAAGTTGCCGTCGCGGCTCCCCACGTCTTCAGCGTTGATCTCAATCGGGATAATGCAATGACGACTTCAAGCTGTTCGATCAGACCGGGCTGGTCCCCGGTGACCATCGGCCTGATGGTGCTTGGCTTCGTGGCCTTTTGGCCGCTCGGTCTGGCAATGCTGGCCTATATCCTGTGGGGGGACCGGTTTCATACAATGGCCCGGGACGCCCGCGATCAGTGGCGGACGAGCCCGTTGAAAGGAGCCATGGATTCCATGAACACCTCAACTTCCTTCGGCCGGACCGGAAATGCCGCCTTTGACGACTACCGGGAAAAGGAACTCAAGCGTCTTGAAGAAGAGCGCGCGCGCCTCGACCAGATGCGCAACGAGTTTGACAGCTTCCTTCGGGAACTGCGCCGTGCCAAAGACCAGGAAGAGTTCGACCGTTTCATGGCGAACCGCAACAGAGGATCTATGGATCCCTCTGCCAGCGCTTCCTGACATAGGCTGGCCATCAATACGACCGGAGGCGGCGCCCAAAGCGCCGCTTTCGTCGTTTTCGGCGCCGGGTTAGACTGAACCGGCTGATTCCCTCCCGGATTTTCTTGCAAGATGCTGCTTCGATCCCGGCGCAAGGCGCTGCCCGACCATATCGAGATAGATGCTGACGGAACGGCGCTGCGCATCCGGCTGAGGCCAAATGCCCGCGCAAAGCGCTATCTCTTGCGCATTCCCGCGGACCATTCCGGGCCTGTTCTGACCGTGCCGGGGGGCGGAGACCTTGCCAGGGCCGAGCGTTTTGTCCGCCAGCACGTGGACTGGCTGCTGGAACGGCTGGAAAAACGCGGTGGCCGCGTCGGCCTTATTCCCGGCAGCATCGTTCCGGTGCGTGGAGAAGATCATGAAATCCGCAGCTCCGGAAAGTTGCGCGGGCTCGTTCAACAGGCCAAGGATCCTGAAACCGGAGAGAAGATCCTTCTCGTGCCCGGCGCTGACGATCACGTGCCGCGCAAGGTGGAAACCTGGCTCAAGGCGGCGGCCAAAGCCGACCTGACTGCGGCATCCTTTTCTCATGCGCAAAAGATCGGGGCGAAGATCAACGGATTGACCATCCGGGATACGAAAAGCCGCTGGGGTTCCTGCGCCTCAAACGGCAAGCTGTCCTTCTCCTGGCGGCTGATCCTGGCACCGCCGGATATCCTGGACTATGTCGCAGCCCATGAAGTCGCGCATCTGCGCGAGATGAACCACTCCGCGCGTTTTTGGGCCTTGTGCCAGCAATTGGCACCACAGACGCCCGCAGCCAGGCAATGGCTGAAGGACAATGGCCTGCACCTTCACGGCTACGGTTGAGCCTATCCGCCGAAAATAGACTTCAGAAGATCAAGCGGGCTGCCAGTGGCTTTGCCGGCAGGCGGGCGTATGACATCCCCGCCTGAGCCGACATTGGCCGGCGGCGTCAGATTTCGCGAGGGAGCGTTGGACGCAGCGGAGGCCTCTCCTGCCATCAGGCCGGGGGCTCCAGGCAGATCGCTGACCGGCAGACCCTCATGCGCGGCCTCCATCGTGTCCTTCCAGATCACAGCCGGAAGCGAGCCGCCTGTCGCCTTGTTTGTCGGCGAATTGTCATCATTGCCGAGCCAGACTGCGGCGGTGTAATTGCCGGTGTAGCCAATGAACCAGGCATCGCGGAAATCCTGAGAAGTTCCCGTCTTGCCACCCGCCGGTCTCCCGCCACTCAACTGGGCCTTCTTGCCGGTCCCGGTTTCTAAGGTCTCAGCCATCATGCGGTTCATCTGGCCGACAAGGGCGCGGTCAATCACCCTGCCCGGACCGTCTCCCTGCCGGGAATAAAGGATTTTACCGCTCGTCGTCCGGATCTGCCGGACAATGTTTGGCAGGACGCCGTAGCCGCCGTTGGAGAACGGGACAAAGGCCCCTGTAATTTCCAGAGGTGTGACTTCGGAGGTTCCAAGCGCAATGGACAGGTTGGGCTTCATGTCCGAGGTGATGCCCATCTGCTTGGCTGTTTTGATAATAGCCTTGGGCCCCACTTCATAGGCAAGTTGCGCGGCCACCGTGTTGAGAGACAGGCTGAGCGCGCGGGTCAGGGTCACGGGACCGAAATATTGTTTTGAATAGTTCTGCGGTGCCCAGCCTTTGAAGGAAACGGGCTTGTCTTCCCGGATCGTGTCGGGGGTCAGGCCCTTTTCAAGCGCGGTCAGATAAACGAAGGGCTTGAAGGAGGAGCCGGGTTGCCGCTTGGCATAGACGGCGCGGTTGAACTGGCTTTCCGAGTAGTCGCGCCCGCCGACCATGGCACGGACAGAACCGGCTGTGTCCAGGACCACTATGGCCCCTTGAGAAACCTTGTGGCTGTTGCCGTCCTCTGCGAGAGCCTTGCGCAAGGCCGCTTCCGCACCTTTCTGAATTTTCGGGTCGATGGTGGTGTCGACGATAATGTCCGTATCCACGGACCCGACATAGTGAGGCAGCAGATCCATGACCCAGTCGGCCACATAGTTCGTGCTGGCCCGGGTGTGATGGTTGATTGCCTTTGCCGGTTCAGCGAGTGCTGTCTTGGCTTCCTTGTCGGTGATGTAGCCTTCCTCGTTCATGGCGGCCAGCACCAGTTGTGCCCGGGCCTCTGCCAGATCCGGATTTCGGGCCGGTGAATAGCGGGTTGGCGCCTTGAGGAGACCCGCAAGGGTGGCGGCTTCCGCGACGGTTACGAGGCGGGCCGATTTGCCGAAATAGCGGCGGGCGGCTGCGTCCACACCATAGGCGCCGGAACCGAAATAGACCCGGTTCAGGTACATCTCCAGGATTTCGTCCTTGCTGAACTTGGCCTCCAGCCAGATCGACAGCACGAGTTCCTGCATCTTGCGCTTGAGAGTGCGGTCCTGCTCCAGGAACAGGTTTTTTGCGAGCTGCTGGGTCAGGGTAGACCCGCCCTGGACCAGGTTGCCAGATGTCAGGTTGACGACCACGGCACGGGCCAGGCCGAGCGGGTCAAGTCCGAAATGGGACCGGAAGCGCCTGTCCTCAATCGCAATGACGGCATTGGGTAGGTAAGGCGGAAGCTGTTCAAGCCTCACTGCCTCGCCGCCGGTGTCGCCGCGATTGGCCAGTAGCTCGCCGTTTGCCGAGACGATCTTCACGTTTGGCGGGCGCTGGGGAACTTTCCACTCGGATGTTGGCGGCAGGAAGGCCGCGTAATAGCCGAGCACGCCAATGCCGAGAACGCCTGCCCAGATGCCGAGCACGAAGCTCCAGTAGACGGCTTTTTTCAGCACGAAACCGATCAGTGAGCCGCTGCGCTTGGCGCGCCGGCTTTTGCCACGGCGTCCGCCGCCGCCTTTGCCGCTTCCGCCCCCCTTGCCGGTGGAGCGGGGGCGTCTGGACGCGCCGGATGATTTACCAGTGCGCTTGGGGGCAGCTTTCTTCCGGGCAGGCTGGCTCACGCGGTCGCGCTCGGATGGCCGCAGATCGAGAACGGACTGGCCTTCCGTCTCAAACTTTGGTTCGATCCGTTTGCGCTGCGCAGTGCCGTTCGCCATGCCTGAAGATGGTTCCCATGATCCGATGGACGTTGGCTCTGGCCAAGGTCCGTTTCCCCGCAGATGACCTTAGAATGCGGCAATTTAAGGGGGCGTTAAGGCATATGGCGC
Organism: Roseibium litorale; assembly: GCF_014842915.1. Lineage (GTDB taxonomy): Bacteria > Pseudomonadota > Alphaproteobacteria > Rhizobiales > Stappiaceae > Roseibium > Roseibium litorale. The sequence continues at coordinate 84,830 of NZ_JACYXI010000004.1, read as the reverse complement.
GCGGTTGGGCGCAAAGGGCTTTGGCAGGGGGCAAAAACACGCTACCCAAGGGCCGGAGCGAAGGAGAGCATATATGCCGAAAGCCTATTGGATTGCCCGGGTCGATGTTGAGGACCCGGAGGGGTACAAGACCTACGTGGCTGCGAATGCGGAGGCTTTTGCAAAATACGGCGCCAGGTTTGTCGTGCGTGCCGGCCGTTTCGAAACCAGGGAAGGAACATCCCGCAGCCGGAACATCGTCATAGAGTTCCCCGACTATGAAACGGCACTCAAGTGCTACGATTCGCCGGAGTATCAGCGGGCAAAAGCTCTGCGGGATGATATTTCGGAAGGCGACCTCATCATCATCGAGGGCTATGACGGGCCGCAGCCTGCGTCAGTCTGAGAGTCATCAAAAGGAGCGGTGAGGCTTGGGTAGACCTGCCGCCCCGTTCTTTTGCTTAGCTGGCGTAACGGCTGGCGTCCGCCCCGTAGTAATTCACATAGCGTGCATTGAGCGCGCTGACCGGCATGATGATCAAGACATCAGTGGTGCCGAACTGGTGATCCACGACGGCGCCATCGCCGATGTAGGCGCCAAGGCGGAGATAGCCCTTCACCAGCGGCGGCAGAGCCCGCAGCGCCTCCTTCTGGTTCAAGACCTCGGCAGGCATGCGGTTCATGCTGACATACCGCTCCGAAAGCGCGGAGACACGCCAGCTGTCCGGAGCCTGGGCATGATGGTGCAGGAAAGAAAGCTGATCGGCGATCAGATCCGGATTTGTGCCTTCGATCGACGCGCAGCCGATCATAACATCGATCTTGTGACGCAGAACATAAGCCCAGATGCCGTGCCACAGAAGCTCGACGGTCTTCTTGTTCCGGTAAGGCTTGAGCACGCAGGAGCGGCCGAGTTCCAGAAATCGCTTTCCGGGATTTGCGTCGATAAGGGACTGAATATTGAACTCACCCGCTGTATAGAAGCCCCCGTTCGCCTCAGCCACCTCCTGACGCAGCAGGCGGTAGGTGCCGACGATCTCCGGCTTCAGGCGGCCGAGCTTGTTCCGCTTCAGTGACGAATGGTCGATCACCAGCAGATGATCGCAGATGGCATCAAAAGAATCCCGGTCGCGGCGCGATGCAAGGGTTGACGCATCGGCGATTGCGGACATTTCTTCATAGAAGACGTCATAACGCAGGCGCTGGGCTTTCTTGATCTCCTTGCGGGAGCGTGCGAGCCGCACTTCCAGTGGTCCGACGCGCCCAAGACTGCCCGAAGTGTCCACTCCGGTTGCGCCTTCACGCAAGGGCCCGAGGGGCAGAGCACGTGCGTTCGGAGCGAATTTCTCGACAAGTTTGCGCGGCGAAAAAAGTCCCGGTGCGAGCATAGACATTCACTTCGTCCATTCAGTCAGGCGCACCGGTTTTCACCGGCACGAGATCTGCCGCCGCCGTTCATGGAGTGGTTCGCCGGGTCTGGCAGAACCGCGCCACCGGCGCGCTTACAAGCGTTCCTTGGATCACAGATTTCCGACAGTTGCATGACAAAGCCAGCTCAGGATCCATCTCCGGACCCTATAGAAATGCGCCGCTCCCGGCAATCCATCCTTTCATGGAGGATGGATTGCAATCAGAAATTCGGCATAAATGCTAGCGTTTCACGCGGTCTTAACCCGGTAAAACAGCCTGAAGGGCGTCGCGGATCGCATCTGCGGCCAGCGGTTTGGTCAGATAGCCGGCTGCACCGACAGCCGAAGCGCGGGCGCGCGCATTTTGCATCACGTCGGCTGTCACCATCAGGATCGGCACCGGGCGGCGGCCCTCTTTCCGCTCCATGGCACGGATCTGTTCAATGGCTCCAATGCCGTCGAGGCCGGGCATATGGAGATCCATCAGAATTGCGTCGAACTGCTCCCTGGTCGCAGCCTCCACCGCCTTCTCACCATCCACCACCATTGTGGGCTCATGACCGAGCTTGCGCAGCAATGCTTCGCTTAGGAGGCGATTGATGTCGTTGTCTTCCGCAACAAGAAGTCGCAGCGGGCGGACCGGTGCGAGGCGGGCGGCTTCGAGACCCGTGCCGGCGGGACGTTCCGCTCCGGCCATCCAGCACAGTTCGCTAGATTGGTCGTCCAAAAGCCGGTTCAGCACCTGGGTAAGAGAATCCATCCGTACCGGCCGGATCAGATAGGCCGCAAAGCCTGCTTCCCTGAGCCGCTCAAGACGGTCGCGTTCCGGTGGAGACACAAGGACCACTGCGGGGGCTTTGCACCCGGCAAGGCGGGCGGTGGCAAGCCAGGCCCCGCTGTCGGCCATGGCGGAATTGTCGACGATCAGCAGGTCTGCCTTGACCAGGCTATCCGTCAGGTCCTCGCTGCCTGGCGCGCACAGAAGAGCGGTCGCGCCTTCGGTTTCAAGGCGCTTTTGCAACAGTGGTGCTTCCACCCGGCCATTGCTGACGATGACGACATTGCGCCCTGTGGTGCGGCTGCCTTCACGGCTCTGAGCGGTTTTCAGCTCCTCCGGCACAGGCAGGGAAAGACGGAAAACCGCGCCGCCGGAAGCTCCTGTTTCGGCGCAGATTTCGCCGCCCATCAGAACGGCAAGCCGTTGGGCAATGGCAAGACCAAGGCCAGTGCCGCCAAACTTTCGTGCGGGGCCGTGGTCGATCTGTTCGAATTCGCGGAACAGCCGGTCGGCCTCGTCCGGCTTGAAGCCGATACCCGTGTCGCGGACGGTGATGTCCAGAAAGCTGCCGCCGGTTGGCCGTGAGCGGCCATCTATTTCAATGGCGACACCACCTTCATCGGTGAATTTCACGCCGTTGCCGGTGAGATTGAACAGGATCTGCCGCACGCGTGTCGCATCAATGGTGACCGTGTCTGGCAGGTCCGGCGAGAGGCGGGCGCCGATTTCCAGCCCCTTGGCTTGGGCGCGCGGGGCAAGAAGCTCCACAACACTTTCCGTGAGGGCGGCAAGACGGGCGGGTGCGGCCTGAATATCCAGCTTTCCAGCTTCCACCTTGGAGAAATCGAGCACTTCGTCAATCAGAAGCAGAAGGGTCTCGCCGGATGTTTCCAGCGCTTCAATATAGGCAATCTGCTCCTGGCTCAGGCGGGTGTCGCGCAGCAGCGCAGCCATGCCGAGGATGCCGTTGAGCGGCGTGCGAATCTCGTGGCTGACCGTTGCCAGAAACCGGGACTTTGCCTCGTTGGAAGTCTCCGCTGAATGGCGGGCGGCGAGCAACTCCTCTTCAATCAGGCGCCGGTCCGTCACATCCCGCAGGACGGTCTGGCTCAACGGAGCACCAGTACCGGGGTCGCGGACGTTGATATCGATGCGGGAGAACCAGCGTGGGCCGTGGGCGGTCTGCAGCAGCAGATCGCCAAACCAGGCGTCGGTCTCGCCAGCAGCGCTGTGGCTCGCAACATTGGCAAGATCCGCGCGGGGCAGTGTCAGTGCGGCTCCGGCCTTGATCTTGTCGCCGAAGGTTTCGACTGCGGCGGAATTGGCATAAACGACCTTACGCTCGCCATCGCGGCGGATGACCACGTCTCCAAGAGTGGACAGGATGCTGGCCTGGCGGTCGTCGCTCTCGCGAAGTTCCCACGCCTGATCTTCCAGCTGCTCTGCCTGCTCGAACAGGCTGCGCGTGCGCTCATCCAGGCGGGACACTGCCTTGGACAGTCTCAGACGGTCATCGATCTGCAACCGCCAGACGGCCAGTGCTCCGGACAGGAAGGCCAGGCAAATGGCCGCGAAACCAGCGGATGGATAACCAGCCAGAAGAATGGCGCCCAAGAAACTGACGAGAATTGCCACGGTGGCAATCATCATCACCGGTTTTGACGGCGGTGTGACGACAGGCAGAGGCAGCGGCGTGCCGCTGGGGCCTTGGTCTGCGGTGCGGCGGCTGGTGGATCTCTGGCTGGCTCTGGCGGCAAAAGCAGACACAGCCTTGGCTCGCTCATTGCCTGAATTTGCCTCCGTCGCACGGCGACTGGTCAAATTGTCTTCATCGCGGTCGGACGAGCGTGTCGTTGCTGAGGGCTGGGCCTTCGTGTTTTGCGCTTCTGCCCGCCGTTTGCTTTCAAGCGGGGAGAAAGAAGCCGAAAGGTCAGTCCGTCTGCGCGACTGTGTCTGGTCTCCGTCCTGCTCCGGTCTTGCGGGAGAGCCGGAAATGGGGCCGCTAATGGACAGCTTGGATTCAGACACGGATCAACTACTCGCACACAAACATGATCTTCAATGCGAGAATGGGCCGTAACCTTTTAGAAACCGTTTCCGCTGACGGACTTTCGGACTTTTCAGGCGGAAAACGCGTTATTTGGTCAATTGGCGGCTGCCTGGCCTCAGGCGACGGCGGCCTGCCTTGGCAGGTCCTGCCCCCGGTAACTCAGCGCTTCGGCCAGATGCAGCCGTCCGACGGTATCGAGACCATCCAGATCCGCCAGAGTGCGGGCAAGTTTCAGCACCCGGTGATAGCCCCGCGCTGACAGGGCCAGGGTGTTCGCGGCCTCCTGCAGAAACGCCTGTCCGGCAGAATCCGGGCAAGATACGGTTTCGATAACCCCTGCTGGAGCCTGGGCGTTGGTCAGGGTGGAGAGGCCAAGAGCCTGATAGCGGGCCCGCTGGATGCGGCGGGCTTCGGCAACCCTTTCTGCCACATCCGCTGAGCTTTCCGCCTTCCCTGGGGCGATCAAATCAGCGGCGGTCACCGCAGGCACATCGATCTTCAGGTCGATCCGGTCAAGGAAAGGTCCCGAAATCCTGGCTTGATACTCGCTCGCGCATCTGGCGCCTCTTCGGCACACATGTCCAGGTTCTCCCGCATGGCCGCAGCGGCAGGGGTTCATTGCGGCAATCAACTGTATCCGGGCAGGATAGGTGACCCGGTGGTTTGCGCGGGCAATCACGGCTTCACCGCTTTCCAGCGGCTGGCGCAGGCTGTCGAGCACCTGCGGATTGAACTCGGGAAGTTCGTCCAGGAACAAAACCCCATTATGGGCAAGGGACACCTCTCCGGGCTTTGCTCGAAGACCGCCGCCCACCAGGGCAGCCATGGAGGCAGAGTGATGGGGAGCGCGGAAGGGGCGGCGGTCGGTCAGGCGTCCTTCCGCCAGTTCGCCAGCCATGGAGGCGATCATGGAAACCTCCAGCAGCTCCTTTGGACGCAAGGGCGGCAGAATGGACGGAAGCCGGCTCGCCAACATGGATTTGCCAGCGCCCGGGGGACCGCACATAAGCAGATTGTGTCCACCCGCGGCTGCGATCTCAAGGGCCCGCTTGGCACTTTCCTGGCCCTTGACGTCCGCAAGATCCGGCAGGCCCGTTGCCGCTGCTTGCAGTCTGGGCTCGGGCCGGGAAAGCACTTGTGTGCCCTTGAAATGATTGGCGAGCTGAATCAGGGAACGGGGGGCCAGGATATCCATATCTGGGTCCGCCCAGGCCGCTTCCGAGCCGCTTTCCGCCGGACAGATCAAGCCTTTGCCCAGGGCGTTTGCACCCATGGCGGCCGGCAAAACACCTGCCACCGGCGCCAGCATGCCATCGAGGCCAAGTTCGCCAAGAACCACGTAACCGGCGAGCGCATCTGGTGGGATCGCACCGATGGCCGCCATGATGCCCAGGGCAATTGGCAAATCATAGTGGGAGCCTTCCTTGGGCAGATCAGCCGGCGCCAGATTGACCGTGACACGCTTGGCCGGAAGTGCAAGACCGGATGCGTGCAAGGCTGCACGGACCCGTTCCCGGCTTTCTCCGACAGCCTTATCAGGAAGGCCTACCACGGTGAAGGCGATCATGCCTGGGCCGACCTGAACCTGAACATCCACCGGTAAGGCCTCAATCCCCTGAAAGGCCACGGTCGTCACACGGCTGACCATCCTGCGCACTCCCCAATTGCGTGTAGACTGATCGAAGCACACCTTAGGCAAGCTTGCAAGAACGAAAGTGGAACATATTGTGCGAGCCGAACGCGCAGAAGCAGCCTTCTCCCCGCTTGCGACCTACGGGAATGCATGCGATGCACTGTTTCGCGTGTTTTCTAAAAATCAGCCTCCCGGCTCAGGGATGCTGACGGCCTCAAAATATTTCTGGATCCAATTGTTCATGCCTGTCGCATTCGTTTCCTTTGCCAGCAAATCCATGGGCAAATCCCTAAAACGGATCGGCCGTGAGGCCCGTGGCTTGAAGGTTTTTGACCGGATATCGCTTCTGACCGAGGACGATCTCGACCCGGCGTTCCGGCTGCGCTTCGCGGACAAGCTCACGCCAAATGTCCGGGGGTTCGGTTACTGGATCTGGAAACCGCAGGCTGTGCTGCAAGAGCTTTTGCGGCTGCAGGACGGAGATCTGCTTGTCTATGCGGATGCCGGGTGCCACCTCAATCCGGGCGGCGTCGCACGCCTGAAGGAGTATCTGGAGATCGCGGCCTCTGCTCCGTCCGGCATACTGGCCTTTCAACTGCGCGCGCCGGACCGGCCTGATCTAACGGGAACGGACCGCACGCCAGAGCTGACGGACAGCCAATGGATTAAGGGCGATCTGGTAGATCACTTCGGTGTCCGGGATCAGGCTGCCATTCTGGAAACGCCAACCATTGTTGCAACGACGTTCGTGATGCGAAAGTGCCCGCAAACACTGGACTTTCTAAGAAAATGGATCGCGGTTTTCGAGGCGGACTTCAGCCTGATCGATGATACGCCGTCAAAAAGCGAGAACCTGGAAGGCTTTATTGAGCATCGCCATGATCAGGCAATCTTTTCGATCCTATGCAAGCTGACCGGTGTCGCGACCCTGTCGCATTTTGAAAACTATTTCCCGGCGGAAGACGGCAAGGGGCTGGATCTTGCAAAGCTCGCTTCCTACCCGATCCAGGCCAGACGCCTGCGGCAATACAGCCCCTGGTTCAAGCTGCGCAAGCGGATCGCGAAGCGCTTTGCCTGGTTAAGTGGACGCTGAAGCCGGAGTCAGGTTTGTTACGGATGGGCGGAATTATTGCTTCCTCTTGCGCAAAGACAGCCTATGCTGAGGGTTTAACCCACTTATAGAAAGCATGTTATGGCCTATCCGCCCCGGCGTCACTCCAGTGCAATCGACAAGGCAGAAGCCCTGTTCAAACAGGCAACGACGAAACCCGTGGAAGACGCGACAGCAGCGGTCCGCAAGGGTGTTCTGCCCTCCACCCGGGAAGCCGTCTCCATCCGCATTGACGCCGATGTCCTGGCCCACTTTCAGGAAGACGGCCCAGGCTGGCAGGAGCGCATCAACGCCGCGCTGAGAAAAGCGGCGGGGCTGTAAGCTTTACAAGCAGCAACCCGCCGGTTTGAGTCTCGGCGTATCCTCAGTGTGCCTCGTCCCAGTTGGTGGCGGCGCGGGCGTCGACCTGGAGCGGGACTGAGAGCTGTAGCGCCGGTTCGCAGGCCTTTTCCATGACCTCGCGGACCAGCGGAATGGTCGCCTCCACCTGATCGTCCGGCACTTCGAAGATCAGTTCGTCGTGCACCTGCAGCAGCATCTGGGCATCCAGCTTCGAGGCGGAGAGCCGGTCTTCCATGCGCACCATGGCCCGGCGCAGGATGTCGGCAGCAGACCCCTGGATCGGTGCGTTGATAGCAGCCCGTTCCAAGAAGGCGCGCATGTTCGGATTGGAGGTATTCACCTCCGGATAATGCGCCTTGCGGCCGAAGATGGTGGTCACATAGCCGTTGGCATGCACTTCCTTTTTGATGGCCTCCATATAGTCGCGGATGCCCGGAAAGCGCTCGAAGTAGGTCTTGATGTAATCACCCGCCTCGCCTCTCGAAATGCCGAGCTGGGCGGCCAGGCCGAAGGCTGAAATGCCGTAGATGATACCGAAATTGATGGCTTTTGCCCGGCGGCGGACGCTCGGGTCCATGCCGTCGATTGGCACACCGAACATTTCGCTGGCCGTCATGGCGTGAATGTCGAGACCGTCGGCAAAGGCCTGCTTCAGCTGGGGAATGTCGGCCATATGGGCCAGAACACGCAGTTCGATCTGGCTGTAGTCTGCGGAAATCAGCTTGTGGCCGGGTGCCGCGACAAAGGCCTTGCGGATCTTGCGGCCTTCTTCCGTGCGTACCGGAATGTTCTGCAGGTTCGGCTCGGAGGAGGACAGACGCCCGGTCGTGGTCGCCGCCAGTGAATAGGACGTGTGAACCCGCTTGGTCTCCGGGTTGATATAGCCGGGAAGCGCGTCCGTGTAGGTGGACTTCAGCTTGGAGAGCTGGCGCCAGCCAACGATGCGCGAGGGCATTTCGTGGCCTTCGGCTGCCAGATCGTCCAGGACCGAGGCCGAGGTGGACCAGGCGCCGGTCTTGGTCTTCTTTCCGCCGGGCAAGCCCATCTTGCCAAAGAGAATGTCTCCCAGCTGCTTGGGCGAGCCGATGTTGAAGCTCTCTCCTGCCAGCTCGTAGATCTCGCTTTCCCTGGATGCCATGCCTTGGGCAAAATCGCCGGAGAGGCGCGACAGCATCTGCCGGTCAACGGAGATGCCGCGCTGTTCCATCCGCGCCAGAACCGGCACCATCGGCCGTTCCAGCGTTTCATAGACGGTCGCCATATGCTCGCTGGCCAAGCGCGGCTTCAGCACCTGCCACAGGCGCAGGGTCACATCCGCATCCTCGGCGGCATAGGCGGTCGCCTTGCTGATCTCCACCTTGTCAAACGTGATCATGGACTTGCCGGAACCGCAGATCTCTTTGAACGGGATCGGCGTGTGGTCCAGCCAGCGCTGGGCCAGTTCGTCCATGCCATTGCCACCCTTGCCGGCATCCAGCGTGTATGACAGGAGCATGGTGTCGTCGGCAGGGCCAATGTCGATGCCGTGGCGGGTCATCACCAGCCAGTCATACTTGAGGTTCTGGGCGATCTTCAAAACGCCCCGGTCTTCAAGCATGGGCTTTAGGACTGCCAAGGCCTCCTTGAGCGGGATCTGGCCTTCAACAAGACCGCCGCCTCCTAGAAGATCCCCTTCCCCATCCACATGGCCAAGCGGCACATAACAAGCCTTGCCGGGAGCCGTCGCCAGTGACACGCCCACCAGAACGGCCTGCATGGCATCAAGAGAGGTGGTTTCCGTATCGAAGGCGACGGTGCCGACCTCATAGGCATCTGCGACCCACTCTTTCAGCCGGTCGAGGCTGGTCACGGTCTCATAGCCGCTGGGTTCGATGGGGGTGCTACGGGCCGCTTCGGCGCGGGCTTCGGCAACCGTTTGCGGGACCATCATGCCATTGGGCAGCGGTGTAGCGGGAGCGGCGGTTGAGCCATTGTCTGCAGCAGTGCCGTTTTCAGCGGCGCTTGCGGAGGGGGCGCTGGAACCGCCTGCCGGACCGGTCATCCGGCCCTTGTGATCCGGCGTGTCCCAGCCGGGTACCTGAAACTCATCCGGCTCGATATTGGCGATTTCCGCACCAGTCACATCGGCGACGCGCTTGGTCAGGGTGGTGAAGCCCATGGCCTTTAGGAAGCCAACGGCCTTGGGGCCATCAATGTCGGTCACGGACAGATCGCCGACAGGCACTTCCACCGGCACATCTTGCTTCAGGGTGACCAGCTGCTTGGAAATACGGGCCTGTTCAGCAAATTCGATCAGGTTTTCCCGGCGCTTGTTCTGCTTGATCTCGGAGGCGCGCGACAGAAGCGTTTCCAGATCACCGAATTCGTTAATCAGAAGCGCCGCGGTCTTCAGGCCAATGCCCGGCACGCCTGGCACGTTGTCGACGCTGTCGCCCGCAAGGGACTGAACTTCCACCACCTTGTCCGGACCGACGCCGAATTTCTCAAAGACCTCTTCCTCGGTGAAGATCTTGTTCTTCATCGTGTCGATCATGGTGACGCGCGGGCCGATCAGTTGCATCAGGTCCTTGTCGCCTGAAGCAATGGTCACGCGCGCGCCCATTTCGGATGCCTGGCGGGCGTAAGTTGCGATCAGGTCATCGGCCTCAAAGCCTTCCTGCTCGACGCAATGGACCGAGAAGGCGCGGGTTGCCTGACGGATCAGGCCGAACTGCGGAATGAGATCTTCCGGCGGCTCCGGACGGTGGGCCTTGTATTGCGGATAGATATCGGACCGGAAGGTCTTGGAGGAATGGTCGAAGATCACCGCGAAATGGGTCGGTTCATCCCCCTCTTCCGGCGTCAGCCCTTCCTGCAGCAGCTTCCAAAGCATGTTGCAGAAGCCGGACACGGCGCCAACCGGCAGCCCGTCGGGCTTGCGCGTCAGCGGTGGCAGCGCGTGATAGGCGCGGAAGATGAAGGTGGAGCCATCGACCAGAATGAGATGGTCGTCGGCGGTGAGAGCGGGAGAGGCGGTATCTGTCGACATGGCGCGGATCATGCCCGCACCTGCCTTTTGAGGAAAGGCCTAATCGCCCCTTTCCGCAGGCGAATACCTATTCAACTCCTATTCTCCCAGGCTTGCGGCTTGTGTTGCCGCAGGGCTCTGTGCGGGCCGCGTGTCCAGGCGCGCCCAGCCTGGCCGCCGGAACAGGAACCAGCCATAGCCCGTGCGGGAAACCAGCCAGTAGAGGATCATGGGGCAAATCACTCCGGCGGCCGTGACCAGCACCGAGATTGTTCCGATGTCCAGAATGCCGAGCTTGAGAAGGATGACCCGGCTGACAGCCATGGGCAGGAAGAAGGCGAGATAGACCACCAGCGAGTGCTGGCCGAGACTGCGGAAGAAATTTCCGCTCCAGGCTTGCTGCAGCAGCGTGCTGGCCAGAATGACGGCGACGGCACCGATTGCTCCAAGGGCCAGGGACAGAACGGGAAGATCCGACAGGCCGGCAAAGACAAAGCTGCCGTTCACCAGCGCCCAGAGAGCGAAAAGGCCGAGGCTCAGGGCCATTCTTTGACGTGCCCAGGCAGCGAAACGGAAGATCTGTGGCGCAAACACGTAGCCAGCATAGAAAAAGACGAACCGCTCAGCGAATTCGTCGATAATCATCGAGCCGGTCTCAATTGGCGCGATTTGCAGAAGGGCGGCAACCAGCAGCACGGCCCAATGCGGTGTGCGGCTGGTGTGGAGCAGTTTCGCGGTCACGAAGAATATGGGCAGCAGGTAGATGAACCAGAGCGTGCCGAATGGCTGGATAAAACTCCAGAGATATTCCTGGAGGACGCCGTTCCAGCCAAAGTCTTCAGCAAAGGACGGAGCTTTAAGTGCGAACTGGATGGTGACCCACAGGACGTAGAAATAGGCGAAATGGACGACCTTCCGGTCCAGGTAGAGCCGCCAGTCCCGCTGGATCACGGTACTGAGAAACAGTCCGGAAATCATGAAAAAGTCAGGCATGCGGAAGGGCTTGGCAAAGGCCACGATGGCATGCATCCAGCCTGTCTGTCCGGCTGCCGCTTCAACGCCGAGAACGGAATGCATCATCACGACAAAGACGATGCAGATACCTTTGGCCGTGTCGACCCAGTCGACCCGCTGCTTCACCTGCGCCCCCGCCATTTTCTGAAGCCTTCCGCCATTGCCGTCAAATTTCATAGCTCCACAGCCTAGCTTCCGGCGCTGAAAGAGGGGTTAAAACTCAGGAAAACTGACAGGTGCGGGATCACAGTTCCGTGTGCTGGGGCGTCACGCGCCGTTGCGCTTGTCGTCGTTCTCGTTCCTGGGGCTGATGCGGGGCTGGCCTGAGGATTGAGGGCCGGAGGTCTCATCCCGGCGGGTCCAGTCTTCTTCATCCAGATCAATCACACCGTCCTCCCGGCGGCGCGGGGCGCCGCCACCAACGACAACCACGTTGGACCGGGCGATGATGAAGCGCGCGATTGCATCGCGAATGGGCGGGACGAAGAGCAAAAGCCCAAGGATATCCGTAACGAAACCGGGGATCAGAAGCAGAATGCTGGCGAGCACGATCATCGCGCCATGCATGATGTCTGTACCGGGCACCTGGCCTGCGTCCAGTTCCTTTTGCATTCGCATTAGAAGCGACAAGCCTTGCTGACGCAGCATGAACGTACCCGCGACAGCGGTCAGAATTGTGAGCAGGATCGTCGGCACGGCGCCGATCAGGCTTCCCACTTCAATGAAGACAGCAATTTCGATCAATGGCAGCAGGATGATGCCTGCCAGAATGGCTAATCCCACGTGAGCTCCAGCGGTTTGAGTTTACCCAACCCTAAACCTAGGCAAATAGACTGGGGAATGCGAGAGTCTTTCCTGCCGAAAGCGCATAAGAAACGCGGATCGGCTTGCTCTAGGCTCTGGATGCTGGTTCAAGGAGATCCTAAATAAGATGGAACAGCTTTTGATCCAGCGTGAGCGTGCTGACCGACAGGAACAGCACATGTCCCGAAATGATGGCCGGTAACAGCACATGAACGAGATATTCGACATCTACAACATCATCTTCCTGGCGCTGGCTGTGTTCATTATCTATCGGCTCCGGTCTGTTCTCGGGAAGCGTACTGGCAATGAGCGTCCGCCGTTTGATCCCTACACCAAGCCGGACAAGCAGGATCAGCCTAAGCCGCAGAACGTTGGCGACAACGTTGTTCAGCTTCCCGGCCAGCAGAGCGCACCTCCTGCCGCTGAAGATGTTGCCCGGTCCAATGATGTCGTGATCGAAAAGGTCGCTCCTGCCGGGTCCGCGCTCAACGAAGCGCTTCGTCAGATCCTCTCCGCCGACCGCAGCTTTGAGCCGCAGCCCTTCATTGAGGGTGCGAAGGCTGCTTATGAAATGATTGTGACGGCGTTTGCTGACGGCGACAAGAAAGCTCTGAAAGGCTTGTTGTCCAAAGAAGTCTATGAAGGCTTTGTCTCCGCGATTGAAGACCGCGAGCGCCGTGGTGAACGGATCGAGTCCACTTTTGTAGGCATCGACAAGGCAGAGATTGTGGAGGCTGCTCTGAAGGGGGCCCGCGCTCAGGTGACCGTCAAGGTTCAGAGCGAGCTGATTTCCGCAACTCGCGATAAGTCCGGCGCCATTATTGATGGCGATCCGAACAAGGTCACCGAGGTGATCGATATCTGGACCTTTGAGCGCGACACAACTTCCCGTGACCCGAATTGGAAACTGGTCGCGACTGAATCGGCCGAATGACGGGAGCCGCCGCGCGGCGCCGTCTGGCCGCCGCTGCTGCGCTTCTCATCGGCCTGATAGCTGGCGGAACGCAGGGAGCTTCGGCAAGCGGCATGCCGTTACCCCATTTGGTCAAGACTGACTTCAACCAAATACCCGGCTGGGCTGGCGATGATCATCGCGCAGCCCTTGCCGCTTTTTGGCGCTTTTGTGCGGACACAAAGCCGCGCTTGCTGACGTCAGGCCCATTCCGGCTCAGCCGGAAACAGGCAGGAAGCCTGTGCCGCGCGGCGCGCCATGCGGTGGTAGATGGTACGGACAAGGCGGCACAACGCTTCTTCGAGCAGCGGTTTGCGCCTTTCCGGGTTTCAGACGCAGGTTTTGTGACGGGCTATTACGAACCGGAACTGCCAGCTTCCAGGATCAGGACCGGCGCCTATACGACACCTCTTTTGCGTGCGCCGGATGGCCTTGTTTCGGTCACGGCTAAGAACCGCCCGAAAAACTGGCCGGAGACGCTTAGCCACGGGCGCATGACATCCCGGGGACTCAAGCCCCTGCCGGACCGCAGTGCGATCATGGACGGTGCCCTTGATCCGGAGAACTTGGATCTGGTCTATCTCGCCGATCCTGTTGATGCCTTTTTCATTCACGTTCAAGGCTCTGCCCGTCTTCGCCTGACGGACGGGTCCGTGATGCGTGTGGGCTATGCGGGCAAGACCGGTTATCCCTATACGTCTGTCGCGCGCGTTCTCGTGGAGCGTGGAGAGGGCACACCGGAAGAGCTGACGATGGCGGGCCTCAGGGCTTGGTTCAAGGCCAACCCGGACCGCCGGGACGCGCTGTTGCGCCAGAACCGGTCTTATATCTTTTTCCGCGAAGTGCCGATCGCCAATCCCTCGGATGGACCGGAGGGCGCGGCTGGTCTGCCGCTGATGGCTGGCCGGAGCCTTGCTGTTGACCTTCACCATATCAGCCTTGGCCTGCCTGTCTTTGTTGGCACGGACTCTCCGCCGCTCAAGGAAGGCAGAAAGCCGTTCCGGCGGCTGATGATTGCCGATGACACAGGATCGGCCATCAAGGGAACGGCGCGCGGGGATTTGTTCCTCGGATCTGGGGATGCGGCAGGCCATCTTGCCGGTGAGGTTCGGCACCGGGCCGACATGACGCTGCTTCTGCCTCTGGAACTGGTTCCGGAGGCCGGTCAGTGATGAAGGCAAAGCGGCGCAAGAAAGGGCAACTCAGCGAAGAAGACCGGACCCTGTGGGCCAAGGTCACCTCGACGCTGGCGCCGCTTCATTCCGGGCGGGTCAGCAAACCGGATCCGCTGAGCTTTGAAGAGGTGATGGGGCCGGAAGCAGGAGATGCCGGCCGGGAGACGGCCAGGGTAGAGGCGCCTCAGACGGCAATGCGTGAGCCGGTGCAGGCCCCTCGCCCACCCTCACCGCCGCCGTTGCACCAGATGGAGTACAAGTACCGCAAGAAAGTGGTGCGCGGTGTCCGTCCAATTGATGCCCGGATTGATCTGCATGGATTGACCCAGCATCAGGCCCATGATCGCCTGCGCCATTTTCTGTACGGTGCCCAGGCTCATGGACACAAGGTCGTGCTGGTGATCACCGGTAAGGGAGGAACAGCCTCTGCCGGGCACGGGCATTGGGACGAGCGCGGTGTGTTGCGCCGGGTGGTGCCGCAGTGGCTGGCCATGCCGGACCTGCGCCAGCTGGTCATCGGGTATGAGGAAGCGCATGTGACCCATGGCGGGTCCGGCGCGCTTTACGTGAGAATTCGCAGACGAAGGTGAGATTGTGACCCCGCTCGGAGCCAAAATTCGCGAGTTGCGCATCAAGCGCGGCATCTCCCTGAAGGAAATGGCCGCCGGATTATCCGTGTCCAGCGCCTATCTCTCGGCATTGGAACATGGCAAGCGCGGCAAGCCGACCTGGTTTCTGGTCCAGCGCATCATCACGTTCTTCAACGTGATCTGGGATGAGGCTGAGGAGATTCAGCGGCTTGCTGAATTGTCCGATCCAAAGGTCACCATCGATACCGCAGGAATGGATCCCAAGGCGACCGAACTTGCCAACCGGCTGGCGTCGACGATTGGGGGACTGTCGCCGGAATCTCTGACCCATCTGCTGCACCAGTTGCGTTCTGCTGCGGCTAAGGACGGTGTCTGAAGTAATTCCAGTCAAAATTTACCTGCGGTTACAGTCCGGCGTGTTATCGGTTAGTTTGATCTGCCTTCCGTGCCTGACCCGGTTTCTCCCAGCCGCCAGTGCACAGCCATGATGAAAACGGCTCTTTATAAATGAAGATTGCACCTGAAGACCTGAGCGGTCTGATCGACTCCGATGGCATCCGTCAGAAACTAACCGAATTGACCCGTGAGAACGGTGGAAACGGTGCGGATCTCAAGATCCGTTCAGAGGTTCTCTCTCTTCTGAAAGCCACAATGAAGGATGGCCGGATAGAAGCAGAACGGCAGCTCAACGAGGACGGTGGCGGCTTCTTGTGCGCCAAGCGGTTGTGCCATCTGCAGGATGAGCTGATCCGCATCATCTATGATTTTGCCTTCCATCACGTCTACAGAATCAAGAACCCGTCCGCTGCGGAACGTATGTCTATCGTTGCCGTTGGCGGCTATGGCCGTGGCACCCTCGCGCCGGGGTCGGACGTCGATCTGTTGTTCGTGCTGCCTTACAAGCAGACCCCCTGGGGCGAGCAGGTGGTGGAATATATCCTCTACATGCTCTGGGATCTGGGTCTGAAGGTCGGTCACGCGACCCGGAACATCGAGGAATGCGTGCGTCTGTCGCGCACCGACATGACCATCCGGACCGCCATTCTGGAAGCGCGCTTTATCTGGGGGGATGAGCCCCTGTTCGAGGAACTGGTCCAGCGGTTCAATGATGAGGTCGTAACCGGAACGAGTTCCGAGTTCATCGCCGCGAAGCTGGAGGAACGCGACGAGCGTCACCGCCGCCAGGGCACCTCCCGCTATCTGGTTGAGCCGAACATCAAGGAAGGCAAAGGCGGCCTGCGCGATCTGAACACGCTGTTCTGGATCGCGAAGTACCATTATCAGGTGCGCAGCCAGTCCGAGCTGGTCAAGAAGGGCGTGCTGTCCCGTTCCGAATACAACAGGTTCGTGAAGTCCGAGGATTTCCTTTGGGCCGTCCGCTGCCACTTGCATTTCCTGACGGGGCGGGCAGAAGAGCGCCTGTCCTTCGACGTGCAGCGGGAAATCGCCATCCGTCTCGGCTATACCCAGCACCCGGGCATGAAGGATGTCGAGCGCTTCATGAAGCACTACTTCCTTGTGGCCAAGGACGTGGGGGATCTGACGCGCATTCTTTGCGCGGCGCTAGAGAACCAGCATGTGAAGGGGCCGCGCGGCCAGGGGATCTCTGCCCTGATGCGCCGGTTCCGGGTCGGCAGGCCAAGCTCCGCGGCAAAGCCGGTCGAGGGGGCTCCCGGCTTCGTTATTGAGAACACCCGTCTCAATGCCACGAGTGAGACGATCTTTTCCGATGATCCGATCAATCTGCTGCGCGTGTTCCAGATCGCGGACAAGAACGACTGCAATCTGCATCCCGAACTCACCAAGCGGATCCGGCGGTCGCTGAAGCTGGTGGATTCCACGCTCCGCAATGACCCGGAAGCCAACCGGCTGTTCCTCGGCGTTCTGACCTCGCGGAACAACGCGGAAAAAGTGCTGCGCAAGATGAACGAGACCGGTGTTCTTGGCCGGTTCGTGCCCGACTTCGGCAAGGTCGTGGCGATGATGCAGTTCAACATGTACCACCACTACACGGTGGATGAGCATCTGATCCGCTCCATTGGTGTCCTGACGGAAATCGAAAAGGGCAATTCCGGTGACGATCATCCGCTGGCAACGGATCTGATCCGGACCCTTCAGAACCGGAGGGTTCTCTATGTGGCGATGTTCCTGCACGACATTGCCAAGGGGCGTCCGGAGGACCATTCCGTTGCCGGAGCGCGGATTGCCCGCAAGCTCTGCCCGCGGTTTGGCCTCAACAATGCGGAAACGGACACGGTTGCCTGGCTGATTGAGCATCACCTGGACATGAGCACCATTGCCCAGTCGCGTGATCTGTCCGACCGCAAGACCATTTCCGACTTCGCGCACACCGTGCAGTCTCTCGAACGGCTGAAACTGCTTCTGATCCTGACCGTGGCGGATATCCGGGCCGTTGGCCCCGGCGTCTTCAACGGCTGGAAGGGTCAGCTGCTGCGCACGCTCTACTATGAGTGCGAACCGAACCTGACCGGCGGACACACCAAGGGATCCCACCGGCAAGCGGTGGAGCAGGCTAAGGAAGAGCTGGCAGAACAGCTTGGCCACTGGCCGGCCAAGGAGCGGAAGGCCTATATCAACCGGCACTACAAGGCCTATTGGCTCCGGGTTGCGCCGGAGCGCCGCCTGGCCCATGCCGAGCTGATCCGCCAGGCGGACAAGAGCGGCAACCGGCTCGCCTTTGCCGTCACCCCGCATTCCTTCGAAGGCGTGACGGAGATTACTGTTCTGGCCCCCGACCATCCGCGTCTTCTGTCCATGATCGCCGGAGCCTGCCATGTGACCGGGGCGAACATCGTGGATGCGCAGATCGACACGACCACGGACGGTTTCGCGCTCGACACGATCTTCATCAGCCGGGAACTGCCGGACGATGCGGATGAGCGGCGCCGGGGTGAGCGGATCGCTGATCTTATCTCGAAGATCCTGAAGGGTGAGAGCCGTCTGCCGGAAAACGTCGCCAAGAAAAACCCGGTAAAAGGCCGCATGAAGGCCTTCAACATCGATGCGGACGTCCAGGTCAACAATTCCTGGTCTGATGACTATACGGTGGTGGAAATCTCGGGCCTCGACCGCCCCGGTCTTCTCTACGATCTGACCCGGTGCATTGCGACGCTCAACCTGAATATCGGTTCGGCGCACATTTCCACCTTCGGTGAGCGGGTGGTCGACGTTTTTTACGTCACCGATCTGACCGGACAGAAAATTGCCAATATCGGGCGTCAGGAGATCATGCGCGTCCGTCTGGCAGATGCTGTTGAAGGCCAGGTGGACACCAGTGCGGCTGCGCCTGTTTCCCGCAGCGCTTCGTGAGCGCGTTACGGGGCAAACATCTGAAAGTCTGGCAGACGGGGTCTCAGGAGCCTTTTTTGCCTGAGGGGCACATCGCATGAGTCTTCTGAAGAATTTCGCCACGGTCGGCGGTGCCACCATGGCCAGCCGACTGCTAGGCTTCGCGCGCGACACCCTGCTGGCGGCGGCTGTAGGGACCGGTCCCGTGGCGGATGCTTTTGTGGTGGCGTTCCGTCTGCCCAACCTGTTCCGGCGGCTTTTTGCCGAGGGTGCATTCAATTCAGCCTTTGTTCCTCTGTTCGGCCGGGCCGTCGAGGAAGAGGGAGAGGAAAGCGCGCGCCGTTTTGCCGGTGAAATCGCAGCAGGCCTTCTATTCTGTCTTCTGATCGTGACGGCTGTTGCCGAAATCTTCATGCCGCTGGTGGTCTGGGGCCTGGCGCCCGGATTTGCCGATGATCCGGACAAGTTCAGCCTGACCATTCTGATGTCCCGGATTGCCTTTCCCTATCTGATCTTCATGTCCCTGCTGGCCTTCATCAGCGGGATCCTGAACACTTATCAGCGTTTTGCCGCCGCTGCCCTGGCGCCCGTGATGCTCAACGTGGTGATGACCGTTGTGCTGGGCGGCGTGTTGTTTTTCGACATTGTCCATGACCGTCAACTGGCGATCATTCTCTCGGTAGGCGTCACATTGGCGGGTCTTGTGCAGCTTTTCGTCGTCATTGGCGACATGAAGCGGCTCGGCTTCAAGATTCCTGTCCTCCGTCCACGGTTTACGCATTCGACCAAGCGTCTGCTGGCGCTGGGCGTGCCGGGCGTGGTGGCCGGTGGGGTCACCCAGATCAACGTGGCGGTGGGCCAGGTCATCGCTTCCATGCAGGATGGCGCAAACGCACTGCTTTACTACGCGGACCGGCTCTATCAGCTGCCGCTGGGGGTGATCGGCGTGGCGATCGGGGTTGTGCTGCTCCCCAGCCTGACCCGTCAGCTGCGCGGCGGTCATGAGGACCAGTATCAACGCAGCCTCAACAATGCGCTGGAGTTCTCCCTGACCCTGACCCTGCCAGCTGCCATTGCGCTGGCGGTCTTGCCGCGTGAAATCGTCTCCGTGCTGTTCGAACGGGGCCGGTTTGATTCCATTGCGACCGATGGAACCGCAGCCGCGCTGGCCGCCTTTGCCTTCGGCCTTCCGGCCTTTGTGCTCAACAAGGTCTTCTCACCCGGTTATTTTGCCCGCGAAGACACCAAGACGCCGATGGTTTTTGCCACGGTTGGCATGGTGGTGAACGTTGTCCTCTCCCTCGCGCTGTTCCCCTTCCTGGCCCATGTCGGCATCGCACTGGCCACAACGGTTGCGGGCTGGTTGAACACAGGACTGCTGATCTTTGTTCTCTGGCGCCGGGGGCATTTCAAACCTGACCGCCGCATCCTGAGGAAAGTCGCGCTTATCCTTCTTTCCAGCATCGTGATGGGTCTTGCCGTGGAAGGCCTGTCGATGGTTCTGGAGCCCTGGATGGCATCCGGAAACCTCGCAATCCGGGCCGGGGCGCTGGGGGTGCTGGTGCTGGCGGGGATGATCGTTTTTGCAGCAGCCGTCCAGATCACGGGCGGAACGGATCTTCTCGGGCACATCAAAGCGTTGAAGCGGCGCAACACCTGACAGGGAATTCCGGTTTCCGGTCTTCCCGGCTTGCAACGGCGCGGGTCTCTGCCTTAAGACCAGCAGCGCAATCTACTCACCCGAAGGGCCCTTCCAACCGGCCTCTCTTAGACAGGGACAGGCAATGACGGCTTTCAAGCCCCGCGTATTTTCCGGCGTTCAGCCGACGGGCAACCTCCATCTGGGCAACTATCTGGGGGCCGTGTCCCGCTGGGTTCCGCTTCAGGACCAGATGGAGACGATCTTCTGCGTTGTGGATCTGCATGCCATCACGGCGGGTTTCCCTGACCGCGGCGAGCTGCAGAAGGCCACCCGTGAAGTGACGGCTGCCTATATCGCCGCTGGCATCGATCCGAAGAAGTCGATCATCTTCAACCAGTCGCAGGTGCGTGAGCATGCGGAACTGGCCTGGATCTTCAACTGCGTCGCCCGCATCGGCTGGATGAACCGGATGACGCAGTTCAAGGACAAGGCCGGTAAGAACCGGGAGAATGCGTCTCTTGGCCTGCTCGCCTATCCGAGCCTGATGGCCGCGGATATCCTGGCCTACAAGGCAACCCATGTGCCGGTCGGAGACGACCAGAAGCAGCATCTGGAACTGACCCGGGACATTGCTCAGAAGTTCAACAACGACTTCGCGGACCGGATCAAGGACCTGGGCGTCGGCGTTCCGAACCCTGAACCCTCCCCGGAAACACCGGAAGAGCTGTTCTTCCCGATCACCGAGCCGATGATTGCAGGTCCCGCGACCCGCATCATGAGCCTGCGTGACGGCACCAAGAAGATGTCCAAGTCCGACCCGTCGGATCTGTCCCGCATCAACCTGACCGACGATGCTGACTCGATCTCCAAGAAGATCCGCAAGGCCAAGACCGACCCGGAAGCCCTTCCGGGTGAAGTGGACGGTCTGAAGGACCGCCCGGAAGCGGAAAACCTCGTTGGCATCTATGCGGCTTTGTCGGGCAAGACAAAGGCTGAGGTTCTCACCGAATTCGGTGGCCAGCAGTTCTCGGCCTTCAAGCCGGCACTGGTGGATCTGGCGGTGGAAGTCCTCGCTCCGATGACCAACGAGATGCGCCGCCTTCTGGCCGAGCCAGCAGAGATCGACGCTGTTCTCAAGTCCGGCGCGGAAGCAGCTTCCGCCATTGCCGAGCCGGTCCTCAAGGACGTGCGCAAGATCATTGGCTTCCTGGACGTCCGCTGAGGGTCTTTACTGGATGAAACTGAAACGCCCGGCTTGTCCGGGCGTTTTGCGTTTGAACGCCTTTCGGAAGTCGCCTTTCAAACCTATCTGTCTGGGCGAACCTCGACAGGAGACCTGACAACATGCTCGTAACCACCACCAGCACCCTACAAGGGCGTGAGATTGCGGAATACAAGGGGATCGTGACAGGAGAAGCGATCCTCGGTGCCAATGTGTTCAAGGACTTCTTTGCCGGAATCCGGGACATCGTCGGCGGACGGTCGGGCGCTTATGAGGAAGAACTCGCCAAGGCAAGGACCATCGCCCTTCAGGAAATGCAGCAACAGGCAGCGGCGCTGGGCGCAAACGGCGTGATCGGCGTGGATCTCGACTATGAGACCGTCGGTCAGAACGGCTCAATGTTGATGGTCAGTGCCACCGGGACAGCGGTGCTGGTCAGGTGATGCCGGCCAGCCCGTTTTCCATCAGGAATGGGTTCCCGGAGGCGGAACGGCAGAGAGCAGCAGATCTGTTCTGGAAGGCCTTTTCCGGCAAGCTTGGCAAGATCCTGTCTCCCGAGCAAAAGGCTCTCGCTCTGCTTAGGGATCTGCTTGATCCTGCCTATGCCATTTGTGCAATCGGAGCAGATGGGCGGCTGCTTGGGCTGGCGGGCTTCAAGACAAGCGAGGGCGGCCTGACGGCGGGCGGGCTGAAACACCTGGCCGGAATATATGGTTGGCCGGGCGCTCTCTGGAGAGGTTTGCTTCTCGATCTGCTTGAGCGGCCGGTTGAGAAGGGCGTCTTTCTGATGGACGGTATCTTCGTCGCCGCCGAGGCGCGGGGACAGGGGGTCGGCACGGCCCTGCTGAAAGCCGTCGAGGCGGAAGCGCGGGCACGTGGGCAGGCCCGGGTGCGTCTCGATGTGATTGATACCAATCCGAGAGCCCGTGCACTTTATGAGCGCGCGGGGTTCGAAGCTGCTGGAGTGGAAGAGACCGGCATCTTCAGCGGTCTCTTCGGGTTTTCGTCCGCGACGCGGATGGAGAAAAGGCTAGCTTAAAGCCCTTCAAACAGCGCTGTAGACAGGTAGCGTTCCGCGAAGGACGGGATGATGACAACGATGGTTTTGCCCGCCATGTCGTCGCGCTGGCCAACCTTGATCGCTGCCGTCAGCGCTGCGCCGGAGGAAATGCCGACCGGCACACCTTCGGTTGCAGCCACTTCGCGCGCCATCGCGAAGGCATCTTCGTTGGCAACCTGCACCACTTCATCATAAACGGACGTGTCCAGCACGCCTGGAACGAAGCCCGCGCCGATGCCCTGTATCTTGTGCGGGCCGGGATTGCCGCCGGAAAGGACGGGGCTTGCTTCCGGCTCGACCGCGACCACATGCAGGTCCGGCTTGCGGGCCTTCAGCACCTGCGAAACGCCGGTGATCGTGCCGCCAGTGCCGATGCCGGAGACGAACACGTCCACAGCACCGTCCGTGTCGTTCCAGATTTCCTCAGCAGTGGTCTTGCGGTGGATTTCCGGGTTGGCCGGGTTTTCAAACTGCTGCGGCATCACGGAATCCGGAATTTCTGTCAGGATTTCCTGTGCCCGGGCGATGGCACCCTTCATGCCCTTGGCGCCGTCGGTCAATTCCAGCTCGGCACCGAGGATCTTGAACATCTTGCGGCGTTCGACCGACATGGTCTCCGGCATCACCAGGATGAGCCGGTAGCCCTTGGCGGCAGCCACGAAGGCGAGTGCGATGCCGGTGTTGCCGGAAGTCGGCTCGACGAGCACAGTTTTGCCCGGAGTGATCTTGCCGTCCTGCTCCATGGCCTCGACCATGGCGACGCCAATACGGTCCTTGACGCTGGAGATCGGGTTGAAGAACTCCAGTTTCGCCAGAAGGTTTGCCTTCACGCCATGTTTCTGGGCAAGGCGGTCGAGCCGAACGATCGGAGTATCCCCGATGGTTTCCGTGATCGAGGAATAGATCCGGCCGCGGCCGGGCTTCTTGTCACTCATGACTGTCTCCCTGTTCGGCACCCGGACGGTTCTTGCCGGGGCTCTTTGACCCTTGAGATGGCCTAAGTTTAGGGTCTTATGCCATCTTTTCTAAGAGCGGATATTGGCAAACATGCGGGGGAAGGGAAAGACTGTTTCCCGAAACCTCAGTTCGATGGAAACAGAAGCTCCGGAAGCGCTTCCATCCGGTCAAACAGAGTTCCGCCAGCATCCGCCATGGCCTTCCTGTCGCAATGGGGATCGGCGGTGTAGCCGAAACCGCGCATGCCGGCTGACCGGGCGGCCATCAGGCCGGGAACGCTATCCTCGATCACCACACAGGAACCGGGGTCCTTGCCCATGCCTTTGGCGGCAAGCAGGAAGACATCCGGCGCAGGCTTGCCATGGGCGCAGTCCTGAGCGGAATAGAGCTTGCCTTCCAGGCGCGGCAGCAGTCCGGAGCTGCCAAGTGTCATGCGCATCTTCTCGTATTTGCCGGAAGAGCCGACGCAATAGGGCACTCCGCGCCGGTCCAGATCATCCAGAACAGCCGTGATGCCTGGGATCGGGTCGACACCCCTGGCAAAGGCCTCCAGATCCCGCATGCGGATGTAATCGGGCCAGTCCTCCGCCAGCTTGACGGCGCAAAGCTCTTCCACGAGTTCTTTCACGCTTTCCAGTGTGCGGCCCATGAAGCGCGCCTGGCATTCGTGTGCGGTGATCGGAAAGCCGAGCTCCGTAATGATTTTGGCGAGAATGGTGTTGGCGGTCAGTTCGGTGTCCACAAGGACACCGTCGCAATCGAAAATGACAAGTTCAGGGGTCACGCAGGCGTTCCTTGCATCAAGCCGTGCCGGTAGAGCCGAAACCGCCCGCGCCGCGCTGGGTTTCGCTCAAGCTGTCGACTTCAACCAGCTTTGCCTGCAGCACAGGCGCAATCACCAGCTGGGCGATGCGGCTGCCGCGCTCGATGGTGAAGGGCTCGTCGCCCAGGTTGATCAGGATGACTTTCACCTCGCCGCGGTAATCCGCGTCGATCGTGCCGGGTGTGTTGAGGACGGTGACGCCGTTCTTGGCCGCAAGGCCTGAACGCGGGCGCACCTGTCCCTCAAACCCAGCAGGCAGGGCCATGGCAAGACCTGTGGGCACCAGCGCGCGCTTGCCGGGTTCCAGAACCAGCGGCGCGTCAATCGCAGCCAGCAGGTCAAGCCCGGCGGCCAGTTCACTTTGATACGCAGGCAAAGGAAGATCGGCCCCATTGGGCAGGCGTTTCAGTTCAACAGTCACGCTCATGTGGGATCCTTGTCGAGGGATGTGTCCAGAAAGCTGGCCCCGAGAGGAGGCCTTGAGTTTGGCGCAGTCAGACCGCGCGGGCCGGAACTTGTCAAGGCAGCCGCTTACTCAAGCGGCAGCAGGTTGTCGTCCTTGAGGGTTTCCATGGCGATGGACGAGCGGACGTTGAGGACGGCCTCCTGCGGCAGCAGCTCATCATTGATGAAGCGGCTCAGGGCCTTAAGATCTGCCACCACCACTTTCAGCATATAGTCCACGTCGCCGGTCAGGGTGTGGGCCTCCTGCACCTCCGGCATGGCCACCATCCGGTCGCGGAACCTGCGGGCATTCTCACGGGTGTGGGCACCAAGGGTCACCCCGACATAGGCCGTCACGGTGAGCCCCAGGGCGTCCGGGTCCAGACTGGCGCGGTAGCGCCGGATGACGCCTTCCTGCTCCAGCTTCTGGCGCCGGCGCGAGACCTGGCTTGCCGAGAGGCCAACGTCTTCGCCGAGCTGCTGATTTGTCAGAGACGCATTGCCCTGGAGAAGGCGTAGAATTTTGATGTCAAAGCCATCAAGTGCGGAGTTCATGCGTATTTACCTAACTAGATGCACGGATTGTGCAGTAGGTTACGGCAAATCCCGTAGTTTGCACACACCTTGCGCGGCGTTTGGCGCATGATTTTGCCATGACGCCGAAACGCCGAGGAGGACATTATGGGACCGTTTCCGCACGACGCACCGCCCGCGAAGATTACTGCCGGAAATCCGGCTGGGACCGATGGGTTTGAATTCGTCGAATTTTCTCACCCCGAACCGGAGAAGCTGGACGAGCTGTTCCGCCGCATGGGTTATGTGCCTGTCGCAAAGCACAAGACCAAGGAAATCACCCTCTACCGTCAGGGCGATGTCACTTATGTGTTGAACGCGGAGCCCGGTTCCTTCGGCATGAAATTTGTCGAAAAGCACGGCCCCTGCGCCCCGGCAATGGCTTGGCGCGTGGTGGATGCGCAAAAGGCTTTCGACCACGCGGTCGCCAAGGGCGCGACACATTATGAAGGCGACGATAAGACGCTGGATACGCCTGCCATTGTCGGCATTGGCGGCTCCCTGCTCTATTTCGTGGATCGCTATGGCTCTCATGGGTCTGTCTATGATGCAGAGTTCGAGTGGCTTGGTGAGCGCAATCCGAAGCCGGAAGGCGTCGGCTTCTACTATCTCGACCACCTGACCCATAACGTCTATCGCGGCAATATGGACAAGTGGTGGGACTTCTACCGTGAGCTCTTCGGCTTCACCCAGATCCATTATTTCGACATCGATGGCCGGATCACGGGCCTCGTCAGCCGGGCCATCACCTCGCCCTGCGGCAAGATCCGCATTCCGCTGAACGAGTCCAAGGATGACACCAGCCAGATCGAGGAATATCTGAGGAAATACAAAGGTGAAGGCATTCAGCACATCGCCGTTGGCACGGATGATATCTACGGCGCGACCGACCGGCTGGCGGACAATGGCCTGAAGTTCATGCCCGGCCCGCCGGACACCTATTACGAGATGTCCCAGGCCCGTGTGAACGGCCATGATGAGCCGATCGACCGGATGAAGAAATACGGCATCCTGATCGACGGTGAGGGCGTGGTGAATGGCGGCATGACGAAGATCCTGCTGCAAATCTTCTCCAAGACGGTCATTGGCCCGATCTTCTTCGAGTTCATCCAGCGCAAGGGGGATGAAGGCTTCGGCGAGGGCAACTTCCGCGCCCTCTTCGAAAGCATCGAAGAAGACCAGATCCGCCGCGGCGTGATCAAGGTCGATGCGGCTGAGTAGTATCAAAAAGAGTGAGAAGAAATTTCTTCTCACTCTTCATGACATTCACCTGTATTAGTATTATGGGATGCCATTGTTCAAAACAATTGCGCATATTTATATATACCACCAGACATTTTCTTCGATGAGAGATCCGTGAGTTCTATCCAAGCGTAGCTGAAATGGTCGACGATATCATCGTAGAACTTTAAGCCGCGGTTTGAGAGACATTTACCGCGCATGAGCTGCCAGATGGTTTCGACTGGGTTCAGCCGGTTGATTTGGATGGCAGTGTCAGGATGGTGATGTTTTCTGGAACGGTGAGATCATTCGACATATGCTGGATCTGAGGAGCTCAGTTGGACATGTCTGTGACCTCTTCACAGATGAGGAATGCAACAACTTCTTCAAAGCTGCGGGATATGGAATTCATTAAATGCGATTGGTTCTAGCCACCCGCCGCTCCACCCCAAATGCCAGTGCGATGCCGGTCAAATACGCCAGTATATTCCAGAGCGAGAACACACGGCCGAGCAGCAATGCTCCGAAGAACGTGGCCCGGAAGTCGTCCAGCCAAGGCGTGTGATAGAGCCGGATCAGCTCGACGGCGATGGCAAGAAGCGCTGACGCAATCAGCACCAGGCGCATGGTTTTTCCCGCCAGAACCGCCGCAATCAGCCAGAAAACCATCATCCCCCAAAGAACCGAACCGCCGTATTTAACGATGAAGAAAGGCAGACCAATGCGGTATCCAAGCAGCCGCAACGCCAATCCCAAGGCAATGACGATCGCGGCATAGACAAGCCGCGTGACCATTTGACGGGAGATGAATTGACTAACCTGCATGGATTGTTCGGGTCTCCGGCAAAGTTGTGATCAGCCCTCACGAGTGGTCCAATTTGCCAGTTAGCGCATGACCGGCCTTTGGTCCATCTGGACGATGGTTTCCGGGGCCTGTGGGCGAAGCCCAAAACACCTCGGGGCCGCTCGTTCCGGCTGTAATGCTTGCTCGATTCTTCGATCAGAACGTTGCTTCGCGCAGGCTGTTGAAGATTTCGCAATTCAAGCCGCCATATTGAGACCATCACCGGTAGTAAGTAACTTCTGTAGTGCCTAACGAACGGATCTTGTTTCCGCTATCGACTTTCCCTGCGATTTCCCGCTTCTGGACGCACGCGGCAGGTGAGGGAAGGACCCCGCACTGCGGGTGCCGGTAAAACCGGCACCCTTGAATGCTGAACCACCTGCGTCTTAGCGGTCGTTCTCCTTGCGCCAGGCGTCATATTTCACCTGGAAGTGCTCTTTCGTGCCCGGATACAGGCCGATGATCGCCTCGCCCGCCTTCACCTGCTCCAGGACGAAGGCCTCATAGCTTTCCATGCCGGTGCATTCGTCTGCGATTTCGTCGGCAAGATGCGCCGGGATGACCATGACGCCGTCCCTGTCGCCCACCAGCACGTCGCCGGGAAAAACGGCAGCATCACCGCAGGCGACCGGCACATTGATGTCGAGTGCTTCATGCAGGGTCAGATTGGTCGGAGCTGAGGGCTTGGCGTAATAGGCCGGCATGTCGAGGGCGCCAATGCCTTCAGCGTCCCGGAAGCCGCCATCGGACACCACGCCTGCGGCACCGCGCAGGGCCAGCCGCGTGATCAGGATCGATCCCGCCGTTGCGGCGCGCGCATCCTTGCGCGCATCCATGACCAGGACCCAGCCCGGAGGGCAGGTTTCCACCGCAACGCGCTGCGGATGGTCGGCATTGCGGAAAACCGTGATCGGATTGCGGTCCTCCCGAGCGGGAATGTAGCGCAGCGTGAAGGCCTGTCCGACCATATTCTCTGGCTTGGGAGCCACAGGCACGACCCCCTGGATGAACTGGTTGCGCAGCCCGCGCTTGAACAGCGCCGTGGCGATGGACGCAGTCGAGATCTCCTTGAACTTCGCGCGGGTCTCGTCAGACAAGATGTAGTCAGTCATGGGGTCACCTTAGAAAATGTCGGGTTCGCCGGCCGTCCGGCCGAAATCGGATTGCAGGAAGTCAAAGTCACAGCCCTGATCGGCCTGGGTTACGTGCTTTGAGAACATGTAGCCGTAGCCGCGTTCGAAGCGGGGCTCCGGGGCTTTCCATTCGGCCCGGCGGCGTTCGAGTTCAGCCGCGTCGACCAGCATGTCCAGCTTCCGGTTCGGCAGGTCGAGACGGACGATATCGCCGGTCTTCAGCAGGGCAAGCGGGCCGCCGGCATAGCTTTCCGGGGCAACATGGAGCACGCAGGCGCCATAGGAGGTTCCGGACATACGGGCGTCGGAAATGCGCAGCATATCCCGGTGTCCCTTCTTGATGAGGGCCTTCGGGATTGGCAGCATGCCCCACTCGGGGAAGCCGGGACCGCCCAGAGGACCAGCATTTCGCAACACCATGACGTGATCCGGAGTGATGTCCAGGTTCTCGTCATCGACCGCTTTCTTCATGTCCGGATAGCTGTCGAAGACCAAGGCTGGTCCTTCGTGAACATGGTACTTCGGGTCACAGGCTGCTGGCTTGATCACCGCGCCGTCCGGGCAGAGGTTTCCGCGTAGAACGGCCAGAGAGCCCTCCTGATAAACCGGGTTGGAGAGCGGACGAATGACGTCGTCGTTATAGACAACGGCGCCTTCGAGGTTCTCGCCCATGGTCTTGCCGGTGACGGTCAGGGCAGACAGTTCCAGGCGGTCTTCGATCTGCTTCATCAGTGCCCGCAGACCGCCTGCATAGAAGAAATCTTCCATCAGATAGTCCTTACCCGAAGGGCGGACGTTGGCGATGAGCGGGGTTACACGGCCCAGTTCATCCAGGTCGTCGAGCGTCAGATTGACGCCCGCCCTGCGGGCCATTGCGATCAGGTGGACAACCGCATTGGTGGAGCAGCCGGTTGCCATGGCGACAACGGCGGCGTTCCGGCAGGCGCCTTCCGTGATGATCTGGTCCGGGGTCAGGTCTTCCCAGACCATATCGACAATGCGCCGGCCGCAATCGGCGCCCATGCGCTGGTGATTGGCGTCAACGGCCGGAATGGAGGACGCGCCGGGCAATGTCAGGCCCATGGCATCGGCAATTGCCGTCATGGTCGAAGCCGTGCCCATGGTCATGCAGGTGCCTGCGGAGCGGGCGATGCCACCTTGCACGCCAAGCCACTCTTCGTCGCTGATGTTCCCCGCGCGGCGCTCGTCCCAGTATTTCCAGGCGTCGGAACCGGAGCCGAGGATCTTGCCGGCATAATTGCCCCGAAGCATCGGACCGGCGGGCAGATAGATCATCGGCACACCGGCGGAGATTGCCCCCATGACCAGGCCGGGAGTGGTCTTGTCACAACCGCCCATCAGCACAACGCCATCCAGCGGGTGCGAGCGGATCATCTCTTCCGTCTCCATGGCAAGCATGTTGCGGTAGAGCATGGAGGTCGGCTTGGTGAAGCTTTCATCCACGGAGAGCGACGGCATTTCGACGGGGAACCCGCCAGCTTGCAATACACCGCGCTTCACGTCCTGCACGCGTTCCTTGAAATGGGCGTGACAGGTGTTGAGCTCCGACCATGTGTTCAGGATGCCGATGACAGGCTTGTCCCGGAAATCGTCCTCGGAATAACCGAGCTGCATCATACGGGACCGGTGGCCGAAGCTGCGGAGGTCGTCGGGTGCGAACCAGCGCGCGGAGCGGAGATCTCTTGGGGCTTTGTGCGGCATTTGTTTTTATCCGGTGAAGGCGAAGGTCAGCCAAATGACAAACAGGGTGAAAAGTGTCCCGAACAGCTCGGGCCAGTTTCCGAATTTGTGATCGCGGTTTTCTTCCGCCTCGAAGACCACCGGGTCCATGTCTTCATCCTGACGGGTGAGGTCCTGATCGCTGATTTTCATCGCTTCCTCCTCAGTTCAGCATGGACGGCAGCCAGAGCGCCAGGTCCGGAAAGAACAGAACCAGGAACAGGCCAACGGCTTGCAAGGCGATAAAGGGCAGAACGGCGGAGAAAATCTCCTGCAGCTGAATGTCCTTCGGAGCGACGGACTTCAGGAAGAAGCAGGCCGGGCCAAAAGGCGGCGACAGGTAGTAGATCTGGATGTTCATGGCGAACAGCACACCGAACCAGACCGGATCGAAGCCCAGGTCCACGACCACCGGCGCGAAAATCGGAACGGTGATGAAGATGATGGCGATCCACTCAAGGAATGTGCCGAGCAGCATCACGATCAGCATCATCACGACGATCACCATGATGGGAGCAATATCGAGTGAGGTCAGCAGACCTCGTAGGAACTCGCCGCCACCAATCCGGTTGTAGATGCCGATCAGGGAGATTGCGCCCAGGACCAGCCAGATGATCGAGCCAACAGTCAGAACGGTTTGCCGCATGGCATCCCGGCTCATGGTCCAGGTGAGTTCCTTGCGAAGAGCTGCGACCACCAGCGCACCGACAGCACCAACGGCAGCGGCTTCCGTTACCGTGGCAATGCCGGAATAGATGACACCCAGGACGGCGCCGATCAGAATGCCTGGCAGAATGACACCCTTCAGATATTTCAGGCGCTGGAAGAACGGCAGTCCGGTTTCCGGAATGTCATAGATCGGAGCCAGCGCAGGGTTCAGACGCACGCGGACCAGGATGTATGTGATGTAGAGTGCGGCGAGGATCAGGCCGGGCACGGCAGATGCGGCGAAAAGCTTGGTGATGGAGACCTGGGCTGCCAAGCCGTAGACGATCAGGACCACGGAGGGCGGGATCAGGGTCGCAAGCGCACCTGCAGCACAGATGATGCCGATGGAGAGCTTCCGGTCATAGCCGAGGCGCAGCATCTGAGGCAGGGCGATCAGGCCCAGCATCACGATCTCGCCACCCATGATGCCAGACATGGCAGCCAGGACCACCGCGACGATACAGGTCTGGACGGCGACGGAGCCACGGAACCGCCCGCCCATGATCGCCATGGAGTCGAACAGGGATTTGGCGATCCCGGACCGCTCCAGGACATTGGCCATGAACACGAAGAAGGGAACGGCGATCAACTCGTATTTGTGCAGGACCTCGCCGACATTGGCGGCGACGATGAAGAAGCCGGCACGTTCGCCGAAATAGAGGATTGCCGTTGCAAGGGAAACCGTGAGCGTGGTTATCCCGAGCGGCACGCCAAGGGCCATGAGCGCCAGAAGCGAGGCGACAATCGCCAGGGTGATGAGTTCAATGCCCACCGTCTAACTCCCCTTCGGTGTGCTGAAACCAGCGGATGATATTGGCGAGCAACTGCAAGAGGTAGAGCGCGCAGCCTGCGACGATCAAAGCCTTCAGGTAGGCAGGTTGAATGGAGTTCAGGGCTGTTCCCGAATGCTCCATGCGGGTGACTGCCTTCACTGCAGGCTCCCACAGGGCAAGTGACAGGACCAGGATTGCGCCGCTGGCAATCAGCATCTGGATGAGCCGGAAGACGCGCCACACAGCGGGGCTCACGAGCGTTTCCACCATAGTGATCGAGATGTGCCGGTTGCGCTCAGTGACATAGCCGACGGCAAGAACCCAGGCCGACGCGCAGAGGGTCATTGCCAATTCGGTTGACCAGACAGTCGGGCGGTCAAAGCCATACCGCATGACGACTTCGATTGCCGAAACCGCAATGCAGGCGAAGAAGAGAACGGAACAGTTTTGTCCAATGAACACGCTGACGCGGTCCATGCCATTGGCGTAGCTCGCAAGAAGGCGGCTCATCGCGATCTCCGGTTACCGGGCTGATGGGAAAGATTTGAACACAGCCACCGCCAGCACGGCGGTGGCTGTTGAAGCCGGAAGGCTTATTTCTTGAAGAGACCGATTTCGGTCATGTAGGCGACGTTCGCGTCGAGCGCTTCCTTGGCGAGCGGAGATTTTTCGGCAAAGATCTCCCACTGCTGACGGGCGACTTCCCGCAACTTGTCGCGGTCTGCCTGCGCCCAGTCGATGACTTCGATCTTGCCGCCTGCATTGTCGCGGGCTGCCAGTTCTGCGTCCTTCTTGGCGACTTCATCGGTCATTGCGGTCATGGCGTCATACCACCAGGTGCGCAGGGCCGTCTGATCGGCTTCCGGCAGGGCGTCCCATTTTTCCTTGTTGATGGTGAACTGCATGGACGGCATGGAGTGGATACCCGGATAGAGCGGGTAGGGCGCCACATCATGCAGACCGGTCGCGTCGTTGTTCACATAGGCAGACGCATCGGCGGCATCGACGATGCCCTTCTCGAGTGCACCATAAACTTCAGAGAAGGGGATCGAAACCGGGGACGCGCCGGCTGCCTGGAAGACGGCGGCGGCCAGGCCTTCAGGAGAGCGGATCTTCTTGCCCTTCAAGTCCTCAAAGGTCCGGATCGGTACGCGGGCCGGAAGCGCTTCGCGCGAATAGGGGCCGCAGGCGACCACATGAACTTCACCGTTGGAAATTGCGTCGGCAGCCTTCTGCATCACGGCTTCCCCGCCGCCATCCTTGCAGAAGCCCAGCATCTGGGCCGGTGTGTCGTAGCCGGAGATCAGGTCGCCCAGAATCGCGAAGGCCGGTTCACGGCCGGCAAAGTAGTTCACGGAGGTGAAGTCGCCATCCAGAACGCCTGCGGACACGGCGTCCGGCGTTTCCTTGGCCGGAACGACAGACCCGTTGGGCATCAGGACGATTTCGACGCGGCCGTCCGTCATGTCCTTGATCTTCGGCAGCCAGTTTTCGGTGATGTATTGGGTCGAGAAGTCGCCGGCATTGAACGACGTCTGGATGTTGAAGGTTTCCGCCTGCGCGGCTGTAGTCAGCAGGGACACCGATGCCGCCAGGACGGCCTTCTTCGCGAAAGTCATGATTTCCTCCCAAGGGTTTTAGCACGGGATCCTCAACCCGCTATCTGATGTACTAATATATTAGTGCATCACCGTCAAGGATGACCTATAGTCGTGCTGGACTTACTGGGCAAACGATTGAAACTGATGGCACTTGAGAATATCGAACCTGGCACGGATGACCCCCGGATGGCGAAAGCGGCTCGCAGCCCGAAGATCAAGCGGACATCTGCCAGCGAGCAGATTCACGCGGCCTTGCGGGAAAGGATCGTATCGCTTGAGCTGGCGCCCGGACGGGCGCTGCAGCGCCAGGAGATTGCGGAATATTACGGTGTCAGTCAGACGCCAGTGCGTGATGCCATGCTGAAGCTGGAGGAGGAGGGACTCCTTGTCATCTATCCGCAGTCGAAGACGGAAGTGTCCAGGATTGACGTTACGCAAGCGCGGGAGACCCAGTTCCTGCGGCTTTCGGTCGAGCTGGAGGTGGCGCGTCATCTGTCTCTGTGCCCGGACAAGAGCATTCTCGGCCCGGCACAGTGGCTGCTGGCATTGCAGCAAAAGAGCCTTGAGGAAGGCGATCTCGACCGCTTCGCCAGCTGCGACCGGCAGTTCCATCAGGCGCTCTGCGAAGCCGCAGGCGTATCCAACCTGTGGGACCTGATCAAGTCACGCTCAGGCCACATCGACCGGTTGCGGAACCTGAACCTGCCGGATCCGGGCAAGCCAGCCAATATCATCCAGTATCATCAGCTTATTCTCGCCGGCATCGGGAAGAGCGATACAGCCGCCGCACAGGACGCCGTGCGCAAGCACCTGACAGGCACCTTGTCCCAGATCGCGGACATCCGCGAGCGGCATGCAGAGTATTTCGAGCGTTAGGAGACCTGTGCGCGGATAAGGGCAGGGTGTGAACGTTTGGCAACGTTGATGACGCAATGCTTCTGCGGGTTTGATGGAGGCACGCGATGGGCCGTCGGCGGATTGGTCAAGATACATTCGGATTTGGCGATAAAGCCGGTCGAAGGACATCGCTGGATGAGATTGGTCAGTTGCTGGACTGACCGTCGGTTGAGAGGTTGCTCGCGGATATTTCCTGCGCCGCCAAGGGAGAGCCAGCCTGGCCTCCACTGGCCTTGTTCAAGGCGATGCTTCTGGCGGTCTGATACGATCTTCCGGACGTCCAGCTTACTGAAGCCTTGGACGATAGAGCTTCGTTCCGCCGCTTCTGCGGGGTCTCGCGGTCAGAACCTACGCCGGAGCGCACGGCGTTCGTGCGATTCCGAAAAACCCTTGTGGCCCATGGTCTGGACAAGACGCTGTTCGACCAGATCGCCGGACAGTTGAAGGCCAAGGCGATCCAGGTGAAGACCGGGACTTTGGTGGATGCGACGATCATCGCCTCACCGCCATCGCCTGCAACCTGAAAAGCACTTTCAACATCCTGGTTTCGGCTGGAGGTGGCCATTACCGGCCAATCGGGCCGAATACTTTGGTCGACAGAGCCTCCCGCAGGCCTGCGCCCCATAAGAGAGCCTCAGAAAACTGAGTAAATCCAATAGGAAAACAACCCGTGCACAGGTCTCTTGCAGCTTGGCCGCGTCTTCAGGCAAAAGATGCCAGCGAAATGAGAGGACGCCCCCTATCTCTGCAAACCGCAGAAGTTCCACCTCAGCTATCGCTCACGCCTGGCTCATGGCCGGGACAGCGAAGTGTGTGCGGCTGAGAGTGCAGCCCTCAGCCCTTCACCTTCGCCTCAAGCACATCCCACACCCGAACGGCAATGTCGGGGCCGCCGATGCGTTTGACGGCTCGGATGCCGGTGGGGGCCGTGACGTTGATTTCCGTCAGGCGGCCGTCAATCACGTCGATGCCGACGAGGATCAGGCCCTTTTCCTTCAGCGACGGCCCGAGGCGTGCACAGATTTCCCGTTCCTTGTCCGTCAGCTCGCTTTCCTTGGGCGAGCCACCACGCACCATGTTGGAGCGGAGATCCCCTTCCGCGGGCACCCGGTTGACCGCGCCGGCGTATTCGCCGTCGACCAGCAGGATGCGCTTGTCGCCATGCTTCACATTCGGCAGGAACTCCTGGATCACCCAGGGTTCGCGGAAGGTGGCGGCAAAGAAATCATAGAGCGAGCCGTAGTTGAGGTCGTCCTGGGTGATGCGGAACACCGCGGCGCCGCCATGTCCGAACAGCGGTTTCATGACAATGTCGCCATATTGCTTGCGGAAGAGGTCGATCTCGTCCTTGTCACGGGTGATCAGCGTCGGCGGCATCAGATCCGCGAACTCGGTGACGAACAGCTTTTCCGGCGCGTTGCGCACTTCGCGCGGGTCGTTCACCACCAGCGTGTGCGGGTGGATCTTCTCCAGAAGATGGGTCGCCGCGATATAGGACAGGTCGAAGGGCGGGTCCTGGCGCATCAGCACCACGTCCATATCGCGCATGTTGGTGCGCTTCTTTTCGCCCAGCGTGAAATGGTTGCCCTTTTCGTCGCGGACTTCCACCGGCTCCAGCGCGCAGAAGACATCGTCTCCGATCATGGCCAGCCGGTCCGGCGTATAGTGGTAGAGCTCGTGGCCCCGGGCCTGAGCCTCCAGCATCAGCGCGAAGGCGCTGTCACCGGCAATGTTGATGGACGAGATGTGGTCCATCTGGACCGCGACCTTAAGGGCCATGAGAAGTCTCCCGGCAGGGGCGCAGGTTTGCGCGTGGGATTTTGGTTCGGTTGGTCCAGATATGCGTCTGGCAATCCGCTTTGTCCAGAGGTGCCGTCAGAGGGATCTGTCAGCTTTTGCCTTCAAAGGCATTTGCGATCCGCTCGGGCCAGCGCCAGGGCCGGACGAGGACGACATCAAAGCGCAGGGTGAAGAAAGCCGCTTTCGGGTGCTGGGCGATGAAGATCTTCGCGGCATTGATGATGCGGCGCTGGCTGGCCGGGGTCACCGCCTCCATGGCGGCAGCGCGGGAGCGGCGGGCTTTCACCTCGACAAAGGCGACCACCTTGCCCCGCTTGGCAATCAGGTCGATTTCGCCAGCCTTGGTCTTGTAGCGTGTCTTCAGGATGCGCCAGCCGGTGAGCCGCAGGGCCCAGGCGGCGCGTGTTTCGGCAGAAAGGCCGAGTTTGTATGCTTCGTGCCGGTTAGTCGTTTCCAATGAGCCGTTGCTCTGGCGAATAGGTGCGGCCCGCATTCGGAGTTGAAGGTACAACCGGATGAGGTGTGGCCGCGAGTTGGTGGGACGGAAGATCTTGTCTATGAGGGTCTGGGCCGCGATACGGGGCCTGATATAGCTCGTTTGAGCCAACGTTCCCCACCGACACATGAACAACATTCTGTACCTGGCCAGTTTGTCCCATGGCTGGAATGTAGCCACGTGATAAAAGCCAGCCATAATGCCATTTATTGTAAACGAATATAAAGACTAGGCCGGACAGCCCGAACGTGATCACGGAAAGAACGAACATTCCAATAAATCCCGTGATGTGGCCCCGGAACAGTGCTGGAAATGGTCCGAAAAACAAGCAGGTCCAAGAAAAACCACGATAACCGACCGTGGCGATATGGGTGCCGGGTTTCATCATTTGAACTGGGTAAGCCATAAGCAAAACTCTAATATGAATATTTATTGAAAAAAACCTTAGATTGTTTTTTGTCTTTGGCAAACGTTATTTTGACGCTTGGTTAGTTACCCGCTCCCGCCTTGATGTCCAGCGCCTGTTTGTAGAGCTCGTTGCGGTCGAGGCCGGTCTTCTTGGCAACGGATTTGGCGGCGGCGCTGACCGGCATGGTCTCCAGGGCAAGACGCAGCAGCGCTTCGGCATCGGCCGCATCCGCCGGGGCCTGTTCTCCGGGCGGTCCGATCAGGATGACGATTTCGCCTTTGGGGGCATCGCCGGAGAATGTTTCCGCAAGACTTTCCAGAGTTCCGCGCTCGAAGGTCTCAAACCGCTTGGTCAGCTCGCGGGCAACGGCAGCTTCCCGGTCTCCCCCCAAAACCTCGGCCATGGTAGCGAGCGTTGCCCCGACCCGGCGCGGGGATTCATAAAAGACCAGCGTTGCGGGGATGCTGCCAAGCTCCTTCAGGCGGGCAGTCTTCGGGCCGCCTTTCTGCGGCAGGAAGCCGGCAAAAAGAACCGTGTCGCTGGGAAGCCCCGCCCCCACAAGACCCGCCAGAAGTGCGGAAGCTCCGGGGATCGGGATCACCTTGTACCCAGCCTCCACCACATCGCGGACCAGGCGGTAACCCGGGTCTGAAATCAACGGCGTTCCTGCGTCGCTAACCAGGGCAACCGGTTCTCCCCGGCCCAGGAGCTCCAGGATCTTCGGGCGCTGCTTGTCGGCATTGTGCTCGTGATAGGGCATGAGCGGTGCCTTCAGGCCGAAGCGCTGGACCAGAGTGCCTGTAACCCTTGTGTCCTCGCAGGCGATCAGGCTCGCGCTTGCCAGGGTTTCGAGCGCGCGGATGGTGATGTCCCCAAGATTTCCAATGGGTGTGGAAACGATGTAGAGAGCTGGTTCCAGCGGCGGGGCCGGAAAAGCGTGGGCCGACAGGATATAGCGCCGAACGGTTCCCGCCGGTTTTTCCTCCGCACGGAACGCTGCGTCCGGTTCCTGTCCGTTTGTCTCAGTCATCGATGGGTCTTTCTGAAGCCGCCTTTGAAAAAAGGATCTAACTTGGGGCTAATGGTGATGCTCGTGCTGTGCAAGCGCAAATCGGCAAAACAGGGGGTTGCGGCTAGAAACTGGACAGAACCGGCTGGAATCCGTAAGTCTCTAGCAACGTAACTCCAGGAGGCGGATTTGATCGATACGGGCGTTTCTCGAGCCGCAACGCGGGTCAAGGCTTTCCTGCGCACCTGTGCTGCCGGTCTTGGCATCGCGGGAGCCCTGACACTTTCGGGCTGCATGGGGTCCAATCTGGGCGGCGTGCCGGGCCAGTCGATCCAGCCGGGCGAGTTGGCGCAGCCAACCGGACAGGTGGTCGGGTCTGGCTCTGTCCGCGTTGCCTTGCTGCTGCCAATGAGCGCAGGCGGAAGCGCAAGTTCGATTGCCACCGTGTTCAAGAATTCCGCCGAGCTGGCGCTCGCAAACTTCCCCAACGCGGATGTCCAGCTTCTGGTGAAGGATACGGCCGGCACCACGAGCGGCGGCCGTGCGGCAGCGGATCAGGCCATTGCGGAAGGCGCGGAGATGATCCTCGGCCCTGTGTTCGCACAGGCTGTTTCGGGTGCGGCGTCTTCTGCCCGCGCTGCAGGCGTGCCCATGGTGGCGTTCTCTTCTGACGTCTCGGTCGCAAGCCGTGGCACCTATCTTTTGAGCTTCCTGCCCCAGAGCGACGTGAAGCGGATTGTGGCCTATGCAGCCAGCCAGAACCGCCGTTCCTATGCGGCGCTTATTCCGGATGACGGCTATGGCGCCGTCGTCGAAGCCGCGTTCCGCCAGGAAGTCGGGCGTGCCGGCGGACGGATTGTCACCATCCAGCGCTACAAGCTGACGGGCACCGATTCCACGGACCTGGTGGCCAAGACCACGGCGCTGGCGGCGTCTCTCGGCCAGGTGGACTCGCTTTTCATTCCGGCAGGCGGCGGTGTTGCTCCTGTGGTTGCACAGACGCTCCGCGGCGCCGGGGTCAATCTCGGAAGTATCAAGATGCTGGGCACCGGTCAGTGGGACACGCCGGAAATGAAATCCAATCCGCTCATGGTCGGAAGCTGGTATCCGGGACCGGATGACAAGGGTTTTGAAGCCTTTTCCGGACGGTACAAGTCGGCCTATGGCTCCCTGCCGCCGCGCAATGCCACCCTTGCCTATGATGGGGTGACACTTGCCGCAGGGCTCGTCCGGTCTGCCGGAGTGCAGCGTTTTGCGGCCAATGTGCTGACCAATCCAGATGGATTCATCGGCATTGACGGGCTGTTCCGGTTCAAGTCAGACGGACAGAACGAGCGGGGCCTTGCGGTCTATCAGCTCACTGGTTCGGGTGCCCAGACCATCTCCCCTGCTCCGCGCGACTTCCGCTCGGGCATCTGACCGGCCTCTTTGGACCCAATTGCGGACTTGAAAGCTCATGCTGACCGGTAAGCGCATCGTGCTCGTCATTTCTGGCGGCATCGCCTGCTACAAGTCTCTGGACCTCATCCGGCGCCTGCGGGAACGCGGCGCCCGGGTGCGGGCGGTGATGACGGCGGGATCGCAGAAGTTCATCACGCCGCTGGCCGTGGGCGCGCTCACCGCAGACAAGGTCTATACCGAACTGTTCGACCGGGAAGCGGAACAGGATGTCGGGCATATCCGCCTCGCGCGTGACACGGACCTGATCATCGTCGCGCCTGCGACGGCCAACCTGATGGCGAAGATGGCGCATGGAATAGCGGACGATCTGGCAACGGCTGTCCTGCTGGCGACAGACCGGCCTGTGCTTGTGGCTCCAGCCATGAACCCGAAGATGTGGGCCAATCCAGCAACCCTTCGCAATGTCGAAACCCTTAAGCGGGACGGTCGGCATTTTGTGGGGCCGAACCGCGGTGAAATGGCGGAAAGCGGGGAGGCTGGTCTCGGGCGCATGTCCGAGCCTCTGGAAATCGTTGCCGCCGCTGGGGCTCTTTTGCGGAGTGGTTCTCAGGCGGAAGCTGCTAAGCCGCTGGCTGGCCGCCGCATCGTGATCACTTCAGGCCCGACCCACGAGCCGATCGATCCGGTGCGCTACATCGCCAACCGGTCCTCCGGCAAGCAGGGGCATGCGATCGCAGCTGCCGCCGCTGCTGCAGGGGCCGAGGTCACGCTGGTGGCAGGCCCCGTCAATCTTCCCGATCCGCAAGGCGTGACAGTCGTACATGTCGAAACGGCCCGCGAGATGCTGGCCGCGGTCAAGACCGCCCTCCCCGCGGACGTTGCCGTTATGGCGGCAGCGGTTGCCGACTGGCGGGTGGCATCTGAAGGCGGACAGAAGATCAAGAAGGACGGGTCCGGCAAACCGCCGTCTTTGGAGTTTGTTGAGAACCCGGACATTCTGGCGACCGTCGGTCATGATGAAGCCCTGCGCCCGAAGCTGCTGGTCGGCTTTGCCGCCGAAACTCAGAATGTGCTTGAAAACGCGCAAGGCAAGCTCACCCGCAAGCGGGCGGACTGGATCGTCGCCAATGACGTCAGCGCCACAACAGGGATCATGGGCGGCGATGCCAACACGGTGCGCATCGTCTCGGCTTCAGGCATTGAGGACTGGCCGTCCATGGACAAACAGGAGGTCGCGGTCCGCCTTGTGCAGCGGATCGCGGATCATCTGAAACGCCTTTGAGCGGATATCAGGCTGCGGCTTTTTGCGGGAAGCTGAAGTAACTCATGCTCAAAGTGCCGTGGGAATAGCTGCGGTGCAGGAGGTCTGCCGGAACATCCTTGCCCGCGGCACCCATGGCGAAGAACAGCGGCAGGAAATGTTCGGCGGTCGGATGCGCCCGGCGGAAGTTAGGTGCCACGGACGGGTCGGCAAAGAAGGCAATGTCTGCCTTTTCCAGCCCCTCATCCACCCAGGCATCAAAGGCCTTTGCCCAACCGGCGGCCTCAGAACCCTCCGGCTGGATTTCCCGCAAATTATGCGTCGTGCTGCCGGATCCAAGGATCAGGATGCCTTGTTCCGTCAGCGCGGCAAGACTGCGCCCGAGCGCATGAATGCTCGCGGGCGTGCTGTCATAGGGCAGCGAAAGCTCGACAACCGGAACATCCAGCTTCGGGAAGAGCAGAGACAAGGGAACCCATGCGCCATGGTCCAGACCCCAGCTGCCGTCTTCTTTCAATGAGAAGCCGCCGGAAAGGGCGTGCTTCTTCACCGTATCGACGAGCTGACGGGTTGCATGCGCCGGGTATTGGATTTCGAACAAGGCGCGAGGGAAGCCGCCGAAGTCGTGGATCGTCTTCAGCGTTCCCGGTGAAGTAATCCTGAGATCCTGCGTTTCCCAATGAGGAGACAGGATGACGATCCCTTTGGGGCGGGGCAGCGATTGTCCGAGGTCGCGCAAGAAGTGATGCGCGGGGATTGGCGTCAGTGCAAGCATGGGTGAGCCATGCGCCAGAAACATCGGAGCCAGATGAGGTGCCTTTGGGCTTCCAGGCTGTGCAGTCATGTGATGCACTCCTTTGCGAGCGGATGTGGAGGAAGTGTCTTTCCTCCTGTCTTGCCCTCCAAGATGGTCCGGCAGCAACGCTGGCAAAAGAGCAGAAATGCTGGAAGGGTCGTTCATTCTAATTGAACAAATGCATTCAACCCGGTGTCATTGGTCATCATTATCCGCATTCTCTGCCGGCTGCTCTGCAGTTCCGGTAGCGTCAACCTTGCGCAGCGTCTGCTGCTTCCCCATGTGCGGAACTGGAAGATTTATGTCCGCTGAATGCAGACGCCCGAGAACCAGACGCCCCGAGAAGGAGACGCCCGTATGTTCGATGCCAAATCTTTGCTGGACCAATTTCTAGGTGGCGCAGGCGGCCAGACGGCCAGCCGGCAGGGAGCCGGAGGGCAAAGGGGCGGCGCAGACGATCTGATATCCCGAGGGCGGGACTTCCTCACCTCCCAGGGCGGCGGTCTGGCGGTTGGCAGCATCGCAGGGCTGCTGCTTGGCTCCAAAAGCGGACGCAAGATCGGCAAGAAGGCCGTGACCTATGGCGGCATGGCTCTGGTCGCCGGCCTCGCCTACAAGGCCTATCAGAACTACAAAACTGGCCAGGATCAGGGTGCAGCTCCCGCTGCCGGAAGCCCTTCGCAGGCTCCTATTCCGCTGGAGCCGCCGAAGGGCACGGGCTTCCATCCCGAAGAAGTTCCGGGCGGTGCAAACACCATGGCCGTAACGCTTCTTAGCGCGATGATCGCTGCAGCCAAGGCGGATGGGCATATCGATGCGGAGGAACAGCGGAGGATCTTTGGCAAGATCGACGAAGCTGGACTCGACAGTGAGGCAAAGGCCTTCCTGATGGATGAACTGCGGTCCCCGCTGGACCTGGACAAGATCGTCTCAAGCGCGTCCACCCCGGAAGTGGCTGCGGAAATCTATGCAGTGTCCCGCCTCGCCATTGATCCGGACCATGCCGCCGAGAAGGCCTATCTTCAGATGCTGGCCGCCCGGCTGAATCTGGATGCGGCCCTGGTGGATGAGATCGAGATTGCCGTCCGCGAGGCGGAAGAGGCCTGATCAGCTAGGCCCGCTCGCAAATCGGGTCGTCTCCGGCTGACCGCATCCTTATAGGGTCGGGATCAGCAACGGAGACGGCCAATGACCTTTCAAATTCATCCTCTTCCCGCTTCGGCCTTCGCTGGCCTTGAAGGGCTTTCTGAACAGGACCGGAAAGACCGGGACATTCAGGTCCATATCTCGGACGGCGCCTTCCCCTGCCGGGTTTCTCTTAGCGATGTGCCCGCGGGACAGCGGGTCTTCCTGCTGAACTATGAGCATCAGCCCAACAGGACGCCTTACCGCTCCCACCATGCGATCTTTGTCGCTGAGGGCGCCGTGGAAGCGCAGCCGGGACCGGATGAGCTGCCCGCGATGGTCCGCACGCGTTTGCTTTCCGTGCGGGCGTTCAATCAGAGCCATGAGATCGTCGATGCGGACGTTTGCGAGGGCGCCGATGCGGAGGAAGTGATCCTCCGGATGTTTGCCAATCCGGACGTTGACTACATCCACTTGCACTTCGCCCGCCGAGGTTGCTTTGCCGCGTCCGTTACGCGCTCGTGACGGCTGTCTTTTCCTGCTGGCGATGCCAGGCAATCAGCAGGATCATGCCCATGATCATGAGATAGGGGAAATAGAAGCGCGTTTCGAAATGCGGGAAGACGAGATATTTCGCGCAGATGGACGTGAACACCGCGTAGAGCAGGATCCTGGAACGCTCCGCCATGCGGGGCGGTTCGACGACCTTGGCATAAAAGATCACCAGCGCCAGCAGCGCTGCCAGCCAGTTCTGCCCCACCATGGAGCGCACCGTCGAGCGGACAAGCATCTGTAGATAGATCAGCGGCGAGAATGGCGGGTGGAAGCCCTCAAGCGTCGGCACATATTCCACGTGGGTGAACCATAGATGGATCCACCAGCCGGGATGGCTCTCATCCTTGAGGATGAATTGATAGGCAACCGCAGCCAGAATGAATGTTGCCGTCATCACCCAGCGGCCAGGACCGTAGATCAGGGCAAAGACGAAGAACACGCCGATGAATGCCAGATGGTCGGGCCGGATCGAGAGGGCAATCAGCAGGCACAGTGCTGCGCCAACATCCTGCCGCTCGATATAGAGAAAGGCTGCCAGCAACAGGAAAGCTGAGGCGTAGAGGTCC
Organism: Roseibium litorale; assembly: GCF_014842915.1. GTDB lineage: Bacteria > Pseudomonadota > Alphaproteobacteria > Rhizobiales > Stappiaceae > Roseibium > Roseibium litorale. The sequence goes on along the minus strand of NZ_JACYXI010000004.1, from coordinate 41,621 downwards.
GGAGACAGCAGCGCCGCCGAGCCGCTGAAGTCACCGATTACGAGCATGGCGGCAACAACCGGCCCATACATCAGCGCCTTTTCCCGTGCCAGCCAAACCAGCAGCAGCAGGCCAATGGCAACCGCCGATGCAATGGAGACGAGACGCATGGCTTTGACCGGATCCATCCCTCCGGACAGGGCGCGCAAGGTTTCGATGTATCCGAGCTTCAGCCGGTAGAAGCCGAGCATGGTGGAGAAGGCCGCCGGATCCTCATATTGCCGGATACGGTAGTCCCGATCCTGGGTCAGCGTCAGGAATTCACCGGGCGATATATTCTCCTTCACGATGGCAAAGGACCGGTCGTGAAGCTGCACGGGGTCAGGAATTTCCGGCTCCAGAACCGCAGCCGTGTAGGCGAACATATCCCAGTTGGAAACGGGGAAAATGTGGCTGACTGCGGCGATCATGGCAATGAAGGTTGCAAGGGTCAGGGCGCCGATCCAGTGCCGCAAGGGCCGATAGGCTCTGGTCACATAGTCGTAGACAGAGTGGAATGTGGTTTCCAGGAGACGGGCAGCTGAGGTCACGCGGAGGGCTCCGGAGCGCGAGGGGCAATGACGGCACCCTAGGCGACCTCTGTCATTTTTCCGTAAACTGTTGGTTTTGTCCGCTAGGTGGAGCGTCGGCCCGGTGTTATGTGCGTCAGGTCGAGACCGGATGTGCGTCTATGAACACTTGACCCCTGCTCCGGCGCCATGTCTCCTCGCACATGAAACAGAGAACGCCGGGAGGAGACATGCGCGATCTGGGGACCTGGGACTATGTGATTGTCGGGGCCGGCTCGGCAGGTTGCGTGCTGGCGAACCGGCTCTCCGAGGATCCGGATGTCAAGGTGCTGCTGCTGGAAGCTGGCCGCAACGACAATTACATCTGGGTGCATATTCCGGTCGGCTATCTCTACTGCATGGGCAATCCACGCACGGACTGGGGCTTTCATACGGCGAAGGACCCGGGGCTGAACGGCCGCTCGCTCATGTATCCGCGCGGCAAGGTCATTGGCGGCTGCTCTTCCATCAACGGCATGATCTACATGCGTGGCCAGGCGCGCGACTATGACGGCTGGCGGCAGCAGGGCCTGGAGGGGTGGAGCTGGGACGATGTGCTGCCCTTCTTCCGCAAGTCCGAGGATCACTATGCGCTGAACGATGACATGCACGGTCAGGGTGGCGGTCTGCGCGTAGAGGAACAGCGCCTGTCCTGGAAAGTGCTGGATGCCTTTCGGGAGGCCTGCGCCGAGACCGGCATTCCCAAGATCGATGATTTCAACCGGGGCGACAATTTCGGCGCCTCCTATTTCCAGGTGACCCAGAAGTCAGGCATTCGCTGGAATGCGGCCAAGGCCTTTTTGCGGCCCGCCATGAAGCGCCCGAACCTGAAGGTTGTGACGGAGGCCCATGCCAGCCGGATCCTGGTCGAAAACGGCCGGGCAACGGGGCTGGAGCTGACGGTGAAAGGGGAGCCTGCGAGGGCTTTGGTCTCTGGCGAACTGGTTCTTGCAGCTGGGGCTGTTGGTTCCCCGCAACTTCTGGAGCTGTCCGGCATCGGCAATCCGGAGGTTCTGGCGAAGGCGGGCGTCGGGACGGTTCATGCCCTGCCGCAGGTCGGCGAGAACCTGCAGGATCATCTGCAGCTCAGAACCATCTACAAGATCAAGGATGCGGTGACGCTGAACCAGAAGGCGGGCAACTGGTTCGGCAAGATGCTGATCGGCATGGAATATGTCCTGCGCCGGACGGGGCCCATGTCCATGGCCCCGAGCCAGCTCGGCGTCTTCGCCAAGTCCGATCCCTCATTCGAAACGGCGAATGTGGAGTATCATGTCCAGCCGTTGTCTCTCGACAAGTTTGGCGATCCGCTTCACACCTTCCCTGCTATCACGGCGAGTGTCTGTAATTTGAGGCCGGACAGCCGGGGGCACATTCACATCACATCGCCAGACCGGGATACGCAGCCGGAAATCCTGCCACGGTATCTTTCCGCCGAGAGCGACCGGAAGGTTGCGGCAGATTCGATCCGTCTCACCCGCAAGATCATGTCGGCGCCGTCCATGGCCAGACATGTTCCGGAGGAATATCTGCCGGGCTCCAGACTGGAAACCGATGAGGAGCTGGCCGGGGCCGCTGGCAGCATCGGCACCACGATTTTCCACCCGGTCGGCACCTGCCGGATGGGAAAGGACGAGGCCTCCGTGGTTGATGGCCGCTTGCGTCTGCGCGGCATTGCCGGCTTGCGGGTTGTGGACGCTTCGGTGATGCCGACGATTACCTCGGGCAACACCAATGCGCCGACGATGATGATCGCCGAAAAGGGCGCGGACATGATAAGGCAGGACAGGCGTACCCGCGCCTGACAGACCGTTGAGAAAGCTGCGGCCTCTCCATCGTCATCCTCGGCCTTGTGCCGAGGACCTATACACGTCAAAGGCTTGCAGATGGTCGGGACAAGCCCGACCATGACGAGCGAGAAGACAGCCATTTTGTCATCAATCTCACTGGCGTGCCCGCGCCTGAGCCGTTTTTTAGCCTACGAGACCGCCATGTCCGATGAGTTTCCCAAGATCCGCCTGCGTATCGTTCTGGCGCCTGGAGTGGCTTTCGGTCCCGGCAAGGCGGATCTGCTTCAGGGCATTGCCGAGACCGGATCTCTGTCTGCTGCGGGCAAGCGGCTGAAGATGAGCTACAAGCGGGCCTGGAGCCTGATTTCGGATCTGAACAGCCAATTTGCCGAAGCCGTGGTGGAAACGGAAAAAGGTGGCTCCGGCGGCGGAGGCGGCAGCCGTCTTACGCCCTTTGGCGAGCGCCTTCTTGCGACTTTCCGGTCGATCGAAGCCCAGCTGGAGACTGGCGCTGAGGCCGATTTCGCCATTTTGTCCGCAATGGTGAAACCACCGCTTGCAGATGAGGGCAGCTCCGCTTAGTATCGATATGTCCAAATGAACATATCGAGGATGCCTTTCATGCTCCGGAAGTTCCTGCTGTCTCTTTCGCTGTCATTCTGCCTGTCTGCTCCTGTTCTGGCTGCGGAGAAGGTCACGGTCTTCGCGGCGGCAAGCCTGACTGATGCCATGACCGCAATCGGCAAGGATTATGAAGAGGCAACCGGAATAGAGGCCGTTTTCTCCTTTGCGGGCTCCGGAACGCTGGCGCGTCAGGTGGAAGCAGGCGCGCCCGCGGATGTGTTCATTTCCGCTGACGAAGCCTGGATGAATTATGCGGTCGAGAAACAGGCCGTCGATCCCGGTAGCGTTCAGGTGATTGCGGAGAACGAGCTGGTCCTGGTGGGACCGAAGGGGGTGGACAAGCTGGAACTTACCGCTGATGCGCTAACAGCCCGTCTGAGCGGTGGACGCCTCGCCATTGCCGACCCGGACACGGTTCCTGCGGGCCGCTATGGCAAGCAGTCTCTGGAAGGCACGGGGCTCTGGGACAGCGTCTCGGGCAAGCTTGCACCGATGGAAAACGTCCGTGTCGCGCTGGCGTCCGTAGCGCGCGGAGATACACCGCTCGGAATTGTCTATGCCTCGGATGCGCATGTGGAGCCGAAAGTTGAGGTGCTGGCTGTTTTTCCGCGCGAAAGCCATACGCCGATCCGCTATCCTGCTGCCTTGACGGTGGGGGCGTCGGAGGGGACTGCGGATTTTCTCGACTTTCTTTCGAGTGAAACCGCCCGCAAGCGCCTTGAGGAAGCGGGTCTCACGCCTGCCGATTGAGCTTATGAAGCGCGTGGCAGACCCCGGAGACCGGATGAGGACAGCAGGCTGAGCGTGGCGTTTTTCGAGCTTCATCCGCAGGAATGGGAAGCCCTTTCCCTGTCGCTCAAAGTCGCGGCATCCGCGCTGGCGGGTTCGCTGCCGGTTGCGGTTCTCGCGGGTTATGGGCTGGCCCGGTGGCGGTTTCCCGGTCACGGACTTCTGAATGCGTTGATCCATATGCCGCTGGTCATGCCGCCTGTGGTGACGGGGTATGTTCTGCTGATCTTGTTTGGACCAGTTGGCCCTGTGGGCAAGTTTCTGGAGCAAACCTTCGGCCTCAGTTTCGCCTTCAACTGGACAGGCGCGGCGCTTGCTGCCGGGGTGATGGCATTTCCCCTCCTGGTTCATCCGATCCGGCTGGCTTTCGAGGCGGTCGACCCGAAGCTTGAGGAAGCGTCTACCTCGCTTGGAGCGTCAGGTCTGGTGACCTTTGCGGTAGTGACCTTTCCGCTCGCCTTGCCCGGCGTGCTCGGCGGGGCGGTTCTTGCCTTTGCCAAGGCCATGGGCGAATTCGGCGCAACGATCACCTTCGTCTCGAACATTCCCGGCGAGACACGGACCTTGGCGCTGGCGCTCTATACCGCCACCCAGACCCCTTCCGGGGACGTGATCGCCTTCCGTCTGACCTTCATCGCCGCCGCTGTGGCGCTGTGCGCGCTGCTTTTGTCTGAATTTCTCGCAAGGCATCTGCGCCGACGGATCGGGGCTGCCGATGATTGAGGTCGATATCAAGGGGCGGGCGGGTTCATTTGCCGTGCAGGCGCAATTCACCGCGCCGCCGGGCGTGACGTCTCTTTTCGGTGTGTCTGGTGCGGGAAAATCCACGGTCACGCGGATGATAGCAGGCCTTTTGCGGCCCGATGAAGGGCGGATTGCCGTCGATGGCGAGGTGCTGTTCGACAACGTCAAAGGCATTGATGTTTCTGTCCGCCATCGGCGGATCGGCCATGTGTTCCAGGATTCCCGCCTGTTTCCGCATCTGAGCGTGAAGGCCAATCTGACCTTTGCCCGCTGGGCCGGCGGACGTTCCGAAGACCGGTCTCTCACGGAAGTGGTTGAGCTGCTAGGGATCGGGCATCTCCTGAACCGCAAGCCGGGCAAGCTGTCTGGCGGAGAGCGTCAGCGGGTGGCGATTGGGCGGGCGCTATTGTCCGCCCCGCGCCTGCTGATCATGGACGAGCCCCTCGCCTCACTCGATCAGGCCCGCAAGGCGGATATTCTTCCCTATCTCGACCGCCTGCGCAGCGAGACCGGGCTGCCGATCCTTTATGTCAGCCATGCGATGGAGGAGGTTGCCAGGCTGTCCCAGACGCTGGTGATCCTGTCCGCTGGCAAGACGCTTGCCTCTGGTCCGGTTTCGTCCGTCCTTGCGAGTCTGGATCCTGGCACGGATCTGGGCGGAGAGGAAACGGGAACCTTGCTCGAAGGGGTCGTGACGCACAGGGATGAGCAATGGGACCTTTCGGATGTGGCGCTCGATGAGGGTTTGGTCATCCAGGTGCCGGGTCTTCCCGCATCCCTCGGCAACCGGATCCGGTTGCGGATTCCGGCCCGGGATGTCTCCATTTCCCTGGCAAAGCCAAGCGGGATCAGCGTCCGCAATATCCTGAAGGCGGAAGTGGACGCGCTCCGGCCACTTGATGGCGCCTACTTGGAAGCGGTCTGCAAAGTAGGGGCACAGATGCTCCGCTCCCGGATCACACGGGCGTCTGCTTTCGAACTTGGCCTCAAACCTGGTCAGACTGTCTTTTTGCTGATCAAGAGCGTCACCATCGATCAGGGCCGGGTGGGGCCTGCTGTCCGGGAAAGCTGACGCTGCGTCTTCCGGGATGCGCTTGGAAGCAGATCGCTGATATGATAGCCGGATGAGCATGTTCACCCAGAGACGGCTGGCGCGCCGCTTGAAGATCTTCGCGGTGATTTTGATGCTGGTTGCCGGAACCGGAGTGGTCTGGGTTACCGGAACGACCAGTCTTGGCTTTTTTCTGAGTGAAGTACGGACGCGGGCGACGGCCAATCTGGCTGTTCAGGCCGCGGTTTTGGAAGGGTTGCTCGACAAATTCCGCCTCATGGCGCCTCTTCTTGCCCGCAGTCCGGAAATTGCCCGGATCGTTTCGGAGGCGGATGAGGAGAGCGGCAATCAGCTTGCCGCTGTGGCCGCAGGCATGGCTGGCGCGGAAGAGGTCTGGATGCTCTCTGTGCGGGGCGAACTGATCGCGACGAGCAACAAAGAGCGGAATATCAATCGTAGCGCCAGCCTGATCCCGGTTGCCTTTGAAGACGCGCTGCGCGGTCAGCTCGGGCGGGAGCTGCTGCCCGGCTCAACCACCTCACCGGCGTCCTATGTCTTTGCGTCCCAGGTTCGCACCGGCGATCAGGTGACGGGTGTCTTGGCCGTTAAAGTCAGCCTTGCCTATGTGGAACAGGCCTGGGCCTTGTCCAAGGATCCCATCGTCGCGGTCGACAATCAGGGCCTCGTCGTTGTCACCAACGTGTCCCAATGGCGGGGCAGGAACCTGGAAGATCTCGGCGATACCGATGAGCTGAGTGTCATCGACACAAGCGCCAATCCGGTCAATTTCAACCGCCTCGCGGACCGGGGCATCAGCCGGAGCCGGATGGAGCTGGCCGCTCCCCTGCCCGTTCTGGGCTGGCGGGTCATGATCTTCGCGGACACGACCGAGGCCCGGCGCCAATCGGCCCGTGCCATGGTGATCTCCCTTCTGCTTTGCGTCATCGTGCTTGGCTTCGTCTGGATCTGGCTGACCCGGCGGGAGGAATTCGGGCGCAGGCAGCGCCTGGACAAGGCAGCTGCCCTGCGTCTGGAGCGGCGCGTGCGCACACGGACGGCAGAGCTCAGCGCGGCCAACGCCCAGCTGGAGCAGGAGGTGCGCGACCGGGAGCAGGCCGAAGCGGAACTGCGCCAGACCCAGGCTGAGCTGGTTCAGGCGGCAAAGCTGGCAACACTCGGCAAGATGTCTGCAGCTCTCAGCCATGAATATAATCAGCCGCTTGCGGCGATCAGGTCTGATGCGGAAGTGGCGGAAATGCTGATTGCTCGCGGCATGCCGGAAAAGGCGCTCGCCAATTTGACCCGTATCGGCGGAATGGTCGGCCGGATGGCAGAAATCGCGCGGACTTTGAAGGGCTTCACCCGCCGTTCCGGCACCGAGATAAAACCTGTTTCGCTTCGTCAGGTGATTGATGAGGCTTTGCTTTTGCTCATGCCGCAGATCAAGCAAAGCGGCGTTGCCTTTGAAACGGATCTGCCGTCAGACGACATCATCGTTTCCGCCGGGCAGATCCGGCTGGAACAGGTGGTGGTGAACCTGATGTCGAACGCGCTCGACGCGGTAAAGGGCCGGGAAGGCGCAAGTGTCCGTCTTGCCCTGTCTGTTGAGGACAGCCATGCGGTTCTGACCGTTTCCGACAATGGCACAGGCATTTCCGAAGAGGTGCTGCCCCAGATCTTCGATCCCTTCTTCACCACGAAGGACGTGGGCGCAGGGCTGGGCCTCGGTCTTTCCATCGCTTACAAGATCGTCCATGACTTCTCCGGCACTTTGACGGCAGTCAATGGCCCATCCGGCGGTGCATGCTTCACCATGCGGCTTCCCGTGGCCGGTACTCAAACACTCGCAGCGGAATAGAGAACATGGATCAAGGATGCGTTCTGCTGGTGGATGATGAGGAAGACCTGCGCGCCTCCTTGTCCCAGGGGCTGGAACTGAGCGGCCATGTGGTCATGGCGACCGGTGACCCGGATGCGGCTCTGGAACGCATTGCCCGTGATTTTTACGGCGTGCTCGTGACCGACATCCGTATGCCGGGAACCGATGGGTTCGAGGTGATGCGGCGGGCCTTCGAGATTGATCCTGCCCTGCCCGTCGTTCTGATCACCGGTCATGGCGATGTGCCGCTGGCGGTCGAGGCAATGCGTGCCGGGGCCTATGATTTCATGGAGAAACCCTTCTCCGTGTCGCGGCTGGATTCCGTTGTCGAACGTGCGCTGGACCGGCGCCGCCTTGTGCTGGAAAACAGGAAGCTGCGCGAGGAACTGGCGGACCGGACGGGCCTCGAGGGCCGTCTGGTCGGCCGGACGCCTGCCATCGACAAGCTCCGCCGCACTGTGGCTGCCTTGGCCGCAACGGATGCGGATGTGCTGATCCTTGGGGAAACCGGCTCGGGCAAGGAAGTGGTGGCGCGTGCCCTGCACGATGAAGGACCACGCAGGTCGCGGCCCTTTGTGGCCCTCAATTGCGGCGCCCTGCCTGCCGAGATCATCGAGTCTGAGCTTTTCGGCCATGAGAAGGGTGCTTTTACCGGGGCGATTAGCCAGCGGATTGGCAAGCTGGAACATGCCCATGGCGGGACGGTGTTTCTGGACGAGATCGAATCCATGCCGCCGGAGCTTCAGGTCAAGCTTTTGCGTGTGATCGAAACCCGGACAATCGAACGGCTGGGGTCGAACAAGTCGATTGATCTCAACGTTCGCTTCATTGCGGCAACCAAGGAAGACTTGGAGGCCGCCGGGCGGGAAGGCCGGTTCCGTCTCGACCTGTTCTACCGCCTGAACGTGGTCTCCGTTGCCATTCCGGCCCTTCGCGAGCGGATCGAGGACATCCCGCTTCTCTTCCGCCATCTGGCGGTTGAGGCCCGGGCCCGCTACCGGCGGGAGATCCCGGATATTCCGGAAGGCTATCTGGCGGCGCTGATGACCCGGGACTGGCCTGGAAACGTGCGGGAATTGCGTAATGTCGCAGACCGTTTCGTGCTTGGTATCGACAGCTCGGCCGCCGCTGTTAGCTCATCCGGTGCCAGCCTTTTCGATCAGGTCGCCGCCTATGAAAAAGCCCTGATTTCCGCGGAGCTGGCGCGCAACGGTGGCGCCATCAAGCCGACCTACGAAAGCCTCAACCTGTCCCGCAAGGCTCTCTATGAGAAGATGCGCAAATACGGCCTGGGGAAAGCGGATCTGGAAGAAGCTGATGGCTGAGCCTTAAATGTGTCGATTTCGACACATTTAAGGCTAGGGGTGGGTCACTTTCGACCCATCCGTTTCAGCATTTTGAGCTGTAACTGCGAATTCTTTCAGAAAATCCTTTATTCCTGCCGTTTGGCATGGACGTTGCTATTTCTTCCCCAGCGTGCATTCGCGCTCCGGCTCCGTTTCATGAGCCGGACATATGAAAAATGTCTGGGAGGACATTCCATGAAAAAGCTTCTTCTCGCAGCAACCGCTGTGGTTACTCTTGCGTTCTCTGGCGCAGCTCAGGCAACTGAATCTTGTGACGACGGCGAAATCGTTATCAAGTTCAGCCACGTCGTGGCCGCGACTGGTCACCCGAAGGGCGACGCAGCGACCCTGCTTGCAGAACGCGTCAACAAGGAGATGGACGGCAAGGCCTGCATGCAGGTGTTCCCGAACTCTCAGCTTTTCGATGACGACAAGGTGATGGAAGCCCTGCTTCTGGGCGACGTTCAGCTGGCGGCACCTTCGTTGTCCAAGTTCGAAGCCTATACCCTGAAGTTCCGTCTTTTCGATCTGCCGTTCCTGTTCCAGGATCTGGACGCGGTCGAGCGCTTCACCACCAGCGCTGACGGCAAGTCGCTTCTGGGTTCCATGACCGAATATGGCTTCCAGGGCCTTGGCTACTGGAGCTCCGGTCTGAAGCAGTTCTCCGCGAACAAGCCGCTGCTGGTTCCGAGTGATGCGGCAGGCTTGAAGTTCCGCATCCAGACCTCCGACGTGGCGGAAGCCATGATCGAAGCCATGGGCGCAAACGCTCAGAAACTGGCCTTCAAGGAAGTCTATGGCGCGCTTCAGACCGGTGTTGTGGACGGCCAGGAGAACACCTGGTCCAACATCTACACCCAGAAGTTCTTTGAAGTTCAGGACGGCATCACCGAAACCAACCACCAGCTCCTGGCCTACCTGCTCGTCACCTCCGACGAGTGGCTGAACAGCCTGGAGCCGGATGTCCGTGAGCAGTTCCTCAAGATTGCAGAGGAAGTCACTGCTGCCGCCAACGGGTCCGTGGCTGAACAGGAAGCCATGAACCGGAAGCGCATCCTGGACACCGGCGCGGTCATCCGCGAGCTGACCCCAGAACAGCGCCAGGCATGGGTTGATGCCATGAAGCCGGTTTGGGCCAAGTTCGAAGGCGACATCGGCAAGGACCTGATCGACGCAGCTGTTGCGTCCAACACGGCCAAGTAAGGTCAGCTTTGGAAGGGCCGGTCCGCCGGCCCTTCCGGGGTCTCCGCCCCAGGGGTTTCCGGGAAGAGAGACAAATACCTCCACCCGCAGGATTCCCTGCGCCAACAGGCTGGAATGCCCTTTCGAGATGGGCTGCCCCGGGCGCGGACAGGGAAAGAACAATCGAGAACATGCCGCAGGCATGATTCGGGGGAAACAATGCAACGCCTCGACAATTGGGTCACCCGCTTCGAGGAAGGCGTCATCGCCTTCCTTCTCGCGGCAATGACAATCGTCACCTTCACCCAGGTGGTCGCCCGCTATGGCTTCAACTCCGGCTGGACGGGCGCCCTGGAGCTGACGCGTATCCTGTTTGCCTGGCTCATCCTCTTCGGCATGAGCTATGGCGTGAAGATCGGGTCTCACCTCGGGGTGGATGCCGTGATCCAGCTGCTGCCGAAGCCCCTATTCCGCGCCGTCGCGGTTTTTGGGGCGCTCTGCGGCGTTGCCTACGCCGTGATCCTGCTCAATGCGGACTGGCTCCATGTTTTCGGGATCGATGCGAAGGGCGGGGCCATCGACTACTGGCAGAAGATGTTCAAGATTGGTATCGGCCTGGACGATCTGCGCTATCCGGAATGGGTGCAGGAAGCCTTCGGCACCAAGGAGCGCGTACAGCGCTGGATCGCTTACCTCATCCTGCCCATCGGGCTTGCCCTCTTTGCGTTCCGCTGCCTTCAGGCAACCTGGCAGATCATCACCGGTCAGAGGGCGATGATGATTGCGGCGCATGAAGCTGAAGAGCTTGTGGCCGAAAATAAAGACATTCTGAAGGATTGAGGTAAATAACCATGGAAGCCGCAATCCTTTTCATTCTCGTCCTGACACTCCTGTTCCTGGGCGTTCCGATTGCCATCTCGCTTGGTCTTTCCAGCGTTCTGGCCATCGCCATCTTCTCCAACGATTCCATTTCGTCGGTCGCTCTGCAGCTGTTCACCGCCTCGCAGAACTATACGCTTCTGGCGATCCCGTTCTTCATTCTGGCCTCGGCCTTCATGTCGACCGGGGGCGTTGCCCGCCGCATTATCCGCTTCGCCATTGCCTGCGTTGGCCATGTGCGCGGCGGTCTTGCCATCGCGGCGGTGTTCTCCTGCATGCTCTTTGCCGCGCTATCAGGCTCCTCGCCTGCAACCGTGGTCGCCATCGGCACCATTGCCATCGCCGGTATGCGCCAGGTCGGCTACACCAAGGAGTTTGCGGCAGGCGTCATCGCCAATGCAGGCACCTTGGGCATCCTGATCCCGCCGTCCATCGTCATGGTGGTCTATGCAGCTGCAACGGACGTTTCCGTGGGCCGCATGTTCCTTGCCGGTGTGATTCCGGGTCTCGTGGCCGGTCTCATGCTGATGATCGCGATCTATGTGAATGCGCGCATCAAGAACATGCCGAAGCAGCCTTTCGCCGGGTTTGGTGAAATTGCCAGCGCCGCAGGTGAGGCGGGATTTGGTCTGCTGCTGATCGTCATCATTCTCGGCGGTATCTATGGCGGAGTGTTCACACCGACTGAAGCGGCTGCCGTGGCTGCGGTCTACTCGTTCCTGATCGCCATCTTCATCTACCGTGACATGGGTCCGCTCAAGGGCGTGCCGATGCGCAAGGAAGGCGAAGGCCTTGGGTCCGCGATTGTCCGGAACCTGTGGCTGACCATCGCGAACTTTGGTCCGGGCTGCTTCCACAAGGATACCAAGAAGGTGCTGGTGGATGCGGGCAAGACGACGATCATGCTGATGTTCATCATCGTCAACGCGCTGCTCTTCGCTCATGTTCTGACCTCTGAGCGGATCCCGCAGGCGATCACCGATCTGATGCTGAACGCAGGCTTCAACTGGTTCACCTTCCTGATCGCGGTCAACCTGCTGCTGCTTTTGGGTGGCCAGTTCATGGAACCGTCGGGCCTGCTCCTGATCGTGGCACCGGTGGTGTTCCCGATCGGCATGGAGCTGGGCGTCGATCCGATCCACCTCGGCATCATCATGGTGGTGAACATGGAAATCGGCATGATCACTCCGCCGATCGGCCTCAACCTGTTCGTAACCTCCGGGATCACGGGGATGAGCCTGGTTCAGGTGGTGCGGGCGGCTGCGCCCTTCGTGCTGATTCTGTTCCTGTTCCTTATCCTGGTGACCTATGTCCCGGCCCTGTCTACCTGGCTGCCCTACAGCCTGATGGGACCGGAAATCCTGACAAACCGCTGATCAGGCAATCATGAGAAGACAAAGGCCGGGGCATTGCTCCGGCCTTTTGCATTGAAGGCCGTCTGCATTTCGGCAAAGCTCCGCCTCCGGAAAAGTGTCAGGAGAATCAGCCGTGCAGCCTCACATCGTCGAGCGTCTTCCCGATCCGCAAACCTATATCGATCTGCGCAGATCCGGAGGTCTCAGCGGCTATTCCCTGGAGGCGGCAAAGGCCGGACTGCCGAAGTCACTTTACTGCATCGTGCTGGAGCTCGACGGACAAGAGATTGGCATGGGCCGCATCGTTGGCGATGGCGCTCTGGCCGTGCATATCGTCGATATCGTTGTGCGTCCGGAACATCACGGCAAAGGCTACGGGCGGCTGATCATGCAGACCTTGAGCGATTACATTGCTGCCAATGTGCCGGACACGGCCTATGTGAACCTGCTCGCCGATGTTCCGGCGAACAGGCTCTACGAGAAGTTCGGGTTCAAGGAAACCGGCCCGCGCACCATCGGCATGGCCTACAAGAAGGGTGTTTGAGGCGGTTCCCCTGATCTTCAAGCTTGCGGCATCGGACCGGTGTAGCGGGAGGCCGGGCGGATCAGCTTGCCCGTCTGCTGCTGTTCCACCACATGGGCGCACCAGCCGGCGCTTCTCCCCACCGCAAACAGCGGCGTGAACAGGCTGCGATCAATGCCCGCAGCCTCCAGCAGCACGGCGGTGTAGAATTCCACGTTGGTTTCCAGCGGCCGGTCCGGCTTGTGGACCCGCAAGGCAGCAAGGGCCTCCGCTTCCACCGCCTCCGCCAGGGCGATGCGCCCATCCTCCTTCGGAAGTTCAGCGAGACCTGCCTTCAGAACGTCGGCGCGCGGGTCGCGTGTCCGGTAGATGCGGTGGCCAAACCCCATAAGGCGGCTCCCCTGTTTCAGCTCGTTCAGGATCCAGTCCTGCGCCCGGTCCTGCGTGCCAATGGCGTCCAGCATGTCAAGAACCGGTCCCGGCGCGCCACCGTGAAGCGGGCCTTTCAGAGCGCCCATGGCGCCGATGATCGACGAGGCCATGTCCGCCTTGGTCGAGGCGATCACCCTTGCAGTAAAGGTCGAGGCATTGAGACCGTGATCGAGGATGGTCACCAGATACCGGTCCAGTGCACTGGCCGCCCGCTCGACCGGTTGCCTGCCGGTCAGCATCTGCAGGATATCCTGCGCGATGGTGAGAGACGTGTCCGGCGCAACCGGCTTCACGCCGGCCATTATGCGCGCTGAGGCGGCGAGAAAGACGGGCAGCGAACCGCAGATGGCCGCGGCATCGTCCTCATGCCGGGTTGATGTCAGAGCCGAGAGGCCGAGACGCATGCGCTGATAGACGGGAAGGTCTCTTGGGGCTGCTTCCAGAACGGGCACCAGGGCAAAGGCGTCCCTGCGCGCCTGTGCGAGACGTTCCGCAAGGGGGGCATTTCTGTCTGTGACCAGCCCGTCCCAGAAAAAGCGGATTGCCTCTTCGAAGCTCAGATGTCCCGCAAGGTCTTCAATCGCTTTGCCGCGAAGGATAAGCCGCCCTTTTGCGCCATCGACTTCACTCAAAACCGTGTCGGCAGCGATCACACCTTCAAGGCCGGAAGCCGTTGAATTGGCAAGGCCGGGGGCCGGAAACGCGAGGGTCATGTCATCTCTCCTTGTCTTGTGTCCCTTTCAGTTCTCACGGACTTGTTGCAAGGATCAATATTGATAAATACAATCAACATATGAGCGAACCTGTCTATCTTTCGGCCCGTGAGGCTGCCGCCGAACTTGGTGTCCGCCCCGCGACGCTATACGCCTATGTCAGCCGGGGGCTGATCCGCTCCGTGCCTGGTCCAGGCAAGCAAAGGCGGTATGACGCGGCAGACATCCGCCAATTGCAGGGGCAAAGGGCAGAACCGGTTCTGGGAGGCCTGGGGCCCGTCCCCGCAGGTTCGCAGCCATCGGCGCTCACCACCTCATTGACGATGATTGCTGAGGATGGCCCCTGGTATCGCGGTCATTCGGCGGTCGAGCTAGCCGGAAGCTTCAGTCTTGAGGCCGTTGCCAATCTGCTTTGGGAGTGCGGGACGGATCCTTTTTCGCGCCCAGCACCAGAAACGCTTCCAGCCTTGCCGGAAGGGCTCGGCATCATGGAACGGCTGATGACTGCGCTTGCGGCCTGGCCCTTGCAGGACCGGGCCGCCTACACGCAGTCCCCTGCCCTTCTGCGGGACAAAGGCGCGGGTTTGGTCAGGGCCTCATGCGCCGCGCTGCTTGGGCGGCGCGAGCCTGACGCGTCTCCCGTGCACATGCAGCTGGCGCGGGCCTGGAATGTTCCTGCGGGGCCGGCAGCCGAGCTGCTGCGCGCGGCGCTTGTTCTGGCTGCCGATCACGAGTTCAACACGAGTGCCTTTGCGGTGCGCTGCGCAGCGTCAACCAGGGCACCGCTGCATGCGGCGCTCATATCCGGCCTGGGCGCCTTCAGCGGCCCGCGTCATGGCGCTCATTCTGACCGGGTGACAGCCTGGCTGGACCGGGTTCGGTCTCTGGAAGACGCCGATAGAGAACTGAGCGCCATGCTTCAGCGGGGAGAACCGCTGGCCGGGTTCGGTCATGCAATCTATTCGGGCCGGGACCCGCGCGGTGATTGTCTTTTGCAGCTTGCAGCGGGTGTTCAGGGAGACAGGGAGTTTGCGCAGCTTGTTCCCGCCCTGGTGGAGGCTGGGGAGGCGCTGTTCGGTCTGGCACCCAACATCGACTTTGCCTTTGCCGTCATTCAAAGGCAGCTCGGTCTGCCGGAAGAAGCAGGAAAGGTCATTTTCTGCGCCGGGCGCATGGTCGGCTGGATCGCCCATGCGCTGGAGCAATACCGTTTGCCGGATCAGATCCGTCCCCGCGCGGCCTATGTTGGTGAGCGGCCGCGCAGGGGGAAGTGATCAGACGTTGATGCCTTCCTCTTCGATGTAGGCTCTCACAATGGCGTCGAAGCTGTCGTCCGCCTTGAAGCCAAGCTCTAGCGCGCGCGTGGGGGCGAAGCTGCGCGGCCAGCCCGCAACGATCTTCTCGATAACAGGGTCCCGCTCCCGGCGGATCAGCTTGACGGCCTTTTCTCCGCCAAAGCGCTGAAGGGTTTCGATTTCCTCCGCAACTGTCACCGCAAGTCCGGGCATGGTCATGCTGCGGCGCGGGCCTACAGCTTCGCCGCTGACGCCTGCTGCGTGAATGTGGAAGCCCACTGCCGCGCGCGGGCTGGCCATCCAGTGCAGAACGTCGTCAGCCACCGGAAGCAGAGCTTCCTGGCCGTTCAGTGGCTCGCGGATGATTCCGGAGAAAAAACCGGAAGCAGCTTTGTTGGGCTTGCCCGGACGGACAACGATGGTCGGCAGACGCAGGCCCACACCATCCAGGAAGCCCTTGCGGCTGTAATCTGCCAGCAGCAGTTCGCTCATGGCCTTCTGGACGCCATAAGAGGTCAGTGGAGCTGCAAGATAGTCGTCCGGGATCGGATCCGGGAACGGCGTTCCGAAAACGGCAGACGAAGATGTGAAGACAACGCGTGGGCAGTAGTCGTCGCCGGCTGCACGGATTGCTTCAAACAGGCGGCGGGTGCCGTCGAGATTGATGCGGTAGCCCTTGTCGAAGTCGACTTCCGCTTCACCCGACACGATAGCGGCCAGCAGGAAGATGACTTCCGGACGGTCGGCGATCAGTTTTTCCGCTTCGCCTTCCAGCGAAAAGTCGCAGGCGCTGCAACTGGTGTCCTGCGGTGCTCCGGCTGGTACGGCTGGCGTGATGATGTCAACCAGGCTCAGTTTGCTGAGCGGTTTGCCGTTCAGTGATCCTTCTTGTGCGATTTGCTCCGCAAGCTTCCGCCCGACCATTCCGGCCGCACCAATGATCAGTGCATGAACCATAGCGCCTGTTTCCTCCCGGCGATTTTTGATGTGGTGAGGTTAGCGGCACAAGTGGGAGTGGGGAAAGATCATTCTTCCCTGAAACGTTACGCCTCGGCTGCCGGCGCACTCATATGGACGACCAGCTTGTCACCGATCTGCTCATGGCTGGTTTCGGTGAAGCCTCTGCGTCGATACCAGAGGCGGTTGGAGGTCATCAGCGCATTTGTGAAAAGGCGCAGTTCCGGTTTTTCATGGTCACGGGCCCGCTGAAAACAGAAATCGAGCAGCCGGTTGCCAAAGCCGCTGCCTTGCAGCCTCGGCGCAACGGCAATACTCCATAAAAGCAGATGATCTGCCGCCAGGCGCAGGACAAGAGACGCATCCGGGTGGTCTGAGGTTCCTGCAAGCCAGACTTCATCTTTCCTGATCAAAGCCGCGTAGTCTGCCTGCATGGGCTGAGGCGTGGCGTTGATGACCGGAATGTAATGCTGATACGCGTCGCGGGCGAGTTCCGTAATGCCTTTCGCATCTTCGGCAACCGCCTTCCGGAGGTTGAGTGTCCCGCCATTCATTTCCGTCACTCCCTATGCCTAGCTGTCAGATAGTGGCATGACGCGCGGCCAGGTCAATGGCGCAGGGACGCGCGCAGCGGACTGTCTACCGCTGGGACGGCTCTCTGGCCCAATTCCCCTGAGTATGTATCAAGTTTGCTGCAAGTATTTGCCGGGGAACAATAAAATAGAATTTTTACGCATTGTGACGGGCTGCAAATACACACCTATGTATCTCTTGTGACTGTTTGGGCGTTGTTCCTAATGTTTGTGATGACTGGAAGTGCCAGCGTGCTCCAGTGGTCCTCTTTAGGCAGGAAAAACGGCCTCCTGACGGAAAGTGAGCACGGCAGCGGCGCCAAGGTCCCGGGTCTCAGTCTGAACCCAAACACGCAGGGAGGTGCGTTCTCATGTCATTTCTATCTGGAATTTTTGGAGGAGCAGACGGGAAGCCGTCAGCGCCGCCGCCCAGCAGCGTCAAGATCCATCCGCAGGTGGACAACGGGTATCCGCCGGCAAAGCCCGGATTTGCGGGCGGCACGCTGACCTGTCATTGCAAGTCAAACCCGGTCAAGGTCCGGATTTCCGCGCAGAGCGCGCATAATCACGTGTGCGGCTGCACGAAGTGCTGGAAGCCGGCCGGGGCTGTTTTCAGCCAGATCGCGGTGGTGCCGAGGGATTCCGTGTCCGTGATCGCCAATGCCGACAAGCTGGAGATCGTCAATCCCGCCGCACCGATCCAGCGCTACGCTTGCAAGGATTGTGGCGTCCACATGTATGGGCGGATCGAGAACACAGAGCATCCGCTCTATGGTCTCGATTTCATCCATACCGAGCTTTCGAACGAGGACGGCTGGTCGCCGCCGGAATTTGCGGCTTTCGTATCCTCCATCATCGAATCCGGCTATCCGCCAGCGAAAATGGACGGCATCCGCGCCCGCCTGCGCGAACTCGGGCTTGAGCCTTATGACGCCCTGTCCCCGCCAATCATGGATCTGATCGCGACACATACAGCGAAAAAGAACGGTGTTCTTGCCGCTTGATAGCTCCTCCTCTGGTGCAACGAAAACGCCGGCCCCACTGGGGCCGGCGTGTATGTTTCTGCAAACTCTTGGACGCGGTAAGCGTCAGACGATGCTGCCCAGCTTCATAGCGACACTCATGTCGCCTTCCACCTGGATCTTGCCGCTCATGAAAGCTGCGGTCGGGTTGAGGTCACCTGACAGAAGATCAGCGAGATCTTCCGGAGAAATGGTGACGGTGCAGTCAGCGTCCGCATCTTCGTTTGTGACGGTCGAACCCTGAATGAAGATCGCTCCCATGCCGCCGAGATTGAACTTCACGCTCTCCTCGATGCCTCCGCCTGCGACCTTGCTCCGCACGCTTTCCGTCAGTTGTTCCAGGCTCATCTTCCGCTCTCCTAGGTATCCGGCTTTCCTGTTGGGTGTTGCCCGCCGGTTGGGATGAACCCAATCATACCGTTTACGTAATCGTCAAGTAGGCAATGGGCGCGAGACTGTTTTTCAACGGCCTCACACCTGGCGCAGTTTGATCAATGGTTGTCGCGTGGCAGGCCTCTGGTATGCGCGACATCCTGGTATTTGACGGCAGGCTTCAGCACCATGCCCTTGTCGAACTGGTCGATCATGGAGCGCTGGATTTCCTGCCAGGGCGTCTGGTTTTCGGCCACGGCAAACCCGCCTTCTGCCTCCAGATCGGACCGGCGCTGGGCAAGTTCCTCATCTGAAATCAGAATGTTGGCCGTTCCCTTGCCCAGATCTATCCGGACCATGTCTCCCGTCTGGATCAGAGCCAGCCCGCCCATGGCAGCGGCTTCAGGAGAGGCATTCAGGATCGAGGGGGAGCCGGAGGTGCCGGACTGGCGGCCGTCGCCGATACAGGGCAGCGAATGAATGCCGCGCTTGATGAGGGCCGCAGGCGGCTGCATGTTCACCACTTCCGCGCCGCCCGGATAGCCGATGGGTCCGGTACCGCGAATGAAGAGCATGCAATGCTCGTCGATGTTGAGTTCCGGATTGTCGATGTTGTCGTGATAATCTTCCGGCCCTTCGAACACGATGGCCCGGCCCTCGAAGGCTTCCGGATCATCCGGATTCGACAGGTAGCGGTTGCGGAACTCTTCAGAGATCACGCTGGTTTTCATGATCGCGCTGTCGAAGAGATTGCCCTTCAGGTTGATGAAGCCAGCACTTTCCTTGAGCGGCTCGTCATAGGGCAGGATCACATCGGGCAGATCCGTGACAATGCCGCGGCAATTGTCACCGATGGACTTGCCGTTCACGGTTACTGCATCAGGGTGGGGCAACGCGTTGTGGCGCATCAGTTCGGAGATGACCGCCGGAACACCGCCTGCATGGAAATAGTCCTCGCCAAGATACTCGCCCGCAGGCTGGAGATTGACCATGAGCGGCACGTCGTGGCCGATGTCCTGCCAGTCGTCATTGTCCAGCGGAACGCCCAGGTGGCTTGCAATGGCGTTCAGGTGAATGGGCGCATTTGTCGAGCCGCCAATGGCTGAGTTGACGACAATAGCGTTCTCGAAGGCCTTGCGGGTCATGATGTCGGAGGGCTTAAGATCCTCATGCACCATGCCGACAATCCGCCGGCCGGTTTCATAGGCGATCTGCCCGCGCTCGCGGTAGGGGGCGGGTATGGCAGCTCCGCCAGGCAGTTCCATACCCAGGGCTTCTGCAAGCGAGTTCATCGTCGTCGCCGTGCCCATGGTGTTGCAATACCCCACCGAGGGGGCAGAGGAGGCGACAATGTCCATGAAACCGTCGTAGTCGATCTCTCCGGCGGCCATCATCTGGCGGGCCTTCCAGACGATTGTGCCTGAGCCGGTGCGCTCGCCCTTGTACCAGCCGTTCAGCATCGGGCCGACGGACAGGGCGATGGCCGGGATGTTGACGGTTGCCGCCGCCATCAGACAGGCAGGGGTGGTCTTGTCGCAGCCTATGGTGAGAACCACGCCATCGATCGGGTAACCGTAGAGCAGCTCCACCAGGCCCAGATAGGCTAGGTTCCGGTCGAGAGTTGCGGTCGGGCGTTTGCCGGTTTCCTGGATCGGATGAACCGGAAACTCGAAACAGATCCCGCCAGCCTCGCGGATGCCTTCGCGCACGCGTTTGGCCAGTTCAAGATGATGCCGGTTGCAGGGGGAAAGATCTGAGCCCGTCTGGGCGATGCCGATCATCGGGCGGCCTGATTGCAGCTCTTCGCGGGTCAGGCCGAAGTTCAGATAGCGCTCGATGTAGAGCGCCGTCATGCCTGGATTGTCCGGATTGTTGAACCAGGCTCTGGAGCGCAGCTGATGCTCCTTCTTGTCACCCATGAAACCTCTCCCAGTCAGGTGGCGGCGCTTTGGCCGCATTGACCATGATTAAGTTCACCCGACGGGGATCTGTAAAGGCGGGAAAAGCCCAAAAGAGACTTCTGTCCAGTCCTTGGCTGCCGAAATCAAGCGTTTCTGTTTTTCCGCAGCCAGTTGCCTGCCAGAGCTTTGCCGCCTGCTGCACAAATTCCGCAAACAAAGGGCGAAGCGGCAACCGGAAGCACCAGGAAGCAGCAAACAAGAGCCGCGAGCCCGGAAAGACTGGCCTGGGTCATCAGCAGGGTCCTGGACAGCTTGCCGCTGTCCTGCGCGGCATCCAGAAGGAAGGGGAAATGGCGAAGGGGCGACGCGGCGAGGGCCGGGTGGATGCGGGCCAGAAGCGCACCGGGGGCTACGCTGCCACCCAGAAAATAGACCACAAGCCCGTTGCCCGGTTCCGGCGTCACAAACAGGCCAGGCTCCGAGGCCGCGATCCCGCCAGCACTTGCGAGGCGCGTTTGCGGCCGCTTGTCCGCGATGGCTGCGCTCATGCCCAGCTGTTTGGCAAAGGCGTTGGCGCTTGTCTCGACGGCACCGGAGACCAGGGTGGTGCTGCGTCCCGTGTGACGGATGGCGGCAATCGTTGCCGGACTATCCGGATGCATCGTCACGTGCAGGGCGAGCATGCCGACAGCGCGGCCACCGGCGGCAACGATCAGGCAGGTCTTGCCCTCCGCTTCATGAGACCGGCAGAGAGATGTGGCGGTAAAGCTGTCGATCTTCAGCTCCTGCATAAGGTTGCGGTTGCCGACGGCAATCGCCTCCCCGCCCAGCATGGCCACAACGCCAAGGCCCGGAACCTCTTCGAACTCTTCGGGAGCGCCTTCCGGCACTTGCCAGTCCGCGGCGATGGACCGGATGGCGCGGGCCGCTGGATGGGTCGCATGCCGCTCTGCCGCCGCAGCCACAGCCAGAAGCGGCTCTTGCCTGCGGTCAAAGGCGTGAACATCGGTCACAACAAGTTCTTCCGTTGCCAGCAGCGCGTGCCGGTCAAAGGCAATAGCGCGAACCGATTGCACGTTCTGAAGAGCATCCGGGCCGTAGAGTTCGATGCCGTAACCGGCAGCGCGCGTTTCTGCGGCCTTTGCCGCCATGCGCCGGAGGAGCTCTGGCGTGTAAGGCCAGGCAACGGCCAGAACGGCAGCACCGGCACTGATGCCTGAGGCGGGATCCGACACAAGACCCCAGGCAAGGCCTGCGATCAGGGCGAGAACGGCCCCCGTAAGCACCTGCAAATATTCCCAGGAGAGAGGGTCATGCAGATCGAGGCTGATGCGGGCGGAAACCGTTTCGGTGCTCGTTGCGGTCCGGCAAAGAGCGCGTAGCGTCACAAGGCAGGCGGCCGTTAGGGCAAGCGGCTCTGCGATTTCGAGCTGTCCGGTCAGCCAGCCCGCAAGTCCAGCTCCGATGGCGGAGAACAGAGCCGCAGCATAGGTCATCAGGTCCAAGGGCAGAAACGCGCCGGCTCTTGCTGCCTGAAAAAGCCCGGCTCCTCCGAGCACCGCAGCCGTTCCCGCCAGAAGCAGTGCGGCAGCGGCAGGAAGCACCGGCTCCTGGCCATAAAAGGCGAACGCCGCGGACAGAAGCGGCAACAGGAGCAGAACCAGCCCGAAACAGGCGGGGTTTCGGATCATCGGCTTGATGACGGAAAGAGGCATGAGACTTCAATTACCTGAGTAGCTGCGTGCCTTGCGGACAAATGGCAGGTAGGAGCTGACTTGTATGCCAGTCGCGGCACACTGTCGCTATGATTCCCGATCCGTAAACAGGAAGGATCGGCCAAGAATAAGGCGGGCTGCAAAGCATGTTTGCACGTGGCGGCATGCACTGCCTTTGATTTGAGCGTTGGGGGTCTTCAGAAACCGCGGGAAAGTGCTAAAATGCCCCTACGGAATTTCTGAAAGACCTGCCGGTTTTCAAGGTCGCCTCCGTGTTTTGAGCATTGCCTGAAACGCACGCCGGAGAAGGGAGCGATCTCTTCTCCGGTTTTTCGTGCAAAGAGGATTCTGCGCTCAAGAGTTCCGACGGCTCAGGCCTGATTTGACCGCGCATAAGCCCTGCCCTGCGCCCGGCGAATCAGCCCTGTGGCGATGCCGCCAGAAGTTCCATGGAGGGCATCAGGGTTAGAAGCTGGCGGGTGTAGGGGTGCTCCGGGGAGGTAAACAGCCTCTCGCAGTCCGCCAGTTCGCAAAGCTCGCCATTGCGCATCACGGCGACCCGGTTGCACATCTGCCGGATCACGGCGAGGTCGTGGCTGATGAACAGCATCGTCAGCCCCAGCTCTTCCTGCAGATCCTTCAGGAGATTGAGGATCTGGGCCTGGATCGACACATCCAGCGCGGACGTCGGCTCATCGCAGACGAGAAAGCGCGGGCGGGTGGCAAGAGCGCGGGCGATCGAAATGCGCTGCCGCTGGCCGCCGGAAAACTCATGCGGGAACTTGTCACCAGCCGCCGCTCCCAGTCCGACGTGATCCAGAAGATCGCCGACAATCTGCTGGACTTCCGCGTTGGAGGAGGCCAGCCGGTGGAACTTGATCGGCTCGGCGACGATGGAGCGTACCCGCATCCTCGCATTAAGCGAGGAAAACGGATCCTGAAAAATCATCTGCATCTGCCGCCGCATGGCGAGGATCTGGCTGCGTTCCTTCAAGGCCGTCAACTCCTGCCCCGCGAAGCGGATCGAGCCACCCGTCGGGTGATAGAGCCCAGTGATCAGCCGTGCGATGGTTGACTTTCCGGACCCGGACTCGCCCACGAGGCCGAAGGTTTCCCCTTCCATGATGTCGAAGGAGACGGATTTGACCGCATCGAAATAGCGCCGCCGGGACGGAAAGACCGACGATTTTGTCTCAAAGCGCATGGAAAGGCCGGAGAGGCTGAGAAGCGGTCCGCCGGCGGAAGCGAAATTGCGCGTCTTGCCCAGCCAATGGGTGGACAGATCAATGGTGGAGGAGGGCGCCGCAGCCTCTTCGATATAAGACACGCTCGGAAAGCGTTCGACCCGGACATCCGGCCTTGGAACCGCAGAAATCAGGCTTTTCGTATAGGCGTGGCTCGGGTGGCCAAGGACCTGTGCGGTCGGCCCATGCTCCACCAGCTTGCCCCTGTACATGACCGCCACCTGATCGGTCAGTTCGGCGATCACGCCCATGTCGTGGGTGATGACCATCATGGCGACGCTGCGTTCGCGGCAGAGCTTTCGTAGCAGTTCGAGGATCTGTGCCTGAATGGAGACGTCCAGCGCCGTTGTCGGCTCGTCGGCGATGATGAGTTCCGGCTCGGCGCAAAGGGCAAGCGCGATCACCACGCGCTGCCGCATGCCGCCTGAGAACTGGTGCGGATATTGGGAAAGACGCTCTTCTGCTCCGGGAATGCCAACCGCCTTCAGCAACTCCAGTGCCCGCTGTCTGGCTTGCGCCGGTGAAAGCGGCAGATGCACCCGGATGGTTTCGACAAGCTGCGCTTCGATGGTCTGCAACGGATCGAGCGACGTCAGGGGATCCTGAAAGATCATGCCGATCCGCTTGCCGCGCAGCTTGCGCAAGGAGGCCTCCGGCATCTGGTCGATCCGCTCGCCATCCAGACGGATCTCACCGGCGGCGATCCGGCCCGGCTCCTGCAACAGGCCGATGACCGCATTGCCGACCGTCGACTTGCCCGCGCCGCTTTCGCCCACAACGCCAAGGATCTTGCCGGCCTCAAGGGTCAGGGACACGCCTTCGACCGCCGTGAAGGTGGACTTCCGGCCGGGGAAGCTGACAGTCAGGTTATCGATCGACAAGACACTCATAACCGGTCTCTCAGCGGAGTTTCGGGTTCAAGGCGTCACGCAGCCAGTCACCCAGAAGGTTTACGTTCAGCACCAGAAGGGCAAGCGCAATACCGGGGAAGATCGCGATCCACCATTCGCCGGAATAGAGGAAATCGTTGCCGATCGAGATCAGCGTTCCAAGGGATGGCTGGGTGGAGGGCATGCCGACGCCAAGGAAGGACAAGGTCGCCTCGGTCACGATGGCCAGCGCAAGATTGATGGTGGCAATCACGAGAACGGGACCAAGGACATTCGGCAGGATGTGACGGACCATGATGATGATGGACGGAATTCCGGTCACACGGGCTGCCTGGACATATTCCTTGTTCTTTTCCACCAGAGTGGAGCTGCGCACGGTTCTTGCGTATTGCACCCAGAAGGACAGGGCGAGGGAGAAGATCAGGATCCAGAAGGAGAACACTTCCCGGTCGAGATTGCCGAAGATGCCGCGCACTGCGCCGTCGACCAGGAGGGCGATCAGGATGGCCGGAAAGGTCAGCTGCACATCGGCAATACGCATGATCAGGGCATCGGTCTTTCCGCCCGCATAACCTGCGATCAGTCCCAGGAAAATGCCTATGGCTGCCGCGGCAAAGACCGAGCAGGCGCCTACAATCAACGAAATGCGCAAGCCATACAGAATGCCCGACAGGAGGTCGCGGCCCTGATCGTCCGTGCCCAGCAGAAAGCGGGGCTCGCCATATTCCATCCAGACCGGTGGAATGCGGGCATCCATGATGGAAAGCCCCGCAAGGTCAAACGGGTCATGCGGGGCGATCAGCGGAGCAAGAAGCGCCGCCAGAAAGAAAAGCAGGGTTCCTGTTGCTGCGGCGACGGTCACTTTCGAGCGCAGGAACGAGTGGGTGAGGTCGCTGTCCAGTATTCGATTAAGCACGGGTCTTGCTGCGGGGTTTGTCTGGTCTTGTCCTGAGCGGCGCATATGCCTCTCCGTCAGGCTTGTTTCACCCGCAGGCGCGGGTCGATGAGGAAATAGAGAATGTCGACGATGAAGTTGATCGACACGAACAGGAAGGCGGTCAGGATCAGATAGGCGGCCATGACTGGAATATCGACATTCTGCACCGCCTGAAGGAACAAGAGCCCCATCCCCGGCCATTGAAACACCGTCTCGGTGATGGTGGCGAAGGCGATGATCGATCCGAGCTGCAATCCGGTGATGGTGATGACCGGGATCAGCGTGTTCTTCAGTGCATGGCGCAGATAGATCACCCTGTTGCTAAGGCCGCGGGCCCTGGCGAACTTGATGTAATCGGTGCGGATGACTTCCAGCATCTCGGCGCGGATCAGCCGCATGATCAGAGTCATTTGATAGAGGCCGAGCGTGATAGACGGCAGGATCAGGGCTTTGAGGCCCGAGACGGTGAGGAACCCGGTGGTCCACCAGGAACCGATCTCCACCACATCGCCCCGCCCGAAACTCGGCAGCCACTGAAGCGTCACGGAAAACAGAAAGATCAGCAGAATACCGATGAAAAAGGTCGGCAGCGAAATGCCGATCAGGGACACCGACAGGAACAGTTTGGAGAGCCAGGACTCCCGGTTCAGTCCGGCGTAGATGCCCATGGGAATTCCCGCAATCAATGCGAAGAGCGCTGACGTGAAACTGAGCTCCAGGGTTGCCGGAATACGCTTGGCAAAGAGATCTGCGACCGGTTGGCGGAACTGATAGGACGTGCCGAAGTCGAACTGCACGGCGTTGCCGATAAAGCGGGCGAACTGGACGGGCAGCGGGTCGTTCAGCCCAAGGCTTTCTCTCAGCGCTTCACGGGATTCAATGCTGGTCTCCAGTCCCACCATCTGGTTGACCGGGTCTCCCACGAAGCGGAACATGGAAAAAGCGATCAGGGCCACCGCAAGCATCACGATCAGAGCCTGAACAAGGCGGCGGAGGGCAAAACCGAGCATCTGGACCTTGCGTGTTTTGAAGCTGGCAGCCGCTCCCGGTAATGCCGGAAGCGGACGTGCGTATTAGATCAGTTCTTGGTCACGAAGCGGAAAAGGAACTGATCGTCGGCGCGCTGTGCGAGCGTGACCTTGTCGGAAACGCCCCAGGCAAGGCTCTGCTGATGCAAGGGAATGTGCGAAACATCCTGCTGGGTCAGCGTGAAGGCCTGGGCGATCAGATCATCACGGGTCTTTGGATCGTTCTCCACGAGGATCTGCTTTGCCAGTTCATCGACCTTGGGATTGCAATATCCGCCGATGTTGAAGGCGCCACCATTGCCCTTCTCATCCCGGCAGGCTTCGAGGTCGGCGAGGATGTTCCAGCTGTCGAAGGACGGCGGTGTCCAGCCCAGCATGTAGAAGGAGGTATTGTAACCGCCTGCAGGCAGAATGCGGGCGAAATACTTGGCCTTTGGCTGCGCGTTCAGGTCGATCTTGACGTTGACGCGCGCCAGCATGGATGCCACGGCCTGACAGATCGCATCATCGTTGACGTATCGGTCGTTGGGGCAGTCCATCGTGACGGAGAAGCCATCTGGATAGCCGGCTTCCTCCAGCAGGGCTTTCGCTGCCTTTGGGTCGTACGGATAGCGGTGAAATTCGCCGGAGCGGGAGAAGAGCAATGGCGAAATCATGAGCGCGGATGGCGTTGACATGCCGCGCATGATCTTCTGGCTGATCCCCTCAATGTCGATTGCCTGGTAGAAGGCCTTGCGGACGCGGACATCCTTGAACGGGTTTTTGCCCTTGACGCTGGAATAGAGCAGCTCATCGCGCATCTGATCCATGCCAAGGAAGATGGTGCGCAGTTCCGGCCCGGTCATGACACGGGTGCCGTCGTTGCTGTCGATCCTTTTCAGATCCTGCACGGGCACCGGATAGACCATGTCCATTTCCCCGGAGAGCAGCGCAGCAACACGGGTCGCATCGGAGCTGACGGGGGTGAACTCCACCTTGTCCAGATTGTGCCTTGCCGTATCCCACCAGCCATCGAATTTTTCGAAGGTGGTCTGAACACCTGGTTCATGCATGGAGATCTTGAAGGGGCCAGTGCCGTTGGCATGCAGGCTGGCATAGTTGGGTGTCGTGTCGGCAGCGGAGGTGATTTTCACCGCATCGTGTTCTTCCGTCCAGTCCTTGTCCATGATGAACATGGTTTCCCATTCGGAAGGCAGGATTGGATTTGGCGAAGAGAGAACGAAGTCGACTGTGTAGTCGTCGATGGCTTCAACTTTTGCGTCTTTGGGGACCCGGGACGCCAGATCCGAACCTTCTCCGCGCATCCGTGACACGGAAAAAAGAACGTCCTCGGCAGTGAAGTCGTTCCCGTTCTGGAACTTCACACCCTTGCGCAAATGGAAACGCCACCGGGTCGGCTCGATCAGTTCCCAGCTTTCTGCAAGGGCAGGTTCGATCTCAAGCTTTTCGTTCCGGCGAATCAGCCCTTCGTAGACGTTTCCGAGCATCGAAAGCGTGAAAGTTTCATTCAAGCTGTAGGGATCTAACTGCGTCAGAGGTCCTTGATAAGCAAACTTCAGCGTTTCCGCATGTGCTGCCGGAACCATTGCACTGGCCGCTAAAATGATTGCGGCAAAACTCTTTCCGAAGTTTCTCATGACCCCTCGCATGCTTGATCCGGTTAATCGGACATTCTCAACCTCGCACAGAATTCCGGCCGGTGAGCTCTGCAACGGATCCATTCCCGTCCACTGGAATGCAGTTGGGCTGCAATGCGCCGGAGTTTCAGGGCGAGTTCACATCATTCGTATCCTTCCGTGGCGGAATGAGCAAGATTATGTCCTTGATAATTATGCTGATCTGCTGACCGGCATTGGAGTGGGGACCGATAGCTGGCGAATATCCGCGATACATGCGACGGCGAGAGGCGCTTGCCGGCCGCGAACGGTCACATGGCGTGTGACTCCGGGCTTGTCTGGCCAGAAGCCGCTTGCGTCGAAAACATCGTGAGAAATCGCGGCGACAACATTTTCTTCTTTTGCAACGCCTTCCAGGCGGCTTGCCACATTGACCACATCCCCTAGCGCGGTCAGGCCGGAGGCGACGCCGCCGCGTCCCTCAAGTCCGATGCGGCCCAGAATGACGGTGCCGGCATGCATGCCCACCGCGATACGCAGTGGTTTGTCGATATGGCCCTTGAGGTCCTCGTTCACCTGCGCAAGTTCAGAATTCAGGGCCGAGATTGCGGCAAGGGCCGAGGTGACACCTTCCGCGAGGTTGGTTTCCACTCCGAAGAGAACCATGACACCATCGCCCATGACCTTGTCGACCATGCCGCCCGCTTTTTGAACTGTACGGACGACGCCGTCCACGTAGCGATTGAGAATGAAAACCACGTCAAAGGGAAGCTTGCCCTCGCTGAGCGAGGTGAACCCGCGCAGATCGATGAACATGACCGCAATCTGTTGCTCCACTCCCCAGCGGTAGCGGTCGTAGATTCCCTCGCGGACCAGAGGCCGTGTGGCATTGAAGAGAGGCCGCACCACCATGTCGTCGACGGGACGGAACTGGCAAGCAAGGCGCACGTTGGAGCGGGCATCGATGCGCTTCAGCACCTGCCGTTCGATGGCATTGGGAGGCGCCAGCCCGGATTGACCTGAGAGGATCAGGGTCCGGCACGTGGAGCACCGCCCGCGTCCGCCGCAGACGGACATGTGCGGGATACTCTTCATCCGGCTGATCTCAAGCAGGGTTGGGCCAGGAGTTGATTTCACCGTCCTGCCGTCAAGGTATTGAATGGTGATCTTGCGCGAGAAGGCGTTGTAGACGTGACGCGCGATCATGAACACGAGCAGGGCAAGGGCCAGGAGATAGAAGCCGTTTCGCACGATCTCGACCTGCTGCAGCAGGGCGGCTTTCTGTTCAACGGTCAGGAACGGAAGTCCTTTGGTCTGGCCCGTGTGGCTTGCAATGCCTTCTGCCGTGAAGCCCTTGCCGTTGAGGATGACCCGCCGCGCTTCGGAGGTCCAGCCGGTGAGTGCAAGAATGGGGATCAGCAAAGCAATGCAGGCAAGCGTCGTGCGGAGACGGGCGTACCATGGCTTCATCCTCAGCCAGTAATGCAGGCCGATACAGCCGTGCAGCCAGACGATGACCAGCAGACCGCTTTGCAGGATGGCACTGCCGGGCCAAAGCGAGAACAGCTCGTACTTGTAGCCGATGGCCGAGCCGAATTGCATGGTTGCGCCACGGGTGACGATAATGTGTTTGATGAGCACATAGGGAATAAGAAGACCAAGGCAGAGCTGCAATGCTTCCCAAACCGGCATACGCCACGTTCTGCGCTTGACGGTCTTCCACAGCGCAAGACAGACATGGGTCAGAAGCGCTGAGTAGAGCAGGACGGCTCCGGCGGCCGAGTACCAGATGATCCCGAAGAGCCCCAGTCCCCATTCCATCCACTCAAGGGATATGTTGCCCAGGGTGTGATTGAGGAAATGCATCAGCGCAAATGAAAACAAAACCAGCCCGGACGCGAGCCGGATGCGTTGCTCCAGGGGGCCGCTGCTGGGCGGGTGCTTGATCTGCTTGCTCATGCAATGTGGCTTCCAGGTTGGGGATCGTTCTCTGATAGTTGATACACTAGGTTCCAGGGAACCGCGCCCAGGTTTTCGATTGGCGCGTAGATTGCTTCATCAGCACGAGAAAATGCCTGGCTCGGGACTGTTCCCTAAGGGCAGGTGCCGCTCATGACAAGCCTGGAGTCCATTACGTGTCCATATCGTCCCAGCTGGAAACCGATCTGAAGGATTTGGAACTGGCGAGTGATCCAGCAACCTTGCGGCTCAAAAGCCGGGATTTTTTCTGGTTCTCTCCCATTTTGAAGCGGGAGCTGGAAAGCTGCCGGGCGGATTTGGTCGTCCGGCCGAAGACGATCGCAGATGTGATGCAAGTTGCGGCAGCTGCAGCCAAATCCCGCAGCACTGTCACGGTGCGCGGGGGAGGGACCGGCAACTATGGACAAGCCGTTCCTCTCAAGGGAGGGCTCGTCATCGACATGGCTGGCCTCGATCGCGTGGTTGATGTCTTTCCGGGCGCCGGTACCTTCGAGGCAGGGGCAACGATGCTGGAGATCGACAAGGCGCTGGCGCCCATGGGCTGGGAGTTGCGGTTCTATCCTTCAACGCGGAAACAGGCGACGATCGGCGGTTTTGTTGCCGGTGGGGCTGCTGGGGCCGGGTCCTGCACCTGGGGGCAGCTTGCTGATCCGGGAGCCGTTCTGGCGGTGGAAGTTGTGACCGTCGAGGAAGAGCCGAAGCTGATCCGGCTGGATGGGCCCGACGTCCTCAAGGTGCTCCACGCCTATGGCATCAACGGCATCATCGTCTCCGTAACCGTACCGCTGGCGCCGGCCCATCCCTGGGCTGAACGGATCGTGGCCTTTCCGGACCTTAAGAAAGCTGCTGCTTTCGGTCAGGCTTTCACCGAGGCTGACGGCATCGCAAAGAAGCTGGTCTCGGTGTTCGATCAGCGTATTCCACCCAAGCTGGGCCGTGTGGGCAAGCTGGTGCCGGAAGGAAAGGCGGCAGCGATCATCATGGTGAGCGAGCCCCAGGCCGGTGCCATGGCTCATCTGGCTGCGCAGTTTGGCGGCGAAATGGTGTTTGAGCGGCGCGCTGAGGAGGCACAGGCTGCCGCATTCGAAGGGCATGGCAGCTACGGCCCGCTTTATGAATACACCTGGAACCATACGACGCTCCATGCGCTCAAGCGCGACCCCGCGATCACCTACCTTCAGCTTCGGTTTCCGCCGGGCTCGAATTTGGAGATCGTGGACAAGGTGGCTACCGAATTTGGCGATGAGGTGCTGCTGCATCTGGAGTTTCAGCGCCGTTTTGGCAGGGTAACCTGTTCCGCCCTGCCATTGGTGAGCTACTCCACCGATGAGCGGCTGAACGAGGTCATGGCACGGATCGAGGCGCTGGGCGCGCAGGTTTCCAATCCGCATACCTATGTGCTGAACAACGCGGGCTGGAAAAGGGTCGATGCACCGCAGCCGGAGTTCAAGCGGATTGCGGATCCTTATGGCCTGATGAATCCGGGCAAGCTCGCCATCTGAACGTGGCCTGCGTCATGGGGGGTTGAAACCTCAAGAGTGAAAGGCAAAGGTTTGCTCCGATTCGGGCGCAAACTGGAGGAAGGTCTGGCATGAAAGTCTACGGCATCAAGAACTGCGATACGGTCAAGAAAGCCCGCAAGTTTCTTGAGGAAGCTGGTGTCGAGTACAGTTTCCACGACTACAAGAAAGACGGCGTGGATCCGGTCAAATTGCGTGGGTTCGTTGACGAGTTCGGCTGGGAAATGGTTCTGAACCGCAAGGGCACCACCTGGCGGAAGCTGGATGAGGACATCAAGGACGGCGTGACCAGCGCGGACACTGCCATTGAGATCATGCTGGAGCATCCCTCGGCCATCAAGCGTCCGATTGCGGAAGGCAAGGTCAAGACCCTGCTCGGATACGATCCGGTTGCCTGGGAGATGGCGCTGGAGCTTGGTGAGCTGGCCTGAGACGGCCAGCCTGGCTGGTCCCGGGGCTCCTTCGAACTTCAGATGGGCACGTCACCAGGTCCGGCGCGGGCCTATGTCGATGTGGTAGTGGCCGGAGCGGTAATATTTGTAGCCGCCGACTTCCTTCTGCGCCTTCAGGAAGGCAATGACGGAGCTGGGGTTGCCGCGCACCTTGAAGTCAACGGCGTCGCAGCTCAGGTGATAGGAGCTGCTCGCGCCGCCCTTCCACCAGTTTTCCAGCCACCAGCGATTGGTCGAGGTCACGGTGACATGGCCATAGCGGTCTGCAACGCGATTGATGACACGCTTGAGCTTGCCCGGAACGCACCAGCGTGTGTCGTGATAGGCGACATCGCTGCTTGAGAACCAGCCCGCGCATCCGGACAGAAGCAGAGACGCAGCGACAATACACGCGAGGTTTTTGGCGGGCAGTTTCATGACCCGGTCCCTTCCAATCAATCGTCCCTTCCCAGGAGGGACTCTCGCGCGGCTTGGTTAAGTTAATCGTGACAAACATAGTTAAAATTGCATCAAATTGGCGTTGAGCCGGTGAGTTTTTGTTAATTTCCAGCGGCGCCGGGCATCTCATCGGCGCGGGGATGCTGCCAGCTTAAGGGCTGTTCTGCTTGACTGTCCGGCTCAGCTGGGGGAAGAGAGGCGCCGCGCACCGGCCAGTGCGGTCATGGAGAAGAAGAAGTGTCCAACCATCGTTTTGTTTTCACGCTGTCCTGTGAGGACCAGCCAGGTATCGTTGCAGCCGTCACCACCGAGCTTGCCGATCTGGGTGCGAATATCGCGGAGAGCAATCAGTTCTGGGATCAGGTGACGAACCGCTTCTTTATGCGCATTGCCTTCGTGGCGCCCGAAAACGCGACAGTGGAAAGCCTCCAGCGCGCCTTGGCTCCGGCGATTTCCCGTTTTGACATGAAAACATCCCTGAATGACATGTCGCGGCGGCCGCGGATGATCGTCATGGTCTCCAAATTCGACCATGCGCTTCTGCATCTTCTCTATCAGATCCGGGTCGGCTGGCTGGACGCGGAGGTTGTCGCCATCGTGTCCAACCACGAGGACAGCGCCCAGACCGCTGAAATCCAGGGTATTCCTTTCTATCACTGGCCGGTCACCAAGGAGAACAAGACTGAACAGGAAGAACGTTTGCTGAAGCTGGTTCACGAGACCGACGCTGATCTCGTGGTGCTTGCCCGCTACATGCAGGTTCTCTCCGACACTGTGTCCAAGCGTCTGTTCGGCAAGGTGATCAACATCCACCACTCGTTCCTGCCGAGTTTCAAAGGCGCACGGCCCTATCATCAGGCGCATCAGCGCGGTGTGAAGATGATCGGTGCAACGGCGCATTATGTGACCGCGGATCTTGATGAAGGTCCGATCATCGAGCAGGACGCGGAGCGCGTCAGCCACTCGCTTTCCGCTCAGGATTTTGTGGCCCGTGGCCGCGATATTGAATCCCGCGTTCTGGCCCGTGCCGTGAAGTATCACATGGAGAACCGGGTGATCATCGTCGGCAACAAGACGATTGTCTTCAGCCAATAAAGCTCAGGGGCTTAGGCCATTGCCCTTTCCATGAGAATTCCATCGCGCTGCAATTCGCTGAGAATCCAGTCCCGGAACAGCTGGACCTTCCGGGACCGGCCGTTGAGTTTGGAATAACTCAGCGACCAGTGTTCTCCCTCGACTTCCGAAACCTGCTCGAAGGGCTGGATAAGCTCGCCCCGCTCCAGGGATTCCTTGCAGAAATAGGGGGTCAGGATTGCAACCCCCTGACCGGAAATGGCACGGCTGGCCTCCAGTGCCTGTGATCCCATGCGCGAAGAGGGCAGATGGCTGAAGTCCATATCCGGCAGGCCCGCTTCTGCGAACCAGATCTGCCACCAGGGATCATGCGCGTCGATAAGCGGAAACTGGAGCAAGTCCTCCGGCTTTGTGATGGGGCCATAAGATGCCGCCAGCTTCGGGCTAAGCAACGGTGTGCAATTGGCCCGGACAATGGCAATCTTGTGCCAGTCCTGCGGTGGCGGATAGCAGGCGGCCAAAACCACGTCTGCACTCTGAAACTCCGGGGAAGAGGCCGGCCCGTAGGGCATGATCCTGACGTTGAGATCCGGATACTCCAGCTCGAAGAAATGAATGCGTTGCGACAGCCAGCGCATCGCGAAGGTCGTGTTGCTGGAAATGGTCAGCAGAGACGCGGTGTTGCTTCTGACCTCCGAAAATGCCTCCCTCAAATCCGCGAAGGATGTGGTGACACGCTGGGCAAGGCGGATACCCCGCTCCGTCAGCTCAATGCGCCGGGGCAGGCGCACAAAGACCTGAAACCCCAGGTTCTCTTCCAGAATACGGATCTGATAGCTGACCGCAGCCTGGGTCATGCCAAGTTCATCGGCAGCACGCGTAAAGCTGAGGTGACGGCTGGCCGCGTCAAATACGCGGATTGCCGAAAGGGGAGGAAGAGGCTGGTTCATGCATAAGCTCTCCTTATGCAGGTGAGCGGAATTTTGGTTGGTCAGCCAGATCCTATTCCGCCATTACTCTTGCCGCAACCCTTTGGAGTATCTCCCCAATGACTGCGGACACACCTGTTCGGCAGAATGGCCGTGCTATGCCTTTTTTGATCAAGACTGCCCTGAAATCCCTTATGTCCCGCCTGGGCTTGGCTTTCCGCAGGGACCCGCTGCGTGCTGACCTTGCCCATTTGTCTGAGCCGCTGCTTCGCGATGCTGGGCTCTATGCGCGGACTGGTCTGGGAGGCAGTCTGGATGAGAGCTGGCGGCGCGAATTAAGAGCCCAACTGGAGCATCGCTGCGACAGTATCGTCTCAGATAAAGAGTAAGCGCTTGCTGCTCAGAGCAGCATCGCCCAGGCGGTGGCCGCAAGCATGCCTGCGGCCATCAGCACGGTCGTGATCCGGAGCGCCTTGCCTTCTCCCAATAGGGAAAGGATCGAGACGCCAAGGAGCGCCCAGATGGAGTGGGAGATCATGCCGCCCGTGATAAAGCCCCCCGTCAGGATCAGGGCGTTTTCACCAAGGCCGAGACCATTGCCGGCAAAGAATGTCGTGAAGGCGACCAGGCTCATGGCCCAGGTCTTAGGGCTGAGCGGATGGATCAGGAGCCCTTCCCAGAAGCTCGGCAGACTTACGGTTCCCTTGGGCTTGATGCTCAGCGATATGATCCGCCAGGCCAGATAGGTCATATATCCCATGCTCAGGACCTTGAAGACCGTCACAAGGGTTCCGCCCTGCGCCATCACTTGCCCGAGACCGAAGGCAACGCAAAGGTTCAGGCAGATGGAGCCGATCTGTGAGGCCAGAATGACCGGAAAGGCCGTGCGGTATCCGGAGGTAGCGCCAATGGCCATGAAGGTCAGATTGCCTGGGCCGGGTGTTCCGGTCATCACGGCAACGAACAGGGCGAAGGCAGCGAGAGCAGCGGTGTCCATAATGAGATACAATCGATACAATTAATGATGACAAAGCAATCGCTTGCATCTTTGTTTTCGTCAATGTATTTATTGTATTCATGACAATATGGTGCCCAGACATTTCGACTGCCTCCGGGCCGATCTATCTTGCCGTTGCAGATGCTCTGGAGGCAGATATCCGCTCGGGGGCGCTGGCAATCGGCACGAAGCTTCCGCCCCAGCGGGAACTTGCCTATCAGCTCGGCGTGACACTGGGCACGATTACCCGTGCTTATAGAGAAGCAGAGCGCAGGCGGCTTCTGCGTGGCGAGACCGGGCGAGGCACCTTTGTAGCGCCTGCGGAAATCGAGGCGTCACCCCTGATCCCGCGCGAAGACCGGGCCGGGGAGCTGGATCTGGCCCGGAACTTTGCCTTTCCGCATCTCAATCCGGATCTTGCGAAAGGGCTCGCCCGGCTGTCCCGCACGCCAGGTATCGAACGGCTGAACGGTTTCGTGCCTTCGGAAGGTCTTGCGCATCACCGGGAAGCGGGGGCCCGTTTGTTCCAGCTGTTCCGCTTGTCTGCAGATCCCTCGGATATCGCGGTCACCTGTGGCGCGCAGCATGGCATTCAGGTTCTGCTGCAGGCTCTGTTCCGGCAGGGGGATGCGGTTGCGGTTGACACCTTCACCTATCCGTCCCTTCTGAATTCGGCCCCGCATCTTGGCCTGAAACTGGTTCCGGTGCCCATGCGCCGTGGCGTAGACGGGCGGTTTCTGGCCATGGATCCGGAGGCGCTTGGCAGGGTTGCCCGTACCGAGGGGGTGCGGGGTGTGTTCCTGATGCCGAACATGCACAATCCCACCACGCATACCATGACCCTGGCGGAGCGGGAGGAACTGGTCCAAGTTGCCAGACTGCATGGGCTGAAAATCATTGAGGATGATCCCTACACGCCGTTCGTGCGCGAGGAGCTGCCCGCCATCGGTGAACTGGCGCCGGAACTGACAGCCTCCATCGCAAGCATCTCGAAATTGCTTTCTCCCGGCAGCCGTATCGGTTTTGTCCATGTTCCGAGGGAATACGGTCACGCTGTCCGCAATCTGATCGGCGAAAGCACCTGGATGGCGTCGCCGATCACGGCCGAGCTCGTATCCGGCTGGATTGCCGACGGAACGCTGAAGCGCGTTCTGCAGGAAAAGCGCCGGGCCAACGAGGCGAGGTTTGAGATGACCCGGGAGCTGCTTGGCGGCGGGCGGTTCGAAGGCGGACCCGACAAGGTGTTCGGCTGGCTGCATCTTGACCCGGAAACCGATCCGGGGGCCGTGGAGGCAGAGCTCCGGCGCAGAGGTGTTGCAAGCCTTTCCTCCCGGTATTTCCAGGCATCGGACCGCAGGCCCGCGCCCTTCATGCGGCTGTGTCTCGGATCGATCGCAGGCGGTATCGAGTTCCGCACTGCCGTAACCCGTGTTGCGGAGGTGCTGGCGGATCCCCGGCCTCAGGCGCGGGATCTGCCGGGCCCGGTAGCCTGACTAGCCTCGCGTTTTGACAATTCATTGCAAGATGTGAATAAGCGTCGGGCGGATGTTCCGCCCTGCACAACGAGGATCTTGCGCGAGACATGGCTTTCTTTCGGAAACGGCAGCAGAACCGCGCCGCCGCAGCCTTTGATCCTGACGCCAGTCCTTATGCGCTGCTGGAGGGTGTCAGCCTGACCTTGTCGAATCGTCAGGTGCTCACGGATATCTCCCTTCGCCTGTCTGAGCGCCGCATCGGTCTCGTCGGCCTCAACGGATCGGGCAAGAGCAGCCTGATCCGTCTCCTGAACGGGCTTCGCCTTCCCTCCCGGGGCAGCGTCCGCGTTTTCGGTGCAGAAACGAAACAGGCTTTGGCCGAACTGCCGCGCTATGTGGGCTTCGTGTTCCAGAACCCCGATCACCAGGCCATCTTTCCGACGGTGGAAGAAGAGATCGCCTTCGGGCTGACGCAGCTTGGTGAGGCCAAACAGACGGCCCGGGCCGGAGCGCTCGACTTTCTCGCTCAGCATGGATGCGCTCATCTTGCCGGAAAACCGTTTGCCGAACTTTCCGAGGGCCAGAAACAGCTGATCTGCATCCTTGCCGTTCTGGTGATGCAGCCCCGGCTGCTGGTGCTGGACGAGCCCATGTCGTCTCTGGACGGATTGGCCTCCCGGCGGATCCACAGGCTGCTGGACGGGCTGGACCAGAAGATCGTCATGATCAGCCACGATCTCAGCCTTTTGCGATCCTATGACAGGGTGGTGTGGCTGGAAGCGGGGCGCATTCGCATGGACGGACCGCCTGCGGAGGTTCTACCCGCCTATGAGGTGGATCTTGAGGTCCGGGCCGCGGCCCCGCTGAATGGAGAGGACTTGTGATCTCTCTCTATATGCCGGGCCGGTCCTGGTGCCACCGGCTTCCGGCCTGGCTCAAGCTGACTGGCCTGGCGGTTGTGAGCATGGCGGTGTTTCCCATCAAGGACATTCCGGTCTTGAGTGCCGTGCTGGTTCTGGTGCTGGGGCTTTACGCGAGCCTCGGCACGCGGGGGCTTGGTGAACTCAGAGCCTTGCGGCCTATGGCTCTCATGCTGGCAATGATCTTTGCCTTGCACGCAATCACCGGAGACATCTGGGAAGGCATTGTCTCGGTCGAGAGGCTGGCGGCTTTGGTCCTCCTGGCCAATCTCGTGACCATCACCACCCGGATGGATGACATGCTTCAGGCCGTCATGCGGCTTTTTGCGCCGCTCGGCTGGTTCGGCTTCTCCCCCCGCAAGCCCGCTCTGGCGGTCACCCTTGTGCTAAGATTTGCGCCGGTGCTTCTCGGTGTATATTCCTCCTTGCGCGAAGCCTATCAGGCCCGCACCGGCAAGCGTGGCAGCTGGCGGCTGATGGGGCCGTTCATGCTGCAGTCTCTTGCCATGGCCGACAATGTGGCCGAAGCGCTGACGGCGCGGGGTAGTGCAGATGGCCTGGCGGATAACAATCCCGGCGCACTGCCCGCGCGGACAATAACCTGAGGGATGCCGGAGCGTGTTGGATGCCGGCTGATCCGGAAAAGGAAATGAGCATGAATGACCGTACTCTGGTTCAGATCGCCTTTTATGCTGCTCTGACCGCTGCCCTTGGCCTTTTGCCGAAGCTGGCCATCCCGGTTGCCGGTGGCGTGCCTGTAACCGCCCAGACCCTCGGCATCATGCTGGCCGGCGTGATGCTTGGCCCGGTTCGCGGTGCCCTTTCCATTCTTCTCTTCCTGTTCCTGGTCGCCCTTGGTGCGCCGCTTCTTGCCGGTGGCCGTGGTGGCCTGGCGGTCTTCCAGTCTCCCGGCGCCGGGTTCATCCTTGCCTGGCCGCTCGGAGCGCTTGCCGCCGGGCTGATCATGCAGAAGACGGCGTCCTGGCGGGTCCTGCCTGCCGCGGCGCTTGCCGCCACTGTTGGCGGCATCGGGGTTGTCTATCTCTTCGGCATTCCAGGCCTCGCCTTCCTGGCGGACATGAGCCTTGCGAAGGCCGCTGCGGGCAGCGCTGTGTTCCTGCCTGGGGATCTGCTCAAGGTCGTGGTAGCCGCCGCCGTGGCCGAAACCGTTGCGCGCGGCCTGCCGAGCGCGCTTCTGTCCCGCTCCTGAAGCCGGACATCTGGCTGGATCAATCCGCCATGGGATATGTCGGCGAGAGTGTGCAGCCGCTGGCGGAGGCGGATCCTGAGCGGCTGGCGCTGTCTTGTGGCCCCCGCACGCTCACCCGCAGGCAGCTGAGCGATGAGATCCTGTGTCTTGCGCGGGCTCTTGGGTCCCGCCTGCCGGAAGGCGGGCGGGTCGCCTTGTACCTGGAAGACCCCATCCGGCTTCTCATCGGCTTCTTTGCGGCTGCCCGGGCCGGAGCGGTTGCCATGGTCTATGATCCGGCCTGGCCGGACCGGCGGCGCCAGTGGATCGAGACGCAAACCCGGCCCTCTGTCATCCTTGATGAGAGAAGCTTCCCGGCGCTCATGGCAAAGGGCACTGCCTTGAGAGAACCAACGGATGCAGCCGGGGCCGCTCCCGCCGCAGATGCCCCTTTCTACGCAGGCTTCACCTCCGGCTCCACCGGCGATCCGAAGGGCTATTGCCGCAGCCACCGGTCCTGGCTCGACAGCTTCGCCGTCAGCGCGGCGGAGTTTGCAATCGGCGAAGCTGACCGCGTTCTCATTCCAGGCAACATGGTGCATTCGCTTCACCTTTATGGAGCGGTTCATGGCATCGCATCAGGAGCGGTTGTGGAAATCGCGGAGCGCTTCAATCCGCGCTGGCTGGCTGCGCGTCTGCGGGCCGAAGGGCCATCCGTTCTTTATGCCACGCCAACCCAGATCCACTACATGGCGGGAGAGCTGCGCCGTAGCGGTGCGGCGGAGGGTGTCAGGCTCGTGCTTGCCAGTGGCGCCAAATGGCGCGAAGCGGACCGCAGGGCTATGGCGTCGGTTTTCCCCTGTGCCCGGCTGGTGGAGTTCTATGGCGCGTCAGAGATGAGTTTCATCACCATCTCCGCTCCCGAGGACAATCCGCCGGACGGCTCTGTGGGGCGGGCTGCCTATGGTGTCGGGATTTCCATCCGCAGCGAAAACCAGGAAGAGCTGCCAGCGGGTGAGACCGGAGCGATCTGGGTGCGCAGCTCCATGCTGTTCGATGGCTATATTTGCGGCGGCGGCAGTGAAATTGCCCGCGAGAATGGATGGCTGACCGTCGGGGACCGTGGCTGGCTTGATGAAAACGGCTTCCTCTATCTCGCTGGGCGCGAAAAGCGCATGATCATAACTTCAGGGCTCAACATCTATCCTGAGGAGGTCGAGCAGGTGCTGCTCTCGCATGAGGATGTTGCCCTTGCGGCTGTGGTTGCAAAGCGGGACCCGGTGCGCGGAGCCGCTCTCGTGGCCGTGGTTCAAACGGAGACGGGGTCCGGACTGGGAGGGGCCGGGCTGCGGCGTCATTGTCTCACACTACTCGGACGGTCGCGGACACCGAGGGCGTTTCTGTTTCTGGACGCAATGCCGCTGACACCGGGCGGCAAGATCGACCTGAAGCAGCTGGAGGCGATGGTCACTGAGGGCAAGACTCCGCCAGCCGCTCCGGAGGGGCTGAAGGTATGAGCAGCAAGGCGGTGATCCTGGCAGGTCTGCGGACACCGGTTGCGCCGAGGGGAGGGGCCTTCAAGTCTTTGCAGGCGGACGAGCTTGCCGCTCCGGTCATCAAGGCTCTTCTGGCGCAGTGCGGCCTGTCTGGCGACGCCGTCGATCACGTCATCTTCGGCAATGCGCTTTATGGCGGAGGAAACCCGGCCAGGCTGGCAGCCCTGCGCGCCGGTCTTCCCAGAACTGTTCCCGCGCTGACCCTTGATACGCAATGCTGCTCCGGTCTGGATGCGATCCTGTTTGGGGTTCGTCTGATCGAATCCGGGGCGGCCTCTTGTGTGATCGCGGGGGGGATGGAGAGTTTTTCCCGCTCGCCCTTGCGTGCGCACCGCCCGCTCTCGCCGGATCTGGCGCCTGTTCCTTATACGCGCCCCGCTTTTGCGCCTGCTCCCTTCGAAGACCCGGACCTGGCAGAGGCGGCAGGCCGTCTTGCGAGGGACCGGATGTATCTCCGGGCAGATCAGGCCTCCTATGCGGTTCACTCCCATGCCAAGGCCAGGGCCGCAGAAGCTGCCGGGCTGTTCTCAAGAGAACTGGTTCGGGTTGGACCGGAATCTGAGCCTCTCGCCCGGGACAGCTTTACTCGTTTGTTGTCTGGGGCTGTTGCCTTGCGCAGCCCGGTTCTTGCCGGGGCAGGTGAGACGGCTCTCCTGTCAGCAGCTACGGCGGTGGAAGCAGATGCTGCTGCAGCTCTCGTGATCGCCAGTGACGAGTTCGCTCGAGATCTGGTCCGGAAAGAGCCGGCGTTGACGGGGCAGGTCATGGAGGTGACAGCAGGCCTGTCCCTTGGAGGTAATCCAGATCAGCCGGCGCTTGTTCCAACGCTGGCCATCAAAGAGCTGATGAAACGGGAAGGGACCAGCCCTTCCCGCTATCAGCGGCTGGAGCTGATGGAAGCCTATGCCCCGCAGGCCATGGCAACGCTTGAAGATCTGGCTTGGGACCCGGCGACAGTGAACCTGGAAGGTGGTGCGCTCGCGAGAGGCCATCCGATTGGGGCGTCCGGAGCTATTCTTGCGGTGCGCCTATTCCATGGCTTGAAGGACGATTTGAAAAAAGATTTGAAAAAAGAAGCCGGCGAAGC
This sequence comes from Roseibium litorale, assembly GCF_014842915.1. Taxonomy (GTDB): domain Bacteria; phylum Pseudomonadota; class Alphaproteobacteria; order Rhizobiales; family Stappiaceae; genus Roseibium; species Roseibium litorale. The sequence goes on along the minus strand of NZ_JACYXI010000004.1, from coordinate 561 downwards.
ACGGGGAATTGCAGCCATTGCAGCGGCAGGCGGACTGGCCAGCGTGCTTGCGCTCAAGCCGGGATGCTAATTCTTACTGTGGGTTAAGGTTCTGTGGATGTTTATGTTTTGGGTTTTTTGTGAGGGTTTTTGTTGGTTTTTGGGGTGTTGGTTGGGTGTTTGTCCACAGGGTGAGTGTTGGGGGATTTTTCAAAGTTTGAAAAAGTTTGTTTTAGGAGTTGACGGTTCGTGGGGCGGGGCCTATAACCCGGTTCATCGACGGCGGCAACGTCGCTGGCGACAGGGCCTTGCGCTCTAAATTACTGGAATTGAGCGTTGACAACGGTCTTAGGATAGTTGATAAGGCGGCTCTGTTCCGGGCCTCTCCGGAGGTTCTGGTCTTCTGATTTTCGCTTAGGCGCAGATGGAAAACCGATCTAGCCCAACGGGTTAGAGTTCTTTGACAATTAGGATTTGAAGGAAGGGAAGCGTGGACGGCGTTGTTCTTGCGAGGCTCTGACCGGAAGGTTGGGGTTTGGAGTAAGAGTTACGCAGGTACGCTGATCTTTAAGACAAGGAAGC
>NZ_JACYXI010000003.1 GCF_014842915.1 Roseibium litorale | reverse complement strand
AACCTCATGAGCGTGGTATCCTTCGCGTGCTTCGGATTGTTTGCGGGCGTGCGGACAGCGGCCCAATCAACTCTCCAAGCGGGAAAAGGAAGCGGCAGGGAGCCATGATGACTGCGGGTGAAAACCCGATCCCCGCACGGTCGCCTGCCACTGCTCTCCCGGCAGTTTAGGGGCCGGGAGAGCACCCCATCATAACACTGCAGTAAACAAACAATCCCCGGCTTGACCGGGGATCCAATGCCCCTCTCCACCACACAGGAAAGAGCTACTTAGCTCATAGGTTGCGCCCTACCAACGCTCCACCTCTTCCAACTGCCGAAACGTGGATTGGATCCCGCGTCAAGCGCGGGATGACGCCGCGAGGGACGAGAGGAGCCGGAAAACAGAGGCTTCTGACTTGATCGGCCAAGCAGAACAGCACACCATCGGGTATGGCGTATTACGTCTACATTCTTGCCAGCCGCCAGCATGGAACACTCTATACGGGCATCACCAATGATCTGGCACGGCGACTGCACGAACACCGGAGTAAAGCCAACAGAGGCTTTACCGAGCTCTATAACGTAACCAGGCTGGTTTACTATGAAACGTTCGACGCGCCAGACATTGCTATCGCACGGGAAAAGAAACTCAAACGCTGGCCGCGTGTCTGGAAGATCCAGACCATCGAAGCAGTCAATCCCGAATGGCGGGACTTGTACGAGGACCTGAACCGATAGCTCGATCCGGAACAACTTTGGATTGGATCCCCGATCAAGTGCAGAGAGGAGGAGAGGAGGAGCCCCTCCCCGCGGTCATCCCCGGCTCGACCGGGGATCCAATGCCCATCTCCACAAGCAACGAGATCTTCTGAGGTTTCAGGCCATCACCCAGCGAACGACCGACCTCCGGCCAGAGCCGAAGCGTGGATTGGACCCCGCATCGAGAGCAGGACGACGCCGAGAGGATGTCGGTCCCAGTCCATCCTTACGCAAAGTTCCCCATCTTTCCCCGGTTTATCCCACAGCCTTCCACATTTACCACCCGCAAAACTTGCAATGAAAACACACAACTTATCTCTTTTATCATTGGCATTAACGGAAAATTAACCGGATTGCGCCGGTTCGATTCTGACTGTGGCGTAAATTGGATTACCATCCCCTACGGCAGGAAAACCTGCCGTTGCAGTGCAGCCGTTGTGATGCGTAGGGCAGGAGCTGGGAATGGGTATTTTTTCGAAATCGGCAAAGGGCGGAAGTGATCAGAGGGAGGGCCAGGACGCGGCGCCTGAGGACATGGCCGGGCAGATGGACCCCAGCGGCACATCCGGACCGGAAACCTCCAACGTTCAGCACCTTTCGCCCTTCGCGCTGAAAATGCAGGAGAAGATGCATCAGCTGGACGGGTTGAAGAGCCGTCTCGGCAACCTGAGCCAGGGCGTGGAGCAGATGCATGCCATGGCCGCGGAATCGCGCCACTCGCTGCAGATGATGACCGAATTCATCGAGGCCTCCCGGGTTCAGGTGGAAACGGAAATCCGTCTCAAGTCGGAAAATGCCAAGATCTCCACGGACCTTCTGGACGCCAACCACCGGCTCGGCACGCTGGCGAACCAGCTGGAAGAGGCCCAGGCAGAGGCCCACTCCCTGCGCAAGCGCCTGACGGAAAGCCGCACGGCGCTGGAGACCGCCCGCAACGAGCTGGTCTCCATCCGCGACAACAACAAGAAGGTCAACGAGGACTTCCGCGCCCAGAGCGCCGAACTGGTGCTGGTCAACAGCCGGGCAACGGAGCTGGCTGACGCTCTGGGCAGCATGAAGGCAAAATTCACTGCAGCGGAAGAGCAGGCGGACAGTCTGCAGGCGGATCTGGACGAGATCCGTAAGCGGGAAAAGGAGCTGCAGCAGAACCTTTCGGAAAGCGCGGCCCTGCTGGAAGAGGAAATCCGCAAGAACAACCAGGTGACCGGCGAGCTGGAAGCCTTGAAGCGCCAGCTGGTGGACTACCGCAACGAGAACATCGACCTGAAGTCCCATCTGGACGTGGCCAATCAGGAGCTGGCCTACAGCAAGTCCCGGATGGAAGAGGAGCAGCGCAAGCATGACAACGAGGTCTATGCGCTGAACGCGGAAATCGAGAACCTGTCCTCCCAGCGGCGCATCGGTGCCCAGGCCCTGCAGGATCTCTCCCAGGAAAACCAGACCATGAAGGAGCGTAAGCGCGATCTGGTCCGGCGGATGCAGGAGATCGAGCAGCATCTGGCCAACGCCCAGAAGAACCACGAGCGCGACCGCAACGAGCTGGTCTCCGCCAATGCCAAGCTGCGCGAGCTGAACCTGCGCTATAACTCCGCCCTCACCGACCTGAACCACGAGCGGAACCAGAACGTCAAATTCGCCGAGCGGATGGAAGAGCTGATCGAGGAAAACAAGAAGCTGCAGAAATACAAGATCCAGGTCGACACGGCCAACGAGCAGATTGTCCAGCTGAAGGGCGTGATCAACAACTACCAGCGCGCCATGGAAGGCCGGGGACCTGCGGAAGAGCTGGGCCTGACCCGGAACTATGATCCGGCGGAAGAGGCTGGGCTTCTGGATGGTGGCGCGGAAGATGAGGGCCCGGACGACGGCAACGATGACGACGGCATCGTCGTGCGTTTGCGGGACTGATCTTCAGCCCTCCCAAAATCGGGCACCGGGTCTTTTTGAAAAATCCGGCGCCTGATTTCTTGTTGTCCGAATGTGAGGACGCCTAACGCGTTTCCTCCGGGCCGTCCCGGCCTTGAGCCGGGACCAACCCCACGGGCTTCCGCAAATTTGAGGTCCCGGATCTCCGCTTTGCTTCGTCCGGCACGGCGCGGAGGAGGAGGCGTTAGCCGCAGTCGGCCTCCAGACCGACAGCCTCGATCCCGGCCAGGGCCGCGGCCTCGTCATTGTCCGAGGTGTCGCCGGTGATGCCGACGGCGCCGAGCACTTCACCAGCACTGTCGCGCACCAGAACACCGCCCGGAACCGGCACGATGGCGCCGCCCGCAACGCCATTCAGCGCCTGGACGAAATGCGGGCGCACTTCCGCTGCCGTGTTCAGGAACCGGGTGCCGGTGCCGACTGCCAAGGCGCCAAAGGCCTTTCCGCAGGCGATCTGCGGACGCAGGATCGACGACCCATCCTGACGGGCCAGCGCGACAAGATGGCCGCCGTCATCCATGACGGCAACGGTCAGCGGCTTGAGGCCCAGCGCCTCCGCCTTTTCGAAAGCGGCAGAAATGATTTGCTGTGCCGTTGAAAGGTTCAGTTTGCGCATAATGACTTCTCTCCCTACTAATTGTCCGCAGCGATTTGTGCGGGCCTATCGATGAACCCGGACCTGGAGGCAACTCCCTGCCCGGCCTGAGCGTCTTTCTCAGGGCTATCAGACCGGACCCGCACGGACCACTGGCCAAATCAACCAAGCATTTCCTCCCTGAAGGAAACAGTCTGGAGACTACTGTGAGACGCGATTTCGAGGCACCCGGGCGTTCGCCCGTTTTTGCCCGCCAGGCCGCCGTGGCCACTTCCCATCCGCTGGCAACCAGCGCCGCGCTTGAAGTGCTGCAATCGGGCGGCAACGCTGTCGACGCGGCCATTGCAGCAGCATCAGTGCAGGCCGTGGTGGAGCCGCAAATGACCGGCATCGGCGGCGATTGCTTTGCCATCGTCACCAAGCCGGACGGGCAGATGACCGGCTTCAACGGCTCGGGCGCCTCGCCGCGCGCACTGACGCCGGAGCTTCTGGCCGAACGCGGCGTTGAAGAGCTCTCCCCCACCTCCCCCCATGCAGTCACGGTTCCCGGCGCAATCCGGGCCTGGGAAACCTTGCTCAAGGCCCATGGCACCCGCAGCTTCGACAAGTTGTTCACCCGGGCCATCGACTATGCGGAAAACGGCTTCCCGGTCGCGCCCCGTGTCAACCGGGACTGGGAGAAGAACGTTTCCAAGCTCGCCGCCAATCCCGCCGCCGCCTCTGCCTATCTGGTAGACGGCGAAGCCCCCGAAGTCGGCTCGATCCTCAAGTTCCCGAGGCTTGCGGAGACCCTGCGCGCCATTTCGTCGGGCGGGGCGGACGCCTTCTATGCTGGTCCGGTTGCCGAGGACATCGTCAAGACGCTGAAGGAACTCGGCGGCGTGATGACTCTCGAGGATCTCGGCGCCTGCCACACCACCGCCGTCTCTCCGGTGATGCGCGATTACCGCGGCCACACCATTGCCGAGCTGCCGCCCAACGGCCAGGGCATCGTCGCGCTGATCATCCTGGGCCTGCTGGAGCGGTTTGACCTGCCGAACCTTGATCCGCTCGGCCCGGAACGGCTTCATCTCGAAATGGAGGCCGCCCGCATCGGCTATGCGGTCCGCGACAAGTTCGTCACGGACCCGGGCTACATGGATGCCTGCCACACCTCTCTTATCGGCGAGGACTACATCACGCAGCTTTCGCGCCTGATCCGCCTAGACCGCAGGCTGGAGCAAGTGCCGGGGACGAGCCTTGCCCCGCAAACCGACACGATCTACCTGACAGTCGTCGACAAGGATGGCCTGTCGGTTTCCTTCATCAACTCGATCTTCAACGAGTTCGGCAGCGGCATTCTGGCTCCGAACTCCGGCGTTCTGCTGCATAACCGCGGGGCGGTCTTCAAGGCCAAACCGGGACACGCGAATTCCATCGCTGGCGGCAAGCGCCCGATGCATACGATCATCCCGGCCTTCGGGCTGAAGGACGGCCTTCCGTGGCTCTCCTTCGGTGTGATGGGCGGTCACTATCAGGCCTGCGGCCACGCCCATCTCATCTCCAATATTGTCGACTACGGCATGGACGTGCAGATGGCGATCGACATGCCGCGCATGTTCTTTGACCTCAAGACCTACGCCCTGGAGGCAGAGAAGATGATCCCGCAACGTGCGATCGACGGGCTGGAGGCGCTTGGCCACACCGTCCACCGGGCAGCCAGCCCCATCGGCGGCAGTCAGGCCATCATGATCGACCGGCACAAGGGGCTGCTGATTGCCGGCTCGGATCCACGCAAGGATGGCCACGCCGCGGGCTATTGACGGGGGCGGCACCGCCGAACTTTAAAAAACCTTGGAAGGCAGTGCGGCATCGCCACGCTGCCTTTTCATTTGCCAGGAGATCTGCTGACGGCCTTGCCTCGTAAGAACAAAACTGATCCCGTTTTCGAGGAGGTCCATGTGCAAAAGCCAGCACAAACAAAGGCCGCTCATTTGAGCCACCGGACAAATGCAGCATTTCTCCTTTTGGCCATGCTCGCACTCAGCTTTGCTGCTCTGATGCCCCGTCCCGCAGCCGCAGAACTCAACGCCGCCGCGAGAGCAGTCCCTTCGGCGGCTCTCGTAGGCGAAGGCAAGATGACCTTCCTCGGCTTCGGCATTTTTGAGGCAGAGCTTTATGCTCCCCAAGGGAGATACAGCCCCGACGGCCCTTTTGCGCTGAAACTGACGTATCTCCGGAACTTCAAGGGCGCTGCCATCGCTGAGGAAACGGCGAAACAGATGCGGCGTCAGGGTATGAAGGACGGGCCGGTCCTCGAGACCTGGGTTGCACGGATGACCCGGATTTTCCCCAATGTATCGAAAGGTCAGTCCCTCATCGGTGTTCGTGATGCTGCAGGAAACACCGTGTTCTATTCCGGCGGCAAAACCATTGGTTCTATCAAGGATCCTGAGTTCACCCGCAGGTTCTTTGCCATCTGGCTGGGGCAGAACACGCAAAATCCGGACCTGCGGAACAAGCTTGTAGGATCACGCTCCTGAGCGGGGAAGTGCAGGACGGAACACCAGGACGCCGCGCGCTCATGGCGCAGGGGGTGATGGCCTTCCCTCTGGCTTTTGCTGGATTGCCCGTCTATCTGCACGCGCCTGACTTTTATGCCAGAACACTCGGGCAGCCACTTGCCCTGCTCGGGTTTGTTCTTCTTGCGCTGCGTGCCATCGACGCAATCCAGGATCCACTGATCGGCAGCCTCAGCGACCGCTGGAACAGACATCGGCCCGCCATTCTCTGTCTCGGAGCGGCAGCACTTGCTGCCGGTTTCTGGATGATCTTTCATCCCCTTCCACATGCGCCTATCCTGTCGCTGGCTGTTTCTGTCTTCATTTGCACCACTGGCTATTCGGTCGTCGCGATCAATCTTCAGGCGTTGGGCGGAACCTGGCGTGTTCCAGAATCCACCCGGACCAAAGTGACAGCCTGGCGGGAGGGCTTTGGCCTCGCAGGACTGCTGGCAGCTGCAATTGCGCCTACCCTGCTTGATGCAGATACCGATCCAGAGGCGGCCTTTAGCGTGCTGACGCTCGGCTTCTTACCACTCTCAGCCGTTGCGCTGGTGGTACTCCTGGGCTGGCTGAAACGCTCGAGTTTCCACGCCTCAACCGGCCCCTCTCACGGCTTTGGCTGGCGCTTGATCCTGTCCGATCCCTGGCGGCGCCAGTTCTTCGGTCTCTATGCGCTCAACACCTGTGCCAGCGCGATTCCCGCGGTACTGGTACTGTTTTTCATTCGCGACAAGCTGGGGGCCAGTCAGCTGACCGGACCGTTTCTTCTGCTCTATTTCCTCTCGGGCGTTGCCGCCATGCCGCTCTGGCAGACCGTTGCGGACCGGAAGGGAAAGGTCACGGCCTGGGGCATCTCCATGGCTTTGGCCACAGTCACATTCTTCTGGGCTGTCTTTCTCGGGTCCGGGGACGTGATCATGTACGCCATTGTATGCACTCTTTCCGGTCTGGCGCTCGGAGCAGATCTGGCTTTGCCCCCTGCCCTTATGGCGGACCACATTGACCGGAGGTCTGCTGCCGGAGAATCCTCAAGGCTGTTTGCTCTGATGGCGCTGATTTCCAAAGGCGCGCTGGCCGTGTCCACCGGTATAGCGCTGCCGCTTCTTGGCCTCGCCGGCTACCAGCCTGGCATGGACATGACCTTCAGCACGGGTGTGTCGCTCTCGATCGCCTACGCGGCTTTGCCTTGTGCCCTCAAGGCACTGACCCTCATCTGGCTCGTCAGGCGGCGGCAAGCCATTGCGCCCTGACTGCCGCCATTGCATGATCTTCAACACGCACACGCGTTTGCCGCGAGAGAACAGGAGACCGGAACGGCTCATGAGCGTCCGTCCGCCCAAGGCCTTCAGCGCGAAGGAGACCGATCCGATCACCGCCGCTCTGGAACAGGAAATTCTGGGCGAGAAAATCGGCACCCTCTCCCGTCTCAACAAGAAGCTGGAAGCGGCGCTGAAGCAGATCCCTGCTGAAGAGGACATCAGGAACGAAAAGGAACGGCTGATCCGCCAGCTTCGTATCGCCGAGGCAGGCGAAGCGCTTTGGCACGTGACGATCCAGCGGGAACTCTGCGGCCTGTTAAAGCATCAGGCATTCTTCAACGAAATGGGCGTTCCGAAGGAGGTCCGGCTGAGCTGCGGGCCGGTGCCAGCCCATCTGCGCGAAGCAACCGGCAAACGCTGAAGCTCCGCTTCAGACCCGAACAGGACGTTTGATCAACGGCACCAGCTGAACGGCGACAATTGCCAAAAGGATCAGCAGGCAGCCAGAGATGCCGAGCCCATTCAAGCGCTCGCCCAGCAGAACCGCTCCGAAAAGCGCTCCGAACAGGGCCTCCGATGCCAGAAGAATGGCAGCGTCCGCGGCTCTGGTCCAACGCTGGGCAACCGCCTGCAGCGTGAAGGCAAAGCAGCCGGACACGAGGCTCGTGTAGAACAGCTCGAAGCTGGCAGACTGAATCTGAGCCAGACCGATGTCCTCACTCACCAAACCGCCCGCGACGCCCGCAACACCGGCAATCGCAAACTGGCTGAAGGCCAGCGCCAGAGGACGCCCGCCGCTCATCCCAACATGACCAAGAAGCGCGACATGAAGCGCCCAGAACACGGCGCAGACCAGAACAGCTGCGTCCCCCCAATTCAAAGCGTCAAGGCTTGCACCGCCAAGAAGCCATATCCCGGTGAGCGCCACAAAGGCAGCAGGCCAGATGACCGGATGCGGGATGTCCCGGAACAGCGCAAAGCCGATCACCGGAACCAGAACCACGTAAAGGGCCGTCAGAAAGGCCGTATTGGTGACCGTGGTGGTCATCATCCCGATTTGTTGAATGACAATGCCCAAAAAGAAGACGGCACCGATCAGACCAAACCTAGCCAAATGCCCTTGCGTCAACTTATGATCTGGCCGGAGCTTGCGCTCACGCAGGGCAAACGGAGCCAGGGCAATTGCCGCGATCAAGAAGCGGATACCGGTAAAATAAAACGGTCCCACATCCTCCATGGCTGTGGACTGGGCAACAAAGGCCGATCCCCAAAGGGCAGCGGCCAGCAACAGAAGGGAATTTGCAGTCAGACGAGTCATGGCTCACCGCCTATCTGAGGCCAGCACACTTGGCAAGCACGAGAACGGATTTCCGTGCTCGGGATCACAGACAAGACACTCTTTTGAAAGCAGGGTCTCCTCGGCAAAAAACATCCGGGGCAAAAGACACAGCGGGGAAAAATGCAGCAGATAAGAGATGAATGGCACTTTGCCGCGCTGTCAGCCTCAAGCAGGCTCTCCATTCCCAGCAATCATTGGCCGAGAGAAGCCATGTCCTGCCCCTATGCGGAATCAGAGGGCATCTTCCGGCCGTCATGTTCAACCCACCGCCTATCCACATCGGCGCAAACAGCATGAGCGGCATGCAACCCCTTGAAAAGACAGACAGGCTGAGACTCCTGAGGCGAATTACTCCCCGCCGGGCGCTATCAGGTTGGGGACACAGCAAACACGCACTCTTGCAACTGGTGCGCAGCGGTGGTTCTTTGGCCGCGATTTTTCCGGCGATGGCGGCTGTTTTCACCTGCAGGGGCAGGCTTTCTGATCGACCACCTGCTACCGTAACCTCCGCTAAGCGTTGCGTCCTGCCATGGCCTGGACAACGTGAGACTGCGGCGCTTAAGAAACAAGGGCCTGAGCAACAGGCGATGCGTGAACCCGTGACTTTCCGTTCCACCTTGAGGGCCACACTCGTCGGCCTTATGGCCCTGACAGCCGCATTGCCCGCAGGCAGCCTGACGCTGGCCGTCTCAATGGCCTCCACTGCTGAAGCCGCAGGCGTGCGTGTCGTTCCAGAGGGCAACCGCAACCGCAGTCAGCCCACAATCCCCTATTCCTCGGCCCGCCGGACCAAGTCCGCGCAATCGACCTATGATCAGAAGTTTGACAAGATCATTGCGGTACTGAAGCGGGACAGCAGCCTGATCTCCAAGATCAAAAGGGTTTCCGCCCGCTACAACATCGATCCGATTCACATGATCGGTGCGATCATCGGCGAACACACCTATAATTATGACACGCTCGACAGTGCCCAATCCTATTATATCAAGGCGCTGAACTACGCCGGTATTCCGTTGAAATTCGAGTATGATGGCGAAAATGTCGAAGAATTCGTGAAGCGCCCGGAATTCGACCGCTGCCAGACCAAGTCCATTCAGCAGCATAGCGACCGGCGCTGGGGATGCTATGAGACGGTCTGGGAAGCGAAGTTCCGCAACAAGCGCGTTGGTGGCCAAAGATATCCGGGCACCAATTTCAACGAGACGTTCTTTCAGCCGCTTTTCTCCGGCCAGAGCTTCGGTCTTGGCCAGCTCAGCCCGCTGACCGTCCTGAAGATGACCGACCGTGTGGCCCGCCAGAGCCGGAACCGGCCGCTGAGCGCTTCCGATCCCAAGGCTGTCTATAAAGCCACCATGGACCCGGATATATCCCTGGAATATATGGCAGCCGTCATTCAGGACGCGATCGAGGCTTACAAGGCTGTCGGCAAGGTCGATATCTCGAAAAACCCAGGCATCACCGCGACGCTCTATAATCTCGGCGATCCTTGGAAGCGCGCAACCCGCTTCCGCCGCAGCGGAGCCTCCTGGCCAAGCGAGAACTACTACGGCTGGCTGGTCAACGACCGGCTTGAGCAAATCCGCTCGGTTCTTTGACCGGACGCTCGCCCGGTCTTTTGACAAATTCTGCTAGCTCTCACTTCAGGAAGGGATTGGTTGCCCGCTCCTGACCAATGGTCGACGCCTGCCCATGGCCAGGCAGAAACGTGACGTCGTCGCCCAAGGGATAGAGTTTGGTCTTGATGGAGTTGATCAGCGTCGCGTGATCACCGCCTGGCAGGTCCGTCCGTCCAACAGATCCGGCGAACAGCACATCGCCCGAGATCGCCAGGCGAAGCTCTTTGTCGAAGAACACCACGTGGCCCGGAGCATGACCAGGGCAGTGCAGGACATCAAACGTGCGACCCGCCATTTCCATGACATCTCCGTCGACCAGCCAGCGGTCCGGCTCCACCGGTTCGACCGGCGGCAGGCCAAACTGCCGCGCCTGATCCGCAGCCCGCTTGATCAGCGGCCGGTCTGCTTCATGCGGCCCCTCAACCGGCACCTTTAGCTGAGCGGCAAGATCCGCGGCACCCCCGACATGGTCAATGTGGCCATGGGTCAGGACGATCTTCTCCACCTCCACCCCATGCTGTCTGATCGCCCCCATGATTTCAGGCACGTCTCCCCCCGGATCAACCACAACGCCCTTCATGGTCGAGGGATTCCAGACCAGAGAGCAGTTCTGCTGAAACGGCGTAACCGGAATGATCAGAATCTGAATGGGGGGAAGTTCAGCTGCGTTAGAACCCGTAGTGGACTGCGACAAGGACATGCTCCCGTAGCCCCCGCATAAGGGGAAGTGACAATTGCTGGGCAAAGTAGGCATCCGGGAGCGTTTATCGCTTCCGGAGCGCTTCACCTTCGGTTCTGCTTTTCGTACAAGAAGATAAGCCTGCTGGATAGCCAGCGGGCTGATTTGGATACCCGAACCATGATGCAGCCCCTTATCCGGATCGCACTCGCGGCAACGCTTTCCGTTTTCCAGGCCAGTGGCGCCTTGGCGGACAGCGACCGTACAATGCCGTCCTGGGGCAAGTGGTCTGTCGATTGCGGCAACACTGGTTTGTGCCTGACATCCTCGCTGGTGCGGGGGCAATCGGCCTGGGTCGACATCCGCATTGTCCGGGACTGGCAGGCAGGCGCGGCCCCTCTGGTCCGCATCACGGCCAACAGTCCTCTTGCCGGCGAAGGTTCAGTCAACCTCAGCATTGATGGGCGCGAAGTCGAGACCTTCACGGTTGCAGAACTCAGGGAAACTCAAAGCTCGGTCGTGTCCCCCACCGGTTTCCGGCCGATTGGCGGAGAAGGGTTCTGGTATCCGACGGGGCCAACCACAATGGCTTTGCTTGATGCCATGCGCGCAGGCAACCAGCTGACGATTTCCTTGCCGCTCAATGGAGCCTCCGCGGACATTACAATCCCGCTCAAGGGACTGCGGCAGGCTTTCGCCTGGATGGATCAGCGCCAGCAACGGTCTGGCAGCCAAACAGCACTCGCGGTTTCTGGTGATGACATGCCCCAGGATGCGCCCCATGCCATACCCGTTCTGGTGCCGGAAACGCTCCCCCCGGCGGTGCGTCAGGCCTGGGACCATAGCCGGACCTGTTCCTCGATCGACCCCGCAATTTTTGCAGGTCTCGATGCAATTGCGGCCCCATTACCGGACAAGACCACACTCTATTTGCTGCCTTGCGGCTCCCCGACGGCCTATAACACCGCTTATGTGACAGTCCTCGCCTACGCGGATGGCAAGGCCCGGCAACTGCAAATGGCCCACCTGTCCGAGCTGGGACCGATTGCATCCGACATTATCTACAATGCCAGATGGATCCCAGGAACCCTTGAACTCGACGGTCTCTATAAAGGTTCCGGAATCGGCGATTGTGGCACCTGGAACCGGTGGCGCTGGACAGGCTCGACCTTCGCACTGATTGCAGAAGCCTCCCGGATGACGTGTGACGGAACGGAAACACCGTTGCATGACTGGCCGCTTCTGTGGCCTGCCCCAACGTCACCCAAATAGCATTCCCCCAAGGATTCACTTGCGATTTTCCCGCACACAGCCTTATGATGAGAGTGCAGCGGACTGGATGGGGATGCGGCATCCTTGTTTCAACCCAATCCCGTAAGTGGTAGCGGACGCAGGCCATGCGCTCCGCATGGAACAGCTCGTAAAAAAATTCGAGCAATTTTAATGGGTTAAGTGCCTTTAGCGGTAGGCACGAAGTTAAGGTGAATAAGTAATGCACGATGGCGATTCGGACCGGCGGTCGCGTGGACGTCGCGGCGGCAAGCGCGAGTTTGGCGGTCCGCAGGACTTCGGCAGCGAGTTTGGCGGCGGCGATTTTGGTGGCGGTTACGGCGGTGGGCGCGATGGCGGCTACGGCAGCGGCCGTGACGGCGGTGGCTTTGCCGGCGGACGCGATAGCGGCGGCGGTTATGGTGGCGGCCGGCGTGAAGGTGGCGGTTACGGCGGCGGCCGTGACGGTGGTTACGGTGGCGGCAACCGCGAAGGCGGCGGCGGCTATGGCGGCGGCAACCGTGAAGGCGGTGGCGGTTACGGCGGCGGCCGCAGCGGCGGCGGCTATGGCGGTGGCAACCGTGAAGGTGGCGGCGGTTATGGCGGCGGCCGTAGCGGCGGCGGCTTTGGCGGCGGCAACCGTGAAGGTGGTGGTGGCTACGGCGGTGGACGCAGCTTCGGCGGCGGAAACCGCGAAGGCGGCGAAGGCGGCGAAGGCGGTTTCCGTCCGCGTCGTCCGCGTCCGGAATTCGACACTCCGGTCGAACGCGGACCTCGTCAGGATGGCGTGGTAAAGTTCTTCAAGTCCGACAAGGGCTTCGGCTTCATCACTCCGGACAACGGCGAAGCCGATGTCTTCGTTCACATCTCCGCGGTGGAACGTTCCGGCCTGACCACTCTCGACAGCGGTCAGCGCATCTCTTTCGAGACCGAGCCGGATCGTCGTGGCAAGGGTCCGAAGGCTGTCAACCTGCAGGAAATCGCAGAAGGCGGCGATGCGCCTGAAGCCGATTTCGGCAGCGAAGACTGAGCGGGACCTAAAGCTTCAAAGCTTTAAAACGGGCGGCGGTTCGCACGAACCGCCGCTTTTTCATTGCCGGGTTTACTAGGATTTGGCTCCATAAACGGCATGCGGGTAGATTGCGGGACTATCGCCAGTCCGCCCAGCCCTAATTGCCCATCCCGAACCCGTTTTCTCGAACAAACAGCTGATTGCGCCCATTCTTGAGATGTGAGAAGAGGCGCGGAAAGAAATCGGCCTTCGCCAGACTGTCCAGATTAAGGATCCCCATGTCTTCACCAGCCCCCGCCGGCAGTGCTCAGGTGATCATCAGACCCATTCAGACATCTGATCTGGACGCTCTTCTGGTGATGAACAACGCCGCGGTGCCAGCCGTCGGTGAACTGACTTTGGCCAAGTTGCGGGACCTGATTGCCATGGCGAGCCACAGTCTGACCGCTGAGCGGGATGGCAAACCGCTGGGCTTCCTCCTCTGCTTGCCAGAAGGAACCAGCTATGCGAGCCGGAACTACCGATGGCTCAGCGGGCAGCTCGACAGGTTCGCCTATGTTGATCGCATCTGCCTGGCTCCTGGGGCCCGCAACCAGGGGATCGGCGAAAGCCTCTACCAAAGCGTCATAGCGGCACTTACCCCCGAAGACGGCCCTGTCGTGTGCGAGGTCAACACCCGCCCTGATAACCCCGGCTCCCGCCGGTTTCATGCACGGATTGGATTCCGCGAGATCGGCACGGCGGACTATGGTGACATGGCCGTGGTTTTTCTTCAGCACGACGCGGCAATGAAAGAGATATAAATCAAGTGAACTATCGCCACGCCTATCATGCTGGAAACATTGGGGATGTGCTGAAGCACGCCGTTCTCGCACGCCTGATTGTCTATCTTCAGCGCAAGGACCGCCCGTTCCGCATCATCGATACGCATGCGGGCATTGGCACGTACGACCTGACCTCCGAGGAAACTCAGAAGACGGGAGAGTGGCAGAAAGGGATCGGCAAGGTTCTGGCTTCCGAGCCCCCTGCGGATATTGCTGAAATTCTCAAGCCCTGGCTTGATGTGGTTCGAAGCGTCAACAGCCCTGATCAGCTGACCGCCTATCCGGGCTCTCCCATGCTGGCCCGCAAACTGATGCGTCCGGTGGACCGGCTGACCCTGACCGAACTTCATCCCAAGGACTTCCAGACACTGGCGGATCTTTTTGCTGGTGACCATCAGGTCAAGACCATCCATCTGGACGCCTGGCTTGCCATGGGCAGCTTTGTTCCGCCGAAAGAAAAGCGCGGCCTTGCGATCATCGACCCGGCCTTCGAGGTAACGGATGAGTTCAGCCGAATGGCAAAGGCCGTCGTCAAGGCCTGGAAGCGCTGGTCCTCCGGCGTGTTTGCCATCTGGTATCCGTTGAAGGACCGCTGGGGTCTAGCCGCCTTTCATGCTGCACTGGAAGATGCAGGCGTTCGCGATGTTCTGGCCTTGGAGCTCAATACCGGGCGCAGCGGACCGGATACGCCGATGCTGGGTTCTGGCATGACGATCATCAACCCGCCCTTCACACTGGCCGGAGAGATGGAGGCGGCTCTGCCCTGGCTTACCGAGACGCTAAGAGAAGGCGCGGATGCGAACTGGAAGGTGAAGCAGATCATCCCGGAATGACGGCCTGTTCCATTCCATGGCTTGACCTTGCCCTTCGCCTCCCCCATCGTCGTTTCTGCTTAGAAGGCTGGAGATCTGCCCCGTGAAGAAGTTCAGAACCCTGCTTGCTGCCGCCCTCGCGATGGGAGCGCTGGTGCCTCTCTCCGGAGCCAGGGCCGCGGATGCGCCCTATTATGGCCCGGCCCAGTCAAGCCGGTTGCCTGCGTGTGAAGCCGCCTCCGTTCAGGCCGCCGTCGGCGGGAGTCTTGCCCGGGAAGCCCATTATTCCGGAACGCTTCACACGGTTATGGGCCTTGAGAACATCCGGGAGCTTGCCAACCACACCAACGGAATCAGTCCGCTTGAGCGCCGCTACTGCACAGGCCTTGCCCGGCTGACCGACGGCAGCCAGCACACGGTCTATTACAAGCTGGTCGAGCATGCGGGTTTTGTCGGCTTGAGCTGGAACGTGGAAGCCTGCTTTGCCCCCTTCGACAAGTGGCGCGTCTATGGTGCGAGCTGCAGCACTGTCCGCCCACGCTGACATCTGACGGGTCTTTTCCGAATGTTCGCGCGCTTTCTCCGTAGACCTGCAGCAATCCTGTCTCTCACTGCGGCGCTGGTTTGGGGCCACGCGCTCGCGCGGGCCGAGGACCGGGCTGGCGACTTCGACTATTATGTTCTTTCGCTTTCCTGGTCCCCCAGTTATTGCGCGGCGAAGGGACGTGATGCGGATCCAACACAATGCCGGGCGGCCAAGCCCTTCGGCTTCATTGTCCACGGCCTGTGGCCGCAATATGAGCGCGGCTGGCCGGACTTCTGCCGTACGGACATGTCGGGTCCAACCCGGGCTCAGGTGGAGTCCGTGCTCGATATCATGCCCAGCCGCGGTCTGATCAATCACGAATGGCGCAAGCACGGAACCTGCTCGGGCCTTTCCGCAGGTGAGTATCTGGAAACCCTTAGGGCCGCTTTCGAGAAGATCCGCATTCCGCCAGCCTTGAAGAACACGAACAAGACCTATCTGGCCGCCCCGGAAACCGTCGAGAAGGCCTTCCGCCTTGCAAACCCTGGCCTGAACGATGCCGCGATGGCGGTCACCTGTTCGCGGGGAGAGATCGACGAAGTCCGCATCTGCTTCACCCGGGATTTGAAGTTCCGAAGCTGCAAAGCAGTTGACCGCGCCGGCTGCCGAGCAACCCGGATCAAAATCCCGCCCCCGGTACGCTGACCGGAAGAATGACCGTCTCACTGCCCGCTCCAGCACGCCGGAGCCCTTGAAAGGACAAACCAATGCCTGTGCTTCGCTCTTCCCCACCGTCTCCGTTCGGCAGGAAGATCAAGATTGCCGCAAAGCTGCTGGATCTGATGGACAAGATCACCATCGAGGTGGCAGATACCGCCAACCCTGAAGACAGCCTGCGCGGCCAGAACCCGCTTGGAAAGATACCAGCTCTCGTTCTGGATGACGGCAGCGTGCTCTATGACAGCCGCGTCATCACCGAATATCTGGATTTCATGGCGGGCGGCAACCGCCTGCTGCCCGAGGGGGAAGCCCGTTTCCCGGTCCTGCGTCTTCAGGCGCTTTCTGACGGTATCGTCGACGCGTCCATTCTCCAGGTCTATGAGAAGCGCTTCAAGCCCGAAGAATTCCGGTTCCCGGACTGGCTGGCCTACCAGCAGGCCAAGGTGACCCGCGGCCTGGACTGGCTGGAGGGAAACACACCGCCCCCCCTGACATCCGCGGCAGACGCGGATGCGGGTTCGATCGCACTTGCCTGTGCGCTGGGATATCTCGATCTGCGCTTTGCGGGCGAATGGCGTGAGGGCCGTCCCAATCTCACCGCCTGGCTCGACAGCTTCGATGCCGCGGTTCCCGCCTTCGCGGAAACCCGCCTGGATCCAGCCCCGATTCCTGCGGCTGTCGCTCAGCTGCGCTAACGGCACCCACGCAAAAGGCCCGGGACATGCCCGGGCCTTTCTTAATTTATCGGCTTGAGAGCCGCCACGAAGACAGGCTCTTAGAACTTGTAGCTCACACCAGCGCGAACCAGACTCTGGTCAAAGTCGGTACGGTATCCGGTACCACCGATCGAGTATTTTTTCGAACCATAGTCCTGATAATCATACTCAAGACGAGCGGTCACGTTCTGCGTAATGGCGCCTTCAACACCGGCACCAACCGTCCAGCCCACTGCGGTGGAGTCATTCTTACTGCCGTTGACCTTGGTTTCAAGGTCGGCAATGGCAAGACCGCCGGTTCCGTAGACCAGGAACCGGTCGAAGGTGTAGCCCAAGCGGCCGCGAACCGTGGAATTCCAGTCAGAGCTGTTCTTGATGGTATTGGCGCCGAAAGACTTCGAATCTTCCATGTCAGAGAACATGAAATCGGCTTCCACACCTGCCAGAACATTCGGGTTCAGCATGATGTTGTAACCGGCGTGAATACCACCGGTGACGCCATTGGCGTCGATATCGGGAGCGTTGCGATTGTCAAAGTTGCCGAAACCCCAGCCCAGATTGGCACCGGCGTAGAAACCCGACCAGTCGAAACGAGCAGCTGGTGCGTAGTTGTCGACATAAGGTGCCGGTTCCGCCGGCTGCGGAAGGTCGGCCGCGAACACAGGCGCGGCAGCGCCGGTGATGGCGACGGCGGAAAGTCCTGCAAGTGCGAGACGCTTCATGATCATAACTCCAGATGTACTAGTCCAGTATGAAATGCGGACCGCCACCCGGCAGTCCCCATCCTCACCCGTTCAAAGTTATGAGCGGCCATTGTGGCCAATGAATTCGTAAAATTTGAAGATTCAGGGGCGAAATAAGGTCTTTCCTTGACGTGCTTACCAGCACGTTAAGTTTCTCGCATTTTGCAAATTTGCGTGGGGGTTCTAGCGGATGGGTTCCACTGTGCATATCTATTGTCTATAAGTCCGGCGCGTCAAAGCACCTGTGTGCAGACGGGCTTCACCCCACATTGAATACACACCTAAAACCGGATTTCCAGGAAATGCTGCTTGAATACGTTAGCCTTGCAGGCGGCCTTGTCGCGCTTATCGTGGCAGGTGACATCCTTGTCAGAGGATCCGTCGGCATCGCAAAGCGTCTCGGCATTCCCAACCTGGTCATCGGCCTGACAATTGTCGCTTTCGGCACATCTGCTCCAGAGCTGTTCATTTCACTCGGTGCCGGACTTGATGGTGCCGGCGGGCTTGCAATCGGTAACGTGGTGGGATCCAACATTGCCAACGTTCTACTCGTCCTCGGCATGCCGGCATTGATTGCGGCGACGCCCTGCGGCGAAGACGGAGCAACCCGCAATTCGGTTTTCATGGTGTTCGTGTCGGTGGTTTTCATCGGCCTTTGCTATTTTTCGCCGATCGGTTTTCTAGCCGGCCTCGTGCTTCTGACCTTGCTGAGCGTGTTCCTGTTCGACTCCGTGATGGCCACCCGCCGCCACCGCAAGGACAAGGCGGCCTGCAGCGGCGATAACGACGAGCTGGAGGAAGTGGAAGGTGTGCCGGAGGCCATGTGGCTTGCCGGTCTCTATATTCTGCTCGGCTTGCTTGGCCTGCCGCTTGGCGCTCATTTCACCATTGAAGGGGCAACGGAAATTGCCAAGTCCTGGGGCGTCAGCGACGCTGTCATCGGCCTGACGGTCGTCGCCCTTGGCACGTCCCTTCCGGAACTTGCGACCTCGGTCATGGCGGCGATCCGTCAGCAGGGCGCCGTCGCCATCGGCAATGTGATCGGCTCGAACATCTTCAATCTTCTGGCCATCATCGGCATTACCAGCGTGATTGTTCCCTTGCATGTGCCCGCGCAGATCATTTCCTTCGACGTCTGGGTCATGCTTGGCTGCGCGGTCCTGCTTCTCGCTCTTGCGCGCTGCAGGATCTGCCTCGGCAAATTCACGGGCGCCCTGCTGTGCCTTGCCTATGGCCTCTACACATTTATGGTCTATTCCCTCAACACCACGATCTGACCGCTTGCGGTTTGCGTAAGCACCCAGTTCCACGGCTGGAAAGGTACCCGCCGGACGGGTCAAAACAGGAGGGATCATGGCCGCAACACCACCGCCCATTGCCATCATAACAGGCGCTTCGAGCCGCGTCGGCCGCGCCATAGCGCTGGATCTGGCACAAGCCGGCTGGTCGCTCGTGCTGCACGCTCACACCAATGGCGGCAAGATCCGGGAGCTGGCGGCAGAGGTTGGCCGCCTTGGCGGCCGGGCGGTTGAGCTCAGCGCGGATCTCACTGACGACAAAAGCCGGGAGAGCTTCCTAAGCAAGGCGCTTGAAGCGTTCAGTGGAGCTGATGTTCTGATCAACAATGCCTCCATATTCCAGGACGACCGCGCGGGCAGCCTGGATACGGCGCAATTCGATGCCCATATGGCGATTCACACCAAGGCGCCGCTGTTTCTTGCAGACGGCTTTGCCCGTCACCTCTCCGGGAAACGGCAAGGGCTTGTGGTGAACATCATCGACCAGCGGGTCTGGAAGCTTACGCCCCAGGCCCTGACCTATACTTTGTCCAAGTCCGCTCTTTGGACAGTGACACAGGTTCTCGCTCAGGCATTGGCTCCAAGCGTCCGCGTCAATGCCATAGGTCCCGGCCCAAGCTTCAGGAGCCCGCGGCAAAGTGAGAGTGACTTCGCCCGGCAGAAGGAAGCCGTTCCCCTGAACCGCGGACCTGAGCCTTCAGAGTTTGGTGCGACGATCCGTTATCTCTGGTCAGCGCCGTCCGTAACAGGACAGATGATCGCCCTGGATGGCGGGCAGCATCTTGCCTGGCAGACACCGGATGTCACGGACGTCGGAGAATGACCTTGGGCCACGGAATCGGATAGGCTGATCCGGCGGCCAGAAAATCAGATAGGGGCCGCCCGGCCAGACAGCAACGCATATGCAAGACACACCCAGCACCCAGACCCCGACTGACGAAGACAAGTTCGCTGCCCCGATTGCTAAGGGTGTGGATGTGATCATCGATCAGGTGAAGCGCCTGCCTATGGGGCCAGGCGTTTACCGGATGCTGGATGAAGACGGCAATGTGCTCTACGTGGGCAAAGCGCGAAGCCTGAAGAAGCGGGTCTCCAACTACACCCGCCTGCAAGGCCAGTCGAACCGCATCATGCGCATGATCATGTCGACAGCCGCGATGGAATTTGTCGTCACCCGCACGGAAGCGGAAGCCCTGCTTCTGGAAGCGAACCTGATCAAGCGGCTTCGTCCCCGCTTCAACGTTCTGCTACGCGACGACAAGTCCTTTCCCTATATCCTGATCACCGGCGATCATGCGGCTCCCGCCATCGTCAAACATCGTGGCGCGCGCAAGCGCAAGGGTGAGTATTTTGGTCCCTTTGCCTCCGCTGGTGCCGTCGACCGGACGATCAACGCACTTCAGAAGGCCTTCCTGATCCGCAATTGCTCCGACAGTTATTTCGAGAACAGATCGCGCCCCTGTCTGCTTTATCAAATCAAGCGCTGTGCCGGCCCTTGCACGGGTGAGATCAGTGGCGAGGACTATGGCGGTCTCGTCGCAGAGGCCAAGGCGTTTCTGTCCGGCAGAAGCCAACTGGTGAAGACAGAACTTGCCAAGCACATGGAAAGCGCTTCAGAGGCTCTGGACTTCGAAAGAGCTGCAATCTACCGCGACCGGCTGGCAGCCTTGTCCCACATTCAGTCCCACCAAGGCATCAATCCGCAAACCGTGGAAGAGGCGGATGTCTTCGCCATTCATCAGGAAGGCGGGCAAACCTGCGTGCAGGTCTTCTTCTTCCGCACCGGCCAGAACTGGGGCAACCGGGCCTATTTCCCGAAGGCGGACAAGTCCTTCGATGAAAGCGCCGTGCTGGAAAGCTTCTTGGCCCAGTTCTATGACGACAAGCCTGCTCCCAGCCTGATTCTTCTGTCTCACGGAGTGGAAGAGCTGGATCTTCTATCCCAGGCCTTGAGCGAACGCACGGGCCGGAAGGTGGAGATTGCAGTTCCCAAGCGTGGTGAGAAGCGGGAACTCGTCGACCATGCGTTGACCAATGCCCGCGAAGCACTCGGGCGTCGGCTTGCGGAAACCTCCAGCCAGACCCGCCTGCTGGAAGGTGTGGCGGAAGCCTTCGGCCTTAAGGAAACCCCGCGCCGGATCGAGGTCTATGACAACTCCCACATCATGGGCACCAACGCGGTTGGTGGCATGATCGTTGCCGGGCCCGAAGGCTTTGCCAAGGCCCATTACCGCAAGTTCAACATCAAGTCCGAAGACCTGGTTCCGGGCGATGACTACGGCATGATGCGAGAGGTACTTACGCGGCGGTTTTCCCGGCTTATGCGGGAACATGCGAGACTGGAAGAGACCGCTGAGGAGACTCAGGAAGACGAACTCCGGCAGGATCAGGAAGCTTTCGAGGAAGCAGGTTCCGAGGCTGATGAAGCCGCTTCCATGGACATTCCCGCCTGGCCGGATCTGGTGCTGATCGACGGCGGTCAGGGCCAGCTTGGCGCCGTGCAGGAGATCCTTGAGGCCCTGGGCGTAACCGGTGTGCCGCTGGTCGGCATCGCCAAAGGGCCGGACCGGGACGCGGGCCGGGAAAAGTTCTTCATCCCGGGCAAACCGTCCTTCATGCTGCCCGAACGCGATCCGGTGCTCTATTTCGTGCAGCGCCTGCGCGATGAGGCCCACCGGTTTGCCATCGGCTCACACCGTGCACGGCGCAAGAAGGACATCACCAGGAACCCGTTGGACGACATCGCCGGTATTGGCCCGACGCGCAAACGCGCCCTGCTCCGTCATTTCGGCACGGCCAAAGCCGTCTCGAAGGCAGGTATGGACGATCTGACCTCGGTTCCCGGAATTTCCGAGGCCATCGCCAAGCTGGTTTATGACCATTTCCACGAATAAGGCCCGCCCCTTCTCTGACTGCCCCTGATGGGCGGTCAAGGATTAGGCCGCCACGTTCCAGCAGCGGTTTTCCCCCGTCAATCACCGCTTCCTTGCTCAGAATCATTGAGCCTTGTGCTTGCCGCGTCAACAATCGCCGCCGCGCGAAGCGATTCCCGAGAACGACAGAAAACAAAGCCGGAAGCGATCATGGCTAAGCTCTATTTCAACTACTCCTCCATGAACGCCGGCAAGTCGACCGTCTTGCTCCAGGCCTCCTACAATTACGAGGAGCGGGGCATGAACACCCTGCTGTTCATTGCCGCCCTGGACGATCGCGCAGGCAAAGGGCGGATCGCGTCGCGGATCGGCCTCAGTTCGGAGGCGACCATCTTCGAGCGGGAAGATGACCTCTTCAGCCAGATACAATCCACGATGGCCATGGAACCGCTGCATGCCATTTTCGTCGACGAAGCTCAGTTCCTGACAGAAAAGCAGGTCTGGCAGCTGGCTCGCGTCGCCGACGAGCTGCGGATTCCGGTGATGTGTTTCGGCCTTCGCACCGATTTCCAGGGCAAGCTTTTCCCCGGCAGCGCGGCACTGCTGGCAATTGCCGACAACCTGCGGGAAATCAAGACCATCTGCTGGTGCGGGAGCAAGGCCACCATGGTCGCCCGCATGGATGCAAACGGAAACATTGTCGATGAAGGCGAGCAGGTGGTCATTGGCGGCGAAGAGACCTATGTCTCCCTGTGCCGCAAACACTGGGCCGCGAAAAAGCTGAAGCCCTAGGGTACGAACCCATAAATTTGACGGCAATGGCGCGTCAAATTTATGGGTTCGTACCCTAGAGGGGGCGCTTCCCTGCCACCGGACTACGCACTGAGAGCGCTGGGAAGCTGAAACAAGGAGCGAAACAATAAGCGAGCTTCTTTGACCAATTAAGGTCCTCCCCGCCGCACATAACTCACTATTTTCAGGCCATCAAATCCGCAGTTTTCCGCCATCAGAGACAACTGGATACATCTCGACATTATTTAGCCGCATTTGAACAAGAATTTCGCTATAAACTACACTGTATAGTTTACCTGAAACGCGCAGCTTCCTCCCAGGCTCCGCTCTTCAAGGAAATGGCGACATATGACCCAGGCAACTCATCGTCTGGCTGCCGAAGCTTTGGCATTGCAGCATGCCGGGCAGATCGACGCGGCCTTGCCCCTTTTCCGTGAGGTCCTGAAGCTGGATCCGTCCCATGCTCAGGCAAATTTCTCGATCGGCATTGCGACCTATCAAGCAGGGGATCTGCGCACCGCCCTCACCCACCTTGCCATTGCCGCAGAAAAGGCCCCAAAACATCCGCAAGCCCAGCAGCTTTTCGGCCTGGCTCTGATGAACTCGGGCGACTATCCTGGCGCCCGAGCTGCTCTGCGCAAAGCCGTAAACCTGTCTCCGGACAACTCCGACATTCACGCCCATATGGGCGACCTTCACCGCCTGCGTCACAAGCCCGTTCTCTCCCGGCAGAGCTATGAAAAGGCTTTGGCCCTGGACCCGGTCAATGGCTATGCCCTAGTCGGGATGGGCCAGCTGGAAATCTCGATCGGCAACATTGATCAGGCAACGGAATGGTTCACGAAAGCTGTCAAGGCCGGCAAGGAACTGCCCACTGCCCTGCACCGTCTCGCCTTCACCAAACAGCATGAAACCCGCCCCACCGAACTCGACCTGATCGAAAAACTCCTGAAAAACAGCCAGATCGACGCAAACCCCGCCGCTAAGGCGGAACTCAACTGGGCCGCCGGAAAAATCTACTATGATCTCGGCGACACGGCTCACGCCTCCGACCACTTCCGCACTGCCCGCCGCATCCACTATGCCCCGTTCGACATCGCAGCCTACAAGGAGCGGCTCGCTTTCCTCCGGGAAACCTTCGACCGCCGCTTCTTTGAGGACCGCGCCGGAATGGGTACCAATTCCACCAAGCCCATCTTCATCTTCGGCATGCCACGCTCAGGCACGACACTGGCCGAACAGATTCTTGCCCGTCACTCGGATGTTGCCAGCGGCGGCGAGCAGCGTTTCTTCCGTCATTTCCAGAATGACTTTGGCATGCTCGCCAGGCCGGGTTCCGCCCTCCAAGCCCGGCTGCAAGCCATGGGCAAGACCGAGTTCCGGATCCTCGCACAGCGCTATATCGAGGACCTCAAGGCCGTTTCCAGCCGCACCCGGCATGTGACCGACAAGATGCCGCATAACTTCGAGATGCTCTGGCTGATGGCCGTTTT
The DNA here is from genome assembly GCF_014842915.1 of Roseibium litorale. Classification (GTDB taxonomy): domain Bacteria; phylum Pseudomonadota; class Alphaproteobacteria; order Rhizobiales; family Stappiaceae; genus Roseibium; species Roseibium litorale. The sequence goes on along the minus strand of NZ_JACYXI010000003.1, from coordinate 357,227 downwards.
GTTCCCGAAGGCATCTTACATCCACTGCGTCCGCTCCCCTGCCGATACGTGCGTGTCGCTTCTGTCCCACGCCATGTCACCCGCCCATAACTACTGCCGTACGCAAACCACCGTTGGCGCCTACTACCGTGAATACATGACGCTCATGGAACATTGGAAAGAGGTTCTACCGTTAGAGATCCGCGACCTCAGCTATGAGCGCCTCGTCCATGACCAGATCGAGCAGAGCCGCAGTCTGGTCGAGCATTGTGGCCTGGACTGGCAGGACGCATGCTTGGAGTTCTACAAAGGCGATGCTCCGGTCACGACCATTTCGGACACCCAGGTCCGCAGGCCGATCTTCCTCAGTTCTGTTGGCCGCTGGATCCGTCACAAGGCCTATCTGGGTGACCTTCTGGAGGCGCTTGGGCCTCATGCGCCAAGTGAAACCTCACAAGACACCGGTCATAGGACCTCGTCCGTCGAAACAGGGCCGGTGGCCAATGACCGTCATCCACAACAGGAGACCATTGCCTGCAACTTTTCCTGAGCCGGAAAAAGAGCACGCCCCTTATGGGCATTCCCGGCCTGGCTGCGCGCTCCTTTCCAGAACTGGCGGAGAACAAGGCTTTCTGGAAATCTGCACCGTTCGCCCCCTTCGCGGCAGAGACAATCCGATACAATATCGCACATTCAGGCCTTAATTCGGACCCATTTCTGCCAGAAATTAAACTCTAGAGTTTACTCTTTCCGCGCCGCTTTCTCCCAAGCCCGCGCAACAGAAAATTGGCAATCACATGAACCAGGCTGTCGAACGCATTGCTGCGGACGCGCTCGCGTTGCAGCATGCAGGGCGCATTGAGGAAGCACTCTCCCTTTTCAAGGACGTGCTGGATCAGGCTCCAAACCACCCTCAGGCCAATTTCTCGCTTGGAATTGCCGCATTCCAGGCAGGCTTTACCGGCCAGGCCATCGTTCATTTCCAGATCGCGGCTTCAAAGGCCAAGAAGCATCCGCAGGTGTTTCAGCTTCTCGGCCTCGCCCTGCTCAAGAACCGTGACCTGAAAGGCGCCAAGGAGGCCTTGAAAAAGGCCATCGCCCTTGCGCCGGATATTGCCGACCTCCATGCCCAGCTTGGTGATGTCTACCGCCAGGACCGCAAGCCCGTGATGGCCCGGCAGAGCTTTGACCGCGCCCTCAAGCTTGATCCGGAAAATGGCTATGCACTGGTCGGTCTCGGCAGCCTTGATGTTTCTATCGGAGAGATCGAAAGCGCGAAAAACTGGTTCGGCAAAGCCATTGCAGCCGGGAAGGAACTGGGAGCGGCACACCATGGCTTGGCCCTTGCCCGCCGGCACAAGGAACGCCCGGCAGAGCTAGACCAGATTGAAGCCATTCTGGCCGCACCATCCCAGGATCTGCCTCCTGATGAAGCAGCCTCCCTTCATTGGGCGGCCGGGAAGGTCTATTATGACTTGGGAGAGTCCGAGCGGGCCCGGGACCATTACCGGCTCGCCCGCGATATCCATTACAAGCCTTTCGATGCGGCCGCTCACGAAGAGCGTATTGCCTTTCTGAAGGAGATCTTCACAAAGGACTTCTTTGAAGAACGGCAGGATGTTGGCTCTCTCTCTCAAAAACCCCTGTTCATCTTCGGTATGCCCCGGTCTGGCACGACCCTTGTCGAGCAGATTTTCAACCGTCACAGCAAGGTATCTGCGGGCGGAGAACTCTCCTTCTTCATGGAAGCGCAGGACACTCTTGGGCTGAACGGCAAACCAAGCGCAGCCCTTGAACAGCGCCTGCGGACGATGGAAGGCCGGGACTTCCGGAAATTGGCATCCAGGTATCTGGCGGTTCTCGACGGGATCAGCAAGCGCGCCAGCCGGGTTACCGACAAGATGCCGCATAATTTCGAGATGCTCTGGCTAATGGCCCTTCTTTTCCCGAAGGCCACCTTCATTCACTGCGAGCGGGAACCGGCAGACACATGCATGTCCCTCCTTTCCCACGCGCTTTCGCCGGAACACAACTACGCTCACAGCCAAACCAGTGTCGGCACGTATTTCCGGACATATTCTGGCTTGATGGACCACTGGAAGACCAACCTTCCCGTGCCTATCCATGGACTGTCCTACGAAAAGCTTGTCGCCGGTCAGGAAGAGACGAGCCGGAGCTTGATCACCTCTGCCGGGCTGGACTGGGAGGCCGACTGTCTGGAGTTCTATAACAGCGATACTCCGGTTACCACATTCTCTAACGTCCAGGTGCGCAGGCCGATCTATCGGTCCTCCGTCGGGCGCTGGCGCCGTCACAGCTCTTTCCTTGGAGACCTTTTCCAGGCACTCGGCCCACTGGCTCCTGTAATTGAACAAAGCAATTCGCTACCCGCAGCATCTTCCCGGCCTCCCGAAGCCGCCAACACCGACTTCACCGGCCGGTCAAAAGCGTCCATGTCAACAGATGTATGACTTGATGCGGAAGGGCGCACCAAGCTAAACCGGTTACAGACGGATCCATCGGATCCCGGCCCCGGATCTCGCGGAAGGAAAGATCATGCTTGGTGGATTGTTGAAGCGTCTTTTGGGATCGTCCGAGCCCAAGGCGCCAAAAGAAGAAACCGTCATCGCCTACAAGGAGTTCGAGATCATTCCGTCGCCGCGCAATGTGAATGGTCAGTGGCAGATTGCAGGACGCATCGAGAAGGAAGGGCCGGATGGCGTGCGCCTGGTTCATCAGTTCATTCGGGCCGACACCTTGCCGTCAGAAAAGGATGCCATAGAGAATATGGTTCGGAAGGCAAAACTCGTGATTGATCAGCAAGGGTCATCCTTGTTCAATTGATGGTCAAGTTGGCCGCGGCTTCGCGTTGACAGCCATCCGGTACCATGCTTGTGTCCGGTTCCCATCCGGACCTGAAGATCCGAAAGACCATGAAAAGAAACGTCGCTTTAAGCCTGCCGAACATTCTCACTTATGGGCGCATCGCGGCGGTTCCCGCTGTCGCGGGTTGTTTCTATTTTGAAGGAAACACACCCCGCTGGATCGCTCTCGGGATCTTTATCGTCGCGGCGATAACGGATTTCTTCGATGGATATCTTGCCCGCGCCTGGCAGCAGCAATCCGCCTTGGGACGGATGCTGGACCCGATTGCGGACAAGCTCCTTGTTTCGGTCTGCCTCCTCATGCTTGGTGCGGACGGCACAATCGGCGGCTGGTCGATGGTCGCGGCAATCATCATTCTTTGCCGCGAGATCCTTGTCTCCGGTCTGCGCGAGTTTCTTGCAGAGCTTCAGGTCAGCGTTCCCGTTACGCGCCTTGCCAAATGGAAAACCACGGTGCAGCTCGTTGCCATCGCTCTGCTGCTCGCGGGCCCCGCAGGTGAAGTCGTGCTGCCTGGCACTGTTCTGGCGGGTCTTATTGCTCTCTGGTTCGCCGCAATCCTGACGCTTTACACCGGCTACGATTATTTCCGCGCGGGCATCGGTCATCTGATTGAGGAATGACCGGGAAAGGATCTAAGGCATGACGGTAGAAATCCGCTACTTCGCATGGGTTCGAGAAAGGGTCGGCACTGAGGCTGAGACGCTCGACCTGCCGGAAGGCACGCGCACGGTTTCTGACCTTCTATCCTGGCTCAAGAGCCGTGATGAGCGCTATGCCTATGCCTTCGAGGACACCAGCACGATCCGCGTAGCCCTGGACCAGGAGCATTCGGAGCATGATCAGCCAATCGGAAATGCCCGGGAAATTGCCATCTTTCCTCCCATGACGGGAGGATAGCACGTGAGCGGACCAGTCACTCCTAAGGTTCTCATTCAGGCTGAGGACTTCAATACGGCAGAAGAAGCAGCAGCACTATCAGCCGGGCGCGAGGATGTAGGCGCGCTGGTGACGTTCACCGGCCTCTGCCGGGATGAGAATGGAAGGCTTTCCGCGCTGGAACTGGAGCACTATCCCGGTATGGCTGAAGCCGAAATCGGACGCATCGCCGATGAAGCTTGCAAGCGCTGGCCTCTGACTGGACTGACCGTCATTCACCGCTTCGGAAGAATTTCTCCCGGCGGCAACATCGTGCTGGTGGCCGCGGCCTCTTCTCACCGCCGCGCCGCTTTTGAAGCTGCCGACTATTTGATGGATTTTTTGAAAACCCGCGCTCCGTTCTGGAAGAAAGAGCATCTGAAAGAAAGGAATGAAGGATCCTGGGTAGAGGCGAAGTCCGTTGACGACGAGGCAACAAAGCGCTGGACCACTGGTTGAATCTCAGAGAATTTTCACCCTTTAGTATAATCCGCACCTTCTTTCACCTTCAGCAGCAGGGGAGTTGTTGTGAGTGACCCGGCGGTTCTCCGCCGTTCTGAATTTCATCCATATGTGGTTACCGAGGTCAGTTTCATGTCACCCCACTCTCAAACATCCGCCGAGATCCATATGAAGCCAGGAATTCCGTTTCTGGAATTCGTAATCATGATTGCAGCGCTGATGGCTTTGAACGCGCTTGCAATGGACGTGATGCTCCCGGCTCTTCCTGAAATCGGCGAGGCTTTCCAGATCGCAAACGAGAATGACCGGCAACAGGTTCTGATTGCCTATCTGATCGGATTTGGTGGCGCACAGCTCTTCTTTGGCCCAATTTCGGATTCGCTTGGCCGCCGGGGCGTTCTGCTTGGTGGGCTTGTGCTCTATTCGGCAGCAAGCGTTGCCTGCCTGCTGGCGGACACTCTGGACTTCCTCTTGATCTCCAGAGCAATCCAGGGCGTCGGCTGCGCCGCAATCCGTGTTGTCGCCGTTTCGGTTGTGCGCGATTGCTATACAGGCAGGCAGATGGGTAAAGTCATGTCACTGGTGATGATGATCTTCATGGCCGTCCCAATTGTTGCCCCCTCAATCGGCCAGGTCATCCTGCTTGCCGCGGGTTGGCACTGGATCTTCTCCATGCTTCTCGCAGCCGGTCTCATTATGCTCTTCTGGTGCCTGATCCGGCTGCCGGAAACCCTTCCGGTGGAATACCGCAAGGCATTTGACGCCGGAACGATCGGGCGCGCCTATCTTCAATCTCTCAGCAACCGGACCAGTCTGGGTTACATGCTCGCAGTCACTTTCGTATTTGGTGGCCTGTTCTCCTTCATCACCATGTCCCAGCAGATTTTTGTCGAAATCTTCGAACTTGGCGTGTGGTTTCCCGTTGTCTTTGCCGCCATCGCGATCTGCATGTCGATCAGTTCCTTCGTCAATTCTCGTCTGGTGGAAGCAATCGGAATGCGGGTTCTGTCCCATGCGGCTGCGATCGCATACTGCTTGTCGGGACTTGCGCTGCTGCTGGTGTCCACCATGACCGGAGAACACCTGATCCTGTTCATGGTGCTTGTTACAATAGTCATGGGCTGTTTCGGCTTCGTCGGAGCCAACTTCAACACAATGGCCATGGAACCCCTTGGAGACATCGCCGGAACAGCCTCCTCGGTCATAGGATTTTGCACCACACTGGGAGGTGCTTTCCTGGGCTATATCGTTGGCCAATATTTTGATGGCACAACAATCCCGCTAGGCTTTGCCTTCTTCTTTTACGGGGCCTGCGCTATCGGCTGCGTCCTGTTTGCCGAGCAAGGCCGGATGTTCAAGGCTCTGCACGGCCCCACCTGATGATATCAAGAAACCGCTCCTCCGAAAGAAGATTGGTTTTTCACAGCGGGCTTTTCCTGGCCGCGTGAGACACTTGCGGTAAGCCCTGCTGAAAACAAAAATGGCGGGGTTTGCCCGCCACTCTGTTGCTGTTTCAAAAGGATCAAAACCGCTGCGGCTTATTTGCCTGCGCGAACTGCCGCGTCATAGGCTTCCATCAGCGTCTTGGTCATATCGCCAACCGTGAAGCTATACGGCCCGATTTCGGAAACCGGAGTCACTTCGGCGGCGGTACCGGTGAGGAAGCACTGCTCGAAGCCTTCCAGTTCTTCCGGCATAATGACCCGCTCGATCACCTCGATGCCGCGGTCACGGGCAAGGCCGATCACAGTGCGGCGGGTGATGCCATTCAGGAAGCAATCCGGGTCCGGTGTGTGGATCTTGCCATCCTTGACGAAGAACACATTGGCGCCGGTGGCTTCGGCAACCTGCCCGCGCCAGTCCAGCATCATGGCATCGGCGTAGCCCTTGCGCTCGGCTTCATGCTTGGAGAGCGTGCAGATCATATAAAGACCGGCAGCCTTGGACTTGAACGGAGCGGTCTGCGGATCCGGACGGCGGTACTTTGCCATGTCCAGACGAATGCCCTTCAGGCGCTCTTCCGGCTTGAAATAGCTCGGCCATTCCCATGCGGCAATCGCCAGATGAATGGTGTTGTGCTGGGCTGAAACACCCATCATCTCACTTCCGCGCCAAGCCACGGGACGCAGATAGGCATCGACCAGGTTCATCCTGGTCAGAAGCTCTTCCTTGGCGGCGTTGATGACCTCTTCGGAATAGGGGATTTCAAAGCCCAGAACATTCGCAGAAGCGTGAAGACGCTGCGTGTGCTCTCCGGACTTGAAAATACGGCCGCCGTAAGCACGCTCGCCTTCAAAAACACAGCTCGCATAATGCAGACCATGCGTCAGCACGTGCACCTTGGCATCCGTCCACGGCACGAACTCGCCATCGTACCAGATTACACCGTCGCGCTGATCAAAAGGCAAACCTGCCATTTTTGCTACTCCCGAACGCCGGACTGGCGTGGTTGTTCTTGTTGCTGCAGGCTCCGCTCATCAACGTCCTGCCTGCGATGTCCCTGAGCGAAAAGCCGTGTTTTGCACACCGCCTAAACTACCGGTATCCTGACCTCAGGGGCCTGAAAGGTTGGATTCGTTTTGGATCATTGCTCAAAATGAGCCGGACCGATCAAACATTTCGTCCAGAGTGCCCGCTCAGTAACAATCGGCAAGAAACAAGTCAATATGACTGACATAAACTTGAAAAAGCAGCCAGCAGCTCCCGGTTCGGGCGAAGTTGACCGGAGGACAGCGGATGCCCCGGAGGACGGCATCCCCCGAGACCTGCCCTATGACATGATGGAACTGCTGTTCTTTGCCTATCGCGATTTCACCGCGGATGCAGACGAACTTTTGACCGAATTCGGTTTCGGGCGGGCGCACCACCGCGTGTTGCATTTTGTCGACCGGAACCCCGGCATCATGGTGACAGACCTTCTCTCTATTCTCGGCATCACCAAACAGAGCCTCGGACGTGTTCTCAAACAGCTGGTGGATCTGGATTTCATCGAACAGCAACCCGGTCCGATCGACCGCCGCCAGCGTCTGCTCTACACCACTCCCAAGGGGCATGACCTTGCCACCCGGCTGATGGCAGTCCAGACGATCCGCCTGGAGCGCGCCTTTGGCGAAATAGCACCCGAAGCCTCTACACTCGTGAGGCAGTTCCTGTTTCAAATGATAAATGCAGAAACCCGGCCGGATGTCGCGCGGCTGATCAACAAGAAATACCGGCCCGTCATGCCGGCAGGCAGGTTCTGAACTGGCCCCGGTGCTGCCGCTATTTTAGGTAAGTTCAGACAAGAGAAGAGCAGCCGAAAAGAGCACACTGACCCGGTAAGCAGATTGCCCGGGCGAGACACAAGGAAGACACGGTGAGCCGTCCGGACGATAACGCCAGCCATATTCTCCTCGTGGATGATGATGCGAGAATCCGCGACCTGCTCGGACGCGTCCTGATGGAAAACAGCTTCCGCGTCACCACGGCGGCCAATGCAGCCGAGGCCCGGAAATATCTGAGCGGTCTGAGCTTCGATCTGATCATCCTCGATATCATGATGCCCGGGGAGACCGGCCTTGAATTCGCCCTATGGCTGCGTCAGCAATCGACTGTCCCGGTTCTGATGCTGACAGCGCGTTCCGACGCCCTGGACCGCATCGCCGGGCTCGAGGCAGGCGCGGACGACTATCTCGCCAAGCCGTTTGAACCCCGTGAGCTGATGCTTAGGATATCCGCCATTCTTCGAAGAGGTGGCCCCAAACGCACTGAAGCGCTTGGCGACGTCCGGTTTGGCCCGTTTGTTTTCAATCCGGTCCGCGGAGAGCTGAAGAACGAGGATCAGATCGTCCGTCTAACCGATCGGGAGAAACAAATTCTCGGGATCTTCGCCGAACAGCCTGGCGCGACCGTGCCGCGGCACAAGATCGTCAGCGATGAAAGCGGACTGGGCGAACGCACGGTGGACGTCCAGATCAACCGTCTGCGGCGCAAGATCGAGGCTGATCCCGGCAACCCGATCTATCTCCAGACTGTCCGGGGCATCGGTTACCGGCTGGTTTGTGATTGACCGGCACGTTTGGAGGCATGAGCGCCTGAAATGGCCAATATCAAGCGCTATCTGACAAGCGGCCCGCTGGCAAAGCCGCTGAAGCCCCTCACACACGCTTACATCAAGGCAAGCAAGCTCCTTTACCGGATCATGCCGAAGGGGCTTTATACACGCGCGCTGCTGATCATCCTCGCCCCAATCGCGATCCTGCAATCTGTTCTCGTGTCCGTGTTCATGGACCGGCACTATGATCTCGTGTCCCAGCGCATGGCAGAAGCTGTGGTGCGGGAAGTGGCCTCGATGGTGTTCGTTCTGGAGAACTTTCCACGAGATCTGGCGGAAGCCAAACTGGAAGCCCTCGGCGGGGTTCTGAACCTATCCGCATCCCTGCTTCCGCTTGAGCCGCTGCCCCCTCCGGCCCCGAAACCCTATTTCGATGTAATCGACAGAGGTCTCAGCCGAGCCATCAGCGAGCAGATCGGCAAGCCCTTCTGGATCGACACGGTAGGACGCTCAAGCTATGTGGAAATCCGCATCCAGCTGAAGGATGCGATCCTTCGGGTCTTCGCGCGGCGCAGCCAGACATTTGCCTCCAACTCGCATATTTTCCTGGTCTGGATGTTCTCGACATCTCTTGTCCTCGTCATCATCGCCATGGTTTTCCTGCGCAACCAGATCCGGCCCATCATCCGGCTCGCCAATGCTGCAGAGGGCTTCGGCAAGGGGCGCCCGGTAGAGGAATTCCGCCCGAGCGGTGCCAGGGAAGTGCGCAGGGCTGCAATCGCCTTTATCGAAATGCGCCGCCGCATCGAGCGTCAGATCGAGCAGCGCACCACGATGCTGGCGGGTGTCAGTCACGACCTTCGCACGATCCTGACCCGTTTGAGGCTCCAGCTCGTCCTGCTCAAGCGATTGCCGGAAGCTGAAGCCATGCGTAAGGATGTGGACGAAATGAACCACATGCTGGAGGACTATCTCGCCTTTGCACGAGGGGACGGCGACGAAGCCGTTCAGCCGACCGACATGGCTTTGATGCTGGAGGAACTGGAAGAAGAGGCAGAGATTTCCGGGACCAACCTACGGGCGGTTTTCACAGGCGAGCCGGAAGTTTCTCTCCGGCGCCTCGCTATCAAGCGCTGCCTGGCAAACCTTGCCGCAAATGCCGCGAAGTTTGGAGGCGTGGTGGAAGTCACCGGCACCTTTGCAAATGGCTGGCTGACGATCACGATTGATGACGATGGCCCGGGCATTCCGGCGGAAGCCCGTGAAGATGCCTTCCGGGCCTTTTATCGCCTGGACACCGCCCGTAACCAGGATCTGAGCGGCAGTGGTCTAGGTCTTTCCATCGCACGGGACATCGCCCGCAGTCATGGCGGCGACATTTATCTGGAAGACAGCCCGCTGGGTGGCCTGCGCGCCCGGCTCAGGATACCGGGCTAGACAAGACCTCAGAACAGGCGCCCACCAACCGGAATATCCATGTCCGGCGCAACCAGAACAACTTCGCCTGCCTCGTCCGGAACGCCGAGAGTCAGCACCTCCGAGCGCATCGGACCGATCTGGCGCGGCGGGAAGTTCACAACGCCCATTACAAGACGTCCGATCAGGTCTTCAGGCTGATAGTGTTTGGTAATCTGCGCAGAGGACTTCTTCAGGCCAATTTCCGGACCGAAGTCGATCACCATCTTGTAGGCGGGCTTGCGGGCTTCAGCGAAGACTTCAGCCTCGACCACCCGGCCCACCCGGATATCGACTTTCAAAAAGTCATCGAAGGAAATCACCTCGGAAGAGGCGTCATGTTTTGCATCGGACACGGAAACGCTCGCGGATAGAGACAGGCAAAAGCTTGAGCGGCAAGAATGCCAAGTCCTGAACCGGCTTGGAAAGCCCCAGCGCCCATATCCGCTTCAGGTCGAAAGTCACGCGCTTGCCGGAGCAAGATCCTCGCCGCCGAGATCCGGCTTTGGTTCCGATCCATACTCCTGAGTTGAACGGCGGCGGCCGGAAACCCTGCAAGCAACCTTGCGCGCCAGCCGGAGGAACGGCTTGGACATCTTCTCAGCCTTGTTGAGCCGGCCAAGCCAATCCTCACCGCCGTCCAGTTCCTTGTCCAGGCGGGCCATCGTCCGTGGCATGCCCTCATCAGCTTCATCAAGCCAAACCCGGACAACCCGTGCGAAGGAAATCGCAAGTCCCTGGGTGACAAGCTTTCCCTTTACGCCGGAAATTTGAATTCCAGCTGCCGCCAGCATCCAGTTCTGGGAATTGAGCGCCATCCGGTTCAGGTGAAGCAGCAGGCCCGGATCGCAGGCCGCCGCCCTTTCGAGAGTACGGAGGGCTTGTTTGTGCGGTGTCAGATGATCCAGCCGCGTCATCAGCACATCGAACAGCCGCTCGCGGGCGGGCTGGCCGGACATGTCCGGATCAATATCATCCAGCACGGCCCGGTCGATCTGAGTGGCAAAAGCTTCGATCAGATCCAGCCTGGAGCCGAAACTTGCCCGCAGATCAGAAAGTTTGACACCCGCCTCTTCTGCAATCAGCGGCAGGCTGACCTCTTCGTAGCTGTGGCTGGACAGGAGATCGAGGAAGGTTGAAAGGATCTTCGCTTCAGTCTTGGCAGTTGCCATCACACACCTCCGGAACGCTGATCGTCTAATTATGTCTTCAACATAGGAACGAAAAACGGCCCCGGAAAGGCATTCCGGGGCCGTCGGATCGTCTGAATTGATTTTATCGCCCTAACCGGCGAGCTCCCGGGCGCGCCGGGCCGCGGCCTCCACCGCCTTGTTCATCAGCGGCTGCAAGCCATCGTCGGCCATGAGAACGGCGAGAGCTGCTGCCGTCGTGCCATTCGGTGAGGTCACGTTCTGGCGCAAGACCGCAGGCGTATCATCCGACTGGTGCATCAGTTCGCCCGCCCCGCAGACTGTTGCTTCGGCCAGTTCGCGGGCAAGAGCCTCTGGCAGACCGGCCACGCGGCCAGCTTCCGCAAGACATTCCGCCAGCAGAAACACATAGGCAGGACCCGAGCCGGAAACCGCCGTCACCTGATCGATCTGATCTTCATTATCCAGCCATACAACCTTGCCGACTGCGCTCAGCAGTTTGCCGATGGTTTCCTTCTGGGCCTCAGAAACCTTGGAGTTCGGGAACACAGCGGTGATGCCACGGCCAACCATGGCAGGCGTGTTCGGCATGGAACGGGCGATGGCGATATCGCCAAAGGCTTCCTGGAACCGGCGGATTGGTGTTCCGGCCGCAACAGAGACAACCAGCGTGTCAGCGCGAACACAAGCCTCAAGGCCTGGGAGAACCGCATCCATCAGCTGCGGCTTGACGGCCAGTAGCACCAGGGACGGAGACAATTCTGCGGAAGGCCTGGTCACATGACGGATGCCATGCTTCGATAGGAAGTCCTGCATGTCCGGTCCCGGATTTGGATCCGAAACCACAATGCTGGCCGGGTCCATGCCATCGGCCACCCAGCCAGCCAGCATGGCGCCACCCATCCTTCCCGCACCAACGAGAAGGAAAGGCCGTTCCTTGGTAAAATTCATGCTTCGCCCACTGTTTCGAACAACGCCGTTTCCACGGCTTCCGAAGCAGTCTTACCGGCCCAAATGACAAACTGAAAGGCCTGGAAATAGCGTTCACAGCTTTCCAAGGCGTTGGAAAGCATGCCCTCGATCTGCGCCGGATTGGCTTCCGCCCCACCCGCAAGCAGAAGCGATTGGCGGAACATCACCAGACCTTCCTGATTCCAAAGGTCGAAATGCCCCATCCAGAGCTGCTCATTTGCCAGAGCCAGAAGACGGACAATTTCCGTCTTGCGGGCATCCGGCACCTTAAGGTCGAAGGCGCAAGCCAAATGCAGGGCTTCCAACTCCTCCATCCAGGAGAAGGAAATGTGGTAGTCGCACCAGTAACCGCCGACGGTGATCGTGATTTCATCGTCGTTTGACCGTTCGAACATCCATTCGTTCAAAGCCGCAATGGTTTCGATGGTGTCGACAGGATTGCCGGGTCGCTCGAAGTCGATTTCGATGAGGCTCATGTGTCCTCTCCCCTATCGAGCCGGAGGCGATCGGTATCACCAGGAAGATGACCTGACCGATGCCGGCGGGAAAAATCCCAGTGTTTCAAAGCTTCTCCGACAGACCTTAAGGCAAGCTGAAGAATCTCTGTTCGTCTAATATAAGGTCAACAGAGTGTTAATCATAAGTTTCCTGAAAGCAATTTCCGTTGAAAGTTGTGGACGATACCGTCCCGCAGCAATGCCGCGAAGGGTCAGGGGGCGCAATAATTCAACCCCTGACCGAAGTCACCCACAGCGCAACCAAACCCCAAAGGCGCTTATTCGGCGGTTTTCGGCGCCGCCTTTGCCTTCGTGGCCGGTTTGCTTTCCAGCGCAGCAAGACGTGCTTCAAGCTCTTCAATCCTGTCTAGCGCACGCACAGCCATATCCTTCACAGCTTCGTGTTCTTCCCGGGAAACCAGATCCATATCCGAGAGAAACCGCTCGGCTTGAGCACGGAAAGCAGTCTCGACCTCACGCCGGGCTCCCTGGGCAACGCCGGCAGCATCGGTCATCAGCTTGGCGAAATCGTCGAACAGACGGTTGGGACCTTGGGACATGGCGAACTCCTGAGGTTCATACTAATCTGACCACACACCTAGGAGGCTTTGAGCGGGACTGCAAGCCATGATGCGTTCCCGCACCCAGACTTGACGCCGCAGGGGCGAATAGGTCAGCGTCTGGCCGCGCGCCTCAAGGCTGCCCATCTGTCAGGTCACAAGCGCAAGACACTCTGGAGACTCTAGGCCAATGCCGCTGTTTGTGCTGCCATTTCCGGCAATAGACCCGGTACTTATCGAAATCGGCCCCTTTGCTCTGCGCTGGTACGCCCTTGCCTATATTGCCGGGATCATCCTCGCCTGGCGCTATATGCGCAGGCTGGTCCTGGACGACAAGCTCTGGGGCGGTGCGTCGCGGCCGACACCGCTGGACCTGGATGACTTTGTGGTCTGGGGTACGCTCGGCATCATTCTCGGCGGGCGGATCGGCTACGTGCTGGTCTACAACCCCGCTCAATACCTCGCCCATCCTTTGGAAGCGCTGCAGGTGTGGACAGGCGGCATGTCGTTCCATGGCGGTTTCCTGGGCACGGTCGTGGCCATGTTCCTCTTTGCCCACCGGCGGGGCCTATCAATCCTGCAGCTTTTCGACCTGGCGGGCACAGCCGCACCGATCGGTCTGTTCTTTGGCCGCATTGCCAACTTCATCAATTCCGAACTCTGGGGCCGTCCGGCGGACGTACCCTGGGCCGTTGTCTTCCCCAATGCTGGCCCGGATCCGCGCCACCCGAGCCAGCTCTATGAAGCAGCACTTGAGGGGATCTTACTCTTCCTCGTGCTCCGGCTCCTCTCTCACAAATTCAAAATGCTGCAGCATCCGGGCTTCATCGCCGGGGCCTTTTCCTGCGGCTATGGCATTGCGCGCTGCATCGCAGAATTCTACCGGCTTCCCGATGCCCAGATCGGCTATCTCACCGGCGTGCTGACCATGGGCATGCTGCTGTCTGTCCCCATGATCGCTGCGGGCATTGCCCTGATGGTCTGGGCCGCCCGGCGCCCAGCCGCTGGGAGCGCTGCATGACAGCGGGTAAGCTGAAGGAACGGCTTATCCGCAGGATCGAGGCGCAGGGACCGATGACGGTCGCCGAATATATGACCGCCTGCCTCGCCGATCCCCAAGACGGCTACTACAAGACCCGGGAGCCTTTCGGCACAAAAGGTGATTTCATCACCGCGCCGGAAGTCAGCCAGATGTTCGGCGAACTGATCGGCGCCTTCTGCCTTACCGCCTATGAAAGGCTCGGCAGCCCATCGTCTTTCCGGCTGGTCGAAATCGGCCCTGGGCGAGGCACGCTGATGGCAGACCTTCTGCGCGCGGCTTCCCTGCGCCCGGAGTTTCTCAAGGCTGCAGATCTCTGGCTGGTCGAAACCAGTCCGCGGCTGAGGCAAATTCAAAAGCAAACGCTGAAGAGCTCCGGCCTCACCCCCTCCTTCGCCGACCGGATTGAAGACGTGCCGGAAGGGCCGACGCTGCTCGTCGCCAATGAGTTCTTCGACGCCCTGCCGATCCATCAGTTCATCAAAGCCCCGGAAGGCTGGCTGGAACGTCTGGTCGGCACCGGACCGGACGGCACGCTTCAATTTGGCGCCGGAACCGCAAGACTGGATAAGGCCGGTCTTCCTCCGCATCTCCAGAACGCAGAGCCCGGCACCATCCTGGAGACGCAGCCCGCATCAAATGCGATTGCGGAAACAATAGCGGCGCGGCTTGTCCGCCAAGGGGGAACTGCGCTGTTAATCGACTACGGTTATCTGAAGTCCGCCCATGGCGACACGCTGCAGGCCTTGCGCGATCACCGTTATGACGATGTCCTGTCCCATCCGGGAGAGGCGGATCTGACCGCGCATGTGAACTTCGAGGCTCTGGCGTCCGCGGCCCTGAAAGGCGGGGCAAAAGTCTTCCCTCCCCTCACCCAGGGCGAGTTCCTTTTGCGCCTCGGACTTCTGCAACGGGCAGGCGCACTTGGCGCGGGAAAACCGCACAAGGCACAGGAAGAGATCAGGGATGCGGTAGAGAGACTTGCAGCCCCGCAACAAATGGGCGAGCTTTTCAAGGTTCTGGCGATCAGCGGCAGCAGCGGATCACTCGTGCCTTTCGACGATTGAAAACGGTCCCCACTCAGGGAGTAGTCCTCATGATCGAGGCAAAAGAACTGCAGTTTCCCGGAATAGCACACGGCTTTTTCACCCGTCAGGGCGGCGTTTCGAGCGGAATTTATACCAGTCTCAACACAGGCCTTGGCTCGGATGACGACCGCGGGGATGTTCTGGAAAACCGCCGCCGCATTGCAGAGCAGTTGAAGATCGATCCATCAAAGCTGGTCACGCCCTACCAGATCCATTCACCGGATGTGATCCACCTGGATGCCCCCTGGCAGGAGGGTCAGGACCGCAAGGCCGACGCTCTGGTGACCAGGACCCCCGGTCTTGCCATTGGCGTGTCGACGGCAGATTGCGGCCCGGTTCTCTTCGCAGATCCGGAGGCCAAGGTGATCGGCGCCGCCCATTCGGGCTGGAAGGGCGCAGTCACCGGCGTTCTGGAAAACACGATTGCCGCCATGGAAGACCTCGGAGCCAGGCGCGAACGGATTACCGCCGTGCTGGGGCCGACGATTTCCCGCAAAGCCTATGAGGTCGGGCCTGAGTTCCATCAGCGTTTTCTGGACAGCGATGCGGAGAACGGGATCTATTTCGCCCCCTCCAACCGGGCGGACCACCACCTCTTCGACCTTCCGGCCTTCATCTTGAACCGGCTGACCAGGGCCGGGGTCGGACAATCCGTGAACCTTGACCTGTGCACCTACGCGGATGAGGAGCGCTTCTTCTCCTACCGCAGAACCACTCACCGCAAAGAACCCGACTATGGCCGCCTGCTTCATGTGATCGTTCTAACCGGAGATTGACCATGGCCCTGCACTTCAGTCCGGAAGAATTTACTGCGCGTTTCGAGCGGCTAAAGACGCGGATGGAAGAGGAGAAGCTGGACGCCATGCTGCTCTTTGCCCAGGAGAGCATGTACTGGCTGACCGGCTACGACACATTCGGCTTCTGCTTCTTCCAGTGTCTCGTCGTCACAAAAGAGGGCCGGATCGTACTTCTGACCCGGTCTGCCGACCAGCGGCAGGCACGCCACACCTCGAACATCAAGGAAATCCAGATCTGGATCGACCGTGGGGAAGCAAGTCCCGTCGGCCAGCTGAAAGATCTGCTTTTCGAAATGGATCTCCTCGGTGCCCGTCTTGGGGTGGAGTATGACACCCACGGCATGACGGGCCGCGTTGGAATTGAACTCCAGGAAATTCTGACCAGCTTTGCCGAATTGACCGACGCGTCACAGATTGTCCCGGCTTTGCGGTCGGTGAAAAGCGAAGAAGAAATCGTCTACATCCGGAAGGCCGCAGAACTAGCGGACCGGGCCTACGAGGCCGGGATCCGCGAGATCCGCCCTGGAGCAGACGAAGGCCGGATTCTGGCCGCCATGCAGGGCGCGGTTCTGGAGGGCGGCGGAGACTATCCAGGCAATGAGTTCGTGATCGGCTCAGGCCGTGACGCCCTGCTGGTCCGCCACAAGAGCGGACGGCGCATATTACAGGACAACGACCAGCTCACTCTCGAGTGGGCGGGTGTCTACCGGCACTATCACGCTGCCGCCATGCGCACCGTCATTGTCGGAAGTCCAACCCCACGGCATCATGAGCTTTACAGCGCTGCGCGCGAGGCCCTTGCGGCAGTCGAGGAACGCCTTCGCCCCGGTTCCACTTTCGGAGACCTCTTCGATATCCATGCGGACGTTCTGGACAGCCATGACATGATGCCCCACAGGCTCAACACCTGCGGCTATTCCCTTGGTGCCCGCTTCACGCCCAGCTGGATGGATCCGCCCATGGCCTACAAGGCCAATCCGGCACCGATCCTGCCCGGAATGGTGCTGTTTCAGCATATGGTTCTGATGGATTCCATAGCGGAAACCGCCATGGCACTCGGACAAACCTACCTGATAACCGAGGATGGGCCGCAGTCCCTGTCCTCCCTCCCTCTCGACCTGCCGGTCAAGTCAGGCTAAACCACTAGAAATTCGGCAGCCCTTGTGATTCCAGCAGGCATCGCGGACAGGCAGCCGGCAATGTTGCGAGCCGAAGCCAAGCGAGCCCGAAGCGCCCATGCCAAATGTTCTGTCATTCCGCCGTTTGCCAAATGCATCCGCAGCGGCCCCGTTTCTGTTCCGCGCCCTGGCGATTGGAGCAGCCCTGACCATTGCAGCCTGCCAATCCCAGCCGGAACCCCGTCCGCTATCGGGCAAGCCTTCTCCGGCACTTTCCACAAGGTCAGCAGCTCCGGCAGTGCCTGCAACCGAGGCAACCTTTGCCTTTGAACCCTTCACCGGCGCGCCGGGCAACATTGCAGACGAGCTCTCCAAGTCGATCGGAACCCAGGCCCGTGGCCAGGGCCTCACATTGGTCCGCCGTGTTGGAGCCGAGGCAACCTACCGGGTGAATGGTTATCTGTCCGTCACCGGGGGCGCCTCCGCAGTGACCCTTTTCTACGTTTTCGACATCGTCGACAGTACCGGTCTAAGGCTCAAGCGCATCTCTGGAACCGAGAATCTCTCGGGCACCACGGGCGACCCTTGGGAAGCCGTCGATTCGTCTGCACTTGAGCGCGTTGCTGTTCGCTCCACGGTCGAGATTTCCGCGTGGCTCAACCGAAAGTAACCTCCTTGCTGGCTAATCGCCTGAGGCGCGTTAATTAAAATCCGAAAAGCGCGAAAACAGCGCAAGGACGTGGTTGTCGGAAGCCAAACTGGTTGTTACAACGCCGCCGCCTGCTCCGCGCAGACAAGGGCGCGAAGAGACGCTCGGCTTTATCTTAACAGGGACCTCATCGGAGTGCTTAAAGTCTCGGTCTTAACCGGCAAGCACTCCGGACATTGACGTCACACCAGAAGGACTTGCGGCCTATGAAGATCGTCGCGGGCAATTCCAACCGGGCCCTCGCTGAAGAGATTTCCAAGTACCTGGATGTGCCCCTGGCAAAGTGCCAGGTCCGCCGTTTCGCCGACCAGGAAATCTTTGTCGAAATCCAGGAAAACGTGCGCGGCGAGGACGTCTTTATCGTCCAGTCGACAAGCTACCCGGCCAACGACCACTTGATGGAACTGCTCATCATCATCGATGCGCTTCGCCGTTCCTCAGCCCGCCGCATCACAGCGGTTCTCCCCTACTTCGGCTATGCCCGGCAGGACCGCCGCGCTTCCGGACGCACGCCGATCTCGGCAAAGCTGGTAGCCAACCTGATCACCAATGCCGGTGCGGACCGTGTTCTGACACTGGACCTGCACGCAGGCCAGATCCAGGGCTTCTTTGACATTCCGACGGACAACCTGTTCGCCGCACCCGTCATGACCCGTGACATCAAGGAGCGCTACGCTACCGACAATGTGATGGTCGTCTCTCCGGACGTTGGCGGCGTGGTTCGCGCTCGTGCATTGGCCAAGCGCATCGAAGCCCCCCTATCCATCGTTGACAAGCGCCGTGACAAGCCTGGGGAATCCGAGGTCATGAACATCATCGGTGATGTGAATGGCTTCGACTGCATTCTCGTTGACGACATCGTGGACAGTGGCGGCACGCTTTGCAACGCGGCAGAAGCTCTGCTCAGCAAGGGTGCCAAGTCGGTTACCGCCTATATCACCCATGGCGTTCTGTCTGGCGGCGCTGTTGCCCGTGTATCCTCCTCCAAGCTCAAGGAACTGGTCATCACCAATTCCATTGAACCGACGGCGGCAATTATGGCAGCGCCCAATATCCGGACAATCTCCATCGCACCGCTGATGGGGGAAGCGATCAACCGCACCGCTCTCGAAAAATCGGTTTCCAGCCTCTTCGTTTGAGACTGGAGCAACGAAACGGAAAAAGCCGGTGCCAAGCGCCGGCTTTTTTGTTCTCCTGCCCACACCAATGCCTTTCCAGCACCAAACACAAGGAGCGCGATAAATGCCACTTTCCCTTGAAGCCACCGTTCTGGGCGTTTTTGCAGGGAAACCGGAGCAACGATGGGAAGGCAAAGCCCCCAGCGCCATCGGAAAGCATCGTGTCGAAGGGCAGCAACGTCTGACCTTCACCGGCCTTGAGAACGATCAACAGGCGGATCTCAGCGTCCACGGCGGCCCGGGAAAAGCGCTGCATCATTATGCAGCCGATCACATGAGCCACTGGCAGGCCCTCTTCCCCGACAAGGCGGATCTTTTCCGTCCGGGCTGCTTTGGCGAGAACATCTCGACCCAGGGCCTGCACGAAGATAATCTCTGTCTTGGCGATGTTCTGACCATGGGCACGGCAACGGTGCAGGTCTGCCAGGGGCGTCAGCCGTGCTGGAAGCTCAACCTGCACACTGGCATTCCCGCAATGGCGCCTTCGTTTCAGAAATCCGGCAGAACCGGCTGGTACTACCGGGTGCTTGAAGAGGGGGAAGTCGCAACAGGCGGCAAGGTGAGGCTGATCCAGCGGAATTATCCCGATTGGCCGCTGGCGAAAGTTATTGCGGCCCGCTTCAATCCGGCTCTGCCTGTCGAAACAGCAGCGGAATTGGCAAGTATGGAGCCGCTTGCAGAAAGCTGGCGCACTGCATTCCAGCGCAAGACCGACCGGGACTATCTGGAGAATACGGACAAGCGGCTCAAGGGCGCCTGAAGAATAAGCCTTGATCAGGAGCCGCGGAGGCGCGGTGTCGGCTCGCGAACGACCGGCACCCGCTCAGCCTCAAGGATAGAGGTAGTACTTGTCCCACTGGCTTCTGGGCACCCGTTCGCCGACCTTCCAGTCAAAAGACACCACGGTGCGGTGGTCCTTTTCGGTCTGACAGTGATACTCCAGCCGGTACCACTCCTCATTCTTGCGGAACACTGCGCCGGGCGCATCGATGCGCTGAGAGGAATAGACAGGGTCCGCAAACGTATAGGCTATTACCTTGTCGGCATTCAGCTTGTTCATGGCTGCGACATCACAGCTTTGCTCCAGCTGCTCCGAAGGCGGCACCTCGTCAAAACCGTTTCCGGCCAGAGCCGCCTGCAGGTTCGAGAAAACCCCGGTCATGGCTATGGCTGCTGATACCAGAAACGCCCGGCACCATATTCCCGCCAGCTGTGTCCGGGATCTTGCAATCCGTTTGTTTTGCCCACTCTGCATCGTTAATCTGCCTTGTTTCCAAACAAACCGGAGGCTGCAAGTGCGGGGGAAAAGAGGCGTCAATGGGGCAAGCAGGTGGCCGCAGCACCCCTTCTCCGCATCTGTTTCCAAATGACGCAGGGGCTTTCTAGCCCCAGCTGGAGAGACATTTTCAATGTAAACCTTGCTCTTCTGCGAACCTTCGGCTATTAGCACCCCCGCGCGCCTGCACCCCTGGAGGAGGCGCAACTGGACCGATTCCGGAGCAAGGGCACTTCCGCCCGCGTTACGCCGGTCCATTTTCAAAAAATCCGAAGGAGTTTTGCCATGGCTGCTAGCTATGAGCTGAAGGCATCGGCACGTAACCTGGTGGGCAAGGGGGCCGCTCGGGCACTGCGTCGCGATGGCCTTATCCCTGCTGTTATCTACGGCGACAAGAAGCCGGCCCTGCCGATCACCATTCCGCTGAAGGAAACCACGCTTGCCCTGCACAAGGGCGGCTTCCTGACGCACGTCGCGACCATCGAAGTCGATGGCACCGCTCACAAGGTCATCGCCAAGGACTATCAGCTGCACCCGGTTCGTGACGAACTGATGCACGTCGACTTCCTGCGCGTTGGCAAGGGCACGACCCTGACGGTCGAAGTTCCGGTTCACTTCATCAACGAAGAAACCTGCCCGGGCATCAAGCGCGGCGGCATGCTGAACATCGTTCGTCACACCGTTGAAATGAACGTTCCGGCTGACGCCATCCCGGAAGCTCTGGTCTTCGACCTGGCCAAGGCTGATATCGGCGACACGCTGCACATTTCTGCAACGAAGATCCCGGCCAACTGCCATCCGACGATCACCGACCGCGACTTCACGGTTGCGACGATCGCTTCCCCGGGCGGTGCCCAAGAAGAAGCTGCGGCTGAAGGCGAAGAGTAATCTTCCCTATCACATCGGCGGGAGGCGACCCCTTCGTCTCCCGTTTGTTGAAAGGCGGCCTGTCCGCCTTTCTTGTTTTCCGGACACTCACTGGATCACCAGAAGCGGGGACATGCCATGCGATTGATCGTCGGCCTCGGAAATCCCGGCGCCAAATACGAGCGCAACCGGCATAACATCGGCTTCATGGCCGTGGATGAGATCCACCGCCGCCAATCCGGTTTTTCGCCCTGGCGGCCCCGTTTCCAGGGCCTCGTGTCAGAAGGCCGTCTTGGCAGCGAGAAGGTCTTGCTTCTTAAACCCACTACCTACATGAACGAATCCGGCCGCGCCGTTGGTGAGGCGATGCGTTTCTTCAAGTCCGAGCCCACGGATATCCTCGTGATCTATGACGAGCTGGACCTGCCTCCGGCAAAGTTCCGGATGAAGGCTGGCGGGGGTCATGGGGGCCACAATGGCCTGCGTTCCATTTCCGCGCATATCGGTGACACCTACCGCCGCCTGCGCCTCGGCATCGGCCATCCTGGTGACAAGAAACTCGTCTCCAATTATGTCCTGGGCGACTTCGCCAAGGTCGATGCAGACTGGCTTGAGCCGCTGCTCACCCAGATCGCCGACAATTCGGATATGCTGGCGGAAGGCAAGGATAGCCAGTTTGCCAACAAGCTGACCCTGGCCCTCGAACCGGAAAAAGCCCGCAAGAGCAGCCCGCGCCCGGCAGAGGCATCTTCTGCCTCAACGGCGCTCTCATCGCCAGCCGGTGTTGCGAAACCAAAGGGTCAGAGCCATATCCGTCAGGCCCGCACCCAGAAGCTGCCGCCATTGTCGAAGTCCGGCCCGATGGCAGACATGCTCAAGAAGCTCCTTGGCAAGTCAGAGGAAGACTGATCTCAGGGGGCTTCAAACGACCAAATCCATACCGGAAAAGGAAAGCAGACATGCAGAGGATCTTCGCCGCCGTTCTCGGAACCTTTCTGCTGCTCTCCCCGGCACAAGCCGCCGATGATCAGGTAAAATCCCCCGGCTCCGAACTTCTGATGGAGGCCTGGAACACAGGCGCTGCCGATGCTTCCGCATTCTCAACCGAGTTTCTGCGGGCCGTCCCCCATGACAAGCTGAAAGCCATCATCGAGAAGCTTGAGAAAACCTACGGCAAGGCTGAAGAGATTACCGGCGCGGGCGGTGAAGGCCGCTACCGGATCTCCACCAGCAGTTATACGATCGAGGTCCAGTTGGCCCTCAACACCGCGGGAAAGATCAACTCGCTCCAGGTCAAGCAGATCGCCTCGCGTGACTCGCTGGACGATCTGCTGAGAGACCTTCCGGACCTCGCGGAAAACGCCTCCTATGTGCTGCTGAAAAACGGGGAACAGGTCAGCAATTACCGGGAGGACCGGAAACTTGCGGTCGGTTCCGCGTTCAAACTGTTTGTCCTTCAGGCCCTGAAAGAAAGCATTGAAGCCGGCAAGCTCGACTGGAACACAGTTCTCACCCTGGAACCCGGCCAACTTTCCTTGCCCTCCGGTATCATGCAGGACTGGCCTGCCGGGCAGCAGGTAACCGTCCAGACCGCAGCCGTGCTCATGATGTCCCAGTCGGACAACACGGCCACTGATCTCCTGATGGATCACATTGCCCAGGACCGTCTTGAAGAGACGTCGGGGCAGGTTCCCTTCCTCACAACGCGGCAGTTCTTCCAGCTCAAGGCCTCCACGAGCCTTGCCAGCACCTATGTGACCGCGCCACTGGACAGAAAACGCGAGATCCTGAGTGGCCTTGCCGACCTGCCGCTTCCGGATGGCATACGCGTCATGCCCTCCTACCAGGAAGGTATCGAGTGGTACGCAAGCGCATCAAGCCTCTGCTCCACGATCGACAGAGTGAAAGACCTTCCAGCCATCCAGGTCAATCCAGGCAACCTGAACAAGCAGGACTGGAAGTCCATTGCCTTCAAGGGCGGTAACGAGCCGGGTGTTTTGAACCTTACTTATGCGCTGACGGCCCATGACGGCACCCAGTGGTGTTTCTCCTCCACCTGGAACAGCACCTCCGCCCTGGCACAGGACAAGATCCTGACCGCCGTCAACGGCATTCTCCAGAAGCTTCACGACGCTCAATAGGCCGGGGAACGGGAGGCTACCCTTGACCTTCCCGCTTCCATCCGGCACATAGCGGCAACGTTTCACGCCATTCGAATGAAAGCGATTACCCATGGGTTTCCAGTGCGGCATCGTCGGACTGCCCAATGTCGGCAAGTCCACGCTCTTTAACGCGCTCACCAAGACCGCAGCCGCGCAGGCCGCGAACTATCCGTTCTGCACCATCGAACCGAATACCGGCGAAGTGGCGGTTCCGGATCCGCGCTTGGAAGCCATCCGCAAGGTCGCCGGTTCCAAGGAAATCATTCCGACCCGCATCACCTTCGTGGACATCGCCGGTCTCGTGCGCGGCGCTTCCAAGGGCGAAGGCCTCGGCAACCAGTTCCTCGCCAATATCCGTGAAGTCGACGCCATCGTGCATGTGCTGCGCTGCTTCGAGGATGATGACATCACCCATGTCGAAGGCAAGATCGACCCGATCGCTGATGCCGAAACCGTTGAGACCGAACTCATGGTCTCTGACATGGAAAGCCTTGAACGCCGCATTCCGCCGCTGAAGAAGAAGGCAACCGGCGGCGACAAGGAAGCCAAGACCGTTCTGCCGATCATGGAAGCCGCTCTCGCCCTGCTACAGGACGGCAAGCCGGTGCGCAACCTGAAGCTGGACGATGCGGAAGAACGCAAGATCCTGGAAGGTCTGAACCTCCTGACGTCCAAGCCGGTTCTCTACGTCTGCAACGTGGAGGAAGCCTCCGCCGGCACCGGCAACAGCCTTTCTGAAAAGGTTGCCGCCATGGCCAAGGAACAGGGCGCGGGTGCCGTTGTCATCTCCGCCGCCATCGAAGCAGAGATCTCACAGCTGGACAAGGAAGAGCAGGCAGAGTTCCTGGAAACCATCGGACTGGAAGAGCCGGGCCTCGACCGACTGATCCGCGCGGGTTACGGCCTTCTCGGCCTGATCACCTATTTCACGGCCGGCCCGAAGGAAACCCGCGCCTGGACCATCACCTCTGGCACCAAGGCTCCTGGCGCTGCCGGTGTGATCCACTCGGACTTCGAGCGCGGCTTCATCCGCGCGCAGACCATCGCCTACAACGACTATGTCACCCTGGGCGGTGAAACCGCAGCCAAGGAAGCTGGCAAAGCACGGGACGAAGGCAAGGAATATGTGGTGAAGGACGGCGACGTCCTGCTGTTCAAGTTCAACACCTGAGACCGCATCATCACGGCATCTTGAGAAATATCTGAACGGACCTCAGCCGGGATCTTCCCGGCTGGTTTGATGACAAACCCAGGTCTCCAGGATTTTTCTCCGCGCCGTCCCGGCCTTGAGCCGGGACCTGCCTAAAAACCCTATTTCTTTCAATGGAATAAATAGATGATAGATCCCGGATCTTCGCTTCGCTACGTCCGGGAAAGCGCGGTGGTGGGGTTTGTCAGCAGTCTGAGCCGGGACCTTCCCGGCTGATTGCTTCTCAGCTCTGCATTGGTCTTAGAGACGGCTGAGCTGGAGCTTGATCGCGTCTGTTTGTTCGGTTTTCTTTTGAGCAACCGGCTTTTTCGCAGCATCCCGCTTGCCCATACCCCGCATGCCGTTCCAGTTGAGGATAAGCCCTGCGCTGGTTGGGTTCTTCCACATGACCTGCCCAACGACAGGTGCACCAAAGCTATCCACACAGAGCAGAACGTCCGGAGGCAGGTCCCTGAGGCCCTGGCCATCGACCCTGCATCCGCTCCGGCTCGCATTGGTGATCGTGCAAGGAAAGCTCTGCTTCCTGGAGAGATCCGTCAGGGTCGCCGGCACGGTGACCGGGTAGCGCTTTTCGCGCCGCTTGTCGCGGCTGCCATTCTCCTCCTGATCGAAAACAACCGTCGCATAGTCAGGCTTCCTCCCTGTGACCCTTCCCCTCACGAACTCTTCGTCATCTTCCAGGCGGATGCCAATATTCTTGTTCAGGATCCCCAATTCCGGCCCCAGAAGCTTACAGCCCCAGTCGCTGAAATTGACCGCGAGAGCCTGAACGCATTTGAGGCTCTCCAAATCAACGACAAGTACAGGCAGGGCATTCAGATCTGGCGCATCCCCCTCTTTGCGGGTCTCCACGTTCATTTCATGCTCGCAATCATCTCATCCCAATGGCCGAAGCCTAGCGATGTGAATGTGAACACTTCTTTACAATCAAAAGATATCTTCAGTGATTTCTCACTCTTTTGTTGCTTGACGCAGATAGCTTGACACATCTCGCCTAGATGGACATTGCTCGAAAGTTAGCTGATGGCGCAAATGTATCTGGCGTTCTGACTTACTGGAGTGAAAATGCCTTTCGTGTTTCCCGAGCCCGCCTGCCCAAGCCTTCCGGTAAAGGGGAGCGCCGACCGGTTCCCGGTCCGCCGTGTTTATTGCATCGGCCGGAACTATGCGGCCCATGCGGTCGAGATGGGACACGACCCGGACAGGGAACCGCCCTTCTTCTTCCAGAAAAATCCGGACAATCTGGACAGTTCCGGCACTTTTCCCTACCCGCCGGAAACTTCTGACGTGCACCATGAGGTAGAACTGGCGGTCGCGCTCAAGTCGGGCGGCATCAACATTTCTGAAGAAGATGCTCTTTCTCATATCTACGGCTACGCTGTTTCGCTGGACATGACCCGCCGCGACCTTCAGGCAGAGGCCAAGAAGCTAGGCCGCCCCTGGGACATTGCGAAGGCTTTCGAGAAATCGGCTCCAATCGGAGAGATTGTTCCGGCAAGCGCCATCGGTCACCCTCAGCAAGGCACGATCCGGCTTGTGGTCAACGGCGAGGAGCGCCAGAACGGCGACCTCAACCAGATGATCTGGAAAATTCCGGAGATGATCGCGCATCTATCGCGGTTCATCGAACTGGCTGCCGGTGACGTGATCCTCACCGGAACCCCGGCAGGCGTTGGCGCAGTGATACCCGGTGACCTTATGGAAGCGGAGATTGAAGGTTTCGACCCATTGAAGGTCAAGGTCCGTTAATCCCGTTCACTCCACGGCGAAGAGATCGACAACAACCGAGGACTTCTGCCTGCCGCCCGTTCCCACGAACAGCGTCCGGTTGATCCAGGCATAACGCGGATCGCCGGTCTCCAGCCTGGCCTGGGTGCGCATGTAGTAACTTGAAGGGTCTACGTCCTCACCACGGCCAACCGCGGCGATCACGTCCGCAGGGCCATGCCGGTAGCCGAAATTCTGAATCTCGATAACCGCCCCGTCATCGGTCTCGAAGGCGTATCGAGTGTCCAGTTCAGCAACGCCGTCAGCAAAAATGGTCTGCCAATCCGCCCCGACATTCAAAATCTTCCCGCGGATCTCCGGCCCCTCGACTGTTCCTCCGATGATGGGAATGATCCGGCGCTTGCCTGCCCGGCCCTGCCCCATCTCCCGGATCGGCCCGAGTTCAACAGTAAGCTTGCAGAAAAACGTCAGCTTTGGCTCAATCACGGCCCATCTCCCAATTCACTTTTCAATCCCGGCCAGCCGCTTCAGCATTCCAATCAAGGCCACGCGCTCGTCTTCCGTAAGAGCTTCCGCAAGGCGTGCTTCGCTCAAGGCAATCTTTGGCTTGATGCCCGCGTACCAATCCTGTCCGGCGGGCGATAGCTCATAAGCGAGTTTGCGCGCATCGCCGTTTACATCGCGGCGCCGGACCCTCTCATCCGCCAAAAGCGGCTTCAACGTTGTGGTCACGACAGAGGCCGACGTCTGCATGGCCTTGCAGATTTCCGAATGAGTGATTCCCCGGTTCTCATTGATCAGCTCGACGATCATGAACTGGAGCGGGGTCACTTCGTCCTGATCGAAGACCTCTTGAAACGCTCCGTGGCCGCGGTTCACCGCATAGCGCAGGAGATGCCCCAAAAGGTCATTGAGCTGTCCATAGTTGACGTTCGGCATAAGACGAGAGAGGCCTCGGCGTTTCCAAATTTTCGTTATTACCCGCACCTGACGCTGCGGGAATCTGAATTCTTGTTTCTGACAGGGCAGCAAAACCTTGCGGGAAAGGCAAGGCCGGTCCACCCTCATTCGCCAGGTCCGGACCGGCTGGCAGTTTCAGTCAAGCCATTGGTCTATGCCGGACAGAGAGAACGTTTACAAGATAAACAATATCAAGTATCAGGAAAAGCAGATTAGGACGCAAGGGAGGATAGAATGCGGCCTTTGACTATTGCAAGAAATCTCGCACTGGGCGCAGCTGCGCTCACGCTGGCCACAACGGCTTCGCTCGCTCAGGAGGTGACGCTCCGGCTGCACCAGTTCCTGCCGTCCGTCGCAGTGGTTCCTTCTAAAATTCTAAAACCATGGGCGGAGAACATCGAGAAGGCCTCCAATGGCCGGATCAAGGTCGAGCATTACGACGCTATGGCGCTGGGAGGGCGTCCCCCGGAGCTGTACGACCAGGCACGCGACGGTGTCGTTGACATCATCATGACCGTCACGGGATATACCCCGGGCCGTTTCCTGAAGTCGGAAGTTTTCGAGCTGCCCTTTATGATGCGCGGCTCCATTGCCACGTCCAAGGCATTCTGGGAATTTACTGAAACCGAACTTCAGAACGAAGAGTACAAGGACGTTAAGGTGCTTGGCGCGTGGGTTCATGGCCCTGGTGTCATCCATTCGATTGAGCCGGTCAACAAGCTGGAAGACATGGCAGGCAAGAAGGTGCGCGGCCCGACCCGCGTTATCAACGACCTGCTGAAAGAGGTGGGCGCAGTGCCGGTCGGCATGCCGCTTCCGGCCATTCCGGAATCTCTGTCCAAGGGCGTTATCGAAGGCACTGTCATCCCATGGGAAGTCACCCCCTCGATCAAGCTGGCCGAACTTGTGAAGAACCACACGGAATTCGCGGGGGACGAGGCGCTCTACACGGCCACCATCGTCACGGTGATGAACAAGGACCGCTACAACAGCCTGCCTGACGACCTTAGGGCAATCATCGACGCAGAGTCCGGCATGAAGCTGAGTGAAATGGCCGCCCGGGAAATGCTGGATGGTGACGCACCTGGCAGAGAAATCGCGGTCAAGGCCGGCAACAACATCATCACTCTGGATGAAGCCGAAGTCGCCCGCTGGAAGGAAGCTTCCAGGCCGGTGGTTGACCACTGGGTCGCGAGCGTGAAGGAACGCGGTATCGACGGAAATGCCGTCATCGAGAAGGCCAAGGCCCTCATCGACAAGTATCAGAGCCAGTAACTTCAGACTTTACAGGAGCGGGCCGCGTCAGCGGCCCGCAGCACACTATGACGGTATTAATAGCCGGCGGCGGCATTGCCGGGCTTGCCCTAGGCCTGACCTGCCATCAGATCGGTCTGCCTTTCCGGATCTACGAGACAGTTGGCGAGATCCGCCCACTTGGGGTGGGGATCAATCTACAGCCCAACGCTGTGCGCGAGCTATTTGCCCTCGGCCTGGAGCAGGGCTTGGCCGGCATCGGCGTCGAAACACAGGAATTTGGCCTTTTCTCCAAAAAGGGGCTGGAAATCTGGGCAGAACCCCGTGGCCGCTGGGCAGGGTATAATTGGCCGCAATATTCGGTCCACCGCGGCCATCTGCAGATGCTGCTCTACAGAGCCCTTATCGAAAGGGCAGGAGCAGATTGCATTGTGACAGGCCTGCGGGCCGAGAGATTTGAAAACACTTCAGACGGCGTGACGCTGCACCTGCGCTCCGCCTCCGGCAAGGCCAGCTCCGTTTCAGGCCGCCTGCTGATTGGAGCTGACGGCATTCATTCGGCCATCCGCTCCCATATAGTCCCCGGTGAAGGCGCGCCCAAGTGGGGTGGTGCCGTTTTGTGGCGGGGCACTGCACTTGCCAAACCCTTCCGGACCGGGGCGACCATGGTGATGATTGGCCACAAGACCCAACGCATCGTCGCCTATCCGATTTCGAAGCCCGATCCAGAAACGGGTCTCGCGGTCATCAACTGGATCGCCGAGCTAACCTATGATCCAGGCGCAGGCTGGAACAAGGAAGACTGGAACCGGATCGCGGACATCAACGACTTCATGCCGAAGTTTGAAGGATGGTCTTACGACTGGCTCGACTTCCCTGCACTCGTGCGAGGCGCTGAGCAAGTATTCGAATATCCGATGGTGGACCGGGACCCAATTGACCACTGGACCGAAGGCAATGTTTCGCTGATGGGGGACGCCGCCCACGCCGCCTACCCTGTCGGCTCAAACGGAGCAAGCCAAGCCATCGTCGACGCCCGGAAACTCGGCGCGGCCTTCCTGAAACATGGCGCGACAGCGTCGGCTCTTCACGCTTACGAAGCAGAAATGCGCCCTGCGACAAGCAAGATGGTCTTGACCAACCGTGGCTCCGGCCCTGACGCCGTGCTGCAGGTGGTGGAGGACAGATGCGGCGGCGCGTTCGAGCATATCAACGATGTCATCTCCCAGGAGGAGCTGACCACTCACGCGGACAAGTATAAGTCCATCGCCGGGTTCGCCATTCAGGCATTGAACAGCCAATCATCTCTTATTCCCGAAGGAGCACGCTCATGACGGCACAAAGTCTGCCCGGGCGTCTTGTCAAAGCACTCGCAGGCGGCACCGCATTGGCGGGAGGCGCGGTCCTGATCGCCATCGTGCTCATGACCTGCGCCAGCGTAACAGGCCGCGCCCTGAGCAGTTTCGGCCTTGGACCTATTGAAGGCGACTTCGAGATGGTTGAAATCGGCATCGGTTTCGCCGTTTTTGCATTCCTGCCATGGTGCCATCTTCAGCGTGGTCATGCGACGGTCGAGCTTCTCACAGGACGGTTCAGCACGCGCACCAACAAGTGGATCGATGTCGTCTCCGACCTCCTGTTTCTGCTGATGGCGGCCCTGATCGCCTGGCGGCTCTGGCTCGGCATGCTGGACAAGAAATCCTATTTTGAAACGACCTTCATTCTTCAGATCCAGGTCTGGCAAGCCTATGCCGCCTGTATGGTTGGCGCTGTCGTGCTGACCATCGTCAGCATTTACCAGCTGGCCAACAGCCTGAAACGCGCCGTGGAGTGACCCCCTGATGACCCGTTTGGAAATTGGCCTCTGGTCCTTCCCTGTGCTTCTCATCCTGATCTTCCTCAGGATCCCCATCGGGCTTGCCATGTTCGCCGTCGGCGTTGGCGGCAGCTACCTGATGAATGGCACGACGCTGATGACCTTCGCCCAACTCAAGCATCTGACCTACGGAACGTTCTCCAGCTACTCCCTGTCCATCATCCCCCTGTTCCTGCTGATGGGTCAATTCGCAACTATCGGCGGACTTTCGGCAAGTCTGTTCAAGGCATCGGAGGCCTGGCTCGGCCACAAGCGTGGCGGTGTCGCCATGTCCGCGGTTGCAGCCTGTGCAGGCTTCGGCGCCATCTGCGGGTCTTCTCTGGCAACAGCAGCGACCATGGGCCAGGTGGCGCTTCCAGAGCTGCGGAAATACGGCTACTCGGGCGCCCTTTCCACGGCGACGCTTGCAGCCGGGGGCACCCTAGGCATCCTGATCCCCCCTTCGGTTATTCTGGTGATCTATGCGATCCTGACGGAACAGAACATTGCCAAGCTGTTCACTGCCGCATTCATTCCCGGCCTTCTTGCTGCAGCGTCCTACATGCTCGCGATCTACGTCTACACCCGGATCACAGGAGATGGCGGCAACACGAGGGACCGCATACCCTACGGCGAAAGATTCAAGGTGCTTGTCAGCGTCTGGCCTGTGATCGCGATCTTTACGGCGGTCATCGGCGGCATCTATACTGGCATCTTCACACCGACAGAAGCCGCTGCAATCGGCGCTGCGGGCACCGGGCTGGTGGCAATCGTGAACGGGACTTTGACCGGCAATGCTCTGGTGAAGGCGATCCTCTCCACGGCCAACTCCACCGGCATGATCTTCATCATCGTCCTCGGTGCAGGGCTCTATAACTCCTTCCTGGCCGCGACCCAGTTACCACAGGAGCTATCGACCTTCGTCACCACCCAAGGATACAGCCCCTGGCTGGTGCTCACCATCGTTCTGCTGCTCTACCTCGTCTTCGGCTGCGTGATGGACAGTCTGTCCATGGTTCTGCTGACCGTGCCGATCTTCTTCCCCGTCATGAGCGGACTGGACTTCGGAATGGGGGTCGAGGATTTCGGCCTCTGGTTCGGCATTCTTGTCCTGATTGTGGTGGAGGTCGGGTTGATCACCCCGCCAGTCGGCATGAATCTTTTCATCATCAACGCGCTGGCGCCGCACGTCACCATCGGTGAAACGTTCAAGGGAGTTGTCCCCTTCGTTGCGGCGGACATGCTGCGCGTGATCATTCTGACACTGTTCCCCAGCATCACCCTGGGCGCTGTCTGGCTGCTTTACTGAAGCCTTATTTTCCGGCAGAGGTCTTTTGTGTCCTCTGCCGGAAATAGCGGATGCCTATCGAAGAAATCCGCCCTGATGAGACCGCAACCTCCGGCCTGGAAATCAGGAACTCTTTCAATCCTAAGATGTTTCAACTCTTCTTTTTAAGAATCCGGTTGATTGATTCTTTACCGGAAGAATAGATTGAGAGACCGCATTCCCGGACAGTGTCGCTCCGGAGCGGAGGAGAGCCTAATCAGATGCAGTCTTTTTTCACCGCCGCGGGAGCACTGCTCCTGGGGACCATTTCCATATGCGCCACGGCACAGGCGGAAGGAACTGGATACGAGGGCTATTTCCAGATCTACAACAACACTGACAGCAACACGGTGGTGGGTTTCTATACCAACGACGGTGAAGGCTGGAGCACCAACTGGCTGTCCCGGCGCCTCGCGCCCGGCGAGAATGCGAAGGCAGAGTTCCACGAGGGCAACCAAAACTGCGAGCAGACACTGCAGGTCGGCTGGCTGGGAACGGACGGCAGTGAAGTTCTCGACGAGCCGATCGACATCGATATCTGCGAAGCCAGCAATGTTTATCTGGACGACAACGAAGTCTATTTCGATTGACCTCACGGGCCTTTGCCGCGGCTAACTTTGAAAGCCGCCGCAAAGGCCCGTGAATGGTCACGCGTTGCCGATAAAGACGCCTGCAGCAAAGACGAGCGCTCCGCCAAGCACCACCTGGAACGCGGCCCGAAGGAAGGGCGTGTCCATGTAGCGGTTCTGAATCCACGCAATGGCCCAGAGTTCAACAAAAACAACCGCGGCTGCAACGCTCGTTGCCGTCCAGAATTCAGGGATCAGGTACGGCAGCGCATGCCCGAGACCTCCGATGGCCGTCATGATGCCGGAAGCCAGACCGCGCTTCATGGGTGAGCCGCGGCCAGACAGAACGCCGTCGTCGTGAGCAGCTTCCGTAAACCCCATGGAGATGCCCGCCCCCACAGAAGCAGACAGACCAACGAGGAAAGTCTGCCAGGTGTCCTGTGTCGCAAAGGCTGCCGCGAAGATGGGTGCCAGGGTTGAGACCGACCCGTCCATGAGGCCTGCGAGCCCAGGCTGAACATAGGTCAGAATGAACTGGCGCCGCTCGTCATGGCGCTCCTCATCCTGTATAGCCTCCGGCGTGTGCTCGACACCAAGCCGCCGGGCGAGGCTCTCGTGCCCTTTTTCCGCCTCGGCAAGATCGCCCAGAAGTCTGCGGGTGGAGGCATCGCTGGTCCGCTTGGCCGCTTCCAGGTAGAAACGGTAGGCTTGCGCCTCCATCTGCTCCGCCATGGCCCGGACTTTGTCGAGCCCAAGCGGACGGACCAGCCAGTCGGGTTTGCGCTCATAATAGCCCCGGATATGGGACCGCCAGATCAAGGGTATCTGCTCTCCAAAGCGCTGCTGATGCATCTCGATGAGGCGGCGGCGGTGCTCGTGCTCCTCCTCGGCCATGTCATCGAAGACCTTGGCGGATTGTGGATACTGGTCCCGCAATCCATCCGCATATGCCTTGTAAATACGGCTATCTTCCTCCTCCGAAGAGATTGCCAATGCCAGGACCTCCTGTTCCGAAAGAGACGAGAAGTCGCGGCGTCCAAAGCTGAAAAAGCGGCTGAGCATGGTATTTTCCAAATGTTTCCAGTGGCTCTAGCTAGGATGGATTGCCGGTTCCTGACAATCCGGAAAACTCCCAAAAGACAATGAACCGCACCTGCCAGCGTTGTCCTGACCAGCAGTCGAACATGGATTGCCGGCCGCCCCTTTTTCCAGTCGCAACCGCTGCGCCACTACATTATTGTCGGGGCCATGAGCATCAGCATTTTCTACGAGGATTGCCTGCCCGGTCTGAGTTTCGACCTTGGCTCCACGGTCGTTCCGAAGGAGCAGGTTCTTCGCTTTGCCGCAGCCTTCGATCCCCAACCCTTCCATCTGGATGAGGACGCGGGCAAGGCGTCTATCCTCGGCGGTCTCTCCGCATCCGGCTGGCACACAGCGTCAATGGTCATGAGGCTGCTGGTTGATCAGCTGCTTTCCCGCTCAAGCTGCCAGGGCAGCCCGGGCGTCAAATCCCTGAAGTGGATGAAGCCCGTCTTTCCCGGCGATACGCTACACGCAAAGGCAGACGTTCTGGAAAAGCGAACCCTTCTGACAAAACCTCATCTCGGGATCGTGACGTTTGACCTGACCGCCGCCAAGGCTGATGGCACGCCGGTGATGCATCAGGTGATCCCAATTCTCTTTGGAAAGAGAGACACCAGCGAGGCTCTGAACACCCGATGATCGGCTATTTTGAGGATATCGAGGAAGGCTTTGAACTTCCTCTCGGCAGCCACACATTTCTTGCGGAAGAGATGATCGCATTCGCTAAGGAATTTGATCCGCAGGTCTTCCACCTCAGCGACGGAGGTGCGCAGGGCACACACTTCGGACGGCTATGCGCATCCGGCTGGCACACAGCCTCCATGTATATGAGCAAGCTGGTCCAGACGTTTCAGGAATATGATGAGACATTCCAGCGGGAAGGCAAAGCTGTTGCCAAACGCGGCCCTTCTCCTGGCTTTGAAGATCTGCGCTGGATAAGGCCGGTCTTTGCAGGTGATACGATCACATACAAAAGCGTCGTCTCCGGCAAGACCGAAAGCCGCAGCCGTCCTGAATGGGGCATCATTCATGCGGAGAACCACGGCACCAATCAGAATGGTGAGCCCGTGTTCTTCTTCAAGAGCAACGTCTTCCTTGAACGCCGGCCCGCCCCTCACATCGCAACCTGACCTTTAAATCAAAGGCTGCGGGCAAACAGCACCTCGTCGTGGATCGGAATGCCATAGTCGCCCCGTGTCGGGATTTCCGGCTTCTTACTCCGCTCCCGGTCGATCACACCCTGGGCGATCCGCTCGAACCGGAAGCCGCGCCGCTGGTAAAAACGGAAGGCATCCAGATTGTCGTTTGATGTCCGGACTGTCATCCGCTTGACGCCGGCTCCCCGCGCTTCCTCAACCAGCGCATCCAGCAGCAGGGTGCCCGTCCCCTTCCAGCGGCTCAAGGAATCGAGCGTCAAGATTTCCCACTCGTCCTCGCGCTTGATGACCGTTACGAGACCGGCAACGTCTGCACCGGAATAAGCAATAAATCCGGGCAAGGACGACGCATCGATCATCTCGCCGTCAAGCAGCATTTCAGGACCAGCCCAACGCTCGGTGAGAAGCTTGCGGATCGTATTGCGATCCTCTTCGGATGTACGCCTGATCTCAACGCTCATATAGCCTCCGCTCCTCAAGACGCTGCTCCCGCGGAACCGGACACGCAATGCTTCTGAGCATCGGGCAACCGGACGACCGCACAGCACGTCCTAACACATCAAAAAAGCTAATCTTTTCCGCATTAAACCCAATCAGAACCGGGTTCCTCCAGTCTGGAGCATAGTCAGCCAGACCTAACTTGCAAAAGGAGAAATTCCAGCTTCGAGGTTTTCCATCTTTTGTTAAGGCTCTGTTAACGCCGCCACAAACGTTCGGACAGACTGGTGCGGGCCTGCCATCCTGCGCGTTCCAGCTCAGGATCCTCATGTTCCTCTTCAGGGTATCCAAGGCAAAGATATCCGATAAAGGTCCAGTTTCCGGGGACATCGAGCAGCGCGGCAATAGCCAGAGGATCGAGAATGGAAACCCAGCCAAGCCCTACTCCGCGTGCCCTCGCCGCCAGCCAAAGTGTCTGGATCATGCCGACCACAGAATATGCGAGCGTTTCAGGCATTGTTGCACGCCCCAAGCCATGCCCCTGCTCAGGATCGGTGTCACAGAAAACGGCGATATGAACCGGCGCCTCCCTCAGCCCCGCCAGTTTCAGAGAGGCATAGGTATCCGCCCGGCCGCCCTGATATTGGGCAAGTGCCGCCGCATTCTCGCTTTCATATAAGCGGATAATCTCCGCCCGTCGCTCTTCCTGTTCCACCAGCACAAGACGCCAAGGCTGACTGTTGCCGACGGAGGGCGCGAGATCCGCGACCTCAAGCAAACGCTCAAGCAGGTCTCCGGGAAGCGGGTCGAGGCGGAAACGGCGCACATCGCGCCGCCACCTGACCAGGGTCTCGAAATTCTCGCAAAATGCATCGCGGAAGACCGGCGCATCCCCGGCGCGCGGCCCACTCACGATCAATGCCCCGGGAAGGAGACGAGCGTGCGCACCGGCACGTTGAGAGCTTCCAGCTTGGACCGGCCGCCAAGATCCGGCAGGTCGACGATGAAGCAGGCAGCAACGATATCCGCGCCCATGGACTGAAGCAGCTTGCAGGCAGCCTCCGCTGTGCCGCCGGTCGCAATCAGGTCATCCACGACGATCACCTTGTCGCCCGGCGTGATGGCGTCCTTATGCATTTCCATCTCGTCGAGGCCATATTCAAGGGAATAGGCGATCCGAACGGTCTCATGCGGCAGCTTGCCCTTCTTGCGGATCGGCACGAAACCGGCCGAGAGCTGGTGAGCAACGGCACCGCCCAGAATGAACCCGCGCGCCTCGATCCCAGCGATCTGGTCCACCTTGGAACCTGCCCAAGGCTGAACCAGAGCATCGACGGCACGGCGGAAGGCACGGGCGTTTCCAAGCAATGTGGTGATGTCGCGGAAGATGATACCTTCCTTCGGATAGTCCGGAATGGTCCGGATAGCCGCCATCAGTTCATCCTGGACGCTGGAGTAGCTCATAATTTCACTCTTTCAGATTGCAAACTTATCGGGCACGCTTAGCACAGGCGTGCAAACTCCTGCCGCTTATACCAAGAACTCCGGGAGACACGGTATGGAAGAGCCAAATAAATCGGTCCTTGTCGACATCGACATTCCTTTTGCCCGGCTTGTCATGATCATGATCAAGTTCTCACTGGCTGCCATTCCGGCCATGATCGTGGTCTGGCTGATCATGGCAGTCATCATGCTGCTGTTTGGCGGCCTCTTTGGCGGACTGATGGGCGGCGGCTTCATGCATATGCGGCCAGGCGGCATCAACTAGTGTCGGTCAGCGGCCCAGAACACGGCCGGCAACCGCGTCCAGCTTGGAGACGAGCTCAGGGTCGCGTTTGTCCGGTGCCGTCATGATGGCGTATTCCAGCGCGGTGTCCGACCCATGCGGGCAGGCTTCGTGCTCGCGTGGCAGATCGCGCGCAAGCCGGGCGACAAGACGCTGCGCATTGCCCGCATTTTCGTGCAGCACCTTGATGATCGTCTGAATGTCCACGGCACCATGATCCGGGTGCCAGCTGTCATAGTCTGTAATCATCGCCACGGTCGCGTAACAGATCTCCGCCTCGCGTGCGAGTTTCGCTTCGGGCATGTTCGTCATACCGATCACGTCGCAGCCCCACGCCCGGTACATGTGACTTTCTGCGAGGGATGAGAACTGAGGCCCTTCCATCGCCAGATAGGTCCCGCCACGCCGGT
Source organism: Roseibium litorale (assembly GCF_014842915.1). GTDB lineage: Bacteria > Pseudomonadota > Alphaproteobacteria > Rhizobiales > Stappiaceae > Roseibium > Roseibium litorale. The sequence goes on along the minus strand of NZ_JACYXI010000003.1, from coordinate 320,306 downwards.
AGGACAAGTCCTCGGCCCGGGCCGCCCTCTCGACACAGTCCACCAGCTTCGGGCTGACCGGAAAAGCCATGGAGACATGCGCCACGCAGCCCTTGCCGAAAAAGCTCTTCTGGCGCGCTATGGTCCGGTCGATAAACTGATCCACCAGCACGAACGTGCCCGGCACCAGCTCTTCCTTGAGCGAGCCACAGGCGGAAACCGACACGAGATCCGTCACCCCGCACCGTTTCATCACGTCGATGTTGGCGCGGTAGTTGATGTCGGAGGGAGCATAAACGTGGCCACGGCCATGACGGGGCAGAAACACCACCTTGAGACCGTCAATCGTTCCGATACGAACCTGGTCGGAGGGCGCACCCCAAGGGCTTGAAACAGACACCCACTGAGCATCTTCCAGTCCCGGCAGATCATAGATGCCCGACCCGCCCACAATACCCAAAACCGATTTCGTCATACCCGCTCCCTCAAAATGCCAGAGGAGTTAGCCCCGCTTCGCTGTGCCCTGTCAATTCCGCCGAGGCAGAAAGGCGCAGTGCGGAACACTCAAAAGAAAAAGGCCGCCGGAAGAACCAGCGGCCTTTTCAATTCTCAATGGGCAACCCGCGCAATCAATGCTCGACGTTCCGCCACAGCTTCTGCTTGGTGAAATACAGCAGGCCAGCGAAGACGATCAGGAAGATCATGACCCGGAAGCCGATCTTCTTGCGATCTTCCAGGTGCGGCTCAGCGGCCCACATCATGAAAGCTGCGACGTCGCGGGCATACTGATCAACCGTCATCGGCGTACCGTCGGTGTATTCGACAGCTTCGTCGGTGATCGGCTGAGCCATGCCGATTGCATTGCCAGCAAGGAAAGCAGGGTTGTAGTGCTTGCCCTCCGGAATGGTCACACCTTCCGGTACTTCCTCACCGTAGCTGGTCAGCAGGGCATGGATGTAGTCCGGGCCCTGCTCCTGATACTGGGTGAAGGCATCGAAGACGAACCACGGGAAACCGCGGTGCGCTGCGCGGGCCTTTGCCAGCAGGGAGAAGTCCGGCGGATAGGCGCCACCGTTGGAGGCACGGGCAGCCTGCTCGTTGGGGAACGGCGACGGGAACTTGTCGGCCAGAACAGCCGGACGCTCGTACATGTCGCCATCATCGTTCGGGCCATCGGTCACGGTGTAGTCTGCCGCGATCGTCTTGGCCTGTTCTTCCGTGTAGCCGAGACCGCCTTCTTGGGCCAGGTTCCGGAAGGACACCTGCTTGAGGCTGTGACATGCGGAGCAGACTTCACGGTAAACCTTGAAGCCGCGCTGCAGCTGAGCCTTGTCGAAGGTGCCAAACGGGCCTGCGAAGGACCACTGCTCCCGCGGGATGTGCGGGCCTTCGCCCGCAGCCAGGGCCGGTGCTGCCACTGCGATTGCCGCGGCAGCAGTCAGGGCACGAACCATCTTGATCATGGTGCTCATCTCATAAAACTCCTGATCCCGTCCGTGTCACTTGATTTCCGGTGCAGAAACCGCACCAGCAGGCGAAGCGGAACCACCCTTGAGCACAGCTTCGGAGATCGAAGCCGGCAGCGGCTTCGGCTTTTCCAGGAAGCCAAGCAGCGGCAGGATGATCAGGAAATGCGCGAAGTAGTAGGCAGTGCAGATGCGAGCCCAGAACACGTATTTCGGCTCCGCCGGCATGGCGCCCAGATAGCCCAGTGCCACACAGACCAACGCGAAGATCCAGAAGAACTGCTTGAACAGCGGCCGGTAGGTGCCGGAGCGGACCTTGGACGTGTCGAGCCAGGGCAGAACGAAGAGGACTGCAATGGCGCCGAACATGGCCAGAACACCACCGAGCTTGTCCGGGATCGCACGCAGGATCGCGTAGAACGGCAGGAAGTACCATTCCGGAACGATGTGCGCCGGGGTCACCAGCGGGTTCGCCTCGATGTAGTTGTCAGGGTGCCCCATGTAGTTCGGCACATAGAATGCGAACCAGGAGAACAGGATCATGAACACCACGATCGCGAACAGGTCCTTGATCGTGTAGTAGGGGTGGAACGGAACCGTGTCCTGCTTGGTCTTCGGCTGCACGCCCGTCGGGTTGTTGTTGCCCGTGGTGTGGAAAGCCCACACGTGCAGGATGACAACGCCGGCGATCATAAACGGCAGCAGGTAGTGCAGGGAGAAGAACCGGTTCAGGGTCGGGTTGTCGACCGCGAAACCGCCCCACAGCCAGGTGCGGATGGCTTCACCAACCAGCGGGATGGCCGAGAACAGGTTCGTGATAACCGTCGCGCCCCAGAAGGACATCTGGCCCCAAGGCAGAACGTAGCCCATGAAAGCGGTGCCCATCATGATCAGGAAGATCACGACGCCGAGGATCCAGGAGATCTCGCGGGGAGCCTTGTAGGAGCCGTAGTACATGCCACGGAAGATATGGATGTAGACGGCGATGAAGAACATCGAAGCGCCGTTCGCGTGCAGATAACGCAGCATCCAGCCGAAGTTCACGTCGCGCATGATGTGCTCGACGCTGTTGAACGCGGCCCCGGTGCTCGGCGTGTAGTGCATGACGAGCACGACGCCGGTGATGATCTGGGCGACCAGCATGACAGCCAGGATGCCGCCGAAGGTCCACCAGTAGTTCAGGTTCTTCGGGGTCGGAAAGTCGACGAAAGAACCACGCACGAGCGAAATGACCGGCAGGCGGCTTTCAAGCCACTTGGCAGCAGCGCTCTGCGGTACGTAATTAGAATGTCCAGCCATGGCTGTCTCCTCAAATCCCTGCCGTTAGCCGATCTTGACCTTCGTGTCAGACACGAACTCATACGGCGGAATGAGCAAATTCTGCGGAGCCGGGCCCTTGCGGATACGTCCGGCGGTATCGTAGTGCGAACCGTGGCACGGGCAGAACCAGCCATCGTAGTCGCCCTGCTGGCCGAGCGGAACGCAACCGAGGTGGGTACAGATACCAACCATGACGAGCCAGGCTTCCTTGCCCTCGGCCGCACGGTTTGCATCCGTTGCCTCAGCAGTGTCGGGAAGATTGGAGTTGCGGGCCAGCGGGTCGGGCAGATCGCCGACGGGAACGCTGTTTGCTTCCTCAACTTCTTTCGCGGTGCGGTTGCGGACAAACACCGGCTTGCCGCGCCACTTAACTGTGATCGACTGTCCCTCTTGAACAGACGACACGTCGACCTCAATTGAAGCCAGAGCCAATGCGGAGGCATCCGGGTTCATCTGATCGATGAACGGCCATGCCAGCGCGCCTGCGCCCACAGCGCCCATGGCGCCGGTCGCTATATAGAGGAAATCGCGGCGAGTAGGTTCCGCCGTATCCGAATGTGCCAAGGTCGCGTCCTCTCGAAACCTGTTCAACCTGTACCGAAAGCCCGCAATGAGCTTGCGCATCCTCCGGCGTATGCCTCGGGATCAGCAGATCATAGCGGGTCTCAACAGTGACCGGATGCGGCAAGATCCCGCACCGGCCCAAGCGGCTTGTCTTTTTGCACCGTTCCAAACTGTTGTCCAGATCGACAAACGGGGCAAAGCGCAAATGTCGCATACAAATGCGCGCCACTTTCCTTTTTTCTGCCCTTTTTTCCTCTCGAAGCGCAAGACGCCGCGCATCAAAAGATGCGCGGCGTCTCCACTTTCCGGGATTTGAGGCGGATTGGTCACGCCGATTGAGCAGTTTCCAGGAAACCGCCCGACTGATGCGACCACAACTGGGCATAAAGCCCATGCCGCAACAGCAGCGTGTCGTGCGTCCCCTCTTCGATGATTCGGCCCTTGTCCATGACGATCAGCCTGTCCATGGCCGCAATGGTCGACAAGCGGTGCGCAATGGCAATGACCGTCTTGCCTTCCATCAGGTCGAACAGACTGTCCTGGATCGCCAGTTCGACTTCCGAGTCGAGGGCCGAGGTTGCTTCGTCAAGGATCAGAATTGGCGCATCCTTGAGAAGGACACGGGCAATCGCGATCCGCTGACGCTGGCCACCGGACAACTTGACGCCTCTCTCGCCGACATGGGCATCCAGACCGGTTCGTCCGGCCTGATCGGATAGGCCCTGAACGAAGTCATAGGCATGCGCCTTGCGGAGCGCGTCTTCCACTTCTGCCCGGCCCGCGTCCGGCCGGCCATAGGCAACGTTCTCAAAGATCGACCGGTGCAACAGGGACGTATCCTGTGTCACCACGCCGATATTGGCCCGCAGATCGTCCTGAAGCACTGTGGAGATATCCTGACCGTCGATCCGGATGGCTCCCTTCTCGACGTCGTAGAACCGCAGCAGCAAGTTGACGAGTGTCGACTTGCCAGCCCCGGAGCGGCCGATCAAGCCGATCTTCTCGCCAGGACGGATCACCAGATCCATGTCATCGATCACGCCGCCCGTCTTGCCATAATGGAAGCTGACGCCGTCAAAACGGATCTCACCTTTGGGAACGGTAAGACTTCTCGCGGCCGGCAGATCCTCCACGTCCCGTTCCCGGGAGATGGTGGTGATGCCGTCCTGAACCGTCCCCACGTTTTCAAACAAGCCCGCCAGTTCCCACATCACCCAATGCGCCATCCCCTGCAAGCGCAGAACGAGGGCAATGGCGATGGTGATATCACCGGTCGTCACTGCTTCCGCCTGCCACAAGAGGATCGACAAGGCGCCTACCGCGAACAGAAGGGCCATATTCATCGTCGTGAGCGCGATGTTGAGCAAGGTGATCAAGCGCATCTGCTTGAAGACAGTGCTGAGGAACCAGGACATGGACTTGCGTCCATACTCCTCCTCACGTGCTGCATGCGAAAACAGCTTCACCGTCGCGATGTTGGTATAGGCGTCCACCACATGCCCCGTCATGACCGAACGGGCGTCGGCCTGCACCTTGGACACGTCCCGCAGGCGCGGAATGAAGTAGCGCAGCACCAGCACATAAGCCACGAACCAGATGAGGAACGGGGCGGCAAGCGACAGATTGGCCTTGCTGACGACAAAGACGCCCGCGGTGAAATACACCAGGACGTAGACCATGATGTCCGCGACCTTGGTGACGACTTCACGCACGCCAAGCGCCGTCTGCATCAGCTTGTTGGCGATCCGGCCAGCGAAGTCGTTCTGGTAGAACGACACGCTTTGGCGCAGCAGATAGCGGTGAACCCGCCATCGCACCGCCATCGGATAGGTTCCGACAAGCCCCTGATGGAACAGCAACTGCCAGGCAGCCTCAAGAAGAGGCCGCAGCAGGAGAAGGACAAGCCCCATTCCAAGAAGTGCGGGCCAGTTGTCCTGGAAGAACGTTTCCCGGCTTTCAGACTCCAGCCAGTTCACCAGATCGCCGAGATAGGTGAAGATCGTGACCTCGCACAAGGCCACGATCGCCCCCAGAAAAGCGATCCCGGCAAGGATCGGCCAAACCGGTTTTGTGTAGTACCAGCAAAAAGCGAGGAACCCTTTCGGTGGCATTTCAAGCGTCGTGTTTTCGAAGGGGTCGATCAGCCTCTCAAAATGCTTAAACATCGAGAACCTCAATCATTCCGGTCCGTTTGGACTGGCTTCCGCCATGCTTGCGCGCAGCCCGCCGGTCACTACGGCTCCATTCGCTTCGTTCACTTGCGCAAATCATTGCGCTCAAAACGAAACTGACAAGTGCGATGGCAACCACCAGAGCACCAAGAAACATATCGATGACACGTGCGGAGTAAGCCGGCAGGGTCATCATCCGGCCATCGAGCACGAGATGATCCACACGGGAGACATCAAGCAGGAGAGCCGGCAGGAAAACAGCCGTAGCCAAACCGATTGTGATCAGAATGACAGTGGCGGCCGTCTTCAACAGCGTTCCAGCCGGAACAGCCCGCCGGCCAGCGTCCCGCGAAGCGGATATGGGAATATCTGGCCGGTTCGGCAACGCGAACGGGTCAAGGGGATATCGAGCCGACATAGATCGTCTCCAGGAATCGAATGCATAGAAACGCCATCGAAACGACCGCAATTGGATACGGCGCAGCCGTCAGCTCCCGCGGAAACGCAGGCATCAGGCTTTACGACTGGCGATGGATCAGTTTGGGAAAAAGAAAAATGCCGCGCTCTTTAGCGTCGAGCAATTCCATCCACAACACAGAGGGAGAGCATATGGCTTGGATTTGTCATTCATACCCTCCTCTTCAAATGGTGGACTGGACCGCAAGGGCTGCGGTTTCAGAAATCTACACGGAGCGCCTGCTAATGCAACTATCAATAATGGCCAGCCTGCGTCAAAACCGCTAATGTTGCCAAAATGCAACACAACGTATTCAGAGAGATGGGGTCAGGCCATCAGGCCGCCCGTATGCTCTGAAGGAACTGACGCACCTGGTCCTGCAGCGAACTTGAGAGAGAGGTAAGTTCTTCGGAAGCCGTTTCCATTTCATGGGTCGCGGTCCGGCTGGCATTCATGGCTTCAGCCAGTGTTCCGATGTTCCGCTCGACACGGTCAGAGCTGGCGTTGGCAACCCGGGCATTTTCACCGATCTTTTGGGTAGCGGTCGTCTGCTCTTCGACCGCAGCTCGAACGGTACCCGAAATTGAACTGATCTGGTCGATCGTCGCCGCAATGGAGCGGATGGCCGTTTCCGCCTGGGTTGCCACATCCTGCACTTCGGCGACCTGGGCCGAGATATCCGCAGTCGCTTTGGTGGTCTGCTCCGCAAGTGTCTTGACCTCATTGGCCACCACCGCAAAACCGGCACCCGCAGCACCAGCGCGGGCGGCCTCGATCGTCGCGTTCAGAGCCAGGAGATTCGTCTGGCTGGCGATTTGTGTAATGAGGTCGACGATCTCACCGATCGCACGGCTTGCCGCGGACAAACGGCCGACCACCACGTCCGTTGACTGCGCCTCGGCAACTGCCTGTCCGGCAATCAGTGCGGCCTGATCCACATCGCGCCCGATGCTTTCAATCGAGCTGGCCAGGCTTTCAGCGGAAACAGACACGCTGTCGACAGAATCGCCCGCCTCCTTGCTGGCCGTTTCGACTTCGCCAACAGCCGCGAGAGACGAGCCGACAGCGTCGCGTAATTCGCAGGAACTGGCGCCGACTGTCCGGGCTGCACGCGACAGGGATTCGACCACATGGATCACGGTCCGTTCGAAGTCAGAAGCAACATCTTCCATCAGCTCGGCACGTTCCGCGTCCATGAGCCGCTGCTGCTCTTCCTTCTCCCGTGCTTCCGCTTCAGCCCGTTCTGCGAGCTTAGCCCGGAATCCGGTCACAGACCGCGCGATAAGCCCAATCTCATCTTTCCGCTCAGTTCCCTTCACCTCGACATCAAGGTCACCCTCGGAGAGGCTCTTGAGACATGTTTCCAGACGGCCCAGAGGCCGGATCAATCCCAGCGCGAGCACAACAGCCAGGACAAGAAAGGCGATGCCAATAGGAGTACACACGAGAGCAATCTGGATCATCTGATCCAGGATCAGGCCATCGATCCTCTCTGAGACATTGGATCCGATGAAAGTAGAAGCGGCTTGCGCATCTCCGAGCTCCGCGACCAGTGCGGTGCGAAAGACATAGAAGGCGTAGCCAGTGCCACCAATCATGATGAGAGCAGCCGCTGCGACCATTGTCACAAAGCGGCCCTGGATTGAAAGCGTCATTTGCTCGCCAACTCTTCTTTTAAAAACGTGCCAGAGCGCCCCGGGAGCGGGCCCCTACAGTCACACTTAAAGTTGAGCCTAGACGTAAAAATTGTGTAACTTCAGCACCTAAAATACCAGAACCTGGTAAATTTACTTAGGCAATTCCCGTTCTGAATTCGTCACGACGCCGTAAACATGCGGGTGAGATAGAATCCTGCCGCAGCCGATACTACACTGATCAATACGCCCCATGAGATGTCGAGCATCACCACTGGCAATGGCCAGCCGCGCAATGTCGCATAGTTGGTCATGTCGTAGGTGGCGTAGGTGAAGAAGCCGAACAGCGCCCCGTAAATCAAAGCGGTGGTCATCCGGCCTGAGCTCAGCGCCGGACTGACCGCGAAGATTACCAAGCCAACCACGTAAACCGCATAAAAAATTGCAGCAGCCATAAGGTTGGGCTTGTCCATCATAAGATGCCCAATCCGGTCAAAATAGAACTTCGTCGCAACCTTGCTCAGCCAAACGAAGTCAATGAGCAGAAACACCACGACTGTAGAGAGATAGGCAACTGCATACTGCACTGGTGTTTCCCCTTCCGGACCATCCGCTCAAAGTGATGCCCCCTTTACGGCTTGCGGGAGCGGACAGATCATCAAATTGAAAGAATGCTGCTCAGGAAGAGAACTCTCCGTCGAAAGTTTCCTCCGCGCGGTCCAGGAACCCGCCCGATTGCCGGTCCCACAGTTGCGCATAGAGACCCGCCTTGTCGCGAAGCAACTCGCTATGAGGTCCATCCTGAACCATCGCACCTTCGTCCATGACCAGCAGACGGTCCATTGCCGCAATCGTGGACAACCGGTGCGCGATGGCGATGACGGTTTTGCCGCTCATCAGTTCTGAGAGGTTCTCCTGAATGGCTGCCTCGACCTCGGAATCGAGGGCCGAGGTTGCCTCGTCAAGCACAAGAATGGGCGCGTTCTTTAGAAGCACCCGGGCAATCGCAATCCGCTGGCGCTGTCCGCCTGAAAGCTTGACACCGCGCTCTCCAACCTGCGCATCGAACCCTTTGCGCCCTTTGGCATCGACCAGACCTTCGATAAAGGACAGCGCATGAGCACGCCGAGCCGCTTCGCGGATCTCGTCTTCACTTGCATCCGGTTTGCCGTAAAGAATGTTTTCCCGGATGGACCGGTGAAGCAGCGAGGTGTCCTGAGCAACCATGCCGATATGGGACCTCAGGGAGGCCTGTGTGACATCCCGGATATCCTGCCCATCAATCAGGATACGCCCCGCCTCGACATCATGGAATCTCAGGAGAAGGCTGACCAGCGTTGACTTGCCCGCGCCGGAAGGCCCCACGAGTCCGACACGTTCACCAGGACGGATAGACAAATCCAGGCGGTCGATCACCCCGCCTGCCTTGCCATAATGGAAACGGACCCCTTCAAACGCCACCGCCCCTTGTCTGACATTAAGAGGCTTTGCATCAGGCCGGTCCGCTACGGCCACAGGGCGTACAAGGGTATCCATGCTGTCCTGGAACGTGCCATAGGACCGGAATAGGCCGTTCAGCTGCCCCTGCATCCGGTTCAGCAGAAGATTAAGGCGAAGCGTGAGGCCGAGCGTGAAAGCCACTTCCCCGGTTGACAGCTGCCCCTGCTGCCAGAAGATCAATGAAAAAGCCGCTATCAGCACAATCATCGCGCCGCTGAGCACTCCGTTGCTGATGCGCACCATCGTCAGCATCCGGGTAAAGACCAGGAGACAGGCAAGAAACCTGTCGTAGGTTTGCCGGACACCCCGGTTCTCCCCCTCCAGCGTGCTGAAGAGCTTTACGGTCTGGATGTTGCTGTAGGTGTCCACCAATCGGCCGCTGACGCCGGAACCCGCGTGTGCGAGATCCTTGGCCCGCTGACGGATACGGGGAACGAAGTACCAGGACATGGCACTGTAGATCACAAGCCACAATGCGATAACCGCTCCGAGAACCCAATCCAGGCGGCCAACCATCACCAGGGTCGTGAGTGCGTAGACCAGAATGTACCAGACGGTCTGAAGCAAGGAGTTCATGAAGTCACCGCTTGCCATGCCTGATTGCCAGACCTTTGCAGCGAGCCTTCCCGAGAATTCATCCTGAAAGTAACTCAGGGACTGGCGCATAACGAGCTGATGGGATTGCCAGCGGACGAGATTGAAGAATCCCGGCACGATTGTTTGCTCTTCGGTCAAGGCCCCAAGCGCCACGACGAGGACCCGGATCACCAGAACCACAAAGGCCATGGCAAGAAGGAGCCAGAGGTGTTCCTGAAAGAAGGTCTCCCGCCCGTTGGTGTCCAGAAGATCCACGATCCAGCCAATGAAGGTATAGAGCGCCGCTTCGAGCCCGGCCATAGCCCCACCGGTCAGCAGCATGAGAACAAACGGCCAGCGGGCCTGCCGGATAAAGAGCAGGAACATGGCAAATGGCGTCTCGGTTCCAGCAACCGGCGGCCCCTCCCGATAGGGATCGATCCAGCGCTCGAAAAGGCGAAAGACGGATTGCACGATTTGTCTCCGGAGATTGGCAGGACGGAAAAAGCGGCGGGAGATCATGGCCGTCCTCCAGTCTTTAAACTAAGGGCTTCGGCAGGGCTTGCAAGAGCGGTGCGAACCTGCCACTTGGCGCAGGCGGACACATGGAGGATTTATACCTTAATGCCCGATCTTGTTCTCTTTCAGCCAGATATTCCCCAGAACACTGGAACCATCCTGCGGACAGCGGCATGCCTGGGTATCGCTGTGCATCTGATTGAGCCAGCCGGTTTCCCGCTGTCGGACAGCGCGTTGAAACGGGCAGGAATGGACTATCTGGAAAGAGCAGCCCTTGTCCGGCACCTGACATTCGAGGCTTTCGACGAGTGGCGGAATGCCGGGCAGCGCCGTCTCGTGCTCCTGACCACAAAGTCAGCCGAACCCTATGCGGATTTTTCTTTCCGGGCCAGCGACCTCTTGCTGCTGGGAAGAGAATCCGCCGGTGTGCCGGACACTGTCCACGAGAGAGCGGACACGCGCCTGACGATCCCCATGGCCAATGGAATGCGGTCACTGAATGTCGCAATTTCGGCTGCTATAGTTCTCGGGGAAGCCTTGCGCCAGACCGGCGGTTTTCCTGCTGCCGGGTGACAGCAGGACCTCTGGCCAACAGGGCCTAAACCCACTAGAAACCGAACCCCACACACTTTGGACATGACAACCGGAGCCAGCTTGCCATGAGCGCCCCTTCCCCAGAACAACGCGGCGGCCCTCTGCCGGACGGGATCGAGACCAAGAAGGAAGCGGCAACCGTGTGGTTTGCCGAACTCCGGGACCGGATCTGCCGCGAGTTTGAAGCGCTTGAGGACGAGATCGGCGAATTGGACGGCCCCATGAGGGACCTGCCGGCCGGCCGTTTCGTGCGCACGCCCTGGGAGCGGACTGACAGCACTGGAGCAAAAGGCGGCGGCGGCGTCATGTCGATGATGCACGGCCGTGTCTTTGAGAAAGTCGGTGTCCACGTCTCGACCGTTCATGGGGAGTTCTCACCCGAATTCCGAGGACAGATCCCCGGCGCCAGCGAAGACCCCCGGTTCTGGGCCTCCGGCATCAGCCTGATCGCTCATCCTCAAAACCCGCATGTTCCGGCCGTGCACATGAACACCCGTATGGTCGTTACGACACGCCAGTGGTTTGGCGGTGGGGCGGACCTGACCCCGGTTCTGGATGCCCGGCGCACCCAGGAAGATCCGGACACGCAGGCTTTCCACGCAGCCATGGAAGCGGCCTGCGCGGGGCATGACGTGGCCGACTATCCCGCATACAAGGCCTGGTGCGACGAGTATTTTTTCCTGAAGCACCGGAACGAGCCGCGCGGCATCGGTGGCATCTTTTACGACTACCTTCACAGCGGCAGCTGGGACGCCGACTTTGCCTTCACACAGGACGTCGGCAAAGCGTTTCACCGCATCTATCCAGAGCTGGTGCGCAAGAACTTCCAGAAGGCCTGGAGTGAGGCAGAACGCGAGGAGCAGCTCATCCGCCGCGGGCGCTATGTGGAATACAATCTGCTGTTCGACAGGGGCACGATCTTCGGTCTGAAGACTGGCGGCAACGTGGCATCGATTCTATCGTCCATGCCGCCTGTGGTGAAATGGCCATAAGGCGGCTTGATAGCCTGTGGCATGTCTTCCATTAAGCTTGCTTCCGGAACGCAAGCCGTTCCGGATCAGCCTCCCGAGGCAACGCGGAGGCTTGCCCCACGGCGCGGCACGTTGACATCTGCCGGAAAGACAACGGGGCGGAACTGTTTCAGCAGCGCCTGATCGATCTTGCCCTTCATTTCCAGCAGAACTGCGAAGGCTTGGCGCGGGCTATAGCTTTCCTTGTAGGACCTGCGCTCCGTCAATGCGGCATAGATATCGCAAATCGTGATGATCCGGACATCCAGACCAATCTGATCAGCGGTCAGCCCCGCAGGATAGCCACTGCCATCCAGATACTCGTGGTGAGAAACCATCATATCGACGATTTTCTTTGGAACGTCTGACCTCTGCTCAACCAGCTCCCGTCCAAAGACCGGATGTTTCTTGATGACCGCCATTTCGCGATCATCAAGCTTTCCTGGCTTGTCCAAAATGGATAGCGGGATTCTCACCTTGCCCAGATCGTGGATTAGAGCGCCTGCACCAATGAAAGCTCTTTCTTCCTCTGGCAGTCCGAGCGCCTCGGCGAAAGCAACGGCATAGACTGTCACGAGCATCGAATGACAAAATGTATGGCTGTGGTGGCTTTGCACCGCTTCCAGAAGGGCGTCCAAGCCATCTGTCTCAAGTGCGTCGCCGATCTTCCGGTGCATCGTGGCCGCAGCACCGATCGGTAGGACGCTGTTCAGAACAGCTGCAACCGACGCATCCTCCAGCACCGCACATCCAGCCATGACCGCCTGAGCCGTGTTCTCTGGCGTGTCAGCTGCCAGGAGGGGCTGCCCGTATGTTCCCAGTTGGTCCCGGATCATGGAAACGAGCTGACGTGTCCCCGTCCTCCGGTCAACCACTTCTGAAACACCGATAGCCTTGGCCTGAACCTGGTCTTTCCGCTTGGAGAAGTCTGCCAGCCCCAAACGCTGGATCCCAGGATGCCGGTCAAACTTTGCCTTGAAGGCATTGAGATCCTTGCCGGATGCCCCATCAATATCCGCGACAACCATGGCAACATCAGCAAGGCAGGCTTCATTCAAATCGGAAAAGCAGAGCGTCTTGCCAGGGAAAAGACACTCCGCAACCCGCAGAGCGTCGGCGCGCGTTTCTAAGTCTGCCGATACGAACAAAATACTCTGCATCAAGTCCCACCTCCGCGTGCTGAAACAGTAGAAAGAAGGTGTAAAGAAAACCTTCAAATCACGTTATCGGACATCTACGTACCTTTTAAGCAGCGGTCACGAATTATGTGGCGGACTCTACATACGATGCGGCAACAAGCAATTGATCCCTGTCCATTTTTAAACCGTCAGCAATCCATATAGTTTCCATTTTCTTTAAATACACACCTATTTCCGGCCCTGGTTGAACTCCCCTTGCAATAAGATCAGAGCCAGAGACCGGAAACACTGGCACCTCAGTGCCGTGGATTTCCGCTAATATCTGTGCCAGTTTACCGGCCGGATACGTTCCAGATGCCGTCTGCAAAAGCAGCCCGGCCGTCAGTGCGTCTTTTCCGTAGAGGAAAATAAACTCCCTCAGTCTTGCAGGAAGTTCCTCTCCGGCCATCACGACTCGCGGCTCCATGGCGAGCCCATGGACCATCCGGTCCCGTTCCGCGTTGGAAAGCCGCAGCGTCCGTGCAAGGCGCTCGCCATCCTCCTCAACAAATCCAGCAAGAGCGGCAAGATTCAGGGCCGGATCCTGAGCTTCTGGCGCGATCTCCTTTAGCGCGCGGAAGGCACGGAACCGGCCAGGCCGGGATACACCGCCCAGAATGATAGGCAGGATGCCTGCTCCTTGCATTGTGAGGAGACTGCCGGCGGCCAGGGGAGCAAGCACCAGACGCTTCATTTCCGCGCCAATCCGTTCCCCGGAGAGCTGCTTTATGCCATGCCGCAGCGCCGTGCAGGCCGCAAGGCCCGCCGGATCGAGATCTCCGTGCCCATAGCTGGCATGAATGCGGAAGAAGCGGAGAATGCGCAGATAATCTTCCCGGATCCGTTGCTCTGCGTCCCCAATGAAGCGCACCTTACGGGCAAGGCAGTCTTTGAGACCGTCTAAGGGATCATGGATCTGGCCGTCCCGTCCGGCATAAAGCGCGTTGAGCGTAAAGTCGCGGCGCAGAGCGTCTTTTGTCCAGTCCCGGCCGAAATGCACCTTCGCCTGCCGGCCGAAGGTTTCGACATCCTCTCTGAGGGTTGTTACCTCATAGGGCCGTCCGCCGCTGACAATGGTGACGGTTCCGTGGTCAATGCCGGTCGGCACAGGCTTTAGTCCTGCTGCCTTGGCCCGCTGCATAACGGTCTGAGGCAAGGCAGTGGTCGCAATGTCGATATCTCCGGCGGGCTCACCAAGGAGGCTGTTGCGCACGGCTCCTCCCACCACACGTGCCTCATCGCCATCCTGCTCGACGGCAGCAAAGACGGCCTGCACTGAAGGGTGATGCAGCCAGTCTGCATTCTCGAGAAACCGGCTCATCTATTGATACCGGCCCGGCACGAACACGCCATTTTCCATATGAGAGGGAATGTATTCCGCTCCATCAGGCGCCTCCCGGTAAGTGGCGAAAATGGCCAGGCTCCCGAGAACCAGCGCGACGCCGGCCAGCGCCAGCCAGCGCAGCGGCCCCTTGCGCCATTCTTCTGAGGTCTGCTCCTTCTTTTGCATCCAGAGCCACAGGGCATAGCCCATGAAGGGCAGCAAAAAGAGGAGAATGTGAGATAGAACGACCCGTAGCATCAGCCATATACCGTTTCATAAAGAGAACGAATGATGCCGGCGGTTACACCCCAGATGTACCTTTCGCCATAAGGCATCGCATAGAAGTAACGGGGCTTTCCTTCCCAGTCCCGGCTTTGCTTCAGGTGGTTGGCCGGGTTCATCAGAAAGGACAGCGGCACCTCGAAAATATCAGCAACCTCACCAGGGTTGGGTTGCAGCGAAAACCCAGGCCGGATACCCGCCACTACCGGCGTGACCTTGTAGCCGGACCCGGTCAGATATGGGGCAAGTTCAGCCACTTTCTCGGCCGCTTGAGGATCAAGGCCGATCTCCTCGTTGGCTTCCCGCAATGCCGCCTGCCAGGGGCCACCGTCAGTGCGGTCGATCTTGCCGCCGGGAAAGGCGATCTGGCCAGCGTGGGAGCTGAGATGAGGCGTGCGCAGGGTCAGAATAACGGTCGGCTCAGCCTCATGGATCACAACCGGGATCAGCACGGCCGCATCCCGCGGTACACCGGTCCAGCGGGCATAAGGTCCAAGATCCGGATTCAGCACATGATCGCCTGTTTCCCGCGCCATCCGGCTTCCGGCCTGACGCAGCAACTGGGCGCGGAAACCGTCATAGCTGGCATGTCCGCCGTCCAGCAGCTGCCCCTCTCCCGCCGCTCTGTCTTCCAAGCCCCTCATTGCCTGACCCACTTCCTCCCTAGATCGCATTTTCTAACTTATGAACTTCATGATCTCGTGTCAGGTCTCTGACACCGCATCTGGAACCGGAAAGAACGCCCCCTTGCTCCAGATGCCACAACGCCCAGCGCCCTCAGGATCCGTATCGGACATATGCTCGGCCAATTCGTAGAGCAAAGGCCTTGCGAACAGGGCTTCAAGCCTGCCTCTCACCAGTACATAGGGCTTCAGCCCGCCATTTGCCGCATCGATCTCAAACCGCAAAGGGTGTTCGGGACCAGCCTCGATCACATCGCCGACATTGGTCCGAAGTGTCAGAACCTGTTCCGGGCCATCAGCCTGAACATCCATCTCCACCGCGAGAAACGGGGCATCCTCGACGGTTATTCCCACCTTTTCCACAGGGGTCACGAGATAGTGACGGCCGTCGTCATCCTGGCGCAGCACCGACGCAAACAGGCGTACCAGGGCCTCACGTCTGATCGGGCTGCCCATATAGTGCCAGCTGCCGTCGCGGGCGATACGGATGTCCAGATCACCGCAAAAGGGCGGATTCCACTTGTCGACCGGAGGCTTGCCCTTGCCGGAAAGACCCGCGCGGCTGATCAGAGCGGCAAGTCCAGCAGGCAGATCCCGGCTTGCGATACCCGTCATCCCTGCTTCTCCTCCAAGAGGGCGGCCGGGCGTGGAGGAATGGATTGTCCTTGCTGCCATTTTGCCCGCATTTTCAAAGGCCCATTCCCCCTGTTGCATTTATCAGGGGTCACTGTCCCGCCTGAATTTGCCGCTTATCTAACCAGCAATATGGTGTCAAACTGCACGAGTCGCGAGACTTGCATGCCCGAAAGCCTCCTTCACCGGCAGTTTTTCTGCCTGCAGGATGGTCAAAACGGCCTGCAGCATGACAAGATTGCCCCATCAGAAGGGCCGTTCCCGACCTCCCTCATCTGGAACGGTGCCCAGTCAGGAAGGTACACGATGAGCGTCATAAGCCAGCCCCCCGCCTCCCCCGGCACCGCCGACATGAACTCGATTGCTGAGACGGCGGAAGCAGCACTGGCGACGATCACCGGCGCGAAGGCGGAAATCGGACGCATCATCTTCGGTCAGGAAAACGTAGTTGAGCAGACCCTGGTCACTATCCTGTCGGGCGGACACGGACTGCTTGTCGGCGTGCCTGGCCTTGCCAAGACCAAGCTGGTTGAAACCCTCGGCACGGTGCTTGGTCTCGATGCCCGCCGCATTCAGTTCACTCCGGACCTGATGCCCTCTGACATTCTGGGGTCCGAAGTCATGGAGCAGGCAGCCGACGGCAGCCGGGCCTTCCGCTTCATCAAGGGCCCGGTGTTCTCCCAGCTTCTGATGGCTGACGAAATCAACCGTGCCAGCCCGCGCACACAGTCCGCGCTTTTGCAGGCCATGCAGGAATACCACGTCACGGTGGCAGGCCAGTCCCACGACCTTCCCCGCCCCTTCCACGTGCTGGCCACCCAGAACCCGTTGGAGCAGGAAGGCACCTATCCGCTGCCTGAAGCCCAGCTCGACCGCTTCCTGATGCAAGTCGACGTGCATTACCCGGATCTTGCCTCCGAACGGCAGATCCTTCTGGCGACCACAGGCGCAGAACAGACACAGGCTCAGCCTGCTATGACCAGCAACGAACTGGCGGGTTTCCAGCAGCTGGTCCGCCGCATGCCCGTTGGCGAATCCGTTGTCGAGGCGATCCTGACCCTCGTCCGCTCGGCCCGTCCGGCAGAAGACGGCAACTCGAGCGACCTGCAGAAGCTGATTGCCTGGGGGCCCGGCCCACGCGCCAGTCAGGCCTTGATGCTGACCGTGCGTGCCAGAGCGCTGGTGGACGGACGCCTCGCTCCTTCGGTGGACGACGTTCTGGCACTTGCCGAGCCGATCCTGCAGCACCGCATGGCGCTGACCTTTGCGGCACGGGCAGACGGACACAATGTGCGCAGTGTCATTTCCCAGCTGAAAGCCAAGCTGGGCTGAGACAATCCCGCGGAAAGGGGGCTCCGGCCATGGCGGAACGCCAGCAGGACGGCATCACGGATCAGGATTCCTGGTCTTCGGTCATCGGGGAAGCCCGTTCGCTCGCCGACGCCCTGCCCGACCTTTTCGTCGAGGCAAGCCAGGTTGCCAGCGCCATGATCGCGGGCTGGCACGGGCGCAGGCGCTCCGGGCCGGGTGAAAGCTTCTGGCAGTTCCGCCCCTTCAACATGGGCGAACCCGCAAGACGCATCGACTGGCGCCGTTCCGCCAAGGACGACAGTCTTTATGTGCGCGAGCGTGAGTGGGAACAGGCCCATACGGTCTGGCTCTGGCCGGATCTGTCCGTCTCCATGAATTTCCAGTCACGGCTCTCGCCCGTCCTCAAGCGCGACCGGGCTGTTGTGCTGATGCTCGCTCTGGCGGAAATGCTCGCGACCTCCGGCGAACGGGTCGGCCTGCCCGGTCTCAGCCGGTCTCTCTCTGGACGCAATTCCGCAGAAACACTGGCCCAGATCCTGTTGCACGCTCCGGCCCCTGAGGCTCTTCCCGAGACCGCAGGCATCAAGCGCTTCTCTGATATCGTGCTCATCTCCGACTTTCTCGATCCCGTGACCGAAATCACGGCCTGGATGTCCCACGCTGCTGGTCTTGGGGCGCGGGGCCACATCGTTCAGGTTCTTGACCCAATCGAGGAAACCTTTCCCTTTGATGGCCGGGTGGAGTTTCACGATCAGGAACGGGGCACGCGTTTGACCACCGGACGGGCTGAAAGCTGGCGGGAGGCCTATCAGGAGCGGCTTGAGCGGCACCGGGCAGAGCTGAAGGATGCAGCCCGAAGGGCAGGCTGGACTTTCATTCTGCATCACACGGACCGGTCTGCCGCCGAACCTCTGCTCGCCTTGCACGCGGCGCTTTCGGGTGGCGGATCGCCCGCTCATGGAGGATTTTGACCGACATGGGGTTTCTGCCGATCGCCTTTTCCTCTCCCTGGATCCTGACTGCTCTGGCGCTGCTGCCGGTCATCTGGTGGCTGCTGCGGCTGACGCCCCCGCGCCCGAGACAGGTGCAGTTTCCACCGACCCGGCTTCTGCTCGACATCGAGGAGCGTGAGGAAACCCCGCAGCGCAGTCCCTGGTGGCTGACGCTTCTCAGACTGCTGCTCGCCGCCATTCTCATCATTGCCCTTGCCGGTCCGGTCTGGCGTCCCGCCAAGGACATCGCCATGAACGAGGGGCCGCTTTGGATCCTGCTCGACAATGGCTGG
The DNA here is from genome assembly GCF_014842915.1 of Roseibium litorale. Classification (GTDB taxonomy): domain Bacteria; phylum Pseudomonadota; class Alphaproteobacteria; order Rhizobiales; family Stappiaceae; genus Roseibium; species Roseibium litorale. Next base: position 301,820 of record NZ_JACYXI010000003.1, on the reverse strand, counting down.
ACTGCCGCCAGCAGCTGGACCGAACGCTCCGCTGCAGCTGACCGTATACTGTCCGACGCGTCCCGGTCCGGCCGCCCTGTCCTGCTGACCGCCACCGCTGATGGTCCGGCGCAGTCCTTCGAGCCTGGCAGCGCGGTTGCCGCACAAGAACGGCTGCGGGCACTGGAACCCCGCCCCTGGACCGCCAATCGCGGTGAGCTGACAACCGGTCTGCGCAAGAGCGCCGGCAACGTTGCTCCTGGCGCCATCGTCTGGCTATCCGACCGTACCCAGCCCGACAGCGGCACCACCTTCCAGCAGGATCTCGCCCGCATAGCAGGCGGCACGCCGGTCATTGTTTATCAAGGCCTTGGCATTCCGATGGGACTGAAGGCCCTCGACAACACGGCACAGGCGCTGAACGTTACCGTTCTGCGGCACCCGGAAGACGGAAGATCGGCTGCAACCCTGCGGGCTCTTGATCTGAAAGGCGTTCCACTGGCAGAGACCTCCGTCCAGTTTGACGCTGACGCCCCTGAAACCGTTGCCGAGTTCGATCTGCCGAGCGAGCTGCGCAATGACATTGCCCGCGTTGAGATTGCCGGAACCCAGGCCGCAGGGGCCGTTCAGCTTCTGGACGACAGCTGGCGCCGCCGTGTGGTCGGGCTTATCTCCGGCGAAGCGGGAGATCTCGCCCAACCGCTACTCTCCCCGCTCTATTATCTGCAGCGGGCGCTCAGCCCCTTCTCCGATCTCAGACTTCCCGAGCAAACGGATATTGCGGATGCGGTGCCGGAGCTGATCGGCCAGGGCATTTCGGTCCTGATACTTGCAGATGTGGGCCGGCTGCCCGAAGACACGCTCGCCACGCTCTCAAAATGGGTGGAAGACGGCGGCATGCTTATCCGTTTCGCCGGACCGCGCACCGCAGGCGGAACAGATGACCTCATCCCCGTCACCTTGCGCGCCGGGGACCGCACACTTGGCGGCAGCCTGTCCTGGAAGCAGCCGCAAAAGCTCGCTGCCTTTGCCGACACGTCCCCCTTCGCGGGGCTGGAAGTGCCCGATGAAGTGACCGTCAGCCGGCAGGTTCTGGCCGAGCCCACCTCTGATCTCCCGGACCGCACCTGGGCGACACTCGAGGATGGTACGCCGCTCGTGACCGCCCACCAGACCGGCAAGGGCATGCTGGTGCTCTTCCATGTCACCGCCGACACAAGCTGGTCCAATCTTCCGCTCTCCGGCACCTTCATTGACCTCCTGCGCCGCACACTTGCGCTTGCGAGCTCAGGCGCTGCAACGGCCAACAGCTCTTCAGGCGCAGACCAGAGCGTGCTGCCGCCCCTGCGTCTGCTTGACGGTTTTGGCCGGTTCACTTCTCCCCCGGCAGATGTGACGCCGATAACCGTTGCCGACTTCCAGCACGCCTCGGCCAGCAGAAAGACACCGGCTGGTCTTTATGGCTCCGAAGATGGCTTCCAGGCCCTCAATCTTCTGGCACCAGATGCGGCGCTTCTGCCACTGGACCTCAGCGCCTTCGGCGGCGCGGCGGATGTCAGAACCTATCCTTCAAACGACACCATGGATCTCAGAGCCATCCTGTTCTCACTGGCCTTCCTGCTGCTGCTGCTGGACGCTGCCGTCGTTATCCTGCTGATGGGCGGAATGAGCTGGCTGCGTCTGCGGCCCGTTACCGCCCGTGCCTTGCTGCCCTTGGCCCTTGGTCTGTCGCTCGGGCTGGCCGCTCTTCCGGGTGAAAGCCGGGCGCAAAGCTCATCAGATGATGTGCGCGCGCTTGAAGCAACGCTGGAAACCCGTCTCGCCTATGTCATCACCGGTGTGCCGGAAATCGATGAGGCGAGCGCTGCGGGCCTTTCCGGTCTGAGCATGTTCCTGGCGGACAGAACCGCTCTGGAGCCGGGATCGCCGCTTGGCGTCGATATCTCCCGCGATGAGCTGGCCTTCTATTCCCTGCTCTACTGGCCAATCGATCCGGATGCGGAAAAACCGGATGCGCGGACGATCTCCCGCATCGACACCTTCATGCGCAACGGCGGCACGATCCTCTTTGATACCCGAGATCATTTGACCTCGACCACCACCGGCTTTGGCAGCACTCCCGCAACATTAAAGCTGCGGGAAATTCTCGACGGTCTTGATATTCCGCCGCTGGAGCCGGTGCCGCCGGATCATGTCCTGACCAAGACCTTTTATCTTCTCGACACCTTCCCTGGGCGCTATGCCACCAGCCCCCTATGGGTCGAAAGCCTGGAGCAGGCCGTGACCAATGGCGAGCGGCCCGTGCGCGCCGGGGATGGCGTGTCCCCAATCATGATCACTGGTAACGACTTTGCGGCCGCATGGGCCGTCGACGACAGCGGATCGTTCCTATATCCCACCGTGCCGGATGATCCGGTCCAGCGGGACTATGCCTTCCGCGCCGGGGTCAACATCGTCATGTACACCCTGACCGGCAACTACAAGGCCGATCAGGTTCACATTCCGGCGCTTCTGGAGCGCCTGGGCCAATGAGGAGAACGGACGGAAGATGATCTGGTCGCTTTCCTTTGACCCCTTGATGCCGGTCTGGCTGCTGATCGCTGGCGGCGCCGCTGCTCTGGCAGTAACGGGTCTTCTCGCCTTCATGCGCCTGCGCGGCTGGCCGCTGCGCGCGGCCATCATGTCCTTACTGCTGCTTGCCCTTGCCAATCCAGCCCTGGAGCGGGAGGACCGCCAGCCTCTGTCTAGCGTCGTCGCACTTGTGGCAGATCACAGCCAGAGTCAGGGTCTGGAAGACCGCACCAGTGTCACCGATGAAACCGTGAAGGCCCTGAGCGCGGAAATCTCTGCCCTGCCCGGCTTCGAACTGCGGGTCCTGGAAAACCGGGGCAACTCGGGAACGGGCACCGAACTGTTTCAGACGCTTGCAAACGGCTTGTCCGACGTGCCGCCCGACCGTGTTGGCGGTGCGATCATGGTGACGGATGGTGAGGTTCACGACATTCCTGCCAACGCGGGCGCTCTTGGCTTCAACGCTCCGCTTCATGGCCTGATCACCGGCCGCCCGAACGAGCGGGACCGCCGCCTGGTGCTGGAAAAGGCACCACGCTTCGGGCTGGTCGGGTCGGAGCAGGTCATCTCTCTCAAAGTGGAAGATCAGAATGCCCCGGCCTCCGCAGCAGGACTGGCACGGCTCACCATCAAGCGCGATGGCTCGATCATCAGCGAAGCACGGGTCAATACCGGCGAGACTGTCGAAATTCCGGTCGAGGTCGCCCATGGCGGCAACAACATTTTCGAGATCGAAGCCGGACTTCTCGACGGCGAGCTGACCCCGGTCAACAACAAGGCCGTGGTCACCATTGACGGTATCCGCGAAAATCTGCGGGTGCTGCTGGTCTCCGGCTCTCCGCACGCGGGCGAGCGCACCTGGCGCAACCTTCTAAAGTCGGATTCCTCCGTCGATCTGGTGCATTTCACCATTCTACGCCCGCCGGAAAAGCAGGACGGCACGCCGATCCATGAGCTGTCTCTGATCGCCTTCCCGACCCGAGAGCTGTTCTCTCTCAAGATCGACGAATTCGACCTGATCATCTTCGACCGCTATGAGCGGCGCGGCGTGCTGCCGATGCTCTATTTCGACAACATCGCGCGCTATGTGCGCAACGGCGGCGCGGTGCTTCTGGCGGGCGGCCCGGACTATGCTGGCAGCGGCAGCCTGTACCGGACGCCTCTTGCCCCCATCCTGCCCGCAGAGCCGACCGGGGCCATTCTGGAAGAGCCCTTCCATGCCCATCTGGCAGACATGGGCAAGCGCCATCCGGTCACCCGTGGTCTGCCGGGCGCAAGTCAGGATCCGCCCGCCTGGAGCCGCTGGTTCCGGCTGGTCGACACCAATGTGGCCAACGGCGAAGTGCTTATGTCCGGGCCGCAGGACAAGCCTCTGCTCGTGCTCAACCGGGAGGGAGAAGGCCGCGTTGCCATGCTCCTGTCCGACCATGTCTGGCTGTGGGCCCGCGGCTTCGAAGGCGGTGGCCCCCATGTGCAGCTTCTGCGCCGTCTAGGCCATTGGCTGATGAAGGAGCCCGATCTTGAAGAAGAAGCTCTCCGTCTGAGCCTCCGTGGCGCGGATCTGATCGTTGAGCGGCAGACGCTCGGCGTTTCCATCGGCCCTGTCGAACTTACGGCGCCCTCGGGCGAACGCTCCGAACTGATCTTGTCAGAAGATGAGCCGGGGCTCTGGCGTGCGGCTCTTCCGGCCAGCGAAACGGGCCTCTACACCGTAACCGAGGGGGATCGGTCGGCGCTGGTTCACGTCGGTCCGCAGAACCCGAAGGAATACAGCAACGTGCTGTCGACCACAGGCCTATTGGCGCCGGTGGCGGAAACAACCGGCGGTGTCAGTGCAAGGCTCGCCGATATTGGCGGCAACGTAACCGTTCCCAGGATCGTCGCTCTCAAGCAGGCCGCGCAGTATTATGGCAATGGCTGGATTGGCCTGAAGACAAGCCAGGCGAGCATCCTTAAGGGTGTGGACCGCTATCCGCTGTTCCTTGGCCTTATGGGCCTTGCCTTGCTGCTAGGCGTTCTGACCATGACATGGTACCGCGAGGGCCGCTGACCGGCGGCCCTTCATAGACAGAATGCTGCACAAGCAGCACTCGATCATCCAAAGGACTTAAGGACGTCCGCCGCGCACCATGCCGGATGGCATCTCCGCACCGTTCAGGAGGGCGATGAGCAGGCGGTCGGGGTCGACCGGCCCGGGCAATGTGATCTTGCCGAAAGGCACCTTGCCGAAACCGGACGGGCCGTAATAAGGCGCATCGCCAACGAGAAGCACAGCGGTTTCGCCCTGAACAGCGGCAACATCAAGAACGGTCCTCAACAGCAGCTTGCCAAGACCCCGGTTCTTGTAGACCGGCGCGACGGTCAGCGGCCCCAGCAGCATGGCGGGCGTGCTGCCGATCCGGATCGGCGTCAGGCGAACGGAACCGGCAAGCTCTGCGCCACTCAAGCCGACAAAACACAGACTATCCGCCTGCGGCACGCCTTCGCGGATCTTGAATGCGGTCCGCGCATAGCGGCCTGGGCCAAAAGCTTCGGCTTGAAGGGCTTCGATCTGCTCAGCGTCAGCAGCTTCTTCGAGACGGACGAACCAGTTTTCGGGCTTCATGGAAAGGGCACCTGTCGAGCGAGTTTCTTCTCGCGTCTGACCAGGGGGGTCTTTCGTCATGGAAAGAGGGTTGACCGGTCAGGCGCGCGCGAACAGACGAGACGTGTCTCGTCGGGTGGTTCGTCGTCGCAGGCTCAGACCAGAGGTCATAAGGTTCCGTCTTTCACTTGATCATCGGTTTGATCACCCGGCCCATTGCGGATCGGAATTTGCCGATAGCATGGTCGCATCGGATTGGTCCAGCGGAAATTGAAAGTCGAATAAAATACGCGCGGCTGTCCAAGAATATTGAACGGTCAATTCATTCCGCTTGCGGAAGACGCGCCCTGCTCCAGTTCTTATCTTAGGTTCGAAACACAGGAGATAAAGAAATGGGATTGCTCGTAGACGGCGTCTGGAAAGACAAATGGTACGACACAGACGCCACCGGTGGCCGTTTCGAGCGCTCGGAATCAGCTTTCCGGAACTGGCTGACCAAGGACGGAAGTCCTGGCCCGAGCGGCAAGGGCGGCTTTGCCGCGGAAGCAGACCGCTATCATCTCTATGTCTCCTACGCCTGCCCCTGGGCGCACAGAACCTTGATTTTCCGCCGCCTGAAGAAGCTGGAGGAACTCATCCCGGTTACAGCCGTGGAACCGTTGATGCTCGAAAACGGCTGGACCTTCGGCGAACCGGATCCCCTGCACAAAGCCGATTTCCTCTGGCAGATCTACAAGGCGGCCAATCCGGATTACAGCGGCCGGGTGACCGTGCCCGTGCTCTGGGACAAGAAGACCGGCACAATTGTCAGCAACGAGTCCTCCGAAATCATCCGCATGTTCAACAGCGCTTTCGACGGTCTCACCGGCTCCACACTGGATCTGTGCCCGGAAGATCTGCTTTCCGGGATCGACGAGATTAACGCGTTTGTCTACGATAATGTGAACAATGGCGTCTACAAGGCTGGCTTTGCGACCAAACCTGAGCCCTACCAGAAGGCCGTGACGGCTCTGTTTGATGCCCTCGACGAACTGGAATCACGGCTCGGCAAGCAGAAATACCTGACCGGGGACCGCCTGACCGAGGCGGATTGGCGGCTCTTCACCACCTTGATCCGCTTCGATGCGGTCTATGTTGGCCACTTCAAATGCAACATCCGCCGGATCGAGGACTATCCGAACCTGTCAAATTACCTTCGTGCTCTTTATCAGGTGCCGGGCATTGCCGGGACCGTGCAACTGGACACGATCAAGGCGCATTATTACGGCTCTCACAAGACCATCAATCCGACCGGCATTATTCCGCTCGGACCAGAACTGGACTTCATGAGCCCCCACGACAGGGGCGCGGTCGAGCTCTGAGGGCTACCAATAGCCCTCACTCAAGGAGGCCATAGCCTCGCCTCTATCGATCCAGTCCTGCAGACGCCTTGCCGTCGCAGGACTGAGATCCGCAGGAAGCGCATTCATGGGAAAGAATGCCGCCTCAACGATTTCCGCATTCGGCTTGAGAAACCCTGCCTCCGGGTCCCAATCGCGCAACAGGAACAGGCCGACGTGATCCCGGCCCAACCCCTGCCGGTTAAGATAGGCGCCCAACAGAGTCAACGGCCCCTGAGCCACGATCCCGGTTTCCTCGCTCAGCTCCCGCCTGGCGGCAGCCTGCATGGTCTCGCCCCGGTCAACTCCCCCACCAGGCAGATACCAGCCAGGCAGATAGCTGTGGCGCACGAGCAGCACGGATTCGCAGGGCTCTTCAGGGATGCCGGCAGTGGATTCAGCCGATGGTTCAGGCGCTTTTCCCAGTACCAGAACCCTCACACCAACGCAGTAGGGGTTCCTGAGCAGGGCTGCGGCATGCACCAGCCGCTTCGTCATGCTGCTGGGCAGGAAGGACAAGAGTTTGATCATACAGAGATTTTACCTGAACAACCGATGGGTGGCATCAAGAATTAAGGGATTGCTTACCTTGCTGGCCTGACCTATGCGCCATTTGCAGGGCAGCCCCACCTGAAATTGCACTCCTCATATTCAATTGAATGTCTATTTTATAGTCACCCTGATGAAGAGACAGGCAGTCCTTCACAGGCCCCAAACAAGAGATCCATCATGTTCAGCGTGTTCTTCAACAACCTCCGCCGCGCCCGCGCCTACCAGTGGAAGCCGGCTGTGGACCTCAGCAATCCACGTATTGCTGCTGCTCTGTCGACCTTCGCGGCCAACTAAGCAAAATCCGTCCGGCGGACTTGTTCGCCGGTTCCGGGGACCGGATGCCAATATGGCTGGGCAACGCGCATTTTTCCTTGACGCGACCCGCTCAGCTCCGATGATGCCGGCATGTTCAAGCTTGCCCATCTATCTGATCCGCATCTGGGTCCCCTGCCGGATCCCAAACTGATCCAGCTCTTCTCCAAGCGTATCCTAGGATATCTCAACTGGCGCCGGAACCGCTCGGGCTCCATGACCGGTAATTGTCTGGAACAGCTTGTCGAGGATATGAAGGCCCAGGCGCCTGACCACATCGCCGTCACCGGCGATCTCGTCAACATCGCCTTGCCTCTCGAAATCATTGGTGCCCGGAACTGGCTGGAAGACGTGGGCGACCCCCACGATGTTTCCGTCATCCCCGGCAACCACGATGCCTATGTGCCAGGTGCACTCAGGCGTGCGCGGACAGCCTGGCTTCCCTACATGAGCGGCGATGACGCCGACGCCTCCCCCCCCCTTCCAGACAGCGATGCCGTGTTTCCCTATGTGCGCAAGCGCGGCAATCTGGCCATAGTCGGTGTCTCGACCGCCCGCGCCTCCGGTCCCTGGTTCGCGACCGGCCGAGTCGGTATCAAGCAGACCAGGCGGCTGAGAGCAATTCTGGAGGAGCTAGGCGAAGAAGGCCTATTCCGTGTGGTCCTGATCCATCACCCCCCGTTCCACAACGCCACTCATTGGCACAAGCGCCTGTCGGATGCCTCCCGCGTGCGCGCGGTCATCAAGCGCGCCGGCGCTGAACTAATCCTCCACGGTCATACGCATATCGTCAGCCGCTCGTCGATCGACGGGCCCGATGGGCCAGTGCCGGTGGTTGGCGTGCCGTCGGCCAGCAATGCGCCTGGCGGCAAGAAGCCGGGCGCTCGCTACAATCTCTTCTCGATTTCCTTAGAAAATGGCCGCTGGCACTGCCAGATGGAAGAGCGCGGCTTCACAGTGACGGGCGAACCGGTCAGCTCGATTGTCACCGACAGCATCGAGATCCCAGCCAAACCCGATTTGCTTCCACCCGCTGAGGGCCAAAGCCTTCGCGCGCCATCAACTTGATCAGACAACCGGGGCGAAGGCTCATTACCAGAGCCCGCCCCGGACAAAGCCTGTCAGACAGGCATCGGGTGAGCAAACCACGCATAGGCCACAAGAGTGGCAATGCCGGCACACAAGCCGAAGGCAAAGGTGGCAGCGACGGTCAGCCAGTGCAGACTGCGCTTCGACTTGGCTTCCTCTTTGGTCTTGGCCACGGAGTTCTCGAGCGCCACTTCTCTTAGGCGCCGGTTCAGCCAGTCGCCCTCAAGCGCCTTTTCCCGTTCCAGAATGCGCTCGGCGATATATTCCGTCAGGCAATCCGCCATGTCGTCGATTTCCGGCGTTTCCAGAATGACAACCCGGCCAAGCCGCGTGTCCTTCAAGAACCGGTAGGTCCGGCGGTCGCCACCAACGACAACGTGACTGGTCACATCGATCCAAAGGCGCGGCATGGAACCCGCCGCGATCTGGAGCGAGAACTGATCATCGTCCTCAGGGATCTCCTTGAAGACGTCCTTCATTTCTTCCGCGAGCATTTCCAGCCGCGCACGCTCGGTGTCCTGCAGCTCGATGACCACATCCGAGCGCTCGACCTCGCCGATCTGCACCTTCCGGATCGCCTCACGCAGAGACCGGACCCTGGAATGGGGTACAACGTTATCCTTCACTACGGGCATGGACTGTCCGTCTCCATTTTGGCGGGGCATTCCCGATCTGGCCAAATCAGGCCCAGTTGGGAACAATCTTAATCAATTCTTACCGGCTGGAAATGGCGGCACGCGCCTATGAAGGCCTCATCCACTGTCATTCAAGCCGGAATGGTTAACAGATGTTAAGATATTTCCGCCCCCAACGCCAGAACGGTCAGTGCCCCAGCGTTTGCAGCTGCGCTCTCCTTGGGATATGCAGATTAGGGTGTGGACTCATAAATTTGCAGGTAATGGCGCGTCAACTGGCACCGAAAGGCAAGGCGAGTGGCGAAAAGCGGGCTTTATGCCCGGTTGAGACGCTCAACGCCGCATTTCACAGCCAGTTGCGCGTCCTGTAAGGATTTGGCGAATTCGTCCGGCTACAGCGTTGCAAGACTTTGAAAGCCATAAGGCTTCCTGCAGCCTTGCGCCTTGTATCCAAACAAATTCGCTCAAACCATTGCCTTCAAATTTATGAGTCCACACCCTAGGGTGTTCCAAAACTGAAGTGGGGCCGCCGATGAACGTGAATGGACGCAAGTATCGCACGATCTGGCTCGCGGAAGATGGTTGGGGCGTCGAAATCATCGACCAGACACGTTTCCCCCACGCGTTCGAGACGATTCGGCTGGAAACCCTGGAAGAGGCAGCCCATGCCATCCGCATCATGCAGGTGCGCGGCGCTCCGCTGATCGGCGCAACGGCCGCCTACGGCATGTGCCTTGCCCTGCGCGCCGATGCCACCGACTTAGGTCTGATGAATGCCTGCAGCACCTTGTTGGACACGCGGCCGACAGCGGTCAATCTCCGCTGGGCCTTGGACGTGGTACGCAAGACCCTGCTGCCGGTCCCGCCGGAACAGCGCGTTGCCCGCGCCTATAGCCTGGCGGAACGCATCTGCGACGAGGATGTGGCCATCAACATGTCCATCGGCACCCATGGCGCCAAGCTGATATCGGACATCGCAGCAAGCAAGCGTCCCGGAGATCCGGTCAACATCCTCACCCATTGCAACGCCGGTTGGCTCGCGACCGTCGACTGGGGTACAGCAACGGCTCCTATCTATATGTCACACGATGCCGGTACGCCGGTTCATGTCTGGGTGGACGAAACCCGTCCGCGAAACCAGGGCGCCTTTCTGACCGCCTGGGAGCTCGGTCAGCATGGCGTCCCCCACACGGTCGTGGCGGACAATGCTGGCGGCCATCTCATGCAGCACGGGGAGGTGGACATGGTGATCGTCGGAACCGACAGAACCACCGCCGAGGGCGATGTCTGCAACAAGATCGGCACCTATTTGAAGGCTCTGGCCGCGAAGGATTGCGGTGTGCCCTTTTACGTCGCCCTGCCCTCGCCGACCATCGATTTCACCCTGTCGAATGGATTGCGGGAAATTCCGATCGAAGAGCGCATCGGTGAGGAAGTCAGCCACATCACAGGACTGACGGCCAGCGGCAAGATCGAGACAATCGAAATTGTGGCGCCCGGCTCCGAAGTTGCCAACCCTGCCTTTGATGTAACTCCCGCACGCCTGGTCACTGGCCTCATCACCGAGCGCGGTGTCCTGACCGCCGACCGGCAGTCGATTGCAGCGGCCTTCCCCGAGCGGGTTGCAGGATAATCATTCAATGATCGGCACGTGAGGCGCAGCACTGCGCGGCAGCAGACCGCTAAGCCTCGGGTCCTCATCGACCTCAATCGCCAGCTTGTATGGTGTGAAGCCGCTTCGCTTATAGAAGTCGAGCGCCTTCTGACTGTCGGCCGTGCACGTGTGCACCCAGAGTCGCTTGGTCTGCGGACGGCTCCAGACCAGTTCCAGAGCCTTCGCCATCAGCCAGCGCCCTGCCCCACCCCCAATGGCTTCCGGCACAAGCCCGAAGTAGGCAAGCTCCGGCGTTTCCGGATCTGAAAAATCCAGCTCCAGCATCCCTGCGGGTTTGCCGTTCAGGTAGGGAACAAAATGCGCTCTCGCCGGATCGTCAAGAACGGACCGCAGCTCGTCGTCTGACAACTTCAAGCGCGCGAACCAGAGCCAGTCCTGCCCAACGGACCGGAACAATGCTCTGTAGGCATCGAGCTCTGGCCTAGTCCAGGGCTCCAATGTCAAATCAGTGCGGGAGGGGAGGGAAATCTCCGGACGGCTGAGCATTTCCAGATAGGTCACGGTAACGGCCACCTTGCCTTTGGGCAGATGTGTGTAGCCGTCCAAGGCAAGCGGCAAGGTGTCAGACATTAATTTTCCAAGATGTTTGAAAGACCAACACCACCTAGCGCACCCGAACGCGACAGGTCAATCAGCCACTTGACTGGCCGCTGAATGAGTGCCGCTTACCACGACATGTTAATCCGTCGTTAACCATAGTGACCGAAGGTGATGCCATGGCAGCAATCGGAAACAATTACGCAAAGCGGCAAGAGAAGCCCAGCCTCGCTGACTTCAACAAGGCTTGGTCGAACACGCGCAAAAAAGCGATCCAGCAGGGTCAGCAGTTACGCGCGAACCTGACCTCTGTCTTTGCCACTTCGGTTACGATCAGCCAGCAGCAGACGGTCAATGCCATACAAGGCAGTTACTCCTCGACCGCCAGCGCAATGGCCCGCGTCAACATCCTCGTCTGACGGGCCTCTGCTGACCCGGCCTTAAGCCCACGGATCAGATCGCGCCGATCGTCTTCAGCTTTACCCGCGGGTGCACTTCCGACTGGCTCATGACCGTCGTATGTGCCCGGAACCGCTCGACAATCGAACGGACGAAGGGCCGTGTCTGGGGTGATGTGAGCAGAACAGGAACTTCACCCTGCTGGGCGGCAGTCTCGAATGCATCGCGGACCTTTACCACGAACTCCTGCAGCTTGCTCGGCTGCATGGCGAGCTGGCGGTCGTCCCCCTCGCCAACAATCGCTTCCAGGAACGCCTGCTCCCATTTCGGTGACATGGAAATCAAAGGCAAATATCCACCGGGCGCAAGATTGGCGGCGCAGATCTGCCGTCCAAGGCGGCTGCGGACATGCTCCGCAATCATGCTCGTGTTGCGCGTCATGCCCGTCGCTTCGGACACGCCTTCCAGAATGGTGCCCAGATCGCGGATCGACACACGCTCGCTAAGCAGCGTTTGCAGGACGCGCTGCAAGCCGGAGACGGTAATCTGTCCTGGAATAAGGTCATCGACCAGCTTCGCCTGATCACCCTTCATTTCCTTGAGCAGCTTCTGAACGTCCCCATAGGTCAGGATTTCACTGACATTGTTCTTGATCGTCTCGGTGAGATGAGTCGACAGAACTGTGGCCGGATCAACCACCGTATAGCCGCGCAGCGACGCATCCTCGCGGTACTGCCCTTCCACCCAAGTTGCCGGGAGACCGAAGGTCGGCTCCGTCGTATGCGTGCCGGGCAGCTTCACCTGACCACCAGCTGGATCCATGACCATGAAATGGTTCGGATAGAGGACGCCGCGCCCGGCTTCCACTTCTTTGACCTTGATGACGTATTCGTTCGCACCAAGCTGAATATTATCGAGAATGCGCACGGGCGGCATGATAACACCCATGTCAGTCGCGACCTGACGGCGCAGGGCCTTGATCTGCTCGGTCAGCTGATCCGCACCGCCCGGCTCCTTGCCGTTGATCAACGGCAGCAGGGCATAGCCCAGCTCAATGCGAAGCTCATCCATCTTGAGAGCATCGGTAATCGGTGGCTCCGGGGGAGGCTTGGGCGCAGACTCGATTGCTTTCTTGACCTCTGCAGCCGTTGCGACCTGCTTCTTCTTGTCTCCAACCTTGAAGGCCAGATAACCAGCGCCACCGGCAAGGCCCAGGAACGGAATCATCGGAATGCCCGGCAGAAGCGACAGGATCGCCATGACCGCAGCCGACATGCCAAGTGCCTTGGGATAGCCGGTGAACTGGGTGGCCAGCGCCTTGTCGGCTGCGCCCTGAACCCCGGCCTTGGACACAAGAATACCGGCTGCCGTGGAAACGATCAGCGCTGGGATCTGGGACACAAGACCATCGCCGATGGTCAGCAGCGTATAATTGTTTGCTGCTTCCGAGAACGAAAGCTCCATCTGAGCGACGCCGATGAAGATGCCACCCAGAATGTTGATGAACGTGATCAGCAAGCCCGCAATGGCGTCGCCGCGCACGAACTTGGACGCACCGTCCATGGCCCCGAAAAAGGCGCTTTCCGCTTCGAGGTCCCGGCGGCGGGTCCGCGCCTCGTTCTCGTCGATCAGGCCAGATGACAGGTCAGCGTCGATCGCCATCTGCTTGCCAGGCATCGCGTCCAGGGTAAAGCGGGCCGCGACTTCCGCGATACGCCCGGAACCCTTGGTGATAACGATGAAGTTCACAATCACCAGGATCGCGAAAACAATCACCCCAATGACAAAGTTCCCGCCCATGACGAGGTTGCCGAAGGACTGGATCACTTGTCCCGCAGCAGCTGTCCCTTCATGTCCGTTGGACAGGATCAAGCGCGTGGAAGAAATGTTCAGACCCAGCCGGAGCATGGTCGAGATCAGCAGAACCGTCGGGAAGGAGGAGAACTCCAGAGGCTTTTGAATGAAAAGCCCTGTCATCAGAACCAGCACGGAGAAGATGATCGACACCGCCAGGAACATGTCCAGCAGCACGGACGGCATGGGCAGGATCATCATGGTCAGGATGACCATGACGCCGACGGCAAGCCCCGTGTCGCCACGCTTCAGGGTCGCCGCAATCTCACCGAAACTGGCCATGGAAAAGCCGCCGGCTGGAACAACCGGCTGGTCCGGTACCACAGGTACCTTTCCTTCATTTCCAGACGTCGTGTCCGTCATGCTCTATTCCTGATGGCGGAGGGCCATGCGCCCTTCGCAAGCTGCCTGCCGGTTGATGATGCCAGATTCGGTATCAGTAGGCAGAGCGGACTTCGCCCGGCCCTGGCACCTGAAGCCCCTCATCTGTGTATTGGTTCAACTTGTTCCGGAGCGTGCGGATGGAGATGCCGAGGATCTTTGCCGCATGCGTCCGGTTGCCAAGGCAGTGATCCAGAGTGTCGAGGATCAAGTCCCGTTCCACATCCGCAACGGTACGTCCGACGAAGGACCGGGAAACCGCCTCGGCCGCCTGTGCCGCACGCTCCGCAGGGCCGCGGGAGCTCTGAATCGGGCTGCCGTCCGGCATGAGGATCGCTTCAGTTCCAATCTCATCCCCATGGGCGAGAAGAACGGCGCGGTGCATGGTGTTTTCCAGCTCGCGCACGTTGCCCTGCCACGGGTTTACCGCCAGGGCCTGACGGGCTTCGACAGACAGGGGCAATGCCGGAACGCCGTTGATCTTCGCGTAATGTTCGACAAAGAAACGTGCAAGCTCCAGCACATCGGCAGGGCGCTCCCGCAGCGGCGGCAGCTTCAGATTGACCACATTGAGACGGAAAAGAAGGTCTTCACGGAAAGAGCCTTCGCGCACCGCTTCGCCGAGATCCCGGTTGGATGTCGCAAGGATACGGATGTTGACCGGAACAGGGCGGGTGCCGCCGACGCGGTCAATAACCCGTTCCTGGATCGCACGCAGCAGCTTGGCCTGAAGGCGCACGTCCATCTCTGAAATTTCGTCCAGCAGAAGCGTGCCGCCATCAGCTTCCTCGAACTTACCGATACGCCGGGCTACGGCTCCGGTGAACGCTCCCTTCTCATGCCCGAACAGTTCGGACTCCAGAAGATGTTCCGGGATCGCTGCACAGTTGATGGAGATGAATGGCTTGTTGGACCGGTTGGAGCAGCGGTGAACATGACGGGCGATCACTTCCTTACCGGTACCGGACTCGCCTGTGATCAGCACAGACGCATCAGAAGGTGCGATCTGCTCGGCCAGCCGCACGACCGATGCCATCGCCTCATCCCTGTAGATAAGATCGCCCTGATCCTGCGACACAGCGGCCAGAACGGCTGCGATCAGCTCGGGATCCGGGGGCAGCGGGATATATTCCTTGGCGCCTGCGCGGATTGCCGAAACGGCTGCCTGAGCGTCCGTTTCCACTCCGCAGGCAACAACGGGCACATGTACCCGCTCAGCCTGAAGCTTGTTCAACAGGCTCGCGATATCCAGCCCGACATCCACCATAAGCAGATCGGCACCGCGCCCGGAGCGCAGAACCTTGAGCGCTCCTTCGATGTCGTCCGATTGGGTGACTTGTGCTCCGCGCTGCATGGCGATCTTGGTCGCCGTTGTGAGCTGGCCGCCCAGTGTACCAACTATGAGAAGTCGCATGACCGGCTCCTGACCCCTTATCGATCTGCCTTGATGATTTCCGTCATGGTCACGCCGAGCTTGTCCTCCACCAGGACCACTTCGCCGCGAGCTACCAGCCGGTCATTCACATAAATATCAATAGCTTCCCCGACCTTCCGGTCGAGTTCCAGCACTGTGCCCGACGCCAGCTTCAGCAGCTCGGAAACATGCATCCGGGAGTGGCCCAGCACCGCCGAAATCCGGACGGGCACGTCGAAGACCGCCTCCAGATCCGCAGCGGATTGAGGACCATGGCTCTCGGAGCCATCCCGGGCTTCGCGGCCCGGCACCTCAAGTTCGTCAAGCGGAATGCCGCCGTCGTTGTCTTTGCTCATTGGCCGGTATCCTTAGGCTCTGCCGCAGGCGCTGTCTTGGATGCAGCCTTGGCCGCCCGCGCTGCCAGATAGGCCCTTATGCTTGTGTCGATCTGCTTGTCGAGTTCCTTGCGGTCGCGCAAGATCCCGCCATCGGCCCATTCGATATGGCAGTCCCCCGGACCGATGTCATCTTCCCCGAGGATCACCAGACGGCCATCAAAGCCTTTCTCGCGAATGATCGGGTCCAGCCTTTTTTTGAGGTTCTCGACATCACGCAGTGCAACCCGGATGACGAGATGGGGAGCCCTGCGGAGCGGACCAAGGCACTCTGAAACCAGCGCCACCACTTCGGCCAGAGGCTGGCGCGCGATGAGATGGGCACACAGACGCCTCGCAACCAGAAACGCCAGGCCGACGGCGTCCCGCTCTTGCGCGTTCACCGCATCGTCGATGGTCTGCAGAACCTGGACGACGGCTCCCGACAAACGCCCCACCTCATCGGTCAGGATCTTCTCCTGAGTTTCCTGCAAATCCTTAAGCGCTTCCGCCCGGCCCTGTTCAAAGCCTTTTTTACGGGCCGCTTCCACAAGTGCCTGATGCTCGGACACCGGGATCATGGGTATCTGCGGCTCCGGAGCAGCCTCAACCTCAGGCTCCACAGGTTCCGAGAAATCCATATCGAACAGGAATTTTGACGGATTGGTCATTCTGCCCATTATCTTGTTTCGATCGCTGCCCTGTTATCAGTAAATGATCTCGTCATCGCTCTTGGACTTGGAAATCATGATCTCGCCCTTTGCGGCCAGATCCTTGGCTGTATTCACCATGCCCGTCTGCGCATCATCCACATCACGCAGGCGAACCGGTCCAAGCGCCTCCATATCGTCCTTGAGCAGCTTGGCTGCACGCGACGACATGTTGCCGAAGAAGAACTCGCGTGCCTGATCTGTAGACCCCTTCAGAGCGATCGCAAGGCGGTCCTTTTCCACGCTCCGCAACAGGGTCTGGCAGCTCGCTGCGTCCAGCTTGATCAAGTCGTCGAAGGTGAACATCAGCGTCTTGATGCGGTCGGCTGCTTCCCGGTTTTCTTCTTCCAGAGCGGCCAGGAACCGGGCTTCCGTCTGACGGTCGAAATTATTGAAGATCTCGGCCATCATTTCATGGCTGTCGCGCCGGGATGTGTTGGTAAGGTTGGACATGAACTCGACCCTCAGGGTCTGTTCAACCTTCTCCAGAACTTCCTTCTGGACCGCATCCATACGCAGCATCCGGCTCACGACTTCCAGAGCCAGCTCTTCTGGCAGAATGCCCAGCACACGGGCGGCATGATCGGACTTGATCTTCGACAAGACCACCGCGACGGTTTGAGGATATTCGTTCTTCAGATAGTTCGCCAGAACGTTTTCCTGAACGTTCGACAACTTCTCCCACATGTTCCGCCCGGCCGGACCACGGATTTCCTCCATGATGATGCTGACGCGGTCACCCGGGAGAAAGTTGGCCAGCAGCCGCTCGGTCGCGTCCACGTTGCCTGTCAGGGCGCCTCTGGAAGCAATCTTGCGGACGAAATCCTTGAACAGAGACTCCAGCATAGTTGGCGTGACCGGACCGAGGTTGGCCATTGCAGCGGACACCTGCCGCACCTCGATTTCATCAAGGCGTTCCCAGATGGGCTTTCCGTGCAATTCTCCAAGCGCAAGCAGAAGAACGGCTGCCCGTTCTGCGCCACGCAGCTCACGCTCACTCTCATCGCTGCTGACCGTCAGCTGTTTCTGAAGTGCGTCCCCTCCGGCCATGGTCAGGCAGCCTCTTCAAGCCAGCCGCGCACAATGCTGACGGCTTCGGTCGGATGATCCTCGATCATCGCCCCTACCTTGGAAATCGAGCTGGCCTGCAGGGCACCCTCCTGCTTGGCTTCCTCAATCCACTCAATGCGGAACTCGTCCTCTTCATCCTTCACTTCGGCAGGCAGGGCACTTTCGGCGACCAGCATACCGTCAGGCCCGATAACGAGTTCCTGCGGCATCCGCTCTTCCGGGGTTACGATGCGCCGCAGCAGCGGACGGACGACGAAGAGCAGCAGCAGCAGCGAAATCAGCAGCAGTACACCCAGCTCTGCAAAGCGCATGATGTCTTCGCGGGTGAAGTCGAAGAGGTCGGAGGTTACGACGTCGTCAACTTGCGGCGGCTGAGCGAACTGGAGGTTCACAACCTCAACCACATCACCGCGGGCCGCATCGAAGCCCACAGCGGAGCGCACGAGCACTGCAATCCGGTCCAGGGCCTCCTGGGAACGTGGAGAATAGGCGATCTGGCCGTCTGCGCCCGGCGCATAAACCCCGTCGATCAGAACGGCAACGGAAAGGCGCTTGATCTGACCAGCTTCGACAATCTGCGTCTTGGTAGACTTTGAAACCTCGTAGTTGACGATTTCCTCGGTCGAGCTGGATTGATCGACCTTGCCCTGCCCCTGCGTGTTGTTTCCGCCGTTTGGCAGCTGATTACCAACCGTCACCTCATTTTGAGGATCGGTGCTGGACGATGCTTCTTCCTTTGATTGGGTCGAGCGGACAACCTGCCCTTCCGGATCAAAGCTTTCCGTGGTCTCAGTGGTGCGGTTGAAGTCCACATCCGCAGCAACCCGGACACGGGCACGTCCAGGTCCGACAACACTGTTCAGAATCTCCTCAATCTGATTGCGCAGGCGGGACTCGATCTCAACCACCCGCTCCTGAAGCGACCCCGAGATAATCCCTTCCTGATCTGCGTCAGTTCCTGAGGCAAGCAGGCGCCCGGTCTCATCGACAATCGAGACATGCTCCGGATCGAGCCCTTCGACAGCCGTTGCAACAAGATGCTGAACAGCCCTGATTTCACCAGGCCCGAGCGAGCCGCGCACATTCAGAACAATGGAAGCGGACGGAGGGCGGCGGTCACGCTGGAACAGCTGGCGCTCCGGGATAACGAGATGGACACGGGCTGCGTTGATACGGTCAATCGAGGAAATACTGCGCGACAGCTCACCCTCGATAGCCCGGAGATGATTGATGTTCTGAACGAAACTCGTGGCGCCGAGCGTGTCGGACCGGTCGAAGATTTCATATCCGATACTGCCCCCGGTCGGGAGACCGTCTTCAGCAAGACGCATGCGCAGGCGGGCGACCTGCTCCGAAGGGACGAGAATCTGGCTGCCATCGCGCTTGATCTCGAACTGAACCCCGAGAGATTCGAGCTGATTGACGATGGCGCTGGAGTCTTCCAGCGTCAGATCGGAATAGAGCTGGGTCATCTGGGGAGCCGTGACCCGGAAGATAATGAACGCAAAGACCCCAACCAGAATCGCCGCGACCGCCCCCATGGCCGCGACACGGGTCGGTCCCAGTGTTTTAATGAATTCGATCAATCCGTTCACGATTGCCCGCTCACGCTCTAATTGCCCCGCTGCCGGATTCCTATGGAACCCTTTGGTCACACACGCGTTAACCAATAGGCAAAATTTGCCGTCCAGAAGGTTAACAAGTGGTTAACGCCGCATTCTAGGCATGCCTGATTTGGCCATTTTCTGCCATTCTCAGTTATGCATTTTGCAAGAGAGGTGGGGAAAAGCTGCCTACCGCGTTAACTATTGAGAAATAATCTCAATTCACGGGCAACCTACAGGTGTTCGGCACAGGTGCCGAGACCCTGCTTTGGCTAATCCACTGAAAGCACGGGAGCTTTGGCGCCCGCTCGAAAGTGACGTCGGGAAAACAAAAAAGGGCAGCCAGCGGCCACCCTGTTTCAGCATCCCGTTTCCGGAATTAACGTGTTCTTTCGCCTTGTCAGACCAGAACGGAAATCAGTTCCGGTACTGCTGGATTCGCGTCGCCCGAAGACCCGCAAGCCCATGCTTTTCTATGGAACTCTGCCAAGAGAGGAATTCCTCAACCGTCAGAGTATACCGCTGACAGGCCTCTTCCAGGGAAAGGAGACCACCGCGCACTGCGGCAACCACCTCTGCCTTCCGCCGTATCACCCACCGCTTCGTTGAAGTCGGCGGAAGATCCGCGATTGTTAGAGGACTCCCATCGGGCCCGATGACATATTTTACACGCGAACGAATTTGTTCGGTCATTGTACTCTCACACAAACCATGACCAAGGTTGATTTTGAGAGTACAGCCAGCTGTTTAAAATTTACCTAAGCACCCGTAGACGGATTATTAACTATAAAATCTCGAATCTCTAAATGATATTTAAGAAAAACCACTTCAACTTGCCTAAATTTGTAACTATTGAACTGACTTCTGTTAACTATGTGCAGACTGGCTGGCAAAATGCAAAACGGCACCCCAGTTGCCCGTGGATGCCGCTTAAATCCGAACTACTAATTTTTACAAACGCTTGGATTCTTTCCCGAACGCAAACTGTTAAGTTGCCCGGCTAACCGTAAGAACGGAGCTGACCGGAACCCGGAGAGTGCCGATCTTCAGAATTGCATCCCCTGAGGAAAGATCTACTTCGTCCACCACTCCGGAGATCTCAGTAGAGACCGGCTCGCTCTGCCCCTGCTTGTCTTTCATTTTAAAGGTGATTGTATAGGCGCCATCATCGGAATTCGTTCCGCTGTTGGAAATGCCATCCCAGTAGTAGGTGTTGCTTCCCTTCGCAAGATTCAGATCATCGCTGAATATCAATGCTCCAGACGCATTCCGGATTTCCACGGTGCCTTCGGCATCGTCCTGGATGGAGTAATCCCAGCTCGCAACACTGTCCTCAAGCATGGTGGTGCTTCCGGATGCAGTGACCTCCGCACCAAGATAGCTTACATAGCTTGAGGCGCGGCTGGATTCCATCGCTGATACCAGCGTCTCCAGATACTGGTTGGTCTGAATGGATTGCTCGACGGAAGAGTATTGCACCAACTGGTTCGTGTACTCTGCGGAATCCAGGGGATCCAGCGGATCTTGATTCTGGATCTGTGTCGTCAGCAATGTCAAAAACAGCTCGTAATTCCCGCTCAAAGCGTTCGAAGCAACGCTGCTCTTTGAGCCCGAAGACGCTGAAGTACCTGATACGGTGCTCATGAGGTCAACTCCTTGACTAGGCCAAAGCCTGCCTTAAACCCGGACGTCGAGACCGGACTGGTTACGTCGTGCATAGTTTCCGGCCAGTGGCTCACTGACTGCATCATCCGATTCCTGCGAAGATGAAGACCGGTCTGAGTGGCCACCACCGGATCCATTGTCCTGCGAAGAGGCAAACCCCTGGCCGCCATCATCACGAAGTGAGAACTGAAGACTGCTGGAATCCGTGTTCAGCCCGGCATTTGCCAATGCCCGCTCAAGGCCGCGCTGATCCCGCATGAACATGTCCAGGGTTTCAGGGCTATCAACAATCATATGGGCTTGAACACTACCGTCCTTGGCAACCTTCATATGCACTTCGACACGGCCAAGCTCCGGCGGATCCAGCCGCATCTGGAACTTGGTGTCACCATTGCTGAGCGTGCGCGCCATGGCAGAGGCAATCTGGGAGGCGGCCTGCCCCGTTTGGGAATGGGCCTGCGTCTGGGCCTGTGCCGTTGCAGCATCCATCCGGGCAAGATGCTGGTTCGTGGTGCGCAGCTGGGTGGCGAACTCGCCATCCATTGTCAAACCGTCCGTGCCGGACGTGCTGTCGTCCTCTGTTAGAACGGCAGCTCCAGCTGCAGCCATGGCGGCCGGACCCGCTGCATCAGACTTGGCCGCTGCGTCGCTCTTCTGCGTGCCTGCTGTCACCGGCGCACCGGGAACCGCAGCGTCCTGACCAGCCACCTGCGGCTTGGGGGAAAGCGCTGATGGCAAATCACCACCATCAGCAAGCGCATCGGTGGCCGAAACAGGAAGGGCACCCTCATCTGCCGTAGCGGCTGAATTGCCCAAAACGGGCTGCGCTGTTGCGGCAAGGTTCTCACCTGCCTTTGCAGCCCCTTGCCCCGGTTTGGAACCCTGCGCACCTGCTGCGGCCTGAGCCAACGAGGCGGTAGATGCCGTCTGAGGCGAGGTCTTCACAAAGGAGAGAACTGTTTCCCCTGCATCAGGGACACTCTGGCCGACTGCCGTCCGCAACGTTTCACCTGTCTTCAAGCTTTCGCCGCCATCCAGATCGGCCAAAAGGACAGGGTCGGGCTGAGCGGCAGGCTGAGGCGCGGCCACCTGAGGCGTGGCGGGAGCTTGAGATCGAACGGACTGTGCGGAACGGGCGAGTTCAGGCAACTCCGACAGCCAGCGCTTCCCCGGCGCCTTGACCGGCGTCACGACTACACCCTCATCTTCTGTCAGGACAGGTGCTCCGGACGCCCCCTCGTTCAAGGCAGTCTGAACATTCCCCTTGCCAGCTTCCGCGGCAGGAACAACACCGGTCATCCGGTCACGCACCCCGGCAGCAACGGCCTGATCCGCATCAAGCCCTGCGGCAACCGGAGTATTCGTGTTCACCGCAGCGTTCGAATTTGCAACCGCCACAGCCGGCAGATCACGAAAACCAACGGCCTGCGCCTGAGCAGGAAACGCGTCAGCCTTGCCGATAGCTGGGGTCCTGACGTCAGCTTGCTCATCCTCCGTCATGGGAGCTGCGGCAATAGCATTCCCGCCCTCGACAGGTATAGAACGAGCAGGCGGCTCAGAAGAGGGTGATGAGACAGGAGCGCTGGACGGCACCTGTACCGCGACCTGCGCCTTCGCTGTTCCCGCCAGCGCTTCGACATCAGCATCAGCCGGAAGGACATCTGCAGCAAGATCAATCAGTTGCGCTGCCCCCATCGAAGCAGTTGCGGAAAGACTTGGAGCCTCAACCGTGGCGAATTGCTGCTCCAGCGCTGACGAGATCGATGCTTGCGGCACACCAGGCTGCGGCACCGGAGCAGAAGGCATGGACAGCTGCGGCGCGCCCGGCACTTCAGCCTGCGGCTGAACCGGCATGCCAGCCTGAGGCGTCAGGGCAGAGATCTCCTCCCCCGCCCCGGACTGCGGCCCCGCACCTTGCGCTGGAGCATCGGAGGCAAGCTCCGCGCCAGCATCAACCGCACCCGCGGTCAAACCAGCTTCCGCATCAACCGCCACTTCTGCAAAGGCAGAAACTGGCGCAGGCGGAACGGGAACCGGCTGAATCATTGCCAGCGCATCCGGCATGCCGGGATCATCGGCCGCCTCATCCGCATCATCAGCCGGCAACTCAAACTCAGCAGGACCTTCGGCGTCCAACCCACCGGTCAAGCCAGCCACTGGCGCATCAGCATCAAGCTGCAATTCATCCGGCCCAGCGCCGTTCAGAACTGGCAGCTGGATCTGTGCGCCTGAATCTAACCCATCCAAAGAAGAAAGGTCCGGCAAAGCGGCATTGGCCATCTGAGGGCCAGTAACTTTTACCTTTGCCGCCAAGGACGACGGAGGAACCGTCGCAGTCCCCAGATCCTCACCGGCGGCCTCACCATCACCGGAGAGATTGGCGAGCACCTGCGAAAACGCGTCAAGCGCACTTGCAGGCGAACTTGCTGCTGCACCCTGCCCAGCAGACAGGGCATTCGAGGAGACTTCAGTGTAGAGACCAACTGGCAGCAAGGGTGCCCCCATTTCCGCATTTTCCAGCCCGGCAGACCCGGACAGACCAACTCGGACAATCAGATGCAAGCAGTACGCCAGAGCAAATAATAATCTAAACTCATATTTTTCAGACACTTATTCAGATCAAAGGGATCGCCCTCCCCGCCCGGACCGGCAGCGTTTTCCCACCCCCGGCAAAGCTTGCCGGGTATGCAGCTGGCGCAATTGGCTTGCCGCACCCATTTCTGTATAGTGCGCCCCAACTGAAACCCTTCTGCCGCCGGACCGGACTGGCCGGGACTGCAAATAAGGCGATCGCCGCGGCCAACGCGCATCCCTGCGGCCCGAATACCTTGGTGAAATGTAATGCTGAACAGCCTGGATCTTCCCGGCCGCCCTGAAGACACACGTGTTGTCGTCGCCATGTCCGGCGGCGTTGACAGTTCCGTCGTTGCCGCGCTGATGAAACAGCAAGGCTACGATGTGATCGGCGTCACCCTTCAGCTCTATGACCATGGCGCCATGGTCAGCAAGGCGAAGGCCTGCTGCGCGGGACAGGATATTCATGACGCCCGCCGGGCCGCCGAAAAGATAGGCATTCCTCATTATGTCCTGGACTATGAAAGCCGCTTCAAGGAAGCGGTGATGGACCGGTTTGCCGACAGCTACATCGCCGGTGAAACCCCGGTTCCCTGTGTATCCTGCAATCAGACGGTCAAGTTCCAGGACCTCTTGAAGACCGCCAAGGATCTGGGAGCGGATGTGCTCGCCACCGGCCACTATGTCCGCACCGCCATTCAGGGCAACAAGCGCGCCATGTTCCGCCCGTCCGATCTGGACAGGGACCAGAGCTACTTCCTCTTTGCAACCACCCAGGAACAGCTGGACTTCATCCGCTTCCCTCTCGGCGGCATGCCCAAGGCAGAAGTGCGGGAGCTCGCGCGGGAGTTCGGCCTTTCAATTGCCGATAAGCCCGACAGTCAGGACATCTGCTTCGTCCCGGACGGCAATTATGCCGAGGTGATCAAGAAGCTCCGGCCCAATGCGGCGGAGCCAGGAGAGATTATCCACATCGACGGCCGCGTGCTCGGCCACCATGACGGCATCATCCATTTCACTATTGGCCAGCGCCGGGGCATTGGCGTTGCCACCGGCGAACCGCTTTACGTTGTGCGGCTTGATGCGGATACCCGACGGGTTCTCGTTGGCCCGCGCGAGGCGCTGGCAACCCGCCGAATCTATCTGCGCGAACTGAACTGGATCGGTGACATGCCTCTGGATGAAGGATGTGATCTAGACATTTTTGCCAAGGTGCGCTCCACTCGCCCGCCCGCACCGGCCCGCCTGCGCGTTGAAAACGGCAAGGTCAGCGTCGATCTGGTGTCAGGCGAAACCGGCGTTGCGCCAGGCCAGGCCTGCGTGTTCTTCGACAGCGATGGAGACGAGGCACGGGTTCTGGGCGGCGGCTGGATTGCCAGGGCAGAAAGAGCTGGCACCTGGACCATAGACACGCAACCTGAAAAGGCAGCAACTGCATGACTTCGAGTGAGACCCTTCCGGACCGCCTGCGCAAACTGAAACTGTGGCTGCAACGGCGCTGGAACAGGATCTCACGGGAAGCCAGGCATCTGGATGAGACGGCTGTCCAGACGGCCTATGCCCGCTGGGCACCCTACTACGACATGGTCTTCCGGGCCCCGCTCTATTGGGGCCGCCATGCGGCGGTCAAGCGTATCAACGCCCTTGAAGGACATGTGCTGGAGGCCGGGATCGGCACCGGCATGTCCCTGCCTCACTATGGCAAACACCTGACAGTTACCGGCATCGACCTCAGCGAAGCTATGCTGGAGAGGGCTAGAATCCGGTCAGCGGATCTTGGCAACATCGCCGGCCTCATCTGCATGGACGCCGGCAACCTCTCCTTTCCGGACGATCATTTCGACATCACTGTTGCCATGTATGTGATGCCTGTCGTGCCGGACCCTGCCAGGGTTCTGCGAGAGCTGGAACGCGTCACGAAGCCGGGCGGGACAGTTATTCTGGTCAATCACTTCTCGGCCGCCCACGGACCTCGCGCCATGGTCGAGCGCGGGTTGAAGCGCTACGCGGACCGTCTGGGCTGGAATCCGGAATTCCCGAAGTCACGCGTCCTGCGACACACGTCCATGGTGCTGGAGGATGAGGAAACGCTCTCTCCCTTCGGCCTGTTCACCCTGATGAGCTTCCGCAAGGCGGGTGGGACGCCGGGGGACTGAAGCGCCTCCTGCGTCGCCCGCCTCCATTTGCGCATATTGCCTAAGCGATCCGCTATGTTTAGGACACGGGCTCAAGTGTCCGATGCGGGCATGGCCTATTTTTTTGGTCTGCGCATGCTGGCGAGGCGGCCCATTTGGACCTTCACGATTTCTGGCTCGATATCCTGCGCATCGAACGGCTTTCCGTACCAGTCGAAAAGATCATCATGGTCCTCATGCTTCGGATCGGCCATCGCCTCTAGAAACATTTCGAAACCTGGAACGCCACCCACATCCTCGGGAGGCCGCCTCCATTTTCCGTCGATGAACGCAGGCAAACGGGCGCCTGCCGGCATATCGAACAAGTCCAGGACCTCGACGTGGTGCTCCCAGTTGTCCCCCATATCGTAGATGTACAGGAACTCGGAAATGCCGCTGTCCCGCAGCTTGGTCAGACGTGCCGTGCTGGCATTATAGGTCCTTTCAAGACCCTGATCGCCGTCAAGCGGAAGGCTGTAGCACCGGTCGGCAACATCAAACTCCCAGAGATGGCAATCGAACCACAAGAACGCTGCCTGAATGGCCTCATGCAGCCCCTTGAACGTCATGGACAGCGGAACCTCGATAATCCGCCACGGAGCCGGGTCGAGATCAAGCAGTGTAACGCGAAGACGGGCTGCGTCGGAAATCTGTTTGCGCATCGGGGGTTTCTTTCGGCGGCTAGGATCTCTGGGTTTCATGTCTGAGGGAGGCATTCTTTGCCTTCCGCAGACAAAAAACCACCCCAATTCCAGGCAACCCCAGGCACAATTTCCACAGGCCGCCGCTGTTTTCAAACACTTGCCGCAATTGTTGAAAACCATATCCACCGCCGCTTGACAGCGTGCCCATTCCCTCACTATAAGCACCCCACATTCGCAGCGGCGCCCGCCGCAAACGGCGACGGATGGCGGAGTAGCTCAGCCGGTTAGAGCAGCGGAATCATAATCCGCGTGTCGGGGGTTCGAGTCCCTCCTCCGCTACCAAATTTTCCTGTCCGGTCCGGAGACATAGGTAACTGTTTGTGCCGGAGACATAGGTTACAACCTCGTATACGGCATCGGCACCTCCCAAAAAACGGAAAGTGTTACACAACTCTCCGCAACAGTCTGCCGCCAAGGTCTCTGATCAGGCACTTGCCCTGCCCGCTGCCATGAACGGAATGCCGATCATGGAGCGCTTGTTCCAAGGCATCGAAAGCAAAGGTGGCATGCCCTGTACGGCGTGCCCGCAAGCTGGCAATACGCCGGGCAAATGCGTCGATGAGCGGGTCATCGAAGGCGTTATTGGTTAGAGCCCAATCTCGAGCGGTAACATAGACTAGCCCCTGCCAGGCAGCCACTTAGGTGAAATCCGGAACCCAGGCCTGTTCAGCGCCGGTGCCTTGAAATGCCGGTTATCACGGTCGACTGAACCGAATGCTGACTCGTCCGGGGATGTCGTTTTGGCCGGTTTGCCGCGAATGACGCACCGCAACCCCATCGACCTCGTAAACCGGGCGACGGCGCAGCGGGCAATCTCAAAGCCTTCCCGCTCCAATGACGCAAGACTTTCCGCATGCCGCAGACCTGGAAGTTCTCTTTGAATACCCGGGTGTATCTCGATCTTCAGAGCAGCATCGCGGCAAGCGCGGATCGGCAGACGATCCCTATCCACCCGCTTGGCTATGTTCTCATAATAAGCCGATTGGGCAATCGGCAGCGGCCTGCAGATCAGCTCGGGACCGAGCACGGAGCGGTGCTCATAAATGAAGGATATTATCGCTTCAGCAGGCGCCAAACTTTCAGGCTCGCTCCACCTGGACAAAATCAGCAGACGCCTTGCGCAAGATCCCGTTCGCCTGACGAAGCTCACGGTTCTCCTGCTCCGATGCGTCCGTCCTCCCGGCGGCATCACTCGGCAGACCCGCGCGTTTGCCGCTGCCGGCCCCGGCCCTCTTTAGCAACTCATGAAACGTTCTCACCAAGCCGCCGGTCTTGTCGGCAATCGAAGATATTGCCCCCCACGGGACAGGATGTTCCGCTTCATTCTCCGTCACGATTTAACCACGCGGACAGGAGCATCAGGAAGGGATTTGCTCGTCGTTTTGGTTGCCATATAGAACCGGCTTCACACAAGGTGGGGTCTCTGGCAGCAGGCCACGTTTCACCCGGCCTATCTGAGATAGTCGAGCACGCTGAGGCTTGTCATCGTGCCAAGCGCCGAGTAGCTGGCCTCAAGCTGGGTCTTGTAGTTTGCAGCTTCGACGGCAACGACGGCGATATCGACCGAGGCCAGAGTGGTGGCCAGGTCGGTCACGGTTGCCAGATAGTCCTCCTGGTCGCTGATATAAGTTTCAAGGGTCGAAGCCTTGATGCCGGTGATACTCTGCAGAGCCAGGATCTGATCCTGTGCATCCACCAGCATCTCTGAAGCAGCCGAAAGATCTTCGGAGGTCAGATCCGTTGCGGTTGCCAGATAGGACAGGGTCCGGATGGCTGTCTCGAAGGCGGTGTTGTCGGCCGTAATGCCGTAATCGAGGGATCGGTCGCTGCTGAGGCGGACCGACTGCACATAATCGTCGCCCTGATAGTAGCTCGTGTCTTCCGTGGTCAGATCAGTTGTGGAGAGGCCCGAGATATCGACAGGTTTGGTTTCTGTCTCTGCGCCCGCAAAAAGGTAACGGCCTTCATACTGGGTGTTGAGCAGGGAGGTCAGTTCTTCAAGCATTGCTTCGGCAGTCGCCTGAAGCGTAGTGTCGGTGTTGACGGAAGCCGCCGAAAGCTGAGAGCGAAGATCGGTCATGAGGTCACTCATGGAACCGAGGGCGTCGTAGATCATCTCGATCCGGGAGAGAGCCTGCTCCGCCGTCGAGATGGAGGCTTCTGTGCGTGCTGCGGAGACTTCCAGGCTGGCGACCACGCCAGCAGAACTGCCCAGCCCGCCATAGTCGGTCGAAATCAGACCGGTGGACTCCTGCACCTGCTTTTCCGCAAGCCGCGCCTGGGTCTTCATTGCATTTTGAAGAACGGTGGAGGTCTGGCCGAAAGTTGCAACGCGCATGCTCATGGTCAACGCTCCTTACTGTACTGCGGCCAGCAGGTCCTCGAACATCTCCTTCAGGATGCTCAGGATCTGGGAAGACACGGAATAGAGTTGCTCGAGCTCGGTCAACCGGACCGTCTCTTCATCAACGTTGACGCCATAGGTGGAGGAGATGGTGTCGGTGACCGTTGTCAGCTCTGTCTGGGCCAGTTCCAGGGCCTTGTCGGCCGCGTTCGACTGGGAGACGATAAGTGACAGGATATCGGTCGCATAGGAGGCAAAGTCCTCCTGTCTGGCGCTCAGTGATCCGGCCTTATCAAAGGATGTTTCGCCCTGAAGCGCATCAAGCAAGGCTTCCGCAGTCTCCGCTGCTGTGCCGCTGCTGCCGCTGAGGAGCGTGGAAGGGTCCGATAGCATGTCCTGATTGACAGCGATATCACTTGCCGAGGTTCCTGTCAGGAGATCCGGAATGACCGCATTCAAGGTCGTGATCAGTGCCTCCGACAGTTCGTCGAGCATGTCCTGGGCAGCGGGCAGGGTTTCATCGCGAAGCTCCAAAAGACTGCCGATCGTACCCGTGCTGATGCTGTCGGTGATGTCGTTGCCGTCGACCGTAATGCCCGAAAGTCCGGAAGACGTGCCGTCATAGCTTTGGCTGGCGGTGATTGTCGTTGTCTCGTCGAAAGACAGGCTATGGGCCGTGGAGTCCACCAGTACCTGGCCGGAGGTGGTGTAGACCTTTATACTCCCGTCGCTTCCAAGGAAACTGGTCACGCCGAGATACTGGGACAGCTCCGCAAGGGCGGTATTGCGCTGATCCTCTAGATCTCCCGTGCTTGCGCCGCTGGCCTTAGCCGCCACGATCTGGTCGTTCAAGGCGTCGATGGCCTCGATGGCAGCATTCGCTGCATCGACACTGGTGGCGATGTCGGAATCCGCGTTGGAACGCAGGTCCTGAATGGTCGACGACAGGTCGTTGAGTTCGTTCCTCAGCGTTTCCAGCGCGCTGAGCGTTGAATAGGCCAAGCTGGTGCTTTCCGGGGTTCCGGCGAGGTCTGAGACGGCGGTTTCGACATTTGCCAGCATATTTGCAAGCGACGTGCCGGTATCGTCCGAGCTCGTTGTCGACCCCATCGCGGACTGAAGCTGGTCCAGATAATCGGCGGTCTTCTCCGCAGCCGCAGTCTCCGAGGTGGCCGACGTCAGCTGCTTCATCAGCAAAGTGCTGACACCTGAGCTGATGTCGCCGACGGAAACACCACTGCCGGTCCCGGCACTGGTGAGCGCCGAGGTCGTGGCGCTTTTCTTGGTGTAGCCTTCCGTGTCCGCGTTCGCGATGTTGGACGCGGTGACAGACATCTGCACCTGCGTCGCGGCAAGCGAGCTGGAGGCGATTTTCGCAGCTGCAGACAAGGACGTCATGGTAGAAACCTTCTGGTCTAGGGGTTAAAGGCAGGGTGCTAGGCCTCTCGTACAGGCCGCAGGGAGACAGGAGCCGCAGGGCGGTCCTTGTATTGTCCGTTGCCACCATAGACCGCAGGCGGCTTCCGCTCTTCGCGGATGACCTCCATGATCGTTTCCACACGCCTGCGGTTGCTGGTCATGGCCTTTTCAAGATGCTTGTTGTTTTCTGCCAGGCAGACGGAAAGCTCGCGGTTACGCTCCAAAAGCTCCTCAAACAGCATCGGCGATGCCTGGAGCAGAACGTTCTTCTGGGTGCGGAACAGCTTGATCCAGTTCTCATAGTCGTGGATCAGCTCGCGTTTGCGGGCCAGAAGATCGTCGATAGCGGGCTGAGCCTCTTCCTGAAGGCGCCGGGATTCCTCGCTGGTCACCGAAATCAGCTCGTCCGCGACGCTGATCATGTGCAGGATGGAGCTATCGATCTTGGCGATCATGGCCGAAGACAGAGAGATCTGCATGGGAGGAAGGCCTCTTCTTGTGAAAGTCAGGGTGTCTTGGTCTTGATGCGTTGGGCCTGAACCGCGTAGGCGCCGGCGACCCGGCTTGCGGAATGAGCGCGGGACTGGGTGCTGGACACCTCGGTTTTCCCGGCGCGCATCTCCCGCAAGAGGTCCTGCAGGTCACGCTTCAGCAGCAGAAGGTTCAGCCGGGCAGCCGGATTGCCCTGATCCCGCGCCAGCCGCCGGATTTCCGACGAAAGCCGCCGAAGCTGAGCCAGATTTTCCTCAAGCTTGCCCGGGAGAACTGTCATCTGACGGCATCAAGCAGTGTGTCGAACATGTCACTTGCGGTGGACATGATCTGGGACGAGGCGGAATAGGCCTGTTGAGCGCTCAGCATGCTGGAGAATTCCTCACTGGTGTCCGTCGTACTGGCTTCCAGCCATCCGCCATTGATGGTGCCCGCACCGCCTTCCCCTGCCTCATGCAGTGTGCTGTTGCCGGAGGCAGAGCTTCTCGCATAGACGCCGTCGCTGAGTTCGGTTAGGCCGTTAGCATTGGCAAAGGTCGCGACGGGGATCTTGTAGATGACGCGCTCTTCGCCATTGTCGAAGAAGGCCGTCACGGAGCCATCGTCAGAGATCTCGATGGAGGTCAGCGAGCCATAGGCCAGGCCGTCCTGGGTGATCTGCTGGATCTCGATGTCGGGATCGGTGTCGTCGGAAGCATATTGGGACAGGCCGTCAGCGCTGCCGACCGTGCCAAGATCGAGAGAGATGGTGCTGTCTGCCGCGCCGGTGGTCCAGCCGGTGATGGAAAACTCTGCGGGGCTTGGGTCGGTCGAAGCCAGAGTGCCATCATCATTGAACACAATTTCAATGATGTCAGTCGAAGAGGTGCCGATGGTCTCACCGGAGCTGGAAAGTTCCGGGTCTCCGACTTCCATCGACCAGGTATTTTCCGCCGTCTTTGTCCAGGTTACGGAAACGGTACTGCTCGTGCCAAGGGAATCATAGACTTCGAACGTGGTCTCGAAACTGTCTCCGACGGCAGCATCTGCGGGCAGGTTCGCCTGGAAACTGACTTCGGACGTAGCGTCCACCGAACTTTTCACGCTGTCGATGTCGATGGCCACAAGCGAGCTTTCGCTCGTTCCGCCAATCACATCCCCTTCCGAGTCGGTTGCCCAGCCCATGAGGTAATAGCCGTCATTGACGAGATAGCCGTCTTCGTCGACTTCAAACTCACCGTTTCGGGTGTAATAGGTCTGACCGCCGTCCGTATCGTTGGAAACAACGAAAAAGCCGTCGCCTTCGATCGCCAGGTCGGTTGAACTGCTTGACGCGACCAGCAAGCCCTGCTCGGTGATGTTCGAACTGGTGGTTGCTGTCACACCGCCGCTGCTAGAACTGCCACTGCCGGCAACGAGGCTGGAAAAGCTGGTGTCGGTCGACTTGTAAGCCGTAGTTTCGGAGTTCGCGAGGTTGTCCGAAATATTGGAGAGGGCCTGGCTCTGAGCGTAAAGCGCAGAGATTGCGGAATTAATGGCGCCCATCAAGCTCATATCGGGAACTCCTTAGCTTGCCAGGATCTGAAGGACGTTCTCAACCGAGAACGACGCGTCGCCAATCTTCAGGAGACTGTCGTCGTCGGAGACGTCTATGCCTGTGACCTTGCCGATCACGGTGGTCGAACCGTCGACGGAGTCCCCATCGGAATCGGTTGCTTCGACGCTGATGGTGTAGGTACCGCCATCCTCGAGCTGTGTGCCGTCCGTGGTCGTGCCGTCCCAGGTGAAGGAATAAGTGCCCGCGTCGGTCTCGCCACTGCCGGTCCAGACCACGTCACCATCTTCGTTCAGTATGTTGATCGTGGTGTCGGAGGCATTTGAGTCGAGGGTGTAGGTCCACTCTGCCGAACCGTCTTCAAGGCTGGTCGTACTGCCCGTGACCTCAACTGTCTGGCCGATGTAGCCAAGACCGCTGGACGAAAGCGTGCTCGACAACGTCGAAGTGATGCTTTCCAGACTGTCCGCTATCGCTGTCTCGGTGTCGTAACTGGCATAGGAGACCAGCTTGTCCAGATAGGAATCCGTATCAGCAGGGTCCAGCGGGCTTTGGTTCTGAAGCTGTTCGACCATCAGCTGCAAGAAGTCGGAGCTCGTGATCCCCAGTGAAGAAGATGAGGAGCTACTCGTTGTCGTCGAGGTGCTGGTCGTCGTCGAGTAATTGACGGATGAAATGCTCAACTTCTTGTCTCCGTGCAATTCGAATTGGCTGCAAGGGACACGAGGCCGTTATCTTTTTCCTCAGCTGATAGTCCCTTTGTTATTGAAACGGGACTGAGCGAAAGATCAGGCGCAAAAAATTCAATATTAATACAGGAAAAGAATGCCTATTAAAATTTCGCTCTTGGGAAATACTTGCCTAGTATTCATGAAGAGCGTTCTGGGGAGGATTTTTACTGACACCTGGCGGATTTCAGCTGTTTTCATGCCACATGAAACGCTTGCTGCGTAGCCTTGCCGAATGCGCACAGCGCGATGACGGCAAGAAATGCCGGGGCGAGGGGCAAGATGCGATCAGCTGCATCTCCGCAATGCCTTGCCTGATACAGAACAAAAATAAAAAACCCGGCTCTTTGGCCGGGCTCTTTGGGCTGCGTCCGGACGGACCGGGCGGCGATCTTAAACTGTGATGTCGGTGGTCAAACCGGTACCTGGAGCTGTTTCCGCGCCGGACGTTGCGTCCTGCGAGGAGAAGCTCTCACTGATTTGCTCTGCCAGGCCGTAGGCCGGGTGAGACGGATGCAGTTCGGTCTGCTTCTGCTGAAATGCGCGGGCCGCGATGCGGTCCGCAAGTCCAGCCGGCGCTCGAAGCTGCACGGCACGGGAGAGATATGTTTCCATTGTTGTGACCTCGGCGAGAAGCGCACGCGCTTCCTCGGACATACTCAGGAGTGTTTCTGCGTGTTTACGGTCACCCGCAGGCCACGAAGCGAGAGAACCGCCAAACTGGTCAAGGCGGTCCTCAAATGCCTCAAGGGACATGCAGGCTTCTTTGGCAGTCATTCCGAATCCGACGTAAGGTCAACTACCTTAAACGTACATGTCCGAAATGTTTCTGTCTATTCCTAGGCATTTCTGACAAGGGAAAACTCGGTTTCAAACTCCTTTAGAAGGGGGTCTAGCGGACGTTGAGATAGGCTTGTCATCTCTGCCCAGGCGTTGCGGAGCTCTAGCAAGCCAGTCGACAATTTCACGAGCCTCTGAGTGGCATCTGGCTTGCCGCAAACCGCGTTGATAGCTGAAATATTGCGGGTGTAGGTATCCAGAAGCTGCTTTGCCAACGCACCGCCAGTTTCCAGATTCAGGTTCTGCCTCAGCCCCTGAAGAATGCCGACTGCACGCTGTGTCCGCAGGTAGGCCTGCTCGAACTCGCGGGCGGCCAGATGCCTCGAGGTGAGGATCAGGGCGTTGAGCACTTCATCATACAGCAACACGACGGCTGAAAGAGGTGGAACGGCGACGGCGGCTTGGCGGTACGCGCCAATGGCCCGGTTCATGGCATAGGACATGATCAGTCACTTCCTGAGTTAAGCAGGGCTTCAAGGTAATCGAGTGTGGATTCCGCTTCCTCAATGGCCACTTGGTAGGCCGCATAGCGGGCTGCAAGCGTGTCCCGATAGGTTTCCGCACGGCTGCGGATATCATCGGCATCTTCTTGCAGATCTTCGTTGGTTTCGGTGAGACTGGTCATCATGTCTTCCAGGATGCCGTCGTCAGAGTTGGAGTATGACTCGATGGTGGAGTAGAGCTTCTCTACAATCCCGCTAGAGAAGCTGAGGTCGACCGACTGGCTCTCGTCGCCGGTGAAGACGAAGGTGATACCCTCGTAGATCGAGCCTTCCGCACCGTTGATACGAGAGCCGCTGATGGTGAAAAGGCTGCTGTCGCCGTCAACTGAAACGCTTGTAATATTGCCCTCGTCATCGACCTCAATATCGAGGCTCAGGCTTTCCGGCATGTTGGACGACCGGTTCAGCAGAGCAATGTCAGTGGATGTGGAGGTCATCTGAAAGGCCAGAAGATCCTCAATCGCCTCCACGTCTTCAAGCAGGGCTTCGTTCAGGGTCGTCTCGTCGAGAACGAGATAGTTGCTCTCGTCATAAGTCAAGCCGAGCAAGGCCATGGAATCTGTGTCGATAACGGTCGACAACGCGTCCGCAATTGCCGTGTTCACCGCCCGAAGTGTACTGTCGCCGAAGAGAACCGCATCGTCGGAGGCCCCGCCTGCGGATGAAGTCGCCTGCTGGGTGACCGCCCATTCGCGATAGGCATTATAGGCATCGACCAGGGCGGTGATCGCGGACTTGATGGATGTCAGGTCGTTCGAGATCTCGACGGAGATCGAATTGTCCTCACCCGTCTCCTGGTAAAGATTGAAGGTCACGCCATCAATGAGGTCATCGATGGTGTTGGTCGTGCGGGTGATCTCAATCCCGTCGAGAGTAATAATCGCCGACTGGGCTTCCTGCAGCTCGCTGGTGAAGCTGCCGTCCTCGTCGGTCAGGCCAAGCGAGCCAGTAACATCATCTCCTGAAACGTCAGTCAGAACAATTTCCTGACCGGTTTCGTCGGCACTCAGGATCAGGCGGAAACTTCCCTCGGAAACTTCAAGCACCGTCGCAGAGACACCCGATGTGTCCGACTGGAGGTTGATGGCTTCCGCGATTTCCGCGAGCGTCATGTCTTCGGAAATCTCGATGTCTACGGCTTCGGCATTCTCCAGCTGGATGCTGAACGTTCCGCTCAAGCCAAGCTCAGCGGTTTTGTCTTCGACGGCCGTACCGGCAACTTTCTGTGCCGACGCTAGCTGAAGGATCTGCAGATCATATGTGGTGATCGTTGCATCGGCCTCGGCGGTGACAACGACGGCGCTCTCTGCGTCCACATCACCCACAGCGGTCAGATAGGCTGCGCGGGTGGAAAAGATATCGTCATTGGCGGTCAGGCTGTCTGCGGTGCCGCGAATGGTTTCCGCTGCGCTGACGATGTCCTGCAACAAGGACTGCATTTCCTCATAGGCCGCGATTGTCGCTTCATTGTCCTCGATCTTGAGATCGATGGAATCTGCCCGCGTTTCCTTAGCGGCGACAGCAACTTCGATGAGGGCATCCCAGTCGGTGTCGGAAGAGCTGGTGGAATAGCTGTAACTGGTGGATGTGGTCGTCGTTGATGACGTCGTCGATGTCGTTGTTGTCATGGAGGACGATCCTGTCAGTCCGGTGCGTGTCAGGCGCAGTCAGGTTCCGGGCCGCGGATAGGGAAAGGCGGATGCCTCATTGCGGGGTTAACCCGCGGCCCGGAATTCCGCTTCGGATTACTGCAGCAGCTTGAGCAGGTTTTCCGGCATTTCGTTTGCCTGCGAGGCAGCGGCCACAGCAGCCTGAACCTTCACGCTGGCTGCGGAGAGCTTCGCCTGTTCCGTTGCAATGTCCACGTCAGCAATTGCGGACTCAGCGGCTTCCAGGTTTTCAATGCTGGTTTCCAGCTGGGTCGAGCGGAACTCGAAGCGCGACATGGTCGCACCCATCTCGGCGCGTGCCTTGGAAACATCGTCGATCGCCATATCGAGGACAGCGAGGGCTTCAGCTGCACCTTCCTGGGTGGATACATCCAGTTCGTCGATGCCGAGAGACTCGGTTGTCAACGTTGTCAGTGTCAGGGTGATGGTATCGGTGTAATCCGAACCGACAACGACATCTGCGCCCGTCGAGGCGGCTTCGGTGGTTGTGCCGGTTGCTGCCACAACGCCCGTGGAGGTCTCCGTCAGTCCGAGATCGCTTGCTTCGATGCCGGTGAAGTCGCTGAGGGTCAGAGAGGCGTCGCTGCCTTCCTCACGGGTAGAGATTGCCAGGTTGCCATCGCTATCGACCGAAGCGGTAACAGTGTAGTCGTCTGCATCAACCAGCGCATCATTGATGGCGTCCGCAAGATCCTGAGCGGTGAAGCTCTGCGCGGTGGTGCTGTCCTCATCGCCGAGTTCTACTTCCACATCGCCGATCTTGAAGGAAACGGTAGAGCCAGACGCAATCGTCAAAGCGTCTTCAACGCTGCCGAGATCAGTCGTGGTGGTCAGGCCGAGGGACGAAGCGTCAAACGAGGAAGATCCGGTGGCCGAGAAGTCGGAGACCGTTACTTCCAGAGCATCGGTGCCGGTCAGAACCAGGTTGCCGCTGTCGAGCGAAGCGTTGGTTGCTCCGGTTGCTGTGTTGATCGCAGTGACGATGCTTGCGGCGGTGATTGTCTGCGCCGCAGTTGAGTCGGCGTCACCAAGGGTGATGGTTGTCTCAGCACCATCAATCGTCAGTGTGAAGCTTGCGGTTTCACCAGCTGCGAGTGACAGGTCAGCCAGAGCGGTGGTGGCGTTCAGAGATGCGACTTCTCCTTCGATGGACGAAATAGAAGCCGTTGTGGTCGCTGCTGTTTCAACGGTGTCGTCGGCGAAGTCGCTGGTGCCATCCAGAAGGCTCTGACCGTTATAACGGGTCGAGGTCGAGATGGCGTCAATTTCGTCCTGCAGCTCTTCGAATTCTGCCTGGATGTATGCACGTTCCGTGTCGGTCACCGTTCCGGACGCGGACTGGGACGCCAGGGTCTTCATGCGCTCCAGGATATCGCTTACGTTCGCGGCTCCGCCGTCTGCCGTCTGCAGGATCGAAATGCCGTGGGAGGCGTTCGTCGAAGCCTGTTCGAGGGCTGTGACGTCCGAAGAGATCTTGGTCGAAATTGCGAGACCAGCAGCATCATCGGACGCGCGGGTGATGCGTGAGCCACTGGCCAGTTTGGCGAGGGAGTCCGACTGGCTCTCCGAGTTGGCGTTCAAGTAGCGAACTGCAGTGTTCGCGGCAGTGTTGGTCGAGATAACGGGCATCTTCAACTCCTGATGACATTGGGGCCACGCCCCTTCTCTCAGGCGCGGTCTCGGCGCCGGAAACCCGCGCCTGGACCTTCAACGCAAGAAGAGCCCCAAATCAGGCGAACAAAATTCAACTGGCCGTGCGCAAATAGTTAATACTTTGTAAATATCGACAAGATCTCGCCACCCGTGTTGCGCAGCAAATGGCGGAGTTTCTGGCGTCCACGCTTCAAAAGAGCTTCAACAGCCGAAACTGACGTCTCCATTATTTCTGCGATCTCACCGTTGCTCAGGTTCTCTGTATAGGAAAACACGAGCGCAATTCGTTGCTGATCTGGCAGTTTCGCCATGGCCTTCTGAAGCATCTCGCTGGCTTCCTGACGCGCAAGGGACTGCATCTGATCGCCGCGATCATCTTCGAGTTCCGGCAGTGTCTCCATCGTCTCGACCTTGGGGCGGCGTAGGAGATCAATACAACGGTTTGAGATCACCCGGTAAAGCCACGTCGAAAACCTGGCACGCCCGGCTTGCCAGACGGCACGTTTCGTCCAGACCTGCAAAAACGCATCCTGAACGACGTCTTCTGCATCGGACGCATTGCGGAGAATCCGATAGGCAACCGCGTAGCCGCGGTCGACGTGCCGGTCGATAAGCGTGCGAAAGGCCACCTCACTATCCCGGCGGATGAGCTCCAGAAGCTCTTCGTCGGACACGGCCAGAAGGTTCAAGCTGCGCGCACCCGCAGACCCACCGGCACCGGCCTTGAGCTCGTCTTCCAAACCGAGTTCGTTTTTCACTGATGGCAAGCCCATCTTCTGTGCCCCCGTAGTCCCGGCCGAATGGAGCTCCACTGATCCATCCATGTCTATTGAACGGCGGCCGACGAAATTTCAGGCGCAAAAAAAACACTTAAATTATTGTTTTTTATAGGAAAAAAGTTCCCACCACCCGGCAGAACTTGCCTAGGAGAGATCAGCATAGGGGAGACCGGAGGCATAGAAGCCGCGCGAACAGCAAGCAGAGCTGGGGTCATAGAGCTGCAAAATTCCGATTTGACGGGTGAATGACTCATAATTAACTAAATACAAAATCAGCATAAATCTAATATTTTATTCAAGAAACAATATATTTAAGCTGTTATTTTCAAAAAATACTCTCGAAGTATGTCAAATATCTTCGTTTATTTTCCTATAAATTCTTAGTTATTCTAATTTTTTCTTTTATTTTCTAAACGTATCTACCCAGAGAATTTTTGGTTGCACTCTTCTGTTTTGGGCCGCAGGGAAAAAGCTCTGTTGCAAGAATTATGATTGGCTATGACAGGTCCGTCACAGTCATCTTAGCTTGGAATCGAGCTCCAGTTGAAGCATCGCACAGAACCCAGCAAGGCCGCCCGGTCCAAGGCCGAAAGCGCATTCCAAGACGCCGGACCTCGACGAAGGCGTTTGACCTGATGCTGTGGGCGGTCCGCGAACCGGCGCAGTGTGCGGATTTGGCCTTTGAGCCCCCACCGGACCGGCCGATGACATGAAAATCCTGAAGCAGGTTAGCGGACTTTTATGCCCCGGGGACGGATGTTCATCGAATTGATTGATCAGGACGGATTTGAGCCAGGCCGACACCTGATGTTTGAAACAACTCTCGGGACCGGGCCTATACCGAGGAGATCCAAATCTCCCAAGATCGCCGCATGTATGAGCTGACCGTCACGGAGCAGGCCATTCCAGGGATCGTCTATCGTGCCAGGCACAGACTGTTTTCGCGATCTGACATGATGGATCTGCTCCAGAGCACTGGCTTTGACGTGACCTGGCCGGACCCCGAAGCGCTGACTGCCTACACGGTCGGCTCCAGAAAATGCTGTGTCCTCGCAGAAAAGGCCAGAGGCCGATTACCGGTAAGACCCTCAGATGGAACGGGTTTTTGTTCTTCAAAACGGCAGTCTCTCCTGACAAACAGCCCCTGCCCTGCCACCAGAAACCGCAAAAACTTCGGGGTACCGCAGAAACCGCGGCACCCCGAAGGACAAGGCTCCGCTTCCGGCGGAAATAGGCGCCCTTTTCGCCAGGTCTTATTCTGCCGCCTCCTGATGGAACTGAGCTTGCCGGGCAACACTGACCTGGCGGCGCATCTGATTGAAGATGTTGATCTTCTGGATATCGCTTGTGCCGCCTGCGATCCGCATACCCACTGCATCACGCAGCTGCCGGCTCAGATCGTTGTTCATGAAGCCAAGATGCCCATGGAGCTGGACCATGTGCTCGGCAGCCTCCAGAAGCTTTTCACCCGCAAGAAACTTGCCCACGGAACAGGTGATGGACGCGTCCTCTGTTTCCTTTCCAAGCTGCTCAAGACCGGCATAGGTCATCAGGCGGCAAACCACGGACGCGATCTTCATGTCGGTGATACGCCCCTGCACATATTGATAGTCAGCCAGCGGGCGGTTGAAGGCCTTTCTGCTTTCCACGCGCTCCATGCTCTTGCCCAGCATGTTTTCAATAAGGCCTGACGCCATAATGCCGTAGAGCGCGCGTTCGAAGGAAATGATCCGGTAGAGGATGCGCAAACCATCTCCAGGAGCACCGATGATGTTGATGGGATCGATCCGCGCGTTGGTAAAGCGGATGTTCGCGGTTGGACTGGTGCGAATTCCCAGATTGTCCTCCGTTTCGCCAAGCGCGATTCCATCCTGATCCAGGTCGAGGAAAAAGAGTGTAATATCCCGCTTCTCGCCAAGGGAGGGGATCCGCCCCGCGATCATGCCAAGAGATGCGATCGGGGCATTCGTGATATGCACCTTCTCGCCATTCAGCCTCCATCCCGTCTCCTCCGAATGCGCTGCAACCTGCATCCGGGCAAGATCGGAGCCACCGGTCTTCTCGGTCATGGCAGTCACGCCGACATCGCCGCGCATGACCGGCTCAAGCCAACGCTCCTTCTGCTCCGGCGTTCCTTCTTCCAGGATGATCCGCAACGAGCCGATATGTCCGAGCATGGTCACAAGGAAGCCGAGATCTTCCGCGGTGGTAGCGACGCCTTCCATTGCAGCGGCACAATCAGACCAGGTCCCTCCGAGACCTCCAAGGGACTTCGGAACGGGAATTCGCCACAAACCGGCCTCCGCAAGCAACATCCACGTTTCCCGATCGAATGTGCCCTCTGCGTCGTGTCGCGCGGCGTTCCGTGCCGCATGGCGTCCGAGTTCGGCAAAGCGGTGAAAGAGTTCACTTTGGTATTTGCTGAATTCAAGCTGCATGACATTGCCCTCTTCTGATCATAATTGCGAAGCCGCCAGTTCAGAAATGGCCGTTGTTTGCTCCGGTGATCGAGACAATCCCTGCTTTGCTCAGAAAACTGAAACGAGTTCTTCTTTTGATGAAAATAAGCAATACTCATTGAGGATGCCGGCACAGGGAAAGAACCTGGCCGCCGCTCATCAATAGCGAATGTCCCAATGAAGGCTCAGGCGTGTAATTGGGGACGCTCCGTATCATTGAAGCCGTGCCCGGAACCAGGATCCAGGTCCACCTCGAACGCACGCAGAAGCTGGGACGTGATCCTGATCAGTTCTGCAGATGCCTGAGGCGCCACCCGGACCAGAAGCTCAGAACTCTTCAACACCGGCAATCCTTCCTTGGAGCCGAGTTCAACCATGCTCGCGGGGACAGCCCTTGATGGCAGGACCCCGATTGCCTGTTTTTCCAGGATAGCGGTCCGCAGGGTTGAGAAATTCGAGGAACAATAGGCCATTCGCCAGCGCCTTCCAGCAGCGTCCAATGCTGCCAGCGCGTTACGGCGAACCCCGCATCCTTCGGGAAAAAGAGCAAGTGGCAGAGGCGTTTCGTTTACGACCTGGGCCCCCTCGGCGCTAACCCAGCTAAGCTTTTCATTCAGCAGGCCAAAGCCGGTGACGCCTTCATCGCGGGTCACAAAGGCAACATCCAGCTGCCGGTTATCGACCATTTCGCCAAGCCGCGTCGACAGATCGCTGATGATCTGCATTTCCACCATTTCATTGCGTTTGGACATTTCGCGAATGATTTTGGGCAAAAGCAGTTCAGCATAGTCGTCCGGTAAACCGATCCTCAGTTTGCTGACAGCCGGGCTAGTTTTGACCTCCGCAACCAGAGCGTCGTTGAGCTTGAGAATTTGATGAGCATAGGCCCGGACAACCTCTCCGGTCTTCGTCAACTCGATGGACTTGCCGCTTCCGCGGTCCAGGATTTTCTCTCCGACGATCTGCTCCAGCCGTTTGATTTGCAAGCTGATCGCAGATTGCGTCCGGCACAACGCCTCTCCAGCGGCGGTGAAACTCCTCACTTCAGCCACCACAAGCAGCGTTCGAAGCAAGTCTACATCTACATTGACGAGCGCCATTTTGATTCCTCATCCATCCGATTGCGCAAACTCGTTTCCGTCAAATTCCAACCTATCGCATGCTGGCTCTACCCAAGAAGATGCTTACCAAAAAATGCATCTTTTGGTTGATTTTTTCAAGCGGCAAGTTCTGTCGCCAGAGGTATGGGAGAACGTTGAGATGGCCTCACTGCGCTTCATTTCGACCGGTGTATGCCGACCGAACAAGGCGATTACGAACGAAGATATCGCCTGTAACATCAATACCAGGATCGACCCGGATTGGGTCGAACGGACACTCGGCATCCGGCAACGGTATGTCGCTGAAAATCACGTTCAAACTTCCGACCTTGCGGCTGCGGCAATCGCAGACCTGCTCGATCGGGCGAAAGTGGATGCGGGGACCGTGGATCTCCTGCTTCTGGCGACTTGCAGCCCCGACAAGAGAGCGCCCGCAACGGCCTGTCTTGTGCAGCACAAAGCAGGCCTTGCCAATGCAGTCGCATTTGACATCTCTGCGGTCTGCTCCGGCTTTCTTTACGCCCTGAGCGTAGCAGCTGCCATGCTGCACACCGGATCGTACCGCCGGGCGATTGTGGTCGGCGCCGATATGTTCTCCCGTGTGACGGATTGGCAAAGACGGGATTGCGTATTCTTTGGCGATGGCGCAGGGGCCGTGTTGCTTGAGGCAGGCGGGCTTGGCACGAATGCCCTGTTCGATGCCGAACTCTACACCGATAGCTGCGGCCGGGACGCATTCTCGATCGATGGAAGCGATAGCCCATTCAACATGGATGGGGCAGCCGTATTCCAAGCCGCCAGCAATGCCGTTCCCGCTTGCATCGATCAGCTTCTCAAACGCAACAGCTTGTCCGCCGACTCCGTGGACATCGTGATACCGCATCAACCTTCGCACAACCTTCTGCGGGAGATCGCCCGCCGGGCCGGTATCGGCTTCGAAAAGTTCCAGCTTTCGATGGGACGTCATGCAAACACGGTTGGCGCAACCATTCCGATTGCCCTTCATGACGCGCTTGAGGCGGGCCGCTTGTCCCACGGGGACTGTGTGCTGTTCGCCGCCGCGGGTGCCGGCTTCACCGCCGGTGCTGCCATTCACTACTGGAACTGAGGAGGTAGCCATGACTTTGATGATGCCAAGATTAGGTCACGTCTATCCCACCGCGGTTTCCGCCATTGGCTCGGTTGTGCAGGACGCTGCGGGACGGGAATGGATTGACGGATCATCGGGCGCGATAGCCTGCTCGATTGGTCATGGCCATCCGCATGTGCTTGAGGGCATTCACGACCAATTGCAGAAAGCGAGCTTTCTCTATCGGACCCAGTTCGCAAGTGAACCAGCACTCCGTCTCGCCGAGCGTCTGTGTGTCAAACTTGGATATGACGCGGCATTCTTTGTAAACAGCGGTTCCGAGGCCGTCGAGACGGCGGTGCGGCTGGCCCAGCAGTTCTGGCGTGAAGCCGGAAAACCCTCAAAAACCCAGGTTCTCAGCCGCACCATCAGCTACCATGGGTCCACCGCTGCGGCCCTATCTCTGTCCGGGCATTGGCCACGGCGGCGTACAGCGGCAGCTTTGACCGGGACGCCAACTCTTCCCACGCCAAATTGTCAGCGCTGTCCCCTCAGACAAAAGCGTGACGAATGCCAATTGGCCTGCGCCAACGCCGTCGAACAGGAAATCGAACGCCGCGGAGCGGACAATATCGCTGCTCTTCTTGTCGAACCGATTGTGGGCGCTTCGGCAGCCGGTCTGGTACCTCCGGAAGGCTATATCAAGAGACTGCGGGAGATCTGCGACCGCCACGATATTCTGCTGATCGCCGATGAAGTGCTGACCGGCCTGGGCCGGACCGGGCGCTGGCTTGCAATGGACCACGAAGGGGTCAAAGCCGACATCGTCATTCTCGGGAAAGGACTGAACGCCGGATATTTTCCAATTTCTGGAATTCTCGCCTCCGAGAGAATTAACGGCCTACTAACTCGCAACCAGGCGTCCTTCGCTCTGGGACACACACATTCCAACCATCCCGTGGCCGCCGCTGCCGCGAATGCGGTTCTCGACATTCTGGAGCAAGACAGTCTCGTCGAGCGGGCAGCCACGATGGGGGCTTATCTGGGCGACCGCCTCCGGGCCATGATCGACGACATGCCCTTTGCAACCCATTTGCGCGGCAAAGGCATGCTCTGGGGTGTGGAGCTTGTGCAAGACGACATTTCGTATAGCCCCTGGCCATCCGAGTTGAACGCCGCAGACACAGTTGTCCGGCACGCCTTCGATCTTGGCCTGATTGTCTATCCGAGTTCCGGCTTTATCAACGGAACGAGCGGTGACGCTGTCATCGTCGCGCCTCCCTTCAACACGCCCCAAGCTGTTCTGGACACGCTTGTCGATCGCCTGACGACCGCGCTGGAACTTGCGTCCAGGGAACTCCACCGCAAATTGAAAGGCTAAAACCATGATGCCCCCACCGCTCAAGCTCAAGTCCAAAGGTGTCGTGATCCATCAGGTTCAGGAAGGGGATCTCGCAACGAACTGGCGGAACGACGTGCCTGTTCTGGCAACCCCCGTGCTGTTGTGGCTGGCC
Organism: Roseibium litorale; assembly: GCF_014842915.1. Taxonomy (GTDB): domain Bacteria; phylum Pseudomonadota; class Alphaproteobacteria; order Rhizobiales; family Stappiaceae; genus Roseibium; species Roseibium litorale. The sequence continues at coordinate 257,479 of NZ_JACYXI010000003.1, read as the reverse complement.
GAACTTGCCTGCATGCGGGCAATCGGAGAGTCGCTGGAGCCGGGAAAAATGACCCTCGGCTACGCTCACGATATGCGCCACATGTCGCCGACACCGGTTGGCTGGAAGATTTCGATCGAAGCCGAACTCGTTAAGAACGAAGGCGGCAAGCTGCTCACCTTTGAAGTCGAAGCGCGCGACGGCGAGGACGTGATCCTTTCCGGCAGCCACACCCGCGCCATTGTCGACCGCACCCGGTTCCTGGACCGGTTCGAAAGCAAGAGAAACCGTCATGAAAAACTATGCTGATTGCGCCGGGCCGTTGCCCGCCCCCGCCCCTGCACCCACCAACGAAGTTCAGCTCACCTCACCGGTGGCCAAGGCCTATCTCTTGCTCATCACTGGCGGCATTTGCCTCGGCATTTCGCCGCTGATCGTGAAAGCGCTCCCCCTCTCAGCCGACGTTTCGGCTTTTTACCGGGTGGCATTTTCTGCACCGCTATTTCTGGCCTTCTCTCTCTGGCAGTCCCGGCGGACGGATAACAAGGGCGCAGCTGATGGTGGACGCCGCCCCCCGCTTTGGCTTTACGGCCTGTCGGCGGTCCTGTTCGTGGCGGACCTTTTGACCATGCATATTTCAATTCGTCTGACCAATGCGTCGGTCGCCACCCTTTTCACCAATTGCGCGCCATTCTTCGTAGGTATCTTCGGGATTCTCGGCTTATCTGACCGTCCGACGAAGCCATTCTGGTCCGCGCTGCCGCTTGCCTTATGCGGCGTCGTGCTGATTGTCGGCCTGTCCGCCTTCGGCGATGGCAGCGACCTTCTTGGCAACATGATCGCTCTTCTCGCTGGGCTCTTCTACGGCGGATATCTGGTTGTGGTCCGCCGGTTAAAGCAGAACGGAGCTCAGTCGAGCCACATCATGGTCTGGGTAACGGCGGGCAGCACGCTCATTCTCGCGCCGCTTCTCCTTTTCCAGCAGCAGATCCTGCCGCAGACCCTGCAGACCGTCGTGTTGCTGGCCGGGCTTGTTCTGATCGGCCAGGTGGCCGGGCAGGGACTGGTCACCGCCGCCCTGCGAACCCTGCATGTCACCTCCAGCTCCATCGTGCTGCTAATCCAGCCGGTAGTTGCCGCGCCGCTCGCATGGCTGTTTTTGGGCGAAACGCTATCACCGATGCAAATCCTCGGCATGAGCCTGGTCCTCGTCTCCATCGCGCTGGCCACTCGGCCCATGCGCCCGGCCGCACCAGCCCAAACCCACCTGTGACACCATCGGCAGGCGGATCAATCGCCGCCTTCATAAAAACCAACTATATGAAAGGTCGAGGAAATGCCTAAGCTTCTTATAGGAAACGTCGACAATGAGCATCAGGTGCGGGATGTTTCCGGCTACACCCGGGAAGAACGCTCTGAGATCATTCTCTGCAATCAGCGTATGATGTGGCTGGCCGAACCCGGTGACATGCTGGTCGTGCCGACACCGCCAGACCCGGAAATTGTCGCCTATTGGGCGGAGCTCAATTCGTGTTCGCCGAATGACTTGGAAATCCTTGCGCCCGCGGGAAACGGCAACGGTCCGGTCGCCTTTCTGCGACAGGACGTCATGTTCGACCAGGCCTTTCTGGAAACCTGCCGGCTCGCGATCGAGAACCGCCCGCCGAACTGGCGGCCAGAGGCGTTTCTGGCCTATTTTGCCGACAATTATGCCGCCGAATTCGCATCACGCATCGGCGTGCCGGTGCGCGACCCGTTCCTGTATGAGGGGCGCGCAACCCTCCTGAACCAGAAAACAGTGTTCCGCAAGCTCGCTGCGGGAATCGGCAGCGCCCTGCCGGAAGGCCGTGTTTGCGACAACGCTGCCGACTTGCGCCGGGCCATCAAGCACTTTGTCGGCCAGGGCGCGGATTTCATCGTCAAGATGGACCGGCAGGCTGGCGGTTTCGGCAATTTCATCGTTCACGGGCCGCGCAGCACTGGCAAGCAGCTCGGTTCCTCGACCGTTTTTTCCTATCGTGATGCCAGCGATGCGGACCAGCTCTGTGCCGAGGTGATCCGCCGTATCGATGAGCCTGCGGTGGTCGAACGCTATGTGGACACGCAACACGTCCTTTACAGCGAATATCTCATCGAGGGGCCCGGGCGCTACCGGCTGATGAACGATGGCACCATGGACATGAAGCCCCTTTGGGTCGGGTTCGAAATCCCCGGCACCTATCCCACAGCGCATCGGATGCGGTTTCTCGATGAAAGCGCCCGTATCGTTAGTGTCGTCTCCCAAATGGGATACCGCGGCTACATCAACATCGACGGTCTGGTTGCCGAAAACCAGGTGTTTCTGAATGAAATCAACGGCAGGTGCGGCGGCTGCAGCCACGTCTTTGAAACGGCACGCCGGTTGTTCGGATCTGACGTTCTGACAGGAAAGCATATCAAAACCTACAATCACGGGTATTTCACGCGCCGTGGAGACCTTGTGGCCGCATTGGAAAAAGCGGGGTTGCTGCTTCGGAAAGGAGATCAGGCGGGGATTGTGCCATTCAACGTCGATTACGAACTCACCGGGACCTTCGAGTTCATGGCAGTCGCCAGCACAGTCGAAGAAGCACGAGCCTTGTGCGACTTGGCCCTAAGCGCAACGACGGCTGATAAGGCCGCCTGATCTGCTGGAGCCACAGACTACGATCCTCATTCTCACCGTCTCTGCTTTGGCCGGCGGATTCCAGCCGGCCAACCACTTGGTACAAAAGGGGCTTTCCATGAGCAACATGCCAAACATCTCAGCTGCAGCCGAAGGCAGCCAGGCACCGGAAAAACCTGCCTCTCTCTCCCCCGCTCTCTGGCGGCTGTTGAGCCTGCAAGGGATGATGAACGCCTCTCATTTCATGGCTATGCCACTTCTTGCGGTCTATTGCACGACTGCCCTGTCCATGTCCGCGAGCTCGACCGGTTTCATGCTCGCAGTCTATTTCCTTGCCGCGCGCGTTACGCCGATTGCCGTCGCGCCGTTCGCGGATCGATATGGCCTATGGCCCGCTGTCGTTCTCGGCCTCCTGCTGCGCGGGGCCGGTTTTCTGGGGCTAACCTATGGAGCGGATGAGACGTTCACGTATCTTCTTGCTGCCGCCCTTGGGTTGGGAACGTCAATCTATGAAGCAGGCGCCTATGGTGTCATTGGGGTTCAGGAACAAAAGATCCGCGAACGCCTCATCGTCCTGAACGCCCAGAGTTTGAACATCGGGTGTGTCGCAGGCCCACTTGCCGGAGCAGGTCTCGCCGTTTTCGATCTGGCTTTGCCGATGCTTCTCAGCGGAATCTTGTTTCTTGCCCTGGGACTTTGGGCAATCTTGGAACGCGCACCGGAACTGCGCACCCATGTCAAACAATCGGTGGCGGCAAGCTACGGGAGCTTGCTGGCCGACAAACCTTATTTGCTTCTGTGTTTGGCTCTGGTTCCCTGGTGGGCGCTTTTCGCACAGCTCTTCGCCGCTTTCCCTCTGGAGGCAGCCACCCGCGGAGGCAATGGCAGTTGGGCCAGTTCCGTGCTGATAGTGAACGGCGTGGTGGGTTTTCTGGTGCTGTTTCTCGTTCCAGCCATGATCCGCGCCATCGGACCGTTGAAGCTGATATTCGCGGCCCTCGCCACCGGCGGGATATCGGTTGCCGGGGTGGGGCCGGCATCTGGCCTCCTGGAGCTGCTTGTACTGGTTGCGCTGTTTTCCTGCGCGGAAATTGCAGTTCTGACCAGTTCGGAAATTCTGGTCGGACGCCACGCGGGTGGGCAAGCCGTTGCGACCTATTTTGCCGTCTTCAACATGAGCTGGGGTCTGGGGGGCGCTCTTGGTGGAGCCGTCGGCCCGCTTGTCGCGGAAGCTGGCGGAACCAGCAGCTGGCTGTGGCTTGGAAGCATTGCACTGGTGAGCATGGCCGGGCTTGCGCTGTACAGAATGATGGTACCATCAAAGATACTGCAGGACGTTTGACCCTCCGACACCTGTGTCTCCAATCAGCATACGGGCACCACAGATGGCCTGCATTGGCTGAAGAGAGTTGAGATTATTCCCGCATAAGCGGTAAATCTACGAAGTCACCCCGACTTGGCGGGGGCCTGCTCCCCGCAGAAACTAACGGGAGACTTGGACGCCACCGCGGACCCCGGAACCGGGAGCTGGAATGCGAGACACCCTGCGGAACAGCTCCGCCGACACGGGGCAAGCCTACACCCTGGATGCCGCGGCAGTGGCCGGAGGGCTGGAGACGATGGCGGAAACCGGATTGTCCGGGGTAGAGGCAGCCAGGCGGCTTCAGATCCACGGGCCGAACCGGCTAAAGGCGCACAAACCCCAGAGCCTGACGGCTCTTCTGGTTCATCAGTTCAAAAGCATCATCGTCTGGCTTCTGGTTGCCGCCGCTGTCTTATCCCTGGCGCTCGGGGACAGGGCCGACGCCATTGCCATCTGCGTGGTGCTGCTGATCAACGGCATTATCGGCTTTGTAACGGAACTGCGCGCCGCCCGCTCCATGGAAGCGCTGCTGCGCATCACCGATGTCAGCGCCCGGGTCCGCCGGGACGGGCAGGTCCGGGAAATCAGCGCCGTGGAGATCGTGCCCGGTGACATTGTCCTCTTGGAGGCGGGTGACGTTGTCAGCGCCGACCTCAGGCTCTTTTCCGTCTCGGGACTTCTGTGCGACGAGTCCTTGCTCTCAGGGGAATCCGCGCCCGTTGCCAAGGACATCCACCCGCTCAAGCCGGACACCAGTCCCGCCGAACGCAGCAACATGGCCTTCAGCGGCACTGCCGTCACGCAAGGACTGGGCGAAGGCATCGCGGTTGCCACGGGCATGGCGAGCGAGCTTGGCCGCATCGGTGCCTTGGCACAGGAAGCAGACGGGCAGGCCTCGCCTCTGGAACAGCGGCTGGACCGTCTCGGTCACCGGCTGCTGTGGCTGACGCTTGTGCTGGCCGCCGTCACCAGCCTTGCCGGCGTCCTCTGGGGCCACCCGCTGGCGGACATGCTGAAGACCGGCGTTGCCCTTGCGGTGGCCGCCATTCCCGAGGGCCTGCCGGTGGTAGCGACGCTGTGCCTTGCCCGCGGCATGTGGCGCATGGCCACCCATCATGCCCTTGTCACCCGCCTGTCGGCGGTGGAAACCCTCGGTTCCACCACGATCATCCTCACCGACAAGACCGGCACCCTGACAGAGAACCGTATGTCGGTTGTCCGCTACCTTCTGGCTGATACGGACATCACCGTCACTCAAACCGGTACCGGCAATGGCCCCGGCTTCCTGCGCGGGGGACTGGACCTCAACCCTGCGGAAACTGCGCTGCTGATCCAGGCGCTGGAGACCGGAGCGCTCTGCAACACGGCGGATCTGGGCAGCACGGAAAATCCCGGCACCATTGGTGATCCAATGGAGATCTCTCTGCTTCAGGCCGCGAAAGCCGCAGGCGTTGCCCATCCGGAACTGGGCCTGCGGCTGCCCCAGGCCGCCCGCCATGCCTTTGATCCAGGCTGCAAGATGATGGCCACCGTGCATGAGCATGAGGGCCGCTATCTTTATGCGGTCAAAGGCGCGCCGGAGGCGGTGCTCGCAGTGGCAACACGGGTGATGACAGAAGCAGGCGAAAAACCGCTGACCAGCGACCACCGGGCCATCTGGAGGGCCCGGCAGGCAGAGGCTGCCAGCTCCGGCCTGCGGCTCCTGGCGCTGGCGTCGAAAGTGGAAAGCAGCGCCTCCGCTGCCCCTTATGCGGATCTGACCCTGATCGCCTTCGTCTGTTTCCTCGATCCTTTGCGCGCCGGAATTCCGCAGGCAGTCCACGAAGCGCAAAGGGCGGGCGTCCGGGTCGTGATGATCACTGGCGATCACCCCCAGACCGGCGCCCGCATTGCCCGCGATGCAGGCATAGGCGCTGGCGAGCTCAAGGTTATGACCGGCCGCGAGGTCGAGGCCATGGGCAGCGGTTCAGCGCAAGGCGGGACAGGCGATCAGGCCCTCCTGACCCGGACCGACGTCTTTGCCCGGGTCGCGCCGGAAACCAAATATGCCCTTGTCTCCGCGTTCCAGAACGCGGGCCATGTGGTGGCCATGACCGGCGACGGCGTCAATGATGCACCCGCCCTGAAGAAGGCCGATATCGGCATCGCCATGGGGCAGCGGGGCACCCAGGTCGCGCGCGAGGCCGCCAGCATCGTGCTTCAGGACGACAATTTCGCCACCATCCTGATGGCCATGCGCCAGGGCCGCATCATCTTCGAGAACATCCGCAAGTTTGTGGTCTATCTCATGTCCTGCAATGTCAGCGAAGTGCTGATCGTTGGCCTTGCCGTAGGCATTGGCCTGCCGGTGCCTCTGCTGCCGCTGCAGATCCTGTTTCTCAATCTGGTGACCGATGTGTTCCCGGCTTTCGCGCTGGGGCTCGGGCGCGGCAGTGCGGATGTGATGCAGCGGCCACCGCGCGATCCGAAGGAACCGATCATCGACCGGCCGCGCTGGATCCTGATCGGCATACTCGGCAGCGCCATCACGCTCGCAGTCCTTGCCGCTTTCACGCTTGCCCTATTCTGGCTGGAACTACCCGCAGGCCCTTCGGTGACAGTGACCTTCCTCACCCTGGCCCTGGCCCAGCTCTGGAACGTCTTCAACATGTGCAGCCCTTGCGGCAGGCTATCCGGCAATGATGTGCTGACGAATACCTATGTCTGGGGTGCACTGGCCCTGTGCCTGGGCCTGATCGCAGCTGCCCTCTGGCATCCGGGCCTTAGCCAGATCCTTGGTCTGGAATGGCCGGGCCTCAACGGTCTTTTGCTGTCAGGAACCTTGAGTTTTGTGCCGCTGGTTATGGGGCAAGTCTTCCTGATGTTAATGCCCGACCCCGCCAGATTGCCGCCTTCAGCGTCCCTGTAAGCCCCCTCACCCGGCCCCGCGGTCCGGCCTGCCCTTCTCCCTTCAGGAAGAAGATTGGGCTGAGGGGCTTGACAGTCTCAGCCGTGACCGGCAGCAGGGTCCACCATCGTGCCGTCCGCTTCCACCTGCAAGGGGGCGTCCGGCGTGGTCAAGGCGACTTCGCGCACCCATTCGCGCCAGATCGACACTAGGATGGCCATCAGCACGGGGCCGATAAACAGCCCCAGGAAACCGAGGGTCTTCACGCCGCCGACCAGACCGAAGAACGTCGGCAGGAATGGCAGCTTGATCGGACCACCGACGAGGCGCGGGCGGATGGTCTTGTCGACAATGAAGAGCTCGATCGTGCCCCAGGCGAATAGGGCGCCGCCCTGGATATAGGAGCCGCTGGCAGCCAGATAGATCGAGACCAAAGTGAAAGACAAGGGCGCCCCACCGGGGATCAACGCCATCATACCGGTCAGAACGCCGAGCGTGACCGGGGACGGGACCCCCGCAAGCCAATAGGCGACGCCCAGAACGATGCCTTCACCGATGGCGATGAGAGTCATGCCAGTGACCGTCGAGCTGATGGTTGCGGGCACCACACGGGAAATCCGCTCCCAGCGGGCCGGCAGGATGCGCTCGCCCAGAAGGTCGAGCTGGCGGACAAATTTCTCCCCGTCCCGGTAGACGAAGAACAACGCGATCAGCATGAACAGCAGGGTCAGAACAAGATGAAAGGCCCCGTCCCCGGCTGCAATCAGCGCCCTATAGATGTTGCCGATATTGGCCCCGCTGACGATTCGTACCAGTTCGGCAATGTCGCCCGGAGAGCCAATATGCTCGCGCCACTTGGTCGCCAGCCAGTCGCCTGCGCCCGGGAGCCGGGCGATCCACTCGGGCGCCGGCGCACCGATCCTGTTGACCTCTATGGCCCAGCCAATCCATTGCCGCAACTCGTCCACCGTATAGGCGATGGCGATCGAGATCGGGATAATGAGAAATCCGATAATCGCCAGCAGAGCTATGGTCGCCCCAAGCGTGGTGTTGTGCCCGGCCTGGTCCAGAAGCCTGCGGTAGAGCGGCCAGCTGGCAAAGCCGATCACCAGCGCCGCCAGAACCGGAACGATGAAGCCGTGAAAGAAGTAGATCGCCGCGATCACCACCAGAAGCAGCAGCCACCGGGCCGCAGAAACGGGTGCAATCAGCGCTGAACGGTTGGCGTGTGTCGGTCCGAGCCAGCGGGCCGCTTTGGGAGCATCGCCCTGGGTCATATCATTCCGGTTCATAACATCGCTTCAATAATGACCGGCCCTCAGCAGATGGACCGTGTGATCCGGACCGGGGCTAGAAAAGGCTCTGATAGGACCGTTAGGCAAGCATGTCCAGCATCCTTCAGGAACCGGGGCCGACTGTCGCACCAAGGTCAAGACAGATCAATGTCAGAAACCGTTATTTTGTCTCTCTGATGAATGAATTCAGTTGCCCCTGCAGACATATGCAGGGGCTGTGCAGCCGGGCGGTGTCCGCCCGGCTGCATTCCTTCAGGTCAGGAGGGATCAATCCTCATCCGGAATATCCGACATCTTCAAAGGCTTGCGCAGGGTCCGCTTCTCTTGCTTCATCCGCATGGCGTGGACAATCGCCTCGGCCAGATAGCGGCCATTCTTGATCTTGACCTTGGCCTTGGCATTGCGGCGGGCCAAGATTTCCTTGCAGGCCATCTTGGCCTGATCCGTGTCCTTCACAGCCTTGCGGGCAACCTTCTTGATTTCCTCGATCTCTTCCGGGTCGATCTCATAGACATCGCAGAAATTGCCCCAGTTCACGACCTTGATCAGCTGGGCCGTAACCTCCTCTGTGTCGCTGTCACCCTTCGCGGCTTTGCCGTTTTCCCCATTCCCGCCGGCGGCCGTCTTCGGCTTGGCCTTGCCATAGGCAAGCCGCAGGATCTCGTCCCTCGACATGGGAGGAGCTTCCCCGTTTGAGGACTGAAGCTTCTTCGACAAGGCCTCTGCCCTCTGCTGGGCTGCCTGCATCTGGCTGGCGATGATCAGCTGGGTGATCGCCTTGATTTCAGAGGCCGCATAGGTTGCGACGTCCTCATTCCCGCGCCGCTCCTCCTGGGAGCGCTCGCGCATCTGACGCTCCATCCGGTCCATGGTGGTCCGGTCATAGCCGGTGACCGGAGGCTGCTGTGCCCCGCCATTCAGGCCACCATTGCCACCGCTGCCATTGGCAGCGCCTGCCCCCGGGTTGCCGCCGTCCGGGCCGCGGCGCGGACCGTTGCGCGGATCCGGCTCGTCATCGCCCTTTGCGCCCTTCTTCGGCTTCTTTTCGTCTTCCGACAAAGCGCCATTGATTTCCTTGAGGATCGTGACTGTCACCTCACGCACTTCCTGCTGGAACATGGCCTGGAGATGCGGTTCCGCACGCGGGCCGCCCAGAAGTGCAGAGGCAAGCTCACGGGCCGCTTCCCGGGCCGCATTCACATCCCGCTGGATCAAGGCGTTCCGAACGGCCACCATTCCCTCGTTCACCACCCGTGTGCCTTGCAGATGCCGGGCATCGCGGATCAGCTGCAGCAAGGGCGTGTTGCCCACCGGCGTTGTGCGGGCGACGGTTGGGCGGGGCGGAAGGGGCGGAGGATTGCCGTTCTCAGCTTGAGCTTGAGCTTGAGCTTGAGCCTGACCGCCAGCCTGGGCGCGGCGGATCTCCTCCGGGTCATTGTTGAGGAAATCATCGGCATCCATGGACAGGGTCCGTTCGGCCTCGCGGAAGCTTGGCGCATTGCCGCCGCTGCCACCGCCATCGCTGCTTTCATCATCGCCATCGCCGCCGCCACCACCCGGAGAAGTACCCGGACCGGAGCTGCCATCCTTGGAAGCCAGCATGTTGCGGGCAATCTGGATGATATAGGCCTGCAATTCACGGGCGTCGACCTGCTCAATGGCACCCGGAGCGGACTGCTCGAGCATGTAATCCATCAGCTCCCGGACATTGCTGGTCACAAGCGCGTTGTTGTCCTGGCCGATCAGCCAGCTGATGTCCTCCATCCGGGCCTGGATGTGGCCATCGGCGCTGGCAGGCAGGCGGCGGATGAATTCGCTGAGGCTAAGAGGGCCGTCGCCAGCGTCTGTGGCGTCGTCGCCCGCTTCCCTCGCATCCTCGCCGCCCTGGCCTGCCTGCTGGTTCTGTCGCCGACCCAGATCAAGAATGTAGCCGACGAGCGCGTAGATATCGAAGGTCTCGTCTTCTCCGATGCCCGCCATGTCGCACAGGTCGGCGGCCAGATCCCGCGCAAGGCCGGTGGCTCCGTCCTCGTCGTCTGCGGCCAGAGCCTCGCGGATCCCGCCCATGTTGGGCCGGGTCAACACCTCGATGTCGTTCGGCAGGCGCAGCATGAAATCCGTCAGGCTCAGCGCGCCAGGATCCCCGGCACCCGTTTCCCTATTGGTCTCGGTGTTGGCATTCTGATTGCCTGCCCGGTTGTTGGCGATCCGCCGGATATAGGCCTCCAGCTCTGCCCGGCTCACCTGACGGGCGTCTTCCGGGTCCGCGTTTTGAAGGATGTCTTCCATCAGTTCGGCGATATTGGAGGTGATCAGGGCGGTGTTGCCCTCGCCAATCGCCCAGCTGATGTCGCCCATCCGGGCTTCGATATGGGCATCGACATGGGACGGCAGGCGGCGGATGAACTCGGCCAGACTCAGGCGACCGTTGCCACCATTGCCGCCGCCCGGTCCATCACTTCCGCCATCGCTGCTGTCACCGTCACTGCTGCCACCGTCGCTGCGGTCGTCATCCCCGCCCTCAGTACCATCAGCCTGCGCACCTGGCCGCTTGTCGCGGATGAAGCCGTTCTGGATCAGCATGTCGAGAAAGGCTTCCGGCGTGCCGGCGATACCCAGGACACTCATGCAGTTCTGGGCAAGATCCAGAACCAGATCCCAATCCAGCTCGTTGTAGCCATATTGCTCCATGAATTTCTGAAGGGGAGCAGCATCCTCAACGCCGAGCATCCGCGCTGCTGCCTGGGGGTTGTAGATCACCTTTTCCTGAATGCGGCCTTCCTGCTCCAGACGCTCCACCAGCTGCTTGGGAGTAAGCTTCCTGCCCTCCCTTGCAAGCAAAGTCTTGGCCTCCGCAAGCGTTTCTGCGGTCCAGCGGTCTCTGGAGAAATTCTGGATAAAGCTATCAAGCTGGTCTGGATAGCGGAAATCATTCGCACCGCCGTTGGCCTGGTGAAAGGCCCAGAACTCATCGCTTTTCCAAAACTCTGACAACTGGTAGGAATTGTCGAGCATCAACTCAACTTCCCTAACGGCCTCACGAAGCCGCGTGTTCCATTCGCCTTGATCAAATGGGGTGGCATCATTGGCCGCCGTCAGCTTATCGCGCAACGGGCCGCCAATGTTGATGTAAGTCTCAGAGTTTAAACTAATATATTGATCGTAGATGTGTTGCCGCGTCGCCCCTGAATATACAGCCCGGAGAAAAGGGAAGTTTTCATCCAGATAGCCGGCAGTAAAATACCGCGCGAAAAGATCGAAAAGCGCGCGATTGTTCTGGTACATATCGGCGACATTGTCGGGATAACTAATATTACCGAATGTTTTCATAATCTTTCACCTCAATCTGCCTGGCGTGCCGGGGGGCTGCCTTTTCGTGCACCTGTCCGTAAGTGGCAGGCAGCAGCCGGGAAGTTCAACGGCTCCGAAAAAATTGCTCTCAGGTTCGGACCCTGGGCCGGCAACCCCGGCGCTCCGGCAGAGCTTCTCCGGCAAGGCACTGCCAGGCACTGGGAAGGCTCCGGCTCCCCGGCCCGGTCAGGGTTTTGCACCCAGCGGCAACAGATCTGCACAAACTGGCGATGATCGAGTCCCCCCGGTTTTCCTGGGGCTGATAAATTCCAAGCAGGTCCGCCAGACACCGGCGGGCATGAAGAAATCACGATCCAGACCAAACTCGGCCAAACAGGGCCAGAGCGGGAAAGCCGCTAGCCATCCCGCAGCAGAGCAGAAGACCGCCCGCCTGCATCCGCCGCAGGCAGGCACAAGACGCATGGGTGGAAAAGAAAAGCGGCCGGACAGAGCCCAGCCGTTCTTGCAGCTTCCGCCTCACCGGAGTCCGGATCGCGTTTTCTCGATATCAGCCAGGACAGGCGTGTGCCCGTCCCGTGATGATCCACGAGAGGAACAAAAATGTACCAGGCCTTTGCCCTGACAGATGGCTTACCGCGGCCAAAGTGCCGCTGCACACCTGTCTTGCAGAAAAATTTCCACCCTGACGTGAACCTTTTGCGGTTTGCGGAAGAACCAACGTACCGAACACAGTCAAGCGGCCTCGAAGAATGAGCTTACTCAGATCCATTCGGACCACGTTTACAGGCAGACAAGCTCCGGCAGACGAGTCCTTGCTGGCGGCCATCGCTGAAGGCGAGCTGCCGGCATTTGAAGAGCTGCACCGCCGTTATTTGCCGAAACTGATGCATTTCGCGCGGCGCATCACGGAAAGTTATGAGGCGGCTGAAGAGGTCGCCAATGACACGCTGATGGTCGTCTGGCGGTCCGCCGGGCGCTTTGAAGGACGGTCCAAGCCATCTTCCTGGATTTTCGGCATTGCCTACCGGCTGGCGATGAAGAAGCGCCAGAGCATGGGACGTTACAAGGATGACGTCGTGCTGGAAGATGATCTTCTGGACGACAACAGCGACACGGCGGAAGCGGTGATCCGGCAAAAGGACATTGCCAGCGCCCTGCAGCAACTTACGCCCGAACTCAGGGCAGTTGTTGAACTGACCTACTTCAACGGTTATCTCTATACGGAGATAGCAGAGATCCTTGGTTGCCCTGTCGGCACCGTGAAAACCCGCATGATGACGGCACGGCGTAGGCTGAGGCACATAATGAGCGACGATGAGCGCGCCGTCTCGGAGAACGCAGTTGCTTGATTCTTCCCCACCGATTTCTGCCGAACCGCACGACGCTGTCTGGGAACTCATTCCCTGGTTTGTCAACGGCACCCTGCCCGCATCGGAACAGGCGAAGGTGAAACAGCATATCCAGAGCTGCCCGCAATGCGCAGCAGAAGTCGCGCGGCAGTTCAAGCTTGCAAAGCGGGTCGCGACCGAAGACCCTTTTGATGTTCCCCTGTCGCGGAGCTGGAGCCATCTGCGTGACCAGATCGAGGCGGAAGCACGGGCCGGGGGAAAGCAAGTTGCCTCTGCCGCAGGCGGAGGGATTGGCGCAGCAGGCCGCTCCACGGCGCGCCGCCGCTCGGGTTCGCAGCGCGGGAGAAGCACATTCGGCAGCTACCGGGGCTTTGGCGGAGCCGCTCTTGTGGCAGGTGCGGGCATTGCCGCGTGCCTGGTCGCCGCGATTGTCATTCTGCCGGACTATTACGGGCCGCAAAACCGTGAAGGCTATCAAACCCTGACCAACGGGGCTTCACCGGACAGCAACAACATCAAGTTCCAGACCAAGTCGGCCCTTTCACAGGAAGCCCTATCGGCGCTTCTGGACCGCCACGGCATGAAGCTTGAAAGCGGGCCTTCGGAATCCGGCGTCTACACCGCCAGCTTCAACCGCACGGGAGCGCAATCCGGTGACCGGAAAACGGCCGCCGAAGAACTGATGTCTGATCCTGAAATCCTCTTTGCCTCACCGGAGTGACCGCCATGACCCTCGGCAGGACCCGGGCCGGGCTGCTTCTTGTGCTGATGCTCGCTTGCAGCCTGGTACTATCCTGCCTTGGCCAACCGGCGCTGGCCCAGAGCTCTGGTCAGAGTTCTGGTCAGACTTCCGAAGCTAGGCCTGCTGTCCCAACTGCAAAGCCTCTTGCCGACGGAACGTCAGACACAGCGCCCGGCAGAACGGCTGCAGCTCCGGCTCCCGCCGCGAGTGTGCCCCAGTTCCGGCTCGTTCCCGCAGATACGCTGTCCCCGAATGTGCATCTGCTGCTGACGGTGCCGCTTGCCGATCCCGCGTCGCTGCCCCAGGTTGCCGCCGGCATCGAAAGCCGGTTCGGTGTGACCCTTGCCGCCGAATGGCCGCTGCAGTCGATCTCGGTTCACTGCTTTATCATGAGCGTTGCGGCCAATGCGGATCTCGACGGGCTGATTGCGCGCATGCAAGCCGATCCGGCCATCCGCACGGTCCAGAAAATCCAGACCTACAATGTGCTGGAGCACAGCTATTCCGATCCGCTGCTTCCGGCCCAAAGTGCCCTTTCGCGAATCAATGCCCTCAGGGCCCATGCCCTGTCGAAAGGCCGCGGCGTATCTGTCGGCGTCGTGGATTCCGGCATAGATGCCACCCATCCGGACCTCAAGGACCGGATCGTCAGCCAGCATGATTTCGTCGCGGGCAACACGGGGGTGATTGAAAAATCAGAGAGCGGCGAAGCTCACGGAACCGCCATTGCCGGGATCATTGCCGCGGACGCCGACAATGCCCTTGGAATCGTCGGTGTGGCGCCCGAAGCCGGGATCATCGAGCTTCGGGCCTGCTGGCAAGGGTCAGCCGCCACAGGCCAGTGCAACAGTTTCTCGCTTGCCCGCGCGCTCAACTTCGCCATTATCAACAAGATCAAGGTGATCAACATGAGCCTTGGCGGGCCCTTCGACGCCTTGCTGGAAGAGCTGGTGCGGGCAGCCATCAGCCATGGCCTTCTGGTGGTCGCCGCCCGCGGCGAAGGAACCGATGTGGCTTTTCCTGCCTCCGTTCCCGGTGTGCTGTCCGCAGGAGCTTCCGGCCACGAACCCGCGATCCCTGCTCCGGCGGTAGACATTTTGAGCACCGCGCCGGGCAATGCTTTCCGCTACGTGGCGGGATCGTCCGCGTCAGCCGCCCTGGTCAGCGGCGTTGCCGCCCTGCTCCTGTCCGCGCGCCCGTCTATTTCCTCCACCGATCTGGCCACCATCCTGCGCACCTCCCTGACCGACCATGACGGCTCACCCCTGCTTGATGCCTGTAAGGCGCTTCAAACGGCCCTCTCCGAGGAGATGAGCTGCACGCAGTAGGGTAGAAGAGGGAGAAGATTCCACTTCGCGCCATGACGGCGGATGTCCGAGGCAGAGCGCGCTACAGCACGTTTCCACCTCTCGTCCGGGACGCAAACGACCCGCTAATTACCCTCCCCGATATTTTTTCCTCTCCCCATGAACCTCTCCGGCTCCTGAAGGCACCTAAGGCGTGATGGAGCTTTTTGGCGGGCCTTACGGTCCCTTGGCTCCCCTGAACGCCAATGGAGCCGAGAGACCGGATATGTTCGCGCGCCTTTTGTATCTGACCTTCGCTCTTGCCCTTCCCATGATCCTTGGTCTGGCCTCTCTGCCGGTCGCCGCCCAAAGCAATGGCCAGGGAGGCCGTGTGGTGGCCCTGGTCGTCACTGTTGGTGACGACGGCAAGCGGGCGGACGCCATTCAGTCCGAGTTGCAAGCTATCGGCGTTGAAACCCTGCGCAGCACGGATCCGAACAACGCGGAGCTGCGGTCCATACTGACCCGCTTTGCCCGGGAAGCGGCCAATTCGCGCGCCACCTTCGTTTATCTCGACGCGCCGGTGGTCACCTTCCAGGGCCGCGCCTTCGTTCTGCCTGCAGGGACGGTTCTGGACCGGGGGACCGATCTCTTCACCAGAGCTCTTCCGCTCCAGGCCTTCTCACGTTCTGCGGCGCAAGCCGCACAGGGCGGCGCAACAGTAGCAACCCTGACCACGACCGGTGTGACCCTGCCGAAAGGCGTGATCCCGGCGACAGAATCACCCGCTCAGGACCCCGCATCCTCGCCTGTGCTCACAGCGCCGGTCACCGCCTTTCCCGGCGTGCTGGAGGCTCTCTCCAGCGCGGTGAAAAAGAATGAGGAAGTGGAAATCAGCACGGTCCTGCGCCGGATGAGCGTGCAGGATGGCGCGTCCATCTCCGGCTTTCCCTCACGGCCAATCTTTCTGAAGGAACCGGCGAAGGCGGC
Source organism: Roseibium litorale (assembly GCF_014842915.1). GTDB lineage: Bacteria > Pseudomonadota > Alphaproteobacteria > Rhizobiales > Stappiaceae > Roseibium > Roseibium litorale. Next base: position 241,632 of record NZ_JACYXI010000003.1, on the reverse strand, counting down.
AGCACCTGAGGCGGCGTCCCAGCCGGCCCCCGTTGCAGCTCCGGTCGCGTTGCCTCCCGCGGAAGAACCGGCAGCTGCGGCACAAGAGGCCGCAGAGGCGGACGTTCCGGCTTCTGCTCCGGCGGAAACCCTGGAGGAGCTGAGCCTTCTGGAACAGTCCCTGTCGCGGGCGGCCAAGCGGGCCGTTCAGACCCGGCTCAGGGACCTCGATTTCTACAAGGGGCTGGTTGACGGCATTTTCGGCCCGCAGACCCGCGCCGCGATCAAGGCCTTTCAGGACAGCCGCACTGAAGAGCAGACCGGCATCCTGACCCGCCGCCAGCTGATTGACCTGAGCGCCTGAGAGGACCGGCAGCCGCCGCCACCAGGCCAGACCTGACCGAATTGACCGCGCAGATGCGCAAAATCGAGGATCCGGACCCATGGGCCTGCGCTTCAAATACAACATCGCCCTGTTGCTGACCTGCCTTGTCGGCATCGCCGCAACCTCAGGCATTTCCTATGTCATTGTCCAGAAGTCAGCCGTCCGGGAGATCCATCACTCCATCGACCTGATCCGGGCCAATGCCATCGCCGTGCGGTCCTATACAGTCAGCAACATCACCCCGGCCCTGTCCGATGACAGCGACATTCTCTTCTTCCCCGAAACCGTCGCCGCCTTCTCGGCAACCACTGTGTTTCAGGGCTTCAAGAAGATGTTCCCGGAGTTCAGCTACAAGGAAGCGGCCCTCAATCCGACCAATCCGGACAATCTGGCCAACGAGTTGGAAACCGCGCTGATCGAAAAGCTGCGCGCGGACCCGAAGCTCGATCAGATCTCGACCGTGGTCGAGAATGACGGCAACCGCTATCTGACCGTTGCCTTTCCGCTGACCATCAAGCAGGAAGGCTGCCTGATCTGCCATTCAACCCCTGAGGCAGCGCCCCCTGCGATGGTGGACCTTTATGGCCCGGACCACGGTTTCGGCTGGCAGCTTGGTGAGACCATCGGTGCCCAGATCATTTCCGCCCCGATGGCCATCGCCGACAGGCGCGCCGAGGAAACCGGCCTGATCCTGATCGCCGGTTTCACCCTTCTGTTCTTTCTCATCTTCATTGTCAGCAACGTGCTTCTGGGCCGCATCGTGCTGCGTCCGGTGCGCCGCATGTCAGATGTCGCGGAAAAGGTCAGCATGGGCGACTTCTCCGTGCCCGAGTACCGCAAGCCCGGCAAGGACGAGATCAGCTCCCTGTCCAATTCCTTCAACCGCCTGCGCCGCAGCCTTGAGCGGGCCATGAGCATGATCGATGTCTGATCCAACAGTCATAGGACCCTCAGGCATCCGGAGGTCCATCGGTAAATACCGGATCGAGGGCATTTTGGGCGAAGGCGCCATGGGCATGGTCTATGCCGGACTGGACCCGGATATCGAGCGCCCGGTCGCGATCAAGACCATCCACCAGCACCTGATCAATGCCGCTGGCAGTCAGGACTGGCTCGACCGCTTTGCCCGGGAGGCCCGCGCCGCGGGCCGGGTGCTGCATCCCAATCTGGTGACGATCTTCGATTTTCTGCAGGAAGATGGCGTGCCCTTCATCGTCATGGAGCGGGTGCGGTCGATCACTCTGGAAGACCGGAAGCTTGGCCCCGGCGGCATGGCGCTGGAGGAAATTCACGCGATCATGTCGCAGATCCTCGCAGGGCTTGCCTGCATTCACGGCGTCGGCATCGTCCACCGGGACATGAAACCCGCCAATGTCATGCTGGCGGAAGACGGCACCGTGAAGCTGACGGATTTCGGCATTGCACGACTCACCTCCATGGAGGCGACCGGCGCGGGCATGATCGGTACACCCGCCTATATGGCACCCGAGCAGCTGATGGGCGGCGACGTCGACGCCAGGGCGGATATCTATGCCTGCGGCGTGCTCCTCTATGAGCTTCTCACCGGCCGCAAACCCTACAAGGGCGGCGGCATCGAAGCCCTGTTCGAGGCGCTGCGCCAGGGTCAGATCACCCCTCCGAGCGAACTGGTCGCCGCCATCGCGCCAGCCATGGACCAGATTGTGCTCAAGGCCATGAGTGTCGAACCGGCCGGGCGGTTCGAAAGCGCCGCCGAGATGAGAGCGGCTCTGGCTGAGGTTCTGCCCGACGCGGACCGGACCGGCATCATCAACATGGCGCCCCCGCCCCGCCCTGTGCAGCGCGTGGAGCAGGTCTCGTCCTCCATGCTGCAGCGCATGAGTTCGCAGACCCTTCTGGAAGTGGAGCGGCAACTGACCTCCAGCCTCGGTCCCATGGGCAGGATCATCGTCCGCCGGGCCGCGGAACGCGCCAGCAGTCCAGAAGAGATGATCGAGACGGTGCTCGGGGAATTCTCCGATGCCCGGGAGCGCGAAGAGCTGCGCACCGTGATGGGAAAGGTGCTGGCCGGCACCACCATGGTCGGCACCTCCTCTTCAACAGGGGCTATTGCGGAAGAAACCGTGCAGCAGATTGCCGGGCTGCTGAAACCCCATCTTGGCCCGATTGCTCAGGTGCTGACCGCAAAGGCCGCCCGCCAGGCGGCAAGCGCTGAACTCCTTGCGGAAGCCGTCGCCACGCACATTCAGGACAAGAACGAACAGGCACAATTCCTGAGCGCAGTCAGACACGCGCTCGGCGGAGCGGGCTGACCGCCCCCCATCAGATATTTGAGAGGAAGCATCATGCTCAATCTGGACGATCTCCTGCACAGTTTCGGCGATGACGCCCCAAGCGGTGAGGACCTCACCTATGAAGCGGCCTTCACGATGCTGGAACTGGCCAACCAGCCCGGCGAAGAACGTGTTGTCGGCGACAGTGTGATCAAGGCCGAGGATCCGGATTATCAGGAGGTCATCCGGCAGGCCCGCGAGCTTCTGTCCGCTACCAAGGACCTTCGCATCGCCGTCATGCTGGCCAATGCTGCTTTGCGATGCGAAGGGCTGCAGGGCCTCAGCGAGGTTCTGGCCTATATCCGCGGCTGCCTGGAGGACTATTGGGACAGCGTTCACCCGCAGCTGGATGAGGACGACGACAACGATCCGACCATGCGCGTCAACGCGATCCTGGGCCTCACCGACCGGGAAACGGTTCTGACCTCCCTGCGCCTGGCGCCCCTGACCGACAGCCGGGCCTTTGGCCGGTTTTCCCTGCGCGATCTGCTGATTGCCGAGGGCGAGGCTCCTGTTCCGGCGGGCATGGACACCCCGCCGACCTCCCAGACCATTTCCGCCGCCTTCCAGGACACGGACCCTTCAGCGCTTTCAGACCTTGCCGCTGCGGCTTCCAGCTGTATCGGCCATGCGAAAGCCATCGCGGCGGTGTTCGACGAGCAGGCCGGGGCCTTCAGTCCGGATCTCTCCCCTTTGCAGAAGATGCTGTTCGAGATCGGCAAGCGCCTCTCCGACTATGCGGAGGCAGAGGCGACCGGGCAAGAAACCGCCGGAGACCTGCAATCGGACGCAGTTCCGCCTGCCGTTGGTGAAGGGCAAACCTTCGCTCCGACTCAGGTCAAAGCCGTTCCCGTTGGGGCCATCAATTCCCCGGAAGACGTGAAAAAGGCCATCGACCGGATCCTCGACTATTACGCCCGCTCCGAGCCCTCCAGCCCCCTGCCGATCCTGCTGCAACGGGCGCGCCGCCTGATCAACGCAGACTTCCTCACCATCATGCGGGACATGGCGCCGCTCGGGGTCGAGAACGTCGCCCTGATCGGTGGAATTGACGAAAGCGAAAATGATTGAGCCTGCCGTGAACCTTTGACGCAAGCAGCGGCACACACGTTCAGACAAACACGGGAACCATGACCATGGCCAGCAGTCAGAAATTCATTGCCCGGAACCGGGCACCGCGCGTTCAGATTGAATATGACGTGGAGCTCTACGGCGCTGAAAAGTCCGTCCAGCTTCCCTTTGTGATGGGCGTTCTGTCGGATCTTTCCGGCAAGCCGGAAGATCCGCTGCCGGCGGTCGCGGACCGCAAGTTCCTGGAAATCGACGTCGACAATTTCGACGAGCGGATGAAGTCGATGAAGCCGCGCGCGGCCTTTACCGTGGCGAACACGCTCACAGGCGAAGGCAACCTGGCGGTCGACATCACCTTCGAAAGCCTGGACGATTTTTCTCCGGCGGCCATCGCCAAGAAGGTCGAGCCCTTGAGAAAACTGCTCGAAGCGCGAACCCAGCTCGCAAATCTGACCACCTACATGGACGGAAAGACCGGCGCGGAAAACCTGATGGCGCAGATCATCCAGGACCCGGCTCTCCTGAAGGCTCTTGCGGCCTCTCCCGCCCCGTCCTCCGAAACCTCCGGCACTGAGGAATAAGCCATGGACCAGACCTCCAAGACTTCGGCCGGTGCGGCCACGCAGACGGAAACAGCTTTCGGCTCAAGCGAATTCGCGTCCCTGCTCCAGAAAGAATTCCGGCCCAAGTCCGACCAGGCCAGAACCGCCGTGGAAGAAGCGGTGCGCACCCTGGCGGAACAGGTTCTGCAGAACCAGGCGCTTGTTTCGGATGACGCGCTCCGTTCGATCGAAAGCATCATCGCCGAGATCGACAAGAAGCTGACGGAACAGATCAACCTGATCCTGCATCACGAGGATCTGCAGAAGCTGGAAAGCGCCTGGCGCGGCCTGCATTTCCTGGTCAACAACACCGAAACCGACGAGATGCTGAAGATCCGGGTCCTGAACATTTCCAAGAAGGATCTGTCCAAGACCATGCGCAAGTTCAAGGGCACCGCCTGGGACCAGTCCCCGGTCTTCAAGAAGCTCTATGAAGAGGAATACGGCCAGTTCGGTGGCGAGCCCTATGGCTGCCTCGTCGGCGACTATCATTTCGACCACAGCCCGCGCGATGTGGAGCTTCTGGGCGAAATGTCGAAAGTGGCGGCTGCCGCCCATGCGCCGTTCCTCACCGGTGCGGATCCGGCGCTGTTCCAGATGGACAGCTGGGCGGAACTGGCCAACCCGCGTGACCTGACCAAGATCTTCCAGACCCCGGAATATGCGGCCTGGCGCTCGCTGCGCGAAAGCGAGGACAGCCGTTATCTCGGTCTGGCCATGCCCCGCTTCCTTGGCCGCCATCCCTATGGCGAAAAGACCGATCCGGTTGAGGAATTCGCCTTCGAGGAAGACACGGAAGGTGCGTCCTCGGAGAAATACTGCTGGGTCAACGCTGCCTATGGCATGGCCCGCAACATCACCCGGTCGTTCAAGGAATACGGCTGGTGCACCCGCATCCGCGGCGTCGAGTCCGGCGGGGTGGTCGACGAGCTGCCGACCCACACCTTCCCGACGGACGATGGCGGCGTGGACATGAAGTGCCCGACGGAAATCGCGATTTCCGACCGGCGCGAGGCGGAATTGGCCAAGAACGGCATGATGCCGCTGATCCATCGCAAGAACAGCAACATGGCCGCTTTCATCGGCGCCCAGTCCCTGCAGAAACCGGCGGAATATGACGATCCGGATGCGACAGCCAACGCCAATCTGGCGGCCCGGCTGCCCTATCTCTTCGCCACCTGCCGCTTCGCCCATTACCTGAAATGCATCGTCCGGGACAAGATCGGCTCCTTCCGCGAGCGCGACGACATGCAGGAATGGCTGCAGAACTGGATCAACAAATACGTCGATTACAACGCCGATACCTCACCCGAGGATGTCAAGGCCCGCCATCCGCTGGCAGCCGCAGAGGTCGTGGTCGAAGAGGTCGAGGGGAACCCTGGCTACTACACGTCCAAGTTCTTCCTGCGGCCTCATTACCAGCTCGAAGGGCTCTCTGTATCCCTCCGCCTGGTCTCCAAACTGCCATCACAGAAGGGCGAGTAAGTCCTGAAAGCCGGAGAAAAGCGCCGGAGGCCCCCCCCCGGTGTTTCCCAGGACAAAAGACATCTGATTTTTGAAAGGAACTCATCATGGCATTTGACGCATTTCTCTACTTCCCCGGACAGAACCTCGTCGTCGGAGAAACAACCGACAGCGAAATGTCCAAGAACAATGCCTTTGAACTGCGCCATTTCGATTTCGGCGCAGAGACCAATGTGAACATCGGATCGGACACCAGCGGCGCAGGCGCTGCCGGCAAGACCACCTTCAAGGATTTCACGATCAAGAAGCGCACGGACACGGCTTCCTGCGGCCTGTTCCACACCCTGTGCACGGGCAATCACTTCAAGGAAGCGATCATCGAACTGCGCCGCTCCGGCGGGGCAAGCGACAAGTCCGGCAAGACCTTCATGAAGTTCCACTTCAAGATGGTCATGGTGAAAGACATGAGCTGGAGCGGCGATGAAGGCGATGACATTCTGGAAGAAGACATCATCTTCGAATACGGCGCGATCAAGGTCGAGTATCACAAGCAGTCCCCGGACGGAAAGCTGACCAAGGCTTCCGGCGGCCAGGGCGAAGCCAAGTGGAGCCGCGTGCTCAACTCCGCGTCCTACGAAGTGAACCGCTAAGCCGTGCACCACGTCCGGGCCGCTGCCTCCTTGCGGCCCGGCACCCTTTTTCCTCATCAGACTGACCGGGGCATGGCCATGGAAGCCGAGCATCTTCTGAAACAGGGCGACCTTGAAGGCGCGCTGGCCGCGCTTCAAAATGCCATCCGGAAAGCGCCGGAAGACCCGCGCCTGCGGATCTTCCTGTTCCAATTGCTCGCGATTGAGGGCAGCTGGCAGCGGGCCGTGGCCCAGCTCAAGACTTCTGCGACCCTCGACCCTGCCGTCGAATCCATGGCCCAGACCTACAGGGCCGCGATCCTGTGCGAAGGGGTGCGTGAGAAGGTCTTTGCCGGACAAACCGCTCCAATTGTTCTGGGTGAGCCGGAAGCCTGGACCGCCGGCCTGATCGAGGCGCTGGCCTTGCAGGCACGGGGCGAGTTCCAGGCCGCCGAAGATCTGCGTGCGCAAGCCTTCGAGGCAGCCCCCGCCATCCCCGGCGTTCTGGACGGGGTTCCCTTTTCGTGGATCGCGGACGCGGACCCGCGCCTTGGACCTGTTCTGGAGGTGATCCTCAACGGCCGCTATGTCTGGGTGCCGTTTTCAAGACTGTCCCGGCTGACGATGGAGGCCCCGGCGGACCTGCGTGACAGCGTATGGATGCCTGCAAGCCTGACATTGTCCAACGGCGGCAGCTCCGTCGCCCTGATCCCCGCCCGCTATCCCGGCACCCACAAGCAGCCCGACGCCAGGCTCCGCCTTGCCCATTCTACCTCCTTCGTGATGGAGGACGGACTGGCCGTGGCCGGGCTTGGCCAGAGGCTTCTGGCAACGGAGACCCAGGAATGCGGTCTAATGAACATCCGGAGCCTTGTAATGGACAGGGAGCCCGGAGCTGAAGACCTTAACGCGCCTGACGCGGTCTCCACCGATGGTTGACCGGCTTCTCTCCGAACGGCTGCAGCCCTCGCTTCTGGACCGGCTGACCGACGATGCGCCGGAAGAAACGCGTGAGGCGGGATCCAGCCGCTTCATCGATCTGGCGCGCCTGCGCCAAATCATCCAGCGGGACCTGTCCTGGCTGCTCAACACCTCGAACATCGAGGCTGTCCATGACCTGGAGCTGAGGCCGCAGACGGCGTGCTCGGTGCTCAACTACGGCATTCCAGATCTCTCCGGCACCGTGCGCACCAGCCGGCGGGCGGTCGAGATCTGTCAGGCGATCCGCCGCGCCATCGAAACCTTCGAGCCGCGCATCCTGCCCCAGACCCTCGATGTAGCGATCCGCCGGGATGAAAAGTCCTCGGGCGCGGTCCTGTCTTTCGACATCCGCGGCGAAATGTGGGCCGAACCGGTTCCCGTCGACATCTACCTGCGCACCGCGCTCGACGTCACCACCGGCGAAATCGTTCTCAAACGGCAGGGCTAGCTTCATGGATACACGGTTGCTCAGGCGCTATGAGGAGGAGCTGGTTTTCATCCGCGAGATGGGAGCCGAATTCGCCGAAAGCTATCCCAAGATCGCCTCGCGCCTTGGCATGTCCCAGCTTGAGGTGCATGACCCCTATGTGGAGCGGCTTCTGGAAGGCTTTGCCTTCATGGCCGCGCGCGTCCAGCTGGAACTGGATCTGCAATATCCCGTCTTCACCCAGAACCTGCTCGAAATCGTCTACCCTCATTTCCTCGCCCCCACCCCGTCCATGACCATCGTCCGTCTGGTGCCGGACATGAGCCAGGGCGGCATGGAGGACGGCTACACCCTGCCCCGCGGCACCTCCCTGCGCGGACGGCTGCTGGAGGGCGGTCAGACCGCCTGCCAGTTCAACACTTCCCAGGATGCGACCTTGTGGCCGGTCGAGCTGGTGGAGGCTGAATATATTGAGGGCCGTGGCGAGCTTGTGGCTGCTGGTCTTGCGCGCAACAACAGCGCCAAGGCAGCGCTCAGGCTGCGCATCCGCCGCAAGGGCGGCGAGGATCTGAACGAGCTGCCGCTCGACCGGCTGACGCTGTATTTGTCAGGCACGGGCGCGGAACCCTGGCGGCTCTATGAGGCCATCCTCGGAAAAAGCGTTGGCCTCGCGGGACGGTCCACCGACCGGCGCGAAGACTGGAGCCTTCCACTCGGCAAGGACATCCGGCCGCGCGGTTTTGATCCGGAAGAGGCTCTGCTGCCGGTGCCCGGCCAGTCCTTCGAGGGCTACCGGCTGCTGCAGGAATATTTCGCGATGCCGCAGCGCTTCTTCTTCATTGACCTTTGCGGCCTGTCTCCTGCAGTGCGCAAGGCCAAGGGCGGGGATCTGGACCTCTATATTCTGCTGTCCGAGGACTATCCGGCGCTGAAATCCGTCGGTCCCGGCAGTTTCGAGCTGAACGCCGTGCCTGCGGTCAATCTCTTTTCCAAACGCTGCGACCGGGTCGCCGTGGCTGGAACCGAGGTGGATCATCACCTCACCGCCGATCGCATGGCGCCGCTGGACTACGAAATCTACCAGCTGGAGGAAGTCACCGGCATCGGCAGCGAAGGCACGGATGATGTGCCCTTCCGGCCCTTCTACAGCGCGCAGGATTTTACCCCCTTCGGCGAGACCCATTCGGCTTATTACAACGTGCGCCGGCGGCTGCGGCAGCGTTCGGAAAAACAGCGCCTGAAGGGCGGCCGGACCTCCTATCTCGGCACCGAATTCTATCTTTCGCTCAGCGACCGCAATCAGGCGCCCTATTCCGGTAACGTCAAGCAGCTGGCGGTCAAGGCGCTGTGCACCAACCGGGATCTGCCGCTTCTGACCCCCATCGGCGGACCGGACACGGATTTCGTTCTGCCAGAAGGCGGGCCGGTGTCGGAAGTGCGGGCCATTGTGCCACCGACCCGCCCGCGCCACAGTCTGGCCGAAGGCGGACGGGCCTGGCAGATGATCAGCCATCTCAGCCTGAACTACCTCTCCATCGCAGACGGTGACCGGGGATCAGGCGGCGCGGCCCTGCGCGAGCTCATCGGGCTCTACACCCCACTTGGCGAGGTGGCGATTGCCAAGCAGGTGGAAGGACTGACCTCCGTCAGTTCCCGTCCGATTGTCCGCCGCATGGCCGAAGGGGTTTTGTCGACCGCCGTGCGGGGTCTCGAAATCCGGGTCGGCTTCGACGAGAGCTTCTTCGAGGGCACCGGCTGCTATCTGCTCGGCGCGGTTCTGGAATCCTTCTTCGCCAAATACGTGACGCTGAACAGCTTCACCGAGACCGTCATTCATTCACACAAACGGGGGGACATCGCGAGATGGCCGGCCAAGAGCGGGAAGCGGATGCTGATCTGAGCCGCCTCAAGGCTCTGGAACAGCACCCGGAAAAGCATCACATCTTTCAGGCGATGCGGCTGATTGAGGCCGCCCACGCCGGACAGCCGAGACTGGGCCGCTCGCGCCGTCCGGCGGAAGATGCCGTGCGCCTCGGGCAGGCCGTGGAACTTGCCTTCCCGACCTCCACCATTTCCGCCTTTGAAACCGATCCGGAAACAGGCAGACACCGGCTGACCCAGCATGCCTTTGGCCTCTTCGGTCCCCATGGCGCCCTGCCGCTGCATCTGACCGACTATGCCCGCGACCGGGTGCGCAACCACCGGGATACGGCGTTTTCCGCCTTCGCGGATCTCTTCCACCACCGGATGATCTCGCTGTTCTACCGTGCTTGGACCACGGGGGAGCCCGCGCCCTCCTTCGACCGTGCCGATGATGATCCCTTCGGTGAAAAGCTGGACGCCATCGCCGGGATCGCCGGGGAGAGCTTTCAGGACCGGGACGCCATGCCGGATCTGGCGAAGCGCCACTTTGCCGGCCTTCTGGCCAGCACCCCGCGCAGCGAAGCGGGGCTCAAGTCGATCCTGCAGAAGTTCTTCCGGGCAGAGATTTCGATCGAAAGCTTTGCGGGCAGCTGGCTGCATCTGGAGCCCCACGACCGGGGGCAGCTGGGCCAGGCCACGCTCGGTGGCCAGGCGAGCCTTGGCGAGAAAGTCTGGTCGCGGGAGGCAAAGTTCCGCATCCGCATCGGCCCGCTGTCGCTGGAGGATTACCGCCGCCTGCTGCCCGGTGGCCAGAGCCTGAAGCGGCTGGCGGCGATCCTGCGCAATTTCACCGGCGACACGCTGGAATGGGAAGCGAACCTGGTGCTGCGGCAGGACGAGGTGCCGCCGACCGTGCTGGGCCAGTCCGGCGATCTGGGACTGACAAGCTGGATCGGCCAGCGCCCGGCAACCGATGCGGACGACCTTTACCTGACAGCACCTCAGCGCCCTGCGATTTGGCCTTGACCGGATAGGAAAATAATCATGACCGAAATCAGCCGTGTTGCCCTGTTCGGCAAACTCAACCGGTTGGGATTCCAGACCGTGGAAAGCGCTACCGTCTTCTGCAAGATGCGCGGCAATCCTTACGTCGAGCTGGCCCACTGGATCCATCAGATCCTGCAAGGGCAGGACAGCGACCTGCACCGGCTGATCCGTCACTATGAGCTGGATCCCGCCCGCCTTGCCAGCCAGCTGGTCGCCTATCTGGACGGCCTGCCGCGGGGCGCCAGCTCGATCTCCGATCTCTCCTCCCATCTGGAAGAGGCCGTGGAGCGCGGTTGGGTCTATGGCTCCCTGATGCTGGGCGCAAACCAGGTGCGCACGGGCCATCTGATCCTCGGCATCGTCAAGACCAGCAGCCTGCGCAACCAGCTGGAGGCCATGTCGGCGGAATTCAAGAAGATCAAGGCCGAGGATCTCTCCACCCGCTTCAACGAGATCCTGAAAGGTTCGCCGGAAGAAGGTCTGGCGCCGCAGGACGGCTCAGTCTCTGCCGGGACCGGCGCGCCTGCCTCCGCGTCGTCCCTGCCGCAGCTCGGCGGCAGCGCGGCGCTGGAGCAATATTGCACGGACCTGACAGAAAAGGCCCGGGTGGGCGAGATCGACCCGGTCATGGGCCGGGACGAGGAAATCCGCCAGGTGGTGGATGTGCTCATGCGCCGCCGCCAGAACAACCCGATCCTGACCGGCGAGGCCGGTGTCGGCAAGACCGCTGTGGTCGAGGGCTTTGCCCTGCGCATTGCCCGGGGTGACGTGCCCCCTGCCCTGCGCGATGCCCGGCTGCTGACGCTGGATGTGGGCCTTCTGCAGGCGGGCGCTTCCATGAAGGGCGAATTTGAAAACCGCCTGAAATCTGTGATCGAGGAAGTTCAGGCGAGCCCGGTGCCGATCATCCTCTTCGTCGACGAGACTCACACGCTGGTGGGCGCTGGCGGCGCGGCGGGAACGGGCGATGCGGCCAATCTGCTGAAGCCTGCCCTTGCCCGCGGCACCCTGCGCACCATCGGCGCGACCACCTGGAGCGAATATAAGAAGCATATCGAGAAGGACCCTGCCCTCACCCGCCGCTTTCAGGTGGTGCAGGTGGCCGAGCCGGATGAGGCCAAGGCCGTGCTGATGATGCGCGGCATTGCTTCCATGCTGGAGCGTCACCACCAGGTGCAGATCCTCGACGAGGCGCTGGAAGCCTCGGTGAAACTCTCTGCCCGCTACATTCCCGCGCGCCAGCTGCCGGACAAGTCGGTCAGCGTTCTGGACACGGCCAGCGCCCGCGTCGCCATCAGCCTTCATGCCATGCCCGCCTCGCTGGATGATTGCCAGCGCCGACTGGAGGCCTTTGAGACCGAACTGGAGATCATCGCCCGGGACGAGAACGCGGGCAGTGACGTGACCGCGCGGCGCGCCACGGCCCTTGCGGAGCTTGAGGCCGAGAGCCTGCGCCACGGCGAGCTGACCGCCCGCTGGGAAGCGGAAAAGGCCCTGGTCAGCGAGATCCTGACCTTGCGCGCCAAGCTCAGGGAAGGCGGCCAGCCGGTGGAGGCAGAATCTGATAAGCCCCCAATTGCCCCCTCACCCCAGCCCTCTCCCCAAGGGGAGAGGGAGTCCGGTCCGGACACAGTCACTGCCGCACCGGTAGACCGGGACACCCTGATGGCAGAGCTTCGCGCCAAACAGGCAGACCTCGTCGCGCTGCAGGGCGAAGATCCGCTGATCCTGCCGATTGTCGATGCCCAGGCCGTGGCGTCCGTCGTCGCCGACTGGACCGGCATTCCCGTTGGCCGCATGGTCAAGAACGAGATCCGCACGGTGCTGAACCTTGCCGAGCATCTTGGCAAGCGGGTGATCGGCCAGGACCACGCGATGGAGATGATCGCCAAGCGGGTGAAAGCCTCCCGCGCCGGGCTGGACAATCCGTCAAAGCCCATCGGCGTCTTCCTGCTGGCCGGAACCTCCGGCGTCGGCAAGACGGAGACCGCGCTGGCGCTGGCCGAGACCCTTTATGGCGGCGAGCAGAATGTCATCACCATCAACATGTCCGAGTTCCAGGAAGCCCACACGGTCTCCAGCCTCAAGGGCGCGCCTCCGGGCTATGTCGGCTATGGCGAAGGTGGGGTCCTGACCGAAGCCGTGCGGCGCAAGCCCTATTCGGTGGTGCTGCTGGATGAGGTCGAAAAGGCCCATCCGGACGTGCATGAGATCTTCTTCCAGGTGTTCGACAAGGGCATGATGGAGGACGGCGAAGGCCGGATGATCGACTTCCGCAACACCCTGATCCTCCTGACCTCCAACGCGGGCTCCGACGTGATCATGGACCTGTGCTCCGATCCGGAGCTGATGCCAGAGCCGGAAGGCATGGCCAAGGCCCTGCGCGATCCGCTGCTCAAGGTCTTCCCGCCAGCGCTCCTGGGCCGCATGGTCGCCATTCCCTATTATCCGCTCTCGCCGGACATGATCGGCAAGATCACGCGCCTGCAGCTCGACCGGATCGCCAAACGGGTGAAGGACACCTATCAGGTGCCTTTCAGCTATTCCGAGGAGGTGGTCGACACCATCGTCTCCCGCTGCCAGGACCTGGAAAGCGGCGGCCGCATGATCGACGCCATCGTCACCAACACCATGCTGCCGGAAATCTCGACCGAGTTCCTGACCCGCATGCTGGACGGCAGCAAGATCGAAGCCATCACCATCAGCATCGAAAACGGTGACTTCGCCTACGGATTCAGTTGAGCGAGAAGGCCGCAATTTTTTTTGCTCCCCGCCCGAACCTCGGGCAGCCGCGCGGGCACTTACTAGGGAACAGGCTGGAATTTCTGGCCTTGCATGTCCCCTGGATGAGCTTGTGGAGAGCGGCAGATGTCGAAGAGCGGTCAGAAATTCGTTGCGCGCAACCGGGCGCCGCGGGTGCAGATCGAATACGACGTTGAACTGTACGGCGCGGAAAAGTCCGTCCAGCTGCCCTTTGTCATGGGGGTCATGGCGGATCTGACCGGCAATCCGGCCGAGGAGCTTGCCTCCGTCAACGACCGCAAGTTCCTCGAAATCGACGTCGACAGTTTCGATGAGCGGATGAAATCGATGAAGCCGCGGGCGGCCTTCACCGTGGCCAATACGCTCACCGGCGAGGGCAATCTTGCCGTCGATATCACCTTCGAAAGCCTTGAGGACTTCACCCCTGCCGCCATCGCCAGGAAAGTCGAGCCGCTACGCAAACTGCTGGAAGCCCGCACCCAGCTGGCACATCTGACCACCTATATGGACGGCAAGACCGGCGCGGAAAACCTGATCGCCCAGCTGATCAGCGATCCTGCGGCGCTCGCGGCCCTCAGCGCTGTTCCCGCCGCATCGTCCAGCGACGCGGAAAAGCAGGCCGCCCTTGCCGGATTACGGGCTGCTGGTGAGGCAATCCGTGAAACGGTCCCAACCGACGCCGCAGCCGATGTTCTTGCTGGACTGAAGGCACAGCCCGTCGCGCAGGCGGCAGAAGACACGGGCACGGCGGAGGCGCTGGCCGGTCTTCGTACCCTCAGCGAGAACCTGCCGGACACGGACCTGGAAGACACCAACACCGCAGACGTGCTGCAGGGCATGAAGCTGTCCGCGCCCGAGGAAGTGCCTGCCTCCGGAGAGGATGGCGACCTGAACCTTGCCGCCCTGCTGCGCATTGAAGAGGACGATGACCTTGGCCGTCTGGAGGCGGAGAACGGCGCAGATCTGGCCGCGATGCTGGCCGGTCTGGAGACCGACGCCTCCGCTGACGAAGCCGGTGAACCGGAGGTCGATGAGGCGGAAGCGGACTTCGACGCCGAACTTAAGGCCCTGATGGCTGACGATGACAGTGATGCCCTTCCCACCGAAGAGATGCTTTCGCAGGAGGTTTCCGAGGGCGATGACGGAGATGCGGACGATGAACTCGCCGCCCTTCTCGCCGGGGACATGTCCGGCCTGGAGGATCTTCTAAACGGCGACAGCGAAGGCGAAGAAGAGGACGGCGCTGCCGAGGAAGCCGCAGAGGACGAAGAGGGCACCGGGTTCGAATTCGAGGCACTGGACGCACAGGAAGAAGATGCGGATCTGGCGGCGCTTCTGGCCGCTGCTGCCGACGATACGGATGAGGCAGACGAAGAGACGTCTGACGAGACCCCGGATGACGCAGAGGCAGAAACCGAGGCAGACACGGATCTGGATTTCGATCTCGCTGCCCTGATGGTGGAAGACGACGGCGACAACAGCAGTGACAGCGATGACCTCGCCGCGCTTCTCGCCTCTGTCTCGGACGATACGGATGAGGAAACGGGGGAAGAACCCTTCGAAGACGTCTCCGAGGATGCGGACGCAGAGGTCGATACGGATTTCGACGCCGAGCTCGCGGCACTGACGGCGGATGACGAAGGCGCCGCTCTGTCCTCGCTTCTGGACGGCGGCGATGAGGCCCTTGATGAGGCCGGGGAAGACCCGGCGGACCTCTCGGCAGACGATGAGCTCGCCGAGCTGATGGCCGGTGACGCCGACGACGCGCTGGCCGCCCTGCTTTCCGGCAACGACACTTCGGACGAGACGCTGGGCTTCGACGAGGAGGAAGCGCCCGTTCCGGCAGATCCCTTCGGCATCCTGACCGCCCCCCTGCCGGAAGACCATGGCAAGCCGCGCACCAAGTTCCGCATCGCGCTTCTGGGAGACTTTTCCGGACGCGCCAGCCGGGGCGACATGGAAACCGGTGACGGGCTGGCCAGCCGCAAGCCGATCAAGTTCGATGCCGACACCATCGACGATGTGATCGCCCGTTTTGCCACCACCCTGGTGCTGCCCATCGGGGAAGAGGGCGCAGGGGTCGAGGTCCGGCTGTCCAGTCTGGATGACCTGCATCCGGACGAGCTTTACGAAAATGTCGGCCTTTTCGAGGAACTGTCCGCCCTGCGCCAGCGGGTCGTCCGCAGCGATAAGTCCGCTCTATCTGACCTGAAGACCTGGGCGGCGGAAAACGGTAAGAGCAGCGGCTCTTCCCGCCAGCGGGCCAAGGGCAGCGCGGTTCCCGCGGACCGCAAGCTGAGCGATTTCCAGAGCCTGATCGGTGACATGCAGGGCAAGCTGGCAACAGCCAGCCCGGCAGAAGACCTGATCAGCCGGATCGTAGGGCCTCACATCGTTGCTGCCGCCAGCCAGGAACAGGCAGACCTGCTGGCCGCCCTTGACGAAGCCCTGTCTGGCGCCATGCGCACGATCCTGCATCACCCGGATTTCCAGGCGGTGGAATCCACCTGGCGCTCGCTGGAGTTTCTGGCCCGCCGGATCGAAACCAGCGCAACGCTGGAAGTGGTTCTCTATGACGTTTCCGCCGAGGAATGGGCGGCGGATCTGGCTGCGCAAGACGATCTCGCCAAAAGCGGTCTCTTCCGGATGCTGGCAGAAGAGCCACGGCTGGACGAGGCGCAAGGCCCCCTGTCAGCGGTCTTCGGGCTCTACACCCTGGAAGAAACCCCACCCCATGCGGAGCTGATGGCCCGCATGGCCAAGATTTCGGCCTGGATGAATGCGCCCTTCGTCACCGCCATCTCCTCGCACTTTCTCGACACCCCGAAGAAGGACCGGCACCCGCTGACCGCCAAGGCCTGGGACACGATGCGGTCGCAGCCGGAGGCAGCCTTCGCGGGTCTTGCCTCCCCCCGTTTCCTTCTGCGTCTGCCCTATGGCGCGAAGACCGAGCCGGTCGATCCTTTCGACTTCGAGGAATTCAGCCTGCGCAGCGGCGTGAAGGGCATGCTCTGGGCCAATCCGGTCATCCTGAGCGCCGCCCTGCTGGCTGCCACTGTTCAGAAGTCAGGCAAGGCCATGCGTCTCGGCGAGGTCATGTCGCTCGGGGATATCCCGGTCCACACCATGGTCGACCAGTATGGCGACCAGGTGGCCCTGCCCTGCACCGAGCGCCTCTTGAACACCCGCACCATGGCCGATGTGGTCAGCCGCGGGTTCATGCCGGTTCTGTCGATCAAGGGCCGCAATGAAGTCCGGCAAGGGTCTTTCCAGGCCCTTGGCGCGGGCGAACTGAATGGCCCGTGGGAACTGTCTCCGGGCATGGGCTCGGCTGCTTTCGGGACCAGCATCGCTTTTGGCGCAGCACCTTCCTCCGCCAAAGCCAAGGCAGGTCACGCAGCAGGTCCAACCTCCGCCGCCGGGGCTGAAGATGATGCGAACGACAGCGCCCTCACGGGCAGTGATGACGACGGCTTCAATCTGGATCTGGGCGGCGGGGACGACGACGACAGCGATCTCGACAATCTGCTGGCCGGATTTGGAACGGACGAGAGCGAGGATGACTGCGAAATGGATCCTGAGCTGGCCGCGCTTTTGGGAGATTTGTGATGAGCATGGAACCGCAGACCGTTGAACATGAGCCAGATGCCGGTGAGACCGCTGGCGTTCTGCTGGGCCAGGTTGGCAACGCCTATTGGCTGCTGGACGGGGAAGAGCATCTCGACGCGCTGCTGTCGGGACAGGAGTCTTACCCCGCGCCGGTCAAATGCCTGCGCTTTTCCTCGTCGTTTCATATGCAGGCACTGATGCCCATGGGGCAGCAAACGGGCCACCTCTGGGGCGTTCACCCCGCCATCATCGAGCGCCTGAAACGGCGCGGCGAACTGATGGTCTTCACCGCTCCCGAGGCCAACTGATCCACCTCCCGCGAAAGGGAACCCTGATGCCGCAAGATATTACTCTCGAAGGACGTAAGGCCCGCGTGAACCTGCCCGGCAAGCTCAAGGGTTGGCTCGTGCGCGCGCAGGTGGATGACGGCCTCAGCCGGATTCCCGAGACGACCATCGAGTTCATGTCCACGGACATCGATATCGACTTGCAGAAGGTGATGGGCGAGCGGCTGCGCCTGGAGATCGACGCGCCCAAGGACAAGGTCCGCTACTTCCAGGGCCGTTGTGTTGCCGCCGAATATCTCGGCTCCCATGCCGGGCGCGGCTATTACCGCGCCGCCGTCCGTCCCTGGCTGTGGTTCCTCACACGCACCCAAAACTGCCGGATCTTTCAAGACAAAACCGTCATCGAAGTGATCAAGGATGTCTTCGGCAAACACGGGTTTTCCGATTTCAAGGACACGACCAAGCACAAGTACCGCAAGCGGGCTTACTGCGTTCAGTATCAGGAGACCGACTTCGCCTTCCTGTCGCGGCTGATGGAAGAAGAAGGCATCTATTATTACCACACCCACGAAAAGATGAAGGAAACCCTCGTTCTTGCGGATGATTCCAGCACCCACAAGGCCATCGAGGACAATGCGGATATCGACTTCTATTTCCGTGAGGACGAATACCGCCGCGCCAATGACCACATTTTCGAATGGCGCAGCGGCGAGCGCATCCGTTCCGGCAAGGTAACCCTTCAGGACTATGATTTCGAAAGGCCGAAGTCGGACCTCCGGTCGGTTAAGTCCCTGCCCGTCGGCGGCCACGCCTACAGGTCCTATGAAGTCTACGACTATCCGGGCCGGTATCTGGACACGGGCACCGGCGAGCATCTGGCACGGGTGCGCGTCGAGGGCCTTGCCGCCGAAACCCAGCGCTGGCATGGCGTTAGCAATGTGCGGCAGATGGCGGCCGGTGCCAAGTTCAAGCTGAAGAAGCATCCGCGCAAGGCTGAAAACGCTGAATATCTGGTGATTTCCGCCCGCCACCAGATCCAGATCGACGCGGATATCGAGGATAGCGAATACGTTGAAGCCATTCTGGGAACGGAGCTGTCCTTCGACACCAGCAACAGCCTGGACATGTACCGCTGTATCTTCGAGACCCAGCCGGTCAATGCGCCGTTCCGGGCGCCCCAGACCACGCCCTGGCCCCGGTTTCCGGGGGTTCAGACCGCCGTGGTCGTGGGCAAGAAGGGCGAGGAAATCTGGACGGATGAATATGGCCGGGTGAAGGTTCACTTCCACTGGGACCGGCAAGGTAAGCGGGACGACACTTCCTCCTGCTGGATCCGCACCTCCGTACCCTGGAGCGGCAAGGGCTGGGGCGCGATCGGCGTGCCGCGCATCGGTCAGGAAGTCGTCGTTCAATTCGAAGATGGTGACCTCGACCGGCCGATCATCACCGGCATGGTCTATAACGGGGAAACCAAGGTTCCCTATGCCCTGCCAGCGCACCAAACCCAGAGCGGCGTGAAGACCCAGAGCACCAAGGGTGGCGGCGGCTTCAGCGAACTCGTGTTCGAGGACAAGAAGGACGCCGAGTTCGTGCGCCTCCAGTCCGAGCGCGACTTCAAGCAGATCATCAAGAACAACGCCGAGATCACCGTGGGTCTGGAGCACAAGAAGGGCGGCACCTACACCCAGACCATTCACGGCGACAAGACCGAGACGATCCGCGAGGGCAATCACTCCTTCACTGTCGCCAAGGGTGAGGAAACCCAGTCCATCGCCAAGTCGCGCAAGACCGACATCGGCGCCGACGACCTTTTGAAGGTGGCGGCCAATCAGGCGGTCTCGATCAAGGGCAAGAAGAACCAAGACATTTCCAGCAGCTACACCATTGATGTGGGCGCCGCGCTGGACATCTCGGCCAAGACAAAGATCACGCTGACCTGCGGGGCCTCCAAGGTCGAGATCACCCCGTCGAAGGTCACGATTTCCTCGCCTCAGCTTGAGTTCAAGGCCGATGCAACCGCCAAGCTGACCGCCAACGGCCAGCTGAAGCTGGAAGGCAGGGGTCAGGCCGAGCTGAAAGGCGGAGGCATGCTCAAGCTCGAAGGCGGCGGCATGACCCAGTTGAAATCCTCAGGGCTGCTGATCGCCAAGGGCAGCCTGACGATGATCAATTGAGGAGGCCCGGATGACCACGCCGCAAATGACCAGCTCCAACCGGTTTTCAGACCTGACCAAGGTGCCCGCGGCCCCTGCCGCCAAGGTGCTGGCCCGCGGCAACGCGGTGCTGCAAACCCCGCTCGATGCCCCGGCGAGCGCCTCCGTCGCCGATGTGCTGGCCGAGCTGGAAGGCAAGGGCGCTTTGATCGACATGCTGCAGGTGCTGGCCCATTCGCTGCCTCCACGCGAGGCGACCTGGTGGGCCTGCCTCTCCGCCCGCGACACGCTGGCCGAAGGCGCCCCGGTTCCCCCCGCCCTGAAGGCTGCCGAAGCCTGGGTCTTTCAGCCCGGCGTGAAGACCAGAACCGGGGCCCGCGAGGCTCTCGATACGGCCACCAACGAGGACGAGACGGTGCTTTGCGCCATGGCCGCGTCCTTTGCCGATGGCACGCTTGGCCCCGGTGAGCTGGAAGATTACGACGCCCCTGCAGGGGCCGTCGGTGCCGCAGCCTTCGGCATGGCCCTGACCGCCTTGTTCCACGACGAGGACAAGGTGGAAGAGGAAGGCAAGCTGCTGCTTGCCCGCGCCCTGGACATTGCCCGCGGCGGCAGCGGCACTCTTTCATCCGGTTCCAACGCTGCTCCCGCCAATGGACTTGCAGCCGGATCCGGCCCAGCACCCAAGGGGGAGCAAACCCCATGACCCTTCCCGCGGCCCGTGTCGGCGACAATCACGTTTGCCCGATGATCACCGGTGTCATCCCCCATGTGGGCGGACCGGTGGTCGTGCCCTGCCCGACCGTCCTGATCGGCAAGATGCCGGCGGCAACCGCGACGGCAATGGCCGTCTGCATCGGCCCGCCCGACCTGATCGCCAAGGGCTCTGTCACGGTTCTGACCGGCAAGAAGCCCCAGGCCCGCCTGACGGACACCTGCGGCCATGGCGGCCTGATCGTCATGGGCTGCCCCACCGTTCTGGTTGGAGGCTAGACCATGAGCCTGACCCTGCGCCTGATGAATTCCGGAACCCTGCCCAACGGCATGTCCTCCGTCCCGATGAAGGACGGCGTGCTGACCATTGGCCGGGGCGAGGAAAACGACCTATCCCTGCCCGATCCGGACCGGCTTCTATCCAAGCGCCACTGCGTGATCGAAGAGCGGGCCGGTGACTTCGTCATCATCGATTTCAGCACCAACGGCACGTTCCTCAACTATGGCTCCGAACGGATCGGCCAGATCCCGACCCCGCTGAGCCATGGGGATGTGGTGCTCCTGGGCGCCTTCGAGCTGGTGGTGGACATCACCTCGGCCCAGGCCCATGCGATGGCGGCCGAGCCCCTGCCCCCGGCCGAGGACAGCCGCCACGCGCCGGTCTCGCCTGTGCGCGACCCGGCCCATATCAGCCTGGACGATCCGCTGGACAATGGCGCGGAGCCCTGGGACGCCTTCTTCGGCGAACCGCTGGACGCACCCGGCCATGGGTCCTTGCCGTCTGGCCAGCCTGCTGCTCATCCCGGAGCCTGGGCGCCGCCCGTGCGCCCGTCCGATCCCCTCGCCTTTGACGACCCGCTCGGCAGGGATGATCCGCTTGCGCCAGGAGCCCCGCTCGGGCTGGACGATCCCTTTGCCGCAGCGCCCGAAGCCTTGCAGGGTGGTATGCCGGGGCAGAGCGCCTGGCCCCATGGCGCCAGCGAAGGCGACCACCGGCCGACGCAGCAGGATTTTTTTCCCACACCCTCCGTGCAATCGTCCCTGATACCGGACGACTGGGACGATCTTCTGCCGCCCGCAGCCGCACCGCAGGCAAGCCCCGCCGCTCCGGCGCAACAGCCAGTTAAACAGGTTTCCCCGGCTCCTCAAGCTTTCAAGCCGGTGCAGGCGCCCTTTGACGATCCGCTGGATGGACCGCTTGAGGGCTCTCTGCCCGAGTTGCAGCCAGAAGCCTTTCCGGATCCTCTCTCCGAGCCTGCCGCGAACCCGTTCGCAGAGCCGCTGCCTGAGGCGCGGGCCGCTGCAGCCTCTCCTGCGGCCCAAGCTCCGGCCCCCTTGACGCCTGCTGCCCCGGCTCCCATGGCCGCTGCACCGGCACCGTCTCAAGGGTCTGAAGCGGCGGCCCGCGCCTTTCTGGCCGGTGCCGGTGCCGGGCATCTCGCCATTCCGGCGGAAGAGCTTGAAGAAACCATGGCCCGCATGGGCCGGGTCTTCGCCGCTCTTGTCGCGGGCATGCGCGAGATCCTTCTCACCCGCGCCGCGATCAAGAGCGAAATGCGGATGAACCGCACGATGATCAGCAGCGGCGGCAACAATCCGCTGAAATTCTCCATCAGCCCGGAACAGGCGGTGGAAGCAATGATCCGCCCCTCCGTGCGCGGCTATCTGGACGCGGAGACGGCGGCGGCTCAGGCCCTTGCCGACATCCGCGCCCATGAAATCGCGATGATGTCCGGCATGGAAGCCGCCCTCAGGGATTTACTGATGCGGCTCGACCCCAACCAGCTCTCCCTGCGCATCGAATCCAGTTCGTCTCTGGGCGGACTGCTCGGCGGCAAGAAGGCCCGCTACTGGGAGGCCTACGAGAAGATGTACGCCCAGATCGCCCGGGAAACCGAGGACGACTTCCAGGCGGCCTTCGGCCGTGAATTTGCCCGCGCCTACGAAGAACAACTCAAGAAGCTATGACAGGAACACACCATGCGTCTTAAATCCGCAGCCATTGCTCTCTTCAGCCTTGCCGCTCTTGCCGGATGCGTTTCCGGCGGGCCCAAGCCCACCACGGTCGATCTGGCCATCTCGGGGACTGCCAACATGAACGGCGGCGCCCCGGCCAAGGTGAAGGTCTATTACCTCGCCTCGCCCGCCACCTTCCAGAGCAGCGACTTCTTCTCCCTTTTCAACAATCCGGAAGCCACCCTCGGCACGGACCTGATCGCCGTCGACGAGTTCCAGCTGGCACCGGGCCGCACCGTCTCCGACGTCAGAAGCGTCAATGGCACGCCGGTCGCCATCGGCGTCGTGGGCGCGTTCCGCGACATCGACCGGGCGAAATTCAAGGGCGTGAAGCGCCTGGTGCCCAATTCCGGCAACCGCGTCCGCGCCACCCTGTCCGGCACCACGGTTTCGGTCCGCTAATCCTGTTCGGGCCAAAGGAGTATTCAGAGCGTGTCCTGGGAAAACAAGGTTGTCTGGCAGGAGGGTCTTTTCCTCCAGCCCCACCACTTCCAACAGCATGATCGCTACGTCGAGGCGCTTGTCTCCGGCGTTGCCGCCGCTGCTGCCCCCTATCTGTGGGGCCTGAGGGAGCTGACACTCGACGAGGATCTCCTGAAGCTCGGCAAGATCGCCGTGAAATCCTGTTCGGGCCTGACCCCGGACGGGGTGACCTTCAAGGTGCCCCAGCGCGAGGATCATCCCCAGGCGCTGGATGTGCCGGGGGGCATCAAGAACACGGTGGTCTATCTCGCCATTCCGATCCGCCGCGCTGGCGCTGCGGAAGTGGACCTGACCGGATCGCCCAAGTCTGCCGCCCGCTATCAGGTGGACGAGATCGAGGTCACGGACAGCATGGGCATGGACCGCCGCAGCGTGCTGATGGCCATCGGCAAACTGCGTCTGCAGTTCGCGCTGGATCTGGACGACCTGTCGGATCAGATGGTGATCCCCATCGCCCGGATCATTGAGGTCCGCCAGGACCGGGAAATCATCCTCGACCGGTCTTTCATCCCTTCCTGCACGGATGCGCGCGCCGCGCCGCCGCTGCACGGGTTCCTGAAGGAGCTGGAAGGCATGCTCAGCCATCGGGCCGAGGCCCTGGCCGGACGGCTCAACCAGAACGGCAATGCCAAGGGTGTGGCCGAGATCGCCGATTTCCTGCTGCTGATCTCCGTCAACCGCGCTCTGCCGGTGATCCGGCACCTGACCGCTATCGAGAATGCGCATCCGCAGGTCATCTATCAGGCGCTTGTTAGCCTTGCCGGAGAACTCGCCACCTTCATGACGGCGGAAAAGCTCTCCACCGAGTTTCCGGCCTACCGCCATGACGACCTGACCAACGTATTCCAGCCGGTGTTCCGCATGCTGCGCCAGCATCTCAGCGCGGTGCTGGAACAGGGCGCCGTGTCGATCTCGATCGAGCCGCGCAAATACGGGATCTCGGTGGCGATGATCTCCGACAAGCGCCTGCTGCAGTCGGCGACGTTCGTGCTGGCGGCAAAGGCTGCCGTTCCGTCTGAAAGCGTACGCCGCCACTTCCCGACCCAGGCCAAGCTTGGCCCGGTGGAAGAGATCCGCCAACTGGTGAACTCGGCCCTGCCGGGCATTGGTCTCAGGCCTTTGCCGGTCGCCCCGCGCCAGGTCCCCTATCACTCCGGTGTCGTCTATTTCGAGCTCGACGCCACCAGCCCCTACTGGAAGCAGATGACCACCTCCGGCGGTCTTGCCATCCACGTGGCGGGGGATTTCCCGGACCTCGAAATGGAACTGTGGGCCATCCGATGACCCGCCGCACGCTCAGGAGCGACCGATGAACCGCGACGACCCCTTTGCCGAACCGTTCGACACGGAAAAGACGGTGATCCGGCCCAATCCGGCTGGCCGCAGACCGGCAGCGCCAACCCCTATGCCGCCACCCGAAGGCGCTCAGCAGGCCTATGACCAGCCGCATGCGCAACCCCAGTCGCAGGCTTATGGCCAGCCCGCGCCCAAAGGCATGCCTGTAGCCGGTGGACTAGCCCCCGCCTACCAGGCCGGCGCCTCTGCCAGACCGGCGGTTCCCCTGAGCAATGCCTCTGCCGGGATGAACCCGCTGAATGCAGCCGCATCGCCGCTCTTCGCGCTCGTTGCCCGTATCCGCAACCGCGCCCAGCATGCCGATCCCGCCGCCCTTCGCGAAAGCGTGATTGCCGAGGTTCGTGCCTTTGGCAACAACGCGCTCGCAGCCGGCGTTCCGGCGGATATGGTCCGCATGGCCCGCTATGCGATCTGCGCGACCGTTGACGACGTGGTGCTCAACACCCCCTGGGGCGGCCAGAGCATCTGGACCCAGCAGAGCATCGTCGGCACCTTCCACAAGGAAACCTATGGCGGCGATCGCTTCTATGATCTCCTGACCCGTCTGGAGAGCGCCCCCTCCCAGAACCTCGACCTTCTGGAGTTCTTCTATGTCTGTCTCAGCCTCGGTTTCGAGGGGCGGCTGCGCGTCGCGCAGCGCGGGGCGGAAAAGCACCTGTCAATCCGCGACGGCCTCGCCCGCCTGATCCGCACGCACCGGGGCTCCGCCGAGCCTGCCCTTGCTCCGCACTGGAAGGGCAGCGGCATCAGGCACAAGCTGCTGTCGGTCTGGACGCCGCTTTTCATCGCCAGCGGTGTGGCGCTTGCGGCCATCTGCCTGATGTTCTTCGTGTTCTCGTTCCTGCTCAGCGGCGACACCCGGCAGCTTAGCATCCAGATCGCAGCCCTCGACTTCAACGGCCCGATTGAACTGGCCCGCCCGGCTCCCCCACCGCCGCCGCTGCCACCCGCGCCAAAGGAAGTCGAGACCATCGAGACCGTTTCCGCCTTCCTGGAACCGGAAATCAAGGAAGGCCTTGTCAGCGTCCGAAGCCAGGGCAACACCTTGACCATCAACATTGCCGGAGAAGGCATGTTCGCCTCCGCCTCCGACCTGCTGGACCCGCGTTTCCAGGAAATCATGGACCGGGTCGCCAAGGCGCTGGACGACGAACCCGGGCGCATCATCGTTGCCGGTCATTCCGACAATGTGCCGATCCGGACTGCCAGGTTCCCATCCAACCTCCAGCTGTCGCTCGCCCGCGCCCAGTCGGTGATGGCCCGCATCTCCGCCTCGCTCAAGGACAACGGCCGCATCAGCGCCGAAGGCCGGGCGGACAAGGAACCCGTTGCGTCCAACGACACGCCCGAAGGACGCGCCAAGAACCGGCGCATCGAAGTCATTCTCGTGAAGGCAGGCTGACCCATGCTTCAGAAAATCCGATCCCTCGTCTTCAGCCCCATCAGCCTCCTGACCCTGTTCAGCCTGATCCTGGCCGCAACCCTCTGGTATCTCGGCCCGCTGCTCGCATTCGGCGGCATCCGGCCTTTCGACAGCACTGGCAGCCGCCTGATCGCCATCGGCGCGGTCGCCGCCCTGACCGTGATTGCCATTCTCGGCATCCTTCTGGCCCGCCGCTCCCGCGACCGGAAGATGACAGAGGCCATCACGACCAGCGCAGCGGCTCCCGCGCGCGGGAGCGATGAGGAAGCCGTGGAGGCGGAACTCGGAGAATTGCGCCAGCGGTTCACCGAAGCGCTTGCCTTCCTGCGCAAGTCCAAGCTCGGCGGGCGCTTTAGAACCCGCTATCTCTACCAGCTGCCCTGGTACATCATCATCGGCCCTCCGGGCGCGGGCAAGACGACCGCCATCGTCAATTCCGGCCTGCAATTCCCCCTGGCCGAACGCATGGGCAAGACAGCCATTGGCGGCGTTGGCGGCACACGCAACTGCGACTGGTGGTTCACCAACGAGGCGGTTCTGATCGACACCGCCGGGCGCTACACCACCCAGGACAGCAACAAGGATGCGGACGCGAAGGCCTGGAGCGGCTTTCTCGACATGCTGAAAAAATACCGGCGCCGCCAGCCGGTGAACGGTGCGATGGTGGCCATCAGCCTGTCGGACCTTTCCCTGCTGGACGAGGAAGGCCGCCGCGCCCATGCCCGTGCCATCCGGGTCCGCCTGCACGAGCTGCGCGAACGTCTAGGTGTCCGGTTCCCGGTCTATATCCTGCTCACCAAGGCGGATCTGATCGCCGGTTTCCAAGAGTTCTTCGACAATCTCGGCACCACTGAGCGCGAGCAGGTCTGGGGTTTCACCCTGCCCTTCGAGAAGGCCTCCAAAGAAGGCGATCCGGTCGCCGCCTTCGATGCCGAGTTCCAGACGCTGGTTAACCAGCTGTCCAGCCTGAGCCTTGAACGCATGCAGGCCGAGACCGATTACCAGCGCCGCAGCCTGATTGCCGGTTTCCCCTCCCAGATCGCCTCGCTCCACGGCGTGGCCAAGGCCTTCCTCACGGATATTTTCCAGGAAAGCCGCTACGAGGACAGCCAGCTTCTGCGGGGGGTCTATTTCACCTCCGGCACCCAGGAAGGCACCCCCATCGACCGTCTGATGATGGGCATGTCCCGCACCTTCGGGATCGGGCGTCAGGCCATCGGCACCGGCCGGGGCCAGGGGCGCAGCTATTTCCTCACCCGCCTGCTCAATGGCGTCATCTTCCAGGAGTCCGGCCTCGTTTCCGCCGATGATGTGGTCGAGCGGCGCTACCGCTGGATCAAGCGCGGTGCCCTGGCCGCCGGTGTGGTGGGCCTTGCGGGTGCCGCCGCGGTCTGGACCAACAGCTATCTGGGCAATCTGGATCTGGTGGCCGGCGCAAGGGCTCAGGTGGAGCAGTTCCGCGAGATCTCGAAGGAAATCCCGGGCAACCCGATCGCCGATGACGATCTTCCACCCATCGTTCCGGCCCTCAACACCCTGCGCGACCTGCCGGGCAATCCGGCGGCCAGCGATCCGGAGCCGCCGGTCGAGCTGACCTTCGGCCTTTATCAGGGCGATGCCATCGGCACGGAATCCGCGCAAGCCTATCGCGGTGCGCTCAATTCCCTCTTTCTGCCGCGCATGCTGTTCCGCCTTGAAGAGCAGATGCAAGCGAACATCAACAACACCGACTTCCTGTTCGAAGCGCTCAAGGTCTATCTGATGCTGGGCCTACAGGGCACGATGGATGAGGCGACGGTTAAGCAGTGGATGCTGGCGGATTGGGCGCTGGAATATCCGGGGCAGGACGCGCTTCAGGCCGATCTTGCCGATCATCTGGACGAACTCCTGAACCAGCCCATGCGCCGCATCGGGCTCAACGGGCCGCTGGTCGACCAGATCCAGTCCCTTCTGGCGGAAACCCCGCTGGCCGAACGGATCTACCAGGGCATCGTCAAGTCTCCGGCAACCCAGCGCCTGACGCCCTTCCGCATCACCGATGCAGGCGGTCCCGCGGTGTCGCGTGTGTTCATCAGAACCTCCGGAAAGCCGCTGAGCGCGGGTGTCGAAGGCGTCTACACCTATGAGGGCTTCCACGCCTACTTCCTGCCCGAACTTGCCACCATCGAGGACCGGGTAAAGTTCCAGAAGCTTGTTCTTGGCCCGAAGGCCGAGGAAGTGACTCCGGAAACGCTCAGCCGCCTCAGCCGTGATGTGCTGGCGCTTTATGAAAACGACTATGTGTCCCGCTATGATGAGCTGCTCGCGGATGTGGACATCATTCCGATGGAAAGCCTTGGCCAGGCGACCCAGGTGGTCAACGTCCTGTCCGGCCCAACATCTCCGGTGCGCAACATCCTCAATGCGGTGGACAAGGAAACCCGGCTGACACAGCTTCCCGGCACCGAAGCGGTGAAGAGTGGCGCGGCATCCGCAGCGGCCAGTTTCGTCCGCGACGAAGTGGTCTCCGCCCTCGATGCCCAGGGGCAGTCCGCGGTCGCAGCCCTGTCCTCCGCCATTCCGGCATCGGACTCCGGAGCGCAGCCTGCCATTCCCGGCGCGTTCGTTGAGGAGCGTTTTGCGACCCTGCATGATGTGATTGCCGGGGGCGGCGTACCGTCCCGCCTCGACGAGGTTATGCAGCGGATGAGCGCGGTTTTCGACGAGCTGAACCGACTGTCGCTCGGCCAGGATTCCGGCGCGTCCATCGTGGGCCAGAAGGCCACGGCTTCCGATCAGCTGGAAGTGCTCACTACCCAGTTGCCGAACCCGCTGCAACGCTGGACCGCGCAGGTGGTGGCTGCCTCTTCCGGTGCAGCCGTTGGCGGGGCCCGCACGGACCTCAACATCAAGTGGCAGGCTGATGTGCTGCCCTTCTGCCAACAGGCGATCAATGGCCGTTACCCGGTCGACCGTCAGGCCAAGGCGGACATCGCTATCAAGGACTTCGGCAAGCTGTTCGCGCCCGATGGCCTGATCGACGGCTTCTTCAAGGAGAACCTTGCTCCCTTCGTTGACACCTCCGCCAATCCCTGGCGGCTGCGCCGGGTAAACGGGGTCGACATCGGCATCTCCAGCGCGGTCATCTCCCAGTTCCAGAAGGCACGGGAAATCCGGGACAGCTTCTTCCTGGCCCCGGGCCTGCCCTCGGTCACCTTCGACATCAAGCCCGTTGCGCTGGATCCGAATGTGGAACAGGTGGTGGTGGAGATCGACGGCCAGCCGGTCACCTATGCCCATGGCCCGCCGGAAGTGACACCGCTGGTCTGGCCGGGTCAGGGCGGCGGCGGACGCACCCGCGTCACCGTTTCCCCTGCCCGCTCCGATCTGAACAACACCATCCAGCGGGAAGGCCCCTGGGCCTGGTTCCGCCTGCTGGACACAGCTGAAGTCCGCCGCACCAATGTGTCGGACCGCAACCGGGTGATCTTCAACCTCGGCGGCCGCATCGCAATCTTCCAGCTGCGGGCAGGCTCGGCGCTGAACCCCTTCACCATCACCGCGCTCAACAACTTCTCCTGCCCGAGCTCGCTGTGATGGAGGACGGGGGCATCCTCAAAGCCGCGTGGCAGGCCGGATGGTATGGCAAGGTGCCCTGCACCGGCGATTTCATCCGCTCCGGCCTGTCGGCGGGTCTCGTTCGCAGTCTGGACCAGTGGCTCCAGGAACTGCTGACGGCAGGCCGGCAGGCTCTGGGAGATGAGTGGCAGGCGGCCTATATGACCGCGCCGATCTGGCGGTTTTCAGCCCCTGCCGGTGTGCTCGGCCCCGCACTCTGCGCCGGTGTGATCATGCCGAGCGTCGACCGGGTCGGGCGCCAGTTCCCCCTCTGCCTTGTCCTGGAAGGCCAGGAAACCGGAGAGGGCCCCATGAGCGCCGTGGACGCCTACGATCTGCTGGATCCTATCTTCCCCGCCCTTGAGGACGCTGCCCTTGCCATGCTGGACGAGGAGGCCAAGCTCTCCGTGCTTGAAGAGGCCGTGGCACAGATGACGAAGCAAAGGCGGCAGGCGCCATCAGATGCCCTGCCCCTCGACCAGCTTCAGGAAATGCTGGCGCCCGGTTCTTCTGCGCAGGCCAGCCCGGTCCTGAAGGTAAGCTCTGCCGGTCCTGCGCAGCTCATCCTGCTTGAGGAAGATCACCCCCCTCTGTCAGCTGCGCTGACATCTCCCCCGCAAGGGGGGAGAGGGGCCGGTACGGGAGGCTCAGGCACATCTTCGATCCTTGCCGCAGCGCCCTTCTCCCCCCTTGCGGGGGAGATGCCCCCAAAGGGGGCAGAGGGGGGTAACGCCATCGAAACAACTGGGAACGCCTCCCTTCCCGATCCGCTGACCACCAGCCTCTGGATCTCCGCCTATCAAGGCACGGAGCGCTTCATTCTGGTGCCGGGATTGCCTGAAGGAGCCGATCTGGCATCGGCCTTCTTCGATCTGGAGGCGCCCTGCTGGCAGCCTGCCGCCCCGGACCTTTCAACCCGTACGCCAAACCCGGAAAGTTCAGGATGACCGGCAGCCTTCTCAAGGACACAAGAGGCCACAGCGCCACGACCCACACCGGCTTCGTGCGCAAGGTCAACGAGGATGCGATCCTTGCCCGCCCGGACCTCGGCCTCTGGGCCGTCAGCGATGGCATGGGCGGACACGCCGGAGGCGACTTTGCCAGCCAGACCGTCGTTGAGGCCTTGAACCGGCTACCCGGCGGACTGGATCCGGCCAGCGTGATGCAGGAGGCGAGACGGGCGCTGTTCGAGGCCCATGAGGCCATTAAGGCCGAGGCGCAGCGCCGGGCCCATGGCACCATTGGCGCCACCGTGGTGCTCCTGGTCCTGTCGGAGCAGCATTTCATGTGCCTGTGGGCGGGGGACAGCCGTCTTTACCGGCTGCGCCAGGGCAGCCTCAGCATGATCAGCTTCGATCATTCCGTCGTGGGCGAACTGGTCGAACAGGGGCGCATGACCTGGGAGGAGGCAGCCGCCTGCCCGGGCAGCAACCAGATAACCCGCGCGGTCGGGGTCGGCAGCGAGTTGGAGATCGACAAGCGCCGGGGGGATATCCTGCCTGGTGACCGGTTCCTGCTGTGTTCCGACGGTCTGTCCCATTATGCCGACGATGAGACCCTGCTCCACTATCTCACCTGCCACCCCATCGAAACCGTCGCCGGGAGCCTGCTGTCGGTCGCCCTGGCAGGCGGCGCTTCCGACAATGTGTCGGTGATCGCCGTGGAGGTCTGATCCCAATGCCCTGTTTCTGCACCGTTCCGGCCGACGCCGCCCGCAACATGTTCATACCGGGCATCACCCCGATGTTCCCGTCCGTGCCCCTGTCGCTGAAGCTGGCCGCCGCCCTGCCCAATCTCGATCCGGCCAGCCGTCTGGATGTGCAGATCGCCGCGGGCATGAACCCGGTTGCAATGCCCAATGTAAACTTTGGCGGCGGGCCGATGATCGGCTTGTCCATGATGCTGTCGCTGGTCGCTGGCAACTTCGTTCTGGACAATCTGCCCATGCTGGAAATGCAGATGCAGCAGGCAGCCACGAGCCTGGTCAACAATGTCTGGCCCCGGCTCGGCTGGCTGACGAGCCTCAAGCTCCAGCCCCTAGTCAACTACGCGATTATCGCCAGGCTGGTGATCGACCTGCAGGCCATGGGCCTCGACCCGATCGCCATGACGGCCTTTCCGCCCGCGCCCTATTTCACCAGCTTCAGCACCGTTCTGACCCGGCCGCAAATCACCATGGCGAAGTTTCTGGGAGGCCTGCCAAGTCTTCTGAAGATGAACCAGGCCCTGAATCTGCCGCCGCTCGGCGATGCCGGGGCGATGCCTGCTCTTCAGAACCACCTCATGGGCCTTGCGAAACTGTCTCCGCCGAACCTCGTCGTCCCCACGCCCCTGCTGCAGAAGCTGGCGCTGGTGCTGGAAGCACTGACCACCATCAACCAGGCCTTCGGTGACGGCTTCTCCCCCATGACCATCTCCACCATCGAGCGGATGCTGGCGGTGTGGAGCAAGTTCCAGGTCCCCATCCCGCTCGGCGCCCTGCGGCTCAACAACCTGCTCCTGACCTTGCCCAAGCTCGAGGACATCCAGCTTGGGGAAAGCATGGCGGGCTCTTCCAGCTTTGCGATGCCCATCGCTCAATTCACCCCGCCGAAACTCGCCATAGCCCCCTTCCTCAACCTGGTGATGGCCCTCCACGCCGGACTGCAAGTAGCCCTCGACATGGAACCCTTCGACATGTGCTCCATGTGCAATTGCGCCTGAGGCGGGCGGCAGGCTTTTCCTGCTTACCTGGAGACTGACCTCCGGCGGCAAAACCGCCGTTCAGATGAACCTTGCGGACGCTTCCGGGCACTTACACAGCAGCAGGATATGCCTTTGCAGCCTCCTTCCCTGAACCGCGGGGAGGACTTCCCCGCTCTCAGGGAAGCCAGGCCCGTCAAGCAATTGACGCGGCTCTGTCCTCACAAGCGCCGGAAGGACAGGAAACCCCATGCCATACACAATTGACGGTCTGAAATATCCCGACACGCTCAAGGGCGTGGTGCAGGATTCTGAACTGACCACCGTGATGATCGGAAGTTTTAAGGGCATCAAGCCCTATCAGAACATGGTGCGGTTTTACCGCTCGCCCCCCAAACCAAGCCGGGCCTATACCGAATATCTGGCAGACGACGCGCCCGGGTATTTCCAGGTTCCGGACCGCATCCGCAGGCACATCACCGACCTTATGAAGAATGGCGGCAGCGACGATCCGAAGTCCTGGCAAGGCATTACCGAACTGACAGTTTCGTGGATCGAGCAGTATTTCAAAAAGGAAGTTCTGCCGGTCTTCTACACCAGACGTCTGTTTGAAATCTATCACGACAAGAAGGCCCGCGCCTTTGCCCTCAAGAAGATCGGCGACCCCAAGAAGGTGGCCGACAAGATGGGCATTACCGACGTGGATACGCTTCAGGAAATGCTGATTGCCCAGCCCCTGGGCCGCAAGGCGGAAGCGGCAAAGCTAAGCGCGAAGCTCAAGGCGGACGGCGCCAAGGCCAAGAACGGCAAAGACGCCAAGGTAGGAAAGCCCCCCAAGTCCGATGCCAGCATCAGGAAGCTGAAGCTCTGCGGTTTCGAGAAGGCCGGAGAACAAAAACTGCGCGACGCGGTCGGGGAAATGGCTGAGGCCTATATGGCGGAAGACCTTGTTGCCGCCCGCGCGGCCCACAAGAAGGTGCTCAACGTCGAGCCGAAGACGAGCATGGCAGGCAAGAACAGTTTCGACGGCCTGATCAAGCTGCTGAAGCAGTTCAAGGTGATCACGGCCTGAGGCTATGGATGTCAACAGGTTCCGGGAAACCGGGACCTGAGACTTCTTACAAAAGCTGCCAACGCGCTTCCCGGGCGCAGCGAAGCGGAGATCCGGGAACTTTCGCCATTTATTCTATTGAAAGAAATAGACTTTTTAGACAGATCCCGGCTCAAGGCCGGGACGGCACGGGGAGAACGTCCTGAAGCCTTAGGTTTGTCATCACGCTCAGGCCCCGGCTGCCTGGGGCCATTTCAGAAGCAGGGAACTTTCCTCCTCCCCTTCCAGCCGGTCCAGGTCACTTGCTCAGGACCTTGGCCTTGAACAGCGTCTTCAGGAGGATCTGGGGACTCATCTTGGCGATGGGGGAATCCCTCGGCTCAAGCCCGCAGAGGTTCTTGGCAAGAGACAGGAAGAGGACACGATCGTTTTCGTGAACAGCCTTCACCAGCTCCTTGACCGCCTTTTGCAGGGTCTTGTCCTTTGGTTTGCTAAACCCACACCGGCTCAGGCTTTCCGGCGTCACATTCATGGTCTTGGGCTTCGCATTGGCCGCAGGAACCTTGCCGCTCTTCAGAGCAGTGAGGAGCGTCTTCTTGTCGATGGAGAGTTTTTCCGCCCGGATCAGCTTGTCAGCCAGGGGCCCGGCCTTTTCCATCTCGTTGAGGGTGACGGCAATCATCAGGGACTCGAGCTGCTTGACATTCCTGACCTTCAGCTTGCGGGCCACGGTCTGAGGACTGTCCATGGCGTCCCGGGCGGCGCTGAGCACATTATCCCTGTGAAAGGCCTCGAACCGCTTGCTCTTGTAGAAGGCCGGGAGAACCTGGCTGTTGAGGATCTTCACGAAGTCCTTTTCCAGGGCCTTTGTGAGAGGCGCCCAGTCAGCCGCCTCACCGGCTTCCTCACGCGCGCGCAACGCCTTCACCTCCGCAGACAGCCGTCCATTGACCGGCACGGGAAGGGACGCATCCGGCGCCAGATAGACACTGTAGATGGACTTGGGGCTCGGCTTCTCATCCACGAAGCTGACCATGTTCCAGACCTGCGGCGCCTTCGTCGCATAGGGGTAGAACACCTCAAGCAAATCCGGGTCCATGACCAGATCCTGAATGGTTTTGGGATAGCGGATTGCGGCAATTTTGTTGGCCATGGAGATCCTCTCTGGTGTCTTGGCCTGAAGCCTGAGGCAAAAAGAAAAATGCCGACCGGGTCAGATTTCCCCGAGCCGGCGCCATTGCAGCAGCTTTTCGCGGCTGACTTCGAAATGCATGGAATCCTCCCGGCCAAAGCCCGCGCCCCAGATCCAGCCTTCCTTCTTGAAGAAATCCGCCAGAAGGATCAGGCCAAGCTGCGTGCGGCCATCGGCCAGTGTGTCGAGAACGCCGTCGATGTTGATGTCCACGGCCAGCCCATAGGCATGGGAGGAGGCAGAGGTGATCGAACCGCGAATCCGGCGCACGCACAAGGAGCCCGCGCTCTTGATCCGGGCATAAAGCTCCGGTTCGAACACCTGAACATTGGCAAAGACCTGCCGCAGGGAAACCAGCGCAGGCTCCAGCATGCGGGCATCGATCGGCCCGACATTCTCCGTCTTCAAGAGGTCCTTCAGCGCCGGATTTGTCGCCGACTGGCAGTCGTCCGTCAAACCTTCGCGCGGCAGGCCCAAAAGGTCCTGCAGGAACGACGGCGAGGCTACGGTGAGCCCTTCGTTTGCGGCCCGGCGGTCGGCAATCAGCACCACCTGGGCGAAGGACTCCTTCAGGCTGTCGGAAGCGCTGGGGGATTCCGGCGCAGGCTCTTCTTCCGCCCCCCCCCGGCTCAGACCAAGAGAGGTGCGGATGTCCAGACCGTCGACACGCTCCTGGAGCTGGGTCACCTGCTCCTTCAGCGCCGCCACTTCCACTTCCAAAGCCTTGGTATCAGCAACGGGCGCGGCAGGCGGCACCGGCGCCAGCTCGCGCTGCGCGTAGTGCCAGGCAAACGGCACCGAAGCGATCGCCAGAGCAATCAGAAAAGCAGACAACAATCGCATGACGCCAAACCCCAAGTCCCGGCCCGGATCCCGGCCGAGTGTCTGACCCACCATCAGGCCAGCCTCAGGTAGTCCGGGCAGTTCCTTGGGTAAGTGACGCGGTCAGGGCAAAAGGTTCATGCGAGGAGCAAGGAAATGACGCTTCCGGAATGCGGTTTCCGGCAAGCCTCACTGCTTTCCGGCTTAATTTCCGGGATTTCATCCAAGATGATGAAATCTAATCTCATTTCCGGCTCAAAACTTGATGAGACACGAAAGCCGCGCGGCATACTCAGCAAAAAGCTGCAATGTTCCGGGGGGGGGGGGGGGGAGAGGCCTATACACCCTCTGCCCCCATTCGGCGGCATATCCCCCGCAAGAGAGAGGCAGGAGCAAGCCGAGTTGCCGGTGTATCTGGAACAGATGTCTAAACCGGACACCAGTGGACAAACCTCACGTCAAGCTCCGGATCGGCGTGCCCTTCCGGAAGGCGGCGATAGCCTCGACGGTGTCCTGATAGAACAGCCGCCAGGTGTCTTCGGTGACATAGCCCAGATGCGGCGTCAGCAGAAGTCGAGGGCCGAATTCCTTTGCCGCGGCGCGCCAGGGATCGTCTGCGGCCAAAGGCTCTTCTTCGAAAACATCGATGGCCGCCTGGGCGGGTCTTTTCTTGCGCAAGCCCTCGAAAAGGGCGTCCCGGTCGATCAGCCCGGCGCGGGAGGTGTTGAGAACCATCGCCTCTTCCGGCAGGGCGGCGAAGGCCTCCGCGCCGATCAGGCCCCGGGTCGTCTCCGACAGCACCATATGGACAGAGAGAACGTCACTTGCGGCCGTCAGATCCGTCAAGCTGCCTGCAAAGCCGACGCCGATCGCATGGCAGCGCTCCCCGGTGAGGTTCGGCGACCATGCAGCCACTTCCATGCCGAAGGCCTTGGCAAGCACGGCCACCTGGGTGCCCACATTGCCGAGCCCCACCAGCCCCAGGCGCAGGCTTGCCAGGTCGCGGCCGGGGGCGCCCTGCCAGCCGCCAGAGGCCAGAAGGCCGGTTTCCTGGGGCAGGCGGCGGGCCAGCATCAGCATCAGGGCCAGGGTCAGCTCCGACGTGGTGGTCTTGCGCGAGCGGGTGCCGCAGACGGTGACCCCCTGTGCCTTCGCAGCCGCCACATCAATGCTGAGATTGCGCGGGCCAGTGGTCACGATCAGCCGCAACCGGGGCAAGGCCTTGATGACACTTGCCGGAAAGGGCGTACGCTCACGCATCAGGCAGACCACATCGAAGTCCTGAAGCGCCTCGACAAGCCCCTCTCCGAGCGGTTGATCAAAAAAACGGACGTCAACCTCAAGCCCGGCCCAGTCGGCCATGGCAGGGGCGGCTTTCGCCCAGTCATCAAGAACAGCAACTTTCATGAAGGCTCCGCAGGTCTGCAGCAATGAACATTTCCCGGCCAGTATATTCCGCCTTCAAACTCCCCGCCAATGAGGGGGCCAGCACCCCATGCGGCAGAAACCATATGCTATGCATCCGGTACCCGTTTCAAGGATAAGGGAATGCCTGTGTCTCTCACGATCAGACCTGCCCGGGAGGCCGATGTTGCGGCGGTCTTTGATGTGTGCAGGTCCGTGAGGGAAAACCATCCTTCCCGGCAGCAATTGCAGGAACTCGGGATCAACGAGGCGGCGATCTGCAGGATGATTGCCGCAGCGCCCTGCGCCTGGGTCGCGGAAGTTGGGGGCGGAAGGAACTCTTGAACAGGCCAGCCTGACCTTCGTTTCCTCCATTGCCATGGCCGAGCTTGCAGCCAGCGGCTATGGGGTGGCGCTTCTGCCCTGGCGCATGTTCGAAGCGCAGCTTCAAAGCGGCCGCCTGGTCCGCCCCTTCCGCACAGAGATCTCCAAAGGCCGCTACTGGCTCACCCGCCCAAGCCTCAAACCCGCCACACCGGGCATGCATGCGCTGGAGGTGTGGCTGAAGGCGGAGGCGGGGTGATGGGGGTTCGGCGAGGCCCTGCCGTCCATCCTTGTCACTTGTTCAATTGGTACTCAATGGTCCTACTCCACCAATCTCTTCTCTAAATAAGCTGCAATAGCTCTGCGGTTCCGGATGACAGATCGCCACATGGTTGTATATTCTTGCCAAAAGTGTAATGCGGAGAAACATTTTGTCTTTTGTAGAAAACCAACGCGTAGCTCAACAGAGATTTTCGCTACTACATCAGAAAAAAGATCAAGTGATTCTGATACATTATTCCTGCGAGAGTTTCTATGACTCTGAAGACGGCCGCACACCCAGAATAACTTCGATTGCCTGCCGCAACCTCGGAAGCGCACAGACTCGTTCTTTCTCGATCCACCAAGTCTCGGAACTTCCAAAGTTTTCTGGTGTGGATGCATGGGATAACTATGACAATATTGAGAAAGAACTCCTGGATCAGTTTTTTGCTTATGTTCAGGAGCATGTGGCTCATGCACTTTGGGTGCACTGGAATATGCGCGATATAAACTATGGATTTCAGGCTATTGAACACCGTTATAAGGTCTTGGGAGGCACACCAACAGAGATACCTGACGAAAGAAAGTATGATCTAGCGCGCATGTTTGTAGCAAGATACGGCAAGCGTTACGCAGATCATCCCCGCCTCGAGAGCATCATGAAGATCAATAACATAACCGACATCGGTTTTTTGTCTGGAAAAGATGAGGCATACGCTTTCAAGGATCGAAAATTTATCGCATTGCATCAAAGCACACTGAGAAAAGTCGACGTAATTTCGAGTCTGCTTGAAGCAGAAATCTCCGGACACCTTAAAACGAACGCCAAATGGTGGGACGTTAATGGTGGTTCTGCGCGACTTGTATGGGAGAAATACATTTGGACTCCCGCCGGCAAAGCAGTTTCTGCATTACTAATCATACTTGCATTGGTCGAGTGGTATAATCCAGATGCAAAGCACGACTTTGCGACATGGATAAAAAATATCGCGGATAACAATACGGAAAACTCATCAAAATAAAGTCTCCGATTAATCTTCTCAGCTCGCGATTGACATGATCGTTTCGATTGCCCAGATGTGAGTGGTTTCGTGAATGAGGAAGGAGGCGAGATCGACCTTCAGGACTTCGACGCTGTCGTAGAACGTCTCTCGCATCTTCACTCAGAAGAGCTTGTCCAGCACGGTTCTATTTAAGCACTCCTCGGAGCCGTCGTTTCTTTGGCGTTCTGACCTTGATGTAGCGTTACTCACACAGATGCTTTGCGACAGTCCTTATCTGAATTATGCAGCTGTGTTCACGCTCCGGATGAAGAATAGACCAGATCACGCCATATCCTCCCACGGATTCAGCAGCCTGATACCGGTTGCCTGAAAATCTGAAACGTTCCGGGTAACGACGGTCATGCCATGCACCTGCGCGGTGGCGGCGATCAGCGCGTCCCGTTCGGAGCGGGGATCGGGCACATGCAGGCGGGCGCAGGCGATTGCGACGGATGCGTCGACGGGCAGCGTCCGGTTCGAGAACTCTGGCACCACGCGGGTGTCCATCCAGTCTCTCAGCCGCGCGCCCTGTTCGGGGTCGCGCCGTTCTACCCGCAGGATACCAATCTCCAGTTCCATCAAGGTGACTGCGGAAATATAGAGACTGTCCGCGCTCTTCTCCTCGACCCAGGCCATGAGATTGGGGTCTGCACGCCCATCCCCGGTCTTGCGCAATTCGGAAATGACGTTCGTATCGAGCAGGAACATTCAGGACAGGTCCACTGGACGGCTTTCTATCCGCACCGGTTCCGGCTCGAAGGTGATGCCTGACAGACCAGGCATTGTCAAAGCTTTGACAAGGCTTCTCTTTCCGCCAGTCAGCTTTTCATAGTCGCCGATCGTCAGGAGAACGTGCGCAGGTTTGCCCCGGTCGGTGATGACCACCGGTCCCTCTGCCGCAGCCTTTTTGGCCCGGCCAACGTCCTGATTGAATTCCCGGCTGGAAAGACGGGTCACGGTCATGAAGACCTCCTGACTGCGGCTGGAAAACTTGTAGTTACATTACTACATCTACAGTCCGTCGTAAATCTTTCTGGAAGCCCCCCTCAAAACGCTTCCTGGTAGAGCGCCAGCGCATCTTCCTCGCGCACTTCCACAGGGTTGTTGACCAGCAACCGCGTCTGTTTCATCGCGTCTGCCGCCAGCATGGCCAGGCTGTTGCCGGTCACGCCCACATCGCGCAGACGGCGCGGGGCGCCGCTGTCATTCATCAGCTGTTCCATATGGGCGACGAAGGCGCTGGAGCGGGTGGCGGCGTCGCCCCCTTCCGATAACCTTACGCCGGACACGCCCAGCACATCGGCCAGCTCCGCATAGAGAGGCGCGGCGGCTTTGGCGTTGAAACGCAGCACCGGGCCCAGCATCAGGGCGTTGGAGAGGCCGTGGGGGATGTGATAGTGGCCGCCGAGCGGATAGGCGAGCGCATGAACAGCTGCCACCGGCGAGTTGGCGAAGGCCTGACCGGCCAGCGTGGCCCCCAGCAGCATGGCTTCGCGGGTGGCCCGGTTGGTGCCGTCCTGGCAGGCGGTAACGAGATTGGCGCCGAGCAGGCGCAGCGCCTCACGGGCCAGCGCATCGGACAGCGGGTTCTTCTTGTGGGCGCTGGTATAGGCCTCGATGGCATGAACCATGGCGTCAATGCCGGTGGCCGCCGTATGGATCTGCGGCAGGCCCACGGTCAGCTCCGCGTCCAGCAGCACGTAATCGGCATAAAGCTGCGGCGAGACGACACCCATCTTGGTGGTCTCGCCCGTGGTGATGATGGAGATGTTGGTGACTTCCGAACCGGTCCCGGCGGTCGTCGGCACCAGAACCATGGGCAGACGACCGCCCGTCACATTGCCGATGCCGTACATTTCGGAAAGCGGCTGGCCGGATGTCAGCAGAACCGCCACCAGCTTGGCGATGTCCAGGGACGAGCCGCCGCCCAGCCCCACCACGAGATCAACGCCCGCCTTGCGCGCCTCTTCCACACAGGCCTGAACCACATGTTCCGGCGGATCTGCGACCACCTTGTCGAAGAGGGTGACAGTGAGACCGGCGGCCTTCATGTTTTCCGCGACCGGCGCAATCAGCCCGGCCTTGACCAGACCGGCGTCTGTGACCAGCAGAACATTGCTGGCCTCAAAGCGGGCCTTGAGAATCTCCCCCAACCGCTGCGCCCCGCCCCAGGCCACCTCCATGGCCGGAACCGTGCGGAATTCAAAGGGTCTCATCGTCATCTTGTTTCC
Organism: Roseibium litorale; assembly: GCF_014842915.1. GTDB lineage: Bacteria > Pseudomonadota > Alphaproteobacteria > Rhizobiales > Stappiaceae > Roseibium > Roseibium litorale. The sequence goes on along the minus strand of NZ_JACYXI010000003.1, from coordinate 201,461 downwards.
TCCAGGTGCAGCCAGTACTCTTGACCGGCTGCGGATCCGATCTCAAGGGGGACTTATGCCTTCCGGAACATCTTCCAGAACCTGGGTGGAGATTGTCGAGGCGAATGCCGCCAGATACGGCGATCTGGTCGCCGGCATCGATCCCTCCCTTCCCGATCTGCCCCGGTTTTTCGAGCAGGACGACGGTTCCGGCTGGATTGGCCGGTTTACCGATTTTCTTCTGGAAACCATTGAAGGGCATGTCGGCTTCGTCAAATTCCAGGCCGCCTATTTCGAGGCGGGTGGCCTTACCGGGCTGAACGCGCTTTCCTCCGGCATGAAAAGGGCAAAAGCCGCTGGCATAGGCGTTATTCTGGACGCCAAACGCGGGGATATCGGCGCGACCGCAAGCGCCTACGCGCGCGCCTATCTGACTCCGCCGGAACATGGCGGCAGCGGAGACTTCGAGGCCGATTGCCTGACCGTCAACCCGCTCATGGGGCCGGACACCCTCGCCCCCTTCGCCGACTGCGTCACACGCTTCGGCAAGGGCCTGTTTGTCCTGTGCCGCACGTCCAATCCCGGTGCGGGCTGGCTCCAGGATAAAATGGCCGGAAACAGACAGATTTCGGATCGTGTCGCGGATATGATCGCGGGCCTTGCCGCGCCAGACGGCGAAGGGCTTGCCCCCGTAGGGGCCGTCATCGGCGCTACCGTCCCGAACGAGGGGCGCCGCCTGCGGCATCTTCTGCCCCGCTCGATCATCCTTGCGCCGGGCCTCGGCGCTCAGGGCGGCGATATCGCCAGCATCCACGCCTTGCGCGGCCCACGGCCCGGAGATCTGCTGGTCCCCGTCTCCAGAGGTCTGACGCAAGTCGAGGACCGTGGGATCTCCCTACAGGCCTATCGCGGCCTGATCCTCGAAAGAATAGACCGGTTCAAAACAGCGATCGGCCGCGATCCTTCCCAGGTGCAGCCGGCAACAAGGGCGGAGAGCCGGACGGTCGCATGAAACAGCACCTGCCGGCGCTCATCCGGACAAGCCTCGCGGTGGTCTGTGCCTATCTCTTCGTCACCCGCTACTGGCTGAACCGGGACTGCATTGCGGAGGCCGCGTCGAGCTGCCGTCTGGATGACGGCAGCAATGTGACCAGCGGGGCCATGCTGTGGGGTCTTCTAGCCTTGATCTTTGCCGTGCTGGCCCTGCGGTCTGCCGGGAGAACCCGAGGCTGAGTGGCCTGGCGATAGCCTGCCATGATAAGGGCGCAGGCCTGGAAGGCACCGGCATTGCGCTGAAGACCAGGATGCTGGGGTGAGGAATGTATACGGTCCTGAAATGAAGCGCGCTCCTCATTCCGGTCCGCACATCTGACCCTACGCGGCTTGTGAGAAGACGCGAAGATCTTTGCCGGAAGGTGGCCGTTCTGTTCCAGCGATAGATTGCTTCCGGCTGCGCTGGCTCAGCCATAAAATTTTCCATAAATCACCCAACGGTTTGACAATCTCGCCCCGCAAGCCAAGATGAACGCTGCGGCATGCAGGGTGCCTGGCGGATATCCACGGGAGAGCCAATGAACAAACTGCTCCAAGCGTCAGACCGGCCCCAGTCCAGCCAGGATGTCTGTTTCGTCAACATGCCACTCTCCGGTCTTGAGCGCCCCTCCATCGCTCTCGGCCAGCTTCAAGCTCTCCTGTCTGGTGCCGGAATTGGCACCAAGTCCATCTATGCCAATCTCTGGTTCGCCGAATACTTTGGTCTGGAATTATGCCGTGTGCTGCAGACCGTTCCGCCGGAAGACGCTCTGGTGGACTGGCTATTCGGCGCTGCCGCCTTTCCGGATTTCGAGCCCGATCACGCGCGCTACCTGGCCCTGATGGAGAAGAAAGCGCCTCAGCTTGGCCGTGCCGGCATCACCTCTGAGACACTTATGGATCTCAGGGGCAAGATGCAGGCGTTCACGGACTGGACGGCTGAAAAGATCCTGCGCCGGACCCCACGCATTGTTGGTTGCACATCCACCTTTCAGCAGCACGTCCCCGCGCTTGCCCTGCTGCGCCGGATCAAGGAAATGGCACCCGATGTGGTGACGATCCTGGGCGGCGCCAATTGCGAAACCACCATGGGCCTGACCACCCACAGCCAGTTCACCTGGGTGGATTACGTGGTGTCCGGTGAGGCGGACAGTTTCATCGTTCCCTTCATTCAGAACGTTCTGGCTTCAGGGTGCGCAATTGAGGCAAGTGACCTGCCCTTCGGCGTGATGGGTCCTGTCCACCGCCTCTCCGGCTATCCGGTGACGGATCAGGGCGACGGAGTGCCAAGAGCCATCACCCAGGATGCACGCAACCTGCCCCTGCCCGATTATGACGATTATTTCAAGGAACTGAGCCAGTTCCTCTATAGCAGTGTGATCGAGCCTGGCCTGCCGATGGAGTTTTCCCGCGGCTGCTGGTGGGGCGCCAAAAGCCACTGCACCTTTTGCGGCCTCAATGGCGGGTCCATGGCCTATCGTGCAAGAGCACCGGAGACCGTGGTCGATGACATGACGGCGCTGACCTCCCGCTACAATGTCGACCGGGTGGAAGCCGTCGACAACATCATGGACCTCCGCTATTTCAAGACGGTTCTGCCGGAGCTGACAGAACGGAAAAAGCCCTTCCGGCTGTTCTTCGAGACAAAGGCAAACCTGAAGAAGGATCAGGTTAAGGCCCTGGCCAATGCAGGTGTTATCTGGATCCAGCCCGGCATTGAGAGCCTCGACAGCCGCATCCTCACCTTGATGGGAAAGGGTTGCACCGCCGCGCAGAACATCATGCTGCTGAAGTGGTGCCGCCAGTTCGGCGTGCGCTCCAGCTGGTCGATCATCAGCCATTTTCCGGGAGAAGAAGACAGCTGGTACGAAACGATGGCAGAGCTTGTGCCAGCTCTGACCCATCTGCAGCCCGGCAACATGGTGCCCCTGCGCTTTGACCGCTATTCGCCCTATTTCACCCGTCAACAGACCTACAAGCTCAAACTTAAGCCCGCCGAACGCTACCGCTACGCCTATCCACTGTCTGACGAACATCTGTTCCGGCAGGTGTATTTCTTTGAAAATGAAGCAGAAACCGGGCCTGAAGACCGCCCCGGCGTCAAAGCCATGCGCGCTGCCATGACAGCCTGGCTCAAGGCCTGGCGCAACGGCCCGCCGCCGGTTCTCTCCATGACGCCCACGCCTGAGGCCCTGATCGTGGAAGACAGCCGGCCCGGTGGTGTCACCATGTCTTTCGACGGCATTCACCGGTTGATATTGGAACTCTCTGACGATGGCCCCTCCGAGCATCAGGTGATCAAGACCCTGACCGGCATGGGGCACAGAGAGGAAGAGGTTCTGAACGTCATGGAAGATCTAGAGGCGCAGAAATTGCTGATCCGGATCGATGGCCGCGCCATAGGCCTTGCGCTGACAGCCCCTCACCAGCCTGTTCCCTTGCCGTCGGCCTTCCCGGGCGGCAGCATTGCGTCAGGCCGCGACAAGTTGGGAACGCTCCTTGCTGCGCTCTGACCCAGAAGGGCGCCTGGAAGACAGGCTCAATGCCCGCCCGCATCTCATCACGCTGGCAGATCCCTTGCAACTGCAAAGCGGCGCGGTGCTACCTGATGTCCAGATCGCCTGCCAGAGCTACGGCCACCTGAATGAGGCGCAGGATAATGCTGTTCTGGTGCTTCATGGCCTGACCTCTGACCAACATGCGGCAGGCGCATCCAGCGGACCGGCGAGAAAGCCGGGATGGTGGAACGCCGCGATCGGACCGGGCAAGGCGATCGATACGGACCGGTATTTCGTCATTGTGCCGAATGTTCTGGGCGGCGCAGGCGGCACCACGTCTCCAGCCGCTCAAAATCCATCAACCGGGCGCCCCTATGGGCTCAGTTTTCCTGTGATCACTCTGGCCGATATGGCAAAGATGCATGCTGCGCTGCTGGACGCGCTCGGTATCGAACAGCTGCACGCAACCATCGGCGGCTGTTTGGGCGGGTTTCAGGTTCTGGAAATGCTGGCGGCCTGTCCAGCCCGCACCGGTAAATCCGTCATCATCAGCGCAACAGCCCGGACCAGCGCCCACAACACAGCCCTTTGGGCGGTGCTTCGTGCGGCCCTGATGAGTGATCCGAACTGGCGCGGCGGCGACTATTATAATGGCCCCGGACCATCAGCTGGGCTTGGGCTTCTCGCCATGACGGGCGCGTTGTTCTGGATGTCCCGCGAAACGCTGGAGCGCAGATTCGGCATCGCCCCCGTGTCCGGTGTGCCCCGCTACACGATGGAGCCGGACTTCGCCGTCGAGCAGTTCCTCAATTCAGTGAAAGAGAATGCTTCCAAGGGCCGGTTGGACGCCAACAGCCTGATTTATCTGACCCGCGCCATCGACTATTTCGATCTTGCCCGGGATGCCGGATCGCTGCAGCTGGCACTGAAAGGGGTGCAGAACCCGGTGCTGCTGGTCAGTTACGCCTCAGACTGGCGCTATCCAGTGGAGGAAATGGCAGAGATCGCCAAGGCTCTGCCGGAAAACGTGCCTCATCAGCATCTCACCCTGGAAAGCACCATGGGACACGGCGCCTTTCTCTATGAGTTCGAGAGCTTGCGCCCAGCGCTGTCAGAGTTTCTCCGCTAGCACCAGATGATCGACGGACATGATCGGGTCGCCCATCATGGCGTGCCCCAGATCGACCTGTGGGCGGGACAAAAGCCCGGCGGTCCGGCTCGCTGCCCGGTGCACGGAGATCTCGGTCAGGAGCTGACCTGAATAGCCGTGGGCGGCATCAAGTCCGGTGATCAGGCTGCGGCCAATGTGGCGGGCTGCCCTTGCAGGGTCGACCGTATGGGCCTCGATGCAGACCATGCCGTGACGTGCGATCATCGGTTTCCAGGACCGGAACAGGGAAACCAGCGAACTGAAGGCCTGATCGGCTGAAATACATCCCCCTGAAGGATCACAGAACACCGCATGGGTCGGCGGAGATGTCAAGATCTCCTCCGATTCCATGAAAGTCCGGTTATGAAGGACCGACTTGTTGATGTGCAGAGCATCGGACGCGTCAACGCCCAGGGCGGCCAGTGTCCCGGCAATTTTTATGGGGGCGCCGATATCACCATGAACCGCATGGAACGGGCAACCAAGAGCTGCCAGACGACGCTCGGTCGTCACCCTTGCGACTTCCTCATATTCCACACCAACAAGCGTCAGAGGATGAACGTCCAGCACTTTGCCGCGTTCGGTCTGCGTGGCGATGGCTTCATAGAGCTCCGCCAGAACCGTGCCGTCCCCAGACCCGGTGTCGATCAATGCCGCAGGCTGCTTGCTCAAGGGACCATTGAAGACCGGCAGGACAGCGGCCAGAACCGGCGGTTTGCAGGCATTGGAAAACACCTTGCCGCTGAAGGCGATATCAAGCCCCCGGTCGACCGTATCCTCAGCCGTTCCACTGGCAGCTCCCTTGACCAGAATACGGGAGACGGCCTGATAGGTCGGCAGATAGGCCAGCGGATAGACATACTGGGGCGCAAGCGGCCTGGCGCTCAAGCCATCTTCCGTCCAGCCATGACCATCATGCCAGCCAGTCTGGCGCAGGAAGCCGCGCACCCAATCCACGGCAAGATCACCTGATGGATCGCTCCAGCTATTGTCCCGCGACAGCCGGTACCAGAGCGCGGCGCAGATCGGGCCGATCCGCTGAAGAGCAAACCGCTCCGGCATTCCATCAATAGGGAAAATGTCTTCTACCGCTAGATCCGGCGCAAGCGGTCCTTCGACCAGGAGATTGCGGGCAAAGGCAACACGCTGCCGCGCTCCCAAAGTCCAATCAGGCCGGGACGCGATCCACTGGCCGTCCAGCGTCAGCGCGTAGTCGCCATCCTCACCTGCAGCCAGACCTTGAGAGACCAGAAGCTTCAGCACCAGCGCTGCATAGCCAGGGCGAATACCGGTGGCCTCAGAAAGCCACCCGGACGTTACGGCCCCCTTTGCGAGGACATCATAAGCGCCAAGCTCATGCAGGGCTTCGTGAAGGGTTCCGGTGGCAATTCCATCGCAGTGATGGCACAGGGTGGCCCAGGCGCTGGTCAAACTCATTTCAACTGCCGCATGACAAGACGCGCGAAATGGCCATTGGCGGCGATCAGCTCGTCATAGGTTCCCTGCTCCGCCACCTGCCCCTTGTCCAGAACGATGATCTTGTCGGCTGTCTTGATGGTGGACAGGCGGTGAGCAACGATGATCTGCGTGCAGTTCATCTTGTTCAGGTTTTCCGTCACCCTGGCCTGGGTGATATTGTCGAGCGCGCTGGTCGCCTCGTCGAGAAGCAGGATGCGGGGTTTTCGGATCACGGCCCGGGCAATCATCAAGCGCTGCTGCTGCCCCTTGGACATCATCGCGGCCCCGTCGCCGATCATCGTGTTCAAACCCATCGGCCAGGATTTGATCTCTTCGGCAAAGCCCGCGATCTCCAGCGCCGCACTGACCTCCTCCATCGTATAGGGATGCCCGACGGCCACATTGTCGTAAATGGACCCACTCAGCAGGCTGCCATCCTGAATGACGACCCCGAAGAGCTGCCGCAGGCTCTTCTTGTTGAGGAAGGCCACATCATTGCCATCCACCAGAACCGTGCCGCTCTCCGGTTCGTCAAAGCCGAGAAGCAAGCGGAGGATCGTCGACTTGCCCGCTCCCGACGTGCCCACCAAGGCTGTCGTCTTGTTCTGCTCAGCAATGAAGGACAGGTTGGACAGGACCAGCCCCGTAGAGGTCGAATAGCGGAAGGTTACATCCCGCAACTCAACGTCACCACGGATTTCCGTCAGCTCTTCATAATCGGCATCCTCTTCCGGCTCGGCTTCCAGAATGGGCAGAACGCGGTTGTAATGCGGCTTCAGAAGGTAGAAATGCAGGATGCCCCGCGTTGCCATGAACATCGCCGAGGTGAACTGGCCAATGGCGACATTCAGGCTGACGAACCGCGAGGTGGGCATGACGAAATTGCCCTTCTCGACCGGCAGCGGCGTTGAGGCGAAGAAGTCGAACAGAATGCCGAGCTGAAAGCCGATCATGCCCAGAACAACAAGCGTCAGGAGATAGGGAAACGCCGAGCGGATGACCTTGAGCCGGTAGTTCTGAATGCTTTGGTGCAAGGACAGACCAACCATCGTGCGGTATTCCCGCATCCAATAGGCAAAGGCCCTGTTCTCCGCCCCTGCAACCCTCAGCTTGGGCACCGTGTTGGTGATCTGCAGCATCAAGCCCTGCAGCTTGCCGCTCTGATCGAGCACCTTCTGGTTATAGCTGAGGATGAGCCGGCCATAGACAATCGCCACGACCGAGAAGGCCAGAGAAACCAGCAGCACGATCAGCGTCACCCGCCAGTCATAGTAGAACATCAGCAGGAGACTGAAGACGGCCCCGACGCAACTGGTCATCAGCATGGAAACGGCCTGCGCGGCGGTCGAACGCATGGCGTCCACACTGTCGGCACGGCTTGCCAGGTCGCCCGCATTGTATTTCCGGAAGAACTGGGCACGCAGATTGAGAATGTGAACCCAGATTGCGGTCTGGACCCGGTACTGCATGCTGCCTTCCATCCTCAGCGCTGCCAGCGACTGGACGATGCCGGTCATTGCCGTTGCCGCGGCTGTCACCAGAAGCAGGGCGGTAAAGACCTTCACCTGCGCCAGCTCCGCGCTCGGAATGACGGAGCCCATCAGCCAGCCGATCGAAATCGGTGCCACGAGCGAGAAGAGCGCTCCGAGGATCAGGCAGAAGATGATGTTGCGGACATCCCGCCCTCTGCCGAAAAGACCAAAGCGCATCAGATGCCAAGGGTTCGGATCTCCTTCAGGCGTTGGCAGGAGGAAGGCATAGACCAGCGGATCAATCGCCACCGCGATCTGGGGTGTCACCCGTTTCCGGCCTTCCGGTGTGCTGACTTCGTAGCCGCCTGGAATCTGCAAAAGAGCAACCGGTTCCCGCGTCTCCCGCATATAACCCAGAAACGCGCCGTGGTCGCCGGTCCACCATTTCTCATCCAGCTTGACCGCGCGAAGCTGAAGATTGTTGCGGCGGCAGAACCGGACGGCCACATCCATCTCACTGTCGTCGGACCGGGGCAGAACCATTTCCGGAGTTCCGGCATAGCCGGTTGCCCGCAGGACCTGCCGGGCAACGGAATAAAAGGTGGCACCCCCGGACTCCGTTGGACGGAAATGCCGGTCCACCAGCTCCACCGTCTCCGCCAGGGCAGCAGCAACGTTTGCATCGACCTTCAACTTGGAAACTTCGGATCTGGTGTCCCGGCTGTGCCGCAAAGTGCCGAAACGAGCCGCTCCCTCCTCCAGGATCTTCTCACTTGCACCAGCGATTGCCTGGCGGAAGGTCTCCAGGGAAGCCTCAGGCGTAGCGAGGCCTTGCGCTGCCTCCATCGCGCTCAGGCTTTCAAACCAGGCGGCAGCCATGGTCTCAAGACGAACCGTTCCATTCTGACCGGAGAAGGCATGGAGTGCATCAAGCGAGGTCTGCACGATCTCCGTATCTTCGGAGGGGATCGCGATTGCGTGCGTGGCAGCCCCTTGCGGTGAAAGCGCTATGGCCAGGCCTCCGGCCTCGACCTTGCCAAGGAAGACACGTCCTTCCGGGCAGGACCAGAGGATATCGAGGGAACCTGAAAGAACCAGCCAGCAGGTGCCTTCCCCCCAGAGATCGAGCCGGTCCGATGCATCGGCAACCCGGCGGGCTTCCAAGAGCCCCATGCCCCGGACAATGGAGGCCGCCGGATCCTGCCAGTTGGCTTCCAGGATCTTTTCCAGCGCCGAGCTTTCGCCCAGGATGTCGTCGAGAAAACTCATTGCGATGACACCAGCTCGGCATAGATCCCCTTGAGGCGCATCAACTCGCGATGCCCCCCGCTTTCGGCGATCTTGCCATCTTGAAGAACGTGGATTGCCTCGCAGTCGCGGATCGTGCTCAGGCGGTGCGCGACGGTGAGGCAGGTAATGCCGCGGCGCTGGACATTGCTGATGATGCTTGCCTCGGTCTCCGCATCCAGCGCAGACGTCGCCTCATCCAGCACCAGGATGGCCGGTTCACTGGCCAGAACCCGGGCAATTTCAAGCCTCTGCTGCTGTCCTCCGCTGAAGTTGCTGCCGCCGGCCATCACCTTGGAGCCATAACCGCCTGCCCGGCTCATGATCGTCTCGTGAATGCAGGCATCTCTTGCTGCTGTCATGACAGAGGACATGGGCGCGGTATGATCCCAGAGCGTCAGGTTCTCCAGAACCGTGCCTTCGAAAAGTTCGCTTTCCTGATCCACCCACCCGAGGGCTGATGAAAAGCTCTGCCGGTCAATCTCCGCAATCGGCCTGCCGTCATAGAGCACCTCCCCTTTTGACGGCTGATAAAGCCCCAAAATCAGCCGCAGCAAGGTCGACTTACCACAACCACTGTGACCAACGAGGGCAATGCGCTGGCCGGGTTCAATGGTCAGGCTGACATCATCGATCACAGGCCGTTCGAGAACGGAATAGCCGAAGGTCACGTTCCGCAATTCGATCCGCCCATTCAGCAAACCCTGCCCTTTCGGTGCCGGACTGGCCTTCCCTTGCGCTTCAAGCAAGGCATCGGGTGGTGTCTCGAAGACGTCATTCAGCCGGTTCACATGACCATAGGCTGCCTGAATCTGGCTGTTGAAACCCATCAGCTGCTGCACGGCGGCCATGAAGTGACCGAGCAGCATCTGATAGGCAACGATGCCGCCGATGGAGAGATTGCTCTCGATGATCAGATAAGCGCCGAAGCCGAGGATCACCGCCGTGGTCACCGCGCTCAGCAGGGTTGGCACCGCCATCATCCAGGTCGAGATGCGCTCCAGATGCTGAGAGGCGTTGACTGCATTGGTCTGATATCCCGACCAGATGCCGAAGAAGTCACTTTCCGCGCCCGTCGCCTTGAGCGTTTGGATCGACTGCAGCCCAGACATGGCTGCACCGGTGATCTTCGCGCTGGTGTTCAGCAGGGACGAGTTCAGATCCCGGATCTTGCGCTGGACGATGACGACGACCAGAAAATTGACCGCCGTCATCGCAACCGCGACCATCGTCAGGGGCAGGCTGAAGATCGCCATGAAAGACACATAGGCGATGGCGGAAATCAGACTGACCACGGCCTGGGGTATGTGGCTGGACAGAAGCAGGGCGATGAAGTTAGTCGATTGCAGGCGGGAGATGATGTCGCCGCTATAGCGCTGGGAAAAGAACATCACCGGCAGCCGGAGCAGGTGCCAGACGAAGTTGGTGGCAATCGTCACCGCGAACTTTATCTGAAGCCGCAACAGCACGGATTGCTGAAGCCACGTCATCGCCGTGTTGAAGACACCGGCAATTATCAGCCCAAGCAAAAGCGGGAAGAGCCAGGAATTGAAATTCTGGGTCAGCACCTCGTCGATGAACACGCGCAGAACAGCCGACATGAAGATTGTCGGCACCACCAGCAGCAGGCTGATGGCGGCAACCAGAAAGACCGCCTTCAAGGATCCAAGGGACCATTTCAGGAGAGACGGCCAGGTTCTGGCGTGATGTCCGCCCTTGGTGAAACCTGGGCCGGGTTTCAGTTCCAGCGCAATGTCCGAGAAACTCTCCTCAAATTCCTTGAGAGACACGGACCGGCGCCCCTCAGCCGGGTCGTTCAGATAGACCCTTCCCCGCTTTGAACCCTCAACAACGACGAAATGATTGCGGTTCCAGAACGCTATGAAAGGCGGCGGGAGATCCAGTGCCTGGCTGGCATTCAGCTGCACGCCCTTGGAAACGAGGCCGAATTTCTCTGCCGCATGGCCAATCTGCGAGGCCCGGATGCCATCGCGCGAGACACCGCAGATCCGCCGCAACTCCGGTAAGGGCACAAACCTGCGGTAATAGCCGAGAATGATGCCGAGTGCCGCAGCCCCGCACTCCATCGCCTCCATCTGCAGGACGGTCGGCGTTGAAACACGTCTATGGCGGTGGCTGGTCCCCGGCATTGTCATCACTGCACCGTGAACCAGGTTTGCAGCACCGGCAGCAGAAGGCTGATCGGCTGCCTCCGCTCTGTCAGAACCCTGACATCAGCGGTCGTCCCGGCGCTCATCTGGACGGGAGGGCCCTCCGATGAGGTCCAGCGTAAACCGCTTTTGGTTGCGGCATCCGTGTCCAGCTTGACGGTCACCTTGATGGGGGCCCCCTGTGCCATCATCTGCGCGGCAAGGGCCGGGTTGCCCAGACTGTTTTCCAGAACGGACTCGGTGACCGGCAACGGGCTGACCTCAGTGACCGTGCCGCGGATGGAGCCGTAGATATTCCGCTCGACTGAGGAAGGAGAGATCTCGGCGGTCATGCCAGGTTCGACCTGCTTGCCTTTGCCAATTGGCAAGTAGCCCTGGACAGTGAGAACCGGCAGTCCGGACTGCACCGCCCCAAGCTCCTCTCCCTCGGTCACCACTTTGCCAACCTCAGTCGCCAGTTCGGACACCGTTCCGGAAACCGGAGACAGGATTGCTCCACCGAATTTCAGCTTCGCTTCATAGTCGTTCAGGGTCCCTTCCGCAGTGGCAAGATCGATCTTGAGTGCCGACATATTGTTGCTGATCGAGTTCTCGAACTCGACTTGCTGCTGCTTAAGCTGAGCAATGGAGCTGATCTTGTCGCTGATGTCCTGCTGAACCGAAATCAGCCGCTCCATGGACTGCTGGAGAACCGGCTGGGTCATGAGGCCCTTTTTCACAAGCTCCAGGTTGCCATTGTAGATTTCCTGCAGCTGGGTTTCATTCTTCCGCTGACTGGCAAGATAGGTGTTCAGGAAATCGAGCTGCTGATCCAGGTTCGCCTTCCGCGTTTTAATGTCCTCGGCAGACGTTTTCTCGTAATTGTCGACTTCCTGCTGCTGCTGTTTCAAAGCCTTGGCCGCGCCGTCACGCTGCGCCTGAATGGTCGATTGATCCACCACGAACAAGACATCGCCGGTCTTCACAGCATCGCCAGCCTTGACCTTGATCTCCTTGACCACGCCCTGGGCTGTCGCCTGGATGACAGCGATGTCGCCGCCAGTGAATTCCAGAACACCCGGCCCGTGCACATAGACCAGCAAGCGCCCGACCAGGCTCCAGACCACGACCGATCCGATACACAGCGTGAGCACGGCAAGCAGGATCCAGCTCGAAGCGGAGGTCAGCCGGATCGCGCTGTTCAGCTGATCCGGCGAGCGCAGCGGTTCGTCAGGAATGCTTGGCTTCAAGGCCATATCAGAAGCTCCTGTCCGGAAGTGCGCGCGATAGGATCGAGAGGAATTTCAAACCAGAACACCTCCGCCGATCTGAATTGGAATATGAGACAAGGCATGGGTCAGCACGGCAGCTTCAAAGCCGTAACGCAGGTAGATCAGCCCGGCGGCAATGCCGATGATGCCATTGAGAACCAAGGCACGGGTCACCACGATCACATCGATACTGACCATCGTGGAGGTCAGCGGCAGATGTGCCAGACCGAAGATCAGCGCAGCGGCGATCACGGCGGCAAACCGGAGGCTCTTGTTTTCAGCGGCTTGCCGCCCGAAAATCCGGGAAATAGCCCATATCAGCACAGAAACCAGGAACAGCCGCATCAGCACTTCCTCGTTGACGCCGCCGTAAAGAAATCCGCCAAGCAGTCCAGTCCAGAAGGAATCCGTCTCAAGGATGCTTTCGTATCCTGGATGCAAGCCGACGGCTTGGCTTTGGAAAATCAGGACATCCGCCAGAACCATGGCCATGCCCCCGGCTATGCCAACAATGGCCGCCAGAAGGAAACTGAATGGCTCCACGCTTTTGCGCTCACCACCAACCCATCGCAGCACCAGCGGCGCGCCCTTGAGGCCGCAGGCCTGCGCCGCGCAAAGTCCTAGAAAGGCTGCTGGCGCAAACAGCAGAACCGATTGCAGAACAGCAGAGCCATAGAGCTCCCAGCCGGGCACTTCCGGGGCATGTAACCTTGCACGTGCAGCAATAATCGCTGGAAGGATCGACAAGGATCCCAAGATACAGGCGAAGGTAAGCAGTGCAGTCGCACGCAGTTTGATAATCACCGGCGCCCCCTCGTGCCTTCAACGTCAACAAAATACCGGAACGGAAAATCCGCCCCTTTTCATAAAAAATTCTCTCTATATGACAGTCAGAAGATCTCTCCGCAGAACGCAATAATCTGACCATCAATTTGGTAAGAGGCTCTTAAGAACAACGCACGAATAGTTCATTTCTTCGAGTTTGGGCTTCATGCGTCTTGCAACAAACTTCGCCATTCGCGGCTGGTCCATCGAGACCGTGAAGCAAAAGCGGGCCACAGTCCCCAACGCCTTCTGCCGCTTCGCACAGGCAAGCCAGAGCGGAATGATCATGGCCTGATGCTGAAGCTCGGGCGCGACAAAAGAGCAGGTCCAGCGGATCAGATCTGCACCGATCTGATGAGTGATGATCCAGCCCCGGACCCTGCCGTCCCGTTTATCCCGCAGGGCTACGCTGGTTGGCAGATGCGCATCCCCTTCGAACACAAAGGGACTCAGATCCGGTGGCGACAGGCCGCCAATTGCCGCCGAGATCCTCGCCCGCGCCGCCTCGTCAACCTCCTGCCAGGCGATGACTTCAAAAGGATCCGGCAACCGCGCCTTGACCAGCCAGGAGGTCTCGAACGCCTTTTCAATCGTTGTCCGGCAGTTCAGCCCGGTTACGCGAAGGTTCGGCCAACCGGCAGACCGCAGGAAATGCAGAGGGCTCTGATCCTCCGGTTTCACCGTGACGTAACTTGCGCCCGTGCGGCAGCCTTCCGCCACAAAGGCCTGCTCCATCTCCCTTAGCAAGCGGGTCCCGAGGCCTTGGCGGCGGTAAAGCGGCAGGACATAGAGCGAGGCAAGCTCGAAGTCCGCATTGGGACCAGGGACACCAACGGCCAAGCCACAGGGAAATCCGCCGTCCTGAGCGATGGCCAGCTTAACCCCCGCTTTTCCGCGGAGTTTTTCCCGTAGAACCGGAAAGGTGAGATGCGCAACGGGTTCGAAGCCAGCCAAAGATGTCACAGTAACATCCACGCCTGCATGAGCCGCCGCCACCTCTGGGATCTGCGAAAGGAATGTCACGTTCTCCCCCGTGTCCCGTTTTTTCTCCGCCATTGCCAAGGACTGATGAGACCAGGACGGCATCATGCTGACACCGCCCTGTCTGATGTTCACTCAGCCGGAATGGCCGCCAGATTGGCCTCCAGAAGCTCGCCACGTAGCGCGTCGGCTTCTGCCTGAGAGCTGTATTCCTCAAGCACACCGGCGCTGAAGACCGTGTCCATGAATTCGGCTGCAACCATGAGACCCGTTCCCGCCTCCAACAGCACAGACACAACCTCGCCCATGGTCAGGTTACCGGCGGCAATGAGCTCTCCTGCTAGCCGGCCGCAAGCGGGGTTCTCGATCGTGTGCTCCTGGCATCTGGATATAAGCCTGAAGCCATATTTTGCCGGCTCGTAAGCGAGATCGGCACGGAACCGTGCCGGCCAGCTGGCAGGCATGTCTGTCATCATGTGCGTGTCAATCAGGTCATCGATAGCGGCCCCGAACGACGCAGCATCCTCGAAGTGGCGCTCGCCGAACACACGATAGCCAAGCGGATATTTATCGCTGCCCGGCACCGGAACAACGAGCTGCACGGTCTGGCGGACCATCGAAACCAGGAAGCCGGAAACACAGGCAATGGTCGTGTGATCGATTTCCAGCTCAGAAATCTTCTCGGACTTGCCGGCCTCCCTCAACTTCTGAACCCGCTCCCGCGCCCGGCCCGCATGCGCCTTGGCCGAAAGCGAATGCTTGCTCTGCAGGACCAGTTCCACACCCATGAGTTCTTCCGGTGTGAAAGCCGCATGGATCTTGTCCAGGTGCCGGACGCTCAGGACAGAGAAGCGGTTGGTGACGGTCTTGAACTTGTCGAAGAGCGCCAGAACGCGGCGGGTCAGCGCCTCGTCCTTCAGCGGCGCCGCCGTCGTCGTTTGCGGAAGCGCGCCGGTGATGTGGTAATAGTCCTCGATGAACCGGTCATAGTCCGGGTTGTCGCAGGGGTCCGTTGCCCAGTAGCAGAAACCGGTCTGAACAGCTGTGTCGAAGCGGTCGTTCATCGCCTTGACCACACCCTTCCACAGCTCGCCTTTCTCTTCATAAGAAACATGGCCGCGGAACTTGTCCGCCGACAGGCCGCAGAACCAGCAGCCGACAGTGCAGCCCTCGCTCAGCTCAAAGGCGACGATGGGGTGAACCACAGCATGGGCGGAAGCGCCGAGTTCGCTGTAGGACCGGCGGATCTGCCTTTGCCGCCAGCGGTCAAACTTCGGATGAATATGCTCTGTTGCGCCCTCATCGCGGATCATGTCGCGGTGGGTGAGCATATCCTTGATATAGTCATCCCAGGCCGCAGCCATGGGCCACCGGTGACGCTCTTCGGAATGGCGCCACTTGCGGTGGTCCACACGCCAAAGGGTCGGGACTTCTGCCGGGTCCAGCTCCAGACCGAAGGCCTCGGATGCCTTTGAGGGACAGTCCAGGTTCTCACCGAGAGCCTGCCGGAAAGCCGGGTCGGTCGCCAGTCGTTCCATGAACCGCTTGGTATGGGCCAGCTCGCGGATCTGCTCCGCGCTCCGGGTTTCAAATATGCCGCGGTAATGTCGTGTGGCCTTGGTGATTTTCATCGAGCAAAACGCCCCTTTCAACCGGTCCCCAAAAGGCATTTCCGCCCGCCCCCGATGCCGGAGACGGCAAGGGGCGGACCGAACCGTGCCAGCTCAATGCCGGCTGGATCAGGTCAGGACGGCAGCAGCCACGGCCACGACTTCGACAGCGGCAGCCACGTCAGCAGCCGCTTCAGCCACCTGCACCGCGCTGGTCGCCACTTCTGCCGCCTCCACGGCGGAACTGGCGACTGCTGTGGTCTGAGCAACAGTGCTCGAAGTAGCAACAGAGCTGTGGTGATGCTTGCCGCCGGCAATGGCGTCGAGCTGTTCGTCGGTGAGATCCTGGGGAGACCGGGACAGAATATATTCTTTCGCCTCATCAATCGAGAAATCATAGCCTCTCGACTTTGCAAATTCCACGACAGACGCGAGCCCGGTCGCCACTCCCTTAACAGCATCTCTCAGTTCCGGATCCTTTGCAATTTCGTCAGCAAATCGTTTTGCATCAGCAACAGACATATTGGCCTCCTGAAATGAGACTACAGACCCCGCATAGACGTATAAATTGCGGTATCAATCAGATTTACGTCGTTAAGGTACGTCCTTTCCGAAAGCCTCGTCCAGAATTAATTGTAGTTAACTCTGATTTAACTGCGAATTTCTCTACGTAATATATCAACACCCAACCCGACCTTTCCAAAGGCAGCCAGGGAAACACAATCATTCCGGGTACTTCCCGCACCCGCTCATGTATCCTCAAGGCGTTTTTTTTAAAACACATAAACAGGATTCCACCACTGTTCAGGTGCAGGCAAAGCAGGATACCGTTTCCGCCACAAACTCCTGCCCAAGGTCACATGATGCCCCGTGAAGATTTTGCACGCACCGGCCCCACTCGCCATACTGGAAGCTACTATGCTGCCAGCGCTAATCCGGCCCCAGACCGCCCGACGCTAAGTGGAGATCTCACGACCGACATATGCATTGTCGGCGCTGGCTACAGCGGCCTGTCCACTGGACTGCATCTGGCTGAAAAGGGCTACAAGGTGGTCATGATCGAGGCCGCTCAAGTCGGCTGGGGCGCATCGGGACGCAATGGCGGACAGATCGTAGCCGGGCTCAACGCCAGCCTTCAGACCATCCGCATGCGATATGGTGCGGACACGGCTACATTTGTCGCGGGTCTGGTTCAGGAAGGCGGACATATCATCCGCGAGCGGATCAAGACTTACGATATCCAGTGCGACCTGAAGGAGGGCAACATCTTTGCCGCCTATACGGGCGCACATATGCGAGAGCTGGAAGACCGCTTGAAGCTCTGGGCAAGCTATGGCCTGCACAATCAGGAAATGCTCAGCAAGGAACAACTTCGCAAGCACGTGGCGTCCGATGTTTATGCCGGCGGCATGATCGACCACTCGGGCGGCCATGTACATCCGCTCAATCTCGCGCTTGGGGAAGCTGCCGCCTTTGAAAGCCTCGGCGGCGTCATTTTTGAACAGTCGCCTGTCGTGAAGGTGGACACCGCTGCTGCCAGACCGAAGGTCATGACCTCCGGCGGATCAATCACCTGCAACACCCTGGTTCTGTGCGGCAATGCCTATCTCGGCCATGTGGTTCCGGAGCTCACCGCGCGCGTCATGCCCGTTTCCACTCAGATGCTGGCAACAGCGCCCCTTGGAGAAGACCGCGCCAATGCCCTCATTCCGACGGATGTCTGCGTCGAAGATGTCCGCTACATCCTCGACTATTACCGCCTGTCCGCAGACAAACGCCTGATCTTCGGCGGCGGCCTCGTCTATGGCGGTACGGACCCGAAGGACATCAAGGCCAAGCTGCTGCCGAACCTGGAAAAAGTCTTTCCGCAGCTCAAGGGCGTTGCCATCGACTATGCGTGGAGCGGCAACTTCGCTCTGTCCTTCAGCCGCGTTCCACAGATGGGGCGCCTCGGCAACAACACCTATTTTGCTCATGGCTACAGCGGGCACGGGGTAACTGGCTCGCACACATTCGGCCGTATTCTCGCCGAGGCCATCAGCGGCGACCGCTCGCGCTTCGACGTCTTCGAGAAGGTACCATGGTACCCCTTCCCGGGCGGGCGCATGTTCCGCGTGCCCTATTCCGTCATGGGCTCCTGGTGGTACGCCCTGCGCGACCGGCTCGGGGTGTGACACCCCTTTCCCTTCCTTCCCCTCACTGCGCCCGGTGGTTCAGATCGAACACCGGCACCACCTTTCCCTCCCGCCGGATCAGCTCGCGCAAGGCTGTAACATCCGGGCGGGCGGGTGCAGGAGGCAGGGCGGTGTCCATTCCACCCTTTTGAGCGAGCACTGCACAGGCAAGAACTGTTTTTCCGGGCTGGATCGTCCCGCGCAACTGGGGCACCAGGGAGCGGGCATTGATGATGTTGGTATTGCTCAGTGGGCTCAGAACCAGAGGCGTCCGGTCGTCATAGGCCTTGACCGCGCTCACATCGCTCCGGGTCGCGACCTGCGCCAGACCGTCCCCGCAGCCTTCCTGCCAGGCCTTGAAGTCCGGCTTTGCAATCGCAAACCCGCCTTCGGCAACCTCGAGCGGCCGGGCAGTCATGATCTCGTGAAGGCGCACATGCCATGGCCCTTCCGGGTAGATCCAGCTTTCCACCATCACATCGTCCATCGGGCTCCAACGGGAATAAAGCACATTCCCGGCATATTCCGCATCCTCACAGGTCTCGCGGATCCGGAAATGAAGACCATCCGACGAGAAGGAGATCATGTTGTCCGTCGCCGCGCTTGGGAAATGCCGCTCGTTGGCTTCATTGGAAAAGCCATAGCGAGTGGAATAGGCAAACTTGGCGTATTTCTCCGGCGTTCCCCGCCAACGGGCATAGTATTGGCCGGACGTCAGAGCAACCGTGTGTCCGGGAAGGTTCTGCATGACCATCCCTGCTTCGGGCAGAACCACTGGATCAGCTGACTTCTTTGGCAGCACTTCTTCAGCCGTCCAGAAAGGATGATCCTCCGGCAGGGCAAGAGGCAGGAAGGCCTTCATCGCCCAATAGGGCGAACCGGCGGAATTGTAGCCTTCGCTCATCAGGAGGTTGGGATAGCTGAAGCCGACGGACAGGACGCCATCCCGCTCGAACATGGGCTGACGGGCCCACCAGCGCAGGTTCCTGAGATAATAGCCCTTGATCTCGCCCCAGGGCAGAGCCTCAACACCGGCAAAGGCCAAAGCGCCCCAAAAGCCCGCATGGGCAAACCGATAGGTCAGGCTGCGGCCAAAGGGCAGCGCCGCCCCGTCTTCCGCATACCAGTGGCGGATCGAGCGGGCAAAGGCCGCCGCTCTCGCCTTGTAACGCTCTGCGCGGGCCTCATCGCCAGAAAGAACCGCATAGATCAGGCCGTAATAGTGAAAGGCGAAGGGAATGTAGTGGTCGGCGCTGCGGATCGGCCCGTCCCGGGACCAGCCCTCGCCCATATAAAAGCCGTCGATATCATCCAGATAGGCCTCCCGCATGGAGGCATCGACCGGGACGCCGCAATGCTCCAGGCCGAGATCCACCATAACCCGGAAGAATTTCCAATTGCTGTTGACGAACTCCCGGTCCCGGCCGGACTTCAGATAGGCCGCAACATTGCGCTTGGCCGTGTCTTCCAGCGGGCCCCAGATCTCAGCGCGCGCCAGCCGCAGGGCAAGACCGATGGCCGCCAATTCAACTTGCCGCTGATCGATGTCGGAAACGTCGCCCCAATACTCCGGGTGGTCCGGATCGGTGCCGTTCTTCAATCCCTCCCGGTAAAGCGCCCAGTGATCGAAGGCGCCTTCTCCCACAGTCAAAGGCACAATCCCCCAGAGCGGGCGGGCAAAGCCCTCCAGTTCTGCTGCGGCCTGATCGAAATGGGCCGACATGCTGCTCAGCCTGACGCGTGCCCCGGAGGCCGAGAAATGGGGCAGAAGCGGTTCAAAAAGCTGATGGACAGCGGCTAGAACATCGCTCCGGCAGCGCAAAGGATTCTCGGAAAAAGGATTGTTGGGCACGTGCGATGGGTCCGGAGTTGCGGGGCCGACACCAGGCCGGCCCCGCTCGGTTGGTTACTTGATACCTGCGACGTCGGCATTCATCTGGGCGATGCCGTCATCGATGGAGATGTTGTCGGTCATGATCTCGTCATGCACGCGGTTCAGCACCAGCTCGTACTCGGCGGCCTTCAGGTCCACCGGCATTTCCAGGTAGGTCGCCGTGGTGGTTAGGGCTTCGGCACTGGCCTTGTCCTGCGGGAAACCCGGCTTTGAGGTGATGGTCTCGATTACGTTGCCATCACGCAAGGCCGGGATGGTGCCGGTGGCAGCAATGATGGCAGCCCCTTCCGGACCGGAAACCCAGGACACGAACTCCTTCGCAGCTTCCGCATGCTTGGAGTTGACGTTAACGCCCAACGAAGTCACCTGACCAGCGGTAGAACCAGCTGCAACGTCATCCGGATGCGGATACTTCACGATGCCCCAGTTGGTGGCCTTGGATTCACCCGATTCCACCTTGGCGATCTGGGTCCCAATGAACCAGGTGCCCATCGGCAGCATGGCAATCTGACTGGCAAACCACGGTCCGGAATAGTGGGTCTGCGAGGTCTTCAGCGAAGCATAGCTGCGCACCGCCCCGTCCTTCTGGAGAGACAAGGCCCGCTCATACCAAGGATTCAGGAAGCTGTAGTCCTTGGACACCAGCGTATGTTCCCCGCTCTGGATGGCCGGAAGCTGGACTGTGGACCGCCAGGTGTGGAAGTGGGCACCATAAACCTTGTTCGGACCGAAGCCTTTGGTCGCTGCCCGGGCCTTCTCGTCGAATTGGGCCCAGGTCATATCGTTGGTTGGATACTCGACACCGGCGGCGTCGAAGGCATCCTTGTTGTAATAGACGATCCAGAAGTCTGTGCGGAAAGGCAGACCGTATAGACCTCCGCCCACGTCCAGCGCCTCGATCAGACCGCCATAGCCGCCGGTCTGCGCCGGGGCATCCAGCTTCATCAGACGGCTGGTGTTGACCATCTGGGCATAGCCCGGAACGTCCTTGATCGTGACAACATCGATATCATCGCCGCCGCCCGTCAGCTGGGTCATGACCATCTGGTTATAGTCACTCGAGCCAAGATCGGTGTGTTCGATCTTCACATCCGGATGAGCGCTCTCATAAGCCTCAATCAGCGGCTTGTAATAGGCCACCTTGTCCCAGTCCCAAAGGGCCCAGTTCAGCTTGATGTTTTCCGCCATGGCGTGGGCGGGCAGCAAGGCCAGAGCGGTCGCCGCCATCAAAACAGGCTTCATCAATCTACGCATTTGCATTGTCTCCTCCATTGTCAGTTCAAAGTGCCAGGCCTGTCCGGTCTCCCTTCGGACAGGTCAGCTATCGCGGGCTGTACGGGAACAGCCGAGTTCCACTCCCTTGAGCATCGCGAAACTCATGAGCAATGCGCCGAGGGAGAAGTTGACCAGCACCGGCAGAAACACCGACACGGGATAGAAAAGGATGTGCGCCAGCCAAAGCCCGGCCACGACGCCGAGAGCTGCCAGTCCCGGCAGCGGACGGGCCAGAACCGCGAGAGCAGCGATCCTGATCACCAGCCCGAGGGCCTGGACCTTCGCTTCCGGGCCCTCCGTCTTTGCCAGACTGACGAAAAAGCTGCTGGCGGCGAGCGGCAGCAGAACGGAAACCATCACGGCAAGCGCGAAGGGGGCCGCGAAAACAAGGTTGTGCTTGGCCTCTGCGGCATAGGCGGGAATGGCAACCCAAGCGAGGACAGCAGCAGCGGCAAAGACCGCCCCGCCAACCGTTGCCAACCAGAACCCTGACCGGAATGCTGCCCAGAAGTCCCGCCACAGATAGACGTTCCGGTCTTCGATCATGGCGACGCAGACGGAAACCGCCGCGGAATAGGCAGCCGGCACGGTCACCAGCGGCAGGCACGCCGCAATGAACAGAACGTTGAGCCGCAGCAAGTCCCACCATTCGCGGACAAGGATAGCGCCAAGCAGACGCAGCCCTTCAGGCTTCGGCGCATCCTTGTCGATGCCCGGCCCTTCGCGAAAATAGAAATTGGCGACCCAGTTCATATGGTCTTGTTTCCTTGCGGTCTCAGTGCGCCGGACGGCCAGTCCGGAGCGCGATTTCCGTTTCCTTGTCGAAAAGGTGAGCGGCAGACAGGTCGGCGATCAGCGGCACCGTGTCTCCGGTTCTCGCCCTGCAGCGCGGCGACACCCGGGCAATGATCCCATGGCTTCCCAGCTTGCCGTTCAGGTGCACTTCTGCGCCCATCGGTTCTGCCAGTTCCACCGACATCTCGACCGGAGCTGTCAAGGCAGGATCGACGTCCACCGGCGGGCGTTCGTGGAAGTTCTCCGGACGCAGACCCAGCACGCAGCTGCGGCCCTCATGACCAGCCACGGCCCGCGCAAGATGCTCCGGCAAAGGCAGGAGCTGGCCTTCATATTCCGCGGCAAACCCGCCGGCCGTCTTGCGGATGATCACATCCAGGAAGTTCATCTGAGGCGCCCCGATGAACCCTGCCACGAACATGTTGGCCGGCTCGTCATAGAGAACCTGCGGCGTATCCACCTGCTGAATGTAGCCGTCCTTCATGACCACGATACGGTCGGCCATGGTCATGGCTTCAACCTGGTCATGGGTCACATAGATGAAGGTGGCGTCCAGGCGGCGGTGCAGCTTGGTGATTTCCGCCCGCATGGCTGTGCGCAGCTTGGCGTCCAGGTTGCTGAGCGGCTCGTCGAGCAGAAAGACTTCGGGCGAACGGACCATTGCACGGCCCAGCGCCACGCGCTGCCGCTGGCCGCCGGAAAGCGCCTTCGGCTTGCGGTTGAGCAGATGGGTGATGTCCAGAACCTCGGCGGCATCCTTCACCTTGCGATCGATGTCCTCGCGCGGGTGACGGCGCAGCTCCAGCCCGAAGGCCATGTTCTTGTAGACCGTCATATGCGGATAGAGCGCGTAGTTCTGGAACACCATCGCGATGTCCCGGTCCTTGGAGGGAACGTCATTGACGATAGTATCGCCGATCACGAGATCACCGCCCGAAATTTCCTCCAGGCCCGCGATCATGCGCAGGGTCGTCGACTTTCCGCAGCCCGACGGGCCGACCAGGATGATGAATTCCTTGTCTGCGATCTCAAGGTCGATGTCGTGGATCACCCTCAGTTCGCCGTAGGTTTTCCGCAGTTTACGAAGTGAAATACCGGCCATTCGTCTTGCCTGTCCTCTCAGCCTTGTCCGCACTCACCAATAGGGAGCCCATTGCCGCGACAAGCGCGTCAGACCTTCGAAATAATAGTAGTCCCCCCAGGCGACACACTCGTCGACGCCCTCGCCCCGGCAGGTGTTGTAGGGGGTTTTCTTGGAATAGGTGCCGTGCAGCACCAGCCCGTTGGAGACCTCCGGATCACGAACCGCATAATTGCGCCAGAGGCTTGCCAGCATGCGCGCGGCAAGATCCTTGAGTTCCGCTGCCCGGTGCTCGTCCACCAGCTCAGCCATTTCCAGAAGGCCGCAGGCGGTGATGGCAGCGGCAGAAGAATCCCGCGGCTCATCGCCCTCGGTGAAGGTCAGGTCCCAGTAAGGAACCAGATCGTCCGGGAGACGCTTGAGGTAGTAGGCGAGCAGGTTCTCGAACGCCTCCAGATAGGCCTCGTCCTTTTCATAGCGGTAGCAGACCGCCATGCCGGCAATGCCCCAGGCCTGGCCGCGCGCCCAGGCGCTGTCATCCTTGTAGCCCTGCTTGGTCGCCCCGCGCACCGGCCCACCGGTTACCGGGTCCATGTAGAAGGTGTGATAGGTGGAATGATCCGGGCGCACGGAATGGGCCAGCGTCGTCCTTGCGTGTTTCAGCGCCTTGTCCCGGTAAACCGGATTGCCACTCTCATGGCTGGCCCAATAGAGCAGCGGCAGGTTCACCAGACAGTCGATGATGAAACGGTAATTGTCCGGTGCGCCCATTGCGCCCCAGGCCTGCAGGAACTCGCCCTTCTCATGGAAGCGCTCCAGAAGCTGGTCGGCCGCGAGCAAAGCCGCATGCCGCCCATCCTCATCTCCCACCAGTTTCCAGGCGGCAACGCAGGTCGGCGAATAGAGGAAGCCCATGTCGTGATGGTCCGTCGCGATCCGGTTCTCAATCCGGTGCAGGAAGCTCTGCACATGGATCTGGGCTGCGTAGCGGAAAAGCTTGTCGCCGGTTGCCTCATAGGCGAGCCAGATCGTTCCAGGCCAAAACCCTGCGGTCCACTGGTCGTTGGGAACCGGTGGATAGAAGTTGTTCACACTGGAATGGTTCTGCGCCGAATAGGTGAAGCTAGGCAGATTGCGCCGGATCTGCGAAACGGTGGCCTGGATCGCATCGGCCACTTCGTCGTCGGTGATGGCGGCAATGGTGTGGGCGCGGTCGGCTGCGTCGAGCATGATTATCCCTTAAGTCCCGTCGAGGCGATGCCTTCGACAAAGAAGCGTTGCAGTGCGAGGAACACGATTAGAACCGGGATCAGCGACACGACGGACGCGGCCATGATCAGTCCGTATTCCTGGGTGTATTGCGTGATGAACATCCGGATGCCGATCTGGATCGTCTTCAGGTCGGTTTTGGTCAGGTAGATCAAGGGGCCGAGGAAGTCGTTCCAGGTGTTGACGAAGGTGAAGATCGTCAGCGTCGACAGGGCCGGCATGGACAGGGGCAGCATGATGCGCCACCAGATGCCGTATTCGCTCATGCCGTCGATCCGCGCGGCCTCACACAGTTCATCCGGGATCGACATGTAGAACTGGCGCATCAGGAACACGCCAAAGGCGGTGAAGGCCTGCAGGCAGATCAGCGCCATGTGGGTGTTGTTCAGCCCGAACTCCCGCATCAGAATGAACTGCGGCACCATATAGACCTGCCAGGGCATCGCGATCGTGGCGATATAGGCAAGGAACAGCGCATTCCGGTAGGGGAAGTGCAACTTGGCAAAGGCATAGGCGGCAAAGCTGGATGTCAGCAGCTGCAAGACGGTGACGATGACCGTCAGCTTGGTCGTGTTGAGCACGAAGATGCCAAGCGGGATCTTGGTCCAGATGTCGATGTAATTCTGCCAGCGCGGCTCGGAGGGGATCCACTCGATCGGGAAAGCGAACACGTCCCGGTCCAGTTTCAGCGAGGCGGACAGCATCCAGACGAAGGGGGCCAGCATGGTCAGGGTGACGATGATCACGACCGCATAGGTCAGGATCAGCCCCCAGTTAATCCGGCGTGGCGGCCGCTTCAGCGTTTCGGAGGACGTGGCAAGGCTGACAGATGTCATGCGGTGTCTCCTTCATTCCTCTGGCTCCAGCGGAACTGGATGATCGTGATGGCAAGAACCAGGAGGAACAGCACAAGCGCGACCATGCTCGAATAGCCGAGATCCCAAGAAATGAAGGCCTGGTTATAGATGTGATAGACGAGCACAAGGGTAGAGGTGCCGGGACCGCCCTGGGTGATCATGAAGATCTGGTCGAACACCTTGAAGGACTGGATCGTCAGCATCACCGAGACAAAGAAAGTGGTCGGCGCGAGCTGCGGCAGGGTGATGCGCCAGAACTTCTGCCAGGGCGTTGCCCCGTCGATATCCGCCGCCTCATAGAGTTCCGCACTGATGCCCTGAAGGCCCGCCAGATAGATAACCATGAAGTAGCCCATGTTCTTCCAGACGGAAAACAGGATGACCGTGACCATGGCCCAGTGCCGGTCGGCAGCCCAACCCGGCAGATTGCTCGGATCAACGCCCAGCGTGTAGAGGATCATGTTCACCGGACCGAATTCCGGATTGAAGATCATGTTCCAGACGACGGCCACCGCCACGAGCGAGGCCACATAGGGGAAGAAGGCCACCGTGCGGAAGAAATTCCGGCCGAAGATCTTCTGGTTCAGAAGGATGGCAAGTCCGAGCGAACAGATCAGCGTCAGCGGCACCACGAAGCCGGTGAAGATGATCGTGTTCCAGAATGCGGCCTGAAACACCCGGTCAGAAAACAGCCGCCAGAAATTGTCGAGGCCTGCAAACTCCATCGGATTGCTGCCGTCCCAGCGCATGAAGGCAAGGACGAAGGCAAACAGGATCGGCCCGAGCGTGAAAACTGCAAAGCCGATGAAGTTCGGAGCAATGAACGAATAGGCGACCAGCGTGTTCATGATCTTCCGCCGGCGTTTGGAAACCGCCGTGCGGACCGGAGACCTGGCGGCCGCGCGGACTGCTAGGCTGGCACCGGTTCCTGCCGCTGTCTTTTCCGTCGTGATTGTCACCCGGGGTCTTCCTCCTATTCGATCCGCAAGCGCAGCACCGGCCCGGAAAGCGGCACCAGCACGCGGTAAATGCTCTCCGGCCAGGCAAGGCGCAGACGCCCGTCCGTGACGGGAATCTCTTCAAGCTTCAGCTGCCCCGCGCCTTCCAGCGAGAGACAGACACCGGACCTCAAGCGGAGCGACGTGCCGGAAATCTCGGGCCGGTCGCCCAGCATCAGGGAGAGCACCGCAGGCAGGTCACCGTCATGACGGTCCTCGAGCTCAATCCCCCTGCCCTTCAACAGCCGGACCGTGCGCCTGTAGCTGCGCAGTTGCGCCTCTTCCGGATAGGCCCCGGCAATATCCATCTGGATGGAGGCAACCTCGTCAGACAGATCAACGCTCACATCCCGCGCGGCAAAGGTCAGACCTGCCTGCTGCTGCACACCGCCGAAGCCCGGAAGATTGTGAAAGCCGGACTGCATGGTCCAGATCTCGTAGCGCTGCGGGGAGAAGGTCTTGGCCGTATAGGTCTCGACGCCAACGTCGATCAGAACCGGCTCGCCGTCCTTATAGACCGTCAGGCTGCCAACATCATTGTGATTATGGCCGTCATCATTGTCTCCGGCCTTCACCGCCAGAACAAATCGATCATCCCGCGCAATGAACAGTCCGCAGCTCGGATAGTAGATATCCGGAAGACCAGTCATAGGCTCGTTATAAGCTTGCATCTCTGCGTGCGTGCTGAGGGCAAGGAGCCGGTAGGAGAGATTGATTTCGTCCGGCAGATCCGGGCGCGGGTTGGCCTTCGCGTCTTTCGCGGCCAGCGCACAGAGCGGCTTCGAACCAACGGCTTTGCCCGCCAGAAACTCCCGTGCTCCACAAGGTTCCAGCACGGCGGAAGCATCCGCGAAATTGATATAGGTCCGGCCGGCAACGTGATTGTGAGCAATGAACTCCGCCATGTTGCGGAGCTTAGGCCAGTTCCACAGCGCCGAGACGCTGCCCGGAGCCACCCGATCAATCACGTTCAAGGCTCCGAACAGGCAAAGCGTGCCATGGCGATAGTAGAAGGCCCCTTCCTCGCAGGCGCCATCTTCCCCGAAATCCTTCAGAAAGGCATCCAGGCTTCCTGCTGCTTTTTGCAAGACCTTCTGCCGGAGAGCGGCATCGAAAGGACGGGTGAAAGCACTGATGAGGACATTCTGGCTGCACCAAGCTGTCCAGTTGTTCATCGGCTCGTCGCCGTTCCCCATCCACCAGAAATGCCGGTCAAGGTAAGGCTTCAGCACACGCTGCAGGACCTCCCTGTCGATCCGGGACAGGATGGCCGGAGACAGGCGATCCAGCGCATCGCCATGAAGATGGGCAACGACCGCGAGCTGGGCGGCGGTTTCCGCTGCAAAGAGATCCACGACCGGATTATCCGGATCCGGCAGGAGATCCCGCACCCCGCCCCGCTGGTGGGCGTTGTGAGCCGGAAGCTGCCAGCCGCTTTCCTCAAGGATCAGGTAAAGGCCATCGACGAGCGCATCAAGAAACCGTCCCTGCCCTTCGACAGCTTCCGCAAGAGCCAGCGCATTCACCTCACGGCGGCGCTGGAAATAGATCGTCTCATAGCCGGCCCGGTCGCCCTGTTCCCGGTAGGCCCGGTAGCCGCAGGCGGTCAGCAGACCCCATCCGCGTGCAAGAGCCTCTTCGCCACCGGCAAGAAGATCAGCTTGGATATTCTTAGGCAGGCTGACCCAGAAAGAGCGGTCTGACGCGTCCGGGCCGGGCACAAAATCACGCAAGGTTGCACCAGATGCGCTCACGCATCCAGATACCCGGTGTTCCGGGGCCTGCTCCTGACCAGCCAAATCCACGACGGAAAACTCCTCCTGTCGCCCTCCCGGCGAACGGCCTTAGTCAGACAAACCATCGTCGCAAAGTCAATTATTTTTTGCAATTTACGCAAATTTGCTTTTTTGCGTAACTTTTGCATAATTGCAAAATAGATCCTGAACCCCTAAAAATGCGGGGCGTCCGGACAGATAGAACGATTCTAAAATGGGGATGACCTTGACCGACAGCGACCGCGCAAATGCAGGCGAGAACGCTTTCCAGCCCCCGGCTTCCGGCAAGGTGACCCTGAAGGATATTGCCGACGCAGTCGGCGTTTCCATCAGCACAGCATCCCGGGCACTTAAGGGCATGCCGGGAATTTCCTCGGAAGTCCGCTCCCGCATTCAACAGGCAGCCGAACGGCTCAACTACGCAGGCACCTCGCAGCCCGGCGGGGTGCTGACGGTCCTGTCCGATCTCCACCTTGCAGAAAGCGCGACCGGAGAATTCATGCAGGCCGTTCAGGCCGGTATGGAAAAGCGCGCGAGAGAGCTGGGCCTGCCCATGTCCATGCAGCTGGTCAATCCGGCGGCCATGCGCCAGCTTGATCCGGATGCGGCAACCTCCGGCTATCTGCTTTTTTCCATGCAGCATGAAGACATCGTCTCCCTGTTGCACGAGCGCGGCATTCCGGCCGTCATCGTCAATGGCCGCGAACCCCTGATGCGCCTTGACGCCGTCGCGCCCGCAAACCGGACCGGCGGCTACCTGGGCGCCCGACATCTCACGCAACTTGGCCACACCCGCATCCTGAGGCTGACCCACTCCCCCCGTCCGACCATCCGCGACCGGATGGCTGGTTGCGTGAAGGCGATGCTGGATGCCGGGCTTGAAGACCACAACGATCTGGTCGTGGAACTTGAAGCCATGCGCACCCATTTGGCCTACCAGGCCATCAAGCAGTGGATCGAGGCAAAGGGGAAAACCGGCTTCACCGCGATCCTGTGCTGCAACGACGCCTGTGCATTCGGAGCGATCGCAGCCCTGAGCGAAGCCGGGATCAAAGTGCCTGAGGACGTCTCCGTCGTAGGCTTCGATGATATCCCGACAGCGGCCCTGAACTCGGTTCCGCTGACAACGATCCGCGTGGATGCCGAAGACATTGGCGCACGCAGCGTCAACCGTTTGCTCGAACGGATCAGGGGGCTGGACCCGCTTGCGACCTATACAGAGACAGCGGTCAAGCTTGTGGTCCGGGATTCCACGGCGAAAGTTGCTGAGTAAGTGAGAGGTCCGGGATTTGGCGGCCGCCGGTGTGACACAGCGGTACAATACCTGCCCGCTTTATTCACCTGCCCGCCTTATTCCGTTGACAACCAGCGCCCTGTCTGGCTTTTTGCCTCCAGCAAAAGTTGAGCTCGTATTTCACTCGCCAAGCTCAGCTTGAACGGAATTTTTTTGATTTTCCTGCAGGGTTCCCCGCTCTGATTTGCAGCAAATCCAATTGTCCCAGACCCCGGAAAGCAGTTTGATGCTCCGCCGCTTTGCAGCCTACTACGCCCCCTACAAGACCCTTTTCCTGCTCGACTTCGGCTGTGCAATCCTTGCCGGTTTGCTGGAGCTTGCCTTTCCGATGGCAGTGAAGCTCTTCGTCGACGATCTTCTGCCCACCCGAAGTATCGAGCTGATCCTGATCTCGGCGGCTGGCCTTCTGGTGATGTATGCCGCCAACACCGCCCTGACGGCCGTGGTGGTCTACTGGGGCCACATGCTCGGGATCAACATTGAGACCGATATGCGCCGCAAGGCTTTCGAGCATCTGCAGAAGCTCTCGTTCCGGTTCTACGACAACCAGAAGACCGGGCACCTGATTGCCCGCATCACAAAGGACCTAGAAGAAATCGGCGAGGTTGCCCACCACGGCCCCGAGGATCTCTTCATTGCCATTATGACCTTTATCGGCGCCTTCGTGCTGATGGCGTTCATCAATACGGAGCTCGCCCTGATCACCGCTGTCATTGTGCCGCTGGTTGCCTGGGTGACCAGCCGGTACGGCGGCCGCATGACCCGGAACTGGCAGGCGCTTTATGGCCGGGTCGGTGACTTCAACGTGCGTGTTGAGGAAAACGTCGGCGGCATTCGCCTGGTCCAGGCCTTTGCCAACGAAGATCACGAGCGCAAGCTCTTTGCCAAGGCAAACACAAGCTACCGCAGCACCAAGCTGGAAGCTTACAAGATTATGGCGGCCTCCACCTCGCTCAGCTACATGAGCATGCGGCTGGTCCAGCTCACTGTGATGCTGGCGGGCAGCTACATGGTGTTGCGCGAGCATCTGAGCTACGGGGGCTTCGTAAGCTTTCTGCTGCTTGTAACGGTCTTTTTCCGTCCCATCGACAAGATCAACGCGGTGATCGAAACCTATCCGAAGGGGATTGCCGGGTTCCGCCGCTATCTGGAACTTCTTGCGACCGAGCCGGATGTCGCCGATCTGCCTGGCGCTAAGCCTGTCAAGCATCTGGCGGGCGATATCCGCTTTGACCGTGTCAGCTTCGGCTACAGCGATGAACGCCCGATCCTTCAGGACATCAGCCTAGACATCCGCTCTGGTGAGACCATCGCCTTCGTTGGTCCATCGGGGGCAGGCAAAACCACCCTTTGCTCACTCCTGCCGCGCTTTTATGACGTGACCGGCGGAGCCATCACCATTGATGGCCTGAACGTTCAGGAAATGACGCTGGCGTCCCTGCGCCGGAACATCGGCATCGTCCAGCAGGATGTCTTCCTCTTCGGCGGCACCTTGCGCGAGAATGTCGCCTATGGCCGGATCGGCGCCAGCGAAGAAGACATTATGGAAGCCCTGCGCCGGGCCAGCTTTGACAAGGTGCTGGAGACCTTGCCTGAGGGTCTCGACACGGTGATTGGCGAGCGCGGAGTGAAGCTCTCCGGCGGCCAGAAGCAGCGTCTCGCCATCGCCCGGATTTTCGTCAAGGACCCGCCTATTCTGATTCTGGACGAGGCAACCTCAGCCCTCGACACCCAGACAGAGCGGGACATTCAAGCCTCACTGGAAGAACTGTCACGCGAACGGACCACTCTGGTCATCGCCCACCGTCTGGCGACCATCCGCAAGGCCGACCGGATCGTCGTCATCGACAAGGGGCGGATAGCCGAGCAGGGCACCCACAAGGATCTTCTGTCCCGCGAAAACAGCCTCTACCGCCGCATGCATGACGTGCAGTTTCTGGAAGAGGCAGAGATCCACTGAATTCAAACCAAAAGCGAAAACCCCGCCCGGAGCGTTTCTCCGGGCGGGGTTTTGCATTTCAGCATCCGGACACGGGGTCAGGCGGTCTCGGACACGATGCCCGGCTGCTTGGACCAGCCCGCGTACCAATCGCGGAAGAGCTTGAACTGGGCTTCGACATAGTTGCGCTGCGCGTCATTGAGGGCATCCTCCTCATTGAAATGCAGCGTGTATTCCGCATCGCCGGTCAGAACCATCAGATGCTTGTAGAAGAGCACCAGATCCGGGCCTTCGTCGAAGGTGGACAGGACATGCAGGGCTTCATCCAGTTCCTTTGCCTTCACACGGGCTTCCACATGGCCAGTTGCAGCCAGCTTACACAGCGCCGTCAGATGCAGGACTTCCCTAGGCAGGGCATTGCCGATGCCGGTGATGGCACCGGTCGCGCCACAATTGACGAAGCCATGGAAGACGTTGGTGTCGACACCGATCATCAGGGTCACATCGTCGCTCTGTGAGGTGATGTTCTCTGCCGCGTAACGCAGATCCGCTGCCCCGCCGAACTCCTTGAAGCCGATCAGGTTCGGATGATCCCGGCGCAGTTCGAAGAAAAGATCGGCCCGGGTGGCAAAGCCATAGTAAGGGCTGTTGTAGATCACCGCCGGCAGCTTCGGCGCTGCCGACAGGACCGCCTTGAAATGCGCCTTCTGGGCTGAAACGGACGTGCCGCGGGAGAGAACGCGCGGGATGACCATCAGGCCGCGCGCGCCAACTTCAGCAGCATGGGCAGCCAACGAGACCGCGCTCTTGGTGTTGATCGCACCGGTACCGACAACGACCGGAACGCCGGCAGCAGTGAGACGGGCAACGCCTTCCTTGCGCTGGTCGTCGGTCAGAAGCGGCCAGTCCCCCATGGAACCGCAATAGACGACGGCAGACATGCCGACGGCAATCAGCTCCTTGCCCTTCTTCACCAGGGCATCGAAATCCGGTGTTCTGTCGGCCTTGCAAGGGGTCATCAGGGCCGGCATGCAGCCGGTGAAAGTCGTATCAGCCATATTTCAGTTCCTCAGGGTCTGGTCCCGGCCTGTGCCGGGGTATTCTAGAAGTCTTGTCTGCGGCCTCACACAAAAGGAGGCGGCGGTTGTTATAAGTCCGTCAGAAGCCCACGATCTGTTCCGGCAGCCAGGTTGCAAGCTGCGGGAAGAGCGCGAGAAAGATCAGGGTCACGAGCTGCAGCAGAATGAAGGGCACCACACCACGGCACATCTGGCCGTAGGTCATGTCAGGTGGTGCGATCGACTTTAGATAGAAGATCGACGACGCCATTGGCGGCGTCAGGTAACTGGTCTGGATCACCACGATCACCATGGTGCCGAACCACACCGGATCAATGCCGGTTTGGCGGATGATGGGCGTGAAGAGCGGCACACAGATCAGCACGTTGGCCGTCCAGTCCAGCACAAAGCCCAGCAGGAACACGATCACCAGGAAGAAGATGATGATGCCTGCGTCGCCAAAGCCTGCTGCTTCCACCGCATTGCGGATGAGGCGCGAGCCGCCGTTTGCCGCGAAAGTGCCCATGAACATGGTGCCAGCAGCGACGATAAGGAGGATCATTGCCGATATGCGGACGGTGATCTGAAGGGATTCCCGCAGCATCGCAACGCTGAAGCGGCCATAGGCAACACACAGTGCAAGCGCACCGACCGCACCGACAGAGGCAGCTTCCGTTGGCGAGGCAATGCCTGCCAGCAGAGAGCCGAGCACTGCGAAGATTAGCGCGAAGATCGGCAGAAGCGACGTGATGGTCAGGGTGACCTTCTCCCGGAGCGGGATCTCGTCCATCTCTGCCTGGGCTTCAGTCTTTTCCGGCGGCCAGATCAGGCCATGGACAATGATATAGGCGATGAAGAGCACGATCATCAGCAGGCCGGGGAACATCATGCCCGCCAGCAATTCACCGACCGATATCTGTGCAAGAGAGGCATACATGACCGCGATCACCGACGGCGGGATCATCGTGCCGAGCGATCCGCCCGCGCAGATCGTGCCGGCAACCAGGCTATTGGAATATCGGAAGCGCTGCATGGCGGGGATGGCCATCATGCCGATCATCACTTCCACAGCCCCGACAACACCAGCGGCCGCGGCAAACACCGCACCCATGGCGATGGTGGCCACAGCAAGCCCACCCGGCAAGCGGCCAAGCCAGAGCTGCATCACCTTGAACAGGCGCTCGGCAATGCCGGACCGTTCCAGAATGGCTCCCATCAGCACGAACATCGGGATGGCGGCCAGAATGAAGTTGGTCGCGGCGGAATAGAAGGAGCCGTAGAGTTGGGCGAAGACATTTGGTCCGAAGACCATCATGCCAGCGCCCGCTGACACAATTGTCAATGACAGGGCGATTGGAATGCCTGCTAGAATGAGCAGGAACAGAAGCGGGAACATCAAGGCTGCGACAGACATCGGATCAGGCCTTCAGCTCGAAGCTGCCATTGGGCGCACCAGCAAAGGCACGCAGGCCCTGCACCGCCAGTTGAAGGGTAAGAGCCGAAAGGCCGAGAGCCAGAAGACCGTAGAAAGGCCAGACAAGCGGCGCCCAAGGGCTGACCATCTCGACCTCAGAGGTCTCGAAAGCCCGCCAGGCGCGCTTGATCCCGAACCAGGCAAGGCCGCCATAGACCGGCGTCAGAAGACAGACGAACACCAGACCCTCGATCCATTCGCGAAGGCGGAGAGGCATCTTCTGAGCAAGGAAGTCGATCCGCACATGGGCATCTTCGCGCAGTGCATAGGCGGCTCCCAGAACGAACAGCGTGCCGGTGCACATGTAGGAGATATCGAAGGCCCAGATGGTCGGCGCGTTAAAGACGTAACGCGCCGCCACTTCGTAGATCATGGAGGCGACCAGGACGAGCGTCACAGCCTCCGCAATGCGCGACAGGATTTTTGAAATCATATCTATCGCGTTGAAAAGGCCCGTCATCCTGATCCCCCTCCCAGATCACTTACCGTTGCGGATAAGATAGCTGCTTTCAGCAGACCAGCGGTCCATGAAAGCGGTATAGTTTGCAAGCAGGTCGGCCATTTCCGGCTTTCCTTCCGCCTTCTGGGCTTCAGCCTTCTTGGAAACCCAGTCCTTGCCGGCATCTGACAGCTGCTTGATGAACTCAGGCTCCAGCGTGATGATCTCGTTCTTGCCCGTCCGGTAGGTTTCGAGTGCCTTCACGTCGGCGCTGTAGAAGTGGATCAGGCCTTCCATGGTCGTCACTTCAGCCGCTTTTTCGATCAGGGGCTTCAGGTCTTCCGGCACCGCATCCCAGGTTTCCTGCTTCAGCACCACTTCCCACAGGAAGGTCGGCTGGTGCACGCCCGGAACGATGATGTACTTGGCTGCTTCATGGAAGCCCTCCGGAAGGTTTGCGGAGGGCGGGCCCCACTCGATCAGGTCAACGCCCTTGCGCTGCAGGAGGGTGTAAATTTCTCCCGGCGGCACAACGGTCGGCACCGCGCCAAAATATTCCTTCATGACTTCAGCCCATGGGCCCGAGGTGCGGTACTTCAGGCCCTTGAGATCTTCGGCCTTGGTCACCGGCACGTTGGAATGTGCCATGATTTCGGAGGATCCGATGCCCACAATCAGGCTCTTGAAGCCTTCCTTGGCGCGGAAGTCGTACAGAGCTTCCTTGCCGCCGTCCTCATAGATCCAGGTGATGAAAGCCTCCGGCCCCATACCACCCGGAAAGCCTGCGAAAATCGCGTTTTCCGGATCCTGGTTCACCCGGTAGCTCGGCGTGGAGTGACCGGCCTGGATGACACCGTCCTTGACGCCATCATAGACCTGAAGGGCAGGAACGAGAACGCCAGCGCCGAAGGGCTCGATCTCCACCCGGCCGCTGGTCATCAGCTTCACATTGCCGGCGAAACGCTCCAGGAAATTCACATAGAAGGGCGAACCTTCCGGAACAGAGGTCGGAACCTGCCAGGTAATCTCCTGCGCCAGTGCGGGCGCCGTCACAGCCAGCAGGGAGACCGCAAGTCCCCAAGCCTTCAATCGATCAAACATCATTCGTCTCCTGTTGATGCACGGGGCTCAGCGCCCACAAACTGGAAAGGGGGGTTCCGTTCGCCAATTGGACCGCCGGAAACTCTTATTGGGAACAAGCTACGGCAAAATATATTTCTTGTCGACAAATAAAATACAAAAAGAATCTGACAAAATGCGCCTTGTCCAACCCATTGAGATAAGCCGGTTTCTCAGGTCCCAAACTGTGAAAAAAGAAGGAAGTGCCTCGGGCCGGAACTCAGAAAGCGATGCCGCTGTTCAGCCGCCGGTCATCGGCGATGTAGCTCTGGATCTGCCGGACGATCTGGTCTGCATGCTGCTTGGCGATCCGGTCTGCCATCTCCACATCCCGCGCCTCAATAGCACAGACCATCTTCTCGTGCTCATCCAGATAGACCTGAGGTAGTTCGTCATTAAAGGAGGAATAATAGAAACGCAGCAGCCTGCGGCCTTCATCGAGCAGCCGGTCGAAGAGCTCGATGTAGTACCGGTTCTTGCCCGCCCGGGCGATCATCGAATGGAAGTGCCGGTTGACCTCGATCATCCGGGAGACATCCTTGGCAGCCACCGCTTCGGCATAATCGGCCTGGAATTTCCGGATCCGCACCACTTCCGCATCCGTCCGGTTCTGAGCCGCAAGACGTGTTGTCACCCGGTACATCAGGGTCAGGGCATCGTAGAAGCTGGGAAGTTCCAGGAAGTCCAGCGGCGCGACGATGGTCGAGCGGTTCGGCAGCGTGACCACGAGACCGTCATTGGCCAGCTTGATCAGCGCCTCGCGGATCGGCGTACGGGACATTCCGAAACGGGCCGAAAGCTCCGTCTCGTCCACCGGACTGCCCGGACGAAGCTTGAGCTCAAGGATCTCCTGCTTCAGCGTGTCATAAGCCGTCGCAACGCCGTGCCCGCGCCGGGGTTTTGCCCCTGCTGCCTCCGCCGCATTGCTCTTGCTGTCCGCTTCCATTGGTCATTTCCAGCTTCTGGGAAAACTATACTTGGGGACCAGAGCAAGGAAATGCAGCTCTGTCGACGCCCTAACAGATCTCAATGCCAATAGATCACAGTTTGCTGCCGATCCACCCCGCAAAGATCCGTCAGCCTATGGCAAGGTTCAAGCCGGCGCCGTCAGCGATCGCCGCTGGCCGTCTCCGGGACACCGCAAAGGCTTATCCCTGAACTCTTTTGCGTAAAACAAACGCGTGCGATGAACCATTTGCCCCCGTAGCACTACTTACCGGATGAGTAGACTCACCTCAGCTCTTCAGGGCAAGATCAACCGGTGCTCAGCACCTGCGGCTAAACCTGATTGCTGATCCTTATTCCGGGAGAGAGAATTGACCGTTCTGGACCAAAACAGATCTGCAAACATGACGATTGGCAGCATTCCCCGTTACTCGGTCGCCGCAAGACTGCTGCACTGGATCGTGGCCGCCCTCGTGCTTGCCACCTGGCCGCTCGGCCTCATGATCGGCTTTACCAAGAAAGAGGTGTCTCTCGACTTCTACCTTGTGCACGAAAGCCTCGGCTTTCTGGTGCTTTGGATCATGCTGGTCCGCGTTGGCGTCAAACTGACAAGCCGCGCTCCGCACCATGACGGACCGATAATCGAGCAGATCGCCGCCCATACGGTTCACGGCCTGCTCTACCTGTTCCTGATCCTGATGCCGGTCAGCGGTTTCCTGGCCACCAATGCCCATGGCTTCCCGCTCAAATGGTTCGGCCTGGTCGAGGTCTGGAGCCCGATCGGCAAGACGCCGGATATTGCCTGGACCCTGTCCGGTATCCACGCCTGGAGCGCCTGGATCCTTCTCGGTCTCTTCGCACTCCATATTGGCGCGGTGCTGATGCATCACATCATCAAGCGGGACACCACCCTTTACCGGATCATTTGAGACCAAGCAGCGGGGTCAGGACGGCAGGGCCAGAAGGTCGAAGTGCCCGACCTCGCACAAGCTTCCGGCAGCAGTCAGCGCCTCCAGCCGGAAGGACAACCAGTCCTCGATGTCCTTCTCCGGCAGGTTGCCAATCTCTGTCAGCGGCTGCCGGAAGCCATCGAGAAACATGCCCTGAAGCTCAGCGTCCTCAGGCCCCATCCTCCAGGGACTTTCCGCCAGACGGACACGATAGCCTTCCGCCTCCAACAGAGCGGCAAGCCGGGGAGCTGCATCAGGACCGAGAGCAGGTCCCAGCCCCTTGTCTGTCCGCTGGTGCCGGTTAAAGGCGTCGACGACAGCTCCATCCAGGGGATGCTCGATAGACCAGCGCATCACCCCGTCATAGTTGAGCGCGGCATAGACGCCGGATCCCTCGAGAGCCACTTGTTTGACGAAGGCCTTGCAGAAATCCTCCGAGCAAAGGTCAAACAGCGCGGATGCTGTCAGCAGCGAGACGCCATCCAGCGGCAGCCCGGCGATGTCGTTCAGATCATGCTGGCAATAGGAAACCTGCGCGGTGTCTCCGATCTGCCGGGCCGCCTCGGCCAAAAGTGTCCCGTCATTATCCAGAAGGGTCCAGCGGACCGTCTTCGGAAAGACCGGTGAAAGCGCGCGCCATGTCGAGCCGGTCCCGCAGCCGATATCCAGCACTTGGGGAGAATTCACCTTGCCGGTGAGCCAGTCAGCGGCAGCCTCAGCAAGCGTCCTGTCTCTGGCAAGACCATCCACGGGTTCGCGAAGCGCCAGCCAGCGCGGGTCAAATCCGCTCATAGAAGGGTCTCCAGCCTATCGGCAATCAGCCGGGCAGTTTCCGGCCAGCCAGGCAAAAGCCTGCCGGCCTCGTTAGCCCCGTCCGCATAGCGCAAGCGCGCGTCATCATCAGAAACCAGCACACGGAGCGCATCGGCGAAGGCCGCCGGATCATCGGCCGGAACCAGTTGCCCCGCTGTTTCAGGCACCACATCGGGAACCGCGCCTGCGCTGCAGGCGACGATCGGCAACCCGTCCACGAGCGCCTCGGCAAACACCATGCCGAAGCCTTCGTAGCGGCTCGCAAGAGCGAAGATATCCGCCTCGGCCATCAACAAGCGGCTGTCGCTGCACTCGCCCGGCAAATCAATCCGGCCACCAAGTCCGAGCCCGGCGGCCAGAGCATCCAGCTCTTCGGCAATTTGCGGATCCAATGTCCTGCTGCCGATGATTTTTGCTTCCCAGGGCAGGTCCTCAATCAGCTTCAGCGCCTTGATCAGGACATCATGCCCCTTTCGGCGGGTCAGCGTGCCGACAGAGAGGATCTGCAAAGGCTCGTCCGGCTGTCTGTCTCGCCGCGGGCCTGCTGACGGGTCGGTTCCCGGAATGGCAATGGTAATGCTGTCCCGGGGGACGCCAAAATTCGCAGCGAGTTCCTTGGCGGTCATCGGCGAGGTCACGATGACCGCAGCAGAGTGGGCCAAGGCAGCCCTCTCACTGCGCCGGAACCTTTCGGCCTGCTTGGGCTCAAGCCCTGTCTCCAAAGCAAGCGGATGATGGACCAGCGCTGCGATCTTCAGCCGCGCGTTTTCCTGGGCTGCCCAATCGTCCAGAACGCCATAGGCCAGACCATCAATCAGAACCAGAGTGTCATCAGGCAGGGCCGAGAGACGCCGTTCAGCCTCCAGCTTTGTCTCCCCAGACGGAAAGGGAAACCCCTCGCCCAGAGACAAAAGATCCACTGTCCAGCCGAGGTCGCGAAGTCCCTGAATCACGCGCCGGTCGTAGCCATAGCCACCGGTGCGCAGCTCCAGATCTCCCGGATAGGCAAAGGTCAGAGAGAGGTTCAAAGATCAGCCTCATACCACCCGCGGGCAGCATGGGATTCATGCAAGGTAACCTTCAGCCTGCAGATCCGGTGGCTGCCCTCGCCCAGCTTCTTGTCCCGGACAGCTTCGGCCAGCTGATCGAAAATATGCTTGGCGATGACTTCCGTCGTGGTGACCTTGCCCCGGAACAGTTCGACTTCATCAAGGTTCTGATAGTTCAACGGCTTAAGTACAGCCCCGAGAACCTCGGTTGCCGCGCCAATGTCGACGGCAAGGCCATCCTCATCAACATCCTTGGTGAAAAATGCGGCGTCGACCACAAAAGTCGCACCATGCATGCCTTGCGCCGGACCAAAGACCGGGCGCGGCAGGCTATGGGCGATCATGATGTGGTCGCGGACTTCAACTGCAAACATGCAAACAAACTTTCTCAGGAAGTGAATTGAAAGGGTGTCAGTAGCGGATACGATGGCAAAGCGTTGCTGGATCCGTCAGGATGCCTTCATAGGCTTCTGACAGATCCTGAAACCGGGTTTCGCCGGAGATCAGCGCATCCAGCCTGGGGTCTTCCAGAAGGCTCAAAGCTTTCCCCATGCGGCGGGCATAGTCCCAGCGGGCCCGCTGCCGGGCCGGGATCGTCCCCACCTGTGAGCTGACAAGCGACAGGCGGCGCGCATGAAACGCTCCGCCAAGAGCAAGGGAAACAGGCATCTCACCATACCAGCTTGCCTCGACGACGCGCGCTTCCAAGCCTGCGCACTCAATAGCCGACGACAGGGCCTGCCCGGAAGCGGATGCATTGATCAGGACATCGAACGCGCCGGACAAGTGGTCGGGCTTGGCAAACTGAAGACCGAGCCGGGACGTCAGAACCTCCCGGGCTGGATTTGGGTCAGCCAGCACAGTCTCCGTTCCGGGAATACGGCTCGCCAGAAAGGCAACGAGCGCGCCAACGACGCCTGCCCCGAACACAGCTACCCTGTCTCCAGGCAGCACCTCTGCATCCCAGAGAATATTAAGCGCCGTTTCCATATTCGCCGCGAGAACGGCACGTTCCGGCGGTATGGTTTCAGGAACAAGGCGCAGAGCATCCTCAGAGACGACAAACCTGTCCTGGTGGGGATGCAGACAAAAGACGGTCCGGCCCACGAGGTCCGAACGGCCATCCTCAACCAGCCCAACTGCCGAATAGCCATATTTGACCGGAAACGGGAAAGCGCCGCCCATATGCGGACCGCGCATGCGCTCATGCTCGCTTTCCGGCACTTGGCCTTTGAAGACAAGGGACTCAGTCCCCCGGCTGATCCCGCTGAACAGCGTTCTCACCCGGACCTGCCCCCGCTCCGGGCGCGCGAGGTCTTCGGTTCGAAGCTCTGAGGTCTTTGCCTTGGAAATCCAGAAAGACTGAGCACAGGTCACGCCGCTTGCTCCGGACTTGGAATGAGGTCTGTTCAAGGGTCTTCACTTTGTTCAACGTCTTGGATCAACCAAAAACCCAAGACGGCTCAGTCTTTTATCATATAGTGCCGCAAACAGCTCCAGAGGTTCATCCAACAGCTGCCCGCTCACAAACATTTTTGTGACAGGTCCGCAAAGAACCTTGCCGCGTAAACCGGGCACTCACATAAAGTGAGCAACGAAGGAGTTTCACCATGTCCTGCATCCCGGGGCCGGAAAACAGGAGCGCACATGCCGTTTCGTCTCCGCTGAGGGCAAGCGCATTGAAAACATTGGGCGCGGTGTTTGCAGCCGCGATCGCCGTCTTTGCCTATGCGGGTTTGCATCCCGGTCTCGGCCTTGCCGCCCCGGCTGCCGCAGCAGCCGCCTTGTTCTGCATTTACGCGCTAGTGCTTGGCGGTTTGCGCCATCATCCCCATCCCAAACTGGGTGCGGCCAATCTTGTCACCGCCATCCGCGCGGCGATGGTCTGCCTGGCAGGGGCAACGGTGCTCCTGGCAGATAACATCGCATCCTCCAACCAGTTGCTCTGGGGACTGGCTGCCCTCACCTCTGCAGCCCTCCTTCTCGACGGCGTTGATGGCTATCTCGCCCGGCGGAACGGCGAAGCGTCCGATCTTGGCGCCCGGTTCGACATGGAAACAGATGCGCTTCTGATCCTGATCCTGTCCGCCGCAGCCTTCATTCTGGGCAAGGCAGGCCTTTGGGTGCTTGGCATTGGCCTGATGCGCTATGCCTTTGTCCTGGCTCAAGTGGCGCTTCCGCGTCTTCGCGGGTCCCTCTCCCCGTCCTTCCGCCGGCAGCTCATTTGCGTAGTGCAGGTCGGCGCCTTGTGTCTCCTGCTGCTGCCGTTCATCGTGCCGCCGGTCTCGACCCTTATCGCCGCTGGGGCATTGTCCCTCCTCGCCTACTCCTTTGCGGTGGATCTGCGTGCACTCTGGGTGGGTGAGGCCTAAATTTTCCGGCTTCCCGGTCCGCGCCGGGCAAAGCTCCAGAGCGCAATTGCCGCAGCTGGAACAGCTGCGCCAACAAGACACAGCGCCCCATAAAGCAGACTGGCCGATACGCCTTGCGCGGCCGTCAGTCCGAAGAGAGGCCACAAGGCCGCAGCCGCGGCCTCCCGCGTTCCCCAACCGCCAACGCTGACAGGCAACACCATGGACAAAAGGCAGAGCGGCACAATGGTCACAGCCGCCAGCGGCGGCAAAGGCGCACCAACGGCCTCGGACGCAAGAAGAAAGGTCGCGGCGTAAGATGCGACGATCAATGCACTCAGCCCGAACTGGACGAAGAATGCGCCTTTCCGCCAGAACACTTCCGCCAGGTCCTGCGCAATGGTTTGGTACCGCGGCAGCAGAACCCACCGGAAAAGCGCAGCCCCAATCAAGGCAAGCAGACCCGCCACCACCCAAAAGCCGGCCAGGAGAGGACGGAACTCCACAGGCAGACGGCCGGCCAGAAACACGGGCCACGCAATCAGACCGCTTCCAGCCAGCAGGAAAAACGCCAGCTGCCCGGAGGCCCGCTCCAGAACAACCGCGGATGCGGGCCGCTTCCAGCCACCGGGTGTATCGGTACGCACCCGGTAGGCTCGCAGCGCGTCCCCTGCAACACCGCCTGGCAAAACGAGGTTCAGCGCCGAGCTGACGTAATATTCACCCAGCGCCCGCCCAAGCGGCAACTCCTGTCCCAACCGCGCCGCTGTAAAACGCCAGCGCACCGCCGACAACCAGATCTGCGTCTGAACGAGAACAAGGCCCGCAATCAGAAAGCCCGAAGAGACATGACTGAAATTATCCAGGATCCCTGCGGGACCGGCAAAAACCAGCACCAGAATCAGGATGCAACAGCAGAAGACAACGGAAAGAATGCTGAGGATGGGCAAGCCTGCCACTTTCATTTAGGTTGGCCGCCCTATCGGACAGCAAGGCGGAAGAAACCTGTCATGGCGCGGAATTCAAGGACCGGCAAGAGAGAGCAGACACAATCCGCTTTCAAGATCCTGACATCCGCAATCCTTTTCGCCACGACAGCATTCGTCATTCTGGCCCTTCCGGCTTATCCTGCTGGGCTTTCCGGCCCGTGGTTTCTGCGCATTCCGCTTGAAGTGCCGCTTGCCGGGCTTGTCTTGCTGCTGCTCCCAAGGAAGCTGGCTAAGCCAACCGCCGCATTCATAACGATCACGCTGCTTATGCTTCTTGTTCTGAAGCTGGCGGACCTGGGCGTTCAAACTGCCTTTCAGCGGCCATTCAACCTCTATCTAGATGCGACGCTGGTGAAGAACGGCTGGTTGTTCCTGTCCACCACGTTTGGCGTTCTCAGAACCTCATTGGCGATCGCCCTGATCTTGAGCGCATGCGCGGGAGCCGGATTTCTGCTCTGGCGGGCGCAGACAAGCTTGATCAACACCGCACGTCCGATGCGGCGGACGCTCACCCTCTGCTTCGCGGGCGCTTCGGCTCTGACCGCGGCCTTGACCGTCTTTCCTCCAGCAACAGAGAGGATACCGTTAGGAACCTTTCACGCCGCCCGTGACATCAGTGTCGGACTGGTTAGAACAGTTCAGGCTGCGAGCGACCTGCAGGCTTTTGAAACGGAGCTGGCGGCACCGCCGCCCTCTTCTCAGGACAATCTGTTTCAAGCCATCAAGGGAAAGGATGTCGTTCTTGTCTTCATCGAATCCTATGGCCGCAGCGCCCTTGAGAACCCGTCCTTCAGATCCCTGACCGCCCCCAGGCTGAAAGACATCGAAACCACGCTCAGCGGAGAGGGAATTTACTCAGCCAGCCTGTGGTCAGGCTCGCCGACCGTCGCCGGGCTGAGCTGGCTCGCCCATGGAACGCTGCTGTCCGGTCTCTGGGTAGACAATCAGGCCCGCTATGACCGGCTGATGTCCAGTCAATGGACAAGCCTCAACCGGATGTTTTCAAAGGCGGGCTGGCAGACGAGCGCCATCATGCCTGCCATCACGATGGATTGGCCGGAAAAGAACTTCTTTGGCTATGATCAGGTCCTGACCGCGAAGGATCTAGGCTATCGCGGCAAGCCCTTCAACTGGGTCACCATGCCGGATCAATACACGCTCACAGCCTTTGAGCGCCTTTCCCGCATGCCAGCCCACGCCAGCGGCAAGCCCATGATGGCGGAAATCGCCTTGATTTCAAGCCACGCGCCCTGGACACCTGTAGCGCATCTGATTGACTGGCAAGCCGTGGGAGATGGAACAGTTTTCAACCAACAAGCAACATCCGGCGAAACGCCAGAGGCGGTCTGGTCCGATCCCGTTCAAATCCGCGATCATTACATCCGCACCATCGACTATTCGCTGGCAACGCTTGGAGAGTATATCAGCCGCTTCGGGCAGGACGCTGTTTTCATCATCCTCGGCGACCACCAGCCAGCAGAGATTGTGACCGGCGAGAATGCCTCCCGTGAGGTTCCGGTGCATGTCATCAGCCGTGACAAAGAGCTGATCACAAGACTGGAGAAGACTGGCTTCACGGCAGGACTTCTGCCTGACTCAAACACCGCCTCAATCCGGATGGACCGCCTGCGACAGGTCCTTATAGAGGCACTCAGCGGGAATGCGGCCACTCCGGTAAATTGAGAGCTTGAGACAGGTCTCCCCCGGAAACGCACCCATGATGCGCGGCCCCACAACTCCGTCAGGACACAAGCACTACGCCTGGGAGCTCTTTTGAAACCCAAGGATCGCGCTGCCGATCAAGCCCGGCTCGATGGTGCAAGCAGCAGGCACGACGAGCGGGGAAGTAAACCGTCGAAGGGTCTTGCTGCGCGTTGCCGCATCCAGCCGTTCGATCAAACCGGTCGCGTTGGACAACCCGCCCCCGACAGGAACGCGGGACGCACCGGTAGTGTTGATGAGAACAGCGAGCGGTCCAGAGAGAATATCGACATGGACATCGACCGTTTCAGCCGCTCTTTCATCCCCCTCTTCCCACGCAGCGATAATCTCCACGCTGGAGAGCTCGCGGCCATGCAGATGCTTGTCGAGACGCTCAAGTCCCCGGGCACTGCCAATGGCATCCAGGCATCCGGTTTGACC
Organism: Roseibium litorale; assembly: GCF_014842915.1. GTDB lineage: Bacteria > Pseudomonadota > Alphaproteobacteria > Rhizobiales > Stappiaceae > Roseibium > Roseibium litorale. The sequence goes on along the minus strand of NZ_JACYXI010000003.1, from coordinate 157,068 downwards.
ACAGCCGCAGGCAAACTGCGGAACCGAATGCCCGCCAGCTCCCGCTGTTGTCGCCGAGATGGGACCGTGCCCCCACTCTCCGGCATAGCCGCCGCCTTCGTTGATCAGACGGCCGCGAACCACAAGCCCGCCGCCGACGCCAGACCCGAGGATCACCCCAAAGACGACTTCATGGCCCTGCCCGGCCCCAAAGCCGGCTTCCGCCATCGCGAAGCAATCTGCGTCATTGGCCACCACCACCGGCAGTGACAGGCGGCGCTCCAATTCTTCCTGCAGACGGACACCGTGAATGCATGGAATATTGGCAACGATCGCCTGACGGGTGTCTGGATCAATCACCCCGGCGATAGACAGGGACACCGCCTCGACCGGCTCCGGAGCGGCATCAACTACGAACGCAAGAGCGGCCACGAAGGCATCCAGATCATGCCCCGGTGTCGGAATCCTGGGCAAAGGCTGAATGCCTTCCGGGGTGGTCGCATAGGCCCCCTTGATGGCCGTGCCACCGATATCGAAACAGACGATCATGCGGAACCCTTGCCGTGCTCCTGCCACTGACCGCCGCAAATGCTGGCGTGAATGGTCAGGTCGGAATTCAGAACCAGGAAGTCAGCCCGTTTACCCGTGGTCAGACTTCCAACCGCGGACAGGTGCGCCGCCCGGGCTGGGTAAAGGCTTGCCATTTTCAACACGTCATCCAGCTCCATGCCGATACAGCCGGCCATAAAGCGGACACAGGACAGCATGTCGATATCCGCACCGGCCAGAGTTCCATCGGCCAGCGTCAGTTTGCCGTCCCGCCGGAAAACTTCGCGGCCATTGAGCTGAAAACTGTCCCCATCCCAGCCGATGGAAGACATGGCATCGGTCACGAGAAAGATCTGGCCCGGCCCCTGCTTTGCCTTGAGAGCGACCTTTATCGCCAGCGGATCAACATGATGGCCATCAGCAATCAGACCGCAGCTCAGTTCGCCGAAGCACAGCGCAGCCCCGACCATCCCCGGTTCCCGGTGCTGCAACGGGCTCATGGCATTATAGAGATGCGTCACCATGGACGCACCAGCCTGTACGAACGGCTTGATTTGCGCGACACCTGCATCGCTATGGCCGAGGCTGACCACCACACCGTCTTCCACAAGCTTGCGGACCTGATCTGGCGTCGCATTCTCCGGCGCGAGCGTGACCAGCAAGCAGGGCAGCTCTCTCACCGCCTCCAGAATCAAGGCCAGATCCGCATCGGTCATCGGACGGATCAGCTCCGGCGCATGGGTCCCCTTGCGGGCGAGAGATAAATGCGGTCCCTCCAGATGCAGCCCTGCAAATCCGGGAACACCCTTCTTTGCAGCCTCAATACCCGCGGCGATAGCCAGCCGGGTGTTCTCCGGCGTGTCCGTGATCAAGGTCACCAGAAGTGCCGTGGTGCCAAACTGACGGTGGGCCTGGCAAATGGTCTCGATGCCAGAGACCGTTAGGTCATTGTTGAACAGAACACCGCCACCACCATTCACCTGCAGGTCTACAAAGCCCGGCACGATAAGGCTGCCTTCCGGCAACTGGTGCAAGTCCGTTGCATTGGTTTCAGAGGAAATCCCGGTAATCTCGCCCTCGCAAACCTCGAGCACCTTGCCATCATGCCAGGATTGGCCATCGAAAATCCGGGCGCCAGCAAATGCCTGATCACCAGCCGGTTCGGCTCTTGAACTCATAGGGTCTCTGTTACTTTCTGAAGGGCGGCAGGGGCGTCGGGGTTGAGATCGCGAAGGAACGACAGGCGCTCCACCATCTTGTAATAGGGCACAATCTGGATCAGCGCATCTGTCAGTGGATGCCCTGTACGGACCGTCGGCAGAACCGTTGCCACACGCGAAAGCGGCGAGGTTGAAAACACTGTGCCGCCCTTTTCCGCCAGCTTGTCGGCAACGCCCGCTGCTGAGGCCTCAGCCGCATCGGCAGCCGCAAACACCAGCACGGGGAAGCCGCTCCCAACCAGCGACACAGGCCCGTGCAGGACCTCTGCCGAGGAATAGGCCTCGCCGTGAAGCTCGCAGGTTTCCTTGCACTTCAGCGCTGCTTCCGCAGCAACAGCAAGGGACGGGCCGCGGCCCAGGAAATAGAGTGACTGAGCTTCTACGAGGCTGCTGGTAAGACTTCCCCAGTCCAAATCCAATGCCTGGCGGCAATGATCCGGCAGCTTTGAAAGCGCCGCCTTCAAAGCATCGTCCTGCGTCCACTCAGCAAGGATCGCGAGCCCTGCAACGACAGAGGCGACATAGGACTTGGTCGCTGCGACAGCCAGTTCCGGTCCGGCTTCGAGAGGAACCGTCACCGAGCAAGCCGAGGCAAGCGGCGAGGGAACCGTATTCACCAGAGCGACCGAACGCGCGCCGCTGTCCGTGACTGATTGGGCCAAGGCGACAATGTCCGGGCTCTTGCCCGACTGTGAAATGGCAATTGCGGCAGCATTCTTGAGCTTCAGGGAACGCTGATAGATCGACGCAAGAGATGGCCCTATCGAGGCGACCGGAACACCGGCCTGCAATTCGATCGCATATTTCAGGAAACCGGCAGCATGGTCGGAAGTTCCCCGCGCAATGGTCACAACAACGGCCGGATCAAGTTCCCGGAATTGCGCTCCACAAGCGCTCAGAGCACCTGCGGACTTTGAGAACAGCCGCTCGAGAGCGTCCGGAATCTCGTGAACTTCCTGGAGCATGTGGGATTGCGTCATGAACTTTCCGGTTTTGGTTCAGGCAGGCGCGATGATCTGCTCGGCGACAAGATCATAAAGGTCACTGCGATAAAGGGTTTTGGTCGTTTCAATGGCTCTGCCACTGCTGAGATACGCAAGCCGGTGAACGGCAAGGCCAGCCTCGCCTTCCGGCACGGCCAGAAGCCGCGCCTCTTCTGAGGTCAGCAAGCGGGCCGAGATGCGCTGCACGGCACGCACCGGACGGGCCTTCAGACTTGCAAGATGCGCATAAAGGGACAGATCCACCTTTTCAGGGTCCGGCAGAATATCGGAAGGCAAAGACGCATTTTCCAAGGCGACCGGCACACCATCCGCAAGACGAAGCCGTTTGAGACGGGCAACCTTACTGTTGCCGGTCAGACCTAAGCTCATCATCTCATCAGAACTGGGGAGATAAAGGCCCCGGTCTAGCCAGCGCGAAGACGACACCATACCGCGTCGCGCCATGTCTTCGGAAAACGAGGTCGCGCAAGACAGCGGCTGATCGATACGCTCGCGGGGCGCGGCGACGAACGTGCCAGACCCATGCCGGCGGACAAGAGCCCCCTCATCGACCAGCGCATCAATGGCCCGGCGCACGGTGACGCGGGACACATTGCAGATCTCGGAAATATCTCTCTCGGAAGGAAGCGCATCGCCCTGCTGTAGCTGACGCGCATGGATGAAGGCCTCGAAAGCCAGCTTTAGGCGCATGTAGAGAGGGCCGTCGAAACGCTCCTGAAATCCCTGAAGCCCTGAAATACCGCTCATAACGCCCTTCTCCGGCGCAAAATCGCACCCATCCGCCGCGAGATAAATCACCGCGGCAGCTTTGAATACCAAATAAATACCAAACTGCGATCTGTCGAACATTTTTTTCGAGTTTTCGCCGTTTGAATATTTTTCAAACCTCAAGCAATTGATTTAATGCGATTTTTCTAGAAAGCCCATTAACGCGGCATTAACTGGCGCAATTCTGGTATTGCATTGGTATCAGAAATTGGTTTTGATCAGCCCAAGGTTCCGCGACGGTTCCGGGGATCATGACCTTCCGCACACAAATCCGGAAAATCCGGAATGCGCGCCGCAGATGTGAAATTAATTTTCATAATATCACATTGAAGGCGGTTCCATGTTGACGGTCACCGCGATTTGTCGCAACTTCAAGAAAATAAATTACAAGCTCAGAGGGCGTCAGGAATGAAGGTTGGAATTATCGGTCTGGGATTCCGTCTCGGCTATCTCGGGTTCGTTTTCGATCAGATGGATCCGGATTTTGAAATCGTTGGTTACGTCGACCCAGCGCCGGCCGGACTGCCCATGCTTGAGGAAAAAGGCATTTCCGCTGGCAAAGCCTATGCCTCACCTCAAGAGCTGATCGCAAACGAGGAGATGGATCTGCTGATGATCGGCTCCCCGAACCATCTTCACCTTGAGCACATCCGGATTGGTCTTGAAGCCGGTCTGAAGGTCTTCAGCGAAAAGCCGATCGTCATGACGGTCGAACAGAGCTATGAGCTCGCCGAACTCCTCCATCAGCATGGCCACGAGCGTCTTCTGGTCGGCCTGGTTCTGCGTTACTCCCCGCTTTACAAGGATCTGCGCAAGGCCCAGCAGGATGGTCTGCTCGGCGAGGTCGTCTCCATCGAGGCCTCCGAGCACATCCAGCCCTATCACGGCGCCTTCTTCATGCGCGACTGGCGGCGCTATGAAAACTACGCCGGCAGCTTCATGCTGGAAAAATGCTGCCACGACCTCGACCTTTACAATGGCGTTGTTGGCGCAAGGCCGCGTTTCGTGGCCAGCTTCGGCGGCCGCAAGAGCTTCACGCCGCAAAACGCGCCTGCGAACGACGGGGTCAATGATCTGGAGGTCTATCACCGGAAGCCAAGCGGCTGGCTCGGCGCGGACAATGTCTTCGACAGCGACGGCGACATCGTCGACTACCAGACCGCCATTGTCGAATATGAGAACGGCGTGTCCATGACCTTTCACACCAACATCAATGTTCCGGACGAGTTCCGCCGTTTCTGCGTGATCGGCGCAAAGGGGATGGCAGAGGGCGATTTCGTGCGCGGCTTCCTCGATGTGCACAATGCACGCGATAACGCGAAACTGATTGGCAAAAGCTATCAGGCGCCAAGCGCAACCTCGCATCACTACGGCGCGGACGAGCAGATGGCAGAGGACGTCTTGAAACACGTGTGCGATGGCGCAGCCCTTCCTGTCTCGGCCCTAGATGCCCTCGAAGCTGGCATTCTGGCACTGACCATGGACGAAGCCCGAAAGACCCGGAAGGTCATCGATCTCGCGCCGGTCTGGCAACGGTATGACGAGGCCTTGAACGGTGCAGCTGCAGAGCAGCGCCCGCTGAAGTCAGCTTGAGGGGAGCACGATGAACGTCAAGCGGAGTGCCGTCATCTTTGCCTGGATGCTGCTGCTTCCCGCAGTTCTCTACATCTCGGCAATCGTCATCTATCCCCTGATCGACACGGTGAACCTGTCCTTCACCAATGCGTCGCTGCGCAAGACCTACAAGTATGTCGGCTGGCTCAACTACGACAAGATCTTCAACGAGACCTTCGCAGCCGTCATCATCAGGACGTTCATCTGGACGTTCTTTTCGGTGCTGATCAAGATGATCATCGGCACCTTCGGCGCGATCATGCTCAACACCGCCGTTCCCGGCCGCGCGCTGTTCCGCATCCTGACCATGCCGCCCTGGATCGTTCCCATGGCCATCGGCATCTTCATGTGGGGCTGGATGTATAACGGCCAGTTCGGGATGATTTCCGGCATGCTGCAGAACTGGGGTCTGGTCGATGGGCCTGTCGCATTCCTCGCCTATGGCACGACGGCTTTCTGGGCAACCATTGTCACAGACGTATGGATCGGCGTGCCCATGGTAACGCTCTATATGCTGGCTTCGATCCAGGCCATTCCGCAGGATCTCTATGAAGCTGCCTGGACCGATGGCGCGGGGCGCATGTACCGCTTCCGCCGGATCACCCTGCCGCTTCTGGTCCCCTCCCTGATCACCATGTCCATGATCTCGCTGATCTCGACCTTCAACTCGTTCGACATCATCTGGATCCTGACCCAGGGCGGCCCGAGCGGCTCCACCACGACCATGATCATCGACACCTACAAGACCGCAATCGGCTCCTACAAATATGGCGAGGGCGCTGCCCGTGCCGTGCTGATCTGCATCTTCCTGTCGATCTTCTGCTTCTTCTACTTCCGGGTGACCAACCGGCTTTCGACGGAGACGGCACGATGAGCAATCAGACGGCCATGATCAACCGCTACAAGTGGTACGAGACGATCGCGATCTATGCAGGGATCGCCCTGTTCCTGATCTTCGTTCTCTCTCCCTTTGTCGAAGGCTTCCTGGTGTCGCTGAAACCCTTGAGCCGCCTGTTCTCCTCTCCCTACCGGTTCTGGCCGGAGAACGGCTCGTTCGACGCCTATGTGACCATGTGGGACAGCGTTCCGGGCTTTGCCCTCTACGTCTTCAACTCCCTCTTCATCTCCTCCATCGCGACCGCCATCGTTCTGGTGCTTGTGGTTCCGGCGGCCTATGCCTTCGCCCGGTTCGAGTTTACCGGCCGTGGACCGTTGCTCGGAGCCTTTCTCGCGGTCAACATGTTCTCGGGCGCAGTGCTGCTGATCCCTCTTTTCCGGCTGATGCGGTCGATGGGCGCGCTCAACACCTATGCAGCGATGATCATTCCCGGCGTTGCGTTCCTGATCCCGACGGCCATCTGGCTGTTGCGGACCTACATGGTGCGCATCCCGAGGGAACTGGAAGAAGCCGCCTATGTGGACGGCGCGAGCCGCTTCTACACCTTCCGGCGCGTGATCCTGCCGCTGGCAATGCCAGGGATTACGGTCGTCGCCATTACCACCTTCATCGGGGCCTATGCGCAGCAGTTCATTTTTGCGCTGACCTTCAATTCCAAGACGGAATACATGCCTTTGCCGATCGGGCTGTTCGCCTATTTCGGCCGCCAGGAAGTGATCTGGAACGAACTCATGGCAGCAAGCTTTGTCGGCATTGCACCCGCCATGATCGTGATCTTCTTCCTGCAAAGATATCTCGTCAGCGGGCTGACCGCTGGCGCGGTGAAATAAGAAAAACAACGAGAATCCACACCAGAGTATGGGGATACAGACAATGAAACTGACATCGATGAAGCTCGGGGTTTGCGCCCTCGCTCTTCTTGGAGCCACAACTGCCGGCTCTTTGAGTGCCCTGGCCGCTGACCAGGAAATCAGCTGGATCTATTGCGGCGACAAGATCGACCCGATCCACGAGAAGTACATCGCGGAATGGGAAGGCAAGAACCCGGGCTGGAAGGTTACGCCGGAAGTCGTCGGCTGGGCTCAGTGCCAGGACAAGGCAACAACCCTCGCCGCAGCTGGCTCCCCGGTCGCCATGGCTTATGTCGGCTCACGCACGCTGAAGCAGCTGGCCGAGAACGACCTCATCATCGACGTTCCGATGACCGACGAGGAGAAGGAAAGCTACTATCCGAACATCGTCGACACGGTTACCTTCGACGGCACCCAGTGGGGCGTTCCGATTGCCTTCTCAACAAAGGCACTGTTCTGGAACAAAGCCCTGTTCAAGGAAGCTGGCCTTGACCCCGAGGTTCCGCCGAAAACCTGGGCCGAAGAGATCGAATTCGCGAAGATCATCAAGGAAAAGACAGGTATTCCCGGCTATGGTCTGCCTGCCAAAACCTTTGACAACACCATGCACCAGTTCCTGCATTGGGTGTACACCAACAACGGCAAGGTCATCGACGGTGAAGGCAACATCGTGATGGACAGCCCGGAAGTTCTCGCAGCCCTTCAGGCCTACAAGGACATCACCCCCTATTCCGTCGAAGGCCCGACCGCTTACGAGCAGAACGAAATCCGCGCCATCTGGCTGGACGGCAAGGTTGCGATGATTCAGAACAGCTCCGGCGCTGCTGTGCGTGCAATCGATGCCGGCCTTGATTGGGGCGTCACGACCTTGCCGCTTGGCCCGTCCGCTACCGGTCCCGGTACCCTGCTGATCACCGACAGTCTGGCCATCTTCAAGGGGTCGGGCGTTGAGGAAAAGGCAGTCGAATTTGCCAAGTACATCACCTCTCCTGGTCCGCAGGGTGAGTTTGAACTGCAGGGCGGCGCCGGTCTGACCCCGCTGCGTCCGTCCGAAAAAGTGGATGAATTCGTCAAGAAGGATCCGTACTGGGAGCCGTTCATCGACGGCATTTCCAATGCTGGTCCGGAACCGCTCTTCACGGACTACAAGGGCTTCCAGAACGTGATGATCGAGATGGTTCAGTCTGTCGTGACCGGCCAGGCCGAACCGAAGGCCGCTCTCGAAAAAGCCGCTGCCGACCTCGAGCAGTACAAGTAAGCCGCGTTGGCGCGCCGCCGCAGCCCTAACCGGTTGCGGCGGCAAGCACCGCCCACGCCCAGTCTCATTGCCTGAACAGATGGCAGTGATGGAAAGAGGTCAGTCTTGGGACAGCTCTATCTCAACAAGGTAACCAAGTCCTTCGGGGATCTTGACGTTATCAAGGGTGTCACACTCGATATTCAGGACGGCGAGTTCGTTGTCTTCGTCGGCCCTTCCGGCTGTGGCAAGTCCACGCTTCTGCGCATCATTGCCGGGCTGGACGATGCCACCGCGGGCGACATTGTCATTGATGGCCTGAAGGTCAACCACCTTGCTCCGGTCCACCGCGGTATCGCAATGGTGTTCCAGTCCTATGCGCTTTATCCGCATATGTCGGTCTTTGAGAACATCGCCTTCCCGCTGCGCGTGGAAAAGATGCCCGAAGCGCAGATCAAGGAAAAGGTGGAGAGCGTTGCCCAGGTGCTCCAGCTCGACCAGCGCCTGCAGCAGAAACCCGGCATGCTGTCCGGCGGCCAGCGCCAGCGTGTTGCCATCGGCCGCGCGATTGTGCGCGAACCCAAGATCTTCCTGTTCGATGAACCGCTGTCCAACCTTGATGCCGCCCTGCGCGCAGACATGCGGATCGAACTGACCAAGCTGCACCACGATCTCGCAGCGACCATGATCTACGTGACCCACGACCAGGTGGAAGCCATGACCATGGCAGACCGCATCGTGGTTCTGAACGGCGGCTATATCGCCCAGACCGGAAAGCCGCTCGAGCTCTATCACAAGCCGCAGAACATGTTCGTGGCGGGCTTCATCGGCAATCCGAAGATGAATTTCCTGCCGGCCACCTGCAAGGCTGTCAGCGACGAAGGTGTTACCGTCCATTGCCTCGGCCGGGATGTCACCATTCCCGTCGAACCACGCAAGGATCTGGTCGGCAGCAGCCTGACCCTCGGCATCCGGCCAGAACACACATTCATCGGCAAGGGCGAACTGGACTTCCAGATCACCCCGACCGTGGTCGAGCGCCTGGGCGTCAACACGATCGTCTATTCCTCGACCAGTGGCGACGACCGTTTCAGCGCCCTGCTTCCGGGAGCGGCCCCCGTTGTCGTCGACAAGCCGGTCACCATCGGTTTCAACGCCGCCGACTGCCACCTGTTCGATGCGAATGAGAATGCTCTTGAGCGCCGCACCGCGCTCACCGAGATCGACCTCGACCAGCTTGCAAGTCAGTAGACATTAAAAAAACCGGCCCCGGATTGCTCCGGGGCCGGATGTTCTTTGCCAAGTGAAGACCGCTTTACCAGACGCGGCCGCGGGCAGCGACGGCTTCCACCCGGGTGACAACCCCGTTCCGATGAAACACCATGTGGTCCACCAGATTGGAGACCACGCAGGTGTGGTTCGGAATGATCCGGATCCGTTCGCCGATCTGCGGCCGCGCATCTGGTGCACATTTGCTGAGGTCGAGAACCCCGTGCTCTTCGGAAAGACCGGTAATCACCGCATCCGGATAGTCGACCACATAGCCGAAATCATCGAACCCGAGCAGATCCGAGGTCAGAGCCTTTGATCCGGCATCGGTGACCGCACGGTCTTCGGTTGGACGGGAAACCACCGTCGCCAGAATATGCATGGCGCAGTCGTCATAGGAACAATGACCAGAACGGACCATAGCCCGGTCGTTATAGATGTAGGTCCCAGCCCGGTGCTCCGTTGCAGAGGTCACCTTGCCCGCCTCGAACAGGCTCGGCGTGCCACCATTGCTGACGACCGGGCATGCAATGCCCTTGCCCTCAAGAAGCTTCAAAGTACTGGAGAAGAAGACTTCCACAGCCTCTTCACTGAAGGCTTTCGGATAAGTCAGAAGCCCACCGAACGTCAGGCTGGGCGCCGCCACAATGGCCTCCGCAAGCGCCTGAGCGGCTTCCGGAGACTGAACACCGCAGCGCCCGCCACCGGTATCGCATTCGACCAGCACAACCAACGGCCGCGAGGCGCTTGCAAAAGCCTCAGAGAGCCCCCGAACCGTAACGTCATTGTCGGCGGCGACTTTCAACCCTGAGATCTGCTCGTTCAGCGCAACAAGACGTTCAAGTTTTTCAGGGCCTAGAATATTGAAGGTGATCAGAATGTCATCAAAGCCGGCATCGGCGAAGATTTCCGCCTCCGTCACCTTCTGGCAGTTGATCCCCTTCGCACCGGCAGCAACTTGCTGCTCCGCCAAGGCCGGGACCTTGTGGGTCTTGATATGCGGACGGAAAGCCTTTCCCTGGCCATCCATATAGGCCTGCACGCGCGCGATGTTCGCGGCCAGACGATCCTCGTCGATCACTGGTATGGGCGTTGAAAGCTGCTCGATGCGCGAGCCGGTCAGATCGGCTCCAGGGATCAGGTTAGGCAGCTTCCGTTCCATGCGGGTTCTCCATCATTGGCCAGATGTCCCGGCGCACGAGACGATAGGGATTGTGCGCGGGCGAATTGGGATAGGGCGTTCCTGCAGAGCAATACAGGATCTCGGACGCAATTCTAGAGAAGGATGCGTGAAAATGGTTCGTCGACTTGATGACCAGGATCTTCTTCGTGGTCGGGTCGATGCCCATCACCGAGAAGAGAGAAGGATCAAAGCTTTGGGCGCGGACGGAATTCAGGATGATGTCCGTGCCATCCAGCCGGATATGTGCTGCATCGCCAAAGGGCGCAAAGCTCTCGCCGAAGCGCATTTCCGCATTCCGGACCAGCTTCACGACCGTCACGCGGCCGTCAATCGGATTGCCCGTGCCTGGAGCTGACTTCGCACCGAAGCGCAGGGGAATTTCAGCTCCCTCACCAGCTGCCATACAGATTTGTACGGCCACAGGATCCCAGATTGTCCCGACCGCAACGCCCTCGGCCTTGCGCGCCAGAAGCTCGGCAAGCAGAACTGTGGCGTCCCCTGCCGTGCCGCCGCCCGGATTGTCCCACATATCGGCAATCACCACCGGCCCGGTCTCAACGCTCATTGCCCGGCTGACAGCTTCATCGACCGTCAGCTGAGGCATCATGTGGCGGCCGCGATTGGCGAAGAGCTCCAGGCCGAGCGAGCGGGCAAGCTGAGCGCCCTTTTCGGCCTTGCCGTTGGTGACAGCAATCAGCTTGGTGCCCATTTCCGGCACGTCGCCCGCCATGAAGCCGTGAATGACCGACAGGGACAAAACATCATCGTCTTCCGCCTCGATCCGCTGCAGCTTGTCGACAAAGGACCGCATCGGCTCACGGGACGTCGGAAAGACATCAATCATCCGGCAGTCGAACACGGACATGACCGGCTTTACCCGCCCCTCCAGAACATCAACGGCAATGCGCCAGAGATCCTCCGCCCGGTCGACGAAATCCGTATGAGGGAATTCCTTGAAGGCAACGAAGAAATCCGCAGCTTCCACCCGCTTCGCCGTCAGATGGCTGTGAGGATCAAGCTCCGTGCAGATCAGAATGTCCGGCCCGACGATGTCCCGGATCCGGCTCAGAAAATCGCCTTCCGGATCCAGATAGCCATCGGCAACCATGGCGCCGTGAAGTCCGAGGATGACCCCGTCAACCGGCATGGCCGCACGCAGCTGATCCAGGATCTCGTCTCTCAGACCTTCATAGGTCTGCCGGTTGATCAGGCCTGCGGGGTCAGCCCAGGCAGCACTTCCCTCCACCAAGGTCCAGCCCTTTTCCGCACAGACCCTGCGCCCCACCGTCAAGGGAGCCGAGCAGAGTGTCGGCGTCACCGGATGCTCACCCGGCCTTGCATAGAGCGAGGCCTCGAAGGCCCGCTTGTCGATACAGATCGGCGAGAACGTGTTGGTTTCCGTCGCAAGGACTGCGGTAAAGAGTTTCAAAGGATGTTTCCTGACTTGGAGACCACGCTTGTTGTTTACGCGTCTTTCCAGGGATAAGGCAGATAGCCGGTGAAGCCGGAGATTTTCCAGCGCCCTTCATGAAAGCGGCAATAATAAAGCGTCTGCCACTGCATGACGTCGAAACCGCCACCGGCCAGCTTGATGCCGCCGTCGAACTTCTTGCGCACCAGGGCGGTCCCGTCCTGGATGTCGATCTCTTCCAGCCGTGTGGCGGTGTGGATTGCGGTGCTGGCATCTTCGGCCAGTTTTACAGAGGCAAAGTCCTTCGCTTGGCGCAGCCATTCGTCCTGGTAACGCTCCAGCGTCGGGAAAGCCAGCGTCCAGTCATCCGGATTGCGGGTCTTGTTGCCGCTGATGCCCAGGAACCCTTCCGGAATGAAATCGTCTTCGACCAGGGACCAGTCTGCCGCCAGGAAGGCCGCAATGTCCCGGCTGACAAGCATCTCCCAGATGGCTCTGCGATCATGATCCTGCTCAGGGAACGGATTGAGAAAGGGGTCCCGCATTCTTACCTCTGTCTAAATTATTTTCATATTATGCGATTTTTCCTAGTCAATTTCCCGCTGATATGGTTCGATGTCAATCGACAAAGAAAATAATTTCCATAACGGAGCACATCTATCCTCATGAGCATCAAGAGATATGGCGCTGAGAAAGCCGGTGCAGGCGGACAGAGACTTCCTTTCGCCCGTGCCGTAGAGGCAGACGGCTGGCTTTACGTTTCCGGCCAGGTCGCAATGGAGGACGGTGAGGTGATCGAGGGTGGCATCATCCCCCAGACCCACAAGACCATCCAGAACGTTCTGAGCATCCTCGAAGAGGCTGGATACACCACGGCAGATGTCGTGCGCTGCGGCGTCTGGCTGGATGACCCGCGCGATTTCTGGACCTTCAACAAGATCTATCAGAGCTATTTCGGCGAACATCCTCCGGCGCGCGCCTGCGTCCAGTCTTCGATGATGGTCGATTGCAAGATCGAAATCGACTGCGTAGCCTATAAATCAAAGGCTTAACTTCGCAGACAAGGCACTTGCACCCATGGACATTCTCGCCCGGATTCAGAATGAGCAGGAACAGTTTTCGCAATCCGAAAAGCGGATCGCGGAGATTTTGCTCAATGACTTCGATTTCGCGGTGAATGCCTCCATTGTCGAGCTGGCGGAGCGCGCGGAGGTTTCACCGCCAACGGTTACCCGCTTCTGCCGCCGGCTCAATTGCCAGAACTATGCCGACTTCAAGATCCAGCTTGCCAAGACCATGTTCGTTGGTGCCCGGTATCTTAATCCAGGCACGCGCAGCACAGCCCCGGCGGATGTGGCGGAAGATATCGTAACAAAGGCTCAAAACGCCTTGTATCTCTTCCACCATGCCTTCAAGCCGGAAGCCGCTCAGACCGTTGCTGAAATTCTGTCCAGATCCGGCATGATCTACGCCTTCGGGTCTGGCGGCAATTCCTCGATGATTGCCCAGGAACTGCAGAACCGGCTGTTCCGGCTGGGGCTCAGGGTGTCTGCCTGCACCGACCATCATATGCAGATGATGATCGCGGCGGCAGCCCGGCCGGAGGACACGATCATCGGATCGTCGTTCTCCGGACGGAACATGGAACTGGTCCGGGCCTTCACCCTGGCACGGGAAGCAGGAGCGACGACAATTGCCCTCAGCCAGTCGGACAGTGCCGTGGCGACGGCAGCTGACCATGCGCTCACCATCGATCTGCCGGAAGGCGACAACATCTTCCGGCCCACCTCGACCCGCTTCGCCTATCTGGCACTCGTCGACATTCTGGCGAACCTCACCGCCTATCAGAACCGGTCGCAGGCCACCGTCACCCTGCGCCACATCAAGCATCAACTGGTTGCCCATCGTGATGGAGACGACAGGCAGCTTCTCGGGGACTGACCGCCTGCGCGGTTCCTGTCTCCCCTTACCACTAGGACTCGACATGTCTGGAACCGTAGCAGTTGTCACCGGTGCCGCCGGTGATATCGGCCTGGCCATTGCCCAGCGCCTTTCACAAACCCACGACAAGATCATTCTTGCCGATATCAACACTGAAGCGGTCACGAAGCTTTGCGAGGGACATAGGGACCAGTTCGTTCCAGTCACCTGCGACGTGACACGGGAGGCGGACTGCGCGACCCTTGCCGCAGAAGCTGCTGGTCACGGCACGGTCTCCGTGCTCGTCAACAATGCGGGCGCGGCCCGCGCCGTCAGCCTTGGCGACACCACCGCAGAAATCTTCCGGCAGGACACGGCCCTCAATCTGGAAGCGGCCTTCCTGACCTTTCAGGCGCTGGAAGCGGACCTCAAGTCCACGCGCGGCAGCGTGGTCAACATTGCCTCTGTCAACGGCCTCGCCGTCTTCGGCCACCCGGCCTATAGCGCGGCAAAGGCAGGTCTCATCCATCTGACCAAGCTGATCGCGGTGGAATATGGGAAATACGGCATCCGCTGCAACGCGATTGCGCCGGGAACGGTGAAGACACAGGCTTGGGAAGCCCGCGCCGCCGCCAATCCCAATGTCTTTGAAGATGCCAAGCGCTGGTATCCACTGCAACGGGTCGTCGACCCGAAGGATGTCGCCAACGCCGTGGCCTTCCTGTCCGGCGCCGAGGCGTCTGCGATCACAGGCGTCTGTCTGCCGGTCGACTGCGGCCTTCTCGCAGGCCAGGCGGAACTCGCCCGCACCTTCAGCCAATCTGACAATTACTAACAACAATCAGACTTCCAGAGGAACCATTCATGGCCAACCTTCCGTTTGCGCTTGAGAACAGCTGGCATGCGATCGAAGGCGATCTGACCGGCGGCTTTTCCTTCGTCCTGCACAACATGTCCGGCACCGAAATCTCGGATTTTCGCGTCGTCTTCACCAGCCTGACCCGGGTCACGTCCAAGGTCACCTGCGAAAATGCGGTCTTCCTCCGGCGCAACGCCAACTTCCACGAGGTCAGCCCGCCTGCGGGCTTCAAGCTCACTCCCGGAGCATCCTGGTCCTTCAAGGTCGATGGCCTTCACCGCCCTGCCCGGCACCGCACGGACGGCGCAAAATCCGCTTACGTGACCCTGGCCGATGGCACGCACAAACCATGTGCCGTGGGAGATCTGATGCTGGAAGGCGCACATAGCGAACCGGCACATCCACTCCTGCCGGAAGGCAAGGTCGAAGCACCTTACTTCTTGCTGCCCTGGCCAAAGTCTGCCGCACTCGGTGAAGGCGCAGCCTATCCGGTCGCGCTTTGCCTTGCAGAGGCAACAGCGGCAGAAAAGGAAGCCGTCCAGAAGGTGCAGTCGCTCTATCAGCGCCTGTTCGAGGCAGCCCATGTGCCCTTCTCCCTCAGCCCGGTTCATGAAGGTCGGGAACTATCCCTTAGCCAGACCGAAAGCCTCACCGGCCCGGCCTACAAGCTGACGTTCGGCGCGGACAAAGTCACCCTTTCCTATGGCACTGAGGCAGGTCTTCAATACGGGCTGACCACCCTTGCCCAGCTGCTCCATGGCGCCAGACTTGACAGCAAGACCTTCCTTTTCCCGGTGTCCGGCACGATTGAAGATGCCCCGCGCTACGACTGGCGCGGCTGCCATCTGGATGTGTCCCGCCAGTTCTATCCGCTGGCCGATGTCTCCCGTCTGGTCGACATCCTGGCCTGGTTCAAGATGAACATCTTCCATTGGCACCTGACCGATGACGAAGCCTGGAGGCTGGAAATCAAGGCCTATCCGGAGCTGACGACCGTTGGCGCGACCCGGGGGCCGGATGAGATCCTTCTGCCGCAGCTCGGCAACGGAGCGGAGCCTGTCTCCGGCTTCTATTCTCAGGAAGACGTGAAGGCGCTTGTCGCCCACGCCATGAGCCTCAATGTAGAGGTCGTGCCGGAAGTAGACATTCCCGGCCACTCCACCGCGACCCTTGCGGTGTTGAAGCCCCTCTCAGACGGACAGGAAGCGCCCGACAGCTATCACTCCGTCCAAGGCTATCCGAACAACGCGCTCAACCCGGCGATCGAGGAAACCTACGATTTCCTCGCCACTGTCTTTGACGAGATGGTCGAACTCTTCCCCTGCCGCTACCTGCACATTGGCGGCGACGAAGTGGCGGATGGGTCGTGGCTTGCCTCGCCGCGCGCCAAGGACCTGATGCAGAAGGAAGGACTCGAAGGCACCTTCGGGCTCCAGTCCTATTTCATGAAGCGCATCCAGGATATGCTGAAAGAACGCGGCAAGCTTTTGGCAGGCTGGGATGAAGTCTCCCACGGCGGCGGCGTGAGCACGGAAGGCACACTGCTCATGGCCTGGCAGAAGCCGGAAGTCGGCATCGAGCTGGCCCGTGGCGGCTATGACGTGGTCATGACCCCCGGCCAGGCCTATTATCTGGACATGGTGCAAAGCGAAGCCTGGCAGGAACCGGGCGCAAGCTGGGCCGGTACCGTTCCGCCCGAGCACAGCTATGGCTATGAAGCGGAAGGCGACTTCCCGGATGACCTGCGCGCCCGGATGAAGGGTATTCAGGCCTGCATCTGGTCAGAGCACTTCCTCTCCCGCGGTTACTTCAACCATCTCGTCTTCCCGCGCCTTTGTGCAGTTGCCGAAGCGGCTTGGTCGCCGAAATCTGTCAAGGACTGGCAGCGCTTCGCCGCCATTGCCCCCCATTCACCCAAGCTTTGAGGTTCGGTTCGATGCGTATTGCAGTTGGCGGCATTCATACGGAATGCAGCACATACTCGCCGGTGCTGATGCAGCTGGAAGACTTCTTCGTCATGCGCGAGGACGCTCTGCCGAAGTCGGAGTATTTCTCCTTCCTGCCTCAGCCGGATGTCGAGATCGCCCCGCTTCTCCATGCCCGCGCGGTTCCCGGCGGGCCAGTAGCCCGGGCAACCTATGAAGCGTTCAAGGCAGAGTTTCTGGACCTTCTGAAAGCGGCGCTGCCCGCCGACGGCATTTATCTCGCCATGCATGGTGCAATGAATGTCGACGGCATGGATGATGCGGAAGGTGACTGGATCTCCGCTGTCCGGGAACTGGCCGGACCGGACATCCCGATTGCCGCCAGCTATGACCTTCATGGCAATGTCAGCCAGAAGATCATCGACCAGCTCGACATCTTCGCTGGTTACCGCACAGCGCCCCATATTGATGTGCGTGAAACCATGATCCGCGCCTATACGATGCTGGTGGACTGCCTGAAGACCGGCACCCGCCCCGGCATTGCCTGGGCACCGGTTCCTGTCTTGCTGCCGGGTGAGCGCACCTCGACCGAAGATCATCCGGCAGCAGGTCTCTATGCCGCTCTACCCGGTCATGACCAGACCCCCGGCGTGCTCGATGCCAATCTGATGGTTGGCTATGTCTGGGCAGACGAGCCGCGGGCAACGGCCTGTGCCGTCGTTACAGGCACAGACCGGCAGGCGGCGATAACAACCGCTGAGACCATCGCTCAGTCCTACTGGGATGCGCGTAACGGCTTTCAGTTCGGACCGGTCACCGGGCCCCTGTCAGAAATGATGGATCTGGCGGAACAGGCAACAACAAGACCTGTCATTCTGGCAGATTCCGGCGACAACCCGACCGGGGGCGGCGTTGGCGACCGGGCCGATGTTCTGGCCGAACTGCTCCGCCGCGGCTTCACCGGAGCCGTCGTGGCCGGCATCACCGACAAGCCTGCGGTTGAAGCCTGCATCGCTGCCGGAGAAGGCAACATGGTTCAGCTCACGATCGGCGGCTCGCTGGATCCCTCCAGCCAGAAAGTTGGAGTCACAGCCAAGGTGCTGAAACTGGACGACACCCCAGGCGGCACGCGGGATGAGCGACAGGCCGTGGTGGAGATCGCCGGGAACACAGTGGTTCTGGCCGCAAGACGGAGGCCTTATCACAACATCCCGGACTTCACCCGTCTCGGGCTTGATCCTAAAGCGGCCCGGATGGTCGTGGTCAAATCCGGATATCTGTCGCCGGAACTGGCGCCGATCGCGGCCCCCAACCTCATGGCCCTGACGGACGGGGTGGTCAATCAGGACATCGAACGGCTGACAAACGCCCGCCGTTCCGCTCCTGCCTTCCCGTTTGACAGGACTTTCAACTATACGCCTGCCGCCCGCCTTTCCGCCCGCTGGCAGGCCTAACTTTCCCGGCTGCCGGATCGTCCGGCAGCCCCTTTCCGGTTTTCCCAAATGTTCTCCATGTACGCGGCAGCCTTCCGCCATGCCCCGATCCGGGTCAGCGCAATGGCCATCTTCTTCTTCGGCTTTGCAGGCGCTGCGACCAGCCCCTTCCAGTCCGTCATCGCTATTCAGGAATTTGGCCTGAGCGACGCGGCCTATTCCGCCGTGATCCTTTTCGCTGCGATCATCAACGTGATCGCGAGCGTGGTGATCGGCATCTTCTCGGACCGGCTCGGCGACTACCGGCGCGCCTTGATCGTCGTCAGCTGCTTCGGCATTGCCGGCTCGGGCATCATCTATTTCGGAGCGAATACGGTCAGCTTCCTGATCGGGCTTCTCGCCCTGTTGCCGATCTTCGGCGCCCTGAACTCCCTGATCTTTGCCAATGTGCGGGCATATTCGGTAACGCTGCCGGGCAATGAGCTGGCAGGTATCAATGCCGCTGTCCGCGCGATGATTTCCCTGTCCTGGGTGCTGGTGCCGGGTCTTGTGGGCATGGTTCTCGCCAACGCAGGCAGCATGTTGCCTGCCTATCTGATCTCCATGAGTGCCTGTCTTGTCTGTTTCGGCCTCTTCCAGTTCGCCTTGCCGCGCAAGCTGCCATCCGACGGCGGATTGAAGACGAACATTCAATTCCTCGCCTCCCTCCGCCGTGTCGCAAGGCCGGGTGTACTCGTGCGGCTTCTCGCCATCTCGCTCATCACGTCCATGCTGCATGTGAATGCGGCCGTCCTGCCGCTGATCACCACGGAAACCGCAGGCGGAACCCTGACCGATGTCGGCATAGTCATCGGGGTCGTTGCCATGCTGGAGATCGTCTTCATCATGTTCTGGGGCCGGATGGAGCCAAAACTCGGCCCGGTTCTCTCCATCTGCACGGGCGCCGCACTCTATGCGGCCTATCTCGTGCTGCTTGGCCTGTCATCTTCCCCCTTGCACGTCTATGCGCTGTGCCTGATCAGCGGATTGGGTGCCGCGGCAATCATCAGCCTGCCGATCACCTATCTGCAGGAACTCATCCCGGATCTTGCGGGGCTTGGCAGCTCGCTGATTTCGGTCAATCTCTTCATCAGCGCTGGTCTCAGCTCGGTGCTCTTCGGCTTCGGCACCTATGTGTCCGGCTATGCCGGAACCTCCATGATCGGCGGTCTTGCAGGGCTGCTCGGCGTCGCCCTCGTCTATGGACTTGATGGCCGCAAGCCGGCGGCCACAAACTGACTTTGCACACCATCCGGAGACCCGCCCCATGACCACTTCTGCGCACACCACCCCGGACAGCGTTCTGCTCGAAGTCTGCGTTGATACGATGGACGGCCTTCTGGCCGCCGTCGAGGGCGGGGCCGACCGGATCGAACTCTGTTCGGCCCTGTCCACCGGTGGACTGACGCCTTCCCCTGGCTTCATGCGCCAGGCGGCAAGTGCGGGCATCCCCATCTATCCTCTGATCCGCCCGCGCCAAGGCGGCTTCCAGTATTCACAAGCGGAAATCGGCATCATCAAGCGCGACATTGAGGCGGCCGCGGACTGCGGCCTGCCGGGGGTTGTCATCGGTGTCAGTACCGAGGACGGCCGCCTCGACACCAAAACTCTCTCCGATCTGATCAAACATGCCGACACACTGGACGTGACACTCCACCGTGCCTTCGATCTTGCCCCGGACCTCACCGAAGCACTGGAGGCCGCCATCGACCTGGGCTTCTCCCGCATCCTGACCTCAGGTGGAGCGCCCACCGCAGAAGCCGGATTGGATCAGCTCGCCGCCCTTGCCGAGCGCGCTGGCGACAGGATCTCCATCATGCCCGGCAGCGGCATCAATCCCGGCAATGCCGCCCGGTTCACTCCCACCCTTGCCATCAAGGAAATTCACGCGTCCTGTTCCACCGTTCAAACGGTCACTCATCAGCGGCTGCTCGACCTCGGTTTCCTGTCCGGTTGTCCCAAACAAACCGATGCCGGTGTTGTGCGCCAGCTGAAGGCCCTGCTTGCAGGAAGACAACCCTGAGAGGCAACATCCCCTAAAATTTAATGGGCCGTCGGGCAGAGATCCATACTGGAAAGTCTCAATATTTTCAGCATTCTAAATTATTTCAGTTGGTCTGTTCTGCAAAGCTATCCGGTCCTCCCGGCCACTAATCCACATCACGCTTCGGCACAGACTATCGCTCAAGTTGCTGGTTTTGCTCAAAAAATGAAACGATACAAATTTTTGTATCGTTTCATATTGACCAGCCTGCCCAAGCCGTGATTTCAATATTGCAGCCGCTCCGGGGCACTGATCTGTCACGCAGAGAAGCGGCATATTTTGGGAGGAATACAATGAAATTTTCCAAGCTCGCTGCCGCCGCAGCGACCAGCCTCATATTGCTTGCTGGTACCGCCAACGCTGCTGACAAGCCTGTCGTCGGCCTCATCATGAAGTCCCTCGCCAACGAGTTCTTCCAGAACATGATGAAGGGCGCGGAAGCCCATCAGCAGAAGCGCGGCGACTATGAACTCGTTGCTGTCGGCATGCAGAACGAGACCGATTTCGAATCCCAGATCAACGCGGTCGAAAACTTCATCACCCAGGGTGTTGATGCCATCGTCGTTGCACCGGCAGATTCCCGCGCAATGGTCCGTCCGCTGAAAAAAGCTATGGAAGCCGGCATCGTCGTCGTCAACTTCGACGTGGCACTTGATGAGGATGCCAAGAAGCAGCAGGGCGTGGAACTGGCGTTCGTCGGCCCGGACAACCGGGGCGGCGCTAAGCTGGCAGGTGACGCACTGGCCAAAAAACTTGGCGAAGGCGCCAAAGTCGTCATCATTGAGGGGAACCCAGGGGCGGACAACGCGACCCAGCGCCGTCTCGGCTTTGAAGACTCCGTTGCCGAGTACAAGCTGAACCTGCTCGACAGCCGTACCGCTCACTGGGAAACGGAAGAAGCCAACTCGGTCTTCTCCACCATGCTGACCGCACACCCGGACATTCAGGGCGTCATGGCTGCCAATGACTCCATGGCCATCGGCGTGGTCAAGGCGCTTGAAAGCGCAGGCCGCAAGGACATTCAGGTTGTCGGCTTCGACAACATCCCGGCCGTTGAACCGATGATCAAGGATGGCCGCATGCTGGCAACCGTCGACCAGTTCGGCACGGACATGGCAGCCAACGCCATCGACATGGCTCTGAGCGTCGTTGCAGGCGGAAAACCGCTCGAAGGCTGGGTCAAGACCCCGATCGAGCTGGTCACCGCTGACTGACCCTATCCTCCCAGCTCCCGTCCCGGTCCGCCGGGGCGGGGGTTGATTTTAAGCTGCACCATTCTTCCGGAGGCCCGATGACCTCTTCCCCGCTCCCGGCAGCGCCCTTGAAGGCTGCTCTCCCGGACCAGGCATTTCTCCAGGCTGAAGGTGTGAAGAAGCACTTTGGCGGAGTAAAAGCCCTTGATGGCGTCAGCTTTTCCCTCAGGCAGGGGGAAGTCCATGCGCTGGTCGGCGAAAACGGCGCTGGCAAGTCGACCCTGATCAAGATTCTATCCGGCGTGTTCCCTTATGACGCTGGAACCATTCATCTGGATGGCGAGGCTTACCACCCGTCCTCCCCACACGACGCCAAGGCTTCCGGCGTTCAGGTGGTGCACCAGGAATTCAATCTCCTCGACCACCTCAGCATTGCCGAGAATATCTCCATCGAGAAAATGCCGAAGACCCGTTTCGGCCTGCTCGACCGCAAGGAGATGAATGAGCGTGCGCGCAAAGCGCTGGACGCCATCGGCTTGACGGACGTGGATGTCCGTGCGCCGGTCAACTCTCTCGGCATTGCACATAGGCAGCTGGTCGAAATCGCCCGTGCCCTGCAATCCGACAGCCGTATTCTGATCCTGGACGAGCCGACCGCAACCTTGACCGAGCGCGAAACCCGCCGCCTGTTCGAGATCGTCGCCTCCATCAAGGACCGCGGCGTGACGGTTGTCTTTGTGTCCCATCACCTGGACGAGGTCTTCGCCATCTGCGACCGGGTGACCGTGTTCCGCAACGGTCAGAGCATCGTGACCGAGAACATAAGCGAGACCTCGCCGGGAGGCATCGTCCAATGGATGGTCGGGCGGGATCTTGGCAGTGATGACTCCGCGAATGAGGAGCGCCCGCAGCCAGGCGCAATCGCTCTGTCTCTCGACAATCTCCAGACCCGGCAGAACCCGAAAGACAAGGGCGTCTCCCTTGACCTGCGCTACGGTGAGATCGTCGGCATTGCCGGTCTTGTTGGCGCAGGCCGCACCGAACTGCTGCGGGCCGTCTTCGGGATCGATCCGCCCCGCTCCGGCACTCTTCTGCGCGATGGTCAGGCCGTAACTTTTTCCGGTCCCCGCGATGCAATTGCCTCCGGCATCGGCTTTGTGACCGAAGACCGGAAGGACGAAGGCCTGATCCTGGACATGCCGATTGCGGCCAATGCCTCACTTGCCAGCATGAAGGCTGTCTCCCGCTCCGGGATCCTGAACTTTGCCGCCGAACGCGAGCTGGCACGGACTGGCGGCAAGCGCCTCAAGCTGAAATACGGACGTCTGGCGGACGCGGTCTCCAGTCTCTCGGGCGGCAATCAGCAGAAAGTGGTTCTGGCCAAATGGCTGGCCCGGAACCCGAAGGTGCTGCTGCTGGACGAGCCGACCCGGGGCGTGGACGTCGGCGCGAAAGCCGAGATCTACGCCATTCTCAAGGCGCTGGCGCGGGAAGGTGTGGCTCTGCTGGTGGTCTCTTCCGAAATGCCGGAACTGATGACCCTGGCCGACCGGATTCTTGTGCTGGCCGAACACGAAGTCCAGGGCGAAATCTCCCGCCCGGACTTCTCTGAAGAAAACATCCTGAAACTGGCCTACGGGCAAAACCAAACGGCCGGAGAACAGTAACGATGATGACCGACACCATGAAGAACACGGGGTCCGCACGAAACGGGATCTCCTTGCAGGCTGTGATGCAAAACGCGGGCATTGGCCTGGCACTGCTAGCGCTGATCATCTTCTTCTCGGTTACCACCGAGCATTTTCTGACCGCCAACAACATCACAAACATCCTGACCCAGATCACGATCAACCTCGTTCTGGCGGTTGGCATGACCTTCGTCATCCTGATCGGCGGCATCGATCTCTCGGTGGGTTCTGTCATGGCTTTTGCCGCCGTTGTCGCGGGCAAAGCGATCACAATGCCTGGGTTTGGAGATGCCGAGGCCATTGCGCTCGCGATCTTCGCAGCCACCATGACAGGTGTTCTCTGCGGGCTCTTCAACGGCATTGTCAGTGCCTTCTGGTCCCTGCCCTCTTTCATCATCACCCTTGGCATGCTGAACATCGCCAGAGGCGGCGCCCTTCAGATTTCGGGTGCACAAACCATCTACTCCTTCCCCTTCGCCTTTGAGGAATTCGGCTCGGCGATGATTTATGGCGTGCCGGTGGTATTTCTGGTGGCTCTGCTGTTCGTGCTGATTGCCTGGTTCATCCTGAACTTCACTGTCTTCGGACGGCTGCTTTACGGCATCGGCAACAATGAGGAAGCGGTGCGTCTCGCGGGCCATCCCGTGTTCTGGTACAAGGTCGCCGCCTTCACCATCTGCGGCCTGACGGCAGGCGTCGCGGCGGTCGTCTATATGGCCCGCCTTAACATCTCCAGCCCGATTGCGGGCATAGGCTTCGAACTCAACGCCATCGCGGCTGTCATCATAGGCGGCACAAGCCTGAGCGGTGGCCGTGGCTCCGTGATCGGCACCCTGCTCGGGGCAATCATCATCGGGGTTCTCGCGAACGGTCTCATTCTGTATGGATTGAGTGACTTTATGCGCCAGATGATCACCGGTGTGGTTATCATTGTCGCCGTGATACTGGACTATTACCGCGCAAGGTTCGCCAGAAAATGAAACGCACAGCTCTTTTGAACCGCCACCTGAGTTCCCTCGTTGCCCGCGCCGGTCATCTGGACGAGATCGTCGTGGCCGATGCCGGACTGCCCATGCCGCGCGGCGTGGAAGTGATCGATCTTGCGATCACTTCCGGTCTGCCCAGCTTGCAGGACGTTCTCGCTGCCCTCAGAACCGAACTGGTGATCGAAGGCGCTGTCTGGGCTAACGAGGCTTCCACGGAGGTCGCGTCGATGATGAAGGCAGAGGCCGGCAGCTGGGCTTCGGCGACCGGCAAGCAGGTCGCCACCTCAACCTTGTCTCATGCGGATTTCAAAGCCCGCAGCCAGTCGGCTCTGGCCGTGATCCGGACCGGTGAAATCACGCCCTACGCCAATATCATCCTTGTGTGCGGGGTTGCGTTTTGAAACCCGTTACCGTTGCCGGCAGCATCAATCTGGATCTGCTCAACTACCTCGACCGCTGGCCGAAAGTGGGCGAGACCATCGCCGTGCGCGAGACCTCCAACTCGCTCGGCGGCAAGGGTGCGAACCAGGCAGCAGCCGCCGCCCTTCTGGGAGCCGACGTGACCATGCTGGGCGCGACCGGTAAGGACAGTTTCGGTGCGGACGTGCGCCAGCAGCTGGAAGCCAAGGGCGTGAAAACCCAGCTGGCGGAGTTTGAAAACGTCTCGACCGGCATGGCCTTCATCGATGTGGTTCCAGACGGAAGCAATATCATCCGTCTGGCAGGCGGCGCCAATGCTTGCCTGTCTGTTGAGACCATCCGGGAAAATGCCGCACAGATCGAGAAAAGCAGCGTCCTGCTGCTCCAGAACGAGATCTCGCTGGAAACCTCCCTTGAAGCTGCCCGCATCGCGCGCAAGGCAGGCGTTCTTGTGATCATGGATCCGGCTCCCGCGGCGGTACCGGCTTGGGGGCCTGAGACGTTTACCTGTTTCGACATCATGACCCCCAATGCGGAAGAAGCAGGCGCCATCCTCGGCGAAACGCCCCAAACCCTGGACGAAGCGCAGGACGCAGCGCGCGCGCTCAAGGCTCAAGGCTTGAAGGGCGCGATCATCACCATGGGCGGCATGGGAGCGGCCTGGGCCTTTGAAGCTGAGACGGGCGCACTGCCTGCCCCGAAAGTGAAAGCTATTGATACGGTTGCCGCTGGCGACTGCTTCAACGGTGCGCTGGCCACCCGGCTTGCGGAAGGCGAAGGCTTCGAAGCGGCCATCCGCTTCGCCATGCATGCAGCAGCCATCGCAACAACACGCAAAGGCGCGTCATCTTCTCTGCCCACCCGCGAGGAAGTCTTGTCATTTCTGTCTTCGACGGCAGGATAGGGAGAAATTCAACCGGAATAGGGTATAAGACGGCAAATCTGTCCCGCCTCTTGGAGAAGTGCCTGAATGCCGACGATCAAGGACGTCGCCCGGAAAGCCGGAGTATCCGTCGGCACAGTTTCCCGCGTGCTTGCCAAGAACGACACGGTCAAGCAGCCCCTGCGCGAGCGGGTGCTCAAGGCCATGGCGGATCTGGACTATTCGCCCAACCTGACCGCCCGTGCGCTGCGCACCAACAAGATCGACGTGCTCGGGCTCGTGATCCCGGACATCACCAATCCGTTTTTCGCCCAGCTCGCCAAGAGCATCGAGATGGAAGCGGCCAAGCGCGGCCATTCCGTGATGCTGTCGAATTCCCACGACGACCCGGAAGCGGAAGCTGTCCAGATCTCGGCCCTCTGTGACCGGGCCGTGCGCGGCATCATCGTCGTTGCCACCCATGGCAGCCAGGTGAGACGGGCAGTCGATCTTCCGATCGTGTCTCTCGACCGGCGCTATGGCGATTACGCATTGGTAGCGACCGACCATTTCAACGGGTCCCGCCAGATCGCCGACCATCTTCATGCGCTCGGGCACAGGAAGATCGCCTATATTGCTGGCCCTATGTCCATGGATGTGGCCCAGCAGCGCAAAAGCGGCTTCGTCTCGCGCATCGAGGCCTTAAACACGCCCGAAGACCCGATCGAACTCACCCTTCACGAAGGGCACTTCGATTATGATTCAGGCGAGGAAATTGGCCACCAGATCCTGTCTGAGCCAGACAGGCCGACCGCGATTGCGGCGGCAAGCGATCAGCTTGCCATCGGCGTGCTGCGTAGCGCCCGGGATTTGAAAATCGACATCCCAGGCGAACTGACCGTAACAGGCTTCGACGACATCACGCTCGCCTCGCTCGTCGTCCCGCGCCTGACCACAATCCGCCAGCCGTTTGAGGCACTCGCGAGTTCTGCTGTTCAGCGCATTTTCGATAGCGCTCAAACGGATACCGGCGATGAGGCCATCGCCGGTGACCTGGTCATCCGTGAGACGTCAGCACCTGTGCCGGAAGCGGCTGCCGTTTAACTTGCCTTGGCCTCCACCGGACGCACCTTGCTGGCTGCTTCCTGCACCAGGGGATCGAACATGTCCGGGTTTGTCTTCAACAGCTCAAACAGCTGCGCGCGCATTCTTGGTTCCCAAAAATCGTTGAGATGACCTGCTACACCATCAACCCCTTCCTGATGCGGACGACTCTTGAAAAACGTGGCGATCTGATTGGCCATTCGGGCCAATTTATCAGGCGACATCAGGCATAACTCCATCAATGATCCGGTCTGGCCGGGTATAGATATCAAAATCACTGCCGCGGGCGAGCGCCACAAGGGTCATGCCCGCATTCTCCGCGGTCGAGACCGCAAGGCTCGTTGGCGCCGAGACGGCAATCAGAATTCCGCACCCGGCCACAGCTGCCTTCTGAACCAGCTCAATCGAAAGCCGGCTGCTCATCACAACCGCCCCGCCTGCAAAGATCTGTGCCGGAACGCCGTCCATGGTCCGGGCTCTCGCTCCGATCAGCTTGTCCATGGCGTTGTGCCGCCCGGCATCCTCGCGCACAGTGACCGTGCAGGTCACTGGGTCATAAAAGCCTGCAGCATGAACAGCGCGGGTCAGGCGGTTCAGCTCCTGCCCCCGCTCCATCCGCGCAACCGCCTCGATGATCTGAGCCGGTTGAAGCCTTATGGTGCTGAAAACTTCCGGTACATGGCGCATGGCCGCTTCAATGCTTTCAAGCCCGCACATGCCGCATCCCACGGGTCCGGCCATGGCCCTGCGGCGCTTGGCCAGGGTATCCGCGGCTTCGTCCGTAAGCCAGACCTGAACATCGGCACCAAGGGGGGTCTCCACCACCTCGATCCGCTCGATCTGGTCCTTGCGCGCAATCCCCTCGCTGAGCGTGAAACCCAGCGCCAGATCCTCAAGATCTGACGGGGTCGCCATGAGAACGGCATGAGCACTGCCGTTGTAGCTGATGGCCACCGCCGTTTCGCAGGCGAGCTCCCGCGACAGACGCTGAAAGCTGCCTGCGCGGTAAGCATGTCCCTCGGAACGGCGGGAGCGGTCCATGTTACTCGGCGGCCTCGATCCGGCGCGACCGGTCCGACAGTTCCTGATACTGGGTCTGCCAGTCGGACGGGCCGTTGGACGGGCCAACTTGCACGGCGGTAACCTTGTATTCCGGGCAGTTGGTCGCCCAGTCGGAATAATCGGTGGTGATCACGTTGGCCTGAGTCACCGGATGGTGGAACGTCGTGTAGACGACACCAGGAGCCACGCGGTCGGTGATCTTGGCGCGCAGGGAGGTTTCCCCTGCCCGGCTCGCGAGCTTGACCCACTGGCCATCCTTCACGCCGCGCTGTTCAGCATCGTGCGGATGGATCTCGAGCAGATCCTCCTCGTGCCAGACCACATTCTCGGTCCGGCGCGTCTGCGCACCCACGTTGTACTGGCTGAGAATGCGGCCCGTGGTCAGCAGCAGCGGGAAGCGCGGACCTGTCCGCTCGTCGGTCGCCACATATTCCGTGCGGATGAACCGGCCCTTGCCGCGGACAAAGCCATCCACATGCATGATCGGCGAGCCTTCCGGCGTTGTGTCATTGCACGGCCACTGGATCGAGCCTTTCTCTTCCAGCAGCTCATAGGTGACATTGGCAAAGCTCGGCGTGGTGGCCGCGATTTCCGCCATAATCTCGGACGGATGCTTGTAGGACCAGTTCGCGCCCATGGCATTGGCCAGAAGCTGGGTGACTTCCCAGTCCGCATAGCCGTTGCGCGGGCTCATCACCTTGCGCACCCGGTTGATCCGGCGTTCCGCGTTGGTGAACGTGCCGTCCTTTTCCAGGAAGGTAGATCCCGGCAGGAAGACATGGGCGTAATTGGCGGTCTCGTTCAGGAAGAGGTCATGAACAATGACGCAGTCCATCGCCGCAAGCCCAGCAGACACGTGATGGGTGTCCGGATCAGACTGCAGGATGTCCTCGCCCTGGATGTAGATGCCCTTGAAGGTGCCTTCGACAGCCGCATCGAGCATGTTCGGGATACGCAGGCCCGGCTCATCGGAAATCTCGACGCCCCAGAGGCTTTCGAAGATCGAACGCACTTCCGGGTTCTTCACATGGCGGTAGCCCGGCAGCTCATGCGGGAACGAGCCCATGTCGCAGGAACCCTGCACATTGTTCTGACCACGCAGCGGGTTCACACCTACACCGCGCCGGCCGATGTTGCCGGTCAGCATGGCAAGGTTGGCGATGCCGATAACGGTCGTGGAGCCCTGGCTGTGCTCGGTGACGCCCAGACCGTAATAGATCGCACCATTGCCGCCGGTCGCATAAAGACGGGCGGCCTTGCGCAGTTCTTCGGCAGGAACGCCTGTTACCGCCTCAACCGCTTCCGGGCTGTGAGCCGGATCGGCTGCGAATTCCACATAGTCCTGGAACTCGTCCCCATCGCAACGTTCCCGGATGAAAGCCTCATCGAACAGGCCTTCCGTCACGATCACATGGGCCAGAGCCGTAACAACAGCAACGTTGGTGCCGGGGCGCAGAGCCAGGTGATGAGCGGCACGAATGTGCGGCGACTTCACCAGATCGATGCGGCGCGGATCGATGACGATCAGCTTCGCTCCCTGGCGCAGGCGCTTCTTCAAGCGCGAGCCGAACACCGGATGGCCATCCGTCGGGTTGGCGCCGATCACAATGACAACGTCGGTATCCTCGACGCTGTCAAAGTCCTGGGTTCCAGCGGAGGTGCCAAAGGTCTGACCGAGACCGTAACCCGTCGGCGAGTGACAGACGCGGGCGCAGGTATCCGTGTTGTTGTTGCGGAACACGGCACGGGTCAGCTTTTGCACCAGATAGGTTTCTTCATTGGTGCAGCGCGAGGAAGTGATAACGCCGATGGACTCCCGGCCATGCTCGAACTGGATCGCCCGGAGCTTGTTGGCGGCAAAGGTCAGCGCCTCATCCCAGGATACTTCCCGCCAGGGCTGATCGATGCTGTCGCGGATCATCGGCTCGAGAATGCGGTCCTTGTGAGAAGCATAGCCATAGGCAAAGCGGCCCTTGACGCAGGAATGACCCCGGTTGGCCTTACCATCCTTGTAGGGCACCATGCGCACCAACTCTTCGCCGCGCATTTCCGCCTTAAAGGAGCAGCCAACGCCGCAGTAGGCGCAGGTGGTGACGACCGAATGTTCAGGCTGGCCGATCTCGATCACCGACTTTTCCGTCAGGGTCGCCGTCGGGCAGGCCTGCACACAGGCGCCACAGGAAACGCATTCGGAGGCCAGGAACTGCTCATGCATGCCCGGTGACACGCGGCTTTCAAAGCCCCGCCCCTCGATGGTCAGCGCAAAAGTACCTTGCACTTCCTCGCAGGCCCGGACGCAGCGCGAGCAGACGATGCACTTGGAGGGGTCATAGGTGAAATACGGATTGCTCTCGTCCTTGGCCATCCAGCGGGCGTTCTGCTCACCGGAGGTGTCCCGCGCCTTGACGTGGTTGCCACCCTCGTAGCCGTAACGCACATCGCGCAGGCCAACCGCACCGGCCATATCCTGCAGCTCGCAATCGCCATTGGCAGCGCAGGTCAGGCAGTCGAGCGGGTGGTCGGAGATATAAAGCTCCATCACGCCCTTGCGGATGTCCTTCAAACGTCCCGTCTGGGTGTGAACCACCATGCCGTCCGCCACAGGCGTCGTACAGGACGACGGCGTGCCGCGGCGGCCTTCGATTTCAACCAGGCAGAGGCGGCAGGAACCAAACGCATCGACCATGTCCGTCGCGCAAAGCTTCGGAATGGCAATACCGGCTTCCATGGATGCCCGCATGATGGAAGTGCCTTCGGGAACGGTGACCTCAAAGCCATCGACCGTCAGCGTGACCTGTTTTTCCGCTTTGGAGGCGGGCGTACCGTAATCGGTTTCATGTACCAGACCCATCTTCGTCACTCCGCTGCTTGTGCCATCGGCGCTGGCTTGAAGTCTTCAGGGAAATGCGTGATCGCGCTCATCACCGGATAGGGCGTGAAGCCGCCCAGAGCGCAAAGCGACCCGAATTTCATTGTGTTGCAAAGATCGCTTGCGAGTTCGATCTGCTTTTCCGGTTCGATGCCGGCCTTGAGCTTGTCCAGCGTCTCGACCCCGCGTGTGGAGCCGATACGGCAGGGCGTGCACTTGCCGCAGCTTTCGACCGCGCAGAATTCAAAGGCAAAGCGGGCCTGCTTCAGCATGTCCACCGTGTCATCGAATACCACGACACCCGCATGGCCAATCAGGCCGTCGCGAGCGGCAAAGGCCTCGTAGTCAAACGGCGTGTCGAACAGATCCCGCGGGAAATAAGCCCCGAGCGGACCACCCACCTGCACTGCACGCACCGGACGGCCCGTTGCCGTGCCGCCGCCGATGTCATCGACGATTTCGCCCAGTGACAGACCGAAGGCTGTTTCAAACAAGCCGCCGTATTTCACATTACCGGCAATCTGGATCGGAATTGTACCATGAGACCGGCCCATACCGAAATCCCGGTAGAAGGCAGCTCCCTTGTCCAGGATCACCGGAACCGAGGTCAGGGAGATCACGTTGTTGACGACGGTTGGTTTACCCAGGAACCCTTCCAGCGCCGGAAGCGGCGGCTTGGACCGCACGACACCGCGCTTGCCTTCCAGCGAGTTCAGCAGGGAGGTTTCCTCGCCGCAGACATAAGCGCCAGCGCCCACCCGCACTTCCATGTCGAAAGCGTAGCCGGAACCCAGAACCGAGGGACCGAGAAGACCTGCCTTGCGGGCAATCCCGATCGCATCATTCATTGCCTTGATGGCATGGGGATATTCGGACCGGGTGTAGACATAGCCGTGCTCGGCCCCGACGGCGATGGCGGCAATCGCCATCCCTTCGATCAGGACGAAGGGATCGCCCTCCATGATCATACGGTCGGCAAAGGTGCCGCTATCGCCTTCGTCCGCATTGCAGACGATGTACTTTTCCGAGCTCGGCGCATCGTGGACGGTCTTCCATTTGACACCGGTCGGGAACCCGGCACCGCCACGGCCTCGCAACCCGGAATCCGTCACCTGCTGGATGATATCAGCGCGCGGCATCTTCAGGGCGTTGCGCAAACCCGTCAGACCGCCATGGGCCTCATAGTCTTCAAGCGAATGAGGATCGATGATGCCGCAACGGGCAAAGGTCAGGCGGGTCTGGCGTTTCAGGAACGGAATTTCCCCGGTCAAGCCCAGGTTCAGTGCATG
This sequence comes from Roseibium litorale, assembly GCF_014842915.1. Classification (GTDB taxonomy): domain Bacteria; phylum Pseudomonadota; class Alphaproteobacteria; order Rhizobiales; family Stappiaceae; genus Roseibium; species Roseibium litorale. Next base: position 125,392 of record NZ_JACYXI010000003.1, on the reverse strand, counting down.
ATCACCACCCGTCAGGAACCCCGCGTCGAACAGGCTGGAGACATCGCCCGCAGAAACCGGCCCAAAAGCAACACGCCCGGCATCGGTCACGACTTCTACGAGCGGCTCAAGCCAGACCATACCGCGTGATCCGTTGCGGATAATCTTTACATCCTTGCCGCGGGCGGCCGCTTCCTTACGGATCGCATCGGCAACTTCGTCAGCGCCAAGGGCGATGGCCGCAGCGTCCAGCGGCACATAAACAGTAACGCTCATTGGCCGCACTCCGTAATGAGGGTGTCGAGTTTACCCGCATCCAACCGGGCGACAACCTTGCCGTCGACCATGGCAGCAGGACCGCACGCACACAGGCCTAGGCAATAGACCGCCTCAAGCGTCACAGCTCCGTCCGATGTCGTGCCGCCGAAAGTGATATCGAGGCGGGTCTCCGCTTGACCCGCCAGGTCATCAGCGCCCATCGACTGGCAGGCCTCGGCCCGGCAGATCTTCAGGACGTGGCGGCCCGCAGGGGCTTCCCGGAAATCATGATAAAAGCTGGCGACACCATGCACTTCGGCCCGGCTCAGGTTCAGCTCTTCAGCAATAACCCTAAGGGCCCCTTCCGGCACGTGACCAAATTCGTGCTGCAACTCGTGCAGAATCGGCAGCAAGGGCCCCTTCAACTCGGAATGGGCTTCGACAACCGCGCGCGTCCGCTCGGCAATGTCCTTTTCGGACAAGATGACTCTCATTGGGCTCTCCTCCCATGGCCGTACAGAATCGCCCATGGCTCCTTCCCGTTCAATACCGACTTTCCGTTGAGCAATTGCAAATCCCGATCAAGCCGGATGCCAACGATCAAGTCTTCCCATCAAAGGCCCAGGACAGCCGGACTGATGGCGGAAATCTGCTTCGCGTGGCGCAGCAGCGCCTCCACGACAGGTGTATGCGGCTTGGCCCGTGCGGTAACCGCGCCAACAAGTTGCGTGGCGTCCGGCTCGCTCAGTCGCAGAGTCCTTACCGGCCCCGCTTCGCTGAAGAGGCCTGCCAGCTTTTCCGGCAGGATACCTGACCACAGGCCTGACCGGATATGCGAGACCATGGCCAGAACGGAGTCCGTCTCGATCCCCGCCTTGGGCTCAACGCCAGACAGTGCCAGATAGCGGTTAATAATCCTGCGATTCTGCATGTCCGGTGTCAAAAGGCAAAGCTGCTCGCCACCGGTCTCGGCCCAGGTGACCTGGTCCCGTCCGGGAAAAACCGCCTCATTCGCAGTCACGAACAGATACCTCTCCAGATAGAGCGGAACCGTGACCATGGTCGGCAATGGCTCGTTTTCCAGATAGGTAATACCGAAATCAGCCTCCAGATTGCCGATCAGATCGAGGATCTGATCGGATGTTCTGGACAGAATCGAAAAGCACACATCCGGATAGACCTCGTGAAACGACTGGGTCAGCTCATGCACCATGGCCAAAGCCGTGGGAATGACGGCAATCCTCACATTGCCTGACAGGCCTTTCCGCGATGCCTGGATATCCGCATTCATCGACCGGTAGTCGCCGACAATGCGGCGGGCCCAGTCGAGAACCTTCTCACCCTCCGGTGTCAGGCCCTGAAACCGCGAACCGCGGCGGACAAGCTGAACACCCAGCTGATCCTCAAGCTGCTTGATCGCGGAAGACAGGGTCGGCTGACCAATATTGCTGGCCTCCGCAGCGCGCCCGAAGTGGCGCTCGCGCGCCAGTGCCATGAACAGTTCCAGCTTTTCGATCATGTCCCAGATCCGGCAGGTCCAGCCATTCCCCTTTGCAAGGATTGGATACCCCAGCATAGGCTGGAGTATCCTTTTCCTAAAGGGTCAGGCCTTGCCCGGCGCCGGGACGGCACCCGCCTCCATATGATGGCGGTCATCCACCGGGCGTACCATCATGTTCGCAACAAGGGCAATCACCAGCAACCCGGCCATAGTGTACATGGTCGTGTTGTAGAGGCTAGGCGTCGGATCGACCGTGCCTGCCGGAGCGATTTCCATCAGGCGGGCAATTGTCACCGTCTTGGCTGCCACCAGCGTGTCGAGCTGATCAAGACCGGCACCGAACTTTTCCTGGAAGGCGGACGGGTCCACTTTGCCCGCCAGATCCCGCACAGAGTTGCCGATCGAGATCTCACGCAGCTTGGTGATGGCGAGCGGTCCCAGAACACCTGCGGTGCTCCAGGCCGTCAGCAGACGTCCGTGGATGCCGCCGACATATTTGGTGCCGAAGATATCCGCCAGATAGGCCGGGATCGTCGCGAACCCGCCGCCATACATGGTGAAGATGATCATGGTTGCGGCATAGAACATCACCAGCCAAGTAACAGCCGGATTGACAGCGACCTGCTGAGCCGCGAAGGGGATCGACAGGTAAAGGACAACCCCCAGGATGAAGAACACATGATAGGTGTTCTTGCGGCCGATGTAGTCAGAAGTCGACGCCCAGAAGAAACGGCCAACCATGTTGAAGACCGAGATCATGAACACGTAGGTCGCCGCAAAGGCGGAGTTCACGATGGTTGGCAGGGTGCTGCCGAAGATTTCGGTCATCATGGTCTTTGCAACGCCGATCACACCTATACCAGCGGTCACGTTGAAGCAGAGCACGATCCAGAGCAGCCAGAACTGCGGGGTCTTCAGCGCCTGATCGATATGAACGTTGGCATGGGTGATCATTTTGCGGGAAGCAGCCGCAGGCGGGGCCCAGCCAGCCGGAAGCCAGCCCTCACGCGGAACGCGGTAGGAGAAGGAAGCAATCATCATCACGATGAAATAGGCGATCCCCAGGGTGAAGAACGTCGCAGCAGCGCCGGTGTTGCCGGTGCCAACTACATAAACGCCTTCCTGAAGCGCAACCGGAGCAGAGGCAAGCTGCTTCGCAGTGGCAACCACCACCTCCACCATCTGGCCATTCACATCGGCCATGCGCTTGCCGCCTTCGGTAACCAGGGCGACCGCACCTTCCGCGCCGAGATAGGCCGGAGCCTGATAATAGAGGCCAAGCAGCCATTCCTTGATCGGCGTTGCGATCATGGCACCGCCACCAAAGCCCATGATGGCCATGCCGGTTGCCATGCCGCGCCGGTCAGGGAACCAGCGGATCAGCGTTGACACCGGCGACACATAGCCAAGACCAAGACCGCAGCCGCCGATGACGCCGTAGCCAAGATACACCAGCCAGAGCTGGTGGGTCATGATGCCAAGGCCGCCAATGAGAAAGCCGCCGCCCCAGCAGAAGGCAGCAACGGCGCCGACCATGCGCGGGCCGACTTCCTCAAGCCACTTGCCGCCGAAAGCTGCGGAAAGGCCGAGAAACACGATCGCAACCGAGAAGATCCAGACAACCGACTGCAGACCCCAGTCGCCGGAAGACGCCGCAACGACACCGAATTCCTTGGTGAGCGGCGGGTTGAAAATGCTCCAAGCATAAACCGACCCGATGCAAAGATGGATCGCGATGGATGCCGGGGGCACCTTCCACCGGTTGAAGTCATCGCCAGCGACGATGTGCTCCTTCTTCAAACTGTCAAACATGTAGTTCCTCCCATATTGGCCGTCGCATCGGCGGATCCCGGCGGTATCCAGTCCGGGCATTCCTCGCATTCCCCAACGCGCGGCCCACGGGGTAAGGATTGCAATGGGCGTACCAACTGGGAGGAAACGGAAAAGTCGGGAGAAAGCGGCCAGTCACGACAGAAAGCTCCACCCGAACGGATCATTCAGGGTGCGACATTTTGACCAGGTAGAGACATTTTGTCTTAATGCGCGCGGCCAGAAAATTCCGGCAGCCAGATGGTGAAGGCGGTCCCCTCACCCGGCGTGCTCTTGACCTTGATGGTCCCCTCAGCCTCCGTGACCAGCATGTGGCTGATGGAAAGACCAAGCCCGGTGCCGGTCCCTTTCTTGGTGGTAAAGAAGGGATCGAAAATACGGGAGGCCACTTCCGGCTCCATACCCACGCCTGTATCGGAGACGGTCAGGGCAACCCCGTTACGCCCGTCCTTAACGTGGTCTTCGCTTGCCAAAAGAAGCTCGCCCCCGTCCGGCATCGCGTGGATCGCATTGACAATCAGATTGACGAGAACCTGCTGAAGGGCCGTCCGGCTGATGGCCGCCAGGCCTTCAGCATGGAGATCCTCCCGGACCGAGATCTGCTGTTTGCGGATGAGGTGACGAACGAGGGGCAGGCAATCCCGCACCACTTCGCCGGTCCCGCTGGCTTCTTCCCCGCCGGAAAACTCATCCGGCCGGGCAAAGAGCAGCAGCTTGGTCACGATCTGGCGCATCCGCTCGGTCTGCTCATCGATCAGACGAAACTCCGTCTGGGCATCATTCGCCCGGTCGCCGACAATTTCGCGAAGCACTTCCAGATTTCCCTGAATGACCGCGATCGGATTGTTGATCTCATGGGCAATGCCTGCCGTGATTTCCCCGATGGCCGCAAGCTTCTCGGACATGACCAGTTGCTTGGTGGTGCTCTCCAGCTGACGGTTCGCTTCCAACAATTCGGAGGTCCGCTCCTCCACCCGCGTGTTCAGCTCCTCGTTCCAGCTCCGCAGCTGATGATCACGCTTCTGGATCCGATCGAGCAGATCATCGAGGTGACTTGCCACATGGGAAATCTCGTCTCCGAGATCGGGCATACCCGACCGGGCATCCAGATCGCCCCCCTCAACCCGGTTGATGGTATCAGTCATCCGCTCCAGGGGGCGGAAGATGGCCCCGGCCCATCGCATGAACAAGGGCACGGAAGCTGCAGCGACAGCCACAAATGTCAGAACGACCATAACCAGCGTGATGATTTTGGTTTGCCGGAAGGGTGCTTCCAGAAACCCGACATAGAGCATGCCGACCCGCTTCCCATAGCTGTCCCTGATAGGCTCATAGGCGGAGATGTACCAGTCATTGACCACGAAGGCCCGGTCGAGCCAGACGTGCCCTTGCCCCAGAACTGAGTTTCGAACCACTGCCGAGACACGCGTTCCCAAAGCGCGTTTCCCTTCGAACAGGCGCACGTTGGTCGAGATCCGGACGTCATCCAGGAAAAGCGTTGCCGTCCCCTGACTGCCCTGGGGCAGACTGCCGGGCTGATAGACCAGATCATTGATCGTATCGATAAATTCCAGGTTCCGGTTGAGCAGAATACCTCCGACCAGAAGCAGCCGCTCCCCATCCTCAAGAATCACCGGGGAAGCGGCGTGAACGACCATCCCCTTGGAATTGCGGTCCGTATCGCTCGAAACCGCATTTTCTGTCGGGATCAGATCAAGCGACGCTCTGGCAGCAAGACGGCTTGCGATCCCGGCAAGCTCGGTTCCGGAAAAGATGTCGATCGCGACGGCGGGCTCCCCTTGGGTGGCCTTGGCAATGACTGGCCACTTCAGGTCCGCGTGGCCTGGTGCGCGTCCCCCGGCAGCAGAGATCACCGTGCCGTCGCTGCGGGTGGCATAGAGAAAATCCAGCCCCAGCACCGTGCGCCGGGTGTTGAGCAGACCGGCAAGCTGGCCGTTCGGCTGTCCGGGAACCCCCGCCTTGACCGCGGCATGAAACGCGACCGACTCTCCAAGCGCCGTCAGTTCATCGCTGGTGCTCTCCAGGATGCGGCTGAAATACTGATGTGCCACGGTTAGGTCGCTGCGGACCTTGGAAATCAAAATTCCGTCGAACTTCGCATTCCACCGCAGCATGGTGGCACCCAGAAGCACCGGAATGACCACCAGCGTCGGCAGCAAGGCGATGGCAAGAAGACGGTAGCGGACAGGCAGGCGCGGACGTCTGCGCGGCTCAGGCGTCATTGCCCATCCCACTGCGCCAGCTTGCGCTCAATGGTCTTGCGCGAGACGCCAAGTCTGCGGGCCGCTTCCGAGCGGTTGCCATCACACTGCTCCAGGGTCCGGAGAATGTGATCCCGTTCGATATCCTCGAGAGTATTCCCTGCCGCAACCGGAACCATGGGCACTGCCGGCGTCAGGTCGGGGAACTTGCCCAGGATCAAAGACCGCTCGATCAGGTTACGGAGTTCCCGGACATTACCCGGCCAGTCATATTGGCGGAAGGCTTCGCGCGCGCGCTCTGTCAGATCAATGGACGGCATGCCAAGCTGCTGGGCAAGCTTGGTCAGAAACAACTCGGCAAGCTCGATCACGTCGTCGCCGCGGTCTTTCAGAGGCGGCATATCGATCCGCATTACGTTGATGCGGTAATAGAGATCTGTCCGGAACCGGCCCTCTGCGACAGCCCGTTCCAGATCGGAGTTGGTTGCGAAGACGAAGCGCAGGTCGACAGAGGCCTCGCGTTCGGAACCGACCGGCCGCACCTTCCGGTCCTCCAGAGCCCGTAATAGCTTGCTCTGCAGCTGCAAGGGCAGCTCCGCGATTTCATCGAGGAACAGCGTGCCGCCATGGGCATGAAGGAACAGCCCTTCGCGCGAGTCACCGGCTCCGGTGAAGGCGCCCTTCACGTGACCAAACAGCTCGGCCTCGATCATGTCCGCTGGAATGGCCGCGCAATTGACCGGCACAAAAGGCTTGCTCGACCGGTCGGACAGCGCGTGGAGCGAACGGGCCGCCACTTCCTTGCCCGAGCCTGAAGGGCCGCAGATCAGCACGGAGGTCGGCAAGGGGGCCACGCGTGTGATCGCCTCGCGAATGCCTTCAATACCCTGGGAGTGGCCGATCAAACGATGGCGCAGGGCAAGATGGTCGCTCGCCGCCATAAGCTCATGCCGCAGCACGAAATTTTCCCGCTGCAGGTTACGCCGTTCAAGGCAGCGGGACATGGCATTGAGGATCTGATTGGACCGGAAGGGTTTCAGGACGAAATCCATTGCTCCGGCCCGGAGCGCCTGGATCGCAGTTTCCAGATCCGCATAGGCGGTCATCAGGATCACGTCGGAAAAGAACCCGATAGCCCGCTGCTCCTCCAGCCATTCAAGCCCGCTCCTGCCCGGCATGATATTATCAAGAATGACGATGTCGTAGCGGTTGTTATCGACCAGCGCGGTCGCCTCTGCCACATCCGCGGCGACATCCACATGCGCACAACGGGGCCCCAGAGTACGCTTAAGGAAATTGCGCATGCCCGGCTCGTCATCGACAACAAGGATGGAGGCGCGTGCGAGAAGCGGGCCGAATTCCTTGCCTGAACCTGGGCCAGAGCCTGCAGCTGGATTCGCCGCCTGCCCGGATGCGTGGCTGCCCTGCGGCAGAACTTGCTCTTTGCTGATGGTCACCGTCTGCGGCCCTCCCCTCCGCTACTTTAAAGCGAGACCATGTTAGCCTGCCGGGAGTCAAGCGCCTGGCCCGAATGGTGCCAGTCAGCAAGTGTTCAATTCAGCCAAAGGTGAATGAGCGCGGCTTCCACGGTCTGTTTGCCGCCATTTTCAACGCCCGTCGCCCACAGTCCGGCTCCCGCGGCATAACTGCCGGGTACAAGGCCGCCGGTTTCACACTGGCTGACAGCACGGATGCGTTTGCCTGCCTTCACCGCAAGGCTCAGGGCTTCCAGGATCGAGCGCTCGGACATGGCTGTGCCGGAGCCGAACACCCGCAAGACCGCACCATCGAGCACGGAGAGAGACGCAGACAGAACCTCCGCAGGCATTCCGGGCGAGAGGGTGAGCACCCCGAGCTTGCGCTTGTCAAAGCGCCGGCTCTTCGGTGGCGGTAGCGGATCCTGCGGGATAGAACGGAAGGAATCCGCCGCATGGCTCTCGTGCTTCACGAGCCCCTCCGCGTGCAGAAGCTCTCCCGAAAAGGCAAGCTGAACCCCCTCTCCAGAGGTGCGAAGCGCTGAAAGCGCCAGGTCCAGATTGGTCTCCGCATCACCGCCCATGTGTAGCGGCACCATGGATCCGCACATGACAACCCTGCGGTTCAGTCCTGCCAGCGCCTGAGACAACGCAGCACCGGTAAAAGCCATGGTATCTGTGCCATGGGTCAAAAGAACACCGGCTTCCGGCGCCGCGTCTATCGCCTCCAGCATGTCATTCCAATGCGCTGCTCCCACGTCGGAACTGTCGAGAAGGGGGCGGAAAACATGGGTCTTGAGCGTCTCTCCTGCCGTGAGCCGCTGGCGTACGGCCTCTTCGACCAGTCCTTCGACCGGAGCAAGCCCCTGCGGCGTACGGCCCATAGCAATCGTGCCGCCTGTGTGTATCAGGAGAATGGTCATTGGAAGCCTCGCTCCTCTCGCATCAAATGCCGCAGCATCACAGCCCATTTCCGCTTTCGGATGCCTTATTCGGGCAGCCGAGCGGGAAGATCAAGAGGGGTGAAAACAGAAATGCCGGGCATGCAGCAAGCAGCCCGGCATTTGATCTGGAAACCAGATCTGAGAAGAACCTGGCTCTACTGTGACTTGGAAGCCGTTTTGGTCAGTGCCAGACGCGGTCCGGCATTCTGGTCGACCACTTCCGGCTTGGATGTGTCGACATCCCCACTCCAGCCACCACCCAGCGCCTTCTGCAGTGAAATGTAGTAAGTGGTCAGCAGAACCTTGCTCTGGATCAGGCTGTCTTCTGCCGAATAAAGCGACCGATCAGCGTCGAGAACGTCCAGGAAGCTGACCGACCCCGTCTGGTAAAGAGACTGAGAGAGGGACGCCGCGTTCCGGTAGGAATCCACCGATTTCTGCAAGCTGCGCAAACGGACCCGCTCTTGCGAGAAGCCGACCAGTGCGTTCTCAACATCCTCAAGAGCACTGAGAACGGATGATTTGTAAGCGAGGAAATACTGATCCCTCTGGGCCCGTGCCACATCGGCCGCTGCCGCAAGTTTGCCGGCATTGAATATTGGCACTGACAAGGTCGGGCCAAACGACCAGCTGATCGAGGAGTTCTTTCCAAGGTCGCCAAACTTTGCAGCCGACGTGGCGATACTGCCGGTCAGGCTGACAGCAGGGTACTTCGCCGCTTCAGCAGCTCCAATATTGGCGGTGGATTGCGCCAGTTGACGCTCCGCCAGCCGGACGTCCGGACGCGTGAGAAGAACCGTTGCGGGAACACCTGAGGGCATTGGAAGCCGCGGCGTCGGAATGCTGGTGCTCCTCTTCATCCGGTCGGTCAAGGCCGTCGGCTCGCGCCCCGTCAGGACACCAAGACGGTGTACCGAAGACGCAAAAGCAGTTTGCAACGTCGGAATATTGGCTGCGGTACTGGACGCTTGGCCTTCCGCATTCGCCACGTCCAACCCTGAGGAAGATCCAACCTGGAACCGGTTCCGGGTCAGCTTGGCGGTTTCGTCCTGAGATTCTGCCGTCCGCCGCGCCAGAGCTATGCGTGACTGATAACCGCGAGCCTCGACATAGTTGGTGGTCACGTCTCCGATCAGAGTGAGCAGAGTTGCCCGGAGTTCTTCTTCCGCAGCGTCAAGCCCGTATTTCGAAGCCTCCGACGCCCGGCGGTTCGCACCAAAAAGATCCAGCTCCCAGCTCGCGTCAAAGCCTCCATTGTACAGGTTGCCGACAGTTCCGGTCGATCCATTGCTCCCGGCCGCCTTACTTCTCGTCGCAGAACCGGAGGCATCCAGCGTTGGGAAAAGGGCGCCGTTGGTCTGACGGTAACTTGCTCGGGCCTCACGGACTTTTGCCTTGGAGGTCCGGACGTCGAGATTGTTCTCAATGGCCTCCTCAATCAGCTGATTGAGAAGCGGGTCATCAAGTTTTTTCCACCAGTATGCAAGCTCTGGCGGGCGTGAGGGGGTATCCGCATTGGCATTCCGCCAATGAGAAGACAACGGCATATCCGGCTTCTGATAGTCCGGCCCGACTGCACATCCTGCAAGCAGGAGCGCCGTTCCTGTAATCAGAGCTGCGTATTTCGCACCTTGCATCAAGCCGCCAGAGCGAGCGGCATGAGGCTGCTGCGCTGACTTCATCGGGTCGTTTTTACGGAACATGGCAACAGAACACTCATTCAGCATGTGAGCGGGCATCGGAAGAAGCCGGCGCAGTGGTGGCAGTCTTGCCGCCGAAGAACTTGCGGACGACGACGAACAGGAGTGGGGCAAAGAAGACACCGAGAACTGTAGCAGCGATCATGCCGCCCATCACCCCGATACCGATGGAATTCTGAGCTCCCGAACCGGCACCAGTTGATGTTGCCAGCGGGGTAACACCGAGAATGAACGCAAAGGACGTCATAAGAATCGGACGAAGTCGCTGCCTTGCGGCTTCCAGAGTTGCCTCAATCAGGCCAAGTCCCCCGTTCTGGCGCTCGATAGCAAACTCCACGATGAGAATCGCGTTCTTCGCCGCCAGACCGATTGTCGTCAGCAGACCAACCTTGAAGTACACATCGTTGCTCTGGCCGAACAGAAGAGCCGCGGCCAAAGCCCCGAACACTCCGACGGGAACAGCCAGCATGACCGCAAAGGGAATGGACCAGCTTTCATAAAGAGCAGCAAGGCTCAGAAAAACGACCAGGAGGGAAATCGCATAAAGCGATGTTGCCTGATCGCCAGACAGCCGCTCCTGGTAGGACAACCCTGTCCATTCATGCGCATAGCCGGCTGGAAGCTGGGCCACGAGTTCATCGATCCGGTCCATCGCATCCCCCGAACTGACGCCGACTGCTGCCTGCCCTTGGATCTGAACTGCGGACGACCCGTTGTAGCGCTCCAGCCGCGGAGATCCAAAAGACCAACTCGTCTTGGAGAATGCTTCAAAAGGCACCATGTCGCCATTGGAATTGCGGACATGCCACAACCCCAGATTGGAGGGCTGCATGCGATAGGGAGCGTCGGACTGGACATAAACGGTCTTCACCCGGCCACGGTCAATGAAGTCGTTGACGTAGTCGCTCCCCCATGCTGTGGAAAGGGTTTTGTTGATGTCCGAGATGGACAGGTCCAGAGCACGTGCTTTTTCGCTATCTATGTGGACGGAGAACTGCGGCGTATCCTCCTGACCATTCGGCCGGGTTGCAACCAGCTTAGGATCTTGAGCTGCAAGTCCCAGAAGCCTGTTGCGGACATTCATCAGGGCTTCATGGCCAGCGCCATTGATGTCCTGAAGATAGAATGTGAAGCCATTGGTGTTGCCCATACCCTGTATCGCAGGAGGCGCGAGCGCAAAGACACGGGCTTCATTGTACTGGGAGAACGCTCCCATCGCGCGCCCGGCCACGGCCTGCGCCGACTGAGCGGGAGACTTACGCTCCGCGAAATCCTTCATACGAACGAAGGCAATACCGACGTTCTGACCCTGACCGCCAAATCCGAAGCCTGCGATCGTAAAAACACTCTCGACCGAGTCCTTCTCCGTCTCCAGAAAGTGGTTCCGGATCTTTTCCAGTACACGCAGCGTGCGGTCCTGGGTAGCACCGGTCGGAAGGGTCGCGCTTGCGATAAGCATGCCCTGATCTTCTTCAGGCAAGAACGAACCTGGAAGTTTGGTGAGCATCCAGCCCATTGCACCGACCAGAATGAGAAACAGAATAAAGAAGCGTATGCTGCGCTTCAGAACCCCGCTCGCACCTGCCCTATATGCCGTTGCGGTCTTATCGAAAGCCTTGTTGAACCAGCCGAAAGGCCCCTTCTTGGCGGCATGACCTTCGTGCTTCTTCAGGATTGTCGCGCACAAGGCCGGGGTCAGGATCAACGCCACAAGAACAGAGAGCACCATGGCCGAAACAATGGTGACCGAGAACTGGCGGTAGATCACACCTACCGAACCGCCGAAGAAAGCCATCGGAATGAAAACTGCCGACAGAACGGTCGCAATACCGATCAGCGCGCCGGTGATTTCCTTCATGGATTTGAGCGTGGCTTCCTTCGGAGGCAGGCCCTCCTCAGCCATCACGCGCTCGACGTTCTCAACCACCACGATGGCGTCATCCACGAGAAGGCCGATCGCCAGCACCATGGCAAACATCGTCAATGTGTTGATCGAGTAGCCGAAGGCCGCAAGAATCCCGAAAGTCCCAAGCAGCACCACGGGCACGGCAAGGGTTGGGATGAGCGTTGCACGGATGTTCTGCAAAAACAGAAGCATCACCAGAAAGACGAGAACAATTGCCTCAATCAGCGTGCGTGCCACTTCCTCAATCGAAAGCAGCACGAAGGGGGTCGTATCATAGGGATAGACCACTTCGACACCAGCCGGGAATGTGGAAGACAGGCGGCCAATAGCGGCCCGAACGGCCTCCGCAGTGTCGAGGGCATTGGCGCCAGTGGCAAGACTGATGGCAAGACCGGTTGCCGCCTTACCATTGTACAGCGCAGAGGTTGTGTAACTTTCCGCCCCTATCTCCACACGTGCAACGTCGTTCAGACGCACCAGAGATCCGTCGCCGGAGCTCTTCAGGATGATGTCCCGGAACTGCTGAACTGTTTGCAGGCGGCTGCTCGCCGTGACGGTTGCGTTCAGCTGCTGACCGGAAACTTGAGGAAGACCGCCCAGCTGACCGGCAGAAACCTGAGTATTCTGAGCTTCAATAGCCGAGGTGACATCACCGGGCATCAAAGAGTACTTGTTCAGCTTCTCCGGATCGAGCCAGATCCGCATGGAGTAGCCTGAACCGAAGAGCTGCGTTTCCCCGACCCCTTCGACACGCTTCAAAGTATCGTTGAGGGTACTGTCGACATAGTCGGCAAGATCGTTCTGGGTCATCCGGTCATCGGTCGACACAAAGCCAAGCACCATCAGGAAGCCGGAGGTCGACTTCGTCACCGTGATGCCGTTGTTCTGCACCGCCTGTGGCAGCTGGCTGGTTACAAGCTGAAGCTTGTTCTGAACCTGCATCTGCGCAACGTCAGGATCCGCCTCATTTGTGAAAGTCAGCGTCAACTGAGCCGAGCCTGTCGAGGAAGATGTTGAGGTCATGTAATCGAGATAATCAATCCCCGACATGCCCTGCTCGATGACCTTGGTCACCGAGTTTTCAATCGTTGCCGCGTCGGCCCCTGGATATGAGGCATTGATGTTCACGGTCGTCGGGGCGATCTGTGGATATTGCGATATCGACAATGTGGTAATGGCGAGGAGGCCGCCAAGCATCGTAACAATCGCAATCACCCAGGCGAAAATCGGCCTGTTAATAAAGAATGCGGACATCGGCGTTTATTTCCCGTCTGAGTTCGCGGAGGCATCACCCCGGGTACGGACTTCACCTGTCGTCTCGTCGATTGTGACCGGCACCGCAGTCACTTCCTGACCGGCCCGGACGAACAGACTGCCTTCGACGATCACCTTGTCGCCATCCTTGATGCCATCCGCCACAAGCCAGTTGGTTCCGATGTTGCTCTTAACATCGAGAATACGCTCTTCGACCTTGCCATCCTCGCCAACGAAAAGGGCAACGGCCTCACCACGCGAGTTGCGGCTCACACCACGCTGGGGAACCAGGAACGAGTCCTGGGCGATACCCTCTTCCACGATGGCACGGACATACATGCCAGGCAGCAGAAGGCGGTCAGGATTAGGGAACTCCGCGCGCAGCGTGTATGTACCCGTGGTTTCATCCACATAAGCCTCGGAAAATTCGAGACGCCCTTGCTCGCTGTAATCCTCACCGGTTTCGAGCTTCAGGCGGACATGAACATTGTCGCCACTGAGCTTAACCCGGCCATCCCGGACCGCCTTGCGCAGATTAAGCAGATTGGTGCTCGACTGAGTCACATCCACATTGATCGGATCAAGCTGCCGGATGGTGGTCAGAGCTGTTGTCTGGTTTGCAGTCACCAGCGCACCAACCGTCAAGCTGGACTTTTCAATACGGCCGGAAATCGGCGCCTTGATTTTGGTGTTGTCCAGATTGATCCGGGCTGTCTCAACAGCAGCCTTTGCCGCGGCAACTTCCGCCTTGGCCTCCGCCAGAGATGCAACAGCATCATCCAGATCCTGTTTTGCGACAGCATTCTGTTTAATCAGATCCTGGTAGCGGTCCAGCTTTGTCTGTGCGCTAGGCACCGAGGCTTCGGCCTTCTCCAGATTGGCCAGCGCGCTATCGTAGTCTGCCAGATAGGTCGAATCGTCAATCTGGTAAAGCAGCTCGCCTTCCTGAACTTCGGAGCCCTCACGGAACAGCCGCCCCTTCACGATACCGCTCACCTGGGGCCGCACCTCGGCAATCAGCGGAGCGCTGATACGGCCGGGCAATTCCGCGGTAATAGCCACCGATTGCGGATGGAGTTCCACGATACCGACTTGAGGCTTGGCACCTCCGGCCGATGGGCCAGGCCCAGGTTTGTTACCCCCCTGCTCATTGCACCCAGCAAGAGCAAAAGTCGACAAAAGCGCTGCTGCGGCAGCAAATTTGAATTGACGGGAAAAACTAAACGCTTTGCCCAACCGGGCCTCTTGCGCATTTGCACCGCTCATCACGTCACACACCTGCCACGATCATTGAGTTTTAGGAAACTTACAAGTACCATTAATGGCGAAGCACAAGGCGAGTCAAACGCTAATCATACGGGGAGGGAGAATTTTTCAAGATGAATGACCGAAATGACACATCTTTGTCACCCAAAAGCTCGAAACCGGCAAACAGGAAAATTGTGTCAAAATGTAATAAGCGCGGAAGACCAAGAATTAATAATGATAACGAGCTTAAAACGACCATAATTGAGGCCGCTCTTAAAATATTCGTCGATCTTCAGTATGCCGGAACGACAATGGATCTTGTCGCATCGCACTGCGGCATTTCAAAACGTACTCTTTACGGATACTTTCCTTCCAAGACCAGTCTCTTCCAGGAAATGATCGTTACACACCGCTCCGCGATCATCGCGTTACCGGGTAACTATGATCACCTGACCTTGGAGGACGCCCTGATGGAAATCTGCCGTTTCAATCAGACGGAGGAGGAATTCGCTCGGCAGAATGCGATTCTCCGGGTCTTCTTCATGGAAACGCCCGCAACGCAGGAACTGGAAGAGATCCTCACTGAGCACGGCGGGGTGAATGCTCACACACTGCTGTCCGACTGGATTAAAGATCAGGTCGCAAAAGGAAGGATAGAAACGGATGACGTGCCGGCCGCAGCCAAGGTTCTCATCGACATGATGATCGCCATCCGTGTTGCCATGCCACTCACCAGCAATGGTGCGCCCGCGGTCTTCAGAAATGACCTCAGCTACCGCAAGGCGCTCGTCAAGGTGATTGCAAGGGGCCTCAGCCCTCACTGAACTTCACCGCCACAACCTTTCTGCAAAACAATGTCAGCGAGTTGCGGCGCATGGAAGTCAGCGAAGACCAACCACGACACGCTCGCCTGTTTCCGCAGATCTGGCGACGGCGTGAATGACCTCCTCGAAGTGGAGCGCGTCGGTAAAATTCGGTTTAGCCTCACGCCCCTCGACGATGGCACGCAGGAACTCGTGAACCTCGATCACCTTAAGATCGTTGAACCCGAGCTGATGTCCGGGCGCGGGCACGAACTCACCGTAAGGCGGATGTGCAGGTCCCGTCAGGATTGTTTTAAAGCCCTGCTCGGCCACCTCACCACGATTTTGATAAAGATGCAGCTCGTTCATCCGCTCCTGATCGTAGCGGATCATGCCTTCAGTGCCATGGACCTCGAACGCGATATAGCTCTTGCGGCCCCATGCGCTGCGGGAAGCGGTAATCAGACCCTTCACACCATTGCGGAAGGTCAGCAGAGCCGAGGCAATATCTTCGTTCTCCACCGGCTTGCGGCCGCCGCCTTCGACGGGGCGGGTTTCATGCACAGTCTGCATTTCGGCCACCAGACTTTCCACGGGCCCGACCAGCGCATTCGCAATGCTGACCAGATGACAGCCGATGTCGCCCAATGCCCCAAGTCCCGCCTGTTCGCGCATCGCGCGCCATGACCATGGCAGTTCGGGATCTGCCTGATAGTCTTCATCGATCACACCACGGAACTGGACCACGCGGCCGATTGCACCGGCATCAATGAGACGCCGGGCGTGGGTAATTGCCGGATTATGAAGATAGTTATAGCCCGTGATCGTGCGCCCCCTGGCGCCTGCCGCTGCTGCGGCCATCTGCCGGGCATCTTCGATGGTCAGGGCCATCGGCTTTTCGAGATGCACATGCTTGCCGGCGGCCAAAGCCGCCAGCGCCATTTCCTTATGCATCTTGTTGGGAGTCGTGATGCAGACGATATCCACCGCGGGATCCGCAATCAGATCCCGCCAGTCCGAGGTCGAGCGGGCAAAGCCGAAGCGGCCGGCATATTCAGCCGCCTTCTCGGAAGGCACCTCACATAGGACTTCAAGACGCGGCGCCGGCACATCGCCGAACACCGCCTTAACGGCCCCATAGGCAAGCGCATGACACTTGCCCATGAAACCAGTGCCGATCAGGCCAATGCCGATCGTTTTGATATCTTGCTGCATCCGCTCTCCTCCCAAATCGCAGCTGTATGGTTGCCGGGGATCAGATCTCGCTGATCGAAACAGCCCTCTTTTCGGCAATGGACTTCAAGGCAGCTTCAGCGATCAGAAGGGCTGCAAGGCCATCCTTGCCGCTTGGGCTCGCCGGAACACCACCTTCAACCGACTTCACGAACGCTGCGATTTCGGCTGCATATGCCTCGGTGTAGCGGGTCATGAAGAAGTCGTGCAGCGGCGGACGGGTATAACCATCGGCAGTTGCCACTTCGATGGAGACCGGACGCTGGTTCTCGGCACTGACAGCCCCCTTGGAGCCATGCACTTCAATCCGCTGATCGTAGCCGTAGGTGGCCCGGCGGGAGTTGGAGATGGTGCACTGCTTGCCGCTCGCAGTGGTCAGGATCACCGATGCACTGTCAAAGTCGCCCAGACGGCCGATTTCCGGATCAACGAGAGCGGAACCCGTTGCCATCACAGTGTCGACGTCCTCACCCAGCAGGAAGCGGGCCATGTCGAAATCGTGGATGGTCATGTCGCGGAAGATGCCGCCGGAAGACTTGATGTAGGACGGCGGCGGAGCACCCGGGTCACGGGACGTGATCTGGACCATTTCCACATCGCCAATGCGGCCCGCATCAACTTCAGCGCGAACGGCACGGAAGTGCGGGTCAAAGCGGCGGTTGAAACCGAGCATGAGAACGGCGCCGGTTTCCTCGACAACCTTCAGGCACGAGCGGACGCGTTCAACGGACAGGTCCACCGGCTTTTCGCAGAAGATCGCCTTGCCGGCACGGGCAAAACGCTCAATCAGGTCGGCATGCGTGTCGGTCGGCGTGCAGATGATAACGGCGTTCACGTCAGCAGACGCTTCAATCGCGTCAATGCTGCGCACTTCCGCGCCATAAGCAGACGCAAGCGCATTTGCAGCTTCAGCCATCGCGTCCGCAACGGCGACCAGACGGGCGCCTTCGGTGGCGGCAATAGCCTTGGCGTGAACCTTGCCGATGCGGCCTGCACCCAGCAGCGCAACATTGAGCGTCATAATCTGTATCCTCCCGGATGAATCTTGGCATCATCGGCTCGCCAATCGCGAGGGTTGCCACTTTGGAATAAAAATTCCAAAATCACTTTCAATAGAACGTGTCAAGCACGAAAAGACAAACCATGACAACTGACCTGGCACCGCAAACCATCGACGCATTCATCGAACGCCTTGGAGAACGGGCGGAATTTCTTCCAAAGCGGCTGAAACAATGCGCCGATTATGTCGCAGCCAATCCCGACCGGGTTGCTGTCTCCACCGTCGCGGAACTGGCGGCTGGCGCGGATGTTCAGCCCTCCGCCTTCATGCGCTTCTGCCAGGAGATGGGCTTCTCAGGCTTTTCCCAGATGCAGAAACTGTTTCGCACAGATTTCTCTCAGAAGTGGCCCGATTATGGAACCCGCCTCGCAAAGCTGCGGGAGCATGGAACGGAATCGCCCTCCGCGCTTTTGGCAGAGTTCGTGGAAGTTGGACGCGCGTCACTGGAAAACCTGATGACGTCGGTGGATCCGGCGGCGCTGCAAAAAGCCGTCGAAACCCTGTCCAAGGCCCGCACCATTCACCTCGTGGGTTTCAGGAGAGCATTCCCGGTTACCTCTTACCTCGCCTATGCCTTTGAGAAAATGCAGGTTCCCAGCGTTCTGCATACGGGCATCGGAGGCATTCGCTTCGACCACACCATCCAGAAGGGCGACGCAGTCATCGCCGTCACCTTCGCTCCCTATTCCGAACAGACCCTTGAGATTGCGGAAGCCGCCCAGCGTCAGGGTGCGGACCTGGTCGCGATCACCGATCTGGTGACAAGTCCTCTGGTCCGGATGGGCGCGACAAGCCTTTTGGTGGTGGAGCTGGATGTCGGTGACTTCCGGGCTCTTTCTGCCAGTTTCGCACTGGCTATTGCGCTTGCCGTTTCGGTGGGCGCCCGTCGGGAAAAGTCCTGACATAGAAAATTTTCATTGCGCGATTCTAGATTTGGAATTTATATTCCATTTCATGGTCAGCCTGAGGAGACGGCGAGCCATGACAATTTCCTGGTCTGGCACAGCCGCCAGGCCAACCGTTCTGGGAGGAACCCGATGAAAAAGACATTTATGGCAATGGCGGCCGCAGCCCTTGCCCTCACCTCGGTCGCGATGCCTGCACAGGCTGAAGGCGAACGTTATATTCTGGTAAGCCATGCACCGGACAGCGACAGCTGGTGGAACACCATCAAGAATGCCATCAAGGTCGCCGGTGACCAGATGAACGTCACCGTCGAGTACCGCAACCCGCCAACGGGTGACCTTGCCGACATGGCCCGCATCATCGAGCAGGCATCTGCATCCAATCCGGACGGCATCATCGCCACCATCGCCGACTACGACGTTCTGTCCGGCCCGCTGTCCAACGCAGTTGCCAAGGGCATCCCGGTCATCACCATCAACTCCGGCACCGAAGAGCAGTCCAAGGCCATTGGCGCTCTGATGCATGTGGGTCAGCCTGAACATGCTGCTGGCATGGGCGCGGGCGAAAAGGCCAAGGCTGCTGGTGTTACCAAGTTCCTCTGTGTGAACCACTACATCACCAACCCGGCGTCGGTTGAGCGTTGCCAGGGCTATGCAGATGCGCTTGGCGTCGAACTGGGTAACCAGATGATCGACAGCGGCCAGGATCCGGCAGAAATCAAGTCCAAGGTCATGGCTTACCTGCAGGCCAACCCGGACACCAACGGCATCCTGACCCTCGGGCCGACGTCCGCTCATCCGACCCTTGCTGCGCTTGAGGAAATGGGCAAGTCCGGCACCATCCATTTCGGCACCTTCGATCTTTCCGGCGAAATCGCCGCAGCCATCAAGTCGGACGTCATCGCATTCGCCATCGACCAGCAGCCCTACCTTCAGGGGTATCTGCCGGTCGTGATCCTGACCAACCTGACCCGCTACGGCGTTGTTCCGGGGAACTCCATCAACTCCGGTCCTGGCTTCGTCACGAAGTCCAACATCGGCCTGGTCGAAAAATACGCAGGTGAATACCGCTAAGGACTATCACTCCGCATAAGCGGTCCGGCGCCACGCCAAAGTTTTCGTGGCGCTGGAGCCTCCTTCGGGAGGCGCCAACACAAAGATCACCAAACAGCGTTATCTGCACCCTTCACGGGGCAGGCAGTTGGACGGCCCGGGCTTGGCTCGCGGCTGGCAGGAGGATGCAATGGCTGACACAAGCGGCCAGACACCCGAACAGATCACAGCAGCGATCAAGGACGAACGCGTCCGTGAAATTTCACCGCTGCGCAAGGCCCTGATCCGGCCCGAGCTCGGCGCCATCTGCGGCACCATTCTCGTCTTCGCCTTTTTCCTCACCATCGCTGGCGACAGCGGCATGTTCGCTCCTGAAGGCATCATCAACTGGGGCACCGTGTCCGCTCAGTTCGCGATCATTGCTGTCGGCGCCTGCCTGCTGATGATTGCCGGTGAGTTCGACCTTTCCGTTGGGTCGATGATCGGCTTTTCCGGCATTATTATCGCCCTGATGACCGTTCAGTGGGGGTTCCCCACCTGGGTCGCGATCCTTGCCGCCTTTGCGCTGGCGCTGCTGATCGGCGCGCTTAACGGCTATCTGGTGATCAAGACGGGCCTGCCCTCCTTCATCGTCACCCTCGCTTTTCTCTACATTCTGCGCGGTTTGACGATCTTCATTTCCATCACCACCACCCGCAAGACAATCATCGGCGGCGTGCGCGAAGCTGCTGAAGGCGATCCCATCGCCTGGCTCTTCGGCGGTAAGATCTTCAGCGGCGCATTCGTCTGGCTCGCCGACATGGGCGTCGTCGGCAAGTTCGTCGCCGGACCCAAGGCTGGCCAGCCAGTGGTGGAAGGTGTTCCGATGCTTGTGGTCTGGGCTCTCGCGCTGATCATCTTCGGCCATGTCCTTCTGACCAAGACGCGCTTCGGCAACTGGATTTTTGCAGCTGGCGGGGATGCGCAAGCTGCCCGCTACGTCGGCGTACCTGTCGACCGGGTCAAGATCCTGATGTTCATGCTGACCGCTTTCTGCGCAACGGTTTTCGCAACCTGTCAGGTCATGGAATTCGGCTCCGCCGCGGCTGACCGCGGCTTGCTGAAGGAATTCGAGGCCATCATTTCGGTGGTGATCGGCGGCGCTCTGCTCACCGGGGGCTATGGCTCTGTCATTGGCGCGGCGCTCGGCGCTCTCATCTTTGGCGTGGTTCAGCAGGGCCTGTTCTTCGCTGGCGTGGAAAGCTCGCTGTTCCGCGTGTTCCTGGGGGTGATCCTGCTGCTTGCCGTGATCCTCAACACCTACATCCGCCGCATGATCACGGGAGAACGCTGAGATGACCGCTCCCCTTATCGAACTCGTCAACATCGAGAAACACTTCGGCCCTGTCATCGCCCTCAACGGCGTGTCCGTCTCGGTCATGCCCGGCGAATGCCACTGCCTGCTGGGCGACAACGGTGCAGGAAAATCCACCTTCATCAAGACAATGTCTGGTGTCCATAAGCCGACCAAGGGGCAGATCCTGATGGACGGCAAGGAAATGCGGTTTGAAAACCCGCGCGAGGCCATGACAGCCGGAATTGCAACGGTCTATCAGGATCTCGCCATGATCCCGCTGATGTCCGTGACCCGCAATTTCTGGATGGGCCGTGAGCCTCAGCGGCGGGCTGGCCCGTTCAAGTTCTTCGACTTCGGGCAGGCCAATGCCGTCACGATGGAAGAAATGGCAAAGATGGGCATCCATCTGCGCTCCCCGGACCAGGCGGTCGGCACACTCTCTGGCGGCGAACGCCAGACGGTTGCCATCGCACGGGCCGTCTATTTCGGCGCAAAAGTGCTGATCCTCGATGAACCCACTTCGGCGCTTGGCGTACGCCAGACCTCGAATGTGCTCGCCACGATCGACAAGGTCCGCAAGAAGGGCATCGGGGCCGTTTTCATCACACACAACGTGCGTCATGCCATGGCCGTTGGTGACCGGTTCACGGTTCTGAACCGGGGCAAGACACTTGGCACAGCAAGGAAAGGCGAAATTGCAGCGGAGGAGCTGCAGGATCTGATGGCGGGAGGACAGGAATTGGCAGAACTGGAAGGTTCCCTCGGCGGAACAGTTTGACGAACGGATAGACCCTTGAAGAAACTAGATGTCATCACAATCGGACGGTCCTCCGTGGATCTTTACGGCGCTCAGATCGGCGGCCGCCTGGAGGACATGGCGTCCTTCAACAAGTATATTGGCGGCTCGCCCACCAATATGGCGGCTGGCACCGCGCGCCTTGGCCTGAAAAGCGCCCTGATTACACGCGTTGGCGACGAGCATATGGGCCGGTTCATCCGGGAGCAGCTGGCACGCGAAGGCGTGGACGTCACCGGCGTCAAGACCGACCCGGAGCGCCTGACAGCCCTCGTTCTGCTGGGCATCCGTGACGAGCACCAGTTCCCGCTGATCTTCTATCGCGAGAACTGCGCCGATATGGCCCTGTGCGAAGATGACATCGATCCGGACTTCATCGCTTCGGCGCGGGCGGTTGTGGCCACAGGCACGCACCTGTCCCACCCCCGCACCGAGGCGGCTGTCCTGAAAGCCCTGCGTCTTGCCCGGGAAACCGGCGGGCGCACGGCACTCGACATCGACTACCGTCCGAACCTCTGGGGCCTGTCCGGCCACGGCGACGGCGAGAACCGCTTCATTGAATCGGCCAAGGTCACCGAAAAGCTGCAGTCGACCCTGCACCTCTTCGACCTGATCGTCGGCACCGAGGAAGAGTTCCATATCGCAGGCGGGTCGACCAACACCATCGAGGCGCTGCGCAATGTCCGCAAGGTCTCCAAGGCAACGCTCGTCTGCAAGCGCGGCGCCATGGGCGCGGCAGCCTTCACCGGCGGCATTCCGGATACGCTGGATGAAGGCTTGTCCGGCCCAGGTTTCCCCATCGAAGTCTTCAACGTTCTGGGCGCTGGCGACGGCTTCATGTCCGGGCTTCTGACCGGCTGGATGACCGACTGCGACTGGGTCACCAGCCTGACCTATGCCAATGCCTGTGGCGCGTTTGCCGTCAGCCGTCATGGCTGCACCCCTGCCTATCCGAGCTGGGAAGAGCTGCAGTTCTTCCTAAAGCGCGGGGTGAAGACCCCTGCTCTGCGCAAGGACGCTGAACTGGAACAGATCCATTGGGCAACCAACCGGGATCTGGACTGGCCGGAAATGCGGGTTTTCGCCTTCGACCATCGCATTCAGCTGGAAGAAATGGCGGATGCAGCTGGCGTGTCTCATGACAAGATCGGTGAATTCAAAAGCCTGTGCCTGCGCGCTGCCCGTGACGTGGCCGGAAACCAGTCTGGTTACGGCATCCTCTGCGACAGCCGCCTTGGCCGGGAAGCTCTTTATGAGGCAGCTGGTACGGGGCTCTGGATCGGCCATCCGGTCGAATGGCCCGCCTCCCGTCCGCTGACCCTGGAGCCGGAACTTGGACCTGACTTCGGCGGCCTGTCCGAATGGCCGGTTGAGCATGTGGTCAAGGTGCTGTGTTTCTATCATCCGGACGACACGGACGAGATGAAGGCAAGCCAGGAAGACACCCTCATCCGTCTCTTTGCTGCTGCCCGCCGCAACCGTCTCGAAGTGCTTCTGGAAGTCATCCCGTCCAAGGTTGGCCCTGTGGATGACGAGACCACCGCAAAGGTCATTCAGCGCATGTATGACATCGGTCTTTATCCGGACTGGTGGAAGCTGGAACCGATGACGACGGGAAAGGCTTGGGCGCTTGCCTGCGACGCGATCACCCGCAACGATCCGAACACCCGTGGTATCGTGGTCCTCGGACTCGACGCCCCCGAAGAGGCTCTTGCGGCAAGCTTCGCGGAAGCAGCCCGGTTCGACCTGGTGAAGGGGTTTGCGGTTGGACGCACGATCTTTGCCGAGGCCGCCCGCCAATGGCTGGCTGGCTCTCTTGACGACAACGCCGCAATCGCCGACATGAGCCAAAAATACCGCCGCCTGTGCGCGATCTGGGACAAGGCTCGCGGCGAAGCCAAGGCAAGCGATGCGCAAGGAAAGACCGCATGACTACCATCCGTCTCACCGCGGCTCAGGCCATGGTCCGCTATCTCTCGGCTCAGATGACCGAAGACGGCGAACGCTTCATTGATGGCGTCTGGGCCATTTTTGGCCACGGCAATGTCGCCGGTCTCGGGGAAGCGCTGGAAAAGGCAGGCAACGCCCTGCCGACCTGGCGCGGCCAGAACGAGCAGACGATGGCCCATACGGCCATCGCCTATGCCAAGGCCAAGAAGCGCACCCGCGCCATGGCCGTCACCTCCTCCATCGGCCCCGGCGCGACCAATATGGTCACGGCAGCCGCCCTGGCACATGTCAACCGTCTGCCGGTTCTGCTGATCCCCGGCGACGTCTTCGCCAACCGCCGCCCGGATCCGGTGCTGCAGCAGGTCGAGGACTTTGACGACGGCACCGTCTCCGCCAACGATTGCTTCCGCCCGGTCAGCCGGTATTTCGACCGGATCAGCCGTCCGGAACATCTGCTGACAGCCCTGCCCCGCGCTTTCCGGATCATGACCGATCCGGCCAACTGCGGCCCGGTCACCCTTGCGTTCTGCCAGGACACTCAGGCGGAAGCCTATGACTATCCGGAAAGCTTTTTCGAGCCGAAAGTCTGGCGCATCCGCCGCCCGGCTCCAGATGCTCAGGATCTGGCCGACGTCGTCGCGCTGATCAAGGCCGCGAAAAACCCGGTCATCGTCTGCGGCGGCGGCGTGATCTATTCCCAGGCGGAAGACACGCTTGGCACCTTCGCCATCAAGCACGGCGTGCCGGTGATCGAAACCCAGGCAGGCAAGTCCGCTCTGGCTCAATCTCACCCGATGAACTTCGGCGCTGCCGGAGTAGATGGTGCGGAAAGCGCCAATAAGCTGGCGGAAACAGCTGATCTTGTGATCGGCGTCGGCACCCGTTTTCAGGACTTCACCACAGGCTCGTGGACCCTGTTCAACCAGCCGGGCCGTAAGCTCGTCTCGATCAATGTCCAGGGTTATGACGCGGGCAAGCACGGCGCCATTGGCCTGGTTGCGGACGCAAAGGTCGCTCTGGAAATGATTTCCGAAGGGCTTGGCGGTCACAAGGCGGAAGCCTTCGATCCGCAGTCCCGCCTCGACTGGCTGGCCAAGGTCGATGCCCATTGCAGCGCACGCACGGACACACCGGAGGGCTATCTGCCGCTCGATGCCGAAGTGATCGGCGCGGTGCAACGCACCTCGACGGACAAGACCATTGCGATGTGTGCGGCCGGAACCATGCCGGGCGCGCTCAAGCTGCTTTGGCAGGCACCTCAGGCTGGCTACCACATGGAGTATGGCTTCTCCTGCATGGGCTACGAGATTGCCGGCGCCATCGGCATCAAGCTGGCACAGCCTCACCGTGACGTGGTCTGTTTCGTCGGCGACGGCTCCTACATGATGGCCAACTCCGAACTGGCCACCGCCGTCATGCGCCGGGTGCCCTTCACAGTGGTTCTCACAGATAACCGTGGTTATGGCTGCATCAACCGGCTGCAGATGGGCACCGGCGGAGAGCGCTTCAACAACCTCTATAGTGACTGCAATGTCGAGCAGCAGCCAGACATCGACTTTGTCTCCCACGCAGCCTCCATGGGCGCTCATGCAGTCAAGGCCAAGGACATCGCCGATCTGGAAGCCCAGATCCTCGCAGCCCGTGACCGGGCCATCCCGACCGTGATCGTCATCGACACGGACCCGATGCATGGCCCGGGCGAAAATGGCGGCGGCCACTGGTGGGACGTTGCCGTGCCAGAAGTTGGCAGCACCGGAAAGCTCAAGGAGGCCCGTGCTTCCTATGTGGAGAACATGAAACGCCAGAACCTGGTGAACTGATCTCCTCAAACGAAACGATCCGCCCGGAAGTCTTCCCTTCCGGGCGCCTCCGGTCTGCAGGGACCTGCCCTGCAAATGACAAAAAACCGGGACAGATATCCCGGCATTGGTTCGATCCCTCCTATATCGTTCAGGAACCTTCGAAATGATCCTCTACGGCACCAACCCGATTGCTTGGGCAAACGACGACGACCAGACCCTCGGTGCTCATATCCCGACAGAACAGATCCTCAAGGAGGCCTCTGAAATCGGCTTCGACGGGATAGAGAACGGCCACCGCTGGCCGAACGATCCGGAAGCGCTGAAGCAGCTTCTGGGCAGCTATGGCCTGAAGTTCATTTCCGGCTGGTACTCTCTGAACCTGCTAGCTCAGTCCGTCGAGGAAGAGAAGAAGGCCATTCAGCCGCATCTCGACAAGCTGAAGCACAATGGCTGCAAGGTCTGCATCGTCTGCGAGACCTCCAACACCATCCAGGGCTCCCAGACCGACCTGGCCCAGAGCCCGGTCCTCAGCGCGGATGACATGAAGGCTTTCGGTGCCAAGGTTGAAGAACTCGCTACCTTCTGCGCCGGGCAGGGTATTCATCTCGTCTACCACCACCACATGGGCACCGTGGTCGAGACCCCCGAAGAAATCGACGCTTTCATGGCGGCGACCGGTCCGGCAACCAAGCTGCTGTTCGACGCAGGCCACTGCTACTTCGGCGGTAAGGGCGTTGACCCTGCACCGGTCCTGAAGAAGTACGTCGACCGCGTCCGTCACTTCCACGCCAAGAACGTGCGTCCAGCCGTGATGAACGAAGTCCGCGAAAAGGGCCTGTCCTTCATGGACGGCGTGCGTGCCGGTGTCTTCACCGTTCCGGGTGACGAGGAAGGCGGCGTGGACTTCGCCCCGCTGATCCAGATCCTCAAGGACGCAGCTTATGAAGGCTGGATCGTGATTGAGGCCGAGCAGGATCCGGAAGTGCGCAATCCCTTCCAGTATCAGAGCCTCGGCCTGAAAACCCTGAAGACACTCGCAAAAGAGGCCGACCTGAAATGAGCGATCTCCTCCGCAAGCCCTCCGGCACCGCCGGCAAGGTTCATGACATCACCATCGAAAACGCCAAGGGACCCAAGTCTCCGGACTGGGGCTATGTCGGTTTCGGCCTCTACCGGCTGAAGGCTGGCGAGACCGTGTCCGAGACCACTGGCGATCTCGAAGTCATTCTTGTCATGGTCGAAGGCAAAGCCGAGATTTCCGCCGCTGGCGAAAACTTCGGTGAGCAGGGCGAGCGGATGAACGTGTTCGAGCAACTCGCTCCTCACAGCGTCTATGTCCCGTCCGGCAGCGACTGGTCGGCCAAGGCCACCACGGACTGCACCATCGGCGTCTGCACGGCCCCCGGCAACGGTGGCCACAAGGCCCGTGTTTTGCCCAGGCCGGAAAAGGTCGTCCGCGGCAAGGGTGCGAACACCCGCTACATCTTCCCGATTGCCATGGAAGAATCCGACGTTGCGGACAGCCTGCTGGTAACGGAAGTCTTCACGCCCGCCGGAAACTGGTCCTCCTATCCGCCGCACCGGCACGATGAGGACAATTTCCCGGACATGACCTATCTGGAAGAGACCTATTACCACCGTCTCAACCCGGATCAGGGCTATGGCCATCAGCGCGTCTTCACAGAAGACGGAGAGCTGGACGAGACGGTGTCGGTTTCCAGCCATGACGTGGTTCTCGTCCCCAAGGGCCATCACCCCTGCGGCGCACCCTATGGCTACGAGATGTACTATCTCAACGTCATGGCAGGCCCGATGCGCAAGTGGCGCTTCAAGAACCATCCGGACCACGACTGGATCGCCCAGCGCGACGCCTGATCGCTGTTGCCCGGATAACAAGAAGCCCGCGTCTCCTCCCCGCGGGCTTCTTTTGTTTTAGCCTGATCACATCGGCTGAGCCACTTCCTTCACGGTCTCCATGGCAACAAACGTCGAGGTGGCGGAGACGTGGGGGAGAGACGAGATCTTTTCGCCCAGAACCCGGCGGTAGTCGGCGATATCCCGCGTGCGGATCTTCAAGAGATAGTCATAGCCGCCCGCGATCATGTGGCATTCCTCCACCTCCGGAATGCGGGAAACGGCCAGGTTGAAGGCCTGCAGAGCCGGTTCGCGTGTGTCCATCATCCTGACTTCCACAAAGGCGATATGGGCAACACCCAGCCGCACCGGCGAGATCATCGCCCGGTAGCCGGTGATCACCCCCAGCTGCTCAAGACGCCGGACACGGGCAAGCACCGGCGTTTTGGACAGGCCGACCTCCTCCGCCAGCTGGGTCATTGAAATACGGGCATCCGCCGCCAGCACCTTCAGGATCGAGACGTCGATCTTGTCGAGGTCTGCTATTCCATTTGGATCGTCTCTGCCATCATCTTTGGTTCTTTTGACCATAGGATTTCATCCTTCAGACGAAATGAATTCCTGAACAGCAGTATCATAGGCGATCTTCCATTGGAGAACAAAAATGCTCGCGGCCCATCCCACGCTTGATCGTATCGATGCCCTGAAGCTTCAGGATGAACCGGCCCTTTTGCGGAGCTTGAGCGCAGAGGCAAATCTGTCAGCAGACGAGCGGGCAGCCATCGTGCGCTCAGCGGCAGAGCTGGTTGCCAAGATCCGGGCTGATGGCGAGCTGGGCCTGATGGAAGTGTTCCTGGCAGAATATGGCTTGTCCACAGAGGAAGGCATCGCGCTGATGTGCCTGGCCGAAGCCCTTCTGCGCGTGCCGGATGATGCGACCATCGATGATCTGATCGAAGACAAGATCGTCCCGCACGACTGGGATGCCCACCGGGGCCATTCCACCTCGCCGCTGGTCAACACCTCAACCATTGGCCTTGCCCTGACAGGCAAGGTCTTGAGCGACAAGAAGTCCGGTCTGACGGGCATTGTACGCGGCGCCGTGAAGCGTCTTGGCGAACCAGTCATCCGCGCCGCAGTTGCCCAGGGCATGCGCGAAATGGGCCGCCAGTTCGTTCTGGGCGAAACCATTCGCAAGGCCATGGACCGGGCGGAAAAGAAGGAAGCCAAGGGCTTTACCTATTCCTATGACATGCTGGGCGAAGCCGCGATGACCGCGAAGGCCGCCACCCACTATCACAAGAGCTACGCCGACACGATCGACGCCCTGGCCAGCGCCTGCACCAAGCCGGACATGCGCGACAATCCCGGCGTTTCCGTAAAGCTGTCTGCTCTGCATCCCCGGTATGAGACCGCAAAGGAAGCGCGCGTTCTGGCCGAGCTGGTTCCAGCTGTGAAGGCACTTGCCGTAAAGGCCAAGGCCGCCAACATGAACCTCGCCATCGATGCCGAGGAAGCGGACCGCCTGATCCTTTCCCTTCAGGTGATTGAGAAAGTTCTGGAAGACGAGGCCCTTGCTGACTGGGACGGGTTCGGCATCGTGGTGCAGGCCTACAGCCGCCGGGCCGGAGCGGTTCTCGACTGGCTCCATGATCTCGCGAAGCGGTTGAACCGCCGCATCACCATCCGGCTGGTCAAGGGCGCCTATTGGGATGCGGAGATCAAGCACGCCCAGGTTCTGGGCCTGCCCAGTTTCCCGGTCTTCACCCGCAAGGTTTCGTCCGACGTCAGCTACATTGCCAATGCCCGCAAGCTGCTCGGCATGACGGATCATGTCTATCCGCAGTTCGCCACCCACAACGCCCACACCATGGCCGCCGTTCTGGAAATGGCCACTGGCCTTTCCAAAGATGCTTTTGAATTCCAGCGCCTTCACGGCATGGGAGAAAAGCTGCACGACATCGTGAAGCAGGAAAACGGCACCCGCTGCCGGATCTACGCGCCGGTTGGCGCACATCGGGATCTGCTGGCCTATCTCGTCCGCCGGCTTCTTGAAAATGGTGCGAACTCCTCCTTCGTGAACCAGATCGTCGACAAGAGCATCGCCCCGGAAGACGTCGTCTCCTGTCCATTCGCCGCGCTTGAAGCCGTTGGCTACACGCCCGGCAAGAGCGTGACACCGGGCCCGGACATCTTCTCCCCCTCCCGCCGGAACAGTGCTGGCCATGATATCTCCAGCCGGGGTGTTCTGAGCGTCATCGAGACTGCCCGCAACGGGGACGTTCCGGTCAACGCCACATCGCAGCTGGCAACTCAGCCAAGCGCCGGAGAGAGCGTGCGTGCTGTGAACCCGGCAACGGGCGAAGCCTTCGGCACGGTCACCAATGCGTCACCCGAAGATGTCGAACAGGCCCTGGCCGCGGCCCGCAGCTGGACCGCCGCCATCGAGACCCGGGCAGCCGTCCTCAACCGTGCGGCTGATCTTTATGAAGCAAACACCGGCGCCTTCTTCAATCTCCTGGCGAGAGAAGCCGGCAAGACCCTGGCCGATGCGGTCGGAGAAGTGCGCGAGGCAGTCGACTTCCTGCGCTACTATGCGGATCAGGCGGCCAAGCATGCAGAAAACCCGAAAGGCATCTTCACCTGCATCAGCCCCTGGAACTTCCCGTTGGCGATCTTCTCCGGCCAGATTGCAGCAGCCCTTGCCACAGGCAACGGCGTTCTGGCAAAGCCTGCCGAGCAAACCCCTCTGATCGCAGCCCTTGCAGTGAAGCTTCTGCATGAAGCAGGCGTTCCTCGGGAAGTGCTTCAGCTCGTTCTCGGCAAGGGATCTGTCGTTGGCGCAGCTCTCACCTCCGATGCACGTGTCTCCGGCGTCGCCTTTACAGGCTCCACACAGACCGCGCTGAACATCCGCAAATCCATGGCTGTCGGCACGGCACCGGACGCGCCGCTCATCGCGGAGACCGGCGGTCTCAATGCCATGATCATTGACAGCACCGCCTTGCCGGAACAGGCCGCCCGCGATGTATGCGCCTCTGCGTTCCAGTCCGCAGGCCAGCGCTGCTCGGCCCTTCGCTGCCTCTATGTCCAGGAAGATATCGCCGAAGACTTCATCACCATGCTTCAGGGCATCATGGATGAATATCAGCTAGGCAATCCCTGGGAGCTGACCACGGACATTGGACCCGTCATAGACAAAGCCGCCAAGGCCACGATCGATCAGCATGTAGAGACCGCCCGCAAGGACGGCCGCCTCATCAAACAGCTGCCCGCCCCTGAAACTGGACACTTCGTCGGCCCGGCCCTGATCAAGGTGTCCGGCATCAGAGATCTTGAACGCGAGATCTTCGGCCCCGTTCTGCATGTGGCAACCTATCGCGCGGAAGACCTCGAAAAGGTCATCGGCGAGATCAACAGCTGCGGCTACGGCCTTACTTTTGGTCTGCACAGCCGTATCACCAAACGGGTGAAAGAGGTCAGCCAGGCGGTACATGCCGGAAACATCTATGTGAACCGCAATCAGATCGGTGCGGTTGTCGGCTCCCAACCCTTCGGCGGTGAGGGCCTTTCGGGTACAGGTCCCAAGGCAGGTGGCCCGAATTACCTGCCGCGTTTCAAGAGCCGCCCGGCTCCCGGAACCTATGCTGCGAGCCTTGATGGCGGCGCCAGCACCACAACCAAAGGCCTTGAAAAGCTCCTGAAGACCGCCCCTCCTGCGAAGGAAGGACCGTCCGTAGGCATGCCGGGACCGACCGGCGAAAGCAACATTCTGACCCGTCATCCACGTGAACCCGTGCTCTGTCTGGGTCCGGGCGCGGACATTGCGGCAGAGCAGGTCCGCCGCGTGCAGGAACTGGGCGGCACGGCGATTGCCCACGCTCTGCCGGTCGACCCGGCAGTCCTGACGGAGGCAAATGGCTTCTCCGGCGTGATGTGGTGGGGCGATGTACAGACGGCGCAAAGTTTTGCACAAGCACTGGCCAACCGGAATGGCCCGATCCTGCCGCTGATCGGAGGTCTGCCGGACGTCGGTCATGTGGCGCACGAGCGGCATGTCTGTATCGACACGACAGCTGCCGGAGGCAACGCCGCATTGCTCGTTCAGTCGGCTCAGCTCGCCGGGAAATCTTAAAACCTGTCCTGACAGAAATCCTGATAAAATCCAAAAGGGGGAAATGGATGCTGGAGACCGCTGCAACGCGTCAGAAACAGAGACCCGCTTCGTTATCTGCAAAGGGTCATGTGGATGTGCTGTCCTTTGGCTGTTCCGAGATAGCCGCCGCCATTTTAGCCGGATGGGAAAAGCAGAACCCGCATGCGGCTCTAGCCGTGGTGGATCCCCATGTCGAGAGGATCAGAGACGTCCTGTCAAAATGCTCCCGGATCCGCCTGCTCTGCAGGGCGGACAGAGCAAAAGCACTGAAGCCGGAAATTCTTCTGCTTGCGGGTAAGGCGGCGGTGCTCGATCAGCCTTGCCCGGCTCTCGTCGAGCTGGCCCAGGGGGCGATTGTCGTGTCCATCATTCCCGGCCTCTCCCTTGACCTCATCAAGGAAAGGCTGGAGACGGAAAAGGTGGCCCGTGTCACACCGAACCTCCCGGTCATGGTCGGCGAGGGAATGTCCATCGGACATTGTTCCCCCTCCACACTCACTTCCGCCGAGCAGAAGGCCGTCGCCAGCCTCATGGCCTCTGTCGGCCAGTTCAACTGGCTGGAGAACGAAAGCCACTTTGACCTGGCTTCAGCCGTATCTGGCGATGGGCCTGGTTTTGTTTTCTCGCTGGCAGAGCAGATGATCATGACCCTCTACACCGAGGGCATGCCCCTGAGCCTTGCTGAAAGCCTTGTGCAGCAAACATTGTTCGGCGCGTCCGCCATGCTGCGCCAGGATGCCCGCAGCCCTGCCGCTCTCAAACAGGAAGCAAACCTGGCAGGAACCAGCCGGACCGTGCTGGAGCATCATGATGCTTTGCCGCGGCTCATTCCTGCCGCGATTTCCGAAGCACACCAGCGTTTCCAGGGGTCGTCCAGACGGATGCAATCGTGATGAGTGAGGTCCCCGGCAGGCCGGGGACCATTAAAGTCATCTGTAGATGATCGAAGGCAGCCAGAGCGTCAGTTCCGGCACGAAGGTCAGAAGCAGAAGCACGGAAATCAGCGGGATCAGGAACGGAGCCGTCGCCACGACGCAACGCTCGAAAGGCACTTCCGACACTTTTGACAGAACGTACAGCACCATCCCAACCGGCGGCGTCAGCAACCCGATCATCAGATTGAGGATCAGGATGATACCGAAATGCACCGGATCCACGCCCACCGACAGGGCGACCGGCAACAGCACCGGCGTCAGAATGGTAATGGCCGCAATGGTTTCCATGAAACAGCCGATCACAAGAACGATCAGCATCATCAGGAGCAGTATGGCCGTCTTGTTCGTGGTTAGGTCCAGCAAACCGGATGCAAACACCTCGGCAACCTGATTGGCCGTCAGGATCCACGCAAAGATCGTCGATGTGGCAACGATCATCATAACCGAAGCCGTGGTTTCGACCGTGTCCATGGACACACGCAGAACGCGCCGCCAATCGAGTGTCCTGTAGACAAACAGCCCCAGGAACAGCGCATAGGCGACCGCCGCGATCGCCGATTCCGTCGGCGTAAAGATGCCGAACAAAATACCGCCCACGATGATGACCGGGGTCAGAAGCGGCAAGAGCGCGGCCCAGAGCGTGCGGAAAAAGACGTCAAAGCGGAACCGGTCATCCCGCGGGTATTTCCGAATCCGCGAGTAATAGGCGACCATGATCATCAACGAAAAGGCCATCAGCAGACCAGGTATCAGACCTGCCGCGAACAGGCGGCCGATCGAGGTGTCGGCAATGACGCCATAGACTACCAGAGGCAGGGACGGCGGAATGATCGGCCCGATGGTCGAGGACGCTGCCGTGATGCCGACAGAAAAATCCGTATCATATCCGGCCTCCCGCATGGCCTTGATCTCGATGTTTCCGAGACCGCCCGCATCTGCCACGGCTGCACCGGACATGCCTGCAAAAATCACGCTAGCACCGACATTCACATGGCCCAGCCCGCCATGCATCCAGCCAACAGCGGCGCGGGAAAAGGCGAAGATCTTGGTGGTAATGCCGGCTGTGTTCATCAGATGCCCGGCCATGATGAAAAACGGCACGGCGATCAGGGGGAAGCTGTCGATACCGCCGACCATGCGGTGCAGCACCACCATGCTCGGAACCCCTTCGATCAGCGCATAGGTCAGGGATGCGGCACCGAGGGCAACGGCAACGGGCGCCCCGGCAATGAGCAGCACAAAGAGAATGATAAAGAGAAGCGCAAGGGCCATTGGGGATCCGCTTAGTCAGATATCTCGGAAAGAGCCTGTTTCTCGATCTGTTTCACCAGATCCTCCGGCCGCTGCCGGATCTTTCTGATCAGCCAGAGGGCCGAGTAGAAAGCCATGAAGGCCAGGGCAATGGCGGCCGCATAGAACAGAAGGTTCTTCGGCAGCTCAATAGACGCCATCTTGGTGCGGGTCTTCTGGCCAAGCAGAACTGCCTGATAAGCCATATAGCCCCAGAACAGCATGGACACGGCCTCCATTGCCACAGCCATAAGCTTGGCAAACCGGAGCGGCAGATAGCGGTAGAAGAACTCCAGGAAGATGTGCTGCCCCTTCCGCGAAACGGACACCGCCCCGAAAAAGGCGACCACCACCATCACGTAGCGGGCGAGCTCCTCGGTCCAGGCCAGACTGTCGTTGAGCACATAGCGGGTGAAGAACTGCAGGAAGACAATGACGGTCAGTGCCCAGATGGCAATCAGCCCCGGAATGTCCGTCACACGGAAATCTGAGATATCGGCGTCCCGGTCGAAGCCGTCCATCGCCAGATCCGGGTGCGCCGCTGGCGCACCCTTCCCTTCACGTTTTTTCATCATGAAAACAGCTCCGGATCATGCCCTCAGAGGGCACCAAGACGCTCGAACTGCTCCATGGTGTAAGGCACACCGTCGCCTGTCAGAGACGGTAGAACCGCATCCTGGAACGGCTTGCGGTCGACCTCGTTAACCGTAACGCCCTGCTCGCGGAACCAGGCGACCAGATCGTCTTCCTGCTGGCGGATTTCATCGGAAACAACCATCGCAGTCTTGTCCATGACCTCACGGACAATCGCAGCATCTGCCTCGCCAATGCGCTCCATCGCATCATCTGATGCGATGATCAGCAGGGAGTTCAGAAGGTGGCCGGTGAGGTTGATGTTGGACTGAACCTCATAGAACTTCTTGAACTTGATGGTCGGCAGCGGGTTCTCCTGCGCATCCACCACGCCCTGCTGAAGGGCCAGATAGACTTCGGAGAACGCCATCGGCGTCGGGTTCGCGCCCACCGCTTTCGGGAACATCAGCATGAGCGGGGAATCCGGCACGCGGATCTTCAGACCCTTCATGTCTTCAGGCTTCAGGATCGGTTTGTTGGACGTCACGTGGCGCATGCCGTAATAGAGCAGGCTCAGCACCTGATTACCGGTGGCCTCGTGATAGCCTTCAGATAATTCCTTGAACAGATCCGACGTGCGATAGCTCTTCCAATGATCATAGCCCCGCATGATGAACGGATAGTCGGAAATGGCGATCGGACCGTAATAGCGCTCCACGAAACTCGGGCCGGTGTAGATGATGTCCACCGCGCCAATACCAAGACCCTCGTTGATTTCCACTTCCTTGCCAAGAGACGACGCCGGGAACACCTTGATATCCACGCGGCCTTCCGTGCGCTCTTTGATTTCGGCAGCCGCGGCAAGCGCCTGCTGGTGATAGGTCGACCCGTCTTCATAGACGTGTGCCCATTTCAGTTCCTCGGCAGAATAACCAGTGGATGCACCAGACAAAAAGATGCACCCGGCAGCAAGGGCTGCCTTGAACGACTTGATCATCGAAATCCTCCTCATGAAAACCAGTCTCCCTCTGGTTTTTTCAGCCTCCAGTCTTTTCAGAACGGACAGCCGACACATTAACTGGTATGCAAGATAAATCAGGAAATCAAGCTCGCAGCTATGATGCAGGGCAGCAATTACTATGAAGCCGACCCCTCCAAAGCTTTCCCAGGTCCAGGTTTCTCCGGAAGATCCCCGGCCACGAAAACGCAGAAACCGCGCACCGAACAGCGGACCGACGGGTCCTGCACATTGGCTCATCCGGTCCAACGTCTCCATCGGCGAGCGGCTCTATAAAAAGATCCGGACCTCGATCATTGAACTGGATCTCCTGCCAGGCACCCCGATTTCCGAGAACGCTATCGCCCAGCTTGAAGGTGTCAGCCGCACGCCGGTCCGGGAGGCCATCCTCCGGCTGGCGGAAGAACGGCTGGTCGAGGTCGTTCCCCAGTCAGGTTCCTACGTGGGGCGCATTCCTGTCTCGGCTCTGCCTGAGGCCATGCTGTCGCGCAGGGCCCTTGAGATGATGCTGATAAAGACGGCGACTGCCAGAGCTACAAGAGATGATTGGCAGCAACTGGAAGCACATCTCGCCCTTCAGGCCGATGTTGCCTGTATGGATGATATTGCGGGCTTCCATCACCTTGACGACGAGTTTCATGAGCTGATCGGACGCATCGCCGGACTGCCCCGGGTCTGGGAACATGTGCAGGAAATCAAGGTTCAGATGGACCGCTTCCGCCGTCTCACCTTCGCACAGGCAGGCCGTATGGACCTCGTCGTGCGCGAGCACACGACCATCGTCGAAGAACTCAAGGCAGGCAGCCAGGAGCGCGCCGCAAAAGAGATGGCCACCCATCTGACGGGCTTGCGCAGCTATATCGCGAAGGGGGTCGCGCAGAACCCGCAGTATTTCATCATCGATATCGATCTAGACAATCTGCCGGAGAGCGTCGTCTGAGGCTCAAGCATGCAGGGACTGAAACCTCAGCCCCCTCTCAGGCTGGCATTCGAAGGTGCTCCGGAGCGTTCAGAAGCTTTTCGCCGCTCATGATGCATGCGGAAACGGCCATCATGAGCGGGCCGACGCCCTTTGGATCGTCCGCAACAACCGCTTCAGTGAGGTAATATTCCGGCGTTCCATCGCGATAAGCGCCAGAAAAGCCACCCAGACCAGCCACATGGCAGATGCGCTGAAGGGCGGTCTCTCCATTGCCGCCTGGTATCAAGGCAGACTTGATCACCGTTTCCAGCGCCTTTTGTCCTTCCGCTATCCCCTTTTCCCATAAGCCTGAACTGCCCGCCTGCAGAAAGGCATAGGCAAACATCGCCGATGAAGAGCTTTCGGAATAATTGCCTGGCAGGTCTGGCTGGTCTATCACCTGAAGCCACAAGCCGTCCTGAGCCTTCAGCGCCAGAAGCTTCTCGAAAAGATCCAGGCTGCGGGCCTCAAGCCCTTTTACCCGGAAAGCCTCCCGGCCTGAAAGCATAGCAACATCGGCGAGAGCCATGGCGAGCCAGCCCATCGCCCGGCCCCAGCAAGCCGCCGAGTGCCCGGTCTCAGGATCGGCCCAGGCCTGCTGGCGGGCTTCGTCATAGCCATGAACATAGAGGCCATCGCCGCGCCCGGTCAGCTCCAGCGCCCGGACGAGCTGATCCAGCGCGTCATTCACAAGCATGTCAGAGCCAGCCCTCCGGCCATATTCGATCTGGAAGGGCAGTCCCATATAGAGCCCATCCAGCCACACCTGGTTTGGATAGATCCGCTTGTGCCAGTAGTTGCCCGACTGCGTGCGCGGATGGGTCTGCAACTGGCCGATCAAGCGGTCAGCGGCCGCCATATAGCGCGGATCGCCGGTCACATCCGCGAGGTAAAACAGGCACTGGCCCGGCATGACATTGTCGATGTTGTATTCGTCCGGATCATAGCCTCGCAGCGCGCCATCCGGCGCAATCTGGGCATTCGCCAAGCGCAGCAGATGATCCAGAAAGCGCTGGTCCCCAGTCGCTTTGTGCAGGAGGGAGAGTCCGCGATAAATAAGCCCATCCTCATAGCACCAGTTGCCCCCCTTATATGGCTGGCAGCACTCCGCATAGCGGTTAAAAAACTCAAGCGGGTTCATGACGACACTCCCTCGCAGACGTGCAGATGGGGGCCGGAGCCCGTTGTTTCGCAGACGAGTTCCGCATTCTCGACGACCAGTGGCATGTGACGCATGTTCCGCACGCCGTCTGCCATAACCGGCACACTAGCCTGAGCATCCGGTGCGTAAGTTACGGTCAGGCCGCGGATCTTGACTCCGGTAATCGGTGCTTCTGGCAGGCCCAGAAAGGCCCCTGCAGCGATACTCACGTTTCTCAAATTGACATCTTCAACGAGAATGTCCCTGATCAAGGGTGTGGTGACATCGACCGGTGCATGAGCCCGGTTCTGCACCCAGCCATCGTGACCATCCGGATCGCAGAAATAAAAAGCATTGGCGGTCAAGGCAGCGTGGACGCCGTCCATATCCACCCGGCGGAAAGTCACCCCGCTGACGGTGCCGCCGCGTCCGCGCCTTGTTTTAATGCGCAGACCCCGGTCGGTGTCGACCATCTCGCAATCTTCGACCAGCACATCATGAATGCCGCCGCTCATCTCGCTGCCCAGCACAACACCGCCGTGACCGCGCTCCATCAAACAGTGGCGCACGGTGACGCCGCGGGTTGGTGAAAGGTGGCAAAACTGGGAGGGAGCACGTTTGCCGGACTTTATGGCAATGCAGTCGTCCCCGACAGAAAACCTAACGCCCTCAATCAGGACTTCGGTGCAGCTTTCTGGATCAAAGCCATCCGTGTTCGGACTATCCGGTGGATTGGAAATATGAAGCCCAACCGCAGTCAGCCGTCGGCACCCCTGCGGGTGGACCGTCCAGGAAGGAGAGTTGCAGATCGTCAGTCCGAGCAGCAGGACATCCTCACAGCCGATCAGATGCATCAGCCGTGGCCGGCGGGCTCCCTCCCGGGTTTCCTTCGGCCAGGACCACCAGTCCCCCCGGTCACCGCCGCCGTCAATGACGCCCGGTCCGGTGATCGACAGATCCTCCGCACCAACCGCGTTCACAACACCCGCATAGCAGCGGGCGGGCAAGCCCTCCCAAGAGCCTAGCATCTTGCCATTGGCATCTTGAGCCTCGAGGATCGGCCAGTCTGTCCGGTCGCCAATTGCAGCGATAACCGCCCCGTCCTCCAGATAAAGGGTCATGGCAGACTTAAGCTGGATAGGGCCGGTCTTCCACGTGCCACGGGGAACGATCAGCGTACCGCCGTGAAGAACGGCTGCAATCGCGCAGGCGAAGGCGTCACGGTTGTCTTCCGCCCCGGTCGATGCACCGAATTGATCAAGCCTGACAGCGCCAGCACAGGGCCGGGTACGAAACTCAAGAAGCTCGCCCTCGGCCTCGAACCGGTACCGTGTTCCCGGCTCCAAATCATGCAAACAGACCATCGACTTGTCCGTCTGGCCAAGCCGCACATTTCCCCTTTGCGAGGACAGGCTCCAGTCCACCGGATTCTTCAGGTGATACTTGGCCTCAGGCATGGCAAGAACAATGGCCGCTGAACGGGCGCCTGCGGCACTGAGACGGATCTGGGGCTGAGACATAGAACTTGTATCGGATCTCTGGGTGGAGTAGCGCGCATTGGAAGTCAGCCACCCAAAGGCGGCTGACCCGTTCTGAGATAGTCAGTTCAGTTCGGACAAGGTGGCGTTTGCATCCTCGATGATGCGGTCAGCTGTCTCGTCAGCGCTGATCGCGCCATAGGCGAACTCCTCAAGAGTGTCCTTAAAGATATCCCGGATCTGCGGATGCTCGTTGTAGGGCGAAATGCTCGGACCTTCGCTGGCCATGACAATCTCATTCGCCTTGAGAAGGATCGGATTGACCTTGCCGGTCTCGGACAGCAGCGCGGCCGCAGCCTTTGATGCAGGCAGCCCGCGGGTCGCCCCCAGAGCATTGATGCCTTCCGGCTCATTCATCAGGCAGTTGACGATCTGGGCCGCAGCTTCCTTGTTCTTCGAATTCTTCGAAATCGAGAACAGCATGGAAGGCTTGCGGTAGACGCCCTCGGTAACGGCCCCATCAACCTTGAGAATCTTCACCGGCTCCAAGACACCGCCACTCGCTTTGAGCGGATCTGAGTATTTGAAGTAAGTGGAGTCCCACTCGTACGAGCCGCCAATCATGCCGTTAGCCCAGCGCGGATCCTCATGCAGCATGACGTTGCCCTCGGCAGCGGCGGCCTTCCAGCTCGGAACGACATGCGCATCCACCAGAGACTGATAGAAATTGATGGCCTGAACAAGCTGATCCTTGCTCCAGGAGACCTGACCGGTTTCCGGATCGACCAGATCCTTGCCGGAGAGCTGGGTCGCGATCTGACCGATCAGAAGGACCGCATTTTCCTGGCTGGCCTGGAACGGATAGTAGTCATCCCCAAGCTTTTCCTGGAACACTTTTCCGGCAGCAATCAGCTCAGCGAAGCTTGTGGGGACCGGGATACCCGCCTTCTCGAAGGTGGTCTTGTTGAACATGTAGACGCGGCCAGTCGTCGAGACCGGCAGACCATCCAGCTTGCCCTCAACCGTGGCGCTATCCAGCTGTTCCTTCGTCCAGTTGTCCAGCTTGATCGTGCCGGACAGCTCGTTCAGATCCGCAAAGCCATCGCCATGGGGCGAGAACAGCGGCAGCCAAGGCCAGTTCACCTGCATGATGTCTGCTTCGGTGCCGCCCGCGATCTGGGTCGTCAGCTTCTCAAGATGCCCCTTGAAGCCGGTGAACTCCGGATTGATCGTGTGGCCATATTTAGCCCCGCAGGCTTTCAGCGCTTCCTGCGTTGCCACATGGCGGCTGTCACCACCCCACCAGGACATGCGCAGATCCGCAGCCTGTACCGCTGAGGTTACCAAAAGTGCAGCTGCCGCCGCGCTCAGGAAAAAAGACTGTTTCATTTCTGTTCCTCCCAATAGAACTTTCAGGCCGCTCACGCAGCCTCGCGCGCCAGCGACACATTTTCCCCGCTGGCCGGATCGAACACATGAACCGACGCGGCCTGCGGCTTGAGACGCAGCTGGCCTGATGAGCGGTCCAGCGCTTCGTAGTCAGCAGCTCCTACAACGGCGATGACTTTCACTCCGCCGAGATCGACATGCAGATACACTTCGTGACCCATGAACTCGACGTGCGAGATGCAGCCATTCAAGCCGCTTCCAGCATCCGCACTGACCAGCTCGAAATGCTGTGGCCGGACGCCGACAGTCGCTTCCGACGAAGCCGCGAATGCAAGCCTGCAACCCAGTTCGCGGCCAAGATGGACTGACTGGTTTCCAAGGCGGAAAACGGGATCGGAAACATCCTCAAGCCGCCCCTGCATCAGGTTCATTTCGGGCGATCCGATAAACCCGGCGACAAAGAGATTTGCCGGGCGGTTATAGAGGGTCTTCGGATCCGCCACCTGCATGATCCGGCCTTCCTTCATGACGCAGATCCGGTCACCCATGGTCATGGCTTCGGTCTGATCATGAGTCACATAGACCACGGTCGCAGGCTTGCCTTCCTGCTTCAGCCGCCGGTGCAGGTCGATGATCCTCACCCGCATGGAGGCACGCAACTTGGCGTCCAGATTGGACAGCGGCTCATCGAACAGGAAGACTTCCGGCTTTTTGATCAGGGCGCGCCCAAGAGCGACACGCTGCGCCTGGCCACCAGACAGCTGCTTCGGCAACCGGTCCAGAAGCTCTTCAATTTCAAGGATACGGGCGACCTCTTGCGTCGCGGCCTCGCGCTCCGCTTTCGGCATATTCTGGATGCGCAGGCCAAAGGACAGGTTGGAGCGCACCTTCATATGCGGATAAAGCGCGTAGTTCTGAAACACCATAGCGATGCCGCGCTTTCCCGGAGCCAGATCGTTGACCACCCGGTCCCCAATCCGGACTTCCCCGCCGGAAATGGTTTCGAGACCGGCAATCATGCGCAGCGTGGTGGACTTGGCACAGCCGGACGGGCCGACAAGCACCATGAACTCGCCTTCTTCGACATCCAGGTTGATGCCATGCACCGCCTTGAACTGATTGCCATAGGTCTTTTCGAGATTTCTGAGTTGCAAGCGCGCCATGGTTATCCCTTCACCCCGCCGGTGGAGATGCCTTCGATGAAGTATTTCTGAGCCAGGAAGAACACGATCAGAGCCGGAGCCAGCGCCAGTACGGACATGGCCAGGATGCGGTTCCACTCAAAGGCTTCGGTGGTGTCGATTGACAGTTTCAGCGCCAGGCTGATCGGATATTTATCGACCGAGGAGATGTAGATCAGCGGCCCCAGGAAGTCGTTCATGGTCCACATGAACTGGAACAGGCAGACGGAAATCAGAGCCGGGGCCAGCATGGGCACAACAATGAAGACCAGCGTCTGGAAGCTGTTGGCGCCATCCACACGGGCCGCCTCTTCCATGTCCCGCGGGATCGCCCTCAGAAACTGGACCAGCATGAAGACGAAGAACGCATCACCCGCCAGTGCGGAAGGCACCCAGAGCGGCATAAAACTATCGAGCCACCCCAGATCCCGGAACAGCAAGTATTGGGGAATGCGGGTTACCACATTCGGCAGCAGCAGCGTTGCGATCAGCGACGCAAACAGGATCTTCTTTCCAGGAAACTCGAAGCGGGCAAACCCGTAAGCGACTGCCGTGCAAGAGATCGCCGTCCCAAGAGTCTTCGGGAAGATGATCAGAAACGTGTTCCAGAAGAAATGGGTGAAAGTGTAAGGCGTGGAAGTCTGCCAGCCCTTCACATATCCATCCAGCGTTGGATTTTCCGGGATGAAGCCCGGATTGGCGAAGATCTCGGAATTGGTCTTCAGCGAGGCCCCGATCAGCCAGATCAGCGGATAGAGCATCACGAAGCCGACAGCGACCAGTAGAGTATAGCGGACTGCCGCCGAGATCCGCTCGTTGCGCAGCTGCCTTGCGGCCATGGCTCGCGAAGCCGCCAACATGGCTTCGGTCTCATTCTCCCGAAGGAGAGGATCTGAGGGAGTGGTCCGTGCGTCCATTGGCTCAGCTCCTCTTGTCGCCAGCGTAGTAGACCCACTTCCGGGAAGACCAGAAGGCGACCACCGTTAGAACCATGATGATTGCAAAGAGCACCCAGGCGAGCG
Organism: Roseibium litorale; assembly: GCF_014842915.1. Classification (GTDB taxonomy): domain Bacteria; phylum Pseudomonadota; class Alphaproteobacteria; order Rhizobiales; family Stappiaceae; genus Roseibium; species Roseibium litorale. The sequence continues at coordinate 83,139 of NZ_JACYXI010000003.1, read as the reverse complement.
CTGACGCGTAGCCCATGTCGAACCGCTTGAAGGCTTCGTCGTAAATGTAAAGCGGCAGCAGATAAGTGGACTTGAGCGGCCCGCCCTGGGTGATGATGTAGGGGCCGTTGAACTCCTGGAACGCCTGAACCATCTGCATGATCAAATTGAAGAAGATCACCGGCGTGATCAGCGGCAGCGTGATGAAGAAGAAGGTCCTCATCTTGCCGGCACCATCAATCGCAGCTGCCTCGTAGAGCGATTTGTCGATGGACTGCAGCGCCGCAAGGAAGATCACCATCGCGGAGCCGAACTGCCACATGCGAAGGAGCGTGATGGTGAAAAGCGCATTGGCCGGGTCGCCGAACCAGTTGACCGCCTCAAAGCCGAGAGAGGTCAGGATCATGTTCACGAGCCCAGCTTCCGCGAAGATGTAACGCCACAACACCGCAATCGCGATCGAGCCGCCAAGGATCGACGGCACGTAATAGGCAGTGCGGAAAAAATTGATGAAGGCCAGCCGGTAGTTCAGGATGTAGGCGATGAACAGGGCAAAGACGAGCTTCAGCGGCACCGTCGTGAACACATAAACCAGCGTTACCCAGAGCGATTTCTTGAACGTCCGGTCACGGGTGAACATGTCGATGTAATTGTCGAGCCCGGCCCATTTCGGAGCGCTGATCAGATTGTAATCGGTGAAGCTCAGATAGAGCGATGCGATGAAGGGGATCGCCGTGAAAGCCAGGAGCCCGATCAGGTAGGGCGCGAGATAGGCAAGCCCGAGAAAACGGTTATTGCCCATGAGCTGCCCCTGCACGCCTGCCGGTGGCAAGCACAGATGTTCCGAGTTCGATTTCGTGCATTTTTTGGCTGTTACAGCAGACGCCAAGGTTTCCCGGCCTGACGGCAGGAAAGGGACGCCAGCTGCCTCCTCCCGTTGACAGCAATGGTATTCGCTCTCTTCTTGCCCTGTTTATGGCCTTGGACTACCCTTCATGAAATTGACATTTCCGGACAAAAAGATGGACGAAATCGAAGGTAGCATTCTTGCTGAAGTTCCGCCGCAGGCGCTCACGCTGACCCTGACACGGTCCACCATCCCCATGCAGCACTCCGCCACCTGGTTCATCGACAAGACCAATCAGGTGGAAGACCTGATCATCGGGCTGGAGGGCGAAGGCCGCTATCTGATTGAGGGTGAGGAAATCTCGGTCACCCCAGGCGATGCGCTGCTCATCCCGCGCGGCACGCGCTTCCGGGGCTGGAATCCGGGCACCGGAACCTACATCGGCATCGCACAGCATTTCACCCTGACCATCTTCAACCAGCATGATTTCACCGCTCAGATGAAACTCCACCGGAAAGCGCGTCTTTCCAAATGGCCTCTGCTGGAACCTCTCGCGCGGCATTACCGCCAGAGCGCACCTGCAAGCTCAACCACTCTCTCCCAGCATCACATGTTCATGTTCCTGCTGACCAGTTTCATCGATGATGCCTTCATCGCCTGGCAGCATCAGGAAGAAGGCCTGATGGCGACCGGCGATTCTCTTGCTCTTGCCATTATGTTTGCGGCAACACAAATCAGCGCCGATCCGCTCAATCCCGGGATTGCGGACGAGGTGGTGGGTGCAGCGCCCTATAATCCGGACTATTTTCAGCGGGAGTTCAGAAAGAGGGTCGGCTCGACACCGAGGAAATTTCAGGAGTTCAAGCGCATGGAGCGCGCCATGCATTTCCTGGGTTCAGGCCACAGTGTCAGCCAGTCGGCGGCACAGGTCGGATATCAGGACGTCTATTATTTCTCACGCATGTTCAAACGCCACATCGGCACCAGCCCGCGGGGCTATGTCCAGAACCTGCAGCTGCACCGGGACGGCGCCTTTCCAAAAGGCGAGGAAGATGGTCTCATCCATTACCCCCTGCGGCAAAGCCCTGCGGGCTAGCTCGCAAGAGACCGAAGCAGACCAGCCAGCTGCTCACCGGCTTCGGAAAGCGTGCCGGCATTCTCGATCTGGACCACATCCGGCCCTGCAACAGGCACAACACTGCGGTTGAGGCGGGCCTCGACAGCTGCGGCGCTCTCACGCCCGCGCGCCGCAAGCCGCTGCGCCCTCACCTCCGTTGGCGCCGTGATCTCGACGATCTGCAAACGCTGAAACACTTGCCGTGCCATCTTCAGCATTTTCCGAGAGATATTGGCCGTGACGACTTTGCCCGCAGCCATGTCGTCGTGAATGCTTGAAGGCAGACCATAGCGCAGGCCATGCGCTTCCCAGGTCATGGCGAACCGGCCGAGTGCCTCGGCGTCTTCAAACGCGGCAAGAGACAAGCTGTCGTGGTCTTCCAGCTCCACATAAGCCGTCCGCGTCACGGTCCGGCGGACGAAAACGAACCTTGGATCAGGGTGTAACGCCTGCCGTGCATAGGCGATCAGGCTGTCCTTGCCGACACCGCTGGAGCCGACAACCGCAACGAACACGCCGGACGGGCTTTCAAGGGAAAAGTCAGCTTCGCTCACGATACCCGCAGCCCTTCCCGCCAGACGGACCGGACGAGAGGAACGTCCCCTTCCAGATGGACACGCACCACATCCCCGCGCCGTCCCGTCTCGATCGCCCCGCGATCCGTCAGCCCCACCACTTCCGCCGGCACCTTTGTCACCATGTTGATGGCTGTGTTGACCGACAGTCCCTCGACACTTTCCGCCAGCAGGAAGGCGGCCTGGATAAGGCTGAAAGGCACATAGTCGGAGGACAGGATATCGAGCACGCCATGAGCTGCGAGGTCCCGTGCGGAGACGTTGCCGGAATGAGATCCGCCGCGCACCACGTTGGGGGCCCCCATCAGCACACGCATACCTGCCTCGTGGGAGGCTTTGGCTGCCTCAAGCGTTGTCGGGAATTCGGCGACCAAAGTACCGAAACGAACGGCCTCCTCCACATGGACAAGGGTCGCATCGTCATGGCTTGCCAGAACAATGCCGCGCTCCTTGCAAAGTTCAGCGACGGCCTTGCGGTTCATATCCGACCATTGCGCGGCCTGTGCCTGCCGTTTGGCGGCATAGATGTTGAACTCCTCGTCCGACATACCGGTCTTGCCCTGATAATAGAGCTTGTAAGCCGCCAGGCTGACGAACTGCCGCTGACCCGGCGTATGATCCATCAGCGAAGCCAGACGGAAACGGGAATCAGTCTCGAACAGACGCACGCCGGACATGATGTCTCCGCCCGAAACTTCACAACGCAAGTGTATGAAATGATCGGCCCTGAGACGGTTCCGGGACTGCCCCTCTTCGATCGCATCGGCCAGAAGCCGCATGTCCGCGGCCGTAATCCTGGCGTCCTCGTCCATACCGACACGCAGCGCATCAAACACGGTGGTGATGCCTGAGGCCGCGATCTGCGCATCATGCGCCTGAACGGCGGCCAGCGGGTTCCACCGCACACCGGGTCGCGGCGCATAGTGGACCTCCAGATGGTCCGTATGAAGTTCCACCAGACCCGGTATCAGCCAGTCACCCTCGCAGTCCTGTCCCTCGGACCGGGTGTTGCCCGAACTAATGTCCGCGATGATGCCCTCTCTGATCAGCAACGACCCATGTATGACCGTGTCGGGTAAAACCAGGCGGGCATTCTTGAAGACGATGTCTGCGGTGGGTTCAGGCATGTCATTCCTCGGTTTCGGCAGAGACTAGAAGATGGCGGGATTGAACCTGAAATGCAGCGCCCGGTTCAGTTTCAACAAAAACGGCCAGCGCATCGATGGGCAGCGGTTTTCCGGTGAAGGCCGCGAAGCTTGTCTTCAGAAGCTCTTCCACGTCGTCGAACTGTTCTGCCGGAACAGAACCTGTAAGGGTCATATGGAAGCGGAACTCTTCAAACACATAAGGATAGCCCCACTCGCACAGCAGAGCATCCTGCCGGGGCGAAAGCCGGGACTTGCGGCGGCGCTCCAGATCCTTGTCGCTCAAGGGCGCACGGAAAGGCTCGAAGTGGCGCACGACATCCCCCGCGAAAGCATTCAGCGCATCGCATGGACGTGCAGGAACCAGCGCGAAGAACGATCCAAGCCGTCCCAGAGCAAGTTCCGGCACCGTAAAGCGGCACCTCGATGCAGCAAACTCAGCCGCAGCTTGTTCCAGCTGCTCAAGGCTTTTGCCATCGGCAAGAGCGAACGGCGCCTTCAAAGTGCCGTGGAACCCGTAGCGCCGCGGGGCATCCACCAAACCATCTGATCCGGAAACATCCGAAACAACCGATTCACCAGTGAAAGGATCCCGGCCCAGCCATTCGGCAGCAGCCAGCGTCAAATCAGAGTCGCGGGAGGGCGTGAAATAGAGAGCAGCGCGCATGAAACCGGTCTTCGGAAGGTGGAGAAGCCACAACGTGCACAAAAATTGCGACGTGGGAACGACGGCAGGATGGGGCTTAAGATAGCGCCGCCTGACGCAAATCAGAAGCCCGCGGGAAAATCTATTTCAGCCAGCCTTCGCCCGCGCATAGCGTTGCAACCGCTGATCAAGTGTTCCGGTATGCAGCTCGAAAAGATGATTGTCGTGGTCGTGGAAATAAATGGAGCGCCCCTCTCCCTCGACACGCGGCCGGGGCGGACGCATATCGAGGCCTAGCGCCTCGATCCTATGGACACACGCGTTATAATCGTCCTCTGAAATCTGGAAGGCGACATGATTGTAGGTCCGCTCCGCCAGCGGCTCGCCTTTCATGATAGCGATCCAGACATCTCCCACCAGAAAGAACTTCTCCTGAGACAGGGAGAACGTGTCGTCTCCGCTTGAGTAGACCTCTTTCGCTTCCAGAACCGAGGTGAGCATTAAGCTCATGCGTTCAAGGTCGGAGACAATGAACGTGATATGAGACAGTCCGCTGGCCAATCCGGAACCTCCTGCTGCTGCAATTCCGGCAAGCTTGCCCGTTGATTCCGGCAATCCGGTGTCACCAAACCCTGATTATTGCGGCTCCGCGCTTGGCAGCCGGGTTCCCTGAAAAGTTTCATGCCATCTGCGGATAAACTGCTCCCGCTTCTGACGGTCGAGCGCCACCAGAAGCGTTGGCGAAAGACCGATAGGCCGCAGAGCCGTCTCACTGATCCTCTCCCCTTCCGCCCCCTCTTCATTCACCAGTGGCATGATCAGCCGGGCCCGCTGCAGCTCAGTCTGACCGGCAGAGGACAAAAGGTAATCAAGAAAGGCCTGCGCTTCGGAGGCGTGGCGCGCGGTTTTGGGGATCATCACGGCACGGGAGAGCACCAGTGTATAGTCTTCCGGCATCACAACACCGATCCGGTCATCGCCAAAGGCACGCTCCATCGCATAGGAGCCGATGACGTTATAGGCGATCAGATATGTGCCGTCCGCCACGCCGGAAATAAGTTCCGCTGAACAGCAGGTCGCGATGGCATCTGTCCGGCCGAAGGATTCCAGCAAGCCGCCAAAAGTCGCCGCTTCTCGGGAATCCGCAAAAGCGAACAGATATCCGAGACCTGACCGCTCGATGTCATAGGTCGCCACGCGCCCCGCATAACGGGACAAAGATGGCCGCAGCAAGTCGAGCAAGTCGAAGCGCGTGCGCGGCACTTCCGAAGGCGGTACGAGCGCGCGGTTATAGACCATCACCACCGGCTCGCGGGTAACACCCCAGAGTTCATCGCGCCAGCGCAACGCGGCTGGCAGGTTCTCCGTTTCAGGAGACCTGTAGCTCCGGGCGCAGGCATCATTGACCAGTTTGACCATCTGGTGGACACCGGAACTCATGACCATATCGGCGGGATCCGGACCACCATGGCACCCATCCACGCTGTCATCATAAAGGTCATTGGAGCCCCACTGCTGATAGGTGACAGCAAGACCCGCCCTGGTTGCCAGATAGGCTTCGATAACTTGACCAAAGATCGACAGATCGGCGGTCGACCGGATCAGCAAATGCCGTGGTGCGTCACCGTCGCCGAACCGCTGAACGATCTCGGGAGCGCGGGCTTTTGCAAGGCCCGGCGCAAGACACAAGGCCACGAACAGAACCCAGCCTCTCATGCGCTTGCGGAGCGTAGCTCTCATCCTCTGGTCTCCATGAGCGGCAGAACAACAGCGGCGCGGAAGCCGCCTGTTTCCGGACGCGTGAAAGAGAGACGCCCGTCGAAGGCTTCGGCGACCGCCAGCGCAATCGAAAGCCCTAGACCTGAGCTGTCGCCCCGCGACACGGCCGAGCGCAGGAACCGTTCTCCAAGTGCCTCTTCTACTGACGGTGGCAGGCCCGTGCCGGCATCGCGAACCCAGATACAGCCTTCGCCATTTTCCACGCTCACGCCGATCTCCACAGGTGCCTTTCCATGTTTGATCGCATTGGCAACGAGATTCTTCACTGCCTCCTGTAGAGAGGGAACATCTGCCAGGACCTCAACCGGCTCCTCGCCGATTTCCAACCGCACACCGGCTTCCGGTGCGAGCAGGTTGAAGTCGCCGCTCTCGAAGACATCCAGGGCGACGTCTCTCAGATCCAGGATCTCACGCTTGGCGCTGTCACCACGGTGCACCACCAAGGCCCGGCTCAACAGTTGATCAAGTAACGCTCCAAGGCTCACCGAACGCGCGTGAATGCGGGCAACAATGGAACGGAGCCTTTCCTCATCGTCAACTCCGGCAGCCAGATCCGCCTGTGCCCGCAAGGCTGCGACAGGTGTGCGAAGCTGGTGAGCCGTATCCGAAATCAGATTGCGCATGGCACTCATCTGCCGGTCAAGCCGCGCCATGAACCCATTCAGCGCTCCGATCAAAACGGCAGCTTCGCGCGGGACATATGGGTCAACGGGCGTCAGATCATGAGGATCGCGGCCTGCAATGGACTGGGCAATCCGGTCCAGCGGTTTCAAAGCGGACCGCACGACAAAAACCGCGAGGAGCAGCATTGCGACGCCGGAAAGGACGGCCGCAAACAGCGCCTTCCGGGTAATGTCCAACGCCAGGGCATCGCGGGCCAGCATCGTGTGCCCGACGATAACCTGAATGGTGCCGTTAAGGCTGCGCTCGGCGATGCGCCGCAGGATCAGAACATACCGGGCGTCCTCACCCGTAAATTTGCCGTCAAAGAAACGAGAGCCGCTCGTTCCACCGAGATCTTTTGGAACGGCCAGTTCGTCGTAGCCGGTCAGGGTCCGGCCATCGACACCGATAACCCGGTAGGCGATCCGGTCATCAGGAGCCAAGGCCAAAAGCTGAAATGCAGACGTCGACAGATCGACAACCGCTTCTCCGTTCACCACGGAAATCGATCCTGCAATGTCGTTGGCAGCTCCGAGCAAAAGGCGGTCATAGGCTTCCTGGGCGGCTTGACGGCCATAGGCGAAAGCCGCAATCGAAACGAGAACGCCTCCGATCACAAGCAACGTTGTGACCGCAAGGGCCACGCGCATGGTGAGGGAGCTGGTTCCGAGAGAAAACAGCTTTCTAGGCATCCACATCCAGCTTGTAGCCCAAACCCCTCTGCGTCTCGATATGGACGGAACTCCCGGTGAGTTTCTTGCGCAGCCGGGCGATGTAAAGCTCGATTGCGTTCAGGCCGACATCCGTATCGGAAAAGGAGAACAGCCCCTCAAACAGCCGCTCCTTGTCCATAACTTTACCCCGGTTCCGCACCAGCATCTCAAGCAGGGTGAATTCGCGGCGGGTGAGCGCGATCGGCACATCGTCCTTGCGCAGAACCTTCGCGGATGGATTGAACGTCAGGTCTCCGAGCCGGATTTCCTGCCCTTTGTCCCCCTGCTCGCGCCGGTAGAGGGCCCGGATCCGGGCTTCAAGCTCGCGCTGATCGAAGGGCTTGATGAGATAATCATCCGCCCCAAGGTTCAGGGAGGAAATCCTGTCATCGACCGAAAACTGGGCCGTCAGCATCAGAACCGGCGTCCGGTCCCCCATGGAACGGCGTTCCTGCAGAAGATCCGTACCAAGGCCATCAGGCAGATTGATGTCCAGAACGATTACATCATAGCGCTGAACGTCCAGAAAGGCTCTGGCTTCGTCGAGGCAATTGGCCACATCGCAGGCAATGCCTTCCTGTCCCAGCCGTATCGATATGGCCTCGGCCATATCCAGCGTATCTTCCACCAGCAACAATCGCACGCCCGCGTCTCCTTATGCCGGTTCTGCCTCAAGGCGAAGATCCGTGCAACAGCGCTCTGAGCCTGTGACAGGTTCACGACAGTTTCAAGCGCTAACACTTGAAGGCCGTTCCGCAGGCGCTCGCTGTCTGCCGCAGGCTTTGCCGGACGGTGGAGGAGAGCAGCCGGGAGGAACGGCTGCATTGACTGGAGGAAACATAACAATGGCTTTCAAATCGACCCGCCTGCTGCTGGCGGCGGCTGTTCTTGGCGTCTCGGCACTGAGCGCGAGTGCTGCGGACTTCATGCCCGAAAATCCGGAATGCGTTGCTCCGGCCAACCCGGGCGGCGGCTGGGACTTTACCTGCCGTCAGGTTGGCAAGACGCTTCAGGACCTCAAGCTTATCGACAAGACCATGCAGGTTTCAAACCTCGCTGGCGGCGGCGGCGGCGCAGCCTACGCCTATGTCGTTTCCAAACGTGACAGTGATAACGACCTCATCGTTGCGGCATCCTCCGCAACCGCGACACGTCTCGCGCAGGGTGCGTATCCGGGCAACACTCAGGACCAGGTCCGCTGGGTTGCTTCCGTTGGCGCCGACTATGGCGTGATTGCAGTCGCTGCCAACAGCCCGATCCAGACGCTTCCCGAGCTACTGGAAAAGATGAAGAATGACCCGAATTCTGTATCCGTTGCTGGCGGCTCTGCAGTTGGTGGCTGGGACCACCTGAAGGTTCTGATCGCTGCCAAGGCTGCCGGCGTGGAAGATGTCCGTAAGGTCAAGTACATTGCCTTTGATGGCGGCGGGGAAGCTGTGACTCAGCTTCTGGCTGGTTCCGTTGACGCCTTTACCGGCGACATTTCCGAAGCCAAGGGCTTCGTGGACGCCGGTGACATCCGCGTGATCGCCGTTCTTGCTCCCGAGCGCCTGGAAGGCGAATTCTCCAAGTTCCCGACCGCGCGTGAGCAGGGCGTCGAGGCGATCGGCGCAAACTGGCGCGGGTTCTACGCTCCTGGCAAGATGTCCGACGACGCCTACAACGGCTGGGTTTCCAAGATCGGCACGCTTTACGCCAGCGATGAATGGAAGCAGGTGATGGCGGCCAATGGCCTGGCACCACTGAGCCTGCAGGGAGCCGAGTTCCAGGATTTCGTTGCGAAGTCTGTGCAACAGATCCAGGACATTTCCCGCGAAATCGGTATCATCAAGTAAGCGGTTCAAACCGCCCCTTTCGAGGGTGTTGGAGCGGCGCAAGCGCCGCTCCAAAGTTTTATCCGACATATGACGGGCGGCGGCTTTTCCTTGGCCCTTGAACCGCCCGCACGAGGAGAACCCAATGAGCGACCGCATCTTCGGCATCATCGGCCTCGCCCTGGCAATTGGCTACGCGTGGGCAGCCGTGAATATCGAAGAAAGTTTCTTGTCCGACGCCGTCGGGCCAAAAGCTTTCCCCCTGATTATCGCCGCCGTTCTGGGGCTGGCGTCCATCGCCGTTATCCTGAAGCCGGATCCTGATCCGCATTGGCCGAGCCTGGTGCGTCTACTGGAGATCGTTGCAGCGGTTGTTGTTCTGCTGCTCTATTCCACGATGCTGCCTGTGGTCGGGTTTGTCATAGGGACGGCTGCCGCCGGTGCCTATCTGACCTGGCGCCTCGGCTCGAAGCCGCTGGGATCGGTCATCACCGGGGCTTCCACCTCGGTTGGTATCTATGTCGTTTTTCACCTGATCCTCGGCCTCTCCCTGGCCAAGGGTCCGCTCGGCTTTTGATGGAGCTTGTCCATGGAGACGCTTTCTTCCCTTGCCGATGGCTTCATCATCGCGCTGACCTGGCAAAACATTCTGCTCGCTCTGCTCGGCTGTTTCCTCGGAACGATCATCGGCGCCCTTCCCGGCCTTGGCCCGTCCAACGGCGTCGCAATCCTGATCCCGCTGGCCTTCTCACTTGGCCTCGGACCGACGCCAGCACTCATCTTGCTAACCTCGGTCTATTACGGTGCCATGTATGGCGGCCGCATTTCGTCAATCCTGCTGAACATTCCGGGTGACGAGCCAGCCATGATGACCTGTCTGGACGGGTATCCGATGGCAAAGGCAGGCCGTGCCGGTGAAGCGCTCGCGCTGTCCGGTATCGCCAGCTTCGTCGGTTCGTTCATCGCAACCTGGGGTCTGATCCTGCTGGCTCCGCAGTTGGTGAAGATCGCCCTGTTGTTCGGTCCGGCGGAATATTTCGCCCTCTTCACCCTGGCCTTCGCGACCCTTGGCGGCGTCTCTTCGACCAACCAGTCCAAGACCGCGATTGCGACTGCGCTCGGCCTTGGCCTTGCGATGGTGGGCGTCGACACCCAGACCGGCGTTCCCCGCTTCACCTTCGGCGAAGTGCACCTTTATGATGGCATAGACTTCCTCGTCGCCATCGTCGGCCTGTTTGCCCTGTCGGAAGTCTTTGTCTTCCTGGAGCACAAACATGGCTCTTCGGATGCTGAAGGACAGAAGATGGAAATCGGCCGGATGATGCCGACCTGGGCTGTACTGAAGTCGTGCATTCCCACCATGTTCCGCACCAGCTTCCTCGGCTTCCTTGCCGGCGTTCTGCCGGGAGCAGGCGCTTCGCTGGGCTCCTTCATTTCCTATTCCATGGAAAAGAAGCTGGTCGACCGGGAAGGCACTTTCGGCAAGGGTGATCCCCGCGGTGTTGCTGCTCCCGAAGCAGGCAACAATGCGGCCGCAGGTGGCGCGCTGGTTCCCATGCTTGCACTTGGTGTTCCGGGCTCCGGCACCACGGCGGTTCTGCTTGCCGTGCTTCTGGCGCTGAACATCACCCCAGGTCCCCTGCTCTTTGCTCAGAAGCCGGATGTTGTCTGGGGCCTGATCGCGGCACTCTTCATCGCCAACTTCATGCTGCTGGCGCTGAACATTCCGATGGTCGGGATCTTCACCCGCCTGCTCCTGGTACCACCGCGTATCCTGATGCCCATCGTCGCCATGGTGAGCTTCGTCGGGATCTACGGCATCTCCGGCTCGACCTTCGACCTTTATGTCATGGTTGGCTTCGGCGTGATGGGCTGGGTACTGCGCAAGCTGGACGTGCCGCTGGTGCCCGTGATCCTGGGCACGCTGCTTGGCAATGCCATGGAGAGCAACATGCGCCGTGCGATCACCATCGACAATGGCAACTGGTGGACCCTGATCGATAGCCCGCTGTCGGCCTCGCTCTGGGCGCTCGCCTTCATTGGCTTCGTACTGCCCATGGTCTTCGGCAAGGTCATGAAGGCGCGCATCAAGCGGATGGCAAAGGACGAAGAAGGCGCGATTTCGGATTAACGCGCCCGGTTTGTTGAAACTACGCCCGCTGCATTTCTGATGCCGCGGGCGTTTTTATTTGAGCTTCAGCTGACCGCAGACCGCCAGTTCCAGGCGTAGTTCCTCAGCAGCGGATCAATTTCTGCCGGAGCTCCGGGCGCGGCAATTGCTCTACCAACATCTGCCAGGGCGAGCATGGCCGCACCGATGCTCGTGCCGGTCGCGGAGCTGCCCTCGGCGATCACCGGCCGGCCTGCCGCCGCCTCCAGCATCGCCTTGTACAGTCCGTTTCGGGCAAAGGGCCCCTCAATGATCACCGGCCCATCCGCGCCAATCATGCCGAGGCACTCGGCGGTCATCAGCGCCAGATAAAAGGACATGCCTGCCTTGCGCAGTCCCGGCGTCAACTGGTCTTCCGGAACGCTCCAGCTGCCCTTGCGGCCCTGAAACGGGCCGGAGCGCTGCTCGATGGCTGGCAGCAGAAAGATGTTCTCCCGCAGCACCTGGTCCCTGTCCGCATCAGCCGGCTCGCCCTCAAGACCGCCGCAGACGAGCTCGAACTCCCGCCCGCCCATGAACCTTGCGGAGGGAACCGGGTTCCCCAACGCATTGACGTTGATGAGCGTGTCCCGGTCAGGATCCAGAGTGACCGGCTTGCCGCCAATCGACAAAGCAATCACCCAAGTGCCTGTGGACACAACGGAAAAGGGAGCCTCCCGCCGGCGCAGATGCGGATAAAGCGACGCATTGGAATCGTGAATTCCGCAAAAAACTGGCGTATCCGTAGCAAGGCCTGTCGCCTTCGCAACTGTGCCCGTAACCCGTCCGAGGCAATCCCCGGCAAGGCGAACGGGAGCCATCTTGCCCGCAAGACCCAGGCTGCCGACCAGCGTGGAATAGCGGCCGGCATTGGGGTCCCACAAATCCGTATGGCATCCAAGCGACGTCACTTCATTGGCCGCAACGCCCGAGAGCCGGAAGGACCAGTATTGCGGATAGGTGAGCACCTGGCTCACGTGGTCCTGCAAACCGGGGACCTGTTCCAGTTGCCAGAAAATCTGCGCGCCCGCGTTCAGGCCCATGCCAAGGCGCGGTGAGCCGGTTTCCGCGAAGTCCGGCCGGATCGCATCATAGGCTCCGGTCAGACTGTCCGGGCCATCATGCTCGTAGTCCAGAACGGGGGCTGCCAGCGCTCCCGCCCGGTCCAGCAGCACAACAGACGCGCCGTGGGTCGTAACGGACAGGGCATCAAGACCCACTTCCTCTTGCAGGGCCTTGAGGCTCTCAAGAATAAAGGCCCAATGGCCGTCGATGTCGTAATGGGGATAGGGCCCGTCCCGCAGAACCGTATTCGGCCGGGTGCGCACAGCAACTTCCCTCAGAAGCCGGGCATCGACGGCGGCGACCTTCGCGTTGGTCTTGCCAATATCGATGACACCGACCGTACGGATTTCCTTCATGTCCCGCTCAATCCATATGGAAGACGGTTTCGAGCGGCACGGCCACCGGCTCGTTGTCCGGATGGGTCAGCATGATATCGGCCATGTAGGCCCACCATTTCTTCATGACCGGCTCCAGCGGAAGCTGGTTCATGGTGTGGTCGTCGTCCCGCCACAGAACGCCGAAGAGAGCGTGAGTCTCCCGGTCAAGATGGATGGAATAATCGGAGATCCCCGCATCCTTCAGGAGCTTCGACAGTTCCGGCCAGATCTCGTCATGGCGTTTCTTGTACTCGGCCTCGCATCCGGGCTTCAGCGTCATACGGAACGCATATTTTTCCATGTTCGAAGTCCTCTCAATACGCCGCGCGGCGCGGGAAGAACCGGCGGGCAAGCCTCGGCAAGGCGATCACCGCGATCAGCAGAATGCCGATGAAGATGGACATCACGATGCCGGGAACATTGAGCAGCCCAAAACCGAAAGTCACAAGTCCCATGATCAGCGCAGCGATCACGACACCTGCAATGGACCCGGAGCCGCCGAGAATATTGACTCCGCCGAGAACCACCATGGTCACCACCTCCAGTTCCATGCCCGAAGCGATGGAAGGCCGGGTCGCGCCGAGACGGGAAGTGAGGCAGACCGCTGCCAGACCCGACATCAGACCCGTTAGCAGGAACAGGCTGAACTTGACCCGCGGAACGCGGATGCCGGAAAAAAGCGCTGCCACATCGTTGTTGCCGATGGCATAGACCGAGCGGCCAAAGGCTGTTGCGTGCAGCAGAATGCCGAAGATGACCGCCAAGAGGAAGAACAGGGCCAGTTCGAAGGAAAACACCCACCAGACATAGCCCTGACCGAACCAGGAGAAACTGTCCGGATAGCCGGTGAAGGCCTTGTCTCCGAGAACGATGTAGGAAATGCCGCGGAAGAGGCTCATGGTACCGATGGTCACCACAATCGACGGCAGACCGAAGCCGGTGATCAGGGCGCCGTTCACCGCGCCGCACAGCAAGCCGGTGAGAAGGCCTATCCCGACCAGGGCAGGCGTATCCGACCCCATCTGTACCGCGAGCCCCATCGCCGTGGAAGCTAGCGCGATGATCGAAGCCACCGACAGGTCGATTTCCCCCGAGATGATCAGCAATGCCATGGCAAAGGCGATCATCGCCTTTTCCGTGAAATTGAAGGTGGCGTCCGAAAGGTTCCACGGATCGAGGAAATAAGGCGAGGCAAAGGAGTTGATGCAAAAGACCAGAGCGAAGACCAGAAGCAGCAAGGTTTCCCAGCTGGCCAGTGCCCGCTGCAGCGGCGTGCGCAACCGGTCCGGGATCTGCCGGCCCTGAGGGATCTGACCGGACACTTGGGTCTGGGTTACAGATGTCATACCGCGTGCTCCTCTTTCTTCAGGATCACTCTGCCCTTGGGCCGGTTCTGGGTCACGTTGACCGCGACTGCGATCAGGATCGCAGAGCCGGAGATCGCCAGCTGCCAGAAGGGGGAAATGTTGATGACTGGGAGAGCGTTCTTGATAATGCCCAGGAACAGCGCGCCAAGAACAGCCCCGCCCACGGATCCCGCACCGCCTGCAATCGAGATGCCGCCGATCACGCAAGCCGCCACCACGTCGAGCTCGAATCCGCCGGCGATATCGACATAGGCAACCGCGTAGCGCGCTACCCAGAGATAACCTGTCAGCCCTGCAAGTGCGCCGGACAGAACGAAGGCGGCGCATTGGGTGAAGCCGGAATTGATGCCGGCATATTGTGCGGCATTCGGATTGCCGCCGACCGCATAGAAGGCGCGGCCAAGAGGCGTCCGGGTGATCAGAATGAAGATCGCAATGACTGCCAGGATCGCGATCCAGGACAGGACAGGCAGTCCGAGCAGAACCTGACGCGGGAAGGCCTTGAAGCTGTCACTCATCTGATGCGCATTGATCCAGCGCCCATCGGAAATCAGGAAGATGATCCCCCGGTAGATGGTCATGGTGCCGAGCGTCACGACAATCGGCGGGATCGACAGGCGCCAGACTAAGAGACCATTGACCAGACCCATGGCCGCGCCAAGGCTGACCGCCACCAGCAGGATCAGCGGGATCGGCAGATCCGGCATGGCCGTATTGATCATCGCGGCGGCCATGCCGGTCAGCGCCAGATTGGCGGCGACGGACAGATCAATGCAGCGCGTCAGAATGACCGCCATCTGGCCGAGGGCCAGAATGATCAGCGGAGCCGTGTCATTGAAGACATTCGCCAGATTGCCCGGTTCCACGAAAGCCGGAAACCGCGTTGCGATCAGCCCGAGCAGGACCAGCATGGCACCGCCCAGCACGACTTCCCGGCTGATATGAATACGCCTGCTCATGGCCGCGCCTCCTCAATGCCGGCTGCGGCCCGGACCAGGTTTTCAGGGGTCAGACCCTCGCCCTCAAACTCGGCAGCAATCCGCCCTTCCCGCATCACGATGACCCGGTCGGACATGCCGAGGACTTCCGGGATTTCGGAGGAAACGAGAATGACCGCCAGGCCTTCACCGGCCAGTTCCGCCATGAAGTCATGGACAGCAGCCTTCGATCCGATGTCGATGCCCTTGGTCGGTTCGTCCAGAATGATCACCCGCGGCTTTGTCGCCAGCCACTTGGCAATGATCACTTTCTGCTGGTTGCCGCCGGACAATTCGCCGATATCCTGATCCAGCGCAGCGGCTCTGAGATCCAGCCGCTGGGTATAGTCCCGCGCCAGTTTGAATTCCTCGGCCATCTTGAGAAAGCCTTTGGCGGAAACCTGCCCGAGCGACGGCAGGGTCACGTTCTGGAAGATCGGCAGCCCCTTGACCGCGCCCTGCTTGCCGCGGTCCTCCGGCACATAGACGATGCCCTTGCCGATCGCCTCGTTCGGTGTACGGATGACCGCAATTTCGCCGTCAATCCGGATCGCGCCCTTGGAAGGCTTGGTGATGCCGAAGAGCGCCTGCATGAACTCGCTGCGCCCAGCGCCGACAAGCCCGTAGAAACCGACGATCTCCCCGGACCGGAGGCTGAAATTAATGTCCTCGAATTCGGTCGGATGCGCATAGCCCGCAACCTTCAGAACCTCGTCTCCGAGATTTGGGGTACGTTTGGGGAAGACCTGATCAACCGGACGGCCGACCATAAGCTTGACAAGCTGCCCCTCGTCAACGCCCTGCATCAGGCCGGAGCCGACAAGCTCCCCATCCCGGAACACGGTGTAGCGGTCGGCAACGCGGAAGATCTCGTCGAACTTGTGGCTGATGAAAAGGATGGCCTTGCCCTCGGCCTTGAGCCTGTCCACCAGCTCATAGGTCTCTTCGATCTCCTTGTGGGAGAGAGAAGCCGTCGGCTCGTCCATGATCACCACGCGGGCGTCAATGGAGAGGGCCCGGGCGATGGCGACCAGATGCCGGTTGGCGATGCCCAGATCCTTGAGCGGCACGGACGGATCAATCCGCGCTCCGATACGCTCAAGAAGACTGCGGGCCCTGCGCAGCATCTGCTTGCGATCGATCAACCCGAACCGGGCTTTCGGCGCATGGCCGATGAAGATGTTTTCGGCAACGGTGAGCTCTTCAAAGAGCACCGTTTCCTGATGGATTGCGGTCACGCCGCATCTGGCGGCAGCCTCCGCCGTGGGGAACTGGACCGCCCCGCCATCGACCCGTATCTCGCCCTCGTCCGGCTGATAGATGCCGGTCAGGATCTTCACGATGGTCGACTTTCCAGCGCCATTCTCGCCAATCAGCGCCGTAACCTGACCTGGATAAAGGTCAAGGGCTACGCCGGACAGCGCCTTCACACCCGGGAAGGACTTCGTGATTCCGGCAAGGGAGAGAACAGCACGGGTATCAAGCGCCGCATCCGCGCGCAAGCCACCTGCTTCAGGTCCTTTTTCCGGGCTTTTGGCAAGCATGACCATGTCCCAAGACACTCAAGAAATTCAAAGGAGAATGAGGCGGTCCGGCGACAAGCCGGACCGCAGGGAGTTGTTCGAAAGGATCTCAGAAGATGTCCTTGAACTGGTCGATGTTGGAGCTGTCATAGACGAACGGATCTGCCATGGCGCCGGAGTTGGTGTCGTCCAGGGTCAGCGTGCCCATGCGGCCCATCGGGATCTGTGCGCCCGGCTTGGCTTCTGCCTTGCCGCTGGCCAGATTGTAAGACAGCACGGTCGCGGCGTAGCCAAGATCAATCGGATTCCAGATTGCGAAGGACTTGGAAGCACCTGACTTGATGTGCCCCGCCATTTCGGACGGCAGACCGAGGCCGGTCACGTTGACCTGGCCGATCTTGCCAGCATCCGTCACGGCCTGGGCAGCTGCCACGATGCCAACCGAGGTCGGCGCAATGATCGCCTTGAGATCCGGGTAGGTCTGCATCAGGCCCTGAGCTTCGCGGTAGGACTTGTCTGCCAGGTCATCGCCATAGACGGTGCCGACCACATTGATGCCCGGGTAGTTGCCCTTGACCTTGTTCATTTCCTCGATCCAGATGTTCTGGTTCGTGGCCGTGGCAGAGGCGGAGAGAACTGCGACATCACCGCCATCGGGCAGATTGTCCGCAGCCAGCTTGATGATCATGTTGCCGATCAGCGGATTCGACGAGGGGTTGAGGTGCAGCTGGCGGCCTTCCGGAGCAACGCCGGAATCCCAGGAAATCACAGTGATGCCGCGCTGCATGGCCTTCTTCAGAGCCGGAACGAGCGCGTCCTGGTCATTTGCTGAAATGGCAATCGCATCCACCTTCTGGGCGATCAGGGCGTTGATCACCTCGATCTGGCCTTCTGCGGTCGTGTCGGTCGGGCCGGTGTAGATGACTTCCACATCGCCCAGTTCCTTGGCCGCTTCTTCTGCGCCCTTGGCAGCCGCTTCAAAGAAGCCAATGCCCAGCGCCTTGACGACAAGCGCGATGCGCTTGGTTTCCGCCTGCGCAGGCGCGGTGAATGCAATTGCTGCGACGGCGGTCGCTGCAAGCAAGGTCTTGAACAATTTCATAGTCTTCCTCCCAAATTTCCGCCGGCATTTCCTCCTCGCCGGCAGAAAACCAAATCAGCCGCTTTGCGTGGCTGCTTCCTGCGCCGCGCCAGTGGCGACGGCAATCACCCGGATGCCCGCATGCTCCAGCATTTGGGCCGCATGGTCCGGAATTCCTTCATCGGTTATGACCGTCGTAATCCGCTCCAGCGGGCAGAGGATCAGGCTGGAACGGCTCGCAAACTTGGACGAATCCACCAGCACAACCAGTTCGTCAGCCTGTCCAATCAGCTTTTGCTCCGCCTGGATCAGCAGCGGGTCTGCCTCCATCAGCCCAAGCGGCCCCAAGCCCTGAGCGCCCATGAACATGCGCTTGGCGTAGAAGTTCCGCGTCACGTCATTGTCGAACGGGCTGAGAATGATGTTCTGCTCCCGGTAGATCACGCCGCCCGACAGGATGATCGTGTTCTTCGAGTGCTTGAGCAGATGTTCGGCGATCGGAAACGAATTGGTGAAGATCTGCATCCGCTTGCTCGCCAGGGGATGCACCATCTGAAAGGTCGTCGTGCCGCCGTTGATGATGATCGCATCGCCATCATCGCAAAGCTCCACGGCAGCACGCGCAATCGCCCGCTTCTGAAGGCCATGAAAGGCTTCGTTCACGCTGAATGGCCGGCCGGCAAGCCCCACGAACTGCGGTGGTGTGATGGATTCGGCCCCGCCGCGAACCCGGCGCAGCTTCTTCTGCACATGCAGCGAGGCAATATCACGGCGGATCGTCGCTTCGGAGGAATCCGTCAGCGTCACAAGCTCGGCAACTGTCACGACCGGGCGGTCCTGGATGGCAGACAATATGATCCTGTGACGTTCTTTTTCGTGCATGAAGTCCTCCCGACACAATCAAGGCTTCCATCTATTCCAAGCATTGTCAATCAAAATTCGTCAGATTGCTGCAATGCAGCGCGTTTTTTGATCGATTATGATTGAAACTGATTGACAACTGCGCTTCCAAAAGCAAGTCTTCGGGCAAATTGCTGGTTCAGACCAGACACCCTTTGGGAGGAAAATATGCAGAATTCCGCCACCGGTTCCCGGCTCACAAACCTTTGGGACGACGCGAAGGCCGCGGCCATGAGCCAATCCGAGCTGCTGCTCTACCGCTCGAACCTGCTTGGTTCCGACAAGCGCATCACAAACTATGGCGGCGGCAACACCTCGGCCAAAGCCATGGAAACGGATCCGTTGACAGGCCAGATGACAGAGATTCTCTGGGTCAAGGGCTCTGGAGGCGACGTTGGCACCATCAAGATGGACGGCTTTGCCACCCTCTATATGGACAAGCTCCGTACCCTCAAAGATCTCTACCGGGGCGTCGAGTTTGAAGACGAGATGGTCGGCTATCTGCCCCACTGCACCTTCAACCTGAACCCGCGCGCGGCCTCCATCGATACGCCGCTGCACGCTTATGTGCCACGCAAGCATGTGGACCACATGCATCCGGACGCGATCATCGCCATTGCCGCCTCAAAGAACAGCAAGGAGCTGACCGCAGAGATCTTCGGCGCCGACATCGGCTGGCTGCCGTGGAAGCGTCCCGGCTACGAGTTGGGTCTGTGGCTGGAAAAGTTCTGCCTGGAAAACCCCGATGCCCGCGGCGTCGTGCTTGAAAGCCATGGCCTCTTCACCTGGGCGGATGATGCCAAGGAATGCTACGAGACCACCATCGAGATCATCAACAAGGCCATCGGCTGGTTTGAAGGCAAGCTTGCCGGCAAGGCAGCCTTTGGCGGCCAGAAGGTACAGGCCCTCGCTGCCGAAGACCGCCGCGCCATCGCAGCCCAGCTGATGCCCGCCATCCGTGGCATGGTCAGTGGCCAGCAGCATATGGCCGGTCATTTCGATGACACCGACGCCGTTCTGGAATTCGTCTGCGCCAGGGACATGGAAGCGCTTGCAGCTCTCGGCACCAGCTGCCCGGACCATTTCCTTCGCACCAAGATCCGTCCTCTGGTGGTCGATTTCGATCCGCAGAACCCGGATGTGACGGCGACGCTCGCCAGACTGCCGGACGCCGTGGACGCCTACCGCCGCGATTACACGGCCTATTACGAGCGCTGCAAACACGCCAACAGCCCTGCCCTGCGCGATCCCAACGCCGTTGTCTATCTGGTCCCCGGCGTCGGCATGATCACCTTTGCCAAGGACAAGGCAACCGCCCGTATTTCGGCTGAGTTCTACACCAACGCCATCAACGTGATGCGTGGCGCTTCCGGTGTATCGACCTATTGCGGCCTGCCGGAACAGGAAGCCTTCGACATCGAATACTGGCTGCTGGAAGAAGCAAAGCTGCAGCGCATGCCCAAGCCGAAGAGCCTGGCAGGCCGGGTCGCCTTCGTCACCGGCGGCGCAGGCGGCATCGGCTCGGCGACAGCAGAACGCTTCCTCAAGGAAGGCGCCTGCGTGGTTCTGGCAGACATCGATGCGGCCGCTCTGGCCCAGACGGCAGAGCAGCTCTCCAACCGCTACACCCCGGACGTGGTGCACACAGTTACCATGGATGTGACCAGCGAGGCGGCTGTAGACGCGGCCTATGCCAATGCCTGTGTGGCCTTCGGGGGCATCGACATTCTGGTCTCCAATGCGGGGATCGCCTCCTCCGCACCGATTGAGGAAACCAGCCTCGACCTCTGGAACAAGAACATGTCGATCCTGTCGACCGGCTATTTCCTTGTCTCGCGGGCCGCGTTCAAGGTTATGAAGGCACAAAAGGTGGGCGGATCCATCGTCTTCATCGCCTCCAAGAACGGCCTTGCCGCTTCGCCTGGCGCCAGCGCCTATTGCACGGCGAAGGCCTCGGAAATCCACCTCGCCCGCTGCCTGGCGCTGGAAGGTGCGCCGGACGGCATCCGCGTCAATGTGGTCAACCCGGATGCGGTTCTGCGCGGCTCCAAGATCTGGTCGGGCGACTGGCTGAAGGAACGGGCCCAGGCCTATGGCAAGGACACGGCCGATCTTGAAGAGCACTACCGCCAGCGCTCGCTTCTGAAGCGCTCGGTTCTGCCCGAGGATATTGCGGAGGCGACTTACTTCTTCGCCTCTGAGAATTCCGCGAAGTCGACCGGCAACATCATCAATGTCGATGCTGGCAACGTCCAGTCCTTCACACGTTGAGGAGGCTTTGACATGACCATGATCAGCAAAGACGTCCTAGAGAAAGACAATTCCGCCCGCGAAAGCGCGCTGCGGCAGGACTATGATCATCTGGGTGAACAGCTCGCCCGGCGCAGCATCGCCATTGACGAGGTAAAGGCCAGGGTATCCGCCTATGGCGTTGCCGTTCCCTCCTGGGGCGTCGGCACCGGCGGCACGCGCTTTGCCCGTTTCCCGGGCGCTGGCGAGCCACGGCACATTTTTGACAAGCTGGAAGACTGCGGCGTCATTCAGCAGCTGACCCGCGCAACGCCAGCCGTGTCCCTGCATATTCCGTGGGACAAGGACGATCCGAAAGCGCTTCTGGCCAAAGCAGAAGAGCTGGGCCTGACCTTCGATGCAATGAATTCCAACACTTTTCAGGATCAAGACGGTCAGGAGAAGTCCTACAAGTTCGGCTCTCTCTCCCATACGGATGCGGCAACCCGCGCTCAGGCGGTTGAGCACAATCTGGAATGTATCGAGATCGGCAAGGCCATCGGCTCCAAGGCCCTGACCATCTGGATCGGTGATGGCTCCAACTTTCCGGGCCAAGCCAATTTCACCCGCCAGTTCGAACGCTATCTGGGCGCGGCCAAGCAGATCTACGCGGCTCTTCCGGGTGACTGGCGCCTCTTCACCGAACACAAGATGTATGAGCCGGCCTTCTACTCCACCGTTGTGCAGGATTGGGGCACCAACTACATGATCGCCCAGGAACTCGGCGATCAGGCATACTGCCTCGTCGATCTTGGCCACCATGCGCCGAACGTCAACATTGAGATGATCGTCGCCCGGCTCATTCAGTTCGGCAAACTTGGCGGCTTCCATTTCAACGACAGCAAATACGGAGATGATGATCTGGACACCGGATCTATCGATCCCTACCGGTTGTTCCTTGTCTTCAACGAGCTGGTGGACGCGGAGACGCGCAGGGCACCGGGCTTCAATCCGGCCCACATGCTGGACCAGTCGCACAATGTGACCGATCCGATTGAAAGCCTGATGGTCAGCGCCATGGAAGTGCAGCGGGCCTATGCCCAGGCTCTGCTGGTGGACCGCAAGGCACTTGAGGGTTTCCAGGAAAGCAACGATGCGCTGATGGCGACTGGAACCCTGAAGACCGCCTTCCGCACGGATGTGGAGCCGATCCTTGCCATGGCCCGCCTGGAACAGGGCGCTGCCATTGATCCGGTCGCAACCTACCGCGCCTCCGGATACCGGGCGAAGGTCGCGGGTATCCGCCCGGCGGTCTCCGGCGCCGGTGGGGGAATCGTGTAATCCACAGCTGACCCGGCAGACAATCGGCTGCGGGCGAACGGCTTAACCGTCAAACCGCAACCGGGAAGGATGCAGTTGTCATCAGAAGAAGCCGGAAGGAATATCTTTCCCCACCGGCGCCAAACACATTGGCAAGCCGGCAAAACCGGGCTAACAGGCGGCTGCAGCAATATGGAAGCAGCCGCCGATGACACAGGAACCCGCCTTCGCCCTTGAGGTTGAGGATGTTCACAAAAGCTACGGGAACAATGAGGTCCTGAAGGGGATTTCCATGTCTGCCCGCAAGGGTGACGTGATCTCGCTCATCGGCTCTTCCGGGGCAGGCAAGAGCACCTTCCTGCGCTGCCTCAATTTTCTGGAACAGCCCGACCGCGGCCGCTTCATCGTCAATGGCGAGGAAGTTGCGCTGAAAGCGGATAAACAGGGACGGCTTCATCCGGAGAACTGGCGCCAGATCGAACGCCTGCGCACCGGCCTGTCCATGGTGTTTCAAAGCTTCAATCTCTGGGCGCACATGACGGTTCTGCAAAACGTCATCGAAGCGCCGATGCATGTTCTTGGACAGAACCGCCGGGAGGCAACTGAGCGCGCAGAGGCGCTGCTTGCCAAGGTCGGCCTCTTCGACAAGCGCGACGCCTACCCTGCCTTTCTCTCCGGCGGCCAGCAGCAACGAGCGGCCATCGCCCGCGCGCTCTGCATGGAGCCTTCCGTGATGCTGTTCGACGAACCGACCTCTGCGCTGGACCCGGAGCTGGTCGGCGAGGTGCTGAAGGTCATTCGTGATCTGGCAGAAGAAGGCCGCACCATGATCCTCGTGACCCATGAAATGAGTTTCGCGCGCGATGTTTCCGACCACGTGATGTTCCTGCACCAGGGCCGCGTTGAGGAAGAAGGCACGCCGGAAAAAGTCTTCGGTTCCCCCGACAGTGCGCGCTGCCGGGACTTTACCGCCAATCTCAGAAACTGATCCCAGATCCATCTCAACCAACGGATATTCTTCATGAAGAAGCTTCTTTCCGGCCTCCTTGCAGGCGCAGCCCTCGCAGCCACCACTCTGTCCGCCTCTGCCGAAGTGCGCTTCGGCATCATGAACGAGCCCTATCCTCCCTTCTTCACCAAGGACGCTTCGGGCAAGTGGGTCGGCTGGGAGATCGAGCTGATGGACGCTGTCTGCGCGGAAATGCAGGAAACCTGCTCCACTGTCGACATGTCCTGGGATGGCTTGATCCCGGCTCTTGAAGCCAAGAAGTTCGACGTCATCTGGTCGTCCATGTCCATCACTGAGGACCGCCAGAAGATCATCGACTTCACGGACAAGTACTACAAGACCCCGAGCAAACTGATCGGCTACAAGGACGGCAACATTGGCGCCGGTCCCGATGATGTTGCGGGCAAGATCATCGGCATCCAGGTGTCGACCATTCAGTCGAACTACTACGCCAAGTATTTCAAGGACAAGGCGGACGAGCAGACCTACGCCACCCTGGATGAAGCCTTCCAGGATCTGGCGGCTGGACGTATCGACTATGTCTTTGGCGACTCCATGGCGCTGGAAGAATTCCTGAAGTCCGATTTCGGCAGCGGCTGCTGCGAGGACAAGGGCAACGTCAAGGACGATCCGGCCATTCTCGGTGAGGGCGTCGGCGGTGGTCTGCGCAAGGACGACACGGAACTGAAGGAAAAGCTGAACAAGGCCATCGCTGCCGTCCGCGCCAGCGGGAAGTACAAGGAAATCACCGACAAGTACTTCTCATTCGACGTCTACGGCGACTGATCCGGAACCGTGACCTCTTGGGAGCGGCAGCCGCCGCTCCCTTGCACTCCTTCGAGGCGGCATGGCGAACCTGTCCTATCTTGAGCTTCTGGCACCCTATCCACCCGGATGGGGCGGCGTGCTTCTGGCTGGCGCGGCCTCGACCCTTGCCATTTCCTTCGGCGCCTATCTGACCGGTATGGCCCTTGGCCTTATGGGCGCCTGGGGCAAGCTGAAGGGCGGCAGGATATCGGCGTTGCTGCTGGATGGCTACACCACAGGCATCCGGGCCATCCCCGAGCTGATTCTGATCATCGGTCTCTATTATGCGGGCACCGACGGATTGAACCGGCTTCTAGCCGGCCTTGGACTGCCGCCGGTCGAAGTCAACGGCTTCATCGCCGCTGTTGCCGTGCTCGGGATCGTCCAGGGCGCGTATATGACGGAAGTGTTCCGCGGCGCGATCCTCGCCGTTCCAACCGGCCAGATCGAAGCCGCCGCAGCTTTCGGCATGCGCCCCTCCTTACGCTTCCGTAGGGTCATCCTGCCTGCGATGATCCCCAATGCGCTCCCGGGTCTGGCGAACCTCTGGATGTCCGTAACCAAGGACAGCGCATTGATCGCCGTTCTCGGCTATCAGGAGCTTGCGCTCGCAACCCGGATTGCGGCGGGAAACACCAAGCACTATTTCCTGTTCTTCCTGGCCGCCGCAGCGATCTATCTGGTGATCAGCCTTCTCTCCACCCGCCTTTTCAACCTGCTGGAACGCCGTGCCCGGCGCGGCCAGCCGCTGCCGCACTGAGGGAGGACGGATATGGATTTCAGCTGGATCGCCCAATACGCCCCTCTGCTTCTTTCAGGCGCATGGCAAACGGTAGCCCTGCTTGTGATTTCCGTTGTCTGCGGGTTCACGCTTGCGATTGGCCTTGCCCTTGCTCAAGTCTCCAGTCCGCGCTGGTTGAAGCTCCTGGCACGCGGCTATTGCGGCTTCTTCCGGGGCACGCCCCTGCTGATCCAGCTCTGGCTGCTTTACTACGGCGTCGGTTCCCTGCTGCCGATGGTGCCAGGATTGCGCGGCAGTTTCCTGTGGCCGGTTCTGCGCGAAGGGTTCTTCTTTGCAGCTGTCAGCTTCACCCTGAACCACGCCGCCTATCAGGCGGAGATCCTGCGCGGCGCGCTGCTCAGCGTGCCGAAGGGAGAGCTGGAAGCAGGCCGCGCCTTCGGTATGACTCCCGCGTTGCTGCTGCGCCGCATCTGGCTGCCGCGCGCCATCCGCACAGCTCTTCCCAGCATTACGGGCGAAATTGTTCTGCAGCTGAAATCCACACCTCTCGCCTTCACGGTCACGGTGATGGATCTCTATGCGGTCGCTTACAAGGTCCGGCAAGATACGCTGCTCGTCTATGAGCCGCTGCTTGTCGTCACTGTTTTTTACGTCTGCCTGACTCTCATCCTGACAAGAGTCTTCAGGCATATCGAGCATCAAGTGCCTATCCGCCGCTAAACGCTGCGGAGCCTTGAGGCACACACGAGAAGGAACACACAATGACCGGCAAGATCCGGATCCTTGATGGCGGCATGAGCCGCGAACTGCTGCGTCTTGGCGCCGAGCTGAAGCAGCCGGAGTGGTCGGCCCTTGCTCTCATCAACACACCGGACATCGTCCGTCAGGTGCATGAGGATTTCATCCAGGCGGGCGCAGACGTCGTGACCACCAACAGCTATGCCCTCGTGCCCTACCACATTGGTGAGGAGCGGTTTCAGCAAGAAGGCAGACGCCTGATCGCCCTGTCCGGGCGTCTGGCACGGGAGGCTGCCGATGCCGAAACCTCCCGCAAGGTGCTCGTGGCGGGCGGATTGCCGCCGATTTTCGGCTCTTATGAGCCCGAAAACTTCGATCCCGCCCGCGTACAAGACTATCTCTCCGTTCTCGTGGAAGAGCTTGCGCCCTATTCCGACGTCTGGCTCGGCGAGACTCTGAGCCTGATCGCGGAAGGCGAAGCCGTTCGTCAGGCCACAGCCAGCACCGGCAAGCCCTTCTGGATCTCCTTCACCCTTGAGGATAGCGACACGGCGGAAGCTATCTCCAATCCGAAACTGCGTGGCGGGGAAACCGTAGCAGCAGCGGCGGAGTGGGCTGCCTCGTCAGGTGCGTCCGCCCTTCTCTTCAACTGCGCAAAACCGGAAGTCATGGCCAATGCAGTCAAGGTTGCCTCTGCTGTTTTCGGTCAGAAAGGCGTTGCACTTGAAATCGGCGTCTATGCGAATGCCCTGGATTCGGAGGCTGACGACGGTGCGGCAAACGGCAAGCTGCATGGCACGCGGGCCGATCTCACCGGGGCAAGTTATACCGGCTTTGCCTGTGAGTGGGTGGAAGCGGGCGCGACAATGGTCGGCGGCTGCTGCGGCATTGGCGCGGAGCATATACATAGCCTTGCCTCCACCTTGAGGCACCGGACGAACTGAAGCAGCCCGAACTTGCCCACTCCGGTCCGCAGCTTTCTGCGGACCGGAGCCAGATTTCAACGTGTTCCCGAGAGTGCGGCAACCGGGTCGAGGCGCGCCGCATTACGGGCTGGCAAATAGCCGAACACGACCCCGATCAGGCTGGAGACAGCAAAGGCTGCCACCATCGACTGGGCCGAATAGATAAGCTGGAAGTTTGTGCTGAGCAGACTGAAGCCATATCCGAACGCCAGCGCGAGGCTTATGCCGAGCACGCCGCCAATCAGGCAGACCAGCACCGCCTCAATGAGGAATTGCTGCAGAATGTCGCCCTGACGTGCCCCGACCGCCATTCGGACACCTATCTCCGAGATCCTCTCGGACACGGTGACCAGCATAATGTTCATCACACCAATTCCGCCGACGATCAGCGCGATCACCGCAATGGCAGAGATCAGCAGGGCCAGGGTCTGGGTTGTGCTGGTGATGGTTTTCCGGATGTCGTCGGTGTTGAGAATGAAGAAGTCTTTGGTTCCGTGGCGCCGGGTCAGGAACTCGGTCACGGCTTGTTCCGCAACGCTCATATCAACCTCATCGGAAACACGTACCGTGATGCTGCGCAGGCTCGTGCTGCCGAGAAGACGGGTTTGAACAGCAGTGTAGGGCAGATAGACGGAAAGGTTCTGGCTATCCCCGAACCCCTGCTGCTTCGCGACAACACCAACCACGCGCACAGGAACATTGTCCGCAAGAATGACCTGCCCGATCACGCTTCCGGCATGGTCTGCGAACAAGGATTTACGCGTATTCTCGTCGATCACCCCATCCGGCTGACGGCCAGAAACGCTTGATACATCGAAGAAGCGGCCTTCTTCCAGGGTCAAACCTTTGGCAAGGAAGTATCCCGCTCCGACACCGCTGATCTGACCTGTCGCCTCGACATTTCCGCGGCGCAGCGTTGCGCTCGTCGAAACGGTAGGAGTGACTGCCGCCACATAAGGCTGGCGGGCAAGCTGATCAGCATCCGCCACAACAAGTGTTGTGATCTTTCCGGACCGCATATCGCCGAAGTCCTTTCCGGGAAAGATCTCCAGCGTGTTGGTGCCAAGGCTGCTGATATTCTCCAAAACCTTTTGCTGCGACCCCGTTCCCAGCGCGACGACACAGACCACGGAGGCAATGCCGATAACAATCCCGAGCATGGTCAGCAAAGCCCGGACCTTACGCGCCAGCATCGACCTGACCGCCATTCGCAGGGCTTCTCCTGCCCGGTCAATCCTTGCACGGAACCAGTTCATCTGGTTACTGGCCTTCTCCGGTGACCCTTCTGCGCCCGCCATCTCGGCAGACCGAGGTTGACCGGCGGAAGGCTCCGGGTTCGGACTGTCCGAGATGATCATACCGTCGCGTATTTCGATGATCCGTTCCGCCCGCGAGGCGATATCGGCATCGTGCGTGACAAGAATAATTGTCTTCCCAACGGCGTGCAGTGCTTTCAGCTCTGCAAGCACATCCGCGCCGCTCTGACTGTCCAGTGCGCCAGTCGGCTCGTCGGCAAGGATGACATCCGCCCCGTTCATAAGCGCGCGGGCAATGGAGACCCGCTGTTGCTGCCCGCCCGAAAGCTGGCCAGGCCGGTGCGTCGTCCGGTCCCCAAGACCAAGACGCTCCAGCAAGGAAATGGCCCTTTCCCGGCGATGACGTGCATCGACCCCGGCGTAAATCGCCGGAATTTCGACATTGCCGATAGCATTCAACTCGGGAAGAAGATGATAACGCTGAAAAATAAAGCCGAAATGTTCCCGCCGCAGACGGGACAGATCGTCGGGCTCCAGCATCGAGATCTCGATGCCATTGACCTCGTAGCTGCCGCTCGAAGGCCGGTCCAGGCAACCGAGGATGTTCATAAGCGTCGACTTACCCGATCCGGACTGGCCGACAATGGCCACAAACTCGCCACGGCCGATGTCCAGATCAATGCCCTTGAGAACCTGCACCGTCCCCTCTCCGGAGGGATAGGCTCTGCCGACACCGCGCAGTTTGAGCATGACGGCGCTCCTTAAAGACCCATCGGCGGAGGACCGCCGCGCTGAGCCGTCGCTGTAGATGCCCCGGCCGCCTTCTGACCTGAGATCACGCGCTCTCCCTCAGAAAGCCCGGACAGGACCTCCGCAGTGATCTTGTCATTCAGACCGATCTCCACCTTCCGGTTCTCCATGCTGCCGTCCTTCGCAGCGACGAGAACCATATAGCGTCCGTCCGCATCCCTGCTTTGCAGAGCGGAAGAAGGAACGGTCAGCACGTTCTCCGCCAGCCCAAGCCGAATCCGCACATCCGCAGTCATGTAGGTTCGCAGGTCACCATCCGGGTTGGGCACGTGAAACACCCCGATGTAATAGACCGCAGATGTCGAAGTCGAGGAAGAGGACGAGGAAGACGGCAGGCTGCTATCATCCACAATGGATTCAGGCGCAGGCTCGATGGTCTCCAGCTTTGCTGAATAGGTAACATCCGGCGCCCCCATAACCGAGAAGGTCACCGGTAGCCCTGGCTTGATCTTGACGATGTCGGCTTCGGAAATTTCGGTCCGGACAGCCATGGTGTTCAAGTCGCCCAACACGATGATTGTCGGAGCTGACTGCACCGCATTCACTGTCTGGCCTTCCTGGCTGACAATCGCGAGAACCGTTCCATCGGAAGGAGCCTTGATCTTGGTATATCCAAGATCAACTTCGGCAGCCGCGACAGCAACGTCTGCCGACTTGATTTCGGCTTTCAAAGCTTCGATCTGAGCCAGTATCGTCTTTTCGCCTGCAACCGCGCTGTCCAGGTCCGAGGTTGCGGAAATCTTCATGTTTGCGAGGCTTTGTTCCCGCTTCAGTGTCTGCCGCGCCAGAACCAGTTCCGCTTCTTTTTCGGCAAGTTCCGCCTCTGTCTTCGCCCTGGCGGCCTCTGCCTCTAGAAGAGCATTCTCCTGACTGACGGAATCAATCTCGGCGACGAGATCTCCAGCCTTCACCTCCTGCCCAAGCGCGACATGAAGTGCCGTAATCCGCCCGGACGCCTGCGCGCCGACGGCGACAAGGTTTTTCGGCTTGAGAATACCGGTAGCGAGAACCGTCTCTTCGACCCTTCCCTTGGTCAGGGTTGAAACCATGTATCCGGCGAGCGGATCCCGTTCTTCAAGACGGCCGGTCGCATAGGCCCAAGTCAGGCCTCCCGCTGCGGCAAGCGCAAGAAAACCGAGGACTTTGACAGTGGCCTTGAGAGCCGATTTCCGCTTCATACATCTACTTTCGCACAGAACTCATCCAGCTCTACGGAACCGGACTAACAATCTGCGTTGCGGAGAAGCGCGGCTTCCGCCATTCCGCGAAAGTACCGCCACGAGCCAGCACAGCCCACCATCCACTGCTCACCTTTCCGCAAGGCGCCGCACAGGCATATAGAGACATGCCTTAAAGCTCAAGACAGAAGATTGTAACAAAATGACCACATCGATACGTTTGAACGCAACATGAGAAAAGAATGGAAATAAAAGTCTGAAATGGTCAAGAAATAAAAGCTGGAAAAATTTGATAAATTTATTCAATTTTATTCTGTAAGATGACTTTTTTTAGGATATTTTCACATTTAAGTCGCTTAGAGCATCGTAAATACGAATATATACATACATGGTTTTATTCAGTAGTAGAATCAGTTTCCCGCTCTGCAGCGCAACTCAGGCATTAAAGCCTCGACAGACGAGCTTTCTACAAGCGATTAAGAAGTTTGTATGGCAACAGTCAGCGATCTCGGCACTGCCCTCACTTCAGTGGACATGACAACCCTTGCTGTCGAAGCTACGAACGACAAGACATAGCCTGAGAGTCCTCACCTACCTTAGATAAACCCAGCTCACTTCAGAAAAGTGGGATCCAACGATCCGTTAATCTGGACGTAAGTCAGTGTTTTTTGTTCACTCTCAATGACTTCTGCCTGGTTACCGAGATCGGAAACTCGCGACCAATCCCCCCCCGAATACCTCTCCTTTGTTGCCGTTGCGCGACCTTGCCTGCAACCTGAGTGGGAATACCAGCTGCAGCACCTCTTTCTCACTTTACAAAAGTAATACTATATGATTTTTAAGAGACTGACTTCGGTCACATATGTTGTTCTGGGAGGAACCAATGACTTTTAAGACTGTTCTGGCGGGAGCCACACTCCTGGCCACCCTTTCGCTCGCCTCAACTTCTGCACTCGCCTTGACCGTCGGCTTTTCGCAGATCGGATCCGAGTCCGGCTGGCGCGCTGCAGAAACGACCTTGACCAAGCAGCAAGCTGAACAGCGCGGCATCGACCTCAAGTTCGCCGACGCTCAGCAGAAGCAGGAAAACCAGATCAAGGCTCTGCGCTCGTTCATTGCTCAGGGTGTTGATGCTATCCTGGTCGCACCTGTGGTTGCAACTGGCTGGGATGCCGTTCTCAAGGAAGCCAAAGAAGCCGAGATCCCGGTCGTTCTGCTCGACCGCATGGTCGACAGCGACAAGGACCTTTATTTGACCGCTGTCGGTTCTGATCTGGTTCATGAAGGCAAGGTCGCAGGCGACTGGCTGGTCACCGAAGTCAACGGCAAGCCCTGCAACGTTGTCGAACTTCAGGGTACGACCGGCTCCTCTCCCGCCATCGATCGCAAGAATGGCTTCGAGCAGGCCCTGGCAGGTCATGACAACCTCAAGATCATCCGCAGCCAGACCGGCGACTTCACCCGCACCAAGGGCAAGGAAGTCATGGAAAGCTTCCTGAAGGCAGAAGACGGCGGCAAGAACATCTGCGCCCTCTACGCTCATAACGACGATATGGCCGTCGGCGCCATCCAGGCCATCAAGGAAGCAGGCCTCCAGCCGGGCAAGGACATTCTCGTCGTCTCCATCGACGCTGTTCCGGATATCTTCCTCGCTCTGGCAGCCGGTGAAGCCAACGCCACCGTCGAGCTGACCCCGAACATGGCTGGCCCGGCCTACGATGCTCTGGACGCCTTCTTCAAGGACGGCACCCTGCCTCCGAAGTTCATCCAGACCGAGTCCAAGCTCTACACCCAGGCTGACGACCCCAAGAAAGTCTACGAAGAAAAGAAGGGCCTCGGCTACTAAGCCCAGCGCCACGGACCAGACAGGAGAACCCTGTCTGGTCCGTTTCTGTTTGACCAAATACATTTACCTGGAGCTGGACGGTGCCAAACCCCACGCCCTCCCCTCAACGTCAGCCGTCTGCCGGTGCTGATGTGCCGCTGCTGCACGGCATGGGCATTACAAAGTCCTTCCCCGGAGCTCTGGCGCTCGACAACGTCGACTTCGTGCTCAAGGCGGGAGAGGTTCATGCTCTCCTTGGCGAAAATGGTGCGGGCAAGTCCACCTTGATCAAATGCCTCACCGGGGTCTACAGGCCGGAAGGCGGTTCAATCCTGCTCGACGGCACCGCGATTACACCGCGCAGCACGCAGGATGCACAGGACCACGGCATTGGCACCGTTTATCAGGAGGTCAATCTCCTTCCGAACCTGACCGTGGCAGAAAACATGTACCTTGGGCGCCAGCCTACCCGTTTCGGCGTGGTCGACAGCCGCAAGATGAACCGAGAGGCCGCCGCACTGCTGGCCGAGTATGATCTTCACATCGATGTAACGGAGGACCTTGGCAGCTACTCCGTGGCCATTCAGCAGATCATTGCCATCGCCCGGGCGGTCGATCTGTCCGGAAAGGTCCTGATCCTGGATGAGCCGACCGCCAGTCTGGACGCCCACGAGGTCCGGCTGCTGTTCGATGTGGTCCGGCGTCTCAAGGCCCGCGGCCTCGGCATTGTCTTCATTTCCCACTTCCTCGACCAGGTGTTCGAGATCAGCGACACGATTACCGTTCTGCGCAATGGACAAAAGGTTGGAACCCGTCCTGCGGAAGGCCTTGGCCGCCTGGAACTGGTCGCCATGATGCTGGGCCGCGAACTGGAAGAAGAAACCAGAGAGCACGGCAAGGTTCACTCCAGCGCCGGCCCGGTGCAGTTCTCCTTCAAGGGCTTTGGCCGGAAGGGCAGGATCGAACCGTTCGATCTGGAAATCCGCAAGGGCGAAGCCGTCGGCATTGCCGGTCTCCTCGGCTCCGGCCGGACAGAGACTGCCGAGACCCTCTTCGGCATTCACGCCGCCGACAGCGGCAAGGCTATGATTGGAAGCACCGAGGTCTCATTGCCGACCCCGCGCTCTGCCGTGCTGCAAGGGTTTGGCTTTTGCCCGGAAGACCGCAAGGTGGATGGCATCATCGCCGATCTCTCGATCCGGGAAAACATCATCCTTGCCCTTCAGGCCCTGCGCGGCTGGACCAAGCCGATCCCGCGCAAGGAACAGAACGCCATTGCCGACAAATACATCAAGGCGCTGGACATCCGGACCACCGACAGGGAAAAGCCCATTGGGCAGCTGTCCGGCGGCAACCAGCAAAAGGCGATCCTGGCCCGCTGGCTCGCCACTCATCCCCGTTTCCTGATCCTGGACGAGCCGACCCGTGGTATTGACGTGGGCGCGCATGCCGAGATCATCCGCCTGATTGAAGATCTCTGCGACCAGGGCATGTCCCTGCTGGTCATTTCCTCCGAACTGGAAGAGCTGACTGTCTACAGCCACCGGATCATCGTGGTCCGCGACCGGAAGCATGTCGCGGAACTGGCGGGCAAAGACATCACCACATCAGCGGTGGTTGACGCCATCGCTGGCAGCGGCCTAGCGGTGCAGGAGCTTGCGGAATGACACCCCAGACGACCCTTCCCGGAGTCAGGTACGCCCCTCAGATCATTACACTTCTGGCCGTTCTCGGACTGTCAGCCTTCCTGTTCCCGGGTTTCCTGAGCATCGAAATGGCAAATGGCCGCCTCTATGGCAGCCTGATCGACATCTTGAACCGCGGCGCCCCCGTCGCCCTTCTGGCAATCGGCATGACGCTGGTGATCGCGACCAAGGGCATTGACCTGTCGGTCGGCGCGGTCATGGCGATTTGCGGCGCCGTTGCAGCTGCCACCGTCACAGCGACCGGCAGCGCTCTTCAGGCCGTGACCCTCGCTCTTGCGGTTGGGCTCGCCTGCGGGCTCTGGAACGGTCTGCTGGTCGCCGTCGCTGGAATTCAGCCGATTATCGCCACGCTGATCCTCATGGTCGCGGGCCGCGGCATCGCCCAGCTGATTACCGAGGGCACGATCCTCACGTTTACCAACGAGAACCTTGTCTTTCTGGGCAGCGGCGCGCTTTTCACGGTGCCGACACCCATTGTCATCTGGATCACGGCAGCCGCGCTGGCCATGATCCTGGTAAGGCGGACAGCTCTCGGTATGCTGATCGAGGCCATCGGCATCAACCGCCGGGCAAGTACCCTCTCCGGTGTGAACAGCGGCATTCTGCTAGTCTGCGTCTATATGATTGCCGGGCTCTGCGCTTCAGCTGCAGGGACGATTGCGGCAGCAGACATCAAAGGCGCCGACGCAAACAACGCGGGCCTCTGGCTGGAGCTGGATGCGATCCTTGCCGTGGTCATTGGCGGCACCTCGCTGCTCGGCGGCCGCTTCACCCTCCTCGGATCGATGATGGGCGCCATGATCATCCAGTCGGTCAACACGAGCATCCTGATTTCCGGGTTCCCGCCGGAATTCAATCTCGTGATCAAGGCCCTGATCATCATCCTGATCCTTCTGATCCAATCGCCCGCCCTGCGCACCCGCCTCAAATCGGCCCGCCGCAAGAGCGGACAAGGCGAAACGAGAATTCTGGTGAAGCCATGAAGACCCGCCACCTTCCCTTCGTTGCCACATTGGTCATCTTCGTGCTGGCCTACGCGCTCTGCTACACGCAGTTCCCCGCCATGCTGTCCACGCGGGTTATCGGCAACTTGCTGACAGACAATGCCTTTCTGGGCATCGCGGCCGTGGGGATGACCTTTGTCATCATTTCTGGCGGTATCGATCTGTCGATAGGCTCGGTGATTGCCTTCACCGGTGTCTTCATTGCGGTCATGCTGAAGAACACCGGCCTGCATCCCATGACCGTCTTTGCCATGGTTCTGCTGATCACCTGCCTCTTTGGTGCGGCCATGGGAGCAGTCATCCATTTCCTCGAGATGCCGGCCTTCATCGTGACACTTGCCGGGATGTTCCTTGCGCGCGGCCTTGCCTTTGTGCTCTCGACGGATTCAGTACCAATCTCCCATGAGTTCTATGGAACGCTTCAGGAGCTGTTCTGGCGGATGCCCGGCAAAGGCCGCTTGACCCTTATTGGCGGGATCATGCTGGTCACAGTCGGTGTCGGCATGCTGATTGCCCACAGAACCCGCTTCGGTTCAAACGTCTATGCTCTCGGCGGCGGTCAGGCCACCGCCCGGCTGATGGGCGTTCCCATCGCCGTGACAACCATCGGCATCTATGCACTGTCTGGTTTTCTTGCAGGTCTTTCCGGCATCGTGTTTTCCCTCTACACATCCGCTGGATATTCCCTGTCCGCCGTAGGTGTGGAACTGGATGCCATTGCAGCAGTTGTGATTGGCGGCACCTTGCTGACAGGCGGCAGCGGCTATATTGCAGGCACCTTGTTTGGTGTCTTCATCATGGGACTCATCCAGACCTACATCATTTTCGATGGCAGTCTGTCGAGCTGGTGGACCAAAATCGTGATTGGCCTGCTTCTGCTCTTGTTCATTTTGCTCCAAAAGGGGTTAACCTGGGCATCCTCAAGAGGCATCGCCCCAGCACACAGGACAGCATAGACCCTTGTTTGAACTTCTCTCCCCAGATCACGCCAGCCGGAAACCCCGGACGAGCCACGCCCATGTGGTCGCAGAGCTTGGAGGAGAGATCGTGGCAGGTGTTTTCCCGGTCGGATCGACTTTGCCGGGAGACGCGGAACTCGAACAGCGGTTTCATGTCTCCAGAACCGTGCTGCGGGAGGCCATGAAGACACTGGCGGCGAAAGGCCTGGTTGAAGCCCGCGCCCGGATCGGCACGCGGGTTACCGACCGCAAGCGCTGGAATCTTTTCGACAGCGATGTCCTGTCCTGGCACTTCAAGTATTCCTCCAACGAGGATCTCTTCAAGCATCTCGTGGACGTCCGCCTAACATTGGAACCAGCGGCAGCAGCTATGGCGGCTCTGCACGCGAGTGCCGAGGATATTGCCGAGCTGTACAAGCATGCGGACGACATGGCCGCTGCTGAAAGCAGCACTGAGTTTGTCAGGGCCGACCTCAAGCTTCACCTGGCGGTTCTGGGCATGTCCAAGAACCCGTTCATGTGGTCTGTCGGCTCTCTGATCGGCGCTGCGCTGAACCGCATTTTCCATCGCAGTTCACCAGCCTCAAATCCGGAGGATATTGCCCGTAACGCCGGAAACCACCGGGCCATAGTCGATGCCATAGCAGCACGCGATCAGGACGCTGCTTCCGCGGCCATGCGTAAGGTCATCATCGTGGGTGCGGAACGGGTTGCCGGCAAGGCCTGACAGGCGTCACTCCCGGACTGAGGCGCGAGACAGGATGAGGTCATGGAAATTCTGCGCGACAGGCGCGAGTTTCCTGTTTGCCAGCTTGATCAGCGAATAAGGCTGAATCGCGACATCACCTACGATGTCCAGAGACGCGATGCGGGCATCGGCACCAACACCGGCGGTGAAGAAATCGCCGACCGGTCCGGCGACGATCGTGATCGCGTTGGTCTGGCAGATCACCATCAGCGTCAAAAGGATGGAGCTGGTATTGAGCACCTTGGCCGGATAGGGAATGCCCCTGTCGCGCAGATAAGTTTCCACGGCCACCCGCAACATTGCCCCCTCAGGCTGGAGAACCCAATCATAAGCGATGCAATCCCTTAAGGTGAGGTCCTTCATCCGGGTAAGCGGGTGTTCTGCACGAACAATCAGCCGCAGAGGCTCCTGATCCAGATAGCGCGCCTCATAGCCGCGCGGATCACTTCCAGCAGGCACTCGTCCGATGAAGAAATCTATGCGCCCGTCATCCAGGGCGGCCGTCAGCACGTCGCTCGTGTTCACCTCCACGCTAACATTGACCAGCGGATGGGTGACACGGGTCTGCCGAATGGCCGGAAGCACATATTCCACGGCGGCACCAGTCACAGCGCCTATGGATACAGTCCCCGCAAGACCGCTCTTCAGATTCTCCAGTTCACGGTCCGCTTCGTCCAGCTCCCGAAGAACCAGCCGCGCCCGGACGGCCAGCCTCTCGCCATAAAGCGTCAAGGTCATGCCTCGTCCCTGCCGCTCCGCCAGCTTGACGCCGGTGATCTGCTCCATCTCGGTCAGGAGACGGGAGGCAGCCGGCTGGGAAGTGGCCAGAAGGTCCGCCGCCCTGCTGAGATGCCCTGTGCGCTCGACCGCAAGAATAAGGCGCAGATGCGCGAGACGAAGCCCCTTTTTCAGGAACCGGTCAGCCGTTTTTGCCTCGGCCAGCTGCAGCAGCGGATCCAGGCCTTTTCGTTTGGGCATGGTATTGGCGTCCCCTTTTCAACCTTAGGTGCAAGGCACTCATTATCATATCAATAACGATATAATAAAATCATAAATACTGATTTGTTTGATATAGCTTCCCGCACTAACGTGCCTTCGTCTATGGCAGGCCGTGCCGGACTGATGCGACAGAACGGGAGACCGCAGTGGTGCGCTCCCGGTAAGCCGCCCAGCCGCTAAGGCCGGAGGATCCGGCAAACGGCCCAGCCATTTCGATGGGAGGACATCATGAAATTTTTGAAAGCGGCTGCGGCTGCACTCGCTCTTTCTGTATCCATGTCTGCAGTGCCTGCGCTGGCCGATGGTCTCGTGGGCATCTCCATGCCGACCAAGTCGTCCGCACGCTGGATTTCAGACGGCAACTCCATGGTCGAGCAGTTCCAGGCCGCCGGCTACACCACCGACCTACAGTATGCGGAAGACGACATTCCGAACCAGCTCGCCCAGATCGAGAACATGATCACCAAGGGCGTCGACGTCCTGGTCATCGCTGCGATTGACGGCACCACGCTGTCCAACGCGCTGGAAAACGCATCCGCTGCCGGCATCAAGGTCATCGCTTATGACCGTCTCATTCGTGAAAGCGGCAACGTCGACTATTACGCCACCTTCGACAACTTCAAGGTCGGCGTGCAGCAGGCAACTTCGCTGGTCAACGGTCTGAAGGAACGCTTCGGCGACGGCCCGTACAACGTCGAGCTCTTCGGCGGTTCTCCGGACGATAACAACGCCTATTTCTTCTACAATGGCGCCATGTCCGTCCTGCAGCCGCTGATCGACGCCGGTACGGTCAACATTGCCTCCGGCCAGATGGGCATGGACAAGGTCGGCACCCTGCGCTGGGACGGCGCTGTCGCTCAGGCCCGCATGGACAACCTTTTGTCCGCTCACTACACCGACAAACAGGTCAATGGCGTACTGTCTCCGTATGACGGCCTGTCCATCGGCATCCTGTCGTCCCTCAAGGGCGTTGGTTACGGCTCCGGCGATCTCAAGATGCCGATCGTGACTGGTCAGGACGCGGAAGTTCAGTCGGTCAAGTCCATCCTGGCTGGCGAACAGTACTCGACCGTGTTCAAGGACACCCGTGAACTGGCGCGTGTCACCGTCGGTATGGTCAACGCGGTTCTTGGCGGTTCTGAGCCGGAAATCAACGACACAACCACCTATGACAACGGCGTAAAGGTCGTTCCGTCTTACCTGCTTGAGCCGGTCTCCGTGGATGCTTCCAACTGGAAGGAAATCCTGATCGGCAGCGGCTACTACACCGAAGATCAGGTGAAGTAAGCGGTTCAACGCAACAGACCTGCCCGCCTGGCCACAGGCCGGGCGGGCAGGTTCCTTATTGCCAACGGGTGCGCAGGTGTCATGTCGACCCTCTTGAGAATGCAGAACATCACCAAGACCTTCCCGGGCGTCAAAGCTCTGGACAGTGTCAATCTTGAGGTGAATGCAGGCGAAATTCACGCGGTAGTCGGAGAAAACGGCGCCGGAAAATCAACCCTGATGAAAGTGCTGTCAGGTGTCTATCCTTACGGAGAATACGAAGGCCAAATCCTGTTCGAGGGATCAGAGGCCCGATTCTCCGGGATTTCCGACAGCGAGAAACAGGGCATCATCATCATCCATCAGGAACTGGCCCTGGTGCCACTCCTATCCATTGCGGAAAACCTGTTCCTAGGCAACGAAGTCGCCAGCCGCGGCGTGATCGACTGGCAGGAAACATTCCGCAAGACGGAAACGCTGCTGCGCAAGGTTGGCCTCCGGGAAGCGCCGACAACCCTCGTCGACAAGCTCGGTGTCGGTAAGCAGCAGCTCGTTGAGATCGCCAAGGCCTTGGCCAAGGAAGTCAAGCTGCTTATCCTGGATGAGCCGACCGCAGCGCTTTCGGAAGCCGACAGTCAGGCCCTTCTGGATCTCTTACTGGAACTGAAATCTCAGGGCATCACGTCGATCCTGATCAGCCACAAGCTGAATGAGGTGGAACGTGTTGCCGACAGGATCACGGTCATCCGGGACGGAACGACGGTCTCGACCCTGCAGGCAGCCAAGTCCGAAATCAATGAGGAGCGCATTATCCGGGACATGGTTGGCCGGGACATGGCCCACCGTTATCCGGAGCGCGTGCGCTCTATTGGCGAGGTGCTGTTCGCGGTGAAAGACTGGACAGTCTATCATCCCGAGCATGCGGAACGGCAGATCATCCGCAAGGCATGTTTCCACGTCCGGAAGGGAGAAATCGTCGGCATTGCCGGACTGATGGGCTCTGGGCGGACAGAGCTTGCAATGAGCCTCTTTGGGCGCAGCTATGGCCAGAACATTTCTGGCGAAGCCCATCTGCATGGCAAGCCGATCGACGTCTCAACAGTGTCATCCGCCATCGCGTCAGGCCTTGCTTATGTCACGGAAGACCGCAAGGCACTTGGGCTGGTCCTGGACGAAACCATCCAGAAGAACATCAGCCTCGCCAATCTGGAAGGCATCTCGCGCGCCGGTGTTCTGAACGAAGCTCATGAGCAGACTGTGGCCGAAGGCTACCGGCAAGCCATGAACATCCGTACGCCAGGCGTCTACCAGAAGGTCGTGAACCTATCTGGTGGAAACCAGCAGAAGGTTGTTCTGTCCAAGTGGCTCTTCACCGAGCCGCAGGTTCTGATTCTGGACGAACCGACCCGCGGGATCGACGTGGGCGCGAAGTTCGAAATTTACGGCATCATGAACAAGCTGGCCGACGAAGGCCGCGGCGTTCTGATGATCTCTTCTGAAATGCCCGAGTTGTTGGGCATGTGTGACCGGATTTACGTGATGAACGAAGGTGCCCTGGTTGGGGAACTGGCTGCCGCTGAGGCAAGCCAGGAGCGCATCATGTCGTTCATCGTGAGGAGTTGAGAATGAGCACGGACCTTGCTGAAAAGACGCATGGCGGCGCTTCGGTGGCCAGTTATCTTGCGAGCCACCTGCGTGACTACGGCATGCTGCTGGCCCTGATCGCCATCATGGCGTTCTTTCAAGTCATTACCGACGGAACGCTTTTAAAGCCCGTCAACATTACGAACCTGTTCCTGCAGAACAGCTATATCATCATTATGGCCCTCGGCATGCTGCTCGTCATTGTGGCAGGGCATATTGATCTGTCCGTGGGCTCCGTTGTCGGCTTCGTCGGCGCGTTGGCCGCTGTGATGATGGTGGAATGGCAATGGTCCGTCTATATGACGATCCCCGTGTGTCTGGTGGTCGGCATCTTGATCGGAGCGGCACAGGGCTACTGGGTCGCCTTCTGGAAGATCCCGTCCTTCATCGTGACGCTCGCAGGCATGCTCGTCTTCCGCGGAGCATCCCTGTGGCTGCTGGAAGGCCAATCGGTTGGCCCGTTCCCGCGCGAATTCCAGGCGCTTTCCACCGGCTTCATCCCGGACCTTCTGCCCTTCATCAAGTCGATCTTCGGCTTGCAGCGCATGAACGGTCTTGCGGTTGTCGCAGGCATTGCAATCGCTGCTGTACTGGTCTGGCTCGGCATGCGGGCGCGCACCAGAAACAAGGCATATGGCATCGAAGGCGAGCCATTCAGCTTCTTTGTTCTGCGCAACGTTCTGGTGGCAGGCGCGATCATCTTCGTGTCCTACAAGCTGTCGACCTTCCGCGGCCTGCCCAATGTTCTGATCACCATGGGCATTCTGACGGTGATCTACGCCTTCCTGACTGAGAGCACCGTTCTTGGGCGCCGGATCTATGCGCTTGGCGGCAACCAGAAGGCAGCGAAACTGTCCGGTATCAAAACCGAACGGCTGACCTTCCTGACCTTCATCAACATGGGCATGCTTGCAGCTCTGGCTGGTCTGATTTTCGCGGCCCGCCTCAACACGGCTACACCCAAGGCCGGGGTTTCCTTTGAGCTGGATGTGATCGCAGCCGTGTTTATCGGCGGGGCATCCATGTCCGGCGGCGTTGGCAAGATCGTCGGCGCAGTGGTCGGCGCCTTCATCATGGGCGTCATGAACAATGGCATGTCCATCATGGGCATCGGCATCGACTATCAGCAGATGATCAAGGGCCTTGTCCTGCTCGCTGCCGTGATCTTCGATGTCTACAACAAGAACAAGTCCGCGTGAGCGGTGGAGAGGTTCAAATGCTTCTGTCACAAATCCAGATGCCGGACGGCGCAACCGCAGTCGTCGCGCGCGAGGGCACCGAAGCCTATGTGGTGAAGGGCGTTGCCTCCATCTACGATCTGGCGCTTGATTGCATCCGTTCCGGCCAATCCATCGCAGCCAAGGTCGCAAGCCTTGGCGTCGGGGAAGCGGTTGATCTGCACCGCGCTGCCGAAGAAGGCCGGCTGCTGCTGCCGATCCTGCCGCCGGATCCGGCTCACCTTCATCTGACCGGCACTGGCCTCACCCATCTGGGCTCCGCCTCCGCCCGCAACGCCATGCACCAGAAGCTGGCAGGCGACGCGGAAGAACTGACCGATTCCATGAAGATGTTCCGCCTGGGTCTTGAAGGCGGCAAGCCTGACGGTGACAAGCCCGGCGTTCAGCCCGAGTGGTTCTACAAGGGCAACGGTTACTGCGCCGTCCCTTCGGGCGCCCCGCTCAACGCGCCCGACTTCGCGCTCGATGGTGGGGAAGAGCCGGAAATCGCCGGGATCTACGTCATCGGCGATGATGGCACGCCCTATCGCATTGGCTTTGCGCTCGCCAACGAGTTCTCCGACCATGTGATGGAGCAGATCAACTATCTGTATCTCGCCCATTCCAAGCTGCGCCCGGCGGCATTCGGTCCGGAGATCCTGCTCGGCGACCTGCCTCAGAACATCGAGGGCACCTCGAAGCTGATCCGCGACGGCCAGACCTTCTGGGAAAAGCCCTTCGTTTCCGGCGAGGCGAACATGTCCTATTCGCTGGCCAACCTGGAACACCACCACTTCAAATATGACGTATTCCGCAAGCCCGGCGACGTTCATGTGCACATGTTCGGCACGGCAACCCTCTCCTTCTCGGACAAGATCCGCACACAGGATGGGGACGTGTTCGAGATCTCGGCCCCGGCCTTCGGTCTGCCTCTGCGCAATCCGCTGAAAATGACCGGTGAAGGCGAAGCTGCGGCCATGACGAAAGTCACCGCTCTTTAAGATGCATCCCATCAGCCGGACGCACATGTGCCCGGCTGACCAGATGGAGCAAAAAAGCTCCAGAA
Organism: Roseibium litorale; assembly: GCF_014842915.1. Lineage (GTDB taxonomy): Bacteria > Pseudomonadota > Alphaproteobacteria > Rhizobiales > Stappiaceae > Roseibium > Roseibium litorale. Next base: position 40,934 of record NZ_JACYXI010000003.1, on the reverse strand, counting down.
CTCCAAATGGACACGAAGAAAATGCGCAAGCTGCCCCAATGGCCCAGACGTCTGCGTTCGCAGGAATGGTTTGAAGGCACGGAAAAAGACCAGATCTATCACCGCTCCTGGATGCGCAACCAGGGCCTGCCCGCCGACCTGTTCGATGGCCGTCCGGTCATCGGCATCTGCAACACCTGGTCCGAACTGACACCCTGTAACGCGCATCTGCGCGACCTGGCCCAGCGGGTGAAGCACGGCATCTACGAGGCAGGCGGTCTGCCGCTGGAGTTTCCGGTGTTCTCTCCAGGCGAAAGCTCACTTCGCCCCACGGCCATGATGTTCCGCAATCTCTGCGCCATGGGCGTCGAGGAGGCCCTGCGCGGCAATCCGCTCGATGGCGTAGTCCTTATGGTCGGCTGTGACAAGACCACGCCGGCGCTTCTGATGGGAGCTGCCAGCGTGGACATTCCGGCCATCGTGGTCACTGGCGGCCCGATGCTGAACGGCAAATGGCGCAATCAAGACATCGGCTCGGGCACCGCTCTCTGGCAGTTCTCGGAAATGGTAAAGTCCGGCGAGCTAACGACAGATGATTTCGTGGAAGCCGAGCAGGCCATGTCCCGCTCCCCCGGCTCCTGCAACACCATGGGCACCGCCTCTTCCATGGCCTGCATGGCGGAAGCGCTCGGCATGGCCCTGTCCGGCAATGCCGCCATTCCCGCTGTCGACAGCCGCCGCCGGGTGATGGCCCATCTGACCGGCCGCCGCATCGTGGATATGGTGAAGGAAGACCTGAAGCCTTCTGAAATCATGACCCGCAAGGCCTTTGAAAATGCCATCCGCGCCAATGCGGCCATCGGTGGCTCCACCAATGCGGTGGTTCACCTGCTGGCAATCGCAGGCCGCCTCGGTCTCGACCTGACCCTCGATGATTGGGACAAGTTCGGCCGGGACATTCCGACCATCGTGAACCTGATGCCCTCCGGCAAATATCTGATGGAAGAGTTCTTCTATGCCGGCGGCCTGCCGGTGGTGCTGAAGTCCCTTCTGGAGGGCAACCATCTCCATGGTGACAGCCTGACAGTCTCCGGCCGGACCATGGCAGAAGAAATCGCTCCGGCCCGCAACTGGAATGAAGACGTTATCCGTCCGGTCGATAAGGCCCTGACCGCATCAGGCGGCATTGCGATCCTGCGCGGCAACCTTGCCCCCAAGGGCGCAGTGCTGAAGCCGTCGGCTGCATCCGAGCACCTGATGCAGCACCGTGGCCGCGCGGTCGTCTTCGAGGATATCGACGACTACAAGGCCCGCATCAATGACGAAGATCTCGACATCGACGAGAGCTGCATCATGGTGATGAAGAACTGCGGACCGCGCGGCTATCCGGGCATGGCGGAAGTTGGCAACATGGGCCTGCCGCCCAAGGTGCTGCGCAAGGGCATCAAGGACATGATCCGCATTTCCGATGCCCGCATGTCCGGCACGGCCTATGGCACCGTGATCCTGCACACCGCACCGGAAGCCGCTGTTGGCGGACCGCTCGCCATCGTCCAGACCGGTGACTGGATCGAGGTCGACGTGCCACGCCGCCGCTTGCATCTCGATATCCCGCAGGAGGAAATCGACCGGCGCCTTGCCGCATGGACCCCGCCTGTCGCGGCTCCGGAAAGCGGCTATGCGAGCCTTTACCATCAACATGTGATGGGGGCTGACGAAGGCGCGGACTTCGACTTCCTGCGCGGTGGCCGTGGCAATGCGGTGGCCCGCGAGGCGCATTAAAGGCAAGACACAATCAAGATGACTCAAAAGCCCCCTCACAAGGTCGCTCTCGTCGGCCTTGGCAAGATCGCGAAAGACCAGCACGTTCCCTCGATCACCAAGTCCGAAGCGTTCGAAGTTGGCGCCATCGTCAGCCGCAGCGCCACCGGTCAGAAGGTACCGGTGTATGAAACGCTCGACGCGATGCTGGCCGGCGAGCCGGATATCAAGGTCGTCTCGCTCTGCGTCCCGCCCCAGGTCCGGTTCGACATGGCAAGGCTGGCGCTGTCCCGCAAGCGGGATGTGCTGCTTGAAAAGCCGCCGGGAGCCAGCGTTGCCGAGGTGCATGCGCTCGAACGGCTCGCAAGGGAAAACGGCTGCGTGCTCTATGCGACCTGGCATTCCCGCCACGCCATGGGCGTCGCCGGTGCAAAGGCATGGCTGGCAAGCCGCAAGCCCTTGTCCGCCCGCATCACCTGGCGTGAAGACGTGCGCCACTGGCATCCGGGTCAGGCGTGGATCTGGGAGGCTGGCGGTCTCGGCGTCTTCGATCCGGGTATCAACGCCCTGTCAATCATGACCGAGATCCTGCCGGTGCCAGTGCATGTCTCGTCTGCGGACCTGACTTTTCCGGAAAACCGCGACACTCCGATTGCCGCTGCTATCCGTCTCAACGGTGCGGACGGCCTGACGGTGGAGGCGGACTTCGACTGGCGCCAGACCGGCACGCAGACGTGGGAAATCGAAGTTGTCACGGACCAGGGAACAATCCTGCTGTCCGGCGGCGGTGCAACTGTCACCATTGACGGTAAAGAAGTATCGTCAGACGAGGCCCTCGCCTCGGAATATGACGGCATCTATGCCCATTTCGCCGATCTGCTGGCATCCCGCACCAGCGACGTCGACCTGACACCTCTGGTTCATGTCGCCGACGCCTTCATGCTTGGCAAACGCCTCCAGACGGAAGCCTTCTTCGACTGAAGAATGTACCGCCCGGACTGAAGCAAACTATCATGTTACACCCCGCCTGAATCAGCACCCGGCGGGGTGTACTTCATTTGACGAAAGACAATCACATCCGTTCGATGATGACGGCGATGCCCTGACCACCGCCAATGCACATGGTGGCAAGGCCATAGCGGCCACCGGTGCGCTGAAGCTCATAGGCCAGCTTCACCAGAATGATTGTCCCCGATGCCCCGACCGGATGACCGAGAGCGACCGCGCCGCCATTCGGATTGACCTTGGCCGGATCAAGCCCGAGGTCCTGCGTCACCGCACAGGCCTGCGCCGCAAAGGCCTCGTTGGATTCGATCACATCGAGATCGGCAACCGTCAACCCCGCCCGCTCCAGCGCCTGGCGCGAGGCCGGAACCGGCCCAAGGCCCATCACTTCCGGCGCAACACCACCAAGACCATAAGCAACGATCCGCGCTAGCGGCTTTACGCCCCGCGCTGCCGCTAAGTCTTCGGCCATCAGCACCACAGCACCTGCCCCGTCATTGATGCCGCTGGCGTTGCCTGCGGTGACCGTTCCCTCCTTGCGGAAGGCAGGGCGAAGCTTGGCCATGTCCTCAAGGGTTACACCCGGACGCACGTGCTCATCCGTGTCGAACACCGTTTCGCTCCGGCCCTTCTTCACCATCATCGGCAGGATCTGATCCTTGAAATAGCCTGCCTCGATCGCACGCGCTGCCCGGCGATGGGACTCGACAGCAAACGCATCCTGGGCCGCCCGGTCGATCTTGCCCCGCTCGGCGACGTTCTCTGCCGTGATGCCCATATGGCCGTTGCCGAAAGGATCGTTGAGCGCACCGAGCATCATGTCGACCACAACTGCATCGCCCATCTTCTGGCCGTTACGGGCTTGAGTCAGGAGATGCCCCGCGCGGCTCATGCTTTCCGTACCACCCGCCAGAACGATATCCGCATTGCCGAGCATGACCTGCTCTGCCGCCGTCACCACCGCCTGAAGGCCGGAACCACACAGGCGGTTGAGCGTCAGCGCCGGTGAGGTTTCCGGAACACCGGCACGCATGGCGGCGACGCGGCTGACATACATGTCCTCCGGCGCCGTGTGGATCACGCTGCCGAAAACCGACTGCTGGATATCCTTGCCTTCACAACCCGCCCGGGCAATGGCCTCACGGGCAACAGCTGCTCCCATGTCGCACGGGGAAATGCTGGCGAGCGATCCGCCAAAATCTCCGATGGCGGTGCGGACACCGGATGCAATGACAACAGAACGGGACATGAGCTTCTCCTCCTGGCCGGCCGGGCCTGACTTCTTTCATTGAAGCGCAAGGTAACGGGCTCAGGAGAACGGATCCAGCCGCAACCTAAGGGAAGCTCGCCAAAAGAATGAGGAGGATCGCTTTCGTCAGGCTACCGTCAGGCCGAGCAATGCGCAATCAGGCGGTTGAGGAAGGCGTCGCAGGCAGCCAGTTCGCTGATTTCGACGAATTCGTCCGGCGTATGCGCCTGGGCAATATCTCCCGGACCAACGACGACGGTCGGAATGCCCGCCATCTCGCGGAACAACCCGGCTTCCGTGCCATAGGCAACCTTGGAGAAGCCATTGCGGCCCGCCAGATGCTTGGCGAGCGCCACGATCTCCTCATCTGCCCCGGTCGCAAGCCCCGGAATGCTGGAGATCAGATGGAAGCCGATTCCGCAGTCCGGGTCCACCGCCTTCATGCGCGGCTCCAGAACGTCACGGGCATAGGCGAAGACTTCCTCATTCAGGGCCTCCGCATCTTCCTCCGGCAGGGAGCGGAACTCGAAGTCGAAGCTGCAAAGCTCCGGAACGATGTTGAGCTGGGTGCCGCCCCGGATCACCCCCACATGACTGGTTGTCACCGGCATGTCGTACAGCTCATCATGGCGGCCCTTGGCCAGACGCTCGCCAATCTCGCGGATCTTCATGATCAGCGCCGCCGCATATTCAATGGCATTGACGAAATTTGGCGCCAGCGAAGAGTGACCGGACTTGCCCGTTACTGTCACCCGGAAACTGTGCTTGGCCTTGTGGCCGGTGATCACATCCATCTTCGTCGGCTCACCGACGAAACAGCCGAGCGGTTTCAAATCCCATCCGGCCATATCCGCAACCATGCTGCGCACGCCGATACAGCCGACTTCCTCGTCATAGGAAAGGGCGATATGGAATGGCGACTTTAGATCCGCTTCCAGAAAATGGGGCACCTTGGACAGGCAGCAGGCCACGTAGCCCTTCATGTCGCAGGCACCGCGCCCGAAGAGCTTGCCATCTTCTTCACGCAGCACAAACGGGTCGGACGTCCAGTCCTGGCCCTTCACCGGCACCACGTCCGTATGCCCGGACAGAATATAGCCCGGCACATCCTCAGGACCGATGGTCACAAGCAGATTGGACTTGGTGCCCGTCGCATCGGGAAAACGGCACGGCTCAAGACCAAAGGAACGCAGCCAGTCTTCCACGTGGTCGATCAGGGGCAGATTGGAATTTCCGCTCGTAGTGTCGAAAGAAACAAGATCTGCAAGCACTTCCCGGCTTGTGGGCCGGGCCTTGGGCATCATGAAATACGGCATCTGTGTCTTTCGGCCGGAGGCGGAACACACCCTGTGAAGGCGTGAGCACGGAGCGGATCGCACCGCACAATCACTTGAATAAGTAGCCTGCGGCTCGATGAAGCTCAAGGCCGCAGGGCAAGTGCCTGAAACAGGCCCGTCCCGGACAGTCTCAGACGCTGTAGTAGTCCCGGTACCATTTCACGAACCGGCCAACCCCTTCCTGGACCGTGGTCCGGGGCCGGTATCCGGTGAGCTTCTGCAGGAGATTGGCATCGGCCCATGTCGCAGGAACGTCGCCCGCCTGCATCGGCATCAGGTTCCGTTCGGCGCGCTTGCCCGTCGCTTCTTCAATGGCACCGATGAAGTCGGTCAACTGCACCGTATTGGAATTACCGATGTTCACCACCCGCCATGGCGCAACGGGAGAGAGGCTGTCGCCCTCTTCCACCACACCGTCTTCGGGACGCACGGGAACCGCGTCGATCAAAAGCCGGATTCCCTCGACCAGATCTTCGACATAGGTGAAGTCCCGCTTCATGTCGCCATGATTGTAGACATCGATCGGCTTGCCTTCGAGGATCGCCTTGGTGAATTTGAAGAGCGCCATGTCCGGGCGTCCCCAGGGACCATAGACCGTAAAGAAGCGGAACATGGTCACCGGCAGATCGAAGAGATGGGCGTAGGAATGGGCCATGTTCTCCGTCGCCTTCTTGGTGGCGGCGTAGAAGGACATCTGATGGTCTGCCTTGTCTGTCTCCCGGTAAGGCATCTCGGTGTTGGCGCCATAGGCCGACGAGGTTGAGGCCACCAGCAGATGCTGCGGCGGATGGGCGCGGGCGGCTTCCAGCAGCTCGAACGTGCCGCAGATGTTGCTTTCCAGATAGGACCGCGGATTTTCAATCGAGTAGCGCACACCCGCCTGGGCCGCCAGATGGATCACCACATCCGGCCGCTCCCGGCTGAAGAGGTTCATCAAGAGATCCGGCGTCTCGACCCGGTCATTGATGGCGGTGAAATGCTCGTGCTGCAGCAGCATTTGCTGCCGCCGCTGCTTCAGCGCCACATCGTAGTAGTCCGTCATGGCATCTAGGCCGATGACCCGGAACCCGTCTGCCAGCAGGCGCGTGCAGAGAAAGTATCCGATGAACCCGGCCGATCCGGTGACAAGAGCAGTGCGCATGCAGCAATGACCTCAAAGAAGCGGATTCAAAAAAGAAGCTGGCACGTGCATAGCCTGCCAGCTTCTGATTTGACAAATCATTCCGCCCCTGGACGATCAATTCCAGGTCAGGCAGCCGTCTCGGCGCGGTCGACAAGGGCGCCGCGGGCGCCGATCACCGCACCGGCAAGCCGCACTCCGGCCTGCACAGCCTGTTCGAGGGCGACACCCTCGCAATAGGCGGCCAGGAAACCGGCATTGAAGCTGTCGCCTGCTGCGGTCGTGTCCACCACGATGGCGACCGGCTGAACCGGAACAACGGTCCGGCCCTCGCCGGACACGCAAACAACTTCTTCCGGGCCGTTCTTGACAACCACCAGGCCGCAACCGGCCTTGCGGTAGCGCTCTGCTGTATCGTCCGGCGTCTTGTCGCCAAAATAGGACGCCTCGTCCTCGTAAGAGGGAAGAGCAATGTCGCAAACCGCAGCGGCGTCCATGATGGAGTTGCACATGGTCACCACATCCGGCCACAGACGCGGACGCAGGTTGGGATCGAACACGACAGTCGCACCCTTTGCCCGTGCCCGGCCAACCGCCGCAAGAAAGGCCGTACGGTCAGCCTCTGGCAGAACCGCGATGGTGATGCCGGAGAAATAGACGATCTTTGCCGGCGCCAGAACCTTTTCGACGTGAGCGATGTCAGCAGCCAAGCAGCGCGCAGCGGAATCGGAGCGCCAATAGGCAAAGCTGCGCTCGCCATTGGTGAGCTGAATCATGTAGAGGCCGACAGTCTTGTCGGTGCGGCGCTGAATTGGATCCGTCGTGATGCCGGAATCCTGCATGAAGGCAACCATCCTGTCGGACACCGCATCCGTCCCGACGGCGGTCAGATAGGACACATCCCAATTGGCAGGGAACATACGGCGGGCATACCACGCGGTGTTCAGCGTATCGCCCGCAAAGCCCATGGAATAAGTGCCCTCCACGGTCGGAGCCATTTCCACCATGCATTCGCCTATGGCGACAAATCGATTAGTCACTGGAAGCCTCGTTTACGAAAAACTCTTCGTAGTTGCGGCGGATGCGCGGCAACTGTTCCTTGATGCGGGCGAGATGCCGCGTCATGGCCTCGACCGCACGGGTCTTTTCACGGGACTTCAGCGCGTCCAGGACCTTGATGTGATCCTCGAACGCATCCCGTGATGCAAAGGACAGAGAGAGAAACCGGACACGGTCCATGTGCGCCTTGTTCTCGCGGATGATATCCCAGGCAAATTCCAGTCCGGACCGTTCACAGATTTCCTTATGAAACAGGTCGTCATATCGGTGAAAGGTCTCGGGATCCAATTCCTCGACCGCCTGTTTCTGGCGGTTCATGATACCGTCGAGAGCGGCGAGATCAGTAGAGGTCAGCGTGTCGCAGGCCACCTGAACGGTCTGAACCTCAATGGCATTGCGCACAAACCGGGCCTGGTAGACCGCGCTCTCAGAGATCTGCGTCACGGTAGTTGCCCGCTGGGGCCGGATGAGAAGAAAACCCAGCTTGGAAAGCCGGTAGAAAGCATCGCGCACAGGCTGCCGCGACACGCCCAGCGCCTTGGCGACTTCCGCCTCGGACATCTTGGTCGCAGGGGGCAAGTCCAGGGACAGGATCTGCCGGTAAAGCGTCTCGAACACAGTGTCGGCGACAGATTGCCTCTGCAACGGCTCAAGTGCCTTCAACGGCCCCTTCTCCAACATGGCCTCTCCATCCCATTCACATCCCGGCGCATCCGGTTTCCGGATTGTAGCCGTGCTTGTTTTTCTTCCTGCCAATCAGCCTCGGGACTCCACCGGAACCCTTCCCGGCCCAGTCACGACCCCGCACAAAAGGGAGTGTGATTTGAGCCTTTCCGGAGACTATCGCCCTAAAGTCTGATTTGACATCATCTGGCATATTAGTATACTAGAAGCGATAGAGAATGCAAGTTCTGCAAACCATCAAGACATTGATTGAGGGAAGAAAATGGCGTCCCAGCTGGACCCGGACAGACTGTTTCCGGCAGATACCCGCACACGCGAAATCGCACGTTCGCTCTACGCAACGATTGCGGATTTGCCGATTATCAGCCCTCATGGACACACCGATCCCCGCTGGTTTGCGGAGAACGAAGCCTTCCCGGATCCGGCTCAGCTTTTCATCACTCCGGACCACTACGTTTTCCGCATGCTCTGCTCACAGGGCATCGCGCTGGAAAGCCTCGGCGTGCCGCGCATTGACGGTGGCTGGACCGAGACCGATGGCCGCAAGATTTGGAAGCTCTTCGCTTCAAACTATCATCTGTTCCGCGCTACCCCGTCCCGCATGTGGCTGGATCATTCGTTCGAAACCGTTTTCGGCTGGACCAAGCGCCTGAACGCGGAAACCGCCGACGAGGCCTATGATCACATCGCTGACTGCCTGACCCGGCCGGACTTCCGGCCGCGCGCCCTGTTCGAACGGTTCAAGATCGAAGCCATCGCCACCACGGAATCCGCTCTGGATGACCTGAAGTGGCACCGCATGATCCGCGAAAGCGGCTGGTCCGGCAAAGTCATCACCGCCTACCGTCCGGACTCAGTGGTCGATCCGGAATTCGACGGCTTTGCTGAAAACGTCGAGAAGTTCGGTGAACTTGCTGGCGAAGATGCCACCACCTGGGCCGGCTATCTCGCAGCCCACCGGAACCGCCGCGCCTATTTCAAGGAATTCGGTGCAACGTCTTCCGATCATGGCCACGCAACGGCCCGCACGGAAAACCTGCCTCAGGCAGAAGCGGAAGCCCTGTTCCAGAAAGCCCTCAAGGGCACATGCACTGCGGAGGAGGCAGATGCATTCCGGGGCCACATGCTGACGGAAATGGCCCGCATGAGCCTTGAGGATGATCTGGTGCTCCAGATCCATCCGGGCAGCTTCCGCAACCATTCCGGCCCGGTCATGAAGACCTTCGGCCGCGACAAGGGCTTCGACATTCCTAGCCGCACCGACTACGTCCGCGCCCTGCGGCCGCTGCTCGATGCCGTCGGCATGGAAAAGAACCTGTCTGTCATCGCCTTCACGCTTGATGAAACCTCATACTCGCGCGAGCTGGCGCCGCTGGCTGGTGTCTATCCGGCGCTGAAGCTGGGCCCGGCATGGTGGTTCTTCGACAGTCCGGAAGGGATGCGCCGGTTCCGTGAAGCCACAACGGAAACCGCAGGCTTCTACAACACGGTCGGGTTCAACGATGACACCCGCGCCTTCTGCTCCATTCCGGCCCGCCACGATGTGGCCCGCCGTGTGGACTGTGCTTATCTCGCCCATCTGGTCGTAACCGGCCGGTTGGCGGAGGATGAGGCTTTCGAGGTCGCGCATGACCTCGGATACCGGCTTGCCAAGCAGGCCTACCGGCTCTGACGAGCCATCATTTGGGAGGAGAATCCATGTCCTACTTGAAATCCTTTGCTGCAGCGCTGCTCGCCAGCGCTGCAATTGCCACCTCGGCGGCAGCTTGCGAAGTTACATTGAAGTCTTCGGACACGCATCCGGATGGTTACCCGACGGTCGAAGCTGTCAAGCAGATGGGCAAGCTTCTGGAAGAACGCACCGGCGGCCGTCTTTGCGTTGAAGTTTTCCATTCCGCGCAGCTCGGTCAGGAAAAGGACACCATCGAGCAGACCAAGTTCGGTGTGATCGACCTGAACCGCGTATCAATGGGCCCGTTCAACAACCTGATCGAAGAGACCAAGGTCGTTTCGCTGCCTTATATCTTCAAGAACACCGAGCACATGCACAAAGTGATGGATGGTCCGGTTGGTGACGAGATCCTCAAGGCCTTCGAGCCTCATGGATATGTCGGTCTGGCCTTCTATGATGGCGGCTCGCGCAGCTTCTACAACAAGGTCAAGCCGATCAAGTCGATTGATGACCTGAAGGGCATGAAGGTCCGTGTCATGCAGTCCGACATCTTCGTCGACATGATGACGGCCCTTGGTGCGAACGCCACCCCGATGCCTTATGGCGAAGTGTATTCAGCCATCCAGACCGGCGTTATCGACGGGGCTGAAAACAACTGGCCGTCCTTTGAGTCCTCCGGCCACTATGAAGTCGCGGGCTACTACACGCTCGACGAACACCTGATCGTTCCGGAAATCTTCGTCATGTCCAAGGTGAGCTGGGACCAGCTGTCTCCGGAAGACCAGGCAGCAGTCCGTCAGGCAGCCAAGGACTCCGTTCCGGTCATGCGTGATCTGTGGGCGGCCCGTGAAAAAGCCTCCGAGGAAAAAGTCCGCGCCGCTGGTGTGGAAGTTATCACAGACATCGACAAGGCTCCATTCATGGCAGCTATGGACAGTGTCTATGAGAAGCATGTCACGTCGGACAAGCTCAAGGACCTCGTAAAGCGCATCCGCGCAACCGACTGATAGAGTTTACCCGGTCTATGGCGGCCTTCCGCCATGGACCCTTCGTGGGGGGAGAAACGTGCAGAACTTGATGGAGAAAATCGCAATAGGGATGTCCCTGGTTGCGAGAGTTGCTCTTTTGCTGGCCTGTGCCGGCCTGATCCTGATGACCGTCTTCATTTCGGCACAGGTCTTCATGCGTTACGTGCTGAACAGCTCACTCGTCTGGAGTGAGCCCGCCGCCGTGATCCTGATGGGGTGGTTTATTTTTCTGGGCGCGTCTGTCGGTATCCGCGAAGGCTATCACCTCAGCTTTGATGTCCTGCTCTATTTTCTGCCCGAAAGCGCTAAGAACTGGCTGTTCAGCATTTCCGATGTCATCGTCACGGCCTTCGGCTTCGGCATGTTCTGGTATGGCGGACAGCTTATGCTCTCGGCCTGGGACGTCACCCTTCCTTCCCTTGGTATTTCCGGAGCCTTCGACTTCCTGCCGCTGGTCGGCGGAGGCGCTCTCGTGATGCTGTTCTCGCTTGAACGCCTGGCCCGCCGCGCGGCCGGCTTGCCGACGTCCCGCTTCGGCGACGTTGTGGAGGAATGATATGGAAGTCTGGGTTCTCTTCGGAACTTTCGTGTTCCTTCTTCTGATCGGCACGCCCGTGGCCTTCTGCCTCGGCGCGTCGTCTCTAGCCACCGTCGTCTATCTCGGGCTTCCGCCCGTCGTGGTCTTTCAGCGCCTGAACTCGGGCGTGTCAGTCTTCGCCCTGATGGCCATTCCCTTCTTCATCTTTGCCGGTGAACTGATGGTGCGCGGCGACATCGCCCGGCGCCTCGTGGCTCTCGCAGGCGCCCTGGTCGGGCATATGCGGGGCGGCCTCGGACAGGTGAACATCACCGCGTCCCTCATGTTCGGCGGCATTTCCGGTTCTGCGGCAGCGGACGCGACCGCCATCGGCGGCCTCATGATCCCGCAGATGAAGGAAAAGGGCTATGACGTCTCCTACGGCGTCAACGTGACCGTTGTGTCCTCGATCATCGCCCTGATGATCCCACCCTCGCACAACATGATCATTTATTCCATTTCCGCCGGTGGGCGCCTGTCCATCGCGGATCTGTTCACCGCAGGCATCATTCCGGGCATCATCCTGGCGATTTCGCTGATGGTCGCAGCCTGGCTGGTGGCGAAGAAGCGCAACTATCCGACGGAAATCTTCCCCGGCTGGGGCGCTCTCGGCAATCTCTTCATCAACGCGATTCCGGGCATCCTGCTGATCGCCATCATCTTCGGCGGCGTGCGTTCGGGCATTTTCACTGCTTCGGAAAGCTCCTGCATCGCGGCGGTCTACGCGCTCGGCGTCACGACCCTTGCCTATCGCACCATGAACTGGCGTGACTTCCTGGAAGCAACGAAGGCAGCGGTGCGTACCACGGCGATGGTTCTTCTGGTCATCGGCTGTGCAGCGTCCTTCGGCTGGCTTCTGGCCTTCCTGCGCATCCCGGCCGAACTGGTCAACTTCATGCGTGAAGTCTCGTCCAATCCGATTGTCATCCTGCTGCTGATCAACGTGGTGCTCTTGGTCCTGGGAACGTTCATGGATATGTCCCCCCTGATCGTGATTACCACGCCCATCTTCCTGCCAGTGGCGGCTGCCTTCGGGATCGACCCGATCCATTTCGGCGTCATTCTGGTTCTTAATCTCGGCATCGGCCTTTGCACCCCACCCGTCGGCACGGTGCTTTTCGTCGGCTGTGCCGTTGGCCGGATTTCAGTCTGGGAAGCCATCCGGACCATCTGGCCCTTCTACGCCGCAGCCTTTGCGACACTCATGCTGGTAACCTACATACCGTTCCTGTCGCTCTGGCTTCCATCCATGTTCCACTAAGGAGACCCAGATGCTGGTCAAGACCTTTCCAGAAGTACCCGCGGATCCTGGCGTCAAACGCCAGGTTCTGTCCGACAGCCCGGAGCTGATGGTCGTCGCGTTCCGCTTCCAGGAAGAAGGCGCGCAGGGCAAGCTGCACAACCATCCGCATGTCCAGTCGACCTATGTCGAGTCCGGCCGCTTCGTCTTCACCGTTGACGGTGAAGAGCTGCAGGTCGGCCCCGGCGACAGCTTTGTGATCCCCTCTATGGCCGTTCATGGCTGCACCTGCCTGGAACCTGGCACCCTGATCGACACCTTCACGCCCCGGCGTGACGATTTTCTCTAACAATTAACGTCCCTCCTCCCAAGCAAAGGACTTAGTTATGCTTACAGTCGAAACCCGCCACGCCATCGATCCGGCGACTGCAAAGACGCTCGACACCGACGGCCTGCGCGCGCATTTCCATGTTGGCGGCCTGTTCGCCGATGGTGAAATCCGGCTGACCTACACCCATTACGACCGCATGATCGTCGGCGGCGCCGTGCCGGCCGGCAAGGATCTGGTCCTGGACGAAGTCAAGGAATGCGGCACCAAGAGCATTCTCGACCGCCGCGAAATGGCCGTCGTCAACATCGGTGCAGCCGGTTCCGTTTCCGCCGGTGGTGAAACCTATCCGATGAACCGTGGCGACGTGCTCTACATCCCGCTGGGCGCAGGCGCAGTGACCTTCTCCGGTGAAGGCCGCTTCTACATCACCTCCGCACCGGCTCATAAGGCTCTTCCGGCCCGCCTGATCCGCATCGAAGACGCCAAGAGCTTCCGCACCGGGTCTGCAGAGACCGCCAACGACCGCACGATCTACCAGTTCGTCCATCCGGAAGTCATGGAATCCTGCCAGCTGGTTGTGGGCTATACCCAGTTCCACGGTGGCTCGGTCTGGAACACCATGCCGGCCCACCTGCATGACCGCCGCATGGAAGCCTATTGCTACTTCGACATGGACGCGAATTCACGCGTGTTCCACTTCATGGGCCGCCCGGATGAGACCCGCCACCTGGTCATGAAGAACGAAGAGGTCGTCGTATCCCCGCCGTGGTCCATCCACTGCGGTGCAGGCACCGGCAGCTACACCTTCATTTGGGCAATGGCTGGCGACAACGTCGACTACAAGGACGTTGAAATGGTTGCAATGGAGGACCTGCGGTGAACCCTTTCTCCCTGGAAGGTAAACGTGCCCTGGTCACCGGTGCCAACACCGGCATTGGCCAGGCCATCGCCATCGCCATGGGAGCGGCCGGTGCAGAGGTTCTCTGCGCCGCCCGCCGCGACTGTGACGAAACCCTCGCCCAGATCAAGAACGGCAAGGCCATCAGCCTCGACTTTTCCGATCCGATGGCGGCCCGCGACGTGTTCAACGACGAGCATGTCGACATTTTGGTCAACAACGCCGGCATCATCCGCCGTGCAGATGCGGTCGACTTCTCGGAAGCTGACTGGGACGACGTCATGGACGTCAACCTGAAGGCCCTGTTCTTCACTTGCCAGGCATTCGGCAAGGCCGTGCTGGCCCGTGGCGGCAATGGCGCAGTGGTCAACATCGCGTCGCTGCTGTCGTTCCAAGGTGGCATCCGCGTGCCATCCTACACCGCCTCCAAGCATGGCGTTGCCGGTCTGACCAAGCTGCTTGCGAACGAGTGGGCGGCAAAGGGCATCAATGTGAATGCCATTGCTCCGGGCTACATCACGACCAACAATACCGAAGCCCTGCGCAACGATCCGGATCGCAACAAGGCCATTCTGGACCGCATTCCGGCTGGCCGCTGGGGTGAGGCAAGCGACATTGGCGAGGCAGCTGTGTTCCTGTCGTCTCCGGCTGCCCGGTACATCCACGGCGCGATCCTGAATGTTGATGGAGGCTGGCTTGCCCGCTGATCTTCCCAGCCTGACCCGCAAGAAGGGCCCTGCCCCAAAGGCAGGCATCGTCCATCTGGGTCTGGGCGCGTTCTTCCGTGCCCATGGCGCGGTCTATATCGAAGAAGCCATGGAAAAGTCCGGTGGCGACTGGGGCATTGTCGGCGTCAGCCTGCAAAGCCCGACCATGCGCGACCAGCTGGCTCCGCAGGAATTCGTCTATACGGCACAGGAACTCGGCCCGAAGGGCGAGACCCTGAGGCAGGTCGAGATCATCACTGGCGTTCTGGTTGCCCGTGAAGATCCCGATGCTGTTCTGTCTGTGATGTCGGGTGAAAACATCCGTATCGTCAGCCTGACCGTGACGGAAAAAGGCTATTGCCATGACCCGGCGACCGGCCGTCTGAACCGCCAGCACCCGGACATCCTCAAGGACCTGGAGAACGAGCTGCCGGTTTCCGCGCCTGGCTTCCTGGTTCGCGCCTTGCAACGCCGGAAGGCTGCCGGTCTGCCGCCGTTCACCGTGCTGACTTGCGACAACCTGCCAGAAAACGGCCGTCTCGTGAAGGGTATCGTTCTGGAACTCGCAGGCCTGATCGACCCGGACCTTGCAAGCTGGATCGAGGCCGATGGCCGCTTCCCGGCAACCATGGTCGACCGGATCGTTCCAGCCACCAAGCCCGAGGACATTGAAGCTCTGGCCGCAAAGACCGGCTTCAAGGATGCAGCTCCGGTTCTGCACGAACCCTTCCGCCAGTGGGTTGTCGAAGACGAATTCGTCGAAGCCTATGGCAAGGACGCCCGTCCGGATCTCGGTGCCGTCGGCGTTCAGATGGTCTCCAACGTGACCGCCTATGAGCACATGAAACTCCGGATGCTCAACGGCACCCACTCGTCCCTCGCTTATCTCGGCTATCTGGCCGGCTACGAAACTATTTCGGAAACCGTGGCTGACCCGATCCTTGCGGATTTCGTGAAGGCCCTGTGGCGCCGTGAGATCATCCCGTCCTTCACCCCGCCGGAAGGCGTGGACCTGACCGCCTATGCGGACGCTCTGTTCGAGCGCTACGCAAACCCGTCGATACGGCACCGGACCTGGCAGATTGCCATGGACGGCAGCCAGAAGCTGCCCCAGCGCATCCTCGGCACCGTCCGGGACAATCTGGCAGCTGGCCGTAGCTGCCCTGGCCTTGGAACGGCAATTGCCGCCTGGATGATCTATGTCGGTGGCGTCGACCTGAACGGCAATCCGATCGACGTCCGAGATCCGTTGGCAGCCAAGCTGAAGGAACTTTCCGACGCAGCTCAGACGCCGGGCGAAAAGGTCGCTGCGCTTCTGTCCGTCGATCAGATCTTCGACGCAAAGCTTGCCTCGCAGATCCGTCTCGACCTTGAAGCCTCCTATATCCTGCTGAAGGCCGATGGCGTCCGGAAGGTTCTGGAGGACCTGGGATGAAAGAAGGCTGGCGCTGGTACGGCGGTTTTGACCGGATCTCGTTGAGTGAAATCGCCCAGACAGGAGCAAGTGAGATCATCACCGCGCTCCATGAAGTGCCCTATGGCGAAGTCTGGACACGGGAAGCCATTGCGGCTTGCCGGACCGAAATCACCAGCGCCGGTTTTGGCTGGCACATTGTTGAAAGCCTGCCGATCCATGAAAGGATCAAGCGTGGAGAGGGCGACTTGTCCGCCCTCTTCGCCAACTACCGCCAGTCAATGGCGAACCTTGCGGCCGAAGGCATCAAGGTCATCTGTTACAATTTCATGCCGCTGCTCGACTGGACGCGCACCGATCTGGCCGCCCCGGTCACACGCGGCGGCTCCTGCCTGCGCTTTTCTTCCGTCCGGATGGCGGCCCTCGAACTCTTCATGGTCGAGCGCGCCGAAGCCGAAAAGGACTATCTGCCGGAGGTCGTGACTGCGGCAAAGGCCTGGTTCGACGGCTCCACCCAGGAAGACCGCGACGGGCTGATCCATGCGGTCATGGCCGGACTGCCCGGTGCTTACGACCGGTATGATGCCGCCGGGCTTCGCTCCGCTCTGAAGGCCTATGAAGGCATAGGACGCGCCGAGCTTCGGGCAAATTACAAGCGTTTCCTGGACGAGGTCATCCCGGCGGCGGAAGATTTGGGACTAAGTTTTGGCGTTCATCCGGATGACCCTCCGCGGGATATCCTGGGCCTGCCGCGCATCGTCTCCAACGCCGAGGATATCGGCTGGATTCTTTCGGCTCACGTCAGCCCCGCCAACGGGCTGACGCTGTGTTCCGGCTCACTGGGAGCAAATCCGGCCAATGACGTTCCAGCCATCGCCCGGCGCTTTGCCAGCAAGATCCATTTCGCCCACCTGCGAAACGTGCGCAAGGATGCCGATGGGTCCTTCGAGGAAGCTGCGCATCTTGCCGGCGACACCAATATGGTCGACCTTGTCAGCGCTCTTCTGGAAGAAGAGACCCGCCGCCACGCGGAAGGCCGTACGGATTATGAGATCGTCTTCCGCCCGGACCATGGCCATGAGCTGCTGGACGACGCCGCCAAGGGAACCCACCCAGGCTATCCGCTGATCGGACGTCTGCGCGGACTTGCAGAACTTCGCGGCGTTATTGCCGCCCTGACCTACACCAGGAATGCCGCATGAGCACCCAGAAGCCAATTGTCCTGCATCCGTCGGACACAGTAGCCATCCTGACCACCCGCGCAGCCAAGGGCGAAGATCCTCTTGATCTCGGCGCTCCGCTGGCGGGTCCTGTTTCCCCCGGCCACAAGCTTGCCCGCAAGGAACATGCGCCGGGCGACTGGATCTACAAGTTCGGCCAGATCATCGGGACGGCCACGCAGCCGATCCGGCCCGGCGAGCATGTGCATACGCACAATTGCGCCTTCTCCTCCCATGATGAGGACTATGCGATCGGTGCCGATCTGGCGCAGGCCCTTGCGGCCATCCCGGCGCCTCCGGAACGCAGCTTCATGGGCTACCGCCGCGGCAATGGCCAGATCGGCACCCGCAATTACATCGCCCTTTGCGCAACGGTGAACTGTTCGGCGACCGTCGTCCGCCGCGCGGCCTTCGAACTGGAAGCCTCCGGTGCGCTTGAGGCCTTTCCGAATGTGGACGGCATTGTCGCCTTCGCCCATGGCACCGGCTGCGGCATGGACAGCGAGGGAGCAGGCTTCAAGATCCTGCAGCGCGTTCTCTGGGGCCACGCCACCCATCCCAACGTCGGCGCTACCGTCTTCGTCGGTCTTGGTTGCGAAGTCATGCAGGTTGGCCGGATGAAGTCCCAGTTTGGTGACACGCTTGCCGACCGCTTCCATGGCCTGACCATCCAGGAAACCGGCGGAACCCGCGCCACCATCGAGCAGGTAAAGGCCAAGGTTCTGGAACTGCTGCCGGAGGTCAACCGGATCGAGCGTTCGCCCTGCCCGGCCTCCAGCCTCAAGGTCGCCTTGCAATGCGGCGGCTCGGACGGATTTTCCGGCATCACCGCCAACCCCGCCCTCGGCGTTGCCTCGGACCTTCTGGTCGGACTTGGCGGCACGGCCATTCTGTCGGAAACCCCTGAGATCTACGGCGCGGAGCAGCTTCTGCTGCGCCGGGCAGCCAGTGACGCCGTAGCTCAGAAGCTGATCAACCAGATCCACTGGTGGGAACGCTATACGGAAATGAACGGCGGCAGCATGGACAACAATCCAAGCCCCGGAAACAAGGCAGGTGGCCTGACCACGATCCTGGAAAAGTCGCTCGGCGCTGCCGCAAAGGGCGGTTCGACACCCCTGACTGCGGTCTATGACTATGCCGAACCTGTCACCGACGCTGGTTTCGTCTTCATGGACACGCCGGGCTATGATCCGGTCTCTGCAACCGGTCAGATTGCAGGCGGTGCGCAGATCGTTGTCTTTACGACCGGCCGTGGATCGGCTTTCGGCTCCAAACCGGCTCCCACCATCAAGCTGGCGACCAATGAAGCCCTGTTCCACTCCATGCCTGAAGACATGGACCTGAACTGCGGCGACATTCTCTCGGGCAAGGTTTCCATCGCAGAAAAGGGCGCAGAAATCCTGGACATGATCCTGGAGATCGCCTCTGGCAAGCAGAGCAAGTCCGAAGCACTTGGGCTGGGTGACAATGAGTTTGTGCCCTGGCAGGTCGGCGCGGTGATGTAGACCCATGATGTGACCGGAACTTGAAATGGCAGGGGAGCTTTCCTCGCAGGAATTCCTGAGGAAAGCACTCGACATTTCTTGCCTTTTCCTGCGATTGGTTGGATAAGGTGCGCGCAATTGCGTTGGCTCCCTATCCTTGATGGGTCCCGCCAGCGCGACGCTGAACCGCAGGACGCAACTCAAATGGCCGCTCCCGAGCATCGCCCGGGCGAAATGGTGGATCTCACCGACTTCGCCGGATCGCTGTTCCACGGCCCGGCAGCCCATCTGGCGAGCCGGTTCGAGGCCGCTCCGGCTGTTCAGGGCGACATCAGCTGCATTCGGATGCTCGACCCGAAAGGTCTCACCGACATTCTGGAGACATACCGCTCGGGCAAGCTCCCGACGAGCGACCGCCGCGCCATCGCCTCCTTCTGGTCCCAGTGGTATTTCGGCTTCCTGATCCCGCCGCTACTGATGCTCAGTCAAGCTGCAGGAACCCGTGTCCCTGCCAATCCCGGACGGCTGACGTTCCGCCACGACGGCAAGGGACAGCCCTTCAGTTTCAAGCTCATTCAGCCGTCAGCGATCACATCGGAACCGGACGACAGCCCATTCGATCTGATGAGTGAGCTGATCGACAATCATTTGTCGCCACTGGTCTTTTCTCTGGCGGCACGGTCCGGAGCGTCTGCGAAGGTGTTCTGGATGAATGCAGCGGTTGCCATCGATTACACCTGCGACGTGCTGCTTGATGGCAAGGCACCGGCATTCAAGGCGGTGACCCAAGCGCCGGCACGCCCGAACGGCGGACGGAACCCGCTCTTCGGCCCCTACCGCCCCTCCGGATCGGAACTCACACGCACACGCCGTGTCTGCTGCCTGCGCTACCTTCTGGAAGGCGTCGACCGCTGTCCGGATTGCTCTCTGATGCCGGCTTCCGGCAAGACCGAACGGCCCGTCGTTCCGGGGGCCGGACGGACCGATTGATCAGCCAGCTTCACGGCGTCAATCGCGGTAAAGATAAGACAGACCATCCTCTCCAAAGAGATGCAGTTTTTCAGGCGCAGCCGCCAGACTGAGGCCTGCGCCTTTCGCCACCTTATGAATGCCGGGCAGCTTGGCAATCAAAGGATCTGTCCCCGTATCGACCGGCTTGAAATAGATGACGGTGGTCTCGCCGAGCGCTTCGATAATCTCGACATCCGCCTTGAGGAAGCTGCCTTCCGGCGGCGCCAGCGTGAGGTCTTCCGGACGCACGCCCAGACGCACTTTCGCACCGGCATCCTCGGCACGCGAGGCAATCGGAACGGTCACCTCACCACCGTGGTCGAGCCGGACGGTTGTTGAGGCTCCGGTTTTCACAACAGAGGCATTCAGCAGGTTCATCGCTGGTGAGCCGATAAACTGGGCAACAAACGTGTTGGCCGGACGCTCGTAGAGTTCCAGCGGCGCCCCGACCTGCTCAATATCCCCGCCATGAAGCACCACAATCCGGCTCGCCAGCGTCATTGCTTCCACCTGATCGTGGGTCACATAGATCATCGTGCTTTCCGGCATGCTTTCCTTCAGCTGGGCGATCTCGATCCGGGTCGCAACACGAAGAGCGGCATCCAGATTGGACAGCGGCTCGTCGAACAGGAAAACCTTCGGATCGCGCACAATGGCCCGTCCGATGGCAACGCGCTGACGCTGGCCGCCCGACAGGGCCTTGGGCAAACGGTCCAGATAAGGCTCCAGTTGAAGAATGCGGGCCGCATTGGCAACGGCGGCATCAATCTCCGCTTTCGGCTTCTTGGCGATTTTCATGCCGAAAGCCATGTTGTCGCGAACCGTCATATGAGGATAGAGCGCGTAGGTCTGAAACACCATTGCGATGCCGCGTTGCGCCGGGGGCGTGTCGTTCATGCGGATATCATCGATCGTAAGATCTCCGCCGGTGATGGTCTCGAGCCCCGCGATCATTCGCAACAAGGTGGACTTGCCGCAGCCGGATGGGCCCACGAAGACAATCAGCTCCCCTTGTTCAATCTCAAGGTCGATGTTCCTGAGAACCTCCACCGTGCCGTAGGACTTGCTCACATTTTTCAGCGAAACCGAGGTCATGCGTACCGCCCCTCATGATCTTTTTCTTGTTTGAAAACGCTCTTGGTCATTTCACCGACCCCGCCAGCAGCCCGCGCACGAGATAGCGCTGCAAGGTGAAGAAGACGAGCAAGGGCACCGCGATGGACACGAAGGCGGACGCTGTAAGAATTTCCCAGTTGCCACCACGGGAACCGAGCAGTTCGCGCAGCCGCCCGGTCATCACCAATTGCTCTTCGTTGTTGCCGAGAAAGACGGTTGCCACCAGCAGGTCGTTCCACACCCACAGGAACTGGAAGATCGCGAAAGAGGCCAGAGCCGGAAAGGACAAGGGCAGAACGATCTTCACAAATATCGCAAAGTCCGAAGCTCCATCGACACGTGCGCTCTCGATAATCTCCTTGGGCAGCCCCTTGATGTAATTGCGCAGAAGATAGATCGCGAGCGGCAGCCCGAAGCCTGTGTGCGCCAGCCAGATCCCCACATAGCTCTTACCGATGCCAACATCCGTGTAGAGCCTCAGCAAGGGAATAAGCGACATCTGCAGCGGCACGACCAGCAAACCGACCACCACGGCCACCAGCAGCGACCGACCGGGAAATGCCATCCAGGACAAGGCATAGGCCGCATAGGCAGCGATCAGGATCGGGATCACCGTCGCTGGAATAGTCACGGTCATCGTGTTGATGAACGACTTGCCGATGCCTTCGGAGAAAAGAACTTTCCGGTAGTTCTCCAGCGTGAAACGCGGCGGATCGATGGACGTGAAAAAGATCCGCGTACCACGCTTGTCCGTCATCTTTTCAGGTGAGCTGATCCGGAAATCACCAGTCTCGCTGAGTGACAGACTGGCCCCGTCCTTCAGTTCAACCGGGGTCCCGGGCGTATAGGCCGCAGGCTCACGGCTGGAAACGCCAAAGGCAGTGATCCGGCCGGGCTGGCTGTCTTCAAAGACATTTCCGGCAATAACCCATTGCCCGCCTTCCTCCACTTGAGCGTCGGCTGCCGGAGCGCGGAAGACAATGTTACGCTCGGTGGATGTTAATGCGGTCCACCAGCCGGAGACCGAGAGCTGGTCCCCATCCCGGAAAGAGGACACCAGCAAGCCGAAGGTCGGGATGGTCCAAAGCACGACAAGTGCCAGCACGGACAGGTGAACGACCCAGAGGAGCATGGGCTTGCGCCCTGCGATTCCATCCATATTAGTCTCTCCTATGCGTCCTTGCGGGCTTCGCGGATGTTCCAGATCATGATCGGAACGACCATGACCATGATCACGAGCGCAATCGTGGCCGAACGGCCGAAATCGAGCCCCCGGAACATCCAGTCGAACATGTAATTGGCGAGCACCTGGGATCCCCATTGGCCGTTCGTCATCGCCAGAACAATGTCGAAGACCTTGAGGACCAGGATCGTAATGGTGGTCCAGACCACTGCAATGGTGCCCCAGATCTGCGGCACCTTGATCTTCAGGAAGATCTGGAAGGGATTGGCACCGTCCAGCACCGCGGCCTCTACCGTCTCCTCCGGGATCCCCCTGAGGGCCGCCGATAGGATGACCATGGCGAAGCCGGTCTGGATCCAGATCAGGATGATCATGAGGAAAAAATTGTTCCAGAAAGGCAGCGCGATCCAGGCCTGCGGTTCCCCGCCCAGCGCAACGACGATGGCATTCAGAAGACCGATCTGATCCACATCCTCACTGCGGATGTCATAGACGAATTTCCAGATCACCGAGGCACCGACGAAGGAAATCGCCATGGGCATGAAGATCAGCGACTTGGCGATGTTCCCCCAGCCAATATTGTCGGTGAGCGTCGCCGCGATGAGCCCGAAGAAGGTCGCCGCAGCCGGAACAACGATCAGCCAAAGGAGATTGTTGCGCATGCTCTCATGGAAACCAGGATCCGCGAGCAGCCACGTGTAATTCGAGAAGCCCACGTAGGTCTCCGCCGAAGGCCCGTAGAAAGACAAAACGAGCGAGTTGAAGACCGGATAGATAAGATAGACTGTCAGCAACACCAGTGCTGGCCCGAGAAAGAGCCAGGGCCTGACCATATTGGCCCTGCGGATGTTCGGCCCAATATCGGGGCCGCGAGCCGGAAAAATCAGGTCCAGAACAGCGTTTCCGCCCCAAAAATACAGGACACAGGCGCCGACCCCAGCCGCCATGGAAGCCAAAGCGCCAAGCAATTGCTCCATAAATTCCTCCCCAGGTTCACAGCCTCCGGAAAAGGCTCTTCAGAGCTTCTTCCCAACCGGAGTGCCGGATTGCGGCCGTGCGGAGCAGAAGCCCGCACGGCCTTTTTTTGCTTATCCGTTACTTCTTGATGGCGTCCCAGCTGGCCTGGATTTCATCCCCCACGGCCTGCGCGGACTTTCCGCCCACGAAGTCCACCATGCCACTCCAGAAGGAGCCTGCACCAACCGCGCCTGGCATCAGGTCAGAGCCGTCGAAGCGGAATGTCGTGGCATTCAGCAGGATCTGACCGAGACCCTTGAGCGTGTCATTGGCATAAGCATCCAGGTTCACGCCCCGGTGCGGCGTCAGGAAACCGGACTGAGCCATCCAGACTTCATGCGCGATCGGCGTCTTCAGGAATTCGATCAGAGCCCGTGCTTCAGGGCTATCGTTGGTGATCGCAAAGACCGTGCCTGCTCCCAGAACCGGAGAACCGAGGTCCTTGCCCGCATAGGCCGGGAAATAGAAGAAGTCCGCGTCGACCCCCATTTCCGTGCCTTCCGGGAAGAAGGAAGGAATAAACGAGGCTTGGCGATGCATGTAGCAAGCGGGAGGAGAGGTGAAGAGCCCCTTCGGGCTGTCCCGGAAGTCTTGGGCAGCGACAGCACCCGGAGCATCAACGAATTTCGGATTGTTGGCGAACCAGCCAAACTCCTCGATTGCGCCAACGACGCGCGGGTCGTTGAACTTGATCTCGTTGCTGACCCACTTGTCATAGACTTCAGGGGTCTGGGTTCTGAGCATCATGTCCTCAACCCAGTCGGTCCCTGGCCAGCCTGTCGCTCCACCTGAGCCCAGACCGATACACCATGGCGTTCCACCATCGGCGACTATCTTTTCTGTCAGCGCCTTCAGCTCTTCCATGGTCTTGGGAACGTCGTATCCCGCATCCTCGAAGTTGTCGGGGCTGTACCAGACCAGTGACTTCACATCGACCTTGTAGAAAAAGCCGTAGAGATCCTTCTTGCCGTCCTTGCCTGCAAACGTGCCGAGATCCACCCAGGACTGACCCGCAGCGTAGTTGTCCTTCACCCAGTCTGCCGTTTCCTGCCCAAGCGGCGCCAGAAAGCCTTTCGAAGCTAGATCGGCAGCAAGGCCCGGCTGCGGAAAGACCGCGATATTGGGAGCAGAGCCAGCCTGTGTGTCGATTACGATCTGCTGTTCAAAGCTATCGGACCCGGAATATTCGACCTCGATCCCTGTCGCCTCTTCGAAATAGGCCAGCGTGTTTTCCACCAAGTCCTTGTCTGGCCCAAGCCAGGGCCCGAACACGGTCAGCTTCTTTCCGGTTGAACCGGTCGACTTGAAAGCTTCATAGCTTTCCCAATTGAAGCGCGGGTCCTCACCCGGTTTGAACTTCAGCTCGGCAGCAGAGGCAGCACCTGCCGCGCCAATCATCAGCGCAATGGCCGCGGTGCAGCCAAACAAACGAATAGTCATTACGATCCTCCCAGATCTTCACCCGGCACACTCCGGCGCCAGCATTCAGGTTCGGCCAACACACGAGCAGATTGCAACAGGTGATCCGAAACAATCTTCCAAACCGCTTTGAATACGAGAGAAACATCACCGCAGACCAGTCTCTTGTCAAGAACACTATTTGGCTCATAAGCTCTACTTGCGAACAATGCGCTCCTCTGGCAGGACGCTCAAAGCGATTTGGACTAGGGAGTCAGGCGTTTGAACCTCAAGGATCTGGCGAAAGCACTGGAGCTGTCCCAGACGACGGTCAGCCGCGCATTGAACGGCTATCCTGAAGTCAACGAGGACACCCGAAAGCGGGTCGAGACGATGGCCCGTAAACTGGGATACGCACCCAACCAGCAGGCCCGCCGCCTGGCGACAGGCCGCTCCATGTCTATCGGCCATGTAATTCCCCGCACCTTGCATGAAATGATGAACCCGATCTTCATGGAGTTCATTGCCGGCGCAGGCGAAGCCTATTCCCGCTTGGGCTATGACATGATCATTTCGGTGGTCGAAGACCGTCAGGTCGAAGCCACTTACCGGGAAATAGCCGCGAAAAAGAAGGCGGATGCGGTGATGGTGCATGGCCCCCGCAACAACGACAAACGGCACCTGCTGCTGAAAGAGCTGGGCATCCCCTTCCTCGTTCACGGCCGGGTTCCGGGTGCGGAAAGCTCAACCTCCTGGATTGACGTCAACAACACCCGCGCCTTCGAACGGGCTACCGACCTGCTGCTGGATCTAGGCCATCGCAGGATCGCCTTTCTGAACGGTCTGGAGAATATGGACTTCGCGATCCGAAGACGGGCGGGCTTCGAAAGGGCATTCCAGAACCGGGGCCTTGCTCCCGATCCATCTCTCATGCGCCAGTCCGAAATGACGGAACCTTACGGCGCTGATTGCGCGCTTGAAATGCTGCGCACGGACAAGCCTCCTACCGCCTTTCTCGTCTCCAGTATGATATCCGCGATAGGCGTCTCCCGCGCCATCAGCCTTTGCGGCCTTGAAATTGGCAAGGACGTGTCTGTCATCACGCATGATGACGCCCTGTCCTTCCTGCCGAACAGCGGAGAGGTGCCAATTTTCACCTGCACCCGCTCATCCGTCCGCTACGCCGGCCGCCGCGCAGCCGAGCTTCTGATCGAAAAGATTTTGCCCGATCCGGATACGAGGATCGAGGAACACCTGGAAGCAGAGCTGATCATCGGCCGTTCGACCGGTCCGCGTCAGCGCTAAAACGCCGTTCAGCCGATCATCTTCGCCGGATCGACAATTTCGTCAAACTCCGCCGGACTGACATAGCCGAGAGAGAGAGCAGCCTCTTTCAGGGTCGTCCCCTCTTCATGCGCTTTGTGAGCCACTTCGCTTGCCTTGTCATAGCCGATCACCGGGCTGAGAGCCGTGACCAGCATCAAGGACCGCTCCAGCAACTCACCTATCCGCTTGCGGTCGGCTATCATCCCCTTGACGAGGTGATCTGCAAAGCTGCGGCTTGAGTCCGCGAGGATCCGGCCGGACTGCAGCAGCGCATTGATGATCACCGGCTTGTAGGCATTCATCTCCAGATGCCCGGCGCTGCTGGCCATACCGATGGTCACATCATTGCCCATCACCTGCAACGCAACCATCGTTAGGGCTTCGCACTGGGTCGGATTGATCTTGCCCGGCATGATCGAGGACCCGGGTTCATTCGCTGGAAGCGACAGCTCAGCGATGCCGCTACGGGGACCGCAGGCCAGAAAACGGATGTCGTTGGCGATCTTGAACAAGGAGCCCGCCAAGGTCTTGAGCGCGCCGGACAAAGCAACAAGCGCAGCATGGGCTCCTTGCGCCGAGAATTTATTCGCCGCCGTGCGGAAGGGAAGGCCGGTCATCTTTGCGATATGCCCAGCCGCCTTTTCCGCAAAATCCGGATGGGCATTGATTCCGGTTCCAACGGCAGTGCCCCCAAGAGCAAGCTCATAAACGTCGTTCAGTGCATAGGAAATCCGGTCCATGTCCTGATCGAGCATATGAACGAAGCCGGAGAACTCCTGCCCAAGGGTCAGCGGCGTAGCATCCTGCAGGTGGGTACGGCCGATCTTGATGACGTCCGCCCATTCCTTTGCCTTGGCATCCAGCCCGTTTCTCAGATGCTTGATTGCCGGCAAGACATTCCGTGATACCTGGATCGCGGCAGCCATATGCATGGCGGAAGGAAAGCTGTCATTGGTCGACTGGGACATGTTGACGTGGTCATTCGGGTGTACAGGCGACTTGCTGCCAAGCACCCCTCCCGCCATTTCGATGGCACGGTTGGAGATAACCTCGTTGACGTTCATGTTGGTCTGGGTTCCGCTGCCGGTCATCCAGACCCTGAGTGGAAAATGATCGTCCAGCTTTCCTGCCGAAACCTCGTCCGCAGCGGCACAGATCAACTCGCAAAGTTTTGCATCGAGAAGTCCGAGATCCCGGTTGGTGAGAGCTGCCGCCTTCTTCTGCGTGCCATAGACATGGATCAACTCCAGGGGCATCAGATCGGAGCCAATAGCGAAGTATTTCAAGGACCGCTGGGTTTGCGCGCCCCAATACCGGTCCTTTGACACTTCAATTGGACCAATTCCGTCGACTTCGGTACGCATCGGCGTCTCCTTCGTTACCTGTCCCTAATGTAGGGAGAGAGGCGGGACAGGCAATCCGAAGACGCCCGCCCAATGAAGAACCTGAACCACCCGGCACATCGAAGCTCTCTTTTGGAAGAGACAATATGCCGGTCAAATCTGAGGCAGACGGAAATTCTCGAAAATCGCGGCAAGCGCCGTGTGCGCTTCTTCCCTGTGGTTGCGGGCAGCCTCCCTGGCCGCATCCACATCCCTGGAAAGAATAGCAGACAGCAGTTCCCTGTGAACCTCTACGCCGTCAACCGGCGCCTTCATCAAGCGCAATAGGACCAGGCGTCCGCGCCGGACCTGATTGACGAGGCTCTCCAGGTAGCCCGCGAGACGTGAGTTTCCAGACATCCGGGCCAGCGTCAGGTGGAACATATCGTCAGCTTCAATCCACGCTTCCAGATCGCCTGTCGCGGATGCCTCTTCCATGGCATCGAGAATAGACTCCAGCTTTTCAACGCAGACCGTGTCCAAGGGCTGACTTGCAAGACGCCCGGCGGCGACGGGTTCAAGAACGAGCAGCAGTTCATAGATATCTCTGAAATCCTGGGGGGAAAGGCCCAAAATCCGCGCACCCCGCCGGGGAATAAGCTCCACCAGTCCATCCGCCTCCAGACGAATCAATGCCTCACGTACCGGTGTGCGGCTCATTCCCAAACGGTCCGCAATATCCGGCTCCGGAGCCTGAAAGCCCGGCGGCAACTGACTGCTCAGAATCTCTTCCTTAAGGCGATCATACGCATTGTCGACACGGGTTGTTTTGTTTCTGGGTTCCATCAGACGCGCAAACCTTAGGTAAAAAACAAGCGCACGGAACACGTCAGGCGCCTATGGGCCCCTGCCATTTATTCCGATGCAAATTCAGCCTTCGGTTATCTGTTCTGCCGGGAATTTGGTTAGCGAGAGTTAAAAAGAAACTTCGCATTTTATGTATACCGCTAATAATCCGGCTTATGTGGAAAATTGTGCATACATTCATTGAGGTGAAAAATAGTCTAAAAATATAAATCCAGACAATAGGAGAGATTAAAGTACAATTTTATTCAAATCTCATAGCAAAGATAAAAAATAAGTGGCGGAATCTATAAAGACGCCGCCACCTAAGGATTCATACCGGACCAAACGCGGACCCGATTACATAAACTCGATCAAACGGACCATCAGTGCTCAGCCGGCGTCACCATCGCGGAGATCGTGTCCTGTACGGTCAGAACACCGACCGGCATGCCCTTCTTGTCGATCACATTGGCTTCCGACTGGCCGGTATCGGCAAAGTGCTTGGCCGCATGTTCAAGACGCACACCGCGCGGAATAGTCAGGCCATCTGGAAGGGTACGGGATTTATCCATGATCGTGTCGACCATGATCACGCGTCCCCGGTTCACTTCCTTGACGAAGCTGGCGATATACTCATCCTGCGGCCGCAGGACAATTTCCTGGCCAGTTCCCTGCTGGATAACCTCTCCATCGCGAAGGATGGCAATCCGGTCACCAAGCCGCAGAGCCTCGTCCAGATCATGGGTGATGAAGACGATCGTTTTGTGCAGCTCCTTCTGCAGGTCCAGCAAAACGCTCTGCATGTCCATCCGGATCAGCGGATCCAGCGCGGAGAAGGCCTCATCCATGAGCAGGATGTCGGAATCATTGGCCAGCGCCCGGGCTAGGCCTACACGCTGCTGCATGCCACCTGAAAGCTGATTGGGATAATAATCCTCATAGCCCTCGAGACCGACACGGGTAATCCACTTGGCAGCCCGCTGTTCGGCCTCTCTCGAATTAACGCCCTGGATCTCCAAGCCGTAGACGGTGTTCTTCAGAACCGTGCGGTGCGGCAGCAGCGCAAATTTCTGAAACACCATAGCTGTCTTGAGCCGCCGGAACTGCCGGAGCTCCATCTTGGACATCTTGCAGACATCCGCATCGCCATAGAGCACTTCACCGGTGGTCGGCTCGATCAGGCGGTTGATGTGCCGGATCAGGGTGGACTTTCCAGAACCTGAAAGCCCCATCACAACCTGGATTTTCCCCGCTGGCATGGAGATGTTGATATCCTTGAGCCCAAGCACATGATTGTACTTTTCGTTCAGTTCGGACTTGGACATCCCTTCCTTGACCTTCCCGACCAGCTCAGCACCGTCCGGACCGAAGATCTTGTAGAGCCCCCGGATGTCGATGCTGACCGACGCATTGGGCCAGCGCTATCGTCGGCTTGGAGCGCAAGACGATCCGTTATAGCACCCCCGTCCACCGGAGACGACGCTGCATAAATTAAATGCTCAGGGCCTCAACCGCTTGCTCCCACAGCACCCCCGATAGATTAACACAGTTGGTCAAAATTGTAATCGCAACTGGATGAAATTCCAGTGGTAGGTCAGAATGGAGCAAACAAAATGCCGATAGGGCTGTCTACTGGATGCTGAACCAGTCGAAATAGAAAGCTTTGCCAATAGACGTCTAAGCTGCTTGACTATAGAAAAGAAAAGGCTGCAAGCTCTGCTTCGCGGAACAATTTTCCGGATGATGCACACAGATCAACATCTACATCGCCTACCGACGCAGCCCGGATCACATGCTCCTCCATCTGCAACAGCGCATCGAAGTCCTGCCGGATTGCTTCAAGCTCGGCTACAAGGTTGAGACCATTCGTCCAGAAATCCTCGATACCATGCGACGTACTATCCCCCGAAACGAAGACCCGGCGCGCGTGCCTCAAACGCATCCTTTCCAGGCGCGCTTTGGCGATCTTTGGCCATTGGATCAATCCGAGCGGGTTTTCATCGCTGGCGAAATCGCGGCTGATACATTCGATCTCGCCGCTCAGAACATAATCAACTCGACGAGTTACGAACCACGCTACCATCAGCAAAGCATCTATTAACTTGCCCTGCGCCAGCGCAAGCGCTGGATTCACGAACGACCCACTCGGAGCAACATCGATTTTGCCCTGGCCTTCGAAAATGAGCGGATTACCGGTCGATTTCATCAATCCGGTCTGGATCTCGAGCGCGAGTTCAGAAAGGGCTCCGGAATAGGCGGCGATAATTTCGTTTGAGCTGCGCATTGAAACGCGCCCCTGCGTATCGTCGACCGCCTCAGGAGCACCGTCATGGATGAGACGGAACAGATCCGGCAGCATTGAACCGTCACTGGGCCAGGGAGCCACCCGCCGTACCGGAAACAAGCTATGAAAACGGCAGGTATTGGATACGAACCTCAGCCAGTCCGAGTTAAGCAAAGTGAAAATCCACGCGGCGGCACCCACATGAACGAATGCTCCGTTGATCAGCGCCATGCCCTCTCCGGCCTGCAACCGATAGTCGGGAAGGAGCGCCAATGTCTGACGGCTCCAATGGGCGCCCGGCACTACATCCCCTGAGGAATAGGACAAGTCACGAGGAATGGACGGAGAATAGGTCGGCTCACCGAGTAGACCAAGCAGCAACTCAAAGAACCGGTCCGAGACAAGCGTTCCACCGAAAGAAATGCTGTAAGCCTTGGCGAATGACACGAAAATACCGGTCGTTTCCGGAAAATAGTCGCCGGTTGGCAGGCAATGGTTTTCAATCAGGTCGGTCTGATAGTTCGCGACATAGTCCACCGTAGGCGTCTCACCCTCCCTGTGCCCGGGAAAGGTGTTCAGACCGTAGACCTTTTCGCGCTCATCATAGCCCTTGAAAAAGGACGTATACCGGTGCCGTACGATGGCAAGTCTCTCACAAAGTATCGGCCCAACTCGCCGTTCCTGACATTCGGAAACGAAACCCCGCAAATCGTCTAGGGGTATCGGTGCGGCCATTGCGTCACTCCTCGCTTCGGTAGGAGGCATATATTGCGCCAACTACTAGTATCAACGCAAAGATATTGGTCGTCACATTGAAATCGATCCATGAGAAAACGTCGTGAAGCCCGTATATCGCGTTCTTCCGCGGACTGCTGGAGAAGGCAAACAGGTCAACGAGCAATTGGAGGACTTGTAAAGAAGCGAGAATGACCAGGAAAAATTTGACAACACGGCGGTCAGAGCGGCCGACGAAATAGCTCCTGCGCTTGATTCGCGCTTCGACGATGACGTCCCTTCCCTTGATGACATCGCAAATCCGCGAGATACTGAAAACTTGGCACAAATGAACAAAATGAGTCTTCCGGACATGCTGAAGGGACAACTCGACATCAATTAATTCATTCTCGATGTAGCCGATGAAATCTTCCATCCGGCTGTATCGCCTTATGAGTTTTTGAAGCTTGTTCTTGTTGTTCTCCAGCGAGATCAGCCGGAAGATCTGATTTTGGTTGGCGTTCATGATATCGAACAGGCAGAAATAGTATTGTGCAATGCTCGAAGCGAACAGGAACTGGTCGAGCAGATCGTCCCTGGAAATAAAACTGGTTCCGACGTGAAACACCGAGCCATCCCGATCATGAACGCCGTTCTTCACCAGCTCGTCGTACCGCAGCAGCGCGGCACACCCGTCGTTCGCATCGACATCCTGTTTCGAGAAAACCCGGTGCGTCCAGAAACAGGATGACAAGGTCTCGTCCCATCTTGGAAACGGATGCGCGTTCAAATCGGAAAAGACTTCAAAGCGCCGCGCAGGACGCAGCACCTTG
The DNA here is from genome assembly GCF_014842915.1 of Roseibium litorale. Lineage (GTDB taxonomy): Bacteria > Pseudomonadota > Alphaproteobacteria > Rhizobiales > Stappiaceae > Roseibium > Roseibium litorale. Next base: position 9,116 of record NZ_JACYXI010000003.1, on the reverse strand, counting down.
ATTTTATTTCTCTTTCGGTCAAATGCGCTCATTTTTTCGAGATACAGCGCAAGAAATTCGTTGTTGATCGTCTCACAAATGCATTGGCCGATGTCCGAGAAGAAGCCCTCAAACTCCCCGGCAACCCCATCAGCTTTTATGTTTGTGGGCGAAAAAGAACCGCAGATCGACAGCACGGCGATGGTATTGTCGTAGAGATCCACATAGGCACGTTCGATCGAAAATCCAGACAAGCCAAGCCTAAGCTGCGTTTCAGGGGCAAGCCCGCCGATTTTCCTCGCCACCGCCGCCGGATCAAGCGTTAGGACCAATACCGGCCGGCTGAACCAAGCGAGTTGATCTTCGTCGAGGCTACGAAATCCCAGCTTGGACTCACTTGTTCCGGCATCAATCAGGCGTGCGCTCAATATGTCTGTTGGCAACGTGATCTGACGAAGGGCTGCGTCCATGACCGCGAAAGCCTCATTCCGGTGAACGGAAACAGCTTCCGTTTCCAAATTCAATAATGTTCTAAACGGCGTGCTAAGCCCGAATTTCACGTTTGCGCTCCTGTACATAACCGAACCGTCAATGATATCTCCTGACATTAAAGACGATTGTCGATTATGGTCACCCCTTTTTGTCGCAGCGTCATGTCTTTTCACAACAGGGACTTGAAATCATGCGCTCCTGTTTCCACCTCGCCTACCATGTCACGGATCTTGATGAAGCCCGCGCCTTCTACGGCGGCTTGCTTGGCTGCCCGGAAGGCCGCAGCACCGGGACCTGGGTCGACTTCGATTTCTTCGGCCACCAGATCTCCCTTCATCTTGGAGAACCCTTCAAGACCACGAACACCGGCAAGGTCGGTGACCACATGGTGCCGATGCCCCATCTGGGCGTGGTGCTCGGGATGGATGACTGGCAGTCCCTTGCGGATAAGCTGACCACTGCTGGCATTGAATTCGTTCTGCCGCCCTCCGTCCGCTTCAAAGGGGAGCCGGGTGAGCAGAGCACCATGTTTTTCCGCGACCCCTCAGGCAATCCGATTGAGGTCAAGGGGTTCAAGGACACGTCCGGAGTTTTCGCCGCATGACCCGGATCATTCCCTTTGTCACCCGCAGCGGCAAAAGCGAGGCGGCCGGCTGGCTGACCGCGCTGAACGGCGTCCTCGCGCCCCATGCCGAAATCCGGCTGCTTGCGGACGTCAGTCAAGCCGACCGGCAGGTTACCGAACTCGCAATCGTTGCCAATCCGGATCCGGCCGAATTGCTTTTGCTGCCGAATCTCAAGTGGGTTCAGAGTCTGTGGGCGGGCGTTGAGCGGATGGCCGCAGAGCTTCCTCCTTCCAGCCTCAAGATCGTCCGTCTGGTCGACCCCCAAATGGCAGAAACCATGTCGGAAGCCGTTCTGGCCTGGACGCTCTATCTCCACCGGGACATGCCAACCTACGCAAGGCAGCAGGCCCAGCAGCGCTGGCAGGAGCACGATCTCAAGCTGCCGGAGGACCAGACGGTCACGCTACTTGGCCTCGGCCACCTGGGAGCCGCCGCCGCGCAACGTCTCAAGGCCAATGGCTTTACCGTTCAGGGCTGGAGCCGGAGTGAGAAGACGCTGGATGGCATCAGGACCTTCTCGGGCGAGGCAGGCCTGAAACAAGCCTTGGCCACGACGCACATCGCCGTCGTGCTGATGCCCCTGACCAGCGAGACCCGCGGACTTATGGGCAAGGAAGCCCTCGCAGCGCTGAAGCCGGGCGCGAGCCTGATCAACTTCGCCCGTGGGCCGGTCATTGATGACAGCGCCCTCCTCGAAGCCCTCGACAATGGGCACGTGAAGCATGCCGTTCTCGATGTCTTTGCGACCGAGCCTCTTCCTGCCGGTCACCGCTACTGGACTCATCCGTCGGTAACGGTGCTGCCGCACATCTCCGCCCCCACGATCAAGAAAACCGCATCCCAGCTTGTGAAGCGCAATGTCATGGCCTTCCTCAACACGGGAGAAATTCCCGCGGCCATCGACCGCAGCCGGGGTTATTGAGGAACGAGGCCTTCGGGCAGGATCAGCGCAAAAACACCATTTGGTAAAATCTGAAACCAAAAAGACCCGCGCAAACCTGCGCTGGGCGAGCTTGATGACAAACCCAAGTCTCCAGGATTTTTCTCCGTGCCGTCCCGGCCTTGAGCCGGGACCTGTCTAAAAATCCTATTTCTTTCAATGGAATAAATAGACGATAGATCCCGGATCTTCGCTTCGCTACGTCCGGGAAAGCGCGGTGGTGGGGTTTGTCAGCAGTCTGACCCCGCGCAGATTTGCGCGGGGCTTTTTGTCTTCAGAAAGGCTGGACCAATCAGCCCATGGCCCAGGGGCCATGATAGCCCTTGCCATCCTTGTCGGTGCGCTCGAAACCGTGGGCGCCGAAGAAATCGCGCTGTCCCTGCAGCATGTTGGCGGTCGAGCGGCCAGTGCGCATGATGTCGAAATAGGACAGCGCAGACGACAGGGCAGGAACGGCCAGGCCGTTCAGAGCGCCAAGAGCCACCACCTGACGCAGGGCGCCGTGGGTTTCCTTGAGCTTGTCTGCGAAGAACGGCGCAAGCATCAGATTGCGGGCCGGATCTTCGGCCAGCGCGCTGGCCATGTCGTTCAGCATGGCGGAGCGGATGATACAGCCGTTGCGCCAGATCTTGGCGATTTCCGGCAGCGGCATGGCCCAGCCATACTGCTTGGCAGCTTCCAGAATCAGGCCGAAGCCCTGCGCGTAGCAGACGATCTTGCCGGCAACCAGAGCGGACTCCAGAACGGAGGTGGCAATGGCGGCCTTGTCGAGCGCTACCGGGGCCGCACCGAACACAGCCTCGCCTTCCTTGCGCTCAGCAATTCTCGCCGACATGTTGCGGGCGGCGACGGCCGCCTCGATGGCGCTGGCAGGCGTACCCAGCATCAAGCCCTCGATGGCCGTCCAGCGGCCGGTGCCCTTCTGGCCAGCCGTGTCCAGGATGATGTCGAGCATCGGTTTGCCGGTGTCCGGATCAGCCGTATTGGCAACCTTGCCGGAAATCTCGATCAGGTAGGACTGCAGAATTCCGCCGTTCCAGGTCTCGAACACGGAACCGATTTCAGCGGAGGTCATACCGAGACCGTCCCGCATCACGCCATAGACTTCTGCGATCATCTGCATGTCGGCATATTCGATGCCGTTGTGAACCGTCTTCACCAGATGACCGGCACCAGCTGCACCCAGATGGGCAGCGCAGGGCGTACCTTCATGCTTTGCGGAGATCGCTTCCAGGATATGACCAACCTGTGTCCAGGCATCAGCCGGACCGCCAGCCATGATGGAGGGACCGAACCGGGCCCCCTCTTCACCGCCGGAGACACCGATACCCATGAAGCGCGGGCCTTTGGCAGCGGCTTCCTCATCGCGGCGGTTGGTGTCGTGATAGTTGGCGTTGCCGGCATCGATGATCAGGTCCTGCGGATCCAGAAGAGGACGGAGCGCTTCGATCTGCGCATCCACAGCCTCGCCTGCCGGTACCATCAGGATGATCGCGCGCGGGCTCTTGATCGCCTTGATAAAATCTTCAAGCGTCTTTGCTGGAACCAGCTTTTCCGCAAGCGGGCCAGCCTTCGCCATGAACTGATCGGTCTTGTCCGTGGTGCGGTTGAAGACCGCGATGGAAAAACCATTCTCAGCAATGTTCAGCGCCAGGTTTCCCCCCATGGTGCCAAGGCCGATCAATCCGATCTCGGCAGTCGCCGTCGTTGCGGACATGGAAAGCTCCTTTCGCTTCTTGTTCGATCTCGCGTGTTCGCTGGCAGCGTAATATCCCAGTTTGCTCGCAGTCCGCAATTCCACAGAACGCCCAAAGAGTTCGCTTTTTCAATTTCACGGCCCAGAAAAGCGCGAGCCCGGCACCTTCCAGTACCGGGCTCCAATTGCAATCCAGGATGCGAAAATTACTTCCGACCACGGTTCATGGCAGCGGCAAGTGCGGCTGCCATGGCGTTGTTGGCGGGAGCTGGGGCATTGCCCGGCTTGCCGCCGCCGGAACCACCGCCGGAACCCGTGCCGCCAGGTCCACGGCCGCCCGTGCCCCGGTCATTACGATGCCCAGCCTGGCGGTTGTCCGCTGCGCGCTCGCGCTGGCCCTGATAGTCTACGTCTGATTTCATGGTCATGGAGATCCGCTTGCGCTTCACATCCACTTCCAGGATCGTCACTTTCACGATATCGCCAGCCTTGACCACCTTGTGCGGGTCATCAACGAACTTGTCCGCCAGCTGCGAGACGTGAACCAGACCATCCTGGTGAACACCCACATCCACGAAAGCACCGAAGTTGGTGACGTTGGTCACCGTGCCTTCCAGCTTCATGCCCGGCTTCAGGTCGGAGATTTCCTCGACACCATCGGCAAGGGAGGCTGTCTTGAACTCCGGACGGGGGTCACGCCCCGGCTTTTCCAGTTCCGACAGGATGTCCTTCACGGTGGGAAGACCGAAGCGCTCGTCGGTGAATTCCTTTGGATCAAGTCCGCGCAGCACCGAGCTGTCGCCCATGAGCTGGCGCACGTCTCGGCCGCAGGCCTTCACGATGCGCTTTGCCAGCGGATAGGCTTCCGGATGTACGGAGGAAGCATCCAGCGCCTCCTCGCCATCATTGATGCGCAGGAAGCCTGCGCAAAGCTCAAACGCCTTGGCGCCAAGACGGGGCACTTCCTTGAGCTGCTTACGGCTGGTGAACCGTCCGATGCTGTCACGATGCTCGACTACAGCGCGGGCAAGACTATCCGACAGACCGGAAATGCGCGACAGAAGTGCCGGAGACGCCGTGTTGAGATCGACGCCAACCGCGTTCACCGCATCTTCCACGACGGCATCAAGGGCTCGGGCAAGCTTGGTCTGGTTGACGTCATGCTGATACTGGCCAACGCCGATGGATTTCGGCTCGATCTTCACCAGCTCCGCCAGCGGATCCTGGAGACGGCGGGCGATGGAGGCAGCCCCGCGCAGGGACACGTCGATGCCCGGCATTTCCTTGGAAGCCAGCTCGGAGGCCGAATAGACCGACGCGCCGGCTTCGTTGACAATCACCTTGACCGGACGGCTGGCGGGTGGAATGTCGCCCAGAACCTCGGCAGTCAGACGGTCCGTTTCGCGGCTGGCGGTGCCGTTGCCGATGGCGATCAGCCCCACCTTGTGCTTGGCGATCAGCGCCAGCAGCGTTGCCCGTGAACCTGCAATATCGTTGCGCGGCTGGAACGGGTAGATCGTTGCCGTGTCGATCAGCTTACCGGTGGCGTCGACAACAGCAACCTTGACGCCGGTCCGGATGCCAGGGTCGAGGCCCAGTGTCGCCTTGGCGCCAGCAGGTGCCGCCAGCAGCAGATCCTTCAGATTCCGGGCGAAGACCTGGATCGCCTCCTCTTCCGCCTTGTCGCGCAGGTCCCCCATGAGATCCAGTTCGATATGGAGCGCCAGCTTCACCTTCCAGGCCCAGCGCGCAACATCCATCAGCCACTTGTCGCCTGGACGGCCCCGCTCAGCGATACCATAGGTGTCGGCCACCAGCTTTTCGGCGGGCTTCACCGGCGACACATCATCCGCATCCACGGTCAGATCAACGGAAAGAACACCTTCATTGCGGCCACGGAACAGCGCCAGCGCACGGTGGCTTGGGATCTTGGAGAGCGGCTCGGAATAGTCGAAATAGTCGGCGAATTTTGCACCCTTCTCACTCTGGCCATCGATCAGTTTGGACTGAACAACGCCCTTTTCCGCGACATAGCGGCGGAGCTGGCCAACGAGAGCAGCGTTTTCCGCAAAGCGCTCCATCAGGATCTGGCGCGCGCCATCAAGAGCTGCCTTGGTGTCGGCAACGCCCTTCTCTTCGGAGATATAGCTGGCAGCTTCCTGTTCCGGGTCCTTCGAAGGGTCACCCAACAGCGCGTCGGCCAAAGGCTCAAGACCAGCTTCCCGGGCAATCTGCGCCTTGGTGCGGCGCTTCTTCTTGAACGGCAGATAGAGATCTTCAAGAACAGACTTGGTGTCGGCCAGAGCAATGCTCTTGGCCAGCTCGTCCGTCAGCTTGCCCTGCTCCTCAATCGACTTGACGATGGCAACGCGCCTGTCTTCCAGCTCACGCAGATAGATCAACCGCTCTTCAAGTTTGCGCAGCTGGGTGTCGTCCAGGCCGCCGGTTGCTTCCTTGCGGTAACGGGCGATGAAGGGAACCGTCGAGCCTTCGTCCAGAAGCTGGACCGCAGAGTTTACCTGCGTCGGCTGGCACCCGATCTCATCTGCGATCTGCCGCGCAATGCGGAGGGCAACATCCGGGGCAAGGGCAGACGCCTTGGTGCCGGGAGCAGAAAGGGTCAGGTCAGAGAACTCGGACATGCGGCGTTTCCATGTTGTCGTATCGTGAGGCCTGCCTGCCACCAACGGCGGCAAGCCAAGAACGGGGACGATAGAGCCGCCAATCCAGGCGATAAAGAGACAGGATCGCGAAGTCCACGGAAATAGGAGCAGCACAGCCTGAGCTCCGGGAGCCCCTCACGATGCCGAAACGTAAACTACCAAGAGGAAAAGCAGAAAGATCCCCATACTCCGGAAAGAAACAGTGATTTCTAATTACAACTTTTGTATTGGTATTAATACATAATATCAAATCAAGGATACCGTTGGAGTTATTATAATTTTAATTCCCAGCACTCATATTCCGAAATTAATTTCGTAATTCTTCGAGACGCTGCGGAGTAAAAGATGAGATTTGCCATCAAGGTAAAACTGCCTGCGATTATTGTTGGCCTTGCGCTGGTGAGCGCTGCGACAATGGGGTTCATCGGATGGAGCGGCGCGCGCACCGCACTCTCTGATGCGGCAGAAACACGCTTGATGCTGGCGGCAGATGCCCGGAAAGACCTTCTAGAGGCGTCAGCACGGCGGATATCCCTGAGCTTTGTCAATTTGGCTGAGGACAAGCTGGTCATCGCGAGTATCAAAGATCTCGACAAGAGCATCAACACCGCAAAAGAGCAGGAAAAGAATCTTGCGTATTTCTCAGGCGCTGCAGAGGAAGTTCTTGAGAAGGACGGCGCGGACTCCGACACCATGTATGGCTACCGGCACGCAAAAGTTCACCCTGCACTTCTTGAAGCAACCCGAAGGGGTGGCTTTGCCGATATCCTGCTCCTCTCTCCAACAGGTCAGGTCGTTTACTCCGTAACCAAAGGCGCGGACTTTTCACTCTCACAGGATAACTCTGACGTCGCCGCGAGTGGCCTAGGCAAGATATATCAAAAGATGACAGCCAATCCTGGCACCTTGGCTTTTGAAGACTTTGACCATTACAGTCTGGCGGGCGGCAGCGAAAGCGCCTTCCTCGGCCAGGCGCTACAGCGGAACAGCAACGGAGCAATGAACGCGGCGCAAACGGTGGAGCTGGCTGGCTTTCTTGTCATCCGCCTCAGTCCCTCCGTCTTCAACGCAGTTCTCTCAGACCGCAAGAACCTTGGAGAAACAGGCGAGACCATCGCGGCCGGGATGGACGGCCTCCTGCGCACGGCCACTCCCGGAGGAGAGGCGGTAGCCGGTGATCCGGTCGCAAAGCTTGGTTTCCAGAGCCTTCCGTCTGCCGGGGAAGAAGTCCTCTACATGAGAAACGGCGTTCCCTACCTGTCGACAACGAGCTCTGTCGATATCTTTGACAGCTCATGGCTGTTGATCGCCTCACAATCTAAAAAGGAGGCCTTGCAGGCTGTCAACGACATAAGCGACACCATGCTCATGGCCGCCGTTGGCCTCCTGATCGGAACTGTCCTGATCGGCTTGTTCGCTGCCCGCGGGATCACGAAGCCTCTAGCCTCCCTGACGAAGACCCTGCAGGTCATGGCTTCAGGAGAAAGCGATGTTCCGATTGCCGGCGCGAACCGAAACGACGAGGTCGGCGACATTGCACAGGCAGTGGTCGGCATCCGAGAAATGACGGAAGCGGACGCGCTGAAGCGCCGGGAGGCGGAAGCACAAGAACACCAGCGCCAGGAAGAAGAACGTCGTGAGATGACATCTCAGCTGGCTCGGGACTTTGAATCAAAAGTCGGCTCTGTCGTCGAAACATTCGTCGAAGCCGCCGCAGCCCTGGAGAAATCCGCTGAAGAAATGGCGGTCATTGCAGAACAGAGCAGCGACCGCTCCAATGCCGTTGCAGAAGCCTCGGATCAGGCCAGCGGCAATGTCCGGTCCGTTGCAGCGGCCTCAGACCAATTGTTCAGCTCGATCCGCGAGGTCTCGCAGCTCATCCAGAGATCCGGCGACATTGCCAAGGACGCAGACGAACACGCAGCCTCCACCAATAACATCGTGGAGTCTCTCGCAGGCACAGCTGCCCAGATCGGTACGGTGGTCGACATCATTCAGTCCATCGCCGAGCAAACCAATCTTCTTGCCTTGAACGCGACGATTGAAGCTGCAAGAGCGGGAGAAATGGGCAAGGGTTTTGCGGTCGTTGCAGGCGAGGTCAAGAGCCTCGCCAGCCAGACGGCGAAGGCAACCGAGGAAATTGCGGGACAGATTTCCGACATGCGTGGAGCAACCCAGAATGCGGTTGACGCAATCCGCAAGATCCGTGCTGTTGTTGGTGAGATCGGCAATGCCGTAGGGTCAGTTGCCGCCGCTGTTGAGGAGCAATCTGCCGCCACCAGCGAAATCGCACGATCCGCGCAAAGCGCCTCGGAAGGCACCAGCAGCGTGTCTGCGAACATCGGCGACGTGCGCAACTCCGTGGAACGGACCGATAGCGCCGCTGGCAGTGTTGCCGAGCAAGCGCGTAAACTTGGCCAGGAAGCAAGCGGCCTGCGAGACAGCATGTCCAGCTTCATCAAGCAGATCCTGGCCGCTTGACCCGCGATTGACCGGCGGGCACCAACAGGCCCGCCGGTTGCGCTCCCGGTAATCTCCGGCTGACGCCAGCCTCCCTCCCGCAGAAGTGCTTGCCACTAGACCGTGCGGCTTCTAGAGCGTGTCGCGTTTAATCACTTTGATATCCCGCCGCTTTGAGGAAGTTGTAGCACTCCTCCTCGGGGAAGAGATTGCAGACGTGCCCGACGGCATTCCACAGGTCTTCATAGGTTCTGGCGGCA
>NZ_JACYXI010000035.1 GCF_014842915.1 Roseibium litorale | reverse complement strand
CCTGTGTGTCTGGTTTGGTCTATTGTTGGTACGGGAGGGAGGCCGATGCAATCCTGATCCCCTTTTGGGAGATCGCGGCATGGCTTGGCCCCCTCCCGCTTTAGCCACCCAACCTGAACAGTTGCATGAGGCTGTTGGCGCAGACCTCGCATCACAGGACCAGGCCCCATGACCCTACATCAAACCGTCTTCGGCTGCGATATCTCCAAAGCCTTTCTCGATATCTTCGATCCCCGGACCCGGCGGTTCCTGCGGATCGGCAATACCAGCGAGGAAATCGAGGCTTTCCTCACCTCGATCAAGGACACGAACTGCTGCCTCATCATGGAAGCGACGGGGGTCCATGATCGTAAGTTACGTCATGCATTGGCGACCCATGGCATTGCCTTTTCACGGCTCAACCCGCTCCAGGCCCGGCGCTTTGCCGAATTGCGCGGGCAATTCGCCAAGACCGACAGGATTGACGCGGAGGGCCTTTCGGCCTTTGGCGCAATCATGAAGCCAGCGGTCTCGCAGCCGCCTTGCGCAGAGCGTGAGCGCCTGGCCGCCCTTGCGCGCCGGCGCGATCAGCTTGTCGAGCTGCGTGCCCTGGAAAAGCGCCATCGCGCGGAGGCCGATGACCCCTTCATTGTCGCTGACCTTGATGCCGTTCTTGCCACGCTAAACGCCCGCATCGCTCTCATCGAAGCCGAGATCGATCACTATACCCGAAGCTGTCCAGATCTGGCGGAACACCAGAGCCGTCTGATCTCGGCACCTGGGATCGGCAAAATCACTGCCCTGACGCTGGTCGCCCACATGCCGGAACTGGGGACCTTGCCGCCTAAGAAAATCTCGGCCCTTGCCGGACTTGCCCCATTCAACGACGACAGCGGCCCCAGACGCGGCCGCAAGCATATCAGGGGCGGGAGACGGCGTGTGCGCAACGCCCTTTATATGGCTGCCCTTGGAGCAATCCGCGCAAATACAAGGTTCAAGCTCTTCTTCCAGGCAATCGCGAACCGGTCCGGCTCCAAAAAGCTGGCCCTCATCGCCGTCGCAAGAAAGCTTCTAACCGTCCTCAACGCTATGCTCAGAGACAAACGAACCTTCGCATAAACACAGTTGCCATGC
>NZ_JACYXI010000034.1 GCF_014842915.1 Roseibium litorale | reverse complement strand
TCAGACTGCTGACAAACCCGTCGTTTTCGGCGGGTTTGTTTTTTTGCAGTTCAGGTTTTCAGGTGTCCAAGTTTTGGGATCTTTGAGAGATAGCCCGTTTCGTCTCATGCTGGGGCTTGTTTCGGTGCCTTGGTGAGGGCCATTGCGATCTTCTTGATGTTTTGGGCGGCAGCGGCCAGCAGGCACTGGGTTTGGACGCGCACGAGACCCCGGAACCTGGCATAGCGGTGGCCATGAAGTTGCTTGGCATCGGCGAATGAGCGCTCGACCGTTTCCTTGCGGCGCTTGTAGACGGCCTTGCCCCATGCGGTCAGGCGATGGTCATCGGCGCGCTCGCGGGCGTCCTGCCAGACATGCCGGGTCAGGGTGCGCTCCGCCTTGGCGTTCGAGGTGCAGGAGGCCAGCAGCGGGCAGGTCTTGCAGAGGGCCGGATCGGAGCGGTAGTGCTTGTAACCGTTGCGGTCCGTAGTGGCGTAGGTCAGCAGTTGCCCTTCCGGGCACCGGTAGCCATCGGCTTGTTGCTCAAAGGCGAAGGCTGACTTGCGCATCATGCCCGGCCTTGGGGCTTGAGGCCGCCGGTAGCCGGTCACACCCAGAATGTCCCGCTCTTCCAATCCCCGGGCGATGCCCGTGGTGGCATAGCCCGCATCCAGGCCGACGGCCTTCACGTCGAAGGCGAAGCGCTGCCGCTGGCGGTCCAGCCGGGACAGATAAACGATGCTGTCGTGCACATTGGCCGGTGTGGCGAAGGTGTCCGTAACGATCCCCAGCCTGCCGTCCACCGTGCGGTGATCCAGATAGAAGAAGCCCTTGGGCTTGCCCTCGCGCACCATATACCCCGCCTCCGGGTCGGTCCGGCTGACCTTGGTCTGTTTGACCTCCGGCTCCCGCTCCTTGTCCTTCAGCGGCTTCTGGCCATGGAGGTTGCGCTCCGCCTCGATGGCCTTGTCCAGATCCGCCCAGTAGTCCGACCTGGACTTCTCTATCTGGGCCAGATCGTATTTGCCCTTGTTGGCATTCGCCTTCAGGTGGGTCGAGTCCGTATAGAGCACCGTGCCATTCACGAGCCCATGAGAAACCGCCTGCTCGACAATGTGGTCAAAGATGTCCTGGGCAACGCTCGCATCGCTGTAGCGCCGCCGCCGGTTCTGGCTCAGCGTCGAGGCGTCGAACACCTTGTCCGTCAGCTGCAGACGCAGGAACCAGCGGTAGGCAACGTTCACCTCGATCTCGCGCACAAGCTGGCGCTCCGAACGGATCCCGAACAGGTAGCCGATGAACAAGGCCTTGAACATCAACGCCGGATCCAGCGGCGGACGGCCGTTGTCCGCGCAGTAAAGATCCGCAACGCGCTCATGGATGAACGAAAAGTCGATCACCGCATCGATCTTGCGCAAAAGGTGATCTTTGGGAACAAGCTGATCGAGCGTCACAATCTCGAGCGCTGTCTGGGCGGGGCCGGGCTTCTTCAACATAAAGACACTGAATCAAAAACCACAAGCAAATGCTACGGGTTTGTCAGCAGTCTG
>NZ_JACYXI010000033.1 GCF_014842915.1 Roseibium litorale | reverse complement strand
TGTTGATTTCCATTGAGAAGTAACCCGGCATTTCCACCGAGAATTGACCCTCCTTTTAGGTATGTTACGGGTCTGTGGGTTCGGTCAAGTTCTTGGCTTTCTCCTTCTTCGTTTTGGGCTCATGTGCGGAGCTGTTCTTGAAGCGGAAGCTGTCGTTTCCGGTTTCAAGGATGTGGCAGTGATGGGTTAGCCGGTCGAGCAGCGCGGTTGTCATCTTGGCGTCGCCGAAGACGCTGGCCCATTCGCTGAAGCTCAGGTTGGTGGTTATGATGACGCTGGTTCTCTCGTAGAGCTTGCTCAGCAAATGGAAGAGCAGAGCACCCCCGGACGCGCTGAACGGCAGATATCCGAGCTCGTCGAGGATCACGAGGTCGGAATGGACGAGCCGGTTGGCGATCTGACCCGCCTTGCCCTGGGCTTTCTCCTGTTCCAGTGCATTGACCAGTTCAACGGTTGAGAAGAACCGGACGCGCTTGTGGTGATGCTCGATGGCCTGGATGCCGATTGCGGTGGCGATGTGCGTCTTGCCGGTGCCGGGGCCCCCGACCAGGACGATGTTGTTGGCGTCGTCCAGGAACTCGCAGCGATGGAGTTGGCGCACGAGCGCCTCGTTGATCTCGCTGCTGGCGAAGTCGAAGCCGTTCAGGTCGCGGTAGGCTGGAAAGCGGGCCACCTTGAGCTGATAGGCAACCGATCGGACCTCCCGTTCCGCCGTCTCCGCCTTGAGAAGCTGTGACAGGATCGGAATGGCTGCCTCGAACGCCGGCGATCCCTGCTCGGTCAATTCGCCGACAGCCTGTGCCATACCGTGCATCTTGAGGCTTCTCAGCATGATGACGATCGCGCCGCTTGCTGGATTATGACGCATGGCGAGCCTCCGTCTTTCTCAGGGCATCGTAGCGCTCGACATTGGCCCTGGGCTCGTTGGCAAGCGTCAGGGCCTGAGGTGCATTCACGGTTGGAGGCGTGAGGGATTTGCCATCGACCAGGCGATGCAGCAGGTTCAGGATGTGGGTCTTGGTTGGAACACCCGACTTCAGCGCCATATCGACAGCCGACAGGACAGCCTGTTCGTCGTGCTGGAGGACAAGTGCCAGGATATCGGCCATCTCGCGATCCCCGCCCGGCTTCTTGAGCAGATACTGCTGCAAGGTCCGGAATGCGTCGGGAAGCTCGGTGAACGGTGCGCCGTTGCGAAGAGCACCGGGCTTGCGTTGCACGACCGCCAGATAATGCCGCCAATCATAGATGGTGTGCCCAGGCCGGTCATGGGATCGATCGATGACACGGCGGTGTTCGCAGATGATCTGACCCTCTGCGGCGACAACGATACGATCCGGGTAGACACGCAAGCTGACTGGCCGATTGGCGAAGGATGCCGGGACGCTGTAGCGGTTGCGCTCCAGATGCACGAGGCAGGTCGGAGAGACGCGCTTGGTGTATTCGACAAACCCGTCGAACGACCTGGAAACAGGCATCAGCGCCGGAGCTTCCTCTGCCAGGAGGTCGGCGATAGTGCCTCTCATCTGACCGTGCGGGGTCTGTGCCCAGAATTCCTTGCAGCGCTGCTCCAGCCAATCGTTCAAGGCTTCCAGTGATGGAAAGCGGGGCGTGGGCTGCCAAAGCCGGTGCCGGGCGTCCTGAACGTTCTTCTCGACTTGCCCCTTTTCCCAGCCGGAAGCAGGATTGCAGAACTCCGGCTCGAACAGGTAGTGGCTGGCCATCGCCTGGAAACGGATATTCACATCACGCTCCTTGCCGCGTCCGACCTTATCAATCGCCGTCTTCATGTTGTCGTAGATGCCGCGCCCCGGCACGCCGCCGAAGACGCGGAAGGCATGATTGTGGGCGTCAAACAACATCTCGTGCGTCTGCAGGAGGTAGGCCCGGACGACGAATGCGCGGCTGTAGCTCAGCTTCGTGTGGGCAACTTGCAGCTTGGTGCGCTCGTTGCCGATAATCGCCCAATCCTCCGACCAATCGAACTGGAAGGCTTCGCCCGGCTCGAATGCCAAGGGCACAAACGTGCCGCGGCCGGTCGTCTGCAATTCCCTTTGCCGATCTTCACGCCATTCCCGGGCGAAGGCCGCCACGCGATTGTAGGACCCCTCATAGCCGAGGCTGACCAGATCCGCATGCAACTGCTTCATCGTCCGCTTCTGCTTGCGGCTCTTTTTGGTTTCCGTCTTCAGCCAGGCCGATAGCCGGTCCGCGAACGGGTCCAGCTTGCTTGGCCGCTTCGGTGCTTTGAACTTCGGCTCAACACCGCCGCAACGCAGATATTTGCGGACGGTATTCCGGGACAGGCCAGTCCTGCGGCAAATCTCCCGGATCGATAAATGCTCTCGAAAATGCCAGCGCCGGATCACGCTCAATAACGCCATGTCGATCACTCCATAGCCCCCGCTGAAAACACGCGAGGGAAGGTTCAAACATGGGTCAATTCTCAATGGAAATATCAGGCCAAGCCGGGTCACTTCTCAATGGAAATCAACA
>NZ_JACYXI010000032.1:0-2500 GCF_014842915.1 Roseibium litorale | reverse complement strand
CCTAACCAAACTCCGAATACCGGGAAGTACTAGCCGGCAGACACACAGTGGGTGCTAACGTCCATTGTGAAGAGGGAAACAACCCTGACCGCCAGTTAAGGTCCCTAAGTTATGGCTAAGTGGGAAAGGATGTAGAACTCCCAAAACAACCAGGATGTTGGCTTAGAAGCAGCCATCATTTAAAGAAAGCGTAACAGCTCACTGGTCTAAATAAGGGGTTCCGCGCCGAAAATGTACCGGGGCTCAAGCCATACACCGAAACTGCGGGTGTGATCTTCGGATCACGCGGTAGCGGAGCGTTCTGTAAGTCTGCGAAGGGAGACCCGTGAGGGCTCCTGGAGATATCAGAAGTGCGAATGCTGACATGAGTAACGATAAAGGGTGTGAGAGACACCCTCGCCGAAAGTCCAAGGGTTCCTGCTCAACGTTAATCGGAGCAGGGTTAGCCGGCCCCTAAGGCGAGGCCGAAAGGCGTAGTCGATGGGAATGCAGTTAATATTCTGCAGCTTGTGGGTAGTGACGGATGCCGTGTGTTGTATCCCCTTACTGGATTGGGGGTGCAGCGAAGGTGTTCCAGGAAATAGCTCCCACGTATAAACCGTACCCGAAACCGACACAGGTGGACTGGTAGAGCATACCAAGGCGCTTGAGAGAACTGTGCTGAAGGAACTCGGCAAATTGCTCCCGTAAGTTCGCGAGAAGGGAGACCTCATAGTGGGCAACCATTGTGGGGTGGCACAGACCAGGGGGTGGCGACTGTTTATCAAAAACACAGGGCTCTGCGAAGTCGCAAGACGACGTATAGGGTCTGACGCCTGCCCGGTGCCGGAAGGTTAAGAGGAGGTGTGCAAGCTCCGAATTGAAGCCCCGGTAAACGGCGGCCGTAACTATAACGGTCCTAAGGTAGCGAAATTCCTTGTCGGGTAAGTTCCGACCTGCACGAATGGCGTAACGACTTCCCCGCTGTCTCCAGCACAGACTCAGTGAAATTGAATTCCCCGTGAAGATGCGGGGTTCCTGCGGTCAGACGGAAAGACCCCGTGCACCTTTACTACAGCTTCACACTGGTATTCGTGTCGACATGTGTAGGATAGGTGGTAGACGTTGAAGCCAGGGCGCCAGCCTTGGTGGAGTCATCCTTGAAATACCACCCTTGTCTGCATGGATATCTAACCGCGGTACAACAATATCCGGGACCGTGTGTGGCGGGTAGTTTGACTGGGGCGGTCGCCTCCCAAATGGTAACGGAGGCGCGCGAAGGTGGGCTCAGAGCGGTCGGAAATCGCTCGTTGAGTGCAATGGCATAAGCCTGCCTGACTGCGAGACTGACAAGTCGAGCAGAGTCGAAAGACGGCCATAGTGATCCGGTGGTCCCTCGTGGAAGGGCCATCGCTCAACGGATAAAAGGTACGCCGGGGATAACAGGCTGATGATGCCCAAGAGTCCATATCGACGGCATTGTTTGGCACCTCGATGTCGACTCATCACATCCTGGGGCTGGAGCAGGTCCCAAGGGTTCGGCTGTTCGCCGATTAAAGTGGTACGTGAGTTGGGTTCAGAACGTCGCGAGACAGTTCGGTCCCTATCTGCCGTGGGTGTAGGAGAATTGAGAGGATCTGTCCCTAGTACGAGAGGACCGGGATGGACGTACCTCTGGTGGACCTGTTGTGGCGCCAGCCGCATTGCAGGGTAGCTATGTACGGAAGGGATAACCGCTGAAAGCATCTAAGCGGGAAACCCACCTCAAAACGAGTTCTCCCTGAAGAGCCGTGGAAGACCACCACGTCGATAGGAAGCGTGTGGAAGTGCAGCAATGCATGAAGCTTAGCTTTACTAATAGCTCGTTCGGCTTGATTACTCTCATTAGTCAATGTTCATCTTGAAGCCTGAAGGCTTCAACATCGGGTTTGTGCTCACGGGCGCAGCCCTCCGCGAGGGCGGCCTGACCGGCCGGCGCGCGGTGCGCTTGCAAAGCTGACGCTTCGTTGGTGCTAAAGTCATCGATTTAAAAAATAGACCAGTTCATGATCCCTCAAGGAAACGCCATCAAGCCGGAAGGTTTGACGCCCACGAATGTGGGCCGCCCGTCGGGCGCGTTCCCGCAGGCCAGCGCTTTTGTCAAAAGCGCGAACAGGCCGTGAGGGAAATTATCTGCCCTTTGCCGGCCTGGTGGCCCCAGCGGGGAGCCCCCACCCGATCCCATCCCGAACTCGGCCGTGAAACTCCCCAGCGCCAATGGTACTGCATCTTAAGGTGTGGGAGAGTAGGTCGCTGCCAGGCCTGCAAAGCGCAGATAATAAAGCTTCAACACGAAGCAATCTCTTCAATCCTCAAGAAATATAGCCTCTAGCGCGGGGTGGAGCAGCCCGGTAGCTCGTCAGGCTCATAACCTGAAGGTCGCAGGTTCAAATCCTGCCCCCGCAACCAAAATACACCAAAAAATAATACAACAAGCCTCGCAAAACAGCGGGGCTAAACGCGTTCAAGTCCCGTCAATGCA
>NZ_JACYXI010000031.1 GCF_014842915.1 Roseibium litorale | reverse complement strand
CTCAATAACGCCATGTCGATCACTCCATAGCCCCCGCTGAAAACACGCGAGGGAAGGTTCAAACATGGGTCAATTCTCAATGGAAATATCAGGCCAAGCCGGGTCACTTCTCAATGGAAATCAACACATACGGAAAGCCTCGTTTGACGGCTGTCTTGGCGATTTCCTTGTTGCAGAGATCGTTGCGACCGGAGGCATCCGAACAGGAATGGATTCCAAGCACGGACCCAGGCGTCAGAACTGAATAAAAGCCTGCGGGAAACAGGATCTGCGCGCAGGCCGACGCGCATTCGCCGTCTCCCATGATGGAGAATTCGCGAGCTTCGATTTCGTTCGCGAGCGCAAGCGCGGCGGCGACGTTTCCGCCGAGGCTCGTGATCACCAGGATGCGCGCCGAAGGCGGAGTTGTTACTAGGAGATCGACGAAACGTTCTGTATCGCCATGTTCAATGGTGCCGTTGGCTCTGACCACTGTAGTGTTTGGGTGTTCCGGGTAAGGAGTGATTTCGAATGACATGGCGGATGCTGATGCAATGCCAGCAATGATAGTTAGAGCCAACGCCCACGTTGTTGAAGTCAATGAAACCGGCATTGAAGTTTTCTTGATCCGCTAAATTGAATGACGTCTATCGATGTCTTTTTATTTTCGAGTAATTCCAGGTTCTGGGTGAAATGCGCGAACATAAAAACTCGGACTTGGAGATTTTGTTGGAAACGAGGATTGCGCCGGCCAGCTTAAGACTAAATACTCTATACGTAGAGTGATTAAGGCCGACTTTGGTGGTCGCTGAGGCTGGATTGAAAAGGAGATAGTTTTGGCTAGACCTGGTTACATTGATGCTGCGGACGATATGTTGATCGATTTTGACCGAATTGACGAGGAAAATCGTGGGAAAATGCTCCCTTCAGTTGTAGATTCTATTATTGATATGGCTGAAATGGAGCACTCAGCCGGCTGGATTGCACGCCAACTTAAGCTTGACGTAAATGATGTCGAGGATGTCTTGACGAGATCCGGTTACAGCCTCAAATAAGTTCTTGCTCTACGAATATGGCGTGTCTCTTCTCCGTCTTGTGTCTTAAATTCAAGATGTCCGCGCCAAGTCGCACCACTTTCCATTAGCAAGACCTTTCCTATTGGAAGCTGCAAATTTGGATCGCGGGTCGAGGTTACTATTTCCGTCAGGTCTGACAGGTACCAGATGCCTGATGGCCGACCCGGATTTAGGCGTGAATAGACCTCGTTCTTTAGCTCCCAGGGAACTCCCTCAAGATTATTTAGACAAGTGAAAATCTTACCTAAGCAGTTTTCACTTCGCCAACTTGTGCTTTCTGGAAGAAACCCAGCGCGCGCCCAAACGTAGCTCCCAGTATCTACTGCAATTACGCCCAAGCGTTTTAAATTCAACTTCATTGCAAGAAGAATAGAATTTCGAGCCAGAATTCTGCCTAGCCCGTTTCCTTGGTAGCGCTCTAGAATTTCTAGAAAATCCTGATGTAGTTGATTGTTCTGAAACTCGATAGATCTCTGAGCAAAAAGAACTTCTTCGATGTTATCAAGGGCCTTGATTTCGACCGTAACGCACTCGCTCATTATATCTACTGAGCGTAATAGATATTTTTTTGTCAGGTTAATGTCTTTTGACAGTTGTTCGCAAATATTTTTTGGCCTCAACAGCGATTCTGAAGAAAAACGATTTATCCACCATGTAATGATGTCGGGGGATATTGGGAATTTAACTTCCAGTCCTTCCTTGAAGACGCGCTCCCTGATGTTATCTTTCATCGTTGCAAACTCATTCTAGACAATCTGATTTGATTGTATCAGTAGTATGATTCGCGCAATATTTGCATTGGTTGCGGATCTTAATAACAGGGCGTATCGGGTTTACTGGAGAGGTGAGGTGCTCCCCGTCTTTGGATCGCCCCGGGCCGGAATTTCCGGGGGTGTTGGCTCAGAAGGCGGAAGCTGCCGATGAGCCATTCATGAGCGATATCGGCGGCTTGTTACCGATGGCGCTATGGGGACGGACGGTGTTGTAGTCCTTGCGCCATTCCTCCATTTTTGAACGGGCGTCGTCAGGCGTCAGGAACCAGTGCGCGTTGAGACCTTCGTTCCGGAACTTGCCGTTGAATGACTCAATGAAGACGTTATCCGGCATGATGTCGTTGGTGCTTCGTTCCCCGGATGTCGCAAGCTGGTATGCTTGGGGGGATCCGGGCCTCGGGGCACCGGGAGCACGCAAGTGCGGGCAGGCCGTCGCACAGACATGAGCTGTGAGCTCGAGGTCGTTATCTGGCCGCCCCTGCGACTAGCCCGGATGCGCTGCGAGCGCGGATCCGTAATTGTCGTGTCGCCCGCTGGCTCCCTCGTCTTGAACCTGACCAGGAAAGGAGGAGGACATGCGGATCATCGGCATGGACATCCACCGCGTGGCAGCGGAAGTCGTCGCGCTCTTCGAAGGCAAACTCACAAAGCTGGGTCGCGTTCCGATGTTGCGCGAACACCTGGAGGCCTTCGCCCGACGGGAACTGACCCACGATGACCACGTGGTCATCGAAGCGACCGGGAACGCGGCGTCGGTCGCGGAACTCTTGGCCCCCTTCGTCGAACGGGTCATCGTGGCCAACCCGAAGCAGGTGCGCATGATCGCACACGCCAAGATCAAGACGGACGCAATTGATGCCGCTGTCCTGGCCAAGCTCTATGCGACCGGCTTTCTGCCCGAGGTTTGGGTTCCCGATGCACGAACACAGGCCTTGCGGCGCCAGGTTGCACGGCGGACGCAGCTCGTCCGACAACGCGTGCGGCTGAAGAACATCATCCAGTCGATCCTGCATGCCCATCTCGTTCCTCCGTGTCCGCACGGCAACCTCGTCGGGATCAGCGGCCGGAAGTGGCTCGCAAAGCAGATTGTTCCCCCGGACGAGCGCGCCGCTATAGAGCGGCACCTCGGCCAGATCGATGTCATCGAAGCCGCCCTCAAGGTGGTCGAAGCCGAGATCGCCGGCGAGGTACTGGCAGACCCGGTCATTCGTCGGATCATGACCTTGCCCGGCGTGGACATGATGGTTGCCACTGGGGTTGCTGCCGCCATTGGCGATGTGCGCCGGTTCCCCGACCCGCAGAAGCTGGTTGGGTACCTCGGTCTGAACCCGAGTGTCCGCCAGTCTGGCGAGGGCCCCGCCTACCATGGCCGGATCACCAAGCAAGGTCGGGGGCAGGCACGCGGTATGCTCGTCGAAGCAGCATGGGCCGCGGCGCGATCTCCGGGGCCGCTTCGTGCTTTCTACCAGCGGATCGCAGCCCGCAGGGGAAAGCACATTGCCGCGGTGGCGACGGCCCGGAAGCTGTCCATGATCCTTTGGCACATGCTGACGAAGGAGACCGACTACATCTGGGTGCGTCCGGCCTTGCTGGCTCGCAAGCTCAGGAACGTTGAACTGAAGGCGGGAATGCCAGCCGAACATGCGAAGCGCGGCGATGCCTACGACTATAACATCCCGGAACGGCGGGCCGCTGAACGCGCGCAAGTCGAGCAGGCCGAGCAAGATTACGCGCGCTTCATCTCGCGATGGCGCAGTCGACCACGAGGTGAGGCAAGGCCCGCATAAAAGGGCTTTTCAATTACATCCGTGTCGGTGGGTTTGCCCGGCCGGGAGAAGTCCAGCTCGACATCTTTCTGATAGGCCCAGAGGTCCAGATCACCGGAGATGAACTCCGATCCCTGGTCGACCCTGATCGTCTTCGGGTAGCCGACGGACCGGCACGCTAGTTCCAGTGTCGCCACGACATCCTCACCGCGATAGCTGAAGCGCGGATCGACCGCCGGCGAGAAGCGCGACGAGGTATCGACGACTGTCAGTACGCGGATCTTGTGGCCGGTGGCGAGCTGATCATGAACGAAGTCCATCGCCCAGACGTCATTGGAATGCACAGCCTCTGTCCGGTCCTCGCGCAGCTTCGCCTTTACCCGCCGCTTCGGCGTCTTGTTGCGGATCTGGAGGCCCAAGTCCTTGTAGAGGCGATAGATCCGCTTGGCGTTCACGGGCCATCCCTCCCGGCGTAGCAGCACATGGAGACGCCGGTAGCCGTTAGCGCACCCGCGTCGCCGCAATCTCTTTAATCCGGGCTTTCAACGCTGCCTGATCGCCGCGCTTCGACTTGTAGTGATAGAGAGAGGTATCGATCCGCAGGCATGAACAAGCACGGCGGATGAACACCTTCCAGTCCTCATGGACCTCATCAACAAGACCGCGGCGGCGAGCAGGCTTCACAGCTTTTTTGACAGCACGTCTTGCAACATTGCCTTGTCGAGCGTCAGGTCGGCAACGATCTTCTTCAGCCTGTTGTTCTCGTCCTCAAGCTGTCGCATCCGCTTCACCTCGGACGGCGTCATGCCGCCATAGCGCTTGCGCCAGTTGTAGAACGTCGCGTCGCTGATGCCGGCCTTGCGGCACACTTCCGCGACCGGTGTGCCTTCATCCGCCTGGCGCAGGATGAAGGCGATCTGCGCCTCGGAAAACTTCGACCTCTTCATGGAACTCTCCTTCTCCCGACATCGGGATCATAAGTGGAAAATTCCGGCTCAGAACGGTCCGAATTAACGGAGGCACGTCAAGGTCCCAGAATTGACATCAACACCTACGGACATAGAAAACCCACCCGATCGTCTCCGATGGGCGGGTTTTTGTGTTTCAGGGCCGTTTGAGCCGCTTATTGGCCTAAATTGGCCATCCTATGCGACTCGGGACAACAACGTAGCGCTCAAGTTCAACTGCAGCCGCTGGTGCTGCCGCAGGTGTCGCATTTCAGGCAGGTGCCGTTGCGGACCATGGTGAAGTTGGCGCATTCCGGGCAGCTTTCGCCTTCATAGCCTTTCATGCGGGCCTGGGCGATCTGCTGGGCGGCAGAGGTCTTCGGGGCAGGGGCAGTGGAGATCTCCACCCTGGCTGCGGCTTCCGAACCCCGGGCAAAGGCGGTTGCCACTGCCGAGGTCTGGCCGACGACCGTGCTGGTCAGTTCCGCGGCAATCGCCTGGGTAAGGTTGCCTGCCGGTTCAGACCCGGAGACCAGACGGAAGCGTTCGGTCTGGCCGCGGATCAGGCCGTGAGACACGACGCCCTTGGCCTTGCTTTCGGCTTCCGCAGCGCTGGTGCCGTTCTGGCCGAAGACTTCCGGGGACACATGGGCCAGATCGTTGCGGCCGAGATAGGAGACGGCCAGTTCGCGGAACACATAGTCGAGGATCGACGTTGCGTTCTTGATCGCGTCATTGCCCTGCACCATGCCTGCCGGCTCGAACTTGGTGAAGATGAAGGCGTCGACATATTCCTCCAGCGGCACGCCATACTGGAGGCCGAGGGAGACGGAAATGGCGAAGTTGTTGATGAACGCGCGGAGGGCGGAGCCTTCCTTGTTCATGTCGATGAAGATCTCGCCTAGGCGGCCGTCATCATATTCGCCGGTGCGCAGGAACACGGTGTGCCCGCCGATCTTGGCCTTCTGGGTGTAGCCCTTGCGCCGGGTCGGAAGCTTTTCCTGCTCGCGCACCACGCGCTCCACGATCCGCTCGACGATGCGTTCGGCAATGACTTCCGCCCGCGCTGCCTGGGGCTTGGCCGCCAGCAGCTCGACGGCGTCATCCTCGTCCTCATCCTCATCGGCCAGAAGCTGGGCGTTGAGCGGCTGGGAGAGCTTGGAGCCATCGCGGTAGAGCGCGTTGGCCTTCAGCGCCAGCTTCCAGGACAGCATGTAGGCGTCCTTGCAGTCCTCAACCGTGGCATCGTTCGGCATGTTGATCGTCTTGGAGATCGCGCCGGAGATGAACGGCTGGGCCGCAGCCATCATGCGGATGTGGCTTTCCACGGAGAGGAAGCGCTTGCCGATCTTGCCGCACGGGTTGGCGCAGTCGAAGACCGGATAGTGCTCTTCCTTCAGGAAGGGGGCACCTTCCAGGGTCATGGCCCCGCAGACATGGGTGTTGGCAGCTTCGATCTCGGCCTTGGAGAAGCCGAGGAACGGCAGCAGTTCGAAGTCCATGGCTTCCATCTGCTCGTCCGAAACGCCAAGCGCCTTCATCTGCTCGTCGCCGAGGGTCCAGCGGTTGAAGACGAACTTGATGTCGAAGGCCGACCCGAGGCTGCCCTTCAGCTTGTCCAGGGTTTCATCGCTGAAACCCTTGGCCTTCAGGCTGGACGGGTTGATGCCCGGAGCCTGATCCAGAGAGCCATGGCCGACCGCATAGGCTTCGATTTCGGCGATCTGGCTCGGGGTATAGCCGAGCTTGCCCAGGGCTTCGGGAACCGCGCGGTTGATGATCTTGAAATAGCCGCCGCCGGCCAGCTTCTTGAACTTCACCAGAGCGAAGTCCGGTTCGATGCCGGTGGTGTCGCAGTCCATGACCAGACCGATGGTGCCGGTCGGGGCAATTACCGTGGACTGGGCATTGCGGAAGCCGTTCTTCTCGCCGAGTTCCAGAGCCTTGTCCCAGGCGCGCTTGGCGTGCTCGATCAGGGCCTTGTCCGGGCAGGAGGCGTGGTCCAGGGCAACCGGAACGGTGCTCAGCGCTTCATAGCCGGTTTCCTCGCCATGGGCCGCACGGCGGTGGTTGCGGATGACGCGCAGCATGTGCTCCGCGTTTTCCTTGTAGCCCGGGAAAGCGCCCAGCTCACCGGCCATTTCGGCGGAGGTAGCATAGGACACACCGGTCATGATGGCGGTGAGGGCGCCGCAGAGCGCACGGCCTTCAGCGCTGTCATAGGAAATGCCGGAGGTCATCAGCAGGCCGCCGATATTGGCATAGCCGAGGCCCAGGGTACGGAACTTGTAGGAGAGTTCCGCAATTTCCTTGGACGGGAACTGGGCCATCAGAACGGAGATTTCCAGAACGATGGTCCACAGGCGCGTGGCGTGCTCATAGGCGTCCACGTCGAAGGACTTATCCTCGCGGCGGAACTGCATCAGGTTCATGGACGCCAGGTTACAGGCGGTGTCGTCCAGGAACATATATTCCGAGCAGGGGTTGGAGGCACGGATTTCACCGGACGCCGGGCAGGTGTGCCAGTCGTTGATGGTGGTGTGGTACTGGATGCCCGGATCAGCGGACGCCCAGGCGGCGTAGCCGATCTGTTCCCACAGTTCCTTGGCCTTGATGGTCTTGACCACGCTGCCGCCGCGGCGGGCGGTCAGGTCCCAGGTGCTGTCTTCGACAACAGCGCTCAGGAAGCCGTCGGTCACGCGCACGGAGTTGTTGGAGTTCTGGCCTGCAACAGTCAGGTAGGCTTCGGAATCCCAGTCGGTATTATAGACCGGGAACTCGATCTTGGTGAATCCCTGACGGGCGAACTGGATGACGCGCTGAATGTAGTTTTCCGGCACCATCATCTTCTTGGCGGCGCGGATCTCGCGCTTCAGGGCCGGGTTCTTGGCCGGGTCGAAGCATTCGCCATTGTCAGCCTCGCAGTTGATGCAGGCCTTCATGATCAGGCTGAGGTGCTTCTGGCAGATCTTGGAGCCGGTGACGAGGGCAGCGACCTTCTGCTCTTCCTTCACCTTCCAGCTGATGTAGGATTCAATATCCGGATGGTCGACGTCGACGACGACCATCTTGGCCGCGCGGCGGGTGGTGCCGCCGGACTTGATCGCGCCAGCTGCCCGGTCGCCGATCTTCAGGAAGCTCATCAGGCCGGAGGACTTGCCGCCGCCGGACAGTTTTTCGCCTTCGCCGCGGACGCGGGAGAAGTTGGAACCGGTGCCGGAGCCATATTTGAACAGGCGGGCTTCACGCACCCAAAGGTCCATGATGCCGCCTTCATTCACCAGATCGTCTTCAACGGACTGGATGAAGCAGGCGTGCGGCTGCGGATGCTCATAGGCGGTGGCGGACTTCACCAGCTCGCCGGTCTGGAAGTCGACGTAGTAGTGGCCCTGGCTCGGGCCGTCGATGCCATAGGCCCAGTGCAGGCCGGTGTTGAACCACTGCGGGCTGTTCGGCGCCACCTTCTGGGTCGCCAGCATGAAACGCAGTTCGTCATAGAAGGTCTGGGCGTCGGCTTCACCGTCGAAATAGCCGCCCTTCCAGCCCCAGTAGGTCCAGGTGCCGGCGAGACGGTCGAAGACCTGTCGGCCATCGGTTTCAGAACCGTAGCGCTGATCTTCCGGCAGCTTTTTGAGGGCCTTCTCATCAGCTTCATGGCGCCACAGCCAGGACGGCACGGTGTTTTCCTCGACCGGCTTCAGCTTGGCGGGCACGCCAGCCTTGCGGAAGTACTTCTGAGCCAGAATGTCAGCGGCAACCTGGGAAAACTGGGCAGGAACCTGGATGTCCGCAAGACGGAACACGATGGAGCCGTCCGGGTTGCGGATTTCACTCGTCGCGGTCCGGAATTCGACCTCGGCGTAAGGGGATTGTCCCTCTTTGGTGTAGCGCCGTTCAATCCGCATTCCTCGTCCCCTTTTTAGGTCCCGTTCGGATGCCCGCTCGCCGCGCGCAGCATCCTCAGCCTCAAGTCGAAAGTTTCAATTCCCGGCCGTCATCCGCTGTCGCGCTGGCGGCTTGTCGAGCCCGTTTTGATTGGATCTGGCTCGCGGCCAGAACACTCGAACATGGTTATCTTGTATTTGGACCGGTTGATGAACACTAAATGTAGTATCTATCAACAGGTTTGTCACGGGTGCAAATGAGATGCAGACACACGAAGAGCGTCCACCCGGAAGGCTGGCCTGCACAATCGGGAGAGACACGCTGATTACGCTTGAACTGGAGGGTGGGAACCCGAGAACACAGGCTCCGCTTACGCACACCGCAACGATTAGAAATCTAGTGTAAACGACCTTTTAACGTCAACCCGGAGCGGACAAGCTCTGGTGGGTAAATTGTGGGCATCCGCTAAATCTTGTGTGTGTCTGTGGATAGCGGGGAGGGGAACCGGCCAAGCCGATTCTTCACCTTTGTCCCCATATTCAACCGCGGCCCGCAAAATGAGCCTGTCAGACGCAGGCTGAACAGATTCTATGAAAATTTGAAGAAAATTGCCTCTTTCGGTTTCAGCGGCATTTAAAGCGCGGTGTGCATTGTGTTTTCCGGCATCCGGTGGGATCAGCAGGGGACACTTGTCAGCATGAAAAATCATGCAGCCTATGGGCTGGAGATGGAAGACCTGGACGTTGTGGTCGTCGAGGACAGCAGGCCCATGCAGACGATCATCCGGTCGATCCTGCTGAGTTTTAAGGTCGCCCGTGTGCGGGCTTTTGATTCGGTCGACGAAGCGTTGCAATCGATGCTGGCAGAACCGCCCAACGTCATTCTGACCGATTGGCGCATGGAGCCTGCCTCCGGCTACCAGCTTCTGCGCCTGGTCCGTCACAGGCACATGGATCCGCTCTGTTACGTGCCTATCCTGTTCATCACCGCCCATGGCACAAGGGCTCTGGTGGACAGGGCCCTGAGGGCGGGCGCGCACCATCTTCTTGTCAAGCCGCTGTCCCCATCCACCTTGTACAGCCGCTTGCGCTGGCTGTTGAGGGACGACCGGGTGATGGCGCTGGAGAATTCCGGCTTCTACAACATCTTGGGGGTCAGCAAGCTGCTGGATCAGGCGGCGGAAAAGATCCAGACCCTGGAAAATGCGCGAAGCTATCACCAGCAGGCAATCCGGAAGCTGGCTGCGGTGCAAGAGGCAGTGGAGAAAGAGTTCGAGCGTCCGGCGGGCGATGGCCAGGACGTCATGATCCCGGAAACCCCTTTTGTGCATGGGAATGCGAAACAGCTGCAGGAGGAGGCCGAAACGGTTGCCGCCGAGGCCCGGTCCGTGGAAAAGATGGGCATCAAGCTGTCCGGCAAGGCGGAGAAACCCGCCGCCAAACCGGAAAAGAAGCTGGCTCCTGCCTCCGCCTACGCAAGCACGCACCGGCCATCCGGAAGCCGGGCGCCGTCTTCAAGATAATATCAAGACACCGCACAGGCGGGTGCGGGAATCCTCTCAAATCCACGGATTTTGGCGTCATTACCGGGGAGTTGCGGCAATGCGGTACTGGACAGGCGCAAAGTGAGGCGGCATAGTCCGCCAAAATCCGGCCAGCCACGCCGCCTTGAGACGGCAGGCAAGCCATTGACCGACTGATTTGCGCGAAGAGGACCCGGCAGGGCGATGAAGAACTTCCTGATCGAATTCTTTACCTGGTGGAACGGCCAGACCATGGGAACCCGCTTCTTCACATGGCGCAAGGGCGAGTTCGTCGGCGAGGACGAGTTCGGCAACAAGTATTACCGCGAGCGCGGCGGCAAGAAGCGCTGGGTGACCTACAACGGCCTGGCCGATGCCTCGACTATTCCGCCGGGCTGGCACGGCTGGATGCACCACCGCGTCGACACCCCGCCGGTGGACGAGACCTACCACGCCAAGTCCTGGCAGAAGCCGCATGAGCCGAACCACACCGGAACGGCAAAGGCCTACCGTCCGGATGGCTCCATCCTGACCCCGGAAAGCCGTCCGCAGGTGACCGGCGACTACAAGGCCTGGACCCCGGGCGAGTAAGACGCCGTCTCAGGAAGAGATCGTAAGGGCCCGCGTTTGCGGGCCTTCAGACTGCTGACAAACCCGTAGCATTTGCTTGTGGTTTTTGATTCAGTGTCTTTATGTTGAAGAAGCCCGGCCCCGCCCAGACAGCGCTCGAGATTGTGACGCTCGATCAGCTTGTTCCCAAAGA
>NZ_JACYXI010000030.1 GCF_014842915.1 Roseibium litorale | reverse complement strand
CAACACGCTGCCGGAGTTCCAAAGGATGTGGCTTGCCCATCAACGCCCCCTTGCTTCGTTTCAAAACAAGGAATCACGGATCAAACAAAATGGGAATCCTGAATCCGGTCAGCAACGACACGCTCTAGAGGGCCGTAGAGCGTGCGACGGAGATGATGTCTGCGCGGCTGAGGCCGAGGTCGGAAAGCTCACGGTTGGAGAGCTGGGACAGCTCATCGTAAGTGGACCGGAAACGCTTCCAGTTCTGGTACTTGCGAGCGACATTGTTGAACATGATAGGCCTTCTTTCTCTCTCTGTGGCCTAGAGCGCCGCGGATCGGCGTCAGGCCCGTTCGTCATTTGATGATCAGAAGATAGGCCCATCGATTTGACTTAGGTAGAGGCCAGACCGCACGTCTGATCTGCTGAAAATGCAGGTCTTTGATTGCTTTAATACTTCGGAAAGACTTTCCTCCGCGTCTTGGGTGCCGTTTCCAGCTTAAACGGCAAAAAGCCCGCCGGCAGATCATGCCAGGCGGGCTTTTGGGGGAATGCCGGAGGGCGCCGGAAATCCGGAAGTCTCCCGGAGTGTCCTGCCCTTAGCGGGACATGGACCGTGCCAGAGGGTCGATGTCGGACCGGTTGATGCCGATGTCGGAGAGCTGTCGGCTGGAGAGCTGTGACAGCTCATTGTAGACCGACCGGTAGCGCTTCCAGTTCTGGTACTTGCGGGCAACGTTGCTGAACATGGCGGATCTTCTTTTTCTTGCGGTCCTGCCACCGCGGACCGGCGTCAGGTATCTGTTTGTCGATGGGGCGGGCGCTTTCGTGCCCTTCACGTTGCGGCGGGCCGGATTGGGTCAAACCAAAGTCCGGCAGGTCTGCCGTCTTAGCGGGTGGCGTTATACGCGTAGTAATCGATGTTCCCGCGGTTGATGCCGAGGTCATGCAGTTCGCGATTGGAGAGCCGGGAGAGCTCTTCAAAGGTGCTGCGGTAGCGGCGCCAGCTCTGGTACTTGCGGACAACGGAAGTAAGCATGGTGTTCTTCTTTTCTGGGATGTGAGGCCTTCGCTGCAGTGCAACCGGGCCGTCATTGTGTGAGCCTCAGATAGGCCTGTTCGCTCTGCTGCGGTAGTGGGCAAAATGCACGCCTGATCTGCATAAAATGCAGGCGTGAAGGTCACGAAGTGGGCAAATCTGCAGTTTTCGGAGACTGCGCGCATGTGGCTGATGAAAATTCATGCTGCGGTGCGGAATGCCTTCTGGGGCGGCATCTCTCCGCAGCGTCTCTCCGGCTCTGCGCCGGGGGTGTGGATGTGCCGTGACGCGTGGGGGCTAGACACGCGGGTTATGACTCATGGGGTCAAGGCCCGGGGTCCAAGACTCGAGGAGCCAAGACACTCGTGGAGCCAAGACTCACGGAGCCAAGAGGGCATCAGGTCATCGCGGAGCCAGGACTGAGATTGGGGGAGCTGAAAAGCAAAACGCCTGCCAGCGGGAGGAGGTGCTGGCAGGCGCATTTGACTTGGCGGAACTGGGAGGAGGATGCCCCGCCGGGTCGCGCGTCTCGGAGCCTGGGAGGAGGTAGCTCGGTGAGACGCGATCTCTATGTTCTTTACCCGGGGCTTTCCACCGCCGGAGGAAACGGACGCTCACCAGCGGGAGGAGGTGCTGGTGAGCGACGTTTCTCTGGACAAGGCTGGGAGGAGGATGCCTTGCCCATCTACACGCCTCGAGCCTGGGAGGAGGTGGCTCATACGAGGCGCGATCTCAAAACTTGTTCCGGCTCTAAACCGGCCGGCCTTTCACCGGGTGGAACGCTCGCCCGTCAGCGGGAGGAGGTGCTGACGGGCGACGTTTCCGCGGACAAGACTGGGAGGAGGATGCCTTGTCCGTTTTACGCGCTCCGGAGCCTGGGAGGAGGTGGCTCTAGTGGAGCGCGATCTCGAATTAGACCGCGGTACGGCGTGCGACGAACTTGATGTCGTTCCGGCTGATGCCGAGATCGCTCAGTTCGCGCGAGGAAAGACGGGACAGTTCGTCAATGGTGCGACGGTACTTAACCCAGGTGCTGTACTTGCGAACGACTGTGTCGAACATATTATAACCTTTTAAATTTTGCGTCGCAACAGAGTTTTGTGCGCCGCGTCATCGATCCGTTGAGAAAGATATAATTCACCACTCGAATTTAAAGAAGCGCTTTAAGCGCATGCCAGTCATGCGCTCAGTGCAATGCAACATAGATGGGGCATGAAAAAGCCCTTGGAAAGGCTGTTCTCGGGCCTTTCCAAGGGCTTGACGGTTGATATTGCGCTGCAATGTGATTCTGGCGGAGCAGGGTTCAGCCGGCCGCGGCTTTCATGCTCTGGGGGCGCCGCTCCAGCAATTCCTTCAGGAACCTGCCAGTATAGCTCGCCTCTGTTGCCGCGATGGTTTCGGGCGTTCCTTCGGCGACAATCGTACCGCCGCCATCGCCACCTTCCGGGCCCAGGTCCACAATCCAGTCGGCTGTCTTGATGACTTCCAGATTGTGCTCGATGACCAGAACCGAATTTCCCTGGTCCACCAGCTCATGGAGAACTTCCAGCAGCTTGGCGACATCGTGGAAGTGCAGGCCGGTTGTCGGCTCATCCAGGATATAGAGCGTGCGGCCTGTCGAGCGGCGGGACAGTTCCTTGGCCAGCTTCACGCGCTGCGCCTCGCCGCCCGAGAGGGTCGTTGCCTGCTGGCCCACCTTGATATAGCCAAGGCCGACCCGCGCAAGGGTCTCCATCTTGTCCCGCACCGCCGGAACGGCGGAGAAAAAGCTGGCAGCCTCTTCCACGGTCATGTCCAGCACATCGGCGATGGATTTGCCCTTGAACAGGACTTCCAGGGTTTCCCGGTTGTAGCGCTTGCCCTTGCAGACGTCGCAGGTGACATAGATGTCGGGCAGGAAGTGCATCTCGATCTTGATGACACCGTCGCCCTGACAGGCTTCACAGCGCCCGCCCTTGACGTTGAACGAGAAACGGCCTGCCTGATAGCCGCGGGTCTTGGCCTCCGGCATGCTGGCGAACCACTCCCGGATGGGTGTGAAGGCGCCGGTATAGGTGGCCGGATTGGACCGCGGCGTGCGGCCGATCGGCGACTGGTCGATGTCGATCACCTTGTCCAGCAGCTCCAGCCCGTCGATCCTGTCATGGGGCGCCGGGTTTTCCCGGGCGCCGTTCAGGCGGCGGGCAGCTGCCTTGAACAGGGTGTCGATCAGGAAGGTGGACTTGCCGCCGCCCGAAACACCGGTCACGCAGGTAAAGGTGCCGAGCGGAATGTCCGCATTAACGTTCTTGAGGTTGTTGCCTCTGGCGCCAATCACTTTGATCTGGCGCCTCTTGTTGATCTTGCGGCGCTCATGGGGAACCTCGACCATCCTCGCGCCGGACAGATACTGCCCGGTGAGAGACTTGGGATTGGCCATGATTTCAGCCGGGGTGCCCGCGGCAATGATTTCGCCGCCATGAACGCCCGCGCCGGGGCCGACATCGACCACATAGTCCGCTGCCAGAACCGCATCCTCATCGTGCTCAACCACAATCACCGTGTTGCCAAGGTCGCGCAGATGCTTCAGCGTCTCGATCAGGCGGGCGTTGTCGCGCTGGTGCAGGCCGATGGAGGGCTCGTCCAGAACATAAAGCACGCCGGTCAGGCCGGAGCCGATCTGGGAAGCCAGGCGGATGCGCTGGCTTTCCCCGCCCGAAAGCGTGCCAGACGCGCGCGAAAGCGCCAGATAATCCAGACCCACGTCATTGAGGAACTGAAGGCGCTCGCGGATCTCCTTGAGAATGCGGCCGGCAATCTCTTCCTGCTTGGGTGTCAGCTTGCCGGGAAGGGCGTTGAACCAGTCGCCTGCCTCTCGGATGGACTTTTCCGTGATCTCGCCGATGTGCCGGCCATTGATCTTGACCGCTAGCGCTTCCGGTTTCAGGCGGAAGCCCTGACAGGCGGGGCAGGCGTGGTCAGACTGAAAGCGGGAAAGCTCTTCGCGCACCCAGCTGGATTCGGTTTCGCGCCAGCGCCGCTCGATGTTGCCGATGACGCCCTCGAACGGCTTTTCGGTCCGGTAAGAGCGCACTCCGTCATCATAGACGACTTCGATTGCGTCCTTGCCGGTGCCATAGAGAATGGCGTTCTGAACCTCTTGGGGCAGGTCGCGCCAAGGCGTGGACATGGCAAAGCCGAAATGCCGGGCAAGGGCTTCCAGGGTCTGATTGTAATAGGGGGATGTTGAGCCGGTCTTCGCCCAGGGCAGGACAGCACCCTCGCGCAGGGACAGACTTTGGTCTGGCACGACGAGATCCGCCTCGAAGGCGAGCGTTGTGCCAAGACCGTCACAGGCCGGGCAGGCGCCGAAAGGATTGTTGAAGGAGAACAGCCGCGGCTCGATCTCCGCAATGGTGAAGCCGGAGACCGGGCAGGCGAATTTCTCCGAGAAGATGATCCGCAGCGGATCGCCCTTGTCATCGGTCCCGTCCGCATATTCGGCGATCGCGATGCCTTCGGCGAGCTTCAGGGCCGTTTCAAAGGAATCGGCCAGGCGTCCGGCAATGTCGTCGCGCACCACGATCCGGTCCACGACCACGTCAATGTCGTGCTTGAACTTCTTGTCGAGGGCAGGGGCTTCGGAAATCTCGTGAAAGGTGCCGTCGATCTTGACCCGCTGGAAGCCCTTCTTCATCAGCTCGGCCAGTTCCTTGCGGTACTCGCCCTTGCGGCCGCGCACAATCGGCGCCAGCAGAAAGAGACGGGTGCCTTCCGGCAGCTCCATCACCCTGTCGACCATTTGGCTGACCGTCTGGCTCTCGATGGGCAGACCGGTCGCCGGAGAGTAAGGTATGCCGACACGCGCAAACAGCAGGCGCATGTAATCGTAGATTTCCGTGACAGTGCCGACAGTGGAGCGGGGGTTGCGCGACGTGGTCTTCTGTTCGATGGAAATGGCGGGCGACAAGCCGTCGATCTGGTCGACATCCGGCTTCTGCATCATTTCCAGGAACTGGCGCGCATAGGCCGACAGGCTTTCCACATAGCGGCGCTGGCCTTCGGCATAAATCGTGTCAAAGGCGAGGGACGACTTGCCGGAGCCGGACAGGCCCGTCATCACGATCAGCTTGTCCCGCGGCAGGTCGAGGTCAACGCCCTTCAGATTGTGCTCGCGCGCTCCGCGCACCGAAATGGTGCGGGTCGGATCAATCGCACGGCCTGAGGCTTGCTTGGTCATGAAGTCTGTCCCTGATGCGCACCGCGTTTTCATGGTGCGTTTGCTGGAATGTCAGGACGAGCCTGATATCAGTCCCGACGCATATAACAACAAAATGGCGCGGTTCCAGCCCGGATTGGCCTTTGCTGCGCGCATTTGCTGACCTTTTGCGTCCCTGTTTTGATCCAGCTCCTACGCACTGGCGCGCGGATGGATCTTTGAAGGAATGAATCGGGCTTTCCTGAAGATGGAACATATGGCGAACATGACCTGTTCCGCAATAGGGTTCCACCGGAGCCGCCGGGCTGGCAATAAGGCTGGGCCTGAAAGGCGCATGATATTCTCTGGAACCTGATTTGAGAAAATGCTATGGAACAAAAATAGAACACAAAAATGCCTCCGCTGCATAGGATCTGGAGCCCGTCTGGACTCAATGCAGGTTCCCCGGCAGAGAGGCTTGTGGAAAAGGCCAGCACTTTGGCCAATAAATCCGGCGCGGCCCCCGACTTGGCGTTAGGGTCGGCAAAAGACCGCCAGAGGGCAGGGCGCTGCCCGGTGCCGGCGGATGAAGGATAAACGAAGAGCGCTTGAATAAAGACCGTTTCGAGAGACGGTCCAAAAGAGCCTTCAACAAGAACAATGTCCGGCAGCGGGAGGAACCTGCGCCGGATGCGGCTGTTTCAAGGAGTTTGCGTCATGGCGGGCAGCGTCAACAAGGTCATTCTGGTGGGAAATCTCGGGGCAGATCCGGAAATCCGCCGCACGCAGGACGGCCGTCCGATCGCCAACCTGCGCATTGCCACCTCCGAAACCTGGCGCGACCGCGGCACCGGTGAGCGCAAGGAGCGGACCGAGTGGCACCGCGTGGTGATCTTCAATGAAGGCCTGTGCAAGGTTGCCGAGCAGTATCTGCGCAAGGGTGCCAAGGTCTATATCGAAGGCCAGCTGCAGACCCGCAAGTGGCAGAACCAGCAGGGCCAGGACCAGTATTCGACCGAAATCGTCCTGCAGGGCTTCAACTCCACGCTCACAATGCTGGATGGCCGTGGTGAAGGCGGTGGAGCCGGCGGCGGTGGCAGCTTTGGTGGCGGAGCGTCCGGCGGCGGTGGCAACTTTGGCGGCGGCTATGGTGGAGACAGCGGCGGCTACGGCGGTGGCGGGTCTTCTTCTGGTGGCGGCTATGGCGGCGGCAGCTCCTCCGGTGGCGGCGGCTTCGGCGGCGGCGGCGCCATGGACGACGAAATTCCGTTCTGACCGGATGGATATAAGAGTTTGAGAAAGCCGGGCGGTTGCCCGGCTCAGACTGCTGACAAACCCCGCCACCGCGCTTTCCCGGACGTAGCGAAGCGAAGATCCGGGATCTATCTTCTATTTATTCTATTAATTGAAATAGGGTTTTTGGGCAGGTCCCGGCTCGAGGCCGGGACGGCGCGGAGAAAAATCCTGAAGACCTGGGTTTGTCATCAACCTCAAAGCCGGGCGGTTGCCCGGCTTTCTTGTTTGTCCCGCGCCTGCAGCAAAGGGCGCCCTATCGCTTTCCGGGTGTGGCCGAATTCCCGCAGTTAAGGGATCGATGCCGGATTTGTGACAATCCCCCTTATCCATCCCGGGCGGATTGGGATATGCTTTGACGGAATCCATCAGACGGTGTTTTCAATCACATTCTGGAAACGGGCTTCGTGCTTTTCTGGTGAGGTGACTGTCGGAAACCCGCTGAATTTATGTCTGTTTGGTCTGTCCTTGCGTGCCCGCTTCCTTCCAGCCGGGGGCAATGGAAATGAGATCCGGCGGCATAAGGCAGCTTCTGTGAGATGGATCAGGTTTGCAGAACCAAGGGGCGGTTCTGTGCGGCGGATAATTGCATGCTGACTGTCTGACGGCTCCGGGCTGGAAGCGGCGGACAGCATCTGCATGCGGACGAGATATATTGGATAAGCAGAGCATGGCACGACGTGAAATGTCCCGGTCCGGAACTCCGGCAATTGAGGCCCGGAGCAAGGGCGCAGGAACCTCAGGACGGATTGTGTCGCTGGCCCTCGCGGGGCTGATGACCGGTACGGCTGCGGTAACGCTGGTGAGCGTGAGCGCGGGCCAGGCGAATGCTCAGAACTTCTTTCAGCGCCTCTTTGCCCCAAAGGACAACCGCGTTCAGCAGGTCCAGCCGCGCGAAACACCGGACCTGGACCGGATTGTCGAGGAAACCTACGTCTCCGCGCCCAAATATTACACTTACAAGCCGGACCAGCCGAAACTGGTCTCCCTGGCCGAGCTTTCAGAGCTGAAGACCGCTGCGGTCACACCGGCCGTCAGTGAACCTGCTGCTGCCGAAGGGACCGGTGCTGCTGCGGGAACGGGGCCGGATGGGCTGTCTCCTGTCATCGAGGCCCCGGCCATCGAAACTCCGGTCGTTATCACGCCCTTTGACGAGGCACGTCCGGCCTTGAAGGGCATGCAGATCACGGTCTTGCCCGAAGTCGGCGAAGCGCTGCTGGCTTATTACCGTGAACACCCGGGCTTCATCTGGGTTCAGGATGGGCGGTTGAGCGTCAAGGCTGGTTTTGCCCGCAGGGTTCTGGCCAGTGCGGATGAATATGGTCTCGAGCCGTCGGACTATCTCGTCAAGCTTCCGGATCTCTCTGGTCTTGAGGGCGATGCCCGGGATGCCGCCTTGATGAATTTCGAGATGCACCTGACGGCAGCGGTCCTGACCTACATGCTGGATGCGGAGCGCGGGCGTGTGGATCCCGACCGTATTTCCGGATACCACGACCTGCCGCGCCACAAGCCCGATCTGGTTGCTGACCTTCAGGGTGTAGCCACCAGCGGCGATGTGACTGCCGCTCTTGAAAGCCACCAGCCGCAGAGCGGTCACTTCAAGGCCATGAAGGCCGAGCTTGGGAAGCTGCGGGCGCAAGATGTGGCGGAAGACCGGATCGTGATCGAACCGGGCACGTTCCTGAAGCCGGACAAATCCAGCCCGGAAATGAAGAACATCGTCGCCGCGATCCGCAAGTCCGGTTCTCCTGCTCTACTAGCGGAACATCAGGCGGTTCTGGAAGCTTATGCCGGTGAGGAGCTTTACAGCCCGGACCTGGTTGCCCTGGTGAAAGGGTTCCAGAAGGAAAACGGTCTGACGCCTGACGGCATCGTCGGCAAGAATTCCATCAAGGCGATGGTCGGTGTCACCAATGAGGACAAGATCTCCAAGCTTGTCCTGGCCATGGAACGCAGCCGCTGGCTGCCGGACCAGCTGGGTGAGCGCAAGGTCTTCATCAACCAGCCGGCCTTCACCGCCACCTATACGGAGCCGGGTAAGGATCCGCTGACCATGCGCGTCGTGGTGGGCAAGAAGTCCAACCAGACCAACTTCTTCTACGACAAGATCCAGGTGGTTGAGTACAATCCCTACTGGGGCGTGCCTTATTCCATCATTGTCAACGAGATGCTGCCGAAGCTGGCGAAGGACCCGAGCTATCTGGACCGGACCGGCTATGAAGTGACGTCAGCCAGCGGAACGCCGATGTCTTCTGCGTCGGTCAACTGGGCTGCGGTGGCCCGCAAGAAGGCGAGCGTGAACGTGCGCCAGCTTCCTGGCAACAGCAATGCTCTGGGCGAGCTGAAGATCCTGTTCCCGAACAAGCACCACATCTACATGCACGACACCCCGTCGAAGAGCCTCTTCAACCGGGATGACCGCGCCTATAGCCATGGCTGCATCCGTCTGCAGGACCCGCGTGCGATGGCCGCTGCCGTGCTAGGCAAAACAAAGGACTATGTCGGCGGGCGGATCTCTCAGGGCCAGAACCAGCAGGAAAAGGTCACCGGCGACATCCCGGTCTATATTTCCTACTTCACAGCCTGGCCTCAGGAAGACGGCACGATCGGTTATTACTCCGACGTCTATGACCGCGACCGCTACCTGATCAAGGCCATCGACGCCACGGAAGCAGCCCGCAACAGTTGAACTGGCGGGCAGAGCTTCCGGTAAATGCCAAGGGGCCGCGCCTGAACAAGGCGCGGCCCCTTTTCTGACAGGATTTGCGTCAGGCTCTTGCCCGGAAGAAGACCGCTCAACCCCGGGACAAAGACAGGTGCAACCGGTTTTTCAGATCTGCGGCTATTGCAGGAGGCCTAACTCCTGCACCCTGGGGTGGGCCAGGGTGACGCCGCAGTCCTTCAATCCCGCCTGTCAGACCACGTCATCCGGAAACCGCTCCTGCGGATGCAGATTTCCGGATTACCCGCTGGTTGCTTACTTTCCGGTCAGACAATTCGTCATCGTCTTGGCGATCCCCTTCAGCAATTGCTCGTAGAGACCGGGACCATTGGTCAGGCCGGTTCCAAGAGGATCAAGGGTGGCCATGCGGGCATCGGTGCCCTCTAGAACCACGCTGACCAGCTTCGGCTCGAACTGGGGCTCGCCGAAGACGCAAACAACCCCATCGGTCTTGATCCGCTGCTGGATTTCATTGAGCCGGTCGGCTCCGGGAGGGGATTCCGGATTAAGGGTGATGGAGCCGGACGCCGCCAGCCCGAAACGGTCCTCGAAATAATGATAAGCATCGTGGAAGACGACGAAGGTCTTGCCGTGGGCCGGTTCCAGCTCGGTCTTGATCTCAGCTTCCAGCTCCGACAGACGTGCGTTCAGCTTGTCGAAGTTGGCCCTGTAGGTGCCCGCATTCGCGGGATCGGCAGCGGCCAGGTGGTCGGCCATGACCTCTGCCATGATGCGGGCGTTTTCCGGATCCAGCCACAGATGCGGATCCGTGCCCTCATGGTGATGGCCTTCTTCCCCGTGACCATGCTCGTCGTGGGCCGCTTCATGTCCTGCATCGTGATCGTGGTCATCATGATCGCCGCCTTCACCCTCGTGAACATGAGGGCCAAACCCATTGCCAAGACGGAAAGGCACCAGATGCAAGCCCTTGGCCTGCATCAGCTCGACCACGTCCGCCTTGCCGGCGAGCGAGTCGAGCGGTTTTTCAAGGGATGTCTCAAGAGATTCCCCGATCCAGAAGACAACATTGGCATTCTGAAGCTGGGCAGCCTGTGACGGTTTCAGGGAATAGCCATGAGGGGAGGCGGCGCCGTCAATGAGCACTGTTGGTGTGCCGACACCTTCCATGATGCTGGCGGCGAGAGACTGAAGCGGCTTGATGGTGGTCACCACCTTCGGCGCGCCCGCAAAAGCTGCTGCGGCGCTTGCTGTCGAGAGGGCAGTGGCAAGACCAAGGATGGATGCCAGCCGGCGGATGCGGCTGAAGGATTTTTCAGAGGACACGCTGATCTCCCTTGTGAGTGCGTGTTATAAAGTAACAAGTAACGATATAACGTTCATAAAATTGCTTGGCAAGCGCGTTTTTGGTGGGGAGTTTGCTGATAAGCAGGTCAAGGGCCGCGACGGAACGGGCGGCTGGCTGAAAGAGGCGTGACGGGAAATCCGGGCCGTTCGGCTCTCAAACTGAGGTTATGGTCGGAAGACCGGTCAAGACTCTCATGCCCTCGGGGTCATCCCGCGCTTGACGCGGGATCCAATCCACATTCAAGCAGCGTCCAGAAGACTGTTATTCGTCTGGAGATCGCGGCTCGAAACCTCTGCGTCCGCCGTCCCGCGGAGACGTGCATTGGATCCCCGATCAAGTCGGGGATTGTTTGTTCTTGCCGATGTTATGATGGGGTGCTCTCCCGGCCCCTAAACTGCCGGGAGAGCAGTGGCAGGCGACCGTGCGGGGATCGGGTTTTCACCC
>NZ_JACYXI010000002.1 GCF_014842915.1 Roseibium litorale | reverse complement strand
GCTCAATAACGCCATGTCGATCACTCCATAGCCCCCGCTGAAAACACGCGAGGGAAGGTTCAAACATGGGTCAATTCTCAATGGAAATATCAGGCCAAGCCGGGTCACTTCTCAATGGAAATCAACAATAAGTTCCTTTAGATAACGAGGACTAGAAGATGAACCATCATTCAAAAGCGACCGACGACAGCTTCTCCCGTTTGTGCCGATCAGGATGCCAAATATTCGGTAGTTCCTGAAGCTTTACTAGGAGAAAAACATGAGTAATGACGCAATCGCTCCGAGCACTAACATGGCTAGTTTCTACTTGCCTTATCCTGAGGAGCTTGCAAAAGAACTGGACGCTTCCGGATTTGTGATGTCGACCAGGCGCTTTTACGAACTCCTCGCCAGCGAAACTGACGATAAGAAACCAGTCGAAGCAGCGCTTTTTCGTAGGATTGCAAGTCACTATCCTGACACATTTCCGGACGGAGAAGTAATCAACCGCGATAGTCAGACAAATATTATTGCCGAACTGGACGATTGGGACGATCTCACTGATGAACAGAAGATCCATCGTGGAAATGTAAACGCTGCAATCGCGAATGTTGATCGGATTCGCTACGATCTGGAAATGATGATCGATAGTTACGATGACACGGAAGAAATAACTCGGATTCGCCGCGAACTTTCTAAGATCTAGGTGTGTGCGTTGTTCTGGGTCTGCCATTTCTGGTTGACCCAGAACTAGGGTCCAGACCCATAAAAGGGCTTTATGATCTGTCGCTGATGTGATTCACGGTCTTTGAGAGGAGGCCGGTATGAATCGCGACAATTTTGGGCTATCAGACGAGCAGTTCGAACGGATTTCGCCGCATCTGCCACGCGACACGCGGGGCAAGTCGAGGGTGGACGACCGGCGCGTGATCAGTGGGATCGTCCACGTACTGAAGTCGGGCGGGCGCTGGGTCGATGCACCTCCGGACTACGGGCCGCGCAAGACCCTCTACAGTCGCTATGCCCGCTGGGCGGCGAAGGGCGTCTGGGAACGCCTCTTTCACGCCCTTTCCTCGGCGGCCGGAGCGCCCGCCCACGTGCTGATCGACAGCTCGGCAGTGAAGACCCACCGCTCCGCCTCAGGCGGAAAAGGGGGGAGAAGACGCAAGCCATCGGGCGCTCGCGGGGCGGGCGGACGACCAAGATCCACGCCCTGACCGATACCTTCTGCAGGCCCATCGCATTCTTGTTGACGGGTGGCCAAGTGGCTGATTGCACAGCTGCTTCGACGCTACTCGAACGCCTGCCAGCAGGTCAGATCCTGCATGCCGACAAGGGCTACGACAGCAACAGCATCCGTCGCTCCCTCGAGGCAAGGGGCACGATGCCGAACATCCCGCCCTAGGCGAACCGGGTCTGGAAGAAGTGCTTTTCTCCCCGCCTATATCGAGACAGGAACGCCATCGAGCGCATGTTCTGCCGCCTCAAGAACTTCCGGCGCATCGCCACCCGATATGACCGGCTCGCCGTAAACTTCCTCGCCGCAATCCACATCGCCGCTGTCATCGCATACTGGTTATGAGTCCGGAGCCTAGGATATGTCCCTGTAAATGGGTTTCCCTTCTGCGTACGGTTTGATTCAAACTCACCGCGCTCAAGATGCAGATCAGATTGTTATCAGGCAACATCTTAAAAGCGTACAAGGCGCTCCGTGACGTCGGACTATTTGTTGTTGTCCAGAGCTTGGAGGATCATTGCCGAGCGGGTCCCGATGATTTTGCGGACGGTCTTCAGCACCGGATGGGCGATGCCATCACTTGCGAGTTCGCCCAGCAGGGCGTCTGCTTCCGAGATGATCTTTGAAGCCATTGTGCCGAGCTCGGCATTGATCATCTTCTGAGCGCCCTTTGTCGGCGGCACCAGTGAGTGCCAGTGTTCCAGCAGGATGGTGTCCGGTGTCGCTCGTCCCCCGATCTTCATTGCAAGCTTCTTTGAAAGCCGGGGATATGCTGCTGTGCAGACGACGTCATAAAGTGGAGCCAAGTCAGGTGCCTTATCCCGGTAGAGCAGGGCATAATTCTTCGCGTGCGCGTCTGCATTGCCCACGAGATAGTGGAATATGAGCATGCGCTGGAACGTGAGCCGGTCCGCTGCAGGGCTCTGCGTGGAGGCCTGGATCAGTGCTTGAGAGTCCTTCGTGCCGGGGCCACCTTCTTCCTCGTATTTCAGCTCAGGCGGAACTGCGAGTGCTTGGCAGAAGTCTTCCTGATGCAGTCTGATGACAGTGCCGTCCGGCTCCTGACGCCGGTCATAGCGCTCCACGAGCAGAACATCTGTCCCGTCGGAGGAGTAGCGCCTAACCTCCGGCGCGTTGAGATCGAGGCGGCTGGCCAGCTTCATGCAAAAGAGCTCGTTCTCGACGGTCCCCTCCAGCGTCAGGATCACCGGCTTGAGAATATGCGTCGAGGGGATTCCATTTTTGGGAATCGCGATTTTTCCATCGATCAAGCAGACAGCAAGCTTGTCCTGCGCCCCGGCTAGAGACAACCGGATGCCTGCTTCTCCCCCCAGAAGCGGGCGATCATGAAGCCTGGACAGAACTGTTTTGAGCTTCTCTGCCGTTAAGACCTCGGCATATCCTTGGGAGGTTGCAGCAGATGAGTGCCCTTTCGGTAAAAGCGACAATGCGCCCGCGCAATCGCCGCCGATCACTTCTAGCAGGCCGAAAGGGTTATTGCGCGAGATACCCAGGGCTTCGGCGAGCCTGTGGCGTGCGCTTTCATCTGGCAAGAGGCCCGAGAAGTAGGCGCGGGAAGTCGCGTCCGGGTAGGGAGCCTCTGTCAGCGGCATGGACACCGAGATCGCACTGCCTCCTGAGCCGAGGTAGTCCCGGTCATAGGCAAAAGTTAGTCTGGCGCCGTCATCTTGATGGAGCTCACCGGCCTTCTTGTCATTTAGGTAGACGTCCAGGGTCCTCGTCATCAAGAGACACCTCTGCCAACGGTGATGAGTCTGAGGCCCAAGGTCTGTAGGACTAGCAGTGTCAGGCCGAGCCGGCAGCTGTCCTTGCCGCTTTCCAGCTCTCTGAGAAAGCGGATACCCACGCCTGCGAGACCGGCCAACTCCTGCTGAGTGAGATTTTGCCGCTTGCGTTCCTCCCGGATCAGCCGCCCTATTGAGGCGCTATCTTCAATTGTGGTCATTTTCGTCCCTCTCGGGATTATTTAATCACGGCAGAGCTGAAATTGCACTAAAAAGAACCGATCGGGATGAAATGAGCTGAAGTTACGGCGTGCAAGAAGAAATGATCCTGATCGGGATCATTGACATTCGAATGTGAGGCAGGGCGGTGAATACAGGGAGTGTCGAAAGTCGAATAGAGCTGTTTCGTGCACAACAAAATGTGTCACAAAAACACGTCCATCCCAATGTCACAAATTCATTGATATGAATATATGAATATGAATTCATTATCAAATAGATAGTATGTTGCTCGATGAGAGAAATGAGAGTTCGAGTCTCTCATCGCCCACCATTCCTTCCCCTTGAAATCATTGAATGTTGTTGCGCAGCAAGGCATTTGTTTGCGTTGCTGACACGCAGGCTGCCCGCTCGGCGCGGCCTTGCTTTTCAGGCAAAGCGCTTGGCGCCGGCGACGCAGGCGACGACGGCCAAGGTGGAGGCCAGCATGGGCCATGCGATGGCCTCGTGAAGGAACAGAGCTGCCAGAATCAAGCCGAAAAAGGGCTGCAGCAACTGCAGCTGGCCGACACCGGCAATGCCGCCAAGCGCCAGTCCCCGGTACCAGAAGATGAAGCCCACCAGCATGCTGAAGACCGAGACATAGGCAAGGCCGGTCCAGGCGGGGATGCCGACGTGGCTCCAGTTGGAAGGCAGAGTGAAAAGCCCGATGGCTGCCATGACCGGCAGGGACAGAAGCAGCGCCCAGGAAATGACCTGCCATCCGCCGAGCCTGCGGGACAGGGCCGCGCCCTCCGCATAGCCCAGTCCGCAGAGCAGGATGGCGGCGACCATGAAGAGATCGCCCGTAAATGATCCGCCGCCGCTATGGGCCAGTGCGAAAGCGATCACCGTTGAGGCGCCAAGCAGAGAAAACAGCCAGAAGGCCGGGCGTGGTCTTTCCCCGCCGCGCAAGACGCCAAAGCTTGCTGTCGCAAGAGGCAGCAGCCCGACAAAGACGATCGAATGGGACGCTGTGATGTGCTGAAGCGCCAGGGCCGTCAGAAGCGGAAACCCCACGACCACGCCCAGAGCGACGATTGCCAGCGAGACAAAGTCCTGGCGCAGGGGCTGTTTCTGCCGGAGCGCAAGCAGAAACACCGCGCCGAGGAGTGCTGCGATGACCGCGCGGGCCGAGGTGAGGAAGAGGGGCGGGAAGTCCGCGACGGCAACCCGTGTCGCCGGAAGAGAGCCGCTGAAGATGAGAACGCCCAAGAGGCCGCTGCCCCAGCCTGCTGCCGGTTTTTCCATGTTGCTCCACCTTCTCAAGTCTGACCCGCCCCAGGTCGTCATGTCTTAGCCAGGCAGGGCTGGATCGGGCAGAGGCGCTGAAGTACAATTTTCAAAAATTGTATGGCTTCAATTGCCCATACAGAAATGGGCAAAACTGCGCGGACGGAACCGGTACATGGGCGTTGATACTCCGACACGTACGGAAACCCTGATGGATGTGGTCCGGGTGAAGATTGTGAACCGGTCGCTTGCGCCTGGGGACCGTCTTCCCTCGATCCGCCGCTTCGCCCGGTCGATGAGCGCTTCGCCCTCGACAGTGGCGGAGGTCTATGCCCGGCTGGAGGCCGAGGGCGTCATCCGGGCGCGGCGCGGATCCGGCTTCTATGTGACCGGTGCCGACTTGCCGCCCATGGCACTGGCCGAGATGGGGGAGCCGCGGGAGAGGACGGTCGATCCGTTCTGGGTGTCGCG
The DNA here is from genome assembly GCF_014842915.1 of Roseibium litorale. Classification (GTDB taxonomy): domain Bacteria; phylum Pseudomonadota; class Alphaproteobacteria; order Rhizobiales; family Stappiaceae; genus Roseibium; species Roseibium litorale. Next base: position 454,687 of record NZ_JACYXI010000002.1, on the reverse strand, counting down.
CCTGTCTCTGGATGCGGGCTCATCGGACCTGATGCCCGGCTGTGGCTGGCTGCCGGCCAGCTGGATGCCGAACGGTGCAATCCGCAAAGGCTTGCGCGCCTTGAGCCGGGGAGAGGCGGGGCTCTTGACCGACTATGGCAGCACACGGGGCGCGCTGGCTCTGCGCCGCCTGCTGATCGGCCGCTTTGCGGAGGAGGGGCTTCCGGCAACAGTGTCCCAGGTCATGCTGACCGGATCCGGCACCCAGGCCATCGATCTGATCTGCCGCCTGCTGCTGCGGCCTGGCGATACGGTTCTTCTGGACGATCCCTGCTATTTCAATTTCCAGGCCCTGCTGCGGGCCCATCAGGTCCGGATCGTCAGCGTGCCCTTCACGCCGGAGGGGCCGGATGCGGATGGCTTCGAGCGGGTTGTAAGTGCGGAAAAGCCGCGCCTCTACATCACCAATTCGGCCCTTCACAATCCGACGGGCGCGACGGTCTCGCCCCAAAGCGCCTACCGGGTGCTGAGTGTGGCAGCCAGTCACGGCATGACCATTGTCGAGGATGATATCTTTGCGGATTTCGAGCCCGCGCTTTCGCCCCGGCTGGCGGTGCTGGACGGGCTGAACCGGGTCATCCGCATCGGCAGCTTCTCCAAGACCCTGTCCGCCTCCATCCGCTGCGGTTATATCGCCGCCCGGCAGGACTGGATCGAAAGCTTGACAGACCTTCAGATCGCGACCTGTTTTTCCGGTCCCAGTCCGCTGGCGGCCTCCATCATCACCGGTATTCTGACCGGCGGCAGCTACCGCAGGCATATGGACGAGCTGCGCCAGCGGCTGGCAAGCGCCCGGGAGGAGACGGCAAAGCGTCTCGCCCCCCTCGGGCTTGTGCCCTGGGTCATGCCGAGGGGCGGATTCTATCTCTGGTGCCGGTTGCCGGAGGGGCTGGACTCTTCTTCCATTGCTCAGCGCTGCATGGAGGACAAGGTGATCCTTGCGCCCGGCAATGTCTTCAGCGTTTCCCAAACCGCCGGAGGGTTTCTGCGCTTCAATGTGGCGCATATGGCGGACAAACGGATCTATATGGCCCTGGAGAAGGCAATGACCGGACCGGCCCGCCCGGTCTGATCTGATCGCTCCCGGACCGGATATGCTTGCCATCTCCACCGGTAAAGGGGTATTTGTTCTCTTTATGTTCTTTTGGGTGGGCTTTGGCGTTCAGAGTAAGCTGACATCATGCGGACCGGTCTCTTTGCTTCCTTTCCCTTGCGTTCTGCCCGCGTCCATGAGGTCAGCGGTCCGGGCAGCTGCGCCTTTGCGGCCATCGCTGCGGCTTCGGCAGGAGGAATGGTCCTGTGGGTGCGCGAGGCGTGGTGCCCGGAGACGGTGACCCCGGCAGGACTGGCGCCGTTTTTCGATCCGGACAGGCTGCTTCTGGCCCTTACGGACAATCAGACCGGTAGTCTTGCCGTTGCCGAAGAGGCGCTGAGGGCGGGTGTGATTGCCTGTGTCGTGATCGAGATATCCCAGCCGCTGGGCCTACGTGAAGGCCGCAGGCTCCAGCTGGCGGCCAAGGCGGGGCATGCGGCCGGATTGTGTATAACGCCGGAAGGCATGGGCTCCAATGCTGCCGAAAGCCGCTGGCACGCCGCGCCTGTCTTTGATCCGGCAAGCGGGGACTCGACTCTCATGCGCTGGGAGATTAAAAAGAACAAAACAGGAACATACGGAGCCTGGCATGTTCGATGGTCTTCGGAAACGCATCGTTTGCATGTGGTTTCCCCGGTTGGCGAGCGACCGGGTCTTGCGGGCGCGGCCGGTTGACGGTCCTTTCGCGCTGACGCTCACGCAAAACAACACCAATCGGATCTATTGCCTGAACCGGCAGGCGGAACAGGCAGGGCTATCACGCGGCATGAGCTTTGCCGATGCGCGGGCCTATTGCCCCGGGCTGATCACCCATCCTGCCAGGCCGGATCTGGATGCCCGGTTCCTTGTTGTTCTGCGACGCTGGGCGGCCCGCTATTGCCCTTCTGTTGGTGCAGAAGGGATGGATGGTTTGACGCTGGACGTAACCGGCGCCACCCATCTTTGGGGCGGCGAGGAGGCCATGCTGGATGACATGCGCGCCCGGGCCGAAAGGGCAGGGCTGAGCCTTCTGGTTGCCTGTTCCCATTCCCGTGGCGCGGCCTGGGCCCTGGCGCATTACGGTCAGGAGGGAGGAGGGCTTGAAACCCTGCCCGTTGCGGCATTGCGGCTTGAGGGCACCATGATCACGTCGCTCGAGCGGCTGGGGCTCCGGACCATTGCGGATCTTGAGGCGACGGCCCGCGCGCCGCTCGCGCGCCGGTTCGGGCCCCAGCTTCTGACGCGGCTGGATCAGGCCTTTGGACGGGCGCCGGAAGCACTGGCCCCCGAGGGAGACCCGCCCCATTACGGCGTACGCCTCAGTTTTCCCGACCCCATCGGCTTGACCGGGGACGTGATGAATGCGTTGGAGCGGCTGCTCAAGCCACTCTGTACCAAGCTCAAGGCCCAGGAGACGGGCGCCCGCTGCCTGGTGCTGACCTTCCGGCGGGTGGATCAGGAAAGCCAGGACGTTCCGCTCCGTCTTGCCGCGCCCATGCGGGATCCGGAGCGCCTTCTGCGCTTGTTCGAGCGGGGCGTTGGCGAGGTGGAAGCAGGCTTCGGCATCGATCAGATGCGTCTTGAAGCGACCCTCGTGGAACCGCTGCCTGCCGAGCAGCTCAGTACGGCCCAGACGAGACCCGGGGAGGACCGGCTCAGCGATCTGATCACCCGGATTGGAACCCGCATCGGCCTGGAGAATATCCAGCGCTTCCTTCCCTCCGACAGTCATATTCCGGAGCGCAGCTTTATGACCGTGCCCGCGGCTTTCAATGGCACCCCAAGTGCGCCCGGCAGCGGCTGGCGCCGGGGGCAGTTGCGTCCCCTGCGCCTGTTCCCGCCCGTTCCCATCCTTGGCACCGGTAGTCAGCCGCCTAACCAGTTCCGTTGGCGCCGGATGGCCTTCAGGACATTCCGTGCAATGGGTCCGGAGCGTATTGCACCGGAATGGTGGCAGGACGACGAGAACTGGCGGTCTGGGGTTCGGGATTACTGGAAGGTGGACACCCGTGAGGGGCAGCGGCTCTGGCTGTTCTACACGCCGCAGAACCCAGGCTGGTTCGTGCAGGGGGAGTTCGCATGAGCCAGCCGCCCTGTCCGGTCATTCCCCTTACTGCGGCGTTTCCACAGCGCTATGCCGAACTGTGTGTGACCTCCAATTTCACCTTTCTCACTGGAGCATCCCACCCGGAAGAGCTGATGCGGCAGGCGGCTGAGCTGGGGCTGGAGGCCATCGCGATCACCGACCGCAACACGCTGGCCGGTGTGGTGCGGGCCTATAGTGCGCTCAAGGCTCTGCGCAAGGAAATGGACGGCGCCCGGAATGACACGCATCCGGATGGGCGCGGGGCGGTGCCGTTCCGCTTGCCGAAGCTGATCATTGGCACCCGCCTCGTGCTGCGCGACTGTCCGGTGGAGTGGCTGGCCTTGCCAGTGGACCGGGGAGCCTATCACCGGCTTGCCCGGCTTTTGACCGATGGCAAGCGGCGGGCGCAAAAGGCGGAATGCCATCTGGATCTGGCAGATCTGGAAAAGGGCTGCCAGGGCATGATTCTGATCGCCCTGCCGCCTGCTGATCTTGTTCCAGCCGATCTGGCCAAGTCCGAGGGACCTGTGAAAACCCTTGTCCGCCGCTATCCGGGCCATGTCTTTCTGGGCGCACCGCCGCGTTATGATGGTTCGGACCAGTCCTGGTTCGACGCCTGCGCGGCCTTCGCGCTGCGGATCTCTGCGCCGATGGTGGCTGTAGGCGACGTCCTGCTGCACCGGGCGGCCCGGCGCCAGCTGGCGGATGTGCTGACCTGCCTGCGCGAGGGACTGACCATCGACCGGATCGGCACCCGGGCCCTGCCCAATGCGGAGCGCCGCCTGAAGGGGGCGGAGGATATGGCGCGGCTTTACCGCAACCATCCGGCGGCCCTGCGCCGGACCTGTGAGATTGCCGCCCGCTGCGCCTTCGACCTCTCGGAGCTCAGCTACGAATATCCCAATGAAATCGCTGATGGAGAACCGCCTCAGGCCCGGCTGGAGCGTCTGGCAAAGGAAGGGCTCGCCCGCCGGTATCCGGGTGAGGTGCCCGGCAAGGTGCTGACTTTGATGGGAAAGGAGCTGGCCCTGGTCGGGGAACTGGGCTTTGCCGCCTATTTCCTGACGGTACATGACATCGTGCAGGAGGCCCGTTCGCGCGGCATTCTTTGCCAGGGGCGCGGTTCGGCAGCCAATTCCGTCCTTTGCTATCTCCTTGGCATCACCGATGTCAGTCCGGACATGATCGGCATGGTGTTCGAGCGCTTCATCTCCCGCCACCGGGGGGAACCGCCAGATATCGACGTGGATTTCGAGCATGAGCGCCGGGAAGAGGTGATCCAGTGGATCTACGATAAGTATGGCCGCCACCGGGCAGGGCTTTGCGCCACGGTGATCCACTTCCGCGCCCGCGCGGCAATCCGCGAGGTCGGCAAGGTCATGGGCCTGTCGCAGGATGTGACCGCAGCCCTTTCCGGGCAGATCTGGGGATACTCAAACAGCGGGGCGGACGCTCAGCGGGCGCGGGAACTGGGGCTGAACCCCAATGACCGGCGGCTGGCGCAGACGATCCGCCTGATCGAAGAGATCATCGGGTTTCCGCGCCATCTCAGCCAGCATGTGGGCGGTTTCATCATCACCCGCGGACGTCTGGACGAGTTGTGCCCCATCGAAAATGCGGCGATGGAAAACCGCACGGTAATCGAATGGGACAAGGATGACATCGACGCTCTCGGCATCCTGAAAGTCGATGTTCTCTCCCTTGGTATGCTGACTTGCCTGCGCAAGAGTTTCGATTTGCTGGAGCAGCATGAGAAGCTCCGTCTGACCCTCGACACCGTGCCCAAGGAGGACAAGGCGACCTATCAGATGCTTCAGCGGGCCGACGCGGTGGGTGTGTTTCAGGTGGAAAGCCGGGCGCAGATGAACTTCCTGCCCCGGATGCAGCCGAAGACGTTCTACGATCTGGTGATCGAGGTCGCCATTGTCCGGCCCGGTCCCATTCAGGGCGGCATGGTCAAACCCTATATCCGCAGGCGTCAGGGGCTGGAGGCTCCGGAACCGTTCGGTCCTGCGCTTGAAGAGGTGACCCGCAAGACCCTGGGCGTGCCGCTGTTTCAGGAACAGGCCATGCAGATCGCCGTGGTCGGCGCGGGCTATTCGGCGGAAGAGGCGGATCATTTGCGCCGGTCCCTGGCCTCGTTCCGGCGCATGGGCACTATCGGAGACCACAAGACCCGATTCATCAATGGCATGCTGGCAAACGGTTACAGTCAGGACATTGCCGCGCAGTGCTTTTCCCAGATCGAGGGCTTTGCGGATTATGGCTTTCCGGAAAGCCATGCAGCGGCCTTCGCCATGCTGACCTATGTCTCTTCCTGGCTGAAATGCCATCACCCGGCGGTCTTTGCCTGCGCCTTGCTGAATTCCCAGCCGATGGGTTTTTACGCTCCTGCCCAGATCGTGCGCGACGCCCGGGAGCATGGGGTCGAGATCCGGCCCGTCTGCGTCAATCACAGCCAGTGGGACAATCTCTTGGAGCGGCGCGGCGACGGTGCACTGGCCCTGCGGCTCGGCTTCCGTCAGATCAAGGGATTCCGCGAGGAAGACGCGGGCTGGATCGTGGCGGCGCGGGGCAATGGCTATCCGGATCCGGAAAGCCTATGGCTCAGGGCTGGGGTTGGCCCTGCCGTTCTGGAGCGCCTGGGCGAGGCGGATGCCTTTGCCGGGATGGGGCTTACCCGGCGCGATGCCCTCTGGCAGGTCCGCGCGATCCGCTCTCCAGCGCCCCTGTCGCTTTTTTCCGACCCTCTGGACGGGGAGGGCCTGCGGGAGCCTTCCGTCACCCTTCCTGCCATGCATCTGGGCGAAGAGGTGGTCGAGGATTATGTCGCCATGCGCCTGACCCTGCGCGCGCATCCGATGGAGCTGTTGCGCCCGTCGATCACGGGCCTGACCCCGCACGACCGGCTGCCGGTTGCTCCTTTGATGCGCACCACTGTCTGCGGGCTGGTTATCACCCGCCAGCGGCCGGGCACCGCTTCCGGCGTCATCTTTCTGACGCTGGAGGACGAGACCGGTGTTTCCAACGTTGTGGTCTGGCCGAAGATCTATGAGCGGTTCCGGCGCATCGTTATGGGCGGGCGTCTGCTCAAGGTGACAGGGCGGCTGGAGCGCGAGGGCATCGTGGTGCATCTGATCGCCGACCAGATCGAGGATCTGTCCTTCAAGCTCTCCGAGCTTGGCCACCCGCTCGACAGCGCCATCGGCATCACCCAGCCTCAAGCCGACGACGCCCCCCGTCCGCCCCGCTATGCCGCCAGCGCGCGGCATCCGAGAGAACAGGCCAAGCGGCTGTTTCCCAGCCGGGATTTCCATTGAGAAAACCGCGCAAAGACAAGCCGGCAGGTGGACCTGCCGGCTTGTCTTGAAAACGGTGCAATGACGGGATCAGGCGGCTGCCACGTCCTGCAGGAAGGTCTCGATCTTGTTGCGCAGGTTCTGGGTGCTTTCCGCCGTGCGGGTCGTGCTTTCCAGCACGTCGTCGGCGGTTTGGGCCGTCTGGGTCGCACCGCTTGCGACGGTGTGCATGTTGACCGTGGCAAGGCGCGTGCCTTCGGCAGCTTCCTGCACGTTGGAGGATATTTCCTGGGTCGCCAGCCCCTGTTCGCTGACCGCATCCGTAATGGCGGCGGTGTAACCGCTGACTTCTTCCATGATCTTGGTGATGTCCTCAATCACCGCGACGGTCTCCCGGGTCGAATTCTGGATGGCCGTGATCTGGGAGGAAATTTCCTCCGTCGCCTTTGAGGTCTGGTTGGCCAGTTCTTTAACCTCGGCCGCCACAACGGCAAAGCCGCGTCCGGCTTCACCTGCACGTGCAGCCTCAATGGTCGCATTCAGCGCCAGAAGGTTTGTCTGTTCAGCGATGGCCTGAATCAGGCTGACAACTTCGCCGATCTTCTGGGCCGCGGCATCCAGGCTGGCGACCTTGGAATTGGACAGGGCGGCACTTTCACTTGCCTGTCCGACAGTTGCGCTGCTCTGGCTCACCTGACGGTTGATTTCGCTGATCGAAGCCGAGAGCTCCTCTGCCGCCGAGGCGACGGTCTGCACGTTTGCAGTGGCCTGTTCCGAGGCCGCAGCCGCACTGCCGGAACTTTCCTCTGTTCTGGTGGCAATGTTGCGCAGGGCAACAGCTGCTTCGTTCAAACGGCCGGTGTTGTCGCTGACCGATCCCACCGCGATGCGTACTTCTTCCTGGAAGATTTTGATCAGGCTCGCGATCTTTGTCTGGCGCTGTTGTTCGCGCAGACGATCAGCTTCTGTCTGCTGCTCAAGCTGCTGGCGGGCGATTCCGTTTTCGCGGAACACGGCCACAGCCTTGCTCATGTCGCCAATTTCATCACTGCGGTCCACGCCCTCGATAGCACCGGAAAAGGTGCCTTCCGCGATTTCCCGCATCCGGAGGGAGAGGGTGCGCAGCGGGCTGGCGATCGACCGGGCAATCATAGCGCCGAGGCCAACGCAAACCGCAATCAGCAGCGCCATTAGACCGGCACTGCTGGCTGCCGTTTTCCAGTAGGCAGCATTGATGTCATCCATGAGAACGCCGGAACCAAGAATCCAGCCCCATGGCTTGAACTCTGAGACATAGCTGATCTTTGGCAGGATCTTGCCGTCGGGATCCTTCCAGGCATAGGAAACATAAGCGGTGCCATTGGCCTTTGCCTGATCGATAAACTCGCGAATGTGAAACTTGCCGTTGCCATCCGTCGAAGAGAGCAGGTTCTTTCCTTCATTAGCTGGTTTCGCCGGATGAACCAGATTGGTGCCTCCACCATCATAGACAAAGACATAATCTTTGCCGCCGTTGTAGAGCATGCCGCGCAAGGCGCGCTTGGCGGCGTCCTGGGCGTCTGCCTCGCTCATTTCTCCTTTTGAGACGAGCGCCTGATAATTTCCGGCAATGCTTTGCGCTGCCTGTACAAGACTACGGATTTCCGCGCGTTTGAAGGCCTCGAGATTGTTTCCGAGGGCGTACAGCTGATAGCCGAGAGTGATCATGAAGCAGGCGGAGAAGAGGCCGACGAGGGCATAGAGCTTTCCGCTTACTGTCTTTGGGGCGCCTAAAATCATCTTGCAGATCCGGTGGAAGAACGAATGGATAGATCAAATAAGTACACAGGATAAGTTAATGAAAAGTCGTTTCTTGTGCCGGTGATGATTTTTATTCGAGTCCACTTAGGGTTGCGCGATATTGTCAAAAAAACGTATTGTTATTTTTGTTGTGCGCTTAGTTTATTTGATTGTAGATTTGAATTTCCGCAGAGGAATAAGCTTGGCAAGTCAACCGCTTGCAGCGGGCATAAGGCGCATCAGCCGCCGTTTTGCCCTTGCTCTGAAAGTCTGCTGCCGATGGCGAGGGCTATCAGGTGCGGGGTGGTGTCGGCGCGGTACTTGAGCTTCAGGTCCTGAATGCGGTGTTCGACTGTACGCTGGGACAAACCGAGTTCTGCTGCGATCTGCTTTGCCGTCCGTCCGAGCATCAACCGGTCGAGCACATCATTCTCGCGGCATGTCACTCTCCTTGAGGGGGAGACTGCCGGAAGAATTAGTCTCGGCAAGACAATCGACACAGCCCAGGCGGCGCGTCCCGTCGTCACCTTCCGAGGCAGGATCAGCCGGTCGTAGATGATGTATTGATCGATCATCCGGGCTTGGACTGTTTCAACAATTGGCTGGCAACTGTCCCTCGTTGCGGCAAAAGGGTCGGCGACATGCTTGCGGATGAAGCTCTGGTCCGAATAGTCGCGCAGCCGCGTTACGCCATTCCGCTTCAGGCTTGTCTGCTCGACAACGGGGACCAGGCTGAAGTCTCCCGGGTCGTCGCAATGCATGTCGATGCTGTGCAGATTGATCCCGTTGCCTGTGGTGAGTGGCAGAAATCTGTTTGCATCCGACAGGGGCGAGCTACCGGCGCTGGTGTCGGACCAGATGCCGAGGGCGTTGCGGGTAAGGGTCTCAAACGGGCTTGTCGTCAAGGGCCGGTGCTTTTCAAAAGAGTTGAGCCGCCGGAGGGCTGGCTTCCTGACAGTGGGATCTCTGCCGTGTAAGGCGGCAGCTTATGTATAAATGACCTGTTTATGCATACATAGATGCGGCTGGCTGCTGGTTTGGTCAAGTCTGCGGGGCCGGATGGAGGATGGATCTGTCTCGAAATTGCGACTGAATAGGTATTCAGAAGAATCTGGTGCGATTCAGGATCAGGGTTTTGCCTCAAGCCATTTTGCTGGCTTGATTTTATCCACAAGACAGCGCCACTCAGAAACGCCTTGTTCCTAGGGGTTTTTGCGTGTTTTGCAAAAACCTCCCGGCATGGCTTTCCGGGTGCTTGACTTCCTCCGCCTGCCGCCGTACATCAGCGCCACTTCGCGGCGACAACACGTCGTCAGCGCGGAGCGGGTGTAGCTCAGTTGGTTAGAGTGCCGGCCTGTCACGCCGGAGGTCGCGGGTTCGAGCCCCGTCACTCGCGCCACTTCCCATAGGACTTCGGTCAGGGAAGGGCGCCTATATACCGTTAAGTTGCGGGTGTAGCTCAGTTGGTTAGAGTGCCGGCCTGTCACGCCGGAGGTCGCGGGTTCGAGCCCCGTCACTCGCGCCACTTAACGAAGCCGGGAAACCGGGCCGCCCTTGGGCAAGACATTTCCTCAAAACAAACTCAAAGAAAATATGAAACCAAACGCCTGCGCTTTGTGGCGCCTTTGCGCGTCCTGGCTTCAGATCCCTTCCTTGTCTGCTCATGCGAATCCTTTGAATGCCTCAGGGCCTGCCGGGTCAAATGACGGCAGGCGCGAAGCGTGCATACCTCTGGTGAAAGTTATGCACCGGCCGGGAACGCAAGGAATTGTGCGGTTCGTGGCGTGAAAACGGCAATTTCGGTCAACGATGGCAATTGTTTGGCGGCGGGAAGGTCTTGCGTTGCACCATGGGGTGAGCTAAGCGTGCCTTCGCATGCTGGTCCGCCTCGGGCCGGCAGGTCTTGCGCTATGAGCGGTTGAAACACTGCGCTAGGGTAGGGCCTCGAAGGCAGGATCTTCTCCCGGTCCACCCTCCACATGCAAGGACGCGAAAGACATGGAAGAACTCTTGCGGGAATACATCCCGATCGTCGTGTTCATCGGCATTGCGCTGGTGATCGGCCTGGCGCTTTTGATTTCTCCGTTCCTCCTGGCCTACAAGAATCCGGATCCGGAGAAGCTCTCCGCCTATGAGTGCGGTTTCAACGCATTCGACGACGCGCGCATGAAGTTCGATGTCCGTTTCTACCTGGTCTCGATCCTGTTCATCATCTTCGACCTGGAAGTGGCTTTCCTCTTCCCCTGGGCGGTGAAGTTCGGTGATCTTGGGTGGTACGGCTTCTGGTCCATGATGGTCTTCCTCGGCGTCCTCACCATTGGCTTCATCTACGAATGGAAAAAGGGAGCGCTGGAATGGGATTGACCAGCACAACCGGCCCGCTCATCGCGCAGCAGCCGAAGGGTATCATTGACCCGAACACCGGCAAGCCGGTCGGCGCGAATGATCCTTTCTTCATGGAAGTCAACGACGAGCTGGCCGACAAGGGCTTTCTCGTCACCTCGACCGACAATCTGATCCAGTGGGCCCGTACCGGCTCGCTGATGTGGATGACTTTCGGTCTGGCCTGCTGCGCCGTGGAAATGATGCAGCTCTCCATGCCTCATTATGATGTCGAGCGCTTCGGCTTCGCACCGCGCGCGTCTCCGCGCCAGTCGGATGTGATGATCGTCGCCGGCACGCTGACCAACAAGATGGCTCCCGCGCTCCGCAAGGTCTATGACCAGATGCCCGAGCCGCGTTACGTTATCTCCATGGGCTCCTGCGCCAATGGCGGCGGCTACTACCACTTTTCCTATTCGGTGGTGCGCGGCTGTGACCGGGTCGTTCCGGTCGACATCTATGTGCCGGGCTGCCCTCCGACGGCGGAAGCTCTGCTTTACGGCGTCTTGATGCTGCAAAAGAAAATCCGGCGCACGGGCACGATCGAGCGCTGAGAACCGGTTGAATTTGACTAGGGGTGGAACGCGCCGCCCCTTCGAGGCTCCAACGGAGTGAGGCAAAGAACATGGACGAGACGCTGAAGGAACTCGCAGAGCACATCCAGCTTGCTCTGGGCGAGTCCCTGCTGTCCTGGACCGTCGAGTATGGCGAGCTGACGCTTGTGGCGGATGCTGGCCAGATTCTTGACGTTGTGCGGTTCCTGCGCGACAACAGCTCCTGCAAGTTCGTCAATCTGACGGATGTGTGCGGAGTTGACTGGCCGGCGCGGGAAAAGCGTTTCGACGTCGTCTATCACTTCCTGTCCCCCGTTCAGAACCAGCGCATCCGCGTGAAGGTCGCCACCGATGAGGAAACCCCGGTTCCCTCCATCACCGGCCTTTTCCCGGGCGCTGAATGGTTCGAGCGCGAAGCCTATGACATGTACGGCATTCTCTTCTCCGGTCACCCCGATCTGCGCCGTCTGCTCACCGACTATGGTTTCGACGGCCATCCGCTGCGCAAGGACTTCCCCGTGACCGGTTACGTGGAAGTGCGCTATGACGACGAGAAGAAGCGCGTCGTTTACGAGCCGGTTCGCCTGAACCAGGAATTCCGCAATTTCGATTTTCTCTCGCCATGGGAAGGCACGGACTACGTGCTGCCGGGCGATGAGAAAGCAACCACGAATTAAGGCTTTCCCCGATGGCCGAAAATCAGGTTCGCAATTTCAACATCAACTTCGGTCCCCAGCACCCGGCGGCCCACGGCGTTCTGCGTCTTGTGCTTGAGCTGGATGGGGAAGTGGTGACGCGCGTCGATCCGCATATCGGCCTGCTGCACCGCGGCACCGAAAAGCTGATCGAGCAGAAGACCTATCTGCAGGCCGTTCCTTACTTCGACCGCCTCGACTACGTGGCGCCGATGAACCAGGAACATGCTTTTGCGCTGGCGGTCGAGAAGATGCTCGGCGTCACCGTTCCGATGCGCGGCCAGCTGATCCGCGTTCTCTATTCGGAAATCGGCCGCCTGCTGTCGCATCTTCTGAACGTGACCACCCAGGCCATGGACGTTGGCGCTCTGACGCCGCCGCTGTGGGGCTTCGAGCCGCGCGAAGAACTGATGATCTTCTACGAGCGCGCTTGCGGTGCCCGCATGCACTCTGCTTATGTGCGTCCGGGTGGTGTCCACCAGGACCTGCCGCGCGATCTGCTCGACGACATCTGGGATTTCTGTGATCCGTTCCTGCAGCGTCTGGACGACATTGAAGGCCTTCTGACCGACAACCGCATCTTCAAGCAGCGCAACGTCGATATCGGCGTTGTTGATCTGGATGATGCCTGGGCGTGGGGCTTCTCCGGTGTGATGGTCCGCGGATCCGGCGCTGCTTGGGATCTGCGCAAGTCGCAGCCGTATGAGTGCTATGCGGATCTGGAGTTTGATATTCCGATCGGCAAGAACGGCGACTGCTACGACCGCTATCTGATCCGTATGGAAGAGATGCGTCAGTCGGTCCGGATCATGAAGCAGTGCCTTGAGCGGCTGACCACGGAAACGGGTCCGATCTCTTCCACGGACGGCAAGATCGTTCCACCCAAGCGTGGCGAGATGAAGCGGTCGATGGAAGCCTTGATCCACCACTTCAAGCTCTATACCGAGGGCTATCACGTCCCGGCTGGCGAAGTGTACGCCGCTGTGGAAGCGCCCAAGGGCGAGTTCGGCGTCTATCTCGTGGCTGACGGCACCAACAAGCCGTACCGCTGCAAGATCAAGGCTCCGGGCTTTGCGCATCTTTCGGCCATGGACTTCGTGGGCCGCGGCCACCAGCTCGCCGATATCTCGGCGGTTCTGGGCTCGATGGATATCGTGTTTGGCGAGGTCGACCGCTAACGGTCGGCTTTCGCGCTTTTTTCTCGACCCTGGCAGCCGGCCAACCGGCTCCGGTCATGCTGATGAAACGGGGATAACACCATGGCGGTTCGCAGACTTGCCGCGGAACAACCTGAAAACTTCGCCTTCAACGAGGTTAACTTCGCTTGGGCGAAGAAGGTGATCGACCGGTATCCGGCGGGCCGTCAGGCCTCTGCCGTCATTCCGCTGTTGTGGCGCGCCCAGGAACAGAACAACGGCTGGGTCTGTGAGCCGGCAATCCGCTACATCGCGGACATGCTCTCCATGCCGCATATCCGGGTTCTGGAAGTCGCGACCTTCTACACGATGTTCCAGCTTCAGCCGGTGGGCAAGAAAGCTCACATCCAGGTTTGCGGCACCACCCCGTGCCAGCTGCGCGGATCTGAATATCTGATCAAGATCTGCAAGTCCCGTATCGCCAAGCACATGCATGAGATTTCCGAAGACGGGAACTTCTCCTGGGAAGAGGTCGAGTGCCTGGGCGCCTGCGTGAACGCGCCGATGGTCCAGATCTTCAAGGACACCTATGAAGACCTGACGCCGGACACGTTCAACAAGCTTCTGGACGATATCTCCGCTGGCAAGGAAGTGACGCCTGGCCCGCAGAACGGTCGCCGCTTTGCCATGGCGGAAGGCGGGCAGACAAGCCTTACCGAGATCAACGACGACACCAAGGGCACCCTGCCGGTGCCGCATGTGGTCGATGGCAACGCAAAGGCCTCATTGGCCTTTACCGGCGCTGCGATCAACGCGGGCGGCAAGGACTATGACGGTGTGCCGACCCCGGCAGAAGACGCTGTTGCCAAGGTGAAGGCAGCTTTTGCTGCCAAGCAGGCTGCGGACAGCGCCGCTGACACTGCCAAGAAGGTCGAGAAGGCAGCTGAAAAGCCCGCCGAACCGGCGCCGGTCTCCAAGGCCAAGCCGGAAAGCGCCGATGCACCTGCCGTGGAAGAGAAGGAACCTGTTCTTCTCACCGCCGCGCGTGACGGCAAGCCGGACGATCTGAAGAAGCTGAAGGGCGTTGGCCCGAAGCTTGAGGAAACCCTCAATGATCTCGGTTTCTATCATTTTGATCAGGTTGCGGCCTGGACCCCGGCGGAAATCGCCTGGGTGGACAGCCGGTTGAAGTTCAAGGGCCGGATCGAACGCGACGGCTGGATCGAGCAGGCCAAGATCCTGGCATCTGGCGGCGAGACGGAATTCTCCAAACGCGTCGAAAAGGGCGAAGTGCCCTCCAGCAAGAACGAAGGGTAGGGGGAAGAGATGCTGAAAGATCAGGATCGGATCTTCACCAATATCTACGGTCTTCATGACTGGGGTCTTGAAGGCGCGAAGAAGCGCGGCCAGTGGGACAACACCAAGGGGCTGCTCGACAAGGGCCGCGACTGGATCATCGACGAGATGAAGGCATCCGGTCTGCGCGGCCGTGGCGGCGCAGGCTTCCCGACAGGCCTCAAGTGGTCCTTCATGCCGAAGGCTTCCGATGGCCGTCCGTGCTACCTCGTCGTCAATGCCGACGAATCCGAGCCGGGCACCTGCAAGGACCGCGAAATCCTGCGCCACGACCCCCATACGCTGGTTGAAGGCTGCCTGGTCGCCGGTTACGCCATGGGCGCGATTGCTGCTTACATCTATGTGCGCGGTGAGTTCATCCGCGAACGTGAGCGTCTGCAGGCTGCCATTGATCAGGCCTATGACGCTGGCCTGATCGGCAAGAACAACAAGAACGGCTACGATTTCGATATCTACGTTCACCACGGCGGCGGCGCCTATATTTGCGGCGAAGAAACCGCTCTGCTGGAAAGCCTTGAAGGCAAGAAGGGTCAGCCGCGCCTGAAGCCGCCGTTCCCGGCGAACGTTGGCCTCTACGGCTGCCCGACCACGGTGAACAACGTGGAATCGATTGCAGTCGCGCCGACCATCTTGCGCCGTGGCGCGTCCTGGTTCTCTGGCCTCGGCAAGCCAAACAATGCAGGCACCAAGCTATTTTGCGTGTCCGGCCATGTGAACCAGCCGGCGACCTTCGAGGAAGAACTGGGAATTCCGTTCTCCGACATGATCGAAAAGCACTGCGGCGGTATCCGTGGCGGCTGGGACAATCTGCTGGCAGTCATTCCGGGCGGCTCCTCGGTGCCCTGCCTCACGGCGGAGCAGATCAAGGACACGGCGATGGATTTCGACACGCTGCGCGGTCTGGGCTCCGGCCTTGGCACGGCAGCCGTGATCGTGATGGACAAGTCGACCGACATCATCAAGGCGATTGCCCGGCTGAGCTACTTCTACAAGCACGAGAGCTGCGGCCAGTGCACGCCGTGCCGTGAAGGCACCGGCTGGATGTGGCGCGTCATGGAACGCATGGTGAAGGGCGAATCCTCTTATGAGGAAATCGACATGCTGTTCAACGTGACCAAGCAGGTTGAAGGTCACACCATCTGCGCACTTGGCGATGCTGCGGCTTGGCCGATCCAGGGGTTGATCAAGAACTTCCGGCCGGTCATCGAACAGCGCATCGACGATTACGTCGCCAAGGCCAAGCGGCCGGCGATGGTCGCGGCAGAGTAACGCGGAAACGGGATTTGGAGAGCAGGCGATGACAAAGCTGATCATCGACGGCAAGGAAGTGGATGTCCCGGCGGACTACACGCTGCTTCAGGCATGCGAGGAAGCCGGCGCCGAAGTTCCGCGCTTTTGTTACCACGACCGGCTGTCGATCGCCGGAAACTGCCGCATGTGTCTTGTGGAAGTGAAGGGCGGACCGCCCAAGCCGACCGCATCTTGCGCCATGGGTGTCCGTGACCTGCGTCCGGGCCCGAACGGAGAGCCGCCGGTGGTTCTGACCAAGAGCCCGATGGTCAAGAAGGCCCGCGAAGGGGTGATGGAGTTCCTCCTCATCAACCACCCGCTGGATTGCCCGATCTGCGACCAGGGCGGCGAGTGCGACCTTCAGGACCAGGCAATGGCCTATGGTGTCGACAGTTCCCGCTACAGCGAGAACAAGCGCGCCGTGGAAAACAAGCACCTGGGTCCGCTGGTCAAGACCATCATGACCCGCTGCATCCACTGCACCCGCTGCGTCCGTTTCACCACGGAAGTCTGCGGTGTGGCCGACATGGGCCTGATCGGCCGCGGCGAAGATGCAGAGATCACCACCTATCTGGAGAAGGCGCTGTCTTCCGAAATGCAGGGCAACGTCGTTGACCTGTGCCCGGTTGGCGCCCTGACCTCCAAGCCCTACGCCTTCCATGCCCGTCCGTGGGAACTGGTGAAGACCGAAAGCATCGACGTGATGGATGCACTCGGCTCCGCCATCCGCGTCGACACCCGCGGCAAGGAAGTCATGCGCATCATGCCGCGTCTGAACGATGCGGTGAACGAGGAATGGATCTCCGACAAGACCCGGTACATCTGGGACGGTCTGAAGACCCAGCGCCTCGATCGTCCTTACGCAAAGAAGGATGGCAAGCTGCAGCCGGTGAGCTGGGCCGAAGCCTTCCAGATCATTGCAGACAAGGTGAAGGCCACGTCTCCGGAAAAGATCGGCGCACTTGCCGGTCAGCTCTCCGGTGTTGAGGAAATGTTTGCGCTCAAGAGCCTGATGGACAGCCTCGGTGTGAAGAACATCGATAGCCGCTATCCGGGGTCCGCGCTGCATCCGAAGCATGGCCGCGCCAGCTATCTGTTCAACTCGACAGTTCAGGGCATTGATGAGGCAGACGCTATTCTGCTCATCGGCACCAACCCGCGTCTTGAAAGCCCAGTCCTCAATGCGCGTCTGCGCAAGCGCTGGACCCGCGGCGACATCAAGATCGGTTTGATCGGCCAGAACGCTGACCTGACCTATCCGGTGACCTATCTGGGTGCAGGTCCGGAAAGCGTCCAGAGCCTCATTGGTGATGCCTCCATTCTGGCAGGGGCCAAGAAGCCGATGATCATCATCGGCCAGGGTGCTCTGAACCGCATGGATGCCGCAGCGGTCCTGTCTGCTGCTGCCGCTGTCGCCAAGGCGCACGGCGTCATCAAGGACGGCTGGAACGGCTTCAACATTCTTCACACGGAAGCAGCCCAGGTCGGCGCGCTCGACATCGGCTTCGTGCCGGGTGAGGGCGGCTTGTCCACGGGTCAGATCCTGGCGGAAAACAGCCTGGAGGTTCTGTTCCTCCTCGGCGTCGACGAAGTCGAAATTCCGGCCGGTGCTTTCGTGATCTATCAGGGCACCCACGGTGACCGTGGCGCACACCGCGCCGACGTGATCCTGCCGGGCGCTGCCTATACCGAAAAGTCGGCCATCTACGTGAACACGGAAGGCCGCGTGCAGCTGGGCGACCGGGCGGGCTTCCCTCCGGGCGATGCCCGCGAAGACTGGGCGATCCTGCGGGCGCTGTCGGCAGCTCTGGGCAAGACCCTCGGCTTCGACTCTCTCGCCGGTCTGCGGGGAGCGCTGTTTGCAGCTCATCCGCATCTGGCCGAGATCGACGGCATTGCCGCCGGAGATATTGCAGACATCGCCAAGCTGGCGGACATGGGCGGCAAGCCGAATTCGGCAGCCTTCCACAACGTGATCAGCGATTTCTATCTGACCAACCCGATCGCGCGTGCGTCGGCCGTGATGGCGGAATGTTCCGCCCTGGCCAAGTCCCGCGCGGCGGAAGCAGCGGAATAAGGGCAGGGGACAGATATGTGGGATTTCATGACGGCCTACGGCTTTCCGCTCCTCTGGATGATTTTCCAGAGCGTGCTGCTGCTCGTCTGCCTTCTGGTGATCGTTGCCTACGTGCTCTACGCCGACCGTAAGATCTGGGCTGCCGTCCAGATCCGCCGCGGCCCGAACGTGGTTGGCCCCTGGGGCCTGCTGCAGAGCTTTGCCGACCTTCTGAAGTTCGTCCTGAAAGAGCCGGTCATTCCGTCCGGCTCCAACAAGACGCTCTTCCTGCTCGCGCCGCTGGTGTCCGTGATGCTCGCCCTGTCCGCATGGGCCGTCATTCCGGTGGCCTCCGGCTGGGTGATTGCCGACATCAACGTCGGCGTGCTGTTCGTCTTCGCGGTGTCTTCGCTCGAAGTCTACGGCATCATCATGGGTGGCTGGGCATCCAACTCCAAGTATCCGTTCCTGTCGGCTCTGCGCTCTGCGGCTCAGATGGTCTCTTACGAAGTCTCCATCGGCTTTGTGCTTGTGACCGTTCTGCTGTGCGCCGGTTCGCTGAACTTGACGGCCATCGTCGAATCCCAGCAGACCGGTCTCGCGACCATGCTGGGCGTGCCGTGGCTGTCGATCCTGAACTGGTACTGGCTGCCGCTGTTCCCGATGTTCGTGGTGTTCTTCATTTCCGCCCTGGCGGAAACGAATCGCCCGCCGTTCGACCTTGCGGAAGCTGAATCCGAACTGGTCGCCGGTTTCATGGTGGAATACGGCTCCACCCCGTACATGATGTTCATGCTCGGTGAGTATGTTGCCATCTGTCTGATGTGCGCGCTCATGACGATCTTCTTCATGGGTGGATGGCTGCCGCCGTTCGACTTCGCGCCCTTCACCTGGGTACCGGGCATTGTCTGGTTCATCCTGAAGTGTCTGCTTGGCTTCTTCATGTTCGCGATGGTCAAGGCGATGGTCCCGCGCTACCGCTATGACCAGCTGATGCGCCTGGGCTGGAAAGTGTTCCTGCCGCTGTCGCTGGCAATGGTCGTGATCGTGGCCGCCGTGCTGATGGTCATGGGCTGGGCGCCGTGAGTGTAATGGGGATTGTACTCGGTGCTGGTTTGGGCGTTGTAGTCGCTCTGTTAGGCCGAGTACTGGTCCTCCCCAATGTGCTGCGTTTGCAGGCAAAGCTTGCTGAAGAGCGCCGTAAACGGGGGCTGGATGCAGGTATAGGGCTTGGGCCCATAAGGTGGGATTTGGAGACAGCTCAAAAGGCAACTCGATTTCTCTACCAATGGTTCATGCCTGTGCTGTTTGGTTTCGTCGGGGCGATAGCTGGGAATCAACTTCTTTCCTAGCTAGAAGCTTCCTCAGAACCTGAGAGTGGATAAGAGATGAGTGTTTCGATCTCCGGACTGGTCGGGGCGGCTCTGGGGGGATACCTCGGCTGGCTCGACTGGAAGATCCTGAAAGGGGTGCTTCAGGCGGTCGAGGAAAAGAACAGACGCGCAGGCGGCGACGGTGGCCTTGTGGCCCGGTACGGCGCTCTCCTGCGGGGACTTGTATTCGTAATTCCGATCATTGGATTTCCAGTGATCGGGTATCTGGCCGGCAGTCAGCTGGCCGGTTGAGGGATAAGGAAGGCAACAAGGCGATGGGACTCGATCAGGCCGCCAAATCGCTGTTCTTGAAGGAGTTCGTCTCGGCGTTCTTCCTGGCCATGCGCTACTTCTTCAGGCCGAAGCCGACGATCAACTACCCGTTCGAAAAGGGGCAGGTGAGTCCGCGGTTCCGCGGTGAACATGCGCTGCGCCGCTATCCGAACGGGGAAGAACGCTGCATTGCGTGCAAGCTGTGCGAGGCCATCTGCCCGGCACAGGCGATCACCATTGAAGCTGGCCCGCGCCGCAACGATGGCACGCGCCGCACCACCCGTTACGACATCGACATGGTGAAGTGCATCTACTGCGGTTTCTGTCAGGAAGCCTGCCCGGTGGACGCCATTGTCGAAGGGCCGAACTTCGAGTTCGCCACCGAGACCCGTGAAGAGCTGTACTACTCGAAAGAGAAGCTGCTCGCGAACGGTGACCGTTGGGAGCGTGAAATCGCCCGCAACATTGAAATGGATGCTCCTTACCGCTAGGAGCTTGACGCAACTTTTCTAGGGCTTCCGGCAATTCGGCCAGAGGTCCTGATCCCGGCCGGAAACGGCCAGACGACAGGCAGGTCTACCCATGATCCTGAACGCGCTTTTCTTCTATCTGTTTGCCGGGGTGACGGTGGCATCGGCCTTCATGGTCATTGCCTCGCGCAACCCGGTCCATTCGGTGCTGTTTCTGATCCTCGCGTTCTGTAACTCCGCCGGGCTCTTTGTCATGCTCGGTGCCGAATATCTGGCCATGCTGCTGGTCGTCGTCTACGTGGGCGCGGTCGCGGTTCTCTTCCTGTTCGTGGTGATGATGCTCGACGTCGACTTCGTCGAGCTGCGCCAGGGTTTCCTTCAGTATCTGCCGGTCGGCGCTCTGGTCGGCATCATTCTGCTGGTTGAGCTGCTCATGGGGCTCGGCGCCTGGGTCATCGCTCCGGATGTTCTGAACCACGGCGCAGAGCCCACGCCCGCCTTGACCGAGATGTCCAACATCGAGGCCATCGGCAGCGTGCTCTACACGAAATACATCTTCTTCTTCCAGGTGGCTGGCCTGGTTCTGCTGGTGGCCATGATCGGTGCCATCGTGCTGACCCTGCGCCACAAGGAATATGTCAAGCGGCAGAGCATTGCCGCGCAGGTTGCCCGCAACCCCTCGACCTCCATCGAGGTCCGCAAGGTGGAATCGGGCAAGGGTATCTGAGCGGTCAAGCGCTCAAAGTCATGAAGTCCGGGCAGCGGCGGTTACTCCGCGCCGTTGCCGGGTGAGGTTAAACGAGGGGGAGCACGGCGAGGCGCCCATGGAAATCGGTCTGTCGCACTATCTGTCGGTCGCGGCCATTCTGTTCACGATCGGGATCTTCGGGATCTTCCTGAACAGGAAAAACGTGATTGTCATCCTGATGTCGGTGGAGCTGCTGCTCCTTGCCGTCAACATCAACTTCGTCGCCTTCTCTTCATTCCTCGGCGATCTCATGGGCCAGATCTTCACGATGCTGGTTCTGACCGTGGCTGCGGCTGAAGCAGCCATCGGCCTCGCGATCCTGGTGGTCTTCCACCGAAACCGCGGCTCCATTGCCGTGGAAGACATCAACATGATGAAAGGCTAGGGGCGAATGTACTCCGCAATCGTATTCCTGCCTCTGATCGGCTTTCTGATCGCAGGCCTGTTCGGCCGGGCGCTCGGTGCCAAGGCATGCGAATTCATCACCAGCGGCCTCGTTGTCGTCGCCGCGCTTCTGTCCTGGGTCGCGTTCTTCTCCATCGGGTACGGCGAAACCAACCTTGTTCAGGTCGAGGTGCTGCGGTGGATCACCATCGGCGCGCTTGATGTTTCCTGGTCCCTGCGCATCGACACACTTACAGTGGTCATGCTGGTGGTGGTGAACTCGGTCTCGGCCCTGGTTCACATCTACTCCATCGGCTACATGCACCACGATCCGCACCGTCCGCGGTTCTTCGCCTATCTGTCGCTCTTCACTTTCGCGATGCTGTCGCTGGTGACCTCCGACAACCTGCTGCAGATGTTCTTCGGCTGGGAAGGCGTGGGTCTAGCCTCGTATCTGCTGATCGGCTTCTGGTTCCAGAAGCCTTCCGCAAACGCTGCCGCCATGAAGGCCTTCGTCGTCAACCGCGTTGGTGACTTTGGCTTCGCCCTTGGCATCTTCGGTGTCTTCGTTCTGTTCGACAGCATCGACCTCAGCACCATCTTCGCCAAGGCTCCTGCCGTTATCGGCGCTGCCGGTGAACATGGTGCGGAAGCCGCTGCCGAACACGGTGCAACCGTTCTGAACTTCCTCGGCTACCATCTGGACTCCCACAGCGCGATGACGGTCGTCTGTCTGCTGCTGTTCATGGGTGCCATGGGTAAGTCGGCGCAGTTCCTGCTGCACACCTGGCTGCCGGACGCGATGGAAGGCCCGACGCCTGTGTCGGCTCTGATCCACGCCGCAACGATGGTGACCGCGGGTGTCTTCATGGTCGCCCGTCTGTCGCCGCTGTTCGAACTGTCCCACACTGCGCTGACGGTTATCACCTTCTTCGGTGCAACAACGGCCTTCTTCGCCGCGACCGTCGGTCTGGTGCAGAACGACATCAAGCGGGTGATCGCCTATTCGACCTGTTCGCAGCTCGGCTATATGTTCGTGGCTCTGGGGGTCGGTGCCTATTCCGTCGCCGTGTTCCACCTGTTCACGCACGCCTTCTTCAAGGCGCTTCTGTTCCTTTGCGCCGGTTCGGTCATTCACGCCGTTTCCGACGAGCAGGACATGCGCAAGATGGGCGGGTTGCGGAAGCATATTCCGGTCACCTACTGGACCATGTTCATCGGAACCGTGGCCCTGACCGGTGTCGGCATTCCGTTCACCCATATCGGTTTTGCCGGCTTCATCTCCAAGGATGCGGTCATCGAAGCTGCCTATGCCGGTCACAATGCCATGGCCCAGTACGGCTTCTGGCTGACCGTCTTCGCTGCCGGCCTGACCTCGTTCTACTCCTGGCGCCTGACGTTCATGACCTTCCACGGCAAGCCGCGCGCTTCCGTCGACGTGATGAAGCATGTGCATGAATCGCCGCTGGTGATGACGGCTCCGCTCTACATCCTGGCCGTCGGCGCAACGCTCGCAGGGATGGTCTTCTTCGGATCGTTCTACGGCGAAGGCTACGATGCCTTCTGGAAGGGCGCTCTGCCGTCCTTTGAGGCCAGCCATGTTCTCCATGCGATGCATGAAGTGCCGGGCTGGGTGAAGGTCTCTCCCTTCGTCATGATGGTTGGCGGGTTCCTGGTTGCGTACCAGTTCTACATCCGCTCGCCGGAAACGCCGAAGAAGCTGGCCGAGGACTTCTCTGGTCTCTACCAGTTCCTGCTCAACAAGTGGTATTTCGATGAGCTCTACGACTTCCTGTTCGTCCGCCCGGCTCTGTGGATCGGCCGTCAGCTCTGGAAGAAGGGCGATGGCGTGGTGATCGACGGTTACGGCCCGAACGGCGTCGCCGCTCGCGTTCAGAATGTCACGACCTGGGTCGTCAAGCTCCAGACCGGATACCTCTACCACTATGCCTTCGCGATGCTGATCGGTGTGGCGGCCCTCATCACCTGGTCGATGTTCACCGGGGCCGGCACCGTCGGGGGAGCTCACTGATGATCGACTGGCCAATCCTAACCACCACGACCTTCCTGCCGCTGGCAGGGGTGCTGGCGATCTTGCTGGTGCCTGAGGAGACAGCGGACGACAAGCGCCGCATCCGGTTCGTGGCTCTGATGACCACGGTCTTCACCTTCGTTCTGTCCCTGTTCATCTGGGGCGGGTTCGACTATGCGAACCCGGGCTTCCAGATGGTCGAGACCAGCGAATGGCTGGGCGGTTCCATCAACTACAAGATGGGCGTTGACGGCATTTCGGTGCTCTTCGTCATCCTGTCCACCTTCCTCATGCCCTTTTGTATCCTTGCCTCCTGGGAAAGCGTGCAGAAGCGGGTGAAGGAATACATGATTGCCTTCCTGATCCTGGAAACGCTGATGATCGGCGTCTTCTGTGCCCTGGATCTGGTTGCCTTCTACGTGTTCTTTGAGGCTGGTCTGATCCCGATGTTCCTGATCATCGGTGTCTGGGGTGGCGCGCGCCGCGTCTATGCGTCCTACAAGTTCTTCCTCTACACGCTGCTCGGCTCCGTGCTGATGCTGGTCGCCATCATGGCCATGTACTGGGAAGCCGGCACCACGGACATCACGGTTCTGCTGCAGCATGACTTCCCGGCCTCCATGCAGACCTGGCTCTGGATCGCCTTCTTCGCCTCCTTCGCGGTGAAGATGCCGATGTGGCCGGTCCACACATGGTTGCCGGATGCG
This sequence comes from Roseibium litorale, assembly GCF_014842915.1. Lineage (GTDB taxonomy): Bacteria > Pseudomonadota > Alphaproteobacteria > Rhizobiales > Stappiaceae > Roseibium > Roseibium litorale. The sequence goes on along the minus strand of NZ_JACYXI010000002.1, from coordinate 430,956 downwards.
CACGTGGAAGCACCGACCGCCGGTTCGGTCATCCTGGCAGGTATCCTGCTGAAGCTCGGCGGCTATGGCTTCCTGCGCTTCTCGCTGCCGATGTTCCCGCTGGCCTCCGACATGTTCGCGCCGATGATCTACACCCTGTCCGTCATCGCCATCATCTACACCTCGCTGGTGGCATTGGCTCAGGAAGACATCAAGAAGCTGATCGCCTATTCGTCCGTCGCCCACATGGGCTACGTGACCATGGGGATTTTCACCCTGACCCCGCAGGGTGTGCAGGGCGGCGTCTTCCAGATGCTGTCCCACGGGATCGTGGCCAGCGCGCTGTTCCTTTGCGTTGGCGTGATCTATGACCGGATGCACACCCGTGACATTGCGGCCTATGGCGGTCTGGTTAACCGGATGCCGAAATACGCGGTGGCGTTCCTGATCTTCACCATGGCCAATGTCGGCCTGCCGGGCACCTCCGGGTTCGTCGGTGAAATCCTGACCCTCATGGGTGCGTTCGAAGTCAACACCTGGGTGGCGTTCTTCGCGACCTCCGGCGTGATCCTCTCGGCAGCCTATGCGCTCTTCCTCTACCGCCGCGTCGTCTTCGGTGCGCTGGAGAAGGAAAGCCTGAAGTCGATCCTGGATCTGGATCTGCGCGAGAAGGTCATCCTGGTTCCCATGATCATCCTGACGATCTTCTTCGGTGTCTATCCGATGGCGATCCTCGATGTGACCCAGGGTGCCGTCGACAACCTGATCACCCATTATCACGCAGCGCTTGAGGCAGCCGGACAGGTGTCCCATGCCGCAACGGCCGTGCACTAACGTACCGAAGGCGAGAGAAAGCCAATGTCCGAGATGACACACTTGCCAGATCTCATGCCCGTGCTGCCGGAATTGTTCCTGGCTGCCGGCGCGATGGTTCTGCTGATGATCGGCGTCTTCGGCGGTCCGCGGTCCAGCGCGCCGGTGAACGGCATCGCCATGGGCCTGATCGCGGTTGACGCGCTCTTTGTCCTGCCTTTCGGTGCCAGGCTCGGGGAAACCTTCGGCGGCTCCTTCGTCCTCGACGAATATGCCTATTTCCTCAAGCTTCTGGTTTTGACCGGTTCGTTCTTCGCCATCGCCATGTCCTGGGCCTATGCGAAGAGCCAGTCCTTCGACAAGTTCGAGTATCCGGTTCTGATCGTGCTGGCCACCGTCGGCATGATGCTCATGCTGTCTGCGGGCGACATGATCACCTTGTACCTGGGCCTCGAACTTCAGAGCCTTGCGCTCTATGTGGTCGCTGCCATCAACCGGGATTCCGTGCGATCCACGGAAGCAGGCCTGAAGTACTTCGTGCTCGGCGCCCTGTCCTCCGGCATGCTGCTCTACGGCATGTCCCTGGTCTATGGTTTCACCGGCCACATCGGCTTCAACGCGATCTCCGAAGCCCTGTCCCATGGAGGCGCATCTATCGGTCTCGTGATCGGCCTCACCTTTGTTCTGGCTGGCCTGTGCTTCAAGATCTCCGCGGTTCCATTCCACATGTGGACGCCGGACGTCTATGAAGGCGCGCCGACCCCGGTCACAGCCTTCCTGGCGGCTGCTCCGAAGGTTGCTGCCATGGGCCTGCTGGTCCGTGTCGTGATCGAAGGCTTCCAGCCGGTCACCCATGAGTGGCAGCAGGTCATCGTCTTCGTGGCACTGGCATCGATGGCTCTTGGCGCGTTCGCAGCGATCGGCCAGACCAACATCAAGCGCCTGATTGCCTATTCCTCGATCGGTCACATGGGCTATGCCCTGGTCGGTCTGGCAGCCGGCACTGAGAAGGGTGTCGAAGGCGTGATCGTGTACATGGCAATCTACCTTGCCATGACCCTCGGCGTCTTTGCCTGCATCCTTTCCATGCGCCGCAAGACCGGCATGGTCGAAGAGATCAATGATCTCGCCGGCCTGTCGCGCACCAACCTGCCGATGGCGATCCTGCTCGCGATCCTGATGTGGTCGCTCGCCGGTATCCCGCCCTTCGCCGGTTTCTTCGCCAAGTGGTATGTCTTCTCGGCAGCTGTCGAGGCAGGCCTTTACCCGCTGGCCGTGATCGGTGTCGTGCTCTCGGTTGTCGGTGCCTACTACTACCTGCGTGTCATCAAGGTCATGTTCTTTGATGAGCCGGCAGAAGCCTTTGAAAAGATGCCCGTGGAACTCCGGGTCGTGCTCGGCCTGTCCAGCCTTGTGGTCATCTTCTTCGCTCTGATGCCGGGTCCGATCGTTCAGGGAGCTGCCGCAGCAGCGGGGGCCTTGTTCTGACCCGGCCCAACCCCGATATGAGACATGCGAACCCGGCGCCTCCCGCGCCGGGTTTCCGCATTGAATGGCATGAGAGTGTCGGCTCCACCAACACGTTGGCTTTTGAGCATGCGCGCGATGGTGATCCGGGCAATCTCTGGGTCGTGGCCGGTGAGCAGACCCTTGGCCGCGGACGGCGGGGCAGGGACTGGTTCTCGCTCAAGGGCAATCTGTTCGCCAGCCTGCTTCTGATCGATCCGGCAGACCGGGACCGGCTTGGCGAATTGCCGCTTGTGGCGGCTGTTTCCCTGGCCGAGGCGGTGGACGCTGCTGCGGGAACCCATCAGCTTGCCGGTCTGAAATGGCCCAACGACCTCTTGGTCGAAGGGGCCAAGCTGTCCGGTATTCTGCTTGAAGCTGAAACCCTTCAGGACGGCCGCCTGGCTGTTGTCCTTGGTTTTGGTGTGAACTGCGCGGCTCATCCGGAGCTGTCGCTTTACAGGTCGACCGACCTGATGAGCCTTGGCTTTAGGGTCGAGGCGAATGAACTGCACGGGCATCTTGCCCGTATACTTGCCGCAAGGCTGGGCGCCTGGCGCCGTCCGGGAGGCTTTGACGCTGTCCGGAAAGCCTGGCTTTCGCGCGCGGTGCATCTGGGTAAGACGATTACCGTGCGCAACGGGGACCGGGAACAGACCGGAACCTTTGTTGATCTCGACAGCCGGGGACATCTGATCCTCGGCCTTGATAACGGAAGCCGGCAAACCATCTTTGCCGGTGACGTTTTTCCGCAGGGCTCGCAGCCGGAAGGCTCGCCCTCAATCCCGTAGAGCATTTCGCGTTGGATAAGACGCATCGAGATGGTCTTACACTAAACATCGATCAGCGTGTGGGCATTCGCCGCTTCTGGCGCCCGGCCCGCTGATCAGGAGGCATTGGAGCTTCGCTATATGGCATCTGCCAAGGACTTAGTATTTCTGCCGCTCGGCGGCGTTGGTGAAATTGGAATGAACATGGCCCTTTACGGCATTGGCCCGGAGCATGACCGCTCCTGGTTGATGGTGGATTGCGGCGTGTCTTTTGCCGGTCCGGAGCTTCCGGGCATCGATCTTGTGTTCCCGGACATCAAATTCCTTGAAGAGGAAGCCGACCGGATCGCTGGCATGGTCATCACCCATGCTCATGAGGATCATTACGGCGGTATCATTCACCTGTGGCCCTATCTGAAGGTGCCGGTCTATGCGACCGCCTTTACTGCCGGTCTTCTTGAAACCAAGGCCGACAGCGAGCCTGGCGCCGAGAAGGTGCCGGTGACCGTGGTCAAGCAGGGCGACCGGATCGACATTGGCCCATTCAATGTCGAGTTCGTCACCATGACCCATTCGATCCCGGAGCCCTGCGCTCTGGCGATCCGCACTGAGGCCGGGCTCGTGGTGCACACGGGCGACTGGAAGATCGACATGACGCCGGGTGTCGGCAAGCCGATCGACCTGGACCGGCTGGCGGAGCTTGGCCGGGAAGGGGTGATGGCTCTGATCTGCGACAGCACCAATGCCATTCGCGACGGCGTCAGCCCGAGCGAAGGCGATGTTGCAGTCGAGCTCAAAAAAGTCATCAAGAACGCGCCGCACCGGGTGGCGATCACTACCTTCGCCTCCAACGTTGCCCGTATCCGGGCGATTGCCGAAGCTGCGGAAGCCAATGACAGGGACGTGGTGGTTGTCGGCCGCTCCATGCGCCGGGTGATCGATATTGCCGGTGAGCTTGGATATCTGGACGGGTTGAAGCCGTTCCATGATGAAGAAGCCTATGGCTATCTGCCGCGCGACAAGACCGTGCTTTTGTGCACCGGATCCCAAGGCGAGGAGCGGGCGGCCATGGCGCGCATTGCCTCCGGCGATCACCGGAACATTGCACTTTCTCAGGGCGATACGGTCATATTCTCGTCCCGCACCATTCCGGGCAATGAAAAGGCCGTCGGCGCGGTTCAGAACAACCTGTCCAAGTCCGACGTGACCATCGTCACCGACCGGGATGCGCTGGTGCATGTGTCCGGCCACCCGCGCCGGGGCGAGCTTGAGCAGCTCTACAAGCTGCTTTCGCCCAAAGTTGCGGTTCCTGTTCATGGCGAACCGTTGCATCTTGCCGCACACGCCCGCTTTGCCCGCTCCTTGGGCGTGCGGGAAGTGATCCGGGGCAAGAATGGCGACATCATGCGGCTGAACGCCGGGAGCGCCGGCATCATCGACGAAGCGCCGTCCGGTATCCTCGTCAAGGATGGTCTGATCCTGGATGATCCGGAGGTCACCGGCGTCAAGGAACGGCGCAAGCTGTCCTATGCCGGGGCGCTGGTGGTGTCGCTGGTGATCAACAAGGCAGGCGAACTGCTGGACGATCCGGAAATGGCGCTGATGGGCCTGCCGGACACGGATGACGAGGGCGAGCCGATGGAGAATGTGATCTCCAAGGCCGTGATCGGCGCGGTGACCAGCATTCCCAAGGCCCGCCGCAAGGACAAGGATCTGATCGGCGAAGCGGCCCGCAGGGCTGCCCGTGCCGCGGTGGTCGAGGTCTGGGGCAAAAAGACGCTTTGCCAGGTGCTTGTCACGCGCATATGAGAAGCAGGTGGCTAGATCCGGTGAGATCATGGCCGCAAGAGATTGGGAGGTTGAGGCAATGATCGGACGTTTGAACCACGTGGCCATTGCGGTTTCCGATATGGAAGCAGCTGTGGCGGTCTATCGCGGCACACTTGGAGCGGACGTCTCTGAAAAGGTTGCCCAGCCGGACCATGGCGTCAGCACGGTCTTCATCAACCTTCCCAACACGAAGATCGAACTGCTTGAGCCGCTTGGAGAAAATTCTCCGATCCTCAAGTTCCTGGAAAAGAACCCGTCCGGCGGAATCCACCACCTCTGTTACGAGGTGGACGATATCCTGGCTGCCCGCGACAAGCTGCTTGCCCAAGGCGCGCGGGTATTGGGTGACGGAGAGCCCAAGATTGGTGCCCACGGTAAGCCGGTGCTGTTCCTGCATCCCAAGGATTTTCTGGGTACTTTGACGGAGCTCGAACAGGCCTGATACCTGGTTCGTTTCCAGGTGATGGGAATTGCATTCCCTTCGAAATCCGGCCGTGACTATTCCAGATGACAGCGGGCGCAGGTCAAGCGCCCGTTTCCAGCCTGAGGCTCAGACCGATGTCCATTCCCTTCGCGCTCGCGACCTATTTCATGATCTGGTGGATCATTCTGTTCGCCATTCTGCCCTTTGGCATGCGGCGGACCCAGGAAGAGGCAGGGGAAGTGGTTCCGGGCTCAGAGCCAAGCGCACCGGAGCACCCGCGTTTCCGGCGCGTCATCATTGCGACGACCATCACGGCAACGCTGATCTTTGCGGGTTTCCTCTGGCTGCGCCAGTCCGGGATTACACTGGAAGACATTCCTTTGCCGAGTCCGCCCGGAAAGGCCTACGGCGGCTGACCGCCCTCGCTGAACCTGCCTGCGTAAACCGGGATTTTTCCATTCTGCTCGATGCTCTCAGTTTGGAAAAGTCAGAGCGGTAAAATCCGCCTCCATTGCTTGTGAACACTCTTGATGCCTCTTATGCTTGTGTCGCAAGGGGCAGGGGATGCCTTGGTCTTGCCGCTGACCGTTCGAGCTCACAAGGACTTCCTGCCTCATGACGCGGAAAATGGATCTTGCGGGCGCCATGTTCTTTACCGGCGCCATCCTCTGTCTTCTGGTGGTCTTCTTTTCCAACGCTGCGTTCTTCGCATGGGCCTTTGAAAGGCACCAGAACACGGCGTCCTGGGTGGCGCGTCCGCTGCTCGTGATTCCCTTTTGTTTCTTCGCATGGAAGCGTTCGCTTGCCGGGATAATGGCAAGCGTGCTGGCCATTCTGTCGTCCATGTTCTGGTTTCCGGTTCCCGCTGAGCCGAGACCGGATGTCTTGCGCTTTCTGGCGATGGAGCGGGAGCTGCTCTCGTCGGGCTGGTCGCTGGAGAACATCTGGGGAGCGGTGGCCGTCGTGCTCTATTGCGCGGCGCTGGCAGCCGCGTTCTGGAAACACTCGTGGAAGCTGGGTCTAATCGCTGCCGCTGCAGGCGCGGCTTTGAAGTCCGTCTGGAGCGTTGCCTTCAGTCCGGAGGCTGGGGCCGCCGTCTTTCCCTTTGCCTTTGGTGGTCTTCTGCTTCTGGTCTTGCTGGTTTTTGCCCTGCGGAGGCATCTTCGCTAGGCTGCCAGCCGACCCTCATCCATGGGTAGACAGCTTGCAGGTTGACGGGCCGTTCCCGGATGCGTGGCTGAATATTAGGCGGTGACGCGGGAGACTTGCAGGGCAGCGTGGAAAGGCGCGCGCCGGACAAATCCGTTTTGTAGAACACCTGAAGAATTCAAAAAAAAAGCAGAGCCGAAGCCCTGCCAATTTAGTTCCGCGTCTAATTACCTCTCATCCCTCATCAAGCTTTGACACTCATGGGGCGGCTGCGAACCTTACGGTGCGCCAGAGAGATCTTCCTCCCAAGACTCAGACCGCGATGCCTGTAACGGGCTGCCAATCAGTAGAACTAACCAGAGCCCTTGTTCTTATGCAGACGGACACTAGCTGAATGAAATCAGCTTGTCATCTATTTGTGCGTGTCAGCACAAACTTTTTGCTTGCCGGTAAGGGAGGCAGCTTCGCTTTGTTTTCGTTTGGGTTTCAATCATTGAAGACTGACGGGCTTTTTCGCGGATTTCTGCAAGCTTCGCATGCTTCGGACTTGTTTTTGCCGCGGGCTTGCGGTTTCACTGCGCCACGCGCCGCATTTTGCGGCCCAAGTTCTGACCTGAGAGACCCCATATGCGCCTGTCCCGCTATTTCCTGCCCATTTTGAAGGAAACGCCCAAGGAAGCGGAAATCGTTTCGCACCGCCTGATGCTTCGTGCCGGCATGATCCGCCAGCAGTCTGCGGGGATCTACTCCTGGCTTCCTCTAGGGCACCGCATCCTGCGCAAGATCGAGCGAATCGTCGAGGAAGAGCAGGCGCGCGCCGGGGCGATCCAGCTTTTGATGCCGACCCTGCAATCCGCCGATCTGTGGCGCGAAAGTGGGCGCTATGATGCCTATGGCAAGGAAATGCTGCGCATCCAGGACCGTCATGAGCGCGACATGCTCTATGGACCGACCAACGAGGAGATGATCACGGATATTTTCCGGTCCTATGTGCGCTCCTATAAGGATCTGCCGCTGAACCTCTATCACATCCAGTGGAAATTCCGGGATGAAGTGCGGCCCCGTTTCGGCGTCATGCGCGGACGCGAGTTCCTGATGAAGGACGCCTATTCCTTCGATATCGATCAGGAAAAGGCGGTCGAATCCTATAACCGCATGTTTGTTGCTTACTTGCGCACCTACAAGCGCATGGGTCTGACCGCTATTCCGATGCGGGCTGAAACCGGCCCTATCGGCGGCGATCTCAGCCATGAGTTCATCGTTCTGGCGGAGACCGGCGAAAGCGCCGTGTTCTGCCATGCGGATTACCTGACCAAGGACGTGCCGGGCGAGGATCTGGACTTCAGCGGCGACCTGACACCGATCGTCAAGGACTGGACTTCCCATTATGCGGCAACGGAAGACGTTGTCGACATGGCCGAGTTCGAGCGCAGTGTTCCCGAAGACAAGCGCATTTCCGCCCGTGGCATTGAGGTCGGCCAGACTTTCTATTTCGGCACCAAATATTCCGAGCCGATGGGCGCGAAGGTAGCGACCTCCGAAGGCACGGAAGTTCCGGTGCATATGGGGTCCTACGGCGTTGGTGTTTCCCGTCTTCTTGGCGCCATCATCGAGGCGAACCATGACGAGAACGGCATCATCTGGCCGGCGTCGATTGCTCCGTTCCATGTTGGGCTGATCAATTTGAAGCCGGGCGACGATCTGTCTGACGCTGCCTGTGAGGCGCTTTATGCCAAGCTGGAAGCTGCGGGCATCGAGGTGCTTTACGATGACACCGACAACCGGGCCGGGTCAAAGTTCGCGACCATGGATCTGATCGGTCTGCCGTATCAGGTGGTCGCAGGTCCGCGCGGCCTGAAGGACGGTGTGCTTGAGGTGAAGGACCGCCGTACCGGCGAGAAGGAGCTTCTGTCCCCAGAAGCCACCTTCGACAAACTGAAAGCGGCATTGACGGTTTAACCGCAGTCCCCGATCCTCGGCGGAGGGATTCGCGGGGGATACAAGCAGGTGGACGACGCATGAGCGCGGACAAGAGTTCCAGCATGGGGGAAGCGGCAGGCCGCACGACGCCGTTTGCTGCCTTCGAATGGATGATCGCCAGCCGGTACCTGAGGTCCCGGCGCAAGGAGACGTTCATTTCCGTGATCGCGGGCTTCTCTTTTGTCGGCATCATGCTCGGCGTCGCCACCCTCATCATTGTCATGGCGGTGATGAACGGCTTCCGCACAGAGCTTCTGGGCAAGATCCTCGGCATCAACGGCCACATGCTGGTGCAGCCGATCGACACCCCGCTGACGGACTATGATGCGGTCAGCCAGCGAATCGAAGGGGTTCCGGGCGTCGTTAGCGCCATCCCCTTCGTGGAAGGGCAGGCACTGGTGTCCGGTCCCGGCAGCAGCCTTGGCGGGCTGGTGCGCGGCGTTCAGGAAGACGGCCTGCGCAAGCTGCATCTTGTTGCCGACAATGTGCGCGCGGGCAGCTTCGATGATTTCGACAGCAGCAACGGCATCGCCATCGGCACCCGCATGGCCCAGCAGCTGGGCGTCAGCCTCGGCGACAACGTCACCATCATCTCTCCCGGCGGCAGCGTGACCCCGATGGGCATCATGCCCCGGCGCAAGGCCTATCCGGTTGTCGCTATCTTCGAGATCGGAATGAGCGAGTATGACGGCACCTTCGTCTTCATGCCCTTTGAAGAGGCACAGGCCTTTTTCAACATGGAGGGCAAGGCGACCGGTATCGAGCTTTATGTCACCGACCCGGATGCGGTCGGCCTGATGCGCCAGCCGATCGAGGACGCCGCTGCCCGGCCTGCGCTTGTGACCGACTGGCGCCAGCGCAACGTGACCTTCTTCTCCGCTCTGGAAGTGGAGCGGAACGTCATGTTCATTATCCTGACCCTGATCGTTCTGGTAGCGGCTCTCAACATCATCTCCGGTCTCATCATGCTGGTGAAGGACAAGGGCAGGGACATCGCTATCCTGCGCACCATGGGGGCGACCCGGGGTGCGGTGATGCGGATCTTCCTGATAACCGGCGCCAGCATCGGCGTGGTTGGCACTTTGGCCGGGTTCCTGCTGGGAATGGTGGTGTGTCTCAACATCGAGAGCATCCGGCAGTTCGTCTCCTGGCTGACGGCAACCCAGCTGTTTGACCCGACGCTCTATTTCCTGTCGAAGCTGCCGGCGGAAATCGACAATGGCGAGACGACCATGGTGCTGGTGATGGCGCTTGTTCTCTCTCTCATTGCCACGGTCTATCCGGCCTGGCGCGCCGCCCGCCTCGACCCGGTCGAAGCCCTCAGATACGAATGACCCCCATAGACACACCTGTGGAGACCCGCATGGCCGACGCCCCTTCCGGCGCCTCTTCCAGACCGACCGTTCCTGCCATGGAACTGCGTGGCGTGAAGCGCAGCTTTGCCGAAGGCGAGAACGAGCTGAAGATTCTGAGTGATGTGAATTTTGCCATCTATCCCGGCGAGATGGTGGCGCTGGTGGCGCCCTCCGGAACGGGGAAGTCGACGCTGCTTCATATTGCGGGCCTGTTGGAGCATCCGGACGAGGGCGCTGTCCTGATTGGCGGTGTGGATTGCGCCGACCTTGGGGACGATGCCCGCACGCGCATCCGCCGGTCCGATGTGGGCTTTGTCTATCAGTTCCACCATCTCCTTCCCGAGTTCACAGCTTTGGAAAACGTGATGGTGCCGCAGATGATTAATGGCCTTGGCCGTAAGGATGCGGCTGCGCGGGCGCAGCAATTGCTGGATTATATGCGCATGGGCAACCGCTCCAGCCACCGGCCTTCGGAGTTGTCGGGGGGCGAGCAGCAGCGTGTGGCTGTGGCCCGCGCTGTTGCCAATGCGCCGCGGCTTCTGCTTCTTGATGAGCCGACCGGCAATCTCGACCCGACGACGGCGAACTACGTCTTTGATGCACTGCAGGCGCTGGTCCGGGCCTCAGGTGTCGCAACGCTTTTTGCAACCCACAACATGGAACTTGCCGGCCGGATGGACCGCTGCATCACCCTGTCCGGCGGACAGGTGATCCCGGTGGACCTATAAAAGCTGCAGCCGACTGGCTGTTCCATCAGCAAGGCGGATGCGGATTTCCTACTAGGAATCAATTCCCTGGATGGCGTGGTTACCTTTTGGTAAGCAAAGTCAAGAAATAAGAACAAAAGGGGATTGCAAAGAGAACAAAATAAAAACATACTCTCCTGGTGATGAGGTTCTTGGTTTTTGCAGGAGGTAAGTATGTTTCATGTGGCTCGTGATTTCGCCGCCTTCGGTTCCCTGGTTCTCTTCTGCGCCACCATCATGGTCTGGAGCGATGTGCTGATGCCGCTCAACTGAGGGGCGCCGTTCTTCTGGCTGCCGCGAATGAGAGCCTGAAGGGCCGGTAAAGACCTGTGACCTTTTGTGGGAATTGGGTTTGAAAGGTCGACAGAAGCGCCTTCGGCAGGTCATGTGGGATGGAGAAATTATTCACCCGCTGAGGGAGCCCCGCCATGACATCCGAAAGCACTGTTCCGCCGTCCGGCGCCGGGTTCGTGCATCTCAGGGTGCATTCGGCACTTTCACTTCTTGAAGGGGCCTTGCCGATCAAGAAGCTGCTGGATCTGGCCAAGGCTGACGATCAGCCCGCCCTTGCGATCACCGACAGCGGAAACCTCTTTGGTGCTCAGGAATTTTCGGGCAAGGCCTGGGGATCGGGCATCCAGCCGATCATTGGCTGCCAGCTGTCTGTCGCCTTTGAGGACCGGACCCCGGAAGAACGCCGCAGCGAACCGGATCTTGGCGACCTTGTGCTTCTTGCCATGGACGAGCAGAGCTATGGCAATTTGATGGAGCTTACGTCGAGGGCGTATCTCGACACGGATACCGGGCTGAAACCCCATGTCACCCACAGCTACCTCCTTGAAAAATCGGACGGGCTGATCTGTCTGACCGGCGGCAGTCTTGGGGCGGTGGGCAAGCCTCTTCTGGTGGGGAGAAAGGATCTTGCCCGCGGGCGCCTTGCAACACTGGCCGGAGCGTTCTCCGGGCGGTGTTATGTCGAGATCCAGCGCCACGGTATGGAGAGCGAGCGCAAGACCGAGGATGCGTTCCTGGATCTGGCCTATGACCTCGGTCTGCCGCTGGTGGCCACGAACGAGGCCTTCTTCCCCAAGCGGGAGGATTATGAAGCCCATGATGCCTTGATCTGTATTTCCGAAGGCCGTGTCCTCATCGAGGCGGACCGCCGCCGTCTGACGCCGGAGCATTACTTCAAGAGCCGGGCGGAAATGGTTGAATTGTTTGCCGATCTCCCGGAGGCTGTTGCCTCGACGATCGAGATCGCGCAGCGCTGCAGCTACCGGCCCCTGCGCCGCGATCCGATCCTGCCGCGCTTTGCCGGGGCGGATGCCGACCCGGAAGAAGCGGTAAAGGCCGAGACTGCCGAACTCTTCCGTCAGGCCCGCGAGGGCCTGCAGATGCGTCTTGATGTCCATGGCCTCGCCCCGGGCCTGACCGAGAAGGACTATTGGGACCGGCTCGACTATGAACTCGGCATCATCGACCGGATGAAGTTTCCGGGCTACTTCCTGATCGTTGCGGACTTCATCAAATGGGCGAAGGCCCATGACATTCCGGTGGGTCCGGGCCGCGGGTCCGGGGCAGGGTCCCTTGTGGCCTGGTCGCTGACGATCACCGACCTGGATCCCATGCGTTTCTCCCTCCTGTTCGAGCGCTTCCTCAACCCGGAACGTGTCTCGATGCCCGACTTCGACATCGACTTCTGCCAGAGCCGGCGCGAAGAAGTCATCCGCTATGTGCAGGAGAAATATGGCCGCGGCCAGGTGGCGCAGATCATCACCTTCGGGTCGCTTCAGGCCCGCGCCGTGCTGCGTGACGTCGGCCGCGTGCTGCAAATGCCCTATGGCCAGGTCGACCGGCTCTGCAAGCTGGTACCGGCCAACCCCGCCAACCCGGTCACCCTTGGCCAGGCCATCGCCGACGAGCCGCGCTTGCGTCAGGCCGCCGAGGACGAGGAGATCGTCGACAAGCTTCTCAAGATGGCGCAGAAGCTGGAGGGTCTTTACCGGCACGCCTCCACCCACGCGGCGGGTGTGGTGATCGGCGACCGGCCTCTCGAACAGCTTGTGCCGCTCTACCGCGATCCGCGCTCGGACATGCCGGTTGCCCAGTTCAACATGAAGATGGTGGAAGACGCCGGGCTGGTGAAATTCGACTTCCTCGGCCTCAAGACGCTGACGGTCATCGATACGGCGGTGAAGCTGATCGAGCGCCGGGGCATCAAGGTGGATGTGGCCGCGCTGCCTCTGGACGATCCCGCCACTTACAAGCTTCTGGCAGGGGGCGAAACCTTTGGCGTGTTCCAGTTGGAAAGCCAGGGCATGCGCCGCGCCATCGCGGGCATGAAGCCGGACCGGTTCGAGGATATCGTCGCGCTGGTGGCGCTCTACCGGCCGGGTCCGATGGAGAACATTCCGGTTTATAACGCCGTGAAGCACGGCGAGCAGGAGCCGGACTGCCTGCATCCGCTGCTCGAGCCGATCCTGATGGAGACGAACGGCATCATCGTCTACCAGGAACAGGTGATGCAGATCGCCCAGGTGCTGTCCGGCTACTCCCTCGGGGAAGCTGACCTTTTGCGCCGCGCCATGGGTAAGAAGATTGCCGCGGAGATGGAGATCCAGCGTGCCCGCTTCGTGGATGGGGCGGTCGAACGGGGCATCGACAAGGGGCAGGCGGGGACGATCTTTGACCTTGTGGCGAAATTCGCCAACTACGGCTTCAACAAGTCTCACGCCGCAGCCTATGCGCTCGTCTCCTATCATACGGCCTGGCTGAAGGCGAACCACCCGGTCGAGTTCATGGCTGCTTCCATGACCCTTGATCTCGGCAACACGGACAAGCTCGGCGACTTCCGCCAGGAAGCCCGGCGGATGGGGATTGAGATCGTGCCGCCATCGATCAACCGGTCCATGGTCCATTTCGACGTGCAGGATGGCAAAATCATCTACGCTATGGGTGCCATCAAGGGCGTCGGCGAACAGGCGGTGGAGCATATTGTCGAGGTCCGGGGCGGCAAACCGTTCAAGAGCCTTGGCGACTTTGGCCGCCGCATCAGCCCCAAGGTCCTCAACAAGCGGACCATGGAAAACCTGATCGCCGCAGGTGCATTCGACGAGCTTGAAAAGAACCGCGCCCGGATTTTGGAAGGCTTGGACCGGATCATGGGCCTCGCGCAGCGCACGGAAGAAGACCGGACGCTTGGCCAGAATGACATGTTCGGCGGCAGTGACGGAGAGGAGCCTTTGGTTCTGCCCGACAGCAACAACTGGACGTCGGAAGAAAAGCTCCAGCGCGAGCATGCCGCCATCGGCTTTTATCTCTCGTCCCATCCGCTCGACGAATATGGCGAGCTTCTGGAAAAGATGCGCGTGCAGCCCTGGGCGAAATTTGCCGAAGCGGTCAAGAAGGGGGCATCTGCCGGGCGTCTTGCCGGCACGGTGATCTCGCGCCAGGAGCGCAAGACCAAGACCGGCTCCAAGATGGGGATTGTCCGCTTCTCGGATGCGACCGGCCAATTTGAAGGGCTCCTGTTCAAGGAACGCCTGGAACAGTTCCGGGATGTTCTGGAGCCGGGCCGCTCCATGGTGCTGCTCGTCGGGGCGGACCTGCGCGATGACGAGCCCTCCATCCGCATCGAGCAGGTGGACCCGATCGAAGTTGCCGCCGCAAGGGTTCAGCGCAGCCTGCGCATCTTCATGCGTGATGAGCGCCCGATCGCAAGCCTTGCCCGGCATCTGAAGGTGCGGGGTGAGGGGGAGGTGACCGTTGTGGTGATGCTGGAAAACGGCGCCCGCGAGGTCGAGGTGCGCCTTCCTGGCAGGTTCCGCCTCTCGCCGGAAATCACCGGTGCCTTGAAGACCGTTCCTGGGGTTATGGACGTGCAGATGGCGTGACGCCCTGTCCGGGAGGGGCCGCAGGCCGATTGGGGCATCCATGGCGCGAATCTCCTGCCTTGAAAAGACGGTGCAGCATGTAGTTGCCGTCTTCCGGACGCTTTGGTTTTCCTGGAAACGGGGTGGTGAACAGCTGTTCCGCGCTATGTCCGCCCTTGGCGGGCCTTTGCTGTGGGTTCAATTGGCCTGATCGGACGTGGAATCGACCTTTGGGCTTGAACTTGCCAGACGCGGCCACTATAAGGCGCGCATTCCACACGCAAGGGGCGGAGGCTGAGCTTAATCATGTCCTCCATCCGGTGACGGACGGGATCTCCCGCCGTCGGCTCCCTCTTGCGGAGGTATAACCGGAAAAACATCAGGAGTTTGGGCCATGGCTTTGCCCGATTTCACCATGCGTCAGCTGCTCGAAGCAGGCGTTCACTTTGGTCACCAGAAGCACCGCTGGAACCCGCGTATGGGCCAGTACATCTTTGGTGTGCGTAACGACGTTCACATCATGGATCTGGCACAGACCGTTCCGCTGCTGCACCAGGCTCTGAAGGCTGTCAGCGACACCGTTGCCGGTGGTGGACGCGTTCTGCTCGTCGGCACCAAGCGCCAGGCTCAGGACGCTGTTGCTGAAGCTGCACGCAACTCCGCGCAGTACTTCGTCAACGCCCGATGGCTCGGCGGCATGCTGACCAACTGGAAGACCATCTCCAACTCGATCCAGCGTCTGCGCAAGCTTGAAGAGACCCTGAACTCGGACGTCTCCAAGTCGCTGACCAAGAAAGAGCGTCTGTTCATGGACCGCGAGCGCGAAAAGCTCGAGCGGAACCTGGGCGGCATCAAGGACATGGGCGGTATCCCGGACCTGATCTTCATCATCGATACCAACCGTGAAGCAAACGCGATCCAGGAAGCCCGCCGTCTGGGTATCCCGGTTGCTGCAATCCTGGACTCCAACTCGAACCCGGAAGGCATCACCTATCCGGTTCCGGGTAACGATGACGCCGGCCGTGCGATCACGCTTTACTGCGACCTGATCACCCGCGCCGCCATCGACGGGATTTCCCGTGCTCAGGGCGCTTCCGGCATGGACATCGGTGCTTCTGAAGAAGCTCCGGTTGAAGAAGTTCTAGCCGAAGAAGCTGCTGAAGCCTGATTGATCAGTCCTGGCCGCGGATCGACGCCGCGGCCAGGATTTCAAATTTTGTCGTGGGCGGACCCTGTCGGTTACGGCTCCGTCATAAAGATGCGGGCGCTCATGCTTTAAGTGCTGACCAGCCCCAACCTATCCACGAGGCAATCAATGACCACCATTACCGCTGCAATGGTAAAAGAGCTGCGCGAGACGTCTGGCGCAGGCATGATGGACTGCAAGACCGCCCTGACCGAGTCGGGCGGCGACATGGAAGCTGCCATTGACTGGCTGCGCACCAAGGGCCTCGCAAAGGCTGCGAAGAAGGCTGGCCGCGTTGCTGCTGAAGGCCTGGTCGGTGTTGCTTCCGAAGGCGCCAAGGCTGCCGTGATCGAGCTGAACTCCGAAACCGACTTCGTTGCCCGCAACGACGGCTTCCAGGAGCTCGTCCGCAATGTTGCCAATGTTGCTCTGGGCACCGACGGCCAGCTGGAAAGCGTTGCTGCCGCAGCTTATCCGACCGGCAAGCCGGTTGAAGATGCCATCAAGGACGCGATCGCGACCATCGGCGAGAACATGACTCTCCGCCGCGTGGCTCTGCTGACCGTTTCTGAAGGCGTTGTTGCTTCCTACGTCCACAACGCTGCTGCTGAAGGCCTCGGCAAGATCGGCGTTCTGGTCGCTCTGGAATCTGCAGGCGACAAGGACAAGCTGAACACTCTCGGCCGTCAGATCGCCATGCACGTTGCTGCGACCAGCCCGCTGGCTCTGAACACCGATTCTCTGGATCCGGCTGTTGTCGAGCGTGAGCGCAATGTGTTCATCGAGCAGGCCCGCGAATCCGGCAAGCCGGACAACATCATTGAAAAGATGGTCGAAGGCCGTATCCGCAAGTTCTATGAGGAAGTCACGCTGATCAAGCAGGCTTTCGTCATCAACCCGGATCTGACCGTCGAGCAGGCTGTAGAAGCCCTGGCCAAGGAACTTGGCACCCCGGTCAAGCTCACCGCTTTCGTCCGCTTCGCTCTCGGCGAAGGGATCGAGAAGGAAGAGACGGACTTCGCCGCGGAAGTGGCGGCAGCCGCAGGGAACTGATCCCATCGAAAAGCGCCGGCATTGTCCGGCGCTTTTTTTTAGAAGGAACAACAAAAGAGAAGGTTGCGACATGACCAAGCCCCTGCGCTGGAAACGCGTGCTGCTGAAGCTCTCCGGTGAAGCCCTGATGGGCAGCCAGTCATTCGGGATCGATCCGATGGTGGTGGAGCGGATCGCCAAGGAAATTGCAGATGCGGTTGCTCTGGGGTGTCAGGTAGGGGTCGTTGTCGGTGGCGGCAACATCTTCCGCGGTGTCGCTGTAGCGGCCAAGGGCGGCAACCGGGTCACCGGCGACCATATGGGTATGCTGGCGACCATCATGAACTCCCTGACGCTTGCCGACGCCCTGCGGCGCCACAAGGTTCAGGCCCGTGTTCTGTCCGCCGTTTCCGTTCCCTCCATCTGCGAAACCTTTTCCCAGCGAGTGGCCGAGCGCTACATGGAAGATGGTGACGTGATCGTCTTTGCCGGCGGCACGGGCAACCCGTTCTTCACGACCGATTCCGGAGCGGCCCTGCGCGCCGCCGAAATGCGCTGCGATGCCTTCCTGAAGGGCACGCAGGTCGATGGCATCTACTCGGAAGATCCGAAGATCAATCCGGAGGCCGAGCGCTATGATACGCTGAGGTTCGAGGATGTGATCCAGCGCAATCTCAAGGTCATGGACACCACAGCCATCGCTCTTGCGCGCGACAACAACATTCCCGTGATTGTTTTCCGCATCCATGAGCCGGGGGCTCTGGTTGCTGTGCTTCAGGAAACCGGCCGTTATACGGTTGTCGGGAGCTGATTCTTTTGCCAATAACTCCGGCGCAAGGACTTGTGTTTCAGCACGAGTGTGCGATTTTGGCGCCGGCCGTGACTCTCTGAGCCACCAAAGCAAGATATAAGCGAGGAAGTTATGCCTGTAGAAGGTGTGGACATGGACGATCTCAAGCGCCGTATGAATGGTGCGCTTGGTGTTCTGAAGACCGAATTCGCCGGCCTGCGGACCGGCCGTGCCTCGGCCAGCATGATGGATCCCATTGTTGTTCAGGCCTATGGCCAGTCCATGCCGGTCAGCCAGGTTGCGACCGTCTCCGTTCCCGAGCCGCGCATGCTTGCCGTTCAGGTCTGGGACAAGGGCATGGTTTCGGCTGTCGAAAAGGCCATCCGTGAATCCAACCTGGGCCTCAATCCGGTGATCGATGGCCAGCTGCTGCGCCTGCCGATCCCGGAACTGAACCAGGAACGCCGCCAGGAGCTGATCAAGGTCGCTCACAAATATGCCGAGGCCGCCAAGGTCTCTATCCGTCACGTCCGCCGCGACGGTATGGATACGGCAAAGAAGCTGGAAAAGGACGGCGACATCAGCCAGGACGACAGCCGGGTTGCTTCTGACGAGATTCAGAAGCTGACCGATGGTATGATTACCGAGGTTGATGTAATGCTCGCCAAGAAAGAGCAGGAAATTTCTCAGGTCTGATGACCTTTCCGGCATAACCGCCGCGCGGGGAGCTTCATGACCGCAAGTCCAGACCGTACCGACATGGCGCCGCCTTCCCGGCAAGGGCAGGGTGGCGTGCCACGCCACGTGGCCCTGATCATGGACGGCAACGGCCGGTGGGCCAAGGAAAGAGGCTTGCCCCGCTCGGAAGGCCATCGCCAGGGGCTCGATACCCTGAGGCGGATCATCCGTCATGGTGTCCGCATTGGCCTCGATTACATTACCATCTACAGCTTCTCCTCGGAGAACTGGTCCCGTCCAGCCGGCGAGGTCAGCTTTCTCATGTCCCTGCTGCGCCGGTTTGTGCAGCGGGACCTGTCCGAGATTCACCAGGCCAACGTCCGGATCCGCGTGATTGGGGACCGTCAGGGGCTTGAGGGCGGAATCCGGGCTCTTCTTGATGAGGCTGAGGGGCTGACCCGGGACAATACCGGTATGACCCTGGTTGTCGCCTTCAATTACGGCTCGCGGGACGAAGTGGCCCGCGCCGTCAGAACGCTCGCTCAGGATGTGGCTGAAGGCCGTCTCAAGGTGGAGGAGATCACACCTGAGGCGATTGGCGCCCGCCTGGACACATCCGGAATTCCGGATCCGGATCTCATTATCCGGACCAGCGGGGAGCAGCGTCTGTCCAACTTCCTCATGTGGCAGGCTGCTTATTCCGAATTCTATTTCTGCGACACCTACTGGCCCGACTTCGATGAAGCCGCGTTTGACCGTGCGATTGCCGATTTCAGCGGCCGTGAGCGGCGCTTCGGCGGCGTCAGCGCCAAAGTTTTCTGATGATGGCGGGAACAAGCGGCCAGGGGCAGGGCGCCGGAAAGTCCAAAATGGCTGATCTGAGAGCGCGGGTTCTGTCTGCGCTTGTGCTTGGGCCAGCGGTTCTGGCGCTGAGCTGCTTCGGCGGTGCGCCCTATGACGGTCTGGTTCTTGTTGCGGGCGTGCTGATCCTGTGGGAGTGGTTCACCATCACCGGGACCATTTTCAAGAGCCCGTCGGGTCTTGCCGGTCTTCTTGCTTTGGCGGCATCGGGGCTCAGCTATCACCTGGGGCTGCCGATTGCGGCTTTCGGCTTGGTGCTTGCTGGCATGATCCTCTGCTACATTTTGGGCAAGGCGGCACGGACAGCCCGCTGGGGAGCGGAAGGTGTTCTTTATGCCGGGCTTTCCATGCTTGCCCTGATGGCCGTGCGCCGGGGTGATCTTGGGCAGGTGTTCATCTTTTTCCTGCTGGTTGTGATCTGGGCAACCGATATCTGCGCCTATTTCGTCGGCCGCTTTCTTGGCGGGCCGAAGCTTTGGACACGGGTGTCCCCGAACAAAACCTGGTCCGGAGCGCTTGGGGGGCTGACCTTTGCCGTCCTGTTTGGTGGCGGCTTTGTTCTTGCCGCCGGTCAGACTGAGCCGCTGGGCTGGATGCTGCTTGCAGGTCTCCTGTCCATCGTCTCCCAGATCGGCGATCTTGCTGAATCCGCCCTGAAGCGCCGTTTCAAGGTCAAGGATTCCAGCCAGCTCATTCCGGGCCATGGCGGTGTCATGGACCGTGTGGACGGTCTTGTGGCCGCGGCCGTCTTTGCTGCCTTCCTGGGGCTTGCCTTCGGCGGAGAGCTGATGGATCCGGTTTCCGCACTTGGCCTGATGTAATGGAGACCGGAATGGATGCCAGCATGCCAGGCCACGCCCGTCCTGCGGCGGCAGGATCTGAGGGCTATGATCCTTTGTCCAGTAAGCCCTATCAGCGCGTTACCGTTCTGGGCGCGACCGGTTCTGTTGGAAAAAGCACACTCGATGTGATTTCGCGCCATCCGGACCGGTTCGGGGTTGAGGCACTCGTTGCCAATTCCAATGTTGCCGGACTGGCAAGGCTGGCGCGGCAAGTTGGCGCCAAGATCGCGGTTGTCTCTTCCGAGAGCCACGGCCCGGCCCTGCGGGAGGCGCTGGCCGGAAGCGGAATCGAGGCAGCCTGGGGCCACCAGGCTGTTCTGGAGGCGGTCGACCGTCCCGCCGATATCGTGCTTGGAGCGATTGTCGGCTTTGCCGGGCTGGAGCCGACCCTTCGCGCGCTGAAGCCGGGCCGGGCGCTTGCGCTGGCCAACAAGGAATGTCTTGTCTGTGCCGGCGATCTCTTCATGTCAGAGGTTGAGCGCCACGACGTGACCTTGCTGCCGGTGGACAGCGAGCACAGCGCGATCTTCCAGGTGTTCGAGGCGGCCAACGCTGCACAGGTGGAAAAGATCATTCTCACCGCGTCCGGCGGCCCGTTCCGCACCTGGCCGCTTGAGGCGATGCAAAAGGCAACAGTTGCCGAGGCATTGAAGCATCCCAACTGGGACATGGGCAGCCGGATCACCATCGACAGCGCTACCATGATGAACAAGGGCTTCGAAGTGATTGAAGCCTTTCATCTGTTTCCGCTGGAGGCAGACCAGCTGGACGTGCTGGTTCATCCGCAGTCGGTTATCCACGGTCTTGTGCAATACCGGGATGGATCGCTTCTGGCCCAGCTTGGATCTCCTGACATGCGCACACCGATCGCTCATTGCCTTGCCTGGCCGGAGCGGATGGAAGTTCCTGTCGAACGGCTGGATTTGGCAGCTATTTCGAGCCTGACCTTCGAGGCGCCTGATCTGGTGCGGTTTCCTGCCTTGCGGCTTGCCCGGGATGCCATGCGGCGCGGGGGCGGGGCCGCGGCTGTGCTCAATGCTGCGGATGAGACGGCTGTTGCAGCCTTTCTGGCGGGCCGGATCGCCTTCATGGATATTCCGGCTTCCGTTGAGGCGGCGCTTGATGCCATGGAGCCACGCCTTGGACGATCCGCCCCGGCACGGATCGAGGATGTCGCCGCTCTCGATCGAGAGGCGCGATCAATCTGCGGGAACTGGATTGCGGCGAGGGCCTCCTGAGGCTTATGGTCTGGCCAACGATTCCGGACAGAACACCGTTTTTGACCGGAAAAAAGACGAAAGCCTTTACCCTGTTGTAATTCCTGACCGTATAATGGCCGGGAATAACCACACTGCCTTCGGACCTACGGGACAGCAGAATGGAAATTTTGACATCGGCCTATGATCTTGTCATTGGCTACATCGTGCCTTTCCTGTTTGTGCTGACGATTGTCGTCTTCTTCCATGAGCTTGGCCATTTTCTTGTTGCCCGCTGGTGCAATGTGAAGGTTGATGCCTTCTCGGTCGGCTTTGGCCGCGAGATCATTGGCCGCAACGACCGCCACGGCACGCGCTGGAAGCTCTGTTTGATCCCGCTTGGCGGCTACGTGAAGTTTGCTGGCGACGACAATGCCGCAAGCGTGCCTGACCGGGACCGGATAGCTGCCATGTCCGATGTTGAGCGCCGCACGGCCTTCGTCGCCAAGCCGGTCTGGCAGCGCGCTGCTGTGGTGGCCGCCGGTCCGATTGCCAACTTCATTCTGGCTATCGTGATTTTCGCGGCAATTTTCATGACCTTCGGACAGGTTGTTACCACGCCGGTTGTGGAAGAAGTGCGCCCGCAAAGCGCGGCGGAGCGGGGCGGTCTCAAGGCGGGGGACCTTATTCTGTCCGTCGATGGCCGCGAAATCGCGACCTTTACTGACCTGCAGCGGATCGTTTCTGTCAGTGCTGACGTGCCTCTGCACATGCAGGTGGAGCGCGAGGGCAAGACCATTGATCTGACTGTCACGCCGGAATTCCAGGAGTTGAAAGACCGTTTTGGCAACGTGCAGCGGATCGGGCTTCTTGGTGTGTCACGCAGCCCGAAGCCGGAAGATCTCGTTCATGTGACATATGGTCCTTTGGAAGCGGTTGCTCAGGGGGCGAAAGAGACCTTCTATGTCGCATCCCGGACGGTTGATTACATCTGGGGCGTGATTTCCGGCCGCGAGGCTGCCGATCAGCTGGGTGGGCCGATCCGGGTTGCCCAGATCTCCGGGCAGGTTGCGACCCAGGGCATTGTTCCGCTGCTGAGCCTGGCGGCTGTGCTGTCAATCTCGATCGGTCTGATCAATTTGATGCCGATCCCCATGCTGGATGGCGGGCATCTTGTCTATTACCTGGCCGAGGCCGTTCGCGGGCGTCCCCTGAGCGAGGGGGTTCAGGACATCGGTTTCCGGATCGGGCTTGGAATTGTTCTTCTGCTCATGGTCTTTGCCACATGGAACGATGTGCTCCATATCGCGAGGCTTTGAAAGGGCTTGAGCGTGAAGCGTTGCTTTGCCGCAACGTCTTCATATGAAAACCATTTTGGCCTTGTTCGGCTGTTGCCTAATCGGCAAAAGCCTGTAAAACGAGGTCAGTTGCTGAGAATCTGGTTTCCCTTTGCCTGCTGGCAAGGGCGCTAAAACAAAAAGGCATAGCTCACTTATGCAGCGATTGCAGTCATCCACTCGCGCCGTGTTTCTTGCGGCAACCGTTCTGGCGACGGGTGCTCTTCTGCCCAGCAGTGTCAGCCTGTTCCCGGCTGTGTCCGCCGAGGCAGCAGTGGCCCGTTCCATCGTCGTGAAGGGAAATACCCGGATCGAGGAAGAAACGGTTCTGAGTTACCTCACCATCAAGCCGGGCCGTTCTTATGGTCCTGCAGACATTGATGAATCGCTCAAGGCTCTCTTTGCCACCGGCCTTTTTGCCGATGTGAAGATCAATCAGCAGGGCGGATCGCTCGTTGTGAGCGTGAGCGAAAATCCGATCATCAACCGGGTTTCCTTCGAAGGAAACAAGAAGATCAAGGATGACGCCCTGAAGACCGCTGTCCGGTCCTCCGAGCGGTCCATGCTGACCCGCGCCCGCGTCCAGTCCGATGTGCAGAACATCCTGGAAGCCTACCGCCGCGGCGGCCGTTATGGCGCTTCCGTTGATCCGAAGATCATTGATCGCGGGGATAACCGCGTCGATCTGGTGTTCGAGATCAATGAAGGCGAGAAGACCGGCGTTGAGCGCATCACCTTCATCGGCAATAACTCTTTCAGCGATGGCCGTCTGCGTGATGTGATCCGCACCCGCGAAAGCGGGTTCCTGAGCTGGCTGCGCAGCACGGATACCTATGATCCGGACCGTCTGGCTGCCGACGAAGAGCTGCTGCGCCAGTATTACTTCAAGAAGGGCTATGCCGATTTCCGTATCGTTTCGGCGAATGCCGAGCTGGATCGCGAGCAGAACGTCTTCCATGTGACCTTCACGGTCGATGAAGGCGAGAAGTACAAGATCGGCGATGTCGAGGTTGTCTCCTCTCTTTCGGAAGTGGATCCGGAAGCGCTCAAGTCCGAACTGCGCACCTCTTCAGGCGATACGTTCAATTCGCTGCGTGTTGAGCAGAGCGTTGAGGATCTGACCGTCAAGGTTGCTGAAAACGGCTATGCCTTTGCCCAGATCCGCCCGCGCGCTTCGCGTGACTATGAAAACAAGACCATCTCTCTGACCTATTATGTCGAAGAAGGTCCGCGTGCTTATGTCGAGCGCATCAACGTGATTGGCAATGACCGGTCCCGTGAATATGTGATCCGCCGTGAGTTCGATCTGGCGGAAGGTGATGCCTTCAACCGGGCTCTTCTCGACAAGGCAGAGCGCCGTCTGAAGAATCTCGGATTCTTCGAGCGTGTGAATATCACCACGTCTCAGGGTAGCGCTCCGGATAAGGTCGTTATCAACGTTGAAGTTATCGAAAAGCCGACGGGTGAAGTTTCCTTCGGTGTCGGTTATTCCACCGCCGACGGTGTGATCGGCGATGTGTCTGTTACCGAAAAGAACTTCCTGGGCCGTGGCCAGTACGTGAAGCTTGGCGTCGGTGGTGGCAAGGACACGAAGACCTACGAGTTCGCTTTCATCGAACCGTTCTTCCTCGGGCGCCGCATCGCGCTTGATCTGGATCTGTACCGCCGGGAAAAGGATGCGAACAGCTACCGCTCCTATGATGAGCGCAAGACCGGTGGCGGTTTCGGTTTCACCTTGCCGCTGCGTGAAGACGAGCTGAAGCTGCGTCTTTACTATCAGCTGTACGAGACCAAGCTGTCCGATCCGGATGATATCTCGACCAGCATTAGCAAGTGTGACACGGCCAAATTCTCCCGTGGTATTTGCGACTCCTTCGGGTCCTACATCACGTCTGCTGCGGGCTACACGCTGACCTACAGCACACTCGACAACATCATGAACCCCAAGGACGGTCTCTATGGCCAGTTCGGTCAGGAGTTCGCAGGTATTGGTGGCGATTCCCAGTATATGAAGACCACGGCTGAAGGCCGGGTCTACAAGGAGCTGCTGCCGGATTACGGGGTGATCGGCAAGTTCGCGATCCAGGGTGGTCACATCATGGCCCTGGGCAGCAAGCGTCTGCGCGTTTCCGACCAGTATATGGTTGGTGGCGATATCGTTCGCGGCTTCGAAAACCAGGGGATCGGTCCTCGTGATGCGACCACGGGTGATGCTCTCGGCGGTACCATGTATCTGGCTGCAACGGTCGAAACCACTTTCCCGCTCTTTGGTGTTCCGGAAGAGTTCGGCTTGAGCGGCGCCGTCTTTGCTGATGCCGGTACCGTCTGGGATGTCGATAACGATCTGGCGAAGGTTGTTGGTAAGAACAATATTCAGTCCAATGACTTCGCGCTTCGCGCGTCTGTCGGTGCCGGTATTCGTTGGGATTCTCCGTTCGGCCCGCTTCGCGCAGACTTTGCATGGCCGGTCATGAAGGAAGATGAGGACGAAGTTCAGGTCTTCCGTCTGAGTGGTGGTACGCGGTTCTAATTGGGCCGTAGACATGATACGAACGGCCGCCGCACCGCCGGCGGCCGTTTTTTATTGGGAAGCAGCAATGTCCGATCCGATTTTTTTCAAGCAGCCTGAGCCGGTCACTCTCGGCCAGATCGCCGAATGGGCAGGGGCGGACATCGAGCGGGGTGATCCTTCGCATGTGATTTCCGGCGTTGGTCCGGTGGAAGAGGCTCTCGCAGGCACGCTCGTCTTCTTCGACAACACGGTCTATCTCGACAAGCTGGCCTCCACAGAAGCTGCGGCTGTTCTCGTCGCGCGCAAGCACAAGGATAAGGTTCCTGAAAGTGCGGCTGTGCTGGTCTGCAAGGAGCCGTATCGCTCCTGGGCTCTGGTTCTCGCAAAACTTTATCCGGAAGCAATGTTTCCGGCGGTGAAGGGCGTTGCCGCTGTTTCAGACCGGGCCGTTGTCGATCCGGGCGCGGTTCTGGAGCCTGGTGTCATCGTGGAAGCTGGCGCGGTCATCGCAGCCGGCGCTGAAATCGGCAGTGGCACTGTGATCCGCGCCAATGCGGTGATTGCGGAAGGCGTGCGTATTGGCCGGGATTGTGTCGTCGGCGCAAATGCTTCCGTTCAGCATGCGATCATTGGCAACAAGGTTTATCTCCATCCGGGCGTTTGTGTTGGCCAGGACGGGTTTGGCTATGCGATGGGGCCGGGCGGTCATATCAAGGTGCCGCAGATCGGCCGCGTTATCATTCAGGACAATGTCGAGATCGGGGCCAATACCACCGTGGACCGGGGTGCAAACCGGGACACAGTGATTGGTGAGGGGACCAAGATCGACAACCAGGTTCAGATCGGCCACAACGTTGTCATCGGACGCCATTGCGTCATCGTTTCACAGGTTGGCATCTCTGGAAGCGCAACCCTTGAGGACTACGTTGCCATTGGCGGCCAGACTGGCGTGCGCGGCCATGTCACCATCGGCATGGGTGCCCAGATTGCCGCTGTCAGTGTGGTGTCTGAAGATATTCCGGCAGGCGGACGGTATGGGGGCGCTCCTGCCAAGCCAGTGAAACAGTGGTTCCGCGAGATGGCAGTGCTTCGAAAGCTTGCAGAGCGTGGAAACGCAACGTAAACCGGACGGAATTGATTGAATGTTCAGGCGCGCGTTGCGCCGAGGGGTTGAATGCACATGGAAAACACTGAAAAGAAGGTTTTGCCGAGCGCAGATATCATGGAAGTTCTTGAACTTCTGCCGCACCGCTATCCTTTTCTTCTGATCGACAAGATCATCGAAATGGACGGTGACGACAGCTGCATCGGCATCAAGAATGTGACTATTAACGAGCCGCATTTCCAGGGGCATTTCCCCAAGCAGCCGGTGATGCCGGGTGTTCTTTTGATCGAAGCGATGGCTCAGACGGCAGGTGCCCTTTGCGTTCATTCCCGCGGTAAGGATACGGCTCCGCAGCTCGTCTATTTCATGACGATCGATCGGGCGAAGTTCCGCAAGCCGGTGGTTCCGGGCGATCAGGTCCACTTCCATGTGAAGAAGATCAAGCAGCGTTCGAACATCTGGAAGTTTGATGCCGTCGCCATGGTTGATGGCGCAAAGGTTGCTGAGGCGGAAATCAGCGCCATGCTGGTGGATGCGTGAGGACCTGATGTCAACGATACATCCCAGTGCAATTGTCGAGGATGGTGCCACCTTGGGTGAAGGCGTCCGCATCGGTCCCTTCTGTCATGTGGGCAGTCAGGTTGTTCTGGGGGATGGCGTCGAGCTGAAGTCTCATGTCGCTGTCGCCGGGGATACGCAAATCGGCGCCCGTACGGTTATTTTCCCGTTCGCCTCTATCGGGCATCAGGCGCAGGATCTGAAATACCGTGGCGAGCATGCCATCCTGCGCGTCGGTGAGGATTGCCTCATCCGCGAGGGTGTGACCATGAACGCGGGGACGGAAGGCGGCGGGTTCTCGACCTCCATCGGCAACCGCTGTGCCTTCCTGGCTAACTCTCACGTCGGTCATGACAGTCATCTCGGCGACAACATCGTTCTGTCGAACAACGTAATGATCGCAGGCCATGTGACCGTCGGCAGCAATGTGATCTTCGGTGGCGGTTCTGCCGTCATCCAGTTCACCCGTATTGGCGATCATGCCTTTGTCGGCGGTCTGGCCGGTCTGGAAAACGATCTCATTCCGTTCGGAATGGTTACAGGCAACCGGGCGCATCTGGGCGGCCTCAATCTGGTGGGTCTCAAGCGCCGGAATTTCCCGCGTGAGCAGATCCATGCGCTGCGGGCCGCCTATCGCGATCTGTTTGAGAGCGAGACCGGCACTCTGCGCGAGCGGGCGCAGGCCGTGGCCGAAGCCAATGCCGATCAGCCGCTCGTCCGTCAGGTGACGGACTTCATCCTGGAAAAGGAAGACCGCCGTTTTTGCACGCCGCGGGCACCCGAGTGATAAACCTGTCATGATCCGGGGCCATGACAGCAAAGATCTTTTGACGGCCGGTGCATCCCTTGCGCCGGTCGCTCTTATTTGTGGCAATGGCATGTTGCCGCTGCAGGTTCTGAACGGCCTTCGCGCCGCCGGACGCCAGGCTTTCATCGTTGCCATCAAGGGCGAAGCGGAAGAAGTCCTGAAGCGCCAGGCCGCCGTGGAGCTGGGATGGGGCGAGATAGGCCGTCTGTTCAAGGTTATGGCGGCGGCAGGATGCCGCGAGGTCGTCCTGATCGGCGGCATCAGCAAGCGCCCGGATTTCACCTCCGTCATGGGGGACCTCGGCACGCTGCGCCGTCTGCCGCGGATCATCAAGGCGCTTTCCGGAGGCGATGACAGCCTTTTGACCAAGGTGATCGGCCTCATCGAGGAAGAGGGATTTCGCGTGGTAGGGATCAAGGATGTGGCGCCGGACCTGCTTGCGGGACCTGGAAGCCTGGGACAAGTCAAACCGCGGGCGGAAGACCTGAAGGACATGGCGCTGGCGCTTGAAGCTGCCCGCCGTCTCGGGGATCTCGATATCGGCCAGGCTGCTGTTGCCCTCGGCGGCCGCGTGATTGCTGTTGAAGGCGCGGAAGGCACGGATGCCATGCTCGCCCGCTGCGCCGAGCTTCGCCAGAACGGGCGGGTGCGCGCAAAGGGGCGTCTTGGCGTTCTGGTCAAGACCGTCAAGCCAGGACAGGACCTGCGGGTTGATCTCCCGGCGGTTGGCCCGATGACCATTGAGCGGGCTCAGGCAGCCGGGTTTGCCGGTATCGCCGTGGAGGCGGGCGGAGCGCTGATTGCCGAGCGTGAAGCGACAGTCGCTGCCGCCGACAAGGCTGGTCTGTTTCTCTATGGTCTCGACCCGCAAACCGCGCCGGAGAGTGACGCATGACCGGTGGGGAGCGCATGTTCAAGATCGCCTTTGTGGTCGGCGAAGAGTCAGGTGATCTGCTCGGCTCCCGGCTGATGGCAAGCCTGAACCGGGTCTTGCCAGGCCGCATTACCTATTGCGGACTTGGCGGTGAGCGGATGGAAGAGCAGGGCTTGAAGAGCCTGTTCGACATTTCCGACATTGCGGTCATGGGGCTCACCGCAGTTCTGGCCCGTCTGCCCTTGATCGTGAAGCGGGTCTATCAGACGGTCGACGCGGTGATCGAGGCCAATCCGGATGTTCTGGTGATCATCGACAGTCCGGATTTTACTCACAATGTCGCCAAACGGGTGCGCAAGCGCGCGCCGCATATTCCGGTCATCGGCTATGTGTCGCCGTCGGTCTGGGCCTGGCGGCCGGGCAGGGCGAAGAAGATGAGCGTCTATGTGGACGAGCTTCTGGCCATCCTGCCGTTCGAGCCGGAGGTTCACCGCAAGCTTGGCGGCCCGCGCACCCATTATGTCGGCCATCCCTTGATCGAGCGGCTTGAGGAACTTCGGTCGAGCGCAGGAGAGCGTCCCGCCTTGACCGATGGGCGCAAGACACTTCTCCTGCTGCCGGGAAGCCGGGGCAGTGAGGTCGACCGGCTTCTGAAAGACTTCGGCCAGACCCTTGAAGTGCTTGATAGATCCGTGCCGGATCTGGAGATCCTGCTTCCGGCTGTTCCGCGCATGGAAGCCCGGATCCGTGCGGAGACCGCAGGCTGGGCGGTCCAGCCGGAGATCGTGACCGGTAACGCGGCCAAGCATGCCGCCTTCCGCCGGGCCCATGCGGCTCTGGCCGCTTCTGGAACAGTGTCGCTTGAGCTGGCGATTTCTGGCGTACCCATGGCGATCTGCTACCGGCTCGACTGGTTCTACCGCCGCCTCAAGGATATCAACCGCATCTTCCCCTTTGCCAGTGTCTCATCCATGGTGCTGCCGAACATCATTCTGGGCCGCAACGTCGTGCCGGAGTTTCTGGACGACGAAGTCTGTCCTGAAAAGCTGGTGCCGGTGCTTGAGAGCCTTTTGGCGGATACACAGGTTCGGCAAGAGCAGGTCAGCGCCTTCTCCGAGCTGGACACGATCATGCGCCTGCCGGATGGCCGTTCCCAGAGCGAGGCGGCAGCGGCAGTGGTGATGGATGTTCTGACGCGCGGAAAGGCAACCTGAGGGCTTTCCTTTGCGGCTAACCGGATCTTTGAATGGGCTTGCGGATCACGGCGGAAATACAAGGCCGCAGGTCTTCGAGGATGCTTGTAGCCAACCGGGCAGCTGCCCGTTCCCAGGAGGTTCGGTACGGTTGCCGTTATTGAACAGGTTGATCGGTAAGACGGCGCATCATAAGGACATCCACGATCTCTTTGCCGTCATAGATATAGCCTCCGGGAAGTCTGCCGTACTCCACAAAACCTTCCCTTTGATAGAAACGCATTGCTGCCGGGTTTTCCGCTGAGACAACGAGTTCCAGCTGGAGAATGCCGCAGTTTCGCGCATGATCCGTGACTGCGGCCAAAAGCTCCCGCGCCAGGCCGGTTCCGCGCAGGTTCTTGCGGACATACACCATCATGATCGAGGCGCGATGCGCCATCTTGGCGAGGCTCTCTGGAAACAGTCCCATTAGGCCGACGGGCT
Organism: Roseibium litorale; assembly: GCF_014842915.1. Taxonomy (GTDB): domain Bacteria; phylum Pseudomonadota; class Alphaproteobacteria; order Rhizobiales; family Stappiaceae; genus Roseibium; species Roseibium litorale. Next base: position 401,077 of record NZ_JACYXI010000002.1, on the reverse strand, counting down.
CCCGGTCGAGAAATGCAGCGAATACCGGATTATCCAGGCGTTGCATCCATGCGTCTTCAGACAGAGCGGCCCAGTCCTCATAAGTGCTGGCAAAGTTCGCAGGCTCGGCGCGAAGGGCTTCCAGGCGGATGCGGCGGAAGGCATCCACGTCGGATGCTTCCAGACGTTTGATGATGATGCCCGTGCTCATAGGCTTTTTCCCCTTCACGGTTCAGCGGACCTCAGGTCAGGCGGTGGTTCCCGAGGCTGAATAAGAAAAACCCCCGGCGGTGAGCCGGGGGTTCCGATTGCCATGACGATCCCGGCCGGTCTTAGCGGCGCTGTTCGATCGGCACGTAATCGCGCTTCGGAGCTCCGGTGTAGAGCTGGCGCGGACGGCCGATGCGCTGGGACGGATCTTCCACCATTTCCTTCCACTGGGCGATCCAGCCCACGGTGCGGGCAAGAGCGAACAGCACGGTGAACATGTTGGTCGGGAAGCCCAGGGCACGCAGGGTGATGCCGGAGTAGAAGTCGATGTTCGGATAGAGCTTTTTCTCGACGAAATAGGGATCGTTGAGAGCGATCTTTTCCAGTTCCATCGCGATGTCGAGGAGCGGATCGTCCTTGATACCAAGCTCGCCGAGAACCTCGTGACAGGTCTTCTGCATGATCTTGGCGCGCGGGTCATAGTTCTTGTAGACCCGGTGACCGAAGCCCATGAGACGGAACGGATCGTTCTTGTCCTTGGCGCGGGCAACGAATTCCGGAATGCGGTCAACGGAACCGATTTCGGACAGCATGTTGAGCGCTGCTTCGTTGGCGCCGCCGTGTGCCGGGCCCCAGAGGCAGGCAATGCCAGCTGCGATACAAGCGAACGGGTTCGCCCCGGAAGACCCGGCGAGACGAACGGTCGAGGTGGAAGCGTTCTGCTCGTGGTCGGCGTGCAGGATGAAGATACGGTCCATGGCGCGGGCCAGAACCGGGTTCACCTTGTATTCCTCGCAAGGAACCGCAAAGCACATGTGCAGGAAGTTTGCCGCGTAGTTCAGGTCGTTGCGCGGATAAACGAACGGCTGACCGACGTGGTACTTATAGGCCATGGCTGCGATGGTCGGCATCTTCGCGATCATGCGCAGCGACGCAATCATGCGCTGGCGCGGATCGGAGATGTCGGTGCTGTCGTGGTAGAAGGCGGACAGGGCGCCAACGACACCGCACATGACGGCCATCGGGTGTGCGTCGCGGCGGAAGCCGGAGAAGAAGCGCGACATCTGCTCGTGGATCATCGTGTGATAGGTCACACGGCTCACGAAGTCTTCCTTTTCCGGCTTGGTCGGCAGGTCGCCGTAAAGCAGCAGGTAGCAGGATTCCAGGAAGTCGCCATGGTCTGCAAGCTGTTCGATCGGATAACCGCGGTAGAGCAGCGTGCCCTCGTCACCATCGATATAGGTGATCTTGGATTCGCAGGACGCCGTGGAGGTGAAGCCCGGGTCGTATGTGAACATGCCGGTGTCCTTGTACACGGACGAGATGTTCACCACAGACGGCCCGATGGTTCCGTCCAGGACGTCGAAACCATGTTCGCCGCCGCCTACGGTCAGCTTGGCGTTCTTGTCAGCCATTCAGATAACCTCCTATGTCAGAAACTCGCCGCAGCCCCCGGCGTGAATGCAGGAATTGCCCGGATGAGGGCCGGACAGAGACCCAGCCTGAGGGTGCTGGAGGAATGGTCGGCTCTTGCGTAGCCCATTTGTTGCGGGGCCGCAAGCGCAGGACCATACCGCTTTGGTCAAATCCGTTGCCGGAATTTTGCGCCGCAGGGCAGGCGATGCTGCCCTGCGGTATATTTCGTCAGGATGCCTGGTCCGCGATACGGGCGAGGCTCTCGTCGCGTCCGAGGGCAATGAGAACGTCATAAATGCCCGGAGATGTGCCCCGGCCGGTCAGCGCGGCGCGCAGCGGCTGGGCGACCTTGCCAAGCTTCAGTTCCTTTTCTTCCGCATAGGCCTTAACGGCTGTTTCCAGTGCCCCGGCTTCCCAGAGATTCGCTCCGCTCAGGAGCTTGTGCAGGTCTGCAAGGATCGCCTTGGCTTCCGCGTCAAGGATCTTGGCTGCTTTCTCGTCCACGTCCAGCGGGCGCTGGCGCCACAGATAAGAGGCGCTCTCGGTCAGCTCGACAAGCGTCTTGGCGCGTTCCTTGAGGCCGGGAAGGGCGGTCAGAACGGTGGCGGTGTTGTCACCTGTTGCCATCCAGTCGAGCACCGCCTTGCCGTCCTCGCGATGAGCAAGGCAAGCCTTCCAGTGCTCCAGGAGCTCCGCATCGTCCGTGGAGCGCATGTAGTGGCCGTTCAGGTTCTCCAGCTTCTTGAAATCGAAGCGGGAGGGAGACTTTCCGATGGCATCCGTGCCGAACCACTTGATCATGTCTTCCGTTGACATGATTTCCTCGTCGCCGTGGCTCCAGCCAAGACGGGCGAGATAGTTGCGCATGGCCGCCGGCAGGTAGCCCATGGCGCGGTAGGCCTCCGCACCGGTTGCGCCGTGACGCTTTGAGAGCTTTGCTCCGTCCGGGCCGTGGATCAGCGGAATGTGCGACATCTCCGGCACGTCCCAGCCCATGGCCTGGAAAATCAGGGTCTGCCGGGCTGCATTGGTCAGGTGGTCGTCACCGCGGATGATGTGGGTCACGCCCATGTCATGGTCGTCCACCACCACAGCCAGCATATAGGTTGGCACGCCGTCAGACCGCATCAGCACCAGATCGTCCAGATCCTTGTTCGGAAAGACAACACGTCCCTGCACCAGATCGTCAACCACGGTTTCGCCTTCCAGCGGTGCGCGAAGACGGATCGCCGGGGCAATGCCTTCCGGGGCTTCGGATGCGTCGCGGTCACGCCAGGTGCCGTCATATCGCGGCGGGCGGCCTTCAGCGCGGGCCTTCTCCCGCATTTCGGTCAGCTCTTCCGGGGTGCAGTAGCAGCGGTAGGCTGTGCCATTGGCAAGCATGGCTTCGACCACTTCCTGATGGCGGGCGACACGGGCAAACTGTGAGACCGGTTCACCGTCCCAATCAAGCCCGAGCCAGGTCAGGCCATCCAGAATCGCGTCAACCGCTTCCTGTGTGGAACGGGTCCGGTCCGTGTCCTCAATGCGCAGCAGCATCTTGCCGCCGTGGTGTTTGGCAAACAGCCAGTTGAAGAGAGCCGTGCGGGCGCCGCCGATGTGAAGGAAACCGGTGGGGGAAGGCGCAAAGCGCGTGATGACGTTATTGGCCATGGTGGTTCTTGATTGTCTCTGCCAGAATGATGCCTTGGCGGGAAACCGCCGGGTTGGCGCGGTCTTAGCATAGCAGCGCCAAACTCCAAAGACCCGGGGAGGGTTTTCGCCTTGGCCGGCACGGGGGACAGGTCCGGATCGGGACCTGATCGGAAGGAGCCGGGGCAGCGGGCGGGCCGGGGACTGGGACGCAAGGGCAGGCAGGAGCCTGATACCCCAGCGTCCGCCGGAGCAGCGCAAGGCCCCAAAGATGACACGCCGTCAGCTGGCGCGGTCTCAACTTCTGATACCGGAACTTTAATAGCCCGCGGGAAAGAGACACGGCTTGGTTTTGAACGGCCGAACTGGACCCGTCCGGAGGCTTACGGCTTTGCGCCAGCAAAGCGGGACCATGAGAACGCCCCCTATCGCGCGCCTAAGGCTTTGCGGGAAGGACGGCTCAGGGAAGAGCAGGGGCTGCTCTGGGGTGGTTTCGCTCTGGCATCCGGAATACTGGCTTATTTCTCCTTGCCCGAAGAGCCGTCCGCGCTGGCGGTTATAGGCGCCGCGCTGGCGCTTGGCCTCTGGGCTGCCTGGCGTGACCGCTCGCGGGGTTTCAGCCTTGCGGTGGTGCTCAGTCTCTGGTTTGCCGCAGGCTTTACTGCGGGAACTCTGCGCACCGCTCTTGTGGCCGCGCCGAAGCTGGAGGCGGCCCGGACCCTGGAGATCAGCGGCATCGTCGCGGAACGCGAACAGGCCGCTTCCGGCCCCCGCCTGATCATCGATGTTCTTCAGGCGGGTAATCGCGGGCGCATGGCGCCGCCAGGGCCTCAGCGTCGCGGCCCGGTCATTCCAGCGCGGATCCGTGTCTCCGCTCCGCAAGAGAGCGGCGCCAGGGCGGGGGATCATGTGCGGCTGAAGGCCCGTCTCTTCCCGCCGTCCTCTCCCATCCGTCCGGGGGGCTACGACTTTTCCTTCACCGCCTATTTTTCCGGGATCGGCGCGACCGGATTTTCCTATGGCAAGCCGGAGATTGAGGCGCAACAGGCAGGTTTCGGTTTCCGGCGGGAGCTGGATGACCTGAGGCAATTGCTCGCCGCAAAAATCCGCCGCACATTGCCGCCGGGCGACCCTGCGGAACTGGCGGTCGCTCTGCTTGTGGGGGAACGGGCAGGTCTGTCAGAACAGGCAGAGGAGAGCCTGAGGGCCGCCGGGCTGGCCCATGTGCTGGCCATCTCGGGCCTTCACATGGCTCTGTTCGCCGGAGGGGCCTATACGGCTCTGCTCTTGCTGCTGGCCTTGTTCGAGCCGCTGGCGCTACGGCTTCCCTTACACAAGATTGCGGCTAGTGCCGCGCTTATGGCTGCGGCATTCTATCTGCTTCTGTCCGGGGCGTCCGTCTCCACCCAGCGGGCCTTTATCATGATCTCGCTGGTGTTCATCGGCATTCTCACCGCCCGGCGCGGGCTGACCCTGCACAGTGTCGCTCTTGCGGGCATCACACTGCTCCTGGCCCGGCCGGAGCAATTGTTCCATCCAGGTTTCCAGATGTCCTTCGCTTCGGTGATCTGCCTGATTGCCGTTTATGGCCGCTGGTCGGAAAGCCGGCTCCGGACCCTGATGAGAACAGGGCACGCACATGAGACAAGCCTTGCGGTGAGGCTGGCGCTGACGCCGCTTCTCTGGGGCGGCGGGGTTCTGGCGACAACGGCCATAGCGGGCCTTGCGACCGGCATCATCGGCGCGCATCACTTCGGGCGGATTGCGTCCTATGGAATGATCGGCAACCTCCTTGGCATGCCGCTGGTGTCGCTTGTCATCATGCCCATGGGCGTTCTTTCGCTGGTGCTGATGCCGTTCGGCCTCTCCGCGCTGCCGCTCTTCGTCATGGACAAGGGCCTCTCCATGCTGCTGGCCGTGGCGGCCTGGACTGAGGCGCTGGATGACGGCAAAGGCGCCCTGATACCGCCCGGGGCCCTGGCGACCCTGTTCCTGACCACTGGTCTGTTCTGGCTGCTGCTGACACGTGGCAGGTGGCGTTTTGGTGCTGTTGCACTTATTTGCGCCGGGTGGGTGGGGCTCTCATGGGAAAGGCCGGCGGACATACAAATTGCGGACCTTGGCGGGGTGATTGCCGCAAGAGATGCGGAAGGCGTTCTGAGATTATCGTCGGTAAGGGCGAGCTTTGCCGGAGAGATGTGGCTTCAGGCAGAAGGAGTATCGCCCGAGGGGCTGAAATCACGAAAGATGGCAGCGGATCAGGCCGCCTGCGATGAGACGGGCTGTGTCTATCTGGCCTATGGGCCTGATCCCACGGGTCCGGAACGGAACTGGGGCGGCATGCTTATGTCGCTGTTCGGGATTGGACCAGGCGTTTCAGGACAGGGGGAGGGGGTGGGTAGAATAAACGTTCGAAAACAGCGGTCTAATCCGGCTTCTTCAGATTCCGAATCGGATTTGGTTTTGCGGCAGCCCTTGCGAGTGGCCTTGCCGAAAACGCCGGAGGCGCTGGAACTCGATTGCCTGTTTGCGGATATCATCGTGACGGCGCTGGATGTTCCGTCTGACTGCGCCGTCCCGCTGGTGATCGGCGGCTCTGACCGGCTCGAAATTGGGGCACTGTCTTTCTGGCTCAAAGACTCACAGGTTACAGACAGCCTGGAGCGGCCCGGAGGCGTGACCGGTGCCCGCGAAAATACACAAAAAGATCCGGCATTGGGCGCAGGTCCTGCCACTGGCGGGGAGCGGCCTTTGCGGGTGAAAACCACTCTCTCAGCCTGGACCGGAGCCAAGACGAGGCCACCGCGCCCATGGCACAGATGAGAGGCATCTGATGATGGCGCAGCTCCCGGCCGCTCATTCTTGAGGTGCCCGGGAGCAACTGCCCGGTACAGAGGATCAGTATTGGCGGATCAGTATTGGCGGAACAGGGCGACGAGACGGCCCTGAACGCGCACACGGCCGGGACCGAATATGCGGGTTTCATAGGCCGGGTTGGCAGCTTCCAGGGCGATGGAGGCCCCTTTCTTGCGCAGGCGCTTCAAGGTGGCTTCCTCGCCATCGACCAGCGCCACGACGATATCGCCGCTGTCGGCGGTGTCCGTGCGGCGGATCAGAACCGTGTCCCCATCCAGAATACCGGCCTCGATCATGGAATCGCCGCGCACTTCAAGGGCGTAGTGCTCGCCCTTGCCGATGAGTTCCGGCGGAACGGTGATGGAATGGCTGTGGGTCTGGATCGCCTCGATCGGAACACCGGCGGCAATGCGGCCCATGACTGGAATCTCAACACCCGAGGACACCTCGACCGGCGGCGGGGGCGGTGTCTTGGCAGGCGCCTTGCCAAGATCCCCTTCGATGACCTCAGGAGAGAAGGAGCCGCGGGCGGGCGGTGTGGCAAGGCCAGGGGCAATGGAGTCCGGCAGGCGGATCACTTCCATCGCGCGGGCCCGGTTCGGCAGGCGCTTGATGAAGCCACGCTCTTCCAGGGCGGTGATCAACCGGTGAATGCCGGACTTGGATCTGAGATCGAGCGCGTCCTTCATTTCATCAAAGGACGGCGGCACGCCGGTTTCCTTTAATCTCTCATGAATGAACATCAGCAGTTCGTATTGCTTGCGCGTCAGCATGCCCGGTGATCTCCACTGCGGCGATAGTACAAATCAGGAACGTACCATACCTGTTCACAGTGTGTTCTACAAGCGTTAAGGGTTTCTTTCGAGTGTTCGCCTTTGGTCCCAGTGGTGGCGAACTGACCGAGAGGGAGCGGAGAACACGGAAAACGGCGGCGGGGCAGAGGAAAAACCGGGCGTTTGCCGCCAAACAGAGACGCTCTGGTGCCTTGATCAAGATACCAGCGCCGCCAAGCCCTTGGCCGCGCCGTTTTCAGCCTGGATCCGAAAACAGATCAGCTGCCCGGCAAGACGGCAAGGTGGGATTGGGGACTCGATTTTGGAGCATTGTGAGCTGCCCAAAATGATAGCCTTTCCGGGCAAACAATGGCCATAACAATGCCCCTGCCAGGAGCCGTTCCGCCGGAAATCTACGCTGTGGGCAGTCCGCGTAAGATTTAGCCGCCGCGCGCTTCCTTTTGCAGCTAATAGCTGCATAACGCGCAGCTGTCACGGAAGCGACTTTGCGCCGCATTAACTGCGGATGTCCGTTTCGCTAGTTTCTAAAGCCGAAACAGCCATCGCCCAACGATAGCCACCGCCAATCTGCACTCTTCGCGGAGGATAGATGTCCGGTCTCGGGGCCTCGCGCTGCGTGGCTGCAGATCTGGCTCAAGATCATCAAAACTGCGAGGTCCCGCTAATTCGCGGATAGGACCGCGAGGACTTTGCCCACCTCCTGCTCCCGCACCACAAATGGCAGCTTGGATGCCTAGCCGTAAAGCAGCTTGGGCAGAAAGGTGGCGAGGCCGGGGAAGAGGGCGACGAGGCCGAGGGCGGCCATTTGCAGCAGGATGAAGGGCAGGATGCCGGCGTAGATCGCGGAGGTTTTCAGTTCCGGCGGGGCGACCTTGCGGAAATAGAACAGGGCATAGCCGAAGGGCGGTGTCAGGAAGCTCATCTGCAGGTTCATGCTGATCAGGATCGCGAACCAGACGGGATCGATACCGGCGGCCATCAACGGCGGCCCGGCGACCGGCACGACGATGAAGATGATCTCGACGTATTCGATGATGAAGCCGAGCAGGAAGATGACCGCCATGACGGCGAGAAGCGCGGTGCCGCTTCCTCCGGGCAACCCCTGCAGTAAATCCTCCACCATCCGGTCGCCCTCAAGACCGCGGAACACCAGCGACAGCATGGCCGCTCCCAGAACGATCAGGATCATCATTGTGACCATCCGGGCCGTGTCGCGGGAGACCGCCAGAAGATCGCCCCGGCGCAGTTCCTGCCAGACCGCGAGACTGATGCCCGCGCACAGAATGGCGAAGGCGGAAGCGCCAAGGCCGAACAGCCGGGGCATGGCGCCAGAGCCGCCATGGAATTTCAGAAGAACAAGGGCCACGGCGGCTGGGATCGCCGACTGAAGCAAATGTCTTTGCCAGCGGGCCTGTCCGCCCCGGTCGAGCGCCACCATGATCAGTGCACCGGCAGCCCCCAGTGCCGCGCTTTCGGTAGCCGTTGCCACGCCGCCGAGAATGGAGCCGAGGACCAGCAGGATCAAAACCAGCGGAAGCAGCAGGGGCTTGAGGTTTGCCGGGCCTGAAACAGGGCCTTCCTGCTGGGTTGAAAGGGTTTGCCGCGGCACCGGCGGGCAGGTTTCAGGGTTCAGCCAGGCATTGACCGCCGTATAAGCCAGATAGAACAGCACCAGCACGAGCCCGGGCAGGATCGCTCCGGCAAAGACTGCGCCAGTGGACACCGGTTCGGGTGAAAAGGCGCCTGCCGCCCTTTGCCCGGCCTGATAGGCGTTGGAGACCTGATCGGTCAGCAGGATCAGCAGGATCGACGGTGGAATGATCTGGCCGAGAGACCCCGACGCGCAGATGACGCCTGCGGACAGGCGCGGCGAATAGCCCGCATCCGACATGGCGGGCAGGGCGATCAGCCCGAGCATGAAGATGGTGGCACCGATAACCCCGGTGGAGGCGGCGAGCAGCGCCCCGACAATGATCACCGCATAGGCGATGCCGCCCCGGCGCTCGCCAAAAAGAGCCCCTGCCGCCAGCATCATCCGCTTTGCCATGTCCGAGCGTTCCAGGAGCCCGCCCATCAGCACGAACAGCGGCAGGGCCATGAAGATGGGATTGACCAGGACACCGAAGGCCCGCGCGGGAAAGGCGGCAAGAAAGGCCATGTCGAAATGGCCAAGCATGGCACCGAGGCAGGCCGTCAGAACCGGCGCGCCCAAAAGGACGAAACCCACCGGCGCGCCGGAGAGAATGCCGCCGGTCAAAAGCACGCCGAGAAAGATCAGGAGCGCGCTGCTCATGGCGCTTCCCGCCGGTAGGGACGCCGCTTGAGGCCAAGGACGAGCGCGGTCAGGGCGAGGCTGGCGAAGAAGGCGGTCATGGCCCCCTTCAGCAGGAAATAGCCGGGCAGTCCGCCCACGCTTGGCGAGGCTTCCAGCACCTTGAAGGAGCTGATGGTTTCCGGCAGCGACACCCAGGTGGCCCATGCCATGGCCGGAAAAAGCAGAAACAGAAGAGCAATGCGGTCGGCAAGGGCCCGGTGCTGATCACTCCATCTGGCGTAGAACACATCCACCCGCACGCTGCCGTCAGCGATCAGGAGAGCCGGGGCCGGGGCAATGGTTGCCAGAAAGAACAGGTAGGTGAGAAGATCCAGGGCCCAGGGTGTGCCATAGGAAAAGACATAGCGCAGCGCCACGACCAGGACCTGAAACAGAAGCAGCGCGATCAGAAGGGCGGCTGCCACGCTCTCAAGAGCGCCGGAAAGCCGGGCAAAGCGGCCTTTGGCGCATTGAACAGAGGGGGGCTGGTCCGGAAGCTGGTCGGTCATGGGCGGAAGATCCGGAAACGATGTGTTCAGAGGCGGGGATCAGGCAGCTAAGCGGTGCAGAGGTTCCTCCGCGGTCATCATCAGGTCTGCCGGTGGACGGGGCAGGACAGAGTGGATCGCGTCTGGCTAGTCTGCCGGGCTCTCCTGCCAATCTTCGCGGCCGTGGCGAACGCGGACGATCAGTACATCACCTTCCTCATCAATCAAGTAAATGACGATATGTGACCTGAACGGATGAATACGGACGGGCGGGTCAATCTCGTGCCGGTGGCGGGCAATTTGCGGATTGTCAGCCAGCAGCTCGAATGTTGTTTCCATCTCCGCATGATATTTTTCAGCTTGGGCAAGACCGAAGGCGGCAACACCTTCGATATAGATGTTTGCAATATCTTCAGCCGCTTTCCGGGACAGTTTATATGTCATCTGAAGAGCGGGCGGTTCCTGTCTGCGCGCGGACAGCCATCAAAATATCGGTCATCGACCGATCGCTTATGCCGCTTTCAAGTCCTTCGGCCACCAGCTTCTGCAGAGCCGAAATCTTGTCAGCACGTTCCTGATCGCGGCGGATCAGATCGCGGACATAATCGCTCGCGTTTGCGTAACGCCCTGTTGCCGTTTGTGCTTCCACCCAGTCCTTCATCGGATCGGGCAAGGACACATTCATTGTTGCCATGGCTCTATCTCCTTCTCATTAGGATGACAGAAATTGGCAAAGACTGTCAACTTACATTAAGGTTTGCAGGTGCTTGTTTTAGTGCGGCCAAGAAGACACGAACCAATACCGTCTATCCGCGGTGATTTCCCACCGGCTTGCAAACTGCTCGATCAATGAGAGAAGGGTTTGAACGGCGTCTTAACTCTCCGCCCTCGGCAGATGTGACAGGAACGCTTCCACAGCTGCGACCTTGGCCATATCCGGCAGGCAGACCGCATAATGGGCCGCGGCCAGATTGGAGTCGGGAATTGGAATGCCCTTGAAAGGATCTGCGGGAGAAAGCTCCACGTCCAGAACCACCCCGAAACCCAGGCCGCTTGCGATCATGGCGCAGATGGATTCCCAGGAGCCGAGAGACAGAATCGTTTCCGGCTCAACACCGGCAACTGTTGCCGCTGCCTCAAAGATCTGGCGCGTGCCCGAAGATTTTTCCCGCTGGATCAGGGGCAGGCCCGCCACAGTCTTCCAGTCGAGAAACGGCTGCAGCGCAAGGTCATGGTCCGTTGGCACGGCCAGAACGACTTTGGTGGCGCACAGCTTCAAGCCAGACAGGCCGGTTGGCAGCGCGCGGGCGGTGATGAAAGCGACGTCGATCTTGCCGGCCTCCAGCATGATCAGGAGATCGGCACTCGCCGCCGACAGCGCCTCAATGGAGATCCCCGGATAGTCATTCATGAAAGCGGAGATTTGAGGGATGGCAAGCTGGAAGGCGGAGTAGCCGATCCGCAGCTGCCCCTTGCTGCCCTGGCTCTGGTCCAGAAGCTCAGCCTCAAGGTCATTGGCAAGGCTCAGCAAGGCCCTGATCCGCGGCAGTAAGGCCGAGAGAGCGGGAGAGGGCCGGGCACTATGCCCATCACGGACAATCAAACGGGCCTTGAACCGGTTTTCAAGCGCCTGGATGTGATTGGAGACGGACGGTTGCGCGATGCCCAGCGCCTTTGCGGCCAGGGAAAAGCTGGAGGTCTCAACAACCGCATTGAGAGCCTGCAACTGGGCCAATGTCAGCCTTGAGCGGGGTCTGTCAGCCATGACTGCCTGTTTCCGGTGAGTGGGATCGTCCTGCTGCTGGTAGCACTTGTGGCCCCGTTTGGGGAAGGCGGGCAGCGCTTGGGGAGGGTCTGGTCCGGTTCCCGGGCGGCTTGAAAAGACAAAATCCCGATGGCGTTCTCTTGCCGCCAAGGCTATCAAGCCGGACTGAGGCGTGTCTGGCCAGACGGGTCAGACCTCCCGACAGGAAAGGATTCCCAATGACTGAAATCACCCGTCTCGACAAGGGCCCGCGCATGAGCCAGGCCGTGATCCATGGCGGCCTGGTCTGGCTGGCAGGCCAGGTCGGAGCGCCGGGCGAAAGCGTGACCGAGCAGACCAAGGCCGTGCTGGCGAACATTGACGCTCTTCTGGCCCGCGCCGGTACCGACAAATCCCGTCTGCTGAACGCCACCATCTGGCTGGCCGATATGGGCGATTTTGCCGAGATGAATGCTGTTTGGGACGCCTGGGTCGATCCGCAGAACGCTCCGGCCCGTGCAACCGGCGAATCCGCTCTGGCAACGCCGGACTATAAGGTCGAGATCATTGTGGTCGCGGCCTTGAAGGACTGATCCGAAAAGATCATCGAAAGCGGGCGGCGGGAAACGCCGCCGTCCGCAACAGGCATGGCACTGGCGGGAAGGTGAATTGGTAAGCCGAAGGCCCCGGCGGGTCCTCCTGCAAGATTCCTGGAAAACACTTCCCGGAAGTTTCCTGATCCGAAGTCTTCGCAGGAATGCATGTGCGGCAGACTGGCGGCATGATCAGGGGGGACAAAAAATCCCACAATTGCTGCGATTGCGAATTTCTTTCCCCATCCAAAGTGGAATTATGCCGCGGTTTTTTGTGCCTGTCTTGATATCTGTTTGTTTTGTATTCGAAAAGTTATTTGCTTCCGGACTTTGATGCCATCTCGCATTAGCGCTGTTTTTCTTGTGCGCTGCAAGAGGTGCTAATTCAAAGGTATTATATTCCGTGCAATTATCGCGCGCGTCTATAGTTGTCTCAATGGTTTGTCTTGATCGTTGCCTTTCTGGCTTGCTACTCTCCTTGATCTCTAGGGAGGAGACGTCGGATGAGCACAAAAGGCGATCCGCAAGACCAGCTTGTGATCAAGTCCATTCTGGTCATTGATGACCATCCACTTTATTGCGATGCGCTGGCCGCGACGCTGGAGAAACTGTTCCGCTCGCGTTCTGTGAAAACCGCCACATCCCTGAAGGAAGGGCTGCGGCTGGTGGGAACACGGTTCCAGCCTGATCTTGTCATGCTTGACCTCAAGCTGCCTGACGTGACGGGGCTGAGCGGCTTCCTGAAGGTCCGCAGTAAACTGCCAGACGTGCCGGTGCTGGTGATTTCGGCGGAATCATCAGACGAGACCATTAGCGCACTGCTGTCCGCAGGAGCCGCGGGGTTCATTCCCAAGGACGCGACCCACAAAATCCTGCAGCAGGCGCTGCTGGATGTGAGGGAAGGGCGCAGGTTCCTGCCGCCAGGGTTTACCCCGTCGAAGCGCACCACGGCCCAGGAAATGACGTCCCAGCAGGTGGCTCACAAGATTGCGGAACTGACCCCTCAGCAGAACCGCATCATGAAGCTGATCTGCGCTGGCAAGCCCAACAAGCAGATCGCCTATGAGCTGTCTCTGGCCGAGGCGACGGTCAAGGCGCACATCACGGCTCTGTTGCGGCGTCTTGGGGTCAACAACCGCACCCAGGCGGCGGTCCTTGTCCGCAGCGCCAGCCTTTCGGCGGGGCTTCCTGCCATGTCGGAGTCCGACGCCCGTGCGTTGCTGAGCTAGTAAAGCTGGTATGAACATGAACCTCTTTCCTCCGGGGCTGCCGCGCTCCGGCAACACCGGCCAGGGCGCTGCGCCGGAAACGGTGCAGGTAGGGGTTTCCTATGCCGTAACGGCGGCAGAGGCGGTGGCTGAAGCCGCATCTGGCATGGATGCTCTTGCCGCTTGTTTCCTGCTTGTGTTTGTACCGGACAGTCTGGATCCGCGGGATGTCGCTGCAGAATTTGCCCTCCAGCTGCCCCGGACTACCGTGTTCGGGTGCAGCACCGCCGGTCAGATCACGTGCAAGGGCTACGAGAGTTCAGCCCTGTTTGTCATTGCCTTTCCAAAGAAGCATTTCCGTTGCTCGTCGGCGCTGTTCAAGCCGTTGAAGCCGGTCTCGATCGAGAAGGCTGCCAATCAGGCCCGGTGCCTGTCCGCTCGCTTCCGGCCAACGGCAAATTGGAAAAGGGTCGCGCTGGTCTTCGCGGATGGCCTCTCCAAACAGGAAGATCTTCTCGTCTCTGCCCTGGAAGCGGGCCTTGCCAATATTCCGGTCTTTGGCGGATCTGCCGGGCACGGTCTGGCCTTTGATGAGACCTTTGTTCTGCACGGAGGTGCAGCCCATACGAATGCCGGGCTGCTGCTTCTGCTGGAAACCAACCTGGAGTTCTGCGGGCTTGGCTTTGATCACTTCGTGCCGACACCGATCCGGATGGTCGTGACGCGGTCTGTTCCTGAGGAGCGGCTGGTTCTGGAGATCAATGGCGCGCCTGCGGCCAGGGAATACGCCCGTTGCGTCGGCCGCAAGATCGAGGACCTGTCACCTAAGATCTTTGCGGAAAATCCGGTGCTCGTGCGCAACGGCAACAGCTGGCATGTACGGGCGATCCAGCAGGTGGAAGAGGGCGGAGGCCTGTGGTTCTTTTCAGCCATCGACGACGGTCTTGTCCTGACCCTCGGCCAGGGCACGGAAATCCTCTCGATGCTGGATAGCGGCCTGCGCCAGGCGTCCTCGATGGGACGGGAGCCTGATTTCATTCTCGGCTTCGATTGTTTCCTGCGCAAGCTTGAGATCGAGCTGAATGATCTGGTGGAGGATGCCTCTCAGATCTTGCGCAAGCACAGTGTGCTGGGCTTCAATACCTATGGCGAGCAGCACCTGGGCGTGCATGTGAACCAGACCTTTGTCGGAGTAGCTTTCTACCCGCCGGTTTCAGGAGGGGGTCTTGATTGATCCGCAGGAGCCACTTGAAGTTCAGATAGAGCGGCAGGCGAAGATCATCGATGCTCTGATCCAACGGGCCACGCGCGAAGATGATATCGGCGGCTCGGCCTATTCCCTGTTCCAGTCTGCCATCGCTCTGCAAGGGGAAGTCTGGGAGAAAAACCGGGAACTGGAACGGGCGCTGGATACGCTTGGACGGGCAAGCAATCAACTCCGGATCGCCGAGTTTGCCCGGGAACAGACACAGCGCAATCTGGCCGATGCGATGGAGGCGATGGAAGGCGGCTTTGCGCTGTTTTCCGATTCAGAACTTGAGATCTGCAATGACCAGTTCAAGCATCTGGTACCTGACCTCACCGATATGATCGTGCCCGGCCTCCGGATTGAAGAGTATCTCGGGGCTCTCTATCAGAGCAAGGATGTGATCTGGGATCCCTCTGCAGGAGGCCCGGCTGCGACACGGGGAATGGGTGTTGAGCGGGCGGATGGATCCATCGTGCCGCCTGTATTCGGGTTGCGCGGCGACCGCTGGTTCCAGATCACGCACAAGCGGGCGAGCGAGCGCAAGATGGTGCTCCTTTCCACGGAGATCACCAGCGTCGTCCGTCAGAACCGCTTTGAAAAGGACCGGCTGATTGACGAGCAGACCCGCTTCGTTCAGGCTGCCTTCGATCACATGACCCAGGGGGTCTGCACCTTCTCCGCACAGGGATCTCTTCTCATCCACAATGACCGTTTCAGGGAATTGTTGCGTTTGCCAGTGCAGCTGGTCCGGAAGGGAACAGCCGTTGCACAGATCCTGGACTTCATTTTCCGCAACAATATGCTGTCGAGCATTGTCGAGCCCCTGGAATTAAGAGCTTGGGAGGAGCAAATCAAATCCGGCCAGGGTTTGAGAAGGCAATTCCGGCATCTCAGCGGCGAAACGCTGGATATTCAAATCCATGCGCTGCCCGACAAGGGCTACATCATGAACGTCATGGATATCACCGCCGAGATCCATACGACCCATATCCTGGAACAGAGAGTGAAGGAGCGCACCCTGGCACTTACGCGCGCCAACGAGAGGCTGAAGCGTAAGAATGAAGAGCAGGCGCGTGTTGATGAGCAACTGCGGATCGCGAAGGAGCAGGCGGAAGACGCGATGCGTTCCAAGACCCGGTTTTTTGCTGCGGCCAGTCATGATCTGCTTCAGCCCATCAATGCGGCTAAGCTCCTGATTTCAAATCTTTCCGAATATGCCGGAGATCTGCAGATCGGGGATACTGTCAAACGGCTTGACCGCTCATTCGTCTCCATCGAGAGCCTCTTGCAGGCGCTTCTGGATATCTCGCGGCTGGATTCGACTGGCACGGAAATGTCGATCGGGAACTTCTGCCTCGGGGACCTCCTGACGGGAGCACGGGAAGCCTATGCGGGACTGGCGGAGGAAAAGGGCCTTCGTCTCGATGTCGTTACAAGCAGCCTTTGGGTGCGCAGCGACCAGCGGTATCTAAGCCGGTCGATCCAGAATCTCGTCGTCAATGCCATTCAGTACACTTCGAGAGGCCGGGTGCTGGTTGGCTGCCGCCGCAGGGGGGACAAGGTTGTTCTGGAGGTCTGGGACACAGGGATCGGCATTTCCAAGAAGGATCAGCGCCGCGTCTTTTCCGAATTTACCCGCGTCACGTCCGACGGTGCCGGCTTCGGCATGGGGCTGGGCCTGTCGATCGTCGACCGGGCTTGCCGCCGTCTCGGGCATCCCGTGTCCGTGCGGTCAAAGCCCGGTATCGGCTCAGTTTTCTCGATCACCTTGCCGATGGTGGTTCAGGAAAAACCGGATGCTTGCTGCGATCTTGATCAGAGTGATTCACCTGCGGAGGACCTGGATCTCATTGTCTTGATTGTCGAGAACAATCCGGATGTTCTCTTTGCCACCACGCGAAAGGTCGAAAGCTGGGGCGCCAGCGTCTTGACCGCGTCCTCCACAGCAGAGGCCCTGGCGCAGGTCAGTGAACTGGGGATGGCGCCGGATATCATCCTGGCCGACTATCAGCTCGACGGTGATGATAGTGGCATCAAGACTATTTTGTCGCTGCGCCGGGAAACCGGCGCCCACATTCCCGCAATCATGATCACCGCGAGCCGTGAGGAAACGCTTGCCGCAGACAGCAAACGGCATGATTTCACCATTCTCACCAAACCGGTGCAACTCTCGCGCCTGAGGCCGCTGATCGACTGGAAAACCAGCAAAGCCTCCCAGAGGGGCGAAGAGGAAGAGGACGAGGAAGAGTCCGCTTGACCTGCATCTGGCCTGCAACGCCGACCTTTGTCTGCGGTGACAGAAGG
The DNA here is from genome assembly GCF_014842915.1 of Roseibium litorale. Lineage (GTDB taxonomy): Bacteria > Pseudomonadota > Alphaproteobacteria > Rhizobiales > Stappiaceae > Roseibium > Roseibium litorale. The sequence goes on along the minus strand of NZ_JACYXI010000002.1, from coordinate 384,290 downwards.
ACCAGCGGGGATAGGCTCGGAACTGGGCAGACAGGCGATGGCTTGCAAGGGGGAGGCCTTGCCGCCGTGCCAGATGCATCTGGGAGGATTTGCTATCATGCGCCGTGTGACGCGCCAACTTCTGGCCGGTCTCGCCGGTCTTTCCCTGGTTCTTGGGGTCATGGCCGGGCCGCTTCAGGCCGGGTCCAGTGATAAAGTCAAGGACACCACCACTTATGACCTGATCTTCAAGGAAGGGACGCTCGACGGCCTGGACCGGAATGTCATGCTGACTTATAGCAAGCAGGCGGAGGCCAAGGGGCGGCCCGACATCGGTGAAAAGACTTCCGGCACCATCCGTCTGGCTTTCGCGCCGGACAATATGGCCGAGCTGCGCTTTGCTTCCAAGGGAGAGGAGAGCGGCCGGTTCCGGACGCTGGCAGAGTTCCCTGCATCCGTGGGCAATCCACTGATCCTCTATTTCGTCGAGACTGTTGTGCGTGACATGGCAGCGACAGCTGGCGGCAGCCCCTATTATATCCGCAACAGGGTCAAGGCCTCCCTCCTGGAGACCGTGCCGGTTGAGACGGCAAGCCAGTCCTATCAGGGGAAGGATATCGACGTTCAGAAACTGACCCTGAGGCCTTTCAAGTCGGATCCCAACCGGGACCGGATGCAGGGGTTCGCAGATCTGGCCCTGACGGTGACGGTCTCAAAGGACGTGCCAGGCTGGTATCTGGACCTTTCCGCCACAGCACCTGCAACCGGAGGGGAAGAGCCGGTCTATAGCATGGTCCTGCATCTGGAGGGCGAGGGCGTCTCTGATACCCCCGTGAAACAGGAGGCAACGCAATGAGGGTTCTCCGCAAACTAGGTCTTCCGGCCGGGCATTCTGCCCGGCGGAGCTATTCTGCTAGGGGGAGCTTCTACACGGCAGCTTGGACGCGAAGGGTGCTGGGCGCTGGGCTCGTCTCCCTCGTGATGCTTCACACACCCGCCGTCTTGGCTGCGGGGCCCAAACCGTCCGTCGCGGATCAACTGAATGACTATCCAACCGAAGCGCGGGCAGACTACGTCTTCGGCTGCATGGCGACCAACGGGCAAAGCAGTGATGTGCTGCGCCGCTGTTCCTGCTCCATCGATGTGATCGCGTCCATCCTGCCCTATGACAAATACGTGGAGGCAGCGACGGTGCTTTCCATGCGCCAGACCGGAGGCGAACGCATGGCAATCTTCTCCCAGGCTGCAAGCGCGAAGGAACTGGTCGCCAACCTGCGGCGCGCTCAGGCCGAAGCGGATATCGTCTGTTTTTGAGTTTCTGTCCGTCAGCCGGTTCTGGCGGACACGAGTGCCGAGCGGTCTGGTGCGGAACCCGGGTTTAGCCCCGGTGCCTTGGCGTTATCCTTCAACCTGCTTGGGCAGTGTCTTCTCCCAGCTGTTGCCTTCCGTATCTTCCACATGGACCTTCAGGTCAGGTGAGCCGTTGTCGGTGTAGCTGAACCGGAAAACCGGGTTCTCGCTGATCGAAATGCCGCCCTCCATGGAGAACAGCAAGTCGTCGCCCTGATAGACGTCCAGCTTGTCGATGAAATGGGCGGCGATGAAGAGCTGGGTGATCTGATCCCTCTGCAGTCCCGAGTAGTTCGGGTGCCGGATCATGACCTGGGTTTCCCGCCGCTGTCCCTCTGGTGTGGACATGGCTGCGGCCGTTCCGGCCTGCGGGAAGTTGCGGACGCGGATTTCGCCCATCGTCGACAAGGCAAGCTGCGGATCGCGTGTCGCAGGCGCGGAACATCCGCCGGACGCCTTGACGAAACGGCCGGTCATCACCGGTCCCTGTTCCGTATCGGCAACAAGGCGCACATTGGAATACTGGTTGACCCGCACCCTGAGCTCCATGTCCAGAGGATGCATGGCGGCGCCGAAGGTCAAGGTGGCAGCAACCGGCGCAGGATTCTCGTCGATGATCAGCTTGGCGGACAGAATACGCGGGGCGGCAGCGCTGGGCTGGGACAGCACGATGGGAACTGTTGCTGCATCATTGGCACGGTAGGGGGCGCCGACCGAAATGATACCACTGCCGTCTGCCGGAGCCTGGTCTCCCAGGATATCCGCCTTCAGATCCTCCCAGGTGCTGCCGGGTTGAAGAGGTGGCGCTGCGGGCTCCTGTTTGGCGGCAGGGATGGCTGATAATTTGCCGGCGGCAGGTGTCTTCGTCTCAGCCAGCGCCAGGCCGGACGCAGCCATGAGGGCTGGCACAATGACCGCAGCAGCGGCAGCCCGCATGAGAGGCGGTTTGGCAGCGCGGAGGATCGCGGACGATGATCTGGACATGAGAATTCTCCCCTGGCGGGGGCAGACCCCACGGGGACAGAGCCTGCCCTTTGCCAGCCAATGCATGCATTTTAAGCACTGAAGTCTACGCCCAAGTTGACGCTACGGGAATACAGCCTTCCGGATATGTTGCCTGTGCTGCCCCGGAGCGGGAAGTTGGGATCCGAACAGGCAGGATGCGCAAGGACGGGAGCTAGGCGGCCATGTTTGAGATTGTGGTGATGCTCTGCCTTGCCTCTATGCCTGCAAACGGCCCGTCCGCCCCGGCAAAAGCGGAAGAACCGGTCTGCAGACAGGTTCTGTTGCCCGGCCATGAGGCCCTCGATCTCAAGGCCTGTGAGACTGCTGCCCGTGCGTTGGAGCTTCCATCCATCTGGCCGGAGGGCATCTTTGCGGAAGGCCGTCAGGAGGTCCGGGGGGAACCTGTCTGTGCCCCTTTGGGCAAAGCGCTTGATGTGACGGAAATTTCTCCCGGTGTTTTCGTTCATGAGGGAGCTATTGCTGAACCTGGACCGGGCAACGCTGGTGATGTGTCCAACAGCGGTTTTGTAATCGGGAAGAGCTCGGTCGCGGTGATTGATTCCGGTGGTTCCCGGCAGGCTGGCGAACAGCTTTACCGCGCCCTGCGGCAACATACGGACTTGCCGGTCAGTCATCTGATTCTGACGCATATGCATCCCGACCATGTTCTGGGCGCGTCCGTGTTCCGGGAGGCTGGCGCCCGCGTGGTCGGCCATCCTGGCCTCGCCCGGGCGTTTGAGGACCGGGCCGGATCCTATCTTGCCTCTTTCGGGCGTTTGACTGGCGATCCTGCTTTCATTGGAACGCGGGTGATCCTGCCCGATGAAGCGGCACTTGATTCTCTGCCGGACATCGATCTGGGGGGGATGAAGCTCCAGCTGAAAGCCTGGCCTCTGGCGCATAGCCCCACTGACCTGACCGTTCTGGAGAGTGCGTCCGGAACGCTTTTCACCGGCGATCTGTTGTTCGACCGTCACGCGCCTGCGCTGGATGGATCGCTCAAGGGCTGGCTGCAGGCTCTGGATGAGCTGGCGGGGGAACCCGTCTCTGTCCTCGTGCCGGGCCATGGTGGTCCGGTGTTGAGGTCTCCGGGAGGGATTGAGCCCTTGCACCGGTATCTGGACGTGCTTGCCAGTGACACCCGGAAGGCCATTGCGGCAGGGGAACCCTTGAGCACAGCTGCCCAGCACATTGGCGGCAGCGAGGCGCCCAACTGGGCGCTCTTCGACCTCTACAATCCGCGCAATGCAACGGCGGCCTATTCCGAGCTGGAATGGGAATAGGCTGCCAAAGCAGTGCAATCAGTTGGCTGCCGGCTCCTGAAGCAATTTCGACAGGGCATAGAGGCGCTTTTCCAGAAGAACAGGTGTTTCACAGACATAGGTCAGCGATTTGGTGCGGTCCGTATAGACGCGCTCGTCCCAGTCGATCTGAACTTCGAGCTTGTCGACCGCGTCATAATCCGGTTCGGGCTTTGCCATCAAGGCCGACATTTCCGTGCGTGCCTTTTCGATTCGCTCCGACAAGGCGATCTGTTTCTTCGAATAGCGCTCGATCCCCGACATAATCCGGCTGCGGTCACCGGAGAGTTTCTGGAACACAGTCAGAAAGATCTGGGTCATGAGCGCTTCATCCGCATCCGGATGGGCAAGGCGGAAAGCATCAACAAGGGGGGCTGCCTCCTCAACGGAGATCCGGCGCAGGGCCAGCTTTTCCGCCAGCGTTTTCGCGTCCTCACTCAGCTTGCCACTTGGTTCTGTCTGGATAAGTCCAGGCCACATCAGGCCAGGCGACAAACGCTCGACCTTGCGCTGCTGGCAGGGCCAGCCGGGATCAGAAAAGTCAGCAGCGTGAACGCCTTGCGGTATGACCGCGCCAAAGAGGGCGGCGGCGGTCAGAGCATTGAGGAGCATGCGCGCCATTGTCATTAACCTCCCGTGACTGGCTGAAGGGATTTTGAACCGGGTGAGCACGGGGCAAAACCCACACCAAGGTCGCAATTGTCCGCTTTGACCCCGCTCTTATAGTCGGAAGAACAGATCTGCTGCACCGGATTACGTAGCGGCGGACGGAGGAAACCCGGAGTTTTTTGATGCAGACGAGAGCGGCTTTGGCGGTTGGGGCGGGCAAGCCCCTTGAGGTGACGACGGTCAATCTTGAAGGTCCGAAGGCCTTTGAGGTTCTGGTCGAGATCAAGGCGACGGGCGTTTGCCACACGGACGAGTTCACGCTGTCTGGAGCGGATCCGGAAGGCCTGTTCCCGGCGATCCTGGGCCATGAAGGCGCGGGCGTTGTGGTCGAGGTTGGCCCGGGCGTGACCAGTCTGAAGCCGGGCGACCACGTGATCCCGCTTTATACGCCCGAGTGCCGCCAGTGCGAATACTGCCTCAACCCGAAGACCAACCTGTGCCAGTCGATCCGCTCGACGCAAGGGCAGGGCCTGATGCCGGATGGCACGCCGCGGTTCTCGACGCTGGATGGGGATCCGATCCTGCATTACATGGGCACCTCGACCTTCTCCAATTTCACGGTGGTGCCCGAGATTGCACTGGCGAAGATCCGCGAAGATGCGCCGTTCGACAAGGTCTGCTACATCGGCTGCGGCGTGACGACGGGCATTGGCGCGGTGATCAACACGGCCAAGGTGGAGATCGGCTCCAAGGCGATCGTCTTTGGTCTGGGCGGCATTGGCCTGAATGTTCTCCAGGGCCTGCGGCTTGCAGGCGCGGATATGATCGTCGGCGTGGATCTCAACCCGTCGAAGGTTCCGATGGCGGAACGGTTCGGCATGACCCATTTCGTCAATCCTGCCGAAGTGGAGGGCGATCTGGTTGCCTATCTGGTCAACCTGACCAAGGGCGGTGCGGATTACACCTTTGATGCCACGGGCAATGTGAAGGTGATGCGCACGGCGCTTGAATGCGCGCACAAGGGCTGGGGCGAATCGATCATCATCGGGGTTGCGCCTGCGGGGGCGGAGATCTCGACCCGTCCGTTCCAGCTGGTGACGGGCCGGTCCTGGCGCGGCACGGCCTTTGGCGGCGCGCGCGGGCGCACGGATGTGCCGAAGATCGTCGACTGGTACATGGATGGCAAGATCGAGATCGATCCGATGATCACCCACACCATGCCGCTCGACGACATCAACAAGGCCTTCGACCTCATGCATGCCGGCGAATCCATCCGCTCCGTCGTCATTTACTGACGCTTTTGGAGGGGCAAGAGCAATGGATGTTGTCTCGGAGAACAGGTGTTTCGGCGGTGTTCAGACCGTCTACAAGCACCGGTCGGCCACCTGCGGCGTGGATATGACTTTCGCGGTCTATCTTCCGCCCGACGCAGAAGAGGGTCCTGTGCCGGTGCTCTGGTACCTGTCGGGCCTGACCTGCACCCATGAGAACGCCATGACCAAGGGCGGGTTTCAGGAGCATGCAGCGGAATATGGCCTGGCGCTGGTGTTTCCTGATACCAGCCCGCGCGGTGAAGAGGTTGCCAACGACGAGGCCTATGATCTGGGGCAGGGCGCGGGATTCTATGTGAATGCCACGCAGGCTCCCTGGAAACCGCATTTCCGCATGTATGACTATGTGGTCGATGAACTGCGGCAAGAGCTGCCAAAGGTTCAGCCTTTCAGCGGTGCCCATGGCATTACAGGGCATTCGATGGGCGGGCACGGGGCTTTGACGATTGCCCTGCGCAATCCCGGGCTTTTCCACTCGTTGTCTGCCTTCGCACCGATCGCCAATCCAACCCAGTCAGACTGGGGGCGAAAACAGTTTTCGGCCTATCTGGGCGATGACGAGGCGGTCTGGGCGGATTATGACGCGACGATCCTCCTGGGTGAGAAGGGCTGGAAGGGCGACATCCTGATCGATCAGGGAACGAGCGACCAATTCATCGACCTGTTGCGTCCACAGGCGCTGGCAGAGGCGATGGCCAGCCGCCGCCAGCCGGGTGTCGTGCGTCTGCAGGAGGGCTACGATCATAGCTATTTCTTCGTGTCCACGTTTGCCGGAGATCATGTCCGCTGGCACGCTGAACGGCTCCATAACGCTGGCCGCGCCTAGTAGAGGAAGGGTATCTATCAGAAAATGCCTACCTACCTAAGTTGGTCTTTTCGCCGTTCTGCCGCACAGGCAGAGTGGAACCGCCGCAAGGGCAGAGTTGCCGGCTCGAACGGGTGCAGCGTCAAGAGCCAGACAGGCACCTGGAGCAAGACTGAGGGGATGAACGCAGATTGGTCATGAACCTGGTCAAAGCTGCTGATGATCTCCTTCAGGCGATGTCCTGACAGGGAAGCTGACGGGATCCTGGACACTCCGGATCCAATCGCTGCGGTCTTTTAGATTTTACGCTGGTGCAATGAGGGGCCTGGCGTCAACCGGAAGAGGGAGGAACGAGCCGAAGGACTGCAACGGGCTTTGGAATGCTGGTTCCGCGTGGCGCTTGATCCGGGAGAGAGTGTGGATCCGTCAGGGGGGCTTCTGAGCGCATTCCGACAGCTGTTTTTCAAACCGTCTTATCACCATGGGAGGTGGAGATGAAAAGGTTACTGACCGCCGTAGGTATGCTGGCCCTGTGCGCTGGCAATGCAATGGCAGATGCCGAATTGCAGAAGATGATGGATGACCCGAACCAGTGGGTGATCCAGACCGGCGATTACAAGAACCAGCGCTATTCCAAGCTGGATCAGATCACCAAGGACAATGTGAAGGATCTCCAGGTCGCCTGGACCTTCTCCACCGGTGTTCTGCGCGGCCATGAAGGCTCGCCGCTGGTGATTGGTGACGTGATGTACGTCCATACCCCGTTCCCGAACATCGTCTATGCGCTTGACCTCAAGAACGATGGCAAGATCCTCTGGAAATATGAGCCCAAGCAGGATCCGAACGTCATTCCGGTGATGTGCTGCGACACGGTCAACCGTGGTCTGGCCTTTGCCGACGGCAAGATCTTCCTGCATCAGGCTGACACCAAGCTGGTCGCGCTGGATGCCAAGACCGGCGCAGAGGTCTGGAGCGTGGTGAACGGCGACCCGTCCAAGGGCGAAACCAACACCGCGACCGTCATGCCGGTCAAGGACAAGGTCATCGTCGGGATTTCCGGTGGTGAATTCGGTGTGCGCGGTTCTGTGACCGCCTACAACATCAAGGACGGCTCCAAAGCCTGGCGGGCTTATTCCATGGGTCCGGACGAGGACATCCTGGTTGATCCGGAAAAGACCACCCACCTGGGCAAGCCGGTCGGCAAGGATTCCGGTACCAACACCTGGGAAGGCGACCAGTGGAAGATTGGCGGCGGCACCACCTGGGGCTGGTATTCCTATGATGCGGAAGAAAACCTGATCTATTACGGAACAGGGAACCCCTCCACCTGGAACCCGGCACAGCGCCCGGGCGACAACCGCTGGTCCATGACCATCATGGCCCGCGACGCGGATACCGGTGTGGCCAAATGGTTCTACCAGATGACCCCGCACGACGAGTGGGACTATGACGGCATCAATGAAATGATCCTTACGGAGCAGGAAATTGATGGCAAGACCCGCAAGCTGCTGACCCACTTCGACCGGAACGGCTTCGGCTATACGCTTGACCGCGTGAGCGGTGAGCTTCTTGTTGCAGAGAAATACGACCCGGCAGTGAACTGGGCAACCGAAGTTGTTATGGACCCGAACTCGGATCAGTATGGCCGTCCACAGGTGGTGGCTGAATACTCCACCGAGCAGAATGGTGAGGACGTCAACTCCACCGGCATCTGCCCGGCGGCACTTGGCTCCAAGGACCAGCAGCCGGCATCCTACTCGCCGGAAACGGAACTGTTCTACGTGCCGACCAACCACGTCTGCATGGACTATGAACCGTTCCGCGTCAGCTACACGGCGGGTCAGCCCTATGTGGGCGCAACCCTTGCCATGTATCCGGCTCCGGACAGCCATGGCGGCATGGGCAACTTCATTGCCTGGGACGGCAAGAAGGGTGAGATCAAGTGGTCGATCCCCGAGCAGTTCTCTGTCTGGTCCGGCGCTCTGGCAACGGCTGGCGGCGTGGTCTTCTACGGCACCCTGGAGGGCTATCTGAAGGCTGTGGACGCCAATACGGGTGACGAGCTTTACCGCTTCAAGACCCCGTCAGGCATCATCGGCAACGTGATGACCTACACCTCTGACGGCAAGCAGTATGTGGCGATCCTTTCGGGTGTCGGCGGCTGGGCCGGGATCGGCCTTGCAGCCGGTCTGACCAACCCGAACGACGGTCTGGGCGCCGTGGGCGGTTATGCCGCTCTCAGTGACTACACCGCTCTGGGTGGCCAGCTGACGGTCTTCAAGCTCCCGAACTAAGCGGGCTTCCCTACGGGGCAGACTGGCGCGGGCTTCTGCGCCAGTCTTTCATCCAGAGAAGGAAATTCAATGCGAAATTCGGTATTGCTGCTCGCAATGGGGATGCTGCTGGCAACCGGGCAGCCGGGTCTTGCGGATGATGCAGAGCTGATCAAGAACACCAAGGCGGATCATGAGGAAAATGGCCGCTGGTACACGTCCGACGATATCCCGACCTATAAGATTGCCGAGGACGGCACTGTAGACTGGCCGACATTCTCAGGCTTCCGCCGCTACAATGCGGAATGCTTCCAGTGTCATGGTCCAGACGGCGCGGGCGGTTCCTATGCTCCGGCTCTTGCGACGTCCGTCATGAATATCGACTACTACAAGTTTTACGAAACGGTGGTGAACGGTAAGCAGGAGGTGAATGCAGCCCAGAACCTGGTCATGCCGGCGCTCGGCGAGAACAAGAACGTCATGTGCTATCTCGACGATATCTACTCCTACCTTCGTGCCCGCGGCACAGGTGATCTGGGACGCGGACGCCCGGCTAAGAAGGAGAAGAAATCTGAAGCCTTTACCGAGAACGAAAATGCCTGCATGGGCGAATAGAGAAACTGGCAAAAGGCTTGTCCGGGCCGGAGGGCTGGCGTTGGCCCTCCTTTCCGGAATGGCCGCCGGTGCCTTGGCGCAGACCTCGGATCTTGTGTCCCGTACAGCCTTGCGGGTCTGCGCGGATCCCGCCAACCTGCCCATGTCGAATGAGGCGGGGGAAGGTTATGAAAACAAGCTGGCGGAGCTGATTGCGGACCGGCTTGGCCTGCCGGTGGAATACACCTGGTATCCGATGGCGACCGGGTTCATCCGCAACACGCTCAGGGCAAACCGGTGCGATCTGGTGATGGGCTATGCCCAGGGCCACGAAATGGTGCTCAACACCAATCATTACATGACCTCCTCTTATACGCTGATTGTTCCGGAGACCGGCCCTCTTGCGGCTGTCACCGCCCTGGCGGATCCTGCCCTGAAGGGCAAGACGATCGGGATTATCGCAGGCTCGCCGCCGGCAACGCACATGGCCCGAAACGGTCTGATGATGAAGGCAAGGCCCTATCATCTCGTGGTCGACAGGCGGTTTGAATCACCTGCCGTCGACATGCTCAAGGATCTCAAGACTGGGGAACTCGACGCGGCCATTCTCTGGGGACCGATTGGCGGTCCCCTGGTGAAGCAAGGCTATCCGGGGTTCAAGGTCATTCCGCTGACCCAGGAGACCCTGCCGCCGCGTCTGTTCTATCGGATCACCATGGGCGTGCGGCAAGGCGAGAAGGTCTGGGAGCGTAAGCTCAATTCCCTGATCCGGCGCAACAAGGCGCAGATCAACCAGATCCTGCAGGAGGCGGGCGTTCCCTTGCTCAACGACATGGGGACCGGCCCGCTGGAGGCGACGAACTGATAAGCCGTCCATATGCCCGTGCGGCGGAAGGCGTTTGAACCGCCGCAGCGGGGGGCAGAAAGGCAGCAGCAATGCAAAGGCTGAGGATGCGGCAGTCTGAAGAGGTGGCTTATGCGGCCCGGTCCGGTTCTGCTGCCCGCAGGGCGCTTGCCGCTTTTCTCACCGTTGTTGTTGCCGTCATTGCCGTCCCGCAGGTGGTCCGCGCGGATGGCGTTGCCGAGCCGCCAAACTACCGCGAGGAGGAATACCGCGGACCGGTCCCGGAGACGCTCAAAGGCGCGGTGGTCGTCGGCACACCGGAGGCGGTGCGGCTCTGGAAGGAGGGCAAGACCGCCTTCATCGATGTGCTGCCGCAGGCACCGAAGCCCGAAAATCTCCCCAAAGGCACCATCTGGCGCGACAAGCCGCGCCATTCCATTCCGGGAGCGATCTGGCTTCCGAATGTCGGCTATGGCCGTCTTGCACCGGTGACCGAGACCTATTTCAAGACGGGCTTGGCCAAGGCCACCGAGGGCAACCCGGACCACCCGGTGCTGTTCTTCTGTCTGGACGAGTGCTGGATGTCCTGGAACGCGGCGAAACGCGCGCTCACCTATGGCTACACCCACGTCTACTGGTATCCGGAAGGCACGGACGGCTGGACCTTTGACGATCAGCCGGTGGAAGATCTGAAGCCGGAGGCGTTTCCCGGGTGATGCGCCGGACCGGGGGCTTGGTGAGCCACAGCGAACTTTAAAATGCCGGATAGGAATGAAAGGCAATGCCGGTCAGGCCGGCTTGCTTTATGCCGTCAACAACGGCACTGGATAAAAAACGGCCCGGATGAACATGCTTGTCTTTCCAGGCATGCGCACTGCCGATCTTTTCCAGACTGAAGACGAAGGCCCCGGTGCGGGGATCAAAGGATACGTTCTGAAATTTTGCCGTGGCGCGATCGCGATCCATGGTGTCAAGGCGGTTGCAGATGTTGAAGAAATACATCTGCCGGGCAAAAGTCCCGTCCCGATAGACAACTTCTATCGGAAAGAACTGATGCACGCCCGGCTCATGGTTTTCGATGATATCCTTAAACGCGCCGGAGACGAGAATGAGGCCCCCGCTCATGAAGACATCGTAGGGCTTGTATCGCTTGCTCTGCCACTCCACCCGTGTCGGAATATTCTCCGGCTTGACAGCACGTCCAGCGTACAAATCACCCGGCTCGAACAACGGACTAAGTCCCGGATCGACAGACGTATCGATGTATTCGATCTTGTCGATATTCCCATCAAGGGGGGGAGCGCCGATGATATGGGGCGCCACGTCCGTAAACCCGAAACTATATACGACACCTTCAGACATGGCATGTTCCTCTTGTTGATTGATCGTGCCCGTGCTGGGCTGATACCCCTGTTCTGGCGTGCGTTTCTCACGGTGGAAAACCGGGCCTTTGCATTGTTCAGGTTGCAGAAAAGATACCCGCGCTTCGATGTCAATATCTCCGTTCTCAAGAACGCTGGAAACGGAGCGCGGCTTTTCTTCAGGTCGTCATCCCGCACTTGATGCGGGATCCATGCCGTTCCGTTTCCGAGAGGAACAGCTTTTCTGAAAGGCAAGGTTACGGCATGGATGCCATGGTCAAGCCATGGCAGGACGAAGAAGGAGAGGCCCCTTTGCGCCAGGCCGTCTGATGGAAACCTGCGGCAATTTCTAATGTATAAGTTTAAAAATTTTACTTAAAGTACCGAAATTATAACAAATCAATACCCGGGAAGCGTAACTTCTGCATCGGAGGTTGCTCCGTCCGTGTCCTGCATATGGACGCCTGCGGTCCGGCCACCGGGGGGGACGGTTAATTCCAGCCGCGGGTTTTCGCTCAAGGAGATGCTGCCGGTGATGTCCACATAGGGCGCGCCATTGACCGAGATGTTCAGCATGTCGATGAAGCGGGCGGGAATATAGAGCAGGGAGATCTGGTCCATCTGCATGCCGGAATGGCTGGGGTGCTTGATGTTGACGGTGAGATCCAGATCCTTGTCCGGTCCATTCAAGACGCCCGCAGCAAGGCCGCTGGCGCTCTGGTTTTCAGCCAGGGGCGCGGTTTTCAGCGCCAGCTCCATCTGTCCGAGGGTTTTCAGGGCTTCCTTCGGATCTGTGCCGGGAGGGGCCGCACATGCGCCCTGGCCGGAGGTCTTGACGAAGCTTTCGGCCATAAACCGCTGGCCGTTGTCGAAGGTTGCCACCGCATGGACCGGGGTTGGGCCGTTGATCCGGAAAGTTCCGGTGATTTGAAACCGTTCAACCGGCTGGGCAAAGGTCAGCCTTGCGGAGACGGGCATGGGGTTTTCGTCCAGGATCACATCCAGTCCGGTGATCAAAAGCCCCTTGGGCGCATGAACCTTTGCGCTCACCAGCGTCCGGGAATCATTGTCCGTTCTGTAAGGCGCGTCGAGCCTCAAGACCTCGGGGCTTTGGGCGAGAAAGACGCTGCCGTAAAGCTCCGGCCTGAGGTCTTTCCAGGTGGAAGCGTCTTCCGCCAGCGCGAGTTGGGATAGCAGAAGCAGGCTTAGCGCAGCCGCTGCAAGGCCTGGGGTTAGCGGGTGCCGCGGCATGGGGTTTCTCCTTCGGGAAACTCGGCGATGAAATGACCGAATGCTCTGGGGCCGTCTCCGGTTCCGATTTCTCCGGTCACTTTCAGGCTCTCAGGATCGGTGAGGCTGACGGTGTTGGAAAACCAGTTGGTCGAGACGATCAGACTGCTATCCGGCGTTGCCTGGATGCCTTCAGGATATTCACCCACATCCAGAACCGCTTCCGGGCTGAAGTCTGCCAAGCTGTAGACGCTGAGCGTATCGGCATATTGGTCCGTGACGAAGGCGCGGCCCCTGGCAAAGGCGACCCCATAAGGCCGCTCTCCAACCGGGACTTCGGCAATCACCGTGCGCTTGGACGGATCGACCACACTGACGGAGTTGGAGCCCACGTTGGCAACGTGCAAAAGCCCATCCGGCCCGGTGGCCAGACCGAAGGGGCGCTCTCCGACGTCCACGCGGGCCAGAAGATCAAGACCGGGGAGCGAGTAGAGTGAGACCTGGTTTGCGTCCCGGTCGGCGGAGGCCACCCAGCTTTCATCCGCTGCGATGGCAATTCCGGCTGGGGCGCCGCCGGTCTCCAGTTCGCGGATCAGCTTGAAGCTCTGCGCCTCCACCACATGGAGGCGGGCATTGTACCAGTCGGAGACGAAGATCAGGCCATGCTGCGGGGCGACCGCAATGCCCGTCGGGCCACCTGGCAACTGGAGGCTGGCGGTTTCTGTGCACGTGCTCAAAGAAAAGCGGCGCAGGGTTTTGCTGTCCGGACTGACGGTGAAAAAGGACTTGAGGGCCTGGGAGACGGCCACGCCTGCAGGTTTTCCGGGAACCGGCACCCGCAGGATCTCCGTCCGCTCTGTCAGGTCGAGCACACTGAGATCGGAGCTGTTCTGGTTGGTGACAAACGCGAAGGCCCCGGCGTGAACCGGGGCCGAAGCAAGCAGAACGGGCAGGGCGAGGAGAAAAGCCTTGCCCCTGCCGTCATGTGAACGCCCGTCACTTCTTCGCAAAGCGTTCCGAAAGCGCATCGAGACCTGCCTGATAGACTGCGCTGACAGCCGCAATCGCCGCTTCGTCATTGAGATTTTCCGGGGGGTCGTTGTTCGGATAGCCGCGGTAAAAAGCGCCGCGCCATTCGATCAGGGAGCCGCCGTCCTTGCCCGGCTTGACCGTGAGATGGGACGAATAGTTGGTGACCGGCAGCACTTCGACCTTCACATCGGTGATACGGTAGGAATAGCTCATCTTCTCGGCGCTGTATTTGTAAAGCACTTCCGAAATGGTCGGTCCGCCTTCCTTTCCGAGCGTTACGACGCGGGTCGCGTCGATGTTGTTGCCGCCTTCACCAGTTGTCGAAAACACGGCGGGATGCCAGCTCATGTCCTGGAAGTTTCCGATCACGGCCCAGACGTCGGCGGGGCTCGCCGGAACTTCCGTTGTCAGGGTGATTTTCTGACGGCTCGGGCCATGAGCCCCGGATGGGGTCATGGCGCCGGTGATTGCCAGCAGGCCTGCGGCGAGCAGAGTGAGAAGCGGCGTCCTGTGAAGTTTCCGGCGCATGTGCCGGATCAAGAAGGGAAACTGGTTTCGGAGCATTGGACCCTCACGTCTTGAAGAATGCATTCTTGAGGATGTAGCGCATGCCGCGCTGCCAGGAGTCGTCCGTGTTGGAACGGATTTCGACGGAACGCGCCCGGACGATCTTGCCGGACGGCACCTCGCGCATGACGAGATTCATGGAGAGGATCAGGTTGGAGACCTTTTGCACCAGGCCTGTCACCACATAATCCGCCTTGATCTTGGCCGCCATGCGCACTTCGCAGCCGTAGCAGTTGCTCGGGTTGACGGTGCGCTCAAGCTCCTCAGCGATGGGCGAAAGGTCTGAGAGCGTTAAACCTTCCTGCTCGAACCGGCTGCGGACCATGTCCTGCAGCATCAAGGTGCGGCGGGTTTCATCCTCACGCACGCCATTAATCGCGCCTTCAGTCGAGGTATCGAGAAAGGTGAGGCCGAGAAAGGCTACGGTGCCACCGTCTTTCAACGGTGGCGGAGAGGTCTGCTGGGCGCCTGCCGGAAGAGAAGCGTTCAGAAGGAGAACGGCTCCGGACACCAGCAGGGCAAGGGATGCAAGACGGGTCATGAAAGCATTCTAGGACCCGTCCGATGCGCCGCAATGGCTCCTAAAGTATCGGTTTTTCTGTTGGGTGCATTTCTGGCAAGCTACGGGAAAATAAAGACTTAGGGGAGACGTTCATGAAGGCACTACGCCTTGTGGTTTTGCCATGGGTCTGTTGCACCCTTCTTGCCGCGGCAAGCCTCGCAAGTGCTGTTTCCTCGGTGGATGCCCTGGAGATCAAGACAGGCGTTTTGAAAGTCGAATACCCCACGCTTCCACCTGTCTCCCGCTACGATGAAGCGCCTGAGGACCTCGGGTTTGCCGGTGCCCAGCTCGGCAACGAAGACAATGCGACCACCGGAAGCTTTCTCGGGCACAGCTTTTCCCTTGAAACGCGCTCCGTCCCGCCGGAGGGGGCAGACGCGGCCGTGAAGGAACTTTTGGACGCTGGCGTGCACACGCTGGTGTTGATCGCAAACGGGGCCGATACGGAACGCCTTGCCAAGGCCGCCGGAGACGGAGTGATCGTTTTCAACGCTGCTGCCCCCGATGATGAGCTCAGAGGCGAAAAGTGTCTCGCCAACCTGCTGCATGTGGCGCCGAGCCGGGCAATGCTGGCCGATTCTGTCGCGGAATTCGTCATCTGGAAGCGCTGGCCGCGCTGGTTCCTGATCGAAGGATCCAATCCGGCGGATCAGGCCTTGGCGGCTGCCTACAAGCGCGCCGCCGCCAAGTTCGGCGCGAAGATCGTCGAGGAGCGGGTGTTCGAGGACACTGGCGGGTCGCGCCGCACCGACAGCGGTCTTGTTCTGGTTCAGCGCCAGATCCCGGTTTTCACCCAGGATGCGGAAGAGCACGATATTGTGATCGCTGCTGACGAGAGTGATGTCTTCGCCCCCTACCTGCCGTTTCACACCTGGACACCCCGTCCTGTTGCCGGCTCTGCCGGTCTGCGGCCCGTTTCCTTTCATGCAGCCCATGAGGCCTGGGGGGCGACCCAGTTCCAGCGCCGGTTCGAGAAGCTGACCGGGCGCTATATCCAGCCCGTCGATTACAACAGCTGGCTTGCCGTGCGCGTGGCCGGAGAAGCCGTCACCCGGACGGGCAGCGACGATCCCGCGGTCCTGAAGAAGTATGTTCTCAGCAAGGACTTCGAGCTGGCGGCCTTCAAGGGGCAGAAGGTCACGTTCCGCGATTGGGATGGCCAGTTGCGCCAGCCCATCCTTTTGACCGACAGCCGTATCACCGTCAGTGTTTCGCCGCAGGAAGGGTTCCTGCACCAGTTTTCCCCGCTGGACACGCTCGGCATCGACCGGCCGGAGACGTCCTGCAAGGCCTTCGCCCAATGAGGCGTCACGTGAGGTATGACATGAGCAAGTTCCGGCTGCCCCGATCTCTCCTGCTTGGCTGCGCCGCGCTGGCGCTAACGGCAGGGGCGGCTTCACAGGCCTTTGCGAATAAGGTCTTCGTGTCGAACGAGCGGGGCAACACGGTGACCGTGGTTGACAGTGCAACCTGGGAGACTGTGACGGAGTTTCCTGCCGGCAACAGGCCGCGCGGCATTGGCATCAGTCCGGACGGCAAACATCTTTACGTCTGCGCTTCCGATGACGATGCCATCAAGGTCTTCGATACGGAGACCTACGAGTTTCTGTGGTCATTGCCCTCAGGCCCGGATCCGGAGCTTTTCGTGGTCAGTCCGGATGGTTCAAAGATCTACGTGTCCAACGAGGACGACAATCTGGTGACCGTTGTCGACACGCAGAAAAAGACCGTTGAGGCGGAAGTGCCGGTCGGGGTGGAGCCGGAAGGCATGGCGCTCAGTCCCGATGGCAAGTTCATCATCAACACCTCCGAGACGACGAACATGGCGCATTTCATCGACAGCGCCGATTACAAGATCAAGCACAATATCCTGGTGGATCAGCGGCCGCGTTATGCGCGTTTCACCAATGACGGATCGCTTCTGTTTGTCTCTTCCGAGATTGGCGGCACGGTTTCGGTCATCTCCATGACGGGCGAAAGCGGTCCGGAGCTGAAGACCAAGATCAGCTTCGAAGTGCCGGGTGTTCTGCCGGAATGGCTGCAGCCTGTCGGTATGCGCGTGACTGCCGACAACAAATGGCTGTTCGTGGCGCTGGGACCGGCCAACCGGGTGGCCGTGGTTGATGTGGAGACTCTGAAAGTGGTCAAATACATTTTGACCGGACAGCGGGTGTGGCAGCTCGAGTTCACGCCGGATGAAGCCTATCTTTTGACCACCAACGGCAATTCCAACGACATCACCGTGATTGATGTTGCCGCTCAGGAAGCCATAAAGTCGGTGCAGGTTGGCCAGCAGCCATGGGGTGTGGTGGTCGCACCGGATTGAATGATGCCGCAGCGAGCCGCTGCGCAAGGACAAGAGCAGGCGTTGCCGGGGGAGCCGCTGAGACAGCGGGGAAACGGCCTGTCAAACGGGAGGACAGCAGATGACCGGTTTCGGAAAAGGGCACAGGGTCTTGAGTACCCGTCTGGTGGATGGCCGGAAGACCCATCCCTGGCTTCACGGATTGCGCAGCAGCATGAGCGCCGCTGCTCTTGCCTTTCTCGCTTTTGTCATGCCCTGCAATCAGGCCAGGGCCGAGGAGCCGGTGGTTCGCGCGGCAGTGCTGAAAACCGGCACCGTGAACTGGGAGCTGGATACGATCCAGCGCAACGGGTTCGACAAGGCCAACGGTTTCACGCTGACGCTTCAGCCCTACGCGGACAACGGCGCGACACGGGTCGCGGTCGAAGGCGGTGAGGCGGATGTCATGGTGGCGGACTGGCTCTGGGTTGCGGTCCAGCGCGCCGCTGGCAAGGACTATGTGTTTCTTCCCTATTCCACCGCCGTCGGCTCCATCGTGGTGCCCCAGGACAGCCCGGCCCAAAGCCTAGCTGATCTCAAGGGCAAGAAGATCGGCATTGCCGGCGGTCCGCTGGACAAAAGCTGGCTGATCCTCAGGGCCTATGCCAACAAGGAATATGGCATGGATCTGGCCGCTGAAACGGAACAGGTTTATGGCGCGCCGCCGCTCATCTTCAAGTCCGCCCTCGACGGGGAGACCGATGCGGCCATCAATTTCTGGCATTTCCTGGCCAAGATGAAGGCTGCCGGCATGCGGGAGCTGGTGTCCGTCAGTACAGCCTCGGAGGCGCTTGGCCTTGATCCGGATATACCGCTGCTCGGCTATGTCTTCAAGGAAAGCTATCTGGCGGAGCACCCGGACGTTCTGAAGAGTTTCTATCAGGCGTCCCGAAGCGCAAAGGATCTCCTCGGCTCCGACGAGAGTGCCTGGGACGCTCTCCGGCCGATGATGAATGCCAAAACGGATGTGGAATTCAATCAGCTGAAGAAGGATTATCTCGCAGGCGTTCCAAAACCGGGACCGGTCAATGAAGACGGAGCTGCAACCTTCTTCAAACTGATGGCGGATTACGGCGGTGAAAAACTGGTGGGAGATACAGGTATATTGCCCCCCGGTCTCTTTGCGAAAGTCGAGTAACGCCGTTGCAAAACCCGTCCGCCCGGTTTCTCTCGCTCCTCTGCCTTGCAGGCCTTTGGATTGCGGCGTCTGCGCTGAGGGGAGACCCCTCGGTGCTGCCGTCGCCTCTGGCTCTGGCGGAACCGTTCTGGCGTGAGCTGACGGACGGACCCCTTCTTTTCCACCTGGGCATGACCACCTGGCGGGTGGTGCTGTCCTTCGCTCTGGCGATGGCGATCGGAACCGCGCTCGGGCTCATGATGGGAACGCGGCCCGGTCTCGACAAGTGGCTCGATCCCTGGCTGGTCGTGTTCCTGAACCTGCCGGCCCTGGTGCTGATCGTGCTGTGCTATCTCTGGATCGGGCTGAACGAGACAGCCGCCATCGCTGCGGTCGTCCTGAACAAGATTCCAAACGTTGCGACGCTGGTGCGGGAAGGCGCGCGGACGCTCAGCCCGGATCTGAAGGCCATGGCCACGGTCTACCGCATGCGCCGCATCCCCTATCTGCGCCATGTGGTGCTGCCGCAGATGGGACCGGTTCTGACGGGCGCGGCCAGATCCGGCATTGCCGTCATCTGGAAGATCGTTCTGGTGGTGGAGTTCCTGGGCCGCTCGAATGGCATCGGCTTCCAGATCCATCTCTATTTCCAGCTCTTCGACGTGCCAATGGTGCTGGTCTATGCCTTCAGTTTCATCGCCTTGATGCTTCTGATCGAGGCCCTGTTCCTGCAACCCTCAGAGCGGCGGGTGACTGCCTGGAGGCGCGCATGATCCGCGTCGGCATCAAGCGCAAGGATTTCGGAACTTTGAAGGTGCTGGAAGATGTCCGGTTCGAGGTGAGGGAGGGCGAATGCCTTGCCATTCTCGGTCCCTCCGGCGTGGGGAAGTCCACCTTGCTGCGCCTTGTCGCCGGCATAGACAAAGACTTTGAAGGCAACATAGAGAGGCCGGAGCGGCTTGCCTTCGTGTTCCAGGAGCCCACCTTGCTGCCCTGGCGCAGCGCCATCGACAATCTGCTGCTGGTTCACGAGGGGCTGACCCGGGACGCCGCGCTGGCGATGCTGGTGCGCACCGGGATCGCGGATAAGGCGGATGTCTATCCGGGCCAGATGTCTCTTGGCCAGCAGAGGCGGCTGGCCCTTGCCCGCGCCTTCGCTGGTCAGCCGGAGCTGCTCATCCTCGATGAGCCTTTCGTCTCGCTGGACGACGCAACCGCGGATCAGATGCTGGATCTGACCGCAGACCTTTTGCGTGACGTGCGCCCTGCCGCGCTGCTCGTCACCCATGACAAGCGGGAGGCGGACCGCCTTGCCACCCGCATGCTGCAGCTTTCGGGAAAACCCGCAAGTCTCGGGCCGGTGCCACAGAGCTTTTCAGGTGGCCGGACCTATCACTCTGGGAGGAAATGAGAATGAAAGCCCTTTTCAAGCCGCTTCTTGGCGGTGTCTTGCTATCAGCCGCCATTTGCGGTCCGGCATTGGCCCATGAATTCGGCTTTGCCGGAATTCTGGATCACGCCAACAAGGAGGAGCTGCCCGAGTTGACGCTTTCCAGCGGCAAGCCGGTCTCTGAAGCGCCCTGGAAGCTGAAGTCCGGCAAAGTGTATGAAGTGGAGATCGTCTCCGACGGCACGGCAGAGCTTGGCCTGGAAGGCTCGGGCTTCTTCCGCGCCATCTGGATCAATGAAGTTGTGGTCAATGGCCTCGAAATCCGGCCTTATGGTCTCGATAGTGTTGAGTTCGATGAGGCCGGTACCATGGAAATTGAGTTTCTGGCCATCAAGCCGGGACGGTATTTCCTGCGCCAGCCTGGAACGACCGGCGAAAGCCAGCGTGTCGAGATTGTGATTGAGTAACGGATAGCAGCGCCTATGAGCGTCTTTTCGGTTGAAGATGTCAGCTACAGCTATGGCAGCCGGAGGGCGCTGGACCATGTGTCGATCGAGCTTGAGGCAGGGCGGTTCTGCGCCCTGCTCGGGCCGAACGGGGCAGGCAAATCGACCCTCTTTAACCTGCTGACCCGGCTTTTCGTCACAGGAGAGGGCCGGATCCGTATTGCGGGGCATGATATCGCCAGCGAACCGCGCCAGGCGCTGGCGCGTCTTGGTGTGGTTTTTCAGCAGCCGACGCTGGATCTTGATATGAGCGTGGAGCGCAATCTCCTTTATTTTGCCGGGCTTCAAGGCTTGTCCGGGAAGCTTGCGCGCAAACGCTCTGCCGCAGCTTTGGAGCGTCTTGGCATGGCCGAGCGGGCCAGGGAAAAGGTTCGGGCCCTCAATGGCGGCCACCGCCGCCGGATGGAAATTGCCCGCGCGCTGATCCATGAGCCTGCGGTTCTCTTGCTCGACGAGCCGACCGTCGGTCTGGATGCCCCAAGCCGGGCAGCCATTACCAATCACGTCCATGATCTGGCAGACAATGGCCTTCTTGTCTTCTGGGCGACCCATCTGGTCGACGAGATCCGGGATAGAGACGAGGTGGTTGTTCTTCACAAGGGAAAGGTTCTGGCGCAGGACAAGGCCGGAACGCTCGCTGGCAGCGGCACCTTGACCGAGGCCTTTGTCCGGCTGACCGCCTCCGGTGAAACACCGCCGCCTTCGGTCATGACCAGCGCGGGGGCGGCGGAATGACAAAGGGCATGATGGCCTATCTTGTTGCGCTTCAGGCGATCACGGGCCGCGAGGCGCTGAAGTTTTTGAACCAGCGCAGCCGGTTTCTGGCCGCTCTCGTGCGTCCGCTCGTCTGGCTTGTTGTCTTTGCCGCCGGGTTCCGCGCCGCCCTCGGTCTGTCGATCATTCCGCCGTACCAAACCTACATCACCTATGAGGTCTATATCGTGCCGGGGCTCTGCGGCATGATCCAGCTCTTCAACGGCATGCAGTCGTCCCTGTCTCTCGTCTATGACCGGGAGATGGGCTCCATGCGCCTGCTTTTGACCAGTCCCTTGTCGCGCTGGTGGCTGCTCTTCTCCAAGCTGCTCGCCTCCACGCTGGTGTCGATCCTCCAAGTCGCGGTGTTTCTGGTCGTGGCCTATCTGTTCGGCATCAAGATGCCGCCGCTTGGCTATGTCTTCGTGCTGCCGGCGCTGGTTCTGAGCGGCCTGATGCTGGGCGCGCTCGGGCTGCTGATTTCCTCGACCATCAGCCAGCTGGAAAATTTCGCTGGCGTAATGAATTTCGTTATCTTTCCGATGTTCTTCCTGTCCAGCGCTCTTTATCCGCTCTGGAAGATGGCGGAAAGCTCTTCACTCCTTCGCGATATTTGCGCGCTGAACCCTTTCACCCATGCGGTCGAACTGATCCGCTTTTCGCTCTACGGGCAGTTCAACGGCATGGCTCTGGTCTGGGTGCTTGGGGCCTTTGCCGTGTTCTTTGCCGGTGCCCTGATCGGCTATGATCCCGCGCGGGGCATGATCCGGCGAAAGGGATAAAACTCAGCTTTGGCTGCGCGCGATCTGCCACCCGGCCCAGGACTGGCTGACGGGCATCACCTCCAGCGAATTGATGTTGATGTGCCTCGGCTGGGTTGCCACCCAATAGACCGTGTTGGCAATGTCCTCCGGCTGGATAGCGTTCGCGCCGCCATAGAGCGCGTCATAGGCGGCCTTGTCGCCGCCGGTGCGCACCAGGGTGAATTCGCTTTCGCACAGGCCCGGTTCAATGGAGGTGACGCGGACGCCCTTGCCGTGAAGATCCGACCGCAGTCCCAAGGAAAACTGGCGCAGGAACGCTTTCGTGCCGCCATAGACGTTGCCGCCGGGATAGGGCCAGCTCGCCGCGATGGACGAGATGTTGACGATCATGCCCTTGCGCTCGATCAGGGCGGGCAGCAGAGCGCCGGTGATGGTCACAAGACCGGTGACATTGGTGTCGATCATGGTCTTCCAGTCGGAGAGCTTCGTCTCGGGGGCAGACGCCGTGCCCAGCGCCAGACCGGCGTTGTTGACCAGAACATCGATCTCAGAAAACGGCGGGGTGAGACTGCCCAGCGCCTCCTTCATGGCCTTTTCGTCGGTGATGTCGAAGACGAGGCCGAGAAAGCAGCTGCCAAGTTCCGCGCCCAGTTCATCCAGCCGCTCCTGCCGCCGTCCGGTGCCGATCACGTTCCAGCCGTTCTTCGCAAAAAGCCGGGCGGTGGCCTGTCCAAAGCCGGAGGTCGCGCCTGTGATGAGAATGGTTCCGGTCGTCATGGGGTCTCCTGAGTGAGGTTGGGGAGAGGAAGGAAGGGCAAAGCTTGAGACGTCATCACCTCTCTATTGGCAAGATTTTGCCCAAGCATTTCAGGATCAGATTGCAGTTCGGCATCAACCGCAGGTCACCCCGGGCGTGCAACGCGAGACCCGGGGCCTACTTGCTGATCCTGCTGCGAACAGAGAGGTTAGTTTTCGCGTTGGCCCTTTTCTGCTGGCAACATGATCGTTCTGCAAATGAGTTGGCCCCGGGTCTTCGCTTTGCTGCGCCCGGGGTGACCGCAGCTGCAATCCGCTGACAGGGGCGATCAAGATCTCTTTTGTTTCTGATCTCCGTCTCTTGCGTTGTCTTTCAAGATTAGCGTCCGCCCTGCCGTCCGGCAAAGCCCGGGAGCAGGATTGGAGGCTCTGGCCCTCATGAATGTCGCCGCTGGCTCTAAGTCCTGCTGCCGCTTCGCTCCTATGGGTGAGAAAGACCAACCTGCCTTCAGGGACACATTCCGATGAACGATCTGTCTTTCTCCATGGACCATCACTGGCTGCCTTTCACCAACAACAAGCTGTTCCATGCGGAGCCGCAGATGTTCCAGAAGGCGAAGGGCGTCAGGTACTGGACGCCGGAGGGGCGGGAGGTTCTGGACGGATCCTCCGGGCTGTTCACCTGTGCCGCCGGTCATGGCCGTCAGGAGATCGCCGAGGCGGTCTATGCCCAGATCCAGGAGCTGGATTACACGCCGCATTTCCAGCGGGCTGCCCCCATCTCCTTCAAACTGGCTGAGAAGCTGGCAGGCCTTCTTCCCGAAGGACTCGACCGGGTGTTCTTTGCCTCGTCCGGCTCCGAGGCCGTCGACAGCGCCATGAAGATCTGCCTTGCCTATCACAAGGCCAAGGGCGAGCCGCAGCGCACAAAGTTCGTCTCCCGCGCCTGGGGCTATCACGGTGTCAATCTCGGCGGCACGTCTCTGGCGGGCATGGTCGGCAACCGGCGTGATTTTGGCGGCGTCACCTGCGACGTGGTTCACATGCGCCACACCTGGAACGAGGAGCAGCGCTTCACCAAGGGCCAGCCGGAGGAGGGCGCGGATCTGGCGCTGGACCTTGAGGAGATCTGCAAGACCTATGGTCCGGAGACCATTGCCGCCGTCTTCGTAGAGCCGATTGCGGGCTCCATCGGTACGGTTGTGCCGCCGATGGGCTATCTCAACAAGCTGCGGGAGATTGCTGATAAATATAGCATTCTTCTGGTTTTCGATGAAGTGATCACCGGCTTTGGCCGGACGGGATCCGCCTTTGCCTCCCAGGAATTCGGCGTCACACCGGATGTCATGACCATGGCCAAGGCTCTGACCAACGGGACGATCCCGATGAGCGCGGTGGCCGTCAAGCGGGAGATCCAGGAAGCGGTGATTTCCTCGGTTCAGGCGGACCGCCCCGAGCTGATGCATGGCTATACCTACTCGGCCCATCCGGTCGCCTGCGCCGCGGCCCTTGCCACCTTGCAGATCTACGAGGACGGCAAGCTGTTCGAGCGCGGCAAGGCCTTGTCCGAGGTCTTTCTGGAAGGCGTGTTCTCCCTGCGCAACCTGCCGCAGGTGTCGGATCTGCGCGGCTATGGCATGATGTCCGGCATTCAATTGACGCCGGGCGATGTGCCGGGTGCCAAGGGCTCCATTGTCCAGCGCCGCCTCTTTGCCGAGGGCTTGCATGTCAAGGCAACCGGCGATGCGCTGATCTTCGCGCCCGCGCTCGTCAGCACCGAAGAGGATCTGAGCGCCATGGTGGATGTGTTGCGCAAGGTTCTAGGCGCGTCCAGCCTCTAAGGCGCAACTTGCTGCTCGTTTTGTTCCAAGTTGCTGTTTGAGGCGCCGGAATCAGTGGGTCATACGCTCCCCATCCGTCCTGCCATGCTTGACCATGGGGCCAATGCCCAATCCTTCCGGTCCTCGCTATCCCGCCGCCACCGTGCTTTTTTGCGCAAGGCGGCTGGAGAGGAGGGCGCCGGTTTCCTCTGCGATCGGATAGGCTGTCAGCGAGAAGGACGTGTTGATTGTCTTCAGGGCCCGCAGAGTTTCCTGGTGCAGGTTGCTTGTTTCGATGCTGGCGGTGTTGCCCGAGCGCAGCCGGTCAAGATGCCGGGCCTGCATGTCCTGCTCGGCCTGGCGGATGTGATCCTTTTCCTCGACCAGCTGAAGCGCGGCACCCTGATCGTGGGTGATCATGACATTGAGGGCGAGCTGGGCGTTGGTCACCACCCGGTCATGGAAGTCTGTCAGATCGCGCCAGCCGTCATCGGAGAACCTGAGCGCCTTCTCGTTCAGCTTCTGGGCAATCTCCAGAAGGGCGGTGGAGATCTGGTCACCCGCTTCCTCCAGGTTGTTGGCAAAGCCGGCCAGATCCATGGCACGGCGGCTCTGATCCGGGGTGAGCGGCTGCTGCTGAAGCTTCGCGATATACAGCTTGGTTTCGAAATGCATCCGGTCGACTTCGTCTTCCAGCTCCCGGATAGTGGCAGCGCTGCCGCTTTTCCAGCTGCGCATCAGATCCATGGCAGGGACCAGCATCTGATGGGCGGTTTCCCCCATGCGCAGGACTTCACGGGCAGCACAAGCCAGTGCCCGTTCCGGGTGGGACAGGGCGGCTGGGTCCAGAGCGCTCGCCTGCACCACTGGATGGGCAGGGCTGCTGCTGGTGCGGAAGCGCTGGATGGCCGCCGTCAGCGGGGCTGCCAGCGGCAGGCCAACGACGGCAACTGCGGCGTTAAAGGCCAAGTGCAGGTTGATCAGCTGCCGTGCGCCGGTGCTGCCAAGAAGGGACAGGTCTGGGGAGAACTGGATCAGCACAAAAAGCGTCAGCAAAGCGCCGCCGCCGCGCAGCAGGCCGTTGCCGATGACGATGTTGCGGCTGGCCGCCGGTGCACCGGAGGTCAGGAACAGCGGGATCAGCGTGCCGCCGGTGTTGGCACCAAGAACCAGTGCCGCGGCAACGGTAACCGGCAGCATGCCCTCGGCCACGAAGGCGACGAAGGTCAGGATCGCGGCGACGCTCGAATGCATGGCGAATGCCATCAGCCCGCCGATCAGAAACGCGCTGACCATGTCGCGGGACAGATAGGAGACGATCATCTCCACCAGCGCGCTGCCAGCCAAGGGGGATGTGGCCGTGCGGATCATGCCGAGGGAGACGAAGATCAGCGCCAGACCGATCAGGATGCGGCCCGCTTCCTTGTAACGCCGTTCGCCGGAGCGCTGATAGAGCGTAACTCCCGTCAGCAGGAAGACCGGAATGAGCATCCCGGCGGGCAGCACAAGAGCCTGCACAACGAGGGCCGAGCCCACGTCTGCACCCAGAAGAAGGGCGACGCCTGCTGTGGCAGCAAGAGCTCCGCTGGCGGCAAAAGAAGTCGCAAGAAGCGCGACAGCGGTGGAACTTTGCAGGCAGAAGGCCGCGATTGCGCCGCCTAAGGCCGCGCTAAGGGGCGACTTGCCTGCGCGCCGGAGGCCCGATCTCAGCTGATTGGTGAAACCGCGCTCGACGCCATGGCGAATAAGTTTGACGGCCCATAGCAGAAGGGCAATCGCACCAGCGAGATGAAGCAGAAAAGCGAGCATTCACATAAATCCGGTCATGTCTGTGCCGTTCCGGCACATGGGGACCACCTGTCGGACCGGCGTGAGACATCTGGAGGCATGTCTGCCGCGCCTGGCTTGCGGACGCTATTGCTCATCGATCCCGGAATATAAGCCGGGTAAGAGCTAGGCGTATGATACGCAAAGCGAAAAGTCTGAGAAGGTGATCAAATCAGATTCAAATTCATCATCATGGTGTGTCATTTGCAACAGCATTCCGCACGAGAATAAGGTTTTTCGAAAAAATGATCTGGTGCCCATCAAAAATAGTGGGCTTAATTGCCGCTGGGAATTGGGATAAGAGGACAAGTTGGATGACAAGCAGGCGGAAGCTCCTGGGCGGAGCCCTCGCATGAGCGATCAGAAAGACAGTGAGCGCCGGAAGCAGATCCTTCACACCCTGAAAACACGGCCTCACGCCAGAATCAGCGAACTTTCAGATCAGTTTAGGGTGTGCAGTGAGACAATCCGGCAGGATCTGGATGATCTCGGCCAGATGGGGCTGGTGCCGCGCGGATGCAGTGGCATCCTGCCCGAAACAGGCGCGCACCGTCTCTATCCCGATATGGATACCCGTTCTGCAATGCGGCGGGAGGAACGCGAGAGGATCGGCGCTCATGCGGCGAAATTGGTCCTGCCTGGCTCAACAGTGATGATGGATGCCGGTACGACGACCTTGCAAATGGCGCGCATGCTGACGATTGCAGAGACGCCTTGTACCGTGATTACCAACAGCCTGCCGATTGCCATGACCCTTGGCCAGTGCCGGACCTCGGACGTGGTGCTGTGTCCAGGAGACTATCTGGCGACGGAAGCTGCGGTGTCGGGCGCTGAAGCCCTGGCCTTTCTGGAGCGCCACACCGTGGACGCCTGCTTCATCGGCGCATCTGCAGTGGACGAGCGGGGTGCCAGCGAGGCTGTTCGTCCGCTCGCCATTCTCAAAACGGTAATGCTCGCCGCGGCCAGGACCAAATATCTTCTGGCCGGACGGGAGAAGTTCGGACAGCGGGATCTGGTGCATATCAGCGCTCTTGATGAGTTCAACGGCCTGATCTGCGACGGCGATCCCGACCCCGAATTTGGCGAGGTGCTCAACGCGGCCGGTCTGCCTGTTTATACAGGCACGTCTCCAGCCATCCAGAATGCCACCGGCTGAGCTGTCTCAAGAGCAGTCGTCGAAGGTGGCGAGAAACCCTTTCGTTCTGTCGCAGATATGCTTGAGGACAGCGGCAGATCCTTCCGCTGCTGCCATTCTGGTCATGGGAACCTCGATGCCGAGCGGCAGGTCCTGGGCAAGCGCGGCGAGGAAGGCCTTAAGGTCGATATCACCGTCGCCGGGCGCCAGACGTTCCGCCCGCGCTGTCTCCAGAAGCTCTTCTTCGGTGTAGCCCGGCTGGCAGGGCGCATCGCAAAGATGGGCAAAGGGCAGCCGGTCTCTGGGCAGGGAGCGCAGCATGTCCAGTTGCGAGCCGGACCGGTTGAAATGGAGACTGTCCACCAGCAGGCCCGTGTGCGGGCCCGCCTGGCTTACCACTTTCCAGCAGGCCGCGAGATTGGGCACACAGGTCCAGGGGAAGAACTCCAGAACAGTGCCGAGACCACGCAGATGCGCCTGTTCGGACAGGCGCCCAAGAGTGTTGGCGAGCCGGTTCAGGTCCGGGTCGTAAGGGGCGGTGATGACCTGCGCCGCGCCCAGTTCGGCGCCGGCATCCAGAAACGGCAACAGGGCATCAATGCATGTTTCCGGAGTGATCTTGACGAATTCGATGTCTGCCACGCGAAGACCGGTCGATGCCATCGCAGCCTTGGTCTGTCTCATGGCGTCCGGATCATGCATGAGCGGATATCCCGGTGTTGTCTCCGTGACACGGATGAGCCTCAGGCCGACTGCGTCAAATCCCGCGTCTGCCGCAGCCTCCAGAAAGGCAGGCGGATCAAGGTCGATGGCGGAAAGGTGGGCAGCGGAGAGGGGACGGGGCATCAGATGTCTTTCCCGGCTGCATGGCAGCCTGCGATATAGCCGAAGGTGAGAGCCGGGCCGAGATTGATCCCGCCAGCCGGATAAAACCCGCCAAAAACACTGGCTGCGTCCGCGCCTGCTGCATAAAGGCCCGCTATAGGCGTGCCGTCCGCCATGAGAACTCGGGCATTGGCATCAGTCGCAAGTCCGGCGAAAGTGCCGAAACTGCCCGGCACGACTTTCACGGCATAAAATGGTGCGGAAGCTATCGGCGCGACACAAGGATTGGGTTTTTGCTCCGGGTCGCCCTGAAGGCGCATATAGGGCGTGGAGCCACGGCCAAATTCCGGATCCTCGCCAGACGCAGCATGGCTGTTCCAGGCTTCAATGGTTGCCGCCAGACCGGTGGGGTCGATGCCGCAGGCCACCGCCAGCTCTTCCGGTGTCTTGCCGGTTTTCAGATAGCCGTTGCGCAGCCAGTGGCCGGAAGGAACCGGGGAGGGGCGGACAATTCCCAGGCCATAGCGCCGCAGAAAGCGGTGATCACAGACGAGCCACGACTCGGCCTTTTTGTCCTCCCTGGTGGCCTCAAGCAGGGCCGTAACATAGTCGTGGTAGCCGAGCCCTTCATTGCAGAAGCGGCGCCCGGAGGCCAGAACGCCGATCACGCCCGGTTTGCCCCGGTCGATGATATGCGGGAACTGGCCAGTCCTGCCATTTCCCCAGGGAACGCTTGAGACAGGACAATAAGCCGCCGGATCGGCAAGGCTGAAATCCATGGAACCGCCAGCCCCGCTGGCGAGCCTCAGTCCATCACCGGTCGCGCTTTCAAGGGCAAGAGAGTGGTGTTCGCTGTTGCGCGGGATCACGCCTTCTCTGGCTTGCGGGTTTTGGGAAAACCCGCCGCAGGCCAGCACCACGCCTCTTGAGGCGGACAAGCTGGCGCCATCGGCCAGGTCGACGCCGGTGACCCGGCCTCCGGTTCCGCTGAGCCGTTCAATCGAGACCCCGGTGCGAATGTCAATGCCAAGGTCGAGGGCAGACCGCAAAAGCCGGGCGGCCAGCGCATTGCCATTGCGCAGGTCCATGCCCCGGCCATGCAAGGCCAGATCCCGGAAATGGCGCAGGGTCCGCTTGATCACGTGAACAAAGCTGGTGCTGGATCGCAGCATGGTCAGGAAGGCCCGCAGGTCAGGTCCTGCCTGAATGGTCATGCCGAAGAAGGTGGTCTCGTGCATGGGCTTGCGCAGCAGCTCGAGGGCCGCGCCGAGCTTGCGGGCGTCATAGGGCCTGGCAATGACGGAGCGGCCGCCCATGCCTGCACCCGGCAGGTGGCTGTAGGTGTCCGGAATGGCGAGGCCTCCCTCGAATTCCAGCGCGGTGTTCTCCTCCAGAAAGCCGACCATCCTGGGGGCGGCTTTAAGGAAAGCGTCGATGCGGTCGGCCTGGAAGTGGTTGCCAAGGAGAGACTGGAGATAGAGGCGCGGGGCTAAGCTGTCTTCCACAATGCCGGCTCTCTGGACAACCGGATTGCACGGCGCCCAGATCCAGCCGCCAGACCAGGCGGTTGTGCCGCCGATGACGTCTGTCTTTTCCAGAACACAAACCTTCAGCCCGTGTTGAGCCGCTGTGACGGCGCAGCTAAGCCCGGCCGCGCCAGAGCCCGCGACAATCAGGTCGAATTGCTCATCTGAACTAGGGCTTTCCGATACCCTTGCGGTATCCGTCATGCTGCTCCTCCCGGACCTCATCTTTCCCGCTCCCTGGCTGGAAGTTTCACCCGGGCACTCTTAACGTCAATTATTGAATTGGCCACCAGCGTAACATGGTGTTAATTTGAGCCGGGAGGAACTGGTCTTGCGCGAAATTACACTCAGGCAGATCGAGGTGATCCGCGCCGTTATGCTGCGTGGAACCATCAATGGGGCGGCGGAACATCTGGGCGTCTCGGCCCCCGGGGTCAGCCGGCTGATCAAGCATACCGAAGAGTCTCTCGGCATCCGGCTCTTCGAACGCCAGGCCGGGCTTTTTGTGCCGTCGGTGGAGGCGGGGGCGGTCTTTGACCAGATCGGTCAGGTCTACAAGGGCGTCGAAAACCTGCAGTTGGCGCTTGATTCCCTTCAGAAGGGCGTTGATGTGCGCCTTGCATTCGCGTCCGCGCCTTCTGTCGCACAGTTCATCGCCGCCCGGGCAATCCGCTCCATGCGAAAACGCTATCCGGATCTCTTTATTGATCTTAACATCCTGAAGATCGAGGAGACCCTGGACTATCTGCTCTTGGAACGGGGGGAGTTCGTGATCATGAGTTCGCCCGTGAACAACCCGGGTGTTGAGAACGAGGAAATAGCGCGCGGCCGGATCGTTGCGATCCTGCCGGAAGGGCACCGCCTCTCGGACAAAGCCGGGATTTCGGTTCACGATCTGAAGGATGAACCGCTGATCGGCATTGATCCGGGCGATCCCTACGGCGCGATAGTCGCCCGGGCCTTCCTGCAGGCAAAACTGCCTCTGCGCCACAGCATGCGCGGCCGCTTTGCCCAGACAGTGGTGAGTCTGGTCCGCCACGGGTTGGGAGTGGCCTTGATTGACGAATTCTCGGTTGCTGAGGTCTACATGCCGGGTGTCGTCCGCAAGCCTTTGACGGAAAAGGTGGACGTGACGATCTATGTGGTCAGAAAGAAGGGCAGGGTTCTTTCCAATTTTGCCGATTTTGGTATTCAGCAGTTCCGGAAGGAACTCAATGAGGCCCACCTGCACTGGGCTGCTTCAGTGGTCAAAAAAATAACATCAAGTTAATTGATCATTGAATTAGGTATTTGACGTTAGCTTCAGGATCGGCAAATCTCGAGCAATAGACGGTTTTGGGAGAAAGCCGTCCCTCAATTCCAAGGGAGGAAACTCATGAAGAAATTTATCATCGGCGCTGTCTCCGCGCTGGTCATGGCAACATCCGCTGCAAGCGCTGCTGATTATCCGACGCAGGAAATTCAGGGCATCATCCAGTGGGGTGCCGGTGGCTCCACCGACACCGTGATGCGGTCCGTTACCCCGCATGCGGAAAAGGCTCTTGGCGGTACCGTCATCATGCAGAACATGACTGGCGGCGTTGGTGCCATCGCGCTGAACTATGTCGAAGCCCTGCCGGCAGACGGCTACACTCTGCTGATGGGCGCCGAAAACCCGCTGCTCTACAAGGTGATGGGTCTCGGCGAAAAGGACTACAGCGACTTTATTCCGATCAGCATTCTGGCCCGCGGCACCCCGATTTTGGTGGCAAACCAGGATGCGCCGTTTGATGACTACGCCGGTATGATGGCCTATATCAAGGAACATCCGGGTGAGCTCCGCCTTGGCGCGACTGGCCCTGGCGGCCTGCCGTCCGTCATCACTGCGATGATGAACACGGTTGAAGGCAAGCTCGATGTGATTTCCGTTCCCTACGATGGAGATGGCCCGGCACTGACGGCTCTTCAGGGGGGCGCGATCGATGTGATGCCGGCTGTTCTGGGCGCCTCCATCGAAGGTATCCGTGCGGGCAACATGAAGCCGCTTGCGATCTTCGATGTTACTGCCAACGAAAAGCTGCCGGATGTGCCGACCATCACGTCCTTTAACGACAAATACAACGACATGCTGCCCTGGGGCCCGTTCTTCGGTGTCTTCGTGGCGAAAGGCACGCCGGATGACATCGTCGCCAAGCTGGCCTCCGCTTATGCGGAAGGTGCGAAGAACCCGGAATTCGTCGAGCTGATGGACAACCGCGGCTTCACAATGATGGGCATCAGCGGCCAGGAAGCGCAGGATTTCCTGTCCAAGTGGCAGCAGAACACCACCTGGCTTCTGCAGGACGCAGGTTTGACCAAGGCGTCTCCAGAAGACTTTGGTATCGCGCGCCCGGCGAAGTAAGCCTGGCTTTGCGGACCTGATCAGGCGCTGCCGCACCATGCAAAAGGGCGCCGCTCTTCCGGACCGAAGGGCGGCGCCACTTTTTTAAGCGTGCTGGGAATGACGGCGGCCCAACGGAACGGCAAGGCAAAGTGCCGGTTCCCTGAAGCAAGGGCTGCCGGAATGGGATGGATGGATCACATGCAGGATCAAGAATACGACAACCACGACGGAACATCGGATGCGACACCAGGTGGATATCCGGACCGGCGCAGGCCGGGGGAACTGGCGTTCGCGGGGTTCCTTCTGGCGGCCAGCCTTTACCTTCTCTATTCGGCCTACGGTATTGCCGGATTTGAGGCGCTGTCGTCGCCAGGTGCAGTGCCCATGGCAACGACCGCTGTAATGGTGATCTCGGCGCTCATCGTGGTGATCCGCACTGCAAAGCTGCATACCTTCGCCAACGAGACGATCTCGGGCAGCATTCTGCCGCGCACGGTGATCATTTTCACCGGTTTGCTCATTGCCTACGGCTTGCTCCTGAAGCCGCTCGGCTTTCTGCCAACCTCCGCGCTGTTCCTGATTGCCTCCATCCGGATCCTGTCAGACCGGGGCTGGGGCTTTGTCTTTGCGGTGTCCACCGGCAGCCTTCTGCTCATCTGGCTGGTCTTCCGCATCATCTTCACGGTCCTGATGCCCGCCGGCATCGTCCCGGAAGCCGAATTCATCCAGTTCTTCCGTGATCTCTTTCAACACGGAGCGGCATGATGGATAGTCTCCTGGCTTTCTTCACGGTGTTCACGCAGCCCGAGCTTCTCCTGCTCGTCGGTGTCGGGACTTTCGCTGGTGTCTATATCGGCGCCATTCCTGGTCTATCCGTCACCATGGCGGTGTCGATCCTGATTTCCTTCACCTTCTCCTGGGACGTCTATCCGGCAATCTCGCTGATGATCGGCATCTATATGGGCGGTGTCTATGGTGGCGCGCGCACAGCGATTCTGTTGAACATCCCGGGTGCTCCCTCGGCGATTGCGACCGCTATGGACGGCTATCCGCTGGCCCAGCGCGGCGAGGCGGGAACGGCCATCGGCATCACCACGGTCATGTCCTTCTTCGGCGGCTTCGTGGGGATCGCGGTTCTGGCGGTTGCGGCTCCTTTCGTGTCGGATTTCGCCCTGAAGTTCCAGCCGCGCGACTACATGCTTCTGGCGGTGCTCGGCATTCTGCTGGTGGGCTCTCTCTCGACCGGCAGTCTGGCGAAGGGGATCTTCGCAGGGGCTTTCGGCATTGCTGTTGGTGCGGTGGGCATGGATCCTTTGACATTCACGCAGCGCTTCACCTTCGACATTCCGCTCATGCGGGGCGGCATCAGCTTCATTGCGGTCATGATCGGCATGTTCGGCGTGTCCGAGGCGCTGCTTCAGCTCCATCATATCGGCTTGCCGGCCATCCGCCAGAAGATCACCCGCATCGTCCCGTCCTGGGGCACGCTGCGCAAGCATCTGCCGCTGTCCCTGCAGACCTCCGCCATCGGTGTGATGATCGGCGCTCTTCCGGGCACCGGAGGCGATATCGCGGCCCTGATGGCCTATGACCATGCCAAGCGCGTGACCAAGAACCCGGAACGCCCCTTCGGTCAGGGCGCGATCGAAGGACTGGTCGCTCCCGAAACGGCGAATAATGCCGCTGTCGGCGGCGCCTTCATCCCCATGATGACCCTTGGTATTCCCGGTGATGCGGTGACAGCGATCATGATCGGCGCGCTGTTCATCCATGGTCTCAACCCGGGGCCGATGCTAATGATCGATCAGCCGAACATGTTCTGGTTCATCGTCGGCGCCCTGGTCACGGCCAACTTCTTCATGCTGCTGTTCGGCCTGACCGGCATCCGGCTCTTCGTGAAGATCGTGGAAATGCCCCGTTCCGTCCTGATCCCGCTCATCCTGCTTCTGTCGATTGTCGGCGCTTATGCGGTCAACAATTCGATCACGGATGTCTACTGGATGCTCGGCTTCGGCTTCTTCGGCTACTTCATGCGCCACTATGGCTATCCGCTCGGGCCGGTGATCCTCGGGGTGATCCTGTCCCGGCTTCTGGATGACAATTGGCGCCGGGCGATCATTTCCGAACGTGAGGATCTCGGCCGCTTCTTCTGGGGCATTTTCAGCAGTCCGCTGTCGCTGACCCTGTTTGCCGCCGTTGTTCTGATCTTCGTTTCCCAGACCCCCGTCTGGTCCAAAGCAAAGTCCGCCCTGGCACGCCGCCAGGACCGGTAGGAGAGAAATCCATGACCCAAGATCCGGCGACCTCCGGACCTCTGAAACTGGGCCTGATCGGCGACAACATCGCCGCATCTAGGTCCCCCTTGCTGCACCGGCTTGCCGGCCGGCAGAACGGCATGGATGTAAGTTACAACCGGCTGGTGCCGAAGGATTTGGGGCTCGGTTTTGAAGAGGTGTTCGCGCTGGCACAGCGCGAACATTACCGCGGAACCAACATCACCTATCCCTACAAGGAGCGGGTGACGGCTCATGTTGCCATCGACGACCCGCTGGTCCGCGGCATGGGCGCGGTCAACACGGTCATCTTCGGGGAAAGCACCCCAAAGGGCTACAACACCGACTATTCCGGTTTCATGGCCGCTTACCGCCGGGTGCGCGGGGATGAGGCGCCAGGTGCGGTGCTGATGATCGGTACGGGCGGTGTTGGCCGGGCCGTTGCCTTCGGGCTGATCGGCCTTGGCGCGACCGAGTTGCGTCTGGTCGACCGGGACCGGGTCAAGGCGGAAATCATGGCGGAAGCTGTCCGGAAGGCCGCTCCCGGCATGAAGGTCAGCCTGTGGGATAAGGCGGAGGAGGCAGCAAGCGGCGTCTCCGGTCTGGTCAATTGCACGCCGGTCGGTATGGTAGGCTACGAGGGAACGCCGGTCGCCGCTGAGGCCATGCAGGGCGCACAATGGGCATTCGATGCCGTCTATACACCCGCGGACACGCAGTTCCTCAGTGATGCATCAGCTGCCGGACTGTCCATTATTTCCGGCTGGGAACTGTTCTTCTATCAAGGCGTTCATGCCTGGAAGCTGTTTTCGGGTAAGCCGCTTGATGAGGACAGTCTGCGTCACGACCTGATCCACACGGGAGAAACCGCATGAAGACTTCGATTGCCACCGTTTCCGTTCCCGGTAATCTCCGGGAAAAGCTGGAAGCCATCTCCGCTGCGGGGTTCGATGGTATCGAGATCTTCGAGCAGGACTTCATCGCAGATGAGGGCAGCCCGCGTGACGTGGGCCAGCGTATCCGCGATCAAGGGCTGGAAATCACCCTGTTCCAGCCCTTCCGCGACTTTGAGGGGCTGCCGGGCGCTCTTCGGACCAAGGCTTTTGACCGGGCAGAGCGCAAGTTCGATCTGATGCAGGAGCTGGGCACGGACCTTGTTCTCTTCTGCTCTTCCGTGCATTCGGAGGCCCTTGGCGGTATCGACCGGGCAGCCGACGACTTCCGGGAACTGGGAGAGCGGGCCGCCAAGCGCGGCATTCGTGTCGGCTATGAGGCTCTGGCCTGGGGGCGTCATGTCAACGATCATCGGGACGCCTGGGAAATCGTGCGCCGGGCGGATCACCCCAACATCGGTCTGATCCTCGACAGCTTCCACACGCTCGGCCGCAAGATCGATCCGGACACGATCCGACGCATTCCCTCCGACAAGATCTTCTTCGTTCAGCTGGCCGATGCGCCCTTGA
The DNA here is from genome assembly GCF_014842915.1 of Roseibium litorale. Classification (GTDB taxonomy): domain Bacteria; phylum Pseudomonadota; class Alphaproteobacteria; order Rhizobiales; family Stappiaceae; genus Roseibium; species Roseibium litorale. Next base: position 348,586 of record NZ_JACYXI010000002.1, on the reverse strand, counting down.
TCGAGATGGATCTTCTCTACTGGTCCCGCCATTTCCGCAACATGCCGGGCGAGGGGGATCTGGATGTCACCGCCTTCATGCAGGCCGTCATGGCGACAGGCTATCAGGGACCGGTGAGCCTGGAAATCTTCAACGACCAGTTCCGGGGCGGCAGCCCGGCGTCCGTCGCCAAGGACGGGCTTCGCTCCCTGGTCTGTCTGATGGATGACGTGCGCCGCAAGGAGCCCGGAGCCCAGGTTGACCTGCCGGACATGCCGGAGCGGGTCAAGGTGTCCGGAACGGCTTTCATCGAGTTCGCCTCGCAAGGGGAAGAGGCCAGGAATCTTGCCCATTTCCTCACCACCCTGGGCTTTCAGGAAACCGGTCAGCACATCACCAAAGATCTGACCCTGTGGCAACAGGGCGATATCCGCATCATCATCAATCAGGAAGCCAGGGATTTTGCGGGTACGACCTATACGGTTCATGGCACCAATATCTGCGATATCGGTCTGGAAGTTGCCTCTGCGGAAGAAACGGTCGCCCGCGCCACAGCCCTTGGCGCCGAGCCTTTCCAGCAGCCGCTGACAGAAGGCCAGATCGACATTCCGGCCATTCGCGGTCTTGGTGGAAGCCTGCTGCATTTCTTGGACGGGTCCTCCTCACTGTCTTCTGTCTGGTCCTCCGAATTCCGGATGATCCAGCCGGTCAGCGGAGGGGCGGGGCTGAAGCGTGTCGACCACGTGGCCCAGACCATGTCCTATACGGAGATGCTCAGCTGGACGCTGTTCTACACATCCCTTTTCCGTATGGGCAAATCGCCGATGGTGGATGTGATCGATCCCGACGGGCTTGTGCGCAGCCAGGCCGTCGAAGCGGACGGGCAGGGCTTCCGGATCACGCTCAACGGGGCGGAAACCCACCGGACGCTGGCAGGCTCGTTCCTGGCCGACAGTTTCGGTGCGCCGGTCCAGCACGTGGCCTTTGCCTCTGAAGACATTTTCGCCAGTGCCGAAGCCCTTGAAGAGGCGGGGTTCAAGGCGCTGCCGATGCCTGACAACTATTATGCGGATCTGGTCAGCCGGTTTGACATTGCCGAGGACCGTCTCGCCCTCATGAAACGGCACAATATCCTCTATGACCGGGACGCCGGCGGCGAGTTCTTCCAGATCTATTCCCGGCCTTTTGGCGGCGGCATGTTCTTCGAGGTGCTCGAGCGCCGCGGAAATTACAGCGGCTATGGCGCCCCTAATGCGCCGTTCCGGATTGCCGCTCAAAAGCGGATGTTGAGGCAGAAGGGTGTTCCCCGGAAATAGAGCGAACCGCCAATCTTTGCAGGTGTAACACGCGGCGGATGTGCACGGCATATCCGCCGTTTTCATTAAGGGGGCCCGATCTGATCAATCTGCGCAATCGTTCCCCGCTTATCGATAGTGCTGGATACCCGATTGCCGGGGTCGCACCCGTTCTTTCCTCCCGCCGGGCAGTGAGCGGATCAGCTATTGGCTGAAGTGCCGTAGGATCTTACAAATATGTAACTGGAAAAGAAGGGAAACTTCTGGAAAAAAATAATGCGCAACCGGATTAGATCTGGTCTTCTTTTGGTCGTGTATGCCGACTCGTTTATGCGCGGAGAGTATACCGCGTGGTTTTTTGTTTTTTGATCGATCGGGTTGCCCGCGCGATGCCTGCTCTGATGGCAGCCGCTGCAGCTTGTGATATTCCGCCGGGGGGCAAGTGATGAACGCCGAAGCTTCGAACGGACAATCCGTAAAAACCTGCTCCCGTTACGGCAGATTGCACCGGTCCCCCTTGAGAAGCGCATTGCTCGGAACCGCCGCGCTCTGTCTTCTGGCAACGCCCGCGGCGGCGGAGAACAAGTGGTGGTTGACGGGCGAGGCAGGGAGCGATGGACGCATCGTCTATACGCTCCATTCCGGGGAAACAGTTCCAACCGGTATCGCGGAATCCCTAGGCAATATTGAGCTGACGCTTGCCGGATTGCGCTTCGTCAAGTTGTTCGGGGCGCCTTTCCCAATCCCCTATGGAGGTCCTTTCAAGGTCTCCGGCGCGGTCGATCTCGATCTCGCCTTTGCCGAGGGCCAGGTCATTCCGACGGGTGGCCGCCCGATCACCCTGCAGACGGACGGATTTACAGAGGCGGAAAGCACCAGCAAGCTTTGGTCCATCGTTGCCCAGTCGGCATTCCGCAAAAATCCTTTTGTTGGATCGTTCTTGGCCCCCTTCAGCTTTCCGGGTCTGACAGGAACGGACAGCCCGGTCTATGGGCCTCTCGTGGACATTGCCTCGCGGGGCAGTCTGACCGGGGTTTCGACCTCTCCGATGGTTCTGATCACCTCCTTCGGGGAGGATGGCGCCAACGGCAGCAATGGGAGCTTCTTCCACTCGGGTCATCCGGGCCACGTGGGTCAGGACGGTGGTGATCTCAAGTTCACCAATAGCGGCCAGATCAACAGCAACGGAACCAGCACAGCCACGCCAGAAGGCTTGCCCGCATCGGGCACAGTGACCGTTGCTTCCACCGGTGGTGACGGTGGTCATGGCGGCAAGGCTGGCGGTGGCGCAATCGGCGGCCACGGCGGGAAAGGTGCCCGCGGCGCCAATGGCGGCGGTGTTTTCGTTATCAACGACAGCGCGGGTACGATCCAAAACAAGGCAGACAATGAAGCCGGTATTCTTGCGCTTTCCATCGGGGGCGAAGGTGGTGCGGCTGGCGGGGCGTCGTGGGCCTCTTCAGGAAATGATGGCGGCGTTGGCGGCGACGGCGGATCAGTCAACGTCAACAATGCCGGGAAGATCATAACAAGTGGCTCCAATGCTGCCGGTATTGACGCAGAAAGTCTTGGCGGCGGTGGCGGCAGCGGCTCCGGCGGTGGATGGTTCGGCGGTTCCGGTGATGGCGGCAGCGGCAACGCCGGGGGCGTGGTCGCCATCGGCACCACGGGCGAAATCACAACCAGCGGCGCTTCGTCTGCCGGTATCTTGGCCTCCAGCACCGGCGGGAATGGCGGGGACGGTGGCAGCGAGACGGGCATCGTCGCGGTCGGCGGCGATGGTGGCAAGGGTGGCAATGGCGGCGCGGTTTATCTGGGGGTTGACGGTATCTTGCAAACCTCCGGCAAGAACGCCGCCGGTGTCTTGGCTCAGTCGGTCGGCGGCGGTGGTGGCCGGGGCGGCAACGCGACCGCGATCGGGATCGTGAGCGTGTCCGTCGGCGGACGGGGCGGCGGCGGCGGCGATGGCGGCGCCGTTTCCGGCATCGTCAAAGGTGATATCACCGCCTCCGGACAGAATTCCGATGGCCTCGTTCTTCAGTCCATCGGCGGCGGCGGCGGTCATGGCGGGTCTGCGGTCAGCGTCGCGCTTGGGCCTGTCGCGGTGAGCGTTGCCGTCGGCGGCAGTGGTGGATCTGGCGGCAAAGGAGGGGCTGTCACTGGCAGCGTGGACTCTGGGGCATCCATCATCACCGGACAACAGCCCCTGATCGATGACACCAGTTCCGGTGACACTCTGACGCCGTCAGATGTCACCAAGCTGGCGGTCAATCAGGACAAGGGTGATCATTCCTATGCGGTTCTGGCCCAGTCCATCGGCGGCGGCGGGGGTAAGGGCGGGAATGTCGTCTCCGTGGCGGTCAGCGCAAATCCGGATGGGGCCAGTGCGGGTGTTGCAGTTGGTGTGGGCGGCAACGGCGGTTCTGGCGGAAATGGCAGTTCAGTTGATTTCACCAATGCGGGCGATCTGACAACATACGGCCGGCATGGCACGGCCATGCTGCTGCAATCGATCGGCGGTGGCGGCGGGGCAGGCGGCGCGTCTACCACGGTGGCTGCCTCTGTCGGCGAAGTGGCTGCCTCCGTCTCCGTCGGCATTGGCGGCAGCGGCGGCGATGGCGGCAATGGCGGCACGGTGACTGGTAACAACTCCGGTTCGATTTCCACCTGGTCCAGCCAGTCCTTAGGCATTCTGGCGCAGTCGATCGGCGGCGGCGGCGGTTCAGGCGGCAATGTTACGGATGTGGCCGCCTCGCTCGGCAGCACTGCGGCCTCTGTCGGGGTAGGTGTCGGCGGCAGCGGCGGGCGCGGTGCTGACGCCGGAAGCGTGACCATCACCCAGTCAGGCTCAATTCTGACCCAAGGCGCACAGTCTCATGGAGCCGTTGCGCAGTCCGTCGCGGGCGGCGGCGGGCATGGCGGCAACGTGCACAGCTATTCGGTCTCTGCGGGTACGGGCGGCTCCTCAAGCGGCGGAAAGGCCTTCTCCCCGAGTGTTGCAGTTGGCGGCAGCGGCGGGGCAGGTGGAACCGCCAGCTCGGTCAGTCTGACCAACACAGGGACCATTGTCACTTACGGCGCGAATTCCTTTGGCGTCGTGCTTCAGTCCATCGGTGGTGGCGGCGGCCTCGGCGGAAATGTTTCCGCTCTGTCTGTTGCCGCCGCGCTCAACCGCTCATCTGGCTCGGATTCTTATGGCGGGACAGCGGTTTCCGCGAGTGTCGCGGTTGGCGGCAGGGGCGGCTCAGGGGGCGCGGGCGGCACCGTGAGTTTCACGGCGGACGCCGGGTCGTCCGTGATGACGGGCGGGGACGAGTCCAGTGCCGTCGTGGCCCAGTCCATCGGCGGCGGCGGCGGGGCTGGCGGCAGTGCCCAGACCATCGCCGTTTCGACCCTCGTGCCCAATCCCACGGAAGCGCGAAACGGTATTTTGAACTGGCTGACCAAGAAGTTCCCGAGCGTGCCTTGGGACGAGCCGGGTACGAACAATCCCGGCACGTCCTATTCCTTCTCGGCTGCTGTCGGCGGCGAGGGGGGAACCGGCGCGACCGGTGGAGCGGTTAACGTCACACTCGACAAAAGCTCCAGTATCATGACCTCGGGCGGCCACTCCCATGGGGTTTTGAGCCAGTCCATTGGCGGTGGCGGCGGCAACGGCGGGGCCGCGCATTCCTATGCGATTGCCGGCTATGGAACGTATGGTGTGTCGCTCGCCATTGGCGGGTCTGGCGGCTCGGGCAACCACGGCGGCACAGTCACCGTCACGGACAATACCACGAACGCACAGACCGGCATGATCCGGACGGTTGGGGATCATTCCAACGGCATCCTGGCGCAATCCATCGGCGCAGGCGGAGGCGATGGTGGAACGTCGGGCGGAAGCTCGCCCAGTATTCCAGGCATTTCCAAGAAGACCTTTTCGCTGGCCCTTGGCGGCAGCGCAGGAGCATCTGGCGACGGTGGAACGGTTTCCGTTACCCGCGAGGGCGGAATCTGGACATCAGGCGCAAACTCCTATGGCATCTTTGCCCAGTCCATCGGCGGGGGCGGCGGAACGGCGGCTCAGGGCGATGCCTCCAAGGGCGGAGGGCTCTTCGCCTTCTCACTCGGCGGAACCGGCGGCTCTGGGGGCAATGGCGGCTCAGTCAATATTGCCGGTTCGGGAACGGTTCTAACGACCGGAGCCCAGTCCCACGGTATTGTCGCTCAGTCTGTCGGCGGCGGCGGCGGAGCAGGCGGGGCATCGTCCGGAGGGGTCTATGGCATTCCTGTCGGCTTGTCCCTGCATCTTGGAGGCGGCGGCGGTTCCGGCAGCAATGGCGGCACGGTGACTGTGAACCGGGGCGGGGAAATCACCACCACCGGCACCCATGCTATAGGTATTCTGGCCCAGTCCGTTGGCGGCGGTGGCGGAATCGCGGGAACCGGCGAGTTGATCACCGGTACAGAACTGCCCGTGAATGTTCATCTGACCGATGGGGGCAATGGCAATGGCGGGGCTGTAACCGTCAGCGATGCAACGGCGGACAGCGCCTTGGTCGTCAGCACAAGCGGCACTGGAGCTCATGGTATTTTTGCGCAGTCTGTCGGCGGCGGCGGCGGTTTCTCGATCATTGCGGATCAGAACACGGATTCCGTGAATTTTTATGAGCCGGGCTCCGCAACAGCAGGCGATGGCGGGAATGTTACGGTTTCCCTGAAGGGAACTGTCGGGACCACAGGGGCCCATGCTTACGGCATTTTGGCCCAGTCCGCAGGTGGCGGGGCCGTGGTGCATGCCGATGACAATGGCATGACGATCCTGTCCGGAAACGGCACGTCAGGCCGCGTGAACGTGGCAACGGCTGACGGCAGCCTGATCAGCACATCTGGTGCAGGCTCTCACGGTATTTACGCCATTGCTGCAAACAGCCATGGCGTTTCCGCTCCCTCTTCAAGCGACAGCGCAGGGCTCGCCGTCGAAGTTAAGGGAGCTGTTACGGCTTCAGGTGCGGGTGCTGCTGCGGTCCGGACGGCCAATGGCACAAGTCCGGCCGGAACGTCCGAGGATCTCTTTTCCACCACCATCGAGGTCGACAGCACAAGCCTTGTGTCCTTTACCGGCATTGGCGGCGAAGGCTATGGCATCTATGCGCAGGACGTTTTTGACAACATCTATGTCGACATTGCTGGATCCGTCGTTACGGCAGGTGACGGCATTTCCGACAGTCAGGCAGCCATCAAGCTGGACGGCAGCGGCACGGTTTTTGTCGAGGCTGGCGGTTCTGTCTATGGCGCGATCCAGGGCAATTTCGGGTCTTTCACCCTGATCAACAGTGGTACGGTGCAAGGCAGTGTGTCAGGCATCAGCAACTACCTTCTGAACGGCGGTCTTCACTATCTGCCCATCGATCTTGCCAGGGGAACAGCCGCAACGATCAACGCCAGCACCTTTACCCTGAATGGGGAGGTGCGTCCGTTGCTGTCAGGGTTCGGCACTCTCTCCGGCCCGAAAAAGATCATCGATACGGATATGTTCAACGGCAGTCTTGGGCAGGTCACGGATAGTCTGCTCACGGACTTCCAGATCTCGCTCGACAACAATGACGTGACGCTAACCGGTGTTGATCTCGACTTCAGCCGGGCCAGCGTCAGCGGCAATGACGCAACGGCGCTCAGCACCATCAAGACGGCTGTGGAGAGCTGGACGAGTGGTGCGGCGGTTGCGGCGTCTGATACGGGGCTGCACACTCTGGCGCTGGATGTCGCCAATGCCCGTAATCAGGCGGAGCTTGATGCCAAGCTTGCGGCGCTGGATCCGACCCAGCACTACCAGACTGCCGAAAATCATGCCGCTGCCGCCAGTGCAGGTGCCTCGGCCATGTTGAGCTGCGGCATGGCGTCCGGCAGCTTTGCCGCGATCCGCGAGGGTGAGTGTACCTGGATCAAGGGGCTGGCTTCCAACGAGAAGAGCTTCGATACGAACGCAACCAGCCGCAGTGCCGGTTTCGCGATCGGCCATCAGGCCGCCTTGTCGGACACCTGGCGTCTTGGTGTTTCTGCCGGGTTCCAGGGGACGTCCCTGGACGGCCGTACCGTCAACAGTGATGGCGAGCGGTATCTGGCAGGTGCCGTGCTGAAATACACCGACGGCCCCTGGCTGGCAGCCGCATCTCTGGTTGGCGCTTACAGCGAAGCGGACGCCACCCGGCGGATCGATACGAGCGCAGGCACCAGTTTTGCAACCTCGCATCAGCGGGCTGCCTCGCTCAGCACCCGTTTGCGGCTGGCGTATCTGTTCGAGTTCGGCAGCTTCAACGTCATGCCACTGGCGGACCTCGACGCCCACTGGATCCATGATTATGGCTACCGGGAGCGGGGGGCAGGCTCGTTGAACCTTCAGGTTAAGGAAGCCGATCATGCTCTGTTCGATTTCCGCCCGGCGGTTCGCTTTGGCCGGGATTTCAAGTTGCAGGACGGTTTCACCTTCCGGCCCTATCTCGAGGCAGGCGCCCGGTTTGCCCTCAACGACAGCAATCTCACGAGCTTCCTTCCGGACAGCCTGGCGGGTCTGAACCCGCGCAAGCTGACACTGGAGCGGGAGGATGTGTCGGCAACGATTGGTCTGGGTCTGGATCTGCTTGGCGACAACGGCTTTGAGGCCAAACTGCGCTACGATGGCCAGTTCAGCGACAGCGCCGTCGGCCAGGCGGTCAGCTTCAAGCTCGGCTACAAGTTCTGACGGTATCGAGATGAAATTGCGGGCTGATTTCCTGAGACGGGAGATCAGCCCGCGATCATATCCACGGCTTGGGTGGTTGTCTGCGAACCTGCGGTGCGAAGGGCACCCTTGACCGGCGCGACATCGAAATAGTCACGTCCACGGGCGATAACCACATGATCCAGCCCTGCGCGCATGGCATTGGTCGGGTCAAATTCAACCCAGCCCATGGAGCTGCCGCACCAGGCCATGACCCAGGCATGCATGGCATCGGCACCTTCCAGCCGGGGCTGGCCTTCCGGTGGAATGGTGCGAAGAAAGCCGCTTACGTAACCGGCCGGAATGCCGAGATCGCGCAGGGCGGAGATGGCAATGTGGGTATAGTCCTGGCAGACCCCCCGGCGTCCCTTGAAGGACTTAAGCACGGGCGTATCGACCGTGGTCGCTTCCGGATCGAAGGTCATCTCGCTATGAATAGCCATGCAGACTGCATCGGCGATGGCCAGTACGGACTGCCCTTCCTTTATGAGTCCCCGCGCCCAGTCGCCGATTTCCGTATCGCGCTCTATGCGCGGCGAGTTGAAACGGAAATTGTGGGGGGAGAGCCCAGCCACGGACTGAAAGCTGTCAAGTTCATCAGCCAGTCCAGCAAGATCGGGAGATTCGTCCAGGAAATTGTTGGGCTCCTGCCGTTCCACCCGCGACTTCATCACGAAGACGGTCTCCGACACAGGGTCGCTGAAGGCGATATCGACACAGCCATTGCCGAAGAAATCCTGCCGCCCGAGGCGTTCACAAGGCTGCGGTTCGATAGACAGGTTGCTCAGGATGACCCGCTGCTCTCCCGGCAGATCCGCGGGGATCATGCGCAGGATCTGATGATCAGCATCGGCCATGCTGTCGTAGGAATAGGTGATGCGGAGCGTGATATCGTAGATCAAGGCTGCACCTAACCGAGATAGGAGCGGGATAGAAGAGCCGAGAATTGCGCGGTTTCCGCGGCAATTCCGTTGAGCCTTTCCGGCGTCACTTCTTCAGGCGAGGACACCGCGAGTTCTGTTTCCAGCGTCATGACATTGCGCAGCAAAGGAGGCACGGCAGCACCATGGTCATCGGCGACCGGCAGGAAACCCAGATGCTCCTTGATGGCCTGAAGCTGATACAGCACCGAGCGCGGGTTCATGGCATCCAGAAGCAAAAGGTCGATCACCGTGTTGCGGCTGGTCGACACGGCATAGCGGCGGCGGTGGGTCATGATGGAATCCCCCGCCTCAATCGCCAGATCCAGCGCACCTTCCGGAGCATCCGGATGGGTAAAGCCGGCCAGAAAGCCGGAGGTGGCCCAGGTCCGCTCGATGGCGCGGCCGATGGTCAGGAAACGCCAGCCGATAAACCGGTACATGTTCTCATGCACCAGACCTGTAAAGCCGGAAATCTTGCGCAACAGGACGCCCATGGCCCGGGCCGTATCGTCACCGGGCTTGAGCCTTGGCGCCATGGACTGGACGGTCTGGAGCAGATCGGCAAGAGCGTTCCAGCCATCTGTCGAGAAGCGGTCACGGATCTGACCGGCACTGGCGAGCGCCGCGCTGATATCGCTGATCAGACCGGCCGGCAGCGGCTCTGCCGGAGAAAGCCCAAGCCCTTCCAGATGGGTGGCCAGGAACGCCGAAAGGGGCAGATCTGCGAGATCCGTCTCGGCAAGGCGCAGATGATAGGCCCGGAGCAACCGCATTTTTTCTTCTGCCCGTTCCACATACCGGCCGAGCCAGAAAAGATTGTCGGCAGCCCGGCTGGGCAGGACGCCAAGTGTGCTGCGGTGGAAAGGCTTGTCAGGCTGCTCAAGCAGGGTTTCGTTCTTCACGGGCTCCTTAGCCACCACCCACACATCGCAGACGGAACCGCCGCGTTGCATGGAAATGTCCGTGCTGCTGCCGGAGTGGCCAATACGGGCGAAGCCGCCAGGCATGACCTGCCAGCCGTCCGGTGTGCGGGCCAGGAAAACACGCAGGCTCATGGGCCGGGGTTCAAGCCTGCCGTTAACAAGCGCTGGTGCGGTCGACAGGGAGACGATCTCCTGCGCAGCCAGCTTTTCTGCTTTTGCGTCAATCCACTCCGGTGCGACCAAGCCGCCATCCGTGGTGCGTCCGCCGATTACCACCTGATCGCCATGATCGAAGGGCAGGCGGGTCGACAGGGCATCGTCAATCGTCATCCGCTCCGCGTTGGCCTTCACATAGTCCCTTGCGCGCGCGCCGCCGCACCACCAGGTCGCGATGTTTGGCAGCTGCAGCGGCCGGCCGTTGAAGTGCTCGGCGATACCCGGCATGAAGGCCATGAGCGCACGCATCTCAAGCACACCGGAGCCCAGGGCGTTGATCATCGTGAAGGAGCCTGCCCGCAAGGCGGACAGAAGGCCGGGCGTGCCAAGACGCGACATTTCCTCCAGTTCCAGAGGATCGGACCAGATCGAATCCAAGCGCCGCCAGAGCACGGAGACCGGGCGCAAGCCCGCGACGGTACGCACCATCAGCTCGCCGTCGCGCACAGCCATATCCTGTCCCTGCACCAGCATGAAGCCGAGATAGCGGGCGATATAGGCATGCTCGAAATAGGTGTCGTTCATCGGCCCGGGGCTGAGGATCGCCACCCGGCTGCTGTCATCGGGCCGCATGTTGAGCAGGGTGTCCCGGAATGTCCGGAAGAAGCCAGCGAGACGCTCCACATTCGAGCGGGTCATCATGCCCGGAAAACTGCGCGAGATCGCCATCCGGGTTTCAAGGGCAAAGCCCGCACCTGACGGCGCCTGTGTCCGGTCGCCCAGAACCCACCACTGGCCATCGGGTCCACGTCCAATGTCGAAGGCAATAAAATGCAGGTAATGGCCGCCGCGTGGCGGCACACCGGCCATAGGCCGCAGCCATTCCGGGTTTGCTGCCAGAAGTGATGGCGGCAGGCGGCCTTCGGCCACTAGCCGGTTGGGGCCATAGACATCCGCCATGACCTGTTCCAGAAGGTCTGCCCGTTCGACCAGGCCCGCCGCGATCTCCGCCCATTCGTCTTCATCGATCAGGAGGGGAACGTGGCTGAGCGGCCATTCGCGTTCCGTGTCATCGCCCGGCCCATAGTGGCGGAAGAACACACCGGCATCGCGCAGATATTGATTGCCGCGAGACAGACTTAGTTCCAGCGCCTCTTCGGGAAGCTGCGCCAGCTCCCGCAGGAAAGACTGCCAGACGGGACGCACCGCACCGCTGGAATCCATCAGCTCATCGGAAATACCCGGCACTGTCTTGTAGGTGCCGAGCAAGTCGCCGTAGTCGCTGATACAGGCCGGGTCCGGTCTGGTGTTCATGGTCAGATGCCTGCCTTCCGGCGCATGTCGAGTGTCATTGGAAATTCCTCATGGGAGTATTCCACCTGCGGCCAGTAACCTCCGGGCGTGTGGCCGTGCTTTTCGAACCGGGCCAGGCGGCGGGCTTCCGCCTCATTGGCATTGACCGGGAAAACATCGTAGTTCCGGCCGCCCGGATGAGCGACATGATAGACGCATCCGCCCAGTGCCCGTCCAGACCAGGTGTCGAATACGTCAAATGTGAGCGGTGCGTCAATTGGCAGAACCGGATGCATTGCCATGGCAGGCTGCCAGGCCTTGTAGCGAACGCCCGCCACAGAAACACCGTTGGTTGCCGTCTTTTTGAGTGGCACTTTCCGCTGGTTGCAAGTGACAATGTAGCGGTCCGGATTGGCCGTGGTCAGCTTGACCTGCAGCCGCTCAGTTGAGCTGTCCGTGTAGCGGACCGTGCCGCCAATCGCGCCGGTTTCCCCCAGCACATGCCAGGGCTCAAGGGCCTGGCGAAGCTCCAGATGCACGCCCTCCAGTTCGATTTCGCCGCAGAAGGGGAAGCGGAACTCGCACTGGGCTTCGTACCACTCGGGTCTGAAGGCAAAGCCATGGGTCTTGAGGTCCGCAAGCACATCCAGGAAATCCTCCCAGATGAAATGGGGCAGCATGAACCGGTCATGGAGGCTGGTGCCCCAGCGGCTGAAGGTGCCAGTGGCTGGCGCTTTCCATAACCGGGCGATCAGGCCACGGATCAGCAACTGCTGGGCAAGGCTCATGCGGGCATCCGGCGGCATCTCGAAACCCCGGAATTCCACCAGACCGAGGCGTCCGGTCGGGCCATCGGGGGAATAAAGCTTGTCGATGCAGATCTCCGCCCGGTGCGTGTTGCCGGTGACGTCGGTCAGAAGGTTGCGCAGCAGCCGGTCCGTCAGCCAGGGCAGCGGCGGAACGCCATTGTCCGGATGGGGGATCTGGTCGAGCGCGATCTCCAGCTCATAAAGACCGTCATGGCGGGCCTCGTCGATGCGCGGAGCCTGGCTGGTCGGCCCAATGAACAGGCCGGAGAACAGGTAGGACAGGCTCGGGTGCCGCTGCCAATGGAGGATCAGTGAGCGCAACAGGTCCGGACGGCGCAGGAACGGGCTGTCCATGGGCGTTGCCCCGCCAACAACCACATGATTGCCGCCGCCGGTGCCCACATGCTTGCCGTCGATCATGAACTTGTCCGCGCCGAGCCGAGACTGGCGGGCTTCCTCATAAACCGCGTTGGTGATCTCGACGCAGTCCTGCCAGTTCGAGGCCGGGTGAATATTGACCTCGATGACGCCCGGATCGGGCGCGACCCGGATCACATTGATGCGCGGATCATGGGGCGGAGCATAGCCTTCGATATGCACCTTGAGACCCAGGGTCTCGGCAGCTTTTTCCGCGGCCTCAAGCAGTTCCAGGTAGTCTTCCACCCGCTCCACCGGCGGCATGAAGACACACAGCCGCCCGTCGCGCGGTTCGACGGCAAGGGCCGTGCGCACGGACGAGGACGACAGGTCGAGATGCTGCTCGACCCGGTCCTGCAGCTCACCGCCCGGCGTGAAATGCGCGCGCTTCTGATCGGGATCCGCCGCTGCCGGGATCTCCGGTTTCAGCCGGTCCGGTAGAGGCGGCCGGGGGACGGTCGGGTCGGCGGTGTTCACATAGGGATACTGGGAGGGCGGCACAAAGGGCAGGGCGCCGAGCGGCAGGCGGTAGCCCACAGGACTATCGCCCGGCACGAGAAAAACATGACCGCGCCGTGGTTTCCATTTTTCCGACTGCCAGCGGCGGTGATCCCGCGCCTGTGTCTGCCAGCGCTGGATCGGCAAGACGAAACCCGCCGGCTCGGTCAGGCCACGGGCAAAGACCTTCGCGATCCTGTACCGTTCTTCCGGGTCCTTCAGCTTGGAGTTCTCCGGTGTGACATTTTCCGGCAGATTGGCTTCCTTCAGCACCCATTCCGCAGGGTCCTCGAAGGCGGGCACAGCATTATCCGGATCCACCATCAGCTGGCTGGCGATTTCCCGGACGAGATTTCCCGCATCCCCGGCGGTGACGCCAGTGTCTTCCTTCTCTGCCGCAATCAGCTCCGGCTTCGACCAGACAGGCTTTCCATCCCGGCGCCAGTAAAGCGAGAAGGTCCAGCGGGGCAGGGTTTCGCCCGGATACCATTTGCCCTGGCCGTAATGCAGGAAGCCGCCCGGCGCGAAACGTTCACGCAGGCGGCGGATCAGCTGGTCTGCGAGGGCCCGCTTCTGCGGGCCAACCGCATCCGTGTTCCATTCCGGCGATTCAAAATCATCGATGGAGACGAAGGTCGGCTCCCCGCCCATGGTCAGCCGGGTGTCGCCCGCCTCCAGGGCCGCATCCACTTTGCGGCCCAGCTCATCGAGAGCGGACCAGCTTTCTTCCGAGAACGGCTTGGTGATGCGCGGGTGCTCGGCAACACGGGAGACCTGCATGTCGAAGCTGAAATCCACCTCGGCGTAGCTGGCGACGCCGGAGATCGGTGCGGCATTTCGGTAATGCGGCGTGGCCGAGAGGGGAATATGGCTTTCGCCGGTCAGAAGTCCGGAGGTCGGGTCCAGGCCGATCCAGCCGGCGCCCGGCAGGTAGACCTCGCACCAGGCATGGAGATCGGTGAAGTCGTGATCTGTACCCGCAGGGCCATCGAGGGAAATAAGATCCGGCTTCAGCTGGATCAGATAGCCGGAGACAAAGCGGGCGGCAAAACCCAGATGCCGGAGCACATGAACGAGCAGCCAGCTTGTGTCCCGGCAGGAGCCTTTGCCCACTGTCAGGGTTTCTTCGGGCGTCTGCACGCCCGGCTCCATGCGGATCACATAGTCGATCTCCTGCGACAGGCGGGCATTCAGCCCGACGATCACATCGACCGTCCGCCGGGGTGTCTTGTCGACGCTCTCCAGAAGCGCAGCGAGTTTCGGTCCCGCGGGCTCCGCCTGCCGGTAGATCGACAGATCGTCCTGGATCTCTTCAGGATAGGAGAAAGGCCATTCTTCGGCAGTTTCCTCGACGAAGAAATCGAACGGATTGTAGACGGTCATATCCGCGACGAGATCGACCTCGATCTTCAACTCGCGCACTGGCTCCGGGAAAACATAACGGGCCAGCCAGTTGCCATAGGCATCCTGCTGGTAGTTGACGAAATGGGGGTCTGGACTGACCTTAAGCGAATGGGAAATGACCCGTGTCCGGCTGTGGGGCGCAGGGCGGAGCCGGATGATTTGCGGTCCCAATGTTACGGGTCTGTCGTAGCGGTAGTGGGTTAGATGCCTGATTGCCGCCGTGATCGCCATGCGAAGTCTGCTCCTGGATCGTCTAGGGTCGACAGCCTGTCACTTTTACCTGCCTTACACAAACCAAAACAAAAGTTTTTCGGTTGCTTTTCTAGGCGGAAATTTATCCGGGCAGGTTAAAGATTGGGCAAGCGGATGGAGTCTCGAAGATCTTCGCGAATGGCTTGAATTCGTTATTTCTTTCCCGTTTGCAAGGCATGGTGTTTGTGTGCTGGAGTTGAGATGCGGGGCAGGCCTTCTGCCCTTCAGCCCGCCGGAGTTTTCAGGATCGGACGCCATGCAGCTTCAAGCTATCGCCTATTTCAACGAACTTGCCCGCTGCCGCTCGATACGCGAAGCAGCGCAGAACCTTGGCGTTTCTCCGACCGCCATCAGCCGGCAGCTTGAAAATCTCGAGTATCATTTCGGCGCGCCGCTGGTGGACCGGACCGCCCGCGGGATTGAACTGACCGCAGCCGGTGAGCTTCTGGTGCGGCGCTCGCGAAGCGCCATGAGGGAGTTCGACCTTGCCCGCCAGCTCATCGACGACATGCGCGGCCTCCAGCGCGGGGAGGTGACCGTCTATGTCAACGGAGCAACGGGCGGGGCCATTCTGGCCGGAGTGCTGTCCGGATTCTCAAGAGACTTTCCGGCGATACGGGCCAGGCTTCTGGAAGGGTCCGCCACTGAGGCCCTGAAGGCTGTGCACGAGGGCGATGCCGACATGGCGCTGACCCTGTTTTCCCCTTGCGAGCCGAAGGTCGCCGCCCGCAGCCGTGTTCCGGTCCGGCACGCGGCGATCCTGTCGCCTGCCCATCCTGCTGCCGGATTGCAGGAACTCTCCCTGGAGACACTTTGCGCCTATCCTCTGGCCATGCCGGACACAAGCTTCAGCCTGCGGCAGGCCTTTGAAGAGCGGCTGTCTGCCGCCGGAAGATCACCCGCAGACGTGGTGTTCACGACGCCCTCCGTCACCATCCAGAAGGAACTTGCCCGGCAAGGGGCTGCCATCCTCATCCTGCCGGAGATTTCCGTTGCGCGGGAGGTCCGCTCCGGAGAGCTGGTTGTCCGGCCCTTGGCGAAGGATGCGGCCATCGACACGCTGATCCAGCTGAGCCTTCCGCAGGGGCGTTCCCTGAGCTTTGCCGCCGAAAAGCTTTCTGCCTATCTGGAGGCCCGGTTGCGATCCTATGGAGAAACGGGGCGCATGGGATGAGTGCAACGGAAACCGTAGCACTGCGGTCACAATATCGTCGTTGAATTTACACGGAAAGTTCGGGCAGAGTTTGGATGCAGGCGATGCAAAGCGCCTTCTTCCCCGACTGGAAACCGGTGGCAAACTGCCGGATTTCCCTCCTCTTCCTTGACGTTACCGGATGGTGCAATGAGCGGCTTACTTGATCTTGGAGTGCGCGATCTTCTGAAGGCTTTTTCCGGCAAGACCGTATCGCCGAGCGACTACATGGCAGCGGTCTGCGCAAGGGTGGAGGCGAGCGAGCCGAAGGTGGGCGCGCTCTATGACTACAGGCCAGAACAGGCAATGGCACAGGCGGAAGAGGCGACACAGAGATGGCTCAAGGGCGAGCCGGATGGCGCGCTCGATGGTGTGCCCGTCACGCTGAAGGAGCTGATTGCCACCAAGGGAGATCCGGTCCCCATGGGCACGGCAGCAACCGAACTGGTGCCTGCCGATGCGGATGCGCCGACAGCCGCAAGGCTCAAGGAAGATGGCGCGATCATCTTCGCCAAGACCACTTGTCCCGATTACGGCATGCTGAGCTCCGGGCTTTCCACCTTCCACCAGCTGAGCCGCAATCCATGGGATCTCAGCACCAATCCGGGCGGGTCCAGCGCCGGAGCGGCCTCCGCCGGGGCTGCCGGCTACGGTCCCTTGCATATTGGAACCGACATTGGCGGGTCCGTGCGGCTGCCCGCTGGCTGGACCGGGCTTTTCGGCTTCAAGCCGACCCAGGGGCGGGTGCCGGTCTATCCCTATTATCCGGGCCGCTGCGTTGGCCCGATGACCCGTACCGTCGATGACAGTCTCATGGTCATGCCGGTCATTACGCGGCCGGACTGGCGCGATGCAACCTCCGTTCCCTTTGAGGCACTCGACTATGATGTTGCTTCTGCAAATGTGAAGGGCATGAAAATCGGGCTGATCCTGGACGCTGGAACCGGATTGAAGGCCGATCCGGACGTGCGTGATGCGGTGCTCGCCGCTGCCCGCATGTTCGAAGAGCAGGGCGCGGAGATCATCGAACTTGGCCCCTTGCTGACGCGGGAAAATCTGGATGGCCTCGACACGTTCTGGCGTGCCCGGTTCTGGACCCAGATGCAGAAACTGAGCGAAGAGGCGCGCTCGAAGATCCTGCCCTATATTCTGGATTGGGCCAGTGCTGCGGCGGAGATCGACGGGGCTTCTGTCGCGGCAGGCTTCGATCATATGCTCGCCATGCGCCAGTCTTGTGCAAGCGCCTTGAATGGGGTTGATGCCATTCTTTCGCCGGTCAATCCCATCGTCAGCTTTCCGGCGGAATGGGCGTCACCGACGAATGATCCGGCGCTGCCCTTCGAGCATATCTGCTTCACCATGCCCTGGAACATGGGCGACCAGCCGGCCTGTTCCATCAATTGCGGGTTCTCGAAATCGGGCATGCCGATCGGTCTCCAGATCGTCGCGCCACGGTTTGAGGACCTGACCGTGCTGCGCCTTGCCAAGGCCTTCGAGGATTGGCGGGGTCCGATCACCAACTGGCCGGTGATTGCGTCGTGATGCCGGGCGGTACCTGGAGGGCGGCTCCTGCCTTATCCCCGGCTGATGGTCCGGGCGGCCTGGACCAGAAGCGGCGCGAACTGCCGGGTGAAGTCCTCGGGCGTCCATTCGGACAGGGAACCGGCCACATGGATGGCGGCAACGGGCCGTTGCGCCTGATCAAGAATGGCCGCGCCGATGGCGATTTCTCCCGGCAGAACCTGCTCGAGCGCGGTCGCGTAACCGGCTTCGCGGGTTTCCCGGATCTTTTCCTTGAGCGCGCCGAGGTCCGTCAGGGTTTTGGGCGTGACCGCCTTCCTGCGGGAGCGGGTCAGGATGCTGTCGGCTTCGTCCTCTCCAAGCTGGGAGAGAATGGCCCAGCCGCCGGAGACGCAAAACACCGGAACGCTGTAGCCGATGAAGGTCGATGTGAGGATCTCGCGCTTGCTTTGCAGCCGGGAGGCGTAGACCAGCCGCAAATCGTCCCAGATGCTCAGATCGACCCTTTCCCGGACGGCCCGGCGCAATTCGAGCAGGATCGGGGTTGCCTTTACCACGACCGGGTTGAGCCGGAGAAAGTCGAGGGAATGGTCAAGCAGTCTGAGGCCGGGAACATAGCCCCGGTCATCCGGATCGCGGGTGATGTAGCCAAGCGAGCGGAGGGTGAAGACAATCCTCTGGACATTGCTCCGGCCAAGGCCCGTCAGAGAGCTGATTTCCTGCAAGGAAAGCGGCCGGTCGATCTGATGAAAGATCGACAGAACATCCATGGCCCGCGCAATCGACTGAACGAAAAGAGCATCCTTTTCAGTCTCGCCATTCTCTGGCGGTGTTCTGGGCAGCGATCGCAAATAATTTGGGCTCATGGTGCCTTCAAATAAGCCGGTCCGGCGATTGACCAGAGGTTGAAAAACCATCTAGCATGAACATAGATACGACTGTATCGCATAGCGATACTCCGATTCAAGACAAGATTTGGCGCAGCGCGGAACGCAAGACCACCGTCGGGTGGTTCACGGATCCGGTTGAAATGATCTCGGGCAGAGCGGAGGCGGTTTGAAGTGACCAGACGTGTGGCTGTTGCAGGGTTTCTTCATGAAACCAATACCTTCGCACCTTCACCTGCAACATTTTCTCATTTCGAGGAAGGCGGCGGTCACATTCCGCTCAGCCGTGGATCTGAGGTCCTGAGCCACAGCAAGGGTGTCAACATCGGCGTTGCAGGGGCGGTGAGGTTTGCCGAAGAGGCTGGCTGGGAACTGGTGCCGCTGCTTTGGGCCGTCGCCATTCCCTCCGCCCATGTGGAAGAAGACGCCTTCGAACGGATCCTTGGCGAACTGATCGAACGCCTGAAGGCAGCTGGGCCTCTGGACGGGCTTTATATCGATTTGCATGGCGCCATGGTTTGTGATCATCTGGTCGATGGAGAAGGCGAAATCCTTGCCCGTCTTCGCGCCGCGCTCGGACCAGACATTCCGGTTGCCGCCAGTCTGGACCTTCATGGCAATGTGACAGGTAAGATGGTCGACGCCAGCGACGTTATGGTTGCCTACCGCACCTATCCCCATGTGGACATGGCCGAGACCGGCTACCGCACGGCCGTTCAGCTGGACGCACTGATGAGCCGGGGCAAGCCCATCGCAAAGGCCTTCCGTCAGCTCCCGTTCCTGATCCCGATTCCCTGGCAGTGCACGGATATTGAGCCGGCTAAGAGCCTTTATGCAGACCTGGCCGGACTGGAAGCGGGTGAAGTGTTCAGCGCGTCCTTCCTGATGGGCTTTCCGGCGGCCGATTTCGCCGATTGTTGCCCCTCGGTTCTGGTTTACGCTGAGGATGAGGCAGCGGCGGCCGCCGCCGCTCACAGGTTTGTATCCGCAGTTCTGGAGAAGGAAGCGGATTTCAAGGGCGAAGCATATGAGCCGGACGCCTGCGTGGCGCTGGCGCAAAGTCTGAGCCGGGGAGCAGAAAAGCCTGTTGTCATTGCCGATACCCAGGACAATCCCGGAGCCGGAGGGGATTCCAACACCGCGGGAATTCTCCGTGCCCTGGTCGGGGCTGATGCGCAGAAGGCTGCCATCGGGCTGATTGTAGATCCCCAGGCGGCGCAGAAAGCTCATGAAGCCGGTGAGGGGGCTGATGTCACGCTGACCCTCGGCGGCAAGTCCGGCGTTGCCGGAGATGAGCCGTTCACGGCAACTTTCACGGTCGAAAAACTCTCTGACGGGGAATTCACCGCGACCGGCCCGTTCTTCGGCGCCTCGCATATGAGCCTTGGTCCCTCGGCCTGTTTGAAGATTGGCGGTGTTCGGGTGGTTCTCGCAAGCCGCAAGGTGCAGCTTGCCGACCAGTCCATGTACCGGTTTGTCGGGATCGAGCCGACAGAACAGGCCATTCTCGTCAACAAGAGCTCTGTGCATTTCCGGGCGGATTTCACGCCGATTGCCGAAACGATCCTGGTCTGCAAGTCACCGGGACCGATGGCTCTGCTTGCAAGCGATCTGCCGTTTGAAAACCTGAGGGAAGGCATCCGCATGTCCCCGTGCGGCCCAGCTTTCCGCGCGCCTGTGCCGCTGGCGGCGGGACAGGCGCATTGACCGATCCGGGTGCACGGGGCCACTCTTGCGGCCCTGCGCTTCGCCCGCACTCAACCGGCCGGAAACAGGCCGGGAAAAATCAAAACACAAAACATCACCTAACCAGACAGGAAAAGACATGTTGAGTGTAAGAGACAGGGTTCAAAAACAGGCGAAACCGAAAGGCTTCTGGTCCGGCATGACCCACCGGGCAGCCAGTGGTCTCATCGCAGGCGTGCTCCTTGCCGGAACAGGGCTCGGAACAGCAGCACAAGCCGAAGAAAAGGTCATCACCGCGGTGATGCACTCCGGCTTGCGCGTGGTCGATCCGGTGATCACCACCGCCCATATCGTCCGTAACCACGCCTATATGATCTATGACGTGCTTGTCGCCGTGGACGAGAACTTCAAGCCGCAGCCGCAGATGGCCTCCTGGGAAATCTCCCCGGACAAGAAGGTCTATACCTTCACCCTGCGCGACGGCCTGCTGTTCCATGATGGGGCTCCCGTAACAGCTGCCGATGCGGCTGCGTCGCTCAAGCGCTGGGGACAGAAGGACTCCGGTGGTCAGCTGATCTTCGATGTGACCGAAAGCCTGGAGGCCAAGGACGACAAGACCCTCGTCTGGACGCTGAAGGAGCCCTACGCGCCCTTGATCGACACGATCGCGAAACAGTCCGCTCTGCCGCCGTTCATCATGCCGGCCAGTGTGGCAGCGACCCCTGTCGACACTTCCATCACCAGCTTCATCGGGTCTGGTCCGTTCAAGTTCGTTGAGGCTGAGTATCAGCCCGGCGTCAGCGTGACTTACGAGAAGTTCAAGGAATACGTGCCGCGCTCCGAGCCGGCGAGCTGGATGGCCGGTGGCAAGGTTGTCAACGTGGACAAGGTCAAGTGGGTGACCATGCCCGACAGCCAGACGTCCATCAATGCGCTGCTCTCCGGTGAAATCGACTACATGGAACAGGTGCCGGTGGATCTTCTGCCGATCCTGGAGGGAAGTGACGAGGTTGTTGCCGAAGTGCGCGACCCGCTTGGCTACCAGACCATGGGCCGGATGAACTTCCTCTATCCGCCCTTCGACAATGTGAAGGTGCGCAAGGCGGCCCTGATGGCCCTGAGCCAGCAGGAGGTTCTGGGAACGCTGATCGGCAACCCGGACTATTACAAGGTCTGCGGGGCGGTCTTCGGTTGCGGCACGCCGCTGGCGGATGAAACCGGCGCTGAAACCCTGATCAACGGCGGCGACATCGAGGGCGCGAAGAAGGCTCTCGCCGAAAGCGGCTATGACGGCACGCCGGTCATCCTGATGCAGCCGACGGACGTTCCGACCATCTCCGCCCAGCCGATCGTGGCAGCTCAGGCCCTGCGCAATGCCGGCTTCAACGTCGACATGCAGCCGATGGACTGGCAGACGCTGGTGACCCGCCGTGCAAGCCAGTCCAAGCCGTCAGAAGGCGGCTGGAACCTGTTCTTCACCAACTGGGGCGTTCCGGAAATCAACACGCCGCTGATCAACCCGATGCTCAACGGCCGTGGCAATGATGCCTGGTTCGGCTGGCCGACAGATCCGGAACTTGAAGCCCTGCGCAAGGACTTCATCAAGGCGGAAACCCCGGAAGAACAGCTTGCCGTGGCGAAGCTGATCCAGGCCCATGCGCTTGATGTGGTCAACTACATTCCGCTTGGCCAGTATCTCTCGCCTCAGGCCCGCAGCACCAAGCTGGTCGATATGATCCCGTCGCCGGTGCCGGTCTTCTGGAATGTGAAAAAAGAGGACTGACACGCCGCATGTTCAGCCGGGCGGACCGGGGCCTTGTGCTCCGGTCCGCCTGATCCTCCGACCTCAAGATCCTGAAAGGCCCTTGAACGCCGATGATAGGCTATATTTTCCGACGTGTTCTGGCCGTAATACCGGTGATCACCATTGTCGCGGTGTTTGTTTTCCTGCTGCTGCGGCTGACCCCGGGCGACCCGGCTGCCATCATCGCCGGAGATGCGGCAACACCTGCACAGCTTGAAAAGATCCGCACCTCCCTCGGTCTGAACGATCCGCTGCCGGTGCAGTTCGCCACGTGGGTTGGGCATCTATTTCAGGGCGACCTCGGCATCTCGCTGATTTCCAACACCTCCGTGTCCAGCATGATCGCGGACCGGATCTGGCCGACCATCAACATCGCGATCATGACCATCATCCTCTCCGTTCTTCTGGCCGTTCCCATGGGCGTTCTGGCCGCCTGGCGGCACAGGACCTGGGCGGATTACGCAGTGATGAGCTTCTCGGTTCTGGGCTTTTCCGTGCCAGTCTTTGTCATCGGATATATCTTTATTCAGGTTTTCTCCATCGAACTCAGATGGCTGCCGGTGCAGGGCTATACGGCGCCCTCAAAGGATTTCGCCAAGTTCCTGTCCAAGGCGATCCTGCCTTGTCTGACCCTGGCCACCATCTATGTCGCGCTGATTGCCCGCATGACCCGCGCCAGCATGCTGGAAGTGCTGGGCGAGGATTTCGTGCGCACCGCCCGTGCCAAGGGCGTCAGCGAGACAGTGGTCCTGTTCCGCCATGCGCTGCAGAACGCCGCCGTGCCGATCCTGACTATCATCGGAACAGGCTTCGCGTTGCTGATTTCCGGCGTGGTGGTGACAGAGAGTGTCTTCAACATTCCCGGCATCGGACGCCTGACCGTGGATGCCATTCTGGCCCGTGACTATCCGGTGATCCAGGCCATGATCCTTCTGACCAGTGCCATCTACGTCTTCATCAACCTTCTGATCGACGTGTCCTACAGCCTGATTGACCCGAGGATCCGGTACTGATGACAGCTCCTTCTCAAGCCGTGTCCCATCTCCAGCCGGTGCTGCGCCTCCTGTCCTTGCCCCGGCGCATGCGTCTTGGCACCGGGCCGATGATTGCAGCGGTCGTTCTGCTGATCATCGTTCTCGCCTCGCTGTTTGCGCCGCTTTACATTCCCCACGATCCGCTGGCGATCGATGCGCTTCACCGCCTCAAGGGACCGAGCGAGACCTATCCGCTTGGAACTGATGCCTTCGGCCGTGACCTCTTCTCGCGGGTGGTCATGGGCGGGCGGGTGTCTCTGTTCATCGGTGTCGGCGCGGCGCTGGTCAGCGTCGGCCTGGGCCTCATGATCGGTCTCGTTTCCGGGTTCTTCCGCACAGCCGATGCGGTGATCATGCGGATTATGGACAGCCTCATGGCGATCCCGTCGATCCTGCTGGCGATTGCCTTGGTCGCGCTCAACGGGCCAAGCCTCTGGTCCGTGATCTGCGCCATCACCATTCCGGAAATTCCGCGTGTGGTGCGCCTCGTGCGCTCCGTCGTGTTGACCTCCCGCGAAGAGCCCTATGTGGAAGCGGCAATCGCGCTCGGGTCTTCCATGCCGAAGATCCTCTGGCAGCACCTGATGCCCAACACGCTGGCACCGCTGACCGTTCAGGGGACCTATATCTGCGCCTCGGCGATCCTGGTGGAAGCGATCCTGTCCTTCCTGGGAGCAGGCGTCAGCACCGAAATCCCGACCTGGGGCAACATCATGGCCGAGGGCAGGCTCTACTTCCAGATCAAGCCCATGCTGATCTTCTGGCCGGGGCTGATGCTCTCCCTCTGCATCCTGTCGATCAATCTCCTTGGCGACACCGCCCGCGATCTTCTGGATCCGCGTCTGAAGAAACGGGAGGCCTGAGCCATGAAGTTCAGCACAAAATCCTTCGAGGGCGTGCCTCCGGTGCTTTCCATCGAGAACCTGACCGTTGGCCTGACCGGGAACCCAACAGCCAAGCCCGTGCTCAACAGCATTTCCTTTAAGATCAGGGCAGGGGAAACCCTCTGCCTTGTTGGGGAAAGCGGGTCCGGAAAATCCGTCACCTCTCTGGCTGCCATGGGGCTGTTGCCAAAGTCCGCCCTGGAAGTGACCGGCGGCAAGATCCTGCTTCAGGACCGCAACCTTCTGGATCTCAACGGCCGCCAGATGCGCGACATGCGCGCCCGGCATCTCTCCATGGTGTTTCAGGAGCCGATGACGGCTCTGAACCCGGTCATGCGCGTGGGCCAGCAGATCGAGGAAGTGCTCAACACCCACGAGCGGATGTCCGCCAAGGAGAAAAAGCAGCGCGTTCTCGACATCATGGAGCAGGTGCATCTGCCCGATGTCGAACGCATCTACCGCTCCTATCCGCACCAGCTGTCCGGTGGCCAGCGCCAGCGCATCATGATTGCCATGGCGCTGATCCTGGAGCCGCAGTTGCTCATTGCCGATGAGCCGACCACTGCGCTGGATGTGACCACCCAGCGGCAGATCCTCGGCCTGATTGCCGAGCTTCAGGCCAAACACGGCACCGCCGTGCTGTTCATCACCCACGATATGGGTGTGGTGGCCGAGATTGCCGACACGGTTCAGGTCATGAAACATGGGGAGCTGGTGGAACAGGCACCGGTCGAAACGCTTCTGCGCAATCCGCAGATGGACTACACCCGCAAGCTGCTTCAGGCCGTGCCCAGCCTGACCCCGCGCCCGGCCCGGGAAACGGCAGCAGCGGCCTCGGCCCTGACCGTCCAGGGGCTGCGCAAGGTCTATGGCGCCTCCGGATGGCTGGTAAACCGGGAGCCGACCAATGCAGCCCGGGACGTCAGTTTCGAGATCCCGCGTGGCCGGACCCTAGGCATCGTGGGAGAAAGCGGCTCCGGCAAATCTACCGTTGCCCGCTGCATCATGCGGCTGATCGATCCGACGGAGGGTTCGGTCAAGGTGGGGGATCTCGAGATCGCCACCTTGGGCCGGGCAGCCCTCAGGCCCCATCGCCGTCACATCCAGATCGTGTTCCAGGATCCGTTCCGCTCGCTCAATCCGCGCTGGACAGTGGGGCGCAGCCTTGTCGAGGGTCCGCTCAATTGCGGTCAGGATAAGCAGGTGGCCATGGCCAAGGCGCGGGAGCTTCTGGCGCTTGTCGGGCTTCCGGCTGATGCCATCGACCGATATCCGCACCAGTTCTCCGGCGGCCAGCGCCAGCGTATCGCCATTGCCCGCGCGGTCGCCATGGAACCGGATGTGCTGGTGGCCGATGAGGCCGTTTCCGCATTGGACGTCTCGGTGCAGGATCAGGTGCTCAAGCTCTTGGATGAATTGCAGCAAAAGCTCGGGATCGCGATCCTCTTTATCACCCACGATCTCCGGGTCGCAGCCCAGATCTGCGACGATGTCCTTGTCATGCAAAAGGGCCGGGTCGTGGAGCACGACACGGCGGCCAATGTCCTGGGCAATCCCAAACACCCCTACACAAAGGCCCTGATCGAGGCCGCACCCGGCCGGAACTGGGATTTCGCCAATTTCCGCGAGCTCAACGCCGCCTCCGCCTGAGGGACTATCCCTCAGGCTCCAGCCAGACACTTTCTCCTTTCCCTCTCAGGAAACCCACCATGTCCGTTCTTCCGAAAATCGCCGCCTTCACCGATGACCTGGTCGCCCTGCGCCATGATTTCCATGCTCACCCGGAAATCGGGTTCGAGGAGGAGCGCACCTCGGACATCGTCGCCAAGCTCCTCGCCGGTTGGGGCATTGAGGTGCATCGCGGCCTCGGCAAGACCGGCGTCATCGGTGTCCTCGAGGGCAACGGCGGCAGCGGCAAGACAATCGGCCTGCGCGCTGACATGGACGCGCTGCCCATGGATGAGCAGACCAATCTGCCGTTCAGCTCGACGGCTCCGGGCAAGTTCCATGGCTGCGGCCATGACGGCCACACCACCATGCTTCTGGGCGCGGCGCGCTATCTGAGCGAGACCCGGAACTTCAAGGGCAAGGTGGTGTTCATCTTCCAGCCCGCGGAGGAAGGTCTGGGCGGCGCCCGTGCCATGCTGGCGGATGGGTTGTTTGAGAAATTCCCCTGCGATGAAGTCTATGGCATGCACAACAACCCGCTGGCCGCGCCGAACAAGGTGGGCCTGAGGCCCGGCGTTGCCATGGCGGGCGCAACGTCCTTTGACATTGTCATCGAAGGACGCGGCAGCCACGGGGCAGCACCACAGCACTCCAAGGACGCGGTCCTTATCGCGGCCGCCCTGGTGCAGAGCCTCCAGTCCATCGTCAGCCGCAACGTTGAGCCGATCCAGCCGGCGGTGCTGTCCGTCACCCAGATCCATTCGGGCAGCGCCTATAATGTCATTCCGGAAAAGGCGGTCCTCTCCGGCACGATCCGCTATTTCGACGATGGGGTGAAGGAACTTATCTATAGCCGGATCAAGGACATGTGCGCTGGTTTTGCCATCAGCTACGGCGTGGAGGTGACGCCGGACCTGCGCCCGACCTTCTCGGTCCTGCGCAATGATCCGGACCTGTCTGCGGCCTATCTGGAAGCGGCAGCCGATATCGTCGGGACGGAAAACGTCTCCGACCAGTCGGCCCTGGTTCCGGCCAGCGAGGATTTCGCCGACATGCTGAATGTGGTTCCAGGCGCTTATTGCACCGTTGGCCATGCGGGTGGCATCCCGGTTCACAATCCGGGTTTCGTGCTGGATGACGCCATCCTGCCGGTCGGCGCCAGCATCTATGCCCGCATCATCGAGCGCCGCCTCGCCCTCTGAACGGCAGAGCCTTCACCGACGTCAAGATCAGGACAAGACGATGAATTTCAAGGAATTGCCGTTCGATTCTCACCAGATGCTGCAGGGCCTCAGGACCTGGGTGGAATGCGAAAGCCCGACCTTCGATGCCGCCGCCGTCAACCGGATGATGGATCTGGCCGCCTATGAGCTGGCGGCCCTTGGCGCGGAGATCGAGCGCATTCCGGGCCGCATGGGCTTTGGCGGTTCGCTCCGGGCCCGTCTGCCGCACAAGAACAAGGGCACGCCCGGCATCTTGCTCAGTGGCCATCTCGACACGGTGCATCCCATCGGCACCCTGAAGGACCTGCCGTTCCGCGTTGAAGGCAACAAGGCCTATGGGCCGGGCATTCAGGACATGAAGGGCGGCAATTACGTCAGCGTCGAAGCTCTGCGCCAGATACTGGCTGCCGGGCTGGAAACGCCACTGCCGGTCACCGTCCTCTTTACCCCGGATGAGGAAGTCGGTACGCCCTCGACCCGCGACCTGATCGAGAACGAGGCAGCACGCAACAAATATGTGATGGTGCCGGAACCGGCTCGGCCCGACGGTGGCTGTGTCACGGGCCGCTATGCTATTGCCCGGTTCAACGTCAAGACCGTGGGACGCCCGAGCCACGCGGGTTGGGCATTGAAGGATGGCCGCTCCGCCATTGCGGCCATGGCCCGCAAGGTTCTGGAAATCGAGGCCATGACTGGCGAGGACTGCACCTTCAGCGTTGGCGTGATCCACGCGGGGCAGTGGGTCAATTGCGTTTCGTCCTCCTGCGCTGCCGAAGTTCTCTCCATGGCCAAGCGCCAGGAAGATCTGGACGAAGGCGTCAAGCGCATGCTGGCCTTAAGCGATGCCTCCGGTGACGTGATCGTGGAAGTGACCCGGGGCGTGACCCGTCCGGTCTGGGAACCTGATGCGGGCACTCTTGCGCTCTACGAGATCACAAGGTCGCTTGCGAAAGAGATCGGCTTCGACCTGACCCATGCCAGCGCGGGCGGCGGTTCGGACGGCAATTTCACCGGCGCCATGGGCATCCCGACAATCGATTCCATCGGCGTGCGCGGCGCGGGTCTTCACACGCTCAACGAACATATCGAGATCGACAGTCTCACCGAGCGCGCCAAACTGGCAGCTGGCCTGTTTTTGACGCTGACCTGAGGCCTTCGGATTATCCTGATTGCGTAAGGCACCGCGGCGTGCCTTCCGTCAGACTGCTGACAAACTTGCCACCCCTCCACCGTCATCCTCGGCCTTGAGCCGAGGATCTAAACAAGTCAATGGCTTGCAGATGGCCGGGGCAAGCCCGGCCATGACGAACAGGAAAGGGGCCCTTTGTCACCAACCTCGCGGAAGACACGGCGGCGTGCCTTCCGTTTGGTTGAAGTCATGGTTCCTTGTGAGGAACGTCCGGGCCTATCCACTCACTCGGCGGCGGATTTCGCCCCTGTTTTCCTGCCCGCCCATTCCTGAGGTGATAACGTCTTGATATCGAACTGGTCGCGGGTGCGGGCATAGGTGTGGCCGCCCATGCGGCCGACCGCATCCATCAGCTGCTGGTCGATATGGAGGTTTTCCGTGTTGACCGCGTCGCTGCGCACGAAGACGCCGGCGACTTCCCCCAGAATGATTTCCCGGGCAGGGCCGACCTGAAGGGTTGAATGACTGCGGCATTCAAGGGCGGCTGGAGCTGCCAGGATGCGCGGGCTTGCCACCATCTGGCCGGGAACCGTCGCAAGACCTGCTTCCTCCAGTTCATTCACCTCCGGCCCGAACTTGATCGCACAGACCTCCATCTGCTCGACAAGGGCATTGTCGCAAATGTGCACCGTGAACTCGCCGGTCTCGCGGATGTTGCGCGCCGTGTCCTTGAACCGCATGTCCGAATAGTTCTCCACCCCAATGGCGACGATGGCCGGGTCATGGGTCAGGACGTTGAAGAAACTGAAAGGCCCCGCATTCGGCCGGCCATCCTTGCCAACGGTGGTCACCAGCGCAATCGGACGCGGGATCACCGTCCCGATCAGGATCTTGTAGCGCTCCCGCTCGGTCAGTCCGGAGAAATCGAAATGGGTGTGTTCAGTCATTTCATGCTCCGCGGAGGGAAGGGAGTTTGAATGTGCCGATCAGGCGCATCTTTCCGATTTCAACTTACCGTCTATTCCACCGAAGCACACAGTTCATATTAAGTGTCAAGCCCATGATGTTGCGAAGGAAACGTTCTGTACGCGGTTCTGTTCACGCAACTTTTCGTGCGCGTATGGTCGCTTGTGTGCGGGGATCAAAGGGATACTTGATTAAGGGGGTAATGAACTGGATTGGGGAACGCAGAAGGGCGGCATGATGGTTGAAGCAGTCGTCCGGATGCTGATTTCTAAAATGGCGGAGGCGCGCTCGCCCGCTCTCGTCTCTGATGTCATTGAGCAGAAGCTTAAAGCTCGCCGGGAGGAAATCATGCGTCGGCAGAGTAAGGCTGAAGCTGAACTCGCAGAGTTGGAAGCTTAGGCAAACGGGACACTCGTAAGAAATTGCAGGCCCGCCGGGGAAACTCGGCGAGCTTGCATTTTGCCTCCTTGGCGCGAAGATCACTGAAACCAGAGGGAGAGGCCGCGCAATGGGGCAGGACGAATACAAACAAGAGATAATTCGCAAGATCCGGGATATTGCCAGTAGGAACGATGGTCGCGCACCCGGGCGCGAGAAATTTCAGTCTGAGACTGGGATTAGGCCACATGAATGGCGTGGCAAGATTTGGAGAACGTGGAGTGATGCCATTGTTGAGGCGGGCTTAGAGCCCAATGATCTTCAATCCGCCTATTCCGACAAAGATCTTTTGCGCTTCGTTTTTGAAGTTGCGTCAGACCTAAAGCGCTTTCCATCCTACGCTGACCTCGATTTTGAAGCCCGCCGAAGAGCGAATGCGCCGACTATGAAGACGATTCAGGCACGCTGGAAGATGGTTGACTTAGCAAACGCGCTTGTCGGGTATGCGGAAAGTCTTCGTGCCGAAGACGTAGCGTCGCTTGCTAAGGGATACGTCCCACCGCGTCGAGCGGAAGCATCCAATGACGATGTTTCAACATCTGATCCGCTCGGCTATGTATATATGCAGCGTCACGGCTTAGACTATAAAATCGGCTTAACCAACTCCCTCAACAGGCGTGGGCGACAAATACAGATTGAGCTTCCGCAGGAGATTGAGCTTGTGCATTCAATCTTGACCGATGATCCGGCGGGTATAGAAGCTTACTGGCATAAGAGGTTTGCCGCGAAGCGAACGCGGGGCGAGTGGTTCAAATTGTCGAAGGCAGAAGTGGCCGCGTTTAAAAGATGGTCGAAGATTTGGTGACGTGCCGATCTAGCTGACGCGGATCAACTTCTTGGCATCGGTGACTTCAGTAAATGGCCAAGAGACGCCTAGAGTGAATTCAACCCTGCTGACATTTGATGCCTCGGATTCCCGCTCACCATTCGCACCGATCTTTACCGACCAGACCTCTATTCCCGCTTCGCCGCCGCCCTTGGTTTTCGTTCCAGCGGAAATGGCTATGTCGAACTTAATTGTATCGATCTCCATTTCGTCAGGATTGACCACCTTTGGGTTCACGTATCCGATCTTTTCAGCCTTCTGCCGGTCCACAATTGTCTCTTGCACGGCGTCCATTACGTCGTTTAGCGCGGCCTTTACAAACGATTTTAGGTCCACAGAATCACCCTCCATTTTGCTAGAGGGTGAGACACAAAAAAGGTCATGGCAATAAAGGCTACAAGCTCCATGTGGAGCATCCACATAGTTGTAACACATGCGATTTTTCAAAACCGCCTAACTCATTGATTTTATTTTAAAAATAAGGTGTGGCTGGGGAACCTGGATTCGAACCAGGACTAACGGAGTCAGAGTCCGTGGGTCTACCGTTAACCTATTCCCCAATAGGAAACGCCGGAGCGTTCGGTGGATCTTGTTTTGGCGGAAGGCCTTAGAAAACAAATATGATCCGTCGCGCCGACGCTGTGTGCCCCGGCGTTGAGAGGGGGTATACATCCAAGTCGGCTCAGGATGCAACAGGGCATGTGAAATTTTCTTGGCGGTTTTTAACAGCATATGTGAAATCCGCTGCAAGAGATTGAGACGTCTCTGGTTTTTCCAGTTTTCGGGCTTCTCCTGAGCGCAGCACGTGGCAGCCCATAGCCGCTGAGGGGCGGGGGACCAGCCTGAGGTTACTGGGTGGGCCAAACCGGAATCAGCCTGCCAACGCGCCGGACGGGGGAGGCAACTTCTCAAATGACCGGTTCGCGGGGTGGTTGGGGCTGCGAACTGCTAAAGTCCCCTTTGCGAGGCAGTTTTGAGAAGCGCAAAACTGCATGGACTACGCAATGGCCTTTCAATCGCTGGGCCTTGGGTCCGGTCTCTTTAGCCGGTCTTCATGCGGAAGGCGGAGTTCCTGTCCCAAGGGTGCTATCCCTTTGCGGGGCAACCTGTTACACTTTCGTCAACGATAAGTTTGAGCGCTGGAGCGGGCTGAAACAGCCGCTCCCGGGCGCCGAAAGGTTGAAGAGTGACAGAATCAGGTCAGGAACCGCCCGGAGCCGGGCGCGGATCCGCTGAACTGTCCGCAAGGGGTCTGTCCGTAAAGGGCAAGGCCTCTTCCAAGCGCCGCCGCCGGAAGCAGCGCGGCAGCCAGACGCCCGGAACCCGTCAGGGATCCGGACCGGAAACCGGCCAGACGCCCGAAATCCGTCCCACAAAGGCGGAATCCGGCGTTTCAAAGGGCCGGGACACCGGGACAGGGCAGGAGAGCGGACGGATTGGCGCAAGTGAAGCTGACGGACGGTCTGGTGGACCGTCTGGCCAAGTGTCTGGTGGACTGTCTTGCGGGCCAGCGCAGGTGCCTGCCTCCGGACCAGGGCAGGCTGCTTCCTTTCCCAAATCCAGCCGGAAGAACCGCAAACGCAGGGGCAAACGCCCTGGACAGAACCTCTCTGCCCAGAATTCCTCTGCTCAGGCAGGGGGGCAGGACAGCGGCGCCTCGTCCCAGGATCTGACGCCCGCCGGTCAACAGGCTGCTTCGGGCACGGTTGCCGGGGAGGGCCGCTCCAAGCCGAAGCGCCGCGGCGGACGGCTTGGCGCGAAGGCTGCCCTTGCCCGCAAAGGTGCGCGTAGGGCGGACCATGCTGGTGGCGCGCGGCCGGGTCTGCAGCTGGAAACGGCAGCGCCGGAGAGTCCTGCCGAGACGATGGTCGGAGGCGCCGGGGCCGAAAGCCTCGATGAGGCAAGATCAGGTGGACGCCGCAGAGGCCGCCGCCGCAGGATGGACTCTGCACGCACTGCTGATATCCGGCACCGGGACACCAGTGGGGTGTCTGGAGGTGTGTCTGGCGGGGCGGCAGATGCGCAGACGGCAGGCGGCCGCAACGGTGCGTCTGCACAGGCTGCTGACACGCTTGGTTCGGGGAAGAATTCAGTCCACACGGTCGAGACCAGCCACCGGCAGGAGATCCGCCGCGACGGGGGAGGTTTCCCCGTCCGCCCGAGCGAAGGAGTGCCTTATCCGGGGCCGCGTGTGCTTTCTTCGCGCTCAGGTCCGCTTTATGCAGCGCTCGACCTTGGCACCAACAACTGCCGCCTGCTGATTGCCCGTCCGGAAGAACGCGGCTTCCGGGTGGTGGACGCCTATTCCCGCATCGTCCGGCTCGGCGAAGGGGTTGGGGCTAGCCGCCGCCTCGGCGAACCGGCAATGGAACGCGCCATCGAGGCGCTGGCCAATTGTCACCGCAAGCTGCTGGAGCGCGGCGTCGAGCGGTCCCGGCTGATTGCCACGGAAGCCTGCCGTGCGGCCGAAAACGGCGATGAGTTCATTGCCCGGGTAAAGTCGGAGACTGGTCTGGCGCTGGAAGTGGTCAACCGGGAGACGGAAGCCCGTCTCGCGGTTGCCGGCTGCGTGTCACTGGTGGACCAGGACGCCGAAGGGGTGATCCTGTTCGACATCGGCGGCGGCTCTTCGGAAATCGTCTGGCTGGATCTCAGGAACCGCTGCGGCGCGCGGGGCTTTGCCCTGACGCGCTTCATCCGGGCCTGGACTTCCCTGCCGGTGGGCGTGGTCAATCTGGCCGAGCGCCATGGCGGGGTGGATGTCACCCACGGCGTGTTCGAGGCGATGGTGGCCGATGTCGCCTCCCATCTTCAAAACTTCGATCTTGGCAACGAGTTGACGGCGGCCATTGCAGGCGGCGGCGTCCATATGTTGGGCACGTCCGGCACGGTCACGACCCTTGCGGGCGTTCATTTGGGGCTCAAGCGCTATGACAGGCGCAGGGTCGATGGAGCCTGGCTTGAGAATGATCAGGTCAGCGCCATGATTGATCACTTGCGCGAAATGCCTTACGACCAGCGGGTCGAGAACCCCTGTATCGGCGCAGACCGTGCCGATCTCGTGCTCGCCGGCTGCGCAATATTGGAAGCAATCCGCCGCCGCTGGAGCTGTTCGCGCCTCAGGGTCGCGGACCGGGGGCTCCGCGAAGGTATTCTGACGGAACTGATGGCCGCTGATGGTGTCTGGTCGAGACGGACCGGCCCGCGCAGGCCCAGCCGCCAAAGAGGCAGAAAATGAGCCGTTCAAGCAAAGGGTCCGGTGACCGCGGGCTTCACGTCAAGGTGAAGACCGCCGCAAGGCGCCGGGAATCCTCCACCCGCTGGCTGGAGCGCCAGCTCAACGATCCCTATGTCCGCCGGGCAAAGCAGGAGGGGTTCCGCTCGCGCGCGGCCTTCAAGCTGATCGAGATCGACGACAAGCATAAACTCCTGAAGCCGGGGTACCGGGTGGTGGACCTTGGAGCGGCTCCCGGCGGCTGGTGCCAGATAGCCGTCGACCGGGTGAAGTCCAAGCCGGAAGCGCCGAAGGTGGTGGGGATCGACTATCTGGAAATGGATCACATTCCGGGTGTCACCTTTCTGCAGAAGGATTTTCTGGATGATGATGCGCCGGATGCGCTGGTCGAAGCCCTCGGCGGCAAGCCAGACGTAGTGCTGTCTGATATGGCCGCGCCCACAACCGGTCACCGCCAGACGGATCACCTGAGGACGACGCACCTGTTTGAAGTTGCCATCTACTTCGCGCAGCAGAACCTTGTTCCTGGCGGATCGTTTCTGGCCAAGGTGTTCCGCGGTGGCACGGAAAACGCTCTGCTCAACGAGCTGAAGCGGGATTTCAAGACCGTGGCGCATATCAAGCCGCCGGCGAGCCGCAAGGAAAGTCCGGAGCTCTACGTGATCGCCAAGGGCTTCCGCGGCCGTCCGGAAGACCGGATGGGAGATGACGAGGAAGAGTGACCTTCCTTCTTAGGAGGCCAAAAGCCTGAGTTTTATGATAAACCTAAGGCTTCAGGATTATCTCTCCGCGCCGTACCGGCCTTGAGCCGGGACCTGTCTGAAAACCCTATTTCCTTAAATAGAATAGATAGAAGAAAGATCCCGGATCTTCGCTTCGCTACGTCCGGGAAAGCGCGGTGGTGGGGTTTATCAGCAGTCTGAGGCGCGTTCCGGCTGAAACCGGATCGCGCCTTTTCATGTTCTCGGATCAGACGGCGGGCGGGCTTCGCCACCTGCTGTGGCCGCATGTCCGGAAACCGCATCCCCTGCTTTCGGGTCGAGGCTCCCAAATGACAGCACCGACAGCAGCATGATCCCAGCGACTAGCAGGAAGGCCATGTCATAGGCCGAGCTGGTTTCTCCCGGTGTCCCGATCAGCCCAGGCAGGAACTGCAAGGACAGGGCGGCGATCGTGACCCCCATGGACAGGGACAGCTGCTGCGCCATGGCGGAAAAGCCCGTCGCCCGGCTCATCTGCCGCTCATCAAGATCCGCGAAGCCGAGCGCGTTCAGGGCGGTGAATTGCAGCGAGCGGAAGAAGCCGCCGGTGAAGAGGATGAAGATCATCAGGAAAGCTGGCGTGGCGCTGTTGAAGGCTGCGCAGACGGCAATCGAACAGGAGGCCAGTACTGCATTCCAGATAAGTACGGTGCGGAACCCCAGCCGGGACAAGGCGCGGGGGGCTGCAAACTTCATCGCAAGAGCACCTGCTGCCGCGGCAAAAGTGATGCCACCGGAGGCCAGGGCTGACTTCCCGAAGGCTTCCTGCAGCATGAGCGGCAGCAAGAAGGGAATGGCGCCGATGCCGATCCGGAACAGAGAGCCGCCGATGATCGAAACCCGGAAGGTCGGCACTTTCAGTAGCCGTATATCAATGATCGGTGCGGGGTGCCTCAGGGCGTGGCGGATATAGAAACCGGTGACCGCAAGGCCAAGGGCGATCAGGATATAGCCATAGGGACCCATATCCCTGGCGTGAGGGGTAAGTTCCAGACCGAAGAGAATGCCCGCAATGCCCGCGGCCGACAGTACGAATCCGGTCTTGTCGAATCGTGGCACGTCGTCTGCCTTGATGTTCTCGAAATAGATCGTCGACATGATGATGCCGAGAATTCCGATGGGCACGTTGATCCAGAAGATCCACGGCCAACTGGCATAGGTGACCAGAAAGCCGCCAAGCGGTGGGCCGACGACAGGGCCAATGAGAGCGGGAACGGAAACCCAGGTCATGGCCTGTACCAGGGAGGATTTGGGCACGGCGCGCAGCAGGGCGAGACGCGCCACCGGCAGCATCATGGCTCCGCCTATTCCTTGCAGGAACCGCATGCCGACAAGCCAGGGCAGGGAGGTGGACGCGCCGCAGCCGATCGATGCGCCAATGAAAACGGTGATGGCGAGACGGAACACGGTGCGGGTTCCGAACCGGTCGGCAAGCCAGCCGCTCATGGGCATGAAGACGGCAAGCGCGATCAGGTAGGAGGTCAGGGCCAGATGGAGCCGGACGGGATCCATGCTGAAGGAGCGGCCAATGGAGGGGAGTGCCGTGCTGAGGACTGTTGAGTCCAGGTTCTGCATGAAAAGGGCACAGGCAACGATGAGAGCAATCAGGCGCTGGCGGGAGGTCAAGGAGGCGAATCCAATTAAGAATTCTTCCTTTATAGCTCGAAATTGGCCGCCGGACGGGCAAGGTTGCACTTATTTGATTATTTCACCCGGAAAGAGAGTGCCCAGTTGGGCCAGGCGGTCTTTCCACCGCAGGCATCATGAATTTGCTGCGCATGGGGTTTCCATACTGTCACCTGCATGTTATTGACCCGCGCCAACTTCTCCGGCACAGCCGAAACGACTCGTTGGATGCAAGGGGCTTCCCTTTGCGTCCCGCTCCAGCATTCTTTTTAAGGGGAATTGGCAATGGCTTCATTCTATGTTCCGTCCACCGGCCACGAAGCGCTGACCTTCGATGACGTCCTGCTGATCCCCGGTCACTCCGAGGTTATGCCGGGGCAGACCGACCTGCGCACGCGGGTGACGAAGTCTCTCGAACTCAACATTCCAATCCTCTCCTCCGCCATGGACACGGTCACGGAAGGCCGTCTTGCCATCGCCATGGCTCAGGCCGGCGGCATCGGCGTCATTCACCGCAATCTCAGCCTGGATCAGCAGGCCGAGGAAGTGCGCAAGGTGAAGAAGTTCGAATCCGGCATGGTGGTCAATCCGCTGGTCATCGGACCGGACGCGACGCTGAAGGATGCGCTGGATCTCATGGAGCGCTTCGGCATTTCCGGCGTCCCGGTTGTTGAGAACGGTGGTGCAGGCGGGCAGATCACGGGCCGTCTGGTCGGCATTCTGACCAACCGCGACGTGCGCTTTGCCACCAACCCGGAGCAGCGCGTCTATGAACTGATGACCCGTGAAGGTCTGGTCACCGTGACTGACAACGTCAGCCAGGATGAAGCCAAGCGCCTTCTGCACCATCACCGCATTGAAAAGCTGCTGGTCGTCGACAAGGACCAGAACTGCATTGGCCTGATCACCGTCAAGGATATGGAAAAGGCCAAGCTGAACCCGAATGCGTCAAAAGACAGCCAGGGCCGCCTTCTTGCCGCAGCTGCTACCAGCGTAGGCGACGAAGGCTTCGAGCGCGCCGTGCGCCTGATTGACGCCGGTGTTGATCTCGTCGTCGTCGATACCGCTCATGGCCACTCTGCCCGCGTTCTTGAAATGGTGAGCAAGGTCAAGAACCTGTCCAATTCCGTTCAAGTGCTGGCGGGCAACGTCGCCACGCCGGAAGCAACCAAAGCCCTGATCGATGCGGGCGCGGATGCGGTCAAGGTTGGCATCGGGCCGGGCTCCATCTGCACCACCCGTATCGTTGCCGGTGTCGGCGTTCCACAGCTGACCGCGATCATGGAATCTGCCAATGAGGCCGCAAAGCACGGCATTCCGGTGATTGCCGACGGTGGCATCAAGTATTCCGGCGATTTGGCCAAGGCCATCGCTGGCGGAGCCTCCGCCGTCATGATCGGCTCGCTTCTGGCCGGTACGGAAGAAAGCCCGGGCGAAGTCTATCTGCACCAGGGCCGGTCCTATAAGTCCTACCGCGGCATGGGCTCCGTTGGAGCTATGGCACGCGGCTCGGCCGACCGTTACTTCCAGGCGGAAGTGCGTGACACGCTGAAGCTGGTTCCGGAAGGCATTGAAGGTCAGGTTCCCTACAAGGGCCAGCTTTCCAGCGTTCTGCATCAGCTGGCAGGTGGCCTGCGCGCCGCAATGGGCTATGTTGGTGGCAAGACCATCGAGGACTTCCAGGAGAAGGCCCGCTTTGTCCGGATTTCCGGCGCAGGTCTGCGCGAAAGCCACGCACATGACGTGACGATCACGCGGGAAAGCCCGAACTATCCGACCAATCTGTAATCGACACATAAAGGGGGCCTGCCGCAAGCGGCTGGCCCGCCAGGAGTATACCCATGAGGGATGGTGGCCGCCTGTCCGCTGCAATTGAAGTACTGAGTGAGGTGGAAACTCGTCACCGGCCCGTCCAGCTCGCGCTGCGCGACTGGGGCACATCCCACCGTTTCGCAGGATCCGGTGACCGCACGGTCATCGGCAATCTTGTCTATGACGCTCTGCGGTACCGCCAGTCTCTGGCTTGGCGCATGGGCTCCGACGAGCCGCGGGTCCTCGTTCTGGCAACCTATGTCCTGACCTGGGAACAGGGTCTGGACCGGCTCAAGACCGTTCTGGCCGAAGACCACCATGCCCCGGAGCCCTTGAGCGAAACTGAAGAACAGCGTCTGACCGCAGCACCTGATGGTGCGCCGGAAGCTCAGGACGCGGCGGATGTTCCTGCCTGGCTCTGGCCGTCCTTTACGGAAATCTTCGGGGATGCTGCCGAGGCCGAGGGCAGGGCGCTTGCGACCCGAGCCCCCATCGACATGCGCGTCAACACGCTGAAGTCGAACCGCGACAAGCTGCTGAAGCGTCTTGCGCACGCGGGCGCAGAAGCCACTGCGATTGCTGCAACGGGTCTGCGGATCGCGCCCAAGGCCGGGTCTGCCCGCATGCCCCATGTTCAGGCGGAAGAAGGCTATCAGAAGGGCTGGTTCGAGCTTCAGGACGAAGCCAGCCAGATTGTTTCCCTGCTGGCTGGCGCCAAAGCGGGCGAGCAGGTTCTGGATCTTTGCGCTGGCGGCGGCGGCAAGACCCTTGCCCTGGCCGCTTCCATGGAAAACAAGGGCCAGATCTACGCCTATGACGCTGACCGTCTGCGGCTTGCACCGATCCATGACCGGTTGAAGCGGGCTGGCGCCCATAATGTTCAGGTCCGCGACCCGGCCAGCTCCAAGCTGGACGATCTCAAGGACGGCATGGACCTCGTCTTCATCGATGCACCATGCACCGGAACCGGTGTCTGGCGCCGCCGTCCGGATTCCAAGTGGAAGCTGACGGAAAAGGCGCTGGCGGACCGCATTGAGGATCAGGCCCGCGTGCTGGAGACCGCTGCCACCTATGTGAAGCCCGGCGGACGGCTGGCCTATGTCACCTGTTCCGTTCTGCCTCAGGAAAACAGCGGCCAGATCAAGGCGTTCCTTGAGCGGCATCCGGAGTTCTCCGTCCGCCCGGCGCTGGGGCTCTGGCAGGGGCTGTTCGGCACGGACAAGGATCCGGTCCATGCGGGTGAGCTGGGTGACCTGTTGCTGACGCCGGCAACGACCGGCACGGACGGCTTCTATTTCGCGCTACTTGAGCGGGCGGCCTGATCTGTCATCAAGGAATGATGGCGGAGCGGATTTCCTGCTCCGTCACAGATTTTACTCAACGCTATCCTGGCCTTGAGCCGGGACCTGTCTAAAAATACTTGTTTTCAATCCAACGGCCCGGCCAAAGACTCCGCCGTCTCAACCAGCCGTGCGATCCCCGGGAGAGGCGAACAGATCGATCTGTTCCATCTCTTCGCCGCTCGTACCGCTCTCCGGCTCGCTTTCATGCGCCGGTTCTGACATCTCAGCCTGAGGCTCAGCCTCGAAAGCTGGCTCCGGCTGCTCTTCTGCCGCTTCATGTGCGCTTGAGAAAGGCGGCTTGGCCGGCTCAATGCCTTTTTTGAGGTTCTCTGCCGCAGCCGAAAGCTCGGCGGCTGTCTGAAGGGCCTTCTGCTGCTCTGCGGCCAGACAGGCCTCGTCCACACGGTCGAGCAAGGCATCATCCATCGGGGTCTTGCGGGCGATGTTGGTCAGAACGGCCCGTGCGACCAGCATCTGGCCAAGGGCGGCGAGCGCCGAGCCGAGCGCATTGCCGGCCTCAGGGTTCTGCGGCGACACGCGGACCGCCTGGCGGGCATGAAGCAGCGCATCAATGCCGTTGCCCATCTTCCGGCAAACCGTGCTGAGACGCACGAGGGTCTCCAGCCGGTGGCCCGGATCGACTTCGATCGCCTTCATCAAGGCGTCATGGGCCTCCTCGAAGGCACCTTGATGCTGCAGGGCATCGGACAGGATGCGCAAGGGAGCGCCCGCTGAAGGCTGAAGCTCATGAGCCCGCCGCGCCAGGTCCAGCGCTTCGTCAAACCGCTTCCGCCGGATGCAGAGCTCGGCAAGCGTGATCAAGGCCGGTTGATAGGACGGGTCGATGCTGACGGCCTTGCGCAGGGCGGCTACCGCGTTGGACGCCTGTGCGTCGGTGGAAACAATCTGGCCATAGAGGGTCAGAACCGGTGCGCTGTCCGGCAGAAGCGCCATCAGCCGCATGGCCGGATCAAGAGCTGCCGCCCGCTTGCCCTGTTCCAGACGGACCGTCGCCAGCCCATACAGCGCATTGTGGTTTTCCGGTGAGGCGGCCAGTACCTCAATGAAGTTGGTTTCCGCATTGGCATGGTCGCCGAGGAGAAACTGGCAATTGCCGAGATTCGCACGGGCCGCTGTGTTGTCCGGCTCGACGAACACGACCCGGCGCAGCTGCGAGGCCGCTTCCTCCAGATGCCCGGCCCGGAGCAGGGCCGTTGCCGCCCGGTAGGCGATTTCCATGTCATCAGGAGCCAGTTCAAGCGCAGTCAGATAAGCATTGAGCGCGCTTCCGCTGTCTCCCTGCCGGTCAAAGTCGAGGGCCTCGTCAAAGGCCTTCCGGGCCGGTGTGGTCATCACAATTTCCCTGTGGAGGTCTCCCTCCGGGCCAATCCTGATGCCGGAGGCAGCCTTGGGCCGCCGTCTGGCATGTCACAAGTCTTCGGGGCGCAGGCTGCCCTTCATGAGGGCGGCTCGCCGCCGCTGCCCCCTAAGGGCCGGATCCGGTTTCCGTCAAAGACGCGCAGCAAACCGAATCTCAGAATAGTTTACACGCGCGATTGCGGTCATCCGATGGCGGATTTGCTGAGGTTCTGCCGGTTTGGACAAAAGCCCGCCCCAAGCCATGCTGGCACAGAGAGGCACAAAACGCGCCCCATAAAAAACTGCCACCCACAACATCATTTTGACCTTCATTTTAGACCGCGAAGACGTTAGAAGCTTGGCCCATGACACAGCATGACCGCCTCCTCATCATCGACTTCGGTTCCCAGGTAACGCAGCTGATCGCGCGGCGCCTGCGTGAACTCAACGTCTACTGTGAAATCCATCCCTACCAGAACGTGACGGACGCCTTCCTGGCAGAGTTCGCGCCAAAGGCCGTGATTTTCTCCGGCGGGCCCGATTCGGTCGTGCGCGAAGGCTCTCCGCGCCCGCCCCAGTCGGTCTACACGCTCGGTGTGCCGATCCTGGGCATCTGCTACGGCCAGCAGGTCATGATGCAGGATCTGGGTGGCAAGGTCGATGGCGGCAAGATTTCCGGCGGTGGCGGTACTGCCGAGTTCGGCCGCGCCTTCGTCACGCCGGCGGGCGAGCCGCTGCCCATCCTGAACGGCTGGTTCAGCGGAGGCCGCGAGCAGGTTTGGATGAGCCACGGCGATCATGTCAGCAAGATCGCCCCCGGCTTCGAGGTCTTCGGCGTTTCGCCGAATGCGCCCTATGCCATCACCGCCGATGTGTCGCGCGGCTTTTACGCGGTGCAGTTCCATCCCGAAGTGCACCACACGCCCAACGGCAAGAAGATCTACGAGAATTTCGTCAAGCTTGCGGGCTTCAAGGGCGACTGGACCATGGGCGCCTACCGCGCGGAGGCCATCGCCAAGATCCGCGAACAGGTCGGGGACAAGAAGGTCATCTGCGGTCTTTCCGGCGGTGTCGACAGCTCGGTTGCCGCTGTGTTGATCCACGAAGCCATTGGCGACCAGCTGACCTGTGTGTTCGTGGATCATGGCCTGCTGCGCCAGAACGAGGCGCAGGAAGTGGTCACCATGTTCCGCGACCATTACAATATTCCGCTCATCCATGCGGATGAGAGCGAATTGTTCCTGGGCGCCCTGGAAGGCGAAAGCGATCCGGAAACCAAGCGCAAGACCATCGGTAAGCTTTTCATCGACGTGTTCCAGAAATACGCCAATGAAATTGAAGGCGCCGAGTTCCTGGCCCAGGGCACGCTCTATCCGGATGTGATCGAGAGTGTTTCCTTCTCCGGCGGCCCGTCAGTGACCATCAAGTCGCACCATAATGTCGGCGGCCTGCCGGAAAAGATGGGTCTCAAGCTAGTCGAGCCGCTGCGCGAGCTCTTCAAGGATGAAGTCCGGGCTCTCGGCCACGAACTGGGCCTTCCGGCGAGCTTCATCGGCCGTCATCCGTTCCCCGGACCTGGCCTCGCCATCCGTTGCCCGGGTGAGATTACCCGCGCCAAGCTGGACATTCTGCGCAAGGCCGATGCGGTCTATATCGACCAGATCCGCAAGCATGGTCTCTATGACGAGATCTGGCAGGCCTTCGTCGCGATCCTGCCTGTGCGCACTGTCGGCGTCATGGGCGATGGCCGCACCTACGACTATGCCTGCGCGCTGCGGGCTGTGACCTCGGTCGACGGCATGACCGCAGATTACTATCCCTTCAGCCATGAGTTCCTCGGTGAAACCGCA
This sequence comes from Roseibium litorale, assembly GCF_014842915.1. Classification (GTDB taxonomy): domain Bacteria; phylum Pseudomonadota; class Alphaproteobacteria; order Rhizobiales; family Stappiaceae; genus Roseibium; species Roseibium litorale. The sequence continues at coordinate 306,654 of NZ_JACYXI010000002.1, read as the reverse complement.
ACGCGGATCATCAACGAGGTCGAAGGCATCAACCGCGTCACCTACGACATCACCTCGAAGCCTCCGGGAACCATTGAGTGGGAGTGATCCCGCCTTGGTCTGCCTGTGCTGACCGGAATGCAGAGTGCCGCCTGGGACCAGGTCCCGGCGGCATTTTTGTTATCGGCTTTCGGTCAAGCCCTTGCTCTGTCAGGAGGCAGGTTTGTGAGCCGGTCTTCCGGAAAAGGGCTCGGGATTCAGGCATGGCGTCCGGGGACATCCGCCCCGGGAGCCGGAAGGGGTCACAGCAAAACCTCTTCCTGAATGGTCTGCTCCTTATACTCCCATTCCAGATCACCCGAATACCGCCAGGCCATCCGGCCTTGTTCATCAAGGGCGAAGAGGTGGAGCCAGCGGTTGTCGAACAACTGCCTGACCTCCGGATGACGCTCCAGAACGCCGGTGATGGCCTCGCGCGGGGCTTCGATCAGCACCGACAGCCGCAAAGGCTCATGCATCAGCCGTTCCCCGTCATGAACCGACTGCCAGGGCAAACCGGCCCGAAGAAGACCGCCGTTGCCTTCGACAACGCCAAATCCGCCGGTCACATTGTGCAGCAACTTGTTCCCAGCCCCGAAGATACCGGGTGCAACGGCCGAGCCGTAATATTGCAGACTGATCCAGCTCGCGACCACGACAGGCGCGGTGAGAATGAGTTCCAGCACGCCGAAGCCTTCATCCCGCTGCCAGTCATAGTCATGCAGGAAAGCCCGGCCGGAGAGGTTCTTGCCTGCGGTGCGGAACCTCGGAGCTGCAACGAAGGTCTGGCACCCGGCGAGCGCCCATTCTGGCCGCAGCTCCGCCCAGTCGCGCGCCCGGTGCAGGACATCCTGCCCCCGGGCGGCCCGGGGCAAACGCGCCGACCGTTCGGCCCGCGTCAGACCGCCAGCTGTCCGGAGCCAGTTTTGCGCCTGAGCCAGGTCTTCCGCGTGCTCTGAAGAGGGATGGTCCGCATCGTAGATAGTGACGGTGTCCGTCACTGTGTCATGCAAGGCCCCCAGGAAGAGCGTGTCTTCCGGGATCACAATCCCTAGAGCCGCAAGACCGGAGCGAACCTCGCTGTCGTTCAGCAATGAAGCCAGCAAACGGGCATTCACGTCTCCGGCATAGCCGCCGCAAGCCCCGCATTGGAGGGCACTGGCATGCGGGTTGTTGACGACACCTGCACCATGCCCTGCCAGAAGAACGAGCCGGGAGAAGCCGCTCGTCAGCGACATCGCCCTCAGCACTTTCCCGGCCATGGCGACACGTGTTTCGGGACTGAGCGCGGTGGCCGGGCGGGGCGCAGGATCACTCTTCACCGGTTTTCCTGTCTGGCCCAAGGCTCCGCGCACAAGCTTTGCGGCATAGAAGGGACCGGTGGCCTCGACGAAGGCGAAGGAGGATATGGCCGCCAGCTTGAACCGTCCCCAGGCGCGTTTTGCCCGCGCGTTAATCCTGGCGGAGAGGTCCGCTTCCCGGGTTTCGGGATCAGTCTCGCCCGAACAGGTGAACACACCGGGGGACAGCAGCACGGGAAGCCGGGCCTCGACCACATCGGAGGCAAAGCGCCGGTGGCCAATGCCAAGACCGAAGAAACCTGCAAATCCAAGCGTTTTGATGCCTGGGTCAAGGCTCTCCAGCGCCCGCCGGAACACCTCGGAGCGTACATCTATACAGAAGGCCATCTGCAGCGCGGGACGGCTGGTATCCGGCGGAGTGAGGGAGCCAGCGAAGAGCGCAGCAAGCTTCCGCTGGGCGGCACGTTCTGCTGCTTCCTGAAGGATCGCGTCGATGGCGTCGTCACTATCCGGCACGAGTGGCTCTGCATAGGCGGACGCTGAGGCGGGCCATTTCATCCCAATCGTCTCGCAGTATTGATCGAGCAAAGCCGCGTCCCAGGTCAGACGGACGGCGAGAAGGCCTGTGATGTCCTTGTCGGTCTTTCCCGTGAGTTCTGCCTGCCAGAGCTTGTAGCGGGCGGCCTGTGCCCAGCCGCCAAGGCTGGTGAGCAGCCGGTGGAAATAACCCTCAAGAGCCGCTTCTGTCAGTCCTAGGCGAGCGACGCTTGCAGCAAGAGCTGCCTCCACTGTCTCCGGGGCATCGGCAACAGTCCGGGCAAACCCCTTGAGACCGGAGATTTCAGGCGTCAGATCGTGGATCGCGAATGCTCTCCAGGTTTCATAAGCGCAGCGAGCCTTGGGATTGGCCCATAATGCCTGTCCCTGATCGAAATATGCGGCGGCCCAATGGCTGATCCGTTCGGCGGTAAAAGCGGGCCAGTCGATCCCTGATGCTTCTTTTGCAAGATCTGCAACGGTCGGCAGAGCGGATGGCTGAGGCGCCTCTAAGAGGGCTGCGGCCTTAAGCTCCGCGAGCGATCCGGGCCGCGACGAGGCCGGGGCCGCTGTCAGCGCTTCCGTCAGATCCATGTCGGTAATTTCCCCGGACCGGAGCCGCTCTGCGAACCAGGACCGGGGCATGGTCAGCCGTACCCCGGCTGCACGTTTGAGCCGGGCCGCTGCTGCAGCCAGCGGTTCTCCCGTCTGTCCGAGGAAGGGATTGACCGCGACGCTCGAAGCGAGCGGCCAAAGCGGCGGAATGGCACGTGCTGCGCGGTTCGCTGCCTCCAGGATGAGGTCAGGCGGCAGCAGCGGCGCTTTGGAAATGGTCATCAGCATCTGCATTTTCCTTAGTCTTTCTCATCACGAGGGCTTGCGGACGACCCAGCCGCCGAGCACGCGATCGAACAGGGTGTTCGCATAAAGGCCGTTTGAGAGGTGAACACGCAGGCCGGCAGCCGCTGGGTGGGAGGCCCACAGCGGGAACAGGGCCTGTGCGATGGCAACCAGACCGAAGCTGAGAACCGCAAGGCCCATGAGCGTCCATTCCAGGCGCCCCGGTGCGGGAGGTTGTGGCAAGACGCCTGCGGTCAGCCATTCCGCCGCAGTTTGAAGCGCGAAGTATCCGGCTGCGGCGAGGCAGGAGTAGAGAGCCGTTTTCCGGGTGAGGGGGCGCGGTGCGGCATCGGCCAGCCCCTGAGCCAGGAGATACGCAACACCGAAGATCAGGATTGCGCCAAGAGCCAGAGCTTGCGGGGATTTGTGCTCGAACCCGAACAACAGCCCGAACACTGCCCCGATCGTGGCATAGATTGCCAGCGCTATCAGGAAGGCCTTTCCGACAGCCGGTCCGTCTGGCACGGCGACCGGCCCGGGGCGGCGTGTTCCCGCAACCTGTTCAACCGCGCCGCCGGATGCCAGGAAAGCATGGGCCTTGTAGAGTGAGTGGGCGATGATGTGGAGCAGTGCGAGTGGAAACAGGGCAAGACCGCATTGCAGGATCATGAAGCCCATCTGAGCAACCGTTGACCAGGCAAGGGAGGTTTTGACCGCCGGTTGGGTCAGCATCACCAGGGCCCCGAACAGGGCCGTGAACCCGCCGATCATCGCGAGCAGGGCCAGAATGCCTGGAGCCAGCAGCATCACGTCTGCAAAGCGGATCAGCAAAAAACCACCTGCGTTGATGACCCCCGCATGGAGCAGAGCTGAGACCGGTGTGGGTGCTTCCATCACCTCTGTCAGCCACCCATGGGTCGGAAACTGTGCGGATTTCAGCAAGGCCGCGAGGGCGAAGAGGGCTGCTGCGGCGACGATTGTCCAAGAGGCATCACCGCTGCGGGCAAGCGCGTTTATTCCGGCAATGTCGGTGGTTCCGGCCCACAGGGCCGCAAGAGCGGCTGCCGAAGTCAGTGCGGTTGCTCCAACGACAGAGAACAGCTGCTTCTTGCGCGCCGCGCGCTGTGCGGCCATCCGCTGCGGATAGAACAGGAGGAGGTGATGAAGGGCAACGCTTGCAGAGAACCAGGCGGCAGCCAGCTGCACCAGATTTCCGGCCTGAACGAAAAGCAGCACTGCGGCGAGAGCTGAACAGAGCCAGCCGGTGAAGGCTCCCTGACGGTCTTCTCCGTCTAAGTAAGTCCGGCTGTAGCGCACCACGATCCAGCCCGTGAAGGCGACCAGAAGCAGCATTGCCACGCTGACTGCGTCGAGCCGGGCGGACAGGCCAACACCGGCCCAGCCGATCAAGGCACTGGTGCCAGCGCCAAACAGAACCAGAAGGACAAGTGAGGCGATGGCAACGAGCAGCGATCCGAGAGCAGCCCCTTCCGCGAGGATCAGGACGGCGCGCGGTCTGCGTCCGGGCCGGGCAAAACAGATCGAGGCTGCGAGAAGCAGAAGGAGGGGCGCCGCAAGAGGGGCGTAGTAAGGCAGCAAGGCAATTCTCCAGCAACGGGTTCGGTGTGACTGGCTGTAGCAAATCCGCTGATGCTGAAAAAATGCATTGTTCATCAATTATCGTTCGTTATTATCGAACGTTATGGCTGCACTGAACTACAATCATCTCCGCTATTTCTGGGCTGTCGCCCATGATGGAAACCTGACACGGACGGCGGAGAGGCTGAATCTCACCCAGTCCTCGCTTTCGGTTCAAATCCGGAAACTGGAGGAACGCCTTGGGCATTCGCTCTTTGAACGGCGGGGCCGGCAACTGCATCTGACCGAAGCGGGCCGGATCGTGCTGGACCACGCGGACGCGATCTTTGCGACCGGAGACGAATTGATCGGCACCTTACGCAACGCCGGTGCCGGCCGGCAGGCGCTGCGGGTCGGGTCCCTTGCGACGTTGTCGCGCAATTTTCAGCTGGAGTTTCTGAAGCCGGTTCTGGGGCGGACCGATATTGACCTCATTCTGCGCTCCGGCAGCACTGCGGAACTTCTAAGGGCGCTTGAGGCGCTGAACCTGGATGTGGTGCTTATCAACCAGGCGCCACACGCCGATGCCCTGACACCGCTGGTGACGCACAGGCTTGCGGAGCGGTCGGTCAGTCTGGTGGGAACTCCGGACAGGCTCGACAGCGCCGATGGCCTTGCCGATCACCTGCGCAATCATCCCGTTATTCTGCCGACAGTGGACAGCAGCGTGCGGACCGGCTTCGATGCCTTGGCCGACCGTCTTGGGGTAAGGCCGCAGATCGTGGCGGAGGTTGAGGACATGGCCATGATGCGCCTGCTTGCGCGCGAAGGCATCGGGCTGGCCGTTCTGCCGCCGATTGTCGTCAAGGACGAGATCGAAAGCGGCGTTCTGGTCGCTGTGGACCAGCTGCCCGGCATTGCCGAGACGTTCTACGCGGTCACAATGGCCCGTCGCTTTCCCAACCCGCTGGTCCGCCAGCTGCTTCAGCCGGCAGAGCCGCTTGGTGCGGTCCCGGCAGACTAGCGGTTCTCAAACGCCGGAGTTTGCAGCTCAAACGCTCTGTGCCAGCGTCAGACCATTCAGCACCTGAAGTGGATGGGGGATGGACTTGCGGTCGATTTCCTTGACCTGCGACCGGCAGGAATAGCCGGTGGCCATGATGATTTCATCCGCACCGGCCTTGGCCACGATGGGGGCCCAGCTCATGGCATAGAGCTGTTCGGAGGTGGCGCGGTTTTTCGCTTCGTGGCCGTAGGTTCCAGCCATGCCGCAGCAGCCCGTACCGGCAATGGCAAGCTTGATGCCTTGAGCCGCAAAGATGCTCTGCCATTCCTTCATCGCCGATGCGGCGTTCGTGCGTTCGGTGCAATGAGTCATGAGCTTGTAGCTCTTTCCTGCAGCCAAAGGCGAGGCGCTTAGGCGGTCGAGATGCTGTGCCAGCCATTCCTGAGGCAGCAGGACCTTTGTCTTTAGCGCCGTTCTGGACTGGGCCGCATATTCACTGCGGAAAGCAAGGGTCATGGAAGGATCGAGGCCGACCAGCACAATGCCGAGGTCTCCGAGCCGGTCCAGATAGATCCGGGTCTTCTCGGCCTGTCTCTCGAAAGCGCCGAGATATCCATGCACATGCAGCGGCTTGCCGTTCTGGTGCGGTGCTGCCAGATAGGGCGTGAAGCCGAGCTTTCTGGCCAGCTCCACGGCGGCGGCGGCCACGGACGGGTCGAAATATTCGGTGAAAGCGTCAGTGACAAAGACGACGGCCTTCTGCCGCTCTTCTCGTGACAGCGATCCCATGAGAGCTTCGGTTGCGACCCGCACACCCATCCTTGCGGCTTCCCGGCGGAGCGTCAGCTGCGGCAGAGCGGGCAGGGCAGTGAGGCCCGCGAGCTTCAAAGCGGCCTTGCCGATCACGCTGCGCACGCCAAAATTATAGACCGGCTTCAGATGGGCCATCAGCGGCAGCATGGCCTCAATGGCGGCGACCAGCGGGTCCTTCATGGGGCGCAGATAGCGGCCATAATAGACTTCCAGGAACTTGGCGCGGAACGCCGGAACGCTGACCTTCACCGGGCACTGGCCTGCGCAGGCCTTGCAGGCAAGGCAGGTGTCCATGGCGTCGCGCACTTCATGGGAGAAGTCGTTGCGGTTCTCCGGGTTGAGAGAGTTCCAGACCCGCTTGGGCAAGGAAAGAAGCGCGGCGGGAGAGCGGATCTCTTCGGCTTCCTTGCGCGGATCGATACCCTGTTCGGCCAGCAGGCTCAGCCACTCGCGCATGAGCGAGGCGCGGCCCTTGGGCGAATAGCGCCGGTCCCGTGTTGCCTTGTAGGAGGGACACATAGGGCTCGTCTCGTCAAAGTCGAAACAGGCACCGTTGCCATTGCAGTAAGCGGCATTGTCGAAGCCGTTGCGGATCTCCAGACCGAGGATCTTGTCGCTTGTCCCGCGCAGCGGCACTTCGTCGATCTTCAACAGAGATGCGCCCTCGGGAGCCGCGATCTTGCCCGGGTTGAGCCGGTTTTCCGGATCAAAGGCGCGCTTGATGTCCTGCAGGCAGGGATAGAGCGGGCCGAAGAACTCAGGCACATATTCCGAGCGCACGCCCTTGCCGTGTTCCCCCCAAAGCACGCCGCCATATTTGCGGGTCAGCGCCACCACCGCATCGGAAATGCGCCGGACCATGGGCTGATGATCGTCGCGGGTCAGGTCGAGGGCTGGCCGCACATGGAGGACGCCTGCGTCCACATGGCCGAACATGCCGTAGGCAAGGCCCTCGCTGTCCAGAAGGGCGCGGAACTCGCGGATGTAAGCGGCAAGGTTTTCCGGCGGCACCGCCGTATCCTCGACGAAGGGGACCGGACGGACGGCGCCATCAACGTTGCCCAGCAGACCGACCGCGCGCTTGCGCATGGTCCAGATCGCCTCCACGTCCTTCGCCTCGCGGGTGATCGTATAGCCCTTGTGCTGCATGGAGGCAGACCTGTCGAGCGCCGCAGTCAGGGTGTCCAGCTTGGCGGAAATCTCTTCATCGGTCTCGGCGAGAACCTCGACGATGTTGATGCCATTGGCAGGATCGGCGGCGTCGTCCGGGAAGTACCGCGCAATGCCGCCCCAGACGATGTCACCCTTGGCAAGGCCGAGCACCTTTTCGTCAACGGTTTCGACGGAGGCAACATTCATCGCGGTCAGAGAGCGGGCATCCTCCAGCGCGGTGTTGAAGTCGCTGTAGCGGATGTTGACCAGCGCGGAGCGGGCCGGGACCGGCAGCAGGTTAAGTTCCGCCTCGGCAATCATCGCCAGCGTGCCTTCCGAGCCGCACAGGACCGCGTTGAGATCGAAGCTGCCATCTTCCCGCAGGACATGGGCCAAATCGTAACCGGTCATGTAGCGGTTGAGATTCGGGAAGATCGTCTCGATCTCTGTCTTCTTTTCGCGGACGATCGTCTCCACTGTCCGGTAGATATCCCCGGCGCGGCCGGGCAGCAGCACGGCCTCTTCCAGCTCTTCAGAGCTCATGGTCCGGGAGTTCAGCTCCGAGCCGTCCGTCAGCACCACGCGCAAACCCAGAACGTGGTTGCTGGTCTTGCCGTAAAGGCACGAGCCCTGACCGCAGGCATCTGTCGAGATCATGCCGCCGATGGTGGCGCGGTTGGATGTCGACAGCTCCGGCGCAAAGAACAGCCCGTGCGGGGCCAGCGCCCGGTTGAGCTGGTCCTTGACGACACCCGCCTCTACGCGGGCAAGGCGCCGCACCGGATCGATCTCCAGAATGCGGTTCATGTGGCGTGAGCAGTCGAGGACGACTCCGCTGGTGAGCGACTGGCCATTGGTGCCCGTGCCGCCGCCACGCGGCGCCACCACCACATGGGCATAGGCCGGTTCGCTCAGGACGCGCCCGAGGGTCTTGAGGTCCTCGATTCCCTTGGGAAAAAGCACGCCTGCAGGGGGTACTTGATAGATGGAATTATCGGTCGCATAGACCGTGCGCATGGCTACGCCTGTCTCTATCTCTCCCTTGAAGCCCGATTCGATCAGCCTTTCGAAAAAGCCAGCGGGCGGAAGAGTGGACGCGAGCTTCGATTGAAGGCGAGGGATCATGGCATCGGACCGTTTGCACAAGACTGACGATACCGTCTCTGATGGACGGATGATTGCGTCCTTATAGGTGAGGCGAAACGGGGAACCAATCTCGAATCCGCATCCGCCTGAATTGTTTGGCCAGCGGGGCCCCGACCTGTCTCTGAACGGCTCGCCGGAGTAGACCGGTCAGCACAAAAAACCGGAAAAAGGGAGGAGAACGGTTCTATGTGCCGGATCCCGAGGCATATTATACAGTAGAACGTGCCGGAAAGAGCATCATAGAAAGATCTGGGAGCAAGCGTTTGCAAGCCGAAGCCTCAATTTTACTCGATACCTACGAGTTGACGTTGTCTCCCATCACCTTTGACGATGTGCCAAGGCTTCATGAATTGTCCATTGGCGTGAACTGGCCGCACCGTCCTCATGATTGGGAGTTGCTGCTGTCGGTTGGGCACGGTTTCGCCGCACGCGACGAGATTGGCCGCATTGTCGGCTCTGCGATGTGGTTTCCCATGGGGCCGGGGAGGGCAACGATTGGAATGGTGATCACGTCTCCACGGCTTCAGGAAAACGGTGCGGGCCGCTGGCTGATGAAGCATGTTCTGGCTCAGACGAAGGGGCGGGAAAAGGTTCTCAACGCGACGAAACCCGCCTATCGACTGTATCTGTCCCTTGGCTTTGCGCCGCTGAAAACAGTGTTTCAGCACAATGGTGTCGCTCATCATGTCCCGGACGGACCGGACCATGCGCGGCCTATGACGGAAGATGACCGGGCCGCCATCTGCCGTCTCGACAGTCTGGCTCAGGCCGCCGATCGCAGTCATATTTTCGATCTTCTTTTTCCTGTTTCGCAAGGCACAGTGATTGATCGCAACGGCACTATCGAAGGTTTTGCCCTGTGCCGGGAGTTTGGCCGTGGAAGGGTGATCGGGCCCGTGGTGGCGGCGTCGGAAGAAGACGCCATCGCCCTGATCCGGCCCCATGTGATTGCCCATAAGGACAGTTTCCTGCGGATGGACACCCGGGAGGCCGGCGGGAGGCTCAGCAGCTTCCTGAATGACGCGGGTATTGCCCTTTACGACACCGTGACCACCATGACACTGGACTGCGGCGATCCCCAGACCATGTTCTCCTCCAGCCCTTACACAGTTTACGGACTGGTCAATCAGGCGCTCGGCTGAGGCCGAGGAGCTTTAGAAGTCCGCAACCTTGCCCCAGGAGCTCTCTTCGAACCGGGACGGACGATAGGGCCTGGCATCCAGAACTGGTTCCTTGCCCATGACGATGTCGGCGATCATGTCGCCAGCGCCCGGCCCGATGCCGAAGCCATGGCCGCTGAAACCGGCTGCCAGAATGAATCCGGGCAAAGAGGTTTCGCCAATGGCGGGAACGCCATCCGGGGTGCTGTCGATATAGCCCGCCCAGGACGCGGTGACCTGGTTTTGAGCGAGGGCTGGCAGGAGTTTGCGAGCGCGGGCCAGCGTTTCCCGGATTTGCTTCCCATCTGGAACGGGATCTAGGATCCGCATCCGCTCCATGGGAGTTTGCTGGTCGAGGCGCCAGCGGGATAGGCTCTCGTGACCGCTGCGGATGCCCTGAAAACCACCAAGAGCCAGGGAATTGTGACGCTTCAGGAACATCGGGATGAAGGTTGTGCCGAAGCGCAGCATCTGCGCGGTCGGATCGACCCGCGCCTTGCCGGAAATCGCCAGCGTATGGCTGCCATCACCGCGGGCGGTCAGGGAAACTTCCGCGGTGTGCAGGGCGTCGGGAATATCCGCCGCCGGGCTGACGGCCAGAATCGAGGACCGGACCGAGGCCTGGGGAAAACGGATCCCGAGCTGGCGGCAGAAGCTTGACGCCCAGGCACCGCCGGACAGCACCGCGATCTTCGTCTGAATTGTGCCCCGCTCCGTGACGACGGCACTCACACGCCCCGCTGACAGTTCCAGTCCGCGCACGGCACAGTTCTGGATGACCTGGCCACCATGGCGGATGGTGGCGGCGGCGATGACAGGCGCTGCGCTGGCGGGATCTGCGATGCCGTCCGTTGGCGAGAAGACGCCGCCTTTCCAGCTTTTAGCCGTGGCCTTCCCCCGGCTGGCCGCTTCGTCTGCCGTCAGCATATGCGTTGTCACGCCCTGCGTGCGGGCGAAGTCCCGCCATTTGGCCCAGCCCTCAAGTTCGGCGTCGTTGTTGGACAGATAAAGCAGCCCGCAGCGCCGGAAGCCAAGCGCGCTGCCGCAGTCGGCTGCGAGTTCGTCCCAAAGCGCGAGGCTGCGGGTCGCCATCGGCAGCTCGCGGGCATCGCGGTTCTGCTGACGGCACCAGCCCCAGTTCCGGCTCGACTGCTCCGCGCCTACAAGTCCTTTTTCCAGAAGCACCACCCGCAGCCCGCGTTTGGCAAGGTAATAGGCCGTGCAAGTGCCGACGATCCCGGCTCCGATGATCACCGCATCAGCATCTTGCGGCAGGGTGGTGTCAGTCTCGATCTTGAGCAGAGGCGCGGGCATGGAAAATCTCCTTGTGTCCCATGCTTAGCGCGAACCTCAAGGGAAAAGGTTCTAGAAGTGGCGTCATTGCAGCATTTTATGCTGAAATCAGACCCGATAATTTTCCCTGTCTGCCAGAAGGTTTTGAGATTTTTGCATATAAACGATACCGGACGGATTGAAGAGGCAGCATTTTCTGCTTAAGCTCCGCGAAGCAGCCAGAGGGCATTATGAAACTCGACCGTATTGACATCAGAATTCTGCATGAGCTGCAGAAAAATGGCCGGATCACCAATGTGGAGCTGGCTGAGCTGGTGCATCTGTCTCCAAGCCCTTGCCTGATGCGGGTGAAGAAACTGCAGCAGGCTGGTTTCATCACCGGCTACTCAGCGCAGATCGATCTTGCCAAGCTGGGCCCGACCATCACCGTCTTTACCGAAGTCACCCTGAAAAACCATCGCAAGATGGATTTCGAGCGCTTTCAGCAGGCGGCAGAGAAGGTTGAAGAGATCATAGAGTGCCATCTGATTTCAGGTGGTTATGACTATCTTCTAAAGTTCATCACCGGGTCTATTGGCGACTATCAGGCAATCATGGAGCGCCTGACCGACATGGACATCGGCATCGACAAATATTTCAGTTTCGTGGTGATGAAGTCCTCCTTCATCAAAACCCACCTGCCACTGAAAACGATCTTTCCGATGTGAGCCGGATAGGGAGCTGAGGCTCCTGAGATTTTTGGGGCTCTGTGCTCTAGGCTCAGTTGCCGGTCGCTGCAAAGCCGGCAGGCAGACTGTCCAGCCATCCGGTGTCGAGTTTCGGTACGGAGGCAAACAAGAGCTGGGAGTAATGATGGTTCGCGCCTTCCGGCAGCTGGCTGTTGGCGAGAAGCTCGACTGTCCGCCCGTTCTGCATGACCATCACCTGATCGCAGATCGACTGCACGGTGGACAGGTCATGGCTGATGAAGACGTAGGATAGGTTCAGACTGCTTTGCAGCTCCTTGAGCAAATCGATGATGGCGGCAGCCACTACCGTGTCGAGCGCTGAGGTGATTTCATCGCACAGGATCACGTCCGGATTGGCGGCAAGGGCGCGGGCGAAATTTACCCGCTGCTTCTGTCCGCCTGACAGTTCGCCGGGCATCCGGTGCCTGATGGCGCTTGGCAGATGCACCATATCGAGCAGTTCCTTGATCCTGGCCTCGCGGGCCGCGCCCTTCTGGCCATGGTAGAAGGTCAGGGGACGGCCCAGAATGTCGGCAATCGACCGGGCCGGATTGAGGGCCGTGTCTGCCAGCTGAAAGACGATCTGCATGCGCCGCAGGTCTTCCTTTGAGCGCCGTGCTGCCTCTGTGTCCAGCTCACGCCCGTTGAACTCGACCGTTCCCCGGGCTGGCGGCAACAGGCCGGCGACAACCCGGGCCAGGGTCGACTTGCCGGATCCGCTTTCACCGATCACGCCCAGGTTCTGGCCCTTGTAAAGCTTGCAGCTGACGTCGGAGAGCACGACCTTGGCGGGAAGGCCGTCGCCGCCGAGCGGTCCGTAGCCTGCATAGATGTTGCTGACCTCCAGTACGGGCCGGCGCACCACAGACTTGGTATCCTTGGGCTCGTGAGGCTGAAAAACCGCCGGTTCGAAGGCGGAAAGAAGCTCGCGGGTATAGGGATGGCGGGCATTGTGCAGGATCTCCTGCGTCGTGCCTTCCTCCTGGATTTCACCGCCCTTCAGCACAATGATCCGGTCGGCGATCTGGGCCACGACGGCAAGGTCGTGAGACACATAGATCCCCGCCATGCCGCCCTTGCGCATGACGTCTTTGAAGGCGCGCAGAACCTCGATCTGGGTGGTCACATCCAGAGCTGTGGTGGGTTCATCGAAGATAAGGAGCTGGGGATCGCCAATGAGCGCCATGGCCGCAGCCAAGCGCTGCAGCTGTCCGCCGGAGACCTGATGCGGATAGCGCTCGCCAATGGTCTCAGGCGCGGGCAGGGCAAGGGCGCGGAACAGGCTGATGGCTTTTGCGCGGGCTTCCGCCTTGGGCATCAGCTTGTGAATGCCGGCAACTTCAATCACCTGATCGATGAGGCGCTGCGCAGGATTGAAGGCGGCCGCTGCGCTTTGCGGCACGTAGGCAACATCCGTTCCCCGCAAAGCCTGCCTCTGTTTTTCGCTCATGGTCACCAGATCGCGGCCGCCAAGGGTTACCTTGCCGCCGGAAATGCGGCAGCCCGGGCGGGTATATCCCATCATGGTCAGGGCGATGGTGGTCTTGCCGGAGCCGCTTTCGCCGATCAGCGCAACGATCTCCCCCTTTTCCACCGTGAAGCTGACCCCTTTGATGATCTCGACCTTGCGGCCGGAATCTGTCCGGGCTTCGACCATCAGGTTCTGGATATCTACGAGCGGCTGGGTCATGAAGCGCGGTCCCGGATCTTGATGGGCAGATTGTCGATCAGAAGATTGACGCTGATTGTGAGACTGGCGATGGCAATACACGGAGCGATCACCGCTGGGGCTGCAAAGGACAGCCCACCGATGTTTTCCTTCACCAGCGAGCCCCAATCCGCATCCGGCGGCTGGACCCCCAGCCCCAGGAAGGACAGACCGGACAGCAGCAGCACGATGAAGACGAACCGCATGCCGAGATCGGCCAGAACCGGGCCGATGATGTTCGGCAGGATCTCATGCAGGATCAGATAGGGCGTTTTCTCGCCCCGGGCCCGGGCAACCGTGACAAAGTCCATGGTGTTGCAATTGACCGCAAGCGCCCGCGCAAACCGGTAGGATCCAGGCGTGTAGATCACCGCCAAAAGCACAATAAGAACCGGAATGGACGAGCCGATGGCTGCCACCATGACCAGACCGAAAAGCTTGGACGGGATCGAGTTCAGAGCGTCCAAAATGCGGCTGAGAATCGTATCAAACCAGCCGCCAATGGCCGCGGCGCTCATCCCCGCGGCGACACCGGTGAAACAGGCCATGCAGACGGAGGCAAAGGAAATGCCGACCGTGTAGCGTGCGCCCAGAATGATCCGGGAAAAGATATCCCGGCCAAGGTAATCCGATCCTAGCCAGAGCTGGTCCGAGATGGGCCCGTAGAAATCGAAGTCGACGATATCACCCGGCGCATAAGGGGCAAATCTGGGGCCGACAATGGCGACGCCGGCCCAGAACAGAATGACAAGACTTGCAAGAATGCCGGTGGCGCTCATGCGCAAGCCGAAGCGGGGCAGAGACAGGGATCGGGACATTGGCTTTAAGCTCATGTGCGCAGCCTTGGGTTGGCCAGGATGGCGATGATGTCCGCAAGCGTGATGAGCAGGAGAAAGCCAAAGCAGAAGATCATGGCACAACTCTGGATCAGCGGCAGGTCGCGGGTCGCGACCGCATCGACCATCAGCTTGGCAATACCGGGATAGTTGAAGATCGTTTCGACGATGATCACGCCGCCCAGAAGATACGAAAGTGACAGCGCGATGGCGTTGGCAATCGGGCCGATGGCATTCGGCAGAGCGTGGCGCAGGACCATCCGGGTTTTTGACGCACCTTTCAGCAAAGCCATCTCTACAAAAGGCATTTGCAAGGCGTCGATCACGGCAGCCCGGGTCATGCGCACCATCTGTGCGGCAATCACGCAGGTCAGCGTGATGACCGGCATGGCGAAGACCTTCAGAAGCTGTCCAAAACTCTGAATCTCGTTGGCAAGAGACAGCGCGGGAAGCCAGCGCAGCCAGACGGCAAAGATGAGAACGGCCAGCGTGGCAATCAGGAATTCGGGCACGGAAATCACGGACACGATGATCATGGTCACGGCCCGGTCATAGATGGAGCCGCGGTACATGGCTGCCGTAATGCCGAGAAAAAGGGCCAGAGGAACGGCCAGCAAGGTCGTAACGGCTGCGAGGCGCAGCGTGTTCATCAGCCGTCCACCGATCATATCGGCGACGGGCATGCTGTTGGCGTAAGACACGCCGAAGTCACCGTGCAGCAACCCCAGCAGCCACTGGCCGTAGCGCACAAGGGCAGGGGAATCGAGATGCATGGCCTCACGCAGGCCTGCTACCGCTTCCGGCGTCGCGGCCTGGCCCAGCAGGATCTCGACCACGTCCCCCGGCAGAAGCAGGGTCGCCGCAAAAACAACGAAGGAAACGATCAGCAGCGTGATGAGTGTCACGCCAAGCCGGCTCAGGACCAGCAGAGGGATTTTCCCTGGCATTCGGACCGACCTCTCCGGAAATAAGAACGGCTGACCGGAGGCGCGAACGCCTCCGGTTGCGAAGAAGGATGCTATCAGGCTTCGAGCCAGACGTATTCCGCCATGGCATAGCCCATCTGACCGCCAAGCGGGTTCGGCAGCAGGCCTTGCAGCTTCGTCTGCTTTGCATCCACGTTGGAGAGGTAAACCGGGATCGCCGTGCCTGCCTCGTTGGCAATCATGGCCTGCATGTCGCCGTAAATGGCTTTGCGCTTTTCGAAATCCAGCTCGCCGCGGGCTTCGAGCAGCATGGAGTCGAACTTCTCCGACTTGTACTGGCTCTCGTTCCAGGGCGCGTTCGATGCATAAAGCAGCGAGAACAGGATGTCCGGCGTCGGACGCGGGTTGATGTTGCCGAAGTGAACCGGCGCCTTCAGCCAGTAGTTGGACCAGTAACCATCGGACGGAACGCGCTGAACATCGAAATTCATGCCGATCTTGCTTCCTGCCTGCTGCAGAACCGTGGCCATTTCCACCGAAGAGGTTGCCGCGTCGGAAGCAACCACCGGAATGCTCTGGCCGAGGAGACCTGCCTTCTCGAACAGGTGCTTAGCCTTTTCCGGATCGAAATCCCGCGGCTTCAGTTCAGCGTTGTGATAGGCGCTCATCGGAGCGATCGGCTGGTCGTTGGCAACTTCGGCCAGACCGCGCATCACGGACTTTTCGATCAGTTCGCGGTTGAGCAGGTGCTTCACCCCCTCAATGAACCCGGCCTTGTCACCCGGCGACATGTCGAGGCGCATGTTGAGGTTGGTGTAGTTGCCGGAGGTGGATTTCACCACATCGACATTGCTCTGGCCCTCGATCAGGCGGAGCGACTGCGGTTTGACGGAGGCGCCGAGGTGAATATCGCCGGAGAGAACCGCGTTGACACGGGCCACTTCATCGGAAATGGCGAAATACTCGAAACTGTCGACATGCGCGCCGCCTGGTTTGAAGTAGTTCGCGTTGCGGCTCATCATCGAGCGGACGCCAGGCTCGAAGCTTTCCAGCTTGAAGGCACCCGTGCCGATGCCCTTGGAAAAGTCGGTGGTGCCGTCCTGGACGATCATGAAGTGGTGCATGGCCAGGATCGTCGGCAGATCCGCATTGGCGGCTGCCAGCGTGATCTGAACGGTGAGCTTATCGACGGACTTGATCTCTTCCATCTGCTTGGCGATGGAATTGACCTTGGAACCGGTTTCCTTGTCCAGATGACGCTTCAGCGAGAAAACCACATCATCTGCAGTAAGGCTCTTGCCGTCATGGAAGGTGACGCCGGACTTGAGCTTGATGGTCCAGACCTTGGCGTCTTCGCTGTCGATCGTATCTGCCAGTTCCATCTGGAGGTCGCCGCCCTGAGCCAGGAAGGTCAGGCGGTTGTAGAGGGAACAGCAGCGCACATAGTCGGTGGACAAGGAGGCTTTCGCCGGATCGAGTGTATCCGAAGTCGACGAAGACCAGCCGGCCGCCTTGAAGTGTCCGCCCTTGACCGGCGTGGCCGCGAGGGCGGCCGTCGCGCGGGTGAAAATGGAACCGCCCGCAGCAAGGCTGATACCGCCCGCCAGGAACATGCGCAAAATATCGCGGCGGCTGGCGCCGCGGCGGATTGCATCTTCGACCATCGCGTCATCGGCGCGGGTCCAATTCGTAATACCGTTGTTGCTCATCTGTTTTCCCCTTGTAAGAAGGTCCGTGGCGCAAGATGCGCTTTGGATAGCGGCCTGGAGGTTGTGGCGGCATTTTCTGCCACTTATTGATCCGGTCTCATGCCGGCTTTGTTTTGAGATTTTGCCAGCCTTGGCCTGACTTCTGGCGTTTAGTTTGTCTTTAAATCAGGTTGGAAATGCTCCGAATGTGACTTTCAGGCAGCATATTGTGCTGAATTGGTGCCGCTGGAAGCGTGCCTACCGTTCAATAGCCTTTCCGCTTGTCCACCAGTCCGGGCACCGGTTTTCCGGCAAGATGGGCTCGGATGCCCGCAATCACGTGATCTGCACCGTCCTCCGCACGGGTCTGGCTCGCCACATGCGGGGTCAGCACAATCTGCGGATGCTCCCAGAAGGCATGATCTGCCGGCAGCGGTTCTGGATCGGTTACGTCCAGCCACGCGGCAGAAAGCTGCCCAGATGAAAGCGCCGCGGCCAGAGCGGCATGATCAAGCTGCTTTCCCCGTCCCGCATGAACAAGTGCGGCACCTTCCGGAAGACGGGCGAAGAGATCCGTATTGATCAGGCCTTCCGTTTCCGCCGTCAGAGGCAGAAGACAGACCAGGATGTCCGTGCCGCTGAGAAAGGCTGCAAGGTCAGTGAAGGTCTCCACGCCATCGATGGTCTGCGGGCTGCGGCTCCATCCGCGCAGCTTGAAACCGAAGGGCCTGAGCGCCTCCAGAGAGGCCTTGCTCAGCTGGCCCAGCCCCATGACGCCAACCGTGCGGCTGCCCGCAGGCGCATTCTTGTGCATCTTCCAGAGATGGCCAGCTTTTTGCGCCATGTAGCGCGGTAGATCCCGGTGGAGGCCGAGAACCGCCAGCGTGACATATTCCTTCATTTGTTCGGCAATGCCCGGTTCCAGCATCCGAACGACGCCAACGTGAGGGGGGAACGCTTCAAGGTTGAACTGATCCACACCTGCGCCAACGGAAAAGATCAGCTTCAGGTTCGGATAAAGCGCCCCGGCGCCTTCTGGAACCGTCCAGGTGATCAGATAGTTCACCTCTTCCGGGTGGGGGGCGGTGTTGAGGAAAAATGGCTGATCGGGCAGGGCCGCGGCAAAGCGTCCGGCAAAGACGGCTCCGCGCGCTGCCTCGGATGTGTAAAGCACGGCCATGGATCAGGCCACCGCCGCGCGGACATCCGGATCCGCGAGCGTCTGGTCGAGGGTCAGGCGCGTGCGCTCAACGATCTGGTCGATCTCGTCCGCCGTGCAGCACAGCGGCGGAGCATAGCCGAGAACACCCTGTGCGAAGGCGCGGATCACCAAGCCGTTTTCCCAGGCCCGGTCAAAGACCTTGACGGCTGGCTTTGCTGCCGCGGGGAGCGGTGTCTTCGCAGCCTTGTCCGTCACCAGTTCGACGGCGGCGAGCATGCCGCGCCCACGAACATCCCCGACCAGAGGGTGATCCTTGAGTGAGGCGAGACCGGCCTGAAGCCGCTCACCCATCTTGCGGCCATTCTCGAACAGGCTGTCTTCATAAAGATCCAGGACGGCAAGTCCGACAGCCGCGCTCACCGGATGGGCGGAATAGGTGAAACCGTGGCCGACAGCTGCCGGCCCCGCCGCATCTGCCATGACCTGATACATGTGATCCGAAAGGAACACGGCGCCCATCGGCACATATCCCGAAGTCAGACCCTTGGCGGCGGTCATCATGTCCGGGACGATCTCTTCCTCAAGGCAGGCGAAGATCGGGCCGGTGCGGCCGAAACCGGTGATGACTTCGTCGGCGATGAAGAGAATATCCATCTCGCGGCACGCGTCCCGCATTGCTTTCATCCAGCCGGCCGGCGGCACCAGAACGCCGCCGGAGCCCTGGATCGGCTCCACATAGAATGCGGCGACCCGCTCAGCTCCGCCAAGGTCTTCGACCTTGGCCTTGAGGGCTGCAAGCGAAGCCGCAATGATGGCTTCCGCGCTGCTTCCAGCCGGATTGCGGTAGGCGTAGTGAGATGGAATCTTGTGCTGCCAGTTGAAGGGCACGCCGAAACCGGCGTGGAAGGCGGGCAGGGCAGTGAGGCCTGAGCCGACCGTGCTGGAGCCATGATAGCCTTGCTCGACCGAGATGAACTGATCCTTTTGCGGCTTGCCCTTGGCATGCCAATAGTAGGAGACAAAGCGCACCGTGGTGTCGACTGCATCCGAGCCGCCGAGGGTGAAATACACATGGGAGAGATCTCCCGGCGCATGATCGGCCAGCCGGGAAGCCAGCCGGATGGCTGGTTCCGAACCGAGGCCGAAATAGCCTGTTGCATAGGGCAGTTCACGCAACTGACGGGTTGCCGCCTCGATCACGCTGTCCTGACCATAGCCTGCATTGACGCACCAAAGACCGGCAAAACCATCCAGCAGCGTTTTGCCGGAGGCATCTGTCACCGTGGCGCCTTTGGCGGACTTCAGTACACGGACCCCTGACGCCTCGTGGCCGCGCCAGCTGGCGACCGGATGGATTAGATGGGCACGGTCGAGTTCGATGAGAGAATTGGCGAGCATGATAGTCTCCGGAAAATGAAGTCAGCCAAGGGCCTGGGCGGCGAGGGCGAAGGTGCGGGCGTTCATCGTCGGGCTCACGGGCTCTGCTTTGCCAAGGCGCATGGCGGTGCCGCCGCCAGCCAGGGTCAGGCCGTGCTGTTCCAGCCAGGGGGAAAGGCCGGTTCCGGCCGTCGTATCCACCCGCAGGAACCGTCCCTCGCAGTGACTGATGATGTGGCTCATGAGCCGTTTTGCCTCTCCGGCATCAGCTGCAGCCACCGGTCCCAGAACCTCGCCCCGTCCAAAGGGGCGGAGTACGGCAAAGCCTGTGATCCTGCCTGCTTCGCGCAGCACGAAAATCTGGCCCATGGACAGAAGAGCCTCAATCAGCCCGGACCGGTCCATGCCGGATGCGTCCCGGTCAAGGGATGCGATGGCTCCAGCATCAGCGGGGGCCGCAAGATGAAGACCATCCGCATCTCCGGCAGCAAGCGGCTCGCATTGGGTAGCCGCCTTGGCGATACCCTGGTGCTGAACCACGTCGCCATAGGCTTCAAATCCCAGCTTCTCATAAAGCGGGCGGCCCTCTTCCGTCGCGATCAGACGCCACTCCTGCGGAGCGGCCAGTTCCATTACTCCGGACATAATCTTGCGCCCGAGGCCTCTGCCCCGCATGCGTTCATCCACAATGATCATGTTCACCGTCGCCACAGGGCCAAAGGGCGTAGTCAGGGCGGTCGCAACCACCTCGCCCTTTTCGATCATGGCAAGGCCGCGGGACAGGGATTGGAAAAGCATCCAGTCTTCTTCCCTGTGCGGCCAGTTGGCGGCCTTGGACAGGCGGTGGGCACCGCTGATGTGCTGAGGTCCGAAGGGCTCAAGGATGATCGTGTCGTCGGTCAGCATGGTTTCCTGCGCTGAAAGAGGGAGTGTTAGAGGCAGTCTATCGGTGTGGCGGGCGAAGATGCGGCGCTTGCGGCTGAGTGGACGGTATCTTCAGCCGTTCAGGTGGGCCTCCTTAGCAGGATCTGCCACGAGTGCCAGTCTCCGGTCTTGCCGGGCTGGGGCAGAAGGCCCGTTTGGGCTTGGCGGCGCAATAAGGTGCCGTGGCGCTGCGGAGATACGGCGGAATGTGCTTCCGGGCAGCCCCAAAGCGGCCGGTGGTTTTTCAGGACCTGTCTAGGATGACGTCTGAGCTTCTTTTTGAGGGGCCTGACCTTCCACCTGCGCCAATAAGACGGGGAACAGACATGACCTTCCGACCGAAATACGTGACCTTTGATTGTTATGGCACCTTGATCAACTTCGACATGGCCGGTGCCGCCCGCCGGATCTATGGTGGCATGTTGAGTGAAGACAAGATGGCGGACTTCATCGTTCATTTTGCACGCTACCGCATGGATGAAGTTCTGGGCGCGTGGAAGCCCTATGCGGATGTGGTCTACAATTCACTTCAACGCACCTGCAAGCTGACCGGTGTGGCTTTCCGCGACGAAGACGCCCTGCGGATCTACAATGAAGTGCCGACCTGGGGGCCGCACCCGGATGTGCCGGAGGGGTTGGCTAAGGTGGCGAAGGAAATCCCGCTGGTCATTCTTTCAAACGCCATGAACAGCCAGATCATGTCCAATGTGGAGAAGCTCGGCGCGCCGTTCCACAAGGTGATCACCGCCGAGGAAACCGGCACCTACAAGCCGCAGATGAACGGCTTTGAATATATGCTGGACGTCCTGGGATGCGGCCCCGAAGACATCACCCATGTGTCCTCGTCTTTCCGCTACGATCTGATGACTGCTTATGATCTGGACATCAAGTCCAAGGTTTGGGTCAACCGCGGCCATGAGCCGGCCAATCCCTTCTATGAATATACGGAGATCAAGGACATCTCCGGTCTTCCCGGCGTTTTCGGTCTTTAAGGAGCGCGAGACCATGAAGTTCGCAGCCTATTGGCAGGACACGGCACCGGCCTTCACGGGCGGGATGACGGCCGCTCCATCGGGACGCTATGACGTGGCAGTCATCGGCGCGGGCTTCACCGGTCTCGGCGCAGCCCGCCGGCTTGCCATGGAAGGGCGGCGGGTGATCGTTCTGGAAGCTGGCACCGTTGGATCCGGCGCATCCGGCCGCAATGGCGGCCACCTCAACAACGGGGTGGCCCACAGCTTCACCGGGGCTGTGGCTGCCTATGGCGCGGAAACGGCCAAGGCCATGTACAAGGCCTTTGACGATGGCATCAGTACCATCGAGCGGATCATTGCGGAGGAAGGCATAGCCTGTGATTTCCGCCGGTCCGGCAAGCTCAAGCTGGCCTCCAAGCCCGCGCATTATGAGGCGCTGGCGAAAAACTTCGAGGCCATCAACCGGCTTGCCGATCCGGACACGGCGCTTTTGAGCAAGGCTGAACTGGAGCAGGAAGTCGGCTCGGACATCTTCCACGGCGCCATGCTGCAGAAGAAAAGCGCCATGATGCATATGGGCCGCTTTGTGGTGGGGCTTGCGGAAGCTGCGGCCCGCCGGGGCGCGGAAATTCACGAGACCACCCCGGTGACGGCCCGCCGCCAGACGGCCTCCGGCCATGAGCTGGAAACACCAAAGGGTGTTGTTCTGGCAGACAAGGTTGTGCTTGCGACCGGCGCTTATACGCCCAAAACCTTCGGCTATTTCCGCCGCCGGATCGTGCCTGTTGGCAGTTTCGTGATTGCGACCCGGCCTTTGAGTGCCGAGGAGGCTGCGTCCGTTATGCCAGGCAACCGGACCTGTGTCACATCCTTGAATGTCGGCAACTACTTCCGCCTGGCGCCGGACAACCGGCTGATTTTTGGAGGCCGGGCGCGCTTTTCCGCCATTTCTGACCAGACGTCGGATCAAAAGAGCGGCAGCATCCTGAAGGCTGCCATGACCGGGATCTTCCCGCAGCTCTCTGGCGTCGAGGTCGATTATTGCTGGGGCGGGCTTGTGGATCTGACGCGGGACCGGTTTCCCAGAGCGGGCGAGGCGGATGGCGTTCATTTTGCCATGGGCTATTCCGGTCATGGTGCCCAGATCGCCACACATATGGGCGAATTCCTGGCCGGTAAGATCCTCGGCAAACCCACTGAAACGCCTTGGGCAAACCTGCCCTGGCCCGCTATCCCCGGCCACATCGGCCAGCCCTGGTTCCTGCCGTTCGTCGGGGCATATTACCGGGCGAAGGATCTGGTGAGCTGACGGGGAAATGGCTCCAGCTGGATTAATCTGGCGAAAAAGGGCAGGCTCGAAACCTGCCCTTTCAGACTGCTGACAAAGGTAAAAACCTATCGATGTCATCCCGGTTTGGCGTGTGAGCGCCAAGACCGGGATCCAGTATCCTGTGGCTCATGTTCTCGGGAAAAGGAAGCTATCTCAATTGGTTACTGGATCCCCGCCTTTGCGGGGATGACAGCCGTTTACTCCCATGATCATAGAGGTCTTCGGGGAGGTCTTAGGGTTTGGGAGGCTTTGTCAACAAGCACAAAGGGCAGGCTCAACACTTGGCCTTTGTCCTTGGCAACCTTTCAATTCGTCCTCCCGCCCCGGACTGCCGACAAATCCCGCCTCCGCGCTGTCCCGGTCGCAGCGGAGTGGAGGTCCGGGATCTCTCGTCTATTTTCTCTCTTAAAAACAATATGTTTTAGACAGGTCCCGGATCAAGGCCGGGGCAGCGCAGAGAAAACCCGCGAAGCTTCTGGTTTGTCATCAGCCTTGGGCGGAAGTTTTCTCCCGCCCGCATTTTCTCAGAGACCGGCCATGTGGAAGGCTTTGGTCTCCAGATACTCCTCGATGCCGTCGCGGGCGCCTTCACGGCCAAGGCCGGATTGCTTGACGCCGCCGAAGGGGGAGACGGCCATGGAGATGGCGCCGGTGTTGAGGCCGACCATGCCTGACTCCAGCGCATCGCCCACCCGCCAGGCGCGGGCCATGTCGCGGGTGTAGAAATAGGCGGCAAGGCCGAAGGGGGTGTCGTTGGCGATCTGCACCGCTTCTTCTTCCGTCTCGAAGCGGAAGAGCGGGGCGACGGGGCCGAAGGTTTCCTCGCTCGCCAGCTGCATGTCCGTGGTGCAACCGGTCAGCACCACCGGAGCGGCGAACTGGCTGCCTTCCGGCGTTGCGGCCCTGGCGGCGACCTTCGCGCCCTTGGCCACGGCGTCGGACACATGCCGCTCGATCTTGTCCACCGCAGCGCGGTTGATCATCGGGCCGATAGCGACGCCCGCCTCAAGGCCTGCACCCACCTTCATCGCAGCCACCCGCTCGCCGAGCTTTGATGCAAAGGCATCGTAGATGCCTGACTGGACGAGGATGCGGTTGGAGCAGACGCAGGTCTGGCCGCCGTTGCGGAACTTGGAGGCGATGGCGCCTTCCACGGCTGTATCGAGATCTGCATCGTCAAAAACGAGGAAGGGTGCATTGCCGCCAAGTTCAAGGCTGAGGCGCTTCACCGTCGGGGCGCACTGGGCCATCAGCAGGGAGCCGACGCGGGTGGAGCCGGTGAAGGACAGCTTGCGCACCACCGGGTTTGAGGTCAGCTCCGCGCCGATTTCTGTTGGCTGGCCGGTGATGATGTTGATGACACCAGCCGGAATGCCGGCCCGCTCTGCCAGAACGGCCAATGCCAGCGCCGAATAGGGCGTGAAGTCGGAGGGCTTGATCACCACGGTGCAGCCAGCGGCCAGTGCCGGGCCGACCTTGCGGGTGATCATGGCATTGGGGAAGTTCCACGGCGTGATGATGGCCGAAACGCCAACTGGCTCCTTCAGCGCGAGGATCTTCCGGTCATTCGAGGGAGAGGGGATGATGCCGCCCTCGATACGCCGGGCTTCCTCGGCGAACCACTTCACGAAGGAGGCGCCATAGGTGATTTCGCCGCGTGCTTCTGCGAGGGGCTTGCCCTGTTCCAGCGTCAGGATGAGTGCGAGGTCGTCCGCATGCTCTTCCATCAAGGTGAACCAGCGTTCCAGCTTTGCGGCGCGCTCGGCGTTGGGCACCTTGCGCCATGCGCGGAAGGCGGTGTCCGCTGCCTCGATGGCGCGGCGGGTGTCTTCGGCGGACATGTCCGGCACGGTGCCGACGGCCTTGCCGGTGGCCGGGTTGGTGACCTCGATGGTCTTGCCCGTGGAGGCGTCACACCAGACGCCGCCGATCACGCTCTGCTGGCGGAACAGGCCTGCATCCTTGAGGCCGGGCAGAAGGTCAGAGATTGCAATCGTCATGGCTTTATCCTCAATCCAGCGCCGCAATGACGGCCTGGGTGATTTCATCCGTCTTGTTCTGTCCCGGCACTGTGCCGATGCCGCGTGCGGTGGCCTGTTCCATGGCGGTCATGATGCGGGTGGCAGCTTCTGCCTCGCCCAGATGCTCCAGCATCATGGCGGCGGACCAGATGGCGGCCAGCGGGTTGGCGATGCCCAGATGCGCGATATCGGGCGCAGAGCCATGCACCGGCTCGAACATGGACGGGGCAGAACGGTCCGGGTTGATGTTGGCGGAGGCGGCGAAGCCGAGGCCGCCCTGAATGGCAGCGCCCAGATCGGTGAGAATGTCGCCGAAGAGGTTTGAGGCGACCACCACGTCGAGGCTTTCGGGCGCCATCACCATGCGGGCGGCGATGGCATCGATGTGGTAATGGCTGACGGCAACGTCCGGATATTCGGCGGCCAGTTCCTTCGTCACCTCATCCCAGAACACCATGGAATATTTCTGCGCGTTGGATTTGGTGACCGAGGCTAGGCGCTTGCTGCGCTTGCGGGCCTGCTCGAAGCCGAAGCGCAGGATGCGCTCGACCCCGGCGCGGGTGAAGATTGCCGTCTCCACCGCAACCTCATCCTTTGTGCCTTGGTGAACGCGTCCGCCTGCACCGGAGTATTCGCCTTCGGTGTTCTCGCGGATGCACAGGATGTCGAAGCCGCCCTTGCGCAGCGGGCCTTCGACGCCAGCCAGCACGCGGTGCGGGCGGATGTTGGCATATTGCACGAAGGCCTTGCGGATCGGCAGCAGCAGGCCATGCAGTGACACCGAATCCGGCACCTTCTGCGGCCAGCCGACGGCGCCCAGGTAGATGGCATCAAAGCCGCGCAGGGTCTCGATGCCGTCTTCCGGCATCATCCGGCCCGTCTGCAGATAATAGTCGCAGGACCAGGGGAAGGTGACTGTGTCCAGCTTGCCGGGCAGGGCCTTGGCGGCTACGGCGAGTGCAGCTTCCGTAACGGGAATGCCGATGCCGTCGCCGGGAATGACTGCAATGCGATAAGGGGCCATGTGTTCTCTCACAGGTCGATGAGCACGCTCTTGGAGCGGCGGTTGGCGTGATAGGCGTCGCGGCCAAGATCCTTGCCGATGCCGGAGGATTTATATCCTCCTGTCGGCAGAATGTGGTCGCGCGACCGGCCATAACGGTTGATCCAGATCGTGCCGGCAGCGATGGATTTGATGCTGCGCAGCGCCCTGGAAACGTCGCGGCTATAGACCCCGGCCGCAAGGCCATAGGTTGGGTGATCCGCCAGTGCGAAGGCCTCTTCGTCACTCTCGAAGGTTTGCAGTGTCAGCACAGGGCCGAAGACTTCCTCGCGCACGGCGATGTTGTCCTGTGAGACATTGGTGAGCAGCGTCGGCTCATAGAAATAGCCCGGATGATCCATCTCCCGCGCCCCGGCCAGCACTTCAGCGCCTTCGCTGATGGCGGCCTGCACAAGGCCGTGGACGCGGGCGCGCTGGCGGGCGGAAATGCAGGGGGAATAGGTTGTGGCCTCGTCCCAGCCGGGGCCGGGCTTTTGGCCGCTCATCAGCGTGGTTAGCCGCTCTGCCAGTTCACCCGCGATGCTGGCATGGGCAATCACTCTGCTTCCGGCAACGCACGCCTGTCCGCCATTGAAGAGGATGGACCGGGCGATGCAATCGGCGGCGAGTGCAATATCCGCATCGGCAAAGACGATCTGCGGGCTCTTGCCACCCAGTTCCAGTGTCATGGGCTTAATGCCCGTGCGTGCCACATTGGCCATGATCGCGGAGCCCGCGCCGGTGGAGCCGGTGAAGCTGACCTTGGCGATGTCCGGGTGGCCGGTGAGCGCATTGCCGGTGACCGGGCCATCGCCCAGCACGATGTTGACGAGACCGGCTGGAATGCCCGCCTCCACCGAAAGCTCCGCCATGCGGAGAGTGGAAAAGGGAGTCATCTCGGACGGTTTCAGAACTACGGCATTTCCTGCCGCCAGCGCAGGCCCCATTTTCCAGCCTGCCATCGAGATGGGGAAGTTCCAGGGCGTAATGGCGCCGACGACGCCATAGGGTTCCGTCACGATCATGCCGAAAGATCCGCTGTCGGTCGGCACAACATCGCCGCCTTCCTTGTCAGCCAGTTCAGCAAAGAAGCGGATTTGCTCCGCAGTCACTGCAATGTCCCCGGCAATAAGCTGATTGATGAGGCGGGTGGAGGGAACACATTCCAGCCGCGCCAGCTCTTCAGCGTTTTTGTCGATCAAATCGGCCCAGCGAAGCATGGCGTTGGTGCGTTCACGCGGGCGGCAGGTCGACCAGCCGCTGGACTTGAGCGCGTCTTTTGCGGCTATGACGGCCTGGTCCACAATCGCTTCACCGGCAACCGGGCACCCCGCGAATTCAGCGCCATCAGACGGGCGGTGCATGGCAAGCTCCGGCGCACCGGCAACAAATTCCCCACCAATGAAATGGCCGGACCGGAACTCCGGCTTCGCCGGATCGAAACTGAGGGTCATAGTCGAGGCTGCTCCCGTGATCATGCTCAGACCATAGAGGGAGCAGCGCGCAAGCTTGCGCCATTTGTCACCGGCTCACGGATGATTGCACTGTTGGGCAGCGTGGCTGCGCAATTCTCTGCGGCTCCGGAGAATACTGCTCTCTGAGTACATGCTCCCAGCCCTCTGATCCGGCAGGAAATCCCGTCCTGACGCGGAA
The DNA here is from genome assembly GCF_014842915.1 of Roseibium litorale. Lineage (GTDB taxonomy): Bacteria > Pseudomonadota > Alphaproteobacteria > Rhizobiales > Stappiaceae > Roseibium > Roseibium litorale. The sequence goes on along the minus strand of NZ_JACYXI010000002.1, from coordinate 279,441 downwards.
GTTCGGCACAACCTTCGCCGGAAAGGCGGGATGATGACCGGAACCGGAGGCCGATTATGACTGCAGTTTCATCCGTTGAAGAGATCCTCACCACCCTCGTCGGTTTCGACTGCCTGCCTGGCAGGCCGAACGGTGAGATTGCCGGGTATGTCCAAGGCTATCTCGCAACACAGGGGGTAGACTGCGCTGTTCTGCCGGGACCTGAAGGCGGCCGGGTCAATCTCTTTGCGACAATCGGGCCCAAGGATGTGCCCGGCTATATTCTCTCCGGCCATATGGATGTGGTGCCGGTGGAGGGGCAGGTCTGGACCTCCGATCCCTTCCGCCTGACGGACCAGGCCGGGCGGCTGACCGGGCGCGGGGCCACGGACATGAAGGGCTTTCTCGCCTGCGTGCTGGCGGCGGTGCCCCTGTTCAAGGCCGCAAACCTGAAGCGTCCGGTGCATATCGCCTTTTCCTATGATGAGGAAATCGGCTGCCGGGGCGTGCCGCATCTGATTGCGAGGCTGCCGGAGCTGTGCGCCCTGCCGACGGGCTGCATCGTCGGCGAGCCCTCGGACATGCGGCCCGTGCTCTCCCACAAGGGTAAACAGGCGGTGGAAATCACCTTCACCGGCAAGGCCGCGCACAGCTCCCAGCCGGCGCTGGGGGAGAATGCGCTTTATCCGGCGGCGGAACTGCTGCTGTTCGTCCGCGATCTCTCGGCAAAAATGGAGGCGGAAGGGCCGTTTGATGCGCGCTTCTCGCCGCCGTCCTCAACGGTGGTGGCGGGGATTGTGTCCGGCGGCAGCGCCGTCAACATCATTCCGGATCTATGCCGTTTGGCCTTTGAGGTCCGATCTGTGCCCGGTGCCGCACCGCAGGATGTGAGTGCAAAGGTGCTGGCAAAGCTTGATGCTCTTCTGGCTGCGGCAAAGACGGAAGGGCGTGCGCTGTCGGCAAGCTGGCAGGAACTTGCCAGTTATCCTGCACTGGCCCCAACGCGGGAGGCAGGTTTCGTCGCGCTGATGGAGCGGCTGTCGGGCGGGGAGGCCATCCAGTCCGTGAGCTACGGCACGGAGGCGGGGCTGTTTCAGGCAGCGGGTGTGCCCTCAATCATCTGCGGCCCAGGCTCCATCTCCCGCGCTCACCGGCCCGATGAATATATCCTGCGCGAGGAACTGGCGGCCTGTATGGCCATGCTGGAACGGCTGGCGGGAGAACTGGCGGGGTAGGGGGCGTTGGAAGCCCTCCCACTCCGGTCCCGGATCTTCGCTTCGCTGCGCCCCGTATGATGATGGAGGGCTTTACGGCCAAGGTCCCGGCACAAGGCCGGGACGGCGCGGTGGTGAGTGTTTGCGTGTAGAGAACGGCTCAGTAGCAAACCACGTAGATCTTGCGCACGGTCTCGATGGTGTGCCAGGTGCCCACGAAGCCGGGCTTCATGACGAAGCTGTCGCCCGCCTTGTAGGTGTAGGTCTCGCCGCCGTCCTCGGTGATCTCTACCAGGCCTTCGAGGATATGGCAGAATTCGAAGGTTTCTCCCTTGATAGAGCGGGTCAGGCCAGGGGTTGCCTGCCAGATTCCGGATTTGATCTTGCCTTCCCGGGACTCGTCCATGGCCCAGGTGTCGAACTCCGGGCTGCCGGAAATGAGACGCTCTGGCGCGGGCAACGCGTGAACAGGTGTAAAATCCGGATTGTGGTCGAGGGTCTTGATGAGGCTCATGACAGATCTCCTTGATGATGCGCCATTTAAGACGCTGAGGATCCGTCTGTTCTGCTGTCCGCATGCGGCAGGAAAGCTGTTCGTGCCGAAGTCGTATGGTCCGCCGTCAGATCCTGCGGCGGGGCATCACTTGCGCGGCATCACGTCCCTGCCTGCGGCTTCATTCAGCCAAAGCGCGCATGTCAGGCGTTACGCAGAGCGCGGCGCCATCGACCAGCCTGGGCGGACGGCTCCACAGCAGGCTATGGACATGCCAGTCCCGGTCGTTGACGATCTCGAAAGACTGGCCTGGCAGGAGCGCCTCGAACGCGAGCAGAACGGCGGTGCGCCGCGACGCGCAAGGCATTCCACTCACATTCAGAACATGGGTGTAAGGTGCTGGTTCGCTTGCCATTCTTGCCGGAAAGACCTCCTGCGCTGAGGCCGGACAGGCTATCCAGATTGGCGGGAGGAATGCCAATCGAGCAGGCACCTGCCTTTGGACCCCGGAAAAAGGCTGTCATCACTGTGCAGTGGCTGCGTTCGGCAATCCTGACGCCGCAGTTCTCGGTGGTGACAGGGGCCTCACCGGTTCTGGTGTGATGGCGGACCCGGCCAGTTTCACTGGATCTACAAGGTTCCAGGACCCGAGGACTGGGTGATCGAGGTCATCTGCACTGACGAGAATACGCCCCCCATGGCGGAAGCCTCCCATCCGGATGGCTGCACCTGCGGCTCGAACGGCCTGCAAGGCTGCGGCTGAAATGCTAGCGGCGCCCGAAGACATGCGGGTGCCGTCAGCTTTTCCCGGGCAAGTCCTTAATTACTGCTTGAGCGGCCCCGTCGGTGGTGCATGCCGCAGCGCCGGGGGAAGAGGATGGTCGCCGAAGTTGATTCTTGAGCTTTTCACCACCGCGCCGGATTGGTCCAGGATCAGGGTAAGTCTCGCGTTGCGGTGAAAGAGGACATAGGCGAAAGAACCTGCATCCTCGTCCTGCCCCACATAAAGTTTGCCCGTCATCCCGCCGGACCGCATGAGCTGCCGGACCTCATCGGACGGGATACCGAAGCCGGCGGCGATGGCTTCAGCGTCGACCTCGGGAGCGTCAGGTAGCGTTTTGTCTGTCATGAGCGCTCTCCAGGGCTTTCTATCCTGTCTCAGGCCGCGGTTCCCAGGGCAGCCGCATTCAGCTCATCTATAGGACCTCCCGCAAGGGAACTCCATGTTCCTGGCAGGCTTCGCGAAGGTCACGAAGCCTGCCAGCGGGCATCCGTTACATAGCATCTTGCGATGAATAAAGAGCGGAATCGTTGCCTTTTAAGGCCACCCATCTCCCTCATCCTGAGAAGCCAAGCGGACGCCAGGCGTCGCGAAGGATGAGCCGCATGCAATCAGGTCATTTATACCAGATCCTGCAGATCATGTCCGGCCTGACCAGCTGATCCCGTTCGGTCCGCCCAGGAAGCCGTTGCAGAAGGCGGCACCTGGGGCCAGGGGAAGCGCGCGGGCGCTTAGCTCATCCGCATCAATGCGCCCGCAGACCAGATCATGGAAAAGGGCGATGATGTTGAAAAAGCCGGTGTGTTGGGGCGACAGTCGCAGGCTGGCGACACCGGCAGCCTCCAGGGCGGTCAGGTCATGGGACATGTTTGCACAAGGATCCGACAGGGTCTGCACACCATTGATAGCCAGAAACGTCTGATCGTCCAGAGTGTCCACCGCGAACCCGTCCGGGTCATTGGCGCAGACGAACTGGCACTGATCCTTGGCCCGGTCATGATAGCGGGCGTGATAGCACCGGCCGGAGATCGCAAGTGGCAGACGGCCCCAGCCCCAAACCTCCACCGGTGTTGTGCCTGCCTTGGCAGCAAGGCGGGAAACCGAGGCCAGAGGCAGCTCCGGCGGAAGGCAAAAGCTGCGTGCTCCACGCTGTTTCAGATAGGAGAGCGTTCCTTCGTTATAAACATTGACCAGAGGTCCAACGGAGAAGGGAGCGTGCTCGGGAATATGCGCTAGTGCGGTCAGGTCGTTGACCTCAACTTCCAGACCGGTGCCCGCAAGCTCCGCCGTCATCTTGCGCTCGCGCTTCAAGGTGACCAGAGCCAGACTTGTGACCGCAACGTGCTTGCCGCCAGTCTGAAGGCGCTCAATGGCTTCAGGCATACGCGTCTGGTAAAATGGCAGGCGTTTGGAGCAGACCAGTTCGCCAAGAACGACTTTGGTCACGCCCGGCGTTTCGGCCAGCCGGGCATAGAAGTCGCTCCAGTGACCAGCGTCCCAGAAGCCTTGAATAGGTCCGATTGTCAGCTCCATGGGCTTATCTCCAGATCTTGTTATAGGCGCCAGCGGTGGCGCTCTGGCCTTCCGTCAGCTGGGCAAGCATTCCGGCAGGTACCGGGCGGCCTTCCTCCAGCGCCTCGACGGCCGCCCGGAAATTGCGGACCACCTGCGCCACATAGGCCCGGGACCGCTGGCGCCCTTCGATCTTCAGCGCTGTAACGCCTGCCTTTGCTAGGGCGGGCAACAGCTCGGAGGCATCTAGGCTGGCCGGATCCTCGAACACATAGCCGGTGCGGCTGCCCACCTTGAAACAGCCCTTGCACAGGGTCGGGTAGGGCGCGGGTGTGCCCTTGGACGCCCGGTGGATCGTGTACCCGCCAAGCTTTGCGGCGAGTTCCTGACCTTCTTCGGTATAGGTGACGTGGCTCGCCGGAGAACAGACGCCGTTCATATTGGGTGAGCGGCCCGTGATGAAAGACGAGAGCGAACAGCGTCCCTCGGCCATGACGCAGAGACCACCGAAGACGAAGACCTCTGTTTCCGTGTCTATCTCCCGGTTGATTGCGGCGATCTCCTGAACGCTCAAGACCCGGGGCAGCACCACCCGCTTCACATCGAAGGTTTCCGCATAGAAGTTGATGATGTCGGGATTGGCCGCTGCCGCCTGAACGGACAGATGACGGCGCAGGCCCGGATGCTTTTCAGCCGCATAGGCGATCAGGCCGAGGTCGGCGAGGATGACCGCATGGGCGCCAGCGGTTTCTGCATCTGCTACCGCCCGGTGCCAAAGGGCTTCGTTTCCAGCCTCCGGAAAGGTGTTGATCGCAACCAGCACCTTCGAGCCCCTGGCTTTGGCATAGGCGACGCCTGCGGCCAGTTCCGCGCGCGAGAAATTGAGGCCCGGGAAATTGCGGGCGTTGGTGTCGTCGGCAAAGCCGCAATAGACCGAATGCGCACCGGCATCGACGGCCGCGCGCAGGGAGGCCGGGGTTCCGGCGGGGCAGACTAGTTCCATCATCTTATGGCTCCGGACCGGGTAAAGGGAACGCCGGTGAGGCTTTCGGCCAGGGAAATGATCCGGGCTGCCGGGTTTGAGAAAGGGCCGGTGAGGGCGGCGATTTCCGCGCCAAGATCCAGCTCCGCATCATCAATCGCATTGCGCAAGGCAAGGGCTGCTGATGTGTCGCCCTCCACCGTCAGATCCCGCGAGAAGAACAGCGCATCCCCGTCCCAGACCCCATGCACCAGACCGATGAGCGCTGCCAGTTTGCCCGTGATCCGGGCGTCGGCTTCAGGCGGGTTCGTGTGAACCGTGATCACCAGCGGATCCTTGCCTAGATCCAGACAGAAGGACATGGGCACATCGCTGGCGCTGAGCGCGAAGCGGCAATGGCGGTACGGCCCCAGTCTGGCGAGAAGCCCTGAGTGTTTGGCAAGGATGCTCCGCGCCATATGTGTGAGTAGATGCTCTGCGGGCGCAGCCGGGGCGAGGCGCAGGCCGAACGCGAGCACCGGTGGCATCTGCGGTATGGCCTTTTCCGCTGCCGTCAGAAAGGCAGGTGCTGTCATCAGGATCTCCGGGAAAGAAAACGGACGGGCAGCACCTTAAGAGGGCAAGTTGATTCCGTTGTTGATCCGCATCAACTTTGCGAGCGGCTTTACGGTTTCGGGATCATTGATCACCGGCGAAAAATCATGTGTTTGACGAGGGTGGTCTGATAGCTTGAACTGGATTTCTGTCCCGAAACCGGAAAGTCTCACGATCTCGCCAGAGGTCTTACCCTGCCAGAAAGCCTATCGTTCCAATGCGCTCCCACCACCCTTTTCCCGTTGCCGTCCTGTGTCTTGCTGTGGTGACGGCCGTTGCGTCTCTGGCAGTCTCCTACCTGGATGATGGCAATGCTCTGAGCACAGTACAGATTTCGGCCTTGAGACGTTTTGGCGGCACGACCTTCGAAGACCTTGCGAACCTTGAGATTTGGCGGCTGGTGAGTGCACAGCTCATACACGCCAAGAACGAGCACATGATGTACAACGCCGTGTGCCTTTTGCTTGTCGGGGGACTGCTGGAAAGCAGGATCGGCGCCTTGAGGGTGCTTGTGATCTGGCTGGTCGCTGGAGGCCTCGCCACATTGATAAGCCCCATCCTGATTCCAGCCCCCTGGAATGTTGGCACTGGCGCCTCGCAGGGCGTCTTTGCTCTGTCTGCGAGCGCTGCCGTTCTTGTGATGTCTGGCGAAATCAGTGGGAAATTCGGTTGGCCGTTTATTGCCTTCGCGCTCGTGCCCGCCCAGGCTCTGGACCTTCTGTCCGCCGGCTATCCCAAGCCCGGCCATGTCAGTGCCCTCTTTCTGGGGCTGATGTTCGGCCTGCTGTTCAAAAACAGATCCACGCTTCCGTCTGACACCGCGTAAGCCGGTGCTTTCCACACCCTGGACCCGCAGGGTATTTTCGCCCCTGCTGACCAACCTTAAGCCGTGAAATGATGGAGTTCGCGAATGAGTGATAGTGCTGCATGGGCTGAATTTGCGCTGGCTTTTGGCGTGTTTCTGGGCGCTCACAGAGTTCCGGTTCTGCCGTCTGTGCGCGAGAATCTCACCAAGGCTCTGGGCAAGACCGGGTTCACCGTCGCCTATTCAGTGCTGTCGCTTGTCCTTCTGGGCTGGCTGATCGAGGCCGCCGCCGAGGCACCCTATGTCTCCTTGTGGGAGCCGGCGGTGCCTCTGGTTCACACCACGTTTCTTCTGATGGGCTTTGCCTTCCTGCTCTTTGGTCTGGCCATTGCCAGGCCCAATCCCTTCTCCTTCGGCGGGCTCAATAACGAGGCCTTTGATCCGGCCCGGCCCGGCATCATCCGCTGGCTGAGGCATCCAATGCTCGCTGCTCTGGCGCTCTGGGCCTTCGGGCATCTGATCTCCAACGGAGATCTTGCTCATGTGATTCTGTTCGGCAGCCTTGGTGTTTTCGCGCTGCTGGGCATGAAGCTGATCGACCGGCGCAAGAAGCGTGTGATGGGCGCTGAGTGGGACCGATTGCTCAAGGACATCCGGGCGCAATCGTGGAATCGTGGCTTTGTGCCTTTTCCTGCCTTTGTGATCCGGCTGCTCTTCGGCCTCGGCGCAATGGGGGGCATGCTCCTTCTGCACCCGCTGCTTCTAGGCGTCGATCCGCTTGTCTATTTTGGTGGTTAGCCAGCGGACTCGCGATCGCTTGACCTCTTTGCGCAAATGCGTCCGATAGTTTTGCGTGCGCTCCCATTATAGACAGACCAGACCGGCTCTCTTTCAGCTGGTGGTGCTGCAGACACAAAAACGGGCAGCAGAAAGCCGCCCGTCTTTTGGTATCCGCCTGATGTCCGGATCAGATGTCGAACTTGACGCCCTGTGCCAGTGGCAGAGAGGCGGAGTAGTTGACCGTGGAGGTCTGGCGGCGCATGTAGCCCTTCCAGGCATCCGAGCCGCTTTCACGTCCGCCACCGGTTTCCTTTTCCCCGCCAAAGGCGCCGCCGATTTCCGCACCGGACGGGCCGATGTTAACATTGGCAATGCCGCAATCGGAACCGGAGGCTGACAGGAAGGTTTCCGCTTCCCGGATGTTCAGCGTGAAGATGCAGGAAGAAAGTCCCTGCGGTACATCGTTCTGCAGCTCGATCGCCTCGTCCAGAGTGTCATACTCCATGACATAGAGGATAGGCGCGAAGGTTTCGGTCTTCACGGTCGCCGTCTGACCCGGCATTTCGACAAGGGCCGGGGTCACGTAGGCGCCACCAGGAACCCTGCCGGTGACGACTTCGCCGCCATGAACCACGCCGCCTTCGGCCTTGGCTTTCGAAAGGGCCGTCTGCATGGCCTTGAGCGAGCCCTGATCCACGAGCGGGCCAACCAGCGTTCCGGACTTGCGCGGGTCACCGACCGACAGAGAGGCATAGGCCTTGGTGAGCTTGGCGACCAGCTCCGCCTTGACCGACTTGTGCGCGATCAGGCGGCGCAGGGTGGTGCAGCGCTGGCCGGCCGTGCCAACGGCGGAAAAGACGATAGCCCGGACGGCCATTTCGAGATCGGCGGAGGGGGCTACGATCATCGCGTTGTTGCCGCCAAGCTCCAGGATCGGACGGCCCCAGCGGGCAGCGACCTTCGGGCCAACGATCTGGCCCATGCGGGTGGAGCCGGTAGCCGACAGGATCGGCACATGCTTGCTTTCCACCAGCGCATTGCCGATCTCAGCGCCGCCGATTACCACCTGAGACAGGCCTTCCGGCGCGTCCGCGCCAAAGCGGGCAACCGCCTTGTCGAAGATTTTCTGACAGGCAAGGGCGGTCAGCGGGGTCTTTTCGGACGGCTTCCAGATCACGGGGTTGCCGCAGACCAGCGCGAGGGCTGCGTTCCAGGACCACACCGCAACCGGAAAGTTGAAGGCGGAAATGATGCCGCAAGGGCCCATCGGATGCCAGGTTTCAGACATCTTGTGACCCGGACGCTCGGAGGCAATGGTCAGGCCGTAAAGCTGACGGGACAGACCAACCGCGAAATCGCAAATGTCGATCATTTCCTGGACTTCGCCAAGACCTTCAGAGGTGATCTTGCCAGCTTCCAGCGTTACCAGCGCGCCGAGTTCATTCTTGGCAGCGCGCAGCTCCTCGCCCAAGAGACGGACGAGTTCACCACGGCGCGGCGCTGGTACGGTACGCCAGGCCTTGAAGGCGGCCTGCGAGCGGACGATCACGGCATCCATTTCGGCAGCTCTTGTCTCGGCAATGCGGGCGACTTCCGCGCCATCCACTGGCGAATGAACCGCAAGGGTGCCGCCGGAAAGTTCGCTGGCGGCAAAGCCATTGGCCTTGAGAACGTCCTGATGATCCATATTGAAATCTCCTCATGGGTCGGGCCGCCGGCAGCCGCAAAGCGGTCGGGGCTAATTTTCCGGGTCAGAGTATCCGGTTTTCACTTGAAGAAAATGCGAGGAATCGGATTAATTGCATGAGTAATAATCATGGATAGTTTCTCGTGTCCCTGCCTGCAAAATCCGGCGATCTGCCAAGCCTTGCGATTCTCAGATGTTTTGAGGCGGCTGCCCGCCATCAGAGCTTTACGGCTGCAGCTGAAGACCTGAGTCTCACTCAGGGCGCTGTCAGCCGCCATGTGCGTGAGCTGGAGGACCATGTGGGCGCTGCCCTGTTCCGGCGCGAAGGGCGGGGCGTGCGGCTGACGGAGGCAGGCAGGGTTCTGGCTGAGAATCTGGCGGGAGATTTGGAACGCTTGCGTCGAACGATCTCACATGCGGTGGCCGCCGGAGAGACAAGGCAGGCCCTCAGTATCGCGACCTTGCCGACTTTCGGGACGCGCTGGCTCGTACCAAGACTCAGAAGTCTCAGAGCCTTGTCTCCAGATGTTGAACTGGTTCTTTATAGCCGAGGGGAGCCGTTTGACCTTGCGGGGAGCGGCATCGATGCAGCCATTCACTTCGGCAGCGCGGACTGGCCGGGGGCGCAGCTGACACCGCTTTGCCCGGAGGGACTGGTCGCGGTTGCTGCGCCATCTCTGGCGGAGGAATATGGGCTGAAAGGGCCTGCAGACCTGCTCGCCATGCCGCTGCTGCATATTTCCTCGCGTCCCTATCTCTGGGACCAGTTCGGCCAGTCTCTGACTGATGCAGCGCGGCCGGCCCGAAGAGGAAGTTCCTTCGACCAGTTTTCGCTGGTCATCGCGGCCGCCATCGCCGGTCTCGGCGCTGCGATCATTCCGCGCTACCTCATCGAAGCGGAAATCACCTCTGGTGCCCTGATCGAAGTCGCACAAGTGCCGCCAGCCACCGGCAAGGCCTATTTCATCGCGACACCGTCCGGCGTGCGCAATCCATTGGCGGCGCAATTCATCAGCTGGATAAAGGGTCAGGTGTCTACACGGGCGAAGATGCCAGAGCGGCGGTAACCGCATGGCATTCGTTACGTCTCTGGACCTTCCGAATGCCGCAGCACTTTGCCTGAGACATTATACGTTCTGGCAGTGAGTGGGCCCCGGCTCTTCGGCTACGCCTGCGGCCGGGGTGACGTCTGAGAGTTGGGATCCGCGGTCACCCCGGGCGAGCAACGCGAGACCCGGGGTCCACTCATTCGCAGAGTCTTTCTGGCTTGGGCAGACGTGCCTTCTCAGACACTCCTGATCATGAGCATCTGCATGGGCTCCTTTTGAGCCCGGGCGCTTCCAAACAAGTACCGCCCGGAGCAAAGCCCGGGCGGTGAACATTCGTTGACGCTCAGACGTCGGCCAGCTTCCAGATGTCGTCTCTCGCTCCGGGCGCGGCGGCGATGACGGGAGCGCCCTTGGTGATGCCGACCCGGTCACCCGGGAAGGGCAGGCAGTGCCCGCCAGCTTCCTTGACGAGACAATAACCGGCCATGCAGTCCCAGGCATGCATATAGGGCTCGTAATAGCCGACGAGTTTGCCAGCGGCGACATAGGCCAGCATGAGGGCGCCGGAGCCGTTGCGGATCAGGTTGCCGCCATTGGCCATCAGGGCCGTCACGATGGCGCCCACCTTTTCCGGCGTGACATGGCTGTTGCTGCCAATGCCAGTCAGGCCGTTCTGCATGGTCCGGGACGGATCGAGCGTCAGGACCTTGCCGTTGAGCGTTGCGCCGAGGCCCTCGGCGGCTGCGTAAATCTCGTCAAGGCAGGGCACGATGATAACGCCGACCACCGGCTCGCCATCCCGGGCGACGGCGATGGACACACACCATGTCGGCATGCCATTGACGAAAGGCGCTGTGCCGTCGATGGGGTCAACGATCCAGGTATAGGGGGAAGCCCCTTCGGTCTGGCCATATTCCTCACCCAGAAAGCCATCTTCCGGGAAGGTTTCTGCGACCTTGGCGCGCAGCATTTCTTCCACACTGCGGTCTGCGATGGAAACAACATCCTGAAGGTTCTTCTTGGTCTCGATCACCAGCGTCTCGCGCCGGTTGAAGAAGTCGAGCGCCATGGCCCCGGCCTCATCCGCAAGTTTGCGGGCGAAAGCGAGGCGGTCTTGGATTGAGCCGGTTTGGGCAGCTTCGGTCATGTTCTTGTCGGATCCGTATGACGATGGGACGAAAATCAGGCTGCGATCAGCGCGATGCCTCTGGGGCGCAGGTTGATCGAAACCTCAGTCTGCGAGGGCAAAGGAGTTGTGACAGTGTGGTCTGTCACAAACAAGGTGCCTGCCGCGGTCTCGACTTCATACTCCACATGATCGCCAAGATAAGCGGAGGTCAGGACCTTGCCGGGAAGACCGGAGCCGTCCCTTTCGCTGACTCCGACCGCGCCCGGCCGGATGGCAAGCTTGGCGGCACCCGGCCGGGCGCCGGCGCTTGGAACCTTGTGCTGCAGTGCGCCGACCTGAACCACGGCCACGCCGCCTTCCACTGACACCACATCGCAAGGCACAACATTGGCCTCGCCCATGAAGTCGGCAATGAAGCTGCTGGCGGGAAACTCATAGAGATCCCGTGGCGCACCGGACTGGGCAATATGCCCGTCCTTCATCACAACAATCGTGTCGGAGACGGCCAGCGCCTCGTCCTGGTCGTGGGTCACGTAGACAGCGGTGAAGCCCAGGCGCTGCTGCAACTCCCGGATTTCCGTCCGCACCCGGCGGCGCAACCGCGCATCGAGATTGGAAAGCGGCTCATCCAGCAGGAGAACCTGAGGCTCCAGAACCAGCGCACGGGCAACAGCAACGCGCTGCTGCTGCCCGCCGGAGAGTTCCGCCGGAAGCCGGTGCCCCATGCCGGCAAGGCCGACCTGGGCAAGGCCATCTTCTGCCTTCTCCTTGGCTTCCTTGCCCTTGAAGCCGGAGGATTCCAGGCCATAGGCGACATTTTCCAGCGCGCTCATGTGGGGAAAGAGCGCATAGGACTGGAACACCATCGACACATCGCGGGAATGGGCCGGGAGCATGGTCACATCCTTGCCGCCGATCAAAATCCGCCCCGAGGTCGGATGCTCGAGGCCTGCCAGCATGCGCAGGGTCGTGGTCTTGCCACAGCCCGACGGGCCGAGCAGCGTGACGAGGGTTCCCGGCTCGATGGTGAGCGACAGGTCCGGAATGGCGGTGAAACTGCCGAAGTCCTTGCGCACATGCTCGAAGACAACGGAGCCTGGCTTGAAGGTGGTCATGCGGTTTTCTCCTGAACGGACGGGCCTTGCGCCACGGATTTGGACTGGGGGGCCGGGGCTGCGCCCGCAACGCGGTTCTCCCGGCGCAGGCGGCGTTCGCCGACAAGCATCTGGAACCCGGCAATAATTGTGATCATCACGAAGATCAGCATGGAGGAGTAGGCGATGGCGACACCGTATTCGCCGTTCTCGACGAGGCCGACAATGTAAGACGTTGCCATGTTGTACTCGGCGCTGACCAGGAAGATGACCGCGCTGATGGAAGTGATCGCCCGGACGAAGGAATAGACCAGAGCCGCGGTGATCGCGGGCCGGAGTAAAGGCAGGATCACCTTGCGCATGGTCCGGGCACTGTTGGCCCGGAGCGTCAGAGAGGCCTCGTCCAGGCTCTTGTCGAGCTGGCTCATGGCCGCGATGCCGCCACGCACGCCGACCGGCATGTTGCGGAACACAAAGCAGGCAATCAGGATCAGGGCCGAACCGGTCATTTCCAGCGGCGGCAGGTTGAAGGCCAGGATATAGCTGATGCCGATGACCGTGCCGGGAATGGCAAAGCTCATCATCAGGGCAAATTCAAAGGCATTCTGTCCCGCGAACTTCTGGCGCACGATGATATAGGCGGTGAGCAGACCGACCGCTGCCGTTAGCGGAGCGGAGATCAGAGCGATTTCCATGGTCGTCCAGAAGGAGTTCCAGGCAACACCCGTCCAGGCGATCGCGCCATCGGCAAAGCTGATGGAGAAGGCCTTGGCATAATGCTCGATCGTGAGGGAGTGATCGAGGCCCCAGGTCTTCACGAAGCCGCCGAAGATGATCATGCCATAGACAACAATGGTGAAGATCATCCAGGGCACGACAATGCCGTGAACACCCCGGTTGAGACCACGCGGCAGGGCAATATGAGCCCCGCTGTCGCCCTTGCCGGTTACGGTCGCGAAATTCTTGCCCTTGAGCCAGAAGCGCTGTGCCACGAAGGCGGTGAGGGTGAAGGTCAGCAGGATCATCGCCAGAACCGCTGCGCGGGATGGATCATTCTGGGAGCCGACGACGGCAAAGAAGATTTCGGTTGAGAGCACGCCGTGGCTGCCGCCAAGCACCAGTGGGTTGCCGAAGTCGGCCATGCTCTCAATGAAGCCGATCAGGAAGGCATTGGCGAGACCGGGCTTCATCAGGGGCAGGGACACTCTGAGAAAGGTCTTCCAGCGTCCTGCACGCAGGGTCTGCGAGGCCTCTTCCAGGGACGGGCTGACCCCTTCCACGACGCCGATCAGGACAAGGAAGGAAATAGGCGTGAAGGAGAGAACCTGCGCGATCCAGATGCCGGTCAGGCCATAGAGCCACCGGCCGGGCTCAATGCCGAAGAGCGCGGACAGGGCTTCGGTGATCACTCCGGAGCGTCCAAACAGCAGCGTCAGCGCGAGACCGATCACGAAGGGCGGGGTGATGATCGGCAGAACCGTCAGGAGCCGCAGGCCCTTCTTGAATGGAAACTGCGTGCGGGTCGCAACCAAGGCAAAGGCAAGGCCCATGATGGTTGAGCCCAGACCAGTCATGACGGCCAGCCAGAGGGTGCGCCATGCCACTCCGCAGCGGCCGTCGCCGGTCACGCAACCAAGGCTCCAGATGCCCGGGTCCTGCATGTTGCGGATCAGCCCGTCCGGGCGGAAGGAACCGTCGAAATCCTGCACGGAACCGGCGAACATGCTGCCGATCGGGTAGAAGACAAATACAGCGACCAGGAAGATCAGAAGCGAAATCGAACCAGTGATGAAGGCATCACCCTTCATGGCGCCGCGTTCGGCAAGGCCGAAGGCGAAGAGCAAGACGAAGACAATCGACAGCGTGACCGCCCCGGCACCCATGGAGGGCTGCCCCTGGGAGAGAGGTCCAAAGAGGGTTTCACTAATGGTCCATGCCCAGCCGGTGAAGCTGATGGCAAGGCCTTGCGCTGCCATGAAAAGCACCCCGGCACCGCCTGCGGCCGCCATCAGCAAGCCGCGGCGCGGGGCATTCGTCATGAGCCGCGCAGACGCAGCCGCCAAGAACAGGAGAAGCGCAATCGCAATCCAGGGCCGGTCATGACTCACAATCTGAAGGAAACCTGGAGCTGTGTCCGCGGTGAAGGGAAAATCCGGTATCCAGCCAAGGCCGAAAAAGCCCCGGTCGATCCGGTACCAGGGCACCAGCAAAAACGCTGCTGCCCCCAGGAGGATGAGAACATCCAGTCTTCGATTGCCATTTTGCATGGCTGTACCTGCCCGTTCTGTCTGCGGGAAAAAGGGGCCCGGTCCGGCGAGGCCGGAGGGGCGAGTGAGGGCATTTCTTCCCGCGCTGTCCCGGACGCAGCGTAGCGGAGATCCGGGACCTGACCTGCTGTGCTGTCTGCCTGGAGCGTGTACAACAGGCGAAACGGCCCCGGCTCAAGGCCGGGGCGGCGCGGGAGGATGCCTGCCTGTCAGCACCCGGAAGTCCCGGATGCTGACGAAGCGGGAAGAAATGCCTCAGTTGGCGATGGCGCCGACTTCGCGGTCCCAGCGCTCAAGCAGGGCCTTGCGCGTGTCCGGGTTGCCGTAGGTGGTGAAGTCGTAGTCGATCAGCTTGATGTTCTCGAAGCGCGGCGCTTCCTTCGGGATCTCGGCGCTCTTGTTGGACGGCAGCTGGAAGGACTTGGCATCCTTCATGCGGGACTGGACGTCCGGCTGCAGGGCCCAGTCGTACCAGACCTTGGCATTGTCCATGTTGCGGGCGCCCTTGATGATCGACATGGAGCCGATTTCATAGCCGGTGCCTTCGCACGGAGCTTCAACCTTCACCGGGAAGCCTTCGGCAACCTGAGACACTGCATCATGCATGAAAACGATGCCGAGACCGGTTTCACCGCGCGCCGCAGCCTTGACTGGAGCAGAGCCGGATTTGGTGTACTGGGATACGTTGTCGTTCAGCTTTTTCAGATAGTCGAAGGCTTCGTCTTCACCCATGATCTGCACCAGGGTCGCCAAGGCGGTATAGGCGGTGCCGGAAGAATTCGGGTTGGCGATCTGGATTTCGCCCTTCAACTCCGGCTTCAGGAGATCGGCCCAGCACTTCGGCTCGGACAGGTTCTTCTTTGCGGCAATGTCGGTGTTGTAGCCCCAGCCGAGCGCTCCGGCGTAGACGCCGACGGTGCGGAAGCCGGAGCTTTCGGCCTGGCGCTGAGCCCAGTCGTGCAGCTCACCAAGCTTTTCCGACCTGTATTCCGCTGTCAGACCTTCGGAAGCGGCCTGAAGATGGGGATCGCCGGTACCTGCCCACCAGATGTCGGTCTTGGGATTGCGGGATTCCGCGCGGATCTTGGCATAGGTTTCGCCGGATGACAGGCGCACCATGTTGACCTGAATGTCATGGGATTTTTCGAAGTCACCCTTCATCTGCTCACAGATCACAACGTCAGCAGAGCAGATCAAGTTCAGTTCGCCCGCAGCCAGAGCTGCGTTGGTGCCAAGCGCGGTTCCTGCTGCCAGGGTCAGCATGGCAAGTGTCTTTTTCGTCATGGTATTTCCTCCTCTTGAAGACCGCTGTCATCCAGATCATCCGGATGCGGCGTGTCCTTGGTTGTTCGGCGGTGCCGGAAGGCAAAGCTCCTCCGTCCGGCGCCGCGAAATGCAGCCCGATGGGCATGGTCTGTGGTGTGATGGAACGATCCGGGCCCGGTCAGTTGGTGAGGGCAACCTCCTTTTCAAACCGGTCCAGAATCCTGCGCCTCTGGTCTGGTGACCCGAAAGTCGCGAAATCGTAATCCACCATCCGGATCAATGAGATGTCCGGAGCCGCTGTCGGTAAAAGCGCTTTGGCGTTCGACGGCACCTGGTTCTGGCCTGAGGCCGCACCCGTTGCCTGTCCCTCAGCGCTCAAGGTAAAATCCACGAAGCTCTGCGCGAGTGCCTTGAGCTTGGTGCCGCGGACAATGCTGACCGCGCCGATCTCGTAGCCTGTCCCCTCGCACGGGGCGACGATCACCAGTGGCGCGCCGCTGCTTTTCTGGGTCACCGCGTCATGGATAAAGGAAATGCCGATCATCGTTTCACCGCGGGCGGCTGCCTTGACGGGCGCAGATCCCGAGGTCGTGAACTTTGCCACATTGGCGCTCAGGTCCCGAAAATAGGTGAAGGCCTCATCTTCGCCGAAGAGCTGGATCAGCGTAGCAAGTGCCGTATAGGCGGTGCCGGAGGTTTCCGGATTGGCGATCTGAACCAGCCCCCGGTAAGCAGGTGACGTCAGGTCGTTCCAGCAAGTGGGGGCAGGGAGGTTCTTGGCCTCAAGCACCTCTGAATTATAGGCAAAACCGAGAGCGCCAGCGTAAACACCTGATGCTTGGCCGTCCGACATGTCGTGAAAATTCCGGGCCCAGGGCAGAAGACCGGCTTCCGCGGGTGAGGTGTAAGGCTCCAGCAGGCCTTCTGCCGCAGCCTGAAGATGGGTGTCGCCAGTTCCGCCCCACCAGACGTCAACGGAGGGTGCGTCCCGGCCAGCACGGATCTCATCCAGAATCTCACCGGTGCTCTTGCGGGTCATGACAATGTCGAGGCCGCTGCTGCGTTCGAAAGCGGCTTCCATGGCCGCGCACCAGTCCACATCCACGCCGCACAGAACGTTCAACCGTTCTCCGGCATGTGATGGAACTGCGCTGCATGCCCAAAGAGCAAGCCCTGCGCTGATCGCAAGCTTCGCTTTCACCTTGATCCTCCCAGCCCCGGTTCCTCTTCCCCGAGCTGTTGCAAGCATGGGCAGGGGAAGGCCTCCGTGCAACAACAGAATGGTTACTGTTGTTGCACGGAAACCGTAAAATGGTTTCAGCTCTTGCAATTGTTACAATTGTTACAAACCCAAGGAAAATCAGGACTTTGAACTTCCCAGCGCGTGCTTCTATGATGCGTGCGGGAGGACTGAAGCGTGCTGAGTCAAAAGGTTCGAATCCTGATCGTTGAGGACGATCCGGACATGTCGGAGCTCATCTGCGATCTAATAGAAGCAGAAGGCTGGGATCCGGTCTGTGCCGGGTCGGCAGAGGAGGCCGCGGCCGTTCTCGCGCAGCAGGATGTCAGTCTCGTTCTGGTCGATCACAACCTGCCCGGCACATCGGGGCGCACCTTTGCCCAGAGGCTCCGGAGCGAACGGGACGTAGGCATCGTCATGGTGACGGCTGCAGGCAGTGCCGCGGACCGTGTCTTGGGCCTGGAAACGGCTGCCGATGACTATGTCGTCAAACCCTTCGAACCGATTGAACTGACAGCGCGCATCAAGGCCGTTCTGCGCCGGACCAATCCGTCCATCCGCACGGAGCAGCCCGTGCCTGAACCTGTTTCCGTCACCGGATGCGGTCATCTGATCCTGGGCGACTGGTCCGTGGACCTCGCCAACCGCCGGGCCACCTGCAACAGCGACCCAAGCCGCACGCTCACGTCCGCCGAATTCTCGCTGCTGGAAATCCTGGCTTCGACACCGGACAAACCGGTCAGCCGTGCGCAGATCCTGGAACAGCTCGGTGCAGAGACAGACCGTCATGTCGACCGCAATGTGGACGTTCTGGTGCTGCGGCTGCGGCGGAAGATCGAGCCCAATCCGGATCTGCCCCGGCACATCCGCACAAGGCGCGGCAAAGGCTATATCCTGCATCTCGACGGGGGCGGGCCTCAGGTTCCGTGATCAGCCGCCCGTTTCTAGCCTCCATAGCCTTCCGTCTGCCCTTTGCCATCGGGCTGATCTGCGCGCTGGTGATCTGTCTGTCCGCAATTGCCATCTATGGCCTTGCCAAGGCGCGGGACGAGATGACCGCCTACAGGCTGGATGCCTATTCCAGCCTTGCCAAGGCCTCTCTTGTCTCGCGGCAGGTGTCGGACCTTGTGTCCAGTGCACCGTTCCTGATCAACGCCACATCTCCCTATCGGGTGTCTGCCAAGAGCCGGGCCCTGGTGGAACAGGCGGATACGCTGCTGGCGGCCGTTCAACGCCAGCCCTCCGGCGGGTCCGTTTATGGCGCGGCGGAAGAGCGGATCATCTCCCTGCTGCAGGCCATCCGCGAGCAGACGCTGCTTCTGGCGGCCAATGCGGAAGCCGCCCAGCAGCACAAGGCAAAGGCAGCCACAGCTTTAGGCGAAATCGCTGTTGGCAGCGATATTTCCAACAAGGACCTGAGACGCCGCTTAAACTCCATCGTGCAACTCGTCTCCACCGCGGACAGCCTGTTTCAGCTCGGAGAACTGCGCCGGAGATATGTTCAGGAGACGATGCCGGTCGACACGATTGCCGGACCGCCGCCTTTGCCTGCGGATATGCTCGTTCCTTATGACAAGGTGTTCGACGCCCAGACCCAGTATCTTCTGGAAATGTATGCCATCCGCTCGTCGGTGGTGCGGCTGAACCAGGTGGCGAGAGACCTCTCGGAAGCCACCGAGACCCAGTCCGGGATCGTCACCCGCACGCTGGACTCAAACATCCAGTCCGCCTCCCAGAGCCTGAGCCGGTTTCTGACGGCCACAGCCCTTGTGGCGCTGCTGGTGATGATCGCGGCAATCCTTTCCATCCGCACCGTGATGCGCGTGTCCCGGGGGATCGTCGAGCTGGCGCAGGGCATGAACGGGCTGGCCAAGGGACGCAAGGATGTAGGGCCGCCCGACTATGAGGGCGACGAGAGCGAGCTGTTGCAGCTTCGCGATGCCTTTCGCGCCTTCCGGGAAAGTGTTGAGCGTGTCACCCGTTTGCGGCGGACCGCAGAAGCGGCGGCCCGCACCATCCGCTCCACCTTCCGCAGCATGAATGAAGGGATTGCGCTGTTCGATCCTGCCGGTCAGCCGATTACCATGAACCGGCGTGTGATCCAGCTGATGGGCCGGAACGGTTCTGCCCGCAAGATGGCCTTGCGCCGTTTTGTCGAGTCCATTCCGGAGATTGATCCGGATCTCTTGCCGGGAGAAGGTTCCCCTGGCACTCTGGCCGGCTCCGCCTCCGTCCGGCACCGGGACATCAGCGGCAGCGTCACGGAAATCTCCCTGTCGAGACAGGCAGATGGCGGCGTCATATTGCTTGCGCGGGACATTACCCAGGCCGACCGGCAGGAAGCCGAAGCTGCCAAGGCGCAGCGGCTGGATGGTTTCATGCGCATGACCCATCAGGTGAGCCATGAAGTGGGCAACATGATCGGCATCATCACCGGCAGCCTTGGGCTTCTGGAGCGGGACGACCGGTTTGACGGCAAGCAGCGACGCCACATCGCCCGCATCCGCAAGGCGGCCGACCGTGGCCGGGCGCTGGCAAGCAGCATGTTGTCGGTGGGCAGCCAGCAGCCGATTAATCCCAGGCCTCTGAATGTTGCGGCGTTCCTGCGCGGCATGACCGATGTTCTGGAAATTGCGGTCGGGCCAGACTGCGCGGTTCGTCTGGAGACTGTGCCAGACCTCCCGACGGTTCAGATCGACCCGGCCCTGTTCGAGCAATCGATCCTGAACCTCTGCCTGAATGCCTCTGCCGCTATGCCGGGCGGCGGAACGATCACCATTGCCGCGAGCCTCTCTGGCCGTTTTCTGGAGATCAGCGTGAAAGACAGTGGCACAGGCATGTCGCCGGAGGTCGTGGACAAGGCCTTCGAGCCCTATTTCACCACACGGTCCGAGACTGGCGGTGCTGGTCTCGGACTGGCCATGGTCTATGGGTTCATGCGGCAATCCGGTGGCGATGTCCGGATTGCCTCGGTGCCGGGAGAGGGCACGGTGGTAACGCTCAGCTTTCCACTCGCGGCAGGAAGACCTGAACGGGCTGTCACCGCACCGGACGCAGAAGCCGCAAGGCATTCAGCGTGACCAGCACCGTCGCCCCGGTATCCGCCAGAATGGCAGGCCAAAGCCCCGTGATCCCGGCGATGGTGGTCACCAGGAAAACAGCTTTCAACCCGAGCGCGATGGTGATGTTCTGGAAGATGTTGCGCATGGTCCGTTGCGACAGGCGGATCATGGCAGCCACATCGGACACCCGGCCATGAAGGACGGCGGCATCAGCGGTTTCCAGAGCCACATCCGTGCCGCCGCCCATGGCAATGCCAATGTCAGCGGCAGCAAGGGCAGGGGCGTCGTTGATACCGTCACCGACCTTGCCGACCACGAAGCCTTGCCCCTTCAGCTCTGTCACGATGCGCTGCTTGTCCTCTGGCAAAAGGTCCGCACGCATTTCGATGCCGAGCCTTTCGCTGACCGCCTTGGCCGTGCGGGCATTGTCGCCGGTCAGCATGAGAGTGCGGATACCGGCGGAGGTGAGCAGCTGGAGACCCTGGATTGAATCGTCCCGCGGCTCGTCGCGCATGGCGATGGCGCCCGCGGGCCTGCCGCCTGCAATGAGCACGGACACGGTCTGCCCCTGATCATGCAAAGCCGTGATCGCGTTCAACTGCTCAACCGGGAGATCAGCCAGTTCCCCGGCGGCCTTGACGGAGCCCAGGAAGATCTCTTCGCCATTGACCAGACCGCGAACGCCCTTGCCTCCGAGAGCCGAATTGGTCTCAGACGCAGGGATGGAAAGACCATCTGCCTTTGCTTTGGTCAGAATTGCCTCAGCCAGCGGATGGCTGGAGCCGGTTTCAAGCGCGGCTGCCAGGCTCAGGACCTCGGCCTCCGGCCTTTCAAAGGCCAGGACACGGGTCACCTGAGGCTTGCCTTCGGTCAGGGTGCCCGTCTTGTCGAAAGCAATGGCGGTGAGACGGCCGAGTTGCTCCAGAACCGCGCCGCCTTTCATCAGGAGACCGCGGCGCGCCCCGGCAGACAGGGAAGCCGCGATCGCCGCAGGGGTCGAGATCACCAAGGCGCAGGGACATCCGATCAGAAGGATGGCGAGACCCTTATAGACCCACTCATCCCACGCTCCACCGGCCAGAAGCGGCGGCAGGAAAGCCACAAGCGCTGCCATGGCCACCACACCCGGCGTGTAATAGCGGGAAAACCGGTCGATAAACCGTTCTGTCGGCGCTTTGGTTTCCTGGGCTTCCTCCACCAGCTTGACCACACGGGCAATCGTATTGTCTTGAGCGGCAGCCGTGACTTGAACCTTCAAGGCCCCATCGCCATTGACGGTTCCCGCCAGCACAGGCTCTCCGGTCTGTTTGTGAACCGGGACACTTTCCCCGGTCACAGGCGCTTCGTTCAAAGAGCTGCTTCCGGAGACGATTGTGCCATCCGCCGGAACCCGGTCGCCTGGCCGGACCAGGATGAGGGCGCCAACCTGAAGGCTGTCGGCAGGCACTTCCTCAATCCCCTTGCCCGTTTCCACAAAGGCCGTCCTGGGCACCAGGGCGCTAAGCGCCGTAATACCATCCCGGGCCTTTCTGGCGGCAACGCCTTCCAAAAGCTCGCCGATCAGGAACAGGAACACGACCATCGCCGCTTCTTCTGTTGCCTGGAGGACAACCGCGCCAGTGGCAGCAACGGTCATGAGCATTTCAATGGAAAAAGGCGTGCCCGCCTTGGCCGCCATGAAGGCACGCCGGGCGATCGGAACCAGACCAAACAGCATGGCCAGGGTGAAGGCATTGGGCTCCAGGGCAGGTACCGCCAAGGTGACACAATAAGCAAGGACCAGCGCGGCGCCAGTCAGAAGGGTCTGCTTTCCCTTCTTGCTCTTCCACCAGGCCCCCTCCACCGGTTCGTGGTGGTGCCCATGATTCTGACCATGATCGTCATCGTCATGATGTTCCTGTTTGCCGCTTTTGGAATCCCTGTGAGAATGAGGCTCATCATCACTTCCATGGGGATGACCGCAGCCGCAGGCTTCTGCGTGAGGGTGAGCCGCAGCCGGAGCAGACCTGCCGGAGGGGGAGGGCGCGGGAAGGGGGACCAGATCATAGCCCAGCCCCTCGATCTTGCGGCTGAGCCCCTGGAGATCTGCTTCGCGCGAATGCGTGAGTGTCAACGTGGCCGCTGCAACGGAGACTGCGGCGTCTTCAATACCGGGATACCGGCGGGCCGCCGTGCCGATCTTGGCGGCGCAGCTTGCGCAATCCATACCGGACACCCTGAAACGGGTCTGCATGGGACTGGTCATGGGGCAATCCTTTCCTGATTGACCCATGTGTAGGACCTCTAGCCACTATAGCTTCAAGAGGGAGGGAGCATTTTTTAAAGACTGGTTGTCACGGAAGCTTACGGGCGGCAGGATCTCGGCGTGCGACCATAAATTGCTGTAAGGGTTGATTGCAACGATAGAAGCCGTGATTTACAAATAGGCTGAAGGTGGATTTGGAGAGGAGCGGGAGCTTCTGTGAGGTTATCTCCTGCTCAATCCAGATAACGTTTGCCGGTTTTGAAGAAGGTGATTTCATGCGGACTCTCGAGCAATTGACCATTGATGATTTCAAGCCTGTAGAAGGCGAGGTCTTTTCCGTTTCCGCCGGAAACGAGGCGGTTGATCTGATGCTAGTGGAAGTCAAGGCCATGGGATCGGGCCTTCGGGAAGGCGGTGCCTTCTCCTTGCTCTGGCAAGGGCCGAGCGATCCGTTCCTGCCGCAATCGATTTATCGTTTTGGCCATGACGGCCTGGGGCAGCACGACTTCTTTGTCGTTCCAGTCGCCGAGAAGAACGTGGGTTTTCAGTACGAAGTGATTTTCACCTGAGAGGCAAGCAGGAGCGCCGATTCCTTTCAGGAAACTGGCTCCCATCTCAAAAGGTCGTAAACCCCTTTGTCCTCCACCGTCTCGAAGCCGAGGCGGCGGTAGAGTGACATGGCCGGGTTCATTTTCTCAACGTGAATTCCGACGGCTTTTCCGTCTTCACTGGCTTCCTCGATCAGGTCTCCCAGTAAGGCGCTTCCGATACCGCTGCCGCGCATGTCCGGCATGAGGGCAATATCAATAATGCGATGCTCGGATTGCCAGCGCTCAAGATACAGCCGGCCGATGGGCAAGCCGGACTGTTCGATGATGAGCCAAAGCGCATCTGGATAATGCTGCTGGTAATGCGCATGTTGCGCATTGAATTGCATGTCGATGAAAGCCTGCTTCTCCGGTTCGCTCCAGGGCACGCGGGCAAGCTCTGCCTCCCGCGTGCTTCTGTAGAGCCGCCGCAGGAACGGCATATCGTCCTGCGTCAGAGATCTGTAGGAAACCTGATGCCGGGCGGCCCGTTTCAAAAGGGGCCAATGCTTTGTCATGCGGCCGGACCTCTGTCTGCTTCACGCGCTCGACCCCTCACCGGATCAGGGGTTCGGCGTCACGTCACTCGTCAGCGCAAAGCCAGTCAGAGCCGCGCCAATTGGCTGCCAGGTTGCCGACCAGCGGTCTGAAACGAGCTGGGTGATGCAGAAAAGGGTGCTGCTTGCGCTCTGAAGCGCAAAGAGGCTGAGCTGACCGTCGGCATTCGGCCACAGACTCAACGTGCAGTTCCCGTCCATATGGGCAATGATAGCAGGTTGGGTCCAGCTGCCGCTGCCATCCATGATCTCATTGCAGCCGTAGATCGCGCTGCCAACCTGGGCTGCCAGATAGAGACCGGTGTTCCGGGCAGGTCCGAGGGTGAGGGTAGATACCGTATCGGGGAATGAGGAGAACAGAACCCAGTCGGTAAACTCAGATCCATCCACCTCGGTTTGGACGCGCTGATAGATCTTCGAGCCGATCCGGGCAAAGATATGCGCGATGGCGTTGCCGGAAATCGCTGCCGTAATTTGTTCGAAGCCTGTCAGGCCGCCGGAGATATTCTCCCATCCCGCCCAATGCTCAGGAAGCTGCGGATGATCACTGGTCTGCATGTTCAGGTACGGAACCTGCGACGCATTCAGACCAACCAGACAGATCCGTCCGTCGGCATTGTGAAAGGCGCTTAGGGACACAAGGGCCCCTGGCAACTGCTGCCAGTCCGACCAGGCCTGATCGGGCGGCACTCGCACCGGAACGGTCACTTCAATCGGAGTCTCGGTTCCAGGAGGCGTGGTCGTGATCGTTTCTTCGCGGACGGAATAAGAGTTCGCATACTTCCACCAGATCGTTTGATCGGCGCAGACAGCGAAGACATTGATCATTCCATCAATGCCGCGGATCATGGCGGTCGACTTGCAAGGTCCAGCAGCAGGCAGCCCGAGATCGAGCGGCACTTCAAACCGGTCCGTGCCTTCCGGTTCCTCCCGGATAAAGCTCAGGTGTCCGGTCGCATTGTCTTCTGCCAGAAGGGCGACATAGCCGTTCGTCGTCGTCCCAGCCCGGAGGGTAGCTGGCACGTAGGCGTCGCCCGTCAGGGGGGTGAAGCTGCCCGAATAGGGCCCGTTCTCGGAGGTCTGGTCAAAATAGCCGAGCGTTCCGGAGGTGTTTACCGCCGCGACAAAGATCCGGAAATAAGCTGCGGCGCCCGCGGCCTCCTGCGGCAGCCCGTCAGAAGTGATTTCATCAGTTTGCATATCGGTCGTCCTTGTTTCTGGACTTCGGCAGATCCCAAAAATGCGCACGTCTATCCAGGCGCAGAAACCTGCCGGACTAAATTAAGGGGCCGTCGGCCAGAAGCGCCGGCGGTCCAAAAACAGTTCGCTTCAAAAACCTAAAAGCCGAGAGCACTCTTGCGAATCCCCGTAACTCAAGCCCTTCCGTCAGGAGCGGGAAGGGTAGAGGCCCACGAGCGCGATGATGAAATTCAGCACCAGATATGGCTGCTCGTTTTCATGCGACTGCCCCCCGCCGGTGGCAGACAAGGTTTCGTAGGACATATAGGTTGACGAGGTGTCCGAGGAGCTGTACGCGGCAACCGGAAAGGTGGCCGCCAGCGACGTGGTGTTTTCCGGATTTTCCTGTGTTCCCCGGGTGCCGGAGGCGCGCAGACTATGCGTATGAGACGGCATCTGAGCTTCTGTCAGCGTGACGACTTCCGTGCCGAGGCGCTGGCCGAGACGCCGTCCGGTCAACCCTGGCCCCTGGCCAGGGTGCATGGGCGCTCGGCCTTCCATGTTGGGCAACGCCGTCGTCGAGCGGCCATCGCCGCCATAGGTGGTCCCGATCAGGGAAAAAAGTGCGGTGTTATTTGAGATCGGCAGCAGTTGCCCGTCGCAAAAAGCCCAGCCTCTGGGCGCAAAGTTTCCGGCAAAGATCCGGATTTCCGCAATAAACGGTTCAGACATTGCCTTCTCCTAGTGCCTGCTGGGGTAAATTCCGACCAATGCCATGATGAAACTCACGCAAATGCTCGGCATCATATTGGTATGGCTGCGGCTGCCGCCGATGTTCTCGATACTTGCCGTATTCAGGGACGTCGTCTGGGTGTCCTTATTGTAGAGGTTGTAGCCGGAAACTCTTGCGAGAACGCGGTCCGCCGGGCTGTCCTCTTCAGCCAGCGCCGTGCTGGCAGAGAAATCGTGACTGTGGCTGGGAAGCTGGTTGACTGTCAGGGTTACCGTTTCAGAGCCCGACTTGCTGCCCAGGCGCCTGGGGCTCAGGCCGGGTCCTGTTCCTTGATGAATGGGAATTCGACCGCGCATATCTGGTAGGCCGAAAGTCGTCCGGCCATCGCCGCCATAGACCGTTCCAAGCAGAGAAAACAAGGCATCGTTTTGCGACACAGCAAGCAACTGGCCGTCGCAAAAAGCCCAGCCGCGCGGCGCAAAATTGCCGGCGAACATACGAATCTCGCCCACAAAGGGTTCAGACATGAAAATTCCTCCCTGAATTGAGGGCCTAATTGCGGGATGGGAAAAGCCCCTGAAGAGCAATGCAGAAGCTCACGGCGATGTATGGCTGCATGTTGTCATGGGGCTGACTGCCGCCGGTGTTCGCGATCGTTCCGCTTTTCAAAACGACTGCATTCATGCTGGTGTAATCCGCATAGGTTGAAAACCCGACAATCGATGGCGCGCTGAGATAATGGTTCTCGGGGTTGCGCTGGTTGCCCGTTGACAACTGCGCTATCGCATAGTGCATGTGATAAGGCATTTCCGCCACGGTCAAGGTGACCGTTTCGGCCCCGCTCTTTTGACCGAGCGTTTGCCCTTCCCCCCGATGTACGGGCGTTCGACCGCGAAGGTCAGGCAAGGCGAAGGTGGTTCTTCCATCTCCACCATAGGTGGTTCCCAACAGGGAATACAGTGATTGGTTCTGGTTGATGGGAAGGATCTGGCCGTCGGTGAAACTCCAGCCGCGTGGCGGGAAGTCAAACCCGACCATCCGGATTTCTGCAAGAAAGGGTTCGGACATGTCGTCTCCCAAAATTAAAAAATACGACTCGCGGGCTGGTCAATTTCCTCCCTTATCAGTCAGCTTTGCGCCTTCTGATGCCCTAGAGTAATCGCAACCGTATAGAGACATTATCAAAAGCGCAACCAAAATGGATCTGACAAGTTGCAGCCTGGGCACCTACGTGAACCGGCGCAAATGGCTTTAGATGATTCATAAATTGCGTGAATGATTTATCTCAACTTAATATTGAAAAACTTCAACAAAACAATATCTTATCATCGGTGAAATGCCATTGGAGGACAGCGGACTTCAACGTGAGAAAAAAGAGCGATAGTTTATATTCTCTATTAAAAACAGAAACTTATGCGAAATACACAATGACTTCCTGTTCAAGCAGGTCTCCCGTTCGTTCTGAGTTGCAAAAACTCAACACTACCCGCACCTAATAAGTGCATCTCCTGAAGCGGGACACTTTTTCGATTGCAATCGTTTCCTCATGTGTCACAACAATGGCATTGGCATGACGCAGTTGCCATACGTTTTCCGCCTCTTGACGAGTGGATTTCAATTTGGGGCTTTAATGGAGGCTGACGCCACTTCCGTAGAGTTATAACGATGGAACTCAGAAGTTTCGGGAGAGGAAAGTCGCGCTCAATAATGTCTTTGGTTGTCGGCAGCACCGCTTTCGATGGGTTTGGAAAAGCGAATTCGGGAGCGCTTTCAGGTGCGGTTTATTTCTAAATTTTTTTCAGCGTCTTTTTTCTTGGTTGCATTGGGGTTTGCACACGAAGCCAGTGCAGCCACCTATAGCTGTAGCCCGTCCTCATTTGGTACGGGCGATTTTCTTTCAATGAAACTAGGCGGCTCGCCTTCTTGCGATCAAGTTTACACGGGGTCGGAAGAAATAGTCGTTATTTCAGAAGTATATAATTCCACTAATATTAAGTACAACATAACACTTGGATCTGGTGTTACAGTAAGCTTTTCAGGAAACGGTAGCGAAGTTACGCCTACAGACTACAGTTGCCCGACGGCATCAAGTTGCAGTGTAACCGTCAGCGGGACCGCCAATTCGCAAACCTACAGTTTTACCATTACCCGACCGGCAGGCAGCACGAACAGTACCATTGCGAGTGTTGAATATGGGGCGGCCAATGCGGCGCCGGTTGCGGATGCGGGCACGGATCAGGCCGTGACCTCGGGCACGCAGGTGACGCTCGACGGCTCGGGCAGTTCCGACAGCGATGGCACCATTGTGAGCTATGCCTGGACGCGCACCGGCGGGACGGGAACCGCAGGTAATGCAGTGTTGAGCAGTGCCTCCGCCGCCAGCCCGACCTTCACCGACAGCTCTCTGACGTCGAATGATACGGCCGTGACCCATATCTTCAGTCTGGTCGTCACCGATGATGACGGGGCCGCCTCGACCGCCGACACGGTCACGATCACAATCAATCCGCCCGCCAATGCGGCGCCGGTTGCGGATGCGGGCACGGATCAGGCCGTGACCTCGGGCACGCAGGTGACGCTCGACGGCTCGGGCAGTTCCGACAGCGATGGCACCATTGCGAGCTATGCCTGGACGCGCACCGGCGGGACGGGAACCGCAGGTAATGCAGTGTTGAGCAGTGCCTCCGCCGCCAGCCCGACCTTCACCGACAGCTCTCTGACGTCGAATGATACGGCCGTGACCCATATCTTCAGTCTGGTCGTCACCGATGATGACGGGGCCGCCTCGACCGCCGACACGGTCACGATCACAATCAATCCGCCCGCCAGTCTGGCTCCTGAAATTGCGGTCTCTGCTTCAATTGGCGGCGCTGTCACGGATGGCGGAACCAATGCCCAGGGGACACAAACCGCGGGCACTGCCGTAACTGTCACATACACAGTGACCAATTCGGGCACCGGCGCTTTGACGCTGGGGACCGCCAGCGTCACCGGAACGCCGTCGAATGTGTCTGTCGGCACGATTGGGGCCCCTGCATCAACGACGGTTGCGGCCGGTGGCGGGACGACGACATTCACGGTCCAGTATACGCCAACAATCGCGGGCGCTTTCTCCTTTGACCTGTCCTTTACCAACAACGATAGCGACGAGAACCCGTTCAACTTCACGGTCTCGGGAACCGCGTCGGGTGCACCGGAGATCGAGGTCTCCTCGTCGGAAGGCGGAGCCGTCTCCGATGGCGGGACCAACGCGCTCTCTGGAACGAAGACCGCAAGCACGCCTGCCACGGTCACCTATACGATCACCAACTCGGGTCTTGGCGATCTGACCATCACGACACCGACGGTCGCGTCGAACATCAGCGGCCAGTCCAATGTGACGGTCAACAGCCTCACGCTTGGTGCGGCCACCGTTGCCGCCAATGGCGGAACGACCACCTTGACCGTGGCCTACACCCCAACAATCGCAGGCGCCTTCTCCTTTGACCTGAGCCTCACCAATACGGACAGTGATGAAAGCCCGTTCGATATCACGGTTTCAGGGACAGCCTCGGGCACACCGGAGATCGAGGTCTCGTCTTCGGATGGCGGTGCTGTTGCTGACGGCGGAACAAACACGCTGACGGGAACAAAGTCGGCGGGTGCGGTTTCAACCCTGACTTACACCATCACGAATACGGGAACAGATTCGCTGGTGCTGACGGCCCCAACCGTCGCGTCGAACATCAGCGGCCAGTCCAATGTCACGGTCAACAGCCTCACGCTGGATACGTCCACCGTTGCAGCAAGTGGCGGCACCGCAACGCTGACCGTCAGCTATACCCCAACGGTGTCCGGCAGTTTTTCCTTCGATCTGAGTCTCACCAACAATGACAGCGACGAAAACCCGTTTAACGTGACCGTTTCCGGCACCGCCGGTGCGCTTCCCGAGATCGGACTGTCCGGCTCGGAAGGGGGAGCTGTTGCAAGTGGCGGGACAACGGTGCTCTCCACAGCCAGAACCGCGGGAACGGCTTCCACCGTCACCTATACGGTCAGCAACACAGGCCTTGCGCCCTTGACGCTTACATCCCCGAGCGTTGCGGCCAATGTCAGCGCCCAGAGCAACGTGGCCGTGACCGGCCTGATGCTCGGTGCGGCCACTGTTACAGCGGGCGGCTCGACCACTCTGACGGTGACCTTCACACCGGAGCTGTAACGCGCAAGAGATAGTGGCGGATAGGGAAAAGCCGGGATTAGGTGGGATTGGCTAGTTTTTGGCGGAAACGCGCCGTTTTTTGAGCGGTTTGTCGGGGTGCGCCATGAAGGTGCGCGCGCAAGGTTTTTGGCGTGACCGCAGCGGATGGGCTGCCAAACGAAATTGCGCAAATCGGAAAAGCGCAATGGAATCAGTGAGAGCGGAAACTGGAACTATAAACTGAAACGACTTTTATCGACGGAGTTTACAGTTCCTCAGAGCGTATGGTTTCTGCGGTGTTTTTGAGTTCCCCCGATTGACAGTGAGTTCCGAACTGTAAACTTTTCAACTTTCTTTCCGCCGTTTCCAAAGCGTGAACTTTTCTTGACATGCAACATATTCGAATCGAGGCTGTCCTGGTTTCAGGTGCTATGCGTTTTAGCGGGTCAGAAAAATCTAGCTTTTTTGTGCCTCGAAAATTGATTGGTTGTTGCTTCGCTAACAAGCTAAACCGAGAAAAACTAAAATTCTATGGAAGAGAGATTGGAGTAGTTTATCAGATACTCAACTTAAGTTTTGTTAAATTCTTAATATAAGGCATGTATTGAATGCAAAGAAAACCAGATATTCCGAATATATACTTCCTAAATAAATCTTCCGACGATGAGGTTGTAGAGGCTAGGGTATTAAGTAGCATTGTTCTTAGAATGCATAAAGAAGTTTCTATGTTCTATTCGATCATGCATCTTGCTGATCTCTCATTCGCTCAAATGGCTAGCGTGCATAGGGATTTGCTCTCTGGTCATGAGAGTGGTCAAGCCCACAGTCCGATTGAGAGAATAGGTGTATTCGGAGATTGGGGAATAGTTGCTGCGCATGGTGTGATAGATCGTTTGTACCAGTTTGCTGAATGCTTGGATGAGGCAATGGAATGGTCAGATAGAGCGTCGTTGACCAAAAGATTTCATAGTTCTGACGTATTTCCCAAAGCGAATGAACTGTTTAATCGAAATTTCCCTAAATGGGAGCAAACCCGCCATGCGGTGGCTCACAGTGCGGAAATCATTCGGAAGGCAGACAAAAACTACCATAAAGCTCCGCTAACAAAAGGTCCTATATCAAAGGAAAAGGGAAGCAGTATCATTATGCAAAACTCTTACGATGGTAGGACTTTTATTACTACGAGGAGGGGGGAGTTGCTGCGTCTTGATATTACTTGGGATAGTTATGTTAAAATATTGGAAGTTTACGAATTTGTAATTAAGGGCGTTGGAGGAAAATAGTGGGTCGATCTAGATTTTTGCTGATTTCCGGCAATACATATTTGGCGAACACTTTCTGAACGTGGCACCCGCGAACGCTCTGAATATCGTGCATTCCGAGCCTAAATTGGCTACGTATAAATACAACCTATGGGCATGCCCTGATTACTACCCTTGTTTAGGGTTGCTGAATAGGTTGTTCTGGAGTGTATTTTATCGGGTGATTTCATGGGCTTATTAAGATTGGTGGGGCTTGCAGGGCTCTTGATGATTGCTCCAGCTTTGGCACAGGACACGGATCTGGGCGAAACGGACTTCCTGATCATGGATACGTCACGAGCAGCAAGGTCAAATCAGCTCGCGGCGGAACGTGTGCTCTACGCCACGGAACAGGCAATCGACGCAGCGTCGTTTATCGTGTCATCCGTGGGCGTTGACCGATTGATTCACGCTGAGTTGAAGCGGATCGTCACCAGGGTTCCCGGCGTCAGGGCGATAATTGTCATTGGACCAGATGGGACTTTGCTGCATGACAGCTACAAGTATCCCCCCAATGAACTGAACCTTGCCGACAGGATCTATTTCAGGCAGGCTATTTCGACGCCAGAACTGTTTATCGGAGAGCCGGTCATTGGCCGGACTTCCGGGTCCTCATTCGTGCCGGTGGTCAAGAGGATTGGCGACAACACTTTCGTTGCAGTCACGGCTCCCTATTCGCTCGTCGACCTGCAAAGCGAATGCGGTGACTGCTGGTCTCTGGCGCTCCAGCCCAGCGGGAAGATCGTGTCCATGTTTCCGCCTGAAAGCGCATTTCTGCCGGAGCTGATCAGCCGCCTATCTGGCAAGATAAATGCGAGCAAAGGGGCTGGATCAACGGTCGTTGGATACCAGCGTTCCGTCTTTTCTGTTGTCTGGAGAAAAAGCCCAGATTTCGGACTTGTTAGCGTAAGCGTTCGCGGCCTCCCGGACACTGCAACGGTCGATGTCGATGTCAATTAAGAAACGCCTGACAGTCTCCACCTGCTGCGATGGAAGCCAGCCGTCGCCATTATGAGCGACAGCCCAGAGTGTCGACGCAGGTTGGCCCGTGGAGCAGGAGGCCAACTCGGCCAGTTTGGCAAGGTCGTCGTTGGACAGACGGTCAGATGACCATGCGAAAAAGCTGGCCGCCGAACCGACTCCCATCGCGAACGCAGTGGCAATTATTACGGGCAAAGAAATGCGCTGTGTCTTGCCAATTGCGTGCTCCGTAATAATCTGTCGAAGCGCATTGTCACGCATGAATTAACTACCTCCCTGCAATCCAGACATTTGCAATTTAAGGGGGAGTTTTTATCATGTCTACAACTACATATGTGCGTCACGCCAACTGTGCTGACGTCGAAATTATTGCTCAGATCCATGTCCAGTGCTGGCGTGAGGTCTATGCATTTATGCCCGATAAGGTGCACCAGGCGCGGGACTACAATTTCCGGCTCGAACAGTGGTCAAGATGGTTCGTTGATAGTCCGGATGGCTCATCGCTTTTCACCCTCTTGGTCGGTGATGTTATCGCCGGTTTCGCTGTAGCGAAGCCCAACGGTGACTCTGCCATCAATGTGCCGGGTGAGATGCATGCGTGCTATATCTTACCGGAATTTAGAGGGGGGGAGGCCGGTCCCCTCGGGCTCATCGCGATAGCTGCCTTTCTGAAAGATCAAGGACTTTGGCCCGCCTGTCTTTGGGCCTTCAGAGGCAATCCGTTCCGGCGGATCTACCCTGTGCTCGGCTGTAAGCCGGAGGTGTTCCGGGATCGTGTAATCGCGTCATGCGCACTGCCTGAAATTGGCTATCGTGTCACTGACTTCGATACGCTTATTGAGCGTCTGAACCGGATGCGCGTTTCAGCTGTTGAGCGGAAAACTGAATTACTTCGGAAGTCGAGTTCCCATCGATGTTCTTCCGTGTGAGTAGGTGGTCAAACGTCTCTAGAAATTTGTCCGCGAAAACCTTTGGTTTTATCCTCTTGGGCGTCTGCTCCCAGTAGGTTTCGGCGATGTTCCAGATCAACCTCCGGATATCGTTGATTGATGCTTCCTCAACGTGCACCTCCGTCTTCCGCAATACGTCTCCATCGCCAACGGCAAGCCACTCAATAGAAACACCAGTCGCCTTGGCGATTTCCACCAGGGCAGACACTTTGGGTTCGGTCTTGTCTCGGGCGTAATAGAACATTGTCGTCCGCTTGATGGCTGTCGCCGTCGCGAGCGCGTCTAATCCGCCAATTTTTTCAGCTGCGTACTTAATACGCTGTCCGACTGTTTCCATGAAACAAGTGCGAAAAATTGAACAATTCAATTTTTTGAATTGACCAAGTTCAATTTTTCGCACAATCTCCCTTCTGTCGGCGCGAATGTTCGAGCCGAATAGTCACACCAAAAGTCCAAAGAAAACGGCCTGTTGCAGCAAGCCGTTTTCCTTCAGAGGGGTTCAAATGGCAAAACCCAAACACGTTCCGCCAAATGGATGGGACCGGTTTTCCATCGTCGCCGAAATTCATCGTCAATCGATGACGCTCGGCGAATTGGCAAGCCGGGCGGGCATCACGATCAAGACCTTTAGCCAGGTCTGGACACGCGCAAACCGCAAGGCCGAAACAGCTATCGCCGATTTCCTTGTCATGAAACCGGCAGAGCTTTGGCCCGAACGCTATCCGATCCGCACCACTCGTATTTTGAGTAGCACCAATGGGACGCGCCTGGAAAGGCGAAAAGCAGATCGCAGCGCAGACAGCAATTGTGATCTGGCAGACAGGGAGGCGGCATAATGTCCCTTTCCTGTCTGACACAATCCGGGCAACCGCAGACGGCCATTGCCCAAGGCTATGTGTTGACCAAGGTCAGTAAAGCCGGGGTCAAGTATGTCTTCCAGGGTGAAACCGACCCGCTGGAGACCGCCAAGGGCCACACTATCCGGGTCGCGCGGACAAGCCTGTCTTTCTGCCATGCCCGCATTTACCTGGACCTCGGTATTGCCGAGGGCGATGCGGCGTATCTCAATCTTGTTCCGGTCAGTGACGCAAGGTGGATGGTTGAGCCTCTTTCCCGCTTTGTGCTGCCGGGAGCGGGGCAATGAGCGCCTCCCTTATCGCATTAGCCGTGGTCAGTGCCGTCGCCTGTGGCGGGACCGCGCTGGTGGTGACCGCACTGGCCGATGCCAAGCGCAAGGCTGACCGGGAATTCGGTGATTGGCCGGATCAGGTTGAGCAGCGCAAGCGCTGACACCCATCCCCCCATTTGATCCTCCCCAACTTGCCGGGCGGCACCTAAGGGCCCGTACAGCCCGCCGCCCGGACCTTTTAAAGCCCGAATAAGAGGTTTGACGTGATCACGTATCAGTCCATCAAAGTTTCCCTGATCGACATTCCAGACGGGCGTATCCGTGACGTGGATCAGGAGTGGGCGGAATGCCTTGCCGCCATGTTTGGCGAGTTGGGGCAGAAAACGCCGATTGACGTTGTTGCCGCCGGTAACCGCTTCACCGTGGTTGCAGGTGCACACCGGCTGACAGCCGCCAAAATTGCGAAATGGAATGAGATTGAGGCGCGGGTGCTGACCGAAGAGGGCGGCGTTCTTGAGGCTCATGATTACCGGCTCCACGAGATCATGGAGAATTTGGCACGCAAGGATTTTACGGCGCTTGAACGCTGCGAAAGCCTTGCAGAAATGAAGCGCATCTATGAGCAGCTCCACCCCGAAACCAAGCATGGCGGTAAGCGTGGAAATCAGCATACCGGAGGCATGGATAGGCAAGTCGCAATCTTTGCGTTTTGCCAGAATGCGTCGGAAAGCACCGGTCTTTCCCGTCGCTCTGTTGAGCTGGCGGTGCAGATCTTTGAGGGGCTGTCCCCGGAAACCCGCGAACGCCTGAAGGGCACGGATTTCGCCCGCAAGCAAAGCGATCTGAAAGCCCTTGCCGGGCTGTCTGCCGAAACCCAGGCGAAGGTGCTGGGGCTGATCCTGGGCGAGAAGCCGGAAGCTGGCTCCATTGCCGAAGCTCTTGCCCTGATCGACGGACGCAAGCCGGAGAGCGACGACGAAAAGCGGCGGCAGACCGTCGCCTCCTATCTGCCCAAGCTGGGCAAGCCTTTCCGGGCCGTTCTGTTCCGGGGCTTCAAGGCTGAGATCCTTGAGCTGGTCCGCAAGGAGGGCTGGCTGGATGAGTAAGCGCACAACTCCACGGGATCACTTCACCATCGACATGTTCACCGGTTGGGTGCCGCCCAAGGTGAGCGTCGGGTTCGAACCGGGGGCGATCTCCGGTTCGCGGCTCGGATCCCGTATCAGCCGCGCCGTTGCCAAGGCGCTGAAAGAGTGCGGCAAGGACCGGGGCTCAGTGGCCGCGCAAATGAGCGAGCGCCTTGGAACGCCGGTCTCGAAAGCGATGCTGGAAGCCTATGCCTCGGAAGCGAAGGACGGGAACAACATCACGGTTGAGCGGTTTATTGCCCTCATCCACGCGACCGGCAAAACCGAGTTGCTCGGGTTTATTGCAGAAGGCTTCGACATGGCTGTGGTGCCCAAGCGCTACGAGAACGTGATCGAGCTGGCGCTGATCGAAGACCACGAGCGGATGATCGGGAACTACAAGCGCACCCTGCAACTGAAGGCACGGGGGACACGATGATGGGCACTCCAAACCTCACGATCTACGGCAGGCCGGTGCGACTCATGGATGTGCATCCCTGTTTCAGCTGCCAGCTGGCCGACTGCGACGAGGATCACAAGGGCTGCAATCTGCGGCTCGTGCGCAGGCGGTACCAGTCGGAAATCTACCGCCACCGGACCCCTGATCCCCTTCTGAAGCTGCAATACGGCATCGCGTGGCAGGAGCTTTACGCCCACACCCGCGACCGCCGGTCAGGCCAGAACACGGACGAGGAGGCCTGAGCTATGAGAATTTGGCTAAACGCTCAGGAACTCGCGGATCTTAAGCTGGACGGGTTTCCATCTTCAAAGATGGGTGTGATCAAACTGGCTGAGCGTGAAGGCTGGGCAGAGACGCGTCTTGCCCGTAGGCGTGAGGGCCGGGGCGGCGGTTTCGAGTACCACATCGACCTCCTGCCTCTGCCCCAGCGGCTGCAGTATTGCGCGGGCTTCGTGGAGCTTCGGGGCGAGGATCTGATCCTTGAGTCTTCGGACGATCTGGACAACGACCACAAGGCCGAACGGAAGCGGAATGCGAAGCTGATCGTGCTTCGGGCGGCGGACAGGTTCCGCGTCCAGAGCGGCATGCTCCAGGCTGCCGCCGATCATTGGTTTATCCAAATCTACGGCGCGAGAAAAGCGCCGGTACCCGGCTGGGTCTACCACACTCTCAAGTCTCTTTCCTTGCGCAGCCTGTCCCGGTGGAGGGCGCAGGCCTCGGAAGATCAGAACCGGCTTGCCTATCACCCGGCAGAGGCGCGCAAGGAAAGTGGCGTCCTGGACAAGGCAGAGAATGGCAAGCTGAAGTCCTACGTCATGGCGGCATTGTTTCAGCAGCCGCATTTCAAGGCCAACGTTCTTAAGGCCATGGCCGAAGAAAAATTCGGCAAGCAGATTGAGATCGTCAACCCGGAAACGGGCGAGATTTCAAAGCGGGACATGCCGCCTCTCCGGACCTTCCAGCACACGCTGGCGCGCTGGAAGTTGGAGTATGCCAGTGCGCTCAAGCGGCACACAGATCCGGATGGATGGAAGAACACAGACCGCGCCGTGATGGTTGGCGGGGCATCCGCCGGTATCGTTGAACTCAATCAACTCTGGGAGATTGACGCCTCGCCGGTTGACATGCTGACGACGGAAGGCCGGTGGAACGTCTATGCCTGTATCGACGTATGGTCGCGCCGGGCGATCTTCCTGATTTCCTGTACTCCGCGAGCCGATGCTGTTGGCCTGCTGGTCCGTGAAGCTATCATGAAATGGGGCGTTCCGGACGCGATCAAGTCGGACAACGGTTCTGATTTCAAGGCGAAGTCGACTGTCCGCCTGCTGGAAGCACTCAACATCGAGCACCTGCTGTGCCCGCCATATTCGCCAGAAAAGAAGCCCCACGTCGAACGGGTCATCAAGACCTTCCAGCATGGCTTTGTGGAGCTGCTGCCGGGTTTCGTTGGGCACAACGTCGGGGAGCGGTCGGTCATCGAAGGGCGCAAAGCTTTCGCCAAACGGCTTGGGCTCGACGAGTACGACGCTTTCGGCGTCGATGTGTCGCCGGAGGAGTTGCAGACCATGGCGAACGAGTGGGCGGAAAACGTCTACGGCAGAAACCCGCATGGCGGCCTGAAGAAAATGACGCCCGAAGCCAAGGCGGCAACGTCTGCCGCCAGGGTGCTTACGGTCGATCCGGAGGCCCTGGACGTTCTTCTGGCAGCCGTCCCCAGCAACAACGGCATACGCACGGTGACCAAGGAAGGCATCAGGGTCAACAACGAGCGATATGTGCTGACGGACTGTGCCGAGATGCCAGGAACGCAGGTGCTCTGCCGGATGGACCCGAAAGACCTTGGCCGGATCTGGCTGTTCGATGCGGAGGGCCTGACGTTCCTGGGCCACGCGATCTGCGCGGATCTGGCCGGGGCTGATCCGGTGGAGACCATCTCCAGATCAAGGGCGATACAGAAAGCCTTCCTGGACGAGCAGATGGTGCCGATCAAGCAAGCCATGAAGGAAATCGGCCCGCGTGACGCGCTCCGCGCCGTGCTGAACGAGACCCGCGCCGAGGTGGTTCCGTTCCCGGTCAAGCGGGATGAACACGCTACGCCGCAGACAAGAGCTGCCTCCGACGTTCGTAAGCGGCGTGAGCCGAAGGCCTTGAGTGAAAAAGAAGCCGCCATCATGGCGAACCTCAAGGCCCCTCAGCCTCTCCCTAAGCCCGCTGCCCAAGTTCACACGCTGTCTGACTTCCAGACACCGGAGGGCCGGTTCAAACGGGCAATGCAATTTGAGGCGCGTCTGAATGACGGGATTGCGATCCCCGACGACGATGCAATCTGGCTCGCCGGATACAAGGCGGGGTCGGAATACAGAGCATGGCGCATCCGCTTCGACGACATGCAAAAGCGCAGGAACAGCGTACAGCCCGCGTCCTAGGTCCTTTGACCTTGAGGGGCAAGAAAATGGCCCTGAAGGGGGCAACCTTCAGAGCCGGTATTTCAGAAGAATGGAGTTAAAAATGAACGACAGAATTGGATCTGTCAACGGCATGAACCAGGCATCTGGCGGCCTGATTGCCTTGAAGAATGTGGCGCGGTTCATCGGACTGATGGACCTGCTGATCAACCGCGAGCCGCATACAGATGGCATCGGCGTGTTCCACGGTTATTCCGGCTACGGCAAAACCTATGCTTCAATCTATGCAGCCAACGTCCAAACCGCGATCCGGCTGGAAGTCGGCGACAGCTGGTCGAAGCGAAAGTTCCTCGAAAACCTGCTGACTGAGCTGGAGATTAAGCCGGAGCGCAAGACAATCGCGGACATGACCCATCAGGCGATCCTTGCCCTCGGCGATGATCATACAAGGCCGCTCATAATTGATGAGGCAGACCAGCTGGCCGATAAGGGCATGCTGGAGCTGGTCCGGGAAATTTACATGCATTCGGGTGTGCCGGTACTGCTGATCGGGGAGGAAAAGCTTCCGGCAAAGCTGAAGAAGGTTGAGCGGCTTGACAACCGCGTGTTGGAATGGGTGCCCGCAGAGCCGTGCGACCACGAAGACGCAAAGGCTCTGGCCGATCTGTTCTGTCCAGGCCTGGAGCTGGCGGACAGTCTCATTGAACTGCTGGTCACCCTCTCGCAGGGGCGGGCGCGGCGTATCGTAGCGAACCTGAACAAGATGAAGGTTTATGCGCGGAACTCCCGTCAAACCGCCTTCAACGCGGGCAGCTTTGACCAGAGCTGGTTCCATACCGGCGAACCGCCGCGCCGCATCGTGCGGAGGGTTGCCTGATGCCGATCCAGCTGGAACTCCGGGTGACATCCGGAACGCCGATCTATCGGGGGCATGACCATTACTGGAGTGTGCTCCGCGACCTGGGCAAGGATGGTAGGGAGTTCACCCTTCGCGAAGTCGCCCTCAGATGCAACGACCGGCAGGACAAGTGCATCAAGGATTACATGCGCCGCCTGAAGGCCGCAGACATCCTGCAGTCGGTTAGAACCGAACCCAATGAGACCGGTACAACTCGGGACGTGTACCGGCTTCTGCGTCGGCCCGTAGCAACGCCCCAGGTAAACCGGGACGGCAGTATCGGCATCCAGGGTCTTGGCCAGCAGTATCTCTGGAATGCCATGCGGTCGTTGAGCGCGTTCGACAAGCACGAGCTGAGTGTCACGGCAACGGCTGGCGATGTAACTGTCACGGTCACGACAGCCCTGAGCTACTGCCGGGCGCTTGAGGCTGCCGGTTACCTGCAAATCGTGCGGCCTGGACGTCCTGGGCTAACCAGAATGTGGCGGTTGAAGCCGAGCATGAACACCGGCCCGCAGGCACCAAAGATCCTTACGGGCAAGATTGTCTATGACGCCAACCGGCAGATGACAATTGGCGATATGACGGTCAGCGAGGTGGCCGCATGAGCACCTTGTCCATGCGGGAAAAGACCGCCGTAGCCTGGGGGGCGGCTGTTCCAGATTGGGTCTCCGAGTTGGCGGAGATGGCGGAGCTGCAAGGGCTGAATGCCTGTGCTGCGCGGCTCGGCTATTCCCCGGCAGTTATCAGCCAAACGCTCGGAAACAAGTACCGGGGCGACATGACCAAGGTCGAGGACAAGGTGCGGGGTGCCCTGATGGGCGCGACGGTGCGTTGCCCTGTTCTCGGGGAGATCGGGCGCGATACCTGCCTGAATTGGCAGGGCAAGCCCAGGGCTGTCACCAACGCGATCCGGACGCAGGTCTATCACGCCTGCCGGAAGAACTGCCCTCACAGCCGTTTGAAAGGAAAGCCGTCATGCTGAGCGGAGATCTGAGAATGCTGCGCGAGCAGATCGCGCAGAGGAAGACGGCGGGCGGTGAGCTGCGTCTATCGGTTGCCACGGTGCAGCTGGTCGAGTTCGTCCTGGCGGACGCGGTGATCATGGCCATGGAGATGGAGGCCTGTGCCGTTGCCCAACGCAAACAGCGGGTTGTGATCGACCTGAGTTGCGAGAACGTCACCCTCTTTCCAAGAGCCAAGCGACCGGTGCCCCCCGCAGATCCCGAGGTGGTTTTCGTTGGCATTGACTGGGGCCGTCCGGACGATGGCGGGGATGCGGCTTGAACACGTTCAAGGGAGCGGCAGAGGCCGCCAGAAGGGGAAAGACATGACTGATAGTGTTTTGCCGGAAGGTTATTGGATGGATGGAAAAGGGTCGCTGATCCCTATCGCCAAGATCAAGCAGGAACATCAGCTGGAAGATGCGCTGGTCAAAGATCTTGCAGCAGAAGCGGATGAAATACACCGGCGCCTTGCAGCATTCAAGGAGCGCGCATTCGGCGAGATCGAAGCGTTGCGCGACCTCCTTGCCGAGAAGTATGGCGCTAAGCGTGGCGGGCGGAAGGGCAATATCACCTTCACCAGTTTCGATGGAACTCAGCAAGTGGTCGTTGCTGTTGCCGAACACATCACCTTCGGCCCCGAGCTGGAAGCGGCCAAGTCTCTGATTGACGAGTGCTTCCACAGTTGGCTGAGCGATGCAAATGCGAACCTGAAGGTCGTCGTGGACGATGCGTTCCAGGTGGACAAGAAGGGCAAGATCTCAACAAGCCGGGTCCTCGGTCTGCGCCGTCACGCCATCGAAGACGAAAAATGGCTCAGGGCGATGGACGCCATTGCCGACGCTGTAAGGGTGACCGGCACCAAGGCCTATGTCCGCGTCTACCGGCGCGATCCTGCGACCGAGGACCGAGAACCGGTCTCGCTCGACATCGCGAGCGTGTGAGGCCTGACCCATGGGCCGCGCCGGAACCACTCTCGATGATCTGAGACAGGAACGGGCGCGGCTCCTGGCCGAGGCCGATAGACACAGGTTCCGGCTGCTGAGGCTGCCGGAGCTCGTCCGGCGGATCAACGCCGTGACAACCGAAATTCTAAAGCGGGAGGCGGAAGCGGCCCGCGACACTCAACCCGAAATTCATCCCCTCGGCGACGTGCGGCCCTGCCAGCACCGCCTGCCATACGCGGAGTGATCACATGAGTGCTCTTGCAATGATCCATGTCCTGAAGAAGAACGCCGGTCTCGATGACGAGACCTACCGGGACTTGATGGACAGGGAGACAGGGAAAAGGTCCGCCAAGGATCTGACGGCCTCGGAAAAGCGGTCCTTTATCGTGGTTTTAAACGGCCTTTCAGGGGAGAAAAAACCAGCCGCCAAAAGCGGCAGCAAGTATGAGGCAAAACTGCAGGCGCTCTGGATTGCGGCCTATAACCTCGGCGTCGTTGGTCAGCGCTCCAACGACGCGATGCTGACCTTTCTCAGGCGGCAGACCGGGCTGGATCACAGCCGGTTCCTCCTAATTGAGACGGATGCGCTCAAGGCGATTGAGGGCCTCAAGATCTGGATACGCCGGGCGACCGGGAACGACGAATTGTTCCGCACGGACGCAACCCTTCCCAGGCTATACAACGATCCGAGGTTTCAGGTGTGCATTCACATTTGGTCCGAGCTGGTGAAGCTGGATCGGCTGCCTGCGTCTGCATCAACTCTTACCGTCTATCTGCATCTGGAGACCGGTCAGGAGTGGCCGGAGCATATCGAACCGGCGCAATGGATCGAGGTACAGAACAAGCTCGGTCAGCTGCTCAGGAAGGCCAAGAAATGAAGCCGTATCTGCCCGGTATCCTGATGGAGATTGCCGAGATCGTCGGAGAGGGCAACGCGCTCGCTATCGCCAAGGAAAAGGGCGGTGGCCGGTGCCATTTTCCGGCAGCCCCTGCACCGGACCACTGGCTGTCAATGCTGATCGGTCATTCGAGTGCTTGCAAGCTGTGTCAGGAGCTTGCCATCGGCACCGCGAGCGGCAACAGACTGAGGGGAATTTACGTGGATGTTCCCCTGGGTCCGTCTGGAAGCCGGGCCGAAACGCACAGACAGATTGACAAGTTGCACCGTTCTGGCAAGTCTCAGGAACAAATCGCGCGTGAGTGCGGCGTTTCCCGCCGCACAGTGCAGCGCAGGCTTGGCGACCATATGTCCGATGATCCGGATCGCCGCCAGCCAAGCCTTTTCGACCTGCCCAAAGCCGGGTGAAAGCCGCCGCCGGTGACATGTGTCGCCGGTTGGAGCACCGAAGCACCTGCCTAGATTGACCACATCGAAACCGAGGTGGTCAACATGTCCCTTACCAAGTCGAGCTTGAAGCGCCTGGAAGGCGTTCACCCGGATCTCGTTGCCGTGGTTATGCGGGCAGTCGAGATCACTGATCAGCCGTTCCAGGTGTCCGAGGGTCTGCGCACCCTGGCCCGTCAGCGGCAGCTGGTTGCCCGTGGCGCTTCCAAGACCCTGAACTCCCGCCATCTGACCGGTCATGCGGTCGATCTTGTCGCCATGCTTGGCGGGCGGATCTCCTGGGAAGTTCCCCTCTATCACACGATTTCCGACGCGATGAAACAGGCGGCACGGGAGCTGAACATTCCGCTGGAATGGGGCGGCGACTGGCGGAGCTTTTTCGACGGGCCGCATTTCCAGCTGCCGCGTTCCTCCTATCCCCAGAACGTCAATCCGGCTCGCACCGCAAAGGTGCCAGAGGTCTCGGATCGTACCGAGGCGCAAGCGGCAAAGACCCTTGCTGCCGGTGACAAGGGTGAAGCGGTCAAGGACCTTCAGCAGACACTCCAAAAGCTTGGTTACGTGCTGGCCTGTGATGGCGACTTCGGCCCGGTCACACGGGGCATCGTTCGTCAGTTCCAGAACACAGCCGGTCTCAAGGCTGACGGCATCGTTGGCTCCAAGACCCGGCGAGCCCTTAAGGCCGCACTCTCCAAGAAGCGGTAAGCCGCAACAGAAAGGGAAGTCCCATGAACGAAGCAAAATCCATTCTCCAGTCCAGGACCATTTGGGGGGCCGTGATCGCAGCCCTTGCGATTGTGGCCGGTTGGTTCGGCTATGATGTAAGCGCCGTCAGTCAGGCGGGCCTTGTCGATGACCTGATCGCGGCAAGCGACAAGATCGTTGCACTCGTTGGGCTTGCGGTCGTGATCTATGGCCGTCTCTCGGCCACGAAGAAGCTCCGCTGACAACCCGATGACCTGGCTGGCCATTCTTCGCGCCCTGGTGGGGCTCCTTTCGGAGATCACCGCCTCGGCGCGGGAGAGGCGGCTCCTGGAGGCGGGACGCGCCGAGGCGATTGCCGCAGCCCTGACGGAGGCAACCGATGTTCTTCAAAAAGCCCGCATCGCTGAAGCTGCCGCTCGTGCTGAGTTGCATGCTCATCCTGAGCGCCTGCGC
The DNA here is from genome assembly GCF_014842915.1 of Roseibium litorale. GTDB lineage: Bacteria > Pseudomonadota > Alphaproteobacteria > Rhizobiales > Stappiaceae > Roseibium > Roseibium litorale. Next base: position 236,324 of record NZ_JACYXI010000002.1, on the reverse strand, counting down.
GACGACGACGGATACCGGCGGGACTGAGCAGGAAGGCGCTGGCGGAACCGAAGGGGGGGTGACTGTCCTCTCCAAAAGCGACCGGCAACCCATCGCCTTGTGCGGCGCGACTGGTCCTTTGAGCTGGTCACTTGCCGACACGGATAAGACGATTGCCGGGATCAAGATCGCCAACGCCAGATGGACTGCGCTCTGCGGTTCCCGAAAGGGCGGTGCATGATCGACATCAAGACAATCGAAGCCACCATGTCGGCGCTCGGAATGATCTTCGGAGCTGTCGCCCTGGCTGTCACCTGGTTGACGCGTGGATCACGAACCAATGCGCGCAAGATCGCCCGTCTTGAGGGGGCAAATGCGGATCTGGCGGATCGGGTCGCGGACATGGAGATGCGGCTGAGCAACCTCCCAACCAAGGACGACTTTCACCAGCTCGATCTGCAACTCCGTGAGGTTGGCGGGCGGATCGAAACCGTCTCCACCCGGCTGGAAGGCGTGGACCGGGTCGCCCGCCGGATCGACGATTTTCTGCTGAACAGGGGGACCAAATGAGCTTTTTGAGCCTTTCCGACGAATACCGCAAGGAAGCGGATGCCAACTGCCGGCTGGTGATCCTGCGAGCCTTGGCAGACGAAGCCGATCTCACCCTAAACGAGACGCTGATCGAAAGCGTCTTACGCACGTTCGGTCACACACGGTCTCGTGACTACATCCGCGCTCAGATCCGCAAGCTTGAGGAGTTGGGTGCGGTGCGGGTGGTGGAGGCGGGTTCGGTTCTTGTGGTCCAACTGCGCCAGCCAGGTCTCGATCACGTGGAGCGGCGGGCTTTTCTGGAGGGCGTAGGCCGTCCGGGTCTTGGGGGCTGACATGAGCACCCGCCGCACAGGCCGTGGGCAACTGTCCTCTATCGAGCGTCTGCCTTCCGCCTGCGACGAGATCATCGTGTGGGCCGCCAACGAGTTGCGCTTGAGGGAACGGACGCAGAAAGAAATTTACGAAGACTTCTACGCCAAGCTGGAAGACCTGAAGCGGGACTTCCACGGCGAGCTGGATTTCACGATCCCCTCGCTCTCTTCATTCAACCGCTACTCCCTCAATCAGGCCCGTCTTACCCGGCGCCTGGAAGATACGCGGGCGATTGCTGCCTCCATCTCCGACCGCTTCGATGCTGAGGCATCGGACGACCTGACGCTGATCGCGGCGGAAGCCATCAAAGCCCTTGTGTTCGAGCATTTGACAGACGCGGGCGAAGGCGGTCTGGCCCCAAAATCCGCCATGGATCTGGCAAACGCGCTCCGGTCTGCGGTCGCAGCGCAAGGGATTTCAACCAAGCGCCGTGCCCAGGTGGAGGCGGATTTCGCCAAGAAGACCGATGCGGCCCTGGAAAAGGTTGCCGGAGCGGCGGGCCTCACATCTGACACCATAGCCAAGCTTCGCCGCGAGTTCCTCGGCCTTCGGGAGTAGGCCGCCCATGCAGCAACCCCAAACCCCCATCTTGTCCCGTAAACCGGACGACCTGCCACCGGACCTGTTGCGCGGTGCCGACATCCCTCCGGATCTCGACCCGCTCGCTGCTGGCATTCTGATGGACCATCAGAAGAAGTGGCTGGAAGACAAATCGGATCTGAAGCTCTGCGAAAAGGGACGGCGCACCGGCATCACTTTTGCGGAGGCCTTGGACGATACCCTAATCGCCGCGTCGAGCCGCGAGGCTGGCGGTGACAACATCTTTTACATCGGGGACACCAAGGACAAGGGCCGGGAGTTCATTGGCTATGTGGCCCACTTCGCCAAGGTCGTTGTCAAGCAGCTGGCCGAGGTCGAGGAGTTTCTGTTTGAGGACCAGCGCGAGGACGGATCGACAAATCTGATTTCCGCCTTCCGGATCCGCTTTGCCTCGGGCTTCCGGGTTGAGGCCCTGTCGTCCAGGCCAGAGAATATTCGCGGCCTTCAAGGCGTCGTGGTGATCGATGAGGCTGCGTTTCACAAGGATGTGCGCGCGGTTCTCGATAGTGTCAACGCGCTTCTGATCTGGGGCGGCAAGATCCGCATCATTTCGACCCACAATGGCGTCCTCAGCCCGTTCAATGAGCTGATCCGCGAGGTGCGTTCTACTGGAATGCCGCCTTACCAGATCCATCCGATCCCGTTCCAGGCCGCCGTGGAAAACGGCCTCTTTAAGCGGGTTTGCATGCGAACCGGCGAAACCTACACGAAAGAGGGGGAAGCCGCTTGGGAAGCCAAGATCCGGGGCGCATATGGTCCGCGTAAAGCGGCTATGCGCCAGGAGCTGGACGCCATTCCGTCCGACGCGGAGGGCTCGGCGCTCACCCGCGTCCAGATCGAAGCCTGTATGAAACAGGGCATCCCCATCATCCGCTGGAGCTGCGACGACGATTTCAAGAACGCGCCAGAGCATATCCGCAAGGCTGAGCAGGTGGACTGGTGCGTGGCCAACCTGGTTCCCGTTCTCAAGACGCTGGACCCGTCGCGCCCTCATTGCTTCGGGGTGGACTTCGCACGATCCGGCGACCTGACGGTCATGCTTTTTCTTGAACTTGGGCGCGACCTGATCAGGCGCACGAAGCTGGCGATAGAGCTGCGCAACGTCCCGTTCGATCAACAGCGCGACGTGCTCTATTACGCCGGGGACCGGCTGCCCAGGCTCTATGCCGGTGCGCTGGATGCCACCGGCAACGGCCAGTATCTGGCGGAAAAAGCTGCCCAGAAATGGGGCGAGATGATCCAGGAAGTCCATCTGACCGCCAGCTGGTATCAGGCAAACAGCCCAGTCTATATCGAGGCGTTTTCGGACGGGACCATTGTGCTCCCGATGGACGAGGACTTCCTTCGCGACCATCAGGCGCTTGCCTATGTCAATGGCATCATCCGCGTACCGGAAGACATGCGTTTCAAGGGCGCTGATGGTCAGGACCGGCACGGGGACAGCGCACCGGCAGGCATCCTCGCCTACTACGCCAGCCGTCGGGACCCGGTCTCAATTGATTACACGGCGGTCACCGAGAGCGCCGCCTGGGGCGAGCGACCGGGGGATGATGACGGCAACGGCAGCATGTATTTCGACCGCAGTGAAGGGCTTTGGTGATGGCAGAACACGTCTTCTACGACCGCCATGGTCTTCCCATGAAAACCAGCGCCAAGACGCTGGCTTCTGAAACCGACTTCACCAGCGTCGGCAGGTTCAGCCGCAGCTTCGATGAGAGTGTGGCGTCCGGCCTCAGGCCAAAGGCGGTGCCCGGAATCTTGAAGGCGGCTGCGGAAGGAGACATGTTCGACTTCCTGACCATCGCCGAAGAAATGGAAGAGCGGGAGCCGCACTACGGCTCTGTTCTTGGCACACGCAAGCGCGCCGTCTCGTCGATCGATATGACCATTGAGGCGGCAAGTACAAACGACAAGGACCAGACGATTGCCAAGGCCTGCGCGGAACTGATCAACCAGCCCGATTTTATCGACATGCTAGATGATGCTCTCGACGGTCTCGGCAAGGGCTACGCAGCGGTCGAAATGATGTGGGACACGAAGTCTCCAATCTGGATGCCCCGCGACTTTGTCTGGCAGGACCCGCGTCTATTCCAGTTCGACAAGGACCATCGGCGGAAGCTGAAGATCCGGGAGGAAGGCAACCCCGTTGGCCTGCCGCTCAGCCCCGGTAAATTTGTCACGCATATGCCGAAACTGAAGAGCGGAAAACCGGTGCGCTCGGGGCTTGCCCGTGTCGCCATCTGGTCGTTCATTCTGAAGTCCTACACCATCAAGGACTGGGCTCAGTTCTGCGAAGTGTTCGGCATGCCGCTTCGTGTCGGCAAGTATCACCCCAACGCCTCCGAGGACGAGAAACGCAAGCTGATGCGGGCGGTCCTTCAGATTGCTTCGGACGCTGCCGGGATCGTGCCGCAGGGGATGGATATCGAATTCATCGAGACCAGCGCACGCGGCGGCGATGCGGTGTTTGGCCATTTCGCGAAGTATCTGGACGAGCAGGTTTCCAAGATCGTGCTTGGGCAAACCATGACTACGGACAGCGGGTCATCGCGTGCCCAGGCGGAAGTCCACAACGAGGTGCGCCTGGACATCAAAGCGGCGGACGCGCGCCAGCTTGAGGCCACGCTGAACAAGGACATCATTCGTCCCTTTGTCGATGTGAATTTTGGGCGGCAGGAGCGCTATCCAACCGTCAAGCTGCCAGTCCAGGAGCCGGAAGACCTGGAGCGGCTGGCGAATGTTCTGGAGCGTCTTGTACCGCTGGGGCTCACGGTGGCCGTGGCGGATGTTCGCGACCGCGTCGGCTTTTCCGATCCGCCCGAGGGGGCGGAAGTGCTGCAAGCGCCCGCCGCAAGCCGTCCGGCGGCCAACCGTAGGAAGGCGGTCAACACCACGGAGACGGCAGACGATCTTCTTGATGAGATCGGCCAGGATGAACTGGCCCAATGGGAGCGGCAGATGGACCCCATCGTCAAGCCGATCCGCGACCTGGTCAACGGCGCCGGTTCGTTGGGCGAGATCCTGGAGGGGTTGAACCAGCTGGCCGGAAACATGGACGAGAGTGAACTGGCGCGGGGGATCAACCGGGCGCGGCTCAAGGCGCGCGGTGTGGGTGACGTGAAAGGCTGATATGCCCTACGAGTTCACAACCAAGCCCGCACCTGAGATCACTGCCTTCTTCGAGGGCAAGGCGTTGAAGCCTGCGTTCCACTACCGGGATGTTCTGCCGGAAGAACATGCCTTCGCCTTCACCGTCGCCAAGGCTGTCAAGACGGAAGTCCTCACGGAGATCCGCGACGCGGTGTCCACGGCGATCCGTGAAGGCAAGACCTTGAAAGCGTTTCAACAGGAGCTTGAACCGGCTTTAAAGACCCTTGGATGGTGGGGCCGCAAGTCGATGGTTGACCCGAAAACCGGGGAGACTGTTTCGGCGCAGCTGGGTTCCCCGCGCCGCCTCAAGACGATCTATTGGGCGAACACCCGCACCGCCCGCGCGGCGGGGCTTTGGGAGCGGGCGCAGCGGACAAAGCGCGTCCTGCCGTATTTCATTTACCGCTTAGGCCCGAGCGAACACCACCGTCCTCAGCATGAGGCCCGCAGCGGCACCATTCTTCCGGTTGACGATCCTGTCTGGGATGAATGGTTTCCGCCCAACGGCTGGGGCTGCAAGTGCTGGATCCGGCAGATCGGGGTAGAGGAAGCAGACAGGCTCGGCGGTATCAGCGAAGCGCCGGTGATCGACTATGTGGAAGTGCTCAACAAACGGACAGGCAAAACCGAGTGGGTGCCTGAGGGGATCGATCCGGGCTGGAACTCAAATCCCGGCAGAGCCCGCGCCCGGAACCTGATCAACCATTTCAATGCCAGGATCGAGGACGCCGGAGCCGGTGCGCCGGAGGCCGCAAAAAAGGTCATCAGTGAATTCTGGTCGTCCCGCGCGCCGGAGGCCTACGCGAAGATGAAAGAACGGGTGCATATGCCGGCTGCTTTCGCTCCGGACATTGCCAAGCGCCTGAACGCGCCTTCGGCCCTGGTTGTCGTCTCCAGCGACACGGTCGCCATGAAAGCGGGGAAGCATGGGGCCGTCGAGGTTGCCGCCTTCGGTCAGCTCCAAAAGATCCTGGAGAAGGGCACGGCCATTGACCGGCGCAAGGATGGCAAGGGCGTCAACTTCTGGCTGGACGCGGACGGCTACCTTTGGAGGGCTGCATTGCGTCAATCCGCAGACGGGTTCCTCTACATCGGCACGATGTTCGTATCGAGCGCCAACCTCATGAAGGCGCATCTGGCAAAGTTCGGAGAGTGGAAATAGGCCGTGGGAAGGACAGCTACATCTTCCGCAGGTTCGCGCCTGCCACTGATTTGCGCGGCCACCCTGACTATAGCAGTTCCTGCTCTGAAAACAAACCGCGTGAAAAATCGCCTCAGAAGCCTCAGGACGCGCTCGACGCATCATCGGCCCTGAAAATCGCCCGCGCGCTTCTAGCCCTGTTTAACCCCTGTTTAACGGCGAACTTAGAAGCAGGGTGGCGCTGCCACTTGCGCAAGGACGCGGTTTGATGACACAAATGGTCCTGCTTTCCCCCAAATTGACCTCCAAGTGATCCTGCCCGGCGGCATTTGTCGCCGGTTTTTGTTCGGGCGGCTGTTGTCATGGTCTGCCCATGAAGACCACCCGACCCATCGCTGCTATCGCCAAAGGGCTGAACGCCGAAGACGGAAGCCTGCCGGACTGGATTGAACTCCTGCCCGCAGGCGAACGGATCACCGGCTACGATGGCCGTTCCTGGCTGAACGACCGGCCCCAGGATCTCTTGAGCCGGTTTGAGCGCAGGCCGTCGCCGCTGCCCATCGATTTCGAGCATGGCACGGAAGCTGAGCCGGACGGCAAGGCCAAGGACATTGCCGGTCATATTGTGGAGCTGGAGATCCGCGACGGCGGGTCCGTCTGGGGCCGGGCCGAGTGGTCCACTCTGGGGGCGGACAAGGTCTCCAGCCGCCAGTACCGGTACATTTCTCCGGCCTTTTACTACGAGATCGACAGCGGGCGCATTCTTGAGCTGACCTCGGCTGCGCTGACCGTCGATCCAAATCTCTCCCTGACCGCGCTGAACAGGCGCGGCGCTTCCCTCCCTGAAACCGAAAGAGAAAGCACCATGGACAAGGAAAAGCGCCGGGCGCTTTGCTGTACCCTCGGTCTGGCCGATGAGGCGTCTGACGACGCGATCATGACTGCGGTGGCCAGCTTGAAGGACGGCAAGGCCAAGGCCGAAAACGCGGCTCAGATGCCGGACGTTCAAAAGTTCGTGCCGCGCGCGGACTACGACAAGGTCGTCGGTGAGCGCGATACCGCGCTCAACACCATCAAACGATCCGGAGAGGCCGAAATCGAGGCCTTGATTGATCAGGCGGCCCAGGAGGGACGGATTGCCCCGGCCTCCAAGGACTATCACCTTGCCGCCTGCAAGGCGTCTCCCGATGGCCTCAAGAACTTCAAGGCTTTCATTGAGGCCGCGCCGGTTCTCGATCTCGCACAGAACAGCGGCCTTGACCGGGCGGACCCGGCCAAGGGCAAGGCCGTGCTTTCTGCCGATGAAAAGAAGGTCGCCGCTCAGCTGGGACTTTCCGAAGAGGATTTCGCCAAGAGCCTGGCTGAAGACCGGAAGGGAGATTCCTGATGCTTTCGAAGATGAAGAACATTCACCGGCGCGTTGGCCGTCAGGTGGCACACCCGGTCGCGGCAGGCGCGAAGATCTTTGGCGGCGGGCTCGTCGTTCTGGAAGGCGGCTTCGCCAAGCCCGGCTACACCGCAACCAACCTCATCGCTGCGGGTATGGCGGATGCATCTGCCGACAACAGTTCGGGAGCTGCCGGTGCAATCACGGTCACCGTGAGCCGGGACGATTGGGTTCGTGTCCCCAATGACATTGGCGATCCGGTGACCCGCGCCTCCATCAACCAGCCTTGTTTCATCGTGGACGACGAAACCGTCGCCGCGACCGACGGCGGCGGCACCCGGTCTGAGGCTGGCACCGTCCGGGACTTGGACGACGGCGGCGTCTGGATCGAATTCGCCTGACCTTAGGCGCGTCACTTAAAGCGGAGACAGTTTAATGGAAGTCACAGGCGCAACCCTTAGAACCCTCGGCACCGGGTTCAAGACGAATTACCAGAATGGTTTCGATGAAGTCGATCCGTCCTGGAACAAGATTGCCGAGGAAATCCCTTCCACGACGGCGAGCAACGAATATGGCTGGCTCGGCGAGTGGCCGTCCTTGCGCGAGTGGATTGGCGACCGGCTGATCAAGGCCCTGACCGGCCACAGCTACACCATCAAGAACAAGGAATTCGAGAGCACCGTCGGCGTCAAGGCGACAGACATCGAAGACGACAACCTGGGGATCTATGCGGGCCGCTTCAAGGCCATGGGCCGCGCCGCTGCGCGCTGGCCTGATGAGCTGGTCTGGCCAGCATTGGCGGCTGGGTTTTCGTCAGAATGTTACGATGGGCAGTTCTTTTTCGACACCGATCATCCGGTTGGCGATCCGGCTGAAGGAAACGTCAAGACCGTTTCCAACATGCAGGCCGGTGGTGGCGATCCCTGGTTCCTGCTGGACACCAGCCAGGCCCTGATGCCGCTCATCTTGCAGATGCGCAAGAGGCCGGTGTTCACCCAGCAGGTGGACGCAAACACTTCGGAACGGGTGTTCATGAAGGGCCAGCATCTTTACGGCGTCGATGGCCGCGCAAACGTCGGATACGGCTTCTGGCAGATGGCCTTCGCCTCCAAGGCCGAGCTGAACGAGGACAACTTCAAGGCCGCTTACGCAGCCATGACCAGCCTTGAGAATGACCAGGGCGGCAAGCTTGCCATCAAGCCGACGTTGCTTGTTGTGGGGTCTTCCAACCAGTGGAAGGCGGACGAGCTGCTGAAGAAAGCCCGCAAGGCCAACGGCGAAGACAACATCCTTCAGGGCAAGGTGGACGGTTTCGTATCGCCGTATCTCGCTTAACCGCGGTTCGATCCGCCATCGTCAAGGAGCTTGCCATGAATTTTGAAGATGCCAACGCGGTGATCGTGACCGCATCCCGCGAGCGCTGGCGGGCTGGCCGGAAGTTTCCGGCCAATAAGCCCGTCACTGTTCCTTTCTCGGAGCTGAGCGAAGAACAGGCCCGGCAGCTGGAAGCGGACCCGCTTCTCAGCCTGCGCTTTGTTGAAGTGCCGGATACGGCTTCGCATGATGCCGCCCCTGGCACCATCCTCGACGCCATCGAAAAGCTGGACCGGGAAAAGGACTTCAACCACGACGGAACGCCGAAGGTCCAGGCCGTCTCGAAGATCCTCGAACGGGACGTTTCCAAGTCCGAGATCCTTGCCGCTCTCGGCAACGCAAAAGCCGGGGAAGCTTAAGCCATGGCTTACGGGAGCGTGGACGACTGGCTGACCTTGGAGAAATCGCAGGCGCACATCGGCGACCTTGACGGCGACGGCGTCGCCGACGCCTCCGAGATCGCCAATGCGCTTGAGGCTGCCTCGAACGAAATGGACGGCTGGCTGGCTGGGCGTTACCGCGTGCCGGTTACCGATCCTGCGGCCCAGCCTGTGCTGAAGGTCCACGCTCTCAACATCGCCACCTATCATCTGGCCCGCACATCCAGCGTGGTCACCGAAGAAATCAAGGACCGCTACGACGCGTCTATCGCCTATTTGAAGGCCATTTCAAAGGGTGACGCCCAGCTGCCGCAAACGCCGGTGTCCGACGATACGATGACCCCGACTGTGGGGGATGTGCAGATGGTTGCCTCTGGCCGGGTGTTCGCCCGCGACGAGTTCGGGGGCTGGTGATGGCGGGAGTTCAGTTCATCATGGACCTTGATCTTGACCTGCCAGCCGCTCAGCTCGGCAGGCTGGCGGATCTCGACCGATCCGAATTGATCGATGGGCTTGGCGCGTTAGGTGCCAGCCAGACACAGCGCCGGATCGAGGAAGAGAAAACCGATCCGGACGGAACACCCTGGCCCGCCAACGGGGCAGGCTCCGGCATCTTGTTCCAGTCGGGGGATCTGGCAACCAGCATCGATCATCAGCAGGAAGGTGCGGATCAGGTTTCTTGGGGATCGCCCCTGATCTATGCCGCCATTCACCAGCAGGGGGGCGAGATCCGTCCGAAGACGGCAAAGGTGCTGGTCTTCACGATTGGCGGCGAGACTGTCTTTGCCAAGAAGGTGACCATTCCGCGCCGGTCGTATCTGGGAATGAGCGCTGACAATGCCCGCGAAATGGAGCAGGCCGCTCTGCGCTTCATTGGGGAGCAGCTGCGATGAGTGCTCCCGTCTCGCCAACCAGCTATAGCGCTATTCAGGACCAGATTGCCGGGCGTCTGGAAGCCTCCGGATTGCTGAAGCAAGGGGCGCGCATCGAGGCCGCTCCGGGCAACCTGACGGAAGCCTGGCTGAAGACCAATTCCTTGCCGCGCCAGGGCGCGGCCCTGATCGCAACCGGCTTGCTCTACGGCGTGCGCCATGAGGCAAGTGGCGCGCAGATGCACACCCTCGGTCTGGGCCTGTTTCTGGTTCCGGAGATCGGCAAGCGGGAGCGGCAGGCGTCTTCCCTGGTCGACCTGACCGGCGTGGTCGTCCGGTGGATCGACCGGAACCGGTTCGGCCTGTCAGGAGCCCGTCAGCCTTCGAACCTTTCGGCACGCAATCTCTATTCGCCGACGCTGGACAGCCGGGGAACAACGCTCTGGCAGATCGAGTGGCGGCAGGAGTTCCATCTGTTTGATGCTGAAACCGGCGGTGAAGCGGGGCTGGTCGATGTTTGACGGCTATCACGATCTTCAACGCCGTGTGGCCGACCTTGAAAAGCGGATTGAAAACGGTGTCCGGAAGGTCCGTGTCAAGTCCTATGAGGGCGGCAAGGTGGTCGTGGAAGATGACTCCGGCTTTGTCTCTGCGCCGATCCCTCAAGGCTCGATGTCAGCGGGGGCATGGCGCATCGATGCGCCCGCCGAGACGGGCACGCAAGGGCTGATGTTCTCGGACGGCGATCCCGCCAACGGTGTCTTCGTGCCGATGCTGCCAACCCAAAACGCAGGCAATGCATCGACAGAGACCGGCACCATGAGGCTGATCTCACCTGCGGGCAAAGTGCTGACCATTGATGGCGATGGTTTCGCCCTTGAAGGCGACGTGAAGATCCAGGGCCGTCTCGATGTTTCCGGAGCGGGGGTCACCCATAACGGCACAAACATCGGCGACGACCACAAACACACAGACGTTATGCCGGGTCCGGCTTTGACCGGTCCCCCTGTCTAAAGGAGCGACCATGAAACAGACAAACACCAAGCCCTACCGGGTTCTGAAAAAGCAGTTCGTCAACGGGGCCTGGCACGAGCCGGGGGCGGAAGTCGGTCTGACAGAACAGGAAGCCCTGTTCCGCCTCAGATCCGGCAGCATCGAACCGGTTGCGGCAGCCAAGTCTGTTGCATCTTCACCCAAGAAGCAGGAGGCGAAAGCGGACTGATGGCTGGCTTCGACGCAGCAACAGGCAGACCGCTCAGCGGGGATGACCGGATTGCCCAGGCAATCCGGCGCCTTCTCGTCACCGAGCATTCGCTTGTTATGCGCCGGGATCTCGCCTGCGCCTTGCCGCGCATCATTGGCGCTCCGGGTAACCCGGCGATTGAACTCCAGTTCTGCGCGGCGGTTGCCGAGGCCATTCATGAATACGAACCGCGTGTCGATCTGATCAGCGTCGCCTTCACAGAAGGGACGGCTGACGGCGAGCGCCAGCTCTCCATTCTGGCGACCAGCCGGGAAACCGGCAACGGCATCGACCTGTCGGCACCGGTCCAGTGAGGTTTTGAATGAGCCGCTTTGACGACATTCTGCAATTGCCGGGGCTGCCAGCTCCCAAGCTGATCGAGGACTTGAGCTTCGAGACGCTGCTCGACCGGCAGATGGCGGAGTACAAGCGCCTTTGGCCGGAATTCGCGGACGAGACCGAGTTCGAGCCGGTTCGCGCCCATCTGGGTGTTGATGCCTATGTGGAGAACCTGCTGCGCCAGCGAATCAACGAGGCGGCTGCGGCGTCCCGCCTTGCGACGGCGACTGGCAAGGATCTCGATATCATCGGAGCTTCGCGCCGCCGGAATATTCCGCGTCTGGTTCTGGACCCGGGCGACCCGGATGCAACGCCACTCATCGCGCCAACCTATGAGGATGACGAGGCATACCGCGCCCGCATCCAGCTCGGGCCGGAGAGCTATTCTGTTGCCGGTCCCGAGGGCGCTTATGTCTTTTGGGCAATGTCGGTGGCCGGTGTTGCCGACGCGACAGCCGTTTCACCCGCGCCTGCCGAGGCTCTGGTGACCGTGCTGGCCATTGAGGGCGATGGCGCAGCGGATGAAGGATTGCTTGTACAGGTCGCCGAGGCGGTGACAGACAAGACCCGGCGTCCGATTGGGGACAGGGTCACGATTGAGGCGGCAACCATTCTCTCCCATACGCTGCGGGTCACGCTGTCGATCCCGGCAGGTCCGTCTCCGGAGCTGGTTCTTGTGGAAGCCCAGGCGCGGTTGGCGGCGTATCTGGCGGAGAGGCGCGGCATTGGCCGCAGTCTGCCCGTTTCCGGACTGCATGCAGCGCTCACCGTGTCGGGCGTACTGGACGTGGCGCTGGAGGTAGACGGTGCGCCAATCGCAAGCGTGGGGATCGTGGCGGCAGCGGGAGAGGCCATCCATATCAGCGCTGCCGAGATCGTGACGGTGGTTCAATGACGGACCTCTCCAATCATGCCGGTCTTCTGCCGTCCTATGCGACCGATCTGGAGCGGCGCGTTGCCAGCGTTGGCTATTCGGTCGAGATCGAGGGCCGGTTTGGACCGCTGTCCAAGGTGACCTTGCCGCTAGATGCGCCGGAGGCGGAGCTGCCATTTCTGGCCTGGGAAGAGAGTGTGGACTATTGGCGAGACGAGTGGCCGGCTGAGATCAAGAGGCAGGTTATCGACGCGGCGGAAACCGTCCATATCTTCAAGGGCACTTTATTTGCCGTTGAAACGGCACTCAAAGCCCTCTCCATCACAGCCCAGATCACCGAGTGGTTCGAGGCACTGCCGGAACGGGAGCCCGGCACCTTCCATGTGACGGCCTATGCCAACAGCGCGGTGTTCGAAGATGGCCCGATCCTGGACGCGCGTTTGCAAGCCGACGCCATCGCTTGGGTCAACGCGGCCAAACCCTTGACCCGCCAGTTCAGCTTCGAACTCGGTGCTCTCTCATCGAGTGACTTAGGTCTGGCCGAGGGCGCGCGCGCCACAGGATTTCAACGTCTCGATGGCAAAGCGCTCATCCCAAACACCGGCAACGCGGTTGGCTCAGGGGTTTCCGGTCGCCAGATCGCGCTTTGCTCTGGGAGCGCCTCAGCCGATCTGCCATCGCTTGGTTGCGCAGCGGGTATATCCCTTGCCGGGCGATCAACCCAAATGCTCCGGGTAACAGGAGACCTCATCAGATGACGATTACCGCTCTCAATCCTGTGCTCACGACACAAGGTCTGGCGAAGGCGTTCAAGGCCGATGGCACCGGGATTGCTCTTACTGTGAGTCATATTGCGTTCGGAACCTCCGGATACACGCCGGTAGGGGCGGAGACCGCGCTCGCTTCGGAAATTGTTCGGGTGCCGGTCGCAAGCGGCAAATACGTCGGCGACCATGTGGTGGAGATTGCTGCACTGCTCGACCACGATGCGGGGTTTTGGGTGCGCGAATTAGGCTTTTACCTGGATGACGGAACCCTCTTTGCTGTCTGGTCCGATCCAACCGTTGCCCTTGCCTATTTCACTCCGGGCGTTCCTCTCGCCGTCGCATATCTCTTAGCGCTTGAGGCGCTGCCCGCTGGGGCTATCACCTTCACCGGGGACGTCGATCTGCATCTCACGTTCGCGGCAGAATTCGCAAAAATAAGCATGGCCTTGGCCCGCAACACACGGGTAATCGAGGCCGACGCCCTCCGCATCAAAACCCTTGAAAATGAAGTGAAGGCACTGCGATCCGTCGTCGTGGCCTTGGCAGACAGGAGCAGATAGAATGTCGCTGGAAAGCAGTATTACCGATCTGACGGCCGCACATACCCAACTCGCCGATAGCTTTCGATCCTTTCAGGAGGACGCCAAAGCCGCGCTCGCCGAGGCATTGTTGGTTACGCCGACAACCATTCGCGCCTACCATGTCGATCAGATCAATGGTTCCGATGCCGGAGAAGGGACTGCCGCTGATCCATTCCAATCCCTTGGAAAGGCAACTTCCTTGGGTGTGCAGGGTGGTGTCCTGAAACTCATGGTCCATGGGACGTATTTTGTTTCCGAAGGCGTCTACTTCCCGGAAGGCGTGGTTGAGCTGTACTCTGACAATGCGGTGACAGGTAGGATCGTTTTTGGAAATCTACGTTCCGACAACCCTGCCGAAATGCCTCGTTTCTATACGGCGTTCACGGGTGCGCGTTTTTTCATTCACGACATAACATTGGTTGCAGGAACCGCCCCTGATGGGGTTGGGCAACGGCATATGATTGCATGTCATGGTCACACAACGGCAGTGTTTGTGAGTGCTGTCTTTGATCTGCCGGAAGGGTCAAACCAAAACATATTCCAGCTCGCTCATGGGGTGGGGTTCGTCTGCCAGGATTGCACGTTTCCCGCGTCTGGTATGGGGGGGCGTTGGATTGAGGCTGTGCCTGCTGGGACAGCCCATACAGAGGTTCGCCAGCTGAGTTTTACCAACGTAGGAACGCTTTGATTGTATAGCCCACGAGGAGCTAAAACATGACAGATGACCAATTGTCCGTATCGCACAACAATAATCAGCTTCTCGGATCTCCCGAGTGGCTCAGAAAGCAGGGTGTTCCGGATACTGCCATCGATGCTGCGCGCGCCGCTGACAGAACGACGCTGGTGAAGGCGGAGTGCCGTCGGCGCATCTACCGCGTTGCGTCTGCCGAGAGCCAGATGAATATGGCGGCGGCAGCCAGTGTGATTGCCGCAAAGACGGCCAGTGCCCGTTCTTCTGAAGAAAACGACGTGCTGGCGAGGATCGAGGCCACAACCGCTTGGGTTGCGGCTATGCGAGGCAATATCCTGCCGCTTTCAGAAAGTGCTTCAGCCGATGTCTATGCCAACGAGAGTTGGCCGGAGTGCCCGGCGGAAGTTGCTGCACTGGTTGCGGAGTATTGAGGAAGAGGCAATTGGCTCGTGGCCCCTTGACGGCCAATCGAAAGCGGGCCTTTCTATAGGTCTTATGTGAATTCAGTCTACCGGCGGCATTTGTCGCCGGTTTTTGTTTGTGCCGGTGCCGCTACCGTCTGCTCATCCAATTGAGGTTACAGACAAGCGGGCCGAAGCACATGGCAACCAATTACCATCATGGCGTAAGGGCGAGCGATCAGACGTTCGGCACGCCGCGTATTCGCGTCGCTGACGCAGGCGAGATTTGCATCATCGGCACCGCGCCGGATGCGGATGCTGCGATCTGGCCGCTGAACCAGCCGGTCGCCATTCTCGGCGACATTACCAAGGCGGATACGCTTGGTGACACGGGCACCCTGCCGCTATCCCTGAAGGCCATCTGGAACCAGTACGAGAAAACCTCTGGCAAGATCGCCGTGATCCGCGTGGAAGAGAAGGTGGACCCCGCCGAGCAGGTCTCCGCCGTTGTCGGCAGCGCCATAGACATGACCGGCGTTCACGCAGCCCGCAAGGTTCAGGATCAGCTCGACTTCGTTCCGGACCTCTTGATCGCGCCGGGCTTTGCCTTTGCCGACGATGCGGTCACCGCCAATCCGGTGATCAAGGAGATGGTTTCGGTCGCCGAGCGCATCCGGGCCTATGTCTTCGCCGATGGGCCGAACACAACAACCGCAGAGGCAATCGCCAATCGCGACCTCTATTCCTCTGACCGTCTCTCGATCATCGATCCGATGTGCAAGATCTGGGACACGGTCACCAGCACCAATATTGAAGTGCCGGGATCTGCGGTCTATGCGGGCATTCAGTCCCGGCTGGATCTGGAGAAGGGCTTCTGGTGGTCGCCGGACAACAAGGAAGTACGCGGCATCACCGGTCTGGCCCGTCCTGTCGACTGGCGCTTGAACGACAGCAACTGCGAAGCGACCCAGATGAACGCATCGCAGGTCTCCACCTTTTTCAAGGACAAGGGCTTCTGGACCTGGGGCGGCGGGTCTGTTGATCCGCTGCGCACGCTCGGGGGCACCGTCGTTGGCCGCCGCGTTGCTGACAAGGTCTATGACGCGCTGGAACAAGGTCTTCGCGCCTATATCGGCGTTCCCATGTCGCTTCACGCCATCCGGGACATTGCCAGCCTGGTTGAGACCTTCCTTCGGGAACTGGTCCAGAAAGGCGCAATCATCGGCGCCGAGTTCGAGATGCCCGAAGATCTCAATACCCCGCGCCAGATGGCGGACGGCATTCTCTTCTACCGCCTGAAATTCGTCGAAGCCACGCCGATCCGGGACATTGAAATCTGGGGCTACCGGACCCCGGAACTCTATGAGGAGTTCCTTGAACAGGCCTCGGCTGCATCTGCCTTCACGCTTGTGAGCGGTAACTGACGCGCAGCCCCCTAGGAGACCGATATGCTTCATTCACAAGCTCACCGCCAGTTCACACTGTGGCACGGCACAAACGATTTTGGCGGTTCCATTACCGAGTTCAAGCCTCCCATGTCCAAGCTCAAGACGGCGGAACGCCGTCCTGGCGGCATCGCGGCTCCGCTCGACACCCGCCACGGCTTTGAGAAGCTGACCACAGAGATCACCCTGACCGGCATGTCCGACGCGCTGTTCGGCTTGATCAAGGGGTACCGGATCGACCAGGAGCGCTTCTTCCTGCGTGCTGGCTGGGAAGATGAAATCACCGGTGAAGCCTTTACCGAAGTCCATACGATGCAGGGCCGCTGCACGGAGAATGACCTTGGCGACCGGAAGCCGGACGAGGACGTAAAGGTGAAGCTGGTCTTCTCGCTTGTGTTCTGGTCCCACGAATACGCCGGTTCCGAGCGCTATTATTTCGATCTTCTGAACAACAACATCCGCCAGAACGGCACCACGATCACGGACGCGGTCAACGCGGCCTTGGGCCGGGGCGGCGCTTAAGTCCACCGGATAAGACCGTCTGCGGACGGCGCAGGCCGGTGAGAGCCCGGCCCTCATCCCTTACCAATCGAGGCACATCATGGACACTGTTGAAGTCACCCTTCCGAAGCCACTCACCGTGAACGGTGAAACCGTCAGCACCATCACCTTGATGCGCGAACCGACAGGGCAGGATCTGGGCCGGTTCTCGGTCATGGATCTTCTTGTCGAGGGCGACAAAAAAGCGATTGCCCATGTGACCGAGAAAATCGGCGTGCCGTGTGTTCCTGCCGAAGTGATCCGCAAGGGATCTGGTGCAAACCTCCTGGCGTTGCAGGCGGCCTTTGGCTCTTTTTTCGAAGCCATCGACTTCGATGGGCTGGTGGTGCGCAAGACGATGACGCCGGAGACTGGGACGACACCGGGGCCGAAGACGCCGAAGTAACCCTGCTCAGGCCGGAGAGCATCAACCAGATCTATTACGAGATCACAGAGGCTTTCCACTGGCAGCTGTCGGAACTGAAGGCGCTGCCCTGGTCTGAGCTTTACGAGCACTGGATCGCCGCCCGCAAGCTCCTGGAGGAACGGGTGGCGGCAATCGAAAACGCACAGCGGGAGAGGCGGTAGCCGGTGGCTCAGCTCAAGGCACAAATGCTGCTTACCTTGCGCGACCGGCTGTCCGGCAAACTCTCCCGCGTGCGCCGTCAGATGAAGGACATCGGACGGGACCAGCGAGGCGTTCGCCGCGAGTTCAGTGAGACCGCCCGTCAGTCCGCCCGGATGGGGTTGCGTACGGCGGAAGCGGCAAAAGTGGCCGCTCAAGGACAGTCCAGGCTGCTCCAGGAATTCCGGGCACTGAAGCAGCAATCCGTCGCCACGCGGGAAAAGCTTGCCGGTGTGCAGACGCGCCTTAAGGATCTCTCCAAAGCCGGAAAGGCAACGGGGCAGGAGTTCAAACGGCTGCGCTCTGAAGCAGGCCGTTTGAAACGGTCTTTAAGCACCAATGAAAGGGGGCTTGAACAGCTGCGGCGGAAGCTGCGGACCACGGGCACCTCTACTCGCGATCTTGCGAAAGCAAGCCGGGACAGCGCAAGCGCCTTGCGCGCCTCGACCGATGCGGTCAACACGCACGAAAAGTCTCTCGCCAGAATGGAACGCCGCCAGCAGGCAGTCCAGCGGCTGACCAACCGGCTGCGCGACCGGCGCAACCGTCAGATGGCTCTGGGGGCGGGGTTTGGCATTGCGGGTGCCGGTGGGCTTTACGCCGGGCGTCAGGCCGTGCGGCCCGTGCAGTCCACCGTCACAGAATTTGCGTCCTTTGAAGAGCAGATGGATGCGGTCGCGGCTGTCGCCCGCGTAACGAAGGGCAGCGCTGCCTATGAGGCTCTTGCCGAAAAGGCGCGTGAGCTTGGTGCCTCGACCAGTTTCTCCGCCCAGGAAGTTGCCGAAGCCATGCAGTTCCAGGCCATGGCCGGTTTTGATGGCAATGCGATCCTGGCATCAATCGCGGATAACCTTGATCTTGCGAAAGCCACCAAGACGGGGCTTGGCGAAACCTCGGACATTTCGTCCAATATCCTGTCTGCGTTCGGGCTGGACCCGAAGGAGATGAAGCGGGTCGGGGATGTGTTGACCGCGACCACCACCCGCGCAAACGTCGACCTGATCATGCTCGGTGAGAGCATGAAATACGTGGCTCCGGAGGCCAAGGCCCTAGGCGTTTCCCTGGAAGAAACGGCTGCCATGGCCGGTCTGCTCGGCAATGTCGGCATTCAGGGCAGTCAGGCCGGTACATCGCTCAGAGCCATCTACCAGCGCCTGGCTGCACCGACTTCCAAGGGAGCCGCCGCCTTGAAGGAACTGGGCATTCGCGCCAAGACGGCTCATGGCGATCTTCGGCCTGTCCCGGAGCTTCTTGCCGAGATCGGCAAGGCGACCGAAGCGATGGGATCGGCAGACCGCAAGGAGATCTTCAAGGAGCTGATTGGCGTAGAGGCAGGCTCTTCATTCTCGGCCTTGATCGATGAAAAAGGCTTTGCCGTCTTTCAGGATCTTCTGATCGCCTTGAAGGATGCAAACGGCGAGGCCTCCCGTGTCTCCAAGGCGATGGGGGACAACCTGTCGGGAGATACGAAGGGGCTGCTTTCGGCTCTGAGTGAACTCAAAATGGTCATCGGCGAAGAGCTTAACCCTGCCATGCGAGAGGCCACGCAATGGCTGACGGCTGCAACGCGCGGCATCGCCTCATGGCTCAAGGAAAACCCCAGGCTCACCCGTGCAATCGGCTTTGCCGCAATTGCTCTTGCCGGGTTCCTGATCGTTGGCGGAGGGTTGCTGACCTTTCTGGGGTCCATCACCATCATGCTTGCGGGCATGCGCTTCGGGATGCAGATGCTCGGCCTAAGAGCCATGGCATCGGCGGGCCGTGTCGGGTTGCTTGGGCGTGCCTTGAACGGGTTGAGGCCTGTTCAACTGGCGATCCGGCTGTCCGGATTGTTGCGGCTTGCTTCGCTCTCCGGTCTGTTCGCAGGGCTCCAGGCTGCGGGTGTGGCGGCGCTCTCCGCCATTGCCGCCATCGGCTGGCCGGTTACGGCACTGATCGCGGCAATCGCTGCCGGAGCGTTCGCTGTGTGGAAATATTGGGACCGCATCAGCTCCGTGGTCTCCGGCTTCCTGGGCGGGCTCGTGGGCGCCTTTACCCCGGAACTCGACGCACTAAAAAACGCTTGGGCAAGCGGGATAGATGCGATTGCTGGCACCATCGGCGAGGCGGCATCAGCCATCGGTCTCGACGGCGGCAAGATCCATCAGGCTTTGGCGAGTGCCTTCGATATGTCTGGCATGCTGGCCGGTCTTGCCAGCATCAAGGATGCCGTCGCCTCGTTCTTCTCCGGCTTGTTCAGTCAGGAAACGCTCGGAGCGGATCAAAAGGAACGTTTTGCCAATCTGGGCCGCGAGGCCGCTGCCGCGTTCGGTGAGGCGATCAAGTCTTCCTTCAAGGCTCTGGCTGGTGCGAGCAGCTTTGCCCTGGCTGCTGTCACCGGTGATTTCCGGAAGCTGCAGCAGCTTTTCGATATCGATCTGACCGAAGCCGGGCGCAAGATCATCACCTCACTGCTTGAAGGCATGAAATCGGTCTTTGTTCAGCTGATGGCCTGGGTCGATCAAAAGATCGCCGCGCTGAAGGATGCCTTCTCTTTCAACATCTCAATGCCGAGCATCTTCGGCGGCGGCACTCCGGCTGCTGCCCCG
The DNA here is from genome assembly GCF_014842915.1 of Roseibium litorale. Classification (GTDB taxonomy): domain Bacteria; phylum Pseudomonadota; class Alphaproteobacteria; order Rhizobiales; family Stappiaceae; genus Roseibium; species Roseibium litorale. The sequence continues at coordinate 216,423 of NZ_JACYXI010000002.1, read as the reverse complement.
GCTCCAGCCTTAGCCAATGACAACGCCCCGGTGGGCAAATATGCCTCCGGCGGCATTGTCCGCAAATCCGGCATTCAGCTTGTTGGCGAACGCGGGCCGGAGCTGCGCTATGCCAGCAAGGGCGAGTTTATCGCTCACCACGGCCAGCTGCGGGACATGGCCCAGCTCAGCCGCCACATCCAGGAGGGCGGTCAGACGGGCGGGACTGCGACACCGACGGGCCGCGCCAGATCCTTTGTATTTTCTGTGCCGGATCTTTCCGCGCTCCGCGCTCTGGTCCCTGCGAATGACTCTATCCCGGCAGGTAAGAATGCGGGCGTGTCCACTGCGCCTGATGGCCTGCCGCGAGAGACCGCCCGCGTCAGCCGGCACATCACCACGGGCAGGCCTTTGGGCGCGCCTGTGTCCTATGCGAGGGGAGGATCATTCAGGCTTTCGATGCCGGATCTTTCCGGGGTCAGCACTCCCATTCCCGCGAATGACTTCACCCCGGTGGGCAAATATGCCTCCGGCGGAATCGTCCGTAAATCCGGCATCCAGCTTGTCGGCGAGCGCGGGCCGGAGCTGCGCTATGCCAGCAAGGGCGATTTCATTGCGCACCACGGCCAGCTGCGAGAAATGACGCAGCTCAGCCGCCGCGCCGAGGAAAGCCGTCAGGCGGGCGGGCTCGTGTCTTATGCGACCGCCGAGCCGATCATGCCCCGTCTTGCCGCAGCAACCGGGCGCGCCGAGGGGCAGTCCCCGGCAGACGGTGGCCAGGGAACCGGTTCGGATCGGGCAGTGAGCCAGCAGACCAACTACAACACGTTCCATCTTTACGGCAGTGATCCGCAGGCCTTGGCCCGCGAGGTCTCCGACATTCTGGAACGTCAGTCGCGCCGGAGGATGTCTGACTGATGCAGCGACCCCTGGCAGCGCTTTCGGGCGGCGGAACGTTCATCTTCGCGCCGTTGCAAGGTTCTTACGAAGAACTGTCCCAGACCTGGTCCGCAAGCTGGGCAAGGCACGACGTTATCGGCGCGCCTGCTGTGCGTCAGTTCACCGGGCCAGATGACCGCGAGCTGTCCATTCGCGGCAGCATATGGCCGGAAATCCAGCTGCCGGGCCTCTGGCGCATCGAGGCGCTGGCGGGCGTTGCCGAAAGCGGACGGCCCGTAACCTTCATTCTGGCCTCGGGAAGGGTCGTTGGCCGCTTCGTGATCGAAGAGGTCACCAAGGACGAGGCCCTGATCGAAGGTCTTGGCTATCCCGGCGAGATCCAGTTCGAGCTGCGCATGGTCCGCTATACGGGAGGGATTTCATGGCCGTTTTAACGAGCCTTGAAGGCGAGACCATCGAGCAGGTCGTGTTCCGCCACTATGGCCGCCAGGACGCGGTGCTTCTGCGACGGGTCCTGGACGCTCCGGCCAATAAGGCCCTTTCCGCAAGCGGCCCGTTTCTGCCCATCGGCACGTCCGTCACCATGCCCGAGGTTGAAGAGGAAACCACCGTGCCCGGTGCGATCTCTGCCGCCGTAAGCTTGTGGGATTAAGGCCATGACACCGATCTTTCTTGTCAGCGTGGCGGGTTTGGAAATTGCCGGTCTTGTGGGGCAAGGCGGGCTTTTGAATGCGACCGTGACCGATGAGGCGGGCATCAAGTCGGACGCCTGCGACTTGGAGTTTGCCCGTTCCGCGCTCTCCGCACCGCCGCCGCCCGGCTCACCCATCCTGATTGCCTTCGGCTACAAGGAAAGTGGCCTCGGGCAGATCTGGAGGTTTGTTGTCGATGAGGCAGAGACCTCCGGCTCCAAGTCGGGCGGTCACCTGATCAAGGTTTCCGGTACTGCCGCCGATATGACCCAGGGTTTCAAGGAAGAGCGCACCGAAAGCTACGACAACAAGACCATTGGCCAGATCGTCAAGACCATCGCGGGCCGGAACAAATTGCAGCCTGTCGTATCTCAGAAGCTTGCCAGCGTGATGATCAAGCATCGCGATCAGACACAGGAATCGGATCTGCATTTTCTGCAGGGTCTTGCGAGGGACTACGGCGCAACCGTCAAGGCGGCAGAAGGCAAGCTTGCGTTCCTCGAAAAGCGATCCGGCCAGTCTGCGGGCGGCTCCGCCCTTGATGCACTCGGTGTGCCCACGTTCCTCATAACGGACTACCGGTGGCGGGGAGCCAAGCGCGGCGAGTTCAAGTCCGTCCGGGCGGCCTGGCACGACCAGAAAGAGGCCAAGAAGAAGTACGAGGAAGCCGGGTCCGGCAAGCCTCAGAAGACGTTGAAACGGACGTTCCCCGATCAGGAGGCGGCGAAGAAGGCGGCGGAAGCGGAACTGAGGGAAACGGCCTCCACGGCAGAGATCTCGCTGACGCTCCCAGGCAATCCGATCATCCGGGCCGAACGGCCGATCTTCCTGCCGCCCATCCAGCCGGAACTGGTAGGCCAGTGGATCGTGACGCGGGCGGTGCACCGGTGCAGCAAATCAGGCGGCTACACGACGGATGTGGAAGCGAGGAAGCAGGTATGAAGTGCTTTAATTGCAAAGCTCGCCTGGGAGTGCTCCCAGGAGCTGTCCCAGAAAGCCAACAACGATCAGCAGAACCGCAACTTCGGTGTTTCGGATTGTCGCACTTGCTGAGACAGTCAATTGCTTGCGCGCGGCAACATTGCTTTCGAGTGCCCGTATCAGGACTCTCGAGGTTTCTCGTGATCCTAATCCGATCACCTCGCCGCGTTCAGCAGCCTGCCTTGAGCTGTAAACAAAGGCTGCATCGCCAAAGCGGGCAGGGTCGAGAATACCTGTTCGTCCAGAACTCATGGCAGTATCGACCCTTTTTTGAAGCTCGCGAAGACCTCGTAGCTCTTCTTCAAGCGCGTCATTCTTTTGCAGAACGAGTTCTTGAGTCCTTACAAGGTCGAAAACCAACACGCCAAATCCGGCGATGTCAAACAACAATCCACCAACGCTCCAGAAGGTGCACCCCATACAAACAGCGGAGGGCAAGAGGCATAAGTCTTCCACGACTGTCATCAATACGGCCTCCGTAGCTGACGGACGGCCCGGACCCGAAGATCCGGACGGCGGGCCTCAATCGCCAAACCAAGTGCCCGCCCGGCAGGAATAGACAACCACCGCGCCCGCTGCATCGCGCGATGCCGGGAATTTATGGACGAGTCGCCATAAGGTTGTCACCAAGTATGAACGAGATCCGATGCGGCAGCTGCCGCAAGCTCCTGATGAAGGCACAGCAAAACGCCATCACCGGCACGATAGAAATCAAGTGCACCCGCTGCGGGACACTCAATAACCTGAGGCCAGTCGAGCCCTTCTCAGATCGCCAAGAGCGCCTGACGAAAGCTTGAAAACATGAACTGGCAACTGTTTCAGCAAGACGCTTTAACCTGGTTGAATGACCAGTCGGACGAACAGTTCGATGCACTCATCACCGATCCGCCCTATAGCTCCGGCGGGCTTCATTCCGGCACCCGGACAGCCGGATCGGCGAATAGCAAATACATCAACGACCCTACGCTTTATCCGGAGTTCTCCGGCGAGAACCGCGACCAGCATTCCTATCTGCTCTGGTCCGTGCTGTGGCTGACCGCTGCCTTCCGGACTTTGAGGCAAGGTGCACCGGTCATGGTCTTCATCGACTGGAGGCAGCTGTCGGTCATGATCACCGCCATCCAGGCGGCGGGTTTCACCTATCGGGGATGTGTGCCTTGGGACAAGACCGAGGCCTGCCGACCCATGAAGGGCCGTTTCCGCCAGCAGGCAGAATTCATCCTGTGGGGTTCAAAGGGTGAATGGCACGACAAGGATGGCCCGACGCGGCCCGGCGTCTATCGCTTCGCCGTCAACGCCGGTGGCCCGAAGCTTCACACGACAGGGAAGCCGCTGCCGCTGATGGACGCGCTTGTGCAGGTCTGCCCGGCGGGGACCATTCTCGATCCGTTTGCAGGTTCAGGCACGACGGGCGTTGCGGCACTGAGGGCCGGACGCCGGTTTGTGGGGTGTGAACGGGAGGCTGCCTATTACGACATTGCGAGTGCGCGGATGGCGAAGGTGGCTTAGGTTGTGGGTTCGGTGTTTACGCTGGTAGGGCCGGTTCGGGAGAGGGAGCGGAATGGCAGCTATAAAAGTGGTAAAACTAGAAGAGCGGCCATTCGCTCGCGCTGCCAAGCGACATCTACCAAAAAACTTCTCTGATCAGCGCCTACGATACCATTTTAGTGCAGATAAAAGCCGGGGGATTCGTTAAGTGAGGCTTTCGTTCAAACAATCACACCTATCTATATTGGCGTTTCCCGATATCGAGCTCCCGTCCTTTTCGGTCATTGTTGGCCTGAACGGCAGCGGGAAAAGCCATCTGTTGCAGGCTATAGCCAATGGATGCATTTCTAATTCGGTCGCGGCGGGACAGCCCGAACTTTCTGGCAACGCCAACCCGAGTATAAAACTGTTTGGTCAGGATGGCCGCGTCCTTGACCTTGGCCAAGCCTATTTCGTTACCCCGCAAGGCGACGACATGATGGAATCGTTCGAAGAAACACGGCTTCAACTCTTGCGGACACAGCGCGTGGCGCTTGAAGAGGCAGCAAACCATAAGATCGCAGAGATTTTGCAGTCTGGAGAAGACGTCTGGCGGCTTGGAGCGAGCGAGGTCGCCTGTAGGTTAGGTGAAGCGGACACTGGTCGGATCGAAGGTATCTTTGCCGCAGCGGAGCAATCACTCGTAACACCCAATGATAACATTCGGTTCATTACTAGAGATCTTCGCAGAGTGCCGGTACCACAATTGCAGGCGATGGTGCAGAAGGTCGCAGCGAAAATCGGGATCTCACCGTTGCAGGTCGACATGACGCAGATGAAGTTGTTTGCGCCATGGGGCAGTATGGATCAATTCTCCACAAACTTGCCGCTCTTGTTCGGCAAGTATCGCGATGCTCGGCTGCGGAACCAGCTTCGTCGAATGGGCGACAGTGAGCGTGGCTTAGTAGACGCGATGAGCGACGAGGATTTTATCGCGAGCTTTGGTAGTCCGCCATGGGAACAGATCAACGAAACCCTCGCTGCATTCGCGTTGCCCTACAAAGTGTCACCGCCGAGCCTTTTCGACTACGATCCAGTAACTGTGAATCTCAAAAAAGTGGGCACGGACCATGTTGTAAGCCCACAAAATCTCTCTTCGGGTGAGAAGGTCTTGCTGCAATTTGCAGTCTCCTTATTCCACATTGATGAGTACTTTATCTCCGTTTCACGACCACAGCTTCTGCTTCTAGATGAAATGGACGCCTCGCTTCACCCTGAAATGGTCCACAGGTGGCTTGGAGCCGTTCAGCATGGCTTGGTCGATGAGCAAGGTATTCATTGCATTGCAACAACCCACTCACCCACCACGGTCGCGCTCGCCCCCGAAGAATCTTTGTTCGAGATGAAGGATGGGCTCTCGGGGCTGGCAAAGATTTCCAAGCAGGAAGCGCTGAACAGGCTCACATTTGGTGTCCCGACGCTTTCGATCAACTATACAGGTCGTCGTCAGGTCTTCGCTGAAAGTGACACAGACGCCGCAGCCTATGAGAGAGTTTACGCGCTCATCAAATCGCACATTAGCTGCGAAAGGGAATTGAACTTTCTCTCCACCGGCCTGCGCGACAAGGACAACGGCGAAATCAATGCAGGCTGCACAATCGTAAAGCAAACCGTCGGGCATCTCGCCAGTTGCGGTATCTCATCGCTCTTCGGCATTGTCGATTGGGACGGCGAAGCTATTCCCACTGATCGGATTAAGGTCGTGGCGTACGGCGAACGCAACGGCATCGAGAACGTTCTCCTCGATCCTCTTCTTGTGGCACTGCTACTGATGAAAGAGCAGCGCTTACCGGAAGGGCTTGAAGATATTAGCCGCTTCACGGGAGCGCAAAGCCTTGAACCTCCTGAACTCCAACGGTTGGTTGATGCGATCCAAATTGCCGTATTTCCTGACGAAACCGAGCAGGTGGCAGTCTCCTATCTTGGAGGAGCAACGAGCAGCGTCTTCCGCGCCTATCTCCAAGCTGACGACCATGCGCTCGAAGAGGCTCTCGTCGAAAAGTTTCAAACACTCAACAAATGGAAAGGCAGAGGCAGAGGCGCACTCGTCATGGCCGTGATCGAGCATGTTATATCGGAGCACGTGCCATTTTGCCCCGTTGCATTACGAGAGGTTTTTGAAACCATCGCAAACGCCCCTGACTAGTCGTCCGGCATCAGCAGATTAAACGATCGTTTTTGGAGTGAGTGATGTTGCCGCATAATATTGAAAAGCGGGCGGGGGAAAGCTGCCGGGCGATGGGTGGGATACTCAACTCTAGCTCCCAACGACTGGACTTGAATTTGGGTGCCAAATGAAGTTGCGCGGAATGCCAAGCGATTTTGCGCGCTACAGGAGCTGGCGGGAGCGTTCGGTTTCACCTTCACGCTTGGCAACGACGATTCCGATGAGAACCCCTACACAGTTGCCGTCAGTGGTTCCGCCGGCGGGACACCGGAAATCGCCGTGAGCTCTTCGGAAGGCGGCGGCGTTTCGAGCGGCGGAACAGATACCGTTACATCTGTTCCAGTTGCAGCCACGGCTTCGTCCATTGTTTACACCATCACAAATTCCGGTACCGATGCACTGACCATTACCGCGCCGTCGGTTGCTGCGAACGTCAGCTCCACCAGCAATGTCACCGTTGCCAGCATGACTCTTGCATCAACGAGTGTTGCCGCAAATGGCGGAACGACAACGCTCACGGTCGGATATACGCCCGCGGCAGGCGGGGCGTTCGGCTTCACTTTCAATCTGCAGAACAACGACGCGGACGAAGGAACCTATACGATCAACGTGGCGGGGACGGCCGCGAGCCAACCCACGCCGGACCTGACGGTGATCGCGCCGGACGGCGGTGAGGTGCCAAACGGCGGCGAGGAGACGGTATCAACGCCGCCGCAAGCGGGTTCCTCAACGACCATAACCTATACGATCAGGAACCCGGGAGGGTCTCCTCTCACGGTAACCCAGCCGACGGTGTCCGGAAACATCAGCGGACAAACCAACGTGGAAGTCCGGAGCATCAGTCTGACGGTGTCAGCGCTCAGACGGGCTTCCCGCTACAGTATCATGACTGCAGGTCTTTCAAGAAAGGCACAGGCGCTTTCCGGGTTCGACCGGGTTGCGCTGTCCGTAGCCGCAACGGCCTCTTCGATCGTCATTCCTGCTGGCGGAACCGCAAATCTCGTCATTGACTATGTGCCGAGTGGTCTGGGGGCTTACAGTTTCAAGCTGAACTTGACGTCTGATGACCCAACGACACCGGTTTTCCAAGTCACCACATCAGGGACGGCGGTTGGCAACGCGGATATGGCGGTTTCCTCCTCTGAAGGGGGGAGCATTACCAATGGCGGTGAGGACGCCATCAAGGGCAACAAACAGCAGGATGAACAAGCTACAGTCACCTATACGATCACGAACAGCGGCAATGCCGACCTGACCCTGACGGCCCCGACTGCCGCAGGCAGTGTCAGCGGATTGACCAATGCCACGGTCGACAGCCTGATCCTGTCGGCAACGACTGTTCCTGCAAATGGCGGATCCGCGACCCTTGCGGTGACCTATACGCCCAAAGGCCCAGGAGCCTTTGGATTTACGCTCCGGCTCGATAACAACGACCCTGACGACAACCCTTTTGTCATCATGGCCAAGGGTAACTCCCTGGGGTTTGCCTCCGGTCTCGTCGCCGTGTCGGGCGATGGCCAGGAAACGGATATCAACCAGCGCTTTGACCAGCCACTCGTTGCCACAGTGGTGGATGACGCCGGTCAGGGAATACCCGGCGTCAGCGTCACCTTCACGGCTCCGGGCAGCGGGGCATCCCTGATCTTTGCCAGCACGGGAACCCATACCGAGACAGTCACCACAAATGCGGCTGGTGTCGCGGCAAGTTCCGCCATGACCGCAAACGGCACCGCGTCGACCTATCTTGGCGGAAGGTCCTTCGCGCCCTACGCGGTGACCGCAAGCTCGTCCGGACTGAGCAGTGTGTCCTTCTTCCTCAAGAACAGACGCGACTCCGCCGCCGATGTGAAAAAGACACAGGAAGTTATTGCCACTTTTGTTACCCGGAGAGCGGACCGTATTGTCAGCGCCCAGCCAGACCTGGCCCAGCGTCTGATCGGAGGCCCATTCGGCCAGCAACGCGGGCTGAACGCGCTTAACTTCAATGCGGCACCCGGCAGCTTTAATGGCAGCTTCCAGTTTTCGCTGCGCTCGTTCATGAACAAGCTTCAACAGCCGGACGAAAGCCGGAGGAAGCAGGTCAAACCGGCGGCGGACCGGTTTGCGGTCTTCGACAGCTTCAAGACAGAGGAAGAGAAACGGCAAGAGCGCAGCACCAATCCGTTCCTGGCGAATGCCTACACCCAGTCTGCAGCCTCGGAAGCTCAGGAAGCAACGGAAGCGGTTCTAACCTCGAACGATGCACCGCAGGGAGACGGCGAAGGGGAGGGCCAGTCCGGCTTTGACGTCTGGCTGCAAGGCTCCTTCAACAAGTCGTCAAATGGCAGCAACAAGGGCCAAAGTGGCATCTTCTTCGCGGGGGTTGACTATCGTTTTGCCGACACCGCCCTGTTCGGCATCATGGGGCAGCTCGACATAACGGATGAGGAAAACCGTGTGGCCAACACCGCGGCAGACGGAACCGGCTGGATGGCGGGCCCCTATGCGGTGGTTAGACTGCACCAGAACCTCTACCTCGATGCCCGGGCGACCTATGGCCAGTCTTACAACAGGGTCAATGCGCTCGGCCTTTTCTACGACGACTTCACCACCAACCGCCTGCTGTTGCAGGGTGGGCTGACGGGAGACTTCAAGTTCGGTGACCTTTCCTTCAACCCCTTCGCCAAGGTGACCTACTTCTGGGAAAAGCAGGATGCCTACACGGACACGCTCGGGAACTGGATTCCAAGCCAGGATTTCGATCTCGGCCGGCTGGAATTCGGGCCGAAAGTGACCTGGGACGTGCCGGTCGATGACGGGTTGCAACTGGCGCTTCAGTTCGGCTTCTCCGGGATCTATGACTTTGATCTGCTGCAGGCGGAAGCGGTCTCTGATCCGTCGCTGGAATCAGCCAATCAGCGGTTCCGCGCAAAGGCCACAGGCGGTGTCGCCGTCGTGGTTCCGGGCAGGAACATCCAGGTGAAGGGCGAGGGCTATTATGACGGGATCGGGGCCAAGGACTTCGAGGCCTTCGGCGGTGCCCTCCGGTTGTCCGTGCCTTTCTAACCGTGAGCGCAGACCGGAGCTTTGCGCAGGAAGCACCAGCTTCAGGCACATGATGAGCTGTGCCTGCCATGAGGCCGTTGAATTGGCCGGTTGAAGCTGTTTGAGCCCCGCACCTTTGCCCCAACATGCGGGGCTTCCTCTGGAGGCATTGGAACGGCTGTTACCGGTGAAAGGCGGATTCCGCTCTCTGTTCCCGTCACCTCGCAGCCACCGGCTTTGCTTGACAGTCTCTCTCCGGTCACCTAGCCCGTTAGAAACGCTTCTCCAAAGCGGAACGGGAGGTCTTCATGCCGGAATCTGTTGCAGGGAAACCCTGCATTATCTGTGTTGCCATCACGGGCTCTTTGCCGACCAAGGCCAACAATCCGGCAGTGCCGATTACTGTCGAAGAGCAAATCGAAAGCACTCAGCAGGCTTTCGAGGCGGGGGCGTCGATCGTGCATGCGCATGTCCGCAATGACGACCAGACCCCATCGAGCGATCCGGAGAAGTTCGCGCGTCTGCAAGAGGGCGTGAAAAAGCATTGTCCCGGAATGATCATCCAGTTTTCGACCGGTGGCCGGTCGGGTGCTGGCCAGGCGCGCGGCGCGATGCTGCCGCTGAAGCCCGATATGGCGTCTTTGTCCGTCGGCTCGAACAATTTTCCAACGCGGGTCTATGAGAACCCGCCGGATCTCGTCGACTGGCTTGCGTCTGAAATGCTCGCCTATGACATCAAGCCTGAGATCGAAGCCTTTGATCTGAGCCATATTCATCAGGCGGCCGCCATGCAGAAGGACGGACGGCTGAAAGCACCAGCCTATGTTCAGTTCGTCATGGGGGTGAAGAATGCCATGCCTGCGGACAAGGATGTCTTTGACTATTACATCCGCACGATGGAACGCTTGCTGCCGGATAGCCAATGGTGTGCGGCAGGCATTGGCCGCGAACAATTCGTCCTCAATGAGTGGACCGTCAGCTCCGGCGGCCATGCCCGCACGGGGCTAGAAGACAACGTCCGGATCGACAAGGATACGCTGGCGCCCTCCAACGCAGCCCTCGTGCGGCGCGTGACGGAACTATGCGGGAAATACGAGCGGCCAGTGGCAACACCGGCTCAGGCCCGCCAGATCCTGGGCCTGCGGCCGCAGGGCGCCTGATCTGGCAACAGACATATGCCCTTCAGGTCCATCCGTTGACAAAGCCATTGGCTGGACCTGCAAGCCCGCAGTCTTTGTGATGCAGCGGCCCTTGTGAGGTCTCACAAGGGGTGGCAATTTATTAGTGTTTATCTCCTAGTCTAATTTCACAGGCTTTTCTTTTGAGAGCTTGCCGGAACCTTCCGGAATACGTTTTGTTTTTGTAAGAAAAGACCATTGACGTGACAATGCCAGAGAGTTTCTCATCAGGCCGCCGTCGAAGCATTGAGGAGTCACGTCCGGTGTCAAAGGATGGTGGCTTCGGCGCCGGAAACGAGCCGGTACAGCAAACGGCCGATGCGCTGGCTCCTCTCCCAGGAGCCGGAAACCTCCAGGCCGTAGACGAAGCTCTGCTTGACGCTGCCTACAGCAACAATCTCACGAGCATGCTGGTCAACTTTATCTGCGGGGCTGGTGTCCTCCTCACGCTTTGGGTTCTTGCTCCCGATCCGGTGTTTCTGTGGGGGTGGTCGGCAGGTCTCGTGGCCGTGACAACGTTCCGTCTCGTGGTGCATCTGCAGAACGCCAGGACACCCGCTGAATTTTGTGCCCTGCCGCAGAACCTGAAGATCAGATGGCAGCTGGCCTCCGCCATCGGGCTGGTTTTTTCTGCACTCCTCTGGATGATCATGACCATCCATGTCCTGAGTGGCGGCGATCCCACCATTCAATTTGTCAATATTGTCGTGGTGTCGTCGCTGGCCGCCGGAGCCACAGGCACAATGGCTCCCCAGCTGGGAGTTGGCCGCCTTTACCTGTCGGTGTTGTTGATTCAAGGCTGTGCCGCGCTGCTCTATCAGGGCGGCCCGATGATCGCCGTGAGCGTACTGGGTGTCGTGCTTCTGGGGGCCATGCTGTACGGGCACTACCGGAATCACATGATTCTGCGCAATTCGATCGAGTTGCGTTTCGCGAACAGCCAGCTTGTTCTGGATCTTGAAGACGAACGCCGGGCGCTTGAAAATCTGAACGCAACACTTGAGGACCGCGTTCGCAGCCGGACCGCAGAACTCAAGGTTCAGGCAGAGCATGACTCGTTGACCGGGCTTTGCAACAGAACCGGTCTTCGCCAATGGGTCAGCGAACACACTCTCAGTCCAGGTTGTGTTTTTGCAGTCATCTTTATCGATCTCGACCGTTTCAAACAGATCAATGCCGGATTGGGGCACACCATTGGTGACGCGGTGCTGCGTGAAGCCGGAAGACGGCTTTCCGCACATCTGCCGGAAGGTTCAGTTCTGGCAAGGTGGGGCGGAGACGAGTTTCTGATTCTGTTTTCCGGTCACGGAACCATTGCCCAGCAAGCCGGTTTCATGCTGGCGAACAGGATGCGGGAGGCGGTTGAAGCACCCATAAACTTTTCGGGGCACACGCTCTACGTCAGCTTCAGTGCCGGGGTGTCACTTTCAAACGCGGGAGAGCGCAATGTCGGTGCCGCAATCCGGGCCGCCGATCTCGCTATGGGGCAGGCCAAACGGACGCGGCGCGGCTCAACACTGATTTATTCGGACGATATGAAGGGCGAGCAGGAACGGCGCCTCATGATCGGCCAGTTCCTGAAACAGGCGATCAAGGCGGGTGAATTCGCTCTGGCCTTTCAGCCGGTCGTCGCAGCCTCCCTGGATTCCATCGACGCCCATGAAACACTTCTACGATGGAACAACCGGGTTCTGGGGCCTGTTTCGCCGGACGAATTCATCCCCATTGCCGAGGAAACCGGCGAGATCGTTACCATCGGTGCCTATGTTCTGGATGAGGCCTTGCGCCAATATGCAGCCAGCGGCCTGGCGGCCCGCGCGGGCAAGCTGGCCATCAATCTGTCTCTGCTGCAAATCGTGACACCTGGCCTCACCGAGCAGGTGCGAGCGGCACTCGCACGACACCGAATCTCGGCGCACAAGCTTGTGCTGGAGGTGACAGAGTCGATTTTTGACGACAGGAATTCATCCCTGATCAACACGGTTCTGACCGGACTTCATAAGGATGGGATCGAAATCCATCTGGATGACTTTGGCACCGGCTATTCGTCGCTCTCCCGGCTTCATGAAATGCCGATCACGGCACTGAAGATCGACAAGTCTTTCGTTCAGAAGGGGGATGCTCAGGCAACGGCCATCATTGAGGGCAGTGTTCTGATTGCCCGGCAGTTCGGGATCCGTGTGATTGCGGAGGGCGTGGAAACCCTGGAACAAGCGCAATCCCTGCAGGCCATCGGCGTCGACGCCCTGCAAGGCTATCTTTTCTCCCGTCCTGTTCCAGGATTTCAAGAGACCGTCACGGTCAATCCGCAGGAACAACTGGCGGCTGGCTGAACCAGCCAGATCTCGGCGGTCCGTGCCGTATCTCTCCAACTCCCGCTGGATTATATTTTCGGGTCGCTCTCGATCTCCGCTTTCAGCATTTCCTGATGATGCCTTGACGCCTGAACCTCGATGAAGAGGCGTTTGACAATGGGGTTCTGCCGCTTGATGGCTATTTCCAGGGCGTAGATCGCATCTTCAACGGCTCCGGCGTTCAACTGATCTTCGAAGTCGACAGACAGGGCGAGCAAGACGTCCTGAGGGCCACGGTGCAGCGTTCTGATCTCGTTCAGGGCATGCACCGCCGGAGCAGCCTCCACAATCGAGCGGACAGAGGCGACGAGTTCCGGACCCGCCCCTTCGCCGATCAGAAGCCCCTTGGTTTCATAGGCAAGAAGAACGGCGGTCGCGCCGAGAATTATGCCAATCACGATGGAGGCTGCGCCATCCAGCCAGGGTAGCCCGAGGATTTGAGCACCAAGCAACCCCAAGAAGGCGACAACCAGTCCCAGCATGGCCGCAGTGTCTTCGAAAAGGACCGTAAAGACCGTTGGATCCTTGGAATCATGCACCGCAGTCAGAAAATTTTTTCCCCCGCGCACCTGATTGAATTCCTTGAAGGCAATCCACCAGGCCCCTGCTTCGAAGATGAAAGCCAGTCCAAGCACAGCATAGGCGATATAGGGATCACTGACAGGATGCGGCTCCAGTACCTTCTGGATGCCCTCGTAAATGGAAACCCCGGCGCCGACGGCGAAGATCAGCAGGGCGACCACAAACGACCAGAAATAGAGTTCAGCGCCATAGCCGAAGGGGTGGCGCTCATCGGCGGGCTGGCGGGCCTTGCGCATGCCATATAGCAAAAGTCCCTGATTGCCGGTATCGACCATGGAGTGGATCCCCTCCGACATCATCGCGGAAGAGCCGGTAAACACGGCAGCAGCGAACTTTGTGACCGCAATGGCCGCGTTCCCGGCAAGCGCTGCGAAAATTACCTTCTTGGACCCATGCCCCGCCATTCCAACGCTCCTTTTGCCGCAGCCCCGTGCGAAAATATCTCCGGAATTAAAGTCTAGGGTGTTGACCCATAAATTTGAAGGTAATAGCGCGTCAACTGGCACCGAAAGGCAAGGCGAGCGGCGAAAAGCGGGCTTTTTGCCTGTTGAGACGCTCAACGCCGCATTTCAAAGCCAGTTGCGCGTCCGGCAAGGATTTGGCGAATTCGTCCGGCTACAGCGTTGCAAGCCTTTGAAAGCCATAAGGCTTCCTGCAGTCTTGCGCCTTGTATCCAAACAAATTCGTTCAAACCATTGCCTTCAAATTTACGGGTCCGCACCCTGGAGCCGATACGGCTTAGTGACAGGGCTTGATCTCCAGAAACGAGCCTAAGGTAATGAAACGGCACCGCAATGTCATAAAGCTCAAAAAAGCTCAATGGCTGGCCATGAAGGTCAGAACCCCATCGGCCACGAACTGGACGGAGAGGGCGGCCAGAAGCACGCCCAGCAGCCGTGTAATCACCAGCTGCGCCGTGTCGCCCATCAGGCGCTCGATTCTGTCCGCCAGAAGAAAGGCGACCATGCAGCTGGAGAGAATGACCACGATGACGCCTCCGAGCCCTGCATAGGCCACCGTGCTGGGTGCCTGGCTGGAGAGCAGGATAATGGCCGAGATCGCTGCGGGTCCCGCTATGAGCGGAATGGCAAGCGGGAAGATCGCGACTTCATGAAACTCGGTCTTCTGCTGTTCTTCCAGCGCCTTTTCCGCCGTCTCGCTCTTTCTCTGGGTGCGCTTGCCGAACACCATCTCGATGGCGATCAGGAACAGCAGAATGCCCCCTGAGACCCGGAAGGCCGAGACGGAGATCCCGAGGACATTGAGCACCGTCTGCCCGGCCACAAAAAACACCAGCAGGATGGCGGCTGCGGTCAGGGTGGCCCTGACGGCTATCCGCCGCCGCTCCACGGCGGTCATGCCTGCCGTAACGGCCAGGAACATCGGCGCCAGCCCGACGGGGTCGATCGTCACGAAGAGCGTCGCAAAGGCGTTTATAATGAAATCTGAAAGGGGCATCCTGCTCTAATCCTCGCGAGGTCTGGGACGGGTCCGGAACCGCATCGCGCCGCCAATTCTGGAGCAAAATGCCCGATCCGTCGCGCAGATACCCCCAATCAATTTTCCAGCCTGTGCATTACCTCTGCAACATATTGAAATCACTTAACAATAATATTGCGCCATGGTTCAGCCGGATTTGGTCGGCAATGGTGAATCGGATATAAATATCTGCACCTTAACAAGACCTAAGAGTTCAATCCTTGGCTGATCAGGACACAAGTACTTCCGGGGGCGGGTTGCCGTCGGATATCAAGCCGATCTCCATCGTCGATGAAATGAAGCGCAGCTATCTCGATTACGCGATGAGCGTGATCGTCAGCCGCGCACTGCCGGATGTCCGGGACGGCCTCAAGCCGGTTCACCGCCGCATCCTGTATTCGATGCATGAGAACGGGTACGAATTCAACAAGCCTTACCGCAAGTCCGCCCGCGTGGTCGGGGACGTGATGGGTAAATATCACCCTCACGGCGACAGCGCGATTTATGACGCGCTCGTGCGTATGGCTCAGAGTTTCTCGCTCCGTCTGCCTCTGATCGACGGGCAGGGCAACTTCGGCTCTGTCGATGGCGATCCGGCAGCCGCAATGCGATACACCGAGTGCCGTCTTGAAAAAGTCGCGCACAAGCTCCTCGACGATATCGACAAGGACACGGTCGACTTCCAGGAAAACTACGACAACTCCGAAAGCGAGCCTGTCGTTCTCCCGGCGAAGTTCCCGAACCTCCTTGTCAATGGCGCGGGCGGCATCGCCGTTGGTATGGCCACGAACATTCCGCCGCATAATCTCGGCGAAGTGATCGATGCCGCCATCGCGATCATGGAGAATCCGGCGCTTTCTCTGGAAGAGCTGATGGAAATCGTCCCGGGCCCGGATTTCCCGACCGGCGGCATTATCCTTGGCCGCTCCGGTATCCGGTCTGCCTTTGAGACGGGCCGCGGCTCGGTCGTCATGCGCGGCCAGGTCGAGGTCGAAGAGATCCGCAAGGACCGCTTCGCTCTGATCGTTTCGGAAATTCCGTATCAGGTGAACAAGTCCTCGATGATCGAAAAGATCGCCGAGGCTGTCCGCGACAAGCGCATCGAAGGCATTTCCGACATCCGCGATGAAAGCGACCGCTCGGGCATGCGCGTCGTGATCGAGTTGAAGCGTGACGCAGTGGCGGATGTGGTGCTGAACCAGCTCTTCCGGTTCAGCCAGCTGCAGACTTCTTTCGGCTGCAACATGGTCGCCCTGAACGGTGGCAAGCCGGAACAGATGAACCTGAGCGACATGCTCAAGGCATTTGTTAACTTCCGCGAGGAAGTCATTGGCCGGCGGACCCGTTTCCTTCTCAAGAAGGCGCGTGACCGCGCTCATATCTTGGTTGGTCTGGGCATTGCGGTTGCCAATATCGATGAAGTGATTCATCTCATCCGGACCGCTCCGGATCCGGCAACGGCCCGTGCCCAGCTGATGGAGCGCAACTGGCCGGCGCGCGATGTGGAGCCTTTGATCCGTCTGATCGACGATCCGCGCCACATGGTTCTGGAAGACGGCACCTACAAGCTGTCGGAAGAACAGGCCCGCGCCATTCTGGATCTGCGTCTGCAGCGCCTGACAGCTCTGGGCCGCGACGAAATCGCGGATGAACTCAACAAGATCGGCGGCGAGATTGCCGACTATCTCGACATTCTGCGCTCCCGCGCGAGAATTCAGGAGATCGTCCGCAATGAGATGCTGGAGATCAAGGCCGAGTTCGCAACGCCCCGCCGCACCCAGATCGTGGATGGCGGCGCAGATTTCGACGACGAAGACCTGATCCAGCGCGAAGACATGGTCGTGACCGTGTCGCACGGCGGCTACATCAAGCGTGTTCCGCTGGCGACCTACCGGGCACAGCGGCGCGGCGGCAAGGGCCGTTCTGGCATGGCGACCAAGGACGAGGATTTCGTCACCCGCCTGTTCGTGGCCAACACCCACACGCCTGTTCTGTTCTTCTCGTCCCGCGGCATTGCCTACAAGATGAAGGTCTGGCGGCTTCCGCTCGGTGGCCCAACGGGCCGCGGCAAGGCCCTCATCAACATGCTGCCTCTTGAACAGGGCGAAATGATCACCTCGATCATGCCGCTGCCGGAGGATGAGGACACCTGGGCAAACCTCGACGTGATGTTTGCAACGGTGCGCGGCACCGTGCGGCGGAACAAGCTCAGCGATTTCATCCAGATCAACCGCAACGGCAAGATCGCGATGAAGCTGGACGATGGCGACGGTATCGTCGGCGTCGAGACCTGCTCCGAGCATGATGACGTGATGCTGACCACCGCATCGGGCATGTGCATCCGCTTCCCTGTCACGGACGTCCGCGTCTTCGCCGGCCGCAACTCTGTCGGGGTGCGCGGTATCAACCGTGCGGAAGACGATACGGTTATCTCCATGCAGATCCTCCGCCACATTGATGTGTCGGCGGAAGAGCGCGCCGCCTACCTCAAGATGTCCCGTGCCCTGCGCGGTGAAACGGATGAGGCCGGTGCGCCGGATGAGGATGTGGTGGCCGGTGAGCTTCCGCAGGAACGCTATGCCGAGATGGGCGCCTACGAACAGACCATTCTCACCATTTCCGAGAACGGTTACGGCAAGCGCACGTCGTCCTACGAGTACCGGGTGACCGGACGTGGCGGCAAGGGTATCACGGCGATGGCTGTGAACCAGCGCAATGGCGGTCTGATTGCATCCTTCCCGGTGGAAGACAGCGATCAGATCATGCTGGTGACCGATGGTGGTCAGCTGATCCGCTGCCCGGTGAACGGCATCCGCATCGCAGGCCGTGCGACCCAGGGCGTGATCGTGTTCAAGACAGCCGCAGACGAGAAGGTCGTGGCTGTGGAGCGCATCAGCGAAGTGGATGAAGAGGCGGAAGCCGTCCTTCTCGAAGGAGAAACCGGTGCGGCCGGCGGCACTTCTGTAGAAGGGACGGACGAAGCTCCTGGAACTTCTGAGGAAGGTGAGGGCGGAGAGGCTGAATAAGCGTCTCTGACACCTGTCATCTTGTTTCAAAAAACGGCAGCGGCCGGGCACATGCCTCGGCCGCTGTCTTGCCGTTTGGGGCAGGGAATGTGTTCCGTCCTAACGGAATATGCCTTTTACCCGTCGATCGGCATGCGGTGCAGAACCGTCGTGTTCGGCTCGGTCGGAGACGCCGTCGACGTGGTGACGAACCCGACCTGACGGACAGAAGAGGCTCCGGTGATCTGAGCGGCACATTCGCTCGACCATGCGCCCCAGGCCTGACCTTTGCACGGAGCTGCGGTTTCAACGCGCTCCAGCCGGTCGGCCTTGTTCACCGTGTTGACCGTACGGGCATCCGCCGCACCGACGGGCGAAAGGGTCATGAAGCCGGCAACGAAGATGGCGCCGACTGCGAGGGACATGATGGCCGCGACCTGAAGGCCGGCGGCGGGATGGGTTGCTTCCGGCGAGGAGAAGAAAACGTCCCGGCTAAAGAAACGGCGCTTGCTCTCTCTGTTTTCGTTTTCCCGTGTTTGCATTGTTCTTACTCCGTGCTGACATTCAGCCGTATCAGGCACCCTCACAGTGCGGTATTCGGGAGATAAACTCCGTGATGGCCATCACAGTTCCGCAGAAAATACGTTTTGTTCATAATTTGGGCAAAAAGGATAACCGGCACCGCGCTCAGGGGCGCTTGCCCGCAGGCCTCTGGCGGGCTATGGAAACGCCATGACCAGAACCGCTCTTTATGCAGGATCCTTCGATCCGGTCACGAATGGCCACATGGATGTGTTGCGTCAGGCTCTGACACTCACGGACAAGGTGATCGTTGCGATCGGTATTCACCCCGGCAAGGCGCCCATGTTTTCCTTTGAGGAACGCTTGGAGATGATCCGGGCCTGCGCATCCGATGCTTTCGGCGCGGATGCCGCCGAGCGAATATCCGTCGAAGCCTTTGATGGCCTTGTGATTGATGCGGCGCGCAAGCATGGCGCTGCCTGCATCATCCGTGGCCTCAGGGATGGAACGGATCTGGACTATGAAATGCAGATGTCCGGCATGAACGGCACCATGGCGCCGGATATTCAAACTGTGTTTCTTCCAGCTTCACCGGGTGTCCGCCATATCACCGCCACGCTTGTTCGGCAGATCGCCAAAATGGGCGGGGCCATTGAGGCCTTCGTCCCCGAAGCGGCGGCCCGGGCCCTCAAGGCAAAGACCGCGGCGGGGGCCTGATCAGGGCTGCCCTCTCAAGATCCGAACGGAGTTCCACGTGTCACGTATTCTTTCCATTTTCGCGGTGATTGCATCCCTGCTGATCGCCACGGTTCCGGTTCGCGCCGAAACCCTTGATCCTGAAAACACCATCTATCTCGACCTGAAGGATGGCCGTGTCGTCATCAAGCTGCGCCCGGATCTGGCGCCCAAGCATGTCGAGCGGATCAAGAAGCTGACCCGCGAAGGCTTTTATGACGGCATCGTCTTCCACCGCGTGATCGATGGCTTCATGGCGCAGACCGGTGATCCCACCGGCACCGGCATGGGCGGCTCCGAAGAGCCGGACCTCAAGGCCGAATTCAACGATGCGCCCTTCAAGCGCGGCGTTCTGGGCATGGCGCGCGCCGCAAGCCCGGACAGCGCCAATTCCCAGTTCTTCATCATGTTCGCCGACGGCGAGTGGTTGAACGGCGAATATACGGTCTGGGGCGAAGTCGTCTCCGGCATGGAATTCGTTGACAAGATCGCGAAGGGTGAGCCGCCGGCAAATCCCGACAAGATCATCAAGATGCAGGTTGCGGCCGACGCCAAGTGACCTGACGCACCTAACCTTTCCAGAAATAGGGCGAGAGCCTGGTTAAAGACGAACGGAGACAAGTCATGGCCGATATCAAAGATCCGGAAAACACGCTGCTGATGGAAACCACCGTCGGTAATGTCGTGATCGAAATGAAGCCGGAACTGGCACCGAACCACGTTGCCCGCATCAAGGAACTGGCTCGCGAAGGCTTCTACAACGGCATCGTGTTCCACCGCGTCATCGAAGGCTTCATGGCTCAGACCGGCTGCCCGCATGGCACTGGCACCGGCGGTTCCGGCAAGAAGCTCAAGGCAGAGTTCAACAAGGCTCACCATGGCCGCGGCGTCTGCTCCATGGCCCGCGCCCAGAACCCGGACTCCGGTGACAGCCAGTTCTTCATCTGCTTTGCAGACGCAGGCTTCCTGGACGGCCAGTACACCGTCTGGGGTGAAGTGATCGAAGGCATGGAAAACGTCGACAAGATCAAGCGCGGCGAGCCGGTCCAGAACCCGGACAAGATCGTTTCGCTCAAGGTCGCAGCAGACGCCTGATGACGGCGCCTGCGGCCGGATATCCGACCCTGCGCGTGGCGAGGCCAGCCAATGACCTCGCCGCGCTGCACCGCTTTTATTGTGATGGCGCTGGCTTTTCCGAACTGACCAGCTTCGATCACAATGGCTATCAAGGCCTCATCCTGGGCTTTCCCGAAGCCAAGTGGCATCTGGAACTCTTGCGGGAGGAGGGCGTCGAAGCTCCCCGCTGCAACAGTGACGAGCATCTTCTGGTTCTCTACATACCTGATGACCAGCTGTGGCAGACGGCCATTGATCGCATGCAGCGCCATGGCTATAAGCCAGTCCCGTCGCACAATCCCTATTGGGACGATGCCGGCATGACATTCGAGGATCCGGAAGGCTACCGGATCGTCTTTCAAAGAAGAGCCTGGACGCTTTAGGCAGTGATCTGCCTGACCGGTCTTGACCGGGGCGGACCGCCGGAAGAGACCCATGCGCGTAGACCTGTTCGACTTCGAGCTCCCGAATGAGCGGATTGCCCTGCGTCCCGCACGCCCGCGCGATTCTGCACGCCTGCTGGTGGTCAGACCCGACGGGACACCGGAACTGACGGACAGCATCGTCAGCGCACTGCCAGACTGGCTGGAGCCAGGTGACGCGCTGGTTTTCAACGACACGAAGGTGATCCCGGCCCAGCTGGAGGGCACGCGCACGCGCGGCGGCGCCACGGCGAAAATCGGCGCGACCCTGCACCTGCGGGCTGGCGACGACCGCTGGTGGGCGTTTGTCCGGCCCGCCAAGAAGCTTGTCATCGGCGACCGTGTCCGCTTTGGCGGCGAAGGCAGCACCTGTCTTGCCGGGACGCTGGATGCCACCGTTGCCGAAAAAGGCGAGGCGGGCGAAGTTCTTCTGGTCTTCGATATCGCCGGTCCCGCTTTGGACGTAGCGATTGCCACTGTCGGCCACATTCCTCTGCCGCCCTATATTGCCGCTCAGCGTCCCGAAGACGAGCAGGACCGGTCCGACTATCAGACCATGTTTGCCGAGCGGGAAGGGGCAGTTGCCGCCCCAACAGCGGGCCTCCACTTCACGCCCGAGCTGTTGGAGAACCTCAAGGCACGCGGTGTCGAAACATATGGCGTGACCCTTCATGTCGGCGCCGGAACGTTTCTGCCGGTGAAAAGTGACGACACCGACGGCCACAAGATGCATGCCGAGTGGGGCGAGATCTCTGCGTCCACGGTTGCTGCCCTCAAGGCGGTGAAAGCCCGGGGCAACAAGGTTGTTGCCGTCGGCACCACGTCCTTGCGCATTCTCGAAAGCGCGTCGCAGGGCGAAGACGGGCTAGCCCCTTTCTGCGGGGAGACCCGGATCTTCATCACCCCCGGCTACCGGTTCCGCACCATCGACGCGCTGATGACCAACTTCCATCTGCCGCGCTCGACCCTCTTCATGCTGGTCTCGGCCTTTTCCGGCCTTGAGACCATGCACCGGGCCTATGTCCACGCCATCCAATCCGAATACCGCTTCTACAGCTATGGGGACTCTTCGCTGCTGTTTCCCCGGCTGACGCGCGAACAACAGGACTGACGCCATGAGCGCCTCCGCCAAGCCCTTTTCCTTCAAGCTGATCAAGACGGACGGTATGGCCCGCCGTGGGGAGATCTCCACGCCGCACGGCACCGTCCAGACCCCGGCCTTCATGCCGGTCGGCACCCAGGCGACCGTCAAGGCCATGTTCATGGATGATGTCGAGCAGACCGGCGCGGAAGTCGTGCTTGGCAACACCTATCACCTGATGCTGCGTCCCACCGCCGAGCGTGTCGACCGGCTGGGCGGGTTGCACAAGTTCATGAACTGGCCGCACACGATCCTGACCGACAGTGGCGGGTTTCAGGTCATGTCGCTTGCCCAGTTGCGCAAGCTGGACGAGGATGGCGTCAAGTTCCAGAGCCACATCGACGGCCAGCGCTACCACCTGACGCCGGAGCGTTCCATCGAGATCCAGGGGCTGCTCGGCTCCGATATCCAGATGCAGCTCGACGAATGCATCAAGCTGCCGTCGCCACCGGAGGAAGTGAAGCGCGCCATGGAGCTGTCGCTCCGCTGGGCCGAACGCTCCCGCCGCCAATTTGAGACCATGGGCGGGCCGGGCAAAGGGCAGGGGCTCTATGGCATCGTGCAGGGCGGCGATGTGCCCGATCTTCGCATCCGCTCAGCCGAGGAGCTCGGCAAGATGCCGTTCGAGGGCTATTCCGTCGGTGGTCTGGCTGTGGGGGAACCACAGGATGTAATGCTGCGCATGCTGGACATCACCACGCCGGTCATGCCCGCCGACAAGCCCCGCTATCTGATGGGCGTCGGCACCCCGGACGATCTTCTGGAAAGCGTCAAGCGCGGCATCGACCAGTTCGACTGCGTGATGCCGACCCGCGCAGGCCGCCATGGCCTTGCCTATACCCGCTTTGGCAAGGTCAACCTGAAGAACGCCCGCCACGCGGATGACCCGCGTCCACTGGATGAAGAGGCCGCGTGCCCGGCGGCCTCGACCTACAGCCGCGCCTATCTTCATCACCTGGTCCGCTGCGGTGAAGGCCTGGCTGCCATGCTGCTCACCTGGAACAACATCGCCTATTATCAGACCCTGATGAAGGGCATGCGCGATGCGATCGAGGCAGGCACCTTCGAGACTTTCTACAGCAAGACCAAGGAAGACTGGGCCAGGGGCGATATCGCCGCCCTCTAGTCCGGGACTGTCAGGCCGCAAGGTTCCCCGTCAGGCCGAAAGGCTTGGCGATTTGGTCAGATAGCAGCCGGAAATCTTCCAGCTGCCGTCTTCCTGTTGCTCGAAGCTGTAGAGCGCCAGCCAGCTGTTCCCGTCCGGGCCGGTCACATAGACCTCTTGAACGGGCCCCTGAGGTCCTGGCTTCACAGCTCCGAAGGACACATCCCGTGGACGGTAAACGGGCTGATAGCCCTGCCGGACCATATGCATAAAGAAGTCTGGCGTCTCAAACCTGTTTTGAAGATCCCGGCTTGCAAAAGAGAAAGCCTGTTCGGCATCGCCACGGGCGAAGGCATTCATCTGGCCGCGGATGATCTTTTGGAACGCGGGGCTATCCCCGATTGCAGCCTCTTGCGCAGAGGCATTGCCCGCCAGACCAAAGGCCGCGGCAGATAAAACCCAAAGACAGAAAAAGCCTATGAACCGCATGACGGACCACTCCTTTTCGTAGGGGAATGGTCAGTATACGTCAGAATTCCCTTAAGGGATTGCTGGTAATTTTAGCAGGATTCTTTTGGGGGGAGCGCCCTCAATGCCGCAGGGTACGAGCTCGTTTGATATCCTCGGGTATACCGCCGCGACAAACCTCAGAGCCGCCAGAGCTGAACGTTGTCCGGGCAAAGGTAACGATCAAGGCGGGCAGGCAGATCCGCCACCAAACACGTTCCCACACCAAGATAAGGCGTAATCGCATCCCAGTTGCGCCCCCCCTCGAAAAGCGTGTCGTGGGGGACTGCGATGATTACCGCATCGGAACCCGTCAGGTCCTCTGGGGCGCTGAGATCAAGACCATATTCCCCGCGCACGTCCTCAGCATCTGCCATCGGATCCAGAATACGGACGTCCGCGCCGAAATCCTTCAGCTCCCGCACCAGATCCACGACCTTGGAATTGCGTGTGTCTGGCACATTCGCCTTGTAAGTCAGGCCGAGAACGGCAATTTTCGGCGGCATCTGGCGGCCAAGGCGGACACAGGCCTGAATGATCTTGCCGGCCACATAGGAAGGCATGGCCTCGTTGGTGCCGCGGCCGGCCAGAATGACCTGAGGGGTCAAGCCGATCTCATGCGCTTTGTGGGTGAGATAATAGGGGTCGACGCCAATGCAGTGGCCGCCAACGAGACCCGGCTGGAACGGCAGGAAGTTCCATTTGGTGGCAGACCCGGCAAGCACGTCGCGGGTATCGATCCCCATGGCGTGAAAGAGCATGGAGAGCTCGTTCATCAGGGCAATGTTGAGATCGCGCTGGGTGTTCTCGATCACCTTGGCAGCTTCCGCCACCTTGATCGAAGGCGCCTCGTGAATGCCTGCGGTCACCACGCTGCCATAAAGCGCGGACAGGAACTTCACTGTGGCGGGAGTGCTGCCGGAGACGATCTTGACGATGTCCTTGAAATCCCGGTCCGGATCGCCCGGATTGATCCGTTCCGGGGAGTAACCGACTTCGAACCCGGCACCGAAACGAAGCCCGGAACCGGCTTCAAGGATCGGAACCGCAACATCTTCCGTTGCACCTGGGAAAACAGTTGATTCAAACACGACCACCGCTCCGGGACGCAGGGCAGGCGCGACGGCACGGGCAGCATTGGCAAACGGCGTGAGGTCAGGCCGCTTGGCCTTGTCCACCGGAGTTGGTACCGCAACGATGTAAACGTCAAATCCGGCAAGATCCGCCGGATCAGAACTGACCGTCAGGCTGCATTGGCGGAGCCGCCCGGACGTAACGGAAGAGGTGCTGTCCTTTCCGGAGCGAAGCTCTGAGACCCGGCTTTCCTTGATGTCGAACCCCAAAACCTCGTAACCGGCTTCGGCAAAGGCGACCGCGACGGGCAGCCCCACATAGCCCAGACCGATGACGGCGATCCGGGTGTCTTCCAAAGCAATGACGGTCATGGGGGAGGAAACCTTTAGGGAACAAAGAAAAACCGGGTGCCAAGGACACGCCATGGCCACCCGGTTCTCTCCTAGCCGGAAGCTGCCGGTGAATGCAAGCGGCAGCCGGAAGTCGGTTTACTCCGCAGCGGCCATCAGGCCTTTTTCACCGATCATCTCCCTCAGAAGCGGCAGAAGCTCGCGGGAGAGCTCCGGATCTTCGAGGGCATAGGCGATGTTGGCGCTGAGGAAGCCTGCCTTGGAACCACAGTCATAGGTCTGACCCGTGAAACGCAGGCCGGTGAAGGTCTGCTTGCCCATCAAGGTCAGCATGGCATCGGTCAACTGGATCTCACCACCGGCGCCGGTTTCCTGATTTTCAAGCAAATCAAAAATTTCTGGCTGCAGAATGTAGCGGCCGTTGATGTAGAGGTTTGACGGCGCGGTGCCCTGAGCAGGCTTTTCCACCATGCCCTTGATCCCGAAGGTCAGGTCGTTCTGGTCACCGTCAATTTCGACGATACCGTAATTGTGTGTCTGGTCTTCCGGCACGGCCTCTACCGAGATCACGTTGCCGCCCTTCTGGTTATAGACATCGACCATCTGGCTCAGACAGCCCGGGTTCGACTTCATGATCATGTCCGGCAGAAGAATCGCGAAAGGCTCACGGCCGATGATGTCGCGGGCACACCAGATGGCATGGCCAAGACCAAGCGGATCCTGCTGGCGGGTGAAGCTGGTGGCGCCTGCAACCGGGCGCAGCTTATCGAGCAGATCAAGCGCGGTTTTCTTGTTGCGGCTCTGAAGCGTATCTTCCAGTTCATAGGCGCGGTCAAAATGGTCTTCGATAACCTGCTTGTTCCGGCCCGTGACGAACACGATATGCTCAATCCCGGCAGCCTTGGCTTCCTCGACCACATATTGAACGATCGGACGGTCTACAATCGTCAGCATTTCCTTCGGCACTGCCTTGGTGGCTGGCAGGAAGCGCGTGCCAAGACCGGCAACGGGAAGGACGGCTTTACGGATCGGTTTTGTCATTCACTAATCTTCCAAATTTCAAAAGTTTAAAGCCCGGCGAAGAAACCCCGCTCCTGGTCGAGTGCTTATCGGGTTACAAACGCGCGAAACACAGCTTGGTTTCAAAAACAACGTTCATAGTGGCTGTTTCGAGGCGAACCGGCCCTGCTCGACGGCTTTGAACATTATATATTTTTTCCGCAATTGAACAGAGAGCCTTTATCGTTAGCAAATGAACCCGCGAATCTTGCGGCCCTTGCCAAGAAAGGCTATGGAACGGGCGATTTCCAAAGTGGCTTTGCGAAGTGAAGAACAGCCTGGCCACGTTTCCATAAGGAATGCCTCATGTCCCAGCCGAACAGTCAGGTTCGTGTCGGCAATGTCACCTTTGACAATGCAGCTCCCTTCAGCCTGATCGCTGGTCCCTGTCAGATGGAAAGCCGCGCGCATGTTCTGGAATGCGCGGCAGCTGTGAAGGAGATCGCTGGCACTCTCGGCATTCCGGTTGTGTTCAAGTCGTCCTTCGATAAGGCCAACCGCACGTCTCTGTCCGCTTCGCGAGGGGTTGGGCTCAAGGACGCCCTGCCGGTTTTTGCCGAGATCAGGGAAACCTACGGCCTTCCTGTTCTGACCGACATCCACTCCGCCGATCAGTGTGCTCCGGTCGCTGAGGTGGTCGATGTGCTTCAGATACCAGCATTCCTGTGCCGCCAAACCGACCTTCTCGTTGCCGCAGCCAACACCGGCGCGATCGTCAACGTCAA
The DNA here is from genome assembly GCF_014842915.1 of Roseibium litorale. Classification (GTDB taxonomy): domain Bacteria; phylum Pseudomonadota; class Alphaproteobacteria; order Rhizobiales; family Stappiaceae; genus Roseibium; species Roseibium litorale. The sequence goes on along the minus strand of NZ_JACYXI010000002.1, from coordinate 189,799 downwards.
GAAAGGCCAGTTCCTGGCCCCTTGGGACATGAAGAACGTGCTGACGAAAATTGTCGAAAGCGGCAATCCGAATGTTCTTTTGACCGAGCGTGGTGTGAGCTTCGGCTACAATACTCTGGTGAGCGATTTCCGCGCCCTGCCGATCATGGCCGAGACCGGCGCTCCCGTCGTGTTCGACGCGACCCATTCCGTGCAGCAGCCAGGCGGTCTTGGCGGCGCATCCGGTGGTGACCGGCGCATGGTACCGGTGCTTGCACGCGCGGCAGTGGCCGTGGGCGTTGGCGGCCTCTTCATCGAAACCCACCCCGATCCGGACACCGCCCCATCTGATGGACCGAATATGATCGCCCTGAAGGATCTGGGCGCGCTTCTGTCCGAGCTCAAGGCCATCGATGCCGTGGTGAAAGCCCGCGCCACCGTTTGATTTTTACTTTAAGGGCCGTCCGGTTGGGCAGCCCTTCGCAATTGGACCCAAACCTCCCCGGCAGGTCCGCATCTGCCGCCCGGCGGCAAACACAGGAGTTGATCTATGACCGCAATCATCGACATCAAGGCCCGCGAGATCCTCGACAGCCGCGGCAACCCGACCGTCGAAGTGGACGTGTTTCTGGAAGACGGATCTTTCGGCCGCGCGGCTGTTCCGTCAGGAGCATCCACCGGCGCCCATGAAGCCGTGGAGCTTCGCGATGGCGGCTCCCGCTACCTGGGCAAGGGTGTCGAACAGGCCGTTGATGCCGTGAATGGCGAGATCTTCGATACCGTTTCCGGTCTTGATGCGGAAGAACAGCTCAAGATCGACCAGGCCATGATCGAGCTGGACGGCACCGAGAACAAGGGCCGTCTTGGCGCAAACGCCATCCTCGGCGTGTCCCTCGCGGTTGCCCGCGCTGCTGCTCAGGCCTCTGGCCTGCCGCTTTACCGCTACGTCGGCGGCACCTCTGCCCGCACCCTGCCGGTTCCGATGATGAACATCATCAACGGCGGCGCGCATGCGGACAACCCGATCGACTTCCAGGAATTCATGATCATGCCGGTTGGCGCGTCTTCTCTGAAGGAAGCCGTCCGCATGGGATCGGAAGTGTTCCACACCCTCAAGAAGGCTCTGAACGACGCTGGCCACAACACCAACGTCGGTGACGAAGGCGGCTTTGCGCCGAACCTGGAATCCACCGATGCGGCCATCGGCTTCGTCATGAAGGCCATCGAGAAGGCAGGTTATAAGCCGGGCGAAGACATGTTCCTCGCACTCGATGCTGCCTCCACCGAATTCTTCAAGGATGGCAAGTACGTTCTGGCTGGCGAAGGCAAGACGCTTTCTCCGGAAGAAATGGCCAAGTACCTGGAGGATCTGGCTGCCCGTTACCCGATCATCTCGATCGAAGACGGTCTGGCAGAAGACGACTGGGCTGGCTGGAAAGCGGCGACCGATCTTTTCGGCTCCAAATGCCAGCTGGTGGGTGACGACCTGTTCGTGACCAACTCCAAGCGTCTGCGCCGCGGCATTTCCGAGGGAATCGCCAACTCGATCCTGATCAAGGTCAACCAGATCGGCACCCTGTCCGAGACCCTGGACGCCGTCGAGACTGCTCACAAGGCTGGTTACACCGCTGTCATGTCTCACCGCTCGGGTGAAACTGAAGACGCGACCATTGCCGACCTGGCAGTTGCCACCAACTGCGGTCAGATCAAGACTGGCTCTCTGGCCCGGTCCGACCGGCTCGCCAAGTACAACCAGCTCATCCGCATCGAGGAAGAGCTGGGCGGTCAGGCAATCTACGCAGGCCGTTCGATCCTGCGCGGCTAATCTTTTTCACGTTTAAAGACAAAGCCCCCGGAACCTGCGGTTCCGGGGGCTTTCTTGTTTGGCTTCAAGGCAACTCTCACAGCGGAGAGGGAGGCGCTTGTGTCCCGTCGCCCGGACGTGTTTCCTCAGCATGGCGCAAAGCGGCAGCCAGTGTTTCGGCAGCTTCCGCACCAGCGACCGCAAACCGGCCATCGATGACGAAGAACGGCACGCCGGTTACGCCGATCTGCCGGGCCTTGGAGATCTGCTTGCGGGTTTTCTCCACATCGGAATCCGTATCGAGAAGCTGCTCGACAAGGTCTTCTTCCAGCCCGACTTCCTTCGCGATTGAAATAAGCGTTTCGGCCTTTGTCAGATCTTCGCCCTTGACGAAAAAGGCCTGGAACAGGCGTTCGACCATTTCGGTCTGCTTGCCTTCCGCCTTGGCCCAGAGGATGAGACGGTGCGCATCCAGAGTGTTCGGGCAGACTTCAATCTTGTCGAAGGCAAAATCGATGTTCTCTTCCGCGCCGATCTGCTCGATCCGGTCATGAATTGTGTCAATTCGGTCCGGACCGAACTTGTCCAGAAGATAGCGGCGCCGGTCCTTGCCTTCGAGAGGCAGGGTTTCGTCGAGCTGATAAGGATGCCAGCGAACCAGGACGGGAAGGTCCGGCACCATCGCGAGAGCCGCCTCCAAACGGCGTTTGCCGATGTAGCACCAGGGGCACATGACATCGGAAACGATATCGATGGAAATCGGGGCAGCGGAAGACGTCATGTTGGTTCCTCAGGAAGGCATATCCGGAAGTCTGGGTCTCTGGTCCCGGCATTTTATGAAATGGATCAAACCTGCACAGTCGCGGTCCGGTCAAAGTCTTGTGTGCCCAAGGATAGCACTGATCCGGGATTTCAGCCTCTCGCATCCGCGCTCGCTCTTGAGGACGGCAACGGGTCCGAGATCGCGGACGAAGCAGACGAGATCTTCCTCACGGCTGGTCGCATCGGCAATCGACAGCACTGTTCCGCAGAGATCGGGAGCAAGCTGGCCGGTAAAGTTGTTGTTTGGCGGAACATCGGGAAGCAGGCTGATCTGCCAGATCATCAGACCGCGCGCGGAAAGCGCCTTTGCGGCCTGATTGAGATAGTTATCGTAGTCGCGGCGCTTCAAGCCGCCGGATTGCAGCTGCTGCATCAGCCACTTCCGGCTTTCCGCCAGAACTCGGTCTGCCAGCCTGCGGCGTTTGCCAAGCCGGATCGCGGTGGCAAGCCTCTGCCTGAGCATGTCCTGGGACAGGGGAGCGAGCAGAACGTCGTTGGCACCGGCGTCGTAGAAAACCGGCAGATCGCCTGCAAAACCCGTCACCGCCAGAACCGGAATCGAGGCAAACCGCGCATCCCGTCTCAGACAACGAAGGTTTTCAAGCACATCGTCGAAAGCGCCGTCGAGAATGACCGCATCGAAGGCCCGCTGGGAGAGATACTCCTCGCCCATGCGTTGATCGAAGGCGCCGATCACATCCACATTCTTCTGCCGGGCCTGCATGACATCGAGAAACCGGCCGCCAAACCCGATGACAAGAAGACCGCCCCGTCCTGAGTAATGGGGGGCTGCGCCATAGCCTGGCACCCGGCCGAAGACCATGCGCCGGAGACGCGCCTCTTCAGACCGGATCAAAACCCGCTGCAAATCGCAGATCCGCTCGAACAACGCGGTTTGCGAGATGGTGCGGTTCAGAATTGCCGAGGCTTTCGGCTTCTCTGGAACAAGGGTGTCTTCCGTGCAGAAGTAAATCACGGGAACATCGCTTTGCAGCCCCTGAAGCTGGGCGGCCAGCCAGTTCAAAAACGGCTCGCGGATGTCCTCTGGGACTTGATCCGGGTCGATCAGGACGGAACTCGGCAGCGGAAAGGAAATGTCCTCATCCGCGGCAAACGCAGCCAGGAGATCGACATCAGCGCCAAGGCCCGGAATGCCGCTTGTGGGAACGGGCGGCGTCCGGCCAAGGAGCCAGGTCGGCCCCTGCCAGAGAAATGAGCTTTCAGAATCCATGAGCCGACACTAACCGTTTCGCTGAGACACTGAAAGTGTCACGCGACCTGAGCAGACATACGCTGGGTTCTCAAGGTCAGGCGTTCCCGGTCCACAGACCCGTCTTCCTGCCGGGGCAGGCTCTGCAGAACCAGAACGCGATGAGGTATGGCTGCCAGATCAACGCCCTGCGCGTCCAGATAGGAATAGAAGGCGCGCGCATCCGGCACCGTTCCAGAGGACGGAACCAGAGCAGCAAAGATTCTGCTGCCGAGCACTTCGTCTTCAACCAGAAAGGCAGCAGCTTCGCGCAAGCCAGGGAAACCCTTATAGGCTTCGTCCACCTGCTCCAGATCACCGACACCCTGGGCATAAACCCCAGGAATGCCGAACCCCAGCAAACCGCCGTCATGAGTCAGAACCATAATGCCGGTTTCCAGAAAGCCTTCGGCATCCTTCTTGACCCGCTTGTGGTCCGGGATCGTCGGCCAGTCCGTCCCCGGAACAACAGCGCCCTTGACCAGCAGCGTTCCCGGATAATTGGCAGTGATACCGTCCTTCAGACCGATTTCCAGAAGAGCCGCACCGGCTTGGCTGCCCTCAGGCCCCAGCGGCTTTCCCACGGGCACAGCCGCGACCTCCTCGCTAGTCCGCTTTTTTGCGACCAGGGCATATTCATCAGCGATATGCAGATCAATCAGTGGATGGCGGGGCGTAAACCGGCCCGGCAGCGGGGCCGCGATGTTCCATGCGGCGACAATCGCAGCGTCCTTGGACGCGATTCCGCGGTCAATAATCTGAGCCAGCGGCCCGGGCGCCAGAATGTAATCTGCCTTGACCGCGTTCGCATGCCGGGCGAGGACGGGCAGGGACGTGGGATGGTGCAAATGCAAAGTGCCACCGCACATGAGCCAGGGGGCAACCCCGCCGCCCAGCCCGGTCAGGCCGCTCAAGGCATAAGGCACAAGGATCGCCGAGCCGTCTTTCAGACCGGTTTCACCCATGATCATCTGGGCTGCTGCCATCCAGTGGTTATGACTGCGTGTCACCGCCACCGTATCCTTGGAGGACCGGCTCCAGGAAATCGTCGCGATGTGGTCAGACGCCTCGTCCCGGGCTTGGGGAAGAGGAGGCAGGTCGTTGCCCATCTCGGCGAGCATCGGGCCAAGCTCGACCAATCCATCCGGCAGGTCGTGACCGAGGCCGAAAACGAACCGCAAGCTGAACAGCTCACCGGCGACATCCCGCGCGGCATGGGCCATCATGCGGGTCTCGACCCGGTCAGCTGCGATAAAGCCCTTAGCACCGATGGAGTTGAGCGCGCTCAGCACGTTCTTCTGGCGCCAGTGCAAAGGCAGCGGCGATACGATCAGCCCGGCACGCAAAGCCCCGAGAAAAGCCAGAACGGCGTCGACAGTATTGGGCGCCTGGAGACCCAGCACATAATCCGGCTGCATACCGATCGCGCCATAAAAGGCCGCCAGCCGGTCGATTTCCCGGTCAGCCTCCGCGTAGGTCAGCTGGCGCGGGGTGCCGCCGGTCCAGTCGCTCCGGTCCGGTGCATCCACCAGGGCAATCCGGTCCGGATGCGCGGCAGCGGTGGCCGCAAACAAGCCATCAAGGGTAACGTCTCCCCAGATACCGGCCTTCCGGTAGGTCTCCGCCTGCGTTTCGGTGATCACTTTCATCGTGTCAGATCCCGTATCCGGTCATTTGCCAGCTGCCTCGGCAGACCACCAGGTATCGAAGGAATTGCCATAGAGCGAGAAGGTCTCCGGCGGCTGAACCTTGCTGGCCCAGTAGCCGATCCATTCATCCGGCACATGGTGCAGCGGAACCGCATAGGCTCCCGAAATCAGAACCCGGTCGAGCGCGCGCACCGCAGAGACGAAATCCTCCTTGGTCCGCGCGGCAACTATAGCATCAATCAGCGCGTCGATCGCCGGACTATGCGCGCCAACGAAATTGAACGAGCCCTCCGCATCCGCCGATGCGCTGGACCAACGGCCATATTGCTCGCTACCCGGCGACAGGGACGAGATCCAGGTGTTGAAAACCATGTCGAACTGGCGTTTGGTGCGGCGGTCTTCGAACTGGGAAGGGTCGACAGCCCGGACGGAAATTTCGATGCCGAGCGCCTTCAGCGTGCGGGCATAGACCAGCGCCAGCTTCTCCTCATCCTCGTTCTTGGTCATGATCTCGAAGGTCAGCGGCTTGCCGCTGGCCAGATTGACCATTTTCCCATCCTTAATGTCATAGCCAGCGGATTTGAAGGCTTCGAGCGCCTGCCGCATCACCTTACGGTCGCGCCCCGAGCCATCGGCCTGTACCGGCTGCCATGTTCCATCCATCACATCCGGCGTAACAGCATCCGGGAAGGGGGCAAGCAGGGCCTTTTCGCGCTCATCCGCCGGACGCCCGACGGAGGACAGAATGGAGTTGTCCCAGTATCCGGCGGTCCTCCTGTAGAGGCCATGATACATGTTCCGGTTCACCCACTCGAAGTCATAGAGCATGGACAGGGCCCGGCGCAGCCGCACATCCTGAAAGACCTCCCGGCGGGTGTTGAAAGCGATTCCCTGCGTATTGGCAGGAATGCCCAGCTCCACAGAAAGCTGCTTGACCCGTCCGTCCTTGGCAGCGGGAAAGTCAAAGCCGGTGGCCCAGCGGGTGGGGTCACCGAATTTCAACGCATCGATCAGCCCCTTCTTGAAGGCTTCCTGAAGCGTTGTCTCGTCGCGGAAATACTCCACCCGGATCTCGTCGAAATTGTCGAACCCGGCTTTGACCGGCAGATCCTTTGCCCAATAATCCGGGTTCTTCTTCAAAACCGTGCGCTTGCCCGGATCAATCTCGGAAAAGACGTAAGGACCCGAGCCGACGAGCGGTTTGAGAGAGGACTTGTCGAAACTCTCCGCATCCGTTGAAGTTTTCGAGAAGACCGGCGCCAAAGCGATCAGCAAAGGCAGCTCGCGGTTATCGCCATTTTCGAACACGAGACGGATGGTCCGCTCCGCCGGAAACTCCTTGCGGACGATCTGCTTGTACCAGTTGCGGAACGGCGGTCGCCCCTTGTCCCGGATGATATCGAGAGAGAAAGCCACGTCCTCGACAGTGACCGGCGTGCCGTCGGAAAACTTCGCATCGGGATTGAGCGTGAATTCGATCCATTCCCGGCTGTTGGGCATGCGCACGCTTTCAGCCAGAAGCCCGTAGAGCGTGAAGGGCTCACCATAGGAGCGCATCATCAGGCTTTCCAGCACGTTGTTGCCGAACTCCCGCTCGCGCATGCCGCGGGCACTGGTCCAGCCGCCCTGGATGATGAAGGAGTTCATGCTGTCGAACGTGCCCTGAACCCCAAGCGTCAGCACGCCCCCCTTGGGCGCATCCGGGTTTGCAAAGGGCAGGGACTTGAAATCCGGCGGCAGAGCCGGTTCGCCATGCATGGCAATGGCGCTGACGGAGGGCACCGCTGCCTCTTCCGCAAGAGCGGTCTCTACAGAGAGCGGGGCGAGGGCCGAGACCACAAACACCAGCGCGCAGGCCGCTTGGACCGGCAGGCCGATCCGGGACAGGAAACGGCAAAAAGCGGATTGCATCATATTCAAGGGCTCAAGTCCGGCTTTGATTCTTGGGTGATGTTAACACAAGGCCCATTCTGGTGCCCCAATCGCTTCAAAACAAACTCCATTTATGCAACATTCAAGAGAAGATATTGACTTCGCGAGGGCAAGCAGTGCAGGTGGAGCTGCTTTGTAAAGGTGATTTGAAAACACACACGTTGAAAGCGTTAGCGTTGCAATTCCGCCACCCTCTTGCCCTATTCATCGGTCAACGGTGCGCCGGGCGATAAACCGCTGGCCGCAGCACTTGAAGTTGGCGCGTGAATGCAGCAGAACGGCGGTAGGTTCGCGGACGAACGTTTGAGGAAGGTTCGAATGACGAGTTTTTTCAAAAGAGGATTGATCGGCTGTGCGTTTGCTGCACTGGCAATCTCCTCTTCGGTGACAGGCGCTGCTGCGCAGAGCGAAGGGGATGAATCCCCCTGGATCAAGGTCTGTAACAAGGACCCCAAGGTCAACAAGCAGATCTGCCTCATCACTCAGGAATTGCGCACCAACACCGGCCAGTTCCTGGCGTCTGTTGCGCTGCGTGAAATCGAAGGCGAAGCCCGCAAGACCCTTCTGATCGCCGTCCCGCCGGGAATGCTGATTCAGCCGGGCCTGCGCGTTCAGGTCGATGCAGGTAAGCAGTCCGAAGGCAAGTACGGGATTTGTTTCCCGAACGCCTGCTATTCCGAGCTGGTTGTCGACGATGCCTTCATTGGCACGCTGAAAGCTGGCGGCAAACTGATCCTGACCACGCTGAACCAGCAGGCAAAGCCGATTCCGATGGAATTGACCCTTGCAGGCTTCACCAAGGTCTACACCGGCGCACCGACCGACGTTGCCGAACTGCAGCGCAAGCAGGAAGAGTTGCAGAACGAATTGCAGCGCCGCGCCGACGAAGCCCGCCAGAAGCTGATCGACGCTCAGAAGAATGCGGACGGCAAGCCGCAGTAATCTGCGCAGCCGGCAAGCTTGAAGATCTGAAGACGCCGTCCCCCAGGGGCGGCGTTTTTAATTCACGCCTAAATTTAAGTAGTCTTCGAACACTTCCAGCTGTTCCGATGGATCATAGCCAAAATAGTCTAAAAACTCTTCCCTTTTGTTCCAGTGCCAGTCGTCCTCAGGGTCTACCTCCTCATCGTGTGGGAAAAATCCAATTTTAATGTTGCACTCCTCTTCGACATGATCTACGTTAATGACAAGGTTCAAATTCTTAACCTGTTTTTCATAAAAAATAAGTTTTCAAGTATAGCTCACTCGTTGAGTGGCCGCAAATCAGGCTCAATGCATTGATTTTTCAAGATTTCGATAACACAACGTGCGAATCGAGCGCGGAGTGACCCGCAAGTAGAGTCCATGCGTTCTCCGAAATACCCCAAGGCGCGGGCAGTCCGCCCCAAAAGACCTACCGGCATGTCATCCCGGTTTGGTGCCTCTGCACCAAGACCGGGATCCAGTACTCCGTGCGAGCCTTATTGAAATAAAAAAATCCGAAGGTTACTGGATCCCAGCCTGCGCTGGGATGACGTGAGTTCCCTAAACTTTTGCGCAAATGAGAAGGTAGCGGCGGCAGAAACGGCGGGCCAGCAAGTAGCGCGAGGCCGGTTAGGTCCGGCATCTGTCCAAATTCAGCCTTGGACTTTTAGAGCGTGTCGTTTCAGACCAGATTCAGGATTCCCATTGGTATTGATCCGTGATTCCTTGTTTTGAACCGGAACAAGGGGAACGTTATGGGCAAACCACATCCTTTTGAACTTCGGCAGCGCGTTGTCGCGCATGTCGATGCGGGTCATACGCACAGGTCGGCAGCTGCTCGGTTTGCCGTTTCGGTCAAGTTTGTCAATGACATGGTCAAGCTGAAGCGTGAGACCGGGGCGCTGTCTGCCAAGCGGCAGGGCAATCCGGGCATTGGCAAGCTGACACCCCATGCGGACTGGATCCGCTCCCAGGCCGAAGCGAAGAGCGACATCACATTGGATGAGCTGGTGGTTCTGCTGGCGCGCGAGAAGCAGATTACCGTCCACCGTTCTTCGGTTGGGCGCTTGCTGCAAAGGCTTGGGCTGACACACAAAAAAAGACCTGCAAGCGCTTGAGCAGAAGCGGGCCGATGTGGCGCGCCAAAGGCATTGCTGGATCGTCCATCGCCAGCCCTTCATGGCCCATATGCTGGAGCGCCTTGCCTTCCTGGACGAAACCTGGCTGAAAACCAACATGGCCAAGCGCACCGGCTGGGCCCCACGCGGCCAAAGGCTTGTCGATCATGCGCCCTTCGGCCACTGGCGCACGCAGACCTTTGTCGCGGCCCTGCGCCATGACAGGCTGGCCGCACCCTGGGTCATCGACGGCGCGATGAACCGCGCCACATTCAACGTCTATGTTGAAACGCAGCTCGCCCCGGTGCTCAGGAAAGGCGACGTCGTCATCCTCGACAACCTGTCCAGCCACAAAAGCCCCCGCGCAGAAATGATCCTGCGCGAGCGCGGCGCATGGTTCCTGTTCCTGCCGCCATACTCACCAGACCTGAACCCCATCGAATTGGCCTTCTCGAAACTCAAAGCCCTGATCAGGAAAGCTGCCGCCAGAACCTATGAAGACCTGTGGAACGCCGTCGGGCACGTCTGCAATCTCTTCCCCGAGGAGGAGTGCTACAACTTCTTCAAAGCGGCCGGATATGAAAGCGATTAAACGCGACACGCTCTAGTGGATCTCGACCGACCGGGGCGTGTAGGTGCCGTCGGAGCCTTCCTCGAAGATCTCCAGCAACTGGGGATGGCGGATCGGCTCGCCGGTCAGGTCGGGAACGAGGTTCTGCTCGCTGACATACGCGACATATTCCGTCTCCTCGTTTTCGGCGAGCAAATGATAGAAGGGTTGATCACGTACGGGCCGGACTTCTTCCGGAATGGCGTCCCACCATTCTTCGGTGTTGCTGAAGGTCGGGTCGACATCGAAGATGACACCACGGAACGGGTAGACCCTGTGCCGCACGACCTGACCGATTTTGAACTTCGCCGTACGCATTTTCCTTACCTGACCTGCCTTGCCGGTTCCGGCCTCACCACCTGATCTGGCGATGGCCTTGAAGCGGGCAGGGGGCAGTTCCTTCCTTCCTCCAGACTATTATACCGAATCTCTAAAGACCGTAAACCTGTGCCAATTCAGGATCCTTGCTGGCGACCAGCTTGGCGAGATCGACAATAACCTTTGCCTGCTTCCAGGTGGCGTCATCCTGCATCTTGCCGTCGATCATGACCGCGCCGGTTCCGTCAGGCATGGCGTCAAGGATTTTCAGCGCAAAGGCGACTTCTGAAGGCTCCGGACTGAACACCTTCTTTGCCAGATCAATCTGGCTCGGATGCAGGGACCAGGCGCCCAGGCATCCCATCAGGAAGGCGTTGCGGAACTGGCTTTCGCAGGCGGCCGGGTCGGAGAAATCGCCAAACGGGCCATAAAAGGGCTTCAGGCCATAGGACAGGCAGGCGTCCACCATCTTGGCGACTGTATAATGCCACAGATCCTGCTGATAGGCGGTCCGCGGTGCGCCGTCGCCCGCCGGATCGGACAGAACGGAATAGTCCGGATGACCACCGCCAACCCGGGTGGTCTTCATGCCGCGGGAGGCCGCCAGGTCCGCAGGTCCAAGGCTCATGCCGTGCATGCGCGGGCTCGCCGCGGCAATTGCCTCGACATTCTTGACCCCTTCAGCCGTTTCCAGAATCGCGTGGATCAGGATCGGTTTGGTGATGCCGGAGCGGGCCTCAAGCTGAGCCAGAAGCTGGTCGAGGTAGTGGATGTCCCAGGGGCCTTCCACCTTGGGCAGCATGATGACATCAAGCTTGTTTCCAACCGCCGGCAAAATCTCCATCAGATCGTCCAGAAACCACGGGCTGTTGAGGCAGTTGACCCGTGTCCAAAGCCCGGTCTGGCCGAAGTCGTTTTCTTCCGCCATGCGGATGAAACCCCGCCGGGCATCGATCTTGGCATCTGCGGGAATGGCGTCTTCCAGATTGCCGAGAATGACGTCAACCCTGGAAATCAGGTCCGGCACCTTGGCGCGCAGCTTTTCCAGATGCGGGGGAACGAAATGGATCATGCGCTCCAGCGAGACGGGAAGCTCGCGATACGGGGAGGGGGCGCCGATGGCGAGGGGCTGATAAAAGGCACGGGGCGTCTTCATGGCACGGTCCTTCCGCTGCAAGCTGGATCTTTCCCACTCTATAGCCGGATTGGTGCGGTGCAACCATCCGCCGAAAGGAGGGGCCAGCCAGCCCGTTCACCAGCATGAATGGGACCGGTGTTGGGGAACCTGCGGGATCAGCTTCCGGCCCACTTGCGGTGGATCCACATCCATTGTTCCGGATATTCGCGGATCCAGCCTTCAAAGACCCTGTGTATCTCTTCCGTTGCCGCCTGAATGTCCGCCTTGCGGTCGTCGGTTTGCGGCACGGTGATGCCCCGTCCCTCGATCAGAAACCTGACGCCATCCTTGCGGATCACGCGGCCGGCGACGATGGGAACGCCGCAGGAGCGGGCAAGACTGGCCGGAACCGGCGTCGCATAGGCCTCCCGTCCAAAGAAGGGGACCCGGATGCCCCGGACCTCGCGCAGGTCGCTCATGATGGCGACGGTGCCGCCGCCGCGCACGATGCTGACCAGTTTGCGGGCGGTCTGGTGCCCCTTGGAGTAAAGGCCCGCCTTGTAGAGGTCCTTGCGCATATCGCGCAGCAACTCGTCCGCATAGGGGTTCTTGAGGGCCTGGTAGACCCCGGCGAGGGCTACACCGGCGCGGGTCGGCGGCTGAACGCAAAGCTCCCAATTGCCCGAATGCATGGACACAAAGACAATGGGCTGCTCACCCGCGATGACTTTCCGGGTCAGCTCGTCGGCGACCAGCTCGAACCTTTCATCCTGCTTCAATAGTTCGGGAATGTGGAAGGTTTCCGCAGCAACACGTCCGAGGTTGTCCCACATGCCGCTGAGGATACGTTCCCGCTCTTCCGGGGTCGTCTCGGGCAGGGCCAGCTCCAGATGCCGCAAGGCCCGCTTGTGGCGCGGATTGAGCGGGGCGAGCTTGCGCCACAGGAACCCCATGACGGCTGACGCCGCATCCACCGGAATCAGCTGGAAAAGCCACACGGCTCCCCGCAAGCCAAGAGCTTCAATGTGATAGCGCAACTTCACTAGGCGTTTTGTCAGGTTCATATGCCAGTCAGTACCGAACGGACCGAAGCAGACCTTGTGAGTGCCCGGTGAACAGGGCTCTATCTCGTCAGACCTGCCGTTGACCCTCAAGGGTGAAACGGTTAGGCGTGATTATCCAAGCTGTCCGCCGTATGCAAGCCGCCCGATGCGCCGGGAGACTTCGCAAACTGCCGGCTCCCGCGCTTTATGCGCAAAGACCCATCTGGATTTCTTCATGCAGGACGTCATCGCGCTGGCCTTTCCCTTCTTTGGGCTGATCTTCCTGGGCTTTGCCGCTGGCAAGTTCCGGAAGCTTCCGGAGGCCGGTCTTGCCTGGATGAATTTCTTCATCGTTTATATCGCATTGCCCGCTCTGTTTTTCCGGCTCCTGTCGGAAACCCCGATCGAGCAGCTGACGGACCTGTCCTTCGTGACAGCGACGACCTTCACCACCTATACAGTCTTCGCGATTGCCTTCTGCATCGGCGTTCTGGCGACCAGCGGCAACATACCGGAATCGACCGTTCTCGGAATTGCGGGTGCGTATTCCAACATCGGTTACATGGGGCCGGGCCTGACGCTCGCGGTTCTGGGGCCTGCGGCAACCGTGCCGACCGCCTTGATCCTGTGCTTCGACAACACGCTGCTCTTCATTCTCGCACCGCTGATGATGGCGGTCGGCGGTACGGACAAGGAGCCGATCACCAAGACGCTGCAGCGCATCGTCTGGCGCGTTTTCTCGCATCCCTTCATCCTGGCGACGATTGCGGGCGTCGGCGCGGCGGCCATCGGCTTCCGCCCGCCGACCGCCATCGACACCATGCTGAAATATCTGAGCGGTGCGGCAGCGCCCTGTGCGCTCTTTGCCATGGGCGTCAGCGTTGCGCTGCGGCCTGCCAACCGGATCCCGCTGGAACTGCCCGCCGTTCTGGTGGTGAAGCTGCTTGTTCACCCGCTGCTGGTGTTTCTGCTTCTGTCCTGGATCGGCGGCTTCGATCCGGTCTGGGTCGCAACGGCGATTCTCATGGCCTGTCTGCCACCTGCGACCAATGTCTTCGTCATTGCCCAGCAATATAACGTCTATGTGCAGCGGGCTTCGAGCTTCGTCCTGATCGGCACCATCGCCTCGGTGGTGACGGTGACCGGTTTCATCTGGGCGCTGACCCACAATCTGTTCCACCTCAATCTGTAGCAGCCCTTGGAAGGTCTTCTTGCAGCAGGGCGAACCTTAGCTGCGATCCCGGATCTTCTGGATGGCGTCCAGCCGGTTCAGTTCATGTTGCAACTTGGTGATCAAAGACATTGCGGCTCTGTCGGCGCTCAGTTGTGTGAAGGCCGGTCGTCCTTCCAACGGTTGACAGTGAACAGCTTCAGGAACGCGAGAGGGCTGCATCTCTAGCCAGCCCAAGTCCATGTGTGGTCACCAAATGGCAGCTATATGCCAAATCGGATAATGTAGATTATGGAACTATATTGGATTAGGTAAAATACGGCGCTGCCGGGTCTGAAACTGCCGTGTATTCCGTGTCCGGTCTGCCTCAGCGGCTTGGCCGTCTATCGTTTGGTTCCGTCCTAGATATCAAGCTGCCCGGACCGGAACTTCTGCATCATTGGGTCTCATCCGCTGCGCTGCTGTCATCGGAGTCCGGATCTTCGTCGATCACGCAACGGGCTGTCTGATAGGAAAACCCGGCGCGGCACAGCGCGGCCAGATCGCGGTCGCGATGGTCCTTGCGGGACGGCTCCGGACGCCAGGCACCGATGCGCTTCTTGCGGGCTGCAATCCGGGCTGCTTCCAGATCGCTTGTCTCGTCGCGCTCAAGTACGCCAGCGACGGTATCGGCGGCAACGCCCTTGGACCGGAGCCTCATGGCGATTTGCCGTTGTGACCGGCCACGGCGTCTGTCTGCGGCAACTTTCGCTTCGGCAAAGGCTTGATCATTGACCATTCCCGAGCGGATGCATTTCTCGACAACGGCGTCGATCAGACCGGAAAAGTCAGCGGGATCCTTGTCATGAAACCTGGCCGCACGGTCTACCTTGCGGCTGAGAACGCGGCGCAGGTTTTCCGAAGATGAGCCGTATCTGTCGAGATAATGGATCGCGGACCGGGTCAGCCGGTCTTCTGCCGGCAGCTTGAGCCGCTTTTGCCCGGAAGGCTTCCGGGCACGCCTCTCTTGTGAACTGCCTTGGCCAATCCCCACTGAGCCAAAGGTTCCGGATATTTTGTTCCCGTCTTGTTCCATTCGTGTAATTTACGGAAAAATCGTCAGAAATCAAAGAATTTTCGCAGGTTTCTCAGATGGCTTCAGAGGAAATCCGGGAAAAATGCAGCGGCGGGGCCGGAGGTGGGGGTCAGTGCCCGCCCCCGCCGCTCACCCCTGCCTTGGGCTTGTCAACGAAGACAAGCGCAAACAGGAGCATTGTGAAAAGACCGGTCAGGATCAGGAACACATCGGCAAAAGACATCACGAACGCCTCTCGGGTCACGATGCCGGACAAGGCCTTCAAGGCCGCCGTTTCCGACAGGGACCCGAGGCTGGAATAGGCGCGGGTCATGGCATCCAGCGTCTCCGTGGCGACAGGCCGCGTCCAGTTGAGGCTCTCAGACAGACGCTCATAATGAAAGTCCTGACGGTTGGTCAGAGCCGTCCCGATGAGTGCAAGACCGACAGCGCCGCCCAGGTTTCGCGTCAGATTGAACAGACCCGATGCGTTCTTGATCATGTGCGGCGGCAGCATGCCAAGCGCGATATTGTTGATCGGCACCATGCTGATCATCAGGGAAACACCGCGCAGGATCTGCGGCACGAACAGCTCCCAGAAATCCCAGTCATGGGTCAGGCCCGTGACCATCCATGTTCCAAGCGCGAAGCCGGCAAAGCCCAGGCCCATCATCAGCCGCGGGTCCAGTATGCCCATCAAGCGTCCTGCAAGCGGTGCGGCCATGAACATGGCAAGGCCGGAGACAAACATGGTCTCGCCGATCTGCAGAGATGTGTAGCCGCGGATACCGCTCAGATAGACCGGATAGAGATAGGTCAGCCCGTAGAGACCGATGCCCATGGTGAAGCTGAAAATGCTGCCCATGGCGAAATTCTTGTCGCTGAAGGCGCGCAGATCGACAACCGGTTCTTCTGCGGTGAAGCACCGCCAGAAGAAGACGAGGGCGCCAAAGGCCGTCAGTGTTGCGAAGAAAACGATTTCCTCGCTGTGGAACCAGTCGTCGGAAGCCCCCTCCTCCAGCACATATTCCAGCGATCCGAGAAAGACCGCCATGGCGGCAAAGCCCACCCAGTCGAACCGGTCGAACAGGCTGAAATCCGGCTCGTCAAAATCAATCAGGGTTGCGGCGGCGATGGTCACCAGAATGCCAGGGATGACATTGATGATGAACAGCCAGTGCCAGGAGGCGTATTCGGTCAGATAGCCGCCAAGCGTCGGGCCGATGGTCGGCGCAAGGGTCGCGACCAGACCGATCATCGGAGAGATGATGCTGAACTTGCTGCGCGGAAAGATCGTATAGGCCGAGGCAAACACGGTCGGGATCATGCCGCCGCCGAGAAAGCCCTGAAGCGCCCGCCAGACAATCATTTCGTTGATCGTGGTGGCGGTCGAACACATCAGGCTCATGGCCGTGAAACCTGCGGCAGAGAGCGTGAACATCCAGCGTGTCGACAGCATGCGCGACAGATACCCCGACAGCGGGATCATGATCACCTCGGCGATCAGATAAGCTGTCTGGACCCAGGCAATGTCATCCTGAGAAGCGCTCAGCCCCGCCTGGATCTCTGACAAGGAGGCCGAGACGATCTGAATGTCCAGGATCGCCATGAACATGCCGAAGACCATGCAAAGGAAGGTGAAGAGCTTCCGTTTGTCGATCGTGTCTGGGGCTGCCGCTTCGGACATTTCTTATGCTCTCGATGCCTGCCAGTTTTGACGGTCAGTTCTTGAATGCCAGTTCCGCAGGCTTGCCTTCGCCGCCCGTCCGGGTGTCGACTTCAACGATGACGGACATACCGGCGCGCAGCGGATGAGCTGCCAGTTCTTCCGGAGCCACAACAATCTTGACCGGAACGCGCTGGACAACCTTGGTGAAGTTGCCGGTCGCGTTCTCCGAAGGCAGCAGGCTGAAGACCGAGCCGGTCGCCGGGGAAATGCTTTCCACCTTGCCGGTCAGGGTTGCGTCGGGATAGGCGTCGACCGACACCTTGACGCTTGCGCCCTGCCGGATTTCACCCAGCTGGGTTTCCTTGAAATTCGCGGAAATATGCGCCTCGCTCAGGGGAACGATCGCCGCAATGCGGCTGCCTGCCTGCAGGAAAGACCCGACCTGTGCGGCCCGGTTGCCGACGATGCCGTCGACGGTGGCCCGCACAATGGTGAAGTCAAGGTCTCTCTGCGCCTTTTCAAGCGAGGTCTGGGCCGACTTGACTGCCTGCTCGGCTTCCTTCTTCTGGCCCTGCAGAACGGCAATATTCGCCTGCGCGATGGCAACGGCGGCCTTGGCCTGTTCCAGCTTGGCCTCGGCACTCATTTGTGATGTGCGGGCGCTGTCGAGTGTTGCCTGGCTGGCGACGCTGCTCTTGGTGAGGCTCTCCTGGCGCTTGTAGGTCAGGTTGGAATCTTCAAGAGCGGCTTCTGCGGACTTAACCCCGGCCCGGGCTTCCAGAACGGAGGCTTCGCCAGCCTTGATCTGATCGCCGATCCGGTTGACGGTCACCTTTGCACTGTTGAGCGCGTCCTTGGCAGCCTGCAAGGCCAGCTTGTAATCGCCGTCGTCAATGGTCAGCAGGACGTCGCCCTGCCGGACAATTTCATTGTCTGAGACCGCGATTTCCGACACATAGCCGGAGACCTTGGACAGAACAGTGGTGATATCGGCAGTCACATAGGCATCATCGGTCTCTTCGACAAAGCGGCCATGTGTCCACCACTTGTAGCCTTCAAACCCGGACAGGCTGACGCCGGCCAGCAGGACGATGGTCAGGATCTTCTTGGCCTTGCCGCTCTTCTGCTTGGCGGGTCCGGACGCAACGGATTTGGTTTGCGGCGCTTCAGCCGGTGCTTCAATCTTTTCGCTCACGGAAATGCCCCAATAAATCTGCCGTTCAACCGTTTGTGATCGCCGTTGCTTGGGAGAAAGACGGCTGCGGATGCTGTTGACTGAACGGTTCGGTCAATTCAACATAGCAAAGTACACTTCGCAGTGCAAGTTCAGCTTGGCACTTCGAAACTATCCCCCTTTATTTCGTGGGACGGGTTTGACGGGCAACCGGGGCTGAGGCTTGAATTGGGAAGGTGCGTTTCCTTTCGGGGGAGGACGGGGAAAGATCATGAATGCAGATCAGGCCGCACAGCCGGAAGCTCCGGCGGAACCGGCGAAGCGGCTTCAAATTCTAGAGGGGGCGCGGGTCGTGTTCCGGGCCAGGGGCTACGACGGCGCCAGCATGGAGATGATTGCCAGGGAAGCGGGCGTCTCCAAGGGAACTCTCTATGTCTATTTCCCCAACAAGGAGGAGCTGTTCAAAGCGCTGATTATCTGGGAACGGGCCGATCAGGCGGAACGGGGCTTGATGCTCACCCAGAACCCCGCACCTGTCCGGGAAGTTCTCTACCGCACTGGTCTTGCCTATGTGAGCAAGATGTGCCAGCCGGAAAGGGTCTCCACGTTCCGGATGGTTGTTGGCGCGGCAGAGCAATTCCCCGAGTTCGGCGCTCTGCTTTATGAAGCCGGGCCCAAGCGTGGCACAGACAAACTGGCGGCTTTTTTCAAAACACGGATCGCTACAGGCGAACTGAAGACGGACTGCGATGTTGAAATGGCAGCCGGCCAGTTCTTCAGCCTCTGCGTATCCCAGCTTCTTCGCCGCATTCTCCTGAATGTGGAAGGGTCGCCCGCGCCGGAAGAAATCGAACGGCACGTTGCCTCGGCCGTGGACGTTTTTCTAGCAGCCTATGGCACTGAGCCGCAGCGCTGAACCTTTGCTCCTGACTGCATTGGGCCAGCTCTAGAGCGTGTCGGTTTTAATTAGTTCCATACCCTGCGGCTTTGAAGAAGTTGTAGCATTCCTCCTCGGGGAAGAGATTGCAGACGTGCCCGACTGCGTTCCACAGGTCTTGGTATGTTCTTGCGGCGGCTTTTCGCATCAGGGCTTTGAGCTTTGAGAAGGCCATCTCAATGGGGTTCAGGTCCGGTGAGTAAGGCGGGAGGAAGAGGAACCATGCGCCGCGCTCGCGCAAGACCTGCTCAGCGCGGGGGCTTTTGTGGCTGGACAGGTTGTCGAGGATGACGACGTCGCCTTTCCTGAGCGTCGGCGCGAGTTGGGTTTCGACATAGACGTTGAATGTCGCCCGGTTCATCGTGCCGTCGATGATCCAGGGCGCGGCCAGCCTGTCATGGCGCAGGGCCGCGACAAAGGTCTGCGTGCGCCAGTGGCCGAAGGGCGCATGATCGACAAGCCTTTGGCCGCGTGGGGCCCAGCCGGTGCGCTTGGCCATGTTGGTTTTCAGCCAGGTTTCGTCCAGGAAGGCAAGGCGCTCCAGCATATGGGCCATGAAGGGCTGGCGATGGACGATCCAGCAATACCGTTGACTTGCGACATCCGCCCGCTTCTGCTCAAGCGCTTGCAGGTCTTTTTTTGTGCGTCAGCCCAAGCCGTTGGAACAGGCGCCCGACCGAAGAACGGTGGACGGTAATCTGCTTCTCGCGCGCCAGCAGAACCACCAGCTCATCCAATGTGATGTCGCTCTTCGCTGCGACCTGGGAGCGGATCCAGTCCGCATGGGGTGTCAGCTTGCCAATGCCCGGATTGCCCTGCCGTTTGGCCGACAGCGCCCCGGTCTCACGCTTCAGCTTGACCATGTCATTGACGAATTTGACCGAAACGGCGAACCGCGCTGCCGCCGATCTGTGCGTATGACCCGCATCGACATGCGCAACAACACGCTGCCGGAGTTCCAAAGGATGTGGCTTGCCCATCAACACCTCCCTGTTTCGATGTAAAGCAGGGAATCACGGATCAACACCAAAGGGAATCCAGAATCCGGTCAAATACGACACGCTCTAAACCTTGATCACCATACCATCAAAGGCGGGGGTGATTTGCTCCGGCAACTCTCTGGCAAGAGCCAGATAGTCCAGGTCATTGTGAAGATTGGTCAGCACTGCCTTTTGCGGCGCCATGTCCGCAATCCACTTGAGAGCATCGTCCAGATTGAAGTGGCTGGGATGCGGCGCGTGGCGCAGACAATCGAGGACCCAGGTCTTCAGGCCCTTGAAATGCACCGCGGACGCCGCCGGAATGTCCGATACATCAGGCAGATAGGCGAGGTCGTTGATGCGGAAACCGAGCGCATTGATGTCGCCGTGGACCACCTCGACCGGCAGGAAGCTGATCGGTCCACCCTCCCCGTCGATCCGCACGGTCTTGCCTGCCTCAATCAGATTTGCTTCCATGATCGGCGGATAGGATGAGCCGTAAGGTGTCCTGAAACAGTAGCCGAAAGCTTCCTGGATCCGGGCGAGCGTCGCCCCGTCCATATAGGCTTGGACCCGCTTTTTCGTTCGGATCGCGAACATGCGCAGGTCATCGATACCATGCAGATGATCCGCATGGGCGTGGGTGTAGATAACAGCGTCCAGAGCCTGAACATTGGCGCTCAGCATCTGTTCGCGCAGGTCCGGCCCCGTATCGATCAGAACCGTGGTCTTACCGGTGGCTGACTGGCGCTCGACCAGAATCGAGCAGCGGCGGCGGCGGTTTTTCGGATTGGCCGGATCGCAAGCGCCCCAGTCATTGCCGATCCGGGGCACGCCGCCGGAGGAGCCGCAGCCGAGAATGGTGATCGTCAGGTCGTTCGTCATCAGGAAACTCCTGCAAATTCGGCAGGACGCGGCACTTTCTTGAACAGCCGGAAGAAGTTCTCGCTCGTCTGACGGGCCATGTCCTCATAGGACAGGCCGCAAGTCTCGGCCAGCACGGCTGCAGTCATCGCCGTATAGGCCGGTTCGTTGCGCTTGCCGCGCCGGGGTTGAGGCGCAAGATAGGGCGCATCCGTCTCTACCAGAAGCCGGTCCAGTGGCAATTGGCGGGCAATATCCCGGATTTCCTCTGAGCGCTTGAAGGTCAGGATACCCGAGAACGACACATAGAGGCCAAGCTCGACGCCCTTTAGCGCCAGATCCAGTCCCGACGAGAAGCAGTGCAGGATGGCCGGAAAGGCCCCCTTCCCCATCTCCTCCTCCAGGATCGCTGCCATGTCCGCATCCGCGTCACGCGAATGGATCACCAGCGGTAGACCGGTTTCGCGTGCCACAGCAATATGGGTGCGAAGGCCCGCTTGCTGGTCTTCCGGTTTGGCGTAATCGTAGAAATAGTCGAGTCCCGCCTCGCCGATGGCGACCACCTTCGGGTGCTTTGTCAGCTCCAGGATTTCCGAGGCCGGAATACCCTTTTCTTCCGTCGCATTGTTCGGATGAGTGCCGACCGAGCAATAGACATTGTCATACTGCTCCGCGATGGCCCGGATCTGGCCGAACTTCCGGATCCGCGTGCAGATCGTCACCATCAGCTCCACACCTGCTTCGCGGGCGCGGGCGATAAGCTCATCCCGTTCTCCATCAAAATCCGGGAAGTCGAGATGGCAGTGACTGTCTACGATCATGAGAGGCTTTGCCGATTGTTTGAATGAGAAGGCCAATAGATAGTGGCGTCTGAGAAAATGAAAACCTGCCGCCTAGTCATCCCGGATCTTCGCTTCGCTGCGTCCGGGATGACGAGTGGATAGGTTGGTCGTCAACCTGCAGCTTCCGTTTCCGGCTCGACATAACGCGGGAACGCGCCTTCCGGCTTGGGAATGCTTGCTCCCGGCGTCAGGCGGTTGTCCGGCCCAAGCTTGGCAAAGACACGGTCCTCTCCGGCGAGAGACAGGTTGTCGAGCAGCTTGGCGGCGGCCACCGGTGTCACCGGCTGGGCCAGAATCGCGATCTGGCGGATCACTTCGGCGGTGGTGTAGAGCACCGTGCCCATGCGTTCCGGATCGGTCTTCTTGAGGGCCCAGGGCTCCTGTGCCGCAAAATAGCGATTGGCTTCCGCCACGCATTCCCAAACACAGGCAAGGCCCAGGTGCAGTTCCTGACGGTTGAAGGCAGCCCGGCAGGTTGCCAGCATGGCATCAGCCTGATCCAGAATGGCCTTGTCTTCCGCGCTGTAGGCGCCCGGCGCCGGCAGCTTGCCGTCGCAGTTCTTGAAGATCATCGACAAGGAGCGCTGCGCCAGGTTGCCGAGGTCATTGGCCAGATCCGCATTGATCCGGTTGACGATGGCCTCATGGCTGTAATTGCCGTCCTTGCCGAAAGGCACTTCGCGCAGGAAGAAGTAGCGGGTCTGGTCCAGACCGTAAGCTTCGATCAGATTGAACGGGTCGATGACGTTGCCGATGGACTTCGACATCTTCTCGCCCTTGTTGAACAGGAAGCCATGGGCGTAGACGCGCTTTGGCAGCGGCAGGCCTGCGGACATAAGGAACGCGGGCCAATAGACCGCGTGGAACCGGATGATGTCCTTGCCGATGATATGGGCATCCGCCGGCCAATGCTTCCACAGCGGGTTTTCCTCATCCGGGAAGCCAACGCCGGTGATGTAGTTGGTCAGGGCATCCACCCAGACATACATCACGTGCTTGTCGTCGCCCGGAACAGGCACACCCCAGTCGAAGGTGGTGCGCGAAACGGACAGGTCCTTGAGGCCACCCTTGACGAAGCTCATGACCTCGTTGCGGCGCTCGGATGGGCCGATAAAGTCCGGATTGGCTTCGTAGTGAGCAAGCAGCTTGTCCTGATACTCAGACAGTTTGAAGAAATAGCTCTCCTCTTCCACCCACTCGACCGGAGTGCCCTGCGGGCCATAGCGCACGCCATCCTCACGCACTTCCGTTTCCGCTTCCTGGTAATAGGCTTCGTCGCGGACGGAGTACCAGCCGGAATAGCTGTCCTTGTAGATGTCGCCGTTGGCGGCCATGCGGCGCCAGATTTCCTGGCATGCCTTGTAGTGCCGCTCCTGGCTGGTGCGGATGAAGTCGTTGTTGGTGCAGCCGAGCGCCTCGACCATCGCCTGGAACCGGTCGGAATTGCGGTTCGCCAGTTCAGCGGCGGTGATGCCTTCCTTCTGGGCGGTCTGCAGCATCTTCTGGCCGTGAACATCCGTGCCGGTCAGGAAGTAGACATCCTTCCCGTCGAGCCGCTGGAAACGGGCCATGGCATCGGTCGCAATTGCCTCATAGGCATGGCCGATGTGGGGGGCGCCGTTCGGATAGGAAATGGCGGTCGTGATGTAATAGCTCTGTCGGTCGGTCATGACGCTCTTGAATGTTCTGGCGCAGGCGCCTGAAAAGAAAGACGGATAGGTCCGGGAAACAGGGTTCGGGAGCTCTTGGGGCAGCTCCGCTTCGTGCCCTTACCGGGGCATTCGCATGACCTGGGAAAGGGTCCGGAACACGTCGAGAACTACCTGTTTCCTGTCGAGATTGAGTGCGTCGGCATCCGCCGCCGCGCGGTTCATCTTTTCCCACATGTCGGCCCAGCTGACAAGACGCCCGAGACCTTGCCGGTCACCCTCACCAGCACCTTGCGGCGTGCCCGTCTGAGCGCCCGCCCGCATGCGCTGATGCAGCCACTGGCGGGCAATATGCAGGAAGCTTTCCCAATTGTCGGTCTGGCCGCGGGCGCTGACCAGATCAGCCAACCCGTGAAGAGCGGCCAGGTCCACATTGGGCGCCTGTTCGGCAAGTTGAACGAACCCGCGGTTGATCGCCAGACCATCGCCGGACAGAAGCGTCAGCGCGGACCGCAGGCTGCCATCGGCAAACCGGATCAGGTCGGCCATTTCCGCAGATCCCGGCAAATCCTCGGGGCACAGGCCTTTAAGGCCTTCAGCGATTTGATCGCCGCTCAAGGGCGACATATCGAGCCGGCGGCATCTGGAACGGATCGTCGGCAGAAGGCGCCCCGGCGCATGGGAGAGAACGAGGAACAGGCAGCGTGCAGGCGGCTCTTCCAGAATCTTCAGCAAGGCATTGGCCGAGCTGATGTTCATGTCATCCGCCGCATCCACGATGCAGATCCGCCAGGCGGAGGCAGACGCGGTCGTACCGAAGAAAGAGACGGTCTTGCGAATCTCGTCGACCGGCAGTTCCGTCTTGAATCGCTTGCCCTTTTCGTCCCAGGGGCGGCGCAGATGGAGTAGATTCGGATTGGCGCCCTGAGCAATCTGGCGGAAGACCGGATGATTTTCCGGCACGCTGAGATCACGGGCCACAGCCACTGCCGCTCCAAACCTGTCCGGATTGGCGATGGCAAACCGGGCAAAACGATAGGCAAGCGTCGCCTTGCCGATGCCTTTCGGGCCCCCCAGGATCCAGGCGTGATGCAGGCGCTCTGATCGATAGGCGTCCAGCAGCTCCTGCTCCGTATCCTTGTGGCCGACCAGCACGGCCCGCTCACGGGGCAAGGGGATGCCGGGCAGTGAATCGACTTCCGGCGCTTCAATCACTTCAGTCGCGCGGGCCATGGGCACCCTCCCCGATTTCCAGCGCGAAATGAGCTTCGACTGCCTTCCGGATATCCCCTGTTACCTTGTCCGCATCCTGCCGCCCGTCAATCACGGCAAAGCGCTGGGGATGGCTTCTGGCGAGTTCGAGAAACAGCACCCTGCGGCGCTCATGAACCTTGAGATCATCCGCCTCGAACCGGTCTGGACCTCCGGAAGCCGTTTCCGCGGCCCGGGAATTCACCCGTTGAAGCCCGATCTCCGGCGGCACATCGATGAGGATGGTCAGATCCGGCCGGACACCGGCAACCGCCGCAGTCTCCAGAAGGTCGAGATAGGCCGGATCCACGCCAGCTTCGCCCTGATAGACGCGGGTGGAATCTGCAAACCGGTCACACAACACCCATTCGCCGCGCTCCAGCGCGGGAAGGATCGTATGATCAACGTGATCGGCACGGGCCGCAGCAAACAACATGGCTTCGCCGCGCGGCCCCAGATCCCGGGCCGCACCGGAGAGCAGCATCTCGCGGATCTTCTCGGCACCCGGCGAGCCGCCCGGCTCCCGGGTGACAACCGTCTTGCGGCCGCGGTCTTCCAGATAGCTTTTCAGGCGCTTGATCTGGGTGGTCTTGCCTGCCCCTTCGCCGCCTTCAAAGGTTATGAACCGTCCCTGCACGTCTTGCCCAATCCTGTGCTGCTCCAAGCCGTCTCCCATCTGGGCGGGATCTTTTCCGCCCTCAGAACCAGCCGAACAGATAATAACTGACCGCCCCAAGCGCCCGTTCTTCGAGACTGCCTTCATCAACCTCACCCGCTGTTTCAAGCGGAGCGCGGTAGACGATGCCGTCATTTCCGAGCACCTGAATCTCGCCGGACGGAGTGCCCATCCTGACGGGAGCCTTCAGGGGACCCGAATAGACAACCCTCAGCCGATAGTCCAGCGTGCCGCCGCGCGGCAGCAGCACATCCACGTCCGAGACCGTCCGCAAGGGAACGGTCGACGCCGTCCCGCCGAAGACCTTGGCCTCGGTCACCGTTTCGCCCTTGGCGAAGATCCTTTCGACGGCGAAATAGTCCCAAGCGCCCTCGACCACTTCCTTCATGGCCGCAAGACGCGTCTTTTCATCAGAAAGTCCGGCGACAACCGCGATGACCCTGCGGCCATTGCGCTCCACGGAGGCGAGCCCTGAAAAGCCGCTCGCGGCCTGTCCCGCGCCCATGCCATCCAGTTCGCGGATCTCGCCGAGGAGCGGGTTCTTGTTGCGCTGATAGATGTTGTTCCAGGTGAATTCCGGTTCGGAAAAAAGCGGATAGTAATCCCAGTGCTTTTCCAGAATGAATTGCCCCAGCTTCGCCATGTCCCGCGCGGTGGTCCGGCTCGCCTCGCCCTTACTGTCCGGGTTCTCCAGCGTGCCATAGCCGGTCGGATTGACGAAATGGCTGCCGTTCATGCCAAGGGAGGCGGCCAGTGTGTTCATCCGCCCCGCAAAAGCCTCTTCGCTGCCGTCCAGACACTCGGCCAGCACGATCGCTGCGTCATTGGCATTGTGAATCAGGAGACCGCGCAGAAGATCCATCACCGGGATCTCCGACTTGATCGCCGCAAACATGGTGGCCCGGCGGGACGGTGCGCCGCCGGTGCGCCAGGCGTGCTCGCTGACCTTGCAGGTGGTCTCCGGGGTGACCTCACCGCCTGAGAGCGCCTCAAAGACCGCCGCCGCCGTCATCACCTTGACGAGGGAACCTGGTTCGAAAGCCTTGTCCGCGTCCTTGAGATAAAGGCTGGTGCTGGTGCCGGGGGCATAGAGGAAGGCGACCGGCGCGCGGGTGCCAAGCGTTTCAGCCGCTGCGGGCAGCAACGCTGCTGCCATCACGGACAGTCCGGCAAGAAGCGCGAAACCGCCCCTTGCAGCAAAGGCGCGCCAAAATGGCGGCAAGCCGCCTCTGTCCCGAAGTGCCCTCACGCGCATCCTCCACCTTGCCTCACGATGCCGGCACAATAGCCCTGTTTCCCGGCCCGGAACAAGAAAGGGCGGCCCGGATTTTCCAGACCGCCCTTTTCGTCATCTGATGGTTGCAGGCAGGCCTAGCTGCCCTGCTGCAGCTTCACGAGCTGCGCCAGCGGGATCGACCCGGAACTGAAGCTGGCAGCGGCCTCATGGGCTGCGCTGATCCGGCTGTCGGCCCGGTAGGACGAAACCGCGCTGCCGCTCACGAGAGACGACATCTGGCCACCCGCCGGAACACGCAGAACGCCAAGCGTTCCGGACGCGGGAGCCATCGGCTCGACATAGGCTGCCGGGATTGTCTCGACAACGGGAGACCCGGTGGAGATGACCGGCTGAGAGAAGGTGTTGGCAGAGGCCACCTGAACATTGGTTGCCGTAGCCTCGAACGCGATGGCCGGGTCATAGGCAATGTCATAGGAGGCGGACGCCGAATAGGCCGGCGCTGCTGGCGCTGCGGAGGCCACTTGCGTCAGAGCCGTCAGATAAGGACGGGGCGCGGGAGCCGGAGCCGTTGCGCCGTAGCTGAGCACCGGCGTGTTGTCCAGCGGAGCCGGAGGCGTGGCCTGTGCAAGCATCGTGCCTGGCATGGTCGCGCCTGGCGCCACGGAGCCCGGGCCGGAGAGCGATGCAAGCAGATATTGCTCGTCGCGGCCATCCATGCGGGCCGGGCCGACATATTCCACCTTCACCTTGGCAACACCGGCTGCCTTGGTGCCGAGAAGGTTTGCGGCGCGCTCGGACAGATCGATCACGCGGTTGCCATGGAACGGGCCACGGTCATTCACGCGCACGATCATCGAGCGGCCATTGCTCATGTTGGTCACGCGGGCATAGGACGGCAGCGGCATGGTGGTGTGCGCTGCGGAGATCGCGCGCTTGTCGAAGACTTCCCCATTTGCCGTCTGGCGGCCATGGAAGGTCGGGCCATACCAGGATGCGAGGCCGACTGCCTCATAATCCGGGTCTTCCTTAGGATAATACCATTTACCGGCAACCTTGTACTTCTTGCCGACGATGGAGCGTCCGCCTCCCTTGGGCACGGGCTGTCCGTCGGCCACGATGCGCGGGCTGCCTTTCACGCCATATTTCTTCGGGCTGAACTTGGAAGTTGACTGCTGCGTTGTTCCGCAAGCCGCGACAATCCCGCCTGCGACGATGACGCAAGACACGGTGCGGAGCATCGGCCAAACATTGGACTTTGCTGAGGATCTGGATTTTTCTGCCACTGGTCCCGCAGTTTTTGTCTTTGATGGAGAAGAGGACGCGATGCCGCCCGCCTGCCGCATTTCAGGCGTTTGGGCCTGCTGCTCAAACCGGTTGCTTCGATCCTGCATTCTGCCGTCCTACCTCGTACGCGCTGGCGGCCCCATGCACACGCATTCAACACATGCTTACTGCTGCCGGACACGGGTTTATCCATCATCCGCACAGGTTGCGCACCGGTGGCACGCCTCAACTGCTGCGGATGGCTCCGGCACCAGCCGGATTTTGCCTTGGATGTCCCCATCTCGGCGATGCGCCCAGCCCCCGCCAGAGCGCACAGCAACCATGTAGATAGCAAACTCATTAACTCATCATGAACGGCACGTCGATAGGTGTTCGCCCGGGTCAATGCTTTTTGCCGGAAACGGTCCGGCTGCCGCAGCAAGGCGGGCTGAAAACCGCGAGGTTTCCGGACAGATTTGCGCTTTCCGGCGCATCCGCCAGCACCTGCCGCATCCGGAGGCGGATTGCCGCAGGTTCCGCTTTCTCTCGTATTTTTGCCAATGCGCCAAGCTGTGATGCGCATCACAGCCGGGAATCGTTCCACTGCCTAAAGTTCCTCATGTCAACGGGGACGCCCACTCCCGGAGACAGCCGGCCACACCGGCTTCAGCTGCTGGTTCTCTGCCCTGCCCACCAAGAACGGGAGCCAGCAGCTCTTCTCTCAGCTCTCCGGATCCACAGCCCAGGACCCGGGGAGCTGTTTGTTTTCGGGCATCTGCTTGCGGATATCTGTCAGGAACAGCCTTCACGGGCATGCAGGCGCTTGACATTCCGCACGCAAGATTGGAAACGGAAGGCAACGGATGGGTGGCCGAGTGGTTTAAGGCAGCGGTCTTGAAAACCGCCGAGCGTGGAAGCGTTCCGTGGGTTCGAATCCCACCCCATCCGCCACTTCCCTTGATTCCATGGTTTTAAAGAGCGAATTGCTTCGACAGAGCAGTGATCAAGTCTCGTTTTTTTGTGCGCAGGTTCGCTTGGTATCCGATAGAAGTTGTTCGATTGTGCTGTCCGACTTGGATACGCTCCTCAAAGCTGTTCACATGTTACGGCTTTTCCCGCCTTCATTTCTATCGTTCTGTATTGCGAGAATGCCGCTCGCAAAAGCGTATATAGCTCCAATGCCTCCGTTCCAATCTCACCCTTGCTCTGAGAGCTAAAGGCGGATTGAAAGCAACAATTCAATTAGAAACATCCTGAAAGCGTAGCATCATATAGGGTCGTTTCTCAGCTGAGAGAGTTATTGTTCGGTATCGGCAGTAGCAATCGTGATCGATCGCCGCATGGAGCTACTGCTCGCGCCACCCGTGCTGATGCTGGACATTAACCAACCACGATCCGCCAGCGTCTCAAGCGCAAGCTCGATATGCTGCGGGCTGAACCTGCGCTTCCTCGCGTTCCATGCGTAAACAAGCTCTTCCGCTTCCTTTGCTGTAGTCGCGCCTTCGTTCTTCGCTACCCAGCAGACCGTGGCAAGCAATTCGAGGCCAAATGGACTTTCGAAACCACTCACGAGGTTTGCAACCCGATCGAATCTTTGAAGCGTCTCCGGTCTATTTTTTAGGAAAGCTTCGGCGTCCTCTTTTGCGCCTGGTATAATGGAGAGCTGCTTTGTGGGGTCGTCTCCGCCATCAGCATAACCTGAAAGCAAATGACCTTCGATGTCCCGCAGAACATGCCGTAAGTTTTCCGCATACGGTCCATAGGGTGCCTTTCGATATTTCAGACCGAGCGGCTCCCCTGCCTCTTGTAGGAAGAACATCAGCTTATGGGCCTCTAGCAGCGTAACAAACGGATCCATTAACCCGTTGAGATAGCGCTGAAGAAGAGCTACGAGCGCAGCTCGTCCGGGGCTCATCTTCGGGACTTTTTTATTTCTGGCAATAGCGGCAACATCGGGGGCACCATGAGGCTCATAGATCAATACCTGCACAGAATCCAAGGGTTCAAGCGCAGCAACGATCCTTGGTCGGACGTCGTTCCAGTCAAGACCTCCGAGCCCGGAGCCCAAAGGTGGCACGGCAATAGACGTGATCCGGAAACGCTGGATCACTTTCACGAGGTCGATCAAACCGGAATCGATGTCCTCGATCCTGCTCTTGCCTTTCCAATGCCGCTTGGTCGGGAAGTTAATGATGTAGCGTGGGCTCAACTCGCCAGTCTCGAATACGAACATGCGGCCGGGATTAACCTCGTCGCGCTTGCATGCCGATTCGTAGGCTTTGAAATTTTCAGGAAAGACATTTTTGAACTGAAGGGCGATTCCTCTACCCATGATACCTACACAGTTCACCGTGTTGATAATGGCATCAGCGTTTGCCTGGAGGATATCTCCCTTTAAGAAAGTAATCATTGAAACCTCCTTCAATAGTACCAAGCAGGGATTAATCCCACCTGGGGCTTGTGCGCCGCTGGAATGAGGTTGTTCTGCACCTGATTATAGGTTGCCAGATTTTGGGTAGCTATCCTATCGACCAGATGCCAAGGAAAAAACTTATACATGAGGAACTCGGCCTGCTTAGCTTCTTTTACGTCTGCTTGAGCCCACTGGTTAGTCTCTATGTGGGGCCAGTTCAGTTGGTTTAGTTGAGCGACATCATTCCAGAACGACGAGTAAGCAGCACCAGCATTGCTTCCACTGAACGCCCAACTTTGCCTTGCTCCGTTTGCCCAGGATACCACCTTATAAAGGTCAGCTTCCAAGTGGATAATAGGCCCCTGCCCACCCTTGTAAGCAAGTTCTGGGCTGTTCGCACAATGAATGACGTACAGCATCACGGATCGAGGGCAAAAATAGAATGGCACAAAATCTGCGACCACCGCATTGCTGTAGCACTTCACCGGAAGCTCAAAACGTCTTTGCTTAATCGTCCGCATACCGATGGTCGTCCCAGCGGCATTCATGTTAACGATCGTGGAATCGCAGAACAGCTTCCCTGACGCAATAATCGAAGGCAACCTATCGACATTGACAATATGGTAAATCTTGGGGGCGACAGGAGGAGGGGTCATTCAATTAGCCTTCGGGGATTGGCTAGACGTTCGCCTGCACCGCCTCCGTTCTCGTCAATGAATTGAATTCCAGACTGCTTGAACGTCATCAGTAATGGCTTTTGGTTCGACTCTCTCATCTCGCCCCTTTGTTCAAAAGGCATGACTTTAGACCGGGGTGACCAAACCTATTGGGCCAAGTCCTCAAAGTCCACAAAACGGCATCGCGCTACCTCAGGACAGCCCTCTGCAAGAGATGTTCATCAGGAAGTTTCGACGATGTCGCCAACTGAACCTACTTCTAAGGGCATCAGCGGCTGCCGTCGATACAGATTTTGCATACGGCCTGCCACGCCTACAGATAATGATTGCGCCAAAAGGGCATGGATCGCCAAGGGCTCCGGAGCTTTCCGACGATACTTGGACTGGTAACGCGTTCGAAAATATAGCCGTCTTAGAAGGGCCCTCGTAGCTACTTCCTTGTGCGACCGCCTGGCAGCAGAATGTCAACCATCGGCACCCTACCGCCCTAAGTACTCAGCCTTGAGATTTAGCCACGCATGCGCAGCATCCAAAGGGGGGACGTCTTTACCGGCTGTCCTAGATCGTTCCGACCGATTATCATCGAGAACACCGACGACACTCTCGGAGAAATCCTGATTGAATGCAGGCTGCTTCTTAAGCGGCAAAGGCGGCAATAAACGTCTGGCTATGACGCACCGGTTTCCGCCCGGACCGGTGTGAAGGCTTTCACCCGCTCCGTGTCTTCCCGGTTCCCTTCAATGATCCGCATGGCGTTGGGGACGATCAGATCGGCGATCGTGGCGGCTTCCAGAGGTTCGAAGAACCGGGCCAGGGCCTCATTCAGGAGCCTGGGCAGGCGGCAGCTGCCGATCAGGGTGCAGTCGTCATTGTGGTTCATGCAGGTGGTCATGGCGAAATCGGTTTCGAACATGCGGACAATTTCCGCGACCGAAATCTCAGAGGGGTCCTTTTCAATCCAGATGCCGCCGTTGCGGCCTGGGATCGACCCGATCATTCCGGCCTTTCTGAGCTGCTGAACGGCGGCTACGATCTGGGCGCGGTGTCCGATATA
Source organism: Roseibium litorale (assembly GCF_014842915.1). Taxonomy (GTDB): domain Bacteria; phylum Pseudomonadota; class Alphaproteobacteria; order Rhizobiales; family Stappiaceae; genus Roseibium; species Roseibium litorale. The sequence continues at coordinate 158,284 of NZ_JACYXI010000002.1, read as the reverse complement.
TTGCTCTGCCAGCTGATCGATCGACACCTTCTGCCCCTTGAAAAGGGACAGGAATATCAGGATCCGGACCGCGATATCTGTTCTTTCCGTTAAACGCATGCGGCCCCCGCCTTGCCTCAAAATGCTGCGAACAGGAATAAATTCCCGGCCTGATATCAGGCCGGCTAATCATTAATCGGACTAGCGGGATTGTATGTTGACCAATATCAACCTTCCAGCGTTAAATGAATATATTAGTCAAAAGTTATATCAAAATGGCGAATTTAGTGCAGTTAAATGCACATGAATTTACGTAACGTAATATTAGAATAAAAATGTTTTCACTGCTGAGTGCCTGCGTTTCCGCATCGTCATTCAGATATCCTATCCTCCAGACGAAACCGAAAAATTTTAGAAATCTGAACCAGGGCGGTCCCGAATTCTATCTCGGGCGTGTTCTCTAGGCGGTCTTCAAAAGCATCCAGGATCATGTGCTTGTCCGCGCCCTTGACAGCGAAGATGAAGGGAAACCCGAATTTTCCAAGATAGCTGCCGTTCAGCTCCGTGAAGCGGGAGAACTCCTCTGCGGACAATCTGTCGAGGCCGGCACCTGCCTGCTCCTTGCGCGAATCCTCCGCAACCTCCCCCGCCAATGCCGCCTTGCCGGCAAGGTCCGGGTGCGCGCGGATCAGGGCCAGCTGATCCGCATGGGACGCGTTGCGCATGGCGCTTTCGAACGCGGCAACAAGCGCGGCCCGGTTGGCGAAGGGCGCAAACCCATGGGCTGCACGCGCCACCCAGGGGCTGTGCTCGGCCACATCGCCAAAGGCCGCCACAAAGTCTTCCGTGGTCATGGCGTTGACGGTTTCAAGGCTGATCATGAGCTTTTCCGCCCTCTTGCGCGCACAGGTTCAGGTCCTGGTTCTGGTCTAGTTTCAGGTTATGGGTCACTTCTTCTGCTGAGCAATCCAGGCGCCCAGGGTTGCGCGGTCTTCGTCGGTCATTCCGGTTTCGTTGCCGAGCGGCATCGCATCGGACTGCACCGCCTGGGCCATGACCTGATCGGCATAGCGGCGCAGGTCCGCAACGCTTTCCAGGTGAATGCCCTTGGGCGCTTCCTCGAAGCCTTCATGGGTCGGTGTTGCCGCGTGGCACATGGCGCAATGGGTGGTGATCAGGGTCTTGACCGTTGCATCGGACACCTGATCGGCGCCGCTGAAGTCTTTCGGCGCCGTCATGATCATGGCGGCGATCAGGCCAACAGCCGCCAGAGGCAGTGACCACCAGAACTTGCCAAAGGCATCGCCCGCGTCATGCCGGTTCAGGAAATGCCGGACCATGCCGCCGATGACCAGGATCAGCGCCACCAGCAGCCAGGACTGGGGATGGCCGGTCAGCATCGGATAATGGTTGGAGACCATCATCAGCAGGACCGGCAGGGTCAGGTAATTGTTGTGAACGGAGCGCTGCTTGCCGATGGCGCCAAGGCGGGGATCCGGCGCCTGCCCGGCGAGCAGGCTGGCCGTGATTTTCTTCTGGTTCGGAATGATGATGCCGAAGACGTTCACCGCCATGATGGTGCCGACGAAAGCGCCGACATGAATCAGGGCGCCGCGGCCTGAAAACACATGGGTGAAGAGATAGGCCGCGCCCACGATCAGGACAAAGAGGCAGGCTGCCAGGAGAGGCGTGCTGCGGCCGATGGGCGACTTGCACAGCCGGTCATAAATCAGCCAGCCACCGCCAAGGGACAGCATGGAAATGAGCACGGCTTCGCCGGGTGTCAGTTCCAGAACCGACGGGTCGATCAGATAGGCCGAGGCATTGGCGTAATATTGCACCACCAGAAGCGCAAAGCCCGTCATCCAGGTGAGATAGGCCTCCCACTTGTACCAGATCAGGTCTTCCGGCAGCTCCTTGGGAGCGACCAGATATTTCTCGACATGGTAGAAGCCGCCGCCATGCACTTCCCAGGCGGTGCCGGCCACCCCTTCCTTCATCTGCGGGCGTTTGCGCAAGGACAGGTCAAGGGCAATGAAATAGAAGGACGTGCCGATCCAGCCGATACCGACGATGAGGTGGGCCCACCGGAAAAGAAGGTTCATCCAGTCCATTGCAAAGGCAAAGGTCATCGGCGTGCGTCCATGATGTGTGTGTCAGGAAAACCAGAGAGACCCCTGCCCCGTCCGGCATGTCAGTTTGACGGCAGTTCTCTCACGGCCTCCTGGGCGGAGCCGGGTCATCTGCCGCTGGCCGGGAATGCCCGCGGACGGGCACTCCCATTGTGATGTCAGGTCAAAGCTTACTGCGGCAGCTTGTCGTCGACGCCCTTGACGTACCAGTTCATGCCGAGGATCGCGCCATCGTCGAGACGAACGCCGTCAGCTGCAGCTTCCGTTCCGTCCTGCTTGGTGAGCGGGCCGGTGAAAGGCTCCCAGCCGCCTTCGATCTTGGCCTGTGTTTCCTTGGCCATGGCGACAACGTCATCCGGCAGGTTGGTGTAAGGCGCCATCACGACGTGGCCTTCCTTCAAGCCGCCCCAGGTCTGGGTGCTCTTCCAGGTGCCGTCGAGCACTTCCTGGATGCGCTCGATGTAATAGGGGCCCCAGTTGTCGACGATGGCGGTGTACTGGGCCTTCGGCGCAAAGGCGATCATGTCGGAGGCCTGACCGAAGCCGTGGACGCCGCGCTCTTCCGCAACCTGCAGGGGAGCTGTGGAGTCGGTGTGCTGGGTGATGATGTCGGCGCCCTGGTCGATGAGGGCCTTGGCAGCATCTGCTTCCTTGCCCGGGTCGAACCAGGAGTTGACCCAGACGACCTTCAGCTTGAAGTCCGGGTTGACGGACTGGGCGCCCAGCAGGAAGGCGTTAATGCCAGCGACGACTTCGGGGATCGGGAAGGAGGCAATGTAGCCGGCCGTGCCGGTCTTGGACTGCTTGGCCGCGATCTGGCCGATGATGTAGCGGCCTTCGTGGAACTTCGAGTTATAGGTGGCGACGTTGTCGGCAGTCTTGTAGCCGGTCGCATGTTCGAACTTCACGTCCGGATACTTCTTAGCGACCTTCAGGGTCGGGTTCATGTAGCCGAAGGACGTGGTGAAGATGATGCCGCAGCCTTCGCGGGCAAAACGCTCGATGGCGCGCTCGGAGTCCGGGCCTTCCGGCACGCTTTCCAGATAGGCGGTTTCGACCTTTTCACCGAAATGCTCGACGACGGCCTTGCGGCCCTGTTCGTGCTGGTAGGTCCAGCCGAAGTCGCCGACCGGGCCGATATAAATGAAACAGGCTTTCAGATCCGCCGCGGAGGCGGCGCTGGAAGCGGCGGCAAAGGCAACAGCTGCGACCGTTGCTTTCAGGAACTTCTTCATTGGTAATCCCCCTCAGGATTAGCGTGTGTCATGCGATCGGCGGAGGAAACCGGAACCCGATCGCGGGGGTTCAGGTTCTTGAGTGACCGGCAGACGCGCTACCGGTCCGGAACGAACGGCTTGCCGAGGCAGGCCGGCGTATTCACGAGTGTCAGTCTGCGGTTTGCCGATATGACGACAAGAACCACGATCGTGGCCAGATAGGGCAGACAGGACAGGAACTGGGACGGAATGCCGACGCCGAACGCCTGGGCGTGGAACGTCAGCACGGTGACCGCTCCGAAGAGATAGGCCCCGGCAATGATCCGCAGCGGCAGCCACGAGGCAAAGACGACCAGTGCCAGCGCGATCCAGCCGCGGCCGGACACCATGTTCTCAACCCATTGCGGCGTGTAGGCCAGCGACATATAGGCCCCGGCAAGGCCAGCACAGCCGCCGCCAAAGACAATGGCGAGGAAGCGGACCTTGAGCACGGAATAACCGAGCGCATGGGCCGAGACGTGATTGTCGCCAACGGCACGCAGGATGAGCCCGACCCGGGTGCGGAACAGCACATAGCTGACGAGCGCCACCAGAGCGAAGCCGATGTAGACCACCGCATCATGGGAAAAGAACACCGGCCCGATGAAGGGCAGATCGCTCAGGCCCGGAATGTGCAGTTCAGGCAGGCGCAGCCCCGGAATGCCGATGAAGCTCTCGCCGATCATGCCGGACAGCCCGAGACCCAGAATGGTGAGCGCCAGCCCTGAGGCGACCTGATTGGTCACGAGGCGCAGAACCAGAAAGGCAAAAAGCGCCGACATGGCCATGCCCGCCAGAATGGCAGCCAGAACGCCGAGCGTTCCGGACCCGGTCTGATTGGCGACGGCGAAGCCGACAACGGCGCCCATGATCATCATGCCTTCGACGCCGAGGTTCAGCACCCCTGAGCGCTCGACAACCAGCTCACCAATGGCGGCGATGAGAAGCGGGGTCGCAGCGGTGATGACCGTGAGAAGAACGGCTTCAAACATGGCTCACTCCCCCGTCTTGCCAGCGGCAGAATGGGTGGAAACCACTCTCAGCCGGTACATGATGAACGTGTCGCATCCAAGGACGAAAAACAGCAGGAGCCCCTGGATGACATTGGCGATCTTGTCGGAGACGCCCATCGAAGCCTGAACCGCTTCGCCGCCGATATAGGACAGGGCCAGAACAAAGCCAGCGACCAGGATGGCAACCGGATTGAGGCGGCCGAGGAAGGCAACGATGATGGCGGTAAAGCCGTAGCCTGGAGAAATGGTCGGCAGCAGCTGATTGAGCGACCCGGAAACCTCCATGGTTCCGGCAAGTCCCGCCAGAGCCCCAGCCAGCGCAAAGGAAAACAGGGTCAGCTTTTTGCGGGAGAACCCTGCAAACGCCCCTGCCCTCGGGCTTTCTCCCATGACGCGGATCTCGAACCCCTTCAGAGTACGGCTCAGAACCAGCGCCAGAACAATCACGACCGCGAGTGTGACCGGAGCTGCCATGCTCATGCGGCCGTCACCAATGGTGGGCAGGGTCGCGGCGTCAGAGAACATGCGCGATTCCGGGAAGTTGTAGCCATCCGGGTCACGCCAGGGGCCGCGAACCAGATAGTCCAGCAGCAAGTTGGCCACATAGACCAGCATCAGGCTGGTCAGAATCTCATTCGTGTTGAAGCGGGTTTTCAGAACCGCCGGGATCAATGCCCAGAGCGCGCCGCCGATCATGCCGCAAACAAGCATCAGAGGCAGGGTCGCGGCGGTCTCGAAGTCCGGATAGAGGATGGGCAGCGCCGAGCCGCACAGAGCACCGGCGACGAATTGCCCTTCTGCTCCGATGTTCCAGTTGTTGGAGAGGTAGCAGACGCTGAGACCGCAGGCCATCAGCACCAGCGGGGTCGCCTTGACGATGACTTCCTGAAGCGACCAGGTGTCGAGCAGCGGCTCGATGAAGAATTTGAACAGACCCAGCAATGGATCCTTGCCGGACAGGGAGAAAAGGATCGCAGCGGCGATCAGGGTCAGGCCCACCGCCACAATCGGCGAGAGCATGGCCATGAGCTGGCTGTGTTCCTTGCGCTTGACCAGTTCAATCCGCATTACATTGCCTCCGCCTTGGCTTCGGCACCGCCTGCCATCAGCAAGCCCACCTTTTCCCGGGTCATGGTTTGCGCATCTTCCGCAGGAGAAAGCTGACCGCGGGAAATAACGGCGATCCGGTCCGCAATTTCAAAGATTTCGTCCAGATCCTGGCTGATGACCAGCACGGCGGACCCGGATCTGGCCAAATCGATCAGAGCCTGACGGATCAGCGCCGAGGCGCCGGCATCCACCCCCCAGGTCGGCTGGTTCACGACCAGAATCCCGGGATTGCGTTCAAGTTCCCGGCCAACGACGAATTTCTGCAGGTTGCCACCGGACAGCGAACGGGCCTCCGGATCATTGTGAGACATCCGGACGTCATAGTTGGTCTTGACCTTCTGCTCCAGAGAACTGGAGCGGGTGCGGTTGAGAAAACCGCTGGAAATCAAGCCGTCCTTGGTGGCGTGGCGGGTGAGTACAATGTTGCCCGTCAGCTTCATGCCCGGCACTGCTCCATGGCCAAGACGCTCCTCAGGCACAAAAGCCGCATTCTGCTTCCGGCGCCAGTTGATGTCGCGCCTGCCCGCAGCCACGCCGTCGATCCGGAGCATGTCCGCCTCGACCGGAACCTCTCCGGATATAACATCGAATAGCTCGCTCTGGCCGTTTCCGGCAACGCCTGCGATGGCGACCACTTCACCGGCATGAACATCGAGAGCAATGTTGGAAAGGGCTGTCGCGAAAGGCGTCAAGGCGGGAGATGACAATCCTTTCAACTGGAGGCGGACATCTCCGCGCTTCAGGGACAGCGCGCCTTGAGACACAACCATGACCTCGGAGCCCACCATCATGCGGGCAAGCGAGGATGGCGTTTCAACGGAGGGATCACACTCGCTAACGACCTTGCCGTGGCGCAGGATCGTCGCGTGGTGGCAGATCCGCTTTACCTCTTCCAGCCGGTGGGAAATGTAGAGCACCGCGCAGCCTTCCGACGCGAGGCGTTGAAGGGTCAGGAACAGCCGGTCGGCTTCCTGCGGGGTCAGCACGGACGTAGGCTCATCCATGATGATCAGGTCCGGCTCCTGCAGCAGGCAGCGGACAATCTCGATGCGCTGGCGGATCCCGACGGGCAAATCAGCCACAACGTCCTGTGGATTGAGCGGCAGGCCGTAATCGGCGGAGACATCCCGTATCCGCTCTGCCAGAAGCTTCATGTTGCCGGGATCGGGCAACGCAAGCGCGATGTTCTCGACGACCGTCAGGGCTTCAAACAGGGAGAAGTGCTGGAAGACCATGCCGATCCCCAGCGCGCGGGCCTCTCCGGGACTGGAGATGCGCACCGGCTTGCCGCGCCACAGGATCTCACCTCCATCCGGGTCCAGAGATCCGTAGAACATCTTGACGAGCGTGGACTTTCCAGCACCGTTTTCGCCCAGCAGCGCGTGGATTTCGCCCTTGTTGATGCGCAGCTCCACCTTGTCATTGGCGAGGATATCGCCAAAGCGCTTGGTCAGTCCCCGGGCTTCCAGCAAGCTCTCGCCGTCCGCCCGTCTGAACGGATTTCCGGAACCTTCTTCGGCCCTGCCTTTCCTGTTCTGATCACCCACTCTCAACCGCCCCCTCGCGCCCATGCTGCCGCGTTATTGACCAAGAGCCAATGTTTGTGCAAGCCCCCCGGCAGCACACGCGCTCACCTGATTTTGCTCATGCCTGATGAGAAGCTCAACTATCACCCCTGCGGCGATGGCCGCGGGCAGTTTGGATTTTGGCCCGTCCGCTCCGATTGGACAGACAAGATTGGAAATCAATGGCTTGGAAAGACCACGGGAAGCCAGGCGTTTTTCGAAACGGGCCCGCTTGGTCTTGCTGCCGATCACGCCGACATAGGCAAAGCGCTGTGCGCCAAGTGCCGTAGCGGCAATTTCCTCGTCGAGCGCGTGAGAATGGGTCATCACCAGAACGAACGCCCCAGTGGGAATGTCTTTGAGAACCGGAACGGGATCTTCGGTCAGCGTCTTCGTAACATTCCCCGGGACGGCGAGCGGGAAGGCATCCGCGCGGCTGTCCACCCAGGTCACGTCAAATGGCTGCTGGGCCAGAGACAGCACCAGAGCCCGTCCGACGTGACCTGCGCCGAACAGTGCCAAAACCCGCTTTGGTTTGCCAAAAGCCTCGTTCAGAAGCCCATCCTCTGACAGGGCAAACGGGATCACAGTGCTGTCATCATCCAAGCGGCGGCGGACGGGAGCGCCACTGGCGACGGTTGCAAGGGTCTGAAAGGACTGGCCTGAGGCTTCCAGAGCCGCAAAGCCCCGTGCTTCCTCCGTCTGCTCGCGGACAAGCACTTCCACCGCCAGGTTCACACGGCCGCCGCAGCATTGGCCAAGGTCGGGGCCAAGAGAGAACCGGCGCATGGTCAGGCCCGGTGTTCCTTCCGCCAGAGCCTCGCGGGCCCAGGAAATGGCCTGAAACTCCAGCATTCCGCCACCAATCGTGCCGAAATATCCGCCGTCAGCGCGGACAACCATCCGGGCGCCGGCTTCACGCGGCGTTGAACCATCCGCCCGGGCAACGGTGATCAGAGCGCAAGCACCGTCGCTTTCCAGCAGCTTTGCAATAGGCGCCCAGACCTTCCTCATTCGGCACCGCCCTTTCCGGACCGGATGGCCTGCACGGCCTTCATGATGGCTTCCGGTGTCGCGGGGGCGTCAAGGTCCGGGACAACGCCCGGGTTGAGGCTGGCGATGGCATCGGTGATGGCACAGAAGACGGAATTTGCCAGCATGACCGGCGGCTCACCAACGGCCTTGGACCGGTAGATGGTCTCCTGCGGGTTGCCCTTGGATTCGTAGAGATTGACGCGGAAATCGGCGGGAATATCCGCAGCAGCCGGGATCTTGTAGGTGGACGGCGCATGGGTGCGCAGGCGCCCTGCCTCGTCCCAGACCAGCTCTTCCGTGGTCAGCCAGCCCATGCCCTGAACGAAACCGCCCTCGATCTGGCCGATGTCGATGGCCGGATTGATCGAGTGGCCGACATCATGCAGCAGATCCACACGGTCGACGGTCATTTCTCCGGTCATAATGTCGACCGTGACTTCGGCGCAGGCCGCCCCATAAGCGAAATAGTAGAAAGGCCTGCCCGAGGCACTGTCCCTGTCCCAGGTGATGTGCGGTGTGGCGTAGAAACCTGCATGGGACAGCTGAATGCGCGCCAGATGCGCTTCCTTGACCGCCTGTTTCAACGGAATGACCCGGTCGGCAAGGCGGACCTGATTGTTGTGGAAACCGATCAGATCCGCCGGGCACTTGTGGGCTTCGCTGAGGAAGGCAACCAGCCGTGACTTGATCGCGACGGCAGCATTGCGGGCAGCCATCGCATTGAGATCCGTGCCGGAGGACGCCGCCGTCGGGCCGGTGTTCGGCACCTTGGAGGTGTTGGTCGCGGTGATCCTGACCATGTCCAGCGTGACGCCAAGTTCATCGGCAACCACCTGCGCCACCTTCTGGTAGAGCCCCTGCCCCATCTCCGTGCCGCCGTGGTTCAGATGAACCGAGCCGTCGGTGTAGAGATGGACAAGCGCGCCGGCCTGGTTGAGGTGTTTGAGCGTGAAGGAAATGCCGAATTTGACCGGCGTCAGCGCAAGTCCCTTCTTAAGAACAGGGCTTACAGCATTGAATTCCTTGATCTGTTCACGCCGTTCCCAATATTGGGAACTGGCTTCCAGCTGGCCTGTCAGGTCGTGCAGCACCTCGTGCTCTTCCACCGGCATGCCATAGGGCGTCGCGTTGCGGCTGGCGTCATAGAAATTGAGCTTCCGGACGTCCAGCGGATCCTTGCCGAGCTTGATGGCAATCGCGTCGATCATCCGTTCTGCCGACAGCATGCCCTGCGGCCCGCCAAAGCCCCGGAAGGCGGTGTTGGAACAGGTATCGGTCCTGAGCCGCCGGGAGCGGATCAGCGCATCCGGGTAGAAATAGCTGGAATCCGCGTGGAACATGGTCCGGTCGTTGACACCGAGGGACAGGTCCGCGGAGTAGCCGCAGCGGGCGAGGAAATTCATGTCCACGGCCCGGATTCTGCCTTCGCCGTCATAACCAGCCTGCCATTCGACCCGGAAATCATGCCGCTTGCCGGTCATGATCATGTCGTCGTCCCGGTCAAGCCGCAGCTTGCAGGCCCGTCCGGTTTTGGTTGCCGCCAATGCTGCCAGCGCCGCCCATTGATTGGCCTGGCTTTCCTTGCCGCCAAACCCGCCGCCCATGCGCCGGATTTCCGTCGTCACGGCCGCATCGGGAACGCCCAGAACCTTGGCGACCGTATGCTGGACTTCGGTGGGATGCTGGGTTGAGGAATAGACCAGAACGCCGCCGTCTTCCTGCGGCAGGGCCATGGCGATCTGACCTTCCAGGTAGAAATGCTCCTGGCCGCCGATGTGAAAGACGCCAGTGAGCTTGTTCTCGGCAGCGGTCATGCCTGTTTCAGGCGAACCGCGGCGGAACTGATAGTCGGGAAGCACCGTTATGTCAGCGGCAACCGCATCTTCCGCGGTGATGATCGGTGTCAGGGGATCGCTTACCAATGTGGCCAGACGGGCGGCCCGGCGGGCCTGATCCCTTGTCTCGGCAATCACCAGGAAGAGAACCTGACCGTAGAAGAGAATTTCCGTTTCCGCCAGAACCGGGTCATCTCCTAAGGCCGCGGAACAATCGTTGATGCCGGGAATGTCCTTCGCGGTCAGGACCGCGATGACCCCAGGGGCCTTGCGCACCGGTTCCAGATCAAGGGAACGGATGCGCCCGCGCACCACATTGCGCGCCCAGCCGGGGGCTAGGTGCAACGTCCCAACTGGCTCCGAAATGTCATCGATGTAAGTTGCCGTGCCGCTGACATGCTTGACCGCGCTGTCATGGTTCAGGGGCTTGCGCACATGATGGGTCTGGACAGGGGCCAGACGCAGCTCATCGTTGGAAGGCGTGCCGGAGATGGTCATTCTGCGGCCTCCAGCGTGTCCGGTGTTTCAGGCTTGTCTGGTGCGACAAGTGCCGGGCGCAGGCGCAAGCCGGAGGGGTCGGACCCGCTGGCTTCCATAAGCGCCTTGGCGAGCAGCGCCCGCGCCGTTTCCATGCGGTAGGATGCGCTTGCCCTCATGTCGGACAGGGGCGTGTAGTCGCTCATCAGGGCCTTAATGGCCGCGCCCCAGGTGGACGGATCTTCCAGCTGCGCGTTGATGAGCGCGGCTTCTGCGCCCTTGGCCCTGCGCGGTGTTGCCGCCATGCCGCCATAGGCAATCCGCGCCTCGGTGATCGTGCCGCCGATGACCGTGAACAGGAAGGCCCCCATCACGGAGGAAATATCCTGATCGAAGCGCTTGGAGATCTTGTAGCAGCGGAAGATCTGGTTCGGATCCGGGCGGGGCACAAACAGTCCCGTGACGAACTCGGCCGGGCGCCGGTCCTGCTTTCCGTAGTCTAGGAAGTAGTCCTCAAGGGCCAAGGCACGGGAGTTGACCGTGTCCTGCAGTTCCAGCGTGGTTCCAAGCGCGATCAGCGCGGGGGGCGTGTCGCCAATGGGAGAGCCGTTGGCGATGTTGCCGCCAATCGTGCCGGACGCGCGGACCTGTTTCGATCCGATCCGGCTCCACAATTCGCCAAGATCAGGTGACAAGCGCTGTATGGCCGCTTCGGCGGCTTGATAGGTAACGGTCGCACCAATCAGCAGACCTGCCGGGCTGTCCTCAATCCTGTTCATGCCTTCGATCCGGCCAAGCCAGATGACCTTCGGCAGATCCTTGAGGTGCTTCGTGATCCAGAGACCTACATCGGTCGCTCCTGCGACCAGCGTTGCATCCGGGTGCTGCTGATAGAGCATTGCAAGCCCGTCTAGGCTTGCGGGAGATGCCAGGAAGCGTGTGCTGTCACCGATGAAAATATCCCGGCTGTCGGCCAGCTGACGCAGTTTGTCGCGGGTTTCCGTTGCACGCCAGGCAAAGGCATCGTCCGCCGCATCAAAGCAGCTCTCGAGAGCCGCATCGATGATCGGGCGATAGCCGGTGCAGCGGCAGAGGTTGCCGGCAATCCATTCGGTCACCGCCTTGCGGCTGCGGGACATGCCTTCCGCATGATAGAGCGTGAAAAGGCTCATGACGAAGCCGGGGGTGCAAAAGCCGCACTGGGAGCCATTGAGCTCTGCCATGGCCCTTTGCACCGGATGCAACTTGCCATCCGAGGCAAGGTCCTCGACGGTCACCAGCTCCGTGCCGTCGATCATGGCGAGCAGCTGAATGCAGCTGTTGACCGGAGAATAGGTCAGCCTGCCCTCGGTCAGCCTGCCGATGGCAACGGTGCAGGCTCCGCAGTCCCCTTCCCCGCAGCCTTCCTTGGTGCCGGTTTCGCGGCGCTCCAGCCGCAGATAGTCGAGCAGCGTATCGGTTGGCCCGACATTTGCCAGCTCGACCAGTTCGCCATTCTTGATAAAACGGATCGTGTCACGCATCACTCAGCTGCCCCTGTAGGTGGAGTAGCCGAAGGGAGAAAGCAACAAGGGCACGTGATAATGGCCGTCCTGCTCGGCGATACCGAAGCGGATCGGAATGAGATCCAGAAACAGCGGATCCGGCAGAGCCTGACCGGTCTTGCGCAGGTAATCCCCGGCAGCAAACCGCAATTCGTAAGTGCCGCATGCAAAGCCATCGCCCGACAGGATCGGGCCGTCGATACGGCCATCAGCATTGGTCACATGGCTGGAAACAAGCCTCGTTCCGCCGTCAAGTGCCCAGAGTTCTATGGCAAGGCCCTCGGCTGGCCGGCCAAGCGCCGTGTCCAGAACATGTGTTGTCAAACGGCCCATGACACCGGTCTCCCATGACGTGAAGAATCAACGGCTGGAACAAGATTCTGCCCGGCCTGCCCATCCTTGATTGTCTTGAACCTGTTCTGCGTCAACCGTTCAGCCCCAATTGCACTTTTCATGAGCTTGCCTGAATTGCGCGCAAAGCAATAGCGCTCATTTCAGGATGTCATGTTGCCTTTTTGGCAACAACATTTCTGTGATGCTCGTTCAGCAGCATCACTGCATGATTGAAGAACATACCGGGAGCGAGAGCAAGGGCCCGGAGGGAACTGGTCACAATTGACAGGCGGTCATCCTGCAAGGGGGTATCTTTGAGGGGACGGAACACAAGACGGCCTTCACGCAGATCATCTTCGATACCGATAAGGGTCTGAAATCCGACGACATTATCGCCCCGGACGAGAGCCCGCAGGAACCTGAGGGAATTCGCTTCCACATAGGTGCGCGGCGCCCCGTTCAGACGCGACATGGCGCTGTCCAGGCGGCTGCGGATCGAAAGACCCCGTGCAGGCAGAACGACGGGGTATTTCAGACAGTCCGACAAGCTCAGCAGTTCCTGGGAGGCAAGCGGATGGCCGGGCGCCATGAGAGCGCCGATTTGATAGTCCTGATGGAAGGCGACCGTCAGCGAAGACGTGACCGGCGGGTCGAAGGTGAAACCCACGTCGGCTTCCGCCGCCTCCACCAGCCGGGCCGCTTCCTGGGAACTGGTTACCGTGACGCTGACATGAATGCCTGGATACCGGCTCCTGAAGGTGGTCACCAGGTCCGGCAGAAGAGTTTCGGAGAAGCTCTCGACGCTGGCAATCGACACGGTGCCCCGCCTCAGCCCCTTGAGGGCATCAAGCTGGGCAACGGTTGCGTCGAAGTCAGAGTAGGTCCGCTTCACATGGGCAAGCAGGGTTTCGCCAGCCTGGGACAGCCGCAGCCTGCGGCCGACCCGCTCGAACAATTGCAGTCCGAGCGAGTCTTCCAGCCAGAGAATCTGCCGGTTGATGGCCGACGAGGCGACGTTCAGCTCCCGGGAGGCGGCCCGGATCGATCCGGCTTCCGCCACCACTGAAAAATACCGCATGGCCGGGGCATAGAGATTGCGCGCCTTATCCTGTTGCCGGGCACTGGCGCGCTGGGGCTTTTCGTCCCCTGCCTCCCCGCTCACAGCCAGCTCACGGAATGAGAACGGTGGTGCCGGTGGTCTTGCGGCCTTCCAGATCCCGGTGCGCATCAGCTGCTTTTGCCAGCGGATACTCCTGGTTCACGTCGATCTTGACGATGCCGCGCGAGACCACATCGATCAGGTCCCCTGCAGTCCTCTCCAGGTCCGCCCGGCTGGCGATATAGGAGAACAGGGACGGACGGGTGGCATAGAGTGAGCCCTTGGTGGACAAGAGGCCAAGGTTGAAGTCCGTGATCGGACCGGAGGATTGCCCGAAGCTGACCCAGAGGCTGCGTGGCTTGAGGCAGTCGAGAGAGCCGGGATAAGTGTCCTTTCCGACGCTGTCATAGACCACGTCGCAGCCCTTGCCACCGGTGATTTCCTTGACCTGCTCGACGAAATTGTCTTCCCGGTAGTTGATCACATGGGTGTAGCCGTTGGCCTTGGCCAGCTCGACCTTTTCCGCAGAGCCCGCCGTGCCGATGACGGTCGCGCCAAGATGGGCAGCCCACTGTCCGGCAATCAGCCCGACACCGCCGGCCGCCGCATGGAACAGCAGCACCGTGTCTTTGGTCACCTCATAGGTCTGGCGCAGGAGATACTGGGCGGTCATCCCCTTGAGCATCATGCCCGCCGCAGTCCGGTCATCAATGCTGTCCGGCAGAACCACCAGACGGTCCGCAGGCACCAGCCGTTCTTCGGCATAAGAGCCAAGCGGGCCGACATAGGCGACACGGTCGCCGGGTTTGACATGATTGACGCCTTCGCCAACGGATACGACTTCGCCCGCCCCTTCGTTGCCGGGAATAAAGGGTGTGCCACTTGGCGCCGGATAGAGACCCGAGCGGAAATAGGTGTCGATGTAGTTGAGGCCAATGGCTCTATGGCGGATGCGGGCTTCACCCGGCCCCGGCTCTCCGACGCTGACTTCCTCGTATGTCAGAACGTCCGGACCGCCGGTCTGGTGTACGCGGATGGCATGAACCATATCTTCAACTCCCGGCCCGATGGGCCCCCTTTACTTTGACGATGCGTGTTCCGCTTTTTGTTTGCGGGACTTGGCGAGCACATTGACGACTTCCACGCCTGCGGAAAAGGCCATTGCGAAATAAATGTAGCCTCTGGGGATATGGAACCCGAGCCCGTCGGCAATGAGCGAGACGCCAATCAGAAGCAGGAAAGACAGGGCCAGCATCTTTGTGGTCGGGTGGCGCTGGATGAATCCGGAGACCGGTCCGGAGGCGGCATACATCACCATCATCGCCAGAATGACGGCAGCCACCATGATCTCGATATGCTGAGCCATACCGATGGCGGTGATGATGGAATCGATCGAGAAGACCAGATCGATCACGATAATCTGGGCGATGACACCGGCAAATCCCCTGGCAGCAGCTGCGGCCGGATTGCTCGCGAGCTCCTCGTCTTCCCCTTCGATCCCCTTATGGATTTCATGAGTCGCCTTGACCAGAAGGAACAGGCCCCCGCCGATCAGGATCAAGTCACGCCAGGAAAAGTCCAGGTCGAAGGCCGAGAAGAGCGGCGCCGTGAGGCCGACGAGCCAGCTGAGGGCCGCCAGTAACGCGATGCGGAACACCAAGGCCAAGGCGAGGCCGATCTTGCGCGCCCGGTCGGCGATATGGGCGGGAAGCCTCGAGACAATAACGGAAATGAAGACGATGTTGTCGATGCCGAGAACGATTTCCATCACGGTCAAGGTCAGGAGGCTCGCCCAGACCTGGGGATTCGACAGCAATTCCATCATACGCCTCTCGAAACGTCGCCATTCTGAGGGAAGCATATGGGGAGCGCCGGTCAAACGGCAATAACGCCGGGCCTCAAAGACAGACCCGGCCCTGTGCACATCGCGGGAGATGGCTTAGCGGATCCGGTCGAGCAGTTGCTGCGCTGCGGAGACACCGAAAAGATAGAGGCTGGAGGCTGTCAGAGCCCAGGCGGCGATGCCGGTGGGAATCATGTTGCCGACAACCGCGAATCCTGCGGAAACGAACCAGACCGCGGTGACAGAAAGGGTCAGCACCCGCCAGCGCTTGACGCGCACCGGATGGATGAACTTCACCGGCGCGAAAGTCAGAAGGCAGCAGAAGAGAATGAAGACAATGGTGAAACTTTCGGACGGCGAAAGTGCCATGAGCCCGAAGACCACCATGTTCCACACTGCGGGAAAGCCCTTGAACGCGCCTTCCGGTGTCTTCATGCCGTTGTCCGCGAAATAGAGTGCACCGGTGAAAACAATCAGACCGCCGCAGATCCAGTTCCAGGGCGAGGACAGCATGTTGCTGGCCGACAGCGCGAACGCCGGCAGGAACACATAGGTCGCATAATCAATGACAAAGTCGAGAGAAGCACCCGACCAGCGCGGCAGACGCTCAGCAATATTGAACTTCCGGGCCAGCGGCCCGTCGATACCATCCACAACAAGCGCCAGCCCCAGCCAGGCGAACATCTCCGCCCAATTGCCGCGGGCACCGGCGAGAAGTGCGACCAGCGCAATGGGCGCACCGGATGCGGTCAGCACATGGATGAGAAATAGCGCCGGTTCCGGAGCGTCCTTGTCAGATGGGAAGTCGGTCACGGCTCGCTTAATCTCTTGTTCTGTTGGAAGACCGGGCTTCAGTCATTTGTCGGCAACAAGCGGCGCTACAGAAGCCCTGCGAGGCTATTATTTCAATTTCACGTCAGATTGAACAGGCTTTTTCACATATCTGCCCGGCATTTGACGTTTTGACTGCGAAATCTCCGGAAAAATAACGAGCAAAACGGTTCTTCTGCAGTCCCGGAGCAGTTCTCAAAGTGCTCCGGGCAAGGACCGGATCTGCCTGAAATCACCCCTGTGAAGACAGGATCAGGACGCCAAGTCCTGTCCCCCATAACAGGAAAACAACGCCGATAATGCGGTAGATCCAGCGGCTTGGCAGGCTTTTCTCCACTGCCATCAGGATGCCGAGCAAGGCAATCCAGAGCACGTTCATGACGCCGACAGCAAACATGACCGCCATCACGGCCCAGCAACAGCCGAGGCAGGAAAGACCCTGGGTGATGCCTTCCCGGAAAGCACCTGGGACCTTGCCGTCCGGGCTGGTGCGGGTGAAGGCGAAACGCGGATGCCAGCAGCGCACGAGGCAGGATTGCTTGGCTGGTGTGAATTGATAGATCCCCGCGGCGACAAGCACGCTCGCGGATAGTGTCAAAGACACCGGCGCCATCATGGGCCCCAGCTCTCCTGCAAGGGTCAGCAGCCATTGCACGAAGGTGGCAGCCAGGGCGTATCCCGTCCAGACGAACAGATAACCTCCGGCGGCGAGCAGAGTTTCACCAGCCAGTTTTCCGGGTCTCACCCGCGGCGCCCGCTCCCGCATGAAGGCGCGCAGCATCGGAACGGCGGTCGGGATCATCATGGCAAGGGCCATCATCAACCACATGGTGAAGACCTTGAGCCCATCCACCAGGGTCCAGCGCTCTTTGGGCATGCCAAAGGTCGAGGCGGATTCGGGCAGGCAGAGCGCTGCGATCGCCGCCCGCACGTCTTCAGGAAGGCCCGCCAGATTGTTGAAATAATTCAACAAGCCCATGCCGGGACCTGCCTCGCTCATGTCCATGGCCGGAATCATGTCCGCGATCATGGCACCGAGATACAGCCAGCCCGTAACCGTCAGACCGGAAAGGCAAACCAGAACCAGAGGCCAGCCGCGGGGGCTGGATTCCAGGGCGTCAACCAGGGTCTGTTTCGGCTGAGCCTCTGTCACATTCATGTCCTTCAGCATTCTTTGCAGATCCGCGTTGACCATGAGCTTCAAAGGGGGCAGCACGGTGGCTGACCCGGACATTTTTCCGATGATGCAGATAAGACAGGCATGATACGCCCGTCCGCATTGATCTGCATCAGGACAAATGGCCTTGACCTGCGGCATTGAACCGCGCAAGAGCGACGGTCAGCTGCCGCGGGGAAGTCTTGCAATTTCACGCGGGCCGCCCATTCTTGAAAAAGAACCGCCGCTGATCCAGTGGCCAGAGAACAAGACGGAGTGCCCCATGACCGGAACCGGAACGTCAGCAGCACCGGCTGAGCGGGATTTCGATATCGTGGTGATCGGCGCCGGTCCCTCCGGGCTCACGGCGGCCTTGAGCGCTGCGCAGGCCGGCTACCGGACCGCCGTTGTCGCGCCTGGCGTCAACTTTGCTGATGGCCGCACGACCGCTCTGCTGCAGGCCTCCGTCGACTTTCTGACCGCGCTTGGTGTCTGGGACAAGCTTTCCCCTCTTTCCGCTCCGCTGATGCGCATGCGCATGGTGGATGCGACGGGCCGTCTGATCCGCGCTCCGGAAGTGACCTTCGACAGTGCCGAATTGGAGCTTGAGGCCTTCGGCTATAATTTGCGCAACAAGGACCTGAACCGGGTCCTGGAAGAAGCCGCGCGGGCCGAACCGGATGTGACCTTCTTCGAAACCGTGGCATCGGGATTCGACTTTGACGGGCTGTCCGCCCGAATCACCACGGCAGACGGGCAGCGGATCACGGCGAAGCTCTGCATCGCCGCAGATGGCCGCAATTCGCTGGCGCGGGAAGCCGCAGGCATCGGCGTCAACCGCTGGTCCTATCCGCAGGTTGCCGTGGTCATGAACCTGGCGCACACCCAGCCTCACCAGGACACATCCACCGAATTTCACCAGACAACCGGCCCCTTCACGCTGGTGCCGCTGCAGGGCCGGAACTCGTCGCTGGTCTGCGTGGAGACACCGGAAGGGGCTGCACGTCTGACGGCGATGGAGCGCCCAGTGCTGGAGCGCGAACTTGAACGCCGCGCCCATTCCATCCTCGGCAAGATGACCGTGGACGGCGATGTCCAGAGTTTTCCGCTCTCCGGCCTGACCGCGAAGAGCGTTTCCGGACCACGTCTGGCCCTGATTGGGGAAACGGCTCATGTTTTCCCGCCGATTGGTGCTCAGGGCCTGAACCTTGGTCTGCGCGATGTGCAGAGCCTCGGCAAGCTGCTTGTGGAGGCCCGGACACACGATCTGGATCCGGGGTCGGCAGATCTTCTTGCCCGCTATGAGGCAGACCGGCGCACGGATATCGCCAGCCGGACGACGGCCGTTGATGCGCTGAACCGCTCGCTCCTGACGGACCTGCTGCCTGTTCAGGCCATGCGCAGCGCCGGGCTTTATCTTGCAAGCCGGGTCGGGCCGCTGCGCCGCCTCCTGATGCGTGAGGGGATTGCCCCCGGCAAGTTCCCCAAGCCAAGGCTCGCACTGCCCTTCAGGAAGGGCGCTGCCTGATCCACTCGCTGACGGGACTTTTCGGAAATGCGGCGCGGGCGGCAACGGCGAGTCTCAATGTGAGGTGAGGCTTTTGGTGCCCAGCTGACCAGCGTTATCCGTCACGCCCTGGTTCGTCCGGATTGCTGGAGAACAGCGCGATCTTGTTGCCTTGAGGATCGCGAAGGTAGCAAACATAAAACCGGGGTCCGTAGGAAGCCCGAAACCCCGGCGGCCCTTCGTCGGAACCGCCTGCGATAAGGGCCGCTGCGTGAAGATCACGCACCTGCTTCTGATTGCGCGCCTGAAATGCAACCATAGAACCATTGCCCGCTGTGGCCGGGCGCCCATCGAAGGGAGGTTTGACGTAAAAGTCAGGCAGAACGGGGGACTGACCCGGCTGCACGGGCAGCGTATAACTTAGTCCTTCAGGCCCCTCCTCCAGTTCGTAACCGAGCGCCGGCAGAAACGCTGAATAAAATTTCTTTGCACGCGCAATGTCATCCGCGCCAACTGTGACGTAAGCGATTATGGTCCGTGGTTCTTTCTGGACGCGGGATCCTTCAAACAAGGTCCCTGGCTTGGCATGAGGCCAAGTGGATGACTATCATCCATGGACCGCAGCGCCTTGACAAGCATCTTTCCGGACGGTTGATGGAGGATCAGAACTTCAATTTTTCAATATCTTACAAAGTCTTTTTGAGGCAAAAAACCTCACGGAACCACGTTCCCTCCTCGTTCTTCGAGTTGCGGTCTCGCTCTCTAGCGGTATCCTGCCGATGACTGTTCCCGGCGAGATCACGCATTATTTCTCCCGCTCGGACCGCCCATTCCGCAATCTCGGCGATCTGGAAGAACAGGACGCCGCGAAGGTTATTGATGCGCTTCAAAAACGCCGCCTGAACAATCCCGGGTTCAAACGCGTCTTCGGACGAACCTACCTGGACTTCCGGCAGCGCACCGAGGCCAGGATGAGGGAGATCTTTGCCGCAAACGGGGGAAAACCCGAACGCCGGTCGCCCCACTACTTCGTTCTGGGCACCTGCGACTGGTTTGCGGACCTTTATCCGGATACGGGCACCGTCAGTCTGGACTGGCGCGAACTGCCCCGCGAAATTGCAAGCTTCACCTATCCCGACAGCTTCATTTCCATGCGCTTCGGCGAGGAGTACGGGCTGCCTCACATGCCTCTGGAGCCCTATCACGAGAAGGTCTTCTTTCTGGATGAGCTTGAATCTGTCGTGGAGCGCTACGGCTTGCCCGATGGCAGCAAAGACGAGACCTATGAGGGCTATCACACCCGCAAATTCGAAAAATATATCGAGGTGCAGGTCTGGTCCGACAAGCCAGTGTCAGAACATCTGGTGAGGCTCGAAGATGGAGCTTGACGCGGGAGGAAGGAAGGGCATGCCCTCCCCGAGGTCGATGACAAACCGCTCTACCGCGCCGTCCCGGACGCAGCGAAGCGGAGATCCGGGATCTCTCGTTTGAACATTATACTGAATTACCAGGGTTTTAGCGCGGGTCCCGGCTCGAGGCCGGGACGGCGTGGAGAAAACCTAAACAGCCTCGAGTTGGCAGACTCTCAGGGAGAGCCATGCCCTCCCCGGTTTCTTGCCAAACGCTTCTGCCGCAGTTTCGCGTCTTTACGTAAGGATTTGAAACAGATTGATTTATTGAGCGTCACTTCGCCGGAAAATACGGCGCGAGATTGGCTCTAACGCGGGCCAGAGGCGTTTCCCCGGTCACGTCCGGCACAAAGGTCTGACCGGTGATCGCCTCGAAGGCGCTGACATAGACGTCCGCTGTCGCCTGGATCAGATCCGCCGGGATTTCCGGAATTGGATCGTGATAGGGATCGCATCTTGCGTCGACCCAGGCGCGGATGATGTCCTTGTCGAAGGACGGCGGACGAGTGCCCTCTTCAAAGGCCTTGGCATAGCCATCGGCGAGCCAGAAGCGGGAACTGTCCGGCGTGTGGATCTCGTCGGCGAGAATGATATTCCCGGCCTCATCGGTTCCGAATTCATATTTGGTGTCGACCAGGATTAGGCCACGCTCTGCAGCCATTTTCTGACCGCGGGCAAAGAGCGCCAGCGCAATGTCAGAAACTTTCTGCCACTGGCCCGCGGTCAGGATGCCCTTTCCGACGATTTCTTCGGCCGTCAGCGGCTCGTCATGGCCGCCGTCAAACTCCTTGGAAGTCGGGGTGATGATGGGCTCCGGCAGGGCCTGGTTGTCCCGCATGCCATCAGGGAAATCCAACCCGTACATCCGCCGCTCGCCCTTCTTGTAACGGGTGAGGATGGAGGTGCTGGTGGTGCCCGCCAGATAGCCGCGCACGACCACTTCCACCGGCAGGATCGTCAGCCGCTTTCCGATCACCACGTTCGGGTCCGGATAGCTGATCACATGGTTCGGGCAGATATCAGCTGTGTTCTCGAACCAGAACCGGGCGGTCTGGGTCAGCACCTGGCCCTTGAACGGGATAGAGGCCAGAATCCGGTCGAATGCCGAGATCCGGTCCGAAGAAATCAGGATACGGCTGTTGTCTGGCAGATCATAGCAATCACGGACCTTGCCGAAATACGGGTTCGGCAGTTCGTCAATACGGGCGTGATCGAGAATGCGGTTTGGAACGGACATCAGAGCCTTCGTCAGGATATGAGCGCGGGAGCCATTGGGTGTCCGAACCCCAGCGCATCAGGCCTTAAGTTGCCGCGCAGAATATTGCGCGCAGCGGGAAGCTCAAGGGCCTTGAAGGCACTTCCTGCCTTAATTGCCCGGTTTGTCCCCTTCCAAAGCCGCCTCACCTGCCTGAAACCTGATTTTGAGGGCTGAAAATCTGGGTGAGCTCTCCGGGCGTGACAAAAGAACCCCGCCCGGATTGCTCTGGGCGGGGCAAGGTCTTCCGGAGGAAGGATTGCAGGTCGTGCCCGTTTTGTCCGCATGAAGCCAGTCAGGAAGCAAATCAGGAGATCAATGTCTGACTGGAGAGATAGCGCTTCAAAACCGCACGGGCGCCGTCATCCCAGAGCGCCTTCAAATGGGCCGCAAAGGCCGTGAAGAAGGCTTCGTCCTGTCCGAGATCTCCGAAGACATCGGTCAGGGCAAGAAAGGCCGCCGGATCGTGGCGGGCTGACAGGGCTGCTGTCTGCAACTGATCACGCCGCTCATCTTCCAAAGCAATGCCCGAGCTGTTATCCGCCGTCAGGGCGCAATAGCGGCACCAGAAGGCCACCTCCAGAGCAAGTCCGTTCAAGGGCCTCCCGGCCCTGCGCGCATCCGTAACGCTTGGCAGGATGAACTTCGGCTGCCGGTTCGAGCCATCCAGGCACAGCCGGGCAATCGTGTCGCCAACGGCAGGATTGGCGAAGCGTTCAGCACAGGTCTCCAGATAGGTCTCGAAGGAAATTCCGGGAATCATTGGAACAATCGGGATCACCTCTGAGCGGATCAGCGCCTTGAGCCAGCCCGCGATATCCGGATCGCTCATGGCTTCATGGACATAGGTGTAACCTAGAAGCGCAGATGGATAGGCAATTGCCGCGTGGCCACCGTTGAGAATCCGGAGCTTCATCAGCTCATAAGGCGCCACGTCTTCCACGAACTCGACACCAACTTCCTCAAGACGCGGCCGGCCGCGCGGGAAATGATCCTCCATCACCCACTGGCGGAAAGGCTCGCAGGCCACCGGAGCAGCATCGGCAATGCCGAATGTGTCGCGCACAAGCGTCCTCTCCCGCTCGGATGTGGCCGGCGTGATGCAGTCGACCATGCTGCTGGGGAAAGCAACTTCATTTTCAATCCATCCCGCGAGATCCGGCGTCAGCAGCCTTGCGAGACCAACAACCGCCTGTTTGGCGACCTTGCCATTCTCCGGAAGATTGTCACAGGACAGAACCGTAAAGGGCGCAATGCCGCTGTCCTTGCGCAAGGCTAGGGCGGCAATCAGAATGCCAAAGATGGTTTGCGGATCGCCAGTGCGGGACAAGTCCCCCTGAATATCTGGATGCCCCGCGTCGAAACCACCGGTCTTGGCGTTCACATAGTATCCGCCCTCGGTAATGGTCAGGGTCACGATCCGGATTTCCGGCCGGATCAGGGTCCTGATCAGAGCGGTGGGGTCAATGCCGGTAAAGCCGATCATGGCCCCGGTCACCCGTGCGTTCAGCCCATGGGGATCCAGCTCGACAACGGTTGTCAGCCAGTCCTGGGCTTCCAGCGTCTCGCGCATGGCCGCGTCATACGGCTTCACACCTGCCCCGATCAGGGCCCAGTCATGATCCAGCCCCTTGTTGAACAGCCGGTCGAGATAGACCGCCTGATGGGCCCGGTGGAAGTTGCCGACACCGATGTGCACGATGCCAGGTGTGAGGTCTTCACGGGCATAAGACGGTATTGCAATGGCGCTGCCGAGTTCCGGAAGGGTTTTGAGAGACAGTTGACGTGCCACTTTCGCCTCGTAGTATTTTGGGGCCGTGACCGGGATAAATTGATGGGCCGGTCCGGACAGGTTCTGATTTTTTGGGGTGACCTGGAGGGTTTGCGCCGTCAGCTCATCCAGTTGCCGCCATCCACGTTGTAGGTTTGGGCGACCACGTAGTCGGCGTCGGAGCTGGCGAGAAACACCGCCATTCCGGTCAAGTCCTGAGCCGTTCCCATGCGCCCGAAGGGCACGGCCTCGCCAACAAGGCGTTTCTTTTCGCCAAGCGGCCTGTTCTCGTATTTCGCAAACAGCGCGTCGACACCTTCCCAATGCTCGCCCTCGACCACACCGGGCGCGATCGCATTGACGTTGATGCCGTATTTTATAAGGTCGAGTCCGGCGGACTGGGTTAGGCTGATGACGGCGGCTTTGGTGGCGCAATAGACGGCGACAAGTGCCTCGCCACGGCGGCCAGCCTGGCTTGCCATATTGATGATCTTGCCACCCTGCCCACGCGCGATCATGGACTTGGCCACGGCCTGCAGCATGAACAGGGTGCCAGCCACATTGATCGAAAACAGCCGGTCGTAGCTCTCCCGGCTGATCTCGACGATGGGAGCGAGATCGAACAGGGCGGCATTGTTGATCAGGATGTCGATGCCGCCAAAAGCCGTTCCCACTTCCGCAACCGCCGCATCAATGCTGTCCTGGCGGGTCACATCCAGATGAACCGCGATGCAGCCATTGCCGATGTCCTCTGCCGTTGCGCGCGCCCGATCAAGATCAATGTCCGCGATGGCGACCCTTGCCCCTTCGCGGGCGTAAGCTTCGGCGAAAGCCTTGCTGATACCGCGAGCGGCACCGGTGATAAGCGCTGCCTTATTCTCAAGCCGCATCATTCCGCCCCCTGTCCAAGGGTCAGCCCGTTTGCATCGAAACGGTGAAGGTTTTCAGCAACCGGGGAAATGAACACGGTGTCGCCATGGCGAACGCCTGCCTCGCCCTGAACCCGGACGGTCAGAGGGTCCGTGCCCGGCACATTCACATAAAGAAACGTGTCGGACCCCAGATGCTCGGCCACGCCCACCTTGCCCTTCCAGGTGCCGTCCGTGGTGGACAGCAGGCAATGCTCGGGGCGGATACCTATCGTATGCGCGCCGTGGCGGGCAGCCTGCTCGCCAGTAATGAAATTCATCTTCGGTGAGCCGATGAACCCGGCAACGAACTGATTGGCCGGAGTGCGGTAGAGCTCCAGCGGAGAGCCGACCTGCTCGATGCGCCCTGCCCTCAGAACGACGATCTTGTCGGCCATGGTCATGGCTTCCACCTGATCATGGGTCACATAGATCATCGTGGTGGCGAGCGACTGGTGCAGCTCGGAGATTTCCAGGCGCATGTTGACACGCAAGGCGGCATCCAGGTTGGACAGCGGCTCGTCGAAGAGAAAGGCCGCAGGTTCGCGCACGATGGCGCGGCCGATGGCAACGCGCTGGCGCTGGCCGCCGGACAACTGCCCCGGACGGCGGTCCAGGTAGTCGGTCAGGTTCAGAACCTTGGCGGCCGCTGTGACGCGCCGTTCCTGCTCCGCCGGATCCATCTTCGCCATCTTCAGCGGAAAGGCGATGTTCTTGCGCACCGACATATGCGGATAGAGCGCATAAGACTGGAACACCATCGCCAGACCACGCTTCGCGGGCGGCACTTCGGTCGCCTCCCGGCCGTCGATCTCGATCGTGCCGCTGGAAACGTCCTCCAGTCCGGCGATCAGACGCAGCAGCGTGGACTTGCCGCAGCCGGACGGCCCAACGAAGACCACGAACTCGCCTTCGTTGATGTCCAGATCCAGCGGCGGAATGACCTCAGCATCGCCGAAGGCCTTGGTGACTTGCTTCAAGGAAATCTTGCCCATCGGTCCGGTCCTATTTCACTGCGCCGAAGGTCAGGCCGCGCACCAGCTGCTTCTGGCTGAACCAGCCGAGAACCAGAATGGGAGCGATGGCCAGCGTCGAGGCGGCAGAAAGCTTTGCGT
This sequence comes from Roseibium litorale, assembly GCF_014842915.1. Taxonomy (GTDB): domain Bacteria; phylum Pseudomonadota; class Alphaproteobacteria; order Rhizobiales; family Stappiaceae; genus Roseibium; species Roseibium litorale. The sequence goes on along the minus strand of NZ_JACYXI010000002.1, from coordinate 133,111 downwards.
AAAAGAGGCCTTCCGGGCTGGAATAGCTCGCGATGAAGGCGGTGAGCGGAGCGGCCTTGGCCGCAGTCAGGTTGAGGGTCCAGAAGGCTTCGTTCCAGGCCAGGATGATGTTGAGGAGCAAGGTCGAGGCAATGCCCGGCACCGCCATCGGCGTCAGCACATGGACCACCTCCTGCCAGAGTCCTGCCCCATCCATGCGGGAAGCTTCCAGGATCTCGCCCGGGATCTCCTTGAAGTAGGTGAAGAGCATCCAGACGATGATCGGCAGGTTGATCAGGGTCAGGACAATCACCAGACCGGTACGGGTGTCGAGCAGGCCAAAATCCCGGAACAGCAGATAGATCGGGATCAGGACGCCGACGGGTGGAAGCATCTTGGTCGACAGCATCCACATCAGCACGTCCTTGGTCCGCTTCGCCGGGACGAAGGCCATGGACCAGGCGGCGGGAATGGCGATGGCCAGGCCCAGCAGCGTGGAGCCGACGGAGATGATCACCGAGTTCATGAAGTGCAGGAAATAGTCCGAGCGTTCATTGACTTCGGTGTAGTTCTCCAGAGTCCAGTCGAAGAAGACGAAGGACGGCGGTGAGGCAATCGCCTCGGCTTCGGTCTTGAAGCTCGTCAGCACGGTCCACAGGATCGGGAAAAAGATCGTGATCCCGATCGCCCAGGCGGCGAGCGTCACGGCTGCCTTGCGGCGGTTTGAAACGCGTCTTGCCATCTCACGCCTCCAGGTTCTTGCCGATCATCCGCATCAGGAAGACCGCAACAATGTTGGCGAGAATGACGGCAACGATACCGCCGGCGGAACCGCCGCCCACGTCGAACTGAAGCAGCGACTGGGCGTAAACCAGATAGGTGATGTTGGTCGAAGACGTTCCCGGCCCGCCGTTGGTCGTCACCAGGATCTCGGCGAAGACGGACAGCAGGAAGATGGTCTGGATCAGGATTACCACCGTGATCGCACGGGACATGTGCGGCAGCACGATATAGACGAACCGGTTGAGGAAATTCGCGCCGTCCATCTCGGAGGCCTCCAGCTGCTCCTGATCCAGGGACTGGAGCGCGGTCAGCAGAATGAGCGTCGCGAAAGGCAGCCACTGCCAGGCCACGATCAGAATGATGGACGCCAGAGGGGCATGGGCCAGAAAGTCGAAAGGCTGCAGGCCGAGCGCCTTGGCGAGATAGGCAAAGAGGCCGTTGACCGGATTCATGAACATGTTCTTCCACACCAGCGCGGATACCGTGGGCATGACGAAGAACGGAGCAATGACGAGGATGCGGACGATCCCCTGCCCCCAGAATGGCTGATCGAGCAGCAGGGCGAGCAGCGTTCCGCCGACAATCGTAATGACGAGCACACCGCCCACCAGCAGCAACGTGTTGGTGAGCGCCGCGAAAAACGCAGGGTCGGTAAGAAAGTACTCGTAATTGGTGAAGCCGATGAACTGTTCCATTCCCGGCATGAGCAGATTGTAGCTCAGGAACGAGAAGTAGATGGTCATCGACAGCGGAATGATCATCCAGCCAAGCAGCAGAAGCACGGCGGGAGAGATCATGAGCCGGGCCGCGGCACGGGAATGTGCGGTCGCCATGGGATCAACCAATCTGGTGAGATGTGAAAAAGGGAAGCTGGCCCGCTGTCCGGGCCAGCTTCAGTCATCTGCGCGGCTTACTTGATGTAGCCGGCCTTTTTCATGGTGCGCTCGGTGATCGACTGCGCATTTGCAAGAGCTGCATCCGCAGTCACGCTTCCGGCGAGAGCGGCCGAGAAGGCCTGACCGACAGCGGTGCCGATGCCCTGGAATTCAGGGATCGCGACGAACTGCACGCCGACATAGGGCACCTCATCGACCGTCGGGTGCTGCGGGTCAGCCGCGTTGATGCTTTCCAGCGTCATTTTGGCGAAGGGCGCGGCTTCCTGGTACTTCGGGTTCTCGTAGAGGGATGTGCGGGTACCCGGAGGAACGTTCGCCCAGCCTTCCTTTTCCGCGACCAGATCGAGGTATTCCTTGGAGGTTGCCCAGGCGACGAACTTCTTCGCAGCTTCGGTCTTCTGAGACCCTGCCGGGATGGCCAGGTTCCAGGCCCAGAGCCAGTTGCCGCGCTTGCCGAGGCCCTTGTCCGGAGCCAGTGCAAAGCCGACCTTGTCCGCGACCGTGCTGTCCTTCGGATTGGTTACGAAAGATGCTGCCACGGTGGCGTCGATCCACATGCCGCACTTGCCGGTCTGGAACAGGGACAGGTTTTCGTTGAAGCCGTTGTTGGAGGCGCCCGGAGGACCATAGTTGGTCATCAGGTCGAGATAGTCAGTCAGGGTTGCCTTCCAGGCTTCGCCATCGAACTGGGGCTTCCAGTCCATGTCGAACCACTTGGCGCCGTAGGAATTAGACATCGCGGTCAGGAAGGCCATGTTCTCTCCCCAACCGGCCTTGCCGCGCAGGCAGATGCCATAGACTTCCGCTTCCTTGTCGGTCATCACGGCAGCGGCCTTCTTGATGAAGTCCCAGGTCGGCGCATCCGGCATTTCCAGACCGGCCTTCTCCATCAGGTCCTTGCGGTACATGACCATGGAGCTTTCGCCATAGAACGGAGCGGCATAAAGCTTGCCATCGACGGTCAGGCCGCCACGGATCGCGGGCAGCAGGTCGTCGGCGTCGTAATCGGCGCCCAAATCGTCCAGCTCGACCAGCCAGCCCTGCTTCGCCCAGATCGGCGCTTCATAGGTGCCGATGGTCATGATGTCATACTGGCCACCCTTGGTGGCGATGTCGGTGGTCACGCGCTGGCGCAGAACGTTTTCTTCCAGCGTGACCCATTCCAGCTCGATATCCGGGTTCTTGGCCGTGAATGCATCGGTCAGCTTCTGCATGCGGATCATGTCGCCGTTGTTCACGGTCGCAATCGTCAGCTTCTCAGCGAGAGCAGGTGAAACGGCAAGCGTCAATGCGGTCGCGCCCAGAAGGACGCGTACGAATTTGGTCATGATTTCCTCCCAAAGCTCACAGTGTGAAAATCACTGTTTGAGCATTTGCTAATCTAGCGGGCAAATACTCACAAAACTCTCCCCATACGTCAAGGCAGCCTGCCACGTTGCCGCAAACTTTCGTTGCTGCATCGCGGAACCTCTTTTTTATTCAGCCTGTTAATGAAGTTACTTCAGAGCAGCCCGCCGGATGTTAGCGGCATCCCACACAGCTAATGCGCGTGATCGGGGTGATGGTACTCGTGTTTCATTGGATGCTTGTGGTTGATCCAAACCATCCAGAGGGCAAATGCACCTGCGATCAGATTGAGCCAGAATGTGTAATAAGGCTGAACCGGGTTAGCAGAAAGTTCCGAGAGACCCGCCGAACTAGACGGCCAGAAGACGTTCGGCGGTCATCTCGTTGGTGATCAGCCCACTGAGCAATCTGCCGGTCAGCGCCCCGTGGATGGCTTTGACCTTCATTTCACCGGCAGCAATTCCGATCACCGCGCGTCCGATAGCTGGCAGAAGCGGAGCGCTTGCGACCCGGTCATTCGTCAGACCGTTGATAAGCTGGCCATCCCGGTCATAAACCCAGCTGGTGATTTCGCCCACCGCTCCGGCTGCGCACAGATCCTCAAGCTCCTGATGATTGATGAAGCCATCAACGTAGAGCGGCGCCGTCTCGTCCATGTTGCCGATGCCGACAAATGTCACATCCGCCTGCTTTGTCAGGTCAAGAATGTTGTGCACCGGCTCCAGATTGTGGAGCAGCGTCCGCTCTTCAGTTGATCTTGCGAACACGGGCAGAGGCATGGGGTAATGCTTGGCATTGACCCGGTCCGCCATGCGGATGATCACGTTGTAAGCTGAGGCGGAACCATCGAAATTCATGTTGCCCAGCAGCGAGACGATCTTGTGCTGGGGGCAATCCATGGAGGGAAGCTGATCGACAGAAGCCCGCAAGGCACGGCCCGTACCGAAGGCAATGACCTTCGGCTCTGCGCATTTGAGGTGACGCTCCATCTCTGCCGCAGCGGTCTGGGCAAGCCCGGTGGTGGCTGACGGGTTGGCCGGATCACTGGGCACGATCTCGCAAAGATCGAGACCGAACCTCGCTTTCATCCGTTCCGCCAGTTCCATGCACCGGGCAATCGGATGGTCGAGCCGCACCTTGATCAACCGTTCGCTGACGGCCAGAGACACCAGACGCTGGGCGGACTGGCGAGAGACGCCGAGCTTCCGTGCGATCTCATCCTGGGTGTTCCCGGCCACGTAATAAAGCCAGCCCGCGCGGGCCGCTTCGTCGAGACGCAGTGCCTCACTGTCAGATTTTCCAGCCATGGTCGGGTTCCGGATGTTAGGCGTCTCGTTTTCTCAAGTGAGGGGCCATATCAAAAAATACGTCCCAGGTCTTGAAAAACGGCACGGGCGGCGTCACCGGCGCCTTTGCGGCATCGGACGCATCAAGATGGCTGCCGCCGACGAAATGCGCCACCTGCATGCCGGCAGCTTTGGCCGCAACCAGTCCGGGATAGCTGTCCTCAATCACGAGACAGGCCTCGGGCGCAACGTCAAACGCCTTGGCGGCATGAAGAAAAAGATCCGGCGCGGGCTTGCCGTTTTGGACCAGTGAAGCGGTAAAAACCGCGTCTGGAAAATAGTCCGCAAGGCCCGTCAAGGCGAGCGAATGCGCTGCCCTTGGTGGCGAGCTGCTGGTGGCAACGCAGGCCGCACAGCCAAGGTTGCCGAGAACGTCGAAAATACCTGGAACAGGTTTCAATTCCCGGTCAAAGGCTTCGAGCAGGTTCCTGCGGTAATCGGCCTCAAAGCTCTCATGCAGCTGCACCTGAAAATCAGAGCGGACGCTGGCCGCCACTTTCGGAAAGCTCCGGCCGAGGAAATTCGCCTTGAAATAGGCAAAGTTGACATCGACGCCTTCATCTTTCAGCGCCTGCATCAGCACCCGGGCACTAATGATCTCGCTGTCGATCAGAACGCCGTCACAATCAAAGATCACAAGCCCAAACGGCCCGGGAAAAACCGGTGGCTTCAGCCGGTCGGAAAACAGAGACGAGGAATCCATTTGTTGATGCCGTGCGCTTTCAAGACAACCGCGAAGAAAGGCGGATAGGGAATCATAGCTGGACTTCTGACGCTGCGCCAAGGTTTTGGCACAAGCGGAGACGCCCAGCTCAGAAGGAGGCCGCCGCCTCGACCGCCTTCGCCGCTGCAAGGAGCGGAACGTCCATGCCCCCTGCTCCGGTCAGCATGGCGCTGAGAACAAAACCGTCATGCCGGAAAGGAATCGCTACGCTGCAGCCATCCGCGCTGTTGGCAAGCGAAGGGTTCCGCAAAGCCAGGAGGTTAAGCCTGCTGAAGGCGTCGTCGTCTTTAAGGTCTTCAAGTAAAGGCGGAAGAACCGGCACTGTCGGCAGAAGCAGAAGATCCGGTCCGAGTTCCACGGAAAAGGCGCGGACGAACTCCTGGTGCCGGTTCAGGGTCTGCCGGTAAGTCACTGCGGAAATCTCGTCCGCGCGGGCCATACGGGCATGAACGCGCGGGTCGAAGTCCCCGGCCCGGTTCTGGAAAAAGTCCTCGTAATGAGCGCGAGATTCCACCGCGGTCAGATGCCAGGCGGCAATCTGCTTGTGCAGCTCTATGGCTTCGATCCGCCGTTCAGCGATCTCAAAGCCAGCGGTCCGCAAATGCTCCTTCAGAGCAGAAAAACCGGCGGCGACTACGGGATCAAGATCCTCAAGGCCAAAGTTCTCAGGAACAATGAGCCGTCCAATCTGAGGCGCGCAGGACTCTGTTGGGCGACCTGCCATCACCTGCCAGGCAATTTCGCAGGCGGCCACAGACTTCGCCATGGGCCCGAAGCTGTCCAGCGTGTCCGAAAGTGGATTGCCGCCGTCCATCGGAACACTCTTCTGCGTCGGCTTGAACCCGGTGATGCCAGAAAACGCTGCCGGAATGCGCAGGGATCCGCCCGTATCGCTGCCGATCGCGATGTCACACAGATCCAGAGCCACGGCGACCGCTCCGCCGCTGGTCGACCCTCCCGGCGCGCACCCCGGATAGGCCGGATTGGCAGGAGTGCCGTAGTGAGGATTGAGACCGATGCCGGAATAGGCGAATTCCGACATGTTCGTCAGCCCGGTGAAGACCGCCCCGGCCTGACGCAACCGGGCAATGCAGGGTGCGTCCTGTTCCGCAGGAGCGTTGTCCGCCAGGACCTTGGCAGCGGAGGTCGTGACCTCGCCCTCCACATCGAACAAGGCCTTGACGCTGACGAGTGCACCGGCAAGCGTAGAGCTGATCTGTGCGGCGGCCTGTGCCTGCTGACGGGCGAGACTGGGGAGCAGCTTGGTAAAGATGGACGCGGCGGCCGGGTCGCCGTCCATCCGCGCCAGAACCGCTTCGGTCCGGGCCGCAGCCGAGGCCCCATTCCAGGCAAATTCCGTCCTTGAGCTCATCTCACGCCATCCCCTCATCGCGATCCTTCTGCCTTACGGCTTATCGGAAAGCGCCAGTCTCTTGTAGCCTCAATATTCCGGACTGTTCCAACACCGTTTCCACAACGCCTCCAGAGAGCCTTGTCATAGTGCCTAAAGAACTGTTTCACGGAGAACATTAGCCGGATAAATTTATCCGTGAAACATGCTTTGAAGCTGAACCTAAACCAGTGTTATTCAAGCAAGCTGAACCCGACTCAGCATATGCTGACACTCCTTCGCACAGCCGGACAGGCCCGCCATGAACCAGTCTCTCTGCCTCATGTCTCTTGTCGTAAGAGATTATGATGAAGCCATCGCCTTCTACACACAGAAGCTTGATTTCGAGCTGATTGAGGACACCTATCAGCCCGGGCAGGACAAGCGCTGGGTGACCGTCCGCCCCAAGGGCCAGAGCGGCGCGTCTCTCCTCCTCGCCAGAGCTTCAAAACCCGAACAGGAAGCGTTCATCGGCCATCAGGCCGGAGGGCGTGTGTTCCTGTTTCTCCAGACCGAGGATTTCTGGCGGGACTATCAGCGCTATCTCGACCGGGGCATCGAGTTTGTCCGCCCGCCCAATGAAGCGGATTACGGTACGGTTGCCGTTTTCAAGGACCTCTATGGCAATCTGTGGGATCTGATCGAATTCTCCGGCCCGAGCCGTCTGACCGGCTAGGGATAGAAGACCGCGCAGCCTTCAGTCCATTGCGCCGGAGCGGCCGCGCATCTTCTTGATTTCACCGCGCTGCTTTTTGGATTCAAGCCGCCGCTTCTTGGAGCCAAGCGTCGGCTTTGTGGCCTTGCGCGGTTTCGGGCGCTCGCAAGCCTTTTCCAGCAGAGCCACCAGTCTCTCCAGCGCGTCCTCACGATTGCGCTCGCGGGTCCGGAACCGGTCGGCCTGAATCAGGATCTCTCCGCCAAGGGTCAGCCGGCTCCCGGCCAGGCGGGCCGCCCGTGCCTTCACGTCCGCAGGCAGCGTCGCGTTTCCCTCCAGATCGAACCGTAGCTGCACGGCAGTCGAAACCTTGTTGACGTTCTGCCCGCCCGGCCCGGAAGCGCGGATGAAGTCTTCGGACAGATCCTTCTCCGATATCGCATAGCGGTCCGTGACAGCTATATGGCGCCGGCCCAATCCTGGCCCCTGGCTCTGCTCTTCTGCGCCGCCCATCGTGTCCCCGCTTGCGTAATCCTGAGTCGCCTTAAACCTGCCTGAATGCCCCAAAGAGGTCAAAACCAAGGCATGTCACATGAAGAATCTTTAACAGAACAATAGCTTGCAGCTGCGATTGGCAGACCCACATGACCTGTTGTCCTCCGACGATGGCAGCCGCGAAAACGACGGCCGGGCCGGAAGGTTATACGTAACCGAGGAGATACGATCATGAAAACGAAGACAATTTTTGCCCCTGTTGCCGCCGCCATTCTTCTGGCAGGAACTGCTGCGGGATCCGTCTATGCCGCGGAGGCCATGAAGACAGCACCTGCCCCGGCAACGCAGGGCGAACAGGCGGCAAAACCTGTGGCGGTGGCCCAGCCAGCCGCAGCCAAGAAGGACAGCACAAAGCTTGAAAAGGACTTTCTGAAGCTTTCCGACGACGGTGGCAGTGCGATGGAAGCCCTGCATGCAGCCCGGATCGCCATCTATAACGGCGACATCAAGGCAGCAACAGATCTGGTCGCCAAGGCCCAGACCTTCTCCACCTCCGCCAAGGCCGATGCAACCAAGCTCGACAAGGTGGCCGCAGCCAGCACGAAGGTAGACGCGGACAAGGATTACGTGCCGCTTGCCTCGCAGATCATGGTTCAGGACGCCTATTCGGTGAAGCCCGAGGACGCCGGCCACCTGACCAAGGCCAACGCGGCCTTGAAGAAGGGTGATCACAAGCAGGCCGCGGAAGAAGCGGTTCTGGTCGATCAGAACGTCAGCTACGCCTTTGCCGTGGTTCCCTATGACACGCTGTCCTCGAGCCTCGACACCGCAAGCACGGCGCTGAAGAACAACGATGCCCAGGCGGCGAACATGGCGCTGAAGAAGGCCGAAGATGCAGTGGTCTTTGACACCGTGTCCATGGACATGGGACCGTCAACGGCCTCCCAGAGCTAAGGCCCGCAGCTGAGCCAGAAGCTCGAACCTCTTAGGCAGCCCACGCCCAAAGAAAGCCCGGGCCGCACCACCTGGCAATCAGATACCAGTCTCCCTCAGGCGGGGCCGGGCGTAAGCCCGACCCCGCTGAGCACCATGGCAATCACGGCCTCTTCCGCTCCTTTGCGGAAGTCCGGATCCTTCAGGTTCTGCCCGGTCAGGAGTTCTATCTGCGTCTGGAAATCCGCGTAATGCTGGGTCATCGCCCAGATCAGGAAGATCAGATGCACCGGATCAGTCTCACGGATCTTGCCCGCGGCGATCCAGTGGCGGATGACCTCCGACTTCTCCGCCACCAGCCCCTTCAGATCCTCTTCTAGAACCCGCCGGATGCGCGGAGCGCCCTGCATCACCTCGTTGGCGAAAAGCCGTGAGGCTTCCGGCAGTTCGGCGGACATTTGAAGTTTCTGCCGGATATAGGCGGACAGCTCCGTGGCCGGGTCCCGGTCCGGATCGAGCATGCGCAAGGGGGCGAGCCAGACGTCCAGGATATGCTCCAGCACCGCCTCGTAAATGTCAGGCTTCGAAGCGAAATAATAGAGCAGGTTAGACTTGGACATGCCCGCTTCGCCTGCAATCTTTTCGATGGTCGTTCCCGAATAACCGAACCGCGAGAATTGCCCTAGAGCGGCCTCCAGGATCTTGGCCCTGTTCATCTCCTGAATGCGGCTCAGTCCATCTGGCCGCTGCTTCTTCGACTGCCGCTTTGCGCCGCTCATGCCCGGCCCCCGTTCTGCTTTGTTTCAAGTCCTGCGGGCCGGATGCCCACCCCGGCAAGGATGATCGCCACCACGGTTTCCTTCGCCCGCTCGAACTGAGCGTCGCTGAGAGGCTCGCCATTGTTCAATGTGTGGATCTGGTGATTGAAATCCGCATAGTGCTGGGTGGTTGCCCAGATCATATAGAGCAGGCTGCGCGGATCGATCGGGGCCATGCGGCCTTCCGCGATCCAGCGCTCGATTACGGCGATGCGTGTGTCCGTCCACTCGCCAAGGGTGGTCTCCAGATAGTCCTGGATGACCGGCGCCTTGTGCAGGATCTCATTGGCCCAGACCTTGGACCCCATGGGGTGCTGGCGGGAAATATCCATCTTGGCGCTGATGTAGCGGGTCAGCGCCTCTTCCGGGTTGTCGCAATCGTCAAAGGTGTTGGCCGCATCCAGCCAGATCTGGAAGATATTCTCCACCACCTGCCGGTAAAGCGCTTCCTTGGTGGAAAAATAATAGTGCAGGTTGGCCTTGGGAATGCCGGCCCTATCCGCGATCTTGCCCGTAGTCGCGCCCTTGAAGCCATATTCCGCAAACACATCCTCCGCCGCCTTCAGGATCAGGCGCTCCGTTTCGGCGCGGGCAAGGCTGCGCGGTGTCTGGGCGGAGGGGTCAGTGGCGGGCGCGGGCAGCGGGGTCGGTGTTTGGGGCTTATCGGACAATGTCGTACCATGATCAAGTTTTCAGCATGCCGATTGAATTATCATCTTGACCGTTTGGTCAAGTCTTCATAACGTCTTCCTGACCGTTTGGTCAGGTTTCATGCGCGCCAGGGCAGTACCCGGCAGCCGCAGGAAGTCTGCGCCGGGCGGCATAAGAAGAAAAGGGATGCTGGCAAACAGCACCCGGGTGCCGGAACAATGGCACCGCTCCAGAGAATGTACCGGCACTTCAAAAGGGACTGCCAAAGCCCCAAGAAGATGTCACAGTGGGAACAGCCCGGATGGCCGCCCTGTCAGGGTTTGCAAACCGGATCCGGAAAGCCGGATCTTTCGCAAACCAGCCAGAGGCAGGACGCTTTTCCGAGCTTTAAAGAACCAGCAGATCCGGCCCGCACCCGGCGGCGCCGCAAGGAGGACGTATGTCGACTTCGACATCAGCCGCGACAAACAATCTGGAAGCTTTCTGGATGCCGTTTACGGCAAACCGCCAGTTCAAGCAGGCACCGCGCATGTTCGTTGGGGCCAAGGACATGCATTACACCACTTCCGATGGCCGACAGGTGCTGGATGGCACGGCGGGCCTTTGGTGCTGCAATGCCGGCCACAGCCGCCCGAAGGTGGTGGAAGCGGTTCAGAAACAGATTGCCGAACTGGATTATGCCCCGGCTTTCCAGATGGGCCACCCCAAGGCTTTCGAACTGGCGGCCCGCCTCGCTGCCATGATGCCGAGCCCGCTGAACCATGTGTTCTTCACCAACTCCGGCTCTGAAAGCGTCGACACGGCGCTGAAGATCGCGCTCGCCTATCAGCGCGCCATCGGCCAGGGCACCCGCACACGCCTGATCGGCCGCGAGCGCGGCTATCACGGCGTCGGCTTCGGCGGCATCTCCGTTGGCGGCATCGTCTCCAACCGCAAGAATTTCGGCACCATGCTCACTGGCGTGGATCACATGCGCCACACCCATGATCTTTCCCGCAACGCCTTCTCGCGCGGTATTCCGGAAAACGGCGCCGAATATGTCGAGGATCTGATCCGCATCATCCAGCTGCACGATGCCTCCACCATCGCGGCGGTCATCGTCGAGCCGGTTGCAGGCTCCACCGGCGTGCTGATCCCGCCGAAGGGCTACCTGGAGCGTCTGCGCAAGATCTGCGACGACAACGGCATCCTTCTGATCTTCGACGAAGTCATCACCGGCTTCGGCCGTCTTGGCACTCCGTTCGCAACCGACTTCTTCGGCGTCACGCCGGATCTGGTCACCACCGCCAAGGGCATCACCTCCGGTGTGATTCCCATGGGTGCGGTCTTCTGCTCTTCCTCGATCTATGATGCGTTCATGACCGGGCCGGAGCATATGATCGAGCTGTTCCACGGCTATACCTACTCGGCGCATCCGATTGCCTGTGCGGCGGCCCTCGGCACACTGGACACCTATGAGGAAGAAGGCCTGCTGACCCGTGCCTCCGAGCTTGCCCAGTACTGGGAAGACGGTCTGCATGCGCTCAAGGACTGCCCGCATGTGATCGATATCCGCAACCTCGGCCTGATCGGCGCCATCGAGCTGGAACCGATTGCGGGTGAGCCGACCAAGCGGGCCTTCTCGGCTTTCCTGAAGGCCTATGATGACGGCATCCTGATCCGCACCACCGGCGACATCATCGCCCTTTCCCCGCCGCTGATCATCTCGAAGGCGCAGATCGACGAGTTGTTCGACAAGCTGCGCAAGGTGCTTCACGCCATCGGTTGACAATGGCGCTGGGGCACCTTTGCCCCAGACACAAACACAGACAGGAGATGCGGCGCCTGGCGCGGCCGCGCCGCATCTTCCTCAAGACCTTTGACACGACAAACATTCAAGGAGAGCGGGCATGGCAGCTCCGGGCGAAAACCTTCGGATCAACGGCGACCGGCTGTGGGACAGCCTGATGGAGATGGCGAAGATCGGACCCGGCATCGCGGGGGGCTGCAACCGCCAGACGCTCACCGACGAAGACGCCGAAGGCCGCAAACTGTTCCAGACATGGTGCGAGGACGCAGGCCTGACCATGGGCGTCGACAAGATGGGCACCATGTTCATGACCCGGCCCGGCACCGATCCGGACGCCCTGCCCGTTTATGTTGGCTCGCACCTCGACACCCAGCCGACCGGCGGCAAATATGACGGCGTGCTTGGTGTACTCGGCGCGTTGGAAGTGGTGCGCACGATGAACGACCTCGGCATCAAGACCAAGCACCCGATCGTCGTTACCAACTGGGCCAACGAGGAAGGTGCGCGCTTTGCGCCCGCCATGCTCGCCTCCGGCGTCTTTGCCGGTGTCCATACCCTCGAATACGGCTATGGCCGCAAGGATCTTGAGGGCAAGACCTATGGCGAGGAGCTGGAGCGCATCGGCTGGCTGGGCGACGAAGACGTCGGCGCCCGCAAGATGCACGCCTATTACGAACTGCACATCGAACAGGGCCCGATCCTGGAAGCCGAAGGCAAGGACATTGGCGTCGTCACCCATTGCCAGGGCCTGTGGTGGCTGGAATTCACCTTGACCGGCAAGGAAGCCCACACCGGCTCCACACCCATGGCCATGCGTGTCAATGCCGGGCTCGCCATGAGCCGGATCCTGGAAATGGTGCAGGACGTTGCCATGAGCGAGCAGCCGGGCGCTGTCGGCGGGGTTGGCCAGGTAAACTTCTCGCCCAACTCGCGCAACGTTCTGCCGGGCAAGGTCGTCTTCACCGTCGACATCCGCACGCCCTCCCAGGAGAAACTGGACCGCATGCGCGCAAAGATCGAGGCGGAAGCCGCCAGGATCTGCGAAGCGCTTGGCGTTGGCTGCTCCGTCGAGGCGGTCGGCCATTTCGACCCGGTCACCTTCGATGAAGAGCTTGTCGGTAACGTCCGCAAGGCCGCCGAACGGCTGGGCTATTCGCACATGAACCTCATTTCGGGCGCGGGCCACGACGCCTGCTGGGCCGCCAAAGTCGCCCCCGCCACCATGGTCATGTGCCCCTGCGTCGATGGTCTTTCCCACAACGAGGCGGAAGAGATCTCCAAAGATTGGGCCAAGGCGGGAACGGACGTGCTGTTCCATGCGGTCCTGGAGACGGCGGGGATCGTGGAGTGAGAAAAAGATTGGCACGTCCCGGCCTTCAGCCGGGACGGCATGGAGTTTGGAGCACAGCTGCAGGAACACGACGAAACGGAATAACTGACTTAGGGAGGCCGCAGTGAAGGACTGCATCAACGAAACGCGCCGTCCCGGCCTTGAGCCGGGACCTCGTCAGCGGATCGTTCGATGAGCCATTTCGTCTACATCCTCGCCAACAAGCCGCATGGTGCAATCTACATCGGCTCAGCAAGAGATCTGAGAATACGGTTGGAACAGCATAGAGCCGGCACGAGCGGTAGTCATACTGAAAAGTACAACGTCAAAACGCTGGTCTATTTTGAACTGCATGAATCGGTGATGGATGCCGTTCACAGAGAGCGAAGGCTCAAGAGATGGCGGCGGGAGTGGAAAGAGAAACTAATCAACGAGGCAAATCCGGACTGGAAAGACATTTCTGCAGAGATCCCGTTTTAAGGGAGGTCCCGGCTCAGGGCCGGGACGGCGCGGAAGTCGGAGGCGTTGTTTGAAACAAACCGGGAGGCTGACAAGCACTCCCAAAAGAAAACAAAGGGGAACAGCGATGGCAACGAAGGTGATCAAGGGTGGAACGGTGGTAACAGCCGATCTGACCTATGCAGCGGATGTGAAGATCGAGAACGGTGTCATTGTCGAGATCGGGCCCAACCTCTCCGGCGACGAAACCCTGGACGCCACCGGCTGCTACATCATGCCGGGCGGCATCGATCCGCACACCCATCTGGAAATGCCCTTCATGGGTACCTATTCCGCCGACAATTTCGACAGCGGCACCCGTGCGGCGCTGGCGGGCGGCACCACGATGGTGGTCGACTTCGCCCTGCCCTCGCCGAACCAGTCGCTGCTGGAAGCGCTGCAGATGTGGGACAACAAGTCCTCCATGGCCCATTGCGACTATTCCTTCCACATGGCGATCACCTGGTGGGGTGAGCAGGTCTTCAACGAGATGGAGACCGTGGTCCGCGAAAAGGGCATCAACACCTTCAAGCATTTCATGGCCTACAAGGGCGCCCTGATGGTGCAGGACGACGAGATGTTCGCCTCGTTCCAGCGCTGTGCGGAGCTTGGCGCCATGCCGATGGTTCATGCGGAAAATGGCGATGTGGTCGCGGACCTTTCCGCCAAGCTGCTGGCCGAAGGCAACAACGGCCCTGAGGCCCATGCTTATTCCCGCCCGACGCAGGTGGAAGGCGAAGCCACCAACCGCGCCATCATGATCGCCGACATGGCGGGCGTGCCGCTTTATGTGGTGCACACCTCCTGCGAGGAAGCCCATGAGGCCATCCGCCGGGCGCGCCAGGCCGGCAAGCGCGTCTATGGCGAGCCGCTGATCCAGCACCTGACGCTGGACGAGAGCGAATACATGAACAAGGACTGGGACCACGCTGCCCGCCGGGTGATGTCTCCTCCCTTCCGCAACAAGCAGCATCAGGACAGCCTGTGGGCAGGGCTAGCCAGCGGCTCCCTGCAGGTGGTCGCCACCGACCATTGCGCCTTCACCACGGACCAGAAGCGCTATGGCGTCGGCGATTTCACCAAGATCCCGAATGGCACCGGGGGCCTCGAAGACCGTATGCCGATGCTGTGGACCTATGGGGTGAACACGGGCCGCCTGACCATGAACGAATTCGTGGCGGTGACTTCCACCAACATTGCCAAGATCATGAATGTCTATCCAAAGAAAGGCGCGGTGCTGGTCGGCGCGGATGCGGACCTTGTGGTCTGGGATCCGGAAAAGACCAAGACGATCTCGGCCTCCAGCCAGCAGTCGGCCATCGACTACAATGTCTTCGAGGGCAAGACCGTCAAGGGCCTGCCGCGCTTCACGCTGTCCCGGGGCCGCGTGGCGCTGGTCGACGGCGAGATCAAGCCAGCCCAGGGCCATGGCAAGTTCGTCAAGCGCGAACCCTATCCGGCTGTCTCCAAGGCACTCTCCACCTGGAAGGAGCTGACCGCGCCCCGCAAGGTGGAACGCAGCGGCATTCCGGCCAGCGGCGTGTGAGGGTTTGGCTGCCGGGGATACCCCCACCCCTAGCCCCTCCCCTCAAGGGGGAGGGGAATTGGTCCGTCGTAAGGAATTGCTTGGGGCAAAAATAACCTGGGAAATGAGTTGATCCTGTGCCGTCGTTCCAGCACGTAGCCTGTTCCCCTCCCCCTTGAGGGGAGGGGCTAGGGGTGGGGGTAAACTCCCAGAGAAGGAATTCATCATGGCTCCTTCCCGCGTAGACAGACCCGCCATCAACCGGGCCAGAAAATTGCGAAGGGCTATGACGGGAGGGGAAAAGAAACTGTGGTCGAAATTGAAGGAATTCCGCACTGCCTATGGCATTCATGTCCGCAAGCAGGTTCCGATTGGTCCCTATGTTGCGGATTTCGCGATCCACGCTTCAAGGCTCATCATTGAAGTCGATGGCGAGCGTCATGAAGATGTTGAACAGAAAGCTCATGACCTGAAACGCGATGCATGGTTTGCTGAAGCAGGGTACAGAACACTGCGCTTTTCGACTGGGACGCTGGCTGAGCATTTCGACGGCTGCATCGAGACGATAATAAAAGAACTAGGGGCAATACAGTGAACACAACGGTCCTCGACAATACACCAAGCCCTGGCCCTTCCCCGCAAGGCGGAAGGAACCGTCCTGTCATCGACATCGAAAAACTGTCGCTCACCTTCCAGACCAATGACGGCCCGGTGCATGCGCTGTCCGACATCGATCTGAAGATCGAGGAAGGCGATTTCGTCTCTTTTATCGGCCCGTCCGGCTGCGGCAAGACCACGCTCCTGCGCGTCATCGCCGATCTGGAACAGCCGACCGCGGGAACCATCTCGGTCAACGGCATGAGCCCGAACGAGGCCCGGCTTGCCAGGGCCTATGGCTATGTGTTCCAGGCCGCAGCGCTCTACCCCTGGCGCACGATCGAAAACAATATCGCCCTGCCCCTCGAAATCATGGGCCTGTCCAGGGCCGAGCAGCGCGAGCGCATCCAGCGCAACATGGAGCTGGTCAATCTCACCGGCTTTGAAAAGAAATACCCCTGGCAGCTGTCCGGCGGCATGCAGCAGCGCGCTTCGATTGCCCGCGCCCTCGCGGTGGAGCCGGATCTTCTCCTCATGGACGAGCCGTTCGGCGCGCTGGACGAAATCGTTCGCGACCACCTCAACGACCAGCTGCATCAGCTCTGGGAAAAGACCAACAAGACCGTGGTCTTCGTCACCCACTCGATTCCGGAAGCGGTCTATCTCTCCACCAAGATCGTCGTGCTCTGCCCCCGCCCCGGCCGGATCTACGACGTGATCGAAAGCGATCTGCCGCGCTCGCGCACGCTGGACATCCGCGAGAGCCCCGAATTCCTCAAGATCGCCCACCGCGTCCGCGAGGGCCTGAAGGCGGGGCACAGCTATGAGGATTGAGGCAACTGAAGTGCTCGGGTTTTACCCCCCTCTGTCTCCCGCGGAGACATCTCCCCCACAAGGGGGGAGACGGGCGCAAGGATTGAAGTCGCAGATCATCAAAAACGCTGAGCGCGCAGCTATGCGTCCTGTCCCGTCCATGCGGTTCTTTTCTGATCGAAGCCGTGCAGCACGGCCCCTCTCCCCCCTTGCGGGGGAGATGTCAGCGCCAGCTGAAAGAGGGGGGTATCGCGCGTCTCAAAACTCTAAGAACACGACACTGGAAGGAGCCGCCGCATGACAGCTTCCTCCCTTCCCGCTTCCCGGAGCACAAACCCATTTGCCGGGCTGATGCGCGGCACAACCGGTCCCGTGATCGTCGTGGTTCTGGCGCTTCTTGCCATCTGGTACGTCTCTGCCGTTCTGCTCAACACACCGTTCCAGCACGACATCTATGCGCGGGCCAAGCAGACGAACGTGTCCATTGCCCAGCTTGTCGGTGATACGCTGGCGCAGGAGCGGCCGGTTCTGCCTGCCCCCCATCAGGTGGTCGCCGAAATGTGGGATACGACGGTTAACAAGGCCGTAACCTCCAAACGGTCCCTCGTCTATCACACCTGGATCACCCTCTCGACGACCCTGCTCGGCTTCCTCATCGGCACGCTGCTGGGCGTTCTGATTGCCATCGGCATCGTTCACTCCAGAGTGCTGGACAAGTCCCTGATGCCCTGGGTGATCTCGTCCCAGACCATTCCGATCCTGGCGATTGCGCCGATGATCATCGTGGTGCTGAACGCGGTCGGCATTTCCGGGCTGCTTCCCAAGGCGATGATTTCCACCTACCTGTCGTTCTTCCCAGTCACCGTCGGCATGGTGAAAGGGCTGCGCTCGCCCGAAATCATCCATCTGGACCTGATGCACACCTATAGCGCCACGAAGCTGCAGGCTTTCCTGAAGCTGCGCCTGCCCTATGCGGTTCCCTATCTCTTTACCTCCATGAAAATCGGCATTGCGGCCAGCCTTGTCGGGGCCATCGTCGGTGAGCTGCCGACCGGTGCCGTTGCCGGGCTCGGCGCACGGCTTCTTGCTGGCTCCTATTACGGTCAAACCGTTCAGATCTGGTCGGCGCTGATCATGGCAGCGCTTCTCGCCGGATCGCTGGTTGGCCTGATCGGGCTTGCCGAAAGGATCACACTCAAGCGTATGGGGATGGCACGATGAGCGAGACAGTCTTCCTGCGCCCGCGGGGTAATGCTCTGATCCTGTCGGCGGCGACCGGCGTCCTGGCCCTGTCGGCCCTTTTGGGGAACGCCTTTGGTGACGACTTCCCGATTGTCTCCGTGCCCCGTTTGACTATTGCCGCCGTGCTTCTGGCGGTGCTGGGCAGCGCCTTTGCCCTGGGGTTCATCCGCCGTCTGCCCGGCGACATTGCCATCCTGGTCTCCTCGCTGTTTTCCGCCTATGCGCTGGTTGCCACCGCTGCCGATCATCCCGGGGAAGCCACCGGCGGGTTCTGGCTGCTGACCCTTGCGGCCTGGACCTGCGGCTGGCTTTTCGTCGAACGGCTGGCCGCGTGGCAGGCCGTCGGGCTTGGGGCAAAGCAGGTCATCAACGTGGCCATACCGCTGCTTTTCGGCATCTGGCTGCTGATCCTGTGGCAGATCGTCGTCACCGGCTTCGGCGTGCCGAAAGTTCTCCTTCCGGCCCCCTCTGAAATCTGGCTGAGGCTCACCGGATCGGTCCCGACGCTCTGGGCTGATTTCCAGCAAACCTTCCTGAAGGCAGTTCTCTTCGGCTATGCGGCGGGCTGCGGCGCTGGCTTTGTGATTGCCATTCTGGTCGACCGGGTGCCGTTCCTGCGGCGCGGTCTGCTGCCCATCGGCAATCTGGTTTCGGCCCTGCCGATCATCGGGGTTGCGCCGATCATGGTCATGTGGTTCGGCTTCGACTGGCCGTCCAAGGCAGCCGTCGTCATCATCATGACCTTCTTCCCCATGCTGGTGAACACGGTCTCCGGCCTTGCTGCCTCTGACGCCATGCAAAAGGACCTGATGCGCACCTATGCCGCCGGATACTGGCAAATGCTGGTCAAGCTGCGCCTGCCCATGGCCATGCCCTTCATCTTCAACGCGCTGAAGATCAACTCCACCCTGGCGCTGATCGGTGCCATTGTGGCCGAATTCTTCGGCACGCCCATCGTCGGCATGGGCTTCCGCATCTCGACAGAGGTGGGCCGCATGAATGTGGACATGGTCTGGGCGGAAATTGCAGTTGCAGCGCTCGCCGGATCGCTGTTCTACGGCCTTGTCGCCCTTCTGGAAAAACGCCTCACCTTCTGGCATCCGTCGCAGCGGGGATGAGGGGACGGCTTTGGATTGGCCTCGCGATTGGTCACCCCGGACAAGCGTAGCGCGATCCGGGGCCTACTCGCTTGACCTTTCACGAGAGTGATACCGGATATCGCCCCGCGCTGATAATCGATCTTCGGTAAAAGAGATCATGCGTGTTTCCCTGAACTGAATCTCTGCAAATGAGTAGACCCCGGATCTCCGCTTCGCTGCGTCCGGGGTGACCGCAAAGGGTGCAAGGCCTCCCGTCTTCCAATCTCCATCTTGTCTGCGCGAACACATTGGGGCTGGTATCCTCAATCCCGCGAATATGCCATAGACGCAAAGATGGTTGCCTGCACGCGCAGGCATGACGCTCGAACTAGCAGGACCCCAGATGAAACCGGCACGCGATGTCTCCCGTCTCGTTGAAATCATGGCAGCGCTGAGGACGCCGGGAACCGGTTGCCCCTGGGATCTGGAGCAGAGTTTCGAGACCATCGTGCCCTACACGCTGGAAGAGGCCTATGAGGTGGCCGATGCGGTGCGTCAGGGCGACATGGACGATCTGCGCGAGGAACTGGGCGACCTGCTGTTGCAGGTGGTCTATCACGCGCGCATGGCGGAAGAAGAAGACCACTTCGACTTCGCCGACGTGGTGGAGGCGATCACGAAGAAGATGATCCGCCGCCACCCGCATGTCTTCGGCGACGAGGATGCCCGCTCCGCCGGCATGGCCAAGGGCATATGGGACAAGATCAAGGCCGAGGAAAAGGCCGAGCGCACCGCCCGGCGCAAGGCGCTGGGATTGCCGGACAAGAAGAAGCGTTTCCTGGACGATGTCCCGGCGCTGTTCCCGGCCCTGATCGAAGCGGAAAAGCTTCAGCGGCGGGCGTCAAAGGTTGGGTTCGACTGGGGCGATCCGGTGCCGGTTCTCGCCAAGATCCGCGAAGAAACCCAGGAGCTGGAAGCAGAGCTGACCAGCGGCACTCCAGACCGGGCGCGCATCGAGGACGAGTTGGGCGACACGCTCTTTGCTCTCGCCAATCTGGCCCGTCATCTGGACATCGATCCGGAAGCTGCTCTCAAGCGCACCAACGCCAAATTCCGCAACCGTTTTGCCGCCATCGAGGATCACGCTCAAGACACCGGCACAACGCTGGACGCCATGACGCTGGTGGAGATGGAAGCCGTCTGGCAGGCCGCGAAGAAGAAATAAGCCACGTTGAACCACTTGACCTTTATCCACTGACATCTGTCAGAAGATTTCTGTTGTCGCGGAACTTCACGGACTTTCACCGTGCCGTCCCGGCCCTACGCCGGGACCAAGGGTAAAATCAACTCATTTTCAGTTGCATGAACCAGCGTAAGATCCCGGATCTCCGCTTTGCTTCGTCCGGGAAGGCGTGAAAGAGCCTCTATTCCCGCCCAATTGATGATCGCTCTGGAAGAGCGTCCCAAAGCCGGGCCATAAATCGCGCGGCTTATTTCCCCGACAGATCGCCAGCCGTCGTCAGAATCGGGGCGGCGTCCAGATCATGGGCATCGAGCATTTCCGCGATCGCCTCGATGGAAGACACCAGCACCAGCCGCTGTTCATCGGACATCCGGTCGAATTTTCTGCTGAAATCCTCGTGCAACAGGCCCGGCACCTTGGCCATCACCTCAAGGCCTCTATCTGTCAGGAAAGCATGCACGATCCTGCGGTCCGTGTCCGAGCGGTAACGTCCGACAAAGCCCTTCTCCTCCAGCTTGTCGAGGATTGTCACGACCGTCGCGGAGGACAGATCCGCATGGTCTGACAAGGCCTTGGTCGTGACCTTTCCAAGGTCCCGGATGGCCTGGAGGACAACGATCTGTGGAATGGTCAGACCGGACACTTTTGCGACCTCCCTTGAGCGCAGGTCGATGGCCCGGACGATGCGCCGGATCGCCTTGAACACACGGGCGGGATTTTCAGATCGCATATTTATAACTCTGATCATTTGAACTCGAACGATTAGGGCTCTATGTAATGAGCGGATCGATAACAGACAAGGAAATTTGAAGCCGATGTGTGGCATTTGCGGAGAAGTGGTGTTCAACGATGGTCTGGCCGATACGGCCCGTGTGGACCGGATGGCGAAGGCCATGGAAGCACGGGGACCAGACGCCATGGGCGTGACCATGCGCGGGCGCGTTGCCTTCGGCCACAGGCGGCTGAAAATCATTGATCTGTCTGAAAAAGGCACCCAGCCGATGACTGACGCGGGCCTTGGCCTGACCCTGGTCTTCAACGGCTGCATTTACAATTACCAGGAACTTCGGACCGAGCTGGTTGCCAAGGGGCATCTCTTCGCCTCGACCAGCGACACGGAAGTGATCCTGAAAGCCTTTGCCGAGTGGGGCCGCGATTGCTTCAGCCGTTTTCATGGCATGTTCGCTGTCGCCCTTCACGAGCATGACAGCGGCCGCATTCATTTGGCACGTGACCGCTTCGGCATCAAGCCGCTCTATTATTCCGAAGGCAACAAGCGTCTGGCCTTTGCGTCCTCCCTGCCCGCGCTTCTGGCTGGCGGCAACATTGACAAGAGCATCGACCGGATCGCGCTCAACCACTACATGAGCTGGCACGCGGTCGTGCCCGCACCACGCACCATTCTCAATGGCGTGCGCAAACTGAATGCTGCGACGGTGCGCACGATCGAGGCCGACGGCTCTTACAGCGATTTCATCTACTGGGAACCGAAGTTCGAAAAGTCCTCCGAGGACATGAACCGCTCCGCCGAGGAATGGCGAGACATGGTGCTGGAAAGCCTTCGCACCGCCGTCCGCCGCCGCATGGTCGCCGACGTTCCTGTCGGCGTGCTTCTGTCCGGCGGTGTGGACTCCAGCCTGATCGTCGGCCTTCTGGCAGAACAGGGACAAAAGGATCTGGCCACCTTCTCCATCGGCTTTGAGGAAGCCAATGGCGAAAAGGGCGACGAGTTCCAGTATTCCGATCTGATTGCTGAACACTACGGCACGGATCACCGCAAGATCTTCATCCCTTCCTCCGAAATGCAGGAAAACCTGCCCGCTGCCATCAAGGCGATGTCGGAGCCGATGGTCTCTTACGACAACATCGGTTTTTACCTGCTGTCCCGGGAGGTCTCCAAGCACATCCGGGTGGTCCAGTCCGGCCAGGGAGCTGACGAGGTCTTTGCCGGATACCACTGGTATCCGAAGATGCAGGGCTCCACTGATCCGGTGAACGACTATGCCAATGCCTTCTTCGACCGCTCGGAAGAAGCCATGATGGAAGCCCTCGCCCCGGCCTATCACACGGAACGGGATGAAAGCCGTGCCTTCGTGGAAGCGCATTTTGCCCGTCCGGGCGCGGAGGATCCGGTCGACAAGGCCCTGCGGCTCGACACCAATGTCATGCTGGTGGATGACCCGGTCAAGCGTGTCGACAACCACTCCATGGCCTGGAGCCTGGAGGCCCGTGTGCCGTTCCTTGACCATGAGCTGGTGGAGCTTGCCGGGCGCATTCCAGCCGAACATAAGCTCGCCCAAGGCGGCAAAGGCGTCCTGAAGGAAGCGGCCCGCCTGGTGATCCCTTCCGCCGTGATCGACCGGCCGAAGGGCTACTTCCCGGTGCCTGCGCTCAAATACATTCAGGGCGACACGCTCAATCTGGTGCGTGATGTCCTGACCAATGACAAGGCCCGCGAACGAGGATTGTTCCGCCCCGAGTGGCTGGACAAACTCTTTGCCGATCCGACCCGCTACATCACCCGGCTGAATGGCTCGGAGCTGTGGCAGGCAGCGCTTTTGGAAATGTGGCTGCAGGCTCAGGAGATCTGACCATGGCGCAGAGTGAAACCGCGCGGCCGCGCCGCAAGGCCCATGGCCAGCGCTTTCAGCGCATGAAGGATCAGGCGCTGGATCTGAAGGGCCGCACCGACGCCCCGGCTGAGCAACAGAACCGCTTTATCGATTGCGGCTGGGGACGCCTGATCTTCGGCCACACCTTTCCCGAGCCGTCGGACCTCATCGACATGCTGCGCGAGGAAGGCCCTGACAGGCGTGACATCGCGTTTTATGTCCGAGACCCGCATGTGCTGCTGGGGCAGGCCCCGCAGGAGCTATTCCTGGATCCGTCTCATACGTTCCGGCTGAACCTTGCGACCTACCGCCCGGCCCGCAGCCGGCGGAAGGGCTTCACCGTGCGCCGCCTCGCCTCGCGCCGGGATGCGGAGGCCATCAACGTGCTTTATGCCAGCCGCAAGATGGTGCCCGTGTCGCCGGATTTCTTCTGGAACGGCATGGACCAGCGGGAAATCACCATGCTGGTGGCGGAAGAAGACGAGACGGGCGCCATTGTCGGCACGGCCATGGGCGTGAACCACAATGCGGCCACCAATAGCGCGGATCAGGGCTCTTCGCTCTGGTGTCTGGCCGTTTCGCCGCAGGCGCGGTTTCCGGGCATTGGCGAAGCGCTTGTGCGGCGGCTGGCAGAACAGTACCGCGGCCTTGGCATTCCCTATCTGGATCTTTCCGTCCTGCACGACAACGACCTTGCCATCGGTCTTTACGAAAAGCTTGGCTTCGAGCGCGTTCCCGTCTTCACCGTCAAGCGCAAGAACACCTTCAACGAAGCGCTTTACGCAGGGCCAAGCGTTGAGGAGCGGCTCAATCCTTACGCCACCATTATCGTCAATGAGGCCCGCCGCCGGGGCATCCGCGCAGAAATCATGGATGCCGATGGCGGCTTTTTCCGCTTGTCCTATGGCGGGCGCTCGGTGCGCTGCCGGGAGTCCCTGTCGGAATTCACCAGCGGCGTGGCCATGTCCATCTGCGACGACAAAGCTGCAACACACCGGATCGTCTCAAAGGCAGGCGTGAACGTGCCTCAGCAGATACTGGCGGGCGACGACGAGCAGCTGAAGGCGTTCCTGGCCCAGTATAGCCAGGTTGTGGTGAAGCCTCTGCGCGGCGAACAGGGCAAGGGCATTTCCATTGGCATCAGCACCTTCGACGAGCTGTTAAATGCCATTGGCATTGCCCGAACCTATTCTTCCGACGTTCTGGTGGAAGAGTTTGTCGAAGGCAATGACCTCCGGCTCGTGGTCATTGACTATAAGGTTGTCGCCGCCGCCATCCGCAAGCCTGCGGAAGTGATCGGCAACGGCCGGGCCACCGTGCAGGAGCTGATCGAAGTTCAGTCACGCCGCAGGTCTGCCGCAACGGGCGGAGAATCCAACATCCCCATTGATGCGGAGACGATCCGTTGCCTGGCATCTGCTGGTTGCGATCTTGACACCGTGCTTGAGCAAGGCCGGATCATCCCGGTGCGCAAGACCGCCAATCTCCACACGGGCGGCACGATCCACGATGTGACCGGCGAGACCAATCACGCCCTCATCGAGGCGGCTATCCGGGCGGCCCGCGCCATTGACATTCCGGTCACAGGCATTGATTTGATGGTCAAATCACCGCGCGAAGCAGAGTATCACTTTATCGAAGCCAACGAACGGCCCGGCCTTGCCAATCATGAACCTCAGCCAACCGCCGAACGTTTCGTCGACTTTCTTTTCCCCTTGTCCGTGCCCCAGCCCGTGCGTGACGCCATCAGCCGGAGACCTTTATGAGCCTTGTCGCCATCGATATTCCCTATCTGGCAAAATCGCTCGAAGACCTGCTGTCGATCCCCAGCCCGACCGGTTACACGGACGAAATCGCCCGTCATGTCTGCGAAGAGCTGGAAAAGCTCGGGCTTGACTATGAGCTGACCCGGCGCGGTGCCATCCGTGCCCGCTTGAAGGGCCATTCGTCCAAGGCAGCCCGCGCCTTCGTCGCCCATGTGGACACGCTTGGCGCTCAGGTCAAATACGTGAAGGATAACGGCCGTCTGGAGCTCGTGCCCATTGGCCACTGGTCTTCCCGTTTCGCGGAAGGCGCGCGAGTGACCATCTTCTCTGAACACGGCGCCTACCGGGGCACAATTCTGCCGCTCAAGGCCTCGGGCCACACCTTCAATGATGAGGTGGATTCCCTCCCTGTCAGCTGGCGGACTGTTGAGCTGCGTGTCGACGCCTATGCCAAATCAGCAAATGATGTGAAAAAGCTCGGCATCGAGATCGGTGACATCGTCGCCGTCGATCCGCAGCCAGAGTTCCTCGACAATGGCTTCATCGTCTCCCGGCACCTGGACGACAAGGCCGGGGTCGCGGTCATGCTGGCAACGCTCAAGGCGCTGATAGCTTCGGGCGAAACACCCACCGTCGACACCTATTGGCTGTTCACAATTGCCGAAGAGACCGGACATGGGGCGACCTCGATCCTGCCCCACGACGTCGCCTCCCTTGTCGCCATCGACAATGGCACCAGCGCACCGGGACAGGCTTCAGAGGAGTTCGGTGTCACCATTGCCATGGCGGACCAGACCGGCCCCTTCGACTATCATCTGTCCCGGAAGCTGGCCCAGCTCTGCCGCGATCACGAGATCAAGCACCAGAAGGACGTGTTCCGCTACTACCGCTCCGATGCCGCCGCAGCTGTCGAGGCTGGTGCAGACGTGCGCACCGCGCTGATCACCTTCGGCATAGATTCAAGCCATGGCTACGAGCGCATCCATATGCATGCGCTAAGGTCTCTCGCCGAGCTTGCAGCGGCCTATGCGCTGAGCCCCCTTGCCATAAAACGCGACACACGCAACTTCGGCGGCCTTAAAGGCTTCACCCATCAGCAGATCGAAGAAGCCACACAGACCTTAATGCCCGAGGTCAAGCAGCCGGAACAGGAGGAATAGAGGGGAAATTTGGGAAAAAGCGTGGGATGGCGGGATAGTCGATCCCGGGCAGGAAAACAGCCCAAGTCGGCTTTCCGGCTTGAGAAATCCGCTCCCGCTTCGTCCTGCCATGGCTTGACCCACTGCTGTCCGGCTTACGTTCCGGGATCGCATCCAAGACGTTGAAATCACAGTTTATTTCCTGCTCAAAGCTGTCTGGGACACGCAAACGGTGCGGCGTATGCCCGTCTCCCCCCTTGCGGGGGAGATGTCAGCGGCAGCTGACAGAGGGGGGTAAGACTTCCGCATATTCAGCAAAGGCCGCAATGTTCCGAGGGGCTTATACCCCCCTCGGCCCCTATTCGGGGGCATCTCCCCCGCAAGGGGGGAGACGGGAGCAAGTTCGACCGTCTCGAAATCCAATGACGCCCCTCGAAACCGGACACCAGTGGGCTTGACCATGGCATCCATTCCGGAACCGCTCCTCGCAGGCAAGTTGTGCTTTCTGGAGGCGGAACAGAGTGAGCCCCTCGGGTCGAAGCCCGAGGAGACAAACCAAAGCCGCCGCTTACAGCTTCAGAAGTGCTCTCGCGTTTTCCTTGAGGATCAGCGGGCGGACTTCGTCGCGGATGTCGATCTTTTCAAAATCTGCCAGCCAGCGGTCCGGGGTGATCGCGGGCCAGTCGGAGCCGAACAGCATCTTCTTCTTCAAGATGGTGTTGGCATACTGGATCAGGATCTGCGGGAAGTATTTCGGCGACCAGCCGGACATGTCGATGTAGACATTCGGCTTGTGGGTCGCGACCGACAGCGCCTCCTCCTGCCAGGGGAAGGATGGATGCGCCAGAATGATCGGCATGGTCGGAAAATCCGCGGCCACATCGTCCAGATACATGGGATTGGAATATTTCAGCCGCATGCCCATGCCGCCGGGCATGCCTGCGCCCACACCAGTCTGGCCGGTGTGGAAGAGGCTGATCGCCCCCTCTTCTGCAATTGCCTCGTAAAGCACATAGGCGCTGCGGTCATTCGGGTAGAAGCCCTGCATCGTCGGATGAAACTTGAAGCCCTTGACGCCGAACTCCCGCACCAGGCGGCGGGCTTCCCGCGCACCGGTCTTGCCCTTTGCCGGGTCAATCGAGGCAAAGGGGATCATGATGTCGGAATTCTCGGCAGCGATCTCAGCCACTTCCTCGTTGGAATAGCGGCGGAAGCCGGTTTCGCGCTCCGCATCCACAGGGAAAATCACGCAGGCAATCTTGCGTTCCCGGTAGTAGGTGGCCGTTTCGCGAACGGTCGGCAGCATGCCCTTGGCACCCGCCGGGTTCTTGAAATACTTGGCCATTCCGGCCTGAAACTCGTCATAACCATCGTCCCGGTGGCCACAGCAGGGTTCTTCCGCATGGGTGTGGAAGTCGATGGCGATGATGTCGTCGATGTTCATTGAACGCTCTCCCGGGAAATGCCTGAGAACTTGGCCAGCAGGCGGACCAGTTCGCGCGTTTCGCTTTCATCCAGCGGACTGTCGAGGGTTTGAATGTAGCCGAAGAAGTCCGGCTTGTGCCGGGCGACAAAGGCTTCACCCTGCTCGGTCAGCGACAGTTCGACTGCCCGGCGGTCCTCATCGGGAATGCGCCGCTCGACAAAGCCATAGACCTCGAAGCTGCGGATCAGCTTGGTCATGTGGGCGTTCTTGATCGCAAGGTTCTGCGCCAGAAGCCCCTGACGGATGCCCGGATTGCGGGCGATGACCCACAGCACCGAATATTCCCCGGGCTTCAGACCGATGTGGCCAAGCTTTTCGAAGAAGTGATGAAAGACCTTCAACTGCGAAACGCGCAGCAGAAAACCAAGCGACTGTTCCAATCCGCCGAGATCGATACGGCTGCGGGAAGCGGGATCAAGAACCTCCGGGATCATGCAGCATCTCCATTCGGGTTGTGAACCTTGGCAGCCCGCTTTTCCAGAAACGCCCGCAGGCGTTCCTTGGCTTCATCCGTGGTGGTGGTGAAGGAGGCCACGAAGGACTCTGTGAACAGACCATCCTCACGGGCCATATCCTGAATCCGCGGCAGGGCGTGAATGACCGCGTAGTTGGACAGCTCCGCATTGGACGCGGCCTTTTTTGCAAGTTCCGTTGCCTTGTCCCGGGCTGTTCCCGCCTCGACAACATATTGGGCAAGGTTGGCGCGTTCGGCCTCGTCCGCGTTGAGCGACCGGCCGGTCAGCATCAGATCCATCATCCGGGCCGTTCCCATCAGGCGCTGAATACGCACCGACCCGCCGCCACCGACGAAAATGCCACGCTGGCCTTCCGGAAGCGCGAAGAAGGCGGTCTTGTCCGCAACGCGGATATGGGTGGACGCGGCAAGCTCGAGCCCGCCGCCGACGACAGCGCCATGCAGCGCGGAAACCCAGGGGATCATGCCGAATTCGATCTTGGCGAAGACCGCATGCCAGCCGCGCGAGTTGCGGATGCCTTCAATGGGCGTGCGCTCCGCATGTTCAGCAAGATCCAGACCTGCGCAGAAGTGCTTCCCGGCCCCGAACAGAACTCCTGCCTTTGCCTCACGGTCTGCCTTGTCGATGGCAGCTGACAGGGCGTCGATGACGCGGTCGCTCACGGCGTTGCGCTTTTCGGGCCGGTTCAGGCCGATATGCGCGATGCCGTCGACCAGGTCGTAGGTCACGAGAGGTTGTTGATCCGCCTGAGCCATTCCTCACCCATTCCGTTCGGTTGTTGTCACTGGCCGTTTGAGGCCTTGGCAAAAAGACTACACATAAAATGTTTACAAGGAAACAATTATCATGCAAACAATTTGAAGGCGCAACGTTCCAAGGAGGGGACAGCGCTCAGATAACCGCATTCGGGAGGACGGGTGATGGTCACGACGGCACCACAGCCGGCAGGCAATGGGACGAAGGGAACGGGACGGGTTGCCACCTGGACCCCGGAAATACGCTGGGAAACCCGTGAGAATGGCGCCACCTATGTGTGGCGGGAGGATGAACTCGGACCTTATCCGGACCGGATCACCGAACGCCTGGAACACTGGGCAAAGGCAACTCCAGACCAGACCTGGATTGCTGCACGGGACAAGGATGGCAACTGGCGCAAGGTGTCCTACAGTCAGGCCCTGGCCACCGTCCGCTCCATCGCGCAAGGCCTTATGAACCTTGGTCTTGGCCCGGACCATCCGGTCCTGATTCTGTCCGGAAATTCCATCGAGCACGCCCTGATCGCTCTCGCCGCCCAGCACGTGGGCATTCCGTCTGCAGCGGTCGCTCCAGCCTATGCGCTGATCTCGGAGGACTATGCCAAACTAAAGGACATCGCAGCCCAGATCACCCCGGGCGCGGTCTTCGCGGACAAGGCCGAGGGCTATGACCGCGCAGTCTCCACGGTGTTTGACGCGTCCGTCGCGGCCATAGCAGCGGAAGGCAACTTCTCAGGCCGCCCGACCATTTCCTTCGCGGATCTTGCCGCAACGCCGGCAACGGACGCTGTCGACACGGCAGCGGCCAAGGTTGGTCCGGATACGGTCGCCAAGTTCCTCTTCACTTCCGGCACCACGGGTTCGCCCAAGGCCGTCATCCAGACCCAGCGCATGATGTGCGCGAACCAGGCCATGGTGGCAGATTGTTACGCCTTTCTGACGCAAGAGCCGCCAGTCATCGTCGACTGGGCCCCCTGGAACCATGTTGCCAGTGGCAACAAGGTTTTCAATATGGCGCTCTACCACGGCGGCACCTTCTACATCGACGAAGGCAAGCCGACGCCCAAAGGCATCGCGGAAACGCTGAAGAACCTCAAGGAAATCTCGCCGACCTGGTACTTCAACGTGCCGTCCGGCTACGAGATGCTGATCCATGCCATGGAGAGCGACGACCAGCTGCGTCAGAACTTCTTCAAGAATCTCAAGATGATGATGTATGCGGGCGCAGGCATGGCCCAGCACACCTGGGACGACCTGATCGCCCTGTCGGCCAGGACGGCCGGCTATCCGATCAACCTGGTCACCGGTTTGGGGGCAACGGAAACGGCCCCCTTCTCGCTTGCCATCACCGAGACCCAGCCTTCCCCGGGCAATGTCGGCATCCCCGCCCGAGGGATCACGTTGAAGCTGGTTCCGAATGGCGGAAAACTCGAAGCCCGCTTGAAGGGGCCCAATGTCACGCCGGGCTACTGGCGCAATGCCGAACTGACCGCAAACGCCTTTGACGACGAGGGCTTCTACTGTCTCGGCGATGCCCTGCGCTATGCAGTGCCCGGCGACCCGTCCAAGGGTTTCTATTTCGACGGACGCATTGCAGAAAACTTCAAGCTTCAGACCGGGACATGGGTGGCCGTGGGCGCGCTTCGGGCAACACTGGTCAACGACCTTGGCGGCCTGATCCGCGATTGTGTCATCACCGGCGAGAACCACGAGGAGCTAGGGGCACTGGTTCTGCCTGCCCTGCCCGCGATGCGCGCATTTCTCGGTGCGGATGCTCCTGAAGACAACGCCGAAGTGCTGGCACACCCAAAGCTGAGGCAAGAACTCTCCGCGCGGCTCGGTGCGCACGGCCGAAAGGCGACAGGCTCCGCAACCCGGATCACCCGTCTGATCTTCCTCGACAGCGAGCCTTCCTTCGACCGGGGCGAAATCACGGAAAAAGGATCGCTCAACCAGCGCGCCATTCTCGCCCACCGGGCAGAACTGGTGGACCGCCTCTATAATGACGGTCCAGATGTCATTTTGCCGAAAGCGAAGGAACCAGCCTGATGCGGATCGACGGAACCACAGCCCTTGTCACAGGTGGCGGCTCTGGCCTCGGCGAAGCAACGGCAAGGCTTCTGGCAAGTCTTGGAGCCAAGATCGGTGTCTTCGACCGCAACGAGGCCGCGGCCGCGCGTGTTGCCGAAGAAACCGGCGGTGTGGCCCTTGCGGGAGACGTGACCAGCGAAAGCGGCGCCTCCAGCGCCATCAAGAAACTCGCAAATGAAAGTGGCCCGGTCCGTATTCTGGTCAATTGCGCCGGAATCGGCACCGCAAAACGCATCGTGGGGCGCGATGGCCCGATGCCACTGGCGGATTTCGAGCGGGTTATCCGTGTCAATCTGATCGGCACATTCAATATGCTGCGGCTTGTCTCCGCCCATATGGCTGAGCTCGAACCGGTTGAGGACAATGCCCGGGGTGTCATCGTCAACACGGCTTCCGTCGCGGCCTTCGACGGCCAGATCGGCCAGGCGGCCTATGCAGCCTCCAAGGGCGGCATCACCTCTCTGGCCCTGCCAGCTGCACGGGAACTGGCGCGCTTTGGCATCAGGGTCAACACAATCGCGCCGGGCATTTTCCTGACGCCTCTTCTTGCGGAGCTACCAGACGAAGCGCAGAAGAGCCTCGCGGCCAGCATTCCCTGCCCCGCGCGGCTTGGGGACCCGGCGGAATTCGCCGATGCGGTGCGCTTCGTCATCGCCAATGGCTATGTCAACGGCGAAGTCATCCGTCTTGATGGCGGCGTCCGCCTGCAGCCCAAATAACCTTCCTGTTCCAAGTCAAAGACGGCGCCTCATGACCGGATATCAGCTTCAGGCCCAGACCTCGGCCGCCCTTCTGGCCGCCCTGCCGGGCTGGCGCGACCTGCAGGCTGCCCGGCCTGATCTGGACCAGGAAACCGTTGAGGCAATCCTTGGCGAAGCGGCCAAGTTCGCCGAAGGAAGGCTTGCGCTGGTCAACAGCCCTGGTGATGCGGAAGGCTGCCGTCTGGACGGAGGCCGGGTGAGAACGCCCTCGGGTTATGCGCAAGCCTATCAGGCGCTCGCCGGTGATGGCTGGATCGGAATGGATCTGGACGACGCCCATGGCGGCCAGGGTCTTCCCGTCGTTCTGCATACGGCGGCGCAGATGCTGTTCGACCGGGGTTGTACAGCCCTGATGATGCTTGCCGGCTCCAGCCGCGCGGCCGCCCATCTTCTGGCGGCCCATGCGGATGCCTCAGTGCGGGAAGATTGGGTTCCGGCTCTCTGCTCCGGCCACTCGGCGGCTACCATCTGTATTTCCGAGCCGGACGCCGGATCGGACGTGGGCCGGATACGTACACGCGGCGAACAACGGGACGGTGTCTGGCACATCACCGGCCAGAAAATCTGGATCTCCTTCGGCGATCACGACATGGCACCCCGTATCGGCCATTGCCTCCTCGCCCGCACCAGCGATGCCCCCGGCACGCGAGGCCTCAGCTTGTTCCTTGTCCCCGACGTGCTTGAGGATGGGCGCCGCAATGCCATCGTCATTGAGCGGATCGAGGAAAAGATGGGCCTTCACGGCTCTCCCACCTGCTCGATGCAGTTCGAAGGCGCGGAAGGCATCCTGATCGGCGAGGAAGGCCGTGGCCTTTCCCAGCTTTTCACCATGATGGAATTCATGCGCCTTCAGACCGGCGCTCAAGGCCTAGGGCTTGCGCTCGGCGCAGCCGGCATCGCAGCCGGCTACATCCATGAACGCCACCAAGGCGGTGATCCCAAGAGGGCAGCTGTACCGATTTCCGCCCATGGCGATGTACGCCGTCAGGTTCTGGATCTTTCCGCCAAGGCCGCAACCTTGCACATGGCCGTTCTGGATCTCGCCCTGCTGCTCGACCGGATCGAGCTGACCGCAGATCCGGACACCCGCGCGGCTCTGGAAGCTCAGGCCGCGTTCACCTTGCCCATCATCAAGACTTTTGGTGCGGAAACCGCGTTCGAAACGGCAAGCGCTGCGATGCAGGTTCTCGGTGGTGCCGGATACACCCGCGAATGGCCAGTGGAACAGATCCTGCGCGACTGCCGGGTGCTGGCGATCTACGAGGGCACCACTGGCATGCAGGCGCAAGATTTCCTCATGCGCCGCCTTTGGCGGGAGAACGGCGCCGGACTGAAAAGCTTCCTCGGCGCAGCTCATTCTGAGATCGATAAATCATCATCTTCAGATAGTTACAAAATTTCTCTGAAGAAAATACTTGAACAGTTTGAAACCCTTTCAACAGGCATGGATGCCCTTAAAACCGGCAATCCGCGTGCGGGAGAGTTCGCGGCAGAGCCCTATCTGCGGGCCGGCTGGGCGGCGGTCTCCGCCCTCAACGCCTGGCGCCTGTCTCAGCTTGCAGATCAGCCCCGCCTCGCCGCACTTGGCACCTACCGGCTGGACCAACTCGAGGGCGAATTCGCCTTTCATGCGGGCAAATGCCACGCCGCCTCAAACAGCTATGACGTGCTGTTCGAGACGGCTTTTCCTGAGGCGTGACCTGCCTCAATTCGGCTTCAGATTGCCGGGAGCAAAGGCGCCACCGAAGCCGGAGGGGCTTTGGGGCGCCGCCGGCGATGCGGGAGCAGCCCCTGGTGCCAGACTGCCCGGATTGAACGCTCCACCGAAGCTGGACGGTGCAGGACCGGAAGACGGCGCAGCCGGTGCCGGAGTTCCCGCCTTCTGGGTGCGGATGCGTTCACGCTGCTCTTCCAGCAGCTTTTCCTGCAGGGCACGCTTCTCATCCAGGATCTGCTGTTTGCAGACGCTGGCGTCAATCTGACTGGCCTTGTAGGCGAGGCTTCCGCCCATCCCCAGCAGGAGGACAAGCACCATCGCCGGATGGGCAAGCACGCTGAGCACCGGATTGCCATAGACCTTTGAGCGGGCGGCCTGACCGGTCCGCATCACCTCTGCCCGGCGCGTATAGGCTTCATGCACCATGGCCCCGATCAGCGTGACCGCGATGATGATCACGGCCAGCGCGGAAAGCGAGGGATCCGTTCCGTGGCGCACCTTGGAGGCCAGAGTGGTGGTGAAGGTGTTGCCGGACAGGATCGTGAAGACCGTCGTGTTGTAATTCTCGAAGGAGGCCAGCAGCGTCAGGAAGGCAGCAGACCCGATGGCAGGCGACAGGAACGGCAGCAGGATCTTGCGGAAGGCCTGTCCAGGCGTTGCTCCAAGATCAAGCGCCGCTTCCGTCAGGGTCGGGTCAAAACGCTGCAAGCGCGCCAGAAACACCAGCATGGCATAGGCGGCGATGAAGGTGACCTGCCCCGCCAGCGTCAGGAACATGCCGTCAAAGAAGATCGAGCCGTAATCCGCACCAACCGACCGGCCAAGCGCGCCCCAGAAGACGATGGTCGAAATGCCGAGCACGACGCCCGGAATGAGGATTGGCGTGATCAGAACCGTATAGAGCGCGGCGCGCACCTTCGGCCCGACCTCGGACAGCGCAAGCGCTCCCGCAAGGCCGACCGGAACGGATATAGCGACGACGCCAATGCCGATGATGACGCTGTTGACGAGCCCTGCCATCAGCCGCTCATTGCCGAACAGCTCGTCGAACCACTCTGTGGTGAAGCATTCCCAGGGCGTGATGCGCGGGAAGGACGAGGAATTGAACGCCGTGATCACCATGATGATCAGCGGGCCGAAGAGGAAGGCAAAGAACAGCAGGGAGTACCCTGCCGCGATCGGGCCGCCGCCGGTTCCCTTGTTCATCGTCCGATCTCCCCGATGGATACCTTGAAGACCCGCATCAGCATCATGACGAAGCCGATACAGACGAGAAGCAGGATCACCGCATAGGCAGATCCGCGCTGCCAGTTGGCCGATTCATTGAACCACTGGTAGATGAGCTGGGTGAACCAGAGATTGGACGGCCCGCCGAGGATCTGGGGAGCAGCCAGCGCGCCTGCCGTCAGCATGAAAACCATGGTCGCGCCGGAGGCAATCCCCGGCTTGGCGATAGGCAGCACCACCCGCCAATGCACCCGCCACCAGCTGGCTCCCATGTCGCGGGCCGCCTCGATCTGATTGCGGTCAAGCGCCTCGACCGCATTGAAGATCGGGAACACCATCAGCAGGATATAGGCGTAGGTCAGGCCGGAATAGAGCGCCACATCCGCCCGGATAAAGTCGACAGGCTGGTCCCAAAGCCCCGCCCCCATTCCGAGCGAATTGATCAGACCCGTCGCCCCGAACAGCACCCGGAAGGCAAAGGCCCGCAGGATCTCGTTGACCCAGAAGGGCACGATCAGGCCGATCACCATCAGCCGGGCAGCCACACCCGTTGCGGAATGCGCCAGGATATAGGCGATCGGATAGCAGATCACGATATCAATGAGGGTGACGAAAACGGCAGCAACCAGCGTCTTGACCAGAATGCCGATGTCCAGCGTGTTGAGCTGGCCGTCATTGCCGGAGAAGAAATAAGCGTAATTGTCCAGCGTGTAGACATCCAGCGGCCCGCCAATGTCCGGCTTGGGCAGGTTGAGCCTGAAGGAATAGTCCAGCATCGAGATTTGCGGCAGGACGATCAGGAACACCACCCAGACGAACACCGCAATACCGATGAAACACGCAGCGCCAAGCCCAT
Source organism: Roseibium litorale (assembly GCF_014842915.1). Classification (GTDB taxonomy): domain Bacteria; phylum Pseudomonadota; class Alphaproteobacteria; order Rhizobiales; family Stappiaceae; genus Roseibium; species Roseibium litorale. The sequence continues at coordinate 98,092 of NZ_JACYXI010000002.1, read as the reverse complement.
GCCTTGCGGCCATGGGCTGAAAGAGGGAACGCAGAGCCGTCATGGATTACGCTCCCGCCAGCTGGCCGTGAGGCAGAACCGTCGCGTGAGCCGGATCAAAGGCGAAGGTGACAGCATGACCGGTGACCATTCCGTCACTGCCCCCCCGGTTCACGCGTGTGACGCGCATGTCCACGCCATTCGCACTGACGAACAGGATCCGGGAATTGCCCTCGAACTCTTCCTTCGTCACCGAGGCCGCAATCGTATTGGGGGCCTCGGCATCGGCCTTCAGCTCCATCTGCTCCGGACGGATGAAAAGATAGCAGCTGTCACCGTTCTTGTAGCGGCGTCCACCCGCGGCCTTGCCCTGCAAGGGTCCCAGCGGCGTCTCCAGCGTGACCATCTCGCCGGACTGAAGCACAACCTTGCCTTCAATCGCATTGGTCTCGCCCACGAAGGACGCGACAAAAGAGGTTTTCGGGCGGTTGTAGACACTCTCCGGATCACCGATCTGCTCGATGACCCCGGCATTCATCACCGCAATCCGGTCCGACATGGTCAGCGCTTCGCCCTGGTCATGGGTGATGTAGATGAAGGTCAGCCCGACGCGTTGCTGAATGGCCCTCAGTTCCGTGCGCATGTGGTGACGCAGCTTCAGGTCGAGGGCCGACAGAGGCTCGTCCAGCAGCAGAATATCCGGCTCGACAGCCAGAGCCCGGGCAATCGCCACACGCTGACGCTGGCCGCCGGAGAGCTCGTGCACCTTCTTGTCACCCACCCCCGGCAGGGCAATCATATCGAGCAGCTCATCCGCCCGTTTGCGCCGCTCCTTGCGGGAAACGCCGCGCACTTCCAGCGGAAAGGCAATGTTCTCTGCAACGGACATCAGCGGGAAAAGCGCCAGGTTCTGGAAGATCAGAGCCGTCGGCCGCTTGTTCGGGCCAACGCCCTTCATATCCTTGCCGCCGATCAGGACCCTGCCTTCGGTGGGTTCGGAAAACCCCGAGACACAGCGCAGCAACGTGGTCTTGCCGCATCCCGAAGGCCCGAGAAAGGAAAAGAATTCGCCCCCTTGGATGGTCAGGTGGGCATTGTCGACCGCCGTGTAGGAACCGAAACGGATGGATACGTGGTCTAACACGATGTCTTTTGTGGTCATGAAGCTCTCGTCAGCTGGCCGTGGCGTTGCCTTAAGGCAGTCCTGCACCCGGTCAATGGGAACCGCCCCGGTTCCAGGCACATGCCTCCCTTGGCCGGGCATGTCTCTGCCCGGCCCGGAGGTCCAATCAAGATCAGGCCAGGCCGTCAGGCTGACATGAACTTGTTGGCGTATTCGGTGCGTTTTTCCGAATACCAGGGCGCTTCGGCCGGCCATGCGTTCAGCTTTGCCAGCGCATCTCCCGGATAGGCATCGGCGAAGTTCTTCGCATAGACCTCACCGCCAAATTCGGCAGCGCCGATGACCGGTGAGTTGTAGCCATGGGTCTTGATGGCTTCCCCTGCCAGCTTGGCGTTATAGGCAGCATCGATGAAGGCATAGACCTGATCGATGTTCTTCGCGCCGGTCGGCATGGCAAGCCCGTCAACCCAGGCCATCGCGCCTTCCACCGGAGCGCGGTACATGACCGGTTCGCCAGCAGTCTTCAGGGCCAGCGGCGGCCCATCCCAGGTCTGGCCGACAACCACGCCTTCGTTCAAAAGACCGTTCTTCTGGGTGTCGGCGTCATTCCAGAGAAGCTTGATATTGGGCTTCTTCTTGATGGCAATCTCGACCAGCTTGGACCAGACTTCATCCATCTTTTCCGGGCTTTCATAGGCTGCCCAGATGGAACCCGGCTCCATTTCGCCCCGGCGCTCAAGACCAAGGCCAAGGCCCAGCATCATCGAGTGAGCGCGCCCCATGGTCTTGCCTGCATTGGCTTCATCCCAAACGTCGTAGTAGCTCGGGAACTCGCCAGCGGGCGTGAAACCGTCCGTGCGCCAGGCAACACCTTCCGTGCCCCAGATATGCGGCAGCCAGAAGGTGCCCTTGCCCTCAAAATTCCAATGGGTCTCCCCCAGAGCCATGGAGGGATTGACCTTGTCGAGCGGAACCTTGGACATGTCGAAAGGCTGCAGCAGGCCCAGATCCTTCCAAAGAAGGTTCCGGTTCACCGTTGGAGAGACGATATCGAAGCCCTCGCCATTGGTGGCCTTGAGCTTGTTGATGATCTCGTCGTTTGAGCCAATGCCAGTGAAGTTGATCTTGATACCGGTCAGCTCGGTGAAGCCGGTCACGAAGCTCTCCGGCAGATAGTCCGACCACATCATGATGTTGATTTCACCGGATGACGCCAAAACGCTTGAGCTCACGATTGCGGGCATGGCAAGGCCTGCACCTGCCGCCGCGGAGGTCTTCAAGAATTGACGCCTGCTTGGCTTAAAGCCCTTGAGTGTACCTGTCATGACATTCCCCTGTTCCGCCTGGAGACCCCAAGCTGTTCACACTCTGGAACGGAACCGGCCACGTTTATGATGGATGCTGCTCTGCTCCCGGGGTCCGGCTCCCGCTTTCATTCGAGACTATTGCGGCGCAAAAACCACCCTTAGAGCCAGAGCTTGAAATCTATGGTGCCAGAACTGCCTTTTTGGTTTGCAATCCTAATTAATAGGCAGATGATGACAAGGACGCCTCAGGGCCGCCCAACACCCGGTCATCAGGAAAGCCATGCTCGACAGATTCTTTGAAACGCCGTTTGATCCGAAACGCCGCCTGCAGCATCAGATTCAGGAGCGGCTGATCGAGGCGATTCTCGCAGGGGTCTGGCCCCTGCATGAGCCCCTGCCCGCCACCCGGGTCTTCGCCACCCGGTTCAAGGTCTCCCGCAACACGATTTCTCTTGTCTATGAGCGGCTTGCGGCGGATGGCTATCTGAAGCCCGTCAGCCGGAGGGGATACTTCATCAACGAACGGGCTCTGCGCGAACAGTTGACCATCCGCCAGGACGCGAAACTCAAGGAAAGTCTACCGAGCGAAGCCAGACCGCTCGACCTGAACGCAAAGCTCCGCTACCGGTTTTCCGGCCAGAACCACATCACGAAACCAAGAGACTGGCGGCGCTACGAGTTTCCCTTCGTTTATGGCCAGACCCTTGCGGACAAGACCTCGATCACCCGCTGGCGGGATTGTGTGCGCCTTGCCGGCACTGCCCAGCACACACCCAACTGGATCAGCGATCTGGTCGACCGGGACGATCCGATGCTGATTGACCAGATCATCCGCCGGGTTCTGCCACAGCGCGGTTTCCGTGCGGCGGAGGAAAACATCCTGATCACCGTCGGGGCGCAGAATGCCGTCTATCTTGCAGCCAGCCTCTTTTGTGCGTCCGGCAAGCGGGTGGACATCGAGGACCCGGGCTATGCCGATGCGCGGAACATTTTCCTCTCACTTGGCGCGGATCTGAAGGCCCATCCGGTCGACACCAACGGTATGCGCGTCACCTCTGCCCTGGCGGGGGCGGATCTCGTCTATGTGACCCCCGGCCACCAGTCTCCCACCAATGTCACCATGTCGATGGAGCGTCGTCTGGCCCTTCTGGCTGCCGCGGAAACTCATGACTTTATCATCATCGAGGATGACTACGAGCATGAGCTGAATTTCGTCGGCGCACAGCGGCCGGCCCTCAAGAGCTTTGACCGGTCGGACCGGGTGATCCACATCGGCAGCCTGTCCAAACCGCTATTTCCGGGTCTGCGCCTGGGTTTCGTCGCGGCAAGCCCTGCGATTATCGAGGAAATGCGGGTGCTCCGGCGGCTGATGTACCGGCACCCCCCCGCGCAGGAGCAGCGGGCCATGGCTCTGTTTCTGGCAGAGGGCCACTACGACGCGCATATCCGCCGCCAGAGGAAAGACCTCTCTGGAAAATGGCGGCGGGTGTTTCAGGAGATCGACCGGCTTCTACCCATGTGCGCCGTCACTCAGACCACTGGAGGGTCCGCTGTCTGGCTGCAGCTGCCCGCCGGTCTGCCGGCAACGGATCTTCAGACAGAAGCTGCCCGTCATGGGGTTCTCGTGGAAGCCGGCGACATTCATTTCCTAAAGGCCCCGCCGCCCAAGAACTGCATCCGCCTCGGCTTTGGCGCCGTCAGCCTGGATCAGATCACACCGGGCCTCGAACGGCTGGCGCAGGTAATCAACCGGATGCTCACAGCAAAACGGCCAAGCGAGGTCTCTCACTGTCCAGCCGCTGCCATTGCCTAGTCTCCGGACCAGAGCCACCGCTGCCCTTCCGGCAGTTCAGGGCAGATAAAGCTAGCCATCATCAAACCGCAGAGCACGGGCGCAATGCGCAGGTTTCAGCCCCGCCGGAGCTCGCAGCAAGGTGGACTTGATCCCCGGCCTAGCCGGGGACGACGGCAGGGAGAGCACAGCCCCCCACAGGCTCCTCACACCACATTGCGCTCGCGGTAGGTCTGCAGGAAGGAGCGGACGCGGGGGTCGTCGGGCTCGCGGCCGAAGATATCCGCAGGCGGTGCGAGGGTCACGAGACGCCCTTTATCCAGAAACGCGACCCGGTCGGCCACATGGGCGGCAAACCCCATTTCGTGGGTCACCACCACCATGGTCATACCCTCGGCGGCCATTTCCTTCATCACGGTCAGCACTTCACCGACCAACTCCGGATCGAGAGCCGAGGTCGGCTCGTCAAAGAGCATGACCCGCGGCTCCATGGCAATCGCGCGGGCAATGGCGACGCGCTGCTGCTGGCCGCCGGAGAGATTGGCCGGGTGGTTCTGGGCCTTGTCCGACAGATGCACCTTGGCAAGCGCTGCCATGGCGGCCTCCTGCGCTGCTTTCTTGCCCAAACCCTTCACCTGGATCAGGGCTTCGGCAACATTCTCCAGAGCGGTCAGGTGCGGCCAGAGATTGAACTGCTGGAACACCATGCCGATATGCTGGCGCTGGCGGCGCAAGGTGCCGGCGGCAACGCGCCTGCGCGGCTGGGCAGTGCCCTCCTGCCAGCCGATCAGCTCGCCCTCCAGCCGGACCTCGCCGGTGTCATAGGCTTCCAGAAAGTTGAGGCAGCGCAGCAGTGTGGATTTACCCGAGCCTGACGGGCCGATAAGGCACACCACCTCGGAGCGGTTTACGTCCAGCGTGATGTCACGCAGCGCTTCAAAGTCCTTGAAGGACTTGCTCATGTTGCGGACCGAGATAAGCGCTTCGGCGGTGGCGGACGGCGTCTGTGTGGTCATGGGAGTGTCCTGCTTGTCTCAGTCTCAAGTGCGCTTCAGATGGCGCGTGACGCGGGCCTCGACCCTGCCGCCAAGCCAGCTCGTGACGATAACCATCAGCCAGTAGAACAGCGACAGCACCAGGAACGGCTCGATATAGGTGAAGGTCTCGGCGGCCATGGTCTGCGTTTCATAGAGCAGCTCCGGCACGGTCACGACCGACAGGATGGCCGTTTCCTTGCTGAGAATGATGATGAAATTGGTCAGTGGCGCCGTAATCGGCACCAGCATCTGCGGCAGGATGATCCGGCGCATGATGCGGGCCTCCGACAGGCCGACGCAGCGCGCCGCCTCGATCTGACCCTTTGGCACGGCATTGAAGCCGGAGCGGAAGATCTCGGCGAAATACGGGCTGCCGTAGACAACGAAGCTGATGATCCCGGCCTGAACCGGCGTCAGCACCAGCCCCATGTACGGCCCGCCGTAATAGAGGATGAAAAGCTGGATCATGAAAGGCGTGCCACGGATCAGCTCCACATAGCCTTCGATCACCCAGCGCACCGGGCGGATGCTCCAGCGGTAGAGACAGGCAATCGCAAAACCCAGCACGAGCCCGCCGAGTGAACCGGCTATCCAGCACAGGATCGTGACACCAAAACCACGCAGAAGATCCGGGCCATAGCGGACGAAAAGGTCGAGTTCCATCTCCGCCCCCTACCCGATCTGCAGCCGCTTTTCGGCCAGACGGCCAAAGCGCGACAACACGAAATTGATGACAAAATAGATCGCGGCCGCCGCGACATAGATTTCCAGAGGACGGTAGGTCTCGCCGGTGATGTTCTGGGAGACGCGGGTCAACTCGCCGATGCCGACGACGGAGGCCAGAGACGAGACCTTCACCAGCAGGATCAGCTCGTTCACCAGCGATGGCAGGCCGAGACGGATGGCCTGGGGCACAAGAATGCGCCGCCATAGGGCCAGAGACGGAATACCGAGCGCTTCGGCGGCTTCCGCCTGGCCCTTGGGAATGGCTTGAAGCGCGCCGCGCAGGATTTCCGCCGTATAGGCCGCAGAGCACATGCCGGTGGCCAGGATCGCAGCGGCAATCGCCGGAAGGTCCAGACCGACATAGGGCAGCATGTAGAAGAACATCAGGAGCTGCACCAGCAGCGGAACGCCGCGGAAAAAGCTGATGTAGAACCGCGCAAAAGCGGACAGCGCCAGATTGGGCGTCAGCCTGGCCGCACAGAGCAGGACGCCCAGCACCATGCTGATCGCCATTCCGGCGACGGAAATGAGAAGGGTCCACCGCGCAGCTGCCAGAAGATACGGCAGGTTGTGCGCGATGACGTCAAAAGAAAAGTCCACCAGGGATCGCTCCGCACTGACAGTTGCCGCGGGTAACGGTTTTATCAAAACCAGCCCGTGAAAACGAATGCTCCGGCAGGATAGCCCTGCCGGAGCGCGGTCGGCGTTACTTTACATCCGGCATTGTGACCGGCAGGTCCGGAGCGGTACCAAGCCACTTTTCGTTGATCGCCTTCAGGCGGCCATCTTCATGCATCTTCAGGAGAGCAGCGTTGATGGCTTCGACCAGGGAAGCGGTCTCGTCGCCCGGACGGGCAACCCAGCCGAAATACTTCGGCTCACCGAACGGCGGCATGACCATTTCGAACAGGCCCGGTCGCTGAACAGCGGCATAGCCCATCAGCGGCATGGAGTTGGCAACACCCTGGATACGGCCAGCGGCAAGGTCGGCCAGCGCTTCGTCGATATTGACGTATTCGCGGATGTCAGCCGGGGTCGGCAGGGTTGCGGAGAAGGCCTTGAGCTGTTCCAGCTGGGCGGAGCCCTTCTGGGAGCCAACGGCATTGCCGGCGATGTCTTCCGGCTTGGTGATGGAGCTGTCACCGGCCTTCTTGGCCAGAGCCACGGTGGCGTTGCCGATTGGCAGGGTGAAGCTGTAGCGGCTCAGACGCTCGGCGGTGATGGTCACCGGAGCGTTGACGATGTCGAACTTGCCAGCTTCCAGACCCGGCAGGATCGACTGCCACGGCAGGTCGAGGAATTCGACCTCGACGCCCAGTTCCTTGGCAACTTCAGTGAAGAGGTCGTGGCAGATGCCCTGATATTCACCATCCTTCAGGATGTCGAACGGCGCATAGTGCATTTCGGTTGCGGCGACGATCTTGCCCTTGGCCTTGATGTCGGCCAGCAGATCCGCATGGGCAGCCCCGGCCAGGCCAAGGCTGAAACCCACCGCGGCAACCACACTGAGGAACTTCGCTTTCATTCTCACTGTCTCCTAATTCTCTGGGAGGATGAACCTATTGGTCTTCTTATTGTTTTTGGTCTCTTCAACCAAGGATGGCTGGAAGATTCAGATCGTGTTCCTTTGCACAGTCGATCGCGATGCCGTAGCCGGCATCCGCATGGCGCATGACCCCCGTCGCCGGGTCGTTCCATAGCACCCGGGCGATGCGTTCATCAGCATCTTTCGTGCCATCGCAGCAAATCACCATGCCGGAATGCTGGGAAAAGCCCATACCGACCCCGCCGCCGTGGTGGAGAGACACCCAGGTCGCGCCCGAGGCGGTGTTGAGCAGCGCGTTGAGCAGCGGCCAATCGGACACGGCGTCGGACCCGTCCTTCATGGCTTCGGTTTCGCGGTTCGGAGAGGCGACGGAGCCTGAATCAAGATGGTCGCGGCCGATCACAACCGGTGCCTTCAATTCACCGTTGCGGACCATTTCGTTGAACGCCAGCCCCAGGCGGTGACGCTGGCCGAGACCAACCCAGCAGATCCGGGCCGGAAGCCCCTGGAAGGCAATACGCTCGCGGGCCATATCCAGCCAGTTGTGCAGATGCTCATCATCGGGGATGAGCTCCTTCACCTTCTGGTCGGTCTTGTAGATGTCTTCCGGATCACCGGACAGGGCGCACCAGCGGAACGGTCCGATGCCGCGGCAGAACAGCGGGCGGATGTAGGCAGGAACGAAGCCCGGGAAGGCAAAGGCATTCTCGAAGCCTTCTTCCAGAGCGACCTGGCGGATGTTGTTGCCATAGTCGAGGGTTGGAACGCCCGCGTTCCAGAAGGCAACCATGGCTTCCACCTGCTTGCGCATGGACGCACGCGCTGCCTTCTCTACGGCTTTCGGGTCGCTTTCGCGCTTGGCCTTCCATTCGGCAATCGTCCAGCCTTCCGGCAGATAGCCGTTGATCGGATCATGGGCAGAGGTCTGGTCGGTAACGATGTCCGGCTTGATGCCCCGGCGCATCAGTTCCGGGAAGATCTCTGCGGCATTGCCGAGAAGGCCAACGGACTTGGCTTCGCCAGCTGCTGTCCATCGCTCGATCATGGCCAGCGCCTCGTCCAGCGAGGTCGCCTTTTCATCGACGTAGCGGGTGCGCAGGCGGAAATCGATGCGGGTCTCGTCGCACTCGACCGCAAGGCAACAGGCGCCCGCCATAACGGCCGCCAGCGGCTGAGCGCCGCCCATGCCGCCGAGGCCACCCGTCAAAATCCACTTGCCCTTGAGGTCGCCGCCAAAATGCTGGCGCCCTGCTTCGGCAAAGGTTTCATAGGTGCCCTGCACGATGCCCTGGGTCCCGATATATATCCAAGAGCCAGCGGTCATCTGGCCGTACATGGCCAGACCCTTCTTGTCGAGTTCGTTGAAGTGATCCCAGGTCGCCCAATGGGGCACCAGGTTGGAATTGGCGATCAGGACACGCGGTGCATCCTTGTGGGTGCGGAAGACACCGACCGGCTTGCCGGACTGGACCATCAAGGTCTCGTTCTCTTCCAGTGACTTCAGCGCGGCAACGATCTTGTCAAAATCATCCCAGGTGCGGGCCGCACGGCCAATGCCGCCATAGACCACCAGCTCATGCGGGTTTTCGGCCACATCCGGATGCAGGTTGTTCATCAGCATCCGCAGCGGCGCTTCGGTCAGCCAGGACTTGGCATTGAGTTCCGTGCCAGTGGGCGGAAACACGTCACGGGAATTATGGCGGCGGTCAACCATAGTGATCTCCTCTGGTGGTCAGGCTTTACGCCAGCTTTTCTTGTGGGGCTTTGGCCGGGCTCTGGGGAAGGTTCAGCGCAATCTCGGCCAGATCTTTCAGGATCAGTTCCAAATGCGGACGCAAACGCCCTGCCCGGTCTTCCGAATAGTCAAAAGGAACATCTTCGCTGGCCAGATGGGTGGCCTGGGCCAGTTCCATCTGGATGGCATGAACACCGGTTTCCGGGCGGCCATAGTGACGGGTCGTCCAGCCGCCCTTGAAGCGGCCGTTCAGGATACTTGTGTAGCCCTCGGCGGCCTTGGTGCGCAAAACCGTTGCGGCCTCGATCGCTGGCGCGCAGGTGGTGCCATTGTTGGTGCCGACATTGAAGTCCGGCAGGCGTCCCTCGAACAGAAACGGAATGGTCGAACGGATCGAGTGGCAATCGTAGAGAATGGCGATGCCATGAATGGACTTCACCCGTTCGATCTCGGCAGCGAGCGCTGCGTGATAGGGCGCGTGCCACTCCTTCTGACGGGCTGCGATCTCGTCTGAAGATGGCTCCTTGCCGTCCAGATAGATCGCGCGCCCATCGAAGTCGGTCGTGGGGCAAAGAGACGTGGTGTTCTGGCCCGGATAAAGGCTCACATCCGCCGGATCTCTATTGGCGTCAATGACATAGCGGTGAAAGTTCGCGCGAACCATCGTCGCGCCGGGCAGAAGGTCGCGGTAGAGCCGGTCCACGTGCCAGTCGGTGTCCGCCAGCAGTTTGCCGGTGTCATTGAGCTTCGCCCAGATGTCCTGCGGCACGTAGGTGCCCGCATGGGGTACACCGAGAATGACCGGGCTGCCGCCCTGTGTAACCTCAAACGGCAGCATGGTCAGCCTCCAGGGACAGAAGCGCGATGCCGCCGACGCTGGCGACCAGATCTCCGGATGCGACAAGTTGAGCCGCAGCCTTCAGATCGGGCGCCATGTAGCGGTCCTCATCCAGCGTGGCGACCTCGGAACGGAGACAACCGACAGCGGCCTGAAGCGCCTTGCTGGTGGTCAGCGGCGCGCGGCACTCGACCCCGAGACCCGCACAGAGCAGTTCGACCCCCAGGATATTCGCCAGATTGTCTGTCATGCGGCCAAGGCGGCGGGCGCCATGGGCTGCCATGGAGACATGGTCTTCCTGATTAGCGCTGGTCGGCGTGGAATCTGTCGAGCACGGATGGGCGAGATGCTTGCTCTCGCTCATCAGCGCCGCAGTCGTCACTTCCGCGATCATCAGGCCGGAGTTGAGGCCCGGATCCTTGGCAAGGAAAGGCGGCAGATCGAAGGACAGGGTTGGATCGACCATTAGAGCCACCCGGCGCTGGGCAATGGACCCCAGCTCGGCCACGGCCAGCGCAATCTGATCGGCGGCAAAGGCCACCGGTTCGGCGTGAAAATTGCCGCCGGAAACAATGCGTCCGGCTTCCGTCAGAACCAGCGGATTGTCGGTTGCCGCATTGGCCTCAATACGCAGTGTGTTGCCGGCCATGCGCAGAAGATCAACGCAGGCCCCAGCCACCTGCGGCTGGCAACGGATGCAGTACGGGTCTTGAACGCGGGTGTCACCTTCGCGGTGACTTTCGCGGATTTCCGACCCGTCCATGAGGCGGCGCATGGCAGCGGCCACTTCAATCTGGCCCCGGTGGCCACGCAGGTCATGGATTTCCGGCAGCAAGGGCGCGGTGGAGCCCATGATGGCATCGGTGGACAGCGCGGCGGTGACAAGGCAGGTTTCCGCAAGGCGCCAGGCCTCAAAGAGGCCGACCAGCGCATAGGCGGTGGAGAATTGCGTGCCGTTGATCAGGCCGAGGCCTTCCTTGGGCCCGAGGACAACTGGCTCAAGCCCGGCCTTCTTCAGAGCTTCGCCACCCGGCAGACGTTCACCGGCATAATCAGCTTCCCCTGCCCCGATCATGACAGCGGTCATATGGGCGAGCGGCGCCAGATCGCCGGACGCCCCGACAGAGCCCTGAGCCGGAACCACGGGCGTCACGCCTTTTTCCAGCATCGCCTCGATCAGCTCCAGAACGCCCCAGCGGACGCCGGAGGCGCCACGGGCAAGAGACAGGAGTTTCAAGGCCATCATCAGCCGGACGATGGCGGCCGGCATGTCATCGCCCACACCGCAGCAATGGGACAGGATGAGATTGCGCTGAAGGGTTTCCGTATCTTCCGGGGCGATCTTGACGCTGGCGAGCTTGCCGAACCCGGTGTTGACACCATAGACGGCTTCCGCACCCTGGGCGGCTTCCCGCACGCGCTCTGCAGCCGCCTCAATGGCCGGGCGGGCCGCACGGTCGATGGTGACGGCAGCGCCGGAGCGGTAGATCTCCTCCAGATACGCAAGGCGCACCTTGCCCGGGGTCAGAACCAGACGGTTCATTCCATTCCTCCAAAATAGCGGGAAACAAGCGGATTGAATCCAACCCGGTAGGCGAGTTCGGATGGGTGCTCGATGCCCCAGACGGCGAGATCGGCGCGTTTGCCAACCTCCAGTGTGCCGCAATCGGTCAGCCCCAGAGCCAGAGCCGCATTGCGCGTTGCCCCGGCAAGGGCCTCCTCCGGAGTCATGCGGAACAGGGTGCAGCCCATATTCAAGGTGAAGAGCAGCGAATTGACCGGCGATGTGCCCGGGTTGCAGTCGGTCGCCAGCGCCATCGGCACCTTATACTGGCGGAAAAGAGCCACCGGCGGCGCCTTTGTTTCGCGCAGCATATAGTAGGCGCCCGGCAGCATCACCGCGATCGTTCCGGCATCGGCCATGGCTTTCACGCCAGCCTCGTCCAGATGTTCCAGATGATCCGCCGACAAGGCACCATAGCTTGCGGCCAGCGCCGCACCTCCAAGATTGGAAAGCTGTTCGGCATGGAGCTTCACTGGCAGGCCAAGCGCCTTTGCGCGGTCAAACACCCGGGCGATCTGCTCCGGAGAAAAGGCGATGCCTTCGCAGAAGCCATCGACAGCATCCACCAAGCCTTCTGAATGAGCCTGATCCAGCGCCGGCAGACAAACCTCGTCGATGTAGCGGTCTGGCTCGCCTTTGTATTCCGGCGGCACGGCGTGAGCTGCCAGAAAGGTGGTCTTGACCCTGATGGGGCGCAGTTGGCCGATGCGCCTTGCAGCCCGCAGCATGTTGAGCTCGCTCTCAATGGAGAGGCCATAACCGGACTTGATCTCAAGCACAGTCACGCCTTCCCAGATCAGGGTGTCGACGCGCGGCAGGGAGACTTCGAGAAGCTGATCGACGGTCGCTTCGCGGGTTGCCTTGACCGAAGACACGATGCCGCCGCCTGCCCTTGCGATCTCTTCGTAGGTCGCACCTTCAAGGCGCATCTCGAATTCGCGGGCGCGGTTGCCGCCATAGACGATGTGAGTGTGGCAATCGATCAGCGCAGGAGTGACAAGAGCGCCCTGCAGATCCCGTTTCGGCAGACCGGCATAGGCGGCTGGCAGGTCAGATTCTTTGCCGATCCAGGCGATGGTTTCATCCTTCACCACCAAGGCGCCGCCAGAGAAAAGCCCATAGGCTTCGCCGCCGGGCACCATCGTTGCAAGTTTGGCATTGGTCAGAAGGAAGCTCGTCACTGGCCTGATTTCCACACTTGATTAAATCGCGTTATTAGCGATTATGCATGCACATATTAACGTGTCAACGAGGATTGAGCCCATGCCGGAACAAAGCCCAAAGACCCACGAGATGATCTTTGCGCAGCAGGCGCTTACGCCTTCCGGCTGGCAAAAGGACGTATTGGTGGAAGTCTCCGGTGACGGAAAGATCGCCAGCGTGACTGCCGGAAAGCTGCCCGCGGCAAACGAGCCTGTCACCCGCGTTGCGACCCTGCTTCCCGCCCCTGTGAACCTGCATAGCCACGCGTTCCAGCGGGCCATGGCGGGCATGAGCGAGCGGCGCGGACCGGAAGCCATCGACACGTTCTGGACCTGGCGTCAGATCATGTTCCGCTTTCTGGAAACCCTCACCCCGGATGACATCGAGGCCATAGCCGCTCTGGTTCAGCTGGAAATGCTGGAGGCCGGATATGCCGCCGTGGGTGAATTCCACTATGTCCATCACCAGCCGGACGGCACGCCTTACGCCAATATCGCGGAACTCAGCGAGCGCATTGCATCCGCCAGTTCAACGACCGGCATCGGCCTGACCCTGCTCCCCGTTCTCTACAGTCAGGGCGGTGTCGATGGCCGCCCCCTGAAGCCTGGACAAGTCCGGTTCGGAAATGATTTCAACCGGTTCCACAGACTTCATGAAGCGGCATCAAAGACAGTTGCCGCGCTTTCAGCCGATGCGCGGATCGGTGTCGCGCCCCATTCCCTGCGGGCCGTGACCAGAGATCAGCTGGCCGACTGTGTGACGCTCGCAGGCACTTCACCGCTTCACATGCACCTGGCTGAACAGGTCGGCGAAGTGGCTGAAGTTGAAGAGGCCTATGGCAAGCGCCCGGTGGACTGGCTGCTGGATGCCCATGAGGTGAAGGACAACTGGTGCCTGATCCACTGCACCCAGATGACGCCAGAAGAAACAGTCGGTCTTGCCCGCACCGGCGCGGTCGCTGGCCTCTGCCCGATCACCGAGTCCAGCCTTGGCGACGGTATCTTCGACGGCGTGCGCTATCTGGAAGCGGGTGGCCGTTTCGGCACGGGTTCTGATTCCAACATCCGGATTTCCCTCTCCGAAGAGCTGCGCACGTTCGAATATTCGCAGCGCCTGCGGGACAAGTGCCGGGCGACGGTGGCAACCCCTGACCGCTCCACGGGACGGATCGTCTTCGAGCAGGCCGCTTCAGGCAGTGCTCAGGCAGCAGGCCGCGCCTCCGGCGCCTTGGAAGCAGGACGTTTTGCGGACCTTCTGGCACTTGACGGCAAGGCCATGGATCTGGAAGGAACGGCCGGCGATGAAACGCTGGACACCTGGATCTTTGCGGGCGATGACCGGATGGTTGCCGATGTCTGGTCCGCTGGCCGCCATGTGGTGACGGGCGGCACGCACAAGAACGCCGATGCCATTCGCGAAAGATACCGCCGGACCATGCGGGAGCTGAGACAGAGACTGTGAACCTGCGCGTGAAAGAGCCCAATTCCTGGACCCAGATCCGTGAGGAACTGCTGCGGCGCATCAACGAGCGCGTCTGGCAGCCGGGAGAGATCATTCCCGGCGAAGCGGACCTGGCGGAGGAATTCGGCTGCGCCCGGACTACGGTCAACCGTGCCCTCCGGGATCTAGCAGAGACCGGGCTCGTGATCCGTAAGCGCAAGGCGGGGACGCGGGTGGCAATCAATCCGCCTCACAAGGCCACGCTGACGATCCCGGTCATCCGCGAGGAAGTGGAAGCGCGCGGGGCAGCGCACCGCCATGTGGTCACCTTGCGCGAAATCCGGCCCCTGCCCCCGCATCTTCATGCAGCCTTTCCGGTGCCGCCGGGCGCCGACGCGCTTTACACCGAGACGCTTCACTACGCGGATGACCGGCCATTTCTCTTTGAAGAGCGCTACACCAATCTGGAAGCGGTGCCTGAAATTGCGATTGCCCCCATGGACAAGATCAGCCTGAACGAATGGCTGGTTCAGAACGCGCCCTATACGACCGGCGACATGGCCTTTTTCGCCATTTCTGCCGATGCTGGACTGGCACGTTTCTTTGAATGCCCGGTAGGCACCGCCCTTTACGTGGTCGAGCGCATCACCTGGAACGGCGATCTGCCGATCACCCATGTTCGCATGACCTACGCCCCCGGCTACCGGATGCGCACTCGGATCTGAAGTTCTGCGTAAGACTGCTGATAAAGCTGCTGCCTCTCCACCGTCATCCTCGGCCTTGTGCCGAGGACCTGCACACGTCAATGGCTCGCAGAGTGCCCGGACAAGCCCGGCCATGACGAACGAGAAGAAAGCCTACTTTGTCATCAATCTCAGTCGGATCTAAAGACCTGCGTTTCCGAGACTTCAGGCCCTAGCCGAAGGTTCGGATCGCCAGGGAAATCGCGCCAGTGAGGCCGTCGCCTTCAGGCTCGCGCAGCAACTCCCTGTGATGCGCGGCAATCCAAAGTTTATAACTCTTGCTCAGGCCGCCCAGCAGGCACAAGGCCTCGCAGCCTTCAAAGCGGATCTTGTCCAGCGACAGGTTGATAAGACGAGCAGCCTCGCCGAGGATCTGAAGCGCGGCTTCATCGCCCTGTCCGGCAGCTTTGAAAACGTCTGCGGCATAGGCCGCAAAGGCTGAAGGCGCTGATGATTTTGCAAAGGCAATCACGCTGGACACATCACCTTCAAAGCCCGCCATGGTCCTTTCCAGAAGCGGTGTAAAGGACCTGAGGCCATCGCAGGCCAGGAGGCATTCTTCCAGAAGCGCCCGGCCCAGCCGCGCACCACCGCCGTGATCACCGAGCAGAAACCCACGTCCTCCGAGAGCACGCACCTCGCTGTCTTGCCGGGCCATGAACAAAGAACCGGTGCCGAGGATCGCAATCATGCCGTCCTTCGGCCCGAGCGCCCCTTCCAGAGCGATCAGACCATCGGAGCGGACTTCACAACCTGAAAATGGCAGGTGCTGTTTCAGCCGCTCCCCCGCCTGCCCGGTCATACTGCCGGCTAGCCCGAGATAGGCCGGGTAAAGCACCAGATCCGGATCGAGACCCGCCTGCTCAAGCGCCTCGCGGGAGACCGCGAGGATCGTCTGAAGCGCGCCGTCCAGGTCCGTGCTGATATTCGCGGATCCGGCCAGTGCCCGCCCGAGAATGGTGCCGGACCGGTCCGAGACCGCAGCACGGCAACTCGTTCCTCCGCCGTCGATCCCGAGAAAATACTCCGGCATCGCCACACCCGCACGCTTCAAAGATAGCTCTGATCCAGTTTTAGAAAACAGGATCAAGGCGATGACATCTCAGATACTTTCGATGATTGACGTCGTGCTCATCGCCAGGAAGAACGGGTTGAGCAGATCGGCTTTCACAGCGCCCGGCTTGACCTGATAGGTCAAGGGAGCTCGGGTCTCTGCGACCAGAACCTCACCGCCTGCTGCCCGCAACACGGCGTCGCCTGCCCCAATGTCCCACTGCATGGTCGGGGCCAGGCGGGGATAGAAATCCGCCTTTGCCGCGGCCACCCAGCACAGCTTCAGGCTGGAGCCGACAGACACCATCTCCGCGACGTTGAGCTTTTCGATCAGCGCGGAGGTTTCCGGCGACAGGTGAGACCGGCTTGCCAGCACCGTCAGCCCCTCATCCGGGACCGGGCGGACAGCAATCGACCGGACTTCACCAATTTCACCATCTGCAACCGAGCCGGAAAACGCTCCGAACGATGGCGCCGCTCCACCGCACATTTCCTCCGGCAGTCCTCCGCCCCAATAGATCTCGCCAAGTGCCGGTGCGTAGACGACGCCAAACACCGGAACACCTGCATCAATGAGCGCAATGTTCACCGTGAACTCACCGTTACGGGCAATGAACTCCTTGGTGCCATCCAGTGGATCGACAAGAAAGTAGCGGTTCGCGGCCTGCGGAAGGTTCCCCGCTTCAACGGCTTCTTCAGCAACCACCGGCACGTCCGGAAACAACTCGGACAGTCCCGCCAGAATGATCTTTTCAGCCGCCTCATCCGCAACAGTCACGGGAGAGCCATCTGCCTTGGACTCAGATCCGAAAGCAGAGCCATAAACATCCAGTATGGCGTTTCCTGCCTCAATAGACAGGTCGAGAAGAGCAGTATGAGGCATGAAATCCAACCGGTCAGAAATTTGAAAACCATCGCACCGAAGCGGCACATCCTTGCCGTGAATGCCCGTTTTTATGGGAAGAAGCAATTGAGCAGGCGGATTTCCGCCACCGATCGGCACGATTAGTCTGGGCTCTGTTGCAAGTTCGCCAGATTTCCGGAATATCGCCTTCACAAGAAGACATAAGCACATAGCAATTCATTGAAGCCATTTGGAGAGCAAGCGCCTCATGACAGTCCTTATCACCGGCGGCGCCGGATATATCGGATCTCACTGCTGCGTGACGTTTCTGGAAGCCGGACTTGATGTCGTTGTCCTCGACAGCCTCGTGAATTCCCGTGAGGAAAGCCTGAAACGCGTTGCGGCCATCACCGGCAAAAGCGTTTCTTTTGAACAAGGTGACATCCGCGACCGGTCCAGGATCGAGCAGATCCTGAAAGCCTATGGGGTCACCAGTGTCGTGCATTTCGCCGGTCTGAAGGCCGTTGGCGAATCTGTTGCCCGGCCCCTCGACTATTACGAGACCAATTTCGTCGGCACTCATGCGCTGCTCAGGGCTATGGAGGCTTGCGGTGTCCACAAGCTGATCTTTTCCTCTTCGGCAACGGTCTATGGCGAGCCGAAGTTCCTGCCGCTCACCGAAGAACACCCCACCGGCCCGGTGAACCCTTACGGCCGCAGCAAGCTGATGGTTGAGGAAATGCTTCGGGATGTTGCCGCCAGCGATCCCAAGTGGCGCTTTGCGATCCTGCGCTATTTCAATCCGGTCGGCGCCCATGACAGCGGCCTGATCGGAGAAAACCCGCTTGGGGTACCGAACAACCTGATGCCCTTCATCACCCAGGTCGCAGATGGGCGGCGCGAGCGGCTGTCGGTCTTTGGCAATGATTATGACACCAAGGACGGCAGCGGTGTGCGCGACTATATCCACGTGGTTGATCTGGCCGAGGGGCATCTGAAGGCGTACGAATCCTTACACGCTCTGAAGAGCGACAAGAATTGCCTGACTGTGAACCTTGGCACCGGCACCGGCTATTCGGTGCTGGAGATGGTCCGCGCCTTCGAGCGCGCCTCCAACCGCACCATTCCCTATGAGATCGCCCCGCGCCGGGCTGGCGATGTGGCGGAGTGCTACGCTGACACACGCCAGGCGGAAAGCGCGCTTGGCTGGCAGGCTCAGAAGGACCTGGCAGCCATGTGCCACGACACCTGGACCTGGGTCTGCAAGAACCCGAGGGGCTATGAGGAGGAAGGCTCCAGCAGCTGACCGGATAGGCTGCTGGAGGGATCCACATCGGCAGGCAAAGAAACCTGAAGGAAACAGCAAGACCTGAATTGATCCAGGTCTTGCCCTTCTTGGCTCAGTTCCGGTACTTAAGGGCCTCAATGACCAGCCGCTCAGGTCACGGACGACGAAGACGCCACCGTGCCGACAGGAGTTTATGATGCGTATCGCAATGATTGGATCAGGTTACGTGGGCCTGGTGTCCGGAGCCTGTCTCGCGGACTTTGGTCACGACGTGGTCTGTGTGGACAAGGCCGCCGACAAGATCGAAGCGCTCAAGCGCGGCGAGATCCCGATCTTCGAACCGGGCCTGGACGCTCTGGTCGCCAGCAATGCCAAGGCAGGCCGCCTGTCCTTCACCACAGACCTCAGCGGTCCGGTGAGTGAGGCGGATGTGGTCTTCATCGCGGTCGGCACTCCATCCCGCCGTGGCGATGGCCATGCGGACCTCTCGTATGTTTATGGCGTCGCCCGCGAAATCGCTTCTGCGGTGAAGGGCTTCACGGTTGTGGTCACCAAGTCCACCGTTCCGGTCGGAACCGGCGACGAGGTGGAGCGGATCATCCGCGAGACCAACCCGGATGCAGATGTTGCCGTGGTCTCCAATCCGGAGTTCCTGCGCGAAGGCGCCGCCATCGGCGATTTCAAGCGCCCGGACCGGATTGTGGTCGGCCTTGACGACGAGCGCGCCCGCGAGACCATGACCGAAGTCTACCGCCCGCTCTATCTCAATCAGTCGCCGCTGCTCTTCACCAACCGGCGCACCTCCGAGCTGATCAAATACGCCGGCAACGCCTTCCTCGCCATGAAGATCACCTTCATCAACGAGATGGCGGATCTGTGCGAGCGCGTCGGCGCGGATGTCCAGGGCGTTGCCCGCGGCATTGGCCTTGATGGCCGGATCGGTTCCAAGTTCCTGCATGCAGGCCCTGGCTATGGCGGTTCCTGCTTCCCGAAGGACACGCTGGCCTTGGTCAAGACCGCCCAGGACCACGACAGCCCCGTGCGGCTTATCGAGACAACCGTCGCCGTCAATGATCAGCGCAAGCGCGCCATGGCCCGCAAGGTCGTTGCGGCCTGCGGCGGCGACGTGCGCGGCAAGACCGTCGCCGTTCTCGGACTGACTTTCAAACCGAACACGGACGACATGCGTGAGGCGCCTTCCCTCTCCATCATTCAGGCTCTACAGGATGGAGGAGCGCGCATCCGGGCCTATGACCCAGAGGGCATGAATGCGGCAGCGGACATGCTGTCGGACGTCACCTACACGAAGGACGCCTATGACTGTGCGGCCAAGGCGGATGTCCTGGTGATCGTGACCGAATGGGACGCCTTCCGCGCCCTCGACTTCCCGCGTCTGGCCGAGACGATGTCCTCCCCGGTTCTCGTGGATCTGCGCAATGTCTACAAGCCGGACGAAGTCACCCGTCACGGTTTCAGCTACACCAGCATTGGCCGTGGCACGACGCGCGGCGTAACGCCCATGTCGGAAGCCGCCGAATAAGCGGTCCTCCAGAAACTTGCGGAGGCTCGGTCCGCGAGCCTCCGTCCGGCCGCCCCGAGCGGCGCAAAACAGAAAGACATTGCTCCTGTGAAAAAGGCTCTCATCACTGGCATCACGGGCCAGGACGGCTCCTATCTTGCCGAATTCCTGCTCGAAAAGGGCTACGAGGTCCACGGGATCAAGCGGCGCGCCTCCTCTTTCAATACGCAGCGCGTGGATCACATCTATGAAGATCCGCATGTCGACAATGCCCGCTTCAAGCTTCACTACGGCGACCTGACAGACACGTCGAACCTGACCCGTATCCTCCAGGATATTGAACCGGACGAGGTTTATAACCTCGGCGCCCAGTCCCATGTGGCCGTCAGTTTTGAGGCACCGGAATACACCGCGGATGTGGATGCCACAGGTACCTTGCGGCTTCTCGAAGCCATCCGCTTTCTCGGCCTTGAGAAGAAGACCCGCTTCTATCAAGCATCCACCTCAGAGCTTTACGGCAAGGTTCAGGAAATCCCGCAGCGCGAGACAACGCCTTTCCATCCGCGCAGCCCCTATGCGGTGGCCAAGCTCTATGCCTACTGGATCACGGTGAACTACCGTGAGGCTTACGGTCTCTATGCTTGCAACGGCATTCTGTTCAACCATGAATCCCCGCGCCGCGGCGAGACCTTCGTGACCCGCAAGATCACCCGGGGCCTCGCCAATATCGCGCTTGGGCTTGAGCCGTGCCTCTACATGGGCAATATCGACAGCCTGCGCGACTGGGGGCATGCCAAGGACTATGTCCGCATGCAGTGGATGATGCTGCAGCAGGACGCACCGGAGGATTTCGTCATCGCGACGGGTGTGCAGTATTCCGTGCGCGAGTTCATCACCTGGGCCGCCTCTGACCTCGGTATCACGCTGGAATTCAAGGGGACCGGCGTCGATGAGACTGCCGTGGTGAAGGAGATCAAGGGCGATCTGGCGCCGGCTCTCAAGCCCGGCGACGTGATTGTCCGCATTGATCCACGCTATTTCCGCCCGGCAGAAGTCGAAACGCTGCTGGGGGATCCGACCAAGGCCAAGGAAAAGCTCGGCTGGGTTCCGGAAGTCACGGCCCGAGAAATGTGCCGCGAGATGGTGGAGGCAGACCACAAGGCCGCCCGCCGCTATGCTCTGCTCAAGGAACATGGTCTCGACCTTCCCGTGAGCCTGGAGGGCTAATCGATGACTTATGATCTGACTGGAAAACGGGTCTGGGTTGCCGGACACCGGGGCATGGTGGGCGGCGCTGTCGTACGACGCCTTGCCTCAGAGGCCTGCGAAGTCATTACCGCCGGACGGGACGTGGTGGATCTCACGGATCAGGCCGCAGTTAACGCCTGGATGGCACAGGAAAAGCCGGACGCCATCGTGTTGGCAGCGGCAAAAGTTGGCGGCATTCATGCCAACAACTCCCGCCCGGCGGAATTCATCCGGGACAATCTTGTCCTCGAAGCCAATGTCAATCATGCGGCCTATGAGAACGGCGTTGAAAAGCTGCTGTTCCTCGGCTCGTCCTGCATCTATCCGAAGTTCGCGCCGCAGCCGATCAAGGAAGAACATCTCCTGACCGGCCCGCTTGAGCCGACCAACGAATGGTATGCAATTGCCAAGATCGCCGGCATCAAGATGTGCCAGGCCTACCGCAAGCAATATGGCGTTGACTTCATCTCGGCCCAGCCGACCAACCTCTATGGCCCTGGCGACAATTACGACCTGGAGTCCAGCCACGTTCTGCCGGCATTGCTGCGCAAGTTCCACGAGGCAAAGGAAGCGGGCAGCCCGTCTGTCACACTCTGGGGATCGGGTACGCCGCTGCGCGAATTCCTGCATGTGGACGATCTGGCGGATGCGCTCGTTTTCCTGCTGAAGTCCTATTCAGGCGGCGTGCCTGTCAATGTCGGTTCCGGTTCCGAAGTCACCATCCGCGAACTGGCAGAGACCATCGCCTCGGTGGTCGGCTATGAGGCAGAGCTTGTTTTCGACAGCACGAAGCCGGACGGCACACCACGCAAGCTGATGGACAGCTCCTACCTGCATGGCCTCGGCTGGAACAAGGCCAGAAGCCTCAAGGACGGCGTCACCCAGACCTACGAATGTTTCCTGCGGGATGTGGCTGGGAAGTAGTCCAAGTTAGGGTCTTCGAAACACAAAGGAATCGAACCCTCACCCGGACCTGGCGGTCCGACCTCTCCCAGCGTTGGGAGAGGTGAAGGCAGAGCCAGCCGGAAGGCTTTTCACAATATCAGATTGCCCCCAGCCTCGCGCTTGCCCCTAACCTCTCCCGGGACAGGGAGAGGTTAGGGGCAAGGCGCCGGGTGAGGGTAGATAAACAAAAACCCGCGAAACTGTTTCGCGGGTTTTTGCTTTTCAGGTCTCGATGAAGGGTTTGAAGCGTTCGCGGAAGGGGCCGCGCTGCTTGTCGGAGACGCGAACCTCGACGCGAACCTCCTCCTCACCATCCTCCCGCTCCAGAACCTCGGCCATTTGATAAAGCGCCGCGATCAGCCCTCCGTCCGTCACTGGCAGGACCAGTGTGAACAGATCGTCGTTCTGGCCCATGAAGGCTTCGATGCGGGCATAAAGCGCCTCAATCCCGCTTCCCGTCAGAGCCGACAGGGCAACCGGCCCCTCACCGTCCTGAGACCCCAGAAGCTTCTCGGCATAAACAGGATCCAGACGGTCTATCTTGTTCCAGACTTCCACAATCGGAGCGCCGGACTGAGCGCTGACGCCGAGATCCGTGAGCGTCTTCTTCACATCCTCGGCCTGCGCGTCCGTGTCCGGATGGGAAATATCGCGCACATGCAGGATCAGGTCAGCTTCCAGAACTTCTTCCAGCGTCGCGCGGAACGCCGCCACCAGATGGGTCGGCAGTTCAGAAATGAAGCCCACCGTGTCGGAGAGGATAACTTCCCGGCCATGAGGCAGCTTTATCTTGCGCAGGGTCGGATCCAGCGTCGCGAACAGAAGATCCTTGGCAAAGACGTCTGACTGGGTCATCCGGTTGAACAGTGTCGACTTGCCCGCGTTGGTATAGCCGACGAGCGCGACGACCGGCTGCGGGATCTTCTTGCGCTTCTTACGGTGAAGATCGCGGGTCCGGCGCACTTGCTCCAGCGCCTTTTCAAGCGCGTTAATCCGGTCCTGAATCTGACGGCGGTCCGACTCGATCTGGGTTTCACCAGGCCCACCCATGAAACCGACACCGCCGCGCTGGCGCTCTAGGTGGGTCCACGAACGCACAAGCCGGCTTTTCTGCCAGGTCAGATGCGCAAGATCGACCTGAAGGCGGCCTTCACGCGTGCGGGCACGGTCGCCGAAAATCTCCAGAATCAGACCGGTCCGGTCGATCACCTTCGTCTTCAGGCGGCGTTCAAGGTTACGCTGCTGTACCGGGGTGAGCGGGTGATCGACCACGACAAGGTCGATTTCCTCCATCTCCACAAGACCGGCAAGCTCTTCCACCTTGCCTTCCCCGAAGAGAATAGCGGGCTTCGGCTGGTTGATCCGGATAACTGCGGAATGAACGATGTTGAGGTTGATCGCGGCGCCAAGCCCGAGGGCTTCCTCAAGTCGCGCTTCCGGGCTGCGGTTGGACCGGACATCCTCGCCCGCTGCCTCACGCCGCAATTGCACCACAGGTTCGAGAACCATCGCTCGGAAAGGCTGGGGGCGGCGGTCTATACCGGTTTCCGTTCCGCTCCCCACCCCGTTAGTACCATCTTCGGGAGACTTGGAAGTCAATCAGTCGCCTGCCTTCTCGCCCTCGTCCACCTGATCAAACAGTTGAACAGGCCCGTTCGGCATGATGGTCGAAATCGCATGTTTATAGACGAGCTGGGAGTGCCCATCCCGGCGCAGCAGAACACAGAAGTTGTCGAACCAGGTGACGACTCCCTGCAACTTGACGCCGTTGATCAAGAAGATTGTCAGCGGTGTCTTCTGCTTCCGCACATGATTTAAGAACGTGTCCTGAAGATTTTGCGTACGCTCAGCCATAAGTGTTTTTATCCTGCCTATTTATCCCGGATGCGGCCGGGCATCCGGAATCTTTTCCTGCTTCTGTCCCATGGGGGCCTTAAACACAAACTCTTCCGCCCCATGAAAGCCGCAACTTACTTGCGGCTCTGGCACTCAAACGCCCAGCTACCCGTCCATGGACCGCCCACAGGCTGGCTGCGTCTTGCTCCAGCCGGATGATTGATCAAACCATCATGAAATCTGTAGCAGTATGGAACATCTCGCGCAATTGGGTCGCAACCGATCCGGGATGCCCATTCCCAATAATTGCTTCATCAATCTTTACGACGGGCACTGCAATGGTGGAAGCAGCGGTCACAAAGGCTTCCTTTGCCGCCTTGGCTTCCTCGACGGAGAAGAACCGCTCTTCGAACTTCAGCCCTTCCCGCGCGACGATGTCGAGAATGACCGACCGGGTGATCCCGCGCAGAATGCCACTTTCTGCGTGCCGGGTCACAAGAACACCTTCCTTCGTCACGATCCAGGCGTTTGTCGAGCCGCCTTCCGTAACGTTGTTGTCCTTGTCGAAGTACCAGGCTTCCTTCGCGCCGTTTTCCTTCGCATGCTGTTTTGCCAGAACGTTTGGCAGCAATGCAACGGTCTTGATGTCCACGCGGGGCCAGCGGTTTTCCGGATAGGTAACCACGGAAATGCCTTTTGCCGCCGTGGCATCCGAAGCCCTGGGATCAATAGGGCGCGAGGTAATCACGATCGATGGTGCAGTATCCCCGGACGGGAAATAATGATCGCGGCGGGCCACACCACGGGTCACCTGCATATAGACGATGCCGTTGCGGACCTTATTGCGGCGGACCACTTCACGCATGACGAATTCGAGCGCCTTGCGCGCCATTGGCCATTCGATGCGCAACTCGCTTAGCGACCGGCCCAGACGGTCCAGATGGCGCGGGGCATCCACGATTTTACCGTGCCAGACTTCGCAGACTTCATAAACGCCATCTGCAAACTGATAGCCACGGTCTTCGACGTGAACAGCGGCTTGCGCGTGCGGCACGTACTGTCCGTTGACATAGGCGATTCTGCTCATAATCACTCCCTGGAGGACAGGAATGGAGGAAAAAGCGGCGGCGCGGGGCCGTTTGGAGGAAGCCGCTCTCTGGTATTGCGAAAGGTGGCCACAGTTTGCTGCGAATACAACCCCGGTTGCAAGTCGGCTTTGCAGAAGATCCCGCTCTATCAGAAGAATTCCAGACTGACGCGGAACATCTGTTCGACCTGACGCACACGGGCGGCCACCGCAAAGATCACGATCCGGTCACGGGCGTTGATCAGCATGTCGCCGTTCGGCGTCAGAACCTTGCCGTCACGATAGACTGCCCCAACCCGGATGCCGGAAGGAAGATCAATGTCACGCAAAGGGCGCCCGACGAGCGGAGACGTATCCAGAGCCTCGGCCTCGACCACCTCAGCAGCCCCGTTCTGCAGCGAATGCACGCCGCGGATACGGCCGCGCCGGACATGCTGCAGGATCTTTGAAATGGTGACGGCACGCGGATTGATGAAGGCATCAATGCCGAGCGCCTGGGCAAAAGCCGGATAACTCGGATTGTTGAGCAGAGAGAGATTGCGGCGGCAGCCGAGTTTCTTGGCCATGACGGAGGACAGAATATTGACCTCATCGTCATTGGTCAGCGTGACCATGGTATCGGCCGTGCCCACATCTGCCTCATCCAGGATCATCTGATCCAGCGCACTGCCATGCAGGATGACCGACCGTTTCAGCTCGTCCGCGATTGCCACAGCCCGCTCGCGGGAGGCCTCGATCAGCTTGATGCGGGTGCTGCTGTGACGCTGTTCCAGCGCCCGGGCCACATAGAGCCCGATGTTCCCGCCCCCTGCGATCACGACACGGCTGGCTTCAGGCTCCTCATGGCCGAAAATGCCCAGGGTTCTGCGGACCTGGTCCCGGCGTGCGACCACATAGGCAAGGTCGCCGACCAGAAGCGCATCGGAGCTTTTCGGCACGAACAGCTTGCCGTTACGCACCACACCGACCACGACAGCCCCCAGATCCGGGAAAAGCTCGGTCAGCTGGCGCAGCGGCGTGTCCACGACCGGGCAATCCTCCTCGCACATGATGCCGACCGTGACGACATGATCGTCCGCGAAACGGACCGTTTC
The DNA here is from genome assembly GCF_014842915.1 of Roseibium litorale. Lineage (GTDB taxonomy): Bacteria > Pseudomonadota > Alphaproteobacteria > Rhizobiales > Stappiaceae > Roseibium > Roseibium litorale. The sequence continues at coordinate 72,145 of NZ_JACYXI010000002.1, read as the reverse complement.
GACGGCGCCGGGAAGCGCAAGGCGCCGCAGCACCATCTCACCCACTTCGATTTCCGGCGAGATGATCACGTCGATGGGCATGTTCTCGCGGGAGAACAGGCTCTGCCAGCGGCCCTGCAAATAGCTCTGGGCGCGAATCCGGGCGACCTTGGTCGGCACGTTGAAAAGCGAGTGAGCGACCTGGCAGGCGACCATGTTCACTTCGTCATAGAGCGTGACGGCGATGATCATGTCCGCTTCTTCAGCGCCGGCCTGAGCCAGCACGTCCGGATGGGCGCCGTGGCCGACAAACCCGCGCACGTCCAGCTGGTCGCCGATAGCGCTGATCAGCTTCGGCGAGGAATCGATGACCGAGACATCGTTCTGCTCCGCCGCAAGGCGTTCGGCGATGCCGTAACCGACCTGACCAGCTCCACAAATGACGACTTTCATAACCACATTCCTTCAAGCGCCAATGCTTCCCGAAGGCGGCAGCCTTCCAGGCCCCGCCTCACGGAATATCCCGTCTTACAACGGTCCAACTTACGACAGTCCAAGTGTCTTCAGCTTCCGGTGCAGGGCTGAGCGTTCCATACCGACGAATTCGGCGGTGCGCGAGATATTACCGTCGAAGCGCTTGATTTGCGCCTGCAAATAGTCGCGCTCGAAAATTTCCCGCGCCTCACGCAGCGGCACCGACATGAGATGCTCACCGCCCGTGGTCGGCAGGCTGGGCAGCATGGCGCCGACTTCGGCAGGCAGAAGATCTGCGGTGATCACACTCTCCGGTTCCCCGCGGGCGAGGATCAGCAGCCGCTCCACATTGTTGCGCAGCTGGCGCACGTTGCCCGGCCAGTCATGGGTCTGAAGCACGGCCATGGCGTCATCGCCAATGACCCTCAGCGGAATCCCGGACGCTGACGAGATCTGCTCCATGAAATGCTTCACCAGCACAGGCACATCCTCGCGCCGCTCCGCAAGGCCCGGCACGCGCAAGGGTACTACCCCTAGCCGATGATAAAGATCCTGGCGGAACAGGCCTTGGGAGATCAGCTCCTCAAGGTTCTTCGCCGTCGAGGACAGGATGCGGATATCGACCTGAACCTTGCTGGAACCGCCAACGCGGGCAAAGCTCTGTTCCACCAGAACCCTGAGGATCTTGCCCTGGGTTTCGGCCGGCATATCGGCCACCTCGTCAAGATAGAGCGTGCCGCCATGGGCTTCTTCCAGCGCACCGACCTTGCGCGGATTGCCCTGCTCGTCCTCGATGCCGAACAGTTCCTCTTCCATACGGTCCGGCGTGATCGTCGCGGCATTCAGCACCACAAAGGGGCTTTTCGCGCGTGGAGACGCATCATGGATCATGCGGGCGGCCAGTTCCTTCCCCGATCCGGAGGGACCGGTGATCAGGATGCGGCTGTTGGTGCCTGCGATCTTCTGGACCGTCTGCCGGAGCTGGTTGGCGGCACTGGATTCGCCAATGAAAACACCCGGATCGCCGCTCTTCTGCTTCAGCTCGCGGATTTCCCGCTTGAGACTGAAAGCTTCCAGGGCGCGTTCGACAATCAGGATAAGCCGGTCAGCCTTGAAAGGCTTCTCGATATAGTCATAGGCGCCGCGCTTGATGGCGGAGACGGCGGTTTCAATGTTGCCGTGGCCGGAAATGATGACCACCGGCAGGTCGGGATCCATCTGCTTGATCGCGTCGAGAACGCCGAGCCCGTCCAGGCGGCTGCCCTGCAGCCAGATGTCCAGAACGACAAGAGATGGCCGCCGTTCTTTGATGGCCGCAATTGCCGAATCGCTGTTGCTGGCCGTGCGGGTTCCGAAACCTTCATCATCCAGAATCCCGGCGATCATTTCCCGGATATCGGTTTCGTCATCAACTACGAGAATGTCATGCGCCATGGGTCATCACTGTCTTTTCGTTCTTGTCGTCAGCCGTTTCGGTTGCCACAGCCGAAATGGTCAGGCGGACCAGGGTCCCGGTTTCGCCTTCCGCCCGCCCGGGCGCATCCAGCAAGCTGATGCCGCCGCCGTGGTCCTCAAGGATCTTGCGGACAATGGCGAGGCCAAGTCCCGTCCCCTTTTCCCGGGTGGTCATATAGGGCTCCAGAAGCCGTTGTCTGTTTTCCTCGGGCAATCCGACGCCATTGTCCGTGACGTCGATCACAATCAGGTTCCCGGACCTCGCAAGCTCCACCTTGATCTTGCCCTTGGGCAGATCCTCGCCCGTGCGACCTTCAATGGCTTCCGCCGCGTTCTTGATCACATTGGTCAGCGCCTGCCCCATCAAACGGCTGTCGAAGACGGCTTCTACCGGCTCTTCCGGCACAATGGTGCTGATTTCCATATCCGGATTGCCGACGATCTGCAGGAACGCTGCCTCACGCACAGCATTGCGCATATCGGCGAGGCTCTTGGAGGGCTTCCGCATGCGGGCGAAGGAGGAAAATTCATCGACCATCTGGCCGATATCGCCCACCTGCCGGATGATTGTGTCGATACATTGATCGAAGACCGTGCGATCTTCCTCGATCTTCTTGCCATAGCGGCGGCGGATGCGTTCGGCGGACAGCTGGATAGGGGTCAGCGGGTTTTTGATTTCATGGGCGATACGGCGGGCGACATCCGCCCAGGCTGAATTGCGCTGCGCAGAAACAAGATCGGTGATGTCATCCAGCGTCACCACATAGCCATGCTCCCGCCGGGTCGACTGCTCGCTGGTGATCCTCACGTTCACCGTGCGCTGATATCCGTTGCGGAGAATATCGATCTGCGTTTCCTGGAACCGCTCGGTATCGCGCTCCATGGCGGTGCTCAGGAATTCCCCAATTTCCGGAATCACTTGAGGCAGTTTCTTGCCAAGAATTGCGAGCTCTTCGACACCCAGAAGCACCTGAGCTGACCGGTTCACAAGCATGATGGACGCTTCGTCGTCGATGCCGATGACGCCGGTGGACACGCCGGACAGCACCGCTTCATTGAAACGGCGGCGGCGGTCGATCTGCTCGTTCGCGGCCAGAAGCGCGTCGCGCTGGCCCATGAGCTGGCCGGTCATCTTGTTGAAGGTCATGCCCAGATTGGCCAGATCGCCTTCTGCCTCGCTGGAGGCGACCTTGACCTTCAGATTGCCCTTGGCGACCTCATCCGCAGCGGAGATGAGCGTGCGGATGGGCGACACCAGCCGGTTTGCAAAGCCGAAGCCGATCCAGATGGCGGACAGAAGCAGCACCAGGGCCACCCCGAGATAGACCAGGGCAAAGGCAATCTGGACACCGAACCGGCTGTTTTCCAGTTCCTGATACTCGGTCACACCAGCTTCCGTCAGCCGCTGATATTCAAGCACCTTAGGATCCATCGCCCGGACCGCATAAAGATAGAAATCATTATAGGCGGAGAGTTTCATGACCCCGCCGACAAGGTTCGACCTGCCCGGCGCAATGAGCACGGGCTCGCCGGCATCAGCGGTCTTGTAGGTGCTTTTCGGCGGCAGCAGAACGTTTGCATTCGGATCCAGGATCACACGCGTGACCACGGTTCCGTCTGGCTTCATGATGAAAGCCGCGAGCAGTCCACGCAAAGACGCCTGGGTCGAAAAGAAGGAATCGAAGCGGGACGGTTCGAAGTCGTAGAGCTGCCGGGCGCGGTCCACGTCATTGGACATGGCGATCAGGTCGCCGCGCAGCACGCGGGCATGTTCCTGAAGATAGGCCTGCGCCACGGTCAGGGCGTTGCCGATGATCTGACGGGTCCTGTCCTCGAACCACCGGTCCAGCCCCTTGTCGAGGGTGAAGGTCGCCAGCACGGCCATCAGAAGGGCCGGCACCGCAGCCACGAGGCTGAACAGCGTCACGACCCGCACATGAAGACGGGCGGCTGCGCGCCCCCTGCGGCGGGCGTTGAGAAGTTTGGCGATTTCCCAGCCGATGGCGCAGACGAGACAGGAGGCAAGCGCGCCGTTCACACCAAGCGCGATCCAGACCACGCCTTCGGTCGGTGCAATCGGGGTCAGGCCGGTCAGAACGAAGAACGTGACGCCGATCGAAACAAGCGCCACCACCATGATGGCCAGACCGATCCGCCGCCCGAGCTTGCCGCTCGACATCTGCGCCTGTTGGGCTGCCTGCTGCGCTGTCTGTGTTCCCGCCAGAATCATCTGTCCCCGTAAACCTGCTGCAAACTGCCGGAAAAGCCGAATAGTTCTAAAATGTTAGAGCAACATCCCGCAGTCTCGCGAACGCACGATGCTCTCCTGTCATTTCCGACGCTGCGGCACAGTTATCACACATTGTTGCCAAATTGCGACATTCGCGCCCAATTCGCTGAATGTCTACAGGGGACGGCCAAAGACTGGCGTCTCTCAAAAACCGCAACCGGAGGGGCAGGCGCAGAAAAAATCAAAAAATATGGGCTCCGGAGCAAGAGGCCCCGGAGCCAATCGCGTCAGCGTGACGACCGCATGACCTGAATATCCAAGTCCCGGATCTTCTTGCGCAATGTGTTGCGGTTCACCCCAAGCAGTTCGGCGGCCTTGATCTGGTTGCCACGGGTGGCAGCCAGCGCCGCGCTGATCAGGGGATATTCCACTTCCCGCAGGATACGATGATAGAGACCCGGAGGCGGCAGCGCGTCGCCGTAATTATCGAAATAACCATTGAGATAGCGCTCGACCGAGGCCCCCAGATTGATGTTCTGCGGGTTTTCCTCTTCCAGCGGCGAGACCGCCGGCTGGCTGAGTTCGGTCTCCAGAAGACCCTCGCCGATCACATCCTGCGGGTAGAGCGCAGCCATGCGCCGGACGAGGTTTTCCAGCTCGCGCACGTTGCCCGGCCAGCGGTAGCGGCGCAGGAGATTCATTGCCCCCTGGTCGACCTGCTTCGGCGGCAAGCCTTCCTTCTCAGCCAAAGCGAAGAAGTGCCGCACCAGATCCGGAATATCCTCGACACGCTCGCGCAGCGGCGGGAGGCGGATCGGAACCACGTTCAGACGGAAATAGAGATCCTCGCGGAACAGGCCCTGATTGATCAGATGGCGCAGGTCCTTGTTGGTCGCTGCCACAATCCGCACGTCTGTCTTGATCGGGGTGCGCCCGCCAACCGTCGTATATTCGCCCTGCTGCAGAACACGCAGAAGCCGCGTCTGGGCTTCCATCGGCATATCGCCGATTTCGTCCAGGAACAATGTGCCGCCATCGGCCTGCTCGAACCGGCCCGAAGAGCGGTTCTGCGCGCCGGTGAAAGCCCCCTTCTCGTGGCCGAACAGCTCGGCCTCGATCAGGTCGCGCGGAATGGCGGCCATGTTGATCGCAACGAAGGGGCCGTTGCGGCGCTTGCCATAATCATGAAGGGCGCGGGCGACCAGTTCCTTGCCCGTGCCGCTCTCGCCGTTGATCATCACGGTCAGGTCCGTCTGCATCAGACGGGCGAGCACGCGGTAGATTTCCTGCATGGCCGGCGAGCGGCCAACCAGCGGCATCCCCTCGCCCATGTCGTCCATTTCGGCGGGACGGCGGAGCTTCGGCTCTTCCAGGGCACGGCTGACGATGCTGGTCAGCTCCTTCAGGTCGAAGGGCTTGGGCAGATATTCGTAAGCCCCCTTCTCGGACGCCCGGATCGCGGTCATGAAGGTGTTCTGCGCGCTCATCACGACGACCGGAAGGTCCGGACGCAGCTTCTTGATCCGTGGCAGGACGTCGAAAATATTCTCGTCCGGCATCACCACGTCGGTGATTACCAGATCGCCATCCCCCGACGAGATCCAGCGCCACAAGGTCGTGGCATTGGAGGTCAGGCGCACGGTGTATCCGGCTCGCGACAGGGCCTGATTGAGCACTGTACGGATGGCAGCATCATCATCGGCTACAAGGATTGTGCCTGTCGGCATGGTCATTCGGTCCCGTCGCTGGAGGAAGCCTCAGGTTCAACATAGGCCGGCATCAAGATCCGGAAGGTGGTCTTGCGGGGAATGCTGTCGCATTCGATCACGCCGCCATGATCGCCAATGATCTTGGCAACCAGGGCAAGCCCCAGGCCCGACCCGTTTGTCTTGGTGGTGATGAAAGGTTCGAAGAGATGCGGCAGCAGGTCGTCGGGCACGCCCGGACCATTGTCCTGCACCGTGAATTCCAGCGGCAGGCTGACACGCTCGTCCGTGCCGGGCACCGACAGGCGGATGCCGGGACGGAAGGCGGTGGTGATGCGGATTTCCCCATCCGGATCATCGCCAATGGCTTCGCTGGCGTTCTTGATCAGGTTGAGAAAGACCTGAATCAGCTGGTCCTTGTTGGCAAAAACCGGCGGCAAAGACGGATCATAGGCTTCCATGATCTTCTTGCCGCGGGCAAAGCCGCTGTCGGCAAGGCGCTTCACATGGTCCAGAACCACATGGATGTTCACCGGCTCGCGCTCGATCGGGCGCTCATCGGAGAACACTTCCATCCGGTCGACCAGCTTCACGATCCGGTCCGTCTCGTCGGTGATGAGGCGGGTCAATGCGCGGTCCTCATCGGGAACGGACTGTTCCAGCAGCTGGGCCGCGCCTCGGATGCCCGAGAGCGGGTTTTTGATTTCATGCGCCAGCATGGCGGCAAGGCCGGTGACCGTGCGGGCAGCCCCGCGGGAGGTGAGCTGGCGGTCGATCTTTTCCGCCATGGACCGTTCCTGGAACATCAGGACGACGGCGCCTGGGCGGTCGGAGACCGGAGAGGCGTTGATGTCAACGATCTTGGGAGCCCCGATCCGAGGCGATCCGATATCGACCTTGTATTCGTTGACCGCAGCGCCCCGCTCGCGCACCTGTTCGATCAAGGTGAGAAGCGGACTGCCGAACGGGATGAAATAATCGATGGGGTGGCGGCGCAGCACCGAAACACTGGACCGCATGAAGATTTCAGCGGCCATATTCGCGGATTCAATCACGCCATCGGGAGCGACAAGCAGAACCGGATGCGGGAGGGCATCCAGAATGGTCGGTCCATCACTGGCGAGGGCGGCGGCGCGCCCGGCTTTCAGAGCCTGAGGCGTCATGCGGCACTCCGTTGCAGGGAAGTTGAGAACCAGGAGGAGGCAAGACGGATCACCTCGTCAGGATCATTGGAAGTCATCAGAAGGCGGCGCAGGTCCGATGGCATGTCTGTGCCAAGATCCGAACCATCCAGGTACCAGCCCATATGCTTGCGCGCGATGCGCACGCCAAGCCGGACATCATAATGGGACAGGATGCTGTCGTAGTGCTCGAGCGCCAGCTCCGCGAGCGCGTGCCCCTTGGGATCCGGGCGTCTTTCACCCGTATTGAGATAATGGCCGATCCAGCCCGGCAGCCAGGGCTTGCCATAGGCGCCCCGCCCGATCATGACACCGTCCGCACCGGATTTCCGACACATCTCATCGGCGTCGTCGTAGCTGCAGCAGTCACCATTGGCGATGACCGGAATGGAGACCGCCTGCTTGATGGCGGCAATCGCGTCCCAATTGGCAGTGCCCTTGTAGAACTGGCAGCGGGTGCGGCCATGAACGGTGACCAGCTGGACACCGGCAGCTTCAGCCCTTGAGGCCAGCTCCGGAGCATTCAGGGAGCGCTCGTCCCAGCCGAGCCGCATTTTCACGGTCACGGGCACGTCGACCGCTTCCACCGTTGCCTCGATCAGCGTCAGCGCGTGATCCAGATCGCGCATCAGTGCCGAGCCGGAATACCCGGTGGTCACTTTCTTGGCAGGACAGCCCATGTTGATGTCGATGATATCGGCACCCGCGCCAGCAACAACCTTGGCCGCCTCACCCATCCAGTGTGCCTCACGGCCAGCCAGTTGGACGACATGCAAGCCGCCGTCCTGAGCCTCTGCCCGCATCTGCGTTTCGGCATCCCCCCGGATGAAAAGCTCGCTGGCCACCATTTCGCTCACAACCATGCCAGCGCCGAATCTTTGCGCGATTCGGCGGAACGGCAGATCCGTCACGCCTGACATGGGCGCCAGAACAGCCGGGTTGTCGAGACGGAGGCGCCCGATCCGCAAAGCGGGAACGCCGGTTGGGGAGATTTTTTTGCTCATATCCTGTGCACACTTGAGAGTGCCTATATCGTAGCCATATTTCGCAGTGCGGCAAGTGCGAAAATGTCTCATCTATCGCTTTGTGATTGATACTTCACCAGATCCTGCGTCATGCCCGGTACCGCGCCGGATGAAACCCGTTTAGAACAACCCCGGCACACGTGACGTGGAGATCCGGAATGACCAAGCAAGCGGCAGCTCTCATCGTTGCGGCAGGACGCGGCTCGCGCCTTTCTGGCGGCGACGGCGACCGGCCGAAGCAATACCGGCTTCTGGGCGGAATGCCTATCCTGTCACATACGCTAGGGGCGTTTTTGTCTCATCCGGGGATCAGCAAAACGCTTGTTGTCATTCACGAGGACGACCTGGACCTCTATGAGACAGCCATCTCTGCTCTTCCCGCGAGCTTGCGCACCGGCCTCCTGCCTCCGGTCACCGGCGGCAAAACGAGACAGATCTCGGTCCGCAAGGGATTGATGGCACTTGCTGAATCCAATTCCGAAACAGCGCCTGATCAGGTTCTCATCCACGATGCGGCCCGCCCCTTCATTCCGGCAGATGTCATCACTAGGGTTCTCGGCCAGCTTGACGAGGGCAAGTCCGCAGTCCTTGCCGCGGTCCCCGTGTTCGACACGCTCAAGCGCCTTTGCCCCGAAGACGGCCGGCTCGAAACCGTGGACCGGAGCCATCTCTGGGCTGCCCAGACGCCTCAGGGCTTTGCCTTTCCGGCAATTCACGCCGCCCATCTGAGGGCAGTGGCGGCCGGGCGCAATGATTTCACGGATGACACGGCGGTCGGCGAATGGGATGGTCTGACGACCAGCCTCGCCGAAGGTCATCCGGACAATTTCAAGATTACGACACAGGCGGACCTTGTCCGTGCCGAACAGAGGATCACCATGACTTCCAGTGCCCTGCCCCCGCTTTCCAGTCTTGGCGACATCCGTCACGGCACGGGCTATGACGTGCATGCTTTTGAGCCGGGCGATGCGGTCATTCTGGGCGGCGTTGCCATTCCCCATGACCGGAAACTCAAGGGCCATTCCGATGCGGATGTGGCGCTTCACGCCCTGACCGATGCCATTCTCGGCGCGATCGCAGATGGGGACATCGGCGCGCATTTCCCGCCGTCTGATCCGAAATGGAAGGGCGCTGCCTCGGACCAGTTCCTTCAAGATGCCATCCGCAGGGTGAACGAACTGGGTGGACGCATCGCCCATCTGGATGTCACCATCATTTGCGAGGCGCCGAAGATCGGCCCGCACCGCGACGTGATCCGGGCGAAGATTGCAGAAATCTGCGCCCTGCCCGTGACGCGCGTCTCCGTCAAGGCAACGACGTCGGAACGCCTCGGCTTCACCGGGCGGCGCGAGGGCATCGCAGCCATGGCAAGCGCCACGGTCCGCCTGCCCTTCACCGGCGACTGACACGGGAAACGCAATCATGACGGACTGGACATCGCTGACAGCAGAAGCAGCCAGCATTCTCGATGCGGCAAGGGCGCGCGGCCTGATGATCGCAACGGCGGAATCTTGCACCGGCGGCTTGATCATCGGCACGCTTACGGAAGTGGCCGGTTCGTCCGATGTTGTCGACCGGGGCTTCGTTACCTATTCAAACAAAGCCAAGATGGACATGCTTGGCGTGCGTGAAGAGACCTTGAAACGTTTCGGTGCGGTCAGCAGGCAAACCGCAATCGAAATGGCCGAGGGGGCTCTGGCGCGCTCAGCGGCCGATCTGGCGGTGGCCGTCACCGGCATCGCCGGCCCTGGCGGAGGGACGGATGAGAAACCGGTCGGAACAGTTCATCTGGCGCTTGCCCGCAAGAACAGGGACACCCGGCACATGCGTGCGCTCTTTCCAGCTTCTGGCCGTGACGGGATCCGCCTGGCGACGATCGCGCAAGCATTCGAACTTCTTTCAAATTCGATACACTCCTGAACGTTTCGCTTACATTTGACTTGTAGACTGCTTAATGAGCGATCCTAACCTTCCGCGCTTGCGTGACGGCATGCGTCTGAAATCATGCAGGAAGACCATGAGACAAGTCTTGGCGTTTTCGGTTTGCAGCGTGCTTCTCTTCGCAGAGGCCTTTGCTCAGAACGCCTTCGATGCGGACGAGTTCTCGATGATCTCCCGGGACCGGCAAGGCACCTTCCTTGGCAGCCACAAGATCTTCAAGCGTCCCTCCAAAGGCCTGAAGAAAGTGTCCTACTGCCAGCAGGAATACTGGATCAGGCCCTACACGGTGGCTTGGGCACAAACAGAGGTCGAGAACAAGAGGATCGTCCGGGTTGAATACAGCGTCGGACGGGGCTGGAGACCGATTTGTGCCAATCCGCAGACACAAGTCACTCTTGCGGACTTTGGCATCAATCAGGATGCTTCAGAGGTCATCTATTTCGGCGGCATCCGGGTGCCCACTCAGGGCGAAACTATTTTCGGCGCGATGAAACGCAGCTTTGCCCCGCCCAAGGCGGATGAAAAAGCCACGGGCTCCTATCACGCCAAGTGACCTCCTTGCCTGGCTAGTCTTCCCCTTGTAATTTTTGCACAATTCATAAAACTTTAGGTTTCCGCGAAATCATTCCGCGAAACGCATGTGCTATCGTGAAGGTTGAATAAGAGTAATCAGGACACCGTTCGTCGGGCCTGTGTCTCAACTGCGAAGGATAGAGCATCCATGCGAACCCTTGTCTGGGCCGCCTTAGGGACTTGCCTTTACGGCGTGGCGGCGCAAGCAGCTCCGCAGGTTGGAAATGGCGACTTTTACCTGATTTCCCGCGACTACAACGGCCAGTTCCTGGGTAGCCACAAAATTTTTGACAAGCATGCCGAGGGAATGCGGCAGGTGTCCTATTGTGGCCGCAGTTATTGGATAAGACCGGTTACAGTTGCCTGGACAGAAGTTGAAGTCGAGAACAACAACATTGTCCGCGTCGAATATAATTTCGGGCGCGGCTGGCGGCCAATTTGCAGTGAACCGGAGAAACAAGTCACCCTCCGGGATCTGGGGATCGAAAAGGACGCCCGCTACGTTCTTTACAGCAACGGCTCGGATCTGGATGACACCCAGAAGCACCGTTTCACCGCGATCCGGAAAGCCTTCGAGGCGCCCGATGGAAAGTCGAGGTCTAAAGCGACCTATCATGACTGACAGGCGCGAACAGGTTTTAAGGGCATAAGCAAAAGGACTGCCGCGAAGACGGCGCCCGCTCAAGCCCGGCACAGACCGCATGAAGCAAATGAGGAGCGCAAGGATGTGGCGCAACCGGTCAGAATCAGACACTGCCGCTCCAGGCAAAGTCTGGCTGATGCTGGCTGCGGCATTTACCCTTCTCCCTTGGCTGCTTCTTTCCCCCCAAGCTTCTATGGCTGACCCCGGCAACGGTCCTCCTGACGATTTTTACATCCGCTCGACGAGCCGCTCGGGGCAGTTTCACGCCTACCATCAAATCCTGGCACAGCCACATAAGGGCTTCATCAAGGCGACCTATTGCAACCGTTCTTTCTGGGTGCAGAAAGACACGGTGATCTGGACGCAGTTCGAGGCGGAAGCGGGACGAAAGCTGGTCGTTGAGTCCAATGACATGAATGAACGCCGCGTTCTGTGCGAGAATCCCCAGACACAGGTCACCCTGGAGGATTTGGGGCTGAATGATCTCGAACTGGCACGTCTGCGTCAGGAAAAGGATGGCGTTGGCGGCAACCGCCTGAAGATCATCGGCGAGGCTTTCAAGGGGTTCAAGTAGCCTCGTTAAACTCCTCGGCCACAGGCCTCCTGCCAGCCCGCAGGACGCGGCGGACAGTCCGCCTGGAGTCCATCCTTCGAGACGGGCTTTCAGCCCTCCTCAGGATGAGGGAGTGGCGCACTTTCTTGATTTCTTTCAATACGGAGACCCTCATCCTGAGGAGCAGCGAAGCTGCGTCTCGAAGGATGGGCTGCTTGCTTCTGAACCTATCAGAAATCAGATCTGACGTGTGCCATAGACCGCATCGGCACGTTCCTCGAAGGCCTTGGAAAACTTCCTGAACGCCTTGTCGAACATCGCGCCCATCAGCGTGCCGAGTGTGCGGCTCTTGAATTCATAATCAATGAAAAAACCGACGTCGCACTGGCCTTCACCCTGATCGGTAAAGGTCCACTGGTTGTCCAGATGACGGAACGGGCCGTCGAGATACTGGACCAGGATCTTGTTCTCGGCCGGAACCAGCTCCACGCGGCTGGTGAAGGTTTCCTTGAACATCTTGTAGGCAACCGTCATGTCCGCCACGAGAACGGAGCTGCCGTTCTCCAGCTCCTTGCGCCCGCGCACATGCAGCGCCTGGCACAGGGGCACGAATTGCGGGTATTTCTCGACGTCCGCAACAAGGGTGAACATGTCGCGGGCCGTATGATTGACCCGCTGGATGTTGCTGAAAGATGGCATAACTGACCGCGATCCGCCTTAGAAACCCTGGCGGGCCTGACGGGCTGCCTTCAGCTCGGCAAAGTCTTCACCGGCATGGTGGGACGAGCGGGTCAGAGGGCTGGCGGAGACCTTCAGGAAGCCCTTTGCGTAAGCGATCTTTTCGTAAGCCTTGAATTCTTCCGGCGTCACGAAGGACATCACCGGATGGTGCTTCTTCGACGGCTGCAGATATTGGCCGACGGTCAGGAAATCCACATCCGCGACGCGCAGGTCGTCCATAAGCTGAAGCACTTCGTTGCGCTCTTCGCCGAGGCCGACCATGATGCCGGACTTGGTGAACATGCCAGGATCCAGCTCCTTCGCGCGCTGCAACAGACGGATGGAATGGAAGTAGCGCGCGCCCGGGCGGACCTTGAGGTACTTGGAGGGCACGGTTTCCATGTTGTGGTTGAAGACGTCCGGCTTGGCTTCGATGACGATTTCAAGGGCGCCGTCCTTGCGCAGGAAATCCGGCGTCAGCACTTCGACGGTGGTCGAAGGCGACTGCTCGCGGATGGCCTTGATCACATTGGCAAAATGGGTCGCGCCGCCGTCGTCCAGATCATCCCGGTCAACCGAGGTGATCACCACGTGCTCCAGCCCCATGCGGGCGACAGCCTCGCCGATGGAGGCCGGCTCGCTCTCGTCGACTGCGCCCGGCATGCCGGTGCGCACGTTGCAGAAGGCACAGGCGCGGGTGCAGGTGTCACCAAGGATCATGAAGCTGGCGTGCTTTTTCGACCAGCATTCCCCGATGTTCGGGCAGCCGGCCTCCTCGCAAACGGTCACAAGGCCGTTCTTCTTCACAATGTCATGGGTTTCCCGGTAGACGGGCGATGTCGGCGCCTTGACGCGGATCCACTGCGGCTTGCGCTGAACCGGATTGTCGGGCCGGTGGGCCTTTTCCGGGTGGCGGGGCCGTTCATTGCGCGCATCTGTGCCGCGCGAAAGCGTGTCGACGATCGTAACCATGGGCTTCACATGTCGCTCTTCTGAAAAAAGGTCAAGGCTTCTTTCGCATTCCTGCTATGCGTCCACGCCGTCAATCAGGCACGCGGAAAACCGCTCGCGGGCCAAATCGGACAGGCGCTGGGATTTGCGCGTCGTCTTGTTCATCTGGACGATAACGGTCTTGGCCCGCGCCACCGGCTTTCCGTCCTGAAAGACCATCTGGCCGAAAGCCACCGAACTTGTGTTGACGCTCAGGACGGTGGTGCCGATCTGCACCATTCCCGGCCAGCGGATTTCGCCCAGATAATCCAGCTCCAGCCGGACGATCACAAAGCCGCAATCCTCGGAGAGTACCTCCTCCCGGTCGCCCATGAGCACTTCCACGCGCCCGGTTTCCAGGAAGGTGGAGAACACGGCATTGTTCACATGGCCCATCGCGTCGCAATCGCCATAGCGGATCTTGTCTTCGGCCTTGTAGGGATAGGCCTCAAGGCTTTCGGGAAGTTTGTTCAAATCGCGGCCTTCCGGACGTCACTGGACCCATTTGGGACTGGCTGATCCAAGGTGTTCTCAGAACACCTTTCTCCAGATGAAGAGGAACAGGATCGCACCAAGCGTGGCAACAACCAATTGGTCGAGGAAACCGCCGGTGACATTGAGCCGCAGCATATGCGCCAACTCGCCGCCGACCAATGCGCCGACCAGACCGACAATCAGGCTGCCCAGAAACCCGCCCCGGCTGTTCAGCACCCGGTGCGCAACCGCACCTGCAATCAGGCCGATGATGATCCAGAGAATGATGCCCATTAACGTGTTTCCTTTAAGGCTTGTGGCGGTTGGACTTGCTCCCGTCTCCCCCCTTGCGGGGGAGATGTATCCGTAAGGAGACAGAGGGGGGTATAAGCCCTTCCGAGCATCGTGGCTGTGCTCAACATGCGGAAGCATCACCCCCCTCTGTCAGCTATCGCTGACATCTCCCCCGCAAGGGGGAGACGGGAGAATGCCGCCCCGCTTTCTCTCAGATTGAACGCCGTTTCAAACCATTACCACCATAAACAAAGACCGGCAGGAGCCCGCCGGTCTTCAGACTGCCAAATCAGGCGTTCAGCACCCGGCCGTAGGCGTCGAGCACGCTTTCCTTCATCATTTCCGACAGGGTCGGATGCGGGAAGATCGTGTGCATCAGGTCTTCCTCGGTCGTCTCCAGGTTCATGGCCACAACGAAGCCCTGGATCAACTCGGTCACTTCAGCCCCCACCATATGGGCACCGATCAGCTCGCCGGTCTTCTTGTCGAAGATGGTCTTGATCAGACCGTTGTCCTCACCCAGTGCGATGGCCTTGCCGTTGGCGCCGAAGGAGAAGCGGCCGACGCGGATGTCGCGGCCCTCAGCCTTGGCCTTGGCTTCCGTGAGACCGACAGAGGCGACCTGCGGATTGCAATAGGTGCAGCCCGGGATCTTTCCCTTGTCCATGGCATGGACATTCGGCAGGCCTGCGATCTTCTCGATGCAGACAACGCCTTCATGCTCGGCCTTGTGCGCCAGCATCGGCGGGCCTGCCACATCGCCGATGGCATAAAGGCCCGGCACGTTGGTCTTGCCGTAACCGTCGATGACGATGCAACCGCGGTCGGTCTTCACGCCAAGCGCTTCCAGACCCAGGTTTTCGATGTTGCCGACAACGCCGACGGCGGAGATCAGACGGTCGGCGGTGATTTGCTGAACCTTGCCGTCCTTGGTTTCCACATGAGCCGTGATGGAGTTCGAACCCTTCTCAACCTTGGCAACCTTGGCTTCGGTCAGGATCTTCAGCCCGCGCTTTTCCAGTGCCTTGCGGGCGATTGCGGAGATTTCCGCATCTTCCACCGGCATCACCTGCGACATGACTTCCACGACCGTCACATCCACGCCCATGGAGCGGTAGAAGGAGGCGAATTCGATGCCGATGGCACCGGAGCCCATGACGACCAGAGACTTCGGCATGAAGTCCGGCTTCATGGCTTCAAAGTACGTCCAGATCAGCTTGCCGTCCGGCTCGATGCCCGGCAGGGCGCGCGGACGGGCGCCGGTGGCGACGATGATGTGCTTGGCCGTATAAGTGCCCTCACCCTTGACGCCCTTGGGCACCGGGTTCTGCGGCTGGACAGCTGGCTTGGAGGAGGCGCCGACGACGATCTCACCCGGCTTGGTGAGTTTGGCTTCGCCCCAGATCACGTCGATCTTGTTCTTCTTCATCAGATAACCGACACCGCCGTTAAGGCGGGCGGAGACGCCGCGCGAGCGGGCCACCACGTCCTTGACGTCGGCGGTCATCTTGCCTTCCAGCGTCAAGCCATAGGACTTGGCGTGATTGGCGTGGTCCATGATCTCGGCGGAGCGCAGCAGCGCCTTGGTGGGGATGCAGCCCCAGTTGAGGCAAATGCCGCCCAGATGCTCGCGCTCGACAATGGCGGTCTTCAGGCCAAGCTGCGCTGCGCGGATGGCGGTGACATAGCCGCCGGGGCCGGAACCGATGATAAGGACGTCATAATTGTTCGACACGGGACACCATCTCCTTGGACTGGAACCGGGCATTCGCCCTGGTCCACTTGTGCGGGACAGGGCCAGAGGCCACCCGTCCCGTGAATGTGTGTTCTTGGAGCCGGAACCGGCTCTAAAAGGCCTGCCAGCCAGCAGGCAGAAACGTCAGATCAGCAGCATTGCCGCCACGATGGGCGCGACAGCCGCACCAATCGCACGGGTCTCAGCCACATCCAGATGCACACCATCGACCGGGCTCGGCTTGGCAACCTTGGACACATCCAGGAAGCCGCAGCCGGTCTCGTCGGCAAGAAGCTCATAGCGGGCGGCAAGCTTCTTCACTTCCTTCCGCTTCAGGGACATGAACTCGTCCATCTCCTTGTCGCCCGTCTTGCAAATATGCGGCGGGGACAGGATCAGGATTGACGGGGTCTGGCCCGCCACGCCGAAGTCATGGGTCTGGATGATCTGAACCAGCCGCCGCATGCCGCGCTCGGCGGCAATGGCGGTCTGGCCCAGATATTCCTTCAGGTCGTTGGTGCCGAGCATCAGGATGACCAGATCCAGCGGCGCATGGGACTGCAGCAGGGTCGGCAGGATTTTCGCCCCGTTGCGGTCCGCAGCGCTGGTGTGATCGTCAAACACGGTGGTGCGCCCGCCCAGTGCTTCCGGAATGACCCGTACGCCATGACCGAGGGACTTCTGCAGCACAGAGGTCCAGCGGTCTTCATAGGCATGCCGGGCGCCGGTTTCGGGGTCATGGCCCCAGGTCAGCGAATCCCCGAAACACAGGACGGACTTCATCACCATTGTTGCCTTTCAAGCCTTGCTCAGACGAGCATGGACATCGGGTTTTCGATGTAGCCCTTGAAGGCCGCCAGCAGTTCCGCGCCAAGCGCACCGTCCACGCAGCGGTGGTCGGTGGAGAGCGTGACGGTCATGACGGTGGCAACAGCCAGAGCGTCGTTCTTGACCACCGGGCGCTTCTCCCCTGCCCCGACCGCAAGGATCGTGGCATGCGGCGGGTTGACGACCGCGGCGAAGTTCTTGACGCCCATCATGCCCATGTTGGACACGGCGGTGGTGCCGCCCTGATACTCTTCCGGCTTGAGCTTGCGCTCCTTGGCCCGCTTGCCCATGTCCTTCATCTCGTTGGAGATGACCGACAGAGCCTTTTCTTCCGCCTTGCGGATGATCGGGGTAATCAGACCGCCCGGGATCGAAACGGCAACGCCGACATCGGCGTGCTTGTGCTTGACCATGGCATCATCGGTCCACGACACATTGGCGTCCGGCACATCACGCAGGGCGAGCGCCAAAGCCTTGATGGTCATGTCATTGACTGACAGCTTGTAGGCCGGCTTGCCGTCCTTGTCCTTGGGAGCAGCATCGTTGAGCTGAACCCGGAGGGCCAGCAGAGCGTCCAGTTCGCAATCCACGGAGACGTAGAAATGCGGGATGGTCTGCTTGGATTCCTGCAGGCGCTTGGCGATGGTCTTGCGCATGCCGTCGTGGGGAACCAGCTCGTAAGAGCCTTCCTCGAACAGCTTGAGCACTTGATCCTTGGACGGGCCAGTCGGCATGGCGGCGGCAGGGGCCGCTGCGGCGGCTTTCGGAGCCTCTGCGGCAGCCGCAGGAGCTGCCTTGCCGGTTCCGGAAGCAACTGCTGCCTCGACGTCCTTCTTGACGATACGGCCATGAGGGCCGGAGCCGGTCAAAGCCTTGAGATCCAGACCGTTCAGCTGCGCCAGACGGCGGGCCAAAGGCGAAGAGAAGATCCGGCCGCCGTCTGCTCCAACGAGAGTGGTTGGAGACGGAGTTGGGGTTGGTGTCGGGGTCGGCTCTGGAGTCGGTGTTCCCGGACCATCCGTGCTATGGGGCGGACGAGCTACAGAAGCCGGTGCTGCAGCAGCGGGCGCAGCCGCCGGAGCAGAGCCGATAGCACTCGCGTCTTCGCCTTCTGCCAGCAGAATGGCGATCAGCTCGTTGACCTTGACGCCCGCCGTTCCGGCAGGAACGACGATCTTGCCAACGGTTCCCTCGTCCACGGCTTCCACTTCCATGGTCGCCTTGTCGGTCTCGATTTCGGCGATGACATCACCGGCAGAAACCGTGTCGCCTTCCTTCACCAGCCACTTGGCCAGGTTGCCCTCTTCCATGGTCGGAGAGAGAGCCGGCATCGTGATATTGATTGGCATTGAAGCCTCCCTCTCGCCTTAAGCCGTGTAGGTGACGGCCTTGACCGCGTCGATGACCTCACCAACGTTCGGCAGGGCCAGCTTTTCCAGGTTCGCGGCGTAAGGCATCGGAACATCCTTGCCGGTGACGCGCAGGATCGGGGCATCGAGATAATCGAAGGCCTTCTCCTGAACCTGATAGGCGATTTCGGAAGACACCGAGCACATCGGATAAGCTTCCTCGATGGTCACCAGACGGCCGGTCTTGCGGACCGAAGCCAGAACCGTGTCGATGTCCAGCGGACGGATCGTGCGCAGGTTGACGACCTCGGCGGAAATGCCCATTCCGGCCAGCTCATCGGCAGCCTTCATGGTGTAGGTCATGCCGATGCCCCAGGAGACCAGGGTCACGTCGGAACCGGAGCGCTCGACCTTTGCCTTGCCGATCGGCAGGACGAAGTCGTCCATGTCCGGGATCTCGAAGGACTGGCCGTAGAGGATCTCGTTTTCCAGGAACACAACCGGGTTCGGGTCGCGGATCGCGGCCTTCAAAAGGCCCTTCGCATCCGCTGCGGACCACGGCTGGATAACCTTCAGGCCCGGAATATGCGCGTACCAGGACGCATAATCCTGGGAGTGCTGGGCACCCACGCGGGCAGCTGCGCCGTTCGGGCCGCGGAAGACAATCGGAGCACCCATCTGACCGCCGGACATATAGAGCGTTTTGGCAGCGGAGTTGATGATGTGGTCGATCGCCTGCATGGCGAAGTTGAAGGTCATGAACTCGACGATCGGCTTCAGGCCGGTCATCGCAGCGCCGACGCCCAAACCGGCAAAGCCGTGTTCGGTGATCGGGGTGTCGATGACGCGCTTGGCGCCGAACTCGTCAAGAAGCCCCTGGGTGATCTTGTAGGCACCCTGGTATTCGGCGACTTCTTCACCCATGACGAAGACATCGCCATCGCGGCGCATTTCCTCGGCCATCGCGTCGCGCAGAGCTTCGCGGACGGTGGAGGACTTCATCGGGGTACCGGCCGGAATTTCCGGATCTTCGGCGGGTTCGCTTGCAACCGGAGCAGCGGGCACCGGAGCAGCGCTGGAGGCAGGCGCTTCTTCCTTGGCCGGAGCCGGCGCTGCAGCAGGCGCGCTGGCGGCAGCATCCGCAGCGCTCGCATCTTCCCCTTCAGCAAGGAGGATAGCGATCTTCTCGTTGACCTTCACACCTTCGGTGCCCTCGGCCACAAGGATCTTGCCCAGAACGCCCTCGTCCACGGCTTCCACTTCCATGGTCGCCTTGTCAGTTTCGATTTCGGCGATCACGTCGCCTGCAGTCACGGTGTCGCCTTCGGCCTTGAGCCACTTGGCGAGCTTGCCCTCTTCCATCGTCGGAGAAAGAGCCGGCATCAGAATATCAATCGGCATGGTAACTCCCCGGCCTTAGAGCAGAATGTCGGTGTAGAGCTCGGACACATCCGGCTCCGGATCGTTCTGGGCAAATTCGGCTGCCTCGGCCACACGGGCGCGGACATCCTTGTCGATTGCCTTCAGATCGTCCTCTGTTGCCCAGTTGGCATCCAGCACGCGCTTGCGGACCTGCTCGATCGGATCGTGCTCGGTGCGCATCTTCTGCACTTCGTCCTTGGACCGGTACTTGGCCGGGTCGGACATGGAGTGGCCACGGTAACGGTAGGTCACCATTTCCAGGATGTACGGCCCCTTGCCGGTCCGGCAGTATTCCAGAGCGCGTTCGGAGGCAGCCAGAACGGCGCGCACGTCCATGCCATCAACCTGCTCGCCCGGAATGCCAAAGGAGGCCCCGCGCTGGGAAAGGTCTGTGGTGGCGGAGGAGCGCTCGACGGAGGTGCCCATGCCGTATTTGTTGTTTTCAATCACATACACGACCGGCAGCTTCCACAGCTGGGCCATGTTGAAGCTTTCGTAGACCTGACCCTGGTTAGACGCGCCATCGCCGAAGAAGGCCATGGCGACGTTGCCATTGTCCCGGTACTTGTTGGCAAAGCCGAGACCGGTGCCAAGCGCCACCTGGGCGCCGACGATGCCGTGGCCGCCGTAGAAGTGCTTTTCCTTGGAGAACATGTGCATGGACCCGCCCTTGCCCTTGGACAGGCCGCCGCGGCGTCCCGTCAACTCGGCCATGACGCCGTTCGGGTCCAGGTCCATGGCCAGCATGTGGCCGTGGTCACGATAGCCGGTGATCATCTGATCACCGTCCTTCTTGGCCATCTGCATGCCGACGACGACAGCTTCCTGACCGATGTAAAGGTGACAGAACCCGCCGATCAGGCCCATGCCATAGAGCTGGCCAGCCTTTTCCTCAAACCGGCGGATGAGAAGCATTTCACGGTAGG
The DNA here is from genome assembly GCF_014842915.1 of Roseibium litorale. Lineage (GTDB taxonomy): Bacteria > Pseudomonadota > Alphaproteobacteria > Rhizobiales > Stappiaceae > Roseibium > Roseibium litorale. Next base: position 51,647 of record NZ_JACYXI010000002.1, on the reverse strand, counting down.
CATGGAGCTCCTGCTCCTTGCTGAACTCCGCGATGGCGGGAGCCGAGTTATCGCCGGCGCCGCGGGACCGGCTTGCGGCTTTTGCGCCAGTGCCGGAAGATGTTCTTTTTGTAGCTGCCATTTCCCTCATCTCAAGCTGACGTTTCCCCATGGAAAGACCAACGGAAAATAACCCGGTCCACTTGTCAATCCAAGCAGCCGCAACTTCCCAGATGCAGTGCGGTAATCGACTGATTTTCCGCAACAATCTGTGTTTAACTGAATTCTGGTTTATTTGGATGTTTTAACAGGAAACCTGTTAATGCTGCTGTTGCAGCGGGCGAGGACGCAGAATTGTGAGTTCGTTAGCCTGGCTCAAGTTGAGGTTCAGGCGCGCGCGCTCGTCGATCATGTCCGGATCAAGGCTTTCCGGACGCAGCAGGCTGACCCTTGCGGTCAGTTCCTGACGCTCTGCAACCAGCTTATCCAGCTGCGATTGCAGATCCGCAACCTCCCGTTCGATCCGGGCGCGCCCGACCAGACCGAACTCCCCATTCAGCGCGTGAAAGCCGAAATAGGCAAGAACAGCGGTCGCAACTGAGGGAATAATCAGACGGCGAAGAAACGATTTCTTGCGCTGACGAGTGGTGGTGACTGGCACGATGATGGACCCAACAAAACACTAGGATGGTCTGACGCCATCATGCGGGCAAGCTGGTTAAGGGAGAGTTGAAGGAATGTGGCAAGGCTGTTGATCCACAGGGCAAAGTGCCGCTAAGCGCCACTGGTCAACGCTCTGAAATCAAAGGCACCGGCACGCCCTGCCATTCGAAGACCCACGTCCGTCCCTGGCGGATGTTCTGCACCAGATTGGGCCGGAAGGCGGCAAGGCATTTGCCACCCGGCCTGCGGGCAGAGGGATAAAGAACCCCGTTACCATCCGCCGCCAGAACCTCCCGCGCCAGCGCCTGGCCCGCAGGGTAGGCCTGATGCGGATCGGCGGCGAGGAAAGCCTCTTCCTTGCACCCGCTCAGATCGTGAAACCGCGTGGTGAAGCCAGCCAAAAGCTCCCGGTAGAAGGTGATGTTCTCAAAGCAGCCGGTTGCCTCCAGCTCGCGCGTGAGATGAAACGTGACCTCGGCCCGCGTGGTTGCGGCTGCATCTTCGCCATAGGCCGCATACCAGGCGCCGCGCTCCGGGCCGTTGAACCGGCCTCCGTCAGCTCGGGTGTAGCAGAAGGCGGCGTTGACATAGGTCCAGCCATAACCATGACGCTCGTTCTGCAGTTCCAGCGGATGAATGCCATCGGGCACGGGCAGTTCACCGGTCTGGCGTGCGGACGTCAGCGCTTCGATCTCAGCCAGAAAGTCCAGCTCCCCGGCGGTGTCCGCCAGCGGCGCCATCGCCGGTTCATCAACATAGGCGGTGGAGATCAGGCGGATTGTTGCTGCGTCGGTGAAGTCCCGGACCGGCAGGTCTTGCAGCATGCTCACACCCCGCCGCGCAGCGCATCAATATGCTGGCGCACCCGGTACATGGCGACGATGCCGCCATTGATCATCACCTCGCAGGGCGTCTTGCCCCGGAAGAGGCCGCCCCGGTTCGGCAACTTGACCCAGCCGTAGGTCAAAGGACCATTGAAGAGCAGCCGCAACCCCTTGAAGATGCCGACAAGCAAACTGATGCGGGTGATCTTGTCCCGGTCGATCTCGCCCTTGTACTTGCCCGACTTCATGCGCCCCCACGTCGCCGGAGACACGTCCAAAAGCGCGGCGGCCTCCTCATTGGTCAGATTCCAGGCCTCAACCAGTCTGGTAACAGCCTTCAAGAGCGTCCCGATTTTGTCCCGGTCAGGCTCGCCAAGCGGCCGGACGACGGGTGCTTCTGGAGCTGCAATTACCGGTATCATGGCCACAAGGCTCCATATGATGTGAAATGTCTACTCATATGATTGGTCTGTTTTCATTTTATTGCAAGGGCAAATCTAAAAGGCTCAGAGCAAGCTAGCAGGATCAGGAAAGACACGGATGCGGCGGATTACCGGTTCCGCCCGCCTGCAGCTTGGGGCTACGCTCAGAGGGACATGAACCGGTTTGCGCAGCGCATCCACCAAACGAGACCTTTATGAACACACATTTCCTTGCGCTGCTTGGCGGGACCGGCATCTTCCTGTTCGGGATGTTCGTCCTGACAGATGCCCTCCGGCAACTTGCAAACGCAAGAATGAGGGCCGTGCTAACCCGCTTCACCAGGTCCCCGTTCAGCGGGGCGGTGGCCGGCATGTTCACCACGGCCATCATCCAGTCTTCCAGCGCGACGATGGTCACCGTGATCAGCTTTGTCGGGGCAGGTCTGATCACCTTCCCTCAGGCATTGGGCGTCATTTACGGCGCAAACATCGGAACAACGATAACGGGCTGGATTGTTGCCCTTCTTGGTCTGAAGCTCAGTCTGGAGACGGCTGCCCTGCCTCTTTTGCTTGTGGCCAGCCTGATGCGGACGGCGGGCAACGCCAGGGTCGCACGCATCGGGCTTGTTCTTGCGGGCTTCTGCCTGATCTTCATCGGCCTCGGCATGATGCAGAACGGCGCCGCCGTGTTCCGCGACTGGCTGACGCCGCAGAGCCTGCCCGCAGACACCTGGCTCGGGCGGTTCTATCTGCTGCTTCTGGGGGCTGTGATCACGCTGATCATCCAGTCATCCAGCGCAGGTGTCGCCATGGCACTGGTCCTCTACAGCGCCGGAAGCGTCACGCTGGCGCAAGGCGCCTCCCTGATTGTGGGGATGGATGTAGGCACCACCGCCACAGCGCTTCTTGCAACATTTGGCGGATCACGGAACATGCGCCGGACAGCCGTTGCTCATGTGGTCTACAACATCATCACCGGCCTGGCAGCCTTCCTGTTCCTGGGGGCGATCACAAAGGCGCTCGGGAGCGTGTTCGCCGCGAACGATCCGGCGGCGCTCGTCACCTTCCACAGCCTGTTCAACATCCTGGGCGCCGTTCTGATGCTTCCGGTCAGCGGCCCCTTCGCCAGGCTGATCATTGCGCTGATCCCAAGCGAGAACGATGCCTTGACGGACGCCCTGGACCGCAGACTGCTTCCAGACACGCTTGCGGCACTCACAGCCGTGCAGACCACGGAAACGCGGATCGCCCGGCGGATCTTTGGGGCCATGGGCGGCAGGCTTAGCGGCACTGCGCATGCGGCCCCGGATGTCTCGTCAGATGCGGAGGTGAGCGTTGCCCTTGGAGAGCTTGAAACCTTCCTGTCCGCGATCAAGGCCGATCCTGATCAGGCCCGTGAGACCAGTCTTTTTTCAGCGCTCCTGCATGAAACCGATCACCTGCGGCGGCTCTTGAGACGTTCGCAAGCCCATGAATTCGTGCCGGTTCTTCTATCCGACAGAAAGCTCCGGCGGGCAGCGCTTGTCCTTGGCGGCCTGCTAAACCGCGCGGCGCAGGACGGAGACAGAACCATTCCTCAGCGCCTTGCCCGGCTGGAACAATGGGTCAACCACCGGACGATGCAGCACCGGCGGGCATTGCTCCTGGGCGAACATGCGGGGATCTATTCCCTGCCCGAAGTCTTTGCCCATACGGACGCCCTGCGCTGGCTGCAACGTTCGCTCCATCATGCGGCACGGATCACCGCCTATCAGGCAGAAGCCCGTACCTTGCTGGAGAACAGAACGCCGTAGCCCTTCATGATCTCAAGACTTCACACGATCTGCCCCGGCCTTCGCCCAGCCAAAACGTCCCGGTAACGGCCAAGCAGGCCGGACAATCTGTCAAGCACCGTGCGAATTTCCGGACGGTGCCGGTCGTCGTCGTTCATCACGATCCACTGGCGGTGTCTGAGACTTCCTATCTCCTCTCCTGCCCGCTCCAAACCGGGTTCCAAATCCCCGGCGACGCAGGGCAGAACCGCAATGCCTGCCCCGGAAAGCGCAAGATCCCTGAGGGACCGCGGCCGGTTGACGGTCGTCATAATCTTGCCGGCAACCTGCTCGTGAGGCCACCGCAGGTAAGCTGAATGGGCATTGTCCCGGTCGACCGCCAGCCAGACCTCAGATCCTGTTGCGGTGCTGTTGCGGGCACGAAAGGGCGCATATGCGACCTCGCCAGCTGAACGTGAAGCCAGGTTGGGCTCCTCAGGTGCAAAGGCCCGGATTCCAATGTCATTCTCGCGATAAGCAAGATTGGCCCGCTGCTCGCCAATCGTCAGTTCGACCCGAAACCCGTCGTGCGGCTGCCAGAGTGTTGAAAAATTCTCGGATATCAGCAGACCGATCCAGGTTCCGGCGGCGATCCGGACCAGCACGTCTCCCTTGGCAGAGCCTTGCCAGGCATCAAGCTTCCGGACCGCGGATTCCATATCCTTCAACTGCTCGAGCAATGCCTGGCCATCGGCTGTCAACTCGTAGCCCGTCTGGCTGCGTAGAAACAACTCGCGCCCAAGACCCTGTTCCAATTCCAGCATTCTACGCCCAAGCGTGGGGGCGCTCATGCCGGAGGCTGTGGCGGCAGCGCTTAAGCCGCCTTTGCGGGCGACAACGAGGAAGAGTTGGTACAGATCCCAGGCGACGTTTTTCATAATTGAAATACATCGCGCAGAATTGGATCTATGTCACCACAAAATAGAAGGACAATAAGAGAGATGGAGTTTACCGGAGAGGTTCCATCATGATCCCGTTTTTCTGCATTGCGTTCCATCGCCGGGATGGCGAACATCCACAGGGCAGGATCAGCCGCCTCAGGGCTGAGGAAAAATTCTACCAGGAAAATGCCGGTTGTGAGTGGAGCGGTCTGAAAGGCCTGTTGCAGCGTTTGTCCAGAGCCATACTGCGCCAGAGGTGACATACCGGCGGCAGAAAGTGACAGCGGGCGAAGCGGACAAGAATCCCGGCAGAAACGCCACGTCTACCCCGCCGCCAGCTTGGCGAGCTTGGCCAGAATCGTTGCTGCGCCCTTGAGCCGTGTGTCGGTCTTTTCCCAGTCGCGGGTGAGCACGACTTTCTGGTCCGGCCGGATCTTGGCCAGCACGCCCTGCTCGGCGATATAGCCAACGAGGGCTGCCGGGTTCGGGAACTCGCTGTTGCGGAAGGTGATGACGATGCCTTTGGGCCCCGCGTCCACCTTCTCCACATTAGCTTTCCGGCACAGCCCCTTGATGAAGACAATCTTCAGGAGGTGCTGCACTTCTTCCGGCATCGGTCCGAAGCGGTCGATCATTTCCGCGCCGAAGGCGTCGATTTCCCCGGCCTCTGTCAGATCGCCGAGACGGCGGTAGAGCGACAGGCGCAGCTGAAGATCCGGCACGTAGCTTTCCGGGATGAGCACGGGCGTGCCGATGTTGATCTGCGGCGACCACTGCTCTTCGCCCATGTCCTCGCCGCCGTCCTTCAGGCTTGCCACCGCCTCTTCCAGCATCTGCTGATAGAGCTCGAAGCCAACTTCCTTGACGTGTCCGGACTGTTCTTCGCCAAGCAGGTTGCCCGCACCGCGAATGTCCAGATCGTGGCTGGCAAGCTGGAAGCCCGCACCTAGGGTTTCCAGCGACTGCAACACCTTCAGGCGGCGTTCCGCCGTTGTGGTCAAGGTCTTCTTGGCCGGAACGGTGAAGAGCGCATAGGCGCGGGTCTTGGACCGCCCAACGCGGCCGCGCAGCTGATAGAGCTGGGCCAGACCAAACATGTCCGCCCTGTGCACGATCAGGGTGTTTGCGGTCGGAATGTCGAGACCGGATTCCACGATGGTGGTGGACAGAAGCACGTTGTACTTGCCCTCGTAGAAGGCATTCATGACGTCTTCCAGCTCGCCCGGCGGCATCTGGCCGTGGGCGACAGCCACTTTCAACTCCGGCACGCTTTCTTCCAGAAACTGCTTCTGCTCGGCCAGATCCGCCAGGCGCGGGCAAACATAGAAGCTTTGGCCGCCGCGGTAATGCTCGCGCAGCAGGGCTTCGCGCACCACCAGCGGGTCGAAGGGCGACACAAAGGTGCGCACCGCCAGTCGGTCCACCGGCGGCGTTGCGATCAGGGAGAGCTCGCGAACGCCGGTCAGGGCCAGCTGCAAGGTGCGCGGGATCGGCGTTGCGGAGAGCGTCAGCACATGTACATCGGACTTCAGCTCTTTCAGCCGTTCCTTGTGCTTGACGCCGAAATGCTGCTCTTCATCGATGATCAAGAGGCCAAGGTCGCGGAAGGTCACTCCCTTGCCGAGCAGCGCATGGGTGCCGACGACGATGTCAACGGAGCCATCAGCCAGGCCCTTCTTGTTCTCGTTGAGCTGTTTTGCCGGCACCAGACGCGAGGCATGGGCCACGTTGATCGGCAGACCGTGGAAGCGCTCTGAGAAGGTACGGAAATGCTGGCGCGACAGAAGCGTTGTCGGCACCACCACCGCGACCTGACGCCCGGACATGGCTGCCAGAAAGGCCGCGCGCAGGGCCACTTCCGTCTTGCCGAAACCCACATCGCCGCAAACCAGCCGGTCCATCGGGCGGCCCGACGCCAAATCGCCAAAGACCGCGTCGATGGCGTTGAGCTGGTCTTCCGTTTCGTCATAGGGAAAACGGGTGGCAAATTCGTCGTAAACCCCGTCCGGCACCTCGACCACCGGTGCGGTCTTGAGAGCGCGGGCAGCAGCCGTCTTGATCAGGCCATCAGCGATTTCAAGAATGCGCTTCTTCAGCTTGGCCTTGCGGGCCTGCCAGGCCCCCCCGCCCAGTTTGTCGAGCTGCGCTTCCGTGTCTTCCGAGCCGTAGCGCGACAGAAGCTCGATGTTTTCGACCGGCAGATAGAGCTTGTCGCCTCCGGCATATTGCAGCTCGAGGCAATCATGGGGCGCTCCAAGCGCCTCAACGGTCTTCAGGCCGATAAAACGCCCGATTCCGTGGTCCACATGGACGACCAGATCGCCTTCCGAAAGACCCGTTGCCTCGGTGATGACATTGGCGCCCTTGCCCTTCTTGCGGCTCTTGCGGACAAGGCGGTCGCCCAGAATGTCCTGCTCGCCGATGAAGGAGATGTCTTCCAGCTCGAAGCCATGCTCGATGCCCAGAACGCAGAGCGCGGTCACAGCCTTCGGCAGCGCGTCGACAGCAGCCAGGGTTTCCACTTCCTTGGCGGCGGTCAGGCCGTGGTCGGAGAGGATCTGTCCGAGACGGTCGCGCGAACCTTCAGACCAGCAGGCGATCACCGTGCGCTTGCCAGCCTTCTGCAAGGTCTTCACATGAGCGGTCAACGCATCGAAGATGTTGATGTCACCGGCAGCACGCTCGGCTGCAAAAGTCCGGCCCTGACGGCCAGCCAGATCCACCACCAGCTTGCCGGAACCCGGCGGCGGGGTGAAAGGATCAAGCGCTGCGCTGGCCCGGTCAGCAAGCACAGCCGTCCACTCGTTGTCACCGAGGTACAGGGCGGACGGCTCGACCGGCATATAAGGCACGGAGCCTGCGCTGCGGCCGCTCTCACGGGCCTCCTGGCGGGCGGCATAATGCTCGCCCACCTGATCGAGACGCTCGCGCACCGCGTCGCCTGCCCGCGCATCCAGAACCACCGGCGCCGCGCCCAGATAGTCAAAGAGGGTTTCCAGCCGCTCATGGAACAACGGCAACCAATGCTCCATGCCCGCATAGCGGCGGCCATCGCTGACAGACTGGTAGAGCACATCGTCACGGCTCGCCGCGCCGAACTGGGCCAGATAGGACCGGCGGAAGCGGGAAATTGATTCTTCCGACAGCACCACTTCGCTCATGGGCACTAGATCAAGGCGTTTGAGCTGCTTCAAGGTGCGTTGGGTTTCCGGATCAAAAGAACGGATCGATTCCAGCGTGTCGCCAAAGAAATCCAGACGGACAGGTTCTTCAGAGCCCGGCGTGAAGAGATCGATGATGCCGCCGCGCACGGCGAATTCACCGGTTTCCCGCACGGTCGAGGTGCGGGAGAAGCCGTTCATGTCCAGCCATGAGGCAATGCCGCCCATGTCGAGCCGGTTGCCCGGCGCCATGGCCAGGGTCTGCTGGCGCATCCACTCCCGGTTTGGCACCCGCTGCACGGCTGCATTGACCGTGGTCAGGAGAAGGGTCTGCTTTGTCTCCGGCAGTCCATGGGCCAGCGCGCCAAGGGCCATCAGGCGGCGGGCGCTGATGCCGGGGTTCGGGGATACCCGGTCATAGGGCAGACAGTCCCAGGCGGGCAGTTGCATCACCTCGACATCCGGCGCGAAGAAGGACAGCGCCTCGGTGATCATCTGCATGCGCGTCGCATCACGGGCGACAAAGACCAGCGACAAGCCCTTGGTGCCACTTTCCGCGAGAATGCGCGCCAGGGCATGCGCCTCTGCGCCGTCCGGCACGCTGGCAAGGGTGATATTGGCCTGGTCCTTCAGCAGGCTTTCAAACACGGCGCTCTTCCTTGTCGCTTGGATCTTGGGTCGCAGAAATATGGGGAAGCCGCAGGAGCAGCTTAAAGATCGCGGGCGGTGATGATCCGTCCGGCGGCGATCTCGTCCTGATGCCAGGTGACGATGCGGCGGTAAAGCGGGCCGTCCCACTCTTCCGGCAGAGGCTTGCGTCCGGTCATCCAGGCATAAAGATCCTGATCGTGGGCTGTCACGATATGCTCCAGCTCGTCCAGCTCGGCCTCATTCAGGGAATCGATATGCACCTCGACGAAACCGCCCAGCAGCAGATCCATTTCCTTCATGCCCCGGTGCCAGCAGCGGAACAGGATGCGCTTGCGGCGGTTGTCGCGTTCTGGCTTTTGGTCGAGAGGCTGTGTCATCCGGGTCCGGTGTCCTTGGCTCGGCGGAATATCTGGTCTCCGGGCAAAACGCGGCTGCGCAATGCGGGAGGCATCGGCGCTATATAGCCCCGTCACGCGCCTATGTCAGCGTCTTCCAATGAAAAATGAGAACATATTGCGTACATCCGTTTCTTCGTGGCACAAGGAGACCGTTCGCTTCACCCTGCGGTCCGCTCCGCAGTCTATCGCCCCGCACCGAACGGAAAGTCCGCTCCTGCCATGCGCCCCTCGGTTCTCGATCCGCTGTTTGCCTCCGTATCGACCCTGCCGGGGATCGGCCCGAAGATTGCGCAGTTGCTGACGGCGTTCCTGTCCACCCAGCCAGGGCGCGAGGCGACCGTCTCCGATCTTCTGTTTCATGCGCCTCATGGGGTCATTGACCGTCGCCACAGGCCGGGCATCGCCTATTGCGAAAGCGGCCAGATCGTTACGCTGGACGTGACCATCGACCGGCACATGCCCGGTCCGCGCGGCGGCAAGGCGCCTTACCGGGTGCTCGCCTTTGACGACACGGGCTCAATTGCCTTCGTGTTTTTCCACCCGCGCCGGGACTGGCTGGAAAAGCAGTTCCCCGTTGGCGAGCGGCGGATCGTCTCGGGCAAGGTGGAATGGTTCAGCGAGAGGCCGCAGATGGTCCATCCGGATTATGTGCTGGCACCGGAAGAAGCCGACGCCATGCCGCCGCTGGAGCCGGTCTATCCGCTGACTGCAGGCCTTTCACCCAAGACATTGCAAAAGGCCGTTGGGGCGGCTCTGACAAAGCTGCCTGCCCTGCCCGAATGGCTGAATGGCCCGCACAAGGACCAGAACCACTGGCCCGATTTTGACGAGGCGCTTCGCCGTCTGCACCAGCCGGAAGAGCAGCAGGACATTGATCCGGAATCGCCCTTCCTGCAGCGGCTTGCCTATGACGAGTTGCTCGCGAGCCAGCTTGCGCTTGCCCTGGTGCGGGCCAACATGCGGCAGCTCGGCGGCATTGTCCGCAAGCCTTCAGGCAAGCTGCAGAAGCAGGTCATCTCAGCCCTGCCCTTCGCACTGACGCCCGGTCAGGTCTCCGCAATCGAGGACATCAACAAGGACCTTGCCGAACCGACCCGCATGCTCCGCCTGCTTCAGGGCGATGTGGGCGCGGGCAAGACCGTGGTGGCACTGGCCGCCCTCGCCCAGGTGATCGAGGCAGGCGCGCAAGGTGCGCTGATGGCGCCAACGGAAATTCTCGCCCGTCAGCATTTCGCCTCCATGGCACCGCTGTGCGAAAAGGTTGGCATCCGGCTCGCGCTTTTGACCGGCAAGGACACGGCCCGCGAACGCCGCCTCACACAGGAAAAGCTGGATGCGGGCGAGATCGACCTGGTGGTCGGCACGCATGCCCTTTTTCAGGGCTCCGTCACATTCAAGGACCTCGGCCTTGTTGTCGTGGACGAGCAGCACCGCTTCGGTGTTCACCAGCGCCTGGCGCTCTCCGCCAAGGGCAAGGGCGTCGATGTCCTGGTCATGACCGCAACGCCCATTCCGCGCACCCTGGTGCTGACATGCTTTGGCGACATGGACGTCTCACGCCTGACCGACAAGCCGGTTGGCCGCAAGCCGATCACAACTGTCTCGGTTTCGCTCGACCGGCTGGACGAAATTATCGGCCGCATCCGTTCGGCCATTGCCGAAGGGCAGAAGGTCTATTGGGTCTGCCCGCTGGTGGAGGAGTCCGAAAAAATCGACCTGGCTGCCGTTGAAGACCGCCACCGGGTTCTGGAACAGGCCCTGCGCCAGAAGGTGTCGCTGGTCCACGGGCGCATGTCCGCAGAAGAGAAGGACGCGGCCATGCAGGCCTTCAAATCCGGCGAGACGCGGGTTCTTGTGGCGACCACCGTCATCGAAGTGGGGGTGGATGTGCCGGATGCCACGATCATCGTGATTGAACATGCGGAACGCTTTGGCCTGGCCCAGCTGCATCAGCTCCGGGGCCGTGTGGGGCGCGGCGACAAGCCCTCGTCCTGCGTGCTGCTCTACAAGGGTCCGCTCGGCGAGACGGCCGGCGCCCGGCTTAACATCATGCGCCAAACCAACGACGGCTTCCTGATTGCCGAGGAAGACCTGAAACTGCGCGGCGGCGGCGAAATTCTCGGCACCCGCCAGTCCGGCACGCCCGGCTTCCGTATTGCCCGCCCGGAAGAGCATGCGGATCTGATGGAAGTGGCCAGAGATGACGCCCGGCTGATCCTGGAAACCGATCCGGACCTGAAAACCCCGCGCGGCGATGCGCTCAGGAGCCTGCTCTATCTCTTCTCCCGCGACGAGGCAATCCGCCTGCTCCGGGCGGGCTGAAGTCTGTTTTTTTTCGCGTGAACGGCTTTCGACAGCCAGTCAAAGGGCAAGCCTTACCTCCCGGCCGTCATCCTCGGGCGTGACCCGAGGATCCATGCCGTTTCGGCTCTTCAAACCAAAGCGGTGCTGTTGCCTCTAGGTTGCGGCATGGATGCCATGGTCAAGCCATGGCATGACGGAGGAGAGGTGTGCAGACCGTCTCGGCCTTCGTTGTCCGAATTTCGCCAAGGAAAGACGCCGTTTTTTTTTCGGAGCCCAACAGGACTTGAACTGGACAGCCAAGCGAAAAACCGGCCCTACACAGCGGCGCTTTCCAGCACCTTCTTGCCCGTCTGCTGGGCGGCGGCGATCTCGGGAAGCTCCGGATTGACCAGACCGGCGGAGATGATCAGCTTGGCGGCATCCTCGACGCTCATGTTGAGCTCGATGATCTCGTCCTTGGGCACGAACAGAAGGAAGCCCGAGGTCGGGTTGGGCGTCGTTGGAAGAAACACGGCAACCGTCTCCGCCGTGCCTTCAAGCTTGCGGGCGATTTCCCCTCGCGTTTCGGTCGAGATGAACACGACGGCCCAAAGACCCTTGCGGGGATATTCGATCAGGGCCGCCTTTTTGAAGGAATTGCCGCGCTCATCCAGAACCGTCTCGAAGATCTGCTTCAGCCCGCTGTAGAGATTGCGCACCAGCGGCATGCGATTGACGAGAGACTCGCCGAAGGACAGCAGGCTCCGGCCAAGGAAATTGGCTGCCAGAAACCCCAGCAGGGTCAGAACCATCACAGCCACAATCAGGCCAAGGCCGGGCACGGAAAACGGCAGATAGGTTTCAGGGCTGTAGGCCGTGGGAAGAACGGGCTTTACCCAGCTATCGACCCAATGGATGAAAGTCCATGTCAGCCAAAGGGTGATGCCGATCGGCCCCGCGATGACCAGTCCCGTGAGAAAATAGTTCCGCAACCGCGTTGCGAACCGGTGCCGGCGCTTCGGCTCGATAACCGGCGGAATCTCGGGGGACATGTCATCACTGCTCATTCACTGCACCTTCCCCTTCGATGTCATGTGCCCGCGCCTGCAGACATTCTGACGCCGGCGGCCACTCGCTTTCACACTTCCGCTTGTCTACATAATGCGTCAGGATGCACTGCGGTATCCTTCCCGGCTGAGATTTTTTGTGCGATCAGCCGCTTCACCTGCACCAATTGGAGGCAGCCCTTGCGGCGCACCACCTTCAAGGCCCTCGGAGCCGGTTTTGTCGTCCTCGGTGTGATCGGCGCTTTCCTGCCGCTTCTGCCGACAACGATCTTCTTCATTCTGGCGGCTGGCTGTTTCGCCCGTTCCTCGCCGGAGCTGGAGGCCCGCATTCTTTCGCATCCGACCTTCGGCCCTCCGGTACAAGCCTGGCGCGACCATGGCGCTATTCCGTTCAGGGCCAAATGCCTGGCGCTGGCCGGAATGACCTTCGGCTACGGGGTCTTTTATCTCAGCGCCCGGCCTCAAGCCTGGCTGGCAGCCCTTGTCGCAGCCGTCATGATCAGCTGTGCGGTCTTCGTCGCCACCCGCCCCGCGCCTCCCGGAGAAATGTCCTGAACGGATCGGCTCACACATCAGTTGAGCGCCCTTTCATTTTGAATCATCAAATAGGATCAGGCGGTTGGTGACGCTGAGTCAGATATCCGGAATGAGCCGCTTGCCCAGCAGAACCGCATCGTCCTCCGCGAACCCCAACCGGTCATAGAACGCCAGTACCGCCGTGTTGCTGCGGCGGACGGCCAGGCCGATCTTGGGGCAGCCGAGGGCCAGAAGAAACTGTTCGCAATGCTCCATCAGCCAGCGGCCAAGACCGGCAGACTGATGGTCCGGATGAACCGCCAGATAGTAGATCGATCCGCGATGGCCGTCGTAGCCAACCATCACCGACCCGACGACTGCTTCACTCTCCCCCTCACCGGTCAGCACCAGCAGGAACTGGCCCACCGGATCGGTGAGCTTCCGGTCAATGTCCTTGTCAGGATCGTTCCAGGGGCGGATGAGACCACAGGCTGCCCATAAATCGATCACGGCGCAGCGGTGCCGCTCCGCGAAAGGCGCAATCCTGTAGCCTTTCATCTGCCCTTACTCCACCGTCACAGACTTGGCGAGGTTGCGTGGCTGGTCCACATCCGTGCCCATGAAAACCGCCGTGTGATAGGCGATCATCTGCACAGGCAGGGCATAGATGATCGGTGCCGCGATTTCCGGAACATCCGGCAGAATCACAGTGTTTTGAGCCGCATTGCCGCTGGCGTCCGCCCCCTTCTGATCGGTGATCAGCACAATGCGTCCACCACGGGCGGCCACTTCCTGCATGTTGGAGACGGTCTTCTCATAGATGCTGTCGTGGGGAGCGATAACGAAGACAGGCATGTTCTCGTCGATCAAGGCGATCGGACCATGCTTGAGCTCACCGGCGGCATAGCCTTCGGCGTGAATGTAGGACAGTTCCTTGAGCTTGAGCGCCCCTTCCAGCGCCAGCGGGAAATTGGTGCCCCGGCCAAGGTAAAGCGCGTTGCTGACGCGCGACAGCGGCAGGGCCAGCGCCTCGATGCTGGTCTCGCACTTGAGAGCCTGAACCGCGAGACCGGGAATGGAGCCGAGGGCTGCCACCAGATCCTTTTCCTGTGCCTCGCTTACCGTGCCGCGCTGACGGCCTGCATGGAGCGCAAGAGCAGCTAGTACCGCGAGCTGACAGGTGAAAGCCTTTGTGGAGGCAACACCGATTTCCGGTCCGGCAATGGTCTGGAAGACGACATCGGATTCCCGGGCAATGGTGCTTTCCGGCACATTGACCACGGCGCCGATGGTGGCGCCGTTTTCCTTGCAATAGCGCAGAGAGGCGAGCGTATCCGCGGTCTCGCCGGACTGGGAAATGAAAAGCGCGAACTCGCCCTTGGCGACCGGCGTTTCCCGGTAGCGGAACTCGGAGGCAATATCGATATCGACCGGCAGGCGGGCGTATTTCTCAAACCAGTATTTGGCAACGAGGCCCGCCAGATACGCCGTTCCACAAGCGGAAATGAGGATGCGGTTCAGCTTGGAAAAGTCGACGGCTTCGGCGCCCGGCACCTTCACCCGGCTGTTGCCGAGGTCGATGTAGCGCGAGAGGGTATGGCCCAGAACTTCCGGCTGCTCGTGGATTTCCTTGGCCATGAAGTGCCGGTAATTGCCCTTGTCCATCAGCGCAGCCGTCACGGAGGACTTTGCCTCCGGGCGGCTGACGACCGCATTGCTGCTATCGCGAATGGTGACGCCTGACCTTGTCAGAACGGCCCAGTCGCCCTCTTCCAGATAGGTGACCCGGTCGGTGAAGGGCGACAGGGCGATGGCGTCGGAGCCGAGGAACATTTCGCCTTCGCCGTGACCGACAGCCAGCGGGGAGCCCTTACGGGCGCCAATGAGCAGGTCCTCTTCGCCCTCGAACAGGAAGGCAAGCGCAAAGGCGCCATGAAGGCGGGGCAGAACCACTTCCACGGCATCCACCGGCGAGAGCCCTTTTTCCAGCTGGGCATTGACCAGATGGGCCACCACTTCTGTGTCGGTCTCGGAGGTGATGACCGCGCCGTTGGCGGAGACCTCGGCGCGCAGCTCCAGATAATTCTCGATGATGCCATTGTGAACGACGGCAACCCGGCCAACCATATGCGGATGGGCATTGATCACACTCGGGCCGCCATGGGTTGCCCAGCGGGTGTGGCCGATACCAACAGAGCCGCCGACCGGTTGGCTGGCGAGCCGGGCTTCCAGATTGCGCAGCTTGCCTTCGGCGCGGCTGCGCACAAGCTTGCCGTTCTCGAGCGCGGCAATACCGGCTGAGTCGTAGCCCCGGTATTCCAGGCGCTTCAGCGCATCCACAAGCCGGGGCGCCACATCCAAAGATCCGAGAATACCGACAATACCGCACATAAAGGATGCTTCCTTGAAAATGAAAAGGCCGCCAAGCTTTACCGGAGGCGGCCTTTGAATTTAAAATCAAACCCTGTTTCACTTCGTTTCACCGGCAGAAACGCTGGTAACAGGTTGCGCGGTCACTCGCCCTTGGACTTTGCGTCCTTAGCAGCCTTGAACTTGGCACGGAGTTCTTCCGCCCTGTGGCGCTTGATGATCTGGCGGGCGCGGCCGATCACAAGCGCATCCGCTTCAACCGGTTCGGTCACCACACTGCCAGCCGCCACATAAGCGCCCTTGCCAAGCGTGACAGGAGCCACGAGCGTCGAATTGGAGCCGATGAAACTTCCCGGCCCGATGTCGGTGTGATGCTTGCCGAACCCGTCATAATTGCAGGTGATGGTGCCGGCGCCGATGTTGCTTGCCGCGCCAACGGTTGCATCGCCAATATAGGTCAGATGATTGACCTTGGCGCCCTCGCCCACCTTCGCGTTCTTGATCTCGACAAAGTTGCCTATATGCGCCCCCTCGGAGAGGTTCGCACCGGGGCGCAGCCGGGCAAAGGGGCCGACGGTCGACCCCGCACCGACCTGCGCGCCTTCAAGATGGCTGAACGCCCGGATGACAGATCCGCTCTCGACCGAGACACCTGGCCCGAACACGATGTTCTGTTCAAGGGTTACATCCGGAGCAATGCGGGTATCGTGGGCGAAAAAAACAGTATCGGGTGCCAGAAGCGTCACGCCCCGCTCCATCGCGTCCTTGCGCATCCGGTCCTGAAAAACCGCCTCGCACTGGCTGAGCTGCTCGCGGGTGTTAACCCCCTGCACTTCGCTCTCGTCACCTTCCACGGCGGTCACGTTGAGACCGCGCGCGCTGGCAATCTCAACTGCATCCGTCAGGTAGAACTCACCCTTGGCATTGCTGTTGCCGATGGCTTCCAGCAGGGACAGCGCATGCGCTCCGCGGAAGCCCATGATGCCGGAGTTGCAGAAAGTGACCTTCCGTTCTTCCTCGCTGGCATCCTTTTCTTCCCGGATCGCCGTCACCCGCCCGCCATCGATCAGCAAACGGCCATAGCCGAAAGGCTTGTCCGTCCGGAACCCCAGCACAGCTACATCAGCACCCCCCGCAAGTTCCCCGCGGACCAGGGCGATCGTCTCCGGGGTGACCAGCGGCGTGTCTCCGAAGAGCACAAGAATATCATCCGCCCGTTCTTCAAGCGCAGAACGGGCTGCCAGAACCGCATGGGCCGTTCCCAGGCGTTCCAGCTGAACATAACAGGCGGCCTCAGGCGCAAGTTTGGCAACCAGATCTTCCAGTTCCGGCATCTCCGGTCCCACGACCACCGCGGACCGGCTCGCTCCGGCAGCTTTCACCGCAGAGAGCACATGGCCGACCAAGGGCATATACCCCACAGGATGCATCACTTTTGGCAAGGCGGACCGCATGCGCGTCCCAAGGCCTGCGGCCAGCACGATTGCCAGAAAACTTCGGGTGGTCATCAAGGCACTCCCGTAACATCACCATGCGGCGCAGGTCAAAAAACCAGCCCCGAGACCGGGCCAGCGTGACGCCGTTTCATGGCGTCTATATGCCTTTTCCGTGAAAACAATGAAAGCGCATGCACTGTTCTTCACAGATCAACCGGGAAAGCCGAAGCTTTATCTGCGTTTAACTCAATCATCCTTGGAAACGGCTGGACCGGACGATTGCCCGTTAACTATATTTTCGGTCAGATAGGAGAGATTTGCGGACAGATTCGTCTGATCCGTATTTTTCACGTTGCGCAGGACAACAGAACGCGTGCCCAAGGGACCGGCAAAAGGCAGAACCAGAGACCTCGTCACGCAGGCGTTGACTACGCAGCGTGTCTTTGTCAGCTGCTGGGCGCTTGGTGCCATCTTTGCCGGCAGCATGGGCCTGGCCGCTTATAATTTCGGAACCGGGCGGCTGGACCTCAATACCTATGCGGGGGTGCGCCTTCCCCCTCCCGGAGACGTCAGCACGACGGCCTCGATCGGCCGGGACGACATTCAGGTCTACCCATCTCAGCGCAGTCAGTTTCCCCAGAACACCAGCCATATCAATGCGCTTCAGAGCGAACTGGCAACGCTGCGCATGCGGCTGACGACGCTGGCCCAGCAAAACGAGCGCTACTCCGCACGGATTGCGAAACTGGAAAGCCAGGCCAGCCTCCCCCAGGGCCCGGGCCTTGCCAAATCGCCGGATGGCGGTGCTGGAGACAATCAGAAGCCTGCTGCGGTCAAAACGCCCATGCAGGCGAAGACTGGGCCCGAGCCTGCGCGCACGGAACCAAAGAGCGCCTCCGAGACGCTGCCTCACCGGAAAGTGGAAACCCTGCCTGCGCCAGAAACACTCACCGGACAGGCCTTCAGACGCGGCAATCCGGAGCAGACAGCACCGCTGGCGGACGTTTCCGGCACACTGGCTCCGAAGCATGCAGAAGCCTCCAAACCGGACCCGGTCCGGTTTGCCGTCAACAATGCGCTTCTTCCACCGGTAGACGGAACTCCGTCCGAAACAGGGTCCATTCCGCAGCAGGATGTCCCAGATCCGGAAGCCAAACCGTCTCTGGTTGTTCCAGGGCAAGCCTCGGGGAGAGTTTCGGGTTCTGAAGGAACGTCAGTCCGGCGCACGGATTTCGCGGTGATTGTCGGCCACTTCAAGGACGAGTCTGCTGCCAAAACAGCCTGGCGGAACTTCGAGCACCAGAACGCAGACCGCATGCGCGGTATGCAGGCCCGGCTCATGCCCTCGGAACTGAACCCCGGTGAACTGGATCTGCTCCTTGGCCCCTTCGCCAATGCAGCTGACGCAGCTGTGGCCTGCCTGAAGCTTCTGGATATTTCAGGCGCCTGCCGTCCAGCCTTTTTCGCAGGAAACGAACTCCCCTCCGATCAGGTTCAGCTCGAAGCCAGCATGCGCTTCTGAGCCACTTCTCAAGGTCAGCAGACGAGAAGCCTGCCCTCACGTCCTTACCCAATCGCAGAGAAAGCCGGGAAGGTTTCAAGGAGCCAATAGGAGAACGTGGCCATCTGTCCGGTGATGAAAAGCAGCCCGGTCAGAACAAGGACCACGCCCATGGCCTTTTCCACCATCCCCATGTGACGGCGGAACTTCTTCATAAATCCCAGGAATGGTCCGGCAAAGAGCGCTGCCAGAAGAAAGGGAATGCCAAGGCCGAGCGCGTAAGACGTCAGAAGCAGCGCGCCTTGAGTCACTGTCTCCTCAGATCCGGCGACGAAAAGAATCGCCGCCAGGATCGGCCCGACACAGGGCGTCCAGCCGAACGCAAAAGCCAGACCGATGACATAAGCACCAAGCAAGCCGGTTGGCTTGCGCTCAACATGCACGCGTGCCTCGCGGTAGAGAAACGCGATCCGGAAGACGCCCAGAAAGTGAAGCCCCATCACGATGATCGCCGCACCGGCGATATAGCCCAGGAACTGGATATGCTGGGTGACGAACTGGCCAAGGAAACTGGCGCTGGCGCCAAGCGCGACAAACACCGTCGTAAAGCCTGCGACGAAGGCCAGTGACGCCAGAAAAACCCGGCGGGACGCGGATTTATGATCATCCTTGCCCGTGAGTTCTTCAAGAGACACTCCGGCAATGAAGCCCAGATAGGGCGGCACAAGAGGCAGGACGCATGGCGACACAAAAGACAGCAGCCCCGCCAAAAAGGCTCCCCAGATTGTCACATTCCCCAGCATTGCGCGTCTTCCTGTTCGTGGCCGGACATCTGCCAGCTTTCTTCCGCTCCCGGACCACCCTGAGATATCTGCGATCTATAGTCCACGGAGCGGGCTGACAGGAAGCCACAAATGGCTCACCATTTCGAGAGGCAGATCGACGCACGGCAATTCACCGTCGCGGGTCCCGGAATTGGCTCCGCCCCGATCAGGTACCGGACAAGGCCTCAGAATCGAAAAAGCGCCAACAGGTCTGTCAGCGCTTTCAATCTTCACATCACACTTGCAGCAGCAAGGAGCAGGTTTTATTCGCGCCCACCCTCAATCACTTCAAAAACGGCCTGCCGGAGCTGTCCTTCGTCGCGGCCCGAACGAAGCCCGTCGCGCCACTGGTCAAGCACCAGACGCAGACCAAGCGTGTCGCGTGTGTGCGGCAGCTCCGAAATAAAGCCCGCAAAAAACGTATCAAGCCTCAGCCGGTCGATCACACCCTGATCAATCAGCCCCAGAACAAGTGTCATTGTCGCGGCGATATGACCTCTGACGAACTCAAGTTCGACAGGTTCCGCAACCGGATCGGCATAATGGTCTGGCATTTAGCCTCGCTCTTGGTGTGCTGGGCTCACTTGAAGGCCGGCGCCAAAGCCTTGCTTCGATGCTGCTGCAAGTTTTGCTAATAATGATGAATGTAACTTACAACAATTTTCCCGCTACCGGAATCGTCAATACCACCTAAACCGGAGGCTTTTTCCGGAACTGACCGGATGGACTTGATGGTTAGGTTAATTCCACCAGGATCCCGCGCTTGCCGGATGGTTCTCCACCTTACACACGATTTTTTGTCCAAACAGGCTTGAAACCCGGAGCCTGTCAGCATACACAACGCCACATCCGCATCGGAAGCGCCTTGGCGCGGCTGACCAGAGCCTTATAATTCCTTGTGAATCCCTTGTTGGGAGCGCGTAGCTCAGCTGGTAGAGCAACTGACTTTTAATCAGTAGGTCCAGGGTTCGAACCCCTGCGCGCTCACCACTCCCTCTCCTTCAAAGCATTGATCGCACTGATCTTTTTCCGCAGTCATGCGGCTGCAACGAGCTTCGCCATATGCCGGACAGCTGCCGGGATCGGCTCGATCAGCGGAACTGGGCTGACGGATGCAAGCGCGCGGGCGGCGCTGGCGAGCGGACCTCCGCCAATGATGACTGCCTCTACGGCATCCTGACGGGCAGCGGCCCCGATCGCGCGAAGCAGCTCCTCAAGCAGCGCCTCTTCATTTGCCATCAGGTGGGCAGGATCGCCCGGTGTCAGCCAGACGCCGGCAAACAGGGCTCCAAATCCTTCGCCTACCGCCCTTGCGGTGATCGCCGCCTTCAGGTCCGGCGTGGTTGTCACAACCGCGAAACGCCGGCCTCCTCCGGCAGCCTCATGGAAGGACGATTCGGCAATGCCCGCGACAGGAACGCTCAACCGGCGGCGCAGCGTGTCCAGTCCCGGATCGCCGAAGGCAGAGACAATCACGCCCGCGGTTTCCAGCGGCAGGGAAAGGCCGAGATCCACAACGGCCTGCGCTGCCGCGGACAGAGCCGGTTCGTTTGTGATCAGCGGCACGCCGGACGCCACTGTCATGCCTTCGATCGAAAGCCCCTCGCCCTGCCCTTCGCTGACCGCCAGCTGCAAGGCCGCATCGCGGGCAATCTCCACCATCCGGCTTGTGGTGCCGCAATTGGTATTGGGATTGATGAGAACAATGCGCGGAGAAGAGCGTTGCCCCTCTCCTGCGGCCTGCTTTTCAGCCTGTCTGCCCGGTCCCGCCCCGGTCACAATGCGGCTGCCAGTGCCAGAAGATCCTGATCCCGGCACCTTGGCGCAATGAGCGACAGCCCGACTGGCGCACCTTCGTGCAAAACACCGGGCACAGAGAGCTCCGGATAGCCGTTCAGCCCCGAGATGCACGTCAGGCACATGGTCTGGCCACGGTAGGCATCCAGCTCCGGCTCAAGTGTGTCGATCTTGGGCGCAGGCCCCGGCGCAGACGGGATCACCAAAACAGTGCCTGCCGCAAAAACCGTATCCATCTCGGCCCGGATCGCCTCGCGATGGGCGCAGGCATCCTGGAAGGCCTTTTCCGAAATCTTCGAGCCGAACTCGAACCTTGCACCAACACCCGGCCCGAATTCCGGTTTCTCGCGGGTGATCCAATCGCCATTTGCCTGCCAGGCCTCATAGCTCTGCAGGGTGCGGAAGGTCTGCAGCCAGTCTTCCAGCGGCAGGCCCGGCAGTGCGGAGCGCTCGATCTCAAGGCCAAGGGCCTCCAGTCTGCCTAAAACTGCCGCAAAAGAAGCCCGGACCTGAGGTGTCAGCCGCGCCCAAATCTCATCCGGAATCCAGAGCCTGTCCGGCACCCGGCCTGCTCCGGCCTTGATGCCGAAGGAGGCGGACACCTTGAGCATGGTGCCGAGATCACGGGTAAACCAGCCGGGCACGTCGAAACTCGCCGCAAGCGGCAGCAAGCCGGTGCCATCAATGCGCCCATGAGTCGGGCGCAGACCAAACAGACCGCAGAAGGACGCCGGAACACGCACGGAGCCGCCCGTGTCGCTGCCGAGGGCGAAATCGGCCAGACCGGCTGCGACGGCTGAAGCAGAGCCAGACGACGAACCACCCGGCACCCGGTCTGGCGCGGCAGAGTTGAGCGGTGTCCCGTAATGAGCATTGATCCCGGTGATTGAAAAGGCCAGCTCTTCCATCAAGGTGAAACCGTTCAGGTTTGCGCCCGCATCCAGCATCAGCCGCACCGCAGGAGCAGTCTCCTGGCTGGCGGCATGGGTTGCCTTCCAGAGAGGATTGCCGTTGCCGGCCACCCGCCCCTCATAGGCGTAGTTGTCCTTGACGGCGAAACTCAGACCGCTGAGAGGCCCCGCGCCGCCGGAAACGGGATGCTGAAAATACTCGGCATATGCACCGGCAGTGTCCGTGACCGCATGAATGACGCTCATTGAGTTTGCTCCCTGGGGGACAGATTGATGTTAATGTCGAGGTCGCAACGCCTTGCGGCTGCGATGATGTGATTTTCCAGCGCCGCGCAAGCAGCATCGCAATCGCCCGCCTCGATGGCCGCGAGAATGGACATGTGCTCCTCTGCGGTATCACGGACCTGCTCCAGCATGACCATTGGAACCCATTGGCTGTTCTGCATGACCCGCGAAAGGTGTCTGCGGATATCGTCGTAAAGATGGTTGCCGCAGTGCTCGAAAATCACATCGTGAAAGAGCGTGTCCTGCTCGGCAGCCAGAACGGAATTGCCATTCGAGGCAGCCACCTTCAGGGCATCGGCGTAGGCGCGCAGCCTTTGCAGCGCAGCGCCCTTGAGGTTCGGAAAGGCCAGACGCAGGGCTGCAGGCTCAAAGCTCACCCGGAACTGGAACACCTCCTTGAGAGCATAGCCAGCCTCCAGCGGCCACATATCGGCAGGGCTTCTGCCGCCGGGAGCTGCAACGAACACACCCTTGCGCTTTTCCACCCTCACCAGCCCAAGCGTTTCCAGCATGGAGACCGCTTCACGGACGGACGGGCGCGAGGCGCCCAGCAGCACCGTCATATCCCGCTGAGATGGCAGCATGTCGCCAGCCTGCAGGCTGCGCTCCGCGATCATGTCCTGGATGGCACGCGCAACCCGGGATGGCACTGAGGAGGATGCTTCTTCCTGAGGTTCATCCGAGCCTTGAAAAGGGTCTGCCGGCACCCTGCCTGCTGCATTTCTCATCATCTATGCCCAAACTATAATCTTGCATGAATTTTGACCAAAACCTACCGTCATCTGGTCAGACCAGATAGTCGTAACCCGACTTCAAACTTGAAAACAAGCACGAAAATCAACTGGCAAAATATTGTTTTTCTTATCCTTTCTCCAACGAGAAGGGGTTGAGCGCGCCTAGGCGCCGGAGATACGATCCGGCACACCTGCAGAACGAGTTCACAGAGGACACGCTCTTGGAGATCCGGTCAAGAACAGCAGCGGCCAGCAAGGCCGACGGGAGACACGGCAGCGCGGAATGCATCGCGCCACAGGGAAACGCAGCAGGCAGACGGCACGACCAAAACATCAACGCAGGCGCCATGCCTGCGGCATGTTGAAAAGAGGATGACGGGAATGGCTCTCAAGACGTTCAAGAAAGCGGCGCTCGCGACTTTGTCGCTCGCCCTGCTGGCTTCCACCTCAATTGACGGATGGGCCGGCGGCACATTGCGTATCGGCATGACGGCGGCGGATATTCCGCTGACCACCGGTCAGACGGACCAGGGCGGCGAAGGCATGCGCTTCATGGGCTACACGGTCTATGACTCTCTGGTCGAGTGGGATCTGACCAGCGCCGACAAGCCGTCTGTCCTGATCCCCGGCCTTGCCACAGAATGGTCGGTCGACCCGAACGACACCACCAAGTGGACCTTCAAGCTGCGCGAAGGCGTCACCTTCCACGACGGCAGCCCGTTTACCGCCGAAACCGTGGTCTGGAACCTGGAAAAGCTGCTGAACCCAGATGCGGAACAGTATGATCCGCGCCAGTCTGCCCAGGGCAAGTCGCGCATTCCGGCTGTTGCTTCCTACAAGGCTATCGACGACCTCACCCTTGAAATCACCACCAAGGAGCCAGACGCGACCCTGCCCTACCAGCTCGCCTGGATCCTGATGTCCTCCAAGGCCAACTGGGAAGCCCATGGCAAGAGCTGGGAAGAGGTTGCCAAGGCCCCTTCCGGCACAGGCCCGTGGAAGCTGACCAGCTTCGTGCCGCGCGAGCGCGCCGAAATGGTGCCGAACGATGCCTATTGGGACAAGACCCGCGTGCCGCAACTGGACAAGATGGTCCTGATGCCGTTGCCGGAGCCTAATGCCCGGACCGCCGCGATCATGTCCGGTCAGGTCGACTGGATCGAAGCTCCGGCCCCGGATACCATTCCGGCCCTGAAGGGCAACGGATTCCAGATCGTCTCCAACGCCTATCCGCACAACTGGACCTGGCACCTGTCCCGCCTGGATGGCTCGCCCTGGAACGACATCCGCGTGCGCAAGGCGGCAAACCTTGCGATTGACCGCGAAGGCCTAAGTGAACTCCTCGGCGGTCTGGCGATTCCGGCCAAGGGTTTCCTGCCGCCGTCCAGCCAGTGGTTCGGCAAGCCGACCTTCGACGTGAAATATGACCCGGAAGAAGCCAAGAAGCTTCTGGCGGAAGCCGGCTACGGCCCGGACAAGCCGCTGAAGGTGAAGGCCCTGATTTCCCCGTCCGGGTCCGGCCAGATGCTGCCGCTGCCGATGAACGAATACATCCAGCAGAGCCTGGCAGAAGTCGGCATCGAAGTGGAATTCATGGTCGTGGAATGGAACCAGATGATCAATCTGTGGCGCGCTGGCGCGGCAGACCCGAGCGTTGAAGGCTCCCAGTCCATCAACTTCACCTACTTCATCCAGGATCCGTTCACCGGCCTTATCCGTCACCTCTCCTGTGACCTGATCGCCCCGAACGGCACCAACTGGGGCCACTATTGCGATCCGGAGATGCAGGACCTGTTCAAGCAGATCAAGACCACCTTCGATCCGGAAGCCCAGAACGAGGTTCTGCGCAAGACCCACGAGAAATACGTCAATGACGCCCTCTTCCTGATGGTCACCCATGACGTGGCACCGCGGGCGCTCAGCCCGAAGGTGAAGGGCTTCGTGCAGGCCCAGAACTGGTACCAGAACTTCTCGTCCATCACGATGGACTGATGCCATTCCGGCTGGCGGAGCAATCCGCCAGCCGGAATGGCTTAAGTGGCAGGAACCGGCCTCTTTGAGGTCGTGATGACCAGACATGATCTGGTCATCCACGCCGTTCCTTCAATGCCGATGGGTCAAACCGATTCTGTCCGGTGGAGATGCCTTTGTTTAAATCGCAAACAGCCCGGCAGGCTCCAGTCTCCCCCCTTGCGGGGGAGATGCCCCCGAATGGGGGCAGAGGGGGGTATAGACCTCTCAGAGCACAACCGCTCTTACCGGCTATGCAGATGCGTTCCCCCCCTCTGTCAGCTTCCGCTGACATCTCCCCCGCAAGGGGGGAGAGGGCATATGCCGCCACGGCCTCAACTCCGGTCAAGCTCCTGCCGGAAAGACCGGCAGAAAGTTTGCAATCATCTTTACGGACGGAGCAATCCGCCCGTTTTCCAGCCAGTTTTGGCCAGCTATTCAAGGAACGGACCAGGGAATGTTTACCTATCTCGTTCGGCGCCTGATCTATGTTCTCCCCGTCGCCATCGGCGTGAGCATGTTCTGCTTTCTGCTCGTCCACATCGCGCCTGGTGATCCGCTGACCGCGATCATGCCGGTGGATGCCACTGCGGAAGAACAAGCCGCCATGCGCTCGGCCTATGGCCTCGACAAACCTATGCCCGTTCAATACGCAATCTGGATCGGCAAGGCCGCGACCGGCGATCTCGGCAAGTCCATCGCTACTGGACGCCCTGTGGCCGGCGAAGTTTTCCTTGCGGTCAAGAACTCGCTGCTCCTGGCCTTCGCGGCTAGCGTGATTGCCTTCCCCATCGGGCTGTTTCTCGGCTTCCTCGCAGGCTATTTCCGCGACACGATCTTCGACAGGATGATCACGGCCGTCGCCATCACCGGTGTCTCCGTTCCCAACTACTGGCTCGGCATCGTTCTGGTCATCGTCTTTTCCGTCCAGCTCGGCTGGCTGCCCTCCATGGGCGCGGGCCCTGGCGGCTCGGGCGAATGGAGCTGGGATCTGGAGCATATCCGCTTTCTCATCCTGCCTGCCGTGACGCTGGCCGTCGTGCCGATCGGCATCGTTGCCCGTACCGTGCGTGCACTCGTGGGCGACATCTTCTCCATGGATTTTGTCCAGGCGCTGTTCGCCAAGGGCCTCTATCCCATGGACGTGCTGCGCCACGTGATCCGCAATGCCGCCCCGACGGCCCTCTCGGTCATGGGGCTTCAGCTCGGCTACCTGCTCGGCGGCTCGATCCTGATTGAGACCGTTTTCAACTGGCCCGGCTCCGGCTTTCTCCTGTCCAACGCCATCTTCCAGCGCGACCTGCCGCTCCTGCAGGGCACCATTCTGGTTCTGGCGCTGTTCTTCGTGACCATGAACCTGATCGTTGATGTCCTTCAGGCCGCCATCGACCCGCGCATTAAAAGGTCCTGACATGATTATGGCAGCAACCGAAACAAATGCTCCGGCAGAACAGGTGGCCAAGACGAAGGGCTACTGGAGCGGCGTGGTCAAGCGCTTCTCCCGCGATCCGGTCGCCGTCACCTGTGCGGTGATCATCCTGCTCCTGATCCTGGCAGCGATCTTCGCGCCCTATCTGGGACTGAATGATCCCTACAAGGCCAGCATGATCAAGCGCCTGAAGCCCATCGGCTATCCCGGCTTTCCGCTCGGCACCGACGAACAGGGGCGCGACATGCTGGCCCGGCTGATCTACGGCGGGCGACTGACGCTCTTCACCGGGCTGGTGCCGGTCGTTCTCGCCTTCGTCATGGGCTCCACTTTGGGCCTGATCGCCGGCTATGCGGGTGGCTGGGTCAACACGGTCATCATGCGCACGGTCGACGTGTTCTTCGCCTTCCCCTCCGTGCTTCTGGCCATCGCCATTTCCGGTGCTCTGGGGGCAGGCATTCTCAACACCATCGTGTCGCTCACAATTGTGTTCATTCCGCCGATTGCCCGCGTTGCTGAAAGCGCGACAGCAAGCGTCAGGGCGCTTGATTACATCGACGCGGCAAGGGCCTCGGGCGGCAATGCCCTGACCATCATCCGGGTGCATGTGCTCGGCAACGTACTCGGCCCGATCTTCGTCTATGCCACGAGCCTGACCAGCGTCTGCATGATCCTGGCTGCAGGTCTCTCCTTCCTCGGCATCGGTGTGCGCCCGCCGGAGCCGGAATGGGGCCTGATGCTCAACACCCTGCGCACGGCGATCTACGTCAATCCCTGGGTCGCCGCCCTTCCCGGCCTGATGATCTTCATCACGTCCCTGTGCCTCAATCTTCTGAGCGACGGTTTGCGGAGTGCCATGAATGTCAAGGACTGAGCCCATGACCAGACAAGAGGACCGCGGCGGACCGCGCCAGCCACTCCTGATCGCCAAGGATCTGAAGCGTCACTTTCCGATCCGCTCCGGCCTCCTGAACCGCCAGACGGCCACCGTTCATGCAGTCGACGGCGTGTCTTTCGATGTGAAGAAGGGCGAAGTGCTGGGCATCGTCGGCGAGAGCGGCTGCGGCAAGTCCACCACGGCCCGGCTGATGATCGGCCTGATCGAGCTGGATGACGGCCAGATCATTTTCGATGGTGACGTTCTGGGAGAGGATATTACGCTCAAGGAGTTGCGCCGGGGCGTTCAGATGGTGTTTCAGGACAGCTACGCCTCTCTCAATCCCCGCCTGACCATTCTGGACTCCATCGCCTTCGGCCCGAAGATCAACGGTCTGGAAGACCCGGAGGGCAAGGCAAGGAACCTGTTGAAGCGCGTCGGGCTGGAGCCGGAGCGGTTCGCCCACCGCTATCCGCACGAACTCTCTGGTGGTCAGCGCCAGCGCGTCAACATTGCCCGGGCTCTCGCCATGGAGCCCCGCCTGGTGATCCTGGATGAGGCGGTTTCCGCTCTCGACAAATCGGTCGAAGCCCAGGTGCTCAATCTTCTCAATGAGCTGAGAGAAGAGTTCGGCCTGACCTATATCTTCATCTCCCACGATCTCAATGTCGTGCGCTACATCTCCGACCGGGTTCTGGTGATGTATCTGGGTGAAGTGGTCGAGGTCGGGCCAGCCGAGGCAATCTATCACAATCAGGCACACCCCTATACCTCGTCCCTGTTCGCGGCCATGCCCTCCATGGATCCGGACAACCGGACGGAAGAACCGCCGCTGGCGGGCGATCCGCCCAATCCGATCAACCCGCCCTCCGGCTGCCGCTTCCACACCCGTTGCAAATTCGCCGAAAGCGTCTGCAGCGCGGCCAAGCCGAAGCTCAGCGTCATTGGTGGTGATGAGACCCATCTGGCAGCCTGCCACATGATGGACCCGGCCTCCGGCCACAGCCAGGCATTCAAGGAGGCCGCGGAATGAGCGAGACACCGCTTGTCGAGTTCAAGGACCTTGTCGTCCGCTTCAAGGGTGAGCGCACGGTCCATGCCATCAATGGCCTGAACCTCAGCCTGAAGCCGGGCGAAATGCTGGGGCTGCTCGGCGAATCCGGTTCGGGCAAGAGCGTCACGCTGAAGACGCTTCTCCGCCTGCTGCCGCCCAAGCGCACGGATCTGGAAGGCTCCGTGACGGTTCTAGGCACCGATGTCATGTCGCTTTCCGGCCGGGCACTGGCCAAATACCGGGGTGGTGATGTCTCCATGGTGTTTCAGGAGCCAGCGCTGGCGCTGGATCCAGTCTACACCATCGGCGACCAGATCGCCGAAACAGTCATGCGGCACAAGGGCATCAGCAAGCTCGCCGCCATGGATGTGGCCCTCGATATGCTGACGCGGGTGCGCATCCCCTCGCCCGAACGGCGGCTGAAGAACTATCCGCATGAAATGTCCGGCGGCATGCGCCAGCGCGCCATGATCGCCCTCGCCCTTGCCTGCCGCCCGAAGCTGCTCCTGGCCGATGAGCCGACGACCGCGCTGGATGCGACCGTCCAGATCCAGATCCTTCTGCTGCTGCGTGAACTGCAGAAGGAATTCGGCATGGGCGTGATCTTCGTGACCCATGACATTGGCGTTGCTGTCGAGGTCTCCGACCGGATCGCGGTCATGTATGCAGGCAATATCGTCGAGACCGGAACGACACGCGACGTGATCAAGAATCCCCGCCACCCCTACACCAAGGGGCTTCTGGCGGCCAATCTCCATGGAGCGGTGAAAGGCAGCCGTCTCGACGCGATCCCCGGATCGCCGCCGCCGCTGGAGGATGCGCCTTCCAGCTGCTCCTTCGCGCCCCGTTGCAGCCTGGCGCGGCCGGAGTGCTGGAAGGCGCTACCGCCCCGCGTGGATCTGGGCGGCGGCCACGAGGCAGCCTGCGTCCTGGCGGCAGAGGAAGCTGTAACAGCATAAAAGGCGTTCGGGTGCCTCGGATCTACGTCCATCCCACAAGGCGGAACCACGCCTCCTCATAGCTTTGGCGTTGCCTCCAGCACGCGCTGCCCCGGCCTTGAGCCGGGGCCAATCTCCGGATCGCATAGGTCCCGGCTCAAGGCCGGGACGGCGTGCGGGGCAAGTTTTCGTCTAGGTTTGACGATAACCTATCAACTCGTCCTCCCGGACGTAGCAACGCGAAGATCCGGGACCGGTGAGCCCGGGTCTTTCGGTAGTCGACTCTCTGAAACCGATAGTCTTTTGGCTCTCCGGTCCCGGCTCGCGCTACGCTTGGCCGGGATGACGAACAGAGAGGTTTGCTAGCAGGCTGAGGACCAGTTAGACCTCATTGCGCTTTTTCTCTTCCCATTTCCAAAATCTGCACACCGCCAATTTTGGGGAAGGACGACCCCTTCGCGAATATGCAAAGGTGCGGCGGATAACAGAGAGAGACCGGGAGGGCTTCCACACACATGGCTCTGATTACCTATCTGACCACCATCGTTTTCGATCACGGGGCTGTTGCCACCTGCGGCCAGCATGCCGCCAGCCTGGGCATGACGCGTCCCTTGATCGTGACGGACAAGGGACTGATTGCCGCTGGTCTCCTTGAAAAATTGACCGGTCCACTCGGCATGGATGCGGCCGCTTTCGACGGCACCCCATCGAACCCCACGGAAGCGGCCATTATGGACGCTTATGCGCTCTACCAGGAGACCGGCTGCGACGGCGTGATCGGTTTTGGCGGCGGCTCTTCCATCGATCTTGCCAAGGGCGTGCGGCTTCTGTCCGGCAATCCAGCACCGCTCGCCCAATATGCCGCGATCGAGGGAGGCATCTCAAAGATCTCGCCCAAGGTCTGCCCCATGATCGCCGTGCCCACCACGGCAGGAACTGGCTCCGAGGTCGGGCGCGCCTCCGTGATCAACATGAACGACGGGCGCAAGCTTGGCGTCATCAGCCCGGCCATGCTGCCCTCCATAGCCATCTGCGACCCGGAGCTGACCTTGGGTCTGCCGCCCTTTCTGACGGCCGCGACCGGCATGGACGCGATCTCCCATTGCCTTGAGACCTATATGGCGCCGTCCATCAACCCGCCGGCGGAAGCCATCGCGCTGGATGGTCTGACCCGTGGCTTCGGCGCGATCCGGACGGCAGTGAAGAACGGATCGGACAAACAGGCCCGCTGGGACATGATGATGGCCTCCACCGAAGGCGCCATGGCCTTCCAGAAAGGGCTCGGGGCGATCCATTCGCTGACCCATCCGCTGGGCGCCATCAAGGAGCTGAACCTCCATCACGGCACGCTCAACGCGATCCTCACCCCGCCTGTCCTGCGCTTCAACAGACCGGTGATCGGGGCAAAATGGGATGTGATGAGCCGCATTCTCGGCGGTGAGCCGGATCAGGTGATGGCAGAATTAAACAAGGACATCGGCATCCCCTCAGGCCTCGACGCTCTCGGTGTCGCGGCTGACCACCGCGCCCAGGTGGCCAAGGCTGCCCTCAAGGACCACTGCCACGCCACCAACCCGCGCCTGGCAACGGAAGAGGACTACCTTGCCATTCTGGAAGACGCCCGCTGACCCATTCAGCCTTCCTGCACATCAACTCAAAGAGCCGCATCTCAGCGGCTCTTTTCCGTTTCAGATGTGCTTGCACTCACCCTTCGGCTTGAGCGGATTCCGGTTCTTCCGCCTTCATGCCAAGCATGCTTTTCACCTTCTCGCGAGTGGATTGAACGACCACATAGAGGGAAGGAATAAGCAGCACACCAAGGGACGACGCGAAGAACATGCCGCCGAAGACCGCGAAACCGATCGCTTTCTGACTGGCTGCGCCAGCACTGCTGGCCGTCATCAACGGCACCACGCCGAGCAGGAAGGACAAGGCAGTCATCATCACAGCACGGAAGCGCATGTGCGCTGCTTCTTCTGCTGCGGCGACAATCGACTTGCCGCTCTCCCGCTGTTCGATCGCAAATTCCACGATCAGAATCGCGTTCTTCGCCCCCATGCCGACCAGCATGATCATACCGATCTGCGTGTAGAGATTGACGTCCCCGCCCGTCAGGAAGACGGCAACAAAAGCGCCCAGCAGGGCAACCGTCACGGACATCAGAATGGCCAGAGGCATGCTCCAGCTTTCGTACTGAGCCACCAGGAACAGATAGGCAAACAGGATCGACAGGAACAGGATGAAGAGCACGATGTCTCCCGATCCCTGCTGCTGGAGTGCCGTCCCCGTCCATTCATAGCTATAGCCGGAAGGAAGCGCTTCAGTGGCCGCGCCCTGCAGCGCCGCCATGACAGCGCCGGTTGACGCCCCCTGAGCCGGATCTGCGTTCAGCGTGGCGGAGCGGAACATGTTGTAGCGCGTCAGTGTTTGCGGCCCGAGCGTGTTGCTCACCGTCACGAGTGAGCTCAGCGGCACCATGGCCCCGCCCGCCGCGCGGACATAGAGCCGTCCAATGTCATCCGGATTGTTGCGATACTGGCCGTCAGCCTGAAGCATCACCTTGTAGGTTCGCCCGAAGATATTGAAGTCATTCACATAATAAGAACCGAGATAAGTTTGGAGTGTCGTGAACACATCCGCGACATTGACGCCGAGGGTTTTGGCCTTTTCCCGGTCGAGATCGACAAAGAGCTGTGGCACGTCCGACCGGAATGTCGAATAGGCCTGGGCAATATCAGGCGACTGGTTCGCGCCATAGACAAAGGAGCCAACAGCAGAGGAAAGGTCCTGCGGCGTGCCGCCACCGGTTTGCTGAACCATCATCTGCACACCGCCCGTGGTACCAAGACCGGGAATCGGCGGCGGATTGAAGGCAATGATCCGCGCTCCTGGAACAGCTGAGAACTCCGCCCAGAACTTGCCCAGGATGGCGTTGACGCGCAGGGAGGCCTCCTGCCGCTTCGACCAATTGTCGAGCGTGGCAATGATCATCGCCGAATTGGAGGACAGGGCCGAATTGAGGATCGAAAATCCATTGACCGTCACCACATTGGCAACGCCGGGGGTCTGCTTCACCTTATCAATCAGCGACTTGGTGATGATCTCGGTGCGTTCCAGGGAGGCCCCGTCGGGCAGCTGGATGTCAACCATCAGATAGCCCTGATCCTCCAGCGGCAGGAACCCCTGTGGCAGCCGCCCGCCGAGCACCACAATCAAGGCGACGACACCGGCAATGGCAGCAAGCCCTAGGAAGGCGGCGCGCAGAAATCTGCGCACCAAAGCCGAATAGCCATTGCGCACACCGGTGATGCCCCGGTCGAACAGCGCCATGATCCCGCGCGGCGGACCGGCCCGTCGCCTTAGAATCAATCCGCATAACGCCGGAGACAGGGTCAGAGCGTTGATCGACGAAATGATCACAGAGACTGAAATGGTGATCGCGAACTGGGAGTAGAGTTCCCCGGTGATGCCCGGCATGAAAATCGTGGGCACGAAAACCGCGAGCAGAACCAGTGTCGTGGCGATGACCGGGCCGGTAATCTGCCCCATGGCCTTGGCCGTCGCGTCCTGCGGACTGATATCCTCTTCACTCAGGATACGTTCGACGTTTTCCACCACCACGATGGCATCGTCCACCACGATCCCGATGGCCAGAACCAAAGCGAAGAGCGAGATCGTGTTCAGCGACATGCCCAACGCAAGCAGAACCGCGAAGGTGCCGATCAGGGAAACGGGAATGGCAACAGTCGGAATGATTGTCGCCCGCCAGTTGCCCAGGAAAATGAACACCACCGAAACCACCAGAACAAAGGTGATGCACAGTGTGACGATCACATCGTCGAGAGAGGCCTGGACAAAATCCGTCGTGTTAAACGGCACCTCATAGGCAACGTCGTCGGGAAAGGCCCGGGACAATTCCTCAAGACGGGCCTGCACACCCTCGGCAACGGCAATCGCATTGGCGCCAGGTGCCTGATAGACCGCCAGAATGGTCGAGGCCTTGCCGTTGAACGCGCCGCTGGCCGCGTAGGATTGTGCGCCTCTTTCGACACGGGCCACATCTCCGACACGCACAATGGCACCGTCCTTGCCTGTGCGCAGCACGATGTTTTCGAACTGCTCGACGCTGGACAAACGTCCCTGTGCCTTCACCGTGTATTGGAACTGCTGTCCGGCGGGAACCGGCGGTGCCCCGATCTGACCGGCCGCCACCTGCAGGTTCTGATCCCGGACTGCGGTGATGAAGTCAGTGGGCGTCATACCCATGCTGGCCAGACGGTCCGGGTCGAGCCAGATCCGCATGCCGTAGGCGAAATCCGTCAGCACGTCCGCCTTGCCAACGCCCGGAACGCGGGCGAGCGAATCCTTCAGATTGATGGACGCATAGTTCGAAAGGAACACCTCGTCATAGGTGCCGTTGGGAGAATAGAGCGCCACCACCAGAAGCATGTTGGTCGAGGCTTTTTGAACGGTCACGCCATTGGCCGTCACTTCTGAAGGCAACTGGCTGGTGGCCTGACTGACGCGGTTCTGGACATTGACCGCAGCAATATCCGGATCCGTGCCGACAGAGAAGGTCACATTCAAGGAATAGCTGCCGCTGTCGGAGCTGTTCGATGACATGTAGAGCATGTTGTCCACACCGTTGACCTGCGCCTCAATAGGGGCGGCAACGGTATCTTCCAGAACGTCGGCGCTGGCACCAACATAACTCGCCGAGACATTGACGACCGGCGGGGTGATGTTGGGGAACTGTTCGACAGGAAGAGAGAAATAGCCGAGGGCACCAGCAATGGTGATCACGAGGGAAATCACCAGGGCGAATCTGGGACGCCGGATGAAAAAGACCGAGAACATGAGCCCTACCCCGCCTGGCTGACTGACTGGATCGCCTTGACCGGGACACCGGGCCGGACCTTCTGCAGCCCCTCCGTGATCACGCTCTCACCTTCCTGCAAACCATCCTTCACGATGAAGTCAGTTCCCACCTGAGCCCCAAGCTGAATATAGCGCTGCTCCACCGTGCTGCTGCTGTTGACCACGAGCACGAAACTGCCGCGCTGGTCCCGCTGTACAGCCGCCTGCGGCACCATCAGGGCACTGGTTTCCTGCGGAGATTCGATTGTCACCGACACATAGGTGCCATCCACCAGCACGCCGTCCTGATTGGCAAACTCGCCCCGGAACGCAATTGTCCCGGTCTGGGTATCGACCTTGTTGTCGATAAAGACGATCTTGCCGGTCTCGCCATATTGGTCCCCGTTGGGAAGGCCCAGCGTCAGATTCGGCGTTTCTTCCGGCTTGATGTCGGACGGATTCAGTTTGTGAGCGTTCAACGCGCTCAGATACTGAGACTGGCTGACCGAGAAATTCACATAGACTGGAGCCAGCTGGATCACGGTGCCGAGCGCGCTGGAAGACGGTCCAACCACATCGCCAACGCTATAAGGTGTCTTGCCAATCCGGCCATCAAAGGGCGCGGCAACATCTGTATAGCTGAGATCGAGATTGGCTTGGGCGAGGGCCGCCCCAGCTGCTTCCACGGCCGCCTTGGCCTGAGCTGTCTGGGCTTGCGTTGCCTGGAAGGCCGCCTGGGAAATATGCCCCTTGTCAAACAGGTCCTTGTCCCGGGCCTCGTTTGCCGCCTTCAGCGCCGCATCCGCCTTGGCGCTGTCCAGGTCGGCCTGGGCCTTCTGAACATTCGCTTCATACTGGCTTTTCTCGATGACGAAGAGCATCTGCCCCTTCTTGACCAGCGATCCGTCCGGAACGGACTTCTCATCCAGAAAGCCGCTGACACGGGCCACGAGTTCCACTTCGTTGATGGCAGCAACCTGGCCAATAAAGCTCGCGCTCTGGCGGATATCCTTGGTCTGAATGCCGGAAACCGTGACCGAGGGTACCGGCGCGGCGGCAGGCGTCTTCGCTTCGTCTCCGCATGCAGTCAAAGCGGAAAGTGTCAGCAAGGCGAAAATCTTCGCGCTGCCGGAAAATGCGCGGTCGGAAAATTTCATAAACATGGCCCCCCAAGGCACGACAAACGGGAAAATACGTCCCGCCCATGTACAGGTTGAGAACCCTACAGGCCAAATGCGTGGCTGGGCAACACCTGAAAAACAGGGTCACCTGACAAGCTGCTGATGCAATCAAGGAAATAAATCAGGCGGGCACGAGAGCCAAAGTAATGCCGTAAAGACCGCTGGCCGGGATCACCTTGCGCCCGGACAAGCCTTCGCAGGCAATTTCGAGGGCGGCGAGGACCGGCAAGCTGGAAGGCAGGCAGTCAGCTGCGGCATCGCCGTCCCGGAAACGGTAGGCGCGCGGGGTCAGGACAGAAATCGTGCCGCGGGGCGTATCCATCTCAAGGCCAAGGCTCGTCGCGCGCATCTCGCGCTGGCCGGTAAAGCCGCCGAGAAACTCATGATGATCGGACGGGTCGGCCGCGACCATGGTGACGCCACTCAGGCTGCGCGCACCATTTTTATGAGTCTGATAAGCCGGCTTCCAGAAGTTTTCAGGGAAGCGGTTGTAGCAGGTGAAGAACCCGATTTCAGGGGCAAGCGGCTCAGACGTAAAGGTCAGGTCGAACCCGACTTCGCGGACAGACCCATCAGGCTGTACCGCCTTGCGGCCGAAGGAAAACGGCTCATAGGTGCGCAGCCCCAGCTCTGCAAAGGCTGCGCGGTCTGCTGCCGGGTCCCGGCTTTCGGCCACGAGCATGGACATGCCCTCCTTGCCGGAGGCCAGATAGTCCCGGTTGAAAGCGCCAAAGGAAAAGGCGCCCTCGCCTGCATCCTGAATGAGGGATGCGTCTTCAAGGGCAAGAAGCTCAACGAAGAACCTGTCGAGCTGGATCAGCCGGTTGGCCGTTCCCCATGGGTGAACGGCCTTCGGTGTGACGGAGAAGCCAAGCGCTTCCCAGGCGCGGGCCGCTGCATCCAGATCCTGAACGGCAGCGACAACGTGATCGAGCCCACGCACCATGGCTTCCCCCTCATTTTGCCCTTGCGGCAATATCCGTCAGACCAGACGGCTCTGATGCATGGCAGCCTTGACGAAGGATGCGAAAAGCGGATGCGGCTCGAACGGACGGGACTTCAGTTCCGGATGGTACTGAACGCCGATGAACCAGGGATGATCCGCGATTTCGACCGTTTCCGGCAGCACCCCATCGGGGGACGTGCCCGCAAAGATCAGACCGCAGGATTCCAGCTTCTCCCGGTAGCCGATGTTCACCTCATAGCGGTGACGGTGGCGTTCGGAAACGCTGATCGAACCGTAGATGTCCGCGATCTTGGATCCCGGCTTCAGGGCTGCCGTGTAGGCTCCCAGACGCATGGTGCCGCCGAGATCGCCGTCCTGAGACCGGACTTCCTTCTCGTTGCCCTTGGACCATTCGGTCATCAGGCCAACGACAGGCTCCTTGGCAGGGCCGAACTCGGTGGAGTTGGCTTCCGTGATACCGGCCATGTTACGGGCAGCTTCCAGAACCGCCATCTGCATGCCGAAGCAAATCCCGAAATACGGGATCTTGCGGGTTCGGGCGAAGTGAGCCGCGGCAATCTTGCCTTCCGCTCCGCGTTCGCCGAAGCCGCCGGGCACCAGAATGCCGTGCACGCCTTCCAGATAAGGAGTCGGATCTTCCTTCTCGAAGATCTCCGAATCGATCCACTCCATGTTGACCCGCACCCGGTTGGCCAGACCGCCATGAACAAGCGCCTCAATCAGCGACTTGTAGGCATCCTTCAGCACCGTGTACTTGCCGACGATAGCGATCTTCACTTCGCCTTCCGGATTGGCAATGCCTTCGGAAATGCTGGTCCAGCGGTCGAGCACCGGAGCCGGAGCACCCTTGATGCCGAAAGCGGTCAGAACTTCGTCGTCCAGGCCTTCCTTGTGGTAGGCGATCGGCACGTCATAGATGGATTTGACGTCATAAGCCGGGATGACGGCGCTTTCGCGCACGTTACAGAACAGGGACAGCTTGCGGCGTTCCGTTTCCGGAATCTGGCGGTCGCAGCGGACCATCAGGATATCCGGCTGAATGCCGATGGAGCGCAGCTCCTTGACCGAGTGCTGGGTCGGCTTGGTCTTCATTTCACCCGCCGCCGGGATATACGGCATCAAGGTCAGGTGAACATAAACCACATCGCCGCGCGGCAGGTCGTTGCCAAGCTGGCGGATTGCCTCGAAGAACGGCAGGCCCTCGATATCGCCAACCGTGCCGCCGATTTCCGTCAGAACGAAGTCATAATCTTCGTTGCCATCCAGAACGAAGGCCTTGATGGCATCGGTCACATGCGGAATCACCTGAACGGTGCCGCCGAGATAATCCCCGCGCCGTTCCTTGGCGATGATGTCCTGATAGATCCGTCCGGTGGTGATGTTGTCCTGCTTGTTGGCAGGACGGCCGGTGAACCGCTCGTAGTGACCGAGGTCGAGATCCGTCTCTGCCCCGTCGTCGGTGACGAAGCATTCGCCGTGCTGATACGGGCTCATCGTGCCCGGATCAACGTTGAGATAGGGGTCGAGCTTACGAAGCCGGACCTTGTAGCCCCGCGCCTGGAGCAAAGCCCCAAGAGCTGCAGAAGCCAGACCTTTGCCAAGCGAGGAGACCACGCCGCCAGTGATGAAAATGTATCGCGCCATGGAGCAATACCATATCGTTGCGGGGGGCCATCTGACCACCCGGGAGTTTCGTTAGACACAATAAAAATGCCCTGCGTAGAGGCGCAGGGCATTAGGGTTCGGACGCATAAATCTGATGCGAATGGCGCTTCAACTGGCACAGAAAGGCAAGGCGAGCGTCGAAAAGCGGGCTTTCGCCCGGTTGAGACGCTCAACGCCGCATTTCAAAGCCAGTTGAGCGTCCCGGAGGGATTTGGCGAATATGCCCGGCCACTGCGTTGCAAGCCTTTGAAAGCCCTAAGGCTTCCTGCAGCCTTGCTCCTTGTATCCAAGCATATTCGCTCAAACCATTCACATCAAATTTATGGGTCCGAACCCTTTATGTCACGGAACCGCGGCCTTGTGCGGCCTCACGGCTTACTGAGCAGCCGGGACCTGCGCACCAGCGGGCTCTTCAGGCTTCTTGAGAGCATCCAGGATACCATTGCCCGAGCTGCCTTCCGGAGCGGACGGCAGGGTCTGCGTGGCAGACGGACCGGAATCAAGAATAGAGGACGGGCTCTCATTCATCTTGGCGATGAGGCTGAGGGCAACAGAGGTTGCGAAAAAGGCTGCAGCAAGAATCGCAGTCGCCCGGGTCAGAACGTTTGCTGTCCCGCGGCTGGACATGAAGCCACCGCCGCCACCGCCGCCCATGCCAAGAGCTCCGCCTTCGGAACGCTGAAGCAGGACGACCAGCACCAGTGCCAGCACGACCATCAAATGTATGACGATGACTACGGTTTCCATCGTTTGCCATTCTGTTTGTTCAAGATTGGCGGGGTTCTACACCACCTTCGCCAGGCTTTCCACCCTTGAAATGGAACTTTGCCCTATCCCCTTTCAAGGGTGAGCCGCCAAATGAACAGGTTTCAGGCCGGGATCAGGCGTAAGCGGCCAGGATCCCGAGGAAATCGGCGGCCTTCAGGCTGGCCCCACCAACAAGCGCGCCGTCCACATTGGCAACGCCCATCAGTTCAACGGCATTGCCAGGCTTCACAGAGCCGCCGTAGAGCAGCCGCATGGATGCGCCTTCCGCACCGAAGCGCTTCACCAGCACATCGCGCATGGCGCCATGCATGGCTTCCACGTCGGCTGCGGTCGGCGTCAGGCCGGTGCCAATAGCCCAGACCGGCTCATAGGCAATGACACAGTTCTTCGCCGTTGCACCGTCCGGAACCGAACCGGCAAGCTGCTCAGACACGACGGCGACTTCCTCACCTGCCTTGCGCTGCGCTTCCGTCTCGCCAACACAGATGATGGCAGGAACCCCTGCCCGCCAGGCAGCTTCCGCCTTGGCACGCACATCAGAATCACTTTCACCATGATCCGCACGGCGCTCGGAATGGCCGACGATAATCGCACTTGCACCTGCATCGGCCAGCATTTCGGCAGACAGATCGCCGGTGTGGGCCCCATTGGCCTTGGCGTGGCAATCCTGCGCGCCAACCTGCACCGGTGTGCCCTTTGCAGCCTCAGCCATCAGTGCCGTCAGAGTTGCCGGAGCACAGATCATCGTATCGGCCCTGGCCGCAAGATCCGCACTGAAACCCGCCACAATCCGGCTGAATTCCTCCAGCGAAGCGCGGGTTCCATTCATTTTCCAGTTTCCGGCAACAAGCGGCTTGATGGTCTGCGTCATGCCAAGCGGTCCTTTTGAAAGATCTCGAAATGCGGCCTTTCGTCTAGCGCCGAATGCCTGCCGCTGCCAGTGAATTTTCGCGCTCGAAGGCCCTCCGGAAAAGCTTCGTGGCAGAAAGTCGCCCGCCGCCTTGCCCGCCCCGGTTCCCGTCTCTATTATCCGCCCGCTCCGAAGCGGAGCTTTGAGAGTTCATATAAGGTCCGGAGAAACCGGACCCCGGATTGCAAGAGACTGGAGACGTCATGCTCGACGCGCTGCGCAAGGGCGCTGGCACCATTGTTGCCAAACTGTTTATCGCATTGCTTGTGCTCAGCTTTGCCGTGTGGGGCGTCGCAGACATGTTCAAGGGCTTTGGCCAGAACGTGGTCGCCACGGTCGGGGACACCGAGATTCCGCTGATCACTTTTGACCGCGAATACCGCCGTGATCTTGCAAACTTCTCCAGCCGCATCGGACGGACGCTCTCCACCACCGAGGGGGCGCAGTTCGGCCTGCCGCAGCAGACGCTTGGCCGCCTTGTCGCGCAGGCAGCTCTCGATGAGGCTGCAACCAGCATGCGGCTTGGTGTCTCGGACGAACGGCTGATTTCCCTGATCCATGCCGACCCGGCCTTCCAGAGCCCGGCCGGCGGATACGACCGCAACCGTCTGGCACAGGTGCTGCGGAACGCAGGCGTCAGCGAAGACGAATATGTCACCGACCGCCGCAAGCTGGCGGAACGTCAGCAGCTGGCTGAAGCCGTCTCCGGCGGCATGGTTGCTCCCGATGCCTATCTGGAAGCGGTGAACCGCTTTCAGGGCGAGACCCGCAATGTCAGCTATCTGACCATCGATGCTTCGTCCATCGGCGAGATCGCCGATCCGGATCAGGCAACGCTGGAAAGCTATTATGAAGCTCAGAAGGAAAAGTTCCGGGCTCCGGAATACCGTCAGGACGTTCTGCTTGAACTGACGCCCGACAGTCTTGCCCGTCCCGGGGATGTGACTGACGAGGCGATCAAGCAGGAATATGACGACAACACCGATGCCTATTCCCAGCCTGAGCGCCGCATGGTCCGTCAGATTGCCTTCCTGAACAAGGAAGACGCGGACAAGGCCGCCGAAGAGCTGAAGGCCGGAAAGACATTCGATGACCTCATGGCCGAGCGCAATCTTGCCGACAAGGACGTCTCTCTCGGCCTTATGACCAAGAGCGACTTCCTTGACCCGGCAATCGGCGATGCGGCTTTCTCCATGGAAACCGGAGAGACCAGCGGCATTATCGATGGCCGGTTCTCCTCCGTCGTCATCAACGTCACAGAAGTTCAGCCGGCACATACCAAGCCGCTTGAGGAAGTCAGCGCGGACATCCGCAAGACGCTGGCCAAAGAAACTGCCGAGCGGGAAGTCCTTGACCTCCTGAATGATGTTGAGGATGCGCGCGCCGGCGGCGAAAGCCTGCAGGCCGTTGCCGACCGCTTCCAGCTGAAGACCATCACCCCTGCCCCGTTCGACAACACCGGCAAGGGCGAAGACGGCAAGGCAGTTCTGCTTCCGGATGTGGATGGTCTTGTGGCAGGCACGTTCGACAGCGACATCGGCATCGAGAACGACCCGCTGCCGATCGGCCAGCGCGGCTTCCTCTGGTACGAAGTGACCAAGGTGACCCCCGCCCGGGACCGCGAGCTTTCCGAAGTGCGTGACGGCGTGATCAAGGCCTGGAAGGCCGAAGAGACGGACAAGCGCATCAACGCAAGGGTCAAGGAGCTGGTGGACAAGGCCAAGGCCGGAACCAGCCTTGCAGATCTGGCGGCGGAGAACGGCCTCACCGTGAAAACCGCAGAGAACGTCAAGCGCGGTGAAGCGTCCGGCGACCTCAGTCAGGAAGCTGCAACCGTGATCTTCTCCGGTCCGGCAGGGACCATCACGGATGCGGGCGAGGCAAAGGGCAATGGCCGTCTGATTCTGCGTGTCGATGCCACCAATACCCCCGCATTCTTCGCGGAAAGCGACGATCTGAAGCAGATCCGTGATCAGCTTTCCCAGCAGTTGCAGGATTCGCTTCTCAACGAGTACATCTCTCAGGTGGAAGCGGAAGCAGGTGTCGAGATCAACCAGGCCGCCATCGGCCTCGTGATCGGCGCCCCTTCGAACTGACGCCCCGCATCGGAGCAGCTCATTTGAGCAGCGCCTCCGGCAATCCCGAACGGACAAGGCCATGAGTAATTTCAAGGACTATATCGCCAAGGTTGCCGGCGGCGCCTCGCTTTCGCGCGAGGATGCCCGCAAGGCATTCGAGATCATCCTTTCCGGCGAAGCCACACCCTCCCAGCTTGGCGGTTTCCTGATGGCCCTGCGCGTGCGCGGCGAGACCATCGATGAAGTGACCGCAGCGGTCGACACCATGCGGTCCAAGATGCTTACCGTGAAGGCGCCTCAGGATGCTGTCGACATCGTCGGCACCGGCGGCGACAGCACGGGCAGCTACAACATTTCCACCTGCACCTCGATTGTGGTGGCGGGCTGCGGCGTTCCGGTGGCCAAGCACGGCAACCGCTCGCTTTCGTCCAAGTCCGGCTCCTCCGAGGCTCTGGCCCAGCTGGGCGTGAACATCGATATCGGCCCAGACAAGATCAGCGAATGCATCGACAAGGCCGGGATCGGGTTCATGTTCGCGCCCTTGCATCATTCGGCCATGAAACATGTCGGCCCGACCCGGGTGGAGCTTGGCACACGCACGATCTTCAACCTGCTTGGCCCCCTTTCCAGCCCGGCTGGGGTCAAGCGCCAGATGCTCGGCGTCTTTGCCCGCGAGTGGGTGGAGCCGATCGCGGAGGTTCTGCGCAATCTTGGCTCCAAACATGTCTGGGTCGTTCACGGCTCCGATGGCATGGATGAGATCACCACCACTGGCGTCAGCTATGTGACGGAACTCAAGGACGGAAATCTGCGCTCCTTCGAGATCCACCCCTCGGACGCGGGTCTTCCCCTCGCCCGGATAGAGGATCTCAAGGGCGGCGAGCCGGAGGAAAACGCACGGGCCCTGCGCGAAGTGCTCCAGGGTGCCCGCAATCCCTACCGCGATGTTGTCTTGTTCAATGCCGCCGCGTCGCTCATCATTGCGGGACGGTGTGAGACCTTGCCCGAAGGCGTCGCGCTTGCGGCACAGTCCCTCGACAGCGGCGCAGCAGCCGACCGGCTGGAACGGCTGGTCGCAGTGTCCAACGGATAAGTACGATGGCTGACATTCTGAAGAAAATCGAAGAGTACAAGCGCGCGGAAATCGCAGCAGCCAAGAGCCTGGTCTCTCTTCGTGAGCTTACCTCCGTCATAAGCGAGATCGCCCCGCCCCGCGGTTTCCAGAAGGCCATCGAAACCAAGCTTGCCGCCGGGGACTATGCCCTGATCGCGGAGATCAAGAAGGCCAGCCCTTCCAAGGGCCTGATCCGCGAGGATTTCGATCCCCCGCTTCTGGCCAAGGCCTACGAGACCGGCGGAGCAGCCTGTTTGTCTGTTCTGACCGACACGCCATCCTTCCAGGGTAAGCCGGAATATCTGAATGCCGCCCGCGAGGCCGTCAGCCTGCCCGCCCTGCGCAAGGACTTCCTCTATGACACCTATCAGGTTCACGAGGCCCGCGCCTGGGGAGCAGATTGCATCCTGATCATCCTGGCCGCCGTGGAAGATGATATCGCCAAGGCACTGGAAGACACCGCCTTCGAGCTGGGCATGGACGTGCTTCTGGAAGTTCATGACGAAGAAGAGATGGAGCGGGCGCTGAAGCTCTCCTCGAAGCTTCTCGGCATCAACAACCGCAATCTGAAGACCTTCGAGACGTCTCTGGAAACCAGCGAGCGGCTGGCGCCGATGGTACCGTCCGACCGGATCATCGTTGGCGAATCGGGTCTCTTCACCCCGGACGACCTGACCCGCATGGGCAAGAGCGGCATCAACACCTTCCTCATCGGCGAAAGCCTGATGCGCCAGGCGGACGTTGCCTCTGCGACACGGGCCCTTCTGACACGCCAGACCGCAGACGCAGCGGAGTAAGTCAGCTCATGAGCGGAAGCGGTGAAGGCCCGAAACTGACCCATATCGATGCGGCGGGCGCAGCCCACATGGTCGACGTTTCGGAAAAGGCCGTCACGTCGCGCATCGCCGTGGCTGAGGGGACCGTGACCATGCGTCCGGAAACCCTTGAGCTGATTGTGTCGGGCAACGCCAAGAAGGGCGACGTGATCGCCACCGCCCGGATTGCCGGTATCATGGCGGCGAAGAAGACCCACGAGTTGATCCCGCTCTGCCATC
Organism: Roseibium litorale; assembly: GCF_014842915.1. Lineage (GTDB taxonomy): Bacteria > Pseudomonadota > Alphaproteobacteria > Rhizobiales > Stappiaceae > Roseibium > Roseibium litorale. The sequence goes on along the minus strand of NZ_JACYXI010000002.1, from coordinate 8,230 downwards.
CGCTGGCGCTTTCCAAGGTCACCATCGACATCGAGCCGGACAGCACCTTACCTGGCCTGCGGGTGACCGCAACCACGAAGGTCAGCGGCCAGACCGGTGTCGAGATGGAAGCCCTGACGGCCTGCTCCGTCGCCTGCCTTACCGTTTATGACATGGCGAAGGCGGTGGACCGGGGCATGGTCATCGGCGGCGTGCGGCTTCTGGAAAAGGCTGGCGGCAAATCCGGTCACTGGACCATTGCAGACGGCGGAACCGGGGGAACCTGACATGGCTGGAAATGCGCCTCTGATTCCCGTTTCCGAGGCCCTTGAGCGCCTGTTGAAGGATGTTCATCCGCTCGGGCGCGAGAATGTGCCGCTTTCCGCAGCCAATGGCCGCATCCTGGCGCTGGACCTTGCCTCCAAACGCACCCAGCCGCCCTTCGCAGCCTCCGCCATGGACGGTTATGCCGTCCGCCATGCGGATGTGATCGAGGTGCCTGCAACGCTCACCCTTATCGGCGAGGCGCCTGCGGGCCATGGGTTCACCGGCACGGTGCAAAAGGGCGAGACCGTGCGGATTTTCACCGGAGCACCGGTGCCCAAAGGCGCGGACACTGTCGTCATTCAGGAAAACACCGGCCGCGAAGGCAGCCAAGTGACCGTTCTGGAAGCGCCCAAACCCGGCGCCAACATTCGTGCCCCCGGACTGGATTTTGCCGAAGGTGACCTGCTGCTGAGCGCCCGAACTAGGCTCGATTACCGGTCTCTTTCGCTCGCCGCCGCCATGAACCATGCGGTGCTGCCGGTTCAGCGCAAGCCGCTGGTGGCCGTGCTTGCCACAGGTGACGAGCTGGTGACGCCGGGAGGAGAGCCCGGCCCGGATCAGATCATCGCCTCGAATCACGCCGGCATCGCCGCCATGGTCGAGGATTGCGGCGGCGCGGTCCTGGATCTCGGAATTTCACCTGATGACGTCGGGATCATGGCAAGCCATGTGCGCCGGGCCGTAGAGGCCAAGGCGGATGTTCTGGTCACCCTTGGCGGAGCCTCTGTCGGCGACCACGACCTGGTTCAGGATGTGCTGGGCGGCGAAGGCATGGAACTGGCCTTCTGGAAGATCGCCATGCGTCCGGGTAAACCGTTGATGGCAGGTCATCTGGGCGGGACCAAGGTGCTTGGCCTGCCGGGCAACCCGGTCTCCAGCATTGTCTGTGCGCTCCTATTCCTGAAACCGCTCCTCGCAAAAATGCTCAATCAGCCAGGGCAGAACGAAAGGCTTCTGGAAGCCATGGTAACGGCTGATCTGCGCGAGAATGACCGGCGGCAGGATTATATCCGGGCACTGCTTTCGGAAGATGCTGACGGCCGGCTGACTGTGTCGCCCTTCCCGACCCAGGACAGTTCCATGCTCAGCCTGCTGGCACGCGCGGGCGCTCTGATTGTCCGCCCGCCTCATGCCCCGGCCGCCAAATCCGGCGACCGGGTGCCGATTGTCCGGCTCTGACTGCCAGCCTTATTGCGTATCGGGAACGCGGATTTCCCAGCCATCCATATCCTCGGTGACGATGATCTGGCAGCTCAGGCGGCTGCCGTCCTTCACCTCCGCATTGGCGAAGTCCAGCATGTCGGCTTCCGTATCGCTCTTTGACGGCAGTGCCGCCATCTGATCCTCGCTGAAATAGCAATGGCAAGTGGCGCAGGCGAGCGAGCCGCCGCAATCCGCCACCACGCCAGCGACATTTCCGTCCCGGGCGGTTTCCATGACCGATTTGCCTATCTGGGCATCCACTTCCGTGCGGGTGCCATCGGCTTCGATGAAAATGAGCTTGGGCATAGTTTGCGCCTCCTCCTTGCGCAGCTTTCCTCCCCCGGGCGTCCCTCCGGGCAGCTTTAAGCGGGTAAGACCTCATACCTCATTGATCAATCCGGTCACATCGATACATCCGATCCAATTTCCTGATAGCGATGGGTTTCGGCATCCAACGCACTGGCCGGAGGAACCGAATTGGCGATGCGGGCAATTTCCTGCCGCACCCAGGCGTGCATCGGCGAATGCTGCGTACGTGATGTCCAGACCAGATCGATGTCGAACGGCGCCGGGCACGGACAGGGGCGGATCACCACTCCCTTGTCCATGGAAGCCGCCATCCGGCTCGGCAAAGTGGCGATCAAGTCCGTTCCCCGCAGGATTGTGCCGAGATCAGCGGGACTTGGAACACCCAGAACCTGGTTGAGCAGAATGCCCTGTTTTTCCAGCTCCAGCAGGTAGTTGGACTTCCAGTTGCCGCCATAGGTCACCACGGCATGGGCAGCAGAGACGTAAGAGGCGAGGTCCAGTGTGCGGCTGGCCAGCGGGTTCCCCCGGTCCATCACACAGACGTAGTGATCGTTGAGCAGCCTCCGCTTGTAGAGCCCGCTGTCATTGAAGCGGATCGGACCCATCAGGAAATCGCTGTCTCCGCGCTTCAGCTGAGCGCCTCCCGAGCCGAAGGCCTGGTGAACGGCAACCGATAGCCCAGGGGCCTGAGCGCGCAGTACCCTCAAAAGTTCCGGCAGGATCACCAGCCGCTCATAGTAGTTGCAGGACAGGGACACCAGCCCGGCGGCTTCCGCAGGGTCGAAGGCGCGCGGTGTTGCAATGGCCTGGTAGGACTCCAGCATGTCCCGCAGTCCGGCGACAATGTCCGAGCAGCGGTCCGTTGCCGCGATTCCGCTTCCCTGCCGCACGAACAGGGGGTCCTGCAAGGCCTTGCGCAGCCGCTCAATCGTATAGCTGACGGTCGACTGATTCACGTCCAGCCGCTCTGCGGCACCGGAAAACGAGCCACTGTCGAAAACCTGAACGAGTGTCCGCAAGGCATTGAAATCAATTGAAAACGGGTCTACCCGGCTCATGGCTCCTCCCCCGCGGCCCTTCCTGCCCTATCGGTGAATTGAATTCTCCGATAAAGTATATCAATCCGATCTAATTGCCCGATGCAATCAAAAGATCCAGAGTTTAAACCTTGGAAACGGCTGGCCGGAGAAGGTCCGCCATGGGCAGACACCGTTGGAGGACGGCCTGCCGGGAGGAGAGGACATTATGGCTGACGCAGCCCATGCGCGCTCAAGAGCGCCGCTTGCACCGCTGGACACCACCATCACCATCGATCAGCTCACGCGCGATCCCTATCCAATCTACAAGCGGCTGCGGGCCGAGGCTCCCGTCCTAAGGGTCCAGTCAGTCGGGCGGACGCTTCTGACCAAGGCGGCGGACACGAAGATGGTCAAGGATGACCCGGTTCTGTTCAGCTCGGACGATCCTAACACACCGATGCAGCGCGCTTTCGGGGCCCACACCCTGATGCGGCGCGACGGCGAGGACCACATGCGGCTGCGCAATGCCATGGCCTCGTCCTTTTCCGCCAAAAACATCAAGGATGTCTGGATCCCGGCCTATGAGAAGGTGGTCGAGGACTATGTCGCCCGCCTGCCCCGCGGCGAGGTTGTCGACCTTTTTCCGGCTCTGGCAGGTCCCGTGTCGGCCCGTTGCCTTGCGATTCTGCTCGGTATTCCCGAGGCGAGCGACAGCGACATGGAACTCTGGTCACAGACCCTGATCAATGGCGCCGGCAATTTCGGCTGGAAGCCGGAGATCTTCGAAATCTGCGACCGGGAAAACGTCCGCATGGATGCCTGCATCAACGCGGCCGCCGATAAGCTGCGCGGCACGGACGACCCGTCGGCGGTTGCGGCGATGATCAATGCAGATGACCCGATCGAACATGAGCAGATGATTGCCAACATCAAGATCGCCATCGGCGGCGGCATCAACGAACCGCGCGATGCCGCTCTCACGGCGGTTTTCGGCCTTCTTACCAATCCGGACCAGCTGGCGGCCGCCAAGCAGGATGACAAACTGTGGACCACAGTCTTCGAAGAGGCCGTGCGCTGGGTCGCGCCCATCCAGGCCAGTTCCCGCCGGGTGACCGCCGATACGGAAATCCGCGGGTTCCATATCCCCAAGGGTGACGTGGTCATGACCATTCAGGCCTCCTCCAACCACGACGAGGAGATCTATGAGGACGGGCACCTCTTCAACATCTTCCGGCCCAAGGTGCCGCACCAGGCTTTCGGCAACGGTCCGCATTTCTGCATGGGCACCCATATCGCCCGCCGCATGGTCGGCCAGATCCTTCTGCCGAAGCTGTTCGACCGGTTCCCGAACATGAAACTCACCGACCCGGACGAAGTGATTTTCTCCGGGTTCGGTTTCCGCGGTCCGTTGAACTTGCCCGTGATCCTCAACTAGTGGCATCTTGATCTCAAGATTCGTCCCGGGCGCCTGCCCGGGGCCAACCCGCCACCCGCCCCGCCCACGGCAAGGACAAAACAGGTCCCGCAGTGCTCATGACCGAAACCACTTCCCCCGTCGTCGTCATTGGCGCAGGACAGGCAGGCCTGTCCTTCTGCGCCAAGCTCCGCAGCCTTGGCCATGAGGGCCCGATCACCCTGATCGGCGAGGAGGCAACCGCCCCCTATCAGCGCCCGCCCCTGTCCAAGGCCTATGCCCTTGGCGAGATGGACCGGGACCGTTTGCTGCTGCGCCCGCTGGAATTTTATGAAAAGAACGGCATCACCCTGAAAACGAGGGTGAAGGCAACGGCCATCGACCGCACGGCCAAGACCGTTGCCCTGTCCGATGGCTCCAGCCTGCCCTATGGCGTTCTTGCCATTGCAACCGGTTCCATTCCCCGCCGGTTGCCTGACGCCATCGGCGGAAATCTGGAAGGGGTGCTGACCATCCGTGATCTGGAAGACGCGGACCGGTTCGCCAGTCTTCTGAAGACCGCCAAGTCCTGCGCCATCATCGGCGGCGGATACATCGGCCTGGAAGCAGCAGCCGTTGCCTCGAAACTTGGGTTGAGCGTCACCCTGATCGAAGCCGCTGAGCGTATTCTTCAGCGGGTCGCGGCCAGTGAGACCTCCAGCTATTTCCGGGCGCTGCACGACAGCCACGGCGTCAGAATCCTCGAAGGCGCACGGCTTGCCCGCCTGACCGGTGAGCATGGCAAGGTCACCGGCGTTGAGCTGGAGGACGGCAGCATGGTGGAGGCAGGGTTCGTCATCACCGGCATCGGTGTTCACCCCGCAGATACGCTGGCGGGGGACGCTGGCCTCGAAATCGACAATGGAATCGCGGTCAACGCCTCCGGTCAAACCAGCGATCCGTCGATCTATTCCTTCGGCGACTGCGCCTCCTTCCCCTATCAGGGGGGACGTATCCGGCTGGAAAGCGTTGGAAACGCGATTGCCCAGGCGGAAGCCGCCGCCACAGCCGTCATGGGGTCGGAAGCCCCTTATGCCGCCAAGCCCTGGTTCTGGTCGGACCAATATGATGTCAAACTGCAGATCGCGGGCCTCAACACCGGCTATGACCGCGTTGTGACGCGCCCGGTGGATGGGAAGAGCGTTTCCTTCTGGTATTTCAAGGGCAACCGGCTGATTGCGGTCGATTCGATGAATGATCCGCGCGCCTATATGGTCGGCAAGCGCATGATCGAGAGCGGCAAGTCGCCAGACCCTGCGCAGATTGCTGACCCGGCTCAGGACCTGAAGACCCTCGCGACGATCGACACACCAGCCTGACGGACGGCCTGATAGAGGGCGCGCGTTATTGCGCCCGCCCGCCTGAAAACTTGGCTTTCACCATTGAACGCCCGGGCCGGATTCAATGCTGTGCCCGGGCGGTTTCATTTTCGCGCATCCGGCAGCACGCAATTAATTGTCCGGACTTAACATCTGTTCACGAATATTGAACACAGCGTGCGGAATTGCTGCTCTTACGTTGCAGCGCAACCAAGGTCATGTGTAGGGGCAAGGCAGGCCATTTTCCTGGCTCGCCGTTTCCTTTCACTGATCAGGAGGCCGCAATGGCTAAGGTTCTCGTTCTCTACTATTCCAGCTACGGTCACATCGAAACCATGGCAGGCGCCATCGCAGAAGGTGCACGCTCCGCCGGCGCCACTGTCGACATCAAGCGCGTTGCCGAGACCGTGCCGGAAGAGATCGCCAAGGGTGCTTATTTCAAGCTGGAGCAGGACGCTCCGGTCGCGACCGTTGAAGACCTGAAGAACTACGACGCGATCATCGTTGGCGCTCCGACCCGTTTCGGCCGCATGCCGTCGCAGATGGCAAACTTCTGGGAACAGGCTGGCGGTCTGTGGGCCACTGGCGCCCTGCATGGCAAGGTCGCAGGTGCTTTCACCTCTTCCGCTTCCCAGCATGGCGGCAACGAAACCACCCTGTTCTCGATCCTCACCAACCTGCTGCACTTCGGCATGGTCATCGTCGGCCTGCCCTACAGCCACCAGGGTCAGTTGACCATTGATGAAGTCGTTGGCGGCGCACCTTATGGCGCAACCACCATTGCAGGCGGCAAGGGCGAGCGTCAGCCGAGCGAAATCGAACTGGAAGGCGCACGCCACCAGGGCCAACTGATTGCCGAAACAGCTGCGAAGCTGCACGGCTGATCTGCTTCTTGCAGATTGATTCTGACGGGCGGTCCCACCCCGCCCGTCAGAGCAGAAAGACCTCGGCGAGGATCTTGGCCGAGATCAGCACCAGAAGACCGAGAATGATCCGGTCGAAGGTTTCCCGGGCCACTTTTCGGGCCAGCATGGCTCCCAGCGGCATGGCCGCCAGAATGGCCATTGTCGCGCCAAGCCCGACCAGAAACCGCTCTCCCGTCAGAAGACCGACTTCCACCAGCCGTTCGAACTGAAACGCCGACATGACGGTGAAAAAGATCGAAATGGTGCCGATGAAGCTGAGCCGCGGCAGTTTCAATGCGTTCAGAAAGCTGAGCGATGCCGGGGCGGAAATGCCGATCGCCCCCTGCAGCGTGCCACCGAGCAGCCCGGCAGGACCCGCCAGCCAGACCCCGGTCTGGTAGGGCAGAACCCAGTCCGGCTTCAGCAGCCGGAACAGCACATATCCCAGCACCACAACGGACATGATGACGAGCAGCGCCTCAGACGGCAGCCCCGCCAGAAAATAAGTGCCGATCACCGCGCCGATGCCGCCGCCCGCCGAGAACAGAAGAACAAAAGGCCATGGCAGCAAGTGCTTGCGTGTCTGCCAGCCCTGCCAGAAGTTCGTTAGAAGATTGGGCACGACGAACACGGAAACAGCGAACTGGACGTCTACCAGAGCGGCAAGAACGGGTACGCCGATGATCGGAGCCCCTGCCCCGGTAGCCCCCTTCAGCAAGCCTCCCATCGCACAGGCAACAAGAGCTCCGGCAAGCGTCAGGATGTCGAGTTCCACAGTCTGATTCCCTATCGTGAGTTGCGCTCTGCAAAGGGTTAGCGGCTTAGCGCATTTCCTTCCAGCACAACCGGCATGACAACTGTGTTTAGGCGAAACTGCGCAGGTCTCTCAGGATAGTCTTCAAGGCAGTGAGACGCTTTCTGGCAATGGCATAGACCGCCTTTTTTTTCGAGACCTGTCTGTGCAGGATCCCCAAAGCGATGTTCTGGGCAGGCCGGTAACGACGACCGCGGGGCAAGGAATTGCCTGGTCCGCGAAGGCTTTTCCGCACGCACGCAATGCCAGATGTGTGTGCCGGCCCCTCCGTTCGTCATCAACTCTGTTTTGCGATGTCCTCTCTGATTCTGGCATTGAGGATGACGATGATCTTGCGCATGAGAGCCGAGATGGCAACGATTGGCTTTTTGCCGTTCTGTATAAGCCGTTGATAGAACGCCTTTAATGGACCATTTGCCCGGCTCGCGGCCAATGCTGCCATGAAGAGGATGGTCCGGACCTGGGGCCGTCCTCCGCGCATTTTCCTGTAGCCTCGCAGGGTGCCGCTGTCTCTTGGATGAGGCGCCGTGCCTGCGAGGGCGGCTGCTTGCCGCCGCCTCAAGGTGCCCAGCTCCGGCATGCTGGCAGCCAGGCCGATGGCGGTGCGCGGCCCGACACCGGGAAGCGATCGGCTCACCGCTACCCGGCGCTTGAGAGACTGACAGGTCTCGATCAGGTCTTCGACCTGCTGATCCAGCAGTTCTAGTTGAGCCTTGATGGTGCGCAGCAAGGCCTTGCATGTGTTTTTGAGCGCTTGCGGCCCAGGAGCCTTCAGGCGGTTGGTTTCCGCCACTTTCATGCTGATCAATTCCTGCCTGCGGGCGGCCAGTGCCGTCAAATGGGCCAGCTCCTTGGCGGCTGGAGTGAAGAGGGCCAGGACCTTCCAGCGCTCCTGGCCATAG
>NZ_JACYXI010000029.1 GCF_014842915.1 Roseibium litorale | reverse complement strand
CCAGGCAATCGCGAACCGGTCCGGCTCCAAAAAGCTGGCCCTCATCGCCGTCGCAAGAAAGCTTCTAACCGTCCTCAACGCTATGCTCAGAGACAAACGAACCTTCGCATAAACACAGTTGCCATGCCGTTCCCTCTCCTCAAGGAAGGGGCTCTCCGTTTCGAAAGGTTCCGGCATGGATTGCAGCATCAAGTGCTGCAATGACGAAAGAGGAGAGGCTAGCGAGGCAAGCATCAGCCCTGCGGAGGAGACCAAGGCACGGGCCCACCACGCGGTCATCCCGCGCTTGACGCGGGATCCAATCCACGTTTGGGCAATAGGGAGAAGAGGTTCATGCGTCTGGAGCGCGCGTCCGGTGGATTCTGGGCCTGCCGTTCTGCGGAGAGCTGCATTGGATCCCCGGTCGAGCCGGGGATGACCGCGCGGGGGGCTGGCTCATGCATCGGGTTCTGCCTGCGGGAACGCCTTCGAAACGCGTCCTCGAAAACGCCAAGACTTCCGGCACAGCGGAACCGGATGTCTCCCCACTACCCTCTCCTCCGTCCTGCCATGGCTTGACCCCATGCCGTGACCTCTCCTGAAAGAAGGGCTTTTCCGTGAGGCGAGGTTACGGGGTGGATTGCAGCATCAAGTGCTGCAATGACGAAGGAGGAGAGGCAGATGGGGCAAATATCTGCCCTGCTGAGGAGACCAAGGCACGGGCTCACCACGCGGTCATCCCGCGCTTGACGCGGGATCCAATCCACGTCCGGGCAATGGGAAGAAGAGCTTCGTGCGTCTGGAGCGCGCGTCCGGTGGATTCTGCGCCTGCCGAAGGTCGCCGAGATCCTGTCCGTGAAGCGTTGGGTGACGAGGACCGACGTGTCCGCTTGCTCGCCGCCGAGGCGCTGGAAGGCCATGGCGGTGTTGACCGGGATATAGGAACCATCTCCCTGGGCGAGGGCGTCATCGCCCGCGAGAACCTCCTGATGAATGTTGACGAAGAGCCCCGGCCATAGACCCAGCTTTTCGCCGTCAAGGTTCAAGATAAGGTCTCCCTTGCCGCCCCATTCAACCGAATGATCTCCATCGCCCTGGATGAGACCCTGGCCGAACTGTGTCCATGACAAGGCCTTGATGTCGATGCCGTGGTTGCGCATAACCTTTCGGAAGGTCTCGGGGCCATCCAGCAGTGTCGGCCGACCCCAGATCGAATTCTCAGCCGGTTTCTCGGGCTGTTCCTCGGCCTGCGTCGCCAGAACAGACATTGAGGAGACGGCAAGTGCCACGCCCAGTCTGGAAAGTTGATCTAAACTCAACATCGCCTTTTCCCCGAAAGCTCCAGCCTGTGCCTTAAACGAACCCCAATGGGACCTAAGCGGAAAAAACCTGCTTTCCGTCCATCCAGGTCTCCAGCACATTGATGTCCTTGATCGTGTCCGGATCCACTTTGCGCGGGTCCTTGTCGAGGATCACGAAGTCGGCCAGCTTGCCGGCTTCGAGGCTTCCGACCTCGGTATCGGAGTTCATTTGCCAGGCGCCATTGATTGTCACCGCGCGGATCGCACTTTCCACCGAGATCCGCTCGTCGGGTGCCAGGACGTAAGCCGGCTCTTTCCAGGTCTTGCGGGTCACGGCCATCTCGATCATGTGCAGCGGATCCGGGTCGATGACGGGGAAGTCCGAGTGAAGCGTGAAGCCGACACCCGCGTCCTCGCAACTCTTGGCCCGGTCGAGCAGTTGCGCCTTTTCCTCGCCGAAGACCTCGTCGCGCATGGCTACGCCCCAGAAATGGACATGGCCGATCAGGAAGCTTGCCTGAACGCCAAGATCCTTCATGCGGGCAATCTGGTCGTCATGCAGGATTGAACAGTGTTCGATGCGTGGACGCACATTGGAGAGATCGATGCCGGCATCCCGGACGGCTTCGAGGGCATCAAGAATATTGTCGATACCCGCATCTCCGTTGCCGTGAATGGCAAGATGCCACCCCTGCTCCGCACGCTTGATCGCCAGGCGCTTCAACTCCTCAGACGTCGTATAAGCCAGCCCTAGGCTATCCGTACCAAGATAAGGTTCGCGCTGCAGGCCGGTGTAGCCCTGATTGGAGCCGTCAGCGACCAGCTTGTAGCCGGCAATCCGAACCAGCGCGCTGCCCTGGCCGAAGTGGATGGGAGACGCGTCCCAAGCCTCATCAAAGGGATAGAATGGATAAGCCCGTATCCGGTTGGACAGCTTGCCGGTCTCTCCGGCATTGAACAGCAATTGCGCATCCGAATAGCCGCTGGAGAGCGCTCCCAAACCGAGGTCGCTCACCGTTGTCAGGCCGATCTTTGCCCATTTGCGCGTCAGATCTATGAGCGCCTGGATCGGGTTGGCCGCCGCCATGGCCGGGTTGGCCTGGAAGACCGGCTGGAAGGCAACCTGGTTCTTGATGACACCATTGAGTTTGCCGCTCTCATCCCGAACGTATTCGGCGCCCGGAGGGTTGGCGACATCCTCCGTGAGGCCTGCGGCCTCGTAGGCCTTGGCGTTTACATAGGCCAGGTGTCCGGAGGCGTTCATGATGAAAACCGGGTTGTCCTTAGAGACCGCATCCAGTTCCTTAAAGGTAAGCGCATCCGGGCCTTCCTGGATGGACGGATCAAAATTGCGGGCTGAAATCCATTCCCCCGGCGCTGCCTTGGAGGCCTTGTCGCGCAGGTAGTCCAGGACTTCGGTCGCTGTCGAAAACCGGGCCATGCCGACATAGTCCATCAGGCCGTCGAGCAGGCTGCCGCTGACGATGTGCGTATGCGGATCGGTGAAGCCCGGCAGCATCACCTTTCCCCCAAGGTCAATGATTTCCGCACCTTCTCCCGCCGCCGCGCGAACGTCCGCCTCGCTTCCGACCGCGAGGATCTTGTTGCCCTTGATGGCAATGGCCCCGGCTTCGGAGAAAGCCTTGTCGACGGTCAGGATCGTGCCGCCGGAGAAGACGCGCGTCGTGCCGTCTTGCGCCTTTGCGCTGCCGCCCGAATAGCCGACAAGCCCCAAGGCCCCGATCGTCGCTACACCGCCCTTGACGAAGTCGCGACGGTCAACCACAGCATTGCAAGAAAAGCCCGTCGGCTGAGAACCGGTGGAGGCCTCAATAAGTTTTGCGACTTCGCGATTTCCGGTGAAAAACTTGCCGAAGTCCGCCGCACAGCACAGGCAGGCATAAACTTTGCGGGTCATGTAATCATCCCTGTTCAATGGCCTTCGTCCGACGAAACGCCAGGATCGCTTCTCGCTAGCTTGACCCAGGTTATGGGCCGTGTCGAGTTCTGGCCTATGTTACGCGAGACCCGCCTTTCGCTGCACCCGGTGCAAACGTCCGCTCAGGGCCGTTCCTGACGAAAGCAGGCTTCGATGAGCAAACTTCCAGAAGCCATCATTCCGCTAGAGGCTCCACTCCCCTCTCCTCCGTCCTGCCATGGCTTGACCCCATGCCGTTCCCTCTCCTCAAGGAAGGGGCTCTCCGTTTCGAAAGGTGACGGAGAGGAATGCAGCATCAAGTCCACTGCTGTCCGGTTTAAATTCCGGATTTTCATCCATGACGATGAAATCAGACCTGCTCTCCTGCTCAAAGCTGGATAAGACACGAAAGCGGCGTGGCAGACGCCCGTCTCCTCCCTTGCTGGGGGAGATGCCCCCGAATGGGGCAGAGGGGGGTATAAGCCCCTCGGAACATTGCAGCTTTGCGGAGTATGCGGAAACGCCCCGCTCTCTGTCAGCTGAAGCTGACATCTCCCCCGCAAGGGTAAGCCGGGCGTCTGCCGTGCCGCGTGCAAGATCAACAGGCATTCTGCCCAAACCGGGCCTGAGGCTTTGCACCCCTGCCCGTGCTCGGTTAGCTTGGCGGCTTCCAATCCCTTGCAAGAAGCCGGACGCACCCGCCCGCCATGACAGCCAGCTTTCAATTCCAGCCGCTCAGCCCTGAGTTTGCTCAGGATCCCTACCGCCACTATGCGGAGCTGAGGGCCATCCCCGGCCTGACCTATTTCGAGGACTTCGACATCTGGCTGGCCTCACGCTTCGAGGATGTGTCCCAGATCGTGCTGGATGCCCGCATGGTGCGGACCATGGACCACATCGCCAGCCGGGAAGAAATCGAGGCCCAGCAGCGGGCGGCCAACTGGCACGACATGCCCCACCACCAGCGCTTCGTGCAGTTCTCCCTGCTCGACAGCGACGGCGCGGTGCATGACCGGCTGCGCAAGCAGGTGTTCCAGCTGTTCACCCCTGTCATGGTCAATAAGCTGCGCGACGAGATCCAGATCTATGTGGACCATTTGTTCGACAGTCTGGCGGACCGGGACGAGATCGACTTCACCGCCGATCTGGCCGCCCATGTGCCGGGCCACATCATCGGGCGGGTACTTGGCGTGCCGAACGAGGACTGCCCGCAGCTGCGCATCTGGTCGGAGAACATTGTGCAATTCTTCGACATTGACCGTTCCGAGGCCCGCAAAGAGCTGGCGGAGCGCAACACCACCGAGTTCTACGAATATCTGACCAGGCTGAAGGCAGAGCGGGAGGCCAATCCCGGTGAGGATCTGCTGTCGCGCATGATCGAGGCTCAGAAGGCAGGCCTGATGAACGAGGACGAGTTCATCTCCACCGCCATGCTGATCCTGATGGCGGGCCACGGCTCCACCATCGACGTGCTGGGCAGCGGCATGCATGCGCTCTTGCGCTTCCCGGATCAGATGCAGCGCCTGCGCGATGAGCCGGGCCTGATGAAAACCGCGGTCCAGGAAATGTTCCGCTTCGAAAGCCCCCTGCCCTTCTTCCACCGTTACTGCGTTGAAGAGGTTGAGATTGCGGGCAAGTCCTATCCGCGCGGCACCAAGTTCGGCGTTCTTTACGGCTCCGCCAACCGCGATCCGGCCCAGTTTCCCGATGCCGGCCGGTTTGATGTTGGCCGCACGCCCAACTGGCACATTGCCTTTGGCCGGGGCGCCCATTTCTGCCTTGGCAATCATCTGGCGCGGCTGGATATGGACATCATCTTCTCCACCCTGTTGCGGCGGTTCTCCAGCCTGGAGCTCTCCGGCGGCGAACCGCAATACAAGCGCGGCCTTTCCGTGCGCGGGCCGGTCTCCCTGCCGCTGGTGTGGAAAGCGGCATAGGCTGTAGTCTGCCTGTCACCTTCCCGCGCTAGGGGAAGGACAAAGCTGCCTTTCCCCTTGTGGAGAGGGAGTTTCTCAACCGCTGCGGCAAGCGGCACAGACCCAAGACACAAGGATTTTCCATGCGCCTTCCGCTCCTTCCTGCCTCTCTCGCTGCCGTGGCCCTTGCCACGATGGCAGGCCTGACCGCCGCACAGGCTGAAACCGTCAGCGTGGGCCCCCGCCCGGCCTATCTGATCGACAAGATGAAGGACGGGGAGCTGAAGGACAAGCTGAAGGCCTGTGCCAGCCAGCCGGTGAAGAAAACGCTCTTTTCCATCGCCCACCGGGGCGCGCCGCTGGAGTTTCCGGAGCATTCTGCGGAAGGTTACCGGGCAGCGGCCACCATGGGTGCAGGGATCATCGAGTGCGACGTCACCTTCACCAAGGACAAGCAGCTGGTCTGCCGCCACGCCCAGGATGACCTTGCGACCTCGACCAATATCCTCGCGACAGACCTGGCAAGCAAATGCGCGGTGCCCTTCACCCCGGCTGCCAATGGCGAAAAGGCCAAGGCCACGTGCCGGACCAGCGAGCTGACGCTCGAAGAATTCAAGAGCCTGTCGGCCAAGATGGACGGGGGGGACAGCAAGGCGGCCACACTGGACGCTTATATGAACGGCTCACCGCGCTGGCGCACGGATCTTTATTCCCCCGGCACCTTGATGACCCACAAGGCATCCATTGAGCTGATCAAGTCGCTCGGCGGCAAGTTCACGCCGGAGCTGAAAAGCCCGGAAGTGGAGATGCCCTTCGACGGCATGTCCCAGGAAGACTATGCCCAGATGCTGATCGACGAATACAAGCAGGCTGGCATCCCGGCCTCGGACGTCTGGGCTCAATCCTTCAATCTCGACGACATTCTCTACTGGGTAAAGAACGAGCCGGAGTTCGGCAAGCAGGCGGTTTACCTGGATGGCCGCTATTCGGCAGGCCTCGACCCGATGAAGCCGGAGACCTTCACCCCCTCCATGCAGGAGCTGAAGGACATGGGCGTCAGCTACATCGCCCCGCCGATCTGGATGCTGCTGACCGTTGAGGACGGCAAGATCGTCCCCTCTGCCTATGCGAAGGAAGCCAAGGCCGCTGGCCTGAAGACCATCGCCTGGTCGCTGGAACGTTCCGGCCCCATCACGCAAAAGGGTGGCGGCTGGTATTATCAGAGCATCAACAGCGCCCTCTCTGGCGAAGGCGATCTTTACGAGATCGTGGATGTCTTGGCGCAGGATGTCGGCGTGTCCGGCATCTTCTCCGACTGGCCCGCGACCGTCAGCTACTACGCCAGCTGCATGGGCCTCGACTAAAATCCACGGGAGCGGCGCGCCAGAGACTGGCCGCGCCGTTCACTTCCCTATCCGGTTCATTTGAAATTCACCCGGCCAGGAGCATATTGATCGTAAGATCCATTTTCCGGGCCGGGCTGACGTGAACATTTTTCCTGCAGAGACATTCGATTGCCAGGTTCTCCATCCGGAGAATGAACTGGTTCCGGCTGACCGTGTCCGCCAGATGATCCTGCATGTGGCGGCAGACCGCGGCATTGCCGCCAGCGAGTGCCATCTGCTGGCCCCTTCCACAGATCAGGACACCTACATGCTCTGCGGCGGGTTCCGGGTTCTCGTCACCCAGAGCGCGCCCTGGACCGGCAGGGAAGCGGTTGAACGCGGGATCACCAATTATCCGATTCCCAAGATGTTTCCGCAGGCTGAGCGGGTAGCCGCGTCCGCCCGGATGGTGACCACCCTCTCGATCGGCAAAGGACTGATCCCGGCGTCCCTCGTGCCAGATCATCTCAAGGAAGCCGTCTCGCCCCATACGCAGATGATCGGCAACGGCGAAGACAGCCGCCAGGCGATGGCGTTTCTTGCCGATTTGACGGTGCGGTTTCTCAAGCTGCGCTATGCCACGGCGGTGGTCTGGGCGGCAAATGGCTATATTCTGCCCCCCGACCTGTTTACCACCCTCGCCCTGCTGGAAGACAAGCTGGACCTCTATATCCGCCCACAAGCCTATGCTCCGCCCCAGGACGCGCCTGATGAAGACAAATATATCGGCGTGATTGGCGCCGGTTCCCAGTATCTCACCGGCTATCTCGTTCATTTCCTGCCGAGCACCGCGCCCGTAGAGTTCATGATCGAGCGCCTGCTCCAGTTCGTTGCTCTTTGCGAGGCGCGCAATGCAGTCATTCCGGACGGTGATACATTTGGCCAGGACCCCAGCGAGCGCATTCGTGTTGTTTATGAAAAGACGCCTCCCGCCGAACCGGACCGGATCAAGCTGAAACTCGAAATGAGCGCAGCCTTTGGCATCATCGGGCCGAAGGTGCCGACGGTTCATCTGCAATATGGTTTGGACGGAAGCGTGGTGGAGCAGACAATCACGCGCGCCAGCAAGGACGGGCTGGATCCCGATGATCCGGTTGATGCGGCCATTCTGGCCCGCCTTGCCGAGTTGAAGACCTCGGGAGAGACGTCAGAACCTTCCCGGCCCTCCACGTTTCATGAGGCGCAAACGGTTCAGGTGAGCGATCCGGTTGAACGGTCGGCAGAACCTGCTGCTTATGTGCCGCCCGCAGAGCGGGAAAGACAAGAGGCCGGGGAAGACGAGCCGCCCAAACAGAGTTTCGGCACCAGGCAGCGCTCCCTGCCGGATCAGAAGACGCCAACGGAGCGGCTGTCGCTGGAAGAGCTCCGGCGCATTGCTTCGTCAAGCCAGCAAGAGCAGCCGTCGAAGCCATCCGCGCTGGAGCGGCTGACATCGTTTTTCAAGGGAAAGTAAACCGGCCTCAGGAATGAGCCGCGACAGGCGGCAAAGACTGGATCAGCGGGCCTGATCCAGAATTCGCTTGCATTCCAAAAGCTCGAACAAGGTCGCCTGGAGGCGGCGGATGTCATCCTTGGACAGCGCTGCGCCGGCGCCATGGATATCCTCCCGTTCTCCGCGGAAACGCTCCATGAAACGGAGGCCGTGGCCGGTTTTCTCCTGCCCCTTCTTGGGGGCATCATCCATCAGGACATCCCGGGGGCGCTCCGGCATCGCATCATCGTGACCGGCGGGCTCCGGTGTAACTGGTGCGGCGATGCTGGGCGCCGTGGCGCGCGGAGCCGCAACGGTCTCCCCCGGACTGGCAAGTTTGGCCGCCACCGGCAGCGGAATAGCATCCTCATGCCAGATCTGCATGACGAAACGCGGCCCCTGTTCTTTCAGGATCCTCTGCACGCCCTTGATTGTGTAGCCTTCTCCGTACAGCAGATGGCGGATACCGCGCAGCAGTTCCACGTCATCAGGACGGTAATAGCGGCGCCCGCCACCGCGTTTCAGCGGCTTGATCTGCGTGAACCGGGTTTCCCAGAACCTTAGGACATGCTGCGGCAGGTCAAGATCCTCCGCGACCTCACTGATCGTGCGGAAGGCGTCCGGGCTCTTGTCCATGCTCGTCATCAGGTCTTGTCGGGTTTCGGATCAGCTGGTCAACAGCCACAGTGGCCGTTGACGCGAAAGCTGATCGCTTCAAAAGGGTTGAGTCTCTTTCCGGCATTCGTCTGAACGCCAGACGCCCTCATGCGTGTTCTGCGCCCGTCAGGGCCTCGTTGATGCGCTGTTTCAAGACGTTGCTCGGCTTGAACACCATCACGCGGCGGGGCGAGATCGGTACTTCTTCACCGGTTTTGGGGTTCCTGCCGATTCGTTCCCCCTTCGAGCGGACGACAAAAGAGCCGAAGGAAGACAACTTGACCGATTGACCGGTCAGGAGGCATTCCGAAATTTCTGAAAGAACCCGTTCGACCAGCTCTGACGATTCCGTGCGCGACAGTCCCACTTTCTGATAGACCGCCTCGCAAAGATCAGCGCGCGTGATTGTCCTGTTGCCCATGACCACTCCTCGGCAATGCCAACGATCTGGCTGATTTTGCTACGAAACTTCCCCGTTGGCGCTACGGTATTGTGTCATGGCAAAACGGTCAACAGGAAGTCTGGGCTTTCTGGAAATTAACGCTTAGTCATTTTGGCGGTATTGGATGGCACTTAGACCGGGTGGACTGGACACAGCCACGTGGGCCGCCCGCAGCCAGCTTGTGCGCACTTCGGCCTGCCCCCTTCCCGAATCTGGCGGTTTGCCCAAGCCAAACAATGCAGAAGCCTGTTGAGCAAGGTCAATCACTGGCTGCTTCATCTATGGGAAGCTCCCAAAGGGGAGGATGCAAAACATGGAACATGAAGCTCACCAAAATGCCAATAGCCAGATCCGATGGCATTGGAAATGCAGGCTCTGCAAAGCTGGGCGCAAAACCCGGAAAGAAATCTCTCCGGAAGGCTCCTGCGAGGGCGGAAGCGCTCCGCACGACTGGGTGTTGATCAAGAAGACAGACAATGGCGTTCAGATCTGGCCCGAAGAAGGTGCGGAGATTGAGGACATCTGACATCCGCCGGGGACAAAAAAGTCCGGCCCGCGACAGCGGACCGGACTTGAAGAGTAAAAGACAGCCAGGCTGCGCCAGAACCTACTTACCAGCGCAACAGCACCGAGCCCCAGGTGAACCCGCCGCCCATGGCTTCCAGAAGCACGAGGTCGCCGCGCTGGACGCGCCCATCGCGCACTGCAGTGTCCAGGGCAAGAGGAATGGAGGCCGCGGAGGTGTTGCCGTGGATATCGACTGTGGTCACGACCTTCTCCGGCGCAATGCTGAGCTTCTTGGCACTGGCATCGATGATGCGCTTGTTCGCCTGATGCGGAATGAACCAGTCGAGGTCTTCCGCACTGAGCTTGGTGGCCTCGAAGGCGTCCTCAATCACATCGGTGATCATGCCGACCGCATGCTTGAAGACTTCCTTGCCTTCCATGCGCAGGTGGCCCGCGGTCTGGGTGGTCGAGGGACCGCCGTCGACATAGAGCTTTTCCTTGTGGCGGCCATCAGAGCGCAGATGCGAGGTGAGAATGCCACGATCCTCAATGGTACCCTTGCCTTCCTGAGCTTCCAGAACCACGGCCCCGGCGCCGTCACCGAAGAGGACGCAAGTGGTCCGGTCTTCCCAGTCGAGAATCCGCGAGAAGGTCTCCGCGCCGATCACAAGCGCCCGCTTGGCGAGACCGCCCTTGAGGTACATGTCAGCAGTGGTCAGCGCATAGACGAAACCGGAGCAGACCGCCTGAATGTCGAACGCAAAGCCATGCGTGATGCCGAGCCGGTGCTGAACCTGAACGGCCGTTGCCGGAAAGGTATTGTCCGGCGTTGCGGTCGCCAGAATGATAAGGTCGATGTCTTCAGCCTTCATGCCCGCATTGGCAAGGGCGGCCTCTGCGGCCTTGAAAGCCAGATCCGAGGTGTATTCGCCTTCCGCCGCCACATGGCGCTGGCGGATGCCGGTGCGCTGGACGATCCACTCGTCCGAGGTGTCGACCTTCTTGGCCAGATCGTCATTGGTCAGACAAGTCGCCGGCAGATAGCTGCCGCTTCCCAGGACCGTGGAACGGATTACGCTCACTGATCACCTTCCGAATTTTTCGCGGCCCGGGCAATGCCCCCGCGGTGATAATGGACCAGATCATGGGCGATCTTCTGGGTCAGCTCGTTGCGGACCATGTCATAGGCCAGGTCGATGGCAGCGGCATAGCCTTCCGCATCCGTTCCGCCATGGCTCTTGATGACAATACCGTTCAGACCCAGGAACACCCCGCCATTGACCTTGCGCGGGTCCATTTTTTCCCGCAGCCGGTCAAAGGCACTCTTGGCAAAGAAATAGCCGATCTTGGACATGAGCGTCCGGCTCATGGCCGAGCGCAGATAGCCTCCGATCTGCTTCGCCGTGCCTTCCGCGGTCTTCAGGGCGATGTTGCCCGCAAAACCTTCGGTCACGACGACATCGACAGCCCCCTGCCCGATATCGTCACCTTCGACGAAACCGGAATAGGTGAGCGAGCTGAGCGGCGCTTCGCGCATCAGGCGGCCGGCTGTGCGGACCTCTTCAAGGCCCTTCACTTCTTCAACGCCGATGTTGAGAAGGCCGACGGTCGGCTTTTCGATGCTGAACAGCGCACGGGCCATGGCCCCGCCGAGAATCGCAAAGTCGATCAGCTGCTGGGCATCGGCGCCTATGGTGGCCCCCACGTCCAGAACGATGCTCTCACCGCGTGTCGTCGGCCAGATCGCGGCAATGGCCGGGCGTTCGATGTTGGCCATGGTCCGCAGGCAAAATTTGGACATGGCCATCAGCGCGCCGGTGTTGCCAGCAGACACGGCAACCGCCGCTTCTTCGGTCTTCACGGCTTCGATCGCCCGCCACATGCTGGAGCGCCAGCGGCCCTGGCGCAGGGCCTGGCTCGGCTTTGCGTCCATGGCAACGGAAACGTCGCAGTGGTGGAAGGTGGAGGCTTCCTTGACCCTGGGATAGCGGTCGAGAATCGGCAGCACCACCTTCTCGTTGCCATAGATCAGAAAGCGGATATCCGGATGACGCACCAGCGCGATCTCCGCGCCCGGAATAACCACTTCCGGGCCATGATCGCCGCCCATTGCATCAAGGGAAATTGGAATGGTTTTCGCCATCAAAAGGTCTTCAAAGGTGAGCCAGGGGCCGAAGCGGACAAGGCCTCGCGCTGAGGTCTTCGTGCCGGTCTGCGGCCCGGGCACGTCCTGACGGCTCAAAGCTGCCAGGACCGATTAAACAGGGGGCGAACATAACGGTTTCACGTCCGGAGACAACCATTTTCAATCTTCGCCCGTTTGATTTAGCTGTCGTCCTCACCTTTCAGCTTGGCAAGCGCAGCAAAGGGAGAAGGCTTTTCTTCGCCCCCCTCACCATCGTCTCCGGCATCCTCGACCCGGTCCGCGAACTCGGCACCCGGCTTGCGCGGAAACGGGTCGATATTAAGCGCGAGCTGCTCACAGATCAGCGCGCCCAGATCCAGAACACCGTCCAGCATGACGTCCGGCGGATCGATCCCCTCCAGGTCGATCTCGATCTCGCCCTCGTCGTTCAGATCGCGCGGGCGGCGCGGGCGGGAGGAGACCGGTTCAAACGTCCGGTCAATCTCATCGCTGAAGCTTTGCACAAAGGGCTCCAGCGTAACGACACAGATCTGGCGGACATCCGCCTTCAACGTGCCGGCCACACGGACACCATCCTTGCGCCAGGGTTTCAGGGTCAGCTCCGCGACGAGACTCTCGATTCCATCCACATCATAGGCCTTGGCAATCCGGGCAAGCTCGGCCTCGCTGGGCTCTACCCGGATGGTTTTGGTCTGATCGCCCAGACGGTCGCCATTGACCTTGTGAGAATAGGGATAGTCGGCTTTGGCCATGGGGTCAGTCCGTCTCCTTGACACTTTGAACCGGCGCGAAGGCCTGCGGATCCGGAAACCGGATGTCCGCAGACAGGATCGCCTTGGGGTCTTGATCCTTCAGTGCGGCGTGGGCCGCAAGCATGTAATCTGCTACGCCGCGCGCTCCGGCGGGCATGTCCTCATCGGGAAAGATATTGCGGGCAACCGCATCGGAAAGGGCAAGCACATTACCCTCCTCCAGTGCGGGCACATAGGCATCCGCCCGGCCATAGAAAGCTTCGCCCATTGTCTTGATCTTTTTCGGCACCCGCTGATCCGCCACCCCTTGCTCGCGCAACGTGGCATCCAGGTCCGCAAAGAAAAGGTCGAAGACATTCTGGGAAAATTCGGAGACAGCCTTGCTCTCTCCCCGCAGCCGCGCAAACAGCAGCACGGAATGAGCGACAATCATGTCGAAACGGCCGTCCAGCGTGTCCGGAACACCAAAGCTGGTGTAGAAAACCGGCTGCCGTGCTTGCGCCACGATCGCGCAATAAGCCTCATGCTCGGCGGTGCGAGTCTTTCGGCGAAACAGCCCAAAAAGCATTCCGGTCTCCGGTTTCAAAGGCCATTCCCGCATTGCCCTTCGGTGGCGGGCATTGCAGGATTGAGCCAGACGAGTATTGCCATGTGCCCTAACGCACGATAGGGACTTTGCCAAGGAACGATCTACGTCAACCGCTCATTGTCACAGGCTACGGCACCAGCACCCACCTGCATCCGCAGAAAGAGGCGTGAGCCGGAGCTCCACAGGAAGATAAGCATGAACATCAAGGCGCACGCCGTCCTCATTCCGCTTCTTGTCAGCCTTCCGCTTGCCGGATGCTTTACACAGACCTACACGCACGGCAGCGTCATTTCCAACGACATGCTGTCTCAGGTGCAGGTCGGCTCCTCCAAGGAACAGGTCGAACTGGTTCTGGGCTCCCCCTCCACTACGTCCAGCCTCAACGGCGACGCCTATTATTACATCTCGCAGAAAACGTCCACGACAGCCTTTTTCGCGCCCGACATTGTCGATCAGCGGGTGGTCGCGGTCTATTTCGATGATGATGGCTATGTCAAGGATCTGGCCAATTACGGCATCCAGGACGGCAAGGTCTTCGACTTCCTGGGCCGCAAGACCCGCACTGGCGGTTCGGATTATGGCTTCCTGACCCAGATCCTGCGCGGCGCCGCGAACCCGAGCCTCGGCCTCTAAGGCGGACAGCCAGTTCAGACGATATTCAAAAAGCCGGGGCATTGCTCCGGCTTTTTCTTTTCATCTGCAGGAGCCCAACGCTCAGGCGTCACCCCGGCCGCAGGCGGAGCCGGAGAGCCGGGGCCCAATCATTCCCAGAGCTCGTGGTGCAAGGGCGGAGTTTGGCCACAGGACCACCACACTTTTCAGACAGGAGAAGGCCAGAGGCAAAACCGGCCTTTTTCGAGGAAGCTCTGCGAGTAGGCCCCGGCTCGCGCTGCGCTTGGCCGGGGTGACGGCTTGCAAGCAAGTTGCCATATGAATGGCCGCAAGCTTGCTCCGGCTTTTTCTTTTCCTGCACCACCACCCCACGCCCCAACGTCACCCCGGCCGCAGGCGAAGCCGGAGCGCCGGGGCCTACTCATTCCCAGAGCACATGGTTCAAGGGCAAGGTGACGGTTTGAAGACGTCAGGCCCGATAAAAAGGGCCGGAGCTTTTCAGCCCCAGCCCTTTGCTTATCCTTCGCCCCTCAGTGTGCCAGAACGGCCAGGAGCAGCAGGGCGACGATGTTGGTGATCTTGATCATCGGGTTCACCGCCGGACCCGCCGTGTCCTTGTAGGGATCGCCGACAGTGTCACCCGTGACGGATGCCTTGTGCGCTTCGGAGCCCTTGTGGTGGGTGACGCCATCCTTGTCGGTAAACCCATCCTCGAAGGACTTCTTGGCATTGTCCCAGGCCCCGCCACCGGCGGTCATGGAGATTGCCACGAATAGACCCGTGACGATCACACCCAGAAGCATCGCGCCAAGCGCAGCGAAGGCATCGGACGGCGTCGCCACCGCCTTGACGACAAAGAACACCACCAGCGGCGAGAGCACCGGCAGGAGCGAGGGCACGATCATTTCCCGGATCGCGGCCTTGGTCAGCATGTCCACCGCCCGGCCATAATCCGGCCGCTCGGTGCCTGCCATGATGCCCGGCTTTTCCCTGAACTGGCGGCGCACCTCTTCCACCACCGCGCCTGCGGCCCGGCCCACGGCGGTCATCGAGATGCCGCCGAAGAGATAGGGCAGCAACCCGCCGAACAGCAGCCCGGCCACCACATAGGGGTTGGAGAGGCTGAACAGCGTGTCGACGTTGATGCCGGAGAAAATCGACCCCGCCTCCGCCTTGGAAGAGAAGAACTTCAGATCTTCCGTATAGGCCGCAAAGAGCACCAGGGCGCCAAGGCCTGCCGAGCCAATGGCATAGCCCTTGGTCACCGCCTTGGTGGTGTTGCCGACGGCGTCCAGCGCATCGGTCGTGGTGCGCACTTCCGCAGGCAGATCCGCCATTTCGGCAATGCCGCCCGCATTGTCCGTCACCGGCCCGAAGGCATCAAGCGCCACAACCATACCCGCAAGCGCCAGCATGGTGGTCACCGCAATCGCGATGCCGAACAGCCCGGCGAAGCCATGGGCAAACAGAATGCCGGCAATGATGATCAGCGCGGGCAGAGCCGTTGCCTCCAGCGAGACCGCCAGCCCCTGGATCACGTTGGTGCCGTGCCCCGTCACAGAAGCCTGGGCAATGGAGCGCACGGGGCGGTATTCGGTGCCCGTGTAATATTCCGTCACCCAGATGATCAGCCCCGTGACGACCAGACCGACAATGCCGCAGGAGAAGATGTCCATGGCGGTGAAGGTCAGGCCGCCAGAGGTGGTGAAGGATGCTCCTGCCCCGAGCCACAGAAACACGACGCCTGCCAGAGCCACGGCGGACAGCACGGCTGTCGCGATGAAGCCCTTGTAGAGCGCGCCCATGATCGAGTTATTTGCCCCGAGCTTGACGAAGAACGTGCCCGCGATGGACGTCACCACGCAGACCGCCCCGATCACCATCGGCAACAGCATCAAGGTCACGGCCTCAGGCCCGCTGAAGAAGATGGAGGCAAGCACCATGGTGGCAACGATCGTCACCGCATAGGTCTCGAACAGATCCGCAGCCATGCCCGCACAGTCACCGACATTGTCGCCGACATTGTCGGCAATGGTCGCCGGGTTGCGCGGATCATCCTCCGGAATACCGGCCTCGACCTTGCCGACAAGATCGCCGCCGACATCTGCCCCCTTGGTGAAGATGCCACCGCCCAGACGGGCGAAGATGGAAATGAGCGAAGCCCCGAATCCGAGCGCCACCAGCGCATCGACGACCGTCCGGTCGGTTGGCCCGTAGCCCATGCCGCTGGTCAGGATGGTGAAATAGACCGCGACGCCCAGCAAAGCGAGCCCGGCCACCAGAAGCCCGGTGACAGCACCCGAGCGGAAGGCGATCTCCAGACCGGCTGCAAGGCTTTTGCTGGCGGCCTGGGCCGTGCGCACATTGGCGCGGACGGAGACCATCATGCCGATGAAACCGGCAGTCCCTGACAGAACCGCCCCGATCAGAAAGCCGACCGCTGCCGTGGCCGACAGAAGCCACCAGGCCAGCACGAAGACGACGGCACCGACGATGGCGATGGTGGTGTATTGGCGGGTCAGATAGGCCTGCGCGCCCTCCTGGATCGCCCCGGCGATCTCCCGCATGCGGACGGATCCCGCATCAGCCGCCATGACGGAACGGACGGCCCAGGCGCCATATGCAATGGACAACAGGCCGCAGACGATGATCACGAATAACTCGCTCATGGTTCCTCCCAGATATGTGGCGAGCCGTGTCTGACCTATCTTTTGCGCGTTGGTATCATTCCTGTGACCCGCCCCGGGACGGCGCCAGTTGCACCGGCCCGTCCTCACGCCGCCACGATAGCAGCAACATGGCGGCAATCGTCAAGTTCTTGTCCGAATAAAACAAATCTTCTCCTTACGGAAATTAAAGCTGCAATGCAGCATTTACTTCGCAGAAGCACCCTTGTTTAGGTAAGCATTACTGACTTTTACGTTCATGAGACAGAAGCCAGGCAAGCAGGCAAAGGCTCAGGATCACAAAGGGGAACACGATCCAATTCACGGTTGTCCAGCCGAAATTTTCAAGCAGCTGACCGGAGGAAAAGGATGCGGCGGCCACAAAGCCGAACACGAGGAAATCATTGGTGGCCTGGACCATGTTGCGTTCTTCCGGGCGGTAAGTTTCGGTCAGCATGGCGGTCGCGCCGATGAAGCCGAAGTTCCAGCCAAGACCCAGAAGGATCAGCGCGCCCCAGAAATGGGCAAGCTCGACCCCCATCAGGGCAACGGTGGCGCAGGCCGCCAGAAGGGCAAGCCCGGTCGCCACCACCCGCTCCTTGCCGAAGCGTGCGATCAGGTTGCCGGTGAAGAAGCTCGGGCCGAACATGGCGAGCACATGCCACTGAATGCCGAGGGCCGCATCATTGGCATCAAACCCGCAGCCGATCATGGCCAGCGGGGTCGCGGTCATCACAAGGCTCATCAACGCATAGGATGTGATGCCGCAGGCCGCTGCCACGATGAAGCGCGGCTGGGCCATGATCTGCCGCATCGGCCTGCCGCCGCCGGTCTGGCTCACGGGCGCGGGCCTGGGGATCTTCAGGAACAGCACCAGGCACAGGGCAATCAGCGCAAGGCCCGCCTGAGCCACATAGGTGCCGGCAAAAAGAAAAGGCGGCAGCGATTCCTTGGTCAGGATGACGGTTTGCGGGCCGACAACCCCGGCCAGAACCCCGCCCGCCATGACCCACGAGATTGCCTTGGGCTTGAAGGCGTCACTGGCGGTATCCGCTGCGGCAAAGCGGTATTGCTGGGCAAAGGCGCCGGCAAAGCCGCTGCCCGCGCAAGCAAGGGAGAACAGCCAGAACGCACCGATCAGGACCGAATAGGCAGCAAGCAGCGCGGAGGCACAGGCCCAGATACTGGCGCCTGCAAAGCCGGTCCGGCGGCCATAACGGCGCATGATCAGCCCGGCAGGCAAGGTGCCGATGGCCGTGCCCAGAACCATGGCCGAGACAGGTACCGTCGCCAGATGCTTGTCCGCCCCCAGCATCGCCGCGCCGACAAGAGAGGCAGACGCAATCACGATAGAGGCTGACGCACCGCCGATGGCCTGCGCAAACGCCAGCAGCAAAGCATTGCGCCGGGCAAGACTGTCGTTGACCGGAAAGGAGTAGGCGGCTTGGTTCATCGTCGGCTCCAGCCCTGCCTTGCGAAGGCGGGGCAAAACGAGAGGAAGGTGGGCTGAGCAGATCACCGGACGGTGTTGTCTGCCGGAATGGTCTTTCCGTTTACACGACAGTCCAAGGCTTGGCAGCCCTCAAATGTGAGGACTGCCCATGTCCGGCTAGGCCGTAAACAGACCCAGCCTGCGCTTTTGGGCCCGAGCGGACTGCACCAGAACCACAAGCGTCACTCCAGCCAGCAGCATTTCTGCCAGCGGCATGGACAGCCAGACCGCCTGCTCTCCAAAGAAACGCGGCAGTATCAGGATTGACGGAATGGCAAAGAAATAGGGCTTTGCCAGACTGATGACCGCTGCCCGCGGCGCCTCTCCCAGAGCCTGGAAATAGGCGCCGACCATCATCAGGGGCCCCGCCAGAAAATACATCGCAACCATGACCGGCAGAATGCGTCCAACCGCAGCTGTCACGTGAGGGTCCTGCACGAAGAGATGCGCAAGGGCCTGACCGGACAAGATCAGGGAGATCTCCACTGCGGCTCCATACAGCAGCGCAAAGACAAGAATCAGACGCAGACACGCGTCAGAGCGCAGCCTCAACCCCGCACCGAAATTGTTCCCGACCATCGATTGCAAGGTCATGGACATGGCCAGAAGCGGCAGAAAGGTGAAGGTCATGATTCTTGTGACAATGCCGTAAGCGGCCGTTGTCACCGCGTATTCTGCTCCACCAACCAGCTGCAGAGCGCCAAGAATGGAAGCTGACACCAATGCGATGCCGATAAAGCTCAAGCTTTGCGGCAGACCAAGCGCAAGGATGCCCCGCCATCCTGTGCCCCATCCGCCCCGCCAGGGGAGCGCAGCGCCAAGCGGCGTCTGGCCGCTGAGCCGCATGGCGGCAACGAGCCCAAGCGCCAGCATTTGCGCAAGAGCAGTTCCCAGCGCCGAACCGGCAACACCCAGCCCTAGCCACCCGATCAGCATGTAGTTGAACAGGATGTTGGCCAGCGACACGATGAGGCTGAGCATGGCCATCCGTCCCGCCAGCCCTTCGTTGCGCAAGGCATCGGTGTTGAGGGACAGGAAGAGCAGGACCGGGGACGCTGCCACCATGATCCCGAGATAGACCCACCCCATGCCGGCGAGAAGCCCGTTGCCGCCTGCGATCAGAAGCACGAGGGGTTTGCCGAGAATGAGAAACAAGCCCATCAGGCCGAGACTGATCACCAGTGCCAGCCCGTGGGCGCCGGCAAAGACCGTCTGCGCCCCGTCCTGGTCGCCACTGCCGAGCCGTCTGGCAAGGATGCTCGACATGCCGCTGGAAACCAGCGTGGAGAGCGCGACGATCAGCATGTAGACGGGAAAGATCAGCGTCACGGCACTCAAGGCGTCCGGACCATTATAGATGCCAAGAAATATGGCATCCACGACGGTCAGGAGACCATTGACCGTCATGACAAAAACAATCGGGCCCGCGGTTCTGATGAAAATCGCGGGGAGAGGCCCATGGGTGAACCTGTTTTCTGAAAGACTTCCGGAGGTCATAACTGCACCCCTTGCTGCCTTCCGCAAACCTTCTGAATATCAAAGGGAGGTGGTGCCCGCGTTGCTCCAGAGCGGAAGAAAAGCCAGGAGAGCCGAAATCCAGAACTTCACCTTGGCCATGTGGCCGCGGGCGGCAGGTGCCTGGAACCTGCTCCTCCAATACAAATGCTGGCGGGAGGCGTCAACAGGGCAAACTCATAATGTCTCAAGCCGGGCATAACCCCCTCACCCTACCCCTCTCCCCTTGGGGCTACGACATTCACACATCGTAGTTGCATAGGCTTTTGCCGTCTGATTCCTTGTGGGGAGATTAGATGGAGGCGTTTGCATGGAGTTGGTGCTGGGACGGTTTGGCGACCGCCGCCTGGAAAAAG
>NZ_JACYXI010000028.1 GCF_014842915.1 Roseibium litorale | reverse complement strand
GCTCAATAACGCCATGTCGATCACTCCATAGCCCCCGCTGAAAACACGCGAGGGAAGGTTCAAACATGGGTCAATTCTCAATGGAAATATCAGGCCAAGCCGGGTCACTTCTCAATGGAAATCAACACGCAGTCTCTCTGGCCTTTTCCAGCTTTGGCCACTGCTTTTGCTTGCGTGGCTGTTTCTGGCACCGGCAACCGTGCATATCCGCTGGTGGTATCAATATGTGCCGCACGGCAAGGAAAAGCACTTCATCCATTGCACCTATCTGGGCATTGAAGGGCTGGTGACGCCGGACTTCCCACCTGATTGCCCATTCTTCGCACTCATCAACCCTGATGATTGGAGGTGAGGACGTGACCCAAAAAAGTTCCCGCCCGCAATCTACCTATCGGGATTATCTGGATGATCATCCGTGGCCTATTGGCGATGCCGCGCAAAACCTGCCGAACGTCTGGTGGGATTTTAATACCTCGCGTGATCCGTTCATAGCCAGACAGATGGACGATCTTTCGAAGTCCGAAGCCGAACGCCGTGATGAGCAAGTTGAGCGAAGTTCGGGAACGATCAAGGAAGCTCACCCGCAACATAACCTGCGCCCACCCCGTTCGTTCTTAAAGAACAGAGAAGACCATGATGCCTGCCGAGCTTGGCTCAAGGAGCAACAGGACCGCGTGATGGCACAGGCGGGAGTGGGCGTGAAGGAACCGTACGAGCGTGAGATAGATAACCCGCAGGTTAAGAAGAGTATTGAACCTTCATGATGACGTTCAATTTGCAGAAAAGGAGAGCAAAAAAAGAACAAAATCATTGACGTTACTCAAAATATAGGATTTTATTCCTTATATTTTGAGTATTGATACGAAAAAAATGAAAGGAAAAGAAATATGACTACTCAGCCTCAAGAAAACCAAGGTCCGGTAGAGAATTTTAGATTTAAGAACATTCAAGTCACCGTGTGGCCTCGCGATAGGCATGACGGCGGCGTGTTCCATGAAATCGAAACGACGCGTTCCTATAAGGACAAAAATGGAGAGTGGCAGAAAACCCATCTCCTGACGGACGATCAAATGCTGATTGCGCACAGCCTTCAGCGTGACGCGATCAAGCTGATTCAATCCCTCAAAAAGCAAGATAGGACAGCGCAGAATTCACGCCAACAGGCGCAAACCGGGCCGGTTCAACAGGAGAACCAGAACTGGGATAGGCAGCGCCTCGCTCAAGAACAGCAACGCGTAATGGACAATGCACCGGAGCATAGGCGTTCCTCTCCGGCTCCTGATTACTCTCCCGAGCCGTAATCGACATGGTCTCAACGTTTAGACGCGGTGCCTGGTTGGGCACCGCGCATCACACCCATGAGAAAGGAGGGATGCTGCAAATGAACAAGCAAGACATAGAGACTTATCTTGATAATCCGGCCCTAATGCCAATCGACACGGAGCGTATATTGTCTCACCCATCTGTGTTGGTCGATTACGAGCTGTTCGCCCATCATCTCGATAATCAGGAAATTCCTGAGGAATGGAGAAGGGAATACGCTCAGCTCGTTTGGAGTATTATCCACCAGATGATGTCCTGGGGCTTTGAAATTCATCCGTTTCAGCAAGTCGAGGGCGTATGTGGACAAATTGGCGAGGAAAACAACATTCCTGCCAAATCTTCCGCAAGTCGCGGTAAGATATCTCAAAGCAAACAATAATTTATGGAATTGCCATGGCACTTATTAGTGCCGTGAGGAATAGGAGTCTGTCATGCAGAAATTTAAGGAGGCGGCGCAAGAACCTAAAAAAGCGGTCATTTACTGCCGCGTTTCAGGAAAAAAACAAACCAAAGACGGAAGCGGCCTAAGCAGCCAGGAATACCGCTGTCGTCAATATGCTGATGCCAAGGGCTATTCGGTAGAAGAGGTTTTCCCTGACGATGTGTCGGGTGGTGGTGATTTTATGAAGCGCAAGGGCATGGTCGCTCTCCTTCGATATCTTGACGACCATCCGAACGAACAGTTTGTCGTGATTTTCGACGATTTGAAACGATACGCGCGCGATGTGGAATTCCACTTGAAGCTTCGCCGTTTGATGCATGAGCGCGGTGCTATTCGGGAATGCCTGAACTTCAATTTTGAAGATACCCCAGAAGGCAAGCTCAATGAAACGGTGACTGCCGCCGCAGGAGCCTACGAACGGGAGTCGATGGCCCGGCAAAATCGTCAAAAGAGTATCGCGCGTCTTGAGCAGGGCTTTTGGGTGTTTCGGGCACCCGTCGGCTACAAATATGTGAAATCACGTCAAGGTGGAAAAGAGCTGGTCCCGGATGAGCCTTTAGCAAGTGTTGTCCGCAACGCTCTAGAGGGGTTTGCTTCCGGCCTCTTTGCGTCACAGACCGAAGTGCAGCGCTACTTGGAAAATGATCCCTATTTCCCGAAGGACATGCCGGGTGGTCGGCTTCGCCCCCAAACGGTGCCGCGATTACTGCGCAAACCGATCTATGCGGGTTACGTCTATAGCGAAGAGTGGGGCATTTCCGTCCGTGAGGGAAATCATGAGGGATTGATTAGCAAGCGAACGCATCAGCGTATCATCGACAAGCTGGATAGAGGCGTTTACGCCCCGGCCCGAAAAGACATCAATGATGACTTCCCTTTGCGGGGAGCTGTGTCCTGTTCGTGCTGCAACACCCTGCTAACTGCTGGATGGAGTCGCGGCTGCCGCCAGCCCTATGCCTACTATCGCTGTCGTAACAGGTCATGCGATCTCTATGGCAAGGGTATCAGGCGCGAAGTGATGGAAGCAGACTTTCAAAAGCTTCTGGCAGCAATCCAACCATCAAGAGAGCTGACTGCTATGGCCTCGGCCATGTTCCATCATT
This sequence comes from Roseibium litorale, assembly GCF_014842915.1. GTDB lineage: Bacteria > Pseudomonadota > Alphaproteobacteria > Rhizobiales > Stappiaceae > Roseibium > Roseibium litorale. Next base: position 18,023 of record NZ_JACYXI010000028.1, on the reverse strand, counting down.
GTTGGGATCAGTTTGAGGCGCAGGCAAAAGAGATGAAAGTCGCGATCCAGAAGAAGATGGTTGGGCTGGAAAAGGAGATTGAGCGAATTGTGGATCGCGCCGTTGATGCGTCGAACCCGCGTGTTATCTCCGCCTATGAAAACAAGATTGAAATGCTCGAAAAAGAGAAGCTTGTGATGGCTGAAAAACTAAAGAATTCGGGCAAGGCTCGGTACAGCCGAGGAGATTTGTTTGAACTATCCATGCGGTTCCTTACAAACCCGCGGAAAATATGGGATTCTGGCCGGTCAGACCTGCAGAAAATTGTGCTTCGTTTGGTGTTTTTAGGGCCTTTTAAATATAGCAAGGAACGCGGCTTTTTGAACTATGAAACTACCTTACCTTTCAAGGCGTTAGGCGGTTTAATGTGCTCTGAATATCCTGTGATGAAAAATGGTGCTGCCGGAGAGATTTGAACTCTCGACCTCTCCCTTACCAAGGGAGTGCTCTACCCCTGAGCTACGGCAGCATCTGCGGTGTTTCCTCTGGTTTTAAACCAGCCTGAGGGTCAGGAGCGGAAGAACCGTTTGCTTGACTCCGGCGGCGGGGCCAACCGGAATGCGGTGGCTTTTGCCACAGTTGGCCGGGGGGCGCAAGCGTCCTCTTCCGGTTTTTTTGAGAAGAGCTGGTTTGGACCCGCGCAAGAGGTTTCGAACCTGCGGAACGAGCGTGAAAAATGGCGCAGAACAAGGGCTTGGCAGTTTTCAGGAGGGCGCATCATGGCTGTGGAAAGCTTTGCCGGGCAGGACCGGTTAGTGTGACGTCTCCAACGTGGACAGGCGCGTCCATAACCCTTGCCCCGTGATCGGGCTTGAGGCAGGAAGGAGCAAGGATCAAAATGGGGCAGGGCGGACATCTCCGCCTTTCAGGAACAAGAGTTCAGGGACATCCGACATGAGCGATGCCGAGGCAGAGGGAACGGGCGGGGCCGGCCAGGACGAAACCCGGTCTTCTGAAGAGCTTGCCCAAAGCCGGCAGGCGAAGAAAAAGCCTGCAAAGCCGACGCGCGAGGAACGTCTTGCCGAAGCGCTGCGGGCAAATCTCCGCCGCCGCAAGGCTGCAGCCAAAGAGCGGGCCTCTTGAGAGGTCATTGGCTTCTGACAAACGCGAGGCTTCAGAGGGTTCTCCGCGCCGTCCCGGCCTTGAGCCGGGACCTGTCCTGAATCCAACATGAGACTATAGGCGGGATCCCGGATCTCCGTCACGTCGTCCGGGATGGCGCAGTGGAGAGGTTTGCCATCGCTCTCAGTGGTCCTCTGGGCCGTGTTGACCGTCGCAGCTTCCGCAGGATGACCCGCCCTTGCCCGGTTTGGGCCGCAAAACTCCCGGCTTCCGCCAAGTCATTGCCTTGCGCAGGCCACATCTTGCGTGTAGACGGCGGAGCAATACATAGATTTCCGCGCCGGGCGTCTGCTTGCGCCGGGGTGAGACAGACTTCTTGGGGGTTTAAGCGGTATGGACAGCATCAAGGTCGTGGGCGGCTCTGCGCTGAATGGGGTGATCCCGATTTCCGGCGCCAAGAACGCGGCCCTTCCGCTGATGATCGCCTCTCTTCTGACGGACGAGACCCTCACGCTCAGCAACGTGCCGCGCCTGCGCGATGTCGCCCTGCTGACCCAGATCCTGCAGAACCATGGCGTCGACTATTCGGTCAACGGCAAGCGCAACGGCCAGGATGAGCTGGAAGGCCAGACCCTGCATCTGACCGCGCGTGAAATCGTCGACACGACCGCGCCCTACGAGCTGGTCTCGAAGATGCGCGCCAGCTTCTGGGTCGTCGGCCCGCTGCTTGCCCGCATGCGCGAAGCCCGCGTGTCTCTGCCCGGCGGCTGCGCCATCGGCACCCGTCCGGTCGACTTCTTCATCGACGGCCTTAAGGCCCTTGGTGCAGATATCGACATCGAGGCCGGCTATGTGGTTGTGAAGGCGCCGCAGGGCCTGACCGGCAACCGCGTCGTTTTCCCGAAAGTCTCTGTCGGTGCGACCCACACCATCATGATGGCTGCGACCCTTGCCCATGGCGAGACGGAAATCGTCAATGCGGCCTGTGAGCCGGAAGTGGTGGATCTCGCCAATTGCCTGAAGGCCATGGGCGCTCAGATCGAAGGCGCGGGCACCCCGACCATCCGCATTCAGGGCGTCAAGCGCCTGCACGGCGCGCATCATGCCGTCGTCGCCGACCGGATCGAAACCGGCACCTACGCCATGGCCGTTGCCATGACCGGCGGCGATGTGCTGCTGCAGGGCGCCCGCGCCGATCTTCTGGAAAGCGCGATCGAGATCCTGCGCCAGACCGGCGCGGACATCACGGAAACTCCAGAAGGGCTGCGCGTCTACCGCAATGGCAACGGCATTCAGCCGGTGGATATCACCACCGCGCCGTTCCCGGGCTTCCCGACCGATCTTCAGGCCCAGTTCATGGCGCTGATGACCCGCGCAGGTGGCCGCAGCTGCATCACTGAGACCATCTTCGAGAACCGGTTCATGCATGTTCAGGAACTGGCCCGTCTAGGTGCCCAGATCCATATCGATGGCCGCACCGCCATTGTCGACGGGGTCAACACCCTGCGCGGCGCGCCGGTCATGGCAACGGACCTCAGAGCCTCCGTGTCCCTGGTGATTGCCGGTCTTGCTGCAGAAGGCGAGACCCATGTCAGCCGCGTCTATCATCTGGACCGCGGTTTCGAGCGGCTTGAAGACAAGCTGACCCGCTGCGGAGCGCAGATCGAGCGCATTTCCGGCTGATCTGCCGCTTTCTACCGGATTGTCAAAGCCGGATTTAGCCGTTAGGTCATGATCCTGCGGGCAGCCTCCGGGCTGCCCGTCTGATTTGCGGCCGCAGCCCGGCCGCCGGACACTTGGACTTCGCCGCCGGCCTTCCGGCCCGGCCGCCATCAGGGATGACGCTGCACGCCATGGACCGTCTGAGACTTGCCGCTCTCGATGCCGAAGACCTTCAGGTCGTTTCCGCCCATGTTCAGGATGCCGTGATGATCGTCGGCGACATCCGCTATATGCCGCGTGAGCAGAAGGCCGTGTTCGTCATGAACCGCTTCGTCTGGGACAAGGCGCGGGATAAGCGCAGCCGGCAGCACGAGCGCCGCAGGACCGCGCTGTCTGTCTCGCGGGTACTGGACATGAAGGTCTCCGGCATCCGTCAGGACACCAGAGACACCGTGCTTGAGCTTCTGGCCGTTACATTTGAAGAGACCGATGCGCCCGCAGGCCGGATCCGGCTGACCTTCGCTGGCGGAGCCGCCCTCGTGCTGACCGTCGAATGCATTGAGGTTCAGATGGCCGATCTCGGCGCTGCCTGGTCCACACCCAATCTTCCGAGCCACGAACTGGACTGACACCTGACAGATTGGGGTCCGGGCCTGAAGCTGCCCCAAAGCTGCCCTGTGCTGAAAACTGGAGGCTTCGCCTCCCTGACATTGGAACTGAGGAGCCTCTAGCGTGGCGATACGTCTTTCAACTCTGGACGCCGATTTTGAGACCCGCTTCACCGGGCTGTTGTCTGGCAAGCGCGAAGTGTCCGAAGATGTCGATCATATCGTCCGGGATATTCTGGAGGATGTCCGCAAGCGCGGGGATGAGGCGGTTCTTGAGTACACCGCGCGGTTTGACCGTCTGAGCGTTGGCTCCATGGCCGATCTGCGGGTGACTGAAGCTGAGATCGAAGCGGCTATGAAGGCTGTGCCGCAGGATGTTCTGGATGCCCTGTCGCTGGCGCGCGACCGGATCGAAAGCCACCACGCCCGGCAGATGCCGAAGGATGACCGCTACACCGATCCGGTTGGGGTTGAGCTTGGCTCGCGCTGGACGGCCATCGAGGCCGTCGGTCTTTATGTGCCCGGCGGCAAGGCATCCTATCCAAGTTCCGTTCTGATGAATGCAGTGCCGGCCAAGGTGGCGGGCGTCGAGCGGATCGTCATGGTGGTGCCCAGCCCGGACGGGGATCTGAACCCGCAGGTTCTGGCGGCTGCCCGTCTGGCTGGCGTTTCCGAGATCTACCGCATTGGCGGGGCACAGGCCGTTGCCGCGCTGGCATTTGGGACAGAAACCATTGCGCCGGTCAGCAAGATCGTGGGTCCGGGCAATGCCTTTGTGGCGGCTGCCAAGCGCCGCGTGTTCGGCACCGTCGGCATCGACATGATCGCCGGTCCGTCGGAAGTTCTGGTCGTCGCCGATGCGGAGAACGATCCGGACTGGCTGGCAGCGGATCTTCTGGCCCAGGCCGAGCATGACGAGGTGGCCCAGTCGATCCTGATCACCGACAGCGCGGATCTCGCTGCCGCCGTGGAAGAGGCCGTCGAGCGTCAGCTGAAGACCTTGCCAAAGGCGGCGATTGCGGGTGCCAGCTGGCGCGATTTCGGTGCGGTCATCGTCACGAAAGACCTGGACGAGGCGATGCCGCTGGTCAACCGGATCGCCGCCGAGCATCTTGAGCTGGCCGTTGCCGATCCGGAAGCGCTCCTTTTGAAGGTGCTCAATGCGGGCGCCGTGTTCATGGGCCGTCACACGCCGGAAGCGGTGGGCGACTATGTTGGCGGCTCGAACCATGTTCTGCCGACGGCCCGCTCAGCCCGGTTTTCGTCTGGCCTTTCCGTTCTCGACTTCGTCAAGCGGACGTCTATCCTCAAGTGTACGCCGGAGTCCTTGCGGGAGATCGGCCCTGCAGCCATTGTGCTGGGTGAGGCGGAGGGCCTTGCCGGTCATGCTCGGTCGGTCGCGGTCCGCCTCAACCTTTGAGGCGGACGCAAGGTCTGGGAGGAACGTTGCGGAAGTGATGGCAGGGTCAACAGCAGGGAGTGTCAGGCATGGATGAAGCGGCCGCTCTGAAGGCGGGAGACGTCGGCGGAAAACTGGTCGATGTCATTCTGGACGAGGAATCCATTGCCCGTTCGACACCGGATGTCGAACATGACCGTGCCGTCGCCATCTATGACCTGATCGAGGAAAATCAGTTCCAGCCGGTTGGCTTGCCTGTCTCGAACTATGTTCTGCGCCTTTCCGTGGTGGAAAAGCGGCTGGTTCTGGAAATCCGGAGCGAGGCCGGAGACGTGCTGGTCACCCATGTCCTTTCCCTGTCGCCGCTGCGCAAGGTGGTTAAGGACTATGATCTCATTTGCCAGAGCTATTATGAGGCGATCCGCCACGCCTCGCCAAGCCAGATCGAGGCGATCGATATGGGACGGCGCGGTGTGCACAATGAAGGCTCGTCCATTCTGATGGAGCGTCTGGAGGGCAAGATCACGGTCGACATGGTGACGGCCCGGCGTCTCTTCACCCTCGTCTACGCCCTGCACTGGAAAGGGTGAGCGGAGTGACCGGGCCGGGCGTCCGTCCGACTGCGGTTTTATTTGCCTGCAGCATGAATGCGGTGCGCTCACCCATGGCTGCGGCGATTACCCGCAACCTGTTTCCAAATCAGATCTATGTGCGTTCTGCGGGGGTTCGCAAGGGCGAGAGGGATCCCTTTGTCGATGCCGTGATGGCGGAAATCGGCATGGACACCAGCAAGCATCAGCCCAAGACCTTCGACGAGCTGGATGAGTCGGGCTTCGATCTCGTCATCACGCTTGCGCCGGAGGCGCACCACAAGGCGCTCGAGCTGACCCGGACGGAGGCGGTCGATGTTGAATACTGGCCAACAATGGATCCGACCCTTGCCACCGGCAGCCGGGAGCAGATCATGGATGCCTACCGGGGCATCCGCGACCAGCTCCTGATGCGGATCAAGAAGCGCCTGGCCTGGACGCCTGCGCCGAGCGGCTAGGGGAGGGGCTGCAGACCCTTCGAGTCTCGCGATATTCCGCTCTGAGTGAGGGCGCCTGGTGCCGGGATAACAGTCTCTTTGCAGTCCGCCTTTCTCCGGTGGAAGAGGCGCTTACGCGTCCCACTTCGCCGCCAAAATTCGTAGAGCTTGCTGAATCGGCGCTTTTGTGGGAAAGAGCGCGGAAACAACGGTTCACTTTCCAGCGGCGATCCGTTAGGTTCGCCGCTCATCTGAACGCCTTAATCAGGATACCATATGGCCAAGGAAGAAGCTCTGGAGTTCCCGGGCGTCGTCACGGAACTGCTGCCCAACGCGACCTTTCGCGTGAAACTTGAAAATGATCATGAAATCATTGCCCACACGGCTGGACGTATGCGCAAGAACCGCATCCGCGTTCTGGCTGGCGACAAGGTTCTTGTCGAAATGACCCCGTACGATCTGACCAAGGGTCGTATCACCTACCGTTTCAAGTAGACCCTCGCAGCGTCACCGAAACAAGGCCCTGGCAGGCATGACTATGGCACCTTCATTGATCCTGGCGTCCGCATCACCGCGCCGCCTGGCTCTGCTGCAGCAGATCGGCATCGAGCCCGATCATCTGTTGCCTGCCGATATTGACGAGACACCGCGCAAGCTGGAAACACCGCGCGCGCTGGCTCTGCGCCTTGCCAAGGAAAAGGCGGCGGCCGTACGGGCAGTCGCCGATGCCTCCTCTGATCTGAAGGGTGCGCTGGTTCTTGCAGCCGATACGGTTGTTGCTGTCGGGCGCCGCAACCTGCCCAAGACCGAGCTGACCGATCAGGCCCTTGCCTGTCTGTCCCTTCTGTCGGGGCGCGGCCACCGTGTCTTCACCGGCATTTGCGTTCATGCGCCAGATGGCAGGGTGCGGACCAAGGTGGTGGAGAGCCGCGTGCGCTTCAAGCGCATTGGCCGCCGCGAGATGGACAGCTACATCGCCTCGGGCGAGTGGCGCGGCAAGGCAGGCGGCTATGCCATTCAGGGGCTTGCCGGCAGCTTCGTGACCAAGCTCACCGGTTCCTATCCAAATGTTGTCGGTCTGCCCCTGAGCGAGACCATGACACTGCTGTCGGCTTCCGGCTATCCTGTCCACGGGAAATGGGCAGCGTCTGCCGCCGGTTGACCTCATTTTCCGGCACGTAGGCCAATCCTGCCGCCGGCTGCCAATTCATACGAGAGAGGGCGACATGACCCAGACACCGGATAAGACACCGGCAGAAAACACGCGCCGCATGCGCCCCTGTCCGATCTGCTCCAAGCTCTCGACCACGGAAGACTATCCCTTCTGCTCGCCGCGTTGCGCCAAGGTGGATCTGCACCGCTGGTTCTCCGAGGGCTATTCCATCCCGGTCGTGGAGACCGATGACATTGACGATCCGGACACGGATACCTTCACCGGCTAATAATTTTGGTGGGATGCTCTCATTTCAGACGGCAGATCGTCTGATTTGCCGACTGTTTGGGCAAGCTTGTAAAAAATATCGCTTGTCGTGAAAAATTCTTCACTGTCATAATGGATCTCGTAAACCCGTGGCATAGACGGGTTCGGCAGTTGGGGAGGAAAGCCTGCCGGCAAACACGCCGGCTGCTTCCGGTCTCCTGCTGTTGATGATTGCGGTTCATGCCGGCCCGTATTTCAATGGCTGGTGATGGGCGCGAGGGCCGGGCAACGACCCGGATCAAAGGCGAGGCTCTGATGAAAAAGTTTCTGTTTGGCGCTTCGGCGCTTGCTCTGACTGCGGCATTCTCTGGCGCCGCTTTCGCGGACTACACCCTGACCATCCTGCACACGAACGATCTGCATTCGCGCATTGAGTCAATTAACAAGTACGACTCGACCTGCGGGGCGGAAGATGAAGCTGAAGGTAAGTGCTTTGGCGGCGTCGCCCGTGTGAAGGCGAAGGTCGACGAGATGCGCAAGGCACTCGACGGAAAGAACTACCTGCTGCTCGATGCCGGTGACCAGTTCCAGGGCTCGCTCTTCTACACCTCGTATAAGGGCGCCGCGGCTGCCGAGTTCATGAATCTGATTGGCTATGATGCCATGGCTGTCGGCAATCATGAGTTCGATGACGGTCCGGCCGGTCTTGCAGGTTTCCTCGACAAGGTGAAGTTCCCGGTTATCTCCAGCAACCTGGACATGGCCAACGAGCCGCTTCTGAAGGACCGGGTTGCAGAAACCCTCGTGTTCGAGCGTGGCGGCGAAAAGATCGGCGTGATCTCCTCCCTGGCTGAAGATACGGTTGAAACCTCTTCTCCGGGCGCTGGCGTCGGCTTCATCAATTCCGAAAACGCCCTCAAGGCGGCGGTTGCCAAGCTTCAGGCTGAAGGCGTCAACAAGATCATCGCGCTGACCCACGAAGGCCTGCCGAAGGACAAGGAAATCGCGGCGACCGTTCCGGGTATCGACGTGATCGTGGGCGGCCACTCGCACACGCTCCTGTCCAACACACAGGAAAAGGCTGAGGGCCCGTATCCGACCGTGGTGAAGAGCCCGGACGGCAAGGACGTGCCCATCGTGACTGCCTATGCCTACAGCAAGTATCTTGGCGATGTCCAAATCACCTTCGATGACGAAGGCAATGTGATTAAGGCGGAAGGCGAACCGATCCTGCTCGATGCGTCCGTGAAGCCGGATGAAGCTGTTCTGGCCCGGGTCGCGGAATTGGCCAAGCCTCTGGATGAAGTCCGCAACCAGGTGGTTGCCGAAAGCACCGGCGTGATCGAAGCTGACCGCACCATCTGCCGTGCGCAGGAATGCCAGATGGGCAATCTGGTCGCTGACGCCATGCTGGACCGCGTCAAGGCGCAGGGCATCCAGATCGCTATTCAGAACGGTGGCGGTCTGCGCGCGTCCATTGATGCTGGTCCGGTCACCAAGGGCGAGGTTCTGACGGTTCTGCCGTTCCAGAACACGCTGGCAACCTTCCAGCTCAAAGGTGCGGACGTTGTCAAGGCGCTTGAGAATGGTGCCAGCCAGGTGGAAGAGGGAGCAGGCCGTTTCTCTCAGGTTTCCGGCCTGAAATACACCTTTGACAAGTCCAAGCCGGCAGGCGAGCGGATCTCTGACGTTATGGTTGAGGAAGACGGCAAGTTCGTCCCGATCGATCCGGAGAAGGTGTACGGAGTTGTATCTAACAATTACATGCGCGCAGGCGGTGACGGCTACAAGGTGTTCGCAGCTGCCGGCATGAATGCCTATGACTTCGGTCCGGACCTCGCAGATGTTGTTGCGGATTATCTGGCTGCGAAAAATGGCTACACTCCCTACACGGATGGCCGCATTACCGCCAAATAAGCTTTGACCACGTCAGGCAAGGATCAAAGTGATCTGGAAGGCGCCTCGTTCTGCGGGGCGCCTTTTTACGTTTTAAATTCTTGAGGACCATGCCGTTTCATTCCCCATTTGGGGGATGTGCCTGAATTGCGCTTAGGGCTTTGTGGTATTTGAGTTACGTGTGGAAACTTTACGAAACGTCAGGCTAGCAGGGTGCCCTGAATTTTTGTAATCTCAATAGTTGTGAATTTAGAGGGGGCGGCGGGGGCATGCCGGTCAATTGCAGATCAATTTTTAACTTATTCATTTGTCTTGGGATTTGTTTTTTGGCTGTAGCGCCTGATTCGTCAGCTTTTGCGCAGGGGGCGAATCCTCAGGCCAGCAATGAACTGAAGGCCCGGCAGGCGCATTTGCTGACGATTCTTCTGAAACAGCCGGACAATCTCGACGTTTCATTCGAATACGCGATGATTTCCGCTCAGATCGGCGATTATGAAGCCGCGATCGGCACGTTTGAACGCATGCTGATCTATGCGCCGGGTCTGCCGCGTGTTCAGTTGGAACTCGGGGTGCTTTATTTCCGTCTGGGCAGCACGGATGTTGCCCGCAGCTACTTTGAAAGCGCGATCTCAGGACCTGATGTGCCGCCGGAGGTTCAGCAAAGGGTCGATGAGTATCTCGTTGCCATCGGCACCAGCGAGAATCCCGCGAAGTTCCGCGCGACGGTGATTGCCGGAGCGCGGTATCAGAGCAACGCGAATGCAGGTCCCGGCGACCGAAGCGTCAATCTGAATGGCGTGAATTTCCTGCTGAACCAGACCTCGACCGGCCAGTCCGACGTCAACGGGTTTGCCGCAGCCTCTCTCCATGGCGGTTATGATCTCGGCACGCAGGGCGACCTTCTGGAAGCCGATCTTCTGCTCTTTGGCGCCCGCTACGCAGACCTGTCGAAGCTGGACACCGGCCTTGCGGAACTGACCTTTGGGCCGTCGTTCAACATGCGGCGGTTCAATGTCGACAACGCCCGTCTTGGTTTCTACGGCATTTTGTCCGGCGTGCGCCTGGATACCGCCAATTACCTTGGTGCCATGGGTCTGGGGTCCCGCTTCGCCTGGCGCGTGGATCCGGCGACGACGCTCTCGGGCAAGTTCGAGTTCCGCTACCGCTGGTACCATGACACGGTCACCTATTCGACTGTGTCCGATCGCAATGGCCATTTCTACAAAGGCGGATTGACCTTGACGCACCAGTTCTCCCAGAACTGGGCAGGCCGGACGCTGATCTTCGGCGATTATGAAGAAACCGCCAAGGCGTGGGAACAGAGCTATGAAATCGGTGGCGGCGTTGGGGCAACCTACAAGTTTGCCTCGCCGTTCCAGGCTCTTCCTGACCGCTGGTCCATCGACCTGGAAGCCGGCTATATCCGCCGCCTTTATGACAGCCCGGATCCGCTGATCAACAAGAACGACAGCCAGAACGACCATGAGGGCTGGGTGCGCGCCGCCTTGAATGTGCCACTGAAGAATGACTTTTCGATCGGTCTGACCGGCGAATTCCGGCGCGTTTATTCCAATTATGATCTGGCGACCTACAGCAACGCTTCGGCGATGGTGTCTGTTGCGAAGAATTTTTAAAGGGGCTTTTCATGACCCGCCGCCATATTCAAAGACTTCGTTATTTCGGCCTTCTGGCCGCGATTGTTCCTGTCACCGCAGCGGGTGTGATCACAGCTCCGGCCATGGCCGCATCCCAGGTCGGTGTAGCCGCTGCCGTCAACACCTCCGCGTTTGGCACTGCGCCGGGCCTCAGCCGCAAGACCAAGGTTCTTGGCGACAACGTCATCTACCGGGAGCGGATTGAGACCACCGGGTCCGGTCTGGTCCAGGTTCTGCTCGTTGACGGCTCCACATTCACGGTCGGCCCGAATTCCGATCTGGTGATCGACGAGTTCGTCTATGATCCCAACACGGGTCAGGGCAAGCTGGTCGCGAGCCTTGGCAAGGGTGTTGCGCGTTTCGTCGGCGGCAAGCTGTCGAAGAACAAGGCCGGGGTCAATGTGAACACGCCGGTCGGCACCATCGGGATCCGCGGCGGCATCGCGAACATGGATCTGACCTCGGGTGGCGGCGTCTTTTCGCTCCTGTTTGGCGAGGAACTGACATTTACCGGCCGCAATGGTGAAACCAACCGGGTTTATGAAGCCGGGTATACGCTGCAGGTCAGCGGAGGCGGAGCAAGCTCAGAGGTTCGCCGGACCACCCAGGCTGATCTTGGCGGCGTCCAGCAGGGTTTGTCCGGCAAGCCGGGGCAGAGCGGCGGAGCAACGCAAAAGCCGACGGAAGCATCCGTCACGGATTCCGGCTTCACCCAGGCGAACTCCGATCTTGGGGTGACGAACACCCTGCCGGCGCCGAAGCCTGAGGTGGTTCAGTCAACGGAAGTGACTGAGACGGACGAGACGCTCGTCCAGATCCAGGAAACCACACAGGACGAGACCGTAGAGGAAATCACGGAAGAAAACCCGCAGCCCGAACCGGAGCCCGAGGTTGTCACCGTTCAGGTGCGGATCCTGAAGGCGGGGGATACGTTCACTCCGTCCTGGAACCCAAGCATTGTTGTGAACAACCCGGGCGCCCAGGGGATTTTGGGTGGTTCTGACGGTATCAACGAGAATGTCATTTTTACCGGCGGCGAAATCTATTCCGGATCTGCAACGGAGCTGTTTTACGCTCAGGTGGATGGAAATCCGCTGTTCCAGTTCATCTATGGAGAAGAGCCGTCGCTCTTCTTTTACAGCCAGACCTACCTGAACGACGATGAGGATGTGATTCAGCAAAACGGTGCTGTCACCGTTCCTGCCGCTTCGGTCGATTTCGATCCGTCCTATGGGGAAATCAGCGGGTTTGGCCGTGGTGTTCAGGTCAGCAACGAGGACTTCGTTGCCTTTGCGCATTTTCCGGCGGTCTCTTTTGATACCAACGGCCCGGTCTATGATCCTGATGGCGCAAACATGATCCTGGGCCTCTATGGGGTTGGAACCGACTGGAGCCAGTTCAACAAGACTGAAGCCCAGGTGCGGGAATACAGTCTATCCTCCGATCCGCTCACTACGTTTGTCATGGGAACGGAAACGGGCGATGGCGGGCTGATCCCGCTTGAGACGGACGCCCTGTTCATGAACCCGCTCGTCGCCCAGTTGATGGGCACGAGCTTCATGGAAGAGATTGAAACCACCGAGCTTCTCATGATCCAGAGGGATCCGTCGACGCTTCGGAACTCTCAGGTTCTGGCCAGCTCCTTCCTTATCCAGGGAACTGGGAGCAGTCAAAAGTCCTTCATCTCTCTCGCGGTAGGAAACATCTTTGACGATAACGGCACTCTGACCTACGACACAGGCCGCCGCGGCAGCCACCGGATGGACGCCAGCCAGTCAGGTGCGCATTACGGCGGTGCCATTCAGACCATCAGCGGCCCGGATGGCTCAAATTTCTTTGGGTCCGATGCCCAAAGCTTCCTCATCGGGGGAGCTGTTGACAACGAAGATCCATATGGTGAGGGGTATATTCTGCGCCCTAATACGCTTGATCAAACAGATACTTTGAGCATGAGCTTCCATGTGGGCGTGCTGGATCACGAAACGCCGGTGTCATCGTTCGAGCGGACCCAGCGGACGCTTGCCGGTTTCGCGACGGGCGTTTTTGAATCGGGCACCAATGTGGTGGGTGGCGTTCTTCAGCCCAAGCTTTTCGCCAGCAGCAGCGTGGATGATCTCACCCTCACATTCCTGCCGGACGCCAACACCCTGACCGCCGAAGTCAAGGTCGAGGATGTGCTGAACGCAGACAGCGAGCTGGACAGCTATCACTTCGGCTTCGGACGGAATACGAATGGCGGAGACAGTGGCCGCGGCACGTTCATCGACAATGACACCTATGCAGCGCGGGAGCAGCGGGACACTTCGGCTGCCTATGTGGTGACCGACAACAATGTCACCGTAACCCAGCCAGAGGGAGACAATCCCAACAGCTATCTCATTCCCGATACGCTGCTGCCCGGAGCCGATGCGGATATTTTCGCAGGCGTCAACCGTTGCACCTGCGCCTTCCTGGAATGGGGCTATTGGGGCGCGTCGGTCCAGCTGAATGGCTCAGATGCTCAGGCCAACCTGACCAACGGCGAACGCTACGACAACATGCATCTTGGCACCTGGGTTGCCGGCAACGCCACCCAGAGCGCGGATCTTCCGTCCACCGGCACAGCCACTTACGCGGGGCATGCGGTGGGCAGCGTCGTGAACAACGGCGCGCAGTATCTGGCGGCTGGCAACTTCGGTATGGAAGTCAACTTCAGCACCCGCAATGCAACCGCTGCGGTCACGAACTTCGATGGCCGGAACTTCGGAGCAAGCATGGCCGAAGTCACGACGGAGTCAGGCGCCAATCTGTTCAGTGGCTCGATTACCGGTGCTGGCGAAACGATGCAGGGCCAGTTCAACGCCTCCGTGGTCACCGGCCCGGACAGCGTCATGGATGGTGTCATGGGCAACTTCACCGCGACGGACGGTGCCGGCTGGTCCGCCACCGGCATCACTGCCGGCGCCCTGCAATAAGACCTCAAAGGCCGCCCTCGAGGCGGCCTTTGAGTGATGACACACCTGTGGCCTCTCCATCGTCATCCTCGGCCTTGTGCCGAGGACCTATATAAGTCAATGGCTTGCAGATAGCCGGGACAAGCCCGGCCATGACGAACGGGAAGAAATCCTACTTTGTCAGCAGTCTGAGGCCGCCCTTGAAGCGGCCTTTGAATTTAAGGGCATGCCGAAATCGCGATGGTCTCCCTCTCGCCGTCCCTGCCTTGCTCCGGGACCGGTCTCCTCGTTCGGGTTGAATTAAGATCCCTGATTTTCGCCCCGCTGCCTCCGGGAGCAGCGGGAAGGGGAGGCCATCGGCGAGGGTTGGAGAAAATCGCCCCGGATCAGGTTTTCCCCAGGCGGGAGAGCTTGTGCAAACTACTGAAACATAAGCTTTTCTGCGATTTTTTCAGGTCTTTAGAGCTGCTTCTGAAATGCCGCTTAAAAAAGTCTTTGAGGCGCTGGACAAGCGCTTTGCCAGCTTCTATAAGACCCAAGCTTTCAGCGCGGCGGAACACTCCGCAGCCAAGATGCCCGGATAGCTCAGTTGGTAGAGCAGCGGATTGAAAATCCGCGTGTCGGTGGTTCGAATCCGCCTCCGGGCACCACTTCCCAAAAACATAGTTGGTTTTCAAAGAGTTCCTCTTAAGCGCTTTGCCTGCCGTACGGGCCTCGGTTGTCTGTTGCGGTGCACAGACAGTTCTCTCATGAGGTGGCAACTGGTCCGGAACGTGCCTGTTTCCTCCGTCGCGGCAACTGATCCCCGCCTGCAAAGCGGCGGGAGGACGCTTCAGGCCGTTTTTCTCCATTTAAGCCATTGAAATCGTCTGCATTTTCTGCTGAGTTTAGGGCTCTAGGGACATCGCTAGCATGTTCGTCAAACAAGAGCGCAACCATCAAGCGCTCAGCCTTTAGCTGTCAGCTCCGGCGGCCTGCCTGGTTCGGGCGCCTATCAACGTCAGCTGCAAGTCCTTGAAACAGAGAGGAAGTCCGAATGACCTTTTTCAAGTCCATGAAAGCTATGGCGGCTGCAGGTGCCCTGCTGCTGGCTGGCGGCGCCGCGCAGGCGCAGGACATCAATTTCTTCACCATCGGCACCGGCGGCACCGGCGCGACCTACTATCCGATCGGCGGCGTTATCGCCAACGCCATCTCCAATCCTCCGGGCTCGCGTCCGTGTGATGAAGGCGGCAGCTGCGGCGTGCCGGGCCTGATCGCTTCGGCCGTGTCTTCGCGCGGTTCCGTTGATAACCTCAACGCCATTTCCTCGGGTCTGCGCAACTCCGGTTTCGCCCAGTCCGACACGGCCTATTGGGCCTACACCGGCACCGGCACCATGGAAGGCAAGCCGGCCGCAGAAGACCTGCGCGCCATTGCTGCCCTGTTCCCGGAGCATATCCACCTGGTCACCCTGGCTGACAGCGGCATCAACTCCGTTGCTGATCTGGCCGGCAAGCGCGTCTCCCTGGATGAGCCGGGCTCCGGTACTTACGTGGATGCGAAGCTGATCCTGGAATCCTTCGGTCTCGGCGTCGACAAGGTGACCGCAGAAGCTCTGAAGCCGAACGCGGCTGGCGACGCACTGCGCAACGGCCAGATCGATGCCTTCTTCTTTGTTGGCGGCTATCCGACCGGCGCGATCGTGGAACTGGCTTCCGCCGTCAAGATCAAGCTGGTGCCGATCAGTGGTGAAGGCGCAGACGCCCTGACCAAGGAGTACGGCTTCTTCTCCGCATCCGACATTCCGGCCAACGCTTACGAAGGTGTCGGCGACACCCCGACCGTGGCCGTTGGTGCGCAGTGGATCACGTCCGCCAAGGAATCTGACGACCTGATCTACAACATCACCAAGGCGCTGTGGAACGAAAAGACCCGCCACCTGCTGGACACCGGTCATGCCAAGGGCAAGTCGATTACCCTTGAGACAGCCCTTGATGGCATCGGCATTCCGCTGCATCCGGGCGCAGAACGCTTCTATAAGGAAGCTGGCCTGATCAAGTAAGGCTGCAAAGCTGGAAAAGCGGGCTCCGCGGAGCCCGCTTTTCGTGTTTCTGATCATTGAGTTTTTCTAAGAAGGGCGGGGGCGATGAGCAGCAAAGAATTGACGCCGGAAGAACTGGCGGAGATCGAGCGCAAATATGATCCGGAGCTGGCGTTCCGGCCGACAGGGCCAAAGGCGGCCCATGTGATCGGCGCCATTCTGGCTGCCATGTCGATCTATCATTTTTATGCAGGCGGCTTCGCCCTGATCCCGGAGCTTCTGCACCGGGGCATTCACCTGGCTTTCGTGCTCAGCCTTGCGTTTCTGCTGTTTTCCTGGCGCCGCAGTCCCGTCGATCAGGTTCAGGCCAAGGCCTGGTGGTGTCTGGATGGCGTGCCGCTTCTCGATATCATCTGGGCCGTTCTCGGGGTTGGCGCAGCGCTCTATCTGCCCTTGCTGCCACCAGAGGCCCTGGCACAGCGGGTCGGCAATCCGTCCCAGCTCGACATCTTCATGGGCAGTGCGCTCATTCTGCTAACGCTTGAGGTCTGCCGTCGCTCGGTCGGGCCAACCCTGCCGATCATCGCCATTGTCTTCATGCTCTTCGCGCTCTACGGGCCCTATGCGCCCGGCCCGTTGAAGCATGGCGGCACCAGCTGGCTTGGACTGGTCAACCATCTCTACATGACCAACCAGGGCATCTACGGCATTGCCATCGGTGTGATGGCGAAATACGTCTTCCTGTTCATTCTCTTCGGCGTTCTGGCCACCCGCATCGGCCTCGGCCAGCTGTTCATTGATCTCGCCATGGTCATCGCCGGGCGCTATGCCGGCGGCCCCGCAAAGGTCGCGATCTTCTCTTCCGCCTTCATGGGCACCATCTCCGGCTCCTCAATTGCCAACACGGTGACCACAGGGGCCCTGACGATCCCGGCCATGAAGCGCGTTGGTTATCCGCCGCATTTCGCCGGAGCCGTGGAAGCCACGTCCTCGACGGGCGGTCAGATCACACCGCCGATCCTGGGGGCTGCTGCCTTCATCATGGTGGAATATCTGCAGATCCCGCTGCGCGATGTTCTGGCCGCGGCTCTGTTCCCGGCCTTGCTGCATTATTTCGGCATCTTCATCATGGTGCATCTGGAGGCCAAGCGCCTGGGCCTGCGCGGTCTGACCAAGGACGAGTTGCCCAAGCTCGGCATCGTGCTGAAGCAGCATTGGCTGTCGATCATCCCGCTGATCATTCTGGTCTACATGATCCTGACCGGCCGCACGCCGGACTATGCGGCGGTTTATGGCATCATTGCCTGCGTCATTGTCGGGGTGTTGAACCCGGTCAACCGGCTCACCATCAAGGATCTTTGGGAAGCGCTCGGAGATGGCGCCCGCAACACCATTGCGGTTGGGGCTGCTGCTGCGACGGTCGGCATCGTGGTTGGAGTGGTGACGCTCACCGGCGTCGGCTTCCGTCTTGGCTATGTGGTGGTGCAGACCGCCAATGACATCGGCGCCGTGCTCGGCTCTTTCTGGCCGTTGTCCTATGCGACTATTGCTCAGTGGTCGCTGTTCATGTCGCTGATCCTGATTGCCTTTGCCTGCATCATCATGGGGGCGGGCATTCCGACAACGGCGACCTATATCATTCTGGTGGCGGTGGCAGCGCCCGCTCTGGCCGTGCAGCAGGTTCAGCCGCTGGTCGCCCATTTCTTCGTGTTCTATTACGGGGTTCTGGCCGACATCACGCCACCTGTGGCACTTGCTGCCTATGCGGCGGCGGGCATTGCGGGGGCGAACCCGTTCCAGACCGGCAACACGGCCTTCCGCCTCGGCATTGCCAAGGCGCTGGTGCCCTTTGTCTTCGTCTATTCGCCCTCGCTGCTGATCGTCGCCGACGGCTTCACCTGGCAGGCGTTCTTCATCACGCTGGCAGGGGCAGCCATGGGCATTGGCGGGCTGGGCACGGCCTTCTCCGGCTTCTTCCTGGCGCCCATGCCGAAGTGGCAGCGCTGGTGGGTGGGGCTGGTGTCGCTGCTGTTCATCGCTCCCGGCCTCTCCACCATGGCGCTTGGCCTGGTCCTGTGGGCGCCGATCGTGCTGCTACAGGTGAAGGAGCGCAGGACGCTGGCTGCCTGAGGAGAGCAATCTCTGAAAGCAAAGAAGGCGGCCTCATCGGGCCGCCTCAGACTGCTGACAAACCCGTAGCATTTGCTTGTGGTTTTTGATTCAGTGTCTTTATGTTGAAGAAGCCCGGCCCCGCCCAGACAGCGCTCGAGATTGTGACGCTCGATCAGCTTGTTCCCAA
>NZ_JACYXI010000027.1 GCF_014842915.1 Roseibium litorale | reverse complement strand
TACGGAAAGCCGGGACCCATTGTCATGCTCGAAGGATGGCTCCAGTTCCAGGCTATGAGGAAAGGCCTCAATCTCATCCAAAATCACACCCAAGCCAACGAATGAGATGTGTGAATCTAGTAGCCCTCAGGGAGAGGGCTGGGGTGAGGGCCTGCGCTCAGGTGCTTGCCTGAATTGCCGGACTTCTGCACATCGTGCCGTCTTCCATCGACAAGCCGCAGGACAATTGCCCACCGGTGCTGCTAAAACAGCGCCATGGAATGGACCGGTGAAGCAATCGTTCTGACGGCCCGCAGGCTGGGTGAGAGCAACGTGATCCTCGAGATCATGAGCGAAAGCCATGGCCGACACGCAGGCGTGGTGCGCGGCGGGAAATCCCGCCGCCTTCAACCGGCTCTTCAGCCCGGCAATCAGGTGCAGGTGACCTGGCGCGCACGGCTCACCGACCAGATGGGCCAGTTTTCCATCGATCCGGTGAAGTCACGCGCCGCCCAATTGATGGAAACACCGCTCGGGCTCCATTCCGTCCAGCATCTGGCCGGTCTCCTGCGCCTGCTGCCCGAGCGCGATCCCCATCCGCGGCTTTTCCATGCCCTGTCGGTCGTTCTCGACCACATGGACAGCCCGCAGGTGGCTGCCCCGCTCCTGGTCCGCTTCGAGCTGGAACTACTGGCCGAACTGGGTTTCGGCCTCGATCTGACCGCTTGCGCTGCCACGGGCCGCATGGATGACCTTGCCTATGTCTCCCCCAATTCCGGCCGGGCGGTGAGCCGGGAGGCGGGCCTGCCCTATCATGATAGGCTCTTGCCCCTGCCCGGCTTTCTGGTGGAAGGCCAGCGCCAGCAGGGCGGCGAGATCAGCTTTACCGATATTGCGGAAGGCTTCAGGCTGACCTCATTCTTTCTGGAGCGGATCCGCGAGGCCGGGCACGACACCCTGCCTCAGGCCCCGTCACTGTCTCTCCTGCGCGCGCCGGTGCTCAGCGCTGTCGAGAAGGGCTACCGGGAGGCCCAGCCCTGGGATTTCATGACCTGACGATCCGGGCCTGATGATCTGGCCTGACTTTCTGGCGTTCCCGGTCTTTTGAAAACGTGGAAAACCCGCAGAACTCCGCGATTTCCCCTCCCCTCTGATTGTGTCGGCGCCCCAAGCACGTTAGCTCTTGAAGCATGGGAAAAGAAGTAGCTCCGCCAAGCGGCATTGAAGGCATTGAACTCAGGGAAGCGCTGGAAGAGCGTTACCTTGCCTATGCCTTGTCGACGATCATGCACCGGGCCCTGCCCGATGTGCGCGACGGCCTGAAGCCGGTTCACCGGCGCGTGCTTTATGCCATGCGCCTTCTGAAGCTGGATCCGGGATCCGGTTTCAAGAAATGCGCCCGTGTGGTCGGTGACGTGATCGGTAAGTATCACCCGCATGGGGATCAAGCGGTCTATGACGCCCTCGTGCGCCTGGCGCAGGATTTTGCCCAGCGGTATCCGCTGATCGACGGCCAGGGAAACTTCGGCAATGTGGACGGCGATAACGCTGCCGCCATGCGTTACACCGAAGCCCGGATGACCGACACGGCCAAGCGCCTGCTGGACGGCCTGGACGAGAACGCCATCGACTTCCGCGAGACCTATGACGGGGAAGACAAGGAACCGATCGTTCTGCCGGGCGGGTTCCCGAACCTGCTCGCCAACGGCTCATCCGGCATTGCTGTGGGCATGGCGACCTCCATTCCCCCGCACAATGCCTTTGAGCTGTGCGAGGCCTGCCAGCATCTGATCAAGAACCCGGGCTGCGATCCGCTCGAGCTGCTTGACTATATCAAGGGCCCGGATTTCCCGACCGGCGGCCTGCTCGTGTCCGACGAAGGCTCAATCCGCGAAGCCTATGCCACGGGCCGTGGCAGCTTCCGCGTCCGCGCCCGCTGGGAAGTGGAGGACCTTGGCCGGGGCCAGTGGGTCATCGTGGTCACGGAAATTCCCTATCAGGTGCAGAAATCCCGCCTGATCGAGAAGATCGCCGAGCTTTTGACGGCCCGCAAGCTGCCGCTTCTGGAAGATGTGCGCGATGAATCCGCCGAGGATATCCGCGTCGTTCTGGTGCCGCGCTCGCGCAATGTCGACCCTGCCCTGATGATGGAATCCCTGTTCAAGCTGACGGACCTGGAAAACCGGTTCTCGCTGAACATGAACGTGCTGTCCATGGGCAAGGTGCCCATGGTGATGGGGCTGAAGCAGGTCCTGACCGAGTGGCTTGCCCACCGCAAGGACGTGCTGATCCGCCGCTCCGAACACCGGCTCGACCAGATCAATCACCGGCTTGAAGTGCTGGAAGGCTATCTCAAGGCTTATTTGAACCTTGATGAAGTCATCCGCATCATCCGCGAGGAAGACGAGCCCAAGGCCGAGCTGATGCGCTTTTTCGACCTAAGCGATGTTCAGGCCGAAGCCATCCTCAACATGCGCTTGCGGTCCTTGCGCAAGCTCGAGGAAATCGAGATCCGCAAGGAGCACGGCAAGCTCTCGGACGAAAAAGACGAGCTGACCAAGCTGCTGAGCTCCGATGCCCGCCAGTGGACCCGCATCGGCAAGGAAATTGGCGAAATCGCCAAGGCTTATGGTCCGGAAACAGAGATCGGCAAGCGCCGTACCAGCCTGACGGAAGCCCCGGAACACGATCTGGAAGACATCCATCAGGCCATGATCGAGAAAGAGCCGATCACGGTGATCGTGTCCCAGAAGGGCTGGATCCGCGCCCTGAAGGGCCACCAGAGCGATCTCGGCTCTGTCGCCTTCAAGCAGGGCGATGCACTGAAGCTGTCGTTCCATGCGGAAACGACGGACAAGGTGCTGATCTTCACCACCGGTGGAAAGTTCTTCACCCTGGGGGCCGACAAGCTGCCCGGCGGCCGCGGCCATGGCGAACCTATCCGCCTGATGGTGGAAATGGACGAGGCGCAGGACATCGTCAGTGCCTTCGTGCACAAGCCGGGCCGCATGCTGCTGATTGCCAGCGACGAGGCCCGCGGCTTCGTGGTGCCGGAAGAGGATGTGATCGCCAACACCCGCAAGGGCAAGCAGGTGCTGAACCTGACCCTGCCGAATGAGGCCGTGATCTGCGTTGAGGCGGCTGGCGATCAGGTTGCCATCATCGGCGAGAACCGCAAGCTGCTGGTCTTCCCGTTGAACCAGATCCCGCAGATGGGCCGCGGGCGCGGCGTGCGCCTGCAGCGCTACCGGGATGGCCGGGTGTCCGACATCAAGGTGTTCAAGGGCGAAGAAGGCCTGATCTGGACCGACAGCTCTGGCCGCACCTTCAACCGGTCTCTGGAAGAGTTGACCGACTGGCGCGGTGAACGCGGCCAGGCTGGCCGCCTGCCCCCCACCGGCTTCCCGCGTACCAACAAGTTCGGCACGGGCGGTCTATAAGGACCGCCCAAAGCGTCTGCAACTGTGCAGAAAGCAAAGTATACGTGATCCTGCCCCGGAACCGGGGTCTGCGATGAAGTCGGGCAGCAGCATCCTACGCCTTAGGTTTGTCTCGACTGCCCTGGGATGAAGGGTCAATCTAGAGGCTCATTCGAGCGACGTATTATACCTTCCCCGGCCAGGACATTCCCCGCATGACAAGTTTTCCCAAACCGGAGCGCCCGCAACCCTTGCTCCGACCTGCCTTCCCGGTTTTCAGAGATATCCCCACCCGCTGGATGGACGTCGACATTTACGGTCACGTCAACAATGTCCAGTATCTGAGCTTTTTCGACACGGCTGTGAATGGCTGGTATGTGGAACAGGGTCTGCTCGATCCGCGCAGTTCCCCCACAGTGTTTCTAGTGGTGGAAACCGGCTGCCATTATTTTTCGGAACTGATCTTTCCGGAAACCATTCGCGCTGGCATTCGAATCGAGAGAATCGGTTCCTCGTCAGTTGTTTACCAAATCGGCCTGTTTCAGGACGGCAAAGAAAAACCGGCCGCGCAGGGCCGGTTTGTTCATGTGCATGTTGGCCGGGAAACCCGCAGACCCATTCCTATTCCGGCAGAGATGAGAGACAAGCTCAACCTGTTGATCATGGGTTGAAAAGCGGTGAAAACGAAGTGTACAGGGGCCAGATGAACTGTCTTCTGTCCACAAGCCTTCCACAGCTTATCCGAAGGTTTTAAACACCCGGGCCTTTTCCCGCTGCCAGTCGCGCTGCTTCTCGGTTTCGCGCTTGTCATGCAGCTTCTTGCCTTTGGCCAGCGCCAGTTCGATCTTCGCCCGGCCCTGCTCGTTGAAATAGAGCTTCAACGGAACGATGGTCTTGCCTTCCTTCTGGACGGCACCGGCCAGCTTGCCGATTTCGCGCTTGTGCAGGAGCAGCTTGCGCGGGCGGCGCGGCTCGTGATTGAAGCGGTTGGCCTGCAGATATTCCGGAATGTAGACGTTGTAGATCCAGATTTCGCCCTGATACTCGGCGGCATAGGACTCGGCGATATTCGCCTTGCCGTTGCGCAGCGACTTCACCTCGGTTCCCTTGAGCTCGATTCCCGCTTCCAGCGTATCCTCGATCTCGAAGTTGAACCGGGCCTTCCGGTTGTCGGAAATAATCTTCCGACCGGGCGCATCTCCGCGTTTCGGGGCCATTGTCTCTACTCTTCGGTCTTGTCGGTTAAAAACATTGCCCGGCTCGCGACCGGGCCGGGCAATGTGAGTTTAAATAGGCGTTCAAGCCGTGATTTAAAGCCTTGCGTCAGTTCAGCAGCCCGGCATGAGCCATCGCAGAGCGGATTTCCGCCTGGGTGCTTTCAGCAACAGGCACCAGCGGCAGGCGCAGGCTGTTCTCCATCTTGCCGATCAGCGACAGGGCATATTTCACGCCTGCCGGGTTCGGCTCAATAAACAGCGCCTGATGCAGAGGCGCCAGACGGTCCTGGATTTCCAGGGCCGTGGCATAGTCCCCTGCCTTGCAAGCAGCCTGCATGTCTGCACACAGGCGCGGTGCAAGGTTTGCCGTCACCGAGATACAGCCCGTACCGCCATGCGCATTGAAGGCCAGCGCCGTGATGTCTTCGCCAGACAGCTGCACGAAATCCGGGCCGCAATGATGACGCTGCATGCTGGCCTTGGCCATGTTTGCAGTTGCATCCTTCACGCCCTTGATGTTCTTGCAGGTCTTGAAGAGCTCCGCCATCGTTTCCGGCAGCATGTCGATCACCGACCGGCCCGGGATATTATAGATGAAGATCGGAATCCCCACCTCCGCGTCAATGGCTCGGTAATGCGCCTTCAAACCAGCCTGGTTCGGCCTGTTATAATAGGGCGTGACGATCAGCAGACCGTCTGCCCCCGCCTTTTCAGCGAACCTGGCAAGGTCGATCGCTTCAGCCGTGTTGTTGGAACCGGCGCCCGCCATGACAGGCACGCGTCCTCCAGCAGCTTCAACGCACAGCTCAACAATCCGCTTGTGTTCATCGTGGCTCAGCGTCGGGCTTTCGCCCGTGGTTCCCACCGGAACCAGCGCGTTAGAGCCCTCTTTTATCTGCCAGTCGACGAAATCCTGGAACCGTTTCTCATCAAGCGCCCCGTTGGTGAACGGTGTGACAAGCGCTGGAATCGATCCGCTAAACATCTCTGGTTTCCTTAATCGTACTGACAGTTTCCACCCGCCGGCATGGCGGACTGGACCGGCACCATAATCCTCAGAATTGCCCTGAGCAATGGCGAAGTCCTGCGCCAGTTCAGGTTCTTTACAACCACGGCAACCAAGCAACAGAAAGCTGTCTGGCCAGCTGTCAAGCAGCGCAGTAGTCTGACCCGAAACGCCTCATTCAAAGGGTTCCTTCATGTCAGATCAGATACCCCTCAATGCCGCAGGCTCACTTGAAGGCAGATCAAACCGGTTCTGCTGGACAGGCTCCGGGGGACTCATTCTGAGCGGGAGACGCTGGACGCCAAGGTGGGCCGGGACGGATCAAGCGCCAGCTGAATGGGAGCAGGCAGGCAAGCTGCCCCTCCTCTGCCTGCCCGGCCTATCGCGCAACACGAGGGATTTCGACGCGATCGCGAAGGCCATGACTGCCAAAGGCCATCCCGTCATCGCCCTGGATTACCGGGGGCGCGGCTTCAGCTCCTGGACGTCAGACTGGCACAGCTATTCCATTCCCGTGGAGGCAGAGGACATAGCAGCTGCCATCACGCACCTTGAACTGGAGCGCTTCGTTGTCCTCGGCACCTCCCGCGGCGGATTGCATGCCATGGCCATGGCCGCGACGTACGGTCCGGAGCAGATGGCGGGCATGATCCTCAATGACATTGGCCCCGTCATCGAGTTTGATGGACTGAAGCGGATCTCCGGCTCCGTCGGCTCTAAAATGACCTATGAAAGCTTCGATTCTCTCGCTCTCAGCCTGAAATCCGGCCTTGAAGCCCAATTCCCGGATCTTGGCGGCTCTGACTGGTTGCGCCTCGCACAGCAACTGGCCTCGCCTTCGGACGCTGGCATAACGCTGAACTATGATCCAAATCTCGGCAAAACGCTCGAAGGCTGGGACAAAGGCGGCGCCTTTCCGGATCTCTGGCCCCTCTTTGAAGCCTCAAACCGCATCCCCGTGCTGGTGATCCGGGGCGCGCTTTCCGATATTCTGTCCGCTGAAACCGCCCAGACCATGTCTCTCCGGCACCCGGACACAAAACTCATAGAGGTCGAAGGCGAAGGTCATGCCCCTCTGTTGTGGGACGCGATCACCCAATCGGCCATCCTCACCTTCTTGAAACGCCTGATTTGACGGGAGTGCTGATCTTCCGCCGTCACCTCTGTTCTCAAGGGGGATTTAGGGTGTCCAGCCTTTTCTCTCGCCGTCAAGCCATGGCAGGACGAAGATGGAGAGGATGCATCATGCGGAAAGGCTGACTTAGCCAGTTTTCCCGCTCGAAACCTATCAGTTTGTCATTCCTGGCCAAGCGCAGCGCGAGCCGGGACCGGTGATCTACAAAGGCAAATTGTTTCAACAATAAAACTGAGGAGTTCCGGACTCACCGTTCCAGGATCTCCGCTTCGTTGCGTCTTTGCTGTGTCTGGGAAGACGATCACGGGAGCGCGAGAACAAGAAATATTGGCCCGTCAGGACTTAGACCAGAAAGCATTTAAGCTAACTGGCAGCTCCGGTTTCGGAACCAAACGCAATCACCGGCACATGAAAAAAGCCCGGCGTTTCCGCCGGGCTTTCTCATTCAAACCTTAGGAAAGGGTTGAATTAGAAGGTGCGCTGTACGCGAACACCGAAGAGCAGCTCGTCCAGGTCGGCATTGCTGTTCTTGACGTCGGTAGAAGCGTAACCCATGTCAGCACCGATCTGCAGGCCGGAAACCGGTTCCCACTGAACGGAACCGTCGATTGCCCAACGGGTAACGTCGCTGTTGCTGTTAGCAACATCTACGTCGAGGTAGGAGCCGTCCAGAGCCAGACCAACGGTCGAAGTTGCCTTGAAGAACACGCCAGCACCAACGTTCCAACCGGTGTTGGTCTTGTTGCCGTTGTAGTCAGCAAGGCTGGTGCCGAGGTAGCTCAGAGCGCCGTCTGCATAAGCAGCCTGGAACGCAATGTTCGAACCGGAAGACAGCATCGGCAGGTTGATGGTCACGCCACCCTGAACTGCGTAGCCGGTGTGATCCTTGGTGGTGTTAACAGCCGGGTTAACGTGGTGCAGAGCACCAGACAGCTGAGCAGAACCCCAACCCTGGTCAACGCGCAGGTTAGCAACGAGGTCCGGGTAACGGTTGCCGCCGTAAGCGCCGTTTTCACGGAAGTCACCATCTTCAACAGACAGCGTAGCGGAGAAGCCGTTGCCGAAAGCTGCAGTGTAAGCTGCCAGGTTAACGGTGGTGTCGGACCAGTTACGGCCAACAACGCCCATGAATGCCTGACCGGTGAAGTAGTCGAAGAACGACGTAGCATGACCGAAGGTCAGGCCGCCCCACTGGATGAACGCCTTGTCCAGATCGAAGCCTTCGGAACCATTGGTGTTGGTGCCGTAGATCGAGGTGTAGGTGCGCAGCAGACCGAATTCGGTGTTGGTGCGGCTATCGAGGTAGATGTAACCGCGAGCGCGGAAACGGTAACCATCAGAAGCGTGGTTGTTCCAAGCGCTGAGGCCCTTGGTGGTGTCCGCGAAGTTGTTGATCTGGTAGTCAGCGCGGATACGGCCGCCGACGCGCAGGCAGGTGTCGGTGCCCGGGATGTAGTAGAAGCGTGCGCCGTAAGCGTCGCAAACCTTAACGTAGTCAACCGGCTCAGCGGCGACCGGCAGGTCGGCAGCCTGAGCAGAAGTGGCAGCAGCAACAGCGGCGGCGCCGAGCATAAGGCTCTTAAAGTTCATTTCTGACCTCCAAACAGTCATGTTACTGACGACTTCCTCATCTGAGGTCCGGCGCTTGCCGTAGTCATCGTTTCCCCGCGAAATTCTCTGACTTGGCCGCCGGTCGGAGGTTGGACGTCCGAGGCGGGCAAAGCAGCGCGGCCCGAAAGCCGCTCGCAGTTCGAACATACGCATCCGCACCGGCGGCGCAATCTCGAAAAGCGGCAACAGAGCCTCGGGACGGCCTTTCAAAATCCGGTGTTGCCCGAATGTCACAAAATCAGGGGCAAAAGTAAGAATTCGTTAGGAAATGAGGGGCTTGGCGGGGAATTTCGCAGCTCTTGGTGAGACTTCACGCCCATCCAGCTCCGGCCTTAAAACAAGCGGGATGGGCTGATTTCCGCCTGATTCCAGCTTCGATTCGAGTTTTCGTTTCTGCTTCGCCAAAGATCATACCCGCGACCATCGCCCCACCCTTGTGGATCAGGCAGGCTGGACTGTGGGAAAGCCAGTGCAGGAATCAGACTGAACGAATCCCGCACCAGATCTCGTCGGCCCGAATGACGGGGGCTGAGGGAAAGGAATCTGGACGCTTATTTGATGGAAATATCGATCCGGGAGGCCTGACCGTTCGCGTCCAGAACAGAGACGGTTGCGAAACCCTCCCCGTCCGGCGTCCAGACCAGCTCTTTCCGGAACAAGGCCGTTTCGACCGGAGCGCCGTTTACGAACCAGGTGTAAGGGCGCCGTCCGCCTTCCAGCTTCACAATCAGGGTATGCTGCTCTGCCGTCCCGTACCCCAGCCCAAGCTCCACCAAAGCACCGTCTGGCGGATAGGTGATCTTGAGCGGGCGCGATTGCGCGGTGCTTTCCGGCTGGGCAACACGGGCGTGGCGAAGAGGAATCGGCAACTCGCCGGTTGTCATTGCGAGAACGCCCGCCGGGCGGTCCTTCAACGGCTGGCGCTCGCCCTTTAGTCTCTGGAAGGCTTCAAACAGAAGCGGTGCGGCGCTTCCGGCACCCGTCTGCCCTGGAACGGGGGTTCCGTCTGCACGGCCTGTCCACACAGCGATCACATGACGCCCGTCAAAACCAACGGCCCAAGCGTCCCGGTAACCGTAGGACGTGCCGGTCTTGTAGGCGATCTTGGCAGAGCCCGCGGCCCAGGGATGGGGAAGACCTGTCAGAATGTCGCCCACATGCCAGGCGGCGATCGGATCAAGCAAGGGCAACAGGGGATCCTGTCCGCCCAGATCGGCACGAACCGGCAAACCAGCAGCATCCCGGTAGAGACTCAAGGGGCGAATCCGCCCCCCTTCCGCAAGCGCTGCATAAAGCGCCGCCAGATCCTTGAGGCTGAGGCCGAGCCCGCCGAGCCCGATGGCAAGACCGGGCGCCTTGTCACCGGAGAGAACCGGCGACACCCCTGCCCTTTTCATCCGCGCCATCAGCCTGGAAGGGCCCACAGCTTCAAGCAGCTGAATAGCCGGGGTGTTGAGCGACATCTGCAGGGCTTCACGAACCGTGACCCGGCCTTGATAGCCCATGTCGAAATTGGTCGGGCGGTACCCGGCGATGTCGATGGGCCGGTCGTCGACGAAGCTTTCCGGATGAGCAATGCCTTCTTCAAACGCGAGACCATAGATGAAGGGCTTGAGCGTGGAGCCGGGCGAGCGCAGCGCTTCGGTCATATCCACATGGCCGAGGCGCGCCTCATCCAGAAGGCCGGGAGAGCCAACCGAGGCGAGAATTTCCCCCGTCGTATGATCGGCCACCAGCACCGCTGCGGAGATATGAGGCCCGAGGGTCTGCACATGGCGGCGGACAAGGGTTTCAAGCGTGGACTGAAGATCCCGCTCAAGCGTCAGACGGTGGACGGCTGCTCCCGGATTGCCGAGCACGGCTTTGCGCGCTGCATGCGCGGCCAGGAAAGGCATGTCCCGCCGGGCGGTGGGCACACTGTCCTTCTGCGCGGCCTCTGCTTCCTCGGCGCTGATCACACCGGCCCCAACGGCGCGGGCGAGCACCCGGTCGCGGGCAGTTCTCGCGCTTTCATTGAACCGGTCCGGACGGCGGGCTTCAGGCGACTGGGGCAAGGCCACAAGCAAAGCAGCCTCAGCCGGGGTCAGGCGGGACGGCTCCTTGCCGAACCAGACAAGGCTGGCCGCGCGGATACCTTCAAGATTGCCGCCGAAAGGCGCCCTCAGGAGATAGAGATGGAGGATCTCGTCCTTGGAAAAGGTTTCCTCCAGCTTCAGCGCCGTGATGACCTGATCATATTTGGCTTGAAGCGAGCGTGTGGAAACTTCCCTAAGCAGGCGGGCAACCTGCATGGTCAGGGTCGAGCCGCCGGAGACGATCTTGCCAGAGGTCAGCATTTGCCCGGCAGCACGCAGAGCGGCCAGAGGATCGACCCCGTGATGCTCGTAAAAGCGGCCATCCTCATAGGCGAGCAGCATACGGATATAGAGCGGATCGACTTCGGAGAGCTCAACCGGCAGCCGCCACTTGTCATCCGCGCTGGTGAAGGACCGCAGCAGTCTGTCATTCCGGTCGAGAACCACCGGCGACAAGGTGATGCCCGAGGCGCCCGCCAGCGGCGGCAGGCTCGAGACATCATGGGCGATCTTCGCGCCCGCCCCGATGGCCAGCGCGAGACAAAGGACAGAGCCACCGGCGGCATAGCGCATGCGCCGCCGCCAGCTTGCCCGTCTCCCGTCCCGCGCCTTGCCTTTCATCTGGGTGACAGCTCTTAGCGGACCGGTCCGAGAACCGTGAACTGGCCGGTTTCGCCAATGGCATGGCGCTCCGGACGGTACATGTCTTCCACCGTTGCCGGTGGATGAGCATAGGTTCCGGGCGTCACCGCACGGGCCAGATAGACGAAGCTGTGCTCCGACCCGTCCATGCGCGATTCATTGATGGCCACTTCAAAGCTGTCATTGCGGAACTGGGCGTGTTCGGGCTGATCCACAGAGGACAGCCAGTCCAGAGCCGCAATGCTGCCAGAGCGCACCAGCCGCGGGTTGTCGATGGCAAGACCAGCCGGGATCCGGTCGACCACCATCAGACGTCCCGGTACTTCGCTCAGAGCCCGGACGGTAATCACCACGGCAATGCGCGTGTTGACCGGAACCGCACTCGGGTCGACCGGATTGCCGTCGAGATCATAAAGCTGACGCTCGATGGCATAGTCGTGGCCGCCCGCTGGTTCCGGCGTCACCGGCTGACCGGCGACGCTGACCAGAAGATCCGAGGCCGTCTTGCCCTGGTTCTTGATCACTGTGCCGCCGTTTTCCAGGCTTGCCGCATCGAAGGACCAGACCAGCCGCCCATCGGAGCCGGTGCCGTTGACCGAGAGGCTGGTTTCCTGTGCCTTCGCGTTCAGCTCCTGGGCTGCCATCAGCAGCCAGGCCATGTCCTGGGTCGAATAGCTGCTGGAGGTTTCCTGCTCCCGCTGAACGATCTGGCTGGCTTCTTGCTGTTCCGCCTCCAGAGCGGGCGACGCGGCGACATAGGTCAGCACCCCGGCACTGTCGCGCAGTGGCGTGCCATAGTCTTCCCGGTAGTTGCCCGAAGACATCAGATCGAGAGACCGGATCGCGGCGTCAAAGCCGGTCTTCGCACGGGCCTGTTCGCCATAAAGCGAGAGGCTGGCGGCCAGCTGGGCCTTGGCAAGGGGCGTCGCAAACTCGCCGAGCTTGGCATCCAGATAGTAGCGCAGGTCCCCCATGGAGGCCCGGCCATTACGGGACAGGACATAGAGCCCATAGGCAACCGCTTCGCCGCCATTCTGGAAGTCGGACGCATAGGACAGCTGGTTCTCCAGATTGTCGAGCGCCTGGGTAAAGGCCAGATCCGGAACGGAATAGCCCTTTTCCTTTGCCCGCGTCAGGAAGTCCGCCACATAAGCGTCCAGCCAGGGATCGTCGTTGCCATAGCTGTTCCAGAGGCCGAAGGAGCCGTTGGAGGACTGGTTCGCCAGAACCCGGGCGATGGCCTTGGTAACCCGCTCCCGGATTTCCGGATCAGACCCGAGACCCGCCGCACTTGCCACTTCATTGAGATAAAGCAGCGGCAACGCCCGGCTGGTGGTTTGTTCCGTGCAGCCAAAGGGATAACGGTCCAGAGCATCCAGAAGACCGGCAACATCGATCCGGGCAGCTCCGCCCGCCGTCACGGTGACCTTCACCGAGCCGGGACGCAGCCCCTCATAAAGGTCGCGGTCCAGGGTCACGCTGTTTCCCGCATTGAGCGAGAAGAGTGAACGGCGCGTCAGTTCCGGCTGGGTGTCCTTGACCGGCAGCGGCATGCGCTTGACCGTTTCAGACCCATCCGGTGCGGTCAGTGCCGCATAGACCGTGGCCATGCCGGTTTCGCTGCCAGCAGCAAGCGGGACAAGAACACGGGCTTTATTGCCGGGCTCCAGCGCAAGCTGACGGACCTCGGCGGCCCCGTCCCCGAGCGCTGCCGGTCCCTCAACAGACAGGGTCAGGTCATACGTTCCGGCAGCCCCATCCACATTGTCGATCTCCAGCTGCATGCGGGACGTGTCGCCCGGCGCAAGGAAGGCCGGGAGGCTGGAGGTCATGACGACCGGCGCGCGCACCTCGACATCGGCAACCCCGTGGCCAACACCCTTGGCCGACCAGGCCACAGCCATGATCCGGACCTTGCCGTTGAAGGCTGGAATATCGAAGCTGACGGTCGCCTTGCCCTCATCGTCCACCTTGATAAGGCCGGAGAACAGTGCCAGAGGCTCTTCTTCCGGCGGTGGAGCGTTCAGACGCATGGCGCTGGCATCGCCGCCAGAGCGGACCTTGCCGGGCGTTCCCGCTGTCCGGTCGATCAGCTGGCCATAGAGGTCGCGCATCTCGGCGCCCAGACGGCGCTGGCCGAAATACCAATCTTCCGGCGCGGGCGGCTCGAAACCGGTCAGGTTCAAGATCCCCACATCCACGGCAGCCAGCGTGACATAGGCTTCCTCGCCAGCCGCCAGATTGGCAATGCGCAGCGGCACCTCCAGCGTGGTCGACGGCAGAATGTGATCCGGCGTGTCCAGTTGAACGTCAAGATCCCGGTCACCCGGTTCCACCTGAAGCCAGGTCAGGCCAACTGAGCGGCTGGGCATCCGGCTTTCCGCCAAATCCATCGGACGGTAGAGGCTGGCCGTGACATAGGCCCCTGCCCCCCAGTCGTCGGTCACCGGCAGAGACACTTCCGCCGTGCCCGCTTCGACCGTCACCGTACGCGAGCTGATCAGGCCGCCGGAGACAACATTCACGACAGCAATGCCGCCTTCCTGGGACGCAAGCCGCAGCACGGCGGTTTCACCGGCACGGTAGGTCTTCTTGTCGAGCCCGACATCCAGATAATCCGGCGTCTCGGACGTGGCATCCGCAGTGTACCAGCCGGCGGAAAACTCGACGCTGGTGGCTGTCGGCATGTCGCCCCGCGCCTGGATTTCCAGGCGGTAGCGGCCCCAGTCGACCGGTAGGGCCAGTCGGGCGGGCTCGCCAGCAACCAAATCCAGATTGCCATTGGCAACGCGGGACGTGGACGTGATCGGTTCATAAGACCAGGAACCGTCACTGCGGTACCACTGGTAGCGGCGGTTGATCTTAGACAGGGACCAGGCGAGACCGTCGGCTGCGATGGTCTTGCCTTCCGCATCCACCAGGATCACCTGGAATTCGGCCTGACCGCCTTCATCCACGCCGCCATCGAACAGCGGACGGATGCCGACACGCGGTCCATCAGCCGTGACCGGCAGCTCCAGACGGCGCTCGACATAGCGCCCTCCGGCCTCAACCAGACGGGCAACCAGCTGTCCTTTATAAAGAGCGGTGGTTTCCTGCAGCTCGGGCAAGGTGACATTGAAGCTCAGTTTGCCTTCGCTGTCGGTCACAAGACCGCCCGGAAGACTGTCGCGGGACGGATAGGTTTCGCTGTCGGCAAGGCCGAAGACATAACCTGGACGAGCCGCAAGGCTGCGCACCGGGGTGACAATGATGTCGCCTTCAAGGCTCTGGCCGCTGGCCGGAGAGCCATAGAGGAACCGGGCCTCGAGAGATACGGGCGTCGGTGCCTGACGGTCGAAGGCCTTTGCTTCGGTTTCCAGCGCGAAATCCACACGCTCCGGCTGGTAGTCCTCAACGAGGAAAGTCGCCTGAGAAAGGGGCGCGCCCTTCGGGTCGGCATAGACCTCCCAGGACCAGACGCCCTGCTGGACGCCCGCATCCAGCGGAAGATCAAGAAGATAGCCGCCAAGCCCCTGATCCTGAACCACCTGACGGGAATGCTCGACCCCGTCCGGACGGATGATCTTGAAGGTCAGCGGCAAGCCTTCCTGCGCCACGGCCTTGGCCGTGCGGATCATGGCCTGGGCATGAACGGTCTCGCCGCCCTTGTAGATGCCACGGTCGGTCCAGGTGAAGACATCAAGCGGACCCGGCGCCGGACGGCCTTCGACACCCCGGTCTGAAAGATCAAAGGCGGGCTTGCGCAGATCCAGGAAGGAGTAGTCCCCCTCAGCGGTTTCCGCGGTCACCAGCCCGGGCGCCATGCCGCCCCGGCCACGGGTGAGACCGGCGGCAAAGCGTGCGAACCCATCGCTGCCACTCGTGGCTTCGCCGAGGATCTCATTGTTGATGGCGACCAGACGCACAGTCACGCCTTCGAGAGCCTTGGCGCTGTTGAGAGAGCGGACATTGACCGCAATCCCATCAGAGGCACTGAGCGAGGTCAGACCCAGGTCGGAGACGATGAACCACTGGGTGGCTTTCGCGCCCCATTCATTCGTGTCCAGTTCGGAGCGGGCCGTCATCACATAAACGCCCGGCTTCATCTCGATGCCGAGTGCCTTGAAGGGAACGGCGGTGGTCACATCTTCATTAAGGCGGTTTTCCGTCTCGACAGTTCCGCTCCAGACCTTTTCGCCCTGCTCTTCCGTGATCTGACCGCTTTCATAGGAGGAAAGCTGGCTGAGGAAACGTCCTTCACGGATGGCACCGGCCAGGGACCGGTCGCCAATGCGGAAGACTTCGGCCTTCACATTCGCGGTGTTGACGGACACGACAGGAATGGTCGGCTCGCCGCCGGAGGGCAGAACATAGGCCCGGCCAAGGAAATGCACCGCCGGGGACCGGTCGCGGACATAGATGTTCAGGTCGGAGGATTTCTCCAGAACCTCGCCATCGGCTGCAGGAAGACCCGAACGGACGGTGATCTGATAGCGCTCGCCATGCTGAACGCCATCGGCGCAGACCTGAGCATCACCGGTTTCGACCGAAACGGAGCCCTTGCCGGTCACGGAGACATAGGGAGACATGTCCTCGCCCTTGGGCAAGGTATCGGACAGAACGATGCAGATCCGCGGCGCGGCAGCATCGGAATCCACCTGATGGTCGACAATGCGGAAGCCATAGTTGCTCACCGCATCGTCATAGCGGTTGCGGACGGCGTCGCTGTCGTTCAGCGCAAGGGACGCCCGCCAGGACTTGATGGCAACCTTCCAGAGGTTTTCCCGCGACAGGGCGGTTCCCAGAAGATCAAGGGAGCGGGCACGCTCATGAGGCTCGACCGAGCGCAAATAGGCATTTATCGAGGCCGACAGCGCTTCCTGCCGCTTGCGCTCGCGCTCGTTCCAGTCATCCGGGTTCTGCTGAACCAGGGCAACGGTCAGCCCTTGCCAGGCATCCAGATCGGACGGGGCCAGGGACAGCAGCGAGATCAGACGGGATTCGGCGGCGGCGAAATTGCGGCCCGCCATCGCCTGGGCAGCTTCATCGCGCAATTGCTGGACGGTGCGGCCGGCCGGATCGCCGTCCTGCTCCACCTTCTTGGCGTAAGTGGTTGCCGCTTCAAACTGCGGCTTGGTCAGGAAGGTCAGTTCGGCCTTGCGGTCCGTTTCCTGATTGGGCCGGTTCTGGGCCACTTCAACAACACGGCCCGCAATGGCCCCGTTGAAGCTCTGAAGCTGGCCATAGTCGGACTTCAGAAAGCACCATCCGGCAGAGGTGTTGAAGGTAAAGGCGCGGCACTGGTTGTCGCCGAGGCAGGCCAGCTTGCAGCCGTCCAGATCCACGTTCTTGACCGTGCGATAGTCAGAACCAAAGAAGTCGGCATCATCGATCGTGACGATGCGCCGGTCCTTCCCGGACTGCTGCGCGCTGACTGGCGAAAGGACCGCTGCGCCGAACACTGCGGCGGAAACCACCGCCAGGGCAAAACCGGCCCGCCAGCCGGCGGATCTCTTGCGGTTTGGCTGTTCTGCTTTGGTAAAATGGCTCAAAAGGTTCGTGGCGCGGACAAACATGACGCCCTCCCAGACTGAATAAAAAATACTGACGTCACGGAACACGAGAATGCGGCACGGCTCAAGACGAAAAGTTCCCGCGTTGCGGAAAACCCTTTCGCAATGCCACCAGAGCGAGTCTGCTTCTATGCGGCCAAATCAGATCTTGCTGATCAGTTCCGCAATCATGGCGCTGACCTCCGCAGCAGCCTTTCCGGACGCATCCGTTTCAAGGACCGTGCGGCCGCTGCCCATGGAGGCGGCATAGGCCGTCCGGTTGCCAAGGCGGGCAGACAGGGCCTCATACCCGGACTGCCCCATGGCCTGCGCCATTTCCAGGGTGAGCGCGGCCCTTGGCGGCACCCGGTTGAGCACCAGGATGGCGGGCGTGTCCTCACGGGCAGCAAGCTGGATGGTCTGGCTGGTCGCCCAAAGATCCACCGGCGTCGGCTGGATCGGCACCACAACGAGATCCGCCGCATCAATGGCGGGTTTGGCATCCACATCGGTTTTCGGCGGCGTGTCGATGATCACATAGGCATGATCGCGCGCCAGCGACCGCGCCTCCCGGCGGGCGCCCCAGCCAGAGGCGGTGCGGAAGACAAGACCGGTCTCATCCTCGCCCAGCATCTGTTCACGGGCCTCGAACCAGGTTCCGAGCGAGCCTTGAGGATCCACATCAAGAATGGCCACCGGGCGTCCGGTCTGCCGGGCAAGACCGACAGCGAGATGCGCGGTGAGCGTTGTCTTGCCGGAGCCACCTTTTTGCTGCGCAACCGTGAGTATTCTTCCCGACATCCGGCGTCTCCTGTTCCTCAACGCATATTGCGCCGCAATAGAGCCGCTGACAACAGGTGACGCAAGGGGACAAACAGCTATGACGGATTCAGCACTGGACGAGGAAGGCCGTATCCGGTCTTCTGTGCCCTGGTTCTATAAAGAGGATCTGGGAGAAACTCATGAAACTCAAACCTTTGGGCCGGACGGGCGTGCAGGTTTCGCAGCTTTGCTTCGGCACGATGTCCTTCGGCGGAGATGCGGATGAGGCAACTTCCGGGCGGCTTTACGGCGCTTGCCGTGACGCAGGCATCAACTTCTTCGACTGCGCGGATATCTATTCCGGAGGGGCAGCAGAAACCATTCTCGGCAAGCTGATCGCCCATGAGCGGGACGAGCTGGTCATCACGTCAAAAGTGCATGGCAAGACCGGTCAGGATGCCAATTCCGGCGGCACCAACCGCCGCCACGTGGCACGCGCCGTCGAGGCCAGCTTGAAGCGGCTGAACACCGACCGGCTGGACGTCTATTTCGTTCACCAGTTCGATCCTTCGCTTCCCATTGAGGAAACCTTGCGCGGGCTTGAGGATGTGGTGCGCTCCGGCAAGGTGCTTTACATCGGCGCCAGCAATTATGCCGCCTGGCAGGTGGCCAAGGCGCTTGGCATCAGTGAACGGAAGGGCTGGAGCCGGTTCGACGTGCTGCAGCCTATGTATAATCTGGTCAAGCGCCAGGCCGAGGCGGAGATCCTGCCGCTTGCGAAGTCGGAAGGCCTTGGGGTCATCTCCTACAGCCCGGTTGGCGGCGGCCTCCTGTCCGGCAAGTTCCGGCCCGGTGTGAAGCCTGAAGGGGCGCGCCTGTCGCAAAACAGCATGTATGCCGCCCGCTATGGCGAGGACTGGGTCTATGACGTGGCCGAGCGTTTCACCGTTTTTGCGGATGAGATGGGCGTTCACCCGGTCTCTCTCGCGGTCGCCTGGGTTGGAGGCCATGAGGCCGTCACCGCGCCGATCATCGGCGCGCGGAACCCGGAGCAGCTGGCACCCGCTCTCAAGTCTGTTGAGATCGATATGACGGCAGAGCTGCGCAAGGAAATCGCCAGCCTGTCCCGCACCCCGCCCCCGGCCAACGACCGGCTGGAGGAGCAGTAAGCTTCGGCAAGTATGCCCCCTCACCCTGACCCTCTCCCCGGCGTGGAGAGGGGATCTGCTCAGGCGGGTGGAGGGGCGGAGTTCTGACAAAAAAGGTAAAGGGTCTTGGAGCCTCCGAGGTTGATGACAAACCTAAGGGTTCAGGATTTTTCTCCGCGCCGTCCCGGCCTTGAGCCGGGACCTGTCTAAAAACCCTATTTCTTTCAATAGAATAAATAGAAGATAGATCCCGGATCTTCGCTTCGCTACGTCCGGGAAAACGCAGTGGTGGGGTTTGTCATCAGTCTGAAAGCTCTTGGAGCCTTCTTCGCCTTCACAAGCATAGCCGTATCCCTCGCACCTCTCCCCCTCGCACCTCTCCCAAGCCTGGGAGAGACCGGCGCACAGCGCCGGGTGAGGGCTCGCCTCTTATTTCCCGCCGAGCGCCATATAGACCTTGTAGGCGGGACGTCCCGTGACAGGCAGTCCGTGGCGGGCCTCGGCCTGTTCGATGGCCTTGCGCGTTGCCGGCCCGACCTTGCCGTCGGGCTCGCCGACATTGAAACCGTTGCGGTTCAGAAGATGCTGAAGTTCCAGCCGCTGGGCCCGGGACAGACCCGGATCATCCGTCGGCCAAGGCGCCTGGAAGGGCTTGCCGCCCTTCACCAGTTCCGACAGGAGCGCGATGGCGAGGCCATAGGACTGGGAGGCATTATAGGAGCGCAAAGCATCAAAGTTCCGGGTCACCAGAAAGGCTGGCCCGTTCTCTCCTGCCGGGCGGATCAGCCCGGTTTCCAGACCTCCGCTCAAGCCCTTGCCGTCAATCCGGGTCAGCCCGCGCTTGGACCATGTGGTCAGGTTTGCCCGTTTGGTGCGCCCCTCCGGACCGTCATAACCATCAGGCACCTTCACCTCAATGCCCCAGGGGCGGGAATTGCTCCAGCCCGCATCCTTGAGGAAATTCGCCGTCGAGGCCAGCGCGTCCGGAACGGAATTCACCAGATCCCGGTGGCCGTCGCCGTCAAAATCCACCGCAAGACGGTTGTAGGTCGTGGGCATGAACTGGGTCTGGCCAAAGGCACCCGCCCAGGAGCCGACAAAGCCTTCCGCAGGCACATGGCCGGCGGAGGCGATCTTCATGGTGGTGATCAGCTCGCCCTTGAAATATTTGGCGCGCTTGCCGCCCGCGCAGGCGAGGTTCGCCAGGGCATGGGGCGTGTAGAAATCGCCCCGGAACTGGCCGTAATCGCTCTCGATGCCCCAGACGGCCAGCACCACATGCCGGTCGACGCCATAGCGCTTTTCGACTGACGCCAACGTCTTGGCGTGCTTCTTCAAGAGGGCCTTGCCGTCCTTGATCCGCTGTTCATCGACGAGGAAAGCCATGTAATCCCAGATCGGCGTTTCATATTCCGGCTGGGAGGAGGAAAAACGGATGACCTTCTCGTCGAATTTTGCGCCGTCCAGCATGCGGGCTGCCACCTGCGGCGACACGCCTGCGGCGACCGCTTCCTGCTTCAAACCCGATACGCACCGGTCGATGGAGGATGCCTGCGCTGCCTCCGCGCTGGCAAATGCCGCGAAAGCTGCCGTCACTGTTCCCAAGGCTTGCCGCCTGCCAAACATGGTCATCCCCTTAATCTGGTCCATTTGAAGGTGATTCTGTCACGCTCTGGCGCCGCAATTGGGGCAGAACGAAGTCATCCACGGCTTTCATACGCTTTTCCTGAGGCCAGCTGTGTTCTTGAGCGGCGACCTCACGATTCCGTGACTGAAAAGAACTTCGAACCGGGCGCTCTCAATGTTAATATTGTCTCAATATGACACCCCTAATCTGGAGTGAGTATTTTTTTGACCAACTTGTAATATCGATCACTTCAGGAGACTTCCAGAATGCGGAAAGGTCTAGTCGCAGCCGCTATTCTTGCTTTGGCTGCCATGACAGCCACTGCCAGCGCCAATCCGGGTGGCCAGTTCTTTGATCCCAATACCAAGAAGTGGGTGGATTTCGGGCCCGGTTACGGCGGCAAGTCTCCGATCAAGCGGCAGACCGTCCGCTATGACGGCCCATATTCCGCAGGCACCATTATCGTCGACACGACTGAGCGCCGCCTCTACCACGTGCTGCCTGGCGGCAAG
Organism: Roseibium litorale; assembly: GCF_014842915.1. Taxonomy (GTDB): domain Bacteria; phylum Pseudomonadota; class Alphaproteobacteria; order Rhizobiales; family Stappiaceae; genus Roseibium; species Roseibium litorale. Next base: position 4,995 of record NZ_JACYXI010000027.1, on the reverse strand, counting down.
GCGATGAAATACGGCATCGGCGTCGGCAAGCAGGGCTTCCAGTGGTCAGGCACCCACCACATCACCCGAAAGGCGGAATGGCCTGGCTGGACCCCGCCGCCGCAAATGCGCGCCCGTGAGCGGGCCAAGGGCCGGATCCTGCCGGCGCATATGGTCGGCGGCCCGAACAATCCGCTCGGCGCCCGCGCCATGTATATCGGTTCGACCCTGTACCGCATCCACGGCACCAACCAGCCCTGGACCATCGGCAGCGCCGTTTCCTCCGGCTGCATCCGCCTGGCCAATGAGGACGTGATCCACCTCTACAACCACGTCCAGGTCGGCTCGAAGATCATCGTGAAGCGGTAAGCTTGGATTTGTCCGAAAATGTTGAGTGGCCAGCGCCCGGACAGATGAAAAGACCACGGTTGCAGAAACTTTCTCCAGGCTGTCCCGGCCTTGAGCCGGGACCCGCTTTAATACACGTTCCCTCCAATATGATAGGCAGATGAGAGATCCCGGATCTCCGCTCCGCTTCGTCCGGGAAAGCGCTGTGGGGAGGTTTTACCATCAAAACCCGCGTGACTCCCCTTAAGCCGGGTCACCACATAATGGCTGGCACCCTGGCTTCCGCTCCGCGTGCAACTCGTCAGAACGCTCCGAGGTCGCGCAACTCCCCAGCGCCTGCGCCAAGAGCCCCTTTGCAGCAGACTTCGCCGCGCCTGCCGGATCCGGATCAAAGCCCATGTGGGCCGCCACGATCGCCCCTTCCTTCAGGATAAGCAGCTGACGGGCCAATAGGTTAGGATCGGCAGCCCCCGCCGCCCTCGCGATGGCTTCAAGACCCTTTTTCAGGAGCCGCTTGTGCTCTGCGGACTGGGCGTGGATCGGATGCCCCTCCTCCGGATATTCGCCCGCCGCCTTGATGAACAGGCAGCCGCGGAAATCCGGCTCGGCAAACCACTCTTCCAAGGCGTCAAAGACTGCAATCAACTGCCCGGCAGGTGACGGAGACAGGTCCGCGATCCGCCGCATCAGCCAATTGCGGAAGTTCTCGTCGCGCAGGCGCAGAACCGCCAGGATCAGCTCTTCCTTGGTGCGGAAATGCTTGAACATGGTGGTCTTGGAGATGCCCGTCTCTTGCACCAGCGTGTCCATGCCGGTGGCATGGAATCCGTCCCGGTAGAAAACAGTCAGCGCTTTGCGGACGAGTTCGTCCCGTTTGCTAGGTCTCATATCTTCATTCCAAACTGATCAGTACAGTTATCAAGTCAGCCAGCCTTTGGCAAGAAGGGCTTTTTTTCTGTGGTGAATCCTCACCTTGAGCGAGACCAAATCGATCCCGGCACCTCCAGACGGAAAAAACTTGCGGGCTCACCAATTGACAAACTGTACAGATCTGTCCACTTATAAGCAATCAAACTGAACAGATCTGTTCACATAAGGAGCCTGCCATGTCCCGCCCGCCGCTGCCACCCTTCACCGAGGAAACCGCCCGCCAGAAGGTTCGTGCTGCCGAAGACGGCTGGAACAGCCGCGATCCGGGCAAAGTCACCCTTGCCTATACGCCGGACAGCCAATGGCGGAACCGGTCTGAGTTTCCGAGGGGCCGGAGCGAGATCGAGGCCTTTCTGGCGGCCAAGTGGGAAAAGGAACAGGACTACCGCCTGATCAAGGAGCTTTGGGCCTTTACCGGCAACCGGATCGCCGTCCGCTTTGCCTATGAATGGCGGGACAAGGCGGGCCAGTGGTACCGGTCCTACGGCAATGAAAACTGGCAATTCGACGCCGACGGTCTGATGGAGTTGCGCTACGCCAGCATCAATGATCTCGCGATTTCAGAGGACGAGCGCCTGTTCCACTGGCCGCAGGGCCGCCGTCCGGACGATCATCCGGGCCTGTCCGACCTCGGTCTCTGACAGCTCCCCGGAGCGCCAGAACAGGAACCAGAAAAGGAGCCAGCCATGTCTCAAGGTCTCGCCGCTATTGCCTTCACCCCGGCCGTAAGGGCCCGCCAGGAAGAGGAAGGCGCCAGCGAACTTTACGCACAGAGTACCTATTTCGTCCCGGGCAAGCCGGAAATCGGCCTCCCCGAGCGAGAGTTCATCGAGGCGCGCGACGGGTTCTACCTGTCGACCGTATCCGAGACGGGCTGGCCCTACTCCCAGTTCAAGGGCGGCCCACAGGGGTTCTTGAAGGTTCTGGATCGCCACACCCTTGGCTATGCGGAATTCCGGGGCAACCGGCAATATATCTCGTCCGGCAATCTCACCGTGAACGACCGGGCCTTCCTGTTCCTGATGGATTATGCCAACCGGCGCAGGATGAAGGTCTGGGCAAAGGTCCGGGAACTGCCGCTTACCGGTAATGAGGATCTGGCAGCCAGATTGATCCCGGACGGCTACCGCGCCCTGCCTGAACGGCTCGTGGTTCTGGACGTGGAGACCTATGACTGGAATTGCCCCTCGCATATTCCGCAGAAGGTTAGCCGCCAGGCCGCCGAAGCGCAGATTTCCCGGCTCCTGCTGCATATCCGCCAGCTGGAAGAGGAAAACGCCGAGCTGAAGTCCTTCCTTGCACCGGGAGAGTGAACGCGGCACAAGGCTGCAAGGATCACCTAGCCTTTAAGCCTCAGCCCCCGGCTGCGTCCAGCCAGCTGACGATTGAGAGTTTTCGGGCTGGAGAACTGGGTAAGTCCTTCATTTGCATGAGAAACCCTCTCCGCCGTCGTCATGCCATGGCTAGACCATGGCATCCATGCCGTAACCTTACCCCACAGAAAAGCTGTGCTTTCAGGAGGCGGAATGGCATGGATTCCGGGTCAAGCCCGGAATGACGGCAAGTGGAAAGGCTTGTTCCCCTTTCCACCACTGGTGAGAACAAAGTTGCAGACAAACGGTTGCGTTTGTCTGCCCCCCGCCTCAGCGCTCGCGGCTGAGGCCCTTTTCCTGAAGGTCCCGGAGATATCCCCCCCAGTGCTTATCCTTCTCATGAGCAAGCTCCAGGAAATAGGTCCAGGTGAAGATGCCGCTGGAGTGCATGTCGTCGAAATGGATCCGCACGGCGTAATTGCCCACCGGATCGATCCCCATGATCTCCACATTGCTCTTGCCCGGAACGGTCTTCTTCTCGGAAGGATTATGCCCCTGAACCTCGGCGGAGGGTGAACAGACCCGCAGATATTCGGCGCTGTAATCGTGGGTCTCGCCATTGTCGAAGCCAACGGTCAGGGTCTTCTTGTCGGACTTCAGCCGGATTTCAACCGGCCATGCCTTTTGCGCGTCGCTCACGTCTCATTCTCCGGGCAGCAAGAACCCGTGACCATAAGCGTGTGGCCTCAAAGATCAAGACGGGGATGAGCGGCAAGCACGAACTGGTATTGTTCCGAACAGGATACCCTCCCTGAACCCAAAGCCCGCTGCCGTTCCCATTTAGGCCATTATGCCCGGAGAGGTCACGGCGTGGATGCCATGGTCAAGCCATGGCAGGACGACGGAGGCGAGCGCCAAGACCCCGTTTCTTCCGCCTTTACCTGCCGCCAGACCGATCCTCCCGGCAGCCACAATCTACCCGTATTCGTCACCCCATGGCTCGACCATGGGGTCCATGCCGTTTCCTGTCTGCATCCAAAAGGCGACTGGGATTGCGATAGAGGGAGGGACCCGCAGGAGCCGGGAAGCAGCTGGATTCTCAAGTCAATCCGCGACGACAGAACACCGCATCAGGCGCCAGTCCCTGGCGAGCGCGCGTTTGCTGAGGGCCTTTTTCAGCCGGTTGCTGATAAAGAAATCGCCATAGATCGACTTATCCCACCAGATGTCAGGACCAGCGAGCGCCCCGGTGGAGAAGAACAATTGCGGCTTTTCCGGTTGCCCGAGTGAAATCTTCCATGGCTTTAAAGATGATATGAGTTTGTAGCCCTCAAACAACTCAGGCAGAAACGCATCCTTCCTGTTGCCCTGGCTCAGATAGAAAAACTCTCCCGGCATGGGTGTCGTCCGGTCCGGATGCCAAAGGCGGACGGGATAGAGCGCACCTTCGCCGATGTCGAAACTCCGCAAAACCTCTGCACTTTCTCCAGACAGCATGACGAAGCCATTGCTGAAAATCTGAGGCACACGTCGTTTGTGAGGAGTTGGATAAAAGCCTGGGTGAGGATAGAGATCTCTAGGGAAACAATCTTGCGGCAAAAACCATCCGACTTTGGTCTGCCTCATAGACTTCAAGATATGTTCCGGTGTCTTCCCTCCGGCGTCCAGCGTTTCAATTGCTCGCCATGCACGACCGTTTCGCGGATCCGCATGCCCATACACCAGCCAGATGCAGTCATCAGTCCCGATAGTCTTTGCCTCGCCCATCACGCTGTCCGCCCTGCTTGAACTGCCCCAAGTTTCGGACCTCTTCAGTGCAATGCAGAACGTGCAAAATCAAGCACCACCAATCAACTCATGATGCCCGGAGAGGTCACTGCATGGGTGCCATGGTCAAGCCCAATGCTGTCCGGTTTACGTACCGGGATTGCATCCAAGACGATGAAATCAAAGTTGATTTCCGACTCAAAGCTGTATGAGACGCGCAAGCGGCGCGGCGGACGCCCGTCTCCCCCCTTGCGGGGGAGATGTCAGCGAAAGCTGACAGAGGGGGGGGGTAAGGCTTCCGCATATTCAGCAAAAGCCGCAATGTTCCGAGGGACTTATACCCCCCTCTGCCCCCATTCGGGGGCATCTCCCCCACAAGGGGGGAGACGGGAGCAAGTCCAACCGTCTCGAAATCCAATGACGCCCCTCCAAACCGGACAGCAGTGGGTCAAGCCATGGCATGACGACGACGGAGAGGATCTTCTCGGGAGGAAAAGCGGACTTAGGCGTTTTCCTGCCCGCCCCCCTCAATTCGTCATCAACTCTGTTTTGCGATGTCATCTCTGATTCTGGCATTGAGGATGACGATGATCTTGCGCATGAGAGCCGAGATGGCAACGATTGGCTTTTTGCCGTTCTGTATAAGCCGTTGATAGAA
>NZ_JACYXI010000026.1 GCF_014842915.1 Roseibium litorale | reverse complement strand
CTTTTTCCAGGCGGCGGTCGCCAAACCGTCCCAGCACCAACTCCATGCAAACGCCTCCATCTAATCTCCCCACAAGGAATCAGACGGCAAAAGCCTATGCAACTACGATGTGTGAATGTCGTAGCCCTGAGGGAGAGGGCGCGCGCAGAGTGCCTGGAAAGGCTGCTGAGATTCCGCTGTGTGTGTCCCGAGCCTTGCGGCAAGGAGCACCTCTCCCCGGCAGGGAGAGGTCGGACCGAAGGTCCGGGTGAGGGGAAAGCCCTCAGCGCGGGAATTCCAGGCCCATTTCGCGGTAGCGTTCCGGGTCGTCGGCCCAGTTCTCGCGCACCTTCACGAACAGGAACAGATGCACCGGCTGCTCGATGATCTCGGAGATCTCGTTGCGGGACAGCTGGGAGATGGTCTTGATCGTCTGGCCCTTGCGGCCGAGGACGATGCTCTTCTGGCTGTCGCGCTCCACATAGATGGTCTGCTCGATGCGGACGGAGCCATCCTTGCGCTCCTGCCAGAGTTCCGTTTCCACGGTCGAGATATAGGGCAGCTCCTGATGGAGCCGCTCGAACAGCTTTTCGCGGGTGATTTCGGCAGCAAGGATGCGCAGCGGCAGGTCCGAGGGCTGGTCTTCGGGGAAGAGCCAGGGGCCTTCGGGCACCTTTTCAGAGAAATAGGACAGGATATCGTCCGTACCCGAACCGTTGAGGGCGGAGACCATGAAGGTGCGCTCGAACCGCAGCTTCTCATTGGCCGCCTGGGCAAGGTCCAGAAGCTTGTCCCGCTTGGTGAGGTCGATCTTGTTGAGGATCAGCACCTTGGGCGTCTGGATGGCTTCCAGCTTTTCCATGATGGCTTCGGCTTCCTCGTCGATGCCCTTACGGGAGTCGATCAGAAGCGCGATCACATCCGCGTCGCGGGCGCCGCCCCAGGCGGTGTCGACCATAGCCCGGTCAAGCCGGCGCTTGGGCTGGAAGATGCCCGGTGTGTCGACAAAGACCAGCTGCGCCTTGTCGTGCATGGCGATGCCGCGGACAATGGCGCGGGTGGTCTGAACCTTGTGGGTGACGATGGAGACCTTGGTGCCCACCAGCTGGTTGATCAGGGTGGACTTGCCCGCATTCGGGGCGCCGATCAGCGCGATGATGCCTGCGCGCGTGTCCCCGGGCATTGCGGCCAGAGGCTCGGGCAGGGGCATGTCGAAGCGCGGGGCGTCAAAACCCTCATCCTCTTCGTCCTCATCATCAAGAAGCTCTTCCTCGTGAAGTGCATCTTCATGAAATTCATCATCTTCGCGGCCTTCACCGGCCGTGTTGCTGGTCTCGTTCAAGTCTGGTCCTATTCGTTCCACACGCCTTCACGGCGCAAGACGGCTTCCGCCGCATTCTGTTCTGCAATTCGCTTGGATCCGCCGCGGCCTTCGCCCTGGGCAAGGCCCTGCACGGTCACGCCGACGACGAAGGTCGGGGCGTGGTCGGGGCCATCCCGGCTGATCACGTCATAGCGCGGCGTCGGCAGGCCACGGGACTGGGCCCATTCCTGCAATGTGGTCTTGGCATCGCGCAACTGACCGCTCAAGGATAGCATACGCGGCGTCCAAAGGCGCTGCACGAATGCTTCGGCTGCCGGAAACCCGCCATCGAGGTAAATTGCGGCAATCACGGCCTCGCAGATGTCGGCGAGAAGGGCGGTCTTCTTGCGTCCGCCGGTCTGCGCCTCGCTCTGGCCGATGCGCATGGCGTCGCCGATCTTCAGTTCCACGGCGATCTCGGCGCAGGTCTCGCGCTTGACCATATGGTTGAAACGGCGGGCCAATTCGCCTTCGTCCGCGTTCGGAAACTGCTTGTGCAACATAGCGGCCACGACAAGGCCGAGCACCCGGTCCCCCAGGAACTCAAGCCGCTGATAGCTGCCATTAACGCTGTCCGATGGATCCAGCGCGCTGGCATGCGTCAGGGCTACGGTCAAAAGTTTAAGGTCGGCAAAGGTATGGCCGAGCCTCTGTTGAAGGCTGGCCATGATCCTCGCCGTATCGTCGCGCGACATCGCTGCGTCCTTGATACGTTGTCAGTTACGGGTCCGGTCAGATGCCGGAGAGCAGGCGGCTCCAGCGGACCGACCACGGCCACTTCCAGAACATCCATGCGGCATTGCCCTCTTCAACGGAGAAGAAGATCACTTCGGCGCGGCCCACGAGGTTTTCGAAGGGCACGAAGCCGACGCCGCCTTCCATCGGAGAGACACGGCTGTCCGTGGAATTGTCACGGTTGTCGCCCATCATGAAGTAATGCCCCGGGGGGACTTCATAGACCCGGGTGTTGTCCAGGCTGCCGGTCTGGGTCAGATCCAGCGTGTCATAGGTCACGCCGTTGGGCAGGGTTTCGCGGTAGCGGGCGACCCGCTGAACGCCATAACCGGTGTTCTCGATATAGTCATCGATGCGTTCGCGCTTGACCGGCTCGTCATTGATGTAAAGCACGCCTTCACGCACCTGGATGCGATCGCCGGGCAGACCGACAACGCGTTTGATATAGTCGACAGACGTGTCGCGTGGCAGCTTGAAGACGACGACATCGCCACGCTCTGGCTCGGAACCGATGATGCGGCCATCGAACGGCATGAGCGAGAAGGGCAGGCCAAGGGACAGGCTGGAATAGCCGTAGCTGAACTTGGAGACAAACAGGTAGTCGCCAATGAGGAGCGTGTCCTTCATCGAGCCGGACGGAATGTTGAACGGCTGGAACAGGAAGGTCCGGACGATCAGGGCAAGAGCCAGGGCCTGAACGATGATCTTGACCGTTTCATAAAGGCCACCGTCTTCGTCCTTCTTGTTTTCCGTCGCGCTCATGTCTGTCCTTGGATGAATTGCAGGGCCGGAAAGGGCCGTATTGGGTCAATGTATGGGTGCCGAATGCTGCGCCTGTCTTAGACGCTCGGGGCGTCCGAGGCAATCAGAACCCGATGCCGGGCAAGGGGCATTTTAGCTGGTTTCTGGCGGCTCCGGCCAGCCGGCGGGCCAGGCGCTGATCACGACAAAGGCCTGGGCAAGCGGATAGTCATCCGTGATCGTCAGGTCGATGCGGGCCTTGAACCCTTCGGGAGCCATGCGTTCAAGCCTTTCGGCTGCGCCGCCCGTGAGGGCCACGGTGGGCTTTCCGGAGGGCAGATTGACCACGCCCATTTCCCGCCAGGCAACGCCCATCCGGATGCCGGTGCCAAGCGCCTTGCAGCAGGCTTCCTTGGCGGCGAAGCGTTTGGCATAGGAGGCGGCACGCTCCTTGCGCTTGTCTGACTTGGCTTGTTCGATCTCGGTAAAAACCCGGTTGGTGAACCGGTGGCCGAACCGTTCGAGCGTCTTTTCAATCCGCCTGATGTCGATCAGGTCGCTGCCAATACCTAGAATCATGCCGGGTTCCGATCAGATGCTGGGGCTGTGCCTATGGCTGTTTCAGATGCACAAGGTTGTGCTGCGGGCATGGTTTATCAAGGTCTGCTTCGGGTTTGCACCCTCGGACCTTGCGGCGGACGTCACTGGGAGGATCTGCCCTGGTCTTCATCTTCAATGGATGCGCCACAGCGCCGCCGGTCCATCGTGTTGCGTCTGCGCAGCTGATAGACCTCCACGCTTTTGTAAACGATGACATAGCAGACCGCGCCGCAGATAAGGCCGAGCGGAACCGCTCCGACCATCATCGGCTTGAGCATCGGCAGCAGAACATCCAGAGACTTGGTCAAAAGACGCTGCTGAAATTGCTCATGAACTTCGCCATGGGCCCGCACAGCTTCCCCGTGAAGGATCCAGCTGCCGAGCTTGTAGGTCGACGCCCAGATGAAAGGAAATGTCAGCGGATTGCCGACAGAGGTTCCCAGAGCCGAGGCGATGAGATTGCCGCCGATCACATAGGCAATGGCAAAAGAAATGAGGAAATGAAAGCCGATCAGCGGTGTGAAGGAGGTAAAGGCGCCTGCCGCAAACCCCAGCGCGATTGCGTGAGGGGAGGCGGTCAGGCGCAGAACGCGTTTGCCGTAGTAGCGTGTGGACCGCACCCAGCTGTGCCTTGGCCACACTGCAACCCGCAGGCTTTCAATCCGGGTAGGCTTCTGGCGTCGGCGGAAAAGCATTGCTGGGCCTTTGTCTGGAGAAAGGGCGCCTGGCCGAAGGCTCAGGCGAGACCCCTGCTACCGGGCTTCACAGCAGGAATGGCGGCCAGTTCCGGCGGAAGTTTGTCTGCCTCGTAGGCGGGAACCTTGTAATCGGCAAGCGCGATGATCGGTACGCCTGCATCGGCTTCGCCTGCGGAGCGGTCGATCAGGCAGGCGACAGCCAGCACCTTGGCACCCGCCTTGGTGAGCGCGTCGACGGTCTCGCGGCTAGAGAGGCCCGTGGTCACGATGTCCTCAACGACAATCACGCGGGCGCCTTCAGGCATTTCAAAGCGGCGCAGCCGGAACTCGCCGTCCTCGCGCTCGACCCACATGGCCGGAACCTTCATGTGCCGTGCGGTTTCATAGCCGGGGATCAGGCCACCCAGAGCCGGAGAGACGATGTAGTCGATCTGGCCAAGGCCGGAGGCTTGGACCTTCTCCGCAAGCGCCTTGCAAAGCACTTCCGTCTTCTCCGGATACATGAACACGCGGGCCTTCTGCAGAAACACGGGGCTGCGCAGGCCGGAGGAAAGGATGAAATGTCCTTCCAGGATGGCACCTGCATCGCGGAACTGCTGCAAGACTTCGTCGCGTGTCATGAGAGGGGTACGTCCTTCTTGTCCTGTCCCGGAACTTAACCGTTCACACGGGAAACGCTCGATACATTCGGTTTGGACCGGAGCTGGTTGATGATCCGGTTCAGGTGTTTCAGATCCCATACTTCAAGATCAATGATCATCTCGTGAAAATCCGGCGCCTTGCGCATCATTTTCACGTTGTCGATGTTGCCGCTGTTCTCGCCGATCACCTGGGCGATGGTGGCGAGCGATCCCGGCTCGTTGACGGAATTGATGGCCAGCCGCGCCGGAAACCGCTCCGGATTGTTTATATCGATGTCCCAGCGCACATCTACCCACAGATCCGTATGCTCATCGAATTCCTTGAGCGCCGGAGACTGGATCGGGTAGATCGTCAGCCCGCCGCTCGGCTGGAGAATGCCGACAATCCGGTCGCCCGGAACGGCCCCGCCATTGGGGGCGAAGGTGACGGGAATGTCTCCCGACAGGCCGCGGATCGGAAGAGACGGACCGAATGTCTCGTCGTCCTGACTTCCGTCCTGATCGATCTCCGTGGAGGGAATGCGGAACTTGAGACCCGCGCCCTTTTCCAGATCGAACCAGCCGTCTTCAGGGCGGGCTTCGATGTGATGGACACGCCGGTCCTGGTAATCCGGGTGGGCGGACTTCAGAACAGCCTGGGCATTGATTTCGCCCCGGCCGACGGCCGCCAGCAGATCCGCGATCGTATCCTGGTGATGTTCGGACAGAACCGCTTCGAGCAGATCTTCGGAATAGACCTTCTCTGCCCGCGAAAACGCACGCTTGAGAATATGCTCGCCGAGCGCGCCATATTGCTTGCGCACGGATTCCCGCGTGGCGCGGCGGATCGCAGCCCGCGCCTTGCCCGTGACCGCAATGGATTCCCATGCCGGCGGCGGCGTTTGCGCCTGCGAGCGGATGATCTCCACCTCGTCACCGTTCCTGAGCGCCGTGACCAGCGGCATGATCTTGCCGTTGATCTTGCAGCCGACGCAGGTGTTGCCAACGCCGGTGTGAACCGCATAGGCGAAGTCGATCGGTGTCGCGCCGCGCGGCAGGGCGATCAGGCGGCCCTTCGGCGTGAAACAGAAAACCTGGTCGTGGAACAGTTCGAGCTTGGTGTTTTCCAGAAACTCTTCCGGAGTATCGCCGTCCGACAGCATGTCAATGGTCCGGCGCAGCCACTCGAAAGCCCGGCTGTCATCCGTGTGCCTGGCGATGTTACGCCCGCCCATCTCGCCGTCCTTATAGAGGGCATGGGCGGCAATACCGTATTCGGCAACCCGGTGCATGGCGACGGTCCGGATCTGCAACTCGACGCGCTGGCGGGAGGGCCCGACGATGGTCGTGTGGATCGAACGGTAATCGTTCTGCTTCGGAGTGGAGATGTAATCCTTGAACCGGCCTGGAACAGTTGGCCAGGCCGTGTGGATGACCCCGAGAACGCGGTAGCAGGCCTCGACCGTGCCGACGATGACCCGGAAGCCGTAGATATCCGAAAGCTGCTCGAAGCCGAGGGACTTCTGCTGCATCTTGCGGAAGATGGAGTAGGGGCGCTTTTCCCGGCCCTTCACGGTGGCGGCCATGCCGCGTTCCGCCAGGCGTTCGGTCAAGGTCTCCTCGATCTCACGGATCAGGTCCTCATTGGTCGCCCGCTGTTCGTTGAGGCGCTCGGAGATGGTCTCGAAAGCATCGGGGTTGAGCGTGCGGAAGGCAATGTCTTCCAGCTCCTCGCGCATTTCATGCATACCCATGCGCCCGGCCAGAGGCGCATAGATTTCCATGGTCTCCTCCGCGATGCGTCCGCGCTTGTGCTCGGGCATGTGGTGGAGGGTGCGCATGTTGTGCAGGCGGTCGGCGAGCTTGACGAGCAGAACCCGCACGTCATCGGCAATGGCCAGAAGCAGCTTGCGGAAGTTCTCGGCCTGTTTTGCCTGCTGGGAGACGAGGTCCAGCCGCTTGATCTTGGTCAGGCCCTCGACCAGCTTGCCGATTTCCTCGCCGAAGAGCGTATCGATCTCGGTACGGGTCGCATCCGTGTCCTCGATCGTGTCGTGCAGGAGAGCGACGGCGATGGTCGCGTCATCCAGGCGCATGTCCGTGAGGATGGCGGCCACTTCGAGCGGATGGGAGAAATAAGGATCGCCGGAAGCGCGCATCTGATGGCCGTGCTTCTGCATGGCGTAGACATACGCCTTGTTCAGAAGGGCTTCATCCGCCTCGGGATTATAACGGGTTACTCGTTCTACGAGCTCATATTGGCGCATCATGGCCGGAACCGACTTAACTGGACCGACTCGTCTGACAGCCGGAGAACAGAGACCGGCAAGTCTCTAAATGTTGCTGAGTGAAAAACAGGCGGCTGCATGCCGCCTGCTTCAAAGTCTTGCTGATCCGCAGAGCCGGCAAATCAGATGTCGTCATTCCGCTCCGGCGGAACCAGCCCTTCCAAGCCGCGCAGCAGGTCTTCCTCAGACATGCGGTCGAATTCGACCGCGCTGTCGTCAACGGCATTGACCTGCGTGGCAGAGCTGTTGGATGAGGGCACCAGCGGAACGGTTTCTGCTTCAGGCTCGTCCACTTCCACATACTTCTGCAGCGAGTGGATGAGGTCTTCCTTCATATCTTCCGGGCTAACGGTCTGCTCGGCGATCTCGCGTAGGGCCACGACCGGATTCTTGTCGTTGTCGCGGTCCACGGTGAGCGGCGAACCACTCGAGATCATGCGAGCGCGATGAGCGGCCAGAAGTACCAGCTCAAATCGGTTTTCGACCTTGTCGATGCAGTCCTCGACGGTCACGCGCGCCATACGACGTCTCCATAAGTTAGGGATCCTGAAGGACCAGCGTATACTGTCGGTCCACCTCGAAAGCAACCCCTCAGGTCAAACGCCTGCCGGAGGAATCACATGCACTTTGTTTGCTGCGCAGGATATCTCATGTTGCGAGGATCAGGTGCAGTCTGCCATTACTCACAGAATAGGATATTTTCAGCAGGGTATGGAAGCCCGGCATTTGGCTGCTTAACTTAGGCACAGCACCGTGTCCGGCGGACTTTGTGATTGCGAGAGTGGTAAGTTCTAGTGTAGGGGCTTTTACTGCGAACTGTTAAAAATAAAAGCAGACGCCGGGTAGAATGCAATATCACCAAGCTGGGCTGACTGCAGCCTCCAAAAAGACACCAGCAGCTCGTTTTGTGAGTTCTGATTGGGAACGAGGCTCGGTCAAAAAGCTTCGGGAAGTCTTAAGATAAAATAAGAAAGGTTTCCAGTAACATGTTTGATGCTAGGGAAAAAGTTGCTTTATTTATTGATGGTGCGAATCTTTATTCGACGGCTAAGGCCATTGGTTTTGATATCGACTACAAAAGACTTCTGAAGGAGTTTCAGGGTCAGGCGTATCTTCTTCGGGCGTACTATTATACTGCTCTGATCGAAGATCAGGAATACTCTTCAATCCGGCCTCTGATCGATTGGCTGGACTATAACGGCTACAAGGTCATCACGAAGCCGGTCAAGGAATTCGTAGACAGCTCCGGCCGCCGGAAGGTCAAGGGCAATATGGACATCGAGCTCGCAGTGGATGCGATGCAGCTCGTGGATCATGTCGACCATATCGTTCTTTTCTCCGGTGACGGCGATTTCCGTTCTCTGGTTGAGGCGCTTCAGCGCAAGGGCCGCAAAGTGAGCGTTGTCTCCACGCTGAAGACCCAGCCGCCGATGATCGCCGATGACCTGCGCCGCCAGGCCGATCACTTTATCGATCTCGCCACTCTGGCAAACAAGATCGGCCGGGATCCGTCCGAGCGGCCTGTGCGCCAGGCGCCCGTCGAAAGCATCGACGAAGACGACGACTACTAAGCTGTCCTGACCGGATGACCTGTGACCTGGTAACGGATCCGCCGCTGGATTGTCCCGTATGCCCCCGTCTGGTGGATTTCCGGACCGGTTTGCAGCGGGAGCATCCCGACTGGTTCAACGCGCCTGTCCCGACGTTTCAGGGCGATAACCCGCGTTTGCTGGTGATCGGCCTGGCGCCGGGTATGCGCGGCGCCAACAGAACCGGCCGCCCGTTTACAGGCGATTATGCGGGTGATCTTCTCTATGAGACGCTGATCGAGTTCAATTTCGCAAAAGGCCAGTATCAGGCCCGTCCGGATGATGGCTTGATGCTAACCGGTGCGATGATCACCAACGCCGTGCGCTGCCTGCCGCCTGAGAACAAACCGACCGGTGCCGAGATCAAGGCCTGCAGGCCCTATCTCATGGCAACGCTGGACGCAAACCCGCAGGTGAGGGCAGTTCTTGCCTTGGGCCGCATTGCGCATGACACGTTTCTGACCGCGTTGAACCTGCGCAAGGCGCTGTTTCCCTTTGCGCACGGTTCCCGCCATGATCTGGGAACGCGTAACCTCCTGATGTTCGACAGCTATCATTGCTCCCGGTACAACACCAATACTGGGCGTCTGACATCAGAGATGTTCAAATCCGTCTTCACGTCTATCCGGACCGATCTGCCGGAGGCCTGATCTGTCTTCAGGGTCTTGGGAAACTTCGCCTTATCTGTGCGGCGGCGTTAAGACCCAGCCGCTGGAGCCAAGATGCTCCTGAGGCTGGAAACGCGCCTTGTAGGCCATCTTCGGCGATCCATTTACCCAATAGCCCAGATAGACATAGGGCAGGCCCATCTGCCGGGCGCGCTGGATGTGATCCAGGATCATGAAAGTTCCCAGACTGAAGCCTGTGACCTCCGGGTCGTAGAAGGAATAGACCATCGACAGTCCGTCTGCGAGCTGATCGGTCAGTGCGACGCCCAAGAGAGGACCTTCTCCGGCGCCGGTCAAAAAACTGTCCGGCCCCCTGCGGCGGTACTCGATGACCATGGTCTCAACGTGGGTGTCCTCCACCATCATGGCGTAGTCCAGAACGCTCATTTCCGCCATCCCGCCCGTTTCGTGCCGGGCGAGAAGATAGCTGCGGAAGAGATCATACTGCTCTGCAGAGGGGGAGGCTGGCAGCCTGGCGCCAACCAGCTTCTGCCCCATCTTCATCTGGCGGCGGAAGGATTTCGTCCAGTCGAAGTCCCGCACGCGGACCCTGACGGATACGCAGGCCTTGCAGTCTTCGCAGGCCGGGCGGTAGGCGATGTTCTGGCTGCGCCGGAAACCGCCCTGGGTCAGAACATCATTCAGGGCGCTGGCGTGCTGGCCGATAAGATGCGTGAAAACCTTCCGCTCCTGGCGGCCCTCCAGATAGGGGCACGGCGCTGGAGCGGTCAGGTAGAACTGCGGATGATCGGTCGGGTGCCGTGTCAAATGCTGTTACCGGAATAAGGTTTGTCTTCTACAATCCATAATACCATGGTGCCACTAAAGAGAAGGTCAACCACAAAATCAGGGACAGGGGTGTGCCTGCCCGCAAAAAGTCTGAGAAACGGTAGTGTCCTGGCCCCATCACAATCAAGTTAGTCTGATAACCGATGGGCGTGGCGAAGGAGGCATTGGCTGCGAAAATCAGGCAGACCACGAAGGCTTCCGGTGATTGGCCGAGCTGGTTGGCCATCTTTACCGCGATTGGCGTGAAGAGAACCGCCGCCGCATTGTTCGACAGGAAATTGGTCAGGATCATTACGATCATGAAAAGGGCGGACAGGATCACGGTCGGAGACGAGCCGCGCAGAAGCTCGACGAGACCATTGGCGATATAAGCCGCACCGCCCGTTGCCTCAAGGGCAGCCGCCCCTGCCAGAGAGGAGCCGACCAGCATCAGGATGCGGCTGTCGATAGCACGCAAGGCCTGGCGCACGTTCAGGCATCCCGAGGCAATCATCGCGAATGTGCCTGCAACGGCGGTGACGGCAATCGGGGCAATGCCGAAGGCGGCAACAGCAACCACCGCGGTAAAGATCGCCAGGGCCCGCGGCGCATAGCGGCGCCGGGGCACTTCTGCAGTGGACCAGTCCAGCAAAAGCACATCCCGGTTGCCGCGCAGGCTGGAGACCTGAGCGGAGGTCCCGGCAATCAGAAGCACGTCACCGGCTTCCAGGCGGATGTCGTTCATCGCCATGCGCGGCATGCGGCTGCGGCGCTGAATGCCCATCACCACGCAGCCTGTATCGGCATGAAAGCCGGTCTGCATGAGGGTGCGGCCCATCATCCGGGATGCGGGGGCCACCACCACCTCGGCAAGGGTCATTGTGCCGGGCTGCGCGGTGTTGGGCGTCGTCTCTGAAGCGCCGGTCTGGCCGGAGGGATCTGCCTCAAGCAGCGGCTGGCGGCGCGACAGCGCATTGGCGAGCGCCGACCGTGTGGCCGCGACGATCACCGTATCTCCCGGTGACAGCACCACGTTTTCAAAAGGGGGAAGCAGCGGCTTTTCCCCGCGTTGGACAAGGCGCACGGTCATGTCCTTGAGAGCCGGGAACATGCCCGAAATCGATTCCACACCGACCAGCGGATGGCCATAGCCGATGTTGATCTGGGCGATGAACTGCTTGCCGGAGGAATTCTGGATTTCTTCCGCCATCGTCCGGCGCGGTTTCAACAGCCGCGGCATGATGAAAAGCACATAGACAGAGCCAACACCTGCCAGGATCAGCGCGATTGGCGTGAAGCTGAAGAAGGTCAGTCTGAGATCTGATGTCTGGGCTGCGTAGTTGGCCACCAGAAGGTTGGTGGACGAGCCGATCACCGTTGTCATGCCGCCGAGGATTGTCATGAAGGACAGGGGCATGAGGACGCGGGACGGGGAGGTGCCCATCGTCGCGGCGACGGCGCTCAGGATGGGCAGGAACATCACCACGACGGGTGTGTTGTTCAAAAAGGCGCTGAGGGCGGCGACGACAAGAAGAACCGGGATTGTTGCCATCTGGGAGCGGCCACGGCTCCATTTCACCAGCGCCTGGGCAGGCTTTTCAAGGGCATCTGTCTGGAACAGTCCCTGGCCGATGATCAGAAGGCAGATGACGGTGACGACGGCGGGATTGGAAAAGCCCGCGAGCAGGGATCCCGCAGTGATGGGGCCATCCGGGCCACTGGCCGGGAAAACCGCAAAAAGAACCATGAAAGCAACGACGGAACCGAGCGCGATCAGCTCGATGGAATAGCGTTCGGTCGCATAAAGAACCACTGTGGCGGCAATGACGAGAAACGTCATTGCCATTGGAAAATCAAGTGCCTGCATTCAGGGTCTGCCGCCGCCTTCTCCGGAATTCTACCGGGGCACTTTAGAACAGGCGGAATGCCAATAGGAAGGACAATGAAAGCGTTCGCGGCTCTTTTGTGGGAACGGATTTCCTTTTCAGGCGTGTCTTTGGCGAAGTGCTTCCGAATTCATCACAACAGTGCCCAGAACCAGATCATGCAGCAGCCGCTTGCGCTCGGTGAAGAGGGAGACCAGCAGCACGAGGGGCGTCAGCAGCGAGATCGAAAACCAGAACAAAAGCACATGCACGGCAGCGAGCAGCGGGTAGGGACGTGCCCCATGCCACAGGCGCATCTCAAGCCCCATGGCGCGCATGCCCGGCGTGGAAGCCGCAGGTCCGCCAAGCGTGACAGCTGTGTAGATCAGGGCAATGGCCTGACCGAGAAAGGCGTAAAGGATCCAGGCGAGGCCGAGGGTGAAGATCCCGAGCAGGAACACGACGACCGCCGCGCAAGCGGTCAAAATGGCGACCGCGATCACGTCGATGAAAAAGGCGAAAATCCGTTTGGTCCGCACGCTGTCGAACAGGTCAGGCGCAGCGATCGGATCGAACGCATTTTGAGGGGACATCATCGGTTCGGTCTGCGAGATCATCTGCGCGGCTCCTGTGGCTTCTTGCACGGCTTTAATGTGGGGGCGAAGTCCACAGGTTGCAAATGGGTCAATCGATGGCCTCTGCCACATCCAGACGGCGCACTGTATAGCCCCGGTTGCGCAGGGCCGAGACAATTTCCTCACCGTGAT
Organism: Roseibium litorale; assembly: GCF_014842915.1. Taxonomy (GTDB): domain Bacteria; phylum Pseudomonadota; class Alphaproteobacteria; order Rhizobiales; family Stappiaceae; genus Roseibium; species Roseibium litorale. Next base: position 15,441 of record NZ_JACYXI010000026.1, on the reverse strand, counting down.
TGGCGTCAAAGGCTTCGAAGGTGACATCGAGTGTCGCCCCCTTGGCGGGCACATTCAGGAACAGGCGGTGATGGGCAACGTCTACCACATTGCCCTGCAATTCGCCGATGACGGTGGTGATGTCGCCCAGAACGCCCGGGCGGTCCGGCGTGTCGATGCGGATCGAGACAAGGCGTCCGTCACGGGCGAGTTCCCGGATCACGATGGACGACAGCAGTCGCGGGTCGATGTTGCCGCCGCACAGCACCAGACCGACGCGCTTGCCAGCAAACCGTTCCGGATCGGTCAGCAGACCAGCAAGCCCCGCGGCTCCGGCACCCTCGGCAATCGTCCGCTGCAACACCAGATAGGCGTTGATGGCCTGCTCCAGCGTGCTTTCCTTGGCAAGGATGATATCGTCCACCCAGCGCTTGACCACTTCCTGGGTCAGGAGGCCAATGTCGCGCACAGCGATACCTTCCGCGATGGTTGGCCCCTCGCAGCGCACCTCCTTGCCCTTCAGCGCGCCCCACATGCCCGGATAGAGCACGGTTTCGACGCCGATGACTTCGATCTCCGGCTTGATGGCCTTGGCGGCCACCGCCATGCCCGCGATCAGCCCGCCGCCGCCAATGGGCACAACCAGAACATCAAGGTCCGGTCTCGCTTCAAGCATTTCAAGGGCAATCGTGCCCTGACCGGCGATGACATCGGGATCGTCATAAGGGTGAACCCAGATCAGCCCCTTGTCGCGGGACAACCGGTCGGCTTCCGCCTTCGCTTCGGCGAGCGTGTCGCCCGCCAGAACCACCTCGGCACCAAAACTGCGGGTGGCGGCGATTTTGACGAAAGGAGTCATGGCCGGCATGACGATGGTCGCGGGAATGCCGAGCCGCCCCGCATGATAGGCCACGCCCTGCGCGTGGTTTCCCGCCGACACAGCGATCACGCCGCGCTTGCGCTCCTCTTCGTTCAGGCTGAGCAGCTTGACCAGCGCCCCCCGTTCCTTGAACGCGCCGGTGACCTGCATGTTCTCATATTTGATGAAGATCTCCGCACCGGTCAGGGCGGACAGGCGCGGGGCGGGCAGGCACGGTGTGTCCAGGATGGCCCCTTTAAGCTGATCCGCTGCCGCGCGGATCCGTTCAAGGGTGATCTGATCCGGATCAGTGGAGAGCGGGCGGGCCGGGTCTTCGGAGGCGCTTTGCGTCACTTCTTGCCTGCCAGGATCTCGGCCACCTGCGGCGCGAAATAGGTCAGGATACCGTCTGCTCCGGCGCGTTTGAACGCCATCAGGCTTTCAATCATGGCCTTCTGACCGTCGATCCAGCCATTCCCGGCAGCCGCCGCGATCATCGCGTATTCTCCGGACACCTGATAGGCGTAGGTCGGCACGCGGAAGGTGTCCTTGATGCGGGTGACAATGTCCAGATAGGGCATGCCGGGCTTGACCATGACCATGTCGGCGCCCTCGGCGATGTCGAGCTCGGCTTCCCGCAGCGCTTCGTCCGCGTTGCCATAGTCCATTTGATAGGTGCGCTTGTCGCCGACGAGCGTGGCGTTGGTGCCCACGGCATCGCGGAACGGTCCGTAAAAGGCGGACGCGTATTTCGCCGAATAGGCCATGATCTGGTGATCGCGGAAGCCGCCTTCATCCAGTGCGGTGCGGATCGCGCCGATGCGCCCGTCCATCATGTCGGAGGGGGCGATCACGTCAGCACCCGCTTCGGCCTGAATGAGGGCTTGCAGGGCCAGCTGCGAAACCGTTTCGTCGTTCAGAATCCGGTCTCCCTCCAGGATGCCGTCGTGGCCATGGCTGGTGTAGGGGTCGAGCGCCACGTCGGTGATCAGGCCAATGTTGAGCTTGGCGGCCTTTATCGCCCGGCAGGCGCGGCAGATCAGGTTGTCCGGGTTCAGGGCTTCGCTGCCCATGGCATCGCGCAGCGACGGATCCGTATAGGGAAACAGGGCCAGCGCCGGAATGCCGAGGCTTTCGGCCTTGATGGCGTCCTTAACCGCTTCGTCCACCGACAGGCGCTCAACGCCCGGCATGGAGGGGACAGGCTGGCGCACGCCGGTGCCGTCGACGATGAAGATCGGCCAGATCAGGTCATCGACGGTCAGAGTGTTCTCGCGGACCAGACGGCGGGACCAGTCGGTCTGACGGTTGCGGCGCATGCGCCGTCCGGCAAGAAGCTCGTCCATACGGGCGGGGGAGAACGGCGGCGTGCGGTGAGAAGACGTCATGGGTATTCAGTGTCCTGATGAGGTCAGGGCGGCCGGGCCAAGGGCTGGTCTGGGGCCGTCGGGCTTTTGGAATGGGCGAGACACTAACACGGCAGGCCATTGGCTCCAACTCCCGATAATATAACGGGAAAAGCAAGTGAAAATGGCCTTGATTGACGTTTACGTCAAAACGCGCTAGCTCTGTTCATGAATGAAAACCAAGGCTTTGCCCTGGCAGTCGCCAGGGTTTCGGGAGGATGAGTCGTGGATTTTTCCCTGAATGAGGACCAGCGCGCGTTCCAGGATATGGCTGCGGCATTTGCCCGCGACGAGATGGAGCCCCATGCGCGCGAGTGGGACGAGAAGAGCTATTTCCCCGTCGAAACCCTGCGCAAGGCAGCAAGCCTTGGCTTCGGCGGTATTTACGTACGCGAGGATGTGGGCGGCTCTGCCCTGACCCGGACAGATGCGGCGGTCATCTTTGAAGAGCTGTCCAAAGGCTGCACGTCTACAGCGGCCTTTATCTCAATTCATAATATGGCAGGCTGGATGATCGACAACTTCGGTTCTGAAGAGGTCCGTCAGGCCTATCTGCCGGATCTGTGCGCCATGGAGCGCATCGCCAGCTATTGCCTGACGGAGCCCGGCTCCGGATCGGACGCGGCCAGCCTCAGAACCCAGGCCAGGGACGATGGCGATCATTATATCGTTAACGGCTCCAAAGCCTTCATCTCCGGCGGTGGCGTCAGTGATGTCTATGTCACCATGGTGCGCACGGGCGGCAGCGGGCCGGACGGCATTTCCTGTCTGGTCATCGACAAGAACACACCTGGCCTGAGCTTCGGCGCGCAGGAAGTGAAGCTCGGCTGGAAGAGCCAGCCAACCGCGCAGGTGAATTTCGAGGATTGCCGTGTGCCCAAGGCCAACCGGCTGGGGGAGGAGGGCGACGGCTTCAAGATTGCCATGAAGGGGCTCGATGGCGGGCGGCTGAACATTGGCGCCTGCTCTCTTGGCGCAGCGCAGACCTGTTTGGAGCGCGCCACAGCCTATCTCAAGGAGCGCAAGCAGTTCGGCAAGGCGCTGGCGGAATTTCAGGCCCTGCAATTCCGGCTGGCGGATATGGCGACTGAACTGGAGGCTGCCCGGCTTCTCTTGCACAAGGCTGCCACACTGGTCGATGCCAAGGCGCCTGATGCGACCATGATGGCGGCCATGGCCAAGCGGCTGGCGACGGACACGGGCTTTAAGGTGGTCAACGAGGCGCTGCAGCTGCATGGCGGCTATGGTTACCTGCGCGATTATCCGGTCGAGCGCTTCTTGCGCGACGTCCGGGTGCACCAGATTCTGGAAGGCACCAACGAGATCATGCGTCTGATCATCGCCCGCCAGCTGCTGCGGGGGTGAGTTTGGTGGGAAGGCGGCGGAAACCTTCCCTCAATGGGTAGGGCTGAATGAAAGAATCCCTCTCTTCCGTCGTGCCATGGCTTGACCATGGCATCCATGCCGTTCCGTCTCCTCAAGCAGGGCTTTTCTGCTCGGTGAGGTTAGGGGATGGATTGCAGGATCAAGTCCTGCAATGACGAAGAAGGAGAGGATCGTGTCTGCCAAGCAGACATTCTGGTCTTTGTCACCTGCGCCGGGAGAGGCGCGAGTTGGAGGAATGCCGGTTTGACCGACGAGATTCTGTTTGAACAGCGTGGGGCCGCGGGCTTCATCATTTTGAACCGTCCGAAGGCGCTCAACGCGCTCAATCATCCGATGGTCACCGCCATGGCGGCCAAGCTTGACGAATGGGATAAGGACGACAGCATCCGGCATGTGGTCGTCACTGGGGCAGGGGAAAAGGCCTTTTGCGCGGGCGGAGATATCCGCAAGGTCTATGAGATGAAGAAGGCAGGCGAGCCGGGGCTGGCCGATTTCTTCGGCGATGAATATGTGCTGAATGCCCGCATCAAGGCCTATCCCAAGCCCTATATCTCGCTGATTGACGGGATCGTCATGGGCGGCGGGGTTGGTCTCTCCGTCCATGGGCGCTATCGCGCCGGTTCGGAATTCACGTTATTCGCCATGCCGGAGACCGGCATCGGCTTTTTCCCGGATGTTGGCGGCGGTTATTTCCTGCCGCGCCTGCCGCATTTCATCGGCACTTACTGTGCACTGAGCGCTGGGCGCCTGAAGCAGGCCGACACGCTGGCAGCCGGAATTCTGACCCACGCGGTGCCGCGCGAAAGCATGCCGGCTCTGGCAAAGGCGCTTGAAACGACTGAGGATGTGGAAGCGGTGCTCGCATCCTTCCATCAGGATCCGGGCGCATCCGGTCTGATGGCACAGGCCAGCGTGATCGAAAGCGTGTTCTCCGCATCGACCGTTGCAGAGATCATGAGCCGCCTGGACGCTGTGGACAGCGAATGGGCGCAAAAGACCGCGGCAGATATCCGCGCCAAATCCCCGACAAGCGTTCATCTGGCCCTGGAACAGGTGCGCCGTGGCGCAGACCTCGACTTCAATGCCAACATGCGCATGGAATACCGGATTGTCAGCCGGATCCTGCAAGGCCACGACTTCTTTGAAGGCGTTCGGGCGGTGCTGGTGGACAAGGATCATGCGCCGGACTGGCAGCCAGCTCATCTTGATCAGGTGGACAGCGCGGAGATAGCGTCGTATTTCCAAGAGCCTGAAGGGGGAGACTTGGCGCTCTCCTGAGTGCTGCGCTGGCACACGAGAACAGGGACCAGATACTGCCCATGATCACCAGTTTCGAGGATATCGTTAAGACGCGTCCGCCCTGGAGCACGATTCTGGTCTGGTATCTGCGTGCCATGGCGCTTCTTCTGATCGGGGGCGGTGTGATTCATTGGGCCCGGATCGTGGGCATGGTGCCCTGGCGCGGCCTCTGGTTCTGGGACATGCCGGTGGAATGGCAGGCGGCGACCGTCTTCTTCGCCGTCCTCGATCTTGTTGCTGCCACCGGTCTCTGGCTAGCGGTCTCCTGGGGAACGGTGATGTGGCTGTTCCGGGCGATCAGCCAGATCGTGATGCATTCCGTGTTTTCCGACGTCTATGGCCGCCGGCCCTACGAGATCGCCTTCTACCTGCTTACCATCGGGATTTACCTGCTGATCGTCTATCTGATGGAGCGGGAAAACCGGAAGACGTGACGGCGGCGGATCAAGGTCCGGCAAGCCCATCTATTCAGCGAAGGCCCGTCCGGGCTTTTCTGAGACATGTACGCTGTCCCGGGGAGGGGCGGCCTCTTTAAGATTGCCATCGGGAGGAACTGTCATGGCGAGCACTATCGGCTTTATCGGTCTTGGCAACATGGGCGGACCAATGGCGGCCAATCTGGTCAAGGCGGGACACACTGTCTCCGGGTTTGATCTGTCCGAAGCAGCGCTTGCGGCGCTTGAGGCTGCGGGTGGCAAACGCGCTGCGTCCGTTGAGGAGCTGGCTGCAGCCAGCGATGTGATCGTCACCATGCTTCCGGCCGGGGCTCATGTGCGCAAGGTCTATATGGGAGAGGGCGGCATTCTGGACGCGGCCAAGCCCGGCACGCTGATGATCGATAGTTCCACCATCGACGTGGACAGCGCCCGCGCGGTGGCCGAAGCCGCCAGTGCGAAGGGGATGCCGATGGTTGATGCCCCGGTTTCGGGCGGCGTCGGTGGAGCGGCTGCCGGAACGCTGACCTTCATGGTCGGCGGCCCGGAGGAGGCTTTCCAGAAAGCAAAGCCGTTCCTGGACGTGATGGGCAAGACCATCGTTCACACGGGAGATGCCGGAACAGGGCAGGCGGCCAAGATCTGCAACAACATGATTCTCGGTATCTCGATGATCGGGGTCAGCGAGGCTTTCGTACTGGCAGAAAAATTAGGTCTCGACGCTCAAAAACTTTTCGACATTTCCTCGACCGCGTCCGGCCAGTGCTGGTCCTTGACCTCATACTGTCCAGTTCCGGGACCATTGCCGTCCTCACCGGCCAACCGGGACTACCAGCCGGGCTTTGCGGCGGAGATGATGCTCAAGGATTTGAAGCTCGCCCAGGAGGCGGCAAGTTCCGCTGGGGCAGCGACCCCGCTGGGGGCGCAGGCTGCCGCGCTTTATGCGCTTTTCTGCAACTCAGGCGGGCGCGGCGTGGACTTCTCGGGCATCGTGAAGTACCTGCGCGGAACATCATGAATCAATTGTTTCAAGGCAGTCTCGAATTGTCTTGAAGCAATTTACCGTTGATTCAGTGTGTCTCTTAAGCGGTTCTTAGAAACGCTCCGGTAGTGTTGGTCTCAAGGTGGGAAAAATATCCACCTATGAACAGGCAAAAGAGGCGCAAGCAAATGATCACCGCAACAAGGGCAGTCGATGCAGTGTCACAGGTTGAGAGTGAAGCGGAAATCAAGCCGCTTTATCTTGAAGCACTGACGCTTGTAGAAAGACTTCACCGGCGTCTGCTCGACGTCATCAAGGATGAATTCGACCGTATGGGCCGGTCTGATGTAAACAGTGTGCAGGCTCTGCTTCTGTTCAACATCGGCGACTCGGAACTGACGGCAGGCGAACTGCGCACGCGTGGTTACTACCTGGGTTCGAATGTGTCCTACAATCTTAAGAAGCTGGTCGAGACCGGTTACATTCACCATCAGCGCTCGCGCATGGACCGCCGTTCGGTTCGTGTCAGCCTGACGGAGAAGGGCCGTGAGATCGCGCAGATCGTCAATGATCTGTATGAACGCCACATGCTGTCGGTCGAACAGGTCGGAGAAATCGGGGCAGACGATTTCATCACCCTGAACCGTTCGCTGCGCCGGCTGGAGCGTTTCTGGACCGATCAGATCCTCTATCGCCTCTGAGTTTCCAGCGGCAGATCCAGATGAGAAACGCCGTCCCGGCAAGTCGGGGCGGCGTTCGTGTTTTTGACGGCGTACACCACGGTCTGTGTTGCAGGACAATCACACAGACCGGATGCAAATATTCGTGAGCCGGATTCCTATGCAGACTGTGTTAGGATTTGCGGCAGTGCGACATTATCTGAACACAATGGAGTGTCTTATGTCGCCTCATTCTGCGTGACCGGCTGGCCATTGGGGGGGCGTTGCCGCTGCGTTGAAAACCTCCGGATCCGGCTGCCATCAGGAGCCGGAGTCCCGAGAACTGATATCGGGGCCTGATCATGCAGACGCGGATGGGCCAAGCCACCGTGCTGCCGCCAAATTATTAATATCCGCGGTGGTATTGAGGTCTCTGGTGCCGCATTTGGTGCCGTCAATTGATTGGTGATGTGCGCAATGATTGTTTCGAAGCCGACCTTGAGCGACCGTTTTTCCGCGTATGTGTCCGGGTGCCTGACGTCTGTCCTGTCTCCGCTGACCATAGTTTGGAAGGGGCGTACCCTTCTGGCCGGAGCGGTTGCGCTGGCCGCACTGGCCGCAGCAACCCCGTCCATGGCCCAGTCGCCGCTTGAGGCGCTGCGCCAGTACAAGCAGCGGGTGGAATGGGAAGACAAGTTCGATCAGACCATGCAGAGCCTTCAGGCCATGCAGTCCTCGTCGCCGACGCTGTCTCCCGAGACAGCCGATCATATTGCCGCGGCCATCGACCAGTATTCGCGCATCGTCCAGGTGGGCGGCTGGGGCACGGTCTCCGGTGACGGCAAGAACAAGCTGCGCATTGGTGCCCGTGACGCCCGTGTGGTCGAACTGCGCCGCCGCCTGATGGCGTCTGGCGATCTGGAGCAGACCGCCGGCATGTCCGATACATTCGATTCCTATGTGGATGCGGGTCTGCGCCGCTTCCAGATGCGCCACGGCCTGATGCCGGATGGTGTGCTGGGCGAGGGCACTTTGACCGCGCTGAACATTCCGGCTGATGTGCGTCTGCGCCAGCTCGAAACAAATCTGGTGCGTCTGCGTGCCATGTCTGGCTTCCTTGGTGACCGCTATGTGATGGTGAACATCCCGGCTGCCGAGATCGAAGCCGTGGAAAATGGCCGTGTCCGTTCGCGCCACACGGCTGTGGTCGGCAAGATCGACCGCCAGACACCGATCCTGAACAGCAAGATCTATGAGCTGAACTTCAATCCCTACTGGACGGTTCCGGTCTCCATCATCCGCAAGGATCTGATCCCGAAGATGAAGCAGGACCCGCAGTATCTTGCCAAGAACAAGATCCGCATCTTTGACTGGAAGGGCAACGAGCTCAACTGGCAGGACATCGACTGGAACACGGACGAGGCGACCCAGTACCGCTTTACGCAGGAGCCAGGCGAAGAGAACTCGCTCGGAACCGTGCGCATCAATTTCCACAACACCCACCAGGTCTATCTGCACGACACGCCGTCCAAGACGCTGTTTGGCAGCGATTACCGCTTCCATTCCTCGGGCTGTGTGCGCGTCCAGAACGTCCGCGAGCTGGTGACCTGGCTGCTGGAATCGACCACGCCGGACTGGAACCGGGCGAAGGTTGATGATGTCATCCGCGTTGGAACCCGGGAAGATGTCAAGCTCAAGACCCAGATCCCGCTCTACCTGACCTACATCACCGCTTGGGCCAATTCCGATGGTGTCGTGAATTTCCGCGACGATATCTACAATCGCGATGGCCTCTACGGCGATGCTCCGGATCAGGGCGCGTCCGCCGTGCAGGCGCGCCTCTAACGAAGCGCCCCGGAGCGTCAGGCCAGGGCAGGGGCTTTTCACAACCTGTTCAAGCTTTTGCCACGCCCGCCCTTGCCAGTCAGGGGCGGGCGTGGCTTTTTTACACTTTGCTGCAGAAAAAGCCATCGAGTCGGGCTTGTCCTTTGCCAGGATGAGAGATGAGGGTTTGGTGAAAGGTGCAGAGCGAACGGAAGCAAAGGCCAGGGCCGGATATGTCGACGCAGTCTGGTAAGTCGGAAGTCTACATCGAGTTTCACCCGGTCGGGCGGCAAGTGAAGGTGACGGCCATCGATGCCACGACCGGCGTGGAGGTCTCCGTCATGGGGCCATCGACCGCCTCTCGGGCTGATCTGCAAACGCTGGCCGTGCGTAAACTCCAGCGGCGCCTCGAGCAGCTCCGGGACTAATTCTGTTTCCGGGGACAGGTCTTGTGGCTGGGCCTCACCCGAGTGGCTAGATATGCCCATTTTGTAAACCGCTGCGGCAAGGGAACACTTGGTTCCCGGCCCGCTCTATGCTACGTCCCTCGCCGACGGGCCACGGCCGGGTCTTAAGCCCGGTTGATCAAGGTCCAGCGGAAGATCCGCCTAGCGCGCCAAGTTGAAAAGGAAGCTACGATGTCCCTGTCTGATACCGCAGCCAGCCAGTCTTTCCTCCATGATTTCTTTAACCGCAACCTGGCGGATACCGATGCCGATGTCTTCGGCGCCATCGGCGACGAACTGCATCGCCAGCAGCACGAAATTGAGCTGATCGCCTCGGAGAACATTGTCTCCCGCGCGGTGCTGGAAGCCCAGGGTTCGATCTTCACCAACAAATATGCCGAAGGCTATCCGGGCAAGCGCTACTACGGCGGCTGCGAATACGCCGACGTTGTCGAGACCCTGGCCATCGAGCGCGCCAAGCAGCTGTTCGGCTGTGAGTTTGCCAACGTTCAGCCGAACTCCGGCAGCCAGATGAACCAGGCTGTGTTCCTGGCTCTGCTGCAGCCGGGCGACACGTTCATGGGTCTGGATCTGAACTCCGGCGGTCACCTGACCCATGGTTCCCCGGTCAACATGTCCGGCAAGTGGTTCAACGTGGTCTCCTACGGCGTGCGTGAAGACGATCACCTTCTCGACATGGAAGAGATCGAGCGTCTGGCCAAGGAACACAAGCCGAAGCTGATCCTGGCAGGCGGCACCGCCTATTCCCGCATCTGGGACTGGAAGAAGTTCCGCGAGATCGCTGACAGCGTCGGTGCTTACCTGATGGTCGACATGGCCCACATCGCCGGTCTGGTGGCAGGCGGCGTGCATCCGTCTCCGGTGCCCCATGCCCATGTGGTTACCTCCACCACCCACAAGTCTCTGCGCGGCCCGCGCGGCGGCTTGATCCTCACCAACGATGAAGCCATCGCCAAGAAGATCAACTCGGCTGTGTTCCCGGGTCTTCAGGGCGGACCGCTGATGCATGTGATCGCGGCCAAGGCCGTTGCCTTCAAGGAAGCGCTGCAGCCGGAATTCAAGGCCTATGCCCAGGCTGTTGCGTCCAATGCCAAGGTGCTGGCCGAAACGCTGAAAGAACAGGGCCTGGACATCGTGTCCGGCGGCACGGACAACCACCTGATGCTGGTGGACCTGCGCCCGAAGAATGCGACCGGCAAGGTGGCCGAGAAGGCCCTTGGCCGCGCCAATATCACTTGCAACAAGAACGGCATCCCGTTCGACCCGGAAAAGCCGTTCGTGACTTCCGGCATCCGTCTCGGCACCCCGGCTGGCACGACCCGCGGTTTTGGACCGGCAGAATTCCGCGAGATCGGCATGCTGATCACCGAGGTTCTGGACGGTTTGCGGGCGGCCAACTCGGAAGAAGGCAACGCGGCTGTGGAAGCCGCTGTGAAGGCCAAGGTCGAGGCGCTGACAGCCCGGTTCCCGATCTATCCGGCCTGAGCTGCTGTAAGGCCCTGAAAAGGGCGTGTTGAACGGAGAGACCTGAATGCGGTGTCCTTATTGCGGCGGCGATGAAACCCAGGTGAAGGACTCCCGTCCGACCGAAGACAACACGGCAATCCGCCGGCGCAGGGTGTGCAACACCTGCGCCGGCCGGTTCACCACTTTCGAGCGGGTGCAACTGCGCGAGCTCATGGTGGTCAAGCGCTCCGGGCGGCGGGTTCCATTCGACCGGGACAAGCTGATGCGGTCCGTGCAGATTGCTGTCCGCAAGCGCCCCGTGGAGCCGGACCGGATAGAACGCATGGTCAGCGGCATCGTGCGTCAGCTGGAAAGCCTCGGCGAGAACGACATTACCGCGGAGACCATTGGCAACCACGTCATGGAAGGCCTGAAGGGCATTGATGACGTCGCCTATGTGCGCTTTGCGTCTGTCTACAAGAACTTCCGCGAGGCCAAGGACTTCGAGGCGCTTCTTGACGAATTGAGCGGTCCTGATGGCCAGCCTCTTCCCGGGCGGTGAGTCTCATTTGATCAATCTATCCGGTGACATGACAGTCTCTAAGCCCTCGCCCGCGCAGAGTGATCAGGACAGGCGTTTCATGCAGGCGGCTGTTGCGCTGGCCAGAAGGGGGCTTGGCCGCGTCTGGCCCAATCCATCGGTCGGGGCGCTGATCGTCGCTCAGGACCAGAACGGCTTTCCCATTCTGGCCGGACGCGGCGTTACCTCCCGTCCAGGATCGGCGCACGCGGAAGTCAATGCCTTGAGGCAAGCCGGGGAGCGTGCACGCGGGGCGGCCTGTTACGTCACGCTCGAACCCTGTTCCCACCATGGCCGCACGCCGCCCTGCGCTGATGCATTGATCGCGGCAGGTGTAGCGCGCGTGGTGATCGGCTGCCTCGATCCGAACCCGCGCGTGTCAGGCCGGGGCGCCGCAAGGCTGAAGGAGGCCGGCCTCGAAGTGGTGACCGGTGTCGAGGAAGCGGCCTGCCGGGATCTGCAGATTGGTTTCATCCGGCGGATCATGGAACAGAGGCCTGCGGTATCGCTGAAGATGGCTATGTCCCGGGACGGCTTCATTGGCCGCAAAGGCGATGGCCAGGTGCGTATTTCCGGTCCCGAGGCCGGAGACTTCGTGCACGGCATGAGGTCCAATCACGATGCCATTCTGGTCGGCATCGGTACGGCCTTGGCCGATGACCCGGAGCTGACTTGCCGTCTGCCCGGCTTGGCTGACCGTTCACCGGTTCGCGTGGTGCTGGATACGGACGCGCGTCTGCCCTTGACCTCCAAGCTGGTCAGCACGGCTGCGGACGTGCCCACCTGGGTGATCTGCGGCAATGACGCGGACCGCGACCGCCTTTCTGCCCTGGCGGAGGCCGGTGTTCTGGTGATCAAGGTGCCTGCGCCCGGAGGCCGGATCGAACCGGAAGTTGCCTTGAAAGCATTGGGCATGCGCGGGATCACCCGTCTCATGGTTGAAGGAGGGGCAAGTGTCGCAGCTTCCTTCTGGCAGTCCGGGGTGGTGGATGTCTTCATGCTGGTCACCGGCAATGTGCTGGTGGGAGAGGGGGGGATTCCGCCTTTCGCTGGCTTGAGCCTTGATGAGGTTCATGCCAACCCCAACTATGAGCCATGCCAGACTGGATGGCTTGGCTGCGACCAGATTGAAATCCTGCGGCGGCGAGGAACCTGACATGTTTACGGGAATTGTGACTGATCTCGGTGAAATCCTCTCTGTGGAACCGGTTCCCGCAGGCCTGCGCACGCGGATTCGTACGGTTTATGACACAGACAGTTTCGATATCGGGGCATCCATTGCCTGTGGCGGTGTCTGCCACACGGTGACCGCGAAGGCCAATTCCTCCAATGGCAACTGGTTCGAGGTGGAATCGGCAGCTGAAACGCTCGCCATCACCAATGTCCCGTCCTGGGCGCCTGGAAAAAAAATCAATCTGGAACGGTCCCTGACACTCGGCTCCGAACTTGGCGGCCACCTGGTTCTGGGCCATGTGGATGGTCTTGCCACCATCACCAAGCGCGAGGATCACCCGGATTCGGTGTATTTCCAGTTCGAGGCCCCGCGCGAATGCGCACCTTTCATTGCCAAGAAGGGGTCCGTCACGCTGGACGGAACATCCCTGACCGTGAACGAGGCGGAGGGATTGCTGTTCTCGGTCTTCCTGATCCCGCATACGCTGGAAGTGACCACCTGGTCGGACCGGCAAGTGGGCGATAAGGTCAATCTTGAAGTTGACATGATGGCACGTTATGCCGCGCGGCTTGCGGAATTTCCCCGCGAGGCGTAACTGAGTGCACGAACAGGGCGCGGGCAACCGTGATCTGCGTTTACCACCCTTCGGGTTTCTCCCCAGCTTCACGATGGATCTGGGAAACCGGGGTGGACAAATCCCGGCTGGCGTGGTTCCTCTCGCCGCCCTAGAGACGAGAGACCGACGCCATGACCGCTGCTCCGAAGCTCCTCATCATTGAGGCCCGTTTTTACGAAGACATCGCTGACGCCCTGGTCGAGGGAGCCGAAAAGGCCCTTGAGGCAGCTGGCGCAAGCTACGACCGGATTTCCGTACCGGGCGTTCTGGAAATTCCGGCTGCCCTTTCCATGGTGCTGACCTCCATGGAAAGCGACGGCGAGTTCTATGATGGCTTCGTTCTGCTCGGCTGCGTGATCCGCGGCGAGACCTCTCACTACGACATTGTGGCAAATGAATCCGCCCGAGTGATCATGGATCTGGTGGTCGATGCCGATCTGGCACTCGGCAATGGTATTCTGACCGTCGAAAACGGCGAACAGGCCTGGGCCCGTGCCCGGGTCAGCGAAAAGAACAAGGGCGGCGCGGCAGCCGAAGCGGCATTGGCCATGATCAAGCTGCGCGAACGCCTTGGAGTGTAATTGGAATGTCCGAGAAGGCTGAAAAGACCAATCAGGCGAACAGCGGCCCGCGGCCCGCGAACAAGCGCGGCGCAGCCCGTCTTGGCGCGGTTCAGGCGCTCTATCAGATGGATGTGGGTGAAGTTCCGCTGAGCACTGTCATCAGCGAATTTACCGCCTTCCGTCTTGGCAAGGAGCTGGACGGTGCCCAGTACCGGGATGCGGACGAGCAGTGGTTCAAGGACATCGTCAAGGGTGTGGTCGCGGACCAGCGCCTGATCGATCCGTTCATTCACACGGCCCTCGTCGAAGGCTGGCCGCTGAAGCGGATCGACAGCCTGCTGCGCGCAATACTGCGTTCCGGCGCTTTCGAGCTTCTGCGCCGCCGCGATGTGCCCGCCCGCGTGATCATCTCCGAGTATATCGACGTCGCCAAGGCGTTCTATGAGGACGACGAACCGGGACTGGTCAATGGCGTGCTCGACCGTTTGGCTCATGACCTGCGCAACGCCGAATTCACCCCGCCGCCGCCCGCTGAAATCGATGAGGACAGCACGGTCGGCACCGGTGGGGATGCAGCTTCCGGCGAGGCGTAAGCATGGCCGGAGACCGGCCGCATGAGTTTGAGCTGATCAAGCGCTATTTCGCGCCGCTCGCGACCGACCCCGGCAGTCTTGGACTGACGGACGACGCCTCCGTCTACACGCCTGCGCCCGGCATGGAACTGGTTCTGACCAAGGACATGCTGGCGGCGGATGTGCATTTCTTCGCGGGCGATCCGCCAGAAGCGATTGCCGCCAAGGCGCTGCGCGTCAATCTTTCCGATCTGGCGGCCAAGGGCGCACGTCCGCGCGCCTATCTCCTGGGATTGGGCCTGCCGGATGATTGGTCCGCAGAGTGGCTGGAGCGGTTTGCCTCCGGCCTTAGCGGCGACCAGGCGGCTTTCGATGTGGCGCTGGCCGGTGGTGACACCATCCGCAGCGGGCAATCCCTGCAGCTTTCCATCACCGCCATTGGCGAAGTGCCCGAGGGAACCGCCGTGCGCCGCACTGGCGGGCGGGCGGGGGATCTCCTCTATGTGAGCGGCACAATTGGCGATGCTGCAGCCGGTTTGAAGGAACGGCTGGATCCGGGGCTTCTGGCCCGGAATGGGCTGGACGAGGACGGCATTCAGCATCTCCTGACCCGCTATCTCCTGCCTCAGCCACGGGTCCGCCTGGCCGAGACCATCCGTCTTCACGCTCACGCTGCCATGGATGTCTCCGACGGTCTTCTGGCCGACGCGGCCCATATGGCCAAGGCGTCAAGACTGTCTCTGACCATCGACCTTGATAAGGTGCCCCTGTCCGCGCCCATGCGCCAGCTTCAGACCATGGCGCCAGAGCTCTTTCTTTCCGCGTTGAGCGGCGGGGATGACTACGAGATTCTCTCCCTCGTCCCGCCAGAACAGACGGCGGCTTTCGAGGCAGCTGCCCTGTCCGCCGGCTGCCCGGTCACCTGCATCGGCGTGGCGGGCAAATGTGAGGGGGGCGTGTCTCTGCTGCGAAACGATCAACCCCTCGACCTCGAAACAATCCCGGGTTTCCGCCACTTCTGAGCGCCCAACCCTCACTCGTTGCTTCGCGCCGACCTCTCCCAGGCTTGCTACTAGATTCACACATCTCATTCGTTGGCTTGGGTGTGATTTTGGATGAGATTGAGGCCTTTCCTCATAGCCTGGAACTGGAGCCATCCTTCGAGCATGACAATGGGTCCCGGCTTTCCGTAATA
>NZ_JACYXI010000025.1 GCF_014842915.1 Roseibium litorale | reverse complement strand
AAAGTGTGGCACGGCCTAGTTTGGACGTTGCCTTAAGCAGGTTCCTTACCTCTCAGGAAAATGACGCCTTCTGCCGTTTGAATGTGGATCGAAAACGAACGAGCTGTGGTGCCCACCGGATGGATACCTTTTCAAGGAAGCAAGCCACAATTTAAACTTGACACCAGTGGGCATAAATTCAGAGAGCCAGTCGCGGCTGGATGAAAGGTTCGTGGCAGTTCAGGCCATCTCTGAACCTTCAATCAACGGCCAAACAAGATCACAAATAAGCTGCGGATCAATTGAGTAGTTGCAGTAAGCCCCTTCCCCAATATCTGTTATTTCCTCGAGTGACGGGGCAATGGGAACTGGAATATCTGAACGCACCAATGGCCAAAAATCCAACTGACTTAAATGTGCCTTTTCAGAATGAGCAACGCCCGGCTTACCCGCCAGCCAAGTTACAAGTGTCAAACCCGAACCAATAGTAGCTACGTAAGTCTTACATGATGAGGCCCAAGCAATGCTCTCGTGCATGGCTTTTGTGGTGCCATCTACAACCCAAACCGTGCTAGGAGCGTCCTCGCGAATGGAATTAAGTAGTGGCTGACAATCTCTCATGCCGTCAACGAACAAAACAATATTCCTATTTTCTAACCGCGAACGCTCCATGAGCAAACGAGCAGCATCAATTTGTTCGATATAAGACTTGTTATGAAGCCTTAGATTAAACCAGACGATGTCTCCCCATGTACGCGCTTGCTCAATTTCATCCTTTTCTTTCTGCGTAATAACCTGATGCGCTGCATTAACAATCCGATCAGCGATGTTCGAATGCAACATAAGTGATGTAGGCCGAACCGGCACTAATCCATTGTTCATCATAAAAAAGAAAAGCTGTTCCGATGAGTTTACCTTCGTCACCGACATATTAATGGCTGAATCGAGAACTGTCTCCGGACTAATAAAGGAAAAACGATATGATACAATCTGATTTACCTCACGAAGATAACCGCTCTGCTCAAATCTGATCAAACCATTCAGGTCATTCCATATGAAATGACCTAGATTATCTATTGATCCCCCGAGTAGGCAACTGGATGTGGACGTTTCAAGATACTTCAGGACATCTTTGAAGTTGTTTACTATTAGTCGTTTCAGTGTTTCGATCGCAAGACTGTGGTTGCCCCAATCATGGGCGGGATTCCCGAGTTGAACAACCACATCAGTTAGTGGGAAATACAAAAACGTCTTCTTCCCACCAAAGCCAGCGACAACCAGATAGAATGGTTCGACACTTTGAAAATAGTAAAAAAGATAGGATTGTTTCAGTTGATCAACAGCAACAGCAAAGCCATGTGATGATTGCAACGCAATCGACGTGAATGGACAACGACAAAACGCAACGCCTTCTTTGCATAGGGAAACTTGAATTCCACCATCTCTTTTCGCTAATGCATCAAGAAAAGGATCGCCAATCGGTTCGGTGCCGACCCTGTCTAATTCCCTTAAGAGCTTTGCTAGTTCGTCATAGTGACATTCTAAAGCAAGATTAGCATCAGATTCATAAGTATCTGCGCTGATTTCGCGAATCGCCTCAAGGCTCAATCCTGCCGCAGCTAACTGTGTTGATGAAGAAATGATACGCTCATCATCCCATGCTGGTATAGACTGTATATGCGAGTTTGCGCACGAAATATCATCTTGAGCCAAAATTTTAAGTTGTTCTAGCACCTCTATTGGCGTCGATTTGTGAATTCCTTGCCAAATATAGTCACCAATTTTGGGTCTCATCGAATTTTCTGGAAGTGAAGAAAGAGAAATTCTCTCCAAATCGACTCCTTGGAATATAAACGAAACACCTCGAGATTTAATTCGAAATTCGAGTTCCTTCAAGGTTGGAAGATGAATAAAAAAAACACTGCTTTCATTAATCTCCGAACTGAAGTAAATGTGACCTTGTGAAAAGACCTCAAACTCACAAACAATATTGTCAGATCTGTCTTTATGCTGAATTGAGACAGATATCTTATAGAAGCCCTCAATGATTGTAATGTAGGGGCCATATAATAGATATCCATCCTGCGTTTCTGGCGCTTCCAGGTGACCGCTTGTATTTATGAATGGCGTCAAGGAATCAAGGCAATTAAGATCATTTGCCTTGAAGAATTGGCTACTCATGAATATTCCTTACTTCTTATGATTTATCATATGCCGTGCAAATGTATACGGCGCATCAAGCCGCCAGGAGCTACATATGGTTCTGATCGGGTTTGCATTGCATCATTAACACATATGTATGACCAATATGCGTTTTGTCAGTCAAGCCATTGAATACCCCATATTCTGTGGAAGTGGCCCAGGAAACGTTAATAGAGGAAGTATACCGCTGCCATTGTGGAATTTCTCCTTAAAAACCGGATAAGCGCATCCTCAGGATCTTGAATGTTCTCGACAACTTCAACCGGGAGGGATTACGCATCTTGTAGAGGCACGTGGAAAAGGCTGGCCTGACCTAGGCTTCGGACCTATAAATGACTATGTAAATCAGTTGATGTCTGAGTCAAACTCCCAAACAGCAGTTTGATGATGTCAGATGGGTTTTTCTGGCTCAGCGATGAGCAGTTTTCAAAGTTGCAGCCGCTGTTGCCGACCGGCACACGCGGCAAGGCGCGTGTCAATGACCGGTGTGATCAGCGGGATCATTCATGTCCTGAAGTCAGGCGGGCGTGAACCGCGCCGGGTTTGCCGGAGGCTATTTGGCTTAAGTTATGCGGCCACGGCTGGTGCGTGTAGCATGGCGTAGTATCGTTCTTCGGCTTCAGCCGGAGGGATGTTTCCTATGGGCTCCAGAAGGCGCCGGTGGTTGAACCAATCGACCCATTCGAGTGTTGCGAACTCGACGGCCTCGAGGCTGCGCCACGGTCCACGCCGATGAATGACCTCGGCCTTGTAAAGACCGTTGATGGTTTCTGCGAGAGCGTTGTCATAACTATCGCCGACGCTTCCAACCGAGGGCTCGATACCAGCCTCGGCCAGTTGCTCTGAATACCTGATCGACACGTATTGGACGCCCCTATCCGAGTGGTGCACGAGGCCGCCGCCATGGACGGGACGCCGATCATGAAGTGCCTGTTCCAGAGCATCGAGAACAAAGGTGGCATGCGCCGTCCGGCTGACACGCCAGCCGACGATCCGCCGGGCAAATGCGTCGATGACGAAGGCGACATAAACAAAGCCCTGCCAGGTGGCCACGTAGGTGAAATCCGAAACCCAGAGCCTGTTCGGCGCTGAAGCTTTGAACTGGCGGTTCACACGGTCGAATGGGCTGGGGGCCGACTTGTCCGGAACCGTCGTTTTGGCAGGTTTGCCGCGAATGATCCCTCGAAGCCCCATGGCCTTCATAAGTCGGGCCACGGTGCATCGGGCGATATCGAAGCCCTCCCGCTGCAATTGCCGCCAGACCTTGCGCACGCCATAGACCCGGAAGTTCTCCTCAAAGACACGGCGGATCTCGATCTTCAGAGCGATATCGCGGCGGGCGCGGGGCGACAGGCGATCCACGTCCACCCGCTTGGCGATATTCTCATAATAAGTCGACGGGGCAATCGGCAGCAGTCGGCAGATCGGCCTCGAATAGAGAACTGGCCCAAACACCGGACGGTGTTCATCGATGAAGGAAATCATCGCTTCAAGGGGCGCCAAATTTTCAGGCTCGCTCCGCCATCGCGAAATAAGCAGACGCCTTGCGCAGGATCTCATTGGCCTGACGAAGCTCACGGTTCTCCCGCTCCAGGGCCTTCATCTTCTCGGCCACTTCGCTCGGCAGACCGGCTCTTGTGCCACTGTCGACTTCCGCCTTCTTGACCCATTCATTGAGCGTATGTGCCGAGCAGCCGATCTTGGCTGCAATTGAGGAAACGGCAGCCCATCGCGACGGATGCTCGGCTTCATGATCCGTCACCATCCGAACGGCGCAGGCACGGACTTCAGGGGAGAATTTGTTCGTTGTCTTGCTTGTCATAGACCCTACTTCTCATGAGTTGGGGTCTCCGGCAAACACGGTGCGGTTCAACCTCTGTTTGCCCGCCGAACGAGATGATCAGCTTCACACCGCTCAAGCCCCGATCAACCAGGTGCCGCAGGAAGTTCGACCAGCCGGACTTGTCTTCCTTCGCCCCTTCGCAGATCCCCAGGATCTCCCGGTAACCATTAGAATTGACCGCGCTAGCCACAAGCAGAGACACATTCCGGACTTCTCCCGCCCACGTCCGCTTCATGACTATTCCATCCAGATAAAGATAGGGATGCGCGCCCTCGATCGGCCGGTGCCGCCATTCCTCGATCTTCGCATAGATCTTCTTGTTCAGGTTGGACACCGTGCCGGGACTGACACGCGTACCCCAAAGCGCCTCGGTGATGTCCTCCACACGCCGAACCGAAACGCCCGCCAGATACATCTCGATCAAGGCTTCCTCGACGCTGCTTTCCCGGCGCTGGTAGCGCTCGATGATCGCCGTTTCAAACGTCTGGCGCCGGAGCTTCGGCATCTTCAACTTCACTTCGCCCGCTTTGGTGTGAAGGGACCGCTCATAACTGCCGGCCCGCGTGTCCTGGCGCCCTTCACTGCGCTCGTAGCGGCCCGCTCCGCAAAGCCGGTCTGCCTCCGCATCCAGCATCGCATTCAAGGCCTCTTCAACCGTGCCACGCACCATCTCTCCCAGATGGTCCTCGATCCGGGCTTCATCGATCCGGATCACATTCGTCATCTCTTTGCGCTCACCGTCATCAGTCATGCCGTGCTCCCTTCAATCAGAATAAAGGGAACCGTCTCAACCTGAAAATGTGCGAAAGATTTTGTACGCTATCATCCTGAATCTAGTCTGGAACGACACGCCCTAGTAGAGCATAGTAGGCACTCTTTAATCTGAAAATAAGACTTAAAATTAGGTCATTTCAATGAATGTCAACTTTGATGCGAAACGTCTCATGATCTTTCCCTGCATTCTCTCCGGCGGTATCGGCTCCAGGCTTTGGCCTCTTTCGCGCAAGGACCGGCCGAAACAGTTCCTGCCGATCTTTGACGGGGAAAGCCTGTTTCAGAAAACACTGAACCGGGTGGCTGGAGATGCCTTCGCCGACCCCATCGTCATCGGCAATCATGATCACCGCTTCCTCATCGGAGAACAGCTCGCGGAAGCGGGCCGCAGCGCCAGCGCCATCCTGCTGGAGCCGATGGGCCGCAACACCGCGGCCCCTGCCGCCATGGCGGCCCTGCTGGCGGCCGAACAGAACCCGGATGCGCTGGTGCTTCTGCTGCCCTCCGATCACATGATTGCCCGGGAAGAGCAGTTCCTGGAGGCCGTGGCCCGAGCGGTACCGGCAGCTGAAGCCGGGCGCATCGTCACCTTCGGCATCACCCCGCAAGAGCCTAATACCGGCTACGGCTATATCCGCTTGGAGCAGGGTACCGATCCGGTGCGGGACGTGGCCGCCTTTGTCGAAAAGCCGGATGCGGAACGGGCCAAGGCCTTTCTGGCAGATGGCAACTATGTCTGGAACGCCGGCATCTTCCTCTATTCCGCCAAGGCGATGATCGCCGCCTTCGAGGCCCATCAGCCGGAGCTGATGGCGGATATCCGCACGGCCCTTGAAACCCGCTCGGCCGATCTCGACTTCATCCGCATGGATCCGGAAGCCTTTGCCCGCATCGGAAACATTTCCATCGACTATGCGATCATGGAACGGGCCACCGGCATAGCCTGCGTGCCCATGGCGCCGGGCTGGGATGACCTTGGCTCCTGGTCCGCCATCTGGGGCGTGTTGAATAAGGATGCCGACGGCAACAGCGGCCTAGGCGACACCCGTTTCCTCAATTCGGAAAACTGCCTTGCCTATGCGGACGAGGGCCTCGTTTCCGTTATCGGCCTTTCCGACGTGCTGGTGATCTCGACCCGCGACAGTGTTCTGGTCGCGCACAAGGACAAGGCGCAGGACGTCAAGAAGATCGTTGAAGCCCTTGAAAAGGAAGGCCGCCGCGAGGCTGACGCGCACCCGCGCAGCTACCGCCCCTGGGGCTGGACCGAGCGGATCAATGCAGGTGACCGCTTCTCCGTCCAATCCATGATGATCAAGCCCGGCAAGGGGCTGACCCTGCAAAGCCACCTGCACCGGGCCGAACACTGGGTGGTCGTCTCCGGGACTGTGGAAGTGACGATCGACGGCAAGGCAGAATATCTGACGGAAAACCAGTCCGCCTATGTGCCGCTGGGCGCCCGGCACAAGCTGTTCAACCCGGGCAAGATCCCCGTGCGGATGATCGAAGTCCAGTCCGGCACCTATCTGGACGAAGACGACATCCAGCGGCACGGGTGAATTGCTGCCATTGGCCGATTCCGCAGTGGCCATACGACGAGATCTGCGTCAAAGCAGCCGGTCAGAGCGCCCTCTCTGCTTTGCACTGACGAACGAAAACATCAGACCATTGTACCATTCGGATACTACTGAAGGTGCCTTGCCTTGGGTAATCCCCCTACCGAATAACGGGCTTCGAGCGTAAAATTTTCTCGGGCTTTATGATCGAGGAGATTTTGATGAAGACGAGCAGGTTCAGTGAACCGCGAGTCCTAGCCATCCTGCGGCATGCCGTGCCAGATTTGCGCCGGGAGCGTGGAATGAGCACAGCGTCGTTCTATAAACGGCGGCTTCTGGAGCCCGTCGGAAACATGCCGCCCGCCGAGGCCGAAGAGCGCTACTACGCCATGCAGGACGCACCAGCTATGGCAGCATAACTTAAACCAAACGGTCTCCGGCAAAGCCGGGACGGTTCACAGTCTTCAAGTGCCGGAAGCTCCGAACATGGTTTGATCCATGGATTTTATGGCGGATCGCCTTGAGGATGGAAGGAAGTTTCGGCTACAGAACGTTCTGGACGACTTCAATCGAGAGGGATTGGGCATCGAGGTGGATTTCTCGTTGCCTGCCGAGCGCGTCATCCGCAGCCTGAACCAGATCATCGAATGGCGCGGCAAGCCCATGGCAATACGGGTGGACAACGGCCCGGATTATGTCAATGGCAAGCTGTTGGCATGGGCAGAGAAGCGGAGGATAGCCTTGAGCCACATCCAGTCGGGCAAGCCCCAGCAAAACGCCTATGTCAAACGCTATAACCGCAAGGTCCAGCATGAATGGCTAGGACCAGCACATCATTGAAGGCATTGAGGAGGCACAAGAGTTTGCCACGTAGTGGCCATGGACCTACAACAACGAACGGCCCAACATGAGCATCGGCGGCATCACACCCGCACAGAAACTGAAAATGGCCGCGTGACTTCTACGAAAGAGCCCCGTTAAGAACGGGGGGATTAACATATCACCTTGGCCGAGTTGGCTGAGTATCTGGAAAGGCCCATGGGCTGCGTGTTTCCCAAAGCACGGTCTGGCGTCTACTTGATCGTCACGGCATGACTTTCAAAAAAAAAGCGCACGCAGGCGAGCAACAGCGTCCTGATGTTCTTCGGCGGCGGGAAGCCTGGTTCGACCTTCGACCTGATCTTGATCCCGCGCGCCTGGTGTTCATCGACGAGACCGGAGCCAACACCAAGATGGCCTCGCCTGCGAGGTCGGGCGCTGCCAGGCGAGCGTTGTCGAGCTCCGGTCCCGCATGGTCACTGGAAACCACGACATTCGTCGGCGCGCGCAGGCTGGAAGGTATGACGGCGCCGATGGTTCTGGGTGCGCGATGAATGCCCGGCCTTTCTGGCTTATGTCGAGCAGGCACTTGTTCCATCTCTGTCACCGGGGGACATCGTGGTCATGGCCAACCTGCCGACTCACAACCCCTCAGCTGTAGGTGAGGCGATCCAGGCTGCCGGCGAGCAATTGCGCTTCCTGCCACCATGCAGCCTCTACTTCAACCCGATCGAGATGGCGTTTCCGAAACTCAAGGCATAGTTGCGTGCCAAGGCAGAACGCACAATCGACGCCCTGTAGAGCACTGTTGGTGATCTCACCGCCCAGTTCAAATCACAAGAATGCGCAAACTACTTTGCTGCTCCCGGATATGAACCAACATAAAGCGGATACGCTCTAGCTGTGGTGCTACTCAATCTGGAGTGACGCCAGCCCCTTCGACAGGACTCTTGGGTTCGCGGCGAGATCCAGTGGGAGAACATGCCCCCAGTCGAGATTCGTGACCCGCTCGCCTTGAGCTCCAATGTTGAACACGACGGGTGGGATGCTTTTCTTCAGAGCCATGGAAAGTGTGTAGCAGAAGGTTTCGGGCCAGACACTCGGAATAAAAAACAGATCTGGTTGGATTTCATCAAGGATGTTCAGCGCTTCCTTCTCTTCCTTGAACCGGCCATGGAGAATAACACCGCTCTGGTTCAGAAGCTCGTCATTCTGACTGTAGCCGATCAGATGGTACTCAATTGGAAGGTTGCGGTTCTGAGCGTCGGCCGCAAGGCCTTGCAGTATATCGTAACCCTTTGGCGCCCCGATCGCACCGACAACCGCAATTCGCAAGAGGCCGTCCTTTTCCCGTCGCACAGCCTTCTTCGTGTCAGGAAGATGATCTTCGTGCGGAACGACAATGATATCGAGTTCGGGGAAATAGTTTAGCAGAACGCTCCGCGCGGCATTGCTGGGCACGATGATCTTGCTTACTCTATCCAGGAAGCTACGATAGACCTGCTGGCGTTCTTCTGGGTCGCAGACATCTGCGCTGCCGGTGTGATCCTGCATTTTGCCCCATTCGCGCAACTCGGCAATCGTTGGTAAAGTCGTTTGGATGACATTATCCGGGCGCATCAACTGATAATAATGGCTGATCGAGGAATAATCGTGGCCGATGTAGATGATGGGTCTTTCGAGTGCTGAAATCAATTCCAGCATGGCCTTATGCCATTGCCAGGACAGGCCGGCAAAACTGTTGACGTTGATCTCGCTGGACTGGAGACCTCTGAGAAGATCCTCGACGAAATTGAGATCATATCGCAGATCAATGTTTTTCAGATTTGGCACGAAGAGGCCTTTGACCAGATCAGTCTCGACCGAGACTTGATAGAGGTCATGCACTCTTAGGACAATGTAGCCCCTGCCCTCCTTGTTCAGCCGCTTCTTTTCCTCATGCAGATAGGTCTCGATCCCGCCTGCCCATTTGTGGGTGACGAAGACAGTGCAACCCTTCATCTTCTGGTGAAGGCGGGCGGCGTCGAGGCGCCTTCGAAGGTATCTCTCGGGGTCCGCTTCAATGTGGTTGCGCACCAGCTGTCCGTAATTCGGATGTTTTTCTGCGAGGGCATTCTGGCCCTTGTCGAAGTTTTCGTTACGGATGCCGGTGAAGGAGACGGATCCGCTGTGAAAGACAAAGACATCTCCGATGGCGAGGTTCTTGTAGCCGGCATGAAGAGCCCGCATGCAAAAATCGTTTTCTTCGCCGTAGCCGATCTTGAAGGCCTTTTCGTCCAGGACACCGATCTGTTCAATAACACTGCGGCGCATATAGAAGCAGAAACCGATGCCGGTCGGCACTTCGGTGCTTAAACCCTGGTTCGCCCCGGCTGCCAACTGGTCCAGGGCCGCGGGCGGCAGCTCCAGGGCCATGTTGTTGTCCTGATTGACCTCAGGGTAGCTGCAGATCGTGGCGTTGTTGGAAAGCGGGGTGATCGTTGCAGCATCGGGGTGGCGGGCAACATGTGCTGCCAGACGCTCATACCAACCCGGAAAGACATAGGCGTCCGAGTTGAGCAGGATAACATCCAGATCGCTGCAAAGTTCGGTCAGGGACCGGTTGATTGTGCGGACGAATCCCAGGTTCTCAGGGTTTTCCGAATAGTCGAACAGCCCAAGCTTCGAGAGCTCCTGCAGCTTGGCTGTCAAGGCCGGGTCCGGGCTCCTGTCATTGATAACGAGCAAGCTGTAGGGAGCGCTTCCGCGGGACTGGACGGCATGGAAGATCGCACAGAGCGTTTCATCATATCCCTTGTAGACAGGGATGATGACCGCCATCTCGGTCGATGCTTGCCGCCGCGCAGATGTCAATGTGTTCCATGCGTCATCTGCAGGCGCCTTGGTAATGAACCACAGGGCGTCACTGACCGGATTGCCCCGCTTTGCCCGGCCGCCGCCCGTCTCAAGGTAGTGAGCGAGCGGGAAGACATCGCTGCCGAGGTCGGGATTGCATTCCCGGTAATAGGCGGCATTGAAATGCTGAGAAGGATTACGGTCTTCTTTCCAACCGAAAATCAGATAGTGGACAAGAGGATCTACGCCTGCGCGATTCAAGTCCGGATACGCAGCGAGGTAGTAGTCAGGATCGAACAGTTGCTCGATAGCCGTCCATAAAGATGGAAAAGGAGTTGACGTCGCGATCAGAGCTTGGATTTTGCTCTCGATGGTGCTGGACTTTGATAATATTTGGGCTTCAATAAATTTTCTGAGTGCGGCGGTCTTTTTTCCAGCTCTGTTCAGTTGATCTGCTTCCAACGTGAGGAAGGTATGCTTCAAGGATCTAATGATATTCATATATTATTTTGCCCGAACGATGCCTGTTGATAATTCTTGACTTGCCAGCCGCGTTTTATTAAGCGCTAATTTCGTTTGCGTCGAACCATTCGACACAGTCTTGTCGAAATTTTGATGAGATTGGCTTGCAGGATGATCTTTGGAGAGAGCTAATCCGTCGCATAGTGTGGACCAAAAGATAGTGTGCATTGCCTATCTTCGTCAATATATCATAGGGCCAATTTAAGTAATTATCATATATTTTGTATGTATTTAAATTATTTTGCTTGGATTTGTGAGTGATGGTTTGGTGAGGTGTTTGTTTGCGAGATATTAAAAAAACGCTCACCAGGCTTTTGCAGCGATTTCATATGCCTCATCATGCAGGAAGTTCTATTCCACCTGAGGCACTTCCTCCAATTGGCGCCTATTCTTATCTGGAGACGCGTGCGATGAATCCCGTTATGTCCGACGAGCTACGCAACAGGCTTAGGGCGCTTGGTGTGCAGACGCGGCTTCCACCCGGGGCGACACCCTATCCCTTGAGTTCGAAATTTGAGTCGCCTTGCAACACGCAGTTGATGGAAATCGTTTTTGATTTCGAGATTGGCAGCTTCAGCTATGCGGTTTCCGGCTACTTCTTTGCTTGCCGGATCGGGCGCTATGCGTCTATTGGCGAAAATGTCCAGATAGGCCGCGGCAACCATCCAATGACCTGGCTTTCGACAAGCCCGGTATTTTATCTCATGTCTCCGATGTTCGATGTCGGGGAGGAGTTCTCTGGAGCGGGCCAATACCATCAATACCGGCCTGATTTGTCCAAGACCGCTCCGCTACCGAACATTCAGCATGTGGTGATCGGAAACGACGTCTGGATCGGGCACGGAGCTTTTGTTAAGCCGGGCGTCACAGTTGGAGATGGTGCCGTGATTGCCGCACATGCGGTTGTGACAAAGGACGTGCCCGCCTATGCGGTCGTTGCTGGGAACCCGGCTCAGATCAAGAAGTACAGGTTTCCTGAAGAGATCAGGCAGCGTTTGCAAGCCTCCAAGTGGTGGAAACTTGCTCCATGGGACCTAAAGGATATCGATATTTCCCGCGCGGAGAAGGGCATCGATGAGCTTGAGCGGCGTGTTCGGGATACCGAACCTTTTGCCCCTGCTATTATTGATTATCGAGAATTGATCGAGGGCAATTGAATCCTATGGATCAGATGCGAACCTACAAGATCCTGCCTGCTGATGAGATCGTCCGGTTGTTTCCTTCTGGCGAGTTTGCCGCGGCAAGCGAACGCTGGTGCACCGACCAGACGGTTGAAATACCTGCAATTTCTTATGGTCAGGTTCAGGAGCCTGAGTTCGACTTCTGGCAATGGCCGCCAAACAATTGGCGTGAGCCCTCTTATCGTCTCCAGGACATAAAGTTGTACCGCTTCAAGAACGCAGTGGTGCATGGAGAGCTTGGAGTCATCACCGTTGGAGATTATTGTGTGGCCGAAAGTCTGCACATGGTCTTCCCGCAGATGCATGGGTTCACAAAGCCTTCCGAGACCGAAATTGGGTTGCCGGAGATGGCGGTTGACCGGATCGACAGCGCATTTCACGCT
This sequence comes from Roseibium litorale, assembly GCF_014842915.1. Classification (GTDB taxonomy): domain Bacteria; phylum Pseudomonadota; class Alphaproteobacteria; order Rhizobiales; family Stappiaceae; genus Roseibium; species Roseibium litorale. The sequence goes on along the minus strand of NZ_JACYXI010000025.1, from coordinate 17,714 downwards.
CTTTGCGGCTATGTCGGTAATCGGAACTATGCCCATTGGTGGATCGACGTTCTGCCTCCAGTGGGTTACCAATTGCTGGAACGCCGGTTTGGGGATGCCGTTCCTCTTTTGCCTCAGATCCGGGCTGGATATCAGACCCAATGCCTGGATCTGATTTCTGAGGTCCGGGACAGGGCCGTTTTCGTTCAGCAAGATCAATGTCTTCACGTGTCAGAACTTCAGTTCGTTCCTTCTCTGACGGCTGGCGATTATCTGCCGCAGCCGGGAAACATGGATTTTGTAAACGAGATTAAGTCCCGTGCCGGCGCCAAGGGAGTAGCGATGCCTGAAGCCCGGTCCTGGCCCTGGTCTCTTTTCGGGAAGAAAAGCACCTCCGGGGCTGAGCGCCGGAACATGCGGCGTATCTATCTGAGCCGCAAGGACGCACCGGCGCGCAGGATGCTCAACGAGGATGCAATCTGCGACATTGCCAGCCGTCACGGATTTGAAGTGCTGACGACCACAGGAATGCCGCTTGTTGAACAGATCAAGCTTTTCTCCGAGGCCTCCCATGTGATTTCGCCCCATGGTGCCGGATTGGCGAACACAATGTTCTGTCCTCCCGGGGGGAGTATGCTTGAGCTTCACTATGACAACTCGGTCAACTGGTCCTTGCGGCGTCTGGCGTCGATTGTCCCCTTGCGCTACGGCTGTATCGTCGGTCGTCAGGAACCCCAAGGAGCGGAACAATCGGAAGAGCAGGCCAAGCAGAACCCCTGGACACTTCCGGAAGATGTCTTTGAACGGGTCATCTCCTCAGCGCCTTTTGTTTGATCGAGGATTTTGATTTGAAACGGATCTTGATTGTCGGCGCGGGCTTTGCCGGCGCCAGTTATGCCCGGACGCTTGCTGATTCAGGTTACTTGGTCGACGTCATTGATGCGCGGTCCCATATTGGCGGAAATGCTTTTGATTTCGTCGATGAAAACGGTTTGCGGCGGCACCGGTACGGGCCTCATCTGTTCCACACCAGCAACGAGCGTGTTGTCACTTGGCTCAAGAGATTTGGTACCTGGAGCGAATACCGGCATAAGGTTCGCGCGCTCACGCAGGATGGGAACCACGTCCCGCTGCCGATAAACCTCGACACTTTGAATCTGTTTTTCGGACTTGAGCTCGGAAACGAGGCTGAGGTTGAAGCCTATTTCTCCCGGATCTCCATTGCGAATGATGCGCCCGGGAATGCGGCTGAATACCTCTATGCACGGCTTGGAACAGAACTCACGGATGTCTTTTTCCGTCGTTATACGAAGAAGATGTGGGATCTGGACCTGGAGGATATGAGCCCGGATGTCGTGAAACGGATTCCGATCCGCTATGACAGAAACGACCTCTATTTCCCGAATGATACGTTTCAGCTTCTCCCAAGGGATGGCTATACCGCAATATTCGAGAATATTCTCAGCCATGAAAACATTCGTGTCCGGCTCGAAACGCCCTTTGAAAAGAGCATGGAAGCTGAATACGTTCATGTTTTCAATTCAATGCCGATCGATGAGTATTTTGACTTTGTTGACGGTGAGCTACCCTATCGCTCCATTCGGTTCCATCATCGGACTGATAGCCGCAAGGTGACCCATGACTGGTCTGTGACAAATTTTACAGACACAGGTCCACGCACGCGCGAAACCGCTTGGCATCTGCTGCCCCACCACCTTGTCGAGGATACCGGACGCTACACCTACACCAGTGAGGAGCCCTGCGACTACCGGGACAACAATCGCGAACGCTACTATCCGGTCAAGACTGCGGACGGCCGCTTTGACGCAGTGTATAGCCGTTACAAGGAACGTGCTCAGAAGCTGGACAATGTTACCTTCATTGGGCGTTGTGGAACTTATCAGTATCTGGACATGGATCAGGTGATCAATCAGTCGCTGATGGGATGTGAGCGCTGGCTTGCGCTGCACGGTTGAGATAGTTGGTCAGCTTAACAGGGAGCGTTTAAGCCTTATCTGCCTTTTGTTTTGCTCTTTGAATGAAATAGTGAAGGATGAGATCGCTTTCCAAGACGTGCTCCAAGATATCGATCGACCGTAGACGCTCAGCAAGATCTTTAAGGCTTTGCTGGACAGGTCTAAAATGCAGTTGTGAGGGATCGATCTCCAGATACTCAGCGATTGTGTCAGCCAGAGACGTGTCCGTTTCCTCCGGATCAAAGATCTCAAACTGCGATAGAATATCCAGAGCCCGAGAGACTGAGTCCCGGTCCACCGGATCCGTCGGGCTGGAGGAGACCAGCTGCTTCGTGAAAGGCGACGAAAAGAGCGAAAGTGTATCTTTGGGAGCGTCCCTGATACGCTCTGTCAAGGCTTTGTCGTCCAAAAGGTTTAAGTCTGCAAAGTGCTCAATAGCAGGTCGAAAGATCATCTCGTCGCGGGAGGAGATGAACGGAAAAGCTTTTCGCTTGTAGTATGAAATTGTCGTCAGACGGATGGCAAGTTCGTAGAATGGATCGCGCAAAGACGTGATTTTGACTGTTTCAGGCGTCAGGTATTGCTGCACGTTTTTATAGAGGACGCGGCCGCTGACATAAGTCGACTGTTGATTGACGATTTCAAGCATCTGCCGTGCTGTTTCGCTGCCATATTGGTCGGCACCATCTGCGTGGAACTGGAAATAGGGTTTTAGGCTCCGATCCAACTCGGTATGGGGGGCGAGTTGGGTTTCGAGGCGGAAAACGCGCTTCTCAATGTGAATTCGCGGATCAAAACGGCGATAGAATACGAACCCGGTATCCGCATCGGCTATTTCGAGCGTCGAGTCCGGCCCAAAGCCAGGATATCTCTCAGGCTTGATATGAAATCCGACCATGCCGGTCTCATGATGTTTGTTCTTGAAGGTGCTCTCGTTGAAGATGTCACAATCGATGGGGCCATACTCGACGTCATTCACACGCACCAGAATTCTTGGCTTGGCAGAGAACCCGTCTGGGATCAAATATCCTTGGGCCTCATATCCGACATCAACGTACACGTTAAAATACATTCGTCAGGGATCCTGGCCAGGGCCTGTTTGGGCCTCAAACATGAGGTGCTTCACTCAGCCTTCAGCTTCTGCCGGTATTTCCCCCACCATTAACCCCAGCCGTGCGAGTTCCGCACCGGAATGCGGGCTGGTGGTGGTGGAGATCTGGAAGGGCTGGAACGCGCCCGGCTTTCTCAAAACAACGTCAAAGCTGATCTTGTAGGAAAGTGTGCCGATCTGCTCAAGGAGGAAATCATCCTTGAGGTGCGCGTCGAAGAGGCGGCGGAAGATTTCGGCGTTGGTGTTCCATTTGTGCCCGAACTGGCTGTGGTCACCCCGGGCGTCCCAGGCATATTCATAATTGGGAAGAATGAGGCCGATGCCGCCGCCAGGCTTCAGAAGGCTGCCCCAGTATTTCAGGATTTCCATCGGATTGGCCACGTGTTCCAGCATGTGCAGCGCAACGATATAGTCCAGACTGGCCTCTTTGAAGGGCAGGTCTTCCGGATTGGCGAGGATTGCATCTTTCAGAAAAGCGTGATGGGAGCCGGTGGCGGTCTGGTCACCGCTGCGCATGATGTCGACTGGGGTCAGATGCTCGCTGATCCTGCGGTCACCGCAACCAACGTTGATCCCGTTCAGGGCCTCAAGTCCGTAACCTGCCGGGGCAGCCTTCAGGGCTGCGGTCTCTTCCGCTTTCTTGATAACCACTGCCTCTTCCGGCATGTAGACCACCAGAGACTTGGAGCGAAGCGCGAATTCTTCACGGCTCGGAATGTTGAACTTTTCCAGATGAACCATGTTCTCGGCACAGTTGATGTGATGGAAGTTCAGGTTTTCCATCAGGAACTTGAAGTCCTCTTCGGTCATATCGACCTGAGCGGTTTTAATCCTTGCTTCAACCGCCGGCTTGAGAGCTGGGAAGATCTTGGCGAGACGACGCATGAATTTCTTGTTGGTTCGGATTTTCATCATCCGCCTTTATAAATCAAAGAGCCAATTTTTGCTGGGTTACGCTTTAAACAGCCGGTTATCAAGGGAAATCCGGCCTGCGAGAGGTTTCGGCAGGTGCTGGTGGTTGGCGCCGAGGAAGTGGCCGGCGACGAGGCCGGCTCTTTGGCCGGCGCGGTCGAGCCGCTGCCTGAGACTGACCTTGCCGTATCGCGTCTCGTCGAGCTTCTGACGGAAGGCCTGGACGGAGAAATGCGCGATGGTCGCAAGAGCCGGAAAGAGCTTCGGTGACAGCTCATAGCCGAAATATTTCTTGAAATTGCGGGATTCATCGAAGGCGCGGCGGAGCTGTTCCAGCGGGCTGTAGTCGTGGGAGTGGTAGACGGCGGCCTCGGGCGCATAGGCCTTGGCATAGCCCGCCTCGATCACCGCCCGCGCCCAGAGCTGGTCCTCGGCAAATTCCACGTCCGGATAAGGGATCTTCTCCCAGACCGATTTGCGCAGCAGCGAGTTGTTGTCCGAATAAAAATGCAGGAACTGGCGCCAGCCGATGTCATTTTCGTATTTCTGCGGATCCAGGTCCCGGTGCACCACCAGCGGATGGGCCAGAAAGCCCTCGAAATGCCGGTCGAGGTCGTTCCTGGTGAAGGGCGAGGCCGTATCATAGGCAATGTGGCGGCCGAAGACACCGGCTATCCCGCTGTCCTGTTCCGCGGCAGCAACCAGATTGGCGAGCCAATGCGGGTCTGCAGGACGCGCATCATGGGTCAGAAACGCCACATATTGCGCATCTGCGGCTTCCACACCCAGATTGCGCGTGCGGCCATGGCCGAAGCTCTCCGGCGGAATTTCAATCAGGCGCACTCCTGAAAGACCGCGGACATACTCGGCCGTTCCATCCCGGGACCCGGAGTCGATCACGATCACCTCGAAAGGCCAGGGGGCTTCCTGCGCCAGGACGGCTTGAAGCACCGGCTTGAGGCCGGGCATGGCGTTCTTCGTGGGGATGACGACGGCGCAGTGATACCTGGTCATGGGCGCAGATCTCCCTGGGCCGCCTTGCTCACACGTTCCTGGAGTGCCTTTTCCACGAGCCTTGCGGAATTCTCCCAGGAGAGCCCCTCAAGGAATGCGAGCCCGCCTTGCTGCAAGCTCTTGCGCCGGGCGTCATCGGCAAGCAGGGCTTCCAGCGTGCCGGCAATCCCGTCCGGGGTCGGTTTGGCAAAGGCCATGGCATTCTCGTTAAAGATGGAGCGCACGGTGTCGAGGTCCAGATCCACAACGGGCAGGCCGCAGGCCATCATTTCCTTATTTACCAGCGAATGATTGGTGGCGGAGAAGACGACGCCGATGGTGGCCTTGCGGTAAAGCGCTGCCAGTTCCCCGCCGCCCAGAATGCCATGATCGCGATAGGGATAGCCGGTGCTGAGCTTGCCGAGCGGCCATCCGAAGAAGTCGACCTCAAATTGGACGCCGCGCTGGTGCAGGATTTCCAGCGCCAGAAAGGCCAGCTCCACGGCCCGGCGGGACGTGACATAGCGGGCATAAAGCGCGATGCGATTGCCGCTGCGCGGTTCCGGCTCTGTTGCCCCCTGCCCCAGATTGTAGACCGAGGCATCATAGGCGAGCGGCCAGGAGGTGGACCAGCGGCCGTATTTCCCGCTCATGATCTTGTGCAGCCACTCGCCGGCGCACAGGCAATCAAAATCAAAGTGATAGGTGGCCTCGCTCAGGAGAGACTCGGAGCCGGTCGGATAGAACGCCGGCTCATAGTCCTGAACGAAATAGAACTTGCGGATGAAGCCGCCCATGGCTTCGACCGGATAGCAGGTGAAACGGTCCGTGGCGATCAGGGCATCGCCCTCCGCCTTGGGTGTTACGCCCGAGAAGAGCTCAACCCTGCCCTTGAAGGGCTGGAAATGGACGTTGATGCTTGCCTTGGCCTCGTCGCCGGTCTTGTGCTCCGTCGGATTCTGGATCAGGAACGTGACGTCGTGGCCAAATTCCTCCAGATACCGGGCAATGCGGAAGATCGTCATGTGACCGCCCGCGCCTGGCATGAAGTCGGGAATGATCCAGGTGATACGCATCCGCTCAGGGTCAAAATCCGCGACCGGCGGCACGCCAGGAGAAGGGGCATAGCTGACGAATTTGCGCAGGTGCTCGGCGCGCCGTTCAAGAGGCTGTTTCTTCCGCTTGAGGCCGAGAAATTTCAATAGCTGCGCATAAGGCATGTAAGAACTCGATTTTTGCCGCCGGGGGTGGCTTTGAATAGTCAGGTCTATATAGAGGGTGTAATAGGCCCCTTGATGCCTGATCCGGGCGGGAAGTCAATTATTAATGAAGTGTGTTTCTCTGATGACAGGCAGCACGGCCTGATGATGCGCCGGTTTTTCGCCAGTTTGCCTGCCCGTTGTTTCGCGCGGAAGGCCTTTGTTCTGGCTCATCTGGGGCGCTGTGCTGCGCCAGTCCGGCCCGCCATGCCGGTTCTCAGTGTGATCTGCGAAGCGGGCGCGGATATTCCCAACGCGGATGGGGTGGAGCGCATTGCCGCTGGTTCCTGCTGGCAAGATGACGCCGCAAAAGCGGCTGGGCATTTTGTCGGGTTTTTGCCGGCCCGTGACCGGCTTTCGCCCCGCGCTCTGGAAGTGCTGGTTGCTGCTCTCAGCGGACCGGCCGCCGATGCCGGGCTGCTGTACGGCGATGCGCTGCTGACGGGGCCGGATGGTCAGATCCTGAAACCCGTGTTGAAGCCTGCCTTCGACCCTGCTCTCTTCCGCGAGATTGATTACATCAGTCCCTTTGCGGTGTTCCGGCGCGACAGGCTTCTGTCCGTTGCCCGGTCTCTGCCCTCCCCTGCTCTCGCTCTCTGGCCCGGTGTAGAGGTTGTGGAGAGTGTTCTGGAGGGACTGGCAGAGAAAGACATCCTTCACCTGCCCTATCCGCTTGTCCGGACCGCTGTGGCTCCTCAGCGCCGCCTTGAGACGCGCAATGGGGCCGCTGACCGGACCTCCTGGCCGCAGGTAACTGTGGTCATTCCCAGCCGCAACGGCTTCGAGCTGACCTCCCAGGTGCTGCGCGGTCTGCTGGAGGAGACCGATTATCCGGATTTGAAGGTGTTCATTCAGGACAACGGATCAGATGATGCCCGTGTGCTGGCGCTCTACGAGGACACCCGGCGCCGGTTTCCGAATTTCTCCTATGAGATCATCGAGGAGCCCTTCAACTTCTCGAGGTCGGTCAACCGTGGCCTTGCCAAGGTCGGGTCCGGACACGTCCTCCTCCTGAACAACGATGTGGAGGTGACGGACCCCGGCTGGCTCAAGGAAATGGTGTCCTGCCTGGATCTTCCCAAGGCCGGGATTGTTGGCGCCAAGCTGCTTTATCCGGATGGCCGCCTGCAGCATGCGGGCGTGATTGCTGGCATGGGTGGGCTTGCAAGCCATTGGTATTACAAATGTTCTCCAGATATTCCGGGGCATTTTGGCCGCCTCAACGCGCGCAACTCCATGACCTGCGTCACCGGGGCGGTGATGCTGATCTCGGACCAGTGCCTTGCCCGGCTCGGCCCCTGGGACGAAGAAAACTTCGCCGTTGCCTATAATGATGTCGACTATTGCCTGAGGGCCTATGAGGCCGGCATCCGGACGGTCTGGACGCCGCATGCCGTGCTCTATCACCATGAATCCGTGACCCGCGGCAAGGACCGTAGCCGCAAGCGGAAGGCTCAGTTTGCGTCTGAGAAGAAGGCCCTGCAGAGCCTTCACGGCATGAAGACTTTCGAGGACCCGGCCTTCAGCCCCTGGCTGTCAAAGCGGCCCGGCGGGTTCCGGTTCCGCTGGCGCAGGTCATTGCCCGCCGTGCGGACCTGGTGGGCCCAGTCCCGCTGACCTGACGCGCTGATGGGTCAGCCTCGCGGCACCAGACCGTCCCACAGGCCCGCCAGCTGCTCGTGGCTGCCGATCGACAGGCTGTCTGAGATCCCCTGCCCTGCCATGCCCCGGGTCCGCTGCATGTCGGCGGCAAGGGTCAGGATGGCCTGCTGCCAGGCCTCGGGCGCGTGCGGAAGGATCAGCCCGTTCTGCCCGTCCTTCACGCAAGCTTCAAACGGTTCGGTCGCCGTATAGAGACCTGCCGCCCCGACCAGCGCATGCTGATGGAATTTCAGGTTCGAGCGGCCATTGTTGACCGGGTTCACCTGATAGGGCGCGAGCGCAATGTGAAACCGCTGGCGGGCAAGCCATTTCTGAAACGGGGCGAAGAACATGTCGCCGTGGTGGGTCACTTGCGGCCCTTCCGGCAAGAGCTCCCCTCCCCTCTTGCCCTGAAGGGTCGTCAGATGGAGCCGCGGGTCGGCCTTCAGCGCGGCGGCGATGCCAGGGGCGATCCGGCCGAAATCGGCGCCATGGGTGCTAGTGCCCAGAAAGACGATGCGGATTTGTTCAGGCGCGTCTTCTGGCGCGTCAAAGTGGCTGAGATTTCCGCCCGGAAACAGGTGGGCAGGCGGCAGATAGGTTCCCGGCAGCTCCGCCATGCGGGCGAGGATCTGAGGACTTGGCGCAATCACCTCCTGCAGCAGGGGGCGCAGCCGCGCATAATGCCGGTCCAGAAAATGCTGCAGCCTTGCCCGGTAGTCGGGTTTCAGTTTCTGGTCTTCCAGCATGGCCCAGAGATCATCATCGAGCAGATAGGCGATCCGTGTTCCGGTCTGGCGCGCGGCCCTGTTCAGAAGCGTCAGATCCCGGTCATTCGTGTAGCGCACGGCAATGATCAGACGCCCCTGCCCGCCGTCCCGGGACAGCGTCAGGCAATGCTGGCCGAAGCGGCGGATCGTCAGCCCCCGCGCCTTGAGTGCGTCCTGAAGGATCTCGATATAGTGGTAGCGGGTCGGAAAAGCCGTCTTCGGCCGCCCCAAGGCGTGATCATAGGCAGAGCGCAGAAAGTCCCAGACCAGCATGTGTCCCCGACGGCGTGTGTTTCCCTCCGCTGGACTTAGCGGGCTGGCAGCAAAGGCGCAAGCGTTTGAAGAGGCAGGCGTTGACAGCTGTCAACGGCCCTCTCCGGCTGACAGATGCTGTTCTGCCCGGATGCAGGCCTCCAGCGTGTCGAGTTCGCCATTCTCCAGAACCGCCCAGACGAGATCCGCGTCAACCCGGAAATATTCATGCGCCAGCAGGTTCCGCAGGCCGGCAATGGCGTGCCAGGAGATGTCCGGATGCCTGTCCCTGATCTGTGCCGGCAAACCCTTGACTGCCTCACCGATGACGAGCAGCGCCGCCAGAACGGCCCAATACGTCTTGCGGTCCCGCACGGGCGCTTCCAGAAACGCCGTCTGGTCCATCCCCTCTGTGAAGGCGCGGATATCGCCGATCGCTTCCAGGATATCGCTCAGTCTGGCGGACGGGCTGCGCGGCATCTAGAACACCGCGATCATGTCGGCTTCAGCGGTCTCGCGGACATGAGGCTTCAAGCTGGCAAGAGGGACGAGGTCGATTTCCGTTTCTTGTTCAAAGGCTTGCGACACCCTCTGTGCCAACCGTCCGAGGTCTATCAGCGACAGGCGGGCTTTGGGTGCGGGGGTGTAAGCCAGGTCGATGTCGCTGTCTGCCCGGGCTTCTCCGCGGGCGACGGAGCCGAAGAGGTGCAGGTGGGCAATGCCTGCGGCCTCCAGCTCGGAGCGCATGGCCCGTAACGTCCTGATGGCCTCAGCCGCCGTCACGGCTGTCCGGTCTTCCCGGGCGACATACTCACCGATGATTTCGGTGAGAAGATCCTGAATTTTGGTGCCTCTGCGGGCTGCCAGCGACTTGAACCGGTTTTTCAGCCGCGCGGGTACCCGGGCAGAGAGGAAGGCAGTGTCTTGATCGCGCATTGGCATCACCGGAACCATCTGGCTTTTGAGCCGGGTATTTGTAAATTTGTGCACAAACACACTAGCGTGGATGGAAGGATTAGTCCACGTACGGCTGATGCGGCATGGACGCCCGGGAGCGCCGGAAGGGTGGCGTTCCGGGTGCCGAGGGTGTTGACGTTTGTGCTCCCTCCCGCTTTCAAGCGTTGACAGCTGTCAACGCAAGGCGGACCATCCTTGCTTGCGGGGGCCACGGGCATGATGAGATCTTTTCTGACATTCGAGCTGCGCAGGCAAAGTGACGATCTTGTGTACCGGTTTCACCGCCAGTCAGCGCCGGGCGGGCTTGCCGGTTACAAGCGCGAGGACGCGGATCTCTGGATCACCTTCCGGCCAGGGCTCGGCTGGGTGGCCTGGGACGAGGAGGAAGGCTGCATGGGCCGTCCCTGGAACGTCCTTCCCGATCAGCAGACGGATCATCCCCCCGCCGGCGTCTGGGTCAGCCGCAAGGGGCCGAAGAGCTATGTCTATGATCTGGTCTATGTGGGGTGAGGTCCGGGAAGGAGACCTGTTCCCGGAACAGCTCGGCGTGGGTGCCTGCGCGCGTGAAAATGACGAGGTTCTGGCTTTCGTCAATCGTGTAGATCAGAAGAAAATCGCCTCCTGCGTGACACTCACGATGATCGCTCCAATCACCGGTCAGCGCATGGTCTTTCCATTTTGGCGGCAAGGGGCCGTCATTGGTGATGATAAGCCCGATGACTTCCTTGAGACGCGTCATGTCAAAGCGGCCTGACTCATTGAGCCTCTTCCAGTCCTTGACGAATTGCCGGGTGTGACTGGAACATCTGGGAAGGTTCGAACGCTTGGAGGCGGCGGTATTCCGCGATCCCTTTTGCGCCATCAAGCCGTCTCTAAGGAGGTCATAAGCTTTTGACTATTTGAAAACCGGTCCCCACTTGCCTTCTTGAGGGCGCGGGCTTCTTCCATGGCGGCGATCGTTTCCGCATTTGGCCGTGTGAGCTCTATCGGAAGCGCCTTCTCCCGGGCGATCCGTGTCAACATCATCCGCATGACGTCGGAGATGGTCAGTCCCAGACTGTCGAGGACCAAGGCAGCTTCTTCTTTCAGGGCCGGATCAATCCGCGCCCGCACATAGTCATTCGCGGCCATATCGAGGCTCCCATTTTGTCATCCTAATGTAGCTCAATTGGGCCACGGTTTCAATTTGCAGGGCAGACGTTGCTGGCTGTCGATTGGCTTTTGAAGGCGCCGTTGTCTTGCGTGGCTTGCCTGCTCAGCTTTCACCCTCCTCTTGCGCCCTTCTCCCCTCCCCGGCCGCTCCTCTCAACTCCGCTGCACAGGTCCTAATTTGCATTAACCCTAAAATGCTTGACCCGACTCGTAATCTCTGGAGTAATTTACGGAAAGAGGCCGGTACAGGCCCTGTGATCCGTAACCGGGGATAGGGGCCGTTGGCAGCAGACAAGAGCGTTGATCGGCTTGCCGCCACCTGCGAATCCGGGCAATGAACGGAAACGGCAGAGTTTGGCGGCATCGGGGTGTGCATGGCAAGGCGTCCTGCCCTCTGGTCCATCCCTCGCGTTGACAGCTGTCAACACGGCGGACGGGCTCCTGAACCGGACCGGGGTTTCGGCCGCCTGAGGGTCTGGCCGAAGTTCAGGCCGGTGTTTTGGCCGGTGACTGGTTGATGTCCGGGCAGGGATTGAGGCGGAGGGCGCCTCCTTTGATCAGGGCCCGGCAGGCCGGGCGGGCGGCAGAAGCCGCAGAAGGATGGGGACATGATGGTAGCAGATGAACAGATCGCGCGGGATGCGGAGGTGCTGTCGGCACAGCTCGGCGAAATGCGCATGCGGCTGTTCCCGCCGTCCAGCCGCAAGATCATGCGCTCCTTCACATCCGGCGAAGCGGCCAAGCTGATCGGTGTGTCCGATGGCTATCTGCGCCAGCTGTCCCTGTCCGAGGAAGGCCCCTCTCCTGCCACGGACGAGCGCGGCCGCCGGGTCTACACGCTCTCCGATATCAATGCGCTGCGGGTGTTCCTCGCCTCCCAGCATGAACCGGGCAGCCCCAAGGCCCGGGCCTATGTGCGCCACCGGAACCCGGAGCTGGGCGAACATTGCCAGGTGATCGCGGTCACCAACTTCAAGGGCGGCAGCGGCAAGACCACCACCTCCACCCATCTGGCGCAGTATCTGGCCATGCAGGGCTACCGCACCCTGGCGGTGGATCTGGATCCGCAGGCCTCCCTGTCGTCGCTTCTGGGCTATCAGCCCGAGCTGGACCTGACCGGCAATGACACGATCTATGGCGCCATCCGCTATGACGCGCAGCGGGTGCCGATGAAGACTGTCATCCGCCAGACCTATGTGGACGGGCTGGATCTGGTGCCGGGCAATCTGGAGCTTCAGGAGTTCGAGCACACGACGCCGCAGCATCTGGCAATGCGCCACGGCGAAGAAGAGCCGAGCGAATTGTTTTTCGCCCGGGTGCAAAGCGCGCTGATGTCGGTGGAAGCGGACTATGACGTGGTCGTGCTCGATTGCCCGCCGCAGCTTGGCTATCTGACCCTTGGCGCCCTGTGCGCGGCGACGTCGGTTCTGGTCACGGTGCACCCGCAGATGCTGGATGTGGCCTCCATGAGCCAGTTCCTGTTCATGACCTCGGACCTTCTGTCCGTGGTGCGCGAGGCCGGCGGCACGCTGAATTTCGATTTCCTGCGCTATCTCATCACCCGCTACGAACCCCAGGACGGACCGCAGACCCAGATCTCGGGCTTTCTGCGCGCCCAGTTCGGCGAGCGGGTCCTGACCGCGCCGATGGTGAAGTCGACCGCAATTTCCGACGCGGGCCTGACCAAGCAGACGCTTTATGAAGTGGGCCGGGAAAATTTCACCAGAGCCACCTATGACCGCGCGATGGAGTCGTTGACAGCTGTCAACAGCGAGATCGAAGCCTTGATTTCCGCGGCCTGGGGCCGGGCGCAAAAGGGGGGCTGATTAACCATGGGTGGAAACTTATTCTCACCCCCCATGACCTGGTGGATACTGGGCGTCAAGGCAGCGGCTGAACCGGTCAGCCAGCTGATCCCGAGCGAGGTGAGACCATGAGCAAACGTAAGGACCGGCTGAAGGCCCTGTTCAATCCCGATCCGGTGGCACCTGCTGCTGACCCGCAGCAGGCGGCGGCGGAGCAGGAGGTTCTGAATCAGCCTGGCAAGGTCAACGAGGGCGCCAATTCGGGCATGCCCGCTCCGCAAATCGGCGGCACGATCCTCAGCAAGGAACCGCTGATCGATCCGGCCAGCGCGAGGGCCCTTTTGAACAACGAAAGACCGCTGGTGTCGGGACAGGTGCGGACGGCCTCCGGCATGGCCTCGAACATTGCGTCCGCTGCCAAGCCTCAGCCGCAGGATCCGGGACCGGCTGTGCCCAAGCCCGGAAAGCCGCCAGAAAGCCCGCCGGTGGCGCCGCCCCAGCCAGGCACCCCGAGCCGCAGCGCCTCCGGCGCGATCAAGGCCATGGGCCTGAGCCTCGGCCAGATGGCGCGCCGGGACGAGCCGGGTGAGCGCATCGTCGAGCTGGATCCGGAAAGGATCGAACCGTCGCCGATTGCCGACCGCCTGACGGCCGAAACCATGCTGGATGAGGGCTTTGAGGAGCTGAAGCAGAGCCTCAAGGACCACGGCCAGCAGGTGCCGGTTCTGGTGCGTCCGCATCCGGACAGCGCCAAGCGGGCAGGGGGCTGGTATCAGACCGCCTATGGCCACCGGCGCGTGCGCGCGGCAAAGGAACTGGGGCTGAAGATCCACGCCCAGGTCAAGCCTTTGAGCGATGAGGATCTGGTTCTGGCTCAGGGCCAGGAAAATGCTGGCCGGCGCGATCTCTCGTTCATCGAGCGGGCGTTCTTCGCCCAGAACCTTCTGGATGCCGGTTTTGACCGCTCCATGGTTCGCGAGGCGCTCGGCATTCAGCGTTCTGAGCTGACCCGCCTGGTGCAGGTCGCTGCCTGGGTGCCGAAACACATCGCCTTTGCCATCGGGCCGGCGCCAAAAGCTGGTCGCCCGCGCTGGCATGCGCTTGGCGACATGCTGCAGAAGGAAGCAGCTCAGGTGATCGCCCAGGAGGAAATCCACTCGGAAGCCTTCCGCGCGGCGGACAGTGACCGGCGGTTTCAGCGGCTTTACGACCGGCTGGCGCGCCGCCTGCAGCAAAAGGACAAGCCGCGGGTGATCAAGAGCCGCAAGGGAGTGCCGGTGGCAGAGCTGAAAGGCTCTGTGCTGACGCTTGGCAAGGCGGTTCCCGATGCCTTCTCCAGCTATCTGGCGGACCGTCTGCCGGGCTTGCTGGAAGAGTTTGAAAAGGATTCGGCTGACTGAGGCTCCAGCCTGGGCTTGACGGGCCTGGCAAGTCTTTGACAGCTGTCAACAGGCCGGCGAGGGCAGGGGAGGGGAAGACCTTCCGCTCTTACAGGTGAACCGGAACGGACGAAACAGGAAAGGACCAAGGCAACAAAAAAGGCCCCCAAAGCAGATCACTTCGGAAGCCCTCTTTGTATGTAGCAATCTTAGAGAATCACTTCCGCCGGCGAAAGTCAAGTCTGCGCAGCTGACACCAGCTTGCGGGCACCCTGTTTTATTGCCTTTTTCAAGGTGATGCCATGACGGAGCGGATTGCAACGACGCCTTTTGGCGGCGGCCCCTATTCTATTGCCTTGTTCAAGGCTCAGCAGCGTATGGATCGCTTGCGCGATTCGGCCCGCGAAAGCGCGGAGCAGGGCGGCAACCTGACGGCCAAGGCCGACAAGTGGCAATTGTTGCGGGCGCTGACCGAAGCGCGCGCCGATTTCGGCCTCTCTGACCGCGCCATTGCGGTTCTGGAAGCGCTGACAAGCTTTTATCCGGGCAAGGAGCTGGACGGCACCAAGGACATGATTGTCTTTCCGTCCAATGCGGAGCTGTCCATCCGCACCCGCGGCATGGCGCCGGCCACCTTGCGCCGGCATATCGCCGCTTTGATCCAGGCCGGGCTGCTGTTGCGCCGGGACAGCCCCAATGGCAAGCGCTTCGTGCGCCGGGATGCTTCGGGCGCGATGGACGAGGCTTTCGGCTTCAATCTGGCGCCGCTGGCTCTCAGTGCGCCGGAAATCTTCGAGAAAGCGGAAGCCGCGCGGGCCAGATCCGCCGCGATCCGGAAGGTGAGGGGGGAAATCACGCTGCATCTGCGCGACATCGCCAAGATGATTGCCGCCGCTCACGAGGACGGCCAGGCGCTCCGCCTGCCAGCGCTCTGGCAAGACTTCACCCTTGGCCTGCAAGCCCTCTCCGGCCGTGTTCTGCGCCATGCGCCGCTGGAAGACCTGAACCTGCGCCGGGACGGCCTCCTGCGCCTTCGGGCAGAGGTGGAATCTGCTTTCCTGGCTGGCATGAGTGATGAGGACCTGAGCGCTGCCGATTGTGCTTATGAAGAGGAAGAAGCCCGTAAATACAATGAGTTAAATCAGAATATGAGCGGCAATGGCCACCATAATGAGCTCCATATTCAGAATTCAAAAACAGAACTCTCATATGAATATCTCAAAGAAAATAATGAACCGGCAGATGCCTCAGATCTTTCGGCCTCTGCCCTTGCTGAAGCCGGTCTGACGGAAACAAGAGAAGCGGAAGCCGGAGGACACGCCAACCGGACGAAGCCGGATAAGTCAGACAATCCGCGATCCGAAGCCGTGCCGCTGGCGGATCTGAAGCGGGCCTGTCCGCAATTTGCCGATTACGCGCTCAACGGGCTTGTGACCTGGGCCGATGCGCGGGCCGCTGCCGATCTGGCCCGGCCGATGCTCGGCATTTCTGCCGATGCCTGGGGCAGGGCGCAAAAGGCCATGGGCCTCGCCGGAGCCATTGTCACCATCGCCTATCTGATCGAGCGGGCAGGGGAGATCAAATCCCCCGGCGGCTACATCCGGACCCTGACCCTGAAAGCCGACGCCGGCAAGTTCCGCCTCCGTCCGATGCTGGACTCGCTCATGAACCGGGAGTGAGGATCAAAAACCGTGAAACACCATGTCCAGCGCGGCGGTTAGGTGCCGTTTTCACCGGGAAAGAGATCGTAGCGGGCCATCAAAACTGCCGGAAGGCGCTCAAAGGCAGGCCGTTTTCGGCAACATAGGTGTTGGAACTGGCCAATGCCTCCGCATTTTCCAGCTTCCAGAGTCTCGCGCGTTCTTCGGCGATCGCGGCGGAAATGCCCAGTTCCGCCGCGCGGGACAGATTGATCCCCAGGGCCTTGGCTTCGTTCAAAAGTGGTTCTGGCAGCGACAAATTGGCCGCCTTGCGCGCGCGGGAGGACATGTGCAGCTCCATACCAAAAAAATTTGCGCAAGTTTATGCGCATATCTTGCCCTTCGCAATCTCCCTAACCGGGCAACTAGGACCTCAGATAATCCTTGATATGTACAAAATTTTGTACATATTAAATGCCAAGGAGATTTTCCATGAATGTCATGACCTATTCCGACGCGCGCGCTCAGCTGAAGAGCGTCATGGACAGTGCGATCAATGACCAGCAGGAAGTGATTGTGACCCGCAAACAGGGGGAAGCGGTGGTGGTCGTGTCTCTGGAAACGTGGAACGCGATCAACGAAACCCTGCATCTGCTGTCCAGCCCGGCCAATGCCGCACGGCTGCGCGCCTCCATCTCCCAGCTGGACGCCGGGCGCGGCCAAGAGCGTGAGTTGCCAGAATGACCCGGAATTTGTGAGGCA
This sequence comes from Roseibium litorale, assembly GCF_014842915.1. GTDB lineage: Bacteria > Pseudomonadota > Alphaproteobacteria > Rhizobiales > Stappiaceae > Roseibium > Roseibium litorale. The sequence goes on along the minus strand of NZ_JACYXI010000025.1, from coordinate 1,126 downwards.
GAGCCTGTGAGGCTGATTTTTTCCGATGAAGCCTGGGAGGACTACCTCTACTGGGCCAAAAGCGATGAAAAGATCAAGGAACGGATCCACGAGTTGATCAAGCAATGCAAGCGGACGCCTTTTAAAGGGACGGGAAAGCCCGAAGCCCTGAAAGGCGACCTGAGCGGCTGGTGGTCGCGGCGGATCACCCAGTCAGACCGCATGGTTTACCGGGTCACAGGCTCAGGCGAGGCGCAAAGCCTGGAGATTGCTCAATTGCGCTATCATTATTGAGGTGGTGGAGCGGCAATGTCGGGCCGAGGTGAAATGACGCTCTTGCGAGCGAAGTCCGCTATGAAGCGCGGGAAGCCGGCATGGAACCTGCTGCAGACTTTTGTGTCCGTGTCTCAGAAAGCTCTGGCACTGAGATTGATCTGGGAGAACCGCAAGGTTCACCTGGTGCCTAAGCTTTGATTTTTCTCGCCGCTAATCTAACATCGAAAACCCTGAAGCCGTCTTGTTCAATGATCAGAAACAGTCAGAAGACCAGACCGGCGGGCCCGGTCGATGAGGTTCTTTACCGAGGACGGCGACCATTTTGTTCCGCCGCGGGGCGTTCGTTCGTGCAAGCGCTCCAACTGGCTGGCGATTTCGCGCAATGTCAGGTCAGGGTTGGACGAATGGATACCGGCGGCCAGCGTCATCAGCCGGTCTTCCGGTGGACGCGGCGGCGACTTTCTGAGGAGGTCCTTGTCCGCCATTCCCTCAGCGACCAGCCATTTCACCGCACGCCGCAGCCGTTCAGGCGTCCAGTCCAGCCCGCGGCTTTTCAGAAACCGTGCGATATCGTCCCAGGTGTGATCGGGGCGCAGGCGCCGGACAGTTGGAAGCCATTGACTGGCATTTGCCTGGATGCGTGCGCCATAGGCCGCTTTCTGCGCAGCCGTCATCTTGGCCAGGGCTTCAGGTCTGCGCTCTCGAATTCCTGGATTGCCGGGCAATTTCCCCTTTGCCTTCGCGGCTTTGATGCCGGCCTTGGTGCGCTCGGATATCAAGGCGCGTTCGAGCTGCGCAACAGCGCCCAGAACCTGAAGGGAGAACATGCCCTGTGGTGTTGTTGTGTCGATCGGATCGCTGAGCGAGCGGA
>NZ_JACYXI010000024.1 GCF_014842915.1 Roseibium litorale | reverse complement strand
TTTGAAAAATCCCCCAACACTCACCCTGTGGACAAACACCCAACCAACACCCCAAAAACCAACAAAAACCCTCACAAAAAACCCAAAACATAAACATCCACAGAACCTTAACCCACAGTAAGAATTAAGTTTTTTTCTCAGCCGCCTTATCGCCTGGCCCTGGTTTCTGTCTGATTTTTCCCGGAAAACAATCTCTGCTGATTTGAAAAAAAGAGCATTCAGGCAGGAAAAAATGAAAAAGGCCGGACTTTCCGCCCGGCCTTTCTCTTTTCAACCCTCTTCAGGTTTACATCTTGTCGGTCACCACGGTGGTCGTTGCCCCTTCCGGCTCCTTGGTGATCACCGGATCGGAGCCGCCGGACAGAAGGGACTTCACCGTACGGTCATAGGCGGCCATATCGAGCTTGCCATCCGAACCGTCCACCAGCTGAGAAATCTCCTTCACCATGCGGACCTGATGCTTTTCGGTCTGCGCACCGGTCGCATCATTCTCAAGCACGATCTCGGCAGCCTCTTCCGGATGCTCGGCCGTATAGGCCCAGCCCTTCATGGAAGCACGGACGAACTTCGTGTATTTGTCGACCATGGCCGGATCCTTGAGACTGTCCTCAAGAACATAGAGGCCGTCTTCCAGCGTCGCGACACCCTGGTCCTCATATTTGAAGACCACGAGGTCCTCTGCCGGAATACCGGCATCGATCACCTGCCAATATTCATTGTAGGTCATGGTGGAGATGCAATCAGCCTGCTTCTGCAGCAGTGGATCCACGTTGAAGCCCTGCTTGAGCACAGTCACCCCGTCCGGGCCGCCGTCTGTTGGCATGTTGAGATGGCTCATCCAGGACAGGAACGGATATTCATTGCCGAAGAACCAGACGCCCAGGGTCTTGCCCTTGAAGTCTTCCGGAGAGGTGATGCCGGTTTCCTTCCGGCAGGTCAACATCATGCCGGACTTCTTGAACGGCTGGGCAATGTTGACCAGCGGCACACCTTTTTCACGCGACGCCAGCGCGGATGGCATCCAGTCGACGATCACATCGGCGCCGCCACCGGCAATCACCTGCGGCGGAGCAATGTCCGGGCCGCCCGGCTTGATCGTGACGTCGAGGCCCTCCTCCTCGTAGAACCCCTTGTCCTTGGCGACATAATAGCCAGCAAACTGGCCCTGGGTCACCCACTTGAGCTGCAAGGTCAGCGCGTCAGCAGCGTGAGCGGCTCCAGCTGTAAATCCAGCCACCAGGGCAGACGACAGAGCCAGCGCTCTCAATGCATTGAATGCCATTCCCCTTCTCCTTATTCGGGCCGCCTTAAGGGGCAGGCCTCTGGAATCAGACCCAAATGGCGAAGGTCCGGGACATGCTTCCTCTCCCCGGGACAGCCTCAAAGGCTGGTCTGCCTGCATGGCGCTATGCCCCATGCAGACCCTGCTGATGTCAGCCTCTCAATCCGTCCGGAGCATTTTCTGCCTTCTCGTGTTCCGGATTGCCAGCCTGACCATTTGGTCAAGAAAACCTACGGAACTGCCGCCTCTATGGTCAAGGTGATTTTTTAGACAGGCGGTCAAAAAATAGCTTGGTTCCCCGATGCCACTCTCCGCTCAAAAGACGCGCTGACAGGACCGGCTTCTGCCTTGCCCGACAGACTGTGGAACACTTCGCCAACCGCGATGAGCACCGGACCATCCGTGGAGAGGGTTTCAACGCCCTGTTCCAGATCCACAAGCCTGCCGGACCACCGGAGCTCCCCGGGCCGCGAGATATTGGCCACCGCACAAACGGGAAGGGCAGGATTGCAGCCTTCGCTCAAAAGCCGGTCCCGGATCCGGCCCGACATGCGCCCGCCCATATAGAAGACGGTCGTCACCGCCGGATCCTTCAAGGATTTCCAGTCGACGGTTTCCGGCAGCTCACCTTTTCGCGAATGCCCCGTGACGAACCGGACCGACTGGGCATGATCCCGATGGGTGAGAGACACTTTCAGGCTGGAGGCCATGGCCGAGGCTGCCGTGATGCCCGGCACAACGGACACGTCTATCCCCTCCTGCTCCAGCATCTCGATTTCCTCACCTGCGCGGCCAAAGATCATCGGATCGCCGGACTTGAGCCGGACGACGGACTTTCCCTGACGGGCAAGAGACAACATAAGATCGTTGATGTCTTCCTGCCGGCAGCTCTCGCGCCCGCCGCGCTTGCCTACCATCATGCGCCGGGCCTCCCGCCGGGCAAGCTCCAGCACATCGGACGACACAAGATCATCAAAGAGGATGACATCCGCGCCTTGCAGAGCCCGGACCGCCTTTAGGGTCAAGTGTTCCGCAGCGCCCGGCCCAGCCCCCACCAGCGTGACCTTCCCCTTCACGTCTTGCAACTCGAGAGCGGCGCTGTCGCAAAGACCATTCACCAGTGCCAATACCGCTTCATTGGCTTCAGGCGCGGCCTGTCCGGCAAAGGCCTTTTCGGTGAACCTCTCCCAAAACGCGCGGCGCGGACGGCCAGCGGCAAGCCGCGCCATGATCCCCGCACGGACCTTGCCTGCGAGGGCAGCCCAACCGGAAAGTGAATGGGGCAAAAGGGTTTCGATCCGCCGCCGGATGGCCTGACCGAGGATGGGGGCAACGCCATTTGTCGAAATACCGATCACCACCGGCGAGCGGTTGACGATTGAGCCGAACTGAAAAGCACAATAGTCCGGATTGTCGATCACATTATAGGGCACGCCTGCCGCGCGGGCAGCGCAGGCAAAGGCCTTTGCTTCACCGTCACTGGCTGCATCGGCGATCGCCAGCGCAGCTCCGGTCAAACAAGACGGGGTCCATGGCGCAGCGTGATGAACAAACCGCCCCTTCACGCTGCCGGATCTCAGCAGCTTTTCCATCTCTGGCGAGAGATCCACCGCTTGGACATGAACCTCGGCACCGCTGGCCGCCAGAAGCTCAGCCTTCCACGCGGCAGCGGCAGACCCGCCAGCGACAACAACCTTGCGCCCATCCAGAGTGAAGAAGACAGGCAGACAGGCCAAAGGTCCCATGCGGCTTGTCTCGCGGGAAGCTGCCGCCGGACGCGGCACTTCAACCGGCTTTCGCGATACCGTCATTCGTCTTCTCCTCAGTCAAAACCGTTTCGATCAGCCCACGGATCTCTGAGCGGCAGGACCCGCAATTGGTCCCAGCTTTCAACAGCTGGCCAATGGCTTCGGTAGTGCAAGCTCCGCCGCGTGCGGCATTCAGGATCTGGTTTGCGCCAATCTGATAGCAGGCGCAGACAAGAGCGCCATTGTCGGGCATGTCTGCCGCTGGACGGCCGGCGAGCACCCGCAGGCGGCTGGCCGGGGTCTCCGCCTCAAGGCGAAGCAGGCCAGAGGCCCAGGCGCGGGAGACTTCGACCGGTTCGCGGGCAAAGAAGAGGGCCGCACGCAGCTTACCATCCTGCCAATAGGCCATCCGGCAGGTGCTTGATGCATCGTCCCGGAACGACGTGATCTCCGCCCCGGCCAGTGTGCCGCCGGCAAGCCTGCCTGCCAGATCGGTAAAATCAGCGGCCTCAAGGCCTGCGAACTCCAGACGAAAACCGTTGGCAACGGGGGCGATGGCCCAATAGTCGATGCCGCGCAGCTCCGGTTTCTGCTCCATTACGGCAAAGCCGTACCAGCGGGCCGGAACGGCCTTGAGGGAAACAGGGGTGAACTTGGAGCCGGGCTGGCCGGAATGGGGATCGGTTTCGGGTGCGACCACCGCGTCGACGCGGCCTTTGGACGAGAACTGATCCGTCCAATGCATGGGCACGAAGACCGTTCCCTTGTTGCCACGATCTGAAATCTGCGCCCGCACGATGACGGCACCATAGGAGCTCTTCACCTCGACCAAGGAAGCATCGCGCAGGCCAAGGGCGGCAGCGTCCTCCGGGTGAATCTCGGCAAAGGGTTCTGCAATGTGCGAAGTGAGCCGGGCGGTTTTCCCCGTCCGGGTCATGGTGTGCCACTGGTCGCGGATGCGGCCCGTGTTCAGCACAAACGGATATTTCCGTTCCCGCTTGCGCAGCTCGATGGGTGTTACGGCAATGAAACGCGCCTTGCGATCCGGTGTAAAGAACCCGCCTCTGGCAAAAAATCGGCTGTCGTGAAGCGATTGCCCCGCACGGGCAGGCCACTGAAATGGGGGAAGCTCCTCATAAGCGCCTGCACTGAGATCGGCCATCGCACCAATATCGAAGTCTCTCGTGCCTCCATTTCCGATCGCCGAAAGCTGCGCATGTTCGCGGAATATGGCGGCAGAGCCATTGTAGGCGAAAGCATCCGCATATCCCAGGCGGCGCGCAACTTCGCTCAGCGCCCACCAGTCCGGCCGGGCCTCGCCCGGAAGCTCCAGAAAGCGGCGCTGGCGGGAAATGCGGCGTTCGGAATTTGTGACCGTTCCGTCCTTTTCGCCCCAGGCTGCGCCAGGTAACGCAACATGGGCATAGTCCATGGTGTCTGCGGCGCGGGTCACGTCGGAGACCACAACGAAGGGACAGAGCTTCAGCGCTTCCGCGACGCCATCCGCATCGGGCAGGCTGTCGACCGGGTTGGTGGCCATGATCCAGAGCGCCTTGATCTTGCCTTCACGTACGGCGCGGAACATCTCGACCGCCTTCAGACCCGGACGATCTGCGATGCGCGGACTTTGCCAGAACGACTGGACAAGAGACCGGTGAGCCGGATCTTCAAGTGCCATATGGGCCGCAAGCATGTTGGCAAGGCCCCCCACCTCGCGCCCGCCCATGGCATTGGGCTGACCCGTCACCGAGAAAGGCCCCATCCCGGCCCGGCCGATCCGGCCAGTTGCCAGATGAACATTCAGGATCGCGTTGACCTTGTCAGTGCCGGTAACAGACTGGTTGACGCCCTGGCTGTAGACGGTGACCATTTTTTCCGTACGGGCAGCCAGATCAAAAAAGCGGGCGATGTCCTGACGCGACAGTCCGGTCTCTTCAGAAATGCGGGAAATGTCGCAAGCACCCGCTGCGCCCAGCGCCTCTTCAAAGCCATTCGTGTGCCGGGAGATATAGCCCTCATCAAGATAGCCGTTCTCCGACAGATACGAGAGAAGGCCGTTGAACAGGGCCACATCCGTGTCGGGCGCAAGACCCAGGTGCAGGTCCGCCAGAGCGCTGGTTGCCGTGCGGCGCGGGTCGATGGTGACGATGCGAAGCGCCGGATTGGCCGCCTTGGCGGCTTCCAGCCGCTGAAAGAGAACCGGGTGGCACCAGGCGAGGTTCGAACCGGTCAAAATCACCAGGTCGGCCTGTTCCAGATCCTCATAGGTGCCCGGAACCGTGTCTGACCCGAAGGCCCGGCGGTGACCGGCAACAGAAGATGCCATGCAAAGGCGGGAGTTGGTGTCGATATTGGCCGAGCCGATAAAGCCCTTCATCAGCTTGTTGGCGACATAATAATCCTCGGTCAGGATCTGGCCCGAGACATAGAAAGCAACGCTGTCTGGACCATGTTCCGCAATCGCATCGGAGAACCGGGCGGCGACCAGATCCAGCGCTTCGTCCCAGGAGGCGCGGGCGCCATTGATTTCGGGATGAAGGAGCCGGTCGTCCAGTGACAGGGTTTCAGCAAGGGCAGAACCCTTGGAGCACAGACGGCCGAAATTGGCCGGATGATCCGGATCGCCCTTCACGCTGACAGCGCCATCCGGCTGGCGGGTAGCAAGAACACCACACCCGACCCCACAATAGGGGCAGGTTGTCTTTACCGTTCTGGCCACTTCGCTCATGACGTGAGTTCCCTTGTTTCTTCTGGTTTGTTGTGGGGGGAAGGCATCCGCCCCCCTTTGCGGGGGCGGCGGCTCTTACCAGGCGTTGTAGGAAAGGAATTTCCCGGTCATCTTGATCTCGATGCGGTCGCCTTTTTCGTAAGGCACCTTGTCGACACTCATGTCGAAGTCGATCGCGCTCATGATGCCGTCACCGCCTTTTTCCTGGATCAGCTCCTTCAAGGTTTGGCCATAGACACCAATGATCTCGTAGAAACGGTAGATGCAGGGATCGGTCGGAACCGTCTGTGAGAACGTCTTGTTCGGAAACTCCGCAAGAACGATAGCTGCCTCCTGGGGCAGACCCAGATTGCGGGTCAGTGCTTCCGCCTTGTCCTTGGGCAAGGAGTTCATGCCAAGACATGCCGAAGTCACAAAGACCTCGCTCATCCCTATGTCTTCCGCGATGGACGCCCAGCTCAGGCCTGCAGTCCGTTTCTTCTCGTAGATCATCTCGGTGACGTCGCTTTTGCTCAGCATTCGGTGGTTCCTTTGTCACTTCAGGTTGATTGAGGGTGTGTTCAGCTGGCACTCAGCCGGTACAGGAGAGCAATGATGATCACGGCAAGGCAGAGGCTTACGAGTTGCCAGAACCGCACGGGATCGCGCGCTGCGATGGCAGTGGGACGGATGCCTGGCAGGGTCGGATTGGGGCGCGACAAATCCGCGACGAGTTCGGAAGGCTCCTTGTAGCGACGGGAAGGGTCGGCATGGACAGCCTTGCGCAAGGCCGCGTCGGCCCACACAGGCACACGGCCGCCGTTTTCGGAAGCCGGGCGGTAAGCAACGCGCAACTGCGCCGCGGGGGAGGCTGCTCTTGCCATATCCGCGCCATAGGGCAGCTTTCCGGTCAGCATCTGATAAGCAATCACACCCAGCGAATAGATGTCGAAGGAGGGATCGGCGGGAACACCGAAGAAGCCCTCCGGAGCCATGTATTGATGGGTCGCCACGCCTTGTCCGTGGACACCACCGGGCAGTCCTGCCGCCTGGCGCAAGCTTCCCAGAACATGAGTGGAGCCAAAGTCGATCAGAACAGCGCGGCCCTCCGGCGTAATCATGACATTGTCAGGCCTCAGATCCTGATGAACCATCTGATGCCGGTGCATCGCCTGGAGCCCCTTGGCGATATCACTCACCAGCCCGAAGACCACGGCCATATCCGGCTCGGAATTCTGTTCCATCCACCGGGTCAGGCTTTGGCCTTCGACCCATTGGAAAGTCGTATAAAGCCGGGTTCGTGCCGGTCTCCCACTGTCCTTCCCCTGGGACGTCCGCATCAGATGACGGTTGTCGAGCCGCCTTGCGACCCACTCCTCCATGAGAAAGCTTTGCAGGAATGATCCATCGGCTGCCGCAGAGGCGGCCGGCACCTTGAAGGCCACCAGCTCTCCCGTCTCCGGATCTTGTGCCTTGAACAGCTGGCTGCGTCCGCTGACGTGAACAAGTTCAAGAAGCCGCCAACCGTCAATCACCTGACCCGGCTGAAGATCCACGGGAACGGGCAACTGCCCGGCAAGTGTCTCCAGATCCTCCTCTGCGGTCTCCGGCAGGGCATCGACACGCAGGATCTGGACCGTAAGATTGTCGTTTGCCCCTTCGATCACGGCGCGGGCAATAGCCTGCCGGGCAAGCTGATCCAGATCCTCCGCTTGAGCGAACTCATTCAGAAGCTTCTGCAAAACGTCCGGCGTCTGGCGGGCGAGATGGCCGGCCATTTCGTCCGTTGCCAGCAGGAACACATCGCCCTTCTGGAACGGCACCGCGCAATAATCGATCTTCAAGGTGGGCGCGATTCCAAGCGCCCGCTCCAGCATGCTGGCACCATCTTCCAGACGCACACAGTGATCCCGGGTGAGTTGCGAGAGGGCACCCCCGGTAAGCCTGTAAACCCGCGCGTCTCCCACATGCAGAACATGCGCCGTGCAGCCCTTCAAAATCAGGGCGGTGAACGTGCTGACAAACCCGCGGTCGTGGTCATAGCGGCCATCGCCAGAGCGGGTCCGGCCATAGAGCCAGGCATTGGCCGCCGACAAGACTTTGTCACCGGACTGTTTCACGCTCCAGCCGTCAGGCGTCGCGAAGTAATCTGAAAGAAAGCTCTTTACCGCCGTTTCAGCGGCTTCCCGGCTATCGGGGCTGGTCGAAATTCCATCCGCGACGACGGCAGCAATTCCCTTGGTCTCAAGCAGCCGGCCTTCAGGAACAAGCGCGCCGTGGAAATCCTGATTGATTTCCTTCCGGCCCTTGTCCGTGTGCTGTCCGATCGAGATGCGCAGGGCACTTGCCATGGTGCGGCGTTCCTTGATGTCCGGAAAAAACGGGCATCCGAACCTCTGTCCGGATGCCCAGGCGGGGTAATTTACTCAGCCGGAGCGTAGGTTGTTTCCTTGGCCACCTGACCCGGCACTGCACGCTTCGCGGAGGTCTTGTAGTGGGTGGCGTAGATCATGCCGCCAACGAAGGTCAGACCGCCGACCAGATTGCCAAGCACCGTCGGGATTTCGTTCCAGAGGAAATAATCCGTCCAGGTGAACTGGCCACCAAGCATGATGCCGGACGGGAACAGGAACATGTTGACGATGGAATGCTCAAATCCAAGGTAGAAGAACACGAGGATGGGCATCCACATGGCAATGACCTTGCCCGACACGGACGTGGACATCATCGCCGCGACGACGCCGGTCGAGACCATCCAGTTGCACATGACCGCCCGGATGAAGAGGGTCAGCATGCCGCCGAACCCTGCTGCGGCATAGCCGAGAGTCCGAGCCTCACCGATATGGCCAATTTTCTGGCCAACCGCATTCGGTTCCTGCGTGAACCCCATCGTGAAGATAATGGCCATGAACACTGCAGTGGTCATCGCCCCGGCGAAGTTGCCGATAAAGACTAGGCCCCAGTTCCGCATAAGCCCTTTCATGTCACACCCTGGGCGCTTGTCGAGGACGGCCAGCGGAACAAGGGTAAAGACACCAGTCAGGAGATCAAAACCGAGCAGATAAAGCATGCAGAAGCCGACAGGGAACAGCAGTGCTCCGACCAGCGGCTGACCGGTGTTGACCGTGATGGTCACGGCAAAGGCGGCGGCAAGGGCCAGGATTGCACCGGCCATATAGGCACGGATGAGCGTGTCCTTGGTGGACATGAAGATCTTGGACTCGCCCGCATCGATCATCTTCGTGGCGAACTCCTGCGGAGTAACATATGACATCGCATTCCCCTCTTGTGAAAGGCTGCCCCCGGCGGCCTAGGTTCATTTCCGCCCAACCGGGCGTTCCCTTCCCTTCACTGTCTCCGCTGCCGCATGATCTGCGGTCTTTGCGGGCTTCCAGGCCAGCTGCCTTAGCGCAGGCCCAGCAAGATCGTTTCTCCATCCATCTTGACCGGAAAGCTGCGGACCTGGCCTTCGTCCGCGCCCTGGGCTTGCCCCGTCTCAAGGCTGATGACCCAGTTGTGCAAGGGGCAGGTCACGCAATTGTCGTGCACGATCCCCTGGCTGAGCGGCCCGTTCTTGTGCGGACACTTGTCCTCGACCGCGAATACCTGATCGTCCGTGGTCCGGAAGACGGCGATGGTCATGTCGCCGTTTTTCACACAGCGGGCGCCGAGGATCGGAATATCGGTCAGGTCACCGATGGCGACCCAGGTCTGAGACATAACGTTCATTCTGCGGCCTCCAGAGAAAGTGTCGCCATGGGCTTGAACTCGTGCTTGTCCTTGCCGGACACACGCTCAGACCAGGGATCGACCTGGGCAAACTTCTGCGAGAAGACAAAGCGATCGAAATAGGCTGTCCGCTTGTCCGCATCGTCCATGATCTGGCGCCGGATCTCGTCCACGCCGATGCGCTTGGCCCATTTGTAGATCCGCTCCAGATAATGGCCCTGCTCGCGGTACATCTGAGCAAGAGCGACAACGTGCTCCAGTGCCTCTTCCTCGGTCTTCACCAGACCCAGAACTTCCGTGCCCTTGATGTCGAGACCGGCAGCGCCTGCGAAATGGATTTCGTAGCCGCTGTCGACGCAGATGATGCCGATGTCCTTGCACGTGGCCTCGGCACAGTTGCGCGGACAACCGGAGACCGCCAGCTTCAGCTTGGCCGGGGTCCAGGACCCCCACATGAATTTCTCAAGCTTGATGCCGAGACCGGTGGAATCCTGCGTGCCGAAACGGCACCAGTCGGAGCCGACACAGGTCTTCACCGTGCGCAGGCCCTTGGCATAGGCCTGACCGGAGACGAACCCGGCCTTGCCGAGATCTTCCCACACACCCGGAAGGTCTTCCTTCTTGATGCCCAGCATGTCGATGCGCTGGCCACCGGTGCATTTCACCGCCGGGATATTGTACTTGTCGACCACATCCGCGATCGCCCGCAGTTCCTTGGAGGAGGTCATGCCCCCCCACATGCGCGGAACCACGGAATAGGTGCCATCCTTCTGGATATTGGCGTGGACGCGCTCGTTGATGAAGCGGGACTGATAATCGTCCGCATATTCATCCGGCCAGTCACAGACCAGATAGTAGTTCAGGGCCGGGCGGCACTTGGCGCAGCCCTGGGACGTGGTCCATTCAAGCTCCTGCATGACCGCCGCAATGGTCTTCAGACCCTTGGCCTTGATCAGGCGGCGGACCTCATCATGGCTGTGATGGGTGCAGCCGCAAACCGGCTTGACCGCCTGCGGATTGAACGCATCACCGAGCGTTGCCACCATTAGCTTCTCGACAAGGCCGGTACAGGTGCCGCAGGACGCGGATGCCTTGGTGTGCGCCCTGACATCGTCGAGCGAGGTCAGACCCTTGTCCTTGATCGCGGTGACGATCTTTCCCTTGCATACGCCGTTGCAGCCGCAGATTTCCGCATCATCCGGCAAGGCTGCAACGGCCGCCGTAGGGTCCAGCGGTTCGCCCCCCTGATACGCCTGGCCGAAAATCAGGGTGTCACGCATGGCGGACACATCCGTGCCCTTCTTCAGCATGTCGAAGAACCAGGGGCCATCGGATGTCTCGCCGTAAAGCACGGCGCCGATGATCCGGTTATCCTTCAGGACAAGGCGTTTGTAGATCCCGGCAGCGCCATCGCGCAGCACGATCTCCTCGCGGCCCTCGCCCTCGGCAAAGTCCCCTGCGGAATAAAGATCGACGCCCGTGACCTTGAGTTTGGTTGCCGTTACAGAACCTGTGTAGGTGGCGGCGGCGCCCGTCAGGTTTGCCGCGATGACTTCTGCCATCTCATAAAGTGGCGCGACCAGGCCGTAGCACATGCTGCGGTGCTCAACGCATTCGCCCAGCGAGAAAATATCCGGATCGGACGTCCGCATGTCGTCGCCAACGATGATGCCCCGGTTCACATCCAGACCGGAGGCCTTGGCAAGATCGGTGGACGGGCGGATGCCGACCGCCATCACGATGATGGACGCTTCGATAATTGTTCCGTCATCCAGCTTGATGCCGCGCACCTTGCCATCTTCAGTGCCGAGGATCTCGTGGCTGTTCGCCTTGGTCCGCACCTCGATGCCGCGGCGGACAAATTCCGCCTCCAGCAGATAGCCTGCCGCCGGATCGAGCTGCCGTTCCATCAGGGTCGGCATCAGGTGCAGGACGGTGACTTCCATGCCCTGCATCTTGAGACCGGCAGCCGCTTCCAGACCCAGAAGGCCGCCGCCGATCACGATCGCCCGGCCGCCTGCCTTGGCCGCCGCCAGCATCTTGTCCACGTCGTCCAGATCACGGTAGGTCAGAACCCCGTCGAGATCCTTTCCCGGCAAAGGAATGATGAAAGGGCTTGAGCCTGTGGCAATCACCAGCTTGTCGTAGGAAGCCGTGATACCGTTTTCAGAGGTCACCGTCTTGGCTTCCCGGTCGATACCGGAGACCTTGGCCGACTTGTGCAGTGTGATGCCATTGCTGGCATACCAGGCATCATCATGGGTGATGATGTCCTCATAGGTCTTTTCGCCGGACAGTACCGGCGACAGCATCAGCCGGTTGTAATTCACGCGCGGTTCCGCGTTGAAAATGGTGACGTCATAGGCATCCGGCGCGAGCGTGAAAAGATGCTCCAGCATGCGTCCTGGTGCCATGCCATTGCCGACAATAACGAGTTTCTGTTTTGTCATGATCCTCTCCCCTTTTCAGGGCCAATCTATTCGGCGGCCTGAACGGCTCCGTTCTGCCGGGCGAGCCGTGTGGCACGTTTGTTCTGGATGGATTGAAGCTGTTCCTCGTTCGGATTTGCCCCGCCCTCATAAGCTTCCAGAAAGTCCAGAAGCTCTTCGCGGTAGGCGTAATAGTCCGGGTGAGCGAGCAAAGCCTTGCGGGAGCGCGGGCGCGGCAGATCCACGTCCATGATATTGCCGATCCGCGCCTTCGGGCCGTTGGACATCATCACCACCCTGTCAGCGAGCAGGATTGCCTCGTCCACATCATGGGTGACGCAGACGGCTGTGACCTGTGTGCGGGTCCAGACATCCATCAGGACATCCTGCAGCTCCCAGCGGGTCAGGCTGTCCAGCATGCCGAAGGGCTCATCGAGCAGAAGCAGCTTCGGCGAGAGAGCAAAGGCGCGGGCAATGCCCACCCGCTGCTTCATGCCGTTGGACATGTCCGCAGCTGCCCGGTGGATGGAATCCCCGAGACCAACCTTGTTCAGGTAATATTCGATGACGTCCCGCTTCTCGGCCCTGGACGCATCCGGATAGACCTTCTCCACCCCCAGCTCGACATTCTCGTAAGCCGTCAGCCAGGGCATGAGCGAGGGAGCCTGAAACACCACCGCCCGGTCAGGGCCGGCCTCAGTGATATGCGTTCCGTCCAGAACGATTGCACCTTCCGAGATCTTGTTGAGGCCCGCGACCATGGACAGCACCGTGGACTTGCCGCAGCCGGAATGGCCGATCAGGGTGATGAATTCACCCTTCTTCATCTTCAGATCGAAGCCGTCGACCACCGTCAGCGGCCCCTTGGGCGTTGGATAGATTTTCTTGAGCTGGCTGAATTCCAGATAGCGGTCGGCCGTCGACGATTGGGCGGCCCGCTCATAGGCGGCAGGCAGCTTGTCGGCAGCCTTGTGCTTTGCAGGACGCTGGGTGATCGGCACAATGTTCGGCAGAACAATCTCCCGCTCGGCTTCCCGGTCACGGGCAGCGCCCGCCTCCATGAGATATTCGGTCACTTCCGCGCGCAGACGGATGAAATCGTCATCGTGATTGAGCTCCCCCCGGTCCCGGGGGCGGGCGAAGCCGACCTTGAACTCCTTGCCAAGCATGGCCGGATTTCCGGGGCACAGGGGAATGATGCGGTCCGCCAGAAGAATGGCCTCATCAACATCGTTGGTGATCAGGATGATCGTCTTCTTTTCCTCCTCGCAGATGGCCGCGAACTCATCCTGAAGCTTGGCGCGGGTGAGCGCATCTAGCGCGGATAGCGGTTCATCCAGCAGCAGAAGATCCGGCTGCATGGCCAGCGCGCGCGCAACGGCCACCCGCTGGCGCATCCCGCCGGACAGTTCCGAGGGACGCCGGTCCTTTGCATGGGCAAGACCAACCATGGAGATGTATTTCTCCGCGATTGCCTTGCGCGCTGCCGCTGGTTTTTTCTTGAAGACGCTGTCGACGGCCAGGGAGACGTTGCCAGCAACCGTCAGCCACGGCATCAGCGAATAAGACTGGAACACAATGCCCCGGTCCGGGCTCGGGCCATCGATTTCCTTGCCCTTGAAGACGATGCCGCCAGTGTCCGGCTCAATCAAACCGGCGAGCAGGGACATGAGCGTGGTCTTGCCGGTGCCGGAAAAGCCGACAATGGCAATGAACTCGCCCTGCTCCACCTTGAGGTTGATACCACCGAGCACATCAGTGCGCTTCTGGCCCTCACCGAAGGACTTGGAGACGTTGAAGATTTCGAGATAGCTCATCGTCTTCCCCTAGCGGTTGGCCGAAAAGGTGAAGGCGCGCTGCAAGGCAAACATCAGACGGTCAAGGGCAAAGCCGATGATGCCAATGGTGATAACCGCAACCATGATCTTGGCGAGGGACTGGGAAGAGCCGTTCTGGAACTCATCCCAGACGAACTTTCCAAGGCCGGGGTTCTGCGCCAGCATTTCCGCGGCAATCAACACCATCCAGCCCACACCCAGGGACAGGCGCAAACCGGTGAAGATCAGCGGCAGGGAAGACGGCAGAACCAGCTTGGTGATGGTCTTCCAGGTCGGCAGTTGCAGCACCCGGCCAACATTCATCAGATCCTTGTCAACGGAGGCAACGCCCAGCGCAGTGTTGATCAGGGTCGGCCACAGCGAGCAGAGTGTCACGGTGACGGCAGACACCAGGAGCGACTTCGGCAGCCAGTCCGCCGGATCCACATAAAGGGCAGACACAATCATCGTCACGATGGGCAGCCACGCGAGCGGCGACACCGGCTTGAAGATCTGGATCAGCGGATTGATGGCACCGCTGAAGCTGCGCGATAGGCCCGAGGCAATGCCCAGCGGAACCGCGATCAGCGTTGCGATCAGGAAGCCGAGGCCAACGGTGATCAGGGACGTGCCGATCTGGTCGATATAGGTCGGCTTACCGGTATAGGTCCGCCACTTGATCTTGTCGGTCTTGCCTGCTGCCTCGAACTTGGCGTTGCGCTCTTCCTGACGCTGGTAGAACTCATCAGATTTCTCCCGCTCACGCACGTGATCGTCCCACAGGTTCACCGCCTGCGCCCAGACCTGCACCGGACCGGGAACCGCACCAAGGGAGGTCTGCACCTTCGGCGCAAGCACCGACCACATAACCAGGAAGGCCGCGATCCCGATCAACGGAATGATCAGGACCTTCTTCAGCTCCTGAAACTGTTCCTTAGGGCTGTCACCGGCGGCAATGCGCAGGATCGGCACCAGCCAGGAAAACCCAAGCGCATCAAACCAGCCCGAGGCCTTGGTAATCCATGTGAAGAGGCGCTCCTGGCGCGCCGCCCGGGCGCTTTCTGCGCCTGAGGTAATCTCGGCATTTGCCATTGAAAGGTCCTTCCTCTGGAAACGGAAACTTGTTTTTTATCTCTGGAGCAGGGGCGGCATGTTTGCCTTGCCCCCGATCCGCGATGAGGCCTTTGGACTGCCCTCAGCCACCAACCACCTGATTGCCGTCCACCGTCTGCTTGCCTTTCAGGCCAATCGGCAGGCTGTCGATGTAGGCGTTGGGCTGCTTGCCGTCATAGCCGATGCCGTCGATGACATCAGAGGCAGGGGTCGGAGCGCGGTAGCCGTCGCTGGTCCAGGGGAAATCGGCCTCATCGACCTTGCCTTCCTCAACCAGCATCCGGGCGGCCTTCAGATAGATTTCCGGCTGATAAACGGACTTGGCGACCTCGTCGTACCAGCTGTCCGGCTTGTATTCCGGGATCTGGCCCCAACGGCGCATCTGGGTCAGATACCAGACCGCGTCGGAGTAATAGGGATAGGTCGCGAAGTAGCGATAGAAGACGTTGAAGTCCGGCACTTCCCGCTTGTCGCCCTTCTCATATTCAAAGGTGCCGGTCATGGAATTGGCGATGACTTCCTTGTCGGCGCCGACATATTCCGGACGGGACAGGATCTCGACCGCTTCCATGCGGTTGGCGTTGTTGTTCTCATCCAGCCACTTGGCCGCGCGGATCAGCGCCTTGGTCACGGCAAGGGTCGTGTTCGGATATTGCTCGGTGAACTCCTTGGTCATGCCGAACACTTTTTCCGGATTGTTCTTCCAGATCTCATAGTCTGTAACGACCGGAACGCCGATGCCCTTGAACACGGCCTGCTGGTTCCACGGCTCACCAACGCAATAGCCGTTGATCGTGCCAGCCTCGAGGGTCGATGGCATCTGCGGCGGCGGGGTTACAGACAAAAGCGCGTCCGCCTGAATCTGCCCGGAAATATCGGTCTTCGAGTAGAAACCCGGCTTGATATCGCCAGACGCCAGCCAATAGCGCAGTTCGTAGTTATGGGTGGACACTGGAAAGACCATGCCCATGTTGAACGGCTTGCCGTCCGCCTTGAACTTGTCGATCACCGGCTTCAGGGCAGAGGCCTTGATCGGGTGAACCGGTTTGCCGTCCGCCCCCATTTCCAGATGGGGCTTCATCATTTCCCAGACTTCGTTGGAAACAGTGATGCCGTTGCCGTTCAGGTCCATGGAAAAGGGCGTGACGATATGGGCCTTGGTCCCGAACCCGATGGTCGCAGCCAGCGGCTGACCAGCCAGCATGTGGGCGCCGTCCAGTTCACCGGTGATCACGCGATCCAGCAGAACCTTCCAGTTCGCCTGCGGCTCGAGCGTGACAAACAGGCCCTCGTCCTCGAAATAGCCCTTCTCATAGGCAATCGCGAGCGGTGCCATGTCGGTGAGCTTGATAAAGCCGAACTTCAGCTCGTCCTTCTCCACATCCAGCATGTCAGCCCGGGCAGATCCGGCATAAGCCGCAACGCTGCCGGCAATCAACGCCGCAACAGCGGTTCGCCGGGAAATAGTCAGTGTTCCAAAACGCTTCGTCACTTGCTGATCCCTCATTCTTGCAAGTGCCCGGTGTCCGGGCCCAAGTCTGAAAACAAAAAAGCCGCCGACGTGACTGGCATGCGGGAGGGCATGGGAATCACGTCGGCGGCTTTGCCGGAACGCCCTTCGATGGGCGGGAAACTTTAGGGGCCGTCTTTGGCGCTGGTTTTAATAATGCATAGACCGTGCCAGTTTCAGATCAATGAGCCATGCTCAATGACTCCAATACCTTAAGGAACATTCCGGTTTTTTCTTTCAGAAAGCGCCGCTGTTTTTCACGCCTCTTTCCGCATCAACTGAACATTTTTTTTGCACAGCAACAAAAAGAGGCGGCTCACTTGTCAGGACTGGCGCACATATCCGGCAATATGATCTGCCAGGGTCTGTTCTGAGAAAATCTGTCCATCAAACAGGGCAGAACCAGCATCACGCCCGCCCTTGGCCAAAGCCCCGTCAGAGCCCAGTGCCTTCAGGAAAAGAGCGGGAGAAAAGGTCTGCCGGACCAGACCGAGATCGCTCTCGCTGAACTGCGCTTGCCCCCAGCGCACCATCTGCGCGTAGAACCAGAGGCCATGCTCTTCGCGCGGGCAATGGCGCTCAATACCGCCAAAGGACAGGAAGCCGGGAATGACGACTTCCGTCTGCGCATCAAACCGGAGCCGCCCTTGGAGAGCCGGACGGCACCAGTCCACCGGACAGTCCAAAAACTCCGGCCCGGCAAGAAGGCTTGCCAGCTCTTCAAGATTGACCGGATCAGCACACCAGTCAGCGGCCGCCATCAGGACTTTGATCAGCTGCATCAGCAGGTCACCGTTGGCCTCGGCCCATTTCGCCGTGACCCCGAGCACTTTTTCAGGGCTCCCCGGCCAGATCGCTTCCTTGGTTGTGACGATCCGGGCTCCGGCCGTATCAGCGGCCTTGGTGTTCCAGGGTTCGCCGACGCAATAGCCATCAAGCTGACCGGCTGCGAGCGCGTCAGCCATCACTGTCGGCGGCAGAACGGAGATCTCGACGTCCCGCTCCGGATGAATACCGGAAGCCGCGAGCCAATACCGCAGTTCATAAGCATGACCTGAGAAGGGATGAACCACGCCGAAATGCAGGAGCGGCGCCCCGGCGGCGGAACGGTTGCGAATGACACCGGCCAGTGCCTGCCCGGTTGACAGAGGATCACCATCTTCAGCCGCGCCTTGCGCCTTCATCTCCTGCCACAGATCCCCCGAAACAGAGATCGCATTGCCTCCTGTGCCCAGCGCCATGACCGCCCGCATGGGCACGGCCAGCGTGGTGAGGCTGAGAGAAGAGGCAATCGGCATGGGCGCCAGCATATGAGCCACATCGAAATGGCCGACAGAAATGCGGTCGCGGATATTGGCCCAGGAGGTTTCCCGGACCAGCTTCAGCTCAATTCCTTCTGCCTCCGCAAAGCCACGTCTGGCCGCAACCGCCAGCAATGCGCAGTCCAGAAGAGGCAGAAAGCCCGCCACGATCGTCTGCCGCGATATCGCGCTCATCTTCTCATCCTGTCCAATACGTCTCCCCCCGGTCAATCCATCAGCAAGCCGCTGGCGATGACCAGGCTTTGCGCCACTTCGCTTATCTTCCGGCTCTGGTTCATGGCAGTCCGGCGCAAGAGCCGGTAGGCCTCCTCCTCGGAAATGCCCTTCGATTTCATCAATATGCCCTTGGCCCGGTCGACCACCTTGCGCTCCGCCAGTTCGGAACGGGCCTCCTCGAGCTCCTGATTGAGGCGGGCGAAGGCGCGGAACCGGCTGATCGCCATATCCATGATCGGCTTGACCCGCTCGCGCTTGAGCCCATCGACCACATAGGCCGACACTCCGGCATCCACCGCCGCCTCGATCGATCCTGCGTCCGCTTTGTCGACGAACATGGCGATGGGCCGGCGCACGGCGCGGGAGACCTGGAAAATATGCTCAAGCTGGTCGCGGTTGGGGTTTTCCAGATCGATCACGATCACATCCGGCTCGATGTCGGTGATCTTCCGGACAAGCCCCTCCATCTGGCCGAGGACAATGACCTTGTCATGCCCCGCATCGCGCAGCCCCTGTTCGATGATGGAAGCGCGGATCCGGTTGTCGTCGATGACCAGAATAGAAAGCGATGGCGTCATGGCGCCATTATGCGCAAGCTGAATAATTGCGCAACGGGATGCTGCAGCGCAACGAGAAGATATTCCCCGGCCCATGAGACCGGCCGGGGAAATTCACTATCAGACGACTGCGGCGTCCACAATCAGAAGCGGGCGGCCCTGGGTACAGGCCTCGATCCGGGCCTCCACCTTGTACACGTCCCGCAAAAGCTGAGGAGTGATGACCTCGTTCGTTGGGCCGCTGGCCACCAGCCGTCCACCCGCCACCACGATGGACTGATCGCAATAGCGCATGGCGTGGTTGAGATCGTGAAGCGCAATCAGCACGGCAATGCCGGTTTTCCGGGCCAGGCGGTGCATGTATTCCAGCACCTCAATCTGGCGGAACAGATCCAGCGCCGAGGTGGGCTCATCCATCAGGAGAACCTTGGGCTTGCGCACCAGGGCCTGGGCGATGGAAACTAGCTGCCGCTGGCCACCGGACAAAGCACCAAGGTCCCGGAAGGCCAGATCCGTGATCCGGAGCGACTTCAGGATCTCGTCGATCTCCGCCAGCTCCTCTTCCGATACTTTCCATCCGCCGCCCTGCTTTGCAGCCAGAAGGATGGATTCGTAGACGGTCAGAACCGCATTCGCGCCTGTGTCCTGCGGCATGTAACAGATCGGCCGTGACTGGGTTTCCGCGCCAGAGAGATGCACGACACCATCGCCCTTCAGCAGGCCCGCGATCCGCTTGAAGAGGGTCGACTTGCCAGCCGCATTCGGACCGATGAGCGCGGTCAGACCGCCGCCTTCCAGCGTTTCGGTGGTGATGTCTTCAAAGACCCGGATGCGGCCATATTGCGCCCCGAGACCCTCCAGCTTGAGCGCTACCATGCTTTCCTCCTGTTGGTGAAGATCAGAGAGAAGAAGAACGGCACGCCAACCAGAGCCGTGATCACGCCGATGGGCAGGATCGCACCGGGAATCAGCATCTTGGACACAACCGAGGTCACGGACAGAAGCAGCGCGCCGCACAGGATTGAAGCTGGCAGGAAGAACCGCTGATCCTCACCCACCACCATGCGCGCGATGTGCGGACCGACGAGACCGATAAAGCCGATGGTGCCGACAAAGGACACCGGAATCGCAGCCAGAAGAGAGACCAGAAGCATGGCTTCCAGCCGCAGCCGCTTGACGTTGACACCGAAGGAAGCCGCCTTGTCATCGCCAAGACGCAGAGCCGTCAAGGCCCAGGCCCGGCGGGCAAACAGCGGTGCGCAGAAAAGCAATGCCACGAAGGTCACGCCCACTTTCGGCCAGGTCGCCTTGGTCAGAGACCCCATGGTCCAGAACACCACAGCCGCCAGGGCTTGTTCGGAAGCGAGATACTGGAGCAGGGAGAGGAGCGCGTTGAAGGTGAACACCAGCGCGATGCCGAGCAGCACAATCGTCTCCACCGTCACCCCGCGCAGGGTCGAGATGGAATAGATGAAGAGCGAGGCAAGCATCGCCATCAGAAACGCATTAACGGGAACCATGAACTGCACAGCAGCCGGAAAGACAGCTACCCCCGCCACAAGCGCAAGGGCAGCACCAAAGCCGGCAGCTGCCGAAATCCCCAGCGTGAAGGGGCTTGCCAGCGGGTTGGCCAGGATCGTCTGCATCTGCGCCCCGGCAAGCGACAGGCTGGCGCCCACCGTCACAGCCATGAGGGCGATCGGCATGCGGATATCCCAGATGACGACGCGCAGCTGGTTGCTGGCCTCATCCGGCCAAAGGATGGTCGAGATAACCTCGGAGAGCGAGTATTTCGCCGGCCCGAGCGCCAGATCGACAGCCACACTGAGGAGCAGTGCCGCCAGCAGGCCACTTAAAATGAACAGACGCCGCGCCGTGATCAGCCGGTAACGGACACCACCTTCCGCAGCAGCCGGGAGCTTTCCAGAATCCAGGGCCAGGGTCATTTCGCGTCCCCCTTGTGGAGAGAAGCGAAATAGCCCGGCTTGTAGGCGATGGGCAGGAAACGCTCATGGAAGGTGCGGAACGACTGCTCCGGGTCGAGGTCCTTGAAGAGATCTGGCTGGAACCACTTGGCAAACTGCTGGATGGGAACGAAGTCATACGGCACACCATAGAACTGGTGCCAGACCGCATAGACCTTTCCCTCCGCGACGGCGCGGAGCGTCGAGTAGGGCGTGCGCTCCATCAGCCCTTTCAGCCGGGCCTTGTTGAGTTCAGGATCAGCACCGCGGCCAACCGGAACGAAGGTGTTGACGTCGGAGTCTGCCGCCCAGTTGGAGCCGGTGACCATGACGATGTCCGGATCGGCGACAACGAGCTGCTCCGGGTTGAGGGTGCCGAAGGTGGTGGTCAGAACATCCGCGCCAATGTTGTGGCCACCCGCGAGATCAATCATCGCACCGAAATTATACGGGCCAAATGTCCGGCAGCATTCGATGCTGCCCCAGATGCCCGGTGCCCGCTCCATGAAGACGGCCGGACGCTTGAGATCTTTTGCCTGCGCGAGCCGGTCTGTCACCAGAGCGATCTGCTCATTCCGGAACGCGATGAATTCCTTCGTCTTTTCCTCAGCACCAAACAGCTTGCCTAGGATTTCGATGGAAGTGTTGCTGTTGCGTTCGGGATCAGCACGGAAATCGACATAGACAAGCTTGATTCCGGCGGCTTCCGCCTTTTGTTCCAGCCCGGTCTCATCGACAGCCGGCTTTGCCTCGATGTTCACCGTCAGAACATCCGGCTGAAGCTTGATGGCGCTTTCCAGGTCAAACTCGCCCTGTGGAATATAACCGAAGCGCGGAAGGTCAGCGACTTGCGCGAATTTTTCCAGATAGCCCGCATAGCTGTCCGGGTCCTTGATGATCAGGTCGTCCCGCCAGCCGACAATCGTCTTGAAT
This sequence comes from Roseibium litorale, assembly GCF_014842915.1. Classification (GTDB taxonomy): domain Bacteria; phylum Pseudomonadota; class Alphaproteobacteria; order Rhizobiales; family Stappiaceae; genus Roseibium; species Roseibium litorale. The sequence goes on along the minus strand of NZ_JACYXI010000024.1, from coordinate 9,443 downwards.
GTGTCTTCGCCCTTAAGGGCGGCGATCACATGGATTTGGCGCCCTTCTCCAAGCAGCACCCGCTTGGCCGGAAGATCCAGCTCCACGGTGCGCCCCGCAATATCGGTGAGCGTTTCCGCCAGTGCAGGCGAGGCGAGAAAAGCAGCAAAACCCAGCAGAAGCCGGGCACTTTTGAAGATCATAAGACGCGTCCTTCCGGTCCTGCGAACAGATCCGGCCGGCGGCAAAGCCGCCGGCCGGAGCCGATCGTTATTTTTGGTCGTTCAGCGAAACGAAGTAGCCGGGGCGGTACTCGACTGGCAGGAAGCGATCGTGCAGCTCCTTGAAGGTCGCGTCCGGATCCAGATCCTTGAAAAGGTCCGGGTGGAACCACTTGGCCATCTGCTGAACAGCCACGAACTGGTAAGGATTGTTATAGAACTGGTGCCAGATGGCGTGGACGTTGCCGTCCTTCACCGCCTTGATGTCCGTGAACGCAGGGCGGTTCATAAGGGCCGCCAGCTTCGCGCGGCTCTTTTCCTTGTCAGCGCCAGGGCCAACGCCAACCCAGTTGCCGCCTGGAACATAATGCTCCCAGTTCGCGCCGGTCACGACGACCTGGTCCGGGTTGGAAGCAATGATCTGTTCCGGATTGACGGTGCCGAACGTGCCCGGAATGAACTCCGTGCCCATGTTCACGCCACCAGCCAGTTCAGCCATTTCGCCAAAGTTTTCGTTGCCGAAGGACATGCAGCAATCGTCGCTGTAACCGCCTGCACGCTCGACAAACACCAGCGGACGCTTGATATCACCGGCTTTGGCCAGCACATCGGTCACCCGGGCGAGCTGCTCCTGCCGGAACTCAACGAACTCCTCGGCGCGCTCTTCCTTGCCATAGATCTTGCCCATGATGCGCATGGACTCGTCGGTGTGCTCCATCGCCTTTTCGCGGAAGTCGATGTAGACGACCGGGATACCCACCTTTGCCAGCTTCTCGATATAGCCGCTCTCTTCAGTAGCCGCCTTGGCGTCGATGTTCATGATGATGACATCAGGCTTCAGCGCAACAGCTTGCTCTACATCGAAGGTGCCATCCTTCATGCCGCCGAAGGTCGGGATCTTCTCCATTTCCGGAAAGCGTTCGAGATAGGCATTGTAGCCATCCAGATCCGCCTTCTTGAAGTCATCGCGCCAGCCAACGATGCGGTGGAAGGGAGCTTCCTTATCAAGAGCACCTGCGAAATAGATCTGACGCCCCTCACCAAGGATGACACGTTCAGCCGGAACAGACACCTCGACATCCCGGCCGGTAATGTCGGTGACGTGCACCAGTTCTCCAGCCATAACGGAGCCAGAAATCAGGGCGAGCGAAAGGGTTGCGGCGGAGGCCACAGTCGTAAAGCGCAGCAAAGTTGCGAACTCCTGTTTATGATGCAGCCGATATATTTTTTATGACTTTTATAGTCAACATTTATCTCTTAGAAGAGTTCCAGCCTAAATCTGAAACTGGACCTCACGGCACCATGACCAGCCATACACTCCGCCCCAACCGGAACCTTAGGGAAGACATCAAGGCTTACTGGAGTGCGCGCGCGGAAACATTCGACACCCAGCCGGGGCATGAAATCTTTTCGGAGGCAGAGCGCGCGGCCTGGCATGCGCTGTTCCGCCGGCACCTGGGCGAGGGAACCGGGCGCCAGGCACTGGATCTGGCCTGCGGCACCGCGGTCGTCAGTCATCTTCTGGATGATCTGGGTTTCGCAGTCACCGGCATGGACTGGGCAGAACCGATGCTCGAGCGGGCAAGGGCAAAGGCACGTGACCGTGGCCGCCAGATCCGCTTCTATATGGGCGATGCGGAACGGACCATGGAGCCCGACGAAGCTTATGACGTGATCACCAACAGGCACCTCGTCTGGACGCTGGTGGATCCGCTAGCCTGCTTTGAGGAATGGCTTCGCGTTCTAAAGCCCGGCGGCAAGGTGCTGATCATCGACGGGGACTTCGTCAACCCGAGCGCGGTCACCCGCCTGATCTCCACCCTGAAGTCCTGGTTCGAGCGCAAGAAATCCGCACCGCAGACCGAAAGCAGCAGTCATAATCTGCCGAAAGACATGATGGCCACCCATCGCGAGATCCTCTCGCAGGTCCACTTCAGCAAGGGAGCCAGGGCCGAAGCCGTCTGCGAGCTGCTGGCTGAGGCAGGATTCACCGAAATCACGATCGACACGGACCTGAAAGCCATTCACCGCACGCAGCGCAAGCATTTCAGTCTGCTAAAGGGCCTGGAGCGGGCGACACAGCACCGCTACGCCATCTGCGCTGTGAAGCCGGTCGCCTGACGAAACCATATCCTTCACGGCAACAAAAAAAGGGCGCGACCGTCTGGCCGCGCCCTTTTCGTATTTCTCTATCCCGGTCAGCCGATCAGATGGTTGAGGCTGTCGATCGAGGCCTTGGCGTCACCGTAGAACATCCGGGTGTTCTCCTTGAAGAACAGCGGGTTCTCGATGCCCGAGTAGCCTGTGCCCTGGCCACGTTTGGACACGAAGACCTGCTTCGCCTTCCAGACTTCCAGAACCGGCATGCCGGCGATCGGGGAGTTGGGGTCTTCCTGGGCTGCCGGGTTCACGATGTCGTTGGAGCCAATGACGATGACAACATCCGTATCCGGGAAGTCCTCGTTGATCTCGTCCATTTCCAGAACAATGTCGTAAGGCACCTTGGCTTCCGCGAGAAGCACGTTCATGTGGCCCGGCAGACGGCCTGCGACCGGGTGGATCGCGAAGCGGACAGTCTTGCCCTTGGCGCGCAGACGGCGTGTCAGCTCGCTGACGGCCTGCTGGGCCTGAGCCACAGCCATGCCGTAACCCGGAACGATGATGACGCTGTCGGCATCATTCAGCGCGGTCGCAACACCATCGGCGTCGATGGCGATCTGCTCACCCTCGATTTCCATCGCCGGACCGCTTGTCGAGCCGAAGCCGCCAAGAATGACCGAGATGAACGAGCGGTTCATGGCCTTGCACATGATGTAGGACAGGATCGCACCCGAAGAACCGACCAGCGCGCCGGTCACAATCAGGAGATCGTTGCCGAGCGAGAAGCCGATGGCGGAGGCCGCCCAGCCCGAATAGCTGTTTAGCATCGATACCACCACCGGCATGTCGGCGCCGCCGATGCCCATGATCAGATGGTAACCGATGAAGAAGGCAAGCAGCGTCATGATGGCCAGCGCCCAGAAGGACGCGGTCTGCACATAGACAATCAGCATGATCAGCGACAGGATCGCGGCACCAGCATTGAGCATATGTCCGCCCGGCAGCTTCTTGGCCTTACCGTCCACCTTGCCGGCCAGCTTGCCGAAGGCAATGACGGAACCGGTGAAGGTCACCGCACCGATGAAGACGCCGAGGAAGGTTTCGACCCGCAGGATGGATAGTTCGAGCGGCGTCTTCTGCACCAGCTTGAGCGCAAAACCGGCCAGATCGGCCACCTGTGCCTGAATGCTGGCGGCAATCGCCGGATCGGCCAGCATCTTTGCAGGATCCGCCATCAGCGCCAGCAGATCGCTCAATCGGCTCAGCTCGATATGCGTGTTGAAGCCGATGAAAACGGCAGCAAGACCCACAAAGCTGTGCAGAGCCGCCACAAGCTGCGGCATTTCCGTCATCTGGACGCGCTTGGCCAGAACCGTGCCGATACCCGCACCGATGACGAGCATCAGGACGATGAGCCAAAGGTGACCGGTCCCCGGAGAGAAGACGGCAGCGACAACAGCCAGTGCCATACCGGCAATGCCGTACCAGACAGCCCGCTTGGCGCTTTCCTGGCCGGAAAGACCGCCGAGGCAGAGAATGAACAGCACCGCTGCAGCGATATAAGCCGCGATCACGATGCCGGGATCGCCCAGGTGGGCGCTGAGGTTCATGATATTTTCCATTTAGCAGCCCCGCCTTAGGATTTCTGGAACATGGCAAGCATGCGCCGGGTGACGAGGAAGCCACCGACGATGTTGATCGTCGAGATCAGCACCGAGAGCGCAGCCAGGATCGCGATGATCCAGGAGGTCGAACCGATCTGTGCCACTGCCCCCAGGATGATGATCCCTGAAACGGCATTTGTGACGGCCATGAGCGGCGTGTGCAGGCTGTGGCTGACGTTCCAGATAACCTGAAAACCGACGAAGCAGGACAGCATGAAGACCACGAAGTGGCTCATGAAGCTGGCCGGTGCATAATAGCCTGCCAGCAGCAGCAGCAAGGTGCCGATGCCGAGCAGAGTAACCTGTGTCTTCGTCTGTTCCTTGAAGGCTGCGACTTCCTGAGCCTTCCGCTCTTCTGGCGTCAGTTCCTTGGCCTTTTCCTTCGGCTTCTGCGCCGCAATGGCCTTCACCTTCGGCGGCGGAGGCGGGAAGGTGATTTCCCCGTCGAAGGTCACGGTCGCACCACGGATGACATCGTCTTCCAGGTTGTGAACGACCTGGCCATCCTTGCCCGGCGTCAGATCCGTCATCATGTGACGGATATTGGTCGAGTAGAGCGTGGACGACTGGGAGGCCATCCGGCTCGGGAAGTCCGTATAACCGACGATGGTGACGCCGTTGTCCGAAACGACCTTCTGATCCGGAACGGTCAGGTCACAGTTGCCGCCACGCTCAGCGGCAAGGTCAATCACAACCGAGCCCGGCTTCATGGCCTCGACCATGTCCTTGAGCCACAGCTTCGGCGCATCCCGCCCCGGGATCAGAGCCGTCGTGATGACGATGTCCATTTCCGGCGCAAGCTCGCGGAACTTCTCCAGCTGCTTTTCACGGAACTCCGGGCTGGACGGGGCAGCATAGCCACCGGTCGCAGCGCCATCCTGAGCCTGCTCCTCGAAATCCAGATAGACGAATTCAGCGCCCATAGATTCGATCTGCTCGGCGACTTCCGGGCGGACGTCGAAAGCGTAGGTGATCGCACCGAGGGAGGTGGCCGTGCCGATGGCAGCGAGACCGGCCACACCGGCACCAACGATCAGAACCTTTGCGGGGGGAACCTTGCCCGCTGCCGTCACCTGACCTGTGAAGAAGCGGCCGAAATTATTGCCCGCCTCGATGACGGCCCGGTAACCGGCAATGTTGGCCATGGACGACAGGGCGTCCATTTTCTGGGCGCGCGAGATGCGCGGCACCATATCCATGGCAATGACATTCGAGCCAGTCGCCTTGGCGGCTTCCAGAAGCTCGGTGTTCTGAGCAGGATAGAAGAACGAGATAAGGGTCTTGCCCTTGGTCAGCAGTTTGACTTCGGTGTCGACCGGAGGCCGGACCTTGGCAATGACATCAACTTCGCCCCAGAGCGCTTTTGCGCTGTCCAGAACAGTAACGCCTGCGGTCTTGTAACTCTCATCGGAAAACCCTGCGGCCGCACCGGCCCCGGTTTCGATGAAACACTCATACCCGAGTTTCTGAAGCTGAAGTGCGCTGTCCGGCGTCATCGCCACACGCGCTTCCCCTCCAAGAACTTCCTTCGGTGCTCCGATCTTCAAATCGCTCTCCCCTGCATCAGCTAAGGAACTTCCTCAAGAATGGCCTTCTATCACCGTTCGAAGGTATTTTCCGCCATATATTGGCGTTTGTCTGCTGCGACGAAGGGTGGATTCCCGCTCAAGGGCAATGACCCCGCACACGTAATCCCCCTGCAGCCGCACCGGCCCCAGAACACGCGCCCCCCTTTACGGAAGAGCACAGGAATTGTCAGTTGAATGGCAGTGCCCGCACGGCAGCCGGAGTTCCCCTAATCATCCCCAAGGGGTTCGATACTGAGGGGAAACCAGAAATACAACTGAAAATGAATCCCGCTGCAGAGTAACAAGCCTACTGTGCGATGCAACAAATTGCGGCAAGAGCCTCAATCGGGCGCTCCCATTTCCAGCCCCATCCGGCAGAATAGAATTTTTTCTCGTTCAATTGAGAAAAACTCAAGATGACTTGATGCGAAAACTGGCAGGCGAACCATCATGCAGGCGGCTCCAGGCCCGGCGGAACTGCCGGGTGGAAGAAAAACCGGTCTTCTCTGCAATGCTTTCCATATCCAGCCGCGTTTCGCGCAACAGCTCCCGTGCAAGAGCGATCCGCATCCGGTTTACATAGTCGGTGACGCTCATACCGCTGTGGCTGTTGAACAGCCGGGACAGGTTGCGCGGGCTTGTTCCCGCAGCATCCGCCAGAGCCTCCACGGACCAGTCCCTTGCGGGGTCGGCGGCAACCGCGTCCTGCGCCCGGTGGATGGCAGGGTGCAGATGATTGCGTCCCTCCAGCCAGGGCGAGACCTGCGGGTCCCCCGCTCCGCGCCGCATGTAGACCACGAGATACCGTGCAACCGCCAAGGCCGTGCCGTGGCCGAATTCCTTCGCCACGATTGCCAGCATCAGATCAATGCCTGCGGTGATTCCGGCGCTGGTCAGACGGTCACCATCCTCAACGAATAGCCGATTGTCGCGGACCCGGGCCGTCGGGGCCTCCCGTTGCAGCTGGTCTATCGTGGCATGATGAGTGGTGCATTCTACCCCTTCGAGAAGCCCTGCTCTTGCCGCAAGCAATGCGCCTGAGCAGATCGTCACGAGACGGATACCGGGAACGACAGCCTTCGCCAGCCATCGCACGATAAGCTTCTCAAGCACAGCGTCCGCAGAGTGATCTTCCTGCTCGAGACCCAACGGCAGGTCCGCCGCGCCTGACACAACAACCATTGCCCCGCCAGGCAGATAATCCGGCAAGGAGGCGATACCCGAGAGCTCCAGCCCAACCGAACTCACCACCGTTTCGCAAGGTCCAACATAGGTCACTTCGTAGCGGCCTGCGTCCTGCAGGAAATTGGCCTTGCGCAAGACCTCCAGCGGCCCTGCGATATCAAGCAGAAGGGCGCGCGGCGGCACCACCACAAAAACAGGAATGATCCGCCGCGTGCCGCTCATCAGGCAGCCGCCTTTCCGGCAAGACCATCCAAAGCTTCGTCGACGGTCACGATCCGGGCAAACCGCCCGGCCAGCACCAGCTCCGTCCGCGCCTTGATGATTTCTGCCGGCCACTCGGTCCCGGCTGCATCGGTCATCGGAAAGGTCAGGGTTGCCTCGCTGACGAACTCCACCTGATAACCGAGGTCCGACGCATGGCGTGTGGTGGTTTCGCAGCACTGTTCGGTGCGGATGCCGGACACGAAGATTTTGGTGATGCCGTTCCGCGTCAGCCAGACATCAAGACCGCTGCCGATGAGGGCGCTGTGACGGCGTTTGCGGAAAACAGCGTCCGGCTCGATCTTCAATGGCGCCAGCGTTCTGACATTCCCGGACTCTTCCGAAAACGCACCCGTATCTTCCACGTGGAAGATCTGAACCACGGGAATTCCTGCAGCCTTGGCACCATCAATCAAGGCCTGCTGTCGTTCGAGATAGGCTGCGAGTCCTTCCTCGCAGAAATACGGCCGGTGACGGAAGGATTCCTGCACGTCGATTACCAGAAGCGCGGTTGAATGGGACATTTCGATTACCTCGTTGCATTGGACTATGCAGCCACTTTAGCCAAATGCAAGAAGGGAGATATGCCGATTCCGGACTGATAGAGGACAAATCACGCCAACCAGAAGCAGAAGTCCCTGCCTCCAGCTTTATCTCGCCAGAAAGGTCTTGGCATTGCGGGCACGAGCCACAAAATGACCGAGTGTAACGAGAAAAAGACGGAAGAATCCCGGCACGGTTTTCTCGCATCTTTCCTCGGCCACGAGCGCTGCGGCAATGGTCTCGTAGAGCTTCAACCGGTCCCCGGGCACGGCACCAAAAGCAAGATTTCCCGAAGCCCTCAACAGATACCAGTCGCGCACCACCAGCATCATCGGGATCTGGGCTGCATCTGGACCATAGTCCAGAAACCCGGCCATGCCGCATATTCCGGCAAGCGAGTGCGTACGCGCTGCAGCCGCCGCATCCTCCGGCCATTCACGCGGCAGATACCGGTGCTCGCAGAGTTCCCCCACATGCTCGATAAGGAAGCCGCCGTACTGCCTTGCTTCCAGTGCGGGAACCCTTGCATCTCCGGCCATGTCGCATTCCAGCCCATAGGCATCAAGAATGCTCTGGTCCATCGGCAATCCATCGAAAACGACGTCTTCTACGACAATACCGTTTGCTTCCAGCCGGACCACCTTAAAGGCGGGAGGATAGGCGACCAGGGACGGCACCGCGATATTGGTCAGCATCTTACCATGGTGCTCAACAACCGTCTGACTGTTCACATGCAAATGCCCGCTGAAGTGAACATCCACTCCCGCCTCAATCAGGCTCTGGGCGGCTTCCGGTTTCGGGGTCCGCTTGGCGAAGTTGGATCCTGTAAAAAGCCTTGGCTCCGCTCCGATTTGATCGTCAAAAGGATCGATCACCGGGTAATGGGAGAAGACCAGAACCTTCTTGCCCTGCTCCGCCGCCCTCTGGGAAATCGACACGAGCCAGTCAAATAGGAAGCGCTTGTGCTGAAGGATGCCATTCCAGCCCGCATTGCTGCTGTCGGCAAAGGCGGCAGCGTCCCTGCGGCCCGCACAGCCGTTCTTCGGCTCGAACACATTGGCATCGATCATGACCAGCCAGACACCTGCAACCGGTTCGACAAGATAGCTTGCATCCATGAGACGCTGACGGTTCAGACCATCTTCGGAGACCGCTTCATATTGGCGGTCAGCAGGATCGTCCGAGGAACCGAAGGGCGTTTCCCAATGCAGGTCCTGGCTGTTGCGGAAATAGCCAAAGTCCTGCATCGGCAGCAGGCCCTCCGGATAGCCGCAGCAATAGTGTCCGGACAAGTCCGCAATGTCTGCCTTTGCCCCGGCCTCGGCCCTTGGCGCGCTCGTGACGACAGTCCTCTGCCCGTCCTTATCGAGAAACTGCTTTGTCTGGTGCCGGCCCTCCGGGCCGAAGATGTCATGGTTTCCAGGGAGCGCATAAAAACGGATCCCGTCCCGCTCCGCACGTTGTGAAAGCAGGCTCCGGAGAGAGGTAAGCGTAATGCGCTGGCCGTCATCACTATAATCGCCGAGCAGCACGACATGCCGGATTCCCAGGCGCTTCACATCGTCCAATGCCGCCTGCAGCGCTGTGTGGCTCTCGTTGAACACCCGGGTTGAGAACCGTGTGTCGGACCAGCTGCGCAAAGAAAGTTGACGCCCCCCTGCGTGCAGGGGCTCAAAACCGTAATCAGCTTCAATATCGTGGAAATGGGCATCGGAAATGATGGCAAAGCGGAAATCAGACATGGTTCTCCATCCGGTGACCCGGGTCTTGAGCTTCGATCATGTCCATGAAACCACTCCCCCCGGCGGGTGGTTTCGTATAGCACTGGTCGGTGGGCGTCGTCGCGGCTTATGAGCGCTTCATTTTTGGGAGGGGGCTGATGGCGCAAGCCGCAAGGCTGCGCTTTCGCTGAGCGCGGCCGC
>NZ_JACYXI010000023.1 GCF_014842915.1 Roseibium litorale | reverse complement strand
ACCGAAACAAGCCCCAGCATGAGACGAAACGGGCTATCTCTCAAAGATCCCAAAACTTGGACACCTGAAAACCTGAACTGCAAAAAAACAAACCCGCCGAAAACGACGGGTTTGTCAGCAGTCTGAGCCGGAGGCGTCCGGCTTTCCCTTGCAGTGCCGGTTCCGCAGGGGCGCGCGGAATTTTCCCTGATCAGCAGCTGGTCTGGCCGCAGGTTCCCATGGCCTGCAGCTTGCTGCTCAGTTCGTCATAGCCGACAGCCCCCATGACGACTTCAGTGCCAATCACATAAGACGGCGTGCCGGTCAGGCCGAGGCGGTTGGCGAGGGAGTAAACTTCCTCAATGGTTTCAGCGGCAAGTTCGGCGTTGCCTGCCTTGGTAATATCGGTTTCGCTGATGCCGAGATCCGTTGCGGCCTTGAGAGCTGCTTCCCGATTCGCCTGACCGCGCTGCATCAGCAGCGCTTCGTGGAAGGCCTCATACTTCTCCGGGGCAACAGCGTTGACCGCAACAGCCACCTGGGCGGCCTCCACGGAGCCCTGGCCAAGAACCGGGAATTCCTTCAGCACGACGCGCAGATCCGGGTTTTCCTCGATCAGCTTGGTCATGTCGCCATGGGCGCGCTTGCAGTAACCGCAGTTGTAATCGAAGAACTCGACAAGGGTCACCTTGCCCTCCGGATTGCCCAGAACAACTTGGCGGGCCGAGTTGAACAGAATGTCAGAGCTGTCCGAAACAGCCTTGAGGCGGGCGTTCTGCTCCGCTTCCTTGTCCCTGCGGTCAAGCTCGACCAGTGCTTCCCGGATCACTTCCGGGTTTTGAAGCAGATACTCGCGCACGATGGATTCCACGGCGGCCTTGTCCATTTCCGCAGCCTGAACCGGGGCGGAGGCGATCAAGAGGGCTGCTGTGGCGGCGGAAAGAGTGCCGGCAAGACCGGCAAGTGCGGTGCGGGCAAACCGGACCGGAAAGGCGAACCCGAACAGACGGGGCATGAAAAACTCCTTGTTGCCGCTTTGCGGTGCGGCGGCCATGGTGATCGCGAGAGGGACGCCAAAGGAAAATCAGCGGCCGTTCAGCTTCGGTGGTTTGTAGGATACAATATCATCTGCTTGAAGCCACGCGGGTGTTCCGCGCTTCAAATTCTTTTGAGCACGGGCCGCATAGCGCCGCGCCGCGTCGATATCACCCGACATCATCATGCCCTTTGCCGTTGCCAGATCCGCTTCGGCGGTTTCACCTTGCCGGGCGTGGGCGATGGCCAGCTGGCTGTAGGCAATGCCGGAATTGGGATCGCTGCGGATGCCTTTCTTGAGGATGGCTTCCGCCTCGGGCAGAAGAGATTTGTCGTTCGAGGAGACCATGGCGTAGCCCAGCCAGATCTGAAACTGGCCTTCCCCAGGCTTCAGGGCAAGCGCCCGGCGGAAAGGTTCGATCGCCGCCCGCGGGTTGCCGCCTTCAAGAAGCGCCTGTCCTTTCAGTTCCTGGAAATAGGGGTTGGACGGCTCCTGCCGGATCAGGGCGTCGATGTCCTTGATGGCGGTCCGCCCGTCGCGCTTCATGGAGGCAATGGCCCGGGCATATTGGGCCGGCAGGCTCTTGTCCGAACGCGGATAGCGGCGCAGCACCTCGTTGGGATGGCTGGAAAAAGCCAGGATTTTGGCCCGGACCATATCGTGCCGGTGCTGTAGGGCAGCGGGGGCAGGGGTGTCGTAATATTTGCTCTTCATCACATCCGTGGCCAGCGAGCGGTAGCGCTCGTTGGCCATCGGGTGGCTCTGGGCATAGGGATCGACGAAGCGCGCAGAGAACACTTGCTGCTCGGCGAAACGCTCGAAGGTCTTCAGCATGCCCTGGCCGCTCTGGTGCGTGGCGTTCAGATATTTGAGGGCTGCCCGGTCGGCGGCGGCTTCCTCGCCGCGCTGATAGGCGAGCAGAGACCGCTGGCCGATGTTGCCCGAACTCAAAGCGGCCGCCGCGCCCCCGCCAATGGCGCTGGACGAGCCGGCTGCCCCGCCCGCCGCTGCCGCGCCGACGCCCAGGATCATGCCGATCACGGCGATGATCTGTGCATTGGCCGCCGCCTCGCGCAGACGCACCAGGTGCCGTCCGGCGATATGCCCGGTCTCATGGGCGATCACACCGATGATTTCGCCCGGCGTTTCGGCTTCTAGGATCACACCCAGATTGATGAACATGCGATGCGAATCGGGAACGAACGCGTTGAAGGATTTGTCGTTGACCAGAATGATGTCGATCTGGGAGTTGCCGAGGCCTGCGACCTTGAAGATCGGCTGGGCATAGCTTCTGAGCAGGTCTTCCGCCTCCGCATCGCGGACGAGCGGAAGCTTGCGGCCTGACTGGGCAAATGCAGCTTCCGGCGCCAGAGCCGTCATGAGGCCCATAAGCGAGGGTAGGGCGACGGACAGGGCCGTGAGTGTGGCGGCAAGTCTTGCGCCGAGGCGCATGTCCTTTAGTTTCGCGCCGTGTCTGCTCATGAAGCGGTATCCCGTCTTTTGAGGCCGTATCATCCGTCTTTCCGGTGGTTGCAATGCCGAGGTTCTCTTGCCTTTGCGAGAGCCTAAAAAGACTGGTTTGGCGGGTCAAGCACAGGTGGCTTACCAAAGCGGTCTTGCAGATGGTAGAAGCCCTGCACAATGCACAAGCGTGTGATGAGAGCTGCCCGGAGAACCTCTTTATGTCTGACCGTAACCGCCCGAGACAAAAACTTCATGCCTCTAACCGCAGCGCTGTTGCGCCGTTTCTGGCAATGGATGTGCTGTCTCAGGCTGCGGCTTTGGAAGCACAAGGCCGGCGTATTATCCACATGGAAGTCGGTCAGCCAGCTGCCCCCGCATCGGCAACCGCTCTCACTGCGGCCCGCGTTGCGCTGGAGCATGGCCGTCTCGGCTATACGGAAGCCAAGGGACGGGCAGATGTGCGCCAGCGTCTTGCCCGGCACTATCGCGAGACCTATGGGGTCGAGGTTCACCCGGACCGGATCATGCTGACCACGGGCTCTTCCGCAGGCTTCAATCTGGCCTTTCTCGCCGCCTTTGATCCAGGCGACCGGATCGTCCTGACCTCTCCGGGCTACCCCGCCTACCGGAACATTCTCAAGGCGCTTGGTCTTGTGCCGGTGGAAGTGGAAGTTGGAGAGGACACCCGCTGGAGCCTGACCCCGGAGCTGATTGCAAAGGCGCAGGCCGATGGCCCGGTGAAGGGGGTGCTTGTGGCGAGCCCGGCCAATCCGACCGGCACGATGATGACCCCGGATGCTCTGGCGGATCTCGTGCGCTACTGCGATGACGAAGGCATCTGGTTCATCTCGGATGAGATCTATCACGGGCTTGTCTATGAAGGCCGTCAGGAGACGGCGCTGACGGCGTCCAGTCAGGCCATCATCATCAACAGCTTCTCCAAATACTATTGCATGACCGGCTGGCGCATCGGCTGGATGGTGCTGCCGGAAGTTCTGGTGCGGCCAACGGAGCGGATCGCGCAGTCGCTCTACATCTCTCCGCCTGATCTGTCTCAGATCGCGGCGGCTGCCGCCTTGGATGGCACAGAGGAGCTGGAGACGGTTAAGGCAGGCTATGCGGAGAACCGCAAGCTGCTGCTGGAGGGCCTGCCCAGGCTCGGCTTCAACAAGCTGCTGCCGGTTGACGGGGCTTTTTACATCTATGCGGACACCAGCGCGTTCTCCTCAGACAGTCTTGCCTTCACAAAGGCCATGCTGACCGAGGCAGGCGTTGCCGCGACACCAGGCGCCGACTTCGATCTCACCCGCGGGGCCTCCTACACACGCTTTTCCTTCGCCGGGTCCAATCAGGACATGCAGCAGGCTTTGCTGCAGCTGGGTGAGTGGTTGAAGCGGTAGGGGGAAGCTGGGCAGCTGAATGGAATGAGGCTTGAATACAAAAAAGGCGGATCCGGAGACCCGCCTTTCTCATTTCAACTCTTGCCGAACAGCTTTCAGAAGAAAGACCGGCGCTGCCACCAGCCGCCGCGCTTCGGCTTTTCCGGCTGATCCGGCTCGCTGGCAGCCGTTTCGCTGGTCACGACCGGCTCCACGGGAGCCGCTGAGGGGGCTGGTGTTGAAATCTTGGCCGGCTCCGGTGCTTCTTCTGCCTGGGCTTCAGCTGCAGCCGGTTCTTCTACGGTTTCAACGGGTTCAGAAGCAGGAGCAGCAGGTGCCTCAGGCTGTGCTTCGGCAACCGGAGCTGCTTCGGCCTCAACAGATGCGTCTGCGGGCATTTCCGGTGCAGCCTCGCTTGCCGGAGCGTCTGCAACGGGAGCTTCGGAACCAGATTCTGCTCCTTCGCTTACTGCGATGGCTTCACCGTCGTCGCCGCCTTCAGCGGAAGCTTCGGCATCATTGCCATCTTCCGGGCTTTCGCTCAGTTCACCGTCTTCACCGTTCCGGCGTCCGCGGCGGCCACCACGGCGGCCACGGCGGCGCTTGCGGCGGGGCTCATCAGAGCCGCCTTCACCAGCTTCCGCAGACTGCTCACCGTCTTCGGTGTCAGCGTCGTCACCCTGTGCGTCATCGCCGCCTTCGGAAGAGGCCTCGCGGGCTTCGCCGTCCTGACCGCCTTCGGAATTACCACCCCTCCGGCGCTTGCGGCGGCGGCGGCGGCGGCGGTCCCGGTCGCTGCCTTCGTCCTGGTTGCGGCTGACTTCGGTTTCGGTCTCTTCGTCCTCAACCTCGTCTTCCGGCTCCTCGACCTCAAGATCGAGCTCATCCATCGGCTCAATGGTGTGCGGCTGAACGGCCGGCTGCACCGGCTGCGGGAAGCGCTCCCGGTCGACCGGGTCGGCGCGCTCCAGCACATAGTGCTGGCCATTGTGCATATGTTCGGCCTGCACCTCGATTTCGACGGCGAAACGGGCCTCCAGATCCGACAGATGCGAGCGCTTCTGGTTGAGGATGTAGAGCGCCACGGCTGCCGTGGTGCGGACGATCAGATTGTGCGAAGCGGACTTCAGCAGGTTGTCTTCCAGCGACCGCAGAACATGCAGGGCGACGGACTCCACTGACCGGATCATACCCGTGCCATGGCAATGCGGGCAGGGGGAGGTGGAGCTTTCCAGAACACCGGTGCGGATGCGCTGGCGCGACATTTCCAGAAGGCCGAAGTGCGAGATGCGGCCAACCTGGATGCGTGCGCGGTCGTTCTTCAGGCAGTCCTTCAGCTTGCGCTCGACAGCCCGGTTGTTCTTGTTCTCCTCCATATCGATGAAGTCGATGACAACGAGACCGGCCAGATCGCGCAGGCGCAGCTGGCGGGTGACTTCTTCGGCGGCTTCCAGGTTGGTCTGAAGCGCTGTGTCCTCGATGTTGTGCTCACGGGTCGACTTGCCCGAGTTCACATCGATCGAGACCAGCGCTTCCGTCTGGTTGATGACGATGTAGCCGCCGGACTTGAGCGTCACCTGGGGCGAGAACATCGCATCGAGCTGCGGCTCGACGCCATAGCGGATGAACAGCGGGGAGGCGTCGCGGTAGGGCTGGACGTTCTTGGCATGGCTCGGCATGAGCATGCGCATGAAGTCCTTGGCCTCGCGGTAACCTTCTTCGCCTGCGACGAGAACCTCGTCGATGTCCTTGTTGTAAAGATCGCGGATCGAGCGCTTGATCAGGCTGCCTTCCTCATAGACGAGGCTCGGCGCCGTGGATTTCAACGTCAGGTCGCGGACATTTTCCCAAAGACGCATCAGATATTCGAAGTCGCGCTTGATCTCTGCCTTGGTGCGGCTTGCGCCGGCCGTGCGCAGGATCACGCCCATGCCTTCGGGCACCTCCAGTTCGGAGGCGATCTTCTTCAGGCGCTTGCGGTCCGTCGGCTGGGTGATCTTACGGGAGATCCCGCCGCCACGGCCAGTGTTCGGCATCAGGACGGAATAGCGGCCTGCGAGCGACAGATAAGTGGTGAGAGCCGCGCCCTTGTTGCCGCGTTCTTCCTTGACGACCTGAACGAGGATCACCTGGCGGCGCTTGATGACTTCCTGGATCTTGTACTGGCGGCGCGACTGGCGCCGGACCGGAACCTCTTCCATGGCGTCTTCGGCACCAACCGTGTCGACGGCATCTTCGCCGTCATGGTCGTGATCACCGTTGTCGTCGGCAGAGGAGTCCGCATCGTTGCCTGAGCCTTCGCTGTCATCAGCGGCTTCGGAAACCGTCTCGTCAGCGCTTTCGTTGTTTGCGGCTTTGGCCCGGCTGCGGGAACGGCCCCGGCCGCGCGGCTTTGCCTTTTCTTCCGTGTCGTCGCTGTCGAAGCCGGAATCTTCTTCCTCCAGAAGCGCCTGACGGTCAGCGACGGGGATCTGGTAGTAATCGGGGTGAATTTCGCTGAAGGCGAGGAAACCATGCCGGTTTCCGCCGTATTCGACAAAAGCTGCCTGGAGGGATGGTTCTACCCTCGTGACCTTTGCCAGATAGATGTTTCCGCGAAGCTGCTTTCTGTTCGCGGCTTCGAAATCGAATTCCTCAACCCGATTGCCACGCACGACCACAACCCGGGTTTCCTCCGGGTGGCCTGCGTCGATCAGCATCTTGTTTGCCATGAATGATTATCTCCACGGCAGCCGCTGAGGCCGCGCCAAATCCGCGCGGGCCTCTCACTGTGGAAGCGGTTGCCGTACTGGTTTCAAAGAAAGAGAAAGGAGGGCGTGCGCAGGGCGCGGTCAGGCAATCGGCAAGAGCGGCCGCCGAAGCGGGGCCAGTTCTTGTTCCGGGTGCCATTTGCATCGCGCGATCCTTCAGGGGCAACGCAGGCCCTTGTGTTAAGTCGTTGTCACCTGCATGGAATCCTGAGGTCTTCCGGGTGCCGTCCTGAAACGGAGCCCATGGGCCGCAACCATGCGCCACGGACTGGCAGCCCTGCTCCTGCTGCCCTCTGCTGAATTCGACTTTGAAAAAAATCTGCAGGCGGGCGCAATAGAGGGTCGATGCCGGGGTCAGTGCGATAAACTCCCGCCGGTTCAAGGGCGGTCACAAGCCGCGGACACTTCGGAGACGCTAGGGAAGGATGGCCTCATCCGGCTCCCTGTCTGCTCCCGGTCTGTCGCGTTCGGACAAGATGACATGTGGAAAGCTCTTCCATTCCGTCATCAGGGAAGGTATCGGCACTGAACCGAAATCCGTAAGGTACTTTTACGGTCCAAACTTTCCGTTTGCAAGCAATGTGAACGCCGCTGGACGTTTTAGAAGTTGATCCACCCGCCCAACCTGATAGGTGAGGGGGCAAACAAGGACAGCAATTGCACGGTAAAATGGCGGTAAGCTGTGAAAAAACGGGCCTAAGGCCCTTTGTCTCCATTTCTTTCGGCTGTTTGGCAATTGCGCTGACGGTGGCGCTCAGTGTGCTTTTTGCGGCCCTTTTGATGCCCCGTTCTGCCCTCGCGCAAGACCCTCAGAACGTGCCCGCGGTCGTTGATGCGCGGGTTGCAGGGGACGATGTGCGCACCCGAATCATTCTTGATCTGGAGCGGCAGGTGAATGTTGCGGTCTCCGCTCTGGCAGATCCCTACCGCCTGATCATCGATCTTCCCCAGGTTCGTTTCGAATTGCCGGAAGATGCCGGAAGCGAGGGGCGGGGCCTTGTCTCCGCCTGGCGGTTTGGGTTGTTTGCAGCGGGCAAGTCCCGGATTGTGGTCGACGTCAAGGAACCGGTCGCGGTCGACAAGACCTTCGTCATTCCGGCTGTCGACGGACAACCGGCGCGTCTTGTCATCGACCTCGTGAAATCCAACCGGGAAACGTTCCTGAAGTTTGCCAGCACCAGCCGTGAAGCTTTGCATCAGGGCGCGAGTTCCTCAAAAGCTGACCGTATTGCGACGGATGAGAAGAAGATCCGTCCGGTCATCGTTCTGGATCCGGGCCATGGCGGGATCGATACGGGGGCGCGTGGCGTCGATGGAACGCTGGAAAAGGCCGTGGTTTTGGATTTCGCAAGCATCCTGAAGCGGAAGCTGGAGGAAACGGGCCGCTATACGGTTCATCTCACTCGCGAGGACGACACCTTCATTCCGCTCGGCCAGCGCGTCCAGATTGGTCATGATCTTGCAGCGGACCTTTTCATCTCTATTCACGCAGATTCTGTGCGACGGGGCGGGGAAACCGTGCGCGGTGCGACGGTCTACACCCTTTCAGACAGGGCATCGGATAGTCTGGCGGGTCAGATCGCCGAGAGTGAAAACAGCTCCGACATCATCGCAGGCGTCGTGCTGGCGGATGAGCCTGCGGAAGTGACCGATATCCTGATCGATCTGGCCCGCCGGGAAAGCCGCAATTTTTCGGTGTTTTTCGCCAGAACCCTGGTGGATGAGCTCAAGAGCGCGGTGAGGCTGATCAATAATCCGCACCGTTCCGCCGGTTTCCGGGTGCTGAAGTCGCACGATGTGCCCTCGGTTCTTGTAGAACTGGGCTATCTGTCAAACGAATTTGATGAGAAACTGCTTGTCTCGGACAAATGGCGTGAGCGGATGGCTGACGCGATGGTGGAAGCCGTCGACGCCTTTTTCCGGATGAAGGTCGCTCAAGGCGTGGGATCGCCCGCAGCCAACTGATCTGTTTGAGGTCTTGCGTATTGAGAGAGACGGCTTCGCCTCAGCATCGCCATATTGGTGGACGAGGAAGGCTTTAATGAAAAGTTATGGTTTGGGGCGGTGCGTTCCGCCCGGTTCCTGTGTTATGGGACCCGCAGCAAACCCGGTCGGGGAAAGACGAGCCCGCGTATGAAATTTCTGGTTAAATTTTTTGGCTACTTGTTTGGAATCGGCGCGGCCCTTGGCCTAGTCGTGGCTGCAGGTCTCTGGGTCTATCTGGAGCACCTGACGAAGGATCTGCCTGACTATACTGCCTTGAAGAACTATGAGCCGCCGGTCATGACGCGCGTTCACGCCGCCGATGGCAGTCTGATGGCGGAATATGCCAATCAGCGCCGCATGTTCCTGCCGATCCAGGCCATTCCGGACATGGTCAAGGAAGCCTATATTTCTGCAGAAGACAAGAATTTCTACCACCATCTGGGGATCGACCCGGAGGGGATCATCCGTGCGGCCGTGCGTCTGGTGCAGAACATCGGCACGGGCCGGCGGCCTGAAGGTGCTTCGACCATCACCCAGCAGGTGGCGAAGAACTTTCTGCTGACGAATGAAGTGTCCTATGAGCGCAAGATCAAGGAAGCTGTCCTGTCGCTGCGCATCGAGCAGGCCTACACCAAGGACGAAATTCTCGAACTCTATCTGAACGAGATCTATCTTGGTGTTGGCGCTTATGGTGTGGCCGCTGCGTCCCTGCTTTATTTCGACAAGTCGGTACACGAGCTGACTCTTGAAGAGGCCGCCTATCTGGCGGCCCTGCCAAAGGCGCCGAACAATTATCATCCCTACCGCCATCGCGACCGCGCCATTGCCCGCCGAAACTGGGTGATCGACCGTATGGTCGAGAACGGCTATGTGACGGCTCAGGCTGGTGAAGAGGCCAAGGCCAAGCCGCTGAAGGTCACTCCGCGTGAAACCGGCACCCAGCTGCAGGCCGCTGAATATTTCACCGAGGAAGTGCGCCGCGAGGTGGCCTCCATCTTTGGAGAGAAGCGTCTTTACGAAGGCGGTCTTTCCGTCCGGTCCACCATGGATCCGCATCTTCAGGTTCTCGCCCGCAAGGCACTGATGGACGGGCTGATCAAGTTCGACCATGAGCGTGGCAGCTGGCGTGGACCGTTCGAGAAGATCGAGCTGGGCGGCGACTGGGGCGTGGCTCTGGGTAAGGTTGAAGGCTATTCCGATCTGCCGGAGTGGCAGCTGGCGGTTGTTCTGGAAAGCGGCGCGTCCCAGGCGAAAGTTGGGATACAACCTAAATCCCTGGATAGTGGCAAGCTCTCCGATGAACGCATCACCGCGACGCTCTCGCTGGACGGCATGAAGTGGGCCCGGATCAAGGGCCGCGCTCCGTCCGCCGTGTCGGAAGTTCTGACCCCTGGAGATGTGGTCTTCGTTGAGGAGAGCAAGGTTGCTCCCGGCGCCTATGAACTGCGGCAGATCCCGAAGGTCTCCGGCGCAATCGTTGTGATGGATCCCTATACTGGCCGTGTTCTGGCGCTGTCGGGCGGGTTCAGCTTCGTCCAGAGCGAATTCAACCGTGCAACTCAGGCCTATCGTCAGCCAGGCTCCTCGTTCAAGCCGTTTCTCTATGCTGCGGCGCTGGACAATGGCTATACACCGTCCTCTGTGGTCATGGACGCACCTCTGGAAATCAGCCAGGGACCGGGTCTTGGAACATGGCGTCCGCAGAACTATGCGGGCAAGTTTTACGGACCTTCCACGCTACGCACCGGTATCGAGCAGTCGCGGAACGTCATGACCGTACGCCTGGCGCAGGACATGGGCATGCCGCTGGTGGCTGAATATGCCAAGCGTTTCGGCATCTACGACAACATGCTGCCGGTTCTGTCCATGTCTCTCGGGGCAGGGGAAACCACCGTCATGCGCATGACGGCGGCCTATGCGACCATTGCCAACGGCGGCCGCAAGATCCAACCGACCCTGATCGACCGTATCCAGGACCGTTACGGCCGCACGATCTACAAGCACGACAGCCGCATCTGCGAAACCTGTCTGGAAGACGACTGGCATGGGCAGGATGAGCCCAAGCTGGTCGACGACCGTGAGCAGGTCCTCGACCCGATGACCGCCTATCAGATCACCTCCATGATGGAAGGTGTGGTCCAGCGTGGCACTGCGACCTCCGTCAAGGTTCTGGGCCGTCCGGTTGCCGGTAAGACCGGAACCACGAACGACGAGAAGGATGCCTGGTTCATGGGCTTCACGCCGGACATGACGGTAGGCATCTATGTTGGTTTCGATACACCCAAACCGATGGGACGTGGCGCGACCGGTGGTCATGTCGCCGCACCGATCTTCATCGACTTCATGAAAGATGCCATGGCAGGCAAGCCACCAGTCGAATTCCGTGTTCCCAAGGGCCTGCAGCTGATTCCGATCGACCGCCGCACGGGTCTGCGGGCCGCCGCGGGCTCTCCGGGCTCGATTCTCGAAGCCTTCAAGCCTGGCATGGCGCCGCCGGACAGCTACTCGGTCATTGGCTTCCAGGACGAGATGGGCGTTCCCAGGACAGTATCTCCCGAAGCCGGGCAGGCGGTTCTGAGTGGAACGGGCGGCCTCTACTGAGGCCCGGCAGATCTAGCGGTTTACAAGGCCTCATGCCTGCGGGTAATGTCCGCGACCAAATGAAGCCCGGTTCAAGGCCGGGCTTCTTTTCATTCGGCCTGTCCGGGGCCGTTCTTTTCAGCACTGAAGCGAGGTATCCGATGCGCGCCGAAATGCAAGGCATCGTCGACGAAATTAAGCAGGCCATAAGCCTGCTGAGGAGGCATCTTTGACTGGGATCAGGCCCTTGTCAGATTAGATGAACTCAACGCCCTGTCCGAGGATCCGACCCTCTGGAACGATCCTTCCAAGGCTCAAAAGCTTATGCGCGAGCGCCAGCAGCTGGAAGACGGCATCAATGGCGTCCGTGGTCTTGAGCAGGATCTTGCGGACAACATGGAGCTGATTGAGCTCGGTGAAATGGAAGGCGACAAGGACGTCGTCCAGGAAGCTGAGGAAGCTCTGCGCGGCCTTGAGAAGCGCGTTCGCGCGCTCCAGCTCCAGTCCCTTCTGTCCGGTGAAGCTGATGCCAACGATGCCTATCTGGAAATCAATTCCGGGGCAGGTGGCACCGAAAGCCAGGACTGGGCGTCTATGATGTTGCGCATGTACCGCCGCTGGGCGGAACAGCATGGCTACAAGGTGGATGTGCTGGAATATCATGATGGCGAAGAAGCGGGCATCAAGTCCGCGACCCTGCAGATCAAGGGCGAAAACGCCTATGGCTGGCTGAAGACCGAATCCGGTGTTCACCGGCTGGTGCGGATCTCTCCCTATGACAGCCAGGCGCGCCGTCACACCAGCTTCTCCAGTGCCTGGGTCTATCCGGTGATTGATGACTCGATCCAGATCGACATCAATGAAAGTGATTGCCGTATCGATACCTACCGCGCCTCTGGTGCCGGTGGCCAGCACGTCAACACGACCGACTCGGCCGTGCGCATCACGCACATCCCGACGAATATTGTGGTTCAGTGCCAGACCGAGCGCTCCCAGCACAAGAACCGTGCGACCGCCTGGTCCATGCTGCGCGCACGCCTCTATGAGGCCGAGCTGAAAAAGCGCGAAGAGGCTGCCAACAAGGAGCAGGCCTCCAAGACCGATATCGGCTGGGGCCACCAGATCCGCTCTTACGTTCTCCAGCCCTATCAGCTGGTGAAGGATCTGCGGACCGGCGTTGAAAGCACGTCTCCGTCCGACGTTCTGGATGGTGATCTGGATCAGTTCATGGAAGCGGCGCTCGCGCAACGCGTGTTCGGCGGTGAGCCTGCTGAAGTGGCCGACATCGACTGATCATGTTCCTGAGCTTGAACAGAAAAACGGCGCCGGAGATTTCCGGCGCCGTTTTTCGTATCGAAATTGCTGTCCAGCTAAAGATAGGCGGCTAGGCGCTCCCCGGCGCGGACGAAGGGCTCCGGATCGACGGCATTGTCGTCCACGCGGACTTCGTAGTGCAGGTGCGGGCCGGTTGACCGTCCGGTGCTGCCAACATTGCCGATGACATCCCCGGTGGTCACGTGGTCGCCTTCGAGAACGAGAAACTGGCTGAGATGGCCATAGCGTGTCACAAGCCCGTTGCTGTGGCGGATTTCCACCATCTTGCCATAGCCCCCATTGTAGCGGGCCTTGATGACCGTGCCTGGCGCAGTGGCATAAACGCGCGTGCCATAGGGCGCCTTGAAGTCCATGCCCGTGTGCATGGCGATCCGGCTCAGGAACGGGTCGAGCCGCGGACCGAAGTCGCTCGAGATCTGCTCGCTTTCCAGTGGCCGCGCGATTGGAAGGCGCCGCGCCGCATTTTTCAGGCGGGTCAGCTGTGACAAGGACTTTTCGGCTGTCTCGACGCGGTTGAAAAAGGCCTCGTCTTCATACGGAACAAATGGGCCGCCAACATCGGCAGCCGGGGCTGCGGAGGTTGCAGGCGCCACTGCCGCGGCAAAGCCCACCCCCAGCGGACGGGTTTCCTTGAGGATGCCATCGATCTGCTTGCGGGTCGCCCGGGTGAGGGCGGTCAGGACAACGGCGCTTTCCGCATCCATGGCGGTGATATCGTCCTCGACCTTGCCAAGTGCTGCCTGCTTGTCGCTCCGGACTGTGTCCGGCTGCTCTGCCTGTCGTGCGGCGCCCGCAGGCGTTCCGGACAGGGCAGACGAGCCACGCAGACCAAGGGCGGTCATCGGATCATCGACCAGTTCGGCTTCCCCGCCGATTGCCGGACCTTCTTCCTTAAGGAAATCGCTGCCCTCGTCTTGAAGCGCAATCAGCGGTTTGGGGCTTGGGAGAATACTGGTGTCCGGCATCAGGATGCCGTTGTTCTCGGCCTGCTGGATCAGCCGGGACACGATCTCGTGACGCTTGCTCAGGGCCTGCTGGCGCCGGATCAGGTCGCCGACACGAAGCTCCACGGTCTCACGGTCCAGCGCCTGACGGCTGTTCAGACGGTCGATCTCGGCGCGCAGCCGGTCGATGCGGTCCTGGTAGCTATGCTGCAGAAGACCGATCCGGTTGCTTTCCGCCTCAACAACCGATTGGTACCAGAGCGACGAAGAGGCGCCAATTGTACCCAGAAGGGCAAAGGCGGCGGCTGCAGCAAGAAGAAATTTTCTCTTCCGGAAAAGGGTTCCGGGGGACGCCGGAACCGGCTTGGCAAAGGCATGATGGGAACGTTCCATCCTGGCCACTTGCGGTCCGGTTTCTTCCTCATGGGCACGGTGCACGGTCAACGGACTAACCCAGTTGTTGTGGATCTTTGAATGCCGTCGATTAGAGTGCGTTAAGGTTAATTTTCTTCTTAAATGACTGCCCGTATGTCAGTTGCGCATTAAAAGAGGCCGCGAGTATTTCCCGCAGCCCCGCGTGTCTTGTGTAGTTCGAGACTGGAAACTCAGAGCTTTGAGGCGGCTTCCAGAACCTCTTCGGCGTGACCAGCAACCTTGACCTTCCGCCAGATTCGGGCGATGCGGCCATCAGAATCAATCAGGAAGGTGGAGCGCTCGACACCCATATAGGTCTTGCCGTACATGGATTTCTCCACCCAGACGCCATAGGCCTGACA
This sequence comes from Roseibium litorale, assembly GCF_014842915.1. Taxonomy (GTDB): domain Bacteria; phylum Pseudomonadota; class Alphaproteobacteria; order Rhizobiales; family Stappiaceae; genus Roseibium; species Roseibium litorale. Next base: position 23,763 of record NZ_JACYXI010000023.1, on the reverse strand, counting down.
GGTGGCTGTTTCAGGGTCGGCAGCAAGGCGCACGGATAGGCCGTGCTTCGTCTTGAACTTGTCATGCTTGGCCGCGGTATCGGGCGAAATCCCGATGACGGTGATGCCCTTCGCAGCGAACTCACCGCTCAGCTCCGAGAAGGCAATGGCTTCCTTGGTGCAGCCCGGCGTGTCGTCTTTCGGATAGAAATAGACCACGGCCGGATGCCCGGAAAAATCGGCGAGACGAATGGTTCCGCCGCCATCGCCGTCAAGCTCGAAACCCGGGGCCGGCTGCCCTTCGGTCAATTCGGTCATTTTGCCTTCCTTCTGTCACAGTCAAGAGTTTTATGCGCGGGATACAAGCCGCTTTGCGCATGCTGCCAATCGCTTTTTTATCCGGCCTTCAGGTATCTTAGTGCTTGGAATAGCCGATTCAATGACGCGCTGCTTCCCAGAGGATTGAGCGGGAGCGGGCGCGTCCAGAATGCCGCTGCGGGTGCGGCGCCGTTGCCGCCAACAATGACAACCGGCCTTCGGGCCTATGAGGAAACCCAGAACTAGATGGAGAACCGCACGCCGGACGGAGACACCAAAGCAGGCCGCAAGCGCGCCCGGCCACGCGTGTCGCACTGTCTCTGCGCGGTTATTCTGCTCCTTGGCGGTTTTCTGGTCTGGTTGTTTGCGGGTGGTCCGGTGCATGTTCCGGCGCTCGCGCGCTTCATGGCGTCCCAGGTCAGCAAAAACGGGGTCGAAGTTACGATTGCAGATGCCTCGCTCGATTTCACACTCGGCGATGGCGTTCTGGTGGTGATCCGCGATGTCGAAGTGAAGGTGCCCGGGGACGTGACCACCGAGGTCATTCTTCCCAGGATTGAGGCCCCCGTCGATCTTTCTGCCTTGCTGACCGGTTCGATCTCTTTTTCCAAACTCGATCTGGAACGCCCGAGGATCATTCTGGATCTTCCCGAACAGCAGCGAGCGCTTCCTGCCATGGGCAGCCTCATGGAGGCTGTCGACAGGATTGGGGCGCTGATTGAAAATGACTTCACGCGCCGCCAGCTCGAGATGGTTGAGCTGCACAATGGTGAGGTGGATTTCCTTGGATCTCTGCCGCGTTCGATCAAAGGGATCGACGCGACGATCCACCGGAACCCGCAGGAGGGGCTGCGGGCCAAGGCGACGGTCGCGGGACGTTTCGGAGCCTGGGATCTGGAAATGGTCCGAACGTCAGGGGTGGATCACACCCAGCGGCGCATCGCGCTTCTGATACGGGACATCACCATTGGCGAACTTCTGGATCCGAACCTGGACGTCCGCCCAGGCACGGGCCTCGGGCTTCCGTTGTCTGTACGGTTTGAGAGTTTCTTTTCCGAAGATGGCCAGTTCGAAAGTTCGAATGCCGTTGCGCGCATGACAGAAGGATGGTTCCAGCTTGGGAAAACCTCCGTGCGCTTCGATGATGTCGCGCTGGCGCTGAAGTGGAACGCGGGGGACACGGCGGTCGAAATCACCCCTTCTCATATCAAATACCGCAATACGCAGCTTTTGTTTTCCGGCAGCGCCCGTCCGGCGAAGTCCCTGAACGGAACCTGGGATGTGGACTTGGGCACCTCTTGGGCCCAGTTCGGGTCCAGTGATGTGCCGGAGCAACCCATCGTCGTTGATGACGTGCGGGCAAAACTGAACATTGACCTGAAAGAAAAGATCCTGACGATCAAGCAGCTTGCTCTCAAGGCTGGGGATGCAGAGCTTTTTGGCGTTGGATCGGTCGATCTGCAGAAGGATGGCCCCTATCTGGCTGCCGCGGTCGAAGGCAAGGATCTCCCCGTCGGGCTGGTGAAACAGGTTTGGCCGATCACCATCACGCCGCCGGGCCGCCGGTGGATCATTGACCGGGTCAAGGATGGGCTGATCAAGACCTTCAGTCTTGATGCCTCGATTCAGCCGCCTGCCTTCAACTCCAACGATCCGGATCCGGGCTGGGCGGGGAATGACCTGACCATGTCGATGAGCTTCAGCGGTGGCACGATCGCTGCGATCGGAGACGTTCCACCGATTGAGGGACTGAACGGAACTTTGAAAATCGCCGATGAAGTGCTGACTGTCGACGGGGTGGACGGCCGGGCGACGGCGGGTGAGGGCAAGGTGGTACGCCTGCCGGAGGGGCAGTTCAAGATCCTTCACCTGCGTGAACGCGACGACAAGCTTGGGGTGATTGACCTGAAACTGGACGGTGAGGCACGTGATATTGGCTGGATCTTCAACCAGGAGCCATTCCGTGTTCTCAGCCGGGTGGATATTTCCCCAGAGGGCCTGAGCGGCACCGGCGCCGTGCGCATGAATGCGGAGTTTCCGCTCAAGAAGCATCTGGAACTCGATGAAGTCGAGTGGTCGGCGGAAGCCCAGCTCAAGGACTTCGCTGCCGCCGAACCCATCCGGGGACACACCGTCAGCAAGGCGTCTGTGACGCTGAATGCAGACCGGAGCCATGTGGAAATCAACGGCAAGGGCAAGCTGGACGGTTTGCAGGCTGACATTGACCTGCTTCTGCCTCTGGAAGGCTCCAAGGTGAAAGCGAGGCAAGGGGTTGTCGTCAGTGCCTCCGCAAAACAGCTGAAGGAGAGAGGGATCGATCTGACCTCCTTTCTCTCCGGTGACCTCTCGGTGACTGTCTCGGAGGATGCTGGAAAGCAGACCTATGACATCGACATGTCCAAGGCCACGATCAAGCTTGCAGCGCTTGGCTGGGAAAAGGGCAGCGGGGTTCCGGCGCGGGTCAGCTTCCAGATTGCCGAATCCGAGGACAAGCGCGTTCTTCAGGACCTGGAACTCGTCTCTGAAGGCGTCGATATTGCTGGCACCATCACTTTGTCCTCATCGGGCGAGCTGGAGGAGGCGACCTTCTCCAAGTTCCAGCTGCGCGCTGGCGATGATGCGGCTTTGACCGTGCGGCGCGGCAGTGCTGGCCGGTACCGGGTCAACATGACCGGGGCCGAGTTTGACGCACGCGGTCTCATCCGCAGCCTTGGCAAGACCAAAGCGGAAGACGACAAGATCAAGGACTTCTCCAAGGGCCTTGTCATCAACATCAATCTCGACCGGGTTGTCGGCTTCAACAACACCCGGATCGACAAGTTTGCAGGCCTCGTGGAAACCAGTCCAGGCGGCCTGAAATCCGCGGACCTGACCGGCCTGGTGCAGGGACGCACGGCTTTCCGGTTCGGCGTTGGCGATGCGAATGGAACAGGCATCCGTACTGCTGAGGGCGAGTTTGATGACGCAGGGGCTGTTCTGCGTTTCCTGGACACCTATGACCGCATGCGCGGCGGGCGCGGGCGCGTGAACGCAACAGCGACCACGGGCGATAATTGGGAGGGCACGGTCGACATCACCAACCTGTCCATCACCGAGGACCCCGCGATCCGGAAACTGTCTGAGCGCCCGGACATCCTGCGCTACCGGGATCAGGGCGCAGTCGTTGGCAACCGTAACCGGCAGGGCGCGGTGACGCGGGGCGGGGAAGCCTCGTTCGACACCCTCAATATCGCTTTCAGTCGTGAGGGCGAGACTGTCACCATTACCCGTGGTGCGCTCAAGGGAGCGGTTCTCGGCGGCACGGTCAGCGGCACCATGAACCTTTCCAGCCAATCGCTCGACCTGACCGGAACCTTCGTTCCGATCTATGCTCTGAACAACATCTTCGCCAACATTCCCATCCTGGGCTATGCCCTTGGCGGCGGCAGCGGGGAGGGGCTGATCGGCGTCACCTATCGCGTCACCGGCCCGATGTCGGACCCGGTTCTGTCGGTCAATCCGATCTCGGCGATTGCACCGGGCATCTTCCGCAAGATGTTCGAGTTCCAGGGCTCTCAGTAGGCTGCCCCGAGCAGACCTCCTGATACGAAAAAGGGAGGCACGAAGGCCTCCCCTGATTCTCAGTCCTGGTTTTGGTCTGCGGTTCAGACCGGGCGGACCAGAACGTGCTTCTTCTTGCCAAGGGACAGCTTGACGACACCGTCTTCCGTGAGGTCGGCGAGGGCGATCGCACGCTTGTCGTCCTGTTCTACCTTGTCGTTGATCCTTACCGCGCCGCCCTTGATGTTGCGGCGGACGTCGCCGTTGGAGGCGCACAGGCCCGCGTCCACAAAGGCACTTAGAATGCCGATGCCAGCTTCCAGAGACGCACGGGAGATCTCAATGGTGGGCAGGCCTTCCGCCATTGCGCCTTCTTCGAAAGCCTTGCGGGCGGTTTCAGCCGCTGCATCCGCGGCTTCCCGGCCGTGGATCATCGCGGTGGCTTCCGTGGCAAGAACCTTCTTCGCTTCATTGATCTCAGAGCCCTCCAGTGCGGCAAGGCGTGAGATTTCATCGAGCGGCAGGATCGTGAAGAGCTTCAGGAACTTCTCGACATCGGCATCTTCCGTGTTGCGCCAGTACTGCCAGTAGTCATAAGGAGACAGCTGTTCCGCATTCAGCCAGACAGCACCGGCTGCGGTCTTGCCCATCTTCGCTCCGGAGGAGGTGGTCAGCAGCGGAGCGGTCAGCGCGAAGGCTTCGACGCTTTCCTTGCGGCGGATGAGATCCACACCGGAGAGTATGTTCGACCACTGATCAGAACCGCCCATCTGCAGGCGGCAGCCGGTCTTCTGGTAGATTTCCAGATAGTCGTAGCCCTGCAGCAGCATGTAGTTGAATTCCAGGAAGGACAGGTGCTGCTCACGCTCAAGACGCAACTTGACGCTGTCGCGCTGGATCATCTGGTTGACCGAGAAATGGCGGCCGATATCCCGCAGGAAGTCCATGTAGTTGAGCTTCAGGAGCCAGTCCGCGTTGTCCATCATGATGGCGTCGGTCGGGCCGTCGCCGAAGGTCAGAAGCTTCTCGAAGATCTTCCGGATGCCGGCCTTGTTCTCTTCGATTGTCTCGTCCGAAAGAACCTTGCGGCTTTCGTCCTTGCCCGTGGGGTCGCCGACGCGGGTGGTGCCTGAACCCATCAGCGCAATCGGACGGTGGCCGGTTTTCTGAAACCAGTAGAGCATCATGATGGTGACGAGAGAACCGGCGTGCAGGCTCGGCGCCGTGCAGTCGAAGCCGATATAGGCTGTGACCGATTCCTTGCACAGCAGGTCATCGAGGCCTTGCGGATCGGAAAGCTGGTGCAGGAAGCCACGCTCTTTCAGAACCTTCAGAAACTCGGACTTGTACTCGCTCATCGTCTTCTCATTCCCATGACGGCTTTGCGGGGCGCTCGGGGCGTCCAGACGTTCAAAATGACCGGCTCTTGAGCCAGAGCCTGCCTATATCGGATGTGACGGCAAATTTCATCGGGGAAAGGCAAAAAAAGCCGGGAATGCCGCCTGACCCGCGTTCACCGTAACTCGCGGGCGCGCTTTCTTGGCTTCCGGTGGTTGCACATTTGCCCGTCCGCGCTATGTCAGGAACAGCCAAATACCTGACAGGTAATCATTTCCAGGGAGGAACATCATGGGCAAACGCATCGTATTCACCGGCGGCAGCGGCAAGGCCGGGCGTCATGTGGTGCCTTACCTGATGAATCAGGGGCATGAGGTTTTTAATCTAGATCTGGTACCGATGGACCATCCGGGCGTCAACACGCTGATCACGGATCTGACCGACAGCGGCCAGACCTTCAACGCCCTGTCCATGCATTTCGGCTTTGAGGGACTGGAAACCGGCAAGGGACCGGCGCCTGTCGATGCGGTGGTGCATTTTGCCGCCGTGCCGCGCATCCTGATCCATCCGGACAATGTTACCTTCCAGCGCAATGCAGTCTCGACCTACAACGTGATTGAAGCGGCGGTGAAGCTCGGCATCCGCAAGATCATCATCGCGTCGAGTGAAACCACCTATGGGGTGTGTTTTGCGGAAGGGGACAAGGATTATCACGAGTTCCCGCTGACTGAGGATTATGACGTGGATCCGATGGACAGCTACGGCTTGTCCAAGGTGGTCAATGAAAAGACCGCCCGTGCTTTTGCCATGCGGTCCGGCGCGGACATCTATGCGCTTCGAATCGGCAATGTGGTGTCGCCCGAAGATTATGCGAAGTTTCCCGAGTATCTGGCCAATCCGCCCATGCGCAAGCGCAACGCCTGGAGCTATATCGACGCCCGGGATCTGGGACAGATCGTTGACCTCTGCATCAAGAAGGACGGCCTTGGCTTCCAGGTCTTCAATGCAGTCAATGACACGATCACCGCGAACGAGCCAAGCCGGGACTTCCTGGCCCAATACGCACCGGGCACGCCCATCACGGGTGAGTTTTCCGGCAAGGATGCGCCGATCAGCAACCGGAAGATCCGCGAAGTTCTGGGCTTCAAGGAAGAGCACGACTGGCGCAAATATGTGCCGGAGGCAAGCCGAGGCTGAGGGTTGCTTCTTGCCTGACCCGGGCGAACTGCCGCAGGGCGCTGCATCTTGAAAAGAGGGGCCGGGAGGATCATCCTGCAGTGCCGGACGCAAGATCCGGATTCTGTTTCTTCCTCCCGGAAATTCCCTATGACTTCTGACAGTTCCCGCCGCCTTGCCCGCAGCTTCGGTTTGATCTGCGGAGACATGACACCCGGTGCGCGCAACACGATCTGCGATGTGCCAGGGGTTCTTGTCGGCCATGTGACCAACAGCCAAGGCAACCAGCGCACAGGCTTTACGGCTGTGGTTCCGCATCCGGGCAATCTGTTCCGCGACAAGCTGCCTGCCGCTGTCGAGGTCATCAACGGTTTCGGCAAGAGTGCAGGGCTGATGCAGGTGGAGGAACTCGGCACTCTGGAAACACCGATCCTACTCACCAACACCTTTTCCGTCGGGACTGGGATCAATGCGCTGATCCGCAGGGCCATCGCAGAAAATCCCGAAATCGGCAGGTCGACCGGTACGGTCAACCCGGTGGTGATGGAGTGCAATGACGGCTATCTGAGCGATATTCAGGCCATGGCCCTGACGGAAGCAGATGCGCTGTCGGCACTGGCCGTGGCCGGGCAGGACTTTGATCAGGGCAATGCTGGCGCTGGGACGGGCATGAGCGCCTTCGGCTTCAAGGGCGGCATCGGGTCTGCCTCCCGCGTGTTCGAGATCGGCGGCAAGCCGCATGTGCTTGGAACCCTGGTGCTGGCCAATTTCGGGCGCCCTGGTGACCTGACGCTTCCTGATGGCCGCAAACCGCATCCCGCCGATGCGCGTCAGACCGAAGAGCGCGGGTCGGTGATCATCATCATGGCGACCGATGTTCCCATGTCGACCCGGCAACTCAAACGCGTTGCCAAGCGCGCTGGCGCCGGCCTCGGGCGCCTCGGCGCCTATTACGGCAACGGCAGCGGAGACATCGCTATGGCCTTCTCCACCGCCGGGCGGATCCAGCATTATGAGAACGTCCCCATTCTGGAACGGCAAGTTCTATGGGAGGATCTGATCGACATCCTGTTCAAAGCCGCTGCGGAAACCACCCAGGAGGCGGTGCTGAATGCCATGGTGGCCGCTGATCCGATGAAGGGCTACCGGGGCCACAAACGCCCAAGCCTGCGGGACTGGCTGCTGCCGGGGTGAGTATTCGTTTGCGTTGAACAGCCAACCGCGCGATGCTGAGAAAACGCAACCGGAGATATGTCATGCGCAAGATCCGAACCATGCATCTGGAGCATCTGACGGTTTCAGAGGACACCCAGTTCTACGGAATGGCGGCCGATGGGGTCACGGTGGCTCCCGGCGTCCGTTTTGAATTGCACGGAATGGTCAATGGCGATGTGACCGCTGGGGACGGAGCAGCGGTTGAGATTTATGGCATGCTTTCGGGCAAGGTCATTGGCGGCAAGGCTCATGTCCATGTCTACGGCTTGGTGTCGTGAGAGCGATTGAAGTCAGGGCGCTGAACCAGCGTAAAATGATCTATATGCAAGCTTTGCTGATGCTCTGAACGTCGAGCACCCGCTCAGACCATTCCATTCTTCATCACATGTCTTCACGGCAAAACAGGGACGGGAGTTTGGGCCGTGCCGTATGGGGCATGGCAAGAGTGAAGTTAAAAAAACGCCGTAACGCGTTGGTTGGAAATACAAAAAGGCCGGGCGATTGCCCGGCCTTTCCGTTTGTCTGTCTGACAGAGATCAGACGGAGTAATACATGTCGAATTCCACCGGGTGCGGTGTCATTTCGTAGCGCATGTTTTCTTCCATCTTCAGGTCGATGTAGCCGTTGATGAAGTCGTCATCAAACACGCCGCCGGCCTTCAGGAACTCACGGTCTGCATCGAGGCATTCCAGAGCTTCGCGCAGGGAGCCTGCAACGGTCGGGATCTCGGCCAGTTCTTCCGGCGGCAGGTCGTAGAGGTTCTTGTCCATTGCGTCGCCCGGGTGGATCTTGTTCTTGATCCCGTCGAGGCCAGCCATCAGCATGGCTGCGAAGGCGAGGTACGGGTTCGCGGTCGGATCCGGGAAGCGGACTTCAACGCGCTTTGCCTTCGGGGAGGACGTGAACGGAATACGGCAGGAAGCCGAACGGTTGCCCGAAGAGTAAGCCAGCAGAACCGGTGCTTCATAGCCCGGGACCAGACGCTTGTAGGAGTTGGTCGACGGGTTGGTGAAGGCGTTCAGGGCCTTGGCGTGCTTCAGGATACCACCGATGTAGTACAGGCACATTTCGCTGAGGTCGGCATAGAGGTTGCCGGCGAACTGCGGCTTGCCGTCCTTCCAGATGGACTGGTGGCAGTGCATGCCCGAACCGTTGTCACCGAAGATCGGCTTCGGCATGAAGGTTGCGGTCTTGCCGTAAGCGTGAGCGACCTGGTGAACCACGTACTTGTAGATCTGCATGTGGTCGGCGCAGGTGGTCAGGGTGTTGAACTTCACACCCAGCTCGTGCTGAGCAGCAGCCACTTCGTGGTGGTGCTTTTCAACGGACACGCCCATTTCGGCCATGACGGTCAGCATTTCAGACCGCATGTCCTGGCAGCTGTCGATCGGCGGAACCGGGAAGTAGCCGCCCTTGACGCGCGGACGGTGGCCGAGGTTGCCGGTTTCGTATTCGGTGTCCAGGTTGGACGGCAGTTCGTCACTGTCGACCTTGAAGCCGGTGTTGTACGGCTCAGCAGCGAAGCGGACGTCATCAAAGATGAAGAATTCAGCTTCCGGGCCGAAGAAGATGGTGTCGCCGAAGCCGCCGGACTTGACGTAGGCTTCTGCCTTCTTGGCGATGGAGCGCGGATCGCGGTTGTAGGTTTCGCCGGTGCGCGGATCAACGATATCGCACAGGATGACCATGGTGGTCTGAGCGAAGAACGGATCCAGGTGAACGGATTCCGGATCGAGGATCAGGGTCATGTCGGAAGCGTCGATGGACTTCCAGCCAGCGATCGAAGAACCGTCGAATGCCACGCCTTCAGCGAACATGTCTTCATCGACAAGGGTCACGTCCATGGTGACGTGCTGCAGCTTGCCGCGCGGATCGGTGAAGCGAAGGTCTACGAACTTTACGTCCTTTTCCTTGATCAGGCTAAGCACGTCAGAAGCGGTGGTCATCTTGATATCCATCCCTTGTGGTTATCTGCTGTGATCATTGTGGTTCAACCTGGTCCGCTGCCTATGCAAGGGCTTTATATCCTGGGAGGTCGGGGGGTGAACCGGGTTGGGTGGCCGGAACGGCCGGTTGATCGGGATCAGATGGCGTCTTCGCCGGACTCGCCGGTACGAATGCGCACTGCTTCCTCGATATTCGAAACAAAAATCTTGCCGTCGCCGATGCGGCCAGTCTGAGCGGCGGACCGGATGGCTTCGACAGCCTTTTCCACCATATTGTCGGTCAGCACAATCTCGACTTTCACCTTCGGCAGGAAGTCGACAACATATTCAGCGCCACGGTAGAGTTCGGTGTGACCCTTCTGGCGGCCAAAGCCCTTGGCTTCGGTAACAGTAATGCCCTGAAGGCCAACCTCCTGGAGAGCTTCCTTCACTTCATCCAACTTGAAGGGCTTAATGATCGCCTCGATCTTTTTCATCACCTTCTGTCTCTCTCCGAATTTATTGGCCGAATTGTCTGAGTGAACCGGTTTCCCAGGTCACGGTACGCTGGAGGCGCATCGGCATCCTGTGCACGGTCTGAACATTTGCACAAGACGTGCCAACTGCAACGGAGGCCTGTAACCGCCAAAAAAAGGGGCATTCCACAGGCTCTCCAACCCTGAGCAGGAACCCCGGCAAGGCAGTTGATGACTAAATACTAGTCATTTTGAATAATAAATAGGCAAATTATGCGCGACGGACATCCTGAACTTGCAAGGAGAGGGTGAAATCCGGCACTTCCTGACGTAGAGCGGGTGTGTTCGGCCAGCCTGCGGCGTCCGGCCGCGGGTGCAGACCCTGGTCCGGAGAAAGCTTCGCAGGGACTGAGCCGGACCAAAGATGAGGCAGCGTGATATGGCAGAGCATCTGGCGGGCGGATCGGCCGGTAATGTCCAGACGGGACCAGTGCGGGAGGGCAATGAGCTGCTGCTTCCCGTTCAGATGGCCAGGGCGGATAAATTGACCATCGCTGCCGGAACGCCGGGTATTGACCTGATGAATGCGGCGGGGGGCGCGGTTGCGGATGTTGCGCAGACCATGCTGACCACCTCCGATCTGCCCAGTGTTCTGATCCTTTGCGGTCCGGGAAACAATGGCGGGGACGGCTTTGTGGCGGCAAGGCTGCTGCATGAACGCGGCCTGGAAGTCAAAACCCTGCTGCTGAAAAAGCCGTCGTCCCTGAAGGGGGATGCGGCGCTTGCCTATGCCGCGATGAGCGAGGCGGGGGTGCCGCAATGGCTGCCGTTGACGCCGGCTTCGCTGAAAAAAGGGCTGACAGAGGCCGATCTGGTGATCGATGCCCTGTTCGGCGCCGGTCTGGACCGGCCCCTGGAAGGCGGGATGGTCAAGCTGGCCGGGATGGTCAATGCGGGCGGCGTTCCCGTTCTTGCTGTCGATCTTCCCTCCGGCGTCAATGGCGCGGACGGGTCTGCCGGGGGCGGAGCGGTCAGGGCCGAGCGGACGGTCACCTTCTTCAGGCAGAAGCCGGGGCATCTGCTGTTTCCGGGGCGGGGCTTCTGCGGGGTGGTCGATTGCGTCCAGATCGGCATCAAGGCGTCCGTTCTGGAAGAGATCGAGCCGGATCTCACTCTCAATGATGAGAGGCTGTGGCGCCAAGACTGGCATTCGCCTGCTGCCGGCGGGCATAAATATGACCGGGGTCATGCGGTTGTCTTTGGTGGCCCCGTCCACGCGACCGGTGCCGGGCGCCTTGCCGCCGGAGCTGCGCTGCGGGCAGGAGCGGGATTGGTGACCCTGGCTTGCCCGCCTTCCGCGCTGATGGTGAATGCCTGCCATCTGACGGCTGTCATGGTCCGCCCTCTGCGACGGGGTGAAGAGCTTTCGGGCGATGTGGAGGATGAAGGAAGTGCGGGCCCCATCCGGGAGATGCTGGAGGACAAGAGGCTAAATGCGGCCTTGATCGGGCCCGGCTTTGGCGTGGGGCCTCAGACGCGGGAATGTGTGATGGCCGTTCTGGGAGCTGTGGAGACCGCTGTTCTGGATGCCGATGCGCTGACCTCTTACAGCTCCTCGCCGGAAGCGCTGTTCTTTGCCATTGCCGGGTGCCGCGGGCCTGTGGTCCTGACGCCTCATGCCGGCGAGTTCCGCCGTCTGTTTCCAGATCTCTTTTCTCTCGACAAGCTGTCGGCTGCCCGCCAGGCAGCCCAGCGGAGCGGTGCCGTGGTGGTTTTGAAAGGCGCAGATACCGTGATTGCTGCGCCCGATGGCCGGGCGGCCATCAACGGCAATGCGCCAGCCTGGCTGGCGACGGCAGGCTCGGGGGATGTTCTGGGCGGGATCATCCTGGGTCTTCTGGCGCAGGGCATGCCCGGTTTCGAGGCGGCCGCCATGGGCGTGTGGATGCACGGCGAGGCGGGGCGGCAGGCTGGACCCGGCCTGACGGCCGAGGATCTGGCGCCTTACCTGAAGCCCGTCATTGCCCGGCTTGTGGAAAAGCCGGGGCAGGGAGCGCATGAAATCCGATGATTGGCCTTGTGAACCGGAAAGGGCCGGTGCTATAGAGGCCCCGCTTGTGCTTCGGGCCTCCGGGTCCGGACAGCCGGGCATGCGGATGTGGCGGAACTGGTAGACGCACTGGATTTAGGTTCCAGCGCCGCAAGGCGTGGGGGTTCGACTCCCTTCATCCGCACCAAATCACATTGATTTTGCTCTGTGATTTCCAGTTTTGGGGGGTCAGTCCCCCAACTGGTCTTCCCCCTCAAAGCTTTTTCCAAAAAACTATCTGAAATCCTGTCTTCCGATAACGGCCATCACTTGTACGGCTGTGCCTGAGACCTTGTAATAGACGCTGTGAATGCCGCAAATGCTCCGGTGGTAGCCGGGGCGGATGTCGTCGACAGCAGGGTACAGAAACGGGTTCTCGCAAAGCTTATCGAAATGGGCGATCAGTGCCTCGAAATAGTGGTCGGCCCGGTCTTCACCCCAATGGACAAAACCGTATTCATAGAGAGTTGCCAGGTCGCGTTCCGCCGAGGTGCTGACCTCAAGCCTATATTTTTGCGGCATTCTTGAGCCGTGTTTTCACGTCCGTGCGGATTTGTGCCGGTGTCTTGCCGCTCAAGCCGCTTTCTTCGGCTGCGATCAGCTTTTTCCGGATCTGCTCGACCTCCCGTGCCTTCCGGATCAGGTCGTTGATCACTTCGCTCTTGCTCGCAAACTCTTCGCTTTTGACCTGCTCCTTGAGCCATTCGTCGTTTGGGCGGGTCAAGGAAATGCTCTGTCTCGACATTGTTTCTGTCCTGCAATTTAATCTGATGCGATATTGCACCAATCTTGCACCGTTTTGAATCGGGAAATCGAGTTTGCCGCTTTTAATCTGGGGTCCCCGTGCCAATCTTCGGGAGTGTGCATCTGCTGTGTCTGTTTTTCATTGAAGGCGCTGCCCGGCAGAATGCGGCTGGTGAGAGCTGCCGTATCTGGACCGGAGTTAGGTATCGCGCCGCAGCAATTTCCGCGATGTTCCAGGTGGCTTTACCATGGGGCTAATTCTGTCTCTGGGCAGGGGGTGTTTTTGCCCCTTTCCGGGGGCTTTTGCCGGTCAAAACCCCGCTCTGCCCTTGACACTTCCTGGGGGACGCTTTATCGCGCTCAACATCGTGCGTCTTGGGCTTTGTTCAAGGCGTGCGCTGCCCTTAAGAACGCTTCTGTGAAAAGGGGAGCCGGCAGCGCGGCACACGCGATTCCATAGAAACAAACATCCGGGGCGGCCAGCCGCTGCGGACCGAGGACGAAGCAAAACCCATGCAGGTAACCGAAACCCTCGCCGAGGGCCTCAAGCGAGAGCTTAAGATCGAAATCCCGGCTGGCGATCTGGCCGCCAAGCTTGATTCCTATCTGGACGACATGAAGTCCAAGGTGCGCATCAACGGCTTCCGTCCGGGCAAGGTGCCGGTTGCGCATCTCAAGAAAGTCTACGGCCGTCAGGCCATGGCGGAAATCCTGTCGAACACCATCCAGGAAACCAGCCAGAAGGCACTTGAAGACCGCTCCGAGCGTCCGGCTCTGACCCCCGCTATCGATCTGACTGACGAGGAAGCTGAAAAGATCCTGGCCGGTTCCGCCGACCTGTCCTTCAAGATGTCCTATGACGTCCTGCCGGAATTCGAAATCGCGGATTTCTCCTCGATCGAGATCGAGCGTCCGGTGGTTGAAGTTGCTGACGAGGAAATCGACAGCCAGATCGCTGAAATCGCGAAGAACAACGTGCCCTTCGAGCCGAAGAAGGTGAAGGCCAAGGACGGTTACCGCGTGACCATGTCCTACCTCGGCAAGATCGACGGTGAGCCCTTCGACGGCGGCGCTGACGAAAACGGCCAGCTGGTTCTCGGTTCCGGCCGCTTCATCCCGGGCTTCGAAGAGCAGCTCGTCGGCGTGAAGACCGGCGAAGAAAAGACCATCGAAGTCACCTTCCCGGAAGACTACCCGGCTCCGAACCTGGCCGGCAAGGTTGCGACCTTCGACATCGTCGTCAAGGAAGTGGCAGCCCCCGGTGAAGCCACGATCGATGACGAATTCGCCAAGACCCTCGGCCTTGAGTCGCTCGATCAGCTGAAGGAAATCGTCCGCGGCCAGATCGAAGGCCAGTTCGGCATGATGACCCGCCAGCGCGTCAAGCGTCAGCTGCTCGACAAGCTGGACGACGTCTATTCTTTCGATCTGCCGGAAGGCCTGCTGAACTCCGAGTTCGATTCGGTCTGGCGCCAGGTTGAAGAAGACATGAAGCGGAACGGCAAGTCCTTCGAAGACGAAGACACCACCGAAGAAGCTGCAAAGGCCGACTACCGCAAGATTGCAGAGCGCCGCGTGCGTCTCGGCCTGGTCTTGTCTGAAGTTGGCGAGAAGAACAACGTCCAGGTCACCGACGAGGAAATGCAGCGCGCTCTTTACGACCGCGTCCGTCAGTTCCCGGGCCAGGAAAAGCAGGTCTTCGACTTCTACAAGAACAACCAGCAGGCTCTCGCAACTCTGCGTGCGCCGATCTACGAGGAAAAAGTCGTGGACTTCATCCTCGGCCAGGCCAAGGTCACTGACAAGTCCGTGACCAAGGAAGAGCTGGAAAAGCTGGTCGCCGACGAAGATGACAACGCCTGATTAGGCGGTTCGTCACCTTAAAAAATGAGCGGACGCGCCTTTGGCTTTAACCTTGCCTTCATGGCGCGTCTGCGATGACTTTGCGAATGAGGCGGCATACCCTATGTAAGGGATGTCGCTTTTTTCGAGTCAGGCGCTGGGTCGCACCAACGTGACCGGTTCCGCTCCACTTCCTGAAGTCAGTCCGTGCCACGGCGGGCACGGATGTCTCAAAGCATATGGATGAAGTATGAAGGATCCTGTCGAACTCTACATGAACACTCTCGTTCCGATGGTCGTCGAGCAGACGACGCGCGGCGAGCGGGCCTTCGACATCTATTCGCGCCTTCTCAAGGAGCGGATTATCTTCCTCACCGGGCCGATTGAAGACCATCTGGCGACGCTTGTTTGCTCCCAGCTGCTCTATCTGGAATCGGAAAACCCGAACAAGGAAATCGCGCTCTACATCAATTCGCCCGGCGGTCTGGTGACCTCGGGCCTTGCGATCTACGACACGATGCAGTTCATCCGTCCGGCGGTTTCCACGCTGTGCATCGGGCAGGCTGCTTCCATGGGCTCGCTGCTGCTGGCAGCTGGCGCCAAGGATTCGCGCTTCTCGCTGCCGAACGCCCGCGTCATGGTTCACCAGCCCTCCGGCGGGTTCCGTGGCCAGGCGGCTGACATCATGCTTCATGCCCAGGAAATCCTGAAGATGAAGCGCCGTCTGAATGAAATCTACGTGAAGCACACGGGCCGGACACTCGACGAAGTCGAGGAAGCGCTCGAGCGCGACAACTTCATGACCGCCGACAGAGCCAAGGAATTCGGCATTGTCGACAATGTGATCACCGATCGCGCCAGCCTCGGCGCCTGATACGGCTTGGTTTTTTATCCACGGGCAGCCCGCTGCCCGTGGATAGAGCTAAGGATCGTCAAGGTTCCACGGCTTTTCAGGCTTCGCCTTAAACCTATATTGATTTTTAGGGGCGAAGCATGGACACATCAGGAACCGTGATGTTGTATAATCGGTCCGCAGCGGCACTTTCGAGCCAGAACGCCATATTTTGGCTCGATCTAGACAGATAAGGGAGGTTCGCCTCCTCTTGAACTCGGGATTGAATAAATGACAAAGGCCAGCGGCAGCGACTCCAAGAACACGCTCTACTGCTCGTTTTGCGGGAAGAGCCAGCATGAAGTTCGCAAGCTGATCGCCGGCCCGACCGTTTTCATCTGTGATGAATGCGTCGAGCTGTGCATGGACATCATCCGCGAGGAGAACAAGTCTTCTCTGGTGAAGTCGCGCGACGGCATTCCGACGCCACAGGAAATCCGCAACGTCCTCGATGACTATGTCATCGGTCAGGGCGGCGCGAAGAAGGTCCTGTCGGTCGCGGTTCACAACCACTACAAGCGCCTCAACCACGCGTCGAAGAACAACGACGTGGAACTGGCGAAGTCCAACATCCTGCTTGTCGGTCCGACCGGCTGCGGCAAGACCCTTCTTGCCCAGACCCTGGCCCGTATTCTGGATGTGCCCTTCACCATGGCGGATGCCACCACATTGACCGAAGCCGGTTATGTGGGCGAGGACGTCGAGAACATCATTCTGAAGCTGCTTCAGTCCGCCGACTATAATGTCGAGCGCGCGCAGCGCGGCATCGTCTACATCGACGAAGTGGACAAGATCAGCCGCAAGGCCGACAACCCCTCCATCACCCGCGACGTGTCGGGCGAGGGCGTTCAGCAGGCCCTGCTGAAGATCATGGAAGGCACGGTTGCCTCCGTTCCGCCCCAGGGCGGACGCAAGCATCCCCAGCAGGAGTTCCTGCAGGTGGACACGACCAACATCCTGTTCATTTGCGGTGGTGCTTTTGCCGGTCTCGACAAGATCATCTCCGATCGTGGCACCCAGACCTCCATCGGTTTCAAGGCGCAGGTTCACGGGCCGGAAGACCGCCGCATCGGCGAGCTCTTCACCCTGCTTGAGCCGGAAGATCTGCTGAAGTTCGGTCTGATTCCGGAATTCGTTGGCCGTCTGCCGGTCATCGCGACCCTGGAAGATCTTGACGAGGACGCTCTGGTCACCATCCTGACCGAGCCGAAGAACGCCCTGGTCAAGCAGTACCAGCGTCTGTTCGAGATGGAATCGGTTGATCTGAGCTTCCACGACGAGGCCCTCAAGGCCATTGCCCAGCGGGCAATCGAGCGCAAGACCGGTGCACGTGGACTGCGGTCCATTCTGGAAGCCATCCTGCTTGACACCATGTACGAGCTGCCTGGCCTCAAGGGTGTCAAGGAAGTCGTGATCTCCGCGGAAGTGGTCAAGGGCGAAGCCCGTCCGCTCTACATCTACGAGGACCGGGAAGAAAGCTCCGCAACGAGCGCCTGACCGCTCCGGACTGATCGTCCGGATTCCTCGCAAGGGTTCGAAATGCCGCCTCCGGGCGGCATTTTTTATGGGAAAACAGCATTTCCCGTCAGGTTTTCCACGGGCTTTGGAGTCGTCAACAGGCTGGGTGACTGAGTTTGTGCAGTCTCCTTGACACCGGGCAGGCAGGTGTCCACCTAATAAGGCAACGTGACGGCTAAGCGTTCCGGTCCCACGCCCATTCGGGGTGGTCCGGTCCGGCCTTCGCGGGCACCTCCCGCCCGCTGCCGTCTGAAAGTATCCCGAGCCGCCACTTGAGATGGGACCGGGATGCGCAGAGAAAGGAATGGAAATGAGCGACACTGAAATCCGCTCTGTGGATGAAGACGGAACCGCCGTCTATCCTGTGCTGCCCCTTCGCGACATCGTGGTGTTCCCGCACATGATCGTGCCACTGTTCGTTGGCCGCGAGAAGTCTATCAAGGCTCTCGAAGAGGTCATGACGACTGACAAGCACATTCTGCTCGCCACCCAGGTGAATGCTGCCGATGACGATCCGAATCCGGATCAGATCTATGAGGTTGGCACCCTGGCCACGGTTCTGCAGCTCCTGAAGCTGCCGGACAACACGGTCAAGGTACTGGTGGAGGGCGGCGCGCGCGCGCGGATCGACAGCTACTCCGACCGGTCCGATTATTACGAGGCAACGGCTACGGTTCTCCCTGAAAAGGACAATGAGAACATTGAGGTCGAGGCTCTGTCCCGTTCGGTCGTGGCCGAGTTCGAGAACTATGTGAAGCTGAACAAGAAGGTTTCACCGGAGGTTCTCGGCGCGGTTAATCAGATCGAGGACTACTCCAAGCTGGCCGATACCATCGCCTCGCACCTGGCGATCCGGATTCAGGAAAAGCAGGAAATCCTGGCCATTGTGTCTGTGGCCGAGCGCCTTGAGCGCATCCTTGGCATGATGGAGAGCGAAATCTCTGTCCTGCAGGTGGAAAAGCGCATCCGCTCGCGCGTCAAGCGCCAGATGGAGAAGACCCAGCGCGAGTACTATCTGAATGAGCAGATGAAGGCCATTCAGAAGGAACTTGGCGACGGCGAGGATGGCCGCGACGAGATCGCCGAACTGGAAGACCGGGTCAAGAAGACCAAGTTGTCCAAGGAAGCCCGCGAACGTGCCGCAGCCGAAATCAAGAAGCTGAAGCAGATGAGCCCGATGTCGGCGGAAGCCACCGTCGTGCGCAACTACCTCGACTGGCTGGTCGGCATTCCATGGGGCAAGAAGAGCAAGGTTAAGAACGATCTCGCTCTGGCCGAAAAGGTGCTCGATACGGACCACTATGGCCTGGAGAAGGTCAAGGAGCGGATCGTCGAGTATCTGGCCGTGCTCAGCCGCGCGAACAAGCTGAAGGGCCCGATCCTGTGCCTTGTCGGTCCTCCCGGCGTTGGCAAGACCTCGCTTGGCAAGTCCATCGCGAAGGCGACCGGCCGTGAATTCGTGCGCATGTCCCTTGGCGGTGTGCGTGATGAAGCCGAGATCCGTGGCCACCGCCGTACCTATATCGGCTCGATGCCCGGCAAGGTCATCCAGTCGATGAAGAAGGCGAAGAAGTCCAACCCGCTCTTCCTGCTCGATGAGATCGACAAGATGGGCATGGACTTCCGCGGCGACCCTTCGTCGGCCCTGCTGGAAGTGCTGGATCCGGAACAGAACAGCTCCTTCATGGACCATTACCTGGAGGTGGAATACGACCTGTCGGACGTGATGTTTGTCACCACGGCCAACACGCTCAACATTCCAGCTCCGCTGATGGACCGTATGGAAGTGATCCGTATCGCTGGCTACACGGAAGATGAGAAGGTGGAAATCTGCCGCCGGCACCTCATCCTCAAGGCCGAGAAGGACCATGGTCTGCGTGAAGGTGAGTTCTCGATCACCGATGAGGCCCTGCGCTTCGTGGTCCGCCGTTACACCCGTGAAGCGGGCGTGCGTAACCTTGAGCGTGAAATGGCGACCCTGGCCCGTAAGGCGGTCAAGGACATTCTCATGACCGAAGCCAAGTCGATCACTGTCGACGAAGCCATGGTCGAGAAGTACCTCGGCGTGCCGCGGTACCGGTATGGCCAGGCGGAACTGGAAGATCAGGTCGGTGTGGTCACCGGTCTTGCCTGGACGGAAGTGGGCGGCGAACTGCTGACCATCGAAGGCGTGATGATGCCCGGCAAGGGCAAGATGACCGTGACGGGCAACCTGCGTGACGTGATGAAGGAATCGATTTCCGCGGCTGCGTCCTATGTGCGCTCCCGTGCGATCGACTTCGGCATTGAGCCGCCGCTGTTCGACAAGCGCGATATCCACGTGCACGTTCCTGAAGGGGCAACCCCGAAGGATGGCCCGTCCGCTGGTATCGCCATGGCGACAGCCGTGGTCTCCACGCTGACCGGAATTCCGGTGCGCCGGGATGTGGCAATGACGGGTGAAATCACCCTTCGCGGCCGGATCCTGCCGATCGGTGGTCTGAAGGAGAAGCTGCTGGCTGCTCTTCGCGGCGGCATCAAGAAGGTGATGATCCCGGAAGACAACGCCAAGGATCTGACGGATATTCCGGACTCGGTGAAGAACCTTCTCGAGATCATCCCGGTTTCCGGTATGGACGAGGTTCTGAAGCACGCTCTGGTCCGGGTTCCCGAGCCCATCGAATGGGACGAAGCCCAGGCAGCTGCCGCTGAGAAAGCTGCCAAGAAGGCGGCTTTGGAGGACGAATCGGCGGGCGTCATTGCCCACTGATTTTCCCCTGAACCTGTGAACAAGTGGAAAGCCCCGGCAAAACCGGGGCTTTTCTTTTGAATAATCCCAAAAAATGGCGGTTTTCTGCGAAAAAATGACTTGCTTTGACGGCGATTTGGGCCGACTTTCCGGCAACGGCGCCGATGGGAATCGTCGGCCAACTGCCGTTTCTTAGAAAGGTATCTGCTATGAACAAAAACGATCTGATCGCAGCCGTCGCAGAAAAGACCGGCCTTACCAAGGCTCAGGCTGGCGAAGCTGTCGACGCAACGTTCGACGCCGTCACTGAAACTCTGAAGGCTGGCGACGAAGTCCGTATCATCGGCTTCGGCAACTTCTCCGTTTCCGAACGCGCTGCCACCGAAGGCCGCAACCCGCGCACCGGTGAAACGATCCAGATCCCGGCTTCCAAGACGCCGAAGTTCAAGGCCGGCAAGGGCCTCAAGGACGCTGTGAACGCCTAAGGCTGTTCTACAGGCATCCAAGCCTTTTTAACCCCGCGTACACCTGTACGCGGGGTTTTTTGCTTTCCGGGTTCTTGTCTGCGGCGGGCGGGAGCGGGTCTTGTCTTCCGCGCCTTGACACCCTTATGGCCCGTGCCTAAGTGTCGGACGTTCTCAGGGCGGGGCGGAATTCCCCACCGGCGGTGAAAGCCCGCGAGCGCCGTCCCCTAGGGCGGGTCAGCAGACACCGGTGAAATTCCGGGGCCGACGGTTATAGTCCGGATGAAAGAGAAAGCTGTCACGTGCCTGTCCGGCGCGGGGCGGCAGGCGTGCTCTGGGATCTTGTCATTTGGAAAAGGATCTAAGAGCCGTGACAAAATCCCCCACCTTTGCCTTCATCAAGGCCCGCTGGCATGCAGAGATCGTTGATCAGGCCTATGCCGGTTTCACCCAGCGTCTCGCTGAACTCCTCCCGGCCGCCAAGGTCGAAAGCTTCGACGTGCCCGGCGCCTTCGAAATGCCGCTTCTGGCCAAGAAGCTGGCCGGAACCGGCCGCTTTGCCGGTATCGCAGCCTGTGCCCTGGTGGTCGATGGCGGCATTTACCGGCATGACTTCGTGGCCCAGGCCGTCGTCTCCGGGCTGATGGAAGCCCAGATGGCTACCGGCGTTCCGGTCTTCTCCGTCTCGCTGACGCCGCACCACTTTCAGCCGAAGGGGGAGCACGAGAGCTTCTACCACGCGCATTTCGTCCATAAGGGCCGTGAAGCAGCCGATGCTGCCGTTCAGGTCTATGAGCTGAATGAGCGCGTCTTCGGCGCCGCGGTCAGCGCTGCGGCCTGATCGGCCATTTGACAGGAGTTTCCAGGCCGTCACTCGGCCTGGACGGCCTCGCGGCAGGCGCGTTCCGGAAGCGGTCCGGGCGCGCCTGTTGTGCAATCAGGACCTTGACTTTCCGGTGCTCGAATTTCTTGGCGGTCCCGTCAGAGATGCCATCACTGCCGGTGAAAAAATGGACGGGCTCCAGAGCGCTCAGCTGCGTGATGCCGTGAGCTCAAACCCTTCAGCCGGCAAGGGCGCTCCCTGAGATCAGCTGCAAGGTCTTTGTTCCTGACCTGCGTTCAGGAAGGTTCAAGAACAGATAGAGGAGGGGCCTTCAGCCTGTTGACAAGTTTGAAGAAGGCTCTTGCGCGGGCAAAAGAAACCTCCTAAAAGCGCCTCACTTGAACGCGAACGCGTCAGGGCGATTAGCTCAGTTGGTAGAGCGCCTCGTTTACACCGAGGATGTCGGGAGTTCGAGTCTCTCATCGCCCACCATTCCTTCCCCTTGAAATCATTGATTGTTGTTGCGCCGCAAGGCGTTGTGCCCATATTGATGTCACAAAACGTGTCACAAAATGGGCTGGTGATGGCTGGTAAAGTCCCGCATCTCAAAGAACGGAATGGCCGCTATTCTGCCAGGATCGTGGTTCCTGAGCGCCTTCGTCCATATCTTGCTGCTCCAGATACCGGGAAGCGTGAGCTGGAGACGCAGCTCGGCGGAGATTTGCGTGAAGCCAAGCGAAAGTTGGCTCATGCTGTCTCAGACATTCAGCATCGTATAGGTTTTGCGCGGGAGCGATATGAGGCTGCTACACAGGTGCGGTCGAATGCTGGTCGCTACCCTTTGACTATCCAGCAAATCGCTCACCGTGACTATGAGAGCCAGATCAAGTTCGATGCAGAAGTTCGCATTGCAGATGCTAGCTATGCTCAGACGGACGTTGATTATGACCTCGCTCAGCGGCTTAGGGACGGTTTCGCAGGCAAGCTGACCAACGATGAGCTGGAGGATCTCGTTGGAGTGCGTTTGAGACGCTTTCAGCGCGCTGGACACAGCGACGCAGTCAAGGGAAGTTCTGAGTGGCGAGCTCTTGCCCAGGCGCTCTGTGTCTCCTCCTATGAGGCGATTGTCCGTGAATATGAACGGAATGAGGGGGATTTCTCCGGGCGGCCGACGCATCCTTTGCTGTCTAGTATTCCGCTCATCGAGGATGAGCCTGAGCCGGTTCTCTTCGATCAGATCATTGACGAAGAGGTGAAGCGGCGTGCACGGGGCAAGGATGCGAAGCCGCTGCCTGTGCTCACCATCAAGAAATACCGGATGCATTGCGCATCGTTTGCTGAGTGGCGGAAGGACAAGAATGCTTTGTCGGTCACTGCTGCGGAGGGTAAGGCATGGGTTGAATGCTTGCAGGACACAGGGGATGTCGGGAACCGCACGATCAAGGCGATGTTGCAGAACGTCCGCACTGTCCTGAACTGGGGACGGCAGAACGATCCGGCCAACTTCTTTTCGGCCGGCAATCCGCTGATCGGTATCAAGGCACCGGATTACACGACTGCGCCCTCTTACTTAAGAGCTTTCACGATGGATGAGGCAAAGCTTGTACTTGCGGCTGCCCGGAAGGAAGAGAAAGCGGCTCTGCGCTGGGTGCCCTGGCTCTGTGCTTATTCCGGAATGCGGGTCAGTGAGGCTGGGCGCTTGCGCAAGGAAGACTTCTTCCAATCCGGTGGACGCTGGTTCTGGAAGGTAACGACTGCAGGAGGGCGGTCGCTCAAGAATTCCAGCAGCGAGAGACGGGTGCCGGTTCATCAAGCCTTGGTTGACGAAGGCTTTATCAAGTTCCTGAACGGCGCAGATGATGGTCGGCTGTTTAAAGGAGAGACTAAGGAGGAAGTCCAGGTTCAGCCGCGCATCAGCGAATGGGTGCGTGACTTGATCCCCCACGATCTGCGTCCAGAGCTGTCACCCAACCATGGCTGGCGTCATCTCTTCGAAGATCTTTGCAGACGGGACCTGGTGCCAGAGGATGCTCAGAACTACATGACGGGGCGCAGTGGCCGCGGGTCGCAGGCGTTTTACGGACGAAGCGAAGTCATGCTCCCCGGGTTGGCAGCCGCTATGGACCGGATTTCTCCAATTCCGGTCTGACCGTGAGGTCTGGCGTCTCTTCAGGGACTGTCATCGCCGAGGAGCAGCTGTCATTGTTGTCTTCGTGCACTTGCGTGAGACATAGGTCGGGATCACCATCCGGAAGCTTCCCAGGGCCGTGGTGTAACAGATCCTCAGCTGCAATGGTCAGCCCATAGCCAACACGCCAGTCTGGCGCCGCGTCGAGGGCTGCCTGAAATCGCCAGCGTTGTTTCGTGCGCGCCTTAACCCAACGGACCGACATGCGCTTGCCTTCATCAAGAGCGCGCGCCACGGCATCTTGCATCTGCTTGGTCGGTTTATAGGGGACGATCCGTAGACCGCTCTGCTCAAGTCGCTCCAGTGTAAATCTCGTTATCAGCGCAAGTTCTTTATCTTCGATATGCAGGCCTCTGTCAGACGCTGCTGTCTTGATTGCATTGTTGATTTCCATTGAGAAGTAACCCGGCATTTCCACCGAGAATTGACCCTCCTTTTAGGTATGTTACGGGTCTGTGGGTTCGGTCAAGTTCTTGGCTTTCTCCTTCTTCGTTTTGGGCTCATGTGC
>NZ_JACYXI010000022.1 GCF_014842915.1 Roseibium litorale | reverse complement strand
GCCGCCAGAACCTATGAAGACCTGTGGAATGCCGTCGGGCACGTCTGCAATCTCTTCCCCGAGGAGGAGTGCTACAACTTCCTCAAAGCGGCGGGATATCAAAGTGATTAAACGCGACACGCTCTAAGGTCAGCACTGAGTTCCTTCCCGGACGGCCGGTCTCCTCCCACGGCCAATCCGGCGCTTCGCAAAAGCAGAAGCAAACAAGCCCGCCGGCTTCCTCCCTCCGGCGGGCTTTTCTTTTGTCCGCAACAGTTCAACAAAATAAAGCGGCAGACCTCCAAAGCATAGACTGAGCAAAGGTCTGCATTTTCAGCAGATCAGACGTGCGGTTTGGCCTCTACCTAAGGCAATCCGATAGGCCTATCTTCTGATTATCAAATGACGAACGGGCCTGACGCCGATCCGCGGCGCTCTAGGCCACAGAGAGAGAAAGAAGGCCTATCATGTTCAACAATGTCGCCCGCAAGTACCAGAGCTGGAAGCGTTTCCGGAACACCTACGACGAGCTGTCCCAGCTCTCCAACCGTGAGCTCTCCGACCTCGGCATCAGCCGCGCGGACATCGTGTCCGTGGCACGGTCCGCAACCCGCTAAATGACAGATTTTAAAGTTCAGACGGCGCTCCTCCTCCCGAAAGCCGTGTGAAGCGCCGCTACAGCGGACGCAAAAATGCCCGCCGGTTTCCTCCCCCGGCGGGCTTTTCTTTGACCTTTTCTATGACTGGCAGACCGTGCTCTTTGCCACAACGTTCTGCCTAACCGGATTGCCGGGCCATCCACACGTCCAGCGGTGAAATCACCGGCAGTTCCCCGTTGCTGGTCGGCCAGGAATCAATCGCATAGACTGCTCCGTTCCCCTTTTCCCTGACCGTCGCAGAGGCATGCGGATACCGGCCATCCAGGAAGAAGCCCCGTGCCACGGGCGAGGACACCGTGTGGTGTTTCAGATAGCCGTGACGCTGCGCGAAAAGCAGCAGGCTGTTGGTGTTGGTCGATTCATCGATGCAGTCCATCTGTCCGCGCACACCTGCATTCTGCATGTCCAGCCCGCCGATATCGTTGCTGGAGCCTACGATGGGGCCTGCACGGCGCTCCTGCCAGCTCACGGCCGCCGCAATTGCCTTGCGCTCCGCCGCCGGAGACACGGCGCCCTTCTTCAGGATGGATTTCAAACGGGCGAGGTCCTTTCCGGAAAAGGACACCGGCGTCTTGTAGGCGCAGCCGAAGCCGTGACAGACATAGATCCGGTCCACCTTGGGCGCGGTGCCATTATGCGCGCCATACCAGGCTCCCGCATCGCCCTCGGCCTGTCCTGCACACCCCGCCAGAAGCGCAGCAACAACCAGTGCCGGCAGCGCCCTTGCGAAGCCGGTGGCACCTCTAGTCTGGTTTCCAAATTTCACCTGGCGAATCCCCAGTCCCAATTGCCCTTACGGAATTGTGTAGCACGGCATTGCAGCTTGCCAATCAAGACTGTAATCAAACGCCTGAAAGCCCGGCTGGTTCGTCAGCTTCTGACGCGCCTTGGCAAAAAGTTTGAGGCCTGCCCGTAGGCCCCCAATCCCAAAGGATCGAAGACATGACCCCCATCCACGTGATCGGCGGCGGACTGGCTGGTTCCGAAGCTGCCTGGCAGATCGCCCGGCGCGGCATTCCCGTGGTGCTCCATGAGATGCGCCCCGTCCGCAAAACCGATGCCCACAAGGGCGAAGGCCTGGCCGAGCTGGTCTGCTCCAACTCCTTCCGCTCCGATGACAGCGAGCACAACGCCGTTGGTCTCTTGCATCACGAGCTGCGCCAAGCCGGCTCGCTGATCATGGCTTGCGGTGATGCCAATCAGGTGCCCGCCGGCAGTGCGCTGGCGGTGGACCGGGACGGCTTTTCCGATGCGGTCACAAAGGCTCTGGAAGAGCATCCGCTGATCACGATCCAGCGCGAGGAGATCGCAGGCCTGCCACCGGCGGAGTGGGACAGTGTGATCGTCGCCACCGGCCCGCTGACCTCTCCAGCTCTCTCGGAAGCCGTTCTGGCCCGCTGCGGCGAGGATGCCCTGGCCTTCTTCGACGCCATCGCGCCGATCGTGCATTTCGAGTCGGTCGACCTTTCCAAGGCCTGGTTCCAGTCCCGCTATGACAAAGTGGGCCCCGGCGGCAACGGCAAGGACTATCTCAACTGCCCGCTCGACAAGGAACAGTATGACGCCTTCATCGACGCGCTGATCGCAGGTGACACGGCCGATTTCAAGGAATGGGAAGAAAACACGCCCTATTTCGACGGCTGCCTGCCAATTGAAGTGATGGCGGCCCGCGGACGCGAGACCCTGCGCCATGGTCCGATGAAGCCCATGGGGCTGACCAACGCCCATAACCCGACGGTCAAGGCCTATGCGGTGGTGCAGCTGCGCCAGGACAATGCCCTCGGCACGCTCTACAATATGGTCGGGTTCCAGACGAAGCTGAAATACGGCGCCCAGGCAGAGATCTTCAAGATGATCCCCGGACTGGAAAACGCCCAGTTCGCCCGCCTCGGCGGCCTGCACCGCAACACCTTCCTGAACTCGCCCAAGGTTCTGGACGGCACCTTGCGCCTGAAGGCCGAGCCGCGCCTGCGCTTCGCCGGCCAGATCACCGGCTGCGAAGGCTATGTGGAATCGGCCAGCGTCGGCTGTATGACCGGCATTTTTGCCGCCATGGAGCGGCTCGGCCGGGATATCGTCACCCCGCCGGAAACGACCGCCATGGGCGCCCTGATCGGCCACATCACCGGCGGGCATATTTCCCGCGAGGATGAAGGCGGCCCACGGTCATTCCAGCCGATGAACGTCAATTTCGGCCTGTTTCCGCCCGTCGACGCACCGAAAACCGGAGCAGATGGCAAGCGGCTCAAGGGCAAGGAAAAGACCAATGCCAAGAAGCTGGCCATGACCGAACGCGCCAAAGCAGACTTCGCCACCTGGATCGCCCCGCTTCAGCCGAGTAATTGACGATCAGCAAATCAGTGGCTCCGGATTCTATCCGGGGCCGTCTTTTTGTGAGAATTCAGAGTTTCGGACCGGATTTGCGCGCAGCCCGCCACAGAATCCACTGGCGCCGGAGCTGGGAGAGCTCGGCAGATCCGCGCAGGGGATCGAAATCCTTGGCATCCATCCGGGCCAGCACCGGCTCTACCAAGGCAAGCGGAAGAAAGACGGCTGCGGCCTGCGGCGGCACATCTTTGAGCTTCTGGCGCACACGGACCAGGTGATGGCGGGCATGGCCACGGAGTTCTGCAAGAGCGGCCCTCAGCTCGGGCGTGGCCTCGCCCTTGAGCACTGTTTGACGGTCAACGCCATGCCGGTCCAGAAGGTCGGCGGGCAGATACATCTGTCCGCGGGCCGCGTGCCAAGGCAATGCGCGCATCAGGCCGCACAGACCAAAGGCAACGCCCGCATGGCCAGCCACCTCTCCCGTGCCTGCATCCTGCCCCTTGTTCAGGACAAGAGCCCCCAGCTGGAACAGAGCTGAAACGGTTTCACCGCAATACCCCTCCAGATCATGAAGCGTGGGCATCGGGTCGTCGTAAAGATCAAAGACGCGGGCATCAATCATGTCGGTCAAGGCCTTGACCGGCAGGTTATAGGCGCGGATCGTCTGCCCCAGCGCATCGGCGACCGGGTTGGCAGCCGCATCCCCGTGCTCCGTGCCTTGCAGGAAGTCCCGCCACCACTGCAGCCGCACTTCGCCCGGCAGAGGGTCGCGGATCAGATCCCGGACCCGGGCAATCTCCGCATTGAACGCATAAAGCGACCAGAGCCCGTTCCGGGCGTCCTCAGCTGCAAAGAGCCCGGCCAGATACCGGTCCCGGTCCTGGGCATAGACGATCTCGCGGGCGTAGTCGTAAGAGCTGGAGGTCATGATCTGATCGTATGTGATTTGGGAAGGAGAATCTCAGAATAAAACCGGCATTTCAAAGCCAAGAGATCCCCTCGCACAACGTTTGGCCTTACATCAAAGCAGCGCGGCATACCCCGTTCTCCCCCCTTGAGGGGGAGATGTCTCCTTCGGGAGACAGAGTGGGGTACTCAGCCCCTCGGAGCACATCAGCGTCACTGAGCTTGCAGAAACTTTACCCCTCTCTGTCAGCTTACGCTGACATCTCCCCCTCAAGGGGGGAGACGGGAGCATGCTGCGAACTCTGCGGATAGAGAAGAAGCCCACCACGCAACGCGATTGAAGCGTCTAGACTCACTCCACTGCCAGAAGGGCTGCGGCGACGGCCCGCTCTTCCGATAGCATGACGTTGAACGTGCGCACGGCGGCCCCTGTGGACATGGCATCGGAAATGATACCGGCCTCCCGGAACGCCTGTTTCAGCTCCTGAGGCAGGGGCCGGAGATCCGTACCGGTGCCGACGAGCAGCACTTCAATATCGCCCGGCTCTTCCAGAACCTTGGCGAAGGCGTCAAGGGTAAGGTCGGCAAAGGAAACCGGGGTCCATCCATAGATGCCCGAAGGCACGCACAGGATGGAGCCCCGGTGGGACATGTTGGCGAACCGGAACCCGCCGTTGCCATAGGCATCGAGCGGGGCCCGGCCCGGAAAATGAGCGTCCCGGATTTCCATGATCGCCTCAGGCCGCCGGAGCTGTGCCGGTTTCCCCGGATTCTGCATTCTCTCCGTCAGACTTGCCGTCCGAACGCAGGTTGAACAGGATCAGGAAAGGAGCTGCCAGGAAGATCGACGAATAGGTGCCAATGGCAATCCCGAAGATCATCGCGAGGGTGAAGGACCGGATGACCTCGCCGCCGAAGGCATAGAGGGCAAACAGGGCCAGCAGGGTCGTCAGCGACGTCATGGTGGTGCGCGACAGGGTTTCGTTGATGGACTGATCGAGAAGATCGGTCAGCGGCATCTTCTTGTAGCGGCGCAGGTTTTCGCGGATCCGGTCATAGACCACCACGGTATCATTGAGCGAGTAACCGATGATGGTCAGAACCGCCGCAATGGACGACAGCGAGAAATCCAGACGCAGGATGACAAACAGGCCAATGGTGACCAGCACGTCATTGAAAGTGGTCAGGATCGCACCGATGGCGAACTGCCACTCGAACCGGAACCAGATGTAGAACAGGATCGCAATCAGGGAGACAGCAACCCCGAGGATCCCGGCACGCGCCAGCTCTTCGGACACGCGTGGGCCCACGACCTCAACCCGGCGGAAATCCACCTGGTCTTCGGCAAAGGCATCACGCACCTTGGCGACTACGGCCTGCTGGGCAAGTTCTCCGCCCGGCTGCTCCTCAATGCGGACCAGCACTTCATCTTCACCGCCGAACTGCTGAACCTGAACGTCGCCCAGGTTCAGATCGCTCAGGGCCGACCGGATACCCGCCACATCGGCAGGCCCCTGGGTCTTCATTTCGATAACCGTACCGCCCTTGAAGTCGATGCCGTAGTTCAGGCCGACCATGAAGAACAGTGCAATGGAACCAAGCCCCAGAACGATGGCCAGCGGGAAGCTGATCTTTCTGAGCCACATGAACCGGATCTTCGTGTCATCCGGAATAAGTCTTAGCAAAGCCACTCTTTCAACTCCCGGATTACAGAGGCAGTTTCGTCGGCCGCGCGCGGCGCACCCACATGGCGATCAGGAACCGCGTGAAGGTGAAGGCCGAAAAGACGGTCGTGAAAATACCGACAGCAAGCGTAACGGCGAAGCCCTTGACCGGCCCGGACCCGAGCTGGAACAGGATCAGTGCCGCGATCAGCGTTGTGATGTTGGCATCCAGGATGGTGCCGAGTGCGCGGCTGAACCCGGCGTCGATGGCGGAGATCGCAGAACGCCCTGCCCGCATTTCCTCGCGGATACGCTCATAAATCAGTACGTTGGCGTCCACCGCCATGCCGATGGTCAGAACAATACCGGCAATACCCGGCAGCGTCAGCGTTGCCTGCAGTGTCGTCAACACCCCAAAGATCAGGATCACGTTCACCGCGAGTGCAACGTCGGCAATGATGCCGAAACGGCCATAAGCCAGGATCATGAAGATCACGACGGCGGCAGCCCCGATCAGCGAGGCCAGCTTGCCGGCTTCGATCGAGTCGGCGCCAAGACCCGGGCCGATGGAGCGTTCTTCGATCACGGTCAGCTTGGCCGGAAGAGCGCCCGCACGCAGCAGGACCGCCAGGTCATTGGCGCCTTCAACCGTGAAATTACCCGAGATCTGACCCGACCCGCCGGTGATCGGCTCCCGGATGACCGGAGCGGAGATCACTTCATTGTCCAGAACGATGGCAAAGGGCTTGCCGACATTCTGCTGGGTGATGACCGAAAACTTGCGGGCGCCTGCCGTGCTGAAGCGGAAGTTCACCACCGGCTCATTGTTGCGCTGATCAAAGGAGACCTGGGCATCCACGAGGTCTTCACCGGTCAGAAGCGGTGTCTCGTCGATCAGATAGGGGATGGGCGGATCGTCTGTGGACATGGCCACGACGGTGCCCACTGGCGGACGGGATTGGAGCGCCTGCTGGCCGGACATGGAGGTATCGACCATGTGGAAGGTCAGCTGCGCGGTCTGGCCGACCAGATCCTTCAGGCGCTGCGGATCGCTTTCACCCGGTGCCTCAACCAGGATACGGTCGGTGCCCTGCCGCTGAATGCTGGGTTCCGTGGTGCCGATTTCGTCGACGCGGCGGCGGATGACCTCGATCGACTGCTGAACGATCGACTGCAGGCGCTGGTCCAGGCCCTCTTGGGAATAGGTGATGCGCGCCAGACCATCGCTGGAAACATTGACGTCGAACTCGTTGACGGCCTGACCGCCGAAGACCGAGTTGACGAGAGGATTGCGCAAGCCGTTCAGGCGCTTGGTTGCTTCCTCAAGCTGGGACAGGTCGCGGATCCGGACCTGAACAGCATCGCCCTGGATCCCGAGGCCTGTATAGCCGATGCGCGGCTGCTCACGCAGCGCATTGCGGATATCGCCTTCAAGGGTCCGGAAGCGCTTCTGGACATAGTCGGCCTTGTCGACTTCATAGAGCAGATAGGCACCGCCCTGCAGATCGAGGCCAAGAACCATCTTGTTGTGCGGCAGGAAGCCCGGCCAGCTTTCAAGAGTCTTGGCGGAGAAGAAATTGGGCAGCGTCGTCAGAATGCCGGCAAGGACCACGAGTGTGATGACGGCAATCTTCCAGCGGGCAAAATAAAGCATGACGGGAGGCCTGTGCTGGGGTGCCAGGCCGGGAAAAGAGACCGGCCTGGCGCAAATGCGAAGTCAGGGAGCGCTTATGCGCCTTCCTTGGCCGGTTCGGACTTGGAACGGACTTCCTGAACCATGGAGCGGACGATCCGCACCTTGACGCCTTCAGACAGTTCCACTTCCAGTTCGCTGTCGTCCACCACCTTGGAGACCTTGCCGATCAGACCGCCACTGGTGACGATCTTGTCGCCGCGGCGCAGACCTGCGATCAGGGCCTGATGCTGTTTCATGCGCTGACGCTGCGGACGGATGATCAGGAAGTACATGATCACGAAGATCAGGATGAACGGCAGGAACTGGCCGATCATGCCAACGTCGAACGGAGCTCCGGTCTGCGCGTAGGCGGGGGTGATGAACATACATATCTCCTCTGAGGGCTCTTCGCGCCGGCAAAGCTTGCCGCCGGCAACAAATGCCAAATTCTGGTGGCCGGACTATACCGGCGGCGTGGCGGTTTTCAAGTAATCCGGCCCGCCACAAGCGTACCGGAATGGGAATAAGCGCCGTTTTCGTACCGCCATCCCCGTGTTACTCGTCTTGTTCGCTCCTGGCCGCCCCCAAAGTGGGTCCGAAATTCAAGGTTACAAGTCCCAATGCCCGAAACCAGCGACATCGCCCTTTTGAACCAGAAACTCGATTCCCTGCTGCAACTTGTGGCCCGTGCGGTGCCGCCGCTTCCTGCCGCGCCGGATCTCGATGCGGCGGATGCTTTCGTCTGGTCCCCTGCCCCCGGCGAACTGGTGCCGGTCGCCAAGGTGAACCGGGTCGACATCGCTCTGCTATGTTCCGTCTCCAGGGTCCGGGATCTTCTGCTCGACAACACACGCCGCTTTGCCCGCGGGCTGCCCGCGAACAACGCCCTGCTCTGGGGTGCCCGCGGCATGGGCAAGTCCTCGCTGGTGAAGGCTGCTCAAGCTGCTGTCAATCAGGAAATGGGTTCAAACGATCTCAAGCTGATCGAGATCCACCGGGAGGACATCGAGACGCTGCCCGCCCTGATGAAGCAGATCCGGGACGCAAGCCAGCGCTTCATCATCTTTTGCGACGACCTGAGCTTTGACAATGACGACACGTCCTACAAATCGCTCAAGGCGGTGCTGGAAGGCGGCATCGAGGGGCGTCCGGACAACGTCATTTTCTATGCAACGTCCAACCGCCGCCATCTGCTGCCGCGGGATATGATCGAGAACGAGCGCTCCACCGCCATCAATCCGGCAGAAGCGGTCGAGGAAAAGGTCTCCCTCTCCGACCGGTTCGGCCTCTGGCTCGGCTTTCACAAATGCAGTCAGGACGATTATCTGGAGATGGTCAACGGCTATGCCGCGCACTACGGCCTCAAGATCGAGGCGGACGCCCTGCGCGCGCAATCGCTGGAATGGGCCACCACCCGTGGCAGCCGCTCAG
Source organism: Roseibium litorale (assembly GCF_014842915.1). Classification (GTDB taxonomy): domain Bacteria; phylum Pseudomonadota; class Alphaproteobacteria; order Rhizobiales; family Stappiaceae; genus Roseibium; species Roseibium litorale. Next base: position 40,001 of record NZ_JACYXI010000022.1, on the reverse strand, counting down.
GACGTGTAGCCTTTCAGTTCATCCAGGACCTCGCCGGACGTCTGGGACAGACGCTGAGCTGACAACGGCACCCCTGGGTTTTCAGGCAGGCAGACCACACATGCAAAAGCCCCGGACTTGCCGGGGCTTTCGATAGTGAAAATCCGCTCAGCAGACTGTCTCAGTCCTTCGGCAGATAGCGCATCGGATCGACGGGCTTGTTGCCCTTGCGCACTTCGAAGTGCACCTGGGGCTGATTAACGGAACCCGTGGCGCCGGCAAGGGCGATCGTGTCACCCCGGTTGACCGCGTCACCGCGCTTCACGTTCAGCTCTGAGTTATGGGCATATGCCGTCACCCAGCCGTCTTCATGGCGCAGCAGAACCAGATTGCCGTAGCCCTTCAGCTCGTTCCCGGCATAGATCACCGTGCCGCTGTCGGCGGCCTTGACCGGAGTGCCTTCCGGAACGGAGAGGTTCACGCCGTCATTGCGCGCGCCGCCCGGCTTGGCGCCAAAGTCAGAAATCACCTTGCCGCGAACCGGCCAGCGGAAGTTCGGAACGCCGGTTTCGACCGGATCCGCATTGGCGACAACCTGGGGCTTCTCAATCTTGGCCGGAGCGGCTTCCTGACGGACAGGCTCCTGCACACTGGAGACCAGAGCAGGTTTGGACGGGCTCTGGGGAACAGACCCGGAAACGCTCACCGTGCGGGTGGCGACAGGCGCGGCCGAATGGGCAGGCTTTGCGTCCGGCGTGCTGACGCGGACGGGAGCTGCATCCGAGACCTTGCCGGAGCGGACTTCAGCGAACTGCGGCTGATAGCGGGGCTTGGCCTCAGGAACAGCGCGGACACCCGCCTCGGACGCGTTCGGGATCGAACCGGTTACCATTGTATCCGGGCGTGACGATGGACGAACGACCGCCCCAGCATCGGCCTGCCGGCTGCTGCCATTCGGCGAATAGACATAGGTCGGGATGATCAGGCTCTGTCCCGGACGGACCGAAGAAATGTCTTCGATGCCATTCACAGCAACAATCGCCCGCTCGGGAACCCCGTAACGCTTGGACAGACCCGCGACCGTGTCGCCGTTGCGCAAAGTGACGCGCGTGCCCCCCGCAGAAGACCAGCCATTCCAGGAAACCGCATTCGCCGTCGAGACCGAAGGCGTTGCCGCAACCGGCTCACGCAGCGAAGCCGTGCGTGTTTCCGGCGCAGGCGCCGTCTCGACCGGCGGAAGCGAATTCGAAGTCACCACAGACCGGCGCGAAGGCACGGGAGCGGCTGCCGGAGCAGATGCATAAGAGGCGCCGCCGGAAGGCACATTTGCATGAGGCAGAGGAGCCCCATCTGCGGAGCGGGTTACGGACCCGGTTGCACCGGCACGCCCGCCTGCGGAGGGAAGCTGGCCGTTGTAGCCGTAATTCTGCGAGCCGCTGGCGACATCCCGGTAGGACGGCTGCGCCGGCTGGCTGGAGGCAGAAGGCCGGTTCGACACACTGCTCGTGGTGAAGTCATAGTCACTGAAGCGCTCAGTCGCAGAGCTGCACCCCGCCAGCAGACCGGCGGTCAGGGAGATCAAGGCAATCCGTGACATCAGATCGCCACGGAGGATACGCAGCCGCTTACTCATAGCACTCTCAACCGATAGATGATTGATCATTATGGTTAAGAGTAGAAACCAGTAAGGTTTATAAAGAGCTAAGAAACCGGCTCAATCTGTGCCAATGCTGACTTTCGCTCAGATAGATCCTCAATGCTGACAATACGTGAAGCAAGCTGGACAAGATCTCAACCAGACCTGCCCCAGATATCAAGTCCGGGCCTGTTTTATCACAGCCGCCCAGCGAGACCGGGAACCAAGGAGATCATGCGCACGGTACCGAGCCTCTTGCGCTCCTCTGACCCGCCTGCCCGGTTCAGCTTGATCAGCGTCTGCGGTTCACGGGGAATACCAAGCGGCGCAATCAGAATCCCCCCCGGCTTCAACTGCGCAAAAAGCCCTTGCGGGATCTCTGTCACCGATCCGTTGAGCACGATCCGGTCAAAGGGCCCCTGTGCGCCCAGTCCGAGCAAGCCGTCGGCGTGGTGGACCTGCACGGTCTTCAGCTTGAGAGCGGCTATCCGCTGGGCGGCAAGATCCACGAGCGCCTGATACCGGTCGGCACTTTCCACCCTGCCCGCCAGATGGGCGAGGACGGCGGCCTGATAGCCTGAGCCGGTGCCGACCTCCAGAACCGAATGTTCCGGCTTCAGCTCCAGCTCCTGCATGACCCTGGCGACAAAGGAGGGTGCGGAAGCCACCTGCCCGCATTCGATCGGGAGTGAGGCATCCTCATAGGCCAGATGATGGTGAACGGCGGACAGGAACAGGCGGCGCGGCACCCGCTCTATAGCTGACAGCACCGCCCGGTCGCCAATGCCTCTCCGGCGCAAGGCAAGAACAAGCGAGGCCCGCGCCTCCACCTCATCGGGGGTTTCGCGGTGCGGTTCAATAATCTGCCCCGGCCCGTTTGCGCCGCTCATTCATTCCCCCCGATGACAGCTGCTCAGTCCTGACCGGTTCCGTCCGACAGACTGCTGGCCAGTTGACCAACCATGTCATGGGCCGTCAGATCGATGCGCAGCGGCGTCACGGAAATATAGCCGTCTTCGATCGCATGCAGGTCGCTGTTTTCAAGGATCGACTTGCCGCGGTCACGGAAGGCCAGCCAGAAATAGGGATTGCCGCGCCCGTCCTTGCGTTCGTCCACGACCAGGCCGCTCTGCTCGTGATGGCCCTGAACGGTCACCTTCACGCCCTGCACCTCATCCGCCGGGCAGGCCGGAAAGTTGACGTTGAGCAGAGTGAACGGCGGCAGTTCGAAATCGATCAGCTTGCGGAACAGCTCCGTGGCATGAGCCTCGGCAATGCCGTAGTCCGGGCCATTCTCATCCGTCCAATTGTAGGCCTGCGAGACCGCGATGGAGCGAATGCCCAGCAGAGAGCCTTCGATCGCCCCGGCAACGGTGCCCGAATAGGTGATGTCTTCGGCCAGGTTCTGGCCCCGGTTGATACCGGACAGAACCAGATCCGGCGCACCGGGCAGAACCTTGCGCAGACCCATGATCACGCAATCGGTCGGCGTGCCGCGCAGGGCATAGTGCCGCTCGCTGATCTTGCGCAGCCGCAGGGGCTCGCTCAAGGTCAGCGAATGAGCAACGCCGCTCTGGTCCGTCTCAGGCGCAATGACCCAGACATCATCGCTCAAGGTCCGGGCGATGCGCTCCAGGGCAGCAAGGCCCGGAGAGTGAATGCCGTCGTCGTTGGTGATCAGAATGCGCATATCAGCCGATGGTCTCCAGCCCGTTCATGTAGGGACGCAGTGCTTCCGGCACGGTAACCGTGCCATCGGCATTCTGATAGTTTTCCATGACAGCGATAAGCGTGCGGCCAACGGCAAGACCCGAACCGTTCAGTGTGTGTACGTGGCCAAGCTGCTTTTCGCCCTTGAGCCGGTAGCGGGCATTCATGCGCCGGGCCTGGAAATCGCCGCAGACCGAGCAGGACGAGATTTCACGGAACGTGTCCTGCCCCGGCAGCCAGACCTCGATGTCGTAGGTCTTGCGGGCGCCAAAGCCCATATCCCCGGTGCAAAGCGTCATGACCCGGTAATGCAGCCCGAGCTTCTTCAGCACGTTTTCCGCACAGGACAGCATCCGCTCAAGTTCGTTGAGCGAGTCTTCCGGACGGGTGATGGAGACCAGTTCGCACTTCTGGAACTGGTGCTGACGGAGAATGCCGCGCGTATCGCGCCCGGCAGACCCTGCTTCCGAGCGGAAGCAATAGGTCAGCGCCGTCACGCGCAGGGGCAGTTCTTCCTCGGCCAGGATTTCACCTGCCACCAGATTGGTCAGCGGCACTTCGGCGGTCGGGATCAGATAGTGATCACCCGTCGTCTTGAAGAGATCTTCCTCGAACTTCGGCAACTGGCCCGTTCCGAACAGAGCCGTGTCATGCACGAGCAGCGGCGGCGACACTTCCGTATAGCCATGCTCCTGCGTGTGCATGTCGATCATGAACTGGCCGAGGGCGCGTTCCAGACGGGCGATCTGGCCCTTCAGCACCACGAAGCGCGAACCGGAGAGTTTGGCAGCGGTCGAAAAATCCATTCCGCCATGCACTTCCCCCAGCTCAAAGTGTTCCTTCGGCTTGTGATTGAAGCTGAAGACCGGCTTTTCACCGACAACGCGCAGTTCGACATTGCCCGCCTCGTCTTCCCCATCCGGCACATCGTCATGGGGCAGGTTCGGAATGACGGCAAGGGCTTCATCTAGAGCGGCAACCAGTTTGCGCTCTTCCTCTTCGCCCACCTGGATGAAGGCCTTGAGTTTGGCGACCTCATCAATCACGGCCTGGGCTGCGGCTTCATCGCCGCTGGCCTTTGCCTTGCCGATTTCCTTGGAGGCGGCGTTGCGGCGGTTCTGGGCGTCCTGAAGCTTGGTGATATGGGACCGGCGCGCATCATCCAGCGCAATCAGCTTGGCGGCTGAGGGCTCATAGCCACGGCGGGCAAGACCCGCGTCAAAGGCTTCGCTGTTTTCCCTGATCCATTTGATATCGAACATCGTGCTTCCCGGGCGGCGCTTGGTTAAGTGCGGATTGCCGCGCCGCTCCGGGACGATTTGCAGGAGCCTCAGCCCTCAGCGGCCTCGCGCTCTGCCTCTCGTTCCGCTCGCTGGCGTTCGACAAGCCGGACGGAAATGATGGAGACTTCGTAGAGAAGCAGCGTCGGCAGTGCAAGGCCGATCTGCGAAATCGGATCCGGCGGCGTCAGGACAGCTGCTGCCACGAAGGCAAAGACGATTGCATACTTGCGCTTTTCCCGGAGGGTTTGCGCCGAAACCAGCCCGGCCCGGCCCAGCAGCGTCAGAATCACAGGCAGCTGAAACACAAGGCCAAAGGCGAAGATCAGCACCATGATCAGGCTGAGATATTCGCTCACCTTTGCCAGGTGCTGGATGGCCACCTTGCCCTCGCCTCCAACCTGTTCCATGGACAGGAAGAAGGTCATCGCCATGGGCATGACGAGGAAATAGACGAGGCAGGCACCAAGCGCGAAGAGAATCGGCGTGGCGACCAGAAACGGCAGGAAGGCCGACCGCTCGTTCTTGTAAAGCCCAGGCGCCACGAACATGTAGACCTGAGAGGCGATCACCGGAAACGCCAGGAACATGGCCCCGAACAGCGCCAGCTTCAGCTGGGTGAAGAACCACTCCTGCGGCGCGGTGAAGATCATCTCCACGTGCTCCGGATTGGGAGCAGCCTTCAGGTAGGGCACCGTCAGGATGTTGTAGATGTCGGTGGCGAAATAGAAGCAGATCACGAACATGATCAGGACCGCGATCACCGACTTCAACAGCCGCTGGCGCAATTCGATCAGATGCTCGATGAGTGGAGCCTTCGAGGCCTCGATATCGTCCTGGCTCATGCCTTGGATTCCTCGGGAGCCTTGGCGGCTTCCGTCTTTTCGGAAACAGGAACGGCGGCTTCTCCGGACGCATCCGGAGCTTCTACCGGAACAGGCTCGGCTGCAGGTTCAGCTGAGGGAGCCGTTGCCATCGGCACCGGCGGAACGGCCTCAGGCGCGGTCGGTTTGGCAGTCTTTGCGTTCAAATCCGCCTCGATGGACTTCTTGAGGTCTCCGAGGGGATTGGTGTTGCCAGCTGCTTCCACCTGCTTGCGCATCTCGTCGATACCGGCTTGCTGTTCAGCCTCCCGGATCGCGTCATTGAAAGTGGACTGGAATTCCCGTGACAGGCGGCGGGCCTTGCCGATCATCTGACCGACGGTCCGCAGCATGCGGGGGAGGTCTTTCGGACCGACAACGATGATCGCAACACAGGCGATCACCATGATTTCAGTCCATCCGATATCGAACATTCAGGTCCGGCCCACTGGTTGGGTCCGGCAGCCGGGCACGGCGCCGGACGCGGCGTCGCTTCAGGAAGCCTTGGACTTGTCTTCAGCCGTTTCGGCAGACACGGTCTGCGACGGCTGATGATCGATCGTCTTGGGGGACGCGGCAGGCGCGCTGGAAGCCGACGGTGCGTCGTCGTCTTCGGCCATGCCCTTCTTGAAGCTCTTGATGCCCTTGGCGACATCACCCATCAGGTCGGAGATCTTGCCCCGTCCGAAAAGCAGAACGACGACCACCGCGATGATCAGAATCTGCCAAACACTCACGCCCATGCGTCTAACTCCCGGTTGGTCCGGCTCTTCAGCCTGCCGCCACTATTACAAAAAAGGCTTCGCAGCCGCAACACAGTGACCATGCCCCCATATAGGAATAAGGAACAAGTCCTTAAAGGTCACTGCTGGGCTTCAAACACCAGAACATCCTGAGGATCGGTGGACAATCCCACATCCATGCCCACCTCGAAACCACCACCGGGACGTGCCCGCGCCTGCAGCAACCTGTCGTGCCCCTCGACCCGGATGGCCAGAAGATCCATCTCGCCGACGAATCGCTTGGCTACGATGCGGCCGGTGACGCTGGTGCTTCCCGCCGGCTCCAGAACGATGCCGTGAGGACGGACACAGACTTCGAGGTGCGTTCCGACCGGCGCGCCATTGCCCTGGATCAGCCCGATAGGCGTTTCGATCCCCTCGCGGGAGACCTTGCCCTGCATCTGGTTGAGTTCGGAGAAGAACCGCGCCGCAAACACATCTGCGGGATTGCTGTAAAGCTCCTCGGAAGTTCCGTGCTGAACCAGGCGCCCCCGGCGCATCAGGGCGATCTTGTCGCCCATGCGCATGGCTTCTTCCGGGTCGTGTGTCACGACAATGCAGGTGGCGCGGGTTTCGCGCAGGATCGACATGGTTTCCTCGCGCACACTGTCGCGCAGGCGGCGGTCCAGCCCCGAGAACGGCTCATCCATCAGCAGGACACCGGGACGCGGAGCGATTGCGCGGGCAAGCGCGACCCGCTGCTGCTCTCCCCCGGACAAGGCGTGGGGGTAGTCGGCGGCATAGCCCTTGAGGCCGACACGTTCCAGCGTGGCCAGCGCCTCGCGTTCCGCCGCCTCCCGCGGCAGATCGTTGAGGCCGAAACAGACGTTGTCCAGAATGGTCATATGCGGAAACAGCGCATAATCCTGGAACATCAGCCCGACACCCCGCTGTTCGGGCGGGACGAACCGGTTGGGACCAGCCACTTCCTGGCCGTTGATCAGCACCCTGCCCCGGCTCTGCCGCTCGACACCGGCGGCAATGCGCATAAGTGTCGTTTTGCCGCAGCCTGAATGTCCGAGAAGGCAGAGAACTTCCCCCGGTGCGACCGAAATCGAGAGGTCAACGACCGAGTCATTGCCATCATAATCATGGCAGATTCCCTCGAACACGAGACCGGCGGCGATCGTCGCGCGGGCTGTTCCCCGGGGGCCCCAGTTCGGATCGCTGTCATTGCGCGGCGTACGGCTGCTTGCAAGATCCGCTGATATTTGGCCGCTTTTCCCCATCTTGGGGTCATTCAAGGTCATGTGGTCTCGGTTTTCTGGTCCAGATCCGCGTCGCCGAACAGGCCGCCTTCTTCAAGCGGGTCCTCTTCCTCGGTCAGATCCGGTGTATCGTCCGGGGTCGGCACAAAGAACGAGGCCGGGATCGCGCTGTCAAGAAGGCCCGCGCCCTTGAGCTCCTCAAGACCTGGCAGGTCGCGGATGTTTTCCAGGCTGAAATGCTGCAGGAACAGCTCGCTGGTGCCATAGGTCACGGGCCGTCCCGGTGTGCGGCGGCGCCCGCGCATGCGCACCCAGCCTGTCTCCAGAAGCACATCCAGGGTTCCCTTGGAGGTAGAAACCCCGCGAATCTCTTCAATCTCGGCACGGGTCACCGGCTGATGGTAGGCAATGATGGCTAGGGTCTCCAGAGCCGCGCGGGAGAGCTTGCGCTCCTCTTCCCGGTCGCGGCGCATGAGATAGGCCAGATCCTCGGCAGTCCGGAAGGCATATTTCCCCGCGACACGGATCAGATTGACCCCGCGCACCGCGTAGATGCGCTGCAGCTCCGCCAGTATGGCCGGCAGATCACAATTGCGCGGCAGGCGCTCCTTCATCTCGTCAACAGACAGGGGATCGGCAGAGGCGAAGAGCAGCGCTTCGACCATGCGCATCCCTTCCCGGTCCCGGTCGCTGAGCGGCGGCCGCCCGGATTCGGTTGCTGTCAGCAGATCCGCTTCAGATGCCATCCTGACGCTCCTTTGCCTTCGCGCGGATATAGATCGGGGTGAATGCCTCTCCCTGCCGGATCTCGATATGGCCTTCGCGGACCATTTCGAGGCTGGCGGAAAAGGTGCTCGCGATCACGGTTGCCCGGTCCTCGTCGTCATAAAGATAATCCCGCAGGTAATCGTTGATCGGCGCCCATTCCGCAATACGGCCAACCAGCCGGGTCAGCAACTCACGGGCTTCCTGCAGAGACCAGACGTTGCGCCGGATCACCGTATGGTGGGTCACCGACGTCCGCTGGCGCTGGGTCGCATAGGCGGTCAGCAATTCGTAGATGCTGGCTGACCAGATGCTCTTGTGGGTGACCGACGTGGTTTCCGGATGGCCGCGGGCAAAGACATCGACGCCAAGCCGCGAGCGCTTCATCAGCCGGGCAGCAACGTCCCGCATGGCCTCGAGACGGCGCAGCCGGAACGCCAGCGCTGCCGCCAGTTCCTCACCGGACGGCTCATCCTCGCCCTTCTGCTCCGGGATCAGGAGACGGGACTTGAGGTAAGCGAGCCAGGCCGCCATGACCAGATAGTCCGCCGCCAGTTCAAGGCGCATCTTGCGCGCTTCGGTCACGAAGTCGAGATACTGCTGAACCAAGGCCAGAATGGAGATCCTCGTCAGATCCACCTTCTGATTGCGGGCGAGCGTAAGCAGCAGGTCCAACGGACCTTCGAAGCCTTCGACATCAACCATGAGCATGGGATCGGAAGAGGCGCGGTCCTCTTCCAATGCGGTGCTCAGGAGATCGACCTGATCGTCATCGCTTGCCATGCCCCAGTCCCAATTGCCCGTTTCCCGTCAGAGAGTGCTGCGGGCAGCCCCTCACAGGATCCCGGCGGGTTCCCTTGTTCCTGCCTTCCGCCCGCGGCGCTCAGGCCAGGCTTTCGGTCAGAATGCGGAACCGGGCCCAGGCGGCTCCCGCATCAAAGGCAGGATCCGGCGCCTTCAGCCAGCCAAGCGCCCGCTCGCAGCGCAGGCGGCTCATCCCCTCCAGATCCGGCGCCACATCCGCGACAGCCTGCATCTGGTCCAGTTCCCCATTGCAGTGAAGCACAAGATCGCACCCGGCGGCAAAAGTTGCAGCCGATCTTTCGCGCATATCCCCACCAAGGGCCTTCATGTTGATGTCATCGCTCATGAGGACGCCATCAAAGCCCATCTGGCCACGAATAATGCTGTCGATGATGACCCGGCTCTGGGTCGCTGGCGCCTTCGGATCGATGGCGGTGAACAGGAGATGCGCCGTCATGGCCATCGGATAGCTGCTCAGGGCCTTGAAGGGGGCGAAGTCGACCGCATCCAGCTCTTCGCGCGGCGCGTCGACGCGCGGCAGCTCCAGATGGCTGTCCACCGTTGCCCGTCCATGACCCGGCAGATGCTTGAAGACCGGCAGCACACCGCCTGCCAGCAACCCCTCGCAGGTTTCCTTGCCAAGCTTCGCAACCATGTCAGGCGCGCTGCCATAGGCACGGTCCCCAATGGCATCCACCATATCCGGCTGGCTGACGTCCAGCAGCGGCAGGCAATCGACGTTGATGCCGAGGGCAAGAAGCTCATGGGCGATCAGTCTGGCGCCAAGCCAGGCGGCTTCCCGGCCCCGGCCCGGATCGGCGCGGTAAAGATCGCCAAAGAGCTTCTGCGGCGGAAAGGACGGCCAGTGGGGCGGGCGCAGGCGCATGACCCGTCCGCCCTCCTGATCGATCAGCACAGGCGCGTTCTCACGCCCGACCGCCGTCCGGAACTCTGCGGTCAGGGCCGCCACCTGTTCCGGGTGGTCGCAGTTGCGCCGGAACAGGATCAAGCCCAAGGGATCTTCCCGGGTGAAAAACGTCTTCTCGTCCGCCGTGAGGCGCAGTCCGGCACAGCCGCTGATGAATGCCTTGGTCATGGATTGCCTGTATCTGCGGGATTGGCGGCGGTCAAGCAGACACGTGCAGCAATGCCTTGCACCCTCCGGATGGAAACGCGCATAAAGGGAAAAAGCACACGATCCGGAGATACCATGTACGTTCTTCCAGACAGCCCGCAGGGAACGGTCCATCACCTTCAGATTGCCTCCTCAATTCTGGGAGGCAACATGCTAGGGGACCGGACAACGCGCGAAGTCGCCGTCTATATCCCGAACGGCCACAGCGGCGAGGGACTGCCGCTCCTGGTCGATCTGGCCGGGTTTACCGGCAGCGGCCTCGGCCATATCAGCTGGAAGAACTTTGGCGAGAACCTGCCTGCGCGCCTGGACCGGCTGATCCACGAAGGCGCCCTGCCCCCGGTTGCCGTGGCCTTTCCCGACTGTTTCACCCGGCTTGGCGGCAACCAGTATATAAACAGCGCGGCCATGGGGCCGTGGGCAACCTATCTCACCACGGAAATGCTGGAGGCGGTCGAGAACCGTTTCGGCTGCGGCGGCCCTGGCTTGCGCGCCTGCTTCGGCAAGTCGTCCGGCGGCTATGGCTCCCTGATCCACGGCATGCTGCACGCGGATGTCTGGTCTGCCATCGCCTGCCATTCCGGCGATATGGCTTTCGAGCTCTGCTACCTGCCGGACATGCCTGCGACGTTGAGAACGCTTCAGAAAAAGGGGGCCATCGAGGACTTCATCAAGAGCTTCGAGGCGGGGCCGAAATATTCCGGCTCGGACATGCATGTGCTCATGACCCTGGCCATGGCCGCGACCTATGATCCGGATCCGGACGCCTTTTGCGGCATCCGGCTGCCGGTCGATCCGGAAACCTGCGAGCTCATCGATGAGCGCTGGAACACCTGGCTGAGCTGGGATCCGGTGCGGATGATGGACCGGCATGTGGACGCGCTGAAGTCCCTGAAGGGTATCTGGATCGATTGCGGCACCCTTGACCAGTATAATCTGCTCTATGGCGCAAGGCGCATGACCCGTAAATTGTCTGCCGCCAAGGTTCCCCATGTCTATGAGGAATTTGAGGACAATCATTCAGGCATCGATTACCGCCTGGACCTCAGCCTGCCCTATCTTGCCAAGGCATTGACGGGCTGAAGAGGACCCGAGGTCATCGGGCGGCTTTCCGGCTGCGCCAGAGCGCGTGACCAATCATGGCCACAGCCGCCTGGGCACTCAGAACGGCAGGCCAAATCTGGGCAAACGCCGGATCTGCATATTTCTGCGGACCGAAAGAGACCAGCGCCAGAGCAGCGGCCAGAGCGGTGAGCGCCCGTCCCGCTGGCCCATTGAGCGGACCGAGAACCAAAGCCGCGGCTGCGGCTGAAAGGGCCATGCCCAGAAACGGCCCGATGCCGAACAAGGGAGTTGCCGCCGGAGGATGGGGCGGTACCCCGGCATAGAGCGCCATTAGCATAACAGATTGCAGAATGATGAGAGCAGCAAGTGCCGCAGCGGCGGGACGGGATTGGGTCATGAACACCTCCTCAAAACCGTAATCATGTGTACGGTTGCTAAAACCGTAATTCCATGTACGGTTACTGTCAACCCGAAGGAGAACAGATGCGGGACGGCAGCAAGACACAGCGCCAAAGCGAGATTGAGCGGGCCGCCTATGCGGTTTTGGAGGAAAAAGGCTATGCGGCGGCCTCCATGCTGGCGATTGCCCGCAAGGCCAAGGCATCCAACGAAACCCTTTACAACTGGTACGGCGGCAAGCAAGGCCTCTTCCGGACGCTGGTCGAGCGCAACACCGCAGAAATCCGCGCCTTTCTTGAGGAACAGGCATCCGAGTCCCGCGCGCCCCTCGAAACACTTGCCGCCCTTGGCCCGAAGCTTCTCCAGCTTCTAACCAGCCCGAGAGCAATCGCCCTGAACAAAGCTGCAGCCTCAGATCCCACCGGCGAGCTCGGCGAGGCGCTGGGAGCCGCAGGACGGGACACAATCGCCCCTTTGATCGGCAAGGTTCTGGAAGGAGCAAGAGCCAAGGGGCTTCTCGCCTTTGAAGAAACAGGCGCGGCAACAGACCTCTATATTTCGCTGCTCGTTGGCGACCTTCAGATCCGTCTGGTGACCAGCGCTGCCATGCGCCCTTCGGAACAAACCCTTGCCGCCCGGGCAACAAGCGCCCTCACCGGTCTCACCCGGCTTCTTGCTCCCTGAAGAGCGGCGTGTGCCAGCGCGCTACAGAAAAGGCCGGAGCAATGCCCCGGCCTTTTCGTATTCTGTTACCGATCGCTCGTTACTGGCGGCGGACGAAGCAGTCACCACCGGCGGCCTGAAGGCTTTCGCAGACCTGGATCGCCTCTTCCTTGGACCTTGCCGGGATGCGGGCGCGGTAGAAGGTGCCCTTGTCCGGGATTTCCGCAGCAACGATCACAGCCGAGCGTCCGCCCAGAACCGACGGGTACTTGCGCTGAAGCGCGGTATAGGCATCGCGGGCAGCTGCATCAGAGCGCTGCGAGGTTACCTGAACCACATAGGTTCCGTCCGGGATCGATCCACTGGACGGGGCCGCCGTTACGGGCTGAGCCGGTGCCGGCGCCTGGGCCTGAACCGGCGCGGTTCTGACAGGAGCAGCACCCGGGTTGGTCAGGTCAAGCGGGCCGCTGCGGACAGGAGCCGTCTGCTGCGGCGCGGCAGCTGCCGTGCGCACAGGCACTGCCGGTTTTTCCTTCGGCAGGACAGACGGGATTTCACTTGCAGGCGGCTGCTCAACCGGCGTGATGTCAGCAGCTGTCTGCGGGGTGCTTTCAGCCGGTGCTTGGCCGGTCTCCGCACCAGAAACGATTGCCGGAACGGCAGGCGCCGCGCCCGGAAGCGTCGTTCCGGACGGCGTTACATCGCTGCCGGCAGCGTTTTCAGACGTCCCCGTCTGTGCCGGAGTGGTCGAAACGCTGCGGATGGGTGCCGGAGAGTCAGAAGGCTCATCCCCCTGAATGATCGTGCCATCAGGCCGCACAACGAGTGTCCGCACCTTCTTCGGCCCGGAAGGAACCAGAGGATCGCTGGTCACGACCCCTTCGGGTGCAGGCGGCAGCTCGGCTGGCTGGGTCTGTTCAGGCAGAACCAGACGCTCGCGCGAAGGATCGGAGGCGTTGCTGCCAACCCGGTCGTAGATCAGCTTGGAACTCTGGTTCTCTTCCGCGGGTTGCTCTTCCGGATAAATCTTCAGGGGCTCTTCCAGACCGGCAATCACCGGAGGCGCTCCATCGGGAACGCTGACGGAGTTGTCGCCCGTAAACAGAACAACGGCCCCGCCGACCAGGGCCACAGCCAGTACGGCACCGGCGGCATAAAGCCCCTTGCGAGAACCGCCGCCATGGGGGGCTGCCTTCTTTTCCCGTTCGGGATGAGGCGGCAGAACGCCCTGCTGGCCGATAGTCGGGTCGCTTTCCTGCATGGCGCGGGCGACAGCGTCCAGATCATAACCGCCAGGAGGCGGTGGCGCGTCTTCTTCCGGCACGTCCGGCAGCATGGCCGCCGCGTTCGGCCAGCTCATGTCGTCGATATCATCGGAGACATCCACCTGAGGACGGTTGTCTGCTGGTTTGGACTTGCCTGAAGTCCCGAAGTCGAGATCGGCAAAGAGAGCGTCGAAATCAGGGCCCGCCGAACTGCGCGCTGCCGCCTGGGGTGCCGAGACCTGAGGCGCACGATAGCTCGATGCGGATGCTGACGTATCGATGGAAAGAGCCGCGAAGAGATCATCCTCATCGACCACGGACGCCTTGCGGGCGGGTGCCTGGGCGGGTGCCTGGGCCTGTACCGGCTCGGCATAGGGCGCATGCTCTTCCGCCATCGGCTGGGAGGCTTCCGGCTCCGGCTCATACTGCCAGCCGCCCTGCGCGCCCTGCCCGGCGGCGTAGGAGCTTGTTACGGAGACAGCGGGTGCATAAGCAGGTTCGGCCTCGTAGGCCGGCTCGGCTTCGGTCTGCTCAGGGTCCGACAGCTCATAGGCGGTCGCATAGGGATCAGCTGTTTCGGCGTCTTCCGGCCATGCGTCGGCTTCACTGGTCTGCGCCTCTGCCTGAACTGGCTCTCCATAGGCGTTCCGGTCATAGGCGGGCTCCGCCTCATAGGACTGAGCATTGTAAGACTGAGCCTCATAGGATTGGGGCTCATAGGCTTCCGGCTCATAGGCCTCGGGCTGATAAGCTGCGGTCTCGACAGCGGCCTCTTCGACCGCATAATCCTGTTCCTGACCAGCAGGCGCTGCCGGATCAAAGCTCTGGCGCAGAGCACCCATAAGCTCGTCTTCCAGCTCGGCAGTCAGATTCTGCTCCAGATCGAGCGAAACGGTATTGCCCAGACGCGAGGCAGGCTGGACATCATAGGCCGGGGCCGTAACAGCTGCGGGCTGATGGCTGGCTGCGACCGCTGCGCTCAGGCTTTCCTCAAGCCCCCAATCGTCTTCGGCAACGGCTTCTTCAATTTGCGGCTCAGGCTGGGGCGCTTCAAACTGCGGCTCGACGCGCGGAGCGCTTGCGGGTTCCGGGGCGCCACGGCTGAGAGTATCGCCTTCACCGCCCAGACTATCCAGACCGGCGAAATAGTCGGTGCTTCCGACGCGGCCTGCTGCCACGCTGGCTCCCGCCTGCTTGTTCCGATTGACGATTCGGGCCAGCTCGACAAGCGGATCTTCCGCTGCAGACTGGTCCTCCTGCCCCACAGCCCGGGCTGTGGCACGTAAATCGGAGGTCGGACGTTCGTTTGCTGACATGGGCGTTTTGCTATCCGGCCTAAGGTTTCAGCCCGTTTCCGGCAGAAAACGGGCTATGACTTCCAAAAACTTTTAGCGCATCTCTTCAGGCGCTTCGACGCCCAGAAGCGCAAGACCTGAAGCAAGCACCAAGGAGACTGCACGAACCAAAGCAAGACGCGCTAGGGTTAATTTGGTGTCATTGGCGTTAATAAACCGTAATTGAGGCATTTCCTTGCCTCTGTTCCAGTGTCCGTGCAAGGAGCTTGCAAGCTCATGCAGGTAGAACGCAATCCGGTGCGGTTCGTGCGTTTCCGCAGCAGCTTCCACGATCTTCGGCCATTCGGCCATCTTCGCGATCAGCTCAAGTTCACCGATGTCATCGAGCGCGGACAGATCAGCAGCAGCCAATACTTCATCCGACATATCGACGCCCGGCAATTCTTCCCCCGCCTGACGCAGGACCGAGCAGCAGCGCGCATGGCCATACTGAACGTAGAAAACCGGGTTGTCCTTTGACTGCTCGGTCACCTTCTGGAAATCGAAATCCAGCGGCGCGTCGTTCTTCCGGTACAACATCATGAAGCGGACCGGATCACGGCCAACTTCATCCACCACATCACGAAGTGTCACGAAGTTACCGGAACGCTTGGACATTTTGAACGGCTCACCGGCGCGGAACAGCTTCACCAGCTGGCACAGGCGCACGATGACTTCGGACTTGCCGCCGGACACGGCTTTGCCCACTGCCTGCAGACGCTTGACGTAACCGCCATGATCTGCGCCAAGGATGTAGATCATCTCATCGAAGCCGCGCAGGAACTTGTCGCGGAAGTAAGCAACGTCCGCCGCGAAATAGGTGTAGGAGCCGTCAGACTTCTTCAGCGCACGGTCGGTGTCATCGCCGTAGTCCGAAGCCTTGAACAGGGTCTGCTCGCGGTCTTCCCAATCGTCCGGAACCTGCCCCTTCGGCGGCGGCAGCGTGCCCTCATAGATCAGCCCATCCCCGCGCAGAGCCTCGATCATTTCGTCGATCTTGGACTTGCCGTCCGCATCGCGGGCATGGAGTGTCCGCTCGGAGAAAAAGACCTCATGCTTGACGTTGAGCTGCAGCAGGTCCTCCCGGATCCGGTCCATCATGGCGTCAATAGCCGCGTTTTTGACGATCGGTAGCCATTCGTCTTCGGACATGTCCTTGAGAGCAGAACCGTGATCTGCAGCAAGCTTCTGACCGACGGGAACCAGATAGTCGCCTGGATAGAGACCTTCCGGGATCTCTCCAATCTCTTCGCCCAAAGCCTCGCGGTAGCGCAGGAAAGTGCTGCGGGCCAGGGTGTCAATCTGGGAGCCGGCGTCGTTGATGTAATACTCGCGCACCACATCATAGCCAACATAGCCGAGAAGGCTCGCCAGCGCGTCGCCGACAACAGCACCGCGCGTATGGCCAAAATGCATTGGGCCAGTCGGATTAGTGGAGACGTATTCGACGTTGACCTTCTTGCCGCTGCCCATCTTCGAACGGCCGAAATCAAGCCCTTCGGAGACGACTGCTGCCAGAACCCGCTGCCAGACGGCCGGAGCCAGGCGCATGTTGATGAAGCCGGGACCGGCAACGGAGACTTCGGTGATATCCGGATCGGCGCGCAGCTTGTCGGCCAGCTTGTCGGCCAGATCGCGCGGCTTGAGGCCAGCAGGCTTTGCCAGAACCATGGCGGCATTGGTGGCCAGATCCCCGTGGGCCGGATCGCGGGGCGATTCCACGGTCACGCGGGAGATGTCCAGAGCAGTTCCATCAGTTGCCGTCAGATCCAGTCCGGCAACGGCAGCCCTCACCCGTTCGGCGAATTCAGCGAAGATATTCATAATCATCCAACCTGTACGGGCGCCCTCGCGAGCACCCAAGTAGAACAGCCCCGCGCGCTGAAGACGTTGGAGCGTCCAGCGCAGCAGGGTCTGAAGTCGAGAAGCGGCCTAACCCAAATCAGGGGTATCGTCAAATAATCTGCGGTGTTCGTCCATGGCGAAGCGGTCGGTCATGCCCGCGATATAGTCGCAAACCCGGCGGGCCTGGACCTCTTCGGCAGCCTCCTCCAGAGCATTGCACCAGGGAGCGGGCATCTCTTCGGGATGCTGCATGAAATAGGCAAAGAGCTCACGGACCACCCGCGCCACCTGCCTCCGGACAGCCAGAACATCCTCGTGGCGGTAGACCCGTGCGAAGAGAAAGCGTTTCACTTCCTTTTCGGCGGCCTCCATAGCCGGGGAAAACCCGACCATGCAGAGCCCGCAGCTGCGGATATCCTCCACGGACTGCGGGTCCAACTCCTTGAGGCGGCGGAAAGATTCGGAAATCACGTCCTCCACCATGCGGGTGATGGAACGGCGCACGATCTCATGGATCCTCCGGTATTCCTCCAGCCCCGGATACTTGGCATCCACCTCGGCCAGGATATCCGCAAGGAACGGCACGGCTTTCATGTCCTCGACGGCAAAGAGGCCTGCGCGCAGGCCGTCATCAAGGTCATGAGCATCATAGGCAATGTCATCGGCGATCGCGGCAGCCTGCGCTTCAGCGCTTGGCCAGCTGGACAGGAGCAGATCCTGCTTGCCTGCATATTCGCGGATGGCGAAGGGCAGCTGACTGCCGGCGAACTTGCCGAGTGGCCTTCCCTCGCCGTCCACCAGCGGCCCGTTGTGCTTGACGAGACCTTCAAGGGTTTCCCAGGCGAGGTTCAAACCATCGAACTCCGCGTAGCGGTGCTCCAGGCTGGTGACAACGCGCAGGGACTGGGCGTTGTGGTCAAAGCCGCCGAAGGGCGCCATACACTCATGCATGACATCCTCGCCCTCATGGCCGAAGGGCGTGTGGCCAAGATCGTGCGCCAGCGCCAGGCATTCCGCCAGATCCTCATCCAGCCGCAGGGCACGGGCGAGCGAGCGGGCGATCTGGGAGACCTCGATCGTGTGGGTCAGGCGCGTGCGGAAGTGATCGCCTTCATGATAGACGAAGACCTGGGTCTTGTGCTTCAGGCGGCGGAAGGCCGAAGAATGGATAATCCGGTCACGGTCCCGCTGAAACGGCGTGCGCGTCGGGCTCTCCGGTTCCGGGAACAGACGCCCCCGGCTTCTGGCCGGATCCTGTGCAAAAACCGCGCGCTCCTGAGCGCCATACCCTAATTCCAGATCCAATCCCGCCTCCGTTGGGGCTTTTGTTATGAGCTGCATACCGGCCCGGCACATTGACGGCGGCGATGCGAAACCATACCTATCAGGGAAAGCGCCTCCCCCAATTCAAGGCTGCACCATGACCGAAACACTTGAACATCCCGTAACAGTGAGCGACCGCGCTGCCAAGCGCATCGCCCGCATTGTTGCCAATGAGCCGGAAGGCACTGCCCTGCGCGTTTCCGTGGAAGGCGGCGGCTGCTCCGGCCTGCAATACAAATATGATCTCGTTACAGAACGGGAAGAGGATGACCTTGTGATCGAGAAAAACGGCATTGCCGTGCTGATCGATTCGGTCTCCCTTCAATACATGACCGGTTCCGAGATCGATTTCGTCGACGATCTGATCGGCCAGTCCTTCCAGATCACCAATCCGAATGCGGTGGCTGGCTGCGGCTGCGGCACCAGCTTCACGATCTGACCTCACACGCTCAGCACCCTGACGGCTGAGCAGACCCAAAATCCTGACCGGAGCCCTGCGCCTGACATGAAAATCGCCACCTGGAACATCAACGGCGTCAAGGCGCGGGTCGAAGCTGTTGAGGAATGGCTCAAGGAAGCGTCGCCGGACATTGCCTGTTTCCAGGAGATCAAGTCCGTGGACGAGGGTTTCCCGCGGGAGATTTTTGAAGGCCTTGGCTACAACGTGGAAACCCACGGCCAGAAGGGTTTCAACGGCGTTGCTATCCTCTCCAAGCTGCCGCTGGAAGATGTTCAGCGCGGCCTTCCAGGCGACGACAGCGACGAACAGGCCCGCTATATCGAGGCAACGGTTTCAACGCCCAAGGGGGCAATCCGCTTCGGCTGCCTGTATCTTCCCAACGGCAATCCGCTCGGCACGGAGAAATTCTCCTACAAGCTCGGCTGGATGAACCGGCTGATCGCTCACGCGGAAAAGCGCCTTGCGGAAGAGACACCCTTTCTGCTTCTGGGCGATTTCAACGTCATTCCCGATCCGGTTGACGCCGCCAAGCCGGAATCCTGGGTGGACGATGCCCTGTTCCAGCCCGAAAGCCGCCAGGCGTTCCGCGCGCTCGTCAATCTGGGCATGACGGAAACTGTCCGCGCCTGCACGGAAGCTCCCGAAACCTATACGTTCTGGGACTATCAGGCCGGCGCCTGGCAGAAGAACAACGGCATCCGCATCGACCACATCCTTCTATCACCGCAGGCCACCGACCGTTTGAATGGCTGCGGCATCGACAAATATGTGCGCGGCTGGGAAAAGCCATCCGACCACGTGCCCGTGTGGGTGGATCTGGCGGCGGCCTGAAGCCCCTCGCCCGTTAGACATCAGCTGATTTCCCCAGGGTTCTTCTAGGGATGAAAAGAGCATGTTAGGCTGACCTCAGATTGAGGGGTCTGCCATGACACGTTCCATGACACCTTCGCCAGGAACTGAAGCCCTTAAAATTCTGGCCAGGACATTTCCGTCAGCCATGGCGGCTGGCGCGCTTTGCCTCGTGCTGTCAGGTCTTCTTTATCCGGCAGGAACAGGTGCTGCGAGTGCCGGCGAGCCACAACGGCAATGGCCCTCTTCGCAGTACAAGAGCATCGAGCAAGACGCCCTGCCCTGCACCTGCCGCTATTACGACAAACGCTACGATATCGGAGAATCCGTCTGCCTGAAGCAAGCGGAGGGGCGGAAGATCGCCGTTTGCACGATGGTGATCAACAATCCGTCCTGGCAGGTGACAGACACGCCCTGCCCTTCTGCCGGACTCACTCCAGCTGACAAAAGACAATCAGGCAGGAAACTTGCAGCGGTTTTGCCGCAAACGCACTGAGGTCTTACTGAAGTGTGGGGCTTGATGCGGCCAGGACGGCTGCTGGATTGTGGTCGATCCAGGCGTCAGCCATTACACGGGCACGGCTTCGGATCGCTTCGCTCGCAAGACCGAAATACTGCTCGTGCAGCGCATTGATCCATCCGGCATCAGCGCCGCTGGCGCGGCGGTGCGCGATGGTGAGCCACATCAGGCCACGCGCCTTGCGCTCGTCATCATGGCCTTGCGTGAACAGGGTCTCTCCGAGGCGGGCCTGGGCTCCGACGTGGCCCTTGAGGGCGGCCAGATTATACCAGCGCACAGCCATACGGCTGCTGCTGTCCTGATAAAGGCGCCCCAGCTCATACTGGGCCTGCGGATCACCGAAATAAGAGGCTGCGTGGGTGAAGATCTGGCGGGCCCGCGCGACATTCTGCGGAACGACGTCGGAAATCCCGTTGAGATAATAATTGCCGAGCGCCACGAAAGCGCTGGCGACAAACGGCGCATCCGGCGCTTCAGGGCGGTCGTCGCCGTGCTCCCGGACGATCTGGCTGTAATATTCGAAGGCCTTGAGGTCGTCTTCCTTAACCCCATCGCCTGAGGCATACATTTCGCCGAGCTTCCAGGCGGCCATGGGTTGACCGTTTTCAGCAGCGTAACGCAGGGAGTTCAGCGCACCGGCCTTGTCGCCGGAATAATACTGGCGCGCACCGTAGCGCAGCGCCTCACTCGGAGAGATCGTTTCCAGTGACAAGGGCTTGGTCTGCGTCGGCGTGCCGTCAAACGCGTAAGCCGCCTGACCGCTCAGGGCCATCGTGACAACGCCGGCAGCCACACCTGCCGTTATGATAAGGTCCCGCAATGCGGACATGATCTTGAACTCTCTAGGCCTGTCGTATCCCTGTCCCATCTGTTTCACACTGTATCCGTGCAATTCGACCAGACTTGGGCCTTTCAGGGTCTGAATGTGGCAGTTCGGGGGATTCATCTCGTCAAGCCGGCTTATTCTGCCCATTTTGCCAAGATCAAATCTGCCCAATTTCCAAGCCGCTCCATTCGTCGCCCAATTTTCCGGGTCAGCCATTGCCAGGTTCAAGTTGAACGGACATTGGCTCCTTGGAAGACCTCTACCGGATGATGTTGAAACATGGCCGAACCGCGGCAGCAACGCCGCATTCAGGGGCAGTACGCGACTCCCTGGGGAACAGTTGCCAAAAGGACACAGTTTAACCATCCCACCTCATCAACTTCGCCCAGAGAGAGTAAAATGCGGTTTCTGCACGCACCTCACTCCCGCTCCTTCCCCCTCGCACCGGACCCAAACCCCTTCGGTACGGTACCGGGCCGTCAGACAGATATCTGAGCACCAGCCGGTTCATTTTCGGTTGCTGGAATGAATAAATCTGCAAACCAGCCTGTTTAAAACGGGGGAGTTCCGCGCTTGCGCTTTGATGTTCCAGCTTTGTTCTGAGACAATCTCTTTTGATTCGGGCAAAAGACGTTTAGGGCAAAGGCAAGGCACTCAGCCCGGCTCCCGCCGGTGGCGGGGAAAAACGTGTTAATGAGCACGATACGGAACCGGACCAACCCAAAGCCCGGCAAAGGATGGACAGGATTCTATGAGCGGTAAAAGCGATTTGTTTGGTGGCAACGCGGCTGAAGCCAGAGAGGACGACCTGCCTTTCCAGAGCGCGCCCAAGCCTGCCATCAAGCCGGTTGCCGCCCCCGCCATCCGGCCCGATGGGGAATACTCGGCTGCCGACATCGAGGTTCTCGAGGGACTTGAACCGGTCCGCCGCCGTCCTGGCATGTATATCGGTGGCACGGACGAACGCGCCCTGCACCACCTCTTCGCCGAAGTCATCGACAACTCCATGGACGAGGCCGTTGCCGGTCACGCCACCTGGATCGACGTTTCCCTTGATAGTGAGGGTTATCTGACCGTTACGGACAACGGCCGCGGCATCCCAGTCGACCCGCATCCGAAGTTCAAGGACAAGTCGGCGCTTGAAGTGATCATGACCACACTTCACGCGGGCGGTAAGTTCGACAGCAAGGTCTATGAAACCTCCGGCGGTCTGCATGGCGTCGGCATTTCCGTGGTCAATGCCCTGTCGGAAGATCTGATCGTCGAGGTTGCCCGCGCCCGCAAGCTCTACCGCCAGCGCTTCCAGCGCGGCCTGCCGCAAGGCCCGCTCGAGCTGGTTGGCGACACCCAGAACCGGCGCGGGACACTGGTCCGCTTCAAGCCCGACCATGAAATCTTCGGGCGCGGTGCCAAGTTCAAGCCCGCCCGTCTCCTGGCCATGGCCCGCTCGAAAGCCTATCTCTTTGGCGGCGTTGAAATCCGGTGGCACTGTGCGCCTGAGCTGCTGGACGAAAAGGACAGCACGCCCGCGGAAGCCGTGTTCCATTTCCCCGGCGGCCTGCGTGACTTCCTGGCAGAGAAGCTGAAAAAGGAACGGCGCGTCGTTGATGATATCTTCGCCGGCACCACCGGCAAATCCGGTGGCCATGGTGCGGTCGAATGGGCGGTCACCTGGTATGCTGGCGACGGTTTCGTCAACTCCTACTGTAACACCGTTCCGACACCGGAAGGCGGCACTCACGAAGCCGGTTTCCGCTATGCGCTGCTGCGCGGCCTCAAGTCCTATGGCGAGCTGACCAACAACAAGAAGGCTGCGCTGATCACCGGCGACGACGTCATGACCTCCGCCGGCGGCATGCTGTCAGTCTTTATCCGCGAGCCGGAATTCGTTGGCCAGACCAAGGACAAGCTGGCCACGAACGAGGCAACCCGCATTGCCGAAACCGCTGTCCGCGATGCCTTCGACCACTGGCTGACTGCGTCCCCCAACCAGGCCAACAAGCTGCTGGAATGGGTGATTGACCGGGCCGAGGAACGTCTGCGCCGCCGCCAGGAAAAAGACGTCGCCCGCAAGACTGCCGTCCGCAAGCTGCGGCTTCCCGGCAAGCTGGCCGATTGCTCTGCCAATCAGGCGGATGGCACGGAACTCTTCATCGTGGAGGGAGACTCGGCAGGTGGTTCCGCCAAACAGGCGCGCAACCGCGCCAACCAGGCGGTCCTCCCACTGCGGGGCAAGATCCTGAACGTCGCCAATGCGGGCCGTGACAAGCTGGTTGCGAACCAGCAGCTCGCCGACCTGATCCAGGCCCTGGGCTGCGGCACCCGCACCCAGTACCGCGACGAGGATCTGCGCTATGAGAAGGTCGTGATCATGACCGATGCGGACGTGGACGGCGCCCATATCGCATCCCTGCTGATCACCTTCTTCTACCGGGAAATGCCGGCCATGATCCGCAACGGGCACCTATTCCTGGCTGTGCCCCCGCTTTACCGCCTATCACAAGGCGGCAAGACCCTGTATGCTCGCGACGACGCTCACAAGGACGAGCTCATGGCGACCGTCTTCAAGGGCAAGTCCAAAGTGGAGATCGGACGTTTCAAGGGCCTTGGCGAAATGCTGCCGGCCCAGCTGAAGGAAACCACCATGGATCCGTCCAAGCGGACGATGCTGCGTGTGGCGATCTCGGAAATGGCGGAAGAAGAGACAAGCGACACGGTCGAGCGCCTCATGGGCAACAAGCCTGAAGCCAGGTTCCGTTTCATTCAGGACAATGCCGAATTCGCGGAAGATCTGGACATTTGATGGGTCAAATTTTGAACAGGGTTATTTTTTAAGCTCCGCCCCGTTCCGAACAAATTGACGCAGCGATAATGATACGTTACTTCTAAGCTCGGATTTTGGGATTTTTTCCTATGCTTCATTCATTGTATTCAGCCATAGACCGCAGAAGGCGGCCGCTCCGGGAACATCATTTTGTGACCTTCCCGGACATCAAGGTCGCTTACGCTCGTATTCCCGGGTGCCCCGCGCGCACCCTCTCCAGACTTATCGACCGCCTGTCCAGCTCAGCAGAAACCTTCAGGGAAGCTTCTGACATCGGAGGTTCAAGACGCGCTACGCTCTCTTCACAGGCTTTCAGCCAAAGACAACCGGACCCGGCCCTCGTGTGGCATCGTGATACCGACCTCTATACGGCCCGGGATCTGCAGCGCAAGCTGCCTGACGCGTTTGTTTTCGCCCTCATCCAGAATCCGTTCGAACGGGTGGCGGATAGTTTCGTCTCCGTGATTGAGAGCGATGCGCCGCTTCCCACGTTCTTTGCTGACAACGGCTTCTCGAAGGAGATGACGCTCGACCAGTTCGCCGCCCGTGTGGCGACGACGTCCGACATGTCCTGCGACAACCAGCTGCGGACGCAAACGTCGATCCTGAAGCATGAAGGCCGTATTGTTCCGGACCTGATCCTGTCCATGGACCGCCTGCACCTGCAATGGTCCCGTCTGCGTGGCCAGTTGTGGGAACGTGCGCGTGTCGACATCGGCCCCAAAGCGCCGAAGATCTCCACCTCCGCCCGCGTGAAGGAAATTGCGCAATCGCTCGCCGGGTCTCCGGCAGCCCGGGAGCTGCGCCGCCGCTTCGCGCGTGATTATGTGCTGCTTGATTCAAGCTGGACAGGCAACCAGCGGCCCGCACAGACCCGGTCCTCGTTCCGTATCCCCGCCTGAAAATCCGGACGCCTCCCGCTGCCATTGGGTAAACGGAGCCGTCCGCACCTGCGTCAATCGCAAGCCGGAAACCCGCAATGAGAAGCCTTTCGCGCGGATACAACCCGCCTTGTTAACCGAAATAGGCTTCCAGAGGCATATCTGGCGAATTTCTGCGCCATTCCCCCCTCGCAATCATTGACACGCAAGCGAACAAATGTAGGGTGTGCGCAACCTGGCCGCAGTCGGCTGGAAGATCTCATCATCCTTGCAATAACCTACCGGGCACCCCGCTCTATGTCATTTAATAGTCTCGGCCTTAGCGAGAAGGTTCTCGCCGCAGTTGAAGCCGCTGGATACTCCGAACCGACGGCCATTCAGGCAGGCGCCATTCCTCTTGTACTCGAACGCCGGGATGTATTGGGCATCGCTCAGACGGGAACAGGCAAGACCGCCAGCTTCACGCTGCCGATGCTCACGCTCCTTGAAAAGGGCCGTGCCCGGGCCCGTATGCCCCGCACGCTCATTCTTGAGCCGACGCGCGAGCTTGCCGCACAGGTTCAGGAAAATTTCGACAAGTACGGCGTCAATCACAAGCTGAACGTCGCCCTGCTGATCGGCGGCGTGTCCTTCGGTGAACAGGACAAGAAAATCGACCGCGGCGCGGATGTGCTGATCGCGACGCCGGGCCGTCTGCTCGATCACGTCGAACGCGGCAAGCTGATGCTTCAGGGGGTCGAAATCCTGGTCATCGATGAAGCAGACCGTATGCTCGACATGGGTTTCATCCCGGATATCGAACGCATCTGCAAACTTATCCCATTCACCCGCCAGACCCTGTTCTTCTCGGCCACCATGCCGCCGGAAATCCAGCGTTTGACGGACACGTTCCTGCAGAACCCTGCCCAGATCGAAGTCGCGGCTCAGTCGTCCACATCGGCGAATGTCACTCAGCAGCTGAAGGCTGCCGGAAGCGCAGATTTCGAAAAGCGCGCAGCCTTGCGCGAGCTGCTTGAAACCGCCGAAGACCTCAAGAACGCGATCGTCTTCTGCAACCGCAAGCGTGATATCACCACACTGTTCCGGTCTCTTGAGCGTCACGGCTACAATGTCGGTGCGCTTCATGGCGATATGGACCAGCGCACCCGCATGATGATGCTGGACAACTTCCGGAAGGGGAATGTCACGCTTCTGGTCGCCAGCGACGTTGCTGCGCGCGGACTGGACATTCCGGACGTGAGCCACGTCTTCAACTATGACGTTCCGATCCATGCGGAAGACTACGTTCACCGTATTGGCCGCACTGGCCGCGCCGGACGGACGGGCGCCGCCTTCACCATCGTAACGGGCGAAGACCAGAAGTATCTGAACGCCATCGAAACACTGACCAAGCAGTCTATCGAATGGACGGGCGAGCCGGTGGACTTCGAAGCTGCAGCCGAAGAGCGTAAGGCCCGCCGCCGGGGTGGACGCAACGCTGCCGCAAAGACCTCTCCGGAGGAGCAGGACAACCAGGCAGCCTCCCCCAAGAAGCGCGCCCCCAGATCCCGCTCCAGCCGGAAAGATGCGGTCGTGGAAGGTACCGAAGCCAGCGCCGAACAGAGCACGGAAATCGCAGCTCAGGAAAAACCGGCAGCCACGAGAGCACCTCGCCGCCGCGCGCCCAAGGCTGCAGCTGAAGCTACCCCGATCGCAGCTAACACGGACGAAAGCGCGGATGCCGAACAGCAGCCGCGTCCAGTGCGCTCCGAACGCCCTTCCCGCGGGGACCGGAATGCTCGCGGCGATCGGAACGCCTCGCCCCGCGGCGGCGGCCGCCAGGACAGAAGCGAACCGGCCTTCGGGATCGGCGGACATATTCCCGCCTTCATCCTCCGGGAGCCGCGCCCCAAGAAAGCTTCCTGAAAATATTTTCATAAAGCCCCGGAGTAATCCGGGGCTTTTTGTTTCTACCGGACATGTTTGCAAAGCATCGGACTGATCTTGCCCGTCAAGCAAATGCCAAACATTTCAATAGTTCCAGCTTCAACTGAACAATTTCAAAGCCGGCGCCCCGAACACCTGCATCATGAACTTGGGCGGCGGGACGGTCTTGAAGAAATACACACTATCTCTTGTGAGTGCCCTAATAATCCTTCAAACAAAATCTATAATTAAAAACCATTCAAATTTGATGTATCAATAAGATGCAACCTATGCAGAGATCCAGCTAACCTTGTCTCAACGCTCGGTCGCCAAACAGAACCCGCACCAGACGCCAATCACCCAGCCTCTTTAACTTTAACTTAAGCGTTATTGTAGAAATTGACGATAGGTGGTTTTCATCCGAGTGATGAGTTTATCTGTTTTTGGAAGTGGGCGAAAAATGGCAGAAGATGACGACTTCAAACGGACCATCGTCTACGGTGAATCCGCCATTTCCTACATAAAGCGAAACAGTCTGCCTGCTTACCCAAAGAGCTATGAGCTCTGGTACACCTATTCCTCGGGCTATAATCACGGCCTGAACCGGGCAATCAATGAGATCCTGCGTCACAAGGGAAGCATTTCTTCCGAGGACATGCAGCAGCTTTATGCAAAGTATCTCTCCCCGACCCGTCTTGGCGACCGACTCAGTGATGTCGGCTCCAAGGTCTCCAAGGAAGTGGAGGGGTTGATCGAGACGCTGGCCCACAGCGTGGACGCAGCCTCGGAGTATGGGACCTCGCTCCGGAAAGCTGCCAGCATTCTGCCTGAACTCAATGAGCCCAAGAAGGTGGAAGCCTTCATCTCCGTGATGCTGCACGCAACGCGTGAGGCCGTCCTTGCGAACAACACGCTTGAGGCTCAGCTTCTGGAATCGAAGCGCCAGTTCGAGGCGCTTCAGTCCAATCTGGAAGCGATCCGCTACGAATCCCTGACCGATGAATTGACCACCCTGGGCAATCGTAAGCATTTCGATACCGCTCTGGAGCAGTGCCTCGCTCAGGCACAACATACTGCTGAGCCCCTGTGCCTGCTGCTCACGGACATCGACCATTTCAAGCGTTTCAACGATACCTATGGCCACCAGACCGGGGACCAGGTGCTGCGCCTTGTCGCTTTAACGACCAAGCAAAGCGTGAAATCGCATGATGTCCCCTGCCGCTACGGCGGCGAGGAATTCGCTATCATTCTGCCGCGTTCGGATCTGGTGGCAGCGCGCAATGTCGCCGAGAAGATCCGCAGCTCGGTCATGTCCAAGGAACTGCTCAAACGGTCGACTGGCGAGAACCTGGGCCGGGTAACGGTTTCCATCGGCATCTCCATCTACAGCCGGGGAGATACGGCGCACAGCATTGTCGCCCGTGCCGATGAAGCGCTCTATACGGCCAAGCGGAACGGCCGAAATCTTGTGGTCACGGAAAAAGATCTGAGAGAGCGTACCGAGGTCGCCTGAGGTCTCAGCCCCCGGTCCGCAGCTTTCCCGGCGCCGTCAAGACAGAACCCTTGCCTTACTGAGCGGCATTCAGTCCCATCTGCCAGAAGTCAGTCTCCAGAGTGCTTGCCTGAGAGAAGGTCTTCAGCAGCGAGGGATACCGCGCTTCGGTCAGATAGCGTTCCGCCGTCCGGTCCATCCAGTCTGAAAACGCCTGAGCGACAGACTGATAGGCCTTTCCTGAATACTCATCCAGCCAGTTCCGGTAGGCCGACGAAGTCGGCCCCTGCGGCTGGGCCTCTTCATTCAGCCGGCCAATTTCCGCGTATCCCAGAATGCATGGGGCCAAAGCAACCTGAAGGTCCAGCAAGTCCCCACGCAGGCCGGTTTCCAGAACGAAACGTGTGTATGCGATGGTCTGGCTCGCCTCCGGCAGTGCCTCCAGATCAGACTTGGACAGTCCCCAACCGGCGCAAAGGCCGACATGGAGATCCATTTCCGTGTCCATGATTGCCTTCAAGCCAGCGAGGCCCTCGTGCATGTCCGACAGATTGCCGGCCTTGTAGACGGCAAGCGCATGGGCCCGGGAGAACTGAATGAGAAAGAGATAATCCTGCGCCAGATACGTTCGGAACGCTTCTTCGGGCAGGCTTCCGTCAGAGAGACGATTGACGAACTCATGACAGATATAGTCCTGCCAGACAGCAATACTGTCGGCACGGAGCCGCTCGAAAAAACTGGGCATCAAAAGTGCTTCCTTAAGCGCCGGCAGAAACCGCGCTGGGGTCGGCAGCCTGCAGCGAGACGGATTCGCCGCAACCGCATGCCGATACTTCATTCGGATTCTTGAAGATGAATCCGGAGCGGAATTTGGTCACCTCGAAGTCCATTTCCGTGCCCAACAGGAACAGAACGGCAGAGGGGTCAACATAGAGCCGTGCACCCTTGTTTTCGATGACATCGTCACCGGCTTTCGCTTCCTCGACCAGCTCCATGGTGTATTCCATGCCGGCGCAGCCGCCCTTTTTGATCCCGACGCGCAGGCCCAGAACATCCTTGTCAGAGTTCTCGACCAGCTCGCGCACCCGTTCAGCTGCGGCGTCGGTCAGTGTCATCACCTGGAATTTGCGCGCTGCGCCCATGTCATCCTCTTCGCCCGGGACAAGATGCCTGAGGGCATCAAATTTCGAGTCCTTCAGTCAGGATATAGGTATTCGGGCAAAGGTTCAAAACCCCTGCCCCAACAAACTCAATACCAGTTGAGGGCCACCTTGGCCTCGTCCGACATGCGTTCGGGAGACCAGGGCGGATCAAACACCATGTCCACATTGACCTGCCCGATACCAGGAACGGCTTCGACAGCGTTCTGCACCCAGCCCGGCATTTCACCGGCAACCGGGCACCCGGGCGCGGTCAAGGTCATGTCGATGTTGATCGAGCGGTCATCCTCGATGTCGACCTTGTAGATCAGGCCAAGCTCGTAGATGTCGCAGGGGATTTCCGGATCGTAGACGGTCTTCAGCGCGCTGATGATGTCGTTGGTCAGACGGTCCAGTTCTGCGGCCGGAATGCTGGAGGTCGCAGCCACGTCGGTGCGCAGTTCCTCTCCGGCGGCATTGGTGTCGATGGTCGTCATCTCGCTCATATCATCCGTCCTCAGGCGAAGAATGCCTGTGCCTTGATCAGGGCCTCAACCAGCACGTCGACTTCCGCCCGCGTGTTGTAGAGACCAAAACTTGCCCGACATGTAGACGTCACACCGTATCTTGCCAAGAGCGGCTGGGCACAATGGGTCCCGGCACGCACCGCAACCCCGGCCCGGTCAATGATCGTCGAGACGTCATGGGCATGGGCGCCCTGAAGCTCGAAGGAGACGATTGCCCCCTTGCCAGGCGCAGTGCCAAAGATGCGCAGGGAGTTGATCTCTGCCAGCCGCTGATGGGCATAGGCTGCCAGATCCGCCTCATGCGCCGCAATCCGTTCCCGGCCGATCGCATCCATATAGTCCAGCGCCGCGCCAAGACCGATGGCCTGAACAATCGGCGGGGTGCCCGCCTCGAACCGGTGCGGCGGCTCATTATAGGTCACCCTGTCCTCGGTGACGTCCATGATCATCTCACCGCCGCCCATGAAGGGGCGCATGGCCTTCAGCTTCTCGGTCTTTGCCCAAAGCACACCGATGCCCGACGGGCCATAGACCTTGTGGCCGGTGAAGACATAATAGTCGCAATCCAGATCCTGCACATCCACCGGCAGGTGAACCGCGCCCTGGCTGCCATCGACCAGCACCGGAATGCCACGTTCGTGAGCGATCCGGCACACCTCCTTGATCGGCACCACCGTGCCCAGAACGTTGGACATGTGGGTGATTGCCACCAGTTTGGTGCGGTGCGACAGCGTGTCCGCAAAGGCGTCGAGGTCGAAGGACCCATCCTCGCGCACATAGACCCACTTCAGCTTCGCGCCATTGCGCTCGCGGTGGAAGTGCCAGGGCACGATGTTGGAGTGATGCTCCATGATCGACAGAACGATCTCGTCGCCTTCGCTGAAGTGATCCGGACCCAGGCCGTAGGACACCAGATTGATCGCCTCAGTCGAGGACCGGGTGAAGACGATCTCGTCCACCGAGGGAGCATTCAGGAAGCGGCGGACCTTTTCCCGCGCAGCT
The DNA here is from genome assembly GCF_014842915.1 of Roseibium litorale. Classification (GTDB taxonomy): domain Bacteria; phylum Pseudomonadota; class Alphaproteobacteria; order Rhizobiales; family Stappiaceae; genus Roseibium; species Roseibium litorale. Next base: position 9,520 of record NZ_JACYXI010000022.1, on the reverse strand, counting down.
TCATAATTGTCGGTCGCCAGATTCGACAGGAAATGCAGGCCACGGTGGACATTGGAATATTCCATCGAATAGGCCTTGGTGACCGCATCAATCACGGCCTGCGGCTTTTGCGCGGATGCGCCATTGTCCAGATAGACCAGCGGCTTGCCATAGACCTCACGCGACAGGATCGGAAAATCCCTGCGGATGGCTTCAACGTCATACATGCTTTTCATTCATCCCATCACTTCGAACGGATGCTGCCATCCTGACATGGCCCTGATCCGGTCCAGCCAGGCTTCGACATGGGCATAATCGCCCAGCTCCAGACGCTTCAGATCGCCATAAAGAAGGTAAGCCGCACAGGAAATATCCGCGACGGAAAACTGCCCGGTCAGGAAGTCCTTTTCCGCCAGAACCTGATCCATGAACGCCAGATCGTCCTTGGCCGTCGCCTCGAACCAGCCGAGCAGCCCCGGATCCACGTTCGGGTCCAACAGCCGGCAGTAACGGTAGTTCGGATAAGAGCGCCCGATCCGGTTCGCTTCCCAGAACAGCCATTGGGTAATCTGATCGAGACCGGCAGCGTCCTCCACCCCGAATTTCCCGCAGGAGCGGACAAGATGCAGAAGGATCGCATTCGACTGGGCGAGAACCTGTGGTCCATGCTTCAAAACCGGCACCTCACCATAGGGTGAAACCGCCCGGAAATCGGCGGGCCGCTCGGCGCGCGGAATGGAGAGATCGACACGGTTATATGCGTGGTCGACCCCGGCGAGCAGAAGATACAGCCTGGCCTTATAGGAGTGCCCGGAATTCAAGGCACCCCAAAGGACGATGTCACCCGCCATTCCCATTCTCCGCTGTTCTTCGCGCGCCGTTCATATCTCTTGCTCCAAAACCACCGGTTCCAGAGCCTGCCCCCTCTCCCCTCAGGGGAGAGGGCTGGGGTGAGGGGCAAGCTCCGGACGACAGAACCCCCGTTCCCTCACCCGGACCTGCAGTCCGGCCTGTTCCAGAGGGAAAGGTGATACCCCCAGCAACGCTGCGGATTTGCAGTTCGCTTTTTACTTCGCAGCCAGCCAGTCGCGGACGCGCTGTTCCAGGGCTTCCGTTACATCCTCTTCGCCAAACTCTTCAATGGCTTCGGAGAGAAAAGCCAGAACGAGAAGGGTTTTGGCTTCGTCCAGCGGAATGCCACGGGCACGCAGATAGAACAGCAGATCATCATCAATCTCGCCGCAGGTCGCACCGTGGGCACAGATCACGTCGTCGGCGAAGATCTCCAGCTCCGGCTTGTTGGCCATTTCCGCGCCTTCGGAGAGGAGCAGAGCCTGGGTCATCATTTCGCCGTCGGTCTTCTGGGCGTGCTGGGCCACATTGATGCGCCCCTGATAGACGCCACGGGCATCGTCGTCGAGAACCGTCTTGAAGAACTCACGGCTGTTGCAGTGGGGAACAGCATGGTCGACGATCAGGGTCTGATCGGCCAGAGCCTTGCCGCGCGCCAGTGTGACTCCATAGATCTTGGCTTCGGAGTTCTCACCCGTGAAAGCAACGAACTGCTGGTTCCGGGTGAAGTCCGGCCCGGCGATGAAGCCGAGGGTCTTCAATTCCGCATCTGCACCAATACGCGACAGAGTGGTTGCCAAAACAGCCCCTGCGCCTTCGCTGGTCAGAAGACGGGTGGCCGCCAGCTGAGCCTTATCTGCAACGTCATAGTCAAAGACCGCATTGGTTTCCCCTGCCCCGGCCTTGCCCGCAAAGGTCTCGACCAGACGCAGCTTGGCGCCTTCCCCCAGTTCCACGCGGCAGCGGGTTACCTGTGCCCCTTCGCTGACAGCGATCTGCACCAGCTCGACCGGCTTGGACACCTCGGCGCCCGCCTTCACGCTCAAGACGACGCCGCCCTGAACGAAAGCCGTGTTAAGGGCCAGAACGCCATCGGCACCAGCAGACTTCGGCTGCGCCAGGAGCGCTGCGCCGTTTGTACCGGCGAGAGCAGCATTGAAGTCGGTAACGCTCACGCCTTCAGCGCTGAGGGCTTCAATGTCGCTGAGATCAGCAACATAAGATCCGTTGGCAATCACGATCCGGTAGCGGTCGAGACCACCAAGGGTTTCTGCTGCCGCGAGCGCTGCCTTTGCCTCATCCGTGGTCACGGCAGCTGCCAGAGGGGCTGCGGACTTCAAGAAAGCACGAAGGTCGGAATACTTATATTCCTCGACCCGGCGGTGCGGCAGGCCCTTGGCCTTGATCTGACCGGCAGCTTCGGCTCTCAGAGCCGCAACGGCATCAGACCCGGCAAGACCCGTCCGCGCGGCGTCGAACCGGTCCACGAGACCTGCTTCCGCCTGCGTCAGATTGATCGGTGTGGTCACGTTCATGTCTCCCACCCCGCTCAGGCTGCTTCGCCGACGTAATCGGCGTAACCGTTCTTTTCCAGCTCCAGAGCCAGTTCCTTGCCCCCGGTCTTGACGATCTTGCCCTTGGAGAGGACGTGAACGACATCCGGGACGATATGGTCGAGCAGGCGCTGATAGTGGGTGATGACGATCATGGAACGCTCCGGCGAGCGCAGCTTGTTGACGCCTTCGGACACGATGCGCAGGGCGTCGATGTCGAGGCCCGAGTCCGTCTCATCGAGCACGCAGAGCTTCGGCTCAAGCAGGGCCATCTGAAGGATTTCCGCACGCTTCTTCTCACCGCCGGAGAAACCGACGTTCAGCGGGCGCTTCAGCATGTCCATGGTGACGTTGAGGTCCGCGGACTTGGCCTTCACCAGCTTCATGAAATCCGGAATGGACAGGGCATCTTCGCCGCGCGCCTTGCGCTGTGCGTTGATGGCAGTCTTCAGGAATTCCATCGTGGCAACGCCCGGGATCTCGATCGGATACTGGAAGGCCAGGAACACACCGGCAGCCGCGCGCTCGTCCGGCTCCATCTCCAGAAGATTCTCACCGTTGAACAGGATCTCGCCTTCGGTGATCTCGTAGTCTTCCTTGCCTGCCAGAATGTAGGACAGGGTGGACTTGCCCGAGCCGTTCGGCCCCATGATGGCGTGGATTTCGCCCGGTTTCACGGTCAGGTCGATGCCGCGCAGGATTTCAGATCCGTCTTCGGCAATGCGGGCGTGCAGGTTCTTGATCTCAAGCATTGAGATGGTCCTCATTTCAGTCCGGACTGACAGTCCGGTTTGTTAATCGTTGTCATCAGCGGGCAATTCATGATCGTTTGCAGACCATTCAAGATTTTTTACATCCCACTCACGTTTAGCTCGCTTAACAGCTTCTTCGAACTGCGGCTCAATCGTATTGATGATGTCAGAGACCGTAATCTCCGCATCAAATGCATCCGAATTCAGAAAAAATGATTTTGAACAAGCGTCATCCCCAGAACGGAGTAAGGTTTCGTCAGTCCAAATCAGAACTCCAGCACTCCACCAGAAACTATATATTAGTCCGATTGTCCTCTCTGGAACCACGATTTCCAATTTATCGTATCTCCAATGAGCCAATGCGCGATGAGACCAGACACTTTCCTGAATTATTGAGCGAACTGAATCGACGACTTCCAAGTATCGGCTATAGATTTCCAGCATGGCTGGCTTATCGATGCTAACTGCGGTCATCACCCTAGCCCCGGGTTACACTTATGCGGAAATTGAAAACTCCGTCATCCTCGGGCCTGTCCCGAGGATCTACCGCACTCTCCGCCCGAAGATGCCAGCGGCTAAATATAGTCATCCCACTTCCTCGCCGTTTCGTGCGGTTGATAGACATTCTTGATTTCGTCCCTTCGTTCATACAGATCGAGCTAGACTGGCAGATCCTCGGGACAAGCCCGAGGATGACGAAAGAGGGCGAACTCTCAGCTAAAGCGCCCTTCCAGAAAGATCGAAATCAACTGTTTGGCGGCAACATCGGGGTTCATCATTCAACTCTCGTGCGAACAGTCTGAACCTCGTCATCCTCGGGCCTGTCCCGAGGATCTACCCGCCTGTCCGCGCGAAGATGCCGACGACTAATTGTAGTCATCCCACTTCCTCGTATTGCGGTGCGGTTGGTAGGCATTTTCGATTTCGTCCATTCTCTCATAAAGGTCGATCCAGGTCGGGTTCAGCCCTTCAATCAACTCGATTTTCCAGTCGCGCCGGTAGCGCTTCAAAGACTTTTCCCTCTGGATCGCCAAGACGATGCTCGGGTGGCTTTCGAACCAGACAAGGTTCCTGGCCTTGTACTTCGACGTGAACCCTTTCCGGATTCCTTCGCGATGCTCCCATATCCGCTTTGGCAGATCGCTGGTCACGCCGGTGTAGATCACACCCCGGGGTTTGTCTGACATCATGTAAACAAACCCCGACATGGCCTATTCCTCCCAGGTCGGCAGATCCTCGGGACAAGCCCGAGGATGACGAAAGGAGGGAACGGTCATCACCCCACAGACCCTTCCAAACTGATCGAGATCAGCTTCTGGGCTTCGACGGCGAATTCCATCGGCAGCTGCTGGATCACGTCCTTGACGAAACCGTTGACGATAAGCGCCACGGCCTCTTCTTCGTTCATGCCGCGTTGCTGACAGTAGAACATCTGGTCGTCGGAGATCTTCGAGGTGGTTGCCTCGTGCTCGAACTGGGCCGTCGCGTTCTTGCTCTCGATGTAGGGCACCGTGTGCGCACCGCAGTCCTGACCGATCAGCAGCGAGTCGCACTGGGTGAAGTTGCGGGCGTTGGAGGCCTTCTTGTGGGCAGAGACCAGACCACGATAGGTGTTCTGGGACTTGCCTGCGGAAATGCCCTTGGAAATGATCCGGCTCGACGTGTTCTTGCCGAGGTGGATCATCTTGGTGCCGCTGTCCACCTGCTGATAGCCATTGGAAACGGCGATCGAGTAGAACTCGCCACGGGAATTGTCGCCGCGCAGGATGCAGGACGGATACTTCCAGGTGACCGCAGACCCGGTTTCCACCTGGGTCCAGGAGATCTTCGAGTTCTTGCCCCGGCAATCGCCGCGCTTGGTGACGAAGTTGTAGATGCCGCCCTTGCCGTCCTTGTCGCCCGGGAACCAGTTCTGGACCGTGGAGTACTTGATTTCGGCATCATCGAGAGCGATCAGCTCGACCACGGCTGCGTGCAGCTGGTTTTCATCGCGCTGGGGTGCCGTACAGCCTTCCAGATAGGAGACGTAAGACCCCTTCTCGGCAATGATCAGCGTGCGCTCGAACTGGCCGGTGTTCTGCTCGTTGATGCGGAAATAGGTCGACAATTCCATCGGGCAGCGGACGCCTTCCGGAATATAGACGAAGGAGCCGTCGGAGAAGACTGCCGAGTTCAGCGTCGCATAATAGTTGTCGGTGACCGGCACCACGGAGCCGAGGTACTTCTTGACCAGGTCCGGATGTTCGCGCAGCGCCTCGGAGATGGAGCAGAAAATGACACCGGCCTTCTTCAGCTCTTCCTTAAAGGTGGTGACGACGGACACACTGTCGAACACAGCGTCGACGGCGACCCGGTTCTTCGGCTCGACGCCCGCTAGGATTTCCTGCTCGCGCAGCGGAATGCCGAGCTTTTCGTAGGTCGCCAGCAGCTCCGGATCAACTTCATCCAGGCTCTTTGGGCCTTCAACGGACTTCGGGGACGCCCAGTAATAAAGCGCATCGAGATCGATCTTCGGATAGGAGACACGGGCCCAGGTGGGCTCTTCCATGGTCTGGAAGCGGCGCAGCGCATCCAGGCGCCATTCGGTCATCCATTCCGGCTCATTCTTCTTGGCCGAAAGGAACCGGACCGTTTCTTCCGAAAGGCCCTTGGCGCCGACTTCGGACTCGATCTCGGTGACAAAGCCATATTTGTACTGATCGACATCGATCTCCTTGACCCTGTCGATCGTCTCCTGCACAGCCGGCATGTCGTTTACTCCGTCTCATCGGGACCTGCGCCCCGCTTTTCAATGTCTGGCCCGCCAAGCGCGCTTCCCCTTCCGGATACGCGCGGCTACGGCCGTTGGATGCCGCGCCAGAGCTGAGCCCGGCGCTGAATTTCCTCTTTTACCCGTTCAGGCGGCCCGGCTCCGGGCCTTGGGGTTCAGCCGGTCGACAATGGACGGCCAGACCTCCAGAAAACGGGCAACATCTGCTTCTGTGCTGTTCCACCCAAGGCTGACACGCAGGGCGCAACGGGCTGCCGCCTCGTCCACGCCCATGGCGCTGAGCACATGGGACACCGAAACCTTGCCTGAGGAACAGGCAGATCCCGACGACAGCGATATCCTCTCCAGGTCAAAGGCGATCAGCGCGGTTTCAGCAGCAACACCTTCAACTGCAAAGCAAGTGGTGTTGGCGAGCCGGGGCGCTGCCGCGCCAAAGATCGTCACATCCGGACATATAGTCCTCAGACCCGCCTCAAGCGAGTCCTGAAGCCCCTTCATGCGGGCACTATCGGCGCCTTCAGCGGCAGCTTCCTCAGCCGCCACACCAAACCCGGCGATCCCGGCGGTATTTTCCGTACCTGCCCTGTGCCAGTTTTCCTGACCGCCACCGGTCAGAAGCGCAGCGGGCACCCGCGCGGTGGAACGGACGACGACCGCGCCCATGCCCTGCGGACCACCGAACTTATGGGCCGACAGAGTGACCGCATCGGCCTGCCAGGCATTCAGATCGATCGGCATGCGGCCTGCGGCCTGAACCGCATCCACATGAAAGAAGCCACCGGCTGCCTTGACCAGACGGCCGATCTCTTCCAGCGGCTGGATCACTCCGGTCTCATTATTGGCAGCCATCACGGAGACAAGCGCAGGCTCTCCAGCGGCGAGACGCTGTTCCAGATCCTCCAGCCGGACGTTTCCATCAGCTGTGACCGGCAGAACCTCTTGGGACATGGCTGCAAAACGGCCGCCAGCCGTGACGGAGGGATGCTCAACGGCGCTGCGCAGCAGCCGGTCCAAATAGAAAGGCGCGCCCTGATCCTGCCATTGCGGCGTCAGGACCGTCATGTTGGCTTCCGTGCCGCCCGAAACAAAGGTAACAGCACGGCTGCGCGCACCACAGAGCTGAGCCACAGCCTCGCGCGCGGCCTCGATCCGGGCTCGCGCCCGGCGGCCATCGCTGTGCACGGACGACGCATTGCCCACGTCGCTCATGACCTCGATCATGCGATCTTTCACAGCGGGACGCATCGGCGCGCCCGCATTGTGATCCAGATAAACATGTGGCCGCTTCGCGTTCATGACTGCCGTCTGCTTACGTGTTTTGGACGATGATTCGATCCCGGCACGGTTTTATCGCTTACCGCGCACGGAAAACTTGAAATTTTCCGGACGGATGGCGTAAAGGTGCCCAAATGCGAAACGACGCGCCGGCCTTTTTGGGGTAGCAGCCGCTCCAACGGCACCCTGAGGACGCCATGCCGAGTTTCGAATAATTCTAAACAAGGGTTTTAGAAACTCGGAACCTATGAGTCAAGTTTAGACTTAGGGCTTTCACGTAGACAAAACCCGATCCGCCCGCTGGGCTTTTTAGCCCCTTGAAAACGGGCCAAGACTGAGGACATTGCGCTTCATGCCTGAGGTGATCTTTAACGGTCCCGCCGGCCGGCTGGAAGGCCGGTTCCATCCCGCAAAGAAGCGGAACGCTCCGATTGCTCTCGTGCTTCATCCGCATCCGCAATTCGGCGGCACGATGAACAACCAGGTCGTCTACCAGCTGTACTATATGTACGCTCAGCGCGGCTTTGCCGTCCTGCGCTTCAACTTCCGCGGCGTTGGCCGTTCGCAGGGTGCGTTCGACCACGGCCAGGGCGAGCTTTCAGATGCAGCGGCAGCACTGGACTGGGCACAGACCGTTCATCCGGACGCCCGCTCCTGCTGGATCGCCGGCTTCTCCTTCGGCGCCTGGATCGGCATGCAGCTCCTGATGCGCCGTCCGGAAGTGGAAGGCTTTATCTCCGTTGCCCCGCCCGCGAACCTGTTCGACTTCTCGTTCCTGGCCCCGTGCCCGTCTTCCGGTCTGATCATCCATGGCGACAATGACAAGGTCGTGCCGCTGAAGGATTCCCAGACCCTCGTCGACAAGCTGAAGACCCAGAAGGGCATCGTCATCGATCACCAGATCATGCCAGGCGCAAACCATTTCTTCGAAAACGACGTGGACGATCTGATGGACCGCTGCGGCAATTATCTGGACCGCCGCCTTGGGATCACCCCGCAGGACTATCTGCCAATATCCGGCAGCTAAACGCCTCCTCCAAAGCTTGCAAAAAACCCGCCCTTACCGGCGGGTTTTTTATTGTCCGGACCTGCGCCTGCCGTCACCAAGGCAGGTAGGCTTCATCAGAACCGCATTTAAACCAGGCATTAACCATAAATTTCCAAATGCACACCAATGTAACCTCAATCCCTGATTGTTTTCTCCAAATGGATTTCAGCCCATGACAAGAATGACCGCCGCCGTTTTGGCACTCCCCTTCCTAACCGCCCCAGTGCTGGCGGCTGACTATGGCGCACCTGCCCCGCAACAGATGCTGTATGAGGACCAGGGCCTGCGCGGAACCATCGGCATACGCTACTGGTACAGCAAGGCAAATTCGAGCATCGATGCCGGGGGAACCAATCTCATCAAGTCGGACAATGTCACCGGCCAGTCAGGTGAAATCCTGTTCCGGCTCGACGATCCGGACCAAGGCGCCTTTATCAAGGGCAATGGCGGCTTTGGACGCAACACAAGCGGCTCCAACTCCATTCTGGGCGTCAAGGCCAGCAGCTTTGAAGCGTCCAGCTTCGGCTATGTGACCCTGGATGCCGGATGGCAGGTTTCGGAATTTGCAGGCGACAGTGCCCGGCTCGGCGCATTTCTCGGCTATCACTATCTAACGGACAAGTTTTCCGGAACCTACAGCGGCACCACACTGACGCGAGATGCTTCCTGGCATGCCATCCGCCTCGGCCTCTCGGCAGATGGCAGCATCACCGACCGGGTCGGCTGGTCCGTGGATATGGCGGCCATTCCCTGGGCCTATAACAAGACGGGTTCCGTCGACAGCACCTATACCTACGGCGCCGAAGCGGATGCGATGATCGACGTCTCGCTGACGCAGAACTGGGCTCTTGGCCTCGGCGGGCGCTACTGGTGGCTGCACTCGAACTATGATGATCCGGATGCCGAGCAGGACTACCACCGCTACGGCTTGCTGGTGGAAAGCAAGTACAGCTTCTGACCCTTGGAACCCAGCCCCCGGCGGGTTTTCTTTCGCCCCGGAACCCTACCTGCACGCCGTCCCGGCCTTGAGCCGGGACCCATTTCCGGCCGCCAGAGGTCCCCGCTCAAGGCCGGGACGGCGCGGTTATTATAGCTATGCCTTAGAGCGGTAAACAGAAAACCTTGCCCAAGCCTGAAACGAAAAAGGCCCGCAAACGCGGGCCATCAGACTGCTGACAAACCCGTCGTTTTCGGCGGGTTTGTTTTTTTGCAGTTCAGGTTTTCAGGTGTCCAAGTTTTGGGATCTTTGAGAGATAGCCCGTTTCGTCTCATGCTGGGGCTTGTTTCGGTG
>NZ_JACYXI010000021.1 GCF_014842915.1 Roseibium litorale | reverse complement strand
CGAGCCGGGCAAATGGTCCATTAAAGGCGTTCTATCAACGGCTTATACAGAACGGCAAAAAGCCAATCGTTGCCATCTCGGCTCTCATGCGCAAGATCATCGTCATCCTCAATGCCAGAATCAGAGATGACATCGCAAAACAGAGTTGATGACGAACGGAGCAAGTTTTCCGGAAAGCAAAACGTTCAGAGGCTGGCCCGCCGCTCAAAAATCCGAGGTCAGGCCTTTGATTTCCCAGTCGTCATAGCGGGTTGGCTCCAGCCCGCCCCGGCCATTAACTTCAGCAGGCAGGGTCTCCTGGCGGGCGTCAATCTCCGCTCGGCGGGCTTCGGCTTCCTTCAGGGCGCGCTGGGCGGCGGGCGGAAGGTCTTCAAACCGGCGCTTGGGCGCTTCCTTGACTTCCACCGCCAGAGAGGGCGCGTCTGCTGCCACCTTGAAGGCGACCACGTTGGACGCCTGCGGTTGATCCGGGGTGTTGCTGTTGTCACCGGCCATGGGTCTGGCTCCCGCTTGGATCTGAGGGGCGGTCTTGAGGCGCGGAAAGCTTGAAGCGCTGGCGCAACCACCCCATTTCTGTCTGACAGAGGCTATACAGAGCCTCATCCCGAATTGCAAAAGGACTGGTGGACGGCCCGAGATGAACTATTTGCGTACAGCCATGCTGCTTGCGGCCATGACCGCGCTGTTCATGGGGATTGGCTATATGATCGGCGGCCAGGGCGGCATGATGATCGCACTGCTGATTGCCGCCGGCATGAACGTCTTCAGCTACTGGAACTCGGACAAGATGGTCCTGCGCATGCATCATGCGCAGGAAGCTGACGAGCGCACCGCGCCGGAGCTGTTTCACATGATCCGCCAGCTCTCCGCCAATGCGGGCCTGCCGATGCCCAAGGTCTATATCATCAACAATCCGCAGCCGAACGCCTTTGCGACGGGCCGGAACCCGGAAAATGCTGCGGTGGCAGCCACCACTGGCCTGCTCAACATGCTGAGCGAGGAAGAGGTGGCGGGCGTGATGGCGCACGAACTGGCGCATATCAAGAACCACGACACCTTGATCATGACCATCACGGCGACCATCGCCGGTGCCATTTCCATGCTCGGCAACTTTGCCTTTTTCTTTGGTGGCAATCGGGACAACAACAATCCCTTCGGCTTCGTTGGTGTTCTGGTCGCCATGATCGTGGCGCCGCTGGCGGCAATGCTGGTGCAGATGGCCATTTCCCGGACCCGCGAATATGCCGCCGACCGCATGGGCGCGCAGATCTGCGGCGAACCGATGTGGCTGGCCTCCGCGTTGAACAAGATTGCCGGCGGCGTTGAGCATATTCGCAATCCGGATGCCGAAGCGAACCCGGCAACTGCGCATATGTTCATCATGAACCCGCTATCCGGTGAGCGGATGGACAATCTCTTTTCCACCCACCCGGCAACCGCCAACCGCATTGCCGAATTGCAGAAACTGGCTCAATCCGGTCTGGGCAGTGGTGGTGGTTACCGTCCGCAGGCAACGGCTGCGGCGAGCTCCTACCGCAGTGCGCCTTATGGCCAGTCCGCCAGCGGGCCTGCTCCGTCTGGCCCTTGGGGAGGCGCGCGGCGCGAGAGGCCCCGCAATGATGCAGGCGATGAGCCTCGTCGGCCACGCGGGCCATGGGGGTAAGAGCCGCAGCCTGAGAAGGCCCCGGAACCGGTGCGGGAGAAATCGCTTTTCCCTCAGGCCGGTGCCATCTAAACTGTCCGTTAAACGCGCCGCTGACCATATCGGTCTGCGGCGCTCGCTTTTTCTCTTCGCCCCCTCAAGAAATCTGAGCATCCACGGAGTCCAGCCTTGGCCAAACCGTCGCGTCCCCACCTGCCCTCCAAGGGGCGTCCGAAGAAGCCGGGAACCGGTCCGCAAGCTGAAGGCGGACAGGAACGCCCGCTGATGAAGGACAAACCGGGCTTTCTCGCCCGCAAGGTGGCTGCGGATATACTTGGCAACGTGGTTCACAAGCGCCGTCCTCTCGACGGCGAGCTGGACGCGAATTCCGGCCATTCCGGGTTCCGGGAACTTGCTGCCAATGACAAGGGCCTGGTCCGCGCCATTCTCGGCGCTTGCTTGCGCCACCGGGGCGAGCTGAACGAGCTGCTGGACCGCCTGCTGGACCGGCGCATTCCTGAAAAGACCGGCCGGGTAACCGACATCCTTCATGTCGCCATGGCGCAGATGCTCTATCTCGACATTCCGGATCGCGCAGCTGTGTCTCTGGCGGTGGATCATGCCAGTGTTGACCGCCGCGCCGTGCCGTATAAGGGGCTCGTCAATGGCGTTTTGCGGCGCCTTGGCCGTGAGCGGGAAGATGTGACGGGAGACCTGGACGGGAACCGTCTGAATACGCCTGGCTGGCTTCTGGATAGCTGGACGGCCGCCTATGGTGAGGACGTCGCGCTTGCGATCGCTGGTGCGCATCAGAACGAAGCCGCGCTGGACTTGACCGTCAAGGATGATCCTGCGGGCTGGGCTGAGCGTCTGGGCGGAGTTGTCGTCGGCGCCGGGTCCGTACGTCTTCACCGCAAGGGCGCTGTCGATGCGTTGGAAGGCTTCGCGCAAGGGAACTGGTGGGTTCAGGATGCCGCCGCTTCCATGCCTGCCCGTCTCTTGGGAGACCTTTCCGGCAAACGGGCGGCCGATCTTTGCGCTGCTCCCGGCGGCAAGACCGCTCAGCTTGCTGCAGCGGGCGCGAAAGTGACCGCCGTCGATATCTCCCAAAGCCGTTTGAAGCGCGTGACCGAGAATCTCGCCCGTCTCGGGCTGGAGGCAGAGGTGATCGCCTCGGACCTGCGCGAGTGGGAGCCCTCAGCCCCCTTCGATGCGATCTTGCTGGACGCGCCCTGTAGCGCAACCGGCACCATCCGCCGTCATCCGGACGTGCCATGGATCAAGCAGGCTTATGACGTTGGCGTGCTCTCCGAGGTCCAGTCCGTTCTCCTGCGCCGTGTTGCCGGGTGGCTGCAGCCGGGCGGAACGCTGGTCTATTGCACCTGTTCGATGGAGCGGGCCGAGGGCGAAGACCAGATCGCATCCTTCCTGACCGATCAACCGGGCTTCGAGCTGGTTCCCGTGCTTCCGGAAGAGGTTGGCGGGCTTGAGGCGGTGGTCACGCCGGAAGGCTATCTGCGCACCCTGCCGTGCCATGCGGCCACAATCGATGGGGTAGAAACCGGCCTGGATGGCTTTTTCGCAGCAAGGATCCGCCGTCTTTAACGGCACATAAACTGTTGTTGAGACTATTCTGGAAAGAATTTGCTAACCTTAACAGCCCGGTTCCGGGCTTGTGGTGAAGGAAAACACTCATATTTCGGGTAGCGCGTCCACGCGGCGGAATGGTGCTTTGACCATGGGAGCCTTTGCAGAACAGGGCCGTATCTGGCGCCTGCTGGCTGGCCATGCCTGGCAACAGACGCTGAAGTGGGTCCATGGGGGCCCGCTATTCCGGCTGCGCCCGCAGCCGGGCGCGCCGTCGCGTTTGCTGATTGCGCCTCAGGATCTGAGAACCGCTGACCAGACCAATGCCGCTGATATCTACGGCGGACGCTTCCTGTTTTCCGGCCATCTGGTGGAAACCCATGGCGACAGCCCGTTCGAGATTGGCGGCACCCATCCGGACTGGCAGCGGGAGTTGCATGGTTTTGCCTGGCTCCGGGATTTAAGGGCTGCAGACAGCCGGATCGCGGGCCAGAATGCCCGCGCGCTGGTCGACGACTGGATGAGGATCTGCGGCAGACGGCATCCCATCGGCTGGGATGTGCCGGTGGTCACCCGGCGGGTGATGTCCTGGCTTGCCCATTCGCCGTTCATTCTCGAGGACGGCGATCACGACTTCTACAGCCGGTTTCTGAAGTCCCTTGCCCGTCAGGTCCGCTTTCTGCGCAAGACGATCAACGAGACCCAGGACGGTGTCGAGCGGCTGCAGGCCGCACTTGCCATCGCGGCGGCATGTGTCTCCATGGCCGGGCAGGGGCGCTATGCGCGCCAGAGCATCCGGCGGCTGGATCAGGAGCTGATGCGCCAGATCCTCACCGATGGCGGCCATATTTCCCGCAATCCCCGTGCGATCATCGAGATCCTTGCCGATCTTCTGCCCGTCCGGCAGGCCTTCATCGCGCAAGGGCTGGAACTGCCGGAAACCATGATGCTCTCCGTCGACCGGATGATGCCGATGATGCGCTTCTTCCGTCATGGAGACGGGGCTTTCGCCCATTTCAACGGCATGGGCTCCACGCCGAACGATCTCGTCGCCACTATCATGGCCTATGACGACGCCCGTGGAGCGGCCCCCGGCAACGCGCCGCATACCGGCTACCAGCGGCTCACCGGCGGCAAGTCGGTCGTACTGGTGGACACCGGCAAGCCGCCCGCGCTGGCGGTCAGCGGCAATGCCCATGCCGGCTGTCTGTCTTTCGAGTTTTCCTCCGGCTTGAACCGGATTGTCGTCAATTGCGGTGTCTCGGGACGCTCCAACGAGGCCTGGCGCCGCGTCAGCCGGTCCACGCCTGCCCATTCCACGGCGACGATCGAGGAAACATCCTCTTGCCGCTTCCTGACCGAACGTCCCTTTACCCGCTGGCTGGGGACGCCAGTGATCTCCGGTCCGGAGGTTGTGCCGGTGGAGCGCAACGACGATGATTTCGGAACCCGTGTCAGCGCGTCCCATGATGGCTATGTGGCCAATTTCGGTCTCGTGCATGCCCGTGATCTGCGGTTGAGTTCGGACGGCACGGTGCTCGACGGGATCGACAGTTTTGTCCTCCAGCGCAATCCTGGCCGTGAAGGCTATTACGCGGTCCGGTTCCATCTTCATCCAGCCATCAAAAGCAGTTTTCTGCGCGGCGGCACGGCGGTTCTGCTGGTCTGCCGTGACGGCGAAGCCTGGGAATTTGATGCCCCCGGGTCTGAGCTGGCTCTGGAAGAATCCATCTATCTCTCGGACGTCTACGGCCACCGCAAGACCATGCAGATGGTCATCTACGGCCATGCGCGTGAGAACCAGACCGTCTCCTGGCAGTTCCGCCGCACTGCAAGCGCCAAGCTCACCCGCCGTGCTATTCCCGCAGGTGTCGAGGAGCCCGTAGAAGAGTTCCAGTTCGAGATGCCAGAAGATGACGGCGGCACCACGGAGCATGGCTTCAGCTTTGATTAAGCTGACGCGTGGCCGACCGGTTTGATTTACTTCCTTTGAAAGCGGGGCTGCTCATTTCCCCAGCGCCCCTGATCGCTCCATCTGCCTTTTCGCGATGAGAGGTCTCTCGTTGCCGGGCAGACTCCCTATAAACTCCTCTTTCCTGAACACCTGCTGGAGCGCAGCTCCTGCGGAGTGACAGCAATTTTCGATAAAATTGTAACTATGACTTTATGAATATTGGGTGTGACGGAAAAGTATTCAACCTTCCAGTGCATTACTCTACGTAATCATCTTAGATTGATTTCGAATTTATATATTTATTAATAATTTCACCTCATTTAGCAATGAAAAGCCCTTCGCCGGGTAAGTATTAATAATTGTACCTTGCGTCAAATACGATCATTGGAGGTGATATGAGGTGTGCATCAAACTTTCCTGCGAAGATTACCAACTTGTCGGGAAGGTTCTCGCGATGCCGCAACGGAAATGTCACGATGATTTTCGCACTTTTGGGCGCGGTCGTTGTGTGTTGTGCCGGAGCCGGGGTTGATTTCGCCAGAGGCGTTTCTTTGCGTGACAAAATTCAAAGCGCTTTGGATTCCGCAGTGCTTGCAGGGGCTGTCAGCGAAGGCGACAAGGAAGCTGCCGCCGCTCAGTTCTTCAAGGGTGTTTTCTCGAGCTCTGAAAATGTGGAGATCACCAGCGGCTTCCAAGAGCAGCCAGGAGAGCTGACGGGTACTGCGAAAACGGAAATCCGCAGCAGTTTCCTGCAGATCTTCGGCGTGCAAACGCTTCCCGTCAGCGTTCGGTCCGCGGTCGGAATCTCGACTTCCGAAGCTTGCATTCTCGTGACCGACGAACGTGACCAACAAGGGTTCAAGGCAAACGGCAGCGGGATTATTTCGATGCCGAATTGTGAAATGCATGTCCGGGCAACAGGTAACCCTGCGACATGGGTAGACTCCCGGAATATCACAACAAAACACATGTGCGTTGCAGGTAAACTTGGAGGAAATGCACGTCCTTGGCGGGCCGAATGGGAAGAGCATTGCGACGCGATGGCGGATCCGTTCAAAAACGCCGTACCAGTGCTTTCGCCGGGTGTTGTATCGGAAAGCCGCTGTATGCAAAAATCAGACTTTCCCGACGAACGGCGTGAAGAAATGGTTTTTAAGCCGGGGACCTATTGCTGGTGGCCGAACATCAACGGGCATGTGCGCCTGGTCAGATTCTTACCAGGGAACTATGTCTTCAAGGCAGGACTTTCTCTCAACTCAGCGGCAGTTGAATTCGGCAGCGGAACCTATGTTTTCAACAAGGCAGGCTTCAACTTTAACGGGTCAGTGTACAATGTAACCATGGGATCTGGTCTGTACCTTCTCTCTAATGGATCTCGGATAACATTCAACAACCAGAAAGTCGTCGCACACGAGGTGACGATTTACCTGGCCGACAAGGACTCAGCCTTTCTGACCGTACAGGGCAGCTCGAAGCTCGATCTGACGGCTCCTGTGTCAGGCCCCTACAAGGATCTTGCCCTTGTCGAGGCTCCCGGATTAAGGCGCGAGGCCTGGAGCAGCTACAATCTCGATGGAATGATGAATGTCGAGGGCCTTCTCTATCTCCCGAGCCGGAACCTGCACCTGAATGGAAGCGGGGTTCTCGTTGGGCGGAAATTGTCTATTGTTTTAAACAAATTGAGCCTGGATGGGAAAATTCAGATCGAGCAAGGTGCTCGCTCAACCGGCGCCGGTTCCGCTCATGCCTATCTGTTACGGTGAGCAGGCAGGAAAAGCTGCAGAAATGTCGTTGGAACGGCGTACCGTCAGAGGGAGTCTCCGACCTTACTGATCGGCAGGGAGGCCGTTGAGACCTTTCCCTTGCTCTTCTTTCGTGATAGGGCGGCGCCAGTTTCCGGACCTTCCAAATCGTGAGGCATTCCCAGATGGCCATTGTGTCCAAGAGCGTTCCTGTTCCGCCGCTCGTTCCCGTCAAGCGGGCTCTTCTCTCCGTCTTCGACAAGACCGGCCTGATTGACTTCGCCAAGGCTCTTGCAGAGCGCGGCGTCGAGCTGGTCTCCACCGGCGGTTCCTACAAGGCGTTGAAGGATGCGGGCCTTGCGGTGATGGACATCTCGGAAGTCACCGGCTTTCCGGAAATCATGGATGGCCGGGTGAAGACCCTGCATCCGGCGGTTCACGGCGGTCTGCTGTCGATCCGTGACGATGCGGACCATCAGGCCGCCATGAGCGAGCACGGCATCACCGGCATCGACCTCTTCTGCGGCAATCTCTATCCGTTCGAGGATGTGGTGGCAAAGGGCGCCGATTATGCAACCGGCGTCGAGAACATCGACATTGGCGGCCCGGCCATGACCCGCGCTGCCGCCAAGAACCACGCCTATGTGACCGTGGTGACCGACCCGGCGGACTATGATCTGGTCATCGACGAGCTGGACAAGAACAACGGCCGGTCTCCGATCGAACTGCGCAAGAAGCTGGCGCTGAAGGCCTTTGCCCGCACCGCCGCTTATGACGCTGCGGTTTCCAACTGGCTGGCCGATCAGCTGGACGAAGCCACGCCAGCTTATCGTGCTGTTGGCGGCAAGCTCGCCGAAGTCATGCGCTACGGCGAAAACCCGCATCAGTCCGCGGGCTTCTACAAGACCGGCGAGGTTCGTCCGGGCGTGGCGACGGCCAAGCAGATCCAGGGCAAGACCCTGTCCTACAACAACATCAACGACACCGATGCAGCTTTCGAGCTGGTGAGCGAGTTCGATCCGGCCCGCACCGCAGCCGTTGCCATCATCAAGCATGCCAACCCTTGCGGGGTGGCTGAAGGCAAGACGCTCAAGGACGCTTATGAGCTGGCCCTGCGTTGTGACCCTGTGTCGGCTTTTGGTGGCATTGTTGCCCTGAACCAGAAGCTGGACGCGGCTGCTGCCGAGGAAATCGTCAAGATCTTCACGGAAGTGATCATTGCACCGGATGCGGATGACGCTGCCCGCGAGATCATCGCTGCCAAGAAGAACTTGCGCCTGCTGCTGACCGGCGGTCTTGCCGATCCGCGCGCCAAGGGCCTCTTCGTCAAGTCGGTTGCCGGCGGCCTTCTGGTTCAGAACCGCGACAATGGTGTCGTTGATGATCTGGATCTCAAGGTTGTCACCAAGCGTGCGCCGACGGCTCAGGAGCTCAGCGACCTCAAGTTTGCTTTCCGCGTTGCCAAGCACGTCAAGTCCAATGCCATCGTCTATGCCAAGGACGGCGCAACGGTTGGCGTTGGCGCAGGCCAGATGAGCCGCGTGGATTCCGCCCGCATCGCAGCCCGCAAGGCGCTGGATGCGACCGAAACAGCTGGTCTTAGCGAAGCGCTGACCAAGGGCTGCGTTGTGGCCTCAGATGCGTTCTTCCCCTTCGCGGATGGTCTGTTGTCTGCCGCGGAAGCGGGCGCTACGGCTGTCATCCAGCCGGGTGGCTCCATGCGGGATGACGAGGTGATTGCGGCGGCTGATGAAGCTGGTCTGGCCATGGTCCTCACGGGCATGCGTCACTTCCGTCACTGACAAGTCGCAATCAATGATATACTGCGTCAGTCTGTGCGATTAATTGCCTGAGTTGTAGTATTAATTGCTTACTTGAGTTTCAGAAAAGCAGCGATGGGCGGCAGAACTTATTAAGATCTGTCGCCTACTTTTGTTTTCACGGTTGAGTTTCCGGGCATCGCCTCCCCACGATGCTGGGCGCCGATGGAGACGAAGGATGTTTCAGAAAGCGACAATCACCACCAAACTGGTGGCGGTAAGTGTCCTGACACTCGCTATGGCGCTGGTAATTGGCATTGGTTTTATTGCTTGGCAGGCGTCACTCACCGCCGACGAACAGGCGGAGTCCCAGGCCGAAGCGGTTGCGCGCGAACAGGCGGAATTTGTCCGCAGAACCATGGAAAACGGCCTGAAGTCAGCTCAGGGACTTGCCTATTCCTTGAATGGTCTCAAGCGCGCCGGAAATGCTGATCGCGAACAGTGGATGGCTGTGGTAGAAGAAAATCTTCTTGCCAATCCAGCCATGTCGGGTGCCTGGGGCGTGGTTGTCAATGACATGTTTGACGGGAAAGACGCAGAGTTCAAGGGCAACGAGAAATACGACTCGAGATCGGGTGGCTGGTCGCCCTACTTCTTCCGTCTTCCCGACGGCAAGACCGGATACCGTCCTATCGACGACCTGGAGGTGGGATCTGAAACGACGGGCGCCTGGTTCAACGTTCCCTATCGAACGGGCAAGACATTTGTCACGGAGCCCTACAGCTGGGATGCGGACGGCAAGACGGTTACTGGCGTTTCTTTCAGTGAACCCCTGATCGAAAAAGGTAAAATCATTGGCGTCGCGGGTGGCGACATTCTGTTGACGCCACTCTCCGAGGCACTGGGCAAGCAGGTTCCGCTAGGGACAGGATCTGTCTATCTGCTTTCGCAGGAAGGGCAGTGGGTTGCTCACCCGGACGCGGCCTTGCTTGGCAAGCCTTGGGCGGAAGGCCGTTCCGCGGCTGATCTCGCCGTCAAGGACACGCTGTTGAAGGCCGTCAAGGATGGCAAGGACTTCGTCTATACCGGGTACTCCAATACTCTCGGTACGGAAGTGCTGCGCATTATCAAGTCGGTTGAAATCGGCAACTCCGGCACCACGATGTCAGTTGTCGTCAACGTTCCGGCCAGCACCCTGAGTGCTGCCTCCAACCACATCACCGTGATGATCATCGGCGTCGGTCTTGTTCTGCTGCTGGTCGTTGCCGTGTCCATCTATTTCGTCAGCACATCGGTGGTGCGCCGTCCGCTGGAGCGGGCGGTCGGCAGCATTCAGGCTCTGATCGATCAGCGATACGACGAGCCGATTGCCGATACGGAACGCGGCGATGAAATGGGCCGGATTTCCCGTGCGCTGGAAGTCTTCCGCGACAAGTCCCAGCAGGCAGAAGCGCTGGGGGCGGAGCAGAAGGAACAGCAGCAGCGCCAGGTCGAGCGGGCCCAGCAGATCCGCAATCTGTCCCAGGCCTTTGACCAGAAGGTCAGCAGCTTGACGGAGACGGTGTTGCGCCAGGTCTCGGACCTGAACTCTGCGGCGATTGTTTTGACCAAGGGCGCGGACGAAACCAGCGCCCAGAGCACCATGGTGGCGGCGGCGTCTGAGGAAGCTTCTTCCAACGTGGAAACGGTTGCCTCCGCCGCCGAAGAGCTGATGGCCTCTGTGGAAGAAATCCGCCGTCAGATGGCACAGTCTGCCACCATTGCCGGTCAGGCCGTGGATCAGGCCCAGGCAACGAACCAGAAGATCGAAGGGCTGGCACAGGCGGCCAACCGCATCAGCGAAGTGGTCAAGCTGATCACCGACATTGCCGAGCAGACCAACCTCCTGGCGCTGAACGCCACGATCGAGGCGGCCCGCGCCGGCGAGGCTGGACGCGGCTTCGCGGTCGTGGCCGCGGAAGTCAAGGAGCTGGCCAATCAGACCGCCCGGGCAACGGACGAGATCTCCATGCAGATCCAGTCGGTTCAGAGCGAGACGGAAGGCGCTGTCGGTGCGATCCAGGGCATCTCTATGACCATCGAGAAGATGAACGAGATCGCCACAAGCATTCAAGGGTCGGTCGACCAGCAAGGTCAGGCCACCGAGGAAATCGCCCGCAACATTCAGGAAGCGGCGAATGGAACCCAGGAAGTGGCCCGCAGCATCGTGACCGTGGCCTCTTCTGCCGATGAAACCGGCAGCACCGCGCGTCAGGTGAACTCGGTTGCGGAGGTTCTTCAAGGCGAAGCAAAGAACCTCCAGGCAGAAGTCGAGCACTTCCTGTCCGGTGTCCGTTCAGTCGCCTGACCAGCTTCACAGCGGCTCTGAAACAATAGAAAGCCCCCTCCGGCTTTAGCCGGGGCGGGCTTTTGCGCTTCTACCAAAGGCAGAGGACTTCTGCCTGGACTGCCTTCACAGCCCGAAGAGAGGGTTCACTGTCCGGCAGGAGCGGAGCAAACAGAAAACCCGCCAAAGGCTTGCCTGCCTTTGGCGGGTTTCCATTTCGGTGGAGGCGCTGGGGGATCAGGCCGCTTCGATGCTGTTCGCCTTGACCCCGCCAATGTAGTCTGCGATCTGCTGCCGCAGAGCCGCCGCCTGCTGGTCGAGAGATTGCGCCGCAGTGGAAACGGCGTTTGAGGTCTGGTTGGTCTGCTCCGCGGCCTGGGAAACTTCCGCGATGTTCAGGGACACGTTGTTGGTCCCCTCCGCGGCTTCCTGAACATTGCGGGCGATCTCGGCGGTTGCTGCGCCCTGTTGTTCAACGGCGGCGGAGATGGTCGAGGTGATCTCGTTGATCTTGGCCACAGTCTCGGTGATTTCGTTGATGGCTTCCACTGCTGCGCCTGTTTCAGACTGAATGCTGGAGATCTGAGTGGAGATTTCTTCTGTTGCCTTTGAGGTCTGGTTGGCCAGTTCCTTCACTTCCGCGGCAACGACCGCGAAGCCGCGTCCAGCCTCCCCGGCGCGGGCCGCCTCAATCGTGGCGTTCAGCGCCAGGAGATTGGTCTGCTCCGCGATGGCCTGAATGAGGTTCACGACGTCGCCGATGCGGCTGGCTGCCTCTGAAAGACCGCGAACACGCTCGTTGGTTGTGCTGGCCTGAGTCGCTGCGCGGGACGCCACCTCGGCAGAGGTGACAACCTGACGGTTGATCTCATTGACGGAAGCGGACAGCTCTTCTGCAGCGGCGGAAACGGTCTCCACGTTGTGGGAGGCGTTGGCGGCGGCATGCTCCACAAAGCGGCTGCGTTCCGACGTGTGCTCCGCGCCGCTGCTCAGCTGCATAGAGGCTGCCTTCAGGTCAGAGACGGAGCTGGTAATCGTTTCCAGAAGCCCATGAACTTGCGTTTCGAAGTCACCGGACAGGTTCTGGATGTTGTGTGCACGCTCCCGGTCCTTCTGCTGACGTGCGGCGTCGCCGACTTCCAGCTGCTTGCGGTCGCGCTCGTTCTGGACGAATACCTCCATTGCCCTTGCCATTTCGCCGATCTCGTCTGCGCGGTCAGTCTCGGCAACCACGATGGACGTATTGCCATCATGCAGCTGGCGCATGTTCTCGGTCAGGGCCTTCAGCGGACGGGAAATGTTGCGGATCGCGGCATAGGCGATGGAAACAGCGATCGCGCCGCCGGCAAGGATGATAGCGATCAACTGAAGCGCCTTGCTCCAGAAGGTTTTCTGAACGTCTGTGACATACATACCCGTTCCGAAGACCCAGCCCCAAGGTTCGTAAGTTTGGGCCCAGGAAATCTTTCGCATGGGCTCCTCGCCCCCAAGCCGCGAGACGAAATAGTCGACGCTTCCGCCTCCCGCCTTGGCGGCGGCGATCATCTCGCGGATCTGATACTTGCCCTTGGCATCTTTCGTGTCCCAGCCGCTCAGACCGACCAGCTCTGGTTTGGGAGAAATCACGCGGATCCCGTTAAGGGTATAGATGAATACGTAGCCGTCACCATCATAGCGCAGGGAAGCAATCGCCGCCTTTGCGCGGGTCTGTGCCTCCTCGGTGGACATTTCACCGGCAAGCTCGAGCTTGTGATAAAAGTCCGCTGCAGACAGGGCTACTTCTACCACAGATTGTGTTTGCTTGCTCCGTTCATCGAACAAGGCACTGCTCAACGCCGACAGACTAACGGTTGCGACGATGATTGAGAGTATGGTTAGGGTAATGACCGGGAGCCAGAACTTGACGCCGAGACCAATGCGATTGAGCATAACGGGAGACCTAAGTGGTTGTTATTCTATCAATAATCAACCACTTGCAAATTAACGACTAGTAAATTAAGACTTACAAAAGTTCAGGTACTGGACTAAATTTATCTGGTCCGCGATCCGCCAAGGTGACTTTCTCCTCATTGAACAAAAAAACGCCCGCTGGTTGAGCGGGCGTCGTCAATTTTACTGACGTTAGGTCAGTTCAGCTCAAAGGTTTTCACGAAATGAGCAAGAACTGCACTGTAAGCTGCTTCAGCCGCAGCGGCATTTCCGCCTACGTGGGGGCCCAGCACGACGCATTGGTCCTCGTAGGTGAAGGGCGCGCTGGTGTCGAGGTTCATGAGAATACCGTTCTCAGCTTCCCTGATTTTGCAGTTCCTGGCTGTTTGCGCGGTCTTGGACTGTAATGACTTTCCAAAAAGGGTTGGAACGTCAAATCCGTGCTCTCCTTCCGGATAGACGGTCATTTCGATGTCCACGCCAGCCTTTTTCAGACGTTGGGTGTAGTCTTCACAAACCCCCGCCGGATTGTAGTCGTCTGCTCCGCCGTGGAAGATTCGCACTGGACCCGCCTCCAGCTTGTCATCGTCCTTATAGACAGAGACGCAGTTTGGATAGAACGGCACATAGGTTGCGAACCGGGCGCCAGACTTGTTCCAGAGATTGTTGAAACGGGTCATGCTTGCGTAAAGCGCGGCCTGGCCGCCGCGTGAGAAGCCCAGAAGGCCAATACGCTTCGGATCAATCGAGCTGTGGTGAGCGAGAATGTCCAGAGCGCCGTAGATGTCGGCAATGTAGTTCAGACGGCCAAGGGCGGCCTGCTTGTCGCCCAGCTGCTTGTAACCGCGTCCGGTGAGGGAATCGATGGTGAAGGTTGCGATGCCCTTGCCGTTTAGTTGCCGAACCCAGGGTTCAATGTTGGCGCCAACGCCGCTTGAGCCATGCATCAGCACCACAGCAGGGAAGGGGCCTTTTCCCTGAGGAAGGCTTAAGATCCCGCCGATTTGCTCAGCCTTTCCGCTGGTACCGGTCAGAAACTGTTCATCGGAAAGGGTCTGTGTCGCGAACGGGTAGATTTCCTCTCGGACAGCCATGTCCGGGCTTAAAACTGGTTCGGCCATGGCGTAGCCGAACCCGGACAGGAATATGGCCAGGGTGGCGATCGTCTTGATGTGCATGATGCTCCTTTTCATCTCCTGCTGCCGGGGAGGCGGCATCAGGAGATTTCAAGTTTGAGATGGTGCTGAAACCTGCTTTGAAACTGGTTCAAGGCTTTGTTTGAAAAGAGGTTTCGAGATTTCTTATGAGGAACCCGGAAAAGCTGCGCAAGAGTGTTGATGCCACTCTGGGCGGGACTGAGCAGCAGTTTCTAGGCACTGGGTCAGCGTTTATGGCCGTCCTGGCTATGTCCGGTGAACCAATTGAAAAACAGGCAAGAGGAGTCCGGACGTTGCGGGATCAAGTCCATACATCTTATCCGTAGTGGAATTGCCCTGAGGGCAAAGCCAGGGATCTGAGGCACTGCACAGTTTCCCGTCTGCCTAGTGATTTTTCTGTTTATTTTTCTGGCCGTACCTGGGTCAGCAACACAGCGCCAAGGGCAAAGAACACCAAAATGGGCGACATGCCCGCAGCCAAGCTGCCGGTCATGATGGTTGCAATGCTGACCGCAAGCGGCGCCAGGAAGCTGGTGACCTTGCCTGAGAGGGCGAGCAGACCGAAATATTGGCCGATGTTTTCCTCCGGAACGAGGTGAACCAGAAGGCTGCGGGACGCTGACTGCAAAGGGCCTGCCGCAAATCCGATCACGCCGCCAAGAGACAGGAACAGGAGTTCTGGCAGGGATCCCGTCAATCCAGGCGTGGTGGAGGCGGGAACGGGCAACACGAACAGGATCGTGTCCCGGTCGATGGAGATCAGGCCGAGGCCGGAGGCGATCAGCAGGGCGAGCGAGGCATAGAGCACCAGCTTGGGGCCGTAGCGGTCATCCATGCGGCCGCCGATCACTGCGCCGATCGTGCCTGTCACCGTCAGAAGTATGCCGAAGCTGCCGATCTGGAAGGCTGCCCAGCCGAGTTGGCTCGCGGCATAGATGCCGCCAAAGGCAAAGAGGGCGACCAGCCCGTCCTTGTAGGCCATGTTGGCCAGGAGAAAGAGGAAGATGCGCTTGTTCTGCCGTGCGAGGCGCAGGCTTGCAATGAGCGCCGCAACACCGCTTCGGATCGCTGGTCCGAGGGCCGATCTGCGCGGCGCATCCGGCGTGAACAGGAATAGCGGCAGTACGAACACCACATACCAGAGGGCAGAGAGAGGCCCGGTTGCCCGGTCGCCGGCCCGGCTTGCCGTATCGGAGCCAAGGATAGGATCCAGCCCGAGAAGGGTTTTTCCGGTGTCCGGGCTTGCCGCGAGAAACCCAAGCACCAGCACAAGACTGACGAGACCTCCAGCGTAGCCCATCGCCCAACCGGTGCCAGACAGCCGGCCCACATGCGTGCGTGGCACCAGATCCGTCATCATCGCGTTGTTGAAGACGGTCGCGAACTCGATGCACAGCGTTGCGGCGGCAAAGCCCGCAAGGGCGATCGTCAGCGCATGGGGGCTGCCGGGGGCGGCAAACCACAAACAGATGCAGGCAATCACGAAGGGAATTGAGAAGGCCAGAATCCAGGGTTTCCGGTGACCGGTTGCATCCGCGATGGCGCCAAGAACAGGCGCGAGCAAGGCAATCGCAAGGCCTGATGCGGATGTTGCAAATCCCCAGAGGGTCTGTCCCTGTTCCGGTGTTGCTGCCAGGGCCGTTGCGACGAAGGGTGCAAACACAAAGGTGGTCACAAGGGTGAAGAAGGGCTGTCCCGCCCAGTCAAACAGGATCCAGGACCACAGGGCGATCCGCTTGGCAGGGAGACCGGTCTCACTCATGGCTGTAGCTTCCTCCACGCGGCATTTCGAGTGCCTGAAACGGAAATCCCCGGCACATGGCCGGGGATTAGCACATTCGAGAGGGCTTGTGCATGCCGCGTCAGCTGCGCGCTTGCCCTTACTTGGTCAGCTCAGCCAGCAGGCTGGCCGCAACGGAGAACTTGGAGACGCTCAGGTCGCCATCCAGGATCTCGTTGACGGTGCGCGTGGTGCGGGCAACCGAATGCTCATGCTTGGACAGCCAGGCCTCGAAGCTTCCGCTTGCGATGGCTTCCTTGGCGATGCCCCGGTGCGCGGCGGCCAGGATCGACCGGGCGCGGTCGAGGGCAAGGCCGTCGTAGTAATCGGAGATCGTCAGTTCGCGGGCGAGGGCATCCATCGCGCCGATGCGGAAGTGGGCCGCAACGTCAAAGAAGGCTTTCGCGGCAAGGTCCAGATTGGCCGCTGTTTCTTCCGCGACAATCACCACGTCGGGGATTGCAGCCTCCACCGGAAGCCAGGCAATCCGGCGGGCGAGCGCCTCCGGAACCTTGCATTCAATGTAGCGGGCCGTCTGGCGTTCTAACTCCGCCGAATGGTCCGGGCCAAGCAGGCCGGCAAGGCGCGCGCGAAGGTCCTTGATCCCAGTGCCGAAGCGTTCGACCACATCGGAGATGCCACCCTCGAAGGAAAGATTCCGCTTGAACCACACGACCTGCTCGATCAAGAGGTCTTCGACTGCCGAATAGAGCTCAAGCTGAATGCCGCCATCGACCTTGTTGTCGAGGGTGTCAATCTCGGTGTTGAGGTCCGTCAGGTCAAAGCTATTGCGGACTGCGACGAAGCTGCGGGCAATGTCCGCCGGGCTTGCGCCGGTCTGGTCCATCAGCCGGGTCATGAAGGTCGGACCGCCCCGGTTGATCATGGAGTTTGCCAGCATGGTGGCGATGATTTCCCGGCGCAGACGGTGGCCGGAAATCTCGTCGCTATAAGCCTCTGCCATCTGGTCCGGGAAGTAGCGGAACAGCTCGCGGCTGAGATAGCTGTCATCCGGAACGGTGCTGGACAGCAGCTCATCATAAAGAGTGAGCTTGGCGTAGGCGAGCAGAACACCCAATTCGGCGCGGGTCAAAGGTGTCCCGGTCTTCGCCATTTCGGTAAGTGTCGTGTCGTCCGGCAGGAACTCGACGGTCCGATCAAGAAGACCCGCCTGTTCCAGCTGGCGCATCATCCGGCCCTGATAACCGAAGTCTTCCATGCCGCGTCGCTCCGTCATGGAGATCGCCAGGGTCTGGAGATAGTTGTTGCGCAACACCAGACCGGCAACCTCATCGGTCATCTGCGCCAGAAGCTCGTTGCGCTCCTCGATGGTCAGCTTGCCGGATTTGACGGCCGCGCCGAGGGCGATCTTGATGTTCACTTCCATATCGGAAGAGTTCACGCCGGCAGAGTTGTCGATGGCATCCGAATTGGAGCGGCCACCCTTGCGGTTGAACTCGATACGGGCCTTCTGGGTCATGCCGAGGTTTGCGCCCTCGCCAATCACCTTGGCACCCACGTCGCTGGCCGTGATACGGATCGCATCATTCGCACGGTCGCCTGCATCCGCATCTGTTTCCGTGGAGGCACGGATGTAGGTGCCGATGCCGCCGAACCACAGCAGGTCGACCTTCATCCGCAAGATGGCGGTCATAACCTCCTGAGGCGTTGCCTGAGGCCGGGAGATACCCAGCAGGGCCTGTGCCTCCGGAGACAGCGGAATGGACTTGGCCGAACGCGGGAAGATGCCGCCACCCTTGGAAATCAGCTTCTCGTTATAGTCCTTCCAGGACGAGCGGCCGAGGTCGAAAACCCGTTTGCGCTCCTTCCAGGATTTTGCGGTATCCGGATCCGGATCGAGGAAGATATCGCGGTGGTCGAAGGCGGCCACGAGCCGGGTCTGCTTGGACAGAAGCATGCCATTGCCGAAAACGTCGCCGGACATGTCGCCGACGCCTGCTGCGGTGAAGGGCTCTGTCTGGATGTCCCGGTTCATCTCGCGGAAGTGGCGCTTAACCGCTTCCCAGGCGCCACGGGCGGTGATCGCCATCTTCTTGTGGTCATAGCCAGCCGACCCGCCGGAGGCGAAGGCATCGCCCAGCCAGAAGTCCCGGCCTTCGGAAATGCCGTTGGCCGTGTCGGAGAAGGTGGCCGTGCCCTTGTCGGCGGCGACGACCAGATAGGGGTCATCGCCATCGTAACGCTGTACACCCGCAGGCGGGACGACCTTGTCGTCAACCAGATTGTCCGTGACGTCGAGCAGAGCGTTGATGAAGATCTTGTAGCTGGCGGTGCCTTCCTGGAACCAGCCTTCCCGGTCGGTCGCCGGGTCGGGCAGGAACTTCGGCACGAAGCCGCCCTTGGCGCCAACTGGCACGATCACAGCGTTCTTGACCTGCTGGGCCTTCACCAGGCCCAGGACTTCGGTTCGGAAATCCTGCGGCCTGTCGGACCAGCGCAAGCCGCCTCGGGCCACCATGCCGAAGCGCAAGTGCACGCCTTCGACGCGGGGGCTGTAGACGAAGATTTCACGGAAGGGCCGCGGGCGCGGCATGTCCTCGATATTGCGGGAGTTGATCTTGAACGCAAAGACCGGCTTGGGCTGCCCATTGCCGTCCAGCTGGAAGAAATTGGTTCTGAGAATGCTGTCGATCACATTCTGGAACCGGCGCAGGATGCGGTCATCGTCCAGGCTCGAAACGGTGTCGAGCGCCGCGGCGATCTCGCTTTCCAGACGGGCGGTTTCAACGTCGCGGTCCTGGTCGCTGGCTGCCGGGTTGAAGCGGGCGTGGAAAAGGTCAACAAGCTTGGCCGCGATCTGCGGATAGTTGTTCAGCGTGGTCCACATGTAGTCTTCTGAGAAGCGGATGCCGACCTGGCGCAGATAGCGCGACAGGGCACGGATGACGGCAATGTCCCGCCAGGCAAGGCCAGCACTCAGCACTAGGGCGTTGTAGCCATCGTTCTCCGCCCGGCCCATCCAGACCGCCATGAACAGGCTTTCCAGCCGGTCCCTGAGGTCATCGGCAAGATCCGCAACAACCCCGGCGCGGCTCGACTCAAGCGTCATTTCGTGCAGATAGGACAGATCCTGGTCCGTCGGCGTGATGCGGTAGGTCCGTTCATTGAT
Organism: Roseibium litorale; assembly: GCF_014842915.1. Taxonomy (GTDB): domain Bacteria; phylum Pseudomonadota; class Alphaproteobacteria; order Rhizobiales; family Stappiaceae; genus Roseibium; species Roseibium litorale. The sequence goes on along the minus strand of NZ_JACYXI010000021.1, from coordinate 32,122 downwards.
GACCTTGAAGCCCATATTCTCCAGCAGCGGAACGCGGGCTGACAGGGGGATCGGAGCATCCAGATGGAAGACCTTCAGTGACAGACGATCGCCTGAAGTGCCGGAGTTTCGGAAGAAAGTGATGGCTGTCTGGCGCTCGCGGGACAGGGTCTCAAGCTTGAGAACGTCTGTCAGGGCCGTTTCTGCGCTGTAGACTTCCTTGTAGCCGCCGTGGAAGGCGAGAGCATAGCGATCGGACAGCTCACGGGCCTTTACCGGATCGAAGCGCGCTTTCAGGGCGTCCCGCAGGCCGTCCGGCCAGGTCCGCACCATGGTGGCGACGGCTTTTTCCAGCTCCTCCTGGTCCGGCTGCGGGGTCTGACCCTTGTCCCGGCCAATGATGAAATGGACGCGGGCGAGCGGGCCCTCCGGATAGGTCACGTACCAGGCGGACAGCCGTCCTTCGAAAACGGACGCGAGATAGGTGCCGATGTTGAGGCGGACTTCGGTTGTGTAGCGGTCACGCGGCACGAAGCAGAGGATCGAGACATAGCGGTCGAAGCGGTCGGCACGGGCGAGAACCCGGATACGCGGCCGCTCGTCCAGCTGCAGGATCGTCATGGCGAAGTCGAACAGCGTGTCCTTGTCGATCTGGAACAGCTCGTCCCTCGGGAAGCTTTCCATCACGTTGGTCAGAGCACGGCCGGAATGGCTTTCCGGGTCGTAGCCCGCCTTAGCCAGAACGCTGGCAACCTTGCGGCGCAGGAACGGGATGGTGCTGGTCGGCTCGGTATAGGCCGTGGACGTGAACAGGCCAACGATGCGCAGCTCACCCGCCAGCTTGCCATCTTCATCGAACAGCTTCGCGCCGACATATTCCATGTGGACCCGGCGGTGGACCTTCGACTTCACATTGGCTTTCGCGATGATCAGCGGATCCGGCTTCATCAGGAATTCGCGGACTTCCGGGGTGATCTGGACGAATTCGTTGCCACGGCGCAGAACCCGCACATCCGGATTGGCGAGCAGGCCAAGGCCGGTGCCGTCGTTGGGAGAGAGTTCGCCATCGGCCACGCCGCCTTCAAAGCGGTACTCGCGCATGCCGAGGAAAATGAAATTGTCGTTGGCCATCCATTCCAGGAAGTGGATGGCTTCCCAAAGATCGTCGCCACCGCCGGCAGCCTGACCCGTCTTGTAGGAATTGATGGCGCGGACGAGGCGCTTCTTCATCGCATTCCAGTCCTGCACGGCTGCGCCGACATCATTCAGAACGGAATTCAGCCGGGCCTGAAGCGCCTGCCGGGCCTCTTCGGAATCGATCCGGCCGATATGGATATGGATCAGGCTTTCCTGGTCGTCCTCACGCGGGGCGCCCTTTTTCTTGCCTGTCGCGGAAATGAGACCACCCTTGGTATCACGCTCGACGTTGAAGATCGGATGAAGCACCAGATTGACTTCGAGGCGGCTCTCTTGCAGCTCGGCCATAACCGAATCCACCAGGAACGGCATGTTGTCGTTCACCACTTCGACGACGGTGAGCTCTCCGGCCAGCTGCCCATCCGCCTTGAAGGACGGGTTCACCACGGAAACCCGGTGCGTGCCCTTCTGGTGGGATTGGAAGTCGCTCCAGGCATGACGCGCGAAGGCTGTCAGCTCGTCCTGGCTGTAGTTGACAAGATCCTCGGCCGCCCCCCGGAGATAAAACTCGCGGGTGAAGTCGGCAAGCGCTTCACTCTCGCTTTTGAGGGATTGGTGAATGGACTCTATCAGTGCGTTTTTCGCCGCTTGTTTTTTGTCCGGCATTTCCGTCCCTTTCCAATCCATTGGTCTGAGCATGCAGCTGGATTGTGTTCATGCTAGCGTGAGATAGTGAATGAGATGATGACAAATTGGTCAACTGGGAGGGTGCATGTCTGATGAGAGGGTGATCGCCCTGGTTGTAGGTGATAGCGAGCCGCTAAGTTCCGAAACCCAGAAGTATTTTGACCTGTGCCAGGAAAAGCTTGGCCTGGTCCCGAATGTCCTACGGGCATACTCTTTCGACGACAAGAAGCTGCGGGCCTTTACTGACATTTATAACGATTTAATGCTCGGCCAGAGCGACTTGACAAAACTTGAAAGGGAAATGATCGCGGTTGTTGTGTCCTCCGTAAACCGCTGTTTCTATTGCCTGACGGCTCATGGAGCCGCAGTGCGTGAGCTGTCCGGCGATCCGGTGCTGGGCGAGATGCTGGTGATGAATTACCGGGCCGCCGATCTGACGCTGCGCCAGCGGGCGATGCTGGATTTCTCTGTCAAGCTGACCGAACGCCCGGCGGAAATTGTCGAGGCGGACCGGGAGGACCTGCGCAAGGCCGGGTTCACGGACCGGGATATCTGGGACATTTCGTCCGTTGCGGCCTTCTTCAACATGACCAACCGGCATGCGGCGGCGACCGATATGCGGCCCAATCATGAGTATCATTCAATGGCCCGTTGAGTTTGCGGCGCTTGCGATGCGGTGACATCTCCTGCATTTGGGTGTAAGAGGCACGGGTTTTTCCGTGACAGGCAGGAGAGGGAGCCGGGACCATGGTCGCGCGCGTATTCATTGATGGTGAAGCTGGAACGACAGGACTCCAGATTCGCGAGCGCCTTGCAGCGCGCCGGGATCTTGAGCTTCTGTCCATTCCCGATCATCTGCGCAAGGATCTCTCTGCCCGCGCGGACCTGCTCAATGCCGCCGATGTTGCGATTCTCTGCCTGCCCGATGATGCGGCGAAGGAAAGCGTTTCGCTGATCACCAGCGGAACCACCCGGGTGATTGATGCCTCGACCGCTTACCGGGTTGCCGAAGGCTGGGACTATGGCTTTGCCGAAATGGCCAAGGACCAGGGCGCAAAGATCGCGGCCTCCAAGCGGGTGTCCAATCCGGGCTGCTGGCCGCAGGGCCTGATCGCCCTGACCCGTCCGCTGATTGAAGCCGGTCTTCTGCCGGCGGATCTGGCGCTCACTTACAATGGCATTTCCGGCTATTCCGGCGGCGGCAAGTCAATGATTGCCGACTATGAAGCAGCAGGCGCTGGCGCGAACACCTTTGCGCCTTACGCCCTGACCTTCAATCACAAGCACTTGCCGGAAATGACGGCTTATAGCGGCCTGACCAAGGCGCCGCTGTTCACCCCGTCTGTCGGCAACTACTACAAGGGCATGCTGACGGCCATACCCCTCCAGCTTTCGGTTCTGCCGAAGGTCCCGACGGGCGCCGAGCTTCATGCCGCTATCGCGGATCACTTCGCAGCCATCCAGGATGGTTTCGTTGAAGTGGCCCCGCTTGCGGAGACCGGTTCCTCCAAGGACCTGAACCCGGAAGCGCACAACGGCACCAACACGCTGCGTCTGCATGTGTTTGCCAATGACGCCCGCGCTCAGGCCGCTCTGATCGCCGTTTATGACAACCTGGGCAAGGGCGCGTCCGGCGCGGCTGTCCAGAACCTGAACCTGATGCTGGGGGTCAATGCGGCTACCAGCCTCGCTGCCTGATTATCAAGATAAAACAACAAGCCAGAGACCTTTGGAGGTTATCGCCTTGGACAAGTTCACCACGCTCACCGGTGTCGCCGCTCCGCTGCCGATCATCAACATCGACACGGACATGATCATCCCGAAGCAGTATTTGAAGACGATCAAGCGCACAGGCCTCGGCACCGCGCTGTTCTCCGAGATGCGCTACAATGAAGACGGGTCCGACAATCCGGATTTCGTCCTCAACCAGCCGGCCTACAAGGGCGCGCAGATCCTGGTGGCCGGTGACAACTTCGGATGCGGCTCTTCCCGAGAGCATGCACCGTGGGCACTGCTTGATTTCGGCATCCGCTGCGTGATCTCCACGTCCTTCGCCGACATCTTCTACAACAACTGCTTCAAGAACGGCATTCTGCCGATCCGCGTGTCTGAAGAAGAACTCGACAAGCTTCTGGACGATGCCTCCCGCGGTGCCAACTCCACCCTGACCGTGGATCTGGAAACCCAGACCATCAAGGGCCCGGATGGTGGCTCGATTTCCTTCGAGATCGACCCGTTCCGCAAGCACTGCCTGATGAACGGTCTCGACGACATCGGTCTCACCATGGAAAAAGCTCCGAAGATCGACGCTTACGAAGCCAAGGCGGCAGACAGCCGCCCCTGGGCGTGAGGCCTTAGTGAAAGGGCTGGTTGGTCCTTTTCTTCGCGCCGTCCCGGACGAAGCGTAGCGCAGATCCGGGACCTGCTATCTGTTCACCGTGAAGCGGCGCACATTTCAGGGGTGGCCCCGGCTCAAGGCCGGGGCGGCCCGGTGAATGCCGGATAACGCGGTCACCTCAAGTCTAGCCGGGCCACGTGCCCGGCTTTCTTGTGAGCCTCGCGCGGCCTTCACAGCGGCTTGAACAGATTTGGGATGCGCAAGGCGCATTTCCGCTTTAGGTCAAAAGCTATGACCCACGTTTCCCCAATTCTGGCGGCAATGCCCTGGACGGACCGGCAGGGCCGTTTGTCGGTTCTCAGGCTGATCGTCTTTCTGATCCTGCTGGCTCCAGCCGCGGATTTGCTCTTCTTTCTGTTTTTCGGTCCGGTCTTTCCGGAGCCTTACGAGCTTTCGCTGCATGAAAGCGGTGACTGGGCGGTCCGGTTCCTGGTTCTCTCGCTTGCGGTCACACCGGCGCGGCGGATCTTTTCCTGGAACAAGCTGATCGGAGTGCGGCGGATGATCGGTGTCTCCGTCCTCTTCTATGTGCTGCTGCACCTGCTGCTTTACACAGCTTCCGAGCATTGGAACCTTGCAAAGGTCATTAGCGAAATCGCACTGCGTTTCTATCTCACCATCGGGTTCGTCGCGCTGCTGGGTTTGTCAGCTCTCGGTGTCACGTCCTTTGACCGGATGATCCGGAAGATGGGCCGCCGGTGGAACCAGCTTCACATGCTGGTCTATCCCATCGCCGTTCTGGCTCTGTGGCATTATTTCCTGCAGTCCAAGTCCGATGTCACCTCCGCCGTGCTGCTGGCGGGTCTCTTTGCGCTGCTGATGATCTACCGCCTCGTTGTGCGGCTGCAATGCCCGCTGGCAAATCCCGGAGTTCTGGCTGGCTGTGCGGCAGGCGGTGCTGCGGCAACCGCAGGCATCGAATATGCCTGGTATGCGCTGGCGACCGGCATTCCGGCCAAGCTGGTGTTCCTGGCCAACTTCAATGTGGAATACGAATTCCGTCCCGCCGTCTGGGTGGGGATAGTGGGCTTGTGTGTTGCAGCCGTCAGAGTGCTGCAGATGCTGCTGCCCATGATCCGGGGTAGGCTGAAAGCTGCTTGAGGAGGGGGCTTCTAGAGCCGGGCAGGATCAGGACTTGGCGGTTCCGCGCTGGCTGCGGGCCGCGAGGGTCTTTTCCAGCTGCTCGAATGTGTCGCCGAGCGGGGCGAGAGCAGAAGCTGTGGCGCGGAAACGGTTGGCGTGTGCCTCGAACAGGCGCCGGGCGAGTTCCGGATATTCCTGGATCATGCGCTTGAACAGGGCGCGGCGGATCCGGATCACCCGCACGGCACCAATGGCAACGGCACGGCAGGGGCGTTGGGTGTCCGCCAGGAGGGCACTTTCCCCCAGCAGGCTGCCTGTAGGGGCCAAGTCAACTTCGTCGAACCCGTTAGGTCCGCGCTTTTGCAGGCTCACTTCGCCGTCGGCGATCACAAGACCGCCATCGGCCCGCTCACCTTCATCAAACAGCACCATGCCATTGCGGTAGTCGAGGCTTTCCGCACTGAAAGCAAGCAGGCGCAACTGGTCGTCGGCGAAGTCCGACAACATCGGGATCTGCTGCAGAATGGCAATGTCCTGAATGAGGCTCATGACCTAAGCTTTACGCTGCACGGTTTCAGGGCACAAGCTTATATCCACCGGCTTCTGTGACCAGAAGTTCCGCGTTGGACGGGTCCCGTTCGATCTTCTGCCGCAGCCGGTAGATATGGGTTTCCAGCGTGTGGGTGGTTACACCGGAATTATAGCCCCAGACCTCGTGCAGAAGGATGTCCCGGGTGACCGGTTTTTCGCCCGCCCGGTACAGGAACTTCAGGATCGAGGTTTCCTTTTCCGTCAGCCGCACCTTGGAGCCTTTTTCGTCCAGCATCAGCTTGGCGGCCGGGCGGAAGGAGTAGCGGCCAATCGCGAAGGTCGCGTCTTCGCTCTGCTCGTGCTGGCGCAGGTGGGCGCGCATGCGCGCCAGAAGAACCGCGAATTTGAACGGCTTGGTGACATAGTCGTTGGCGCCGGCTTCCAGCCCGAGGATCGTGTCGCTGTCACCATCGTGGCCGGTCAGCATGATGATTGGCGCCTTGAAGCCGTTCTTGCGCAGAAGCTTCACGGCCTCGCGCCCGTCGATGTCCGGCAGACCGACATCCATCAGCAGCATGTCGATGGTTTCGTCTTTGGCCCTGGCGATCCCGCTTGCAGCGCTGTCTGCCTGGATGGTTACGAACTCGTCGTAAAGCGACAGTTGCTCGACCAATGCCTCACGCAGATCATTGTCGTCATCAACGATGAGAATGGTACGGGCTGTCATCTCTGGCTCCTCGCTCCGGCCTAGTGCCAACGGCTTCTTCTAAAGACCCGATCAGCTTCATGTGATCAACATGGGTCGTGTGACCTGTTTGTGCGAGGGAAATCATCGCCAAACAAGATGCTCCGCGTCAATTCTTCTTCACGGCAGGTTCAGCGGAGGGTTATCAAGAGATCCTGCGTCCAGAGCGCATGAAGAGGTTTCAGGGAATGACTGAGTGAGAAAAGCGGCGGAAAGACTTGTGGTCCGGGTCCGTCCTGGTCAGAAAACGAAGGGAATTCTGCAGCTCGGCCCGATCACGGTTCCGTGTGCCATCGGGAGGTCGGGTCTGACGCGGTTGAAACGGGAAGGCGATGGCGCAACGCCGGTCGGCCGTTTTGCCCTGCTTGGCGCCTATTACCGGCCTGACCGGCAGGCCCGGACCGCGGGCGGTGTCCCCTGCGTTCCGCTTCAGCCTGATGACGGCTGGTGTGATGATTCCGGCCATTCCCGGTACAACAGGCCGGTAAAATTGCCTTTCGCTGCCAGCCACGAAAAGATGTGGCGGGAGGATCACCTCTACGACATTGTGGTGGTCTTGAATTGCAACATGGCACCGGCCATCAAGGGGCGGGGCAGTGCGATTTTCTTCCACCTGGCGCGGGAGAACTACACCCCGACGGAAGGCTGCGTCGCTGTCGCTCCCCGGCACATGCGTCTCATCCTGTCCCGGTTGAAGCGCGGGGCGGTGATGGAGATTGCCGGTCTTTGATGGGAACGCAGCGGCACTTGCAGCGTTGTTCCCGGCAGACGATCCGGTTATGGGGATCTGACAGGGCTGCGATTGCCAGCGGCCGCTTTGCTAGATTGGGGGAATGCCATGCGCTGGAGAGGCCGCCGGACGAGTGACAATATCGAAGACCGCAGGTCTGCCAGGTATTCCCGGGGCAGCGGTGGAGGCGGCATGCGAGTGGGTAGCGGGCTCGGGCTCACTGGCGTGCTGGTTGTGCTCGCCATTTCCTGGTTCACCGGCATTGACCCTATGACCCTGCTTCAGGGGCTGGACGGCTCCTCCGGTGGCGGATCCTATCAGACCTCCGAGCCGGCCTCCCGTGGCACGCCCGAGGACCCGCAGGCCCAGTTTGTCTCGGTGATCCTGGCGGACACGGAAGACACCTGGAGTCATATCCTTGGCCAATACGGCGAGAACTACCCCGAACCGACCCTTGTGCTCTTCTCTGGCTCTGTTCCCTCTGCCTGCGGCCATGCCACCTCGGCCACCGGGCCGTTCTATTGCGGCGCGGATCAGAAGGTCTACATCGACCTCTCTTTCTACAAGCAGCTGGCGGGCCAGCTGAACGCGCCGGGGGATTTTGCCCAGGCCTATGTTCTGGCCCATGAAGTCGGCCATCACCTTCAGAACCTGCTGGGCGTCTTGCCGGAATACCAGAAGGCCCGGCGCTCCATGAGCGAGCAGGAAGCCAATGCGCTGTCCGTGCGCGTCGAGCTTCAGGCGGACTGCTACGCCGGGATCTGGGCGCACTACGCGGCCAAGAAACGGGACTTCATCGAGGATGGCGATATCGAGGAGGCACTGAATGCCGCCTCGAAGATCGGCGACGATACCTTGCAGAAACAGGCGCAGGGCTATGCGGTTCCCGAAACCTTCAACCACGGAACCTCCGCCCAGCGGGCCCGCTGGTTCCGTCAGGGTTTCAAGACAGGTGACCTGGAGGCTTGTAACACCTTTGATGCGGCTTCGCTTTAGAGTTTCGAGATCTTGCTGCCGCGCCTTCCCGGACGAAGCGGAGCGGAGATCCGGGAACTGTCATCTGATAGGATGACGCGCTTTTGAGGCGGGTCCCGGCTCAAGGCCGGGACAGCACGGAGCAAGATCGCGGGGTTTTGCCCTCACCATCAGGCTCATTCTTCCGAATCCTCGCCCCGGACTGGTAATCGGACCTGTTTTCCGCCATATAGGGGCAAAGCTCCAAGGCGGAGCTGTTGTTCCACTCTCATGAACATGATGGTCTCTGGTATGGCCCAGGCACGCAGGCCCTTTTTGAAGATGAACGGTCTTGGCAACGACTTCCTGGTTTGGGATGCGCGGGACACCCCGCTGCGCCTGACGCCGGATGTCATCGCCAAGCTTGGCGACCGCGAGACCGGGATCGGCTTCGATCAGATGGTCACGGTAGAGAAGTCCCCCGCCGGCGCGGACGCGTTCATGCGTATCCACAATTGCGATGGCTCGCAGGTGAATGCCTGCGGCAATGCGACCCGCTGTGTCGGCCGCCTCCTGATGGAGGAAAGCGGCAAGGATCATGTCACCATCGAGACCAATGCCGGCCTGCTGCACGCCTTTGCGACGGATGATGCCCGCGTGGTAACCGTGGACATGGGCAAGCCGGGCCTGCGCTGGGATCAGATCCCGCTGGCCGAAGAATTTGCCGACACCCGCGCGATTGAACTTCAGATCGGGCCGATCGACGACCCGATCCTGCACACGCCTGCCGCCGTTTCCATGGGCAATCCGCATGGCATCTTCTGGGTCAAGGATGTGGATGCCTATGACCTCAGCAAGGTTGGCCCGCTGCTGGAACATCATCCGGTCTTCCCGGAAGGCGCCAACATTTCTCTGGCCCATGTGTTCGCGCCGGACGAGATCCGCGTGAAGGTGTGGGAGCGGGGCGTTGGCCTGACGCTGGCCTGTGGCACTGCCGCCTGCGCCGTCGGCGTTGCCGCCGCGCGTGACCGCAAGGCGGGCCGCAAGTCCACCATTCATCTGCCCGGCGGGGCCATCGGCATAGAGTGGCGCGAAAGCGACGACCACGTCATGATGACCGGCGGCACGGAGGTTGAGTACGAAGGCGAGATCGATCTCGGAACGCTTGCCTTTGAAAAAACCGGCCCGGGCGATGCAGAACAGGACGCCATGAACCTTGCCGGGAAGCAGGCAGGTGTCTCCGCATGAGCATTGACGTCGTCACCTTCGGTTGCCGGCTGAATTCCTACGAGTCGGAAGTGATGAAGCGGGAGGCGGAGGCTGCCGGCCTCAAGGACGCAATCCTGATCAACACCTGCGCCGTGACCAATGAAGCCGTGCGCCAGGCCCGCCAGGCCGTCCGGAAGGCACGCCGCGACAATCCTAATGCGCGGATCATCGTCACCGGCTGCGCCGCCCAGACGGAAAGCAGCACCTTCTCCGAAATGGCTGAGGTCGATCTGGTTCTCGGCAACACCGAGAAGCTGGAGCGTAAGTCCTACGCCCAGGTCGCCGCTTTCGGCATCGACGACAGCGAAAAGGTCCGCGTCAACGACATCATGAGCGTTGAAGAGACCGCTGGCCATCTGATCGACGGGCTGGAAGGCCGCGCGCGCGCTTTCGTTCAGGTCCAGAACGGCTGCGACCACCGCTGCACTTTCTGCATCATTCCCTATGGCCGGGGCAATTCCCGTTCCGTGCCGATGGGTGTGGTCATCGACCAGATCCGCCGCCTGGTGGAGAATGGCTACAACGAGATCGTTCTGACCGGTGTCGATATCACGTCCTATGGCTCTGACCTGCCGGGACTGCCGAAGCTTGGCACGCTGACGGCCAAGATCCTGAAGATGGTTCCGGACCTGAAGCGTCTGCGGCTATCCTCCATCGACAGCATCGAGGCGGATGACGACCTGATGCGGGTGATTGCGGAAGACGAGCGTCTGATGCCGCATTTCCACCTGTCTTTGCAGGCGGGCGATGACATGATCCTCAAGCGGATGAAGCGCCGCCATCTGCGCGCTGACACCATCCGTTTCTGTGAAGACGTGCGCCGCATGCGCCCGGATGTGGTGTTCGGCGCCGATATCATCGCCGGTTTCCCGACGGAAACCGAAGAGATGTTCGCCAACAGCCTGCGCATCGTCGATGAATGCGGGCTGACCCATCTTCACGTTTTCCCGTTCTCTCCGCGTCCCGGCACGCCGGCGGCCCGTATGCCGCAGCTGCCGCGCAACCTGATCAAGGAGCGGGGCGCGCGCCTGCGGGCCAAGGGCGAAGAAGTGCTGGCAAGCTATCTCGTCAGCGAAGTCGGCAAGCTGCGTCCGGTCCTGATCGAGAAGGAAGGTCTGGGCCGCACGGAACAGTTCACGCAGACGGAGATTTCCGGCGGAACCGCTGGTGAAATTCTCAACGTCCGCATCACGGGCCACACGGGCCGTCACCTTCTTGGCGAGGCGGTGGCAGCCGCTGCGGCTTGATCCGGGTTTCTTGAGGCGCATGGGGCGCCGGAAAGCCGGAAGTTCGATAATTCAGGCACCGTACGGGCAAGGCCCAGACGGGGCAATGGCAGAGCCGGATCCTGGATCCGGCATCGGGGCAGGTTTATGAGCGAAAAGAAGCGCGGGTTTTTTGGCCGGTTGTTCGGGGGCAAGGACGCTCCGGAGACACCGGAGACCGAAGCGCCGCTGACGCAGGCCGCCGAGCCTGAAGCCGGGGCTCCGGAGCCGGAAACCCCTGAGCCGGCAACCCCTGAGCAGGGCAGTTCTCCCGTTGCCGGGCCAGCGGAGCCGCAGGGATCTTCAGCTGCTGAGGATGTGCCAGCGGCGGATGAGGATCAGCCGGAAAAGCTCGTTGCAGCTCCCGCCCAGTCTGAGACGGGTACAAGCGCCGAAGAAGCCGCCGTGTCCGCGGGACTTCCAGACACCTCTGTTACGCCCTCTCAAAGCTTTGAGAGCGAAGAGGAAACGGCGCAGGAACCCGAAGCGGAACCGGAAATGGCCGGGCTTGCCGGAGAGCCCGCGTTCAAGCCTGCCATTGAAGAGGTGCCCGCCGCCTCTGCGCCGGTGGTTGAAGAGCCCGCACCTGTCCGCAAGCAGTCCTGGTTCCAGCGCCTGAAGCAGGGCCTTTCCCGGTCTTCCTCTGCCCTCACCGAGGGCATCACATCCATCTTCACCAAGCGCAAGCTTGACGCTGCGATGCTGGAGGAGCTGGAGGACGTTCTGATCCAGGCGGATCTTGGCGTTACCACCTCCATGTCGATCACCGAGCGGCTGGCAGATGGCCGGTTCGACAAGGAAATCTCGCCGGAGGAAGTCCGTTCGGTTCTGGCCGAGGAAGTCGAGAAGGTTCTTGCGCCCGTGGCCCAGCCGCTGGATCTCGACAGCGGCCGCAAGCCGCACGTGGTGCTGATGGTCGGCGTCAACGGTACCGGCAAGACCACCACCATCGGCAAACTGTCCCAGAAACTCGCCCGCGAAGGCAAGAGCGTGATGCTGGCGGCTGGCGATACCTTCCGCGCCGCTGCCGTCGAACAGCTCAAGATCTGGGGCCAGCGCACGGGAGCCGAGGTGATTTCCGGGGAAACCGGCGCGGATGCGGCGGGTCTTGCCTTTGATGCCATGAAACGGGCGAAGGAAAAGGCCGTTGATGTTCTTCTGATCGACACGGCGGGCCGTCTCCAGAACAAGACCGAGCTGATGGATGAGCTGGAAAAGGTCATCCGTGTCATCAAGAAACACGACCCGGAAGCCCCGCATACGGTGCTTTTGACCCTGGACGCAACCACCGGCCAGAATGCGCTCAGCCAGGTCGAGATCTTTGGGCGCGTGGCTGGCGTCACCGGTCTGGTGATGACCAAGCTGGACGGCACGGCCCGTGGCGGCATCCTCGTCGCCATCGCCGCCAAGCATAAGCTGCCGGTCCATTTCATCGGTGTTGGCGAAGGCGTCGAAGACCTAGAGCCTTTCTCCGCCTCCGATTTCGCCAAGGCAATTGCCGGTCTGGCCTGACCGGCCCGGCCTTAACCCGCCGCTTCGTGCCGATCTCTGCCAGGGAACGTCCAGGAAGATCCTCATCAGGTAAGGATGGGCTGCCGTCTCATGACAATCCTGAGCTCGTCACGTCTCGCGCAGGACCAGTTCCAGCGGGCAGATCAGTTCCTGATGGTCCAGTTCCGGGCTGTCGATCCTCCGGCAGAGGAGGTCGATTGCGAGGCGGGCGAGGGTTTCCCGGCTCTGGCGGATTGTGGTGAGCTGATAGCCGTCCCAGCCTGCTTGTGGAATGTCATCGAACCCGATCAGGCGCATGTCCTGAGGAAGTCTGACGCCATGCTTGCGGCGCAAGCCATCCAGCAGGCCTAGGGCAAGATAGTCGGCCACGCAGAAGAGCCCGTCGATCTGATCCCGCCGGTCCGCCACCAGACCGGCAGCTTCCAGGCCTGATTGATAGTCCTGGCCACCGTGCCGGATCTCCAACAGATCGAGACCGTTTTCTCCGCAGGCTGCGCGGAACGAGGCCGCCCGTCCGGCGATGGTGTAGGACGGGCTTTCCGGGAGAACCAGCCCCAGCCGTTTGCAGCCTGAGGATCTCAGGTGCTCGAAAGCCATTCGTCCACCGGCTTCAAAGTCACAGATCACCCGGTCCAGCGGCGCGCCCGTATCCTGCTTGTTGATGGTCACCAGCGGGACGCCATAGCGCTGGCACTCCTCGCAGATTTCCTGAGGCGGGGTGTCTGACGTCACGATCACACCAGCCACACGGTATTCCAGCAGCGATCCGATCATGTCGGACACATCCGCGTGGCGCTCTCCCCGCAGGAAAATGGGCTTGAAGCCGCGCTCGCCCAACAGCTTGGAAAGCCAGTCGATCTGCTCAGCGCGGAAGGGATTGTGCATGTCCGCCGTGACAAGCCCCACCAGCTCCGAGCGCTTGTGCAGGGAGCGGGCAAGGGCATTGACCCGGTAGCCAAGCTGCTCCGCCGCACGCATCACCTTGGTGCGGGTTTCTTCCGAAACGCTGGCGCCGTCGGTGAAGGTCCTTGAGACGGCTGAGCGGGACACCCCGGCAAGGATGGCAACGTCGATGGAGTTCGCCTTGCGCTTTGGCGGCTTGGTGTCGCTCATGCTGCCCTGTCAGTTTGCCGCGGCGGTTTCGATCAGCTTTGACCAGCCGAACAGATCGTTGATGTTCACCAGATCCGGGCGAAGCGCGCGAATCCGCTCCTGTATCTCCCGGTCCCGGCCCATATAAGCAATCATGACCTTCTTGCCGCAAGCGCGCACCTTGTCTAGGTCGACGGGATCAAGGTTATCCTGGTTGAACTCGACGATGACAGGGGAGAGGTCTTCCAGACAGGCTTCGATGCTGTTGTAATCCTCCCGCCGTGCCATGAATCTTGCTCTGGGTTCCAGAGCCTTCATCTGCCGCAGATAGCTGGCGTTGAAGGACCAGAAGAAGCAGCTTTCGAAGAAATCATGACGATCGACTTCGGCCAGAACCGCCGCCGGGTCGGTCTCCTTCAGCTCGATATAGAGCTGGCCCGACCAGATAGAGGCGCAGGTCAGAAGTTCGGAGAGGAACGGTACCGGTTCGCCGGTGTAATGGCGGGAGAACCAGGAGCCCGCATCCAGGTCCTGAAGGCTGTCGGAAGTTTGCTCTGCGACCGGACCAGTGCCATCGGTCGTGCGGTCTAGCGTGCCGTCATGAATGACCGCAAGGCTGCCATCGGCCAGCTGGTGCACGTCCAGTTCCACCACATGGAACCCGGCTGCGAAGGCCGCATGGGCAGAGGCAAGCGTGTTTTCCGGCGCAATGGCACACGCTCCACGGTGGCAGACAACCTTGGGCGCCTCCGGGAACCGGTGCCTGTAGGATTTCAGAAGCTGCGGCGTGTCGGAGCAGATCCCGGCAACGGGCAGCTCAAGCAGGGCTGCTGCCACATCCGGACGTTCCTCGTGCCAGGTCACCACAGGCAGTCCGCGCCGCTGTGCCTCGGCAAAGAAGGCTGGCGTCAGGAGCTGGTCCGGACGGCCGCCCGCCCGCTCCCAGCACGGGTGAAGGATATCCGCGCCGGAAAGCTCCGCCATCTCGAACGGATCCTTGCCGATACCGAAGAGGATGGAGACCGGATAGGGGCAACCCTCATCGATCAGCTTGCGGCAGAAGGCTGCGTCGTTGATGCCGAAGACGGCACGCGTGAAGTCTGCCTGCTGAAGTACGCTTAGAGCCGCCTCATAGGCCGCGCTGTTCTTCACATCGAGATAAAGCGCCGCGCCTTTCGCCTGGGCCAGCTCCACCACTCGCCCGAAGAGCGGGACCGGCTCGCCGGAAAGCGTGGCAAGCGCCGTCAGAGCTTCTGCGGGCAGGGAGGAGACCGGCTCGTCAAGGCCTGCGACTGCGTTCAAATCGCTGTCATGGCAGACAACCGCAACACCGTCAGAAGACAGCTGGATGTCAACTTCCCACATGTCCGCGCCCAGCACATCTGCAAGGGCGAAGGCTGCGAGCGTGTTGTCCGGCGCATAGGCGCTGGCGCCCCGGTGGGCGATGGCGAGCGGGCGGCCTGAGGTCAGCCAGGCCATGTCCACTCTGGATGCGGTCGGGAAGGGGCTTATCATAGCCGGGCACCGCTTTCGTCAAAGGCCAGCACGCGGCTGTGGTCGACACCCCAACGCACCGTGTCACCCAGCTTGTGCAAAGGACCGGAACTCTGGATCGAGCGCAGGACGGCGCCGTTTTCAAGCGTCACGTCATAAAGGGTCTCGCGGCCCTGGATCTCGATGAAGCTGATCTTTCCTTCCACCTTGTCCGGGTTCTCCGGCTGGAAATACTCCGGACGGACGCCGAGCTTGACCCGGCTCGCAGGGCTTGCGGGACGGCGGCTTTCCGGCAGGGGCAGGAGGATGCTGGACTGGTCGAGACACAGGGACGTTCCCTCGACAGTGCCTTCAAGGAAGCTGATCGGCGGGTTACCCATGAAGCCGGCCACGAAGGCGGAGGCCGGTTCGTTGTACATCTCGCTCGGCGTCGACAGCTGAACGATCTGGCCCTTGTTCATGATCGCGATCCGGTCGCACATGGACATGGCTTCCACCTGGTCATGAGTGACCAGAATGGCGGTGATACCAGTCTCCTGCTGGATGCGTCGGATTTCCGAGCGCATCTCCAGACGCAGCTTGGCGTCGAGGTTGGCGAGCGGCTCATCGAGCAGCAGGACGTCCGGCTTGCGGATCAGGGCGCGGGCAAGTGCGACACGCTGCTGCTGGCCACCGGAGAGCTGAGCGGGCTTGCGCTCCATCAGGTCCTCGATATGGACCAGGTTGGCCATCTCGCGCACCTTGGCATCAATATCCGCCTTGCTTTCCTTCCGGATCTTCAGCGGAAAGGAGATGTTCTCAAAGACGTTCATATGCGGATAGAGCGCATAGTTCTGGAACACCACGCCAACGTTCCGGTCCTGGGAGGAGACGGTGGTAACGTCCCTGTCGCCGAACAGAAGCCGTCCGCCGTTCATCCGGTGAATGCCGCAGACTGCGAACAGCGTCGTCGACTTGCCGCATCCCGAAGGGCCGAGGAGCGCCAGCATTTCGCCGCTCTCAATCTCCAGGGTCATATCGCGGATGACGGTGGTGGTCCCGAATGTCTTTGTGAAATTGTCGATCAGGATACGCATCAGCCCTTCGTGCCTCCGCCATAGATGTTCATGAGTTTCTTGTTGAAGATCTGATAGATGATGACCACGGGCAGGGTGTAGAAAAGCCCGATGGTCTTGAACAGGGTGAAATCCATCTGGGTTTCGCTCTTGATCAATGCCTGCATGTAGACAGACAGGACCTGGGCATTGGCGCCGGGGGCGAGAACCTGCGGCAGGATGAACTCGCTCCAGGCCTGCAGGAAGGAAAAGATGCCGAGGGCCGCAAGGCCTGGCTGGATCTGCGGCAGGATCAGCCGCCACCAGACGGTGAAGCGGTTGGCGCCATCCTGAACCCCGGCCATTTCGATTTCCCACGGCACATTGTCGTAGAAGCCCTTCATGATCCAGACGCCGAGCGGCAGGTCCAGCGCCGCACGCACCAGGATCACGCCGATCAACGTGTCATAGAGCCCGATGATCTGCAGGATCAGGAAGACCGAGATGATCAGCGTCACGGTGGGAAACGCGTGCAGCATGATCAGACCGGCCAGCATGAAGCTGCGCATGGGCATTCGGAGCCGCGACAGGGCGTAGCCTGCGGTGGCAGACGTCATCAGCACGATCAGCATCGTGCCGCCCGCAAAGAGGACCGTGTTCAGGGTTGCCGCCCAGATGGACGCCTGACCCGGCTGCGGCGGCTGCCAGAGGAAGCGCCAGTTCTGCAGCGTGAAGGGCCCCGGAACAAGCGAGCCGGGGGTGGTCACCGTGAATGTGTCTATCAGCAGATAGGCATACATGATGACCAGGGGCAGCGAGAGAACGCTCAAGAGAATGTAGACCGGCCAGGTCTTGAAGTTCTTGGTCATGGGAGTGTCCTACTGCTCGATCCGCGGAGCGGCGTTCATGCTCTTGAAGTCGAAGAGCCGCAGGTAGAGAACCGATGCGAGAATGCCGATACCGACCAGCACCAGCGCGAGCGCCGCGCCGTAGCCGTATTGCAGGTTGCCGCCATAATTGTTCAGCGCGGTCTTGAAGGCATAAAGCGCCCAGACGGTCGTCGAACTGCCGGGCCCGCCGTCCGTCGCCAGATAGATGTAGTCAAAGGACGTGAGCAGCGAGAGCGTCTGGTAGATCGAGGTGAACAGGATCGGCCAGCGCAACTGCGGCAGAATGATGTAGCGCACCTGTTGCAGACGGTAAGCACCATCCACCTCGCTCGCATAGAGCATGGAGGAGGGGATCGCCTTAATCGCGCTGGAGAACAGGATCATGCCGAGCGAGGCGCCGACAAAGCCGTTGATCAGCACCACGCAAACCCAGGCATTGATCTCCGTGTCCATCATCCAGTTGCGCGGGGTGACGCCGAAGGGCTCCAGCACCTGCGACAGGAAACCGGTGTCCCATGTGAACCACTTCCACAGGATGACATAGAGTACGTGCGGCAGGATGCGCGGCAGGAACCAGATGGTCCGGAATGTGGAGGCCGCGGCGGAAGGCAGGTAGAAGGTGGCGACCGCTAGGAAGACACCGAAGGCGATGTTGAACGTCAGCGTAAAGGCAATGTAGAGCACCGTGTTGAAGGCCGCCCGGTAGGTGGAGGGCATGGCCGCCATGTTGCTGAAATTCCCGGTCGTCCAGATCCAGCCCGTATAGGCAAAGCGGGTGACCTCCGCCTGTTCCCCGTCCTGAAGCGTGATGCCCAGGTTGCCCAGCCCGCTCAGGAAGGCGGTTTCGCTGTCGTAGCGCACATTTAGAATGGACTTCTGGAACAGATCGGCCGCCTTGTTCAGGTCGCGGCTGGAGCGGGGGCGGGACTTCAGATCCTTGATGGCGCGGACGAGTTCACGGCGGTCCTTGAAGGTCTGGCCGTCATAGGCGCCCTTCATCTCTTCCGCGAGTTTCTTGCCGAAGTCCTTTTCCACCAGAGCCAGACCGTCCGCGTCAACCTTGTAGAGATTCTCTTCCAGATCTCCGATCAGGCCCTCGCGCAGGCCTGCATCCTTCATCAGACGGATGGAGCGCGGGTTGATCTCATAGGCGCCGCCGGTGATGCCGGTGGATGTGCTCATGTTGGTGAAGGAGAACACGCCGGTCAGAAGAACCGGGATGATGAAGAGCGCGAGCGTGAGAAGGATGGCCGGCGTCATAAAGCCGAGCCCAAGCAGATGGGAGCGCCGCATGAAATTGTTCCCTGGCTGAGGGTGAATGCCGGGTGGGAGAAAAGGGAGTAACCCACCCGGCATCAGGGAAGGCGGTTAGCGGACGATCAGATCGTCGCCAAGAGCGGCCTTCATTTCGACTTCGACTTCGGCAACGGCATCCTCAGGGGACTTCGTGCCGGTCCATGCGGTTTCCAGGCCCTTGTACATCAGCTCGGAGAACTGGCCGTACTTCAGGTGGTTCGGCTGGGCGTTGGCAAAGGGAAGCAGGCGCTCGGTCGCTTCAGCTGCCCAGCGGTCGTTCGCGTAGAACCCGATGTTGGACTGCTGATGGGAAATGCCGAGGTGAGACGACTTGATCGCGTGGTAAGAGTTCAGGCGCGGTTCGGAAGCGATCTTCACCAGCTGAGCGGCGATTTCCATCGCTTCTTCGTCGGTCTGCTTGGTGATCATATAGGCCAGCGGCTGGGTGATCGTGTTGGCACGGCCTTCCGCATTGCCCGCCGGGATCAGGGAGAACTGGATCTTGCCGAAGAAATCGGACAGGCCTTCCTTGCCGGTATAGCGGGCATAGTGCCAGGTGCCGCCGTGCCAGGTGGCTGCCTTGCCGGTTGCCACTTCGCTGTACCACTGGTTCCAGTCGGTCCCTAGGTGGTTCTTGCGGGTCAGACCAGCGTTCACGCAGTCAACGAAGAACTGGTAGAACTCGGTCATGGCTTTCTTGTCGAGAACCAGCTTGCCGGTTTCCTTGTCCATCAGTTCACCGCCGAAGGACTGGTAAAACTGAGCGTAGTCCGGGCCGTTGCTCGGGCGCGGGTAGAAGCCGTAGCCTTTTTCGACGATCTCCATGTCGACGGCCTTCTTGGCGTCTTCGAAGACGTTCTTCAGCGTGTATTCGCCGGACTGGATCTTTGCCGGAAGCTCATCCAGCTGCTCATCGGTGTAGCCGATCTTCTTGTAGGTATCGCGCCAGAAGAAGAACGGGCGGGACTCGGCGTCCTGCGGCAGACCGACGACCTGGCCATTGTAGGAGGTGATGTCGATCAGGTTTTCGTAAATGTCGTTGAGCGGCCAGGCGTCCAGATCGACGTAATCTTCAATCGGCACGATCAGGCCCGCTTGGCTCCACGGCGCCAGGTCGAGGTGGGAGCTGACGACGATGTTCGGCGCGGTGCCTGCTTCCGCGGCCAGGGTCACGGCCTGCTTGAATTCGGCCCAGCCTGCGAAGTCGTATTTGCCTTCGACCTTGATGTGCAGCTCTTCGCCGCGCAGCGCATATTCGCGCTCCAGCAGATCAGCCGCGATCGCGATGTTCTCGATACGGTAGGATTCGGTTTCGTTGGTGCCGCCGGACCACACGGAAATGGTCAGGTCCTTGGCAAGCGCCGCGCCGGAAACAGCAGTGGCAGTGAGGGCAAGAACGGCAGCAGCCGTCGATTGCCGGAGCTTCGCAGACAGAATGGTCATCAAGGTATCCCCGCTCATTGAAACGCTGTCGCCGGAGGCCCGGAAACAGGCGGTAACTAGGCTTTGCACATATGTGCAAGAGCTCTTTTACCGTGCTTTCACAACGATGGGATGACAGCTGCGGACGCAGGGGGATCTGCGGAAAATGTGGCTGCAAGGCAGGATATTGCCTTGCAGCAATGACAGTCTTCTGCGGGGAAGTACCCGTAATTTTGCAATGCACGACGATTTTATGCGGGGGCAGAAATTAGGCTAAGATATGAGTTGTCTAGCCTGTGATTTCCAGGTCGACAGCAGTCAGACCTTTCCAGCTTGCGTGCCATTTTCCGGCTGCTGGTGCCCGTTGGAGGCCAGTCATGGAGCCGGTCGTGACCCACTGTCCGGCTTTCAGGCCACCAAACTGGTCGCCGCCGGTGCTGGCATAGGCGCGAAGGGATTCGACAGGGTCGATCTCGTTGGGGACGTAGGTTTCCGCCACGCCGTTGCAGGTCAGGATGATGTCTGCGAGCGGGGAGCTGATGTCGCCTTCAATCGGGACCGGCGTGCCGATGACGAGCCCGGCATTGGCGAAATAGTCAGCGGCCTTTTCGGTGGGGCTCACGTCCGGCGAGGTCAGCCGCCAGTCGACCAGTTCAAAGGCCATGGCCATGGCATCCACATGGGCCAGGATCTCTTCTCGGCTGTAGGGCGCGTCCGGGCGGGACGGCAGATCCTTCGAAACGCGCAGGGCGATTTCGGTTTCCAGAGCGGCGGCTTTTAACTGAACGGGAGCGGTGTGAACGGTGCCTGCGAAAATCGGTGCTGCCACGGGACCGGTCGGGCCGGCAGCAGCGGTTTTCCAGGCGGCAACCGTGAGCCCGAGACGGTCTGCGACCTCTTTCTGGATCCGGTAGGCTTCCGCATTGGTTTGCGGGCGGCAGCTCTCTGGCAGCCTGTCCAGGACATTGCCAGAGGTGCGTGCTTCAACGAGCAGGGAAATAGCGTCAGACAAGGGCATCAGGGGGCTCCGGAAACGGGGAAGGGACAATTCTGGCAAATGCATAGGCAGCTTCATGAGTTCCGGCAAGCTTGAACAAACTCGCGGCGGTTCTGTCGAAGCTCTACTTGACAGGCTCGGAGTTGCCGCTCCTAACTTTGCGGGATGCAACCTGAGGGCCGGGTGAGCTTGGTTGTATGCTCTTGGAAAGGGCGATTGATAGATTAGGATCGGCAGCTTATGTTTTATTTTAGACTTGGAATATTTCGCCTTTGGTCCGATAAGTAGAATCACTTCATGGGAGCTGGTGATGAAAATAATGAAGGCGGCTACCTGCTTATTTTATTTAGTATCTGTTGGTGTGGGTTCTGTTGAGACCGCGCAGTCTCAGCAGAGCTTTAGTTGTCCTTGGGGGCGCGAAGGTGCATGTTTGGATTATGGAGACAAGGTCTGTTCGAGCTTCGCGAAGTGCGTTGCGAATGATTCTGTCTGTTTCAACTCCTACACTTGTGACTACAACGGCTTTGTTTGTAAGTCTGACTTCAACAATCTAAATGAAGATTACGATGGTTTGGTGGGGGAGTATAATAGGCTCGTTTCTATAGCGAATGATCTCAAGAGGGATGCTGAGTATTCGGAAGAGCAAGTGAGAGTTCTTAAAAGAGAAGTGTCCGAACTGAGGGGAAAGTATGGTGATGTCATCAGCTGTCTGGAGGCGCTGTCGTCACTAGATGACGCGCAAAGCTGCGCCAATTGACGCCAATAATCAGGGCTTAATGCCGACATTATAGTCGCATGAATGAAATATAATGATAGTGGATTTTCTATGAAAATGGATCTTATCAAGCTTCATAAAAATGGTGCTGCCAAAGATCAAAAGTTTGAACAATTTTCCAGCGATCAGATAGAGGAATTGTTCGAGACATTTGCCGATTGGAACCACCAGCTTCGCCAAAGTGATTTCGAATACTGGATTGAGGAACAAGAGAAGCCTGCGCCGATGGAGCCGGGCCTATGAAAAATCGTCCTCAAGTAGATAACGTGCAGCCGGCATTTGCGTCTGCCGTCGGCATACGTCGCTCTAAGGCGAAACGCCCGTCACCTGTGTCCATCCGTTTTTCGAATTCAGAACGTGCTGAATTGGAGGAACGTGCAAATGGGCAAGCGCTTGGCCCCTACATCAAAGACTATGTGCTGCGAGGGCATGAAGCTGAAACGTCGGGAGCGAATGGGAAGCGCAGAAGTGACGTTGAGATCGTTGCTCGCACACTCAGGGAACTCGGGCGTTCGGAACTTCATTCCTCATTGCGGAGAATCTACGAGCTGGCCGCCAAGGGCAATTTGGCTGTCGATGATGAAGTTGTCGAAACAATCGAAGAAGCCTGTGCTGCGGCTATCGCCATGCGCCGTGACCTTGTTGCCTTTCTCGGTCCGCGTGAAGGCAAAGGCGAATGATCCTTCACGGCAATCAACGGGGCGGCGGGCGTGATCTCGCTGCCCATCTTATGAAGCCGGAAAACGAGCGGGTTGAGCTTGTGGAGATGCGCGGCTTCATCGCCGACAATCTTAAAGATGCGTTTGTCGAATCGTATGCCGTCAGCAAAGCGACACGCTGTCGGCAGCATTTATTCTCTTTGAGCATCAATCCACCGGCAGGTGCCGATATCAAGGATGAGGACTATGTTGACGCTGCCGATCGCGTTGAGAAAGAGCTTGGTCTGACAAGGCAGCCCCGCGCTATTGTCCGTCACTGGAAACGCGGCGATGACGGTGTTGTCCGGTCTCATGCCCATGCCGTGTGGTGCAGGATCGACGTAGATCAAATGAAAGCCGTTCATCTCCCTTTCACAAAAAGAAAGCTTCGTGAGGTCTCGCGCGAATTGCACTTGCATCATGATCTTAATATGCCGCCGGGTCTGATCAACTCGAAGGACAGAGATCCGCGCAATTTCACGCTGGAACAGTGGCAGCAATGCAAGCGCGCCAAAAAGGATATTCATCGGCTGCAAGAGGATTTCAGAGACGCTTGGTCGATCTCGGATTCCGCAGCAGCATTTACCCATGCTCTCGAAGAGCGAGGTTATATTCTTGCCAAGGGCAAGCGCGGCCATGTTGCTGTTGACTTTAGAGGCGAAGTCTATGCGGTACGCACTTATACGGGAAAGACTTCGAAAGAAATCCAGGAAAAGCTAGGGACGCCAGATCGGCAGCCTTCAGTGGTCGAGGCCCAAACACGCGCTGCTCGGCAACTCGTTGAACGCCTTACTGCGTTGCGTGTGGAGCAGCTCAAGGAGATTGCTTCAAACCGCGCCGGTGCTTTGGAGCTCAAAGAGAAGCTGCAATTGAAGCACGAGCGACAAATGGTACGCGTTCGGGAGCGCCACAGAAGGCAGCAAGCTCATGAAGTACTTATCCGCGAGGCCCGTTTGAGAAAAGGTCTTCCCGGTCTTTGGGACTGGCTTACAGGCAAGCGAAAGCGAACGCTTGAGCTCAACAAGGCTGAAGCTGCGAAGATGGCGAACCACCGCCGCGAAGAATTACGCGCCCAAAGAAACCGACGTCTTACCGTAATGAAAGCGCAGGATGAAAAATCCCGTTTGGAACGCATGAAACATTTCGAGGGGATTAGGGAACTGCGTGACGATGCAAAGCGCCTAATGCAGGTTGCCCCTAAAGAGTCCACTCATTCAAGGACAAGTCGACCTCGCCGTCGTTCTCGAATCCAGTTTGATTCTAGTTTAGAACGGTAAATATAGAATATATCGCAAGATACGAAATGTGTAATTTGCCAAACTTCCGATTTTATAAATATAGATTATTTTATGGAAGTAATTAAATTTGAAATATTTTCTTATTAGGGGTATCTACATAAAAATTTATTCATATATGAATGAGTATTTGTATCGGCTCTGGGCTAGGGCACTGCGAAGAGAGACGCTTAGAAAAATTTCCGATAACCAAATTTAACACTGTTGACATATTTGCAACTATGGCCTGCAATAACAGCATCGAAATGGGGGAATTTACGGCATGAAAAGAGAGGTGGCGGACTTTCTCCAAAGTCATTGTGTGGGAGTCTTGGCTACACTCGCTGCCGATGGCTCCCCTCAAGCGGCTACAATTTTCTACATTTTCGACAATGAAGGTGGACTGATTTTCAAGTCGAGAGCGACAAGTGAACACATCATTGGTCTCGAAAAAAACAGCCTAGCAGCGGTTGCGGTTTATGATCATGAAAGCAACTACAAAGAAAAAACTGGCGTACAGTTGAAGGGTGTAGTGAGTAGAATCACAGACTTCAGCCGAATGAGTGATTATATCGTTCAATATGGGAAGTCATTCGAGGGGTCACTAGAAAAGTTTTCACCAGTCGCTGAATTGATTTCCAGCGCTGCGTCGAGCACTTTGTACCGCTTTCAGGTTAGTAGTTTCAAATATACAGACTCCGCAGCAGGTATCGCTGATATTGAGTATCGAACCTGGTGATTTGGAATGACTCGCAAGGTTTTTATCCTTAGCTGCTTGTTTTTTGTCGGCGTCGTATCGTTTGCGTTTTCAATCTATACGGATCCAAACATAAGCTTGCAGCAAGCTTTATTGTCGCTCGGTACAGAGGGTTTGAAGACCGCAGTATTATTTGTGCTTGTAGACTACTTAATAGGGGATCATGAAAAGCGCAAAGAGAGCATCAGGCAAGCGCAGGTTGATCTTAATCTTGCTGCAGGACATTTAAAGTCAGGCGTGAACGAGCATCTAGATCGGCTAGAAGTTGACGGTAAAATTTCGATTGAACTAACCTCTGATCACAAGCTCTCGGGGCAGGATTTTACGAGTCGAATATTCGAAGAGTCCAAATGGGATTCTGCGGACCTCTCTAGGGCGCAGTTCACAAATTGTGAGTTAAATCGTGTAGAAATAGTTGGCGTTTCTCTCAAAGGTGCAATATTCGAGGATGTTAAATTTGATGGTGTGATAATGAGGGCAGTTGATCTTTCCCGCTGCCTTTTTGTTAGATGCGATTTTCAGAGTTCAAATATAGCACAAGCACATTGTAGTGAGACTCGTTTCTCTGATTGCCATTTCTTTGCAATGAACAAGAATAAGTTTCCGAAATCGGGCGCAGACTATCTTGGCTGCGTGGGTGTACCAGCTGATGTCAGGTAGGGTGGTTTCAAATTCGCCAAATGGCATTTGTTTTATCGGCGCAATGAACCGTGACTATGTTTGCTTGTCCAGACTAGATTCAAATATTCGTGATATGGTTCTTGCTTCGCGACCAGGCAAGAGTGTCGACTTTTCGGAGACCGCGATCTCGGAAGACGAAAATAGTGAAATACTGCACCATCTACCGCAAGACTCTTGCCGATCAGAGTTGGGTGGTTCTGGCTTTAACGCGATTAGGTCGGCCGCCCTGCTGGGAGCATTGCTTCGACTTGGTTTCGTTGGCGTCGTAGGTCATGTTGATGGGACTTATCCCCACTGGAATTTTCTAAATGAAAAGAATATTGAGGTCGATTTTCTAAAAAAAGAAAATAGACCATGCGCAAATTCAATGTCTTTTTCATATGATGGGGATAGGACTTTATTGACGACTACAGGCGCTAATAGCTTAGCTGCGGAATATTTTGATATTAAGCGATATGAGATCAGTGAGTATTTGTCTACTTTCTCAAAAGTTCATGTTACTTCGTTTCTTGATGTAAAAACAACAGAAAAGCTCGCGGAATTAATCGAATTAACTCTGCAGAAAGATGTTCCACTGCGCATATCGGTTGATCCTGGGGCGGTGTGGGTCAACAATCTCTCTGATGCTGCAAAAAGAGTGATTGCCACGGCTTCATTGCTTCATTTGAACGAGCGCGAGTTCGCTGTTCTAGGTGGCCGGCTCAGGGACGAACGCGAGAAAAGTGTCGCTGAACGAATAGCCCGCATGATGCGAGATGGCGAAAAGACAATTGTGCTGCGGAAGCACAAGTCAGTCACGGTCTTCAACATGTCCTCTGGAAGGATGAATTCCTTTGTGGTGGAAAATCATCACCTACTAAGTGATAGCGCCGTCGTTGATCCAACTGGTGCGGGAGATACGCTTACTGGTTTGTTGTTAGCGATTTCGGAGTCGGAAATCATGACAACCTCATTGGCCGCCTCGTTAGCGATGAGTGCAACAGTTGAGAAACTGAAGCATCCGGGAGCGATACAAGAAGAAGATCTCAGCAGAGCGTTCTCAAAGAAGTTAGGCCCATTAAATCTGTCTCTGGGTCAAAAAACTTCGGGTCACGAGGGGCTGAGTGATGAATAATGTGACCTTACGGAAGGTTCGTGTTTTCTATTGCAAGAGAGGCCGTGACCTTGCTCCGCAAGTGACCGACATCCTGAATGACTTGGACATTCCACTTGATATCGACGCGGATCCCGGGCCCAAGCCATCGAATCCCCACACAGACATAGCAATTGGAATTTGGGCAGACGGTACTAGAACTGACGCTGACTTCTTTCGTGAACTTGGTGCGTGGGATTCTCGTGCAAATACTGATATCTTCATCTGTCGCCTACGTGGTCCCAAAGTTGATTGCATCTCTCCTGAAGTTATTAGGGGGATACATAATTTTGATGGCGAAGTTACCCTAAAGGAATGGTTGCTCCGCGATGTTCTCCAGATTGACGAGGCAGAGTACCAAGGCCCAACAATCGACAGTCTTGAAGCAGCTATACGGCACTACAACAAAGAATTTCGCCAAAGATTGCAGGCTACGGAAGTTCTAAATGGTATGCATGGTGTGGAAAAGAAGCCACTGGTTGATGCGTATGTGCCTTTGTCTTTAAAAGGCAAGGCAATACCGTCGGTTGTTGCAGACTTTGATATCGTAGACCGACTTTTTCAAGACGACGGTCGTCGTATTTTTGTGACAGGGGTGCCAGGCAGCGGAAAATCAACGCTTGCGCGTTTAATCGCATTCTATATGACCGGCGCTAATACCGATAATTCGCTGCGAGTTCCAATTATCTTGCGTGCGAAGTCAATATCGGAATCTGGCTGTAAGGATTTATCAGAAAGGATCAAAGCCGCGATTAAGGGCATGGTTAGAACAGCAGGAAAATTAACTTCTGACTATATTATGGGAGAAGATTGCTTTCCTGCGACATTGACAACCATATTAGTGGACGGTCTTGATGAGTTGGATGAAGATGAAAGAAATGACGTGCGGCGCCTCATTAAGGCATTCGAGATTCTTCACCCTCGCTGTAGCATCGTCATAACGGCGCGGCCCAGCGCTTTCGATAAGGGCCGTTGGACAGATTATACTCTGTATCGAATAAGTCCGCTGTCGACCGAGCAGGCGCTTAAATACGTCGGAGAACATGGAAACCCGACTACGGCAGCTGCGCTTCGAGAGTTAATCAAGACGTCAGAGCCCATACGCGAGCTCGCCGAAGTACCTTTCATGTTGGCCCTCATGGCAAACTATGCAGGCGAAGCCGTCGAGTTGCCGAGGCAACGTGCTCAATTAATTAGCCAATGCATTTTAGCTGTATTGGAAAGGCGGCGAATACGTACTCAGGATAGGCTTGAAGAGGATCAGCTTGTTGAGTGTTTGACCGTGATTGCACACCGTCTGTTCAGAATTGATCCAACGAAAATTCATGCTGAACAAGAATTTTTGTTTGCCATTCAAGGCTTTCTGTCTAGTCACCTTAACGGTTCGGCTGCCCCCAATCATCCTTCCGAAGCTGCCGCTGCTATTCTTGAAGAGGTTATTGAGAACACTGGACTTCTTCAGAGAACCGGAAAATCGATTGAATTCGTACATCGTACAGTTTGGGAATTCTTTGTAGCCAGGTTTCTTGCAAACGATCCCGGCCCCACCATTTCTGAAATAGCGTTACAAAAGGCATGGGAAGAACCAATTCGACTAGCCACAGGAATGATAAGCGAAGAAAACTTAGTTAAATTTACAACAGATGTGTGGCAAGTAAATACCGGTTTAGCACTTCGAGCGCTGTCTGAGAGTCCCTTCGAGACAGAAGCACTGATTGCAAGAAACCTTCAACAAAAGACACCTGATGAGCTTTCAGATCTCGTTCGTGATCTGAGATCGCTCATTGTCGAACGGGAAGGCAAGGCGGGATCGGAGCGGGTCGCTCTTGACACCATCAGAGAACTTCTACCCAGAACACAATCTGCAGAGGTGATTTGGGAAATCCTTTCAACGCTCATACTTATTCAAGACCGTACTGAGGAGTCTAGGGCCCTGATTGTTGAAGCGCTTGCGCTTGATAGTGTTGAACAGCGTCGCAAGCGCATCCAGGAACAGCTCCAATTCATCGATATTTCATCAGGTACGTTTATGATGGGAACTGATCGAGAAGATCGGACAGTGGACGAACGTCCCGCCCACAAAGTCTCTTTAGATACCTATAGTATTAGTAAGATCACATTGCGCAATCGAGACGTATCAGATCTTCCGTTTCTAGTGGGGCGCCCCGACTCTTCCAGATCTCCGTCGCCCGAACATCCAGTGATATGGGTAACATGGTATGAAGCTCAAATGGCAGCTATCTGGTACGGCTGTCGATTGCCGACTGAGGCCGAATGGGAATATGCCTGCCGATCAGGCGGTCAGGACGATTCAGTTCTCTTCTCGAAGTCCTCTATTCCTGATTACGCTTGGTTCGCAGAAAATGCTGAGAATACGACCCATGTTGGTTGTTCTTTAAGGGAAAATTCTTGGGGGATCTGTGACATGCTAGGTAACGTTCGCGAGTGGTGTTCTGATTGGTATCAGGAAGACCTGTACGCCGATCGCACAGATATAGAATCGGAGAATCCCGTCGGCCCTACACAAGGCGCTAGCAAAGTATTGCGCGGAGGCTGTTTTGACTGGAATACGGCGAACCTTGTTCCAACCTATAGAAATAGTAATTTGCCAGCCAATCGTGGATTTCAGAATGGAATACGCTTGGTTTTAGGTTTGCCACGAGAGATTTCCATTTTTCTCGAAAGGCCAACATCTGAGGTTGTTTAAGCACGGGAAGAACTAGGTGATGCGCGAGAGATTTAAGGTAGGAATAGTCGGAACAGGTCATGGTGTTCGAACCATAGCGCCAGCACTACTAAGCACTGACCATTTTGAGATAGTGGCTGTTTCTGGCAGTTCAACGGCGCGAGCCGAAGTGGTTGCAAATGAGCATTTGCCAGATGCTAACGCTGTGACCTTCGATCAACTACTTGATATGTCGGAACTCGATTTGATCTGCGTTGCGTCCCCAAACGAGTTTCATGCGGAACACATGATCGCTGCCGCAAATACCGAATGCCATCTCTATTTAGAAAAACCTGTGGCGAACTCGGCTGATGAAGCTGTAAAGGTCCAGCAGGCGATGTCCCGACGTTCACCAGATTTGCTCACGATAGTGGGGCACCAACTCCGTTTCAATCCATTTCTGCGTGCTATTCGAAAGCAATGGAGCGACGGCGCTTTTGGTAAGGTCTATTCTATCGTTGTTAGACAGCGAGGGGGGGCGTTCGCTTCGCCAGACAGGCCTTGGACCTGGGAGTTTGAGAAAGATCGTGGCGGTGGCGTCCGATTAGCCATGGGAACACATCTGATCGATCTTGTGAACTTTCTAAGCGGAAGAATGCCTATCACAGCAAGCGTAATCATGGATCCTGTCCACGAACTTCGTCGTCCGAATGGGTCTGAAACTGAACGGGTGGTCGATGTCTCGAATTTCTTTTCAGCTTCATTGGACTACGATTGTTTTGAGGGATACGTCACAACAAGTGCTGCATCACACGGACCAGGAATGTTCGAGATAGAAATACTTGGCTCTAAAGGATGCCTTTATTTTGATGGACTTGGAAATCCATCCTACTTCGTGGAAGGGGCGCTTCAACCAAAATGGTTCACTGAAGCGCAAATTGCGCAGTATCAAAATCGTCCGGGATCCTCGATTTTTAGGAAGTCCCTAAGTGTCTTAGCTGAAGAAATCTCCAAGTCATTGTCCGGAAAGGATAGCTCGATTGGTGACGCCGCATCTGTTGATGATGGCGTTCAACTTTTGCAGATTCTCGATAAGGCGATGAAAGATTACAACCTGAAGAAATCACAAAGATCAAAGATGTTTTAAAACTGGATTGAGGTGATTCGATGACCGAAGATTGCCTAGTCTATCAGGATTTTTTTCCTGAAAAAATTCTTGAGGAACTCATTGAACTAATTTCGAATAGTGAAATCAGAAAACTGGAGTTTTTCCTTAATGATAGCGACAGTTCGCCAACTGTGATAATGGATGCAAAAGAATACGCGGAAGACACGCTCGGACTAAAATTCAACTTTTCAATTCTGAAATGGTATCGGACGTCTGACGTATATCGTAGCGGAGCCTACGATTTCCATATCGATCCGCCAGAATTTAGGTCGATACCACTTTTTTTATGTACATTGAGTGGTCGAGCAACACTTGACTATATGGATGACATGGGCGTCATTCACGATGTTGAGTGCAAAGGAAATCAGGTAAATTTACTTCGGGCAGATTTGAGACACAGAGTCACTCCGCCAATTGAAGGTTCTAAAGAGCGCCTTTTTTTCTTCTTGGGGTGGAAATCGGAAGTAATATAGATAAAGTTTATAGAGTATTTTTTATGAATCATGACCTAGTTTTATCCAGTTATTGGCGGTATCGGTCTTGAACATAACTCCCAAGGCCCTCGACCAAGGCGCTGCCACTCTCCAAGAGTTCGGCGACAAGATAAGTCAGAATTCCCAAGACCTGGTAGTCCTTCATTACTATGAGTTTTACAAAGATGTCTGAAACCATCAGCCTGCGCCAATATTATGGGTAGAGATCGATCAATGGTCTCTCTGCGTCATCGCCGATGTCCAGCAAGGCCACGATGCGTGTTAGCTGCGCTTTGAAAGCAGCCTGTGCGCTGCTGTCGGCAACATCTCGATGCTATCAGAGAACTGCGCGGCGATGTAAAGCGTCTGATCGAGTCACCTGACATGAACCCAGAGAAGTCAAAAAAGAGAGACCGCACAGACAGCGCCGGTTCCGAAACAGAGCAGTCCGGATTTGGGGACGTGATAAGGAGCACGAACATGCTGCGGAGTGAGGGTTACTCGGTGTCTTTAGGCAACCGCGCCGCGATATTCATGCGGTGGGCATAAAGTGCCTCGAGAATGATAGTGTCCTCACCATCCAACCGGAAGAAAAGCGAAACAGGAAAATCCTGAATGCCCCACTTGCGAAATTCCTTGCTCTCAAGACGTGTGTAGACTGAGCAAGCCAAGGGTTTCGCAGCGATGAACCCGATTGCAGCTTCGATCTGGTTAACGAACTTTAGGGCGATTTTCGATCCCGCACGTGTGCGATAGCCGGATGTGATGTCAATGAGCTGGCGCTTGAATAGCGCGCTTCGTATGATTCTGGGCATAAGAACCTATTCAACTGCTGCCCTACGGGCGTCGGCTAGATCGTCATCCGATAATTCGGAATAGTCGTTCTCCCGCAAGGATTGGGAAAGCAGTGCGCGTATTTCGCCGTGTTCCTGTTCCAGCGTCTTTTCCATGTGTCTTCTGACCAGATCGCGGATGAATTCGCTTGGTGTCTCGTAAAGCGATCCTTTGCCAGTGATCTCGCCGACATAGAGTGCAAGCGGGTCCGGCAATGTTGTGTTCAGGCGTTTGACCATCTTTGTGTCATGTGTGTTCGCCATGTCGATCTCCTATCATTCTCGTTCCATTTTCTCATATTTGCGCGCCATACGTCAATTAAACGCGCTTCTAGCGCGCAAATATGTGTATTTCGATCCGCAATCAGAAATCAGCTCGGCATGTATTGACGCGGATTCCGTGAATGTGGACGATCAGTGCCGATTGCAAATCAACACTTTTCGAGGGGAACGAGATGGCCAGATTTACAGCAAAGCGTCTCAAACCGATCGCTATGGCTGCGGCATTGGTCATGACATCGCAGGCCTATGCAGCGAGCCCGAGCGAAGACGATTTTCTGTCTTGCCTGTCCTTGGTCTCAAAAGCGCAAAGTCTGATGTTCGAGGTTGAGGAATATGGCACTTATGCCGCGCGGCTTTGGGAATACGAGCCTGCAAAGATCGTCGAGACGCTTGAGAAATATCGTTTTGAGGCCAGTTTTGGGCTCCTACTCCACCGCTACGAGAACAATCAGATTGACGGCAATATAACGATTGCCGCTGCGTTCTCGGAGACCGCCGATGCCGCCCAGAATGCGAACGGCGATTTTCCTTCACAGTTTATCGCGTCTGCCAGGTCTGCCGCTGATCCGCTTGGAGATACGAAGGCGCTGGTTCACGCCCAACTCGGGCGCGAGATTTGGAAGTGCGAGGGCGCGGTTCGAAAGCTCCGCTACAAAATCGAGGAATACGCGCCTCTAAAGGCTGAGATGGAAGCGCGCATGCAAGCCGCACGGCAAGAATTTGAGCAATCATCCCCTATCAGTGTTGATTTCCATTGAGAAGTAACCCGGCATTTCCACCGAGAATTGACCCTCCTTTTAGGTATGTTACGGGTCTGTGGGTTCGGTCAAGTTCTTGGCTTTCTCCTTCTTCGTTTTGGGCTCATGTGC
>NZ_JACYXI010000020.1 GCF_014842915.1 Roseibium litorale | reverse complement strand
CGGCAGGGAGCCATGATGACTGCGGGTGAAAACCCGATCCCCGCACGGTCGCCTGCCACTGCTCTCCCGGCAGTTTAGGGGCCGGGAGAGCACCCCATCATAACATCGGCAAGAACAAACAATCCCCGACTTGATCGGGGATCCAATGCAGATCTCCGCAGGACGACGGCCGCAGAAGTTTCGAGGAACGCTCTCCAAACGAATAACAGCCTTCTGGACGCTGCTTGAATGTGGATTGGATCCCGCGTCAAGCGCGGGATGACGCCGAGGGGATGAGAGTCTTGACCGGTCTTCCGACCATAACCTCAGCTTGGGAAAGGTCACTGCGTGGATGCCAAGGTCAAGCCATGGCAGGACGGAGGAGAGGGGGGGGGAGAACAAAGCGCATTCAGCGGTTGCTGCGTGTCTGCCGCTCACCCGGCATTCACCTCTCCGTATTCGTTTCCCCATGGCTTGACCATGGGGTCCATGCCGTGACCTCGCCGTATCTCTAGCCCGGCACGGCGGGGATCTCCCGTCTCAGGTCCGGTTCGTTGTGAACGAAGGTGATCTGCAGGCTGGCGGATTGTTCGCTGGTTTCGGCCGGATCTGTCTTGAGACTGGCGGGCAGATCGACAGGGACGCCGTTTCCGGACAGTGTTCCGGCGAGGTCCGCAAAGCGTCCGCGCGGAAGGGTCAGCCGGATGGTGCTCATAATGTTGGAATACATCTGCACATCGTCAATCCAGCCGCCAAGACCCGCCACCGTGTCGAAAATCAGCCGGTTCACCTCATGACGGTTCCGGCGGGTGATGGACTGGATCTGGACGAGGCGTCGCATGGGAAACTCCGGCAGGTCCGCGAAGACTGCGCCGTCCGGCGCATCAGGGCAAGAGGCAAGGGGTAGGGGGTGGATCTGTAAATCTGGCGGAATAAGAGGAGAACTGCTTTGTCTGCCTCTGCGCAGGTCAGAAACACGTGTGTTTCCTCTGCCGCCTTCGCATTCCTGTCATGCGCCGTCTTGATAAATCGCCTCAAAACCTATGTTCCCCATTGTGGTAAGGGGGGAAAACAGGTAATCGGCCCCCCTTGGCTGGTTCCCACTCATTGGCGTTCGGAAGGGCTGGAGATGATCCCCACTCCCTATTATCTCATCGACAAGGCGCGGCTGCTGCCGAATATGGAAAAGATCGCGTGGCTGCGCGAGAATTCCGGTGCCAAGTCCCTTTTGGCGCTGAAGTGCTTTGCCTCCTGGTCCGTGTTCGATTTCATGAGCCAGTACATGGACGGGACGACCTCGTCTTCCCTGTTCGAGGTGAAGCTTGGCCGGGAAAAGTTTCCGGGCGAAACCCATGCCTATTCCGTGGCTTACGCGGATGACGAGATCGATGAGGTGATTGCCTCCTCAGACAAGATCCTCTTCAACACCATCGGCCAGCTGACCCGGTTTGAGAGCCAGTCTGCGGGCCATGTGCGGGGATTGCGCGTCAATCCGGGCGTCTCCACCTCAAGCTTCGACCTTGCTGACCCGGCGCGGCCCTTCTCGCGTCTTGGCGAACATGATCCGGAAAAGATTGCCGGGGTTGCGGATCTCGTCTCGGGCTTTATGTTCCACAACAACTGCGAGAACGCGGATTTCGACCGGTTCGACGGCATGCTTGGCCATATCGAGCAGCGCTTCGGTCATCTGATCCGTGAGATGAAATGGATCAGCCTGGGCGGCGGCATTCATTTCACCGGCGAAGGCTATCCGCTGGAGAAGCTGGCCGAGCGACTGAAGCGCTTTGCGGGAGAAAACGAGGTTCAGGTCTATCTGGAGCCGGGAGAAGCAGCGATCACCAAGTCGACGACGCTGGAAGTGACCGTGCTCGACACCCTCTACAACGGCAAGAAACTGGCGATCGTCGACAGCTCGATTGAGGCACATATGCTGGACCTCCTGATCTACCGGGAGACAGCCAAGATGGAGCCCAATGCCGGACCCGAAGAATGGATGATCTGCGGCAAATCGTGCCTGGCAGGCGACATCTTCGGAGAGTTCCGGTTTGAGCAGCCGCTGAAGGCTGGTGACCGCCTGTCCATGCAGGATGCGGCCGGTTACACGATGGTGAAGAAGAACTGGTTCAACGGCGTCAAGATGCCGGCCATTGCGGTGAAGGAACTGGACGGCACGGTGAATGTCGCCCGCAGCTTCTCCTATGACGATTTCGTGACAGCTCTCTCCTGAGCTGACGCGGGGAGGCCCTGCCATGTCCCGGCAGGGCAAATGGAAGACCCTTTGGACCTAAGGAGGACTATGGGCGAAATGAAACGCAACATACTCATCATCGGCGCCGGTGGCGTAGCGCAGGTTGTCGCGCATAAATGTGCGCAGAACAACGACCTGCTCGGCGACATTCACATTGCTTCGCGGACAAAGGCGAAGTGCGAGCGGATTATCGAAAGCATCCGCGGGAAAGGCAGCCTGAAGGTAGAAGGCGTTCTGGAAGCCCATGCCCTTGACGCGATGGACACGGCGGCGGTGGCCGCGCTCATCCGGCAGACCGGTGCCCAGATCGTCATCAACGTCGGCTCCGCCTTCGTGAACATGTACGTGCTGGATGCCTGCCTGGAAACGGGTGCCGCCTATATGGATACGGCGATCCATGAGGATCCGGCCAAGATCTGCGAAACCCCGCCGTGGTACGCAAACTACGAGTGGAAGCGCCGGGACGCTTGCACGGAGAAGGGCGTGACCGCGATCCTCGGCGTCGGCTTTGACCCCGGCGTGGTCAACGCCTATGCCAAGCTGGCCATCGACGACTACGTCAAGGAGCCGGAGTCCATCGACATCGTGGACATCAATGCGGGCTCACATGGCCGCTGGTTCTCCACCAACTTCGACCCGGAAATCAACTTCCGCGAATTCACCGGCACGGTCTATTCCTGGCAGCAGGGCGCCTGGCAGTCGAACAAGATGTTCGAGGTTGGCAAAGAGTGGGATCTTCCGGTCGTTGGCACCCAGAAGGCTTATCTGACCGGCCACGATGAAGTGCATTCGCTGTCCGCCAATTATCCGCAGGCGGACGTCCGCTTCTGGATGGGCTTTGGCGATCACTACATCAATGTCTTCACGGTGCTGAACAACCTTGGCCTTCTGTCCGAAAAGCCGGTCAAGACCGCCGAAGGCCTGGAAGTCGTGCCGCTGAAGGTGGTCAAGGCGGTTCTGCCGGACCCGTCCTCTCTGGCGCCTGATTATGAGGGCAAGACCTGCATCGGCACGCTGGTGAAGGGCAAGACAGACGGCAAGGATGCGGAAGTCTTCATCTTCAACGTGGCTGACCACAAGGACGCCTATAATGAAGTCGGCTCCCAGGGCATCAGCTACACCGCCGGTGTTCCGCCGGTTGCAGCCGCAATGCTGATCGCGGACGGCACCTGGGATGTGGGCACGATGAAGAACGTCGAGGAGCTGGATCCCAAGCCGTTCCTGTCGATCCTCAACCGCATCGGCCTGCCGACGGAAATCAAGGACGCCAACGGAATCCGGCCTTTCGAGGGCTGAACCTGAGCCGAGAACCGATAAGAAAGCCCCGGCGCAAGCCGGGGTTTTTTGTTTTCGCCCATCGATGCGCCACAAACTGGTATTTTGAGCCTTCGCCCTTGATGTTTCGGAAGAAGGGGAAACCTTATCGGAGATACCGGAGTTTGAAGGGGCAGGAAACGTGAAACAAAATTGGCGCGGCCTTGCCGCAGGGCTGTTTTTCTGCCTGACCCTTTCAGTCTTTTCTTTTGCAGGTGGAGCACTGGCCCAAACCCCTAACGCGCAACCCGCTATAGCGGCAGACGGCGAAGGTGTGTCCGACAGGGCCATTCAGACCAGGCTTGAAAAGATCTTCAAGGAACTGGAGGGGCTTCAGGACGTTTCTGCCTCCGTGCGCTCCGGTGTGGTGACCCTGCGTGGTGTGGTCAATGATGGGCCAGCGGTGAAGCGGGCAGAGCAGCTGGCAATCCGCGTGGATGGTGTCGTGGCTGTCACCAACGAGCTGACCGAAGAAACGTCGGTCTCAGAGCGGCTGGTGCCGGTTTATGAGAGGCTTCAGAACCGCCTTTTGCAGGCCGTTAGCTATCTGCCGCTCCTGCTTGTCGCCCTTTTCTTCTGGGGACTGGTCGGTTTTGCGGGCTATGTCGTCGCGGGCCGCGAATGGCCATGGTCCAGGCTCGCGCCAAACGCCTTTATCGCCGATCTGATGCGGCAGTTTGTCCGGATCCTGTTCATCGTAGTCGGAGCGGTTCTGGCTCTGGATATTCTGGGCGCGACGGCACTTCTCGGCACCTTGCTGGGGGCGGCGGGGATTGTCGGCCTGGCCGTCGGCTTCGCCGTCCGGGACACCGTTGAGAACTATATTGCCAGTATTCTTCTCAGCATCCGCCAGCCTTTCCGGCCGAAGGACTTCATCAAGATCGGCGAGTTTGATGGCTTTGTGATCAGTCTCACATCACGGGCAACGATCCTGATGGAGGCCGATGGCAACCACATTCGCATTCCCAACGCGACCGTCTTCAAGAGCACGATCATCAACTACTCCACCAATCCGCACCGCCGGTTCAGCTTTGAGCTCGGTGTGGACCCGGACAGTGATCTGGCCGATGCCTTGCAAATCGGTCTGGATACTCTGTCGGCTCAGCCCTTCATTCTGGATGATCCGGAGGCAGATGCCTGGATTGGTGAACTTGGAGATTCCAATGTCCTTTTGGTATTCGCCGGTTGGATCGATCAGCGCGAGACCGATCTTTTGAAGGCGCGGTCAGAAGCGATCCGCCTGGTCAAAGGGGCACTCGAAGCCGGGGGCATTGCTCTGCCGGAGCCTGTCTACCGGTTGCGGTTTGATCCGGCGGGTGCGGGGGAAGGCGCAAGCGCAGCCCTTCGCGATCAGCTGCCTCCCCGGAAAGAAACCCCAAGCCGCCCGCAGCGTCCGCTGCGCAGTGCGGACAAGGCTCAGGACACAACGGCTGACAGGGACGTGGAAAAGAAAGTTGAGCAGGAGCGCAATGCGACCGGCGCGGAAGATCTTCTGGACGAGAAGGTGCCTGATGAGCTGGGCCGCAGGTGAGGGGCTGCCAACTCTACACCATCCCGCTGGCTTAGAGGCTGAATCTTACTCGTCCGATGAGCTTGCAGTTTTCTGATCTTGTTTCCTTTCCTCGCCATCTTCCCCTGCTGCCATATCCCAGACTGGCAGCGGCTCCTTGAAGGTGAGCGTTCTGTAAGGGAAAGGAATTTCGATCCCGGCACTATCCAGAGCGATCTTGATCGCACTGACGGCTTCGTCACGGGACCGGTGCTCGGAGCTCGGCGTGCTGTTGGTCCACCAGCGGACAAGAAAGTCGATCGAGGAAGAATTGAACTCCCGCGCAAAGACATCCGGCGCCTTCGATTTGTCACGTGTCTTCAGATCCTCGACGGCGTTGGAAATCACCTCGCGGGCCCTGTCGACATCCTCCCCATAAGCCACCCCTACAACCAGTGAAATCCGGCGTAAATGCCGGTCGGTCAGAACCTTCAGCGGATTCTTGTAGAGGAAGCTGTTGGGAACCAGCACAAGTTCGCCTGAGCGTTTCCGGATGAAGGTGTCCCGTATGTTGATGGCTTCCACCTGACCGGAAATACTCTCGCATTCGATGTCATCGCCAATCCGCATGGGCTTACGGATGAGGATCAGAAAACCGGCAAGAAAGTTCTCAAAAATATCCTTGAACGCAAGCCCGACGGCAATGGAGCCGATGCCCAGGCCGGTGAGCAGTTTGGTTGGTGTGAGGTTCGGGAAGATCAGCGTCGCCGCGATCAGAAGCCCGAAGGTCCAGATTCCGATGCGGATCAATTTTGTCAGGGCAACGGTTAGGGAAGGCCGCATATGCGATCTTCGGAACACCAATTTCATCAACCGCCCGAAAAAGTGAGAGGCGGCCCATATCAGCAGGATCAGAAGAACGGCTGCGATCAGGTTCGGCGTCAGGGCGATCAGACTTGCGATCAGGCCGGTCAGCTGGGAGGTGAGAATGCTAAGCGGCTGGATATTGAGATCCATGTCGGTTCCCCGGCTGCCTGACTGAGGGTCATCCATTGGCGGGCGCCTGTCGGCGATGTCCGCGAATACTTCAGAAAACCAACGTCCCAGCGCCGGGATGGTTCCACAAGTGGGGTGGCCCGACCTTTGCAGTTGTAACTGCGGGCTCGGGCTTTTAGCTTGAAGGAAACCTCTCCAAGTTGTTGTCTGGAAAGCTTTTCATGACCGATCTGTTCCGCGTCGATGTCTTCAGCGCAAAACCCTATGACCGCCACTTTCTTCAAGAAGCCTGCAAGGCGGCAGGAGCGGAGATCGGGTTTGTGTTCCACGACATGCACCTGACGGCGGACAGTGTGAAACTGGCCGAAGGAGCGGGGGCGGTTTGTGCTTTCGTCAATGATGATCTGTCTGCCCCGGTTCTGGAGGCTCTGGACACTATGGGTGTCAAGCTGGTTGCACTTCGCTCTGCCGGCTTTAACAATGTGGATCTGGAGGCCGCCGCCGGATTGGGGGTCAGCATATGCCGTGTGCCGGCCTACTCGCCTCACGCTGTCGCCGAGCACGCTGTCGCCCTGATGCTGACGCTGAACCGCAAGACACACCGGGCCTATAACCGGGTACGGGAAGGCAACTTCGCCCTGGATGGCCTGATGGGTTTCGACTTTCACGGCAAGACCGTCGGCATCGTCGGAACAGGTCTCATCGGCCAGATCCTGACCGGGATCCTGACCGGCTTCGGCTGCAAGGTGATCGCAAGCGATCCGGCCGAGAACCCGGCCTGCATCGCCATGGGAGCGCGCTACGTATCCTTTGACGATCTGATCGCTGAGGCCGATATCATCTCCCTGCAATGTCCGCTCACGCCGCAAACCCGCCACCTGATCAATGCCGATGCCGTTTCCCGCATGAAGCCGGGCGTGATGCTGATCAATACGTCCCGCGGGGCGGTGATCGAAACTGCGGCTGTGATCGAGGGTCTGAAGAGTAGCCGCATTGGGTCGCTCGGACTGGACGTCTATGAAGAGGAAAGCGAACTCTTTTTCGAGGATTTGTCCAACACTATCATTCCCGACGATCTCTTTGCCCGTCTCCTGACATTTCCGAATGTGCTGATCACCGGTCATCAGGGGTTCTTCACGCGGGAAGCTCTCGCCGCCATCGCCGGAACAACGGTTGCCAATATCGCAAGCTACAGATCCACGGGTAGGGCCAGGCATCCGGTGGAGGTGGGGTGATACATCTTGCCGGTGCGGTCTGACCTGAGCAATGAACCTGATATCTTCCTTGGCTTGCACTGGCTGATCAGGTGCTGGATTGAAGCATACTTTGTTGAAAATAATTCACTTATTGTCATTTTTATAAAAGTAATGTTGAGTTGTTATTGGGTAATATTTTAATGTTATGTCTTGACGTTGATAAATGCGTATTGAGCAGCAGAATGGTTTTTTTCAATTGTGACAAGTTTTAAAACTCTTAAAGGACTCTTCCGGCCGGACGAGCTCTCCGGCTGGACGGCATCTGGCGTGCAGAACTCCCGCGCGAAGAACTTGATGCTTTTCGGCGGTTTCGTCAGTACCGCAGCCAGTTCCCTATGGAGCGTGTATTATGCAAGCCAAGGTCAGTGGGGCCTGTTGGTGATTTGCGTTGTCACGGCTTTAGCAGGCTTGTTTGTGCTCTTGCTGACCTTCCGCAACTACACCCGTCTGGCGGGGATCTTCATGGCTCACGTGCTGATCGTGACGATTACTGCATCGTCCTTGGCCGATATTCCCGCAGATGGCGTTCCCCGCTCCATTCACATGTATATGTTGCCGTTTTCTGCTGCGGTTTTCTTTCTGTTCAACCGCGAAGGGATCTATCTCAGAATCATATTGCCATTGACGTCAGCTCTCATATTTTTGGCGTTCTCGATCGACATACCTCTGCTCCGCCAGTTTGATTTTATTGGCACGTCCGCTTTCGGCGTTCCGGGAGTCTGGGTCAACAATATTACGGCGTTGAGCGTGACGGCTGTCGTCGCTGTTTTGATGCAGGCGAATATCAATGCCCGACGAACCCTTGAGGCAGACATGCGCCGTGCGGTTGCGCGGGGCGAGTTTGAGCT
Organism: Roseibium litorale; assembly: GCF_014842915.1. GTDB lineage: Bacteria > Pseudomonadota > Alphaproteobacteria > Rhizobiales > Stappiaceae > Roseibium > Roseibium litorale. Next base: position 43,693 of record NZ_JACYXI010000020.1, on the reverse strand, counting down.
TCACTTTCAGCCCCAGGCTGGCCGTGATGGACAGGTTCTGGGCTTCGAGGCGCTGTTGCGCTGGAAACATTCCTCCCGAGGCGGCATCTCGCCAAAAGAGTTCATCCCTCTTGCAGAGGAAACGGGACTTATCATTCCGATCGGCGACTGGGTTTTGCGCATGGCGTGCGCCCAGCTGGTGCAATGGAGCAGATCTCCGCAGACGGCGGACCTGACCCTGGCGGTCAATGTGAGCGCCGTTCAGTTCCGGCAACCGGACTTCGTCGAGCACGTCAAGGCAATCGTCCGGTTGAGCGGGGCTGAGGCCGGCGGGCTGAAGCTGGAACTGACAGAAAGCGCTTTGGCGGAAGATCCGGACGTGGTGCTGGAGCGCATGCAGGCCCTGCGGGACTTTGGCATTAAATGGTCTCTGGACGATTTCGGCACGGGCTACTCATCTCTCAGCTCGCTCAAACGTTTCCCTTTTGATCAGATCAAGATCGATCAATCCTTTATCCGGGACCTGCTGTCGGACGGACGCAATATGGCGATCGTCGATACGATCATCCGTCTGGCACGCAGCCTCAATCTTACGATCATCGCGGAAGGCGTCGAAACGGAGGCGCAGCTGAAGGCACTGGATGAGGCGGGTTGTGCCTACTATCAGGGCTATCTGTTCGGAAAGCCGATGCCCCTTGGCGAACTGGGAGCGCTGATTTCCAGAAAGCCGGGGGTGGCGGGCGTGGCGCTCCCCGCGGCACCCATTTGAAAGCGCCTCAGCTCGCGCTCTCATATTCGGCGGAGAGCTCCAGCCATTCCTCTTCAGTCTTGTTAAGCTTCTTTTCGCAGAAGGCACGTTCCTTGGCGAATTTCGCAGCGCGGGCCGGGTCGGCGATATAGAAACCCGGATCGGCGAGTTCCTGGTCGATCATCTCCAGCTTTTTCTGCAGCCGGGCGATTTCCTTCTCGGCGTCCTCGATGCGCTTGCGCAGGGGCTTCAGCTCCGTGCGCTTGACGGCAGCTTCCTTGCGCTTTTCGGTCGGTTTGACCGGAGCCTTTTCCTGAGGCTTGGCCTCTTCGCTGGCCCTGGACTTCTTCTTCGCGTCCGGCCCTTTCAGGATCAGGTCGCGGTAATCGTCCATGTCGCCGTCATAGGCCGAGACGCCGCCATTGCCAACGAGCCAGAGCTGATCCGCGCAGGCCTCGACCAGATGCCGGTCGTGGCTGATCAGGATCACGGCGCCCTGATATTCATTCAGAGCCATCACCAGCGCCTCGCGGCTGTCGATGTCCAGGTGGTTCGTCGGCTCATCGAGGATGATCAGGTTCGGGCCGTCAAACGTGGCAAGACCAAGAAGCAATCTCGCCTTCTCGCCACCGGAGAGGTCCTTGGCCGGGGTCATCATCTTTTCCGTCGGCAGACCGAAACGGGCGACGCGGGCACGCACCTGCGCTTCCGAGGAGGTTGGCATTAAGGTGCGCACGTGGTCGATGGCGTTCTCCGCCGGGCGCAGCTCGTCCATCTGATGCTGGGCGAAAAAGGCGATATTGAGCTTCGTTGCCTTGGTGATCTCGCCGCCCATGGCATCCAGACGGTTGGATAGAAGCTTGGCAAAGGTCGACTTGCCGTTGCCGTTGGCACCCAGAAGCGCGATCCGGTCATCCGGCTGCACATTGACGGTCAGGTTCCGCAGGATGGCCTTGCCATTGTAGCCGACAGACACGCCCTCAAGCTTGATGATGGGCGGCGCAAGACGGCCCTTGGGATCCGGAAAATGGATCGGCGTCGAGCTTTCCTCGGTCAGGGCGGCAATCGGCTGCAGCTTTTCCAGCATCTTAAGGCGGGACTGGGCCTGCCGGGCCTTGGAGGCCTTGGCGCGGAACCGGTCAACGAAAGCCTGCATGTGCTTGCGCTGCACGTCCTGCTTTTCCTTGGCCTTCTGCTGCAGAATCATGGTCTCGCGGCGCTGACGGTCGAAACTGTCATAGCCGCCCCGGTAGAAGGTCAGCTTGCCCTGATCCAGATGCACGATGCTGTCCACGGCCTTGTTCAGAAGGTCGCGGTCGTGGGAGATCAGCAGCACTTGGTGCGGATAGCGGGCGACATAGGTCTCCAGCCACATGGTGCCTTCAAGGTCCAGGTAGTTGGTCGGCTCGTCGAGGAGCAGCAGATCCGGCTCGGAGAAAAGCACAGCGGCCAGTGCCACGCGCATGCGCCAGCCGCCGGAAAAGGCGGAGCAGGGGCGCTGCTGGGCTTCCGCATCAAAACCGAGACCGGACAGGATCGCGCCGGCGCGCGCTTCCGCCGTGTGGCTGTTGATGTCAGCAAGGCGCATGTGGATCTCGCTGATGCGCTGGGGATCCTTTGCGGTCTCCGCCTCTGCCAGAAGCGCGGTGCGCTCCGTGTCGGCCGCCAGAACCACTTCCATCAGCGTCTGTTCGGTGCCCGGTGCCTCTTGAGCCACCTGTCCGATCCGCGACTGCTTGGGGATCTGGACGGTTCCGCTTTCGGGCGCAAGATCTCCGGTGATGATCTTGAAGAGGGTCGATTTGCCCGTGCCGTTCCTGCCGACCAGGCCGGTCTTGGTGCGGGCGGGCAGGGTGACGCTGGCGTTCTCGATAAGGGTACGCCCGGCAATGCGGAAGGTGAGGTCGGTAATCTGTAACATGGCCGAGGTTTTGAACGAGCCGCAGCGGTGATGCAAGCGGGAACATGGGCCTCGCGCCAAATGCGGCTGTTTTCCATCTCTGGCTTGGGTCCACACTCTAGATCCTAATTTTCCTCGTCGTCCTGATCTTTCTGCGGTTTCATCCGCACACCGGAGAGCTGGTTCTTCAGGTCATCGATATCAGTGTTGAGCGGATTGGTTTTTTCATAGGTCGCAATCACGTCCTCTGCATGGCAGGCTAGAAGATGGCGGACCCTGTCCGTGCGCGCGGCTGCATAAAGCCGCTGGATCATGCCGGCCAGATTCATCAGCATCAAATGGTTATCGGCAGCTGCCAGGCGCAGGGGCTGAAGCGATTTCTTGAGCAGCTCTTCCAGGGTCAGGCCTGGAATCCGAAGACGCGGACTGTCATTGCTGTCCAGATGAATGTTCTCGCGCAGGCCCTTTGCCACAGGCTCGCGCAGCACTTCGGAAAGGCGGTTGGTGCATGCTATAGCTGTAAAGGTGTCGTTCACGCCGGGGGAAAGGGCGCGAAGGGCAATTTCCAGAAGCAGATTGATGGCGAAGATGATGTCCTTCTCGCTGCCGCCCACAGTGTCCAGGTGGATCTTCTCGCGAATGGAGCGTTCGATCTTCTGGCGAGGGGATACTTCTTCCTCGGGGCTTTCCGCCGTCTCGTCGTCAGCATCCGTGGGAATGTCGTCGTCTTTCTCGTTCTCGGCGGATTTCGCGAGGGCACGTTTGGGCTTTTCATCCTCGCCAGTTTCGGCAAGGTCGCGATCTTGATAGCGGATCCTCAGGATATCACTGCCCTGGGTGACGAAGTTTGCCGGGGGAATGCAGAGTTCGACCAGAATGTCATGCTTTTGAGCGCAAGCGACAAGTTCCTGAACATCCGGCACGGAAATAAAACCCGTCTCCTCGGCCGTGATCACCACATCGAACTGCCTCTCATCCGGCCACTCACAATCATCAGAAGTCTTGTCAGAGCGCACGACGCGGGCCATCCGAGTCTTCAGCTCCGCGCCAATTTCGGCGATCTCCTGGTCAATCATCACGCTGACGGAGACCGAGTGGACAAAATAGATGAGCTGCAGCACCGAAATGGCCGCCAGCACGAAGGCGGCGCCGATGGAGTGATAGGGAACGAACTTCGGCCCGGTGCAGCTCAGGATCGTGAGGGAGAACAGGAAGGAGCCGCCGAGGAGCCCTGCGGTCATCTGGCTGACCCGGTCGTTGGTAAAGCGCTTCAACAGGCGTGGGGCGATGGTGCCTGCTGCCAGGGTGAAAACCACCAGCACGAGGGAATAGACAAGGCTGAGCGTCGTCATCGCCGCGGAGGCGATGGTGCTCAGGATCGATGTGGCTGTGTCGTAGGAGAGCCAGTCACTGAAGGGCGGAACACCGAACCAGGGCAGCAGTCCGAAATAGTCAATGCTGAGCGGAATGCCGCTGGAGGCCCAGATGACCAGGGCCACGGCGCCGGGAACGGTGATGAAGCCATGGTCCGAAAGGACCGGATTCAACAGTTTCTTCAATCTGGTCCGGTCCAAATGGCATCCTTCCACGCAAATATCCCGCGGCTGGAATCCCCATTCAAACACCAGCTCCCGTGGGACAACGCATCAGCGCTTCATTTGTTCCAGGTGATCTCTCGCAAACCGCAGGATCAGGTCGTAGCAAATGAGAAAGTCGCGGGTGCGCGGATCGAACGTGGCAGTCTCTTCTCCGCAGGCAGCCGCCCGCATGATCACCGGTGCCGGAAAGCGGTAGAAATCATCAAGCTTCCTGGCAGCCGTTTCCAGGACCTTGGCTTCCTTCAGCATGCCCATCAGAACTTCATCGCCCCGGGGCACCTTGTTGTAGCTGACAGCTATGCGCCTGACCTGATCGTTTTCCTGGCGCATATGGCTGGACAGGATCTGCCCCCAGACCGCCTTGGTTCTCTCAAAGTCACGGGTGCAGGCCTCGGTCCGGGCTTCGTCGATGAGATGTTCTTCCTGCAATGAGGTCAAGAACGCAGGGTTGCTGCCGACGATCAGGCAGACAATCCTGTCCACCCGTTTCGGATCGATGTTCTGGTGGTGGAAGTATTTGGGACGCTCGCTAGCAGGTAATCTGGCAATCGCCAGAACGCTTCTGAGCACCGGCACCCGGAGATCGCCAAGGGCACTATCGCTGATGTTAAGCAGATAGAGGGCCGAGAGCGCGTCAATTGTTGCGTTCAGTTCTCCCCGGACCGGCAGGCGCAGTTGAGAGATCAGCATCCGCCCCGACTGCTGGGCGATGACGAACAGAATACTGCCCGTTACGTCCTCAAACAGGCTTTCCCTTGCCTCTTCTGTCATGCTCAGCAAGGCCGAGTTCATATCGGTAGAGCCAGGGTTTGAGAGCTGCTTGTGCGCCTGCGCTTCCGGCACGCTCTGCAGAAAAAGGGAAAGAGCCAGGCAAATTGGCAGAAGGGGATGCACGGTCTTGAAGACCTGCGCGAAGCGTGGTCTGGCTTTATGCCCGGCAGGACATGCCGCGTGAAAACCGTCCAGCGTGGCCCTAAAGACCGTTTCCCAGGCGGTGTTTCCCCAGGGGATAGCAAGACGCGTCCAGTGAGGGCGGTCCAGAACGCCAAACCATTTCACGATGAGCAATTTTTGCTTGTCTCCGTGAGTTCCACCCGCTCTGGACAGACTACTTCTCTTTTGAGACAAGGAAAGAGGTTTTCCTGTTGCCACGGAACTGAGCCGCAGCAACTCAGTCCTTAGACGGCGGTCTTCCGCCTTTCAAGCACCTTTAGGGTGCCCCGGCCGGTCAGGTTCTGAAAGAGGTGAAGATCCAGATTCGTCACGGACATACCAGCCTGGGCGAGCAGGACCTGCACCTGTGACCGGTATTGGGTCTGCTGCTGGAACATGTGCAGCATGGTCATGCAGAGCGGCTGATGAAGATCTTCATGCGCTTCCGGGTCGTGCAGGGAAATGGTCTTTGACAGGCGGGACTCGGTTAGGGAATTTGCAAATTGGCAAAGCGTTTCATCAAGAGAAACGCGCTTTTCAATCATGTCTTCAATTGAATTCGCCGGTGAGCCCAATGCGAAGAAAGAGTTTTCCGGCTCCCCGGTGACGCGTGACAGCCACAGCCCATCGGTTTTCAGCCCGGAAACCAGCGTTGTGTGAATGGATCCAAGCGAAGGATGAACGTTCCGGAAATAGTCTTGATCGCTCACACAGGCGCAATCAGAAAGAAGCCGCTCGTTTGCCCATTTATTATGCTCACTCAGGATACAGATAAAAACTTTCAACACGGCTCTCCCGGAGATAAAAATTCCACGGTATTGAAATATCTTAAGAAAAAGTCATGCCTTGTTTACGTTGGCTACTGCAAAGGCAACGGGAAAGACTTTTCCTCAGGCTTGGCTTTTTTCACAATGCAGTTTTGCTCAGGACTGCAGAAATTGCGCTGGAAAAAATCTGGCAAGACCCGTTCCGCCTGGAAAACGGGACCAGGCAGGGCCGCTGGGCCAACTCCACGGGCTGCGGCCTGTTGTGCAGCGGGGTTTTGCCTTCGCGGCAATTGCAGCTGTGCAGGAAAGGGATTGCGCCACCGCGCAATCACAGCCGCCCCTTGCGGTTAGGGGCTGTCAAAGCTATAGGAGGCGCGAAATTCAGGCTGGTGTGGAGTTCTCCTTCGCCCGGCATTCATCCGGCCGGAAGGCCAAAGTTTGTAGAGAGATTGAGACCCATGGCGATCGAACGCACCTTTTCCATGATCAAGCCGGACGCAACCAAGCGCAACCTGACCGGCGCCATCACCAAGAAGCTCGAAGATGCGGGCCTGCGCGTCGTTGCTTCCAAGCGCGTTTGGATGTCCCTGCGTGAAGCTGAAGCTTTCTACGCGGTTCACAAGGACCGTCCGTTCTTTGGCGAACTGACCGAGTTCATGTCCTCCGGCCCGACCGTTGTTCAGGTTCTGGAAGGCGAAAACGCCATTGCCAAGAACCGTGAAGTCATGGGTGCAACCAACCCGGCCCAGGCTGACGAAGGCACCATCCGCAAGGAATTTGCTCTCTCCATCGGCGAAAACTCCGTTCACGGGTCCGATGCGCCGGAAACTGCTGCTGAAGAAATCGCTTTCTGGTTCTCCGGCGTTGAGCTGGTTGGCTAATAGCTTCCGCTAAATTCAGTTTAGTGAATATTCAAGACCGGGACCGGAAGGCCCCGGTCTTGTTACGTTTGGGTACAAAACAATACATTGTGAAGATAGGTATTCACCTCCATCTCCGCTAGATTTTTACAGTGGGCGGAATGATTGAGGAGGATCCAATGAGATCAATACTTTTACTATCTGTTGTTGTTTTTTCTGTTCCTGCGTTTGCTCACGATTCTACTGGTGCATTGGAAGGAGAGCATGAACAGGAGCATGCAACGCTGACCGATGAGCTGTTTGAGCTGCTGGTTCCGGAGGCGGAGGCTGCTCTGAGTTTCGAAGTGAAGGGCGCCTACCGCTATATTCATGCTGACGGCTATCCCTACAAGGCGCCCGGCCAGTTCCCCAATTCCGGCAATCCCAACCGGATCTCGAAAAAGAACTATGAGCTGCGGGTTCCCCTGGATCCGGTGAAAGGTTCCAGCGCCACGCCTGACCATGGCACGCCCTTCGGCATTGCCCTCAACGGCGTCCTGCTTGATCCGGCTACGGCGGAGTTCTGGCAGAACGACCGGCGCTCGGGATGGAACTACGAGGCGCTGGGCGGTGCCTGCGAACTGGGCCTTGATCAATATAATGCCCATGTCCAGCCGGACGGCACCTATCACTACCATGGCATCCCGCAAGGCCTCATGAGCAGCAAGGGACAGGACGGAGCGCCTGCGCTGCTGGGCTATGCCGCAGACGGCTTTCCCATCTATGGCCCTTACGGTTACGCCAGTCCCTCCGGTTCGGGCGGGTTCGTCAAGCTGAAGAGCAGCTACCGGCTGAAACAGGGAACCCGGCCCAGCGGGCCAGGCGGACGCTACAATGGCAAGTTCACCCAGGACTGGACCTATGCAGCGGGAAGCGGTGATCTGGACCAGTGCAATGGCCGCTTTGCCGTCACCCGGGAATATCCGGAAGGCACCTATCAATACGTTCTGACGGACAGTTTCCCCTTCATCCCGCGCTGCTGGATGGGCACGCCCGACAAGAGCTTTGCGCGGCTGAAGGGCGGCCCGCGCTGGGGCAGCCTGGAGCAGGGCGGTCCGGAACAGACCGCGGACGTCGAGCAGGCCGTGATGGACTTGCAGGGTGATCAGACCTCGTCAGAAAATCTTGTGGAGGTCCGGGGCGGGGACTGGCTGCCACCATTCCTTGGTGGCGGGCGGCCCGGACAAGGATCTGGCGGGCAACGGCCTGATGGGCAAATTCCAGGGAGGGGCGAGCCGCCGCAAAGATCTGGCGCGCATTCCCCGTGTTCCGGAAAATAGCAAACCTGCTCTTGGATTTGGAAACGTGAAGGAAGGGCCGGCGCCGTCAGACGCTGGCCCGTGGTTTTTAAGGTAGTAAAAAGCGGCAGGCCGATACAATCGGTTACCCTTTGAGACGGGAAGTAGACAGCATTTCCCCAGGGGAACCACCATTTTAAAGGTGCTCCGCAGCTAAGGCGGAGGACCTTCAAATGGCACCCTCATGGAGACCACAATGTCCAAGATTGTCTTTCCCTCTCTCCTCCGCATCCTTGTTCTCGGGGCAGCCCTGCCTCTGACTGTTGCAAGCTCCCTGGCGCAGGGGCGGATGGGGGAACATTTCATCGAGAGCTGGGATCAGGATGGCGATGGCTATGTGACTTTGACCGAGGCAGAAAGCCGCCGTTCCGATGTGTTCGCCGCCTTTGACGCCAATGACGATGGCTATCTGGACGCTGAGGAATATGTGCTCTTCGACGAGGCGCGCGAGACCGACATGCGCGAAAACGGCGGTCATCAGAATGGCATGGGCATGAACCCGGCGAACGGTATGCGGCTTCAGGCCAATGACGCGGACGGCGACGGCAAGGTGTCCAAAGACGAGTTCGTCGGCAACACCAAACTCTGGATGACACGTCTCGACCGGACGGGAGATGGCCGGGTTGGGCTGGAGGATTTCGGCCGCGGCCGCTGATGCGCGGTAGGGGCAGGCAACTTGATGGCGATGGGGAGGGCTGTTGCGCCTTGACAGGCGGGCAGTTCCCCCCGACCTTGCGCCCATCGCCAAGTGTCGTCTCATCTAAGAAAACCCAAGCAAAATGAACAAGCCTGTCCCGAAGACTGCCTTTTCCGCATGCCCGCATGACTGCCCTTCGACCTGCGCTCTGGATGTGGAGGTGCTGGAAACTGGCAAGATCGGCCGTGTGCGCGGCTCCTCGGACAACAGCTACACCGCGGGCGTGATCTGCGCCAAGGTCGCCCGCTACGCCGAACGCATCCATCATCCGGACAGGCTCATGAAGCCTTTGCGCCGCACCGGCCCCAAGGGATCAGGCCAGTTCGAGGAAATCTCCTGGGACGAGGCGCTGGATGAGATCGGTGAGCGGTTTCTGGCCATCGAGGCCGAATTCGGCGCCGAGAGCATCTGGCCCTATCACTATGCCGGCACCATGGGGCAGGTGCAGCGCGACAGCATTCACCGCTTCCGCCACGCAAAGGGCTATTCCCGCCAGTTCGACAGTTTCTGCACCAATATGGCCTGGACGGGCTATGTGGCTGGCACAGGCAAGCTGGCAGGGCCCGATCCGCGCGAGATGGCGGTCTCCGACCAGATCGTGATCTGGGGCACCAATCCGGTGGCCACCCAGATCAATGTCATGACCCACGCCATTTCCGCCCGCAAGAGCCGGAATGCCAAGATCATCGTCGTGGACGTCTATAAGACCGAGACCATGAAACAGGCCGACATTGGCCTTGTGATCCGTCCGGGGACGGATGCAGCCCTTGCTTGCGCGATCATGCATGTGCTGTTCCGCGATGATCTTGCCGACCGGGATTATCTGGAGAAGTACACCGACTGCCCGGCGGAGCTGGAAGCCCATCTTCAGACGCGCACGCCGGAATGGGCGGCGGAGATCACTGGGCTGACGAAAGAGGCCATCGAAGAGGTGGCCCGCCTGATCGGGACGGTCAAGCGCACCTATTTCCGGCTCGGCTACGGCTTCACCCGGACCCGCAACGGCGCGGTCGCCATGCATGCGGCGGCTTCCATCGGGGCTGTCTCCGGCTGCTGGCAATATGAGGGCGGCGGCGTATTCCACAACAACGGCGCGATCTTCCAGCTCGACAAGTCCATGGTCGAGGCCCATTCGCTGCGTGACCTGTCCGTCCGGGCGCTCGACCAGAGCCTGATCGGCCGGATCCTGACCGGGGACGAAGCGTCGCTGTGCGGCGGCGGGCCGGTGAAGGCGATGCTGATCCAGAACACCAACCCGGCATCGGTTGCTCCCGAGCAGGACCTGATCAAGAAGGGCTTTGCCCGCGAGGATCTCTTCACCGTCGTCCATGAACAGTTCATGACCGAGACGGCGCTGATGGCGGATATCGTGCTGCCGGCGACCCAGTTTCTCGAGCATGATGATCTTTACCGGGGCGGCGGCCATCAGCACATCATGCTGGGGCCGAAGGTGATCGAGGCGCCGGAAGGGCCGAAGGAAAACCTCTTCGTTATCAACGAGATCGCCCGCCGTGTTGGCGCGAAGGATCATCCGGGCTTCCACATGAGCGCCCGCGAGCACATCGACTGGATGCTGAAGGCCTCCGGCTATGGGGGCTATGACGAGCTGATGGAAAAGCGCTGGCTGGATGTTCAGCCCGGTTTTGACGAAGCGCATTTCATCAAAGGCTTTGGCCACGCGGACGGCAAATTCCATTTCCGTCCGGACTGGGGCCGTTCTGCGGCGCCCAACAAGCCGGCTGGCAGCCCGATGGGGCCCTGGACCGTCATGCCGGAGCTTCCGGACCAGTGGGACAGCATCGAGGCGGCAGACGAGCGCACGCCCTTCCGACTTGTCACGTCGCCTGCGCGCTCGTTCCTCAACAGCACCTTCAATGAGACGCCGGGATCTTTGAAGAAAGAGGGCCGTCCCGAGGTCTGGCTGCGGGCGGAAAATGCGGCTGCCTACGGGATTGAAGACGGCGCTCTGGTTCAGATGGGCAACGGCCGCGGCACGGTCACGCTACATGCCCGTTTCTATGCCGATCTGGTGCCGGGAACGGTCATTTCGGAAGGCATCTGGCCGAATGAAGCTTTCCCGGATGGCCGGGGCATCAACACCCTGACCAGCGCCGATCCCGTCGCCCCCTACGGCGGCGCAGCCTTCCATGACACGGCTGTGTGGATCAGACCGGTTGCTGGGAGCTGAGAGGCGGTTTGAAGCCGCAAGAGGCCGGGCGCTGAGAACCTATGGGGGGGAGCCGATCCTTTCTTCCGCGCATTCCCGGACGAAGCGAAGCGAAGATCCGGGAATGCGAGGAAAGCTGACGGCTCCCCACGTTGGTCCCGGCTCAAGGCCGGGACGGCGCGGAGAAAAATCCTGGAGCCTTAGGTTTGTCATCAATCTCAGCCCGGAGCGTTACCGCTCCGGGCTTTCTGTTTATCCAGGCCTCTTCCCGGCAGAATATTTACTTCGCGGCACCGCTGACGACCTTGGCTTCCAGCCGGTCGGGAATGGAGGCGGGGCTGGTGACGGCGAGGGCCAGGAGTTCGGCCACACCCACCGGCGTCTTCGGCTCCATAACCACGGAGAGCTCGTCCGGATTGGTCAGGAAGCTGCGGAAGCCTTTGATCAGATCCTCGCCAAAGCGTGTGCCCGCCAGCGGGCCGATCTCACCGCGCAGGGCCTCGGCAAAGCCGTCTGCCAGCTGGTCTTCGGTCAGTTGTGTTTCCTGCGCCTGATCGGACAAAAGCGCCGAGATCAGTTCCTCGCCCGTAACCCGCAGGCGCCCCGACTTGATCGTGGCGCCCGCAAGAGCAACCTGTGCCAGTTCGGGAGATGTGAACAATAGCGCAGGTACCTTGCCGAGCTCCAGGGACAGGGTTGCCTTGCCGCCGCCGCGCAGTTCCACCGTGAGATTCGATAGGGTCAGATCTTCCGTGGAGGGGTTCCAGGCCGCCGAGAATGCCTGGTTGAACTCCAGCTCCTCGATGCCGAGGTCATCCAGAATTTTGCGCAGGCCCGGGTCTGTGACCTGTGTGGCGGGAACCGAAAGGCCGTCGATGACGAAGGAGCTCCGGGTCGGGATCTTGCTGGTGAAGCCGCCCTGCAGCAGTTCCGCCAGATTGAGGCGGATCGTCGACTTTGCCGCATCGCCTTCCGTCTCCGGAACCGTCACTTCCAGGGCGCTGACAATTATCTTGCCGATTGTCGGCATTGCATCGCGGATCTGGCTGGGGGTTGGCTCATCCACAGTGCCAAGAACCGACAGGGCCGTGGAGGAGGGGAAGCCGATCCGGAAAATGCCGGCATGATCCAGGAAGACGCCGGCAGCAGAGGGGGCGGCATCCGTATCTTTTGCGTCAGGGGCAGGCGCAGGCGAAGCGCCGTCCTTGGCCTGCACCTGCAAGCCGTCGATGGAAACTTCAGCCAGCCCGCTGCCGCTCAAACCCTTGAGCAGAAACCGGCGCAGCTGTGCGGTGCCTTCCTCACTGTCCGCGGAAAGGCCGTTCATCTCCATCCGGCCCAAGGCGAACTTGCCCAGATCCAAAAGCACTGCGGTGCCGATTTCATCCTCGGTGAGATCTTCGCCCTTTTCCGCCCGGCTGGCAATCTGCACGAGATTGGCCTTCGACGTATCCGTCAGAGAAATGTCTTCCAGCATGACACTGTCGATACTGCCCGTCGTGCCGTCGGCGGAGAAGGTCAGGTCGAGCAGCTCCTCGCGGTCAAGCAATGTGGTTCTGCCAGGTTCTTCAGGACCGCCCAGAAGCATGGCGAGCGGAGCAATATCCAGGCCGCGCACGGTGGCGGTGCCGCCGTTCAGATCAACCCTTTGCGGCTGGCCGTCCTGATCCGGATTTTCTTGTATAACCCGGAAATTGGACACCGCCTCCTCGGCGATCCGGCCATCTTTCAGATCCAGCAGGAGGATGTCGTTGTAGACCGAGGACGATGAGCCCGCATCCCTGGTGGTGCTGTTGCTTGTCACTTCGGAAATAAAGGCGCGTGCGACCTGAACTTGCCGGAAGGCCGCCAGCCACTGGCGGGCGGTGGCAATCGCGCTGCTCTCTCCCTCCGGCTTTGCCGGAAGCGCTGCGGGAATGGAGAAGTCCTCGATCAAGACGTCCTGATAGGAGGCTTCCATCGTGCTGGGGACTAGAACGCGGGCCTCCGCACTCAGGGACGGGGTCTTGCCGGAGATGGGAGAACCTGCGTCTGGCTCAGGCTGTTTGCCGGTGCCTGCGACGTCCTTGCTGTCTGCCGAGATCTTTTTAGGCGCTTCAGAGGCCGTCTCGACCCTCATGCTGATGTCGAACGAGCCCGGAATGGCGATCGTATCGGCCTCGATCATGCCGCCCGACTGCCGGAGACCGGCGAAATCGATCTCGTCGAAGCTGATGCTGACGGAAAGTTTGCCCAGCGTGGCGCCGCCATGGTCGGCTATCCAGGGAAAATCAGAAAAGTTGAAGGATATCTTGCCGCCCTGCAGAGAGGCTGACCGGTTGAGGTCGCCTGGCGTCACGGCCTTGAAGGAGGCGGTGATCCCGTCGATGGCGTTGAGTTCCTGGGTCCAGCCCTGGAGGATGGCCGTGGCGCCGTTGCCCGCCGCCGGCCGGTCTGTGTCTTGGGCGTAGGCCGCCGGGGTGAATGTGAAGAACAGGGCAAGGGCCGTGAAAGGCGCCCCGTAGCGGATCAAACATGGGAAACGCGCGTCTGCGGTGCCGGACCAGGCTGGAATGGCCATTTTCTCTACTCCACAGTGCCCGCAAGACTGCGGGACATACTCAACGGACACCCGTGTCCGGATGAAAAAACCTTGCCGGACAATCTGCCCGGCAAGGCGGTTCGGATTACTTCGCGGTGTTGGCCGCAATAGTCACGCCGAGGATTTGCGGCAGGGCCTGGGGCGCCATCATGGCCGTTCCCATGATCTGCATGACCGGAACCGGAGCGGAGGGCTGGGCGGTGACCGTCAGGGACTTCGGATCGCCAAGGAAGTCGCCAACAGCCGTGCTCACGGATTTCTCGAACTCGGCGTTCTGGAGAATGCTGAGCATCAGAGGCAGGCCCATCTTCAGCTGGCTGACCAGCCCGGCGCGGTCGGTTCCGCTGTCCTTGGCCTGCTTGTCCAGAACACGCTCGACCAGGCTGCCGTTGTCGAGACGGATGTTCAGACCAGCAAGGGAGGTGGACTGCAGCATGGTGCCGATCTGCTCCTGATCTCCCGAACCTGACGTCAGCTCCTGCATCAGTTCCTTGGTGACGCCGCCAAGTGTGGCCGACACTTTCAGAGCGGCTGCGTTCTGCATGTCCACGGTGACATCATCGAAGCTGGCGACCTGGGTGGCCGGATCCCAGCTGCCCTTGCCATTAATGGAGATGTTCAGCTTTTCATAGCCGAGGTCAGTCAGGGTCGTGCGGCCTTCCTCATCCAGATCTTCTGCCTTGATCTCCACATTGGTGATCGCGAAGGTGCCGGCGGTCGGGATGTCATCCTCAAAGCTGTCGATCGACGTCTGGAGGCGCTCAACCGAGAAAGCGCCTTCGCTGCCCGCATCCACCTTGAGCCCCTCGGCCTCCAAAGAGCCATAGGACGGGGCGGCATTTTCGCTGCCGCTTTCGATTTCCTCCGCAGAGGGCAGATCCACGTCACTGACCGTCAGGCTGTCGATGGCGAAGGAACCGTCCTTTGAGTCCATCTTGACGCCTTCCAGCGCCATTTCCCCAAGGCTCAGAGCGCCGCCCTCTGCCACTTCGCCGCCGGTCAGATCGATGGTCTCAATCGTGATGAGAGCGTTCTCGTCCTTCTCGTTGGCAAGTTCGATGCCCTTGATGCGTACTGTCTCGCCATCTTCCTCGACGCTTTCATAGGACTTCACAGAGCCTTCCTGAACTTCCAGCAGATCGAGGAATGCATCGGCCACATCATTGCCAGTCGGCTCATAGGCCCAGGCAGGAGCAGAGGCGGAACCGGCAAGAACCGAAGTTGCCATCAGGGCGGAAAGGGTGAACGCCGGAAGCCTGCGGCTTTTTGCGGATGAAGGGGCAAAGAAATTCATTCTGTATCTCCGAAATTAATAGGCGCGAACCCTGCCGCCGGGCACGATGGGTCAACTCATCTCGCTGCGCAAGATCAACTTACCGGGAACTCATGGAACGAAGCGCTCCGGCTTTGAGAGCAGACCATTGTCCGGATCGCGTAACCCCTTGCCTGATCAGGCGGTCTTTTCCCGGTAAGCGGCAATTGCGGCATCAATATCGCCGAGGGACGGAAGGCTTGCCTCATTTCCAAGATGCTGGATGGCATGGGTCGAAGCGCCGCGGGCAAAGGTGAAGTGATCCAGCCAGTTGCCGGTGGGATTGCGCATGTAGGATGTCACATAAGCGCCGTGGAAAATGTCACCCGCGCCGTTGGAATCGATGACCTTGTCCTGCGGCACATCCAGCGAGGGCAGCACCTGGTCCGTACCACCGCCCTCATACCAGACCATTCCCCGCTCGCCGAGGGTGACAGCGCCGACCGGGCAGCCCTTGCTGCGCAGATAGTCCAGCGTGCCGCCAACCGGCTTGCCGAGCTGCTGGCAGAACCGCTCGGAGACCACAGCGACGTCTATGGAGGCCAGAAGCGCGTCGGTTGTCTCCCGAACGGCACCGCCGTCAAGCGAGGTCAGCACGCCAAGCTCACGGCAGGCGCGGGCATAATGAAGGGCAGCATCGCCCATATGCCCGTCCAGATGCAGAGCCTTCAGGCCAGTCAGGGTCAGGGGCGGGAAGGGGTGGAGATAGTCATCGTCCCGGCAGCGGACGATGGCGCGTTTTCCGTCCTTGGGCATGATGAAGGAGAGGGAGCTTTCCCGCACTTTCCGTCCATGCACGGAGATGCCGTATTGGGCGGCCATATCCAGGAACATGCGGGCAAGCCAGTCATCGGCCTGAGAGCAGAGCAGTTCGGGCCGTCCGCCCAGCTTGGCGCAGCAGAACGCGGCTGTGACCGCGTTGCCGCCGAAGCTGACGGCATAGTCCCGGGCGATGGTCTTTTCATCGCCGGTTGGCAAGTGATCGGTCAGAAACGTGACGTCGATATAGGCCTGTCCGACGAAGAGTGCCTGCATTTTCTGCTCCTGAAGAAGCCGGCTTCGGTGGATGATTCCCTCGTGGAAATACCGAATTGATAGGAGATCTTGATCTGGCGTGGAAAGCTTTGATTTGTTTCAAGCCGTCCACTGTTCAGTGCTTGTTTACGCCTCTAGGGTTAACATCGCTAAAGAGATTCTATACGAACAGGCGATGCGGTGTCCGACCGGTATATGATATTCGTCAGGGCAGTTATTCTCGCGCTCGTCTTGGCGACCGCGCCTCTGTTCGCTGCCAATATCATCCTCAATCAATATGCCCAGAGTCAGGCGCGCGACGAAATGGTCGCCATGGGCGAGCGCTATATCCAGCGCGCCGAAATGGCAATCAGCACGACGGTTTCTGCCCTGCAGAGGCTGGACCGGGATGATGTGCAGACCTGTACGGCTGGTGACAAGCAGCTGTTCCGGCAGGTGATTTCCGACACTGGCACCATCGACGCCATTGGTCTGGCGGACGAGGGCGGTAAACGCATGTGCGTTACCCCAGACATGCCTCTCACGGGAGAGGCTATTTTGCCAAAGCTGCGCAAGGATGGTCCCCTGGTCGGGATCGGGATGCTCGACAAGAGCTTTATGGGTGCCTATGTCGCGGTCGTAAGCTGGGACTTGCGCAATGGGACCCGTCTTTTTGCCGAGATGACACCGGCCGTCATTGCCAGCGATCCGGGGCCGGAATACCTGAGGTCCTACCGGCGGGTCGAGTTGCGCCTTGGCGACGATCTGCTCTGGTACGCGACAGGCGGATATAATTCGGAAGGTTCGGATCCGGAAAATGCCATTGTCGCGACTGTTCGCTCTTCCCGTTATCCGCTGGAAGTGACGGTCGTCGCGCCCAAGTCGGCCGCCCTCCAGATGGTGCATGACCTCAAGATTATTGCTGTCACGGCCTGCGCCGGGCTGGCGCTTCTGTTTGTGGCCATCGGTGTCTGGTTCTCCTGGAGGCCGGAAAGCGAAGCCAATGATGAGTTCCTCCGCGCGATCCGTGACGGCGAGTTCATACCGTTCTATCAGCCGGTCATGGACATTGAGACCGGCCGCCTGCGCGGCTGTGAAGTGTTGATGCGCTGGCGCCGGGCCAATGGCCAGATGGTGTCTCCGGGCCAGTTCATGGCCTATGCGGAAGCCAACGGCCATATCTTCGCCATGACCCGCAGCCTGATGGTTCAGACGGTGGACGAAGTCGGGACGCTCTATAAGGAGAACCCGGATTTCAAGCTCTCCATCAACCTCTTTGCTGGACATTTTATGAATCGGGATATCATCAATGATATCAAGGCGATATACGGGAATTCGGATATCTCGTTCCAGCAGATCGTGGTGGAGGTGACAGAGCGCTATCCCATGGAAGACATGAGTCTGGCCCGCAAGATCATCGCCGAAATGCAGGCAATGGGCGTGCGTGTGGCGCTGGATGACGTGGGTACGGGCCATGGCGGCATGGCCTATCTGCAGAAGCTCGGCATCGACATCATCAAGATCGACAAGATGTTCATCGACAGCATCGGCGATGACGACAGCTCGACGACCATCGTGGATTCCATGGTGGAACTGGCCGATAATCTGGGCATGGGCATCATCGCCGAAGGCGTTGAAACTCCGGAGCAGGTGGAGCGTCTGCGCGAACTGGGCGTCACAGCTGCCCAAGGCTATTACTTCGCCAAACCCATGCCGGCCAACGAGTTCATCGAATATGCCGAGAAGGTCGAACGGGACCTCCAGGATGAGCAGGAAGCCGAGAGCGAGGAAGACGACGAGGCGGCATAAGTGCCAGCCTAGTTCGCCTCTTCAATTCTCCCGACCACAGTCCAGGGCTCGTCGAACCAGACCTCTTCCAGATTGCCGCCAGGGCCGATACGGTCGACGACGCCGAAAAGGCCTGGGTCTGCCAGTGGCGTCAGCACACCGTGCCAGGTGCCGCGGTGAAGGTTGATGCCCTGGCCGGGACTGGTCAGGAAGGCGCGGGGCCTTCCGGGTTTTCCGTTGTCATCCGGACAGACGATGACGAGAAACGGCGCAAGGCTCATGGGCAGGAAGGCCTGGGAGCCGAGCGGATGCCGCTCGACCATCTCCAGCCGGTAGGGGAAGGAGCGTTTCTGCGACAGGAACAGGCTGATGCCCGCCTTGCCGCCCTCCGTGTCCGTCTCCAGCCGGGCGCGGTCATGATAACGCCCGCACAGGCCCTGGTTGATCAGCTTGTCCGGTATGCCAGTGGCTTCCAGAACGTCGCCAAAGGGCGCAAAGGCCTCTACCGTCAGCGGTTCGGTGGCAAGTGTGCGGGTCGTCATCAGTCCGGTCTCAGCGCAGCTTCATGTGGCGGTTGACGTCCTTGTAGAGCAGATAGCGGAAAGTCTCCGGACCGCCTGCGTAGCACGCCTGGGGGCAGAAGGCGCGCAGCCACATGAAGTCGCCCGCTTCCACTTCCACCCAGTCCTGGTTGAGCCTATAGACTGCCTTGCCCTCCAGCACATAGAGGCCATGCTCCATGACATGGGTTTCCGGGAAGGGGATCACGCCGCCCGGCTTCAGGGTGACGATGTTGACATGCATGTCATGGCGAAGGTCATCCGGCTCGACAAAGCGGGTCGTGGCCCAGGCGCCATTTGTGCCGGGCATTTCGATCGGGGCGATCGTCTTTTCATTGGTGACAAAGGCGGGGGGCACGTCGAGGCCCCCGACGCGCTCATAGGCCTTGCGGACCCAATGGAAGCGCAAAGGCTTGCCGGACTGATTGTGCAGCGTCCAGACGGCGGACGGTGGCAGATAGGCATAGCCGCCTTCGGTGAGAATATGCTCCACGCCTTCGATGGTCAGGCGCATTTCGCCTTCCACGACGAACAGCACTCCTTGAGCGTCCGGATCGGTCTCCGGCTTCTGGCTGCCGCCGCCTGCTTCCACTTCCATCACATATTGGGAGAAGGTCTCCGCAAAGCCGGACAGCGGGCGGGCGATAACCCAGAGGCGGGTCTTGTCCCAGAAGGGAAGGCGGCTGGTGGTGATATCGCGCAGGGTTCCCTTGGTGATCACCGCATAGGCTTCGGTGAACATGGCCCGGTCTGTCAGAAGCTGGGTCTGGGGCGGATGTCCGCCCGGGGCGGCATAATAGGAGCCGGTCGTCATAAGATGTCCCTTGAGGTTGACCTTGGGCAGTGGCGGGTTGGCCGTGAGCGTGAGTTGACTGGAGCGCCGGATCCGGCGTCTGGTCAGACCAGATTAGAGAGTCCGGCCCGTCTCTCCAAGTATGTTTTTTGCGCAACCTGCCAGCATTCCGGGCAACCGCAAGGCGTGAGTGAGGGCATTTGGAACCGATGCCCGGCGGAGGCGTTATCTAAACGAGCCAGGCCTTGGCTTGTGTGGCCTCAAAAGGGATGAAAAGCACCTCAGGGCCCGCAGAAAAAAAGAAACAAGGAGCAGACATGAAGATCCTAATGGTCCTGACATCCCATGACAAACTTGGTGACACCGGCAAGAAAACCGGCTTCTGGCTCGAGGAGTTCGCTGCGCCCTATTACGTCTTCAAGGATGCGGGTGCGGACGTCACTCTTGCGTCTCCCGCGGGAGGACAGCCGCCGCTTGATCCAAAGAGCGACGATGAGGAGGCACAGACGGATGCCACGCGCCGGTTCAAGGCGGATCAGGATGCTCAAAATGTACTGGCAAATACAGTTCCGCTCGACAGCGTCAAGGCTGAGGACTTCGACACGGTCTTCTATCCAGGCGGTCACGGCCCGTTATGGGATCTTGCAGAGTCCAAAACCTCCATTTCGCTGATCGAGGGCTTCGCCGAGGCGGGAAAGCCGCTCGGTTTTGTCTGCCATGCACCGGGTGTGCTGCGTCACGCCAAGGCGGCCAATGGTGAGCCTCTGGTCAAGGGCCGCCGTGTGACCGGCTTCACCAACAGCGAGGAAGACGGCGTCCAGCTGACCAGCATTGTTCCGTTCCTGGTCGAGGAGGAACTAAAGGCCAAGGGCGGGGACTATCAGAAGGGAGCGGATTGGGGTGAATTCGTCGTTCAGGACGGCAAGCTCATTACCGGTCAGAATCCGGCCAGCTCCGAAGCGGCAGCAAAGGCACTGCTAAAGCTGGCGTCCTGATAGCGCCGGAACGTCATCAGACGGGGGAATTGCAGTGCTGCGGCGTGACGGGCCGGTTGAAGAGCATCGATTGACTCAACTTGTGAGCCTGATCACAAGCCGCTCAAACCGTGCAGGCCAAGGCACTGGCTTGATTGAAAAATCGCCCCTGCGATGACGCCGTCTCGAGATAGGCCTTGCAGGATCAGACCTTGTCGTCTGTCGCGATCAGGAATGGCTTCCGGGCCGGGGCGCTTGCCGGAGAGGCCGTCACCGGATTGGTGAGGATGCAGACTTTGGAAACGCCTTTGCCAACGAATTGCAGATGCTGGGCGGCCCCTTTCGACAGATCGATGATGCGGCCTTTCACAAACGGTCCGCGATCGTTGATCCGCACGATGACCGAACGCCCGTTATTGACATTCGTTACTTTCACCCGGGTTCCAAACGGCAGGCTCCGGTGCGCAGCGGTCAGTTCGGACGGCTTCATCATTTCACCGGAGGCTGTTCTTGAATGAAGCGCGTACCAGGATGCCTTGCCGCAGGTATCTGCGGCAAAAGCTGCGCCAGGCGCCGCTGCCAGAAGAAGGCCTGCAGCGAGAAACGTTCTCACGTTCATGTCTATCCCTCAATGTGCCCTAAAGGCTTGGAAACAGGCGCATTTCAGGACAGGGCAGAAGAGCCGTGATCCTGCACTGCCCGGGTGCAGATTTGCTGCAATAATTGCAACTTCCGGAACAGCAAAGACGAGCGCATTCAATGGCGATTACTGAGGGTTAATGGCGAGAAAGTGGCAAGATCATTGGTTCTGATGGACGGGTGCGGCGCTGCGGTTTTTCTGATCTGAAAGAGACTTTCATTTCAGTTGCTTGGGTCGAATGGAGACTGATGTGACGTTTCGTCAAAAATTGTGCGTATTGATGCGCTCAAGCCCATGCGCCCCTTGTCCCGGCCCAAATGTGGGCCAGATTGACTTCTTGCGGACGCCTGCGGTGGCAGCGGATGTCAGGGCAGGCAAGAAGCCTCAAGCCAAATGACCGCGTCATTGTTCCGCCTTGTTTGAACGGCCTGACACTCCTTTTGCAGAAGGGGGCAAAGAACGCTATGCAGTCTGATGAACGGACCGGGAGGATGAAAATCCGGTGTTCTCCAAAGGAGATTTCGGATGCTGAAGCGGTCTGACATGAAGAATGAAATGCGAAGGTGTATGGCTTGAGCAGATTGAGGACGAGTGTGTCCAAAAGTCCGGCTCGAACTGCCAGCCAGTGCTCTACCAACTCCCTGTTTTCCCGTTAGGAAAATTACATGAAGTTCCGCTTCCCGATTGTCATCATCGACGAAGACTTCCGCTCTGAAAACGCTTCAGGCCTGGGAATCCGGGCCATGGCCCAGGCCATTGAGAATGAAGGGTTCGAGGTTCTGGGCGTGACCAGCTATGGCGACCTGTCCCAGTTCGCCCAGCAGCAATCACGGGCAAGCGCCTTCGTGCTGTCGATCGATGACGAGGAGTTCAGCCCCGGCCCGGATCTGGATCCGGCTGTCCTGAACCTGCGCAACTTCATTGAGGAAGTGCGCTGGAAAAACGCGGAAGTGCCAATCTATGTCTATGGCGAGACCAAGACCAGCCGGCACCTGCCAAATGACATCCTGCGCGAGCTGCACGGCTTCATCCATATGTTCGAGGACACGCCGGAGTTCGTCGCCCGGCACATCATCCGCGAGGCCAAGAGCTATCTGGAGAGCATCCAGCCGCCGTTCTTCAAGGCGCTGCTCGATTATGCGGAAGACGGGTCATACTCCTGGCACTGCCCGGGTCACTCCGGCGGCGTTGCCTTCCTGAAGAGCCCGATCGGTCAGATGTATCACCAGTTCTATGGTGAAAACATGCTGCGCGCGGACGTCTGCAATGCGGTGGAAGAGCTGGGCCAGTTGCTGGACCACAATGGCGCTATTGGCGCGTCCGAGCGCAATGCGGCGCGGATCTTCAATGCCGATCACTGCTTCTTCGTGACCAATGGCACCTCCACGTCCAACAAGATGGTCTGGCACCACACGGTAGCACCGGGCGACGTGGTGGTGGTGGACCGCAACTGCCACAAGTCGATCCTGCATTCGATCATCATGACCGGCGCGGTGCCGGTGTTCCTGAAGCCGACCCGCAACCATTACGGCATCATCGGCCCGATCCCCCATTCCGAATTCGAAATCAGCTCGATCAAGGAAAAGATCCGCGCCAATCCGCTGCTGGAAGGCGTTGATGCGGACACGGTCAAGCCGCGCATCATGACCCTGACCCAGTCGACCTATGATGGGGTGCTCTACAACACCGAGACCATCAAGGGCATGCTGGACGGCTATGTCGAGAACCTGCATTTCGACGAGGCCTGGCTGCCGCACGCGGCCTTCCATCCGTTCTACGGCTCGTTCCATGCCATGGGCCGCAAGCGCGGCAGGACAAAGCACTCGGTCACCTACGCGACCCAGTCGATCCACAAGCTGCTGGCCGGCATCAGCCAGGCCAGCCATGTGCTGGTGCAGGATTCCGAAGACACCAAGCTGGATCGGCATCTCTTCAACGAATCCTACCTGATGCACACCTCCACCAGTCCGCAGTATTCCATCATCGCCAGCTGCGATGTGGCCGCTGCCATGATGGAGCCGCCGGGCGGCACGGCGCTGGTCGAGGAAAGCATTCTCGAGGCGCTCGATTTCCGCCGGGCCATGCGCAAGGTGGATGAGGAGTTCGGCGAGGACGACTGGTGGTTCCAGGTCTGGGGACCGGAAGAGCTGGAAGAGGAAGGCATCGGCCGGACCAAGGACTGGGTTCTGCGGCGTACCGATAGCGAAGGCGTTCAGCGCGATGGCGAGGATGCATGGCACGGCTTTGGCGACATGGCGCCAGGCTTCAACATGCTGGACCCGATCAAGGCGACCATCATCACGCCAGGCCTGAACATCGATGGCCGCTTCGAGGAGACGGGCATTCCCGCGTCCATCGTGACCAAATATCTGGTCGAGCATGGGGTCGTGGTGGAAAAGACCGGCCTCTACAGCTTCTTCATCATGTTCACCATTGGCATCACCAAGGGCCGGTGGAATACGCTTCTGGCCGCCCTGCAGCAGTTCAAGGACGATTACGCCAAGAACCAGCCCCTGTGGCGCACCATGCCGGAATTCTGCGCCAAGCAGCCGCGCTACGAGAAGATGGGCCTCAGAGACCTGTGCCAGCATGTCCATGCGCTCTATGCAAAGCACGATGTGGCCCGCCTGACGACGGAGATCTACCTCAGCGACCATCTGCCTGCGATGAAGCCAAGCGACGCCTTCGCCAATATCGCGGCCCGCACCACCCAGCGCGTGCCGATCGATGAACTGGAAGGCCGGATCACCACCAGCCTCGTGACACCCTATCCGCCGGGCATTCCGCTGCTCATTCCGGGTGAGGTCTTCAACAGGAAGATCGTGGAATATCTTCAGTTCAACCGGGAATTTGCCCGCAAATGCCCCGGCTTTGAAACGGACATTCATGGTCTGGTGCAGGAAACCGGCGAGGATGGCCACATCCATTACTTCGCTGACTGCGTGGCCGAATAAAGCAAACCCGCCCGCGCTTGTCTCTTCAAGGGTCTGGAGAGGCAGCGCTGGCGGATGAGGCTTTTTATGTCCGGCAGCCGTTCCGTCATGTGCGGCAGATGAAATCAGCTCATTTTGTTGAGAAACTGAGCTGAATCATCCATGTTTTCGGGATGAAGCGCGATCTTGATCAAACCGACCGGCGGATATTGGCCGAATTGCAACGCAACGGGCGCCTGACCCATCAGGAGCTCAGCGAACGGGTGGGCCTGTCGCCGACCCCTTGTGCAAGGCGGGTCCACAATCTGGAGACTGCAGGCTACATCAATGGGTACTCGGCCCGCATTGACGAGGAAAAGATGGGCTTCGGCCTGACGGCTTTCCTGTCGGTCAAGCTGGATCAGCAGATCGATGACCGGCTGGTGAGTTTCGAAAAGGCGCTGGCGGCCTGTCCCGAGGTAGTGGATTGCTGGCTGATGACGGGAACGCGGGACTATCTCCTGCGCGTTGCCGTTTCCAGCATGGAGGAGTTCGAGCGCTTCCTGACCGGCCGCCTCACCAAAGTCCCCGGCGTCGCCTCCATTGAGTCTTCCCTGGCTGTCCGCCGGGTCAAAGGCCAGATGTCGCGGCTGGGGTAGGGGGAGAATACCTCTCCGCCGTCCTGCCATGGCTTGACCATGGCACCCATGCCGTAACCTCGCCTCATGGAAAAGCAGTGCATTAAGGAGGCGAAGCGGCATGGATTCCGGGTCAAGCCCGGAATGACGACGCGAGGAGAGGCTGGGTTTTCTATCCAGCCCCCTTCAGAACGGAGTTGACGAGGGTTGCGGAGAGGGAACGAGACCTCTCCCCCTCAGGCAAAGGCCTTCTTGCCGCTGGTCAGCTGGCTGATAGAGGCGGCGAGGGCGGTGCGGTCGATCCGGAAGTGGCGGTAGAGGTCGCCGATGGTTCCGGTCTGGCCGAAATGCTCCACCCCGTGTGGAATGGTCTTGTGACCAGCGACTGCCCCGAGCCAGGACAGCGTCGCCGGGTGACCGTCGATGACGGTCACGAGGGCGCAGTGGCTTGGAAGCGGATCGAGCAGCGTTTCTACATGGCTCCTGGCATTCGGGTTGCCACGGGCACGCTCCCGCTGCGCGGCCGTCCAGCCGGCATTGAGCCGGTCGGCGGAGGTGACGGCCAGAACGCCGATGTCGCGCCGGGTCTCGCCGATCATGCCGGCAGCCGCGATGGCTTCATCCGCGACCGCGCCTTGATAGGCGATCACGACAGAGCAATTCGGGCCAGGCTTGCGCAGCCAGTAAGCCCCGTCTACGGCCCCCTGGCGGAAGGCGTCGTCGCTGCGGCTGACGGGTTGTTCGATCGGCTTGGTGGTCAGGCGCAGATAGACCGATCCGCCGGTGTCGTCGCGCAGCCAGGTGCGCTCATCCGGATCGCCTTCGCCGTCGCGCTGCATATAGTCAAAGGCCCATTCCATGATCACCGCAAGTTCATCCGCGAAGGCAGGTTCAAAGGCGGCAATGCCATCCTGGCTCATGCCGATCAAGGGCGTGCCGATGGACTGGTGAGCGCCACCCTCTGGGGCCAGCGTCACGCCCGATGGCGTTCCAACGATGATGAAGCGGGCGTTTTGGTAACAGGCGTAATTCAGCGCATCGAGGCCGCGGCAGACGAAGGGGTCATAGACCGTGCCGATGGGAATGAGCCGCTTGCCCCAGATGCTGTGGGAGAGACCTGCCGCGCCCAGAAGCAGGAACAGGTTCATCTCCGCAATGCCCAGCTCGATATGCTGGCCTTCGGGCGCGAAGTTCCACTTGGCGGTGGAGGGGATGCGGTGCTCGATGAAGGCGTCCTTGACTTCGCTGCGGGCAAAGAGCTTGCGCCGGTTGACCCAGGGGCCAAGGCTGGTGGTGCCGGTCACATCCGGTGAGGTGGTCATGATGCGGGAGGCCAGCTCGCTGCTGCCCTTGGCGAGATCATCGAGGATCTTGCCGAAGGCGGTCTGCGTGGAAATATCCCGCTCCGTGTCGATGGCAATCGCCGGAACGGACAGCTGGTCATCCGAATAGCGTCTCGGGCCCTTCGCAAAGAAAGGAACGGTCTTCAGGAAGGACTTGAGGCCGGAGACGTCCTTCACCGTGGCGAAAGGCTCCCATTCCTGGCCTTCCGGAACGCCCATGTGCTTTTGCCAGTCGGCCATCTGGGCCTTGGTCATCAGGCCACCATGGTTGTCCTTGTGGCCCGCAATCGGCGTGCCCCAGCCCTTGATGGTGTAGGCAAGGAAACAGACGGGTCGGTCATGGGTGATCGAGGCGAAGACTTCCGCCATGGTCTCGACGCAGTTGCCGCCAAGGTTCTCCATCAGGGCGGCCAGTTCCGAATCCGAGCGGCGCTCGATCAGGGCGGTCACATCGCCCTGATCACCCAGGTCGTCCATCAGCCGCTTGCGCCAGACAGCGCCGCCCATATAGGTCAGCGCGGAATATTGCGCATTCGGGCAGTCATCGATCCAGGCGCGCAGCTTCCCGCCGCCGGGCTCCTCGAAGGCCGCGCGTTGCAGCACGCCATATTTGACCTTGACCACGTCCCAGCCGAAGGCTTCGAAGATTTTCTCGACCCTGCCGAAAAGTCCTTCGCGCACGATGCCATCCAGGGACTGGCGGTTATAGTCGATGATCCACCAGGTGTTGCGCAGGTCGTTCTTCCAGCCCTCCTGCAGCA
This sequence comes from Roseibium litorale, assembly GCF_014842915.1. Lineage (GTDB taxonomy): Bacteria > Pseudomonadota > Alphaproteobacteria > Rhizobiales > Stappiaceae > Roseibium > Roseibium litorale. Next base: position 17,391 of record NZ_JACYXI010000020.1, on the reverse strand, counting down.
CCTCGTAGATATTGCCCTCGTCCAGCTCCGCGTCACCTGCGAGAGCCACCATGCGACCGAAGGGAGCGTCCTTGCCCCAGGTCTTGGCGGTGATGAAGTCCTGCACCATGGAGGCCATGGCGGTTATGCCGACGCCGAGGCCAACAGAGCCGGTGGAGAAATCGACGTCGTCGATGTCCTTGGTGCGGCTCGGATAGCTCTGCACCCCGCCAAAGCCGCGGAAGTTCTCCATCTTCTCGCGGGTCTGGCTGCCCATGAGATAGTGCATGGCGTGATAGATAGGGGACGCATGCGGTTTGACCGCGACCCTGTCCTCCGGCTTCAGGGCGGAGAAATAGAGCGCCGTCATGATAGAGACCATGGAGGCGGAAGAGGCCTGGTGGCCGCCCACCTTAATGCCATCGACCTTCGGCCGCAGGTGATTGGCATTGTGGATCATCCAGTGCGAGAGCCAAAGCAGGCGCTGCTCGATGGTCTTCAGATGGGCATTGCTCATGGGTCTTTCTCCAGCGTTAAGTGGAGAGTAGCTGGCTATATTAGCCGGTTCCGAGCAAATGTGATTGTTGTAAGATCACCTCTTGCAGGTTCCCTCTGGGAAATAGAAAATTCTTGAAGGAATTCTCCAACCTTTTGAGAATGGCTGAAGGTTATGGCCGGTGATCAGCTCCGCCAGCCAAGGAAGTGTTTTTCGATGCGGCCGATCAGGAAGCTCACGATAAGGCCCATGACCGACAGAATGGTCACGCCCGCAAACAGCTTTTCCAGATCATAGAGGGATCCGGCTTCCAGGATGTAGGAGCCGATGCCGTATTGGGCGCCGAGCATTTCGGCGGCAACCAGCAGAATAATCGCGATGGAGATCGAGACCCGCAGACCGGACAGGATTGCCGGAAAGGCGCCCGGAAGTACGATCTTGCGCACGATCGACCACCAGCTGAGCCCGAAGCTCTGGCCCATGCGGATCAGGGTTCGGTCGACGTTGTCGACGGCGCCATAGGTGGCAACGACAGTTGGCGTGAAGGTGCCGAAGGCGATCAGCATGTATTTGGACATCTCATCGATGCCGAACCAGATGACGAAGATCGGCAGAAGCGCGATCTTCGGGATCGGGAAGAGGGCTGCGACCAGGGGCACAAGGCCAGCACGGGCGTAGCTGAAGAGGCCGATCACGACACCCAGGGAAATACCGGCGGAAATGCCCAGGAAGGCACCAACGAGGAGACGCTGGAGCGAGGGGAGGAGGTGCTTCCAGAGAAGTCCCGTCTGCCAGAGCTGGACAAAGGTTTCCAGAACAGCGGAAGGGCGGGGCAGGGTCAGGCTGGAGATGAAGCCCGTGCGCGTGCCGGTTTCTGCCAGCGCAATCAGCGCTGCAAACAGAACCAGGCTGACGCCGCGCACCGGTACCGGGGCAAAGCCGCCACCGCGGAAGGCGACCGGCCTGGCGGTCAAAGACCGGTCGAGGCTTTCGGGTGAGCTTGCGAGATCAGACATTCACCAGTTCCTCGTCTGCGGCCTTGGCCTCTTCTCTCATCAGTTCCCAGAGCTGGGCCTGCTTTTCATCCAGAAGCGGGTCGCCCAGATGACGGTCAGCAAGGGGAATGCCGATCTCGACGATATCGCGGATGCGGCCGGGGCGGCGGGACAAGACCACCACCCGGTGCCCGAGCCGGACGGCTTCGTTGAGATTGTGGGTGACGTAGACGGAGGTGAACGGCTGGCGGGTCCAAAGAGACACCAGGTCGTCCATCAGAAGTTCGCGGGTCTGGCTGTCGAGCGCAGACAGGGGCTCATCCATCAGCATCACCGCAGGTTTCACGGCCAGCGCCCGGCTGATGGCAACGCGCTGGCGCATGCCGCCCGACAGTTGTTTGGGAAGGGCGTTGCGGAAGTCCGAGAGCTTCGTGCGCTCCAGCACATCCGTCACGATGTCATTCATATCGCGCTGGCTGAGGCCGTGGTCCTCAAGGACAAGCTTGATGTTGCCCTCGACGGTACGCCACGGCAGCAGTGCGAAATGCTGAAAGACATAGGTCAGGGGATTGAGCGAGCCTGCAGGCGGCTCGCCGATCTGAAGGACCTCGCCACTGGACGGGCGTTCAAGGCCGCCGAGAAACCGCAGCAAGGTGGACTTTCCGCAACCGGACGGTCCGATCAGGCAGACGATCTGTCCCTTCGGGATCTCGAGGGAGATGTCCTTGAGGACTTCGACGGAGCCATAACAATGGCTGACAGTGTTGAGCTTCAGATCCATTTGCCCTCCTGGCGGAGGCTCGTGAGCCTCCGCATGCCGATCACAGCGTGATCAGATTGTCTCCACGTAGGACGTGTCGAACAGCTGGTCGTTGGTGATGGAGTCCTTGACCATGCCCTCGGACTTGAACCACTCGAGCTGTTCAACGCAGCTGTCGAGCGCCAGGGCCAGGCCCTGGTTGATGCGCATGGCGCCATCAATCAGGTTCTGCTTGGCAACATCTGCTGCAGTATCGGTTTGGACGTATTTGTGAACGATAGCAGCCAAAGCGTCGATCTCAGCACTGTCTGCTGTCTTGTCGACGAAAGCGGCGTTGTAGTCGGCGATCGCCTTGGAATAGGCGGACACGAAGGATTCCGTCAGGGCGCGCTCGTTCTTCGCGTTCTTCGTCGAGGTGAAGGCAGTCGTGACCTGGTAGTTGGGAGCATAGTCGGCAACGAGACCGATCTGTTTGGCCGCGCCTTCGCGGATGAGCTTCTTGGCAACACTCGGCTGGATGGCCCAGGCGTCGATCTGACCGGTGGAGAGCGCGCCGATGATGGCGCCGAGCTTCTGCAGCGGGCGCAGCTCGATGTCCTGCAGCTTGATGTTGTTCGCTTCGGCAATCTTGTGCGCCATGAAGTGGAAGGACGAACCGGCGGTGGTAATGCCGAATGTCTTGCCTGCCAGCTTTGACGGGTCGGTCAGGCCAGCGTCATAGGCATTGTTCGAAGCCAGGACGACAGCGCCCGGAACGCCCTTTTCCTCGCGCAGCGCGCCGCCGATGACCTTGACGGCATCCTTTTGCGCCAGGCTGATCAAGCCGCCGCTCATTGCGGTCACGCCGAAATCCGCATCGCCGGAAGCAATGGCAACGGCCATTGGCTGTGCCGCTTCGAAGAACTTCAGCTCGATGTCCAGACCGGCTTCCTTGAAGTAGCCGCGCTCATAGGCAATGAAGCTCGGGGAGTGGCTGGCGAGATGCAGGACCGCAAGGTTGCGCATCGCAGCGAAGGCGGGCAGCCCGAAAGCGGCGGATGCGCTCAATGCTCCCATGCCGCACAGAGCCTGACGGCGGTTGATCTTGAATTCCATTCTTTCCTCCTCCGGTAAGCCACGCATTTGAAACGTGGCTGGGCTTTATTAGCCCTCACGGATGATCCGTGACAATCGGCAATGGCCATGCCTATCCGATCCTGGGAACAGGAAAGGCATTTCCGGCGCCATATGCCTGAGGATTGCACAGGTTAGTGATACTAGTCAGTGAGGCGGGCGGGACCATCGATTTCTGTATGCAGGGCCATGGATTTCTCTCGTCCCGGACCTATGGGTATAAGACTGGAAAGGGATAAGACCCTTCAGAACCTTTTGAAGCGGGCGGGGCCGTTCAGGACGAAGAGTTCGATCTCCAGGGTCTCTGCCTGAGCACCTTCGCCGGAGAAGGTGGCTGCTGATCGTGTGCCAGAGGGCGCGTTCTCGTTGCTTAAGTCGAACACCCACATGGCGCCGTCCCAATGTTGAAGGGGCAGCTTTAGCGGCGCCGGACCGGCATAGAGGACGAGACCGTCTCGGTCCTGACGGACTTCGGCAGTGCCGAAATAGGGATGGCCGTAGCGCCCGGTGCAATAGCTGGGCGCAGGGGCGGGGGCCGCCGCCACCGGGAAAGGCTGTCCCGAAGTGAAGCCCTCTGGCACGAAGAAGGCCGCAAACCGAGATGAATATCCGGCATACCAGTCGCGGGTGATCCGTCCGGTCTGAACCATATCGTTGAAGGAGGCGCTAATTGCCTCCACAGCCCCGACGGGCGCTGCGTTGGACAGGACGACGATCCCTATGTCGAGGGAGGGGATCAGCGAGAAACAGGTGGCTGCCCCCAGAAGGAAGGCGCCGGAATGGCTGAGCACCACGCGGCCTGACGGGTCCGTCCCCACATTGAAGCCATAGCCGTAGAACCCGGCGCGCTCATCCGCCGTCTGCGGACGGCTGGAAACACTTTGCGGGCTGAGAGCGGGCTGCAGGGCTCTCGGCGGGATAAGCCCTCCGCCATCAGCCAGAACCATCTTCATCCACTTGATCATGTCGTTGACGGACGAGCTGACCCCGCCGGCTGGTGACTGGGCATCCGGCTGGCGCTGATAAAGAGCCTTGAAGCCGTCTCCAGATTTGGCATGGGGAACCACCCGGTTGTCCCGTGCCATGTAATCGTCGAACCGGGAGCTGGACCGCGACATGCCAAGCGGGCTGTAGAGGGCTTCTTCCGACAGATCGCTCCACTCGGCACCCGAAGCTCTGGAGACCGCCTCGGCGGCGGCGGTCAGGCCGAAATTCGTATAGGCATAGCTGGTGCGGAAAGGCTTCAGCGGCAGCAGGCGCAACCGTTCCAGAACAGACTGCCTGTCAAGGCCAAGGTCTTCCAGATCATCACCGGCGTGGTCCGGCAGACCCGAACGATGGCTGTAGAGATCACCAATGGTCAGCAGCTCCGTGATGGCCGGGTCGGAGAGGGAGAACCACGGCAGGAGATCGCGCATTCTGCTGTCCCACGTCACAACCCCGCGCGCGACCTGCCTCGCGACCACAGTGGCGCCAACCGGCTTGGACAGCGAGGCGAGCTGGAAGACTGTGTCGGGATCGACGGTCTGGCTGTCCTCTCCGCCACGCGCTCCGAAGCCCTTCGCGTAGACCGTCTCGCCCTTGTGGACAACGCCCACCGCAAGGCCGGGCACACCGCTCCGCTCCTTGAGCTCCTGAACGATGCCGTCGAGGGCGGCAAGAGCCTCCTCGATCTGGCCAGGTGGCACCTCTGCCCCCGGTGTCCGGGACGGGGGGAGTTCCTGTGCGCGGACGGGGAGCTGGAGAGCGGCCAGCGATGCTGAAGCCAAAGATGCAGAGGCCAGAAACCGGCGGCGCGAGAATTTGAATGACGACACGGAAACCTCTTGATCGGTGCATGGGCCTTGATGATCGGAACGACCGGTTCAAGCCCGCCGGTTCTGCGCCGTGCCCTGGTCTGGAGCGGAACACGGCGAACCTGAGATCAGAACGGTAGCAGGTTGCCTCACGGAAAGACAATGCCTGGTTGTTCCGCAAGACCCTGCGGAATCCTAATCCCGGAGAGGGCGCTGGGCGTGTTAGGCTGCTCTTTCGTGGAAGCAGTGTTCTGTGCTGCCGAGAGGAAATGACGGAGGAAAAACGGATGATCCGGTATGTTCTTGCCTTGGCCTTTCCCGCAGTTCTTTTGCCCCTGATGGCGCAAGGCACCGAACAGCACGGCCATTCCGGCATGAATCATGAGATGCATGCGGCCGGAGCGGACCTGCAAAGCGCAATACCCCGAGAGGCAGGGCAAAGCGCCTTTGCCGCCATTCAGGAGATCGTGGCGATTTTGGTGGCCGATCCTGAAACAGACTGGAGCAAGGTCGATATTCCCGCGCTTCAAAGGCATCTGATCGACATGAACAATGTCACGCTCTACGCGCAGGCCGAAACCCTTCCGGTGGAGGACGGTTTGCGGTTTCGCGTCACCGGAGAGGGGAGTGTGGGCGGTTCCATCCGCCGCATGCTGACCGCGCATGGCAGAGTAATGCAAGGTGCCCGCGGGTTTACCTACGAAGTGGAGGAAATACCGGATGGAGCCCAACTGACGGTTCACGCCTCAAGTCCGGAAGGACAAACGATGCTCACCGGGCTCGGGTTTATCGGTTTGATGACGCTGGGCGCTCATCATCAGGAGCATCATCTCGCCATTGCAGCCGGTCATTCGCCTCACTGACGGTGTGGTTCGGCGATACGGCCGGGACCCCATGAGAGGGGCTGGCGTTTCTTCTGCCCGCCAGTCGCTCTCACGGAAGTATTTGCTCACGACTATGCGTGCAGCTCTGGCCCGCGCGGGTGATCAGCCCTGCTGAAGCAGTTCGGACCCATATCCGGCCTCTTTGACAGCCTGGGCAATCTCGCCCGGGGTCTTGACGCTGCTGATGGTGACGACCCGGTTCTCCATGTCGAATTCGATCTGGGCTGATCCGTCCGTCTTTTTGACTGCGTCGCCGATGGCGGCCTTGCAGTGGCCGCAGCTCATATCTGGAATGCTGAACTTCATGATAGACTCCATCGTTGGGTTTTCTTGTTTTGCACCTTCCGGCTACGGGAAGGTCAAGGGGAAAATTGGCCGCAAAAAAGTTGACGGTCCGGCCTTGACCTTCCCGTAGCTGGAAGGACCATCTGTGGGGAAACAACCGGTCCATGACGGAGTTGGGTCTATGTCTATCCCTCAGAAAGTCACCCTGTCTGTTCAGGGCATGTCATGTGCGTCCTGTGTCGGGCGCGTCGAACGCGGCCTTATGACCGTCGGTGGTGTCGAAGACGTCGGTGTCAATCTGGCGAGCGAAACCGCACAGTTCACGGCAACCGCGGCAGGGATCGCCGGAGCCGTCGCTAAGCTTGACGATCTTGGGTACCCGGCGCGCACGCAAACGGTGACACTCAATATCGAATCCATGTCCTGCGCATCCTGTGTTGGCCGTGTCGATAGGGCGCTTGAAGAGGTGCCGGGCGTTCTGAGCGTGAGCGTCAATCTGGCTGCCGAGACGGCAACCGTCGTCTACGCAGAAGGGGCCACGACGCTTCAGGATCTGATAAAGGCCAGTACGGATATTGGCTATCCGGCAAGTGTTGCCGAGGCCGGTGCCACGCAGGACCGCAGCGAGCGCAAGGCGGAGGAAGCACGCGAGCTGGCGCGCAAGATGGCTCTTGCCGCTGTTTTCACGCTTCCGGTGTTTCTGATCGAAATGGGCGGGCACCTGATCCCGTCTCTTCATCATTGGGTCACGGCGGCCATAGGACAGCAGAACAGCTGGATCCTGCAATTCGTCCTGACGAGCGTGGTCCTTTTCGGTCCAGGCCGTGTCTTTTATCTCAAAGGGTTCCCGGCCCTGATCAAGAGGGCGCCGGATATGAACAGCCTTGTGGCCGTCGGGACTGGGGCAGCCTATCTCTATTCGGTTGTCGTCACCTTCCTCCCGGGTCTTGTGCCTGCCGGAGTCCGCGCGGTCTATTTCGAGGCGGCGGCGGTGATCGTGGTGCTGATCCTGCTCGGGCGTTTTATGGAAGCGAGAGCTAAGGGGCGGACTGGCGCCGCCATTCAGAAACTGCTCGGCCTTCAGGTCAAGACCGCAAGGGTTCTGCGGGATAACCAGATGATCGAAGTACCGATAGAGGCTCTCGCCCTCGGGGATGTCGTTGTGGTGCGCCCCGGCGAGCGGATCGCGGTGGATGGCGAAGTGGTCGAGGGATCCTCTCACGTTGACGAGAGCATGATCACCGGAGAGCCGGTCCCGGTCGCGAAATCCTCCGGAAGCCCGGTGACCGGCGGGACGGTCAATGGCGCGGGCGGATTGCAATTCAGGGCAACACGTGTCGGTGCGGACACGACCCTGTCCCAGATCATCCGCATGGTTGAAGAGGCGCAAGGGGCGAAGCTGCCGATACAGGGCCTCGTTGACCATATCACGCTGTGGTTTGTCCCGGCTGTGATGGCAGTAGCTGCCCTCACTGTGCTTGTCTGGCTGATCCTCGGGCCGGATCCTGCGCTCACCCTGGCTCTTGTGGCGGGTGTCTCGGTCCTGATCATTGCCTGTCCCTGTGCGATGGGTCTCGCAACGCCGACATCGATCATGGTGGGCACTGGCCGGGCGGCTGAAATGGGCGTTCTGTTCCGCAAAGGCGATGCGCTTCAGCAGCTTGCCGAAGTCAGCATCGTTGCGCTCGACAAAACCGGCACGGTCACCGAGGGGCGGCCGGAACTGACCGACCTGGTGCTGGCCGAGGGCTTTGAACGGTCGTTCGTTCTCTCCCGCATCGCGGCGGTTGAGGCCCGCTCTGAACATCCGGTGGCCGAGGCCATTGTGAGGGCTGCCGGAAATGAGGGACTGGCAGGGCTTGAGGCGCGTGATTTTTCCTCGATCACCGGGCATGGCGTCCGGGCGCTCGTCGAGGGACAGGAAGTTCTGGTCGGCGCGGACAGGCTCATGGAACAGAAAGGCATTGCGACGGTGGCTTTGTCCGGCGAGGAAACAGCCCTGGCCAAGCGTGGCCGGACCGCGCTTTATGCCGCCATCGATGGCAAGATCGCAGCCGTCATCGGCGTTGCAGATCCGGTCAAGGCGTCCAGCAAGGCGGCGATCGCCGCTCTGCATGCGCAGGGTCTCAAGGTGGCGATGATCACCGGGGACAAGCGGGAAACAGCTGAGGTGATTGCCGCTGAAACCGGCATCGACACGGTGATCGCGGGCGTCCTGCCGGATGGCAAGGTGGCCGCTCTGAATGAGCTCAGGGGCAGCGGCCGGATCGCCTTTGTTGGCGACGGCATCAATGATGCCCCGGCGCTGGCTCATTCCGACGTGGGGATCGCGATCGGAACCGGCACGGATGTGGCCATCGAATCTGCGGATGTGGTGCTGATGTCGGGGGATCTGCGCGGTGTCGTGAACGCCTATGAGGTCTCCCGCCGGACCATGCGCAACATCAAGGAGAACCTGTTCTGGGCCTTCGCCTACAATGCTGCCCTGATCCCGGTTGCCGCGGGCGTGCTCTATCCACTCTCCGGGATTCTGCTGTCGCCGGTCCTGGCCGCCGGAGCCATGGCCTTGTCATCGGTCTTCGTTTTGACCAATGCCTTGCGTCTGCGCCGCATCCGGCCCGCGATGGACGAGACGAAGCCCGGGGCGTGGCCTGCCGGGTGAGCCGGAAAATGGGGAGGCAAGGTCTTGATGTCTTTATGAACGAATGCGGCCTCTGATGTCCGCAATAGGTCAGCTGATCGTCTGCTTACTGGATCTTCTCCTCTTCCTCCGCAAAAGGTCCCGCACGAACGAGCCGGGATCGAAGGGCTGCGATCCGGGATGGGCCGCGTAGATCGCGCGGTCGAGGTCGGCTGTTGCGCCTTCCGCGACCGGCAGGCCCAGTGTCCGCCGTCGTAAAAGATAGTCCTCAGTTGCGGACCGCAGGGCCATCAGGTCATCTTGTCTGGCGGCGGCTCTCAGGGCTTTCCGGGACGGATCGAGTAGCAATGAGCGTTTCAGGACCTGCTTCAGTTCCCGGCCCCGGCGCAGGGTCGCGGCGGAAAAGATGGCCAGAAGCCCTGTCACCAGTCCTGCCGAGAAGACACCGGCTGCCGTGGCAACCTCAGATGCCGGGAACTCGCCGGAGCCGGTCCGGTTTGCCGCGAAACTGGCATAGCCAAAGGGGATCGCCGGGATTTCGGCTGTTTTCATCTGCCGGGACACCGTGTCGAACCAGGGAATGGCAACCGGCGGCAGAACGCCAGGCTCTCCTGTTTTCGGGTGCAGGTGCCATTCCCAGATGACGGTCGTCACCGGGCCTTCTGGCGCCAGCTTCGTCCCGCGCGCTTCCGGCGCGGTGAAGCTGACGAGCCAGGGCTGCCGGATCTCCGGGCGCGGTGGCATGAAATGCGCCAATGTACCGGCAGCACGCAGGGTGACGCGACGGATCAGGGTTTCGCCATCGCGGAGCTCGCCTGGCGGTACGGAGAGCTGATCCTCGACGGTCAGCATCCGGGCTGCCAGTGGGGCGCTTGCGGCAGGAAAAGGCGCCACCTGGATCGTCACCGGCTCGGCCCTCACATCCAGAACCTCACGCCCACCGTTCCGCCCGGCGATCGTCAGGTGATGCACGAGCGGTCCGACCGTAAGGGTGCCAGAGCTGCGCGGAAACAGGGCGATACGCCGTTCGAACACCTTCATGGTGCGTCCGTCGACCCGTTCGTCACGCCAGCTGTCCCGGGCAAGCTGCACCCAGTCATAGTCATCGGAACCGGGAAATGTCAGCGTCTCCAGGGCAATCCTCTGCGTGTATTCGCCGCGAATGGTCACCCCGACCATTTCCCCTGCGACAGGATGGCTGTCCGGTACGAGCACACGCAGGGTTTCCGCCCGCGCACAGCCGACGATTATCAAGAAGAACAGGAGTGCGAGACGGATCACCATATGTCTCCTTCACCTGGCCGTATCAGGCCGAGACCCGCGCGGCGTTCATATTCCTTTTCAAGGCGCAGACGCAGGAACTCGCCCGGATCGTCCGGGAGAGTGTCGAGCCATTCCTCGGATGCGGCAAAGCCCCGCGCCGTCACCTTGCGCTGCCACTCGGGGTCCGGTGTTCCTGGCCAGCCCCATTGGGGTTTCTGCTCTTGCCCAGAGGAAAGACCTCCACGCCCAGCCAGGCGTCCCGGAGCAACACTGTCCCCGCGTGTCTTCGGCGCCATCGCGCCGACAAGATCCCGCAGGCGCCTGGCCTCCTCATCAGCTGGATTGGCAAACAGGACGGCGTCGAAATAGGCTTTTGACAGCGCATAGTTATCCGTTGCGGCCAGTGTCAGTGCCCGGTTGAATGTCTGGCTGCGCCCGGCGTCCGCCAGAAGCTGGTCCGCGGCTTCAAACTCACCATCCCTGTAGAGCGCCAGCCCCTTGGCCGCATTGGTGTCCAGAAGAAGGCTGGCATCTGGAAGTCCGGACCAGAACGTCAGACGTCCCCAGGCTGCGGGACCGGAGAGGGCAACGCAGGCGATGCCGATTACAAAGCCAATCACCAGGCGCTTCATATCGTCCTCCGGAACAGGCCGAGCAGGGGAAACAGCGAGAGGATGGCGACGAAGGGCCCGAGGTCCAGGAACCGCAGGGATGCGATTGTCTGGTCCCCACGCCAGGAATCCGCGGTTGATATTAGCCGCAGCACTGGTCCGGGGCTACGGGCGGGCGCGAGTGCGGAGATATTCGGAAGCTTGTCAAAGACCTCTGGGGGAACGGCCGGGCCTGCTGCATCTGAAAGGGCCAGCACCGACAGGCGGATGCCGCTGCTGGTGAGCCGCTCGGCTTCGGTGACCGCAGCGGCGCCGATCCCGCCGCCGTCGGTGATCAGGATCAGGTCCCCATCCGGGACTTGCGAAAGCATTTGCCGGGCAAGAGCGAGTGCCGCCGCCGGGCGGCTGCCGTCTCCCGGCATGGTTTCCGGGCCAAGCACCGCGATCTGGGTTTCGAGCGTGGACGGGTCGGAGGTTGGCGCCGCAATGTCATAGGCCTCTCCATTGTAAAGGATAAGGCCAACCGCACGCCCATTGACGGTCGTCAAAATCTGAGCCGCGGCAGTCTGGGCATCGTTCAGGGCCGGGCTTCCCGCGACAGAGCGAGACATGTCCATGGCAATCAGAACAGCGCCGCTTCCGGCCAGAACGGGCGCATCGCCACGGGGCACGGCCGGCCCGGCAAGACCAGCGGCCAGCGTGGCTGCCGCCAGAAGACAGGACAATCCGGCTTGCCTTTTTCCGGCCTGCAGATGTCCGAGTTCCTGCATGGCCGCCAGCATCGGGGCCGGCATGACCTGCCGCCACGCTCCCGCATGGGGACCGCGCCGCCAGGACCACAGTCCCAGCAGGAGGAGAAGCGGCAGAGCGGCCAGCCACCAAGGCCGCAGCAGGACTATGTCCGTCATGCGGGCCTCCTCATGGTGAAGAGAACCACCAGGACGAAGGAAACACCCGCAGGCCACATCCACAAGGACCGCCAATAGTGCAGGGGCGGGCGGCTCATCGGACTTGGTTCCAGCGTGTCCAGCGTGGCGGCCATGTCCTGAAGGTCAGCCATCGTCCGGATGCGGAAACTGGTGCCGCCACCGGTCCCGGCCATGGCTCTGAGTGCCGCAGCGTCCACGGCATCGCGGGAATGGGGCTGGGTTTCAAGGTCCTCCGGACCGAGCGCAATGGTGTGAACCCGGATGCCGTGCTGCACGGCCAGCCGCGCAACATCAGTGGCCCGCACCTTGCCGGATGTGTCGACCCCATCGGACAGAAGCACCGCAACCTTGGTGGTTGCAGTGCTGTCCTTCAGCCTGTTGACGGCAAGTCCCAGGCCATCCGCAATGGCTGTGGCCCGGCCGGAGATCCCGATCTGCGCCGTTTCGATGGACCGGGCGACTGACGCAACGTCAAAGGTCGCGGGCTGCGCGACATAGGGGCGCTCCCCGAAGATCACGAGACCGATCCGGTCCCCCCTGCGGGCTGCGACGAAGCCGGAGGCAACTTTCTTGACGGCGTCCAGCCGCGATAACGGCTTGCCGTCGAGCACGAAGTCTTCCTTGACCATGCTGCCGGAGAGATCGAGGATCAGCATGATCTCCCGTCCAGAGAACGGCAGGAGATCCGTCTTCTGGGAAATGCGTGGCCCGGCCAGCGCGATGACAAGAGAGCTCCACGCCAGGATCAGCAGCAGTCTGCCGCTGCGATCCCCTTGATCGTCTGAGGGATCTGCCTGAGTGAAAATGCTTTGCGGCACGTTCAGCGCAGCACCGGGGACGCCGGTTCTCGTCAAAAACCTGCAGACCAGCCAGGGCAGGGGCAACAGCAGCAATGCGGCGGGAAAGGCGAAGCTCATGAGGCAGCCGCCCGGGCCGCTTGGCGCGGCACCCTGGCAGCACGGGAAACCTTGGCTGCTTTGAACACGCTGGTGGCTTTGAGGGCCTCACGCTCAATGACATCATCTCCCGGAAGGGGCTCAAGACCATAGGCGGCTGGGCGGAGTCCCTCCGGCAAATGTCCGAGAATCCGGGCAATCGCCAGCAGGCGCTCTTCAGGAGGAAGGCCACGGGTCTGCCGGATCATCGACTTTCTGGACGGACGCCGGGCCAGGAAGGGCATGAAGAGAAGTGACATGACGGCGGAAAAGATCAGACCCAGACCGAACAAAGCCAGCAGATCGGCGGCGTGCAGCGTCATCAGTTCAGGTGGCAGCCTCCCTTCAGGCAAGGCTGCGATCAAGTCAGCCTGCGTCATCTTCAAGAGCCTCCAATGTCACGTTCAAGGCCCGCATCCGCGCCTCCAGCGGCGCGGTTTCAAGCGGACGCAGCCGGGCAAACCGGCGCGAGGGTCCGCATTGGACCGGCAAAGCCCGCGAAGGGGGAGCTGTCTCGGCCAGATCGAGCGGGCACAAGAGGATCACCTGTCTGCGGCGGGATAGGCGCCTGAGCGCCGCTTCGTCTTCCTCCGCAATGCCTTGCGTGCCGGTCGCGAGCCAAACCCTGGCACCCGCGGGTGCCAGCTTTCCGGCATGGACAAGCGCGGCGGACAGGGGGCAGGATCCCTCGCGCCTTTCCAGTGCCTTGTCATGTTCATGTGCCAGCAACTGCGCGATGGCGCTCATCTGCCGTACCCCGCCGCGGGCCGGAAGGGAGGATATGCCAGAGGACGTCATTGCCAGAACGCCAACAGAAGCGCCCTGATCGATAGCGTCCCAGCCGCGGCGGGCCAGAAGCCGTGCTGCCCGGACGGAGCGCAGGGATGAGGAAGTTCCCCAAAGCATTGCGGGCCTGAAATCGGCAATCAGAAGCGCCGTATTGTCTCTGTCCTCATGGAAACTCCGAACATGCGGACGCCCGGTGCGGGCAGTCGCCGCCGGGTCGATCCGGCGGGTGTCATCGCCTTCAAAATAGGCCCGTATCTCGCGCAGATCCATCCCCGAGCCCGGCAATTTGGCCGGAACGGCGCCGGGGCGGCGTGTTGCCGGGCGGTGCCTTTCCCGCGCATTTTCCGGCTGGCGCAGGGCCAGCAAATCGCCCGCGCTGAACCGGATGCCGGGGTGGTCCAAAACGGCACTCACCATGGCTCGACCTGCCGCATGATATCGCCGACCAGACTGCGGCCGGTGCGGCCCTCGCTGACCGCGGCCCAGCTCGGGATGAGACGGTGGGCCAGAACATCCGGAGCCAGCGCCTGCGCATCCTCCGGCAAACCGTAGTCGCGGCCATGGAGCCAGGCTCTGGCGCGTACGGATGCCGCCAGCGCCAGAGTGCCACGCGGCGACACTGGATGCTCGACCCATTCGGCGACAGCTCCGCCCGGGCGGGTTGCCATGACCAGGCGCACGATGAAATCCTTCAGCGCCGGGGAGAGATGTACCCGGGCGGCCTCCGCCTGCGCGGCCTGCAATTCCCCGGACGTCATCGGCAGAGCCGGTGTCACCACCCGTGCGATATCCTCTGCCTCGACCAGATCAAGGATCTTGCGCTCCTGTTCGGCCTCCGGCAGGCCCAGCGACAGATGCAGCAGGAAACGGTCCATCTGCGCCTCGGGCAAGGGAAAGGTTCCCTCATGCTCGATGGGATTCTGCGTGGCAACGACCATGAAGGGATCGGGCAGGGGGCGGGTGACGCCCGACGTTGTCACTTGCCGCTCTGCCATTGCCTCCAGCAGGGCCGACTGCACCTTGGGCGGCGCCCGGTTGATCTCATCGACCAGAACCAGGGAGTGAAAAAGCGGTCCCGGCAAAAACGCAAAGTTGCCGGTCTCCGGCTGGAAGACCTGGGTGCCGGTCAGGTCGGAGGGAAGAAGATCGGGCGTGCACTGAATGCGGCCCTGGCTTCCGGGCAGATGGGCAGCCAGAAGCTTGACCGTTCGCGTCTTGGCGACGCCGGGAGGCCCCTCGATCAGCACATGGCCACCGGCCAGCAAGGCGGTCAGCAGCCGCTCGACCATGTCCTGATGCCCGATCAGGCCCGCGGAAACCTCGGCCTTCAGCCGCGAGATTGGGTGACTCATATCGTCCATGCGTTTCCTCCCCGCCTTGGAGGATGGCGCAGGCCGTTCAGCCGCGCCAGAGACGTTTTCCCGGCAGCACCGGGAAGATATCCCGGATCAGCGCGGGAGCTGGACGCTGGCCCGCATGCCATCCTGAAAAGGGGCGAGGGTGAAACTGCCTCCCAGGGCATTGACCCGCTCGCGAATGCCGAGAAGACCATGGCCATCACTTTCAGAAAGATCCTCGCGGACACCGCCATCGTCGGACACCGTCAAGGCAATCCTCTCCAAGGCCTCCAGTCTGACGGTCACGTTTTCCGGTGAGCCATGCCGGATCGCGTTCGTCAGGCATTCCTGGCTGATCCGGTAAAGGCTGAGCGCGAGATCGTCCGTGATGGCGTCCAGATCGCCACTGAGCTCCAGACCGAAACGCACCTTTGGCAGCCGGCCCCGCCAGCCGGCCACGAGGCGCTGCAGGGCCGCGTCGAGCCCGAGCTCATCCAGATCGGGAGGACGCAGCCGGGAAAGTTCCCCGCGCAGACTCTTCATCATCTGACCCGAGATTTCGGCAATCCGCGCACCATCCTGCGCCGTGGTTTCCCCCGACTGCGCCACAGCGGTTGCCAGAGCCCGCGCCGCGGTCAGGCATTGACCGAACTCATCATGCAGCTCGCGCGCCAGAGCCCGGCGCTCGCTTTCCTGAACCGTGAAGAGCCGGCGGGTCAGCTCGGTTCTTGCATCCTGCGCTTCCTGCAGGGCCTTTGCCGTGTCGTTGAGCGCAAGGCTCAGCCGGTCAAATTCTGCCACCTTCTGGCGCGGCTGCCGTGCCGAGAAGTCACCGCTTTGCAAGCGCCCGATCCCGCGCAGGATCGCCTGAAATGGGGAGAGAAGCCGCGCCATCAGAAGACCGGTCAGAAGCGCCCCGCCGAGTGCCATCCCCAATGCCATCCGCATCAGGTCTGAGGTCCGGTCCCAAGCACCGGCAACGATGACTTTCGGATCGGCAAAGGCAGTGACATGGGCGTTGGTGGCGTAGCGTGTGCGCACCGGACGGGTGACAGGCGCCGGAACCAGCCCGATCCTGTCAGCAATGAGCGCGAACCAGTGTGGAGGCCCGGTATCCGCCGCGACATAGGAGCCGCAGCGGCGGTGGTCCGGACGCTCATCAGCCCCGAACTCGACGCAAATGCCGGGAGCGATCAGTGTCCACCTCGGAAAGTCCTGCCAGTCCCGGAACGCGGGAACCGGAGCGACACCGCCAAAGGCAAGCCCCATGAAATCGGGCCTTGCCGCAATCGCGTCGGCGACGCGCTCGGCAGTGATGCGGGCGTCCTCGCGGGCAGCATCTGCGGTCACCCAGAGCACCCAGGCCGCCCCCAGAACAACCGAGACCAGCCCGGCAGCGAGCACCCGCATGACAAGCTGGGGCAGAAGCCCCCGCATCAGCCGGCTTGCGTCAGGCCGGCCCGCTGCGCCTTCAGCACCAGGTCGGCGTCGCAAGAGGCCTCAAGCTTGGCCCGCACAAGAGAGAGATTGTTCTGAATGGTCTTGGCAGAAAGGCCGAGGTTTCTCGCGATGGCCCTGCCGCTCATGCCTCGTGCCAGAAGCTGCAGGATCTCCAGCTCCCGCCGGGTTAATGCGCCGATATCGCCTTGTCCGAGGGACGTCTGGGCCAGCTCCTGCGCCATGTCCGAAGACAAGGCGCGGCGGCCGGACATGACCCTCGAGATGACACTGATCAGCTCTTCCGGCGGACTGCTTTTGGAGACAAACCCGCGCGCGCCGGCCGCCATGGCCTTTTGCGCAAAGACCGCCCCCTGATGCATCGACACGACAATGACCCGTGCACGCGGGTCACGGGCCAGAATGGCCTCCACCGCAGCCAGACCGCCAGCGCCCGGCATGGAGAGATCCATCAGGACGATATCGGGCGCATGGGCAACGAACGCCTCCACCGCCGCCTCGCCATCGCAAGCCTCGGCAATGACAGAGAGCCCCGGCTGACGTTCCAGCAGACGGAGATAGCCCTCGCGCACAATGGGATGGTCATCGGCCAGGAGAATACGGATCGCTTCCATGATGCCATCATACCGTGCGCCCAATCGCTCCCTCAATGCATCCTTTTAGCGGAGAAACGGTCCCGGGATCCGCCCGGTTTGCCGTCAGCCAGGAGACAGAGCGCAAGCAGTCTTCCCCAGCACCCGCAAGGAGAATAACGCGTTGAGACGGGCTTGCTGATGCCGCCGGGAATCCTCGCCACCGTCCAAGGGCCGGGCAACACCGGCGTTTGTGTTGCGCCTTCCTTCCCGTTTTTTTGTTCCGCTGAAGGAGACCTTGATGACAGACACAAAGAAAACCCGCCCGATCGTCTCCGATGGGCGGGTTCTTTGTTTCAGGGCCGCTTGCGCCACTTATTGGCCTGAATTGGCCATCCTATGCGACTCGGGACAACGTGTATGTTGATTTCCATTGAGAAGTAACCCGGCATTTCCACCGAGAATTGACCCTCCTTTTAGGTATGTTACGGGTCTGTGGGTTCGGTCAAGTTCTTGGCTTTCTCCTTCTTCGTTTTGGGCTCATGTGC
>NZ_JACYXI010000001.1 GCF_014842915.1 Roseibium litorale | reverse complement strand
GCGTTCTATCAACGGCTTATACAGAACGGCAAAAAGCCAATCGTTGCCATCTCGGCTCTCATGCGCAAGATCATCGTCATCCTCAATGCCAGAATCAGAGAGGACATCGCAAAACAGAGTTGATGACCGTGGAGAGTTTGACTACCGCCCCGGCCGCCCGCTCTTTTTCGGCCTTCCTCTGCGCCGCTGTTCCTCCGCCGGGTCCTCGTAAGACCCTGCGCCGATCTTGCCGCGGATGACCGGGGTGGGGCTGTCGTCGGCCTGGATGATCGGTTTCTTCGGCAGGGGCTTGTTGGACAGTGGCACTTCCGTGCGCCCAACGGTCATTTCGTCCAGTGTATTCTTCCTCACCTTCTGCGAAGGTGCGAGTTGTTGTTCGCTCACGCTCGTATCGGCCTGACGGCCTGAGCTCCGCGAGGGCGCGCCATTGGGCGCGGCGCCTGTTTGGCTTGCGGGCCCTTGGCCCGAACTCTTTTCCCTTGCCGCCCTTGCCCGGTCGGCGGCGGTTTCCTTTTTCTTGCCGCTGGCGCCTGCCTTGGTGCCGCCCGCGCCGAAGCTGCGGTCGCCCTTGTAGCCGCCGGACTTGTCTTCCACGGAGGACTGGCGGGCCAGCGGATCGTCGGCGACGGCAAGTTCCGTTTCGCGCAGGCGCTTGACCTCGTCGCGCAGGCGGGCCGCCGTTTCGAAGTCCAGATCGCTGGCGGCTTCCCGCATCTGCCGTTCCAGATCCTCGATATGGGCCTTGAGATTGTGGCCGACCAGGGAGCCGGTCTCGGCAAAGCCCGCGTCCACGGTGACGTGGTCCTGCTCGTAGACGCTTTCCAGAATGTCGCCGATGGAGCGGCGGACAGTTTCCGGGGTGATCCCGTGCTCGGCGTTGTAGGCGAGCTGCTTTTCCCGGCGGCGGTTGGTTTCCGCAATCGCCCGCTCCATGGAGCCTGTCATCCGGTCCGCATAGAGCAGCACCTTGCCGTCAACGTTACGCGCCGCACGGCCAATGGTCTGGATCAGCGAGGTTTCCGAGCGCAGGAAGCCTTCCTTGTCCGCGTCCAGAATGGCGACCAGCGCACATTCGGGAATGTCGAGACCTTCACGCAGCAGGTTGATGCCGACCAGCACGTCGAAGGCACCAAGGCGCAGGTCGCGCAGGATCTCGATCCGCTCCAGGGTGTCGATGTCCGAGTGCATGTAGCGCACGCGCACGCCGTTCTCGTGGAGATATTCGGTCAGATCCTCGGCCATGCGCTTGGTCAGGGTCGTGACCAGTGTGCGGTATCCCTTGGCGGCGGTTTCGCGCACTTCGCCTAGAAGATCGTCCACCTGGGACGTAGCGGGACGGATTTCCACCGGCGGGTCGATCAGGCCGGTGGGGCGGATCACCTGCTCGGCGAAGACGCCGCCGGACTGGTCCATCTCCCAGCTGCCGGGGGTGGCCGACACGCAGATGGACTGGGGCCGCATGGCGTTCCATTCCTCGAAGCGCAGGGGGCGGTTGTCCATGCAAGAGGGCAGGCGGAAGCCATATTCGGCCAGCGTCGCTTTTCTGCGGAAGTCGCCCCGGTACATGGCGCCGATCTGTGGAATGGTCACATGGCTCTCGTCGGTGAAGACGATGGCATTGTCCGGCAGATATTCAAACAGGGTCGGGGGTGGCTCGCCCGGTGCGCGGCCGGTCAGATAGCGGGAATAGTTCTCGATGCCCTGGCAGGAGCCGGTGGCTTCCAGCATTTCCAGGTCGAACATCGTCCGCTGTTCCAGCCGCTGGGCTTCCAGCAGGCGGCCATGCGCATTCAGCTCTTCCAGCCGTCCCTTCAGCTCGGTCTTGATGGACTTGATGGCCTGCTGAAGCGTGGGCTTGGGCGTGACATAGTGCGAATTGGCGTAGATCTTCACCGACTTCATCTCGCCGGACTTCTTTCCGGTCAGCGGGTCGAACTCGGTGATGGCCTCGATCTCGTCGCCGAAGAGCGAGATGCGCCAGGCGCGGTCCTCATAGTGGGCGGGGAACAGCTCGATGGTGTCGCCGCGCACCCGGAAAGTACCGCGCTGGAAGGCGGCATCGTTGCGCTTGTATTGCAGAGCCACCAGATCGGCGAGCAGCTGGCGCTGGTCGATGCGCTCGCCCACCTCGATGGCAAAGGTCATGGCCGTGTAGGTCTCGACCGAGCCGATACCGTAAATGCAGGAGACCGAGGCAACGATGATACAGTCGTCGCGCTCCAGCAGGGAACGGGTGGCCGAGTGGCGCATCCGGTCGATCTGCTCGTTGATCGAGGATTCCTTCTCGATATAGGTGTCCGTGCGCGGGACATAGGCTTCCGGCTGGTAATAGTCGTAGTAGGAGACGAAATACTCGACCGCATTGTCCGGGAAGAAGCTCTTGAACTCGCCATAGAGCTGGGCAGCCAGGGTCTTGTTCGGCGCCAGAATCAGGGCCGGGCGCTGGGTCCGCTGGATCACCTGGGCCATGGTGTAGGTCTTGCCCGAACCGGTGACGCCGAGCAGCACCTGGGTCTGCTCGCCGCTGTCGATGCCGCCCACCAGTTCCGCAATGGCCGTGGGCTGATCTCCCGCCGGTTCATAGGCGGACTTCAGCACGATCGGCACGCCGCCTTCGGACTTTTCCGGCCGCTCAGGCCGGTGCGGCACCCAGACCTCGCCATCCTTGATCAGTGGGTTGCCGCTTTCGATCAGCGCGGCCAGAGCCTCGACGGTTGCGGTTGCGCCCTGATTGCCGGAGAGCTCACCGAACTTGCTCTCCTTCTTTTTCTTCTTGTTGTCCTTCTGGTGCTGCTTCAGCTTTTCCTCAAGCTGCTCAGCCTCTTCCAGTGTCATGTCCAGACCGGCGACCGGATTCAGACCGCCTGCCGCCCGTTCACGCGCACTGTCCGCCTTGCCCATGGAGGTGCCCCGGGCCGAGCGTGCAGGTTTGGCGTCCTTGGTCTTGGTGGCAGGCTTCTTGGGGGCGGCTTTGCTCCTGGTTGAAGGGAGCCCCTCACCCAACGCCTGCTCCGCAGCCGTTTTCCCTCTCCCCTGAGGGGAGAGGGTGGACGCCGGCGCGTCTTGCGGGCCGGTGGACGGGTGAGGGATGGCCTTGGCGGCCTCGTCCTCGATCTCCTTCGCCCAATCGGCGATGCTGCCGGAGAGCGGTGCACCCTCAAAGGCGGCCTGCGGCGCTTCGCCGAAGCCGTCAGTGGCATCCGGATGTGTGGGGAGGTCGTCGGCGGGGGAGGTCGGCTTCTTGCTCATGCCCGCAATATGGTCCGACTCCGCTCCGGAGGAAAGGGGGTGTTGCGGGTTTGTTCCTGTTTGGATGGAACTAAATCCTGTCCTCCTGACACAAGGTTGTCAGGAGGACAGGTGGGATCAGCCGAGACGGCGGAGGAATTCGCGGGTGCGCGGGTCTTGCGGGGCGTCAAAGATCTGGGCGGGCGGACCCTGTTCCACGATACGTCCGCCCTCCATGAAGATCACCTTGTCGGCGATCTCGCGGGCGAACTGCATTTCATGGGTGACGATCAGCATGGTCTGGTGCTGGGCGGCAACCCGGCGCATGAGTTCCAGCACCTCGCCGACCCATTCCGGATCAAGCGCGGAGGTGGGTTCGTCAAACAGCATCAGTTCGGCTTCCAGCGCCATGGCCCGGCCAATGCCGACACGCTGCTGCTGGCCACCGGACAGGCTGGCGGGATAGGCGTCTGCCTTGTCGGACAGGCCAATCTCGCCAAGGATGGCAAGTGCCCGCCGTTCCGCTTCCGCCTGGGGCATTTTCTTCACGACCACCAGCGCTTCCATGATGTTCTGCTTGGCGGTCTTGTTGGCGAAGAGCGCGTAGTTCTGGAAGACGAAGGACGTGCGGCGGCGCAGGCTCAGGATGTCCGTCTTGCTGGCATGGGCCGCATCCACGCTCAGGTCGCCGACCCGGATGGTGCCGGCTTCCGGACGGTCGAGAAAGTTCAGGCAGCGCAGCAAGGTGGACTTGCCGGTGCCCGATGGACCGATGATCACGATGCGCTCGCCCGGCGCGATGGTGAGATCAATGCCATTGAGGATGGTGGTGCCGTTGAAGGCCTTGGTGAGGCCCTGGACGGAAATGCCGACGGTGCAGGTCATCGTGCAAAAGCCTTGTTGAGCCGGGCCTCGAGGCGCCGCTGCAGGAAGGACAGGATCTCCACGATCACCCAGTAGATCAGGGCGACATCCAGGAAGGCTTCGAAATAGCGGAAGCTGCCAGCCGCTTCCTTCTGGGCGGCCCCCATCATTTCGGTGACGCCTAGGGTGAAGGCCAGAGACGTGGATTTGATCATGTCGATGAAATAGTTGACCAGGGTCGGCGCGGCGATGCGGCCTGCCTGGGGCAGGATGATCCGCCGCATCATCTGGCTGCGGGTCATGCCGATGGACTCGGCCGCCTCCCACTGGCTGCGGTCCACGCCGACAATGGCCGCGCGGATGCTCTCTGCCATGTAGGCCGAGAAATGCAGGGTCAGGCCCATGATGGTGGCAGAGACCCCGTCGATCGCCGTCAGGAACGACATGACTTGGGGCAGGCCGTAATAGAAGAGAAACAGCTGCACCAGCAGCGGCGTGCCGCGGAAAAAGCTGATGAACACCACGACCATCTGATCGGCTACCGGCAGCCGGATAATCCGGATAATCGCCAGAAGCGAGGCGAGGATGAGCGCGAAGCCCATCCCCACGAATGCCATGAACAGCGTCAGCGGCAAGTTTTTCAGAAGGACCGGCAAGAGGTCCAGCATGTATTGCGTGTCGAGTCCTGGCATGTTTGCTTCTTATTCGCCGGAGGTGATGTCGGTACCGAACCACTTCTGGGAGATTTCGGTCAAGGTGCCGTTTTCACGGAGCTTGGTTAGAGCCGCATCCACTTCATCGCGAAGCTTCAGATCCTTTTCGTCTTTGCGGAACGGCATGGCATTCTCGATCTTTGAGAAGGGCTTGCCGGCAAGTGCCAGCGGCAGGCGGCTTTCCTTGATCACCTGAGCAGAGGACACACGGTCCATGACGAAGGCGTCAGCGCGGCCCAGGGCGACATCCTGCTCGATGCCAGTGTCATAGGTCTTGATGTTGATCTCGCTCGCATAGGGCAGGTTCTTCAGCAGCTCTTCGAAATTGGAGCCAAGGTTGACCGCAACGGTCTTGCCCTTGAGGTCCTCCGGTCCTTTGATCTCTTCTTCATTACCCTTCTTGACCACGACCTGGGCGCCGTCGATCACATAGGGCTGGGTGAAGGCGAACTTCTTTTCGCGTTCCGGGGTAATGGTGATCTGGTTTGCGACCGTATCGATGCGGCCGGCTTCAAGGGCGCCAATCAGGCCGGAGAAGGACATGGTGACGAACTCGACCTTCAGCCCGGTTTCCTTGCCGACGGCATTCAGAACGTCGACTTCAAAGCCTTGCAGCTCACCGCCCTTGGTGAAGGTGAAGGGGAAATAGCCGCCGGACATGCCGACCCGCAGGGTTTCTGCTGCCTGTGCCTGCACGCTTGCGCTGATCGCAAGGGCCGCGATGGCCAGAGAGAGTTTCTTGAACATGGATACGCCTTGTTGAGGAGTTCATCTGGTGTGTGACTGGCGCGAAGCGTGGATTGGCCCGAGCCCACAAAAGGAACGGATCCAACCCAACGTTTCCGCTTGCCGTTGTTCCCGGAAACTAGGGCCAAGCCTGCCCTGATGCGAGGGGGTGTATTCTAAAATATAGCCGCTTGAGCAAGAGCTGTTCCTGGAACGGCGGGAATTTTAGGTAGGTGTGTTGGGCTGCGCTCACAGAAGCATTCTTTGCGCTCACGCAGCTTACGAAGGTTGATCTTTCGCGATGGATCTGGGGATAGTTATGTGTTCCTAATTTGTTCCTTGTTGTGATATGTATTGTAACCAAGAATGAATTGAGGTCCTGCAATGAAGAATCAGTTGTCTTCCCTTGAGCTGTGCGCGGGTGGCGGCGGTCAAGCGCTTGGCTTGGAAATGGCTGGTTTCGATCATGTGGCTCTCTTCGAAAACGATCCCCATGCATGTGAGACATTGCGTCTGAACCGTCCCGAATGGACCGTGCATGAGCACGATCTCTTTCAGGAGTTTGACTTCGAGCAATACCGCGGTGTTGATTTGCTCGCCGGCGGGCTGCCATGTCCGCCTTTTTCAGTTGCAGGAAAGCAGCTGGGAGAGAAGGACGAGCGGAACCTTTTTACCCGCGGTATCGAGATCGCCGAGCGCGTGAAGCCGCGTGCGATTATGTTCGAAAATGTCCGGGGAATGCTTGATCCCTCTTTCAAGCCATATCGTGATTTTATCGAAATCCGCCTTCGCCGGATTGGATACAAAGTCTTTTGGAAACTCTTGCAATCTTCGGACTTTGGCGTCCCGCAATTACGTCCCCGTGTCGTAATGGTCGCTTTGAAACGTGAGTTTGCGGACAGTTTTGACTGGCCAGCGGGAACGGTTGCGGCCCCCAGTGTTGGGGAGGCACTGTTTGATCTCATGTCGGCGGGGGGATGGTCTGGTGCCGCAGCCTGGAAGGATCAGGCCAACAGGATTGCGCCGACAATCGTCGGTGGTTCAAAAAAGCATGGAGGCCCTGATCTGGGCCCAACCCGTGCGCGGAAAGCCTGGGCCGATCTCGGTGTTGAAGGCAGGACGATTGCCAACGAGCTGCCTGGGCCTGACCATGAGGGGCTGCCCCGGCTGACCGTCCCGATGGTTGCGAGGCTGCAAGGGTTTCCTGACAACTGGCAGTTCTATGGCCGTAAAACTGCTGCATACCGTCAAGTCGGGAATGCATTTCCCCCGCCTGTCGCGGCGTCGGTCGGCAAGTGCATCGCCAGGGCACTTGCTGCTGTGATGACACGTGAAGCTGCGGAATGACTGACAGCAGCCAAGCTTCTGACCACGAGCTCCTTGATCGTATAGCTCAGGAGCTGTTCAGGCTCGGTGGTGGACAGGATGTCTTTATCCAAAAATTGCCAGAGATCATACTGGAAGCTGTTGAGTACGTTATTGATCCTGTTAGGACCGCCCGGACGCGGGTGGCAGACCTGGACAATGTTGAAAAGACATTCATTGGGTTGAAGGTTGAGCACTTCCTTCGAGACTTTTTGGGCATTCCCAAAGGGCTCCGTGATTTCCGGCTTCTGGATCAGGATATCGACGTTAAAAATACGGTTCGCGAAACCTGGATGATCCCTCCTGAAACATTCCGGAACGCAGAGCCGTGCATTCTGGTGATGGTGGCGACAGAAGCCCGGACGTGCTCCCTTGGGATTATCATTGCCCGCGAAGAATACTTAAACAAGCCGAACCGGGACGGGAAACGGAGCGTCAAGCGGTCTGCTTTCCAGGACATTCATTGGCTTTTGCGTGAACGCAGTCTTCCTAATAGCCGGTTCGAGGGGCTGGATATGGCCCGGTTTCGTCAGCTGCGGGAAATGACAGGAGGGAACCGGAGGGCTGCGCAATTTTTCAGAGAGAACCAGGATAAGGTTATTCACCGGACAGTTTTGCAAGCTCTGCTCTTCGATCAGAAAGACTATATGAAACGTGTACGCGGGAATGGTGGAGCACGTGATGTTCTGAAGAAGGAGTGTGCCGTTATTTTATCCGGCTACTATCACTCCAGACTCATTGAATCCCTGGGGCTTCCTCACTGCAATCCAGATGAGTTTGTTTCGCATAATTGCACTCCTGAGGAGTGGACCCTAATCGAGTCAAGCGACTATTGAGGTGTGACCGGCTTCATGGCTGATAAGATCTCTATAGAGCGGCGTTCCCGGAACATGGCCGCAATCCGGTCGAAAAATACCAAGCCTGAGATGATTGTCCGCCAGATGGTTCATTCCATGGGCTACCGTTACCGGCTTCACCGCAAGGATCTTCCCGGAAAACCCGACCTGGTTTTCGGTCCACGCCGGAAAGTCATCTTTGTTCATGGGTGCTTCTGGCACCAGCACCCTGACCCCGGTTGCAAGGATTCCCGTTTACCGAAATCCCGTCTGGACTATTGGCTGCCCAAGCTGGAGAGAAATGTCGAGCGTGACCAGTCCAGGCAGAAAATGCTGGAGGAGATGGGGTGGAGTGTGCTCACGGTTTGGGCGTGTGAGGTCCGGGACAAGCCGGCGTTAGAGCAGAGGCTCGCCGGGTTCCTCTCTCCATGATCACCCCGTCTTCCCCGCATCCGAGTGGCCAAGATCCTTGTCGGGCCAGACCAGGTTGCGCAGGCGGGTCTTGAGGGTTTTGGCGTCGGGAAAGCCGCCGTCGGTCTTGCGGTCCCAGACCAGGTGGCCATCGCAGGTGATGGTGAAGATCCCGCCGGTACCCGGAACGAGTGTGACAGCGGCCACATCTTCGGAGAATGTTGTCAGGATCTCTTGGGCCATCCAGGCCGTTCGCAGCAACCATCCGCATTGGCGGCAATAGGTGATGGTGATATCGGGAGCTTTCACCGCCTCGGGCACCTGAAGGCTTTCAGGGCTGACGGATGGGCCCGAAGATGGTGCGGCTGGCTGGTCCGGGGTGCCGGTCATGGAACTCTCCATCAGGCTGAACGATGCGGCTACGCGCGAAGATAAGGATGACTGTTCTTGGCAGATTCAACGGCATTTGTCTCTGACAGAGCAAGGGTTTCTCGAGAAGCTGCACCGTTGGATACCGTGCGTTCGGTTCTGGACACCCGGCCGGAGTTGTCGCGGCTGACAGGCGCGCCCCGCCAGGCAGAGCGTCTCAAGGGACTGTCTAATTCTGTTTTTGGGCTGGTTGCGGATAAGGGCCGGTTTGTCCTGCGAGTTCCGGCGGCCAAGAGTGCCGGATTGATCGACCGTCAAGGTGAATTCCGTAATCTTGAATGTGCCGCCCGCGCGGGCCTGGCGGTTCCACCGCTTTTCTTTGATGAACAGGACGGCTTGATGCTGATGCGGCGTTTAGAGCTTGCCGAGGCAGAGACCAATCCCGCGGAACTTGGCAAGGTGATTGCCAGGCTTCACGGGCTGGAAGGGACATTCAGTGGCAAACTGGATCTTCCGGGCCTGCTTGCAGCGCTGCTCACCACTGTCAGGGACGCGGGGTCTTTTGATCGGGAGCTGTCAGATATTCAGTCCATTCTGGAGGGTTTGACGGAGCCAGCGGAGCCGGATGCTGCCAATCTGGTTCCCAGCCACTGTGATCTGTCACCAGGCAATGTTCTCAAGACGGCTCAAGGGATACGGCTTATCGACTTTGAGTTTTCCTCAATGGCGCCACCTGTCTGGGACCTTGCCTATGCAATGCTTGAAAACAGTTTTGAGCGGCAAGGGCGGAAGGCGTTCCTGGAGGGCTATGCGGCAGCTGGCGGCAAGGTGCCGGAGCCATCCGCCTTGCAGGATATGACCCAGCGCTGTGACGCCGTCTCCGCGCTCTGGGCGCTGGAGCAGGCAGGGCTTGGCAACGGACGGACGGACTTTCCCGCCTTTGCCAAGGCGCGGATCCTGCGCATGCTCGAGCGGGCTCGCCGGTGACGTATTTTGAAGTCAGTTGCCGGAGCTGGTGGCCGGGGGCGTTGAAGGGGTGTCGCGCAGGCAAATTGCATAAGCATCATTGAGACGCGCCCGAAGGCCACTGTCGTTCGGGCTCTTGACCAGATCCTCCCAGAAACCGTCCTTCCTGGCAGCATCCAGCGTGCAGGAACAGGACGTATTGCACGCCGTTTCGTCGCCGAAGGTCGCAACGCAAGCCCGGGTGCAGTCACGCACGAACAGGGCTTCGCTCCGGTCGGGGGCAAGCCCGAGCGCTGTGAACGACCAGACAAGGCCATAAAGAAGCGGCTGGTGAATGAGATAGACCGGCAGGGAATATCGGCCAAATGTGGCCAGGGCGCCGAGCACGCGTCCCGGGCTTTGCTGTGCTCCGGTTTCATCTGGAGCGCGCACGTTGAAAAGAGCGGGCTTCAGGCGCAGGGCGAGGCGGGTAAGGCCGAGGCCTAGCAGCACCAGTCCGGTCCAGGGCGCAATCGGCACATAATCGACCGAGCCATAGTCCGGCTGACCCAGCCCGGTCCAGAGCAGCAACTGGCCATCAAAGGCGTGGCTGGAGGCCCAAAGTGGCGCCGTGCCGATCAATGCGGCTGCAGCAATCGACAGAAAGGCGGGGGCACGCAGAAACGGCAGGGCGATCAGGCTGCTTGCGGCGATTGCATGAAGAATGCCGAAGCGGACGAAGCTGTCGCCAAAGGCAAACCAGGTGGCGATGGAGACCGTACAGGCAGCCAGGGCAACCTTGCCCTCCCGGATCCAGAACGCCCGCCAGCGGATGCCATTGCGATGGGCGAGTGCCAGACCAATGCCGGACAGGAACAGGAAGCTTCCGGCAATAGAAGCCGCGAAGGCCTTCCAGTCCGGATCCGTCGAGACGGCCCAGTCCACATGGCCGAACCAGGAAAGATCCCAAGACAGGTGATAGACCACCATGGCCACGAGCGCCGCACCGCGGGCCGCGTCCAGAGCGCCAATTCTGCGGGAGCTCATCTTGAAAGTTCCCCAGAAGGAGACTGCCGGGATTTGGCGCGGAGTGCTGGGGCGTCAGTTCGTGAAGGCGGCGAGCAGCACACCGAGAACTGTGCACACACCACAAAAAACGGCGCAGAGACGCCAAGGAGAAGGCTGGTCGAGGGAAAGTGGGTCACGCTTGGATTGATCCTGGAACATCGTCACAATCACTCCTCCATGGTTTCCGCCAGTGGTTTCGAACCGCAAGGCGCAGGGTGGAGCACAGGAGGGGCAAGGGAAAGATGGTAAATGGTTTCTTTATGGCGTTTTCCAAAGAAACCAGAATCGCAACCAGAAGCTGGTTGGCCGCAACGGCATTGGGAACTCCAGCGTGTTGCCTTGTTTAGAGTTCCAGCGCGTCGAGACCAGCCTCGATGTGGTCTGCCAAAAGCGGCATGCCCATGAGATATTTGGCGGTCGAGGCATTGGCGCGGTCCTTGGCATCTTCCACCGCCTGCAGGAAGTCCTCGGCTTCGTAGTCCCCGCGGCCAACCCAGACGACGGCGACGAGTTCAGCTGCCTCATCGACATTCAGATCTGCGATCAGCTCCCGCAGTTCTTCCTCGGTCATGTCGTCGTTCTCTTCCTCGGCCAGCCCGTCATGGGCGTGGGTATCGGTCAGAGTGTCCTCGTCGAACTCGATTTCTCCGTCGTTGCTGTCATCAAAACCGTCTTCGAGGTCACTGTTCACCGCTCGTGCCTTCTGGGCCAGCAGGCGGATCGTGTCGGCGGACAGGTTGAGATCGATGTCCATGGAGAACTCCCGTTTTGTCTTTGAGTCTATTTATCCGCCGGGAGGCGGTGTTTCGCAATGGTCTCTTGTTTGGCGCCGAACGGAGGAGGTTGGGTGCCGCTGAAGGGGGCCATACCAGAACTCATGAGAATGCGGGTGGTTCCAGAAAAGATAGAACCGGCCCGGATCTTGGGATCGGGGCCGGCTGTCGTCTTCCGGGGAGGAGCGTGTGAGACCGGAAGACAGTCCCGGAGGGAAGGGTCAGGTCGCCTTGCTGGTTTGATTGACCGGTGCCATTGTCGCTGGTGGAGGCGAGGCAGGCTGTGAAATCCGGCCGCCCTTGGCGCCGACGGTGTCCGGAGCGAGCGAGGCTGCCAGGGTCAGCGTCAGGGCGAAGATCAGCCCGAGAGCAATCGCACTCAGCAGAGGGCGGGCTTCCGACAGTTCCCGCTGCATGGGCGTTGCTTCCCGGCGTTTGGACTTCTTGCGCTCCATGAGTGGGGCTTCTGAGAAGTTGCCGGCTTCCGCAGGGGTTTCTATCTTTTCGAGGGTCATGACCACGTCTCCAGGTTCAGGCCGCTGCGGCGCCCGACAATTTCTTTGCGGGACGTGAGCCCCTTGGCGAGACGGGAGCCAAGGCAGGCGCTAACCGTCAGCATGGCGGCGAAAGCTCCTACCAGGCCAAACATCCGGGCATCCTGAGCACCCGAAAGACCGATGGCGATGCCGGTCAGGGCAAGGACAGAAAATCCCATTGCCCGCGCCAGCTTGCGGTCTGCTGACTGGTTAGAAGCTGCTGCGTACGTACCGAAGTGCTCTGCCTGTGTCATGTTCCATCTCTCCAAAGATGTTCATGCACATAAGATCCGTGAGGATTGGGCCGTCTGATAGACCGCATATAGGCGGTTCAGGTGTCATTTCGTGGCGCTTTTGTGGCTGGTTTTCAGGGAGCAGAAAACAGCTCAATTTCGTTCCAACTTGATCCTTTTTAGTGACCAATAATTAAGCATGATTTTTAACGAATGGGGACTTGTCACCTTTCCTTCCGGCACACGTCCAGTGAGGTAAATGGCTCACGGCCTACGGCCGCGATATCGAGGCTGGGCCGGGCGGCCAAAGCGCAATAGAGAGGTGCGAGTTCGCAAGCGGCTGATGTGAAAAAGCTTGAAAACCCGCAGCAAATAGCGGGGTTGCTTCAAATTGCAGATATTATTTCACCGCTTCTTTGCTTTTCTGCCGCAGCGTGGCGACTGAACCCCTCAAAAACAAGGACGTCACGGTTCCCGCATGACCCTTCACTCGGCCGGCCGGAAAGCCATCACACCCGCACAGGTGAATGACATGGATGCAGAAGCGTCCAAACAGGAAGAAGGCAAGCCGCCTGCGCTGAAACTGGCTGGTCTGGATTTCTTCTTCGCGGATATCAGCCGCAAGATGGTCGTATGGCACGAGACGGGCTCACAGACATTCGATAGCGAGATACACGATCTTCAGGAGGCGCCCTCCCAGGAGGCTTTGCGCCTGCTCACCCCGGAGGACCGGAAAACCATCCTGCGGTTGATCCAGGGGGCTATCCGTGAGGGCGTTGCAGGGCCTTATGATGTTGGTGGCGGCGTTGATCACCGGATACCGGGTATTCCGCTCATGGCTTATCGCTATGAGCTGCCAGATGGCCGCATGCTGGCGGTGTGCTTCCCGTCCATCGGCAAGGATGACAGCAATCCCGGCAAGATTGCCTTAGGTCTCGGTCCGATCCTTCAGCACTTTGTCGCAAGCTCGAACCGGATTGTTCTCCTGGTCGATAGCTTTGGCTACATCCGTTACGCAAGCGAAGGTTTTTTGCAGAGCTTTGGCGTTCAGGACTCCGCGCTGATCATGGGCCGGAACATTGCTCACGTCCAGAAGCGGGTTGGCCGCAGCCTCGTTTCGCTGACTGTTGAGTCCCTTACCCGGCGGGCGAGCGCGACAGGACGGGCAAAGTTCCTGCTCGTGACCGGTGACACACTTGAGCTGACCTATAGCGCCATGTATTTCCGGATCGGCGGTGCAATCGGCGGTGTTTTGTTCTCTGCCGGGCACGTGGCCGGAGACGTGGATTTTTCCAAGGTCTTCAACCTGTGCAGTGCGCCAATTCTTGTCGTGAACGCGAAGAGCCGGATGATACTGGCGGCGAACAATTCTGCGATGAAGGCCTATCATCTGACCCAGTCTGTGATGGAGGACAAGCCAATCACCGAAACGCTCCTGCATCCGAGCAGCTTCGCGCTTCTGATGAAGGCCGCCGAAGAGGGGTCCGACGTACCTCAGCCGGTCGTCGTCAACAGTCTCAACGGGCAATCCAAGAAGAAGCGCTTGAAGGCATCCTTGCTGGATACGGACAAGGCACCAAAGCTGGTTCTGGAAGCGCGCGTGTAAACGGCGGCGCTTATACATTCGCCAATGGCCTGAAAGAGCATTCAAGGGGGCGTTAAGTCCCCTTTTTCTTATGCCATCCAACAAATGGGTCTTGTTTTCAAAATTTGCCGGATCTAGGGTCCGCGCGCTGGATTTACCCTGTTCCCATGGAGGGCCTGATGGGCTTTATCGCCGACGCGCTGGCGCGTGTGAAACCATCCGCTACGATTGCTGTCACCAACAAGGCTCGCGAGCTGAAAGCTGCTGGCCGTGACGTCATCGGCCTTGGTGCCGGTGAGCCGGACTTCGATACCCCGGAAAACATCAAGGCGGCGGCAATTGCAGCCATCACCGAAGGCAAGACCAAGTATACCGCTGTCGACGGTATCCCGGAGCTGAAGACTGCCATCTGCGCCAAGTTTAAGCGCGAGAACGGCCTCAGCTACGAGCCGAACCAGATTACGGTCGGTACGGGCGGCAAGCAGGTGCTCTACAATGCGCTGATCGCCACCATCAATCCGGGCGATGAAGTTATTATCCCCACTCCTTACTGGGTGTCCTATCCGGACATGGTTCTGCTGGCTGGCGGGGAGCCGGTGATTGTCGAGGCGGACAAGTCCACTTTCAAGATCACCGCAGATGCGCTGGAAGCCGCGATCACGCCGCGCACCAAGTGGTTCATCTTCAACTCGCCGTCGAACCCGTCCGGCGCTGCCTACACCCGCGCCGAGCTCAAGGCTCTGACCGATGTTCTGGTCAAGCACCCGCATGTCTGGATCATGTCCGACGATATGTATGAGCACCTGGTCTATGATGACTTCGAGTTCACCACTCCGGCGCAGGTCGAGCCGTCGCTCTATGACCGCACTCTGACGGTCAACGGTGTCTCCAAGGCCTATGCCATGACCGGCTGGCGCATTGGCTATGCTGGCGGCCCGGTGGAGCTGATCAAGGCCATGGCCAAGGTTCAGTCCCAGTCGACGTCGAACCCGTCGTCCATTGCACAGTGGGCCGCTGTCGAAGCACTCAACGGTCCGCAGGATTTCATCCCAGCGAACAACGAAGTGTTCAAGGCCCGCCGCGACCTGGTGGTTTCCATGCTGAACCAGGCCAAGGGCCTTGCCTGCCCGAACCCGGAAGGCGCCTTCTACGTGTTCCCGTCCTGCGCAGGGACGATCGGCAAGACCGCTCCATCAGGCAAGGTGATCGAGACCGACGAGGACTTCGTGACCGAACTTCTGGAAACCGAGGGCGTTGCAGTCGTTCAGGGATCGGCTTTCGGTCTCGGCCCGAACTTCCGCATTTCCTACGCCACGGCTACCGAGGCCCTGGAAGAAGCCTGTACGCGCATTCAGCGTTTCTGCGGCAACCTGAAATAACGGTTGCTGACTTCGGATCTGAAAAGGGCGGCTTCGGCTGCCCTTTTTTGTTTTCCGGGCACTGTTTCGGGAGAAGATGACAAAGACGTAATGAAAAAAAATCTAGCACTGCGGGAACCATCCAAGGTGTGGACCGTTGTACCTGTGATGCTGGCAGGCGGAGACGCCGGAGCAGCTGATGGTTCCTTCCGGGTCGGGTAAGGGGCTGTCAAACAAAGGAAATACCGACCTGAGAATTCAGGAGAAATGTCATGAACCGCACCGCAACCTTCGCTCTGTCCCTGATGGCAGCCACGGCGGCAACCCTTTCCACGCAGTTGGTTCCCGCTTTCGCGGCTGAACAGTCTCCGGGCGTGCAGATCGGCAAGCTGACCTGTAACGTCGAAGGAGAAAGCAACTTCGTGATCGGTTCCAAATCGACGCTGGGCTGCAACTACCAGCCGGTGAGCGGAGCTCCCGTTGAATATTATTCAGGGTCCGTCGATGAGTTTGGTCTCGACATCGGCAAGACCGATCAGGCGACCCTCATCTGGGGCGTATTGGCTCCGAGCGCAGATATGAAGCCTGGTGCCTTGGCTGGTCACTACGGCGGGGTGACTGCCGGTGCGAGCGTTGGCGCGGGCCTGAAGGCCAACGTGCTTGTCGGCGGCCTCGACAAGTCCATTGCTCTGAACCCTCTGAGCGTTGAGAGCCAGACCGGAACCAACATTACGCTTGGTGTGAGCCAGCTGACGCTCAAGCCGATCAAGTAACAGGCGGGGTTTCTCACAATTCGATCTGGAAAGGGCCGGCGCATGCGCTGGCCCTTTCTGCGTCTTGTAAGGCGTGTCCTGCATTACTGCGGTTTGGCACCAGTGTAGTCGGGCCGGTCCGTATTACAGCCCGGGGCCGCAGGGTTGGCAGCGCAGCCAGCCGGGGTCTGGTTCATGCGCTGGTGATCCTGGCGACGCTTGGCTTCCGCTGCTTTCTGGCGTGCTCCCAAGGAGTTGAGCTGCCTGGCCTGGAGATCCCGAAGCTGTTGTCCCGGAGACGGAAGGTTTGCACGCGGATCGCCTGGAAGGCCGCGCAAGGGCACGGTTTGGGCTGCCGCAAGACCGCCGGATCCGCAGAGAACTGCGAAAGTTACGATCAGGAGATAGAACAGTCTTCCGATACGCGCTCTGCTTTGTTTCGAGCCTTGGCAAGGGCCGGGAGGCGGCTGGTTCTCTGGACGGGGTCGGATCATCATCTCATCATTTTATCAGACTTGCTGTGGGAGCCCGCATCAATCCTGCCTTGCTCACCGCAGGTTTATTTGCACTTGAAGCGGTCATGGCGTCAGATGGTTCAACAGGAGGTGCCCTCATGAACATTATTGGCAAGAAATCGTGGTTTATTCCGGAACGGGAAGCGACGCCTGAAGATCTTTTCTGGAACCGCCGCAAGGTTCTGGCCGGCATGGCAGGAGGATTGGCGGCTGGCGCAGCTCTTCCGCTGGCAGGCGCAGGCCGGGCTTGGGCTGAAGAAACTGACCCGAGCGCACATCTCTATCCGGCCAAGCGCAACGAGGCCTTCACGCTGGACAGGCCCATCACGGATGAGCGCTATCCCGCCAATTACAATAATTTCTATGAGTTCGGCACTTATAAGGAGATCGCCAAGAAGGCTCAGGCACTGCCTATCCGGCCATGGACCGTGACGATCGATGGTCTGGTTGCGAAGGAGCAGACCATCGATATCGATGACCTTCTGGCCAAGATGCCGCTTGAGGAGCGCCTCTATAGACACCGCTGCGTCGAGACCTGGTCGATGGCGGTGCCATGGACCGGCTTCCCCTTGGCTGAACTTGTGAAGCTCGCCGAGCCGACGGCAGATGCCAAACATGTGCGGTTTGAGACCTTCCTGAACCTGGAGGTGGCTCCCGGTCAGCGGCAGGGCTGGTACCCTTGGCCCTATGTCGAAGGCCTGACCATGGCCGAGGCGACCAATGATCTGGCCTTTCTGGTCACGGGTGTTTACGGGAAGCCGCTTCCCAAGCAGTTTGGTGCGCCTTTGCGGCTGGCTCTGCCCTGGAAATATGGTTTCAAGTCGATCAAGTCACTGGTGAAGATCTCTTTCGTCAAGGAACGCCCAGTTGGCATGTGGGAGGCGATCCAGGCCAGCGAATATGGCTTCTGGGCGAATGTAAATCCGGAAGTGCCCCATCCGCGCTGGAGCCAGGCGCAAGAGACCCTGCTGGGCGGCGATGTCCGCCCGACACTGCTTTACAATGGCTACGCGGAGCAGGTCGCCGGTCTCTACAAGGGGATGGAAAGCGAAAAGCTTTTCATGTGAGCCCGCCGGAACATAGCAGAACACAAAAAATGGGCCGGCGCCTGGGAGGAGAGCGCCGACCCTATTTGCAGCCGGGGCTGGGGGAAGGGCCCGGTGTGCAGGATGGTGTGCATCCACGAAAATGAAATAGGAAGCTTCTGGCGGCGATACCAGATGCTGCGGCGAGCTGCCGCACCGATGATATGCGGGCAGGTCAAAAGCTCTCAAACTGGTTCGCTGCAGGGCAAAAAAAATGCCGGGTCAAAAGACCCGGCAGTTTGAAATCGATTCACTGCAAATGCAGTGGAATCACCTTCCAGAGGGGAACAGCTGGAATTTCAAGCGACACTGGGAGGAAGGTGTGTCGCCGAAGCACCAACAGTAATGCTTATATGCAGTGCACAAGCTGCTGAAACAAGAGGCAACCTTGCAATGCTGCCATGCAAAATGCGAATAGCTGCGATTTTTAGGTGTAAATATTTGAAAAATAAATACTTTCTTGTGGCTCTTTGAGTGTTTTGAGCCCGGATGTGAGGTTTGATTGAGCCGCTTTCCGGCGTAGTCTTTCGCTGCAGCTTCTAAAACTGCCTGGAAAGTCATCAATTCGGGTTTCTGCCTGATTATCGGGCGTTCGCCGTCCGGGCCAGAATTAGAAGGCCCAGTTTTCCGCGCTCGCAATAAGGAAGTCACGGAACGCGGTAATCCGCGCTGTGTTCTTCAGCTCCGCCGGATAGACGAAATAAGTGTCGAAGGAAGGCATCATTTCTTCCATCTCGCTCAGAACCTGAACGAGGTTGGAATCCTTCTCGATGATGTAATCCGGCAGAATCGCAATGCCTACGCCGGACTGCACGGCACGCTTGATCGCGACAAGGTTGTTCAGCTTGACCGCCGAACGCCTCGGATCGAGGGCGGGGCGCCCCGCTGTTTCCAGCCAGTTCATGTCGCGCAGATAGGCGGGCGCCTGCTCACCGAAGGTGATGATCCGGTGCTTGTCGATCTCGGTGATGGCCTTCGGCGTCCCGTGGCTCTTTAGATACGCTGGAGACGCGAAGACGTGGAAATGCACCGTGAACAGCTTGCGCTGGATCAGGTCGGGCTGAGTGGGCTGGCGCAAACGGATCGCAACGTCAGCCTCGCGCATGCCCAGGTCCAGCTCGTCATCATCCAGAAGAAGATGCAGCTGGACGTCGGGGTACATGTTGACGAAATCGGCGATGCGGGACGTCAGCCAGGTGGAGCCAAGACCGACGGTGGTCGTAACCTTCAAGGTGCCCGAGGGCTTCTCGCGGGTATCTGTCAGACGGCTCTGGACGGCATCCAGCTTCATCATGACTTCCCGGGCTGTGCGGAACAGGAGTTCGCCCTGTTCCGTCAGCAGCAGGCCGCGGGCATGGCGGTGGAACA
The DNA here is from genome assembly GCF_014842915.1 of Roseibium litorale. Taxonomy (GTDB): domain Bacteria; phylum Pseudomonadota; class Alphaproteobacteria; order Rhizobiales; family Stappiaceae; genus Roseibium; species Roseibium litorale. Next base: position 805,356 of record NZ_JACYXI010000001.1, on the reverse strand, counting down.
GCGGAACCCGCAGGTCGTGCTCAAGCGCACTGACCTGGCGGCTGACCGCGGACTGGCTCATGTTCAGCATGTCGCCGGCGTGGGTAAAGCTCCCTGCCTGAGCGGCTGCCTGGAAGATGCGCAGTTTGTCCCAATCCATCGTTCAAGTCTCCGGCGGATGACATCCGCTTGCCCGTCCTACCTGGAGCCGTTTAACCGGCGATCTGCGAGTTCACAGCTTCATGTTCGGCCAGATAGCGCTCGGCTTCAAGGGCTGCCATACACCCCATGCCCGCAGCGGTGACAGCCTGACGGTAGATGTCGTCGGTCACGTCGCCTGCGGCAAAGACACCCGGAATGGATGTCTTGGTTGAATCGGGTGCAGTCATCAGATAGCCGTTCGGCTTCAACTCCAGCTGGTCGCGGAATAGATCGACTGCGGGAGCGTGGCCGATGGCAATGAAGACGCCGTCGGTTTTTACTTCGCGGGTCTCGCCGCTCAGAACGCTCTTGAGGCGTATGCCGGTAACGGCTTTAGGCATGCCCCCACCCAGGATCTCGTCGACCGCGTGGTCCCAGATGACTTCGATCTTCGGATTTGCGAAGAGGCGGTCCTGAAGGATCTTTTCAGCGCGCAGGCTGTCGCGGCGGTGAACCAGGGTCACCTTGGAGGCCAGGTTGGCGAGATACAAAGCTTCCTCAACGGCGGTGTTGCCGCCGCCGATGACCACGACTTCACGGTTGCGGTAGAAGAAGCCGTCGCAGGTCGCGCAGGCCGAAACGCCGGCGCCCATGAAGTCCTGTTCGGAGGAGATACCGAGCCAGCGGGCTTGTGCGCCAGTTGCGATCACCACCGCATCTGCCGTGTAGACCGTGCCGCCGTCAGATTCGAAACGGAACGGGCGCGCGGACAGATCAGCCTTGGTGATCGTGTCGTAGACGATCTTAGTGCCGACGTTTTCTGCCTGCTTCTGCATCTGTTCCATCAGCCAAGGCCCCTGGATCGGGTCGGCGAAGCCCGGGTAGTTTTCCACTTCATAGGTGATGGTCAACTGACCGCCAGGCTGGATGCCGGCAATGAGGGTCGGCTGCATCATGGCACGCGCAGCATAGATCGCCGCGGTGTAACCCGCCGGTCCGGATCCGATGATGAGAAGCTTGCTGTGCTCTGTGGTCATAACGCGGTGCCTTGTTCCTGTTCGTCTCGTTGCCTGATCGGCACGGCCATGGCCGTCAAAATTGCCTTGGCTATGTCTCCGGTCGGGTCCAGCGCCTCGTAGGTAGTGGTTTTCATGGGGCCGGGAAAGGGGTGAATGATCCCTAAACGGTCCAAAGTCCCCAGGAAGCGGCTGATTTTCGCGTGACCGCCGCTTGGATGGAACACATGAACGGGAACTCCGGTGCCTGCGGCCTCTCCGATCATGTTGGTCGAATCCGCTGTGACGACGATTGCATCGGCTTTGGCGAGGTAGCTGGCGAGGGGATTCTCGCCTTTTCCATTCCACATGACATGCCCGCCCTCGCGGGCAAGGGACCTTAGATGGTTTGCCAGAAGCCCAGGTGTGCGGCGGGAGGTGGTAATCATCAGATGGGCTGCGGAATGGGCCGCCCAGTCGCGGAGACCTCGTTCAAGCCGCGTGCAGTCTGTTTCCGTAAACCGGTGGTGACGGCTGTCGCCGCCAACAAGAACAGCCACGCGGGGGGCGGGCAGATCATCGATCAAGGGGTGCGGCGCGAAGCGGAGGGCATCGAGCCTTTCTTTTGGAAATCTGTGCGGGGCTGTCGGGGACACCAGCACATTCGGGCCGCGCAGGCGGTCATGCTCTGGCACCCAGATCAGGTCTGCTGCCTGCGTGCCGGTGCGCGGGTCTTTCAGGCAGACCGTGAAGGTCCGGCCATTGCTGGCAGCCTTGACCTTGCGCAGATAAGCAATGGCCCTTCGGCCGGACCCGATGGCGAGATCAGGAAAGGGAGGAGCGATGGGGCTGCCGGGCCTTGAAGGCGCTTCGCGCGGGTCGATCGGGCCCTTGGGCATGAACCAGGTAAAGGGGGCTCTGGGGTGAACCCGCCGCAGCTCGTAGCGGCATCCTAAGGCCTCAGCCACAGCAATGCACTGCATCTCGTCGCCTGCCTTGCCGTCGGTTATGATCCAGCATGTGAGTTCGGAATGCAGTGGCACGGCACAGGCCCGGATCTGCGGGCTCCCAACGTTATCTTTCAGAATCATGCGTGAATTTGTTATAGTCTTGCACAGATGCGCAAAAAATCATACTTCCGCTGAAATGATATTAGCCGCAGCGCCAGATGAGCGTGATGCGGAGAAACCGCTGCCCGGTGATCCGCCGGCGAGGAGACTGTCTTGAAAGCTCGGCTTGATGCGATCGACTGGCACATCTTGAAGGAACTGCAGGATGACGGCCGCATGACGAATGTCGAGCTTGCCCGCAGGGTCGGGATTTCGGCACCGCCCTGCCTGCGGCGCGTAAGGGCTCTGGAAGAGGCCGGTCTCATTCACGGCTATCGCACCCTGCTGGATGAAAAACAGCTTGGCTACGACGTCACAGCCTTCGCTATGGTTGGCCTTCACAGCCAGACTGAGGCGGATTTGATTGCCTTTGAAGAGACCGTGAAGTCGTGGACCATCGTTCGCGAGAGCTACATGCTGTCGGGCGAAGTGGACTTTCTGCTCAAGTGCGTTGCTCCGGATCTGCAGAGCTTTCAGAATTTTATTATCCGCGAGTTGACTGCCGCGCCCAATGTGGACAGCGTCCGCACTGCCCTGACTATCCGCTGCACCAAGGACGAGCCGGTCGTTCCTATTTCGCTCAGCTGATCTGGCAGTCTTGCCTGCCAGCCTTGTGCCGCTGGCAGGGCAAAAAGAATCAGGCTGTCGCGGGGGACTGTCCGCCGCCACTTTGCCCCCACACGGACTGGCTCTGCAGTCCCCGGCGCGGTGCTGTCTTGCGGCGCAGCCGGTGGATAAGCCGGATTTCCCGTAGCGAGGTGATGATCACCGTAAGCGTGACGGCGAGTATGAAGGCCGTCGACAGGATTTTCATCGGGAGTATCTGGTTGGCGAGCAGCCCGCCTGTTCCGGTCCCCAATGCCTGCAGACCCGAGTTAACCTGAGCCCCGAAGCCGTCTTGCCATGGCTGTATGTTCCCGGCGAGGAAAACAAGGCCATGCAGGATCGCAAAGGACAATCCTCCGACGACGATGAAAGCTGTGAAGAGTTTGCTGCCAAGGCCGAGCGGAGCCTCACGCCGGGCCATGAGCCGGCGGATGAGGCACTTCTCACGATGAGGCAGCGCCCAATAGGCAGAGGTCCTGAGTGCCCAGATGGGAACAGCCACAGTCAGAAGGCTGAGACTAAGGGTGTCAAGAAGGTCCATTCCGCTTCTCCTATTCCGCGGAAACCTGCGCCATATTGTAATGCCATATTCTGCAAGGTCAAATTGCGGAGTGGAAAAGGGCCTTGCCCTGCCGGAAGTCTGCCGGTTCCCGCAGGGCAATACGAGAATGCCCGCGTCGGGCGCGGGCATTCTCAAAGCTTTTCTGCCTGGCAACGGGCGGAAAGGCCCGCTCAGTCCGGTCAGATGTAATTCACACCCACGATTTCGTAGGAGCGGGCTCCGCCAGGAGCTGCCACTTCCACCGTATCTCCGACGGTCTTGCCGATCAGGGCGCGGGCGATCGGAGAAGAAATGGAAATCTTGTTCTGCTTCACGTCGGACTCGACGTCGCCAACGATCATGTATTTCTTTTCTTCCTCGGTATCCTCGTCGATGAGGTTCACCGTGGCGCCAAACTTGATCGTGTCTCCGGAGAGTTTGGTGACGTCGATGACTTCGGCGCGCGAAAGCTTGTCTTCGAGTTCCGCAATGCGGCCTTCGTTGTGGCTCTGCGCTTCCTTGGCGGCGTGATACTCGGCGTTTTCCGACAAGTCACCATGGGCGCGAGCTTCCGAAATCGCATCGACAATGCGCGGCCGCTCTACGGAAGTACGCTCCTTCAGTTCAGCCTGAAGCATCGCGTATCCGGCGGAGGTCATCGGAACTTTTTCCATTGGTCTCAGACCTTCAGCTTATTGGGTCCCGCCTTTTCACGGGACCGCACGTCACAAAAAAGAACCCAGCCGGGAAAGAGAATCTTTCCCGGCCGGTTCGAACCTAATCTCAGCTCAGCCGAAGTAGGATTGCAAGGGCCTGACTTCAAGGTTTCCAGCCTTGTAGGCCACAATTCCCTTTGCTGCGGCCACCGAACCTGCCAGCGTCGTGTAATACGGCACTTTCTGCAGGAGGGCTGCCCGGCGCATGGACCGGCTGTCGGCGAGGGCCTGTGCGCCTTCCGTTGTGTTGAAGACGAGCTGTACATCACCGTTCTTGATAGCATCAACGATGTGCGGGCGGCCTTCAAGTACCTTGTTGACCTTGTCACAGGCAATTCCCTGCTCCTCAAGGTACTTCTGGGTGCCAGAGGTTGCGATGATCTTGAAGCCGGCGTCAGACAGGCGGCGGCAGGCATCGACTACACCGGCCTTGTCCTGGTCACGCATGGAGACGAACACGGTTCCGGCTTCTGGAACGACCGTGTTGCTGGCGATCTGGGACTTTGCGAAGGCAATCGGAAAGGCCTTGTCGAGGCCCATGACTTCACCGGTCGAGCGCATTTCCGGGCCGAGGATCGTATCCACGCCGGGGAAGCGCGCGAATGGGAACACAGCTTCCTTCACCGCAACATGGTTCAGCTTCTTTTCGCTCAGGCCGAAGGAGGCGAGGCTTTCACCTGCCATCACCCGGCTGGCAATCTTTGCCACCGGGATACCAACGGTCTTGGCCACGAACGGTACCGTTCGCGAGGCGCGCGGATTGACTTCGAGCACGTAGATCTCGCCGTTCTTGATCGCGTACTGGACGTTCATGAGGCCGCCGACTTCCAGGGCAAGAGCCATGGCTGTGGTCTGGCGCTTCAGTTCCTCGATCATCTCAGCAGACAGAGAGAACGGTGGCAGGGAACATGCGCTGTCGCCGGAGTGGATGCCGGCTTCCTCAATGTGCTCCATGATACCGCAGATAAAGACGTCTTTGCCGTCGCACAGGGCGTCCACGTCCACCTCGATGGCGTTTTCCAGGTAGCGGTCGAACAGCAGCGGGTTGGTGCCGAGTACGGTGTTGATCTGGCCGGTCTTGTCATTCGGATACTTGGCGCGCACTTCGGCGGGAACCAGTTCCGGCAGCGTGCCGAGCAGATAGGAGTTGAGGGCTTCCTCATCGCGGATGATCTGCATCGCGCGGCCGCCCAGAACGTAGGACGGGCGGACAACCAGCGGCAAGCCCAGCTTTCCGGCAATCAGGCGGCCCTGCTCAACGGAGTAGGCGATGCCGTTTTCCGGTTGCTTCAGGCCGAGTTTGATCAGCAGCTTCTGGAACCGGTCACGGTCTTCCGCCAGATCGATCATGTCCGGCGAAGTGCCGAGGATCGGCACATTGGCGCGCACGAGAGCCTGCGCCAGCTTCAGCGGGGTCTGACCGCCGAACTGGACGATCACGCCGTGCAGGGTGCCGTTCTTCTGCTCGGTGCGGATGATTTCCAGCACATCTTCAACGGTCAGCGGCTCGAAGTAGAGACGGTCTGACGTGTCGTAGTCCGTGGAGACGGTTTCCGGGTTGCAGTTGACCATGATGGTCTCGTAGCCCGCCTCTTCCAGCGCGAAAGCAGCATGGCAGCAGCAATAGTCGAACTCGATGCCTTGGCCGATCCGGTTCGGACCACCGCCGAGGATGACGACCTTCTTCTTGTCCGTGGGATTGGACTCACACGCAGGTGCGCCCATGAACGGAGCTTCATAGGTGGAGTACATGTAAGCGGTCGGGGAGGCAAACTCGGCTGCGCAGGTATCGATACGCTTGTAGACCGGGTGCACGTCCAGCTCGGCGCGCAGCTTCGCAACGTCTGCCGCATCCTTGTCTGTCAGGGAGGCGAGGCGGGCGTCGGAGAAGCCCATGGACTTCAATTTGCGCAGAGCCTGGGCATTCTGCGGCAGGCCGTGTTCGCGAACCTTGTCTTCCATCTGAACGATGGCGTGCATCTGCTCCAGGAACCAGGAATTGATGCCGCAGGCCGCGTGGATGTCTTCAAGGCTCATGCCAAGACGCATAGCCTGGGCCACGTTGAGGATGCGGGTTGGCGTCGGCACCGAGATCGCGGCGCGGATGGCGTTGGTGTCATCCCCCTGGCCAAGGCCCGGAATTTCGGATTCGTCGAGGCCGTTGAGGCCGGTTTCCAGACCGCGCAGAGCCTTCTGCAGGCTTTCCTGGAAGGTGCGGCCAATTGCCATCACTTCACCCACGGACTTCATGGCCGTGGTCAGTGTTGGTTCGGAACCCGGGAACTTTTCGAAGGCGAAGCGCGGGATCTTGGTGACCACATAGTCGATTGACGGTTCGAACGAGGCCGGGGTCGCGCCGCCGGTGATGTCGTTTTCCAGTTCATCCAGCGTGTAGCCGCAGGCGAGCTTCGCAGCGATCTTGGCGATCGGGAAGCCGGTTGCCTTGGAAGCCAGAGCCGAGGAGCGGGAGACGCGAGGGTTCATCTCGATGACGACAAGGCGGCCGTTTTCCGGGTTCACGGCGAACTGCACGTTCGAGCCGCCGGTTTCCACGCCGATCTCGCGCAGAACCGCGATCGAGGCGTCGCGCATGATCTGGTATTCCTTGTCCGTCAGCGTCAGAGCCGGCGCGACAGTGATGCTATCGCCTGTGTGGACCCCCATCGGATCGAAGTTTTCGATGGAGCAGATGATGATGCAGTTGTCCGCCTTGTCGCGGACCACTTCCATCTCATATTCCTTCCAGCCGAGCAGGCTTTCGTCGATCAGGATCTGGCCGTTCGGAGAGGCATCCAGGCCCGAGCGGGCGATGGTCTCGAACTCTTCCCGGTTATAGGCAACGCCGCCGCCTGTGCCACCCATGGTGAAGGCCGGGCGGATGATCGCCGGCAGACCGATGTCGTCCAGAGCACGCATGGCTTCCATGAAACCGACGTTGCGGTCGTAGCCGATGATCTTGCCCGCTTCATTGCGGATGGCTGGGGAGGAGGCAATTGCGGCGCGCGGGTTCTCAAGCCCGATGGCATCCATCGCAGCGCGGAACTTCTCGCGGTCTTCTGCCTTCTCGATTACGTCAGCCTTCGCGCCGATCATCTCGACACCGAATTCTTCCAGAACCCCCATTTCCTCCAGGGCGAGGGCGCAATTCAGCGCCGTCTGACCACCCATGGTGGGAAGGAGCGCGTCCGGGCGTTCCTTTTCGATGATCTTGGCGACGATCTCCGGAGTGATCGGCTCGATATAGGTCGCATCCGCCAGTTCCGGATCTGTCATGATCGTTGCTGGGTTGGAGTTCACGAGAATGATGCGGTAGCCCTCTTCCCGGAGCGCCTTGCAGGCCTGAGTGCCCGAATAGTCAAATTCACAGGCCTGGCCGATGACGATCGGGCCTGCACCAATGATGAGAATGGAGGAGATGTCTGTGCGTTTTGGCATCGGGGCTCGCAGCGGCCGTTGCCGCGCAGGTTTGCACCTGCCGGGTCGGCTCGTTCCATGATGAAAGACTATGTCGGCTGAGCGCGTCTTATAGGCAAAAGCGTCGCGGGAAGGAACCCCGCAGATGGCTTTAATTTCCATTCAGTTCGTTCGCACGGCCACAATTTGGAGGATGGCAGTGGATGACATGTCTTGAAGGAGGTACTCCGGTGGTCATGTGTCGTCAAAATCGGGCTTGCCTCGAATCATGTCCGGGTTTCTTCGGTGGTCCTGAAGGCAGAGCATCCCGCCCAGCCGCGATACCGTGTTTTGCTCTTTTGCTGGCGGTACACGCGCTCAAGTCACGGACCGTTTGTTCTTCATATCCAGTTGGGCTGTCCGGGTGCTTAGAGTTAAGAATGCTACATGCCGGAAGCGGATATCTTGGAACCTGGCCGGGTGGTTCCTTCAACATCTTCCGCTATACAGTTCTCGGGAGTATCAGCCTTCAGGGCAGGGGGGTGATGTGAGAAGCCTCTCAATTCAAACCGTATCCACGCAGGTGTCATTAAGGGACTGAGTGAATATCTGAAGCAGCCTGGGCTTGATATGCGCACAAGTGCTGCCGTGGTGGACGGAGACAGGGTCCGCTTGAGCTGGACCTTCGTTCCAACCACATTGCAGCCTCATCAGCTTCTCGGCAGGTATGCCGGTATCGTTGTGGAGCGCTCAAGAATGGGTTTGGCGGAGAGCCGATCGCACCTCTGCATGCGGAGCTGACGAGAGCCGCTCCCGCAAATGCGAGTTTGCACCGTCAGGTTTCAGGTCTCTCAATCACCTTCGGGGCGCATGGGAACCGGATTGTGTTTCCTCTCGCTCCGATGATCCGGGACAATCCAGCAGCGGATGCCGAAGTGTTCCCGGCTTTGGTTGAGCTTTGCGAGAGGCGTCTGGCAGAGCATGCCGTCGCATCCGTTTTGCCGGACATGCGAGTGGGATCATCCGGGCTAAGATCTCGCCGCCGGATCTTAACTTGAGCATTGTCGCCCGGGAACTGGGGATGAGCTTGCGTGTACTCCAGCGCCGCCTCTCCGAAACCGGGCATAAATTTCAGGAACTCCATGACGATATACGGCGGGTTCTTGCGTCGGATTTGCTGCGTGTCACGGCACTGCCGGTTTCGGAGATTTCTTACCGGCTAGGCTTTTCCGCCATTGGGAACTTCACGCGCGCTGCGCGGCGCTGGTTTGGTATGCCCCCGCGTGAGTGGCGCTGGGCTGGAGCCATGAAAGGGCAGCGAAAGGCCAGCTGATTTGGAGCTGCTGCTCTGGAGGTTGCTCGACCATTAATTGTTTATCATGTTTCAAGCAATCAATTATTGTATTCAAATCAGACACATTTAGAAACATTCCACATATAGATTATCGATAATTAGTATTTTTTGCAAATTTTTTTCTGAAGTGTTCTGTGCGTAGGGCAATCTATACGTAATCTAGCAAAATTAATTTCACTCTGCGGCCGTCTTGTTTGTCTTTATGCATCAGTTTGCTCAAAATTGGTCGAAATGAATAAAAAATGGCGCGAATTGCGAACTACAGATCATGCCTTTGGTGACATACTGAACGCTGCGTGATGGGCGGCTCTCCTGCTCGGCATTTCTACGGAAGGGTCGCAGTGGCGTTATGGGCTGTGTGGGCGTCTTTCTGTTCGAAGGTGGGTCGGACAGAGGGGCGTGCGTGTAACGGAACCGCCAGCGCTCATGAAAAACTATATCGGGCATTAAAATGAACAGTATAGCTACCAAGATGGTTGTCCTGCCGGATATCGCAGGACCGGTGATGGAGGATGTGTCTGAAGCGCAGCCTCTCGCCATCTCAGAGATGTCGGAACTTTTTGACGTAACCCTCAGAACCCTCCGTTTCTATGAAGAGAAAGGGCTGCTCAATCCGGTCCGGCGCGGTGCCCGCCGTTTCTATGGCACTCAAGATGTGAGCCGGATGCGGATCATTCTGCAAGCCAAGAAAATCGGGCTAACCCTTGTGGAGATCCGGCGGGTTATCAAGCTCGTTGAGAGCGACACGCCACGCCAGAAGCAGTTCACCGAACTGCGTGACATTTGCGAAAGCCAGCAGAAGATGCTGCGCGAACAGAAGACCATGCTCGATGAGCAGGTCGCCGAAGTGGACAATGTCTTGTCCTCTCTGAACCAGCTGGTTGCGGCCAGTTAAATCGATCTGATTCCGTCCGATGGCTCTCCTCCCGGAGCCGCCGGATTTCTGAATAAAGAGAAGCCCGCGAAACGATTTCGCGGGCTTTTATCATTTCACATCGGTGTTTGGCTTTGGCGGCTCAGCCTGGATGTCAGGCGGACTTTGCGTCCCGCATGAAATCGGTAAAGCGCTTGAACAGGTAATGGCTGTCGCGCGGGCCGGGAGACGCTTCCGGGTGGTATTGAACGGAGAAAACCGGCTTGCCCTTGAGGCGGATACCGCAGTTGGAACCATCGAACAGGGAGACATGCGTCTCCTCGACTGTGTCGGGGAGACTTTTTGCATCCACTGCAAAGCCGTGGTTCATGGACGTGATTTCCACCTTGCCGGTCGTGTGGTCATGAACCGGGTGGTTGGCGCCATGGTGGCCTTGATGCATCTTCACGGTCTTGCCGCCAAGGGCAAGCGCCAGCATCTGATGTCCAAGGCAGATGCCGAAAGTCGGGATACCCTTTTCGATAACGCTCTTGATGGTGCCGGTTGCATATTTGCCCGTTGCGGCGGGATCGCCAGGCCCGTTGGACAGGAAGACGCCATCAGGATTATGGGCAAGCACTTCGTCTGCGCTGGCATTCGCCGGCAGAACGGTGACCTTGCAGCCTGCATCGGTCAAAAGGCGTAGAATGTTGCGCTTGATGCCGAAATCGAGGGCAACAACGTTGAACTCGGGCGTTCCTGCGTGGCCATAGCCCTTTTCCCAAACCCACGAAGTCTCGTCCCACGGATGGGTTTGAGTGGTGGTTACGTCCTTGGCAAGGTCCATACCTTCAAGGCCGGGCCACTCTGCTGCCATCTTCTTGAGGGCATCGAGGTCGAACTTGCCATCCGGATGGTAGGCAATAACACCGTTCGGCACGCCCTTTTCACGGATGAGGGCAGTCAGAGCGCGGGTGTCCACACCGGAAATGCCAATCAAGCCGCGGGCCTTGAGCCACTGGTCAAGATGGCGTGATGCGCGGTAGTTGGCCGGCTCGGTGATCGAGGCGTTGAGGACGCAGCCGCGGATGCCGCTTTCCGCCGCCATGTTTACGGTCTCGATGTCCTCATCGTTGGTTCCGACGTTCCCGATATGGGGAAAAGTGAAAGTAATGATCTGGCCGGCGTAGGACGGATCGGTCAAGATCTCCTGGTAACCGGTCATGGCCGTGTTAAAGCAGATCTCGCCAACAGCTTCACCGGTGGCGCCGAGGCCTTCGCCTTCGATCACGCTGCCATCGGCAAGGACAAGGAGGGCGGTCGCAGGCTTAGTGGACCATGCGTCGGCAGTCGTCATGTCTTGTTTCCAGATTTTGTTGGTGACATCATGCGCTGCAGGGAAGGCGAAAGCGCGCGGGCGAACCCAACATTAATGCCGTCTGCATTAAGCGCCGGACTCTAGGGGATGCAGGGCGGATCGTCAACATTGATCGTCCGAAAAATATACTATATAGATCAACACTTTAATGGTCCTAGTTGCGTAAACGCAAGCGTGCGCCGATGTTGTGCGCGCTCCGGGGCAGGGGAAAGCCATGCGCGAGAAGATCAATTCGGCTCTGAAAGCCGCAGAAACTGCCAATGACAAGGGGCGCGTTGCGACCCTCCGGCTGATTCTGGCTGCGATCAAGGACCGGGACGCCGTTGTCCGGCAAACCGGGCGTGATGGTGTCGGGGATGACGAGGTGCTGGACATCCTGCAGAAAATGGTGCGCCAGCGTGACGTCTCCACCAAGGAATACGAAGAGGCCGGGCAACTGGAACTTGCCGCACAGGAACGGCACGAAGGCGACATCATCCGTGAATTCCTGCCGGGGCAGATCGACACGGACAAAATGCGTGTCCTTTGCGAAAAAACCGTCCGTGATCTGGGCGCCCATGGTCTGAGGGACATTGGGCGCTGCATGAACGAGCTGAAGGCGCGCTACCCTGGCCAGATGGATTTTGTTCAGGCCTCCTGCGTTGTGCGCGATCTCCTGCGTGTGGAAAACAACGGACCGGCCGGCACGGCCTGATCTTTTCAGGCGCGCTCAGCGCCTGTGGATTTTGCTATTCACAGCTGTCTGATATAAGCCGTCTCAGGCGAGGGGCCGGAGACCGGCGTTCCCGCTTATCTCCAAATGTAAAAAGTGCACTTCCGTCACGGGCTGATTGCCAAGCTGTGTGGAGGCTATACTCTTTTCAGGATGCCGGACGGCGGTCCGGCAAGACTGTAACTGGCGAGTTCAATGCGTTTCGACAATCGACTTCTCGATGAGATACGGGCCCGTATCAATCTGTCCGACCTCGTCGGGCGGAAGGTGACGTGGGACCGGCGCAAGACTCAGCCGGGGAAGGGGGACTTCTGGGCCTGCTGCCCCTTCCACCAGGAAAAGAGCCCGAGCTTTCACGTTGAAGACCGCCGGAACCGCTATCATTGTTTCGGCTGCGGGGCATCGGGCGATCACTTCCGTTTTCTGATGGAAACCGAAGGCCTCAATTTTCCGGAGGCGGTCGAGCGTCTTGCCGATCAGGCCGGAGTACCTCTTCCTGCACCGGACCCCCAGGCGGCCCGGCGGGAAAAGCAGCGTGCCAGCCTCGCCGACGTTTGCGAGATGGCGGCAAAGTTCTTTCAGATGGAATATGGCGGGCCGCGCGGGACTGCCGCCCGAGCCTACACCGCGAAACGCGGCCTGACGGCTGAGACGCTTGCCGAATTCCGGTTTGGGTTTGCTCCGGAGAGCAGGGATGCCTTGAAGCAGCATCTTGCCACCCGGGACGTGCCGGAAGACATGATGATCGAGGCAGGGCTTTTGATTAAGCCTGACGATGGCCGTCCGGCCTATGACCGCTTCCGCGGCCGCCTTATGATCCCGATTCATGACGAGCGCGGGCGGGTCGTGGCTTTCGGCGGGCGCACGCTCAATCCTGAAGGCCAGCCCAAGTATCTCAACTCTCCTGAAACGCCTCTGTTTCACAAGGGCGTCATGCTGTTCAACGCGCACAGGGCACGTGAACCTGCCTACAAGAGCGGCCAGGCTGTGGTGGTGGAAGGCTATCTGGATGCCATTGCCCTTTGGCAGGCTGGCGTGCGCCACGTGGTGGCAACCCTTGGCACGGCCTTTACAGAAGATCAGGTGACGCGGCTTTGGAAGTTTGCGGCCGAGCCCGTCGTCTGTTTTGACGGGGACGCAGCTGGTGTGTCCGCCGCGCACCGGGCAATCGACCGGATTTTCCCGGTGCTCCACAGCGGCTACTCGTTCCAGTTCTGCTTCCTGCCCGATGGCATGGATCCGGACGATCTGATCAAGCAGCGCGGACTTTCGGGCTTTGAGGCGGAAGTCGCCAAGGCGCAGCCTTTGTTTGATGTGGTGTGGGACAGGGAGACGTCCGTCTCGCGCGTCGATACGCCGGAGCGGAAGGCGGCACTGGAGAAGCGGTTCGATGATCTGGTGGAAACGATCCGGGACCCGCGGGTCAAGCGCCGCTATCAGATGGATCTCAAGTTCAAGCTGTCCAATCTGTTCTTTGAGCTGTCCCGTCAGCGCGGCGGGGAGGGCCGGAGGCAGGGGAACAAGGGCGGCTTCCTGTCTGGCGGCAGTTTCCAGCCCAAGGCGGAGCCCGGCAGTCTTCTGGCGGTCCGAACGGGGCTTCCGGAAACACCGCATTACGGCATGGAGCGTTTGATCTGCGGGCTTTGCGTGCATTATCCGCAGCTTCTCGACAGGCATCTGGAACGGCTGGCAACCGTCCGTTTTTCAGACGCGCTTCATGGAAGGTTCCGGGACGCGCTCTGCCTCTTTGCCCAGAAAAGCGACGGTGCAGGAGCTGCCGCCGCTGATGTTGCGGCCAGCCTGGACGATAGTCTTCAGGCCCTCATGCGGGAGATGATGGAAGATGCCCGTCCCGGGTCCGCGCGGGGCGGGTCTTTTTCGGCGTTGACCCAGCGCTTTCCCTTGCTCCGCAGTGCGCCGCCCGAGGACTTTCTTGAAGCCGTGTTCATGCATTTTCTCGACATGCTTGAGTTGAACACATTGGAGGCCGAGCTGGAAGGGGAGATGGCTGCAGCCGAACTCGACCTGAACGAAGAGAGCTGGATGCGGGTTCAGGCGATGAGCCAGGATCTGAACCGCCGCCGCGAGGAATGCATGCGGGAAGAGGCGGAACTGGCGGAACGGGCCAAGAAGATCCGCTCTGCTCCGCAAAGGTCTGAGCCTTCCTTTGCGGAACTGCCAAGCCCCGAAGGGGCTGAGGTGCCGTTCTGAGCATCTGGAAGGCTGTTCCAGCTCAAAAAAACTTAGCCGATCTAATTGACGATTCGCGAATCACACTTGCGAATCGGCTGCGTCGAGCTAAATAGAAGCTTTACAGCGAAAAGAGCCGCGAGAGGTCATGGGACCGGCGGCAAGAAGTCTTGTTACCGCTGTGGACCCGAATTTGAAACTCTTCGGACTGCAGCAGCAATCCGGGAAGCAGCATACCCGTGGGAAGGACGCGAGGAAAACTGGCGCCGGGTCGTTTTTTTCACGGTTAATTGGGACTTAAGGGACACGGCTTACAACTCATCTCGCGATTCTTATCATCAGACGGCTGCGCGGCGTAAAAGCTTGCGCGCTGGAGATGGTGCGGGGGTAAGCAAATTCAGACGCGCCGCGAATGGGGTCATTCGCGATTGTGGAGCAGAATATGGTAGCGAAAGCGACACAGGCAGACGACACTCAGGACAACAACGCAGATGGTCCGGACGGGCCTTTGCTCGATCTGTCGGATGCTGCTGTCAAAAAGATGATCAAGACCGCAAAGAAGCGCGGTTATGTCACCTATGACGAGCTGAATGAGGTTCTCCCCTCAGACCAGAACACATCCGAGAAAATCGAAGACATTATGTCCATGCTCTCTGACATGGGCATCAATGTGATCGATGCAGAAGAAGCAGATGAGGCCAACGCCGACGACGATGTCGAAGGCGGAGATCTGGTCGCAAGCAGCGGTTCTGCTGTCACCAAGGCAACCACGGCAAAAGAGCCTACGGACCGGACCGACGATCCCGTGCGCATGTATCTGCGTGAGATGGGGTCTGTCGAGCTGCTGTCGCGCGAAGGCGAAATTGCGATCGCGAAGCGCATTGAAGCTGGCCGCGAGGCAATGATCGCGGGGCTTTGCGAGAGCCCGCTGACCTTCCAGGCCATCATCATCTGGCGTGACGAGTTGAACGAAGGCACCGTTCTGCTGCGTGACATTATCGATCTGGAAGCAACCTATGCCGGTCCGGATGCCAAGGGCGGCCCGGTCGTTGCGAATGACGATGACGAGGACGCGGCACCGAGCGGTCCACGCGCGGCCAATGATGCCGGTCCGGACGGCGAGAACAGTGCTGAAGGCGAGGAAGACGGTGACGACGAGGACGAGTTCGAGTCCAACGTCTCCCTGTCCGCCATGGAAGCCGAACTTAAGCCGCAGGTTCTGGAAACCTTCGACCGCGTTGCTGAAAGCTACAAGAAGCTGCGCCGTCTGCAGGACCAGCTGGTGGAAAACAAGCTGGCCAACAAGACGCTCAGCCCGTCCCAGGAACGCCGCTACAAGAAGATCCAGGAAGAGCTGGTCGTCGACGTCAAGAGCCTATCGCTGAACCAGAACCGTATCGACGCCCTCGTTGCCCAGCTCTACGACATCAACAAGCGCCTGATGGGCTATGAAGGCCGTCTGCTGCGCCTGGCCGACAGCTACAATGTCGACCGGACCGACTTCCTCAAGCAGTATCAGGGGGCCGAGCTCGACCCGAACTGGCTGCGCAAGGTTGCGAACCTCTCCACCCGCGGGTGGAAGAACTTCGTTGCCAAGGAAAAGGACAACATCCGCGATCTGCGTCAGGAAATTCAGACGCTGGCGACCGAAACCGGTCTCGAGATCACGGAGTTCCGCCGCATCGTCGCTATGGTGCAGAAGGGCGAGCGCGAAGCCCGCATCGCCAAGAAGGAAATGGTCGAGGCAAACCTGCGCCTCGTGATTTCCATCGCCAAGAAGTACACGAACCGCGGCCTGCAGTTCCTCGACCTCATTCAGGAAGGCAATATCGGCCTGATGAAGGCCGTGGACAAGTTCGAGTACCGCCGCGGCTACAAGTTCTCCACCTACGCGACCTGGTGGATCCGTCAGGCGATCACCCGTTCGATCGCCGACCAGGCCCGCACGATCCGTATTCCGGTGCATATGATCGAGACGATCAACAAGATCGTCCGCACCTCGCGCCAGATGCTGCACGAGATCGGCCGCGAGCCGACCCCGGAAGAGCTGGCCGAAAAGCTGCAGATGCCGCTGGAAAAGGTTCGCAAGGTTCTGAAGATCGCCAAGGAGCCGATCTCTCTGGAAACCCCGATCGGGGACGAGGAAGATTCGCACCTGGGCGATTTCATCGAGGACAAGAACGCCGTTCTTCCCATCGATGCGGCCATTCAGTCGAACCTGCGTGAAACCACGACGCGCGTTCTCGCCTCGCTCACCCCGCGTGAAGAGCGCGTGCTGCGCATGCGTTTCGGCATCGGCATGAACACCGACCACACGCTGGAAGAAGTCGGCCAGCAGTTCTCGGTGACCCGTGAACGTATCCGCCAGATCGAGGCGAAGGCGCTGCGCAAGCTGAAGCATCCGTCCCGGTCCCGCAAGCTGCGGTCGTTCCTGGACAGCTGATCCGGCACGAGCCAGTTCTGAAATGAAGAAGAGCCCGGTGGATTATCCGCCGGGCTCTTTGTCTGATGAAGGGCGTGCACTTCATAGAGCTCCCAATTTTGCCTCAATGCAGATATTCATGGTCCAATGGATGAACGCGGACCGATGATGGACAGGGACCCGGCAAACTGGGTGCGGATAGGTGGGGGAGTGATGATCTCCCTTGTCCTTCATGGTCTCGTCGTTGCAGCGCTGCTGACCAAGGTTGACTGGCAGCTTCCCGATATGCGGGAGGAACAGCAGACGGTGGACGTGGTTCTTGTGCCTGAACCTGAGCCCGAACCTCAGCCAGAGCCTGAGCCGCAGCCGGAAGAAGCAGCCGCGACCGAGCCCGAGCCTCTGCCTGAACCAGAGCCTGAACCGGAGCAGCCGCAGGCCGAAGAGGAAGCAGCCCCTCAGCCCGCCTCTGATCCCGAGCCCGCCCCCCAGGCAGAAGAGATGCAGGAGCCGGAAGCGCAGCAAGCCGAGCCGCAGCAGCCCTTGCCTGTGCTGCAACCCGTTTATGAATATGCCGACAAGGACAATGGATCCGAGCAGGCGCAGGACGGGGCGGAAGAACCAAGCGAGCAGGAAACCGAGGTTGCTCAGGAGCCTGAGGAACAGGCCGAGCCCAATGGGGAGGAGACCGCCGAGGCAGAGCAATCTGAAACCCCTGAGGTGACCGAGACCCCGGAAGAGCCTGAGACGGCAGAAACCGAAAACGTGCCAGAGGTTCCGGAAGAGGTGCAGGAGGCTGAAAGCCTTGCTGCCGGTCCGGAGGCACAGGCAGAAGCCTCGTCTGAGGCAGAAGCCATTCCGGCAGGACCGGAACCGTCAGACGTTGCGCCGAGTGACTTTGGCACTGTCGGCCCGATTGCGAGCCTGAGTGCGCCGCCACCGAAGCCTGCGAAGCCCAAGGGCATACCCAATGGGGGCTCAGGCAATCTGATCAAGGCCCGGAAGATCTATTCGGACGCTCTGTCGGACGATCCGCGTGCCTGGACGGCCATGGCGGGGATGAGCCGGGATGAGCGGGCCAACATGCTGTGCATGACCGAACTGCGTGATCAGTTGCGGCGCGCCAGCCCGCCTTGGCGGCCGGAGGCGCTGCCTGTCCTGCATCTGGATACTGGCACGGTGCTGCAAGCGGACAGGGCGGCATTTCGGTCCGCCGGGCAATGGTATGACCTTGCCGTCCGCTGTGAGGTCAACAGCCGTGTCACACGAGTTGTCGACTTCGGCTACCGGGTCGGCGCTCCCGTTCCGCGCAGCCAGTGGCGGCAGCGCAAGTTCCCGGAACTCTGACCGGTCAGTTCGCAGTCTCAGCCCAGCTGGTTCCTGATCGCTCTGAGGAAGACCCTGGCCCCGACCGGGATCAGTTGTTCCGGGAAGTCGTAATCCGGATTGTGCAGGGCGGGGTGGTCTTCGCCTGCCCCCAGGAAGAACATGGCCGCTGGGCAAAGCGTGCGGAAGCGTCCGAAATCCTCTGAAGCGCGCATCGGCAGGTCCGCCGGACCAAAGGGAACCCCTTCGTCTGAAAGTGCTTGTTCCAGAACGGCAACGGCTTCCGGCGCATTCTCGCAATGGTGAAAGACATCGTGATAGGAGAAGGAAAGCTCAAGGCCGTGCTCCCTGGCTGATTGTTCTGCCAAACGTTCGGCGGTATGGCAAAGGCTGGCCATTCCATCATCCGTGAGCGTGCGCAAGGTTGCCCAGATCTCTCCATCTCCCGGAGCAATACCGAAGGCTTCCTTGCCAAGCCAGGCATGGGTGATTGTCACCAGGGTGAAATCCGCATCTGCCTGCGTTCCCTTGGAAAGGGCCGAAAGCGCCGGCATCAAGGCTGCTATTGCAGGCATGGGAGAGATGCCGGTATCCGGCTGGGACGCGTGGGCCGTCTTGCCTTTGAAATGAAGCTTGAGACCGCGGGATGCGCAATTGACCGGGCCGGTTTTCAGCCCTGCAAATCCGAGCGGCAGGCCAGGCAGGTTATGCAAGGATAGAGCAAGGTCGGGATGCAGATCTTCAAAGGCCGGATCGGCCAGAACAGCTGCTGCGCCTGACCCATCTTCCTCAGCCGGTTGGAAAAGCAGCACCACCCTGCCTTTTGCCGGGCGCTGGCGGTGAAGGGCCAGAGCAATTCCTGCCAGAGTGGTCATGTGGCCGTCGTGGCCACACAAGTGCCCTTTGCCCGGAAATTCCGAACTGTAGGAAAGTCCTGTCTTTTCCTCGATCGGCAGGGCGTCCAGTTCGCAGCGGATGAGGAGTGCCGGGCCCGTCTCTGCGCCCTCAAAGACAGCTGCCACGCCGTGGCCTCCAAGACCGGTGACAAGCTTGTCCGGCTGGCAGGACTTCAGCGTCTCTGTCATCCGGACCGCCGTCCATTCCTCCTGACCTGACACTTCGGGATGGCGATGGAGGTTACGCCTGAGGGCGGCAAGCTGATCGAGATCTTCTTGAGAAAAAGGCATGACACCGTCTCTTCTTGGCGAAGGGGGCAGTTATCCGGAAACGGTTGCCGCGCACAAGTGCTGCCAAAACCCGCAAACAGCTGTTGGGGGAATGCTATTTTCGCTTGGAGCGGCATCAACTGCCCGCTAAATTTGGAGGCAGACGCGAACTTGTTCAAATTACAACCATGAAAGACTGTTCCTCATGACCTTTCTCGCTCCGTTTTCTCCGTTCTTGCTGAGCGCCCTGCGCATTGCGTCCGGTCTTTTGTTTCTGCAGCACGGCACGACGAAGTACCTCAGCATTCCCGCGACCAAGATGTCCGGGATCGCTCCCACGACCATGGCAGGAGCTGCCGGTTTGATCGAACTGATCTGCGGCGGTCTGATCGTGATCGGGCTTTTTACCCGCCCGGCTGCTTTCCTGGCTTCTGGCACGATGGCGGTGGCCTATTTCATGGTGCATGCGCCGGGTAATTTCTATCCGATCCTCAATGGCGGTGAGCTGGCGGCCCTCTATTGCTTCGTTTTTGTCTACCTGGCAGCTGCGGGTCCCGGACCGATCAGCGTTGACAAGGCCATCGGCCGCGCCTGATAGCGTTCCCGGCTGTTTTGCGAAAGCCCCCGTTCCGGATAGCCGGAGCGGGGGCTTTTATCTTGTTCCGGGCTTCAAACAGGTCTCATCAGTCCGAAACAAGCAGGCTTGCCGCAAGACACATCATAATGACGGAGATAATCAGGTCGAGCACCTGCCAGGCCCGGGGACGGGCAAAGATAGGCCGCAGCAGCTTTGCGCCATAGCCGAGCGTGAAAAAGAAGATGAAGGAGCCTAGCACCGCGCCAACTGCGAAGAGCGCTTCTTCCCCCGGATAACGGCTGGCGATAGAGCCGATCAGCAGAACCGTGTCCAGATAGACATGGGGGTTGAGATAGGTGAGCGACAAGACCACGAGGAGTGTCGAACCAAGGCTGGAGACGGTTGCGCCCTTCGGGTCCAGCCGTTCACCGCCCTTGATAGCCGTCCTCAGGCTGCGCAGGCCATAGATCAGGAGGAAGGCCGCGCCACCGAAGCGCAATATGGGCTCGATCCACGGCAGAAGGCGTGAAATTGCGGCAAGGCTCGTCACCCCGAGCGTGATCAGAAGCGCGTCGCTTAATGCGCAGGTCAGGCAGACCCAGAACACATGCTCGCCGCGCAGTCCCTGCCGCAGCACAAAGGCGTTCTGAGCGCCAATGGCGGCGATCAAACTGAGCGAAAGAAGAAATCCGGAAAATGCGGTGGTCACGTTTGGCTCCTTGAGAGGGACGCCTTTTGACTAGAGGAAGGAAGTGAATTAGAAAAATTCAAAATCCTTCTTCTTTATTAGAGCTTCTAATGAATCTGGATCCGGCGCAGCTACAGGCTTTTTCCGCAGTTCTGCGAACAGGCGGCTTTGAAAAGGCGGCGCAGGCTCTTGGCGTGACCCAATCGGCTATCTCTCAGCGCATACGGTTTCTGGAAGAGCGCCTCGGCTGTATTCTCATCATACGTGGACACCCTTGCACGCCAACCGAGGCAGGCGTCCGTTTGCTCCGGCACACGGAAGATCTGGAGCTGCTTGAACAAGCACTGAAGGCCGACATCGGTCTGGATGACCTTCCTGGCACATTCACCACTCTGCGGATCGCGGTGAACGCCGACAGTCTGGCCACCTGGTTCGTTGAGGCCTTGTCACAGGTCGGCGGGCTCTTGTTTGATGTCGCCATTGATGATCAGGACCACAGCGCCGGTCTTTTGCGGCGCGGTGAGGTGAGGGCAGTGGTAAGCGGAGATCCCTCGCCCGTGCAAGGATGCGATTGCTGTCCCTTGGGCTCATTGCGGTACCGGGCAACAGCCAGCCCTGCCTACATGGCCAGATGGTTTGATCAAGGCGTGACGCCCGACGCGCTTCAAAAAGCGCCGATGCTGACCTATAGCGCGAAGGATGCTCTGCAGAGCAACTGGATCCGGCAGGTTTTTGGGCTCAACATGACCCCGCCAACGCACTGGATCGCTTCCACCCACGCCTTTGTTGATGCGGCAGCCGTAGGACTGGGCTGGGGCATGAACCCGGAACCACTGGTGCGGCATCATCTGACGGAGGGAGCTCTCGTGGAGTTGTGCCCCGGCCAGGCATATGATGTTCCCCTTTTCTGGCATGCCAGCCGCGCAGCGGACAGGCTCCTGAAACCTTTGACGCAGGCGGTGCGGACCTGCGCGGCAAAGACACTTGTTCCGGGATAGCAGCCAGGAAGATGCAGACCTTTGAGGGACTTGCGGATGAGGCAAGAAGGCGGCAAATTCCGCCGAAAATTTCCTCTCCGGATCATGCTGACAGGATCACACATGTCCCAGACTACGACGCTTGCTCTCCTCGAGCGCTATTACACTGCCTTCAATGCCGGTGACACGGCCGCCATGGAGGCGCTGGTTAGCGATGACATTGCTCATGACGTGAATCAGGGAGAGCGGCGCAGCGGCAAGGCCCTGTTTGCGGAGTTCAATGCGCATATGACCCGCTGCTACAAGGAAGAGCTGACGGATCTGGTTCTCTTTGCCAATGAGGATGGCACCCGGGCTGCTGCCGAATTCATTGTCAACGGCACCTATCTTGCAACCGACGAAGGCTTGCCGGAAGCCGCAGGGCAGACCTATCGTCTGCCAGCAGGAACCTTCTTCGATGTGAAGGACGGTAAAATCGCGCGGATCACGACCTACTACAATCTTGAAGACTGGATTGCACAGGTCGGCGCCTGAGCAGATTTGAGGCTGGAAGGCACAGCGGGTTGTAACCGCTGTGCCTCCCGTTAAACTGGTGGCAGTCTTTCTCTCTTGCTCCCGGTTCATCATGAAGATCATTATTGTCGGTGCTGGCATCGCTGGCCTTTCAACCGCTTGCGCGCTTACCCGCCGGGGTGCCGAAGTCACCTTGCTGGAACAAGGGCAGATTCCGAATCCTCTGTCTGCTTCGGGGGACCAGCACCGGATCATCCGCAGGGCCTATGGGGCTCAGGGCGGATATCAGCGGCGCATTGGGGAGGCCTATGCAGCCTGGGACCGGCTTTGGGACGGCCTGGGTGCTCGTCATCTCGCGGACACGGGGTTTCTGCTTCTCTGCCGCCAGCCGGGAGACGAGGCTGAGGGGATGCGCGACGGACTGATCGCCGGCGGCTACGCCTTTGAAGATTTCAGTGCAGCTGAGACGGCACAACGGTATCCGTTTCTTGACGGGGAAAGCCTTCGTTACGGAACCTACAGCCCGGAAGGCGGTGTTCTGTTTTGCCAGAAGATCGCAGCTGGTCTGCGCGATTGGCTGGCGGCGCGCGGCGTTGACGTTCGGACGGATACCCGCGTGGCTTCGCTCGATGCAGAGGCCGGGCGTGTTCATCTCGAAAGTGGTGAAGACCTGCTGGCGGATAAGGTCGTGGTCACTGCTGGCGCGTGGGCGCTCGGGCTTATGCCGTCACTGTCGCAGAGCTTGACGACCTATCGCACAGCCGTTGCCTATCTGACCCCGCCATCAGACCTCCAGGCACATTGGGAGACCGCTCCTGTGATCCTCTCGACGGGCGGTCCGGTCGAGGGGTATGTCATTCCTCCGGTCGCCGGAACCGGACTCAAGGTCGGGGCTGGTCTTCACAAGCGGCTGGGGCAGCCGGATCAGAACCGGGTCCCGGAGCCTTGGGAAGGGCTGTCCCTGCGCAATTTGATGGCACCTCCTTTTTCGCGCATTGAGGAGTATAAGGTCGCGGATGTGGTGACCTGTGCCTACACTTTCACAGCAGATGAGCATTTCTTTGTGGAGGAGACCGGTAAGGCGGTCGTCGTGTCGGCCTGCTCCGGGCACGGCTACAAATTCGGCGCGGTTGTTGGCGAGAAGATTGCGGAGGGCCTTCTCGAAGGGACTATGGACGTTCAGCGGGTCTGGCTGGAAGCCCGTGATTGAGATTGCTGCAGGTTCTCCGTTTGGGGCCTGAGCTCGACAGGGCGAAGGACAGGTTTTTGACGTCCGGATTGGCATCAGAGGACGGCGTTCGGGCCTCACATCCTCAGTGCTGGAAGATCCTCAATACGATGCTGGCCGCTGGCTGTTTGAAACGAAAAACCCGGCGGATTGCTCCGCCGGGTTTGGACAAATTCACTGTCCGGACATGAAAAGATTTGCAAAAAAGATCTAGAAAATAATTTCTTGTGTCCGGGTAATCTGCCCATCCATGCAAGCGGTGCAAGACAAACATCTAACCCTTCAATGAGTAGATATTGCCAGACGTGTCTGGAAACAGAATGGCAAAAAACTGGCAAAAATCCGGTTGGCTGAGTTGCCTGCAGATTGTGCAATCTGTCAGTGTCAGAAGTGACCGGACCGGTCCCTGAAAGCCTGCCGGTTTGCTTTCAGTCTTCTGACCACGATCTCGTTGCCACAGCGCTGGGCGCAGTGAATGGAGTCGGTGAAAAAGCCATCAACGGTTTCGGCACCGTCTAAAGTGCGTCCACTTTGATAGAATTCCTGCTCGGCTACTCTTGCCTGCATTTCGCGCACCTTGCAGCGGGCCCAATCCATCTGGCCAATCTTGCGGTCGAGTTCGCTAATGCATCGTTCCAGAATATAGTTAGCCTGCTGGATATCGCCGCTTTCCTTGTGCCATTGGGCCAAGTAAACGCGGTAAAGAACCTGATGCTCGAGAATACCTGTAGTGTCAGCTTTTTCCGCCAAGGAACTAATGTTGTTCAGATCTGAGGTATGGGCAATGCCAAGCTCCAGCTTAAGCCTGACCTTGTTCATCTCGATCAGATTCCCAAAGTCCACCAGACATGTGTTCTGGTCCTTAAACAGTCGAGAGATTTCCAACGCGCTGTCTTGGAGACCAATAAGTTGATCGGGTGGAGCATTCAGAAACTCTTCTTGATACCGCCGGACCAAATGAAACTTCATCGCTTCTGTGGCGACGGGATAATTGTTTCGAGTTTCCGGAACGCGGACGCTGTCTAGAATGAATTTGTAGCCCAGTTTGTTGCCGGACTGATAGGCCGCATAGGCCGTTGAGGCAAGCAACTCCATCGTTGCGGTATCTGCAATATCTGGATGAAGGCTAAACAGTCCCGAATTCAGAGAGGAGATCAGAAGCTGGCCGTTTTTTTCCGCTACATCGGAATTGCCCCTGACACGCTCCCGGCGGATCGCCGAGATTATAATGGCGCCCAAGGCCTCCGCATTGTTGAGATCCTCAAGTCTTTGCCCATGCTTTGCAGCAAGCTCTTCCAGCATCTCTCTGCGGCCAGCCTTGGATTGTTTCAGAACTGGCGCCGGCTGGCTTTTGCGGCGCTCTTTTCTGTACTCATCATAAAGCTCGGTCAGGCGGTTTGTTTCCGCGCCGGACCGGCTCAATATCTTGCAAAGCAAACGGAACTTAGCCCCGGACAGACCGGCCTTGCCATTCAGGATCTTGTTCCAGTGACTGCCGTCGATTTCGGTGAGGGACTGTATATATTCCCAGCGGCCAAGTCCGCTCTCATATGCACGTTCATTGATGAGAGTATCTATCGCGGAAACGACGTCGGTAGTTAAATCAAGATCTGTACCCGCATTCGCGAAAATCTTGTTCACCATCGCCCCCTGGCAGCTCCGGCAGGGTTGCCGAAGACATCGCCACTTCCCTGAAAACGCTTCGCAAAAGTCTGCGTTTCTGCCTTGTTTTAGCTGCGCTACACGCCGTTTACCGGAAAGGGCCTTGCCGGTTTTGTTTTCCAGCAAGGGGGCCGACATCATGATTCTTTACAGCTAACTAGTTTTCACTAGAGCGAATAGCATTTCCCGTCAAGATGGTGTGAGTTTGTAGTCTATGAAGCCCAGAAGTGGTCCTACGCAATTGGAAGCCATATGCTGAGAGCGGCACGCTATTAAAGGTAAAATTTCTTGTCACATCATGCGTTTGAGGATGCCGTCCTTTAGGACAACTTGATGCCATAGAGTTGCGCCAACGTGGATCACGATGAGTAGGATGAAGACGGGCTTCATCAGCTCATGAAACTCTCCGGCCAGATGAATATCAAGAAACCATGCGGCCAGACCTGTCAGTGGTGTTATCAGCAAGAGAGCATAGAACAGGACGTGGGTCCATTTTGCGGCTTGCTCCTGCCAAGCGCTTGAGGGCAGTGGTGTTGGGACGCCTTGTCTGTGTCTGATGCCCAGGCGCAAGACTGTGAGGAGCAGGATCGCGACACCGCCGTAAATATGCGCATTGCCGAGAATGGTGTCCAAAGGCGACAACGTCCGTCCGTCACGCAAGGCGCGTCCCAACTGGCCAATCGCTTCGCCGAAAATGAGCTGGAATACCACCAGCGCCGCTATGAGCCAGTGAAGAACAATATGGAGGCGGCTATAGGCGGCTGGCTGTGTCGGCGACATGGCTTGCTTTCCCTTGAAGATCTGTTGCGTTCCGGACATTTGATCACGATGCATCGTATTCTGATCTTATCGCAGATTGATGTCGATTGAAGAATCCGTGCTCCGTAGTCTGGCAGGATCCGATCTCAGGTATGCGGAAAGCACATATCTGGTAGGTGCTGCTCAGACACCCGGAGAGGTTGATTTTTAACCCTCACACCATGATGCTATGCGCGGGCAGGAGTGGGAGTGAAATATGCCAATAAATATCAAGGTCCTGAAAGATGAGGACCTGAGAACGGCTTTGCCGGATCTGGCGCGCCTGCGCATCGAGGTTTTCAAAAGCTGGCCCTATATCTACGATGGGTCGATGGAGTATGAGCAGCGCTATCTGCAGCGCTATGCGCACACTGATGGCGCTGTGATCGTCGGTGCCTATGATGATGGCCAGCTTGTGGGGGCAGCTACTGGCGAGCCACTGGAAAAAGAAGTCATCCAGTTCCGCCGCCCTTTCGAGGAAAACCGGCTCGATCCGAAAAAGATCTTCTATATGGCGGAGTCCCTTCTCTATCCGGCTTATCGGGGCAAGGGAATCGGACACCAGTTCTTTGATCTACGTGAGGCCCACGCCCGTGACCTCGGCTATGAAACCGCTGCTTTTTGTGCCGTTGTCCGCCCGGACGTGCATCCCTTGAAGCCTGCCGACTATCTGCCGCTGGACCCGTTCTGGGCCAAGCGCGGCTACAGCAAGCTGGAAAATGGCATTGTCTATTTCCCCTGGCAGGATGTGGGTGAGAGCGAGGAAACGGAAAAGCCGATGCAGGTCTGGATCCGCCAGCTTTGATCAGAAGAAAGCAAAAAGCCGCTGGAATGCATTCCCGCGGCTCTTTCGGTTTGTCGTGTCCGGACCTGTTTAGTCCGCCAGTTCCCAAACGATGGTGACCGACGCCGAGAGGGTTTCCTGCCCGGCTTCCACCGGGATTGCACCGTCGCTTGCAAAAGCCATTTTCTCGGCACGCATATAGAGCGGTTGCGGCATGGAAGCTCCGCCCTCGGAGATCGATAGGATCTTGCCCAGTTTCACCCCTGCGGCTTGCGCATAAAGGCTGGCGCGGGATTTGGCGTTCTCCACGGCTGCCTTTCGGGCTTCATCCATCTTCTTGTCCGCATCGCTGACCTGGAACGAGATGCCGTTGACCTCGTTGGCTCCGGACTGCACCACCGCATTCAGAATTGGCCCGAGCTTCGCCAGATCCCGGATATTGACGGTTACACCGTTGGCAACCTCGTACCCGGCGATTGCCGGAGGCTGATTTTCCCGGCCCTTTTGCTGTTCATAGCGGGGAAAGATGGAGAAGCCGCTGGTCTGGATGTCCTTGGCTTCGATGCCGGCTTTCTTGATCTCGGCAATCACCTCAGAGATGGCCTTGGTGTTCTCATCAAGAGCCTCTGGGGCGGTCTTGGCAGGCGTGACGACCCTTGTCGTAACCACAGCCATGTCAGGCGCCATGGAGAGTTTGCCTTGCCCCGTGATCGATATGGTTGCGACGGGGCCTTTTCCGGACGCTTCGGCCAAAGCGGGAAGGGGGGCTGCTACTGGCACTGCCAAAGCACCCAGAAACAGCATCGCCATGGGAAAGCGCAGAAAGCGTCGTGCAGTAGACGGTGCGGGTACTAAGGCTGGTGCAAACGAACGGCTCATGATTCCTCCAGTAGAAATACAAGGTCTGATTGCATGAATTTGGAATGTGATTGCGGCGCGGCCATGACGCTCCTGTTCATCCGGTATTCAGGATACCGGATAATTTCCTTTCGGGATCAGACCTTTGCCTGAACCTCGCTGATGAGGCTGCCGCCGGATGGTCTTGCGGGGTCTCCGATGTTCCCATTGGCAGACAAAAGCACGGCAACTGGCCGTGTGCTTTCAAACTTCGAACAAATGATCATAAGGACGACGGTCAGCGGAACACAGATGACCATGCCGACCACTCCCCATATCGTTCCCCAGAACGAAAGACTGAGCATGATCACCAGGCCCGACAGGTTCAGGCTGGACCCCATCAGGCGTGGTTCGATCAAATTGCCGAGGATGAATTGGGCAAAGCCCAGACCGAGAGCGATCAATACGAATGGGCCGAGCGTGTCGTAATAGGCCAGCGCCAGCAGGCTGGGGAAAATCACGCTGATCAGTGAGCCGATGGTTGGAATGAAATTCAGCAGAAAGGCGATAAAGCCGAAGAGCGGGGCGTAGGGCAGGCCTGCAACGGACAAGAGGCCACTGGTGAATAGGCCAGTGAAGATGCTGACCGCGGTCTTGATGCCAAAGTAATGCATGATGGAGCGGTTGATCTCGGCGCGGACAGCGAAGGCCGTCTCGGCTTTCTTCCTGTCTGTGAAGACCTGCTGTAATTTCCGGTCAAAGGTTGACTGCTCCAGCAAGAGAAACAGGACATAGATGAAGACCAGAGAGGCCGATCCGGCAATTGTCGTTAGGAAACTAGCCCCTGCAGTCACCATTCCGGGAACGGTTGCGTCCGGCAGCAGATCCCTTAACTCGAGCGGATCTTCCAGCTTCAGGGGGCGGGTAAAGTCTGAGAAGACTTGTTCCAGCCGGGATTGGTAGGCAGGCGCGTCGCGGGCCAGCTGGGTCAGATTGACCGTCACCATGTCGAAGACAAGGGTCGCGGCCATAAAAATCGCAACGAGCGACAGGGGCAGCGCCACCCAACCGGGCAAACGCCAGCGCCCCAAGGGAATTTTCTGAAAAATCCCCGACAACGCGTTGATGAGATACCACGCGATCAGGGCAATCACGAAGGGAAGGAGCAGGGTGCGCCCTGCAAGCAGCAGCCAGCCGCTGAGGCAGACCAGAAACAGGCTTAGCGTGATGGTAAGCAATGTCGAGCGCATGTCCGGGTCCCCTTAAGCCCCGGGTCGTTATAACAGAATGGGGCCGCCTGATCACAAGGGGGCACCCGGCAGGGAAAGGCCATTTTAACGTTGTGCTTGAGATGGCTAAGCAACTTGATGCCGGAATAGATCAGATCAGGACTTGCGCGCAGGGTAGGCGCCATTTTCAGGCCGGAGCTTCAGCCATCAAGCTTAGAGCCACACCAAGAGCAGCCTGTGACCAACCGTTCCGGCCTCTCTGCCCGCGCCTCCTGTTTGAAGCGAATGGCGCGGGGGCGACTGACGCACGCTTTTGGTTCTCTTCTGTGCCCGGATGGCGTTGCAGGAGACCTTGAGAGCCTTTCGATCAAACGCGGCGCAGCGGCAATGGAAGATGCGGATAGTTGCGGCCAAAGCCCTTGCCCCACCGCCTTTTCTTGGTATACCAAGCAACCTTACGCGGGAATTGCCTTCTGCTTTTCGAATTTCCGCTCAAGGGCCTGTAGCTCAATGGTTAGAGCCGTCCGCTCATAACGGATTGGTTGGGGGTTCGAGTCCCTCCGGGCCCACCATATTTTTCAATGGCTTAGGTCAGATTTTCGGATTGCCTCCCGGGACAAATGAACCTCTTTTCCTTGTTCGTCGGTGATCTAGTCCCTGCCTCTAATTGTTCCGCATTTCAAAATAGGTCTTGTTGCCTGTGTTGAAGCCTGCGGTTTTGTAGAAACGTAGGGTGCTTTCCTTTTTGGAGCCGGTTGCGAGCAGCAGCTTGTAGCAGCCTTCCTGCCAGGCAAGGTCACGCGCCGCATGCAGGACAGCGTGGCCGAGACCCTTGCGGCGGTGGTCAGCGTCCGTGACGACGTTCTCGATCACCCCATAGGGCCTTGCCCCGCGAGACAGGTTTGGAATGATCGCAAGCGTGCAGCAGGCCGCTGGCAGACCGTCGACTTCTGCAACGAACATTGTGGTGAAGCCGCTTGAAAGCAGTCTTATCCAGGTTGACCGGGCCATCTCCGGATCCAAAATGGGGTCGCCCGGATTGAGCTGGCGGAAGAGAGCAAGAACACCTTCCAGATCTTCCTGACAGGCGGGGCGGACGATGGGCTTCTGGGCAGCGGAGGGGGAAGGGACCTTCAAGAAAATGTCCTTCGTGCTAGGTCGGGTCAGCGGTGCACCTGACCGTTTCCGGAAGATGACTGTGAGAACAGGCGAGGCGCAAGAGCGGTTTACCGCAAACGACAAGAAAAGCCCCGCGCACAGTTTTGCCTATGCGCGGGGCTTCTCGATTTTGATTGTTTGGGCAGAACTTAGAGCGTGATCGGAGCGCCCTGACCGAGCGCCTTGCCGCGGGCGCTGAGGGGGCGGGTTTCGCCTTTCGGCACGACCAGAGTTGCTTCGCCCAGAACCGGAGTGGCGGTGCCTTCCCTGGTCCAGTCGAGGTCGAGCGTGCCGCCCTTGGCCTTCAAGGTGAAGGTGAGGTGGCTGAACGGCGCATCAACGCTGATGCCGTCGTCTTCGAACAGCTCGCCCTTCGCTTCGCCCGTTGCCGGAACCGGGAAGAGGGCCAGGATACGGCCGGTCTCTGCTTCCGGGGCTGCGCGGCTGCTGCCTTCTGCGAGCGGCAGGATGGCTCCGGCGCGGACGAACAGCGGCATGGAGCCGAGATCGACGGACAGTTCCAGTTCCTGTCCGCCTTCGTGCCAGGTGCCGGCGTGGAAGTCCCACCAGCCCGTGCCGTTCTCAGGCAGATAGACCTTGCGGGTGGTCACGCCCTTGTCGACCACATTGGCAACCAGAAGGTCCGGGCCGAGCATGAAGTCGTCCGTGTCGTCCCAGCAGCGCAGATCGTCCGGAAACTCCACGAAGGTTGGGCGGATCATGGCCTCGTCAAAACGGGCCATGCGCCACAGCAGGGTGTAGAGATATGGCATCAGCTTGTAGCGCAGCTTGATGGCATCGCGGATGTGATGGGTCACTTCCGGATACATCCAGGGCTCGTTGACAGTGTGGTCATCGTTCCAGCTGTGAATGGTGAAGCGCGGATGGAAGATGCCGTTCTGAACCCAGCGGACGAAGAGTTCCGGTTCCGGCTTCGGACCTGCGAAACCGCCAACGTCGTGGCCGATGTTGAAGAAGCCGGACATGGATAGGCCGAGGCCCATGCGGATGTTCCAGCGGATCGTCTTCCAGTCGGTCCAGTTGTCACCGGTCCAGGTCTGAGCGTAGCGCTGCAGTCCCGGGGCTCCGGAGCGGCTGATCAGATAGGGGCGCAGATGCGGCGCATGGGCTTTCTGGGCGGTTTCCGAAGCACGGGTCATCAGGATCGGCTGGATTGGGCGGATCAGCTTGACCGGGATCTCGCTGCCAAAGCCTTCGCACCGGGCCAGATCGTCCCAGATCTCATATTCGTTGTTGTCGTTCCAGGTGGAGCCGATGCCCTTTTCCAGAAGCTGCCGTGTCACGTTCTCCTGCCACCAGCGCTGTGTTTCCGGCTTGGTGAAATCGAGATGCGAGCCTTCGTCGTCCCAGAAGATCGAGCGCTCCGGCTTGTCGGCCTCGCTGTCGCGGACGAAGAGACCGGCTGCTTCCGCCTCGCCATAGCGCGGGTGATCCTGCAGCAGGCACGGCTTGATGTTGGCGATCAGGTGGACGCCGGCTTCGCGGAACTTGGCGGTCATGGACAGGACGTCCGGCACCTTGTCCGTGTTCCAGTTGAAGACGTAACGCTTCGGGCCGATGGAGGTGTAGCCGGAGGACATCTGGAAGCTGTCACAGGGAATGCCGTGTTCTGCGATCTTGGTCAGGAAGCCTTCCAGCTGAACCTGTGCATCCGGTGCATCTGTGTAGGACATGGTCGAACCGGAATAGCCAAGGGTCCAGCGCGGCGGGAAAGCCGTGCCGCCGGTCAGTTTGGCCTGGGCCGTGGAGAGTTCACCCAGATTGTCGGCCCAGCGCATGTAGTAATCGAGGTCACCATCTTCCGCCCGGTAGCTGCGGTAAGGCTTGTGATAGTTGTCGAGCTCGTTGCCAAGATCGAACCAGGTACCTGCCAGGTTGTCGTAGAAGATCGACCAGCAGCCTGCTTCCGCCGTCTTGGTCAGCGTGAAGGGAACGTGCTTGTAAAGCGGGTCGGTCGTCTCAGCGTCATAACCCATGGCGTCCAGGTTGCGCATTTCATAGCGGCGGCCGGAACGCTCCAGAAGTCCAGCCTTCTCGCCCAAACCATAGACCTTGTCCTGAGGAGAGCGGTTGAGGAAATGGCTGTGCCGGTGGTCTCGCACGCCCAGCATCAGCGCGCCCGTGCTGCGCTCTTCGGCAAAGACCTTCCAGCCGTCTGCGGTCCTGGCTTCCCAGGCGAGGTGCAGCGGCGTTGAGACCGTCAGGCGCATCGCGTCCGTGGCGAGAA
Organism: Roseibium litorale; assembly: GCF_014842915.1. GTDB lineage: Bacteria > Pseudomonadota > Alphaproteobacteria > Rhizobiales > Stappiaceae > Roseibium > Roseibium litorale. Next base: position 773,779 of record NZ_JACYXI010000001.1, on the reverse strand, counting down.
CGATCTTGCCTTCGCCTTCTGACAGAGTGAAGGCCGGGCAGGGGAAGCCATCGTTGCGGTCGCGGCTTCGGCCTTCCAGCGGTGCATCGCCGTTGGGAGCAATGGTCCAGCTCCGATCCAGGCGCCAGGCGCCATCCTTCAGCAGAGAGACACGGAACAGACGGTCTTCCAGAACGGCGATCCGCAGGATGTGCCGGCCTTCAACCTCCAGTTCGACGCCGGTGGCAGTGGCAGACTTGAGACGCCAGGTGTTCAGAGTTTTCATTTGTACCCCAGAAGCAGTTGCGGCAGGGCGAGGCTGATTTCAGGCACGAAAGTCACCAGCATCAGCAGGCCGAAAAGCACGGCATAGAACGGAAGAAGCGGACGGATGACGGAACCGATGCTGGTGTTGCCCACGGAGCAGCCGATGAAAAGGGCCGAGCCGACCGGCGGTGTGCAAATGCCAATGCACAGGTTCAAGGTCATCATAATCCCAAAGTGGACCGGATCCATACCGAGATCCTGCACCACAGGCATGAAGATCGGCGTGAAGATCAGCAAGGCCGGTGTCATATCCATGAAAGTGCCGACGATCAGCAGGGCAATGTTGATGGCCAGCAGGATGATGATCGGGTTGTCGGAGATGCCAAGCAGAGCATCGGACAAGGCAAAGGGGATGTCCCCGAAGGCCATAACGCGGCTCATGCCGATGCTGGCGCCGATCATCAAGAGGACAATGGCGGTCGTGACAGCGGACTCCAGAATGATCGCCGGAACGTCTTTGATGCCGATTTCCCGGTACCAGACCAGGGCCAGAAACAGAGTGTAGACGACGGCGATGGCCGATGCCTCCGTGGCTGTGAAGACCCCGAAGATAATGCCGCCCATGACGATGACGACCAGGCTGAGCGGCAACAGGGCATCGAGGGTAACGCGCAGAACCTCACCCCAGCTGGAGCGGGGGGAAACAGGGTAGCCGCGCTTCTTTGCAATGAAGCCAGCAACCACCATGAGACCGAACCCCATGAGGATGCCCGGCACGTAGCCTGCCACGAAAAGAGCCGCGATCGAGGTGCCGCCCGTGATCAGGGAATAGACGATCAGCGTCGTGGAGGGGGGAATGAGCAGGCCTGTCGGGCTGGAGGCGATGTTGACCGCTGCGGAGAAGGCCGGGTCATAACCTTCTTTCTTTTGCAAGGGGGCCATCACGCCGCCAACGGCTGCTGCGGCGGCCACGGCAGAGCCGGAGATTGAGCCGAACATCATGTTGGCAAGCACATTGCAGTGAGCAAGCGAGCCAGGCAGGCGTCCGCCAAGCACCTTGGCAAAGGAAATGAGCCGCAGGGCGATGCCGCCCCGGTTCATGATGTTGCCTGCCAGGATGAAGAACGGAATTGCCAGCAAGGTGAAACTGTCGAGGCCCGAGGCCATCTGCTGGGCGACGATGAACATGGACTGGTCGAAGCCCATGAACAGGAGGAAGGTGACGGCGGCGGACAGTCCAATCGCGAAGGCGATCGGAACGCCAAGCAGGGTTAGAACACCGAACGTGCCGAAAAGCAGGAGTGCTGCGGTGGCCATGAAATTCTCCGGGAAACGCGGGCTTGAACGTCAGGAAAGGGGACCGGCGGAAATGCTCTCGATTTGAGGGCGTTTGCCGTTCAGAAGATCAGCCGCAAAGGTCAGGCAATAGAAGATCATCACCGCTCCTGAGAATGGGATCGCGCCATAGACATAGCCCATCGGGATCTGAAGACTTGGAGTGACCTGGCCTGAGGCGAGGGTCTTCATGACCAGAAGGCTGCCGCCGTAGATCATCACGACACCGGCGAAGGCGCAGATCAGGGCCAGAATGAGAAGCTCCAGAAGCAGTTTGCGGGTGCCTGTCAGGGTCATCGGCAGCAGGTCGATCGCCAGATGGCGGCCTTGACCGAGCGTGTAGGCCCCGCCGATCAGCGCTACCCACATGAAGAGGAAGCGTGCCAGCTCATCCGTAACGGTGCTTGGAGTTCCAAAAATGAAACGGCTGGCGACCTGCCATACAACGCAAGCCACCAGAACGGTGAAAATGGCAATGATCGCCCAGCGCAATATTGCATCAACCGATTTACGCATCGGCGTACCTCCTCGTGCTGCACGGCAGTGTCGCAGGCGTCATGCCGCCCTCCCGCGCAGGCATCTTTTATAGATTTCTTGGGCGCCAACTTCTACGACCGGAGTAAATTGGTCAACCAATTTCAGCATATTGGTTGACTCATTTTTTTAAATTGGCAAATGTGTCGCCGCAATTGGTCGACCAATGATCGGGCGGCCTGACTTTTGAATAAACAGGCCGCATTTCCGCGGCTTATGTTACCTAGGGAGGTAATGCAATGCTGAAGCTGTCCCGTCTTGGCGCTCTTGCCGCGGCTGCATTCTTGACTGCAACTGTGTCCGCGCAGGCAGTTACGCTGAAACTTAACCACAACAATCCGCCGGAGCATCCGGTGCACATTGCCATGCAGATGATGGCCGACCGTCTGGCCGAACTGACCAATGGCGAAGTCAAGATCCGCATCTACCCGAATGGCCAGCTGGGCACTCAGCGCGAGTCCATGGAACTGGTGCAGAACTGCTCCCTGGAAATGGCCCGCTCCAACGCTTCAGAGCTCGAAGCTTTTGAAGAAAGCTATTCGGCTCTGAACCTGCCCTACATCTTCCAGTCCGAAGAGCATTTCAACAAGGTCGTCTCCGGCCCGATCGGCGAAGAAATCCTGAACTCTTCCGTTGCCCAGGGGTTCCGCGGCGTGGCCTTCTACACCGAGGGTGCCCGTTCTTTCTACGGCAACAAACCGATCCAGTCTCCGGCTGACCTGAAGGGCATGAAGATCCGTGTTCAGCCCAGCCCGTCCGCGATCCGGATGGTGGAACTGCTCGGTGGTAACCCGACCCCGATTGCCTGGGGCGAGCTCTACAGCGCGCTGCAGCAGGGCGTCGTTGACGGCGCGGAAAACAACCCGACCGCTCTGACCACGGCCCGTCACGGGGAAGTTGCCAAGTACTTCTCCCTGGACGAGCACACCATGATCCCGTCTGTCGTGGTGATTTCCAACTGTGCTTATGACGCTCTGACCGATGATCAGAAGGTGGCTCTCCGCCAGGCTGCTCTGGAATCCATGGAAGCTCAGCGCGTTGCATGGAATGCCGCGTCTGACGCTGCCATCGAAACGGCGAAGTCTGAAATGGGCGTGGAAGTGAACACTGTCGACAAGGCCCCGTTCATCGAAGCCGTCATGCCGATGCATGCAGAAGTCGCGGCGAAGTCCGAGAAGCTGGCCAAGCTGATCGAAGAGATCAAGGCTGCCGCGAACTGACTGTCATCAGACAGACCCTCTGAAACGCCGTAACGGGAGGAACACCATGCTTGAACGTTCGGATCTGGCCGACAATGCGCTTCAGTGTCTGCATGACGAGGACTATGACCGTCCTTACAATCTGCAGAACCTGAACGCGGAAACGCTGATCTTCACGAAGGGCAGGGATGGTGTTTCTCTGGATGGCGACTGGAACTTCTGTGTTGACCTGCTTGACACTGGCCTGCGGCAGAAATGGTTCGCCATGCTGCCGCAGGTCCCGGAAGACCGGATCGAGCCATGGGATTACGATCCGTATCAGGGGGAGACCGTTCCGGTGCCCTCCTGCTGGCAGATGCTGAAAGAGAAGTGGTACTTCTTTGAAGGCTCCGCCTGGTACACCCGTGCCTTGGACATGGAGCCGCTGGCCGCCGGACGGCGCCGGTTCCTGCGCGTCGGCGCGGCGCAATATGACTGCAAGGTTTTTATCAATGGCCAGTTCCTCGGCAACCACTATGGCGGCTCGACCCCCTTCTGCGTTGAAGTGACCGAAGCGCTCCAGCCTGGCCGCAACTGGCTGATGCTGTGTGTGAACAACACCCGCACGCTTGACCGCGTGCCGATGCGCAACACCGACTGGTTCAATTATGGCGGCGTCTACCGCGAGGTGACGCTGTACGAAACCCCTGCGACCGTCATCAAGGGCGTCTTTGCCCGGCTGGACGGGGAACGGATTGCGATTGACGTTGAGACCGATGGACCGGCCTCCGTTGCCCGTATTCGCCTTCCCGAGCTTGGCATCGATGAAGAAGTGCTCCTTGATAAGGGCAAAGGCCGTGCAGATCTTGCTGTCCAGCCCGTTCTCTGGTCACCGCAAAACCCGAAACTTTACAAACTCTCCGTGGGCGCTGGCGGTGACACTGTTTGCGACAAGGTCGGGTTCCGCCGGATCGAACGGCGTGGAACAGATCTTTTCCTCAATGGTGAACCGCTGTTCCTGCGCGGTATCTCCGTTCACGAGGACGACGAGATCAAGGGCAAATGCACCTGCGAGGAAGACCTGCGCCAGCGTTTTGCCGATGCGCGGGAACTGGGCTGCAACTTCCTGCGTCTTGCCCATTATCCGCATCACGAGCGGGCTGCCGAGATTGCCGATGAGCTTGGCTTTCTGCTTTGGGAAGAGATTCCCGTCTATTGGGCGATCGACTTTGCCAATCCAGCAACGCGCAAGGATGCAGAGAACCAGCTGCGCGAACTGATCCGCCGTGACCGCAACCGGGCAAGCGTGATCATCTGGTCTGTCGGCAATGAGAACCCGGATACGGATGCCCGGCTGGACTTCATGCGCGGCCTGACCGAGTTGGCGCGAGCGGAAGACCCGACCCGTCTTTTGTCGGCTGCATGCCTCGTCAATCACGCCAAGCTCAAGATCGAGGACCGGCTGGCCGCTCACATCGATATCATCGGCCTCAATGAGTATTATGGCTGGTACGAGGAGAATTTCGAGGAGCTGATCGAGATCGGCCGGAATTCAAATCCTGACCGCCCTGTTGTGATTTCGGAAACCGGCGCGGATGGGGATCACACCCGGCACGGGCCGGAAAAAGGTCTCTTCAGCATCGGCTATCAGCGGCAAGTGTACGAAAAACAGATCGATACACTTAGGCGGCTATCGTATATTCGCGGAATCTCCCCGTGGATTCTTTACGATTTCCGCGTGGAGCGGAGGCAGAACGTGTTCCAGCGCGGGTTCAACCGCAAAGGACTGATCGCAGCGGATAAAAAGACCCGGAAGCCAGCTTTCGAGGTGCTGCGGGCCTTTTACGAGGCCAAAAAGGGGGAGGATGAGCCGGCATGAGCGGAACGCGTCGCTATCAGGATGTTGCCACCGAATTGCGCGGGCTGGTTCGCAGCCGTGGCATGAAGGTGGGCGAACGCCTGATGTCCGAGCGGCAGATTTCCGAGGAATTGCAGGTTTCCCGTTCCCTGGTGCGCGAAGCGCTGATCATGTTGGAGATCGAAGGACTTGTCGAAGTCCGGCAGGGATCCGGCATCTATCTGAGTTCCAGCCCGGAGGAGAAGGCTCCTCCCATGCGGGATGATATTGGCCCGTTTGAGCTGCTTCAGGCCCGTCAGCTGCTGGAGAGCAATATTGCGGCCTTTGCTGCGGAGATGGTGACCAAGAACGACATTTTACGGCTGAGGGAAGCTCTCGAAGTCGAGCGGCGCGGGATCGAGACCAGCGATCCGGACTATAGCGGCGACGAGATGTTTCATCTGCTGATTGCCGAGGCAACGCAGAACTCGGTTCTGGTGGATATGGTTCGCGAACTTTGGCGCAAGCGGGAACAGAGCCCCATGTGGGCCCGGCTTCACGAGCGCATCTTCAATGCCGACTACCGCAAGGCTTGGCTTGATGATCACCGGATCATCCTGACCGCTTTGCAGAGCAAGGATCCCGCTGCTGCCAGACGGGCGATGTGGCAGCATCTGGAGAATGTCCGGGAGACACTCATGGAACTCTCCGACGTCGAGGATCCGGCCTTCGATGGTTATCTGTTCCAGCCGATTGCCCAGATCAGCTGATACCTGAATTTCCCTTTGTCTTCCTGGAGACCAGAATGATTGAAAGTTGGCGGTGGTTTGGACCGCAAGACGCCGTAACCCTCGCGGATGTCCGCCAGACCGGGGCGACAGGCATTGTAACTGCGCTGCATGACATTCCCAATGGCGTGATCTGGACCGTCGAGCAGATTCGCGAGCGGCAGGAGATGATCCGGGCCGCAGGTCTGGAATGGGTCGTCGTCGAAAGTATCCCGGTTCATGAGGACATCAAGACCGGTGCACCCGGCTGGCAGACCTATGCCGATAACTGGGCGCAGACCTTCGAGAACCTGGCTGAGTGCGGCATCAAGACGATCTGCTACAACTTCATGCCGGTTCTCGACTGGACCCGGACGGATCTCTATCACGAGCTGGAAAACGGTGCCCGCTGCCTGCGGTATGACGCCGTGGATCTGGCGATGTTCGACATTCACATCCTGAAGCGGCCCGGGGCTGATGCGGATCATCTGCCGGAAATCTGCGAAGCCGCCAAGGCGCGGTTCGCCGTGGTGGATGTGGCCGAACATGAGCGCCTGATGCGCACGATCATTGCCGGCCTGCCGGGATCTGAGGAAAGCTATACGCTTGAGACTTTCGCCAAGCGTCTGGAAACCTACAACGGCATCGGACCCGATGAGCTGCGCGGTAATCTCGCGGGCTTCCTGCGCCATGTCCTGCCCCGGGCGGAAGCTGCGGGTGTGGTCCTTGCCATCCATCCGGATGATCCGCCCCGCTCGATGTTTGGTCTGCCGCGCGTGGTCTCCACAGCCGCCGATATGGATGCGCTGGTGGCCGCCAACCCGAGCCCGTCCAATGGCTTCACCTTCTGCACGGGCTCCTATGGTGTCCGGGCGGACAATGACCTTCCGGCGATGATCAGGGCGCATCGGGCCCGGATCTACTTTGTGCACCTCCGGGCCACCAAGCGAGAGGCTGATGGCGTCAGCTTCCACGAAGCCGATCATCTCGACGGCGACGTCGATATGGTTGCTGTCGTTCGCGAGCTTCTGGCGATGGAAAAGGCAACGGGCCTCACCGTGCCGTTCCGTCCGGATCACGGCCATGCAATGCGTGACGACATGGCCCGCAAGACCGCTCCGGGATATCCGCTGATCGGCCGCCTGCGCGGTCTGGCGGAGATCCGCGGCATTGCCAAGGCCCTTTCGGCCTGAGCGGTTTCCCGCCTGTTGAGCGAAAAACCGAACCCGCCAGCGTCCCGGGACGCTGGCGGGTTTTCCATTCCTGGGAACTTTCAGGGATTTTCTGTCAGTCCAGTTGCCAGATCCGTCTGGCATTTTCGCTGAAAAAGGCAGTGCGTTCGTCGGCACTGCAGCCAAGGGTCAGCGCATATGTCGACGCGACCCAGGTCTCCAGATTGGCACCGCCAAGGGTGCAGACCGGGCTGTCCGAGCCCCAGACAACGCGGTTCCAGCCGAAAGCACCGATCGCATATTCAACATAGGGGCGTAACCGCTCAAGCGTGAAGTCGCCACCGGTGTAGGCGACGATGCCGGATATCTTGATGTTGAGATTGGGACGCTTGGAAAGCTCCGTGATCTTGTTCTTCCAGTCCGCGAAACTGTCTGTCGTCATTTCCGGAACGCCGCAGTGGTCCAGGACGAAAACAACATCCGGAGCCGCATCAACCAGCGCCGCAGCCAAGGGCAGCTGCCTCTGCAGCATGCAAATGTCGAAAGGCAGGGACTTTGAGGCGAGCCTGCGAATGTTCTTCCGGAAAAGCCGTGCCTGCGACAGGTCATCAGGGACGACATGCAGAACCCGGCGCAGACCCTTCACGGTTTTCCTGTCCAGACTGTCCAGGTAGGCCGCGAAATCCGGGGACTCCGGACGGCCGCTGGCTATTGCGCCTTTGATCAGGCTTCCTGGCCTGTTCATCAACTGGCCGACCATTTCCGTTTCCTGGCCGATGCTGTCTTCATGGACATCAACCTCCATATGGAGGGCTCCCGATATCCCTATCCGACGAGCCACTGTCTCGTAGGAATCATAAGTCCAGTCTCGGTCAAGCGCGGGGACATCCGCCAGCCAAGGGTAGGACAACTGGTCCCGGTCAACGAGGTGGAGATGGGTGTCTATCAGCATGAAGCGGCTCCTCCCTTGGGCCCGAAATCCAGACCGCTCGCGTCTCACTGGAGTTGATAGGCGGTGCGTAATTGAGTCAAGGCTGAGCACAAGCTGCTGTTTTTCTGACGGAATTTGTCTGCAGGGAACATCGCGAGACCTCCGGGTTTCCGGATGGTTTGTGCGGGTGTGGAATGTGGTGTGATGCCGTTCCGTACTGATATTCAATCGGTTTATCTGGCGAAACAGGTTTGCTCCTGTTTATATCTGCCTGCCTGATATGTGAATCGGTGGGGCCTGGGAGGTTCCTGCAACCGGTCACATCTGGAACGGACAAGGACCCATAAGGTTCGCAGGCTGGGAGGAATGTAATGGAACGCAAGGGCGCCGTGATCGGCCTCGATGGGGCAGGTATAGAGGAATATAAACGCCTGCATGCTGCTGCCTGGCCAGGCGTGCTGGCGAAGATTTCCGACTGCAATATCCGCAACTACACGATTTTCCTGAAGGAACCTGAGAACCTGCTGTTCTCCTATTTCGAATACCACGGGACTGATTACGCTGCCGATATGGCGAAGATGGCCGCTGACCCGGAAACCCGCCGCTGGTGGGCCATTTGCGGTCCTCTGCAGCGCCCGCTCGCAACCCGGAAGGAAGGCGAGTGGTGGGCTGAGATGGAAGAGGTTTTCCATCATGAATGAGTTTGATCCAAAGAGCCTGCGCCAGAGTGTTGAGCAGCCCCGGACAAGCCGTCCAATTGTGACCTTCGGGGCAGGCTCCATCGTGTCCGATGCCCATCTGCCCGCTTATCGCCAGGCGGGGTTCCAGAGCGCTGGGATCTTTGATCCGGATTTTGACAAGACAGCCAGTGTGGCGGAAGCCTTTGGAACCCGTGCTTTTACCAGCCGCGAGGAAGCTCTGGCCGTGGAAGGGGCGGTCTTTGATCTTGCCGTGCCGCCGGTTGCTATTCCGGGCATTCTGGAAAACCTGCCGGAAGGGTCTGTTGTGCTGATCCAGAAGCCGATGGGGTCGGACCTCTCGGAGGCTAGCCGTATTCTGGATATTTGCGAGGCGCGCAATATCAAGGCGGCGGTGAATTTCCAGCTCCGCTTCGCACCGATGACCCTGGCGCTCAAGGATGCTATTGCCAAGGGCTGGCTGGGCGAGGTGGTCGACTTCGATGCCTGGCTGGCGCTCGATACGCCCTGGCACCTCTGGCAGTTCCTCATGGACCTGCCGCGGGTGGAGATCCTGCTGCACTCGATCCACTATCTCGACACGATCCGCGACATTCTGGGTGATCCACTGGGGGTTCATGCCAAAACCCTCGGACATCCGTCCTCGAAGATCTCACAAAGCCGGACCTCGGCCATTCTCGACTACGGCGATACGATCCGCTGCAGCCTGTCCATCAATCACAATCACAGCTTCGGCCGGAAATATCAGGCTTGCGAGTTCCGGATCTGCGGAACGGCAGGCGCCGCCTACATGAAGCTTGGCGTCAACCTGGACTATCCCAAGGGCGAGCCGGACGAGCTGTGGATTCATCCCAAGGGCGGATCGGACTGGGTGCAGGTGCCGTTGAAGGGCAACTGGTTTATCGAGGCCTTTGTCGGCCGGATGACGCAGGTTCAGCGCTTCGCGACAGGCGAAGATGCGGCGCTTGAGGGCTCGGTGGCTGATGCCTGGAACACGATGGCCCTGGTTGAGGCTGCTTATGAAAGCAGCGCCGCACCGGCCACGCCTTTGGCCAAGAGAAGCTGAGCGCAAGAGGATGAGCACAGCAATCTTCACTGAGTGCGTATGCTCAGCGCGCCAAGCCCGGGTACCTGCCGGTTTGAGGACCCCACCAGGAATGGGGGTTTGCGCTCGTCTTGATAATTGTCGCAATCTGCCGGGCAACATCCAATGGTTCGAAGGAGATCGCAAGGCCAGGAGCATCATCCCCGGCCAACACTTGGAGATACATCAAGGCTGTTTGCCCATCAGGCATTCCAATCAGATCACACGTCCGGAAGCTCGCCGCGTCCGGCACTTTACCCTCACCTAAAAGACCTTTGTCCCATCCGGACGGCGGCCTGCCGCATCCGGTCTCAAAGGGGTTCAGCCAAGGAAGACATGATGAAACGACTGGAAGGCAAGACGGCGCTGGTGACGGCGGCCGGGCAGGGGATCGGGCGGGCTTCGGCCCTGCGTATGGCCGCGGAAGGCGCACGCGTTATTGCCACGGATATCAACGCCGACCTTCTGAAAGAGATTGAGGACAACGCAGGGATCGAAACCCGTGTTCTCAATGTGCTCGACAAGCCTGCCATTGCACAGTTGGCCGAGGACGTTGGAACGCTCAATATCCTCTTCAACTGTGCCGGGGTCGTTCATGCCGGCACGGTTGAACAGGCTAAGGATGATGAGTGGGACTTTGCCTTCAATCTTAATGTGAAGGCTCAGTTTCATATGATCCAGGCCTTCCTGCCGGGCATGCTGGAAAATGGGGGCGGTTCGATCATCAACATGTCGTCGGTTGCAGGTCCGAAGACCGGGCCGGTCAACCGTTGCATCTATTCCGCATCGAAGGCCGCTGTTGTCGGTCTGACGCGCTCCGTTGCTGCTGACTATGTGACACGGGGCATACGGTGCAACTCGATCTGTCCGGGCACAATTGAAAGCCCGAGCCTGCATCAGCGCCTGCGTGATACGGGCGACTATGAAGGCGCGCTGAAGCAATTCACTGCGCGCCAGCCCATGGGCCGCCTTGGCCGCGTCGAGGAAGTGGCCGCGCTGGTTGCCTATCTGGCCTCTGACGAAAGCAGCTTCACCACCGGTGTCGAACATATTATCGATGGCGGCTGGACCACTTAAGTTTGATCTGAAGGAAAGAAATCCATGAAATTTCTGCGTTATGGCGAAAAGGGTGCGGAAAAGCCGGGCCTTCTTGATGACGAAGGCAAGATCCGCGACCTGTCCGGCGTTGTGCCGGATATCGCCGGCGATGTTCTGACCCGTCTGGACGAACTGAAGTCGGTCGATGTGTCCAAGCTGCCGGTGGTGGAAGGCAATCCGCGCCTCGGTCCTTGTGTTGGCGGCACGGGCAAGTTCATCTGTATCGGTCTCAACTATTCCGACCACGCTGCCGAAAGCGGCATGGAGGTTCCGCCGGAGCCGGTGATCTTCGCGAAATATACCTCGGCAATCTGCGGTCCGAATGATCCGATCATCATTCCGCGCGGTTCTGAGAAGACCGACTGGGAAGTCGAACTCGGCTTCGTCATCGGCAAGGCCGCGAAATATGTGAGCGAAGAAAATGCTCTCGATCACGTTGCCGGTTACTGCGTGATCAACGACGTCTCCGAGCGCGCCTATCAGATCGAGCGCTCTGGTCAGTGGTCCAAGGGCAAGTCCTCGGACAATTTCGGCCCGACCGGCCCCTGGCTGGTAACGCCGGATGAGGCTGGCGATCCGCAGAACATGCATATGTGGCTCGAAGTCAACGGCAAGCGCTATCAGGATGGCTCGACCAGCACGATGGTCTATGGCGTCAAGTTCCTGATTTCCTATCTGTCGCAGTTCTTTACGCTGCAGCCGGGCGACATCATTTCCACCGGTACGCCTCCGGGTGTGGGCCTCGGCATGAAGCCGCCGGTCTACCTCAGGGAAGGCGATGTGGTCGAACTGGGCATCCAGAACCTCGGCACACAGAAGCAGGTCTGCATCAAGGACGTCTGATCGTTCCAAGGACACAGAAGCTTTTTGAAAGCCCGGCGGAGACGCCGGGCGAGGTTGATGACAAAGGAGGTTTCTTCTTGTGCATCTTGCCATTCTTCATTCCGGCAAGGTTCTGGTGATTGCCCAGGTCGATTGCCAGGACAACAACATCACCTCCGTGCGGCTCGGCGCGCAGATTCCTTTGTTCGACACGGCGTCCGGCCGGGTGCTCGCTGCCTGGATGGATGGGCGGGCGCTTGCCTCTCTGCTTGATCTGGCGGATGGCCCGGACAACCGCAGGACGGAATTTATCGATGGGCTCGCCGATGTGCGTGAGAAGGGCAATTGCGGCAATGCTTCGCTCACCATCGAAGGGGTTCAGAACATTTCTGCACCGATCCGCGACTTCTCTGGCAAGGTGATTGCGGCCCTGACCATTCCCTTCATCAAACGGCTTTCGGGCACGTCGATCAAATCGGCAGATGAATGCCGCGAGGCTTTGCTGGAGGTCTGCCGCAGCATTTCCCGGCAACTTGGGGCCTCGGTCCATTCAGACTGACGTTCAAGCAACCAGCTTGCGGGACACACAGGTCCAAAGACGGCTTGACAAGCCACTAAAGAAAAGAACATATGAGGAACATTGATTGGCGGCTCACCTGCTGGCCCGCTTGTCTGGAGCTCTTGCAGAGCTGTACCGCTCACACACCTGACGGTCTTCGAGGGATGCCTCCCCTTCAGCCTGCAAACTGCCTGGTCCCTGCACCTAATCCCCCCGCCAGGGAGCAGGGACCGGGTTTTTTCCTCGGACCTTGAGCGGTCCCGGCGCTTAAGCTCCTCTCAGTTTTCTGCCCGCAGAGGCACCTGGCCCAGCTTTCCCGCAAAAAAGGTCAAGGCGTCGCCATCGCGCATTTCCGCCTTCTCGACGCGGCCCAGAACAATCAGATGATCGCCACCCTCATACGCTGCAAATCGCGCGCATTCGAACCGGGCCAGACAGTTGCTGATCAGCGGCACGCCTTGGGCGTTCAGGTCGAAGTCCAGCGCCTCGAAGGCGTGGGCATTGCGCGCAAAGCCCTCGCAAAGCGCGGCCTGCTCGTGGCTGAGCACATGGATCGCGTAATGCTCCGCCGCTTCGAAATACTGGAAGCGGCGGGACCCTTTATCCGGCGCCCACAGGACCAGCGGCGGGTCCAGTGAGACGGAGGAAAAGCTGTTGGCGGTGATACCCACCGGGCCGTCCTGAGAGGGGGCAGTCACGACGGTCACCCCGGTTGCAAACCGGCCGAAAGCGTCGCGCAACAGGCGTGTGTTTTCCTGAACCGGAGCAAAGGAAACCGGGAGATCGCGTGTCTGCATCGTCATCAGGGAACCTTTTTGCCAAGGGCTGCTTCGTAGAGCTGGTACCAGCCTTCCCGGTCGAGCTTGACCTTGAGGGCGTCCGAGATCTTGCCGATGCGCTCCAGATTGTTGGTGCCCAGGACAGGGAGAAGCCCCGCCGGATGGGCAAGGAGGAAAGCAACGGCGACTGCGGACCGGTCAACACCAAAGATGGACGCAAATTCGTCCATGACATGTCCCAGCTTGCCGTCATTGGTCATCAGGGAGCCGCCGCCAAGCGGTGACCACGCCATCAGTTTCGTGCCAAGGCGCTGATGGAAGGCAAGGTCACCATTGGTAAAGGGCTGGATTTCGGCAAGGCTGATCTCGATCTGGTTGGTCGCCAGCTTCGAGGACATGGCTGATTGCAGCAGCTCCCAATCCCATGGGCGGAAGTTGGAAACGCCAACGGAGCACACCTTGCCCGATTTTACCAGGTCATCCAGGGCGGCGCCCGTCTCATGGTGATCCATGAAAGGATCCGGGCGGTGGATCAGCAGCAGGTCGATGTGATCGATGCCCATTTCGGACAGGGACGTATTCACCGCGCTTTCGATGTGCTCACGGGACGTGTTGTAATGGGTCACGCGTGCGCCGGAGTGACGGCCGGCCTGGGTGATGATGCCACACTTCGTGACGATTTCCATGCGCTGACGCAGGGCCGGATTGGCTTTCAGCGCACCGCCCAGGACCGCTTCTGCCTGGTACCCGCCATAAATATCGGCCTGATCGAAGGTGGTAATGCCCTGATCCAGGCAGGACTGAATCTTGGCTTCCACATGAGCAGGTGACGTATCGGGGTCATCCTTCAGGCGCCACATGCCGTAGACCAGCCGGCTGAACTCCAGATCGGGTGTCAGTTTGATGCGGTCCATTAGCGGCGGTCTCCAGTTCCAAGGGGTGTTGCGGGTATTTCTGCCGGAACCCGGCCATAGGCATGGGGCAGTGAGCAGGTTTTCAGGTTGGGCAGCACGCGGCGGCCAAAATGGCGGGCTTCATCCAGATGCGGATAGCCGGAGAAGATAAAGGCCCGGATGCCCATCTTCTGGTATTCCTCAATCTTCGACATGACCTGATCGGTCGAGCCGACAAGGGCTGCGCCGCAGCCCGACCGGGCACGGCCAACACCGGTCCAAAGGTTCGGTTCGATATAGCCATACTGGTCCGCGATTTCGCGGTTCTTGGCCTGGTGGCTCACGCCAAGCGAGCCAGCATCAAGGGCCCGTTCGCGGATGGCGCGGCCATAATCGTCATCCAGCTTGGAGACGATGTAATCGGCGTAGTCCCGCGCTTCCTGCTCGGTGTCGCGGACGATCATGTGAACGCGCAGACCGTAGTCGAGGGTGCGGCCATAGCGCTCTGCAACGGCGTTGACCGCCTGCATGCGCCCTGCCAGCTCTTCCTTCTTTTCCGGCCACATCAAGTAGACGTCGCAATGCTGGCCGCACAGTTCCAGTGCATCCGGCGAGTAGCCGCCGAAATAGAGTAGGGGGCCGCCGGTCTGGTAGGGGCGGGCGGGGTCTGTGGTGAGGCTGCTGAAGTTATAGACCTTACCCTGGTAATTGATTTCGTCCTGCGTCCAGGCCTGTTTCAGGATCTCGACGACCTCACGGGACCTCTGATAGCGGTAGGCGCTGTCGGCCTTCTCTCCCGGAAAATCGGAGCTGATGATGTTGACGGTCAGGCGGCCTTTCAGCATGTGGTCGAGGGTCGCGATGGTGCGGGCCAGCATGATCGGCTGCATTTCGCCGCAGCGGACTGCTGCCAGCATGTTGATGCGGTTGGTGATGGGCGCGCAGCCAGCAACAAAGGACAGGGTGTCCTGCCCAACCTGATATGAGGATGGGCACAGGATGTTACGGAAACCCTGCTCTTCGGCAGTCTTCACGATTGTTGAACAATGCTCCCAGGACGAGCGCAGGTCACCATCGGGAATGCCCAGGAACTGGTAGTCATCCGAGCACAAGGCGGCAAACCAGGACACCTCGGCGGCATCAAGGTCCGCGGATGTTACCGGGACGATCGTCATTCCTTCCTCCCAACGCTTTTAGTGTGATTTCCACTTGCGTAGCATTCGCCTTGATGTAAATCAATAGTGTATCAATTTTGCTGGTGACAGGTTGCCGCGCCCTATGACAGGCCGAGTTCAGAACCCGAATGCACTGCCGATCTACGTCCAGATCAGCGAGCTGCTGATCCGTGATATTGCTGCTGGGCGCCTGATCGATGGTGAACGATTGCCACCCGAACGGGACATGGCTGCCAGCCTCGGTATCTCGGTCGGAACGCTGCGCAAGGCCTTGGCGGAATTGACTCACAAGGGGCTTTTGGAGCGGGTCCAAGGCTCGGGAAACTATATCCGCCAGCAACCGCAGACGGACAGTGTCTATGCGATGTTCCGGCTTGAGCTTCTGGAGGGCGGGGGCTTGCCGCGAGCGGACAATCTGGATGTGCAGTCCGTAGAGAAACCTCAAGAACTGCCTGCATTCGGCACTTCGACCAGAGGCTCGCGCGTGCGCCGTCTGCGCTATCTGAATGACACTACCATTGCCGTGGAAGAGATCTGGCTGGATGCGGGTGCTGGTGAGGTGCGGGCCGATCAGCTCTCCGATTCTCTCTATCACTATTACCGCAAGCAGCTGGGCTTCTGGATCACCCGTGCTGAGGACCGGGTGGGCATAGGTAGCGTGCCGGACTGGGCGCCGGAGGCCTTTGGCAAGAAGCCTGGCACCATCGCCGGCTATATTGAGCGCTTGAGTTGGGCGGACGGCGGCAAGCCCGTCGAGTTTTCCAAAACATGGTTCGACACGGACAAGGCGCTCTATGTGCAGCGCCTGAAATGAGGAGTGAAAAATGTCCGGACTGACGAATTACGGCATCATCGGCTGCGGCATGATGGGGCAGGAGCATCTGCGCAATATTGCGCTGCTGCCGGGCACCCGCGTCGCCGCGATCTACGAGCCGGATACCGGGATGGCGGCTGCCGCGCGTGAGCTGGCGCCCGAAGCGGTCTTCACCTCCTCGATTGCCGAGTTGCTCAAGGTCGAGGAGCTGGATTGTCTTCTGATCGCCAGCCCCAATTTCCGCCATGCCGAACAGCTTGAGGAAATCCGAGCCACCCGTCCGCTGCCGGTGCTGGTTGAAAAGCCGCTTTTTACCGATCCGGCGGATCTGGCCAAGATCGAAGCGTTCCGCGCCAGCTATCCGGCACCGGTCTGGGTGGCGATGGAATACCGCTACATGCCTCCCGTGGCGGCTCTCGTCGAGCAGGCAGAGCAAGCAACTGGTGGAATCAAGATGCTGACGATCCGCGAACACCGGTTTCCGTTCCTGGAGAAAGTCGGCAACTGGAACCGGTTCAATCGCAATACTGGCGGAACCTTCGTCGAGAAATGCTGCCACTTCTTCGACTTGATGCGCTTCATCCTGAAATCGGATCCGGTGCGGGTGATGGCTTCTGCTGGGCAGAACGCCAATCATCTGGACGAGCGCTATGACGGCGAGACGCCGGATATTCTCGATAATGGTTATGTGATCGTTGATTTTGAAAACGGTGCCCGCGCGCTTCTTGAACTTTGCATGTTCGCAGAAGGTGCAAGGTATCAGGAGGAAATCTCTGCTGTTGGGCCAGTGGGTAAGATTGAAGCACTGGTTCCCGGTCCGGGCCGGTTCTGGCCGGAGCACCTGGGTGAGCCGCCCGTGCCTCAGGTCATTGTCAGCCCCCGCAATCCGAAAGGCCCGCGCGTGTTGGAAATTCCGGTTGATCCGAAATTGCTGGCCGCAGGCGACCACAACGGTTCTACCTTCTATCAGCACGAAGGGTTCCTGGCTGTGGTGCGAGGACAGAAGTCCGCTCCGGAAGTGACGGTTCAGGATGGAAGCATGGCCGTGCTGATGGGGATGGCAGCGCAGGAGTCCGCCCGCACAGGGCAAGCCGTTCTCCTGAAGGATCTGGCCGCCCGCGCCACGGCTGCTTGACCTTCCAGAACGGATACAGTTCTGAACGCCGCGTCCGCTTTGCTTAAACGCACGGGTACGGCGTTGGTATTTGAAGGATGGTTTGATGCGCGCCAGACTTTCTACGCCTTGACCTTCCGGTTGCTGGAACCTTTATGACTGTATGAGTTGCGCTGAGGCTGGGATGGACCCCATCGGCAACGCGCAGCTGCCGCGAGAGGCCACTCGTCCTGCCTCTCGGAAGTGGTTCTTAAAGGAGGTGGAGGGATGAACATTGGCGACGCTGCGGAGCAAGCGAAATTGCCCCGCAAGACCATCCGCTATTATGAGGAAATCGGCCTGATCAATCCTCTGCGTTCGGAGAACGGTTACCGTGACTATTCGCCAATCGACGTGCACCGCCTGCGGTTTCTGCAAAGGTCCCGCAGCCTCGGGTTCACCATTGAGGAGTGCCGCCTGCTGCTGTCTCTTTATGACGACAAGCACCGGGCCAGTGCAGATGTGAAAGCCATCGCCGAGGCGAAGGTTCACGAGATCGATCAGAAGATCAAGGAACTGACGGAGCTGAAAGCGACCTTGAGCGCTCTTGCGCATTCCTGCCACGGAGACCGGCGTCCGGACTGCCCGATTATCAACGATCTTGCGGGGGGACCATGCGCCTGAACCGATTGGTCATTGTATCTGCGTTGATTGTTGCTGCCGGTGCTGCTTGGTATCTGGTCAAACCTCAGCCGCAGGAGGGAGGGAAGACAGGGGTGCCGATCGTCTCCGTCAAAGTGCCGGAGCTTTCAGGTCCCGCGGCTGAAGGCGAGATTGCCTTCAACGGCAATTGCGCGGTCTGTCATGGCAAGAACGCCGCCGGTCAGGATGGTGTTGCGCCCCCTCTGATTCACAAGATTTATGAACCGAACCATCATGGCGACATGGCCTTTGTTATCGCCGCAAGGCGTGGCGTCAGGGCGCATCACTGGCCATTCGGGAACATGCCGCCGGTGCCGGATGTCACCGATGATGAGCTTGTTCAGATCGTTACCTATGTGCGGACCTTGCAAAAGGCAAATGGCATCTTCTGAGACGCTGGGCTGCCGAAGAGAGAGTTGCCATTTACGGCTGGCTGCCAGGCTTTTTGTCTTCAGTGGCCGTTTCCGGCTCCTGCCAGGCGAAAAGATAGGCCCAAGCCGCATAGGCGCTGATTGCCAGCATGATGAGGGCCCAGGAGCTGTTGCCCATATAGGCCTCGAAGCCTGCCCAGAGCAGACAGGACGCAACCAGGGCAATCCGGCGCCAGAGCGGGCGGAAGAACGGATGGTAGGTGTTGCTCTTGATCATGGTTTTTCTCCCGCTTCCTTCAGGCTTTGAAATTTGCCAATTGGTTTGGGTGTAACCTATCGGCAAGCTTCGCGCACCCGCCTTGCGCAATCGTTTCCGGCTGGGAACAGGTGGGTATGTGGCCGGTAGCTGATTGGAATTTCTGGTAAAGTTGCCGCAACTTGTCCTTATGGCTTGCAAAATCGGGTCAGGCGTTTGAAGGTCTTGCCAGAGCCTGTCACATCCAAATTCAAGCCTGAAACCATCATGTCCCGATCGCTTGACCTCCTGACTGCGAACGACACCGCCGGACAGCACGCGCCCTCCTATTATGCTGCGACAGCAAACAGGCGTGAGCGGTATCCCCAGATGGCCGGAGAGATCCGCTGCGATGTCTGTGTGGTCGGAGGGGGCTATACCGGCCTGTCGGCAGCTCTCCATCTTGTCGAGCGGGGCCTTTCAGTTGTGCTGCTTGAGGCCAACAGGGTTGGTTGGGGGGCTTCCGGACGCAATGGCGGCCAGGTGGGCTCGGGTCAGCGCACGGACCAGATAACGCTCGAAAACCGGTATGGTATTGACCATGCCCGCCGGCTATGGGCGCTGGGTGAGGAATCCAAGGCCGTCGTCCAGGATCTCATCGTGCGTCATTCCATTGAGTGCGACTACGCTCCGGGGATCATCGAGGCGGTTCATCGCCCCGGCTTGGTGCCGGAAACGCGCGAATATGTGGACCACCTGCTGGAGGTTTATGGCTACGACAAGATCCGGTTTCTCGATGAAGAAAAAATGCGCCATGCGGTTGGCAGCCCGGCCTATTTCGGCGGTGCGATCGATCTTGGCGCCGGGCATCTTCATCCGCTGAATTTTGCGCTAGGTCTTGCTGCCGTGGCGGCCAGATCTGGCGCTCAGATCTTTGAGATGTCCAAGGCGGAATCCTACGAGACGACCGGTGCAGGCGTTACCGTCACGACGGCTCAAGGATCGGTTCTAGCCAGGCATCTTGTGCTGGGCTGCAACGGCTATCTCGGCAGGCTGGACCGGACAACCGCATCCCATGTCATGCCGATCAACAACTTCATCATTGCGACGGAGCCGTTTGCCGAAAGCGAGGCGGAGGACCTTATCCGGAACAATGCGGCCGTGGCCGACAGCAAGTTTGTGATCAACTACTTCCGGCTTTCAGCCGACCGGCGGCTGCTGTTCGGCGGTGGGGAGAACTACGGCTACCGTTTTCCGGAGGACATCAAGAGTTTTGTCCGCAAGCCCATGCTCGATATTTTCCCGCAGCTGAAGGATGCCCGGATCGACTATGGCTGGGGCGGCACACTTGCCATCACGACAAAGCGGATGCCCTATTTCGCGAGAGTTGCGCCGAATGTGTTGACTGCCACCGGCTATTCCGGCCATGGGGTCGCTATGGGTACGCTGGCGGGACGGATTGTTGCCGAAGCCATCAGCGGGCGCGAGGAACGGTTCGATATTTTCGAGAGCCTCCGGATTCCTGCTTTCCCTGGCGGCGACAGGCTCCGGTTCCCGCTTCTGCTTCTGGCCATGACCTGGTTTTCCCTGCGCGACAAGCTGGGGATCTGAACGGATGGGGCAGGTTGGCGAAAAAGAAGGGATGACAGCTGGCAGCTATTGGGAAGCGACCGCCGGTGCCATCAAGGAAGACCGCCAGCTTGTCGGGGATGCCCGTTTCGACGTTGCCATCATTGGTGCCGGATATACGGGGCTTTCCGCAGCGCTCAAACTCGCCGCTTGCGGCGTGTCCGTTTGTGTTCTGGATGCGCGCCGGGTGGGCTGGGGGGCTTCCGGGCGAAATGGAGGGTTCTGCTGCTTTGGTGGCACCAAACGTAATTACCCTGATCTTGTGCGCCAATATGGTCTGGACGAAACCCGGCGGTTTGTCGCTTATCAATGCGAAGCGATGGATCTGGTGGGCGAGCGGCTGGCAAGCTGGGATGTGGACGCTGCCCGCCATTCGCGCGGTGAGGTCTATCTGGCTCACAGGCCCAAGGATTTTGAAGGCTTTGCCCCTGAGGCCGAGTATCTGAACAGCAATTTCGGGCTGGGGGCGCGGGTGCTGAGCAGAGAAGAAGCGGCAAGGCGCGGCCTGTCCGGACCTGAGTTTCACGGCGCGATGCATGTGCCTCAGGGCTTTGCCCTGCATCCCTTGCGCTATGTCCTGGCGTTGGCCGGCAAGGTTCGGAATCTTGGCGCCCGCATATTTGCGCATTCGGAAGTGACTAGCATGAAACGCGAGGGCAGCGATTGGCGCTTAGTGACACGCCTTGGCAGTGTCCGTGCGCCACGGGTTCTTCTTGCCGGCAATGCTTATAGCCGCGAGGGCGCGCCCGCCTGGCTTTCTGGCAGGTTGCTGCCCGTGATGTCCTCGATTCTTGTCACGCGGCCTTTGAGCGATGACGAGTTGTCGGAGCAGGGCTGGACCTCGGGTCTCATGGCAGCGGACACCCGGACCTTGCTGCATTATTTCAGACTGATGCCGGACCGGAGGTTTTTGTTCGGCACGCGCGGCGGCATCTTCGAGACGCCAGAGGCCTTGAAGCGTATGCAGATGCGCGGGCGGGCGGATTTCGAGCGCATGTTTCCGGCCTGGGCGAATGTGGAAACCGAATATGCCTGGCACGGGCATGTTGCCCTTAACCGCAACCGGACAGCCTTCACCGGGCCTGTGCCGGGAATGGACGGCGTATTCGCGTCACTTGCGTATCATGGCAGCGGTGTTGCCATGGCGTCTCTTTGCGGGGAAAAGGTGGGAGGGATGATCCTGGGTCAGGTGAAGCCCCAGGATTTGCCTCTTGTTCTTGGCTCAGCTCCCCGCAAGTTTCCCTTGCCTGCCTTGCGCCAGCTGTATCTCCTCGGAGCCTATGGCTGGTATGGAATCAGGGACCGCTGACGCCTTACCCGCGCAAACCAGCAATTGCCACGTTGACGCGATGCCGGACTGCAAATCCCAGCTTGCGGTAAAGCTTCAGGGCCCCCTCGTTGCTGGCGTAGGAGTGCAGGAAGGGCGTGTCCCCACGCGCGGCGATCCGTCTGCTGACTTCATCAGACAGGGCGGCAGCAAGGCCCTTGCTGCGGAAATCGGGGTGAGTGCAGACGCCGCTGACTTCCGTGTATCCTTCCAGGCTCATCCGCTCGCCCGCCATTGCGGCAAGCCTGCCATCGATCCGCACACCGATAAAGCGGCCGAGTTCCCGTGTTCTGAGCTTGAAGGGGCCAGGTTTGGTCAGGAGCGCAAGATCCAGCATCTCTTCCGCATCTGCCGGGCCAAGATCCTGGATCACATGACCGCATGCTAGGTCCGGAGCATCGCGCTCCCTGACCAGCAGCAACCCGTCTGCCTTCATGCGCAGTTCCATCTCATCCGGGAGACAGACCGGTTGGACCTGAATGAAGTAGACTTCGTCCTGGGAACCGGAAAGCAGGGAGGCAAGATCCTGAAGGCTCTCACGCGTGTTATCCCCTGTTGCCGCAAAGGGGGAGATGTCCGGGTTGAACCGCTTTGCCTTGTCTGTGCCAAGAGCGAAACGGGAATGGCGGCTGGAAAGGGAATTCCAGACAACTTTTTCCAGAGGATCATCAGACTGGGTCATGGTTCATTCTCTTGCGATTGCGCTTCAAGAACGCGCTGCTTCAGGGATTTTTCGTTGAGCAGGGTTTCAAGGCCAGTCAGCTGATCAAGCAGGCTGCCTTCAAGCTGCCCACAGAGCGTTGCGACACCTGCTTCGACAGCGGGCCAATGGAGGGCCTCCAGCTCCGCAATCCGCTTTTTGCCCCTCTCCGTCAGGTGAATGGTGCTCACGCGCCGGTCTGAAAGATCGGTGTGTGCGATGACGAGGCCGGCGGTTTTCATCTTGCCGATCATGCGCGTCACCCCCGGCTGGGCTTGCCCAAGGCAGACTGCGAGATCGCCGATATTCATTGGGCCGTTGCGGCTGAGCGCCCCCAGAACGGTATGGTGGGGGGAGGGGAGCTCCTCTCCTGTCAACAGACCAGTCAGCTCCTGGGCCTCTGCCTGCAGCCGCTCTCCTAGCCTTCGCAACCGGCTGCCCAGCGTCGCGTGCCCCAATGCGCGGATGACGTCTTCCACCATTGTTCCTCCAAAATAATAACAAGATATATAACTTAGTATATAAATAAGCGCAAGCGTATTTTGACGCAGACCGCTCTGGAAAGGGTCTAGCTGGAGGTGAGGTGCGCTGGTCCTTTGCCCCGATGGACCAGCGCCAACCGAGCTGAACTCAGAGCAAGCCCCGCTTTGCCAGGTTCGCCATCAGAGCGCCAATGCCGAAGGTCCAGGGAGTGATCCGGTCGGTCCGGTCCACCCAGTTGATCAGGCTGCCAAGACGCGGAGAGGAGATCTCCACCCTGTCACCCGTCTCATGGGTAAAGCCTTGCCCTGCGCCGCGCCGATCCTTGGTCGGGGCGAACATGGTGCCGAGGAACAGCATGGCACCGTCCGGATACTGGTGATTGGCGTTCAATGTCTGGGACGCAAGGGTTTCCGGCGAGCGGCTGATGGCGGACATGTGAGACACGCCGGACATTTCGAAGCCGTCATCGCCGGTCACTTTCAGCGACACGTCCAGAGTGCCGATATTCGCAACTTCAAAACTCTTATCCACAAGCCGGATGAAGGGGCCGATGGCGCAAGAGGCATTGTTGTCCTTAGCCTTACCAAGCAGAAGAGCGGAGCGGCCTTCCACATCTCGCAGATTGACGTCATTGCCGAGCGTCGCTCCCACGATCTGGCCGTCTGAACGAATGGCCAGAACCACTTCGGGTTCCGGATTGTTCCAGTCGGAAATGGGGTGGATGCCCACCTTAGCCCCACAGCCCACGGACGCCATGGCTGGAGCCTTGGTGAAGATCTCCGCATCCGGGCCAATGCCGACTTCCAGATACTGGGACCAGAGGTTCATTTCCTGCAGAAGTTTTTTCACCTCTGCAGCCTTGTCCGATCCGGCCTTTACGCCTTTCAGGTTTTCGCCGATGACGGGCGCAAGCCTTGCGCGGATTTCATCAGCGCGCTTCGGGTCTCCCTTGGCCTGTTCTTCAATCACCCGCTCCAGCATGCTGTCTGCGAAGGTGACGCCAGCGGCCTTGACCGCCTGAAGGTCGCATGGAGCGAGCAGCAGGCCTTTGCTGCCGGAAATATACTCATCCAGCTCCCCCAGGAGGGGATAGGCGGACTTGTCCTGAAGGCGGGCAATCAGATCCGGCAGCTCCAGCAGGGCTGACATCGTGGGGGCAAGCTTCGAAAGATCACGCAGGCTGGAGCCATCCACGAGCACAGGAGAGGGGCCCGCTGCGGCTTCATCCCATACCCGCCCCACGAGCAGTGCATCTGCTTCTTGTGGCAGGATATCTCCTGCGGTCAAAGCGCTTCCCATTGCTGTCCTCCCGGTTTTAATCCTGCACGCTTTGCGTGAAGATTGTTTCTTGGGCCGAACTCTAGGAGGGGAAGGCCGTCGGCCGCAAGACCGGCTGGCTG
Organism: Roseibium litorale; assembly: GCF_014842915.1. Taxonomy (GTDB): domain Bacteria; phylum Pseudomonadota; class Alphaproteobacteria; order Rhizobiales; family Stappiaceae; genus Roseibium; species Roseibium litorale. Next base: position 749,917 of record NZ_JACYXI010000001.1, on the reverse strand, counting down.
CAGGCCGGTACGTTTTGGCTCCGCACCCTAACGAAAATTCCGCAATTCACAGGGCTACTTGGTCAGGCGGATCGCCTGAATGGTCTTGGCGATATTACCAAAGGCGCTGATCAGCTCAGAGCTTGAGGAGGCCAGATAGAAGTTCGAACTGCTGCTGGCGCATGCGCTCATGTTCAAGGCTCCAGCAGAGCTGCTGTTGGTACCGAAATAGACCCCGTAAACAGTGATGCCTTTTTCCTTCATGGCCGTGCAAAGTGTCCGTGCCCGTGTCGAGGACGTGTTGTTATAGCCTTCGTTCTCGCTATATCCGGCCCAGTTGGTCGAGGTTGTACAGGTCTGGCTTGAATTCCCATGGCCAAAGCCGCCGCCGGAACGGGTGCAGGTCTTGGTTGTCTCCAGTCCGTAATAGGCATTGTTGTCGCCATCAGTCATGATGACGGCGAATTTGATCACTCCGTCCTCGTCATAGTCCGAGGGGGCGCTCTCCGACGGCCAGAGATCAGCCCAGTTGGGCGACAACGTGTACCATCCCCAAGCGACACCGGTTTGCCCAGCTGTGCCGCCGCTGGCTGCCAAGTCATCGATCTTGTCCATCAGATCGTCCCGGTCGCTCGTCAGCGGCAGAAGTGTCATCTTGCTGCTGGGGCAGCTGCTGCTGCCGCCGCCGAAATAGGTATCGCTGACCGCAGTGGCATCGTCAGGCGTGTAATCGTATGGATCGTCCGTATATTGCGCTTCGCCAAGACGCTCGGTCACGCAATTGCTGGAGGCATTGCCATTGCTGACCGTGGAGGCATAGCTGCCAAGATTGACGCCCTGGCTGTAGGGGACGATAGAGATCTTGACCTTGCTGGTGGAGCTTGTTGCGGTTTCCGAAATCAGCGTGTCGACAAGGCTCTCCGTCGCTTCCTGCAAGGTGCTGATGTCGCTTCTCATGGACCCTGTCACGTCCAGAACCAGCGCGAGTTCGACTTCATACTGTGAGAAAGCGACCTCGGTGTTGACGCTGACAGTCAGCGTTTCCGGCCCTATCCCGCCGAGTTGAATGAAGGTTGTCGGCACGGCGGCCTTTGTCGAAATGTCAACCGTGCCTTCATCCGTGTCGAGCGTGTAGCTGAGATTGGCGAGTGCTGTTTCCAAGTAGGTGTCGTCAAAAAAGTTGGCGGCGAACACCTTTCGCAGCGACGAGGTGATTTCATCATCGGTCATGGTGCTGGTCGAAAGTTCGACCGCAAGCGTCAAGGCAGAGGCGTCCAGCGCAATGCTGAGCTTTTCCCGCAGATTGACTGCGCGCGCAAAATCGATGCCCGCTCCTGCTGTGACAGTTACAAGCAGAATCATTACTGCGAATATAGGGAGAACTGATCCTTGGTCTTCCTTGATTTTTCTTCTTAATACTGGAAACATTTAGATATAATCGCTGTTGATCTAAAGTAATTTTCAAATATATGTACTAAAGTTCCGTGAATTTTGCTTTGTCTGGACCTCTGAACCTCACTGCACTTGACCCGCGCGCCGCGTGATTTCGGCCTTGCGCAGGGCGTTGGCTCCGGCCCAATCTGATGGGCGGGAGGACTTGATCATGGGTGAGGCAGTCAGGATCGCCGTCGCAGGTGCCGGGATGATCGGGCGGAAACACATCTCGGCCATAGCGCAGACCGGGGGGGCGGCCCGCCTCGCCGCAATCGCGGATCCGGGAGACGTTGCAAAAGCCTATGCGGCGGAGCTGGGCGTTCCCTGGTATCCGGGTATTTCAGAGCTTATCGAGGCTGACCGTCCAGATGGATTGGTGATAGCCACACCCAATCAGGCGCATGTGGCCAATGGCCTTCAGGCTGTTGAGGCGGGCATTCCGGCGCTGGTGGAAAAACCGGTCGCGGTCGGGTCTGACGAGGGCGAGCGGCTGGTCATGGCTGGCGAGTTGGCGGGCGTGCCGCTGCTTGCCGGGCACCACCGGCGCTACAATCCTCTGATCGAAAAGGCGAAGACCCTCATCGGTGAGGGGCGTTTTGGACAGGTCGTTTCGGTCAATGTCATGGGCTGGCTGTTCAAGCCGGAAGATTATTTTGCTCCGGACTGGCGCCGCCAGCCGGGCGCTGGGCCGGTCTATACCAATCTCATCCACGATATTGATCTGATGCAGCATCTTTGCGGGCCGGTCGAAAAGGTCAGCTGTTTTTCAAGCCGCCGTATCCGCGGGCACGCGGTGGAGGACAGCGCCGTGGTGAGCTTTGTGTTTGAAAGTGGTGCGCTGGGCACAGCCAACATTTCCGATACCGCCGTTGCGCCCTGGAGCTGGGAGCTGACGGCACGGGAAAACCCCGCCTATCCGCCCACGGGCGAGGCCTGCTATCTGATAGGCGGAACCCACGGCTCGTTGGAGCTGCCCGCCCTGAAGCTTTGGCATCAGGGACAGGCGCGCGGCTGGTGGGAGCCGATCGATGCCTCTCAGCAGGCCTATTCCTTCGAGGATCCGCTGGTCCGCCAGATGCGTCATTTTGCTGGTGTCATCCGGGGAGAGGAGGCCCCGCGCGTGACTGCCCGCGATGGGCTTCAGGCGCTCAAGGTGATAGAGGCCATTCTCCAATCGGCGCGGGAGGAAAGGCCTGTCATCATTCGCAGCAGCTGAGTTCGCCGCCACGGATTGGAACCCGATCCGGTCTTGCCTCGTTGTCTTTCCAGGGAAACAAAGAGGTGTGTCATGCAGAAAACGGAAATTCTCGCTGTCGAAACCATCACCCATGACGTGAAGCGGTTCACGCTTAAGCGCCCGCAGGGCTTTGATTATAAGGTCGGCGATGCAACGGAGCTTGCTCTCGATAAGGAGGGATGCCGGGACGACGGGCACCCCTTCACCATGACATCGCTGCCGGATGCGGAGACCCTTGAGTTCACCATCAAGGGTTATCCGGAGCACGATGGTATGACGGAAGAGCTGCACAAGCTGAATGCTGGCGACGCTCTTCTGATCGACCAGCCGTTCGAAACCTTCCGCTATGAGGGAGAGGGGGTCTTCATTGCCGGTGGCGCAGGCATTACGCCTTTCCTGGCCATCCTGCGCGAGCTGCGCCGCAAGGGCGAGCTTGCCGGCAATCAGCTGATCTTTGCCAACAAGACCGAGGACGACATCATCTGCCGGGAAGAGCTGGACGCAATGGCGGGCCTGAAGGTCGACCATGTGCTCTCCAAGGCTGACACCGCTGGCACCTACCACGGACGCGTGGATGAGGAACTCCTGCGCGAACTGGTTTCTGGCCGCGACAAACGCTTCTACCTCTGCGGCCCGCCGCCCATGATGGATGCCGTGCAGGAGACCTTGGAAAAGATGGGCATCAAGGCGGATGCGCTGAATTTGAGCGAGTGATCTCTTCTGAGGAGCGAGGCGATGGGGAGATAGTACCAACCCGGGCTTGCCCCATTGCCCCCGCATCCAATCTCCCGTAAAAGACCGGCAAAAGATCCCCGGATTCCACCATTCAACACGCGGAGATGCGGAGCCCCATGGCGCGCCAGTTCATCTATCATATGCATGGCCTCTCCAAGGCCTATAACGGCAAGAAGGTGCTCGACAACATCCATCTGTCGTTCTACCCGGACGCCAAGATCGGTATTCTCGGCCCGAACGGTGCCGGTAAGTCGACCCTGCTCAAGATCATGGCGGGTCTCGACAAGGAGTACACCGGCGAAGCCTGGGCCGCAGAAGGCGCCAAGGTCGGCTATTTGCCGCAGGAACCGCAGCTGGACGAGTCCAAGACGGTCAAGGAAAACTGCATGGACGGCGTGGCCCACAAGCAGGCGATCGTCGACCGCTATAACGAGCTGATGATGAACTACTCGGACGAGACGGCCGAGGAAGGCGCGAAGCTCCAGGACATCATCGACGCCGAAGATCTCTGGAATCTGGAGAGCAAGGTCGACATGGCGATGGAAGCTCTGCGCTGCCCGCCGGAAGATGCCGATGTGACCAACCTGTCTGGTGGTGAGCGCCGCCGAGTGGCGCTGTGCAAGCTGCTGCTCAGCGAGCCGGACCTGCTGCTGCTCGATGAGCCGACCAACCACCTGGACGCTGAAACCGTGCATTGGCTGGAACGCCACCTGCGCGAGTTCAAGGGCTCCGTGCTGATTATCACCCACGACCGTTACTTCCTCGACAACGTGACCGGCTGGATTCTCGAGCTGGACCGCGGCCAGGGCATTCCGTACGAAGGCAACTACTCTTCCTATCTGGAGAAGAAGTCCAAGCGCATGATCCAGGAAGGCCGTGAGGACATGGCCCGCAACCGGGCGATTGCCCGTGAGCGCGAATGGATGGGCATGTCGCCGAAGGGCCGCCAGACCAAGTCCAAGGCGCGTATCAAGGCTTACGAAGACCTGCTGTCGGCTCAGGAAGAGCGTATGCCCTCGATCGAACAGATCCTCATCCCGGTGGGTGAGCGTCTGGGGGCAAACGTCATTGAACTGAAGAACGTTTCCAAGGGCTTCGGCGACCGTCTGCTGATCGACAACCTGTCCTTCAAGCTGCCGCGCGGTGGCATTGTTGGCGTGATCGGCCCGAACGGCGCCGGTAAGTCGACCCTGTTCAAGATGCTGACCGGCCAGGAAAAGCCGGACAGCGGCGAGGTCATTGTCGGCGATACCGTGCACATGGGTTATGTGGATCAGTCGCGCGACGCCTTGAACCCGAACAATAACGTCTGGGAAGAAATCTCCGGCGGTGCCGAGGTGATCTATCTCGACGACAAGGAAATCAACTCCCGCGCCTATTGCTCGTCCTTCAACTTCAAAGGCCCGGCTCAGCAGGCGAAGGTGGGGGACCTCTCCGGTGGTCAGCGCAACCGCGTGCATCTTGCCAAGGTGCTGAAGCAGGGCGCGAACGTTCTCCTGCTCGATGAGCCGACCAACGACCTCGACACTGAGACCCTGGCCGCTCTGGAAGACGCGCTGGAAAACTACGCCGGCTGTGCCGTGGTCATCTCGCACGACCGTATGTTCCTCGACCGTCTGGCCACGCACATGCTCGCCTTTGAAGGCGACAGCCATGTGGAGTGGTTCGAAGGCAACTTCGAAGATTATGAAAAGGACAAGGTCCGCCGCCTCGGCGCCCATGCCGCCGATCCGCGCCGCATCAAGTACAAGCCTCTGACCCGCTGAGGGACAGCTCTGGTGATTGAAAATGGGAAAGGCGGGCCGTTTGGTCCGCCTTTTTTGTTTGTGTCACATGGTCAGGGTTGGTCCCGCCGTGGCACGGACAGCGGTGCTGACGGAAGCCGGGTCCGGCTTGGTGTAATCATAAGGAGGTGTCCAGCCGGTCTTGTTGCCCAGCGTTTTCTCCGGATTTGCCGTATTGAAGGCGGCAACCGGGTCCACGGGCTGTCCGTTCAAAACCGTGCCGGAAACCGTCAGCGACGTGCCCTTGTAATTGCCGACGATTGCAGCAGCATCGAGCCCTTCTGCTTCAAACACGTTGTTCTCTGCGAGGATCTTGCTCTCCTTGCCTGCACCAAAGGCGTAGAGGAACGGGTAGGGGCCATCAAGGCGCGGCGTGAACAGATTGCCAAGCATATGGACCTGGCCGAAGCGTACCCGCGGCATACGTTGGCGGACATTGTCGTACCAGTTGCCGGTAAAGGTCACTTTCAGAAGACCGCGGTTTTCCACCCGCTTGTCGGATGAGCCGATCAGGTGGGTCTTGTCATGATCGCGGAAGACGCTGTTGGAGATGGTGATAAGATCCGCGAGTTTCTTGATGTCGATCAGTCCATCGTGGTGCTGGATGTGTTCACCAAAGACCACCTGTGCGGTTTCATCGGGCCGTGCTCCGTCTGAAAAGGCTGCGTGGTCGATCCAGATGCGGCGCGCGTCCTCAATGGAAATGAGGTCGTACTCTGAATTCCAATGGCCTTTTGAACCATCCGTGCCATCCCATTGGGGGAACATGTCATAGCTGTCCTCAAAGGTGATGTTGCGGATGATCACATTGTCCACTTCCTTAAGGAGGAGCGTTCCATTGATGATCTTCGCGCCGGGCACACCAATCAGCGTCTTGTTGGATCCAATGCGGATAACAGTATGGGCGGCTTGGGCTTTTTGCGAGGCCTTGCGCGCGTCCTCCAGCGGCCCTTCCGGCTCCTTGTCGAAGCCGTAGGTCTCCGGATCATAGGCCTCTATATAGGCATCGAAGTCGAACCCGGGCTGGGCGAAATCTTCCTGCTTGAGGGGTGTGCCGTCGTCCCCAGCCGTTAGGTCAATGGTGCCGGTGATGAAGATAATGCGCGGCGTATCGTCCTTGGCATTGGTCGCGTTGCCGCCTCCCAGCGCGGCAATGAGGTCTTTCCGGTTGCGGGCAAGATAAACATTGGCTTCGTCAGCTGCAGCGCCACCCGTGGTGCCGCCATCCTGTGTGGCCCAGCCCATCGGGGCTGCCTCACGGGACAGTGAAACTGCAGCTGCAGATATACCGTCCGGCAGGGCGAAGGCTGACGAGCTGAGGGCTGATAGTGTGAGCGCGCCCATAAGGCTGCGCATGGTGCAGGAACTGCGGAACAATGTCATGTATCCCTCCCAAGATACGGGCTTCGACCAGTCTGCCTTAGGCGCTTGCTGTGTGAATCTCTTCACTTCACTTCACTTCACTTCAATTCACGGCGCGGTGCGCTCCTTCCTGCGCAGGCCGTGTCACATCAGCGCCGAAGGCAGGCCTCAGACTACTCTAGATTACTAATATTCTAATATTCAATATAACCAATGATTGTGCTGTTGGGTTTTTTATCCTGTGTTGAGTTTTGCTAAATTGACCGGACCGCCGGCCCGCGGCAGCCTTGGGCTGCCAGAGGGAGAAAACGCATGGCCAAGCAATTTCCATCCATCGACAGCCGCCTGTCGGATTTCATTTCGCGGCAGCATATCTTTTTCACCGGCTCCGCCGCTCCAGCCGGCCGGGTCAATGTCTCGCCGAAACCTGCCACGGCCCTGCGGATTCTCGGGCCGAACCAGGTGGTCTATCTGGATCAGACCGGCTCCAGCAACGAGACGGCGGCCCATCTTGGCCAGCTCAACCGGCTGACCATCATGTTTTGCGCTGTTGAAGGGCCACCCCAGATCCTGCGTCTTTATGGAAGCGGGCGGGTGATCCGGCGGGAGAGTGCGGAATATGCGGAGCTTCTGGCCGGTCCCTTTGAGGGAAATGAGCCTCCGGGGGCGCGGCAGATGATCCTGATCGATATTGATCTGGTCCAGACCTCCTGCGGTTTCGGTGTGCCTCTGTTCGACTACAGGGGCGAGCGTGGGTCGCTTGACCGCTGGGCAGACAACAAGTCGCCGGAGGAGCTGGAAGCCTATCAGCGCGAAAAGAACCAGGTCAGTCTGGATGGCTATCCGACCGGTCTCTTCGCGGCTGAGTGAGGGCGCGGCAGATCCGGAGACCTGCCGCACTCGGGGGGGCTGCTCAGTTGCCGGGATTTTCGGCTGCGGACCAGACGTTGGGGGAGATATCGCAGCTTAAGGGAGGCAGCTTGCCGAGTTGAAGGCCGACCTGATAAGGCCCGTTGTAGATCGGGCATTTGCAGGTGGTTTCGCCGTTTTCCGCCGCCGTGCAGGGGGCGGTCATGCAGCCGGCATAGGGGCCGGGCGTTGCGCTGCAGTCGGTCGAGCCGAACGGGTGATCGCCCGCATAGGCAAAGCTGAAAGTGGAGATCAGTTTCGCATTGCCGCCCGGATAAAGCGTCGGCAGCTTGTTGCCTGCGATCGAGCCCAGGTGGCTGCAGACCGGCGCCACGGTGCAGCCGGGCATATTCTTGCTGGTGTTGCACAGAGCCAGGTTCTTCATGTTTCTGCAGTTTTCGCCCTCTGCTCCGCAGGTGCTGATTGTTTCCTCGCGGATCTTCGGATCGAGGATCGAGCCGATCAGGACAAAATTATAGGTCTGCTTCACCTGATCGTCTTCGGTGATAGCGTAACAGGTGCAGTCAGCGCTTTTGCCGTCCGGTGATACCACGCAAGGCATTGACGGAGAGCCGTTTCTCACCTGGGTCGCCTGTTCGGGGCCGGAATAGTAGCAAAGGGCATAAGGATTGCCCTTGCAGGCGAGAAAATTGGTCACCTGCCCGATCTCGTCTGCCCAGGGCGGAACCTCGTCCTGGCTGAGAGCCGTGCCGGTCAAGCCGCTCAGAGCAAGCAAGAGTGATACGAAAAGCCGTATACAGGATGTCATGCAGGTTCCTCCGTGCCGGAGCCGCCAGCATTATCGACCCGTGCTGGCGACCCTCTGACTGTATTTTCCTGACTTAAATCACCTTAAGGTTGTTTTTATTTCAGATGCAATTAATTTGATCGTGCCTGGTCTCGCCTGGGCTCGGTTCCTTGGGGCGGGAAGTCAGACTGGAGTTGCCAGCGGCGGCAGTAACTCGACGGTCCAGGACAGGACATCCTGGTTTTCAAAGGAGACGCTGTTGACCAGAGGACCGTCTCCGAGCCGGTCGCTATAAGGAATGGAATAGGCCTCATTGCCTGAAGCTGAATAGATCACCTGCGCGTAGGTGTTGTAGTAGGGGTGATCCGGCTGAACGTCCTCGAAGGCGATGACAGGTGTGATCGTCCACCAGTCACGGCTCGTCATGTCCTTGATGGGAATGGTGCCGCCCTTGGGCGTCACCTGGCTGTTGACAAAGCCCATGAGCAGGCCGGAGGTAATCTCTCCAACCGCGAGCCGCTGGGTTGTGCCATAGGCGTCCTGCGGGTCGAGGCCGAGGGAGGTGATATAGGCTTTCAGCTCGCTCCAGCCGCCGGAAAAGCTGACGGCGGAATTGCCGGCAAAGGCCTGGCCGTAGATGACGCCATTATAGAGGTTCTCATCCGCAGCGGAGATGGTGAGCTTGCATCCGCTGAAGGATTTGCCAGGTGAAGGCGCCTGTCCGGCGGGGGTGATTTCGGTCGATATCGTTCCATCCAGCACGATGCTGCCGTCGGCCTGGGCTGTGGCGGTCATGTCGAGAATAAAGTTGTAGTTCGTCGATCCATTTGTGCCGGCAGGCGGATAGACAAAGGCATTGTTGTTGGCGATCTTCGTTTGCTGGCCAGCCTTGTAGACCGCCTGCAGATAGGGAACGAACGTCGGGAACGGGATCGTTGCATCTTGCGGATTGAAGGACGACGGGCCGATGTAGCGCACGAGATAGCCGCCGGTATTGGTGATCCGCGACAGGGGATTTGCGCCGGTCAGCTTTGAAATCTCGTTTCCGATCTGATTTGCGCCGGTCAGATAGCCCACCGATTGCAGCGGTTTGCTGGCGTCCTGCCCATAGCTGGAAATCTTCATCGGAGCGGCAAAGTAATTGATTGCCGTCATGTCGCCCTGATCGCCGGGATTGCCGGTCCGGGTCAGCTCGAAAGGCTGGAACAGGGTGCCATAATCGGTGCCGCCTCCAATGTAGGCTGGCGCTGACGTGGTGGAGGTGAGCGGTGCCCCATAGGACACATAAATGACGACGCCTTCTGCGCGGGTCACCTCAAAGCCCGCTGGTCCAATGTCCTTGAGGCTCAGGGATTCCGATATGATGCAATCGGCTGCTTTGAAGGAAACTGCTTTCCCGGAGCCATAGGTGACGTCGAAGTCCGGCTGGCCTCCGGGGATGATCTGAAACGTGATGAAGACCTTGCTGTCTTCAAGGGTCGTGGAATTCACGAACTTCAGTTCGAGACATTGACTGGTCATTGCTGGCTCCCTTTATGATTTTATATCTGACCAATAAAATCATAAGTTGTGAAACTGTGCAGGTAATTTTTGAGATTGAAGTGCCGCCGCAAGAGAGGCTGGAGCAATTTGGCTTCTTGTTTGCCGCTGGCGGGATTGGTAAGGACGTGGCCTTTGCTCCTGAGAACTGCTGTTCCGTGCTTCCCGCATCTTTCCGGAGATTCTTGCGTGACCAATGCAACTGCTCTGAACGCGACTCTTGATGCCTTGAGGGTGATCCGTGGACGCAAGCTCAAGGGCCGGGTGGAAGAGGTTCTCAAGACAAGAACTCACGAGGACTTCAATACTTTCTCCTGCGAAGCCCTGACGCTCGGCATGGAGGGCATTCCAGGCGACCTGCACAGCGGCTTCAGCAGGTGCTCGGGTGGCCGTGAGCCCTGGTATCCGCGCGGTACGGAAATGTGCAACGAGCGGCAGATTTCGGTTCTCAGCATCGAGGAACTGGCGGTGATCGCCGGGCGCATGGAGATTTCACAGCTTCACGCGGGCTGGATTGGCGGCAATATCTCCGTTTCCGGTATACCCAGCCTGTCCCTGATCCCACCGAGAACCCGTCTCGTTTTCGAAGGCGGCGCGGTGGTCCGGGTCGACGGCGACAATGCGCCCTGCCGCTATGCAGGCAAATCAATTGCGAAGCATTTCCGAGAGCGCGAAGGGCTGGACCTCCTGTTTCCGAAGGTCGCCCGGCGGCTGCGCGGGCTTGTCGGCTTTGTCGAAAGGCCAGGCGTCGTCAAAGCTGGCGAAGAAGTGACGGCTCACGTGCCGGAGCAGTGGATTTATGATCCGGCCTGAAGACCGGACCGGAGCCCGGCTGAAGGGGCAGAGTGCACTTTGCCGCCGGCAGATGCTCGAACATTAGACCCTTGGCCGTCCGGTTGCCAAACCCCTTCCAGTAGGTGTGTTCCTGTTTCGGTGTGCCGTCCTCGTTCATGGCATAGACGCCGTCGTTCGAAGAGGGGATGAGATCGAGATACGCCGCCTTGTCCAGATCCTGCTTCAGGTGCAGGTCGAGGAAGGCCGTGGAAAAGTGCTGCAGCACGTTGTTCATCCGCACTGTGTCCCATACCGGGTCGGCATAATGGTCGAACGGTGCAAAGCCGAGCTTTTCGCTGTAAGAAAAGCTTTCCTCCGGCGCGGGCATTGGCGCGGCAGCGTTGTGGTTGGCATACTCGAAGCTCAGCAGGTAACGGCTGGTGTTGACGCTTTCTTCCCAGATCTTGCGAATGCCGTTTTCGTAGCCGGAAATGTCGTCGTGGCTGCCTGCGACGTAGAGCATCGGCAACCTTACGCCCTTCAGGGTTTCTTCCGTGAAGTAGTCTTTGGTACGGCCCCAGGGAGCGATGGCGACGACTGCCTTGAAACGGTCGTCCAGCATGTCTGCATAGGACTGGCTCCCCGCTTCGTGAATGGCAAGCAGATCACCGATTTTCTTGCGGTTGCCGTCAACTGCAACCTTGGAAAGGCCACCACCAGAGGTGATCACTGCGCCATAGGCTCCCATGGAGAAGCCAACCAGACCGGTGCGGTCTGTCGAGACCAGGCCTCCTAGAAGCGTATCTGTTTCCCGCGATAGCCGGTCCATCTCGTTCAGGACAAATTTCTGGTCCAGCGGGCGGTTGACGAGCGTGGCCTCAAAAGCTGCCTTATTGTCGTAGGTGCTGTCCGCGTGGTCGATGGCGGCGACAACATAGCCTTTGGAGGCGAAGTTCTCCAAGAGATGACTCATCAGGAACCTGTTGCCAGGATACCCATGGGACACGATGACGAGCGGGTATGGGGCGCCGGAGCGATCCGCTTCCACATCCGGTGCGGACCTCCCGGACAGCTTGATCATTGATCCGTCCCGCATCATCGCGTCAATCGGAACCGGCTGCGTCTCCGCTGCCGCGGGATAGAAAACTTCGACAGTCAGCGGACGATCGTAGCGCTTGTCCTTTTCCCCGGCAATGACGGCAAGGACATCTACCTGATCTGGATTGGTGAGGCTCAAGGTGGTCCTGCCAACACCGAAAACTCCGTGAGCGGCAAGCTCAGGAGCGTCGGGGCGGATCATGTCGATGCGGTTTTCAGCCATGGAGAGACTCGGCAAGGAGAGCAGGAGACAGGTCACAATCGCCAAATGGCGCAGGTCTGTCAAAGCCGGACGGAGAGATTTTGCCGTTGCTTGCAATAGATCTTCGCTTGGGACAAAGAATAGACTTGTCAAATGCTTCTGGGCATAAACATCGCTCTGCCCATTGGCCTGTCCGTTGTAGGGATCACTGCAAGCGATTGCCTCCCCTGGAAGTGAGGGGGGCCGTTAGAGCGTGTCTTCGTCATCCTTGTCGATACGCCGCGCGCAACCCCAGTCCTCAAGGACTTCGTTCATTCCGTCGGCAACGAAGTATCGGGCCGCGTCCCGATCGTAGCCGTCTGCAAGCAGTGCGTCATAGTCACTGTGAGCATGGCGGACGCGGGAGGCAAGCGCTTGCCATAAGGCAATTGATAAAGGGAGACAGCGGAGGTGCTGCGAGCCTGCAAGGTCCAGGACGCTCTCCGCGTCCGCCATGGGAATACGAGGGGCCAAGGCTCTCAGGGCCTTGCGGAGGTCTTTTTGCCTGCGGGTGCCGCCGGACCGGTTCATGGCTGCCACTGTCAGGTGCTTTCGATCTGAAGGCAACTCATACTGTCGCGTTTCCGGGGCTGCCGTTGCGATGGCTTTTGCCGGCTGCTCTAAGCGATAGGGAACATGGCATTATTGGTCTGCTCCCAGTACTCTCCGGAGTGTTTCCTCGTCGCTTGTATAGCTGCTTTTCCTGAGCCAGTCCCCAATTTCTCCGGCGGGCATTGGCTCGGCAATGAGATGGCCTTGAATGTATCGGCAGCCGAGGCCCTTCAGGTGCATTCGCTGTTCGTTTGTCTCGATACCTTCCACAACGCAGTCCAAGGACATGGAGCGGCAGAGGGCGATGATGGAGGTAATGACCTTCCAGCTGGTTTCATCTTCGCCTTCCGCAATGAAACTCTTGTCGATTTTCACCCGGTCGATTGGCAGCCGGTGCAGATAGCTGAGACTTGAGTAGCCGGTTCCGAAGTCATCCAGCGCGATGACCGCTCCCGTGCTGCGCAGCAGCCGTATCGATTTCTCGGCCAGTTCGTAACTATCCATGACCGATGTCTCGGTGATCTCGAACATGATCCGGGAAGCGGCCACCTTGCTTTGGGTGATTGCTGCCAGAAGCAATAGAACGGTTTCGCTGCAGGTAATGTCATGTGCGGACAAATTGAACGAGAGATAATGCCGGCTTGGAAGAGATGCCATTCCGGCAAGAGCCTTGCCAAACAGCGTCAGGGTAAGGTTGCGCATGAGGCCGGTGCGTTCGGCCAAGGGGATGAACTTGTCCGGAGGGACAACGCCCAGCTGAGGGCTGGACCATTGGGCGAGCGCCTCGTAGCCCGCAATTTCATTGCGCTGCAGGTCCAGGATTGGCTGCATGTACACATTTAATTCACTGTCCAGATCCGCTGCCTGGAGAGCGCTTTCGATTGCCCGGTCAGAGCGGATCTGCTGCTCATGCTTGGAGGAATAGAGCGTAGTTTGGCCGCGGCTCTCTGTTTTGGAATTGTAGAGGGCGTAGTCGGAACGGTCGAACAGCTCATGGGCCGTACGTCCCGCATCGGGGAAACTCGCAAGGCCGATCGAGCAGCCGATGGTGACCTGAATGCCTTCGATATTGTAAGGGCAGGAAACAAGTTCGTTTATGGATTGCCCGAGCGCAAGCAATCCGTCCTGTTCCCCTTGAACAATCATACCAAACTCGTCACCCCCGAGCCTGCTGATCTCCAGTCCGGGTGTTTTGCCGGAAAGGCCGTTTAGGCGGTCTCCAACCTGCTGCAGGAGCAGGTCTCCGAAGTGATGGCCATAAGTGTCATTGACTGCCTTGAAGCGGTCCAGATCCACAACACCAATGGTGAAAGCTCCGTTTTCCCTGCTGGCGCCCGCCAGTGTGCTCTCCAGCCTTGAGAAAAAGTGCCGCCGGTTTGGCAGGCCGGTGAGGGCATCCGTATGGGCCAGGCGGGCATTCTCCTCGCTCAGGATCTCGGTCTCATGCTGTTTTTCGGCAAGAGCCATCCGGGAGAAAATGACATCGCGGAATGCCGAATAGCCGTTGAGCAGGACCTGGATGAGCACAAGGCTGACAAGAAAGATGTTCAGTGCAATGGCATGAAAGACATTCTGATCAATGCTGATGTAGTACGCGATATAGGGAACCGTCACCACACTCATAACCAAGAGCGCGGCCTGAGGCAGATTGATCAGGCAAAAGATGCAGCCGATCACGGTGATCGCTATGAAAAGAGAGACATGACCGCGTTCCATGTCTCCGCCGTATCCGTCCAGAGCGAGAGACCAGATAATAAACCCGCCTGCAAGGATGCCGCTAAGAAAAACAGTCTGACGGAGCTGTTTCAGCGCACGTGTATAGGTGACATTTTCAATTGAGGTTCGCAGCCACAGAAAGCTGCGCAGGCCGCAAATGGTCACAAGAGGCCCAAGCAGCCAGATCGTCAGATAGTTAGGAGCATATCCGTAATGCGTATAGGAGACTGCTATGGCGTTCACCATGAGCAATGCATACAGCAACGGAACCTGCCGCTTCAGCTCCTTGAACTGAGCAAGAATGAGTTCAGGATGCTGGTTGGTTAGGGTCAACCAGTTCCAGAGCATGCGAATTGCAGTCACTGTGGGCTCCTCTTGGAGCGAGCACAGTACAGCGCAAACGATAACTTGACCTTAAAAGTGCGCCGTGAATTTTTTCAAGGTCTCCACCGAGGATTGTTGACGCTTCGGGAGAGGGACGGTGGTGTCCTGTCAGATGCGCCAGCGCAGCTGCATTAAACCGTCTTTCCGTTCTCTACGTAATGTCTCCAGTGTTCTTCCTTTGGAACTCATATGCACGTCTGAAAGCAATTGCAGGGGGATCTCCTGCAAATAGCGCTGCTTCGAACGCTCTGCGTACCAGTACCGGATACCGGCAAGAAGGCATTGAAGCAGAGTGGCCCGCCTGGGGAGGTCACTGAAGAGTGCTGGAGGCTTGTCTGTGTACGGCATGATCTGAACACCATATAAAGAAAGATATTTATTTCTTTATAGTATGCGGAGCGTCGAGCGCCAATATGAAAAGCAAAAACTTTTTTTAATTGGCGGGGTGTGTTAGAAGAATCCTATGTCTGACCGAACGCGTACAAGATTGCTCAATGCTCTGAAACTTGCTGGCCCTCAAACGGCGGCTGAACTGGCCAACGCACAGTCGGTGACGCCGGTTGCGGTGAGGCAGCATCTGGATGGCATGCTTGCGGAAGGGCTGGTCCTCTTTGAGGACGTAAAGGGAACCGTTGGCCGTCCAAAGCGCCAATGGTCTCTGACCGAGGCAGGTCACCGGCAATTCCCGGACAATCATTCCGGCCTGATCCTCAGTTTGCTTTCAGGCCTTAAGGATCTCTACGGCGAGAGTGGTATCGAGCAATTGATCTCTCACCGGGAGAAGTCTGCGCGGCAGCTCTATGGAGAGGTGTTGAAGGGTAAGACGACTTTGCGGGACAGACTGGAGGCATTGGCCGAGTTGCGCTCACGGGAAGGCTATATGGCGAGCGTCGAGGAAGAAAACGGCAGTTTTCTTCTGATTGAAAATCACTGTTCCATCTGTGCGGCTGCGTCCGCTTGCCAAGGCTTTTGCCGGTCCGAAATGCGTCTATTTCAGGATGTGCTTGGCGATGGCGTTGCGTTGTCCCGTGAAGAGCATCTGCTGTCGGGCGGTCGAAGGTGCGTTTACAGAATTCGGGAAGCGGCCTGACTTCTCTGCTGCATTTTTGAGTTTTTCAGAAGGTTTGCTTTGACCCAAGAAGCTCGCTTATTAATTTTGCAGCTTTCAAAAATGAAATTTGGCGAGCCGTCTGCACCATGTTTTTCAACACTGTAAAGAATGCGAATTAATTCGGGCACTCAGGTACACCGGATTTATGCAGGTTTTCATTCTTTTTTCATTCCCCTGACTGTTTCTGGAAGAAGCAATTTGCCTTGGGAGTGTATGTGGTGGACTGGTTGACCAAGCCATTGGGGAATGTTCGTTTCTCCGTCAAAGTCGGCGGTGGTTTTGCTGCTATGGTTGTTTTGACCGCAGCGATCGGAGGGCTGGGCACCTTAAGCATTCAGAAGCTCAGGGACCAGTCTGCGGTGAACGCCAGTGCAGCTGCTGCTGTCGCGCAGCTTCAGGAAGTTTCTGCGGCGCGGGAAATCTACTTGCAAAGCCGTGATGCGTCGGCTGCGGAAGCCGCCGTTACAGAGATTGCGCGCCTGAGGGAGGCCCTTGAGGGCCTCATGACAATACTCGCAGATGTGCCGGAAGCACGTTCTGCCGTGTCGCGTTCTGAAGCTGCTGTGGATCAGCTTTCCGTCGAATTTCAGGCGGTTGTCGATGCAGTTGCTGGTCAGCAGGCCTCGTCCAGTCAGATGCTGAAATCCGTCAGCAAGCTGGAGGCCCTGGGGACCAGCATTTCCGATCAAATGACCGCCATCGAACAGAGCGCCAAGGGTGTTGCCAAGACGGCTGATAGCAAGCGGACGAGAGCGGACAAAGTGAGCCGCATGCTGGCTGATATCCAGGACCGGGCCTTGGAGCTGGACCGCCTGCTGCGCGAGGCGAGGTCCTCGGATCTTTCGTTTGATGGGGCAGGGCCTGCTGCGGATACGGACCTTATCGAAAATCTCGTGGCCAAGGCCGGCGATATGTCGAAAGCCGTCGCAAAGGCCGCAAAGATCAAGGTTGATGGAGTAGACCCGGCTCAGCTGCAGGAAATCGAAAGCTCTGTGGCAAGGTTCCAGGAACTTCTGGCTCAAGCAGCGGATGCCTCGCTGGCTCCTTCTGCCCGTTTCCAGAGCCGCCGAAATGCCTCCGGGCTCGCTTCGGAGCTGGTATCCAGGTCCGCCCAAGTGCGTGACGCTGTATTCGAAGCGGCGGATGCTGCCCGCAAGGAAGCTGCAGGAAGCCAGTCTCAGTTGACCATCGCAGCACTAATTTCTGTCAATGCGAACAAGTATCTCAGGGAAGCCTTGAGCCTGCGGGGAACTGCGATGGAGCTTTTTGCGAATATGGGAACTCTGAAGGACAGCGACGTAATCACCCGCAGTTCGATCCTTCAGAACATCGCAAATACGCTGGGTGCAGATGCTGCAGCTTTTCCGCAGATCAAGGGTCCCGTTGACGCCATCCTCGCGGAGGTCGATCAGTTCACCACGGAATTCTCAGCGGTCTCGGAAGCGCGTGCCCGCTATGACGAAGCGCTCATCCGCCTGGCGCAGCTTTCTTCCGAAGTCCGCGGGCAGATCTCCGGTATTGCCGCTGAACAGTCCCGGACAGCCTATGAACAGGCAGAGACAGCTCTTCTGTTGATCGGTGTGGTTGTTCTTGTGTCCGTTGCGCTTGGAACCCTGATCGCCCTGGCGCTTTCCTTTGTCATCACGCGGCCCATCCGCCGGTTGACCTCTGTGATGGCGACGCTGGCCGAAGGCGATACCAACGTGGACATTCCGTCCACAGGTCAGAAGGACGAGATCGGGGACATGAGCCGGACGGTTCAGGTGTTCCGGGACAACGCGATCGAAAGACTGCGCCTCGAGGAAGGAACCCGCGCGGATCAACGCCGCAAGGAGGCCCGCGAGCGGGAAGTCAATGCATTGATCAGTGGCTTCCGTGATCGTGTGCAGGATCTGCTTGGCACATTGGACAGCACCGCGCGGTCTATGGACGGCACCGCCCAGTCGCTGAACAGTATCGCGGATCAGAGCGCGACGCAGGCGGATGACACGGCAAGGGTCAGCGAAGAAGCGACATTGAGCGTCGAAAACGTTGCCGGGGCCGCCGAAGAGCTATCTGCTTCCATCGCGGAAATCGGTGAACAGGTGCGCCGGACGACCGAAATTGTCTCCAGTGCGACCGGCGCTGTGCGTGACACCAACGGTAAGGTCCAGTCGCTTGCCGTTGCAGCCACAAAGATTGGCGAAGTGGTGACGCTGATCCAGGCGATCGCCGAGCAGACCAATCTTCTGGCGCTCAATGCGACGATCGAAGCGGCGCGTGCCGGCGAGGCGGGCAGAGGCTTCGCCGTCGTTGCTTCCGAGGTGAAGGAACTGGCCAACCAGACTTCCAAGGCTACCGAGGAAATCGCCAGCCAGATCTTGACCATTCAAGGATCGACTGAAGACGCAGTCCACGCGATCTCCGCGATCTCCTCGACCATGGAGGAGGTGGACGGCTATACGCAGGCAATCGCTTCCGCAGTCACCCAGCAGGGAGCCGCGACCAACGAGATTTCCGGAAACGTGCAACGGGCGTCGGAAGGAACCAGAGCGGTTCAGACCAACATGGTCCGGCTGGCTGAGACCGTTGACCAGACCCAAAGCGCGTCTTCGACGGTTTTGACGGCAGCAGGAGAACTGGGGCAGCGCAGCCAGGCCTTGAAGTCGGAGATCGAAGCTTTCCTGACCCGTGTCGCGGCCGCCTGAAGCCGCGTACACCATTGCTGGACACCCCGGCCGGGCAGGTAAGCGCCGGGGCCGGGATGTCCTGACCTTTAAAGACGTTTGCTTGTTCCAGCGTCTCTCTTGCCCGTCAGACCGGAATCTTCGATGCCATCGCCCGGGCACTGGGGCTGGCTTCTTTCGCAAGTCCCTCGGCGACACCTTGCCTGTCTGGCTGCAAGCGGTTCTGGCTGAGTTTCTTTTTGGCCTCGATCCGGCTCAGTTCGATGCGGACGCCGACAATGCCGCGCATATGAGCCGAGATGAAGGCTTCCGGTGCATCGGTCACCGTCCAGGGTTCCGCCCGGTTTTTCTCGTGCTTCTCCGTTAGGTCCGAGACGACCTGATGCAGCCGGCCGGCATCCTCGAAGAACTCCACGGCGCCATAGGCATGCACCGCGCTGTAGTTCCAGGTGGGAACCACCTTTCCATGTTCCGCCTTGGAGGCGTACCAGCCGGGGCTGACATAGGCGTCCAGGCCGGGAAAGATCACCAGAGCTTCGCCTTGCGGTTCAAGCTTCCACTGCGGATTGGCGCGGGCAATGTGGCCGTAAAGAGTGCCCTGCTGACCTTCGTGGGTATTGAGCAGAAGGGGAAGCGGCGTTGCCATCAGGCCCTCGCTGGTCATCGTGATCAGCGACGCCAGCCCGGCCGTCTCGATCATGGCCTGAATTTCCGCTTGATCGGTCTCGGCAAAGGCAGGAGGCGTATACATCGGCTGGCGGTCTCCCTTATAGCATGATCCAAGGGCAGCGTCCCGGGAGACGGGTCAGCTCTGAGGTCATTGAGACAGGAAGCATATCGAATTTCCTGACGTTCTTTCTACCCCAGAACGCATAGTTTGCATACGAAATGGGGTCAAGCGGGCCGCAGCTTGCATTGGGAGTGCCCGCCCGGACCGGTGCAGCGTCTTGCTCTCAAATCTGCCCGGGCGCGCGGGGAGCTTCCGCGCGTTACTTCCGCTTTGCGTCTTTGCCGCGGATCTGACTTGGGTCAATTGCATTCAGAAAACCGCGTGCTTCGGTTTCTGTTTTGACGTTTGACTTGTCCTGTTTGGGTTTGCGTATTTCTTTTGTTTTGCGTTTCTGACCCTTGGCCATCTTGGCATTCCCTCTTTTGAGTAGTCGGTTTTGAACTTTTGACTTTTTTAGAAAATGGACAGCCCATGTGAGCGAGACGGATCTTGCAGCCATTTTGAACTGAGTCACGGCTGCCGGTTCGGGGCTGTTTCTGCACCCGCGGGAGCAAAAACTGAACGATGCTACCGCTTAATCTGGAAGACATTTGTATGGGCGTTATTTCAAGAACTGACGCATAATATTCCATTGAGGTTTATTGATGTCTTTTTAAAAATAATTCTGAAGATCAATTTTGATGTTATTTCAATAACGTATTTCTATTTTCAAAAGTTTCGGGTATTGTTTATTTGTGTAAATTTTATTTTCAGCCGGTTGGTCTTTTGAAGTGAATCTGCTTCGGTTGTGATGTGTGGTGATTGAAAATGCTCAGTTTTTTGAATCCGAGCCGCAGCTACGATCCTGTTCGCAGGTGTGTCCGGTTTGCTGGGCATGATGGCATGTTCGAGATTTCCTTCACCGTGGATGTCGACGCGCTGGAGCCAGTGGCTTCCGATGCCCAGCAGGGCGAGACGGCCTATCTTCAAGCCTTTGACAAGGCCCGGAACAAGATCCACGAGATTGCACGCAAGGCCTACGCGAATGGGCACCGGCGTGTTTACGAGCTTGGCCGCGACAGTTTCCGCTAAGGCGCGGGCTCATTGATCTGCCGGATATGGCGTCCCGTTTGGTTCGGAAAGCCAAGGCGATTGGCACGCAGGGCTTTTGGGATGGCGGGGAGGATCTGCAAGTCTCTGAGGCTCTTGGGCGGCCGTTGCCCGATGCCTTCTGTCCAGCCCATCCGCTCAAGCCATTCGTACCACAGAGTGAATTCACGCCCCATGCAGTGCCGCATCACTGCTCCAGATCCGAAACAGAGGATGCCGCATTCCATGCTCATCAGATACGGTTACGAAATCAAAGTCTCCTGCACTCAGCCCACGGCGATGGTGTGCTTGCTCTCGCTCAGCGAAGACCGGCGGCAGGACGTCCTGGTACCGGAAATTCTCGAGCTTGATCCCCCAACGGCCATGTCCTTCTATTACGATGTCTACGGGAACCGCTGTCTGCGCTTCGTCGCGCCTTCCGGGGAACTGGTCATCCGCAGCGACGCTACCATCGCGGATGACGGGCAGCAGGACCTGCAGGCCTATGAGGCGCAGGAGGTGCCTGTGGCTGACCTTCCTGACGAGTGTCTGATTTTCCTGTTGGGAAGCCGCTATTGCGAGACTGACCGTCTAAGCCAGATGGCTTGGGACATGTTCGGCTCAGTTGCTCCCGGATGGGGCCGGGTGCAGGCCATCTGCGACTTCGTGCATAAGCATATCCAGTTTGACTATATGCAAGCCCGCGTGACCCGGACGGCTCTTGAGGCGTTTGAGGAAGGTGTTGGGGTTTGCCGCGACTATGCCCATTTGGCCGTTGCTCTTTGCCGGTGCCTGAATATTCCTGCCCGCTATGTGAATGGCCATTTGGGTGACATCGGTGTGCCTGTCGTTGACCCGATGGATTTCTCTGCGTGGATGGAAGTCTATCTTGGAGGGCGGTGGCACACGTTCGATCCGCGCAACAACATTCCACGCATTGGCCGTATCGTGGTCGCAAGAGGGCGGGATGCTGCGGATATTCCGCTGATCAACTCGTTCGGGCCGCATGTGTTGAAGTCCTTCAAGGTCTGGACCTACGAGAAGGCGTCTGCCTGAGACCGGCTTGGCTGCCGGCTTCTACGAGCTTAGCGGGGGCCAATCGAGTCCTGCAGCGTTTCCGCCAAAGCTTCAAAATCCTGTTGGCGGGGGGACGAGCGGCGCCAGACGAGGCCGACTGTACGGGCAGGCTGAGGATCTTCGAACCTTTGTAAGAGAACCCGGTCATCACGCACTTCCACATCGGCGCAGATTTCCGGAAGCAAGGTTACACCGAAGCCCGCAGCAACCATCTGCATGACGGTCGCCAGTGACGTTGCCCCCAGCGTGTTGCGTCCGGGCGTCGGCAGGCTGGCGCAGTAATTCAAAGCCTGATCGCGCAGGCAATGGCCCTCTTCAAGCAGAAGAAGGTTCTGATTCCGGATGTCGTCCGGGCAAACCCTTGCGCGTGGGTCCACAGTGTCGGAGGACTGCCGGGCAAGCAGGAACCTGTCGGTGAAGAGTGCGGCGCTGCAGAGCGCCGTTTCTGTGACAGGCAGGGCGACGATCATCGCATCAAGCTCGCCTGCGATAAGTTCACGGGTCAGCGGGTCAGTCAGGGTCTCGCGGATGGTCAGGTCCAATTGCGGATGGGCCTGATTGAGTGCAGGCAGGATACGCGGCAACAGATAGGGCGCGATCGACGGAATGATACCGAGCCTGAGCGGGCCGGATAGCGGGCTGGACAGTTGGCGGGCATAGTCCGCCAGGTCGCGGACGTCCGTCAGGATCTTCCGGGCGCGCTCGACGATCTCGCCACCTTCGCGGGTCAGACGAATGGCATTGGGTTGGCGTTCGATCAGACTAAGACCGAGTTCCTCCTCCAACTCCTTGATTTGCATCGATAAAGCTGGCTGTGAGACGGAAACTGCCTCCGCTGCACGGCGGAAGTGCAGGTGCGTGGCAAGGGCTTCAAGGTATCGGAGCTGGCGGAGTGAGATCATTCGATAAGAATAACTGATTGCTCGTTCTGGTCAATACGATTGGATCTGATGAAGCGTCCCTGTCATGATCCCTTCGACGCCTGAAAAGACGAGGGGGCGGGCGCGCTCACCGGACGGGCCAAAGCCACAATAGGTCCATATGGGCCTGCTAGAACGAACACTGCAGATAAAAGTTGGAGAGAAACGATGGACGCGAAGCTCAAAGAAGCCAACAGCGGCATGGGTGGATGCCCCGTCATGCATGGCAGCATGACTGAAACCGGCAACAGCAACACCTCCTGGTGGCCCAAGGCTCTAAACCTCGACATCCTGCATCAGCATGACACCAAGTCGAACCCGCTCGGCGAAGACTTTGATTACCGGGAAGAGCTCAAGAAGCTGGATGTTGCAGCCCTGAAAGAAGACCTCAAGGCGCTGATGACTGACAGTCAGGAGTGGTGGCCGGCTGACTGGGGCCATTACGGCGGTCTCATGATCCGCCTGTCCTGGCACTCTGCAGGCTCCTACCGTCTGGCCGATGGCCGTGGCGGCGGCGGCTCCGGCAACATCCGGTTTGCTCCACTGAACTCCTGGCCGGACAACGTCTCCCTGGACAAGGCCCGCCGTCTGCTGTGGCCGCTCAAGAAGAAATATGGCAACGCCGTTTCCTGGGCCGACCTTATTCTGCTCGCCGGCACCATGGCTTATGAAAGCATGGGCCTGAAGACCTTTGGTTTCTCCTTCGGCCGCGAAGACATCTGGCATCCGGAAAAGGACGTCTACTGGGGCGCTGAAAAGGAATGGCTGGCACCGTCCGACAACCGCTACGAAGACGTTGCCAAGCCGGACACCATGGAAAACCCGCTGGCGGCCGTTCAGATGGGGCTCATCTATGTGAACCCGGAAGGGGTGAATGGCGTTTCCGATCCGCTGAAGACCGCGGCGCAGGTCCGTGAGACCTTCGCACGTATGGCCATGAACGACGAGGAAACCGCGGCGCTGACCGTCGGTGGCCACACTGTCGGCAAGGCGCATGGTGCTGGCGACCCGGGCACGCTCAGTGCGGAGCCGGAAGCAGACGACATCACAAGCCAGGGTCTGGGCTGGGTCAACCCGAATCAGAACGGCAAGGCCGCCAATGCCATCACCTCCGGCATCGAAGGGGCCTGGACGACCAACCCGACCGTGTTCGATGACGGCTATCTGGAGCTGCTTTTCGGCTACGAGTGGGAATTGACTAAGAGCCCGGCGGGCGCGACCCAGTGGCAGCCGGTCGGCATCAAGGAAGAACACATGCCGGTGGATGCGAGCGATCCGTCCAAGCGCGTGATGCCGATGATGACCGATGCTGACATGGCCATGAAAATGGACCCGGCCTACCGTGCCATCTGCGAAAAGTTCATGGCCGATCCGGCCTATTTCCGCGACACCTTTGCCCGCGCCTGGTTCAAGCTGACCCACCGCGACCTTGGTCCGCAGGTCCGCTACATCGGTCCGGATGCGCCGAAGGAAGTTCTGATCTGGCAGGATCCGGTTCCCGCTGGCGAAAAAAACTATGACATCGGTGGTTTGAAGTCCGCGATTGCCGCTTCCGGTCTGTCGGTTTCCGAACTGGTGTCCACGGCCTGGGACAGCGCCCGCACCTATCGCGGGTCCGACATGCGCGGTGGTGCGAACGGCGCCCGCATCCGTCTGGCGCCGCAGAAGGATTGGGAAGGCAACGAGCCGGCCCGTCTCGCTAAGGTTCTGAGCGTTCTGGAGCCGCTGGCAACAGCCTTCGGTGCTTCTGTGGCCGATACCATCGTTCTGGCAGGTAATGTCGGGATCGAAATGGCCGCAGACGCCGCTGGTTACGAACTGTCCGTTCCCTTCGAGCCGGGCCGCGGCGACGCGACCGACGAGATGACCGATGCAGCAAGCTTCGCGTCCCTGGAACCGATTCATGATGGTTTCCGGAACTGGGTCAAGAAGGATTACGTGGTCAGCCCGGAAGAGCTGCTGCTCGACCGTGCTCAGCTCATGGGCCTGACCGGTCCGGAAATGACCGTCCTTCTCGGCGGCATGCGTGTGCTCGGTACGAACCATGGCGGCACCAAGCATGGCGTGTTCACGGATCAGGAAGGGGCTCTGACCAACGACTTCTTCGTGACCCTGACCGACATGGCCTACACCTGGAAGCCGACCGGCAAGAACACCTACGACATCTGTGACCGCAAGACCGGTGAGAAGGTCTACACGGCAACACGGGCAGATCTGGTGTTCGGTTCGAACTCGATCCTGCGGGCCTATGCCGAGGTCTATGCCCAGGACGATTCCTTCGACCGCTTCGTCAATGATTTTGTCGCGGCCTGGGTGAAGGTGATGAACGCTGACCGGTTCGATATCGCCTGAATCAGCTTCCGGCCGGTCCTGTGAAGGCTGGTCCCGGTGGCGGGAATGTTAAGAAGTCTACAGAAAGGCGGCCTCAGTGCCGCCTTTTTATTATCAAGACGCTCACTCTTAAGTATTTTTGCGTGCTGCAAAGCGGAATTCAAGTTGTACATGACGTATCGTTAGCTCTACTATTGCGAGTATACTTTGCATTCCGCAAAGCTGGCCTCCCCTGAAAAATGGTAGCAATGTGTGGAAATATAAATCGGGGCAGGTCTGGCTTTGCATGAAAAAAGGAATATTATTCAGATAGATAAGGCATTTCCAAATGTCTCTGGATTTGGATGATTACAGTTTGATCTAAATTTGTTTTTATTCCGGTGGTTTCCGTTTTTTCGATCTTTATTCTTGAAGGTCATGATGCAGCTTCGCCCAGCAATGAACCAGGTGCCGAAGCATGACCAAAGAGTTCAAGACCGAACTTGTCAATTTCCAGGAACTAGACGGATCGACGGGACAGTCTCGCAGTGCAGAGCTTGCCCGGCATGTGGCGACGCTTTTTGCCTTCACCTCGGACCGTTGCTCCGACGCGCAGGTGCAGACCTACGACGGTGTTCTCCTGCGCCTTATCGGCATGGTGGAGGTCGAGGTCCGGCGGTATGTAGCCGAACAGCTCGCCAGCCTGAAGCGCGGTCCGGGTGCAACGATCCGTTCGCTCGCGGAGGACGAGATTTCTGTCGCAGGGCCAATCCTGCGCGAATCTCCGGTTCTTGCGGATGCGGATCTTCTTGAGATTGCAGAAAAGAACGGATCTGGTCATCTCTTTGCAATCGCGCAGCGTGGCAGCCTGTCTTCAGGCGTGACGGATGTGCTGGTCGAGCGCGGTGACCTGCAGGTCAAGCGCCAGCTCGCGGGCAATGCAGGTGCGGCTTTTTCTGACGAAACCTTGATGCGGCTGATCGGCGAGGGCGCTGCCGATGCCACGATCCAGCTTTCGCTGAGTGACCGTGGAGATCTGGCGGAACATCATATCCGCAAGCTTGTGAGTGTTGCCAGTGACGAAGTCCGCCGCAAGTTGCTGGGGCAAGGTGAAACGAACCAGGCCGACCGTCTCGGCGACGTCAATGACGTGGTCGCTCAGCGGATCACAAACGAATACTGGCTGTCCCGCTACGATTTTGAAACGGCCTGCAAGCGCGTTCTGCTTCTCGGAAAGCGGGGCATGGTCAATGAAGCGAGCCTGCGCCGTTTTGCTGCCGAAGACGCTTTCCCCGAAGCCGTTGCGTGCTTTGCGTGGATGGTCCGTTGCGGCGTGGAGGAGGCGAGCCACTGGATGGTCCGCGCGGATCCGGAGCCGTTTGTCGTTGTGGCGCGGGCAGCGGGGCTCTCGGCGATCACCGTTTCGTCTCTATTGTCGGTTGGGCCCTGGCGCCAGCGCCTTACTCCCGAGGCGCGGGCAGAGGCCATGCGCGTCTTCGAGCGCATGAGTACAGGTGAGGCGAAGCGGCGTATCGCGCATTGGAGCCATGTGGTTCTGAACTGACCTTGAGTGAAATTTGCAAATCCTCAACTTGCGGCAGTCTATTACACGGGCTGCCGCTTTTGTTTTGAGATAGAGTATCTCTCAGACGGATCGCGGATCAGTCCGGATCAAATGCGCGAACATCGGGGGGTGTGATGGGCGATCAGAAGCTGCTCGGAGCAAAACAGGATTTCCTTTCCACATGCTACCGCTTGTCCCGGAGCAGGTCCTCAGGCAAGCGGATGCGGGGTGAGCGCCTGCAGGTGTTCGCTGTCTTCCTCGCGGCGCTTGTTGTTCTGACCGGGCTCTGCGGATCAGGGGCGGGAGCCCAAGGAATTCCAGGGCTCTTTTCAGCCGCGGCTGCAAAAAACGGGACGCCGCCCGAGACGTCTTCAGCAGCCCCTGCGCCGGTGGCCGCAATTGAGGCGGATATGGACGAGATGACCGATCTTTATCTGGACCGAGGTCTGGCTGCCCGGGACGCTGCCCGCAATATTCTCCAGATGGCGCCAGAGCTGCCCGGCTCAGTCACTGAAATGCTGCGTGCAAAGGGCATGAACGGCAGTCTTGACTGGATTGGAACGACTCTCCTGGTCACGGCTGTGGGGTTCGTCATTGGCGGGTTCTTTATGCAACTGGTCGGAAAGTGGGGCCTTCGCCAGTTCGACAATCTGCTGCAGCGGGAGAACCGGCACAGAGCTGACCGGATTGCCTACCTTTTCCTGCGCGCCATCGCGATGCTGATCGGCATCGTTGCGTTTGTTGTTGTCAGTGGCGCGGTGTTGCTTGCTCTGAGCCGTGGGCCTGCGGTTGCGCATCAGTCCGCGATGATCCTTCTCGGTGTAGCTGCCCTGTTCCTTGTCATTCGGACGGTCTATCTGAGCCTGCTGTCCCCTTATGATGAGCGGGCGCGTATGGTCCAGCTGAGTAATAAGGAGGCTGGCAGGCTCTACGGCGCGTTGTTGTTCGGGACTGCGGTGGCAGGGCTCTTCTTTGCGGTAACGACGCTGATGGGCCGTCTGGGGCTGGAGCCTGATGCGCTCAAGCTGACCCAGATTGCCTCTGCTTTTGCCGGGTCTCTCATTCTTGTCTGGATTGTCATTGCGTTCAGGGCCCCTGTCCGAAGACTGATTCAGGGAGAGGACGCGGAAAGCGCGCCGCTGTGGCGCCGGGTGCTCGGCAAGGGCTGGCACATTCTGGCAGCAGGGTATTTCCTGCTTGCCTTTCTTATTTCCGCGGTTCGCATCCTGCTGGACCTGCCGTCGGGAACCGGATTGGTGATCGCCCCGATTGAGGCGCTCCTGGCAGCGGGTATTGCCTATGGTGTTTTTGTCCTGATCATTGACCGTCTGCTTCTGCCCCGTCTGGATACGGAGCTGGTGGAAACCGGTATTGCGCAGGACATCCTCCGCGCCGAAGCGACGGAGGGGGCTGAGGAAGATCTTGCGGCGACAATCGCTCAGGCTCGGGCAATCGCCGAAGACCGGGAAAGTCAGAGAGCTCCTTTCCGCAGTCTGCTGGATCACGGAGCGGGAATCCTGGCCGGTTTTGTCGGTCTGGAGCTGCTGCTGCGGTCCTGGGGAGGCTCGTCCGGCCATGAAAGCCCTCTCGAGCAGTTCTCTGATGTGCTTCTGGTCGCGTTCCTTGGCTACATGGCCTACCGGGCCGTGGAAATCGCCATCGACCGGCACATCAGTTCCCAGGGCAAGGAAGATGGGCACAGTGATGAAATGGAGATTGGGGGCGCTGGCGAAAGCCGGATCGCGACCCTCCTGCCGATTTTCCGCAATTTCCTGCTGATCACGATTGTCTCTATTGCCGGCATGGTCGCACTCTCCCAGATGGGGGTCGACATCGGGCCGTTGTTCGCAGGTGCCGGCGTGGTCGGTCTGGCGGTTGGCTTCGGAGCGCAGACTCTGATCCGTGATATCTTCTCGGGAGCCTTCTACCTTATCGACGACGCTTTCCGGAAGGGCGAGTACATCGACATCGGCAGCGCAAAAGGGGTTGTCGAGAAGATCTCGATCCGGTCCATGCAGCTGCGCCACCACAGGGGAGCATTGACGACCGTGCCCTTTGGCGAGATCCAGCGCGTGGAGAACTACTCCCGTGACTGGGCGATCATGAAGCTGGCGTTCCGCGTGACCTATGACACGGATGTCGAGCTGATGCGCAAGATCGTGAAGAAGTTCGGTCAGCAGCTTCTCGATGACCCCTACTACGGGCCGATGTTCCTGCAGCCGCTCAAGTCGCAGGGGATCATGTCCATGGAGGATTCTGCCATGGTTGCGCGGGTTAAGTTCACCACGCGTCCGGGCAAGCAGTTCGAGCTGCGCAAGGTCGTCTATGCCGGATTGCAGGAGCTGTTTGAGAAGAATGGCATCAAGTTCGCGCATCGCCAGGTTACTGTTCGCGTGGCAGATGTCAGCGGCGGTGCGGCCTTGAGCCCGGAGCAGAAAGTGGCTGCCGGAGGTGCGGCGTTGCGGTCCTTGGAGGAACAAGGCGCGGGCCGGGAGGCATAACCCGTTACCTGAACGGGGCACTCTTGAGCTGAAAATCCTGCTCCAGTTGCCGGTGCCTTCGAGGACTGTCCTGATCCGGATTGCCGGGGTTGTCTGCTTTTTCCTGAAGGGTTTTTTGCCGGCTATCCCAGGGGCTTTGACATCGCCCCGGCCGTAAGGACCTGTCTCCGGCGTTCCGCTAACCGTATTGGTTGTCCCTGCTTTTGCTTCTGGCGAGCTGTGGTTTCTGGCTTGTCATTCCGTTCGGTGTCGTATAAAGATATCTTTATATCGACATTGATGGTTCATGTTCATGGCTGACGAACTCAAGCTCTCCGTTGACGACACCCTTGCAGCCCTTCGGGCGGTGGGTGAGGCAACGCGTTTGCGGCTCATTGCCCTGCTCTCCGAAAGCGAACTGACGGTGAAGGATGCGACAGCTATCCTCGGCCAGAGCCAGCCGCGTATTTCACGCCATCTCAAGCTTCTGGCTGAGGCCGGTCTCATCCTGCGGTTCCCGGAAGGCTCCTGGGTTTATTACCGGCTTGCGGACGGGCCTGCTGCCGATGCGGCGCGGGATCTGATCAGCCGGATCTCCAAGGACGATCCTGTTCTAAGCGGCGACCGCGAACGGTTCCAGGCAATCCGCAAGGCAAAGGCCGAGGAAGCTGCGGCCTACTTTGCCGCAAAGGCCAAGACCTGGGACACCGAGCGGTCCCTGCATGCCGCTGACAGCGACGTGGAAAAAGCTCTGCTGTCGGCGCTGGGCGACAAACCGTTCCAGAGCTTCCTGGATCTGGGCACTGGCACGGGCCGTCTGCTTGAGCTTCTCTCCAGCCGTTACACCTCGGCGCTGGGCATTGATGCGTCTCATGACATGTTGTCTGTCGCCAGAGCCAATCTTGCCCGTAGCGGCTTGTCCAATGCGCAGGTCCGCCATGGGGATATCTATGCCCTGAATGTTCCGCCGCGCTCCTTTGATGTGGTGGCCGTGCACCAGGTTTTGCACTTCCTTGATGATCCTGCGCGTGCACTGGCGGAAGCGGCTAGAGCTCTGCGTCCCGGCGGGCGGCTGCTGATCATCGACTTTGCGCCCCACGAGCTGGAGTTCCTGCGCGAAACGCACGCTCACCGCCGCCTGGGCTTTGGCCATGACCAGATGCGCCGCTGGGTGGAAGCGCTGGATCTCGAAATGGAGCAGGTCACCGATCTGGCTCCCCAAACCGATAACGACACCAAATTGACCGTGACACTCTGGCTTGCCCGCGACCCGCGCATCGTGACGGATCTGCCGCTTGCCAATACTACCCGAGAGGTTGCCTGACCATGTCCGACGCTCACGCTTCGCGCCGTTCCCGCGAAACAGAAGCCGCGCCGATTAACGCCTCCTTCGAGTTCTTCCCTCCGAAGACCGACAAGATGGCCGAAACGCTCTGGGCAACCGTCGAGCGGCTGGCGCCGCTGCGCCCCTCGTTCGTCTCCGTGACCTATGGCGCAGGCGGATCCACCCGCGAGCGCACCCACAAGACCGTGGACCGGATCCTCAAGGAAACAGATCTGGCTCCGGCAGCCCATTTGACCTGCGTTGGCTCCTCCCGCGAGGAAGTGGACGCGATCATCCGCGATTATTGGGACATGGGAGTACGCCACATCGTAGCTCTGCGCGGCGATCCGCTGGAAGGCATCGGCGAGCCCTACCGGCCGCACCCGCAAGGCTATGCCTATGCTTCCGATCTGGTGGCCGGCATCAAGAAGATCGGTGACTTTGATGTCTGCGTTTCCGGCTATCCGGAGCGGCATCCTGAAAGCGCCGGTTGGGACGTCGAGATCGAGAACCTTAAACGTAAGGTGGATGCAGGCGCTGACCGGATCATCACTCAGTATTTCTTCGACAACGACCTCTTCGACGCGTACCGGGAACGCCTTGCCAAGGCGAACATCTCCATTCCGGTGGTGCCAGGCATTCTGCCGATTCAGAACTTTGAACAGACGGTTCAGTTTTCATCCAGGTGCGGCACGAGCATTCCAGAATGGCTTGCCCGCCGGTTCTCTGGCCTCAGCGAAGATGCGGAAACGCGCAAGCTGGTGGGAGCCGGCATTGCCTGCGAGCAGGTGATGGATCTGGTCGACCGCGGTCTGTCCGATTTCCATTTCTACACCATGAACCGTGCCGATCTGACCTATGCCCTCTGCCGCATGCTCGGCATGGGGGGCGACAGCTCCGAACAGCAGGCTGCCTGAGATCCGGACCCGGAAGGACTGAAAAGTGGAAAAGAGTAAAGTGTTCGCCCTTCTGCAAGAGGCCGCAGCGTCCCGGATTCTGGTCCTGGATGGGGCGATGGGGACAGAGATTCAGCAGCGCAAGTTCAGCGAAGCGGATTACCGCGGCGCCCGCTTTGCCGATTGGCCGCGCGACGTGAAGGGCAACAATGACCTTCTGAGCCTGACACAGCCCGATGCGATCCGCGCCATCCACGTGGATTATCTGGAGGCCGGCGCCGACATCATCGAGACCAACACCTTCTCCTCGACCACGATCGCCCAGGCCGACTACGGCATGGAGGCGCTGGCCTATGAGCTGAACGAAGTCAGCGCGCGGCTTGCCCGCGAGGCCTGCGATCAGGTGACCGCAAAGGATCCCTCGCGCCCCCGGTTTGTCGCCGGCGCTCTCGGGCCAACCAACCGCACCGCGTCCATTTCGCCGGACGTGAACAACCCAGGCTTCCGGGCCGTGTCCTTCGATGACCTGCGCATTGCCTATGCGGAGGCCGTTCGCGGTCTGATCGCTGGCGGCGCGGACATCATCCTTGTCGAGACTATCTTCGATACGCTGAACGCAAAGGCCGCCCTTTTCGCCATTGACGAAGTCTTCGAGGAAGTCGGGCTTCAACTGCCGGTTATGATTTCCGGCACGATCACCGATCTGTCCGGCCGTACCCTGTCCGGCCAGACGCCGGAAGCGTTCTGGAACTCGGTTCGTCACGCTCAGCCGCTCACCATCGGCCTCAACTGTGCGCTTGGCGCAAAGGAAATGCGGGCTCACGTGGACGAGCTTGGCCGTGTCGCCAACACGCTTGTCTGTGCCTATCCGAACGCCGGTCTGCCGAACGAATTCGGCGAATATGACGAGAGCCCGGCCCATATGGCGAGCCTACTCGCGGAATTCGCAGATGCGGGTCTTGTCAACGTGGTCGGCGGCTGCTGCGGCACCACGCCTGCCCATATCAAGGCCATTGCCGAAGTGGTTGCTGGCAAGGCGCCGCGCGTCATCCCGGATGTGCCGCGCCATATGCGCCTATCTGGTCTGGAGCCCTTCGTCGTCACGCCGGAAGTCAATTTCGTCAATGTGGGTGAACGCACAAACGTGACCGGTTCGGCCCGGTTCCGCAAGCTGATCCGTGAAGGCGAATATGCGACGGCTCTGGAAGTTGCCCGCGATCAGGTGGAGAACGGCGCGCAGATCATCGACGTCAACATGGATGAAGGGCTTCTTGATTCGGAAGCCGCCATGGTCACCTTCTTGAACCTGATGGCGGCCGAACCGGATATCGCCCGTGTTCCCGTCATGATCGACAGTTCCAAGTGGACCGTCATCGAGGCTGGCCTGAAGTGCATTCAGGGCAAGGGCGTTGTGAACTCCATCTCGCTGAAGGAAGGCGAAGAGGCCTTCATCGCCCAGGCCAAGCTTGTGCGCCGCTATGGTGCCGCTGTCGTGGTCATGGCCTTTGACGAGACTGGTCAAGCAGACACCTACGAGCGCAAGATCGAGATCTGCCAGCGCTCCTACAAGGTGCTGACCGAGAAGGTTGGCCTGGCGCCGGAAGACATCATCTTCGATCCAAACATTTTCGCGGTGGCAACCGGGATCGAGGAACACAACAACTACGGCAACGACTTCATTGAGGCGACCGGCTGGATCCGCGAGAACCTGCCCCATGCCCATGTGTCGGGCGGCGTGTCGAACCTCTCTTTCTCCTTCCGGGGCAATGAAGGGGTGCGCGAGGCCATGCATTCCGTATTCCTGTATCACGCTATCAAGCGCGGTATGGACATGGGCATCGTCAATGCCGGTCAGCTGGCCGTCTATGACAAGCTGGAGCCGGAGCTGCGTGAACTGTGCGAGGACGTGGTCCTCAACCGGTCACCGGACGCAACGGACCGTCTTCTGGAAGCTGCCGAGCGCTGGAAAGGCGAGGGCGGCAAGAAGAAGGAAGCCGATCTCACCTGGCGCACGCTGCCGGTCGCCAAGAGGCTTGAGCATGCGCTGGTCAATGGGATCGACGACTATGTGGTCGAGGACACGGAAGAGGCCCGCCAGAGCTTCGACCGCCCGCTGCACGTTATTGAAGGTCCGCTGATGGATGGCATGAACGTGGTCGGCGACCTCTTCGGCTCGGGCAAGATGTTCCTGCCGCAGGTGGTGAAATCTGCCCGTGTCATGAAGAAGGCCGTGGCTCACCTGATGCCCTTCATGGAGAAGGAAAAGGAAGAACAGGGCCTCACCGGCGTTTCCTCTGCAGGCAAGATCCTGATGGCGACGGTGAAGGGCGATGTGCACGACATTGGCAAGAACATCGTGGGCGTCGTTCTCCAGTGCAACAACTTCGAGGTCATTGATCTCGGTGTGATGGTGCCTGCCACGAAGATTCTGGAAGTGGCCAAGCAGGAGAAGGTCGACATCATCGGCCTCAGCGGCTTGATCACGCCGTCGCTGGACGAAATGTGCCATGTGGCGGCTGAGCTGGAACGCGAGGGACTGGACGTTCCGCTGCTGATCGGCGGGGCAACGACCAGCCGTGTCCACACTGCGGTGAAGATCCATCCGAACTATGACCGCGGCCAGGCGATCTATGTAACTGACGCGGGCCGTGCGGTCGGTGTTGCCTCCCGCCTGATGAGCGAGGGAGCCCGCGCTCCCTATTATGCGGAAGTCCGGGATGAGTATGCCCAGATCGCCGAAGAGCATGCCCGCAGCCGCGGAGCTTCTCAGCGCGTGACCATTGCGGCTGCCCGGGCAAACCGCCTGAAGCCGGACTTCAGGGCGCATCCGCCGGTCAAGCCGTCCTTCCTCGGAACGAAAGTGTTTGACGACTTCCCGCTGGAAGAGCTGGTGCCGGTTATCGACTGGACGCCGTTCTTCTCGACCTGGGAAATCAAGGGCCGTTATCCGGAGGTTCTGACCGACAACCGCTACGGCCCGGCAGCCAAGGCGCTCTATGATGATGCCCGCCGGATGCTGGACGAGATCGTCGAGAAGAAGCTTCTGAATGCCCGTGGTGTGGCAGGGTTCTGGCCTGCGGCCGGGCGGGGAGACGATATTGTTCTTTTCAATGATGAGAGCCGCACCTCCGAGCGGGCCGTTCTGCATGGCCTGCGCCAGCAGATGAGCCGGACGGCAGGCGGACGTGCCAATGTGGCGCTGGGCGATTTCGTCGCCCCGGAAGGCAGTGGTATTGCCGACTGGATCGGCGGCTTCGCGGTAACGGCCGGTCATGGTGAGGAAGAGCTGGCTGCACGCTACGCCAAGGCGGGCGACGACTATAACAAGATCCTCAGCCAGGCTCTGGCAGATCGTCTGGCGGAAGCCTTTGCCGAAAAGCTGCACCAGATCGTCCGTAAGGAACTCTGGGGCTATGTGCCCAATGAAACCCTCAGCAACGAGGAACTGATTGCCGAGAAGTACCAGGGCATCCGTCCGGCTCCGGGCTATCCGGCTCAGCCGGATCACACCGAAAAGCGGACCCTGTTTGATCTGCTGGATGCCGAAAAGGCAACCGGTATTCAGTTGACCGAGAGTTATGCGATGTGGCCGGGGTCGGCTGTGTCCGGTCTCTATTTCTCGCATCCCGAAAGCCACTATTTCGGGGTTGGCAAGATCGAGCGGGATCAGATCGAGGATTATGCCGCCCGCAAGGGATGGGATGTGGAGCTTGCCGAACGCTGGCTCGCGCCGATTCTGAATTACGATCCCCGGCGCCTGGTCGCGGCGGAGTAAGGTCCAGCCCGTTTGCCTCTGGCCAATCATTGCCCCGCAGATCGCAAGATCTGCGGGGTTTTGTGTTTCGGGCGCAATAGCGCTGGAACACGTAGTTTAGCGTCCGTCGGGGCCAATGGCGATAAAGGAGAAGCTCCGGTTCTGATGGCTGCCGTTGGAATCGCCCACGATGGCCGTGGCCCCGTTTTCGTTCAGATAGGGGAAAACGATGTTGTCCAGTGGGTTCTGGCCGAGATTACCCCAAAGGACCTGCGATCCTGTGATCGCCGGAGTGGCGTCAAAGTCATCATCAAACTGAATCTGATAGACACCTGCAGACTGGTTGACGACATTGAAATTGTAGCCAGTGCCATTGCCCGTGCTGCCGGAGAGGATCGAGCCGTCGGATTTGACGACACCCCAAATGATCGTTGCCATGTTCACTTTCCCTTTTGGAAGTTGGATACCTCCGGGAGACGTGCAGGAAATACGGTTGTGACAGATAAGTGCTGCAACAGCCGGCGCCCTGGCAGGGTGAACCGGAATTGAGCCGGAAACTCGGCATCCATATGAACGCTTGCCATCAAAACAAAATCCCCGGCCAAGAAGACGGGGATCAGATGGGGCAGTTCATTTTATTTTTCCAACCATCGGCTTTTGATCAGCCGGATGGTTAAAATCATAAGCTAAAACAACGCTCGCCGCTAATCAGCGGTCTATGTGTCGTTTTCTGCCCGAATACCTGCCAGGGCAGTTCCGCCGGTTCTTAAAGGACCCCGAGCACGATCGCTGCGAGGAATGCGAATGCGGCGAAAAAGGCAATCATGTTCAGGTTGCGCGTCAGTAGCATGTTGGCCTCCCGATCACCTTCGATATTTGCAGCACAGATCTTAGGCGACAGGTCCTTCAATCCGAAGCAAAAAAGTTGCTGCAGTGCGAAGGCCTGGGGATTGAGATCTTCAAAATACAGGGCAGCTGGAGAAAATTGATCCGTTCTCTCAAGGAATTAGCCAAAGTGTTGGGATATATCCCCTGGGAACATGTTTCTAAATGTCGCATCTTTGGGCTGTGCCAGGGCGGAAATCGGCGGAAACGGCGGCTTTTCCAGCTTAAGGCTTTGAGGCGTTTTGAGGATTCGTATTAAACCCTATGGATTTTAAGGGGCTGCGGGTAGTAAGTTGTTAATGACAGCTGCCTACTATTCAGGGCAGGAAGGCCGGGTTTCGGGGGTGTTTGATGCTGAGCCTGTCAAGATTGTCAGAGCTGGCGAAAGACAACAGCACGGCAGGGCGCAAGACCTTGGTCACGGCTCTCTCCGATCTTTTCGTAACAACTGATCCAGATCATGCCGAACAGATCAGCATTCTGTTTGGCGAGATTATCATGCGTGTTCTGGATGAGCTTGAAGAGGAGACACGCATCTCCCTGGCGCTCAAGATGTGCCACCACCCATCTGCGCCCCACGACCTTATGGCGAAGCTTGCTTCGGACAACTTTCCCGTCGCCGAAGCAGTTCTCCGGAACAGCGATGTTCTTGACGCCAAAGACCTGGAGGATATCGCCCGGTCCTGCTCCATGGAGCATCTTGAGGCGATCGCGTCCCGCAAGAAAGTGCAGGAAAATGTGACCGGCGTTTTGGTTGAACGGGGCGATGAGGGCGTTCTGGAGACGGTTGCAGGCAACACCGGCGCGGCCATGGTCAATGAGACCTTCACCCGTCTTGTGAATAAGGTGAAAACCTATCCGGGGCTTCAGATGGCTCTGATCAAGCGGAAAGATTTGCCGGACTGCGCGGCCAGTGTGCTCGCCAATCTTCTAACGGAAGAAATGGCCGAACGGGTTCAGGCCATGGGCGGTGACAGCCTTCTCGCCAAGGCTCTTGCCGAGCGGGCTGTGGACACGGTCAAGGAACAGGCATCCAAGCTGGAAACAACCCGCCGGGAGGCCATGCTTTTCATCAGCAAGGTGGTTGAGGGAACGGTTTCTCTGGATGAGGGGATCAGGCATTTCATCCGGAACGATGGGCTTGCCGAACTCGGAATTCTCTTGGCGAAGGTCAGCAAACTGCCCATGGGGAGTGTTTCGCAGCTGATTTATGGAAAGTCGGAGAAAACGCTCATTGTGGTCTGCAAGGCCAGTGGCGTTTCAGATGAGGGCTTCAAGAATATCCTGACCGTCCGGGCGCGGAAGGTGGGGCTTTCCGGTCAGGACGTGGCAGAAGCAATCAAGCGTTACAAGAACTTCTCAAAGGAAGTGGCAGTCGAGTCGCTGAAGGCAATCCGGGCCTCGTGCCAGCCTAAAGAACAAGAGCACGAGGAAACTGCTCCTCAAAGGAGCGGCGTATTCCGCAGGTCACTGCCGAAAAAAGCCAAGACAGCAACGCCCCCCACCGCCGGGTGACGTAAGACATCTTCACGGCTTGCTACACTTGCATCTTACGCCCGTTGCAGGCTTGCCGTCATGGCGGCGGCAGACATCAGGAAACCGCCTCCGATTCTGTTCACGATCTTCATCAGGGAAGGGCTGCGCAGACGGTCACCTATCGCCGAGGCCGCAAAGGCATAGACCGCAGCGTTCACCACGCCAAGAACCACGAAAGTTGTCCCCAGCAGCAACAGTTGGGGTGTGACGGGTGCGCTGGCCGAAATGAAGTGAGGCAGAAACGCCATGAAGAAAATGATGCCTTTCGGATTGAGGGCAGTAACCACATAGGCGTGAAGAAAGATCTTCCGGGGCGGTGCATGTTCCACCTCTCCGGCCTTCAGGCCGTTTGACTTGCTTCGCCACATCTTGACGCCGATCCAGAACAGGTAGGCCGCCCCCACCCATTTAAGCACAGAGAAGAGGAAGGCCGAGGTCGCCAGGATTGCCCCCAATCCAAGAAGAGACGCGGTGGCGGCTGTTGCGTCGCCCAAGGCTACTCCCAGAACACTGGCCGCCGCAGACTTCTTCCCATGCGAGATCGCATAGCTGATCACCAGCAGGATTGTTGGCCCGGGAATGGCCAGAAGAATGATTGTTGCAACCACATAGGCGCCAAAGAGTTCCATAGACATGAGCATTGTTTCGCGTGTCCTTACGGCGGATCCGTTCCGGGGCTGTCAATTGCCTCAATGAGCGGAAAAACAAGGGGGAAATTAGCCCATGAAGATCTTCCTGCGTCAACGCCCGGATCACCACCAAGGAAACGTCCTTGAACCTTTCAGGGGCGGACTGACTGTCCGTACGGGAGTGATCTGTCTTGTGCTCCTAGCAGGGATGACCGCTTTGCCTGGGGCAAGCTTTGCTGCCAAGGGAGCCGGGTCTTCGTTTCCTTCTGCCGTCCGCGAGCTGGTAAAGCCGTTGGAGGAGCTTCTTGCCCCTGAGGAGAACAGGAAAAGGCCTGTCAGACGCGGAATGACGATACCCTTTCCCCAGGCAAAGCCGCTCGCGATGAAGGACGTGGAGCCTATCCCGCTGGAAAAACCAGAGGCAGTGGGTGAAGCTGTTGTACCTGCCGCTCCAGAGCCTCAAACCGAAGTTCAGAAGCCGGGGGAGGCAACACCTCAGGCGGCCCGAGCTGGTGAACCGGAAGAGGACGCAACAGAGGCTTCTGTCCTGCTGCCCGCTCCAGCCCCAGAGCCCAAACCGGCCCCTGGTGCAGCTCCAAGCCCACTGACACCTTCAGGGCCATTGACCACAGTGCACCAGCATCCGGATGCGCGAGCCTTCAAAAGTGAAGCCTGCAAGATCGAAAGGGCGAACTTCGAGCCAAGGCCGCCGGTCGAAGGAGATGGCGGGTGCGGATTTGAGGACGCGGTTCAGCTGACGACGCTTCGTCTTTCTCCGGAGGCGGGTTTCTCGCCTGAGCCCACGGTGACCTGTGCTCTGGGTGAGAAGGTTGCCGAGTGGCTGGTCAAGGATGTCGCGCCGCTGTCCAAAACTTTGCTGGGCGCGCATCTGGTCAAGGTTCAGACTGGTCCGGGCTACTCCTGCCGGCTGCGCAACAATGGCGAGACGGGCAAGATTTCCGAGCATGCCCGCGGGAATGCCCTGGATATTGCCGGCTTTGTCCTGTCCTCAGGAGAAACTGTGACGGTTGCGGACGATTGGGACAAGAATGCAGTTGAGCCCAGCCCCAAAGGCCGGTTCCTCAGGGCGGTGCATACGGCTGCGTGCCAGCGGTTCACGACCGTTCTGGGGCCGGAGGCCGATGTGCACCACAAGAGCCATCTGCATGTCGATATTGGCTGTCACGGAAAAACCTGCACCTATCTGATTTGTCAGTAGCGGCCGCCTCCGTTGCCATGAGAGCAACAGCGCGAGGGGCCGCGTGAGCGGCCCCTCTTGATGGCTGGGAGGGCAGGTGGCCAGTTCGGCTGGCCTGTGGCTCTCGGGGGCAGTCCAGCGCATCGGCCGTGCCGGTTTGGTTTACTGGCAGAAGCGCTGCTCACCCTGGTAGGTGGTGAAAGTACCGGTCGACGGGTTGAACGAGCGGTAGCGGCTTTCGCAGTACTGGTACCAGGCCGGGCTCCACGGCTGCAGGCCGGAGGAGACACTGCCCGGATAAGGGGCCGGCGGATAGTAGGACGGCGCAGGGGCCGCACGGCTCTGCTGGTTCATGGAGCCTAGCAGGATTGCGCCGGCAGCCAGGCCAATCACACCTGCAGCCACGGCTGCGCCTGCGTTGTTGTTGTGGCGGCGGTGGTGGTCATAGCGCGGGGGGCGCGGATTGTGGTCCCAACCGTGGCGGGGGCCGTCGTTCCAGCCGTGACGCGGACCGGCTTCGGCCAGGTTCAGTCCGGAGATCAGAAGGGTGCCTGACAGGACGGCGGTCAGAATGCGCTTGGAAAGGGTCATATCCAGTCTCCATGTCTCGGCGGCCACATGGTTGAGCTCCGGTTTGAACCTTGGCTTAGGCCGCTTGGCGCTGAGCGCCGTGTTTCGATGACTGGACTATGCCACTTGCGGACTGAACCGGTTCTGAGACCCCCGTTCATCTGGCGTTCATGTTCGCGAACTGCCTGAACGTCGCGGTAAGGCTTTGTTTTGTACCAGTGTCTGTCGTAAAAGAGCGGTGGAGAGACATCACGGGCTTGCGCGGCCCGTTCAGAAAGCCTGCAGTCTTGCGGGCCGGGCAGCCAAATGACCACAAAAGATTCTTCTCCCGCCAGTTCTCAGCCTCGCAAGGAGGTTCTGCGTCCTCTGGATGATGAGGCCCGTAGGCTGGCGCGCGGGCTGATCCGCAGCGCACGGTTCGGTTCTCTGGCCGCCCTTGAGCCTGGCACCGGACATCCGTTGGCTAGCCGGGTTGCGCTCGCGCCCGACATGGACGGCACCCCCTTCATTTTGATTTCAGCCCTTTCAGGCCACACTTCAGCGCTGACAGCAGACGCCCGCTGCTCGCTGCTTCTGGGAGAGCCGGGCAAGGGCGATCCGCTCGCTCATCCACGGGTGACGCTTATGTGTCACGCGGAAAAAGTGGAGCGGGGCGCACCTGCTCATGACCGGATGCGCCAGCGTTATCTGGCCCGGCATCCGAAGGCCGAGCGCTATGTGGATTTCGCCGATTTTTCCTTTTTCGCCCTGCGGTTGGAGAGGGCCAGCCTGAATGGCGGATTCGGAAAGGCCTTCGTTCTGAACCGGGGGGACTTGCTGCTGGAACAAGCCTTGTGCACGGAGTTTTCCCTGAGAGAGGCCGGCGTGATCAGTCATATGAATGCGGACCACGCCGATGCGCTTGCGCTTTACGCAGAGGTCTTGGCGAAAGCCGGCAAAGGGAATTGGCGGCTGGCTTCCATCGATCCTGAAGGTATCGATCTCCGGGCTGGGGATGACATGGCGCGGGTCTGGTTCCCGCTGCCACTCTCGTCACCGGACCAGCTGCGCACAGCTCTCGTGGAACTGGCAGCCGCGGCAAGGCACTCCTCGTTTCAGGACTAAACACCTACGCCTAATCTTAAACGGATTTAACGGAGCCTGTTCCTGTATCGAAAGGTTTTCGTAATTAAAGCTGGGGGAACTTTAAATTTTCCGAAGAATATATACCCTTGGGATTGTATTTAATTTTTGCACTCTCTGATTGTGATTAAAATCTTTTATAATCAATGACTTATGAGAAATATTTGAGCGATTTTGTCTCATTTTTGTGTTCTTGATTACAAGTAAATCCTTCTTTGTGCCTAGAGGGAAATACTTATTTTTATACAATTTATGTCAAACACTACATGAAGATTTGGCTCTTGAATAAAATCAGCGCAATGAATTTTTAACGGGAGAGCGGCAACCTTACGTCAAATTCAACGCCGCGGTTCCTAGGGGGAAATGATGTTCGGTGTTTTTGGAAGTAGTGCGAAAAGCGAATTGATCCTCGATGCGTTCAGCAGATCGCAGGCGATTATCGAATTCAAGCTTGACGGCACAATTGTCGATGCGAACGAGAACTTCCTGAAACTTCTTGGCTACAAGCTTGAAGAGATCAAAGGCAAGAGCCACAGAATCTTTGTCGATAAGGACTATGCTGCCTCCGCTCAATACTCTGATTTCTGGTCCAACCTTTCCAAAGGGAAGTTCCAGGCTGGCGAGTTCATGCGGATAACAAAGAGCGGCAGCCCGGTCTGGATCCAGGCTTCCTATAATCCGATCCTGAACAAGGCTGGGAAGCCAGTTGGCGTTGTCAAGATCGCGGCCGATGTCACCAGCGCCAAGCTGGTGACCGCAGACTACCAGGGGCAGATCGCGGCCATCAACAAGTCTCAGGCTGTAATCCATTTCGACCTGGATGGTAAGATCCTGGACGCCAATGAGAACTTCCTTGGTGCTCTTGGGTACCGGCTTGAAGAGATCAAAGGCCAGTATCACAAAATGTTCGTCGGGGCGGAATACGCACGCTCTTCTGAATATGCTGAATTCTGGAACCAGCTCAAGGCAGGAAAATTTCAATCCGGCGAATATGAGCGTCTTGGGAAAGGCGGGAAATCGGTCTGGATCCAGGCG
Source organism: Roseibium litorale (assembly GCF_014842915.1). Classification (GTDB taxonomy): domain Bacteria; phylum Pseudomonadota; class Alphaproteobacteria; order Rhizobiales; family Stappiaceae; genus Roseibium; species Roseibium litorale. Next base: position 708,550 of record NZ_JACYXI010000001.1, on the reverse strand, counting down.
ACCTATAATCCGATCCTTGATGCAGCCGGCCGCCCGTTCAAAGTGGTCAAGTTTGCAACGGATGTGACGGCGCGCGTGACCGAACGGCACCGCCGCGCGCGTGTACAGTCCGAAATCAACAGGGACTTGAACGAGATCTCCATGGCATTGGAGAATGCGGGAGAGCAAGCAACCAGCTCGGCCTCCACATCAATCCAGACAGCTTCCAGTGTGCAGACGGTTGCGGCGGCATCCGAAGAGCTGGTGGCATCGATTCATGAGATCAGCAGACAGGTTCAAACAGCTCTGGACATATCCAAGTCCGCGGTCACAGAAGCTGAGCAGTCAACAACGATCATGGCGGGACTGGCCGAAGATGCGAAGACAATCGGCAGTGTTATCGAGTTGATCGACAGCATTGCGAACCAGACAAACCTTCTGGCACTGAATGCAACCATCGAGGCCGCTCGTGCGGGAGAGGCCGGGAAGGGGTTTGCAGTCGTTGCTTCCGAAGTGAAGAGCCTGGCCTCCCAAACGAGCAAGGCAACCGAAGAAATTTCAGCACAGGTCGTATCCGTTCAAGGCACGACAGAGCAGGCTGTGAGGTCGATCGAGGCTGTGATGCAAATCATCAGCCGCATCAGCGAGATTTCGGCGAGCATCGCAACGGCGGTCGAGGAGCAGTCGGTCGTCTCGAATGAGATCTCGTCCAACATGCAAACCGCCGCAGCGGGCGTGGAGCTGGTCAGCACCAACATTCAGGCCATCTCCGCCTCAACCTCGCAGATCGATGCGTCCGCGCGGAAGGTCCGTGAAGCTTCCGCGTCTCTCATGTAGGGAACGACCGGAACTCTTCTCTGATTTGTCCGGAGAGCTATGTGAAAAGGGGCAGGTTCCTGGACCTGCCCCTTTTGCGTCGTGGTGTCACGGGGAGAGCCGCCTGGCTTGATCTTCTCCGCTGGCCGCTGCTATGCAGCCCGGATGCTCAGAAGGAACGTGTCCAGCTTTTCGTTCAGCAGGTCGCTCTGACTTGCCAGGCTGGCGACGGTCGCACGCAGCTCTTCGGAAGCGGCACTGGCTGCATTTGCGCCCATGCTGACGTCCTTGATGTTCTCGGAGATGTTTGAACTGCCGCTGGCCACTTCCGTTACATTCCGGGAGATTTCGCTGGTAACCGCTGTCTGCTCTTCCACCGCAGCGGATATACCTGCAATCTGCTGATCCATTTGCGAAACGGCTTCCATCACCTTGATCATGGCGTTGCGGGTATAGGTTGAGCCATTCTGCAGTTCTTCGACCTGGCTCCGGATGTCTTCAGTTGCCTTTGCCGTTTGGGTCGCAAGCGCCTTGACCTCGGAGGCCACGACCGCGAACCCCCTGCCGGCCTCTCCAGCACGGGCCGCCTCGATCGTGGCGTTGAGGGCGAGAAGGTTTGTCTGGCCTGCGATGTCGTTGATCAGGCTGACCACATCATCAATCCGCTGGGCGGCGCTGGTCAGGTTTTCAACCGTCTCGGTTGAGGCGCGGGCCTGATTGGATGTGGTGTTGGTGATGGCCAGTGCCTCAATAACCTGGCGGCTGATTTCCTGAATAGAAGTGCTCAACTCTTCCGCTGCGCCAGCGACCGACTGGATGCTGACGGAGGACTGTTCTGCTGCGGCGGCCACCGTGTTGGCGCGATCGGAGGTCTGTACCGAGTTGGCGGCAATGCCGGCGGCAGTCTGTTCCAGGTCGCGCACCGCGTCTGCAACACTGTCGGATACGGATTTTACCGTCCGTTCCAGCTCGTTCGCCAGTCTCAAGGTGGCTTCGCGCTTCTCCTGCTCAATGCGGTGTTCTTCCTCGATTGCTTCCTGGCGGAGCCGCTCGATTTCGATCAAAGTAATCTTGAACTTCTCGTACGCATCCGCCACCTGGCCAATTTCGTCTGTGCTCCGGATATCCAGGTCAATCGACATGTCACCTGCGGTCAGGCGGCCAAGGGCATTGGCGACCGATTGGAGCGGGCGCGAGATTTTCAGGCTGGCGAACAGCCAAGCCCCTGCGGCGCCGATCAAGATGGAAAGTCCCGAAATGGCAATCATCCTCGATGTACCGGATTTTTCATGCTCTTCTGCTGCCATCGCCGCTTTGGCGGTGAAGTCCTCCAGTTCTGCCGTCATTTCGAGCAGGGAGTTTGCGAAACGCTTTTCTTCTTCGATAATTGTTTCAGCTAGATCAGCGGCGGTTGAAGCTTCTCCAGCGTCGATTTTTGAAATGATGCTGCGAACGTGTTCTTCAAATGTAATGTAGTCAGTTTCAATGGATTTTATTCTTTGAAGTGTCCGCTGAAACTCGGTTTCTTCTTCCGGCGTTTTAGAGTGTCTTACGGCTTCCATCGCAATTGCTTCACTTGCCTTGAGGTCATCCTTAACCTTTTCTGTCAGGGTAACAATGCGGTCTTCCAGGCTCCTAAGCCTAGCCGTGTCGGTCTCTACCGGTACCTGGCTCAATCTGAGCATGCGCTCCAGCAGAATGGATTGTTCGAGCTGATGAGTTGTTACAGCATTGACATTTTTTGTTAGGGGAATGTCATTCTCGGCAATTGAGGTTAGCTCCGTGCCTATGTCCTTCATCGTCAAGATGCCGACCAGCGAAACGGCTATTGTTGCCAAAGAGACAAAGCCAACCAAACCCAGGATTTTCGTTGAGACGGAGTTCAGTATGGCTGAATGCATTGAAGAGCCCTCTTTGAACGCATTTGATGCATTCACTTAAAGCTTCAGTAGGTTTACAACCTGTGAATAAGAGTTACAACAAATACGGGAAAAGCAATTTATTTCAAATATTTATATCGTATATATATTTAATAATGGGAGTAAATTAACTTATTGTATGAATGTTATTGTCGTAAATTACAATATTCCTGATGCTCTATGAGCTTTTGACTCTCTTGTGTCTGCATAGAATCATGTCAGCAAAAATCAGAGATGCCATTCTCAGGAGGATCTCTCGAAAAGCAAAAGCCGGACAATTTGCCCGGCTTTCAATTTTTTGCTGCTATTCAAACGAAGCGGCGTTACTCAGTGCCCTGAATTGCTGCGAGCGTCCACTCTCCGCCATTTGTGCGCTTGAAGGTCCAAAGCTCTGTGCTTTCCTGCGGTTCCGTCAGGCTGCCGTTTAGGAGCTGGCCATTCGCACGGTCGACAACCGCATCCACTGCCGAATAGCGCATGGCGACGGTGGCATAGTCATCGGAACCTTCGCTCCAGGCCTCGGACACGTCGCCCTCAAGCAGCTTGACGTCTGTTACCGTGTTGCGCTTGCCGGTCGAGGCGAGTTCGCCAAGCTCTTCGGCAAGGAAGGACATGGCTTCCGGCGTTGCCAGCTTGCGGAGGGCCGCATAGTCCTCGCGGGAATAGGCATCCTGGATTTCTGCCAGCATTTCCTCGAACCGGTCCAGATCGGCAGGCTCAACGGAAATCGGCATGTCGACCTGCTCCTGCCTGCCGGCTGCGGCCTGGCTGTTGCCGCCGCCAAAGCCGAAGACATTGCCCCGCTGCTGGCCAGCGGAGGGAGCCTGCTGGAACGGGTTATTGGCCTGGCTTGAGGTGTGGCCTGCCGCCTGCGGCTGCTTGCGCGAGCGGAAATAGCGCAGGGCCAGCGACACGAGCAGACCTATGACAAGCATCTGCACGATCATGCCGAGGAACCCGGCAGCACCGCCAAATCCGCCGCCGAACATCATACCCAGCAGGCCCCCCATCAGAAGGCCGCCCATGAGCGCGCCGCCAAAGCCACCGAAGAGGCCCCGGCTCTGCTGTGCTGCGCCGGAGGCGGGGGTGCCTGCGGAAGGCTTATTGGTCTGTTGCGGTGTCATTGTCCGTTGAATGGGAGCGGCCTGTCCCGGGGTTGTCTTTGTCGGTGCCGGAGCGGAAAAGGTCTTCATCCCGCGGCTGCCAAAGCCGCTGGATCCCGCGCGGCGGGCCTCCGCAAAATCGGCAGCTGCGAACAGCGTTGCCAGGCCAAGAATGAAAACGGCTGTCGTCTTGCGCAAAGAGCGGGCGGCAGCAGGCATCGAGAACTCCTCCAAAAGGCCCCGGCGGGGCAGGTCGATGCCGATGTGGGGATTCGATCACGAAATGCCAGAGGCGGGACATGAAAAAGGGCGGAGCAGCAAAGCGCTCCGCCCGTGCTTTCGTCGCTTTCTTACGCCTTGCCCCAGCCGCCTGCGGTCGGGGTGATGACGGTAACGGCTTCGCCGACTTCCAGGATCGTCTGGTCACAGCCTTCCAGCACTTCGATCCGGCCATCCAGGCGGCGCACTTCCGTGCGGCCCAATTCCCCGTTAGACCCGCCGTCCAAACCTCTTGGAGGCAGGGTGCGGTGAGAGGCGAGGATGGCGCAGTCCATCTTCTCCAGGAACCGGAGCGTGCGCTTGGTGCCGTCGCCCGCATGCCATTTGCCCTTGCCACCCGAACCCTTGCGGATGTGGAAGTCCTCAAGCAGCACTGGGAAGCGGAACTCCAGCACTTCCGGGTCGGTCAGGCGGGAGTTGGTCATGTGAACATGAACGCCGTCGGTGCCGTTGAAGCCTGGACCGGCGGGTGAGCCGGAACAGATGGTCTCGTAGTACTGATAGGTGTCGTTGCCGAAGGTCAGGTTGTTCATCGTACCCTGGCTGTTCGACATGGCTCCGAGGGCCCCGAACAGCGCGTTTGTGACATGCTGGGAGGTTTCCACGTTCCCGGCCACGACGGCCGCCGGATAGGAAGGGCGCAGCATGCAGTCATCCGGCAGGATCACGTTGATCGGCTTCAGGCAGCCTGCGTTCATGGGAATGTGGCCATCCACCATGACGCGGAAGCAATAGAGCACAGCAGCCCGGGTCACCGGCTCGGGGGCGTTGAAGTTGTTGGGCTTCACCTCGCTGGTGCCGGTGAAGTCGACGGTTGCCTCACGCTTCTCTTTGTCGACCGTGATCTTCACCTTGATGATGGAGCCCTGATCGGTCGGATATTCGAAGGAGCTGTCGGTCAGGGCGGAAATGACCCGGCGGACGCTTTCCTCCGCATTGTCCTGGACGTGGTTCATGTAGGCCTGCACCACGTCCAACCCGAAATGGCTGACCATCTTGCGCAGTTCCTGAATGCCCTTCTCGTTGGCCGCGATCTGGGCCTTGAGGTCGGCGACATTCTGGTGCGGGTTGCGGGCCGGGTATTTGTGGTCCGTCAGGAGGTGAATGAGGTCCGCTTCGCGGAACCGGCCTTCATCGACGATCTTGAAATTGTCGAAGAGAACGCCTTCCTCGTCCACGGTGGTGGCGCGCGGGGTCATGGAGCCCGGAGCCGACCCACCGACATCCGCATGGTGTCCGCGGGAGGCTGCCCAGAACAGGATCTCCTTGCCCTGATCATCGAACAGGGGCGAGACCACGGTGATATCCGGCAGGTGGGTGCCGCCGTTATAGGGGGCGTTTAGGGCGAAAACATCGCCCGGCTTGATCCGGCCTTCGTTCAGCTTGATCACGGTTTCCACGGAACGGTCCATGGAGCCAAGGTGCACTGGCATGTGTGGCGCATTGGCAACCAGAGCGCCATCAGCATCAAAGACCGCGCAGGAGAAGTCCAGCCGCTCCTTGATGTTGACCGAATAGGCCGTGTTCTGCAGCGTTACGCCCATTTGCTCTGCGATAGACATGAAGAGGTTGTTGAACACCTCCAGCATGACCGGATCGGCATGGGTGCCGATGGCTTCTGCCCGCTTCAGGGGGACGACGCGGTTCAGGATCACATGGTCCTTTGCATTGATCTCTGCCTGCCAGCCTGCTTCCACGGCAATGGTCGCATGGGGCTCGATGATGAGGGCGGGGCCCATCAGCTTCATGCCCGGCTTCAGGTCGCGGCGCAGATAGACGCCTGCGTCATGCCATTCACCATCGGAATAGAAACGCGAGCGGGTGGTGGGGGCAGGCTCGTCCTGAGACAGGCTCAGGTCTGGTTCTGCAATGCCTGCACCGCCGCCGAAGGTCTCGACCTCCAGAGCCTCGACCACCACCGGCTTTTCCTCATAGGCAAAGCCAAACTGCTTCTTATGGGCGTCCTCGAAGGCGGCCCGCATTTCGGCAGCGCCTGCCAGAAGCACCGGCAGGGGCGTGTCCGTGCCGTCATAGCGAAGGTGCGCGGTTGCGCGGGTCTCGCGGCCATCGGCCTTGATACCCTGGGCTTCCAGTTCCGCTTCTGTCACGGCGGCAAGCTCATCTCGCAGCTTGTCCAGTTCCGGCAGCAGGCTGTCTTCCAGCGGCTTGATCACCGCCTGCTGGTGGTTGGCGCGGATGTCGGCGAGGCCCATGCCATAGGCCGACAGAATGCCGGAGAAGGGGTGCAGAATAACGGTCTTCATGCCGAGGCTGTCGGCCACCCGGCATCCGGCCTGGCCGCCAGCGCCACCAAAGCAGGTCAGTGCATAGCCGGTGACATCATAGCCGCGCTGAACCGAGATCTTCTTGATGGCATTGGCCATGTTCTCGACGGCAATCTTAATGAACCCATCGGCGACGTCTTCCGGGCTCCGGCCATCCCCGATCTTTGCGGCCATTGCGCCGAAAGCGGATTTGACAGCTGCCTCATCCAGCGGCTCATCCCGGTTCGGGCCGAAGATCTTCGGGAAAAATTCAGGGGCCAGCTTGCCGGTCATCAGGTTGGCGTCGGTGACGGTCAGCGGGCCGCCACGGCGGTAGCAGGCAGGTCCTGGATTGGCTCCGGCGCTATCCGGGCCAACCTGGTATCGGCCGTCCTTGTAATGTAGAATGGAGCCGCCGCCTGCTGCCACCGTATGGATCATCATCATCGGTGCACGCATGCGCACGCCCGCGACTTCGGTCTCGAAAGCGCGCTCGTAATTGCCGTCATAGTGGCAAACGTCGGTCGATGTGCCGCCCATGTCAAAGCCGATGATCTTGTCAAACCCGGCCATGCGGGAGGTCTCTACCGCCCCCACCACGCCGCCAGCCGGACCCGAGAGGATCGCATCCTTGCCCTGGAATAAGTCGGCTGCTGTCAGGCCGCCGTTCGACTGCATGAACATCAGGCGCGGGCCTTCGCCCAACTCTTCCTGAACCTGTTGCACGTAGCGGCGCAGGATGGGCGAAAGATAGGCGTCCACGACGGTGGTATCGCCGCGCCCGACCAGCTTCATCAGCGGAGAGACTTCGTGAGAAATGGAAATCTGCGGGAAGCCGATCTCGCGGGCGATCTCAGCAAGCGCCACTTCGTGGGCCGGATAGGCGTAGGCATGCATCAAGACGATGGCGATGGAGCGGATGCCGTCGTCGAAAGCCGCCAGCAGGAGCTTGCGGGCGCTGTCCTTGTCGAGCGGCAGCTCAAGGGTGCCATCGGCCTGCACGCGCTCGGAAATTTCATAAACGGACTCGTACAAGAGTTCCGGCTTGATGATTTCCTTGGCGAAAATATCCGGACGGGCCTGATAGCCGATTTCCAACGCATCGCGGAAGCCGTTGGTGATGAACAAAGCTGTGCGCTCGCCTTTGCGCTCCAGCAGGGCGTTGGTGGCAACCGTTGTGCCCATCTTGACGGTGGCGATCTGATCCGAGGGGATCGGTGCACCTCTCTCAATGCCCATCAATTCTCGGATGCCCTGAATGGCGGCGTCGCGATAGGCTTCGGGGTTTTCTGAGAGGACCTTGTGCGGGTGGATGGTGCCGTCAGGTGCGCGTCCCACAATGTCAGTGAAAGTGCCGCCACGGTCGATCCAGAAATCCCACTTCGCGTTCATTTCGTCAGGTCCCTCTTTCGGATTTTTCCTTCCGCGATCGCCCTGTTCCGTGAACTCGAACGAGCCCAGAGCGTCGCTATTCCGGAAATGCTAGCGCGTTGCTGATAAAATGTCGACAAAATATCAACGTAAATTTTCTTCCGCGTTCACCGCCGCGTATCTGATAAGCGTCAGGCCGCTTGCGCCCCAGCCGAAGTGGTGCCAGTGGCCTGCCTCCCGGTAGCCTGCTGGCACTGCATCGATCATCGATTGCATCTCGCTCTTCCCGGAGTGGCAGATGAGCAGCCAGACTTCCGGGGCGGTGAAGTTTTCCGGGATCTCGTCAGCCGTTTCGATCAGGACCGGCACGGCTCTGTCCTTCACGTAATACTCCAGCGCGGGGGCCGCGAAGGGTTTGTGAAGAAGGATCGGCGCTTCGCCAACGCGCTCCTGGAGATAGGTCTGCGCAATTGGCCGCCACTCTGGCCGGAGTTTCTCCGTGAGAGTGTGCTTGAGGGGCGCTATTGTCAGAGCCGGGACACCGGCCAGCAGCAAGATGAGACCGGGTTTACGCAGAAGCCGCTCCGCTCCGGCGCTGGCAAGCAGAAGCAGGACAGGCCACGTGGTGATGAGGTAGCGGTCGAACAGGATTGGCCGCAGCGTGACCGAGACAAGATAGGCGAGCAGCCAGGGAGCGATTGCGTAGGCAGCAAGCACCAGTCTGGTGTCTGTGCCAATCACGCGGTTGCCGCCCGGAAGGAGAGAGGCAGCTGTCAAAGCCGCAAGGATCAGGAAAACGGTTTCCGATCCTGCCATGTCCCGGACCATCACGGTCAGAAAGCCGAGGTCCGGATAAGCAATCCAGAACCCGCCGCCGACCACATGCTGCGCGCGGGAAATAAGTACCGCCAGCCAGGGCAGAAAGGCGGCTCCCGCCAAGGCCGTTGCCAGCAGGGAAAGAAGCAGCGGGCGGAGGGGACGTGGCTCAAAGCCTTTATCGGCTCTGGCCATCAGTCGCAGCAGCAAGAGCACGCATAATAGTCCAGCTGCTCCGGCAATCGAGAAGGGGGCATAGACATGGCTGTAGAGAAAAAGGGCTCCCCCGGTGGCAGCAAGCACTGTGGCGCCTGTGGGGTGCCGCGTGCCTTCCGGCTTGAGCAGCAAGGCGAGACCAAGCAGATAGAGCAGACCGGTCGCGGCAAAGACCGAATACATGCGTGCTTCGGTCGAATACCAGATGTGGAACGGGGACAGGGCCAGAAGGCTCGCGGCGAGCAGTCCGGAAGCCCGTGAGAAGACCGTCTTGCCGAGCAGATAGAGAAGCCAGACAGCCAGGATCCCGCAGAGACCAGATGGAAGGCGCAGGGCGGTTTCGCTATCGACGCCAAGCCTCATGACCGCCCAAAGCATCAGATTATGGAGCGGCGGATAGTTGTCGCTGGCAACCCGGGTAAAGAGATCCGCAAGCGTATCCTTGGATTGGAACCAGGAGACGGCCTCATCATACCACAGGCTTGTCCGGTCGAGCTGATAGAGCCGCAAGACGGCGGCGAGCAGGAGAACGCCGCCTACCGCCCACGTCCAGCGCTGCCCGCTCCGGTCTCCCTCTGGGAGCTCCGGCGCGAGTGTGTCATGGCTCATTTGTTGGTCCTCCCGCAACGGGGAGGGAGAGTGGCAGGTGTTCCCATCTCTGGCAAATGGATGCCGCCTGGAAAAGGTTCCCGGCTTTAGCGGATTAGGAGCGGCATTTCCTGGACACCAGTCCAGCTGATGTGGCCGTTCTCATCTTTCCGGATCGGTGGAAAATGTCCGGGAACAATGACCTTCCCTCGGCGGAGGACTTCCTGAATGGAGGTGGCACCACGCTTTTGCGGGTCGATCTCAAGATCCGGAATGCCCGTGCTGGCTTCACGCGCGGTCTTTAGCGCATCGGCTGCGAGTACAACCGGTCCCTCGTTACAGGCAAGGTCTCCTGACCCCGCCGTCGATCATTCTGATCGTCTATGGCGCAGCAACCGAGCAATCCATCGCGCGGCTGTTCATTGCCGGGGTGCTTCCGGTCATCCTGGCAGGTGCTGCCTTCCTGACGGTCGCGATGGGGTTCACCGGCATTCCGCGTGAACTTGCCGCCTGGATCGGAACTCTGGGCCTCTCGCCCCTGCAGCTTCTGGCGGCCCTGACGGTATTCTTCGTGGTGCTGGGCTGTTTCCTCGACGGGATTTCCGTCGTGGTTCTGACCACCTCGGTGATCCTGCCGATGGTTCAGCAGGCGGGGCTCGATCTGATCTGGTTCGGCATCTATCTGGTGCTGGTCGTGGAGATGAGCCAGATCACGCCGCCGGTCGGGTTCAACCTCTTCGTGCTTCAGGGCATGACGGGCCATAACATCTTCAAGGTGGCCTGGATGGCGATGCCGTTCTTCCTGCTGATGATCCTGGCAACGGTCCTGATCGTTCTGTTTCCCGGACTGGCGCTGTGGTTGCCACAGACGATGCTTTCAGGGTAAGCGAGGCGATGGGAGGGCACATTTGTGTCTTCCCATCTGGTTTAGCTCAAACGCCGGTGCCCTGATGTTCCGGCAAACGCTGCGTGTCAGGCGGGGATGGAGGACCGATGTCGGATGAGGGATCTGAGAACGATCAGGCCGGTGTGCGGACAATCGGCCCTGTGGTCTCCGCCGCGCATCTGGCCAGTGGCGCCATGCCGGCACTGTCGGAGCTTGAATTTGCCGTCACGATGATGGTCAACGCCTATTCCCGCTGGATGGTGCGGTGCATGGCAGCGGGTGGTACGGCGGGCTTGAGTCCGCTGGATGTGCAGGTACTTCATTCCGTGAACCACCGGGGGCGGGCAAAGACGCTTGCGGATATCTGCCTGGTCCTCAATATCGAGGACACCCATACGGTTTCCTATGCCTTGAAGAAACTGGACAAGGCGGGGCTCATCCAGTCCGGCCGTCAGGGCAAGGAAAAGACGGTCTCCATCACGAAGGAAGGCGAGGCGGCTTGCGTGGAATACCGCAGTCTCCGTGAGGCCCTTCTGGTCGAGCCGATGAAGGCGCTGGGCCTGGATGAACGGGAGTTGTCCCGCTTGGCTGCAACACTGCGGCTTGTCTCCGGCAATTACGATCAGGCCGCCCGGGCAGCCGCGGCTATGTAACACTCTCCAGTTAGCGAAATTGGGGCAGGTGCAGAAATCCGCTTTTATATTTTAATATTTCTTGTAATATCGAATTATGAACGAGATCCAAGCCATAGAAGCCTTGTCCGCACTTGCTCAGCCGGACCGGCTGACCGCTTTCCGCATGCTGGTTCAGGCCGGACCTGAAGGGCTTGCTGCAGGTGACCTGGCGGAGCGTTTGGAGGCAGCTCCCGCGCGCATGTCGTTTCACCTGGCCGCTCTTGAGCGATCGGGGCTGATACGAAAGCAGAGGCAGGGGCGCAAGATCATCTACTCCGCCCGTATGGATGCCATGCAGGGCTTGATCGGATTTTTGCTGGAAGACTGCTGCAACGGAAGTCCGGTCCAATGCGGCTTCCCGCAAATAACACTGCCTAAGGAACATGCCTGATGCCTGTAACTATCTATCACAATCCCGCCTGCGGCACGTCCCGCAACACCATGGCCATGATCCGTGAAGCCGGAGAAGAGCCGGTCGTGATCGAATATCTGAAAACCCCGCCCAGCCGGGACACTCTTGTGGATTTGATCCAGCGTATGGGCATTTCCCCCCGGGAGCTTCTGCGCCAGAAGGGAACGCCCTATGACGAATTGGGGCTTGGTGAGGACAAGTTCTCCGATGACCAGCTGATCGACCTCATGCTGGAGCATCCAATTTTGATCAACCGGCCCATCGTGGTGAGCGAAAAGGGCGTTGCCCTTTGCCGCCCCTCCGAAAAGGTTCTGGAGCTGCTGCCGGAAGGCGCGATCCGCCGTTTCGTCAAGGAAGACGGGGAAGTTGTCGGCGGGGCAGCATCTGAATGAGCGGGAGCAAAGACGGCAGCATACCGGGATGTCATGACTTTCCGGCGCTAGAGGAGGCGCATTTCAGGCCCCTCGACCGGGAGCGGTTGTTCGCTCCGGACGAAATGGATCATCCGCCGCGCATTCTGCTGCTTTACGGTTCTGTGAGGGAGCGTTCCTACAGCCGCTTTCTCACCCAGGAGGCAGCCCGGCTGCTTGCGCGTCTGGGGGCAGATGTCCGGATTTTCGATCCGTCCGGTCTGCCCTTGCCTGACGATGCGCCGGTTGATCACCCCAAGGTGTCTGAGCTGCGGGATCTTTGCGCCTGGTCCGAGGCGCAGGTCTGGTGTTCCCCGGAACGTCATGGCGCGATGACCGGCATCATGAAGGCGCAAATCGACTGGATTCCGTTGAGCGTCGGTGCCGTGCGGCCGACACAGGGAAAGGTTCTTGCCCTGATGCAGGTGTCCGGCGGCTCCCAGTCATTCAACGCGGTCAATCAGATGCGGGTGCTGGGGCGCTGGATGCGCATGGTGGTCATTCCCAATCAGTCCTCCGTTCCAAAGGCCTTCCTTGAGTTTGACGAGCAGGGCCACATGAAACCTTCGCCGCTCTATGACCGTGTGGTGGATGTTGTTGAAGAGCTTTTCAAGTTTACCGTGCTCCTGAGGGGACGGTCGGATTACCTGGTTGAGCGCTATTCCGAACGCAAGGAAAGTGCTGAAGAGCTGTCCCGGAGAGTCAACCAGCCTGCTGCCGTCTGATTGTTCCGGCTAGGGTCCACACCCTAAGCTCCCAACTCGAAAATTCAGGGCTCCGGGCAGAAATGCTCGGAGCCTTTGCTGTTTGCAAAACTGTGTTGCAATGCAGCGTCTTGAGGAAAACCGGTTCCTCTGAATACAACTTCAACTTAAATTTTTGGTTGAATCTCTTAGAGGAACTGAAGCTTGTGCGTGTAGTTCTTTTGGATAATAGTGAATTTTCACAGCGTCCTGTTTCAGGATCAGGAGGCTGAATATTCACAATAATTCCTGGGGGACCTCTGATTATGACACCGACAGCTTCGATCGAAGAAGACTTCTATCGCTCTCTGTATAAAACAGCGGAAGCATCCTATCTGGCCTCCGGCCAGGACATTTCTGCCGAAGACCTGCCTGCGGTCGTCGCGGCCATTCTGGAAAGGCGAGTGGCGGGGGAGAACGCGCTCGCACCTGCCGAGGCCGCGGCCCTTTTGAGACTTGTGAGGGACACACCCGATGCCGGCCTGAGGGCCGAAGTGGTCAAAGCCGCCCGTAAGGTGCGCCAGGCGAGCTTCGGTACCGGGGTTGCCACCATGGTTCCCATTGAGGTGACCTCCTTCTGCTCCAGCACCTGCCGGTTCTGCGGCTGGCGCGCGGACAACAAGGACATGATCCGGCTTGCGATTACGGAAACGGCGATCCGGGAACAGGCACAGATCCTGGCGCGGAAGGGTTTCTCCCATTTCGAGATCGCGGGCGGTGATGATCTCAAATTCCTGAAGGACAATCTCCATTCCCTGGTGCGGAACCTGAAGACCGAAACCAGCGCCATCAATCCCGACGCGCGCGTCTCGCTTTGTCTCGTGCCAATGCATGAGCCTCATTACAGGAAGCTGCGGCAAGATGGTTTGGACTGCGTGCTGACCTGGCAGGAAACCTACAAGGAAGATCTCTACAATCATCATATCCCGTCGGGCCCGAAAGCCTCAGGGATTGATATGGATCTGAAGCTGCAAAAGCGTACCGACGAGAGCATCGGCTGGCTGCACCGGATGCAGTCGCAGGAGATGGCCATCCGTGCCGGTTTGCAGGTTGGCTTGGGAGTAATGATCGGTCTTGCCGAAATCGCGGAAGCAGACATCCTCTCCGTTGTGCTTCACGGCCAGAAGCTGATCGAAACCTATGCGGATCAGATCGAGCCGCTCATCATCGGTATGCCGACCTGGAACCCGATCACGACAGAGGCCTTTGACAACGGTAAGACGGAGCGCCCGCCGTTCGATGCTGCCAGCAACTTCGAATTTGTTGCCGCTGTCTATCTGCTCTCCTTCCCCAACCGCATGGCCTGGGTCTTTGCCAATGGCCGTGTCAGCCCGGAGATCCAGACCAACTGCGTGGAGAACGCAGCCTTCTTCACCTCGACGCTCGTCCAGATCGCTCCAGGAGCCTATCTCGGCCTCGACGGCAAGCCGGTTCCGCGGGCCATGTTTGACCGGGTCCGTGGATTGCCGGAGGGGGAATTGAACCAGCAGGATGTGCTCTCCGGCGAACAGTTCGTCCACTACTACGACTCCCACGAGAACTTCGTGGCCAGGTTTGAGGGGCGTGGGCTCACGGTGGTGCCGGATCAGAGCATGTTGCGGGCACAGGTGCCTGCTACACCCGCCGCACTGGAAGTCGCTTGACTTTCCCGCGTTGAGACCCGGACCGCCCGTTTTGGCGGTCCGGGTAAACTGCGCAAGGGCGGGCCAATCCGCCTGAGAATAACGATTTCTAAGCGGTACGGGCGATGAAACAGGCAGTTGTTGTGGGCGGTGGCATCGGGGGGCTCGCCGCGGCCCTTTCTCTGACGCGGGAAGGATTCAGGTGCCGGATCCTCGAGCGGAACAGCTCTTTAGGGGTTGGAGGAACAGGACTGACCCTCTGGCCCAATGCGTTGCGGCGGCTCGACAGGCTGGGGCTTCTTGAGAAAATCCTCTCACATGCCAGCCCATTGAAGGCTGGCGAGATCTACGATGGCAGCAACCGGCTGCTGTCACGTGTGGATCTGGCGTCAATCGAAGAGCAGTCCGGTCTGCCGCTGATATGTGTGCGCCGGACGGATCTCTACTCGGTGCTTTTGTCTGCGCTGGGGGATGTGGACATCACCACATCCGCGACTTGCACCGGGTATAGGCCTGGCACCAGCGGGGTATCGGCGCTTCTTGCGGATGGCGGGGAGATCGAAGCCGACCTTCTGGTGGCGGCTGATGGCATCCGTTCGAAAATACGGGCGCAGATGCTGCAGCAGGACCCGCTGACTTACGTCGGCTGGATGACCTGGCGCGGCGTTGCGGAGCTGCCGTCTGGAACCTTTCCTGCCGGGCTCTACCGTGAGTTTTTTGGCCGGGGAAGCCGCTTCGGCATCTTCGCGATCAAGGAGGATCTCGTCTACTGGTACGGCACGCGCAATGGCCCGCATGATGACAGGGCGCCAGTGGATCCTGCCCACAAGCAGGAGGCGCTAAACTGGTTTGGCGGCTGGCCGGAACCTGCCAGAATTGTGATCGAGGCAACAAAGCCAGGCGATCTTGTTAGGACAGGCGTTTTCGATACGCAACCTCTGCCGCGGTGGTGCGACGGCCAGGTCGTGCTTCTGGGAGATGCGGCTCACCCGATGACGCCGGATCTTGGTCAAGGCGCCTGTCAGGCCCTCGAAGATGCCTTGAGCCTTGGCGAGTGTCTGCAGCGCTCCGCAAGCGTTCCGGCCGCTCTTGCTGCCTACGAAAAGCTGGGCGGGGAGAGAACCGGCCCCTTGGTTGCCCGCTCGCGCCGGGTCGGTCGCATGCGCCAATGGCACCATCCTTTGCTTGCGGGCTTTCGCAACACGTTGATGAGTGCCATTCCGTCGCGCCTGCTGCTCAAGCTGTTCAATACGCGCTGATTGGAGATGCCGGACGTGTGGATCCTGAAGCCTTTGCTTTGGCCCGGCGCCCAGGAGCGCCTTGTGAAACCGGAACCGGGCCGGATCGAGCAGCGGTCCAACTGGACGCGGCTGCAGATGGAGGCGCGGGCGGGGGTTAGAGCGCCTGCCTGCGGCCACGCTCTGGAAATTCTAACCTGTTCCAAGTTGGAGCCGCCGGGCCTTTCCACCAATCATGGTCATGCCTGGATCAGGCTTTGGCGGGACGATGGCTGCTATGCAAGCGTTGGTTTTTATCCCGACGAAAGCACAGGGATCGATCCGGAGAGGGTGCCGGGATTGCGCTATCCGGGCATGCTTCTCTCGCCTGACAAATATGACCGGGTCGGTTGGCCGGGGCAGAGCACAGTGGTTCCTTTGCGCTCCGATCAATACGAGCAGCTGGCCGCTTGGGTGGAAGGGCTGCAAGCCGGACGGAGGACCGGAGCACTTGTTTTCGACATGGTGGACCGCAATTGCGCCGGCTTCGTTGCCGAGGCTGCGGCCCTAGTTGGGGTTGAGGTGAAATCGGATCAGCCCATTCTGGGGTTTCTGCCTGGCTGGATGCATCTGCCGGGCCGTCTGTCTTCCTGGCTTCTGCCCCTGCGGCGTTTGATCTACCGGCTTGGCCTCGGTTTCTTTGGCGGGTTCTCAACGCTGGATTGGTACTGGGTCCGCGAGGAGGCCGGCGTAAGGCGCCAGCCGGTGACCGGACAGACACCTCTCTTCCAAGGCGTGAAAGACCTTCTCTTCAAGCAGGTGCCTTTCAATCATGTCCGGGCCATCCAGGATTGGCAGAAGGCACGGGCAGGGCAAAGGGCGATTTCGGACCGGCTGTCCGAAGCTTCCTCAATTGCGGACGTCGGCCAGGCTGGTGTGAAGGGCAATGGGTGACGTGAGATGACGACCGGTGCCGATTTCCTCGCTCTCTGCCTTTTTGTCTTCCCTTTGATGTTCAGTCCGGGGCCAAGTAATTTGCTCAGCGCTGCGGCGGCCTCGCGTTTCGGGCTTCTTGGAACCGTTCCCTTCGTTATCGGAATGGATCTGATGGTTCTGCTCCCGGCTCTTGCCGTCGGCTATGGGCTGGTAAGCCTGATTTCAATCAGTCCGGCCCTTTTGCACGGGCTTCAGATCGCAGGTGTCGCCTTCATTGTCTTTCTGGCCATAAGCTTCTGGCGGGCCGAGCCCCACGAAGCCCGGGCCAAACTGGAAAAAACGCCAGGCGTTCTGCATGGCGCGCTGGTGCAGTTTGCCAACATCAAGGGCCTGGTGCTCCTGTTGCTGGTCTACTCCCAGTTCCTCGATATGGGGGCTGTCGACGGACACACAGTCCTTGTCATCAGCCTCGCGCTGACCGCCCTCAGCCTTGTCTCTCATTTTTCCTGGGCGTTTTTCGGTGACCTGCTGTCCCGGTTCGCCAACACGGTTCCAGCCATACGGATGCAGAACCGGATCTACGCCGTCCTGCTCTGCCTGACATCCCTCTGGATCCTGCTGAAAGGGTTTGCCTGATATGTACCGGACCGCCGCCCTCTTCTGTTTTGCCTGCGCAGTCAGCTATCTTGCGACCGGGGCTTTTTTTCTACTGGATCCTTCAGCGCAATATCCTGCCGGGTCCGATGCCTACTGGCAGGAGCTGGCCTCCGGTCCCTTTGCAAGGCAGGGGTTTCTATTCGCCTTCGGGTTTGCGGGGCTGTGCGCGCTCGCCGTTATCCCGCCCTTGCGCAGGTTTCTCAGCCTGGATGAGCGGCATGTGGCTTACTGGGGCTGCACGCTTGGCCTGCTTGGCTATGCGGTCACTTCGATCACTTACCTGAGGCTTCTGGGGGGAGAAGCCAAGAGAGCGGAGGTGGTTGCCTCCGGGGATGCCCTGGCCTCAAAAGTGATCCAGTCCTTTTCCTTGAGCCTTGATACGCAAGGGTGGCTGATATTCGCCTGTGTCGGGTTGTTTTTGCTCCTGGTAAATCTGCATGGTTTCAGGACCAGACGCCTGCCACGTGTCCTTTGCGCATTGGGGATTGTCTGCGCAGGGCTATATTTCACGGCGTTCGCAGGACTGCTCTTCTCGCGTCCGGAGCTGACGACCCTGGCTGCGGCGGCCGGAGGCGTGGCCCTCGGCCCCATCTGGTGGCTATGGTTGGGCGAACGGCTGTGGCGGGCCGGCGCCTGATTAGCTTGCCAGTTCGCCCCGCTTGGCCAATTTGCTCTGCATTGACTGTGTCTCCTCTTGCAGATCGGCGGCATCCGCTTCTTTTCGGGCCCGGTTTTGCTCATGCGCCCGGACGCTATCCGGTTTGCCGAAGAAGTAGCCCTGAACAAGATGGCAGCCGGCGGCACGCAGCAGCGTGACCTGATTTTCCGTTTCGACGCCCTCCGCGGTGATCAGCACGTCGAGCGAGCGTCCCAGGCCGATGATCGATGTGACGATGGCATCCGTGCTCGGATCATGGCCGAGGTTCTGGATGAAGGCCTTGTCGATCTTGATCTTGTCGAAGGGAAAGCGGCTCAGGTAACTGAGTGACGAATAGCCGGTGCCGAAGTCGTCCATGGCAATAGCTACGCCCATGTTACGTATGGCCTTCAACGTTTCAACCACTGCCTCTGTGTTGGCGATCAGCAGACTTTCGGTGATCTCGATCTCAAGCCGTTCGGGTTTCAGGCCGCTGGTGCGCAGGGCTTGTGCAACTTTTCGCTCGGTGACGCCGGCTTTGAACTGCGCCGCCGATACGTTCACCGCAACCTTCAAGGTCTGATCGTCCCATTTGGCGGCTTCCTGGCAGGCGTGGTTCAGCACCCAGTCACCAATGTCTTCGATCAGACCGCAGTCTTCGGCGACCGGAATGAAGAGATCTGGCGGTATTTTGCCCTTGACCGGATGTTCCCACCGGATAAGGGCCTCATAGCCCGTTAGCCTGTTGTCCCTGAGCGCGTATTGCGGCTGGAAAAGCACTTCGAACTGATCGAGGCGGAGGGCCTTTGCAAGACCTTCCTCAATTTCCTTGCGGCGCTGGGCATCGGCATCCATTTCTGCTGTGTACCAGGAGAAGGTCGAGCGGCCCGAATGCTTAGATCTGTAAAGCGCGAGATCGGCACAGTGCAGAACGCGGGATGCACGCCAGTTGCCGTCACTCGCGCGGGCAATGCCGATGGACAAGGAAATCTTGATTTCCTTGCCATCAATCACGCATGGAGACTTTGTCGCGGCGATCATGTCGGATGCGAGTTTGGTCAGGCGCGCGACGTCTGCCACCGACTGGAACATGACCGCAAATTCGTCACCGGACAACCGTGAGACCAGATGGTCGCTAAAGACTGCGCGCAGCCGGTCGGCAATTACCTGCAGAAAAATGTCCCCAGTCGCATGACCGTGGGTGTCGTTGATTTCCTTGAATTTGTCGACGTCGATCAGCATCACGCCCATATTGGTCGCTTTAGCGTGCGTGATGCGGAGCGCCTCCGTCAGGCGGGCATTGAACACTGCCCGGTTGGGCAGCCCGGTGAGGGCATCATGGTGGGCGAGGAACTCGATATCCTGGTTTTTCTTGACCTGGTCATGAAACCGTAACCAGAGCAACAGCCCCGCCATGAGGAAAGACACAATGCTCAAGGCCGAAAGAACAAGGGTCGCTACATTCGCGATCACCTCCAGATCCGCGATACGGCCATTGTGATCCAGACCGATCAGTAGCGCGCCTTCGGGATGGCCGTCGACGAAATTGGGGATGACGACGACCGAGCGTCTCTGGAGTTGCCCAGTGGAGCCCAACTCGACGGCGGTGTAGGGCTTCGTGGCTGTTTCTAGCTTCCCAAGGGCGCGATAGACGTTTTCCCATGGAACTCCAGCGTTCCGGGCAAACGCGACAAGCTCCTTGTTCAAAGGGCTGCCGAGAGTGAAGTCCGAGTCCTTTACGACCGTGAAGGCGAGGGGAGTGGACGGCGACATGAGTTTGCTCAGAGCGTCCTGCAACTCCCCGGATATCGTGTTTTGGGCATCTCCGTCTGGAGACAGATCAATCGGATCTTCTTCAGTACTGGATCCCGACAAGCGCATGCCGTAGCTGCCCTCAGGAGCTGGCAGCTCTGCAAAGAGGTCTTTGAACGCATAGATCTGTTCAGCGGTCAGGAGTGCTGGTTGAACCTGCTCCAGGGATTGTTCGAGGCTGCGGACCAGGAGCCAATGGCTGAAGACACGATTGGCAGCGTAAACGCACAATGCCAAGGCCAAGGCCAGACCCAATGTGGACAGGCCGAAAACGAGGTTGTGGCGGGTGCGGGTTGCCGTCATAAGGGAATGTGCTTCTCGATGGTCACTCAATAGCTTTCCTGTCTAGCTCAGAGAGGTTTCGCCATAGTGAATCTGACTGATGAGAACGCAACGTAAGTTTGTATCAGTCACAAGACTGTGTCTGGGACGCAGGAGCCTTCCTGCGCGCCAGTGACGCGCCTCTTTTCCTTTCCATCCTGGATGTCTCCCGATAAAACTCGGGTCCATATGAAAAGAATCGGGGATTGGCCGTCCGTCCACATATCCTCTTGATGAACAAGGCCTTTGCTTTTGAGCAGGCCGCATGGGGGCTTTATTGGGAGTTTGGTCTAGTCTCGCGAGCATCGTTGCAGCGATCGGATCCGGCAGCGTGCAGCTTGTCGACCGGCTGGTGCAGCTCGTCCTGACACGGCCAGAGGGAACGAGTTCTGTCGGCTTTACCGTTGCGATGATTGCCTTGTCCGCAAAAATGGCCAAAGCCGATGGTGTGGTCACGACGGATGAAATTCTGGCCTTCCGGGAACTGTTCGAGGTTCCTGAGGGCGAAGAGCGCAATGTGGCGCGCTTGTTCAATCTGGCCAAAGAGGACGTTGCAGGCTTTGACGTCTATGCCCGCAAGCTCGCCGACCTCTTCCCTTACGACACCAAGACCCTCAATGACATTCTCGACGGTCTGTTCCATATCGCCAAGGCGGATGGGGTGATCCATGAGAGCGAGATTTCGTTCCTGGCCGAGGTCGCGAAGATTTTCGGACTGGACGAACGCGAGTTTCAGCAAATGCTGGCCCGCCACGCCAGAGGCGGAGCTGATCCCTATGCGGTGATCGGCCTGGAGCCGGATGCCACCAGCGAGGAATTGAAGGCACAGTACCGCAAGGAAGTGCGCGAAACGCATCCAGACCGGCTGATTGCCCGCGGCGTTCCAGAAGAGTTTGTGCGCATCGCAAACGACAGGCTGGCTGCCCTGAATGCGGCCTGGGCGCAGATCTGTGCGGAAAGAGGACTATGAGCGTCACAACCGATACCGGGGTTAAGGCCCGGGTGCATCCGTCCCCCAATCACGGCGAGCGCCCGGCAGGCGTGCCGATCGATACGGTGATCCTTCACTATACCGGTATGCAGGACGCGGAAGGCGCGTTGCGCAGACTGTGCGATCCGCGCGCGGAGGTGTCTGCCCATTATCTGGTGTGTGAGGACGGCTCCATCCTGCAATGTGTGCCTGAGGCCCGCCGGGCCTGGCATGCGGGCAAGAGCTTCTGGAAAGGCGAGACGGACCTCAACTCCCGTTCCATTGGGATCGAGATCGTCAACCCGGGTCATGAATTCGGCTATCGTCCTTTTCCTAGCGTCCAGATTGATGCTGTCTGTGATTTGACGGCCGACATCTGCAAGCGCCACAGGATCCAGCCCTGGCGGGTTCTGGCTCATTCCGATGTTGCGCCTGACCGCAAGGAAGATCCGGGCGAACTGTTCCCATGGAATGTTCTGGCTGACCGCGGCGTCGGGCACTATGTGTCACCCGCAGCCATGACCAGCGGGTTCTTCATGCAGGAAGGAGAGGAAGGCCAGCCGGTCGAGGCGATCCAGTCCATGCTCGCGCTCTATGGCTATGACGTCCAGATCTCAGGCGTCTTTGACCGCCGGACCCGGGACGCGGTGACAGCATTCCAGCGTCACTTCCGCCAGGAGAAGGTTGACGGAGTTGTTGACCGCTCCACCTTGGAGACTCTCCATCAACTGCTCTCCACACTTCCCGCCCTATAGACCGTTTTACCGGTATTGAAAGCGCGGCCCATCGAGGGTTCCGGGATCGGAACCTTCGGCGAGGATAAGCGTTAGTGAGTGCAGTGCAAAATTCTACTGGGCTGCCTCTGGACTGATTTGTGCCGGATTATGCCCTTTTGCCGTCGAATACCTGCCTTTTTCTGCAGGAATTACCTAAAATTTAACTGAAAACCTGGCAATTCTCTGTAATATTTTGAAATATTTCGTGATCAGACGAGGCTGATTTTCGTCAAACCACCCCGTCATTCCTCCGCCCTTAGAAAACACCCCAGTTTAAACAAATAAGGGCAATCACTGAATGTTGCGGTCTGCAAATTCTCTCGTGAAGGCTGTGTGCCTGATCTTACCTATTCTCACCCCAGTAACGCTTACATCGACCGCATATGCCGGTGGTGAGGTTATCCGTCCCGTCGCCGTGAAGAACGATGATACTGAGGCTAAAAAGCCGGAACCGGCCAAGCTGGATGTCATCGGGGCAGGCCAGAGTCCCGGCGAAGTGATCCGGGTGGTTAATGCCGGCAAGGCAGTGGCAAGCGCTTCTGAAGAGGACGGCGAGGGTGCCGGCAAGAAGAAGTCCCTGCGCCGTTCCCGTGGAGCCTCCGCAACGAGTGCACCCGCAATTGCCCGTTCTTCTACGAATTATGCCGAGCTGATTCGCGCCGCCGCCAAAAAACACGGTGTGCCGCTTGAGATCGCTCAGGCTGTCGTGCGGATCGAAAGCAACTTCAATCCCCGTGCCCGTGGCAGCCACGGCGAAGTGGGGCTTATGCAGATCAAGCCGGCAACGGCACGCGGCCTCGGATACCGTGGTTCGACCAAAGCGCTCTATGACCCCAAGACCAATCTGGAATGGGGCATGCGCTATCTGGCCGGTGCGCACCAGCGCGCATCCGGAGACGTTTGCGGCACCATCCTGCGCTACAACGCTGGCCACTTCGCAAAGCGCATGAATGCCCGCAGCCGCAGCTATTGCAGCCAGGTCAAGCAGCTGATCGCCTCCAGCTGATCGCGTCTGACAATCTGGCTGGTTTGAAGGGCCTGCCCCCTGGGCGGGCCCTTTGCCTTTGGAAAAGGCCTTGAGACGTTTCGGGAACCCGGCAAATATGCAACCGCCCGCTGACCTGTTTTGAACGGGCGGGCGTGCGCTCTGGAGGTTTGCTTGGATTCGGAATTGACACTGGCCGCATTGCTCGGCCTCGGCTTTCTGTTTGTCTCGGTGGTTTTGCCGATCTTGCTTGCCTTCAAGGTGCGCAAGCTTGGACGGGAGCTGGACGCGGTCCGGCAAGTCGTCGCGGCTCTCAGAACCGGGCAGGCCTCACCCGATGCGCCTCCGGCGGCGTCCGCCGCCCCCGAAGCACCTTCCGCTGAGACGAGGCGCCGGGTGACGCCGCCGTTGCCTTTGCCGCCTGAGCGGGACTTGCAGGAAACGCCTGACATCCCGACGCCGGCCTCCAATCCGGATGACGCTCTGCCCTCAGACCAGCCTCCCGCTGACAACGTGTCCGTGGGACCTTGGGGTGGCGGCAAGGCAACCGGGCCGGAGGATGCGGCCGAAGCATCCGGGAAAGCGCAACGCTCTGCTGCAGCACAGGCGGCGGGCCGGAGCGGGGATGCCAAGGGATCTGGACCAGACCCCGATTTGGGCGGGCGCAAGGCGGCCCGCGAGCAGGTGATCGGCGCCAGGTGGAGCGTCTGGGCAGGCGGCATCACCCTTGCCTTTGGTGGCGTGTTCCTCGTCAAATACGCCATAGACAATGGTATTCTCGGACCGGGTGTCCGGGTTCTCCTGGGGCTGCTCTTTGGAGCCCTGGTTCTGGCTGCCGGGGAGTGGACCCGCCGCCGTCCCAGGTCCTTCAGTGTTCCTGGCTATGAGAGTGCCAACATTCCGGCGATGCTGACGGCAGTGGGCACGCTGGCACTGTTTGCCTCGATTTTTGCAGCTCACGGTCTCTATGGCTTGATCGGTCCCGCACTGGCTTTCCTGAGCCTTGGCGCAGTTGCCCTGCTCACCATGCTCGCGGCCCTGCTGCACGGTCCGGGCCTTGCGGCGCTCGGGCTTCTGGCCAGTTACTGTGTTCCCTTCCTGATCAATTCGGACCGCGGCGAAATCCTCCCGGTCGCGATCCTGGTGCTGGTGGTCTCTGCCAGCGCGGTGGCCATCGGGCGCTACCGGATGTGGCTCTGGCTTGCAGGGGCGGCGGTGGCAGGTCTGTTCCTCTATGCGATGGGTTTTGAGGCCGCAGCTTCCAGCGGCGACCGGATTATCGTGACGGGCTATCTGATGGGGGCCATTGCCATTGCCTATTGCGGCTTTGTGCTGGGGCTGCACCCGCGCGCCCCTGAATGGCAGGAAAAACCAGACCGGGCCGCGACCCTCGCGTTGTCTGGCTTTGCCCTGCCGCTGGCTTGCAACGTTCAGTTTGACGCCTCCATGACAGGGACTGTGATCGAGGCCCTCCTGCTGCTCGGCTTGCCGGTTCTGGCTGTCATCTTTCACAGCAGCCTGCGGCTTGTGCTCTGGCTGCCGCTTCTTGCCGGGCTCTGGTCTGTCTACTGGTTTGGCACGTCGTTCGATGTCGAAGGGCTGATGATGCCGATCGACAGCCCGGCAGACATCATCTCGCCGCTGCCGCGGCAGGTAGGAGAGGCAACGGCTCAATATGCTGCGCTGCTTCTCGCACTTGGGGCGCTGGTCGTGGGCGGCGGCATTTATGCTGCGTTCCGGTCCGCTGCGCGAGCATCTCTGGCCGCCAATGCGGTTCTGTGCAGCCTGGCCTTGCTCTGTCTTGGATATCTGCGCATCGAGACCTGGCAGGTTTCTGTGCCCTTTGCTGTGGTCGCCTTGCTGCTTGCGGCTGGGTTCTACGGTCTGTCCGAGTGGCTTGCGCCTACATTGCGGCAGGGCCCCGGCGGGCCGCAGTCGCTTGCGGCCTGGCTCACCGGGGCTGTCATGGCTTTGGCTTTGGCGGCCTGTTTTGCCTTCACCGCGGGAGCGCTGACCGTTGCGCTGGGCCTGGTCATGCCGGCTTTCACGCTCGTCTACCTGCGCCACCGCCTGCCGGAACTTCGGGTTCTGGCTCCTTTCACGGTCATTCCCTATGCCTTGCGGCTTCTGTGGGATCCGTTCATCGCCGGGGCAGATCTCGGCACGACACCGGTCTTCAACGCGCTGCTTTATGGCTATGGTCTGCCTTGTGCAGGTTTCATTTTCTCGGCGGTGATCTTTACACGCAGCCACCGCGATCGCTGGTCAGAAGCGCTGCAGGCTATCGCGATCGTCTCCGTCGCGGTTACTCTGGGCATGCTGGCCCTTCACGCTATCGATCCGTCCTTCCGGTTCGTCTCCGATGAAAGCCGCTTCCAGGCGTCTGCCATGCTCATGCTCATTGGCGGGGCGGTGTCTCTTGGTCTGACGAGGTTTCTGCCGGGAACGCGCCACTCCGTTCTGGAGAATGGGGCGATGACCCTCAGCATTCTTGGCATGATCCTCGGCGGGCTTGCCATGCTGGTGGCGGAGAACCCGCTGTTCACTGAGGCGGATGTAGGGTCAGGCGTTCTGGTGAACTGGATCACGTTCGGCTACGGCCTGCCTGCGCTGGTCTATGGCCTTCTTGCCTATGTGTCCCGGCGCTACCGGCCAAGGATCTACTGGATGACCGCGGCCGGGTTCGCCTCGGCATTGGGGTTCTGCTTCATCAATCTGACGATCCGCAACCTGTTCAGCCCTGGTGTGCTCACCCTTGAGCCCGTTGGAGAGCTGGAACACTACGTCTATTCCTTCGTCTGGCTGGTGGCCGGGGTGGGGTGCCTTCTTTACGGCATGCGCCGCGGCTCACTGCTGCTGCGCAAGGCTTCCGGTGTGATCATTGCCCTGGTGGTCCTGAAGGTGTTCCTGATCGACATGTCAGCGCTGGAGGGCGTCTTGAGGGCTCTGTCCTTCATCGGCCTTGGCGTGACCCTGATCGGTATCGGCTATCTCTATCAGCGGATGATCCTGAATCTTCCGGAAGGTGCCCCTGGGGCAGATGCGGGCGGCCAATGAAGTCCCGCCGAAGTGCGATGGCAAACGGGAGAAGGGCTCGCTTGACCTTTCTCCCGTTCCCACATAAGGCAACGTGGCCAGTTGGCCGGACAGCCGCTGCCGCAAGTGCCGAAAGGCCGCGGGGGAGGAAAGTCCGGGCTCCAAGGAAACACGGTGCCGGGTAACGCCCGGCGGGGGCGACCCTAGGGAAAGTGCCACAGAAAGCAAACCGCCCCGGATCCGTCCGGGGTAAGGGTGAAAGGGTGGGGTAAGAGCCCACCGCGCGGACGGTAACGGACGCGGCACGGTAAACCCCACCGGGAGCAAAACCGAATAGGGGTGGCGCGGGCGCTTGACGTCCAGGCCGGTTTCCAGGCCAGTCACCCGGGTTGGTTGCGAGAGGCGTCCGGCAACGGCCGTCCCAGATGAATGGCTGTCGCGTGCAGGTCTTCGGGCCAGTGCCATACAGAACCCGGCTTACAGGCCAACTGGCATTTCATCCTGAAAAGCGGCCTCAGACCGCAAGCAGCAAATCAGCCGCTCCAGGGTCTGAGGCAGAGCGTGACCGGCGTGCCGGATTGACCTCATTTTTCTCCCTCAAATTTGGCTGAAGCTGCAGTGCAGCAATCGGCATCCGTCTGTCCCCCGGATGTCCACAAGTTTAACCAATCTGCAAGCCTTGATTCCGTTGCGTCAATTTATTGGTGGTCGGGGATGCTCCGGAGTCCGATTCTTAAGCGAAGTCAAGCCTTCGTTAACCATATTCTGGCATCAAGACAGGAGGGTGGCGAACGGTATGGGGCCAGAGGATTCCAGTCCTTTCCATTGACCTCCCATGAAATCCCATGTTATCCCATAGATACCCAGAACGGGGAGTTCCGGCCCATCTTTTGGACCGGACGCAGGGACCAGATGGATCCGACGCGTGGCCGCAATAGGCCGTTCTTCCAGTTCGTTTGGGTATTTGGGCTTCGTCAGACCGGAATGGTCTGCCAAGAGAGGGTTTATGGCCGGCTTCGTCTCGCACTTCACCAACCGGCTGGATGCCAAGGGTCGCGTGTCGATCCCTGCGTCTTTCCGCGCGGTGCTGGCAAAAGACGGCTATGAGGGCCTCTACTGCATTGCCTCTTCCCACTCTGCGGCGGTGGATGCTGGCGGCAATGACCTGCTTGCCCAGATCCAGACCCGTCTGGATGCCTTTGCCAAACTCACCCCAGACCATGATGCGCTTGCGATTGCCCTGTTCGGGGCGAGTGAGACGCCGAAGATCGATGGGGATGGGCGTGTCGTGATCTCCGATATGATCCGGGATCACACGGGCATAACCGACCAGGTCACGTTTGCAGGGCTCGGCTACAAGTTCCAGATCTGGGAACCGGAGCGTTTCCGCGAGCATCGCGCAGAGGCCGCAAAGCGCGCGCTCGCAATGTTGTCGGGGCAAGTTGTCCCGGCGCAGGCGCAAGGGGGACTGGCATGACGGCGCGCGGCGAAACAGGTGCTGCCTCCCTGGCAGCAGATGACGCTGGCGGACCAGCGCGTCATGTGCCGGTCCTCCTGGGTCCTGTCCTTGAACATCTTTCTGCGCAGCCGGATGAGGTCATCATCGACGGCACCTTCGGAGCGGGCGGCTACAGCCGCGCGCTGCTGGACGCCGGTGCCCGTGTCATCGGCATTGACCGGGACCCCGATGCAATCGCCGGAGGTCAGCCCCTGGTGGAGGCGTCGAAGGGACGCCTGACCCTGGTTCCTGGCCAGTTTGCGGATCTGGAAACACATGCCCGTTCGCTCGGGTATGACGGCGTTGATGGGGTCGTTCTCGATCTCGGCGTTTCGTCCATGCAGCTCGATCAGGCGGACCGCGGCTTTTCCTTCATGCGCGACGGGCCGCTGGACATGCGCATGGAGCAGGCTGGCCCTTCCGCCGCTGACGTGGTCAATACCCTGCCGGTCCGGGATCTGATCCGGATCATTGGTTTGCTGGGCGAGGAAAAGCGTGCGACGACCGTGGCGCATGCCATCGACAATGCCCGCAAGGAAAAGCCGCTGACCCGCACTGCGGACCTTGCGAACCTTGTCGAGAAGGCTCTTGGCCGTTCTCCCAAGAAGGCGCAGATCCATCCGGCGACACGCACGTTCCAAGGCTTGCGTATCTATGTGAACGGCGAGCTGCACCAGGCGGCCAGGGCTTTGTCGGCTGCCGAACGGATTCTCAAGCCGGGCGGACGTCTCGTCATAGTCAGCTTTCATTCGCTGGAAGACCGTCTGGTGAAGAAGTTCTTCGCCGACCGGACGAAGGTCCGTGGCGGTGGTTCCCGGCACATGCCGGAAGAGGATGTGCCGCCGGCAACTTTCGAATTGATCGCCCGCAAGGCCGTGGAGCCGACAGAGGCAGAGACCGCCGCGAACCCGCGCGCCCGGTCCGCCAAGCTCCGCGCCGGCAGAAGGACTGCAGAGGCGGCCCGCGATCTCGACATTCACTCTATCGGCGTGCCGAGGCTCGCCGAATTCCACGGGCTAGGGGGCTGAGCCATGGGCCGCTATCTCAATTTCGTGTTTATTCTGCTGGTGGTCGCCGGAGCGGCTGCCGTTTATGACATGAAGCTTGCGGCGACCAAGTCCGCATCGCATGTGTCCGAGCTGCAGCGCGAGATTGACGCCGAGCATGAGGCGATCCGTTTGCTGAGAGCCGAGTGGAGCACTTTGAACCAGCCTGACCGGTTGCAGCACCTTGTCGATCGCTACAATGAATACCTGCAGCTTCAGCCCCTTGAGGTGAAGCAGATCGTGACGCTTGACGAGCTTCCGCCGCGCCCCGTGACGCTTGAGCCGATTGGCGGAAAAGAGCCGATGAGCGGCTATGCAGGCGCGACTGCAGCTGTGATCAGGTGAGGGTTGAAATGACGATGACCGTTGAAACCCAATCCTTTCTGCAAGTCCGCCGCTCCCGTCCGCGGGCGTCTGCAGGATCGATTTCCTCCGGTGCGGTGAAATCCCGCGTCTATATCGTGATGATGAGCTTTCTGCTTGGCTTCACCGTCATCGGAGGCCGCTTGGCGATGCTCGCACAGATGGATGAACAGCCATCGCAGGCGCTGATTTCCGCACAGGACACTGTCGCTGCCTCCCGCCCCGATCTTCTCGACCGGAACGGCGAGATCCTTGCGACCGACATCAAGACCTCGTCTCTTTACGCGGAGCCGCGGCGTATCCTGGATGTCGATGAGGCGGTTGACGGCTTGGCCCGGGTGCTGCCGGACCTCGACCGCAAAATGGTTCAACGCCGTCTCGAAAGCCGTGCCGGGTTTGTCTGGCTCAAGCGTGAACTGACGCCGGATCAGGTGACAAAGGTTCACAATCTGGGGCTTCCGGGGATCGGCTTCCTGTCCGAGAACAGGCGCTTTTATCCAGGCGGGCCGACCGCTGGCCATATTGTCGGTTCGGTCAATATCGACAACCAGGGTCTCACGGGGATTGAGCGGCATATCGATCAGCAGTGGTTGTCCGACCTGCAGAAGCTTGGCTTTGCCTCAGACCGGCCCATGGAGCCTGTTAAGCTGGCGATGGACCTCCGGGTTCAGCATGTGGTGCGCGATGAGCTGGTGAAAGCCATGGAGCGGTACCAGGCGATTGCTGCCGTCGGCATTGTGCTGGATGTGAAGACGGGCGAAGTGGTCGCCATGTCGTCCTTGCCGGACTACGATCCGAACGACCGCTCGCAGGCTCTGGAACAGAAGCGCATGAACCGGGCTACTGGCGGCGTGTACGAGATGGGGTCCGTTTTCAAGACGTTCACCACCGCAATGGCGCTCGATTCGGGGGCTGTAAAGATCACTGACAGCTTCGATGCCAGCCGTCCGGTGCGGGCGCACGGCAGGACGATTTCGGATTTCCACGGGAAACATCGCATCCTCTCCGTGCCGGAGATCTTTATCTATTCCTCCAACGTCGGCACCATCAAGATGATGCTGACGAGCGGCATCGAGCGGGAGCAGGAGTTCTTCACCCGCATCGGCCTGACCACCCGGCTCAAGACGGAGCTGCCGGAAAATGCAGCGCCTCTGCTGCCGCCGAAATGGAATGAACTGGCCGCTATGACCATTTCCTTTGGTCACGGTATTTCGGTAACGCCAATGCAGACGGCGGTCGCTGCTGCGGCTCTGGTAAATGGCGGGACGCTTATTCCCCCGACCTTCTTCCCGCGGACCCGTGAGCAGGCCAAGGCTTTGGGAACACGTGTTGTTTCCGAAGATGTCAGCCGTAAGATGCGTTACCTGTTCCGGCTGAATGTTACTGATCGTGGTGGTTCGGGCAAGCGGGCGGAAGTGCCCGGCTATGTGGTTGGCGGCAAGACGGGGACGGCGGAGAAGATCGAGAATGGCCGCTATGTTTCCAACAAGCGCCGCAACTCCTTCCTGTCAGCTTTCCCCATGGATGACCCGCGTTATGTGGTGTTGACGGTGATCGATGAGCCCAAGCCCGAACGTCCGGGGCTTCCAGCCACGGCAGGCATGAACGCAGCCATTATGGTGAGCAATATCATCCGCCGCTCCGCCCCGATGCTGGGTGTGATGCCGCAGTTCCAGGACAGTGAAAAGCCGATTGAAGTATCTTACTAAGCGGCAAGGGAAACCGGCGGGGTCGCAACCGTAATCCGGTTTCCAGATTGCCTTATGACGACGCACAAACCGGATCGACGAATGACATGCAACTGCAACAGCTTGCCGCGGACCTGACGGTTCCGGACGGGGCCGGAAGCCTCGCAATCTCGGGTTTGACGGCGGATAGCCGTCAGGTGAAGCCTGGCTTTTTGTTTGCTGCCCTGAAAGGCGTGCATGCGGATGGGGCTGGCTTTGCCGTGCAGGCCGCTGCCGCCGGCGCCGTTGCCATCCTCTGTGCGCAAGAGGCCGTTGCTGGGCTTCGCGGCCAGCTTCCGGAAAATGTTGTCATCCTTGGTTGTGATGATCCGCGCCGCAGTCTCGCGCTGATGGCGGCCCGGTTCTACGCGGCCCAGCCGCAGGTGGCTGTCGCGGTAACGGGAACGAGCGGCAAGACATCGGTCGCGGAATTCACCCGCCAGATCTTTCAGAGTTCAGGCCATAAGTCAGCTAGTCTCGGAACACTGGGCACGATGACTGCGGATGGTCAGGCCTATGGCGGTCTGACCACGCCGGACCCGGTTGGCCTGCACAAGGAACTGGATCGCCTGGCGCGTGACCACGTTACCCATCTGGCGCTGGAAGCTTCAAGCCATGGCCTTGACCAGCACCGGCTGGATGGTGTGCGTCTGACGGCTGCTGCCTTCACCAACCTTGGCCGCGACCACATGGATTACCATCCGACGGTCGAGGACTATCTGTCGGCCAAGCTCCGTTTGTTCCGCAACCTGTTGCCGAACGGCGGCACAGTGGTTGTCGATCCGGGCGAGAAATACGCCGACCGGGTCACCGCGATCGCGCAGGAACGTGGTCTTCAGCTTCTGACTGTGGGTGAGACAGGCAAGACCCTTAAGCTTACCGGCTTGCGGCCCTCCGGTTTCGGTCAGGTTCTGACAATTGAAACCTTGCGGGGCACCTACACGGTGACGCTGCCGCTGATCGGGCGCTTTCAGGTTGCAAACGCACTGACAGCAGCAGGTCTCGCCATCGCCGCCGGTCTGGATACCGGCCCCGTGCTTCGCTCGCTTGAAAATCTCAAGGGTGCTCCCGGCCGTCTTGAGTTTGCAGGCAAGACCAAGTCCGGTGGTCTCGTCGTGATCGACTATGCCCACAAGCCGGATGCGCTGGACAATGCTCTCGCGGCTCTGCGTCCCTTTGCTGCCGGACGGCTGGGAGTGATCATCGGCGCGGGCGGCGACCGGGATCCCGGCAAGCGCCCGCTGATGGGCAAGGCTGCAAGCGAGCGCGCCGACTTTGTGATCGTCACCGACGACAATCCCCGCTCCGAAGATCCCGCGCTGATCCGCAAGGCGGTTCTGGAGGGGGCATCGGGCGCAACCGAGATTGCAGACCGGGCCGAGGCGATCCGGGAAGGTATTCGTCAGCTCAAGGCGGGGGATATTCTGTGTGTTGCCGGGAAGGGTCATGAAACGGGCCAGATTGTCGGCAACAGGGTGCTTCCTTTTTCAGACCACGAGGCAGTTGCCACCGCAATTGCCTTGCAGGAAAGTGCCATGGAGACTGGTGCATGAGCGAGCCGCTTTGGACCCGGGACGCATTTGTTGTAGCCACGGGCGGAACCGTTCGCGGCGAAGTCGCGGAGGCCATCACCGGAATTTCCATCGACAGCCGGACTCTTCAGCCTGGGGACGCCTTCGTTGCGATCTTGGGGGATCGCTTCGATGGCCATGACTTTGCTGCTGCCGCTCTTGACGCCGGTGCGTCTCTTGCCCTGGTCGCTGCCGACCGCGTCAAGGATCTGCCGGAAGATGGCCGTTATGTGATTGTGGACGATCCGCTGGAGGCCTTGCGCAAGCTTGGTGTTGCTGCCCGCGGGCGGACGAATGCCCGGATCGTCGCGGTCACGGGGTCTGTTGGCAAGACCAGCACCAAGGAAGCGCTTCGCCTGTGCCTTTCGCGCTCCGGCAAGGTCCATGCTTCGGTGGCCTCGTTCAACAACCATTGGGGTGTGCCCCTGACACTGGCGCGTATGCCCGCTGATACCGAGTTTGGTGTATTTGAGATCGGCATGAACCATGCCGGTGAAATCACACCGCTGGTGAAGATGGTGCGCCCGCATGTGGCCATCATCACCACCGTTCAGGCGGTGCACCTGGAGTTCTTCGGGTCGGTCGAGAAGATCGCCAAGGCGAAGGCGGAGATCTTCGACGGTCTTGAGCCCAACGGAGTTGCGATCCTGAACCGGGACAATGTCCAGTTCGATCTTCTGACTTTTCTGGCCTCTGCCGCAGGTGTGCGGAAAATTCGCACGTTTGGTGAGATGCCGGGCGCGGACAGTGTCGCCGAGAAGGTCTCTCTCCAGCCGGGCAGCTCCAGTGTGCAGGCGCGGATTTTGGGGCAGGAGTTGACCTACAAGATTGGTGCGGCAGGCCGCCATCACGTCAAGAATACGCTTGCTGTTCTGACTGCTGTGGTGGAACTTGGCGCGAACCTGGCGCTGGCCGGCCTTGCACTGGCCGAAATGCGCTCGCCCAAGGGGCGCGGCGAAGTCACCGAACTATCGGTCCAGGGCGGCACCATTAATCTCATCGACGAGAGCTACAACGCCAATCCGGCCTCCATGCGTGCAGCGCTTGCGGTTGTCGCCGAGGCGCCCGTCAGCCGTCCAGGCCGCCGGGTTGCCGTTCTCGGCGATATGCGTGAGTTGGGGGAAGATTCTGAAAGACTGCACGCGGAACTGATTGGACCGGTCAAGCAGGCTGCGGTCGATGTTGTCTACTGTGCTGGCCCGTTTATGCATGCGCTTTGGGATCAATTGCCCAAGGCCATCCGGGGCGCATACAGCGATGAAGCCAAGGGCCTGACGGAGACGCTGCTCTCGGAGGTCCGCTCTGGCGACGTGATCATGATCAAGGGCTCCCTTGGCACCCGCATGGGGCCGCTTGTTGACGCCCTGAAGAAAGAATTCCCGCCCGTGGATGACACTGCGGCGGCTTGAGGATAACCGATGTTTTATTTCCTTGGCGATCTTGCCGACCAGATCTCAGCGCTGAACGTGTTCCGCTACATCACGTTCCGGACAGGTGGCGCCATCATGACAGCGCTGCTGTTCGTGTTCCTGTTCGGTCCCAGGATCATCGCCAGCCTGCGTATCCGGCAGGGCAAGGGGCAACCGATCCGCGCAGATGGTCCGGAAAGCCATCTGCTCAAGAAGGGCACCCCTACGATGGGTGGTCTGATGATCCTGTCTGGTACGCTGGCAGCTGCGCTGCTTTGGGCGGATCTGAGCAACCCTTACGTCTGGATCGTCATAGGTGTCACCATCGGGTTTGGTCTGATCGGCTTCTATGACGACTATCTGAAGGTGACCAAGGCATCGCACAAGGGCTTTGGCAGCAAGGCGCGTCTGGCTCTGGAGTTTCTGATTGCCGGCATCGCCGCCGTGGTCGTGACGCTGCTGGATTCTCAGCCATTCTCCACCTCTATCGGGTTTCCGTTCCTGAAGGACCTGACGATCAATCTCGGTATCTTCTTCATTCCGTTTGCAGCCTTCGTGATTGTTGGCGCGGGGAATGCGGTGAACCTGACGGACGGTCTCGATGGTCTTGCCATCGTTCCGGTGATGATCGCCTGCGCGTCTTTTGGCCTGATCGCCTATCTGACCGGCAACGCCGTCTTCGCAAGCTACCTGCAGATCCATCATGTTCCCGGCACAGGCGAACTGGCCGTGATCGCGGGCGCCGTCGTGGGGGCCGGTCTTGGCTTCCTTTGGTTCAACGCTCCGCCTGCCGCCATCTTCATGGGCGACACTGGTTCGCTTGCCCTTGGCGGCATGATCAGCGCCATTGCCGTTGCGACCAAGCATGAGATCGTTCTGGCCATCATTGGCGGCCTGTTTGTGCTGGAAGCTGTTTCGGTGATTGTTCAGGTGTTCTCCTTCAAGCTGACGGGCAAGCGCGTGTTCCGCATGGCGCCGATCCATCACCATTTCGAGCTGCAAGGCTGGACGGAATCCCAGGTCGTGATCCGCTTCTGGATCATCTCGGTGGTTCTGGCTCTGATCGGCCTCGCCACGCTGAAGCTGCGGTGAGGCCCAGATGATCCCGATCACCTGTCTTTCCGGCAAGCGTGTCGCCCTCTTCGGACTGGGCGGCTCCGGCTTGTCCACCGCAAAGGCTTTGGCCGCGGGCGGTGCGCATGTCATTTGCTGGGATGATGCCGAGGCACGCACGGAAGCTGCGAAGGCTGCCGGACTGTCCGTTGCGGATCTGCGCAATGAGGACTGGAGTGCTTTTTCGTCGCTGGTTCTGGCGCCCGGTGTTCCGCTGACCCACCCAGCTCCGCATTGGACAGTTGAAAAGGCCCGCGCCGCCGGTGTCGAGATCATCGGGGACATCGAGCTGTTCTGCCGCGAACGCCGTCTTGTGTGCCCGGACGCCGTGCTCATCGCCATCACCGGAACCAATGGCAAGTCGACCACCACGGCGCTGATTGCCCATCTTCTGAAGACCGTTGGACGGGACACGGAAGTCGGCGGTAACATCGGCACACCGGTCTTTGACCTGAAACCGCTGGAAGCCGACCGGCATTATGTCGTCGAGTGCTCGTCCTATCAGATCGATCTGACCCCTTCACTTGATCCGACGGTCGGCCTGCACATGAACCTGTCGCCGGATCATCTGGACCGGCACGGCAGCATGGAAAACTATGCCGCGATCAAGGAGCGTCTGATCGCGGGCAGCCGGATTGCCGTTGTCGGTGTCGACGATGAACTGTCTGATGAGATCGCTTCCCGTCAGGATCTGGCGCGCATGCCGGTCTGGCGCATTTCCGCGGCCAAATCACTACGCGACGGTATCTATGCCGAGTGGCCCGCCTTGTTCGAAGCTCATGATGGCGCAGCCGAGAAGGTTGCCGATCTCAGCGGCATCGACAGTTTGCGTGGTCAGCACAATGGCCAGAACGCCGCGGCTGCCTTTGCGGCGCTGAGGGCGCTTGGCATTCCGTCGGAAGAGATCGCGCCTGCGCTTTCGAGCTTCCCGGGCCTGCATCACCGTATGGAGATGGTCGCACGGGCAGGAAACATCCTGTTCGTCAACGATTCCAAGGCGACCAATGCGGACGCGGCAGCCCGTGCCTTGTCGAGCTTCGACAGGATCTACTGGATTGCGGGCGGCAAAGCCAAGGCTGGCGGGATCACGACGCTGGCGGAATTCTTCCCGAAGATCGCCAAGGCCTATCTGATTGGCGAGGCTGCCGAAGCCTTCGCGGAAACGCTGAGGGGTAAGGCTGGCTTTGAGATCAGCGGCACACTGGATAAGGCCGTGCAGGATGCTGCCCGCGACGCGGCGCAGGATACCGCTGCCGAAGTTGCGGTGCTCCTGTCTCCGGCCTGTGCGTCCTTTGATCAGTACCCGAATTTCGAGATCCGGGGGACTGCCTTTGCCGAGGCTGTCCGGGCTCTTGATATCATCCGCTCCAGCGAGGAGGTCGCCTGATGGTCAGCCGCGCCGATCGTAGCCGCTTTGCCGAATGGTTGTGGACCGTGGACCACTACCTTCTGGCCGCCTTTTTGCTGCTGATGATCGGCGGGGTGGTGCTGTCCTTCGCCGCCAGTCCTCCGGTCGCCGCGCGCATCGGGGTGGAGACCTTCTATTTCGTCAAGCGCCAGGCGATGTTCATGATCCCCGGCCTGATGATCATGCTGGCAGGCTCCTTGCTCACACCGCGCATGGTCCGCCGTGTGGCGCTGGTCATTTTTGTCCTCTCGCTGGTGATGATGGTGGCAACGCTGTTCCTCGGCATGGAGGCCAAGGGGTCCCGCCGCTGGATCTATATTGCCGGGTTCTCCCTGCAGCCGTCTGAAACCCTGAAGCCTGCCTTTGTGGTTCTGGTGGCCTTCCTCTTGTCGGAGTCGGGCCGACGGCGCGAAGTGCCCGGCGTTGCATTCTCCGTTCTGCTCTTCATCATGTGTGCGGCGCTGTTGATCGCTCAGCCGGACTTTGGGCAGACTATGCTTCTGGGTCTTGTCTGGGGCAGCCTGTTCTTCCTGAACGGCCTGCCGTGGTTCGCCATCATGGGCCTCGGGGTCGCCGGGGTCGGCGGGCTTGCTGCTGCCTATATGTTCCTGCCGCACGTCACCAACCGTGTGAACCGCTTCCTGGATCCAGCTTCCGGCGACACGTTCCAGGTGGATACGGCAATGGATTCCTTCCTGTCGGGTGGCTGGTTTGGCCGCGGGCCGGGTGAGGGTACCGTCAAGCTGATCCTCCCGGACAGCCACACCGACTTTATCTTCGCGGTGGTGGCGGAAGAATTTGGCATTGTGGTCTGCATGTTCATGGTGCTGATCTTTGCCTTCATCGTGCTGCGCGGCCTCAACCACGCCAGCAAGGATCAGGATGCCTTCAGCCGTCTGGCGACAGCGGGCCTCACGGTTCTTTTCGGTCTTCAGGCGAGCATCAATCTGGCGGTGAACCTGCACCTGATGCCACCCAAGGGTATGACCCTGCCGTTCATTTCCTATGGCGGTTCTTCGCTTCTGTCCTCGGCCATGGTGGCTGGCGGCATTCTTGCGCTGACCCGCAAGCGCCCGCGCCCCAGCCACGTGGACGTGGTGACGATCAGCCGTCTGTCCCCTTCGAGCCTGATGTGAAAGACCGCAGACCGAGATTATGACCAAGCCGATTTTGCTTACAGCCGGTGGTACCGGTGGCCATCTTTTTCCCGCTCAGTCGCTGGCAAGCGAGCTGATCCGGCGCGGGTATGACGTTGAACTGGCCACGGACGAGCGCGCCGACAAATACGGCAGCGCCTTTCCGGCCCGGGAAGTTCACATCATCGCTTCCGAAACGATGCGGGGCCGCTCGCCCATGGCTTTGGCCAAGACCGGCTTCAGCCTTCTGCGTGGCACCTTGCAGGCCCGCTCTGTGATCAGACGTCTGCAGCCGTCGGTCGTTGTCGGCTTCGGTGGTTATCCGACCTTTCCGCCGATGTTCGCCGCAAGGCTGACGGGGACGCCGTCGATCTTGCATGAGGCAAACGGCGTGATGGGCCGGGCGAACCGGATGCTGGCCAAGGGCGTGACGGCCATTGCCATTTCCGCGCCGCTGAAGGGGCTGGAGCCGGCACTCGCCCGCAAATGCGTGGAGACCGGAAATCCGGTCCGCGATGCGGTGATTGACGCGGCCCGTGTGCCTTATCCGGATCAGGAAGCGGACGGGCTGTTCCGTCTGCTGGTGTTCGGTGGCTCCCAGGGGGCGAAGTTCTTCTCCGATGCCCTTCCGCCTGCCTTGAAGCTTCTTTCAGAGCCCGTTCGAGCAAGGTTGCATCTGGTGCAGCAGTGCCGTCCGGAAGATCTGGAGCGGGTGCGCACCGAGTATCAGGCTCTTGGCATTCACGCGGAGCTGAACAGCTTCTTCACCGATATGCCGTCCCGCATCGCGTCCAGTCACTTGGTGATCTCACGCTCGGGGGCGTCAACTGTCGCTGAACTAACCGCAATTGGCCGTCCGTCTATTCTGGTTCCGCTGCCCGGCGCACTGGATCAGGACCAGATGGTCAATGCGAGGGCCCTTGAGGCCGCAGGCGGCGCCTTCGTCATCCCGCAGGGGGATATGTCGGCTGAACAGCTGGCTCATGAAATCACGTGCCTGATGGGCACACCGGAAACCCTGCGCAACGCGGCAGAGGCTGCCCGCAGCCAGGGCAAGGCCGACGCGGTTCAGCGTCTGGCAGACCTCGTTGAGCAAGTGGCTTCCGGAGCAATCATTCTCAAAGGAGACGGCGCATGAAAATGCCGCAGGACATCGGTCCGGTTCACTTCGTCGGGATCGGGGGCATCGGCATGAGCGGGATCGCCGAGGTGCTGAAGACCCTCGGCTACACCGTGCAGGGGTCGGATATGGCTGAGAACGCCAATGTGCAACGTCTGCGTGAGAACGGCATCAAGGTCATGGTCGGTCATACCGCCGAGAACCTCGGTGACGCTGAGGTGCTGGTCGTCTCTTCCGCCATCAAACGTGACAATCCGGAACTGGTCGCGGCCCGGGAGCGTCTGATCCCTGTTGTGCGCCGCGCTGAAATGCTCGCAGAACTGATGCGCTTCAAGCAGGCCATCGCGATTGGCGGCACCCATGGCAAGACCACCACGACGTCCATGATTGCGGCTCTGCTGGACGCTGGCACTCTGGACCCGACGGTGATCAACGGCGGCATCATCAATGCCTATGGCACCAACGCCCGGATGGGCAAAGGTGACTGGATGGTGGTTGAAGCCGACGAAAGCGATGGAACTTTCGTCAAGCTGCCCGCTGACGTGGCTGTGGTGACCAACATCGATCCGGAGCATCTGGATCACTATGGCGATTTCGCCGGTGTCCGCGCTGCCTTCCGCCAGTTTGTCGAGAACGTGCCCTTCTATGGCTTCGCGGTCATGTGCCTGGATCATCCGGAAGTGCAGACGCTGATCGGCCAGATCGAGGACCGCCGGATCGTCACTTACGGTACGAACCCACAGGCGGATGTCCGTTTTACCAACGTCTCCATGGACGGCGGCAGATCACAGTTCTCGGTGACCATCCGGGACCGGCGTACGGGCAAGGTGACGGAGATCAGCGATCTGATCCTGCCGATGCCGGGCCTGCACAATGTGTCCAACGCCACGGCGGCTGTTGCCGTCGCCTGGCAGCTGGGTGTGTCCGCAGATCAGATCCGCAAGGGCCTGAACGCATTCGGCGGGGTCAAGCGCCGCTTTACCCACACGGGCAGCGTCAATGGTATCGACGTCTTCGACGACTACGGCCATCACCCGGTGGAGATCCGTGCGGTTCTTCATGCCGCGCGTGAATCCTCAAAAGGCAAGGTCATTGCTGTTGTCCAGCCACACCGTTACACCCGTCTGCACAGCTTGTTCGATGACTTCTCGAACTGCTTCAACGATGCCGATACGGTGATCGTGGCCCCTGTCTATGCGGCTGGCGAGCAACCAATCGAAGGTGCGAGCCATCAGGATCTGGTTTCGGGGCTGAAGACACGCGGCCACCGCTCGGTTGTGGCGATAGACGGGCCGGAAGAGCTGGCATCCGTTGTCGCTGGGTTCGCCAAGCCTGGCGACTATGTGGTCTGCCTGGGCGCCGGCAACATCACCCAATGGGCTTATGCCTTGCCGGAAGGCCTGAAGAAGGCGCTGGAGGCCGGTGCGTGAGCTTTCCTGACCTTCTGCAACAGATTTCCGGACTGGGCGAGGGGATCCGGGGACGGCTGATCCCAAATCAGATGCTGTCTGAGGTGACCTGGTTTCAGGCCGGTGGTCCCGCGCAGCTGCTGTTCCAGCCTGCTGATGAAGATGACCTGTCGCTGTTTCTGTCCCGGTTGCCGGAAGACGTTCCGGTGCTGCCGGTCGGTCTTGGCTCCAATCTCCTGATCCGCGATGGCGGTCTGGAAGGCGTTGTCATCCGGCTGAGTGCAAAGGGCTTTGGCGGTATCGAGGATCTCGGTGGCAACCGTCTTAAGGTGGGAGCTGCCGTTCCGGACAAGCGCCTTGCGGAAGCGGCTGCCAAGGCAGGTCTCGGCGGTTTCGCCTTCTACACCGGCATTCCAGGTGGTGTCGGCGGAGCGCTTCGGATGAACGCGGGCGCTCATGGCACGGAAACCTGCCAGCGGATGGTTGAACTCACCGCGATTGACCGCAAGGGCGTGCGTCATGTGCTGACCAATGCGGACATGGGCTACGCCTACCGCCATTCGGGTGCGTCGAAGGATCTGATTTTCACCAGTGCGGTGTTTGAGGGCCTCCCCGCGGACGAGGAAGCGATCCGTGCCGAAATGGCCGAAGTGGTTGCTCACCGGGAAAAGGCCCAGCCGATCCGTGAGAAAACCGGTGGTTCGACCTTCAAGAACCCTCCGGGAAATTCTGCCTGGAAGGTGATCGATGCAGCCGGATGCCGCGGATTGACCATCGGTGGCGCACAAATGTCGGAATTGCATTGCAATTTCATGATCAACACCGGTTCGGCCACGGCTCATGATTTGGAGCTTCTGGGTGAAACGGTTCGCCAGCGGGTGTTCGCAAACAGCGGCGTGAAGCTGGAATGGGAAATCAAGCGGCTGGGTGAGCCGGGCGGGGAGGGCGCAGTTCAGCCGTTCCTGGGCAGTCTTGAGGAGCAGGGGTAATGGCAGGCAAGCATGTCGCGGTTCTGATGGGCGGCTGGGTCAATGAGCGTCCCGTCAGCCTTTCGTCCGGAAAAGAGTGTGCGGCGGCCCTGGAAGAGGCCGGTTACCGTGTGACGCGTATTGACGTGGACCGGGACATTTCCGCTGTCCTGAAAGCTCTGAAGCCCGATGTGGTGTTTAACGCGCTCCATGGCCCGTTCGGCGAAGACGGTTGCATCCAGGGTATCCTTGAGGTCCTGGAGATCCCCTATACTCATTCCGGCGTCATGGCTTCCGCCCTGGCGATGAACAAGATCAAGGCGAAAGCCGTTATGGCGGCCGCCGGCGTTAAGGTTACCGAGCACTTAACCGTTAACCGTTTCGAAATCGGCAAAGAGCACCCGATGAAGCCGCCCTATGTGATCAAACCGATCAACGAAGGGTCCAGTTTCGGGGTGCTGATCGTCAAGGAAGATAACCTTTATCCGCCTCAGGAGCTGACCAGTGAAGAATGGCGGTATCCCGACGTTTTGATGTGCGAACGCTACATTGCTGGACGTGAGCTGACCTGCGCTGTCGTCGGCGACAAAGCGCTTGGGATCATCGACATCATTCCGACAGGCCCCGGCTTCTACGACTACGATGCAAAATATGCAAAAGGTGGGTCAAAACACATTCTTCCTGCAAAACTTTCACCGATTGTTTACCAAGAAGTACAGACACTAGCGTTAAAGGCGCATCAGGCGCTCGGATGCCGGGGAGTCTCCCGGGCCGACTTCCGGTTAGATGAACGGGAAGACGGAAGTTACGAGCTGATCTGCCTAGAAGTGAACACGCAGCCAGGCATGACGCCTACCTCTCTGGTCCCGGAAATCGCGGCACATGAGGGGATAAGCTTTCAGGATCTGGTCAGTTGGATGGTCGAGGACGCAAGTTGCTGTCGATAGGACGAAACAGGAAACGGGAAGCTTTGTCGCCGGTGGAAGCCCAGTTGGCTCCGCGCGGCCGTGGCGTATCCCGTCTGCATCGTCAGCCGGTCTGGCGGGCGGCGGGGCGGCTTGCCGACCTGCCCCAGTGGACCGGTTCGGCTGCAGCCCTGGCATTCCTTGGCATGACGATTGGCTACGGCATCATTCTCGGCGGATATGGCCGGGAAGTGTCGGACTCGCTGCTGACCACCGCCGGTCTCGGGATCGAGACGGTGAAGCTGTCCGGCCAGCGCGAAATTGCAGAGTTTCAGATCCTCGAAGCCCTGGAGATCCAGGAAGGGGCATCCCTGGCGCTTTACGATGCAGAGGCTGCCCGTGAGCGCCTCGATCATATCGCCTGGGTCAAGAACGCTTCGGTTCAGAAGCTCTATCCGAACACCCTCAAGATCAACCTTGAGGAACGCATTCCCTACGCCCTGTGGCAGCGCGGCGATACGGTTTCGATCATCACGGAAAAAGGTGACGTGATCACCGACGATGTCGATGGCCGTTACGCGAACCTGCTTCTGGTCGTGAACCACGGCGCTCAGCGCCGGGCAGGTGAAATTATCAGTGCACTGGACAAGGTTCCGGAACTGCGCCCGCGTGTCCGGGCCGCATTCCTGGTCGGCCAGCGCCGCTGGGACCTGATGCTGGAAAACGGCATTTCGATCCGTTTGCCCGAGCATGGCCTGGATGCCGCCCTGGCGGATCTGGTCAAGATGGACGACGACAGCGGCCTTCTGGCCCGTGACATTCTGGCGGTGGACATGCGGCTCCCGGACCGGGTCGTCGTGCGTTTGTCCGATGAGGCTCTGGAACGGCGCAAGGCTGGCACCAGCAAGGATCAACTCGTGAAGCTGGAGCGCCGCACATGAGCCGTTCTGCTTCCCATATCTATCTGCCGCGCATGCGTCCGCTTCCGGGCCGCCGCGCCGTGGTCATGTCGGTTCTTGATATCGGCTCGACCAAGGTGTGCTGCCTGATCGCCAAACTGACCCCTCGTGAAGATGGTGACATCCTGAAGGGCCGGACCCATTCGGTCGAAGTGCTGGGCTACGGCTATCAGCGGTCCCGGGGCGTGAAGTCTGGCGTGATCGTCGACATGGATGCCGCCGAGCAGGCGATCCGCCTTGCAGTGGATTCTGCAGAGCGAATGGCTGGCGTCACGGTGGAGTCCCTGGTCGCCAACGTCAGCTGCGGCCGCCTGCAGAGCGAGATCTTCTCTGCTGCGGTTCCGCTGTCCGGTGATAGCGTGTCGGAAGCCGACATTCAGCGCGTTCTGTCCGCAGGCTCGTCCCATTCGGTCACGGAAGGCCGGGTCGTGACCCATGCGCTGCCGATTTCCTATTCGCTGGACGGAAATCGCGGCATCCGCGATCCGCGCGGCATGATGGGCCACAAGCTCAGTGTCGACATGCAGGTCGTGACCGCAGAAATCCCGCAGGTTCGGAACCTGGAGCTGTGCATCAGTCGTGGCCACCTGCATGTGGAAACCCTGGTTGCCACGCCATTTGCCAGCGGTCTTTCGACCCTGGTCGACGACGAGACCGAGCTCGGTGTCGCCTGTATCGACATGGGCGGCGGCACAACGACCCTTTCCGTGTTTGTCGAAGGCCAGATGGTGCATCTCGATGCCATCGCCGTCGGCGGCAACCACGTCACAACAGATATCGCAAGGGCCTTCGCCACGCGCCTTCAAGACGCTGAACGGCTGAAGACCCTGCATGGATCGCCGATCGCCAGCAGCTCGGACGACCGTGACATGCTCACGGT
This sequence comes from Roseibium litorale, assembly GCF_014842915.1. GTDB lineage: Bacteria > Pseudomonadota > Alphaproteobacteria > Rhizobiales > Stappiaceae > Roseibium > Roseibium litorale. The sequence continues at coordinate 665,593 of NZ_JACYXI010000001.1, read as the reverse complement.
CCCGCCACTGGAAACGGACGGTGATCTGCCCCATCAAATCCCCCGGTCGGCTCTGACGCGTGTCATCCGTCCCCGGGTGGAAGAGATCCTTGAACTCGTAAGGGATCGCCTGACAGCCTCCGGTTTCGCCGGACGGGTTGGCAAGCAGATCGTTCTGACTGGCGGAGCCAGCCAGCTTACGGGTCTGAGTGAAGTTGCGCGCCGGGTCCTGGGGCGTAACGTTCGTCTCGGCAGGCCCTTAGGGGTTGCCGGTCTCCCGGAGGCTGCCAAGGGTCCGGCTTTTGCCGCTGCAGTTGGCCTTCTGATCTATCCGCAGGTCGCCCAGATCGAGCAGTTCGAGCACAGGAACAGCCGTTCGGGGTGGATGCGACAGTCTGGTTATCTCGCCCGGGTGGGCCAGTGGATCAGGGAAAGTTTCTGACGAAATGAGCGCAGGACAGGAACCGCCGGTAACGGCTGAGGAAGTTAGGGAAGAAGCGGAGACCTCCAAGAAGGAGGCTCCATTGGGTCGCGAGGATAATATGACCATCAACCTGAAGATGCCCGATATTCAGGAGCTGAAGCCGCGTATCACGGTCTTCGGCGTCGGCGGCGCGGGCGGAAACGCCGTCAATAACATGATCACTGCCGGCCTCCAGGGTTGCGACTTCGTTGTCGCAAACACGGACGCTCAGGCCCTTGCCATGAACCACGCCGAACGTCTGATCCAGATGGGCGTCGCGGTCACGGAAGGTCTTGGCGCAGGCTCTCAGCCGGAAGTCGGCTGCGCAGCTGCCGAGGAAGTGATCGACGAGATCAACGACCACCTGTCCGGTTCGCACATGGTGTTCATCACTGCCGGTATGGGCGGTGGCACCGGTACCGGCGCGGCTCCTGTCATTGCACGGGCGGCCCGCGAGCAGGGTATACTGACGGTAGGTGTGGTTACCAAGCCGTTCCAGTTCGAAGGCGCCCGCCGCATGCGGATCGCCAACTCGGGCATCGAAGAGCTTCAGCGCAACGTTGACACTCTGATCGTCATTCCGAACCAGAACCTGTTCCGGATCGCGAATGCACAGACCACCTTCGCCGACGCTTTTGCGATGGCTGACCAGGTTCTCTATTCCGGAGTTGCCTGCATCACCGACCTGATGGTCAAGGAAGGTCTCATCAACCTCGACTTCGCCGACGTCCGCTCTGTCATGCGAGGCATGGGCAAGGCGATGATGGGCACCGGTGAAGCGTCCGGTGAAAAGCGCGCCCAGCAGGCCGCTGAAGCCGCGATCGCAAACCCGCTGCTTGATGAATCCTCCATGAAGGGCGCCAAGGGCCTCCTCATCTCGATCACGGGTGGCAACGACCTGACCCTGTTCGAAGTGGATGAAGCTGCGACCCGTATCCGTGAGGAAGTCGACGCAGACGCCAACATCATTCTGGGTGCAACCTTCGACGAAAGCCTGGATGGCATCATCCGCGTCTCCGTCGTTGCGACCGGTATCGACCGTGAAGGCGATCTGGCTGCCATGCAGCAGCCGCAGAGCCAGCCGTCGATCACCACGCGTCCAGCTCAGTCTGCGGCTCCTGCTCCGGCCCCGGCCGCCGCAGCGCCGCGCGCTCAGGATGCTTCCGCCCGCGCCGTTGCCAGCCTGGAACGCGAACTGTCCATCCCGGCAGCTCCGGCACCGCGTCCGGTGGCAGCTGCCTCCGACCCGGAAGTCGAAATCAAGCCGTTTCAGCCTAGCGAAGACATGCTGAGCAACAAGGCTTCGATGGTCGATCTGGACGAAGCACCTGTCGCCAAGATGGAAGCCGAGCCGGTCAGCCGTCCGTACATCCCGCCGGTTGCCGAAACGCACACCCCGGCTCCGCGCATGCCGCGCGTGGAAGATTTCCCGCCGATCGCTCAGCGTGAAATCCTGCACAAGACCGCTGCAAACGCTGCTCCGGTCCAGGCCCCTGCAACGGCTCCTGCTGCCCAGCCTGTCCAGGCTGCCGCGCCGAAGCCGGTTCAGGCACAGGACCATCATGCTGAAGACTACGGTCATGAAGATGACCGCCGTCCGATGGGTCTGCTGCGCCGCCTCGCAAGTGGCCTTGGCCGCCGCGAAGAGCATGAAGAAGCCGAAGCTCACCACGAAGCGCCTGCCGCTCCGCGGATGGCCGCTCCGGTTCAGGCCCCGCGTCCGGCAGCAGCACCTGCTCCGCGCCCGGCTCAGCGTCCTGCAGCTCATGCTGCCGGCCAGCTCGACACCACTGGCCGGGCAATGCCGAAGGCACCGGCAGCTGCTGACGACGACCAGCTGGAAATCCCGGCGTTCCTGCGCCGCCAGGCCAACTGAGTCGCTGCCTGACCCTTCTTCCCTACCTCTGCAGCCCGTTACATTCGTAACGGGCTGTTTTGTTTTCTGAAAATTTCCGTATTTGTATCAATGATTTACGGCAGCGTTGCGCGTAACAAACCGTAATAAAGCTTTATTTCAGCTTCAGGGCCTGCCCGAGTATGTTCATGCTCAAATTTGAGCGTTAACCCTTCGTAAGGGACGATCGTCCCCGGTTGACGTAGGCAAAACCAAGGGCAACAGCATGACACACTACATTGATCGCCAGACCACTCTCGCGGATCAGGTCACGCTGACGGGTATTGGTGTTCATTCTGGTAAGCCCGCTGCCATCACGCTTGTTCCGGCTGACGCCGGCACCGGTATCCTCTTCCAGCGCACGGATGTTGAAGCGGCCGCTGAAATGCCGGCGCTCTGGGACCGGGTGACGCAGACCTCTCTTCAGACCGTTCTCGGGGATCCGTTCAAAAATGGTCTTTCCACCGTCGAGCATCTGATGGCGGCGCTTCGGGGCCTTGGCGTCGACAATCTCATCGTTGAGATCGACGGCCCGGAAATGCCTATCATGGACGGCAGCAGTGCGGATTTCGTTGAAGCGATTGATCAGGTTGGCCTGAAACGCCTCGACCGTGGCCGCCGTTACCTGCGCGTGAAGAAGCCGGTCCGCGTGGACAATGGCAATTCCTGGTGCGAGCTGCTTCCTTACGAAGGCAGCCACTTCGACATCACCATCGAATTCGACACGCCGCTGATCGGCCGCCAGCGCTTTGCATCCGACATGACGCCGGACGTTTTCCGCACAGAGCTGTCCCGTGCCCGGACCTTTGGTAATGTAAGCGATGTTGAGCAGCTCTGGAAAATGGGCTTTGCGCTCGGCTCTTCCCTCGAGAACTCCGTCGCCATCAAAGACGACAAGGTTCTGAACCCGGAAGGCACTCGCTGGGCGGATGAATTCGTCCGCCACAAGGCGCTGGACGCTGTTGGTGACCTGTCGCTGGCCGGTCTGCCGATCCTCGGCCTCTACCGCTCCTACAAGGGCGGCCACAAGATGAACAACGCGATTCTGATCAAGCTGTTCTCCGACAAGAGCTCTTATGAGATCGTCGAAATGCCGGCATTTAGGGAAGTGGGCCACGCAGAAAAGGCTGGCCTTGCAATGGCAGCCTTCGGGCCGGACGTTTCCTGAGGGGTTTCGAAGCTTTTCTTGAGAGGCCGCCTTCGGGCGGCTTCGACGTTTCTGGAGCCAATTTCGAGCCGCCGCCACAAAATTGCTCAAAAAAAACGACAGATGGCCAATGAGGGGCGTGACGAAGGCGGTTCATATCCGTTAAACAGCCACGATACATCTGCCATGAACATCCGCCGGTGGCCAATTGGAGCCGAGCGGCGTGAGGAGTGCCTGGGGTGATTTTTATGAAGTCTAACGGCAAGGATTTTCGGGAAAGCCGGACCGCACTGTTGATGCGGATCGCGCTGCTGGGCCTGCCGCTCGCCCTTGGTGCTTGTGCCTCTTCGAAGGATGACGACGATCTGGCCCTGAATGATGTTCCGGCTGCAACGCTTTATGACGAGGGCCTCGCTCTTCGCTCCCAGGGCAAGCTGAGCGCCGCTTCCAAGAAGTTCGAGGAACTGGACCGCCTCTATCCCTATTCGGAATATGCGAAGAAGTCCCTCGTCAACATGGCCTATCTGAACTACAGCCGCGGCAAGTACACCGAGGCAGTCACTGCGGCTCAGCGCTTCCTGACCCTGTTCCCGGGCAATGAAGACGCGGCTTATGCGCTCTACATCATCGGCCAGAGCTACTTCAAGCAGATGCCGGACATCACCCGCGACCAGTCTATGACGGAAAAGGCGGCAGCCTCCTTCAACGAGCTGCTGCAGCGTTACCCTGATTCGGAATATGCGGAAGACGCGGAAAAGAAGCTGCGCATTGCCCACGACCAGCTCGGCGGCAAGGAAATGCAAGTTGGCCGCTTCTATCTTGAGCGCAGGAACTACGTGGCCGCCATCAACCGCTTCAAGACGGTTGTCTTGCAGTACCAGACCACGCGCCATGTCGAAGAAGCGTTGTTCCGCCTCACTGAGTCCTACTACGCGCTCGGCGTTGTAAGCGAAGCGCAGACTGCAGCTGCAGTTCTAGGCCACAACTTCCCGGATTCCGTCTGGTACAAGAATGCCTACTCGCTGCTGAGCAAGGGTGGGTATGAACCGTCCGAAGACAGTGGCAGCTGGATCAGCAAGGCATTCAAGGGTATCACAGTCTTCTGACATCGTTCGGAGCTCTGTAATCCATGCTGGTGACGCTGGCCATTCGCGACATCGTCCTGATTGACCGTCTTGATCTTGAGTTTTCTGCAGGGATGAGCGTCCTGACCGGCGAGACCGGCGCGGGCAAATCAATCCTGCTGGATTCTCTGTCGCTGGCCCTTGGCGGGCGCGGCGACGCAGATCTCGTCCGTCACGGGGAAACCCAGGGACAGGTGACTGCGGTCTTTGATGTGCCTGCGGATCACCCGGTGCGATCGCTCTTGCGCGAGAACGATGTTCCAGACGATGGCGATGTCATCCTGCGCCGGATCCAGACGGCAGATGGCCGCACGCGCGCTTTCATCAATGATCAGCCGGTCAGCGTTGGCCTGATGCGTCAGGCGGGCCTGATGCTCGTCGAAATTCACGGTCAGCACGACGACCGGGCGCTTGTTGATCCGGAATCTCACCGGGAACTGGTGGATAGCTTTGCGGGGCTTGGCAGCGAGGTTTCAGCCGTCGCGGACGCCTGGACGGCGATGCGCCAGTCTGAAAAGGCTGTGAAGGATCATCTGACCCGTATCGAGACCGCCCGCAAGGAAGCCGATTTCCTGAAGAGCGCGGTCGAGGAATTGTCCCGCCTTGCGCCCAAGCAGGGCGAAGAGGAAGCGCTGGCCGAGCGCCGGGCCTCCATGATGCAGGTGGAGAAGATCGCAGGCGATCTCAACGAAGCCTTCGACACGCTGAACGGAACGTCCTCTCCCATTCCGGAACTTGCGAGCCTGTTGCGCCGGATGGAACGCAAGGTCGAGCAGGCACCGGCCATGCTGACCGGACCGGTCGCCTCGCTCGCTTCCGCGCTGGACAGTCTCGAAGAGGCCCGCTCCGGTCTGGAGACGGCACTCCGGGAGACGGATTTCGACCCGCGTGAGCTGGAGAGCGCCGAGGAGCGGTTGTTCGCCCTCAGGGCGGCCAGCCGGAAGTTCTCCGTGCCGGTAGATGACCTGCCGGCTTTGGCCAAGAGCATGGCCGATGATCTGGCCGAGCTGGATGCGGGTGAGGACAAGCTGGCCGCTCTCGAGGCTGCCGCCATTAAGGCGCGGGAGACCTACGATGCCAAGGCCGCAAAGCTCTCAGCCAAGAGGCAGAAGGCTGCGCGCAAACTGGAAGAGGCAGTGGCCGGAGAGCTGCCTTCGCTCAAGCTGGAACGGGCCCGCTTCATCGTCGAGATGGTGAGTGATGCGGACAACCGCGCCCGCACTGGCATCGATCAGCTGGAATTCCACGTTCAGACCAACCCGGGTACCCGCCCGGGGCCAATGATGAAGGTCGCATCCGGCGGCGAGCTGTCACGGTTCCTGCTGGCCTTGAAAGTGTCCCTGGCAGACAAGGGTTCTGCGCCGACATTGGTTTTCGATGAAATCGACACCGGGGTCGGTGGTGCGGTTGCCGAGGCGATCGGCGTTCGTCTGGCCCGGCTCGCCGCCACGGTTCAGGTTCTGACGGTCACTCATGCGCCGCAGGTGGCTGCGCGGGCCGAAGGGCATTTCCTGATTTCCAAGGAAGAGGCGGATCCGAGCCGGGTTGCGACCCGTGTACGGCAGATCGAGGAAAGCCACCGGCGCGAGGAGATTGCGCGGATGCTGGCTGGCAGCGTGATCACCGAAGAAGCCCGGGCCGCGGCCGGCAAGCTGCTTCTGGAGGCTGCAAACTGAGGTGGGTGCCCTATCCCGCCGGTGTGGCATGCTATGTGACCAGCGATGCTGATGCACAAAAGAAAGCGGGCTGACCAGGGAGGTCAGCCCGCTTCGCGTCCGGGTGGGGAGGGCGCCCGGGTTTGGCCGCGTGTCTTGAAACTGTTTGGAGGGGCCGGAATTACGGCAGCTTCACATCAGGAACCTTCAGCTCGATGCTGACTTCTTTTTCCTGATGGAAATAGCCGTTGTAATAGAGGACCCCGCCGCCGATCATGGCTGCAACCAGAATGCCTGCGATGAACCAGCCTGCGCTGGAACCACCGCGCGGGGGCGTCACGTATGTATTACGGTCCTGATAGGCCATGATGTATCTCCTTGTCATTACCGGTGTTAAGTGCCGGTTTGTGCAGGGGTAACTCTTGAGGGGCCGGAATGGTTCCGTTATCGAGAGAAGAAAAATGCTCAGGGATGTTTGCCTAGGGTGTGGACCCATAAATTTGAAGGTAATGGCGCGTCAACTGGCACTGAAAGGCAAGGCGAGAGGCGAAAAGCGGGCTTTATGCCCGGTTGAGACGCTCAACGCCGCATTTCACAGCCAGTTGCGCGTCCGGCAAGGATTTGGCGAATTCGTCCGGCTACAGCGTTGCAAGACTTTGAAAGCCATAAGGCTTCCTGAAGTCTTGCGCCTTGTATCCAAACAAATTCGCTCAAACCATTGCCTTCAAATTTATGAGTCCACACCCTAGACTGGCGGGCGTTCCGTTTTGCTTGATTGCTTGCCCGGATATGCTTCTGATGACCGAAACGTCCCCCACCCGCATTGCTGTCGAAGATCTGACGCTGGAGGAGGCTCAGGCCGAACTGGCGCGGCTTGCGGAAGAGATTGCCGGTCACGACAAGCGCTACTATGGCCAGGATGCGCCGAGTGTTTCCGATGCGGAATATGATGCCTTGCGCCAGCGCAACGCGGCGATCGAGGCGCGTTATCCGGAGCTGGTTCGGGAGGATAGTCCTTCTGCCCGTGTCGGTGTGGAGCCTTCCGAAGGCTTCGGCAAGGTCACGCACAAGGTGCCCATGCTGTCCCTGGACAATGCGTTCGATGATGACGATGTGCGCGACTTTGTTGCCCGTGTGCGCCGGTTCCTGAAGTTCGATCCGCTGATGGGAGCGCTGGCGGTGACGGCAGAGCCGAAGATCGACGGCCTTTCCCTTGCGCTGCGCTATGAGGGCGGAAAGCTGGTCAGCGCTGCTACCCGGGGCGACGGAGCCGTCGGTGAAAACGTGACTGCCAACGCCCGGACCATAGCCGATATTCCCCAGAGCCTTCCGGCAGGCGTGCCGGATGTGGTGGAAGTGCGCGGCGAAGTCTACATGTCCCATGCGGATTTTCAGGCGCTCAATGCCCGCATGGCCGGGAACGGCGGCAAGACCTTTGCCAATCCGCGCAATGCAGCTGCCGGGTCGCTCCGTCAGTTGAACCCGGACATCACGGCCTCGCGCCCCTTGCGTTTCTTTGCCTACGCCTGGGGGGAGATCAGCGAAATGCCGGCCGATACCCAGATGGGTATGGTCGAGGCGTTTGGCCGCTGGGGCTTTGCCGTCAATCCGCGCATGAAACGCTGTGAGAGCGTTGAGGACTTGATCAGCGTCTATCATGGCATCGAGGAAGAGCGGGCAACCCTCGGCTATGACATCGACGGTGTGGTTTACAAGGTTGACCGGCTGGATCTGCAGCAGCGGCTCGGCTTTGTCTCAAGGTCGCCCCGCTGGGCGATTGCGCATAAATTTCCTGCAGAGCAAGCCTTCACCATTCTCCGGGACATCGAGATCCAGGTGGGCCGGACGGGCGCGCTGACCCCGGTGGCCAAGCTGGAACCGGTCACGGTCGGCGGTGTCGTCGTTTCCAACGCGACGCTGCACAACGAGGATTACATCAAGGGCATCGGCCAGGACGGTGAGCCGATCCGCGGCGGCAAGGACATCCGCGTTGGTGATACGGTCCGCATCCAGCGGGCAGGGGATGTGATCCCGCAGATCGTCGACGTGGATCTGGACAAGCGTCCGGCGGGTTCGGAAGCCTTTGTCTTCCCCGTGACTTGCCCTGCCTGCGGCAGCCATGCGGTCCGTGAGGAAAATGCCAAGACCGGCCGGATGGATGCGGTTCGGCGCTGCACCGGCGGGCTAGTCTGCCCGGCGCAGGCAACCGAAAAGCTGAAGCATTTCGTCTCCCGCAATGCTTTCGACATCGAAGGCTTTGGGGACAAGCAGGTGGATGCCTTCTTTGCTGAAGGGCTGGTCAAGACACCAGCGGAGATTTTCACTCTGGAAGAGCGGGACCGTCAGGCGCTGACCAAGCTGCGCAACCGGGATGGCTGGGGCGCGGTCTCCGCCAAGAACCTCTTCGAGGCCATCAGCGCACGAAAGATTATCGATCTGCACCGTTTCATCTTCGCTCTCGGCATCCGCCATGTGGGTGAAGGCAATGCCAAGCTTCTGGCCCGCGCCTATGGCTCCTGGGGCGCTTTTGCCGCTGCCATGGAGGCGGCAGGTGACCACAGCAGCGAAGCCTGGGCAGAGTTGAACGACATTGATGGCATTGGTGCAATCGTTGCCGAGGCCGTCACCGAGTTCTTCGCTGAGGAGCATAACCGGGAGCAGCTTACAGCGCTTCTGGAGCATGTGACGCCCAAGGACGCCGAGAAAATCGACGCGGGCGGCAGCCCGGTTGCAGGCAAGACAGTCGTGTTCACCGGCTCCCTGGAGCGCATGACCCGTGACGAGGCCAAGGCCATGGCCGAACGGTTCGGCGCCAAGGTTGCAGGTTCCGTTTCCAAGAAGACCGATCTGGTGGTGGCAGGCCCCGGCGCGGGCTCAAAGCTGAAAAAGGCGGAAGAGCACGGCGTCGAAGTGATCACGGAAGACCAGTGGTTCGATCTGGTCGGGGCGTGAGCTCCGGCCTTTCCTTTGTGCTGGACTGCGGCTGAGTGTCTCTTCTTTGGTCTTCCCTATGGTAAAGGAAGTCGCCGGGCTGCGTCTGGTCAATTAATTGTATTTTGAGAACGCAATCCTTCTGGTTGTGTTTTGGCTGCCTCTTGGCTTAGTCTTTTCTCGTGTTCCTGCTTCTTTCGTGAGGTGCAGGGAACGTTAGGGGAGGCATTGATGATCAAGACTATTTCGCGCAGACGGTTTCTTCATGGTTTTGCGGCTCTTACCGGCGGGTTCGCAGCTCCCTCTCTTCTCACAGGCTTGAAGCCTGCCCGTGCGGGATACCAGACCACCCGGCCTGACCTGCCGCCTGATTTTGGGAAAGGCAAGACGGTCGCCATTCTGGGCGCCGGCGTTGCAGGCCTGACGACGGCGTATGTTCTGGCCAATGCCGGGTTCAAGGTCGCGGTTTTCGAGGCTGATAACCGTTTCGGCGGGCGAAGCCTGACGGCCCGCCCATCGGATGAGCGCTACAAGGATTGGTGGTTCGCCAAATACAATCCAGACCGGCTCTTCCCCGAAATGTACGCCGACCGCTATCAGGAGCGGCCCGAAAGCCCTTCGCCTGACGAGCAGGTCTGCCTCTTCATGGATGATGTCTGGAAGGACAGGGGCTATGAGGGCAATCCGGTCGAGCTGTTCCTGAATGCCGGGCCGGGCCGGATTCCGTCCAACCACTTCAACCTGATTGCTCTGTGCCAGGAAATCGGTGTGGCGCTGGAGCCCTATTTCTTCCAGTCCATGTCCAACGTGATGCAGAGCGCCAAGTTCAACGGCGGCCAGCCCATCCCAATGGGTCAGGTGACCTACAGCCTCTTTGCCGAAATGGCGGATATGATCGCCAAGGTGAACCTGGAAGCCTGCAAGCTGAAGGGAAATACGGCTGTTCAGATCGCGGAGCTGTCCCAGCTGTTCGGTGATCTCGCCCGTAAGGATGCCGGTGATCCCTGCAACCTTGTGATCAATGATGAATCGACCCGTGTCGGCTTCACGCATTTCCCGGGCGGCTGGCGCGATGCCGGCACGGTGCGCGAGCGGGTGCCGCTTCAGTCGATCTTCGATTCCGGTTTCATCGGCAATCCGGAAGAAAATCCGGAACTGTCGCCGGGCTCCTTCCTGTTCAACAGCTATAATCTGGATTGGCAGCCTGCCTTGATGCAGCCGGTCGGTGGCATGGACCGGATCTGGCAGCAGCTGCTCTTGCAAAAGGTGCAGGACACAGCGCCAATGTTTGAGCATCTGCCGGTGGGCGTGCGCGGGACCCGGGTCGGGGATCTGGTTTATCTCAACACCCATGCGGCCCGGATTGTTGCCAATGAAGGTGGCGTGACCGTGGAGCTGGAGGGGGGCAATCAAAGCGCCTCCTGGTCCGGCGCGCCTGTTGCCTTTGACTTCTGCGTATCCACCATGGCGCCGTCCCTGCTCAATGGCATCCTGGACCGGACGAACATGCCGGGAGAATTTCTGGCAGGTCTGGAGGCTTTCAGCGTCACCGGGGAATGGAACAAGTTTGCACCCAGCGGCAAGACCGATCCGACACCGGATCTGTGGACCCCTGCGATCAAGGTTGGCTGGCAAGGCAAGAACCGGTTCTGGGAAACCGATGACGAGATCTATGGCGGCATTTCCTGGACCGACGATATCATCAGCCAGATCTGGTACCCATCTGAGGATTTCACCGCTCATACCGGCGTTCTGACCGGCGCCTATAACCGGGGCGGCGGCGCGGTGGAATTTGCCGCCCTTGACCAGCAGACCCGTATCTCTGATGGCATCAACGGCCTTGGTCTCCTGCACCCCGGCCATGAGGCAGATATCTATGTCGACCGCGGAATGACCATCGCCTGGCAATATATGCCCAACCAGGTCGGCGGCTGGGCCTCGGATACGGCAACGACCAATCCTGCTGTCTATGAGCAGATCACCACCTTCTCGCCAAAGGTTCCTTTCTTCTGTGCGGGTGACACCTGGAGCTATTGGCCCGGCTGGCAGGAAGGCTCTGTCGCCTCCGCCTATTGCGCCATCTCCGCCATCGCCCTGATACTGGACCCGGGCAACCAGGGCTACGCGGACAAGGCCTGCCATATGAGCCGGTCTTAAGTGTCCTCATAACTTCAGCGAGGCCGGTGGCTACTGGATCCCGGTCTTGCCGCTTTGCGGCAAACCGGGATGACGGCAAAGAGCGTGGCTGGGAAGAGAGATGCGGTCTGAAAGTGCCTGCTACGTCTATATTCTCGCCGGCCAAACCGGTGGAACGCTTTACGTTGGCGTTACGAATAATCTTCCAAGGCGGATGTTTGAGCATCAGTCCGGGACAGGAAGCGTCTTCACCGCAAAATATGATGTTCATTCGCGGGTGTTCTTCGAGGCGTATGCAGATCCTGAACAGGCGATCCGCCGGGAAAAGCAGATCAAGCGATGGAGACGGGCCTGGAAAGTCCGTCTGATCGAGGAAAACAATCCCAACTGGACCGATCTTTCCAAAGGACTTTTCTGAAAACGGAAAACCTCACACTGTCATCCCGGCTTGGTGCGAAAGCGCCAAGACCGGGATCCAGTAGCCCCTGAGCAGTTTGCTTAAGCAATACCTGTGCTTGGTGGTATGGCTTGAACCTCGACACACAAAGAGGGCTCTGGCGGTCACCTCTCCCCTTGTCCCCGTATTATCTGCCCGGTCCGCCTCGCATCGGCCGCTTTTGTTGCTATATTGTTCCTGTTTGAATTGTTGAGAATCGCACGGCAGGAACCATGGCTGACCCGAACGGGTATCACGACGATATTGGCGACACCTTTGTGGACGGCTTTGATGATGACGGGTTTCCGGGCGACCGGGCGCCCCGTCAGCCAGCCGCCGCACCGGTGCTCGTTCCGCCCGCTGGCGGCGGTATCGCCGCGCGTGCCATGGCGGCCCGCCGGTCCAACGCGCCCGATTATCTGGAAGGCCTGAACCCGGAACAGCGCAAGGCGGTGGAGACCATCGAAGGTCCCGTTCTCGTTCTGGCCGGTGCTGGAACCGGAAAAACCCGCGTTCTGACCACCCGCATAGCGCATATCCTGGCAACTGGATCAGCCTATCCGTCCCAGATCCTGGCTGTGACCTTTACCAACAAGGCCGCACGGGAGATGAAGGAACGCATTGCGCATTTCATCGGCGGCAATGTGGAGGGTATGGCCTGGCTTGGCACGTTCCACTCCATCTGCGTAAAAATCCTGCGCCGGCATGCGGAGCTGGTGGGCCTGAAGTCCAGCTTCTCCATTATCGACACGGACGACCAGCTGCGGCTGATCAAGCAGATCATTCAGGCCGAAGGCATCGATGATAAACGCTGGACCCCCAAGGCCTTTGCCGCCCTTCTGGATGGCTGGAAGAACCGGGCGCTGACGCCCAAGGAAATCTCCGAGGGCGAATCCCGAGCCTTTGCCGGAGGTCTGGGCCGCAAGCTCTATGAGGAATATCAGGACCGCCTGTCGATCCTGAATGCCTGCGACTTCGGTGACCTGCTGTTGCATGTCATCACCCTGTTCAAGACCAATCCGGATGTCCTGAAGGACTATCAGCGCAAGTTCCGTTTCATGCTGGTGGACGAGTATCAGGACACCAACATTGCCCAGTATCTGTGGCTGCGGCTTCTGGCGCAGGGCAATCCGAATGTCTGTTGTGTAGGCGACGATGATCAATCGATCTACGGCTGGCGCGGTGCAGAGGTCGACAACATCCTGCGCTTCGAGCATGACTTCCGCGGCGCTGTCGTCATTCGTCTTGAGCGGAATTACCGTTCTACGAGCCATATTCTGGCCTCCGCATCTCATCTGATCGCCCATAACGAAGGGCGTCTGGGCAAAACGCTGTTCACTGATTTCGAAGATCCGGAAGACGAGAAGGTGGCCGTCGCCTCCTGCTGGGATTCGGAGGAAGAGGCTCGCTCCATCGGGGACGAGATCGAGGCCCTGCAGCGCCATGGACACAAGCTGAATGACATTGCCATTCTGGTGCGCGCCTCCTTCCAGATGCGCGAGTTCGAGGACCGGTTCGTGACCTTGGGCCTGAACTACAGGGTTATCGGCGGTCCGCGCTTTTATGAGCGCATGGAAATCCGCGATGCCATGGCCTATTTCCGCTGCGTGGTGCAGCCTGCTGATGACCTTGCCTTTGAGCGGATCGTCAATACGCCCAAGCGCGGGCTGGGCGATGCGACCTTGAAGCTGGTGCATGAGCTGGCGCGGGCGGAGCGGATCCCGCTCATTCAGGCCGCGAACCAGCTGTGCCAGACGGAGGAGCTGAAGCCGAAGGCGAGAAGCGCGCTCAAAAGCGTTCTGGATCATTTCGAGCGCTGGCGCCGGGATCTGGAGCATACCAAGCATACGGAAATGGCCGAGATCATCCTGGATGAGAGCGGCTACACCGAAATGTGGCGCAAAGACCGGTCCGCGGAAGCGCCGGGCCGTCTGGACAACCTCAAGGAACTGATCCGCTCCATGGATCAGTTCGAATCCATGGCCGGTTTCCTGGAGCATGTCTCCCTGGTGATGGACCGGGACAGCAACGACATCAATGACGCCGTGTCGATCATGACCCTGCACTCAGCCAAGGGACTGGAGTTCGACACGGTCTTCCTGCCAGGCTGGGAAGAAGGGTTGTTTCCCCATCAACGCGCTTTGGACGAGAGCGGCCGGGCCGGTCTCGAAGAAGAACGCCGCCTTGCCTATGTGGGCGTGACCCGGGCCAAGAAGCGCGCCAAGATCTGGTTTGCCTCCAACCGGCGCATTCACGGCTCCTGGCAATCCACCATTCCTTCACGTTTTCTGGATGAGCTGCCCATCGAGCATGTAGAGATCGTCGAGCAAGCGTCCAACTATGGCGGTTACGGCGGTGGCGGATATGGCCGGGGCGGCTATGGCGCATCCCGGTTTGACCGCAGCGAACCGTTCCAGAACAGCAGCTATTCCACACCGGGCTGGCAGCGGGCGCAGAAGGCAAAGGCGGCTCATGAGGCGATCACTGGCCGCAGCAGTGACTTCCGCTCTGCCGGAACCCGCCGCCAGGGGCCGATGACCATCGAGGGCGAGCTGGTGGCTAAGTCCGTCAGCGACATGCCGTCGGCCTATTCGGTTGGGGAGCGGGTGTTCCACATCAAGTTCGGCTATGGAGCGATTGTTGCCATTGAGGGCAACAAGCTGACCATTGATTTTGAAAAAACTGGACAGAAAAAGGTCATCGATAGTTTCGTTGAGAAACATTGATGTCAGCGCGCCGGAAGTGAACCTGTCCGGGCTTTGAAGCGTAAGCAGAAAAACGCTTCAAAGGACCGGTTATGAACCCCGACGAGCCACCGGAAGATTTCCGGCATCTGCTTCTTGTGCTTGGCGATCAGCTCAGCCCCGGCTTGGATATCTTCAAGGATGGGGATCCCGAACGGGACCTCGTCCTGTTGGCTGAGATTGCAGAAGAAGCGAGCTATGTCCGTCACCACAAGAAAAAGATCGCCTTTGTCTTTTCCGCGATGCGCCATTTTGCGCAGGAGCTGCGGGAGAGCGGCTGGCGGGTTCACTATATCCGGCTGGACAGCGAGAAGCCCTGCGCTTCACTGAAGGAGGCAGTTGCCCGGACCTTGGCAGGGGCAAAGGCCGAGGCGGTCAGGGTAACCGAGCCAGGCGAATTCAGACTTCTTGATGAGATGCGAGGCTGGCAAAGCGATCTTGAGGTGCAGGTCGATTTGCTGCCAGACAGCCGGTTTTTGTGCGCGCTTCCCGATTTCAGGAAATGGGCAGAAGGGCGCAAGCGCTTTCTGATGGAGGACTTCTACCGCCACATGCGGCAGAAAACCGGCCTTCTGATGGAGGAAGGAAATCCCGCGGGCGGCAAGTGGAATTTTGACAAGGAAAACCGGAGCCCCGCGCCCTCCGGTCTTGTCTGCCCCGAACCTATTCGTCACCGGCCTGATGAAATAACTCAAGACGTTCTGGAGCTGGTTAGCGAGCGCTTTGCAGATCACTTCGGTGCCCTGGAACCCTTCTGGTTTGCGGTCACGCGGGAAGAGGCGGAGGCGGTCTTCGAGAGCTTTCTGGAAAACGGTCTGGCGGATTTCGGCACCTATCAGGATGCCATGCTCAAGAGCGAGCGGTTCCTCTACCATTCCCTGATCTCGATGTATCTGAATGCCGGCCTGCTTGACGCTTGGGATATCTGTGTGCGGGTCGAGAAAGTATGGCGATCCGGAGCGGTTCCGTTGAATTGTGCGGAGGGTTTTATCCGGCAGATCCTGGGCTGGCGCGAATATGTGCGCGGCATTTACTGGCTCAAAATGCCCGAATACAGAGACGAAAATTTCTTCGGCGCAAAAAGAGACCTGCCGGAATTCTACTGGACCGGCGAGACTGACATGGCCTGCCTTAAGGCTGTGATCGAACAGACGCTGGATGAGGCCTATGCCCATCACATTCAACGGCTCATGGTCACCGGAAATTTTGCGCTGCTGATCGGGGCGGATCCGGTTCAGGTGCATGAATGGTATTTGAGTGTTTATGCGGATGCCTATGAATGGGTGGAGCTGCCAAACACGCTGGGCATGAGCCTCCATGCGGATGGTGGTTTCCTGGGATCAAAGCCATATGCGGCCAGCGGCAACTACATCGGCAAGATGTCGGACTACTGCTCGGATTGTGCCTATGATGTGAAGAAGAAGACGGGCGAGGGCGCCTGCCCGTTCAATGCGCTCTACTGGGATTTTCTTCACCGGAACCGCCCAAAGCTCAAGGATAATCACCGCCTGAGAACCATCTACAGCAGCTGGGACAGGATGAGCGAAGACAAGCGGATCGCATATCTGAAGAGCGCAGGCGGCTTTCTGTCCAACCTTCCGGGGGCCTGGCAAGGCTGAAGTTTCCTTGCGGTGAAACGCAAAAGACCGGCAGCGGGAAGCTGCCGGTCTTGATTTCTCGACCCGAAATAGATCAGAAAAGTTAGGCTGTGTAGTCGACCAGAAATGAGCTGGAGGTCGATGTGGTGGAGCCGCTGGCCGAATAGCCGGAGGTCTGGGAGCTGGAGAGCTGTGCCAGAAGCTTCTGAACGAGATCTTCGCTTTCATCGTCTTTGGAAGACGCGCTCATGTCACCGGAAGGAGGAGGTCCCATCGGGCCTTCGCCAGGTGGCGGGGGCGGAGGGCCCATTTCTCCACTTTCGAACATGGCTGACAATTCATCGGCCTGGTCCTGGGTCAATGTGCCTTCTTCGACCTGCTCGGACAGGAGGCTTTCCAGCTTGGACTGCATTTCTTCCTTGCTGGGAGGTTCAGTTGAGCCTGCTGCCTCAGGCGCCATGTCATCATGAATGGCTTCCAGGGCCGAAAGCATCGCATCCATGTCGTCGGAGGTGATGTCGCCGGCGCTGACCTGTTCGCTTAGCTTGCTCTGAATTGATTTCTGCGGAGGCGGTGGCGATAACGCCGTGCTGATGGATGTCATGATCCAATCCTTTCCCAAAGTAATTCCCGCAATTTTGACACTCTGTTACTTTGGGTTAATAATCTGTTAATGACTTGTTTCTGTATGATTTCGGTTAATTTCTGAAATATGTTATAGAAACAAATGGAAACAATTTGATGCAAAAAAGATGATGCAAAGGAAAAGGATTGCTGCATATTGGCGGCATGATGCGTACTGAACATATTCTTGTCGTCGAGGACGACCTTGAAATCGGGGCTCTGATCGAGCGTCACCTGACCTCAAACGGCTGGAAGGTAAGTCTTGCGAAAGACGCGGCCGAGATGGACTGGGTCTTGTCTGGCGCCCGGATCGACCTCATGGTTCTTGACCTGATGCTTCCCGGCGAGGACGGTCTCAGCATTTGCAGACGTGTACGGGCAACAAGCACACTGCCGATCATCATTGTCTCGGCCAAGGCCGACGATTTTGATCGGGTCGTCGGGCTTGAGGTGGGGGCGGACGACTATCTGCCGAAGCCGTTCAATCCACGCGAGTTGACCGCACGTATCCGTGCCATGTTCCGCCGCGTGGATATGGGGGCGAATACGCCCGCGGTCACCGGGCGCAAGTTGTCTTTTGAGGGCTGGGCCATGGACTGCGCGCTCCGGCAGCTGACCAATCCAAGCGGATCGGTGATCAGCCTGACCCCTGCCGAGTTTGATCTGCTTCAAGTGCTTTGCGAGCGTCATGGCCGCGTTCTTGGGCGCGATCAACTGACCGATTTGACCCATGGTTCGAATGGCAATAGCTCTGGCGGGCGGAATATCGACATTCTCGTCAGCCGTGTTCGCAGCAAGATGGAAGCTGGCGGCGCGCCTTACCAGTTCATCAGGACGGTCCGGTCCGGTGGATACGAGTTCATCGCAGAGGTGACAACCAGTTGACGAGACTGATCTCCCGGCTCTGGCCGGAAAGCATTGCTGCCCAATTGCTTTTGGTCATGCTCACGTCCCTCGGGATGCTCGTCATGCTGTTTTTTGCTGCTTTCCGGATTTTGCAGCCTGGCCCTCCGGGAGAGGATGCCTTTGCCTATGGGATAAAGGCCGCGGTGCTTGTTGCGCAAATGAATGAAACGGATTCAGAACTCAGGCAGGCGCTTGTTGCAGACTTTGCCAGCCGCAATCCGGATATTCATCTGCGTCTGATGCCTGCCGGCAGCTATGTTCTCAAATCACGTGATGACGGCAGCCCGCGGGTTCCTTTCTGGATGCCCTTCCGTTTTTCTGACTTCGGTCAAGGCCTCAAGGCCTTGGGGCTTGGTCCGGTTGAACTGGATGAGGACGGTGAAGAGCGGTCCAATCTGGTTTTCGAACTGGCGGATGGCCAGCAAGTCTTTGCCCGTATGCCTCCGCGCAGGGAGCCTCCTGTTTGGGGCAATCCCTTGTTGCAGTTGATCTTTTTTCTTGTTCTCAGCCTTGTTATGCTGCTGATTTGGGGCACCCGAATGCTGGTGCTGCCACTGTCCCAGCTTGCGTCCGGCGTAGGGAGCTTTGGCAAGACTTCGATGCAGGCCGTTCCGATCGCGGAACATGGCCCGCTGGAAGTGCGCAAGGCGGCCCACGCTTTTAACCGGATGCAGAGCCGGATTCAGGACCTGGTCGAGCGGCGTACCCGCATGCTCGCGGCCATCAGCCATGATCTCAGGACGCCGTTGACACGGCTGCGGCTCAGAACCGAACTGATGCCAGATGGAGACATAAAGCAGCGCAATCTGGCTGATCTTGCCATCATGGAAGGCCAGCTCGACGGGGCGTTGACCTATTTGAGTGACGGCCGCACGGGGGAACTGTCCGTCAAGATCGACGTTGCCAGCTTCCTTCAAGGTATTCGTGATCAATATGAGGACGTGGGGGCGGAACTGGCGATTGAGTGTGAGGTCGGCCTGTCCGTTTTGGGCCGCTTCAGCGAGCTGACCCGTGCAATGACGAACCTGATCGACAATGCCCGCCGCTATGACGACCGGATTCGTCTGATCAGTTCCAGCGTCGATGACAGGGTGGTTATCGAGGTTGAGGATCATGGCCCCGGTATTCCCCTGCAGGAACGGGAGAGGATGCTCATGCCGTTTGAACGCGGGGATGACGCCCGGATGCTCGGAACCGATTCCAGTTTCGGTTTTGGTCTGGGGCTGGCCACGGCCTGTGCCATTGTGGAGGCTCATGACGGCAAGCTGGTCCTGAATGATACGGAAGGCGGCGGGCTCACGGTCCGCATTGAGCTCGCTAAGGCATAAATAGCTCCTCGGGACTGGCTGTTTTCCCCAGCTCCGGCTATACGGTCGCCAGACCTATTTCAGAGGACCCTATGCAGACCGTCCGAGTGCGTATCACCGCCGCAGAACTTGAAGCCAAACGCATCGCCGACGTGCTGGAGCGCGCGTTCGAGGATGATGGCTATCCCGTCACGATCTTTGAATCCTCCGCTGACGGCAAGACCTGGACAGCAGAAGTGCTGATGTTTGGCCTGGAGCCGGAAGAAGCGGCTGATCTTGTGAAGGATAAGGTCGGTTCCGATGGTTTTGCCGCGCCAGTCCATGCCGAAATCCTGCCCGATGAGAACTGGGTCGCCAAGAGCCTGGAAGGCCTAGCACCCGTGAAGGCCGGACGGTTTGTCGTCCATGGAGCTCACGACCGGGGCAAGGTTGCCGCTGGGTACCTGGGGCTCGAGATCGAGGCAGCCCTTGCTTTCGGCACCGGGCACCATGGCACGACAGCCGGATGTCTTGAGGAAATCAGCCGTCTGATGTCCCGCCGGCAGTATCTGAGAGTTCTGGATCTGGGGACCGGCACTGGTGTTCTGGCGATTGCGATTGCGCGCCTCACGCGCCAGTTCGTGCTGGCGACGGATATCGATCCTGTCGCGACCCAGACGGCAGCCGAGAACGCAAGGCTCAACGGTGTTGGACCGCTGGTCAGCACCTTTACCGCAAATGGCATGGACGACCGCCGTTTCGGCGAATTCGGCCCGTTCGATCTGGTGGTCGCCAATATTCTCGCCCGGCCTCTGATGAAGATGGCCAAGAGCATTTCCGCCCAGATGACGCCGGTTTCCACTCTGGTTCTCTCAGGTCTGCGGGTGGAAGATGGTCCGCGGATCCTGTTTGCCTACCGGGCGCAGGGGTTCCATCTTGTCAAACGCGGCGAAAAGGACGGTTGGCTGACCCTCACATTGACGCGTGGTCAGCAGAACGCCTGACGGGCGTCCTCGACCTCACAGCCCTCTTTCAGGGCCTGTAGAAGACAAAAAAAGAGCGCGGAGGGCGTTACCCTTCGCGCTTCTTTTGCGTTTGCTGTGCAGCAGATTCTCAGAGGATCATGCCGACAGAGCCTTCACGTTCCAGTTCGGCGCGGTTGAAGCCATGAGCGGCCAGCGTCGCGTCGTCGAGGGACAGAAGGTAGCCGTTTACGTAGCGGCGGGCCTGCTTTTCGCGGGCTTCAACCATGCGGCTCAGAGCGCGGCGCACGAAGCTGCCGGAAGCGCGGTTGGTCACGCCGAAGGATGCAGTTGCAGTAGCCATGGTCGTTCTCCATGTTCGGTGATGGGCGGCCTGCTTGGGAGGAGCGGTGCCTGTTTCTTGACTGAGTTCAATATGGAGGCAATCGGGCTGTTCAGGTAGAGCGCATCTTGCATGACAGGCCTGCGGATTTTGCATGTGCGAATATCATGTTGCGTTGCGGGATCGTCTTGAAACTATGGGAGACAAGTGTCCCCCAATGTTTTCCAGCTTGATTGGCAACTGGAGCGGGCATAGCTTCATCGCATGTTCCAGTCCTTTGAAGATCACACCGATCCTTCTGTTGGGGCGCCGCGGGCGGCGCTCTTGCGGTCCGAACTCAAGCGTCTTTCGCTTGATGGCTTCCTTATTCCGCGGGCGGACGCCCATCAGGGCGAATACGTCCCGCCTTGCGATTGCCGGCTTCAGTGGCTGACGGGATTTACCGGTTCGGCGGGCATGGCAGCTGTTCTCGGTGGCGAGGCGGCGATCTTCGTCGACGGGCGCTACACGATCCAGGTGGCTGACCAGGTAGACCTAAAGGTCTTTCCCGCGCAGCATCTCATCAACGAGCCGGTGACAGACTGGCTTTCCTCCCGCCTGCGCAAGGGGCAGAGGCTCGGCATCGATGCGATGCTGCATACGGTGCGCGAAGTGCGGCGTCTGCGTGAGATCAGTGCTGCCGCCGGCGCGGAACTGGTTCTGCTGGAAGACAATCCAATTGATGCGGTCTGGGAAGGCCGCCCCGAGGCTCCCGTTGGAGCGGTGAAACTTCATCCAGTGGCATATGCAGGGGCGGAAGCTGCTGAGAAGATCGCCAGGATTCAGGCCGATGTGGCAGCCAAGGGCGCCGACGCCTGCGTGCTGACCCAGCCAGACTCCATTGCGTGGCTGTTCAATATCCGCGGTTCCGACGTGTCGCACACGCCGCTACCCCTGTCTTTTGCTCTTTTGCCAGGCACGGGTAAACCAACCTTGTTCATCGACGGGCGCAAACTGTCGAACTCTGTCCGCGAGGCGCTCAGCAACCTAGCCGAGATCAGCGAACCGTCCGGCTTCCGTCCGGCGCTGGAGACCCTTGGCGCCGAGGGCCGGGCTGTCATGCTTGACCCAGGCCTTGCGGGGGAAGGAATTGCCCTGGCTGTGACCGGCAAGGGGGGGCGGGTGATTGAGGCCACCGACCCCGTGCTTCTGCCCAAGTCCGTCAAGAACGCGGCAGAAATCGCTGGCAGCAAGGCCGCGCATGTGCGCGATGGCGCGGCGTTTGTCCGCTTTCTGGCCTGGTTTGACGATATCGCTCCATCCGGGGAGCTGGATGAAATCGGCGCGGCGGAAAAGCTGGAGCATTTCCGCGCCGACACGGGCGTGCTTAAGGACATTTCCTTCGATACGATCTCCGGTGCGGGCAAGAATGGCGCGATCTGTCATTACCGGGTCAGCCGTGAGACCAACCTGATGATCCCGTTGGGGCGGCCGTTCCTGATCGACAGCGGCGCCCAGTATGAGGACGGAACCACGGACATTACCCGTACCATGGCGGTGGGGGCTTGCTCTGCGGAAATGAAGCGGCATTTCACTCTTGTTTTGAAGGGGCATATCGCCATTTCCTCCGCCCGCTTCCCGGCGGGCACCACGGGTGCTCAGCTCGACACGCTTGCCCGGATCGAGCTGTGGAAGGCGGGGCTCGATTTCGACCATGGCACGGGGCATGGCGTCGGCTCCTATCTGTCAGTGCATGAAGGGCCGCAGCGCATCGCCAAGACCGGCGTTGTGCCTCTTCAGCCCGGCATGATCCTCTCCAATGAGCCGGGGTACTATCCGGAAGGCCAGTATGGCATCCGGCTGGAAAACCTGGAGCTTGTAACAGAGGCTGCGGATATCAAGGGCGGTGAGCGTCCGATGCTTGGGTTTGAAACCCTGACGCTTGCGCCCTTCGACCGGCGTCTGGTCGATCCGGCACTCATGACTGCTAGTGAACTGGCCTGGTTGAATGCCTATCATCGCAAGGTGCTTGAGACACTCGCGCCGCTTCTCGACGACAAGTCGCTGAGCTGGCTTGAGGAATCGACGGCCCCTCTGTAAAAGAGGAGTGTTTCGGTGAGGATTTGGCATGCGCGCGATTGACATTCTGAAGGCTCCGCTCTGGGCGGCTTCCCTTGCAAGTGGGGCAAAGTCCTTCAAGGACAATCCGTTGATCGGCAGCAAATGGCTCAACGAGCGGGGGCTGCACGAAAAGCGTCTGCTGACCGCCGAGCGCATGTCGGATTTCCGCCGCAGCCTTATGCGGCGGCTGGTCTCCAAGGAACATGCGGAAGCCTATCGGCGCGATGGCTATGTCATCGTGCGCGATGTGCTGCCGCCCGAGGCTTTTGAACGTCTGAAGCACGAAGTCATCGACAACGCCTTTGCTGCGCAGGAAATGCTCCAGGGCAACGCGGTCACCCGGTTCACGCCGATCACCCGCAAGATGATCCGGGAGCTGCCGGAATTCGGCGCACTGGTCACCGGTCCGCTGTTCCAGGGCCTGCTGCGCTATGTCGGGTCGTGGAATGCGGATCCGATTACCTTCATTCACACGGTCTTTGCCGAGCCGGATCGGGGGCCACGCGACCCACAGACAGTTTTCCATTCCGACACGTTCCAGCCGACATCCAAGTGCTGGTATTTCCTTTCGGACGTTGCGGAAGATGGAGGACCTTTCACCTATGTGCCTGGATCGCACCGCATGACGCCGGAGCGTCTTGCCTGGGAGCGTGAGCAGGCCCTCAGCGCCTCCAGCGGCGCGCGCAGCATGCATTCCCTTGGGTCGTTCCGGATCACTGATGAGGAGCTTGCAACCCTGGGCTACCGGGCACCGGTCAAAGTGGCGGTTCCAGCCAACACGCTGGTCGTTGCCGACACCCACGGGTTCCATGCCCGCGGTCTGAGCTTGCGGCCCACGGTCCGCCTCGGTATTTATGGTTCCCTGCGCCGCAACCCCTTCGCGCCGCTGCCCGGTCTCGATGTCTTCAACATCCCTGGCCTGCGCTGGCGCCAGGCAGAAATTCACGATGCCATCAACAACTGGAAGATGCGCACGGGGCGCCCCACCGGCCAGCCGGGCGTGGGCGAAGTGAAACTGCTCGATCCGCCACGCACCTGGAACAGGTGAGCCTTTTCAACAGGCCTACCTGTGGGCCTCTTCGCTTTCCTCAATCAAGGCCTTGTTGAAATGACCCAGCGCCCGCACGTGCCGGGCAAGGCCAATCACCACATCCGGCGTTGCAGGGGCGACAACGGGCAGAACGCTCGCGCCGCTTTCATCGAAACTTCTCAGCGCCTTGGTCAGCGTGTCTGTCGTCTGCAGGACAGATGATCCATTGGCATGGGCGGAAAGCTCTGAGGACATGTCCTCAGGCAGTGGTTCCATGAAATCCGTGACCTTGGCCCGGTCGCGGAAATAAGTGTGGCTGCCGCTGCCAAGGCTGAGGCCGCGCATTTCCAGCTGCCAGACAAAGAAGGATTTGCCGTGGATCGCCTGTGTCAGGCCGGTCGCGATTGAGACGGTAAGAAGCAGGGCTATGGAGAGCGCATAGCCGCCGGTCAGCTCGAACACGATCATGGTTGTGGACACCGGGGCTCCCAGAACAGCTGCAGCGACGGCCCCCATGCCGAGAATGGAATAGAGCCCCTCGCTGGAAGCAAGTTCGGGAAAGACGGAGGCTGCGATCAAGCCGAACGCGCCCCCCGTCATGGCGCCAAGATAGAGCGACGGAGAAAAGATGCCGCCGCCAAAGCGGGATGCCAGGGTGATTGCCGTGGCGGCTGTCTTCACCACCAGCAAGGTCAGCATCAGGCCCAGGGGCAGGTTGTTTTTCAAGGCGTCATCGGTGGTCTCATAGCCAACGCCCAGGATCTCCGGATAGGCGAGGGCGATGGCTCCCACCGCCGCGCCGCCCGCCATGGGTCTTGCCCAGGTGGGCATATAAATGTGGCGGGCGACCCAGTCTGTCCCGATCAGGGCGAATTGAAACAGGATTGCCACCAGTGCGCAGGTCAGTCCCAGAAGAGCAAAGGCAGGCAGTTCCAGATAGGAGGTGATCTGGTGGCCCGGAATCACAAAGGCGGCGACATCTCCGAACCAAAGCCGCGTGATCAGCGTTCCGACGACCGCGGATACGGCTATGGGGCCGATGGCCGAGAGGGCGTAGTGCCCCAGAATGACCTCGTGAGCGAACAGAACGCCTGCGATCGGCGCGTTGAAAGACGCAGAAACAGCGCTTGCCACGCCGCAGGCCAGCAGCAGGCGCCGGGCGGATTGAGGCAGGCTGAAGGCGCGGCAAAGCGCAGTGCCGATCGTTGCGCCCAGATGCACGACCGGGCCTTCACGGCCGGCACTTGCTCCCGCCCCAAGCGACAGCATCGTGATGAGCGCCGAGGTGATGCCGGACCAGAACGGCAGGCCTTCACCGCCCTTGGCTCTGGCTTCTATGACATCGGCAACCGAGCAGGTCCGTTGCATGGGTTGAACGAATTGAAGCAGCAGGCCCACCGCCAGCCCGCCAGCGCAAGGCGCCAAAAGAACCCATATCCAGGGAACCGACTCAACGGCGGTTACAACCGTCTCCGAGCGGGTGCCCGTCCAGAGCAGCTGGACCAGCCCGATGCCTTCGCGGAAGAGAATGGCAGCAAGCGCCACAAAGGCTCCGATGAAGGGGGCCAGCCCCCAAACAACTGGGTGCTTCAAGGCTGAAAAGTTGCGCAGGTTTGCTGCCGAGGTTGCCAACGTGATCCGGCTTGCAGCTCGCAGCGGGCCGGCCAGCCGCTGCCCGATTGTTTTCCTCTCCGCCATGATCCCGGCTGCAGCCCTCCCGAACGGTCTCTTTGTCAAGAATCCGCGTGAAAAGAGCCACCTGCAAGTCCCTTCGCTCCGCTTTTGGTTGCAGGACAAAAAAAAGCTCTGAAAATCCCTTGATTTTCAGAGTTACAAGAGTCAGGACGAGGCCACACCGTCCGACTTGCTTTTTGACGTGCCTGGCAACGGCCCTGCGCGCCAGAGGCAGTTTTCTGCGGCAGTTTTGGCTGCCGCCTCACCTGACCCATGAAAGCTGGGCTAAAATGTCATCGACAGAACCAGCGGCTGCCAAAGCCGCAAACTATGATAGTCAGCTGCCGGAAGGCCGTGTCTTCTCTGTTCCAACCATGTGTCTGATCGCGTTCCTGATCGGGCTGGTTGCTTCCTTCGGGGCCGTGGTTTTCCGCTATCTGATCTCCTTCGTTCACAATCTTTTCTACTACGGAACGCTTTCGTTCGAATATGACGCAAATCAATTCGGCGATCCGAGCCCGTTCGGCATCTTCATCATTCTGGCGCCTGTGATCGGAGGTCTGATCGTGGTCTTCCTGGTGAAGACGTTCGCACCGGAAGCCAAGGGGCACGGTGTTCCTGAGGTGATGTTCGCCATCTATCACAAGAACGGCGATGTGCGCGGCATTGTTGCTATCGTGAAATCCCTGGCATCGGCGATTTCCATCGGCAGTGGCGCTTCGGTGGGCCGTGAAGGTCCGATCATTCAGATCGGTGCCTCCTTTGGCTCCTCCATGGCCAGAATGCTCAATCTGGTGCGCTGGCAGAAGATCACCCTTCTGTCGGCTGGCGCCGGCGCTGGTATCGCTGCGACCTTCAACACGCCTCTCGGTGGTGTGCTTTTCGCCGTTGAGATGCTGCTTCCTGAGGTCAGCAACCGCACCTTCCTGCCGGTTGTTGTGGCCACAGCAACAGCCACTTACGCGGGCCGGATCGCCTTCGGTCTTGACCCGGCGTTTCTGGTGCCGCTCGCAGGCGTCAATGTGCATGAAGCCATTGACCCGGTCCAACTCGTGTTCTTCGCCATTCTCGGTGTGCTTGCCGGTGTCGCCTCCTGGGCTTTTATCCGCACGCTCGCCAAATGCGAAGACATTTTCCCGGCCCTTCCGGGGAACGAATACACCCAGAACATCCTTGGCATGCTGATCATCGGTACGCTGAGCTATATTTTCTTCGTGACCACCGGCCATTATCACACTGCTGGTGTGGGCTATGCCACCATTCAGGACATTCTGAACGGAACACCTTACACGGTGATCCTGCTCGGCTGTCTTCTGGTTGCGAAGGTCTTTGCGACTTCTATCAGCCTTGGAGCGGGCGCTTCGGGTGGGGTGTTCTCTCCGTCGCTCTTCATTGGCGCAACGCTCGGCGGTCTTGTTGGGCTGGTTGGCTCCTACCTGTTCCCCGAGCACGGCTTCACGGCAGCTGAATTTGCTCTTGTGGGCATGGGAGCACTGGTCGGCGGCGCCACGGGGGCATCGATGACGGCAATCGTCATGATCTTCGAGATGACCCGGGATTACAACGTTATAGTGCCGCTGGTGCTCGCCGTTGCCGTTGCTGTCGGTGTCCGCCGCTGGCTGGTCCAGGACAACATCTACACGATCAAGCTGCGCAATCGCGGCAAGCCGATCCCGACGAACCGCCACACCAACATGTATCTGGTGCGTCCCGCTGCCGAACTGATGGCAACGAACTTCAAGATTCTGCCGATGGATATGCGGGTGCAGGATGCTCTTGAGGTGGTGGCCAAAGAAGGCATCGAGCATGTCATCGCTTCTGATGGCTCGCGCATTGCCGGGTTCGTGCGCTTCGGCACCGTGCCTTATGCAGCTGACCGGATTTCAAGCCAGACCTTGAAGGATCTCGTGAGCACGGACTATGTGATTTCACCCAAAAACTCGATCCTGAACACGATCATCACCCGCATGAACCAGCGCGGCCGCAGCTATGCGATCATTCTGGATGGCGGTTCCGGGGTGCCCCGGGTCGAGGACGTGGTTGGCATCATTGACCGCACGGAAATTGCCGATGCGGTGATCGCGAACCACTACGCCTGATCTGCTTCGGCAAGCTCTGCTTGCCACAACGAAAAGCCGTTCCGGGAAACGGGGGCGGCTTTTTGCGTTCTGCATCAAGCCTTGCTGGTGCAGTGCAGGTGTATTCTCTCAGAAGAAGTCTTTGGCGGACAAGGTAACTTTGCTAGGGTGCGGCAAAATTTGTCCTGTTCCTGATCCAGGGGGCAGGCACCGTGGAGGAGTAGAACGAATGTCACTGGCGGCCATGCAAGTACCCGTTTCCCGCAATCAGGATGCCGTTTCGGCTGTTGTCGACATCCTGAGTGGCCGTTTTGGTGACAGATGCTCCACCTCCGGTGCCGTTCGCCAGCAGCACGGCCACACGACCACCTGGCTGCCAAATCAGGCTCCCGATGCCGTGGTGTTTGCAGAGACCACCGAAGAAGCGGCTGATGTTGTCCGGCTTTGTCATGAGCATGGCGTGCCGGTGATCCCCTTTGGCACCGGGTCTTCGCTGGAAGGTCACGTGAATGCGCCCGGTGGCGGTATTTCGCTTGATCTTTCCCGCATGAACCAGATCCTCGCTGTCAATGCGGAGGACCTTGATTGCCGGGTTCAGGCCGGTGTCACCCGCAAGCAGCTGAATGCCTTTCTCCGGGATACGGGCCTGTTCTTCCCGATCGATCCGGGTGCAGACGCAAGCCTGGGCGGTATGGCGGCGACGCGCGCTTCGGGGACGAATGCGGTGCGTTATGGCACCATGAAGGATGTAGTGCTCGGTCTGACCGTCATCACTGCAAGCGGCGAGATCATCAAGACTGGAGGACGGGCCAAGAAATCGTCTGCCGGCTATGATCTGACACGTCTCTTCGTGGGCTCTGAAGGAACGCTCGGTGTGATCACCGAGCTGACGCTCCGGCTCTTCGGTCAGCCTGAAGCGATATCCGGCGGGGTCTGCCCGTTCCCGGATATCGAATCCGCCTGCAATGCGGTGATCATGACGATTCAGTGCGGGCTTCCTGTCGCCCGTATCGAACTTCTGGACGAAATGCAGGTCAAAGCCTGCAACAGCTATTCAAAGCTGAGCCTGGAAGAAACGCCAACTTTGTTCCTTGAGTTCCATGGCACCGAAGCGGGTGTGAAGGAACAGGCCGAGCTGTTCGAAGCGATTGCCGGGGATTGCGGCGGCGGGACTTTCCAATGGACGGCCCAGGCCGAAGAGCGCACACAGCTTTGGACCGCACGCCACGATGCCTACTGGTCTTCCTTCGTTTTGCGTCCCGGCGCAAAAGGCGTGTCGACGGATACATGTGTGCCCATCTCCCGTCTGGCGGAATGCGTTATGGCGACGAAGCAGGATCTTCAGGAGAACAATCTGCTCGGTACCATCGTGGGACATGTCGGCGACGGCAATTTCCACGTGCTGGTTCTTGTTGATGAGGACAACCCCGACGAGATTGCGGCTACCGAAGCCTTCGTCGAACGGCTCAATTGGCGGGCCATTGACATGGGGGGAACCTGCACCGGTGAACATGGGGTCGGGCAGGGCAAGATGAAGTATCTGAAGCGCGAGCATGGAGCCGCGCTCGACACAATGCGGGCTATAAAGGCAGCGCTTGATCCGAAGAACATCATGAACCCTGGCAAGGTGCTCCCGCCAGCATGAGCCGGATATGGCCCGCAGGCGGGGCATGTCATGATATCGTGACGATTCGAGCGGAAACCGCTTGAGCAGTGGAGTTTTGCCGGCAGCAGGAAGACAGGTGGAATGGGTCTGAATTCGGTCTACATCACGATTGGTGTCGCGATCATTCTGGTGCTGGTCACAGCGCTGGTCGGCCCGCTCTTCGTTGACTGGTCCATGTACCGGTCCACCTTCGAAAGCTATGCGGAGCGGACCCTTGGCCACAAGGTGACCGTGCTTGGGGATGCGGACCTTCAGCTTCTGCCCTCGCCATCGGTGACCTTTACCGACGTGCGCGTGGGCGAAGCGGAAGACCCGCTGCTCGTCGTCTCCCGTTTTCAGATGCGGATCGAGCTTCCGCCCCTTCTGAAGGGCGAAATCCGCGTTCTCGACATGGAGCTGGAGCGGCCCCATCTGACCTTGGGACTGGATGAGGCTGGCCGTCTAGACTGGCTGACAGCTATGGGTCACGAGAGCGCGCTTTCGGGCGTGCCCGCCGATGATGTTGCCTTCGAGAACGTCACCATCTCGGATGGCGCCATTTCCATCATTGATGCGCGCAATGGTGTGACGCGCAAACTGGACAATGCCAATCTTCTGATCAGCGGCCGGTCACTTGCCGGCCCGTTCAAGGTTGATGGCACGCTGTCGAGTGACGGCAATCCCTATTCTGTCCGTATTTCCACCGGCCGGCGCCAGGAGGACGGCGCCATCCGGGTCAAGGCGGACCTCACGCCGTCCAATGTTCCCGTGACCTTCTCAGCAGATGGCCTGCTCGCTCATGAGACGGCTTCCCCTGTTTACGAGGGCTCCTTTTCCATGGCCTTGCTTGCGCCTGCTGAAGAGGGCGCAAATGGCTGGTCTGCAAAGGGACAGTTCAAGCTGGATGCCTCGGAACTGGACGTGCCTTCCTTCGACTTCCGCTATGGGCCTGAAGACCGCACTGCAGGGCTTGAGGGCCGCGCCAATCTGACGCTGACCGGAGCGCAGCGTTTCGACATTCGCGGCAAGGCCAACCAGCTGGATTTGGACCGCCTTTTTGGTGGAGGACCGCAGAAACCGGCGGGCCTGCCCGATGCAGTCAACGAGCTGACCGCTGCGCTGGCCAAGGTTCCGGTCCCCGACATCCGGGGCGTTATTGCTCTGGACGTGCCCTCCGTCGTCGTTGGCGGGGGGCTGGTGCAGGATGTCCGTCTGGACCTTGAAACCATGCTTGGCGGCTGGCGGGTGGCAAGGCTGGCCGCGAGAATGCCGGGCAGAACAACGATCGCGACCGATGGAGACCTCGGTTTGCTGCCGGATGTTACCTACCGGGGCAATCTGTCTTTGACCTCCGATCAGCCGGGCAGTTTTGTTTCCTGGTGGAAAGGGAGTGGGGACGGCGCCGCAACCATGCAGCCGGTATCGGTTCAGGGCCGCCTGAGCATTGTTCCGGGAGGAGCCGCTCTCGATGATATCCGTCTCGGGCTGGATGGGACGAGTGCCAAGGGCGGGCTTTCCTACCGCCAGCCGGTAAATGGCAACCCGGAGTTTTCGTTGAGCCTGGATGCCGACACGCTGGATGTGGACCAACTGGAAACCTTGGCGGGCCTGTTCCCCAAACCGGTGAAAGACGGGGATCAGCTGGACGTTTCGCTGAGGGTCAGTGCCCGGCAGGTGCATCTGCGCGGCGCCGAAGGCACGCGGCTGGAGCTTGAGGCAGGCTTTGCAGATGGCAGCCTGAGGATAGACCGGCTTTATGCCGATGATCTGGCGGGGGCCGAAGTGGATGTCTCCGGACAGGTGAGCAATCTCAACAGCGCCCCGGAAGGAGCCTTGAGCGGAACGCTTGCGGCGAAGGATCTTGGCGGCATCATCTCTCTGTTGGAACAAGCCGTTCCGGACAATGCCTTGGTCAGGCAGTTGGCGAAGGCTTCTTACTTTATGGTGCCCGCGCGGTTCAATGCGCAGCTGGATGCGTCAGCTTCGGGAGACAGCTCGGACGTGCGTGTCTCCCTCGACGGCACGGCAGGTGGCGTGAAGACCAGCTTCAAGGGCAGCCTGAAGGGCCGTGTCGATGAATGGCACGAGGCGGACATCGACGGGACGCTGAAGCTGAGCGGTCCCGATGGCGGACAGATCTTCCGGCAGCTCGGCTTCGACATTCTGCCGGTCGATGATCTGGGGCAGGGAGAGTTGACCGTGAGTGCCCGCGGGCGCCCGGAAGACGGTCTAGATGTTTCTCTCCAGGGCAATGCAGGAGAAGCGTCTCTGACTGCGGATGGCAGCCTGAGACTGATGGCCGGCAAGGAGCCGGTCTACAAGCTGGCGATCACTGCCTCTGTTCCGGATCTTTCGCCCTTTGCACTTTTGACCGGGCACATGATGCCTGTCCTGTCTGGAGAAATACCCGCCGACGTGAGCCTTGATCTGAATGGCACAGGCACGGCTTTCACTGCGGAGAATATTGCGGGAACTGTCGCCGGTGTGACTGCTGACGGCCGTCTGGAAGGAAAGTTTCAGCCTGCTACGGGAGAGACCAGCCGCCGGGTGAAGGGCACGTTCAATCTGTCTTCCGTTGATTTTCAGGATCTCAGCGAAGCCATTCTGGGGGCCGATCAGTGGGCATCCGCGGGAAACGGCAAGAGCGCCTGGCCGTCCAGTTCCTTCGGCAATCCGTTGTTCGGCAACACGGACTTGACCCTTGATCTTAGCGCCGGGCAGATGCTGTTCGACCGGGATGTGCTGCTGGAGAACATGCGCACCGAGCTGCGGCTTACTCCAACAATGATGCGCCTCGATGGTCTTTCCGGCGGCTATGCGGGAGGCAAGCTCAACGGATCTATCGCAATCCGCCGGTCCGGGGCTGAAGGCTCCGTTTCGGGGCACCTGAAGCTGGCAGATGCGTCTCTTCAGTCGCTGGTCTGGCAAAGCGGAGGGCGCTCTGTCGCAACGGGAGATCTCAATCTTGTCGCGGATTTTGAGGGAGCTGGCCGCTCCATCGCTGCCATGGTGTCCGGGCTGACAGGGGGCGGTACCTTCCAGATCCGGCAAGGCGAATTGCGGAACCTCAACCCTCAAGCCTTTGGTCTGGTCATGCGGGCGGCCGATGCGGGCATGGATCTGGATGAAGACAAGATCCGGGATCTGTTTCTGAACTATCTGGATGCTGGCAGCCTGTCCTTCGACACTTTGGAAGGTGCCTTGACGATTGTCGGAGGACGGGCAAGCGCGCGGAATATTTCCGTCGATTCCAAGGAGGCCGGTATCTTCGGGTCCGCTCAGATCGATCTCAACGACTGGACGGTGGACTCCGATTTTTCCCTGAAGGTTGATCCGGGCGAGAACGCTGTGACAGGCGCGGATCCTCAGGTCGGGCTACTCTTCACTGGCCCGCTGGACGCGCCGGTCCGGACCATCGACACCTCGCCGTTCACGGCCTTCCTGACGCTGCGCGCTTTCGAACAGGAAGTGGAACGGGTGGAGAAGCTTCAATCCGAGATTTTGGAGCGGGACCGCCTCATGCGTGAACTCAAGCGTGAGAAGCAGGAGCGGGACCAGAAGGCGCGGGACGCCGAGTTGAAGGCACAGCAAGAGGCTGATGCCACTGCTGCGCGCAAGGAGGACGAAGCACGGCAGGCACAGGAAGCCGAAGCCCGCGCCAAGCAGGAAGCATTGGACAAGGCCGCAGCAGAAGAGGTGGCCAGGAAAGCTGCGGAGAAAGCTGCTGCGGAGAAAGCTGCGAAAGAGGAAGCGGCCAAGCAGGAGGCTGCCCGCAAGGCTGCAGAGGCTGCCAAGGCGGCGGAAGAAAAGCTCCGCCAGCAGCAGACCTCTCCGGCCAACAGGTCATCAGCGCCTGCAGGGCAGGAAACCCCAGCCGGCTTTGCCGAGCGGATCCGGTCGGTGATCCAGAACGGCAGCAATGACAACACCGCGTCCGGCGGTCTTCGGGGTTCGCAAGATGTCACCGGCTCTCTGCCGCCGCTGGAGGCGCCTCAGTCGGTTGAAGATCTTCTAAACCGCGAATTCGGACTTCCGGCTGATACCGGCACAGACCTGCCGCAGCAGACGGTTGAGACGCCTGCTCAGGAAAGCCGCCGGTCTGTTCCTGCCGCAGATGCATCCGGTGCGGTCATCCGGCCGAAAAGCCCGGCGTCATCCTCGCCGCCGCGCTACAAGACGTTGTCCAATGGGCTGGTTGTGACCTACCCGTCAAACTGACCGGGACGGCACAGGACCAGCTTAAATCCTTCTTCTGCGGATCTTGAACCAGATCAGCAGAACGTACACCCCGCCCCAAACCGCTCCCGGTATCATGCCGGTCATGGGCAAGGGGCCGTTGAGATAGCCATAAGGCAGCGCTCCGAGGCTGTAGCTGGTCTGGAATGTGACGGCTTGCAGGCAGCTCGCCAGCACCGCCGCTGCGAAAAGAACCGGCAGCACCAGCTGTGGCGGGTGCTTTCGGATCAGGGCGTGCAGCAGAATGGTTTCTGGCACGCTCAGCAGCAAGGCATAGGGCAGGGCGAAGGCGGGAATGCCCAGCCTTCGCCAGGAAAGCGGAACGAAGCCGTAGGTCTGATAGGCCGAAATGGCTCTGGGCAGCACATAGAGCCCCCAGATGATGGCTTCAGTGAAAGCCAGTGCCGCCAGAAACAATAGAAGGCCGGGCAGAGGCGTGCCGGACGAGGCCTCGCTTCCTGCGGTTTCGGAACTTGAAGAAGCGGTCTGGCTGTCCGTCACGAGCCGCCAGGTGTTTCTGCAAGCGCTTCCCTGAGGGCAAAGACCCTGAGAGCGGAAGACAGGGCATCATCCGGATCCCGGCTTTCGTCGATCTCGGCGACAAGACCGGCAAGGGACATATCGCGGCGGGCAACAGACCTGTCGATTACAGCCCAGAACTCAGGCTCCAAGGCGACGCTTGTGCGGTGCCCATGAAGGCTGAGGGAGCGTTTCGACAGCGCCATTGGTGTGCTCTTGTCCCGCCGGTGTCAGTCCGGCTTTTCCGTGCCGGTGTCCGGTGTGCTCTGATCGACGCGATGGGCCTCGATCCGTGCCGTCTCAAGCGCTTTGGTCTTTCCGGAAAGCTGGCGCTCGGCCTTGCTGCGGCCGAAGGCGACACGGTTGGCGTCAGCCGTCTTTTCCCGCTCGCTGCGTGCCTTGCGCTTGCGGGCCTGGCGAAGATTGACGATCTCGGCAGTCATGGGCGCAGGACCTCCAGACCGGATGTGTCCGGGGTCAGGTTTTCTTGCGGAAAGCGTCTAGGGAAACCACTTCGCCGCCGGTATCAGCCTTCGGGCCTTTCGGAGAGCCGTCGGTCCCGTCATCGCCGCCGTCTTCCCCGCCGGTCGACTTGACGGCAGAGACTGCGGTCTCTTCCGCGCGGGCCAGTTCCTCGACAGCTTCGAGCAGGTCTTCGGGCAGTTCTTCTGCCGTCTTGCCCGGATCAAATTCGAGAGCGAACTGCACGGAGGGGTCGAAGAAGCCTTTGATGGCAGTATAGGGCACCAGGAGTTTTTCCGGCACGCCGCCGAAGGACAAGCCGACTTCAAAGGCATGTTCGCCGATGTTCAAGTCCCAGAACTGGTGCTGCAGGACAATGGTCATTTCCTGCGGGTACCGGTCCTTGAGCCGCTGCGAAATGCGGACGCCCGGAGCGGTCGTGTCGAAAGCGATATAGAAATGATGCTCGCCGGGCAGCCCGGTCCGGCCCACTTCGGCAAGGATCTTCTTTACGGCGCCACGCAGCGCGTCCTGAATGAGGATGTCGTATCTGAGAAGGTCTTCTGCCATCGTCTCATCGTGAAAGTGTGTTGGGTACTCAAGATTCTGTCGCACATTGCCGTCTGGCGAACCAAAAGGAAAGGGCCGATTTGGACGCGCCCCCGTATTATTACCGAGACGGCTAGACGAAAAGCACAAATGCCGCGCTGCGGATGCTCGTCAACTTGGAAGAGGCATGCCGCTGTTTGACGGGATTGTGCAACCAGACGCGAATGTTTGAGAAAGTGGAGGCTTCTGTTGCCAGGTGCCTCCGGACCCCGCCTTCCGGTGCTACCCGGAAGGGCTTTAGTGGACTACTGGCACCGCATTACGCAGCGACAGCGACGTCCGAAGCATAGTTGTCGTTTGCAACTATTAAGATAGCCCGATGACGGTGGTACAATGCCGAGCAAAAGCACAGTCTTTACGCCCTCGTCGATCCTATTTCGCCCCCGCCGCAAGGCACCTGGCTTTTGCCTGATGCCCTGTGGTGGAGGCGCCGGGTACCGCCCCCGGGTCCGATAGGTTTATTGCACTGACCGTTTATTGCCATAGCTGGTTGCCCAGCAGCCCAGATATAGGCGCTCTCCCCGGCAAAGGAAACCCCTTCGCAACTTTGTGCCCAGTTGGGAGGGGGCATTGCGGAGGAATAACGGGTGCAAACCCGTGCAAAGCTTGCGAATCTTCTGCAATCCAGTTTCAAAAGACATCTAAACTGGCGCAATCCGCTGGAGCTGACTGTCAGAGGCAGTCAAGTCCATGGTTTGCGGCAAAGGATGAAGGGCCACACTGGTGCAGCAGTATCTCGATCTTCTGGCGAAAATTCTCGATGAGGGCACGGATCGTGGTGACCGGACGGGAACCGGGACCCGGTCTGTGTTCGGTCATCAGATGCGCTTCAATCTTGAAGACGGATTTCCGCTGGTCACGACCAAGAAGCTGCATCTGCGCTCCATCATTCACGAGCTGCTGTGGTTCCTGAAGGGCGATACCAATATCGCCTATCTGAAGGAAAACGGCGTCAAGATCTGGGACGATTGGGCTGACGAGAATGGCGATCTGGGGCCGGTCTATGGTTATCAGTGGCGCTCCTGGCCCGCGCCGGACGGCGGCTCTATCGACCAGATTTCCAATCTCCTGGACATGATTGCCCGGAACCCGGAAAGCCGCCGTTTGATCGTCTCGGCCTGGAACCCGGCGCTGGTCGACGAGATGGCCCTTCCGCCCTGCCACGCCCTGTTTCAGTTTTATGTCGCCAATGGGCGTCTGTCCTGCCAGCTCTATCAGCGCTCTGCGGATGTGTTCCTCGGCGTGCCTTTCAACATCGCCTCCTATGCGCTGCTGACCATGATGGTCGCGCAGGTGACCGGCTTGAAGCCGGGCGATTTCGTCCACACGCTTGGTGATGCGCATCTTTATTCCAATCACTTTGATCAGGCCCGCGAACAGCTGACCCGTTCGCCACGGCCGCTGCCACAGATGAAGCTGAACCCGGATGTGACCGACCTCTTCGCCTTCCGCTATGAAGACTTCGAGCTGACCGGCTACGATCCCCATCCGCATATCGCCGCACCGATTGCGGTCTGATCCTCATTTTCAGAGTTTTCAGGGCGGTCATCCTCCCTCGACGGAACAGGTGCCGCCTTGACCCTTGCGCAGTCCCACCCCTCCGGCTCCAGAGCCAATCTCATCGGCAGCCTGTTCATGGTTCTGGCCATGGCGCTGTTCGCCCTTGAGGATACCTTCGTAAAGGCAGCCGCAAAGCAGCTTCCCGTGGGCGAGATCCTCATGCTGTTCGGGCTGGGCGGAGCGATTGTCTTTGCGCTCGCCGCTACATCGCGCCGGGAGCGGCTCTTCGTATCCGATGTGTTGTCGAAAGCCATGCGGATCCGCTTCGTCTTTGAGCTGACGGGCCGTTTGTTTTATATCTTCGCGCTGGCTCTGACGCCCTTGTCTTCGGCCACGGCGATTCTTCAGGCAACGCCGATTGTCGTGGTCATGGGGGCTGCGCTGATCTTTGGTGAAAAGGTTGGCTGGCGCCGCTGGACGGCTATCGCCATCGGATTGCTAGGGGTGATGATCATTCTCAGGCCAGGAGCGGAAGCCTTCTCGCCGCTGTCGATTCTGGCGGTTCTGGGCATGCTGGGCTTTGCGGGACGGGATCTTGCCAGCCGTGCGGCGCCGCGGACGCTCAGTACCAATGTTCTTGGTTTCTACGGCTTTGTCACGGTGCTGATTGCCGGCGTCATCGTTTCTGTCTGGGAGGGTGTTCCGCTGGTCTTGCCCCATCTCAAGAGCGGCGGCTTCATCGCGCTGGCGGTTCTCGTCGGAGCCTGCGCCTATTCCTCGCTGATGAAGGCCATGAGGACGGGAGAGGTCGCCAGCGTGACACCTTTCCGCTATTCCCGGCTGATCTTTGGGGCTGCGCTCGGGATCTTCCTTTTCGGCGAAACGCTTGATTTGCCGATGATCACAGGATGCGTCCTGATCGTGGCCTCAGGTCTCTTCATCCTCTGGCGCGGGCGCAAGGTTGCAAGAACGGCGTAACGCCTGATCGCGCAAATTGTCTAGGCCTCGTTCTGAAGGGCCAGCCGCTACCCTAAATCGGTCAGTGCATTCCAACCCTGTCCCCCTCGTGTTAGGAGACAGCGGAGGCAAGTGTGTCGATCACGGAGGCTTGGATGCCAAATATCGTTATTTTTGCAGCAGTTGCCCGCAATGGGGTGATCGGCTCGGAAAATCACATGCCCTGGCGGCTTCCCTCTGATCTGAAGCGGTTCAAGGCGATGACGATCGGCAAGCCGTCAATCATGGGGCGCAAGACCTTCGTCTCTTTCGGGCGCCCCTTGCCGGAGCGGCCCAATCTGGTCGTCACGCGCGATGCTAACTACACCCCTGAAGGGGCGGAAGCCTTTCCCTCGCTTGAATCCGCTTTGCAGCGGGCGGCCAATCTGGCCGCTGAAATGCGGGTCCGCGAGGTCATCATCATGGGCGGCGGCGAGATTTATCGTCAGGCGCTTTCCATGACGGACCGTCTCGAAATCACTGAAGTGAACAGTGAGCCGGAAGGCGATACGACCTTCCCCGAGATTGATCCGGCGGTTTGGGAAGAAGTGTCCCGCGTTCCGGGCGAGCGGGGTGAAAAGGACAGTGCCGATTTCACCTTCGTGACTTACAGGCGGCGCAAATGAGTGGAATTGAAAAACGGATCAGTCTTCCCGATAACCTCTCCGGGGTGTGGGCGGCGTTCGATGACTTGAGCGCGCGTCAGGTTCACGGATTGTTGAAGATGCGCCAGGATGTTTTCATGCTGGAGCAGAACTGCCTGTTTCCGGAGATCGACGGCAAGGATCCCGATGCTCTGCATTTCCTGTTGTTGCAGGACGATCATCTGGTGATCGCAGCTGTCCGGATCTTCCTGTCTGACGATACGGGACGGGAAACCCGGATTGGCCGGGTGGTGGTCCACAAGGCCTGGCGCGGCAAACGGCTGGGGGACTATCTTATGGCGGAAGCCATGAAAAAGGTTGAGGAATGCAGGCCGGGCCAGCCGGTTCATCTCAGCGCCCAGGCTCATCTTGAGGCCTTTTATGAAGGCTTCGGCTTCAAGCGCAGTTCCGAAATTTACCTGGAAGATGGTATTGAGCATGTGGACATGATCAAGCCTGTCTGAGGCGCGGCTTGAGGTTTTTCTGCGGCATTATGAGCCGGGAAACGGTCTAACATTCAGAAATCTGGAATGGCTGGAACGGATCTGGTCGCTTTCTTCAACTATTTTCCGGTTTTGCTCCACCCGTCTCTTGAAACAGAGCGGTTTTTTTCCCACGTGCCGAGAGGAAAAAGCAAAGGTGGGGGAGGCCCGTCTTACCGGTCCGATAAGCGGTGTGCGTTGAACCGTGCCGGTAACCTCCTTATAACCTGCGGTGAGTCAGAACAGCCAGGATGAAACCCGGAACGGAGGCTTATGCCTCCTGACAAACCGGGCCGGACAGAAGGAAGTCTTGATGCCTTGGAGCAATCAGTCAGGTGGCGGTGGTGGCCCCTGGAAGGGTGGCGGCAACAACGGCGGCCCATGGGGCAGCGGTGGCGGCGGCGGTAACAACGGCGGCCCATGGGGCGGCGGACCCAACCGCGGCGGCGGCAACCAGCCGCCGGACCTTGATGAATTGCTCAAGCGCACACAGGACCGCATGAAGTCGGTTCTGCCGGGCGGTGGCGGCGGCGGGCTTGGCTTTGCCGGTGCCGCGCTGGTCATCGGTGTGGTTGCGGTGATCTGGGCTTCCTCTGGTTTCTACCGGGTTGAGGAAGGCGAAGTCGGCGTCGAACTGGTGCTGGGCAAGGTGGTTGACCAGACCGGAACCGGTCTGAACTACAACTGGCCTTATCCGATCGGATCCGTCGAAACGCCGCAGGTCGAACTGCAGCGCGAGTTGACCGTTGGTGTTGAGGAAATCATCGCCGGCAGCACGATCCGCTCGCGCGATGTGCCTGCTGAGAGCCTCATGCTGACTGGTGACGAAAACATCGTCGACGTCGGCTTCAAGGTTCAGTGGCGTATCCGGAACACCCGTGAGGGGATCTCGGACTATCTGTTCAATATCCAGGATCCGGAAGGCACCGTTAAGGCGGTTGCCGAAAGTGCCATGCGCGAAGTGGTTGGCCGTTCCAAGATCGACGCGATCCTGACGGAAAACCGGGTTTCCATCCAGAATGACGTCCGCCAGCTCATGCAGCAGACACTGGATTCCTACAAGTCCGGCATGGAAATCACCGAAGTCCAGATGCAGAAGGTCGATCCGCCCAACCAGGTGATCGATGCCTTCCGTGATGTTCAGGCGGCCCGTGCCGACCAGGAGCGCATCCAGAACGAGGCTCAATCCTATGCCAACCGGGTTGTTCCGGAAGCGCGTGGTGAAGCAGCCCGCGTTTCTGAAGCAGCCAATGCATACCGGGAGCAGACCATCGCCGAGGCGACCGGTCAGTCCCAGCGTTTCCTCAAGATTTATGAGGAATACAAGAACGCCCCTGATGTGACCCGTGAGCGCATGTATCTTGAAACCCTGGAAAAGGTGCTTGGTGCGAACTCGAAGGTGATCATCGACAGCGGAGTGTCCGGACAGGGTGTCGTGCCTTACCTGCCGCTCAATGAACTGAACGCTTCGCGTTCCAGCGCGTCCGGCCGTACCGGAGGGAACCAGTAATGCGTAGCGGTATTCTCGTCATTTTGCTCGCCATCGCCGCGGTTGCGGCTTACGCCTGCATGTTCATCGTCAATCCGACCCAGCAGGCTCTCGTCCTGACTTTCGGGCGTATCGACAAGGTCGTCCAGGAGCCGGGGCTGAACTTCAAGCTTCCGTCCCCGTTCCAGAATGTCGTCTATCTGGACAAGCGGATCCTTGATCTCAACATGCCGCCGCTGGAAGCCATTGCTGCGGACAAGAAGCGTCTCGTCGTGGATGCCTTTGCCCGCTACAAGATTTCCAACCCGGTGCTGTTCTACCAGCGTGTTCAGAACATCCGCGTTGCCAATCAGCGTCTGTCCACGTTCCTGCAGTCGTCTCTGCGTTCGGAACTGGGACGCACGTCCTTCTCGGCAGTGGTGCGTGACAACCGGTCTGGTGTGATGGAAAACATCCGCCGGGATGTCAGTGCCAGCGCATCCGAACTCGGGATCGAGGTCGTCGACGTGAAGATCCGCCGTGCGGATCTGCCGGAAGCGAACAGCCAGGCGATCTTTGGCCGGATGCAGACAGAACGTCAGCGTGAGGCAACCGAGCTTCGTGCACAGGGTGAGGAACAAGCCCGCCGTATCCGTTCCCGTGCGGATCGTGATGCCACGGTTCTTGTTGCGGAAGCCAAGCGTGACGCTGAAATCGTCCGCGGTGAAGGCGATGCGCAACGGAACAAGATCTTCGCTGAAGCGTTCAACCAGGACCCGGACTTCTTCGCCTTCTACCGATCGATGCAGGCATATGAATCCGGACTGAAGCAGGGTGACACAAACCTTGTTCTGTCTCCGGACTCCAGCTTCTTCCGCTACTTCAAGGACCCGATGGGTGCCTCTGAAAACACGGAAGGCAACTCTGGCCGCCGCTTGCAGGCTCCGGATCCGGCAGCGCCCGCACAATGAAGGATCTCATCGTCGCCGTGGCGATGGCGCTTGCCCTGGAGGGCACGCTCTATGCGCTGAACCCCGGCGGGATGAAACAGGTGATGCGCACTGCGCTGGAAACGCCTGATAAGATCCTGCGGACCGTTGGGCTTGGCGCCTTGATTGCGGGTGTGCTGATCGTCTGGCTGGTTCGCGGCTGATCAAAACGACGGTGCGGCGGGGGATAGACCCCTTGCCGCACCGTTTTTCATTCCGCCCTGTACGGCCTCTAGGGTAGGCTGTGGCTGGGCAAAAACGAAAGACCGACCTGACCATGGGTGTGAACCGGCTTACTGGTTCCGCTCTGGATGGAGGAATGACCTTATGGTGTCACAGATTTTCAATCAGGGCCTCGTGAAGGCGAAGTCCCTGGCAGCCGCGGCAATGGTCGGCGGCATGCTCGCGGTGCAGCCGATACCGGCCGCGCAGGCGCAGGGACCGGTTTCCGTTGCCGATCTTGCCGAGAAGCTCGGCGATGCGGTGGTGAATATTTCCACCGCTCAAACGGTGAAGGCCAAGCGCACGGTGCCGCTTCCTGAAGTTCCGGAAGGTTCGCCCTTCCAGGAGTTCTTTGAAGAGTTCTTCAATCAGCAGAACCGGGATGATGACCGTCCGCGCCGGGTTCAGTCCCTGGGGTCCGGCTTCGTCATTGACGGCGAGAAGGGCATCATCATCACCAACAACCACGTCATTGAAGGCGCAGATGAAATCACCGCCAATTTCAATGATGGCACCAAGCTGAAGGCCGAGCTGATCGGCACGGACGAGAAGACTGACCTGGCAGTTCTGAAGGTCACCCCGGAAAAGCCGCTGACATCGGTCAGCTTCGGCGACAGCGACAAGATCCGCGTTGGTGACTGGGTGATGGCCATCGGCAACCCGTTTGGCCTTGGTGGCACCGTGACGGTTGGCATCGTGTCTGCCCGCAACCGTGATATCAATGCTGGTCCTTACGACAACTTCATCCAGACGGACGCTGCGATCAACCGCGGCAACTCGGGCGGTCCGCTGTTCGACATGGACGGCAACGTCATCGGCATCAACACGGCGATCATCTCGCCTTCGGGTGGTTCCATCGGCATCGGCTTTGCCATTCCCTCCAAGACCGCGACCCGAGTGATTGCCCAGTTGCAGGAATTCGGTGAGACCCGCCGCGGCTGGCTCGGCGTGCGCATTCAGGAAGTGACCGATGACATCGCCGAAAGCCTCGGCATGGCGTCTGCTTCCGGTGCTCTTGTCGCTGGTGTCAATGAAGGTGGTCCTGCCGAGGAAGCCAAGATAGAACCGGGTGACGTGATCCTGGAATTTGATGGCCGCAAGGTCGCGACCATGCGGGAACTGCCCCGCATGGTCGCGGAAACCACCATCGGTGATGCTGTGGATGTGGTTGTCCTGCGCAAAGGTGAGAAGATCACCCTGAAGGTCACTGTCGGCAAGCTGGAGGAAGCAGCCGAAGAGGTCAAGGAAACCAAGGACAGCGGCCAGGGCGAAGACAAAGTCGCTCCGGAAGAGACTGAGATCCTGGGCATGGTCCTGAGTGAACTGGACGATGCAGCTCGTGAGGAGTTCTCCATTGAGGCGGATGTGACTGGCGTTGTCGTCCGCAAGGTAAATCCGGGCAGTTCTGCCGAGGACAAGCGGGTTCAGGCCGGCGATGTCATAAAGGAAGTTGCGCAGGAGCCTGTGTCGACACCCGATGACGTCAAGGCTCAAGTGGAAAAGCTGAAGAAGGACGGCCGCCGGTCGGCGCTTCTCCTGCTCTCCAACCAGTCCGGTGAACTGCGCTTCGTGCCGGTGCGGATTGAGGACGAGTAAACTTTCAAGGCTTGCTCAACGCATATGGAAAAGGCCGCCTCCGGGGCGGCCTTTTTGTCAGTGGCAAAGAGAGAGAGACTGAAAGCGGCAGGTCAGACCTGCGCAAATTCGCTGGCAGCATAGCCCTGGAAATAGAGCAGGGTGGTCAGGTCGCCATGGTTGACGCGGGCGTCGGCTGCCTCGGCCACGGCGGGCTTGGCGTGATAGGCAACACCCAGACCCGCACGGCCGATCATGGCCAGATCGTTGGCGCCGTCGCCAACGGCGAGCGTTTCGGAGAAGTTCAGGCCCTTTTCGGCAACCAGTTTTTCCAGCCGCTGACGCTTGGCTTCGCGGCCGAGGATCGGTTCACCGACGAGGCCGGAGAGCGCGCCTGCGTCTTCCAGAAGTGTGTTTGCCTGGTCTTCGTCAAAGCCGATCTGCCGGGCGATTTCCGAGGTGAAATGGGTGAAGCCACCCGAAACCAGCGCGCAATATGCACCATTGGCCTTCATGGTGCGGACCAGTTCCTTAGCCCCGGGCATGAGGGAAATACGGGTGGCCAGCACCTTGCCAATGGCCTCCACCGGAAGGCCTTTCAGCAGGCCGACGCGCTCACGCAACGCTGGTTCAAATTCGATCTCGCCGCGCATGGCCCGTTCGGTGATGGCCGCGATGTGGTTCTTGAGCCCCAGTTCTGCGGCCAGCTCGTCGATGCATTCCTGGCCGATCATGGTGGAATCCATGTCCGCGATCAGCAGGCGCTTGCGCCTGCCCTCATTGGACTGCACAAAGACATCCACAGGTTTGCCGTCCAGAAACGCACGGAGCCTGGTCTCAGCCTCTTGCGCATCTGCCCCGTCAAAGGCGATGTCTGCCGCGATGCCTGGGTTCAGGATGACCGGGCTGGAAGTGGCGGCAAGAATGTCCCGTGCGCCGGCCAGAAGAGCGTCATCGACGGCTGGGCGCAGTGGATTGGAAACAAATGTGGCGATGAGGGACATGGGCGCGACCTTGATTGAACAGAAGGCACCGTCCGCGCGACGGTACCGCGCCGTTCTGATAGCGGGGCCGACGGCCAGCGGCAAGTCTGCATTGGCGATAGAGCTGGCGCGGCGCTGGAATGGTACCGTGATCAACGCCGATTCCATGCAGCTTTACCGGGAACTGACCATCGTCACGGCCCGTCCATCTGCCGGGGAAGAGGCCATGGCGCCTCACCGGCTTTACGGTGTCCTGCCGTCCTCCGAGGCTTTCTCCACCGGGGCCTGGCTGCGGATGATGGCGGGTGAGCTGGAGCGGACGTGGGGAGAGGGCCGCCTTCCCATTCTGACCGGCGGAACTGGGCTCTATTTCAAGGCGCTGACGGAAGGCTTTGCCGAGCTTCCCGAAATTGATCCCAAGGTGCGTGAAAGCTGCCGGACGCTCGCCGCAGAAGGAGGGCTGGAGGCGGTGCGTGCAGCGCTTGCGCCTCTGGATGAAGCCGCTGCAGAGGGTCTTCAGGATCTCCAGCGCCTGACCAGAGCTCTGGAGGTGGTGCGGTCAACAGGCAGGACCTTGGCCGACTGGCAGGCCGAAGCGCAGGGCGCGCCCCTGCTGAAGGCGGAGGACTGTCTGCGGCTTGTGCTAGCGCCGCCCCGCGCCTGGCTGCATGAGAGGATCGCCCGAAGAGCGGCCCTCATGCTGCAACGTGAGGGGATCCATGAAGTGGAAAATCTTCTTGCCTTGGGATTGCCTGACACTCTGCCCGCCATGCGTGCCATTGGCGTCA
The DNA here is from genome assembly GCF_014842915.1 of Roseibium litorale. Classification (GTDB taxonomy): domain Bacteria; phylum Pseudomonadota; class Alphaproteobacteria; order Rhizobiales; family Stappiaceae; genus Roseibium; species Roseibium litorale. The sequence continues at coordinate 621,365 of NZ_JACYXI010000001.1, read as the reverse complement.
AGGAAGTTGCGGAACTCCTGGCGGGATCGATTGACGCAAAGGAGGCGGAGCGGCGTCTGACCGTCGCCACACGGCAATATGCCAAGCGGCAAGAAACATGGTTCCGCAATCAGATGGGCGGCTGGATGCGCCTTGATCCTTCCGGGTTCAGCGCCTCCGCGCTGGCGGACATGCTCGGCTGAAGATTAGGCGTCTGCAACCTTCGGTATTGTCCTGAAATTGTGCGGCGCACCCTCGCAAGTGCGAGCAAGTTGCTGAAATAACGTGCAATTTTGGAAAACTTCGAGTTTCTTCTCCGGCTTGCCTTTGAGTTTTCACAATCATGGGTTAGACCAGTCCCGTGGCAGGAGGAGGCCATGACGCGATAGCAGCGTGTTCCGGGCAATCAAAGTTGCCGGAGCCGCGAAACGGGCAGTGCCGCAAATCAGATGTGCAGGATGCCCGAGGTCTAAGGGAGGCAATCCATGAACGATACCGTTCTGGTGCGGGGAGGTATCAGTCTTCAGCCGTTTTCGGAGGAAGATCTCCCACTCATTCTTGATCATCACTCAGATCCGGAAGTGCATCGTTTTCTCACAGGGAACGAACGCGCCTGGGATGAGCAGCAAGCCGGAATGTGGTTGTCCCGCACGTTGGAGAACCAGGCCAGGCATGGGTTCAGCACGTTCAAGGTCCTTTCACGCCAGCAGCGCTTCCGGGAGGCTTATCCCTCTGGGGCGTCCCGCCTGGATATGGCTGAAGGGCAAGCTGCCGAGAACGCGGCAGCTCTCATCCGGACCGGCAATGGCTTTCTTGGCTGGGCAGGTTTCGTGCCGATTGAAGAGACCTCTGAAATTGGCCTGAGCTACAGCTTTTCCCGCGCGGCTTTGTCTCTTTATCCCACGATTGCACGGGACATCTGTCAGGATTTGACAGAGTGGTTCTTCGAGAACACCTATTTCTCTCACCTGGTCGCAAGCCTCAGAACAGACGACAAGGCTGGCCGTGAGGTGGTGACGCGCCTGGGCTTCAGCTACCGGGAAAGCAGCCGGATCGATGGCCGTCCCTGTGATCTTTTCCAGCTCCTCAGCCCCTCCATGCGCAGCTACGTGATGATGAGTGCCTGAAAGGCCGGAGTGGCCGCAGTCCGTCAGAGCTTGGACTACAAAAAAGGGCGCCGGGGCGCCCTTTCGCTGTTCTGACCTTGCCACTGTCCTCAGACAGCCTGGAGCGCGCCCGGATTGGAGCCCTGCTGGCGCAGGTTCAGCTTGTTGAGGGCGGAGACATAGGCCCGGGCGGAGGCCACGAGCGTATCTGTATCGGCGCCCTTGCCGGTGGAAATGCGGCCGCCAGCTTCCAGACGGACGGAGACTTCTGCCTGTGCGTCGGTGCCTTCGGTCACGGCGTGCACCTGATAGAGCGACAGCTTCGCGTCGTGGGGCACGATGGACTTGATGGCGTTGAAGGTGGCATCCACCGGGCCGTCGCCGGTGGCTTCCTTGGTGATGTGCTGGCCACCGACATCCATGGTCAGGATTGCCTTCTGCGGGCCGCCCGTACCGGCAATCACCGTCAGGGCGATGACGCGGGTCTGATCGCTGGCGATGGAGATTTCGTCTTCCACCAGCGCTTCGATGTCTTCGTCATAGACGTGCTTCTTGCGGTCGGCCAGATCCTTGAACCGGCGGAAGGCTTCCTGCAGGGCGTTGTCGCCCAGTTCGTAGCCCAATTCCTTCAGCTTGTCCTTGAACGCATGGCGGCCGGAATGCTTGCCCATAACCAGGGAGGTCGCGCGGACCCCAACGTCTTCCGGACGCATGATTTCGTAAGTTTCGGCGTTCTTCAGCATGCCATCCTGATGGATGCCGCTCTCGTGGGCAAAAGCGTTCTTGCCGACGATGGCCTTGTTGTACTGAACCGCGAAACCGGAAGCACCGGCGACCAGCTTGGACGCGCGGGTCATGAACTTCGGGTCGACACCACAGGCATAAGGCAGAACGTCGCCGCGGGTGCGGATCGCCATGACGATTTCTTCCAGCGCCGCGTTGCCTGCGCGCTCACCAAGACCGTTGATGGTGCATTCGATCTGGCGCGCGCCGCCGGCAACGCCTGCCAGCGAGTTGGCAACTGCCAGCCCCAGGTCATCATGGCAGTGAACGGAGAAGACCGCCTTGTCGGCATTCGGAACCCGGTTGCGGATGTCCATGAACATCTGCTTGTACTCGTCCGGGGTGGCGTAGCCGACGGTGTCCGGCAGGTTGATGGTTGTCGCGCCTGCCGCAATAGCGGCCTCTACCGTGCGGCAGAGATAGTCGATCGGCGTGCGGGTCGCGTCCATGGCCGACCATTCAATGTCGTCGATCAGGTTGCGGGCGCGGGTGACCGTGTCGGTGATGATGTCGAGCACCTGCTCTTCGGTCTTGTTCATCTGATACTTCAGATGGATCGGCGAGGTGGAGACGAAGGTGTGTATGCGGCCGCGGCCGGCATGCTTCACGGCTTCACCGCAACGGTCGATGTCGGCGTGGATCGCGCGGGCCAGACCTGCGATGACAGAGCGCTTGGCGTTCTTGGCGATTTCGGCCACGGCTTCAAAGTCACCGTTGGAGGCGATCGGGAAACCGGCTTCGATGATATCGACGCCCATGTCGTCGAGGATTTCCGCAATCTGCAGCTTTTCTTCGAGGGTCATGGAAGCGCCGGGCGACTGTTCGCCGTCGCGCAAGGTGGTGTCGAAGATGAAGACCTTGTCTTTTTCGCTGCCGTTCTGAGCTGCGGTCATGGGGTGTTTCCTTCCGGTGGATCGGCGGGCAGGGCGGTGTCTGTTGCAGGCCCGGGAAGCCTCTGTCCGATCAGTGTCTTGAACTGGTGGCTTTTCTTTATCTCCCCTAAGTGCCCGTCCGCAAGATACGGATCAGCCAGCGCTCAGGGGCAGCTAAGCAGAAGAAGGTCAGCAAGAAGAAGGCCGCCGCGCGAAAGCTGCGCGTCGTTGAAAGAACCGGAGGTGTCGCGCGGCGCGATCATCGGTGTTTCAGGGCCTTTTGCGGATGCTCATCAATGTGCCAAGGCTGGCAAAAAGACATGAGCGAAGAGTTACCGGGACTTCTTTTAGAGGACAGAAATTCGGGATGCAACCGTTTTGGCGGGTTCCAGATGACAATGGGTCCCTTGCGGTGAAGCCAGGGACCCTGTTTTTCCATTCTGTTCAGAAGAGGTTACTCGCCGATGGCGATTCCCTCGCGGCGCGGGTCGGCACCGCCTTCCAGACCATCCGGCCCAATCGCAATGGCCTGAAGTCCCGAAGTCATGGTGCTGGCCTTGACCTTGAAGCCCATCGCCTCCAGCGGAGCTGCAAGGTCTGTGGCAGCGGTGCCTTCCTCAATGTCGTAGGTGCCGAAGCGGTTGATCAGGTGCGGCTGGGAAACGGCCTCCTGCACATCAAGCCCCCAGTCCAGGTGGGCGATCAAGGCCTGCGCCACGTAACCGATGATCTGGCTGCCGCCGGGGCTGCCAACCACGAGAGCCGGCTTGCCGTCCTTCAGTACGATTGTCGGTGACATGGAGGAGCGGGGGCGCTTGCCCGGCTCGACCCGGTTGGCAATCGGAACGCCATCTTCCTGGGTCTTGAACGAGAAGTCCGTCAGCTCGTTGTTGAGCAGGAAACCGCGCACGAACAGGCGGGAGCCGAAGCCGTTCTCGATGGTGGTGGTCATCGAAAGAGCGTTGCCTTCGCCATCAACGATCGAGATGTGAGAGGTTGATGGCAGCTCAATGGCCATATCGTCTGCGTAGAGCTGCGCATGGTCCCAGGGCGGGTTGCCAGCGCTGACTTCCGGCAGAGAATCGTCGCCGCTCAGGAGATTGGCTCGGGACTTGAGATAGGCCGGATCGAGCAGGCCCTTGGTGGGCATGGGCACAAAGTCACTATCGGCCATGTAGCGGCCACGGTCTGCGAAGGCGAGACGGGACGCATCGCCAATCAGCCGCCAGCTGTCCGCGCTTGCCGGGCCGAGGCTGGCAAGGTCGTAAGGCTCCAGCATGCCGAGGATCTGGCCGACGGTGAGCGCGCCCGAGGAGGGTGGTCCCATGCCGCAGACTTCATAGCCACGGTATTCCGCACAGGCGGGCTTGCGTTCCTTCACCTGATAGAAATCGAAATCGGCCTGGGACAGAACGCCCGGGTTGCCCGCTGCCGACTGAACGGTCTTTACGATATCCTTGGCGATATCGCCCTGATAGAAGGCCTTGGCTCCGTCCTTGGCGAGAGCCTTGAGGGTTTCGGCGTAGTCCGGGTTCTTCAGAAGGGCTCCCGCCTGCAGGGGCGTGCCACCCGGATAGAAATAGGCTTTTGTGGCATCGAACCGGGCGAGGCGGTCTTCTGGCTCTCCCGCAACCAGCGACGCCAGGCGCGGTGAGACCTTGAAGCCGCCTTCGGCCAGCGAAATGGCCTCGGAGAACAGGCCCGGCCATTCCAGCTTGCCCCAGCGCTTGTGGGCTTCTTCCAGCAGCATAGGCGTTCCGGGCGTTCCGACCGAACGCCCACCGACCACTGCGTCGTAGAATTTGAGCGGCTCGCCTTCCTCTGTCTGGAAAAGCCTTGGCGTTGTGGCCATGGGAGCGGTTTCGCGGGCGTCCAGCGTGGTCAGTTTGCCGGAGGCTGCATCGTACCAGACCAGGAAGGCCCCGCCGCCAAGGCCGGAGGATTGGGGCTCGACAAGGCCAAGCACGGTCTGCACGGCGACCATGGCGTCGGCTGCACTGCCTCCGGCGCGCAGAATCTTCGCACCGGCTTCTGTTGCCAGCGGATTGGCAGCGGCGATCATCCAGTGCTTGGCGGAAACAGGTTTTCCCTGTTCCTTGAGAGCAAGCGCTGCCTTGGCCGCATCGCTAAGGCCTTCAAAGGCGCTCGTCTGGGAGGCTGTTTCCGGAGCGACCGTATCTGCTGCTTGCTGTGCGTAGGCCGGAAAGGCGGCCAGACTGGCCAGAAGGGCAAGCTTCAAGGAAAGAGTGCGGACAGACATTGCTTCGCGGTTCTCCATCTGAGGTGGTGATCGGGCGGTCATCCCGTCCCGAGCGTAGCGGCTCTCAGCGGCAAGGCAAAGACTGAATCTTGAAAAGAGGGCAGGAAGTTAGGGGAGCTCTTGCGGTCCGTGGTCACTAAATAGGGATGGGGACCTATTTGAAATTATCGGGTGACCACGGACCGCAAGCCGGACGGCGCGTGCGGGGCTGGGAGGGAGTGTCCGCAGCCCCGCAACCGGTTAGCCGTCCTTGTAGTAATAGGAGTAACCGTTCAGGGCCGGTGCGCCGCCGAGGTGCGCATAAAGGACCTTCGAGCCCTTCGGGAAGAAGCCCTTCTTCACCAGGTCGATCATGCCCTGCATGGACTTACCCTCATAGACCGGGTCGGTCATCATGGCTTCGGTGCGGGCAGCAAGTCGGATCGCGTCGTTGGTCTCGTCGCTCGGAACGCCATAAGCCGGGTAGGCGTAGTCCGGGTTGATGACGATTTCCTCGTCGCTCACCTTCCGGCCGAGCTTCACCAGTTCGGCGGTGTTGTCGACGATGCGGCGCACCTGGGCGCGGGTCTGTTCCGGGGTGCCGGAGGCATCGATGCCGATGACGCGGTCGGCGCGGCCGTCCTTGGCAAAGCCCACGATCATGCCGCCCTGGGTGGAGCCGGTCACGACGCAAACGACGATGTAGTCGAACTTGAAGCCGAGCTCGGCTTCCTGCTCACGGACTTCCTCGGCAAAGCCGACATAACCCAGACCGCCGTATTTGTGCTCGGAAGCGCCAGCCGGAATGCCATAGGGCTTGCCGCCCTTGTCGCGCACGGACTGAAGCGCGTCTTCCCAGCTCTTGCGGATGCCGATGTCGAAACCGTCTTCAACGAGGCGGCTGTCTGCGCCCATGAGACGGGTCAGGAGAATGTTGCCGACGCGGTCATAGACGGCATCGTAATGGGGCACCCACTTTTCCTGCACCACAACGCATTTCATGCCGATCTTGGCAGCGGTCGCTGCGACCATGCGGGTGTGGTTGGACTGAACACCGCCGATGGACACCAGCGTGTCGGCGCCGGACTTGATTGCGTCCGGAACAATGTATTCAAGCTTGCGCAGCTTGTTGCCGCCGAAGGCCAGACCGGAATTGCAGTCGTCACGCTTGGCGTAGATTTCAACTTCACCGCCGAGAGCTTCCGTCAGGCGCGGCAGATGCTCGATCGGCGTCGGGCCGTAGGTGAGGGGGTATTTCTCAAACTCTTCCAGCATGGGGATCTCCAGTTTCTAGCTAAAAACAGGCTAACAAGCACTTGGAGGAAGGTGCTTTCAAAATTCGGGTCTTGATTGATTAAAAATCCATCCGTTCTTCAATATGTTTTGCTATTCTTCCGTTTGAAGGATTAATTTCGGAAGAAATCATCATGGACGAACTTGACCGCGTTGACCGGCGGATTCTGAAGCTTCTGCAGGAAGATGGAAGACTGACCAATGCGGAGCTGGCATCGCGCGTCAATGTCAGTCCGGCGACATGTCACAGGCGGACCCAGCGTCTTTTTGATGAGGGATATATCAAGTCCGTCAGGGCGCAGATCGCTCCCGAGCGCGTCGGACTTGGGGCGCTTGTCATGGTCGGGGTCGTTCTGGACCGGTCAACCCCGGAAAGTTTCGGCACCTTTGAAGCCGCTGTATCGAAAATGCCTGTGGTTCTCGACTGCAATCTGGTCGCGGGTGACTTCGACTATCTGCTGAAAATCAGGGTCAAGGACATGCCGGATTTCAACCGGCTTCATGCAAGGGAGCTGATCACCCTGCCGGGCGTGCGCCAGACGCGCACCTTTTTCGTCATGAAGGAAGTGACGGACAACGCGCCTCTCGACTTTTGAGCGGCGCGCCGTCTTCCGTGATCACACGAACAGCTCGCCCCGGGCGACAAGAGCGGCCTGTCCGCCAATGCGGACGGCGTGCAGCTTGCGTGAGGCTATGTCGATCTCAAGATCGATCAGCGATGGGCGTCCCATCTGGAAGCCCTGTTCAATGCGGATGAAATGGGTGCCGTTCGGAAGCGCGTCATAGAATTGGACGACACCGGCAAAAGCAGCGGCTGCGGACCCCGTCGCCGGATCTTCCATGATCCCCATTTCGGGTGCGAAGAGGCGGGCCTGGAAGGCGCTGTCCTGGGAACGGGTTTCCCGGCAATAGACATAGGCATCATTGTGGTCGTCGTGACCGAATGCTTTCTGCCAGCGGGACATGTCCGGTTTCGCCCGCGCAAGGGCCTCAAGGTCGCGCACCGGAACATAGTTGAATGCGGGCCCAACCTTGAAACGGGACGGCGCATGATTCTCAAAGCCGATCTCGGAAGGATCGAGGCTCAGCGCTTCTGCGATCAGGTCCTTGCTGACCGTTGGGCCCGCCGGTTCCGGCAGGCGGGGCACATCGAATTCGGCAAAGGCGGCCGCATTTTCCTTGAGAACCACAGCACAGCGCACGGTTCCGATGCCTTGCTTCAGCACGACCATGGCGTCCTGTTCGCCGGAGATGTCGCCAAAGCGCTCCATGGCCATCAGAACGGCGGTGCCAACTGTCGGATGACCGGCGAAGGGAAGTTCCACCTTGGGGGTGAAAATGCGCATGGTTGCGGAATGGCCTGGGTTCTCAGGAGGCAGGACAAAGACTGTCTCGGAGAGATTAAACTCACCGGCAATTGCCTGCATCTGAGCATCTGAAAGCCCTTCCGCGTCCAGCACCACGGCCAGCGGATTGCCGGTCAATGGCTTGTTGGTGAAGACGTCCAGAATGGCATAACGACGGCCCATGAGTGCAGTCTCCCGATGCAGTTGTAGCAGCGCAGTTGTCTTAGCAGCCGGAGAGTGGCACGGAAAGAGGGGGCTTCGCCAGCCGATAAGTGTTTGACTTGGTTAAGCCCCTGTTACTGGTGCCGCTCGGGCAGCAGTTTCCGGGCAAGGGCGCGGGCGTAGGTCGTTGTTTTCGGCGATTGGCCGTCGCTGGAGGTCCGCAGGATCCTGACATCAGACAATTCCTGCTCTTCCGAGGCGAGGGAATGGGCCAGAATGCGGGTTCTTAGCTCTTCCGCCGGCTCGTCGATATTCATGACGCGGCCAATACAAAGACGAGGCCCGTCAAAGACGGCGAACAGCGGTCCTTCGATCACCTGGTCCGGTGTGAGGCCGGTTTCCTCGACAAGCTCCCTGTAGAGAGAGCCAAGCACGTTGACACGGCCATCCTCCCTGACGTCCGCCATATCGATGTTGCCACCGGGCGGATAGATCTGCCCCGGGTTCGCGGTCCACTCGGACATGACGCCATAAAGCAGGAAACCCTCCCGGCTGCGGATAAGGGCTGAGCCGAAGAGGTTCCGGGTGGTCCGGTCCGGTGCGCCCCAGTCGCGCCAGGCGAGAAAGGCGGCAAACGACGTCTCGTGGCAGATGCCGGTGAGAATGCCGTCATCGAAAACGTGGCTCGTCAGCTTCAGCACGCGGCCGTTCCACAGATGCGGATTCCGGTCGAGTGCCTTCGACCAATGGGCGTTGATGGCGTCGCGGTTGCTTTCCTCAAAGGGCCAGCAGCTTGTCCGGTCCAACCGGATGTCCAGGCTCTTCAGCTCCTGAACCATTGGAGACAGGTCTTTTTCCATGACAGGAATTTTACCTGACGGGGCCATCTGGCTGGACAGGGTGCTCACCCGTTTGAAGCCGCGCGCCAGGTAGAACGCCTCGGCATAGGCGTCGCTCTCCAGCCTAAGCCGCTGGGCGCTGAGCGTGGAGGCCAGATCACTGATCCGTTCCAGAAGAAGCCGCCCGATGCCTCGCCCGGCTGTTTCCGGCAGGACGAAAAGATAATCGATCAGGTAATGATCGGGTTGAAGGCAACCGGCCGCAAAGCCCACAGGCTTTCCATCCAGTTCTGCCACGATGACATCCATGTTTTCCAGGAGGGCGTCATCAATCCGGAATTGAGACCTGAAACCGTCCATCTGTTCCAGCGTATAGCCTCTCGACCCCTTGGCCTCGTACAGGATTGCGGTCAGGTCTTTGGTATCACTGGAGCAGGCGGAGCGGATCTTGAGGGTCATGGCGTCCTGGAGAAAAAGTCTGTGAGGACTGAGCCGTATCCTTGATAATTGTGACAGGCAAGAGGCGGAGAAAAGAAGAAGCCCCTGGACTTCATGTCAAAGAGCAGGGGCTTCGTTGTGGTTCAGCGGATAAAGGTGCCGGAGCGCAGCTCGTTGAAAGCCTGGTGCAGTTCGGCCCGTGTGTTCATGACGATTGGTCCGTGCCAGGCCACGGGTTCCTTGATCGGAGCGCCGGAGACCAGCAGGAAGCGGATGCCGTGATCCCCGGCCTGCACGACGATCTCATCGCCGCTGCCGAAGATGACCAGCGTACGGTCGCCGGACTGGTCCCGGATGTGCAGCTCCTCACCGCCGAATTCTTTTTCGGTCAGGACACCGAAGGGATCGGAGGCCCCTTCAAACCGCCCGGAGCCTTCGAAGATATAGGCGAAGGTCTGCTTGTAAGTGTCGACCTTCAACCGTTTCCGCTTGCCCGCGGGGACGAAGACATCGAGATACTGCGGTTCGGCGGCAATACCGTCGACTGGACCGGACTTGCCCCAGAAGTTGCCGCAGATGACACGCACGGAGGTGCCGTCGTCATCAGTGATTACCGGTATCTCGCCGGACTTCACATCCTGATAGCGCGGCTCGGTCATCTTCAGGGACGAGGGCAGGTTGGCCCAGAGCTGGAAGCCATGCATCCGGCCCTTCTGGTCTCCCTTTGGCATCTCCTGGTGCATGATGCCGCGTCCGGCGGTCATCCACTGCACGTCACCAGCGCCAAGCGAACCGGTGTTGCCGAGGCTGTCGCCATGCTCGACGGTACCGGCCAGAACATAGGTGATGGTCTCGATGCCCCGGTGCGGATGCCAGGGAAAGCCAGCCAGATAGTCCTGCGGGCGTTCATTGCGGAAATCGTCAAGCAGCAGGAACGGGTCCAGCATCTCCGGATCCTGAAATCCGAAGACGCGCTCCAGCTTAACGCCCGCCCCTTCAAGGGTGGGTTGTGTGGAGCCGATGTGAGTGACGGGACGGATGGACATATTGGTGTCTCCTTTATCGGAGTTGCGTTGCCCCTAATGTAATTCACCGTGAGAAGAGCGCGATAAGCGGAGTTTCGACAGAGTGTTCAACAAATGGAAACGGCCGTTAGAAAATCAGCGGCGCCGTCGTCACTTGCCGCCAACTGTCCGGAAAACGCCGGAGAGGTCTTTTCTTTGGTCCGGTCCTCTGGCAGTTTTCCGCCTCTGGCCCATATGACCTGGATCAAGTGCGGACTTTTCGGCGCTTTTCTTGTCAGATCTCTTCCATCACAGGCTTTTCATGTCCCCGATCATTTCCGTTCAGGCTCTGGACAAGACATATGAGGGCGGGTTTCAGGCTCTGAAATCCGTGTCGCTTGATATTCACGAGGGCGAGGTGTTTGCGCTTCTCGGTCCCAATGGCGCAGGCAAGACCACTCTCATCAGCACGATTTGCGGCCTGGTGATCCCGACCAGCGGCAGCATCTCCATCGGCGGTTTTGATACACAGAAGGATTACCGGGCCGCCCGCAGGCTTGTCGGTCTGGTGCCGCAGGAAATGCCGACGGCCCCGTTCGAGAAGGTGATCGACACGGTGTCCTTTACCCGTGGCTTGTTCGGCTTGAAGAAGAAGCCGGAGCTGATCGAGGAAATTCTCAAGGATCTCAGTCTCTGGGACAAGCGCAACAATCCGATCATGACCCTTTCAGGCGGCATGAAACGGCGTGTTCTGGTCGCCAAGGCGCTGGCTCATGAGCCGAAGGTGCTCTTTCTGGACGAGCCGACCGCAGGCGTGGATGTGGAGCTGCGCCGGGACATGTGGCGCCTGGTGGGAGAGTTGAAGCAGCGCGGCGTCACGATCATTCTGACCACCCATTACATCGAGGAGGCCGAGGAAATGGCCGACCGGGTCGGGGTGATCAACAAGGGCGAGATCATTCTGGTCGATGAAAAAACGGCTTTGATGCAGAAGCTGGGGCGCAAGGAACTGACCATCGAACTGGTCGAGCCTCTTGCAGCTTTGCCGGAGGGCCTGGATGGCCAGGCGATCACGCTTTCCGAGGACCGCCGCCTCATCACCTACAGCTACGATGCGCAGGCGGAGCGGACCGGAGTGACGAAGCTCGTTACGGTCCTGTCCCAGTCAGGTGTGCGGTTCCATGACCTCAACACCCGCCAGAGTTCCCTTGAAGACATTTTCGTTGATCTCGTGAAGGCCAAGTCATGAATTTCCAAGCCATCAAGGCCATCTATTTCTTCGAGATGGCGCGGACGATGCGCACGCTGATGCAGTCCATCGTTTCTCCCGTGATTTCAACATCGCTCTATTTTGTGGTCTTCGGCGCTGCTATCGGCTCTAGGATCTCCGAGGTGGACGGCGTGTCCTACGGCGCCTTCATCGTTCCGGGGCTGATCATGCTGTCCCTTATGACCCAGAGCCTCTCCAACGCCTCGTTCGGGATCTATTTCCCGCAGTTCACCGGCACAATTTTCGAAATTCTGTCGGCGCCTGTGTCTTTCCTGGAAATCACCGTTGCCTTTGTAGGCGCGGCTGCGACGAAATCGGCAATGGTCGGGGCGATTATCCTTCTGACTGCGGCGGCCTTCGTGGACCTCGAGATCCAGCATCCCTTCTGGATGCTGACGTTCTTCGTCCTCACATCCGTCACTTTTGCGCTTCTGGGCTTCATCATAGGTATCTGGGCAGACAGCTTCGAGAAGCTGCAGTTCGTTCCGTTGCTGATCGTGACACCGCTCGCATTCCTCGGGGGCAGCTTCTATTCGATCTCCATGCTGCCGCCGGTGTGGCAGACGGTGACCCTGTTCAATCCGGTCGTTTATCTCATCTCCGGCTTCCGATGGAGCTTCTATGGTCAGGCGGATGTGAGCCTGTGGGTGTCCCTGTTGATGACCGGCGTCTTCCTGGCAATCTGCCTGGCTGTCATTGGCTGGATCTTCAGGACAGGATACAAGCTCAAGGCCTGATAGCCGGGGCCGCCTTGCAGGCCTGGCCTTGAGCCAGGTATGCCGGGCACTGACGATCATCGATCAAGAGACTTCCAAATGCTTCACAGTTCTTCCCGCTGGCGGCCGGTCCGCGTTGCAATCTCTATTGGCCTAGTTGCTCTTCTGGCCGCCTGTCAGACTGCAACTCAAAAGCCGGGAAGCAGGCAGATCGCGGCTCAGGCAAGTCTCTCCACTCCGGTTCAGTCGGCCCCCTTGGTTGCGGATGTTCAGCCCGCTCCGGTGGAGCCAGTCGCCTATGCACCTCCCGCCGTTCAGGTTCGCGGGCATTCCGAGTTTGTGATGGATATGGCGAGTGGCGCGGAACTGTCATCGGAAAATGCGGATCAGCCGCGCTATCCGGCGTCCCTCACCAAGATGATGACGCTTTATCTGCTGTTTGAGGAGCTGGAGGCGGGCAGGATGAACCTGTCTTCACCGCTGAAGGTTTCCGCTCATGCAGCCTCAAAGCCGCCGGCGCGCCTCGGGCTGAAGGCCGGATCGACGATCACGGTTGATGACGCCGTTCATGCCCTTGCAGTGAAGTCCGCCAACGATGTGGCTGTCACTATCGCGGAGAACATCTCCGGCACGGAAACAGCTTTCGCCCGGAAGATGACCGCGAAGGCGCGGGCGCTGGGCCTGACGCGGACCCACTATGTCAACGCCAGCGGTCTTTATGATCCAGGCCAGGTGACGACTGCGCGGGACATGGCCAAGCTGGGCCGTGCCCTGAAGCTGCGGTTTCCGCAATATGCCCGCTTCTTCAAGCTGCAGAGCTTCACCTACAACGGGCGGACCTATCCTTCGACCAATAATCTGCTCGGCAAGGTGGCAGGGGTTGACGGTCTGAAGACCGGCTACATCAGCCAGTCCGGCTACAATCTTGTGGCAACCGCAAACCGGGGCGGCCGCCAGCGGCTGGTGGTGGTTATGGGCGGCAAGACCGAAGGCGCCCGTGACAAGGAAGTGACCCAGCTTCTGGAAAGCAGCTTTTAATCAGATCGTTTCTATTCAACGCTTTAGGTAAGTCAGAATGCTGCCACAGTAAATTGGCCGCGGGCCTGATGAAATTTTGGGCTAATGAAATCTAAAAGTGCTGGTCAGGAAAATCTGACAACGGCAAAGCCGGTCATGCAGCTTGAACGACCGACACCCGGTTCCGACCTGAGTTCTTTGAAGAATAAAGGCGCTCGTCCGCCTGACGGAGAACGTCTGTTGGCGTCAGACCATTGCCGGTGCCGTGATAAAGCCCTGCTGAAACGGTGAGACTGGTGCCCTCGGCGGTGAAGGGCAGGGGCATTTTCTCAATGGCAATTCTGATCCGCTCTGCAAGATTATATGCCTCTTCGTATGTCGCTTGGGGCATCAGAACAGCGAACTCCTCACCACCGATCCGGGCCAGACAGTGTCCGCTGCCCATGCTTTCCTGCATCGTGGCCGTGGTAAGCTGCAGCACCTGGTCGCCGGTGCTATGACCGAGTTTGTCGTTGATCTGCTTGAAATGGTCGAGATCGAGCAGGATGACCGCGAAAGACCCGGAAGCCTTGTTTCCCAACAAAGTGTGAAGACGGGCAAAGAACTCCCGCCGGTTATAAACGCCGGTAAGCGGGTCTCTGGAGGCTGCCGACTTGTGGTCCGCTGCTATGCGCTCATAAATCAGCGCAAGAGAGAACGCTCCGTTGGCCGATACAAAAATCAGAACCAGTCCGAGATGCAAGGACATCATCCATGTGTCGATTGCCGGCGGCACAAGACCGAACTCGCCTGCGAGATTCAAGGAGAGCCGGAGGGCGAAGGACAGGAACAAAAGGCTGAAACTGAAGATTAGCCCCCAACGGGAGCGCAAGCCATCGTTCCGTCCTTGAATGTAGAACAGCAGCGTTTCTCCCGATAAGGCCAGTGCGGCGATATTGAAGATGACGTAGCTCTGAGAGGGGGGGAGACCGATGTGGATCGACAGCGTTGCCAGAACCACCAGAGCAAGCCCCCAGTAGGATCTGACAGTGCTCGGGCTGATGTTGTGAAAGGCCGCCGCACCGTTTCTGAGAAGGCAAAGTCCCGCGATCAGTGTGGTATTGACCAGAAGGTAGAACAAGGGGAGGGTGATTATCCTTCCTAAGAGGATAAACCCTATCCCCACCGCGAGGATCATGTTCGCACCAGCCCAGCAGGCGCAGGAAGACAATTCCCTTTTGTTCCAGGCCATCAGCAGGAATGTGATCGAGAACACGGCCAGTATGATGAACTGAGCTGCGAGGATAGAAAAACTGTCCAAGGGTGCGTGTCCCGGTAAGTTGAATAGGATTTGAGTAAAATTTCAAGGAAGCTGTCTGGCTCAAGTTAGATCCCGGCAGCTTTCCGTGCTCTTGCCAAATCCTGTAAAATTTTAATGTTCCAAAATGCTGCCGCAAGGAGAGACGCAGCCGCCTTCCCGGGCTAAGTGACCGATAACAGTTGCGAATTTATGTACGCATTAATTCTGATGCGAGTTTCCCCAGGGGAGTGCCGTCTACAAAACCGGGCAAATGCCTGATCATTTTCGGGAATTAATTGCCATTTTCCACAGGTTGCCAAAATAAATAAAAGGCCCGCGCGAGGCGGGCCTCTCAGAAAAGTTGTTTGCCGTCAGGTCCTCCGGCCATCTGACCTAAGGGAATGGACTTAGGTCTTGGCCTTGTCGACCAGTGCGTTGGACTTGATCCCCCGCGACCGCCTTTGGCGGGCGCAGAGGTTTGATGCTTTGGATCAAGTCCTTTGGCAGAGCTTAGTTCTTGGCCTTGTCGACCAGTGCGTTGGACTTGATCCCCCGCGACCGCCTTTGGCGGGCGCAGAGATTTGATGCTTTGGATCAAGTCCTTTGGTAGAACTTAGTTCTTGGACTTGTCGACCAGTGCGTTGGACTTGATCCAGGGCATCATGCCGCGGAGCTTTTCGCCAACTTCTTCGATCTGGTGAGCGTCGTTCAGGCGGCGGGTTGCCTTGAACTTTGCTGCGCCAGCACGGTATTCCTGCATCCAATCGGAGGTGAACTTGCCGGTCTGGATGTCGGTCAGGACGCGCTTCATTTCAGCCTTGGTTTCGGCAGTCACGATGCGCGGGCCGGTGACGTACTCGCCCCACTCAGCGGTGTTGGAGATCGAGTAGTTCATGTTGGCGATGCCGCCTTCGTAGATCAGGTCCACGATCAGCTTCACTTCGTGCAGACACTCGAAATAGGCCATTTCCGGAGCGTAACCGGCTTCGACCAGGGTTTCGAAACCAGCGCGGATCAGTTCGACGAGACCGCCGCACAGAACGGCCTGTTCGCCGAAGAGGTCGGTTTCACACTCTTCCTTGAAGGTGGTTTCGATGATGCCCGAACGGCCGCCGCCAACGCCACAAGCGTAGGACAGGCCGAGGTCATGGGCGTTGCCCGAAGCGTCCTGGTGGACTGCGATGAGGCACGGCACGCCGCCGCCCTTGACGTATTCGCCGCGAACGGTGTGGCCCGGGCCCTTCGGCGCGACCATCAGAACGTCAACGGTGGACTTGGCTTCGATCAGGCCGAAGTGAACGTTCAGGCCGTGAGCAAAGGCAATCGCTGCGCCGTCACGGATGTTGGCTGCGATGTGGTCCTTATAGATGTCAGCCTGGAGCTCGTCCGGGGTTGCCATCATCATCAGGTCTGCCCAGGCAGCTGCTTCAGCGACGTTCATGACCTTGAAGCCATCGGCTTCAGCCTTGAGGGCGGTGGTGGACCCTTCACGCAGGGCAACGGCGATCTCGGTGCAGCCGGAGTCCTTCAGGTTCATTGCATGGGCGCGGCCCTGGGAACCGTAACCGATGATGGCGACCTTCTTGGACTTGATCAGGTTCAGATCGGCATCGCGATCGTAATAAACACGCATGGGTTTTCCTTTCTCCCGTTTGCCGGTGACCGGGTCTTGCTGCCGGTTCCGGATATTCCAGAATTTGAGTGTGCCCGGCGTCAGGCGCCGAACAGCTTGTAGAAGCGGTCGACTGCGGTTGCCGCCTGCCCCTTCAGATCCCGTTCTTCCGCTTTCGCCTGGTCGCCAAGCAAAAGCCGGATATGGACGTCACGTACGGCGAGGCCGTAGAGCACCTGATAGGCCTCCTCGGCATCGTCGAACTTCAGGTAACCGCGGTGCCGACCGGCTTCGAGAAGCGCACGGGCCTTGGCGGAAATCATCTGTTTTCCGCGCACGCGCAGCAGGCGGCCGAGCCGGTTGTCGTCCCGGTTGGACTGGCCGATGGAGAGCCGGTTGAGGGCGACGGAAGTCTCGCCGAACAGAACGGCGAGCAGCTCGGTGGCAAAAGCGGTCAGGTGGGTCCGGAAGGTCGCTGCGTCCGCTGTGGCGCCACTTTCCGGCGGGAAGTGAACCTTGCTGGCCTGATAGGCAACCACAGCGGCCAGAAGACCATCCCGGTCACCAAACCACTTATAGAGGCTTTCCTTGGAGCAATTTGCCGTGCGGGCCAGACCCGCCGTGGTCAGCGCTTTCTCGCCGCCCTCGACCAGCAGGCTCAGCGCATGCTCAAGCACGGCTTCCTGACGGGCGGTGAAGGCGGTGTCTTCGAAATCGGTGTCCGCTGGGGCGGAGGAGAGGGGCATGACAGACCTGTATTCCGGCTTTGTACCGTACGGTACGGTTCGGGGAGTGTTATCCGGTTTTGCCGGGCGAGCGTCAAGAGGGAATTGTCCGGGGCCTCGTTTTTCTGCAAGCCTCTTTTAAAGTCAGCCAGCAGTTCGTATTTATGAGTTTAAATATCAGGTATTGAAGGTGTCCCATGCAGCGTCCCGTCCGTCCAGCTCCCCGTATTCTGACCGTGAAATCGGCCCGTTATCTGACGCCCCACATGATCCGCGTCACTTTGACCGGGGACAGCCTCTCCGATTTTCCTCCGGGTCAGGAAGGGGCGCATTGCAAACTGGCCTTTCCGCGGGCAGGGGAGGACAAGGACGGTTTCGCCAGTCATTATGCCGAGGGGCGTCCCAAGGAACGGCTGCATCCGGTGCGCACCTATACGGTCCGCGCTTTCCGGCAGGCGGAGCCCGAGATGGACATCGATTTCGTGGCCCATGGAGATTCGGGTCCCGGAACTCTCTGGGCCCAGAATGCGGTGGAGGGTTCGTTTCTCGCCTTCATGGGCCCTGGCCCGGTCAAGATGACCCATTTCCAAGCCGACTGGTATCTGGTGGCAGCCGACATGTCGGCGCTGCCGGTGGCAGCTGCCTCTATTGAGGCAATGCCGCGCAATGCAAAAGGGCTGGCGATATTCGAGATACTTTCTGAAGAGGACAAACAGACAGATATCCGGATTCCTGAGGGGATCGAGGTTCACTGGCTGGTTCAGCCGGATCCGCATGTGGCCACCAGCGTTCAGATCGATTTCCTGCGTTCAATACCGTGGCCCGAAGGCCGCGTGCAAACCTGTATCGCAGGCGAAAGCTCGGCAATCCGGTCTATCCGGGAGTATGTGCTCAAGGAGAAGGGGGTTGGCAAGGCTGATGCGTATATCTCCGGCTACTGGAAGGTGGGCCTGGTCGAGGATCAGCATCAGGAAATGAAGCGGCTGGAAACGGCGTGAACCCTTGCTGCTGGGGTTCTGTTAGGGGCACAAAGGACGGCCCTTCCCGCATTCGTGGAGTTGCACAAGCCGATCGCGGCATCGATGGCTAAAATAATGCATAAATTAGCCAGATTTCTGCCATGTCGGTTTGTGCTGGACTTTGCTTAACTTTCTCCAGCGGTCTGCACATCCATGGGACACGCTCTTTTGTCGCCCGGAACGGTTTGCGCCTTACCCCCTAGCTAGTTGGCGCGCCCTTCCTTCTTGACCCCCGCCCTGCCAAGCCAGGGCGGTTTTTTTTGGCAAGTTTGCATTGAGTTGGCAGCGCCGGCGCTGTGGCCGTGCCCGTGCCCGTCATTACAGATTTGTCATGACAAGGATTTAACTGTTTCCCGTTCCCCGCCCGGCGTAATCGGGAGGTGCCCCCAGAAGACGCGGTGCGAGATGCTGCGCCGGGGAGACACGGAGATTTCATGAAATTCCGCCTCTTTGCCACAGCTGTTAGTGCCGTCGTGATGACCACTTCAGCGTTTGCCGCGAGCTCTCCGCATTGGAGCTACAAGGGAGAGGAAGGCCCCGCGCATTGGGGGGCGCTTGCAAAGAATTTCGCCGCCTGCGAGACCGGCCATGAGCAATCGCCTGTGGACCTTGCCCACGCGGTCAAGGCTGAGCCAGCCGCCATCGCCTTCCATTGGAATCCCAAAGCCAAGTGGACCGAAGTCAACAACGGCCACAGCATTCAGGACAACACGGAAGACGGCGGAACAATTGATCTGGACGGCAAGACCTACAAGCTGGTCCAGTTTCACTTCCATTCGCCTTCCGAACACGCGATTGACGGCAAGAAGGCGCCCATGGAGGCGCATTTTGTTCATGTTGCCGATGACGGGACGATTGCCGTTCTGGGGGCAATGATTGAACCCGGCGGCAAGAACCCGCTCTTTAAGACAATCATGGACGCTGCGCCGGAGAAGGTTGGTGCTGAAAAAACGATTGGCGAAGCGGATGCTGCAAAGCTTCTGCCTGCAACTCAACACTTCTACCGGTACGAAGGGTCTCTGACGACGCCTCCCTGTTCCGAAACCGTAGTCTGGACGGTGCTCAAGGAGCCAATCAAGGTCTCGGAAGAGAGCATCAAAGAGTTCCAGAAACTTTATGACGCCAATGCCCGTCCGCTGCAGAAGCTGGACCGGCGTTATATTCTGGAAAACTGAGTTTGAAGCAGATTTGACCGGAAGATTATGGCAGCGCCCGGCTCGATGAGCCGGGCGCTTTTGCATGCGCGGGTCAAGGCCTCAAAGGACGACCTGCGTCCCGATTTCCACCACACGCCCCGTGGGCAGACGGAAGAAGCTGGTGGGGTCCGCGGCAAAGCGGGTCAGGCGGATGAAGCTCCGCGTCATCAGGCTCTTGAGCAGTCCCGAAGAAGCCGGAACCAGCATGCGGCGTGACAGGAAGAACGAGGTCGACATGATGTCAAACTTGATTCCCTTCTTGCGCAGTTCCTTCAAGGCGCCAGGAATATTCGGGTCCTCCATGTAGCCATAAGAAACGGTCAGCTTTGTGAAGCTGTCGTCCACCGCGGTGATCGTTAGCCGGTCCTCGTCTTCGACAAAGGGAACCGGCAGGGTCTTGATCGTCATGATCAGGTTCTGCTCATGCAGCACCTTGTAGTGCTTCAGGCTGTGCATGAGCGAGGTGGGCGCACTGTCCTGATCCCCGGTCATGAAGATGGCTGTGCCAGGCACCTGGTGCGGCATGTTCTTCCTCAAGGACGTGATCAGCGTGGTCAGCGGGATCTCATGCTTGCGGGTCTTGTCGAAGAGCCGCTTGCTGCCCCTGGTCCACACCACCATGATGGTCAGCAGCGCCGAGGACATGAAGACCGAGACCCAGCCGCCCTCGAAGAACTTCATCATGTTGGCCGTCAGGAACATGGCGTCGATGGCGGCAAAGAGGATGGCAACCACGACGACCAGAGCCAGTGGCCAGCGCCAGACCCCGCGCATGACCAGGGCCAGAAGCAGGGTCGTGACCAGCATCTGGCCGGAGATCGAAATGCCATAGGCTGCAGCGATGGCGTCAGAGGATCCAAAGCCCAGAACCAGGCTGAGCACGCCCAGGAGCAGCAGCCAGTTGATCTGGGGCAGATAGATCTGCCCGGATTGGGTCTCTGAGGTGTGAATGATGGTCAGGCGCGGCAGAAGATGGAGCTGGGCGGCTTGCCGCGCCATGGAGAACGCGCCGGAAATCACGGCCTGGCTTGCAATCACGGTTGCTGCGGTCGCCAGAAGGATGATCGGGATGCGGCCCCAACCTGGCATCATCTCGAAAAGGGGCTGATCCACAAAGCCCGCGTTGCTGAGCAGAAAGGCCCCCTGGCCGAGGTAGTTGATCACCAGAGCCGGGAACACCAGCACGAACCAGGTGTGGATGATCGGGGTGCGGCCAAAGTGGCCAAGGTCGACGTAAAGCGCTTCTGCGCCTGTAACGGAGAGAAAGGCGGCACCGGCGACAGCAAGCGCCACGGTGCTGTGATCGAGCGCAAAGGCAATTGCCTCCAGCGGATCAAGCGCCCGGAACACGCTCGGGTCATCCAGAATGTGGCTGAGGCCGGAGATGGTCAGGCAGCCGAACCAGACCAGCATGACCGGGCCGAAGACTGCCGACACCTTGCTCGTGCCGAAGCGCTGGACCGCAAAGAGTGTGATCAGGATGCCCGCCGTGATCGGGATGACATAACCGGCGATATCCGGATCTGTCAGCACAAAGCCTTCAACGGCAGAGAGCACGGAAATGGCCGGCGTGATGAAAGCGTCGCCGAAGAAGAGCGCTGCACCGATCACGCCAAGAGCCGTCACGA
This sequence comes from Roseibium litorale, assembly GCF_014842915.1. Taxonomy (GTDB): domain Bacteria; phylum Pseudomonadota; class Alphaproteobacteria; order Rhizobiales; family Stappiaceae; genus Roseibium; species Roseibium litorale. The sequence continues at coordinate 600,842 of NZ_JACYXI010000001.1, read as the reverse complement.
TGTATTGTGCACGGCCTGCGACCTTGCGGGCCAGGATTGCGAGCGACAGGGTGCCGCCTTCGCCTTGGTTGCCCGCCCTCAGGACGATCAGTGCGTATTTCAGTGTGACGATGATTGTAAGCGCCCAGACAATGATGGAAAGAGACCCGATGATTTCCGCCTTCGAGGCGACGCTGGCCCCATTCGTTGCTGCTCTGAGCGTCTCCCTGAGGGCGTAGATTGGACTGGTCCCGATGTCGCCATAGACGACGCCTGCTGCACCCAGCATGAGCATTGCATGGCTGGATTTCACACCATGGCTCTGCTCGGCAGAGGACTTCCGCGTTTCCGCATTCTCGAGGATTGTCATTTGAAAGTTTGCCCCAGTTCGCCTGTTCAAGGCGTTTGAGAACCTGGACCTGGTCAGAATGAGGCTGGCCACCAGCAGGTTCGTTTCACTGAACGTTCCATAAGCGAATTGGTTCCCTTGCGGGCTCGAGTTTGCCTCAGAGCTGACAAGGTCAGGCCAGGTTGCCCTGGCTCAGGAACGCGCCGTCCGGATCGCATCCGCGAAGGTTTGCAGACCGTCCTGGATCCGTGCGGCGGAGAGCTTGTCCTCCGAAATTGCCCGCTTGTCCAGTGCATTGCTGCGCGCGGGCAGCATGAGGCAGGCTTCCTCGACGACCTCTCCGGCCATGGTTTTCAAAACATCCCTCAACATTTCAGGGACATATTCATGCCGGGATGCCGCCTGGAACAGGGCAATTTTCTTGCCGGGAAAATCCGTGCAACCGACCAGCCAGTCGAGCATGTTCTTGAAGCTGCCGGGCAGGCAATGCATGTACTCGGGGCAGGCGATCAGCAATCCGTCGGCAGCTGCGACGGAACTTCTGAGCTGCGTGACTTCGTCCGGCAGCGTTTCCGCGCTTTCGAGATCCGGCGAGAAATGGGGGAGCCCTGCCAGGCCGTTATAAAGGCTGATGACCATCCCCTCCGGCGCCAGCTCCTGCGCGGCCTCCAACAGGGCCCGGTTGCTCGATGCCGCGCGGAGACTGCCGCAGATGGCGAGGAGGTGGATGGGCGTCATGACCGGTCTTACCGGCTCGCAGCGGCCAGCGCCGTGCCGAAGCCAACGAAGAGCGTGCCAAGCATACGGCGCACGAAGGTTAGCCGGTTTGGCGAGAGCAGGAACCGGCGCAGGGTATCCCCCGCATAGGCGATCGCGGCGTGATTGGCATAGCAGAGGGCCGCGTAGGTAAGCGACAGGATCGTCGCCAGACCGGGCGTGAAGCCGTCATGAGGCAGGAACTGCGGGAAAAGCGCCGTGATCACGAGCATTGCCTTGGGATTGGTGACGGAAACGAACAATCCTTGCGCAAAAAGCCGGCCTTGGCTGCGGGGAGCCGCCGGTCCCTTGTCATGAACCTGAAGGCTTGAGCGGTCCCGCCAGATCTTGATGCCCAGGTAGATCAGATAGGCCGCGCCAATCAGCTTCAGAACAGTGAAGGCGAGAGCGGACGCGGCCATGACCGCGCCAAAGCCGAAGGCGGCGGCATAGCCGATCAACACCAGCCCCAACGCGTTGCCCGCAGCCGATACAAGTGTCGCCGTGCGTCCAAAACGTAAGGTGTTGCTGATCGCCAGCATGACACCAGGCCCCGGGCTGAGAGCCGGAAGCAAGGACAGGGCAACGAAGAGGAGCCAGCTTTGGAATGTCATGGAAATAGCCTGTCATGTGTCGAAGGGGAGACAGATAAAAGCGGCGAGATCAGTGCGTGAGGTCTTTTAAGCAGTGTTGACAGATTTGAAAAGTGCGGTTGGGAGGCTGCGCTGGCTATCATCATCTTGTCGGGAATAAACCGGAAAAGCACTTGTCGTGTTTCCTGTCCTCCGTCTAGGATTGTGCTTGTTGATTTATGCAATTTAGGAATTGTTTTTTGATGATTGAGCTCGATTGTTCTGTCCCTAAAAAGAAGTATGGCGCTGCATTGACGAAAGTCGTTGAGGCTGTTGGTCTGGTTATCGTCAAGCGATATCTTCTTGCTCCCGTTAAACTTTATGAGGCCTTCAAAGCATATGAGCCAAAAGATCTGACTGTTGAGCAGAAGGCTTATAAGTTCTGGCACACGGTCTTTGCGACTGCTGTCACGGACGCCATGGTCCGAAATCGTTGGGCGCTGGGAACGGATAAAAACGCGATCGAGGAGGTTCTCACCGAATTGTTCAAGTCGGTGTTCGACAGGACGCGGCCCGGATCATTCCAGCCAGATAACCTTATCGATCCGACGTCATTGCCGCTTTATCAGGAAAAGCTTCGAGAGCTGTTTCCGCATTATCTAGCAAAGATTGAACCGGGACACTGCAAGAGCGATGATGCTATTCGGCTGGATCTGGACAAAAGCATCAGGAGCTCGATCTGGAAAGTCTGGCATATCGATACGGCGGCATTTAAGGAGTTCGAAACGGCGCTGGATGGGTTGGTCGCAGAAGGCTGGCAGAGAGTTCAGGCGTGGCGTCAACATTCCGGCTGGATTGACTATAAGCTGAGTGGCCAGCCGTTGTTCGGCCAGAAAGATGACAGTGGCATTACGGTGCAAGCGGTCTATACGCCGCTGCGCTGTGTAATTCATGAAGACCTCCGGGTGAAATCCGAAGGTGACGAGCCTGCAGATTTGCAGGGACCCCATGATTTGGACTCAAAAACCAAACGGATCGCCCATATCGGCTGGTTGCATGAGACTCTGGCTGACTGGCTTGATATCGAAGGCAAAGACGGCGCACGTGACCCGATCCGGGTGATTGGTGGAGGTCCGGGGAGTGGAAAATCAACCTTTTCGAGGGTCTTTGCATCGGATGTCGCCAGTCAGGCCGGTTGGAATGTTTGCTTTGTCGAAATGCAGCATTTCCGATTTAAAGGCGATCTGGAGCAGAATTTAAGCGAGCACTTCGCGTCCAAAAGGCTTGGCCGCTGTCTGGGGTTTGACCCGCTCACCGCGCAGAGCGCGGACCAGAGACCATTGCTATTCGTATTTGACGGGCTTGATGAGCTGGTGCGGAGTGACGACGCTGCGGAAGATGTCGCGAAGACCTTTGTCCGCAAAGCAATTGGATTTCTTCAGAAGCATAATGATGGCCAGATGCGTGCCAAGGCCATGATCCTTGGACGACCGGCTGCAGTCGCGCCCGCTTGCAAGGATGCGGAGCTCGATTTATCGGCGCTGGTTCACGTCATGCCGATGAACCCTTTGAGTGCGCATGCCTTGGAGATTGGCTACGGACGAGGCGGCGTTGAACTGGATCCGGATCTCATTCGCGATCCGTTCCAGCTGGCTTCCAATGATGACCGGGAGACCTATTGGGAAAACTGGTGCGCAGCAAGTGGTGAAACGGCCAAAGGCAAGCCAACAGCTCTGGAAGACCGTCGTCTTGATGAGTTTACCTGTGAACCGCTGCTGTTCTATCTGCTGATCTATTCCGGCTTTGCGATGAAAGGCGCCGACGAAGGCGAGGTAAACCGCAACAGCATCTACCGGGAAATCTTCCGGAGGGTGCACAAGCGGGACAAGAAGCTCAAAAAACATGAGGCGGCACGAGGGATAGAAAAAGAAGACTTCTTTCTCCTGATGGAATGCCTTGCCATGGCGATCTGGTATGGCGGCGGACGCACCGGTTCAGATGACGATTTCAATACGGTTTTCACGGCGCTTGCCGAGAAGACGGCGCGTCGCCGTCTCCATGGTGTTCAGGCTGCGACGCTCGAAAACGTCGCCATGCAATTCTACACCCGGCGTGATGTTGGCGATGATCCGGGTTTTGAATTCATTCACAAAAGCTTTGGCGAATACCTGATCGGTTGCGCCTTGTACCGCTACGCAAGCCGTTTGGTCACGGATGACCGGGGCGTGGATGCATTGGCGCTCGATTGGCTGAAAATGACCGGCCGGGGTGTCCTGTCGTTGGATATTATCCAGTTCCTGCGAGATGAAGTGCGGTTAAATCAACCGACTGATCCGGATGAGTTCCTTTCAGAGCTGCTTGAAACGCTAAACTTGGCAGTTGAAAAGGGGTTTCCGGCACATGAGCTGAAATCTGAAACCTGGCGGCAAGCAGAAACGCTGCAGCGCAATGCCGCGGGCTCGCTGTTGGCAGTGATAAATGCAGTTTACCTGACACGGAGGCAAGGGGCCGATGAAGTCGTTGCGCCGCTTGACATTTGTTGGCCCGAGGCGTCAGCGGCGAGGCAGTTTTTGGACATGTTGCACGTCACCAGTGCTTACGGCCATCCGCATGGGCAGTTGCTGTCTGGCTTCTGTTTTACGGGTGTGATTGGCAGGCAAGGGTCCAGATTTCAATGTGACTTGAGTAGCTTGCGTCTTGCTCGCGTGGACCTGCAAGGGGCGGACCTGCAACACGCGGACCTGCAACAGGCGTACCTGCTACGGGCGAAGCTGCTAGGGGCGAACCTGCAACGGGCGGACCTGCAAGGGGCGGACCTGCAACGGGCGAACCTGCAACAGGCGGACCTGCTACGGGCGAAGCTGCTAGGGGCGAACCTGCAAGGGGCGGACCTGCAACAGGCGTACCTGCAACAGGCGTACCTGCTAGGGGCGAAGCTGCAACAGGCGGACCTGCGAGGGGCGGACCTGCTACGGGCGAAGCTGCTAGGGGCGAACCTGCAAGGGGCGGACCTGCAAGGGGCGGACCTGCAACACGCGGACCTGCAAGGGGCGGACCTGCAAGGGGCGAAGCTGCAACAGGCGGACCTGCGAGGGGCGAACCTGCAACGGGCGGACCTGCAAGGGGCGGACCTGCAACGGGCGATGCTGCGAAACTCAGACGCCAGCGACGCGATTATCCTTTTGGCGTCGCTGGCGTCTGCCGATTTGAGCCTCACCCGAAACCTCACTCAAGAGCAAATCAACTCTACGTTTGGCGATGGTGGAACGAAATTGCCCGGTGGTCTGAACCGGCCGGACCATTGGCCGGAACAGGAGCTTGGCTTCGTAGAGGCAGATGAGCAGTGGCGTGCTTGGATCCGCGCGCAATTGGCCAAAGAGAACGCTGAGGACGACGCCGAGCCAGCGGGCACGGATTAAGCCTTCACACTTCCCCCATCGCATGTCTGAACCGCCTGACGCTTTCGGCAAAGCCATGGATCAGCGCGTCGGCGGTGAAGCCGTGGCCGATGGACATTTCACGGATGAAGGGAGCCCGGGCGATCAGTTCGGGAATGTTTGCGACCGTCAGATCGTGTCCGGCATTGACGCCGAGCCCGAGCGCATAGGCTCTTTCTGCGGTCTTGACCACCTTGTCGAGCTCTTCGGCTGCCGCCGTGAAGTCGTCATGACAGGCGCCATAAGGGCCTGTGTAGATTTCAATCCGCTCGGCCCCCAGTCCGGCAGCCTGTTCGGGGGCGTCCGGATCCGGGTCGCAGAACAGCGAAACGGTGACAGCCCAGTCCTTGGCGGCGGCAATGGCATCGGCCAGCCGGGACGTGTCCCGGTCAAATTGCCAGCCATGGTCTGAGGTGGTCTGATCCGGATCGTCTGGCACAAACAGCACCTGGTCCGGTCTTGCCTCTTCCACCAGCTTCAGGAAATCGTCCGAGGGATAACCTTCCAGGCAGAGTTCCTTATTGGCGTAACGGCTTTCGATCAGGTCCGCGAGGTCGAAAACGTCGGTCTTGCGGATGTGGCGCTCGTCCGGTCGCGGGTGAACGGTGATGCCCTTCGCGCCGGCCTCCATGGCGATGGCAGCAAGGCCGGTGACGCTGGGCCAGGGCAGATCGCGCCGGTTCCGCAGCATGGCGATGGCGTTGACATTGACGGAAAGGCGCGAGGTGGTCATCGGAAGCTCGTATCGGGCAGATGGTCGGAAGGATCAGTCCGCTTCCTTCCGGAGGCGGCACCAGGCGGACGTGCCGGAGGTCAGAAAATTCTACCAAACACCCAGCCTGTCAAACGGGTTTTTGTCCCTAGAGACAATATAGCAGGCGCAGGTTTGGGCTTGCCTGAGGTCTTCTCAGCGCCTTGGCTTCCCAAAAAGCGGAAAGCCCCGCGCGGAGGTCCGGCGGGGCTTTCGATGGTCAGCGCTGCGTTGCGATTACACCCGGTTGAGCAGCCGGGCGCGGATCGTGTTCGGCAGAGCCCGGATTTCTTCCAGGATTTCGACCGTGTTGCCGACCGGCGTGTCAACATCCACCACCACATAGCCGATGTCCTTGTAGGACTGCAGATACTGGGAGCAGATGTTGAGGTTGTGGCGGGCGAAGAGCTCGTTGAGCGTGCGCATGGCACCCGGCGCATTGTGGTGCACCTGAATGAAGCGCGTCGCCTCCGTGCCCTTGGGCAGCTGAACTTCGGCGAAGTTGACCGCGCCCAGCGTGGAGCCCACGTCGGAATATTCCACCAGGCGGCGGGAGACTTCCTCACCGATCCTGTCCTGGGCTTCTTCGGTCGATCCGCCCACATGGGGGGTCAGGATGACATTGTCGAGGCCGCGCAGCGGGCTGGTGAACTCGTCCTTGTTGGACTTTGGCTCGACCGGGAACACGTCCACGGCGGCACCGGCCAGATGGCCGCTCTTGAGCGCGTCTGCAAGCGCCTCGATCACCACCACCTTGCCGCGCGCGTTGTTGATGAGGAAGGCGCCCTTCTTCATCTTGGCGATCTCGGCAGCCGTGATCATGTTCCGGGTTTCTGCCGTGTCCGGCACATGCAGGGAGACCACATCCGACTGGGCCAGCAGCTCGTCCAGGCTGTCCACCGGCATCACGTTGCCATGCTGCAGCTTGTCGACCAGATCGTAAAAGATGACCCGCATGCCCATGGCTTCGCCCAGATTGGCGAGCTGGGTGCCGATGTTGCCATAGCCGACGATGCCCAGGGTCTTGCCGCGCACTTCATGGGAACCGGTGGCCGTCTTCAGCCAGCGGCCTTCATGGGCGGCAACCGACTTGGTGAAGACGCCGCGCATCAGCATGACGATTTCGGCAATGGTCAGTTCGGCGACAGAGCGGGTGTTGGAGAACGGCGCATTGAACACCGGTACGCCCAGCTTCACCGCGGCTTCCAGATCCACCTGGTTGGTGCCGACGGAGAAACAGCCAACGGCAACCAGCGTCTTGGCCGCTTCCAGAACCTCGGCGGTGATCTGGGTGCGCGAGCGGATGCCGACGATATGAACGCCCTGAAGCTTCTCGATCAAGGCATCCTTGTCCAGCGCGGTCGGCAGAAGCTCGTAATTGGTGTAGCCGGCTTTTTCCAGGATCGCGGTGGCGGTGGGGGAAATCCCCTCCAGCAGCAGCCAGCGAATCTGGTTCTTCGGCCGGGACAGACCGTGGATCATGGCTTGGTGACCTTTTCAAACATCGCAGCGGATTTCAGGTGCAGACGGCAGGCGCCCGCTTGCGCGTGTCCTATACGCCGGGAGGCCTGTGGCGGCAAGGGGAGGGGCGGGAAATGAGGGAGGGAGGGGGCAAACTATGTCCTAGCCGCGATAACGAATATTTATTGCAGGATCAGAAGTGATCGACAGCATTCGACTGCGTTGTGGTCATTCTTGTTAAACTTCTGGAGCCGAAAACCTGCCATCTGAAACGCGTTTGGAGTTGGACTTACCCTGGACTGCGCATTGAGGGGCTGCCAGGCAGATTTAAACGGGCAGAATTTCAAAACTTCGTGGGTTAGAGGATGCATATCACTCCTGATAGATAATCGATTCCGACGACGTGACCTTGTTTTGGGAATGACGAGCTCTCATATGGAATAGAGCACGATTGGATTACTTACGCTATCTTTTGGGAAGGGACGGCAAGATGGGTGGAGCTAATGAAGCAATGATGAGGCATGGCGAAGTTTTGGCCATGGCAGCATCTTACCTGGTGAGCATCGGAAGGTTGGAAAGCTGCGAAGGCCACGGTACTATTTATGGTGGAGCGGCATGGGACTTGGAAGATGACTTCTACAAGCAGGTGATGAACGACCGAAACCGCGGCGTTAATGGGCCAGTTCCTTGGGCTGCTGATATGACCGCGCGCGAGTATACCGACCTGCTTAAGGAGGCGTATGAAGACCATCCTGGCGAAGCATGTTTCGCTTGTAAAAAGAACTTAGCGGATTGAGCGTGTGACTATCCGGACGTGGCGCAGCAAAGATCCGGGATAGCTATTCTGATGCATCTTGAGGGTAGGTCCCGGTTCAAGGTCGAGACGGGATGGCGGGAAGCATAGAGGCTTAACATCAGCGTCATCCACGGCAGCCCTGCTCTGGAACTGAGTGGGTCCGCGGTCGAGCCGGGAATGACCGTGGGGAGGACTTTGCGAGAAAGCCGCCAAGCTGACCGTTGCAGCAGCTGCCACAAGCGAAAATCCTCTCCTTCTTCGTCCTGCCATGGCTTGACCATGGCACCCATGCCGTGACCTCTCACAGCGGAAAGACCGCGTTTGCCGGGCGGAGCGGTGAGGTCCCGGCGGGGTGGAGGACGGCGTGGGGTGGGCCGAAAATCTCTCCCTATCCGTGCCGGAAAGACATCTGCCCGGGAGGCTTTTAGGGGACATGAAATGACCCGCTGCAATCGCTCGCAGCGGGTCAGGTGCCGATGGGGTTTTGTTTTCTCCGTGCGGAGCCGGTTTGCCGCCGCTTTTCAGGCGGCTTGCGAGGACTCGAGAGGCAGACGGGCCCAGATGGCTTCGGCGGTTTCCAGCCCATAGGACAGAAGGAAACTGCCGGAGAGGGCGCGGTGGAGCGCGGTTGCATCCTCCAGTTCCTTGGTTGTCACTCCGAAGCTGTTTTCCTGGCGCAGGGTCCGGTTGAACAGGCTCACGCGTCCGCTGCCGGTTGTGCGGGCCATCATCAGGTTGGACGGGAACGGGGATTGCGGCGAGCGCGCGCAGTAGAAGTTGGACATCTCTATGTCCGACTGGACCGGCAGCATGTCATCGAAGCCGAACAGCGGGAACCAGCCCTCCGGGGTCTTGCGCTCCAGAACAATCTCGCCGGCGGCCATATCATCCCTGAACCGGAACGTTTCGCGCAGCAGTGTCTGTTCCGTGCCGGTTTCGATTTTGAGGGGCGCACGCGGACCGGGGCCGCCAAATCCGGCATCCACGAGCCAGCCGGTTCCTCTCAGACGCACGACAAAGGCCAGATGCGAGCGGGGACCGCCCGAGGGGCCTCCCATGCGCACCCGCGCCAGAATGGGGCGGTGCTCGAACCCGAAGGCCGTCAAGGCTGCGCCGAGGAGTGTATTCTGCTCCATGCAATAACCGCCTTGCCCCTCCAGGACCAGCTTCTGCCAAACAGCGCCGGGTGTAAGGTCTGGTACGGTGCCGAGCAGCGGCGCGATGTTCTCGAAGGCAATCGCCTGCATCTGGCGTGTCTGCAGCATGTGCAGGTCTTCCTCGGTCGTGGACAAGGCGCCGAGACCGAGGCGGGACAAGTAAATATCGACTTCAAAAGTCATGATCGTCTCTTCTTCAGGAACGCAGCCTCTTCTGGCTGCCTGCTCCCTGCGGCTGACCGGACCTTTGGTGAGGCGATCAGCCGGGAGCCCGGCAATCGGGCCCGCCGGGAGCAATGAAGATTTGACATGGGACGCGGGCAGGAACAGTGCCGTGCATCACATGTTTGCGCAAATCGGGACTGCCGCAAGAAAGCCTGCCGTGATGGTTTCGCAGCGGGCTTTGTTTGTTTTTTGGGTCATGGTGCCAGCTCAGGCGTCCTTATCGGTGACGAGCTGGCCTTCTGCGGCCTTGTAGAAATACTGGCTTGCAACAAGCCAGCCCTTGAGGGGCCGCAGCGGCGGAATGCAGGTCAAAAGGATCAGCGGAAGTGTTGTGAACAGATGCACCCAGTAAGGCGCCGTGTAATAGACCTCCAGCCACAAAGCGAAAATGACAGCCGGGATACAACCAAAACAGATGACAAAGAACGCTGGCCCGTCGGCCGGATCTGCGTAACTGAAGTCGAGGCCGCACATTTCACATTTGGGCTTGAGTTTCAGGAAGCCGTTGAAGATGTGCCCTTCTCCGCAGCGGGGGCAGCGGCACCGCAGCCCGGTTTGGATCGGAGAGAGGGGCGGCCAGTGTGCTTCTGTGGTCATGGTAGTTCTCATCTTGAATTGTATGCAGGCAATTTAAGAAAAGAATGCATTCAATTCAAAGCGCAAACTGACGCAGGCCCCTGGCATGAGGCGCTTGCGGGTGAAAACAGAGCTGAGGGCTGGCCGTCTCTAGAAGAAGGCAGATGCCATTTCCGGAGAATTCTCGATTGCGTGCGCCATGAATTCCAGGGTGCTCCGGAGTTTTTCCCGTTTGACCGGTCCTCCCAGACACACGCGGACCGCTTCTTGCGGCGGCCCCGCGACGGTGAATGCATCGCTCTCCACCACGCCGATGCCGGATGTCCGCATGTGGCTGGACAAGCCCGCTCTGGTCCAGCCATGGGGCAGCTTGAGCCACAGATTGAAGCTCAGGGCATCTGACCGGAAGCTGCCTTCCGGCAGGATTTGACGCGCGATTTCCTGTCTGGCTGCGGTTTCCTCGCGGACGAAATGCAGGATGGCGTCCGCCGTACCGTCTTCGATCCAGCGGGTGGCAAGGGCAATGGTCAGCGGCGATGCCATGACCGAGGAAGCGCGCATCGCCCCAACAAATGGCCAGGCGGCTTTTGTGTCCGGAGCGACGACGTAGGCAAGGCGCAGGCCCGCGCCTAAGCATTTGGCGACGCCGCCGATGTGCCATGTCAGGTTGGGAGCCAGTGCCGCGAAGGGCGCCGGCGTACGCACAGGCATGAAGCCATAGGCGTCATCTTCCAGGATTGGCAGGCCGTATTTCTGCGCAATGGCGCAAAGCTGCTGCCGGCGTTCGACTGGTACGGTTATGGTCGTTGGATTCTGCAAGGTCGGATTGAGATAGAGCGCTTTTGGCGTTCCAGCGCGGCATTTCTCCTCAAGAGCTTCCGGCAGAATGCCCATCTTGTCCATGGATATGCCCGTCAAGGTGAGGCGCAGCTGAGCGGCAATTGACCGGATCCCCGGATAGGTGACGGCCTCGCTCAGGATCTCGTCTCCAGGTGCCGCAAGCGTGCTCAAGATTGCGAGCAGGGCAGGGTGGGCGCCGGGCGTAATGAACATCCGCTCCAGGGAAGGAACAAGCCCCCGGCGGCTTAGCCAGGTCGTTGCGGCCTCCTTGTCGACGCCGGAGCCGCCGAATTCCTGATAGCGGAGCAAGGTGAGAATGTTGGAGGAAACGGTCGCGAGGCCCTCCTTCATGCGCTTGATTAGCTCCGGATCATCCGGGTCCGGCGGCATGTTCATGGAATAGTCTGCAAAGCCTTCACGCCGCGGGTCAGGCCGGTCCTTAACGGTGATTGACTGGATTTCGACGCGCTTGGTGACAAACGTGCCCCTGCCGACCTGGGAATCGATGATGCCGCGCTTGCGTGCTTCCGCGTAGCCGCGGGCAACGGTTGTAAAGTCGATGCCGATTCTGGCAGCCAGTTGGCGCTGGGGCGGCAAACGATCTCCTGCCTTGAGTTTGCCGGACTGAACGTCTGTTTCGATGCTGTCGGCTATCGCTTGATAGCGGGGAGCCATGCTTCCGGAGAAATCCGGCGTCCAAATACTCATGAGACCGTTGCACTCATTGTGGGGCAACCGTTTGTATCGTATTGCCTTCAATTTTGTCATCTGCGCTCAGTGCCAATAACCTGTCCTGCAGCCCAGACACCTGTCTGCCCGCTGCACCTGTTCAGTGCGACGGGCTCATCTGTGCGTCAGATCATACAATAAATGACTGCAAAAATGAATGCATTTGACTGCCCGTGACCGATCTTTGGATAGGCTTTGCCGATATGATGATCGCAATTCCGGGCAGGAAACCGCGACGGCACTCTTCGGCTTGCCCGCCGTGACAATCACAAGATATCCGCGCAAGACACTGTGAAGCCTGTGTACGAGCTCTGGCGTATGAGGAAAAGGATGTACCGACGTGAGGCGGAGCAAGGAGAGAATGCGCTTGTGGCCAAAAGAAGAAGCCCGCTGTGAAGGCTCACAGCGGGCTTCGCTTGTTTTCAGGCCTTTTGTGACGACCTTACAGCCCTTCAGCGCCCCTTTGCAGGGCGGCGACGCCGGTGCGGGAGACTTCGACAAGGCCGAGCGGTTTCATGATGTTGATGAACTGCTCGATCTTGGAGGTGCGGCCCGTGATCTCAAAGACGAAATGCTCCGTCGTGGCATCGATCACGGTGGCGCGGAAGGCATCTCCCAGGCGCAGGGCTTCCAGACGGTTCTCGCCATTGCCTGCTACCTTGACCAAAGCCAGTTCGCGCTCGAGCGGCTTGTCCTGATTGGCCAGCTGGGCTTCCACGGTCAGGTCCGTCACCCGGTGGACAGGCACCAGACGGTCCAGCTGGTGGCGGATCTGCTCGATCACCATCGGCGTTCCGGTTGTGACGATGGTGATGCGCGACAGGTGCCGCTCATGCTCGGTTTCCGACACGGTCAGGCTGTCGATGTTGTAGCCCCGGCCGGAGAAGAGGCCGATGACCCGGGCGAGAACACCCGGCTCGTTGTCGACGAGCACCGATAGGGTGTGAGTTTCGACCTTGTCGCTGACGTCGGCCATGAAATAGACGGACGGCGCGGTGGGGTTTAGCTTTGCGTTCATGGTCCTGTCGTCCTTACACCAGAGTGCGGCCAGCATCGTCGATGGCATTGGCCACGGCTTCATCGGTGGCCTCGTCCGGAAGCAGCATTTCATTGTGCGCCTTGCCCGAGGGGATCATCGGGAAGCAGTTGGCGAGGTTCGCCACGCGGCAGTCAAACAGCACCGGCTTGTCGACCGCGATCATTTCCTCAATGGCACCATCCAGATCGCCCGGCTTTTCCACCCGGAAGCCGACCCCGCCATAGGCATCGGCCAGCTTGACGAAGTCCGGCAGGCTGTCGGTGTAGGAATGGGACAGGCGGTTGCCATGCAGGAGCTGCTGCCACTGGCGCACCATGCCCATGTACTGGTTGTTCAGGATGAACACCTTGACCGGCAGGCCGAACTGAACGGCGGTCGACATTTCCTGAATGTTCATCAGGATCGAGGCATCGCCAGCAATGTCGATGCAGAGCGCGTCGCGGTGGGCAACCTGCGCGCCGATGGCAGCCGGCAGGCCATAGCCCATGGTGCCGAGGCCGCCGGAGGTCAGCCAATGGTTCGGAGCTTCGAAGCCATAGAACTGGGCCGCCCACATCTGGTGTTGACCAACTTCGGTCGAGATGAATGTCTTGCGGTTTTTGGTCAGCTCATAAAGGCGCTGGATCGCATATTGCGGCATGATGATGTCGCTGTTCGGCTTGTAGGCCAGCGAGTTGCGCGCGCGCCAGTGGTTGATCTGCTCCCACCAGGCCTTCATCGCAGCCGGATCCGCCTTCAGCGAAGAGGTTCGCCAAATGCGGACCATGTCTTCCAGAACATGGGCGACGTCACCGATGATCGGCAGGTCGACCTTGACGTTCTTGTTGATGGAAGAGGGGTCGATGTCGATGTGGATCTTGGTGGCGTGAGGTGCGAAGGCATCCAGACGGCCGGTGATGCGGTCATCGAAGCGGGCGCCAATGCAGACCATGACATCGCAGTCATGCATGGTCATGTTGGCTTCATAGGTGCCGTGCATGCCCAGCATGCCGAGCCAGTTGTCACCGCTGGCCGGATAGGCGCCGAGGCCCATTAGAGTGGACGTGATCGGGAACCCGGTCAGGCTGACCAGCTCGCGCAGAAGCTGGGTGGCCTGCGGGCCGGAGTTGATGACGCCGCCGCCGGTGTAGAACACGGGCTTCCTGGCGCTTGCCATCAGTTCGACAGCGGCACGGATTGCCTGGGCATCTCCCTTCAGCTGTGGCCGGTAGCTCTTGTGTGCTGCGGACGGGTTGGCCGTCGGGCCGTGATAGGTGCCGGTGGCGAACTGGACGTCCTTCGGAATGTCGACGACGACCGGGCCCGGACGGCCGGAGGTCGCGACATAGAAGGCTTCATGGAGAATGCGGGCGAGATCGTCGACGTTGCGGACCAGCCAATTGTGCTTGGTGCAGGGGCGCGTGATGCCGACGGTGTCGCATTCCTGGAAGGCGTCTGTGCCGATCAGGTGCGTTGCGGTCTGACCGGTGATGCAGACAAGCGGAATGCTGTCCATCATGGCATCGGCAAGCGCGGTGACCATGTTGGTCGCGCCGGGGCCCGAGGTGACGAGAACGACGCCTGGCTTGCCGGTCGAGCGGGCATAGCCTTCGGCGGCATGACCGGCACCCTGCTCGTGGCGCACAAGAATATGCTCAAGGCCGTCCTGCTGAATGATTTCGTCGTAGATGGGAAGCACTGCGCCGCCCGGGTAGCCGAATACCGTATCAACTCCCTGGTCTTTCAGCGCCTGGATCACCATCTCGGCGCCGGTCATCTCCCGTGTCATTCTCGAGGTTCCTTGCTTTTCGGTCTTGGGGGCATCCCAAGCTAGCTTTCTCACGTTGCCGGCTTTTCCGGCGGGGCTTTGGCCCGCGCCCTAAAGCTTCTCTCCGGAAGCCTTGGGGTGCGGGCCGGTTGTCGTGCCCGGCTTGCGCCGGTCTGGCAAAAGGGCAGGCTGGAGATACAAAAAAAGCCCCCGTCGGGAGCTTGTGTGCGCACCAGCCTGTTCCGAATGGGTCAACCCATTCCGGCGGTGCGCTTTCCTACTACTAGAATGAGAGCAGTGCGGGCCATGGCCGTTCTGTTTCCCTGATACCTGAAAATCCTTATCTGCCGGACAGCAGATAAGGAGTGAGTGACGGCGGTGTGTTTCCACCCACCTTGAATGCGTCGCAACCTAGTCAGGGGATTGGATGTGGTCAAGACCAAAATTGCAAAAGTTACAAATTTTGGCGGAGGGCTTTTTGAAAATTACCCTGACTGATTTCCTGCCGGTTATCCCCAAGGGGATAGGCATCTTCCAGATACTTGAAATTGCAGGGAACTCCAATGATTTTTCCGGAAGTTGGAGGCCAGGAAGAAATTAGCCCGGAAAAAAATCGGGAAAGGGATTGCGTTCCCGGAAAGGCGATTATATACACCGCCCATCGACGCGTTGCGGCGCGGCGGTCTCTCCGCCAAATGCGGATGTGGGTGTATAGCTCAGTTGGTAGAGCATCTGACTCTTAATCAGACGGTCCTGGGTTCGAATCCCCGTGCACCCACCACTTCCTCCTCTTTTTGAAAAATAATTACAAACTACCACTCGCGGTGGTCTGTTTCCTTTGCTGCTTTGCAGGACCGTGAGCAGGCTTATTCGGCGGCCTGAATCAGAAGGGGCAGCAGGGCAGCCGCGCCAATCCGGTTGACGTGGTCGTCGTCCTGATAGGCCATTCGTCCGTCCAGCACAGGGCTGCAGGTGGTGTCCCTGCAGAAGACCGGGTCAGGCTGGATCAGATGAACGGCACTATTTTCCGCGGCGAGGCTGGCGAAAAAGCGATTTGTCTCGTCCTGGCGTTTTTCTGCCTCCGCTTTTTCCATCCTGCAGGTTCCATGGGCCTCACGTCCCAGTAGCTCGGCCTGATAGCAGCGCACCGGGTCAAAGGTGAACTCCGGAACGGGCTGCAAGAGGATGATTTTCTTGCCTGCGGCCTGCAGCGCCTTTGCAAGTTCTTTGAGGGATGCTTCGAAAACCGCGCGATTTCCGGTCTTGCTGGCCAAGGTCCACTTGTCTTCCGTCAGATAGACCGGTCCGCCGCGATCCGGGCCATTGCGTGTGCCTGTGAAATACCAGACCCACCGCGCGCTCAAGATGACGGTGCCGATCTTGTCGTCCGCCAGAATGGCTTCAAGCACCGGAGTGCCGTTGCGCAGGCATTTGGATTTCGGCAGCGAGACCGGAGTGTTCCGCAAATAGGCACCGGGAAGCGGCGGGCAGCCATAGCCGATAAAGGCTCGGAAATGCGTCCCAGTCTCTTCTGCCCAGGACTTCATTGTTTCTTCCAGCGCCGCTGCATGGGAATCGCCCCACAAGGCGATGCCGCCGGCCGCGCCTTTCTCGCAGAGCAGGGAAGTTCCGGTGCCGCCGCAAACGGGGTCAGAGACTTCCGGGTTGCGCTCAGCCTTGGTCAGCGCAACCAGATCTCCGGTCTTCCAGCGCCCCGGCAAGCCGTTGCTGGAGGCAAGCAGAAGGCAGAGCGTGATGGCGCCTCCCCAGGCAGCAACTCCGCCAAGCTTCAAAGGAGGAAGGCCCGGAGCAGCGCCGAGCGTGCGCATGGGCCGCTCGATCAGGACATATAGAAGCGCGCTGAGGGGAATACAGGCCGCAAGCAGCGCCATGCGCAGAGTAAAGGATGGCTCTGGAAAGAACAGGGTGTTGGAGAACACCACCAGCGGCCAGTGAACGAGATAGAGGCTGTAGGACAGGGTTCCGATCACGCCGGCAAGCCGGTTTTCCAGTAGGGATTGAACCAGCCTGGTTTTGACGGGCCTGGAAATCAGCCACCCGGCAGCAAGGCAGGGCAGCAAGGCGGAGGGGGCGGGCCAGAGGGTTGCTGGACCAAAGAGAGCCGGTGTTGCCAGAAGGGTGAGCAGGGCAATCCAGTCTCCTGCCTGCTGCCACTTGCTGCCGGCCGCCAGCTCCGTTCTGGGTGGCATGACGTGCCAGGCGGCAAGAGCTCCGATCAGGAACTCCCAAAGGCGCGGGCCGGGATTGTAGAAGGCAACACTTGGGTCGGCAAAGGTCAGGATCTGGCAGGCGATGAAGCTGAGCGCGAGCAGCAGCAATACGGCATAGCTCTGGCGTCTGCCAGGCAGTAGGCGAATTGCGGTCAGGACGAGGGGCCAGAGCAGATAGAACTGCATCTCTACCCCAAGCGACCACGTATGCAGCAGCGGACGGTAGGCAGAGGCGGTGGCGAAATAGTCTGCTTCCGCGTTGAAATAGAGGTTTGGCCAGAAGGTGATGGCGGCAAAGGCTTCTTTCCCGAGTGAGATGAAATCCTCCGGCGTCAGGATGAACCAGCCCGCGGCGCAGGTCGCCATGGCAACGGCCGTCATCGCAGGGGCAATGCGCCAGAGGCGTTTGGCCAGAAACCGCAGGATGAAGGCTGCCTGGTCGCTCCAGGACAGATACGGTTCCGTCCGGCGGGTCAGGATCGACGTGATCAGAAAACCTGACAGAACGAAAAAGAGATCGACACCCGCGTAGCCTCCCTCCGTGCCGGGAACGCCGAAGTGGAACAGCAGGACACCGAGGACGGCAAAAGCCCGCAAGCCCTGAAGGTCTTGCCGGAAGGCGGGGGAGGACGGCGCGCTCATGTGCGTGCTGGGCACCTTGAGAGAGGGAAAGATTGCCGGTCCTCACCATGAATCAGCTGGCCGGTTTGGCGGTGTCGGGTCGTCACGTCTTTCCACTTCGGGGCGGCAGGCCCCCTCTCTTTCACGCGTGACAATAGAATGGTGGCAAAGCGGTGTCCACGCCTGTGCGCCAGACCAGTACAGCCGGATCTCCAGCCTTGATCTGCATTGCAACCAGTTGGGGTGATTTTTGGTCAAACTTAACACTTTTTAATTGTATTAGATCGTATGTGCAATTAGCCTGAGAATGGTTGTGTTTCAGGTTGTACCTGGCGGCGGGTGGTTTGATGCAATGGGTTTTTCTCTGTTGCACCGGTCGTGTTGTTCCGCCGCTTGAGATGATGAGGGTCGCTCCGATGCTGCTGAAATCCGGTCCAAGAATTTATTCACATCGCGATGAGGTCAGCGTCTTCTCCGGTAAAGGAAACAGGATGACCTTGCGGGACCGGGAGGACTTCGTGACCGACAGAGATGGACCGGAAAATGGCGGGATACCGTCAGCGGCTGGCATCTGGATGAGCTGGATCGAGGATGCGGCCGTGCTCAGACGGCGCGCCCTCCGTCTGACCCGCGGCAACCGGGAGGATGCGGAGGATCTCTTGTCCTCCACGCTGGTAAAGGCCGTCGCTCACGTGGAGAGGAACGACACGGAGATTCGTGAGCCGCGCGCCTTCCTGCTGTTTGCGATGAAGAATGAGCATATCTCCCGCATGCGCAGGGTGCAGTCGGAACGGCAGGTTCGGGATTTCGGGGCCGATGTCTACATCGATCACGAGAGTTCCCTGTCCAACAATCAGCCGGATCAGGAGAACCTCTTGCGTCATCAGGATACGCTGCGGGCAGTGGTCCATGTAGTGAATGCCCTGCCTCCAGAGTTACGAAAGGTCTTCCGCCTCAGGTTTTGTGAGGAGCAAAGCTACCGGGATATTGCAGAGCGGCTTGCCATTTCGGAGCCGCTAGCGCGCAAACGGGTGCAACATCTCAGGGAGCGGTTGCGGCAGGCGCTGGGGGAGGGGGAAACCTGCAATGTCCCTGAAGGATGTTTGCGGGAAAAAAGTCTGAAACGTCTTTCACGCGCGGCGGGGTGACGCGTCTCTGAGTGGCGGACAGGTGCATGAGTGCGTGAGTGCCCTGTCTTTGCCGTTGCCCCACGCCGGATGTGCGCCCGGCTGCGAAAAGGACAGGACGAGACCATGGCCGATAATGTCAATTCCCAGATTACGGACGCCGTCACCCAGACCAACGTTAAAGTGGTTGCCGAAGCACCGGCACAAGCGATTGCGGCCCTGTACCAGGTCGCAAGCCATGCCTCGGGACTTTCGATTCAAAATGCCGTCCACAGTCAGCAGGCGATGAACCAGATCACGACAGCGGTCGTGTCCAAAGCCTGTCAGTTGATCATGGATATCGGCGAATAACAGTTCGGGCAGGAAGACGGGCTGGGCCTGTTGTCTGCCATCATCAGGATGATTGCGTCCTGCGAGTATCACAAGGAGACGGACCATGGGATTGAGTGGCTGGTTTGGCGCGCGTTCCGCGCCCGGTGCCGGGGATGGCGGCAATTCCTCGCCTGGTGAGACGGCTCCCAAGACTTCTCCGGCTGGTGCTGGGCAGGCAGCAGGCCAGGTTGCTGGACAGGCAGGAGCGCAGGCCGGGGCACAAGCTGGAAACGCCGCCCGCAATGGCGACCAGAAGCAGACTGCGGCAGCCATGTCCCAGAAGACCGCCCAGATACCAGGAAGCCCACGCGCTGCACTGGCAGCCAAGGCTCCGACGCCGAATGTTTCGGCTCTCAACCAGCAGGTGGTTCAGGCGGTGCAGTTTTCTAACACGGAGACGAGCAACTATGCAGACAACGTTGCGTTCACGCCGCCGGAAATTATGGTCAGTCAAACCGCGGGGATGGCCGTGCAGGATGCAAAGAACTACATGAACGCAATCATGCAGATTGCTGTTGCGGCCCAGGCCGTGGCCATCAAGAAGGCGGCGGAGGGCCCGCAGCCTGCCTCCACGATCAAGGAAATCCCGTTCATGGAGGATATCCAGAACATGGTGAACCAGGCCGTGACCGTTTTCGGAAACGTCAGTACAACAGCTGGAACATCCGCCAAGACCGTGATCTCGGATCTAAAGTCAAGCTAATGGCCGTGTGTCAGCCCCATCAGGGCCGGGTCTTGAACCGGTAGGTTGGAAGGCCCTTGGTCTGATGCCCCTCGATGAGAAAGAGGCTTCCGGAGAGGCTGCCTTCCGGCTCTCCCCCCGGCTGCAGGCTGGTCAAAACGAGCTGGTCCAGCTCCGGACCGCAAAAGCAGGGCATCGTCGGCTTTGGGGCCGGGACGGGGATGGCATGAAGCAGGCTGCCATCTGGGGCAAAGCAGTTTAGAAGTCCCGCCGACACACCTGCGCTCCAGTAGTTGCCATCTGCGTCCACTGTCGCCCCATCCGGGCGGCCAGTTTCGTTGGTCTGTTGCGCAAACAGCATCTTTGCACCGAGCGCGCCGGTTGCAGGTTCAAAGCTATAGGCTTCGATCCAGCCGGGGCTGGAGTCTGAATGGTACATGATGGTGCCGTCGGGCGACCAGGCCAGGCCATTGGAGACCTGCAGTCCGTCGCGGATGCTGTCGACCCGTCCTGTCCCGTCAATCCGGTAAAGGCTTGCAATCGGTTCGCGTGGGCTGGACGTGTCCATGGTGCCGACCCAGTAGGCGCCGTCCGGGCCAATCTTACCGTCATTCAGGCGAGTCACGGGCAAGTCCGGCTCCACTTCCGCCAAGACCTCCTGCGCCCCGGTTCCGGGATCGAACAGAATAACATTGTCCCAGACAGAAACGATCAGCCGGCTGTCATCTGTCAGGCCAAAGGAACCGACTTCATTTTCGAAACGGTAGGTTCTGATTTCACGGCTTTTCCAATCCATCGCCTGGATTGTGCATCCCTGAATGTCGGTCCAGTACAGGGTTCCGGTGGTTTCATCCCAGGTCGGGCATTCGGCAAGCTTATAGGTCGGCTCGATGAGGCGCGAGATCTGGAAAGGCACCCTTGAGGTCTCCGGTCGTGGTGGTCGCAATAGTTGTGAGGGACTATACCGTGCCGGGTCTGAGGCGTCGACACGCTTGTGCAGCCAGTGGATAGTCCGGTTCAGTCCTTGGGATCCCGCATCGGAAACGCGGTTTTGCGGACAATCGGGCGGATTGCGAAGGACGATTTCATTCGCAGAACACCGGGCAATCTTGCCAGGTGTTCTCTGTGGATACGCTCAAAATCATTCGGATCGGCGGCGGTGACGCGCAGCATATAATCCGCGTCGCCTGCCATGAGGTAGCACTCCATGATTTCCGCGGAGCGGGTGACCGCCCGTTCGAAGTCCTCAAGAACCTCATTGGATTGGCCCACCAGAGAAATCTCGACGAAAACGTCCATGCGCCGGCCGAGCTTGCGCTGATCGAGAAGCGCCACATATCTGTCTATGATGCCGCTCTCTTCCAGGGCGCGCATCCGGCGCAGGCAGGCCGAGGCGGAGAGACCGACCTTCTCAGCAAGATCTGCATTCGCAATCCGCCCGTCCTGTTGCAGAACATCCAAGATCTTACGGTCAATGCGGTCGAGCTTCATTTGTGCTCCTGGTGGAAAATTCAGTTAAAATGGCATCTAGCACAATTATCTTGCAAAGAATGAGTTTCCGGCGCTTAGAAGGCAATAAAATTCGACAGCTATCCGGATAATATTCTCCCGTCATTTCAAGAAGGCTATAAGGCCGCCAGACAGGGGAATTCCTATGCGCATCGGTGTACCGAAGGAAATCAAGAATCACGAATATCGCGTCGGGATGACACCTGATAGCGTAAGGGAATTGGTGGCGCATGGTCATCAGGTCTGCGTTGAAACGAATGCAGGCGCCGGAATTGGTGCTGGCGATGCCTCCTATGAAGCCGCCGGCGCAAAGGTTCTCGGGACCGCAAAGGAGGTTTTCGACACCGCCGAGATGATCGTGAAGGTGAAGGAGCCGCAGGCGGTTGAGCGTGCGATGCTTCGTCCGGATCATATTCTCTTCACCTACCTGCACCTGGCACCGGATGCCGAGCAGACCGCAGACCTGGTCAAGTCCGGGGCAACTTGTGTTGCTTACGAAACGGTTCTTGGAGCAAACGGCGGCCTGCCGCTTCTGGCTCCCATGTCTCAGGTGGCAGGACGTCTGTCAGTGATCGCAGGCGCCAAGGCGCTGGAGAAGGAAGCTGGCGGATCGGGCGTGCTGATCGGTGGCGTCCCAGGAGTTGCACCAGGCAAGGTGACTGTGATCGGCGGCGGCGTCGTTGGCGCGCATGCCATCACCATGGCGCTGGGCCTTGGGGCGGAAGTCACGGTTCTGGACCGGAATGTCAATGTTCTGGCGGCGCTGTCGAGCACCTTTGGCCCCGCACTCCGGACGGTTTATTCCACCAAGGCTTCGCTGGAAAAATATGTTCTGGAATCCGACATCGTCATTGGTGCAGTGCTTGTTGCCGGCGCGGCTGCTCCCAAGCTGGTGACCCGCGATATGATTGCCCGCATGCAGCCGGGTTCGGTGCTGGTGGACGTTGCAATTGACCAGGGCGGCTGCTTCGAGACCTCGAAGGCCACCACCCATTCCGACCCGACTTACGTGGTTGATGGTGTTGTCCATTACTGCGTGGCCAACATGCCGGGCGCTGTCCCGCGCACGTCCACCTATGCTCTCAACAATGCCACGCTGCCTTTTGCACTTGCACTCGCGAACAAGGGAGCGGTGCGGGCGCTTCTGGAAGACCCGCTGTTCCTGCCGGGGCTGAACGTCCACAAGGGTCATGTCACGTGCGAGGCAGTCGCGACCGCTTTGGGGTATGACTATGTTGCCCCGGAAGTTGCCCTCAAAAACTGACAGGCCTTCAAGTCGCTAAATCAACTAAGGGCGGGTCCAGCTGGATCCGCCCTTACGCTTTTGAAGCGGGGTTTTTAGAACCTGTAGGATGAAAAGTCTTTACGGGCAGTGCACCTGATAAGGCGTCCCGTCCTTGTCATGGGCAATACAGTTGCGTGGCGTCGTCACAATGCCAATCAGGCCACCGCCTACCGCCCCGATTGCAGCACCCGCGAGGGCGGCTCCCGCGGTCGACCCCGCTGCGGCCCCGACGACAGCGCCTGTCGCTGCGCCCAGTCCGCCGCCAATCAGCATGCGGTCACGCTGGCTGTCCGTGTTACTTGCACAGCCGCTGAGCGCCAAAGACATAAAAACGGCGGCCGCCGCACAGAACCTTACCCGGCTCATCCGATTCTCCTGTCGAATCTGATCGAATCACTGGGCAATTCTAGCGCGGAAACCGCCGTTTGAAGACCTGTTGTCCTTGACAGGTCCGGGATGATCCGGACCTGCCTGGTCAGGTGTGCCCTCTTATGGGCAGGGAACCGCATAGGGGCGGCCATACTGATCATAGGCCGTGCAGTTTTTCGGTGTGGTTGCGGACCCGACGATCGCGCCGCCTGCTCCACCGATGGCCGCGCCCACGAGAGCTCCGCCAACGCCGTTGCCGGTTGCCGCGCCAATGGCCGCACCGGTTGCGGCGCCAAGGCCGCCGCCGACGAGCGCGCGGTCACGCTGGCTGTCAGACTGGCAGCCCGCCAGGAAAAGGGCGGCGGCGCCGATCATCAAAAGCTTCTTCATGCTGTTTCCTCACTGGAATAAACTAAAAAGGGCAAAGCGCCGGTCTTACGGGCACGCAACCCGGTACGGACGGCCATAACGGTCATAGGCCACGCAGTTCTTCGGGGTGGTCGCGGAGCCGACGATTGCGCCGCCTGCTCCACCGATGGCCGCGCCCACGAGAGCACCGCCAACGCCATTGCCGGTTGCCGCGCCGATGGCGGCGCCGGTTGCGGCGCCAAGGCCGCCACCGACAAGGGCGCGATCACGCTGGCTGTCAGACTGGCAGGCCGTCAAAAGCAGGGCGCTCGCGGCCACAACGATGAGTTTCTTCATAATTACACTCTCCTAAAGCCCAGGAATCGTTGTCTCAATTTACCCAAACCCTGCCGGCAGCAACATCTTTGTTTCGCCCAATGCCGGAAACCTCCCAAGCGTAATGTTGTTTTCAGGTCTTCGCAATCTCCCAAGGGAAGGAGCTCATTCCGCAGGATGTTCTATGATGAGTTATATGGGCGAAAAGACGGCGGTCAATGGCTGCAGCGCATTAGAAACAACAGGATTTTTCGACTTCAGGTGCAAAAGAAGCACTGAAGCAGACATGGTGGACGCAACGCTGGACAAGGGGAAAGGTGAGAGGTCCGAGCTTCCAGCTCCTGAAACCACACATGATCTGAACCGGGGCAATTGAGCTTTTCGAGGCTGAATGTATCTGTGGTTTTCTGGTTTGAGGCGAATAAAAGTAAGATATTCAAACCCTTGTGCGGCTTTCTTGCTTCCGGGCGCTAAGCGTCCTAGCGGGGCTGGGCAGGAGTGGATCGCGTGTTGATTGTCCGCCGGACTTCTTCTTGAACGATATCGAGGATCATCGACTTGAGGTCGTTTACGCCCTTTGCAATGCGCGGATCTGCGCCAGCAATCTGGGCGGCGCGGGCAAGCGGAACAGAACCGGAGATCCGGCTCGCGGGGGGCAGCTGTTTGCTGCCGGTCTTGAGGACGTCCACCAGAAGTGTCTCATCCTGAAGGATCTGGTCGAGAACCGTTTCCTGGGTCTGGAGAGCCTTGGAAAGGTCTGCGGCACGGTCTTTGGCTTCGCTGAGCACCCGCGTGGCGGTTTTGACGGCTTCGTTCAGCGCTTTCTCGCCAGCTTCTTTCTGTTCCAGAATGCCCCCGGCGATGCTGAAAAGCTGTGGCATTGAGCCGAAAAGGGTTTGCACTTCTCCCTGCAGCTTTGTGCTTTGAACGAAACTCTCAAGCAGGTTCTGCAAAAGCTCTGAGGGATTGGCAGAAGGATGGGGTGCGCCTTCCTGTGCCGGAGCGCCAGCATTTGCCCGGGGGCCGGTAGAGGAGGAGTTGGCAAGCGGCATGATCCGTAGTTCCTTCTGCTGCGGCTGCGTGCATCAGGGCTGGCCCTGTGTGCGTCCGTGATACAATTATTGCCGTCCTGGCAGCGGCGGGCTGCTGCTCAAGAGCGGCCAAGTATCTGATTCAAGACAGTCAGCAGCTCTTCCTGGTCCTTCCGGTCAAGGTTCCGGACAATTTCGAGGATCGGCTTCTCGCCCCCATTGACCGGTTCCTGCGTCCCGTCTTGCTGGGAAGAAGGAGAAGGGGGAACATTGTCCGCCTGATTGTCCTTGGAAGCCGCCAGCCGGACCTGCGGCGGCACCGGCCACCTGCTTGGTCTGAGAGCGGAACTGAAACTGTCACATGTCGGATGCTGGGGCACATCCGCCTCCTGCTGTCTAATTTACCAAGCTGGACGCAGGCAGACGGCGCTTGTGACGCCTCTGCGAATAAAAGTTCAATATATGTTGTCCGGAGCTTCTGGGATCGTGCGGCCTGGCCCTCTCAGGACCGGCAGCCTTTGTGGCCGACCGGGCGCCAGACTGCCTGTGCCTCGCGAACCTTTACCTGCCGGGTCACTGTCTTGTAGACGGCAGGTTGCTCCACACGCTCACGCCAGCCAGGCTGGACCTGCACGCGCTCACGAACCGTACCATAAACCGGGGGGATGATAACCTTCACCCTGCTTGCAGGCCGGACCATTATCTGCTGGCTCTGGTTCTGGTAAACCGGCGGGTGCTTGACCTCGCAAAGAATACGCTTGCCGTGCCTGATCTGATATTCCCAGCTGACTGTTGCGGGCTGCAGCATCACTTTGCGTGTCTGCCATCTGTAGGCCGGAGCGATGGACTGATAGGCAACGGAGGCGGGCTTCACAACCACTTGCCGCTCCTGAACCGCGTAAACAGCCGGGTGGTCGATCACATGAGCCCGGGGAGGGCGCACAAGGATCTGCTCCTGAACGGTCTGATAGGCCGCAGGAATGACCGTTTCCTCATAGCAGGAGCGGCTTTGTCCGGCGGATGCGGGCATGGACAGTGCCGCGGCAAACAGCAGACCAACCGCCTGCGTTGAGACTGCTTTCAAACTGGACGGCATTGTCATTGACTTTCCCCCTGCCGGTACTGGCCCAAGTGTGGCCAGGACCGAGTGTAAGAAAAGTTAATGAAAGGTTAAAGCCCGAGTTTGCGTCCGGCGGACCGGTCAGTCGTAATCCGTGTCTTCATTGATAACGTGACGGGCTTCTTCCGGCACCCATTTGCCCCAGCAGGGCTGAAGCTTGTGGTCGACGGAAACCCGGTCGTCAAAAACGAAGCATTCGCCTTTCCAGAGGCTTTTCTCCTCGGGCACCTTTTCCAGATAATTCAGGATACCACCCTGAAGGTGATAAACTTCTTCGAAGCCTTCCCGCAGCATCAGGCTGGTCGCCTTTTCGCAGCGGATGCCCCCGGTGCAGAACATCGCAACCTTTGGCTTGTTCTCCAGCTCGATGGCTTCCTGGACCCATTCGGGAAACTCCCGGAAGGACTGGGTCTTCGGATTGAGCGCACGCTCAAACGTGCCGAAAGCAAATTCATAGTCGTTGCGGGTGTCGATCACCACAACGTCCGGATCGCTGATCAGGTCGTTCCAGTCCTCGGGAGCCACATAGGTGCCGACAGTTTCGTTGGGATCGATACCATCCACGGCCAGGCGCACAATCTCCTGCTTGAGGCGGACCTTCATGCGCTTGAAGACCGGGCGGTCCGCCCAGGCTTCCTTATGCTCCAGACCTTTCAGGCGGGGATCGGCGTTCAGATGCGCAAGCACCTCGCGCACGCCTTGTTCCGGGCCGCAAATGGTGCCGTTGATCCCTTCGGAGGCGAGCAGAAGACTGCCGCGAACATCGCGCTCCTCGCAGAAGGCCTTCAAGGGATCACGCAGGCCGGCGAAGTCCTGAAGCGGAGCGAATTTGTAAAGTGCGGCAATCAGTGTCTTGGACATATCTTCAGTCTGCTGGATGGAACAGGTGCTGCCAGGAAACACCAGCGGCAATTGCCCGCTTATAACGCCAGCATATGGCGGATGAGAAGTCCGCAATTCATCTGATCCCGGCCGCGGCATGCGTGCCACCGCCCATGCCCTAACTTTTCAGCGCGTTCAGCAGGGATTTCAGCTCCTCAACCGTGTTGACCCCCGGCAGGGTCGCAGCCCTGGCACCGGCAGACAGCTGCTGCAGTTTCAAGATATTGTTCAAGACCGACAGCTCGGATTGCAGCAGCTCGATTTTCCGTTTGGCAGAGGCTTCGATCTGACTGGCCTCTGCGAGAGCATTCTGGTGTTCCGTCACGCACGGCTCCTTTCATTGGACCGCGAAGACACTGGTCCATTTTCCGGCATCAGGCAGGTCCAAATGACCTCAGAAGTCCTTCATTTTGTCGATGTGCGCATGAGACACCGATACCGGTATGATAACCACAGGTTGTTAATAATTGACTTACATGAAAAGCCCCGCTCTGCTCCTGCAGAACGGGGCCTGTCGCGCAGGTCTACCGGTGCGGTTACCGGCTGCTGAACGCATTCAGAACGGTCAGCAGGCTCGTCAGGTTGTCCGACACGCCGGTCTGGGCGACCTTTTCGCTGGCACCGGCGGCTGCGGTCGTGTCCAGGCTGTAGATCTGCATCACACCCTGGTTGACGGAGGCCTGGGCCAGAATGTTCTGCTGCTGCTGGGCGGCGACGGCGTTTTCGAACAGAACGCCCGTCGAATGGGCCATCGCCTGATACATCGTGCTGAGGGCCATGGCGGGGGACTCGCCGACCACCTTGACGTTCGACTGGGTCACGGCATCCGTGATCATCGGGTTCACCAATTCAGCCATTTCCATACTCCTTCATGATGAGCCAGCGGCACTGCTGGCTACGGACACTTGCAGAGACGCATCGCTGCGGCAGCTTGTGACGGTCTGCCTGTGCTTTCTGAGAAAGAGGCGGGCGGAACGGCCCGGATGGCATCCGTAACCGCTCAAGCTTGATGCTGACAGATGTGCTGGCCGAAGGCAAAAAAGTGGAAACTGGGCGGTTGGTGCCAGCGTAACGAAAAACGGAGCGGTTTGAGCCGCCCCGTTGTCTGTTTCGATATGACTTCCGGATCAGCCCCGGATGCTGGTCAGAAGACCGAGCGTGGAGCTGTCCTTGCCATCGGGCGATGCTTTACCCTGAACCATGGGCAGCAGGGCAGTGGCCAGTTCCTTGCCCAGCTCAACGCCCCACTGGTCGAACGAGTTGATGCCCCAGATCACGCCTTCAACGAACACCCGGTGTTCATAAAGCGCAATCAGCCGCCCGAGCGCGTAGGGGGTGAGCTGATCATGGACAATGGTTAGGGACGGGCGATTGCCCGGGAAAACCTTGTGCGGGGCGAGACGTTCCACTTCTTCTGCGCCCAGTCCCGATTTCTCCAGAAGAGCCTTCGCCTCGTCCAGGGTACGGCCAAGCATCAAGGCTTCTGATTGGGCCAGACAGTTGGCAACCAGCATCTCGTGATGAAGCGCCAGATCTTCCTCGTGGCCTTTGCGGGCAACGATGAACTCGCACGGGATCACAGTCGTTCCCTGGTGCAGCAACTGATAGAAGGCGTGCTGGCCGTTGGTGCCGGGCTCGCCCCAGACGAGCGGGCCGGTTTCCCGCTCGACGGGCGTGCCGTCCAGCTTCACCCGCTTACCGTTGGATTCCATGTCGAGCTGTTGCAGATAGGCGGGAAGCCGCGACAGGCGCTGATCATATGGCAGAACCGCGCGTGCAGCATGGCCCAGGCAATCCCGGTTCCAGATGCCGATGAGGCCAAGCAGAACCGGCAGGTTCTCGCGCAGCGGAGCTTCGGCAAAATGCCGGTCCATGGCGTGTGCGCCTTCGAGGAACTCTGCGAAGGCGTCCGGGCCGATGGCAATCATCAGCGGGAGGCCGATGGCAGACCAGATCGAGTAGCGCCCGCCGACCCAATCCCAGAAGCCGAACACCCGGGCCTCGTCAATTCCGAAGGCCGAAACCTTGTCGAGCGCCGTTGAAACGGCGGCAAAGTGATCGCCCACAGCTTCCTCGCCCAAGGTTTCCGCGATCCAGCGCCGGGCCGTCTGGGCGTTGGTCATGGTCTCGATGGTGGTGAAGGTCTTCGACGCGACGATGATCAGTGTGGTGGCCGGGTCGAGCTTTGCCAGTGTGTCGGCGATATGAGCGCCATCCACGTTGGAGACGTAGTGCACATCTGGGCCATCGTGATAGGGCGCAAGCGCCAGAGTGGTCATGGCCGGACCAAGGTCGGAACCGCCAATGCCGATGTTGACCACATCGGTAAAGGGATCGCCGCTGGAGGAGACGATTTCTCCCGAGCGGATCCCATCTGCGAAGTCGGACATGGCGCCAAGGACTTCGAAGACTTCCGGCATGACGTCCTGACCATCGGCCAGAACCGGATCGCCGGACTGGTTGCGCAGGGCTGTGTGGAGAACGGCCCGGCCTTCGGTGCTGTTGATCTTTTCGCCTGTGAACATTGCTGCGCGGCGTTGCTCTACACCTGCGGCTTCAGCAAGGCCGATCAGCAGGTCGAGCGCGGTGCTATCGATGAGGTTCTTGGAGAAGTCGATCAGCAGGTCTCCGCTGCTGACGGAAAGCTTTGAAAAACGGTCTGCGTCACCTGCAAAAAGATCGCGCAGCGTCGTTTCCTGCATGGCCTTCGCATGGGCAGAGAGTTTCTCGAAGGTATCGGACACGGCCATATTCGCTTCCCTTTAAATCGATTAGGTCGAGGCTCTGGAACAGAATGCGAGCTTTGATCAAGGGGATAGCACAGGTGACAGGGAGGGGGCAGGGGGGCAGACAGAAAAACAGGCGGAGCTGGAAAACTCCGCCTGTACGGTGTGTCAATGAGGCGTCAACGTTCAGTTGATAGGCGCCAGAAGTTCCGGTGCAGTCACGAGCTGGCGCACGCCATGAGAGTGATCTTCCTCAAAAACCTTGTCGGCTTTCGACCAGGCGTTCAGGGAGTTGATATCCAGCTTGGCACACTGCGGGCGGACGCTCCAGGTCACCTGCAGCGGTGAGCAGGTTGCTTGCGTGTAGCTTGGGCCGGTGGTTGATCCGGCGAAGACGACCGGGGTCCCTGTGCCCGCGGGCAGAGACTTTGGCTGCTGAAAACCGTTCGCGGAATTGCCCATATAGGCAAAATCCATAAAGTTTAGTGCGTTGGAGTCGTTCACGACGAGGAAGACCTGTGCCTCGACCCGCAGCTGCGGGTTTGCACAGCTCTCGGACAGGCACGCGCCAAGGCCCTTGCCCGGTTGCACGTCGCAGGAGGAATACACCCAGTGCACCTCAATGGTGTCACCGGGCTTTACCCCATGGAAGCTTTCGCCCCCCTCTGGCTCGGCCAGTTCAGCGGCGGTAAGACTGTCCGTTTCATTGCACTTGAAGCCGCCATGTTCACCAGAGCCGGCGAAGATGGTGAAGCCTGGACCCTTGTGCTCGGCATTCGTATGCGTGTGTATGTTGCAAAGGTTCAGCCCGGCCGCCTCCGGAGCC
Organism: Roseibium litorale; assembly: GCF_014842915.1. GTDB lineage: Bacteria > Pseudomonadota > Alphaproteobacteria > Rhizobiales > Stappiaceae > Roseibium > Roseibium litorale. The sequence goes on along the minus strand of NZ_JACYXI010000001.1, from coordinate 570,963 downwards.
TCGTTGAACAGGCGCTTGTTCGTGCCGGCCTTTGAGGAAATATCGCGAGGGGTTTGAGGGCCATAACCCTTGCAAAGGTCTTCAGCGAAACTGCTGCCAAAGGGGACGAATAACCCAATTGCTGCCGCTAAAATGGTCTGTTTCATATACTGCATTTGCCCGTCTCCCAGAAATGGATTTGGGGACTTTGATGTTCAATGTTTAAAAGCCGGTTTCTTACGCATTTAAAATAGCTTCTTTATTGAATATTGTTTTGAAAATATGCCCTATTTAAAATGAATTTTATTCTCCCAAACGTATTCTCCGTATATTGCAGGACCTTTCCAAGGCCGTTAGCTTCCCAGCCATGCTGTCTTTTCTCGCCGCCGTCTTTTTCCTCCTCATCACACCAGGTCCAGGGGTTCTTTCGACCGCGGGGGTTGGTTCCGGTTTTGGCGCACGTGCTGGTCTGCGGTATGTGTCCGGTCTCTGGCTGGGCAACAATCTGGTCGGCCTGGCCGTTGTCAGCGGCCTTGCTGCCATCGTGTTTTCGGTTCCTTTGCTCAGAGAGGTTCTGGCAGGGCTATCTTTTCTCTACCTGCTTTATCTGGCAGGAAAGATTGCGTTGTCGGGCTCGAAGATTGCTTTCATTCACGCAGAAAGGCCCCCTGGGTTCTTTGGCGGGCTAGCCCTTCAAGCGATCAACCCCAAGGCCTATGTCGTCAATGCGGCGCTCTATGGCGGTTTCGGGTTTTGGCCTGATTCCCTCGGGGCGGAAATCCTGGTCAAATTTCTCTTGTTGAATGCGGTCTGGATCCCCGTTCATCTTCTATGGCTTGGCGCAGGCGTCGGCCTTCACCGGCTGAACCTCAGTCAGCGCAGCCACATGGTCATCAACGCCGCCATGGCCTTGTCCATGCTGGCCGTCGTGGTTCTGGCCGCGCTGAACAGCTTTTGATTGGTCTGGAGTAGAAAAGGGGAGCGTACCTGAAAAAACGGGCGCTCAATGCAAAACGGCCCGGCTTCGGGAGCCGGGCCATTTGCTTTTACCTATGGGGATCAGCCCTTGAGGGAGGCAGCAGCGCGGGCGCGCTCTTCGATGCCTGCCCAGTCCTCGCTGGCAATCGCCTTGGCATCCGCAATCCAGGAGCCGCCGACGCACAGGACGTTCGGCAGAGCCAGATAGGACGGGGCCTTTTCCAGGCTCACGCCGCCGGTGGGGCAGAACTTGGCAGCAGCCAGGGGAGAGGACAGGGACTTCAGGTAGGCCGCGCCGCCAGCCTGTTCGGCCGGGAAGAACTTAAGCCGCTCATAGCCGCGCTCCAGAAGAGCCATGACTTCGGAAGAGGTCGCAGCACCTGGCAGAAGCGGCACGTCGAACTGTTCGGCAGCGTCCAGAAGCTTCGGAGTTGCGCCCGGAGAGACGATGAACTTGGATCCGGCTTCGACAGCAGCTTCATATTGCGCCAGGTTCAGAACGGTACCAGCGCCTGGAATTGCGCCTTCCACATTGTCAGCAACCAGCTTGATCGCTTCCAGGGCGCAGCCGGTGCGCAGGGTGATCTCGATCGCCGGAAGGCCGCCGCGGACAAGAGCTTCCGCCATCGGAACAGCTTTCTTGGCGTCCTCGATGATCAGGACCGGGATCACGGGTGCGGCCAGCATGACTTGTTCAACGCGGGCAATGTTCTGCGGCATCTAGACTTCTCCAGCTTTCGGGCAGGCTTCCAATACGCACCTAAACCGTTTTAAGGCGCGGGTAAGCGAATGGGGCATTTGGCGCTGTTTTTCAAGCGCCAAACACATGTGCTCCCGTATCGGCGGCGCCCACATTGGCGCGAAACGCCGCAAAAAGATCGCGGCCGACGCCGGCCTCGTGTGCCGACATGTCCTGAACAGCAACCGGGCGGGCGTTGAATTCCGCCTGATCGACCAGAACGGTCAACTCGCCGGTGACTGCATCGAGCCGGATCATGTCGCCATCCAGAATCTTGGCGATGGCGCCGCCATTGGCTGCTTCCGGCGTGACATGGATGGCGGCTGGCACCTTGCCGGATGCGCCGGACATGCGGCCATCGGTGATCAGCGCAACCTTATGCCCCCGATCCTGAAGAATGCCGAGGGACGGGGTCAGCTTGTGCAGTTCCGGCATGCCGCAAGCCTTGGGGCCCTGGAAGCGGACGACGGCTGCAACATCGCTGGTGAATTCACCGGCCTTGAAGGCTGCCAGGAAATCTTCCTGGGAATGGAACACCCGGGCTGGGGCTTCGATGATGTGACGCTCCTTGGCAACGGCGGAAATCTTGATGACCGACTTGCCGATGTTGCCGGACAGGACCTTGAGACCGCCATTGGCGGAAAAGGCCTTGGAGAAGGGGGCCAGCACGGCTTCGTCTCCGGAGACTTCCGGGGCCAGATCGCGGCGCACGGTGCCATCGTCATTGAGCTTGGCTTCAACGGTATAGGCATCAAGGCCATTGCCGAAGACGGTCTTCACGTCCCGGTGCAGGTAGCCTTCGCCGAGCAGTTCCCGGATCAGGAAGCCGAGGCCACCTGCCGCCTGGAAGTGGTTCACGTCCGCCTTGCCATTCGGATAGACACGGGCAAGCAGCGGCACCACGTCGGAGAGGTCGGAAATATCGTCCCAGGTCAGCTTGATGCCGGCCGCATTGGCCATGGCGACCAGATGCATGGTGTGATTGGTCGAGCCGCCGGTGGCATGAAGACCGATCACGCCATTGACGATGGCCTTCTCATTGATGATTTCGCCAGCAGGCGTGTACTCGTTGCCAAGCGCGGTAATGGCCAGCGCTCGCTGGGCAGCTTCCCGGGTCAGGGCGTCGCGCAGGGGCGTGCCCGGATTGACGAAGGACGCGCCCGGCATGTGCAGGCCCATGATTTCCATCAGCATCTGGTTGGAATTGGCCGTGCCGTAGAAGGTGCAGGTGCCGGGGCCATGATAGGACTTGGACTCGGATTCAAGCAATTCTGCCCGCCCGACCTTGCCTTCCGCATAGAGCTGGCGGGTCTTGGCCTTCTCGTCATTGGAGATGCCGGTGGTCATCGGACCTGCCGGAATGAAGATCGCAGGCAGATGGCCGAAGGAAAGCGCGGCAATGGTGAGGCCGGGGACGATCTTGTCGCAGATCCCTAGGAAGACTGCTGCGTCGAACATCTGATGGGAGAGGCCGATGGCGGCGGACATGGCGATGATGTCACGCGAGAACAGCGACAGCTCCATGCCCTCCTGGCCCTGGGTGACACCATCGCACATTGCAGGCACGCCGCCTGCCACCTGCGCAACTGCTCCAACGTCATGCGCCGCCTTGCGGATGAGGTCCGGATAGGTCTCATAGGGCTGGTGGGCCGAGAGCATGTCGTTATAGGCTGTGATGATGCCGAGGTTCGGCACCACGTCGCCGGAAAGGGCTGCCTTGTCTCCGGGCGCGCAGGCGGCAAAGCCATGGGCCAGATTTCCGCAAGCCAGTCTGGAGCGTTGCGGGCCTTTTTCCGCCGCAGAGCGAATGCGGTCGAGATAGATTGAGCGGCTGTCATGACTGCGCCTTGCGATGCGTTCGGTCACTTCGCCGATGCGGGCCTGGATCGTCATGGAACTGTCCTTCTCTCCTCAATTCTGGCTACCGCAAGGCGCGTCCGCTCATGCGGGTGCGCCGGGCAGCCGGAAGGCGGCACCAGATGCCAGGCCTTCCCTTGAACCGGCCGTCCTTTTACCGGTTCAGGCGCGGGCAATTTGCCCGCGCTGCCGATTGGTCTGCGGCTCAGAGGCCGTCTTCGGCCCAGGTGCGGCCGTCACGTTCCACCAGGGCGATGGAGGCCGAGGGGCCCCATGTCCCGGCGGTGTAGCTGCGCGGGGTGTCCTTCGAAGCCTTCCAGGCATCCAGGATCGGGTCGATCCAGGCCCAGGCGGCGTCCACTTCGTCGCGGCGCATGAACAGGGTCTGGTTGCCGCGGATCACATCCATGATCAACCGCTCGTAAGCATCCGGGTTCCGGATCTTGAAGGCTTCGGCAAAGCTCATGTCGAGCGGCACTTCGCGCAGGCGCATGCCTCCGGGGCCCGGGTCCTTGATCATGACCTTCATCTGCACGCCTTCATCCGGCTGAAGGCGGATGACAAGGCGGTTCGCCGAAATGTGGCCCGCTTCCGCATCGAAGATCGAATGCGGGATCGGGCGGAACTGAACGGCGATTTCGGATACGCGCTGAGCGAGGCGCTTGCCGGTGCGCAGGTAAAAGGGCACGCCCGCCCAACGCCAGTTGGCGATTTCCGCCTTCAGAGCCACGAAGGTTTCCGTGGTGCTGTCATCCCGGCCGAGTTCTTCCAGATAACCCGGAACCGCTCCGCCAGCAGACGCTCCGGCGCGGTACTGGCCGCGCACAGTCAGCTTGTCCGCGTTGGCTTCTGTGATCGGCGAGAGGGCCTTAAGCACCTTCAGCTTTTCATCGCGCACGCTGTCGGCGTTCATGGACTCCGGCGGCTCCATTGCCACAAGGCAGAGGAGCTGGAGGATATGGTTCTGCACCATGTCGCGCAGGGCGCCCGCCGTGTCGTAGTAGCCAGCGCGTCCGCCAACGCCGAGAGATTCGGCGACAGTGATCTGGACATGGTCGATATGCGCCGCGTTCCAGAGCGGCTCGAACAGGGCATTGGCGAAGCGCAGCGCCATCAGGTTCTGAACCGTTTCCTTGCCGAGGTAATGGTCAATACGGAAGATCTGCTCTTCCTTGAATACTGCTCCAACAGTGTCGTTGAGTGCCTTGGCGGAGGCGCCGTCCTTGCCAATCGGCTTTTCGATCACAACACGGGTCTTGTCGGTGACGAGGCCTGCGTTGCCGATGCCCTGGCAGATGGTGCCGAAGAGATCCGGCCCGACCGCCAGATAGAAGGCACGGACCACGTCGGGGCGCTCATCAAGAATGGTCTTCAGATCGCTCCAGCCGTCGGTACCGCCAACGTCGATCTTCACGTAGTGCAGGCGGGAGAGAAAATGCTCGAGACTTTCGTCCTCGAGATCGCTCACATGCTCTTGCAGGGCTTCGCGGGCCCACTGGCGGTAATCGTCGTCGGAATAGTCCCTGCGGGCGCTGCAGATGATGCGTGCGCCTTCCGGCACCTGACCATCAGCGCAGCGGTGATACAGCGCCGGAATCAGCTTGCGGTGGGCGAGGTCGCCGGAGGCCCCGAACACTACCAGGTCGAACTCTGCGACTTCAATCACGCGTACCGCCATTAGGCTGTCCTCACTTCGTAGATCTTTCCTGCAGCTTTTAAATCGGTTTAATTGTCCTGTCAGCTGCCGATTTAGCGAAACTTGCTTCTGGAAACCAATTTTTTCGGTATCCGAATAAAATATAGCACATTCCACTCCCGGTGAAAGTCCGGCTTCTGTTCCAGAAGGTCAACCCCTTGCAGAAATAAGCACTTGGACACCGCTACCTTGAATTTAGGCCGCACTGCGCTTCGGGTGCGGGCCGGAAGCGCAGTGCGGCTCTTCGCCAGACCGGCCTGCAAGATCGGAAGAAGCAGGCCGGAGGAGGATTTCAGCCGGATCAGGCCGCCATGCTGGCAGGCGGCTCCATTGCACCCGTCATGATGGCAACCGCATCCGACATGGAGAAGTCGTTCGGGCGGATGACCGCGGCGCGCTTGCCGAGGCGGTGGATATGGATCCGGTCCGCGACTTCAAACACATGCGGCATGTTGTGGCTGATCAGGATGATCGGAATGCCCCGCGAGCGGACATCGAGAATCAGCTCCAGCACCCGGCGCGATTCCTTGACCCCCAGGGCAGCCGTCGGTTCATCCAAAATGATCACGCGGGAGCCAAAAGCGGCAGCTCTTGCAACCGCCACCCCCTGACGCTGGCCGCCTGAGAGGGTTTCAACCGCCTGGTTGATGTTCTGGATGGTCATCAGGCCAAGTTCCGCCAGCTTTTCGCGAGCGAAATCTTCCATGGCCTTCTTGTCGAGGGTCCGGAACAGCTTGCCCATGAGACCGGATTTGCGGATCTCCCGGCCCATGAACATGTTGTCGGTGATCGACAGGGCCGGGGACATGGCGAGGGTCTGATAGACGGTCTCGATGCCATTGGCGCGGGCGTCATTGGGGGAGGCGAAGGCGACTTCCTCGCCGTCGAGCCATATCTTGCCGCTGTCCGGCTGAACCGCGCCGGACAGGGCCTTGATCAGGGTGGACTTGCCGGCGCCGTTGTCGCCAATCACCGCCAAAATTTCTCCTGGCATCAGGTCGAAGTCGCAATTGTCGATCGCGGTGACTTTGCCGTAGCGCTTGTTGAGGCCGCGGGCCTTGAGAATTGCTTCGCTCATGCCGTTACCTTTCTGATCCACTGGTCAACCGTGACAGCTGCGATGATTAGAACGCCGATAAGGAGGAAGGTCCACTGCGGGTCGGCTCCGGCCATGCGCAGGCCAAGCTCGAATACGCCGACGATGAGGGCGCCGAAGAACGATCCGAGGATCGAACCGCGTCCGCCGAAGAGGGAGATGCCGCCGATCACCACGGCGGTGATCGCCTGAATGTTGCCGATGACGCCAGTGGTGGCGGAGGGGGAGACCGAACCGAAACGGCCGATCATAACCCAGGCGGCGAGGCCGCAGATGAAGCCGACCAGCATATAAACGGACATCAGCGTCTTATGGACGTTCACGCCTGCGAGTTTTGCGGCTTCCGGATCGTCCCCCACCGCATAAACATGGCGGCCCCAGGCAGTTGACCGGAGCGCATACGCAAGTACGAGAACCAGAAGAACCATAAGAATGACGCCAAATGTGAGGTTCGCTCCACCCAGCTTTACGGTCGTACCCATGGCCTGAAGAAAAGGCGCGTCTGCCTCAATGTCCTGGGAGCGGATGGTTTCGTTGGCGGAGTAAAGATAGTTGGCCGCCAGAACGATCTGCCACATGCCGAGCGTGACGATGAAGGGAGGCAGCTTGACCTTGGAGACCAGCCAGCCGTTGACGGCGCCGATGGCGGTGCCAAAGGCCAGCCCGATTGCCACGGCGAAGACCGGAGGAATTCCATAGCGGAATGTGACCTGTCCCATAATGACAGAGCAGAGCACAGCAACGGCACCGACGCTCAGGTCGATGCCGGCGGTCAGAATGATCAGGCTCTGCGCGGCAGCCAGAACGCCAACGATCTGAACCTGCTGCAGGATCAGTGTGAGGGCGAAGGGGGAAAAGAACTTTTCGCCGAGAATAATGCCGAACACCATGATGGCAGCGAGAAGCACGATCAGCGGCACAAGCGCGGTGTTGGTGTGCAGGGCATGATGGAACTTCTGCAGAACGCCCTTCTCGGATGTGTCGAACTCCGCGAATTTTTCTTCACGGCGTGTCTTCACGACCTCTTCGAAGCTGTCGCTGTTGCTCACGGCACGGTCCTCCAGACAGGAAAACGGAAATGGCGGCTGTCTCCGCCTTTTTTTACGAATGAAGTTGGGTCAGAGCTCTGTCAGGCGGAAAAATTCCGCCTGACAGACCTTTCAGGAATTAGCCCCAGCAGAGCTTCTTGCCTTCTTCGACGGAGATGGACTTCACGCCATCAACCGGCTTGTCGGTGACCAGGGCAACGCCCGTGTCAAAGAAGCTCTTGCCGTCGGTTGCCTGCGGCTTGGTGCCGTCCTTGGCCCAGGCGGCAATGGCTTCGATGCCCTTGGAGGCCATCAGCAGCGGATACTGCTGGGAGGTTGCACCGATCACACCGGCTTCCACGTTGGCAACGCCCGGGCAGCCGCCGTCGACGGAGACGATCAGCGCATCGCCTTCACGGCCGATGGACTTGAGGGCTTCATAGGCGCCAGCTGCTGCCGGCTCGTTGATCGTATAGACGACGTTGATGGACGGATCCTTGGCCAGAAGGTTTTCCATGGCCTTGCGGCCGCCTTCTTCGTTGCCCTGGGTCACGTCATGGCCAACGATGCGCGGGTCGGTTTCGTCACCCCACTTGTTCGGGTCGCCGAGGTCGATGCCGAAGCCCTTGAGGAAGCCCTGGTCACGCAGGACGCCAACGGTCGGCTGGGAGACGTCCAGGTCCAGCATTGCGATCTTGGCATCTGCCGCTTCGCCGCCGAGGGTGCCCTTGGCCCACTGGCCAATAAGTTCACCGGCCAGGAAGTTGTCCGTGGCGAAGGTCATGTCGGCAGCATCGATCGGGTTCAGCGGGGTGTCGAGTGCAATGACGAGAAGTCCGGCATCACGGGCCTTCTGAACCGAAGGAACGATAGAAGAGGTGTCGGAAGCGGTCAGCAGAATGCCCTTGGCCCCGTTGGCAATGCAGGTCTCGATAGCGGCAACCTGAGTGTCGTTGTCACCGTCTACCTTGCCGGCATAGGCGTTCAGCTCGATGCCGAGTTCCTTGGCCTTTGCCTGCGCGCCTTCGCGCATCTTCACGAAGAACGGGTTGGTGTCTGTCTTGGTGATCAGGCAGGCAGACACGTCTGCGGCCGCAGCTGGCACGGCGGCCATGGCTGCCAGAATGGAAGCGGTCGTCAAAAGCTTACGGATCATGTGATTTCCTCCCTGGCCAGTAGGTTTGTATCCGAGCGGGAGTGGCCAGATCTCTCCCATCGTAACTTTTACGCAAAGACTGCATGCGCTCCTACGCAGCTGCCCCCGCAAAGCTTTTGGTCTTGCCGCCGGTCAGAATTTCGGCCCGCGGCGAGAAATTGAAGAACATGGGCAGGCTGGCTGCACCTATTGCGCCAGCGTCCTGTCCAAAACTGCCGAAGCGGACGGATGGCGCGCTTCGGGCTTCAGGTGCTGCGGCAATCAGGGACGCCGTCAGTGCTGCGGTCATGCGTTCGGCAAACACACCATCAAGATCGCTGTCGATAATGACCTGCGGGATATCCAACAGGGCGAAGGCTGCGCCAAGAGCGGGCGTCAAAGCCCCCACACAGTCGTCCAGCCATTCATCGAAACGCGGATCCTTGCGCTCCATGGCCGCCTGCAGATCAAGCCGGCTGAGATCTGCGAAGTGATCTGGATCCAGATGCCGGGCCAGCGACACCAGAGAGGCGCGTGTCAGAAGAATGTCGAGGCCCTTTTTGGGGCGGGGCGCCGTTTCAAGGGTGCTTGGCGGAACCGGGATCATGGCCACATCCCCCGCATTGCCCGTTACGCCGCGCACGACATCACCGCCTATGCATAGACCGCCGCCGATGGCCGGGCCGATGAACAGGTAAAGGAAATCGTCCAGACTGCGCCCATGACCATAAAAGAGCTCGGCAACGGTTGCCGCCGTGCCGTCGTTCTCCCGGAAAACCGGAAGTCCGCTTTCTTCTTCCAGAACGTCAGTTATGTCGAAATTGTCCCAGAGCTTGAAGTTGCCTTCCGGGAGGGCCAGCTCATGAAGCCAGGCGCCAAGGTTGAACGGCTGGGCAAGCCCGATGCCTGTCAGGCGGCTGTGTTCTTCCGGCGTCAGCAAGGCGCCGAGGCTCTCAAGGTCACGCTTGATGATCTCGAGCGCCTTGAGGGGAGCTGGAAGGATCATGTCATGGGCGCGGCGGCCAATGACCTTGCCTTCGAAGTCAACCAGCACCGTTTCGAGATTGGTACGGTCTACACGGACGCCGAAGCCGAATGCGCCCCTTGGCGCGAGCTTCAGCTGGGTGGCGGGCTGTCCGCGTCCGCCACCGTGCAGTTTGCCGTCTTCCTCGATCAGGCCGTCTTCGATCAGGGACTGGATGATGGCGCCGATCGCGGCATTCGTCAGCTTGGCGGCCCGTGCAAGATCCGCCTTGGAGGCGCGCTGCACACGCCGCAGGATCTGCAGGATGATCCGCTCGTTGTAACGGCGGAGTTGCACGGAATTGGAGCCGCGCGCCGACTTGCGTGACGTATTCAAGTGACCCGGCCTCCCTACCATGGTCTGCTCTCCTGTTTGTTTTTTCTGGAGAGCGGTGAGTTCGTTCGATGGGGCGACGAATTCTCAATTAATTATTCTTGATTTAATTAATCCACCGTCCCTGCTTTCTGTCAATTGCAAAACGTTGATGCGGCGCGAAATGCCTCCTCTGCGATGCAACAAGTAATTGAGATATTTTGATAATTAATTATGAAAAATCTTTCACTCCAGACAGTGTGCCTCAGTCTGCTGTTTCGCGAAACTGGAAGAAATGACAGGGCTGCGATTTGTTTCACAGGGCAATAGTTGTTCAGGAGACTGATGTCCTCATTGCGAATCTTTGCCTAGCAGGAGACCTGCAGGCTAAACTGGCCGACTAACGTCCGCAGCCGGACGAAACGAGATCTGGAGCGTTGCATGGAAAATTCCAAGAACCCTGCCACTCAGGCCATGGAGCATTTCCTGGCGCGTGCCATCGCGGCAGGGGCAGGCGACGAGCCAGCAGACCTTGTGATCCGCAACGCGCGTATCTTTTCGGTGCTCGATGGTTCGCTCACAGAGACGGATATCGCCATCGTGGGTGACCGTATCGTCGGCATTCACGGGCAGTATGAGGCGGCGCAGGAGATTGATGCGGGTGGACGCGTGGCGGTGCCAGGCTTCATCGACACCCATCTTCATGTCGAATCCTCGCTTGTTACACCCTTCGAGTTTGACCGCTGCGTCCTGCCTCACGGTGTGACCACAGCGATCTGTGATCCCCATGAAATCGCGAATGTTCTCGGTGCGGAGGGGATCCAGTATTTCCTCGACAGCTCTCTGGAGACGGTGATGGACCTCCGGGTCAACCTGTCCTCGTGCGTTCCTGCCACCCGTTTCGAGACTTCCGGTGCCTGTCTGGAGATCGAGGACCTGTTGCCGCTGCGAGATCATCCGAAGGTCATCGGACTTGCGGAGTTCATGAATTTTCCGGGTGTGCTGGCGCGGGATCCCAAGGTTCTGGCCAAGCTCGCCGCGTTTCAGGGCGGTCATATAGACGGTCACGCGCCGCTTCTGTCCGGCATGGCTTTGAACGGATATCTGGCAGCAGGTATCCGTACCGACCACGAGGCGACAACGGCGGAAGAGGCGCTGGAAAAACTTTCCAAGGGGATGACGATCCTGATCCGGGAAGGCTCGGTCTCCAAGGATCTGGATGCTCTTGCGCCGATCCTTCAGCCGGATGTTTCCAGCTTCGTCGCGCTATGTACCGATGACCGCAACCCGCTCGACATTGCGGAAGAAGGTCATCTGGACAGCATGATCCGGCGTCTTATCGCCAAGGGTATCCGGCCGCTTGATGCCTATCGCGCGGCGAGCTGGTCCGCGGCCAACGCCTTCGGTCTCAAGGACCGCGGGATGATTGCGCCGGGCTGGCGTGCGGACATCGTGCTGTTGGACGATTTCGAGGATTGCCGTGTGGCCAGCGTGATCTGCGGTGGGCGTCAGGCCGGAGAGGCCGAGTTTGCAGCCCGTAAAATCGTGGCACCTGTTGGTCTGACCAGCGTGAAGGCTGCTCCGGTGACAGCTGCTGCCTTCAAGGTCGCGGCGAGAGGGGGCGAGACGGATGTGATCGGCGTGGTTCCGGGGCGCATCATCACCGAGCATTTGAAGAGGACCCTTTCAGCCCACGATGGCGAAGTGGAAATTGATCTGGTGCAGGATGCCTTGAAGGTGGCTGTCGTCGAGCGGCATAAGCAGACAGGAAATGTTGGCTGCGGCTTTGTCTCGGGCTTCGGCATGAAGCGCGGAGCCATCGCCTCATCCGTAGGGCATGACAGCCACAACATTTGTGTGGTCGGCGCATCGGAGACCGCGATGGCAGTTGCCGTGAACCGGGTGATTGCCATGAACGGCGGCTTTGCCGTAGCCGATGGAGACGAGGTGAGGGCCGAACTGGCGCTGCCGCTTGCCGGTTTGATGAGCCTGGAGTCCTTTGAAACCGTCCGGGAGAAGCTGGAACACCTGCGGGCCGCTGCAAGAGAGCTTGGCTGCATTCTGCCGGAGCCCTTCTTGCAGGTTGCCTTCTTGCCTCTGCCTGTCATTCCTCACCTGAAGATCACCGACTTCGGCCTCTTTGATGTGAACCGCTTCGAGCTGATCTGAGAGAAAGCCGTGCTTTCCACGCCGAAGTGTCCAGGTGCCGTTACGTCGTGAGTTGACGTAAACGGAAGGTTGTGGCCAAGTTGGGGTCCTTGCCCATTGCGGGCAAACGGCCAGATGACCACCTGAGGAGGGCGAGACAGGCTCCGGACAAAAGTCCACGGCCTGTCTCACGGGGCATTCGGGGCCGCGGAATATAAAAGAGCGAGTTGGAGTTCGCCATGACAGCAGCGGAGGAGTGGTGCGCGGCATTCGAGCCACGCACTGTGCACTATTATCTCGACAAGACGATTGCGGACTTCGGCGACCGCCCCGCAGCGGATTTTCTGGGAAAGGTCTGGACCTATCGGGAATATGGCGAACTAGTCGACCGGCTGGCTGCCGGCCTACAGGCCCGTGGCGTGAAGCCGGGTGTTCATGTCGGCCTCTGCCTTCCGAACACCCCCTATTACACGCTGTTCTACTTCGCGATCCTCAAGGCCGGCGGAACGGTGGTGAATTTCAATCCGCTCTATGTCGAGCGTGAACTTGCCTTCCAGAGCCGGGATGCGGATGTGCGCATCATGGTGACAATGGACCTGAAGATGATCTTCGACAAGGTCGAGGCCGTGCGCCAGGAAAACGTCCTCGATACGATCATCGTTTGCCCCATGGCACCGATCCTGCCATTCCCGAAGAACATCCTGTTCAAGCTGTTCAAGCGCAAGGAACTGGCCTCCGTTCCCGACAGCCCGGCCCATGTTCATTATGACACGCTGATGTCGGTTGGGGCAAAGCCTGCGCCGGTTGCCATTGATCCGCAGACCGCTGTGGCTGTGCTTCAGTATACCGGCGGCACGACCGGTGTGCCGAAGGGGGCGATGCTCACTCACGCCAATCTGTCGGCCAACATCGAGCAGATGCGCTGCGTCTTCGGCAAGGCAAAGCCTGGAGAAGAGAAGCTTCTGTGCGTTCTGCCCTTTTTCCACGTCTTTGCCATGACGGTTGCCCAGAACCTGGCGGTGGTGCTTGGTGCGGAAATGGTGCTCCAGCCCCGCTTTGAGTTGAAGGCCCTCCTGGACGTCATCAAGCGCAAGCGGGTCACGCTGTTTCCGGGCGTGCCGACGATCTACACCGCCATTAACAATTCGCCGCTGACACAGAACTATGATCTTTCTTCGATCAATATCTGTCTGTCCGGTGGTGCGCCTCTTCCCGTCGAGGTGAAGGAGAGTTTTGAAAAACTGACAGGCTGCGTGCTTGTGGAAGGCTATGGCCTGACGGAGGCGTCCCCGGTTTGCGCTGTCAATCCTCTGGACCGGCCATCAAAGCCGGGATCTATCGGGACGCCAGTCCCCGGGACGACGCCCGAGTTCCGGGATTTGACGGATCTTTCCAAGCCGGTTGCGCCTGGCGAAAAGGGCGAGTTGTGCCTTAAGGGGCCACAGGTCATGGCCGGCTACTGGAAGCGGCCCGACGCAACCGCGGAATCGATTGAACCAAGCGGTTTTCTGCACACTGGTGATGTCGGTTATCAGGACGAGGACGGCTATATCTATCTGGTCGACCGGATCAAGGACCTTATTCTCTGCTCCGGCTACAATGTCTATCCCCGCGTGATCGAAGAGGCGATCTATCAGAACGAAGCTGTCGAGGAATGCATCGTGATTGCCATTCCGGACACCTACCGCGGCCAGTCGCCCAAGGCTTTCGTCAAGCTGAAGGAAGGCCATGAGCTGACGGCGGACGAACTGAAGACCTTCCTCAAGGGGCACCTATCTGCCATTGAACTGCCGCGTGAAATCGAGTTCCGCACCCAGCTTCCCAAGACCATGGTCGGAAAGCTGTCCAAGAAGGAACTGGTGGAAGAGGAAGCTGCCAAGCGCGCGGCGGCTCAGTAGGCCTTATCCAGGTCTTCAGGACCAGATCTCAACCGGGCTGCGGACTAACTTCCGCAGCCCGTTTTCTTTATCTCCGGTACCGGGCGGCTTGCGCCGGTCAATCCCGTATACCATTGGAAAATTTCAGTTGTTGTACCCGCGGCTGTCTGCAGAGCGGGCGAGGGCGCGGCCAAGGGCGGCCTCGCGGCGGATCACATAGAGGGAGCCGCCGATGATGAAGGCTGCGCCGACGTAGGTCTCAATGCCCGGCCAGTTTCCGAACACCAGCACACCGATGATGGTGGCATAGATGAGACGGGTGTAGTCGAGCGAGGCGATTGCCGTCGGTTCTCCGGCCCGGAAGGCGCGGATGTTGGACATTTGTCCCGCCCAGGAGACGATGCCGATGAGGATCATCAGCACCCATTGTTCCAGTGTGGGATCCTTCCAGGCGTAAATTGCCGGAAGGATCATGATCAGACCGACGCCCACCGCCTGATAGGTCAGGATCGTGGAGGGCAGGTCTGTTCTGGTCAGGATGCGCAGGATGATGGTCACAAGCCCTGCGGCTGCCGCCGCGGCAATGGCGAGAGCCGCATAGGGGTCGAACAGGCCGCCGCTGCCCGGCCGCAGCATGATGATCACGCCGATGAAGCCGACCAGCGTCGCTGTCCAGCGGTGGCGGCCCACCTTTTCGCTCAGAAAGATAATCGCGAAGATCGTGACGAAGAAGGTCTTCGAGAAGCCGAGCGCCGTCGCTTCTGCAAGCGGCAGGTAGATGACAGCGGAAAACCCGCAAAGCATCGCCGTGCAGGCGAGGGCGATACGGGCGACCTGAAGATCCGGCCGGCGGGTGTAGAGCGACCCGGGTAGTCCTCGGAGGATTTTCGGCGCAACGATCACGGCCATGGTTGCCTGCCGGATCAGCAGGATCTGAAAGATACTGATGTCCTGGCCGATCAGCTTGATGAGCATGCTCATGAGCGTGAACAGGATCGCCGCCTGAAGGATCCAGAGAGCGCCGATGGAATTACCCGGCAGGTTCATGAGGTGGTTTCGGATACGTCCGGCGAATGTTGCCTGCCTGTCGGTCGGCTGATCCATATGGGTCTTGGTCCCGGTATGCCGGTCTGAGAGGCCGGTAGAATGCAGGGGCAGAAGCCAGGCAGCTTTCAAGAAAGCTCACCGGAAACGGTCTGTCCCGGAAAGAAGAAGAGACTCGTAACAATAGAGTGTTCTTCGGTGATTGAAAGGGCGGGCATGGGAAAACATGAGCGAAGAGAGCAGGTTTCCAAGCGAGAGCTGTAACTGAGCCTGCCCCGGCTGGACACACTGTTCACTGACTTGCCCGGACCCGTGGTCTTGCCGCAGAGCGTATGCTGCGTTAGCCCTTTTCTTAAGGAAAGTCAGAGGGAGAGAGACATGCGCAAGATCCAGACCCAGGGTGTTCACCACATCACACTTGTTGGCGCGGACCGGCAGACGTCCATCGATTTCTGGGAAGGGGTTCTGGGCATGCCCTTTGTCTTCGAACAGCCGAACCTCGACAATCCGAACGAGAGCCACCTTTATTTCGATCCGGGTGATGGCCGTCTGATCACCGTCTTCACCAATGAGGAGCGCAAGCCGGATCCGGTGAAAGTGCCGCAGGACATTGGCGCGGTTCACCATCTGGCGCTCAGCGTGTCACAGGCCACCTTTAGCCAGATCGTGGACCGTCTTGACGAGCGCCGTGTCGCCCATAGCGGCCCGAAGGACCGCGGCTTCATGGACAGTATCTATTTCCGCGATCCGCTCGGTTTTCTGATCGAGCTTGCGTCCTACCGGTTCGAGCCTCCCGCAGGTGTCTCACATGGTGAGGTGATGCTGGAAGCGCATAAGATCCGGGTGAGCCGCGGGGACTACAATATCCAGGAAATCCATCTGGCGGATGCGATCGAAGCTCTGACCGCCCGGGGCCGGGGCAGTCTCAGCGGCGACCGGAGCCCGAAGAACCCCTGGCGGCGCTAAACCGCCAGCTTCGGGCGGCCATTTTGAAGGCCGGGTCCGCTAAGCAAACGGCCTGCTCTGTCAAGCTGTCTGTGTGCAGCCTGCAAATCCCTCTGTGCGGATCTGTGGATCCTGTCATGATGCCGTAAATTTGGTTGGACAAACTCAGTAACCGGCTATAGCCGGGCTGTCCTTAAATCCTGATGGCGCCGGATCCCCTGACGCCCCGATTGCCGGCATGACCTGATGCGTAAAGTGCTCTCTACGAAGATGCCGGCAGACCGGCCCCCCTCGTCTGAGGGCAAGGCCAAGGTGCGTCTGGGCCTGACCATCGGCTGGCGAGAACATGTAGCGCTTCCCGAGCTCGGCATCGCGGACATGCGGGCAAAGATAGACACAGGCGCCCGGACCTCGGCCATCAACGCCAAGGACATGGAGCTGTTTCAGCGTGAGGGCGTGGACTGGGTCCGCTTCCGGATCCCGGCTTCTCGTCATCACAAGCGCTTCAGGATCGAGGCGCCCGTTCTGGACCAGCGGGACATCAAGAACACCAGCGGCGTTCCCGAACGCCGCATCGTCATCAGGGTGCTGCTCGTTCTGGGCAGCCACCGCTGGTATGTGGACCTTTCTCTGGCCGACCGGGAGAAGATGGGCTTTGACATGATCCTGGGCCGGACCGCCATCCGGAACAGGGGCATTCTGGTCAGTCCCGGCCGGTCCTTTGTTGCCGGACCTCCGGTGCTTGAGCCGGATGGCCTGACGCTGAGTGACAGCCCTGTCCGCGTCAGCGAAATCTAAGACAACGCGGCACAGCCGCAGCCCCCTTCAGGGACGGAACCCATGAAAATTGCAATGCTGGCCCGCAATCCGGACCTCTATTCTCACAAGCGCCTGAAAGAGGCAGCGGAAGAGCGCGGCCATCAGCTCGACATCATCAACACGTTGCGCTGCTACATGAACATCGCCTCCCGCCGTCCGGAGATCTTCTATAACGGCAGCAAGCTGGAAGGTTATGACGCGGTGATCCCCCGGATCGGCGCGTCGATCACCTTCTACGGGCTGGCGGTGTTGCGCCAGTTCGAGATGATGGGCGTCTATCCGCTGAACGAATCCGTTGCCATCGGCCGCTCCCGCGACAAACTTCGATCCATGCAGTTGCTCGCCCGTGACGGGATCGGCCTGCCGGTGACCACTTTCGCCCATGATCCGAAGATGACCGAAGAGGTCCTGAAGACGGCGGGCGGCGCACCCGTCGTGATCAAGCTTCTGGAAGGCACGCAAGGGATTGGGGTCGTTCTGGCCGACACTGAACGCTCTGCCAAGTCGGTGATCGAGGCCTTTCGCGGCGCCAATGTGAACATTCTGGTTCAGGAGTTCATCAAGGAGGCTGGCGGCACCGACATCCGCGCCTTTGTCGTGGGCGGCAAGGTGATTGCCAGCATGAAGCGGGTGGGGGCTCCGGGTGAGTTCCGCTCGAACCTTCACCGGGGCGGCTCTGCGGAAACGATCCGCATCTCCCCCGAGGAACGTTCGACTGCGATCCGGGCTGCGAAATCCATGGGGCTGAATGTTTGCGGTGTCGATATGCTTCGCTCCAATCATGGCCCGGTGGTCATGGAGGTGAATTCCTCTCCGGGCCTGCAGGGCATGGAACTTGCCACCGGCATCGATGTCGCCGGAAAAATCATTGATTTCCTGATGAAGAACGCTCAAGCCGGAAAGACGAAGACCAAGGGCAAGGGCTGATCTTGCGGAAGGCGGGGCGATGACAGGTGAGATTGCCGGAGGGGCCGCTGGACGGGGCAAGGTGTCCCGTCCGCCGTTTGAGATCGGAACGGAGTTTGTCGCAGCGGGAACGCGCCGCACAGTGGCCCTTCCGGTCAGCGTCCTGTCAGATCATACCCCGGTTGCCATGTCAGCCCATGTCATTCACGGGCGCAGGCCGGGGCCGGTGGTGTTCGTCAGCGCGGCGGTGCATGGGGATGAGGTCATCGGTGTTGAGATCGCCCGGCGCCTGCTGCGTGCCGACAATCTGGACACGCTGAAGGGAACGCTGCTTGTGGTTCCGATCGTGAATTCCTTCGGCTTTATGACCAACTCCCGCTATCTGCCCGACCGCCGCGATCTCAACCGGTCGTTTCCGGGCAGCCAGAAAGGGTCCCTGGCGGCCCGTCTTGCGCATTTGTTCATGAGCGAGATCGTTAGCCGCTGCGAACTTGGCATCGATCTGCATTCGGCTGCGATCCACCGGACAAACCTGCCTCAGATCCGGATCTCCCCGTCCAAAGAGGATACTCTGGCGCTGGCCCGTGCCTTCGGGGCACCGGTGATCGTGAAGTCGAAGCTGCGCGACGGTTCTCTCCGTCAGGCTGCGCAAATGCAGGGCAAGGACATCCTGCTCTATGAGGCCGGCGAGGGGCTGCGTTTCGATGAAATGGCAATCCGTGCCGGCGTGTCCGGCATCCTCCGCGTGCTCCGCCATCTTGGCATGATTTCAGCGAAAGGCGTTGCCAGGCCGAAGGCGGCCTCCATCCTGACCTCCCACACCAGCTGGGTGCGGTCTCCCGCCGGGGGCTTGCTGCGGTCCTTCAAGACGACCGGCGGCACGGTCGTGCAGGGAGAGCTCCTGGGTATCGTCTCGGATCCCTTCGGAGAAGTGGAAAAGGAAGTGCTGGCCACAGCGAACGGGCTCGTCATTGGCCGCACGAACCTGCCAGTGGTCAACGAAGGCGATGGCCTGTTCCATGTGGCGGAAATCAAGGCTCAAGGCGCGGCGGAAGCAACGGTCGAAAGCCTGATCATGCAGCTCGAAGCCGATCCGATGTTCGACGAGGACGAAATCATCTGATTATGGGGCCACACCCTATGCCATGATCTTCAAAGCCGCGTAGGGCACGATGTTGAAGACGATGATCAGAACCTTGTAGAGCGCCAGGTACCGGAAATAAGTGATCGGAAGTTCCGATGTTTCCAGTTTGAAGAGCGCAGCGTGAAGTTTCTTGATCCGGCCTGCGAAAATCAGCAGAAGCAGAGTGGAAAGTATCAGAAGCCCGGCGTTAATAGCGCTGCACCAGCCAAGAAACCCGGTAAAGTCTTGAAGCGTCATGGAACCCTCCCATGAAAGCGGCGTGCGCCGCATGCGAGTGGTAATCGTTCCCAGCCGGTTGCACATTAGGCTGAACAGCCTCTATCAGCATCCGTAGAAGGTCTAATTGTCAAAAAATACTGGCGGCACTGGTTGTCGGGGCAACCATGAACTATGTTTCTATGAAGATTGCGGTGGCCCGGTGCGGCGGCCCTGCAATGCTCCCACCAGAAACAAGCCTGAATCCAGCTCAAGACAGGATATTTCCGTATGAACCAGATGGTCCCAGCCAAGTTCGGTGTTGGTGCGCCTGTGCGCCGGAAGGAAGATGCGAAGCTGATCACGGGGCAGGGCATCTACACGGATGACTATACACCCGAAGGTTGCCTTCATTCCTTTGTGCTTCGCTCCGCCATGGCCCATGCCCGCATTTCTCTGGGCGGTCTTGAGGAGGCCCGCGCCTTTCCGGGGGTTCAGCTCATCCTGACGGCGGCCGACATCCAGGACCTCGGCAACATGCCGACCAAGGCCGTGATGAAGCAGATCGACGGCACGCAGCATGCGTGCCCGCCGCAGCCGGTTCTGTGCTCCGATGAAGTGCGCTATGTGGGCGATGCCATCGCCTTCATCGTTGCGGACAGTCAGAATGCGGCAAAGTCGGCGGCAGAACTGATCGAAGTGGATTACGAGCCGCTGGATGTGACAATCGGCATCGAAGCCTCTCTGGAAGACGGGGCACCTCTTGTCTGGCCGGAGTTTGGGTCGAACCGGGCATTTGTTCAGGGGCATGGCAACGAACAAGCCTGCGAGGCCGCCTTCGCCAAGGCCGCGCAGGCCGTTTCCATCAAGGTGATCAACAACCGGCTTATCGCCAACTATATGGAGCCGCGGGCCTGCGTCGCTGAATATGATGCGGTAGCAGACAGCTACACGTTGACTGCCGGCACCCAGGGCGGTCACGGTATGCGCGACCTCATCTGCGGCGACATTTTGAAGATTCCGTCCGAGAAGCTGCGGATCGTGACGCCGGAAGTGGGGGGCGGTTTTGGCACCAAGATGTTCACCTACCGTGAATATCCTCTCTGTCTGGTCGCGGCGAAGCGGCTTGGCCGCCCGGTCAAGTGGACCGGCGATCGCATGGATCATTTCGTCACCGATGCGCATGGCCGTGACAATGTGACAACGGCAGAGCTGGCGTTGGACAAGGACAGCAAGATCCTTGGCCTGCGCATCAGCGTCCTTGCCTCCATGGGGGCGTATCTGCACCAGTACGGGCCGTTCATTCCCTTCGTGGGAACGTCCATGTCCACCGGGCTCTATGACATTCCAGCGCTCTATGTGACGGCGACGGGTGTCTATGAGAACACGGTTCCGACCGATGCCTATCGTGGCGCGGGACGCCCGGAGGCTGCCTATTTGATCGAGCGGTTGATTGAAAAAGCAGGGTTTGAGACGGGTCTCGGGTCTGCCGAAATCCGCCGTCGCAACTTTGTTGCCAAGGAAAACCTGCCTTACACGACCCAGACGGGCCGTCTTTACGACACAGGTGACTTCGCTGGCCACATGGAAAAAGCCATGGAAGAGGCCGATTGGGCCGGGTTCGAAGCCCGCCAGAAGCAAAGTGCTGCTGCCGGCAAGTACCGTGGCATCGGCATGTGCAGCTACATCGAGGCTTGCGCCTTCCCGGGCGGTGAAGAGGCAACCATCGAATTGAACGGCGATGGCTCTTTGACCCTCCTGATTGGCACCCAGACCAATGGCCAGGGGCATGCCACATCTTACAGCCAGCTGATTGCCGAGCATTTCGGCGTGGATCTCGACAAGATCGAAGTGATCCAGGGGGACACGAGCCGCGTGCGGCAAGGCGGCGGCACGGGCGGCTCCCGGTCAATCCCGCTTGGCCTTCCGTCGGTCAACATGGCGTCCAAGTCGCTGGTCAAGCAGATCAAGGAACTGGCGGCTGAGCAGCTTGAAACCGGACCGGATGATCTGGAACTCGTCGATGGGCTGGTGCGCGTTGTCGGTACCGACCGTCAGGTGACACTGGCGGACATCGCATCGGCAGCACCGGCCAAGCTCTTCGGGCGTGAAGAAGTCAAGCAGGCCGAAGCGACCTATCCGAACGGCACTCACATTGCTGAAGTGGAAGTCGATCCGGAGACCGGTGATGTCTCCATCGAAAACTATGTGATTGTCGATGACTTCGGCGTCACGGTGAACCCGCTTCTGCTTGAAGGGCAAGTACATGGTGGCACGGCACAAGCCATCAGCCAGGCCTTGTTCGAGCGCACGGTCTATGATGAGGAGGGCCAGCTTTTGACGGCTTCTCTTCTGGACTACCAGCTTGCCCGCGCTGGTGATCTTCCCTCGTTTAATTTCCAGACCCGGAACATCCTTTCCACCACAAATGCCATGGGCATCAAGGGGGCCGGGGAGGCCGGCACGATCGGCGGTTGCGCTTCGATCATGAACGCGCTGCAGATGGCTCTGCGGGACGGGGCGGGTGTTGCGCACATCGATATGCCGGCAACTCCCCATCGTGTCTGGGAGGCCATCCAGTCCGCCAAGGGATAACATCCTGAAGTCCTGCACAGATTTAAGAGGGCCGGTGAGTGAGTGTGTCCGGCCCTCTGCGCAGAGCCTGATCTGCTCTGTCCCGGATCCGCTTATAAGGCTTTCCATAGGAAGCCATAAATTAGTTTGATTGCCTGACGATTTTGGGTTCAAACCCCAGGGTGGCGGTTGCGCCGTTTGGCCGCACTAACTAGTGTTCTGTTTGTCCTGCGGCAGCGACGCAGGAGATCCTGTTCAGCTTTCACCGCGCCCTCGACCCGCACTGAAGTGAGCGCAGGACCTTCCAGAATCGTCCGCTTTCGGATGATCGATCCCGCTTTTGAGACGAGGTGGCTTTCCGGGTCCGACACCCTGCCTCGCCGGTCCTTTTCTGTCGGCCCTGGATTGGTTCTATGGCGCGCAACAGCGCAGACACCCCCTCCGGCCCTGCGGGTTCAACCGCGGGAATGACGTCTCATGCGCCGCTTCTCGGTATTTCTCTGAAACTGGCTTCGACACTTGCCTTCTCGATCATGGTCGTCGCGCTGAAGATTGCCTCGCAAACGGTACCAGTTGGCGAGATCGTCTTTGCCCGCAACTTTTTTGGCCTTTGGCCCGTCCTGATCATGGTGGCGGTGCGCGGCGAATTGAAGATTGCCTTCCGCACTCAGCGCCCGCTTGGCCATCTCGGCCGCTCGGGTGTCGGCATCATGGCAATGATCTTCTCGTTTACGTCCTTCTCGCTCCTGCCGCTGCCGGACGCGACGGCCATCGGCTTTGCGACGCCGCTGTTCGTCATCGTGCTGGCATTTCTGGTGCTGAAGGAAACGGTCCGGATCTACCGGTGGAGCGCCGTTGGAATTGGGTTCCTTGGTATTCTCATCATCCTCTCCCCGCACTTGGGCAAAAGCGAACTGGGCAGCGGTCAGGCGCTGGGCGCGCTCTGCGGCGCGATAGCAGCCTTGTTTTCAGCTTTCGCAATGATGTTCGTGCGGAAGCTCTGCGAGTCGGAAAGAACCTCGACCATTGTGACCTGGTTCTCCGGAATGGCCACCCTGCTGGCCCTGCTCACCATTCCTGTCGGCTGGTTCTGGGAGGAGCAGGCCTGGATCCTGCCGGATGCGAAAACCGCGGGAATTCTCGTGCTGATGGGGCTGTGCGGAGGGGTCGGACAGATCCTGATGACCCAGAGCTACCGCTTTGCCGACGCCTCGACCATCGCCCCGTTCGACTACACGAACATGATCTGGGCCATCCTGTTTGGTTGGCTGATGTTCAACGAGATCCCGATGATTCAGGTGCTTGCAGGTGCTGCCATTGTGATCGCGGCGGGCATCTTCGTGATCTACCGCGAACACCGGCTGGGTCTGGACCGGACGAAGGTCAGGCGGGCGTCTTCACCGTCCAAGTCCTGAAGATCTTGCAGAGAGCGATATCCGCTGAGGGGAGATGCTTCAGCGGGAATTCCCGTCAGAACGCCTTGAAGGTAATGATGGTTTTCGTGTCTTGGATGCCGTCGACCGGATGGACCTTCTGATTGACGAAGTGCCCGATGTCGGCACCATCCTCGACATAGAATTTCACCAGAAGATCATAGTCGCCGCTGGTCGAGTAGATTTCGGATGCAATCTCCGCATCCGCCAGGGCGCTGGCAACCTTGTAGGTCTCGCCAAGCTTGCATTTGATCATCACGAAGAAAGGGGTCATGTGGTGCTCCGGGGTGCGGTCTGCTCTCTTGGACATGGCCTATCCGGTTGCCGCAGTCAATCATTCCCGGTTGCCGCTTTTGCCTGACGTGCTTGCAATCAGCCGCTGGCCTTGATAGCTGTCTCATCATCTCATGGGGGTGCCCGCCGCAACGGACCGGGCTGAGAGGCAAGTGGTCAACTCCTTGAACCTGATCCGGCTTGTACCGGCGGAGGGATTTGAGATGTGTACATATCCGGTTCGCGCCGCACTCCTATTTCTGCCCCCAATTTTACCCGCTGCTACGGGCGTATATAGCTGTGGAGCCAGTCATGGCTGAGCGCATCTTCGATGCAGCCAGCGCGGCAGATGTTCTTGCGCGTTTGCGCGGGCAGGTGCCGCGTGTTCATTGCCTCACCAACCCTGTGGCTCAGGCCTTTACAGCGAACGTGCTTCTGGCGCTCGGAGCGGTGCCGTCGATGACGGTCTCCGTTGAGGAGGTTGCCAGCTTTGCAGCCAGCGCAGACGGCCTTCTCGTAAATCTGGGCATGCTGGAACCTGAGCGCAGGGCTGCCATTCCGCTGGCGATTGCCGGCGCGAAAGGGGCAGGAAAACCGGTCGTTCTGGATCCTGTCTTTGTCCAGCGTTCGCCAGCCCGCTGCGCCATGGCGCGGGACCTTCTTGCAGGCGGTGTCTCTTTGCTGAAATCCAACAAGGAGGAAATGGCGGCTCTGTTTCCGGAAGGGGGCGGCCGGCAGATCCTGGACGAGCAGCAAACCGTTCTGGTGACAACCGGAGCGGAGGATGAGGTCTCGCTGGCCGGGCGCGGGGTGCGTCTTGGCAACGGCGATCCGCTGATGGCGCGCGTGACGGCCACGGGCTGCGCACTTGGTGCGGTGCTGGCGGCCTGCCTTGCCGTTGAACCGGATCACATGGTGGCAGCAGCGGCTGGCGTCAGCCTCTTTAACATCGCAGCGGAACTGGCAGTGCAGGAGTGCCGGGGACCAGGAAGCCTTGTCCCCGCGCTTCTGGATGCGCTTTACCGGCTGCGCAGCGAAGACATTCACACGCATCTGATCGCGTCCGCTTCAGGACAAGAGACGGACAGGAGGACTTTATGACTGCGATTGCCGTGACCATCGCAGGGTCGGACTCTGGGGGCGGCGCTGGCATTCAGGCCGATCTCAAGACCTTCTCGGCAAACGGTGTCTATGGGGCAAGCGTTCTGGCTGCCTTGACTGCCCAGAACACGCTTGGCGTGACGGCAATCCACGATGTGCCGGCCGCTTTCGTGAAGGCCCAGATTGACGCGGTCTATTCCGATCTCAAGGTAACGGCGACCAAGATCGGTATGCTGAGCCGCCCGGAAATCATCCGCTGCGTGGCTGGGGGACTGGATGCCCATGAGACGGGACCGGTCATTCTTGATCCGGTCATGGTGGCGGCCTCCGGGGATCCTCTGCTGGTGGATGATGCCGTCGAGGTTTTAATCGCCGAACTTCTGCCACGCTCTGCGCTGATTACTCCGAACTTGCATGAAGCCGCCCGTATGCTGCACGGCGGCGTAGCAGAAACGCGTGAAGAGATGAGGGAGCAGGCGAAGGCACTTCAGGAACTAGGTGCCCGTGCTGTCCTGATGAAGGGCGGCCATGGCTCGGGTCCGGAGAGTACGGATCTGCTGCTTTGCCAGGATGGCAAGGAGCATTGGTTTAACGCCCCCCGTTTTGAAACCCGTAACACCCATGGCACCGGCTGTACTTTGTCCTCGGCGATTGCTGCTGGCATTGCGCGGGGGCTGCCGCTGGAGGACGCCGTTTCCCGGGGCAAAAGCTACATCACCAAGGCCATTGCGGCTGCGGACCAACTGGTCATCGGAGCCGGACATGGTCCCGTGCATCACTTTCACGAATTCTGGAGCGCATAAGATGACTGGGCAATCCAACACATCGCGTCTATCTCGCCGCGCGGCGCTGGGACTTGGAGCTGGACTGGTTGCCGCACCGCTTGCTGCTCCTGCGGTCGGAAGCGAAAAAGGTGCGGTGCTGGAATGGAAGATGGTCACATCCTGGCCCAAGAACTTGCCCGGACCAGGCGTTACAGCTCAAAGGCTTTGCGACCGCATTGGTGAGATGTCCGCTGGACGCCTCAATATCCGCCTGTTCGCGGCTGGAGAGCTGGTTCCTGCGCTTGGTGTTCTGGACGCAGTCGGCTCCGGGACCGCTCAGATCGGACACTCGGCCTCCTTCTTCTGGCAGGGCAAGATGCCGGCGTCCGTGTTCTTCACCGCAATTCCGTTCGGCCTGCTGCCGCAGGAACATATTACCTGGATCGAGCAGGGGGGCGGACAGGACCTTTGGGACGAGCTTTATGAGCCGTTCAACATCAAGCCGGTGATGGCTGGGAACACCGGCGTCCAGATGGGGGGCTGGTTCAAGCGGGACATTAATTCGCTTGAGGACCTGAAAGGGCTGACCATCCGTATGCCTGGCCTTGGCGGAGAGGTTATGCGCCGCCTGGGGGCAACGCCGGTCAATCTTGCTCCCGGAGACATCTTCCAGTCGCTTCAAAGCGGAGTGATCGATGCGACCGAGTTTCTCGGCCCCTGGAGCGACCGTGCGATGGGTTTCCAGAAAATCGTCAAGTCCTACTACGCGCCGGGTTTTCATGAGCCGAATGGCACCGGTGAGGCCCTTTTGAACAAGACCGCGTTTGACGGTCTGCCGGATGATCTCCGGGCGATTGTCCTGGACGCATGTCAGGCCGAAAATGCAAGGTCGCTTGCGGAGAGTGACTGGGAAAATGCAGGCAGCCTTGATGCTCTCCGGGAACAAGATGGCGTGACGGTCAAATTTTATCCGGATGATGTCCTTTCCGCTCTGAGAACAACCTCAGCGCAGGTTCTGGAGGAATTTGCGGCTAAGGACGAGCTGTCCGGCCGCATTTATGAGAGCTATGCGGGTGCTCTGAAACGCCTTGCGCCCTGGAGCAATGTCTCGCTCCGTCGGTTTCTTGCCGCCCGGGAGGGAGAGGCATAGGAGACGCGTTTATCTGAAGATCCGGATTTTTATCGATGATTCGGCAGGGGGCAAGCTCCCTGCCGGACCCTGACTCCGGAAAATGCACGCTGTTCAAAAAGTTATTTATATTTTTCAGTATCTTGTGACCGAAGTCTTAAACGCTTTAGGGAGTGGAAGTGTTGACTTCCTGGGCTGCGCGAATTTGCTCGCGGGTTTGGGCATATCCTTGATCAAGATGCTTGGGTCGAGCCTCGCTTTGGAAAAAAGCGGGATCCCGAGGTAAGCATATGTGTCTTTCCTGCAACTTGATTCAAAAAAGAAAAGCTGACGGTGGAAGGTATGGTCATGCCTAATTTATGTGCAGTTTCATGTAACTGTGTCCGGAATCGCTGAATTCGTCAAAAACTTGACCTTTACGTGACATTCTGACGAAAGCTTTCAATGTGTGTGGCGTTCTGTTGCCCCGAAACCGGATCTGATCGCGTCAGACGCTTCCAGCAACACCTTGTTTTATCTATTGCCGTCAGTTTCCGACCTGCGCAGAAATAAGCACAGGAATTCTTTGCCTTCCATGGGAGGGAAGGCGATTGGGAGATGAAAATGATGGTGTGGGCCAGCAAAAAGTCCGTTCTCTTCACGTCAACTGCAGTGATCGCATCGCTGATTGCCGGTGCTGCATGCGCAGGCGGCTTCGCTCTGCGTGAACAGAGTGCGTATTACCAGGGCATGTCTTTTGCGGGGAACGGCACGACGGGGCCGTCCATTTCGTCGGTTTTCTGGAACCCGGCAACCATCACTGGCGCGAAGGATGGTCTGACGATTGAAGCACACAATAGCTTCATTTTGCCAAAGGCGGATATCAAGGGCACGAACACCGTTCTTGGAACGCCGTTCGCCGTTGATACGGGGGACATTGCTTCTGATGCCTGGGTCGGATCGACCTATGTTTCTTACAAGCTGAGTGACGAATGGTATCTCGGTTTGGCCGTAAACGCTCCGTTTGGTCTGTCCACCAAGCCCTCCAATGGAAATTGGGCGGGCGCCGGCTACAACCGGTCCTCGAAGGTTTTCTCGATCAACGCCAATCCGATGGTCGGCTACAAGATCAACGACATGTTCTCTGTCGCAGTCGGCGTGCAGGTTCAGTACTTCGACGTGCGCCTGAAGAACTCTATTGCTGCGCCCGCTCTTGCGAGCGCCGGTACAGCGCTCGAAGGAGACGGGACAGGTGTTGGCGTAACGGCAGGTCTGACCTTCCGGCCATTTGAAGGAACGGAAATTGGCCTTGGTTACCGCTCTGGTATCTCCACCGAACTTGGCGGTACCGTAGCTCTTCCCGTTCCGGCGGGCGGTCTGCCAGCAGGCACCTATGCCATCACCACCAAACTTATCACGCCGGAAACGGTCACCCTTTCCGCCAAGCAGCGCGTAATGGACAACTTCCGGGTGCTTGGAACGTTCGAGTGGACCAACTGGAGCCGTCTGAAATCTCCGAAGGTGACGCTTGACAGCTTCGGCGGTGCGACGCTGACCTCTTTGCCGTTCAACTACAAAGACGGTTATTTCGCCTCGCTGGGTATGGAGTACGACTTCAACAAGCAGCTGACCCTGCGCGCTGGTGCTGCTTATGAGTGGTCTCCGATCAGCACAGACATCCGCTCCGCGCGCCTTCCCGACAATGACCGTATCTGGGTCAGCGGCGGTGCAAGCTATGCCTTCAATGACAGCCTGTCCTTCGACTTCGGTTACACGCATATCTTCGGTACCGATACGGATCTGCGGATTGTCCCGGGACACCAGGACTACTCTGTGACCAAAGGCTCGCTTGTAGGGACGGTCGATTCTTCTGTCGACATTCTGTCTGCCTCCCTTCGCTACACCTTCTGATCTCCGGATCTGAATGGACAAATCAAGAGGCCCGGCAGGGAAACCTGCCAGGCCTTTTCGTTTCCGGACGTCCTGCTTAGAAGGCGGACGGAAACAGTCCGCCATCAAGCAGGATGTTCTGGCCCGTCAGATAGCCAGCGTGTGCTGAACACAGGAAGGCACAGGTCTTTCCGAACTCGTCCGCCGTGCCGAAGCGGCCTGCTGGAATTTCGGCAGCTTGAGCGGCCCGGATGGCTTCGATGCTCTGCCCGCTCTGACTTGCAGCACGTTCAAAACCGCCCTTGAGACGGTCGGTATCCATCTTCCCGGGCAGCAGATTGTTGATCGTTACGCCCTGTCCGGCGATCTGGCGGCTGACGCCTGCAAGGAAGGCCGTCAGCCCGGCACGCGCGCCCGATGAAAGGTCAAGGCCTTCAATCGGCATGCGGACCGAGAGGGAGGTGATATTGACGATCCGGCCAAAACCCTGCGCACACATGTGCCCCGTAACAGCCTGGATCAGCTCGATAGGGGTGATCATGTTCTGGATGACGCCTTCGATCATGGCTTCCCGGTTGAGTTCCGTGTAGTCCTTGCGCGGCGGCCCGCCATTGTTGTTGACGAGAATGTCGGGTGTTGGACATGCGGCAAGCAGAGCGCGCTGCCCTTCGCTGGTGGAAACATCGGCAAGGACTTCCGTGACATGCACGCCAGTGGCTCTGATTTCCTCTCCCGTTGCCCGGAGTGCCTTTTCGTCTCTGCCGTTGATCACCACATCGCATCCGGCTTCAGCCAGAGCTATGGCGCAGTTGCGGCCAAGACCGCGGCTGGAAGCACAGATGATTGCCTTTCGGCCCGAAATTCCAAGATCCATGTGCGGACTTTCTCACTGGTTGGAGCTTATTGAGCAGACGCAAAGCGGTTCGCCATAAGCGAAAGGCTCCTGCTGCGGCCTTGTCTATTGTTACGAGGGCGGGGCGGGGAACATCAACCCCCTGGGTGCTTAGGGCCGCATTTCTGCCCTTCCGGCGTCTTCTGCGGGTGTTCCTGTCACATTAGTGCAACCTGAATCGGGTCTATAGCCGTCAAGATATTGATCGGAGTGAGGCTCATGGCAAAGCCATCCGCAGCGCAGCACTACAGGACCCTGTTCATCTCGGATGTGCATCTGGGAACAAGAGGATGTCAGGCAGACCTGCTGCTCGACTTCCTCAAGGACAATGATGCCGAGACCGTGTATCTGGTCGGTGATATTGTCGATGGCTGGCGCTTGAAGCGTTCCTGGTATTGGCCGCAGGCTCACAATGATGTGGTGCAGAAGATCTTGCGCAAGGGCCGCAAGGGGGCCCGCATCGTTTATGTGCCGGGCAATCACGATGAGTTTCTGCGCGACTTTCTTGGAACCCACTTCGGCGGCGTTGAAGTGACGGACAGCATCATTCATGAGGGCGCGGACGGCCGGAAATATCTGGTCATCCATGGTGACCAGTTCGATGTGGTGATCCGGCATGCCCGCTGGCTCGCCTTCTTCGGGGACAAGGCCTATGTTTTTGCGCTCGGCGTCAATACCTGGATGAACGTCGTCCGCCGCCGCCTGGGGCTTCAATATTGGTCCCTGTCAGCCTGGGCCAAGCTCAAGGTCAAAAATGCGGTCAGTTTCATCGGACGCTTCGAAGAGGCTCTTTCTGAAGAGGCGCGGCGCCGTGGTGTTGATGGGGTCATTTGCGGCCATATCCACCATGCAGCGGACCGGGACATGAACGGCATTCGCTACATCAACACGGGTGACTGGGTGGAAAGCTGCACCGCGGTCGCTGAGCATCATGACGGAACAATCGAGGTGATCCGATGGATCCGGCCGGCGGCAGCAGGGGAACAGGTATCGACAAAGGGGCAAGCGGTCGCCGCATGACATCGCTCCTTATCGTGACGGATGCCTGGCATCCGCAAATAAACGGTGTCGTGCGCTCACTGGAGCGTACGGCGTCGGAACTTGAGGCCATAGGCATTCGGGTGGAGTTCCTGACGCCGCAGGCCTTCCGCACGCTTCCGTGCCCGACCTATCCTGAAATCCGTCTGTCCCTGGCCCACAAAGGCATGGTGAGACGGAGAATCCAGGACTTTGGCTGCGATCACCTGCACATTGCCACCGAAGGTCCTCTCGGGCTCATGGCAGCTTCCGTTGCCCGCAGCATGGGGATGCCCTTCACCACGAGCTATCACACACGGTTTCCCGAGTATGTATCGGCCCGCCTGCCCGTGCCCTTGAAGTGGTCCTACTCCTGGCTGCGCCGGTTTCACAACTCCGGGAACGGTTGCATGGTGGCGACACAGACCCTTGAGACGGATCTGAGAGACCGTGGCTTCACCAATCTTATGCGCTGGTCGCGCGGGGTCGATGAGAGGATTTTCAAGCCCTATGAGGGGTCTGTCCTTCCCGCTGACCTGCCGCGTCCGGTGTTCATGAATGTGGGCCGCGTGGCGGTGGAGAAGAACATCGAGGCGTTTCTGGAGCTCGATCTGCCAGGGAGCAAGGTGGTTGTCGGCGATGGTCCTCAGCTTGAAAACCTCAAGCGCAGCTATCCGGATGTTTTGTTCACCGGTGCCAAGGTCGGTGAAGAGCTGGCCCGCTATTATGCCTCTGCCGATGTCTTTGTGTTCCCGTCCTTGACCGACACTTTCGGGAATGTGCTGCTCGAGGCACTCGCTTGCGGGGTCCCGGTTGCCGCCTATCCGGTCATGGGCCCGCTGGACGTAATCGGCGAAACGGGTGCGGGGGTTTTGCATGAGGATCTGCGGGAGGCGGCTCTTGCCGCGCTCGATATTCCGCGGGAGCATTGCCGCAGGGTTGCGTTGAACTACACCTGGGCCGCAAGTGCCCGCCAGTTTCTGGAGAACGCAGAGGAAGCCCGCGGCAGAGCCGCCGCGGATGCTGCCTGAGGAATAGCGTGGCGGCCGGAGATCTGGCCGCCGTAAAAATGTCATGGGGACAGGAAGGCGGCTTGTTCCGCATCTGCGGTTTTGTAGACTGACGGCTCAGCGACCGTTCAGTCCGTCCGGTTGCCCTGCCTCCAGGAACTTCCGGCCATGACATTGCCTATAACCTACCAGGACATTGAGCACGCGCGCGCCCGTCTGCATGGAGTAGCGGTGGTGACGCCTCTTTTGCGTTTTCCCGTCCTTGATGCGCTGACCGGCGGCACCGTGCTGATCAAGCCGGAGAACCTGCAACGGACCGGGTCTTTCAAGTTCCGTGGCGCCTACAACAGGCTGAGTCAGATTCCTGATGCGGACCGCCCCAACGGCGTCGTGGCCTGCTCGTCGGGCAATCACGCTCAGGGCGTCGCCGAGGCCGCGAGATTGCTGGGCATGTCTGCGACCATCGTGATGCCGGCGGATGCGCCGCAGATGAAGCTGCGCCGGACGCGTGAATATGGTGCGCAGGTCATCACTTACGACCGGGACACCCAGGACCGGGAGGCGATTGCAGCGGATCTCTGTGCGGAATCGGGGGCGACCTTTGTCCATCCCTACAACGACAGGGGGATTATCGCGGGGCAAGGCACGATCGGGGCAGAGATCGCGGAACAGGCCAAGGCCATGGAGCTTCTGCCGGATGCCGTTCTGGCAGGAGCAAGCGGCGGCGGGCTGACAAGCGGTATTGCTGTGGCTCTGGCATCTGATCTGCCGGGAGCCCTTATGCACACGGTTGAACCGGAAGGGTTTGACGATCTTGCCCGGTCGCTTCGGAGCGGATCGATTGAGCAGAACACCAGAACCTCGGGTTCCGTTTGCGATGCGCTTCTGGCAAAGGCGCCGGGAGACCTGACCTTCCCAATCCTTAAAAATCTTGGAGGGGAGGGGCTTCAAGTTTCTGACCGTGAAGCGCTTGCGGCTGTCGCCTTTGCACTGAATGAATTGAAGTTGGTTACGGAACCAGGCGGGGTTGTTGGACTGGCAGCTGTGCTTTCCGGAAAAATAAGTTGCGAGGGAAGGGTCATCTGCGTTGTTTTGACCGGAGGAAACGCAGATCTTGAAACTCTTCTTCGGTATTCCTGAACGTGAAGCCGGTTTAAATCTCTCAAATCCGCGGATCTGAATCTGCTGGAGCATCCGTTATTTTTACAACTAATATAGGGATACTGCTTATTTCAATCAGTTTCTCTATGTGGATTTTTTATTTATTTCTTATATTAAATAATAATTGACCACGTTCATTGTAGTTCTCGTTATTCCGGCGGAGCGGATTGCCGGATTCAGGGAGTATTCTCGATGACGAGCGAGATCGAAGCAAGAAAGCACTTTTTTGGTGTTTCACAGGAAGATTTGGCAACTGCCAAGAGTGGCTGGCAGGCCGTCAAGGAGCAGCTTCCGGGAATTCTCAAGGATTTTTACGCCCATGTTCGCACCGTTCCCCACCTTGCAGCGCTGATCGGCAATCAGGAGGAGCGTCTGATCGCCGCCCAGTCGCGTCACTGGGACGGGTTGTTCACCTCAGGTCTGGGTCAAGAGTATCTTGAAAGCGCGAAACGGATTGGACTTGCTCACGTCAGGATCGATCTCGATCCGACCTGGTATATTGGCGGCTATTCGTTCGTTCAGACCCGGCTTGCGAGCTACTTCCTGAAGAAATACCGGTTTTCTCCTGCAAAGGCTGAAAATGTTCTCAGGTCGATGAACAAGCTCATCATGATCGATATGGATCTGGCGATTTCCACCTATCACGACAAGATGATCCTGGATGCTGAAAACCGGGAAGCCGGTATCAAGGCCGCGATTGAGACATTCGACGGTGTCATGAAGTCGGCTCTGGAGACGGTGGGAGAAGCGTCGAACGCTCTTGAAACGACGTCCGGAAATCTTGGCAATGCCGCTGCTGCCATCAGCGGCAGGATGCAGAACATGGATACGCAATGCCAGGACACGGCGGCAAGCGTGTCTTCGAGCGCGGCGGCGACGGAAGAAATGACCAGCTCGATTGAAGAGATCGGGCGTCAGGCATCGGAATCCAGCGTTATTGCCCGGCAGGCTGTTGATGGAGCTGCGAAGACAAATCAAAGCGTCCAGCAGCTCGCTGCCGCTGCCGAGATGGTCGGCTCGGTGATCAGTCTGATCTCGGATATCGCAGCCCAGACGAACTTGCTGGCGCTGAATGCAACGATCGAAGCAGCCCGTGCCGGTGAGATGGGCAAGGGGTTTGCCGTCGTTGCTGCGGAAGTGAAAGAGCTTGCGAGCCAGACGACCAGAGCGACTGAGGAAATTACCGATCAGATCGCAAGCATTCAGCAGGCGACAAATCAGGCAGCAGCAGACATCAGCTTTATCACGCAGACCATCGGCAAGGTCTCCGAGATCGCCACCAGCATCGCCAGCGCGGTCGAAGAGCAGACGGCCGCCACGACGGAAATTTCGCACAATGTGCAGACAGCGGCCAACAATACGGAAGGGTTTGTCTCAGAGATTGTCCTCGTTCGTGAGTCTGTGAGTGAGACCGAACGGTCTGCAGGGCAAATCGCTTCCATGTCTGGAAATCTCAAGGAGCAGGCTCACCGTCTGGATAGGGAAGCGCGGGAGTTCTTCTCTAAGGTTCTCTCCGTCTGATAGCTGTAGCCTTCAGCGGGCGTCTCAAGTCAACAAAGCCTCCCGATACCATTCGTGAGGCCAGACTGCTGACAAACCCCGCCACCGCGCTTTCCCGGACGCAGCGAAGCGGAGATCCGGGATCTCTCGTCCATTTATTCAATCGAAAGAAATGGATTCTTTTGACAGGTCCCGGCTCAAGGCCGGGACGGCGCGGAGATAAAATCCGGAAGCTTTAGGTTTGTCAGCAATCTCGCCTCCCGATACCCTTCGGGAGGTTTTTGGATTCCGGTTCCGGTGCAAATAGGTCCCAACAACGCAGAAAGCGCCCGGAGGCGCTTTCCCGAATTTCACAGTGTGGGAACCAATACGGAAAAAGTCAGTTGAAGAGAGCCTGACGCTCAGCTGGGGTGAGCTGCTCAAGGGGATCTTCCATGTTGTCAGGATCCTCAGTGCTTTCCCAGGCCTCGTCCGCAGCGGTCTCGAAAGCTTCGGATTCAAAGAGCCGGTCAATGGCGGCCTCATCCAGAACTTCTGAATCCTCGTCTCCCGGCAGTTCCGCATCAAAGTCCTCGTCCTCAGATACGACTGGCGTCGCGGGAGAGGAGAACATGTCATCGATGGCGGCTGCGTCCAGTGTTTCGCTTGCGTCTTGCGCAAGTTCCTCGTCACTCGCGGTGCCGGCCATAATGGCATCGATGTCATCGGCGCTTGCTTCATGCGTGTTCTGTGCAGGAGGCTCGTCTGCCTCAACTGTTTCAGAAGCGCTGAAGGTGGAGTTCAGCAGTTCGTCAACATTCTCCTGATTGACGCCTTTGCCTTCTCTCTGAGGACCGTTCAGAAGGTGCGCGTCAGGGCGCGTGTCAAGCGGACCGGCGCTTTCGTCGGCTTCCTTGTCCTCAATGCCCCAGATGTTGATCATCATGTTGATCCGGCTTTCCAGATACCGCAGCACCTGAACAACCTTGTTCGTGCGCTGACCGGTCAGATCCTGGAAGGAGCAGGCCATGAAGATCTCGGTCGCCTTGGCGTCGATCTCGTCGCAGACGGCTTCGTCCGCGCCCTTTTCCCGCAGGGTCCAGGCCTGTTCCTGAATCTGCTCGGCAGCCTCCAGAATGGTCTGGGTTGCGCCTTCGGTCTGGGTGATGATCGCGTCCAGCTCGTGAGAAGCATCGGTAAAGCGGTTGGTGTCTCCGCCTTCAGCCTTGATGTTCGCGATTTCGTTCTTGGTGCGCTCGATCGCCTCGTGCATGTCGGCAATGTCGAGCCGGATGCGGTCAAGGTCCGGGACCTTGCGCTGACGCGTCATGGTCTTTTCGAGCCGCTGGATGGCGTCAAGAATCTGAACAGTCTCAGGCGTCTTGTTGCGTTTCAGGAACTCGCTCAGAAAACGCCGGCCGCGATCCGACTCCATAAGCGTCTGCTCGAGCGTGACATACTCCGCATCGGCCAGTGGTGCCAGTTCATCATGTGCATCAGTGGGTTGCATCGAAATGGTTATCTCTGCTTGCCTTGTTCTTATGAATTGCCGTAACTCGTACGACACTCCAATGCAGCCTAAGGGCAAAAGAGTTAACATCCCTTTAGGCCTACGTCCGGAACAGTAAAATGATGACCTCTGGAAAAGGGCTCAGCCTCAGGGTTGGCTGCCTGTTCGCCAGCTATTTCCTTGGGTTTGGCATCTTTCTGCCGTTTTTTCCCCTGGTGTTAAAAGATCGGGGCATTCCCGTAGAGGAAATCGGTTTTATTCTTGGGGCCGGGACAATAGCCCGTATTATTGCCAATCCTCTTATGACTGGATTGTCAGATCATACGGGCCGGCGCCGGCTGTCCATCCTGCTTTATTCCCTCGCCAGCATTGCTTTTCTTGTTTTCTTTCTGATGACAGGCGGTGTTTGGAACGCGCTGATTGCTGTCGTCGGCCTTCTGGTGTTCTGGTCGCCAGTCGTTCCCTTGAGTGATGCCTATGCTCTGGATGTCGTCCGCAACTATGGAGCCGATTATGGCCGGATGCGGCTTTGGGGATCTGCCGCCTTTGTCGTGTCGAACATGATCGGTGGCTGGTTGATCCTTCTGGACAGCAGCACTCCGGCTGTGGTTGCGGTCATGATCGGGATCCTGTCCACCGGTCTGGTGGCGATTTCTCTGCCGCCGCAGGTCAGTTCCGTGCGGGCGGAAGGGGGAACTGCGGACGAGAGGCCCCGCCTGTTCCTGCGCCCGGCCTTCTGGCTCATTCTTGCGGTGGTTGGTCTTTTGCAAGGCAGCCACGCCGCATTCTACGGCTTCTCGACGCTTTTCTGGAAAGCCCATGATGTTTCCGAATTTCTCATCGGCGTCTTATGGTCGACAGGCGTGGCGGCAGAAATCGGCCTGTTCCTGTTTGCCGGACGGCTCGGGCTGACTGCCTATCCGTTGACGCTGCTTCTGATGGGCGCTGGGGCGGGTATTCTGCGCTGGGGTCTCTTTCCGTTTGCCCAAGACTTCTGGTCCATGGCGTTGCTGCAGCTGTTGCATACGATGACGTTCGGCATGGCGCATCTTGGCAGCGTCGGTTACCTGTCCCGGATTGTTCCGCCAAAATGGGCGGCGACGGGGCAGGGCTTTCTGGCCGCGTCCAATGGCATCCTGATGGCCGTGGGATATGCCGTATGCGGTCCGCTGTACCAGTGGAACCCGGGCTATCCGTTCTGGCTGATGTCGGGTTTGTCCTGTGTCGCTCTTGCCGGACTGATTGCTCTGCGCCCCTTGATGCAGCGGACCATTGCTGAGGCGGCGGCAGATTAAAGATCTGTCAGGTTTCCTGTTTTTTCTTGGTCATGGCTCATGCCGCTCCTACCTGTCTTTTTACAGACAGATGCATGTTTTCAGGCTTGGCCTGCCAAGAGAAAAGGGGAGGAGCATATGGTCAAGGCTCCGTCACCGGCCCGCAGAACCCCCGGCTACGATCCGGAAAAGCGGGCAGACGATCTAAAGAGACGCTTTGCCCGTGTCTCAAACCGGTCGCTCGGCCGAAGGTCTGGTGTCCGGCTGTTCAACTCCACATCAGGCGGGTCATCCGCTCCTGTGAGGGCACCTTCGTTTTGGATGACGGCTCTTGTTGTGGCCGTCATTGGCCTTGTCGCGGCGCAGATGATTCTGACCTGAGCAGAGCTTGGAACAAGCCGCTCCGGAAACCTGAAAGGTGCTGAAGCGGCTTGCCTGGAAATCGGGATATCAGCCCCAGAGAGCGGGCTCCGGCGGGAACAGGCTGCTGCCTTCGAATGTGAGTCCTGGCTGCCTGTCACGCGCCAGCAGCAGCGGGCCGTCGAGGTCAACAAAGTCCGCCATCTGGGCAATCAGCACGGCAGGGGCCATCGCGAGAGATGTGCCCAGCATGCAGCCGATCATCACCTTGAACTCCAGATCTCTTGCTGCCCGGGCCATCAGCAAGGCTTCGGTCAGGCCGCCAGCCTTGTCGAGCTTGATGTTGACTGCATCGTAACGGTCACGAAGGCTTTTTAGGTCGGCACTGGTGTGAAGGCTTTCATCGGCGCAGACCGTGACGGGCCGGTCCATGTCCGCCAGAAGCCCATCCTTGCCAGCAGGAAGAGGCTGTTCGATCAGGGCAACGCCTGCTTTCAGGCAAGCAGCCATGTTGGTTTCGAAGCAGGCCTCGTCCCAGGCCTCGTTGGCATCCACGATCAGGGTTGAGGAGGGCGCATGCTCGCGAACCGCAGCAATGCGCTCGTCATCACCCGCACCGGTCAGCTTCACCTTCAGAAGCGGACGCGCGGCAGCCTTTGCCGCTGCTTCCGCCATCTTTCCGGGCGTATCCACGCTCAATGTGTAGGCCGTCGTGACGGGCTTGAGAGCTGGAAGCCCCGCCAGCTCCGAGGCGCTCTTGCCCAGCATTTTGGCCTCCAGATCCCACAGCGCGCAGTCGACTGCGTTCCGTGCGGCTCCGGCGGGAATCAGGGTCTGGATGTCAGCGCGGCTTGCGCCTTTTTCCAGGTCTGCTGCGACGGCCCGGATCTGCGCTTCCACGCTTTCCAGGCTTTCACCATAGCGGGCATAGGGCACACACTCGCCGCGGCCCGCGAAGGAGCCGTCGGTCAGGGTGACGAGCAGAACATGCGCGTGGGTTCTCCGGCCACGGGAGATGGCAAAGCCACCTCCCGCGATCTCGAACGCTTCCGTTTCGATCGCAAGTGTCCGGGTCATGGAGCACCGAACTCGCTTGCGACCCGGTCGACGATGTTTTCCATGCCGAAACGGACCGGGTCGGTTGCCGGCAGGCCATTATGGGCCTTGGACACTTCGGCCAGATAGGCCTTTGCTTCGTCTTCTCCGAGTGCCGAGGTATTGATTGCAATGCCGATGCAGCGGATGTCCGGGTTGGTCAGCTGACCGCACTGGATGGTCAGGTCAATGACCTGCTGGATCGTCGGCAGCGGGGTCTTTACACCGCGCATGGTCTTGCGGGTCGGCTCATGGCAGACGATGAAACCGTCCGGCTGGGAGCCGTGCAGCAGGCCGAGGGTGACGCCCGCGAAGGACGGGTGGAACAGGGACCCCTGACCTTCGATGATCTGCCAGTGATTGTCTTCGGTCTCTGGCGAAATCCACTCGGCGGCACCGGAAATGAAGTCGGCGACCACCGCATCCAGCGCAGCGCCCCGGCCGGAAATGAAGACACCGGTCTGGCCAGTGGCGCAGAAGGAGCTGGTGTAGCCGCGCTCGTTCATTGCCTTGTCCATGGCAAGCGCTGTGTATTTTTTGCCGACGGAGCAATCCGTGCCGACGGCCAGAATGCGCTTGCCGGACCGCTTGGTGCCTTTGCCTGTGTCGAAGGTCTGAGTGCTGTGGCGCACGTCGAACAGCTTGCGGCCATTGCGCTGCGCGGCTTCCTTGATTGCCGGGATGCTTTCCAGGCGCACATGCAGGCCGGTTGCAACATCAAGCCCCGCATCCAGGGCTTCGACAACGGATGCGATCCAGTGCTCGGGCAGGCGGCCGCCTGCGTTCACCGCGCCAACCACCATGGTCTTCACGCCTGCCGCGGCGGCTTCGGAAATGCTCATGTCAGGCAGTCCCGTGTCCGCGGCGCATCCGGGCAGACGCAGCTGGCCTTTGCACCAGTCCTTGCGCCAGTCCACAATGCCGGTCGCTGTTT
Source organism: Roseibium litorale (assembly GCF_014842915.1). GTDB lineage: Bacteria > Pseudomonadota > Alphaproteobacteria > Rhizobiales > Stappiaceae > Roseibium > Roseibium litorale. The sequence continues at coordinate 532,166 of NZ_JACYXI010000001.1, read as the reverse complement.
TTGCGGCCAGGGCGTCATGCACATCGCCGAGGAACAGAAGATAGGGATGCTCGATAATCATAAATGGGACTCCGGTTGGGCCTGACGGGGAGGCGTCTGGACGATCAACTCCTTGTCAAGGTATACGAGGGTCAGCGAACGAGCGGCAAGGGGGTCTACAGTCCGGAATGGCGTTCTTGGAGAAAAATACCCCTCCGGCCTGCGCGAGTGAGTCCGACCGTGATGTTCTACGGCTCAAGTTGTCCGGCGACTGGGTCATCAGCACGGCTGCCGAAGCCGAGGCTTTGCTTGACGGGTTCAGGAAGGGGCCCCATCAGGGCGTTGTGCTCGATGTGTCGGCCATCGGTGTTCTAGACACGAGCGGTGCCTGGATTATCCACCGCTTGCAAGGGGCACTCGAGTTTGGCGGTACCCGGGTCAAGCTGTGCGGTCTTGATGAAAAGCGGACTGTGTTGTTCTCCGAGCTGGAGAAACACCACCCTCCCGCATTCAAGCCAGAGAAATCCCGCTTCTCGATAGTCGGGATGTTGGAGGCCACCGGACGCCAGGTTGTGGCGATCTGGCATGACTTGCTGGCCATGCTTCATATATTCGGCTCGCTGGGCATGGTGCTTTTCACTGTGCTGGTGCAGCCCAAACGGCTGCGCGGTATTTCCGTCGCGGTTCAGTTCGATAGGTCTTGTATCGGCGCGGTTCCCATCGTCGCCCTGATGAGCTTTCTGATCGGCGCGATCATCTCCCAGCAGGGCGGCTTTTATCTGAGGCAATTCGGCGCAGACCTTTATGTCGTCGATCTGGCGGGAATCCTGGTGCTGCGCGAGATCGGCGTGATCCTGACGGCCATTATGGTCGCTGGTCGGTCAGGCTCTGCATTCACGGCTGAAATCGGCGCAATGCGGATGCGGGAAGAAGTCGACGCGCTGCATGTCATCGGCTTGAGCGTGACCGAGGTCCTGGTCCTTCCGCGCATTCTGGCGCTGATGCTCGCGCTGCCGATCCTGACATTCATCTCGGATATGGCATCTCTCGTCGGGTCCGGGCTTGTGGCATGGATCTATCTGGATATTCCGCCGGCTGCCTTCCTGATCCGTCTCAGAGAAGCAATCACGATGGAGACGCTGATGGTCGGGCTGGTCAAGGCCCCGTTCATGGCACTGATCGTCGGGTTGATTGCCTGCGTCGAAGGGTTGAAGGTTGAAGGCTCCGCAGATTCGCTTGGGCGTCAGACTACCATGTCGGTCGTCAAAGCCATTTTTCTCGTGATCGTGGTGGATGGCCTCTTCGCCATTTTCTTTGCGGCCATTGGCGTTTGAGGCAGGGATGAGACAGGGCATGGACGCGGAAGACACCGGAGGCCGTGAGACGGCGGGAGACGGGGCCGGTGTCATCCTGTCGGTCAAGGGCGTGACTGTCGCATTCGGCTCGAAGGTGATCCTCGACAATCTTGATCTGGATGTGCGGCGCGGGGAGGTTCTGGGCTTCGTGGGCGGATCGGGCACGGGGAAGTCAGTGCTTATGCGTGCAATCCTCGGCCTGACACCAAGGCGGTCCGGAAAGATCGAGGTTTTCGGTCACGATCTGGACCGGTCCACCGCCGCAGAGCGCAAGATGGTGGAACGCCGGTGGGGGGTCTTGTTCCAGCAAGGTGCACTTTTCTCATCGCTTACGGTGAAGCAGAACATCCAGGTTCCCATGCGCGAGCATCTTAACCTGTCTCCCAAGCTCATGGATGAGCTGGCGATGCTGAAGCTCGAGCTGGTGGGACTGCCCCAGGACGCCGCCGGCAAGTTTCCCTCGGAGTTGTCTGGTGGGATGATCAAGCGGGCGAGTTTGGCCCGTGCGCTTGCCTTGGACCCTGATTTGGTGTTTCTGGACGAGCCGACCTCCGGTCTGGACCCGATCGGAGCGGCTGCATTTGATCAATTGATTGCGAACCTGAGAGAGACGCTCGGCCTGACAGTTTACATGGTCACCCATGATCTCGACAGCCTCCATTCAATCTGCGACCGTATCGCGGTTCTGGGGGAAAAGCGTGTTCTCGTGATCGGAACGATCGACGACATGATGAAGAACGATCACCCCTGGGTGGTGTCCTACTTCCGCGGTGAGCGGGCCTTACGCAGGATCTGAAGGATCGAGGAATGGAAACCCGTGCGAATTACATAATCATCGGCGCCTTCATGCTGGCGACGCTGATCGGCGCGTTCGGGTTCGTGTACTGGCTGGCAGCAACTGCGGAATCCCGGGAGAATCTCTTCCTCAAGATTGTCTTTCCTGCGCCCGTAACAGGTCTGCCCGTGGGTGGGCAGGTGCTGTTCAACGGCATCAAGGTCGGGGACGTGCGCTCGCTTGATTTCGATCCGTCCAATCCCAAGGTGGTGGTGGCGACCGTGCGGGTGAAGCCGAGCACTCCCTTGCGCACGGACACGACTGCCTCGCTCAACTTCACCGGATTGACCGGTGTTGCCTATGTGGATCTGAACGGCGGCAGCCAGAGCGCGCCGCTGCTGCTGGATCCTGAATCCGATACGATCCCGGTCATCAAGGCCGAAAGGTCGCTCTATGACGACATCACCGGAGGGGTGCGCGATGCGCTCAAGAAGGCTGATTCGACCATGGATACGATTGACGAGTTCCTGAAGACGAACAGTCCCACGGTGACCCGGACGCTGGAAAATGTGGAAACTTTTTCAGATGCGCTGGCCTCCAATTCTGATGGCGTCAAGGACTTCATGGGCAGCATCGGCAAGGCCAGTGACGCCTTCACCAGCCTCGCCGGGCGGATGGAGACTCTGGTTCAGGAAGGCGAGCGGATCCTTGCCGCAGTGCCTTCCGATAAGGTTTCCCAAATCGTCGATGATATGGAGAAGTTCAGTAAGAGCCTCGGGAACGCGGGAGAAGGTATCGATCAGGTCGTTGCCGACGCGCAAAGCGCCGCAAAGGAGCTGGACTCCTTCTCGAAGCAGTTGAATTCGAGTGTCGGACAGGTTCAGCAGATTATCGCGCAGATCGATCCACAGGACGTCAACAAGGTGGTCAAGGGGGCGTCTGCCCTCGGAGAGGTTCTGGAAAAGCGCACGCCTGAAATCGACAGGATAATCGCCTCCTCGTCGCAGACGATGGACAATCTTGCTTCTGTCTCCCAGACGGTCCGTGACAGCAATGAGGACATCACGGCGATCCTCAAGGACGGCAAGGAAGTCTTTGCCAAGGTGAATGGTCTGGTTGCGGCTGTCGATTCAGCCAAGGTGGCCGGGATCATTGACCATGTGGAGACAGTGACCGGAAGCTTGTCCACCCAGACCCAGACCATCAGTGACACGATTGCCTCGGCCCGTTCGGCTGCGGCGAATATTGAGAACATGAGTGCGGATCTGCGCCAGCGCACGCCGGATGTGGATCAGATCATAACGGATGCAAAGCAGGTCGCCTCCAATCTGAATGCGACTTCGATGCGGATCCAGGGGATCGTCGACAAGGTCGGAACCATGGTCGAAGGCGATGGCGAAGGCTTTATCGCTGAAGCGACCAAAGCTGCTGCCTCGATCCGCAAGGTGGCAGATGCCTTCTCTTCACGCGCTGACTCGATCGCCAGCGGCTTGCAGAAATTCACCAATCAGGGATCTTCCGACTTTGCAGCCGCGATGGCGCAGGTCAACCGGACACTGGTCTCGATCCAGAGGGCTGTCGAAACCTTCAATAGAAATCCGAACAGGATCATCTTTGGCGGTGAGGAAGTTCCCACCTATAATGGCGGCCGGCGCCGGTGACGGAAGGATGATGGGTTTGCAGAGGGAACGGGGCGGTAACGCACGCAAGAGCTCCAGTGAGCAGTCTGCAGAGGCCGGGCTTGGTGCTGCATGCAATCGCAGACAGTTGCTGGCTTTTGGCGCGGCTGCGGGCGGGTTGCTGCTCGCAGGATGCGCGAGCTCGGCTCCTTCCGCTCTCTATGCTCTCAGTGCTCCGGAAATAGGGGCGGAGCAAGCGGGATTGCGCCGTGGCGGCAAGCAGATACTCGTGCCACGCCCGCGTGCCCTCAACGCTCTCGACAGCAATTACGTTGCTGTTGTGGACCGGGGTGAGGCCTATAGCTACTTTCCTGGAATCGCCTGGGCGGATGCGCTTCCAGATGTTCTGCAGGCGCGTATTGTCCAGACGCTGGAGAATACCGGCCGTCTTGGCGGTGTCGGCTTTCCGGGAGATGGGCTGCTGATCGATTATCAGCTTCAGACCGAGCTGCGTGCCTTCGAGATCCGGGTGGACGGCCCAAAGCGCGGTTTGGTCGAACTCTCGGCGAAGCTGGTCAATGACCGCAATGGCCGGGCCATCAGCACACAGGTTTTCCGGGCAGAGACAGCTGTTTCAGGTGCAGGGGTGGACCAAGCCGTTGCGGCGCTTGATGCCTCCGCCATCAAGGTCATGGCTGAACTGGCTGCCTGGGTCCTCAGCCGTACCTGAGAGGCCTCAGGGAGCGTTTCTGTGCTTTCCAGATGCCGGTGTGCGCCGGAGATGGTATGCCCGCCTCTGTATCAACCGGGCCTGCCTTAGCGGCGCAGCAAGCCGCCAATCCCGAATTTCGGGAACGACATGCGCAGCACGGGACGCTGAGCGGATACATCTGCCAGGGACTCGCGCCAGACGATGAAGATCCCCGAGGCGATGATGATCGACGAGCCAATGCCGACATAGATATCCGGGGTCTCGTTGAAGAAGAAGAAGCCGAAAACCGTCGCCCAGATGATCTGGCTGTATTGCATTGGCGCAATGACCGCAGCAGGGGCTGACCTGTACCCCAGGATCACGCAGAACTGAGCGGTGACCGACAGGAAGCCGAGCAGGGCCATGAAGCCGAGGTCCGGCAGATGAACCGGAACATAGATATTCGGCAGCAGCGCCCCCATGACCACGAGCGAGAGAAGCATCGGGTAGAGAATCAGGACCGCGGACCGCTCTTGAGAGCCGATCTTGCGGATCACGATGTTTCCCATTGCGCTGGCACAGGAGGAGGTCATCGCGGCAATGTGGCCGAGGGTCAGCTCTGATGTGCCGGGGCGCAGAACGATCAGGACGCCGATCAGTCCGACGATGACCGCCATCCAGCGCTGGAGACGGACAACTTCCCCCAGCAGCGGAATGGAAAAGATCGTGATCAGCAAAGGCGTCGCAAACAGCAGCGAATAGACCTCCGCCAGCGGCAGGTGGGTGAAGGCGTAGAAGGCACAGGAGAGCGCCAGAAGCGAGAGCGCAGAGCGCAGAAGAACCAGCCAGGGATAGCGCGGCCGGAAATTGTCGACCGCCTTGTCGCTCAGGATCATCAGGGAAGTCGGCACGAAGGCGAAGAGCATCGCGAAGAAGATGATCTGGAAGACCGAGTAGTCGCCTCCAAGGTGCTTTGTGATGGCATCGTGGGTAGCATAAAGCGCGAAACCCAGGAACGCGGTGCCAAAACCAAGGGCGGGGGAGGGACTGGAGACGGACATGGCGCAATCAGCTGGAGTTTAAAACGATTCAACTCCTTTAGCGTTGAAGGCGTCTGCCGTGCTGGTCAAGGGCTAAATCCCCCGATGCGGCGGAGAGGGGGAGCCATGAACAGAACAATGAAATGCCTCCGGCGTTAACAGAGGTTCTTGTTCTTGGCGGATACATAGCATCCTATCTGGCTTAAGATCGGATAGCGCATCGTCGCCTATCAGGATATTGGAACTATTATCTGGTTCAGCGGAGCTTCAAAGCGTGTTGAAACTTGACCATCTTACAGTGATAGCTCCCACGATTGCCGAAGGTGTGGCTCATGTCGTTGAGTGCCTTGGCTTGGAGGTGCCCTCCGGAAGCCGTCACGACTACATGGGAACGCACAATCATAGGCTCCAGCTTGGAAACTCAGTTTATCTCGAGATCGTTGCGCTCGATCCGGCGGGGAAGGAGCCGGACAGGCCCCGATGGTTCGGACTTGGCGATCAGGTCAATGTCCGGTCGGACTGGGACAAAGGCCGGCGGCTGAGAGGATGGGTCGCAAATACGCCTTCTCTAGATACCGTTCTTGCCATCCAAAGCGCCTATTTTGGCCAAATGGTTGCTCTTCCTACCGGAGATCCGGATTTTGCCTTCAGTATCCCTAAGGATGGCTCCCTACCGCTTGATGGCGCGCTTCCGTCCCTCATCGACCATTGGGGCGATGCGGGCTACATCGCCACGATCCCCGATCTGGGCGCCCGGTTTTCGTCGCTGGTACTTGAACACCCAGATCCGGCCGGCATCGGGGAGCTTTATCAGGCTCTTGCAATTGATTGCCCGCTTTCGATCGTTCAAGGGCCAGAAGTGCGCTATCGGGCGAGTATCGAAACACCGGACGGATTGCGGGAGCTGACTTGAAGCTACCTTACGGCAGTTGGGTTGCCTGGCATTCGTTGTTGTGTTCGGCGTAAGAAAAAAGGCGGGTCTGTGAGGCCCGCCTTTTTCTGTTTCGCTTAGGTGCTGCCTCTTAGTCGAGGCGGCCGCTGGCGTGGGCCAGCATGGTGTAGACCTTGCCCGTGTCCGAGCTCAAATAGGTCTGGCTCAGCATGTTGTCACGGTCGTTGCGGGAGACCTGGGCGAGCAACTGCTCGAAGTCTGCCACGTAACGCTCCACGGCGGTACGGAACTCGGGATCGCGGGCATACTTCTGACGGATCTCGTCAAAGGTCTGCTGTCCCTGCAGGGTGTAGAGACGGCGGGTGAAGACGTGGCTTTCGCCGCGCTTGTACCGGTCCCACAGATCCACGAAGGTCTCGTGATCGATCGCCCGGGCAATGTCCACGGAGAGCGAGTTCAGGCTTTCCACCGTGTGGAGCGGGGAGCGTCCCTGAGCCTGGCCCTGGTCCTCATCGCGGGAGGCTCGGCGCAGGAGATCAGAGACCCAGCCCTTGGAGCCAGCCTCAGCGGCTGGAGCCGCAGGGGCTGCCGGACGGCGTGCCGGTTCTGCAGCGCGGGCTGCCGGGGCAGGGCGCGGCTCCTGACGGACTTCCTTGCGCGGCTCGGGAGCTGGCTGGCTGACCGTCTGGGCACGTGCCGGTGCCGCATAGGCGGCAGGAGCGGCGGCTGCCTGGCGGTCACCCGGGCGGGAGATATCCAGAGCGTTGGACTGCTTGGAGACGATATCCGACAGCTCGGTCAGGGCGCGGATCTGCTCCTTGACCACCTTGCGCAGCGCAGCTGTTGACTCTTCGGCTTCTTCCGGCAGGTTCAGAACGCCCTGCTTCAGCTCGTTGCGGGTGGCCTCCAGCTCGCGGTTGACGTCGCGGGCAACGTCGCGCATGCGGGTCGCCGCATCGCTGAAGCGCTCTGTCGCATCTGCCACGGTCCGGGTCATTTCCGAGATGATGTCATCCTGCGCGGAGCGGATGGCGTCACGGGCCTTCTGGCCTTCCATGCCAGCGGTCATGCGCATGGACTCGAACTGTTCGGACACCTGCTTGGTTGCAGCCTCTGCGGCGGCTCCCAGCATGTGGGCGGCTTCACGTGCCTTGTCGTCGGCTGTTTCCAGCGTCTCGGAAAGGGTGCTGGTGAAGCTGCGCATCAAGTTGTCGACAGCCTCGGTCTTGGCCAGCAGGGTGTCTGCGACCTGTTCGATGGCCGTGCGGCGCTCGGAGATGCGCTTGTCCACGGAGCGGTTGGTATCGTCCAGATGACGTGCTGCTGTGTTCAGCTCGCCAGCATGATCGGCAAAGCGCGACGCCAGCGTCTGGATGTCTGCAAGGGTCGTCTCGGTAACGGTGCGCAGAGCATCGACCTGTTCACCGATGACGCCGGTGGACGAGTTGGTTTCAGCAACGGCCCGTTCAACGGCGTTGCGGAACTCGTTTGCGCGGCGGCCGAGGTTGATCTCGACGTCCGAAAGATTGGTTTCGGCAGAACTGACGACACCCTGCAGGACCGCGTTGGACTGATCCAGCTTTGCCAGGATAGCCGAGATATCGGCTTCCAGGCGGTGCTTGGTGTCGCCCAGCAGATTTGCAGCCTGTTCCGCACGTGCGGTGAGGGCGGTGACGATGCGGTCGCCGGCGCTTTCCAGGGAGCGGGCGGCATCCAGGCCGTTCTGAGCCACCGAGCCGCTGACTTCCTGTCCCTTGGCTGAGACAGCGTCGAGGATGACGGTGATATCGTCCACGAGGCGGTGCTTGGTCTCGCCGATCAGGCTTGCGGCCTGTTCGGTGCGCTCGGTCAGGGTGGCCGCGATGCGGTCGCCTGCGGTTTCGAGGGACCGGGTTGCCTGCATGCCGTTCTGGGTGAACCGCTCGCTGACTTCCTGGCCCTTCGCACTGACCGTATCGAGGATCGCGGAGATGTCCGTTTCCAGACGGTTCCGCGTATCGGTCATCAGGGCCGCAGCCTGCTCGGTGCGTTCGTTCAGGGTCAGGGCGATACGGTCACCTGCATCGACCAGGGAGCGGGTTGCTTCCAGGCCGTTCTGGGCAAAGGTATCGCTGACTTCCTGGCCCTTGATGGTGATCGCATCCAGGATCGCGCGGTGAATTGCGGACACGCGGCCTGTAAGGTCGCTGGCCCGCAGTTCGATGGCTTCGATGAGCTCGTTGCCATCCGTGCCGACGAGCTTGGCCAGCTCTCCCGAGCGGGCGCCGAAGGCTTCGTTGAGTGTGGTTGCCTTTTCCAGCAGTTCGGCTGCAACGGCATTGCCGCGGCGCGCCAGCAGGTCTGCTGCTTCGTTGATCGCTGCATTGACCCTTGCACGAACCATGTCGGCTTCGCCGGTCATCTGGCCGCGGATCTCTTCCAGCGTCTTGTGCAGGGTCAGCCGGGCCTGTTCACTTTCTGCAGACAGGTTGCCCGAGATCTCGGCAATGGTCCGTGCCATGTCGGTGCGGACCTTCTCGCTCTCCCCGGTGAGGGAGCCGGAGAATTCGGCCAAGGTCCCGGCGTAGAGCGTCCGGGCCTTTTCGCTTTCTGCGGCCAGGCTGCGGGCGGCTTCTCCAACAGCAGAGAGCACCAGTTCGCGGATCCGCTCGCCTTCACCCTGCAGAGAGCCTGTCGCGGAGGACATGGCGCCTGTGATGGCCTCGGCCGCACGCTGTGCTTCGCCGACCAGAACGCCGCGGGCTTCACCCACGGAGCCCAGAACGATCTGGCGCATGCGGTCGCCTTCACCAGACAGCTTGCTGGTCGCAGCATTGACGCTTTCGGTGACGAGGTCGACTGTGCGGGTGCGCTCTTCGGACAGGGAGTCGACGGCCTGAGTCACCGCTTCCTTGACCATGTCGCGCATGCGGGCGCTTTCGCCCGAAAGGGTCTGGCTGGCCTCGGAGATGACACCGGTCAGGATGTCGCGGGCCTTCTCGCTTTCGCCGGTCAGGGTGCCGGAGATCTGCTCCAGACGCTCGGTCAGGACGGTTTCCAGCTGGCCTGCGCGGGTGTCGAGGGTTTCGGCAACTTCAAAGACCTTGGCGCCAAGGGCGACGTTGATCTCTGCGATCCGCTCGGACAGGGCATCCGTCAGCTGCTCGCTCTGGCGGGACAGGACAGAGCCTGCTTCCACCAGACGGTTGTCGAGCGCGCTGGTCATTTCTTCCTGGCCATCGACGAAGGCCTTGGCGATCTCGCGGGTCCGGGAGATCAGTGTTTCGCTGATCTGACGGGCGCGGTTGTCGAGGGTTTCGTCAATGCGTTCCGTTCCGGCGGACATGGTTGCTGCCAGATGATCCGCCTTTTCCGCCATGGAGGTCGCGGCGTAATCTACGCGTTCCGACAGCGACTTGGTGATCTCTTCGGCGCGGTCGGCAAGGGTGGTGCCTGCAGCTTCCACGCGCTGGCCGAGCTGGATGGTGATGGCATCCGAACGGTCGGCCAGAATGTCGGAGATGTTCCGGGTCTTTTCTTCCAGAGCCTCAGAAATGCCGGAGGTCCGCTGTTCGATGGCTTCGGAGAGCAGGTTGGTCCGGGTTTCGAGCGCTGCCTCGAAGGTTGCAGTCCGCTGATCGAGGATAAGGTCGAGCGTGTTGATCCGGCTTCCCAGAGACGCGTCCATGCTGTCGATGCGGGCCGAGAAGGTCGTGTCCAGCGTCGCAAGACGGCTGTCGAGAGATTCCGACAGCAGCAGGGACTTGGTGTCGAAAGCCTGAACCAGGGCGCCGCCCTTCTCGGTGACGATCTTGTCCAGTTCGCCAAGATGCGTGGCGAGGCCGTCGGTCAGAATCTGCCCTCGGGTTTCCAGGGTTTCGCTGATCAGATCGCCAGCAGCATTGATGCTCTGGGCAACCCGTTCACCCCGGCTGCCGATGAGTTCGGCAAGAGAGGTGCCGGTGTCGGCCAGGCGCTGGGTGATTTCGTGCGTCTGGTAGCCAAGGGTCGCGGAAATATCCGAGGACACGCTTTCCAGGGACTCGCGGAAGCCGAGGCTCTGCTGTTCCATGATCGTGGCCATCTCGTTGGAACGGGCGGCCAGCCGCTCGTCCAGCTCGGTGCCATTGATGGAGATCGCTGTGTAGATGCGTTCGGAGATCGTATCGAGCTTTTCGGCCAGTTCGCCGCCGCGGACCGTGATGGTCTCGGTAAGCGTGCCGGCAGTCTCGTCCAGTTTGGAGGCGATTTCGCCGCCGCGCAGGGACAGGTCAACCACGATGGATTCGCCTGTTCCACGGAGGATTTCGGCCACTTCAGAGCTGCGCTCGGACAGGGTATCGACGATTTCCGCGCCGCGGAGGGAGATGGTGTTGGTAACTTCCTGGCCGCGTTCGGAAATGCTTTCGACCACCCGGTTGCCGGTTTCGGCAAGGGAGTTGTCCAGATTGGTGACGCGGGTATCGACCGTGGAGATAAGCTCTTCGGTGCGGGCGGAAACCGTATCGATCAGGCGGCTGCTGGTGATCGACAGGTTGGCGTTGATCTCTTCGCCGCGCTGGCTGATCGTGTCGCCGACCGAGTTGCCGGTTGCTTCCAGGGCGGTGCGGAACTCCTCTGTCTTCGTGCTGATCGTCTCGATGACGCGGGAGCTGGAAGAATTGAGGGTTTCGTTGATTTCCTGGCTGCGCTGGCTGATGGTGTCGCCAACGGTCGCGCCGGTGCTTTCCAGAGCGTTGCGGAATTCCTCCGCTTTCTGGGTGAGGGTTTCCACCACACGGGAGCTGGAGGAGTTGAGCGTTTCGTTGATCTCGGTGCCGCGGATGGAAAGGGCTTCCACGAAGCTGTTTGCCGTGATCTCGAAACGGTCATTAACCTCGGTACCGCGCAGGGAAAGGTTTTCCCAGATCTCGTTACCAGTCTTGGACAGGTTGTCGACCAGCTCGTTGCCGGTCAAGGACAGGCGGGCGACGTAGTCATCTGCACGCACGGTCAGTGCTTCGACCAGTTCATTGCCGGAAGCGTTGAGGCTTTCGCTCAGGGCATTGATACGGGTGTCCACCGCGCCGGTCATGTGCTCGATGCGGGAGCTGACGGATTCAACAAGACGCTCGGTTGCCTTGTCGACGGAAGAACCGATTTCCTCAGAGGCGCTGGAAAGCTGTGCGGCAAAGCTCTCGTGTGCGCCGGAGATCGTCTCACGGACACGGTCAGCATTCAGAGAAATGGACTCGCGCTGGGAAACCAGTTCCTCAATAAGGGACCGGATCTTCAGCTCATTGTCATTATAAGAGCGTTCCAGCGAGGAGACTTCGTTGTGAACGAGCACTTCCAGTTCGCTGGCACGTGCAATCGCCCGTTCGATACCGTCTCCCATTGCGGAGACTTCGCGGCGGATGGCCTGGCCGACAGACAGGATGGACTCTTTCGCCATGTCTTCCGGCTCTGCCAGACGCAGGGCGACTTCCGTCATGCCACGCGCGACGATGCGCATTTCCTGCGCACGCCAGATCATCATCGCCATGACCCAGAAGAAGACGATCGGTACCACGATGGCAACCGCGGAGAGGATCAGCTCGGGAGACTGGCTGAGGTTGCCGAGACCTGAAGCGTTCGACAGCTTATCGCCGAAGGCGGACATGGTCAGGCTGAAGCCAACGGTTGCCCAGACGATCGACAGGGCGAGGGCTCCCCAGAACGGAACCGAAGACGGACGGCGCTGAAGCGAATAGATCAGGTTGCCGATGCTGCGCCGGTCGTCATTGGCTGCGGGCGGGCGTCCGCCACGGCCGCGACGGCGGCGGCTGCCACCTTCTTCGCGCTCTTCCGCCTTGCTGGAGGTCTTTCTCTGGGAATCCGGCTCGCTTGCCATAGGGCTGGCTGACGCTGTTGCGTTGCCGCCGGTGTCCGGGCCGCCAAAGTCAAGCTTCAGAGCTTCTTCGACAGCGGACAGTGCCGCTTCCGCAGGATCTTTCACCTTCGGGGGATTTGCCATTGTTGGATCGCCTCACGTCCGTACTCAATACTAATCCGCAGCCGGAGACTTGGACCGGACAGCGGACACGCTGGCCATGAAAAGCGCAAACCGTACGTGTTCGATGCTTTTCGTGGCCTGGCTTGGTAGGGGGCCGCCGCTGACCGGCTGGCAACAGGAAGTTGCGCAGCCTTGTCCCCACCTTGCCGCATCGCTCTACCTAATGGCACACTCTTGCCTAAGGAACAACAAACAGCAATCGTTTTAAGGGGCTAGAGGTGCCTGATCATGGTGGATGAGAAGTGGGAAATGCCTCTGGAGGACGAGTCATGACGGAGAAAATCGGACGTCAGCGTCCGGCTGTACCCTCGGATGCGCAACAGCGATGGTTGAAAATGGGCCTGTCTCAGGCCGGTGGCAAACTGCCGCTGTTTGACCGGAACGGACGCGAAATTCCGGCACGCACGATTCAATCCTGCCTTGAACATGGATGGGCAGAGCCTTGGTTTTCCAACCCAATCAAGCCTGACTGGCTTGTCTGCAAGCTGACGGACAAGGGCCGGGCTGCTCTCGGTGTGAAGCCCTGAACAGGACCGGCGCCCCGGTTTGTTCCGGCCTCCGGCAAAACAGTGGCCAACTCGTCCGCGAAGGGGCTATCCGGAGGGCGGAAACCATTCGTTAAAGTGTCTCAACAGACGTTAACCAAAGATTCACTTTATTGGGGACATCCGCGAGTCACCTGACGTTAGGGAGGGGTCTTAACGGACCGTTTGGTTTAGAGGCGCAAGATCGTGCTTATGGCAGCTGCGCGTGGGGAGAAGCGGTGCTGCCCCAACAAGCCAAGCGGGGTAACGCAAGATGGCTATGACATCGACAGCACGGGTTGAAACCCGCCATGAGCAGCCGGCTCCCATTGATCTTGTATCTTTGGCCGCCAATACGCTCGGAAACCGGGATCTGGAGCGCGAGGTCCTTCGCATGTTCCGGGCCCAGACCAGCAGCATGATGTCCCGTATCGATCAGGAAGCCTCCGATCTGGTGCGCAAGGATCTGATCCACACCCTCAAGGGGTCCGCAAGGGCAATTGGAGCAGACCACGTGGCAAAGGCTTGCGAAGAGCTGGAAGCTGTTCTGGCAGCGGGCGGTGCTCCGGATTTCCGGCCTCTGGTCTCCGCGGTCGCTGAGGTCAATGACTATATTGGTTCCCTTCTTTAGGTTTGACCTGAAGTCAGGGGTCGGAATTGGTTGGGCAACACTAGCAAGGGTGGCGGCCGGGACTTGCCGCCTCCTGGGGCGGCGGCGTTCTCACGGAGCTGCAAATCGCCTTGCTCGGCATGTGTCTGTTCTTGACCTTTGAGCCTAAACCTTTATGTCGGGAAGGAACCATTCCTTCTCATCTGATCAGACGCGGATCATGCCCAAAATCACATATGTCACAGCAGACGGTGCCCGTACCGAAGTCGAGGCTCCGGTCGGTTCCACCGTTATGGAAAACGCCATCAAGAACATGGTGCAGGGAATTGAAGCCGAGTGCGGCGGTGCCTGCGCTTGTGCAACCTGCCATGTCTATGTGGACGAGGCCTGGACCGGCAAGACCGGATCCCCTGAACCCATGGAAGAGGACATGCTCGACTTCGCCTATGATGTGAAGCCGAACTCGCGTCTGTCCTGCCAGATCAAGGTGACAGATGAGCTGGACGGCCTCATCGTCCATGTGCCTGAGCGCCAGGCCTGACCCGGCTCTGAACGTCTTTGAGGGAGACCGGCATTTCATGCAGATGCCGTAGACATATAAAACCCGCCGGATCGCTCCGGCGGGTTTTTTGTGAAGCGCGGCCCCTTTGGTTTTACTCGGCCGGCTGTGTCATGGGCCGGGGCAGGAACCAGAAGTCGACCTCGTTGCCTGCATCCGGATCCGACGGGATGAAGGAGGCGAGCAGCAGGCTGATGAGCGCCATGCCTGCTCCTGTCAGGAACACCGCAGCCGGAGAGGCGAGCCAGATCAATCCGAAGGTTACCGGAATGACGACGGCGGCAATGTGGTTGATGGTGAAGGCCACACCGGCCGTTGGCGCAATGTCCGGCGCATCGGCGATCTTCTGGAAATAGGTCTTGATCGCGATCGCAATGGCAAAGAAGGCGTGGTCGACCACATAGAGACCTGCGGCGATCCGCTCGTCGGTGACATAGGCATAGGACACGAAGACCAGGATCAGTCCGACATATTCCACCATCAGGGCCTTGCGCTCGCCAAAGCGGACGATCAGCTGGCCGATCTTGGGGGCCAGCAGCATGGAGAACAGGCCGTTCAAGAGGAACAGGGCAGCGACTTCATGAACGTGGTAGCCGAAACGTTCGACCATCAAGAAACCCGCAAAGACCGTGAAGATCTGCCGCCGGGCGCCTGCCATGAAGGTGAGCGCGTAATAGAGCCAATAGCGCTTGCGCAGGAACAGTTTCTTCCGCTGGGGGACACCTTCTTTAAAGCTGGGAAAGGCGAAGACGACAAAGGCCAGAACCGCCAGCGTCATGCAGCCCGCGATCAGGAACACGGTGGTGAAGGACAGGTCGAAGGTCTTCCAGCCGACGAAGATCAGTCCATAGGCGACCAGTTGGGCGAAGGCTCCGACCGAGACGATCTTGCCCATGGAGGCCGCCGCCGTCGCCTTGGGCAGCCACTGCAGGGACAGGGACTGGTTCATCGTCTCGTAATAGTGGAAGCCGACGGACATCACGAAGGTGGTGATGTAGAACCCGGTCGCAGTCGGGAAATAGCCGGTTGCCGCCACGCCTATGCCGAGAAAGGCGAGCGAGACATAGGCCAGGGTCTGCTCCCGCATGACCAGCAGGAAGTAGATCGCCGCAAAACTGAGGAAGCCTGGAATCTCGCGGATCGACTGCTGAATGCCGATTTCCTTGCCGGTGAAAGCGAGCTCCTGAACCGCGAAATTGTTCATGAGGTTCCACCAGGCCGCAAAGGACAGCTGCATGGCACCCGCCATGATCATCAGGAGAACGGCGGGAGAGCGCCAGCCGGTGGCGGTCTGGGTCTCAACGGAACGGGTAAAGTAACTCATGGTCAATCTGCTTTGCTGATGGGAATTTCAGCGTTTTATCTGGATTGTCCTGTTGCGTGTTAGCGCTATTTCGTCAAGATATGTCTCTGATCCGCCAGAATGACGAAAATCGGGTCCGGTGTTGCCACTGCCGCCGGACGCCCGGACGCAAGGGGGAGGGGGCATCATGAGCATTCATGCCGAACTTTACGATTTGCCGGACGAGCTGCCAGATGTCCCGCTGCTCGGTTATGCCAGCACGGGAAAACGGGGGCGTCTGAATGACTGGCACTCTCATCCCACGTGCCAGCTCTATCACGTGATCAGCGGATCGGCGGCGCTGGAGACAGGGACGGGAACCTTTTTCGTGCCGCCGGAGCGGGCAGTATGGATCCCGGCGGGCGTCAGTCACCGGGGACGGTATCTCGCAGATACGGACGTGCGGTTTCTCTATGTGGCGGAAGACGCGGCGCCCGGCCTGCCGCGTTCGACGGTTGTCGTGCAGGTTACCCGGCTGTTGCGCGAACTGATCCTGGAGTTCATGACTTTTTCCCGCTCCGAGACCCTCGAGGGGCCGGCGGCGCGGATCGGGGCGGTGATCCTTGACCAGCTGCGGGTTCTGCCGGAGGCACCGTTGCAGCTGCCCATGCCACGGGAGGGCAAGCTGAGGGATCTGTGCGAAAGCATCGTCCGCTGTCCGGGCGAGGTGCCCGGCCTCAGCGAGGCGGCAGAGCGCTGCGCGACCTCGGTGCGCTCCTTTGAGCGGCGCATCGCGCAGGAGACGGGATTGAGCTATCGCAGCTGGTGCCGCCAGGCCAAGCTGTTCCGCGCGCTGGAGCTGCTGGCCACCGGCATGAGCGTGTCGGATGTGTCGCACAAACTCGGCTATGAGGGGCCAAGCGCCTTCGTCTCCGTCTTCCGCAAGGCCTTTGGCGTGACGCCAGGGCGTTATTTCGATAATCCCCCGCCAGATTGACGTAGCTCAAGGACGGTTTTTGGAGCAGGTTTAAGTATCCAGCTAAATGAAATCTGGAGAACGACATGTTCAAGAAGATCCTGGTGCCGGTTGATCCGGCCGAGCCTGCCTTCGCCGAAGAAGCCCTCAAGAAGGCCGCCCAATTCTCCCGTGAGCATGGCAGCAAGGTGCATCTTCTGGGCGTCTGTCCGGAAGTGCAGAGCTTTGTCGCCAGCCAGCTGCCGGACGGTTTTCAGCAGAAGGAAGAGCGTGAGACCCGCAGGATGCTGGACGAGCTGGCCAAGGGCATGGATCTGGTGCCGGAAGCCGTCGATACGGAAGTGCGTACGGGCTCCGTCTATCACGAGGTGATCGACAGCGCCCAGGAGACGGGTTGCGATCTGGTGCTCATGACCAGCCACAAGCCGGGCCTTGCGACCTATTTCATTGGCTCCAACGCCGCCCATATCGTCCGCCACGCCCCGTGCTCCGTCATGGTGCTGCGCGGCTGAGGCGAGATCCCTCAGGGCAAGAGGATTTCATCCCGGCGGGTAAGATGCGGACCGGGAAGGGGAGGCGTCCTATCCTCGCTTTGAGGCACCGGGACCGGCAGGCGGAAAGCCTTCCGGTCCCGGTTTTGGTTTGGAGAGGAGGCTTGAGATGTCACAGACAGTCGAACTGGTCGACAATGCTCGTTGTCATTCTTTCCATCCTTTTACAACAGGTTCATCGAGCACATTCGGCCCGGCCGAAAGACTCGTAAAAACAATGAATTCATCCAATTCAGCGACATAGACGGGATTATCTGCTGGCCTGAAATCAGCCCAAAGTCGGTTTGCTTCGAGCTTCATCGGATAAGACGCAGTCGGCTTCGTGCTTCGGTCGACATTGATTTGCCACCTGTTGGGATACATCGGTTCATAAATGCAGCCGAAAGATCCACTTTCATTGAGATCCACATAAGAGCCTTCGTCGGTCGAAAAGACCGGATGGATCGTGTCGTAAGTCGCGAAACGACCGACTTTTTCACCCTCTCCTTTCGGCATATAGCCAACCGGAACGAGAGAAGGGTCACTACGCCAGCCTTCGTGTTGAAACGTCTGTGTGAAATTCGGCCACAGCTCATCAGATATCAGATAAGCGCGCCCATTTTTAGGTAATGTTGCGACCCATTCCTCAAGCCCTGGCACCTTGGACCATTCAGACTTGGGAAACCGCCAGGCCCCGTAACAGACCGATACAATACGGATTCCCGGTCGCATTCCGCGCTCCTTGTAGAGCGTCGTGCCGTAGGCGTAGTCGTTGTCCCTAGGAAAGATAAACGGCGTCAGATCCGGGCTTTCGGTCCCTGCCCGCTTCTCCGATGCCCTGAACGCTCTTCTATCGACCTTGACCGGCGGATAGACCTTGATGAACTCCACATGGCCTTGCTTGCCGGAAAGTCCCGTCTCGCTGACGTAATATTCCATGCGGTCGAAGGTCTCGGCATCGTTCACCCACAGGACCGGCATCTTCGAATCCGGTTTCAACTTCGAGTGTTCTTCTGTGAAAGGTTGCGCCAGAAACCGGTGGACCTTTTTTTTGTCTTCCTCGATCTCGCTTGGGCTAGCCGATGCCCAACGGCAAGCGTGTATCACTGGCGTGTAGACCGCCGACTTGGTGCCGGGAACCTTGGCACCGATCACCGGCGGATTGGCATAGTCGCCTCCGGTCGTGGTTCCCGGAGAGACCATCCAGTCGGTGACCAGGGTTCCCGTGCATTTGATCACCCGCTCGATGGTGACCGGAACGCCATCGACTTTCACGTCGACGCGGTAGCTATAAAAGACCGGATAACGCGGGTCATTCCGCTCGCAGGCGGCAAGCAAAAGGGCGCAGGCGAGGATTGAGATCGGGCGGAAAATTGCTTGCATGAAGGACCACTCTCAGAACGTGTCTGGAGGGTAAAGTGCATCTCTTCATGGCAGGTTAAGCGAGTTCCAAAACCTTCCGCATACCCTACCGCGCCAGTTCCTTCATGGCCTCTGTCAGGCCTTCCACGGTCAGCGGGTACATGCGGTCTTCCATCAGCTCGCGGATCATGCGGATGGAGTGGGTGTAGTTCCAGTGGGCCTCGCGCAGCGGGTTGAGCCAGACCGCGCTCTTGTAGAGCTGGGTCACCCGCTGGATCCAGGCGCTGCCCGGTTCCGGGTTCCAGTGCTCCACCGAACCACCCGGATAGGCGATCTCGTAGGGGCTCATGGACGCATCGCCGACGAAGACAACCTTGTAGTCCGAGGGGTATTTGTGCAAGAGGTCCAGAGTGGCGATCCGCTCGGAGTGGCGGCGGCTGTTCTGCTTCCAGACGAACTCGTAAAGGCAGTTGTGGAAGTAGAAATGCTCCATGACCTTGAACTCTGTCCGCGCCGCAGAAAACAGCTCCTCGCAAATGCGGATATGGTCGTCCATCGAGCCGCCGATATCGAAGAACAGCAGCACCTTCACGGCATTGCGCCGTTCCGGGCGCAGCTTCACGTCCAGAAGGCCCTTGTGGGCGGTGGAGCGGATGGTGCCGTCGAGGTCCAGCTCTTCGGCAGCGCCCGTGCGGGCAAAGTGGCGCAGGCGCTTGAGCGCCACCTGGATGTTGCGCGTGCCGAGGGCCTGGCTGTCGTCCAGGTCCTTGAACTCGCGCTTGTCCCAGACCTTCACAGCCCGGCGGTGGCGGCTCTTGTCCTGGCCGATGCGCACGCCTTCCGGATTGTAGCCATAGGCGCCGAAGGGGGAGGTGCCGGCTGTGCCGATCCACTTGTTGCCGCCCT
This sequence comes from Roseibium litorale, assembly GCF_014842915.1. Classification (GTDB taxonomy): domain Bacteria; phylum Pseudomonadota; class Alphaproteobacteria; order Rhizobiales; family Stappiaceae; genus Roseibium; species Roseibium litorale. The sequence continues at coordinate 513,053 of NZ_JACYXI010000001.1, read as the reverse complement.
GATGGCGCGCCTGCTGCTCCTTCAGGCGCTCGCGCAGGGTCTCCATCAGCTTTTCAAAGCCGCCAAGGGCCTCTATCTGGGCCTTTTCTTCCTCTGACAGATGCTTTTCAGCCAGCTTACGCAGCCATTCTTCCGGGATCTCGCCGGAGGGCGCGTCGCTCAAAAGGTCCAGCCCCTTGAACACCTGACCGAACACCCGGTCGAACTTGTCCAGGTTGCTCTCGTCCTTCACCAGAACGGCCCGGGCGAGATAATAAAAATCCTCCACCCGCCGCTCCGCCAGATCCTTCTCCAGCGCCTCCATGAGGGTCAGATATTCCCGCAAGGAAACGGGAACCCCGGCAGATTTCAGCTCAGTGAAGAAATTGACGAACATGGGAGAAAGGTAGCGGGAAAGGCTTGGACGGGGAAGGGGCATTCGACCCTCACCCGGCGCTTTGCGCCGACCTCTCCCGGTCCCGGGAGAGGTGATGGGGGCATGCGGGAGGCTGAGGGATTGGGAGGGCGGAGCGGCAGGTTCGGCCTCACCTCTCCCAAGCCTGGGAGAGGTCGCCGCGCAGCGGCGGGTGAGGGTTACCCCTGCTTGTCTTGCCTTTCGGCGCGGGTCACCAGCTCGCCCATGAAGTCGGAGAGCTTTGGCCCTTTGCCCGCGATGAAGGGGGCGGGGCGGCAGACCGAGATGGCGGCGATGCCGATGCGGGCGGTCAGTAGCCCGTTGATCACCCCTTCACCGAGGCGCGCGGAGAGGCGGGCAGCTAAACCATGGCCAAGCACCTGAGAGGCAAGACTGTCGCCAGCTGCCATGCCGCCGGTGAGCGCCAGATGGGTGGCGACATGGCGGGCAAGGCGCAGGAAGCCCAGGGTGCCGGGCCGTCCGCCGTAAAGCTCGGACAGCTGGCGGATGGTGCGCATGTTGACGTAAAGCACGGCGAGAAGGTCCACCAACGCGCGCGGGCTGACGGCGGTGACGAGAGAGACCCGCTTGGCGCTGGACATGACCAGCGCCCGCGCTTGCGCGTCGAGCGGCGCGAGCAAGTCACGCTCGGCCAGAATGATCAGGTCGCGTCCGTCGATCACCTCGCGCATGTGGCCTGCCAGAACCTGCCGCCCGTGGGCGGTCTCGGGCCGGGCAGAGTAAAGGGCTGTTAGATCGCCAAGGCTCTTCTGGGCGGCTTTCGTGTCGTTCCGGCTTGCTGCGTCACTCAAGGCGTCGCGCAGGTGGTCGATCTTCGCCACACGGCGCAGGGAGAGAAGTTCGGAGGCGATCAGGCCAAGAAGACCGCAGGCGGCGAGCGCGGCCAGGGCAACGCCGGTCCAGCCGAGCCAGTCGGTGCGGGAAAAGAGGTCCCGGATCAGGGCGTCCACCGCCAGGCCAACCGAGAGGCTGACGAGGCCTCCAAGGCCTATGGCGAGCCACTTGCCGAAGCCTGCCTTCTTCCGTGTGGCCGGAAGAGCGGCGGTGCGCGCCTCCGCTTCCAGATCCTCTTCGGTCAGATCGGGCAGGATGACAGCCTCGCCTTTCAAAGGGCGGCCGAGATCGTCGGGACCGAAGCGGACCTTGTCCTCATCGAGAACGAAGGCGGCAGGCTTGCGGCGGCCAGAACCAGAACTGGAGAATTGATCGCTCATGATAGCCGGTCTCCGATCAGGAATTCAAGCGCCCGGTCGAGGCGGATATGGGGCAGGGACAGGGGCATGCCTTCGGCGGTGCGGTCCAGACGGGGCGGGCGGAAGCGCAGGAACCTGAGGTCGGCCCCTGTTTCTTCATGTGCTGCGTCAGCACCCGTGTGAAGGGCCTCAGGATCTGAGTCAGGTGCCTCGAAAAGTGAGTCCGGATCTTCCGGTAAGTCTCCGGGAAACATTGCGATTTCCCGCTCGCCGTCGAAAGATCTACCGTCGATCATTTCCCCCGGCAGAGGCGTTCCCAAAATGGCAGGCAGCTCCTGCCCGTCCTGCTTTACGGTGGCCTCCCGCGTCGCGCGTACGGCGGCCATGGCCAGAACCTCCACTTCGGCGCCGCTGAATTCTGCGCGCTCGATGCCCCTGGCAACGAGGCGTTTCAGGATCTTCTGCAGCCGGTCGTGATCGTCCCGGTGCAGATGGTCCGCCTTGGTCGCGGCAAACAGAATGCGGTCTATGCGGCGGGTCAGGATCGAGCCGAGCCAGGACCTGCGGCCAGGCCGGAAGGCGGTCAGCACCTCGCCAAGAGCGGATTGCAGGTCCGACAGGGCAGTGGGGCCTGCGTTCAACGCATGAAGGGCGTCTACCAGCACGATCTGCCGGTCGAGCCGGGCGAAATGGTCGCGGAAAAAGGGACGGATGACATGGGTCTTATAGGCCTCGAAGCGCCGCTCCATCATGGCCAGCAGGGTTCCCGGGCGGCCGGCTGCGGCATCAAAAGGGATGTCGAGCGGCGCAAAGGTAAGGGCAGGCGAGCCATCCAGATCACCGGGCATCAGGAACCGCCCGGGCGGCAGCATGGACAAGGCGTGGGTATCGGCGCGGCAGGCGGAGAGATAAGACTTGAAGGCTGCGGAAAGACGCTGGGCATCCATCTCGCTTTCCGGCCCCTGCGGGTCCAGCCCGCCAGCGATCGTGAGCCATTCATCGGACAGGCCGGTGCGGTTTGCTCCACGGGCAAGGCGCACGGCCTCGGCGGCAAATTCGGCGTAGGATTTTTTCAGGAGCGGCAGGTCGAGCAGCCATTCTCCCGGATAGTCGATGATGTCGAGATGCAGCTTGCCTGAACCTAGCTTACGGCTGAGATAGGAGGTGCTTTCGAATTCGATGGTCAGGCGCAGCTCGGAGACCTGCCGTGTGGAATGAGGCCAGACCCGGTCACCGGTCAGGGCTGCCACATGGGCTTCATAATCGAAGCGGGGAACGGCATCGTCCGGCTGCGGCTGGAGATAGGCGCGGGCAATCCGTCCGCCAGAGGCGGCGGAAAACAGCGGCAGGCGCCCGCCATGGATCAGATTGTGTACCAGGGCCGTGATGAACACAGTCTTGCCGGAGCGGGCAAGGCCGGTCACGCCGATGCGCAGGGTGGGGACTGCAAGGCTGGTGGCTGCATCACCGAGATTGGCCAGTGCCAGACGGGCTTCGTCTGCGAGAGTTTGAAAGGGTGTCAAACGGGAACCTCCAGACTTGCATGTAGGGAGCAAGCGCCTTGCCTGCAATCGCTCAGTCGGGCCTCAGCGTCAACTGGACATCAGGTTCCGGGGTTTTACGAAATGGATCAGCTGTCCCGTCTCCGGGATCAGCTTGCTCCAGTCCTCCAGATCAAAGTCGAGAACGCAGAGGCCGCCGGAGGGATACTTGGCCTCCATATCGGCTTTCAGGTCTGCCGGGCCAGAGCCGAAAAGCTCATGAGCGGTTTCCTCTGTGGCAGGGTTGTGGCCAATCACCAGAAGGGTGTGGGCCGTGCCACCCTGCTTGCGTATTTGAGGGATATAACTGTCCTCGCTCTGGTCATAGAGCGCGCGCAGCAGACGCACTTCGCCCTCACGCGGCAGAAAGGGCATGATGCCCGCGAGAGTCTCGCGGGTTCTCTGCGCCGTGGAGCAGAGGATGAGATCCGGGAACAGGCGGTTGTCCGCCATAAATCTGCCAATCGCAGGGACTGACTTCTGCCCTCTTGCGTTGAGGGGTCTGTCGACATCTTTCAGTGAACTGTCGGACCAGTCTGACTTTGCGTGGCGCAGCAATATGAGGCGGGCCAAAAGTTCCTCCTATGTGGGGCAGGGCATCCGGCATGTAGGGCGCGGGGACAAGTTACGCCAGCCCCATGTTCGAGGTTAGTTCTGACGGGCAAGGAGATCTTCAAACGCCTTGAGGGCAGGGACGATATCCGCTTCCTGCGAGGGCAGGGAATAGGACATCCAGAGACTGTAGTCCGCCTTCTTGCCGTTGAAATACCAAAGCGTCTCGCAAAGGATGCCCGGAGCCCAGTCGCGTGTCTGGAAGGAGATGCCGCGGCTGGCGGGGCCTGTCAGGGAAACCTCATGGAAGCCTGCGGCCCTGTAGCTCTCGAGAAAGGTCTCGGCAGCTCTCGCGCCCGTTCCGCTCAAATGCGAGCGAAGCACAAGCTGCATCCCCGCATCGCCTGCATAAACGCAGCCTGCCATGCGGTCCGCATCGGCAGACAGCAGCTTTGTCCGGAACACGAAACCGACCACGTCAGGGCAGCGCAGTCCGGAGAAGTGCCGCACGCCATAGACGTCCGGCGTCCACTCGGATTCCTCGTTCCCCGCAGTCTGCGCCATTGCTGCGCCTGCCAGCGAAACCGCGAGGATCACAACAATGAGCAGCCTGCCGGGCATGTTACTGCCGCTCCCGCCGGCTCATGAAGGCAAGCCGTTCGAACAGATGCACATCCTGCTCATTCTTGAGCAGGGCGCCATGAAGGGGCGGGATCAAGCTTGCGGTATCCGAGCGGCGCAGAACCTCCGGGTCGATATCCTCATTGACCAGAAGCTTGATCCAATCGATCAGCTCGGAGGTCGACGGCTTCTTCTTGAGGCCTGACACATCACGGATGTCGTAGAAAAGTGTCAGGGCTTCGTTCAAAAGGCGCTGTTTCAGGCCGGGGAAGTGGACTTCGACGATTTCGGCCATGGTTTCCTTGTCAGGAAACTTGATGAAATGGAAGAAACAGCGGCGCAGGAAGGCGTCCGGCAAATCCTTCTCATTGTTGGATGTGATGATCACCACGGGGCGGCGGACGGCCTTGATGGTTTCCCCAGTCTCGTAGACGTGGAACTGCATCCGGTCCAGTTCGAGCAGCAGGTCGTTCGGAAACTCGATATCCGCCTTGTCGATTTCATCGATCAGGAGTACGGGCCGCTCAGGGGCTGTAAAGGCCTCCCACAGCTTGCCCTTGCGGATGTAGTTGCGGATGTCGCGCACCCGCTCGTCGCCCAACTGGCTGTCTCTGAGGCGTGAGACGGCATCGTATTCATAAAGCCCCTGCTGGGCACGCGTCGTGGACTTCACGTGCCACTCGATCAGTGGGGCCTTGAGGGCCGCTGCCACCTGTTCGGCAAGGATGGTTTTACCGGTGCCCGGTTCCCCCTTCACCAGAAGCGGCCGCTCCAGGGCAACGGCGGCGTTGACGGCGATCCGCAGATCCTCCGTGGCAATATAGCTGTCAGTGCCTTCAAAGCGCATTTTCGGGTTCCGCTCCTTCTGTTGTGCCGAGAGTAGAGGGAGGGCCGGGGCAGGGCAAGGTGGCCGGGACTGGGCAAGAGTTGCTATGCAATCTTTGTTGCAGCCTACAGAAATTGCCGGACATGCAGGGAAACTTTTGCCGCTAGGTCATTCCTTCCTTGGCAATATAAAGAAAAATACTTTTCAAAATTCGTCTAAGGTATTGAATTTAAAGAAATTAAAAAATCGCCTGGCGGTTGGCACGGGCTTTGCGATCTCATCCTCAGTTTTCAGGCTGGGCCTGTGTCACTTAAGAGGATGTGAAATGGGTATCTACGGGGCAATCAATGCTGCGGTGTCCGGGCTTTCGGCGCAATCCAAGGCGCTGGAGAACCTGTCCGGTAACGTCGCCAACTCGCAAACCACAGGTTACAAGCGGCTGGACACGACCTTCTCGGATCTGGTGTCGGGTGGTGGTGCCCGTCAGGCAGATCAGGTGGCGGGTACGACCTATGCAACTTCCCGCGCCACGAACGGTCTGCAGGGCGATATCTCTTCGGTGGATGTCGATACCTATATGGCGATCAATGGCGATGGCTATTTCATCGTGACGTCCGCCAATGATGTGATTGATGGTCAGACGACTTTTGCTGACACCGATTACTACACCCGTGCCGGCGACTTCGAGATCGATGACGACGGCTATCTGGTGAATACCTCGGGGTACTATCTGCAGGGCTTCCCGCTGGACGTGGATACGGGCAACCAGGTTGGCGATAATCCCGGTGTCATTCAGATCAGCAAGGAGCCGATGGCGGCAAAGGCGACAACGACGATCGATTATCAGGCAAGCCTGCCTCTGGTGCCAAAAACGACGGATTACGATGGTGTCAGCAAGGCGACGGCTCTTCTGGATACCGCTACAGTTGGTGCGGGGGATATTTCCGCAGCGAATGAAGATACATTTATCGATCAGTCGATCTCTGGCGGATCAATCACTGTTTACAACAGCAATGGTACTCCGCTGGCTGTCGAGGTGCGCTGGGCGAAGACAGTTAACGCGGATGCCTCCGTCCCGGTCGATGATACGTGGAGCATGTTCGTCAGCAGCGGCGGGCTCGATCCGGCATGGCTTGAAGTCGGTAATGTGGCCTTTGACGATACAGGCGCTATGGGCACGCTGACGTCAGGTACGACCGGTGCGGTTAATGGGTCCGGCGATGGGTTTGATATCGCGAGCCTGACGATCGGCGATGTGACGGCAACGGGTATTGAAATCTCGTTCGGAGCGACCGCTCTGACCCAGTACTCGAACTCTTCGGGTGTCGCGACCTCCGTGGATCTGGAGCAGAACGGCTACGCAGCCGGGGATCTTGTTGGAATTTCCATCGATGAATCGGGCCGTATCAATGCGACCTATTCCAACAGCCAGACGCTGGGTCTCTACGATATCCCGCTTGCAACCTTTGATGCTGACCAGAATTTGGAGCGTGTCAATGGGGCTGCCTTCAAGGCTACTCCGACATCAGGTGTGCCGAACCTAAGCGGTGGAGGGGCAATCAAGTCCAACGCTCTGGAATTGTCGAATGCCGACATCGCTTCCGAATTTGCAAAGCTGATCGTGACTCAGCAGGCCTATTCGGCGAACTCGAAAGTGGTGACCTCGTCCAATGACATGTTGGACTCCGCCCTCAACATGGTTCGCTAACCGCTCCTGACCCCCGGCGGGAGAAGCCCGCCGGGTCCGTCCCTGAGGTGAAGGAGACACCGACATGGGTTTGACTTCCGCCCTGAATACCGCGTTGTTCGGCATCCAGTACAGCCAGCGTCAGATCGACGTTGCGGCTGGGAACATCGCGAATGCAGATACCGCCGGATATTCTACTAAGTCCGTTCAGGCGAACGTCTTCTTCGATTCCGCGGGTAACGTTACAGGTGTCGTCACTTCCGATGTTATCCGTCAGGTCGATGAGCGGATTCAGACTGCTTATTTCTCCTCCCTTGCGGATAACAAATACGCCGACCAAATCGCGAACTTCACTGACCGGCTGGACAACCTGATTGGAACTCTGGACGACGGTTCCGGTCTAGCCAATTTGGCGACGGATTTCGCGAACAGCCTGTCCGCCCTGGTCAATACGCCGGGCTCCAACTCCGCGCAGGCCGAAGTCGTTGCGGCTGCAGACGCCCTTGCCCGGCAGTTGAACCGCACATATGCCTCAATCAACGACCTGCGCCAGGATGCGGACGACTCCCTGCGTGTACAGACTGAAGACGTCAACAGTCTGCTGAACAACATCAAGGAAACCGACGATCAGATTCTTCAGTCGAAGGCATTGGGGATCAGTACCGCGGAGCTGGAAGATCAGCGCGACCGTTACGTGGAGCAGCTTTCGGGATATCTCGATATTCGTGTCGAGCAGGACAGTAACGGTACGCTGAAAATCTCGACCCAGAACGCTCAGCAGCTTTATGCTGACAACCGTGTTTCCAAACTGAGCTTTGAGGCCACGCCTTCGCTTCAACCCGGCCAGTCTGGCGCGAGCATTATGGTAACGACGCCAGGTGGAACCAAATATGATCTGATTCAGGCCTCTTCCTCGGGCTCGATAGTGGCGCTGAGCCAGCTGCGCGACGACGTGCTGGTCGAGGCCCAGGCGCAGCTCGATACCATCGCTGCGGAAATGTCGCTGGCGATGTCGAATGTCAACGTTGCGAGCACGGCCACAACGGTTGGCCTGGAGAGCGGTTACACGCTGGATCTTTCCGCTTTGCAGGCAGGAAACACGGTTTCCCTGACCTATGTTGACTCCTCAGGCAATACCCAAAACGTCTCATTTGTCGCAGTCGAGGATGCCTCGCTTCTTCCCCTCGGCAATACAGCCACGGCGCGGGCGGACGATGTGGTCTATGGCATCGACATTTCCAGCGGCAGCACTGCTGATTATGTCACTCAGATTATTGCGGCTTTGGCCGCGACTGATCTCAATGTCAGTGACGACGGCTCCGGCAATCTTCAGGTTCTCGGCGATACTGCAACTGCGACAACAGTTTCTTCGCTGACTGCGAATGTCACTGTGACCGATGACACCGATCAGGGGTTAGGCCTGGCCGTCTTCGTGGACAAGCGTGCAGGCGAAGAGCTTTTCACGGATGCGCTGGAAAAGGGCGGGCAACGGACAGGCTATGCCGCCTCCATTGCAGTCAGCTCCGGTCTTCTTGCAGACAGCTCTCAACTTGTGACTTATCAGACTGTACCTGAGACCAACTCGGTCAATGATTCTTCCCGTGCGGAATATCTCATGAACGCGCTGACCGGGAGCGGTGTGTCCTTCGATCCGTCTGCCGGCATTGGCAGCTCGACGACACCCTATGAAGGGTCGATCCTGACCTACATCAACCAGGTGATTTCCTATCAGGGCAATCAGGCAAGCGATGCGCAGGCCTATTCGGAGGCAAAGCAGACGCTGACCTCGAACCTGGCAATCCGTTACGAAGAAAGCTACTCGGTCGACGTGGACGCCGAGATGGCCTTTCTGATCCAGTTGCAGAACGCCTACGCAGCGAATGCAAGGGTCATGCAGACGGTCAATGAACTCTTCGATACCCTGTTGAACGCGGTATAGGTGCAATTATGGCTGTTGATCAGATCACCACATCCCGTGCCTATATGACCAAGCAGGTCGCAAGCCTGAGCAAGACGCTGCAGGAAAAGACCGCGCAGCTTGCGACCGGCAAGGTATCCAATACCTACGGTGGGGTCGGCAACAGCCGGTTGCTCGATCTGGAGCTGACCCAGAAAGTCGGCCGGATCGAAGCCTACCAGGACACGATCGTCACCGCGGAACTGCACATCAAGTCGCTCAACCTCACGCTGGAGCGCATGGAAGAGCTGCGCATCGATTCCAAGTCCGCTATTGATCCGAATGATTTCGAAATGCAGTCCGACGGTCAGACCCGTTCGCAAGCGACTTCGGAAGTTCTTCTGTTTGAGGCTGTCAGCCTCCTGAATACGGAAGTCGCAGGGTATTATCTCTTTGGCGGTTCGGATGCGGACAAGAACCCGGTTTCGGCTGTGAATGCCATTCTGGATGGTGCTGACGGCAAGGACGGGTTGCGTGCTGTCATGTCCGAATATGCCGCGGCCAACCTTGGTCCGAACAACAATGGGCGTATGGATGTTTCCGCGCTGACGACCAACTACGCCGGTTCCATTCCAACAGACTCTACCTTCACGGTTGCCGAAGACGGCGCTCATGATTTCGGCTTTGATATTTCCTCCGTCACCAACGGCCTTTCCAATGTTGCCGTAACAGGGCCCGGCGGTGGGGATCCGGACAGCTTTGATATCTCCTTCACGGGCCAGCCGACGGTCGGCGAAACCATATCGATTGCGTTGACCCTGCCGCCGGATCATTCCGAGCCGGTGACAATCGAGCTGACGGCCAAGTCAAACGCCAATACAGCAGATAGCTTCACCATTGGTGCGGACCTTGAAGAGACGGCGGCGAACTTGCGGGCTGCCATTAACACCGCTCTGGAGGAGCAGGCGTCGACGACTTTGCGGGCTGCTTCTGACGAATGGGCGGGCAACCAGTTCTTCGACACCTTTGGCGGCACGGAGCCTATGCGCGTCGATGGCCCGCCCTTTGACACGGCGACCGGCCTTGTCGCCGGCGGTTCAACGACCGTTTCCTGGTACACAGGCGACAACACGGCGACGACGAACGCACGCGAGGACAAGAGCGCCGCGATCGATCAGAACCTGATCATCAACTACGGTGCCCGTGCCAATGAGCAGGGCCTGGCGGATGTGGTAAAGTCCCTCGCGATCTTCGTTGCAGCAGACTTTACCGGTGGCACGGATCAGGACGAAATCTACTACTCGCAGCTTGCAACCAATCTGCGGGGCATTCTTCAGCCTTCAACGACTGATCAGTCTGGCATCGTGGACATTTCGACGGAAGTGTCCATCGCTCATCGCACATTGTCTGCGACGTCGGACCGCCATCTTCAGATGAAGTCCAGCTATCAGACGACCATTGACGAGATCGAAGGAGTGGACAAGGAACTCCTGGCAGCAGAAATTCTGCAGCTTCAGACGAACATAGAGGCCTCCTACAAGGCTTCGTCCATCGTCTACAATCTGAGTCTTGTGAACTACCTTTAGACTTGAGGTTCTCTCAGACCTGAAGGTCTTCAAAAGCCGCCTGAAGCAATGCAGGCGGCTTTTTGCTGACCAACTGAGAGAGTGTTCAACATCGTTAACGAAAACGGGCCGGGGCAGCTCTTCAAAGCGCTCCGGCCTGTTGCTGTTCGATATCTGGTCTTTTCCGGATTATTCTGGGCGTGCACGCAACCCTTCGGCGATGTTGCGGTTGATGGAGATCAGCGTGCCAAGCTTTTCCGGCTGCGGGTCCATCATTACGGCCATCGTTTGCTTGAAGACGAAAACCCCAAGTGTCGCAAGATTGTTCTTCACATCCTGGGGGAGAGGATTCTCATCGCTGGTCGCAGAAGTCACAAGGACCGTCCAGAGCTTGCGATTGTAGGTCAACGCTTCATCTTTCTCGGCGAAGGAGCTTTCGTCCCACTCGTCCTTGATCAATTGGAGGCGTGCCGCAGCTTTCATGAGTAGTGTCGCTTCGAGTTCTCTTGGCGATACCGCTACCTGGCTAGTCTTCTGATATGCCTGCGCTGCCTGCTTGTACATGACCGATCAGCGTCCTCTCGTACTCAATAAGCTTCCGTGCTTCTTTTAGGGCTTTATAGAAGGCGCTGGCGATGATCGCATTGCTGATACGTGTAACGTAAGGAATGGTACTCGGCGCAGCCTTCACGATGTCATTCACTAAAGTGAAGTAGTTCTCCTGGATTTTTTCCACTTCGCTGGAGAGATACATCAGCTGAACTGCCAGATAGACGCGTTTCGCTGGAGTATCTGCTGTGGCCGGTGTGAGGATATCCTTTTCCCTAAGGATAGGCGCTTTCCCTTCGATGAAAAGACGGGTTCGCTGGCTGTCATTCGTAATGACTGAATCGCCAATGATGATCCGCTCACCTGGTTTCAACTCGACCTTGAGCGCCATTCCTTGACCTCCAAAAAACAGTATCCCGCAGCAACATTGAGCAAAAGTTAACGGGATGCCCGAGTTTCTTTAACGTTTGACCTCTCCGGATTACCCGAAGAGGCTCAGGACGCTTTGCTCTGCCTGGTTTGCGAGAGACAAGGCCGTTGATGACAGCTGCTGCCGGGTCTGGAGCGCCAGCATGTTTGCGCCTTCCTCGTTCATGTCAGCGATGGTCAGCGCACCGGCCCCCACTTCCAGCGTGTTGACCATTTGGCTGGTGAAGTCGGTTCTGATCTGAACCGTCGAGAGGCTGGTCCCGAAGTTGCTGGCACTTGAGCGCAATTCATCCAAAGCAGAATTGATCGACTGGAGAATACGCTCGATATCCGTATCCGCTTTGAAATCGGAGTCCGTCGCCGTCAGCTTTACGGTGCCGTCCGTCGTCGCCAGCCGGTCGATGTTGAAGTCCTTGTTTGTGCTGGTGATGTTGAAGGAAACATCACCAACCAGACTCACGCTGCCAGAAGCAAAGTTCGCGTCGAGGCCTTTGACGCCCTTGATCAGGCTGACAAGGTCGCTGACTGTGGTATCGGCATCGATCTCTAGGGACGCGGCTTCATATCCATTGCCGTCTGTAATGTAGAGTGTGTCGCCGACCTGGAAACCGCCGGATTCAGACAGAGAGGCTGCGGCCGTCATGATGGTGCTGGTGAGCGTTGTCGTACCAGTCCCGATCCCGCCGTTTGTGGCGGTTCCTCCCCCCGCGTTGTCCTTGGAAATACTGAGTGTGACTGCCGGGTCCAGTCCAGTTTCGATCGTAATCTGGTCCGTTGTCTCGTCGAAACTTGCCTTGATTCCCTGTACGTCATTCAGGGCATTCACGTAATCCTGTACTGTTTCGATCTGCCCTGTGCCTGAGCCAACGGTGAATGTCTTGGATGTCGTGCCATCCGATACGGTAACGACGTCCCCGTCAGACCAAGCAGCCAGATCGGTCAGCTTGGACGACGCCTGCAGCCCTGTCAGATCAATGGTGGTCGTTCCTGAGGCGAGGGTGAAGGCGGATGTTGCACCAGCTCCCGTCCCCAGATCCGACAGGGCAAGACCGGTCGAAAGGCTGGTGTCCGTATAATCAACCGGATGGACCGTCAGGTTTGAGGTGCTGTCCTCATTGAAAATGACTTGCAGATCGTTTCCTGCGCCGGCCAAAAGGTTCTTACCCTTATAGTCAGAGTCGCGTGCCATATCCTCGATCTGCTGCAGGATCTCGTTGTACTGCTCAGCATAGGTCTTGCGCTGATATTCGCTCTGGGTTTGAAGCGCCTGATTGGCAATTGCCTTCGCCGACTCCACGAGTTTGGTGATGCTCGTGATGCCTTTGTCCGCCGCCTTGATGGTCTGGACGGCCTGGCCCATGTTGTCGAGCAAGTTGGTCAGATCGCTGGCGCGGTCATTCAGGCCTGCCGCGGTGAAGAATGAATTCGGATTGTCGAGAGCAGAATTGACCTTGAGGCCCGTTGCCAGCCGGTTTTGCGTCGTGGACTGGAGCTTTGCTGTGTTCTTCAGCGACAGAAGGTTGTCACGAACAGCACTGGAAAGGACGATATCGCTCATCTGGCTTCACCACATCTACATGCAGCACTCCGAACTCGAGAGTGCGACTGGTCAACACCTTCAGGATGAAGGTTGAGATCCTAAAATGTAAATGGAAAGTTAACCTATGTTGCGAGTGATAATGTTTTGGTAAGGAAGGTTACCAAAAGAATTCTTTTAACATATTGAAAAATATGAGAAAAAATTTCCGTCGAAATGAATGCATTAACCTTTCTGGTCGCTCCCTGTCTCGGTGAGGCTCGCGGAATTAAGAGACTAGCTGCAATCGGGGCTGCGAATCTGAGTCGCAAACTGTGCCGCTACGAGCCGGGGAGGACTCTCTGTGCATTGTCACTTTACGCAAAAGAAAGCGGCGGCCCCTTGGGACCGCCGCGATCTGTGTCTGATTGTCAGGTTGTGAGTCGTTGAAGAAACGGACCCGCTTCTTATTAGAAGAGGGACAGAACCGTCTGATCCGCCTGCGACGCGAACGAGAGGGAGGTGGATGCAAGCTGCTGCCGGGTCTGCAGGGCAAGCAGGTTTGCGCCTTCTTCGTTGGTGTCGGCGAGGGTCAGCTTGCCTGCACCTTCCTGGAGCGTGTTGATCATCGACTTCGTGTAGTTCTGCCGGATTTCAACGGTCGAAAGATTGGTACCAAACTCGGAAGCCTGAGACCGGAGGTTCGACAGGGCTGTGTTCAGACGGTCCAGAGCCTTGTTGATCTTCGTATCCGTCGAGAAACCGGAGTCGGTCACCGCTGAGACATTTACGCCGTCACTGTCAGCTGTGAAAGCGCTGGCATTGAAGTCGTTCGAGTTGTCGCTCTTCAGAGTGAGATCGGTATCGCTTTCCAAGGTCACCTTGCCGGTGCCGGTGTTGAACGATGCGCTGACGCCGTTGAAGTCGTCCATGAAGTCCACGAGGTCTTCGACCGTGGAGTCCTTTTCGATTTCGAACGAGCCGAGTTCATAACCGTTGCCGTCTTCCAGGGTCAGGATATCGCCGACAGCGAAAGAGCCCGAGCCCGTAAGAAGCTGCGTTGTTGCCGTGAAGTTGGCAGAGGTCGCAGAGGTCAGGTCTGTTGCAGCGGGCGTGGTGGCGCCGGCATCAGTATTGTGGAGATAGACGTCTTCATTCGAAGTAATTGACAGAGCGCCAGTCTTTTCATCCAGCGAAGCTTTGACGCCAGCGGCACCATCGATAGTGGTAACCAGATCCGCGACGGTTGTGGTTGCTGTGATGGTAAGCGAAACCACGGAGCTGCCGCCACCAGAGGCTGCGGTCCGCAGCTCAATGACATCGCCAACGGCAAAACTGGCGTTGTCGGTCAGCAACGAGCCGGAGCCCATGGCATCGCCGGTCCCATCGAGCAGGGTGATGCTCGTGTTTCCGCCTTCCAGCTGGAAAGAGGTTGCGCCACCCTTGGCTTCTGCCAGATCGGTCAGGTTCAGACCGGTCGACAAGGTCGTGTCGGTGTAGTCTACGGCCGTGATGGTCTGCTTGGACGTCGCATCTTCGTTGAAGATGGTGGTTAGGTCATTGCCGTCACCTGCCAGCAGGTTTTTGCCCTTGTAGGACGAATCTTTGGCGACTGCCTCGATCTGCGTCAGCAGGTCATTGTACTGCTTGGCATATTTGGCGCGTTCAAACTGGCTCTGGGTCTGAAGGGCCTGGTTGGCTTTCGCCTTGGCGCTCTCGACAAGATCAGTGATGGTGGAGATGCCCTTGTCGGCAGCCTTGATGGTCTGCAGCGACTGGCCCATGTCGTCCAGCAAGGTGCTGAGATCGCTGGCGCGGGAGTTCAGGCCCGAGGCAGTGAAGAACGAGTTGGGATTATCAAGAGCGGAGTTCACCTTCAGGCCGGTTGCCAGCTTGTTCTGGACGCCCGACATCATTTCTGCGGTAGACTGAAGGGTGAGGAGGTTCTGCCGCACGCCTGCGGAGAGAGTGATATTATCCACTGGTGTTCCCTTTCCTGGGTCCCGAAATTTTCAGCCGCTCTTCCTGAGCGGGTTAGGCAGGATCATCTTCTGTTAACCCTAACCAATGATTAAACCCTCGCAATTTAGGGTTAACAATCGGTTAAGGGGCTCAGGGAAAAGGGATATTCCGTTAGGGGAGTGTGGAAATTCCAGTGGGGTCCGCGCAAAAAAAAACGGCGGATCCGAGGACCCGCCGCTTTGTGTTTTGAGACCTTCTGGTCTCTTAGAAGAGACGCAGAACGTTCTGGTCTGCCTGGGCTGCCAGAGACAGCGAGGTGGAGGCGAGGGACTGCTGGGTCTGCAGAGCGAGCAGGTTTGCACCTTCCTCGTTGGTGTCGGCCAGTGTCAGCTTGCCGGCGCCTTCTTCCAGCGTATTGATCATCGCGTTGGTGAAGTCCTGACGGTTCTGCACGATCGACAGGTTGGTACCGAACGTCTGCCAGCGGTCAGGGCAACCGGAGTGGTGGCACCGTTGTCCAGCGAGATGGTGGAGGTGCCAGAGCTTGCCTCGGTCAGGTCCGAAAGGTTCAGGCCGGTCGAGGACGTGGTGTCAGTGTAGTCGACCGAGGAAATCGAGAGCGACGACGAGCCGGTTTCGTTGAAGGTCACGCTCAGGTCGTTGCCTGTACCGCCGAGCAGGTTCTTGCCCTTGTAGCCGCTGTCCTTTGCGACGTCTTCGATCTGCGTCAGGAGTTCATTGTACTCCTTGGCATATTTGCTGCGTTCGGACTGGCTGGAGGACTGCTGGGCCTGGCTGGCCTTTGCCTTTGCTGCATCGACCAGATCGGAGATGGCTTCGATGCCCTTGTCGGCAGCCTTCAGGGTCTGCACCGACTGGCCCATGTCATCGAGAAGGGTGCCCAAATCGCTTGCGCGGTTTTCGAGGCCCTTCGCGGTGAAGAAAGAATTCGGGTTGTCGAGTGCGGAGTTTACTTTCTTGCCGGTGGAGAGCTTCTCCTGGACAGAGCTCATCAAGGACGAGGTTGCTTGAAGAGAGTTCAAGCTGGAGCGCACAGCGCTGGAGATGGTGATACCACCCATGTCAGAGTTCCTTCTGTTTTACTGAAGCCATTCCTTCTGAATGACGAGGGAACTCTGTTCTGAATATTTGTAATGATTCCTAATTAACTTGGTTACCGGTATTTAACGCTAAAGGTCTCTGAATATTTATAGTTAATTCTACTGGATGCAGTTGAGGCAATCTTGGTTGAATACAAAAAACCCGCTCGCTATAGCTGCGGGCGGGCTCAGGCCGTTTGGGGATTTGATCTTGTTTGGAGGTGATGTCAGGCCGTTTTGACCGTGCTTTGCGGTTGTGGGGCGGTGCTCTGTTCGGACAGGACCTTTGCGTAGGCGCGCAACCGCCTCAGTGTTTCGCTGGGCACCTGACGCACCACTTCGCCGGTGTCACTGTTGGTGGCGATGTAAATGTAGCTTTCGCTCTCTGGGTCGAGAACGTTCTGCTTGTCGAGCTTTGCCTGGGCAAAGGGCAACTCGGACCGTTCACTCTCAGCGGAGCGGCGGGACTCTGTCGTGTCGTTTGCCGGTGTGACGGCTCTGGAGGCAGGCAGGTCGGTTTTGGCTGCTGGCTCGATCCGTTCCGGTGCTCGTGCGGCTGGCGTAATCGCCGTGTAAGACGGCGATGGCGACCGTAAAAGTGCCGTTTCCATCGTCTTTTCCTCCGGGTCTATTCAAAAATACTAACCCGATTCCAGACAAAGAATAAAACGGGGGAATGAATCCTTTGTTAATAAAATAATTACAATTTTAACAAGATTGGCTCTGCTGCTTGATTCGCTTAACAGTCAATTGAACGAGAAACATATGTGCACTGATTTATGATCGCATGATGCCGGAAAAAGAAGCGGCAGCCAAGCATCTGCGAGCCTGGCTGCCGTAATCCGCAGACAATCGAGCGTCAGTCATGAGGGCTTTTGAACTGGTCTATCGGTTCGCGCTCGGTAACCTAGAGGTATCAGTGCATATTCCTATGGATGCACAGGTGGTTGCTTCAGGTTTTAAAACTGGGCCAGTCCGGCTAATGACGGATATGGCGCTGTTACAGCGACCGGTTGATGGCGATGCCGCTGGCCGGGCGCGGGGCCTGCGGATGGTTGCCAGCCGGTCCATATGTCGTGCTCTTTTGCTGGGCGCCGACGGCTTTGGCGACACTTGCAACGATGGTGTTTGCGACTTCCCGTGCGGTTGCCAGGACAGCGAGATTGATACGCAGCAGCGGTTGAAATTCGGCATGCTGTCGCTTCAGGTTTTGTGCGGCAGCCGGCGCAAGGTTTCCAAGCGCAACGGAATTGTCCTTCGCGCACATCATGCCGCGCGTATATTCATGAATGTAGCGCGCCTTCTCGGGCTGCAGCGTGCCTGCTTCCCGCAGCTTGCCGTCACGAACCAGAGCCGTCTCGGTTTCAATGATCCGCAGCAGGCTTTCCATGGTACCGGAGAGGGCGATGCAGAACTGATTTGCTTCTGCGGGGGTCGTCGGCCGTTCCAGGGAAAAGGGCAGCTTGCTGGATTCTGGCTGGGCATTCATCGGGAGTTCTCCTGGATGGCGAGAAGTTCTCGCTCCACCGCGCCGGCAATGCCAATGCCGCCAGCTTTTGCAATGGAGTTTGCGTATTCGTCGATCAGCATGCCGCGCCAGGCATCCGAGCCTGTTCCGCCACCCCAAGTGCCACCTTCGCCCATATCCGTGAACATGGGTTCAAGCATGTTCCGGAGAAACGAGGCCTCGAATTGCTGAGCGGTCTCGTGGGCGCCCGCCTTGTCTTGTTTGCTGAAATTGTTCAACGACGGAAGCGGAGTTGCGCTGCTGCCTGAGGTGACGGTGTCATACATAATCAGAGGACCTCTATGTCGGCCTGAAGGGCGCCGGATGCCTTGATGGCCTGTAGGATGGAGATCATGTCACGCGGACCGATGCCGAGAGCATTGAGCCCATCCACGAGTTGCTTGAGCGTGACGGTCTCGCCGACGATCGCGAGTTTTGCGTCCGGGTCGGTGTTCACCGTGACATCCGACTGAGGTGTGATGACGGTTTGCCCCTGAGAGAACGGCAACGGCTGTGAGACTTGCGGGCTCTCGGCGATCGTCACGGTCAGGTTGCCCTGGGCGACGGCTACAGTGGAGACCTTGACGTCCTGCCCCATGACGATGATGCCGGAGTTTTCGTCGATCACGACCCGGGCGGCGAGATCCGGTTCCACAATGAGCTGCTCGATATCCGTGATCAGATCCACGATGTTCCCGTCATACTGGCGTGGAAGGTCGATACGGACGGTACCGGGATCCATCGGTTCGGCTGTAGGCATGCCGATCAGCTCGTTGATCGAGAGCGCAATGCGGCGCGCCGTGGTCAGGTCTGGATTGCGCAGTGCCAGGCGCAAGGTGGTCAGCGAGGCGAGCTTGAAATCGACCTCGCGTTCCACAAGTCCCCCATTCGAGATGCGGCCGGAGGTCGGAACACCGCGCACCACGGATGCGGCATCCGCCTGGGCTGAAAAGCCGCCGATTGCGACCGACCCTTGTGCGATGGAATAGACTTCGCCGTCGGCGCCGATCAGAGGCGTCACCAGCAGGGTGCCGCCCTGCAGGGAGCCTGCGTTGCCGAGCGCACTGACGGCGACGTCAATCCGGGTTCCCTGAGTTGCGAAGGGCGGGAGATTGGCGGTCACCATCACGGCCGCGACATTGTTTGTGTTCAGGTCCACGTCGCGGGTGTTGACGCCAAGGCGCTCCAGCATCGCCTGCAAGCTTTGCTTGGTGAAGGGAGAGTTGCGCAGGGAGTCGCCGGTGCCGTTCAGGCCGACCACCAGACCGTAACCGATCAGTTGATTTTCACGAATGCCTTCGAAGTTGGCGATGTCCTTGATGCGGGATGCAGCAAGAGCGGCCGACGTCAGGATCGTCAAGCAGATCGCAACCGCAAAGAGCCTGTAGATGGTGCCGGATGTCATTGTCGTCCCGTTCCGAAGATGGCTGCTGACCCTGAGCGGGTGCCGCCGTGAAAATTCCCTTCTTAGAATGCGAGCGCCGTGCCAACTTGGCTCCGAGATGAATAAGTCTTGAAAATCCTAGGGAAATAGCCATTTAGCTATTCATCGCCACCAAGTATTTTCCGTCTTCTGGAATGAGGTGGTGAGAACCTGCCCGGCAAATCTTGCCCGGTAGGTGCGGAGTCATTTACCTTGTCAGGCAGATTCTGACGCTCCGCACCCGGCGGGCTAATTCGGACACCAGAGAACATGCGCATTACAGGACAAAAGCCTATCAGCGGCGTTCAGGGCCGGAGCGGCAAGCGGCGCGTGGGGTCTGAGGGCGGATTTTTCGAACCGGATATGGGGGGCGAGGCTGCAGCTTCAGGTGCCACGACGAGCAGCGGCGGCATTCAGGGCATGGACGCGCTTCTGGCCTTGCAGGAACTGGTCGATGAGCCGGATCGTCGCTCCAAGGCTGCCAAACGCGGGCATACGCTGCTGGACCAGCTTGAGGATTTGAAAGCCGATCTGCTGGCTGGAATCGTCTCGGCAGACAAGCTTGAATCTCTCGCCAACCAGGTTGAAGGCACGCTTGAAAGCGGTGATCCGCGCATCGATGGCGTGGTGAAGGAAATCGAACTCAGGGTAAAGGTCGAGCTTGCGAAACTGGGCCGGTTTTCATCCTGAGGTGGTGCCTTGTTTTTGGGGGAGATGCATAGAAAACGAGCTTCCTAGTCTTATCCATCTGAATTGACTAGGGTTTTGTCCTTACGATTTTTGCGAATTCGGTCGTTGTGGCTGGCGTGCGCCGACGATATATTGCGGCCGGCCCAAAGGTAATCCGGAGCTATCGATGACGGTTGAACTTGAGTCTGAATATCGTCCCAGGGATGACGAGCCGTTCATGAATGAGCGGCAGCGGGAGTACTTTAAGAACAAGCTCCTGGACTGGAAAGATGACATTTTGAAGGAGAGCAAGGAAACCCTTGCCAACCTTCAGGAAGAAAGCCAGAACCACCCGGACTTCGCTGATCGTGCATCTTCCGAAACGGATCGCTCGATTGAACTGAGAGCCCGTGACCGGCAGCGCAAGCTGATCTCGAAGATCGACGCTGCTCTGGAGCGGATTGCAGATGGCAGCTATGGCTACTGTGAGGAAACCGGCGAGCCGATTTCCCTGCGCCGTCTGGAAGCCCGTCCGATCGCAACCCTGTCGATCGAGGCGCAAGAGGCGCATGAGCGCCGCGAAAAAGTCTACCGGGACGACTGACAAGGCCTGGGGAACTTCAGGAATTTTAAACCCTTCCGGTTTGCCCGGAAGGGTTTTTTTGTGCCTGCGGTCAAAATGCGGAAGGCAAAAGTGAAAACGGGCACGGTACTCGGGGAGCGAGGTACCGTGCCCGTTGTCAGCGGCAGGGAGCGGGCTTCTAGAACACCCAATCCCGCCGCCGGGGGAGCTTGTTATGCCTGGGGACTGTCTGGGAAGTTCAGACGGACATCAGAAGGGGAGGAGGATGTCCATGACCTGGCTGCCATAGCGCTGCTGCTGGACGTCCGTAATCTGGCCGCGGCCGCCGTAGCCGATGCGTGCTTCTGCGATCTTCTCGCTGGCGATCTTGTTGTCGGAGGTGATGTCCTCCGGCCGGACAATGCCTGCAACAACCAGCTCGCGGACTTCGAAGTTCACGCGCACTTCCTGGCGGCCTTCGATCACCAGATTGCCGTTGGGCAGAACCTGCAGGACGACGGCAGCGACGGAGGTTTCCAGAGACTCCTTACGGTCCACAGAGCCGGAGCCCTTAAAGTCGGTCGAGCTGTCCACCGATGCCAGATCGCTGGCGGATACGCCTGCAGGAAGGAATATGGTGTCGAGAGCCGTTCCGAGGGCGCCGCCTGTTCCTGCGGAGGAGCTGTCGGTGCGCGAGCGGTTCGTGGTGTTGTCGAACTCGGCCTTATCGGAAATCGTCACGACAACGGTCAGAATGTCCCCGACTTGCTTTGCGCGCTGATC
Organism: Roseibium litorale; assembly: GCF_014842915.1. Classification (GTDB taxonomy): domain Bacteria; phylum Pseudomonadota; class Alphaproteobacteria; order Rhizobiales; family Stappiaceae; genus Roseibium; species Roseibium litorale. Next base: position 492,256 of record NZ_JACYXI010000001.1, on the reverse strand, counting down.
TTCGAAGAAGGCGCGGTTGCCGGAACGCCAAAGGGAGTTCGGGTTATAATGCGCTTTCTGCGGCTCGGGCATGGGCATTTGAACCGGGCGGTAGCCAGCTGTCGTGGTCGGGTCCTGAATGGCGTTCAGAACCGGCTGCTGGCCGACTTGTGCCAGACGGTCGCCTGCGCCACAGCCTGCAAGGACAGATGCCAGAATAAGGCTGCCGAGAACCGTCGTGGCACGGTGGCTGGAGAGGGAGGCTACAGTCATTTCACGGCCTCATTCAGGCTGGCGAGAACGGGGGAGGCGGAGGTGACGCGCACCTGTCCGCGGGACAGGACGACGCCAGGTATGGTTCTCTTGGATTGAAGGTTCTGGATGTCGATCACATCGCCTTCAGCACCATCTTCGAGTGCTTGTCCGCGAGTGGTCAGCTTAAGGCCAGGAAGCTCGTAAGTTATCGTCACCTTCTCGCCACGGGCGATAAGGATGGGCCGTTCAAAGTCGGTCTTCAGAAGCGGGGCGCCTGCGCGAAGATTGTTGCGGGCGGCAAGGCCGGCAACCTCCTCAGGGCTGGTCAGCGCATTGGCAGGAACACGGGCGCGCGGCTGGCGGACGAGGGTGAGATCCTGCGGTTTCAGAACACTGCCTCTGCGCAGAGGCTGGCTCAGCACGGCGACTTCCATCAGTTCGGTTGCCTGACCGGTCAGGCTCAATTGCTGGATACCGTTGCCGGTTGCGACACTCAGGAACAGGGTGAAGCGGCCGTCTGTCCGTGACCACAGGACTCTGTCGACAGATATGGGCTCATCCGCTGCCGGATTTGCCTGAATGGTGACCGGCGTGCGGTAGAAGGAAATGTCCAGATCGGCAGGGGTCAGGCTTGCGTCGCGGGCTGCGAGAGCCTTTTTTGCCATGTTTTTGAGACGTTCCGCGTCATAGGGCTCGGCCCGGCGCTGGACAACGACACTTGTCAGGCCATCGGTCCCTGCCTGAAGAAGTCCGGCGTCCCTGGCCCTTGCGGCGACATCTGCGGCGGGAACTGTGCCGGAGGTCCCGAGGTCCGGGGCGCGGAACAGCGGTACGGAAGCCGAGGGGCCGGCGTTGTCGTAAAAGTCGCCAACGGTGACCACTTCCGAGAGTGTGGCAATTTCCGAACGTAGCACCGGGCGGCTGTCCGCCATCGCACCAAGCGAGGACATCAGGCTCAGGGTGAGACCGGCAAGTGCGAGAATGCGTGTCATGATCGTGGCCCCTTAACGGATGTTCGACGTTGTCGAGTACATTTCGTCGGCGGCCTGGATGATCTTGGAATTCATCTCATAGGCACGCTGCGCGGCGATCAGATCAGAGATTTCGGTCACAGCATCCACATTCGACATCTCGAGATATTTCTGCTGGAGATCACCAAAACCGTCCGAATTGGGAACATCGACCTGCGCAGCGCCGCTGGCGGCTGTTTCAAGGAACAGGTTGTCCCCGATGGCTTCCAAACCGGACTTGTTGACGAAGCGCGCGAGGGTGAACTGGCCGAAGGTCACGGCGTTTCCCGCTCCGTCGATGCCTTGAACCGTACCATCGGCGGAGATGGTGATGTCCCTGGTGTCGTCCGGAATGGTGAGGCCGGGTTGAACGGTATAGCCGTCGACAGTCACAAGATTGCCGTCGGCGTCCAGTTCAAAGGAGCCATCACGGGTATAAGCCGTTGTGCCGTCGGGCAGGTCGATCTGAAAGAAGCCTTCGCCGCGGATCGCGACATCGAGATCCTTTTCGGTCTCTTCCAGTGTTCCCTGCGACATGATGCGGCCGGTGGCGGCCGTCTTCACGCCTGAACCGATCTGAACACCTGTCGGCACGATGGTGCCGGTGTTCGAGGTGTCAGCGCCCATACGGCGCAAGTTCTGGTAGAGCAGATCCTGGAATTCAGCACGCTGGCGCTTGTAGCCGGTCGTGCGCATGTTCGCGACGTTGTTCGAGATGACTTCGACATTCAACTCTTGAGCTTTCATGCCCGTCGCTGCGATATGGAGTGCTTTCATGGATCAGGGCTCCCGCAGTCAGGCCCGAAGGCTGCCTAGTTTGGAAATGGCGTTCTCGCGAAGGTCGTCGGTCTTCTGCATCATCGTGCTGACCGTCTCGTAAGCGCGAGTGATTTCAATCATGTGCGCGACCTCAATGATGCTGTTGACGTTAGAACCTTCCAGGCCGCCCTGGATAACCTTGCCATTCCGCATCGGTATGGCGTTCTCATAGGTGTAGAGGTTCTCGCCGATCGCTTTGGCCATCTGAGGGGTTTCAAAGGAAACCATCTTCAGTTTCCCGCGCAGGCCCAGTTCGGTCGAGATCGTACCGTCGTCTGAGATGGTGATCTTTCCGTCCTGGGCTGTGAATGTGATCGGGCCGCCGTCCGTCAGGACTTCCTTGCCTGTGGACGTCACAAGCTTGCCGGTGTTGTCCAGCTTGAAGGAACCATCCCGTGTGTAAGTCTCGCTGCCATCCGGCATCGCGATAGCAAACCAGCCGTCGCCGTCTACTGCCACGTCAAGCTCGTTTCCGGTCAACCGGACTGAGCCCTGCAGCATGTTGAACGAAGTCCCGTAGTCCTGAACATAGGACAGCCGCTGGTCACTCTGTTTGAACTCGGACGCTTCTGCCAATGGCATGGTTACTTCTTCGAAGACCATACGCTGAGCCTTGAAACCGGTCGTGTTAATGTTCGCCATGTTGCTGGCGACAACGTCGATCTGATTCCTGAGGGCGATCTGACGCGACAGCGAGATGAGTTGCGCGTTCTCCATATTAACTTCCTTTTGCTCCCCGGTGAGCCGCCGAACTCCCCAGAACGCCGGCTCGCTATGGTTAACAGCACATACCGTGCCAGTTTTTAAATCGCTGAAAAATCTGGGCAAAAGCGGAAACTGACAAGTGCGCTCGGCAGGAGTTTCCGGCAGATATTAACCACATGGCAATAATTGCCGAGTCGGGGGTGTTAACGGTTTGGTAACCATTCGTTAACCATTGACTCTTTAAAAGTTAATACGCGTGCAGACGCGTCGGGCACTGGGGTTGTTTGATGGCTGATGAAGACGCAGCAGCCGACGAAGGCGCGGAAGAAGGCGATGGCGGCGGTGGGAAAAAGAAAAAGCTGATCCTGTTCGGCGGCATTGGTCTCGCCGTGCTGCTGGCTGCTGCTGGTGGAGCCTACTACTTCCTGATGTCGGGCGGTTCGTCAGCCCCGCAGACCGATCCCGCCGGAGGCCCGGCGCCTGAAGCGCCTAAACCGGCAGTGTTCTACGACCTGCCGGAAATGACAGTGAATTTGGCGACCGATGGCCGGGGTACTTATCTCAAGGTGAGAATTGCCCTGGAAGTGCGGGACAAGGACATGATCTCGCAGATCGAGCCCTATCTGCCGCGCATTCTCGATGCTTTCCAGATTTATCTGAGAGAGCTTCGTCCCGCAGATCTCGAAGGATCTGCCGGTCTGTTCCGCCTGAAGGAAGAATTGCTCAGGCGTATCAATCTGTCTGTCTATCCGGCCAAGGTCGAGGGTGTCCTGTTCAAGGAAATCCTCGTTCAGTAGGTCATGTGATGGTGATGTTGAATGACTGACGACGACGACGACCTGTCCGATGAGGACATCGCCGATGCCTGGGGGGCCGCTCTTGCCGAGCAGGGCGCCGGGAGTTCGGACGATGACGATCTAGCTGCAGCCTGGGGTGCTGCTCTGGAAGAGCAGGGCGCGGGCGGTGCGGATGATATGGCTGCCCAGTGGGCTGCCATGATCGACGACAGCGAGCCGGATCTGGAAAACGCCACCCGGGGCGCGGACCGCGTCCTGAATCAGGAAGAAATCGACAACCTCCTCGGCTTCAACATCGAGGACACGATTGCTGGCGACCAGAGTGGGATCCGGGCGCTGATCAACTCGGCCATGGTGTCTTACGAACGCCTGCCGATGCTGGAAATCGTATTCGACCGGCTTGTCCGTCTGACGACGACGTCCTTGCGCAATTTCACCTCCGACAATGTGGAAGTGTCCCTGGATTCCATCAGCTCGGTCCGTTTCGGGGATTATCTGAACTCGATTCCTCTGCCGGCCATTCTCGGTGTGTTCAAGGCTGAGGAGTGGGATGGCTTTGGTCTGATCACGGTTGAGTCGAGCCTGATCTACTCGATCATCGATGTGCTTCTCGGCGGTGGCCGCGGGACCACGGCGGTGCGCGTCGAAGGGCGCCCCTATACGACGATTGAAACCAACCTGGTCCAGCAGATGGTCGCGCTGATCCTGCAGGATATGGAGTCCGCTTTCTCGCCGCTGTCTCCAGTACATTTCAATCTTGAACGCCTGGAAACGAACCCGCGCTTTGCGGCGATCTCCCGTCCGGCCAATGCGGCAATCCTTGTCGAGCTGCGGATCGACATGGAAGACCGGGGCGGCACGGTCGAGATCATGATGCCCTATGCAACCCTGGAGCCGATCCGTGATCTGCTGCTCCAGATGTTCATGGGGGAAAAGTTCGGCCGCGATCCGATCTGGGAAGGTCACTTGGCCACCGAGATCTTCTCGGCGGAAGTGGAAGTGGACGCTGTTCTCTACGAAACGCATCTGCCGCTTGGCCGTATTCTCAGCCTTGACGTGGGCCAGACCCTGGTCTTCGACATCGAGGCTGACAATCCGGTGATGATCAAGTGCGGTAACACACCATTAACCGAGGGAACACTTGGCAAGGTCGAGGATTCGATTGCCATCCGGGTATCCCGTAATCTGCGCAAACCGAAGATGACCCTCGCGGCATTCGAGCGCGCCATGCAAAGCGAAATGGAGTCGCCATGAGTCTGCCTCTCGGAATGATCATTGAGGGCCTCGTTGCAGTCCTGCTGGTCGTGACCATCGGGTATTGCTGGCTGCTCAATCACCGGCTTCAACGCCTGCGGGCCGACGAGGAAACCTTGCGGGCGACGATTTCTGAGCTGATGACGGCAACCGAGATTGCTGAGCGCGCAATTCTGGGCCTCAAGGCAACGGCTTCGGAAGCCGACCGGTCTCTGGGCGCGCGGTTGCAGGATGCTGAGAAGCTTTCTCATGAACTTGCCGAGCAGGTCGGGGAAGGGGAGCGTATCTTCCACCGGATCAGCCAGATCGCCGAAACCGTACGCGGCGCAACGGCTCAGCGTGATGCTGCTGCCCACGAAGCTGCTGCCCATGCGGCCATGATGGCTCAACGCCAAGTCTATCAGCAGCCCGTGCCGCAATCTGCTCAAGGATATGAGCAGCAGGCCTATGGCGCGGCACCGCACGTGCAGGTTCAGAGCGTGGCGGCTCCCGCTGCTGCCCCCCAGGTGCGCAAACGCGGCTTGAGCACAGACGACATCCGCAGTGCGGCTGCAGAGGCAACCGCACGTCTTGAACGCTTCCGCAAGCGCTCGGAGGGCGCCGCCGCATGACACCACGCCTGCTTCCCATGCTTGTCGTTTCAGCCAGCGCCTTATTGGCGCTGAAGCTGCTTGGATTCGTCATGGGAACGGGCATGGTTGGCGGCGCTATTCCCGGAGCGGTCGCTCAGGAAACATCTGCGGGTACTGAACCGGGCGGAGCTGCCGGTCAGATGCCTCCTGTGGAAGCGCCTGCCGGACAAACTCCGCCGGATGCTCAGGCGGCAATTCCCGGTTCGGCTCCAGAGCAGGCCCCCCCTCCGGGTCTGAACGACTCCATGGAAATTGGTGGCTCGGCAGCAGAGCGGGCTGTTCTGGAGAGCCTGGGCAAGCGGCGCAAGACGCTGGACGATCACGAGGGACAGCTGGACCTGCGCGAAAAGTTGCTGCAGGCGACTGAAGAGCGTGTTCAGAAGCGTGTCGACGAACTTAAAACTCTTGAGAAGCGGATCGAGAGCGCCGTCGAGGAAAAGAAGAAACAGGAAGAGGGCGAAATAGCAGGGCTGGTGACCATGTATGAAAACATGAAACCAAAAGACGCCGCCCGTATTTTTGACCGGCTGAACCTTCCGGTTCTTCTCAAGGTGGTGCGGCAGATGAAGCCGCGCAAGATGGCCGATATTCTTGCGAAGATGTCTCCTGAAGCAGCTGAGCGTCTGACCATCGCGATTGCAACGGATGCCGGAGCAGTTCCTGCTTCAGCCGTTACAACTGGGGCGGAAGACCTTCCCAAGATCGGTGCAAATTGAGAATTGCCACGGTTTTTGAGTCCGCGATGTAAGGTCGCGTTAAGTCCGTTCGCCTAAGATTGCGGTGCTGGGTGGCATCGAAGGACAACATTAGTGCTGAAAGACCCTCGGGATCAGGAACAGCACACGGGCAAACACCGGTGGGCCCGGTGTGCAGTGAAGCGGACGTTTGCGGCCGCATTGGTAACGTGTGCCCTTTTTCTGTCCGCTCCGGTTTCAGTTTCCTTTGCGCAAACCCTTGACCCGGTTGATCTATCGGTTATCCCGTCGCAAGGCTATGGCCGCCTTATGCTGACGTTCAAGGACCGGACGCTTCTGCCCCACTATGATGCTGTCGTGACCGGCGGTGTGCTGCGCATTTCCTTCGAGGAGCCTGTCGACGTCAACGTTGATGATGTGCCGCTGGAACTTGCCGATTACATTTCCATCGCCCGCAGAGACCCGGATGGCAGCGCCATCCGCTTTGCCCTCAAAAGCCAGTTCCAGATCAACACGCTTGAGGCGGGGGAAAAGCTCTTCATCGACATTCTGCCTTCCAACTGGCAGGGCCTGCCGCCGGGCTTGCCTGACGATGTGGTCCGCGAACTTGCCAAGCGTGCCGAGGAGGCTATGCGCAAGGTGCGCGCCCTTGAGCAGGCGCGTCTTAAGGCGCAGGAGGGGCCGACCGTTGAGCTGCACATCGGTGAACATCCGACTTTCACGCGGCTAGTTTTTGACTGGTCGATCCGCTTCGATACGGCCTTCGTGCGCGAAGACGACCTGATCAAGGTCACCTTCAACCACCCGGCACAGCTCGATATCTCGAAGCTGCGGGCGCATCTGCCGCCAGGGGTCATTGACGCGACTTCTTTCCTTGATCAAGGGAAGCTCAAGTTTCTGATGCGTGTTGACCCTACCGTCGACATCCGTGCCTTCCGTGAAGACGACACCTATGTGATCGATATTACACCGGAGAGCATGACGCCCATTGATGCGGCGAACGCGAAGATCAATGAAGAGATGAGCGTCACCATCAATCCGGGACATCAAGGCCTGGTGGTTGCCCCGGGGCAGCGCGTTGATGGCCCGGCGCCGGATGCAGCTCCTCCCCAGCCTGCGGCCACGCCGGCATCCATGCCTTTAGCTGATCCTCTGGCGCCCTCATCTGCTGCATCTGTTCCGCTTGAGGCTGTCTCGGAGCCGGAAAACCCCGCGCCGGAACGGCTCGCCTTTGCGTTGAGCCTGCCTGAAGACGCCAGCGCTGCGCCCGCGGTTCCGCCAGCTGCTCAGATGCCGGCGGAGAATGTTAATGCTGCACCTGCCGAAGTGGACAACAGTCTGGGAAGCGTGCAAGAGGTCCCGGGTTTGCCGCGCGATGTTCCCCGGCCAAAGCCGGTGGCTGGCGCGGCTCCAGAGCCTGCTGGAGAGCTCACCGCAGACGCTGAACCTTCCGCCCCTGAGGAGCCGGCCATATTGCAAGCGGACGCAGCACCGCCGGCTGAGGAGCCTGCCCGTTCGGCTGAAGCTATTATCCCGCCTGCCACGGCTCTGGAGATGCAGGCTGATTCAAGCCCATCAAAGCCGGATGTGATGCCTGCGCCCGAAGTGACGGCTGAAGCTGCCCCGCCTGTCTCAGGCGGTGTTGATTTGACCTCAACGATCCCGCCGAAGCAACTTCCTGCGGATATCATGCCTCCCAGTGTGGCCGAAGGAACCCAACGCGAGACTGCGGCTGTTTCTGATCTTCCGGAAGTTCCTTCCGCACAGGCTGACGATATTCCGCCGCCGCTGCCGCTGGAAACCTCTTCTCAGGATGGCCAGGATGCCTGGCGCGCGAGCAGCAACTTGCCGATGGAGTTGGCGCAACGTTCACCGGAACAACCTCCTGCTGATTTCGGCAAGGAGATCAGAAACATCGTTTCTGCAGAGGCGCGGCGGATCGGCAACACGGTCCGGGTCGAGTTTCCCTTTGTCGAGCCGGTGTCGAGCGCTATCTTCCGCCGGAATAACAGCGTCTGGATGATTTTCGATACGGATGCGACGATCGATACGCGGGGGATCGCCTCCGCTCTGGCCGAGTCGGCGAAGGCCATTTCCTCCGAGGCCAAAGATGGCTATCAGGTGCTTCGTATCGATCTCAGTGATCCGGTGCTGGCAACTGTCGGACTGGACGGAAACGCCTGGAGCCTGGTGATCGGCGACATGGTTCTGGAGCCTTCCAAGCCGTTGCGGCTCGAGCGCAATGTGCGCGGAGACGGCGGCTCGGTCTTGCGTGTTCTCTACAAGGATCCGCAGAAGATCCGTGAAATTCAGGATCCGTTCGTCGGCGACACGATTGCCATTGTCACAGGGTTTGGCCCGCCCCGCGGGCTTCTCAAAGCCCAGAACTTTGTTGATCTTGAGGCCCTGAGTTCGGCTCAGGGCTTCGCGATGGCGGTAAAGTCCGACGGCGTCACTATGAAAATCCTCGGTGATGATGTGATCATCGAGAAAACGGATGGTTTGTCTCTGTCCAACCGCCATCTGAATGGCGGCACTGGAGCGCTCAATTCGATTAGCGATCCGAACCAGCCTGATTTTATCGACTTCGTCAATATGTCGACCGAAGACCCTAAGACCTATCAGGAAACCCTTCAGCGCCTGGAATCCGATCTGACCAATGCCACAGCCGGGCAGCGGAACAATGCCTTGATGGAAATGGCCAAGTTCTATCTGGCGCATCAGTTCGCCCAGGAAGCCCTTGGCCTCATGAAGCTGGCTATCGAAGAGAACCCTGCCATCGCGGAAGACAGCGCCTACAATCTTATGATGGGTGCCGCGCAAACGCTGGCGAGCCGGCCTAAAGAAGCGTTCCCGTTTCTGAACCGCCCTGAACTGAAAAGCAGCCCGGATGCTGCAATCTGGCAGACCATCGTCGAAGTGCAGATGGGAAACTGGACTGCAGCGCGTATCGCAATGCCGAGAGGGCGCGCGGTGGTCGGCAACTATCCCAGGGCGATCCAGACAGAGTTTAATCTTGCCGCTGCTCAGGCCATGGTCGAGGCAAATGACTTTGGCGTCGCTAATGGTATTCTCGCCGAGATCGAGCCGAGCGACATTTCCACTTCGCAGGCGGCCCGCTACGACATTCTGCGTGGCCGGATCGCGGATGCCTCCGGACGTTCCGAAGAGGCGCTTAAGGCCTTTGATCTGGTGGCTAAGTCCAGCGACCGGCCGAGAGCGGCGGAAGCCGAGTACCGCGCCCTGAGGATCCGCTACCGGGACGGAGAGCTGCCGGTCAGCGACACCATTGATCAACTGGCCGGTCTGGCTACGTCCTGGCGCGGGGACGAAATCGAGCTGAAGACCTTGCGGTTCCTGGCGCAGCTTCAGGCTGAAACGGGTAACTACCGGCTTGCCTTCGAGGCGATGAAGTCTGCGGTTCAGGCAGATCCGAATGCGGATACCACCCGCCTTCTTCAGGAAGAGATGAACAGTCTTTTCACCTCTCTGTTCCTGGATGGCAAGGCAGACCAGATGCCGCCCATTCAGGCTCTGTCGCTGTTCTATGACTTCCGTGAGCTGACGCCTATCGGACGGCAAGGGGATGAAATGGTCCGTGGTCTGGCCAAACGTCTTGTCGAGGTGGAGCTGCTGGATCAGGCCACCGAACTTTTGCGCCATCAGGTGGACAACCGTCTGAAAGGGGCTGCCCGTGCTCAGGTGGCTGCCGATCTGGCCGCGGTCTATCTGATAGACAGAAAGCCTGAAGAGGCCTTGCGCGTGCTGAACGTGACCCGTCAGGCCAGTCTGCCTTCCACTCTGGAGCGCCAGCGCAACATTGTTGAGGCACGGGCCTTGACGGCAAGTGGCCGTCCTGACCTTGCGCTTGAGCTTGTCCGTAATATGCGCGGTACAGACGTGGACCGTTTGCGGGCAGATACATTCTGGTCCGCCCAGAGCTGGCGCGAGGCGGGCGAACAGCTGGAGGCCATGCATGGCTCGCGCTGGTCCGACAATATCCCGCTGGATACCCGGGAGCAGCAGGACATCCTGAAGGCTGGTATTGCCTATTCCCTGGCCGGCGATCAGCTCAGTCTCAACCGCTTGCAGACCAAATATGCAGCGAAGATGGCAGACAGCCCGAATTCAGCTGCCTTTGAAGTCGTGACACGCCCGATCGAGGTTCAGGGCGTGGAGTTCCTCCAGGTTGCCAATCAGCTGGCCAACATCAACGAGATGGACACGTTCATGGAGGAGTACAGGCGTCAGTACATGACACCGGACAAGTCCGCCGAGTCCGGTTCGGTGATGAATGCCACCCCGCCTGCGGGACAGCCGTCTACATCGAACGGCTAAGCACTGCCTAGCTGTATCGCCAGTCTCATTCTGATAGCTTTTCTGAAGATGCTTGCTCGCGGTTTAGCAGGGTCCAGAACCTGGGCTTGCGTCAGGCCAGTGCGCTGTCGAGCGGCAGCATAACCTTGGTGGTTTTTTTCTGCTGTTCCGCGCCAGCCTGTGCGGCTTGCTGCTGAAGAAGAGCTCTTTCCGTCGCGGCCTTCCGCCGGCGGCTTTCGCTTTTGTAGCGTTGAACGAGGTCCGGAATGATGCGCGGGTTCCGGTCTTGCCAGGCGCAGCGCTCGCGCATCATGTCCTTGTACGTGGCATCGCTCACCTCCGCTTCCAGCAGAAGCATCATCAGAGCAATGTCGGAATCTGACTTCAGGGTTTCCAGAACGACGATGTGATCCATGCCGATCTTTCGGCCGATCAACCAGGCCGCTGCATCAAAGCGCCTTTCCTTGCAAAGGGTCAGAAGGATGGCATCGAAGGAAAGTTCGCCGCTGGCGATCTGCACGCTGGCCTCGTGGCGGGAATAGGTTACACCGTCGATGGTGATGTCCATGCCTTCGCCCCGTGCACCGATGTCTTTTGCCAGTCTTTCCAGTTCACCCTTGCGCAGGGCATTTTCAAAAGCCTTCGGCACCAGCGGACAGCCTGCTTCCAGGATATCCATCTGGGTCTCCATAAAGTCGGAATCATGCAGCGCGCGCTGCGCCATGCCTGCCAGAATATCGGCCTCGGTGTTGGCGAAAATCAGCAAGGCGAGATTGGCCTTGACCGAAATCGGCGCCTGAAGGTTCGACAGGAGCGCATGCACGATGGGCCGCGGGCTGCGGGCGATCAGCGTGTCAGTGATTTCCTCTTTCAGGTCGGCCCGGTGGCACATGGACATCTTCTGCCGCGTGCTGCCAGCTTTCGCTATGGCGCGCAGAGTGTCCTGGCTGATCATGGGGGAGCACTCGATGACAGGCTCGGACAGCTCATAGTCTTCACGGGCGAGGCGGTCCGCCAGAGCCGTGCTGATCCTGTCCGTCTTTGCAAGGCGTACGACCAGCTCATAACGGGCACTGCGGTCCAGCTGGTCAAAGACGGAAAGCACGATCATCGAGAACAGGTCACGCTCGGTTTCGGACGGTTCCTTTCCATCCGAACGGGCATACTCGGCAACCAGCGCTCTGATGAGCCGGGATCTTGCCTCGGGCTCCTTCATACGCGCCAATTGTTCGAGCTGCTTACGCAAAGTGTGGTTCCTGATACTGGTTGCGGTCAGGGAAATCCGTGGCCGCCTAACCTCGTATCCTTTGCGATATGCATTAAAATTCCTCTACGTTCCGGCGCATTTTTCCCCAGTTTGCGGAAGAAAAGACGAGTTCTATCTCGAGTTGTGCTTGGTGCCCTTATCCCGCTCCAAAACTTTTGACGAGACTTCCCGCCACCATGTTCCATCCATCGACCAGAACAAAGAAAATCAGCTTGAAGGGAAGGGAAATAACGACTGGCGGCAGCATCATCATACCCATGGACATCAAGACGGATGCCACAACCAGATCTATGATGAGGAAGGGAAGATAGAGTAGAAATCCGATTTCGAATGCTCTGCGCAACTCGCTGATCATGAAAGCGGGAACGAGGATCTTCATTTCAAGATCGTCGGGCGTTTGTGGTGCCTCTTGTCCGGAAAGCTCCTGAAAAAGCCCCAGATCCTTCTCGCGGACCTGCGAAAGCATGAAGGTTCTGAAAGGCGCCGACGTGCGTTCGAAAGCTTGATCGAATTCGATTGTCCCGTCGACGAGAGGCTGGATGCCCTCATCATAGGCGGTCTGCAAGGTGGGGGCCATGATGAAGGCGCTCAGGAACAGCGCCAGACTGATCATGACCATGTTTGGCGGGGCCGTTTGCAGGCCGATGGCTGAACGCAGAAGGGAGAGCACCACCACGATGCGGGTAAAGCTGGTGACCATCACGAGAATGGACGGAGCCAGACTAAGAACCGTCAGCAGCGCGACAAGCTGAACCGCGCGCTCCGTCAGGGTCGTTCCTTCGCCCAGTCCGATGGAAATGTCCTGCGCGAGCGCCTGTCCGGCCAGCCCTGCGGCAAGCGCAATGGCTCCCAGCCCTGCAATGGTGAGAATACGGAACATGACTGCGCCTGAGCGTGACCTCATGATCTCTGCGGTCCGGTCATTTCTTCGAGCAGCTTGGCCATCTCGTCTTCAATGGGGTTGGGCAGCGGGCCTTCCTTCGGCCGCTCGACGCGAATGGGAGGTGCGGCGTTTGCCTCGCTGGCACCCCGTTCCACGCTGATCTCGGGTGCCTTCGCCGTGGAAGGCTGTTGGCCGGAGACTGGGGCAGCAACAACCGGGACAGGGGCCTCGATCTTGATCTCTTCTACGTCCTTCTCTGCAGCTTCCAGGACGTCCGCTTTTGCAGCCTGAGCGTCTTCTGGTTGAGCGTCTTCCGGCGCCTCCTCTTTTGCTGTCACAGGCTCGGATGACGGCTCAAAAAGATCGGAGTCTTCAGCTGGGACGGGCTCTTTGCCGGTGCTTGTCTCTACAGCGGCGGGGCGCACTTCCGGTTCGGCCTGCATGGTTTCATCGAGCTGGAGCGTATCCTCTTCAGGGGTCTCCGGAGCATGAGGCTCCGGGGAGTTCACGGTGTTTAGGGCAATAGCCGGGGATGTTTCCGCGGAAGCTTCCTGGAGAGCCGGTTTTGCTTCGGTAGTGGTTACCGGTTCTTGTGCCGCTTCTGCTTTCAGTGGCGGCACTTCCGTTTTCTCCACCGGCACGGTGTCTTTTTCTGCCGCTGGAACCGCCTGTGCCAGAGAGGGCAAGTCAACAGCGGCTGCGGTCACAGGCTGAAGGAAGACCGTTTTGGCTTTCGCGGCAGGGCCGGAAGAGGGAGGCGTGACCTGCCGGGGAGGCTGGGGCTGGCTGGAGGCCGGAGCAAGTGCGGGCCTTGCAAGCGTTCTCGCAAAGCCTGCCACCTGGCTTTCCTGCTGGCTGACCGGGGGGCGCATTGAGCTGCTTGAGTGGCTGGCGGGAATAGCCGGGGCTGTGCTGGCAGAGACACTGGCTGCCGGTGTCTTGATCTGCGGGGCGGCAGCAGATTCCGGAGGACGGTATTGTCCACGGCCCGGAACTGGCGAAACCGCTGGAGCGCCTCTTGCTGCCGAAACCGGCGGCTGCGCCGGGCTGACGGTTCCGCGTGCGGACACAGCTGCCTTGACGAGGGACTGCTCAGGTGACGGGGCTTCGGTGGCTCTTTCTACGGCTCTCGATGAGGCTGCCGCAAAGGGGCGTTGATAGGTTGTGCGCGGCTCCGGTGTTGTCTTAGGGGCAGTTCTGGCCTGCTGGTGCTGAGAGACGGATGGCCCTGCCGACGATGCCGGTACCGGAGAAGGCGCAAATTGTTCCGGCGGGACTGATAGCTGCGCTGGAGGGGGGGCGGCGCGGGTGGGCTCGACAGCTTCTGCAGCAGGACGATCCGTCTCCGGATCCTGTTGGGCATTGGCCGCATAAGAGGCGACCGCTATTGAAGATGGGAGCCCCTGGGAACTGCCATCCGTCCCGGTATAGGCCAAATGGTTTGAAGGCGTGCTGCGTGACTGAACAGAGGTGCCAAGGCCAGCTGCTTTCACGATCCCTTGCTCGATAACCAGGTCATTGGAGCCTCCGACGAGAATCAGATGCTCGACATTGTCCCGGCGGATGAGCAGCAGGCGGCGGCGTGTGTCGATGTTTGTGGCGTCCATAACCGTCAGGCGCGGCTGCCTGCCCCGTGCCGACGACAGGCGCACCCCCGTCAGCCGCTTCAGGATGAAGACGAACAGGGCAATGAGCAGCAATACGATTGCCAGCGCGACGGCGAAAGCCAGCCCTCTTGCCAATCCATCCGGGAGACCGAACGTGTCTGCGATCCAATTGTACATGCCTACCTCAATAAAGCCCGGACCTGATCTTTCGGACAGCCTTGCCGTCCCGGGTCCGAATTCTGCCAGCGCCGCTCCGTGATCCGGAAGGTGTGTTGGCATCGGTCATACCTTTCCCTGTCTGACTTGTCATCGGCGGGGAAAGCCTGCGGTGGAGAAGTCTGGTCTTTGGCTTCGCGGATACCCGTCTACGCTTTCATTCATTCTCCTTGGGACGCAGGGCAGGAGGGGCTTGCGCGAATCTTCCATCTCCCAAATGTTAACAGAGCCAGGCACAATTTTCCTGTGCCGGGCGCGTTTCCAGCTGCAATTGGTAAACGGAATATGCTGTCGTCCACGGGTTTTGGCGGGTAATGGTTAAAGCGGCACATGCGTGTTAACCTTTCGTTAACCTTTAAAGCGGCAATCTTTGCCTAGTTTGTTAACGATAGGGTGAATCAGATGGCTCTGACCGACCTGCCGATCTTTCAGGCTCTGAAGTCCAAGATGCAGTGGCATCAGGTGCGTCAGGGCGTTTTGGCGGAGAATGTCGCGAACTCCGATACGCCGCACTACAAGGCCAAGGACGTGAAGGATTTCGCTTTTGCGGATCACATTGGCCGCAAGGAATTCGGTCTTCAGACCGCAGTTACCAAGTCGGGACACATCACCGGCGCGATGACTGGCGGGAACAAGGCAAAGGTGGAAGAGCAGGACATGTTCGAAGTGACGCCAAGCGGGAATAACGTGAATCTGGAAGAGCAGATGATGCTCGTTACCCAGAACCAGATGGATTTCCAGGCCGCCACATCGATCTATTCCCGCAGTCTTGGCCTGATCAAGACCGCTCTGTCCAAGTCCGCTTAACGCGCTAGACGCTGCAGGAGAACTCAAATGGATCTGCTCAAGTCTCTGCTGGTGTCCGCCTCTGGCCTAAAGGCGCAGAACGGGCGCATGCGCATCATCGCCGAGAACGTCGCCAACGCGAACTCAACTGGCCGGACGCCGCAGGATGATCCTTACCGGCGCAAGATTGCGACCTTCAGATCCCATTTCGACAAGGAACTGGGTGCGGAAAAAGTTGAACTTGGCAAGGTTGCGCGTGATGAGAGCGACTTCGATACCCGCTATGAGCCGGGACATCCTGCTGCCGATGCCAATGGCTACGTCAAGCTGCCCAACGTGAACACCTTGATCGAAACAGTCGACATGCGCGAGGCGCAGCGGTCCTACGAGGCCAATCTGAACGTGATTGAATCGACCCGCACCATGCTGCAGCGGACGATCGATATTCTGAAGTCCTGAGACCGGCTTTCAGCGTCCTTAAACCTTCCGGTCTGATGTGCCGGGCCGCAAACTCAGAAATATGAAAGGCGATCAAGCCATGGCGACTCCTTCTCTTGCGAGCAATGCCTATCAGACTGCTGCCCGGCTGACGCAGCAGGCCAGCAAGCCCGACGACATGCTGGCAGCGCGCAGCGGCGCTGATTTTGGTCAGATGGTCGAGCAGGCCGTCGGAACTGTTGTCGACAAGGGCCGTGACATGGATGCAAAGTCCATCGGCATGCTGGAAGGCAAGACCGACGTGGTGGACGTTGTGACCGCCATCGCGGAAACCGAAACGGCCCTGCAGACCATGGTGACGGTCCGTGACCGGGTGATCTCTGCCTATGAAGAGATCATGAGAATGTCGATCTGATTGTGTGAAGCTGGTATCTGGTGAAGGGTAAGTCATGACCGGCGGAGAAGTGCTTGACTTGGCGCGGGAAGGGGTCTGGACCATGATCCTCGTGGCCGGGCCGACCATGCTTGTCGGTCTCGTGGTCGGCGTGATTATCGCTTTGTTCCAGGCGCTCACGCAGATTCAGGAGATGACGCTGGTTTTCGTTCCGAAGATCCTGGCCATCTTCGTCACCCTTCTTCTTACGCTGCCATTCATGGGCCAGCTGCTTGCCTCCTTCACAGCGCGGATCGGTGAAATGATCCTCGTTGCGCCCTCATGAGCGCAGGAGGGGGCGGATGACCTTGCAGCTTTCCTTTCTGCCTGAGGTGGCTGCGGTCTTCATGTTGATGTTCGCGCGTCTGGGGACGCTGGTCATGCTCTTGCCTGCCCTGGGCGAACGGACAATCCCTTCACGTATCCGCCTGAGCATTGCCCTGATGCTGACGCTGGTCATGTATCCGCTGGCGTCGCCGCTCTATCCTGCCGGGCTGCTGCAAAATCCGGCGCGGCTGATGATCCTGTTTGGTCAGGAATTCGCTGTTGCCTTCGGTGTCGGACTTTGCGCCCGGCTGATCACCAATGCGCTTCAGATCGCCGGTGTGATCATCGCGGGCCAGATCGGCTTGTCCATGGCGCTGGGCGCTGATGTGACCAACTCCGGTCAGCAGGGCGCGCTTGTCAGCAACTATCTGTCGATCCTCGGCCTTACGCTGGTGTTCGTGACCGACACCCACTACCTTGTGATTGCCGCGCTGCATGACAGTTTCCAATTGTTCCCGCCCGGAGGATCGCTGCCGGTCTCGGATTTAGCCGAGCTTGCAACCAAGACCTTATCCGGTGTCTTCACCATCGCAATCCAGTTGAGCTCCCCCTTCATCGTCGTGGGGCTCGTTTTCTATTTCGGTCTCGGCCTTCTCAATAAGCTGATGCCCCAAATGCAGATTTTCTTCATCGCAATGCCGGTAAACATTGCGCTGGGGCTTGCTCTGCTTCTCATCCTCATAACCACGATCATGTCGGTCTATCTGGAGCATTTCCAGCAGGCGATCGGCAAGTTCATCGCTGGATAGGAGGCCCGATGTCAGACGGATCCGATGACTCGGAGAAAACCGAGGACCCCACGCAAAAGCGCTTGAGAGACGCGCATGAAAAGGGGGACATACCGAAATCGCAGGAAGTCAGCACGTGGTTTACCCTCGCGGGCAGCACGCTGATGGTGGCCATTTTCCTGCCGGACATGGCGGCGTCACTGGGAGGGTCGCTGAGGGGCTATATCGAGCACGCCCATGAAATTCCGATGGATGGATTGGCTCTCAAGGCACTATGGCGCGATACCGGCCAGTCCGTTGCCCTGATCGTCTCCGTGCCCATTCTCGTGATTGCCGTGATGGCAGTAGCGGGTAACCTTGTTCAGCATCAGATCGTCTTCACCGCCGAACCGATCAAGCCGAAATTTTCCAAGGTGTCGCCGCTGTCTGGCTTCAAGCGCCTGTTCTCCTCAGAAAGTCTGGTGAACTTCGCCAAGGGGATTTTGAAGATCGCCATTGTCGGTGCGATCATGACGGCGGTGCTGCTGCCGCATAAGAACGAAGCGGAGCTCATGCTCTTTGCGGATGTTCATATCGTGCTTGAGGAGACCCGCGACCTTTCACTCCAGCTTCTTGCTGCTGTTCTTGCGGTCATGACCCTGGTCGCAGGCGGCGATCTGCTCTACCAGCGGCACAAGTGGTACGAGAAGCAGCGCATGTCGCTGCAGGAAGTCAAGGAAGAGTACAAGCAGACCGAAGGGGATCCGCATATCAAGGGTAAGATCCGGCAGTTGCGCCAGGAGCGGAGCCGGAAGCGCATGATGGCGGCGGTCCCGTCGGCGACAGTGGTGGTCACAAACCCGACCCACTATGCTGTGGCGCTGAAATATGAGACCGGGATGGGGGCTCCGGTCTGTCTTGCCAAGGGTGTCGATGCGGTCGCGCTCCGGATCCGCGAGGTCGCGAAGGAGAACGATGTGCCGGTGATCGAGAACCCGCCGCTGGCCCGTGCGCTTTATGCGACCGTCGAAATCGAACAGGAAATTCCAGAAGAGCACTTCAAGGCTGTCGCCGAAGTGATCGGCTTCGTCTTTAAGATGCGGAAACGCGCCGGGGGGCGCCGGAAATAGCCCTGCGCCGGTTGAATTCCGGTGAATTGCACAGAATGCTTTGGGATGGCTCATCAGAACGATTCGAGCCGGGGAGTTACAGGAATGAGTGAACTGGACGGTGCTCCGGGAGAGCCGATGATTGACCGGCCCGAAAGGACCGGAAACATCTGGCTGCTGATCGGACTGGCTTTGGCGCTGGTGGCGGCAGCCGCCGGCTTTGCCATTGCCGGCAAGGAGCAGGCCCAGCCTTTCGTTGTCGGCTTGCTGGGCATTCTGGCAGTCGTTGGGGTCTTCTGCATGTTCGCAGGGGCTATCGGTTTCCTGCGCTTCGGCACCCGCAATCAGGGTAATCCTGTTGCAGCAGCCTTCCTGAACTCTTTGGACGATGGCGCCCTGATCACGGACCCGGATGGGCGCATTCTCTATGCCAACCAGTCCTATGCCGATTTGACCGGCGCCGAGACGGTCTCGGCCATCCGTGTCATGGAGCGGGTCTTCTCCTCCGACCCGGATGCTGCCGATGCGATCTTCCGACTGTCTCAGGCCGCCCGTGAGGGGCGCCGGGCTCAGGAAGAAATCCGCATGCATCATCCGCTTGGCCGGCATGAGGGCAATCCGCGCTGGTACCGCGTTTCCGTGCGTCCGCTTCAGGTTCCGCGCAAGGAAGGCGGCTCGGGCCGCCGCCTGTCTGTCTGGCAACTGGCCGACATCACGAGGGACCGGGCAGATCAGGAGAATTCCTTCCAGGAGCTGCAGCGTGTCATCAATTTCCTCGACCACGCCCCTGCAGGGTTCTTCTCCTGTGATGGCGAAGGCCGGATCCTCTATCTGAACGCAACCCTGGCCGACTGGCTGGGACATGACCTTGCCCAGTTCGAGGCAGGTGATCTCGGCCTTGGCGATATCGTGCGGGGCGACGGCACCGAGCTGATCCGCTCGGTGAAGGGGCTGGCTGGCGAGGTGAAGAGTGAGACCTTTGATCTCGACTTCGTCACCCGCAATGGCCGCAGCCTGCCGGTGCGCTTGCTGCACCGGGTTCCTTTCGGCGAAAACGGCCAGCCAGGTGACAGCCGCACCCTGGTGCTGAACCGCTCACGCGGGGAAGAAGTCTCAGAGGCCCTGCGCGCTGCGGAAGTCCGTTTCGCGCGCTTCTTCAACAACACGCCGATTGCCATCGCCTCGCTGGACGAGGAAGGCCGGGTGCTGCGCACCAACGCGCCGTTCCTGCGCCTCTTCGGTGCTGTCGATCTCTCTGGTGAACCGCCGAAGCTGGAGAACTATGTTGCTGCCAGTGGCCGGGAAGAGCTGGGCCGTGCGCTGAACGCTGCGGCCAATGGCATCGGCGAAATCGCGCCCATCGATATTGCCTTGAACGATGGCAACGACCCGCGCTCTGCCACCTTCTATGTCTCTGCCGTGCGCGACGGGGAAGGGGACGGCGAAGCGGCCATTGTCTATGCGCTGGAGACCACTCAGCAGCGGGCCCTTGAAGCCCAGTTTGCTCAGAGCCAGAAAATGCAGGCCATCGGCCAGCTGGCCGGTGGTGTCGCTCACGACTTCAACAACGTCCTGACGGCGATCATTGGTTTCTCGGATCTGCTGCTTGCCAGCCACCGTCCGACCGATCCGTCTTTCCAGGACATCATGAACATCAAGCAGAACGCCAACCGTGCGGCAGGCCTTGTGCGCCAGCTGCTGGCCTTCTCGCGCCGGCAGACCCTGCGCCCGCAGCAGCTGCATCTGAATGATGTTCTGGCTGATCTTTCCATCCTGCTCGACCGCCTGCTGGGCGAAAAGGTGGAACTGAAGGTGATCCATGGCCGGGATCTCTGGCCGATCATGGCGGACATCAACCAGCTGGAGCAGGTGATCGTCAATCTGGCGGTCAACGCGGGCGACGCCATGTCCGAGGGCGGCAAGCTGACCATCCGCACCAGCAATGTGACTGAGGCGGAATCCACCCAGTTCGAGAACACACGGGGCATGCCCGCGGGCGATTACATGCTCATCGAGGTGACGGATACCGGTCACGGCATGCCGCCGGAGGTCATGGCCAAGATTTTCGATCCGTTCTTCTCGACCAAGGAAGTGGGCAAGGGCACAGGCCTTGGCCTGTCGACCGTCTATGGCATCGTCAAGCAGACCGGCGGCTATATCTTCTGCACCTCCGAGGTGGATGTGGGCACCACGTTCCGCCTGTTCCTACCGCGCCATATTCCGGCAGCGGTCGAGGAAGTGGTCGTCAAGCCGAAGGAAGCCGAGAGCGAGAAGGTTGCCGATCTCACAGGTTCCGCCTCTATCCTGCTGGTGGAGGACGAGGAAGCCGTCCGCGCCTTCGGGGCCCGTGCGCTCGCGTCACGCGGCTATACGGTCTATGAGGCCGCCTCCGGCACGGAAGCGCTTGAGGTGATGGAAGAGGCCGGCGGCAAGATCGATCTGGTGGTTTCCGACGTGGTCATGCCCGAAATGGATGGCCCGACGCTTCTCGTCGAGCTGCGCAAGACCCAGCCGGACCTGAAGATCATCTTCGTCTCCGGCTACGCGGAAGACGCTTTCGAGGAAAACCTGCCGGAGAACGAGAAGTTCTTCTTCCTGCCCAAGCCCTTCACCCTCAAGCAGCTCGCGACGACGGTGAAGGATGTGCTGAACAGCTGATTGAGCACGTGTCTAACCGCTATTTAGGATAGCTGCGTGCTCTAAGCTGGGATTGATCCTTCCGGATGTTGCGATCAGTAAACTGTCGCGTCACTTCGGATGCGACGTACTGTGCTCCCATAAGAATATGGCCAGTTTCATTTCTTGATGGAAAGGGATCTGTATATCTTACTTTCACGAAATTTGGGAAAGTCTTCACTACCCGTGTCACTCGATCAGCATCAAAATCGTTGCATAGCTTTCCAAGCTTAGCGGCTGCAGCTTCTAGATTGTGCCCAAATTCTCTGGGGTTTCTTAATTCTTCGTCTGAAATTCCCCGAGCTGCCAGCCCGGCTTTCAATGCTAACTCTGTGCCCAGTAGGGCGCTTTGTATTGTGCCACGGAAGTCACATGTTGAAGTCGCGGTGGCCGCAGCTGCTTCGAGTTGCATATGAGATCGCCAAATCAAGTCCCTACTGCGCGAATCTGGATTCTGATAGCCGCAGAACTCGGACCAACCGTGGCCAAAATCAATAATATCGGCGGCTTGATCAACGAATATTGATAGTTCAGTTTCTGTGTCCGATAGCCAGCCCTTCTGAAAATTTGATAGATCTACCAAATCCCAAAAATTTATATTAACCTCTCCAAGTACGATTGGTGCGTGAAGCCTGCAAAACATGTCCCGAAATAGAAAAACGCCTATATGGCTTGCACGCTGCTTTAGTTCGTTTGGAATAAATAAGTTATTGTTTAGCTGGCGAGCGCGCTCAAGGGTCGGCGGTGTGCCTGGCCCCATGACTACGGTAATCTCTTGGCCAAGTTCCTGGAGTGCTCTGATTGGATTCTGAAAGCTCCGTTGGGCCGGACTTTCCCCCAAGGATAAGCCTTTTCTGTCGGCTCTTTTTAGCAACTCCAGCAGAACATCATCGGAAGGGTAGTTTTCCATGCTCGTCGGTGTAGGTAATTTGCCGTGACAGTGTTTGAATTTCTTTCCACTTCCACAATCACATAATTCATTTCTTGATTTCATGACAAAACTCATCTCTAATAAGCGTCAATTTTTGAATGAGATTTTATGATCTTATTTTTATATTTCAAATCTTGAGGTTTTTTCTCACGCCGCCCGTCTTGCCATGATCTCCACCAAGGCCCGGACTTCTGCCTTGAGGTCAGGAAGAGGCACGCCGACGAATTGGCCCTGAAGCGACAGGTGCACGACCCCATGTACGGCTGCGAAGACCGTCCGGGCACGCAGGGAGAGGGCTTCTTGCGCTAGATCCGGGCGAAGCTGAGCCAGCGGCGCTGCAATCCCATCAATCAGAACCGCATGGCTTTGCCGGTGCCGCTCCGGAACGGCTCTGTCCTCTGGCAGCCGGTGTTCGAACAGAGCCAGCCAAAGTCTCCGGTTCTCAATTGCGAAATCGATGTAGGTACTGGCGAGGGCCTGAAGCGAGTCGACCGGAGATGCGTCCGGGCCGGGCAGGGCAGCTTTCAGCGCCGCTCCCAAGTTTGCGAGTGTCCGGGCATTGACCTCCAGGACCAGCATATCGAGATCTTCGACTGCGTTATAGAGCGCGCCGAGCGCACAGCCTGCCCGGGCGGTCACGTCGCGGGCCTTCAATCCCGACAAGCCCTTGTTCTGCAGTTCGTTTTCCGCAGCATCAATCAGCCGTTCCCGGAGTTCTGCGCGTTTCGTTTCCCTGGTCGTCACCATCGTACCCTTACTTTTTGTGAACATTGTTCAAAAAAGTTCTTGAACAATGTTCACGCAATCGCTAAAACGAATTCATGAACATTGTTCATATCAGTGGAGGTTGAAATGTTCAAGATGATGACGACCCTGATCCGCGGACGCAGCCATGATGCTGCGGAGGCTTTCACCGATGCCAATGCCCTCTCCATTCTACGCCAGCAGTTGCGCGATGCAGCTGACGGTCTGGAAAAAGCGAAACGGGCTGTTGCAGTCGTGATGGCTTATTCGGCGCGGGAAAAGAAAACCGCCGAGAGGCTCTCCGCCCAATTAGCGGATCTGGAGACCAGAGCGCTTGAGGCCATCCGACTTGGCCGGGATGATCTGGCAGGAGAAGCTGCCTCCGCCATTGCTGATGTGGAAGCCGAACAGGCGGCCACGCTCAAGGCCATCGACCACTATGCCCGGGAGATCACTAAGCTGCGAGATCAGGTGGGGATCTGCGAACTGCGGCTGCGTGCCTTGCAGCGCGGCAAGCAGATCGCAGACGCGGCCGAGCGGACACACAAGCTCAAGGGCTCCATGCCTGACGGCGTTCTCGCGAGTCTGCGGGAAGCGGAGGCGACGCTGGAGCGGCTGCAGGTGCGCCACACCCACTGCGATGAAGTGGAGCAGGCCTTCGATGAGCTAAATGGCCAATCCAATGCGGCAGCCATTGCCGCCCGGCTTGCTGCTGCCGGATGCGGTTCTCCGCTGCAGAGCGATGCCGCCAAGGTGCTTGAACGCCTGAAAGCCAAGGCAGGTTGATCTGCCGCTTCATCCAGAAATCGACCCAAGGCACCGGTGAGAAGCGGTGCTGACCACAAAATGCCAGACCTGGCACATAAGGAGATTTGAAATGAGCACTTACAAGCCGAAGGGAAGCAACGCCTGGAACATCTTCACCTACTTCAACTTTGCCGTCGCTGCCGTGATGATGGCGGGCGGGATCTGGTCGCTTGAGGCAAGCTTTTCCGCCAAGGGCTATTACGCGATGGCTGCCTTGATGCTTGTCTATTCAACGGCTTCCATCACCAAGGCTTTCCGTGACCAGGAAGAGTCCGACCGAATCTACAACAAGATCGAGGATGCCCGTACAGAACGGCTTCTGGCGGAGGTTTCCGGGAAAGACACTGACTGATTTTCATCTCAGGCGGGAGGGCTGCCTCCCGCCTGGCTGCCTGCATTTGTTGTTCGTGCTGGTCATGCATGGCATTCGCTGCCCATGCCTGGGAGTTGACCATGATCCGCGTCCTGAAGTTTCTGCCGCTTGTGCTATTTGCTGCCGTCATGGCAGGGGGAGCGCTCTGGTCCGCGACAGCCTTCTGGTTCCATTTGTCTGACGCAGCCTTGTTGATCGGCTGGTGCGTCCTTGGACTCGCCGTTCTGGCAGCGGTCCTTTCTCACCGTAAATCCCGCCGGGCCGGGTGGGCTGTCGCCGTTGTCACTGGCTTGTTTGTCGCAGGCTGGTATCAGACCATTGTGCCGCTTCAGAGCCGGGATTGGGCGGATGAGGTTTCCCGTGGTGTTACGGCGCGGGTTGAGGGCAGTAAGGTTATCCTGAACAACATCCGGGACTTTGACTGGAGCTCGCCTTCCCAAGCGAAACCGCGCTGGATCTCGCACACATACGATCTGGATCAGCTGCAATCGGCGGACATGTTCACATCTGTCTGGAGTAACCCGGATATTGCGCATTTGCTGGTGAGTTTTGGCTTTGCAAATGGTGAGCACATCGTCTTTTCCGCGGAAATCCGCAGGGAGAAGCAGGAGGCCTTTAACGAGATTGGCGGCTTTTTCCGGCAGTTTGAACTGGTTCTGATTGGAGCGACCGAGCGCGACATCATCAAGCTGCGGACAAATTACCGCCGGGAGGAAGTTCGGCTGTATCCGCTGACCCTTGGACCGGAGGCCCGCAAGGCGATGTTCCTCTCGTTTGTTGAACTGTCCCAGAAGCTGGAAAAGGAACCAGCTTTCTACAATACGCTTACAGCCAACTGCACGACGGTGGTCTACCAGCTTGCGAAGGCCTTGCAACCAGATCTGCCGATGGACTGGCGTCTGGTGCTGTCCGCCCATTTGCCGGAATACCTGCTGAATCTGGGACTGCTGGGCGGCGAAGGCACGGTGGATGACCGCAAGGAGGCCGCGCTGATTTCCGGCAGAGCGCTGTCTGCACCAGAGGGGGCTGACTTCTCCAGGGTGATCCGGAACCAGTGAGAGCGGAAGGCGCGGCGGTGGGTTTTGTCAGCAGCCTGGGAGGTTGAAGCGCCCCTTATGCGGGAAGTTCCGGAAACGCAGGGATGTTTTCGAGGCTTTCGTCCCAGTTTGCCCGGCTTGCAGTGAAGATATGGGCATTGGGTCGTAGCTTTACCGGTGTCTCAAGACTTCCAGCGGGAACGACGAGCAGGCTTCCATCCGCGCTTTTGCGGGGCAGGGGGGAGCCACAGCTGGTGCAGAAGTGACGGCCATGGCGGGTGCCGGGGACCGCATAGCTCCGGGTTACTTCTTCGCCAGAAAGCCACTTCAGGTCGGCGTTCTCAGCAAAAAGATTGGAGGCGTGGGCAGAACCGGTGCCTTTCCGGCAGCGTTCGCAATGGCATAGAAAAAAGTGGTTGAAGTCACCCGTAATTTCGAAAGTGACTGTGCCGCAGAGGCAACCGCCCTTGTGCACTGTCTTCGTATTCTGAGCTGTCACTTCTTTGCCTCCCTCACAAAATCACAATCCGGGCTGTGCCGGTGTCTTGGGGCTGAGTGTTCCACCCAGCCCCAACCTCAAAACCTTAGAACCGCGGGCACGCGCTTTTACGTTCCGCATCACGCTTCAGGCCATTGAGGCTTTCCAGCGTATTGGGGTTGCCAGGCAGAACGAAGCTCTGCTCCAGAGCTGTGTGCACGTTGTTGACCACGGCGAGATCCTGAACGGCAAGCGTCTGGCAGCCCGAGCCGGAGAAGCGGACGCGGATACGGATCACGCGGGTGCCGTTATCTGATGGTCCGAACTCGGCATCAAGGGCGGGGTTGGCGCCGCTCATTACGCGCTCCATCACAACCATGTTGGGTTGATCCTGAACCACTGTGGTGCCCTTTTCCTTAGCGCTGGATGTCAGCGTGGCACGGATGGTTGCCGGGTCTGCGGCGATCGTGACACTTTGCGCGCCAGCCGGCACGTCGAGCGTCGGCTGAGCGGGGCCAGTCGGGGCGGGGGCCTGAGATGTGCTCTGGCAGGCGGCGAGGCCCGTCAGGGCTGCAACGGCAGTCACTTGAAGAAGAGTTTTCATATTGCGCATGGCGCGGTCCTTGGTTTGCAGCGGCAACTAAGCCTGTTCCGGCCAGTCGCGCGGGAAATGATCGCCTAAATATCCGCAGCGGATTGGCCGTTTGGCGTGTCCGCAAATTTTGTAGTGTGGGCGCCGGTCTGTTCTGGAACGAAGGGCAGATCGGTTACACCTATGTCCAGTCCACACTGGGAAAGCATGGTGGTGATTTGCCCCCGGTGATGGGTCTGGTGGTTGAAGAGGTGTGAGACAAGCAGCCAGCGCGGACGCGTGCTTGTCCGCTTGCCGTCGGAGCTCGTCCAGGTCAGGTCGCCCGCGAGCCACTCGACGTCGAGCGTTTCAACCCAATTCGATATCTCATCCGTGATGGCAAGATGCGCCTGACGCAATGCGTCGAAATCGTCATGAATATCCACCCCCATGCCCCTGTGTGCGTAAGAGCGCCCGGTGAAGCGGTTCATCCAGACACTGTCGGCAAACAGGATATGGTTTAGGGTGGAATGGATGGATTTAAAGAAGGCGCCCCGGTCTTCCCGCCGCTGAGCATCCGAAAGTTCAGCACAGGTCTCGTAAAGCCGCCCTGTCATCCAGCTATTGTAGCGGGCTAAGGCGCGATAAAGCTCCGGATCCATCAAATAGCCTCATCAAAATCATGCCGTTCAAGACAGCGCATAGATGTGTTTTCAGCTGGTTGCCTGCGTAATCAGAACGTGTCGCCGGTTTTGAACCCGCCGCCGCCAAATCCGCCACCGGTTTTGAACCCGCCGCCACCGAACCCTCCGGAAGAACCACCAGAAGAGCCGCCAAACCCGCCGCCCATACCACGCGGCAGGCCCGAACCACCGGGAAAACCTATCCGGGTGCCCTTTGGCTTGCGCCGCTTGTGGCTGCGCTGGGCACGGGTCCAATACTCTGCACCGGTGATCGCGCCTTTCAGCAATTCGCCAAGCAGCACGGTCGTCAGGCTGTTGTCGGAAAAGGTTGAATCCCAGTTGTCATAGCCATTGCGGCGGAAGTTCTGAGCGACGGACGCAAGCTCGGCCCGGCGGGCGGCAATGTCGCGCTGCAATTCCCGGTCCTGCCGGATATCCCGCTCCACCGCCTCGATCTGATCCGCAAGGTCTTCCAGCTTACGAACGATTTTTTCATCCTCGGGGGAAGGGGTGGCCAGCGCATCTCGCCATAGGTCCTGCAGGTCATCGCCCCGCAACGAGCCGGAGAGCTGTTCCTCCGCCTTGCGGAAGCCGTCATCTTCTCCATTGGAAAAGGCGTGCAGTGCGTTGGTCAACGTGGTGATCGACGGCTCCAAGTCTTCGATCTTCTGGTCCAGGGCCGAGATTTCCGCCGTCGCGTCTTCGATCTTGCCTGCCAGGTC
Source organism: Roseibium litorale (assembly GCF_014842915.1). GTDB lineage: Bacteria > Pseudomonadota > Alphaproteobacteria > Rhizobiales > Stappiaceae > Roseibium > Roseibium litorale. Next base: position 464,998 of record NZ_JACYXI010000001.1, on the reverse strand, counting down.
TTCTCCGGCAGTCTCCGCCATTTTCTTGCGGCTCATCGCAGCCAGCACATCCTGCTCCTGTGCGGCAAGTACCTCGCAGCGGTCGGCATGAGCTGCAAGCTTCTCAGGGATGCGGGTGAGCATGGCGTAATTGGCCCTGGCGCCTTCGAAGCCGATCAGCCTCGCGACCCAGCGGTCCAGTGAGCGGATGAGACCAGTCGAGGCGTACTCCGGGGTGCCAAAACCCCGTTTCCAGAGATAGATGAAAAGGATGTCGTCCTGATAGGCCTTGCCTTTTTCTTCCCTGTCAGCCAGCGCACGCTGCGCCTTGGCCCGGGCTGCGTCAGCGGTCTGAGCGGCTGCTTCTGCCTTCCGGCTCTGGGTGAGATAACTCTCGTCCGCCTCCAGCAGGCTGTCGACCTCCTCCATGAGACTGTCCATCCGGCTCGCAAGCTGTTCGCGGTTGCCGGCCAATGCATCCCGGTTCTTCCGCAGATCCGCAAGAGCGGTTTCCTTGGTGCGCAGTTCCTCGCTCAGCGTGCGGAAGTCTTCGCTGCGCTTATCCATAAGGCGCTTGGCCTCCCGCGCGGCATCATCAAGACGGCTGGTTAGGCCACTTGCTGCATCGTTGTCCAGCCTGAAACGGGCCAGCTCTCTATAGCCATCGTTCTGGCGGCTGCGCAGATCAGCCAGCGAACGGGTGGAGCGCTCGATGCGCGTGTCCAGTTCGGTCTCCTCACGCCGGAGATCCGACATGGCCTGATCCAGACTTGCGAGGGTCTCACGACCATTCAGCATGGGCGGGGCTCCCGAACACATGGGTTCCAGTCAGCGCTTACCATTCGGTGATCGCTCCTTTCTGGACGCCGGACTTCCAGGATATGGCCAGCTTTCCGCGTTCCTTTGTGCCCAGAAGCGTGTCTTGAACGATGCCGTCCTCGGACTTGTCCTGTCTCACCCGGTTAAAAAGCGCGGAACTGACCCGCTGGGCCCAGATGGTGACATCGTGAGGCTTGCCGTCTTCCTCCGATGTGATGGTACGTCGCATCGGCTTGCCATCAGATCCAATGGCTTCAACCACAAGGTAATAGTTGTTGGCGCCCGGATTGCTGTCCGGGATGCGGGTCACGCCGGTCGGTACACCAGGACGGGAGACGATCTTCACCTCATAGGTATGGGCCAAATCGGCAGCCATGGTGCTCAGTCTGGCAACCGCCTCGCGGGCAGTGTCCGCATTCCCGGCAGTGATGGCTGCTTGGGCGTCGTCCGCGACACGCTTGGCATCGGAAAGAATGGCCGCGTCATCTGTCAGCCCAGCAATACGTCCTGAGAGGTCGGTGATGGACTTGGGTAAGGTCTGGGTCAGTTCGACCTGCAGCGCTGCGGCAGCCCGCTCACGGGGCATGACAACAAGGAACTGCCAGGCGGCAATCACCAAAACCAGCCCGGCAAGAGCGCCAGCAACCCACTTGGACCAACTGCTGCGTGTGACATAGGCGATCGCGAGCCAGCGCTGAAAGCCGGAGGCTGGTGGGGAATAGACGAAGCGATCTTCCTTCAGGCCTTCCACACCAGCCTTCAGGATCTCATCGGACACCTCAATGCCCTGAGACGCATAAACCTGCCGCAGACGTTCGATCATCCGGGCATCCCGGTCATCTGCAGCCAGTTCCTTCATGACCATCGCTTCGTCATGGCGCAATGTGTCCACCACGTCCATGGCCATCATCAGATCATCAAGCGGCGCGTCAGCCTTGTCCGCCATAAAGCGTCTCCGCTGAAAGGCCACAGGGCATAGGCGCCCGGTGGCTCTTTACTGTTTTCATTGGCGCCATCAGCGCAGCGCGTTGCCCTGTGCAGCCAGCTTCGCAAGCCGGCGCTTGCCATCTTCGACAGCGGTCCGGATTTCCTCGGAGTTCTTCGTCGACATGTCGCGCATCTCGTTGATGATCTCGCGGGACTGAACCTGAAAGTTCACCACCGAGTCCACGAGCTTCTTGACGGAAGCAGCAGCGACTGTCGGACCATACCCTGCCTTGAGGGCTTCGGCCTGAACGGCATCGCCGATTTCCGCAAGAGTTTCGAGGCTCTTGTTCATGCCATCCTTCATGGCATTCAGTGTCTCGGTGGACTCGTGTAGTCCCTGGAGGCCAGTGAAGGACGCATTCAGAGCCGTCAGAACGGACTCGTTCGTAGAGAAGAAGCTGACCGATTGCGCATAGACCCGCTCCTTGGCGTTGGTCGTCTGCATCAGACGGGCCATGATGATTTCGGACGTGTTGTAGCCGATGGTCAGATTGTCGGAGAGGTCCTTTGCCACCTGGTAGCGCTTTTCCTCATCCTGCATTTCCCGCAGCTTTTCATCACGGGCCAGCTCCAGGCGGGCCTTGGCAGCCGCGTCGTCGCCCGTATGGGCCGCAACCTCCGCAGAAGCTGCTTCCAGAGCGGCCTTGGCCTCATCCAGCTTGGCTGTCGCGGTCTTCAGGATCTCGAGAGCAAGCACTTCGGCCTGCTTCAGGGCGCCCCGGAAGTCGCGGTAGGAATCGAGGATGGTTTGCTCGCGCTCGATCTGGTCCTTCGTTGCACGCGCGACTTCCTTATAGGCGTCGCGGATCTTGTCGAACCGGTCGGAAATGGTGCCCCGGCGCATGTCGCGCCATTTGTTGGAGAGGCTTTCCGTAAAGGAGATCTTGCCGTCGGCCAGCTGATCTACCAGAGCCTTCGCATCATCGCGGATGGTGTTGAAGCTCTCGGTGATCTCTTCGTAGCGCTGGCCGATGTCCATCTGCTGGATCTGGCTGCGCACGACTTCATTGAAATTCGACGCCTGGCCAAGGGTGCGGGTGATAATCAGCACTTTGTCCGGAGAAAGGGATGCAATCTGTTCCAGAAGCGCGTTGATCGGAGCGTCTGTTTCGGTTTCCACCGGAAGCCCGATTTCACGCAATTTGCTCAGGGCGCGATCCAGATATTTCAGGGGCGTCATGCCGCCTTCTGTGGCCGGCGCAACCGCCGTCGTCGCTTCCGTCATCGGCGAACCTCCTCATCCTGTACCCTTTGCCCGGCCATGCCGCAGCGCGATAACTTAGGGCAGGGTGAGGCGGAGGAGTCAACGGTCTGATACCGCTACGCGATCCGGTTGGGCTGGATTGGGCGGTTGCTGTGACCCGGGAGCGACACTTTTGCCGGGCGATGCGGCAGAAAAATGATCCGCATGGTCAAAGGCTTGGAGCCTGCAGCGGTCTTCACCACAAGTTCCTGCCCCGGAACGGGTGGCGCTCCGGGGCAGGAAAGAGGCTTACCCGGACTGGCTTCAGGCCGCAGACGCCGCCGCGATACGCGCGGCAAGCCTGGCGTTGTTGCGTACGAGTGCGATGTTGGTGGCCAGGCTCCGTCCGCCGGTGAGCTTCAGGATCGCGCCGAGCACAAAGGGCGTTACGTCCTTACCCCTGATCCCTTGGGCATCCGCGTCTTCAAGAGCTGCGGCGATGTACCCTGCCATCTCGTCTGCCGGAATTTCGTTTTCCACCGGAACGGGGTTGGTGATCAGGACGCTGCCATGATCTCCGAAAGCGGCGCGGGCCTTGAGCAGGGCAGCGATCTCTTCTGCTGTGTCCATGCGGAAAGGTGCTTTGAGGCCGATGCTGCGGGACCAGAAAGCCGGGAGTTCGTTCGTGCCGTAAGCGATGACCGGAACACCACGGGTTTCCAGCACTTCCATCGTCTTCGGGATATCGAGAAGAGCTTTCGCGCCTGCGCAAACCACCAGAACCGGGGTCCGTCCCAGTTCGTCCAGATCTGCGGAAATGTCGAAGGTTTCCTCTGCACCCTTGTGCACGCCGCCGATGCCGCCGGTGGCAAAGACGGAGATACCAGCGGCATGGGCCGCCATCATGGTGGCCGCAACGGTTGTTGAGCCCGGACGGCCGCTTGCAACGGCAATCGCAAGGTCAGCGCGGGAGCACTTCATCACCCCTTCCGCCTTGGCCAGGCGGATCAGGTCCTCATCGCTGAGACCGATCCGGATCTTGCCGTCGAGAACGGCGATGGTGGCCGGAATAGCACCGCTGTCGCGGATGTCCTGCTCAACCATGCGGGCGGTTTCGACATTGTCCGGATAGGGCATGCCGTGGGTGATGATGGTCGACTCCAGAGCCACCACTGGCTTGCCGGCGGCAAGCGCTTCACGGATTTCTTCGGTCGGTACAATGAAGTCAGCAGGAAGCACGGCGGGAGTCCTCAGGGTTCGGGTCTGGTTTGAATTGTGTGGGTTGAGCGCCTTATAGTCCCGGCATCCAGTCCCGTCGAGCACCGGACACCGGACACCGGACGCGCGTGGACAAGGCTTGGGACAGGCGGTCGTTGGAACGTCAGCTTTTCGAGGCTCCAAGAGTGCTGGCAACAGCGCTCCATGCGAGATTGGCAGGTGCTGCGCCAGGATTTTCAAGGGCAATACGGGCGGCTTCCTGTCCGGCTTTGACTGCCATTTCCAGTGGTAAACCGCGTCCAAGCGCCGCAAGCGTTCCTGCTACGAGAGCGTCCCCCGCGCCGGTCACATCGACGACGTTTGCTTGCGGAGTGGGGAAAAACACGCACAGATCCTCAGTCCGCAGGTGCAGCGGGCGTGCCCCGTCAGTGATGATGATGTTTCGTGCCCCCTGCGCAAAAAGCGCACTGGAAAGCAGGTCGGGCGGTGTGTTCGCGGGCAAACCCGACAGGGCCGCAGCTTCCGCCCGGTTCAAGAACAGAAGCGTCAGCTTCGGCAGGATAAAACGCAGGCGCGGGGCCTTGGCGATCGAGACGGCTTCCGCCGCAAGGTGGCAGGACGGGGCGGCATCCGCTAGCAGGGCCAGAGCATCACCTGAGAGGTTGGCATCCAGCAGCCACCAGCCATCGCGGGAGGTTCTTTGGGCTGCTGCCTCGAACAGGCCCAAGGGAGCTGATGACAGAACCGTGTCGCTTATACAGGCCGCGGCAAGACCGCCGTCCGGATCATGCAGGGCCAGATATTGGCCCGTCGTGTACCCCTCCCGGACCGTAAGATCGGTTCCCACCCCCTCCATCTTCAAGACCAGCTGAATGGAGGCGCCCGCAGAATCGTCGCCGATCATCCCGGTGAGGGTTACGGGCACGCCAAGTCTTGCAAGGCTTCGTGCCACGTTGGTGGCAACGCCTCCAGGTTTCATGTCGATCCGGGCAGGTGTCGAGGTGTCCCGCAAGATCATCCTGTCAGCGTGGGCAATGATGTCATAGTGTATGGCACCGAAACAGGCCACGGGCAGGGGAAAAACTCTTTCGGGCGGCGTGGTGTTTGCCGTGGGCGTGGATGTCATGAGGACAGTGCTCGGACGGGTTTCAAGAGAATGGTGCTGATCCGGCAACTGCCGTTCGGTGCACCGATGCTCCAGCGGGTATCAGCTGCCGGCTGCCTCAGCAAGTTTCCCAGGAACAGGGCAGTGCGTGATTCTGGGCATAAGTTTGATTTGAAATCGAATTGCCTTTGCGTCAATTTTGTGCTGGCGAAACGGAACATGAGGGGAACGCATTGAATATTATCGTTTATTTCCAATGTCTCGTGAGGGCTTGTCAGATGAGAACATAAGGAGTACAAAACCATGGTTTGAAACGGTGCGTCCATCGTGGAATAAGGATCTGGAAGCCATGTCGCAAAGCACACTTCGTCTCGTAGAAAGCAGCCAGATGGATAAAACCAAAGCGCTCGACGCCGCCCTCTCCCAAATCGAACGGGCCTTTGGCAAGGGCTCTATCATGAAGCTCGGGCAGGGGCAGGCAGTCGAGATTCAGTCCATTTCAACCGGATCCCTCGGGCTTGATATTGCCCTGGGTATCGGCGGTCTTCCCCGTGGCCGTATCATCGAGATCTATGGTCCGGAATCTTCCGGTAAGACCACTCTTGCCCTGCACACTGTCGCCGAAGCTCAAAAGGGCGGCGGGATCTGCGCTTTTATCGATGCTGAGCATGCGCTGGACCCGATCTATGCCCGCAAGCTGGGCGTCAACATCGACGACCTTCTGATTTCCCAGCCCGATGCTGGCGAGCAGGCCCTCGAGATTGCCGATACGCTTGTTCGCTCCGGCGCAATCGATGTGCTCGTGATTGACTCCGTTGCTGCCCTGACGCCGAAGGCGGAACTTGAAGGCGAAATGGGGGACAATCTTCCGGGTCTTCAGGCCCGCCTGATGAGCCAGGCGCTGCGCAAGCTGACCGCATCGATTTCCAAGTCGAACTGCATGGTCATCTTCATCAACCAGATCCGCATGAAGATCGGCGTGATGTTCGGCTCTCCCGAAACCACCACCGGCGGCAATGCGTTGAAGTTCTATGCCTCTGTCCGTCTGGACATCCGCCGTATCGGCGCGATCAAGGACCGGGACGAAGTCATTGGCAACCAGACCCGCGTCAAGGTGGTCAAGAACAAGGTGGCTCCGCCGTTCCGTCAGGTGGAATTCGACATCATCTACGGTGAAGGCGTGTCCAAGATGGGCGAGTTGATCGACCTCGGCGTCAAGGGCAACGTGGTCGAGAAGTCGGGTGCCTGGTTCTCCTACAACAGCCAGCGGCTGGGGCAGGGGCGTGAGAATGCCAAGCAGTTCTTGCGTGACAATCCCGAGATGGCCGCAGAGATCGAACTGGCGATTCGTCAAAACGCAGGCCTGATCGCCGAAGCCATCATTGACCCGGATGGTGCTGGTGATGAAGGGATGTCTGACGAGTGACCTATTTCCGGAGAGGCACTTGAATTAACCTCTTTTATCAACCCCTGGGCACTGCCTGGGGGTTTTTGCTTGTCCGGGGCTGTCCCGCAGCGCGGGACCGCTATACCCTCGTCAAGACTACCGGTTTCTGCGCCCGGCTCGGGCGTTTGCGAGACAGGCAAGCCGCAGCCGTCAAGCTGGCGGAATTGGAGAAGGAAGAGCACGTGTCGCGGGAAACAGCTTTGAACAGCGGGGAGCCAGATTGCCAGAAAGGCAAGACAGGATCCCTGTTTCAACGGTGCGTGCGCTGGAGCCTTCTGGCTGGAGCTGGTGTGCTTCTGTCCGGCTGTTCGCTGATCCGCTCTCCGGTTCTTGATCCTCAGGGGCCTGTCGCGCTTGATGAGCGGAACCTCCTCCTTGTCTCTCTTGCAATCATGATGATTGTCGCAATTCCGGCGATTGGGCTGACCCTCTTCTTTGCCTGGCGCTACCGGTCTGGTGCGAACCGACCCGACTATGACCCCGAATGGAGCCGGGCGCCGGCTCTGGAGGCGGCGATTTTTCTGGTGCCGGCGGCGATCATTGTCGTTCTGGGCACGCTGGTCTGGGTCTATACGCACCGCCTCGACCCGTATAAGGAGCTGGCCGCCGGGCGCGAACCGTTCCAGGTGCAGGCAGTGGCGCTCGACTGGAAATGGCTGTTTCTCTATCCGGAACTGGGTACGGCGTCCGTCAACGAACTGAGCTTTCCTGCCGATCGTCCAGTGTCTATCGAAATCACCTCCGACACGGTCATGAACGCCCTGATGATCCCGGCTCTTGGCGGGCAGATCTATGCCATGGCGGGTATGCGGACGAAGCTGAACCTCCTGGCCAACGAGCCAGGCACCTTTGATGGCCGCAACACCATGTATTCCGGGGACGGTTTTCCCGATCAGCATTTCCAGGCGCACGCCCTGACGGACAGTGAGTTCGAAGCCTGGAAGGCCAAGGTGAAAGCCTCTGCAAACGCGCTGGATGCCCGGGCCTATGTGGCACTGCATGAGAAAAGTTCTGCCAATCCGGTCAGCTACTATTCTTCTTTCGAGCCGGGTTTGTTCGACCTCATCCTGCGCAAATATGCGCCCATCACCGGCCCCTATGAAAGCAAGGCTGCCGAGATCATCTGCCGGGGAGCTGCCTGATGTTTGGACGCCTGACAATTGATGCGCTGCCCTTCTATTCCTGGATTGCGGAAGCTGGGGCCATGGTGGTGGTTGGGGGCGCCGTCGTCTCGTTCCTTTTGGTCACCTATCTCAAGGCGTGGAAGACCCTCTGGTTCGACTGGTTCCTCAGCGTGGACCACAAGCGGATCGGCATCATGTATCTTGTGCTGACGCTGATCATGTTCCTGCGGGGCGTGGTCGAGGGCGTAATGATGCGTGCCCAGCAGGCGGTTGCCCTCAACAGCGACGGCTATCTGCCGCCCATGCATTTCGAGCAGCTGTTTTCCACCCATGGCACCATTATGATCTTTTTCGTGGTCATGCCGTTTTTGACAGGCCTCATCAATCTGATCGTGCCGCAGCAGATCGGCGCGCGGGATGTTGCCTATCCCTTTCTCAACTCTCTGAGCTTCTGGCTGACAGCTGCTGGCGGGGCGCTTGTGATGGTCTCGCTCGTGATCGGCCAGTTTTCGCGGGCTGGCTGGACCGGCTACCCGCCCTATTCGGGACTGCAATATTCCCCCAACGAAGGGGTCGACTACTGGATCTGGTCGCTCATGATCAGCGGTATCGGAACCACCTTGTCGGGCATCAACTTCATCGTGACGATCATCCGCAACCGCTGCCCGGGCATGACCTGGATGCGGATGCCGATGTTCACCTGGACTGCCTTTTGCGCTTCGATCCTGATCGCTTTTGCCTTCCCCGCCCTTACGGTGGTTGCTGCCCAGCTGGCGCTTGACCGGCTGCTCGGCTTCCATTTCTTCACCAACGGGGATGGTGGCAATATGATGATGTATGCCAACCTGATCTGGATCTGGGGCCATCCGGAGGTTTATATCCTCATTCTTCCGGCCTTCGGCGTCTTCTCCGAGGTGGTGGCGACCTTCTCGCGCAAACGGCTCTTCGGTTATGACTATCTTGTCTATGCGACCGCCTGTATCGCGTTGCTGTCCTTCACCGTCTGGCTCCATCACTTCTTCACCATGGGCTCAAGCGCCAACGTGAATGCGGCGTTCGGCATTGCGACCATGATCATCGCCGTGCCGACAGGCGTGAAGATTTTCGACTGGCTTTTCACCATGTACCGGGGCCGGATCGAGTTTCCGCCCGCGATGCTGTTCACGGTCGGGTTTATGGTCACCTTCGTCATCGGCGGCGTCACTGGCGTTCTGCTTGCCATGCCGCCCGCGGACTATCTGATGCACAATTCTGTGTTCCTGGTCGCGCACTTCCACAACATGCTCATTCCGGGTGCGCTGTTCGGCTATCTTGCGGGAATGAATTACTGGTTCCCCAAGGCTTTCGGTTTCAAGCTGGATCAGAAGTGGGGCGTACGCTGTTTCTGGCTTTTGATCTCCGGCTTCTATCTGGCCTTCATGCCGCTCTATGTACTGGGGTTCATGGGCATGAGCCGCCGCATGGAGCATTACGCCAATCCGGAGTGGCAGCCTTACCTGATTGTCGCCGCCTTCGGCGCAGCGCTCATCCTTGCCAGCGTAGCCTGTCTTGTGATCCAGATCCTGGTCAGCATCCGCAATAGGGACGCCTTGCGCGATGAAACTGGCGATCCCTGGAATGGCCGGACGCTGGAATGGGCGACCTCCTCACCGGCCGCGCCCTATAATTTCGCCGTCATTCCCGAAGTCTCGGATCTCGATGCCTTCCACTCCCAGAAGATGGAGGCAAAGGCCTATCAGCGGCCTCAGGCCTATGAAGACATCGTGATGCCCAAGCCTTCTGTCCTTGGCATTGTGCTGGGCGGTCTCGGTTTCATCATTGCCTTCGCCATTGTCTGGCACATCTGGTGGCTGGCGGTTGCCGGGCTGGCCGGGGCGGCAGCTTGCGTGATCTACCGCAGCTGTGACGACGATACGGATTTCGTCATTCCGGCGGAAGAAGTAGCCCGCATTGAGGCGGCGCATCTGGAGCGTCTCACACCTGAGCGTCAGCATGACATGCGCATCTATCAGCCGTCTGCACATGCTGCCGAGCCCGTTCTGGAAGGAGGCCGGTCATGAGCCATTCTGCGAGCGCCAGCGCCGCTCTTGCCCATGAAGAGACCCATGCGCTGGAAAGCCGGGACTTCGGTTTCTGGCTCTACCTGATGACTGATGCGATTATTTTCGCATTGCTCTTTGCCACCTACGCGGTGCTGTCCGGAAACACGGCAGCGGGCCCTTCCGGCCGGGATGTCTTCGACCTCGCGCATGTGGCTGGCGAGACCGCGCTGCTTCTGGTCTCCAGCATCACTTTCGGCGTCGCCTCGCTTTTCCTGAAGGTGGACAGAGCCCGACCAGCGGTTCTGTGGCTTGGCATCACGCTCCTTCTCGGGCTCTGGTTCCTGGTGATGGAGCTGAGCGAGTTCTCCGGCATGATTGCGGAGGGGGCGGGACCGCAGACAAGCGGCTTTCTGACGGCCTTTTTCACCTTGATCGGAACGCATGGCCTGCATGTTGCCGTGGGGTGTCTGGGCATTCTGGTCATGATGGGGCAGATCCTCGTCAAGGGTGGGACGGCTCCTGTCCGCTCACGCCTCAACCGTCTTGGCATGTTCTGGCATTTCCTCGACATCGTCTGGATCGGGATTTTCTCGGTCGTTTACCTGCCTGCTGTCTTGTGAGGACCGCCTGATGGAAAAAGTCTCTCTTCCCGGTCTTCAACGCTATCTCACTGGCTTTGTGCTCGCTGTGCTTCTGACGGCGATTCCCTTTGCCGCTGTCGCGCTTCAGCTGTTGTCATCAGGAGCCGCCCTGGCCCTCATTGCGGTCTGTGCTGTCATTCAGGTGATCGTACATCTTTATTACTTCCTTCACATCGACTTCAAATCCACGCCTACGGCCAACATGTTCTTCCTGATTTTCGCGGCCATCCTTATCTTTCTGATGGTCGGTGGCAGCCTTTGGATCATGTCCGACCTCCATCACCGGATGATGTAGTGTTCCAGCTTCCAGAGTGAAACGCGGGTAAGGGCGCGCTCGCCCCGCTTCGCGCACGGGAACTTGCGGGCAAGCTTCTGGACAGTGCTGGAAGCGAAAGATAAAAGGCTCTGAATTGCTTGCGCGGGAAACAGCCGGACGAGCGCGCCTTGCGCGCCCGCTGTTGACCGCTCTGCCGAAGGACCGAGAGCGAGACCTAGATGAGTGGCGTGAACGAAATCAGAAGTGCGTTTCTGGACTATTTTGCCAAGAACGACCATCAGGTGGTCGAGTCCGGCCCGCTGGTGCCCCGCAATGACCCGACGCTGATGTTCACCAATGCCGGGATGAACCAGTTCAAGAACGTCTTCACCGGTCTGGAAAAGCGCGACTATCAGCGCGCCGCGACGGCTCAGAAGGTCGTCCGCGCCGGCGGCAAGCACAACGATCTGGACAACGTCGGCTACACCGCGCGTCATCACACGTTCTTCGAGATGCTCGGGAACTTCTCCTTCGGCGATTATTTCAAGGACCGGGCCATCGAACTCGCCTGGAACCTGATCACCAAGGAATACTGCCTGCCGAAAGACAAGCTGCTGGTGACTGTCTATTCCGAGGATGAAGACGCAGCTAGCCTCTGGAAGAAGATTGCTGGCCTCGGCGATGACAAGATCATCCGCATTCCGACCTCCGACAACTTCTGGACCATGGGGGACACGGGTCCTTGCGGCCCTTGCTCGGAGATCTTCTTCGATCACGGCGACAAGATCTGGGGTGGCCCTCCGGGCTCTGCCGAGGAAGACGGTGACCGGTTCATCGAGATCTGGAACCTCGTCTTCATGCAGTATGAGCAGACGCCGGAAGCCCGTCTCGACCTGCCGCGACCGTCGATCGACACGGGCATGGGTCTGGAGCGTGTGGCTGCTGTTCTCCAGGGCGTTCACGACAACTACGACATCGACCTCTTCAAGGCGCTGATTGCGGCCTCCGAAAACGCTACGGGTGTGAAGGCGGAAGGGGCGGCTCAGGCCAGTCACCGGGTCATCGCCGATCACCTGCGTTCCACCAGCTTCCTGATTGCTGACGGTGTTCTGCCCTCCAACGAAGGCCGTGGCTATGTTCTGCGCCGCATCATGCGCCGCGGTATGCGCCATGCGCATCTGCTGGGCGCCCGCGATCCGCTGATGTTCAAGCTGGTGCCGGCGCTGCTGCGTGAGATGGGTCAGGCCTATCCTGAGCTGATCCGCGCCGAAGCCCTGATCACCGAAACCCTGAAGCTGGAAGAAACCCGTTTCCGCAAGACGCTGGAACGGGGCCTCGGTCTTCTCGACACGGCGACGGAAGGTCTGGGCGAGGGTGGTGAGCTGGATGGCGAAACCGCCTTCAAGCTCTACGACACCTATGGCTTCCCGCTTGACCTGACCCAGGACGCCCTGCGTGCCCGTGGCGTCAGCGTTGACACGGCCGGGTTTGATGCGGCCATGCAGCGCCAGAAGGCCGAAGCCCGTGCCGCCTGGAGCGGCTCCGGCGAAGCGGCGACCGAAACGGTCTGGTTCGCTCTGAAGGAACGGCTGGGGGCGACCGAGTTCCTTGGCTATGACACGGAAGTTGCCGAAGGCGTCATCACCGGTCTCGTCGCAGACGGCGCCGAGGTTGCGTCCATCGCAGCTGGCCAGTCTGGCTACGTGATCCTGAACCAGACACCTTTCTACGGCGAATCCGGTGGTCAGATTGGCGACAGCGGTGTCCTGAAGGGCAATGGCGTTTCGGCAACTGTGACGGATGTGCAGAAGAAGGCCGACGGTCTCTTTATCCATGCCGTTACCGTGGACGAGGGTACGCTGAAGGTGGATCTTCCGGTGCAGCTGACTGTGGACCACGAGCGCCGCGGCGCGATCCGCTCGAACCATTCGGCAACCCACCTGCTGCATGAGGCCCTGCGCGAAGTGCTCGGCACCCATGTGGCGCAGAAGGGCTCGCTGGTCACCTCCGAACGCCTGCGCTTCGACTTCTCTCATCCCAAGCCGATGAGTGATGAAGAGCTGAAGGTGGTCGAGGCCTATGCGAACGAGATCATCCTGCAAAACGCCCCCGTCGACACGCGCCTGATGGCCGTGGACGAGGCGATCGAGAGCGGCGCAATGGCGCTCTTCGGCGAGAAGTATGGCGACGAAGTCCGCGTCGTTACCATGGGCAAGGCGATCCATGGCCCGAAGGCGGGCAAGTCCTATTCTGTCGAATTGTGCGGCGGCACCCATGTGCAGCGCACTGGCGACATCGGTCTGGTGACCCTGATCGGCGAAGGCGCGGTTGCGGCCGGCGTGCGCCGTCTGGAGGCCCTGACCGGTACGGCGGCCCGCACCTATCTCGACACCCAGGACAAGCGCATGCGAGAATTGGCAGCGCTGCTGAAGGTCGGCGCGGCTGATGTTCCGGCCCGCGTTGCCCAACTGGTCGAAGACCGCAAGAAGCTGGAGCGCGATCTGGCCGATGCCAAGAAGAAGCTTGCCATGGGTGGCGGTGGTGAAGGCGGGGCAGCTCCCGTCCGCGAAGCCGGTGCCTTCAAGCTGATGGCCCGCGTCGTCGACGGCATCAACCCCAAGGATCTGAAGGGCATGGCGGATGAAGCCATGGTCCAGCTCGGCTCCGGCGTTGTGGTTCTGATCAGCGTTGCCGAAGACGGCAAGGCTGCCATCGTGACGGCTGTTGCCAAGGACCTGACCAGCAAGGTGACGGCGGTCGATCTGGTGAAGATCGGTTCTGAAGCCCTTGGTGGCCGGGGCGGTGGCGGCCGGCCGGACATGGCGCAGGCCGGTGGTCCGGATGGCTCCAAGGCCGATGACGCGGTTGCAGCGATTGAAGCTTATCTGGCTGGTCTGTAACAGACAGCGTCAGAGAATGAACGGGAAGGGCGGGCGAGCATGCACCGCCCTTTTTCTTTATGCTTTTGCTTTGAAGCGCAGCTTTCAGGTGACCGCGGTTGATCCGTGTCGTCGTCTTGCGGTGCGAAGCAGACTATAGATCGGATCAGACCTCACCCAGCCGTCAAGGAAGGCCAATGCTGAAACGTACGCTCTATGATCTCCTGGAGGACACCGGCAACCGGCGCGTTGGAGCGAAGGTGATCAGGCGGTCGCTGCTGCTGCTGATCCTGGTGAATGTCGTGAGCGCAGTGGTGGAAACGCTTCCCCAGTTTGAACGGCATCCCATGGATTTGTTCATGCTGTTTCAGCTGATGTCTGGCACCATTTTCCTAGGGGAGTATCTGCTGCGTCTCTATATCGCCGACCTGCATCCTCCACTGCGCCGCTATGGCCCCTTGGGCGCACGTTTGAGATATGCCCTGCAGCCAGATTCGATTGTCGACCTGATTGGGGCACTGCCACTGATCCTGGTGCTTGTGCTGCCCAACTCTGCCGTAACGGTAGTGGTGATCTTCAGGTTGCTGCGTTTCCTCAAGCTGGCCCGCTATTCACCGGCCCTTCGCTCACTTCTGTCTGCCATTGCCTCCGAGCGCCATGCCTTGATGGGGTCGACGGTCATCATCTGCGGCGTCGTGCTTATGGCGGCGACATTGCTTTACCTCGTTGAGCATGACGACCAGCCCGAGAAGCTGGCCAGCATCCCCGCAGCCATCTGGTGGGCGGTCGCGACCGTGACCACAGTCGGTTACGGCGATGTCGTGCCGGTTTCTGCTACGGGCAAATTTATCGGCGGCATTGTCATGCTTCTGGGTTACGGTCTTATCGCTCTGCCGGTCGGCATTGTCGCCTCAGCATTTGCCCGCGAGATCCACAGCCGGGACTTCGTTGTGACCTGGTCCATGGTGGCGCGGGTGCCGTTGTTCGAAGACCTCAAGGCAGCGGAAATCGCCGAGATTGCCAAGCTGTTGAGAGCCCAGCGCGTGCGGGCAGGAACAGTGATCTCGGCCAAGGGGGACGTCGCCAACCGGATGTATTTTATCTCTGACGGCGAGGTCGAAATCGAGCTGCCGCATGAAAAAATCTATCTGGGTGAAGGCAAGTTCTTCGGCGAAATGGCGCTTTTGCATCAGCGGCCCAGAACCGCGACGATCCGGGCTTTCCATGATTGCGAGCTGCTGGTGCTGGATGCTGATGCCTTGAATGCGCTGATGTCGGCAAAGACCGAGCTGGCGTCCCGCATCCTGGCGGAGGTCGAAGAGCGGATGGCGGCCTTGGCGAAACAGCGGGGCGATCTGGTGGAAGAAGAGCTGGCTCAGGCAGAAAGCCGTGAGGACCTGAGCGATGAGCAGCCAGAGCTTTTCGAGGATCAGAAGAAGGGCGAGAAAGCCCCTGAATAACACATGCTTCCGGACGCTTTTCCTCCGCGATCAGTAGGGGGTAAGACCCGCAGGCACTTGCCTGTAAAGCGGATCGCCTTGCCAGAACACATCGGTGGGGCCGACTGCGAAGTCGATGATGTTCCAGCGGTCAAACTGATAGCGCAGCAGGGCGTAGGTCTGCGCGCCGTCCATATATTCTGCCTCACTGGCGAAGACAGTTTGCCTCAGGTCAATGGCCGCGCCGCCCGGACGCTGAGGGGCAAGACTGACGAAGGCCCAATTGTCCGCAGAACGCATCCAGCTGACGACGAATTCCACTGGGGTGCCCAGACGCGCCTCTGCCAGGGGGCGAACAGCGTCGAGGATCAGTTTCCGCTCCGCTGTTCCGCGGGCGGGTTCATGGGGTGCCTGTGCGAGGGCTGGCGGCAGGAAAGCGCAAGACAAAGCGACAAGAGCTGCCTGTGCAATGCGCTGGAGGCGCTTCAGTCCGGCCAGTCCTGAGCGGACCGGGAGGGTGGAAAGAGATAAAAAAGCCACTTTTGTTCCAGTCAATCTCTCAAGCGGACCCAGAAAATGGATCCGCAAACCAGTTGTTCAGGCACAGTTTCCTGCAAGCCGGTGAGGGCTTCAGAACACTGGCTTTGACGAGAGTAACGGAAGCAGACCCGATTGGGCGATAGAATTCTCGCCACACGGAGCAAGCGCAAGCAGCAATCTCAGGACAGGTAGTTCAGGTCCACCATGGTCGGCGCCAGCGAGCGGGTCAGGCGCAGGCGGTTTTCGTCGGATAGTTCCTTCTTATAGGCACCAGCGCGCCCCTGGCGCATATGCTGCAGCTTGGCCGGATCGTTTTCGTTCTCAAAGCGCTGGCGTGCCTTCTCGAAGCTCTGGTTCTCGATAGCTGCGGCTATCCGGGCCCTGTCAACCGGGATCTGTGCCTCGCGGAAGAGCTGCTGCAGCGACTCGCCCGGTGCCTCGAGCATGTCCTCATAGCGGGCCATGGGCATGCAGGGGTCGAGGAACTGGTCGACATATTCCGACCAGCTGCGCCGGTCCCATCCGGCACCGCCTGCACAATGGGTCATGATTCCGACCATCTTCCCTTCGGCGTCATTCTGCCCTTTGAACAGATAGTGCTTGCCGGAGACTGCCACATCGCGAGGATCGCGAACGATTGTGAGGATCTTGAGATTGGGGTGGCAGACCAGGTCCAGCATGTCGCGGGTGTGGTGCGACTTCAGAACGTAGGAGCGCGACGTGCGCTCAAGACCTTCCATGGCAATTTCGTCATGCTCTCGCAGGCCTGCAAAGCCCAGCACCGGACAGCCGATCGCTTCTGCCACCACCCTGGCCAGCCACGTGTTGCCCGACTTCGGATATCCGGCAACGATGATGGGGCTGTCATAGCCTTTGTCTTCGAAGGATTTCAGATGTTCGCTGATCTTGCGACCATGGCGCTGGGTACGGCGCTGGTTCCGGAAGTTTGTATAGAGAGAGACCATCGTGACCTTCGACACACAGACTGATTTATCTTTTCATCAGTCTGAAATTTGGTCATTTCTTGGAGAAAATGTTTCGGTCCTTGGAAATGAAATTGCCATATTTTGAGTTTTGTTTTTACGTGGAACTTGTCATTTCTGCTTATTTCTAAGGTTTATATTTCTTTGTTTCTCATTCTTGCTTTCTGGCGATTTCGTCTTTTCAAAAGAGAAAGGCGCGAAAGCTGGATGACTTTCGCGCCTTGATTCATGAAGAAGCTCATGCGGGCCTGTTTCAGGCTGCCATTGCCTTGGCCAGGTTCTGGTCAATCTTGTCGAGGAAGCCAGTGGTGGTGAGCCAGGCCTGATCCGGGCCGACGAGAAGTGCCAGATCCTTGGTCATATGGCCGCTTTCGACGGTGTCGATGCAGACTTTTTCAAGGGTTGCGGCAAAGCGGGCGAGTTCCGCGTTTCCGTCCAGCTTTGCCCGGTGCGCAAGGCCGCGGGTCCAGGCGAAGATGGAGGCAATCGGATTGGTTGAGGTCTGCTCGCCCTTCTGATGCATCCGGTAATGCCGGGTCACGGTGCCATGGGCCGCTTCCGCTTCCACGGTCTGCCCATCCGGTGTCATCAGAACAGAGGTCATGAGGCCAAGGGAGCCGAAGCCCTGGGCCACGATGTCGGACTGGACATCGCCATCGTAGTTCTTGCAGGCCCAGACGTAGCCGCCGGACCACTTGAGGGCGCTTGCCACCATATCGTCGATCAGGCGGTGCTCGTACCAGATCTTGTTTTCATCAAAGGCGGCTTTGAACTCCGCGTCGAAGATCTCCTGGAAGATGTCCTTGAAACGGCCGTCATAGGCCTTGAGGATCGTGTTCTTCGTGGAGAGATAGCAGGGCACGCCGCGCTGGAGCGCATAGTTGAACGAGGCACGGGCGAAGTCGCGGATCGAGTCGTCCAGATTGTACATCGCCATGGCGACACCGGCCGACGGAGCATCAAAAACCTCATGCTCAATGGTCTCACCGTCTTCGCCGGTGAACTTGATCGTCAGCTTGCCCTTGCCGGGGAAGCGGAAATCCGTGGCGCGGTACTGATCGCCAAAGGCGTGGCGACCGACGATGATCGGCTGGGTCCAGCCCGGCACCAGACGCGGGACGTTGCCCATGATGATCGGCTCGCGGAAGATCACGCCGCCGAGGATGTTACGGATCGTGCCGTTGGGCGAACGCCACATCTTCTTCAGGCCGAATTCCTCGACCCGGGCCTCATCAGGCGTGATCGTCGCGCATTTGACACCAACGCCGTGTTTCTTGATCGCGTTTGCTGCGTCGACGGTGATCTGGTCGTTGGTTTCGTCGCGCTTCTGGATCGACAGGTCGTAATATTCGAGGTCAATGTCCAGATAGGGATGGATCAGCTTGTCCTTGATGAACTGCCAAATGATGCGGGTCATCTCGTCGCCATCGAGTTCGACGACCGGGTTCGCTACCTTGATCTTTGCCATGAGAGTGGGCCTCGTTCTGGGTGCGGGAAGTATTGTGTGCGTTTGTATACGATTTTGCATGTGCGAAGGCAAGAGGGCTGTTTATCCAGATCTGCCCTCTAAAAAAATCCGCCGGCGGCTTTCATGCAAAGCCGCCGGCGGGACAGGAAGGTCTGGTTTTTCTGAGCTTGATCAGGGCAGTTTGTAAGCGATCACATAGTCGCCCGGCGTGGTGCCGATGGAGCCATGGCCGCCTGCGACGATCAGCACATACTGGGTGCCGTTCACCTCATAGGTCATGGGCGTTGCCTGTCCGCCTGCGGGCAGACGGCCCTTCCAGAGCTCCTTGCCGCTGGTCAGGTCATAGGCCCGCAGGTAATTGTCGACCGCTGCCCCCATGAAGACGACGCCGCCCTTTGTGATCATCGGACCGCCGATGCCCGGCACACCCATCTTGATGGGAACGGGAACCGGTGCGAGATCCTGCACGGTGCCGTTCTTGTGCTTGTAGGCTACCTTGCCCGTGGTCAGATCCACACCTGCCACATAGCCCCAGGGCGGCTGCTGGCAGGGCAGGGACAACGGGCTGTAGAGCGGGCCCATGTAGACACCATAGTCCGCGCCCTCATTCCGGTTCAGGCCCTGCTCACTTGCCTTCTCATCCGCACCCTTCGGGGGGATTTCGGACTTGGGAACAAGCTGGGAGGTGAAGGCCAGATAGACGGGCATGGCGAACAGAACCTGCCGTTCCGGATCAACCGCGACGGAACCCCAGTTGAAAGTGCCGAAATTGCCCGGATAGATGATGCTGCCCTCAAGGGACGGCGGAGTATAGCGGCCTGCATAGTTCAGAGAGTGGAATTTCAACCGGCAGGCCAGCTGGTCGAACATGGTCACCCCCCACATATCCTTGCCCGTCAGTGCTGGCGGATTGAAGGACAGGGCAGACTGCGGCTGGGTCGGGGAGGCATAGTCGCCTTCGATGGTCTTTATGCTGCCGACTTTAACTTCTTCTACCGGAATGACCGGCTCGCCCGTCGCCCGGTTCAGCACATAGATGTCCCCCTGCTTGGTGGGCTGTACCACAGCGGGAACGGTGGAGCCGTCCTTCTGCTTCAGGTCGATGAGAACTGGTTGAGCCGGAACATCCATGTCCCAAAGGTCGTGATGCACGAACTGCCGCACCCAGCGCACCTGGCCAGTGTTGATGTCGAGAGCGGTGAGCGAAGATGAGTATTTTTCTACCGCTTCGCTGCGGTTCATGCCCAGCTGATCGGGGACCTGGTTGCCCATGGGGATATAGACAAGCCCGAGCTCCGCGTCGGCACTTGCAACGGACCAGCTGTTGGGTGAGTTGGTGGTGTAGGTCTCGTCCCCGGTCAGTGGAGCGGTCCGCTCCGGATTGCCGGAATCCCAGTTCCAGACCAGTGCGCCGGTGCGGGCGTCAAAGGCGCGGATGACACCCGATTGTTCATAGAGCGAGAAATTGTCATTCACGGCGCCGCCCACAATCAGCTTGCCATCGACGGCAAGGGGCGGGGAGGTCGAGTAGTAATAGCCATCTGGATTGTATTTCATGTGCTGGCTGAGATCGAGCGAACCCTTGTCGGCAAAGCTCTCGCAGACGGTTCCGTCTTCCCGGTTCAGGGCGATCAGACGCGCATCGGAGGTGGGCAGATAGATCCGCTCCTTGCAGCGCTCACCGTCAGCCATCTGCGGATCGGACCAATAGGTCACCCCCCGGCAGGTCTGGTGCTGACGGCTAGTGTTGGGACCGATGCCCGGATCGTATTTCCACTTCTGCTCGCCAGAGACTGCATCCACAGCCAGCGCCCAGTTGTGCGGCGTGCACAGATAGAGCGTGTTACCGATCTTAAGCGGGGTGACCTGATAGGTGGTTTCCTTCGTATCCCCTGGCAGCTTCTTGTCGCCGGTCTCATAGGTCCAGGCAACTTCCAGCTTGTCGACATTTTCCGGGGTGATTTGCGCAAGGGGAGAATAGCGCTGGCCATAATTGCTGCGGCCATACTGGTGCCAATCCCCCTCTGGCATCGTGTTTCCCAGTGCTGGGCTGGTTACTGCAGCTTGCTGGGGCAGCTCGCCCTCCAGATCGTGAGCGTCATTCAGGAGAGAGATACCCGCCACGGCGAAGGCTGCAAGGACGACGGCTGATAGACCGATGGCCGGTGCGGCAGGTCGGGTTGGCGGGAGAGCTGTCAAATCGGACGAGGCCGCGTTGTTGAGGCTGTTGCGCACCCAAGGCGTCAGCATCCAGAGGCCGATCAGCATGATGACGCCGCCACGTGGGGCAAGAGCCCACCAGTCGAGGCCGACTTCCCAGATTGCCCAAGCCAATGTCAACGCCACGATGCCAGCATAGAGCCAGAGTGCGGAAGACCGGCGATGATAGACCAGATAGGCCGTGGCCAGGAACGCAAGGCCGCTGAGGACATAATAAAAAGAGCCGCCAAGAAGTGCCAGATAGCCGCCTCCGGCTGTGAGGACAAGTCCTGAGAGAAGGAGAAGTCCGAAGGTAAGAAATCGTGCCATTTTAAAATCCCGGAACAGTCAGGACCGGCGTCTGCCGGTTGTCTCCGTTTGAGCCGGAACACTGCGGGGATTTGGAAAGGAAATGCCTGCAGCAACGAGGAAGATGTCCGGCCCCTGTCTAGGTGAAACGGCTTGGCGCGCCGAAAGTTCCGTCAAATGTGGCGAAATATGGAACCTGCGCGCCTTGGCCCTTTGATGGACGGGCAAAGGCACTTCTTATGGTTCGCAGCAAATACACGGTCCTGCCTCTGAGGCCGTTCCAGTTTCAGGCCAGCTCCTGACCTTTTCCTGGTTAGCTCTCTGGAGTGGCCTGCGGCATGTGCCTCAGGATAAACATTGCGATCCGAAAGCTGAGTGGTCCGACGATCATCGACAGCACGAAGGCGACCGGCCAGGCGGTCAGAAAGCTCATTCCCCATTCAACAAGCCAGTTCTCGCTGAAGGCGGCATGCATAAATCCCATTATGCCGGTCATGAGAATGGCCATGAAGGCGGAGATGAAAATCTGGGCGAGAAAGACGAGTTTTTTGCTGTCCTGCATTGCGCATTCTTTATCTGTAAGGGGAGCTGCGCCTTGAAAAACGACAGCGCCCCGGATTGTTCGGAACGCCGTGGGTTCGAAAAAAATCGACTAAATCCCGCAAGAGCGGTGACCGGGATAACCAACCGGTCTTACATTTTTCGGCACGTCTATATTGCATTGCAGCATGTTTGACGTCAAGAGCTCAGAAGGATTCCAGCTCCTTGCGGACCGGATTTGAGCCAGTTACAGGGTTTGATTGACAAATCATTTTATCTGACTAAAGTCAGGTAAATCATGTTGAACGATATCTCCCGTTTCCGCCGCTTCAGCCGCGCCGTGACCTCAGAGGTCGGGGCTCTGGATACGTCTTTTCTTGGACGCGGACGCCCGCTTGGCGCGGCCCGTGTTCTCAATGCCATTGGTCAGGGCCGCACGGATGTCGCCGCGATCCGCGCCTATCTTGCTCTCGATTCCGGTCTGATGAGCCGGCTCCTGCGCTCGCTGGAGGAGGAGAAACTGATCGAGCTGACCGCTGACCCGGAGGACGCGCGCAAGCGCCGGGCAGTGCTCACCCCGGCCGGAGAGGCCGAGTTCTCGGTCTATGAGCAGCTGTCTAATGAGCGCGCGGAAAAGCTGCTTGGCACCCATGCCCATCCGCAAGCCTTACTCGAGGCGATGGACCTCATTGCCTCTGCCCTTGACCGGAATCGCTGGTCTTTCGAGGAGGTGGATCCGCGCTCGCAGACTGCCCGCTATTGTCTTGAAGAATATTATGCGGAACTCGACCGCCGCTTCGAAGGGGGCTTTCAAGTGTCCTTGTCGGCGGATCCGGATGCTGAAAGCATGATGCGGCCCAAAGGCGTGTTTTTTGTCACCATGTCAGACGGCTTGCCGGTTGGCTGCGTCGGTCTGAAGGGCACGGACAAGGGTTATGCGGAAATCAAGCGCCTGTGGGTGTCTCCGGCTGCCAGAGGGCTGGGTCTCGCCCGCAAGCTGATGGCGAAGACGGAAGAGGCTGCGCGGGAGATTGGCATCAAGGTGCTGCGCCTTGACACCAACAAGGCACTGCCGGAGGCGGTGAACTTCTACCGCAAGGAAGGCTGGACCGAGATCGACCGCTTCAACGACGATCCCTATCCAGACTTCTTTTTCGAGAAGATACTGTAGTTCCTTTGATGGACATTGTTTAGGCGCGGGCAGTCAGAATGCCGGCTCCAATCAAGATCGAGCCGCTGATCCGGTTCAAGAGCGTGCCATGGCTCGGACGGGACAGGAAAATCTTGAGCTGCCCGGCCGCGAGGCTCCAGAGCAGGATATTTATCCCGACCATGGTCAGAAATGTTGCTTCCAATACGACCATTTGGGTTGCCATGGGACGTGACGGGTCAAGAAACTGCGGGAGAAAGGCGACGAAAAAGACAATGTCTTTCGGGTTGAAGGCCGTCACTAGAAAGCAGTTCCAGAAGATTGCACGATTGCTGCGGGCGGGATGGCATGCGTCTGGCGCTATGCTTATCGTCTTCCTTCTAATTAGCCCCAGGCCCAGCCAAACCAGATAGGCCGCGCCTGCCAGTTTGAGAGCTGTGAACAGAGTGGCGGAGGCGGCGAGAACGCTCCCCGCGCCGAGGAGTGAGATCGTCATCGCCGCAAAGTCTCCCAGAACCACACCGGGGACTGTGGCCAACGCGCTGCGCCTGCCGCCGGAAACGGCATGACCAACGACCACGGTGACGGTGGGGCCGGGCAAGGCCAATAGGGCAGCGCTTGCTGCGGCGAAGGCCAACCAAAGATGATAGTTCACTGGCTCTCTCCTGATATCTGCTCTATATTCAATAGCAGAAAGCAGAATGGTTTGCTATTAAAAACGTAGCGTGGCGAGATGGCGAAAATTCCAATTCCTGGAACACCAGTACGCGGTTCGCGCAGCGGCGCGCCGATCATGGCGTTGTTCGATCTGCTTGGTCGCCGTTGGGCGATGGGGGTTTTGTGGACCCTGCACGAGGTCGAACCCGCTACCTTCCGAGAGCTTCAAGAGCGTTGCGAGACGATTTCCCCTGCCGTTCTGAACAAGCGGCTTGCCGAGCTGAGAGAGGCGCAATTGGTCACCAGAACTGGCGAGGGGTATGTGACGACAGACCTCGGGCAGGAGCTTTATGATTTGCTCGTTCCCTTGGGCGCTTGGGCGAAGATATGGGGGCGGAATGTGACAGAAGACACCGTGGCGGAAAACAATGAGCGATAGCCTGGCATTGGACCGTGGCGGTGAATGTCTGCCGTGTGGGACATTGAACCAAGTCAACCGTCTCGTTGACGATCCCTATCCAGACTTCTTTTTCGAGAAGCTGCTATAGTCAGTGCCTCTCCTACTTTTTCTCTCCGGGATTCTGAATTCCATGACATTGCGCAAAATTGGCTCTTCCGACGTTACCGCCGTCGGTCTCGGCTGCATGAATTACGCTCACGGCTACGGAACACGCTGGCGGCAAGAGAGGCCTCAGCCTTGCTGAACGCCGCGCTGGATCTGGGCTACACCCATTTCGATACGGCGACCATTTATGGGGCCGGGGTTAGTGAGACCGTTCTTGGCGACACGCTTGGCGCACGGCGCGACACTATTTTCCTTGCCTCCAAATGCGGTCTTTATCCCGGCACAAATGGGGCGTCCCGCGACATTGACGGGCGTCCGGAGCGGATCAAGGCGGCCTGCGAGGCCAGTCTCAAGCGCCTCAAGACGGATGTGATCGACCTTTATTATCTACACCGGCTGGACAAGAGCGTTCCCATAGAGGAGAGCGCCGGGGCTTTTGCCGAACTGATCCGTGAAGGCAAGATCCGTTCTTATGGCCTGTCGGAGGTCTCGGCTCAGACCCTGCGGCGTGCTCATGCGGTGCATCCGGTGGCGGCGCTTCAGTCGGAATATTCGCTCTGGACCCGCAATCCGGAAATCGCAACGCTGGAAGCCTGCCGGGAGCTGGGGGTGACGTTCGTCGCCTTCTCGCCGCTGGCGAGGGCGTTTCTGACCGGCAAACATGGTATGGACGCCGTTCTACATCCCGATGACAAGGACATGCGCCGGTCCATGCCGCGCTTCGCGCCGGAAACCTATGCCAAGAATCTTGAGCTTCTGCGGGACTACGGCAAGATCGCCGAAGAGGCGGGGTGCTCCATGGCGGAACTCGCGATTGCCTGGGTTCTGGCCCAGGGCGAGCATGTGGTCGCCATTCCCGGCACCACCCGTGTGGATCACCTGAAAGAAAACTTCCGGGCTGGCGAGATCTCTCTGTCTCGCGAGATCTTGGCGAAGCTGAATGCCTTGATCAATCAGAATACTGTCAAGGGCGCCCGCTACAGCGCGGCCCAGCAGGCCGACGTTGAAACGGAAGTCTTCACGTCAGAAGCTTAGGCAAATCGGCAACGCTTTGCAGAAGGTGATCAGAGAGGAGCTCAAGCTCCGCTCTGGTGCCGGTGCCGGAAAGCACTCCCACCGCCAGTCCGGCATCTGCAGCTCTGGCCATCTCCAGATCATGGGTGTTGTCGCCCACCATGGCGATGGCCGATGGCGCGAGATCCAGATGCCTGGCGAAGGCGTGAACCATGCCCGGCTCCGGCTTGGGACCGTGGCCGCTGTCATAGCCGGCGATGAATTCGATCTGGCCGACGAGACCTGACGCCTCCAGAAAGGTCCGGATTGCGCCTTCGCTGTCGCTGCTTGCAACGCCCAAACGGAACCCTGAGGTCCTGAGACTTTCAAGCGCCTCCGGGATGCCGGGCAGAACCGCAGCGGCATCCATGCTACGGGTGAACAGCCGGTCGAGTCCGCGGCGCAGCGCATCCCTTTGAAACTTCGCCCCGGCTGCAACCCAGGCCTCCACGATTTCCTCAGAATTTCCCGCCGCGAAGAGAGAGCCGCCTGCCGTCTTCCGGCTGACCGGATCCATTCCGGCGATCCTGAGCAGGTCTTCCGCAAAGGCTTGGTCACTTTGGGCGGCAAACAGAGCTGCTGCCTCGTTCACGGATGCCCAGGTTGCATCAAAGTCGAGGAGCGTGCCGTCCTTGTCGAAGAGGATTGCTTTCACAGCACTCTGCATGGCAGGCCCTTTCCGGTGGCTCTTTGAAAATGAAAAGGGGCAGCCGTGGCCGCCCCCGAGATTGATGACTAACCTTTAAATTTGTCATCCCGGACGCAGCGAAGCGGAGATCCGGGACCGGTGAGCCAAGGTGTTTCGGTTTTTAACTATTTGAAACCGTTATTCTTTGGCTCACCGGTCCCGGGTCGCGCGATGCTTGCCCGGGATGACGATCGAAGGGTTTGTGTCTGTGTAGGCAACCTGAGGGGCAGCCGTGGCCGCCCCTTGGGTTTGTTCGCGCAGATAAGCCTGATCAGCCGATGATGCCGTTGAGGGTTGCGCTCGGGCGCATCACGGCAGCGACCTTTTCAGCCGGGGCGTGGTAGTAGCCGCCGGTGTCGGCGGGCTTGCCCTGAACGCCGTTGAGCTCAGCGACGATCTTGTCTTCGTTCTCAGAGAGCGCCTTGGCGACCGGAGCGAAATAGGCCTTCAGTTCGGCATCCTTGTCCTGAGCTGCCAGACCCTGCGCCCAGTAAAGAGCGATGTAGAAATGGCTGCCGCGGTTGTCGAGCTGGCCGACCTTGCGCTGCGGGGACTTGTCATTGTCCAGCAGCTTTTCGATGGCCTTGTCCAGGGCATCGGCCAGAATCTGTGCCTTGGCGTTGGACTTGACCTGGGCCAGGTGCTCCAGGGACGCGCCGAGGGCACAGAACTCGCCGAGAGAATCCCAGCGCAGGTAGTTCTGCTCCATCAGCTGCTGAACGTGCTTAGGCGCAGAACCGCCAGCACCGGTTTCAAACAACCCGCCGCCGTTCATCAGCGGAACGATGGAGAGCATCTTGGCCGATGTGCCGACTTCCAGGATCGGATAAAGGTCGGTCAGGTAGTCGCGCAGCACGTTGCCGGTGATGGAGATGGTGTCTTCACCGCGGGCGATCCGTTCGGTGGAAACACGGGCTGCTTCCGCCGGGGCGAGGATCTTCATGTCGAGACCGGAGGTGTCATGCTCCGGCAGGTAGGCTTCCACCTTCTTGATCAGCTCCGCGTCATGGGCGCGGTTCTTGTCCAGCCAGAAGATGCCCGGCATGCCGGACAGGCGCATGCGGTTGACGCCCAGCTTGACCCAGTCGCGGATCGGAGCGTCCTTGGTCAGGCAGGCGCGCCAGATGTCGCCGCCTTCCACTTCATGCTCGATCAAGGTGGTGCCGGCCGCATCGACAATGCGGATCGTGCCGTCAGCAGGCGCCTTGAAGGTCTGCGGATGAGAGCCGTATTCCTCGGCCTTCTGGGCCATCAGGCCGACGTTCGGCACGGTGCCCATCTTGGACGGGTCAAGAGCGCCGTTCTTCTTGCAGAATTCGATCACCGCGTCATAGACGCCCGCATAGGAACTGTCCGGGATCACGCACTTGGCGTCATGTTCCTTGCCATCCGGGCCCCAGCCCTTGCCGCCTGCGCGGATGAGAGCGGGCATGGAGGCGTCGATGATGACGTCGGAAGAGACATGCAGGTTGGTGATGCCCTTGTCGGAGTTCACCATGTACATAGCCGGGCCGTTGTCGAGCGCAGCCTTGATGTCTGCCTGGATTTCGGCGGCCTTGTCAGCCGGCAGGGTCGCGACCTTGGCTTCCAGATCGCCGATGCCCAGATCCGGGTTCACACCCAGTTCTGCGAAGGTGGCGGCGTGCTTTTCGAACACGTCCTTAAGGAAGACGGAGACGAAGTGGCCGAAGATGACCGGGTCGGAGACCTTCATCATCGTTGCCTTGAGGTGAACGGAGAAGAGGACGCCCTGCTTCTTCGCGTCCTCAATCTGTGCTTCGATGAAGGCGCGCAGCGCCTTTGCGGAGAGGAACGTGCCGTCGACCACTTCGCCATCGGTGAGCTTCAGGTTGTCCTTCAGAACCTTGACGGAGCCATCCTTGGCCACGAATTCGATCCGGCCGGTGCCAACGGAAGCAGCCGTGATTGTCACGGACTTTTCATTGGCGGCAAAGTCGTCCTTGCCCATGGTGGCAACGTGGGTCTTTGACGCCGGCAGCCATTCACCCATCGAGTGCGGATGCTTCTTGGCGAATTCCTTGACGGCGTTCGGTGCGCGGCGGTCGGAGTTGCCTTCGCGCAGCACCGGGTTCACGGCAGAGCCCATGATGGCGTCGTAGGTCGCCTTGACCTTCTTGTCTTCGTCCGTTGCCGGTTCTGCCGGATAGTCCGGAAGCTTGTAGCCCTGGGACTGCAGCTCCTTGATCGCGGCGTTCAGCTGCGGGCGGGAGGCGGAAATGTTCGGCAGCTTGATGACGTTCGCGTCCGGCTGGGTAACCAGCTTGCCGAGTTCGGCGAGGTCGTCGGACTGCTTCTGGTCATGGGTCAGATACTGCGGAAAGTTGGCGAGGATGCGGCCCGCCAGGGAAATGTCCTTGGTGCCGATTTCAATGCCGGCCGGCTTTGCAAAGGCTTTGATGATCGGCAGGAACGAGGCGCTCGCCAGTTCCGGAGCTTCGTCGACCTTGGTGTAGATAATGTCGGACATGTCGTGGGTTCCCAGGCGTTGTGACCAATCGCAGGAAGCGCCGGATGCGCCTCCGGATGAATTATCGCGTAAGCGTATACAATTGTGCGCAATCTTTTGCCAGCCCGCGCCAGCAAATTCACAGAGAGGATCTAGCAGGCGCGGAAGGAAAGGAAAACAGGGGAGACACCCAGCAAGGCTAAGGTGTTCCGCTAGGTGAACGGATGCCGACAGGGCTTGCGGCTATCAAGGCTTCATTGACCGTGAAGCTTGTGGGTTCTTCTGCACCGGCTGCCACTTTTCGTTGCAAGTCCGGATCTCTCCGGCCAGTTTGGAGGTGGCGAGGGAGATGGTATGCGGGAACCGGTAATTGACAAGGTGCAAATGGAAGCGTGGCTTAATACTCAACCACGCGAGGTTGCAGCTGTAATAGCCGCGAGAGCTGCGTTGCGAGCTTTGCCTCTTGTTATGCTTGGGCAAGCTGAGCCGGTGGCGTCAGAGGTGGAGCTTTTGGCTTTGCGGTTCTTTCGATCCGCAGCAGCTATTCTAGTAAACTATGATTTTGGGACTTTGGTGAGTCCGAAAGTCACGTTCGAGGTCAAGAATCTTGAATCCACCTGGTGGAGGAGAGGCCCAAGAATAGATGTTATTCAATCATTTCGTTCTCTTTCTGGGATATCGGTTGGCAGGCTCCATAAGATAGCCGCTGAAAGATCATTGGACTTTTCAATTGATGCTTATAGCTGGGTTCAGGATTTAATTAGGTCGATAGACACCGGTGAAGTTGTTGGTGCAGCAAGCGGTGAAACCATAGCTCACATTGCGATGGCGCGGGACCAAGATTTCTTCTCCGTCAACTCCGGACATGTAAATGCATCGCGAAATGTGCACGGGGAACCGCTTTGGCAGATCGGAGAGATGCCCTCAGACGTTCAAAATCTGTGGCTTGGCCTTAGGGACAATCTTCTTGGTTCGAACCACGATTGGGAGGTGTGGACCGACTGGTACGAAGCCCGGCTTGAGGGGCGTCCTGCAAATGAGCCTCTAGAAATCGCGCGGGTTACCTTGCCGGAAGACCTGTGGGAGCAGGGGCCTGCAGCCGTCAATGCCCGGATCAAGGAGCTGATTGCGGAGCATTCGGCCCCCAGGGAACAGCTCGATCTAGATCAGCGGCCTGCACCTTACACTTTTGGCTGGCAGAATGACCGGATTGAGGCCGAGCCAATGCGGGAAGCGCCGGTTGATCCGGAGATCGCTGAAGATATCCTGGATGAGCTGCGTGAAAAAGCATCTGCCGCATTGTCAGGGTTGAAGGGCAATCACGCCGATCCCCGCCTGATCG
The DNA here is from genome assembly GCF_014842915.1 of Roseibium litorale. Lineage (GTDB taxonomy): Bacteria > Pseudomonadota > Alphaproteobacteria > Rhizobiales > Stappiaceae > Roseibium > Roseibium litorale. The sequence goes on along the minus strand of NZ_JACYXI010000001.1, from coordinate 435,918 downwards.
CTTCGGTGTCGTCTTTCCTGGACTGTATTCAAGGAAGAGCTGCAGAGATACGCGAAGGCCGGTTGCTGATGCGCTTCCGGGCGCTCGAAGCGGATGCCGCTGCCTTTGCCGATCCTGCATCTGATCGGGAGCGCTCCACTCGGGCGCTCGTTGCAGATCTTGCGGCCAGCGCCGAAGATCTGATCAGTCTCTATCCAAAGCTGCGCGCGATGGAGGCCAACAGGTTGGCAATGCGCTTCAAGGTGGATGAGCGCAACTATGAAGCCTTCCGGAAGGCGGTCGACGAGCTAACAGCGATCGCGGAAGCGTCTCCATTTGTTGGGGCATCCGCCGTTGAGGCGTTGAAAGACGGATCCGCCGAGCAGCAGCATCTGACGACGATCATAGAAGGCGCAGGGGGTGAGAGGGCTCAGGCTGAGGCTATCGAGAAACGCTCAATGATCGCAGGACTGCAAGCACTCGACGTGAGAAATTTCGTTTCACCCGTGTGGAAGCGATGTGGTGAAGAGTTGAACGATATTGGTGCCGAAACATGGAAGCGTTTTCGGGCTGACTTACCAAAAACATTATCAGGCCTTTTAAATTCCGGAGTTAAAGTCGCTGTGATTGGTCTTGTCGTCGGGATTGGTCCGAAAGTGGTTGCGCTCGGTCTGTTGATTAAGGGCTTTGACAGGCTTGGCCGCTGGGCGCAAGAAGTCAAAGATGCGCTTGATGACAAGGAGGATACGTCGGCTGACGGTGACGATCTAATCAATACCTAAAGGCTTGTGTGGATCTTCCTCGCATACCGAATTTGTACGTGAGAGGTTCGGCGTACACCCGTCTCCCCCCTTGCGGGGGAGATGCCCCCAAATGGGGGCAGAGGGGGGTAGCAGCCTCTCTTCGCATATCAATTCGGCTGAATATTCTGAAGCGTTACCCCCCTCTGTCAGCTATCGCTGACATCTCCCCCGCAAGGGGGGAGAAGAGCGTCTGCGGCACCGCTTTCATGTCTTGTCACGCTCTGAAGCGGGCAGGTTTGACCGTCATTGATCTTGCCAGGCAATGATCCGGAGGATCAGCGGGATTGATGACAAATCTATCAATTCGTCTTCCCGGACGCAGCGAAGCGAAGATCCAGGACCGGTGAGTCGGGGTAGTTGTGGATTCAACTATTTGAAATCGTTAATCCTTTGGCTCGCCGGTCCCGGCTCGCGCTCCGCTTGGCCGGGATGACGATCGAGAGGTTTATACCTTTGCCAGCAGTTTGAATGATCCGGAGGATCACCCCTTCACCGCCCGTGCGGCCAAAGCAATCGCGATGTAGCTCCAGCCGTTGAACATGACGGAGATACCGGCGACGAGGCCGAGGGCCCAGGCGGCGGAGTCGGGGAGTTCCATCCAGATCATGACGCCTGCGAGCAGCGAGACCGCACCGGCGGTCACCACCCAGAGCCAGCCCTGATGGGGCTTCAGCTGGAAGCCTAGCAGAAGCTGGCTGATGCCTTGGGCAATGAAAACGGCGGCAATGACCAGGGTCAAGGCAAAGGTGCCTGCGAGCGGATTGGTGTAGATGACGATGGCGCCGATGACGGCGATGATGCCGGTAATCAGGCTCCACAAATGGCGGCCACCACTCTTGCTCGTGAGGGCCTGATAGATCTGGACCAGTCCGCCAACCAGAAGAACAGCTGCCATCAGCAGGGTGATCGCGATGGAGGACGCCAGCGGGGCGGCGATCAGGATCATGCCGCCGATCAGAAGGCAGATGCCGAGCGCCAGGAACCAGCCCCAGTTGTCTACGATCCTCTGGCGGATGTCGCGCATGCTGGAAGAAGTGTCTGCCATGATCCATCTCCGATATGACTGTTTTGCCCGTAGGGTTCTGACCGGGTCCAAATTGTACAGTTTTTGATTGTATTGTAAGGTATTTGCAAATCAGGCATGCGGGCGTCTATTTCAGATCAGCCGTGTCAATTCCCAGGGCTGTAACCGCGCCTGTGCTATTGACGATTGCACACCAGATACGGCCGGTCGGGAAGCGGGCGCATCCCGGATCAAAGGCAATCTTGCCTGGCAATGGCTTGAGTTTTGACCATAGGTTTGGTCCGGTGTGCCGCATCGCGGTTATTTCCCCTGCCGGATTTCTGAAAAACACATAAAAGTCGCTGGGCTTCGTGGATGCCGTAAACAGCGCCGGTCTGTCCTGAACGGCGAGGGATACGGCTTCATACTGCGGCGGGTATTTCTCGTTGTCGTGCAATACGGCGCCATCTGGGCTGAGCAGGAGCTCCCAGGCCTTGGTGTCCCGGTTTTTCATCAAGCAGGGGAAGTCCAGAACGTTCAGTCCGCGCAGACATGATGGACCTGACGAGAAATAGCGGTTCTCATCGGTCACCCTCCAGCTCCGGCTTGCCCGCCACTCCCACAACCTGTTGTCCAGTCCCAGGGCGTAGGCAAGCAGAACTGCTCCGCTTTCTGTTTTGGCGTGAATGACTTCCGGATCGGAAATCAGTTTGCCACTGACGTTTGTAAAGCCGGACCATATGCCGGACTTGATGTCGTAGGTGGCATAGGCGAGGGAATCATCGGCCCACCGGACCATACACACCACAGAGCCCAGGCCATTATTTGTACAGGAGGGAGCACCGTTGAGGGCGCCGCCAATCCGCGCCCAGCCATACCATTCGCCTGCGCCATTACCCGCCTGCCACCATAAGGCGTTGTCCTGTCCGCGGACGAAAATTGCGACACGCTGACTGTAGCCATTGCCCCAAACCACCACAGAGGGCCGTGATGTTGAGATGCCCCCCAGCGGTTTGAAGTCCAGAGCAAAAGCTGTGTCTGCCTGCGCCGGAAAGAAGGCCGCAATGAAAAGGACGGCTTTCAAAACAAGCCGTCCGACCAACGAAAACTGCCGCATTTTGGGAAACTCCGAATACCGGAATGATTACGTAGGGTAATTTGGTCTCATTTGGCCGTCAATCCGGCGCGAAAGCGTCTTTCAAGACAGAGGTGGGCAATAATTTTGAGACAGGGGATTGCATCTGATCAAATATGAGATATTTCTCATATTTGAGAAGTTCGAGGTCTAGATGTCAGATGTTGAGATGTTAATCCGCAGTTTGGTGGCATTGCGCGAGGGGCGGGGATGGTCTCTCGATGAGCTGGCTTCCCGGTGCGGCATCAGCCGGGCGACCCTCTCCCGGATCGAGCGGGGGGAGACAAGCCCGACTGCGGCGGTGCTTGGGCAGCTGGCAACGGCCTTTGGGGTGCCGATGGCGGAGCTTTTCGGTGTGGTGCAGGAGATGGCCCCTCCCGTCGTCCGGCATGCGGAGCAGGAGGTCTGGACGGATCAGGAGAGCGGCTTTACCCGCCGCAGTCTGTCGCCGCCATCTCCCGGGTTCCGGGCGACCGTGATCGAAGGGCAGATCGAACCGGGCGGAAGGGTGGCCTATGGGGCCTCGCCCCTGCCGGATCTGGAACATTATCTGGTTCTTCTGGAAGGGGCGCTCAACGTGGATGTCGGGGGCACTTCATATTGCTTGCTGGCCGGGGACTGCCTGCGCTTCAGGCTGCGCTCGGGCAACAGTTATCACGCGCCGGGGCCGGAAAAGGCCCGCTATATTCTGACGGTGGTTGCTCCATGAATGAAATGTCTCCTGTTTCCAGCCCCAATCCGGCGCTTGAGATCGAAATCCTCTCAGCAGAGAACGCGGCCAGACAGCTTGATCTCCTCGCGGATATCTTGCTCGGCTGCGTCGAAGGAGGGGCTGGCGTCGGTTTTGTCCAGCCTTTCAGCCATGCGGAAGCGGTGCGCTTCTGGCAAAGCCGCCTTCCGGGCATAGAGAATGGCGAGCGTTATCTGCTGGCTGCCATGGAGGCGGGCAGTCCCGTCGGCACGGTGATGCTGGATCTGGCGCCGCAGGACAATGGCCGCCACAGGGCGGAAGTTGCCAAGCTTCTGGTGCATCCGGACTTCCGCAGAAGAGGGATTGCCCGGAAGCTTCTGGAGGCGCTGGACCAGCTTGCGGTCAGTCTTGGCCGCACGCTTCTGGTTCTGGACACGGTGACAGGCGATACAGCGGAAGGGCTTTATCCGCAGTGCGGCTATATCCGTGTCGGCGTCATTCCAGACTACGCCCGCCACCCGGTCGAGGGCTATTCCGCCACGACGGTGTTTTACAAGCAGCTTTGATCAGGGATTTTCCTGAGCGGTTTGCCAGGCAGCGAGATACTGCAATGTGGCATCCAGAAGTTGGTCGTAGCTGATTTTGAGGCCGCTAGCGCTGATGCACAGGCCGTCTGCTCCAAGCGAGGTGTTGGCCTTGCGCGACCAGCGGGCGATGCGCGTCAGGTTCAGCGTCTGCTCCACCTCCTGCGGAATGGAGACGACCATGATGGACTGGCGCTGATAGGTCCAGGTGTAGATATCAAGAACGGCGCTCCATGGAATGACTTCCGCCGCAACGCGGATGTCGCGGATGTCGCGGATGCCGTCGGGCCGGATCTCGATCACCGTCCCGGTTTCCTTCAAGGTCCGCCAAAGGATCAGCACGCCACAGGCTGAGAACAGCACGACTCCGATGTAGCAGAAGAACACCACCAGGCTGTTCGCGTCCGGAGTGCCCCAGGTGTAGAGAATGGGAAAGAGTGAAACGGCGGCCATCACGGGGCTGAGCAGAAACAGGCCAATGCGCTTGAGAGGGGAGGCCGCAATCTCCAAGGGGCGGGTCGTGTCGATGTGCATGAAAGGGATCTCGCAGACAGGGCGGTGTTCGGTGAATTAGTAGGATCCCCTGCCGGAAGTTGCAATTCGGTTCGCGCTGCTGTGCAGAGTGTTTTCCCGTAGCGCTGGCGGCGGCACAATGGCCTCTTTCCAAGTGCGGCCCCTTCGGTTAAATCCGCGCCATGACCAGAAACGCAAACATCCGCGACGAAGCGCGGCAGGTGGATGTCCGCCCGCCGGCTGTCATCCTGTGTGAACCGCAGCTCGGTGAGAACATCGGCACGGCTGCCCGCGCCATGGCCAATTTCGGTTTGACCGATCTTCGCATCGTCAATCCGCGGGATGGCTGGCCGAGCGAGAAGGCACGGGCTGCCGCAAGCCGGGCCGATCATGTGATCGACAAGGTTCAGGTGTTTGACAGCGTTGAGGCGGCAATCGCCGATCTGACGTTCGTTTTCGCCACCACCGCCCGCTCGCGCGAAGTGCCCAAGCCCGTGCGCGGACCCGATGAAGCGGCGCAGAAGTGCGTCAGCCTTGGCGTCAATGGCCTTGCGACCGGTTATCTGTTCGGGCGGGAGCGCTGGGGCCTCAACAATGATGAGGTTGCGCTCGCCGACGAGATCGTCACGCTGCCGGTCGATCCGGATTTTGCATCGTTGAACATCGCCCAGGCGGTTCTGGTCTGCGCCTATGAATGGCGCAAGACGGCAACCGGTGGTGCGCTGCCCTTCCGCCTGTCGCCAGAGGAAAATCCGCCCGCGTCGAAGGAGGACGTCGTGCGCTTCTTTGAGCATCTGGAAACAGCTCTGGATGGTGTGACCTTCTTCCGTCCAGTGGAGCGACGCCCTCACATGGTTCGTACGCTGCGCAATATCTTTCAGAAGGCCGAGCTGACCGATCAGGAAGTTCGCGCCTTGCGGGGTGTCGTTGCCGCGCTGGAAAAGCGCCAGACCCGTCCGCGCAAGGATGAGGAAACGGGAGACGTGTGAATGGGCCAGGATGACCGGCCGATCCTCGTTCTGGATTCGGGCGTTGGCGGGCTGACCGTCCTCAGGGAGGTGCGGTTTAAGCTGCCGTTCGAGCGCTTGGTCTATGTGCTTGATGACGCAGGATTCCCCTATGGCGCCTGGGAAGAGGGGCCGCTGACCGATCGCCTGATTGCCCTGGTCGGCAGGCAGATTGACGCGCACGATCCCAAGGCGGTTTTGATTGCCTGCAACACGGCGTTCACGCTTGCGGGGGAGGCTTTGCGCAAGGCCTTTCCCGGCCGGGTGTTCGTCGGCACGGTTCCGGCGATCAAGCCTGCGGCTGAGCGCACCCGCTCCGGTCTCGTCTCTGTTCTGGCAACACCCGGCACTGTGCGCCGGGCCTATACGCGCGACCTTATTGCCAATTTCGCGAAGCACTGCCATGTGCGTCTTGTCGGCTCGGACCGGCTGGCGGAAATGACCGAGGCGCATCTGCGTGGTGAGGCTGTTCCCGACGAGGATCTGCGCGCAGAAACAGAAGCCTGCTTTCTGGAAGAAAAGGATGGGCGGCGGACGGATATCGTTGTGCTCGCCTGCACCCATTATCCGTTCTTGACCAACCGGTTCCGGGAAGTTGCACCCTGGCCGGTGGACTGGCTCGATCCGGCGGAAGCCATCGCACGCCAGCTTTCAAGGGTCGTCACACAGCGGAACCCGGGCCCATCTGCCTATCCGGATATCGCGGTTTTCACCACAGGTCAGGCTGAACCGGCTGCCGTCCGGTTGATGGCGGGCTTTGGGTTGAAAGTTCCAGCCTGAACAGAGGCTTCTCGTGTTCCAGATTGTTTTTTGAGGAGCCGTGCTGCCGTCAGTCTTCCTGATAGGTCTTGACGGCGAGACCATCGTCCGAACGCTTGGCCTGTTTCTTGAGTGCTGCGATCTCCGCATTGACCTGAGCTGGCGTCAGAGACACGCCCGAAGGCAAGGTCAGCATGGAGATGGAGCAGTCCAGCAGCGAGAACATCCGGGTTGCTCCGAAACGGTCGGTCGCCTCGATGTAACCGCGCTCCCGGTGGGCCTGATCGTAGAAACTCTCCACATCCAGCTTGAAAGCGCGCTTCAGGGTCAGCAGGTCGCCTGCGATCTCCGTCTGGTCACCGCTCATATAACCGGCAAAGAAGTCGTCGCCGCCAATGTGCCCGCGGAAAGAGCCGGTGCCTGAAATGTGCCGCTGCATCAGTTCGCTGAAGAGAATGATGGCGCGGTCACCCTGACGATAGCCGTAGGTGTCGTTGAACGGTTTGAAATTGTCGAAGTCGAAGTAAACGAAGTGCCGGTTCGAAGACCGGATCTTGGCCGCTTCCGCAATGAAGCGGTTGATGGCCTCGTTGCCAGGAAGGCGGGTCAGCGGGTTCTGGTCCTGAGCTTCCTCGATTCGCTTTTCATGAATGATCTTAAGGAGTGAGGTTGCCGAGAGGAAGCCGACATAACGGAAGTTCTGGGTGATGATGATGCCGTCCGAATTCAGGGACGAGGCAAAAGTTACCAGCAGCATGTCCGCGTTGGAATCGATATCCGCAATCGGGCAGGAACGGACGAAGTTGCGCAGGGGCATGTCGAGCGCAGCCTTGTAGTCCTCGTCGCCGAAACCACCTGCATAGAGATAGGCCTTCAGATCGCTTTCATGGATCAGGCCGCGGGGTTCCTGGTTGCTGTCGAGCACCGGCACAAGCTGAGCATTCTGGTTGGACACAAACAGATCCATCAGCTGGCTCATGGACGCGCCATCCGAAATGGTCGGCAGCTGCAGCAGCTCAGCCCGGATCCGGCCTTCCTCTTCCTTTCGCTTGTTCCCGAAAACCGGTGCACGGACGTGGTCATAGAAGAGCTTCGGCGCCTTCATGTTCTCAAGTGGAGGCGTGACATAAAAGCCCTGCACCAGATCGCAGCCGGCATCCCGGCACGACTTGAACTCACGCTCGGTTTCCACACCTTCCGCGATGACACGGGCCCCCAGAACGTGGGCCAGATTGGCGACCGTGGTCACAAACAGTTTGCGCCGCGGATCTGTGTCGATTCCAGTCAGGAAAAACCGGTCGATCTTCACATAGTCAGGCCCGAGATCGTGCATCAGTCTGAGTTCAGAGAAACCCTGGCCGAAGTCGTCAAGCGCTAGCAGGAAACCGCTGCGGCGCAGGTCGTTCAGCGCATGATCGGTAATATCGGAATAATCGTTCTGGTGGCGCTCGGAAAGCTCCAGGCAGACCTGGCTCGGGCTGAAGCCTTTCTCCGTCAGAATCGTCGCGAGATGCGCGCGCGGGTCCAGTTCGCTGCCGATGCCACGGCCATCCAGGTTGAAAAACAGCTTGGTTCCACGAGCCGTCAGAACACTGGAAAAGATATCCAGAGCCTTGCGCAGGAGCGCGGGCTCAAGCTCAGGCAACTGTCCGGTTGCCATTGCGTGGTTGAACAAGGCAGTCGGAGACTTGAAGCCGAAGGGCTCGATGTTCCGGATCAGGGCCTCGTAGCCATAGACGACCCCGGTGGAAAAATCGACGATGGGCTGAAACGCGTAGGAGGTCTTCTCGATCAGCTCCGGAATATCCAGATCGAACGCATCCGTCTGGACATGCTGAGCATGCCCAGGAAGAGGCGCGGCAAACAAGGGGCTAATGTGCCCGCTACCCATCTGGTTTACCTCCTGCTCGTTTCCAGCCGCATGGCCACGACACCAGTTTTAGGCTGCTCCGGAAATCTTACAGTGCGAAAGATCAAAGAACTATGTTTGAGCGCGCTTAATTATTCCTAAAAATCGGCCAAGTGCTACTTTGCCATCAAGAGGTTGCGCGTCAGGTGCAGCTCTGCCGTGGGAAGATAATTTGCAGTTTTAAAATATATCTTATCCGGCTCTGCTGCTGGAACCTCCGTCCCGGTCGTCCTTGGTCTCCCATACCTTCGATGTTTGGTATAGGGCAACGGGTCATAAGTCCAATCTTTAAGCTGCAAACAACCAGATCCGGAGGCAAAAAAGACCATCCGGCCCCCAGGAACCCGCTGGTTGCAATTGACAAATTGGCCTCTCTCCTATACCACGCGCCGGTCTGAAGACTTTCCGTCTTTTCAGTCATCACGCACCCGTGGGATTCTGGCCGGCGCAGCCATGCCGGAACCCTGTCGATCCTCAGCCTGTCTGAGGGTAAAGGAGGGCGCGTTTCCTTGAAGAAGAACAACGCGTTATACAAAGGAAACCGCGATGTCGAAGCGCCATAGCGTTAAGTACAAGATTGACCGCCGCCTGGGCGAAAACATCTGGGGCCGTCCGAAGAGCCCGGTCAACAAGCGTGAATACGGCCCGGGCCAGCATGGCCAGCGCCGCAAGGGCAAGCTGTCCGACTTCGGTGTTCAGCTCCGCGCCAAGCAGAAGCTCAAGGGCTACTACGGCGATCTGTCCGAAAAGCAGTTCCGTGCAATCTATGCAGAGGCTTCGCGTCTGCGTGGCGACACCGGTGAAAACCTCGTCGGTCTGCTGGAGCGCCGTCTGGACGCCATCGTCTACCGTTCCAAGTTCGTTCCGACCGTGTTCGCAGCACGTCAGTTCGTGAACCACGGCCACGTCAAGGTCAACGGCAAGCGCGTCAACATTCCGTCTTACCGGGTTCGTCCGGGCGACGTGATTGAAGTCCGCGAAAAGTCCAAGCAGCTGGCAATCGTTCTGGAAGCCGTTCAGTCCGCTGAACGCGACATCCCGGACTATCTCCAGGTTGACACCAACAAGCTGACCGCGACCTTCGCGCGCGTTCCGGCTCTTGCTGACGTGCCGTACCCGGTACAGATGGAACCGAACCTGGTCGTCGAATTCTATTCGCGTTAAGACTGGTCCGTTCGGAACAAGGAAAGGCTGCCCCACCTGGGCAGCCTTTTTTTGTGGCGCGGTTCCCATCACACTTTGCCGGGATGGGAAATGGCAGGTCTTGCCCTATGAGGCAGCCACCAGTATTTTCCGCGCGGACACCTTCAGGAGATTATGAGCTTGTTGAACTCAACAACGGATCAGGCCGCCGTCCAGGACAATTTGCCGGAAGCCGGTGACGCCGATGTGCCGCCGGTGCTGCACAATGCGCCGTCCAGCGTCGAGTTCAAGAAGCTGCGCAAGCGCCTGCTGCGCCAGGCGCGCCAGGCCATGGATGATTTCGCCATGGTTGGCCCGCAACGTGAGGATGGCAAGCTGCCCAAATGGCTTGTCTGCCTGTCGGGCGGTAAGGACAGCTACAGTCTTCTGGCGATTCTGATCGAATTGAAGTGGCGCGGCCTGCTGCCTGTCGACCTTCTCGCCTGCAATCTGGACCAGGCCCAGCCGGGCTTCCCAGCGCATATTCTGCCCGAGTGGTTCGAGACCAACGGCATCGAGCATCTGATCATCCGTGAGGACACCTATTCCATCGTCACGGACAAGATCCCGGCCCACCGGACCTATTGCTCCCTGTGCTCGCGCCTGCGCCGCGGCATTCTCTACCGGGTGGCCCGTGAGCAGGGCTGTGAGGCCATTGTTCTGGGGCACCACCGGGAAGACATTCTCGAAACCTTCTTCATGAACCTCTTCCACGGCGGGCGCCTTGCATCCATGCCACCGAAGCTGGTCAATGATGAAGGGGATCTGCTGGTTCTCCGTCCGCTGGCATATTCAGCCGAGAGCGACATCGCCAAATTTGCGCAGGGCATGCAGTTCCCGATCATTCCCTGCAATCTCTGCGGTTCGCAGGATGGGCTGCAGCGCGAGGAAGTGAAGCGGATGCTCCAGGGCTGGGAAAAGGAAACCCCCGGACGCCTGGGCGTCATGGCGCGGGCACTGGGACACACCCGCCCGTCACACCTGCTTGACCGCTCGCTCTATGATTTCATCAATCTGCGCCCGGGCGATGCGTCAGTCGCCGGCGGGGACGGTGCGGAAGAGCCCTGCGGTGCTGGTCTGGCGATGACACGCAACCTCTTTGCGGCTGAATGAGGCTCAGCGGATTTCTGTATTGGCCCTGAAGCCACCCATAGGCTGATTGCGAACGAGAATAACCAGGCCCTCGTCGCTGGGCGCGGCGTTCTTAAGTGCCAGTCCGCCATAAGGCCGGCAAAGGTCTTCTGCCGTTTTGGGTCCTGAAGGGGCAAAGACCGTGATCCTTGCACAGTCTGTCCGTGTCAGGTCTCCTCCACCGGCGGGCCTATCCAGCAGGCCCGGCACCAGACCTTGTCCGACAAGAGCAATAGCTGCTGCGGCTCCCAGACACATCGATCCAAGCGTAACGAGTTTCATGTCCCCGATCCCCTTGCTGCGGAGCTTTGCTCCGGTTGGCAGGATGGAGAATGGCGGTACGCGACTGTACTGACCCTGAATCCGGCATTCACCTGAGGTTCAGACTAGACGATTCGCAAGCACCGGTCGGCAAATTTTGCCTAATTAACGTTGCGGTTTCCTCAGATCTTACGTTAGCCTAACGGGATGAAGGCCGTTGGGAGGCGGGTTGTCATGCTGTATCGTATGTGTCTGCCGCTGGTTCTGGCGTTGTTGTTCCCTGTGTCCGGACAGGCCAGAGAGGTTGCTGTCTTCGACATGAGCTTCATCAACTTTAGCCAGGAAGTAGAGTTCGGTGCCAAGAACGAAGCCGAACACCGGCGTATCGGAATGCTGAACGGCTATCTCAGGGAGCTTCTGGCGGAGAGCGGTGAGTTCGAGCTGGTTGATACAACTCCGCTCGGAGAGGAAGTTTCCCGCTATGGCGATGTCTTTACTTGCAATCACTGCGAGGAAAAGCTTGCGCGGAAAGTGGGGGCGCCTGCCTCGATCACGGGAGCGGTTCAGAAACTGTCCGTTCTGGTTCAGACCATTATTCTGCGGGAGCGGGATGCGTCGACCGGTGAGATTGTCCGGCTCTATCAGACGGATATCCGCGGCAACACGGATGAGGCGTGGAAACGCGGCCTGAAATGGCTGGTGGACCACCGGCTTCTGGCGGACGCGGCGCAAAAACCGGACGCAAACTAGGCCCAACGCAAACTAGGTTCACAGGGCAAAAGAAAAGGGCGGCCCGTATGAGCCGCCCTTGTTTCAAGGTTTGCAGTGTGCAGCCAATCAGGCGCTCTGCTTGACCTCGATACCCTTCTCGGTCATCAGCGACTGAAGTTCCTGGTTCTGGAACATCTCGCGGATGATGTCGCAACCGCCGACAAACTCGCCCTTGACGTAGAGCTGGGGAATGGTCGGCCAGTTGGTGAATTCCTTGATGCCGTTGCGCAGTTCATCGTCTTCGAGAACGTTGATGCCCTTATAGGGCGCGCCGACGTAGTCGAGGATCTGAACGACCTGCCCGGAGAACCCGCACTGGGGGAAGTTCGGGGTGCCCTTCATGAACAGCACCACGTCGTTGGTTTCGACTTCGTTCTTGATCCAGTCCTGGATGCTCATGATCTTCGCTCCTTTGTCCTGACCCTTGCCGGCACATGCGCTTCAGCCGGTGCCAAGGGGAGAGAGGTTGATGTCAGTCCGATCCGCCGTCAGCTTCAGCCCTTACCGGATCTGAGGCCGTCAAGGTCAATCCGGGGCCTTGGTTTGAAGAGCCAGGGCGTGCAATTCGCCGCCCATGTTGCCCTTCAGGGCCTGATAAACAAGCTGATGCTGTTGCACGCGGCTGATGCCGCGGAAGGATTCGGACACGACATTGGCGGCGTAATGGTCTCCGTCACCGGCCAGATCCCGGATCTCGACCTTCGCATCCGGCAATGCGGCTTTGATGAGGGCCTCGATCTTATTGGCGTCCATTGGCATGTTGGTGCTGTCCTCTTCCTCAGAATTTCGCAGTTTTGCCGGTCTCTCCGGCGGGGCCTGATCAGGCGCCCGCCATATAGGCCGGGAACCAATTCTCGTGCGCTTCCTTCAGCTTTGCAACGGATATGGTGAGTGTGCCCTCCACATTCAATTCCGTTCCGCCTGTGGTGCCGATCTGGCGCGCCTCGACGCCTGCGTCAATGGCATCTTCCAGAAGGGCTTCCAGCTTGTCTTCCGCAACAGCAATGACGTAGCGGCCCTGGTCTTCGCCGAAGAGGGCCGCATGGGCCGGACCTTCCAGCTTCACCGTTGCGCCGATGCCGCCAGCCATGGCCATCTCAGCCAGGGCAACGCCGAGGCCGCCCGAGGAAACGTCATGAACGCTGGTCACGCGGCCTGCGCCGATGAACTGGCGGACCAGAAGACCGCGGCGCTTTTCGGCGTTGAGATCGACAGGGGGCGGGGCGCCTTCCTCGCGGCCGAGGATCTCGGCCATATACTGGGAAGCGCCAAGGTGTGTGCCCAGTCCGCCGATCACAACAATGGCATCGCCAGCCGCCTTGAAGGACGAGGTGGCGCGCACGGAGACATCCGGCAGCAGGCCGACGCCACCAATGGCTGGGGTCGGCAGAATGGCTTCACCATGGGTCTCGTTGTAGAGCGAGACGTTGCCGGAAACGATCGGGAAGTCGAGGGCGCTGCAGGCCTCGCCGATGCCCTTGATGCAACCGACGAGCTGGCCCATGATTTCCGGCTTTTCCGGGTTGCCGAAGTTCAGGTTGTCGGTGGCAGCCAGCGGCTCGGAGCCGACGGCAGTCAGGTTGCGCCAAACTTCCGCAACAGCCTGCTTGCCGCCTTCGAACGGGTCGGCAACGCAGTAACGCGGGTTCACGTCCACTGAGAAGGTCAGGCCCTTGCGGGTGCCATCCACACGGATGACGCCGGCATCACCGCCAGGGGCCGCGGCCGTATTGCCCTGGATGAGCGTGTCATACTGCTCATAGACCCAGCGGCGGGAAGAGCCATTTGCGCCACCCACCAGCTTGAGCAGGGTCTGGGCGTAATCGGCAGGTTCTGCCACATCGGCAGCTGCAATCACCGGACGCTTCGGGCTCTCGATCCAGGGACGGTCATACTCGGGAGCCTCGTCGCCCAGTTCCTTGATCGGCAGATCGGCAACAACGTCGCCATTGTGCTTGACGACGAAGCGCAGGGTGTCCGTGGTGACGCCGACGATCGCGAAGTCCAGGCCCCACTTCTTGAAGATGGCTTCCGCCTCGGCTTCCTTTTCCGGGCTGAGGACCATGAGCATGCGCTCCTGGCTCTCGGAGAGCATCATTTCATAGGCGCTCATGTTTTCTTCGCGCACCGGCACCTTGTTCAGATCCAGCTCGATGCCGAGGTCGCCCTTGGCGCCCATTTCGACGGCAGAGCAGGTGAGGCCGGCGGCGCCCATGTCCTGGATCGCGATGACCGCACCGGTCTTCATCAGCTCCAGGCAGGCTTCCAGCAGGCACTTCTCGGTGAAGGGGTCACCGACCTGAACCGTCGGGCGCTTTTCTTCGATCGTGTCGTCGAATTCGGCGGACGCCATGGTGGCCCCGCCAACACCGTCACGGCCGGTCTTGGCACCAAGATAGACGACCGGCAGGCCAACGCCCTTGGCTTCGGACAGGAAGATCTTGTCCGCATCGGCAAGACCGGCCGCGAACGCGTTCACAAGGCAGTTGCCATTGTAGCTGGAGTGGAACTCGACTTCGCCGCCGACGGTCGGAACGCCGAAGGAGTTGCCATAGCCGCCAACGCCAGAGACGACGCCGGAGACCAGATGGCGGGTGCGCGGATGGTTCGGCTCACCGAAACGCAGGGCGTTCATGGCGGCCACCGGGCGGGCGCCCATGGTGAAGACGTCGCGCAGAATGCCGCCAACGCCAGTGGCCGCGCCCTGGTAGGGCTCGATGTAGGACGGGTGGTTGTGGCTTTCCATCTTGAAGACGACGGTCTGGCCATCCCCGATATCGACAACGCCGGCGTTCTCGCCCGGTCCGACCAGAACCCGCGGCCCCTTGGTCGGCAGGGTCTTCAGCCACTTCTTCGAGGACTTGTAAGAACAATGCTCGTTCCACATGGCCGAGAAGATGCCGAGCTCGGTAAAGGTCGGCTCACGGCCGATGAGCTTTAGGATGCGCTCGTACTCGTCCGGCTTCAGGCCGTGCGATGCGATAAGGTCGGGCGTGATCTTGATGTCGTTGGGGATCATGTCGGTCCGGATCATTGCGGCGCGCGCGCCTTGGGCTATTTGGCGCCGGTTTATCAGATCACCGCAGGAAATGGGAGACCAAGAAACCTCTTTGCTAGCTGATTTTTGGTGGCAAAGTTCGTGGCCTATGCCGTGGGGTAAATTAGATAAATTTCTGGCCCCCTGACCACATCAGGGCATTCCGCCGGAAGTGGGGCCGTGACGAAGTTTCTCCCGCTTGCTGACTGAGCCGGAAAAGACCTTGGGGTAAATCCGTCGATCAGATTGGATGTTTGCATGCCGCGCCGCCCGTCCTCTCCACGCGCACGCGCCATGTGCTCGCCCTCGTTGTTTTCAAATGAAAATGAAGCCTGTTCAAACCGGCTTTGATTATGAAATATTTATGAAATTTCCATTTTCGAGAACCGTGAAGTGCTGCCCGGGCACCTAGCTGCGTGAGGGGCATTTCCTGTCGCTCATGCGGTGAGGCGGGTAAGTCGGGCCCTGATGGACGCTGTCTTCCTCTCTGCCAGATGGACGACAGACCGGGATTAAGACCATGCCGCAGCAGATGACAGCCCAGGATTACCTCTACGCGGAAACCTTCAAGTTCAAGCAGCCGCCCAAATGGGTGGAGATGAAGGCCACCAGGACCGGATTTGAGGTCAAGATCAGCCGCAAGGTGGAAAGGAACAAGCTCACTGAAGAGGCGCTTGAGCTGGCCTTTGTCAGCAAGCACGACCTGGAACTGCTCGAGCAGATGGGCTTGGGGGCTAAGATTGCAGCCTTCGTGCAGGAAAAGACCATGAATGCCTTCGAGGCGCTGGTGAACAAACGGCTGAAAGACGTGGTCACCGAGATCGAGGGCTATATCGAGAAGATCGATGTCAATGTGAAATCCTCGCTCCGGGCGTTGCTGGAGGAAATCGCAGGCGGCTTGGCGCAGGCAGAGGTCGATGAAAAGCTTCGCAAGATCAACTCCTACCGCGAGAACATCTCCCAGCTTATCCATGCACGGTATGTCAATCGCATCGAGAGGGCGCTGAAGGAGGCTGCCTCGGAAAGCTATGAGCTGGCGCTCAAGCTTGCGGCCAAGAAGAAGCTCATCAAGAAAGACCTGATGAAGATGAGCGCGGTTCGAACCAATCTGATCAATGCCGCGATCATCTTTGCCGTTGTCGTCATCGGCGTCATTGCCCTGGCGACCCCGGCAGGGGCTGCAGCTGTCAGCACCGCCGGGCTCATTGCAGCTGGCGCCTATCTTCTGGCGAAATCCTATGATGTCTTCAAGAAGGTGAGGGACGTCTATTTCGGCTACTGGAAGAAATATGACGACAGTGTCGACTATTTCCAGAAGAGGGTTCTGGAGGCGGATCAGGCCTTGAAGAAAGCGTTGAGGGGGCTGGAGGCAATCGATACCCAGCGCGATGCACTTTTCGCTCAAAAACGGACGTTTGAAGCCTCAGTCAAGACATGCCTTAAGGATCTGAAAGAGGCTCCCAAGAGCGCGAAGCGGGATCTGGCCGAGAAGAACCTGGAAGAACTCGGCAAGAAGATCAGTCAGATCGATGAGTTGCTCAAGGATCATGGTGACTATCGCGAGTTGCTGGAGACCATGCGCAATATGTTGCGCAACCAGTGCCTGGTCGAGATGACCAAGAAGAAGAAAAACCTCGATACCCTGATGGAATACGCCAAGAACAGTCTGGACGTGGCAGCAGACGTCATCGGCTAGACGCCAGTCAGGCCTGTCAGAGGATTTGCAGCAGCCCGCTTGGGGCTGCTGCAGGTCATTCGAAGCTGTCGTAGCCTGTCGCCGGATTGTCCAGAAGCTGGCGCAGGACAGTCAGGCCTTGCCGGGTTTCTTCCCGGTTCCTGGGGTTGCTGAAACCGATGCGCACGCGATGATAAACCTTGCCGCTGCGCCCGGTCTTGAACTCGTCTTCATCGTCAATCAGGACACCGGCAGAATTCGCTGCGGCCTTGAACGTGCTTGACATCCAGGGCTCGGGCAGTTTCAGCCAAAGGAAAGGAGTGTCGGGGGCGGAGATGAAATCATGTCCATCAAGGCAGGCACATGCGATGGCGTGGCGGGCGGTGATCTCGTCAAGGATCCGCGCCCGCAAAGTGGCTGCAGCCCCGCTCAGGATCAGCCGCGAAGAGAGTTCCGCCAGCAGATAGGCGATGCCGCCCGACAGCATCTTGTGGGCGGTATAAATCCTCTGCGCATGAGAGGTTGGTGCACTTACCCAGCCACCGCGGACCCCGGCGGTCACCGACTTTGACAGGGAGCCGACGTGAAATGTCCGCTCCGGTGCCAGGGCGGCTACCGGAGTGAGATCCGTATTCCGCAAGGACCCATAGACCTCGTCTTCCACCAGCCACAGATTGTGCTGCCGGGCGATGGTGACAATGTCTTTGCGGCGGGCCTCGCCCATTGTGCTCAAAGTTGGATTGTGAATCGTCGGCATGACGAAGAGCACGCGAGGATGTTTCTGGGAGCAGACCCGTTCCAGATCTTCCGGGACCGGACCTTGTTCGTCGCGGGCAACGGTGACAGGCTGACGGCCGGACAGAGCCGCGCCGCGGGCGATCGAGCTGTAGGTCAGCTCCTCGAAGGCGACCCGGTCGCCCGGTGAGGTGGTTGCTGCCAGGATGGCCATGATGGCGGCCTGGGCACCGTTGGCGGGGACAATGGTGTTTGCATCCGGGGACCAGTTGCTCCGCGACAACCAGCGTCTTCCTGCTTCCCGCCAGTCGTCGGACACGGACCTTGTGTAGCTCGCAATCTCGTGGGGGGACTCGCGGGTAATATCCGACAGGATCAAGCCAATGATTTCCGCTTGGCCAACCTCCGGGGCAGAGGTGCTGTCCAGGCGCATCGCGTCAGCCGGGGGAACTGCGGCCCTTGTGCTGCCGAAGCCGGGATCCGGCGCTGTCATGGCGGCCTCGGTCCAGGCGACTGCGGGGGTGAAGACATTGCGCCGTGGTTGGGAAGCTGTCTCGGAGGCCTGTTCCGGAAACGCGGCTTGGCCGTTCTCCTGGGCAGGGGCGCTTCCCAGAACGAAAGTGCCCCGCCCGACTTCTCCGCTGACCAGCCCGCGCTCACGGACGATGGCATAGGCGCGGCCCACCGTGCCAACCGTTACGCCCAGGTCGTAGGCGAGGTCCCGCTGAGGCGGCAGCTTTGCGCCTGACGGCAATGTGCCGGTCATGATGTCCTCGGCAATCTGGTGGGCCAGACGCGCATACATTGGGCCTTTGCCGGCGGGGAGTTCTGGAAGCCAATTTGTCATGGTCACAATTCTATATATTGCACTCAGAAAAGAGTCAAACGATACATATCATCAAATCAGGGCCGAAATGTTCCTCTTAATGTATCAATAATAGGTGCAATATGCGTTTGTCTGACATGAACATCGTGAGCGTGGAGCCAAGGGATCGTCTGGAGGCTGGCAGATCAATCGTGCGGCTCGTTCTGGAACGCATCCGGATCTGGCGGCTCGTGCATAGAAGCCGCAGGCAGCTGGAAGGGATGCCGGATCATGCTCTCGAAGATCTGGGATTGACCCGCAGTGATGTGCGCAAGGAAGCGGCCAGAGCATTCTGGGACCACAATCACCGTTCCTAATTCGGCCACATCAGGTGGAAAATATAGATTTCGGGAAGAGTTTGTCCTGGTTGCCGGTGCCCCGCCGGGCCCTCAGGGTGAGCCGGGCGGGAAAGCAGCCTTTCCCGCCCGGCTTTTTAAAGGGGAAGGGCTTTAAGCCTGTTTCAAGCCAAAAAGATTTCAGCCGCGCGTGCCGACTGGCTTTTCGAGAGCATAGAGCTCATCGGCAATGTCGTCCGCCCGGCGCGCGAACAGCGCACCGGCGTCCTTCAAGCCTTTGTTGTAGAAAGCGGCGCCAAGCGCCTCGGCAACGGCATCCAGGATGACAGCTGCTTCCATGTTTCCGACGTCCTGATCCAGTTCGTCAGCGAGTATTTTCTGGATCTGACGGGTCAAGGCCTCACGTTCATCCCGGCTGAGCTCAAGATCGGACATGAGGCCTGTCTCCTGATTTCCGCCCTCAGGCAGCCTGTGCGAGCAGGCTTTCGAACAGCAGACGGCCGTCCGTGCCGCCATTCAGTTCCTCGATCAGGTTTTCGGGATGCGGCATCATGCCAAGCACATTGCCCTTGGCGTTGGTCACGCCGGCGATGTCATTGATCGACCCATTCGGATTGGTGCCGTTCGCATAGCGGAATACGACCTGGCCGTTGTCTTCAATCGCCTTCAGGGTGTCCGCATCGGCAAAGTAGTTGCCGTCATGATGCGCGATCGGGCAGCGCCAGACCTGACCCTTCTGGAAGGCGCTCGAGAAGCTGGTGGCGTTGTTGACCGTTTCCATCTGCACTTCGCGGCAGACGAATTTGAGACCGGCGTTGCGCATCAAGGCGCCTGGCAGCAGGCCTGCTTCAGTCAGGATCTGGAAGCCGTTGCAAACGCCAAGAACCTTGACGCCCTCATCAGCCTTCTTGATCAGCTCCTTGAGGATCGGCGAGCGGGCAGCAATGGCACCGGAGCGCAGGTAGTCGCCATAGGAGAAACCTCCCGGAACGACGACGAGATCAACGTCCGGCAGGCTTGTCTCCGTATGCCAGACACTTGCCGGGCGGGTGCCGGTGATCAGCTCCAGCGCGTGGAACATGTCGCGGTCGCGATTCGAACCAGGGAAAACGATGACGGCGGTTTTCATGGGGCTAGTCCCGGCGTTTGGAGCCTGTCCGGACCGGGCTGAAACAGCCTTGGGTTACGGAACATGCAGGAAAACAAAGTGTCAGAGCAGGAAAACGACTGCAAGGGCGGCGCAGGTTGCGGGAAGGAGGATGAACAGCGCGGCCTTGATGGCCATGAAGCGGAGGGCTTTCCTGCTGTCCTCATCCAGCGCCATGCGCGGCAGCTCCGGTCAGCCGATTTCGATGGCGTAGTTTTCGATCACGGTGTTGGCCAGAAGCTTTTCGCACATCTGGGCCAGTTCCGCCTTGGCGGCTTCCTTGTCGGTGCCGGTCAGCTCGACGTCGAAGACCTTGCCCTGACGGACGGAGCCGATATCGCCGAAGCCGAGGCCGCCAAGGGCGCCTTCAATGGCCTTGCCCTGGGGGTCCAGAACGCCGTTCTTCAGGGTGACGATCACACGTGCCTTCATGGTTGCCTTTACTCCGCGGAATGTCCGGTTCGGGAATTGTTGCGCGCTGATTACACCAGCTTGGCTCAATGCGAAAGGGGCCGTGCCAGAAAAGCCAGGGCTGCAAAGGAAAGCCCCAAAGCAAAACCCCGGCCAGAGGATCTGGCCGGGGCTTGTTTCCATTCGCAATTCAAAAGCCTTACTGAACCAGCGTCGGGCCCGTGTTGGCGGGGCGCTCGTTCTCGTTCAGGATGCCAAGGCGCTTGGCGACTTCCTGATAGGCTTCCAGCATTCCGCCCATGTCACGGCGGAAGCGGTCCTTGTCCATCTTCTCGTTGGTGTTGATGTCCCACAGACGGCAGCTGTCCGGGGAAATCTCGTCCGCAACGACGATGCGCATCATATCGCCCTCGAACAGGCGGCCGCATTCGATCTTGAAATCGACGAGGCGGATGCCAACACCCAGGAACAGGCCGGAGAGGAAGTCGTTGACGCGGATGGCAAGCGCCATGACGTCGTCGAGTTCCTGCGGGGTGGCCCAGCCGAAAGCGGTGATATGCTCTTCGGCAACCATCGGGTCGTTCAGCTCGTCGTTCTTGTAATAGAACTCGATGATCGACCGGGGAAGCTGCGTGCCTTCCTCGATGCCGAGACGGGTCGCGATGGAGCCGGCGGCAACATTGCGCACGACGACTTCCAGCGGAATGATCTCGACTTCACGGATCAGCTGTTCGCGCATGTTCATCCGGCGGATGAAATGCGTCGGAATGCCCATCGCGTTCAGATGGTTGAAGATGAACTCCGAGATACGGTTGTTCAGAACACCCTTGCCATCGATGATCGCGTGTTTCTTGGCATTGAAGGCGGTGGCGTCATCCTTGAAATGCTGGATCAGCGTTCCTGGCTCGGGGCCCTCATAGAGGATCTTGGCCTTGCCCTCGTAAATGCGGCGGCGGCGATTCATTGGCACATACCGTGTAGGTTTGAGAAAATCCATTCGTCCGGGGTTCTTCCTTCGGCGTCGTTGGTCCCCCCGGATCGCCGTTTGCCGGGCTGTGTCTTCCGCTTTCCCATGCTTGGGATCAGGAACATCAGCCCCGCGTCAGCGGCGCGGAACTTACCCGAAGCAGCACAAAAGCACAATGATGCGCTGCATCATAATTGCGGCGGGAACAGACTTTGCCTTATGCTTTTCGGGAATACGATGTTTCTCGCGTTGATTTGAGGGACCGCGGGAGATATTGAAAAGCCCGAACACACCCCATATGCAGGGGAGATCAAGGTCTGTCCGCAGTTCAGGAGACACCAGAATGAGCACATTCGACAAGCGCGAAGACAGTTTTGAAGGCAAGTTCGCGCATGACGAGGAGCTGAGGTTCAAGGCAACCGCGCGCCGCAACAAGCTGCTTGGCCTGTGGGCTGCCGAAAAGCTGGGCCTGGAAGGCGAAAAGGCTGAAGAATACGCCAAGGGCGTTGTCCGCGCCGATTTCGAAGAGCCGGGTGAGGAAGATGTCTTCCGCAAGATCCGCGCTGATTTCGATGCCGCCAGCGTGGAACAGTCCGACCATCAGATCCGCCGCACCATGGACGAGCTGATGCATACGGCTGTCGAGCAGATCCAGACCCAGGGCTGATTGCCCTCTGCAAGAGTGCCTTCCGGCTTATCCGGAAGCGGAAGCCCCCGCCATGCTGCGGGGGTTTTTTATTGGGCGGGTTTGTTCGAGCTCATCAGACAACTCACGGGGGAACCGTTCTCCACCTGACCGGCCTTGTTTTCGCGTCTCTCCCCCGCTCTGATGATCATGAAACCGGGAGGAGGTTCTCATGACATCATTGGCGCAAAGGCTTCGCAGTGGAGATAAGATTGTGACGGCGTGGTCCGGACTGGCGGTTCCGATTGTGGCCGAACTCCTGGCCAGGGGCGGCTACGAGGCTGTCACACTCGACATGCAGCATGGCCAGCATGACATGGCGTCGGTCCGGGAAGGGATGGCGTCCCTGACATTGGCTGGAGCCCATCGCATCGTACGCATTCCTGTTGGCGGCAATGCCATGGCAAGCCGGGTTCTGGACGTCGGGGCGGAGGCCGTCATTGCTCCGATGATCAACAACCGGGCCGATGCAGAGGCCTTTGCGGCAGCCATGAAGTTTCCGCCGGTGGGCGCGCGAAGCTGGGGGCCTCACCGGGCCGCCATGCTGGCGGGCAAGACATCATCCGACTATCTGGCGGGCGCCAATGATAGCTTGCTGTCTCTGGCTATGATCGAGACGCCGGAAGCGATTGCGGCTCTTGAGGACATTCTTTCAGTTCCCGGCATCGACGGTGTCTTCGTCGGCCCCAGTGATCTTTCCCTGACCCTCAGCCAGGGGCTGTCGCTGGATCCGGGGGGCGAACGGACACAGAAGGCCGCGACAGATATCGCGCGCCGGACGCTTGCTGCAGGAAAGGTGGCGGGTATCTTCTGCCTTGAGCCTGGCAAGGTGCAGGAGGCGATCGGCATGGGCTACAGCCTGATGGCCTTCGGATCAGATGCCTTCTTGCTGATGGAGGCATCTCAGGCGGCGCTTAAATCCTCCCGGGTTTGATCTGCCGCAAGGGATCAAGCTTTCGTATATGTGAAACTTCCAGCGTCATCAGGTTGACTGATGGTGCTGGAGAGGGGGCATCAGGACGGACATTCAGCCGGAGATCGCATTATGCGGATCAACGGAGCCAGTCCATGTGGAAGCTAGCGGCAATTTTCTTCATCATCATCGGTCCGACCCTGGCCGGGATCGGGGCGCTGATCCCTTTGAGCATTTACGGGTTGAACAGCTTCAATCCGTTGCTTCTGGCCGGATGTGCCATTGCCGGTGCCCTTTTGGCTGTGCCGGCGAGCCTTATGATCGGCAAACGGATCAGCTGTATGGCGCGCTCCCGGCCGGTTTGAAACAGCTGCTGGGAAAACCGAGCGTATGACGCGGAGTTGCAGCTTTGCGGACGATCCGTCAGACCGTCCGCAAGGATCCATTTACCCAAGCCGTTTCATGAAAAGCGCAAAGGACATCATGCCCTCTGGCCAGGGACCGTGGCCGCTTTCTGCATTGATGTGTCCGGCTTCGCCTGCATCCTGAAAGCCCGCGCCCCAAGCCTTTGCGAACCCCTCCGCGACCACATAGTCGCAATAGGGATCGTTTCGGCTCGCAACGAGATGGGCCTTGAACGGGAAAGGTGCACGGGGGATGGGCTTGAATGCGCCACCGTCAAATCCCGGTACGAGATTTTCTCTGTCCCAATCCGACGGGGCGACAAGAAACGCACCGCGCACCTTGTCCTTGGGCAGCTGATGGATGGAGTGCGCGATAAGAATGCAGCCGAGTGAGTGCCCGACCAGAACCACGGGTTTTGTGGAGGCTTCCACCCGGGCAACCAGCGTCTCACGCCAGACCTTCAGCTCGGGATGGAACTTGTTTTTCAGCTCCAGAACCGACGCATTGGCCATTTTCTCCTGCCAGCGGAACATCCAATGGCCCTTGGCGGTGTCGCCATAGCCTGTCAGGAGCACGATTTCAGCTTCGGAAATTTTCACTTGGGTTTGCCTTGCTTGCTTTGGCTGTCCAAGCCTGATCGCAAAGCCTCCTGCGAATGTCAAATGCGGCTCAAATGAAAAAGGAGACCGGGCGGGGTGCCGGTCTCCTTTTTTAGCCGCTGGAAGGTCTTCAGCTCCGTTTCACGTTAGCCGCGCGGACCTTAATGGCAAGTTACGCTCAAAAGTAGGGTGAGCGGCACTGCTGGCGCGGGCCGTGATAGGGCTGGAACGTGTTGCTGCGCGGGTCATAGGACCGGTAGCGGTTAGAACACCAGCGGTAGTGGTCGGGACCAAGGCCGCGTCCCCGCGGGGCCATTTCGCGCTGCATCTCGCGATACTGCTTGGGCGGCAGAGCCTGCTGCGGCGTCACTGCCTGGGAGTCAATCACGGCGCCGAGTGCGAATGCTGCCGACGGGAACCACCAGCCATTATATTCCTGGTATCCGCGGCGGCGTTCACGGTATCCTCGATGGCCATTGTAATAGTGATGGCCGTTCTGACGATAGTAGCCGCGATGACCGTTCGGGCGGTGATGACTCCGGCGATGGTCCACCAGCACCGGCTTGGGACCTGCTGATTCCGCAAGTGTCGGGAGCAAAATCCGCTCAGGTGCGGCACTTGCGGGAATGGCAAAGGAAGCGGTCATGCAAAGAGCGATCAGAGCGCTTCCAATTGCTGTTTTGTTTTTCTGCTTGAACATTGTCGTGTCTCCGTTCTGCACAGAGGAAACGGGCCGGAGGGACATTGGTTCCCTGTTCATTGAGGGGATGGAAACAAAATACTTCACAGTATAACTGTTGCCATGGAAACTAATTTTGTTACTCTCACGCTACGGGCCGGAGAGCAGAGGAGGCTCACGGTTTCCGGGCATGCGGAGGAACATCATGGATCTGAGGAAACTGAGCGGGGCCGCCGTCCTGGCGGTGCTTGCTTCACCGGGCGTTGCCCATGCTGCGGGATGCCAGGACCTTCTGGACAGCGCAGAGCATCCGGCTGCGATGACAGTCACTGAAGCGGAGGTTCTTGCGCCAGACGCGAAAATCCCGGTTGAACACTGC
Organism: Roseibium litorale; assembly: GCF_014842915.1. Taxonomy (GTDB): domain Bacteria; phylum Pseudomonadota; class Alphaproteobacteria; order Rhizobiales; family Stappiaceae; genus Roseibium; species Roseibium litorale. The sequence continues at coordinate 411,397 of NZ_JACYXI010000001.1, read as the reverse complement.
CTTGTCCGCGGCTTCACGGGAGCCCGCAAAGGCGCTGGCGGCAAAGATTATGCGATCCGGTTTGAGTTGCGTCTGCCTTCTCAGTGGAATGGCCGTTTCGTGCATCAGTTCAACGGCGGCAATGATGGCGCCGTGAAACCGGCGGTTGGTCCGCTTCTCTCCGGCAACAAGGCGGACACGGCTCTGTCGCGCGGCTATGCGGTGGTGTCCAGTGATGCAGGGCATGATGGCGAGGCCAATCCGGAGAGGGGACTGGCGGGCGGAGCGGCTTTTGGTTTTGATCCGCAAGCCCGGCAGGCCTACGGCTACCAGACAGTTGCCACATTGAACCCGCTCGCCGTGGAGCTGGTGGAGCGCTATTACGGCAAGCCCATCGCCTTCAGTTACGGCGTTGGCGGCTCCAACGGCGGACGTCATGGCATGGTGGCAGCCAGCCGGATGCCGGAGGCGTTCGACGGGCTTCTGGTCGGTTATCCGGGTTTCAATCTGCCCAAGGCAGCCATTCAGCATGCTCTGGACGTTCAATCCTGGGCGTCTGTCAACGAGGATATTGCCAAGGCCTTTTCTCCTGACGACATGGCGCTTGTGGCACAAGGTATCCTGAAAGCCTGCGACGGGCTGGATGGCCTTGAGGACGGTGTGGTTGCCGATCAGGACAAATGTGAGCAGAGCTTCAAGCTCGAGGAACTGCAATGCAAGGCCGGGCAGGCTGAAGGCTGTCTGAGCGAGGCGCAGCTTGCAGCATTGAAAGCCAGCCACAGCGGACCAAAGAATGCCAAGGGCGAGCAGCTGTACAGCGCCTGGGGCTGGGATCCGGGGATGGGCGGCGGCAACTGGCGTTTCTGGAAACTGGAAAGCACGGTTCCGCCCTGGGGCAAAAAGCCGATCATCGACGTGATGGGCGCCGGTTCCCTGGCGCAGATTTTCACCACACCTCCCACGAAGGTTGGTGGTTCACCAGAAGAACTTGAGGCTTTCCTGCTGGGTTTCGACTTTGACAAGGATGCGCCGAAGATCTTTGCCGCCTCCGGAGAATTTGATCAGTCCGCCATGGAGTTCATGACGCCTCCCGGCTCGGACGACCCGAAGCTGGAGGCTTTCAACAAGGCCGGGCATAAGATGCTGGTCTTCCACGGGAATGCTGATCCGGTGTTTTCCGTGCTCGATACGGTCAACTGGTACAAGAAGCTGGATGCGAACAACGGCGGTAAGGCGTCAGAATTTGTCCGTCTTTACCGCATTCCGGGTATGACCCATGGAGCGGGCGGGCCTTCCTACGATGACTATGATTTCTTTTCGAAGCTGGTCGCCTGGGTTGAAAAAGGCGAGGCGCCGGAGGCCGTCCCTGCTGGCGTGACAGAGGGAAACAAGGAAGGCGAGGCCTTGCGTGGCACCCGGTTTCTCTATTGCCCCTATCCGCAGATCACCACCTACACGGGCGGTGAGGGGACGGGTGAGAACCGGTTCGTCTGCCAGTGATGGTTTGATCCAACCAAGCGGGCGGTGAGCTGCCCGCCAGACTTCTGACAAACCCCACCACCGCGCTTTCCCGGACGTAGCGAAGCGAAGATCCGGGATCTATCGTCTATCTATTCTATTGAAAGAAATACGGTTTTCAGGCGGGTCCCGGCTCAAGGCCGGGACAGCACGGAGAGGAATCCTGGAGACTTGGGTCTGTCATCAACCTCGCGGGCATTAACAAGCCCGCGTTTCTATTCGAGACTTGTCTAGCTGCAAAACCCTGTCGCCAGAGGTTTTGCCCAGTCGGGGCGGCCATTCTTCAAAGCCTCCGCCGCAGCTCTGTCCCAGTCATAGGTGACCGCGCGAAGATCGAAGCGCCAGCCTTCAGCCAGCCTTTCAGCGATCGCATAGCGGGCGTGCGGCGTTCCTGCCTCGGAGACATGAGGCACAGGCGTGTCGTCATGATAGCCCGGAAGCCCGGCGCTGCCCGGATTGAGGACGGTCTGGCGCTTTCCCGCAAGAGTGACGAGCCGCGGAATATGCGTGTGCCCGGCACAAACCAATGGCGCGGAGACACCCTTCAGCCGGTCTGCGATAACATCTTCCCGGGCCAGGGTCAGCCGTCCACCGGAAATGGTTTCGGTCAGATGGGCCAGATCGCTGTCCGGCGTTCCATGGCAAAGCAGGATCTCGTCAGTGAGCTGAATGACAGGCTCGAGCGCCGATATCCAGGAGAGGCTCTCAGGTGATAGCCTTTCGCAGGTGAAGCTGTCGGTGCGGTTTGTGGCGGGAACATTTCCACTTGCGACCACCCGGTCGTGATTGCCGCGGACGGTGGGCCAGCCAAGATCCCTGAGGAGGCTTGCCGTTTCCTCCGGCCAGAGCGGACCGGAGACGCAATCGCCAAGGTTCACCACAGCATCAGGCGCCTCGCGCTCAAGATCCGCCAGAACCGCCTCCAGCGCCAGAACGTTGCCATGGATATCCGCGACGATTGCGAGTTTCATGCGCGTCAGCTTTCCCCAAAAACCCGCTTGAAGATCGTGTCGACATGCTTGGTGTGATAGCCCATGTCGAATTTTTCCTTGATGGCGGCTTCGCCCAGGGCTGCGACCACGTCCTTGTCGGCAAGCAGCAGTTCCTGGAAGTCGAGTCGCTCTTCCCAGACCTTCAGGGCATTGCGCTGGACCATGGCGTAGGCATCTTCACGCGACACGCCAGCCTGGGTCAGGGCCAGGAGCACCCGCTGGGACATGACCAGACCGGGGAACTTGTTCATGTTCTCCAGCATGTTTTCCGGGAAAATCAGCATCTTGTCGATGACGCCGGTCAGGCGGTTCAGGGCAAAGTCCAGCGTTACGGTGGCGTCGGGGCCGATGCCGCGCTCAACGGACGAGTGGGAAATGTCACGTTCGTGCCAGAGCGCCACGTTTTCCATAGCCGGGATCACGGTCATGCGCACCAGACGGGCAAGGCCGGTCAGGTTTTCGGTCAGAACCGGGTTCTTCTTGTGGGGCATGGCTGAAGAGCCCTTCTGGCCCATGGAGAAGAACTCGGCACCTTCCAGCACTTCCGTGCGCTGCATGTGGCGGATTTCGATCGCGACATTCTCGATCGAGGAGGCAATGACGCCGAGAACGGCGAAGAACATGGCGTGGCGGTCGCGGGGGATCACCTGGGTCGAGATCGGCTCAGGACGCAGGCCGAGCTGCTTGCAGACATGCTCTTCCACGCGCGGGTCGATGTTGGCGAAGGTGCCGACCGCGCCGGAGATAGCGCCAGTGGCGATTTCTTCGCGGGCCTGGATGAGGCGGGCCTTGTTGCGGTCCATCTCGGCGTAGAAGCGCGCGAAGGTCAGGCCCATGGTGGTCGGTTCGGCATGGATGCCGTGGCTGCGGCCAACACGAACCGTGTCCTTGTGCTCCATGGCGCGCTTCTTCAGCGCCGCGAGAAGGTTGTCCATGTCCTTGAGCAGGATGTCCGCGGCGCGCACCAGCTGCACGTTCAGGCAGGTGTCGAGCACATCCGAAGAGGTCATGCCCTGATGGACGAAGCGGGCTTCGTCGCTGCCTACATGCTCGGCAAGGTGGGTCAGGAAGGCAATGACGTCGTGCTTGGTGACGGCTTCGATCTCGTCGATGCGGGCGACATCGAATTCCACGTCCTTGGCCTTCCAGACCGCCTGTGCATTCTCACGCGGGATCACGCCGAGATCGGCCATGGCGTCGCAGGCGTGCGCCTCAATCTCGAACCAGATACGGAACTTGGTTTCCGGCGACCAGATATCGACCATCTCTTTGCGGGAATAGCGCGGGATCATCGCGTGTCCTTTTCATCAGGGAATGTTGCGCGCGGTCTAGCAGGAACCGGGCCAAGGCTCAATGCAAAGCCCGGTCATTTCGCTGCTTTGAGGCGTCAAAACGTGATCTGAAGGAGCTGGCCGGTTTCGGAAAAGCGCTTACCGGGTGGAAACCGCGTAGTCCCAGGCAGCGCCGAGAAGCAGGATCAGCCCCCAAGGGAGGAGAAGAGGGGTGGCTTCCACCAGGAAAATATATCCCGAACTCGCCCCAGTCATGATGATCTCACTCAGGCCGTCCCGGCTGAAGGGAGACGAATGCCACTGGGAATAGTAGCTCTGGTACTGCAGGTAATGCAGAAGGGCACTCAGGCCTACGGTTCCTGTGGACAGGCCGATGAGCATGGCGGCAAAGCGGGCGCTGGGCTGCGTCCGGAACAGGCCGCACAGAGCGCAAAAGGCCCGGGCGAAGAGCGCTCCCGCAAAGCTTCCGGCGGCAAAGATCAGGATAACCGCCAGGCTGCGCTCGCTGAGGGCATCACCGGAGCGCCAGAGCTGAAAGCCGGCAAGCCCGGTGATCAGAATGCACCAGAGAACCGCAAAGAGGAGCGGAGACATGGGGTGTACCGGGCGCGCCTTGCGGGCAGGTGGTCTGTGGCGGGTGCGGGCAGCATCAGTCATGGCGCAGCCCTAGCATGAAAAGATTGAAAAAGCTTCGCCCAGCCTGCTGACAAAGGTATAAACCTCTCGATTGTCATCCCGGCCAAGCGCAGCGCGAGCCGGGACCGGAGAGCCAAAAGACTTTTGACGTCAAACGGTTGAGTTCCGAGAGACCTCGGCTCACCGGTCCCGCATCTTCGCTGCGTGCGGGATGACGAATTGATGGGTTTGTCATCAATCTCAGCCTCGCCGCTGTTTTGGGGCACAAGGCTTCAAGGGAACTGGACGTTCTTCAGACTGCTGACGAACCCGGCCTCCGCGCTTTCCCGGACGCAGCGAAGCGGAGATCCGGGATCTCTCGTCCATTTATTCTATCGAAAGAAATGGTTTTCTTTCACAGGTCCCGGCTCAAGGCCGGGACGGCGCTGCGAGAAAAACCTGAAGATTTAGGTTTGTCATCACGCCCGGGAACTGGATGTTCCTTCACGCCATTTCCGCTGCTTCTCTGATCGCGGTGATGTTGGCCGCGTAGCTTTCCACCGAGCCGCCCTTGAAGACCGCAGAACCTGCCACCAGCACATTGGCGCCTGCGGCTGCGACCAGCGGAGCCGTTTCCGGTGTCACGCCGCCGTCGATCTCCAGATCGATGGGACGATCGCCGATCATCTTGCGAATACGCTTAGTCTTTTCGACCATGGCTTCGATGAACTTCTGGCCACCGAAACCCGGGTTCACTGTCATCACCAGAATGAGGTCCAGCCGGTCGAGCACATATTCAAGGACGCTTTCCGGCGTGGACGGGTTCAAGGAGACGCCAGCCTTCTTGCCAAGGTTCCGGATGGCCTGAAGCGAGCGGTCCAGATGAGGCCCGGCTTCCGCGTGGACGGTGATGATGTCCGACCCGGCCTTGGCGAAGGCTTCCAGATAGGGATCGCAAGGGGCGATCATCAGATGGGTGTCGAAGACCTTGTCCGTATGAGGGCGCAGCTTGGCGATGACGTCCGGACCGAAGGTGATGTTCGGCACGAAATGCCCGTCCATCACGTCCAGATGGATCCAGTCGGCCCCGGCGCTCACCACGTCGCGCACTTCCTGGCCAAGCTTGGAGAAGTCGGAGGCGAGGATAGAAGGGGCAATCAGTATGTCACGGCTCATGGCTGGCTCCCAAGGCATCGGGGGGCTGCCGGACGCGCAGGGTGTCCGGCATGTTTCCAAGGGGCGCTATCATGCGCTGCTCCTTGCGGCAAGATGGAGCGCTGCGTCTAAATTGGTTTAATTATTGAGAGTGCCGGTTATCGCCAGATAGCGGCCGTTCGGCCCCTCAAAGCCGAGGGTTTGCATCTGCACGAGAACGGCAAAAACGGGTGCGCCGCTCCCCTCCGGATAATGCGTGTAGACGCGGTCGATCCGGTAGGTCAGCGGGCAGCCACGGCTTGAGGGCAGGCTCTTGTCGTCATTCAGGATACGGGTATTCCCGCCGGAGCTGATCGTCAGGCGGAAGCCCTTCGTGTCCGCGCCATAGCTGGCGCATTGACCCGAAGGGAGAGGAAATTCCTCAAGGGAAATGGCCACCGGTTGATCGATGGGCGGGACCACCAGGCGCGGATTGACGGTCATCTGGTGCGGATCGGCATCCAGCTCCGTCACCGGATTGCTGCCTGCCATTATCCCGCGTCCTGCGATGGCGCTTGAAGAGAGCGTTGCAGCGGCCTCAGCGCGCAGCTCTTCGCGGACGGCAGACAGGCTTGCTTCCATATCCGGCCTGTCGCCATCCGTATCGTCGCGCTTGCGGAAGGGTGAGGGTTTAACCCAGCTGTCGTTTGGCACATCGAAAACGAAGATTTCCGAATAGGGGAAGCCGGAGCCATCCTCGATGCCATATTGCTCGAAGGCAAAGCGGCTGCCGTCAGCGGAAAAGCCGAGAACATCCAGTCTGGCGAAGTCTCCCGCGGCTGCGGGCAAAGCACTGCCGAGGCCGGTCAAAAGGGCGAGGGCTGCAAGGGGCATACGGGGCATGGCATCACTCCCAATCCATGATTGTGCCGCCACTATGCCTCAGCCTGAGGCGCTAATGTGTGATGCGGCTGACAGGATGGGGGGAAAGGTGCCGGGCAAAGGGCTTTAGCAGAACCGGCATCATGTAAATGGGTAACTGGCCAAGGGCGAACCAGAGCCAGACAAGCTCCGGCAGGGTTCCACCGAGAGCCGCGACCATCAGGCCCATGTTCCGGTTCCCCGTCGCATGGGCAATTGCAAAGGCATCGGCGGTCCCGGCGGGCGCGAAGAGCAGCATTGTGACGAGGATCTGCAGAAAGGCGGCGGCGAAGGTGAGCAGCGTGAGGCCGGTGGTAAAAAGAGGCCGGTCAGCGAAGCTTGCGGCAACACCGTCCATGGCGGCGATCGCGAAGAACAGCAGGATCAGAACATTCAGCCCGTCTATCGAGGACTTGGCTTCGGCAATGGCCGCCTTTCCTGCAAATTTGCGGATGGCCGCTGCTGCCAGCAGAGAGCCGCCGAGAAGCACCGCAAGCCGCAGGGCAAGTGCCGGCCCGTCAAGGTGAAGGCCGGTTCCGGCCGGCAGGACAGAAGCCTGAACCTCTGCCATCAGCGGAGCGGTCAGGGGCACCAGGGCTGTCGCGGTCATCAGAACGGTCAGACTGAGCGCCCCGTCCAGTCCCATCAGATAGATGAAGGCCGGGGCGGACATCACGCAGGGCGCTGCGGTCACGATGAAGAGGATCATCGCGAGGTCGCCCGTCATCCACTCCGGCTGGCATAGCGCGATGACGCCGGTGCACAGAAGAGGCACGCCCAAAGCCATCCACAGACTGGCAAGAAGGGTCAGCTTGGGCCGCGACAGGCGCAGGCGCACGGCATCCGGGTCGACCCGCAGAAAGGCCAGCACCAGCAGCAGAAACACGCTTTCCGTGAGATAGGGGCGGGCATAGGCGGACAGGAACGGCAGCCCGATCCCGGCCAGGACGCTGATGGGCAGGGCCATGGTTCCACGCCTGCCAAGCCAGGCAAGGGCTGATAGTCCATAAAGGTGCATGAAAAGGCCGTTGGAGCTGCGAAACGAAAGATCCTCAATCTTAATAATGTGTTTCGCGTCTTGGAGTCTAATCCGTATGTGCGCTAAGAGCAGAAACGGAATTTTCGCAAGGGGCAGATTTGCAGCAGGTCGATGTCATTGTCCTGGGCGCCGGTATCATCGGCGTTTCGACGGCTGTGCACCTTCGCCTGCGCGGGTTGGAGGTGGCGCTGATCGACCGGCGCCAGCCTGGCGAAGAGACCTCCATGGGGCCTGCCGGCATCATTGCGCGCAATGGTTTCTGCCCGGACCCTGTTCCATCCGATCCGGCTATTCTTCTGGACATTGCCCTGAAGCAGTCCACGGCACTGACTTACGACCTCAGAACCCTGATCAAGCTGCTGCCCTGGTTGCGGTCCTATGTGAGACACAGCGGACCACAAGGTGCGCTTGCCTATGCGCGGGCGATCTCACCCTTGCGGGCCGCAGCGATCGCCGAGCACCATGCGCTTGCCCCGAAGGCGAATGCCGACCGGTTCTACCGCAAGAACGGCTGGCTGCAGATCTACCGCTCCCGGCAAAGCTTTTCGACAGGAGAGCGCGAGCGGCATTTCGCACGGATCTATGGCATCGACTATCAGGAGTGTGACGCGTCAGAACTTGCGGCTGTCGAGCCGGGGCTGCGGCCCGAGGGGTTGACCGGGGTCTATTGGCCGGAGAGCGAGAGCGTTTCCAATCCCGCGGCAGTGACGGATGCCCTGTGGCGCTATTTCATCCAGCAGGGCGGGCTGTTTCTGAATGGCGACGCAATGCGGCTGACACGCAGGCGCAATGCCTGGTGGATGCCTGCGATGCGGAAGGATGTCAGCGCTCCGGCGGTCGTCGTGGCGCTGGGCCCATGGTCCGGGGACTTTGCGGCAAGGCTCGGCGAGAAGTTTCCTCTGGCCGTCAGCCGTGGCTACCATCTTCAGTTCCGGCCAAGTTCCGGAGCGTCCCTGTCCCGGCCGGTCATGGACATGGATCATGGCTATGTGCTGAGCCCGGTTGAGCGCGGCATCCGGCTGACCACCGGAACCGAGATCGCCTGGCGTGATGCGCCGCCCAATCCCGTGCAGCTCGCCAGCGCTTCGCGCAGGGCGGCGGATATTTTTGCGCTGGGCCAGCCTGTGCCCGCTGAGCCGTGGATGGGCAGCAGGCCTTATCTGCCGGATTCACTCCCGGTTCTGGGAGCTTCAGCCGGATTCCCCGGCATCTGGTACAATTTCGGGCACGGTAACTCGGGCTTCACCTTCGGTCCGGTTTGCGGACGTGTCATGGCGGACCTGATCACCACCGGACAGACCTTTATCGACACGCTGCCCTTTTCTCCTCTCCGGTTCGTGAACTGGAAGTAAGCAGGAGAGGACTGTCTCAGTTTTCCCGGAGCGGCAGGGCAACCGTGTCCTTGACCGTGTTCACGACAATGCGCGACTGCACGTCAGAGACAAGAGTGTTGTCGAGCAGCTTCAACCGCAGGAAGTTGTCGTAGGTCTTGATGTCATCCGTGACGACCTTAATTAGATAGTCAACAGCGCCCGTTATCCGTTCGCAGGTGACAACCTCTGGCCAGGAATGGATCAGCCGGTCGAAGATCTCCATGTTCTCCCGGCTCGGCAGCGTAAGCTTGACGAAGGAATAGGCGACGAAGCCCAGGCCAACGGATTCGCGGTCGATTATCGCCGTGATCTGACGAATAATGCCTTGCTCCTTGAGCTTCTTGATTCGCCTCCAGCACGGGGTTTGGCTCATCCCTGCCTCTTTGGCGATCTCCGCGATGGACAGGGATGCATCCTTTTGCAGGACGCGCAGGACGCGAATGTCTGATGGGTCGAGGAGATATTTTTCGTTCATGGCGATATTGGGGAAAAACTCTGCGCAAATCGATTGGATGGCGGTCACGATAGCACAGAAATTGCTGCCGAAAAGGATGATATTGACGTTGTAGCTCCACCGCTGAGTCAGCGGTCCGGCGCGTTGAGGAGGAGAGTTGAATGAACGTCGCAGTGCCCAGGGTCACATTGGATGACAAATATACCGCAACGCGGGGGCAGGTCTATCTGACTGGCATTCAGGCTCTGGTCCGCCTTCCGCTGGATCAGGCGCGGCGCGACCGGCTTGCCGGATTGAAGACGGGAGGCTTCATTTCCGGTTACCGTGGATCTCCGCTCGGCGGCTATGACACCGAGCTTCAGCGTGCCAAGCGGCACCTTTCCCCTTTTGATGTTCACTTTCAGCCGGGCGTCAACGAAGAACTGGGCGCAACCGCCGTTTGGGGTAGCCAGAAGCTCAGAGGCCACGGCAAAGGCTCCGATTTCGATGGGGTTTTCGGCATCTGGTACGGCAAGGCACCAGGTGTCGACCGTGCAGGGGACGCGCTGAAACAGGCCAATGCCTCCGGTACGGACCGCAATGGTGGAGTGCTTGCTCTCGCCGGAGATGACCATCTGGCAAAATCTTCCGTTTTGCCGGGGCAGAGCGAATTTTTCTTCCAGCACGCGGAAATGCCCGTCCTCAATCCGTCGGATATTCAGGATGTACTGGATTTCGGCCTGCATGGCCTCGAAATGTCGCGCTTTGCCGGGCTCTGGAGCGCGCTGATTTGTATCGCCGATACCATGGATGCCTCCGCCACCATCAATGTGGATGACCGGCGGCTGGCGATGATCCGCCCGCCGATTGGGGACCCGCGCAAGGACCATTCCATCAACCGGGACCTTCTTCTTGGCAACCGGCTGGAGACGGAGCGGCTGCTCAGAGACTTGCGGCTTCCGGCTGCCCGGACCTATGTGCGGGCCAACGGGCTGGACCGGGTCGGTTTCGGGTCGGGCCGCCGGGTGCGGCTGGGCATCGTCGCCACCGGCAAGGCCTACCGGGATCTGCGTCAGGCGCTCGAACTGCTCGGGATTACAGAAACCCGTGCGGCGGAACTCGGGCTTGCGGTCTATAAGGTGGCCATGACCTGGCCGATGGAACCGGAAGGGCTGATCGACTTTGCCCGAGGGGCTGACCGTCTTCTGGTTGTCGAGCACAAGCGGGCCTTCATGGAACCGCAGATCAAGGAAATCTTCTACCATCTGCCGCCGGAGGCCCGGCCCGAGATCTGGGGCAAGCGCCGCCCCAACGGCGCGCCGTTCCTGTCCGACGTTCTGGAAATGTCGATTGCGGAAATCCTGCAGGGCCTTCTTGGCTGGCTGCCGGAAGAAGCTGTTACCGCAGAGATGCGGGAAGTTGCCGAGCGCATGAACCGTCAGGTCATGTGGGCTCAGGGCCATGCCGAGCGTGCTGCGCGCATTCCGTATTTCTGTTCCGGTTGCCCGCATTCCACCTCCACCGTCATCCCTGAAGGCGGACGCGCGATGCCGGGGATCGGCTGCCACGCCATGGTGGAATTGGCCGGGCGCAACACGGACGGCCAGATCCAGATGGGGGGCGAAGGTGTTCTGTGGATCGGTCAGGAGCCCTTTGCCAGGGACAAGCATGTTTTCGCCAATCTTGGCGATGGCACCTACTATCACTCCGGCATTCTGGCGATCCGCCAGGCCGTCGCCGCCAAGGCATCGATTACCTACAAGGTCCTGTTCAATGATGCGGTGGCAATGACAGGTGGGCAGCCCGTTGATGGTCCCATGAGCGTTGCCCAGATGACCCGGGAGCTGGAAGCCGAAGGGGTGAGCAGGATCGAGGTTCTGAGCGAGACACCGGAACTCTACGGCGGCTGGAGCGATCTGGCCTCCGGAACGAAGGTGCGCCACCGCGATGAGCTGATGGGGATACAGACTGAGCTGATGGAGCACCGGGGCGTATCGGTCATCATTTACGATCAGACCTGCGCCACCGAGAAGCGCCGCCGCCGCAAGCGGGGCCTGATGCAGGATCCGGACAAGAGGCTCTTCATCAACGACCGGGTTTGCGAAGGCTGCGGGGATTGCTCCGTCCAGTCGAACTGCCTGTCGGTTGAACCTCTGCAAACCCCGTTCGGGGAAAAGCGGCAGATCAATCAGTCGAGCTGTAACAAGGATTTTTCGTGTGTGAAGGGCTTCTGTCCCTCCTTCGTGGAGATTGAGGGCGCGGCCCTGCGTAAGGCGGACAAGGCCGAGATTGATGTGGATGCGCTGGTGGCGCAGCTCTCCGAACCGAAGCTGCCGAGCCTGGCGCAGACCCGCAATATGCTGATCGCCGGTATCGGCGGTATGGGGGTTACCACTGTCAGCGCAGTGCTTGCCATGGCCGCGCATATTGATGGCAATCACGCCTCGACCCTGGACATGACCGGATTGGCGCAAAAGGGCGGTCCTGTGACCTCCCACGTGCGCTTTGCGGGTGGCACACGCCCGATTGAGGGGCCAAGGGTTCCGACCGCCAGCCTCGACATTCTGATCGCCAGCGACATGGTTGTGGCGACCAACGCGGAGCAGCTGAGCCTGATCAACAAGGAAACGACGGCTGCTTTTGCCAATACCCGTGTCGCGCCGACGGCCGAGTTCGTGCTGAAGCAGACCCTGTCCTTCGATGAAAAGAAGATGGGCCGGGCGCTGTCCGAGGGCTGCCATCTGTATTTGGCACAAGATGCCGCCGGGATTGCGGAAAAGCTTCTGGGGGATGCCATCTATGCCAACATGATCCTGATCGGTATGGCCTATCAGGCTGGCAGCCTGCCGGTTTCCGCGATCGGTGTCGAAGCGGCTCTGACCCTCAACGGCACGTCTGTTGCCTCCAACATTCAGGCGTTCCGGGCTGGCCGTGTTCTGGCTGCCGATCCAGAGGCGATCCTTTCGCATCTGCCGAAGGACGCAGCGCCTGAACTTTCGCTGGAGGACGAAATCGAAACCTTCACCCGTGAGCTGGAAGCTTGGGGGAATGCGTCCTACGCCCGGTCCTACAAGGATCTGATCAGCCGGATCCGGGCTGCGGATGAGACCCATGGCCCGGGGACGCTGCGCCTGACCGATACGGCTGCCCGCATGCTCTACAAGGTGATGGCTTATAAGGACGAGTACGAGGTGGCCCGGCTCTATTCATCGCCGGAGTTCAAGGCCAAGATCAGAGCGCGCTTTGCCGACCCCAAGAAAATCAAGGTGCACCTGGCGCCGCCGTTGATTGCCCATCACAAGGACGCCAAGACGGGCCGTCCGGAGAAGATCGCTTTCGGTCCCTGGGTCTTCAGCGCCTTCAAGCTGCTGAACCGGATGAAGGGTCTGCGCGGCACTTGGGCCGATCCGTTTGGCCGGACGGCCGAGCGGAAGGCTGAGCGCGACCTGGTGCGGAGCTACCGGGCCGATCTTGAAATGGTCCTTTCAAAGATGAAGGCCAGCAATTACGGCCTGATGGTCGAGATCGCGCGTGTTCCTGACCAGATCCGCGGTTTCGGCCCGGTGAAAGAGGCCAATCTTGCCAAGGCTGCAGAAAAGCGCGCTCAGCTCATCAGCCAACTCGAGGGCAAGCCTGCTGGCAATGATGGTCAAGTACCGGAGCACCTTCAGGCTGCGGAATAACCGCGGTCATCTGCCAAACTTCTGCTGCCAGGTCGGCACCGGGTCATCCGGAGCCGGGCTGGCGTGATAGATGCCCCGGGCGATGGCCCGGGCAAGGCAGGAGGCGGCGGCAGCCCCGATCTGCACCATGTCTTCCAGCTGGCGGTCCAGAGGCTTGCGGCCGGTGGACAGGGCAAAGACCAGGTCTCCATCCAGAGGTGTGTGCGCAGGCCAGAGGGCCCGGGCCAGGCCGTCGTGGGCCATCACCGCCAGGCGCTTTGCTTCCGACTTGGTGAGGGCCGCGTCGGTCGCAACCGCTGCGATTGTCGTGTTGGCGCCGGCCTTCAGCGCATCCAGTTTGGTCCGGACGTTTACGGCGTCTGCCGGCAGGGGATGGGGGAAGCCGAGAGCCCCGAACTCGTCCCCCAGCTCAAAGGGTGATGCCCAGAAGTGTCCGCTTTCACCGATGGTTGCGCGGCCCAGTGCATTGACGGCGACGATGGCGCCCACCGTGACGCCGTTCGCCAGAACCATGGACGCGGAGCCGAGGCCTCCCTTGAGGTTGGCTGTGGTGGCACCCGTGCCAGCCCCGGCGGTTCCCAGCTCAAAATCATGCCCCACCGCATCGAGCGCCGCGCGTCCAAGATCCCGGTAAGGCGCGGACTGGCCCCAGCTTTTGTCGCCGCCGTTCAGCAAGTCGAAGAGGATTGCGGTCGGAACGATGGGGACACGGACCGGGCCGACCTGATATCCACGCCCAAGTTCTGCAAGACGCCCTTGAACACCTGCACCTGCATCAAGACCAAAGGCGGAACCGCCTGCCAGCACGATGGCATCCACAGCGGAAACGGTCTGCTCGGGCTCAAGAAGGGCAATCTCGCGCGTACCGGGAGCACCGCCATGAATGGCAACGGAAGCAACCGCTGGCTCTTCTGGAAGCAGGACTGTTGCGCCGGACTTCAGTACGGGATCGCAGGCGTTGCCAACGAGGAGCCCCGGAACGTCCGTGATCAGATTGCGTGGTCCTTGCATGAAGACTCCAGGCGGATCGGCAGGTGGTTTCAACGAGCCTAAGCTTATTTGCAGCCGAAGCCAACGTGCCGGTTCCGAAGAGCCGTCTTAAAGGCGGGAGCTTAGCCCGGCAGCCCGTGGTAGCCCCGGCGGACATAAACCAGCGAGCCTTCCTCGCCGGCAAATCGGACATCGTTGACCTGTCCGATGATGATGGAGTGGGTTCCAACGTCAGATATGGAGTCTACTTGGCAATCCACGGATACCCGTGCCGTGTTCAAGGCAGGGCTGCCGGAGAGCATTGGTATCCAGGAATCGAGTTCAAACCGCGCGTCCATCTCCAGGTTCCCGCGCCCTGCAAAGGCGTTGGAAAGAGCTTCTTGCCCGGATGCCAACGTGTTCACGCAGAACACGCCATTTTCCCGAATCGCGCCATGTATTCTGCTGGAGCGGTTGACGCAGACCAGGACCGTCGGCGGGGTGTCGGTTACAGAACAGACTGCCGAAACGGTCGCTCCGGCCCGCCCGCCCGCGCCATCAGTCGTCAGAATGTGCACCGCCGTTGCAATCCGGCTCATGGCTTCGCGGAAGGCAACTTGATTGAGCGGAACCTGAACCGCGTCTCCGGCCGTTTGATCCGGAGGGCGGGATTCTGAGGTTTTATAGGTGCTCAAACGCGTCTCCATCGTCTAAGGGCATTCAGGATACCGGACCTGCTCCAGTCGGGCATTGAGAGTGTTATACTCCAGCCGGGGCATTTATCGTCAGGTTCCGGCTATCACGGTGTGGCTTAAGGAACCGTTCGAGCGGAAGTCGAAACGTGGCAGACGCGTAATTACCGGTACGGAAAAAAAATCCGATAAATGGCTGCTGGGGAAAATTCTTGTTTTTATTGGTGGCATTTCGCTGAGGGAATTGTCTCAAAAGCGCGGTCTTGCTACCACTTTTTTCAATGTGCAAAAATGCACTAAACAACGAAGAGATGGCTTTAGCCTTCCGGGGGTCTGAACAAAGACATGGAATACTTCTTACAACAGCTCATCAACGGGGTGACGCTAGGGTCGATCTATGGCCTTATCGCCATCGGTTATACGATGGTGTACGGCATCATCGGCATGATCAACTTCGCTCATGGTGACATTTTCATGGTCGGCGCATTCATCTCGCTGATCCTGATTGTCACGCTCGGCGTCACGGCCTCCATGCCGTTGGCTCTTCTGATCCTGGCACTCATCGCAATCCTGATCGTCTCGATGGCTCTGACATCGGTCTGGGGGTGGACGGTTGAGCGGATTGCCTACCGGCCCTTGCGCGGATCGTTCCGTCTTGCGCCGTTGATCACGGCGATTGGCGCGTCGATCGTTCTGCAGAACTTCGTGCAGATCTCGCAGGGCGCCCGCAACAAGCCTTTGCAGCCGCTCATTCCGGGTGGCTTCACATTGAGCGAAGGGGCAGGAGAGAGCGGGTTCATTGTCCAGCTGTCCTATTCGCAGATCCTCATCATCGTGGTGACGACGGTCTTGATGATCGGCTTTACCACCCTGATCAACAAGACTTCGCTTGGCCGTGCACAGCGCTCCTGCGAGCAGGACCGCAAGATGGCCTCGCTGCTGGGCATCAACGTGGACCGGACGATTTCGCTCACCTTCGTCATGGGAGCGTCGCTTGCCTCCGTCGCAGGTCTGATGTTCCTGATTTATTACGGCGTGATCGACTTTTACATCGGCTTTCTTGCCGGGGTTAAGGCATTCACGGCTGCCGTTCTCGGCGGCATCGGCTCGCTGCCGGGCGCCATGCTGGGCGGCTTGCTCATCGGGCTCATCGAGACCTTCTGGTCCGGTTATTTCTCGGTTGAATACAAGGACGTTGCAGCGTTCTCCATCCTTGCCATCGTTCTGATCTTCATGCCCGAAGGTCTGCTCGGCAAGCCGGAAGTGGAGAAGGTCTGATATGAGCGCGCAAAGCGAAAGCCGGTTCGTGTCCGCCGTCAAGGACTCGGCCGCCGGGGGACTGATCGCATTGGCGTTATTCTCCCTCATGCTCGGGATGAAGGCTGAAGTCGCCAGCGGCATGGGCGGGCAGCTCGGCATTGAATACCGCTGGGGTGCCGTGGCCATTGCTGTCGGTGTCGTCTTCTTCGGCCGCCTGATCTTGAACCTGTTCGTATGGAAGGCGGAAACGCCGGTCACCGGCATTGCCGCCGGCCTGATGCCGAAGGCAAGCAGCTTTTCCGGCCTCGGCAAGTTCGCCATGCCGGTCTTTCTGGTTCTGGCCGTTGTTCTGCCATTCCTGCTAATGAGCTACTATGGAGCTTCCGGCTCACGCCGGTATCTCGACCTGGCCATCCTGGTCACGACCTACGTCATGCTGGGCTGGGGACTGAACATCGTGGTGGGGCTGGCAGGTCTTCTGGACCTTGGCTACGTGGCCTTCTATGCGGTCGGTGCTTACTCCTACGCCCTGCTGGCCCATTACTTCGGTCTGTCGTTCTGGATCTGCTTGCCGCTGGCCGGTATTCTGGCGGCGCTCTGGGGTATCATGCTGGGCTTCCCGGTGCTGCGCCTGCGCGGTGACTATCTGGCCATCGTGACACTGGCCTTCGGGGAAATCATCCGCGTTGTCCTCTTGAACTGGTATGACTTTACCGGTGGTCCGGACGGCATTTCCGGTATTCCCCGGCCGAGCTTCTTCGGGCTGGAATTCGAGCGTGGCGAAGACGGTTTTGCCGCCTTCTTCGGGCTGGACTACAGCTCCGTCCACCGCATCATCTTCCTGTACTACCTCATCCTTGCATTGGCTCTCGTAACGAACTTCGTGACCATGCGGCTTCGCAAGCTGCCGGTTGGCCGTGCCTGGGAAGCGCTGCGTGAAGACGAGATCGCCTGCCGCTCGCTCGGCATTAACACCACCAACACCAAGCTGACCGCTTTTGCGCTCGGTGCGATGTTCGGCGGGTTCGCCGGGTCCTTCTTCGCCACTCGTCAGGGTTTCATTTCTCCGGAAAGCTTCACCTTCATGGAATCCGCGGTCATTCTGGCCATCGTGGTTCTGGGTGGTCTGGGCAGCCAGATCGGCGTGGTGATCGCAGCTGTCGTGATGATCGGTGGCTTCGAGCTGATCCGTGAGTTTGCCGAGTACCGAATGCTGGTCTTCGGTCTGCTGATGGTCGGGATCATGGTGTGGAAGCCGCGTGGTCTGATTTCCACACGTACACCGTCGATTTCACTGTCTGGCAAGGCCAAGGGCATCAGTGCCGATCTCGTGCAGGAGGGCCATGGATGAGCTCCTGGACCAATAATCCAATCCTTACGATCGAACATCTGACCATGCGCTTTGGCGGTCTGGTCGCGATCGGAGACTTGTCGTTCAACGTCGGGCGCGGAGACATCACCGCCCTGATCGGTCCGAACGGGGCCGGCAAGACGACCGTGTTCAACTGCGTCACCGGTTTCTATAAGCCGACCGAGGGGCGGATCGTCATGCACCGCTCCAACAAGGAGAAATTTCTCCTTGAGCGGATGCCGGACTTCAAGATCTCGGCCAAGGCCAAGGTTGCCCGGACATTCCAGAACATCCGGCTGTTCGGCGGGATGACGCTTTTGGAAAACCTGATGGTTGCCCAGCACAATCCCCTGATGCTGGCCTCGGGCTTCACCATTGGCGGCATTTTCGGCGTGGCCTCCTTCCACAAGGCGGAAAAGGAAGCCGTGGACCGCGCCCGTTTCTGGCTGGACCGGATCGGTCTTCTGGAGCGTGCCGATGCGCCGGCTGCGGATCTGCCCTATGGCGATCAGCGCCGTCTGGAGATCGCCCGGGCCATGTGTTCCGGTCCCGAGCTTCTGTGTCTCGACGAGCCTGCCGCAGGTCTGAACCCCAAGGAAAGCGGCGAACTGAATTCGCTGCTGCAATATATCCGTGCGGAGCAGGGGACATCGATCCTCCTGATCGAGCATGACATGAGCGTTGTGATGGAAATTTCCGACCACGTTGTGGTGCTCGACTACGGCGAGAAGATCTCCGATGGCACTCCGGAAGAAGTGAAGAACGATCCCAAGGTCATCGCCGCCTATCTCGGCGTTCCGGACGAGGAAGTTGATCTGGTGGAACAGGAGGTGGGTCTATGAGCGCCTCCCAGCCGCTGCTCGACGTGCGCAACGTCGAGACTCATTACGGCAAGATCATCGCCCTGCGCGGCGTGGACATGACTGTGAATGAGGGAGAGATCGTCACCCTGATTGGTGCCAATGGTGCCGGCAAGTCGACGCTGATGATGACCATCTGCGGGTCGCCCCAGGCAAGCTCTGGCTCCATCTTCTATGATGGCGAGGACATTACCCGCCTGCCAACCCACTTGATCATGCGCAAGTCGATTGCGCAGTCCCCGGAAGGGCGGCGCATTTTCCCGCGCATGAGCGTTCTGGAAAACCTGATCATGGGTG
This sequence comes from Roseibium litorale, assembly GCF_014842915.1. Taxonomy (GTDB): domain Bacteria; phylum Pseudomonadota; class Alphaproteobacteria; order Rhizobiales; family Stappiaceae; genus Roseibium; species Roseibium litorale. Next base: position 392,989 of record NZ_JACYXI010000001.1, on the reverse strand, counting down.
CCGAGACCGCAGGGAACAAGGATGTCGAAGGCAGCCTGAAGCGAGCCTATGACCTCTTTCCTCGCCTGAAGGAACGCCGCAATCAGCGCGGCGGAACTCTCTCGGGCGGTGAACAGCAGATGCTGGCCATCGCGCGCGCGCTGATGTCCAAACCGCGGCTCCTCCTTCTGGATGAGCCGTCCCTCGGCCTTGCGCCATTGATCGTGAAACAGATCTTCGACGCGATCCGTGACTTGAACCGTCAGGATGGCCTCACGGTCTTCCTCGTTGAACAGAATGCCTATCATGCCTTGAAACTTGCCCATCGCGGCTACGTGATGGTCAATGGCAAGATCACCATGTCCGGCACGGGCAAGGAGCTGCTTGCGAGAGAAGATGTGAAGGCGGCCTATCTTGAAGGCGGCGGGCACTAGATCAATGGAACAGGCATCCGGTTGCGGCCGGATGCCGGAATGCTGACCGGTTTTTAAGTGTTGGAGCATTTGCGTCCTTTTGGATGCAAGCTGCTCCCGGAGGGTCAAATGGGAATTCTGTACGCATCGAACCTGCTGGTGTTCATCATCCTGGTTTGCATTCTTGGGGGCGGTGCCGCCTGGATGACGGGCCGGGCGGTGGCAAGCACCTGGCGTCCGCTTCTGACGCTGTTCTGGTTTGTCTTCATCCTGTCGATCGGGGTGCGCTTCCTGTGCTTCGCGCTTTTTGAGGAACCGCTCCTGTCCTTGCAGTTCCTGATCGTCGATTACGCGGTGCTGCTGATGATCGGATATGCCGGATGGCGCTTCACGAGGGCTGGTCAGATGACCACCCAATACGTGTGGCTTTACGAAAAAACACATCCTTTCGGATGGCGCTTGCGGGAAGGGCGGGAAGACAGCTACCCTGCAGGCTAAAGCATTACCAGCGGGGCGGTTTTCGCCTCGATGGGGAACCGGCTGGAAGGCGCGCGACAATAAAACAAGAGGCGTGCTTGAAGGTCACCGGGAGGCATGTTGCCTCCAGGCGGGGTCACCTCCGTCAAATCAAGTGGTCCAGTGTCATTTCTGGAACCAGGGGAGTTAGATGATGAAGAAGTATCTTTTGGCAGGCGTTGCAGCTGTTGCGGGCATGGCAATGTCCGGTGCTGCTTTTGCTGATATCGTGATCGCAACCGCAGGTCCGATGACTGGCCAGTATGCGTCCTTCGGCGCGCAGATGAAGGCTGGTGCCGAACAGGCCGTGGCCGACATCAACGCCGCTGGTGGCGTGAACGGCGAAAAGCTCGTGCTTGAAGTGGGCGACGACGCCTGCGACCCGAAGCAGGCCGTTGCTGTTGCGAACCAGATGGTTGGCAAGGGCGTGGTCTTCATGGCTGGCCACTTCTGCTCGGGTTCCTCGATCCCGGCCAGCGCGGTCTATGCGGAAGAAGGCATTATTCAGATTTCTCCGGCGTCCACCAACCCGAAGTTTACGGATGAGCGTCCTGGTCCGGGCGTGTTCCGCGTCTGCGGCCGTGATGACCAGCAGGGCCAGGTAGCGGGCACTTTCCTCGCCACCGAGTTCAAGGACAAGAACATCGCCATCATCCAGGACAAGACCGCTTACGGTAAGGGTCTGGCTGACGCAACCAAGGAAGTCATGAACGGCCTTGGCAAGAAAGAAGCCCTGTACGAAGCCTACACCGCCGGTGAAAAGGACTACACGGCTCTGGTTTCCAAGCTGAAGTCTGAAAACATCGACGTTGTCTATGTTGGCGGCTATCACACGGAAGCTGGCCTGATCAAGCGTCAGATGGTTGACCAGGGCATGGACACCATCCTCGTCTCCGGTGATGCTCTCGTGACCGACGAATACTGGTCCATCACTGGTCCGGCTGGTGAAGGCACCCTGATGACCTTCTCTCCGGATCCGCGGAAGAACGCAGAAGCAAAGCCGGTCGTGGAAGCCCTCGAAAAGGCTGGCAAGACCGCTGAGGGCTATGCGCTCTATACCTATGCTGCGATCCAGGCTTGGGCCGACGCCGTCAAGGCAGCCGGTTCCACCGACTATGAAGCTGTGACGAAGGCTCTGGACGCCGGTGATTTTGACACGGTTCTCGGCAAGCTGTCCTTTGACGACAAGGGTGACGTCACCCTGCCGGGCTACGTCTGGTACGTTTGGAAAGACGGCAAGTACGACTACAAATAAGCCATACACCTTTTAAGACTGGCTGCACGTCAGCTATCAGAACCCGCCCGGAGTGATCCAGGCGGGTTTTTCTTTGGGGAAACGGGCGCGTACCGGAAAGCGGAATTTTTCACTTGACCTCAACTTAACTTGAGGTTTTAGGGTCCGCCTGTCCGGGTATAACTCAAACGAGACTGAGAGCTTCAAATGACAGGTTCAAAATCCATACCGCAGTCTGGCAGCAAGGATATGCTGGCGTCTTCCAACGGCATCCAGGGGGTCTATGAAACCCATCTGCCTGTACGCGACCTGCAGGCCTCGATTGCGTTCTACCGGGACGTTCTGGGACTCGAGCTTGCCGGGGAGTTTCCCGCGCGCAAGATCGCGTTCTTCTGGGTCGGTGACAAACGGACGGGAATGCTCGGGCTGTGGGAATATGGATCTGCGCCACTGTTCATGACCCTGCATTTTGCCTTCAGGACCGAACGCGAAGCGGTCTTGAGCGCTTGCGAAAAGCTGCAGGCCGCGGGCATTCAACCTCTCGGCATCACCAACCAGCCAATTTCCGAGCCGGAGGTGATCGGGTGGATGCCCGCTGCCGTGGTTTATTTCAAGGATCCTGATGGACACACCATCGAGTTTTTGAACGTGCTTGATGGCGAGCCGGACAAGGCATTTGGTATCCAGCCTTATTCTGCCTGGGCAAGCCGGACGGCGTCCTGATCGGGTTGCCCGCCTGTCCGCAGCAGGTCTGACAAGATCGGGAAGGCTTTTCGTGCCGGAGCGCCTGTGTCTACTGACGTCCAGCCCGGAAAGGATGGCTGGTGCCAGCTCCCCGGTTCTGAAGTTAACCAACCCTTAAGAAACCGGAGCTGCGGGTCTTTTGGCAGCTCCCGCATGGCAGTAGATTTCTCCGGTGCCGGAAGAGGTTGGTCATGCGTTTTAGTTCCTTGTTTTTCTTTGCGTTTGCCTGGCTTGGAGCCAGTCTGTTCAGCCCGGGTCTTTCCGCTGCCGAACTGGTTGGCTTTCAGGCGCGTGATCTCCGGCCCGGCACCATCGTGATCAAGAACTCCGAGCGCAGGCTCTATCTGGTTCTGGGGCAGGGGCAGGCGATCCGTTACAAGATCGCGGTCGGCAAGAACGGCAAGTCCTGGACGGGGCCAGCCTTCATCACCGGAAAATACATCCGCCCGGACTGGTCCCCCTCCGCGGAGGTTGAGCGTGATCATCCCAATCTGCCAACCCTGATCAAGGGTGGTGCGCCGAACAATCCGATGGGCGTTGCCGCGATGACGCTGTCGAATGGCAACTACGCCATCCACGGTACCAACAGGCCAAATTCGATCGGGCGGGCGGCGTCCTATGGCTGCATCCGGATGGCGAACAGCGACATCAGCGATCTGTTCCAGCGGGTAACGGTGCGCACACCGGTTGTCGCGCTTCCCTAATTTTGCCCTGGGACCAGGTGACGCATTCTAATTTCGGAATACTGAAACTATCTTTGGCTGTGACCGGGGCCCCGTCGTTGAACAGGCGCGCCGGAGGTCCCCGCCAGCTCTCTGTGCCCCAACAGGAAACTGGCGGGGATATTTTTATCGTGCGCGAGTCAATCGTTCTAGATTGAGTTGCGAAAGAGTCTCTTGAGGCCGACTCTATCGCTGCCGTGACTGGCTTTCCGTTTCTGTTCCGGGAATCCTTTCCGTATCTTGGCCAAGATACTTGAACCACTTTCGGGCCAGTGCCGTTTCAAGATCAATGCCGCGATCCCTGCAAAACAGCAGGAGATGGGCAAAGAGATCCGCGGCTTCCTCTGCACGGGAATTGACAAGACCTTCCGCACTTTGCTCCGCGGTCCGGCCATTGCCTTCGCATTTCAAGTCGGCAGCCACCAGCTCTCCAAGCTCTTCTGTCAGTTTCGCCAGAAACCAGGATGGGGAGCGGCTGATGCCGAAACGGTCCGCATAAATGTCGGAGACCTCGCAGATTTGACGGGATAGATCAGAGAGGTTGTCTGAGGTCATCGGCGGGTCCGTTAAAAGGAGAGACGCCGGCCGGTCAGGCCAGCCAGGTTCTAGGATCCGTGGAAAGGGAGGAACTGCTTTGCGCGCCTGACAAAGCGGCAACGAGATCCGCCACCGCGTTCAGCGAATGGGCGGAGCGGAACTCGTCGACATGGGGCAGCATGGCGCGGATGCCCTTGGCCTTGGCTTGAAAGCCGTCATACCGCAGGAGCGGGTTCAGCCAGATCAGCCGGCGGCAGGACCGGTGCAGCCGGTCCATCTCCCGCTCCAGGTCCTCATCCGTATCCCGCTCCAGTCCATCCGTTATCAACAGCACGGTTGGGTTGCCGGACATAACCCGGCGGGACCAGACCCGGTTGAACTCCCGGAGAGCCGTGGCAATCCGGGTACCCCCGGACCAATCCTCAACGCCCGCGCTGCAAGCCTCCAGCGCTTCATCCGGATCTTTCATCCTCAGCTGGCGGGTGACATTGGTCAGCCGTGTGCCAAATAGGAAGGTATGAACGTCGCGCCGTTCCGCCGTTGCCGCATGGAGAAAATGCAGGAGCAGGCGGGTGTACTGGCTCATGGAGCCTGAGATATCGCATAGGGCAACGAGAGGTGGGCGCTTCTCGACAGGCTTTCTGAACTTGAGATCGATCATCGACCCACCAGTGCGCAGAGAGGCCCGAAGGGTCCGGCGCGGGTCCATCCGTCCCTTGTGGGCGGGGGCAAGACGCCGCTGGCGCACGAGATCCATGGTGAGGTGCATGGACTTCAAAGCCCGCTTTGCCTCATCCACTTCCAGCGCCGACATCTGGGCAAAGTCCTTTGCCTGCAGCAATTCCTTGCCCGAGACGGTGAAGGTCGCATCGACCTCGATTTGTGGCTTGGTTTCGTTGCCCATCCGCTCCTTGGCGGCCTGAAAGGCGTCGGAAACGCGTGTCTGACCGGCCTTGGGCTTCTCTGGCGCACCGCGGGGCGGGGCGACCGGAGACAGGATCGCCAGCATCTTTTCGATCAGGCCGCGGCTCTGCCAATAGATCCGGAACGCCTCGTCAAACAGAACCCGGTGCTCCCGCTTGTGGACGAAGACGGCGTGCAGGGTCCAGTAGAGATCTTCCCGGTTGCTGATCCCGGCAACTTCGACCGCGCGCACGGCATCGACCACGGAAGCGGGACCTGCCGGAACCCCGGCCTTGCGCAGGGTGCGGGCAAAATGGACGATGTTGTCGACGATCTTTCCGCTCGCGGGGAGTGCAGGCTCTGAAACACTCATGCAGCGCCTCCAACCGTTCCGCGCGGCGGTAGCAAGCGAGCCATCCTTCGAGACGGGGCTGCGCCCCTCCTCAGGATGAGGTTCTCGCGTTGAGAGCCTGGGGTGGCCCAAGCTTCTCTCCTTATCCTGAGGAGCTTGGCCTTTGCCAAACGTCTCGAAGAATGGGCTGCTTGCGCTGACATTTCCCATTCCGGAAGCGCGGCAAAAGCCAGCCGAGACGAAGAGAAAGCCGGAAGACAGGAGCTGCTGAAAGCCGTTGCCATGTTTCAGACCGCTGGCATCGAAGTCTTTGGGGTAGGATCGGACTTGCGGATTTCGTCGACCATCTGCCGCACCTTGGAGCCGCGGACCCGTTCGATGTCGTCCTGATACTTCAGAAGCACGCCGAGTGTGTCCGAGGCCATGTCCGGATCAAGGGCGATCTCATTGAGTTCGCTCAGCGCCGTTGCCCAGTCCAGGGTTTCGGCAACGCCGGGCTGCTTGAAGAGGTCTTCCTCAGCGCGCAGTTTCTGGACGAAAGCGACGATTTCTTCGCTTAGCCGTTCCGTTGCGCCTGGAACCTTGCGCCGGACAATTTCCAGCTCCCGGGCAGCGTCCGGATAGTCGACCCAATGATAAAGGCAGCGGCGCTTCAGGGCGTCGTGGATCTCGCGGGTGCGGTTGGTGGTGATGATGACGATCGGCGGCTCGGCTGCCTTGATGGTGCCAAGTTCGGGAATGGTCACCTGATTGTCCGACAGAACCTCCAGGAGGAAGGCTTCAAAGGCTTCGTCCGCCCGGTCCAGCTCGTCGATCAGCAGCACAGGCGCACCACCCGCATGCGGTTGAAGGGCCTGCAGCACAGGGCGCTTGATCAGGAAACGGTCGTCGAAGATCGAGCGGGACAGTTCCTCGTGGCCGGTGTCTCCGGCCACTTCCGCCACACGGATCTCGACCATCTGAGCCGGATAGTTCCATTCATATACGGCAGAAGCGATGTCTAGGCCTTCGTAGCACTGCAGGCGGATCAAATCACGGCCCAGGGTTTGAGAAAGGACCTTGGCGATCTCCGTTTTGCCGACCCCAGCTTCCCCTTCGAGAAACAGGGGGCGTTTCATCCGCAGGGCCAGATGCAGCACAGTCGCCAGCGACCGGTCTGCGACATAGCCGGCGCTTTCCAGCAAGGCCAATGTTTCGTCGATGGAAGCGGGGAGAAGCGTCTCTGTCATGGGGCTGAGCTCTTTCGGCGGGGCTGCATGTGGCTGTCTTTGGCAAACAATATAGGCAGCAAGCGGAAGATGACACAGGGACGGAAGGCGGATGTCCGGCTCGTGCCGGAATTTTGTCTCAAGACTGCTCCAGAATGGCGAAGCTTGAGCGATAGGCGGTTGGGGTGATGCCGACCATCTTGCGGAAATGATGCCGCAGGTTGGTTGCCGAACCGAAGCCGCACAGGCTTGCAATCTCGCCGATGCCTGTATGGGTGGATTCCAGAAGATCCTTGGCCCGGTGCAGACGCTCGCTCAGGAGCCAGCGGGCGGGCGTTGTGCCTGTTGCCGCCTCGAAGCGGCGGAGAAAGGTTCGCGTGCTCATGCCTGAAGCCAGCGCAAGATCGCGGATGCGATGCGCACCGCTCAAATCCTTGCGCATAAGGTCCAGGACGGGTCCCAGCCTTGCGCCCTCGTCGTATCTGGGAACGGGAGCATCGATGAACTGGGCCTGTCCTCCCTCTCTGTGCGCGGGCATCACCAGCCGCCGGGCAACAGAGTTGGCGGCATCGGGGCCACGGTCCTGCCGGATCAGGTGAAGGCAAAGGTCAATTCCTGCTGCGCTGCCTGCGGAGGTCAGGATCTGCCCCTCGTCCACATAGAGCACATCCGGAATGACTGTCAGCTGCGGATAGCGCTCCTGAAGACCATCCGTGTAGCGCCAGTGTGTGGTGACCCTCAATCCTTCCAGAAGACCGGTTGCTGCCAGAACGAAGACGCCGGAGCAGATGGTCAACAGCCGCGCGCCGCGCTTGTGGGCTTCCCGGAGCGCTGCGCACAGTCCTTCCGGAACGGGGGCATCGGCCCCGCGCCAGCCTGGAATGATGATGATATCTGCCTGCTCAAGCAGCTCCAGCCCGCCGTCAACCGCAAGCCGCAGGCCGGCGGTCGAGCGGATCTCCCCGGCATCCGCCGGGGCGATGGCAAAGCGGTACCAGTCCGCGCCCATTTCCGGGCGGGGCAGGCCAAACACTTCAACGGCAATGCCGAATTCGAACATGCAGAGGCCGTCATAGGCGAGCGCGACCACAAGCGGCCCGGAACTGCTTTGGGGGGCACTTGGAGAAGCGGGCGTGGTACGGGTGGCAGTTGGCATGATTTTTATGAGTAAGGGCTATGATGCCAGGCGTCAAACTTTTGGACGAACGTCCTCCTGGCGCCGATGAAGCTATTGGTCGATGATCGCGTGGCGAGGAGACCGGGGCTTTTTCGCGGATCAGGAGGAACACGTAGAGCCACGTATGGCTCCCGCCTGCCGGTTCCTGTATGACGGAGACCGGATAGGGAGAGGTTGATGACTAGACTTGGCAGCTACTGGGCGGTTTCCGGGGTGTTTCTTGCGAGTCTGGTTCTCCAGACGGGCGCTCAGGCTCAAGAGAGCAACTATCCGGATGATCCAGAAAGCCTCGCGATCGGCCGCAAGATTGCCGAAGACAACTGTTCGCCCTGCCACGCCGTTGGTGCGGAAGGTGAAAGCCCCGATCCGCAAGCTCCGGCCTTCCGCGACCTGTCTCAGCGCTATCCGGTTTCCAGTCTGGAGGAAAGCCTGGCTGAGGGCATCGTCACAGGGCACAACGATATGCCGGAGTTTGTTCTTCAGCCCGATGATATCGAGCGCTTCCTGGGATATCTGTCGTCAATTCAGGTCCAGAAAGACAAGAACTGAGGCGGGGACTTCTGTTTAGCAGCACTCACATTGATATGCTGCTAAGTATCTGATATAAATACTTAAATTGAAATAACTCTGTAGTTTGCTAAGCTTTGATTCGTGATGGTTCTTCCCATTGGCGAAAGCGAGGCAGATATGAAAGCTGGTTCGGACTTTGAAAAACGCTTCCTTGGGTACGGTCTGCTGACTGCAGAGATTTTCTACCGGCTCCCCGATCATCCAGCCCTCTTGCAGACATTTCTCTGGCAAACCGAAGACAAGGCACCGGGCTTTCCGGAGCTGAAGCGGTTTCTCGGGTTCTGGGAACGTGAAATCGAAGGCCCGATCCACAGGGTCCGTATTGCCCACCAGGCCCTTATCACCCCGGTCGACTACCGTTTTGCCAATGGCGAGATCGTGATGCACTGAAGGGGAAGGGACGAAAAAGGGCCTGAGGGGGCTGACAAACCTCTCAATTCGTCTTCCCGGACGCAGCGAAGCGGAGATCCGGGACCGGTGAGCCGGGGTGCTTTGGTATTCAACGCTCTGAAACCCATAGTCTTTTGGCTCACCGGTCCCGGGTCGCGCTGCGCTTGCCCGGGATGACTATCGAAGGGTTTTACCTTTGTCATCGATCTCAGGGACTAAAACGTCCCTTATCTGCGTGCCCTCAGGCCGAGGCCTGCTCCGTCCCGCATGACGGCACGGGCTTCCGGGGTGAAGTCCGATCCGGTGCTTTCGTGCAGGACAAAGCCAGGCATCAGCTGTAAGGGCGCATTGCTGGCACGTATGGCCCTGAGCACAACACGCGTTGCGGGCGCATCGGGACGCGGCCGCAGGGGAATGATGTCGATTGCCCCGAACCGCCCCTGCAAGACATCGAGAACTTCTCTCAATCCATCCGCACGGAAGATGACCGTTAGGCTGCCGCCCTCCCGCACAAGATCGGTTGCCGTCTTTGCCCAGGGATCGAGGCCGCGTTCGTCCAGCATGTGAGCGCCCGCACGGGCTTCCGCCGGCGAGGCCCGGAACCGGGAGGCGTCGTAATAGGGCGGGTTCATGATCACATGGTCGGCCATGCCGGGGATCAGGCCAGCCTCCCGGCGGAGGGTTCCTTTGGCGGTGACATCCGCTTCCAGGACGGTGACCCGGTCCGCGAAGGCACTGTTTGCTGGGTCGGTCAGTGCGGTGCGGGCAAGATCCAGCACCAGCGGGTCCACGTCGACCAGCGTCACGGTGACATGGGCAAGGCGGGCCGCCGCGCAAAGGCCAGCCGTGCCAACGCCTGATCCGAGATCCACCACATGGCCACGGGTGTCTTCGGGAAGCGCCGCGGCGAGATAGACTGCATCCATGCCGGCTCTGTGACGACCCTTTGCAGGTTGATGGACATAGACCTTCCCACCAAGAAAGGCATCATGAGTCGTTTCAGGTCCGTAAGGGTCCCGCCCGGTTGCGCTGGTCATGCCTGGGGTCTCAGAAAGCCGGCTGCGGGCGAGGGGGACGCAGCTCATGAGCAAGGCCAGCTTCTTCCAGAAGAGATTCCAGGAAGGAAATCAGGACGGGGTCGTTAGTTCTGACCAGTTCTTCCATCAGCCCTCTCGCCGAACTTGCATCTGTCAGACCCGTTTTCGGGGTCAACACTGTGTCAAATTGGCTTGTTAGTGCCCATTCAACGGTTTGTCCACGGATTGCGGCCTTGCCCAAGCTTAGCTTGCGCCATATTGTCCGCTCAACAAAAAATGCAGGAGTCTCCTTGGTGGCCTTGGTCGCATCCGTTTCGGACAACAAGCAAATTCAGCCATCCATCCAGTCACTGGTCGAACTGGTGACCGGGGGCATGGAAGAGGTCAATCAGATCATTCTCTCCAAGGCCGGGTCGAATGTGGAGCTGATCCCCGAGATCGCGAAGCATCTGATCTCCTCAGGCGGCAAGCGGCTGCGGCCGATGCTGACGCTCGCCTGTGCGGAAATGTTCGGCTATCAGGGAACGGGACACGTGGTTCTGGCCGCCAGCGTCGAGTTCATGCATACGGCAACGCTGCTGCATGACGATGTGGTCGATGAAAGCGACATGCGCCGCGGCAAGCTGGCCGCCCGCAAGCTCTGGGGCAACCAGGCCAGCGTTCTGGTCGGTGACTATCTTCTTGGTCAGGCCTTCAAGATGATGGTCGATGTCGGCTCCCTTGAAGCCCTTCGCATCCTGTCGGAAGCCTCTGCGATCATCGCCGAAGGTGAGGTTCTGCAGCTGGGCGCTGCCAAGAACATCCTGACCTCGGAAGAGGATTATCTGCGCGTTATCGATGCCAAGACCGCTGCGCTCTTTGCGTCTGCGGCCGAAGTCGGTCCGGTGATCGCGGATCAGGGCGCGGAGGTGAAGGCTGCGGCCCGCGCCTATGGCCGCGAGTTGGGGCTAGCTTTCCAGCTGGTGGACGATGCGCTCGACTACGGCGGGTCCAGCGCTGACCTTGGCAAACAGATCGGTGACGACTTCCGCGAAGGCAAGATCACCTTGCCGATCGTCCTTGCCGTGGCGCGCGGTTCGGACGCAGACCGCGTCTTCTGGAAGCGCTGCCTGGAAGAAGGCGCTATCGAGGACGGCGATCTGGACGCAGCCATCGAGCGGCTGCGCAAGGTGGACGCCATTGCCGACACCGTGCAGCGCGCCCGAGATTATGGCGCGAATGCCCTGAAGGCTCTGGAGAAGCTTCCCTCCGGTCCGCACAATGACGCGCTTGCAGAAGCAGTTGCCTTCTGTATTTCCCGCGTCAGCTGATCAGAGCCCCGTTTCAGGGCCTAACGAATCTTACCGGAAGAAGCCACCCACCACTCAGGGTGGCTTTTCTCTATTCCGGCGGCGATAGAGGCCGCGTCCTGAGGAGCGCAGAGCGCAAAACAGGTCGCCCCAGAGCCGGACATACGGGCGAGAAGACTGCCCTTTGCCTCACCGAGTGCAGCAAGTACTTCAGTAATCTCCGGGCAGAGTGCTTCAGCTGCCTCCTGCATGTCATTGCGGCAGGATTTCAGCCATTCGGCAAGCTCTCCGCAGCTGCCGAAGCTGGAAGGCAGTGCTGGCAGGGGAGGATTGTCGCGCTGGGTCAGAGCCCGGAAGATGGCCGGTGTTGAGACTTCCTTGAGGGGATTGACGAGAACAATGCCGGCCGGGGGCAGCGGAGGAGCCGGATGCAGCTTCTCCCCGATGCCCGACATGCGGACCGCCTTCTGTTCAAGACAAACCGGGACGTCTGCACCCAGCGAAAGCGCCAGCGCCAACCACTCAGCTTGCGGAAGGTCTACCCCGGTCATCCTTGCAGCGAGACGCAGCGCGGCGGCGGCGTCAGCTGATCCTCCCCCAATGCCGGAGGCTACAGGCAGGTTCTTTTCGAGAAGAAGTCCTGCCCGCAAGGGTGGCTGACAGCATGCGCCTGCCAGAGCTTCAATGGCGCGGAGCACCAGGTTGTCTGGTCTTGCCTGGGAAAGCTGAGGACCGAAAAATCCGCCAAGGGTCAGAGAAAGAGGCGGGGCCCCCGGAAGGAGGCGCAGACGGTCACCAATCTCTGGAAACACCACGAGCGAGTCCAGAAGGTGGTAGCCATCCTCGCGGCGGCCGGTGATGTGAAGGGCAAGGTTGACTTTGGCGCGGGCAAACTCGCTCGCATCCCCGTCTGTGTCCTGCTGCATTGCCATGCGTGTCCGCAGTTAACCGCCGTTTTTATTCGGCTCTGCCTTGGCTTCGCCGGTCGCCGGGGTTTCCGGCATGCCGTTCTGGATCTTGTCGAGGATCTTCGGCAGCTCTTCCGGCTCAGGCCCCAGGTCGCGGGCATGGTTCCATTGGAACCGCGCTTCAAGGCGGCGCCCGACCTTCCAGTAGGCATCGCCAAGATGGTCGTTGATCACCGGATCCGCCGGGCGAAGCTCGATCGCCCTTTCCAGTTCGGTCACGGCTTCATCGAAGCGGTCAAGCCGGTAATAAACCCAGCCAAGGCTGTCGACGATATAGCCATCGGTGGGGCGCAGATCGACGGCCTTCTTGATCATGCCGAGGGCTTCGTCCAGCTTCAGGCCGCGGTCGACGAGAGAATAGCCGAGATAATTCAGCACCAGAGGCTGATCAGGATAGAGTTCCAGAGCGCGGCGCAGATCTGCTTCAGCCCCGTCCCATTCCTTCAGCCGTTCCCGGCAGATGCCCCGGAAATAGAACAGCAGCCATTGGTCCTGGGTGAAGTCGGTTACGCGGTTGATGCCTTCGGAATAGATCTTCTCGGCTTCCTCAAACCGCTTGTGCGTGCGCAGGACGTTGCCGAGCGAAATGACGGCTTCCTGCTCGTTCGGGTCCGCGTCGATCAGCTTTTGCAGATGCTTCTGAGCTTCGTCCACCATTTCCATGGTGTTGTAGTTCAGACCGATCTGAATTTCCGCTTCCCGCTTCAGGGGAGAGTCGTCAGGCACCTTCTTGAGCGCCTCGATTGCCCGGTCAGGCTGCTTCATGCGTTCGAACATGCTGCCGAGAGCGACTGCAGCAAACTCTGCCTTTGGATCGAGATGAAGCGAGAGCTGCAGCATGGCGGTGGAAAGCTCTTCCGCGCCGTCCCGGCCAATAGCGGACCCCAGGCCATAGAGGATTTCGGCGAACCCTGCCGCTGGGCTGGTTACCAGAGGCGGCAGTTTTTCGCCTTTCTCGATCTTCTCGCGGGTCGCCGTCAGAAATGGGTGACCATTGAGCAGCTTGTCATATTCATCGATGACCTTCAGAGCTTCGGCCTTCTTGCCAGACTGCATCAGAAGGCGGGCATAGGCATCGACCACACGGACCGCGCCACGGTCTTCCTCATAGGCTTTTTCGATTTCCGCAAGCGCGCCCGGGATGTCACCCGAAGCGTAGAGAATGAGGCTGGCATGGGTCGACTTGAACACCTTGAACCAATCGGGGCCCTGGAGATCATTCAGGGTCTTCAGGGCTTCGTCTGTTCGTCCTGCCCCCTGCAAGGCCCAGGCGCGGGCAATGCCGGTGAGAATTTCCGCAACTGGGCCCGCCTGAGACCGCGGCATGATCGTCAGTGCACGCTCATATTTGCCGGCGCGGATGTCGTCACCGCCGCGGGTGAGTTTTGAAAGGAAGTTTCCTGCACCGGCCCGGTCCATCTCCTCGGCGAGGGAAACGGCTTCGCTTACATCACCATTTGCAAGGCGCAGCACGAAGGCGCGCTCAAGCAGCTGGTTGTTATCGGGATCGACCGAGAGGGTCTCCTGGAAGAAGGCTGCCGCTGAGGCGAAATCGAGTTCTCCGCCCGCGAGAAGCCCGGCCAGATAGCTGCCGGAAAGGGTGATGGGCAGATCATCCGGGGTGCCATGGGTTACCTTGTCGTCTGCCTTGGTCTCGGCTAAGGCCGGTTGCAGCAGCGAAAGGGCTGTCACCGCGCTCAGTGCGGCCCGGCGCAAAGTTCTGCCCGTAAGGGCGCTGCCGGATACGGACTTCAGGAAAGCGCTGGTTAACTCGTTCATGTCACCTCACATGCGTCGGTCGTCATTATTCGACCTTATCCTTTTTCTGCGCCGACAATGGCCTCTTTAAGGCTTAGCGGCAAGGAATTCGGGGGAAACATCTCAAGTTCGGACCGGTCGATCCGGCCTGGCAACGGGAATGGCTTGGCCTCAGGGACAAGAGACAGCCGGGCCGAAGGAAAAAAGGAGGCGGAAAGCCGCGGCGCGGCAAAGGCTGCTTCGTTTTCAGTCAGTTGAAAGCTGCCCTGATTCTCCAAGGCTCTGGTGCTGCGGGCCAAATTCATGGTCTGGCGAACGGGCGGTTCTTCCGGATGCGGAAGATCATCTCCGCGTTTGAACCGGTTTAGACCAAAAAACTACTTGTATCGGTGTGGGCCGCATAGCAGGAATGTGCGGTGCAATAATGCCGAGGGAGACGGCAGGTAGTGAACATGCCGGGATGGAGATGACCATGACCAAATGGGTTTACACGTTCGGGAATGGGAGCGCGGATGGTGCTGCTAACCTGAAGAACCTGTTGGGAGGTAAGGGTGCGAATCTGGCCGAGATGAGCAATCTTGGACTTCCCGTGCCGCCAGGCTTCACGATCACCACCGAAGTTTGCACCTGGTATTATGAGCATGGCCAGTCTTATCCGGAGGACCTGGCGGCCCAGGTGAAGGCTGCGCTTGCTGATATCGGCAGTGCCACAGGCCGGATTTTCGGAGATGAGACTCATCCTCTCCTGCTTTCAGTCCGCTCCGGAGCCAGGGTGTCCATGCCCGGGATGATGGATACGGTGCTGAACCTCGGGCTGAACGACAAAACGGTGAGGGCGATCGGTGAAAGCGCTGGCGACATGCGTTTTGCCTATGACAGCTACCGCCGGTTCATTCAGATGTACTCGGATGTGGTGCTTGGTGTTGACCACAGCGAGTTCGAGGAACTGATTGAGGATCACAAGGACCAGAACGAGCTGGCTCTCGACACGGAAATTACGGCTGAGAGCTGGGTTGGTTTGATCGAGAAGTTCAAGGAACTGGTCGAGCGGGAGCTGGGCAAACCCTTTCCGCAGGATCCTCAAGAACAGCTCTGGGGCGCCATCGGGGCCGTGTTTGGCTCCTGGATGACCGCCCGGGCTCAGACCTACCGCCGTCTTCACGACATTCCCGCCACCTGGGGCACTGCCGTCAACGTGCAGTCCATGGTGTTCGGCAATATGGGTGAGACCTCGGCCACCGGCGTTGCCTTCACCCGCAATCCCTCGACCGGCGAGAAGACGCTTTACGGCGAGTTCCTGGTGAACGCGCAAGGCGAAGACGTGGTGGCTGGTATCCGCACCCCGCAGGACATTACCGAGAAGGCCCGGCTGGAAGCCGGTTCCACCCGTCCGTCGCTGGAAAACCTGATGCCCGAGTGCTTTGCGGAATTCCAGACCATCTGCGACAAGCTTGAATCCCATTACCGGGATATGCAGGATCTTGAGTTCACCATCGAGCAGGGCAAGCTCTGGATGCTGCAGACCCGCGCCGGCAAGCGGACGGCCAAGGCTGCGCTCAAGATCGCCGTGGACATGGCGGCAGAAGGCCTGCTCACGCAAGAAGAAGCGGTTATGCGGGTTGAGCCCGCGGCCCTTGACCAGCTTCTGCACCCGACCATCGATCCGAAGGCCCAAAGGGATGTGATCGCGAGCGGTCTGCCGGCTTCTCCGGGAGCTGCCTGCGGCGCCATTGTCTTCAACTCGGACGATGCTGAAGAAGCGAAGGCTGCCGGACGGAAGGTCATTCTGGTCCGTATCGAGACCAGCCCCGAGGACATTCACGGCATGCACGCTGCCGAGGGGATCCTGACAAGCCGGGGAGGGATGACCTCCCATGCTGCTGTCGTGGCCCGCGGCATGGGCAAGCCCTGTGTCTCCGGTGCGGGCATGGTCCGGATCGACTATCGCAACGCGACGCTGACGGCAGGTGGCAGAACATTCCAGAAAGGTGACATCATCACCATTGACGGGGCCAGCGGCCAGGTTCTCGCTGGTGAGGTGGCCATGCTTCAGCCAGCGCTGTCCGGCGATTTCGGAACCTTAATGGGGTGGGCCGACAAGGTCCGCCGCATGAAGGTCCGCACCAACGCCGAGACACCGGCGGACGCAAAGGCTGCCCGTGACTTTGGCGCAGAAGGTATTGGCCTTTGCCGGACGGAGCATATGTTCTTCGACGGTGAGCGTATTGTGTCCGTGCGGGAAATGATCCTGGCCGACACGGAGGCAGGCCGCCGCGCAGCTCTGGCGAAGCTTCTGCCCATGCAGAGACAGGACTTCACGGATCTTTTCGAGATCATGAGGGGCCTTCCCGTGACGATCCGTCTGCTGGATCCGCCCCTGCATGAGTTCCTGCCGCATTCCGATGAGGAAGTCGCAGAAGTTGCTGCTGCGATGGGCGTATCAGCGGAGAAGCTTCGCGAACGGTCCATGACGCTCAGCGAGTTCAACCCGATGCTCGGCCACCGCGGCTGCCGTTTGCTGGTCTCTTACCCGGAGATTGCGGAAATGCAGGCACGGGCGATCTTCGAGGCTGCTGTTGAAGCAGGCAAGCGGACTGGTGCACCTGTGGTTCCGGAAATCATGGTGCCGCTGGTTGGCCTGAAGGGCGAGCTGGATCTGGTCCGCGAGGTGATTGAGCGCACCGCCCAAGCCGTCAAGGCGGAAAGGGGGGCGGATCTGACCTATCAGATCGGCACCATGGTGGAATTGCCGCGGGCAGCGCTCCAGGCAGCCGAAATTGCAAAGTCTGCGGAGTTCTTTTCCTTCGGCACGAATGACCTGACACAGACGACCTTTGGCATCTCCCGCGATGACGCTTCCTCCTTCCTCGGCACCTATCAGGCCAAGGGACTGATCGAGCAGGACCCGTTCGTTTCGCTTGATCAGGATGGTGTCGGTGAACTGGTCAAGATCGGTGCGGAGCGGGGCCGGTCGACACGCCCTGATATCAAGCTCGGCATTTGCGGGGAACATGGCGGGGATCCTGCTTCGATCCACTTCTGCGAGACAGTGGGGCTCGACTACGTGTCCTGCTCGCCCTTCCGTGTGCCGATCGCCCGTCTCGCGGCAGCTCAGGCCGCCTTAAAGGCACGGGCCTGAGCTATGAATGGCGCTGAGGAGACAGGCGCCGGATACCCGTCGGGAACGGAGCTATGGTAGGCCCCGCTCCTGACCTTGAAGCGATCCGGCGGGGCGGTAAACTCGTCCTGTCGCGCATGCTTACCCGTCTTGAGGTTGCGGCTGCAGATCCGGAGATTGCCGCTTTCCTGGACAAGGCCTGTGCGGAAGACAAGGGACACGTGCTCGGTCTCACAGGCCCTCCGGGGGTCGGCAAGTCCACCCTGACGGATGCCCTGATCAGGCAGGCACGATCATCCGGAAAGACCGTTTCTGTTCTGGCCATTGATCCGTCCTCCAGGCTGACCCATGGGGCGCTTCTGGGGGACCGCACAAGGCTGACAACCGACCCGGACGACCAGGGCATTTTTGTTCGGTCCATGGCGGCCCGCGACCGGCTCGGCGGTTTGTCGGACCAGGCGATTGCTGCAATCGCTCTGCTCAGAGCCGTTACCGATCTGGTGATTGTGGAATCCGTGGGGATCGGCCAGTCAGAGGGAGATCTGGTACAGGCCTGTGACACGCTGGTTCTGTGTATTCAGCCGGGGTCAGGGGACAGTCTTCAGTTCATGAAGGCAGGCATCATGGAGCTGCCCGATATTGCCGCTGTAACCAAGGCGGACACCGGGGCGATGGCCCGCCGGGCGGCTTCCGATGCAGCCGGCGCCCTGTCGCTCGGGCAAGGTAACACCAGCGGATGGAAGGTTCCGGTCTGCGAGATCTCGGCCAGAACCGGCCAGGGAATTGAAGCGCTCATGACCGAGGTTGCCCGGCATCAGGCCTATTTGAGGCACTCCGGTAAACTGGCCGCAAAGCGTGCGGCTCAACAGGCCGGGTGGCTTGATGACATGATCCGTATCCGCTTCGGGACGGCTGGCCTGGCCTTGGTCCGTAGCGGAGCCGCAGGCTTGTTAGCTGCTCAGGCTCCGTTTTCCAGCTATCTTTCGCTGGCCCGCCGGCTTGACGTGGCCCTCCAGCGCTTCTGATCCGGCAACCTCAAGCCTTGGCGACTTTCAGCACCGGGCGAGAGGAGCGTTGACTGGTGGCGGGATCAGGCATGCCTGCCGAGTAGCTCACATCCGCGAGGAATTCCTCCAGCTTGCAGGCATCAAGCGGACGGGCGATGTAGAAGCCTTGCATGCGGTGACAGCCCAGGCTTGTCAGGAAGGCAATCTGTTCGGCCGTTTCGACACCTTCTGCCACCACGGTCATGCCCAAAGCCTGGCCAAGATTGATGATGGTGGCAAGAATCGCCTTGGCGCCTTCGTCGTCATCCATTGCAGAGAGGAAGTTGCGGTCGACCTTTAGTGTGTCGAACGGGAACTTGCGCAGGAAGGAGAGGCTGGAATAACCCGAGCCGAAATCGTCGAGCGCGACCTTTACGCCCAGATCCTTCAACCGTTTCAAAGCGTTCAGGATCGGCTTGTCCTGCCCTGCAAAGACCGATTCTGTCACCTCGATCTCAAGGCGGCTCGGCGGCAGTTTGTGATGATCGAGCGTTTCCAGAATCGTTTCGACGAAGCGGGGGTGCTTGAACTGGGTTGGAGACACATTGACGGACACGACAAGGTCCGGCCAGCGATAAGCATTGTAGCAGGCCTGATTGAGCACCCACAGACCCAGATCGTTGATCAGGCCGGTCTCTTCTGCCAGCGGGATAAACGTGACCGGAGAGATTGGGCCAAGTTCCGGATGGTTCCAGCGGGCAAGGGCTTCCACCGCGACAATCGTTTTACCGCTTGAGTCCGTTTGCGGCTGATAGGCAAGGCTCAGTTCATCCCTGTCAATTGCCTTTCGCAGTTCGCGGGACAGTTTGTCCTTTGCCAGGACCTGTTCCTGCATGGAACTGTCGAAGAAGGACCACCGGCCCCGTCCATTTGCCTTTGCATCATAAAGGGCGATATCCGCCTTGCGCAGAAGCTCTCCTGGATCGACTCCATCGCGGGGAGCAATCGATGCGCCCATAGACAGGCTGACAAAGTGTTCGGTTGATTCAAGACGGACCGGGCGGACGAGCTGGTCCTGAATACGCGTCAGGATATGCTCAATCCATTCCTGGTTCGGGCAGTCCTGCAGAAGCATTGCGAACTCATCGCCACTGATGCGGGCTATGGCTCCGCTTGACGGCACAACGGATTGCAGGCGTCTTGCAACAGACCGGATTGCTTCATCGCCTGCCGCGTGACCGAGGGTATCGTTGATGTCCTTGAAGCGGTCCATGTCGATATAGACTACGGCGAGATTGCTGCTCTCTGTTGGACTGGACTTCAGCGCGTTGCTGAGAAGCTGGCTGAATTGCTCCCGGTTCGGCAGGCCTGAAAGCGCATCATGCCTTGAACTGTAGACGGCTTGCGAGCGGCTCTCCGCAAGTTTGCGCGTTGACTGGCGGGTGAAGTCGATGACGCCGACAGTGAGCGCGAGAATGGCGAGGGCTAGCAGCAGAAGGACTGGAGTTACACGGCCCAGCATTTCTGTGCCCGGGCGGTTCGCCTCCCATTTGAGATAGCTGAGGAACTCACTGTTGGGCGCCTTCAGCGCAATGGTTGCCATTGCCAGAGTGTTGTCATCGGTTTGGCTCAGCTGCAGTCCAGAAAGGTCTGACATCGCGGCAAGATGGGACAGTTCCTTCGGGTCCAGCCGGTCAAAAGAGATCAGAACTGCCGGAGGGGTCCGCACGGCTGTTATGCTGTGCAGTTCCTGGGTGATGGCTGAGGCAGTGAAAAAGTAGACCCCGTTACCGATCCGCAAAAGGCCCGTTTCTGCAGGAGTCTCCCCTTGCTCGCGGCCGGTTTTACTGGGAGCGTATTGATAGAGGCCAGAAGGGGTTCTCACGAAAGAGGAAATATACCGGGCACGGGTCTTGGAAATTGCAGACCGAAGCTGGCTCAAAACGCTTGGCGTGACCCAGTTACTGCTCAATTCGGCGGAATAGGCGAGGCTCTGCTCTCTATCCCGATTGAGAATAAGAGACCGCTCAAAGCCATAGCTCTTGTTGAGCCACTCGCCGATATTCTGCCGCAGCCACTCCGTGTCCACCACAGATGATGCCGTCTTGAAGAACGCAAGATCCCAGACCGCTGAACTTGCTTGCTGACGGGCCATTTGGTCGAGCTTTAATTGAATGGCTCCGGTCAACAGTTTGCGCTGGCTGTTGGCGGCACTTTCATCGGATACCCGGGAGGACCAGATCATGAGGGCGAAGACGCAGGCAACGGCAAACACAACGACACCGATCATAGGAACGATGATGACGTTTGCGATCTTACCGCCAGAGTTTTCGGCGTTGAATTTCATCAAGATGACCCCGCTCTTTGAACGGAGTATTCTCGAAAGCCGTTAATGAATGCCGGATTTTCAAGGTTAATTGGCTGTAATGATATAAGTTTCCGCTGTTTTGGCGATACGGTATTCAGACAGTTCCGCCTGTGTCACAGAAGCTGAAGACCCCGGAAACTCGTTTGACCCTGTTTTCCGACTATAATGTGATCGTGGATCTCGACACCAAGTGGTTTTGCAATTTCAACTATTTGCCGGGTCATCTGGATATCCGCCCGCGACGGGGTGGGGTCTCCGCTCGGATGATTATGAACCAGGATCAAGGCTGTTGCGGACAATTCGAGCGCCCGGCGGATGACTTCTCTCGGGTAGACAGGCGTGTGATCGACTGTGCCGGTCTGCTGAACCTCGTCGGCGATGAGACCGTTCTGTTTGTCCAGAAAGAGGATGCGGAACTGTTCGACCTCGGAAAAGGCCATGGCCGTGTGGACGTAGTCGATGACCTTGGACCAGGAGGACAGGGTTTCCCGGTCCGGCACCTCTGTGCGGGTGAAGCGCACAGCGCTTGCGTGCGTGACTTTCAGAAGCTCAACCACTCTCGGGCCAACACCGTCGATTTCTTTTAAGCGGGCAGGGGGCGCGGCCAGGACGCCCGCAAATGTCCCGAAGCGCTTTATCAGCGCTTTGGCGATCGGCTTTGTATCCCGGCGGTTCAGGGCATTAAACAGCAAAAGTTCCAGGAGTTCATAATCGGCGAAACCGCCGGGGCCATGCTTGGAAAAGCGGTCCCGCAGCCTTTCCCGGTGCCCCTTGGTGTCCGGATCTGCGGGTTTCTCGCTGAAACCGCCCCGCGTGTCTTCCATAGGCTTTCAGCCTCCCGGCGCTGCACGTCAAAACCTACATGCAGGGCATTCTATCCGCTTTGGTTGAATTTTCCAGAGCCTCAACCATAGCGGAAGAGGGTCAGCCGATGGTCAGTCCAGGCGTGTGCAGTCCGGCAGGGGAAAGCGTGAAGATTTCGCACCCGTCTTCGGTAATGCCAATCGAATGCTCGTACTGGGCAGACAGCGAGCGGTCACGGGTGACCGCGGTCCAGCCGTCCGAGAGCACCTTCACATGCGGACGGCCGGTGTTCACCATCGGCTCGATGGTGAAGATCATGCCCGGGCGCAGTTCGATGCCTTCGCCAGGACGGCCATAGTGCAGAATGTTCGGTGTGTCGTGGAACAGCTTGCCGACGCCGTGGCCGCAAAAATCGCGCACGACTGAAAACCGGTTGCCTTCGACAAAGGTCTGGATCGCGGCGCCGATGTCACCCGTTGTGTTGCCGGGTTTGGCCGCTTCGATGCCGATCATCAGGGATTCGTAGGTTACTTCCATCAGACGTTCCGCTTTCCGCGGAATCTCTCCGACCGGGTACATGCGGCTTGAGTCACCGTGCCAGCCATCGAGAATATAGGTGACGTCGATGTTGACGATGTCGCCTTCGCGCAGGGGCTTGTCGTTGGGAATGCCATGGCAGACGACATGATTGATCGAGGTGCAGCAGGACTTGGTGTAGCCACGGTAGTTCAGGGTCGCCGGGATGCCGCCCCGCTCAAGGCCGTACGCATAGACAAAGTCATCGATTTCCTGGGTCGTGACGCCGGGTTTGACGATGGCGGCGAGCTCGTCCAGGCAGCCGGCGGTCAGCTGGCAAGCCTTGTGCATGCCGGCAAAATCCTCCTTGGAATACAGGCGGATCTGACCGGTGTTCTTCAGCGGTGCGTCTGCGGCGTCAATGTAAGTGACCATGGGCTGCTTCGATGCTCTTTGTCTGTGTGTCCTGGCCAGACCTGGCAAATTGCCGGGAAATAGCAGCTGGCACCCGCTCGTGTCTGCAGTGGTCTGCGACTGCGTGCTGCCAGCGCCTGAAGGGGCCAAGCGTTCCTAATAGGGGTTTCAAATATCCTCTTGAGGCCGCGATTGCTAGGCCTTGGATAAAAGCCGTGCGCAATCGCATGCAAAGCGCTTGCAGAACCGCAATCCAGAGGCTACCCAAAAGCGCAAGCGGGCGTGGCGAAATTGGTAGACGCGCCCGAGTAGCATTTGCGCTGCAGGAAGAATTTTTATTCCCATTTAAATCAGCTACTTAAGCAAAACAATGCAGAAATCGCTTTGCGAAGATGTGCACCGAAGAAACGCGCACATGCTCAACTTTCATGCTAAGCTATTGAAAAGACAATGGGCGATTAAAGATCCTTTTTAAGTCCCTTGCGTCAGTTGCACAACATAGTTCGGTTTGTGACAAACAGCTTCTTTCGCACGACCTGTGAGGTACGGCAGAGGCCATATCTGCGGCTGCCAATGTGCTTGGCTCGTCGGCGTGGGTTGGGTTGGAACTGCTTTTGGTAGGAGAGAGCCGTCAGGCGCTCTTGCAAAGGTCGCCAAGCTTTCCGAGCCCCATTTGTTGCGAATGTTTTGTACCGCATCCACCCCATGAACATAGCCAACTACGACATGATAAGTCGGCGTGTGTTCATTCGCTAATAGACGAACCTCGGCGACTAACAACAATTGGTCTCGGGTGCCAAAGGCCATATGACTAAGCCGATAGCCATTGTCTTTTTCCGGAGGATGTATTTCTGGATCACCGCCAACGATAAATGACGGATTCTCTTTTTGGCCTAGAATGTAGGGGAGGCAAATAGGCTCGAACTCACTGGGTGCGAGGCTTGTCAGCACCTGACCATACCCAATTTTTGCAATCATTTTCAGAAAACTATCGGGCGTTGATATGAAGCGGGCTGGGGCATCATATCCGTACTTCTCTTTAAATTTCGAGGAGCGCGTATTATCGCTGATCGCAATAAGTTTCCATTGGTTCATGATGTTAAAAGTCTCTGGAAGACCTGATAGCAAACCAGATGGCGTTGGCTTGTAAAAAACGAATATAGCAGGAAGCTCTTCGTATGGGATTTTTTTGCTTGGGGCGTTGGGGTAGAATGTTCTGAGATCTAAATTTTTTTTATGCCTATAGCTTTTCTTTTTGCTTGGGGCTCTATAGGCAGTTCGAGCGTCGCCCCACATTTTTCTTGCGACGTCTGTTTCAAATTTATTTGTAACTTCATTGCACTTTAGGCAGCTTGCATCGTCCAAAATTGTTTGGCCACCAATAAATTCGGGCACAATATGCTCTTTGGTGAGGGTAACCCCGGACGTGCCGCAGTAGATGCAGGTCCCATGTCCTGGAAAATGCTTAGTCATCAACCTCTCCTTGTGAATAGGATAGAAGATGAATTTGGTGCGGGCGGCGGGAATCGAACCCGCACGGCCTAGGGCCTCCGGATTTTAAGTCCGGTATGTCTACCAGTTTCATCACGCCCGCATAATTATGATATCTGCATAATTCGCTATGTTGGGATTGCAAGTCCCTTTGCCTGATTACCCAACGTTTTAGCGCAAATGCAGTGACAAGGCCGGTTTAATGAGCCGGTGATCAAATCGCAGTCGGGTCGTTTGTGTTTAAGATGCCGCTTTACGTGTGGGCTTGAAACTCCTTCGATTGCGGTTCCAGAGAACCTGTGCTGTGGACTGCACCAGATTTGTTTCACTCACCACGTAACGGCATTTCTCTGGTATTTCTTGAGATGCCTGTCCAATAGGGCCCCATTGGCAAAGACGGCCAAACCGGGTAGGACGTTCGGGAGTGGCCCGGGGACGGTGCGGGAGAAAACCGCCTAGCCTTGGGACCTGATACCCATCATGGTGCGGGAACCCAACAGTTTGCTGTCATTGCGCCCTGTCCTCAACGTCCTGGGTTTCCTTTATGTCGGTCTGGCCACGGCCATGCTGATTCCCGCTATTGTCGATGTCGCAGCCAAGAATGCCGACTGGCAGGCTTTCGTCTTTTCAGCTCTGCTCACAGGGCTTGTCGGGATGCTTCTGTCGACGGCGGTCGGTGGATCGTTGAACATAGGCCTCGATACCCGGCAGACCTTCGTGCTGACGACGCTGGCTTGGGCGACACTGCCGGCCTTTGGTGCATTGCCCTTCCTGTGGCTTGGTATCGGTTATGCGGACGCGGTGTTCGAGGCCGTGTCCGGCTTCACCACCACCGGATCAACTGTGCTGTCCGGGCTCGACGGCCTGCCGCCCGGTTTGCTGGTCTGGCGCTCCATCATGCAGTGGATGGGCGGTGTCGGCATCATCGTCATGGCGATCGTTCTGCTGCCCTTCCTGCGCATCGGCGGCATGCAGCTGTTCCAGGCTGAAAACTCTGACCGGTCGGAGAAGATTGTCAGCAGATCGGTCGAGCTGATCCGCCTGCTCGGCTTGACCTATGTCCTTCTCACGGTGACCTGTATCGTTGCCTATCTGGCCACCGGCCTCAACATGTTCGACGCCTTCAATCATGGGTTGACCACCATTTCGACCGGTGGCTTTTCCACGCATGATCAGTCATTCGGATATTTCACCAGCGCGGCTTCCGGATGGGTTGCCGTCCTGTTCATGATCATTGGGGCGCTGCCGTTCGTGCTGATCGTTCAGGCTCTGCGCGGGCAGCCCCTCGTCCTCTGGCGCGATCCGCAGGTGAGGGCGCTTCTCGGGTTTCTCGGTGTCGTATCGCTTGTGCTCACGGTCTATCTCGGGGTCGAGATGGACATGCCGTTCCACGTTGCGCTGTTGAATGCGACCTTCAACGTCGTGTCCATCGTCACGGGCACCGGCTATGCGCTGGGCGACTACACCCAGTGGGGCGCGCCGGTGATTGGCATTGCGCTGCTTTTGAAGTTCGTCGGGGGCTGTACCGGGTCGACCACCGGGGGCATCAAGATGTTCCGGTTTCTGGTCTTCTTCGGCACCGTGCGGGCGCATCTGCGCCGGATGGTGCGGCCGAACCGGGTGATGTCCGAGCAATATGGCGGGACACGCCTGACAACCGAGCTTTCCTTCTCCGTTCTGGCCTTTCTGGTGGTCTATCTCGGCTCCGTAGGGGTAGTGACGCTTGCGCTTTCCTTCTTCGGTCTTGATCTGATCACGGCCATGTCCGCGGCAGCGACCTCCATCGGCAACGTCGGTCCGGGGCTCGGGACCATGATCGGGCCGGCCGGTAATTTTTCCGGCCTGCCGGACGGTGCGAAATGGCTGTTGTCCTTCGCCATGCTGATCGGGCGTCTTGAATTGTTCACCGTGCTTGTGCTGCTGGACCCGGATTTCTGGTCACGGTAAGCACCTCAAAGCGGAGGGAGCAAAAAGGCCTTGTTTCCTTTTTGTTCTCGCGCTAATCACAGCCTATGAAGTTCTCAGCTCCCCTCGTCAGCGGCCGCCTCGTCAAGCGGTACAAGCGCTTTCTCGCAGATGTGATCCTCGATGAGGATGGCAGCGAAGTCACGGCTCATTGCGCCAACCCAGGCTCGATGCTCGGTCTAAAGCAGCCGGGCTCGCGGGTCTGGTTGTCCCAGTCAGATAATCCGGCCCGGAAGCTCAAATACTCCTGGGAAGTCATGGAGGCGGACGGCGCGCTGGTCGGCATCAACACGGCTCATCCGAACAAGCTGGTGGAAGAGGCGCTGGAGGCGGGCCGCATTGCCGGACTCAGCGGCTATGCGAAGCTCAGGCGGGAAGTGAAATACGGCAAGAACTCACGGATCGACATTCTTCTCGAGGCGTCAGATGGCGGACTGACCTATGTTGAGGTCAAGAATGTCCATCTGATGCGTGAGCCGGGTCTTGCCGAGTTTCCAGACTCTGTGACGGCGCGCGGTGCCAAGCACCTGGCCGAGATGGCTGATATGGTGGCCGAGGGGCACCGGGCAGCAATGGTCTTCCTTGTGCAGCGTCCGGATTGTGCCCGCCTGTCGCTCGCTGGCGATATTGATCCTGCCTATGCCAAGGCCTATGCAGCCGCCCGGGAAGCGGGTGTCGAGGCTTACGCCATCGGCTGCAGCGTCACGCTGGAAGGCATTGAGGCGGTTCTGCCTGTCCGCCTGGAGGTCTGAGAAAGACTGCCATGGGCAAGTGCTTGAAAAACAAAGAAGGCGGCGTGGATGGCACGCCGCCTTCTTTGTTTGCAGAAATGGGAACCCGGCTCAGGCCTGACGAACGACCACACGCGTTCCATTGGGGACGCGGTTGTAAAGGTCGATCACATCCTGATTGAGCAGGCGGACGCAGCCGGACGAAACGGCCTTGCCGATGGACCAGAATTCATTCGTGCCGTGCAGGCGGTATAGCGTGTCGCGGTTACCTTCAAAGATGTAGAGCGCGCGCGCGCCAAGCGGGTTTTCAAGGCTCGGGCCCATGCCCTTGTTGCGGTAAGGCTCAAGTTCCGGCTGACGGTCAATCATTTCGGACGGCGGGGTCCAGACCGGCCATTCCTTCTTGTAGGCGATACGGGCCGTGCCGCCCCAAGTGAAGCCGTCACGGCCGATGCCGACGCCATAGCGCATGGCCTTGCCGCCTTCCATCGTCAGGTAAAGAAAGCGGTTGGGCGTGTCGACGATGATCGTGCCGGTCGGCTCGTCAGAAATATAATCGACGACTTGCCTGTAATAGACCGGGTTGATCTTGCTCAGGTCGACGGCCGGCAGAGGGAACTGCTCTTCCGGCATGGCGCGGTACATGTAGAGATACTCCGGATCGATGCGCCGCCCGACCGAAGCCGGAGCCTCCACAGGAAGTGGCCGGCCGGTGCCCATGCAGCCGGCAAGCAGGGAAGCAGACGCCGAGACAAGGAAAGCGCGGCGGGTGACGGGCGGAACGGATACGGACATCAATGGGGCCTTGGTGCTTTTTGCTGGGTCGGATCGGGAGGAAAGATCCAGGTCTTTAACGTAACAGGGAGAAAGAAGTTCCTTCGTGTTTCTCTGCGTATCATTCAAAATGAGCCCAGATCGTGGCAGAGGCTGCGCCACCGTGTCTTCTCACACCCATGTGATGCCGAAAAGCAACAAGCCCGCCAGGGAGCTGGCGGGCTTGAATGAAGCCAGAAGGCGATTTGCCTTTGCTCGCCGTGCTTTGAGCCTCAGCCGCGGCTATCCTTTGCCAGCGGCGGCTGGAACTGCAGGCCCATATCCCAAGGGAAATAGATCCAGGTGTCCTGGGACACTTCGGTGATGAAGGTGTCGACCAGCGGGCAGCCCATCGGCTTGGCGTAGACCGTAGCGAAATGAGCCTTCGGCAGCATTTCCCGGACAACACGGGCGGTCTTGCCGGTGTCGACCAGATCGTCGATCACGAGCACGCCGCTGCCCTGGCCTTCTTCCAGATCAACCACCTTCGGGTCCACCGGCTTGATGACCTGAAGCTCACCCTGGTTTTCATAGTCGTGATACGAGGCGATGCAAACCGTCTCAATGGTTCGGATGCCAAGTTCACGGGCAATAATGGCCGCCGGAACCAGCCCGCCACGGGTGATGGCGACGATGGCCTTCCATTCTCCCTGTCCGGACAGGCGCCATGCAAGGGCGCGGGCGTCGCGGTGCAGCATGTCCCAGGAGACTGGGAAGGCTTTGTCTTGTGCTGGATTTTCCATTGTTTCAATCCTGTATCAAAGTCGCCAAACGGCGGAAATGGGAAGGTCAGGCCAGCGCTTGGCGCACGGCCTCTTCTACTTTCTTGGTGGCCCGTTCCAGGCTGTCTTCATTCCGGCAGCGGATCACCACCTGCGTGGTGAAACGTCCGTCCGTGGTGCGCGGATAGGATCCGATCAGGGTTTCGGGAAATTCTTGCTGAATTTCGGCCAGGCGTTCTGCCAGCCGGCTTTCCGGTAAGGCCGCATCCACCGTGTTCGACAGCATTTTTGCGCCGGTTTTCAGGGTTGGCGCGATGGAGTCCATCATGGCCTGCATGATGGAAGGGACACCTGCCATCACATGCACATTGCCGATCCGGAAGCCGGGGGCCTTGGATACGGGGTTTTCAATCAGATCCGCGCCCTCGGGAATACGGGCCATCCGCAGCCGGGCAGCGGTGAGCTGTCCGGGAGGGTAGTGGGCTTCCAGAATAGCGCGGGCACGGGGATCCACGTCGATGGACACACCAAAGGCCGCCGCCATGCTGT
The DNA here is from genome assembly GCF_014842915.1 of Roseibium litorale. Taxonomy (GTDB): domain Bacteria; phylum Pseudomonadota; class Alphaproteobacteria; order Rhizobiales; family Stappiaceae; genus Roseibium; species Roseibium litorale. The sequence continues at coordinate 364,715 of NZ_JACYXI010000001.1, read as the reverse complement.
CTGCGGTGATGTCGTCATGGGTAGGGCCAATGCCCCCGGAGGTGAAGACATAGGTATAGCGGGCGCGCAGCTCGTTCACTGCCTCCACGATCTTCTCGCGGATGTCCGGCACGATGCGGACTTCGCAAAGGTCGATACCAATGGCGGTCAGATAATCGGCCAGAAAGCCGATGTTCTTGTCTTTGGTGCGTCCGGACAGGATCTCGTCGCCGATGACCAGGAAACCTGCGGTAACCTCGTTTTGTGCGTTGTCTTCCGCCATGCCTGATCTCCCGGGAGCTGATTGGAGGATGGCTTTAGCGTAAGCTGCGTCCGCACTCAAGAATTGCAGCGCTTTTTTGCAAAAGACAGAGGCCTAAGCTGGTGCTTTCCAGCCGTAGATCCAGTCCATACGCGCACTAAGCCGGGCGGGCGGGGCAAGCCGCATGACGGTGTCGCGGGCAAAGGCCATCGGCCCGGAGAGATGATAGATCTTGCCGTTGCTGACGGCCGTCTTCTGGACCTTGACGACCCGTTCCTTGCGTCTGGCCTCATAGGTCTTGAGGGCTGCAACGGGGCTGTCTGTGTCGGGCTTCAGGCAATCGGCAAGCACGGCCGCATCCTCAATCGCCATGCCCGCGCCTTGAGCTGCAAAGGGCAGCATGCCATGGGCAGCATCCCCGAGGAGGGCAAGGCGGCCATGGGTCCAGGGTCTGGAACCGTCCACACCGCACAGGGCCCATTTCAGCCAGGTGTCGGGCACGGACAGGAGGGCCTTGACCTCCGGAGCCCAGTGGCTGAAGTGCTGGAGAAAGCTTGCCCGGTCCACGGTTCCCGACCAGGTTTTCTCCGTCCAGCTCTCCTCGATCAGAGCAACGATGTTGAAGTTCCGGCTGCCATGGACCGGATAATGGACCAGATGGGCATCATGCCCCAGCCAAAGGCCGGTGTCGGTCATGAGATCGTCTGGAACTCTTGAGGAGGACACGGTTGCCCGGTAGGCGGTGCGTCCGGTGAACTTGGCTTCACTGTGTCCGGGGATCATGCCGCGGAGTGCAGACCAGACACCATCTGCGCCGATCACTGCAAAGGCATCGATGCTGGTGCTGCCGGAGGCCGTTTCAAACCGGACACGGACGGGAGCATCCGGCTCATCTTCGAGACCGGCAACCTTGTGGCCGAACCGGAACTCGATTTCCGGATTCTTGCTGGCCGTGTCGAACAGAGCTTTTTGCAGATCCGCCCGGTGGACAACCAGATAGGGGGCACCGAAGCGTTTGCGCAGGCTGTTGCCGAGCGGCAGGCGGGTGATGTCCTCGCCGGAGCGGGCAGAGCGGATGCGGACAGTCTCCGGCTCGAAGCCTGCGCCGTGAATGGCATCCAGCGCGCCGATCTGTTCCAGAACATGGCAGGCATTGGGAGAAAGCTGCAACCCGGCGCCAACTTCGGCAAGTTCAGGGCTGCGCTCTGCAACGATTACCTTGTGGCCAGCTCTTGCTAATGCCAGAGCTGCCGTCAGCCCGCCGATACCGGCGCCGGCAACCAGAACCGGCCCGGTAATCCGGGCAGGATCTTTCGACATCTCGGACGGACCCATGGGTCAGTCATCCACTTCTGTAATGAATTAGGAAGGATCAGGCGGCTTCCGGCGCCCAGGCGCAATCAGCCGGAGAGGCTTCTTCTGCCTTCAGAGTTGCATCGAACTTGTAGAGCGTCGAGCAATAGGGGCAGACGATCTCATGTTCGTTGCCCATGTCCAGGAAGATATGCGGATGATCGAAGGGGGGCTTTGCGCCGATGCACATGAATTCATGCGCACCGATTGCGATCGAGTCATGGCCGCTGGTGTTTTGGAAGTGCGGGATGAAGTGATCCGCCATCGGTTCAATCCAATACGTCAAAGGGTTTCGTTGGCCGGAACATACTCATTTGAATTCGGCTTGGGTAGAGGGAAGGATGTTTCCTTCCCCATCCCTGTCCCGTTTAGGAGACGAATGAGGCCTCAGAAGGGCTTTTCCCTTGCCGGTATTCGCCATAAGCTGGGAGGAGTATATTTACCGTTTACGTCAAAGTAAGGTCAAAATGCCGAAGTTTCAAAAGGATGGAATCGAGATCTCCTATCTGGATGAGGGAGAAGGCGATCCGATCCTCCTCATTCACGGATTTGCGTCAAATAGCTCAATCAACTGGGTCTATCCAGGCTGGGTCGACCTGCTGGTGAAAGATGGCCGCCGGGTGATTGCACTCGACAACCGCGGCCACGGCGAGAGCACGAAGTTCTATGATCCCGAATCCTATGGCGCGCCCGTGATGGCGGAAGACGCGCGCCGGCTGCTCGATCATCTGGGTATCGGGACGGCAGACGTCATGGGCTATTCCATGGGCGCGCGTATTTCTGCGTTTCTGACACTCAACCACCCCGACCGGGTGAAGCGGGTGATCTTTGGTGGTCTCGGCATCGGCATGATCACTGGCGTTGGCGATCCTGAGCCGATTGCCCTGGGGCTGGAAGCGGACAAGATCCAGGATGTCACCGACCGGACCGGCCGGGCCTTCCGCGCCTTTGCCGAGCAGACCAAGTCGGACCGCAGGGCGCTGGCTGCCTGTATCCGCTCGTCCCGCCAGAAAATCTCGGAAGCAGATGTGGGCCGGATCAGCCGCCCGGCCCTGATTGCCGTCGGAACCAAGGACGACATTGCCGGCTCCGCGCAAAAGCTCGCTGACCTGATGCAGAACGCTCATGTGCTGGACATTCCGAACCGTGACCACATGGTGGCCGTCGGGGACAAGGTCTACAAACAGGGCGTTCTTGCCTTCCTCAATGGGGAGATGGACTGATGGCTATGCCTGTCATCTTTGAGGGAAGGGAAGGGAACCGTCTGGTTGCCGACCGGTATGGCGGCAGCGGGCAGCCGGTCCTTCTGCTTCACGGTGGCGGGCAGACACGCCATTCCTGGGCGGGAGCTGCCGAGCGTATCGCCGCGCTTGGACATGTTGTCTATTGCCTCGATCAGCGTGGTCACGGGGAAAGCGACTGGGTTGCCTCCGGCCATTATGGTTTTGAGGATTTCGCCAGTGATCTGATTGCTGTGAGTGGACAGATCCTGGCTGAGACCGGTGCCCGGCCTGTGGTGGTTGGGGCGTCTCTTGGGGGGCTTGCCTCCATGCTGGCGGAAGGCGAACTGGAGAGTGGTTGTCTCGCCGCCCTTGTACTGGTTGATGTGACTCCCCGGATGGATCACGGTGGAGTCGGCAAGGTGATCGGCTTCATGAGTGACCGGATTGAAGCGGGCTTTGCTACTGTTGAAGAGGCCGCGGAAGCGATTGCGGCCTATCTGCCCAACCGCAAGCGCCCTTCCGATCTGTCGGGTCTGTCGAAGAACCTTCGCCTCGGAGATGATGGCCGCTACCGCTGGCACTGGGATCCGAAGTTCATCCTGGCAGAGCGCTCGCCAGGTGGTGCCAAGGCCGCAATGGTGGAAGAGCGGATGGTGGCTGCCGCATCCCATCTGAAGGTGCCCGTGCTTTTGGTCCGGGGCCGGAATTCGGAGCTGGTCTCGGAAAGCCATGCGCGCGAATTTCAGGAGCTCGTTCCACACGCCTTGTTTACGGATATTCAAGGAGCTGGACATATGGTTGCAGGTGACCGCAATGATGTCTTTGCCGGTGCGGTGGAAGGCTTCCTTCTGGGCCTGAAGACATCGGAGCAAGCTTGAAGTTCTAAAAGCTGGAGTCATTCCAGTGGCTTGAATCCGTTTGTTCAGGTTCTGAATCTGATTCAGGTTTTTCACGTTCCGATTCAGCTTCAAGTAGCCTGATTGGCTGATTTTTCCGGAAGCTGAATAACGGAAACGATCTCTTCTCATGTGATGATTCAAGTTTGGCTCAGGTGTGAAACCTGAGTCTTCGCAGTGGTTTCGTGCTGTTCTTGAAGAGATTGAATCGGGAAGTTGAAGCGGTATCTCCCGTTTCATTGCCCCGTGAAGCTTGGCTGACGCTTTTCCAGGAAGGCCGAGCGCCCCTCCGCAAAGTCGGAACTAGTGAAACAGGCCTCCGCCGCGGCAATCGCTTTTGCCATGTCTTCAGGCGCACCACTGGAAAGGGCATTGATCGTCAGCTTGGCCGCTTTCAATGTCATCGGCGCGTTGGCGCTGATCGTGTCTGCCAGAACCCGGCAGCGGTCTTCCAGAGCGTCTTCGGGCACCAGTTCGTCGATCACCTTGGCGGTCAATGCTTCTCCGGCGGTGAGCCGGCTGGCGGTGAAGAGCAGGCGCTTGGCGGTCGCCGGACCCACAGCCTCGACAATGTCGGCCATGGCTTCGACAGGATAGGCAAGGCCCAGCCGGGCAGCGGGAATGGCAAAGACGCTTCCCTCTGCCGCGATGCGCATGTCGCAGGCAAAAGCGAGGCCGAGGCCTCCGCCGAGACAGTGGCCACGGATCATGGCGAGGGTCGGCTTAGCTGCTGTCTTCAGCGCCTTGAAGGCCGCGACATTGATCGCGTCATAGGAGCGGGCGGCATCCGCGGTTGCGCGGGTCGCCTCGAACTCCGAAATGTCCGCGCCGGAGACAAAGGAGCTGCCGCCAGCGCCCCGCAGGATGATGAGGCGCACGTCCGGATTGTCGCAAAGTGTTTCGACGTGTTCTGGAAGCTGTGTCCACATGGTAAGGCTCAGGGCATTGCGTTTGGCCTCATTGTCGACTACCAGCCAGCCAACAGGTCCCTCGACCATGGTCCGGATTGTTCCGGTCGTGCGTTGCGGGGAAGGTTTCACGCTTGCGGCTCCTTGTCTCTCTCGCGAACCGTCCTGCAGGCGGGGCGAATTCGGGTCAGGTAATCAGTCCGGCAGCACGGGTGCAAGATTGTCTTTGGAATTACCCGGAACGACCCTATCTTAGTTGTCCGTAAGAAGGACGGCTTGAAAAGGAGACAAGCCATGTCAAATCCAAGTCCACGCCAGAATGCAGCTACGCTCGCGCTGCATGATCCGGTCTGGCGCCAGCTTCGCGACGAAGCCAAGGCCATGGTTGCCGCTGAGCCGGCATTGTCGTCCTTCGTCTATGAGACTGTTCTCAACCACGAGAAGCTTGAAGAAGCCGTTGTCCACCGGCTCGGTGACCGGCTTGGCCGGGACATCGTATCTGCCTCGCTGATCCGCCAGACCTATCTTGAGGCTCTTGCCTCGGAGCCCGTGCTGGCCGAAATCTTCCGGGTGGACATGGTGGCTGTCTTTGACCGTGACCCGGCCTGCAACCGGTTTCTGGAGCCAGTACTCTATTTCAAGGGCTTCCACGCGCTTCAGACCCATCGTCTCGCCAACTGGCTCTGGCGTCAGGGGCGGCATGACTTCGCGCTCTATCTGCAAAGCCGTTCCTCAGAGGTCTTCCAGGTTGATATCCATCCGGCGGTTCCTGTTGGCCGCGGTATCTTCATCGACCATGGTACCGGCCTGGTCGTCGGTGGAACCGCTCAGATCGGCGATGATGTCTCCATCCTTCAGGGCGTTACCCTTGGCGGGACCGGCAAGGAGAGCGGCGACCGGCATCCGAAGATCCGTCATGGCGTTTTGATCGGCGCAGGCGCGAAGGTTCTCGGCAATCTGGAAATCGGCAACTGCTCGCGCATTGCCGCAGGATCGGTGGTCCTCAAGGACGTGCCGCCGAACACCACGGTCGCTGGCGTTCCGGCGAAGGTTGTCGGGAAGGCCGGTTGCTCCGAACCATCGCGCAGCATGAACCAGCTCCTGGCCGCCGATGCAGCTGCGGAACAGGAACACGGGGAAAGCTGATACCTGGCGGTTGGCAAGCTTGCTGATTGCTGTAGGGTCCGCGCAAACCGAACACGAAAAATCTGGAGAAGCCACGTGAAGGCTGAAGAAATCAAGAAGCTCGAAGCTTACCTGCAGAAGAAATTCTCCCTGACCACGCTGAAGCTCAAGGCGCGCCCGCGCAAGGATGATTCCGCCGAGGTCTACATCGGCGACGAGTTCATCGGTGTGATCTTCCGCGATGACGAGGACGAGGATCTGAGCTGGAACTTCCAGATGGCCATCCTTGAGATGGATCTTGAAGAGGCTTGATGGTCTTCCTGATCCGGTCACCGGATCTTGAACATCAAAAACCCGGCACGCCCGTCAGCGTGCCGGGTTTTTCTTTGCCCGTTGATACGCAACTGGATTTGCAAGGGGGAGTGGGAAGAGGGGGGATTGGGAAAAGGAGCGTGAGGTGTCTGGCCAGAGCCCTCAGACGGTCAGGCCCTTGATCAGGCCGAGGACCTTGCGGTCAAGCCGTCCCCAATTCGCCAGCAGGCCTTTTTCAAAGCGGTAGCGGACAATCAGTCCATCCGACCGCAGCTCCCGTTCACAGACAGCCGTCTTGTCCTTGTGTGTACGGCAGCGGGCGATGAAGTCCGATTGTGTGCCAGGCTCGAACACGATCTGATCCAGCATCAGAGACACGGGTGATGACAGCGTCAGAACCTCCAGCCCGGCCGGTCCGGAGACCTCAGGACCGCGTGCCAGGCGCCTGTAGACGGGTTCCAGCTGGTCGCGCATCGTTTCCTGCCCAGTGTCCGCCAGAACATCGACTTCGATTAGATTGGATCCTTTGCGGAAGGCGCCGGAAGACCGCCGGTCGTTTGCGGCAAAACCGGTCATGGCGGGCCAAAGGGCGCTCAGTTCCAGCCGGTCGAGGCTGCGGCCTCCGGTCGCCTGGGTAAGAGTTTGGGTCAGGCGCTGCGATGGCGTGCGCATCAGGCCGCCATCAACAACCATCTCGACACCGCCAACCCGCATGTGCAGTCCGTTCGGGTCGGGTGTCCAATACATCTCTCCGCGCCAGGCGCCGGTCCATCTTGCCGCCAGAACACAGATGTAGAGCACTGTAAGCACAGCGATGCCGCCGGTCAGAATCGTGAAGTGAACCGGCTTCATGCCGCTGGATTTGGGTAATTCCAGCGGGATCATCTCGCAGCCCCGCAAGATCCACCTGACCTAAAACGGCGCACCTTTACCCGAAGCCAGGACAAGCCTGTGCCAGTTCGGGACCAGAGGTGTTTCACCGTGTTGCGCATTGGTCAGGGTTTCTGCCAGGTTAATGCCGTTGGTCAGAACGGCACAGCTATTGCTATTGACCCTATTAATGGGCCAGATTCAGGCTCAAATGGTTAACAAGAGGTTAATTGTTCTATGTCTGATCTCTTTCTGGCGTTGTATATCTGCTGTGCAGGCTCCGTGGCTGCGGGAGTGATTGGCAGTGCTTACCAGTTTTTGACCAATCAACCGCCCCGATTCAATCTCGCAGTGGAAGGCGTTGCAGGAATCGTTGGATATGCCGGACTTTGCTTCTTTGCGGGCCCTTTTATCATCATGCGCAACGCCATCCGGGGGCGCCGGATAGAGAATCGCCCGCTCGGCTGGTTCGTCGCGTCCTCCACCATTGCAGGCATGTGGAGCCTTGGAACGGGCTTGCTGCTGATTCAGCTCATTCTTATTGTCATGGGCCGTTACTGATCACAGCCAAGCGAAAAGGATATCCCATGACACTCTACCAGCTCGATGGTGTGGAGCCTGACCTGCCGGACGGTGGCCATTACTGGATTGCGCCGGATGCCAGTGTCATTGGAAAGGTGAAGTTGGAAGAGGATGCCAGTGTCTGGTTTGGAGCGGTCCTGCGGGGGGATAACGAGCTGATCCATGTGGGTGAGCGCTCGAATGTGCAGGATGGCTGCGTGCTGCATACGGACATGGGCTTTCCACTTACCATCGGTGCGGATTGCACGATCGGTCACAAGGCGATCCTGCATGGCTGCACGATTGGTGAGAATTCGCTGATCGGAATGGGGGCAACCGTGCTCAATGGGGCGGTGATCGGCCGCAATTGCATCGTGGGCGCCAACGCGCTGATCGGCGAAGGCAAGGTCATTCCCGACAATTCGCTTGTCGTTGGCATGCCCGGCAAGGTGATCCGGCAGCTTGACGAGGCGGCGGAGAACCGGCTTCGCGACTCTGCCGCGAACTATGTGCGCAACTGGAAGCGCTTCAAGGCAGGCCTGAAACCGGTCTGAATGATCCCTGACGCGACGGTTTCACCCCACAAAGGGGAGGGTGAAAAGGACGGGAGCCGGCCTGCGGGGGCGGGCCGGCTCCCTGGACCCGGTCGTGGTAGGGATGGGGAGGGTGGGGACGCGACCGGATCTTTCTCTGGCGCCTGCCCGGAGTTTCCTGCGGACTGGCGGATGCACATAACTGGTGTCAGTTTCCGACGCTGCCGACTGCGGTAACGCGGGTGTCCGAAATGCCGGTCCACTTGGCCGGTTCGCGGGTCGACTGCCGCTTGATGTAACGGTAGGGCGTCGCGTACCAGGGCAGGACGGCTTCAATCTGGTTGTCGAGGATCATGTCCCCCTGGTCGGTACGAACGGTCAGGACGGCGTGCCCGGCGTTCTTCATATCCTTCGCAACCGTGATCAGCAGGGCGCTGCGCGGCCATCCGGCGTTGAGCAGCTCCCGCTGCTTCTCCAGGACGTATTCCTCACAGTCGCCTTTGCCATTTGACGGATAGGCCCAGTACTCGAGCTTTCCGAACTGTTCTTCGTCGGTGACAGGACGGATCTTCTTGTTCACGCGCTTGTTCAGGTCGATCAGTTCCTGCCAGCGGCTTTCCGAAAGCTTGACGACAACAGGCTGCTCCGGTTTGCCAACGCAGGCTGCGCTGTTTTCTTTACAGAACTGAACATGGCCCAGTGGTGCCGATACACTCTTGCCCATCTCCATGAAACGGGCTGGCGATGCTTGAGCCAAAGTGCTCATTGCTGCCACCGCAATCCCGAAACAGGCAATCTTCAGTTTTGAATTCGATCTAATCATCATGAGCCCTCCCCAAGGCTGGCATCACGATGACATTTCGATTTTTATTACTTCATAATCCGCTAGATAAGAACAGAATAGAACTTAAATGTAATCTGATTTTATTTTGAAATGACTTTAATTTTATTTTGAATCAAACTTAAGGTACATTTGAGTAAAATTGTATCTATTTCAATCTAACTATCTGGAATCGCAATAAAATCAGATCAGGTAAGGTGCTCAGAAAACGTCTTGCGGTCAGCGCTTTGCGAGCTGAAACCTTGAGACATGAGGTGCTGGAGCCGCTAAACCCCGCCTGAAAATAGCTTTCCAAATCGCGGGGCATGGCAAACGAAAGGTTTCCGCCGCCGCCGTCGAGCAAAGCGGCTGGTGTTTATGGGGCGAAGCCTTGGGCAAAGAAAAACCGGCGTGCAGAGACTGCGCGCCGGTCATGACCTGTATTCTTCGGATAGGGCGGGAGGATCAGTTGCCCGTAATGTGGTGCTCCAGAAGCTCCCGGTTCTGAATGGCGGCGAACTCGACGGCGATACCGCCTTCGATCTGGCGCACCACGCGGGCGCGCATCTTGCCGAGAGCGATGCTCTCGCCGATCGCCGGATTCGCATCCGTCGCGATGGCCGCGCCGGAAAGAGATACGTCGATCAGGCGGCAGACGTGTTCGCTGCCATCTTCCAGCACAATCTTGGTGATCGGGTTCTTCGGAACGAAACGGTCGTGGCGCCGGTCTTCCGGCAGGTTGAGCTCGTCGCGGTTGGCAAGCCAGGTCAGGATATTGGCCAGCTTGTCCCGCTTGCGCGGCGTGTTGCGGAGTTCGACAGCAAATCCGCCGTCGATGATCCGGGAAATCCGGCCTTCCACGCGGCTGATATGGTCGAGATAGGCGACGACCCTTTCGCCGACCTTGCCGGTGACCGGGGTGATCATGGCCATTCCACCTGGGGACATGTCGATGACCTGGCACGGATATTCGCGCCGGTCTTCCAGCATGAAACGGCCGAGAATATTTACATGGACGCGCTGGTGCCGCCGTCTGTCGACGGCCTGCAATGGCCTGCTGCCTTCGGTCTGTGCTGCCAGTCCGGCTATCATGCGCAAGCCGCCTCGTTATCCCGCAAAAATTGCGTAATCCTACCTTTCGCTAGTTTAGGAATGTGGGGTTAATGATCCGTAAGGGCTGCCGATAGAATCTGTCAGGCCTTGCCGCCTTCATAGACCACCAGATGCCCGACGCGGCGTTCCGCGCCTGCGGGGATCATTGCGGGGCCTGGAACAGGCATGGATTCCACTTTGAAGCTGGGCATCAGCGGGTTCGCGGACCGGGTCCGGTTCATGAACATCGGACGCTCGTCCGGCCAGACTAGACGGAGACTGGAGATCGACTGGCGCAGGATCGGGTGCAGGCCCATCCAATAGGGGCGTTCCATGGGCGTACAACATCCAAGGACGCGGGTGCGCCCCTCGCCAGGGACGTTCAACGGCAGAAGCAGCATCTCCATCGGCAGGACATGGTCCCGTTCCGTATGACCGCTGACGCCAACGACGGCTGCCGCGGCATCTTCCGTAATTGCTGCAATCAGGCTGGCCAGAGCTTCCTTGTCCTTGGCATCCCAGCCGCGCAGAAAATCCCGTCCCTTTAGTTCCCGGCAATGAGCCGAGCAAAGCCGGGTGCCGGCAAGACGGTAGCGGACCGTCTCATCGTCGCAGACTTCCAGGATGAACGTGTCTCCCAGAAGGCCCCGGATCTGACCCGGGTCAATCTCACTGCGGTTTGGCGCTGGACGGTTGCCACGCAGATCGTCCCAATAGCTGTATAGGGTCTGTGTAACACCGTTTTTCATCTGGTTTTGCCTTTTGTTTTTTAGGGCCGGTGTTCGGAAAAGTCTGCTGTGTGCAGAAATGGGACACCTTCCCGTATTCGCTCCTGTTTGCGCTTTACTAAGCAGCTGGCATGCCAATCCGGCAGAGTTGCTCCGATTGTCGTGGAAAGGGTTGGGTAAGGTTAACAAAACCCTACCTGGTTTGAAGGGTTCTCTCGGGGGTAAATTAAGGATTTGTTTACAATCTGGCACGAATTGGCGCTTTGGCTTCCGTGAAAGTACCAGTGTCTGGGTTGTTCCTATTGGCCGAGGCTGGGCGGCGGGGAAAAGAAGGCAGAGCTGCGCGGCGGAGTGCGTGTCCTTTGATGGCATGGATGGTCTGTGCCGATGTGTGCCGGAGTGACCCGCTCCGGGACACATATGTCCCGTGATGGCCGGATCCGAAACTTCGGCACTTGCACATCCGTGTCTTCCGCGTACATCTGCAGGATGATCGTTGTGAGGCCCAGATGAACCAGCATGTCTTTCCCCCAAATCGACCTCAGGAGCAGGAGGGCCCTCCGCCGGCAATCAACCTGCCTGGTGTCATCGTCATCCTTGCTGCGGTCATGACGGGGATTCATGTCTTGCAGGAGTATGTGTTTTCAGGAGAGACCAACCTGGAAATCATGGAGCTTTTTGCCTTCTGGCCCGTCCGGTATCTGCCGGATGTCTTCGCGAGCGGCCGTGTGGCAGGGGGCATCTACGCAGACATCTGGACCTTCGTGACCTACGGCTTTCTTCATGGAGGCTGGGCCCATCTCTTTCTGAATCTCATGTGGATGGCAGCCTTCGGATCTGCTGTTGTCTGGAGGTTCGGAACCTCCCGCTTTCTGATCTTGTCTGGCCTTTGCACGGTGGCTGGCGCAGCCCTTCATCTTCTCACCCACTATGGTGAGCCGGTTCCGATCATTGGGGCATCCGCAGCAGTGTCCGGTCAGATGGCGGCGGCAACCCGCTTTGTCTTTGAACTTGGCGCCCCCCTTGGGGCCGTGCGGTTGCAGGATCGCTCCGCGTTCTTCATTCCCGCTCCGCCGCTTCTCCAGTCCCTGCGCAATTCCAGGGTTCTCGGCATGGTTCTGGCCTGGTTCGGGATCAATTTCCTCTTTGCGTTCATACCGGGTCTGATCGGTGGACAGGAGGGTGTGTCGATCGCCTGGGAAGCGCATGTCGGCGGCTTTCTGGCTGGTTTGCTCCTGTTTCCGCTGCTTGATCCGGTTCCGGTCCGGAGATAACGCACCGGCAAGTAGCAGTTTGCGTCCCGGCGAATCTTTGTCATGATGACTGTCCGGGTATGGGGGAGGCCCTGCCGGGCACATTCTTGGAGGATTTGCAGATGACGGTAGCCGCGATTTTGAATGAAAAAGGGCGGGAAGTGATCACCGAGCGCGGTGGCGCATTGCTTCTGCAGATATGCCAGACACTGGGCACCAACAAGATCGGTGCCATGGTGATTGTCGATGCCAAGGGGCATATCGAGGGCATCATTTCCGAGCGTGACATCGTGAAGGCCATCGGCCGGGATGGGCCAGATGCGCTGAACCAGCCGGTTTCCCAGATCATGACCAAGGCAGTCGTCACCTGCACCGAGGAGGAAACGGTGAACCAGGTGATGCAGAAGATGAGCTCCGGCCGCTTCCGTCACGTGCCTGTGGTCAAGGACAAGAAGCTGAACGGGCTCATTTCCATTGGTGACGTTGTCAAACACCGGATTGCCCAGGTGGAAATGGAAGCCGAGCACATGCGCACCTACATCGCCATGACCTGAGTGTTCCGCCTGCAGCCGGCGCCCTGACGTTTCCGTCCCTGGATATTCGGCTTGCGATCTGGAGCTTCAAACATGGAAAAATCCGCTCCGGTACATGCCAGGGCGGGTTTTTCTGTATTTGCCCGGCAGAATTTACCCGTTCCCGGTATTATTTGCCGTAGACGTCCTTGGGGTCGTAAACGCGTTCGCCGCCGGAGTGTTCGAGCACCGGCTTGCCGGTCTCGTCGAGAACGATCCTGCGGAAGAAGCAGGAATTGTAGCCCACGTGGCAGGTCGCGCCATTGCCTTCGACGGTAACCTTGAGCCAGATGGCATCCTGATCACAGTCGGTCAGAATTTCCTGTACCTTCTGGACCTGACCTGATGTGCCGCCCTTCTTCCAGTACTCCTGCCGCGAGCGGCTCCAATACCAGGCCTCTCCGGTCTCGATTGTCCGGCGCAGCGCTTCGTCGTTCATGTAGCCGACCATCAGCAGCTCGCCGGTCGCATGATCGGTCACAACGGCACAAATCAGCCCGTTTTCATCAAATTTAGGCTGAAGTCCGGATCCTGTCTCGATCTCGGACTTGCTGCCCCGTTCCGGAAAAATGCTGCTGGTCACAATGACCCCCTTGCCAGATGTGGCGGGGAGGTCAGAGGCCTCCGCCGCGCACCAGGGACATGAACTTGGCCTGTTCAGCCGGTTCGTCCTGGAAAATACCCGTGAATTGCGTGGTGATGGTCGAAACACCAGGCTTTTGAACGCCGCGCATGGTCATGCACTGATGTTCTGCTTCGAGCAGGACGGCGAGACCGCGCGGGGCGAGCTGGTCGTCAATGGCTGATGCGATCTGGGCCGTCAAGTTCTCCTGGGTCTGAAGGCGCTTTGCGAAGATGTCGACCACCCGCGCCAGCTTCGACAGGCCGACAACCCCTTCAGCAGGGTAATAGGCAATATGTGCCTGACCGATGAAGGGCAGCATATGGTGTTCGCAATGGGAGTGGAACGGGATGCCGCGGACCATGACGATGTCCTTGTAGCCGCCCACGTCCTCGAAGGTGCGCTCCAGATGCTCGTTGGGGTCTTTGAAATAACCGCCGAAGAGCTCTGTATAGGCTTTGACGACCCGCTTCGGGGTATCGAGCAGACCTTCGCGGTCCGGATCATCTCCGGCCCATGCCAGAAGCGTGCGCACGGCGGCTTCCGCTTCCTCGCGGCTGGGCCGGCGGATTTCGTTCGGGGACTTGCGCTGGTGGCTGGCACTACCGCTTTTCAGAACAGCGTCCATTTCGCTTCTCGCACTCTCTGTCATTCTGCCTGCCGTCAGGCTGTCCGTCGTCAAGCTATCTGTCACCTAGCCGGTCTTTCAGATGGCCGCGTCTTCTACGGGCCAGCTTTGGGGGCAGATCACTGATCCAGATGATCTCGAGCTGCCGTCATCTCACATCGACACTTCACGCTGGCACATGAGGCCAGCGCATTTGCGTTCCCATCCTGTGTTCCCTCGTCCGGAGCTTTGGTTCAGTCCCCAAAGTCACAAATGTCGAAGGGTCAGTGTCTCACACAGGAAACATATGGCAACCGGACAGGAAGACGAGGGCTATAGTCTGAACAAAGGGTTCTGTAAACTTGAACGAATGAACGCAGCCGTGATAGGGGCCTTGTTCAATTCGCTCCTTGCCTGACCTATATAGGCACGGAAAGCGGTGCTGCAATGCTCTGAAGCCCGCGACGAGGTTGGCCATGCTTGACGATATCTACAACGCTAAGATCCTGGATTTTGCGGGAAACATCCCCCGGCTTGGTCGGCTGGAACACCCCCAAGCCAGTGCGACAGCCCATTCCCGCCTCTGCGGTTCCACCGTGACGGTCGATCTGGTTGTCGAGGACGGCAAGGTCAAAGACTTCGCTCACGATGTGAAAGCCTGCGCCCTCGGTCAGGCGTCCTCTTCCATCATGGCCCGGCACGTGATCGGCGCCAGCGTGGAAGAGTTGCGTGATGTGCAGAAGGCCATGCGGGCCATGCTCAAGGAAAACGGCCCAGCGCCGGAAGGCCGGTTCGAGGAGCTGAAGTTCCTGGAGCCCGTTCGGGAATACAAGGCCAGGCATGCTTCCACCTTGCTGACCTTCGATGCGGTGGTCGACGCGTTGGATCAGATTGAAGCGCAGCAGAAAGAGGCCGTCGCCTGAGGGCGGTGGCTGCCCTCATGTGTTCCGGCCATCCCTCCGAGGAACGTTCAGCGCCCCCTCTAACGCGAGGGGTCTCCAGCCTTCCTGCCCGCTTCGGTCTGGGTCTGATCTGGATCTACCGTCACTCTCTTTCGCTGATCCTGGGGCGTGCGTGCCGTTATGCGCCGACCTGCTCGGATTATACCGGCGAAGCCATCCGGCGTTATGGTCTGTGGCGGGGCGGCTGGATCGGCCTTGCCCGTATCCTGCGCTGCAACCCCTTTGGTCCTTCCGGCTATGATCCGGTGCCGCAAGTGCTGCCCGCAGCTGCCCGCTGGTATCTGCCCTGGCGCTATGGCCAATGGACGGGCGCGCATATGGATGAAGAGTCCCGACTTGATTGATTGCACTTCTAGGCCCGGGCAATCGAGAATTTTATTGACCGAAGGGTAACCTGCTGCTTCGCTGTTCCCGTCCCAAAGGGAGGGAAGAGGAATGACTGTGCAGGACTTCCACTTCGTAATGATCAAGCCGACCCATTACGACGACGACGGCTATCCGATCCAATGGCTGCGCTCTGCAATCCCTTCCAACACGCTGGCCTGTCTGAACGGTCTTGCCGAGGCGGCTCGATCCCGGAGCGCGCTCGGCGAGGATGTGCGGATCCATCTTCATACCTATGACGAAACCAACACACGCGTCCGGCCCGAGGCCATTGCGCGGATGATCTCCCGTTCGGGCGGCAAGGCGCTCATCGCTCTTGTCGGAGTGCAGTCCAATCAATTTCCGCGTGCCATGGATATCGCGCGAAAATTTATCGCGCACGACTTGATCGTCGCAATTGGCGGCTTTCATGTCTCCGGCTGCATGTCGATGCTCAGCGAAATGCCTGAGGATTTGAGGCAAGCCCTTGATCTTGGGATCTCGCTTTTTGCTGGCGAGGCAGAGCAGCTTCGGCTGGACGATCTGCTCCGGGATGCTTTCAATGGCACCTTGCAACCCGTCTATAATTTCATGAACGATCTGCCGTCTCTGGAGGGCGAGCCGACACCCATCCTGCCTTCCAAGCACATTCAGTTCACCGCCGGATCGCATTCCAGCTTCGATCTGGGCCGGGGCTGCCCGTTCCAATGCTCTTTCTGCACCATCATCAACGTGCAGGGCCGCAAGAGCCGGTTCCGCTCGGCGGATGATCTGGAGCGGATCATCCGGGACAACTACTCGCAGAAGATCAACCGCTTCTTCATCACAGACGACAATTTTGCCCGCAACCGCCACTGGGAAGAACTGTTCGACCGGCTGATCAAACTGCGCGAGGAGGACGGCTTCGACATCAAGTTCATCATTCAGGTGGACACTCTGTGCCACCGGATCGAGAATTTTATCGGAAAAGCCACACGGGCAGGGGTGAACCGGGTCTTCATCGGGCTGGAGAACATCAATCCGGACAATCTTCTGGCCGCCAAGAAGCGGCAGAACAAGATCACCGAATACCGCGACATGCTCCAGGCCTGGCGCGATCATGGAGCGACCACTTACGCGGGCTATATCATCGGCTTTCCGGGCGACACAAAGGATTCCGTGCTGCGCGATGTGGAGATCATCAAGAAGGAACTGCCGCTCGATCTCCTGGAGTTCTTCTACCTGACGCCGCTTCCCGGTTCAGAGGACCACAAGGTGCTTCTGGAAAAGGGCATTTGGATGGATCCGGATCTCAACAAATATGATCTCAATCACCGGGTCACCCATCATCCCCGAATGTCCGATGAGGAGTGGGAAGACACCTACCGGGCGGCTTGGGACAGCTATTACGGCGAGGAGCATGTCACCACTGTTCTGCGCCGGGCGGCTGCCCATCCAAGGGGGCGGCCGGGAAACAAGCTGTTCCTGATGATGTGGTTCTATCTGATGGTCCGCTTCGAAGGGGTGCACCCGCTGGAGGGGGGCTATTTCCGCATCAAGGTGCGCAAGGACCGGCGATCCGGTCTTCCGGTTGAACCCACCTTGCGGTTCTATCCGCGCTATATCGCCGAGAGCGCGGGCAAGCACTGGCATTACCTCATGACCGTCTGGCGCTTCTACCGCCGCTACCGGGCGATCAAGAAAGATCCGAACCGCAAGGTCTACACGGATCTGGCGCTTCAGCGGGACGGCGCGGAAGGCGTTGCCAACCTGTCGATGGTTACGGAGACACGCGGCGGGGTGGAGGCGGTGGCCAAAGCCAATCGCGATGCGGCGCTGAGCCAGAGGGTCAAGGACCGGGCGAAAACGGCTATCTGACCGGGGCGCGAGGCGGCAATGTTGCGGTTGCCCCTGTCTGCCAAATCCCGTATGTAAGGCGCCTTCAAAACACCGACAGCTTACCTGCCTTGTTCGCAGGAGTGAGCAGGAGAAGACGCATGATTCAACTGACTTTCCCCGACAATTCCATTCGTGAAATCGCTCCCGGCACCACCGGTGCAGCGGTCGCCGAAGGCATTTCCAAGTCGCTGGCCAAGAAGGCCGTGGCGATGGCCCTGGATGGGGAACTCAAGGACCTTTCCGACCCGATCACAGCCAATGCCCGGATCGAGATCGTCACCCGCGACGATCCCCGCGCACTTGAGCTGATCCGGCACGATGCCGCCCACGTGATGGCGGAAGCCGTGCAGGAACTGTGGCCGGGCACCCAGGTGACCATTGGGCCGGTGATCGAGAACGGTTTTTATTACGACTTCAAGCGCGTCCACCCGGATACGCGTGAAGACTGGCCGTTCACGCCGGAAGATCTGCCGGTCATCGAAAAGAAGATGCGCGAGATCATCGCCCGTGGCGCCGCCTTCACCAAGGAGATCTGGAGCCGGGACGAGGCGAAGCAGTTCTTCAAGGCCAAGGGCGAGGACTACAAGGTCGAGCTGGTCGATGCCATCCCGGAAGGCCAGGATCTCAAGATCTACCGCCAGGGCCAGTGGCTGGACCTGTGCCGTGGCCCGCATATGGCCAACACCCGTCAGATCGGCGACAGCTTCAAGCTGATGAAGGTGGCCGGTGCCTACTGGCGCGGGGACAGCAACAACGAGATGCTGACCCGTATCTATGCCACCGCCTGGGCGAATGACGCGGATCTCAAGGGCTATCTCCACATGCTGGAAGAAGCCGAGAAGCGCGATCACCGAAAGCTTGGCCGCGAGATGGATCTGTTCCATTTCCAGGAAGAAGGTCCGGGCGTTGTCTTCTGGCATGCCAAGGGCTGGAGCCTGTTCCAGAAGCTGACCGCTTACATGCGCCGCCGTCTGGAAGCCGACTATGACGAGGTGAATGCACCGCAGGTACTCGACACCTCGCTGTGGGAGACCTCCGGTCACTGGGGCTGGTACAAGGAGAATATGTTCTCCGTTCAGTGTGCAGATACGGAAGCTGAAGACACCCGTGTCTTCGCCCTGAAGCCGATGAACTGCCCCGGCCACGTTCAGATTTTCAAGCACGGGCTGAAGTCCTATCGCGACCTGCCGCTGCGCCTTGCCGAGTTCGGCGCGGTGCACCGTTACGAGCCCTCGGGTGCGATGCACGGGCTGATGCGCGTGCGCGGCTTCACCCAGGACGACGCGCATATCTTCTGCACGGAAGAGCAGATGGCGGCCGAGTGCCTGAAGATCAACGACCTGATCCTGTCGGTCTATGAGGACTTCGGCTTCAACGAGATCGTGGTGAAACTCTCGACCCGTCCGGAAAAGCGCGTTGGGTCCGATGAACTGTGGGATCATGCCGAAGAGGTCATGTCCCGTGTTCTGAAGCAGATCGCCGATCAGTCCGGCGGCCGCATCAAGACCGATATTCTGCCGGGCGAGGGCGCGTTCTACGGTCCGAAGTTCGAATATACCCTGCGCGATGCCATCGGCCGTGAATGGCAGTGCGGCACGACCCAGGTCGACTTCAACCTGCCGGAACGCTTTGGTGCCTTCTTCGTCGACAGCGATGGCGAGAAGAAGACCCCGGTGATGATCCACCGCGCGATCTGCGGGTCCATGGAACGCTTCCTCGGCATTTTGATCGAGAACTTCGCCGGTCACTTCCCGCTCTGGCTGTCGCCGGTGCAGGCCGTGGTGGCGACGATCACGTCGGAAGCCGATGACTATGGCCGGGAAGTGGCTGAGCTTCTGCGCAAGGCTGGTCTCAAGGTCGAGACCGACTTCCGCAACGAGAAGATCAACTACAAGGTCCGTGAGCACTCGCTGGCCAAGGTGCCGGTCATGGTGGTCTGCGGCAAGCGCGAGGCCGAAGAGCGGACGGTCAACATCCGCCGCCTGGGCTCTCAGAACCAGACGGCCATGAGCCTGGATGATGCGATCGCAGCCTTCAAGGACGAGGCTATCGCGCCGGATCTGAAGCGCGGCTGATATGCCGTTCATGTGAAACGAGAAAAGCCGCTGGTTTTTCAGCGCTTCAGTCTGCTGACAAACCCCACCACCGCGCTTTTCCGGACGTAGCGAAGCGAAGATCCGGGATCTATCGTCTATCTATTTTATTGAAAGAAATAGGGTATTTAGACAGGTCCCGGCTCAAGGCCGGGACGGCGCGGAGAGAAAATCCTGAACCCTTAGGTTTGTCATCAATCTCAAGCCGCTGGTTTTTCAGCGGCTTTTTTCATGCCCTCTGGCCGGATGGCCTTGAAAGATGATTGCAAGAGCCGGCTGTGCTCTAGTTTGAAACCGCCTCGTTTTCCGCAGAGGCCATGACCTCGACTTCCCGGTCGTTGCCGGTCTGGACCTCAAAGTCCGAGCGGTAGTTCACGCCGTTGTTGCGGGCAATCACTTCATATTCGCCGGAGGCCAGGACGAAGCGCGGGAAGGCGCCGTTGGCTTCGACCACAACATCGCCGCCGGGGCTGAGAACGGCCCATGACGTGTTGGCGATGGCTTCCCCGCCCGGAGCATTGACGAGTTTTAGGGTGATGCCGGCGGCCTTGTGATGCATGGTGGCTTCGGTCAGCTTGCCGGCAATGACCTGAATATCGGCCCGTACCACCGCATTCGCATCGCCGTAGCGGCTGACCACATGGTAGGTATCTGCTGCCAGGCGGATGATTTTGCCCGGCTGAACGTTGCGGGCGACGAGTTTGCGTTCGCCGCGCTCATCGAACTCCGTGCCATAGATGTCGAAGAGAACCGGCCCCTTCTTGATCGTGTTGTCATCGCTCAGAGCGGCCTCAAGCTTCAGCCCGCCGGCATTAAGCGTCACCATTTTAGACTTCACATCGCGGCCCATCACGATGCGGTTCACCGCGCTGGCATAACCATAGGACGTGTGGATCAGGTAGACGCCAGGATCCAGCCGGAATTCCGCATCGCCGCCTTCCGAGGTGGCGACCAGCTCCAGGCGGCCTTCCTCATTTGTCGTCTCGCTGTAAATCCGCCAGATCAGGCCTTTTTCGATCGGCTGGCTGTCCCGGTTCAGGCGGGCGATCAGATAAAGCGCGCCTTGATTTTCCGCAGGCGTTCCGGCGGCATTCAGATGAACGGACGGGGCGTAGGGAACGAGCGTGTCTGAGAAAAGCGGCTCGGGAGCCCGGTCGAGAAGGTTCTCGATTGGCGTTTCCGCCGCCTCTACCGGCGCATCGGGGTGGGGCTTGGGAGCCGGGGGCATTGGGGCTTTGTCGGAGGAAAGAGCTGCGGAAAAAGGGGTGGCGAGGTCACTCGTCAAGGGAGCGGCCAGCTCCTGTGCAAGCGCTGCAGATACGCTTGCGGACAAAATCCACGTCACTACACCAAGCCAAAGGGCGAAACGCTGTCTCACTTCCTGCACTTTTCCTGTTCGGCTCCGCCGTTGTGGAGCTGTTGCCGCGGACTTTTGTCCGCCTGTTTCCCGTATCCGGCATCTGCAGGTGTCCCGGCCCGGATCAGCCCGTTCCACCATTTACCCGATTGCACGAGTCATCCCAGCCTCGATGACTGTAGACCCTGCTTTCAAATGATCTGTCTTGTTCGTCCGAAATTGGGACGAATTCAAGACATTTCTCATCTGGTTGACATCGGCTGTGAATGGATTACGTCAAGGGGCCTCCACTCTTCAAACCCAAGCAGCCAGGGTTTCATCATGTCTGAATTTGCCCCCCGCCGTCCGGAAGTTCTCGACTTTCTGCTGACCCGCCGCTCGCACCCTTCTGTCACGCTGTCCGCGCCCGGGCCAAATGAGGCCGAACTGACGGCCATCCTGACGGCAGGCGCGCGTGTTCCCGATCATGGCAAACTGGCGCCCTGGCGTTTCGTGATCTACCGGGACGGGCAGGGCAAGGCGATCGGAGAGCGGCTGGCGCAGATGGCTGAGGAGCGTAATGGCCCGCTGGATGATGCCCGCCGGGAGCAAGAGCTGACCCGTTTCACGCGCGGAGCCGTGGTTATCGGTGTTATCAGCACGGCTGCGGTCCATCCCAAGATCCCCGTCTGGGAGCAGGAGCTTTCGGCTGGGGCGGTTTGCCTGTCTCTCGTCAATGCAGCCAGTGCTTCCGGCTATGCGGCCCAGTGGCTGTCCGAGTGGTATTGTTTCGACGAGGAAGCCTCCCTCTATCTCGGACGCCGCGAAGGCGAGCGTTTTGCAGGGTTCATCCATATCGGCACCCCGACCCAGCCGCCATTCGAACGGCCGCGTCCGGAGCTCGCCGGCATTGTTACCAACTGGCAGGAGAGCTGATCCATGTTCTACGAGACCGCCACCAATGATCACGGGCTGAAGTTCAACCCGTTCAAGGCGATTGTCGCGCCGCGGCCCATAGGCTGGATCTCGACACTGGACGCGGAGGGGAAGCCAAATCTTGCGCCTTACAGCTTCTTCAATGCTGTGGGGGATGCCCCGCCGATGGTGATGTTCTCCTCTTCCGGCTACAAGGACACCGTGGCAAATGTGGAGGCCACCGGTGAGTTTGTCTGCAATCTGGTGAGCTTTGCCCTGCGCGATGCGATGAATGCCTCATCCGCGCCACTTCCCCACGGGGAGTCCGAGTTCGAGCGGGCGGGTCTGGAAATGGCCCCGTGCCAGCTGGTCAAGGCTCCGCGCGTGGCTGCGGCTCCCGCGGCTCTGGAATGCAAGGTTCTGCAGGTTATCCGTCCGTCCGATCTGGATGGAACGCCGACCAATTCCTGGATCGTGCTTGGTCAGGTGGTCGCGGTCCATATCGACGATGCCTGCCTGAAAGACGGACGGCTGGACATGACCGGCGTGCAGCATCTGTCCCGACTCGGCTACATGGATTATGCCGCTGTGACCGAGGTGTTTGAGCTGGAACGGCCCAAATCCTGACAGATCCTCGTCAAAAGTGACGTCGCGGATTTGAGCCGGAGACCGGGTGTTTCCGGCTCTTTGCATTTGAATGCACAGGAAAACGCGGTTTCAACGGATGTGCCGGAGCGGGAAGGTTGCTTGTTAAGGTTTTGTTAACCAATTGGGTGCGAAATTAACCAACCAGTAACCATTCAATCGAGGAGAAGGGAAATGCGCGTCGCTGACTCTGCCTCGATCGCGTCCCGGATCGAGCAAGCATTCCAAACAGCAAGCACATCGACAGGTACTTCCTTCGATTACCTTGTGAAGACCGCTGCCCGTGAATCGTCCTTCAACACGGACGCCAAGGCCAAGACCTCCAGTGCGACCGGACTGTTCCAGTTCATTGAATCCACTTGGCTGGAAACGATGAAGGAATCCGGCGCTGAACTGGGGCTTGGCAAATACGCCGATCAAATCCAGCAGACCAAAAGCGGCAAGTATGTGGTGTCCGATCCCCAGGCGCGGCAGGAAATCCTGAATCTGCGTAAGGATCCCGAAATCGCCTCGCTGATGGCTGGTGCCTTCACTCAGAAAAACGCGGACTATCTGACCCGCAAGCTTGGCCGCGATCCGAGCGAGGGCGAGCTCTATATGGCGCATTTCCTCGGCGCCAATGGAGCCAAGCGGCTGATCGAGTCCACGCAGAGCAATGCGGAGGCACGGGCGGACAAGCTGTTCCCGGCGCAGGCCAAGGCCAATAAATCGATCTTCTATAATTCTGACGGCACGGCCCGCAGCAACGCAGAAGTCTATTCGGCAATCACCTCCAAGCATGATGCCGTGACGATGATTGCCAGTGTTTCTCCAGAGCGCACGAAGGGCATCTCGTCTGTCGGTCTCGTGCCAGGTCACAAGCCTGTTTCGTCTGGCAGCGAGGTTCTGGCCTTTGCCGACGAGAGCCAGAGCCTGGGTGAAAACCTGGAGACAGCAACCAATGAGGCTGTGTCTGCCTTCAAGGCGCATGATGCGGAAGGTCCGTTCCAGGCGTTGTTCCGGAACGATCCCTCTTCCGAACGTCAGACCCTGCGCTCGCGCTTCGATTCCGCCTTCTCGGCTGCTGAGAGATCGGCAATCTTCACGAGCGCCGACACAGCCGCTTCTGGTCCATCGACAACGCTTGCGCTGCAGGAGCAAAGCAATGGCCTGCTGGGCGAAGGGCCCTTGGACCTGACGAAGTTTCTGACCTACGAAGTGGCGCAGAAGAAGAAAGACCTGCTTCCACCGGTGTGACGCGGCAGAATCCTCCTCCGCATTTTTATGGTGAACCGAACGTTAAGCCTTTGAAGCGATGATGCTTCAATAACGGTTTGTGTTAGCGGTGCCATGACTCTTCAAGACTTGCTCAACAGGTTGGACAATACGCAGGAGGACCTGCGTGTGACAGCGGCTGCCGATCTGGTCTGCGCTTGGAAAAACGACACATTCGGCGCTGGCGCGCGGAAGGCGCTCACTTCCGCGATGACCCTTCTTCTGGACGATCCTTGCGTGACGGTCCGCACCGTTCTTGCGGCGGGAATCGCAGACCGGTCTGACGTTCCGTTCAGTGTCGTTCTGGCTCTTGCGGGGGATGAGGAAGAGGCCGCCGTGCCGGTTGTGTCCCGTTCACAGCTTTTGAGCGATGCGGATCTGATCGACTGCCTTGCTCATCCTTCCGGCAAGGTCGGGGAGGCGGTGGCAGGCCGCAAGAAGGTCTCGCCCGCACTTTGCGCCGCAATTGCCGAGGTGGCTCCAGCGGGAACCGTTCTGGCCTTGCTGACCAATCCGGGCGCCGCCCTTTTGGCCGGAACCCTTGCCCGCCTGACCGAGAGGTTCGGACGGGATGCAGACATCCGCAACGCGCTTCTCCATCTGACAGAGCTGCCGGTCGCGCTTCGCCACAGGCTTTTGCACTGCCACGCGGAAACGCTGGTAACCCACCCTCTGGTTCTGCCGCATGTGCAAGATGAGGAGGACGAGCGGGAGTTCCTGGCGGAGGCCTCGGACAAGATCGCCCTGAAGCTTGCGGAGGCTTCGGATGAAGACGGGCTGGCCGAACTTGTTGAACATTTGAGGGCCACCGGCGGATTGACCACACGGCTGCTGCTCAGATCGCTCTGCTGTGGCCAGAACCGCTTTTTCGTTTGTGCGATGTCGGCTCTGACGGGTGTGCCGTCTGCCCGGTTTGCCCAGACGCTGGTCTCGGGCCGCCCGGCCGCACTCAGGGCCCTTCTGCGCAAGGCGGGTCTGCCGGTGCGCTCATATCAAGTGTTTGTCTTGGCCATTGAAATTGCCCGCAGGCGGGCTGGAAGCTTCACGAGCGACCTCAGCCTCGAGCTGACAAAGCAACTGACAGAGCAGGTTTTGAGCGAACTGCAGGATGACGGATTGTCCGCGCAGACAGACATCGTCACATTCCTGAGGCGGTTTGCCGCTGACATCGCACGTCAGGAAGCCCGTCTTGTGCTGGACCAGCTCAGAAAGCCCGCGCTGCACGCGGCATGATGGCTGTAGAGCCTCGCCGGGAAAACCTGTTCAGCGCGTGCCAGGACCGGGTTGCCGTCAGCCGATCTGGCGGACCCGGCTCAGGTAGTCATTCGTGACTTCGTTCAGCTTTGTCAGAAGCGCTGTTCCAACCGCATTGTCCTGGTCCCGGGCATTTTCACTGACCATCGCCCGGATCGCGTCCACATATTGCGCCAAGAGTGCCTTGGGAAGGTCCGAAGGAGAGGGGACTTCCTCGATCAGATAACACAGGCTGCCTGCGACTTCGCCGACAAGCGGATAGCCAAGCGTGGCCGCCTGGCCCTTCAAGTTATGGGCTGCCTGATAGAGACCATCGACCGTTCCGGCGTTGATGCCTTGTGCTTCAAGAAGCCCGTAGGCGTCGTGAAGGTCTTTCGCGCTGCTGGTCATCCAGCCGTCAAAGTTCTGCGCGAGACGGGCCAATGCGGTTTCCGCTGCCTTCACTGGATCGAATTTCTTGGCTTCCCGCGGGCTCAAGATGCGCACCTTCTTGCGCAGGTCCGTCGGAGGCTTGACGACTTCATAGTTCTCATCGTCGGTCAAGTCGGCACACATCCTGCTGTCTTTCCGGCTATTGGTCAGCACCCGGAGCCGTCTCCTGATGCCGCTGACCATTATGGGCTGTTGATTTTAACAGTTAATGAAACGGAAATGTACCGGTTCAATACCGGAACATCTCTGTCAGAATACGCTCGTCCCATCCATGGTCGGAATCAAACATGATCAAACCGTCCATATCAGCGTCCTCATGAACGGTCACCTGGATTACGTCCCGGAACTCCTTGTGGTCCGCTGATGCGCTGACCGGACGCTTTCCTGGATCCAGAACCTCGATGTCGACCCTGGCCCTGTTGGGCAGCAGCCCGCCTCGCCACCGGCGGGGCCTGAAGGCGCTGATTGGGGTGAGTGCCAGAAGCGGCGCGTAGATCGGCAGGATCGGCCCATGAGCCGAAAGATTGTAGGCGGTGCTGCCAGCCGGGGTTGCAACGAGGCAGCCGTCGCAGATCAGCTCTTCGAGGCGGACGCGCCCATCAACAGAAATGCGAAGTCTTGCCGCTTGTGACGTTTGCCGGAGAAGCGAGACCTCGTTGATTGCCCGGGCCGTATACTGCAGTCCGTCCTTGTCGGTGACCGTCATGCTCAACGGGTGGATTGCGGTGATATCCGCATTTGAGATGCGTTCGAGCAAACCCTCTTCTCGGTATTCATTCATGAGAAAGCCGACCGAACCGCGGTTCATACCGTAAATCGGTATCCTGGTGCCCAGAAACGCATGCAGGGTTTGCAGCATCAACCCGTCGCCGCCGAGGGCGACGATCGCATCGGAATCTTCTGGCGCGGTGCCGCCATAAATGGCGGACAGGCGCTCTTTTGCCTCCTGCGCCTCTGCCGTGTCGCTGGCCACGAAGGCAAGGTGGCGGAAACTGTTTCCGCTTCGCGTGGCCTGAGCGATCTGATTCATGCAACGTTCCCGGTCGGCTGCGGAGGCTCTTTACCTCCGGTGTTTCTGCGCGCCAATAAACAGCAGAAAGACCTTGTTCGCCAAGAGCCTATTTCAGACCGGCGTGACACGTAAGCCTCGACAGGAATGTCAGGAAGGGAAAAGTGGTGCCGGCAGCAGGATTCGAACCCGCGACCCCCTGATTACAAATCAGATGCTCTACCAGCTGAGCTATACCGGCACATGAGGGGGTCTTTAGCAGAAAGTTTTTTCCTGTGCATCCCCCTTTGGCAGTTTTCCACTCCGGCGGAGAAGGGGCAGGAGAATTTCCGGAACCAGCCGCTCCCCGGGGAGCGGCTGCGGTGGGCAAAAGGGAAGCTTGCAAGACAGGGTGGGTATAAATATGAATATATAAATCATGTTTTGATCCGGGCGTTTTGCCCAGGTTTGTATTTGCTGGAGTATGACGATGTTTATCGCGATGAACCGGTTCCAGGTGAAGGCGGGGCAAGAGGCGGATTTTGAAGCGGTCTGGCGCGGGCGCGACAGCCGCCTGTCCGAGCTGAAGGGCTTTCAAAGTTTCCATCTTCTGAAAGGCCCGGCTGATGAAGAGGCCGGCGTTGTGCTCTATGCGTCGCATACGGTCTGGGCCAGCCGGGAGGATTTCATAGCCTGGACCAAGTCGGAGCAGTTCCGCGATGCCCACAAGAATGCTGGCGGCACGCGCGGCTATTATGCCGGTCCTCCGAAGTTTGAAGGCTTCGAGGCTGTTCTGTAACACGGCGCGCGAGTCGGCGACCCGCCGTTGCCCAAAGTGGCCAGGCGGGCTTTCGTCCCCGGTATATTTCTCATCCTGCCAGCCATCGTTCCATCAGCCACGCAGGGAAGCGGGCCCCCTTAAAAAGGGGCTGTTGCAACGGAGGCTGATAATGTTCTTTGCCAGATTTTCTCCTGCCGGGCTGGCGCTTGTTGTTACACTTGTTTTGTTTGGCGGCACCGCCTGCGCTGACGAGAAAAAGATGGTCTCTGTCGTCGATGTCGCGGGCCGGGAGGTCGAGGTGCAGGTTCCCGTAGAGCGGATGCTGCTTGGAGAAGGGCGGCAGCTCTATCTGGTTGCCTCGCTCGCTCCGGAGGATCCGCTCGGACATATGACTGCCTGGCGGGACGATCTGAAACAGGCGGATCCTGCGACCTACCGGCAGTATCTGAAAGCCTTTCCCGCTCTTGAGGATCTTCCGTCCTTCAAGGGGCAGGAAAACAGCCTGATCGATATTGAAGGCGCGGTTATCCAGAAGCCGGATGTGGTTCTTCTCAATCTGGAGGCCATGCGGGCGAATGAGGATGCGGATTATATCGCCAAACTGTCTGCCCTCGGTATCCCGGTGCTCTACATCGACTTCCGTCATGAGCCTTTGAAAAACACCGAGCCCTCGATCCGTCTGCTGGGCAAGGTCATGGGCCGGGAACAGCGGGCGGAGGAGATCATCTCCTTCCGGCAAAAGGCGATGGCCCGCGTGACGGACGTGCTGGAGCGGGAAAAACCAAAGCGGCCAAAGGTCTTTATCGAGCGGATCGGTGGCTATACCGAAGATTGCTGCCTGACTTTCGGCAACGGGAATTTCGGCAAGTATGTGGATCTGGCTGGTGGCGATAACATTGGCACGGAGTTTCTGCCCGGCACCTTTGGCCAGATCAACCCGGAGCAGGTGATCGTCTCAAACCCGGAGCATGTGGTTGTCACCAGCGCGGACTGGGAGGCCTATGTGCCGGGCGGGCACTGGATCCCGCTGGGGCCCGGCGCGGATATGGCGAAAGCGGAAAAGAAGCTGGAATGGTTCACCGGCCGTCCGGCCTATGCGGGGATTGCGGCCCAGAAGACCCGCGCCTTTCACGGCATCTGGCACCAGTTCTACAACAGCCCTTATGAGTTCATCGCGGTTCAGCAACTTGCCAAGTGGCTCCATCCCAATTTGTTTCCGGAACTGGACCCGGACGCGACCTTTGCAGAGTATCACCGCCGCTTCCTGCCTATTGCCTATCAGTCCGGATATAGTGTGAGCCTGCCGAACCCTGCGGATCGGGCCCCTGAGGGAGATGCGCAATGAGTGATGAGGTTCTTTGTATCCCGGTTCTGCCGTCTCTGGATCTCGATGAAACGCTGTCCTTCTATCGGGACGTCTTGCGTTTCGGCTTGATCTACAAGGACGAGACCCGGCTGATTGTCCGGCGCGGTTCCATGGAGCTGCATTTCTGGCCTGTGGACGACCGGCGGCTTTGCGAGAATGCGAGCTGCTACATCCGCGGCGGCGGCATTGATGGGCTTTATGAGGAATTCCGGACTGCGGAGGTGCCGGGATTGAGCGGCTTTGAAGTCCGGCCCTGGGACATGAAGGAATTTTACATCCACGACCCGCATGGCAACCTCCTGACTTTCGGAAGGATCCCGCAGGAGGAAGCGATCTAGGAGCGGAGTTGCCAATCAATTGAGGCCCCGGCGCAAGGCCGGGACGGCACGGAGTTTAAGCGGATAGCGTTCTGGTTTTGAACCGGCCGGTGACAGGGTGGTTCAAAGCCCCATCTTCATCCGTGCAACATAAAGAGACAGCACAGCGGCGTTGGAGACATTGAGGGAGCGGATCTCGCCGGGCATATCGAGGCGGGCGAGGGTGCCGCAGGCTTCGCGTACGCCCTGGCGCACGCCCTTGCCTTCGCTGCCCAGAACCAGCACGGTCTTGTCGCCGAATTCCGTCTCTTCAAGAGAGGCCGGGCCATCGCTGTCGAGGGCGATGCAGCCGAAGCCTTCTTCCTTCATCTCGGTGATGAAACGGGCCATGTTCTTCACGCGCACATGTTTAATCATGTCGAGGGCGCCGGAGGCGGATTTTGCCAGCACCGGACCTTCTTCCGGTGCGTGCCGTTCAGTGGTCACCACGGCGTCAGCCGCAAGAGCAACGGCGGAGCGCAGAATGGCGCCGACGTTATGCGGATCTGTGACCTGATCGAGAGCCAGCACAAGCCGGGCCCCTTTAAGCTCGCGCGGGCCATAGGCGGGCAGGGGATCTGCTTCCAGAATCAGGCCCTGATGAACAGCGTCCTTGGTGACCATCCGGTCGAGCGCGCGCGGCATCATCGTTTCAACGGGCACATCTATGCGCACGCCGCGCTCAGAAAGCCGGTTCTGCGCATTTTCGGTCGCATAGAGCTTGTTGCGCTTGCGGGCCTTGTTGGCAAAGGCGGCTTCCACAGTGTGAAGACCATATAGAAGCACGGGGCCTTCTGGCGGCAGGCCAGGGCGGCGTGGTGCGGGCTTGTGGCGCGGCTTGGCCGGGCGCCTGAAGGACGAAGAATTGTCTGTCATGGGCCTCTTTTGCGCCAAAGCCCGGTTTCCGGCAAGTGCCGGGTGGAGGAAGGGACAGCGGAAACTGGAAAAAGCAGGTGCCTTTGCCGCACCGATTCACTTGCGGCCGGTATTCTTCTTAAGAAAATCAACAGGGGTGATTTCATCCACAGGCCGGAAAACACTTGAGCCCTGAACCTTCCATGTCATGGAAATCCCTAGAGTTCTGCGGTTTCCCGGCGGCTTTTTCACAGGTGGTGCCGGACCCCGCGGAGCGAAGATGAAGAATTTCCTTTTTCATCAGAAAATGGGCGTTGACACCAAAGGCCCCCATCTGCATAACACGCGCCACGGGATTGCTCGTCCGGTTCGGACGGGCTCTTCGGTAAGCCATCCTGACCGCTTCGGCGCGAAGCAGGACTTGATGGAGGAGTGCCCGAGTGGCTAAAGGGGACGGACTGTAAATCCGTTGGCTAAGCCTACGTTGGTTCGAATCCAACCTCCTCCACCATAGTCCCGGCTTATGTCGGTGCGCGGGTGTAGCTCAATGGTAGAGCAACAGCCTTCCAAGCTGATGACGAGGGTTCGATTCCCTTCACCCGCTCCATCATGGGTGCTGATCGGAGTGTCCGGCGCGGAAGGCGACTTCAGCAACGGCAAATCTCGAATGTATTTACGGGAAGCAATTCGTCGACTTGCGGTCAGACCGTAGCGCCGGAAAGCGTCCCGCCTCGAGCCTTTATCGGTTGAAACGCGTATTGGACAGAGAGCGACGCGATGGCGAAGGAAAAATTTGAGCGTAATAAGCCGCACGTCAACATCGGCACGATTGGCCACGTTGACCATGGCAAGACGACTCTGACGGCTGCAATCACGATGACGCTGGCTGAAGCTGGTGGCGCGGTTGCCAAGGCTTATGACCAGATCGACGCGGCGCCGGAAGAAAAGGCACGCGGCATCACCATCTCCACGGCGCACGTTGAGTATGAGACGGCTAACCGTCACTACGCACACGTTGACTGCCCGGGTCACGCCGACTACGTCAAGAACATGATCACCGGTGCTGCCCAGATGGACGGCGCGATCCTGGTTTGCTCGGCAGCTGACGGCCCGATGCCGCAGACCCGCGAGCACATCCTGCTCGCCCGTCAGGTTGGCGTTCCGGCCCTCGTCGTGTTCCTGAACAAGGTCGACCAGGTCGATGACGAAGAGCTCCTCGAGCTCGTCGAAATGGAACTGCGCGAGCTGCTGTCCTCCTACGACTTCCCGGGCGACGACATTCCGATCGTCAAGGGTTCTGCTCTGGCAGCTGTCGAAAACCGCGACCCGGCTATCGGCCGTGACGCGATCCGCGCCCTGATGGACGCTGTCGACGCCTACATCCCGACCCCGGAACGTCCGAAGGACCAGCCGTTCCTGATGCCGATCGAAGACGTGTTCTCGATCTCCGGCCGCGGCACGGTTGTGACCGGCCGCGTCGAGCGCGGTATCGTCAAGGTTGGTGAAGAAGTCGAGATCGTCGGCATCAAGGATACCCGCAAGACGACGGTTACCGGCGTTGAAATGTTCCGCAAGCTGCTGGATAGCGGTGAAGCAGGCGACAACATCGGTGCCCTGATCCGCGGCGTTGGCCGTGAAGATGTTGAGCGTGGCCAGGTTCTTTGCAAGCCGGGTTCTGTAACCCCGCACACGAAGTTCAAGGCAGAAGCCTACATCCTGACCAAGGAAGAAGGCGGCCGTCACACTCCGTTCTTCACGAACTACCGTCCGCAGTTCTACTTCCGCACGACCGACGTGACGGGCATCGTTGAACTGCCGGAAGGCACAGAAATGGTGATGCCGGGCGACAACGTGTCGGTCGTGGTCACGCTGATCGTGCCGATCGCCATGGAAGACGGCCTGCGCTTCGCTATCCGCGAAGGTGGCCGTACCGTCGGCGCCGGCGTGGTTGCATCCATCATCGCCTGATCATATAAGGTGACGGGAATCGGGTCCTTGTGATCCGGTTCCCTCCGATCCCAGGGTTTCGGTTCGGGGATCACAAGAGCAAGCCGGGTCAAGATCTGGATCCGGCACTCTGAAGGGGTATAGCTCAGTTGGTAGAGCGGCGGTCTCCAAAACCGCAGGTCGCGGGTTCGAGCCCTGCTGCCCCTGCCATTTTTGCTCTTGATCATTGGCTCCCGAGAGCTTAAAGAGACTTCTCGGGTGAGGCGCGCGGAAATTTCTGCGCGCCCACTCGTGTTTAACAGACCGGAATCGGAATGGCCAAGTCCAACCCTTTTACATTTGTCCAGCAGGTGCGCTCCGAAACCCGGAAGGTGACCTGGCCTACGCGCCGCGAGACCGCAATCACCACCTTGATGGTGTTCGTGATGGTTCTCATTGCGTCGATTTTCTTCCTGGCTGCCGATGAGCTGATGGCTTTGGGTGTTGGTTATCTTCTCGGTGTGGGTGGCTGATTTTCGCCGCCCGGCGCAGGAACTCTAGAAGAATAAGAAGCGGATAAGACTGTTATGGCCAAGCGCTGGTACATCGTACACGCCTATTCCAATTTCGAGAGGAAGGTCGCCGAGGCCATTCGCGAGAAGGTCGAACAGCAGGGGCTTGAGGATCTCTTTGATGAGATTCTCGTTCCGACTGAAAAGGTTGTTGAAGTGCGCCGCGGCCGCAAGGTTGACGCCGAGCGCAAGTTCTTCCCGGGTTATGTTCTCGTCAAGATGGACATGACCAATGAGGCTTTCCACCTGGTCAAGGACACGCCGAAGGTGAGCGGGTTTCTTGGCGGCAAGGGTAAGCCTCTGCCGATTTCCGAAGCTGAAGCCATGCGCATCCTGAATCAGGTTCAGGAAGGTGTTGAGCGTCCGAAGCCGTCTGTCAGCTTCGAGGTCGGTGAAAACGTCCGGGTGTCGGACGGTCCGTTTGCCTCCTTCTCCGGCATTGTCGAGGAAGTGGATGATGAGCGCGCCCGTCTGAAGGTTGCTGTGTCCATCTTCGGTCGCGCAACTCCGGTCGAGCTCGAGTTTGGTCAGGTCGATAAGGTCTGACCCTTTTGTGCCGCCTCAGGGCGGCGCAGTCGTTGATCTGCGCGCTTTGTGTGCCGGATCGGAAGTGGGTGGCAGGTTCTGATGCTCATCGCCGGGCATCGCTCAAGGGCCCTACCACCAACTCCTGAAGAAGCTGGACGGCCATGTCCGGCATTCGCATTTGGAGAGAATAATGGCGAAGAAAATTGATGGTTACATTAAGTTGCAGGTGCCTGCCGGTTCCGCAACTCCGTCGCCCCCGATCGGTCCTGCGCTGGGTCAGCGCGGCCTGAACATCATGGAGTTCTGCAAGGCGTTCAACGCGCAGACCCAGGATATCGAAAAGGGTGCGCCTTGCCCGGTCGTGATCACGTACTTCTCTGACAAGTCGTTCACGTTCGCGATCAAGACCGCTCCGGTCTCCTTCTTCCTGAAGAAGGCTGCTGGCCTCAAGTCCGGTTCCAAGACTCCGGGCCGTGGCACCGTTGGTTCTGTCACGAAGGCTCAGGTGAAGGAAATCGCCGAAGCCAAGATGAAAGATCTGAACGCCAACGACATCGAAGCAGCAATGCTGATGGTTGAAGGTTCCGCCCGTTCCATGGGCCTCGAGGTCACGGAGTAAGGTTCATGGCTAAGGTAGGAAAGCGCATCAGCGCAGCTCGCGAAGGCATCGACCGCAACAAGACCTATTCCCTGGGTGAGGCTCTCGGCCTGATCAAGGAACGCGGCACGGCCAAGTTTGACGAAACCGTCGAAATCGCAATTAACCTCGGTGTTGACCCGCGTCACGCCGACCAGATGGTCCGCGGTGTCTGCGTTCTGCCGAACGGTACTGGCAAGAGCGTTCGCGTTGCCGTGTTCGCACGTGGTGACAAGGCCGACCAGGCTCGTGCAGCCGGTGCAGACGTTGTTGGTGCTGAAGAGCTGGTGGAAGAAGTCCAGGG
Organism: Roseibium litorale; assembly: GCF_014842915.1. Lineage (GTDB taxonomy): Bacteria > Pseudomonadota > Alphaproteobacteria > Rhizobiales > Stappiaceae > Roseibium > Roseibium litorale. The sequence goes on along the minus strand of NZ_JACYXI010000001.1, from coordinate 331,554 downwards.
CGGCAAGATCGATTTCGATCGCTGCATTGCAACCCCGGACATGATGCCGCTCGTTGGCCGTCTCGGTAAGGTTCTCGGCCCGCGCGGCCTGATGCCAAACCCGAAGGTTGGCACCGTGACCCCGGACGTCGCGTCTGCAGTTCGCGATGCAAAGGGCGGCGCTGTGCAGTTCCGCGTCGAAAAGGCCGGTATCGTTCACGCCGGTGTTGGCAAGCTGTCGTTCTCCCAGGATGCCCTGGTTGAGAACATCAAGGCTCTCGTCGACGCCATCCAGAAGGCAAAGCCGACTGGCGCAAAGGGTTCTTACCTGAAGCGCATCGCTCTGTCCTCCACGATGGGTCCGGGCGTGAAGGTCGATCTGGCAACGATCGCCGAATAATCCGTTCGCGGATTGACAAGTTTCCGGCTGGGCAACCATCCGGATCGATCCGGCGGTTCGCTGCCGGGTCATCCCTGTCCGAGACTGCAGGTGCCGGGAAACCGGTTTAAGCCGAATGGGCCTGCATAGATAGGTGAGAACCAGTTTTCCCCGATGGGGCAGAGGTTCGAACCAGACCTTGCCATGCGTTCTCAGACGCGGGCGAGGGGACAGGACCCCTGAGCGTCGCATGTGGCGTTCCCGGGTTCGGGAACCGCGCATGTGGCAAAGGTAAACCGGTGGCGGTAACGCCACCAACTGGAGAAGGCAAGTGGAAAGAGCGGAAAAGCACGAGTTCGTGACGGCTCTCAACGGCGAACTGGGTAACACCAGCGTTGTCGTCGTCGCGCACTATGCAGGTCTTTCGGTTGCGCAGATGACGGCACTTCGTTCGTCCGTGCGCGCTGCCGGCGGCACTGTCAAAGTCGCAAAGAACCGCCTTGTGAAACTTGCCCTTCAAGGCACGGAACTGGAACACATCTCCGATCTGTTCACGGGTCCGACCATCATCGCTTATTCCGATGATCCGGTCGCAGCCCCGAAGGCAGTCGTGGATTTCGCCAAGACCAACGACAAGCTCGTTGTCATCGGCGGTGCTCTGGGCTCCACCAACCTGAACCCGGAAGGGGTCAAGTCTCTGGCTTCCATGCCGTCGCTCGACGAGCTGCGTGCAAAGCTGGTTGGCATGATCCAGACCCCGGCGACCCGTATCGCCCAGGTTGTCAACGCTCCGGCCGGGCAGCTCGCCCGCGTCTTCGGCGCGTATGCCAAGAAGGACGAGGCCGCATAAGGCGTCCCAATACACTGTCTGTAACCAAAGATTTGGTTCGAACTTTAAGGTACTGAAAAATGGCTGATCTGAACAAGCTCGTTGATGAACTGTCCGCGCTGACCGTCATGGAAGCTGCTGAACTGTCCAAGCTTCTCGAAGAGAAGTGGGGCGTTTCCGCTGCTGCTCCGGTCGCAGTTGCTGCTGCTGCTGGCCCGGCTGCTGCCGCTGAAGAAGAAAAGACCGAATTCGACGTCGTTCTGGCTGACGCTGGCGACAAGAAGATCAACGTCATCAAGGAAGTCCGTGCAATCACGGGCCTGGGCCTGAAGGAAGCTAAGGAGCTCGTCGAAGGCGCTCCGAAGACCGTCAAGGAACAGGTTTCCAAGGCTGAAGCAGAAGACCTGAAGAAGAAGCTTGAAGAAGCTGGCGCTAAGGTTGAGCTGAAGTAATAGGGCTTTAAGCCCATCGCGGTCCCGGGATCATCCCGGGACCGTTTTCTTGCCCCGGCGGGTTTTCCCGGTTCCGGGGTAAACGTCCCACTAGGGGGACGGTTTTCCGAAGCGCCTGGGCCTTGGCCCGATTGAAAAAGGGGCGTTTCGGCCAGCCGTTACCCGGCCGATACGAGGAGCGACAATGACCCAAACGTTCAACGGTCGCAAAAAAGTCCGGAAATACTACGGATCCATCCGCGATGTCGCGGCCATGCCAAACCTCATCGAGGTTCAGAAGGCTTCTTATGACCAGTTCCTTCAGGTCGATGAGATGCCAGGTGGCGGCCGTCATGTCGATGGTCTGGAAGCTGTCTTCCAGTCCGTTTTCCCGATTTCTGATTTTGCGGGCACCTCCCTGCTTGAGTTCGTGTCCTACGAATTCGAAGCGCCTAAATATGACATCGACGAGTGCCGCCAGCGCGGTATCACGTTCGCAGCACCGCTGAAGGTGACCCTGCGCCTGATCGTGTTCGACGTCGATGAAGATACCGGCGCCAAGTCCGTCAAGGACATAAAGGAGCAGGATGTCTACATGGGCGACATGCCGTTCATGACAGACAACGGCACGTTCATTGTCAACGGCACGGAACGCGTGATCGTCTCCCAGATGCACCGTTCCCCGGGCGTCTTCTTCGATCATGACAAGGGCAAGACCCATTCTTCCGGCAAGCTGCTGTTTGCTGCCCGCGTCATTCCGTACCGCGGTTCCTGGCTCGATATCGAATTCGACGCCAAGGACATCGTCTATGCGCGTATCGACCGCCGCCGCAAGATCCCGGTCACCTCGCTGCTGATGGCTCTTGGCCTTGATGGCGAAGAGATCCTGAACACCTTCTACAACCGCATCGAATACAAGCGTCAGGCCGATGGCTCCTGGCGCATGCCGTTCGATGGCAACCGTCTGAAGGGCAACAAGGCCTCCTACGACCTGGTTGACGCCGACAGCGGTGAAGTTGTCGTCGAAGCCGGCCGCAAGATCACTGCGCGCACGATCAAGCAGCTGACCGAAAAGGGCGTTACCGGCCTGAAGGTCATGGACGAAGATCTGCATGGCCAGTATCTGGCCGAAGATATCGTCGACATGAAGTCGGGCGAGATCTACGCGGAAGCTGGTGAAGAGCTGAACGGCAAATCCCTTGAAGAGCTGATCGATCGTGGCTATCACGAGCTGACGATCCTCGACATCGACCATGTCAACACCGGCGCTTACATCCGGAACACGCTGGCCGTCGACAAGAACGAATCCCGTGAGGATGCGCTCTTCGACATCTACCGCGTCATGCGCCCGGGCGAGCCGCCCACGGTCGACACCGCGGAAGCCATGTTCCAGTCGCTGTTCTTCGACGCTGAGCGCTACGACCTTTCCGCCGTTGGCCGCGTGAAGATGAACATGCGCCTCGATCTGGAGTGTGAAGACACCGTGCGCGTTCTGCGCAAGGATGACATCCTCTCCGTGATCAAGGTTCTGCTGGAACTGCGCGACGGCAAGGGTGAGATCGACGACATCGACAACCTCGGCAACCGCCGTGTGCGTTCGGTCGGCGAACTCATGGAAAACCAGTACCGCGTCGGTCTGCTGCGCATGGAACGTGCGATCAAGGAGCGTATGAGCTCCGTTGAGATCGACACGGTCATGCCGCAGGATCTGATCAACGCGAAGCCGGCTGCTGCTGCCGTGCGCGAGTTCTTCGGTTCCTCGCAGCTGTCGCAGTTCATGGACCAGACCAACCCGCTTTCGGAAGTCACCCACAAGCGCCGTCTGTCGGCTCTTGGGCCGGGTGGTCTGACCCGCGAGCGCGCTGGCTTCGAAGTCCGCGACGTGCATCCGACGCACTATGGCCGTATCTGCCCGATTGAAACGCCGGAAGGCCCGAACATCGGTCTGATCAACTCGCTGGCAACCTTCGCCCGCGTCAACAAGTACGGCTTCATCGAAAGCCCGTACCGCAAGGTCAAGGACGGTGTTGTTACCAACGATGTGGTTTATCTCTCCGCCATGGAAGAGGCGAAGCACTACGTTGCACAGTCCAACGCCGAGTATGACGCAGACGGCCGGTTCACCACTGAACTGATCACCTGCCGTCACGCCGGTGAAAACATGATGGTCCCGTCGGACCGCGTGGACCTTATGGACGTGTCGCCGAAGCAGCTCGTGTCGGTCGCGGCCGCGCTCATTCCGTTCCTTGAGAACGATGACGCCAACCGCGCACTGATGGGCTCGAACATGCAGCGTCAGGCCGTGCCGCTGGTACGCGCTGAAGCTCCGTTCGTCGGCACCGGCATGGAGCCCATCGTGGCCCGTGACTCCGGCGCTGCGATCGGTGCCCGCCGTGGCGGTGTTGTCGACCAGGTCGATGCGACCCGTATCGTTATCCGCGCAACGGAAGATCTCGATCCGTCCAAGTCGGGCGTCGACATCTACCGTCTGATGAAGTTCCAGCGTTCCAACCAGAACACCTGTATCAACCAGCGTCCGCTGGTCCGGGTGGGTGACGTGATCTCCAAGGGCGATATCATCGCCGATGGTCCGTCCACCGATCTGGGCGATCTGGCTCTTGGCCGGAACGTGCTCGTCGCATTCATGCCATGGAACGGCTATAACTTCGAAGATTCCATCCTGCTCTCCGAGCGGATCGTGTCCGACGACGTGTTCACCTCCATCCACCTCGAGGAATTCGAAGTGATGGCACGTGACACGAAACTTGGGCCGGAAGAAATCACGCGTGATATCCCGAACGTCTCCGAAGAGGCTCTGAAGAACCTCGACGAAGCCGGTATCGTGTACATCGGCGCTGAAGTTCATCCGGGCGACATTCTGGTCGGCAAGATCACGCCGAAGGGCGAAAGCCCGATGACGCCGGAAGAAAAGCTTCTGCGCGCCATCTTCGGTGAAAAGGCTTCCGACGTTCGCGACACCTCCCTGCGCTTGCCGCCGGGGGTTGCCGGTACCATCGTGGAAGTGCGCGTCTTCAACCGCCACGGCGTTGAAAAAGACGAGCGCGCGATGGCCATCGAGCGTGAGGAAATCGAACGCCTCGCCAAGGACCGGGACGACGAACAGGCGATCCTTGACCGTAACGTCTACGGCCGTCTGGCCGAGATGCTGCTGGGCAAGACCGCTGTCAGCGGACCGAAGGGTTCCAAGAAGGACACGGTTCTGACCGGTGATGTCCTGAATGAGTTCCCGCGCTCGCAGTGGTGGCAGTTTGCCACCGATGACGAGAAGTTCATGTCCGAGATCGAGGCTCTGCGCGGTCAGTATGACGACAGCCGCAAGCGTCTCGAGCAGCGTTTCATCGACAAGGTCGAGAAGCTGCAGCGCGGTGACGAACTGCCGCCGGGCGTCATGAAGATGGTCAAGGTCTTCGTTGCCGTTAAGCGCAAGATCCAGCCGGGCGACAAGATGGCCGGCCGTCACGGGAACAAGGGTGTGGTCTCCAAGATCAACCCGTGCGAAGACATGCCGTTCCTGGAAGACGGTACGCATGTCGATATCGTGCTGAACCCGCTGGGCGTGCCGTCGCGCATGAACGTCGGTCAGATTCTCGAAACGCACCTGGGCTGGGCTTGTTCCGGCATGGGCAAGCGGATCGGCGAACTGTACGATCAGTACCGCAAGTCCGGTGAAGTCGAGCAGCTTCGTGGCAAGATCGTCGAGATCTACGGCGACAACCTGAAGGGCGACAGCGTCAAGGACTACGACGACGAAGGCATCGTCCGTCTGGCCGAGCAACTGAAGAAGGGCGTGTCCATCGCGACCCCGGTCTTCGACGGTGCGCGTGAGCCGGATGTCGTCGAAGCTCTGAAGATCGCTGGTCTGAAGCCGTCCGGTCAATCGACGCTGTACGACGGACGTACGGGTGAGGAATTCGACCGCCAGGTCACCGTGGGCTACATCTATATGTTGAAGCTCCACCACCTGGTCGACGACAAGATCCACGCCCGTTCGATCGGTCCGTACTCGCTCGTCACACAGCAGCCGCTGGGTGGTAAGGCGCAGTTTGGTGGCCAGCGCTTCGGTGAAATGGAGGTCTGGGCGCTTGAAGCTTACGGTGCAGCCTACACGCTGCAGGAAATGCTCACGGTCAAGTCGGATGACGTTGCCGGCCGTACGAAGGTCTATGAGGCCATCGTGCGCGGGGACGACACCTTCGAAGCCGGCATTCCGGAAAGCTTCAACGTGCTTGTAAAGGAAATGCGGTCTCTCGGCCTGAACGTAGAACTTCAGCGTACCGATGTGCCCCAGATCGAGGATGGCGAAGTCGCTGATGCGGCCGAGTAATCCCGAGGGCATCAAAAAGACCGAATTTGGACTTGGAATGCCGGAGACAGGGGAGTTGGCCAAATGGCCAGCTCCCTCTCCGCGCATCGAAGGAGATAGACCATGAATCATGAGGTCATGAACCTGTTCAATCAACAGGCTCCCGCTCAGACCTTTGACAACATCCGGATCTCGCTGGCGAGCCCGGAAAAGATCATGTCCTGGTCTTTCGGCGAAATCAAAAAGCCGGAAACGATCAACTACCGTACGTTCAAGCCGGAACGTGACGGCCTCTTCTGCGCCCGTATCTTTGGCCCGATCAAGGATTACGAATGCCTTTGCGGCAAGTACAAGCGCATGAAGTACAAGGGCGTCATTTGTGAAAAGTGCGGCGTGGAAGTCACGCTGAGCCGCGTGCGCCGCGAGCGCATGGGCCACATTGAGCTGGCCGCTCCTGTCGCGCACATCTGGTTCCTGAAGTCCCTGCCGTCCCGTATCGGCCTTCTGCTCGACATGACGCTGAAGGATCTGGAGCGGGTGCTCTATTTCGAGAACTACGTCGTTCTCGAGCCGGGCCTGACGCCGCTCAAGCAGCATCAGCTTCTGTCTGAAGAAGACTTCATCGCGGCTCAGGACGAATACGGCGAAGACGCTTTCACCGCTATGATCGGCGCTGAAGCGATCCGTGAAATCCTGATGAGCCTCGACCTGGAGCGCATCAGCGAGCAGCTGCGCGTCGAGATCGCGGAAGCCACCACCGAGCTGAAGCCGAAGAAGCTGGCCAAGCGCCTGAAGGTCATCGAAGCCTTCATGGAATCGGGCAACAAGCCCGAGTGGATGATCATGACCGTCGTTCCGGTGATCCCGCCGGATCTGCGTCCGCTGGTTCCGCTGGATGGTGGCCGCTTCGCGACTTCGGATCTGAACGATCTGTACCGCCGCGTGATCAACCGTAACAACCGCCTGAAGCGCCTGATCGAGCTGCGCGCTCCGGATATCATCATCCGGAACGAAAAGCGCATGCTGCAGGAGTCTGTTGACGCCCTGTTCGACAACGGCCGCCGTGGCCGCGTCATCACCGGCGCCAACAAGCGTCCGCTGAAGTCGCTGTCCGACATGCTCAAGGGCAAGCAGGGCCGCTTCCGTCAGAACCTGCTCGGCAAGCGCGTCGACTATTCCGGCCGTTCGGTTATCACCGTGGGTCCGGAACTGAAGCTGCACCAGTGCGGCCTGCCGAAGAAGATGGCGCTTGAGCTGTTCAAGCCCTTCATCTATTCGCGCCTCGACGCCAAGGGTTTCTCCTCCACGGTGAAGCAGGCCAAGAAGCTGGTTGAAAAGGAACGTCCGGAAGTCTGGGATATCCTTGACGAGGTTATCCGTGAGCACCCGGTTCTCCTGAACCGCGCACCCACGCTGCACCGTCTTGGCATCCAGGCCTTCGAACCGACCCTGATCGAAGGCAAGGCGATCCAGCTGCACCCGCTCGTCTGCTCGGCCTTCAACGCCGACTTCGACGGTGACCAGATGGCTGTTCACGTGCCGCTCTCGCTGGAAGCCCAGCTTGAAGCCCGCACGCTGATGATGTCGACCAACAACATTCTGCATCCGGCAAACGGTGGCCCGATCATCGTTCCGTCGCAGGATATCGTTCTGGGCCTCTATTATCTGTCGATCATGGCAGAGAAGGAGCCGGGCGAAGGCATGGCCTTCTCGGATATTGGCGAGATCCATCACGCCATTGCCAACAAGGTCATCACGCTGCACACGAAGATCCGCGGTCGTTACCGGAACATCGACGCCGATGGCAATCCGACGTCCGAGATCTTCGAGACAACTCCGGGCCGTATGCTCATTGCCGAGCTGCTGCCGAAGCACCACGAAGTTCCCTTCGACATCTGCAACAAGCTGATGACGAAGAAGGACATCTCCAAGATGATCGACGCGGTGTACCGTGCGTGTGGTCAGAAGGAGACCGTGATCTTCTGTGACCGGATCATGCAGCTGGGCTTCAAGAACGCCTGCGCCGCCGGCATCTCCTTCGGCATGGACGACATGGTGATTCCGGACACCAAGCAGAAGCTTGTTGCCGAAACCGCCGCCCTCGTCACCGAATACGAGCAGCAGTACAACGACGGTCTGATCACCCAGGGTGAGAAGTACAACAAGGTCGTTGATGCCTGGGCAAAGTGCACCGACAAGGTCGCCGACGAGATGATGGGCCGCATTAAGGCGGTTCAGATCGACGAGGAGACCGGACGTCAGAAGCCGATGAACTCGGTTTACATGATGTCGCACTCCGGTGCCCGTGGTTCGCCCCAGCAGATGAAGCAGCTGGCCGGTATGCGTGGTCTGATGGCCAAGCCGTCGGGCGAGATCATCGAAAACCCGATTATCTCGAACTTCAAGGAAGGCCTCTCGGTTCTCGAGTACTTCAACTCGACCCACGGTGCCCGTAAGGGTCTGGCCGATACGGCTCTGAAGACGGCTAACTCCGGTTACCTGACCCGCCGTCTCGTCGACGTGGCACAGGACTCAATCATTCTCGAGCCGGATTGTGGTTCCGAGCGTGGGATCACCGTGTCCCCGATCGTCGATGCCGGTAACGTCATCGCGACCCTGGGCATGCGTGTTCTGGGCCGTACGACCGCTGAAGACGTCTACAACCATCAGACCGGTGAGATCATCGTGCCGAAGGGCCGCCTCATCGACGAGAAGGACGTGGACCTCATCGAAGCTGCCAAGGTTCAGCAGATCAAGATCCGTTCGGTTCTGACCTGTGAAACCGAAACGGGCGTCTGTGCAACCTGCTATGGCCGTGACCTTGCGCGCGGGACGCCGGTGAACATGGGCGAAGCTGTCGGCGTTATCGCTGCTCAGTCGATCGGTGAGCCGGGCACCCAGCTGACCATGCGTACGTTCCACATCGGTGGTACGGCGCAGGTGGTGGACTCTTCGTTCATCGAATCCAACGTCGACGGTACGGTTTCCATGCGTAATCGCAGCGTGGCTCGGGATTCCGATGGCAATCTGATCGCCATGGTCCGCAACATGTCCATCGTTGTCACCGACAGCGACGGCAATGAGCGCGCCGTGCACCGGATTGCCTACGGCTCCAAGCTGCACGTGGACGATGGCGACGCCGTCAAGCGCGGCCAGCGGATCGCCGAGTGGGATCCTTACACCCGTCCGATGCTCTCGGAAGTCGATGGTATCGTGGACTTCGAGGATCTGGTCGATGGCGCGTCCGTTCAGGAGACGGCCGACGAGGCGACCGGTATCACGAAGCGTGTCGTTATCGACTGGCGTTCGAACCAGCGCAGCCAGGACCTGAAGCCGGCAATCGTGGTCAAGAACGACAAGGGGGAAATCTCCAAGGTCGCTCGCGGCGGCGATGCACGTCTGCTCCTGTCCGTGGACGCCATTCTCTCGGTTCAGCCGGGAGCGCGCGTCAAGGCTGGTGACGTTCTGGCCCGTATCCCGCTGGAAAGCGCCAAGACCAAGGACATCACCGGTGGTCTGCCGCGCGTTGCGGAACTGTTCGAAGCCCGCCGTCCGAAGGACCATGCGATCATCGCGGAAATCTCCGGGACGATCCGCTTCGGCCGCGACTACAAGAACAAGCGCCGCATCATCATCGAGCCGAATGACGAGGCTCTGGAACCCGTCGAATACCTCATCCCGAAGGGCAAGCACTTCCACCTGCAGGAAGGCGATGCCATTGAAAAGGGTGAGTACGTGCTCGACGGCAACCCGGCACCGCATGACATTCTGGCGGTCAAGGGCGTGGAGGCACTGGCTGCCTACCTCGTCAATGAAATCCAGGAAGTCTACCGGCTCCAGGGCGTGACGATCAACGACAAGCATATTGAAGTGATCGTCCGTCAGATGCTGCAGAAGATCGAAATCACCGAGTCCGGTGACACCGAGTTCTTCCCGGGCGAACAGGTCGACAAGCTCGACTTCGACGCTGCCAACGAGAAGGCGATCAACGAGGCCCGCGACCCTGCAAAGGGCAATCCGGTTCTGCTCGGCATCACCAAGGCGTCCCTGCAGACCCGGTCGTTCTTCTCGGCTGCGTCTTTCCAGGAAACGACCCGCGTGCTTACCGATGCTGCCGTCAACGGCAAGATCGATCCGCTGGTCGGCCTGAAGGAAAACGTGATTGTGGGCCGTCTGATCCCGGCTGGTACCGGCGGAGTGATGAAGCGCATCCGCAAGATCGCAAGCCATCGCGACGACCTGATCCAGGACGCGCGCCGGCAGGCGTCTTCCGACAGCGCGGCAGAGGGTCTGCTCGAAGACCTCAGCGGTGCTGCCGAGTAAGGCACGTCCATAGCAAGATTGGAAAGGCCGCCTCCGGGCGGCCTTTTTTCTGACCGGCATCGGGTGTTCACTGGTGTCCGAAGGCCAAATGGAGACAAGAATATGAATGACAACGAAGATGCCATCGAGCCGACCGTGTTCATCGTGATCGGACGGGTGTGGACGGAAGAGCAGGCAGGCGAGGGGGAGCCCATGGAGATCCACGCCATGCTGACCGCTCCTGACGACGACAGCGCCGTCCGCAAGACGCTGGAGGCCCTCGCGGCCCAAGGCTATGCGGAAGCGGAGCTGGACCAGATTGGCGTCATGGATGGCGAGCCGGATGATGCGATCTACGAAGGCGCCTATCAGGATGCGCTCTCGGGCAATGTGGCCATCATCACCTTCAATGAGGACGACTGAGAGGCGTGCGGAGGGAAGAGGAGAGGGGACTGCTTTCCGAACCGAATCCTTCCGGATGCATTTTGATGCGGGGCTGCATGGCAGCCACGCGAATCCTGCAGAACGATTCACGTCGTTGTTGTTCGGAATTGACTCATCCTGTTAACGCTCTGTTTAGCTCTGAATGCGTGTGCGGACAGAGGTGGCGCAATAACATGACCCGAATTGGCATTTTTTGTGCCATATATTGCTTGTTGAGGTGTCTAAAAACCGCAGGATTCCGCAGATCCGTATGGATGGCGGGAATCTCGCATTTTTCAGACAAACCACTTGACGTAGAGGGGAGTGATGAGTAGGTTCCGCGCATCCCGATGGCAGGCGGTAGGTCCCCTGATTGTCCGAGCGCGACTCGCGCCGGACCAAGAAGACTTAAACGCTGCCGGGTTCATATAGGCGAATAAGCGTCGATTGCATGACCTCAGGGCAACCTGCGGTCCTCTGGTTCGCAAGCGCCTGCCATCCTTGATTGGATGGGCGGGCGCGATTCTGCATGTCGGAATCGGTGAACTTGAGATGCATACGAGTTTTTGGATGGACGAGGTAAAGGGCACAGAATGCCGACCATCAACCAGCTGATCCGCAATCCGCGGAAAGATCCGCCCAAGCGGAACAAGGTGCCGGCCATGGAGGCCTGCCCGCAGAAGCGTGGTGTTTGCACCCGCGTCTACACAACGACGCCGAAGAAGCCGAACTCGGCTCTGCGTAAGGTGGCTAAGATCCGCCTGACCAACGGCTTCGAAGTGATCGGTTACATTCCTGGTGAAGGCCACAACCTTCAGGAACACTCCGTGGTCATGATCCGCGGCGGCCGCGTCAAGGATTTGCCGGGCGTTCGTTATCACATCATCCGTGGTGTGCTCGATACGCAGGGCGTCAAGGATCGTAAGCAGCGCCGGTCCAAGTACGGCGCGAAGCGGCCGAAGTAAGGAGCACATTAGATGTCCCGTCGTCACCGCGCAGAAAAACGCGAAATCAACCCGGATCCGAAGTTCGGGGATATGGTCGTCACCAAGTTCATGAATTCCATCATGTACGACGGCAAGAAGTCGACCGCAGAACGCATCGTTTACGGTGCATTCGATGTCATCGCAAACAAGACCCGCGAGAACCCGATCGAAGTGTTCCACGCAGCTCTTGAAAACGTCATGCCGCAGGTGGAAGTCCGCTCCCGCCGCGTCGGTGGCGCAACCTACCAGGTTCCGGTCGAAGTTCGCTCTGACCGCCGTCAGGCTCTTGCGATCCGCTGGCTGATTACTGCAGCCCGCAACCGCAACGAAACCACCATGGTTGACCGCCTGTCCGGTGAAATGCTGGACGCTGCCAACAACCGTGGCACTGCAGTGAAGAAGCGCGAAGACACGCACCGTATGGCTGATGCCAACCGCGCGTTCTCGCACTACCGCTGGTAATCTGGACTCGGAAAGGCTGACGCTATGTCGCGCACGCATAAAATCGAGGACTACCGCAACTTCGGCATCATGGCTCACATCGATGCTGGCAAGACGACCACGACCGAGCGGATCCTGTTCTATACTGGCAAGAGCCACAAGATCGGTGAAGTTCATGACGGTGCTGCCACCATGGACTGGATGGAGCAGGAGCAGGAGCGTGGCATCACGATTACCTCCGCTGCTACCACCGCGTTCTGGAAAGAGAAGCGCCTGAACATCATCGACACCCCGGGCCACGTTGACTTCACCATTGAAGTTGAACGCTCCCTGCGCGTGCTCGACGGTGCCGTGGCCCTGCTCGACGCCAACGCTGGTGTTGAGCCGCAGACCGAAACGGTCTGGCGTCAGGCTGACAAGTACCACGTTCCGCGGATGATCTTCGTCAACAAGATGGACAAGCTCGGCGCCGATTTCTATCGCTGCGTTGAGATGATCAAGACCCGTCTTGGTGCCACTCCGCTGGTTCTTCAGATCCCGGTTGGGGCTGAAAACGAATTCGCTGGCCTGGTCGACCTGATCAAGATGAAGGCGCTGATTTGGCGCGATGAATCTCTCGGCGCCCAGTGGGACGAAGTCGAGATCCCGGCTGACCTGGCTGACAAGGCTCAGGAATTCCGCGATCTGATGATCGAAACCGCGGTCGAAGCTGATGAAGCTGCCATGGAAGCTTATCTGGAAGGCGAAGAGCCGACCAACGAGAAGCTGATGGAAATCATCCGCAAGGGCACCATCAACAGCGATTTCGTTCCGGTTCTGTGTGGCTCTGCCTTCAAGAACAAGGGCGTTCAGCCGCTGCTCGACGCTGTTGTCGACTATCTGCCGAGCCCGGTTGAAGTTCCGGCCATCAAGGGCATCGATCCGAAGACTGAGGGCGAAGTCGTCCGTAAGTCCGGTGATGAAGAGCCGCTCTCGATGCTGGCCTTCAAGATCATGAACGACCCGTTCGTCGGTTCGCTCACGTTCTGCCGCATCTACTCCGGTGTTCTGTCCAAGGGTGTGTCCCTCCAGAACACTGTTAAGGAGAAGAAAGAGCGCGTCGGCCGCATGATGCAGATGCACTCTAACAGCCGTGAAGACCTCGATATTGCCTATGCAGGCGACATCGTTGCTATCGCTGGCCTGAAGGACACCACCACTGGCGACACCCTGTGTGATCCGCTGAAGCCGGTGATCCTGGAGCGTATGGAATTCCCCGAGCCGGTGATCGAGATCGCCGTCGAGCCGAAGACCAAGGCTGACCAGGAAAAGATGGGCCTTGCCCTGAACCGCCTGGCTGCTGAAGATCCGTCCTTCCGCGTGAAGACGGACGAAGAGTCCGGTCAGACGATCATCGCAGGCATGGGCGAACTTCACCTGGACATCATCGTCGACCGTATGCGTCGCGAGTTCAAGGTGGAAGCGAACATCGGTGCGCCGCAGGTGGCATACCGCGAAACCATCACCAAGCAGGCCGAAGTGGATTACACCCACAAGAAGCAGTCTGGTGGTTCGGGTCAGTTCGCTCGTATCAAGCTCGTTATCGAGCCGGCAGAGCCGAATGCAGGCTACGTCTTCGAATCGAAGATCGTCGGTGGTTCGGTTCCGAAGGAATACATCCCGGGTGTTACCAAGGGTGTTGAAAGCGTCATGTCGTCCGGCCCGATCGCCGGCTTCCCGATGCTAGACATCAAGGTGACCCTGACCGACGGTGCTTACCACGACGTTGACTCCTCGGTTCTGGCCTTCGAAATCGCTGGCCGAGCTGGTTTCCGTGAAGGGATCCAGAAGGCTGGTCCGAAGCTCCTCGAGCCGATCATGAAGGTCGAAGTCGTTACCCCTGAAGACTACATGGGCGACGTCATCGGTGACCTGAACTCCCGCCGCGGCCAGATTGCTGGCACCGAAAACCGCGGGATCGTAACGGTCATCACCGCAATGGTTCCGCTGGCCAACATGTTTGGCTACGTGAACAACCTGCGGTCCATGTCCCAGGGCCGGGCGCAGTACTCGATGGTGTTCGACCACTACGAGCAGGTGCCGCAGGCTGTCGCTGAGCAGGTTCAGGCGAAGTACGCCTAACCTGAACTTGTGAACGATTAGAATTAAGAGAGCGGAGTAATCCGATGGCTAAAGAAAAATTTGAGCGTAATAAGCCGCACGTCAACATCGGCACGATTGGCCACGTTGACCATGGCAAGACGACTCTGACGGCTGCAATCACGATGACGCTGGCTGAAGCTGGTGGCGCGGTTGCCAAGGCTTATGACCAGATCGACGCGGCGCCGGAAGAAAAGGCACGCGGCATCACCATCTCCACGGCGCACGTTGAGTATGAGACGGCTAACCGTCACTACGCACACGTTGACTGCCCGGGTCACGCCGACTACGTCAAGAACATGATCACCGGTGCTGCCCAGATGGACGGCGCGATCCTGGTTTGCTCGGCAGCTGACGGCCCGATGCCGCAGACCCGCGAGCACATCCTGCTCGCCCGTCAGGTTGGCGTTCCGGCCCTCGTCGTGTTCCTGAACAAGGTCGACCAGGTCGATGACGAAGAGCTCCTCGAGCTCGTCGAAATGGAACTGCGCGAGCTGCTGTCCTCCTACGACTTCCCGGGCGACGACATTCCGATCGTCAAGGGTTCTGCTCTGGCAGCTGTCGAAAACCGCGACCCGGCTATCGGCCGTGACGCGATCCGCGCCCTGATGGACGCTGTCGACGCCTACATCCCGACCCCGGAACGTCCGAAGGACCAGCCGTTCCTGATGCCGATCGAAGACGTGTTCTCGATCTCCGGCCGCGGCACGGTTGTGACCGGCCGCGTCGAGCGCGGTATCGTCAAGGTTGGTGAAGAAGTCGAGATCGTCGGCATCAAGGATACCCGCAAGACGACGGTTACCGGCGTTGAAATGTTCCGCAAGCTGCTGGATAGCGGTGAAGCAGGCGACAACATCGGTGCCCTGATCCGCGGCGTTGGCCGTGAAGATGTTGAGCGTGGCCAGGTTCTTTGCAAGCCGGGTTCTGTAACCCCGCACACGAAGTTCAAGGCAGAAGCCTACATCCTGACCAAGGAAGAAGGCGGCCGTCACACTCCGTTCTTCACGAACTACCGTCCGCAGTTCTACTTCCGCACGACCGACGTGACGGGCATCGTTGAACTGCCGGAAGGCACAGAAATGGTGATGCCGGGCGACAACGTGTCGGTCGTGGTCACGCTGATCGTGCCGATCGCCATGGAAGACGGCCTGCGCTTCGCTATCCGCGAAGGTGGCCGTACCGTCGGCGCCGGCGTGGTTGCATCCATCATCGCATAAATGACGGCAGGGCCTGCCGTTTCCTACTGAAACAATCGCAGGCCCGCCTGTCTTATCGGGAACTCTGAAATGAACGGTCAGAATATCCGGATCCGCCTCAAGGCATTTGATCACCGTATTCTCGATGCTTCCACCAAGGAAATCGTGAACACGGCGAAGCGGACCGGTGCGCAGGTGCGGGGACCCGTGCCGCTGCCGACGCGGATTGAGAAGTACACAGTGCTTCGCGGTCCGCACATCGACAAGAAAAGCCGCGATCAGTTCGAGATGCGCACGCATAAGCGTCTTCTCGATATCGTGGATCCGACGCCCCAGACGGTCGACGCTCTTATGAAGCTCGATTTGGCCGCTGGTGTTGACGTCGAGATCAAGCTCTGAGGCGGATCGAAGGGGACACGTCTATGCGTTCTGGAGTGATCGCTCAGAAAGTGGGCATGACTCGTATCTATAACGATGCGGGCGAACATGTTCCGGTCACTGTCCTGCGACTGGAAAATTGCCAGGTGGTTGCCCACCGGACTGACGAAAAGAATGGCTACACTGCACTGCAGCTCGGTGCAGGTCTGGCCAAAGTCAAGAACACGCCGAAGGCAATGCGCGGACATTTCGCCGTTGCCAAGGTCGAACCGAAGCGGACTCTCGTTGAGTTCCGGGTTTCGTCCGACAACCTGATCGACGTTGGCGCGGAACTTACCGCTGACCACTATGTCGAAGGTCAGTTCGTCGACGTCACCGGCACTTCCATCGGTAAGGGTTTTGCCGGCGTCATGAAGCGCCACAACTTCGGTGGTGGCCGCGCCTCCCACGGTAACTCCGTCTCGCACCGTTCTCACGGTTCGACCGGTCAGTGCCAGGATCCGGGCAAGGTGTTCAAGGGCAAGAAGATGGCCGGTCACATGGGCGATGTCCGCGTGACCACGCAGAACCTCAAGGTTGTGCGTACCGATGTTGAACGCGGCCTGATCATGGTCGAAGGGTCTGTTCCGGGCGCCAAGGGCGGCTGGATCCTGGTCCGCGACGCGATCAAGAAGGCGCTGCCGGAAGGTGTTCCGGTCCCGGGTGCGTACCGCGCTCCGGAAGCTGCCATCGCCGCCGGGAAGGAGAGTGAGTGATGGAACTCCAGGTCAAGACCCTCGAAGGCGGGGCGGCCGGTTCGATCACGGTGTCTGACGAGATCTTCGGTCTCGATCCGCGCACCGATCTGATCCATCGCGTGGTGCGTTGGCAGCTTGCCAAGCGCCAGGCTGGCACCCACAAGGCCCTCGGGCGTTCGGAAGTTTCTGGTACGACGAAGAAGTTCGTCCGCCAGAAAGGCTCCGGCGGCGCCCGTCACGGCAACAAGAAGGCCCCGCAGTTCCGCGGTGGTGGTAAGGCATTCGGTCCGGTCGTCCGCGATCATTCCCATGACCTGCCCAAGAAGGTTCGCGCCCTCGGCCTGAAGCACGTCCTGTCTGCAAAGGCAAAGTCTGACAGCATCATCGTCGTTGAAGATGCCAAGGCAGCCGAAGCCAAGACCAAGGCGCTCAAGGATCAGTTCGCAAAGCTGGGTCTCACCAGCGCGCTGATCATCGACGGCTCGGAACTGGACCGGAACTTTGCACTGGCTGCACGCAACATCCCGATGGTGGATGTGCTGCCGGTCCAGGGCATCAACGTCTACGACATCATGCGGGCTCACACCCTGGTTCTGACCAAGGCTGCTGTGACTGCACTTGAGGAGCGCTTCAAATGAGCAATCTTCCTCACTATGACAAGATCGTCGGCCCGGTGATCACCGAGAAGGCGACCATGGCTTCTGAAGAGAACAAGGTTGTCTTCAAGGTGGCGAACTCCGCCACCAAGCCGGAAATCAAGGCTGCTGTCGAGGCGCTGTTCGGTGTAAAGGTCACGGCCGTCAACACCCTGGTCCGCAAGGGCAAGGTGAAGCGGTTCAAGGGCCGGATCGGCCGCCAGTCCGACTACAAGAAGGCCGTCATCACGCTCGCGGAAGGTCACGCAATCGACGTGGCGACCGGGCTCTAAGACGGGGACAGGTAAATGGCACTCAAGACTTTCAACCCGACGTCTCCTGGCCAGCGCCAGCTCGTCCAGGTCGATCGTTCCGATCTCTGGAAGGGCAAGCCGGTCAAGACCCTGACCGAAGGCCTGTCCAAGAGCGGTGGTCGTAACAACCACGGCCGCCTGACGGCTCCGAACCGCGGTGGCGGTCACAAGCGGTCTTACCGTCTTGTTGACTTCAAGCGCCGCAAGTTCGACATCCCGGCGACCGTCGAGCGTCTTGAATACGATCCGAACCGGACCGCATTCATTGCTCTGATCCGCTACGAAGATGGTGAACTGAGCTACATTCTGGCGCCGCAGCGTCTGGCCGTCGGCGACAAGGTCGTTGCAGGTCAGGCCGTCGACGTGAAGCCGGGCAACGCCATGCCGCTCGCATCCATTCCGGTGGGTACGATCGTTCACAACATTGAACTGAAGCCGGGCAAGGGTGCGCAGGTCGCACGTTCCGCCGGTGCTTTCGTTCAGGTTGTCGGCCGCGACCAGGGCTACACGATCCTGCGTCTCATGTCCGGTGAACAGCGCCGCGTTCTGGGGACCTGCATGGCCTCCATCGGCGCAGTGTCCAACCCGGACCACGGCAACGTAAACCTCGGTAAGGCTGGCCGTTCCCGCTGGCTGGGCCGCACCCCGCATGTTCGCGGTGTTGCCATGAACCCGGTCGACCACCCGCACGGTGGTGGTGAAGGCCGGACCTCCGGTGGACGTCATCCGGTTACCCCTTGGGGTAAGCCGACCAAGGGTAAGCGCACGCGGCGGAACAAGCAGACGGACAAGTTCATTGTTCGTAGCCGTCACGCACGCAAGAAATAAGGGACAAGGATCGTGACACGTTCGATCTGGAAAGGTCCGTTTGTTGACGGGTATCTGCTGAAGAAGGCGGACAAGGTTCGTGAATCCGGCCGCAACGAGGTCGTCAAGACCTGGAGCCGCCGCTCGACGATCCTGCCGCAGTTCGTCGGGATTACCTTCGGCGTCTACAACGGTCAGAAGCACGTTCCGGTGCTGGTGTCTGAAGAAATGATCGGTCACAAGTTGGGTGAGTTTTCCCCGACCCGGACCTATTACGGACATGGCGCCGACAAGAAGGCGAAGAGGAAGTAACGATGGGCAAGCCGAAGCGTGAGCGGACGCTCGCTGACAACGAGGCCCGGGCAATGACCCGCATGCTGCGCGTATCGCCGCGCAAGCTGAATCTCGTTGCGGCTGCTATCCGCGGCAAGAAGGTTGGCACCGCATTGGCGGATCTGACTTTCTCCCGCAAGCGTATCGCCGGGGACGTCAAGAAGACCTTGATGTCCGCGATCGCCAACGCGGAAAACAACCACGACCTGGATATCGACAACCTGGTGGTTGCCGAGGCGCATGTTGGCAAGGCTTTTGTCATCAAGCGGTTCCATGCCCGTGCACGTGGCCGTGTGGGCCGGATCGAGAAGCCGTTCTCGAACCTGACCATCGTCGTGCGTGAAGTCGAGGAGAGTGCCTGATGGGACACAAAGTCAACCCGATCGGCATGCGCCTCGGGATCAACCGCACCTGGGATTCGCGTTGGTACGCCAACAAGGGTGAATACGGCACTCTTCTTCATGAAGACTTCCGCATCCGCGAATACCTGCTTGAAGAACTGAAGCAGGCAGCCGTTTCCAAGGTTGTCATCGAGCGTCCGCACAAGAAGTGCCGCGTCACCATTCACTCCGGCCGTCCGGGTGTGGTGATCGGTAAGAAGGGTGCCGACATCGAAAAGCTTCGCAAGAAGATTGGTGAGATCACCAATTCGGACGTGCACATCAACATCGTTGAAGTGCGCAAGCCGGAAATCGACGCGACTCTCGTTGCCGCCTCGATTGCACAGCAGCTGGAACGCCGTGTTGCCTTCCGCCGCGCCATGAAGCGGGCCGTTCAGTCGGCCATGCGTCTGGGCGCACAGGGCATCCGGATCAACTGCGGTGGCCGTCTCGGTGGTGCGGAAATCGCCCGCGTCGAGTGGTACCGTGAAGGCCGCGTGCCGCTGCACACCCTGCGTGCCGATATCGATTACGGTATCGCATCCGCTCACACCGCTTACGGTGTCTGTGGCGTGAAGGTCTGGATCTTCAAGGGTGAAATCCTCGAGCACGACCCGATGGCGTCTGAACGCCGTGCGACGTCTGGCTCGGACAGCAACCAGGGTGATCGCGGCGGACGCCGGGATCGGGGCCGTGAGCGCGCAGCCTGATCAGGCTGCCTGCTGCTCGCGTAAAACGAAGGACGAAAGAAGACGATGCTGCAACCGAAGCGAACGAAGTTCCGCAAGCAGCACAAGGGCCGCATTCACGGTCTGTCGAAGGGAGGCACTGACCTCAACTTCGGCGCCTACGGTCTGAAGGCTGTTGAGCCGGAGCGTATCACCGCTCGTCAGATCGAAGCTGCCCGTCGTGCCATGACCCGCCACATGAAGCGTGCTGGTCGTGTCTGGATCCGTATCTTCCCGGACCTCCCGGTTTCCTCGAAGCCGGCCGAAGTTCGAATGGGTAAAGGTAAGGGTGCTCCTGATTACTGGGCCTGCCGCGTAGCGCCGGGCCGGATCATGTTTGAAATCGACGGCGTGCCGGAAGATATTGCCCGCGAGGCAATGCGTCTTGCAGCTGCCAAGCTGCCGATCAAGTGCCGGTTCGTCCAGCGGATCGCCGAATAAGGCAGTCGAGGAGAGATAAGCCATGAAGGCTACCGACGTACGGGCAAAGACCCTCGACGAGCTCCGCACGGAGCTCGAAGGCCTCAAGAAGGAGCAGTTCAACCTGCGCTTTCAGAAGGCAACGAGCCAGCTCGAAAACACTGGGCGCGTCCGGCAGATCCGCCGCGACATCGCCCGTATCCAGACGATCATGCGCGAAAAGCGCGTGGCGACCAGCGCATAAGGAGGCATGAATGCCTAAACGCGTGCTTCAGGGCGTCGTCGTCAGCAACGCTAACGACAAGACGGTCACGGTGAAGGTGGAACGTCGTTTCACCCATCCGCTGCTCAAGAAGACGGTGCGCCGGTCGAAAAAGTACCGCGCGCATGACGAAGCTAACAAGTATCAGGTTGGCGACACTGTTCAGATCGAAGAGTGCGCGCCGATTTCGAAGAATAAACGCTGGACCGTGGTCGCCTGACCACGTTCCTTGTTGAGCATCAGGCGCCCGTGGCAGGTGCGCCAGAAATAGAATAAGGCAGCCAGTCATGATTCAGATGCAAACAAACCTCGATGTGGCGGACAATTCCGGCGCCCGTCGTGTCATGTGCATCAAAGTGCTCGGCGGCTCCAAGCGCAAGTACGCTTCCGTTGGCGACATCATCGTCGTCAGCATCAAGGAAGCTATCCCGCGGGGCCGTGTTAAAAAGGGCGACGTGATGAAGGCTGTCGTCGTGCGCACGGCGAAGGATATCCGCCGTCCCGATGGCAGCGTGATCCGGTTCGACCGCAATGCGGCCGTTCTGATCAACAACAACAAGGAGCCGATCGGCACCCGTATCTTCGGGCCAGTGCCGCGCGAACTCCGTGCAAAGAACCACATGAAGATCATTTCGCTCGCGCCGGAGGTGCTCTGATGGCTGCGAAAATTAAAAAGGGCGACACGGTTGTCGTTCTCACCGGCCGTGACAAGGGCAAGACCGGTGAAGTGCTTCAGGTTCTGCCGGCCGAAAACAAGGCCCTGGTCCGCGGTGTGAACGTTGTTCGCCGCCACCAGAAGCAGACCCAGACCCAGGAAGCTGGTATTGTTGCCAAGGAAGCTGCGATCCACCTCTCCAACATTGCGATCGCCGATCCGAAGGACGGCAAGGCTTCGCGCGTTGGCTTCCAGGTTAAGGAAGACGGTACGAAGGTCCGTGTGGCCAAGCGTTCGGGAGACCTGATCGATGGCTGACACCAACTATGTGCCGCGTCTGAAGACGCATTACGATGAAGTTGTGCGCAAGCAGCTTCAGGAAAAGTTCGGATACGCGAATCCCATGCAGATTCCGTCTCTCGACAAGATTGTCCTGAACATCGGCGCCGGCGAAGCCGTCGCCGACTCCAAGAAGGCCCGCATTGCGGCTGAAGACCTTGCCCTGATCGCCGGCCAGAAGCCGGTCATCACCAAGGCCAAGAAGTCCATCGCGACCTTCAAGGTACGTGAAGGCATGCCGCTGGGTGCGAAGGTTACCCTGCGCCGCCAGCAGATGTTTGAATTCCTGGATCGCCTGATCACCATCGCGCTGCCGCGTGTCCGTGACTTCCGCGGTCTGAACCCGAAGAGCTTCGACGGCCGTGGCAACTACGCCATGGGCATCAAGGAGCATATCGTGTTCCCGGAAATCGAATACGACAAGGTCGACCAGATCTGGGGTATGGACGTTATTGTCTGCACCACGGCCAAGACCGATGATGAGGCGCGCGAACTGCTCCGCGCGTTCAACTTCCCGTTCACCAAGTAACTGGTAGCGGGAAAGGAACGAGGAACGACGATGGCGAAGAAGAGCGCGATCGAGAAGAACAAGCGTCGCGAGAAGCTTGTTAAGAAGTACGCAGAGAAGCGCGCTGCCCTCAAGGCGATGGCCAAGGATGAAAGCCTGAGCCTTGAAGAGCGGTTCAATGCACGTCTGAAGCTGGCCGAACTGCCGCGGAACTCCGCGCCGAACCGGATCCGGAACCGCTGTGAAGTGACCGGCCGTCCGCGCGCTTATTACCGCAAGCTGAAGATGTCGCGTATTGCGCTTCGCGAGCTGGGCTCCCTGGGTAAGATCCCGGGCCTGGTCAAGTCGAGCTGGTAAGGAGAAACTCCCATGGCAATTTCCGATCCGTTGGGGGATCTGCTGACCCGTATCCGCAACGCTCAGATGCGGCGCAAGGGCAAGGTCAGTTCACCACATTCCAAATTGCGTGCACATGTACTTGATGTGCTCGCCAAGGAAGGGTACATCCGTGGCTACACCACGGTTGAATACGAGGGCGGTAAGTCCGAGTTGGAAATCGAACTGAAGTATTTCGACGGTGAGCCGGTTATCCGCACGATTGAACGTGTGTCCAAGCCGGGCCGCCGCGTGTACTCGTCGGTGAAAAATATCCCGCATGTCTCTAATGGCCTGGGCGTGGCGATTCTTTCGACCCCGCGCGGCGTCATGAGCGACCATCAGGCGCGGGATGAGAACGTTGGCGGTGAGGTTCTGTGCCGCGTCTTCTGACGCGGCCTTTTCCACACTTTTTTTAATGAACGACTAAGGTTGGTCAGATGTCTCGTATTGGCAAAAAGCCAGTCCCCGTGCCTAGCGGGGTAACGGCAACGATCAACGGTCAGAACGTATCTGTTAAGGGTCCGAAGGGTGAACTTTCCCTCGTGCTCAACGACAATGTTCTGGCCGAAATGACGGATAGCGGAATTAAGATCGATCCGCGCAGCAACAGCAAGACGGCCCGCTCCATGTGGGGCATGAGCCGTACCATGGTGCAGAACCTCATCACTGGCGTGAGCGCTGGCTTCGAACGGAAGCTGGAAATCACCGGTGTGGGTTACCGCGCCCAGGTCCAGGGTAGCAATCTTCAGCTTGCACTCGGCTTCTCGCACGACGTGGTGTACCCGATCCCGACTGGGATCGACATCAAGTGCCCGAAGCCCACGGAGATCCTGATCTCCGGTATCGATAAGCAAGTTATCGGTCAGATCGCGGCTGAAATCCGCGAATTCCGCTCACCTGAGCCTTACAAGGGCAAGGGTGTACGTTATGCGGGCGAATATATCGTCCGTAAGGAAGGCAAGAAGAAGTAACGGACCTGGATCATGGCGAATAGCACTACTGCTTTCGAACGCCGCCGCGATCGCGTGCGCCGTTCGATCAAGAAGGCCGCGAACGGACGTCCGCGCCTTTCCATCTTCCGCTCATCGAAGCAGATCTATGCTCAGATCATCGATGACGGCAAGGGACACACCATTGTGTCCGCCTCGACGATCGAGTCGGATCTGAAGGGCTCCCTGAAGACGGGCGCCGACACCGCAGCCGCTGCTGCTGTCGGCAAACTTGTCGCCGAGCGTGCGATTGCCGCTGGCGTCAAGGAGGTCGTGTTCGACCGTGGCGGGTACCAGTATCATGGGCGCATCAAGGCGCTTGCTGATGCAGCCCGCGAAGGTGGACTTGAATTCTGACCAGCGCCCGTTGGCGCTCTTAAGAACGGAAGACGTATAAAATGGCGAGACAGGATAATCGCGAACGCGAAGAGCGTGACAGCGAATTCGTCGACAAGCTCGTGCACATCAACCGCGTCGCAAAGGTGGTCAAGGGTGGCCGCCGTTTCGGCTTCGCCGCGCTCGTCGTGGTTGGTGATCAGAAGGGCCGCGTTGGCTTCGGCCACGGCAAGGCACGTGAAGTTCCGGAAGCAATCCGCAAGGCAACGGAAGCCGCAAAGCGCACCATGGTACGTGTGCCGCTGCGCGAAGGCCGGACCCTGCATCACGATGTTGAAGGCCGTCACGGCGCTGGCAAAGTGATCCTGCGTGCAGCTCCGGCTGGTACTGGTATCATCGCCGGTGGCCCGATGCGCGCTGTGTTCGAAACCCTTGGGGTCCAGGACGTTGTGGCTAAGTCTCTCGGGTCTTCGAACCCGTACAACATGGTCCGTGCAACGTTTGATGCACTGATCAAGGAAGACAGCCCGCGCTCGGTCGCAGCACGCCGTGGCCTGAAGGTTTCGGTCCTGCAGTCGCGCCGTCGTGATAACGAAGATGCGGTTCCCGCCGCTGCCGAGGCTTGATCTCGGCAGCTCCGGCTACCAGTTGAACGAGGGTTAGTTCCATGGCGAACACTGAAAAGACCGTAACGGTCGAACAGATCGGTAGCCCGTCGCGCCGTCCGCAGGACCAGCGCGCTACGCTGATCGGTCTGGGTCTGAACAAGATGCACCGCCGCTCCACGCTGAAGGATACTCCTGAAGTGCGCGGCATGATCAATAAGGTCCAGCATCTCGTCCGCGTCGTTGAAGGCGCATAAGCGGGATCGGGAGAAACAAGATGAAGCTCAACGAACTTCGTGACAACGAAGGTGCCGTAAAGAGCCGCACCCGCGTTGCTCGCGGTATCGGTTCCGGCAAGGGCAAGACCGGTGGTCGCGGCGTGAAGGGTCAGAAGTCCCGTTCCGGCGTTGCCATCAAGGGCTTTGAAGGCGGTCAGATGCCGCTTCACCGCCGTCTGCCGAAGCGTGGTTTCACGAACATCTTCGCCAAGGATTACAACATTGTATCCCTGGCTCGTGTTCAGGAAGCCATCGAAGCTGGCAAGCTCGATGCGTCCGCACCGGTCACTGTCGAAGCCCTCAAGGCTGCCGGCATTGTCAAGCGGATCCGTGATGGTGTCCGTCTCCTCGCCGATGGTGCCCTGAAGGGCGCAGTCTCCTTCGAAGTCGCTGGCGCCTCCAAGGCTGCCGTTGAAGCGGTGGAAAAGGCTGGCGGCAAGGTTGTCGTTCTGGGAGCTCAGGCCGAATAGGCCTGGGCTTTTCCCATTTGTCGGTAAAGAAACGACCGGAGTAGGGCATGGCATCCGCCGCCGAACAATTGGCGTCAAATCTCAATTTCTCGGCTTTCGCCAAAGCTGAAGAACTCAAGAAGCGCATCTGGTTCACACTGGGGGCGCTTTTGGTTTATCGTCTTGGGACTTACATTCCCCTGCCGGGTATCAACCCGCAGGCGTTTGCCCAGGCCTTCAACAGTGCCCAGTCCGGCATTCTCGGCATGTTCAACATGTTTGCCGGCGGCGCCGTCCAGCGCATGGCGATCTTCGCCCTCGGCATCATGCCGTATATTTCGGCGTCCATCATCATGCAGCTCATGACGACGGTTGTCCCGTCGCTTGAGGCCCTGAAGAAGGATGGCGAGCGCGGCCGCAAGGTCATTAATCAGTACACCCGCTACGCGACAGTGATTCTGGCCACATTCCAGGCTTACGGTATTGCCGTCGGTCTCGAAGGTGCGACCAATGTCGTGACCGATCCGGGCTGGTTCTTCCGGATTTCCACGGTCATCACGCTGCTCGGCGGCACGATGTTCATGATGTGGCTGGGTGAGCAGATCACGTCCCGCGGTATCGGGAATGGCATTTCGCTGATCATTTTCGCGGGTATCGTTGCCGGTCTTCCGCGCGCGGTCGCTTCGACCTTGACCTTGAGCGCACAGGGCAACCTGTCCGGCTGGATTCTGCTGGCCATCGTGGTTCTGGCCGTTGTCGTCATCGGCGTCATCGTTTTTATGGAACGCGCTCAGCGGCGGCTTCTGATTCAGTATCCGAAGCGTCAGATGGGCAACCGGATGTTCGAGGGCAATTCCTCGTTCCTGCCGCTGAAGCTCAACACCGCTGGTGTGATTCCGCCGATCTTCGCATCTTCACTGCTGCTCGTGCCTGCGACCATTTCCGGTTTCGCCGGAACCTCGGGCAATGAGTGGGTGACCACCATCACAGCACTGCTTGGCCACGGCCAGCCGCTCTATATGGTCGCCTATGCTGCGATGATCGTCTTCTTCTGTTTCTTCTACACAGCCATTGTCTTCAATCCGACGGAGACGGCTGACAATCTGAAGAAGCATGGCGGCTTCATTCCGGGCATCCGTCCTGGCGAACGCACGGCGCAGTACATCGACTATGTGCTGACCCGTATCACCGTTGTCGGCGCCATCTACATCACCCTTGTTTGCCTATTACCCGAATTCCTTATTTCCGCGACCGGCGTTCCGTTCTATTTCGGAGGGACGTCTCTGCTGATCGTTGTCAGTGTCACCATGGATACGGTTTCCCAGATCCAGGGACATCTGCTGGCGCATCAGTACGAAGGTCTGGTTAAGAAGGCAAAGTTGAGGGGGAAGCGTAAATGAGACTGATTCTGGTCGGACCGCCGGGGGCGGGGAAGGGCACTCAGGCTGCCCGGCTGGTTGAAAAGTTCGGTATCCCTCAGCTTTCCACCGGCGACATGCTGCGCGCAGCCGTCGCCGCGGAAACGCCGGTCGGCCTACAGGCCAAGGCCGTGATGGATGCGGGCGGCTTGGTCTCCGATGAAATCGTTGTTGGCATCATCAGCGACCGGATCGCTGAAGCTGACGCCCAGAAAGGTTTCATTCTCGACGGGTTCCCACGCACTCTCGCCCAGGCTGATGCTCTGGCGCAGATGCTGGCCGATAGCGGAATCAAGCTGGATGCCGTCATCGAGCTGCGTGTGGACCATTCCAAGCTTGTGAACCGCATCATCAACCGCGCCGAAGAGGCAAAGGCCGCAGGCCAGCCCGTTCGCAAGGATGATGATCCGGAAGTCTTCAAGCAGCGTCTCGAAGCCTATAACCGCGATACCGCGGTGGTCATTCCTTACTATGAGAAGAATGGTCTTCTTACCGTAATTGATGGCATGCAGGCGATCGATGAAGTGACCGCGGATATCAACGCTGTCCTTTCTAAGCTTGACGAAAAGGTTTAGAGCCGTTAAAGGACGCGCTCTAATCCAAAGGATTATGTGCCGGTCCCATAATTCATGGGTCCGGCACATTCTGTGCTGGGCATAGCCCGCACCTTAACTCCCGCAGGGGCCGGGCTCCACCGGACGCGGGGAATTTAAACCGTGCGGCCTGATGGCCGCTTACAATGGAGACCAACGTGGCACGTATTGCTGGCGTTAACATCCCGACCGCAAAGCGCGTTGTCATCGCGCTTCAGTACATTCACGGCATTGGCCCGAAGTTCGCGCAGGAAATCATCGAAAAGGTGAACATCGCGCCGGAACGCCGCGTCAACGAACTTTCGGACGCTGAAGTCCTTTCGATTCGTGAAACCATCGACCGCGACTATCTCGTGGAAGGTGACCTGCGCCGTGAAACCGCAATGAACATCAAGCGTCTGATGGACCTGGGCTGCTACCGCGGTCTGCGTCATCGCCGCGGCCTGCCGGTCCGCGGTCAGCGCACGCACACGAATGCTCGCACCCGTAAGGGTCCGGCAAAGCCGATCGCTGGCAAGAAGAAGTAAGACCTCCGCGATTGGTGGTGGAGCTGCCGGTGTTACGGCAGTGCAGAGATCAAGTTAAGGATTTAAAATGGCAAAAGACACGACGCGCGTGCGTCGCCGCGAGCGCAAGAACATTTCTTCCGGCGTGGCACATGTGAACTCCACGTTCAACAACACCATGATCACCATCACGGACGCTCAGGGCAACACGATCTCCTGGTCTTCCGCTGGTGCACTTGGCTTCAAGGGCTCCCGTAAGTCCACTCCGTATGCTGCTCAGGTTGCTGCTGAAGACGCGGGCAAGAAGGCTGCTGAACACGGCATGCGCACCCTGGAAGTGGAAGTCCGTGGTCCGGGTTCGGGCCGTGAATCTGCTCTGCGCGCTCTGCAGGCAGCCGGCTTCCTGATCACGTCCATCCGCGACGTGACGCCGATCCCGCACAACGGGTGCCGTCCGCGCAAGCGCCGCCGCGTCTAAGACTTCTGCGTCTTAGATATCTGTTTCTCCAATGGCAAAGAATAGTCTGGCGGAAAAGCCAGGCGGGATAGCCGAAGGGGCGTAAACGTGACCATTCAAAAGAACTGGCAAGAACTCATCAAGCCGACCAAGCTGGAAGTGAAGCAGGGCGAAGATCCCCGCTTCATGGCAACGGTGATCGCCGAGCCTCTGGAACGGGGCTACGGTCTGACGCTCGGCAACGCCCTGCGCCGCATCCTGCTGTCGTCCCTCCAGGGCGCAGCTGTGACCGCGGTTCAGATCGATGGTGTCCTGCACGAGTTCTCGTCCATTCCGGGTGTCCGGGAAGATGTCACCGACATCATCCTCAACATCAAGGAAATCGCCATCCGTATGGAAGGTGAAGGCCCGAAGCGCATGGTAGTGCGCAAGCAGGGGCCGGGCGTAGTGACTGCAGGCGACATTCAGACGGTCGGCGACGTGGAAGTGCTCAATCCGGAACTGGTGCTCTGCACGCTGGATGAAGGCGCGGAAATCCGCATGGAGTTCACTGTCAACACGGGCAAGGGTTATCACGCATCCGACCGGAACCGTCCGGAAGATGCACCGATTGGCCTTATTCCGGTCGACAGCCTCTACTCACCGGTCAAGAAGGTGTCCTACAAGGTGGAAAACACCCGTGAAGGACAGGTTCTCGACTACGACAAGCTTACGCTGACCGTTGAAACCGACGGTTCGGTGAAGCCGGATGACGCTGTTGCCTATGCTGCGCGCATCCTCCAGGACCAGCTGTCCATCTTCGTCAACTTCGAAGAGCCGCAGCGGGAAGTCGCCGAAGATTCCGTACCGGAACTGGCGTTCAACCCGGCGCTGCTCAAGAAGGTCGACGAGCTGGAGCTGTCCGTCCGTTCGGCCAACTGCCTGAAGAACGACAATATCGTGTATATTGGTGATCTCATTCAGAAGACCGAAGCGGAAATGCTGCGCACGCCGAATTTCGGCCGCAAGTCGCTCAACGAGATCAAGGAAGTTCTCGCACAGATGGGTCTGCATCTGGGTATGGAAGTGGCCAACTGGCCGCCGGAGAACATCGAAGATCTCGCCAAGCGCTACGAAGACCATCAGTATTAAGGGACGTCCGCGTCCCTTCAGGATCCAACCGGACGGAGGCTGAAGCCTTACCGGCCGATATACAAAGGAGAGGGCCATGCGCCACGGAACTTCCGGCCGCAAGCTCAACCGGACCTCTAGCCACCGCAAGGCTATGTTCGCAAACATGGCAGCGTCGCTGATCAAGCACGAGCAGATCGTCACGACCCTGCCTAAGGCAAAAGAAATGAAGCCGATCATTGACAAGCTCATCACGCTTGGCAAGCGCGGCGACCTCCATGCACGCCGTCAGGCGATCGCTCAGATCCGTGACGTCGCCATGGTCAAGAAGCTGTTCGACACCCTCGGTGAGCGTTACAAGGACCGTCAGGGTGGCTATAGCCGCGTCCTGAAGGCTGGCTTCCGTTATGGCGACAGCGCGCCGATGGCTGTGATCGAACTGGTCGACCGCGACCCGTCCGCTCGCGGCGCTGAAGACCGCGCACGCTTTGAAGCTGAGCAGGCGGCCGAAGCTGCAGCGTAACTCGCGCTAAAGCCGAACGATTGGAAGAAGGCGGGCCATTGTGCCCGCCTTCTTTGCGTTACGGAGAGGATATGACGAGCCATGTTCACCATGAAGCAATTGACAGACCAAATTTTGATTGTATCCGGACAATTATCGATATTTTAAGGTCCACGACTCATTCTCCCCTCAATGATTTTCAATTCCGGGGGAGTTCCGATGTCGGTTGGGGTGGACACCGTTTCGCGCAAGCGGAACCGGTTTTTGAAGTTGTCGGTGGTTGTGCCCGCACTCATGGTCGGTGTGACCTTAGCTTCGTGCCTTGCGGTGGGGGTAGGCGGTTATATGGCTGCCCGCGACGGGATGACTGACGCGGCTTCCAATGAACTCGCGATGCTTGGGAATTCCCGCAAGGGGCTGTTGAAAAGCGAGCTGAACAGTCTTTCCGGCGACTTATCCTCTATCGCCTCTGGTGCGGCCGCCGCGCTGGCATTCAACGAGATGAACTCAGCTCTCGTAAATCTGGATGCAGACCGGGCCCAGCTCTCCGCCTACTTTCAGCCTGATGGATCTGATGCGAAGTCGCGTGCCGAGCTGACTGGCAAGGACAGCAAGACCATGTATGCCTGGCGGCATACGGATGTTCACGGCAGTTTTCATTCGTCCTGGGCCAACCACGGCTATGCTGACATCTACGCGATCAACAAGGAAGGCCGGGTCATCTACAGCGTGACGAAGGCTGGCGATTTTCTTGAGGTGGTCACAGAGGGGCCATTGAAGGACCTGGGCATCGGCAAGGCGTTCGCGGAAGCCATTGGGGCTCCCAAGGGCCAGCAGATTCACACGAGTTTCGAGCCCTATGATGTGGTGGGCGGCAATCCCGCGATGTTCATCGCTCAGCCATCCTTCATCACCACCTTCTCGGGTGAAGAGCTGGCCGGTGTCATCATGGTGCGGATCGAGCCGCGCTATCTGGAAACAATCACCAATGATCGCGAGGGCCTCGGGGAAACCGGTCAGGTCTATATTGTCGATTCCTCAGGGACGCTGATCACCAACCAGCCGCTTGCTGAAGCGCCGACAGCCCTGACTGCCAAGGTCAGCAATGCAGTGGTGGATGACGCGATCGCTGGCAAGGAAGCGGCGGGCATTGTCACCGGCACCGACGGCGTCGACCGCATGATTGTCGCAACGCCGGTCAGCTTTCAGGGCAGCAACTGGGCCATTGTCGCGGAGCGTTCAGCCGAGGAAACTCTGGCCAGCGTGACGTCCATGCGGAATTCGATGGCCTTGCTTACGCTCATTACGGTTTTGATTGCCGCTGTGATCGCTCTTCTGTTCTCCCGGTCCATAACCCGCCCGCTGGGGACGCTGGTCCGAGCGCTGGAAGCAATTGCTTCCGGTAACACGACCGCTGAGATTACCGCTGCAAAGCGCGGAGACGAAATCGGCGACATTGGCCATGCGGTGCTCAAGATACGCCAGAATGCGGTGGAGGAGCAGGAGCGGCGCGCTGAGGAAGACGCCCGGAATGCCCGCAGCGCTGCCGAACAGCGTCAGGAAATGCTGGGTCATCTCGCGGCCGAGTTTGAAGACTCTGTTGGCCGGGTGGTCGACAGCGTTGCTAAGTCCGTCTCAAGCCTGCGCGGATCTGCCGAAGAAATGCGCCAGATGATGACCGTTTCGGGCGAATCCTCTTCACGGGCCGCTCAGGTTTCTGCTGATGCCATGAACGAAGTGCAGTCGATTGCGACCGCTTCCGATCAGCTGTCCAGCTCGATCCAGGAAATTTCCTCCTTGATTGAACGGTCCGCAAGTGTTGCCCAGACGGCGACGGCCCGGGCTCAGTCGACCAACGATACTGTGCGCTCGCTGGCTGAGGCTGCAAACCGGATTGGTGAGGTTGTCACCCTGATCAGCGACATTGCTGACCAGACCAACCTTCTGGCTCTGAACGCCACAATCGAGGCTGCCCGTGCCGGGGAAGCTGGACGCGGATTTGCCGTGGTTGCTTCCGAGGTTAAGGAACTTGCTTCCCAGACCGGCAAGGCGACAGGCGAAATCCAGCAGCAGATCGATGCCATCCGGCAGGCGACAGAAGAAGCTGTGTCCGCGATCGGCGATATTCAGGAAACGATCAATGAGATCAGCCACTCGGTGACGGAAGTGTCTGCGGCAGTGACCGAGCAGAGCTTCGCGACCCGCGGCATAGCGGAAAACACCCAGCGTGCTGCTGTGGGCACCTCCAAGGTCTCCGAGGACATTTCAAATGTTCTGGAGATTTCGGGCAGGACCAGCGAAGCGGCCGTCATGTTCGTAGGCTCCGTCGAAGATCTCTCCGACCAGGCTACGCATCTTGATGCGGAAGTGAAGAACTTCCTCGGTCAGGTCCGTTCCGCCTGACGGATCTGAATGTCAAATGATCAACGGCCGCCGGTTCCCCCAGCGGCCGTTTTTCTTTGTGCTGGCATTGCCATTTTTCGTCCCAATCTGCCATGTAACTGCGATTCCGGTTTCCTGAAGGGAATCGTATCGGCGAGGGAGTAGCAGGTATGCAACGAATGAACGCCGTCCGGACCGGGCGGAAGTTTTTAGGAGCCCTTCTGGCCGCGATGATGCTGCCGGCCGTTCTGGGGGCACCAGTGCAGGCAGAAGGCACTGATGGCCGTCAGGTTCCGCAAAGCGCTACGGAAATGAAACTGTCTTTCGCACCTATCGTGAAGCGCGTGGCCCCTGCGGTTGTCAACGTTTACGCAAGCCGCAAAGTAATCCAGCAGCAGCGGCGCATGTCTCCCTTGTTCGACGATCCGTTCTTCCGCCGGTTCTTCGGGGATCCTGGGCAGCCGTTAGGCCGGCCGCAGGAACGGGTGCAATCGTCTCTCGGATCCGGGGTGATCATCTCAGCCGATGGGATCGTCATCACCAACCATCACGTCATCAAGGATGCGGATGAGGTCCGTGTCGCCCTTGCCGACAAACGTGAGTATGATGCGGACGTGGTGCTGATGGATGAGCGCACCGATCTGGCCGTGCTCAAGATCAAGGGCGATGGCCCCTTCGACTTCGTGCAGTTTGCCGACTCCGACAGTCTTCAGGTTGGCGATATCGTTCTGGCCATCGGCAATCCCTTCGGTGTCGGGCAGACCGTGACGCAGGGCATTGTCTCCGCATTGGCCCGGACCCAGGTCGGCGTCAGCGACTATCAGTTCTTCATTCAGACCGATGCGGCGATCAACCCGGGCAACTCCGGTGGCGCGCTGGTCGACATGAACGGCAATCTGGTTGGCGTGAACACCGCGATCTTCAGCCGCTCGGGCGGCTCCAATGGCATCGGTTTTGCCATTCCTGCCCATATGGTCCAGTTCATTGCGTCGGCTGCGGAAAATGGCGGCAAGGTTCAGCGACCCTGGCTTGGCGCGACCATGCAGCTGGTCAATTCGGAAATTGCGGAAGCGCTCAATCTCGACCGGCCTAGGGGCGTGATCGTTACAAAGATCTATCCAGACTCTCCCGCAGAGGCCGCAGGTCTTGAGATCAGCGATCTGGTGATCGCTGTCGATGGCAAGGAAGTGCTGGACCCCAATTCCTTTGGCTACCGGTTTGTAACCAAGAAACTGGGAGAGACGGCAACCTTCACCGTGCTGCGCGATGGCAAGGAAAAGACGCTCAAGGTGAAACTTGAGGCTGCTCCCGAAACCACTCCGCGTGACACGCGTGAGCTGAAGGAATATTCGCCCTTTGAAGGGGCGACGGTGATGAACCTGTCCCCGGCTGTGGCAGATGAGCTGCGCCTTGACGACAAGTTTGAAGGCGTCGTGATTTCTGCCATTCAGCCGGGCAGCACCGCCGAGCGGGTTGGCCTGCGTCCGGGCGACATCATCCGGGCGATCAACGAGGACAAGGTGGAAAGTACCCGGGCGCTTGACGCCATGACCCGTCTGCATCCGCGGCTCTGGCAGCTGGATATCGAGCGCGGCGGGGAAGTCTCGCGCATGGTCCTGCGTGGCTGAACGGTTCTTCGTGCCGGCGGGCAGAGGCCCCGCCGGCACGGTCGGTTGAATTTCTAAGCTGGAAGCCGATTTCCTGATTTGGGCCAGGCTGGAAATATTCTAAAAGAGCGGTATGAGTGATTTGTTTCAGGCTTCAGGGCTGGCCGTTTCCGGCCCGCGCCCTCTGGCAGACAGGATGCGGCCGCAGCGGCTGCAGGACGTGGTGGGACAGGAACATCTCCTTGGCCCTCAAGGAACGCTTGCCCGCATGCTCAAGACCCGGACACTCGGGTCGCTGATCTTCTGGGGCCCTCCTGGAACCGGCAAGACGACCATCGCCCGTCTGCTCGCCCACGAGACCGATCTGGAATTCGAGCAGATCTCGGCGATCTTTTCCGGTGTCGCGGATCTCAAGAAAGTGTTTGAGACAGCGCGAGCACGGCGTTTGTCCGGGCGTTCCACGCTCCTGTTCGTGGACGAGATCCATCGTTTCAACAAGGCCCAGCAGGACAGCTTCCTGCCGGTCATGGAAGATGGCACGATCACACTTGTCGGGGCGACCACGGAGAACCCGTCCTTTGAGCTGAACGCCGCTCTCCTGTCCCGCTCCCATGTGATGACCTTCCACTCGCTTCACAACGAAGCGCTTCATCTTCTGCTGACGCGGGCAGAGGAAATGGAAGACCGTCCGCTGCCGCTGGATGGGGATGCCCGGCAGGTTCTTGTGCGCATGGCAGACGGCGACGGCCGCTCTGCCTTGACCCTGGCCGAGGATGTCTGGCGTGCGGCAGGCGAGGGGGAAGTGTTCGATGCCGAGCGGCTGCAGGAGATAGTTCAGCGCCGGGCCCCGATCTATGACAAAAGCGCCGACGGGCATTACAATCTGATTTCCGCCTTGCACAAGTCCGTGCGCGGCTCCGATCCCGACGCGGCGCTCTACTGGTTCTGCCGGATGCTGGATGGGGGAGAGGATCCGCTTTATCTTGCCCGCCGTCTTATCCGCATGGCGGTGGAAGATATAGGGCTGGCCGATCCCAATGCATTGGTTCAGGCAAATGCCTCGCGTGATGCCTATCAGATGCTTGGCTCTCCGGAGGGAGAACTGGCCCTGGCGCAGACCGTGGTCTATCTAGCGACCGCGCCGAAATCCAACGGCGTTTATGTGGCCTACAAGGCCGCCAAGCGCGACGCCAAGAGCAAGGGGTCCTTGCTGCCGCCCAAGCATATCTTGAATGCGCCGACCAAGCTGATGAAGTCAGAAGGCTATGGTGACGGCTACCGGTATGACCATGATGAGCCGGACGGATTTTCGGGGCAGGACTACTTTCCTGAGGCCATGGGCCGCCAGACCTATTACGATCCGCCTGAGCGCGGCTTTGAGCGCGAATTGCGCAAGCGGCTCGATTATTGGTCAAGGCTGAGGAAGGAACGGAACTCATGAAGATCATGCTTCTGGCGGGTGTTGTCTTGTGCGGACTCACCAGCTTTGCTCTGGCGGACAGGGATCCGAACCGTCCGACAGACAAGATTGCCGCGGACCTGGGCATCGAAGAACAGGTCTTTCTCACCTGTTTCGATCCAGTCCGGCCGGAGCCCGGCAAATATCCGAGCCGCGCCCAGCAGCAGGCCAACAAGGCCTTGTTGCTGCCCTGCTTGCAAAAGGCCAATCCCCGGATCACCAATGAACTGCTGGACCAGACGATGGACCGTTACCGTCCTGAAGGCGCATTCCGCTGACCGGAGCAGGCTGGCTGGGTGCCGGTACCGGGCGAATTTGCCCGCCCTCGTTTGATCTGCTTCAAGACTTATAGTTCCGCTTTCACCAGAGACAGTCCGTAGCTGGGCATGCCTTTGGCTGCAGGGCTCCGTTAAGGGATTGGGTCTAAGCTTTCAGACGGGAAGCAGCTTGTGGGGGAGAAACCGGGCTGCTCTTGGGAACTTCGTCCATGAAGGAAATCGAACTCAGACTGGCGCTCGTCTTTTATGGCGGCGTGTCGCTTGCCATCTACATGCATGGCGTGAGCCGCGAGGTGCTCAATCTTGTCAGGGCGTCGGCCTGCAGGAGCGAGCGGATAGGGCGCAACGGTGTTGCGCCTGTCATGGAGCGCGCTCCATCCCCCACTCAGCTTGCCTATGAAACTCTGCTTGACCGGATCGGCCAGACCCTGGACATGAGGGTCGTCGTTGACGCCATTGCCGGGGCCTCTGCAGGCGGCGTCAACGGTATCATGCTGGCCCGGGCCATCGCTCATGATCTGCCGCTTGATGCGCATACCTCCCTCTGGCTGAAGAACGCGGACGTGACCGAACTTGCCCGTCCGCAGAATGGCTTGAAAGGCTATTTGAAGTCAGGGATCAGCCCGGTTCTCGACCGGATGATCTCCACGCAGCTGAAAACTGATATCGAGGATGCGGAAACCCGGGAAAAGCTGCGCACCTTGATGCAATCGCGCTGGTTCACACCGCCGTTTTCAGGCGAGCGCTACAGCGGCTGGATGCTTGACGCCTGCCGCGAGATGGACCGCCACCACAAGCCTGGCGCCACCCTTATTCCGCGCAGCCAGGCGCTTGATCTCTTCGTTACGTTGACGGACTACCGGGGGCAGGTCAGGCGCATTCACATTGACGATCCGGCATATGTGGAGGAGTGGGATCACCGGCGGCTTTTGAACTTCCGGGCTGTCCATAGGGTGCCGTTCTTCCTGCAAAGCGATTTGGGCCCAGACAGTGTTCCGGAGCTCGTGTTTGCGGCACGGGCAACCTCTTCATTTCCCGGTGCCTTTCCGCCTGCGACGGTTCTGGAAATGGATCATGTGCTGGCTGGGCGAAGAGAAGATTGGCCGCACCGGCAGGACTTTCTGTCCCGTGGCCTGGAATTGAAAGAGGACGATCTTTCACACCGCTGTTTCGTGGATGGCAGCGTCGTTATGAACAAGCCTTTCAGCCCGGTCATTGAAGCGATCCGCAACCGTCCAGCTGCGCGGGAAGTTGCGCGCCGGCTTATCTATGTCGACCCTGTGCCGGCTGCCGTAAGAGATCCGGAAGCCGTTCAGCCGCCACTGCCTGGCTTCTTCCGCACAATCCTGGCTTCTCTGGCTCACATTCCCCGGAACGAGCCAGTGGGCGACGATCTCCGTGATATTGAAGAGCGAAACCGCAGGGGGCGCTGGCTTGCCCAGACCATCTCGGCAGCAGCTCCCGTCGTTGACAAGGCCGTCCGCAAAATCGTGCCGAACCGGGGACGGATCAAGCCGGAGGCGCTGACCAGATACAGGGCTGAGGCCAATAAGACAGCGCACCGGCAGGCGGGTTACGCCTTTTTGAATTATGAGGCCTTGAAACTTCAGGCCGTCTCTCTCCGGTTGTCCAACCTTATGGTCTCGCTGGCACGGTCTCAGGGGCAAAATCTGAGACAGGATGAGCTGCTTTCCTGCCTTGCAGTCTATATGGAGCGTTTGACCAGAAGCCTGGAGGACGGGCCGCCAGAAGCCGGGGATGACGTGGTGCTGTTTCTTCGTGGTCTGGATGTGGACTTCCGTGTCCGCCGTCTCCGCTTCGCCATCCGCAAACTCAACAGCTACTATCAGTCGCGACTGCGTGATGAGGCATCCAGCGCGGACCCTGGAAAGGTCGATCATTTCAAGAGCCTGCTTTATGAGCAGATTGATCATCTGGCTCACCGTTGGGACGCTGGCTTTTACGGTAAGTCTACGGTTGAACTGGCTTCTCAGCTGGCCGAAGTGGAGCGTGATGGCCCCAGCCCGGAAAGCTCAGCCAAATTGCAAGCCACGCTGGACCGGCTGAAATCCCTCATGGGGCTGCCGGATCTGGACAGGCTTCAGGATGAGCTTTTTGCGGTAAAGGGGGCGGAGCTTCTGCCCAATGACCTTTGGCGGGATCTTCTTCGCAGCTATGTCGGGTTCGCCTTTTACGATCTGGTGACCTTGCCGCTTCTGCAAAGCAACGACTTTTCGGAGGTCAGTGAAGTTCTGGTCGACCGGATCAGTCCGAAAGATGCCTGCCGGCTGAGTGGGGAAGGGTTCCGCTTGAAAGGGGCAGCGCTCAACTCTTTCGGCGCCTTTTTCAACCGGAGCTGGCGTGAGCACGACTACTTGTGGGGCCGCCTCAATGCGGCAGACCGTCTCATCAGTGTGGTCTTGTCCGCCGCAGGGCCTGGCAAGCCGGATGCGGAGGAGGAAGAAGAACTCCGCCACCAGATCTTCAGGGCGATCCTCGAAGAGGAGGAGCCGAAGCTGAAAGCGGATCCCGACCTGATCAGGGGGGTGAAGGCCAAACTTGAGACGCTTTTTGCCGTTTCTGCCTGAACCGTTGTCCCAACACGGCTTGGCATTGCACTGCACCTGTGTTTAGTTCCGGACTGGTTTTGCGCATTCTGCATTCCGCTCCTAGCGACTGGCCGGTATTTCATGCACCCATTTGATCCTGACTTTTTGGATGGTTTCCTGACATTCGCGGGCCTGGCCGCAGTGATCTATGTTGCAAGCCTTGTGGTTCTTTTTTCCGTAGGCTTGGGTGTAACCTGGTTGAACCAGCGTCATCCGGAACGCCGCATCCAATCCAGACACTCCAGCCGGCAAGCGAAAGAGGACATCAAGTCTTCGCTTGTTCAGCTGCTGGTGACGAGCCTTTGCCTGAGTGCGGGACTTTTTGCTCAGCACCAGGGCTGGACGATTGCGCCCTTTGAACTGTCGTGGTGGTCGGCCCCGGTGTTTTTTGCGGTCTCGGTTCTCCTGCACGATACCTGGTTCTATTGGGGGCACAGGATCCTGCACACGAAGACGTTTTACCGTTTTCACAAGCCACATCACCTAAACATCACGCCGACTGTTTGGTCGAACGACTCAGGCTCGACGGTTGATACCCTCTTTGCCCACACCTACTACGCTTTGGTGTTATTCGTTGTTCCCATTCCACCCGTGGTTCTGCTTGCGCATCGGCTGTTCGATCAGGTTTCGGCTCTGGTTGGCCATTGCGGATTTGAGCATTTCGCAGGCCGGATGGCACGGGCTCCCTGGCTGATGCTCTGCACGCTCTTTCATGACCAGCACCACCAGTATTTCGTCTACAATTACGCCAATTACTTCTCTTTCTGGGACCGGCTGTGCGGCACCGTCCACCCGGATTATGACAAAAGGGTCAAGTGGTTTGAGGCGCTGTATTCCCGAGGCACTTCCCAGGAAGCGGCTTCGAGCCCTGCTCAGGCGAAGGATTGAGCTGTGCAGCTGTTTTTTGATTATCTCCTGATCGTCTGCGTTATCTATGCCGCAATGCTCAGCGTCTATTTTGCGACAGGGCTAGGGATGACATGGGTCATCAACCGGCATCCGGAGCGCAGAATTCAGAAGACGCGGGACGGGTCCAGCCGTATCAGGCTGGAAATCCGGGCGTCGCTCAAGGCTCTGGCAACGTCCTCGCTGTTACTGTCCTCCGGCTATTTTGCTCAGACACAGGGCTGGACGCTGGTTTCCCCGCTGGCCTTGAGCTGGTGGTCTTTCCCGCTGATGTTTGCGGTGTGTTTCGTGCTCTTCGATGCCTGGTTTTATTGGGGGCACCGGATCCTGCATTGGGGCCCGCTCTACAAGTGGCACCTGCCGCATCACAAGTCCGTTGCCCCCACAGCATGGAGCAATGACAGTTCGACCACCGTCGACACTGTTATTGAACACGGGTTTTATCTTTTGGTCTGGTTCGTGCTGCCGGTTCCTGCGCTCAGCGTTTTTGCTCTGCGCCTGTTCGATCAAATCTCAGGTATGATCGGCCATTCCGGATTTGAGTTCTTTGCCTCAAAGAGCTCGCGCTGGCCGTTCCCGCTGATCTGCACCACGTTCCACGATCTGCACCACTCCCAGTTCCACTATAATTTCGGCAACTTCCTGTCGGTCTGGGACCGGCTTTGCGGAACGGTGCATCCGGGCTATGACGACTTCGTCCGTCAGATGGAGGAGACCGGTGACGTGCCGGACAGTGCCATCACGAAGGTGGCACGGACGGCGCCGGAAGCCTGAACGGGCGGGCCTGCAAGCGTCTGGATTGCAGGAAATCACGAATAAGCCTTGATGCAGTGCAATGCAGTGCGGCACTATTTGTGAAAAATCAGCCCTTCGCGATTTCAGCGGGGCGCGGCCGCTGGAGTGTTTCAGGCGGTTTTGCGCGATCGGCGCAAGTTACGGTGACCGGAAAGCTATGTTGACCCAAGTTCTTGATACCCTGCTGGAGTTCCTGCCGTTTTACGTGGCGGTCTACGGAATCAATGTCTTTCTGTATTTCGCCACGGGCTGGGTTCTGGTCCAGATCCAGAACCGGCATCCGGAGCACCGGATCCAGAAAAACCGCCGCGGCGAAAAGCGCATGTGGAAGGAAATCCGCCAGAGCGTCTGGTCGCTGACCGTGACTGCGGGGTGCATGGCGGGCGGTATTTTCCTTTCCTACAAGGGCTGGACCCTGGTGGATCCGCTGCCGCTGACCTGGTGGTCCGCGATCCTGATGTTCGCCGTGTCCGTCGTGGCCTTCGACACCTGGTTCTATTGGGGCCACCGCTTGATGCACACCAAGCTGATGTACCGCTTTCATGCGGAGCATCACCGCTCGGTCGCCCCGACCGTTTGGAGCACCTATTCGGACGATCTGGTCGATGCCTTCGTCATGCAGTGCTACTATCTGTGGGCGGTCGTCCTCCTGCCGATCCCGATCGAGGTGCTGATCGTCCACCGGCTATGGGACCACTTCAACGGCACCATCGGCCATTCCGGCTTCGAGTTCTATGCCTCGCCCCTGTCGCGGCTGCCATCCCCCATGGTCTGCGTGACATTCCACGATCAGCATCACTCCAAGTTCCGCTACAACTTCGCCAATTTCTTCTCGTTCTGGGACCGGGTCTGCGGCACCATCGCTCCGGATTACGACGAGCAGGTCAAGGTCTTCGAGACTATTGGTGAGACTGTTGCGGAGACTCCGGCAATCAGAGCGGCAGATAAAACGCGGGTACCCGGTGAGTGAAACCGGGTGCCGGTGATGAGAAAATAGGCTGGAAGCGCGGTCTGGGGATGGGTAAGTTGCCCGCATGAAACATCTTCTTCTCGTCATGCTGGGGGGCGGTCTCGGGGCTGGAGGGCGCCATCTGGTCGGCCTTTTGGCTCTGCGGCATCTCGGCTCCGGCTTTCCCTATGGCACATTGACCGTGAATGTCGTTGGCTCACTGATCATGGGCCTGTTCATCGGTTTTCTCGCCCGCCACGATGTGCCTTACTCCCAGGATATCCGGCTGCTGGCCGCGACCGGGTTTCTTGGCGGATTCACGACTTTCTCGTCCTTTTCGCTCGATACGGCTTTCCTTTGGGAGCGGGGGCAGTGGGAACTGGCGCTGGGATATGTCGCTCTGTCGGTGATTGTCTCCCTGGCAGCGGTGTTCGCCGGACTGCAGATCATGCGCCATATGGCCGCCTGACGGGCGTTGTCTGACCTTCCGGTCAAGGGAAGGGCTTCCAAATTGGCGCATTTGCGCCTATACGCGGGAACAAATTGCGCAGGGGCACTGTGCCACACACTGCGAGACGCGCCTTTTGAGGCGCCCGAGAGAAATCTGATGTCCGGTATTGAACAGAAACAAGTGACCGCCGATGAAGCGGGCATGCGCCTCGACCGTTGGTTCAAGGTCCATTTTCCGGGGCTTGGCTTCGGCCATCTGCAGAAACTGGTGCGGACCGGACAGGTGCGTGTCGATGGCAAGCGGGCGGAAACCAACACTCGTCTCGCCAATGGCCAGACCGTGCGTATTCCGCCGCTGGGCATCGAGCTGCCTGCGGATGACAAGAAGAATGCCAAGCCGAAGTCGACCAAGCTGGTGGAAAGCGACCGGGCTGCCATCGAGGGCATGATGCTTTACGAGGACAGCCAGGTCATGGTGCTGAACAAGCCCGCCGGCCTTGCCGTGCAGGGCGGCTCGGGGCTCAAGCGCCATCTGGATGGCATGCTGGACGCGTTCACAGACAAGAAGGGGAACAAGCCCCGCTTGGTTCACCGCCTCGACCGGGAAACCTCGGGTATCATTCTGGTCGCCAAGACCCGTCTGGCCGCTCAGGAGCTGACCAAGTCGTTCCGTCACCGCAATACGCGCAAGATCTATTGGGCAATGCTGGCAGGTGTTCCCAAGCCGAAGCAGGGGCGTATCTCCACTTATCTTGCCCGCGATGAGGGCGAGGAGCGGATGAAGGTAGCCCGTCACGGCGACGACAGTGCCCAGCATGCGGTCTCGATCTATTCCGTCTTTGAACAGTCGGCTCAGAAGCTGTCCTGGGTGACCTTGAAGCCGGTGACCGGGCGTACGCACCAGCTGCGTGCCCATGCGGCCCATATCGGCCATCCGATCATTGGCGACGACAAGTATTTCAACATCGAGAACTGGGAGCTGCCCGGCGGCATCCAGAACCGCCTGCACCTGCTGGCCCGCCGGATCGTCATTCCACATCCGTCCGGACACGGCATGATCGATGTCTCCGCTCCTCTGCCGCCTCACATGCAGCAGACCTGGAACCTGCTTGGCTTCGATACCACCGACTATGATCCGGAGACGGACGAGCCGGATGAGGAACTCGCCAAGCGCTGAAACCCGGCTGGGAGACATCGGCTCTGCTGCTTTTGCAGGGTTGCGAACTTGTTGTCTTGAGTCCGGTTCCAGGGTCAACGCCTTGTTTGCAAGCAGTTTTTTGACTTTGTTCAGAAGCTGATTCAATTGGCCAGCGCCTGACCTCAAACCATCGGCGCGGTTTGCGATGCTGTTTATCGTCTGCTTCGGCGTGCGCGAGACACTGTAGCGCAATCGCAGTCGTCACGGCGAAAACCGGCTCTGCTTCGTATTCGCGCAATGCAGAGGTTGTCTTTCTCCTGATGTTTCTGGCATCTTCTAACCTTCGAGCACTTTCCGGGCTCCGCGTTGGAGCGGACGGGACATGACCTTCAGGGGCAGTGAAACTGGGTCAGAAGGGGGATGCTCTGTGGGCAGGTTTACTAGGGTAGAACTCGGTTATGGAAGAGAGTGGCTCGATCGCACCGGCAGTTCCTGGCATGAAGTTTTCGACCAGGAACTTCAGTCAGCATGAGCAATTCGACGCCTGGTGCGGCTTCAATCTGGGGATGGCAGACCTTGAGACTGTCGGCCCCCGGAGCGAAGGCTTTGATGCCAGCGCCGAATTGTTTCAGCTGGGCCGGGTTGTCATGTGCAACTACGACTTTCCGCCGCTTGTGATCAATTACAATGACGAGGCGATCCGACGGTCACGGCTCGATCACTGGTGCTTGGGTGTGGTGACTGATGGCCGTATTGCCGTCAACAGCGATCAGCGGGGCTTCCAGGTAGGAGCAGGTGATCTTGCCATGTATTCCTACGCGATGCCTTTTGCCGGAAAGCTGGAGGCTGCGAGCTATTCCAGTCTGTTCTTCAGCCGGGATGATTATTGGGATATCGCGGATGAGCTTGACCGGGCTTCGC
This sequence comes from Roseibium litorale, assembly GCF_014842915.1. Taxonomy (GTDB): domain Bacteria; phylum Pseudomonadota; class Alphaproteobacteria; order Rhizobiales; family Stappiaceae; genus Roseibium; species Roseibium litorale. The sequence goes on along the minus strand of NZ_JACYXI010000001.1, from coordinate 288,514 downwards.
AGCTCAGTGTGAGAGGGCCCATGGCCCAGATCATCGCCGATTTCGTCCTGACGGTGAAAAAACGCGCCGACACGTTGACGGTGATAGATGGGGCTGCGGTCAACGAGGCGCTCGGCTCGCTGGTCCGGGCAATGGTGCGGCAGACCCCGGATACTCTGGCGGCAGCGCAAGCGCCTATCACGGCTGTGAATTTCGACAGGGCCCGCCGCTTCATCGCTCAGAACCTGAAGTCTCCCGATCTTTCTCCCGATATGATCTGTGCCCGGCTTGGCCTGTCCCGGCGTAACCTCTACTATCTCTTCGAAGCGCATGGCGGTGTCGCGACCTACATCAAGAACCGCCGTCTGGCCGCGTGCTGGAATGTGCTGATCAAGCCGGGGGAGCGCAAGCTGATCAGCTCGGTTGCCTATGAGTATGGTTACACCAATATGTCCGCCTTCAGCCGTCAGTTCCGTGACCGTTATGGCTGCAATCCGAGCGAAGCCAGATCGGCGCATATCTTCAATCAAGGTGCAGCGTCCACCAGAACGGGTGGCACGTTTGTCGATTGGCTCTCCCGGGTTGAGGCTGCATGAGCCGGCTACTACCACAGCTTTAGAAAGCGGCTTGCCTTGACGCCGCGCGGATCAAGGTCCTTGCCCTGTCTAGCCTGTGCCTGGACTGCGCGGGTTGCCTGTCAGTTTCCGGGCAGGTCATAAAAAACTCTTCTTTTGAGGGTGTAGCTTCCCGCGTTCTGTTTCACTGCTGCTCCCAGGCTTGAGACCGCGCCCTCCCTTCCCGAACGAGACCGCAATGCCACAATCCATGGCTTTCTTTCTGCCGCCGCTTCTGCTGGTGGGCTCCAATGTGTTCATGACCTTCGCGTGGTACGGGCATCTGAAACACAAGGGGGCGTCGCTTGTCCTGGTGATTGTGATCAGCTGGGGCATTGCCTTCTTTGAGTATTGCCTGGCGGTTCCCGCCAACCGGATCGGCAGCAGTGTCTATTCCGCGGCGCAGCTCAAAACCATGCAGGAGGTCATTACGCTTCTGGTGTTCTCCGGTTTCTCGGTTTTCTGGCTGAAGGAAAGCCTGACATTCAATCATGTCATCGGCTTTGTCCTGATCGCGGCTGGTGCGGCCTTCGTTTTCAAGGGCTGACCAAACACTCGAGACGCTTGTTTATTCCTGGTCTGTCTCTGCCGGAGATGGGTGAGGAGGCCTTTGCACTTTTGAGGGGCGGAATTTTGTCTTCCGGGGGTTTTGCTTTGCCGATTGAAATTGTATACGGTTGAATACAATTTCAACGGAGAGATCGTCATGGCCATTGATTTTCATGCAGAGAGCAACGCAGACACCTATGCAAAGCGCAGTGCGGCGGCGGAATGGCACAGTGCGATGGTAGGGCTGTTGAACCCTAAAGGCGCACAGGTTGCGGATATCGGCTGTGGCGGCGGGGTCTATACACGGGCATGGAGAGAGCTCGGCGCCGGTCATGTAGAAGGCGTTGATTTTTCCGAGGTAATGGTTGCGACCGCGGGGAAGAAGGCTGCGGATCTCACTGGCGTTCATTTCCGAAAGGGCAGTGCGGAGGAAACGGGGCTGGAAGCCGCACATTTCGACGTCGTCTTCGAGCGGGCGCTGATCCATCACCTTGCCGCTCTTGTGCCTGCCTTCCGCGAGGCTTTTCGCATCTTGCGTCCGGGCGGGCTGCTGATCGTGCAGCACCGGACGATGGACGATGTGCTTCAGCCTGCCACCACCGAGCATCTCAGGGGCTACTTCTTCAAGGCGCTGCCGCGCTTGCTCGACAAGGAAATGTCCCGCCGTCCGGATGGGGCTACAGTTCAAGCCGCTCTGGCAGCGGCGGGGTTTGAGGAGACGGCCAGCCAGACGCTCTGGGAGACCCGCAAGATCTATCCAGACCGCCAGGCGCTTGCGGACGATCTCCGGAACCGGACGGGACGCTCGATCTTGCATGAGCTGGACGATGCCGAGCTTGAACAGCTGATTTCCGAAGTGATGCTCCATGCGCCCGGGAGCGGAGAGATCCGGGAGCGGGACCGCTGGACGGTTTTCACCGCGAGGAAGCCGGTCGAGGCTTGAGCCCCCGGGCAGGTGAGGAGAGGCTGGGGCCTCCAGCCTCTTGACCTTGCCGTCAAAACCGGCCACATGCGGCGCTTAACGCGCCTTGAAACGGCGCTGGTTGCGGAGTTTCCATGTATCTCGTCATCTTCGACTGCGACGGCACGCTGGTGGACAGTCAGGAGACCATCCTGCACGGTCTGGAAGTGGGCTTTGCCGCGGTCAATCTGCCGATGCCGGACCGGCGCACGGCGCTGTCCATTGTTGGCTTGTCGCTGGAGCAAGCCTTTGCCCGGCTGGCTGGGCCGGACAATGCGCATCTGGCAGGAGCCATGTCCGATGCCTACCGCGCCTGCAAGATCTCCCGCAGGGCTGCGGGACTGGACCACGATCCGTTGTATCCGGGCACGCGCGAGGCACTGGACCGTCTGGCGGCAAAGGACGACGTTCTTGTCGGTGTCGCAACGGGCAAGGCGCGGCGCGGCGTGGATCACATGGTCGAGGTGCATGGACTGCATGGGCGGTTCGTGACTGTTCAGACGGCGGACACGTCTCCCTCCAAGCCACATCCTGACATGATCTTCAGGGCCTTGTCCGAGACGGGGGCTGAGAAGACCCGAACCGTGATGATCGGCGACACCTCCTATGACATGGAGATGGCACGGGCCGCCGGGGTCTATGCTATTGGTGTCACCTGGGGTTATCACGATGCCGCGCAGCTGGCGGCGGCCGGGGCTCATGCGGTGATCGGCCATTTCGACGAGCTGGATGGCGCCCTGTCGCGTCTGCCAGGCTTTGACAGCCTCTTTGAAACCAACCTTTTCGGGGAAACAGTCTGATGCGCGACTATCTGGAAAGCCTGGAACAGGATGCTGCCCGGGACCCGGAACAGCGGGCGCGGGAATTGTCCAGGCGGGAACTGCCCAAGCGCTTCTACAAGGAAGCTGCCGCCGTTGCAGTCGATGGCGGGTTTGCCATTCATCTGGACGGGCGGGCGGTCAAAACACCATCGCGGGCGACGCTCTTGATCGGACCGGAGGCTGTTGCCCATGGGGTGGCGGCAGAATGGAACGCGCAGGAGAAGGTCATCAATCCGGCGTCCATGCCCCTGACACGCATTGCCAACTCAGCCCAGGATGCGGTGTCGGCCCGTTTTGCGGAAGTGGCGGATGACATCACGAAATTCTGTGGCACCGACGCCCTGTGCTACCGGGCGGATGATCCGGAGAGCCTCGCAGACCGGCAGACCGAGCTGTGGGATCCGGTTCTCGCCTGGGCGGAAGAGCTGCTCGGCGGCCGCTTCGTTCTGATCGCAGGCCTGATGCATCAGGAGCAGCCTGAAGCGCTGCTTGCCGCCTATCGCGTCCGGATCGGCGGTCTGACACCTTTGCGTTTGGCAGCCCTTCACACGGCAACCTCTCTGACCGGTTCCGCGGTTCTGGCTTTGGCTCTTGCGGAAGGGCGGCTCAGCCCGGACGACGTCTGGCTGGCGGCCCATGTTGAAGAAGACTTCAACATCGAGCGCTGGGGACAGGATGCGGAAGCAGCCCAGGTGCGCCGGTACAAGCGTTCCGAGTTTGATGCGGCGGCGCTTATTCTGGCGGCCTGATCTCTTTGAAGAGAACACGGCTGACAGAGAGCAGCCTTAAAGAATTCGGGCTCCGGTTGCCTTGACGGCTGCCGGAGCCCTCTTCATATTCGTCCAGCATCCGAACTAAATGCGGCTGACCGGCTCTGGGTCCTGGCTGCCTTGCGACGAACTGGATTCCCCAATGCTTGGTGCTTGTTACTACCCGGAACACTGGCCGGAAGAGATCTGGGCCACCGATGCCCGCCGCATGCGCGAGGCCGGATTGAAGGTGATCAGGATCGCGGAATTCGGCTGGGCACGGATGGAATCGGCACCGGGCGTCTTTCATTGGGACTGGCTGGACAAGGCCATCGAAACGCTCACCGCGGAAGGGCTGCAAATCGTTCTGGGCACGCCGACCGCAGCGCCTCCGCGCTGGCTGATTGACCTTCATCCGGAGATCCTGCCCACCGACCGCAATGGCAACCCGCGCAAGTTCGGCTCCCGCCGCCACTACACGGTCGTTAGTCCGGCGCTTCATGAGGCCACCCGCCGGATCGTGGCGGCGATGGCGGAGCGCTATGGTAACCACCCCGCCGTGACCGGATGGCAGGTCGACAACGAGTTCGGCTGTGATGACACGATTTTTGCCTGGGGAGACGTGGACCGCAGGCACTTTCAGGACTGGCTCAAGGCCCGCTACGGGACTGTCGACGCCTTGAATGCGGCCTGGGGCAATGAGTTCTGGTCCATGCAGGTGACGCGCTTCGATGAGGTTGAGCTGCCCTGCGGACAAGTCTGCGCTATCAATCCAGCGGCCCAGATCGACTACATGCGCTGCCGTTCCGATGCGTTCAACGCTTATTTCAAGCTCCAGGCGGACATCATCCGGGCGCATTCACCGGGGCGGTTCCTCACGCATAATGCCATGGGCTATTCCCACACCTTCGACCATTTCGAGATGGGCCGGATGATGGATGTGGCCAGCTGGGATTCTTATCCGCTGGGCCGGATGGAAGGCTTGATGGTCAGCGAGGAAGAGCGCACGCGCTGGGCGCGCACCGGGCATCCCGATATCTCCGGCCTGCAGCACGATCATTACCGGGCCGTGGGGCAGGGGCGCTTCTGGATCATGGAGCAGCAGCCGGGCCCTGTGAACTGGGCGCAGTGGAACGCCATTCCCGAGCCTGGGATGGTGCGGCTTTGGACCTGGGAGGCGCTGGCGCATGGAGCGGAGGCTGTTGTCTATTTCCGCTGGCGCCAGTGCCCCTTTGCACAGGAGCAGATGCATTCCGGTTTGCTGCGGCCGGACAGCGAAATGTCCCCCGGTGGGCAGGAGGCCGTGAGGGTTGCTCAGGAGCTTGAGGCGCTGGGCACCCTGCCGGAGACCACACAGGCGCTGGTGGCTCTTGTCTTCGACTACTCTGCAGCCTGGGTTCTGCAGTTCGAGCCGCAAGGGCAGGATTACGACATCCGCATGCTGCTGATCCGCTGGTATGAGGCCTTCCGCAAGCTGGGTGTTGACGTGGACGTGGTGCCCGCTGGTGCGAGCCTTGAAGGCTATAAGGCGGTCATCGTCCCTATTCTGCCAATCATCACTGGCGCGGCACATGGCGCCTTTGAAGCAACGCAAGCACCCGTCCTTTTCGGCCCGAGGGCAGGAGCCAAGACAGAGAATTTTGCCATTCCGGACACCTTGCCGCCTGGACCGCGCCTGCAAGAACTGCTGCCGCTGAAGGTTGGCGAAGTGGAATCCATGCGCCCCGGTCTCGAGGAAAAGGTCTCCGGCAGAGTTCATGGCACCGTGCGGCGCTGGCGGGAGAATATCGAGACAGATCTCGAGGTTCTTAGCCGGTTCCAGACAGGCGCTCCGGCCCTGGTGGCCAATGGCAACTATCACTATCTGGCCGGCTGGCCGGAACCAGATCTTCTGGAAGAGCTGGCCCGGATGATGCTCGCCAAGACCGGGGTGAAGCCCGTGGACCTGCCGGAACAGGTTCGCCTCCGCCGCCGGGGCGACCTCGTCTTTGCCTTCAACTATGGTCCGGAAAGCTGGACGGTTCCGGTGGCCGGGGAAGACCTGCTTCTGGGAACCAAGGATCTCGCCGCCTATGACGTTGCCTGCTGGCGGGAGTAGGGGGCGGAGAGGCAATTTGGTCTGAGCATGCCCTATGCGCGCGTTTAGGGGCCAGGTCCTCGATAGTCTTCCCGGCCAAGCGCAGCGCGAGCCGGGACCGGAGAGCCAAAGGATTACCGGTTTCAAATAGTTGACTACCGAAGCGCCTCGGCTCACCGGTCCCGGATCTCTGGCTTTGCCGTCGTTCGGGAAGTCGAGGGACACGTTTATTGTGCTTCCTCAGCTCAGATAGAACGTCGTCGCCATCAGGAAGAACACCAGAACGCCCAGAATGTCGTTGGACGAGGTGATGAAGACGCCGGTCGCCATGGCTGGGTCAATGCCCAGCTTGTTAAGCGCAAGGGGCACCGTCGCGCCCACCATGGCGGCGAGGGTGGTGACACTCAGAAGAGACAGGGACGTCGCCAGGGCCAGATGCAGCGGTGCTTCGATGGTGACGACGGTCGAAGCGATCAGCATCAGGATTGCGAGGATGCAGCCCGCAACGGCTCCATTCATGAGCGCGGCCAGAAACTCCTTCAGGAGCCGGTGCTTGATCTCGCCGGACCATATGTTGCCAGTGGCAATGCCCTGAACCGCGACAGTTGAGGCTTGCAGACCGGCATTGCCGGCCATGGACATGGTGACAGGAATAAAAGCTGCCAGGATCGCCGCGGTGGCGAGCTGATCCTCGAAGGACCCGACCACAGTCGCAGCGATGCTGGAGCCAATAAGGCCGGTGAGCAGCCAGGGAAGACGGCCGCGGACAATACGCAAAATGGCATCGTTCGCCTTGGCTTCCGGGGAAACACCGCTCATCAGCAGCATGTCCTCCTCGGCTTCCTCGGAAGCGATGCGGTTGAGTTGCTTCGGCGTCACGCGCCCGATCAGGCGGCCATTGCCGTCAATCACGGGAACCGCCCGGATATCGCGCTTGCGGGCCAGCCGCAGGACTTCTTCCTGATCGGTGTCGGAAGAAACGGCCAGAAAATCCCGGTTCATGATCGCTGCCAGCGTTGCCGAACCAGGCGCAAGCAGAAGCTTGCCGAGTTCGACCGTTCCGGTCAGGCGCCCGTCCTCGTCCAGAACATAGAGCGTATAGACCTTGCGGATGCGGCTGGCGTCCGCCCGGATCTGGGCCACGGCCTCATCCACGCTGCAGGTCTTGGGCAAGGCGACGAACTTTCGCGCCATGATCCGCCCGGCGCTGTCATCGGCATAGCTCTGGCGTGAGGTCACTTCCTCGACATCGGGCAGCCGGTGCGCGAGCGCTTCTGCAATATCCTCGGGAAAGCCGTTGAGAATATCGGCGGCATCTTCCGGGTCGAGGCCGGCCAGAATGTCCTTGAACTGCTCCTGGGTGGCTTCTTCCATCAGAAGAGAGCGGTATTCCGGCCGCAGCTCCGCAATGACCTTGATGGACGGATTTGCGGGCAGCCAGGTAAAGAGTTTGCGGGCCTGTTTCAGCCGCAGCCGCACCAGCAGCTGCATCACGTCGATGGGATCCCACCGCTTCAGCATTTCCACCAGCTCGGTGCGCGAGCCCGCCTTAATCATCGTGCGGATGGCGGCAAGAGTCTCCTCATTAGCCTCCAGCGCTTCGCTGGCCGGTTCCCGGTGCCAGCAGATATGATGGTTGGGCGCAGAAATGCTGGGGGAGTTGAAAGTGGGCGGTATCGACATGGCGAGAACTTTGATTTGCTTGAACCGAAGCGGTAGCGAGCCAGTGTGACAGATTTTTAAAGCAGTTCACTCGCGAAGGCGCATAACACTGCGCTGACGCACGCCACAATGTATGCCGCAAAAGCAGAACAAGAAGTCGTTGCTAATATGTTATGAAATTCAGGAAAGATTTTTTCCGTCTTCAAGTGGAAAAAAGCACTGGCAGAAGCTTAATTAGAAGCTCACGCCAGCGCTTCAATCATTTGAATGTCCCGAGTTTTTGATCCTGGATCAAATTTTATTCCGTCACATCGTGGTCTGAGGCGCTGTTAGCGCGAAATAGGCATAGATCAACAGTACCAAGACGGCGAAACCTCCAACGGAAAAGAGCAGAACCCGGAGGTTCATTTTCCGCTGGTTGCCCTGTCTTGCTTCCGTTGCTGTTTTTTCCGGTGCTTGGGTTTCCACGTAAACTCTCCCTGTCTGTCTCAAGTTAGAGGCACTAGCCTCTGTGTCTAAAGCACTGTGGCCCTTCGTCCTCCTGGACGCCGGCTGGACCGGGAGGCTCCTGACTAGAGAGCCAGGCTTCAAAAATGTGCCTGACCGCAAATCTGCCGCAGCAGATTTGAAACTATCCGCTCTCGTGCGGTTGCCAGACAATTTAACAGTGCTCGTGAAAATTTAACGCAGCAGGGCGGAAAAGGTTCCTTTCACATTACGTAGCGCGAAAAAATGGCTTTTATTTTGAATGTGATGTGTTCAACTTTTTCTATTTATGGATCTTTTGGGAAGGCGGATTTAGACCTTTGATAAAGCTATTGGACAGCTGACAACGGACTTCTGGATAGCGCTGTGAACGGAGCCGCCTGTTCTAGACTTCCAGCTCGTCCATATTGGCGAACGCATCGCGCAGGCTGCGGGACCAGCCGGCTGAGAGTTTCTGGAAATAGGGGTCATCCTGCCCGATGCGCAGCTGGCGTTCGGCGGAAAAACTGTCCGTATTGTAGAGCAGAAGATCGATCGGCATGCCGACGGACAGATTCGATCTCAGGGTGCTGTCGAAGGACAGAAGGATCATCTTGGCGCCTTCCCCCAGGCGCATGTCCCGGCGGGTGACCCGGTCGAGAATCGGCTTGCCGTATTTGTGCTCGCCGATCTGCAGGAAGCGGGTGTCGTCAGAGGCCTCAATGAAGTTGCCTGCGGAATAGACCTGGAAGAGACGCGGTTCCTCGCCCTTGATCTGACCGCCGAGGATCAGTGTGACATAGAAATTGTCCGCGTTGGCCTGGAGTGCCTCGCCATCGATTGCCCTGACTTCCCGCACGGCGCTGCCGACAAGGCGGGCGGCCTGGAACATGGTGTCCACGTTCATCAGGGTGGGGCGGTCAGCCGAGGCAGAGTTGATGTGCTCGCTGAGGATCGAGACCACCGCCTGGGTGATGGCAAGATTGCCCGAGGACAGGAGCGTGATCACCCGCTCGCCCGGCTTTTCCCAGACATGCAGCTTCTTGAAAGTGGCAATGTTGTCCACCCCGGCATTGGTCCGGGTGTCAGCCGCAAACACCAGTCCGCGGTCCAGTTTCAGCCCCACGCAATAAGTCATTCACGCGTCCCGCTTCAAGCGCCCTTCCAGACTGAAGGCAGAGCGGAAAAGTCCTCGGGGCTTTCCCCGTTGGATCATTGCTGCTGCTGGCTGGCTGCCTGGTTTACCTCAACCTCGACATTCATGTTCTCGTCCTTGCCGCCGAACCGAATGCCCCGGATGGGAGCAGCGGAACGCGAATCAAGGCCGGTGGTCAAGCGGATATAGCGGTCGGTCGGGCAGATACCGTTGGATATGTCGAAAGCCAGCCAGCCGATGCCCTCAACATAGACTTCCGCCCAGGCGTGATGCGCCTCGGAGGCCTGCTCCTCATCGAGCAGAAGGTAGCCCGAGACGTAGCGGGCAGGGATCCCAATGGAGCGGGCAGCGGAGATGAAGATATGCGCATGATCCTGGCAGACGCCTTCTCCGGCCGCGAGGGCCGAGGCTGCGGTCGCATGGGTCTCGGTGACACCGGTCCGGTAGTCGACCTTGTCGCGGATGGCATGCATCAGCTCGTGAAACCCGGCGATCTTGTCATTCTGATCCGCAATCGCGCCCAGACGCCGGATGGCCTGATTGGGCTGGGTCACCTGGGTCATGCGGGTGAAGACCCGCACCGGTGTTTCGGAACGCTCCTCACCGATCACACCGGCCCGGTCCTCGGTTTCCACGATCCCGGTTGCGGTGATCTCGACGCTTTCGGTGGTCTTCTGCTCCGAGATCATGTGGACGATGTTGTCGAAGGCATCCGTATAGGACGTCGCCCGGTCAATGCATGGGGCATCGATGGACCATTCAATCACCTTTTGTCCCGCGCAGTCCCGCGGTGTCAGCCGCAGCTGCTGCATCGCGTTGGCGAGAGGCGTCTCGTATCGGTAGCGGGTCTTGTGCCGGACGGTCAGGCGCATCGTTCACACCATTGTCTGTTGTCAGGAGCGGGCAGCGTTCGTTCGGCCTTATCAGGCGAAATTATAGTCTTTTGACAGTTGCTGAGCGAAAGCATTGTTCCTGGAGATGAAGTCATTCAGGAAGTCATGCAAACCGCGGTCGTAGATCTCCTGCATGCGTAAAGATCTCAGATCCTGTTCCAGTTCCCGGGCCATCTGAATGCTCGGGTCCTCGCAGCCATAGAACTGTGCCAGATCATCGGCGCTGTCCAGAATCCAGTCATAGCAATGGGCGAGCGAGCGGGGCATTTCCTTCCTGAGGATCAGGAATTCCGAGATGTTGAACGCCTTCAGCTTTGCATCCGGATAGGCGAAGCGGTAGCTGCGCAGACCTGAGAGTGCCCTAAGAATGCCGCTCCATTGGGTCCGCTCATAACCGTCACCGATCACGTCATTGTCGGGCAACAGAACCCAGTATTGGGTGTTCAGAATGCGGGCCGTGTTGTCCGCCCGCTCGATGAAGTTGCCCATCTGGCTGAAGAAATAGCCATCGTCGCGCAGGATCGTATTGAGCAGCGCGCCCCGGAACAGGTGAGAGCGCTGGCTGATCCAGGCAAGGAAATCCGGCAGCTTGTCCTGGGTGATCGACTGCGGATTGACATCCGAGAACTCGATATAGGTCGTGTTGAGCGCTTCCCAAAGTTCGGCGGTAATCCCCGTGCGCACGGATCTGCCGTTGTTGCGGGCATTTTCCAGGCACATGCGGACACTGGACGGATTGTCCTTGTCGAAGATCATGTAGTTGATCACGGCCTTTGGCGTGATCTCTTCATTCTTCTGGCCAAAGTCATAAGCGCAGCCGGAACTGGCGAGGGCGAAGTTCCAGTGGCCCGTTTCTCCATTGCCATTATGCGAGACCATGGAGTTGCGATAGGCGACTTCGAGCAGCTTTGTGTTGTTCAGGGCGCGCTCTTGATAGCGGGACATCCAGAACAGGGAGGAGGCGGTACGTCCGAGCATGATATCAGTCCTCCAGCACCCAGGTGTCTTTTGTTCCGCCGCCCTGGCTGGAGTTGACCACCAGGGAGCCCTTCTTCAGGGCAACCCGGGTCAGACCGCCTGGGGTAATGCGGACCTGATCGCCGATGAGCACATAGGGGCGGAGATCCACATGCCGGGGAGCCACGCCGGAGGCAACATGTGTCGGGCAGGCAGACAGCGCGAGGGTGGGCTGGGCAATGTAGTTGGATGGGTTGGCCGTCAGGATCTTGCGGAAATCAGAGATCTGGCGCTTGGAGGCCGTCGGGCCGATCAGCATGCCGTAGCCGCCCGATCCGTGCACTTCCTTGACGACGATGTCTTCCAGATTGTCCAGCACATAGGCCAGATCGTCCGGGCGCGAGCAGTTCCAGGTCGGCACGTTGTTCAGGATCGGCTTCTGGCCGGTGTAGAACTCGATGATGTCCGGAACATAGGCGTAAATGGCCTTGTCGTCGGCAATGCCGGTTCCTGGCGCGTTGCAGATCGTGACATTGCCGGCCCGGTAGGCATCGAACAGGCCGGGCACACCCAGCATGCTGTCCGGATTGAAGGTGAGCGGATCCAGGAATGCATCGTCGATCCGGCGGTAAATGACATCGACCTGCTTGGGTTCGCGGGTCGTGCGCATGAACACCTTGCCCTGATCCACGAACAAGTCGCGGCCTTCCACAAGTTCCACGCCCATAGAATCAGCAAGGAAGGCATGCTCGAAATAGGCGGAGTTGTAGATGCCTGGTGTCAGAACGCAGACGGTCTGGTCGGACTTGGACTGATCCGGGCCGACGCTTTCCAGTGTTTGGCGCAACAGGTCCGGATACTGCTCGACCGGCGCAACCCGGTGCATCTGGAACAGGTCCGGGAAGATCCGCATCATGGTTTCGCGGTTTTCCAGCATGTAGGAAACGCCGGACGGTGTGCGGGTATTGTCCTCCAGCACGTAGAATTCGTTTTCCGAGACGCGGACCAGGTCAGTGCCGATGATGTGGGCATAGACCTTGCGGGCCGGGGTGAAGCCAACCATTTCCGGCAGGAAGGCTTCATTCTGCAGAATCAGATCCGCGGGAATGCGTCCGGCCCGGATGATTTCCTGACGGTGGTAGATGTCATGGAGAAAGGCGTTGAGCGCTCTGACACGCTGTTCGATCCCGGCCGACAGGCGCCGCCACTCGGCAGCGGAAATGATCCGGGGGATCGGGTCGAAGGGGATCAGTCTTTCCGTCGCCTCATGGGCTCCGTAGACGGCAAACGTGATGCCCAGCCTTCGGAAGATCGTTTCAGCTTCCCGGCTTTTCCGGTTGAGAAAGTTGGACGGCTTGTTCTCCAGCCAGGAAACAAGCTGCTCGTAGGCTGCGCGCGGAATGCCCGCCTCATCCTGCATTTCGTTGAAAAACGACCGCTCTTCGCCCATTGCCTCCCCGTTCATTTCTGCCGCGTTGTTGTGCAAGCATTACAAATAGTGCGATTGTCTCCAAGAACAATCTAGTGGCGTTGGTGCCTAGTTTTTGTGCAAATTCCCTTGAGGGAGGGTGGTTTTTGCTGAGTTCTTCTCTTGGTGCGGGTTCGGCGGCGTTGGTCCTTCTGATGACTTTGCCGCGGTGAAGCCGCATGCTAGGACCAATGAAGAATAGGCAAAACAGCTGTTGCGGAGCGACTGATGAAGGAAATCCTTGCTGAACTGGAAAGCCGCCGGGAAACGGCCCGTCTTGGAGGAGGGCAGCGCCGCATCGATGCCCAGCATGCCAAGGGCAAGCTGACGGCGCGCGAGCGGATCGAGCTTCTGCTTGACGAAGGTTCCTTCGAGGAATTCGACATGTTCAAGGTGCATCGCTGCACCGATTTCGGCATGGACGAACAGCATATCCCCGGTGACGGAGTTGTGACGGGCTGGGGAACGGTCAATGGCCGCACGGTCTATGTCTTCTCGAAGGACTTTACGGTTTTTGGCGGCTCGCTGTCTGAAACCCACGCCCAAAAGATCATCAAGCTTCAGGATATGGCCCTGCAGAACCGGGCGCCCATCATCGGCCTCTTCGACGCGGGCGGTGCGCGCATTCAGGAAGGCGTTGCGGCGCTGGGCGGTTATGGCGAGGTGTTCCAGCGCAATGTGCTGGCGTCGGGTGTGATTCCGCAGATCTCGCTGATCATGGGTCCCTGCGCTGGCGGCGACGTGTATTCGCCTGCCATGACCGACTTCATCTTCATGGTGCGCGACACATCCTATATGTTCGTGACCGGCCCGGACGTGGTAAAAACGGTGACAAACGAGACCGTGACCGCCGAGGAACTGGGCGGTGCCTCGGTTCACACCACCAAGTCTTCCATTGCCGATGGCGCTTTCGACAATGACGTTGAAGCGCTTCTGGAAATGCGCCGGCTGATCGACTTCTTGCCGATGAACAACACGGCGGAAATACCGGAACTGGCCTGCCACGATGATCCGGACAGGATCGACATGAGCCTCGATACGCTCATTCCGGACAATCCGAACAAGCCTTATGACATCAAGGAACTGATCCTGAAGATGGTCGATGAGGCCGATTTCTTCGAGATTCAGGCTTCCTTCGCCAAGAATATCGTCACTGGCCTAGGCCGGATCGAGGGCCGGACCGTCGGCATTGTGGCCAACCAGCCGATGGTTCTGGCCGGCGTTCTGGACAGCGATGCCAGCCGCAAGGCGGCCCGTTTTGTCCGCTTCTGCGACTGCTTCAACATTCCGCTGGTCACCTTGGTCGATGTTCCGGGCTTCCTGCCGGGCACCTCGCAGGAATATGGCGGGCTGATCAAGCACGGTGCGAAGCTGCTGTTTGCCTATGCCGAAGCCACCGTTCCGAAAATCACGGTCATCACCCGCAAGGCCTATGGCGGGGCCTATGACGTGATGAGTTCAAAGCACATCCGGGGTGACATCAATTACGCCTGGCCATCAGCCGAGATCGCCGTGATGGGGGCCAAGGGCGCGGTCGAGATCCTCTATCGCTCGGAACTGGGCGACAAGGACAAGATCGCCAAGCGGACGAAGGACTACGAGGACCGCTTCGCCAATCCGTTTGTTGCTGCCGAGCGTGGCTATATCGATGAGGTGATCCGTCCTCATTCCACCCGGCGCCGGGTTAGCCGTGCCTTGGCTCTCTTGCGGACCAAGTCCCAGCAGAACCCGTGGAAAAAGCACGACAATATCCCGCTTTGAGCGGAAGAGTTTTGTTTCAAGCAGAAAGGGCAGCCACCGGCTGCCCTCAGATTGATTACAAACCCCTCGGTTTTTGGCGGCAGCCAGAATCGAGGGGTTTTGATTCCGATATGTTCACGATTTGAATCTGTGACGTTCCGTGAATCTGAACCTCTTCGATAGGCTTCAGAGGTTTGTCAGCAGTCTGAGGGCAGCCACCGGCTGCCCTTTTTGTGTGAAGGACATCCCCTATCGGTCCCATAGATTTCGCCGGAACAACGGCTCCTGGCATTTATAGGCGACAGGGCAATTCGCGTTGTCTTTAGTACGGGCATATTGCGGATAGATGTCTTCCCAGCGGTCGCAGTAACTGCGGTTGGAGACAAACAGCGCATAGGTGGTCGGGCTGGTGGTGAAGACGACCTTGCCGTAGCGCTGAACCATCTGCTGGGCAGCCGCACAGGTGATCTTGCTGAGGTCTGGCCGGGCCAGGGCCGGGCTGGCGAAGCTCGCAAGAAGCAGCAGCGCTGCTGTGCCCTGCTTCAGGTGACGGGCCGGCCAGCGTCTTTTGGGTATGGAAGTCATGATGATGCTCCGCAATCCAGACAAATCCCCCATGCCTCAAGATAGGTGCTCGTGCCCTGTTTGGCCAGATGAGGGGGCCGGCTCAAATACCGTGCCGGCCAAGCTGGTGCGGTCAGGTGATCCCCGGCCGGTTGCGCATGATCTCGACGCTTGCGGTGCCTGAGGGAACGGGCAGGGGCGCGCCTGGCTTTTCAACCTTCACCCTAACCTTCTGGATACGCTCATCGGTCTTGAAGACCGCTTCCACGATCGCGGCGGCCAACCGTTCGATCAGGTTGAAGCGGGTGCCGGTTACAGCCTGTTCGACGGATTTTACCAGTCCCGCATAACAGACGGTCTGCTCGTACTCGTCGCTTTCGCAAGCCGCCGACAGATCCAGCCAGCAGGTCAGGTCCACGAGGAAGCGCTGTCCCAGCCGGGCTTCTTCCTCGTAGAGGCCGTGATAGGCGAAGAACGCCAGGTCCTTCAGGTGTATTGCGTCCATGTTTATCCCCGGATCCTTCGCGCAGGCATGCAGAGGTATGCCGCCGTGGAAACCAAGCTGCAGGGTTTAGTGCCTGCACCGCGGAAAATCCAGCGTCCGCAACGGGTGATGTGAATGGGCGCTTACTTGTAGAAATCCGCGGGGCAGGCGCTTTCGGCCAGAACGTCCCTTGCTCCGGTCAGAGAAAATTTTGCCATGCTTTCATCTTCGAACATGACGCTGAGATGGTGCCCGGTGCGCAGCCGCTGCCACAAAACCGTATAACCATCCGCGCAGGCTGCACAGTCTGTCTGCACATAGCCGGCCGTGTCTGCTGTGACCTTTTGCATGTGCCGGTCGATGATGACACGCATGGTCTTGCGGGCGGGAGCAGCCTTGCCGCGGATATCCACGTCAATGACTGTGCCAGAGAGCTTGCGTGTTCTGTGGCACCAGATCGTGAACAGAGATCCGTCGTCGGCCTTGGTCCAGTATTTCTCAAATCCCTTGACCGTATCTACGTGCCAGTCACCCGACTGAGCGGCAAGAACAGTTGACGGAAATAAAGCCAGGGACAGAAGCCCTGAGATTAAAAATTTTTTTACCATGTAAATCCCCCGATTTCGGGAAAATAAAGACATGGAACTGTTAAAAATCCCTATCCCTTTTTGCCGGATAGTCCGCAAAGCCTCACGGTTTCGGCGTGCCGCGCTCTACTCGGTGTTGCTGCCGGTGGGGAGCGCATCTGGTCCTGCCATGCAGCTGGAAGGCGGTTGGGTCATCCTTTCGACATATTGCGCCGCGTCAGGCAGCGTCCTACAACTCTTCCCCGAAGATAAAGAAATCGGGGCGGATGCTGCATGTTCTCGAAAATTCTCATTGCCAACCGTGGTGAAATCGCCTGCCGTGTGATCAAGACGGCACGCCGCATGGGCATCAAGACCGTTGCGGTCTATTCCGATGCGGACCGGGACGCGGTTCACGTGGAGATGGCGGATGAAGCCGTCCACATCGGCCCTGCCGCAGCATCGGAATCCTATCTGATCGCCGACAAGATCATTGCTGCCTGCAAGGCAACCGGCGCGGAAGCTGTTCATCCTGGATATGGCTTTCTGTCCGAGCGGGCGAGCTTCCCGAAGGCTCTTGCAGCAGAAGGCATCGTGTTCATTGGCCCGAATCCCCACGCCATCGAGGCCATGGGCGACAAGATCGAATCGAAGAAATTCGCCAATGAAGCCAAGGTCAGCACGGTTCCCGGCTATCTCGGCGTGATCGAGAGTGCGGATCAGGCGGTCGAAATTGCCGGAGAGATCGGCTACCCGGTCATGATCAAGGCGTCTGCCGGCGGCGGCGGCAAGGGCATGCGCATCGCGTGGAACGCGGAAGAGGCGCGGGACGGTTATGTCCGCTCCAAGTCCGAAGCGGCGTCTTCCTTCGGCGATGACCGGGTCTTCATTGAGAAATTCATCCAGAATCCGCGCCATATCGAAATTCAGGTGCTTGGCGACAAGCACGGCAATGTCATCTATCTGGGCGAGCGCGAGTGCTCCATTCAGCGCCGGAACCAGAAGGTGATCGAGGAAGCCCCGTCGCCGCTGCTGGACGAGGAAACCCGCCGCAAGATGGGCGAGCAGGCCGTCGCCTTGGCCAAGGCCGTGAACTATGACAGTGCGGGAACGGTGGAGTTCGTCGCTGGTCAGGACAAGAGCTTCTTCTTCCTGGAAATGAACACCCGTCTTCAGGTGGAGCACCCGGTGACCGAGCTGATCACTGGAGTGGATCTGGTCGAGCAGATGATCCGCGTTGCCTATGGCGAGAAGCTTGCGCTTACCCAAAGCGATGTGAAGCTGAATGGCTGGGCGGTGGAAAGCCGTATTTATGCGGAAGATCCCTACCGCAACTTCCTGCCGTCGATCGGCCGTCTGGTGCGCTATGAGCCGCCCGCGGAAGAATCGAAGAACGGGATCACTATCCGGAATGACACCGGTGTCGTCGAGGGCTCCGAGATCTCGATGTTCTACGATCCGATGATCGCCAAGCTGATCACCCATGCGCCGACCCGTGCCGAGGCGATCACGGCCATGAGTGAGGCCCTGGATGCTTTCTATGTGGATGGGATCCAGCACAACGTGCCGTTCCTGACGTCGCTGATGAACCATCCGCGCTGGAAGTCTGGAGAACTGGCGACGAGTTTCATCGCGGATGAATATCCGGACGGTTTTGTGCCTGCCGAGCCGGACGCGGAAGCGCTGGGGCTTCTGAGCGCCGTCGCCCTGTCCATGGGCGCGATGCAGCGCGAGCGGCTGGATCATCTTCCCGGCCGTCTGAGGCCTCATTCCGGCGCGGTGCGCGAGGATTGGGTGGTCAAGCTGGACAAGACCTATCAGCCTGTCCGGCTGGTGGCGGGCTATCCCGGAACTCCGGTCGAGATCGACGTGAAGGTCGGTGAGGGGCCGGTTCAGACTGTGACCTCCAGTTGGGCGCCGGGAGAGAGGATCTGGCGCGGTGCGGTTGGAGACCGGGCGATGACGGTTCAGGTCCGTCCGGTTGCCGGTGGCTACCGGCTTGACTGGCAGGGCTATTCGGTCGCCGCAAAGGTGATGCTGCCTCGCACTGCCGAACTTGATGCTCTTATGCCTGAAAAGCTGCCGCCGGATACGTCAAAACTGCTGCTTTGCCCGATGCCAGGCCTGGTGGTGTCCATCGCTGTGGAAGAGGGGCAAGAGGTCAAGGCGGGCGAACAGCTTGCTGTCGTCGAGGCGATGAAGATGGAGAACGTTTTGCGGGCGGAGCGGGATTGCACCGTTACCGCAATCAAGGCTAAGGCAGGGGACAGTCTGGCGGTGGATGCCGTCATCATGGAGTTCTCCTGACAACGGCGGCCGCAGCCCATGCCTTTCAGCACTGTTCTTTTTGATCTGGACGGAACCCTCACCGATCCATTTACCGGAATCACGCGCTCCATCCAGTATGCACTGGAGAAGATGGGGGCGCCGGTGCCGGAGGCGGCGGAGCTGAAATGGTGCATCGGTCCGCCGCTCTGGGAGAGTTTCGCCATTCTCCTGAATACCGGGGACCGGACCTTGCAGGATCAGGCCGTTGCCTTTTACCGCGAGCGCTACACAAGCGAGGGCCTGTTCGAGAACACCCTGATCGATGGCATCGGGGAGCTGGTCCGTGGCTTGTCCGCAAACGGCTGCAAGCTTTTCGTGGCAACCTCGAAGCCCCATGCGTATGCCGGAAAGATCGTCGAGCATTTCAGCCTAATGCCCTATTTCAGCAAGGTTTACGGCTCTGAGCTGGACGGGACGCGCTCTGCCAAGGCGGAGCTGATTGCCTATCTGTTGTCCGAGGAAGGCCTTTCCCACGAGATGTGCGTCATGATTGGTGACCGGAAGCATGACCTGATTGGTGCGCGCGCCAACCAGATGGCTTCCGTTGGAGTGACTTGGGGCTATGGAAGCCGGAGTGAGCTGCTGGGCGAAGCGCCTGACGCTGTGATCGACAGCCCTGCGGATCTCGGGGAATGGCTCACCTCGCAACATTGATAGCGGGATCGGGAAATGGAGTTCATGCAAGGGTTTGCGTTGCAGATTTTTTGTTCAGTCTTCAAACAATTTCGCCCCGGATGCCCCGGATATTCGTCTCTTCCGTAAAGTGATTTTTAGGCCCTCGTGTATATCTGTCAGCGAGCGTGTTTGTTCGAGGACCAAGGTCGCATGGCAGAAGACGGAAAGGATCTGGGGGGGGAGGCTGGCCGGGGATTTCGTTGCGGGCTTCTAACGCCGCTTCCGCTAGCTGCATTTGCCGATACGTCAGAAGTGATGCTGGAAACCGTGTCCAGTCTTGATGATCCTGTTCTGCCGTTACTGAATGCGCTTTTCGCGCGGATCTCCGGCGTAACAGCCCAGGAAGAAACCGTTGCGCTTCGGGCTGCCGTGGGGGATGAGCTGTACCTGTGTGTCCAGGTGGAGGGAAGTCCTTCCGAGGAACTTCTTGCCGCGCTTATTGCCTGCGGAGCAGATGACGTTTGTAATGCCGGTCTTGCGGGCAGTGCAGGCCTCTCCCTTGCCAGAGCCTGCCGGGCAGTGAAGGCTCGGCAATTGCTCCGGGATCAGATCGAGGAGTTCAAGGTCCGCTACCGTGAAACCCAGGCAGCCATGGACAATCTTCCCTCACCGATATTCTTCAAGGACCGGGCAGGGATCTACCGCGGCTGCAACAAGGCTTTTGAAGAGTTTCTTGGCAAACCGGCTTCCCGGATCATCGGCGCAAGTGTCTTCGAGGTATCCAACCCCGCCTATGCGCAGGTCTATTTTGATGCTGATGAGGCGTTGATGCGGGCGGGCGGTGTGCAGATCTACGAAGCAAAAGTCTGCTATGCCGACGGAAGCCCGCGTGAAGTGTCATTCCACAAGGCCGTGACCAGGGATCCCGAGACCGGCGAGGTCAATGGGCTTGCAGGTGCGATGCTGGATATCACCGTGCGCCGGGAGCTTGAGAACAAGCTCAAAATCGCCGCCGAACGTGATCCTTTGACAGGAGCCTACAACCGCCGGAAGTTCTTTGAGGCCGCCGGCGTTGAGGAAGCTGCGGCGCATGAGAGCGGAGCACCATTTTCGATTCTCGCCATCGACGTTGATGAGTTCAAACTCATTAACGACCGGTTCGGCCATGCCTGTGGGGATGCAGCTCTCTGCCATATGGTTGGCGTCTGCCAGGCTGTTCTTGGTGAGGAGCACATTTTTGCGCGTTCAGGCGGCGAAGAGTTTTTCGTCTTTCTCAAGAATTGCGGTTTGCAAGAAGCCAGTGAAATCGCAAATATGCTCCGGCAGACGCTTGCCGCCAGCCGGTTTTGCTTTGACGGCGAGAGCCTTGGCGTGGAGGTCAGTGTAGGGGTTGCCGAGTTCCTGTCCGGAGAAACCTTGAGCCAGACCATCCTGCGGGCTGATCACGCCTTGTATGATGCCAAGGCCCGGGGCAGAAACCGGGTTGTCTCGGCCCGTGTTGCTTGACCGGTCAAAACCTCATTGCATCGGTAAAGCTTCGCCGGTAAAGATCTTTTCAGCATTACTGAAATGTTCTCGGGGCGGGGTGCAACTCCCCACCGGCGGTATCGGGGAAACCCGGAGCCCGCGAGCGCCTTGTCTGACAAAGACAAGGGTCAGCAGATCTGGTGAGAGGCCGGAGCCGACGGTAATAGTCCGGATAGGAGAGAACAGCCTGCCACCCGCCTCCGGTCAGGGAGCTTGCGGGTGCGGAGGCAATTGTCCCGGGACAGGTTGGAGAACGGGACGATGACCCAGAAGCCGCAAAAGCCGGCCTATCCCTTTGTTGCGGCTGCTTTGATGGTTGCCGCCGGTGCGTGTTTCGCGCTGGTCAATGCGGCCCTTCAGACCGCAACCATGAAACTCGGCATGCCGTCTGCTTCGGCCGTCTTCTGGCAATATGGGGCGGCGCTGTGTTGTGCTTTGCCCTGGTTACTGCGTCATGGCCGCACAGCTCTCGTTACCCGGCGCCCGTTTCTTCACGGTTTGCGGATCCTGTTTGCTGTCGCCGGAGTGCAGCTTTGGGGGGCGGGCCTTGCGTCGGTACCGATCTGGCAGGCCATTGCGCTGGTGATGACCTCGCCGTTCTTTGTCATAATCGGTGCGAAGCTGCTTCTTGGCGAGAAGGTTGGTCTTGCGCGATGGGGTGCGACCCTTGCGGGCTTTTCCGGCGCGATGATCATTCTGGAGCCTTGGGCGGACGGGTTCCGGCCGGAAATCCTCCTGCCGGTGGCGGCTGCCGCTTTCTGGGGCGGGGCCTCCCTGATCACCAAGATCCTGACCCGGACGGAGCCTGCCGATACGGTTACCGTCTATCTGCTGCTGCTGCTCACGCCCGTCAATTTCCTGCTGGCATCTGCTGAAGGGTTTGTGGTGCCGTCCGGCTGGACGCTCGCGGCCATCGGAGCCGCGGGGATCTTCACAATCGCCGCCAACTACGCGCTGACACTGGCCTATTCCAAAGCAGATGCGGCGTTCATTCAGCCCTTTGATCATCTCAAGCTGCCTCTCAATATCTTTGCGGGCTGGCTTGCCTTCGGCTTTGCTCCTGATGGCTACTTCTGGCCGGGCGCCTTGTTGATCGTCGGCGCATCGCTTTACGTCATGCGGGACGAGCAATACCGCTCACGCGCCGGGCGGCTTGATAAGCTGCAACCGGATGGGGAAGCTGCCTCCGTGAGTTAGCCGCGGCAAGGCGCTTGGAGCCGCAGCGCCTTGGTCCGATTCCGCCTGTAAAGCATCGGGCCCGTAAAGCATTGGGCCCGTAAAGCATTGGGAAAGTCCGAGAGGCTATTCTTCTCAGTGGATCTTTCCGGATGCGTTGAGCATTCGGAGTTATGTGCTGCTGATGGTCAGCCTTTCCGCACTGCGCTGCAGCCACCTCCTTCCAGGGCAGGCCGGAGCGCAGCCGGGCACGAACGCTGGAAATAAGCCGGGGGGAAGCAATGAGTGAGCGGGTGGAAGCTGGCACAGACCTTGACGGGATGCGCGGGACCTTCGCGCAGCGCCTTGTCTTCTTCGTTTGGTTCAATGTGCTGCTTGTCATTGGCGCTGCCTGGTGGGCTGGAACTCTCTCTGTCACTGCGGTCTCCGGCTCGGCCTTGCTGTTGGGGTCGGCGGCGACAGCAATCTGGATAAGGGCTGGTGTCCGCATCGAAAGCCGGATTGCAACGGCCATTTCCCTTGCCTTTCTTGCTGCTCTCTTTGTTGCCGTTATGGCCAGCACCGGCTCTGCGGCTGCCCTCCCGCTGGATGCTCAGGTCTATTTCTTCGTTGTTCTGGCCGTCCTGGCTGGCTGGCTCGACTGGCGGTCATTGGCCGCCTATGCGGGCGTGGTGGCGGCGCTTTCCATTATGTCGAGTGTTGCGCTGCCATGGGCGGCGCTTCCGGGCGGACCAAATCTGCCAAGTGCTGTGTTCCTCGCTGGTGCCTTGGCCTTGGAGGCGGTGGCCCTGTGGTGGATAGTCGCCCAGCTGGTGCTAATGGCCGCTGGTGCAGCCGCCGGCCGGGAGCAGGCGGTCCGTTCCCAGATCCAGCATGCAGAGGTGCCGCAGGAAAGCAGGCCGGAGCGGCTGGAAAGTAAGGGCGTCAACGACCCGCACGCCGTAAAGCGTATTGCAGAGTTCCGGCAGGAGATTTTGGCCAAACTGGAAGCCGTTACCGGACAGGCCCAATCCATGAGAGCCGCGTCGGCTGAACTCGCTGCTACAGTGGAAGGCACTTCGGAGAAAGCTGGCAGCGCGGTGAACAGCGCAGGCGCGGCATCCTCCAACATCCAGACCGTTGCATCTGCCGCAGAGGAGCTTGCATCCTCGATTGGCGAGATCTCGCGGCAGGTCGACCAGACGTCAAGCATCGTCGCGAAAGCAGCGCTGGGCGCGCAGGCCAGCAATCAGAAGGTGGCGGGGCTGGAGGAAGCGGCAAACCGCATCGGTGAGGTTGTGTCCATGATCCAGGCCATTGCCGGTCAAACCAACCTGCTGGCTCTCAACGCGACCATCGAAGCCGCGCGCGCAGGCGAGGCGGGCAAGGGCTTTGCGGTGGTCGCATCCGAAGTGAAGGCTCTTGCAACCCAGACTTCAAAAGCGACGGAAGAAATCGCAGCCCAGGTGGCGGCTATTCAAAGTGAAACAAAGGAAGCGGTGGACGCGATCGGTGCGATCGCTGCGACGATGGACGAGATAAACACATACACCTCGACCATCGCAGCGGCTGTCGAGCAGCAGGGCTCTGCGACGGACGAGATCTCCCGGAACGTGACCGAGGCTGCGGAAGGCTCCGGGCTGGTCGCCGCGACGATCGGCGGACTGACCGAGGCCTCTGCGAAGGCGGCCGTCTCTGCCAATGCTGTCTCACAGGGGGCCGAAGCGCTTGAGCATCATGCAAGAGATGTGCGGGCCGTGGTGGACGGCTTCCTGCTCGACGTGGCGGTCTGACGGGCGTCCTTTGCCCTTATCAGGCGGGACGGTGCTGGCCGCTGTGTCTTCTCGAAATCACCCGAGTTCTGGAGCCTCTGCGCGCCGCGCCGGGCCGAAGATCTTCTCAAACTCTGCAAGCAAAACACTGTCATTTTCTTCCAGGGTCACCGGGATGCCCAGATCAACCAAGCTGGTGACACCATGTTCCCGGATGCCGCAGGGGACGATGCCTGAGAAATGGTCCAGATCCGGATCGACGTTGAAGCTGATGCCGTGGAAAGTGACCCATTTGCGCAGGCGGATGCCGATAGCGGCGACCTTGTCTTCCACCGCCGCGCCTTTTTCCGGGCGGCGTACCCACACGCCCACCCGGTCTTCGCGCCGTTCGCCGCGGATATGATAGCTCCAAAGGCTATTGATCACCCAGGCCTCAAGGGCTGCGACAAAGGCGCGGACATCCTGCCGCCGCCGCCGCAGGTCCAGCATCACATAGGCGACCCGCTGGCCGGGGCCATGATATGTGTGCTGCCCTCCGCGCCCAGTGCGGTAGACCGGAAACCGGTCCGGAGCGATCAGGTCACTGTCGTCGGCGCTGGTGCCGGCCGTGTAGAGCGGCGGGTGCTCCAGCAGCCAGACGCATTCCGGTGCCGTGCCCTCGGCAATGGCCGCCACGCGGGCATCCATGAAGGCGACAGCACTTTCATAGTCCACGAGCATGTCGCTGATGATCCAGTCCACCGGGCCGGTGGCTATCTGGGGGCGGAAATCCGGGCTGAGATCGTCTCTGGCTGGGGCGGACATGATGGCTTGGGTGTGCTATTCTTTTGGTTGACGAGGGCTGGCTTGATCCTGTTTCCGCGGTTTAGGAAACACCGGAAAGCCGGTCTAGCGGGTTGTGAACCAGGCAGGCAAGGGCCTATGGAAGCCATCAGTGATATGGCATGCTGTCACGGGCGGATGCGCTTGCGGGCAGCAACACTCTTACAGGCGGAAACGGGTCATGGCCACCTTTGATGACATCAAGATCGATATCTCGGTCGTGCTTGGAGCAGCAGAGATGCCGGTGCATCAGTTGCTGCGCATGGGCCGCGGCGCGGTGATCGACCTGGATGTGGCTGAAGACGCTGACGTGATGATCTATGCGAACAACACGCTGGTGGCCAAGGGGCAGGTGGTGCTTCTGGGCGAGAAGATTGGCGTGTCCATTACAGAAGTCCTGATGCGCCGTCCGGACGCCCGTCCGATGCGCACAGATGGCCCGCTCTGATTTGGAAAGCCGGCAGGGCAGGTTTGTGCCTGTGGAGTGATGGTTCTCCCCACTCTCCCGGGCTGGTTTCAGGCTAAGCTTTGCATCTGTGCGGCCTGCGGAAATGGCGGAGTTCAAAGCTTCCATTCGATCGCGCAAATGCCTTTGCGCAAAATAATTTATGAGCCTGTGAATTATTCCTCACGGCGCTCTTGCACAGCAGAATCCGTTTTGCTACATGGGGCTCCTCAGCGCTGACAAGGCGCTGGGGACTACCAGAATGCGGTCGTGGCGGAATTGGTAGACGCGCAGCGTTGAGGTCGCTGTGGGGTAAAACCCGTGGAAGTTCGAGTCTTCTCGACCGCACCATTTGCTCTCAGGAGCAAACGAAAGAAACCGGCTCCGAGCCGGTTTTTTTGTATCTGTTTTCCAAGAAATTCGCCGGGTACCAGGAGCTTGAACCTACGCTCATCGGCGTGTGCTGATGAGGACTGCGGGCAAGGCAGGGGGCGGAGCCGCTGTTTCTTTACAGCTGAATAATGATGGCCAGCCTCTTTTCCCGTTGCTCTGGTCCCTTATCTATCCCCTTAATGTGACTGGATTTTCTGGGAGGATTTGATGAAACACCCGGCGCCCGTGCGTCCGCTCCTTTCGCCGGAGCAGGCCGGCTTTTTTCAGCGGTCCAAGGTCCTGAGCCTAACCGGAACGGCGGGGGCGGAGGAGTTCGATCCCTGGGATCCGGATCTGGATAGCTTCATGACCGGCCGGGAAGACCGCCCCTCTGCCCATGTGGCAGAACCGGGCCAGGACACTCTGATCAAGGTTATCGACAAGGCTGTCCGGCAGGCCCGGCAGACCGGCTCTCGCGAGCGGATCTATATCGAGCTGTTGCCTGGCACCTATTCGGGGCTGGTCTATGTGCCTGGCTTCCTGGTGGATGAGTCTTCTGTACCAATCACGCTTTTTTCCCGGGCGGAGGACCCATCTCAAACCGTGATCGAAGCTGACATCGATGCGGAAATGCCAGGCAGCGAATACGCTCAACGGTTTGCGGCAGGTTTTGACGGCCTGGATGCCAGCATTGCCGAAATCTACCGGAGAATTGCGGCGGAAAAGAAGATCAATACGCTGAATGCCTCGGTTTTGCGGGTCGAAAACGATGGCTTCCAGCTCAGGAATGTCACAGTCCGCAACCTTTATAATTGTGACCGGGAGGACCTGTCCCTGCCGCAGGAGAAGCGCAGGAAGAACGCAAACGGCCAATATCCCGAGGGCCAGCATCAGGCGGTGGCCCTGCTGATCGCTGGTGCAGACCGGGTCCATCTGGAGAATGTGCATCTCTCCAGCTTTCAAGACACGCTTTATTTCAGGTCGCCGCGCAAGAGGGCAACCGTGCGCTCCTTTTACCGGCACTGCGATATTGAAGGTGATGTGGACTTTATCTTCGGCCAGGCGACCGCCTATTTCGACAAGTGTGTCATCCGGAGCCGGGGCAGCCGGGCAGGGCATTCCTATGTGGCGGCGCCTTCAACGGACATACGGACCACTTACGGCATCGTCTTTCATGACTGTGACTTCAGCCATGATGGCGATCCGTCTGCCCTGAAGGGTACATTTAATCTGGGGCGGCAATGGTTCGAAGCGGTTCGGGCAACGCCCTATGGTACTCCCTCCGTGAAGGGCTATTCCTGCCGCCTTGGCGAGGTGTCGTTCTATGATGGTGCGGAGGGAACGGTCAGCCGGGAGACGCTGTTTTCGGTCGGAAAATGTGTGCTGATCAAGTGCCGCATCGGTCCCCACATCAACAAGGCGGCGCCTTGGGCGGAATGGATGGGCGGCACGTTCCGGCCTGATGGCGGATACGATCCGGCAGATTGGTCGCTGCGCTTCCGGCCGGTGCAGGCAAATGCGCGGGACTTTGTGGACAATCTCAAGGACTGGCCGGATTTTGGCCTGCTTGATGTGAGCGGTATCGATCCTGATATGGTGTTTCTCGGCGAGATCCACACGGAGGAAACGTGAAAGCTCTGTCCCGGAAGATGGCCAGGACCGTTCGCCTGCCGGTTCTTCTGCTGTGCTGTCTGGCTGGCACAGCAGACGGTGTCTTTGCTTTTACGAACGGGGGTATGACGCCAGAGCTTGCGCAGGCCATGTCCCGGTCTCCCGAACGGTTCTCGTCCCTGCTGTGCCAGCAGCTGCGCTATCTGGAAGCCAAAGTTCTGGCAGCGGGGCGCATTTGCCAGCGCAGTGACCGGGCGAGACGCAGCTTCCCGGATGCGCGCTCTTGTCTTTCCCCGGATGAGGATATTCTCCCCGGTCCCGCAAAAGATTATCTGGTGCTGTTGCGGCAGACGATTGATGCCAAGGGGTGCAAGCCCTGGTGAGGCGGCGGTGCCTCCATGGTGCTGCGTTGCAACAATCTCCAGCAACCCGGTCAAGCTTGTGGACTTTTTGTCCTGAAGCGGTGGCAAATCCGCGGGCCGGACGTTACTGCTGAAAGGGCTCGCAAGGCGTGGTGCGGGTCATGGTCTAGTCTTGGGTCCGGCGTGTCCCGGCCCGCCCGGTGAAGGAGGGGTGCATGGCGAATCTCGATCAGATCGACGATCAGCCGATGGAACAGACCCCGATTCCGATCCGGGATGAGGAAGGCCATCTGCATCCGGATTTCATCGCGGCGGTCGAGGCTGCCATCGAGGCGGAAGACCCGTCCGCCCTGCGCCAGCTTGCAGGCGACCTGCATGAGGCCGACACCGGTGACCTGATCGAAACGCTGACGGCGGATGAGCGGCCGAAGTTCGTCCGTCTGCTTGGCGATCTCTTCGACTACACCGCCTTGACCGAAACGGACGAGGCCGTCCGTGTCCAGCTCCTGGAAGATCTGCCGAACGAAGTCATCGCCGAAGGCCTCGGCGATCTCGACTCGGATGATGCGGTCTACATTCTTGAGGATCTGGACGAAGAGGATCAGGCCGAGATCCTTGGCGGTCTGCCTTATGCGGACCGTGCCCAGCTGCAAAAGGCCCTGGACTATCCAGAGGAAAGCGCCGGCCGGCGCATGCAGACGGAGTTCATTGCCGTTGCGCCGTTCTGGACCGTGGGACAGACCATCGACTACATGCGCGAAGCGCAGGATCTTCCCGACAGTTTCTATGAAATCTACGTGGTGGATTCGTCCTTCCGTCTGCTCGGCGCCGTCGCTCTCGACAAGATTCTGAGAACACGCCGGGACGAGAAGATGACCTCGGTCATGACCGAGACCCGGCAAGCGGTTCTGGCGACCGAGGACCAGGAAGAGGTTGCCCGCCGGTTTGAGCGCTACAACCTCGTTTCCTCGGCCGTGGTCGATGAGAATGACCGGCTGGTCGGGATCCTCACCGTCGACGACATCGTCGATGTGATCCAGGAAGAGGCCGAAGAGGATCTGCGCGCCCTGGCCGGGGTCGGTGACGAAGAGATCTCGGACAACGTGCTGACCATTGCCAAGTCCCGTCTGCTCTGGCTCGTCGTCAATCTCGGCACTGCCGTTCTGGCGTCCTCGGTCATCTCGCTGTTCGAAGGAACGATTTCTGCCATGGTCGCGCTGGCCGTGCTTATGCCGATCGTGGCCTCCATGGGCGGCAATGCTGGCACGCAGACCATGACGGTGGCGGTGCGCGGTATCGCGACCCAGGAACTGAGTGCCCGCAACATGCTGAGGGTTCTCCGCCGCGAGGTGCTTGTGAGCTTTTTCAACGGTGCTGCGCTGGCCGTGCTGATCGGCCTGACCGCCTGGGGCTGGTTCCAGAATCCGGGGCTCGGGGTCGTGATTGCCGTGGCCATCATCGTCAACATGCTGTTCGCCGGTCTGTCCGGGCTCCTGATCCCGATTGTCCTCGACCGGATGAAGGTGGATCCGGCGATTGCCTCCAGCGTCTTCGTGACCACGGTCACCGACGTGGTCGGCTTCTTCGCCTTCCTCGGCATTGCCGCGCTCTGGTTCAATCTGCCGTTCTGATGGCTATCAAGGCTGATTTGCCTTGATCTTCAAGACGCCTTCAGCAGGGCGTCGCGCAGTTTCATGATGCTGGTCTGAAGGACCATAGCCTCTTTGGCTGAAAGACCGCTTGCCGCCAGAACACATTCGGCAATAGCGCCGGTTTTCGCCTTCAGGGCCTTGCCTTTCCGCGTCAGCGTGACGCGGACTTGGCGCTCGTCCTTGGTGTCGCGCTGCCGGGACAAAAGCTCCATCGCTTCCAGCCGCTTCAACAGCGGCGTGACCGTGCTCGATTCCAGATGCAGCCGGTCGCACAAGTCGCCCACCAGCAGCTTGTCCTTTTCCCACAGCACCGACATGGCGAGATACTGCGGATAGGTCAGACCGAGTTCCGTCAGTATGGGCTTATAGACCCGGTTCATCGCGTGGTTGGCGGAATAGAGCGAGAAGCAGAGGAACTGCTCCAGCTTCAAGCCGCCGTCAACGATGGGTCCAGGGGGTGCCGCCTGTTTTGAGCCTTTGGGCAGCTTTTCCGCAGGTTTCCCGGGGAGGGCGGCCTCCGCTTCTTCAAGCTCGGAGAAAAGACTTTTCTGGTTCATGGCGCAGGTTCCGCGGAAATGCCGTGAGCAACCTGAGCATGATAAATCGTACACGACTCTCTTGCAAGATCTTGCGATTATATCGTGCACGATATAAATAGACTCGTGCGATAGGGTCGAAATCGATTTGATCGCGCCTAATTGAAACATGTGTATCTGGCCAGAGCGCGAAACGGCCCTGCTGGCTGGCAAAACTGGAGGCGAGAATGTCTGTGAACGTTGCATATTCGACCAAGGCCAAGGCAACCGGCGGCCGTGATGGCTCCGCTGAAACCCTCGACGGCAGCTTTTCCGTCAAACTGGCAACCCCTAAGGAACTCGGCGGTGCTGGCGGTGAGGGCAATAATCCGGAACAGCTCTTTGCGGCCGGCTATTCCGCTTGCTTCATTGGGGCGATGAAGGCTGTTGGTCAGCAGGAAAAGATCAAGGTTCCTGCTGATGCGTCTGTCACCGCTGAAGTCGGTATCGGCCCGCGCTCGGAAGGTGGCTTTGGTCTGACTGTTGCGCTTGAAGTGTCTCTGCCGGGTCTGGAAAAGGATGTTGCAGAAGATTTGGTCGCCAAGGCTCATCAGGTCTGCCCCTATTCCAACGCCACCCGGAACAACATCGACGTCAAGCTCACTGTCGTCTAATTTCTTCTGCCCGGGAAACTGTAACGCGCAAGAACGGGTGGCACTAAGGGGTTATCCGGGAATAAGCGGGAAAAGCCGGTAATTGGCGGGAATGAGCCATTTTGAGCGAGGCGGTCGGAAATAGGCCGCGCAACTTCATTTGGCACTAATGGGCTGGAAGCACTGGAAGCGCTGAAGTGCCATTTGAAAAAGCCAATTGAAATCAGCGACAGCGCAAGTTCGAAGCGGAAACTGAGTGCGCCCTCGACCGACTGAGTTCCCACCTTGGATTTCTGGCGGAAGTGTGCGGTTTCCGGACGCGCGCCGCGATACCTGGTGCCGCCAAGGTGGGAACTTAAGACCTACGTGCTTTCCAACCCGCAAGCTCGCCCGGAACTGCATGATGTCGCCCGTTGCCTTTGAGACCAGGCACTTAGAAACCCTGAATTGCAAGTTTAACGGCGATGGGTTTGCTTTTGTAGAGTTCCATATCGTCCGTTATGCGAATTTGGCTTCGTCAACGTGTCCGCGAGCTGAGAAACGGTATCCACTTTGTGAAGCTCGAATTCAATCAGTAGTTGTCCCCTCTCAAACGCCGGGTCGGTTCAGCACGTATAGGAAACTCCCTTGCTAAGCCAGAACCGGTGCCCGAACTTAAGAGATTTTTATCAACAGAGACGCCCGCAATTTACCCTTGGCGGCAAAACGCCTGCTGTGGTCTATTGGTAGACAAGCGACCAAATCAAACTCGTTCAGCAGGTGCGGAGAGCAGCTTAGTTTTTGCCGAAACTTCTCGAACGAATGCGGATAGCTCACAGTTGATCGGACTGGTTTAAATTGCGGAGCGAACGATGACGTCAGGGTTGTACCATGATGGTTTAGACGCGGTTCATGCATTTGATGAGCAGGTTGCTAATATGACGGCTTCTGATATTTTTCTTTCGTTCATATTTGGTTGCTCTGTTAACTTGCCTGCACCATCTCTATTGGATGCAACTGTATTTCACAAAATTATGCCTCCAATTTTGAGAGCATACGAAAAGAATAGGCATCATTTATCAGGTAGGCATGGTTTTAGACCATTCCGTTTTGCAATTGATCCTATGCGTCACGGAGCAAACTCAACGGCCTCGCCGGTAAACCGAGTTGCGCTGTCTTTTCTGTCCGGTCGTGCACATATGGGTACGGAAATTGAGGGGCATAAGAGATACTTGCAGAAAATTTCTCCTAACTATAAATTTATATCTAGGGAATATTTGGAAAATGAAAATGAATGGAGATCGCTACAAGAAAAACTAAAAAAAGAGCAATATAATTTTGATGATTGGCCTAACGAAGAATTTGCCTACTCGGCACAGCTACTTAATTCCTATCTTAAATTGAACCATCCGGCATGTTATTCTTCCGAACTCGTAGTTACTGAATTTCCTAATTTTGCCATTCAATACGGCAAAGAATTGGCCGTAACTATGTTCAGAAACGGCGATAAGAATTATCGCGAGTTGGTAGATTTTGTCGAGTGGGTGGAAATCGAGGAGCCTAAATCACGCAATCAAATACTTAATGGTTTCAAGTCAATTAATCAACATAGCGCTGTTTTTGATCAATTAATTACGCCATTTATCAATTACATCTATAGTATATGGATTAATCAGTATATCAATACACATGATCTTGTGTTTCGGCGTACCAATTTTGACAAATCAGATATGGAGCTCTTGCAGAATGTGTCTTTGTCTACGAAGGCGCGTATTGTGGGTAGTAGTGTTTCGGTGTCCACAGAGAAAAACAAACGATTGTTGAGCGATGCATTGCCGTGGGACGATTTATTTGCCCTGATTGCAAATGATAAGGAATGGTGCGCAAATATGAAAAGAATTAATACTTGTGTTTCTAATAGATATGGTGACAGTCAGTTAATGGATGTTCTTAATAGACATGCGGAATACGTAGTTTCGATTATTGGTGCGAATGTTAAAATTGATGAAAACCAGCAAACGGAACCGACTGCGAGCTTTATTTTTTCACGTGACATGTTCGGCGAATTCTTCGCGGGAGCGAGTGAACTCGGTATTTCATTTCTTGGTACTGCGCTCCGTGCAGGTATTTCGGCAGTTGGTCAGGTTGCCGGTGCGCAGGGATCAGTTTCACCTATTGTGATAACGTCTTTCGCAAATGACGCTGTATCAGCTCTGGAGAAAAAGACAAAAAAAAGGAAAAAACAGCATAGTGAGCGAGCAGAAGAAATAAAAAAAGCAAGAATGATTGCTAGATACGGTCTTCAACTAAGAAGTCAATTCTCCCTTGGTTCGTAAAATATGAATTTTCCTCAGATTATTTACATTTATAGCATAGTCTCAGTTGTTTTTGAGTCCGATAAGCCAATTTGGATATTGTGCGAATTCGGAGCTCAAATCTAATTGCGCTAGGCCGACTTAAGCCCATATTTAGGGACGAAAGCGTCTGTAAATGTAAGGGTCTTGTACGAGTGTCTCGCGCTTTCTCTCAAATCAACATTGATGTTTGAATAGCACCTAGATTTGTGGATGACTTCTTCCCTAAATTCGAGGCAAGAAGGCTATGATTGTACGAGTAACTTCAGTGAGGAATAAACGGGACATGGTCGCGTAATCACCAAGTCATGTATTTACTCGCGCTATTTAAAACGGGGCGTGGATCTACAACGACTGCGACCGGAAATATGTCATATTGCACATTATCCGAATCCAGCCCACCGCCGAATTTTTCGCAGATCGAATGTAGGCATTCGTTGCGCTCCGCATTTATGTCAGCAACGCGGACTTTCCAGACATAGAAAAGGCTAGCAAAATCGCACCTTCATCTGCTTTGTACGCAGAGCACTTTTCGATCCATGAAACGCGAAACACGATTGCTACGAGATGATTCCGGACGAATATGATATCGACAAGCTGAAGTTAGCCTTGGGGAGAGGCGGACGCAGCGATTTGAAGTTCGCCTATGAATTCGCTGATCGCATTGTTGCCTCGGTTGAGCAGGTCGAAGATAAGGAACAGCTTGCTGTGGATTTCCCAGCATATCGCGCACGAAACGACTATGTCGAAGACTACGATCCCGAGAATGGACAAATCCATTTCCATCCGCTTACCGGATCGGAATTAGGCGCCCCACCGCCCGAAAAAACGCTACTTGGAAGATTCAACGCTCCGAACCATCCAGTGTTGTACCTCTCAACGACACCAGAGGTTGCCCTCGCAGAAACACGCG
Organism: Roseibium litorale; assembly: GCF_014842915.1. Classification (GTDB taxonomy): domain Bacteria; phylum Pseudomonadota; class Alphaproteobacteria; order Rhizobiales; family Stappiaceae; genus Roseibium; species Roseibium litorale. The sequence continues at coordinate 255,734 of NZ_JACYXI010000001.1, read as the reverse complement.
CACTCCCATCAGACACGTGTACAATTGCGAATTTTCGGATAGTTCGCCCAGTAAAAATCGCCACGCTGCTTCGGCACAACAAAGAACCATTCGGAGTCCTCTTGGACGACGATCCGGGCGAAGAGATTTTTCTGCGATGGTTGCTGGCAAGAACTGCCGAGTTCATTTCGCGGCGTGTTCCTGATCACGATAGAGATTTACATTACCGTACCTGTAATCTCATAGCGTCGGCTTTTAGTGATAGTGGTTATGATGGTTTGGCGTACCGCACCTCATTCTGGTCACCAGGTTGGCGTGATGAAAATGGAACCCCTGAAGAAGATCACGTGCGCGCAGCCAATATTGTTCTTTTTGATCCGGGAATAGCGATTCCAAAGTGGTCAGCGTTGTATCGAATAAACTGGAAACGTCCAATTGCTGAGAAGGATGGGAATAGCGTCTGGAGGTCGAAAACATAGCTGTTTGCGGATACCGAACGTCAAATTTGGGCTCAAAGCAGCCGTCCGCTGCGGTTGGCCCAAAGGACAGCTTTGGGGTGCCAGCCATCACCCAACTTCCATAAACGGCCCTTATGCGAATTGGCCATTCAATGCAGCCATGCCCCTAAACTGAATGCATAAATGCAACTCAGTCGCACGTGGTAATTGCTACAACCCGTGATTTCTGCCGGTTAGGTTCAATCGGGAGAAATTTCACGGGTGATTTCATGGGCTTACTTAGAGTTTTGGGGGGAGTGGCGCTCTCGTTCTTGAGCGCTGCTGCATATGCTGACGAGGCGTCCGATCGTGCGCTTCAAGATGCATTCAGAGGGGCGAGAATATCCAATCTGACAGCTGAGCGGGTGTTGTATGCTGCGGACCAGGCGCTTGATGCGTCTGCAGTCGTCGTTTCGGCTTTGCATAATGGCCGGCTGATCCATGAGGAGTTGAAGCGAATAGCTTCCGGCGTGCCTGGTGTGCGGGCAATCATCGTGATTGGCTCGGATGGCATGCTCCGTCATGACAGCTACCGATATCCGCCGGACAGGATTGATCTCTCTGACCGGGAGTACATCCAAAAGGCTTCACAGGCTGCAGGAATGGTGGTGGGCGAGGCGGTCACAGGACGCAGCTCAGGAGTCGGTTTCGTGCCTCTGACCAAGAAGATTGGCGGGCTGACATTTGTTGCCGTTGCCTCGCCATATGCGCTTGTCGATATGCAGCCAGAGTGTGCCGATTGCTGGTCCCTGACGCTGACCATGAATGGACAGGAAGTGGCCGTCTTTCCGCCTGAGAGGAGAGTGGAGCCCCAACTCCGCAGCCTGATTGCGTCAGCCACAAACAACGGCAGTCGGATTGTCCGCTACCATCAGTCTATCGTGGCGGTCAGTTGGATCCGCAATGAGCGCTTTGGCCTGATCTCGGCTTCAGTTCGCGGCGTGACGGACAGCGCAGCGGCTGACGTCGATCTCAACTAGCAGCTGGCTGGCCAATTGATCTCTCTGCCAAGGCCAAGGGTTTCCGGCGGAGAGGTCTAGCCATAGAGAGGCTGCGGGTTGACCGGTAGAACAGGATGCTATGGCTGCCAGCTTCGCAAGGTCATCGTCCCCAAGCGCAGGATGGGCGAGCCAAACAAGGCCTGCGGTTGCAATTCCACCGAGATAAGCGAAACATGCCGTTGATATCAGACGTATTTTTTTGTCCCGCTCACTCATTCGTTTTGTGATCGCCGCTAGGATCCTGTCATCCAGCATTCGAATTCCCCCCAACGCATAAATACAACTTTAAGGGGAACTAATTTGAATGTCTATTATAACTGGAATTCGCAAAGCTCTGGAAACGGATGTTGTTGCCATTGCAAGTATTCATGCTTGCAGCTGGCGCGAGGTTTATCATTTTCTTCCAGATCGGGTGCAGGCCAGCCGCGATGAGGCCTATCGGATTGGGCAATGGCAGCGCTGGTTTGCCGAGCAGCCTGATGGCGAGGCGCTTTTCGCGCTTGTCGATGGTGATGCCGTTGTCGGCTTCGCGATGGCGAAGCCAAATCGGGACCTTGCAATTGCCGTGCCCGGCGAGTTTCACGCCTGTTACATCCTGCCGGAATACCGGGGCGGGGCATCTGGGCCAATGGCCATGTCCGCCCTGGCAGAACACCTTTGGACCGCGGGCTTATGGCCAGCCTGTGTGTGGGCTTTCCGGAATAATCCCTATCGGCGGATTTATCCGGCGCTTGGGTGTGTCGCAGAGGTCTTTCGGGATAGAGATATTGCTGGGTTACAAATCCCTGAGATTGGATACAGGGTAGCTGACTTTGCCACACTACTTGGCAGGCTTTCTAAAATGCGCCAGCGTGCGCAACAGAAGGGAAGGCAGTATCGCTCAAGAGCCAAGGAACCCGGTAGCTGCTCCAACATAAAACCCGAGTAACATCCTAATACTATCCTGTGCAAATGTAACGGTTCTACTATTTTTGGAAGTGAAAACAGCGAACCAGCAGAATAGGCCATATATTGCGGTAATTAAAAAAACGAATGATAACATTAAAAGCTTTAAAAGCTCTTTTGGTGTTTGGATTTGATCAATTATCTCGCTAATTGGCGCTGCATATGCTGCTGTAATGAAAAAATCTATGCTAGCTTTATTATAAATGCTGATTAAATTTTTAATTAACTCAATTGCTTTCTCTTGATGAGAGATATGAATTATGCTTGTTATAGAAATAAAGAAAGATAATATTGTAAAAATCAGAGATAATAACTCTAAGAATCGAGGAATTGAAAATTTCTTCACATATATTTTAATTCGAGCAAATGGCCGAAGAGAGATAAAAAAATTAATATTGAATCCTTCTTTTTTATTCATAGTATTTTCCTCACGAGATCTGCAAGATATGTGCAATATTTACTTTTTAATACTTCTTCTCAGCTGCTCAGCGCCAAATTCGATGACTTTGGCCGCGGCTTCCTCCCCGATATCCTTCTGAGCCAGATAGTCGAACATTTCGACGAACTGGTCGGCGACTTCCTCTGGTTTCGATCTCCGCGGCAGATTGGACCAGAAGGCATGGGCAATGTTCCAAATCAGCTTGCGCGTCCCAGCCTTGTCTGAGGGAAGAGCGGGAGTTTCGTTCCTGCGCATAGGGCCTTCGCCCAGCAAGAGCCAGTCCAGGCTGATGCCTTCCGATAAGGACACCTTTGTTATTAAATTGACGTCGGGAATGCGGTCTCCACGCTCATAGTTTGCGTAGGTGCCTTCGGAGATGCCCAGCCTAGCGCAAAAATCCTCACGGTTTTCCACACCTCGCAACTCAACAAGCCTTTGAGCTAGTTCTGTTTTCGGCTTTGCGGGTCTCGCCATACAAAAAAATAAGCTAACGAACGTATCTATATTGTTTTATTTAGATACGTATATAGCTATACTCCAAACATCGGCGCTAACTTGAGGGCCGAAAAGTTACACCAGACTTCAAGAAAACGGCCTGTTGCAGCAGACCGTTTGCATTCCCGAGGATCACCATGACCAAGAAGACATGGGACCAGCATTCCATCAAAGGAGAGTTGCATCGGCGCGGCATGACGCTGACGGCTTTGGCCGAGTTGCATGACATGACGCCGGGACATTTCTCTCACGTCTGGAAACGGCCGGTCCGTAAGGCAGAGCAAGCGATTGCCGATTTCCTTGGCGTTGCCGTGGAGGAGCTCTTTCCCGCCCGCTACCCGATCCGCCGTTCCCGCATTCTTTCTAGCAGCAACGAAGCTTTGCTGAAAAGCCAGAAAGCAGGGAGCCAGGCTGACAAGGCCGGTGCTTCGACTGACCGGAGGGCGGCGTGATGGTTGCCCTTCAACTGAATAATGCAGATCGGAAGGCAAGCGCACCGGTCGCGGTTGGCCAATACGTTCTGACGAAGGTCAGCAAGGGTGGTGTCCGCTACTTCTTCCGGGGGGAAACCGACCCGGTGGAACTGGCTGACCGCGGCACTGTCCAGGTGGCCCAGACCAGTCTTTTTTTCGGTGATGCCCGTGTCTATGAGGACATCGGTCTTGCCGAAGCGGATGCGGCCTATCTGAACCTTTTTCTGGTCAGTGAGGCTAAATGGCAGGTGAAACCCGCCAATCGCCTCAAAATGCAGTGGGGGCTCGCAGGATGAGCGCAAACATTGCGTTGTTTGCCCTTTGCTCAGCCTTTGCTGCCGCAGGCATCGGTCTCGCATTGGCGATCGCCGCCCTTGGTGATGCCAAGCGAAAGGCCGACCGTGAATTCGGAGATTGGCCGGATCAGGTTGACGGTCGCGTCCGCGAGATGCGGCAGCCAGATGACCCTGGCGTGGTTCGGGAAACCATCTGATGACAGGCGCAAAGGAACCACTTTTCCCGCGCCTGCCTCATGTGCCCAGTCCTGCAACTCTGACTTTTTTAGAGCTGGACCGCCTGATCGAGGCGGCAAGCCGGTGGGGATTGACGATCTCCGGCGCGTCTCTTTGCGCCTTTGGGCTGGCGGCTGGGATCCTGGTCTTCCTGCGCTGAAGCAATCCCGGCACCTGGGCGAGTGGTGCGGTTGAGGCGCTGCCTTACGTCCCGAGCCTTGTGTGGCTCCGGGCGTCTCCTCCCAAGGAAACTTGCCGGGCGGCCGAGGGCCGCAAGCTCTCGCCGTCCGGTCTTTTCAAGTGGTGTTGAGGTGTAAAATGGTCGAGTTCTTACCTGTCAACAAAGTCCACATTCCAGATGGCCGCTTGCGCCAGGTGGACGATGAATGGGCCGCCTTTCTCGGCGCTGCCATGCTCGAAGTCGGCCAGAAAACGCCGATTGACGTGATTGCAGAAGGTGAAGGTTTCCGGCTTGTCGCTGGCGGACATCGCTTGCGCGGCGCACAGATTGTCAAAATGAAGCAGATCGAAGCCCGTATTCTCACCCCGCAAGAGGGTGAGAGTGCAGATGATCTGCGCCTTCATGAAATCATGGAAAACCTTGCCCGCAAGGACTTCAACGCCCTTGAACGCTGTGAGGCTCTTTATGAGCTGAAGCGGATCTATGAGGCGAAACATCCGATAGCCAAACATGGAGGTGACCGGAAAAGCCAAGTCGCTAAAAACAAAGCAGAAAATCAAGTCGCAATTTTTGCGTTTTGTTCTTCGGCGGCTGAAAGCACAGGGCTTTCCCGCCGCTCTGTCGAGCTGGCGGTGCAGATCTTCGAAGGCTTGAGCCCCGCCACACGAGAGCGGCTGCGCGGCAGCGCTCTGGCTCTGAAACAATCCGAGCTAAAGGCTCTGTCAGCAAAGACGCAGCAAGAGCAATCCATGCTTCTGGATCTGCTTCTGGGGCCGGTCAAGGCCGGTGACAGCGAGGACGGAGAAGGTGAGGGAGAAGATACACGGCCTAACAATGTGGCGGAGGCCGAGCGCCTGGTAAATGGCCTCCCGGTGCTGTCAGACAACGACAAGATCCTCCGCGCCACCCAGGGCGGGCTGGTGAAGCTGACCAAGACCACCCGCCAGATCCTGTTTGAAACCTACAAGGATGAAATCCTTGAGCTGGTTCGCGCAAAGGGGTGGCTCCATGGTTAAGCGTCAGGACACATCCACCCTCGACTTGTTCCGGGACTTCGTGCCGCCCGAAGTAGTGCTTGGTTTCCAGGATGCGCCTGCTGGAGGCGAGTTGGCCTCGCGGATCAGCCGGGCGATTGCCCGCGCTCTCAAGGATTGCGGCCAGAGCCGGGAAGAAATCGCAACCCTCATGAGCGAACGGCTGGGAGCGCCGGTCACTGTGACCATGCTGGATGCCTATGCCAGCGAGGCAAAGGTTGGTCACCAGATCACGGTGGAACGGTTTGTGGCCCTGGTCCATGCCACCGGGCAGAAGCAGCTTATGGGCTTTCTGGGATCTGAGTTCGACCTTTCGGTGGTGCCGAGCAAGTTCGAGCCAGTGATCCAGCTCGCTCTTCTCAATCATCATGAGGAACAGGTCAGCAGCTACAAGAGGCTGCTTCAGGCCAAGATCCGGGGGGCTAAGTGATGGAGACCCCTGTCAGCCCAGAGTTCAAGGAACGGGACATTCACCCTTGTTTCTCCTGCCGTTTGCCGGACTGCAACGAAGAGAGCCGTCACTGTAATCTGAAGCTGGCCGAGCAAGTATACCGGAACGAACTGCGGAAAAACCGGCAGCCGAGCGAGCTGATGAAGCGGCGCTATGCCATCGCCTACAGAGAGCGGCATGCTCCAAACCGGCGGGAGGCCTGAACCATGCGTCTCTGGCTGACTGTCCAAGAAATCTCCGAATTAATGCTGCCGGGGTTTCCGGCCTCCAAGCGTGGCGTTCAGAAACTAGCCGACCGGGAGGGATGGATATCATCCGGGCTTTCCCGTCCGCGCCAGGGCAGGGAAGGCGGAGGTGGTCTGGAGTATCACATTGATCTCCTGCCGATGGCCCAGAAGCTCGCCTATGCCCGTGGCTTTGTCCGGTTCGACAAGGACGATGTGCGCACCGAAACCGATCTGACCTTGTCGCCTGTCGAGCGGCGGGCGCGTGACGCCCGGTTGATCCTGGTGAAGGTGGCCGACCGGTTCCGTGTCTCAACGGGTATGCAGGCCGGGGCCGCGGATGACCTATTCTCCCGTCTTTATCAGGATGGAGGTGTGGCCGTTCCCGACTGGGTCAAGACGGCTTGTGGCACTGTCTCCCGGCGCTCGCTTGCCCGTTGGCGGCAGCTTTCTCGAACCGCACGGAACAGGCTCGCCCATGATCCGAGCAAGGCAAGGAAAGGCACTGGAGTGCTGGACCGGGCCGAGGATGGGGAGCTGCGCAGCTATTGTCTTGCTGCCTATGCGGCAAACCAGTTCTTGAGCGCAAAACACATTCGGAATGTTGCCCTCGCAAAGTTCGGCCCAACCGTTCTGGTGGAGACCTCCAAGGGGCAAAAGCGCATGCCATTGCCGCCTTTAAGGACGTTTCAAAACGCCCTTAAAACCTGGAAGCAGGAGCTGGGACCTGCGCTTTTGAAGATCACCGATCCGGATGCTTACAAGTCCAAAGCCCAGTTCGTGGCGACCGGCGCAAACAAGGTGGACCGGCTGAACCAGCGCTGGGAAATCGATGCCTCGCCCTCTGACGTGATGACCCGGGATGGGCGGCGGAACATTTATGCGGCAATCGATCTTTACTCCCGCCGGGTGGTTCTGCTGGTCACCGATACGGCAAGGGCTGCAGCGGTTGGGCTGTTGATCCGCAAGTGCCTGCTTGAATGGGGCGTTCCAGAAGTCATCAAAACCGACAACGGTTCGGACTTCACCGCAAAATCGACTGTCTGCCTGCTGGAAGGGCTGGGCATCGAACAGGAGCTTTCAACCCCCTACAGCCCGGAACAGAAGGGCACCGTGGAGCGGGTGATCGGGACTTTCCAGCGGGACTGCGCGGCGACCCTGCCGGGGTTCATTGGTCACTCGGTTGCTGATCGAAAGGTGATTGAGAACCGGAAGGCTTTCTCGGCCCGGCTTGGCACTGACGACGCGAAGCTTTTTCAGGTGGAGCTCTCTGCCAAGGAGCTGCAGGCGGAAGCCGATCGATGGGCCAAGGAGCAATATGCTCATACGCCCCATGCTGGCCTGAAGCGGAAGACACCGTTTCAGGTTGCCAATGCGTGGCGGGGAGATGTCCGCTGGATCGAGGATACCCACGCCCTCGACGTTCTGCTTGCACCGGTAGCGGGAGGCGAGGGGCTGCGCCGGGTCACCAAGCAAGGCATTCGAGTTGAACACAGCTTCTATCTGCCTTTGGGCTGTGCGCTGCCTGGGCAGGATGTTTTCTGCCGCCATGACCCTTCAGACCTCGGGCGGCTCTGGGTCTTTGGCGCAGATGGAGAGACCTATCTAGGCGAGGCGGTCTGTCCGGAACTGGCAGGTCTCGACCCGGCCGAGGTGATTGCCAAGGTTCGCGCCGGTCAGAAGGCGGTAGAGGAGAGTTTCCGGAACGATATCGCCAAGGCCAAGCGCCAGATCAATCCGCGCACCATCGCAGAGGCTCAGCGGGAAGCCTTCAAGCACAATGCAGATGTGTTGGCCTTCCCGGTGAACGGCGCGGCACATAACAGCGTTGCGTTGCAAGCGGCGAAAGACGTTGGGAAGCGCCGGACTGCAACCCCGCTGAGCGCGCAAGAACAAACGCTTATGGCTGAGTTGGAAGGTAGAAAAACACCGTCAACTAGCCGGAAGCCCGCCGCACTCAATACGGCGCCGCAGTCCCCGGAACAGAGGTTTGCGTGGGCGATGCGGATGGAGGCGCGGCTGGCCGACGGGCAACAGCTGACCGATGCGGATGCGCTGCGGCTGCATCGCTACCAGGCATCATCAGAATACAGGGGATACCGGTTGCTGGAAGGCACGGATCCTCAAAAAGAGATCTCATCGCCGACTGTCCGGTGAGGAGAAAAGGCGCCCCGTGCGGGGGCACGGATCGCCTTAATCAACAGCCTAAAGAGGCCAAAGTTGTAATGATGAAAATGGATATCTTGGATACAAAAGTCAATCAGACTGTGCACCAGCAGTCAAATTACGCGGCACTTGAAAACGTGGCCCGGCTTTTCGGGCTGGTTTCCAAACTCCAGAGCCGGTCAGGAGGGCTGCCAGGGATCGGGGTGTTTCATGGACCATCTGGCTATGGCAAGACAATCTCGACAATTTTCGCGCAGAACCGGACACGGGCACTCCTGCTTCAGATCGGGGACTCCTGGACCCGCAAGAAGCTGCTTGAAAAGCTGCTGGAAGAGCTTGGCGAGACGGGCCGCAAGGGCTCGATCGCAAACATGGCCGAGTGGGCAATTGAATGCTTGGCAGAGGATCCGGACCGGCCTCTGATTATCGATGAGGCCGACAAGCTTGTCGATAAAGGCATGATCGAGCTGCTTCGCGAACTTTACGAGCATGCTCAGGTCCCAGTGCTGCTGATCGGTGAGGAGTTACTGCCGGAAAAGCTGATGAAGCACGAGCGGGTGCACAATCGTGTCCTCAGCTGGGTTGCAGCCCAGCCGTGCAACGCCAGTGACGCACGCAAACTTGCGGATATCTATTGCCGGGGGATCCGCCTGTCAGACGATTTGATTGATCTCATCGTGGAAAAGTCTGGCGGTGTCGCACGGCGGATCTGCGTCAATCTAGATCAGATCCGTGAAGAGGCACTCCTGAGCTCGCAAGAGGTATATGACACGCAATACTTCGCTCCGGGCTTTTTTTACACCGGTGAACCGCGCAGCCGTGGCCGGAGGGCAGCCTGATGCCTGTCCAGCTTGAACTTAATGTCACTGCCGGTACACCGATCCTGCGCGGGCCGGACCATTTCTGGAGCGTGATCAAGGATTTGGGAAAATCCGGTGCTGATTTTACCTCAGCCGAAATTAGAACGCGCTGCTCCGACACGGAAACCCAAGCCCTGGGCGACTATATTCGGGGGCTGGTTAGTGCCGGTTTTCTCACCGTCCGCAAGAAGGCCGCGGGCAAATACAATGTCTATCGACTGGTGCGCAAACCCCTGGCAGCTCCAGCCATCAAACGCAGCGGTGCACTCGACGAGCCAGTTGAGCGCCAGTTGAACCTCTGGAATGCGATGCGCGCGCTGGACCAATTTAACCTGCGTGAGCTTTCTGTCGCAGCCTCGACGGATCAGGTCGCGGTCCGGGGGCATATGGCGCTGGACTATTGCCGCCGTCTGGAACGTGCAGGATATCTTCAAGTCAGGATGCCCGGACCAGAGACGTGTCGTGTCTGGCGCCTTAAGCCCGCGCTCAACACTGGGCCGCTCCCTCCCAAGATCCTGAAAACCCATGTTGTCTACGACCAGAACAGGGGGCAGGTGATTGGCAAGGTACTGGCACTGGAGGTGCCAGTATGAGCGCGCTCCTGAAACAAAAAGCTGGCCGGGATCAAAGATCGATGGCCGCAAAAGCTGAAGACGCCTGGACGATTGTTCCGGACTGGGTGAGCGAACTTGCGCTTATGGCTGATGCCAAAGGGCTGGCTAGTGCTGCTGGCCGGATTGGCTACTCCACGGCGGTTGTGAGCCAGGTGATCGGGGCCAAGTATCCCGGCGATCTCACGAAGGTTGAGGACAAGGTGCGCGGAGCCCTCATGGGGCTGACTGTTATCTGTCCGGTGCTCGGCGAGATCGGCCGGGATTACTGCCTGTCGCAACAGGCCAAGCCCTTCGCAGCGACCAATTCCACCCGCACTCGTGTTTACCGGGCCTGCCGCTCCGGATGCCTGCATTCGGGCCTGAAGGGGAGGGCGTGACATGCTTTTAAGCCACGACCTCAACAATCTGGCGGCTTTTGTATCCCTTGAAGCGCTGTCAGGTAACGAAAAGACACCGGAAATCCGGGAGCTGCTGACCCTGCTGGCCGACCGGATCGAGATCTGCGCGTGCAGGGCGGTGCGCCTGGAGGGAGAGCTGGCAGCCGGTCATTTCAAGACGCCAGTCATGATCGATCTGAGCGACAGCAAGGTCACCCTGTTTCCGCGTGCCAAACGGCCCGTTCCCGCCTCAAGTTCAGACCCCGTGATCTTCACCGGGCTGGACCGGGGAGTGGAATGGCCCGGCCCCGGAAACGGAGGAGACGCGGCATGAGCAAGCTCGTCTTTGGCATGCGGGACTGGACCTATGCCCGGGTGCTGGGCATGGCCGCGCTTGGCTATGACCCGGAGGATATTGCCTTCGAATGCGGACAACCCAGGCCGAAGGTGCTGCTGGCCTTGAGGGAGGCGGGCAAACTGCCCGCCAGCCACTACGCCCGCAACATAGCGGCGCTGGCCGACGCCGCCCGGCAGGAGCTGAACCGGCCCCGGCAAGTACGCCTGCCGCCCGTCCGGCTAGAGCTGCAAGACCCAGTCAGCATTACCGCCGCCCTGTTCGGCGACCCGCCTAAAGGCCGGAGCGCCCTGGACATGAAGAGAGCGGCAGAGGCCGCGAAAGGGGAAAGACCATGATTGAGAATGTGCCGGAAGGCTATTGGAAGGACGGCAAGGGAGCCCTGATCCCTGTCGCCAATGTGAAACCTGAGCATCAGGAAGAGGATGCGCTGGTCAAGTCTTTGGTGGCAGAAGCCAAGGACCTCAGCCGGAGACTTGCCGCTTTCAAGATCCGTGCGCTTGGTGATGTTCAGGCCTATCGCGAGCTGGTCCTGGAGAAGTACGGGGTCACTCGGGGCGGACGGAAAGGCAACGTTACCCTGACCAGTTACGATGGTACTCAGCAAGTTGTCGTTGCTGTTGCCGAACACATCTCCTTTGGAGCAGAACTGGAGGCCGCGAAGGTCCTCATCGACCGGTGCATTACGCGCTGGTCTGAAGGCGCAAATGACAACCTCCGCGCGTTGGTTGATCAGGCGTTTCAGGTGGACCAGCAAGGCAAGATTTCGACCGGGAAGGTGCTCGGCCTCCGCCGTCTTTCGATTGATGACCAAGACTGGCTCCGGGCCATGGATGCAATTTCAGACGCAATCCGGATAACCGGCACGAAGACCTATGTCCGCGTCTACGACCGCGATCCTGTCACCGAGGACCGCGAACCGGTTTCACTTGATCTTGCGAATGCATGAGACCTGACCCATGAGCCGCGCCGGAACCTCTCTCGACGATTTGAAACGGGAACGGGCGCGGCTTCTGGCCGAGGCCGAGAGGCACAGGTTCCGGCTGCTCCGATTGCCGGGACTGATCAAGCGGATCAACGCGGTCACCACCGAGATCCTCAAGCGGGAGGCGGAAGCGCCCCGCGACACTCAACCCGAAATTCAACCCCTCGGCGATGTGCGGCCCTGCCAGCACCGCCTGCCTTATGCGGAGTAGACGATGAGCGATCTTGCCGCCATTCACGTATTGAAGAAAAAGGCCAGGCTGGATGATGACAGCTACCGGGATCTCATGGCCCGGGAGACGGGCAAGCGGTCTGCAAAGGACCTAACACCTGCAGAGCGGCGGACCTTCATTACGGTTTTAAACGGCCTTTCAGGTGGCGCTCAAACAACCTCCAGAACCAGCGGGAAATACGAGGCTAAACTGCAGGCGCTCTGGATCGCGGGGTATAACCTGTGTGTCGTGCACCAGCGGTCCAATGCCGCCATGCGGTCTTTCCTGAAGCGGCAAACCGGGCTGGATCACAGCCGGTTCTTGCACAACGAGGCTGACGCACTCAAGGCGATTGAGGGCTTGAAGGTCTGGATCCGCCGGGCAACCGGCAATGACGGACTGTTCAAGACCGAGCAGGGATTGCCGCGTCTCTACAACGATCCTCGCTTTCAGGTGGTGACCCATATCTGGTCGGAGCTGGTCAAGCTGGATCGGCTGCCCGCGGCGAACCTGACGGTCTTTTTGCAGGCGGAGACAGGGCAGGAGTGGCCGGAGCATATCGAGCAAGGTCAATGGATCGACCTGCAAAACAAGCTTGGCCAGTTGCTGCGGGAAAAGGGAAAGAAGGCATGACCAGGATCAAGCCTGTTCCCCGCAAGGATGCTTCCATCGATGTTACAGACCATGCGGTTCTGCGATGGTTGGAGCGGGCACATGATCTGCCTGTTGCTGCCATTCGTGCCCATCTTGCCGGCGAGGCGCTTACCGCTGCCGAACTGGGCGCCGTTGCGCGGACACTTGGCGGGGTGCGCCTCTGCCTTCGCCATAACAGCGCGAGCGATGAGGGCAGCCCGATCGTCACCCTGGCCACGGTGACCCTTTCGGGATCGCCCCGGCATGTCTACCGTCGGCGGAAAGGGTAGATCCATGCAGGTGCCCGCTCACGTCCAGACTTATGTGCAGATCCTCGGTGAAGACCTCGCCGTGGACTTCCTGTTGAAGTTTGGCGGGGCGCCGCTCTATCTCGCAAAGAACCCCAAAAGGGCGGAATATGTCGAGATGGTCGGGACGGAGCGGGCAACCTTGCTGGCCGAGGTTCTGGGGGCAGGCACTTATGTCAAACCGCCGCTTGCCAAGCCCTGGATTATTCATAAACTTGCCGAACGTGGATTGGCCCGCAAACAGATCGCCCGGCTGGTTCACATGGACGAAAGCTCGGTGCGGCGTATCTTTGCCACTGAGCGCGAGCGCCAGGCGCAGCTTGATCTGTTCTGATCTTTCGAAGTCTTCACGCACTCCCGCTTATCCCCGCGTCTGAAATTCCCTTTGGGGAGAGGACAGACTGCCAGCAACATTTCCGACGCTGGCGGCCCCATGAGCGACTTCATCTCACACATCCGCGCCACCCACGGCGAGCGGCTTGCCCGCCCGGATACTCTCCTCGACGAACTCGCCGCAAAGATCGGCTGCGAAGCTGCTGTGCTTGCCGCCATTCTGGACGTGGAGAGCAAGGGCGTGCCCTTTGATCAGGAAGGCCGCCTGATCATCCTGACCGAAAAGCACGTCTTCTGGCGTGAGCTGCCGAAGGCGCTCCGGACCAAGGCGGTTGCCCTTGGTCTTGCCGCCAAAAGCTGGGCAAAGTCCAATTACAAGGGGCTCGGCAAAGCCGGTTCAGACGCCAGGTGGGACCGGCTTGAGGCGATGGGGCGGCTGGATGAGACGGCGGCCCTCCGGTCCTCCTCTTACGGTGGTCCCCAGATCATGGGGTTCAATCACAAGATCTGCGGCTTCTCTTCCGTGTATGACATGGTGCAGGCCTTTGCCTGCCGGGAAAGCGCGCAGATCGAAGGCTTCTTTGCCTTCCTGGAGCGCTCAGGCCTGGCGGAGGCGCTGCGGCAAAAGGATTTCCGGGCGATTGCCCGCCGCTACAATGGATCCGGACAGGTCGAGACTTACGCGCGCCTGATGATCCAGGCCTATGAGGCGAATACTGCCAAGCCGTTTGAAGGTGATAGCGCTCTGCCGGGATCGCTTCGGATCGGCTCAAGTGGCTATCGGGTCAAGGCGCTGCAGGAGCGGCTTGTGGCGCTCGGCTATCATGTGCGGCCGGATGGGGACTTCGGGCCTGCCACCCGGCGCCAGGTGGTTGCCTTCCAGGCAGACCACGGGATTGCCATCGACGGTGTGGTCGGCCCAGAAACGGAACAGGCCCTTGAAGTGGCCGTACCGGTCCCGGATCAGCCGGGCGGAACCCGTGAAAATATGACGGTCAAGGATCTGAGAGAAACCGGCAGCCGGACGGTCAAGACCACGGATACAATCGAGAAAGTCGTCGTCACCACCGGCGCGGGCGGGATCGTTGCCGAAACCCTGGACAGCCTGAAAGAGGGCGGCGGGGCGCTCTCTGAAACGCTCGACCATCTTGGCCTGCTGCCGGATCTGATTGCCCGTATCTCTGCTGTGACCGAGCCAGTCCTCCGCTTTGCCGGGAACAACAAGTGGCTGCTGCTCATCTGCCTGTGCGCCGGTGTCTGGTATCTCAGCCGGAAGATCAAGGCGGCACGGCTGGACGATGCCAAGAGCTGGAGGCACGTCGGATGAGCTTTCTCCTGTCTCTCCTCGTCAAGATGCTGACCGGCGGCACCGTCGACAAGGTGCTCGACTACATGCAGCGCAAGGCGCTGGTCGCCAGTGGTGATGCTCGCGCCCGTTTTGAGGTTCAGCGGGAGCTCGTAAAAGCTGCCGTGGACGAAACCCGCATCATGGCGGATCTCAATAAGGCCAAGCTTGGCAATGCCTTTTTCTGGTTCCTGATTTCGCTCTTTGTCGTACCGCTTGCCATCTGGTGGACGGCGGTGATCGCCGACAGTCTCTTTCTGTTTTCCTGGAATGTCGCAGCACTGCCCGAACCGCTCAATGAGTGGGCGGGAGATATGGTGCGCTGGCTTTTCTACACCGGCACGGCAGCGGCCATGTTCAAGGCGGTGAAATGATGATCGACGGGCTGAAGGACTGGGCAACCCTGGCCAATACGGCCCTTGCCATCGGGGCGATCATTTACAGCTGGCTCACGGGCAAGGCCAAGGTCAACGAAGAGCGGTTGAAAACCGTGGACGCAAAGCTTACCGATCACGACCGGCGCATCCAGGCCGCTGAGAGCGAACTTCAGCACCTGCCTGCGAAAGAAGACGTCATGGAACTCAAGTTGGCTTTGGCGGAACTGCGTGGCACGGTTGGGCGCCTGGACGAAAGCCTCAACGGGATTTCGCGCACCGTGCGCCGTGTGGAAGATCATCTCATGAAGGACGGGGGGCGCTGATGAGCTACCGTGAGCGGGTGAACGAAGATCAGCGCCTGATCATCCTACGGGAACTGTCCAGGGAGCTGGACTACCGGCTGAACGAGACCATCCTCACCGCCGTTCTGGAGAGTTTCGGCCATCGGGTCAGCCGGGACATGTGCCGGACCCAGCTGCGAAAGCTTGAAGAACTGGGCGCAGTGCAATTGGCTCAGGCGGGATCCGTGTTCGTCGCCACCTTGACCCGGGCCGGGCTGGATCATGTGGAAAGCCGGTCCGTCATCGAGGGCGTGTTGCGTCCGTCGCCGGAGGTCTGACATGAGCAGGCGCAAGGGGCGGGGGCGGCTAAGCGCCATTGAGCAGCTGCCAGAAGAATGCGACGGCATTATCGCCTGGGCGGCAAACGAGCTACGCGACCGGGACAAGACCCAGACCGAGATCTACCGGGAGTTCACCGGGAAACTGGAAGCGCTTCAGAAGGAGCATCGCGGCGAACTGGAGTTCGCCATTCCGTCCTTCTCCGCTTTCAACCGCTACAGTTTAAAGCTTGCCCATCTGACCCGCCGCCTGGAGGACACAAGGGCAATTGCAGGCACCATCGCAGAGAAGTTCGATGCGGAAGCCTCCGACGATCTGACCCTGATCGCGGCCGAGGCGATCAAGACACTGTGTTTCGAACTGCTAACCGATGCGGGGGAAAGCGGCATGGCACCGAAGGAGGCCATGAGCCTTGCCAATGCACTGCGCGCTGCAGCGCAAGCGCAAGGGGTCTCGACCCAGCGGCGCCAGAAGGTGGAACAGCAAGCCGCAGAACAGGCCGCCAAGGTCATCGACAGGGTGACGAAGGTCAAAGGCTTCACTGCGGAAACGGTTGAGGAAATCAAATCCCGTATTCTTGGGGTTCAGCGTCCGGAGGCCAAATGAGCGCGCCTCTGACAAAAGAGCAATGGGCAGAGATCCGCCGCGCCAGCGTCGCCTCAATCGAGAACATTGCTGGTCTGGATCTCCCGGAGGTGCTTCTCGGCTACCAGGCCCAGGCAGTGGGGTTGCTGGACAGCGTCTCGACGCGGGCTCTCTTTATCGAGAAGTCCCGCCGGATCGGGATGACCTGGGGGCTTGCGGCAGCCGCCGTGCTGAAGGCCGGGCGGGAGCGCAAGGCAGGTGGCATGGATGCCATGTATATCTCCTACAGCCAGGAGATGACCCGGGAGTTTATTGACGCCTGCGCCATGTGGGCGCGGGCCTTCGCCATGGTTGCGCTCGACCTGGACGAATTCCTGTTCGAGGACACTGACCCGAACCAGCCCGATGAAACCCGCCAGATCGCCGCGTTCCGCATTCGCTTTGCTTCCGGCTTTGAGATCCTGGCGCTTTCCTCAGCCCCTCGCTCGCTGCGTGGTAAGCAGGGCATGGTCATCATCGATGAAGCCGCATTCGTCGACAATCTGAAGGAGCTGCTCAAGGCCGCCATGGCCTTCCTGATGTGGGGCGGGCAGGTGGTTGTCTGCTCCACCCATGACGGAGCCGAGAACGAATTCAACGTTCAGATCCAGGACATTTTGGCCGGCCGGCTGCCTTACGCTCATATGCATGTCGATCTGGACGAGGCCCTGAAGGATGGGCTCTATCAGCGCATATGCCTTGTGCAAGGCCGGGATTGGTCTCCTGAAGACGAGGCAGAATTCCGCCAGGACATTATCGACTTCTATGCCGATGGCGCAGACGAGGAACTGTTCTGCATTCCATCCATGGGATCAGGTGCCTGGTTGGCAGCGCCCTTGATCGAGGCCCGCATGAAGGCGCAGGCGCCGGTGTTGCGCCTGGAGCTGCCCGTGGACTACCTGCACAAGACCCGGCTGGAACAGGCGGTCCTGATGGCGCCGTTCTACGAGGAGCTGGAGGAGGTTCTGAAGGCTCTGCCTTTGGATGTGCTTTATGCCTTCGGCTTCGACTTTGCCCGGGTTGCTGATCTGACGGTGGGCACGCTGCTTTCCATCGAGAAGGATTTGAAGCGGCTGGAGCGGCTGAGTTTCGAGCTGCGCAATGTGCCTGGTGAAGAGCAGAAGGAAATCACGCGCAGGGTTTTAAAGCATGTTCAAAGCCGCTTGGTAGGGGCGGCCTTTGATGCCACCGGTATGGGGTGGACGGTGGCCGAGGACATGGGCCGGCTGTTCGGCCTCAGGGAGGATCCGCAAGGCGCAGGGATCGTCATGCCGATCCACTTTTCCGAAACCTGGTACCGGCTTGAAATGCCGCCCCTCAAAGCCGCCTTCGAAGATGACACCCTGCTGATCGCCGCAGATGCGGAACATCTGAGTGACCTGCGGGCGGTCAAGGAAGTTCGGGGCGTGCCCCGGGTTCCGGCCTTGCGGGAGGGCACCAAAGGCAAGAAGCGCCATGGCGACTATGCCATCTCGCTTGCCCTGGCTCACTTTGCCAGCCGCATGCAGTGGCGCGAATTCGGGTACACCCCGGTTCCCCCGGCCAGGAGCCGGGCGGAAGAGGGACCGGATCAGGACAGCGCCCGGTTTCGGCTGGGCTCACTCAGAAGCAGAGGGCCTTACTGATGGCATTGCTTGATCAATACGGCCGCCCGGTGAGCGTTCCTGCCTTGAAAGCCGAGCAGGGTGGGGCACGTGTGTTTGAAACGCGCGGGCGCAACACCATGCACCCGGCCGCCGGCCTGACGCCTCCGGGACTGGCAGCCATTTTGCGCGAAAGCGTGGACGGGGATCCGGAGCGTTATCTGGCCCTGGCTGAAGACATGGAAGAGCGGAATGAGCACTACGCGTCAGTGCTGAGCACACGCAAGCGTCAGGTGTCCAATCTTCAGATCACAGTAGAGGCGGTCTCGGAAAAGGCCGAGGATGTCGGCGATGCGGATCTAGTCCGCGAAGTCATTGAGCGTGATGCCTTCCAGGATGAACTGTTTGATGTTCTTGATGCCGTAGGAAAAGGGTTTTCGGCAACCGAGATCCTTTGGGACACGTCCGAAGGCCAATGGCGGCCGCAGCGGTTCAAGTGGCAGGATCCGCGCTGGTTCCGGTTTGATGACAAGGACGGGGAAACCCTGCTCTTGCGCGGCCCGGACGGGGACGAACCGCTGAAGCCCTATGGTTGGATTACCCACTTCCCCAAGATCAAGAGCGGGCTTCCAATCCGGGGCGGTCTGGCGCGGGCAGCTGCCTGGAGCTTCTGCTTCAAGGCCTTCACCATTCAGGATTGGGCCATCTTTGCGGAAGCTTATGGCCAGCCTGTGCGTGTTGGCAAATATGGGCAGGGGGCCAGCGAAGACGACAAGGCGACCTTGATGCGGGCGGTGAGGTCCATCGGCACCGACTTTGCCGCGGTCATGCCGGACAGCATGGTCGTGGAGCTGATCCAGGCACAGCTCAGTGGCAGCCATGATCTTTATGAGCGCCGTGCTGATTGGCTCGACCGGCAAGTCTCCAAGCTTGTCCTTGGACAGACGGAGACCACGGACGCCACCAAAGGCGGCTATGCAACGGCCTCCGTGCACAATGAAGTGCGCGGCGACATTGAGGATGCAGATGCCCGGCAGCTTGCGGCGACCCTCAATCGGGATCTGACCCGTCCCCTGATCGAACTCAACAGGGGCAAGAGAAGCAAGTTCCCCCGCATAAAGATTGGACGGGTTGAAGAGGAAGACACGGACAAGCTGGTCGACAATGTGGTCAAGCTGGTGCCTCTGGGTCTCAAGGTCGGCATGGCAACCATGAGAGACAAGCTTGGCCTGCCAGATCCGGATGAAGGGGAAGAGGTGTTGGCCGCCCAAAAGCCGGAGGCTGCTCCCCAAGCGGATCCGGAACCGACTGCTACTGGGAAGGAACAGCACAGGGAGCCGGTTCCCCCGGCGAAGGCACAGGCCTTCCGATCCAGTCCTTCTGCAGCTGAACCCGATGGTATCGACCGGGCAATTGACACTCTTCTGGATGACGGCTGGCGGCCTCTGGTGGAACCGGTGATCGACGGGCTGGAAGACGAGCTGGCTGGTGCTGCCAACCTGGACGAAGCCCGCGCCATCATGGAACGGCGGCTGGATAGTCTAGGCGTGACCAAGTTGGCTGACATGCTGGCCCGGGCAAGTTTTGCGGCCAGGATTTCCGGTGAGGCGGATGAGGGCCTTCACTGATGGCCCCGCCATATGCGTTCACGCCGCTTGCGCCGAAGGACGCAATAGCTGCCCTTGAGACCCGCGGCCAGCGGCTTGACCCGTCGTTCTCCTGGCTGGATGTTTATGCAGAAGATCACGCGGCCATGTTCACAGTCGCGAAGTCCACCGGCCATGACATTCTGACCGATATCTGGTCAGCGCTGCTGCAGGCCTTGAGCAAGGGCGAAACCTTCGAGAGCTTTTCCCGGCAGCTTCGTCCCATGCTCGTCCGCAAGGGCTGGTGGGGTGAAGCTATCCAGGAGGATCCGCTGACCGGTGACCCGGTGAAAGTCAGGCTTGGGTCGATGCGCCGGCTGCGGACGATCTTCGACGCCAATATGCGGGTCTCTTATGCGGCAGGCCATTGGACGCGGTTTGAGCGGGGCAAGGCAGCGCGGCCCTTCCTGCGTTATGTGGCCATTCAGGACGGTCTGACCCGGCCAGAGCATCAGAAGCTGCACAATCTGGTTCTGCCGGTCGATCATCCCTTCTGGGCCACCTGGGCGCCGCCCAACGGCTGGAACTGCCGCTGCACCCTGCAGCAGCTCAGCCAGAGCGAAGTGGACGAACTGCTTGCAGCGGGGGAGGCGCTGGTCTTCGAGCCGCCGGCAATCGCCAGCCGCACATGGGAAAACCAGCGCACCGGGGAGATCCGCCAGGTGCCGGTCGGGATCGATCCGGGCTGGGATTACAATCCCGGGCAAGCGGGACACCGGGCGACAGTGGCCAGGTTGTCAGCGAGGCCACAGACGCAGTTCCCGGTTCCGGCTTAGTCGCCGGATCGAGACCCATCCGCAGTTTTTCGGAGACGTGGTTTGGGTTTCAATATTATGGTCAAGCCAGCGTTCTGGGCGTTTCCTTTCAGATCTCTCTGTGACCATTGAGGGCTCACATGACGCATCAAGCAGCACGGCGGCTTTTCAAGGCTGCACTCTTCACTCATGCGCTGGGCAATGGTGTCGGGGTCATCTTCCTGATCGCCTGCGTTTTTGCCTTCTTCAAATTGTCATGGGGTATCGGAGGAGGATTGCTCTTCGCTGCCGTGGCAACTTTCTATTTCGTGCCAGTGCTGGTCCGGTGGTTGGCCATGAAAGCAGAGATGAAGATGAGAGCGCTTTTCGATGCTACCGAGAAGCAAAGATCCAAAGCCCCTGGGACGCGTCAGGACACCTCCGGCGCATCATGAGCCGCGAAAATCGTTCGCAGCGCTTCTGCCCCCTTTAAACCCCCTTTAACGGCGAAGTCATTTGCCTTTGATCGAGTGCTGTTGCAGGATCGGGTGAGTTTCCCCCAGTCATGTTGACCTGACAGCGGTGGACGGCCTCAGAAAAAGAGCCGCCCCCGCTTACCCCCGCGTCTGAAACGGTCGTTTGCGCTTTGGCATTCTGGCCGCATGACACATCGCACCTCACCCTTCTCCGGTTCCCTTGCCGCCACCACCTGCGCAGTGGACATCGGCGGTTTGAAGCCTCACGCTTTCGATGCTGCCCCGGTGGTTGCAATTGAGAGCGCCGGCGAGGACATGGGTAGCTGGAACAAGTTGCTGCCGGCCGGCACCTTTACTGCCCGGGACGGGCGCGGTCCGTTTCATGCTGGCGGCACAGGCGACATGCAGATCATTGTCGACCGTGCCAAGGCCTATCTCGGCGGCACGGAAATGATGATCGACTATGATCATCAGATCCTTTCAGCGGCTCCCGCCGGCGGAACCGCCCGAGCTGCCGGGTGGGTGAAGGCCTTTGAGGTTCGGGAAGACGGTATCTGGGGCAAGGTCGAATGGACCGCAGCCGCCCGGCAGGCCATCAAGGCCGGTGAATACCGATATCTCTCTCCGCTGTTCTATCCGGAAAAAGACACTGGCCGGGTCGTGCTCCTGCGCAATGCGGCCCTTGTCAATGCCCCTGCGTTGGACCTGGACGCCATCGCGGCGTCTGCCGGGCAAGGCATTCTCACTCTCAACAATCATGAAGGCAAAGCCATGGACAAGATCCTGGAAGCTCTGGGCCTCAAGCCCGGGGACGGGGAAGCGGCTGCCCTTGCCGCTATCGCCCAGCTCAAGACCAGCGTTTCGGCAGTTGCCGCGGCTGCCGGTGTTGACGGAGTGGTGCTGAGCGACCTGACCGCGCTCACCGCTGGTGTTGCGGCCCTGAAGTCCGCATCCCAGGACCGCCCGGACTTTCCGGATCCGGCCAAGTATGTGCCGATTGAAGCCGTTGCCGCCATGCAGGCGGATCTCAAGGCGCTCAAGGAAGGCATTGGCAAGGATAGAGCCGAAGCTGCGGTCGATACCGCGATCAAGGAAGGCCGTTTGTCTCCCGCAATGCGCGACTGGGGATTGGCACTGGCAGCAAAGGATTTTGCGTCCTTTGAAGCCTTCGCCACCGGCGCACCATCGCTGACCAAGGCGCAGCTCGGCACGGATGCGGGCAAGCCTGGCACCGACGCTGCTGCTCTCAGTGCCGGCGAAGCACTGATCTGCAAGCAGATGGGCCTTACCACGGAGGCTTTTCTTGCCTCCAAGAAGGAGCTTGAGGCATGAGCGCGCTCACAACAGACCGGCGCACGCCGGAACGGTCCGGCGACCGCCGGGACTTGCCCGTGAAGGGCGCCACCAAGATCTACGCCGGGTCTTTGGTCGCCGTGAATGCCAGTGATCTGCTGGTGCCCATGGCAACGGCCACAGGTCTTCGCGGCATCGGCCGGGCTGAGGAACGGGTGGACAATTCCACCGGCGCGGACGGCGACCAGACCTGCAAGACAGGAGCGGGGATCTACCGCTTCAACAACTCGCCAGCCGCCGATCTCATCACACTCGCCGACATCGGCAAGCCTTGCTACGGCGTAGATGACCAGACGGTCGCCCTGACCGATGGCACCGGCACCCGGTCCGTTGCGGGCAACATCTTTGACGTGGACGCCCAGGGCGTCTGGGTCGACTTCCGCTAACCGGGGGCACCTCCATGGACATCAACAGCGCTAATCTGCAAACCGCCTATGTCGGTTTCAATGCCGCCTTCCAAAGCGGTCTGCTTGAGGCCACCAGCATGGCAAGCCGGGTGGCGACCACGGTCCCTTCGAGCACCAAGGAGAACGAATACGGCTGGCTCGGCAAGTTCCCACGCTTCCGGGAATGGATCGGCGACCGTGTCATCAACTCTCTGGCCAAGCACGGCTACTCGATCAAGAACAAGCCGTTCGAGTTGACGGTCGAAGTCGACCGCGACGACTTCGAGGACGACAACCTTGGCATCTATACGCCCATGTTCCGCGATCTCGGCATGTCGTCCACGACCTTCCCGGATGACCTGATCTGGCCTCTCCTGATGGCTGGGTTCACCACCAAGTGCTACGACGGCCAGAATTTCTTCGACACCGATCACCCTGTTCTGGACAAGGACGGCAACGAGACTTCCGTCGCCAATACGGATGGCGGGAGCGGGACGGCCTGGTTCCTTATGGATGTCTCCCGGCCGCTGAAGCCGCTGATCTTCCAGGACCGCAAGACGCCGAACAAGCTGATCCGGATGGACAAGGAAGACGACACCAACGTCTTCATGAAGAAGCAGTTCATCTATGGCCTGGATGGGCGTGCAGAAGCAGGCTTCGGCTTTTGGCAAATGGCCTGGGGATCCAAGCAGACGCTGAATGCGGCCAATTATGAAGTGGCCCGTGTCGGCCTTGGCAGCCTCAAGGCTGACTTCGGCAAGCCCCTGGCGATCAATCCCCGCCTGCTCGTCGTGCCGCCTTCCCTGGAAAAGGCCGCAAACCAGATCGTTCGCAGCGTTCTGATCAACGGCGGCGAGACGAACCCCTGGGCCGGTACCGCCGAAGTGCTTGTCGTTCCCTGGCTGGCATAAGGCCGCCAGCCGAGCGGCCCTTCAATTCTACCCCTGCCGCGCAGCTGTCGCGGCGGGTGTTTCAAGCGGTTCTGACCGACCGTTTCAAACACCTTTTAAAGATCAAGTGGAGACCCAAGATGACCACTCCCAAGATCCCGGAAACGGGCAAGGACGATGCGAAAGAAAAGGCCGGTGCTTCCAAGGCCAAGGCGGGCGAGCGTGCTGGTGGTCTGCGGATCTCGGCCAAGCGGGAGGGCGGTATCCGCCGCGCCGGCGTGCGCCATTCGTTTGAGGCGACCGATCATCCCGAGGGAACCTTCACGGCCAAGGAGATCGAGCAGCTGAAGGCCGATCCCGATCTGGTGGTCGTCGAGATCTGAGCGGCCACCCGTAACGCATCGAGGCACTGACCCATGCCATACGCGACGCAACAGGACATGACGGACCGGTATGGTGCGGACGAGCTTGTTCAGCTGACCGATCGCGCCAATGTGCCAGCCAGCACGGTGGATACCGCTGTCGTTGCTTCGGTCCTGGGCGATGCCTCGGCCACCATCGACAGCTATCTCGGCGGACGTTACGCCCTGCCGCTGTCCGTTGTGCCGCAAGCTCTGACCCGGATCTGTTGCGAACTTGCCCGCTATCATCTTTGGGGCAATCAGGCCGAAAAGGACAGTGCCGTTACACGCAACCATGAGGAGGCTCTTGCCTGGCTGGTCAGCGTTGCCAAGGGCACCGTCAAGCTGGATGCGGCGGGGCTTGCGCCGGCGCAGTCCGGATCCGGTGTTGTGCTGGCGGAGGGGCCGGACCGGCAGTTCACCCGCAGCAGTATGAAGGGGTGGTGAGATGAATGTCACCGGCCTTTCCATTGCCGACGAGGCTATCCAGGCTGCTTTGGACAAGGTGGCTGCCAAGGGCGGAGATACGGCTCCGATGATGGCAGACATCGAGGGCGCGATGCTTTTCGACGTTCAGCGCCGGTTTGAAACCGAAACAGATCCGGCTGGGCAGTCCTGGCAGCGGATGAGCAAGCGGACAGCTGCGTCTCGCGCCAGGCGCAAGCGGCGGAAAGCCGACGATGAAACGCCTGTGACACCGAAGCTGCTGCGCGACACAAACCGGCTCTACAGCTCCATTCAAGGCCATAGTGGAGAAGGCTTTGCCGAAGTGGGTACAAATCTGGCCTATGCCCGCATTCATCAGGAAGGCGGTGTGATCGAGCAATATCCGCATAGCCGGAAGGTCAGGTTCCGCAAGGTCGAAGGCCGCATCCTGTTCGCCAGAAAAGCGCACAAGCGGGCCTTCGAAAAGCCGGTCACCTACGGGGCTCGAACCATCACCATTCCGGCCCGGCCCTATCTCGGCTTTTCCGATGCGGTTCGGGCCAAGATCCTCGGGATCATTGAAGAGCATTTCGGGGAGGGTCTGCAATGAGCCTGGTCGCAAGCTTTCAGGCACGGCTATCTGCGGCCGGAAGCCTGTTCCGGCAAGTGGCGGGCTCCTATGAGTTTGCCAACCTGGACAAGAAGGCCAAAGCCAGCCCAGCCGCCTTCGTGATGGTCCGGGAAGATGCCTCCGGGGACAATGAGCGACTGAATGGGCCAGTGTTCCAGAGGGTGGAAACGGATGTCGCCGTTCTGATCAGGGTGACCAGTCTGGCGGGCAATGCTGGGGCCGTGACCGATATCGAGACCCTGAAGGCCCATGCGAGGGGACGGCTGCTCGGGTTTGTTCCGGATGGGTGTGACGAGCCGGTTACCCACATCAGCGGCGCGCTGGTCAAGGCCTCCGGCGGAGAGGTCTGGTGGGAGGATGTCTTTTCCGCTCCCCAGTACATCGAGGAGCAGGCGTGATGAACCCAAAGGATGAGACCTATCAAGCCCGCCTGGGCGGCCGCTACATCCGCGACCCGGAAACGGGTGAGCGTGTTCTGGATGCGGCAGAGGCTGGTCTGAATTCGCGAGATCCCGGCAACGGCGGGCAGAGCCAGTCAGATGAAGCCCCGCAAGCGCAACCCCGCAAACAGGCAAGCAATCACGCCGCAAGAAAGGGCAAATAGCCATGCGCAAGTTCAAGAAACTCGCCTGCCTTGCGAAGATCGAAACGGTCTATGGCACGGACAGCGTGCCAGTCGCTGCCAATGCGATCCAGCTGACGGATGTCACCCTGACGCCTATGGCAGGTGAAGACGTGTCCCGGGATCTGCTTCTGCCTTACCTGGGACACCAGGGCATTGAGCTGACCGGCAATTACCTGCAACTGGAGTTCGCTGTCGAATGCGCCGGCGCAGGGGCTGCGGGAACGGTTCCGGGCTATGGCGCATTGCTGCGTGCTTGCGGTCTTTCGGAGACGATCACGGCAGGCGTTTCGGTGGTCTATGAACCTGTGTCTGCCGGTGAGGAAGCCGTCTCGATCTATTTCAACCAGGATGGTGTGCGCCATGTGGCTCTTGGCTGCCGGGGCACGTTCCAGCTGGAGTTTGCTCCCCGTCAGATCCCCCGGTTCCGCTTCCGGATCATGGGCCTTCTTGGCTCGATTTCCGACCAGGCGTTGCCAGCGGCAACATTCACGGCCTTCCAGAAACCTGAGCCTGTGTCCAAGGCCAAGACAAGCCTGTCCTTGCATGGAGCACCGCGGATAGCAGAGAGCGTTTCCATCGACCTTGGTGTCCAGATCGAGCCGCGGTTTCTGATCGGTGATGAGCGCATGCAGCTGACCGACCGGCAGAGCACTGGCGCTGCCGTTGTCGAAGCCAAGTCCATGGCAACGATCAATTGGTTCGAGGTGGCGCAGGCAAAGACCTTCGGTGCGCTGCAGGTGGTTCACGGGACGGCAGCAGGTCATATCGTCCAGCTGGACGCTCCCAAGGTACAGATCGGCCGGCCAAGCCAGGGGCAGAGCCAGAATATCCTCAATTACTCGCTGCCCCTGATGTTCGTGCCAGACAGCGGTGACGACGAGCTGGCCATCACCATCAAGTAGCTCTGTTTTGGGAACAGGAGACAGCTATGCAGTTCCGACTGTCAGACACCTATGCATTCTGGTGGCCCGTAACGGTGAGGCTGCCCGATCCGGAGAAATCCGGCCAGATCATGGATCAGTCCTTTGAGGCCCGGTTCCTGATGATCGGCGGCGACCGGCTCGCTGCGCTGGATGGTGAAGGCGCGAAAGGCCATGCGGTTCTCAAGGAGGTCTGGATCGGCTGGCGCGGGGTTGAAGATGAGGAGGGCGGGGAAGCCAGCTTTACCCCGGAAGCCCGTGACCGGTGTCTCGACTATGCCCATGTGCGCCTGGCGCTTTACACCGCCTATCTTGAAGCCAGCAGCGGACAGGCGGCACGGGTAAAAAACTGATGTCGGCTGCCCGGGCCTGGGCGTTCGCCCGGCGCGGCCTTTCCGATCCGCAATGCGCTTTGTCACTTGATGATGGAACGGCCAGAGACTTTGCGGCCCTGGGCGTTGCCGTCCCTGAAGCTGAAATCAGCCATGCAGACTGTTTTGAAGTTTGGCGCTGCAACTGGCGGGCGGTTTCGATTTTCCTGCTGCTGGAAACCCAGTGGCGGGTGGTCAGTGGCCCGGGAGGTCTGGCGTTTCTCGGGCTGGATTACTCCGCCGCCAAAGCCGTTGTGCAAGGCCGCAGCCGGCGGGCCTGGGCAAGACTGCTTTCAGATCTGCGCATCCTGGAGGCAGAGGCACTGCCTATCCTGAATGGGGAGCCTTCATGACCTTGCAGTTGAAGATGCTGGCGAGCCTGGATGCAAGCGGCGTGGAACGGGGCGCACGGGCAGCCCAGAGCCATTTGCGGCTCGTGAGCAATGAAGCTGAGAAAACCGGAGCCAGGCTCTCGCAGGCGCTCGATGCGCAATTAGGGATCGGTTCCGGCTCGTCGGCATCCGATCGTGCCAGGGACATCGAGGCCTATGGAACCCAGCTGGATGATCTGCGGGCGAAGTTTAATCCGCTCTATGCCTTGCAAAGGCGCTACGAGGCCAGCGTCAAGGAAATCGCCGAGGCTCATAAAGTTGGAGCCATCAGCGCCCAAGAGGCGGCGAGCGCGACGGCGCAGGCAACAGGTGTCTATCGCGTACAACAGGCTGCCCTTGCCGGGTCGGCGCAGGTGCTGGGGCAACTGGGGTCTTCCAGCAAGCTTGCCGCCAGTGAGGTCAACATTCTGGGCCAGCAGTTTGCGGATGCGGGCATCCAGATTGCATCGGGACAATCGATCTTCACCGCCATCCTGCAGCAAGGCAGCCAGGTTCAGTTCATGCTTGGATCCAAGGGCGTCAACACAATCGGCGGTGCCATTGGAATTCTGAAACAGGGATTGATTGGCTTCCTGAACCCGATCAACCTTGCTCTGGTTGGGCTTGCTGGAACGGCGGCAGCAGCTTCGGCGTTGTATCGGGCTGTCGCCAATGACGAGACGGCCGAGGATGCGCTGGAGAACCAGAATGAGCTGATCCAGCAAATGGCGGATCGCTACAAGGACGTGAAGCTGGCCCTTGATCTTCTGGACCGCTCGCCAACCCGGACAACGATCACACTGGATACCGACCAGCTGGAACAGCGCCGGGAAACCTTGCTCAAGCTGATTTCCGAGATCGAGACCAGTGTTCAGCGCAGCCTGAACCTTGAAGCTAATGCATTGACGGCTTTGGCCGAACCTCTGACGGCAGATGCGGCACTCTTTCGGGAGTTTCAGGGAGAGCTGAGAGCCGCATCAAATGAGTTCGTGAATGCTGAGACCGGAGCGGATCAGCTGATTGCCCGGCTGGTTGAGTTGGCCAGGACCGCGCCCGATACGGAAAGCGAAGCTGCAATCCGAACGATCATCGCCGAGGCTCGAACCGCAGACACCGGTCTTTTTGATCTCGTCAAGCGCTTGAACGAGGTCGAGGCTGCATTGCGCGGGGTGGATGCGGCCGCCAGTGCAATCGGTTCTGTTTCCACGGCTGCCAATGGGCGTGTTGGAGCTGCCTTTTCGATCTTTGAAGAACAGGCCGCAAAGGAGCGGCTGGCGGCAGAACTTGGCCGCGGGCAGAAAAAGTCCGCGGGAAAGACGGACCGCACTGAGGAGCGGACACGGGATTTCATTGAAGGCCAGGATGAGGAACTTGCCCGGCTGAAGCTTGAAACCCAGCTGATCGGGGCAGGGGACGCAGCGAGAGCCCGGGCGCTTGCGACCCTTGAGGCTGAGATCCGGATCCGGAACCTGGGGATTGATGCGCTTGGTGCGGAGGCGCAGACCATCCGCGACAATGCGCAGGCGATCACTGAAAGCAGTCTGACCCTCGATCAGAACCGGCAGGCCTGGGAGACCGTGCAATCGGCGGGAGAAAGCGCGATCGATGCGCTGGTCGACAAGCTTTCAAACGGTGATCTTGCCGGGGCCATTCAATCGATAATTTCGAACCTATCCCAGCTTGTCCTGATGCTGGGAGCAGTCAATCCGCTGAAGAATGCGCTCCTAGGCACCAGCCTTCCGACCCTGTCTTCCTCCGGTGGGTTGGTGTCCGGCCTCCTTGGAGGCACGAGCATTGGGCTGTCCTCGGCGCTCAATGCCGCAACCTTCGGGCTTTACAATACCGGCGGTGCAACAGCTACAGGCAACGACAATGACATTGCCGGGTTCGTGCATCGCAATGAATATGTCTTCGATGCCCGTTCGGTGCGCGCCATTGGCGTTCCCGTTCTGGAAGCCATCCGCAAGGGTGCGCTCCAGGGCTATCGAACAGGAGGGTTGGTGTCCGGCGGTGTTGCGACAACCAGCGCCATGAGCCTGCCCGGATCCGGTGGCGGCCGTGTTGCAGGAGGTTCGGCCGGCAGCTGGCCCACAAGGGAAGAGACGCAGAACGGATCAGGCGGCGTCATCATCAACATCACCACACAGGATGCACAGAGCTTCAGAGCATCCCGAACCCAGATCGCAAGCGAATTTGCGCGGCTGACGGCCCGCGGTCAGCGCGGGGTCTAGGGACATGGCAGACTTCGATGAGGTCCAGTTTCCGGTGATCGTTGCCCAAGGGGCAAGCGGTGGCCCTGAGCGGCGCACGGAAATTGTTGAGCTGACATCGGGCTTTGAAGAACGCAACACGCCCTGGTCAGATAGCCGCCGCAGCTACGATGTCGGGTCCGGTATCCGAAGCGCCGATGATCTTGCGGATGTGGTCGCGTTCTTTGAGGCCCGGTCAGGCCGATTGCGCGGGTTCCGCTTCAAGGACTGGTCCGACTTCAAGTCTTGCAGGCCCTCCGGCACGGTCTCTGCGACCGATCAGTTTCTGGGGGCTGCTGATGGCGTGAAGACGGGCTTTCAGCTGGTCAAGGCTTACAGTTCCGGAGCGCGAACCTGGACCCGTGTGATCTCCAAACCTGTCGCCGGAACCGTGCAGGTGGCTGTGGGGGGCGTGGTTCAGGCAGGCGGCTGGTCGGTTGATACCTCAAGCGGCCTCATCACCTTCAGCGCAGCGCCGGCGGCGGGCAACGTCACAGCCGGGTTCCAGTTCGACGTTCCCTGCCGCTTCGATACGGATCTCCTCCAGACCACTTTGCGCATTCAGCGCCTGGGAGAAATCCGCTCCATTCCGATTGTGGAGGTCCGCGTATGAAACCCATTCCCACTGCCATGCAAGCAGCCCTTGATGGCCGCGCCACGACCCACGCCCGATGCTGGAAGGTTCAGCGGCGGGATGGCCAGCAGTTCGGCTTTACCGATCACGACCGGGCGCTCACTTTTGCCGGGGTGACCTTTGAGGCTGCGACCGGTTTTACCGCAACTTCCATCGAGTCCAGCCTGGGCCTTGCCGTCGATAACCTCGATGTGGAAGGGGCTCTGTCCTCAACCTCTATCCAGGAAGACGATATTGCCCGCGGGCTTTGGGACGATGCCTCCGTTGAAGTCTGGCTGGTGGATTGGACAGCTCCGGAGAACCGTTTGCTGCTGCGCAAAGGCAATATCGGAGAGATCTCCAGAGGCCCGTCGTCCTTCCTTGCGGAGTTGAGAGGGCTTTCTCATCGTCTTGGCCAGACCTACGGCCGCCAGTTCGACCGGACCTGTGGCTGGGAGCTGGGAGACGGAAAATGCCAGGTGGCGCTGGCCGGGTGGACCTTTTCCGGTGTGGTCGCCATGGCCTTTGACTTCCGCAGCTTCACGGTCACCGGCCTTGACGGGAACGGGGCCGGTTTGTTCCGGCGTGGTTTGCTGACCTGGACTGGCGGAGCCAATGCGGGTCTTCAAATGGAAGTTAAACGCCATTTGAATGAGGCTGGAGCTATCACGCTGGAGCTGGCTCTGCCGATGGCTGATGTGATTGAGGCCGGGGACGCCTTCACCGTGCAGGCGGGCTGCGACAAGACCTGGACCACCTGCCGGGAACGCTTTGCCAATGGCGACAACTTCGGCGGCTTTCCTCATATGCCGGGCAACGAGATTGTCATCGGCTATGCGGACAAGGACGATCTGAACGATGGCGGGAGCTTGTTCCAATGACCGCCAGCCTCCGCAGCCGGATTGTTCTGGAAGCCCGCAGCTGGATCGGGACACCCTATGTGCATCAGGCGGCCTGCAAGGGGGCTGGATGTGATTGCCTTGGCCTGGTGCGCGGCGTCTGGCGCGAGATCATGGGCGATGAGCCAGAAGTGCCGCCGCCCTACACGCGGGACTGGGCAGAGCGCAAGCGCGAGGAGACCCTACGCGATGCGGCCAGCCGTCATATGGAGCCGGTTGCCGTTGATCAGGCGGACGCGGGCGACGTTCTGCTCTTTTCTTTCCAGCCGGGGCTTCCTGCCAAGCATTGCGCGATCCTGACCACTGCGATCACTGACAGCGCTCCACGGTTCATCCACGCCCACGAGCATCTGGCTGTCGCTGAAGTTGCACTGGTACCAGGCTGGCGGCGCAAGATCCGCTTTGCCTTCCGATTTCCGGGAGCGGAGTGATGGCGACCCTTGTGCTTGGGGCTGCTGCGACGGCGTTCTCCGGTGCCATTGGCGCCGGGACCTTTACCTCGGCCTTGATCTCTGGTGCTGCGACTATTGCCGGAGCTTATGCGGACAGCTTTCTCGTTTCGGCCTTGTCACCAAGCCAGCGCACATCTGTTGAGGGAGCACGGATCTCGGATCTGCGCTTGCAGACCTCCACTGAGGGCGCGGCTGTGCCGGAAGTTTTCGGCAGGGTGCGTATTGCCGGGCAGGTGATCTGGGCAACGCGGCTCAGAATGGAGGTGTCCACCACCACTCAGACCGTGGGGGGGAAGGGGGGCGGCAAGCAGAAAGTCTCGACCACGACCTACCAGTATTTTGCGAACTTCGCGGTCGGCCTGTGCGAGGGGGCAATTACCGGGATTGGCAGGGTCTGGGCCGATGGCAAGCTGCTGGATCTGAGCGGGATCACTTACCGGCTACATCCAGGCACTCAGGATCAGCAGCCTGATCCATTGATCGAGACGAAGGAAGGGGCAGCGCCCGCCTATCGCGGCACCGCCTATGTGGTGTTTGAAGGCCTCGCCCTTGAAGGATTTGGCAACCGCATTCCCCAGCTCGAATTTGAAGTCTTCCGGCGGGTCGGGCAGAGTGTGGAGGATCAGGTCCAGGGAATGGTGGTCATGCCCGGGGCCGGGGAATGGATTTATGCGACTGAGGCCGTGCGCAGGATCTCCAGCGAAGCCGAGGGGGTGACGGTCAGCGAGAACGTCAACAATCAGGTTGGCGGCACGGATTGGTCGGTTGCCCTCAATGATCTTGAACGGACCTGTCCGAATGCAAAATCGGTTCTGCTCGTGGTCGCCTGGTTCGGGTCTGATCTGCGCTGCGGGATTTGCCAGATCCGGCCAGGTGCGGAGTTCGGCCCGGAGAAGATCAATGAGCCCTTGATCTGGTCCGTGCATGGCCAGACCCGGGACATGGCCTATCTGGTCTCGCGGGAGGCTGGTGATCCGGACCGGCCCGCCTATGGTGGGACGCCGCCTGATCAGACGGTTGTCCAGGCCATTCTTGATCTGAAGGCCCGTGGCCTGGATGTGGTGCTCTATCCTTTTCTTCTGATGGATATTCCCTCCGGCAATGGGCTGGCAGATCCCTATGGGGGAAGCGAGCAGCCCGCCCATCCCTGGCGGGGACGGATCACCTGCCACCCGGCTCCTGGCCAGGCAGGCAGCGTGGACAAGACTGCCACCGCAAAGGCCCAGGTGGATGCCCTGTTCGGAACGGTTGCGGCAAGCCAGATCAGTGTCTCGATCAACCCGGCGACCCATGCGGTGTCGACCCTTTATGGCGGCCCCACTGAGTGGTCCTTGCGGCGGATGGTGCTGCACTATGCGAAGCTTTGCGCCGCCCTCAACTCGCTTCAGGCAGGCTCGGTGTCCGGCTTTGTGATTGCATCGGAACTGAAAGGCCTGACGTCAGTTCGAGGAGAAGCCAATTCCTTCCCGGCGGTGGAACAACTTGTGACCCTGGCTGCCGATTGCCGGTCGGTTCTGGGCGGCAGTGTTGCCATGACCTATGCGGCCGACTGGTCCGAGTACCGCGGCTATTCCGCGCCTGATGGTTCGGGCGACTTCTTCTTCCATCTGGATCCGCTTTGGGCGAGCCCAAGCATCACCGCCATTGGCATCGACAACTACATGAAGCTCTCCGATTGGCGCGATGGCTCTGCGCACCTGGATGCACAGGCCGGATGGTCCTCGATTGAGGATCTGGCCTATCTTCAAAGCAACATCGAGGGCGGCGAGGACTTTGACTGGTACTATGCCAGCGACGGGAACAGGGCAGGCCAGATCCGGTCCCCGATCACAGATGGCAATGGCAAGCCATGGGTCTACCGGGCAAAGGACTTCCGGAACTGGTGGCTGAATGCCCATTTTGACCGCCCGGGCGGGGTGGAGAATGCGACGGCCACCGCGTGGGTGCCGCAGTCCAAGCCGGTCTGGTTCACAGAGTATGGCTTTCCGTCCGTTGACAAGGCCACCAATCAGCCGAATGTCTTTGTCGATCCAAAGTCGGCGGAAAGCGCCTGGCCCTACTTCTCCAGCCGTCAGCGCTCGGATGGGATCCAGCGCCGCGGGATCGAAGCGCTTCTGAGCTATTGGGATCCGGCAAACGGCAACAACCCGGTCTCAAGTGTTTATGGCGGCCGGATGCTGGATCTCTCCCGGTCCTATCTCTGGTGCTGGGATGCCAGACCTTATCCGGCCTGGCCCTATCAGACTGACGTCTGGGGGGACGGGGAGAACTGGGCCTTTGGTCATTGGGTGCAGGGCAAGTTCGGTGCGCCGGATCTGGCGGAGCTCGTGGCCCATATCTGTGCAAGCGTCGGCTTTACCGCGATCGATGTCTCCGAGCTTCAGGGGGTGGTCACCGGCTGGCACCGGTCCTCGATCACAACGCCCCGTGCCCAGCTGGAGACCTTGTCCCAGCTGTTCCGCTTTGATGCGGTGGAAAGCGCCGGATTGATCCGCTTTGTGCCAAGGGGAGGGCCTGCAAAGGGGCTGGTCCTGGAGAAGGATCTGGCTGTGATCGACCGCAGCCGGGCAGACTGGTCGATGACAAGGGCGCAGGAGACGGATCTGCCGGTGCGGGCTTCACTTGCCTATTATGACGCGGAGAGCGACTACCGGCAGACAACCTCCAGCGCCGGTCGGCTGACTGGCTCGTCTGAGCGGATCGAGAGCCTGTCCGCTCCAGCGGTGATCGAAACGGCTGAGGCCGAAGGCATGGTAGAAGCCTGGCTGCTGGAGCGCTGGGTGGGGCGTGAGCAGGCGAGCTTTGCCCTGCCACCCTCGCAGATCCGGTTTGATCCTTGTGATGTGCTGACGCTGTCAGCTGGTGGCCGGGAACGGGATCTGCGCCTCAGCCGGATCGTGGATGGCGGCGCCCGGCAATGCGAGGCGGTGGCCGTCGAGCGATCCGTCTATTCGATCCAGCGGGGAACCTCGCGTCCGGTCGCGCCTACGCCCGTGCCGAGCTATGGCGCTGCCATACTGGAGGTTCTGGATCTGCCGGTGATTGCCGAGAGCCAGGTTGAGCACCGGCCCTGGCTGGCGGCGGCGGCCAGCCCCTGGGCGGGTGTCCGGGTGGTTGAGGGCAGCCGGGATGTGGGCAGCGTGATCGCACCGGCAACCCTGGGCCTGACGACAACGGATCTTCATGCCGGGACGCCGTTCCGCTTTGACAGGGCCAACCCGTTCACCGTCAAGCTGGCCTATGGGACGTTGTCCTCGGTGAGCGAAGAGGATCTGCTGGAGGGCGGCCAGAATGCCCTTGCCATCCGCAATGGAGACGGCGGCTGGGAGATCCTGCAATTTGCCCGGGCCGAGCTTGTGGGTGTGCGGACATGGCAGCTCTCCAACCTTTTGCGCGGGCGGCGGGGTACTGAACATGCCATGCGCAATCCGGTTGCCGCCGGCAGCCGGGTGGTGCTGCTGGACGGTGCCCTGATCCAGGCGGATGTGCCGCTTTCCGACCGGGGCGTGATGCGCACCTGGCGCTATGGACCGGTTCCGGCCTTATCGACTGACAGCAGCTTTAAAGACCTCTCAAACACGTTTTCTGCGGTGGCCTTGAAACCCTTCGCGCCGGCGCATCTGCGGGGCAACCGGAATGCTGCCGGGGATCTCTCGATCACCTGGATCCGGCGGGCACGGCGCACCGGCAGCTGGCAGGACGGCTCAGATGTGCCGCTCGTGGAAGCGGCGGAGGTCTATGACCTTGAAATCCTCAACGGTGGGTCCGTGGTCCGGACGGTGAGGGGACTGACCTCAGCCTCCTGGAGCTACTCCGCCGCCAATCAATCCGCTGACTTCGGGTCGGCGCAATCTTCGATCAACGTCCGCGTCTACCAAGTCTCCGACACGATCGGGCGCGGCATTCCTGCGGAGGCATCTCTATGACCAGTACGGCACGGCTGGGGCTTCCCTTCCTGGCGGCAAGCCAGGCGCAGAAGGAAGTCACCCACAACGAGGCTTTGGCCCGTCTTGATGCGCTGGCCCATCTGGTGCTCCTGGACCGCAATGTCACGGCTGCACCGGGCAGCCCGACTGAGGGAGACTGCTATCTGGTCGGAGCGGGCGGCACCGGAACCTTCGTGGGGCAGGGCGGCAAGATTGCCTCCTATGCTGACGGGGCCTGGGCCTTTTATCCGCCAGTGCTGGGCATGCTCGCCTATGTGGCCGACGAAGGCACCCTGGCGGTCTACACAGCCGCGGGCTGGAAGGATTATGGCGCTCTGCTGTCCGAAGTCGCGGTTCTATCCCGAACGGCCTCAGGTGCTCAAAGCCGGATCTGTACGGTGGAGGAAGAGCTGACCCTGGCCGGGGCCTTTGTTGAAAGCTCGATCGTCATCCCGGATCGGTCTGTTCTCTTCGGGGTGAGTTCCCGCACGACAGCCGCGGTCACCGGTGTCTGGCAATATCACGTCGGGATCTCCGGAGAGCTGGAGAAGTTCGGCGGCTATCTCGGCATCACGGTTGGTGCCTCGAACGCCGGTGTCATTGGCCCCCAGGCCTTCTATGCGGATACGCCCGTCCGGATCACGGCCCATGGAGACACTGAGGCATTCACCGGCGGCAAGGTCAGGATTGCCCTGCATTACTTTTTGCCGGTGGTGCCGGGGGCGTAAGCGAAACGGGCGGTCCGGACCCGAAAATCCGGACGGCGGGCCGAAGTCGCCAAACCAAGAACCCGCCCGGCAGTCGCACGAAGATAACCGCCGCACCCGCTGCTCGCGCGAGCCAGCCGAGTGTCTGCGATTCTCTTCAAGGTTGATATGTTCGAAATCAGATGTGCAAGTTGCCGCAGGCTCTTGCTGAAGGCCGCCGACCGAGCGATAGTTGGGCCGGTAGACATCAAGTGCCCCCGTTGCGGCACCATGAATTCCCTGAGGCCATTGGTCATAGAACCGAAAGAGCCCTTCTCCGATCGCCCCGACCCGTCCGGTCAATGAGCGAATTAAATCTGGAGAAGACCATGTCCTGGCAACTGTTCCAGCAAGACGCGCTTATCTGGCTGCGTGATCAATCCGCCGAGCAATTCGATGCCCTGGTGACCGACCCGCCCTACAGCTCAGGCGGTTTGCACGTTGGCACTCGAACAGCCGATAGCGCGAATGCCAAATACCTCAGCAACCCAACGAAATACCCCGAGTTCTCAGGCGAGAACCGGGATCAATATTCCTACCTGCTGTGGTCCACTCTTTGGCTTACCGAAGCCCATCGGGTTCTGAAGCCTGGATCCCCGTTTCTTGTCTTCATCGACTGGCGGCAATTGTCCGTGATGATAAACGCTGTCCAGGCGGCTGGCTTCACCTATCGCGGTTGCGTGCCGTGGGACAAGACGGAAGCCTGCCGCCCGTCAAAGGGGCGGTTCCGTCAGCAAGCAGAGTTCATTTTGTGGGGATCAAAAGGCGCTTGGCACGACAAGGAAGGGCCGACTTATCCAGGCGTGATCCGGTGCGGCGTCATGGCAGGCGGGCCAAAGCTCCACACCACGGGAAAGCCGATGCCGCTCATGGACGCGCTGGTTCAGGTCTGTCCGAAAGGGACGATCCTGGATCCTTTTGCAGGATCTGGAACGACCGGAGTTGCCGCCCTTCGTTCCGGCCGGCGCTTTGTCGGCTGCGAACGGGAAGAAGCCTATTATGAGATCGCGAGCGAACGGCTCTCAAGGACGGGGTCGGGGTGAAAAAAGTTTAGGACAGCTAAACTTGATCGATTGAGGTGGTCAGTAGCAGTTTTGCGTTTCTGGCAAGGGCATCGGACTGGCAAGCTCTCAAGTCAGGGAATGTTGGACACTAGGGCAGCATAGGTGAGGTATGCGCGGTATCAAAAGCCGACTGGATTGTGCTGATATTGTGCGGTTGCTACTGACACACCACAGAAGTGTCGTTGGCCGCGTCTAGAGCCTTTGCCGGAATAGATCACAGGTCACACGCCAAAATTTTGTTTCCCAATGGTTCAACACCACTCACATATCAACTACTTTCGCGTATAAGGGGCATATGTCGACCAAAGAAACCTTCAGAATCAGCTCCCACCTCAAGGACATCATTGGGCGTGACCTCGTTACAAATGAGTTCATTGCGATCTTTGAGCTCGTGAAGAACTCCTTCGATGCTGGGGCCTCACGTGTCGATATCGAATTCGACCCCTCAGAGCGCACTATCGCGATCGTCGACGACGGCGCTGGGATGACACAAGACGACATAAAGAAGAAGTGGTTGTTCGTCGCGTATTCTGAAAAAGCGCAGGCTGAGACGGAGACATACCGCGATAAGATTAGGCCGGCAGGCCAGTTTGCTGGTAGCAAAGGGATAGGTCGGTTCGCCTGCGACACACTTGGAGAGAAGCTGTCTCTCTACTCCCGAGTACGTGGCGAAAATAAGGTCGAGATGCTTTCGATCGACTGGACGCGGTTTGAGCAGAGCAGCCAGAAAGAGTTCAAGGACGTCACCGTGGAAATCGACCACGTTGCGGACTTTCCGGAAATCGCGAATGCGGAGACGCCGGACGAGCATGGAACTGTTTTGCTGATAAGGGACACGAGACATGAGTGGGGTGCTGACCGTATCAAGAGGCTCAGGAAAGATCTCGCCAAGCTTATCGACCCGTTCGGGACTACAACCAGCGTCACGGTCTCGACGTGGTTACTGGACGGAACCGACGTCCGGATCAAGGACGTAGATGGGCCGGTCGGAAACCAAATCGCCGATCTCCTCCGGGATAAAACAAGTAGGATTGAGGTCACGATCGACGGTGCACAGATACATTCGAGCCTC
The DNA here is from genome assembly GCF_014842915.1 of Roseibium litorale. Lineage (GTDB taxonomy): Bacteria > Pseudomonadota > Alphaproteobacteria > Rhizobiales > Stappiaceae > Roseibium > Roseibium litorale. The sequence continues at coordinate 217,861 of NZ_JACYXI010000001.1, read as the reverse complement.
TTCGACCGAGGGCGGAAAATCTACGAGATCAAGGAACGGTCACCTTACGAAGATTTAGTAGACTGCAAAATCGAAGGACAGATATTCTTCCTCAACAGGTCGGCTAAGAAGACCTTCACGGGCCGTATGGGAGTTCGCCCAGTGGAGTTCGGCAGTGTCTTCTTATTCCTGAATCGTTTCAGGATCTCCCCTATTGGCGATGAGTTAGACGATACACTCGGATTGAACCGGCGAAAACAACAAGGCACATCCCGCTATCTGGGAACCCGCGACATCATCGGTCGCGTAGACGTTACAGCCAAGCCGAAAATGTTTCGTGAAGTGTCGAGCCGCGACGCCGGCCTAGTTGAGGACGCTCGTAGCAGAGCTCTCTATGACGCAATCTTGAAGCACATGATTTTCCGCTTGGAACGCTATGTCGTTGGTGTGAACTGGCAGGATACCTTTGATCAAGATCGCGATACGCCTGAAGGTCTGGAGACCGATCAAGCCCGCGATCGAATTCTTTCGATCATCGGGGCACTAGCTCGCTCCAGAGAAGTGGAAGTCGTTTACTACGACAAAGAGATCGTCCGGATAACGGACGACCCCGACCAGATTACTGACAGCGCCCTGAAGTCGATGTCCGACTTGGCGGAACGCCGAGGCGACACTTCGCTCTTGAACCAGATCGAAAGTGCACGGCGCCGTATCGAAGAATTGAAAGCTTCTCGCCAAGAGGCGCGCCAGCAAGCCGAACGGGCCATCGAGGAGCGTGTCCGCGCCGATGCGATGATCGCGCGACTAGAACAACAGGCTCGGTTTCTTGGAAGCAGTCGAGACATGGATGTAGAACGGGTGCAACTGTTGATGCACCAAGCCATCATCCACCTTGGCCATATCCGGTCGGCGATTACAAACGCCGCCCATGAAGTCCGAAACGTTCTTTCCCTGGCGTCGGCCACAGACGAAATTGGCAGCGAAGATGTAGCCGACTTGCTTGCCACCGTCCGGCAGTCGGCCCGAAGAGCGTCGGCATCTATTGCGGGAGCCAATCTGTCGAGCGATAGACTCGGCGCGGTCCTTTCGTTCGCTCCCAACATCCGTATCGACCTTCAGACCGACAAAATGAGCGGCGATCTTCTTCGATTCTTAGATGAGTACTTAAATGTGCGGGTGGCCGGCATACCTGGAATGCCGAAAGCCGTCTTCGACGACGCGGGCCTGAAACTCCAGCGAGAGTTCTCTCCCGTGGACATTGCCGTGCTAATCGACAACCTAATGGACAACGCGCGTAAGGCGAAGGCTACTGAGGTCAAATTCAAAGCGTCGTCGAAAGGGGCGAAAGCTATTGCGATAAATGTCAGTGATGACGGACTCGGGATCGATCCCCAGCGGGTGGATGTCTCTAAGCTATTCGAGCGAGGCTATTCGGGCTCAGCAACAGGCACCGGACTAGGCCTCTACAGCGTTCGCCAGATCCTCGCGGAGATGAAAGGAAGTATCGCACTCGTGGGGGACGGCACCCGAGCGGAATTTGAGATTATTGTCCCGATGGAGGAAGCATGAACCTCGATCTCGGTATCCTCTGGATCGAGGATTCGTTTAGTGAAGAGGAAGAGGCCAGTCTCAGACGTCGTGTGCGCGATGCAGGTTTCGTGGCGCGAATCCAGGTTACTCCGAACGGCGACGATATTGACGAACTGGCCCGACTTCACCGCCTTTACCATCGCTTTGACTTAATCCTACTGGACTATCGTCTTAAAAACGAGAACGGCGATGAACTCGCACCTACTATCAGAACGCTTTTCCCATCCGTGACCATCCTTTTCTACTCTGGCAGCGTGGATGAGGGGGAGCTACGGCGAATGATTGCCGCGAAAGAGGTGGAAGGTGTTTATTGCAGCCACCGCAATCGTTTCATCGAACGGACCGGGATGTTGATCGATCAGACAGCGCGCTCCCTTGACCGGCTGTCAGGAATGCGCGGGTTAGCGATGAAGGTTGTCGCAGAATGTGACGAGCTGATGAGGAGCGCAGTCCTGAGTATGGTGCGCCGCGAGCAGAAATGCGCCGAGAAGGTTGCCGATATGGATCGTGACGTATTCGATTTTCTGAACGATATGAAAGGAAAATACGAAGCCGCGGTACCTGCTGGAATGCAGGAGCGCTTTGATACTCGCGCCGTCGATAGCACGAAGCTCTTCAAACACTTCCGACGACTGATTCAGATAGTCACGGCAAACCCAGCGTCTTTCGGACTAGATGATGAACAGGTGGACCGTCTTCGCGAGCTCAGGAACATGAACGCGCAATACGACAAGATAGTCTTGAAGAAGCGCAACGTACTTGGGCACGTGACTGAAGTCGAAAGCACCGATGGATGGGTTTTACAAGGTAGCGACGAGATCAGCGTTGCCGATTTCCCGGAAATCCGACGAGGATTTGCGACGCATATCGACGCCATTCGCGAAATGAGCGATCTGGTTCTGTTGCTGGACCGCGAGTAATCCGATCAGCGTCTCCCCAAGCGCCTCAGCCAGTAGCGGCGGCACGGCGTTCCCCACCTGAGTGTAGCGTGGGCATGCGTCCTTCCGGCGGGCTCCACCCGATGTATATGGCCCCTGAAAAGAGAACCAATCTGGAAAAGACTGCAGCCGTGCATGTTCACGAACAGTCATAGAGCGAGGCTCCGAGTAATGTATCAGATCGTCGGGCAAGGTACTGATCGTCGGAGCGATATCGTTAGGATCTAACGCGGTCGTACTCCGCTTTTTGATACCGAGTCGCGCTCTGTCCTGTGGTCGCAAGCATACGCCACGTTCGCAGTTGTCGAGGATGTCCTGCATACGCCGAACAGAAGCCTCTCCATGGCGCGGCAATCTCAGATCGTCCGGCTGGCCGCGGCTTCCTAACCGCATGAGCGTCTGGTAAGGCGTCTTAGCCTTTGGCCCTCGGCAAAGAGCAAGAAAGCCCTTGTGTCCCCATTCTTTGTCCGCCCGCAGATTCGTAAGCCCCTCAAGGTCCGACAAAGCCGCTTTGCTGGCGGTTGGTTCCGGCCCGAGTCCACGTTCAAGGAGGAACGCCCTTCGCGCCACCTTCAACCTTTGGATTGGGTCAATACCAGAAAGCGTGCCCTTCATGGCGGCTATAAGAACAAACCGAGGCCGACGCTGCGGGACCCCCCATTCAGCGGACCTGACCACGTCAGCCCAGCAGTCGTAGCCTAGACGGCCCAATTCACGGATAGCGAAGTCGCGGTAGGTCCCGCCAGCGCGGTGCTTCATCGACTGAAAGCCGACAACATTCTCTAGCAAGACCAAACGCGGCCGCAGGACGTCTACGTACTCCAGATAAACATCTACCATCCGACTCCGTGGATCGTCAGGACGCCGGAGCCCGTTCATGCTGAAACCCTGGCACGGAGGACCTCCTGCAACAAGATCGACAGATCCTCTGAGCTCTAGGAGTCTCTCACGATGAAACTCTAGGAGCTCTTCGGCTTTCCAAGGCTTCTTCTCAAGCCATGACGGCCACTTGTGTCGATCGGGCTTACGATCAAGAAGATTAAGCTTATACGTCGAGAAGGGATCCGCATGCGCCTCCACACCGAACAGCGTAGAGAACCCCGCTGCTCCGAGACCAAGCGACAAGCCACCGCATCCAGCGAAAAGATCAACGCAAGTGGGGAACATTCGTCAAGGATCTCTTATTAGCACCAGATTGTCCAGACAAAGCTTGCTTGAGCGATGTGAAGTCAATGACTTAGGTAGCAGATCATGGTTTCTCATTGGTTAAGATGCAATCAGGAGGCCGGAAGCGTTTTCCAGCTGCGTCTTGTTGCTGGCTACCATGGATTGGATATGTCAACGAGATAGATGGCCGTTTCTGGCAAGCAGGAATAGTGAGATCTAAGGCGATAGTTCATCCGCCTTTGACTGCGCATGATGATGGCTGCAACAACTGAAATGCGGCGCGCAAAGTTGTCTGACGCTAGGAAGGTTGAGGAGGATATTTAGGATGGATAGCGCAATGATCACTTGTGAGATCGGATGCCAAGTGAACTTGCGTGAAATGCCAAGCAAACTTGCGCGCTACAGAAACCTCGGTCTCCCGGGCATGGGTTTCCGGACGAAGAAAGGGATATTGGTTTCGCCCAATACCATGATTATAAAACAATAAATTCTCTCTGTTGACTTTAACGTAAAAAGACGTGAGGCTGTGCTTCCATGGAGGAAGCATGCAGCAGCGGTTCTACACGATCACGCAATTGACCCAGGAATTCGCGATCACCACGCGAACCCTGAGGTTCTATGAAGCGCAGGGGCTTTTGGCCCCGCAGCGCCGCGGGCGGCAAAGGCTTTACAGCCCGGCAGACAGGACGCGCCTCAAGCTGATCCTGCGCGGCAAGCGCCTTGGATTCTCCCTCTCCGAAATAAGCGAAATGATCGGCATGTATGGCAAGGCCCCGGGGGAGGCCGGACAGCTGCGCCTGCTCATGGAAAAGATCACGGCCCGCCGTGCCGAGCTTCTGGAAAAGCGCCGCGATATCGGGCTGACCTTGAAGGAGCTGGATGAAGTGGAAGCCGGTGCCCGCGCGCGTATGGCAGAGATCGGCGGCGTGTTCGAGGACGGTGCCGCCTCCATCGTGAGGGAGGAGGAGGCATGAATCTAACTCTGCGTGATCCGCAGTGGGAGAGCCGCGTGCGGACAAGTTTCGCCGCGCAGAACTTCATGACCCATCTTGGCGCTGTCATGACACATCTGGCGCCGGGAGAAGTTGATCTCGAGCTGTCCCTGCGCCCGGAACTCACCCAGCAGCATGGCTTCTTTCACGCTGGGGCCACCTCTTCGATTGCCGATTCTGCTGCGGGCTATGCTGCCCTCAGCCTCTATCCGGCAGGTTTTGGCGTGCTGACAAGCGAGTTCAAGATCAACCTTTTGAACCCCGCCCGCCAGCCGCGTTTGGTGGCCAAAGGCAGGGTGATCAAACCCGGGCGGATGCTGACCATCTGCCAGTCGGACGTCTATGGCATTGACGGGACGGACCAGGTGCATGTGGCGGCAGGCCTTTTTACCCTCGTCGCATTGGAAGGCATGAAGGATTGAAGATGGAAGAGGTTGTTATCCGCCCGCTTACCCGCGAGGACCGGCCGCAGTGGGATGTGCTCTGGCAGGCATATCTGACCTTTTACGAGCAGACCCTGCCGCAAGAGGTGACGGACGGCCTGTTCGAGCGGTTGCTGGGAGAGGGCGGCCATTTCGCGCTTGTGGCCGAGCGTGCAGGCAAGCTGACCGGTCTGGTGCATTCACTGCCTCACGCCAGCACCTGGTCTCTGGCCCCAACCTGCTATCTTGAAGACCTGTTTGTTGCACCTGATCAGAGGGGGGCCGGAACGGGCCGCAAGCTGATCGAGGGCGTCTATGAAGAGGCCACCAAGCGCGGCTGTACCAACGTCTATTGGCACACACATGACGACAACAGCACTGCCCGGCGTCTTTATGACCGGATCGGCGTGCTGAGCAAATTCGTGCGCTATGACAAGCGCCGCTGGGAGGAACCAAGATGATCCGCAACGACTTTCCATCCTTCAACTTCAATCTCGGCGAAACCGCTGAAATGCTGCGCGACAGCGTGCGCTCCTATTCGCAGGACCGCATTGCCCCGCTGGCCGCCAAGATTGACAAGGACGACTGGTTCCCCCGCGAGCTGTGGCCTGAAATGGGCGATCTGGGCCTGCACGGCATCACGGTCGAGGAAGAGTGGGGCGGCGCAGGTCTCGGATACCTGGAACATTGCATTGCCATGGAAGAGGTGAGCCGGGCCTCTGCCTCCATCGGCCTTAGCTATGGCGCGCACTCAAATCTTTGCGTCAACCAGCTGCGCCGCTGGGGCAATCAGGATCAGAAGACCCGCTATCTCACCAAGCTGGTGAGCGGCGAGCATCTGGGAGCTCTGGCCATGTCCGAGCCGGGGGCCGGGTCAGACGTGGTGTCCATGAAGCTCAAGGCCGAGAAGAAGGGAGACCGCTATATTCTCAACGGCTCCAAGATGTGGATCACCAACGGTCCTTCCGCCGACACGCTGATCATCTATGCCAAGACCGATCCGGACGCCGGCCCCAAGGGCATTACAGCCTTCCTGGTCGAGAAAGGGTTCAAGGGCTTCTCCGTGGCGCAGAAGCTGGACAAGCTCGGCATGCGCGGCTCTGAAACCGGCGAGCTTGTCTTCCAGGACTGCGAAGTGCCGGAAGAAAACGTGCTCGGCGAGGTGGGCAAGGGCGTCAATGTGCTCATGTCCGGGCTGGACTATGAGCGGGCGGTTCTGGCGGCAGGCGCTGTCGGCATCATGCAGGCGGCGATGGATGTGGTCATTCCCTATATCCACGAGCGTGAGCAGTTCGGTCAGCCGATCGGCACTTTCCAGCTGGTTCAGGGCAAGGTCGCGGATATGTATGTTACCATGAACGCCACCAAGGCCTATGTCTACGCCGTGGCCCAGGCCTGTGACCGGGGAGAGACCACCCGTGAGGACGCGGCTGGTGCGATCCTCTACGCAGCCGAAAACGCCACCAAGCTGGCACTGGATGCGATCCAGCTTCTCGGCGGCAACGGCTATATCAACGAATATCCCACGGGCCGTCTGTTGCGCGACGCCAAGCTCTATGAGATCGGCGCAGGCACCAGCGAGATCCGCCGCATGCTGATTGGCCGCGAGCTGTTCAACAAGACGAAGTAAGCCGGTCAATCAAGCGGGCAGCGCCATCTGCTCCCGTCAGTCAGGGAGCAGATGGCATGGGGTTGAGCAGCGGAGAGGCCACCTGGAAAGCCGCGTGGCTGCGTCATGAAATGAACAACATCGGCTTTCAGATGCAAGGCTTTGAGTTTGTTGAAGGTTCTTTCATGTCCCGGTTCTTGTCCGCCCTTGCCCCCGTTCTGGCTGCCTGTGCCACGCCTGCCTCTGCTTCCTGCGTCAGCGGTCCAAGTGGGCAATTTATCCTGAAAGGAGAGGTGGCTGAGGACAGCCAGTCGGGCCTCATCTGGAAGAGATGCGCGGTTGGAATGTCCTGGAGCGCCGACAAGCAGGATTGTGCGGGCGAACCGGCTTGGCTCGATCAGGAGGCTGCACACAAAGCCGCAAGCGAGGCGGGCGCAGGCTGGCGGGTTCCCACCGGCGCGGAGCTGGACACCTTGCTTCTTGATACCTGCGATGGACCCAAAATAGACACCGCTGCCTTTCCGGCCATAAGCCGCTCCGATTTTGGGGAGGGGGCAAAGTTCTGGACATCGTCAGAGGCGCTGCCGGGGATGTTCTATTTCTTCGAATTCATGAATGGCTACGCTGATATGCATTCAGCTGGATACGGCCTGCAAGTGCTTCTGGTCCGCAGCAACTAGGCAATCGTGTGTTTGCCCCGCATTGAAGGCAAAAGCTTGTTTCAAAGTGTATTTTTGACGATTAACCCCTATAGGGTCCGGAACTTCCCAGCATTCCAATCGGGGCGTGCCGCAGAGGTTTGCCGGATTGAGGGAGGGAATAACGGCGGCACCGCTCCCTGTGCTCTCGTCCAGCTGCCGCAAAGGGGAAGCCGGCCTTACAACTACCGGTCTTCCCTTGATGCCCAAGGAACGAGCACTGGGTGAAACTGCGGCGTTAAGGGAGAAACTACTACGTTATTGGCCACTTTTTTAACGTCTCCTTTGTAAATTATACCGTGTATGCAAGGCGTCTGTCCCGGCGGTCATCCGCATGTGGAGTGTCCATGAAGCTCGATGTATTCACCGTATTTGTTTTCCTTTGCGGCATGTGTTTCCTTGCCGGCTGCGTCATTTTCATGGCGTGGTGGATTTCGAAGTCGTCCCGCGGTCTTCTGCTCTGGTCCATCAGCTTCTTCCTGCGGGGAAGCGCGCTTCCCCTGTTGATGCTGCGCAACAAGATCCCGGACTTTCTCTCCATCGACGTTGCCAACGCGGTCCTGATGCTCGGGTTAGGTATCAGCTGGTATGGCACGCGTGAACTGGCCGGGCAAAAGGGGCGCGTTATCGTCGCCATTGCGCCGGCCGTCTTGTGGCTGCTTGCCTGCCAGGTGCCGGAGTTTTACGGGAACACCACCTGGCGTGTCCTGTTTTTCGCCGCCTTGTCCGGCGTCTATTCCGCGTTCATCGGCTTGGAGTTCCTGCGGTCGGGAACAAGAAGCAAGACGCATGGAGCCCGCCTGCGCAAGTCGCTGGGCATCGTCTTTCTCATGATCAGCGTGATGTATCTCCTCAGATGCGTTGCGGCGCTGTATTCAGGCGTGCCGGACAATCCGATGAATGGCGGAAACCTGGTCGGTATCACGCTTTTCATCACGCTGTTCTGGGTTGTCGGCGGTACGGTTGTCTGGCTTGCGATCTACTTTGAGGAGTATGTCCTGTCGCTCAAGCATGAGGCGGAACACGACGTGCTCACCAATTGCCCCAACCGCCGCGCCTTGATGGTGAGGGGCGATATGCTGCTGGCCAAGAGCTCTGGCGAAGCTGCAGGCATCCTGGTTTTCGATCTGGATTACTTCAAACTGGTGAACGACACCCACGGCCACCATGCAGGCGACTGCATCTTGCGGGAATTTGCCCTCTTGATGCGGAAGAGCATGCGCAGCGTCGATGTCTTCGGCAGGTTGGGTGGTGAAGAGTTTGCCGCGGTTCTGCCGGGTGTCTCTCCTGCGCGGATGGAGCAGATTGCCGACCGCTTGCGTCAGACGGTTGAAGAGCACAAGTTCATCGTTGACGGTCAAGCGGTTAAAATCACGACCAGTATCGGAATGGTTCACACCTCCTTGGCCGGGCACGATCTGGAGGCCCTTCTCATGAAGGCTGACGATGCGCTCTATCAAGCCAAGGACAAGGGGCGGAACAGGATCGTCCATTGGCGGAGCATGGGCGGGCAGGGCATGCTGGAGCGCAGGGCAGGCCCGACGGGAAACGATCCTGCTCCGGGGGCTGACGAGCAGGAAAGCGCGTCTTTTTCCTCTCTTGGCCGGTCTGCTCTGGCAACTTGATCTGCATATTGGTTTCAGTCTTCCCGGATAGCCGGCCTGGAAGCGGGGAATCCGGTTTGTGACCTTTGATCGCGGGTTGTATTCCTGATCAGCAATCCCCATTCCTAGGGAAACAGGGAACATCTTCATGGAACGGACTAGGCGCCGGCTTGCTGCGGTCATGTGTGCGGATGCCGTGCACTACTCTCGGCTTATGGAAGCGGACGAGGATGGCACCCTTGACCGCCTCAAGGACTATCGCGACGTGATGAGCGGGCTGACCAGCCGGTACAACGGCCGCATAGTCAACACCTGGGGCGATGCGGTCATCATCGAGTTCTCCAGCGTGATTGAAGCCGTTCAGTGCGCCGTCGACATTCAGACAGATCTTGCATCCAGAAATGCCGATCTGCCGCAGGCCACCAGGATGGAGTTCCGGATTGGTATCAACCTCGGTGATATCATGGTTGAGGGGGACGATATCTATGGAGACGGGGTCAATGTTGCTGCCCGTCTCCAGGAACTTGCTCCGGCCGGTGGCATCACGCTCAGCCAGTCCGTGTTCGATCAGGTCCGGAACAAACTTGCGCTCGGGTTCGAAAGCCTTGGTGCGCAGACTGTCCGTAATGTCAGCGAGCCGGTCGAAGCTTATGTAATACGGCTGGGGGGAAAGAATGAACCCTGTGGGGCCCGCACGGCAGACGCCTCTGAGACAGGAGCGGCCGCGGATGCAGGCCAATCCCATGTGGACGAGGTTCTTGTCAGCGGGATCAATCAGGCCCGGGCCTGGCTCCGGCGTCAGTCCAAGCGGGTGCGCGGCTGCGTGTTCATGATAGGATTTTTCTTTCTTCTCAACCTGGTTACCAGCGGACTTGGAACCTTGTGGTTCATCTGGCCATCTCTGCCCTTTGCCATGATGCTGGCCTGGCGCCTTGTCTTCCGCCAGGACCAGACAGCCGAGAAGGCCGTTCACGGCAACGACTGACTTGAAGCTTTGCAAGGGCAAAGGTCTCAGGGGTTAAAGAGGCCATAGAGGTGATGGGGCTTCCGCCTGCGCTCAATTGCACAGACCAGTTGCGGTAGCGAGAACGAGCCTTCTTGACCGTTTCCCTGTCGCAAACGCGCGGCTTTTTAAAAAAAATCATTGAGTCCGTGCTTTTTTGAAGGGGGATGTCGAAAAGCTGAAAGTCCAAACGTTCCTTGGGTGTCACATCCAATAGAAGGACATGGACATGGCTTTTCACATCACTTCACTCTACGCCCTGCCTCTTGTGGCTATCTGGCTTGTACTCTGGATCAGGGTATCTGCCAGCCGGGCGAAATATGGCGTGTCAATTGGGGATGGCGGCAGTCAGCAGTTGTTGCTGAATATTCGCCGCCACGGCAACTTTATCGAATGGGTACCCTTCGTGCTGTTGTTGATGATGCTGGCCGAAGCAGGAGGGGCGTCTGAGCTCTGGCTTCATGGGGCCGGCATCTTGTTGCTCGCAGGCCGCCTGGCTCATCCCTTCGGCCTATCGGCAACGTTTCCCGCTCACTGGTTGCGCTATGCGGGCAATGGCCCCAATCTGCTAGCAACGGGTGTCTTATTCATCGCTCTCCTTCGACTTTCTGTCGGTCTCTGAAAGCGAAATTTCTGTTTGGAAGAGGACAATCTGAGATGAAATACATGCTGCTTATTTACAGTGATCCGGCCAACGAGCCTGTTTATGGAACCCCCGAATTCGGCAAGATGATGGAGGGGTATTTTAAGCTCAACGAAAAAATGCAGGCGGAAGGCGCCATGTTGTCAGGTGAAGGGCTAAAGGAGGCTGAAACCTCGACCACACTGCGCGTGCGCGGCGGCAAGGTGGAGACGATGGACGGTCCCTTCGCAGAGACGAAAGAGCATCTTGGCGGGTACTATCTCATTGATGTTCCTGACCTTGATGCGGCACTTGCCTACGCGGTTCAGATCCCGAGTGCGGAATACGGGACTGTCGAGATCCGCCCGGTGATGGATTATAATCCGGCACCTTGATCATCATTACGGCAGGTCAGTCATGACTATATCCGCCTCCAGCGCCGTTGCGGCAAGCCGGGCATTGACCCGGCTGGTGCGCGACGACCGGGGGCGGCTGTTGTCTGCGCTTGTGGCGCGCCTCAAGGATTTCCAGCTCGCCGAGGACGCACTGCAAGATGCCATGGTGTCTGCCGTCGTCCATTGGGGGCGGAACGGCTTGCCGTCGTCTCCGTCCGGCTGGTTGCTGCAGGTGGCGTTCCGCAAAGCCATCGACCGGATCCGCCGGCAGGCAACCGCAGGCCGGTCTGGTCAGGATCTGGAGCTTTTTGCAAGCCTTGCCGGCGAGGAAGCCTTGGATATTCCGGATGAGCGGCTGAGGCTGATTTTCACCTGTTGTCATCCAGCCATCGAGCCGAAATCGCAGGTTGCGCTGACTTTGCGAACCCTTGGAGGCTTGTCGACGCAGCAGATCGCCGCGGCATTTCTCGACAAGGACGCGGCGATGGGACAGCGCCTGTCCAGGGCCAAGGCAAAGATTGCGGCAGCTGGAATCCCGTTCTCGGTGCCGGATCAGGACCAGTGGGCAGAGCGGCTCGAGGCCGTGCTCACGGTCATCTATCTCATTTTCAACGCCGGGTACTCGGCAGGTCCCCAGAGCGGCGTTGACCTTGCCGAGGAGGCGCTGTTTCTTTGCCGTCTGCTGAACTCCTTGACGCCCGAAGATGCTGAAGTCGAAGGTTGTCTTGCGCTGCTGATGCTGTCCCATGCGCGAAGGCATGCACGCAAGGGACCGTCTGGGGCCGCCGTTCCGCTTGCGCTCCAGGACAGGACCCTCTGGGTCAGGGCCGAGATTGCAGAAGGCGTCTTGCTTCTGGAACGCGCCTTGCGCCGAAGGCAAATCGGGCCATTTCAGATAAAGGCCGCCATTGCAGCTTGCCACAGCGACGGAGAGACGTCGGACTGGCCGCAGATCGCACGGCTCTACGACGAGCTTCTTGCGTTTGAGCCGACGGCAGTCGTGCGGCTCAACCGGGGCGTGGCGGTTGCTGAAGCCGGTGACCTTGCCGGGGGGCTTGCAGCTGTTCTTGCTCTGGAAACAGAACTCTCGGCCTATCAGCCCTTTCATGCCGCCTGCGCTGAACTGCTGAAGCGCGCGGGCCGTCATCATGATGCCGTCCGGAGTTATGAACGGGCCATTGCGATGGCTGCCAGCGAGGAAGACCGCCTGTTTTTGTCATCCAGCCTGGAATTGCTTTTGCAACAGCAGGCGGTCTGATTGGAAAGAGAATCCTGCATCCAAAGGCGGGGAGGCTGGCGGCAGGATTTCCCAGGCAAACGTCTGGACCCGATTGAAACCCCGCAAAAACGGCTTATGTTGCGGTTCTGATAACTCTTTCAGGATATGACCTGCTTGAGGATTTGCGGGCAAGGATTTGTTCGCATACACAAGGAATATCGATCTCGTCGGTGCTCTGCGCCGGCAGGAATGTCAATGGAGCCTATCCTGCGCATGAAAAATTATTCGACAACGGTGCCAGCCCGCCTCGATGACGAGGAAGAGGAAAAAGCAAAGAGCCAGCCGTCGATTCAGGTCGACAAGCATCTGTTCGATGCCCGCACCGTGCTGATCACCGGCCCGGTGAACCAGGAGATGGCCCGCGACGTGTGCGCCCGCCTTCTCGCCCTGGCTCAGGTCTCCAATGATCCGATCACCGTCATCGTGTCCTCTCCGGGTGGTCACGTTGAGTCCGGTGACATGATCCACGACACCATCAAGTTCATTTCGCCGGAAGTGCGCATCCTGGGCATGGGCTGGGTCGCAAGTGCCGGTGCACTGATCTATGTGTCCGTGCCGAAGGAAATGCGCTTCTGCACCCCGAACACCCGCTTCCTGCTGCACCAGCCGTCCGGTGGCGCTGGCGGCATGGCGACCGATATCGAGATCCAGGCCCGCGAAATCATCAAGATGCGCGACCGTCTCAATAAAATCTTCGCTGATGCCACTGGCCAGCCGCTGTCCCGGATCGAGAAGGACACGGACCGTGACTACTGGATGAGCCCCGAAGAAGGCATCGAGTACGGTCTGGTCGGCAAGGTCGTGACCAACGTTAGCGAACTGGGCTGACAGCGGTTTCGAAAAGTCAAAATCAAAACGCCGGTGGGTTTTCCGCCGGCGTTTTTGTTTGTGCATTTGGAAAGCTGTTGAGTGGCCTATGGATCAGGCGACAACGGTCAAGCGCTGAAACGGCTGCCCGGCGTGTGCCGGTGTTTCCTCGCGTGCCGAAAGAACCAGGGGGCGGACATGTTCAAGAAGCACGCGGAGTTGCGCTTCTTCTGTAGGCCGTCTCTCCCGTCCGATCAGGACGGTGACGACATGATCGACGAGGACCTCGAACGCTTCCTGTGAAGGGCAAAGCGGACGCAGCAGCTTGCTGACCGGGCGGCCTTCATAGACTGGGGCTCCTCCAGTTACGAATACGAGGAACTCGGTGAGATCCTCCAGGTAAGGGGCAGGCAGGGCACGGCTGCTCCCGCCAAATCCACTGTCCAGACGAAGCCTTTTGTTGAGCCTTTCGGCTGCTGCTGCGATGGCGGGGCGGCCGCCGAGTGTCAGATAGAGTTCCATGTTCTTGCTCCACCTCTTCGAAACCTGTGAAGCTATTCATGGTCGGTTTTGACGAGGGGAACTGTGACGGGGATCACGAACTGGAGTTTCCCGGGAGCACCGGTTAGCGGGTCGCTGCAATCCAGGCCCGGCAGCGTGCTTCGGGATCGGGATCGGCAAGCACGTCGGTGATAACGCAGATACTGTCTGCCCCGGCCTCAAGCAAACTCTCCGCATGCTCGAGCCGGATCCCGCCAATGACGACCAGAGGCACGTTGATCCGCGCTTTCCAATCGGAAACACGTGAGATGCCCTGGGGCGCGTAATCCACGATCTTGCCGCGTGGGGGAAAGATCGGCCCGAGCGCAATATAGTCCGGTTCGAAGCCGAGGGCCCGGTCCAGTTCTTCCGGTGTGTGTGTGGAGATGCCCAGCTTCAGCCCGGATTTGCGGATGGCCTTGATGTCCGCCGTGTCCAGATCCTCCTGGCCCAGATGCAGCCAGTCGGCGCCAGAATCAATGGCTGCCTGCCAATGATCGTTGATGACGAGCGTGCAGTTATACGCCCGCGCCTTTTCCAGCGTGCGTGCCACGGCTTGGGGGAGGGTGCCGTCCGGCTCCTTGATCCTCAGTTGCGCAAAGCGTAGACCCTCCGGGCAGAGGCGGTCCAGCCACTCAGGGCTGTCGATGATGAGATAAAAGCGGTCAAGCACGGCAGTCTCCCTTTGTTCAGACTGTGTCACCGCTTTGCAAACGATTGGCAAGGCACGATGTTTTATCTTTTGTCCAAAATCGGTTTCTTTCTGATCCAGCCGTCCAACGCGCTTGTGGCCCTTGGGATTATTGGTGTGGCGCTGACCTGGACCCGCTGGATCCGGTTCGGCCGCTGGCTCGGGTTTCTGGCGGTGCTGTTTCTAGGCATTGCCGGATTGTCACCCGCCGCCAACATCCTGATCCTGCCGCTGGAAGAGCGTTTCCCGCGGCCGCAGACGCTTGGCAAAATCGATGGCATCATTGTTCTGGGCGGAGCGTTTGACACGACGGTGATGGCAGGACGGGGAGAGCCGGCCCTGACCTCTGCCGCAGAACGGCTGACATCCATTGCCGCGCTTGCCCGCCAGATACCGGATGTCCCCGTCATTCACACGGGCGGTGCCGGCGGCATCCTGTTCAAGGGCGTGAGCGAGGCCGAGGGAGCGAAAGTGTTGCTCGAGGACTTCGGCGTTTCCAGCGACAGGATTATTCTGGAAGACAAGTCGCGCTCGACCTTTGAAAATGCGCGTTTCACACGCAATTTGATCAGGCCTGAGCCGGAGCAGCGCTGGCTGTTTGTTACCTCTGCCTATCACATGCCGCGTGCCGTTGGCGTTTTCCGTGCCGAAGGCTGGACGGGTCTTGTGCCCTATCCGGTCGATTACCGGACACGGGGATGGGCGGATGCCGGGCTGGTTTTCTCCGGCGTTTCGATCGGTCTCCGCAGGTTTGATATCGCTTTCAAGGAATGGGTAGGCCTTGCGGGTTACTGGATCTTCGGCCGCACAGGCACGTTGTTTCCTGCTCCGGAACCGGGGCAGTGAACATTCCGTTTTCATTTTTGGGCGGGAAGTTAGAATAGCCTGCCCTTTGCAGAGAGTGTTATGATCCCCACATAAAGGGCGATTTTGAAAATGACCTGCGTGAAGGATTGGCCCGATGGTCCTTGAAGCTCCCCTTATTGCAGCCGATCTCGTGCAATGGCTCTATGGCGATGCCGCGGGGCGGGCTGACAGCCTTGAACTGATTGAGGAACTGGGCCAGCGCCTGCGTGAAGCCGGGGTGCCGGTGGACCGGATCACGACTGCGATTCCGCTGCTCCATCCCAATGTGCGCGCCGAGGCCGCAGTCTGGACCAGTGACGGTACCCGTGAAATCCGGCGCTATCTGACCAGCGATGATCGGGACGAGGCCTATGACAGGAGCCCGTTGAAGGTCGTCTACACGGAAAACCGGCCGGTGCGCATCGCGATCAGCGCCAAGGCAGCGGAGACGGAGTACGGGATTACGGAGGACCTCCGTCAGGAGGGCTACACCGACTATGTGGCCATGCCCTTGCCCTTTTCAGACGGGACCATCAAGGCGATTACCTTTGCAACCCGCGTTCCGGGCGGCTTTCTGCAAAGCCATATCGGCGTCTTTGAATCCATCCTGAAGCCGCTAAGCCTTGTGTGTGAACTCAGCACCCTGCGCCGTACGGCCGAGACTCTGCTTGATACCTATGTGGGCCGCCGCGCAGGTGGACGGGTGCTGCGTGGCACGATCAAGCGTGGGGAGGGGGAGTGGATCTCCGCTGTCGTGAGCTTCGCGGATCTGCGCGGCTTCACCAAGCTGTCCAATGAGCTGCCCGCAGCCAAGCTGGTGGTGTTCCTGAACAAATATTTCGGTGCCATGACCGAGGCTGTCGAAGCCCATGGCGGCGAGGTTCTGAAGTTCATTGGTGATGAAGTGATGGCCATCTTTCCCTATGAGACGGAAGAGCAGGCGGCTGATGCGGCCAAGCGCGCGCTAAAGGCCGCCAGGGCCACCACCGAGAAGATCAATCAGATCAATCTGGCGAATGAGTGCTTGGAAACACCCGACATGAAAGTCGGGATCGCGCTGCATGCCGGGAATGTTTTCTTTGGCAACGTCGGCAGCGAGACGCGCCTGGATTTTACCGTTATCGGTCCAACGGTGAACCTTGCCGCGCGGATTGCAGAACTGGCCAAGAACCTGAATCTGGAGGTTCTCGTGTCGGATGCCATTGCAGACATTATGGGCTGCCGCGGCGGCCTGTATGGCCGCTATCATGTGAAGGGATTCGACGAGCCGGTGTCGGTATATTCGCCCTCCTTCTCCGATTCCGGTAAAGCCAAATGGTGCCCGGAGAGCACGGCGTCCCTCGAGCGGGAAGCGAACTGACGCCGGAGCAGGACCAGCAGGACCGCAAGCGTCATAACCGCGAAGACTGCCGGTCCGGCAAACCAGCCGAGAAAACCGATGGCGAAAAAGAAGGCGCGCTGACCGCGGTTGAAGTGACGTCCGGCGAGGACATTCAACTCGCCAGCCTGCGCTGCCATCTTCATCACCCGGTCGCGGTTCTTCGCGGTCGGTTCGGGAACCGATCCCATGACGATGCTGGCATAATTGAAAAGCCTGTAGGCCCAGCCGAATTTGAAAAACGCGTAGGCAAGGATCAGCATCAGGCCGAGGACCTTGATTTCCCAAAGCGCTCTGCTTTGCTCGACCGGAATGTCCAGATCTCCCGCAATACGAAGGATCGTATCGGTGCTGTCCAGAAGCGCGAAGCTGCCGCCTATGGCCAGAAGCGCGGTCGAGGCGAAAAAAGCCGTGCCCTGCTGCAAGCCGGAAATGATCGCCGTGTCCATGATGCGCACCTGACGGCCCGCCATGACGACCATCCACTGGCGCCGGTAGTCTTCCATGGCCCGCGAAAGCGATTTCTGGCGCCATGGGCTGTGATCGATCATAAAGTTGAAACCCAGCCAGGCGAAAAGAAACCAAATGGCGGCTGCTTGGTCATAAAGGGTAAGGGCGCTCATCAAGGCTCCTTGGGCGGATAACAAATAAGGCAAGCCTTTAGGGCTTTCCCCCTTTTACATCAGCTGTGAAAATCCGGCTAGCGGCGCACAACTCCTTGGCAAATATGGATAGTTTCACGGGATGCAGGAAATGCAGATCTGATCCCGGCATTTTGCACTTGCGAAATCCTTAGCAACCCATTAACCCGGTGTCTCATTCGAGCCACATTTCCTAACCCGAGACGGGAATGCGGCCGTGAACGAACAAAGGGTTTTCATGGACGAAAACGTGCAGAAGTCCTGCTGGGGTGTGACCGTCTGGACGGTCCTCGCTCTGGGAGGCGCGCTTGCGCTGCTGGTACTGTTTAATGATGTTGAAAGCGCCCAACAGGCTGTCGCTGTCGCAGGTTAAGACCAGTTGCTAAGTTGAGAAAAGGGCGTGGATCTCCGCGCCCTTTTCTTTTGCCCTGTCGTCTGAACCGCCGGAAGCTTTGCCGTCAGGGCTTCACCATCGCTCATTTTGGGCGGCTGGAAAATTTACTGGAAAGACCGGCGGCGGGGCCCGGAGAGAAGATGGAACTCCATCTGCCTGACCAGAGTTGATGCTCCGGGAGTGCTGATCAGAAATCCAGTGAAGGAACTGTCGCTCAGCCGGAACATGACCATCTTCGCATGACCTGCACCGGGCCAGTCGATCGCAGCCCCCCAAGTTTCCACATCCGACAAGCTCGTTTTTTGGGAGAGAGACAGGATATCCTCCCGGTGAAGCAGAGTTGTGCCGGTAGCATTCCACTCCAGCCCCTCCAGCCCGGATGTGATGCGGTAGAGGGTCAGACGGGTTTCCCCGGTCGAGAGTGTCAGCTTCCCGCCATCGGAGGAGAGGGTCATAACAGAAACCCCAATGGCAGAGTCCTTGCTCAGAGGGGTCTTCGTACCATCGATTTCCCGGAAGCCGGCAGAGTTCACGACTTCAAAGCTGCCAAAAGAAACTTCTTGCGCGAGACCGTCTAGGGGTAGAAAAACCAGGCTGGAGAGAAGCAAAAGGCTTCTCAACAGAGATCGCAGGGCTGATCTTGTTCGCATCCGGTCACCGCAATAGCCTCGAAAGTCGAGAGGAAACGTTACGGAACAAAGCTTGCGAAAGCCTTTCGCGTCATGGATGGGATGGCGGTGTGTGGTTAAGGGAAAGGCAACTCGTCAGGCAGACTTGATGCTGGCGCTTTGAGACGGATGATCGAGGCCTGTCTCAATGACTTCGTCAATCAGGTCATCGACCGCCCGGGCGGACGGGTTCCAGCTTGCCAGAGAGGTCGCCCTTCGGGAACTCACCACCTGGGACAGTGCATAGCCGGACTCAAAATCGGTTTTGGGGTCTGTTCCCGGCTTGGGACGGATGGTTTCGAGCTCGAAGGTGCCGCCCAGCCGTGTCGCGATCCGGTGCCCCAGATCCTTGACCCGGACGCCGGGAATGGCTGCAGCGAGAAGTGCAAGACGGAAACTGCGGGCTTCCAGAACGGTTCCGTAGAGCTTTGCAAGGTCCTGAGCGCTCACCAGAGGCCAGATCGTTTCCGCATCCGCCCGGGTCCGGAACGGCTGACCACGCTGGACGGCCTTCACGATCTCCGCAACGGGGCCTTTATGCGGCGTGCAGACCAGGGCCGGATGAATGATCGCAACGCTCAGGTTGGGGCTGGTTTGCAGGGACCGGATCTGCTCCTTCATCCAGATAAACGCCGGCTGCGGCTCGAAGGAAACCGTTTCCGTCAACGGCCTCTTGTCCGTTGGCGGGTAGAGCCAGATGCCCCCGGTATAGATGACCCGCAGCGGGTGCTTGCGTGTCCGGGCTGCCATTTTCACCGCTTGCATCGCACGCCGGTCTATGACGGACATGTCCGGAGTGAAGGTCGCCGCAGTATGAATCACAGCATCACAAGCGATGGCCCGCTCGGTCCATCCCTTTGGCTCCGCCAAATCTCCCGGAAATGCGCTGAAACCTGGCCCGAGACGCCGCAGTTCGGACGCCGATTCTGGCGACCGCGTCAGGCCAATAACGTGGTGTCCGCGCTCCAGCAGATGCTGGACGAGCGCTCGTCCGATAGTGCCTGTCCCGCCTGTCACGAACACGTTCATGTTGAAAGTGAACCTGCTTCGCAGATTCCTTGCAAGCGGGCAGCTGTGCAAACTGTGTATAAAGGTCCTCTTGACCCGCGATTTGGTTGACCCGCCGGGGCAGATGACTAGGCAAAGACCATGACCTTGCATCTCGTGAAGCTTTGTGTCGGCGCTGACAGCGTCGAGAGCCTTCAGGCCTGGACCGATTTCCGGACCGAGCAACTGCGTCTGGCTGGTGAGCCGGTCGAGCTTACCCATACGACCCGCATGGTTCCGACCCGCAACGAAGAGCTGCTGGATGGCGGTTCGCTCTATTGGGTGATCAAGGGCCGGATTCAGGCGCGGCAGCGGCTGATCGATATCCGCCCCTTCACCGATGATGCCGGTGTGAAGCGCTGTGATCTGGTGCTTGAGCCACGGATCATCCTGACCCAGCATCAGCCGAAGCGGCCTTTTCAGGGCTGGCGCTATCTGAAGGCAAATGAAGCGCCGAAGGACATCCGTACCGGTACCGGCGGCGCTTCTTTGCCTGAGGAAATGCGGCGCGAACTGGCAGAGCTTGGCCTGATCTGATCGGGCCAGGCGCTAGCCGCGGGGGCAGAGGTCCAGGTGATCCAGCAGAAATTTATAGGCCGGCACTTTTCCGCCGGGCGAGGCTTTGCTGATCTTTCCCGTAATCATCAGCTGTGCGTAGCCGTGGACCAATGACCAGACCAGAATTTCAACGGTCTCAGGATCGCTGTCCGGCTTTACGAAGGGCGCGCAGGTGTCCCTGAGGATCTGATAGGCGCGTTCGGACATGGCTGACAGGTCCGGATCGGTCTGATCGAGCTCCTGACCCGAGAACATGAAGAGAAACAATTCTTTATGGGATTCGGCGAAGGCCAGATACCCTTCGCTGATTGCCAGGATCTGAGACTTTGGCGCGCTATCCGCCTTGGCCAGGAACTCCAGCATGAAGTCGCCGAACAGACGGAATGCGCGGGCTGCAATCGCCGTCTTCAGGCCTTTCAGATTACCGAAATGATAGCCGGGGGAGGCGTGAGAGACGCCCGCTATGGCTGCGCATTCCCTGAGGCTCATCCCGTCCGCGCCCCGGTCCCGAAGCAGAGCGACACCGGCATCAATGAGATCTTCGCGCAGGCGTCCGTCGCGCTTGCGGGTGGGTTTTGCTGAGTCCGTCATGGCGGCAGAAGGACATGAACCTGCAGGGCGGTCAAGCGAACCTGTCAGGTGAATCTGTCTGGCGAAGCGGCGGACTTTGCGAAAGGGCGGAATGTTTGAGAAGCCCGGCGGACAGGGGGGGGCTCTCTACTGCTCTCCTCATTGTGATCGGCCGGTCCCTCAGAAAACTTGACACTGTAAAGTTATTTCGTATCTTGACGGTGTCAAGTTATGGAGACTGCGATGACAACCGGAATTCGGATTTCCCCCTGGCTGGCCTGGACCGCAGGGATCTTTTGCGCCCTGGTTGCTGTGGCATCCTTCCGCTTCCTGCCTTTAGGCGTCGAGAAATCGATGCCGGTGATGGCACATCATCTGCCCGGAAATGCTTGGCTTCTCTACAGTCATATCGCTGTCGCCCCCATTGTTCTGGGCTTGTTGCCGTTTCATCTGAGCACAGGTCTGCGAAAGAGCCGGCCCGGTCTTCACAAGTGGCTGGGCCGGTTCTATGGCGCGGGCATTCTCGTGTCTGGCATTGCCTCGATTGACCTGGCGCTGACGACGACGGCAGGGCCGATCGCGCTTTCCGGCTTCCTGCTGCTTGCCCTTCTGTGGCTTTTGGCGACTTGTCTCGGCATCGCTGCGGGCATCCGCCGGGACATTGCAACCCACCGGCGCTGGATGCTGCGGTCGGCGGCGATGACCTTTGCTGCCGTAACCCTGCGGGTCTATCTGCCCCTGTCTCTCGCGGCAGGACTGCCGTTCGAGCTCGCCTATCCAGCCATTGCCTGGCTTTGCTGGGTTCCGAATCTTCTTGTGAACGAGTGGTATTTGCGGCGCGGCCATGCCCGCCCGAGGGCGCAGGTTCTTGCTGCCTGAGTGCCATGTCCGGTGTCTGCAGGCGCATGGGTGCTTGCCAAGCCCTTGCCGAAAGCCCAAGTCTTTCTGACGTATCGGTTGACCGTCAGGGAGATTCTCATGGGCACGCGTCCGCCTCTGGACGAACGAAAGCATCAGAACGTGGAGGTTAGCACATCCTCCGCGCCGGAAATTGATGCGTTTCTGAAGAAGGCCGCGGTCTTGTCCCCCGTAAGCGGGACGCAGGGACGTCTCGTTTTTGCTCTGGACGCCACCATGAGCCGCCAGCCCACCTGGGATGCCGCCTGCCATATCCAGAGTGAGATGTTTCAGGCTGTGGAAGGCGCTGGCGGACTGTCGATCAAGCTGGTCTATTTCCGCGGTTTCGATGAATGCCGCGCCTCCCGCTGGTTTTCAAATCCTGGTGATCTGGCCGGCGTGATGAGCCGCATCCGCTGTCAGGGAGGCCGGACCCAGATCCGCAAGGTGCTGTCGGCTGCGTTGAGCGCAAATGACGAAAGCCGGATCGCGGCGCTGGTCTATGTGGGCGACAGCATGGAAGAGGATGTCGACCTTCTGTGCCAGAGAGCCGGAGAACTGGGCCTGAAGGGTGTCCCCGTGTTTCTGTTCCAGGAGGGGAGGGATCCGGTAGCGGCTGAAGCATTCCGGGAAATCGCCCGCATCTCAGGCGGGGCCTATTGCGCCTTCACCTCTGGCTCTGCCGCGGACCTTGCCAGCCTGTTGAAGGCCATTGCGGTTTATGCCTCGGGTGGCAAATCCGCGCTGGCCCAACTGGAAGCTCAAGGCGATGGCGGTGCCCGTCTGCTGCTGCAACAAATGAAATAGGCTGATGGTGTATCTGATTATTGGTGCGCTGGTTCTGGCGCTCTTGCTTTATGGCGGGCAGCTTTTTGCCAACGCGAACCCTGCGGATCTTGCCCGGAGGATCAAGAAGAGCGGTGGTCTGCTGCTGCTCGGGCTGGCTGTGGTTCTGGCGGTCACGGGCCGGGTTGCCCTTGCCTTGCCAGCGGCGGCCTTTGGCTTGTCGCTGCTGGGTCTTGGGGGCATGGGAAGGCTTACCGGGAAGAGGGGGAGCCGGGCCAAGCCCTCGGCTGGCCAATCGTCACGGGCGCGCTCTGCCCTGGTCGAGATGGAGCTGGACCATGCCAGCGGAGCCATGAGGGGCAGGGTGCTTGCCGGAACCCTTTCGGGCAGGGCACTCGAGGGCCTGACGGTCCCCGAGCTTCAGCGCTTGTGGCAGGAAACGGCTGCCGATGGCCAGAGCCGCCAGTTAGTCGAAGCTTACCTCGACCGCCGGCTTTCCAGCTGGCGTGAAGACTTCCAGGCGGATCGAGCAGATCGGCATGGAGGCACGGCGGGCTCTGGCGCCATGACAGATGAGGAGGCCTACCAGATCCTGGGGCTTCCGCCCGACGCCGGGGACGCGGAAATTCGAGCGGCGCACCGCCGCCTCATGAAGCGCCTCCACCCGGATCAGGGTGGAACCGCTTTCCTGGCTGCTCAGATCAACGAGGCTAAGGACAGGCTTCTCGGAAGACATTGATGACACCCGTTACACGTTACTGGTAGATGGCATAGCAAGAGAACTTCGCACGCTTCAGGCTCTTGCAGGCCTGAAGAGCGGCAGTCTTTGTTTCGAAGCCGACAAAGCGGGCCCGGTAAAGGGTCTGGCCGTTGGCATTCACCGGCTCCGTATAGGGAGCCTTGCGGTGCAGATCCTTGCCGACTTTGGAGCGGGCCTTTTCAAGCATTTCCAGCGCGCCGCTTTCGCTTTCCGCAGCTGCAATCTGAACCTGCCAGCCCGGCTCCTGGTCCGGCGTGTCGTTGGTCGCAACCGTGTCCGTGGTGCTGTCCTCTGTCAGATCATGCTTGGACTGCGGAGCCGAGGGAACAACCGGTGCCAGCGAGGCGACCTGCATGGCTGCGGGAGCGGCTGCCGGCGTCGGGACAATGCCCTTCTTCAGAGGCTGGCCGTCGATGGAAACCACGTTGGCGTCGGCATATTGCTTCGGCACAGGCTGGACTTCCGTGGTCTGGCGTACTTCCTCGAAGACTGCAGACATGCGCGATTGAACCAGTTTCGGCGGAACCGGAATGCTGCCTGTCACAAGGGCAGCCGGATCCTCGTTCTGGCCGGGGAGGTCCGGCTTAGCGAGGGCCAGCACCATCGGAGCGCCATCGGCTTCAGCCACTTCCGGCTCATCCACCGGCTTGAGCGTGGGAACCGGAGCATTGGCAAGGGCCAGTGAAGGCGCTGAGCGGACCGGTGCGGAAGCCACAACAGAGGCTCTCATTGGACCGGTGGACGCCTTCGGAAGATATTCGTTGATCAGCTTGACCATCTGGGCATCACGGGCACGGCCTGTTGTTCCGCCAAGAACCACGGCGACAATGTAGCGGCCGTCGCGGTGAACGGAAGTCACCAGGTTGAAGCCTGACGCATTGGTGTAGCCGGTCTTGATCCCGTCAACGCCCTTCACGCGGCCCAGCAGCTTGTTGTGGTTGCCGTGCTTGCGTCCCTTGTAGGTGAAGGACCGGGTCTGGAAGAACGAGTAATATTTCGGGAACCGCTCCTGAATGGCGCGGCCGAGCGTTGCCATGTCCCGTGCCGTGGTCCGCTGGCGGCTGTCCGGCAGGCCATGCGGGTTGCGGAAAGTCGTCTTGGACATTCCGAGCTGATGGGCGGTCCGGGTCATGCGTTCCGCGAAGCGGGCTTCGGATCCGCCAATGTTCTCGGCGATCACGGCAGCAGCATCATTCGCGGATTTGGTGACCAGACCGAGAATCGCGTCCTTCACCTTCAAGGTGGAGCCAGGCTTGAGACCAAGCTTCGTGGGCGGACGTGCGGATGCGTAGGCGGAGACCTTGAGGTCGGAGTTCAACGACAGACGGCCGGCTTCCAGCTCCTCGAACACGATATAGAGCGTCATGATCTTTGTCAGAGACGCAGGATACCGCAATTCATCGGCGGAGCTGGAATACAGCGTCTTGCCGGTCTTGGCATCAACGACGATGCCGGCATATTTGCTGTTTGCGGCGGCAGGAGCCACCGAGCCTACGATCAGACCTGCGACGGCGGCGGCCTTTGCCACCTGGCCGAAGATTCTGAATGTGCGAACCAGACGCATACGAAACACAGTTGCCAATCCCATTCTGGGGCATCAAAGGACAGTTTGGCGGGCCGGGCTTAATTGATCGTGTCAGTCACAAATCGACCGGTTGCCGCGCTTTGGTGATTACCAATCTGATAGAAACGCGGTTACGAATGTGTAAAGGGCGGTGGTTGTTTTCGTCAAAAAAATTAGCTGTGGATTAGTATTAATGGATCGTTAACAAGTAAAAATTCTATTAATCTATGTAATTATCAAATTTATTAAAATTTTATACGTATTGTATGGTTTACATGTGATTAATCTGTGCTGCCAATTAAAGCCAATTTCAGGTAAAAATTAAATTTTTAATCAAATCAATCTAGCTGAGGTCTGGCGTGCCCTATCGGCGGGAAACGCGAAGGGGTTTGCTAGGGGAGGGCTGGCATGTCTTATATTGCACTGCAAAAATTCATTGACAGAAATTGTGCAGCGCATAAGATACGTCCCGTAAGGTTAGGCAACGGTGTGACCTGGGACGTGCAGGCTCTTCTGATTAGGGCGCAGCAGAGCACAGGCGCTTGGTTTGATGAAAGGGCTAGGAAATGCTGAACAATTTCGAAGATCTGCAGAAGCTGAGCAAAGAAAACATGGATGTCGCCATGGAGTCTTTCGGGACCATGTCCAAGGGCTTCCAGGCGATCGCTGCTGAAGTCGCGGACTTCCAGAAGAAGTCCTTCGAGGGCGGCTCCGCTGCCATTGAAAAGGTTGTGTCCTCCAAGTCGATCGACAAGGCTTTTGAAGCGCAGGCCGACTATTTCAAGTCTGCCTACGAAGGTCTGGTCGGTGAAATGACCAAGCTTGGCGAAATGTACACCGAGCTGTCCAAAGACGCTTACAAGCCTTACGAAGGCATCATGTCCAAGATGGGCAAGTAAGATCTGGCTGCGCTCCGGCGCGCTGATCGAGACATTTCAAAAGACCCGGCTCTGTCCGGGTCTCAGACTGCTGACAAACCTCTGAAGCCTATCGAAGAGGTTCAGATTCACGGAACGTCACAGATTCAAATCGTGAACATATCGGAATCAAAACCCCTCGATTCTGGCTGCCGCCAAAAACCGAGGGGTTTGTAATCAATCTGAAGACCCGGCTCTGTCCGGGTCTTTTCTTTTATGCGGACCAAAGGTCCTGCAAACCGCCTATCGTCCTTGAATTTCGCCCGGAATACTTTGCGCCACCCGTGCGCCACTCTGCCCCGCTGGCAAAGAATGAGTAGCGAGGGGGGCTTTTATCCGGGCAAACGGCACCTACATTCCTCAATGTTACAAGGGCAAAGCCTTCCGCTCACGGTAAGGTTCTGTTCTGTTTCGGCCGGTCGCAGCGCGCAGTGGCGTCTTTGCTCCCTTGAAGATTCATGTCTGGCAGGCGTTCATTTCCGGGTGAAGCCCGGCCTGGGGTCTTTACTCGTTACGTTGCATTGATAGACTGACCTTGGTTGGTAATTTCGAGGATTCATGGGCAGAGAGATGGCAGGCGGGGCAGATTTTGAGGATGGCGGCGGTGACACCGGAACGGTTGTCGTCACCAGAACCAGAACTGTGGCCAAGCGTCCGAGCATGTACCGGGTGCTGCTCCTGAACGACGATTATACTCCGATGGAGTTCGTGATTCATGTCGTGGAAAGTTTCTTCCAGAAGAATAGGGAAGAGGCGACACGGATCATGCTTCATGTGCACCACCACGGTGTCGGCGAATGCGGGGTTTATTCCTACGAAGTCGCCGAAACGAAAGTGACGCAGGTCATGGATTTCGCCCGTAAGCACCAACATCCGTTGCAGTGCGTTATGGAGAAAAAGTGAGGGATAGCTAAAGTGCCGTCATTTTCCCGTAGCCTTGAAAAAGCCCTGCACCAGGCTCTGGCCTATGCCAACGAGCGGCAGCAGGAATACGCCACCCTCGAACACCTCCTGCTCGCTCTGCTGGACGATCAGGATGCCGCTGCAGTCATGCGGGCCTGTAACGTTGATATGGATGCCATCCGGCGCAGCCTTGTCGACTATATAGAGACCGAACTTGAAAACCTGGTGACGGACGGCGACGAGGATTCCAAGCCGACCGCAGGGTTCCAGCGTGTCATCCAGCGTGCCGTGATTCATGTCCAGTCCTCGGGCCGGGAAGAAGTGACGGGTGCCAACGTGCTCGTTGCCATCTTTGCCGAGCGGGAAAGCCATGCGGCTTACTTCCTGCAGGATCAGGACATGACCCGTTATGACGCGGTCAACTACATCTCCCATGGCATCGCGAAGCGGCCCGGCATGTCCGAGGGCCGCCCGGTCGAAGGCGCTGAGGAAGAAGAGCAGGTCGAAACGGCCGCCAAGGAACCCAAGCCCAAGACCAAGACTGATGCTCTGGAAGCTTATTGCGTCAACCTCAACGAGAAGGCTGCCAAGGGCAAGATCGATCCGCTGATCGGCCGCGGCGGTGAAATTTCGCGCACCATCCAGATCCTCTGCCGCCGGTCCAAGAACAACCCGCTATTCGTGGGGGATCCGGGGGTCGGCAAGACGGCGATTGCCGAAGGGCTTGCCCACCGCATCGTTTCCGGCGATGTGCCTGAAGTCCTGCGCGACGCAACCATCTTCTCCCTCGACATGGGGGCGCTGCTCGCCGGGACCCGCTACCGCGGCGACTTCGAAGAGCGCCTGAAACAGGTCATGAAGGAGATCGAGGACTATCCCGGCGCGGTGATGTTTATCGACGAGATCCATACGGTGATCGGTGCAGGGGCAACCTCGGGCGGCGCCATGGATGCGTCTAACCTTCTGAAGCCGGCGCTGGCATCAGGTGCGATCCGCTGCATTGGCTCGACGACCTATAAGGAATACCGCCAGTTCTTCGAGAAGGACCGGGCGCTGGTGCGCCGCTTCCAGAAGATCGACGTGAACGAGCCGTCCGTTGAGGATGCCATCGCGATCCTGACCGGTTTGAAGCCTTACTTCGAGGACTTCCACAAGGTCCGCTATACCAACGACGCGATCAAGACCGCAGTCGAGCTGTCCGCCAAGTACATCGGCGACCGCAAGTTGCCGGACAAGGCGATTGACGTGCTGGATGAAACCGGCGCGAGCCAGATGCTGCTGCCCGAATCCCGCCGCCGCAAGACCATCGGCGTCAAGGAGATCGAGGCCACCATCGCGACCATGGCCCGCATTCCGCCCAAGAGCGTGTCGAAGGACGATGCGGAGGTTCTCTCCGGCCTTTCCGTCGATCTGAAGCGGGTGGTCTATGGTCAGGATCACGCCATCGAGACCCTGTCCTCGGCCATCAAGCTGGCCCGTGCGGGTCTGCGTGAACCGGACAAGCCGATCGGCAGCTACCTGTTCTCCGGCCCGACCGGCGTCGGCAAGACCGAGGTTGCCCGTCAGCTCGCTTCGTCACTCGGCGTGGAACTGATCCGCTTCGACATGTCCGAATATATGGAGCGGCACACGGTGTCCCGCCTGATCGGCGCGCCTCCGGGCTATGTCGGGTTCGACCAGGGCGGCCTTCTGACCGATGGCGTCGACCAGCATCCGCATTGCGTGCTGCTGCTCGACGAAATCGAGAAGGCGCATCCGGACCTGTTCAACATCCTGTTGCAGGTGATGGACCACGGCAAGCTGACCGATCACAACGGCAAGCAGGTCGATTTCCGCAATGTCATCCTGATCATGACCACCAACGCGGGTGCTGCCGACATGGCCAAGGCTCCGGTGGGCTTCAACCGCGCGCAGCGGGAAGGGGATGATGCGGAGGCGATCAACAAGCTGTTCACGCCGGAATTCCGCAACCGTCTCGATGCGGTCATTCCCTTCGGCAATCTGCCCAAGGAAGTCGTCTACAAGGTGGTGCAGAAGTTCGTCATGCAGCTTGAAGCTCAACTGGCAGACCGCGGCGTGACCTTCGAACTCACCGACGAGGCCACGGAATGGCTGGCCGATAAAGGCTATGACAGCCAGATGGGTGCCCGTCCTCTTGGCCGGGTCATTCAGGAGCATATCAAGCGGCCCCTGGCCGACGAGGTGCTCTTCGGCAAGTTGCAAAAGGGCGGCACGGTCAAGGTGTCCGTCTCCGAAGACCACGCAGGACTGCTTCTGGAAACGGTCGAGGAGCGCAAGCCCTCCGCACCGCCGAAGGCTGCTGCCTCCAAGGCCAAGCCGAAGCGAAAGCGTAAGCCCGCTTCTGCGAAGCCCGCGGAAACCAAGGCTGAACCAAAGTCCGAAGGCAAAAGCAGCGGGCCGAAGAAAAGCCTCGTCCCCAAGGTTCCTCTGACGAGCTGAGTTTTCAGCCGGCCGGAAATTATGCGGGCGCCCATCGGGCGCCCGTTTTTGTTTCTGCCGGTCTTCTTTTCCCAAAGCCACTATGAACGGCTTGCCAGTCCATGTTTGCGCCCTGCTGCCGGAGCGGCTAGGCATGAGTTTCCTGAAAATTCGAGGACTTGAATATGGCTGAGACACGGGTTGCCCTGATTACCGCGGGCGGCAGTGGTATGGGTGCGGATGCGGCGCGGCAGCTTGCCAAGGACGGATTCACCGTCGGCATCCTGTCTTCATCCGGCAAAGGCGAGGCGCTCGCGAATGAGCTGGGCGGATATGGCTTTACCGGCTCCAACCTGGATCCGGCCGCCTTGGAGGCCTTTGTGCAAGGGTCGATGGAACGGTTCGGCCGGATTGATGTTCTGGTGAATTCCGCAGGCCATGGTCCCAAGGGGGATCTGCTGGAAATCCCTGATGAGGATTGGCACAAGGGTATGGAATATTACCTGATGAACGTCATCAGACCTGTCCGGCTTGTTGCCCCCATCATGGTGAAGCAGGGCGGCGGAACGATCCTCAACATCTCCACCTTCGCGGCTTTCGAGCCGGATCCTCTGTTTCCGACCTCCGGTGTGTTCCGTGCGGGGCTGGCCAGCTTTACAAAGCTGTTTGCAGACCGGTATGCCGCTGACAATGTGCGGATGAACAACATACTGCCCGGCTTTATCGACAGCTTGCCGGAAAAGGAAGACCGCCGGAGCCGCATCCCGATGGGGCGCTATGGCCATGCGGAAGAAGTGTCTGGATTGATTTCCTATCTGGCATCCACGAAGGCGGCCTATGTGACCGGACAGAACATCCGTAT
The DNA here is from genome assembly GCF_014842915.1 of Roseibium litorale. Classification (GTDB taxonomy): domain Bacteria; phylum Pseudomonadota; class Alphaproteobacteria; order Rhizobiales; family Stappiaceae; genus Roseibium; species Roseibium litorale. Next base: position 188,295 of record NZ_JACYXI010000001.1, on the reverse strand, counting down.
CGATGGCGGGTTGACCCGGTCGGTCTGAACAAGTCATTCCGGCGCAGTTGGCCGTCCCGTTTGACAAATCTCCCGGACAGGCAAATATAAGGGGCCCTTCCTAATTTGCCTGTCCGGGAGCTGCCTGGCCAGGCGCAGAAAAGCCGAGCTGAAGCCTGCCGGATGTCCCAGCCGCAAACTCCTGCCGTTTCCAGTCCAGAAGATCCGGACCTGCCTGGGCGTGTCTGGTTCTTCCGGGGTGCCAGAGCTGCCATTTCCATTCCCGCGCTGATCCTGACCGCCGCTTTTGTCGGCTATGCCGGGCTGGCACGGGAGAGCGGGTTGAGCCTGACGGAAACGCTGCTTCTGACCGGTCTGGTCTGGGCGCTTCCCTCGATCGTTGTTCTAACCGGGGCCATCTCCAGCGGTATGGGCATTGTTCCCGCAGCGATTGCCGTGGCACTGGCCTCTGTCCGTCTGATGCCCATGACCATGGCGCTCATTCCTCTGGTGAAGGTCGAGGGCAAGACACGGCGCTGGCAGCTGCTTTATATCTCGCATTTCATTGCGGTGACCGCCTGGGTTCATGCCATGCGCAACCTGCCCGATCTGCCAAGGGAAGGGCGCTTGCCTTTCTTCGCCGGGTTTGGAACCGCCCTGACCAGCTTCGTCTTCTGCATGACCGGCGTGGCCTATCTTGTGGTCGAGCGCATGCCGCCCATGGTGGCCGGCGCGCTGGTGCTGCTGACCCCGGTTTATTTTATCTGTTCGCTGTGGAGCGCAGCACGGCTGGCCGCGGACAAGGCAGCGCTGCTGATCGGTCTGGTTCTCGGGCCGTTTTTCTATCTTCTGACGCCCGGACTTGACCTTCTTTGGACCGGGCTGGTGGGCGGAACCCTTGCCTATCTGATCACCCGTTACATGCGCAGGGGGCTGCTATGACCGACGCCTGGTGGTGGCCCTATGTCATGATCATCGTTGCGGGATGGATCGCGACGGATATGTGGCGCTGGCTCGGCGTTCTGGCCGGAGGCGGCCTGCGCGAAGACAGCGAGCTCTTGATCTGGGTGCGCTCCGTCGCCACTGCGCTGGTCGCAGGAGTGATTGCCAAGCTGATCCTGTTTCCGAGCGGTGTTTTGGCCGAGACGCCTATGTGGCTGCGGATTTTCGCGGCGGCCTGCGGGTTCTCAGCCTTTCTTGCCGCACGCCAGAAAGTGATCATCGGGGTTTTGACCGGTGAGGCGGTTCTGATCGTGGGATGGCTTCTGCTCGGTGGCGTCTGAGACGGTAAAGCCTTCCGGATCTCCAAGGTAGCGTGCGGCAAGAGAGCGGGCCGTGTCTGCCATCGCTGCGCGCAGGTCCGGCGGATCCAGAACCTCCACCTCAGCCCCAAACCTGAGCAGATCGACGCAAGCCTGGCGCACCGAGCCGGTGGGGATCTCTACCCTGATCCAGCCGTCTGAGTCCACGTCTTCAGAGAATTTGGCCTTTGCGCAAATATAGGGTGAAAGCAGGGCTTCAAACATCTTCCGGCCCCAGGGAGACAGGCGAAGTGTGGCTTTGTAGGGATGGAGTTCTTCGTCGAGCCGGCGTGTCGTTTCCTGCCAGTAAGCAGCGAGGTCAAATGCTTCTGGCCGCTCGAAAGTATGGTCACTGGCCTTGAAGTCGAGAATCCTGGAGATGCGGTAGGTTCGCGGGTCACCGCCTGCGCTGCCCACCAGATACCAGGCGCCGCTTTTCAGCACGATGCCGAGGGGAGACAGGCGGCGCTGTTTTTCAGCGGTCCAGCTGCGGTAGAGGATGTCTATCTGGCGCTGGTTCCAGACCGCGTCCGCGATCTCGGGCAGAAAATCGGGCTGTTCGGATTCTGCAAACCAGGCGGGTATGTCGAGATGAAACCGGTTCTGCATCTGAGCCGCGCCGTCGCGAAGACCTGCGGGCAAGGCGGTCAGCAGCTTGGCCTTGGCGCCATTCATCACGGCTCCGAGGCCAAGGTCGGCGGCAGGGCCGGGCAGGGCCGCCAGAAACAGAGCATCGGCTTCGCGGGCGGACAAGCCGTTCAGGCGTGTCTTGTAGCCATCCAGCAGTCTGTAGCCGCCGTCCGAGCCTCTTTCGCTGTAGACGGGTATGCCTGCGCTGCTCAGCGCATCAATGTCGCGGTAGATGGTGCGAAGGGAAACCTCGCACTCATCCGCCAGTTCCTGGGCGGTGACGTGCCCCCGTGCCTGCAGGGTCAATAGGATGGATAAAAGACGGCTTGCTCGCATGAAAAAAGTCTAACCCAACCTGACAGAAGTTGGCAGGTAGGGGGCGTTATTCAGGTCCCCGTGCCTGCCGCCGGCAGGGCCGCATTGGAGACTTTTCGTCATGCAAGACAAAATCACGTTCTACTATTCACCTCAGACCCGGGCCCGCAGCGTTGCGAGCCTGCTGGACGAGCTGAATGCACCCCATGATCTGCACGTGTTGAACATGAAGGCAGGGGAGAACCGGCAACCCGCGTTCATGGCAATCAATCCGCTTGGCAAGGTCCCGGCGATCCGCCATGGCGATGCTGTCGTGACAGAGCAGGTGGCAATCCACATCTACCTGGGAGACCTTTTTTCAGAGGCTGGGCTGACCCCGGCACTCACGGATCCGCTGCGTGGGCCTTATCTGCGCTGGATGGCTTATTATGCGGCCTGTTTCGAGCCTGCGCTCGTCGATGCCTATATGAAGCGGGAGCCGGCGCCAGAGGTGACGTCCCCTTATGGCACCTATGATCAGGTGATGGAGATCATCCGGCAGCAGCTTTCCAAGGGAGACTATCTCCTGGGTGATCAGTTCACCGTGGCGGATGTTCTGTGGGGCACCGGGATCTGGTGGACCCTGCAGTTTGGCCTCATTCCCAAGTTTCCCGAATTTGAAGCTTATGCGGCGCGTGTGAGAAAGCGGCCGAGTTTCACGCGGGCAGCTGCAATGGATGCCGCTCTAGGCGCTGAACATGAGGTGGCTGCCGCCTCGGCCCCAAAAGGCTGAATGCGAAGACGCCCCGGAAGCTTCTGTCCGGGGCGGCCTGAACTTTCTCTTACAAAAGCGCGTTTTGTTCGACGGGCAATCAGGCGAGCGCGGCGCGAATCTTGCCGGCGTTTTCGGCCAGCACTTCATTTGGCGCCATTTCGCCGGTGTGCGGGCGCAGCGGCACGCCCTCGAAGCGCGGGATCACGTGGACATGGGTGTGGAACACAACCTGTCCGCCAGCCGGTTCGGAGAACTGCTGGATGGTCGTTCCGTCCGCGCCGAAGGCCTTGATAACCGTTCGGGCTATTTTCTGAACAACGGTCATGACAGCTGTCAGATCCTCCGGCGCAATGTCGAGGATGTTGCGCGACGGAGCCTTCGGGATGACCAGCACATGGCCGTCGCCCCGAGGCATGATGTCCATGATCACGACGGTCTTCTCATCTTCGTAGACCTTGTGGCTCGGGATTTCACCGCGCAGAATTTTGGCAAAGATGTTTTGGTCGTCGTAGTCATTCGCAGGCATTTATGTACCTCTTTCGGGCTGAGCTTCCAGGCTGGACGGCTTGGCGAAGAGTTTTGCTGCCAAGATCAGTTTCCGTCAAGAAAGCAATGGCTTGTAAGGGCTTGAGAAGGGGAATCAACGTCTTCAAGTCCTGGATCAAGCGGCTCTCCGAATGATTCAGGTGACGATTTTTCTCGGTCAAACCGCAGACTTGAGATGGACTGGGATGAGAGCGTTCTGCTTAAATAATAAGGCGAAACAATGGCTTGGGTGTCTGGCCTGAGAAATTGATTCTGCCCGTCGAGTTAGTTTTGCCGGAAGGGGGCGTGCTCCGTCAGGATTTCCGCCTCCTGCGCAATGGCGGCACGCTCACGTTCAAGATAGTCCGCGACGGCGTCCCTCAGCCCCTCGTGGGCGATCCAATGCGCTGAACGGGTGAGGGAGGGCAGGTAGCCGCGGGCGAGTTTATGTTCGCCCTGCGCTCCGGCTTCGACCCGCTTCAGCTTGTGCGCAATGGCAAACTCGATGGCCTGATAGTAGCAGACCTCGAAATGCAGAAAGGGGTGGTGCTCCGTGCAGCCCCAGTTGCGGCCGAACAGGGTATCTGAGCCGATCAGGTTGAGGGCGCCGGCAATATAGTGGCCATTCCGCTTGGCCATGATGAGCAGGATCCGGTCTGCCAGTCTCTCGCCGATCAGGGAGAAGAATTTGCGGTTCAGGTAGGGCCGGCCCCATTTGCGTGAACCTGTGTCCATATAGAAGGTATGAAAGGCGTCCCAATGGGCTTCGGTCAGATCACTTCCCGTCACCCATTCGATCTCGATGCCCGCCGACAGGGCTTCACGGCGCTCCTTCTTCACGGACTTGCGCTTGCGGGAATTCAGCTCGCTAAGGAAATGATCGAAGTTTTCGTAGCTGCGGTTCTCGAAATGAAACTGCTGATCCGTGCGCTGCAGGTAGCCGAGTTCGCCAAGTGTGACCCATTCCGGCTCTGTCATGAAGGTGGCATGCACGGAAGACGCGCCACTGCGCCTTGCGACCTCGACCAGGCCGGAGGCGAGGGCGGTCATGCCTGACGTCTGGTCGATGCTCGGCGCGAGCAGAAAGCGCCTGCCAGTTGCCGGGGTGAATGGGACGCTGACCTGAAGCTTGGGGTAATAGTCGCCGCCCGCCCGCTCGAAGGCGTCCGCCCAGCCGTGGTCAAAGACATATTCACCCTGGCTGTGGGTCTTCAGATAGGCGGGAACCGCGCCAAGAACCGCGCCGCTGCCATCTTCCAGAACCAGGTGCCGTGGCAGCCAGCCTGTGCGCGCAGCAGCGCAGCCTGCCTCTTCCAGGGAAGACAAAAAGGCGTGTGAAAGAAATGGGTTATAGCCTGGAACCTGATAAGGCGATTCATCTGCTTGCGAGATTGATTCAACAAGGCTCAACTGGTCCAGAAGGTCCCGGTCCGGCGCAAGGCGCCCGTTTCCGTCCATCAGCCAGCCCGGATTGGCCACGCTGTCCCAGACCCTGGCGGATATATCCGTCATGGAGGACAGGACGCGCAAAGTGGCAGGAGCATCCTGAGCGGTGTGATCGGTCATTGGGCTAACGGTCGAGGTGTGCGGCAGACATGTGTAAAGTGTAGTGCGGCATTGCAGCATCGCAAGGGGGCTTGCTGCAATGGCTCTTCACTTCTGATGTCTTTTCCCGGGTCAGGCGTCCGGGTCGAAGCCTTCGAACACCATCTGGTCGGCATAGCGGCTTGCCCGTTCCCGCTGTTCCGGTGTGCGTACGGTCCAGGTCATCATCGGCAGACCGAGGGTCTTGCGCCAGAAACTGGGGCCAGGAGCGGGAAGATCGTTGACGCAGTAGGAGATGAAGTGCGGACGGGTGCGCGGCACATGCAGGAGGTGGCGCAGAATGAAACGGTCCATGCGGCTGTGACGGGCGTAATCCTGCTTGTTGCGGGCGGCATCGGCGACGATGCCCCGCAACACGTTCGGATTATGCGCCCTTGCGACGGAGAGCATGTCCGGATCGAAGGACTTGATGCAGGCCGGGCCGGAGTAGCGGGCGACGTGATCCACCACGTTGCGGACAAAATCCGCCTGAGCCCCCGGCACGATCCGGGACTTGATCTCAATGACAAGCGGAATGCGGCCCTGAACCAGATCCAGAAGGTCCTGCAGCAGCCAAAGCTTGTCGGTCCCGGTTTTCATGTGCAGTTTCACCAGATCGGCGGACTGCTGGCTGATGACTGAACCCGTTCCCTCCACCAGACGTTCCAGCGTGTAGTCGTGATGGACGAGCGCCTGCCCGTCGGCTGTTTCCTGAACATCGACTTCTACGCCAAAGCCGCGCTCCATGGCGGCAGAGACGGCGGAAGGGGTGTTCTCGATCCGGCCTTCCGAGGCTTTGTGATAGCCGCGGTGCGCGACGGGGCGGGCAAGAATGGAAGACATTTCAGACATGTCGGAACCCTGGTGGGACAGCCGGTTGAGCCTGGCCTGTGGAGAGAGCAGTGCGTTAAGCGATTTCGAATATGGCTTCGATCTCGACACCAGCGCCAAACGGCAGGGACGCCGCGCTGACGGCGGAGCGGGCATGGCGGCCCTTGTCGCCAAGCGCTTCAACCATGAAATCCGAGGCGCCGTTGATCACCTGGGCCTGATCCGTGAAGTCTGGGGTGGAGTTGACGAAGCCGACAATCTTGACGAGGCGGACGATCTTTTCCAGATCCCCGGTTGCGGCCTTGGCCTGCGCCAGAAGATTGATCGCGCAAAGCCGGGCGGCGGAGCGACCTTGCGCAAGGGAGAGGCTTTCTCCCAGCTTGCCGGCATATTGCAGCCCGTCGGGGCTCATGGGCAGTTGACCGGAAATGAAGAGCTGCTGGCCCGTGCGCACGAAGGGCACATAATTGGCGACAGGCGTTGCTGGTGTGGGCAGGATCACGCCCAGGGAGGCAAGGCGGCTTTCAACGGTCTCGGTCATATCGTGCTCCGGATTCGGGAAACAGGCCAAAGTCTTGGCTGAATTCGGCAGGAGCCGCAAGGCCTCAACCCGGTCCGCTTCCTGTTGCTGTCATTTTTCGGCGGATGGGCGGAGAGGCAAAGCGCTTTAAGGCGGAGCCGTCATGGTTTAGAAGCGTTAGATCAAGGTGCTGCCATGGTTTGCGTTTGGGTGGCAGCCGCATAAATCCTTTGGGAACTGGAGACGCTCATGACCCTTCGCTTCTGCCTGCAGCCCCGCTTCCGCCAATCTCTTGCTTGTGCGGTTGTCTTCGGAGCAGCGGCATTTGCTTCTTCCGGGTCTTTTGCCGCAACCGTTGAGCTGGTGCCTCATCGCGCGATCTATGATCTTGAGCTGGGAGAGGCTTCGGACACGCTGTCGATCTCGGCTCTTTCGGGGCGTATGGCCTATGAGGTCTCGGGAAGCGTTTGCGAGGGCTATGCGGTCAATTTCCGCTTCATGACAGACATGCGGGACGAGGACGGCGGATCCCAGGTGACGGATCTGCGCAGTTCGTCCCATGAAACAGGCTCCGCCGACGCCTTTCAGTTCCTGAGCGAAACCTTCGTCGACCGTAAGCTGATTGAGGAGACCCGCGGATCTGCCAAGCGGATGGATGATGGCGGTAAATCCGTCGAGCTGAAGGTGCCTGCGGCCCGCACCTTCCTGATTTCAAACAAGGCCCTGTTCCCGGCAGAGCATATCAAGGCCTTGATCGAGGCCGCAAAAGCCGGAGAGCATTTCTTCACCGCCGGTATTTTCGATGGCTCCGAAACGGGCGACAAGGTGTTCTCCACCACGGCGGTGATCGGAGCGGCCGGGACGGAAACCGCAACAGATGCGGGTCCGGAAAAGGCGGCGAGGGAGGCTCTTGCCGGCAAGACCTACTGGCCGGTGACTGTTGCCTATTTTGAGCCCGGCATTGGCGCCACGGGCGAACAGGAACCCTCCTATCAGCTGTCGTTCCTGCTTTATGAAAACGGTATCAGCCGCAAGATGACGCTGGACTACGGCGACTTCACCATCAAGGCCCAGCTCAACAACCTGGAAGTCCGCACCGCCGAGCCCTGCACGAATTGAAGGGGAGGGAAAATATGGATCATAACTTCCAAATCCATCCACTTGACCGCATTATTTTCGACAAGACTAAAGGTTATGTGGTCGATAACTCTGCATTCTTAATGGCGGCAAATGGCGCTGGAATTACTGTGGTAGCCAGCTATGTGTCTTCTCTTTCTGTTTCAGCGAGTTACCCGGCGTACTCTTGGTCAATAATATTGTTTTTAGCAGGGTTGGTTCTTGCTTTCCTGACCCATTTGACAATTTGGATGCAAAATTGGAATATAAAGAACTCTGAAAAGAGAGACAGTACAACACGATTTTATTATGACCTTTGCGATGCTGTTGTGAAAAATAATCTTGAAGGGGAACTGACGGAAAAGCAGGTTCGCATTTTTGAGTTGCTTCCTAAAACTATTATTAAGTTTCAGGAGAAGTCCCTCTCTAATGGATTTGTTGAGAGATTGGACAAATTTGGATCTTATTGCTATATCCTGTCTGGTCTTCTGTTTCTTACGGCTTCAATAGTCGCTTCTTCGAAGTTCTGTTCTTTTTAGACTGTTCGTAGGTTGAGCTACGCATCAGGCCGCCTATCCCTTGTCCTTCCTGTCCCGGGCTTCCTTCCCGGCTTCGCGCTCCTGTCTGGCCTCATGCAGAAGGCCGCGCTCGAGTGCTGTTTTCCCGAATTTCGCGCGTACGGCGTCCATGGCGAGTTCCGCCTTCTTGCGCCGGTCCGCGTCCTGGTCGAGCAGGTCCTGCGGGTCGGCCTGAGCCGGATCGCTGAGATCGCTGAGGCCGATGCCGATGAGGCGGAAGCGGCGCCCGTCGGTCTCCGGCTTCAACAGGTCGGCGCCGGCACGGAAGATCCGGTCGGCCAGCTGGGTGGGGTCGGCCAATTGCCGCGAGCGGGTGATGCCCTTGAAATCGGCAGTCTTCAGCTTCAGCGTGACTGTCCGGCCTGCAAAACCTTCCTCCTTCGCGCGCCTTGAGACCTTTTCCGAAAGGCCGAGCAGAATCGGCCGGAGCTTTTCAAAGGAAGTGATGTCGAAGTTGAAGGTGGTTTCGTTGCTGATGCTTTTGGTGGGCCGGGAAGGAGAGACTGTCCGGTCGTCATCGCCCTTTGACAGTTTGGCAAGCCGCAGGCCCATCGCGCCATAACGGCGCGCGAGATCCGTCTGATCCATGGTCTGCAACTGGCCGATGGTGCGGATGCCGTCGGAGGCCAGCGTCTTCTGGAACACCTTGCCGACGCCCCAGATCATGCTGACCGGCTGCTCCGCGAGAAAGCTGCGGGCTTCCGCAGCCCCAATCACGGAAAAGCCGCGGGGTTTTTCAAGATCCGAGGCGATTTTTGCAAGGAATTTGTTTGGCGCGAGTCCCACGGACGCAGTGATGCCGATCTCTTCTTCGAGTTCGCGAATGAACCGGGCGAGGGTTTCGGCGGGACTGGCATGGTGCAGGCGCTCCGTGCCGGTCAGGTCCAGAAAGGCCTCGTCGATCGACAGGGGCTCGACCAGCGGTGTCAGATTGCGCATCTTTTCCCGGACCTGCCGCCCGACCCGGCCGTATTTCTCCATGTCCGGTTTGATCACCACAGCATCCGGGCAGGCTTCCAGAGCCTTGAACATGGGCATGGCCGAGCGCACGCCGCTGATGCGGGCAATGTAGCAGCAGGTGGAGACGACGCCGCGCTGGCCGCCACCGACAATCACGGGAAGATCGCGAAGCTCCGGGTTGTCGCGTTTTTCGACCGAGGCATAAAAGGCGTCGCAATCGATATGGGCGATGGACAAGGCGTCCAGCTCCGGATGGCGCAAAAGGCGTGGGCTGCCGCAGGATGGGCAACGGCTCCGCTCCGGTGCCGGACGGGCGCCGCAATCCCGGCACAGGGCCCTTACGGGCTGTGCGTCTTTTGCCTCTTTGCTGGCGTTGGGGGAGTGGTCGGTCATCGCTGCGTTCCGGGCGGGTATTTCCGTGCAGATCTACTATCTGCCGCCAGCGCCCAGAATATCCTCGATGAAGGCCGCTGTCTGGTTCCAATCGCCGGTCAACAGCGAGATATGGGGTTCGATGGCCAGCGAGTTGCGGAACCGGCTGTCGGCGACAAACTGGATCAGCCGCGCAGAAGGAAGGCTGGCGTGGACCGAGCTGTGGTTGGTCGGGCTGTCGTCGATAAAGACCACGGGGTCCGGACGCCCGGCGGCGAGCGAGGCAACGGCGCCGCCCTTGGGGCCGGAGTTGACCAGAAGCGGATAGGGAATGCCGTGACGGTTGAGCAGCTGCTGGCGCACAGGCTTGTTGTGGCTGCCGGGCAGATTGGTCAGGAGCACCACATCGGCCAGAGACGATACTCTGCGCAGGGCAGTGTCTGCCCCTTCGACCAGTTCCTGATTATGGCATTCCGCGTCAAAGAAGGTTTCGATCACCCGCTTCGCATCGGCTGCACTCAGAGGCGTCCGCGTGTCCTGACGCGCGATGTTGCCCGTCAGTCTGTAGTTCGACGACAGAAAGCACAGTCCGATGGACATCATGTAGCTTTCCAGGGGCCGGATCAGATGGAGGATCACCTCATCCACGTCGCAAATGACAACCGGCTTGCCGGAGCGGGGCAGGGTGGCAATCTGGTCGAGGATTGCCCGGCTTGGCGGCGTCGGCTCAGACATAGTCCGCCGGGTCCCCTGCGAGAGCGAAGCGGGCGGCGGCAATCATTGTGGGGCGCAGGCCGGCATTCTCACAGTAGCTAAGCAGCAAGGCTTCGTCGGCCATGAAGAATTCCAGAACACCTGCCAGAAAACCCGGCTCCTGAGCGGCGAGGCGAATCGATTCTGGCCCGATACCGGAGATAGCGAGAAACCTTCCAACCAATTCAGGCTCTCTGGTGAGATGTATCAAGGCGTCCGTCGCAATTTCCTGTGCTTTGTCAAAGGTTATCGCAGCGCGGGAGTAAGCTTCCATCGCGAATTTTTGCCTTTCCGAAACGATTCCACGTTAAAAGGGACACTAATGGGAAGTGGGGTCGTGTGCCACAGGCTTGGAGTTTGGGGCCGCTGCCATTGATACGATACCCGGATAACCGGATCAAAGGGCCAAGCAATGGCGAAAACCGTGCTGATCGTGGAAGACAACGAGCTGAACATGAAGCTGTTTCATGACCTGCTTGAAGCGCACGGCTACAACACTCTTCAAACGCGGACCGGCATTGAGGCCCTTGCTCTGGCCCGGACGCATCGTCCCGATCTGATCCTGATGGATATCCAGCTGCCGGAAGTCTCCGGGCTGGAAGTGACCAAGTGGATCAAGGAAGACGATGACCTGAGCACGATTCCGGTGATTGCGGTAACCGCCTTCGCCATGAAGGGGGATGAGGAGCGAATCCGGCAGGGAGGCTGCGAGGCTTATATCTCCAAGCCGATTTCCGTCGCGAAATTCCTGGAAACAGTGCGCTCCTATCTTGGCGAGGCCTGATTTTCTGCGCCTTCCGGCCCTTGTGTCCCCAATGGGATGATGGGCTGAGCAGATTAAGGTTACGAATTTACTAAGATTTGCGTTTGATTGTGCAAAATCGGCTGATTGTGTTGATTTTCGGGCACGCTGGAGTAGTGTGCCTTTGCGCTTTCAAGTTCATCGGTTGATTTGACGACGGTAATTCTACGTCCTCGATGACCTTCCCTGCGGGGCGCTCAGGTCCGCCGCATCTCCTGGGTCCGTGGGGCCGGCCAGAGCGGAAGCAAGCCGAAGAGTGGCCTCCTCGTATGCTTGCTTCCGCCGGCCACCTTTATCCTTACACAAATGCCGTAAATGTCAGCGGAGTGCTGTTTGCCCGTCCGTAAAGGTATGGCGGTTTTTACTCCCCTTTATGTTTGGCCTGACGTGGTGAACTGTGCGATTTTTATTGCATTTGCCAAATCGTATTGAAACGTTGCGGTTAGTGTCACTGGCTGATTGTACAGACCTTAGTATTATTCTTCCTGCAGCTGCGGGAAGCAGTTTTACACCTAATGAATCTTCTTTAAAATCAATCTGTTAATGTATTCATTAAGATTTAAGGAGAGATACTTAGGATTGGGAAATCTACCTGCCGGGGACTGTCCTTAATGTTCAACCGATTCCGAAATATGAAAATCACGACCGCCATGGCGCTCGCCAGCGGTGGTTTTCTTGCCGCTGCGATGTTTGCCCTTGGGATAATTGTCTATACTGGAGCAAGCGGACAGGCGAGAGATGACGCGCTTGTCAAGCAGGATGCGAATCTTCGGATCGCTGCCACCATGCTCAGCAAGGACGTTGAGGGCGTAAAGGTGACCTGGGCGGCAAATGGCAATGTCAGCCGTATTCAGATGGACGTCCTGCCCGAGTTTACAAGCCACGATCTGATCGACACGATCGGCCGGATGACCGGTGAAACGGCAACGATTTTTGCGTGGGATCCGGAGACCAAGGATTTCTGGCGCAAGACGACCAATATCGTCAAGCCGGATGGAAGCCGCGCGGTTGGCACGCCGCTCGGTCAGAAGGGCGCTGTCTATCCGGTTGTGACAGCAGGCAAGACCTTTCAGGGCGAGGCGACGATTCTCGGCAACGACTATTACACGATCTACCAGCCGGTCTTTTCACCCTCGAACGATATTATCGGTATCCTCTATGCTGGTGTTGAAAAGAGCCGTATCGCTGCAAATCTCTCCAACATCATCTTCAGCTTCTCAATGATGGCGGTGCCGGTGGTTCTGATTGCCACCGCACTCTCCATGCTTGTCATGAGCCGGCTTCTGCGCCCCTTGAATACGCTTGCTCATGTGACCGAGCGGATCGCGCATGATGATCTTGGCACGGAAGTCCCTTATGGCGACCGCGAGGATCAGATCGGCATTATGTCAAAGGCCGTGAGAAGCTTGCAGCAGAAAGCCCGTGAGCGTATGGAGCTTGCCGGCCGGCAGGACCAGAGCGAGCAGGAAGCCCGCGAGCGGCAGATGCGCATGGAGAAAATGATTGCCTCCTTCCGCAGCACGGTTGCGGGCCTGCTCAGTTCCTTGGGCGAGACGGCAGACGGTCTGGAGAACACCTCCAGGTCTCTGACGGAAGTGGCCCGTGAGAGCGCAGGCTACGCCAGCAGCACACAAGGGTCCTCTGATGAAGCCACCCATAACGTGCAGACGGTTGCGAGCGCGGCGGAAGAACTGGCTGCCTCGATTGGCGAGATCTCGCGCCAGGTCGCCCAGACGTCTGAGGTTGTCGGTCGCGCCACGAAGGGCACACGCGTTACCAATGAAAAGGTCGAGGGTCTTGCGGTCTCCGCGACCAAGATTGGTGAGGTTGTGACCCTTATTCAGGCGATTGCCGAACAGACCAACCTTCTGGCCCTGAATGCCACCATTGAAGCGGCGCGCGCCGGTGAAGCGGGCAGGGGGTTTGCGGTAGTTGCCGCCGAAGTGAAGGAGCTGGCAACCCAGACCTCCAAGGCGACCGAGGAAATCGGTGCGCAGATTTCGGCGATCCAGGCGGCGACGAAAGAATCCGTCGACGCGATTGGAGAGATCACGGAGATCATGGAAGAGGTCAACCGCTACACATCCGCGATTTCTGCGGCTGTTGAGCAGCAGGGGGCTGCGACCTCGGAAATCTCCCACAATGTTCAGCGGGCAGCGGAAGGCACCACGGCTGTGTCCTCCAGCATGACCCAGCTCTCCCGGGCGGTCGATCAGACGTCGTCCTCAGCGGAGCTGGTGCTGTCAGCTTCCGGAGAGCTTTCGGACAAGACGGACGTTCTGAAAAACGAGGTGGAGACCTTCTTGAGCGAGGTCGCGGCTGCCTGATGGCACAGTTTATGGACGCGAATGCTGAAGGGGCCTGCGGGCCCCTTTTTGCTGTCTATAGCCAGTCTCGCGCCTTCCCGGACGACGCGCAACGGAGAGCCGGGAACACGGTCGAGCCGAAAAGCAATGGAGGGGCCTGGCGCAAGGCTGGGACGGCATACACTACCCTGAAACCTGGGTAGCGTCTTTCCGGGCACAAAAAAACCCGCTGCGTTGGCAGCGGGTTTTTTGAAACTGTCCGAAAACCAGATCTTACTTGATCTTGGCTTCCTTGAATTCCACGTGCTTCTTTGCAACCGGATCGTACTTCCGCTTGACCATCTTCTCGGTCATCGTGCGGGAGTTCTTCTTGGTCACGTAGAAAAAGCCGGTGTCGGCCGTGGAGAGGAGCTTGATCTTGATTGTTGTCGCCTTGGCCATGGCCTTGGATCCTGTTTTGTTTGGCGGGGCAAACAGTTCTTGTGGCCAGGGTCCCTGGCGATCAATCTGCCCTGTGTTCCGAAATCAGCGCGCAAAGTACTCAGGATCCGGATAAAGTCAAGCTTTGCCGTAAAAGCTGCCGATAAATCCCCGGTTCCCGTGCTCCGCGCACCGGCGAGAAGGACGTGATGCTCTTGTCAGAGCAGCACTTTTTGAAAATCTCCCGCTTTGTAGAAGTAAAACGGCAGAGATGATTCCGGCTTCAGGTCCGGGTCAGGGCCCAGGCGTTCCTGCAAGTCGTGCAGCACCTGGCGGGTGATCATGGGCAGCTCGTCCATGGCTTTTGCCTCGTCCAGCGTCAGCCAGGCGATGTCTTCCAGCTCCCCGGACGGGCCAAGCCCACCTTCCAGCCGGTCCGCTATGGAATCCGCGAAGACGGCCAGAAACCGTGTGTCGAAGCGGCGCGAGCGGTTGGGAGGGGTGATGGCCCGCGCGATGAAGCGGATCGGCTGCAGGTCCGGCAGGATGCCGCGTTCGGCGAAGGCCTCGAAACCCTTTCCAAGCCGGAGCGCTTTCTGCGCTTCCTGCTTTTTCCCGACAAAGAGACCGGCTTCCTCATAGGTTTCCCGGATGGCCGCTAGCGCTAGCGCCCTCACACGGGCTGCGGTTTTGGGGCCTTTCAGATCCCGGGACAGCTTTTCCCCGACGACAGGGTGATAGTCGCCTGCTGCCGTGATCCGGCTGTCGGCCGGGTCGACACGCCCGCCGGGGAAGACGAACTTGCCCGGCATGAAGGTGTGCCCCATATGCCTGCGGCCCATGAGGACACGGGTTGAGCGGCCGTCCCGGTCCAGAATCAGCAATGTGGCCGCGTCTTTCGGGCGCATATAGGGAAACTTGCCCTTCTGCTCGTCCTTGCCGAGCTTGGCCGCCAGTCCGGTCTTCATTCGGTTCTCAGCCTCCCAGCAGGATCGGGCTCCGGAAGATCTTCCCCGGCCTCGGGATCGAAGCCGTGCATGTAGAGCGCCCACTGGAGGCCAATCAGCGCGCCTTTGACCGGCCGGAGCAGGCCAAGGGACAGCAAGATTGTCAGAGGCACCCACAGCACCATGTGAACCCACAGTTCCGGATGGTACAGCAGTTCCACGGTCAGCATTCCCGGCACGATGATGTGACCGACAATGGTGATGGTGAAGTAGGGCGGCGCATCATCGGCGCGGTGATGGTGGATCGCCTGGCCGCAAGCCTCACACGCATGAACGGTTGTCAGATATCCCTTGAACAGCTTGCCCTTGCCGCAGGCCGGGCAACGGCACAGGCAGCCGCGCAGCAGGGCCGGCATCACGGCGCGGCGCGGCTTCTTCGGAACATCTTCTGCTTCAATGCCTGAGGCAGTTGAGTAATGCACGCTCATAGGCGGTATCCTGGCCTTACTTCTTCCTGGATTTCGACGGTGCCGAAGACCCACCCCGGCGGGAGGTGATCCGCTTGCGGCTGGTTGAGGCCTTGCTGCCCCCTTTGGCCTTCGCCCTGGAGGCACGCACCTGCTTGCCGCCCATACGGCCCCGGCTCAGCATTTCAAACCGCAACGCCCCGGCAAAGGGGGCTGCTTCCACAAGCCGGACTTCGACGTTGTCGCCAAGTTGATAGGTTTCGCCGGTTTTGTCACCAATGAGGGAATGCGACCCTTCGTCATACCGGTAATAATCGATGCCGATGGTGGAGGCGGGAATGAACCCGTCCGCACCGGTATCGTCCAGGCGGATGAACAGGCCCGACTTCACGACGCCGCCAATGCGGCCCTGGAAGGTGGCGCCCACCCGGTCCGTCATCCAAAGCGCAATCAGCCGGTCGATGGTGTCGCGCTCCGCCAGCATGGCCCGCCGCTCTGCGCCGGAGATTTCCGCGCCGATGGCCTCCAGCTTGTCCTCGATACCTTCTGGCAGTCCATCATTGCCAAGCCCCAGTGCCCGGATCAGGCCCCGGTGCACGATCAGATCCGCATAGCGCCGGATCGGCGAGGTAAAATGGGCATAACGGCGCAGGTTCAGGCCGAAGTGTCCGATGTTCTGCGGCGTATATTCCGCCTGGGCCTGACTGCGCAGAACCACCTCATTGACGAGCTGCGCCTGGGGCGTGTCCTTCACCTTGGCCAGAATGCCGTTGAAGACCGAGGGCCTGAGGCCGCCCGCTGACGGCAGCTTCATGTTGAGCGTCGACAGGAAGTCCTTGAGGTTCTGCAGCTTCTCCGGTGTCGAGGCATCATGGACACGGTAGAGCAGTGGCGTTTTTTTCCGCTCCAGCGTTTCGGCAGCCGAAACGTTGGCCTGGATCATGAACTCCTCGATCAGCTTGTGGGCGTCCAGACGCTCGGGCACATAGACGTGATCGACCGTTCCATCCGGCTTCAGCTTGATCTTGCGTTCCGGCAGGTCCAGTTCCAGAGGCTCACGGGCATCCCGCGCCTTCTTCAGGCAGGCATAGGCCGCCCAGAGCGGCTTCAGCACGCCTTCGACAAGCGTCTCCGTCTTTTCGTCGGTGACGCCTTCAATGGCCTTTTGAGCCTGCAGATAGGACAGCTTTGCCGCCGAGCGCATCAGCACCCGGTGGAACGTGTGGCCCCGGCGGGCGCCGTGCTTGTCGAACACCATGCGCACGGCAAGGGCAGGGCGGTCCTCCTTCTCGCGCAGGGAGCACAGATCGTTGGAGATCCGCTCCGGCAGCATCGGGATCACCCGGTCCGGGAAATAGACCGAGTTGCCGCGCAAATGCGCTTCCCGGTCCAGCGCCGATCCAGGACGGACATAATAAGCGACGTCGGCGATGGCGACATAGACGACATGGCCGCCTTCATTGTCCGGATCTTCATCCGGTTCCGCAAAGACCGCGTCGTCATGGTCCTTGGCATCTGGCGGGTCGATGGTGAGCAGCGGGATCTGGCGCCAGTCCTCGCGCTGGCCGAGCGTGACCGGCTGCGCCTTCTCCGCCTCAACCTCGACGGCAGAGGGGAAGACATGGGGAATGCCATGGGAGTGGAGGGCGATCTCGGAGACCGCCTTTTCCGATTTCATGGAGCCAAAGCGCTGGACGATGGCAGCGCGCGGCGTGCCATAGCTGCCGCTGCGGTTGACCTGCACGCTGACGAGATCGCCGTCTTCGGCCTCGTTCAGCTCGCGCGGGTCCACGTCCAGTTCGCGCTGCTTGATGTCGATGGGTTCCAGATAGGGTGGCTTGCCCGGCCCGCGCATGCGCAGGATGCCCAGAATGGCCCCCTGAGCCTTTTCCAGAACCTTGATGACACGGGCTGTGTGCTGGGCTTCGCCGTGTTCCTCGGCCTCTGTCAGGCGCACCAGGGCACGGTCACCGATGCCGGGCTGGGGCATCTTGTTCGAGCGGCCGGTCAGAACCAGCACCTTGGGCGGGCTGCCCGCCTCGTCGTCCCACTCCACCGGTTCGCCCAGAAGTTCGCCGTCCGGATCACGGGCGACCAGGCTGACAACAAAGACCGGCGGCAGGTCGCCCGGGCGGATCAGGCGCTTCTGGCGCCGTTCCACCAGGCCCTCTTCGCCGAGGTCCTTCAGCATTTTCTTGAGCTGGATGCGCGCGGCGCCGACAATGCCGAAATGGCGCGCGATCTCGCGCTTGCCGGCCTTGCCGGGGTTGTCGGCGATGAAGGTCAGAAGATCTTCGCGCGAGGGGAATTCACCGGGAGTTTTGGCTCCCGGCTTGGGCTTGCGGTTTGCCCCTTTGGGCGGGGCGATGCGTCTTGCGTTCAAGATCCGTCTTCCGGACCGGCATCATCAGCAGGCGCTTTCGCCTTGGATGCGGTCTTTTTGGCCGCAGGTTTTTTCGCGGCGGTTTTCTTGGCAGCCGGTTTCTTCCCGGCTGTGGTTTTGCTTGCGGCCTTCTTGGCGGCTGGTTTCTTGGCCGGAGCCTTCTTCTTGGCTGCGCCCTTGGGGGCCTTGGCTGCGATCAGTTCGACGGCCTGTTCCAGGGTCACGGCCTGCGGGTCCGTGTCCTTCGGAAGCGTGGCGTTGACCTTGCCGAATTTCACATAGGGACCGTAGCGCCCATCATAGACATTGACCGGACCGCCTTCGGTGGGATGTTCCCCCAGTTCTTTCAGCGGGGTTGCCGCTGCGCGTCCGCGTCCGCCCTTGGCCCGCTTTTCCGCCAGAACATCGACGGCGCGGTTGAGGCCGACCGAGAACACTTCATCCGGCGAGGACAGGTTCGCATAGGTGCCCTCGTGATGCACGTAGGGCCCGAAGCGGCCAAGGTTCGACGTGATCATCTTGCCATCTTCCGGATGCAGTCCCACCTCGCGTGGCAGGGACAGCACCTGAAGGGCCTTCTCCAGATCCAGATCGGCCGCGGACCATCCCTTCGGCAGGGATGAGCGCTTGGGCTTGGCTTCCTCGCCGAGCTGCACGTAAGGCCCGAAGCGTCCAACACGCAAGGAGACGTCGAGACCGGTTTCGGGATCCTGTCCGAGCAGCTTCGGGCCATCCGGCGTCGCGCCGTCCTCGCCATCACCGGACGACTTGGCCAGCTGGCGGGTGTAGTTGCACTCAGGATAGTTGTTGCAGCCGATAAAGGCACCGAAGCGGGAGACCTTCAGCGACAGCTGGCCATTTGAACAGGACGGGCAGGCGCGTGGATCCGAGCCATCTTCCTTGGCCGGGAAGATATGCGGGGCCAGAAGCTCATTCAGAGCGTCCAGAACCTCGGAAACGCGCAGGTCCTTGATCTCGTCGACAGCGCCGTGAAAGTCGCGCCAGAAGTCACGCAGAACTTCCTGCCAGGACAGTTCGCCTGCGGAAATCTTGTCGAGCTGCTCTTCAAGGCTCGCGGTGAAGTCGAACTCCACATAGCGGTTGAAGAAGCTTTCCAGGAAGGCGATCACGATCCGGCCCTTGTCCTGAGGGACAAGCTGCTTCTTCTCCAGCTCGACATAGTCGCGGTCGCGAAGAGTTTGCAGGGTCGATGCATAGGTGGACGGGCGGCCGATGCCCAGCTCTTCCATCTTCTTGACGAGGCTGGCTTCGGTGTAGCGTGGCGGCGGCGTGGTGAAATGCTGACCGGCTTCGATGGCTTCTGCAGCCGTACCTGCCAGGGCAAGGCTTGCGCCTTCATCCACGGCCGGCAGGCGGCGGGAACCTTCGTCCTCGTCGTCGTCGCGGCCTTCCTGATAGAGCGCCAGGAAGCCATCGAAACGGACGACGGAGCCGGAGGCGCGCAGCGCTGCGGTCTTGCCGGAACCCTTGGCCGTGATGTCGATGGTGGTGCGCTCCAGAACGGCGCTTTCCATCTGGCTGGCCATGGTCCGCTTCCAGATCAGCTCGTAGAGACGGGCCTGATCCGGGTCGAGGAACCGGGCTACATCCTTCGGGCGGCGGGAAAGATCCGTCGGGCGGATCGCTTCGTGCGCTTCCTGGGCGTTCTTGGCCTTGGTGGAGTAGAAACGCGGCTTTTCCGGAACGTAATTGGCGCCGAAATCCTGGCCGATCACCTGCCGGGCAGCGGTGATGGCTTCCTGGGCGATCTGCACACCGTCGGTACGCATATAGGTGATGAGACCGGAGGTCTCGCCGCCGATCGAGATGCCTTCATAAAGCTTCTGGGCGACCTGCATGGTCCGCGATGCGGAAAAGCCGAGCTTGCGCGAGGCTTCCTGCTGCAGGGTGGACGTGGTGAAGGGAGGAGCCGGGTTACGCTTGGCGGGCTTGGAGACGACGCTGTCGACGGCGAAGGCCGCGCTTTCCAGCATCCGCTTGATCGTGGTGGCTTCCGCCTCGGAGGTGATGTCCAGGCGGCCCAGCTTCTTGCCGTCAAAACCGGTGATACCCGCAGACAGGGCGTCGCCGGAAGGCGTCTTCAGATTGGCAAGGATCGACCAGTATTCCTGGGCCTTGAAGACCTCGATCTCCATTTCCCGGTCGCAGATGAGACGCAGCGCGACGGACTGGACACGGCCAGCGGAGCGCGCGCCCGGCAGCTTGCGCCACAGGACAGGAGAGAGGGTAAAGCCGACAAGATAGTCGAGGGCGCGGCGGGCGAGATAAGCATCCACCAGCGGCGTGTCCAGCGGACGCGGGTTCTTCATCGCCTCCAGGATCGCCGTCTTGGTGATGGCGTTGAAGACGACGCGCTCGACCGGCTTGTCCTTCAGCACCTTCTTTTTCTGGAGCACTTCCAGAACGTGCCACGAAATGGCTTCCCCTTCGCGATCCGGGTCAGTCGCGAGAATGAGGCGGTCGGCATCCTTGACCGCATTGGCGATCTCAGAGAGGCGCTTGCTCGACTTGCCGTCGACCTCCCAGCTCATGGCAAAATCTTCGTCCGGGCGGACGGAACCGTCTTTGGCCGGAAGGTCACGCACATGGCCGTAGGAAGCCAGGACGTGATAATCCTTCCCGAGATATTTGTTGATCGTCTTGGCTTTCGCCGGCGATTCCACAATGACGATGTTCATCAGTACCCAGATGCTGGTGAGAGCAGGCCGGTGTCCCCAGCGGACCGGCTTGTGCCGCACATTACGTGTCTTTTTGTCATGGCGACGATCAGGGATCGAAAGCCGCCTGTCAAATGTACGTTTGTGGCCTCAAGGTCAAGTCATAGCCGAAAATGCTGCTTTTCCACCGTCTGCGGTCCGCATGCACTGGTTGACGTCTGGCGGGCACGCACGGCAAAAGGGCCTTGCCAGCAACCAAAGACAGCGCGGAAGGCCGGAACGCAATGCCCATGCCGAACGAGTACCAGACAGCAAGCCAGCAGTTTGACCGGTTTTTGGAGGATGCGCGGGAGGCTCTGGACCTGACCACTCGGAACCAGACCTACACCTGCGTTCAGGGTGTTTTCCTGGTTTTCAGGGCCCGGCTGACGGCCGCCGAGGGCCTGCGTTTCGCCAATGAATTGCCCGCGGTCCTGCGCGCGATTTTTGTGAAGGACTGGGATATTGGACGGGAACCTAGGCCGTTTTTGTCGAGGCAGGAAATGGCTGAAGAGGTCGCGCATCTCCGCCAGCACCACAATTTTTCTCCGGTGACCGTGATCGAGGACGTTGCGAGGGCCTTGCGCAAGCATGTGGAGACAAAGACATTTGACGCCATGCTTGAAACCTTGCCGCAGCAGGCAAAGGCCTATTGGTCCGTGGAAGGGCACGAGATCTGAGCGCTCTTCAGACGGTTTTAGTAGACAAGCGAAACCCGCTGTCCGCGATGCCGTTCGAGACGCCCGGCAAGCTCCAGTTCCAGAAGCAGGATCTGGATCATTCTGGCGCTCTCACCGGTATGCCGGACCAGCTCGTCGATCCCGACCGGCGTTGGTCCGAGGGCCATGATGAGGCGCTCTCTGAGACTCTCGCTCGGCTCGGGCGGTGAGCCGCTGCTGAGACCTTCCGGCTCTTCCGCTTGAAGATCGAAAGGAAGATCCGGTTCGATCCGTCCTGCTAGAGCTTCTTCCACGTCATCTGCGCAAGTGATGAGTGTTGCACCCTGGCGAATCAGGTTGTTTGCGCCTTCCGAACGGGGATCAAGCGGCGAGCCTGGAACCGCGAAGATGTCCCGGTTCTGTTCCAGGGCAAAACGGGCGGTGTGCAGCGAACCGGATCCCTTGGCAGCTTCAATCACGATGACACCAAGGGAGATGCCGCTGATCAAGCGGTTCCTGCGCGGAAAATCCCGCCCGCGCGGTTTCCAGCCAAAGGGCATCTCGGTGACCGCATTACCGCCGTTCGACAGAATATCCGCAAGCAGTACGCCGTGCTCGGGCGGATAAAGAATGTCGATGCCGCCAGCCAGAACGGCGACCGTGCCACCGCGCAGCGATGCGCCGTGGGCTGCCGCATCAATGCCCCGGGCAAGGCCGGAGACGATGACATGGCCGCGCCGCGACAGCTCCTCCGCCATGAGATGCGCCATTTTGCGCCCGGCAAGAGAAGCATTCCGGGCGCCGACAACCGCTATGGCCTTGGGCTGGGTGAGGGCGTTGCCGCATGTAACAGAAAGAAGCGGTGGAGGTCCGTCGATATGGCGCAGATGCGGCGGATAACCCGGCTCGCCAAGCGCCACCAGCCGGGCGCCCATGCGTTGAAGCGCCTCATATTCCTCCATCGCATCATGCACAGGGCAGACGCGGATGGCAGCCTTGCCGCCACGGCGGGAGAGGGCTGGAAGCTGGGAAAGGGCCGCTTCCGCCGAGCCGAAATGATTGATCAGTTCGCGGAACGTGGCGGGCCCGACATTTTCAGACCGGATAAGCCGGAGCCAGGCGAGGCGCTGGGCCTCGCTTAATAGGAGGGAGCCTTTATGGTCAGGCTCCCTGTCCATCAGGCTGTTCCGCCGCCGCTGTCAGCCGCCGGAGCAGGAGACGATTTCGCGCCAATCTTGGATTCCTTGCCGCTGAGCAGCCGTCCGATGTTCTCGTGGTGTTTGAGCCAGAGGATCAGGGACATGGCACCGAAGACCAGTGCCGTGCGGTTGTCTCCCATGGCCAGCAGCACGAAGGGCGAAATCAGGCTGGCGGTCAGAGCCGAAAGAGACGAGTAGCGCAGGGTGAAGGCCATGGCGAGCCAGATCAGCGCGAAGGCGATGCCGACCGGCCAGGCAAGCGCAAGCAGAATGCCGAGATAGGTGGCAACGCCCTTGCCGCCCTTGAACCCAAGCCAGACCGGAAACAGATGCCCGATAAAGGCTGCAAACCCGGCAACCAGCGCAGCATCCGGGCCAACGAAAGACTTGGCGAGAAGGGCTGCAACAGTGCCCTTCAACGCGTCACACAGAAGGGTCGCCGCAGCCAGAGACTTCTTGCCCGTGCGCAGAACATTGGTCGTGCCGATGTTGCCAGAGCCGATCTTGCGGATGTCCCCCAGCCCGGCCATGCGGGTGATGATCAGGCCGAAGGGAATGGACCCGAGAAGGTAGCCAAGGATCAGAACTGCAAAGCCTTGCCAGACGGACATCATTGCAAAGGCGCCATGAATGACATCAGCATTGGTGGTTTCGTTCACTTGAAGCGTTCCTCACTGTCGATCTTCCGCAGTTTTCAGAGTCGTTACCCGGTGAACTGGCAGGGTGCAAGCGGGGCGGTCTGGAAAACCAGGAATTATCCTTCCTGACCTACGGCCCGATGGCTAAAAGACAAACGTTTTACAAGTTTCCTCACCATGAGTGCCAGCGCCAGACCAAGAGCACAAGACGTTGCGGCGAACAGTGGCGACGTTGGAAAAAACAGCCACGCGTAAATGGTAAATGTCAAAATCCCTGTCATTGCCAGGATACTCGCGAGAGTGCCCGCAATTCCCCGGAAACTGACCGGCGAAAAACGCCATTGGCTCCGGCGCGCTCTCGTAAACAACCTGGTTGCCAATAGCCAGATGACGGTCCAGCTAGAGACCAGAACCGCAGCTGTTTTTGGCATTTGGGCAGCCAGGAAACCCTCGAAATACAGCAGCTCTGATAGGGAGGGGTACCTGGAGACAAACCCTGAGGCCGGGGGCAACAGTTCGGGATAGACGAGCGGTTTGCCGTCTTCCTCTATCTCTGGGCCAAGCAGCCAACGCCCCTCATCAGGTTCGAAAACCTGACCGGACAGAGCGTCATAGCCAGCACAGGAGCGTGGCGGTTCTGTCGTGCAGTGAAGCAGCAAGAGAGAAGAAAGAGGTGAGGCCGCGAGGAGGTTTCCACCTTCAGTGACAGCTACAAGGCGTTTCGGGTCGGCAAAGAGAACGCCGTCGCCGTTCAGGACCTTGTAGCTGACCGGTCCGAACTCCTGACTGATTGCTTGGACCGTCTCGGTGAAATACGGGCTATGCGCCAACGTGGGTTTGAGTGAGTTCGCACCATACACCACGAGGCAAAACGCGAGCCTTAGAAAGTACGTTCCAATGGAGCTCATACCGCCTCGACTCGCGCTTGGGATTTAATAATGTTTCACTCAATCATAAGTGTAGACAGTCCGCCCCGCAACGATTGTCCGCAGCACCCGGCCGGAAAAACGGGCATCCTCGAAGGGCGAGTTTTTCGACCTTGAGCGGATGGCGCTTTTTTCCAGGACCCAGGGGCGGTCTGGGTCGAAGACGTTGACGTCTGCCGGAGCTCCTGCGCTGAGGCGTCCGGCGTCGAGGCCGAGGCGCTTGGCCGGGTTGATGGTCATGGCCGCAAGCAGGGGCACGAGACCGATATCGCCCGCGTGGTAGAGCCGCAGGGCTGCTGCCAGCAGGGTTTCCAGGCCAATGGCGCCGTCCTCTGCTTCCGCCCAGGGATGCCGCTTGGTTTCCACGTCCTGCGGATCATGGTTGGAGCAGATGATATCAACTGTGCCATCCGCTACCGCCTTGATCATGGCGTTGCGGTCGTCCTCGTTGCGGAGCGGCGGCGACATCTTGAAGAAGGTCCGGTAGGGGCCGATGTCGTTTTCGTTCTGGGTCAGATGGTTGATCGAGACCCCTGCGGTCACGTTCAGCCCCCGGTCCTTGCCCGCGCGGATCACATCGGCGGAGTCCGATGTGGAGAGGAGGCTGGCGTGATAGCGGCCCCTGGACATGGCAACCAGACGCAGGTCGCGCTCCAGCATGATGATTTCCGCTTCGCGCGGCACGCCGGACAGGCCCTTCCAGGAGGCGCTGAGGCCTTCATTCATGGTGCCGCCGGCCAGATCCGGGTCTTCCGGATGATGAACGACAAGCGCGTCGAAATCCCGGGCATAGGTCAGGAGGCGGCGCATGATCTGCGCATTGCGCACCGACTTGTGGCCATTGGTGAAGGCCACGGCGCCGGCTTCCTGCAACAGGCCGATCTCGGTCATGTCCGCGCCATTGAGGCCCTTGGTCAGGGCGGCCATGGGCTTGACGTTGACGATGGCGGTGTCACGGGCGCGGCGCAGGATGAAGTCCACCAGGGCCGGATCGTCGATGATCGGATCGGTCTCGGGCATGGTGACGATGGTTGTGATGCCGCCTGCCGCTGCCGCTTCACTGGCACTGGCGAAGGTTTCCCGGTGCTCATGGCCGGGTTCCCCGACGGAGACGCCCATGTCGATCAGGCCGGGAGCAACGATTGCGCCGCTGCAATCGATGATATCCGCTCCGTCCGGAGTGCCCTGGTTGAGCGCTTCGGGTCCTGCCGCCAAGATGAGCCCGTCTTGAAGAATGACGCTGCCTGCAGCGTCCAGTCCGCGTGCCGGGTCGATGACCCGCGCATTCGTCAGAACCAGGGGTGTTGCTGTGTCTTTGGCCACGGGTCGGATCCTACTGGTTCGGCAGATGGGCAGAGAGAGCTTCAAGGACCGCCATGCGAACGGCGACGCCCATTTCCACCTGTTCGCGGATCAGGCTCTGCGGCCCGTCGGCAACAGCGGGGTCGATCTCGACGCCCCGGTTCATCGGGCCGGGGTGCATGACGAGCGCGCCTTCATTGGCGAAGGCCAGCTTTTCCGCATCCAGGCCGTAGTAGCGGTAATATTCGCGCACGGAGGGAATGAAGGCACCGTTCATGCGCTCGCGCTGAAGGCGCAGCATCATGACGATATCGACGCCCTTCAGGCCTTCCTTCATATCGCGGAAGACTTCAACGCCCATGCGCTCGATGCCGCTGGGCAGAAGCGTGGAGGGGGCAATGACCCGGACGCGGGCGCCAAGGGCATTGAGCAGGATGATGTTCGACCTGGCCACGCGGGAATGCAGGATGTCGCCGCAAATCGCGATGGTGAGGCGCGAGACCGTTCCCCTGTGGCGGCGGATGGTCAGGGCATCCAGCAGGGCCTGGGTCGGGTGCTCATGGGAGCCGTCGCCCGCATTCACCACCGAGCAGCCGACCTTGCGCGCCAGAAGATGCACAGCACCCGCTGCATGGTGGCGCACCACCAGAAGATCCGGATGCATCGCATTCAGCGTGGCGGCCGTGTCGATCAGGGTCTCACCCTTCTTCACCGAGGAAGAGGAGACGGACATGTTCATCACGTCGGCGCCGAGCCGTTTGCCCGCCAGCTCGAAGGAGCTTTGCGTCCGGGTCGATGCCTCGAAGAAGAGGTTGATCTGGGTGCGTCCACGAAGAACGGACTTCTTCTTTTCCACCTGGCGGCTCACCTCAATGGCATCTTCCGCCCGGTCCAGAAGGCCCAGGATTTCGTGGGGTTGAAGACCTTCTATGCCCAGCAAATGACGATGGGGGAAAAGGTCGTGTCGACGGGGTTCGTTTGCGCTCATCGAAGCCTAGGCTATAGGCCTGAGCGGGCGAGTCCACAAGGGTTGAGTTTCACAGCAGATGCCTGTCCACACACGGGGCGGATAAAGCGCTCGGTATTTGTCCAGTTAGCCAAAAATCAGCAGGGCGATGGGGATGGTTGCCGAGGCGGTCAGGGTCTGCAGTGTGATGATTTCCGCCATCAGCTTGGCATCGCCTCCCATTTGCCGCGCAAGAATGTAGGAGTTGCTGGCGGCGGGAACCGAACAGGCAATGATGACAATCATTTGTGCCGGTCCCGACACGCCGAATGCAAGCGTGTAGAGGAAGGCGGTCAGGGGCAGAAAGAGCGGGCGCAGGAAAGTTCCAAGGGTCAGGGCAACGCCCGGGCGCCGCAGGGAGCTGAGGTCCAGACTGGCTCCCACACAGATGATGCCGATGGGAAGTGAGGCTCTGCCGAAAATTTCCAGCGTCGAATCGAGCGCGCCAGGCAGGGCGATCCCGGAAAGGTTCACGAGAATCCCTGCACCGATCGACAGGATGAACGGGTTTGTAAACAGGTCCCGCAGGATCTTGAGGGCGCTGGGGGCTGTTCCACTGGCGTAGTGGGACAGAACGAGGATCGACATGATGTTCAAAAGGGGGATCATGAACACCATGGCGATGGCGAGGATACCGAGCCCCTCCTTGCCCACCACATTGTCGGCAATGGCCAGGGCAATCATGGCATTCCAGCGCAAGGTGCCTTGAAAAATCGAGGTGAAGCGCGGCCCGTTGATCTTCCACACGGCTTCCAGCGGCTTGCGGGCCAAAAGGAGAAGCCCTGCCGCGGTCAGCAGGGTGGCGACCAGCGAGGCTCCCATGCCCAGGGCCGGCAGTTTCGAAAAATCCACCGTCGAGATGGTGCGGAACAGGACCGCGGGAAACAGCACGTAATAGGCCAGACGCTCGATCCCGCACCACTGCTCGCCGGTGATCAGTCCGGTTCGGGCCACGGCATAGCCGGACGCGATCACCAGGATGATCGGCAGCAGGGCATTGAGCGTCATCAGCATGGGAAAGGATCAGTCTTCGTAGATGGTGAAGCTGCGGCGGGCGGCTGGCTGGTCCTGCTGCAGATGGCCCAGCCGGTCGAGGAAGCCTTGCAAAATGAAGGCGGCAGCCATCTTGTCAACGACCTCGCCGCGCCGGGCCCGGCTGGCATCGGCCTCAAGCAGCGTGCGGGTGACGGCGGCCGTCGACAGGCGTTCATCCCACAGGGTTATCGGCAGATCGGTCATGGGGGCGAGGTTGCGGGCAAAGGCGCGGGTCGCCTGAACACGGGGGCCTTCGCTGCCATCCATGTTGAGCGGCAGGCCGAGAACCAGACCGCCGACTTCCTGTTTCGCGCAGATTTTCAGGAGTTCCTGCGCGTCCAGGGTGAATTTCTTGCGCCGGATCGTCTCCATGGGCGAAGCAATGCCCCGGCCAAGGTCGGAGAGGGCAAGACCAATGGTCTTGGTGCCGAGATCCAGTCCGATCAAGCGGCTGTTCGGGCGCAGGACTTCGAGAAACGCGTCCAGCGTCAATGTGGGGTCAGATGCCATGATCCGGCTTTACCAGCAACTCTGGTCAAGCGCCAGTGATCAGCAGGATTTGTGGGAGAAGGTGCAATTTGCCCCTCCTTCGAGACACCGCTCCGCGGTCAGACTGCTGACAAACTCCACCACTGCGCCTTCCCGGACGTAGCGAAGCGAAGATCCGGGATCTATTGCCTATTTATTCTATTGAAAGAAATAGGTTTTTTAGACAGGTCCCGGCTCAAGGCCGGGACGGCGCGGAGAAAAATCCTTGAAACCTGAGTTTGTCGTCAACCTCACCGCTTCGCGGTTCCTCAGGATGAGGTGATCGGGTTGAAAGCGTAGAAGAAACTGTCCGCGCCAAACCACTCCCTCATCCTGAGGAGCCTGGCGGATGCCAGGCGTCTCGAAGGATGAGCGGACGACAACATCGTCCAAAACTTAGGTACCCCGCCTTCAGACGCTTTAAACCCACGAGGTCGAAAGCGGCAGAGGATCACGCCATCTTGGCAAGCACCGCCTTGGCTGCGCTCATGAGATGGCGGCGGAGAGCTTTTTCGGCCTGCTTGCCATCGCGCTCGATAACCGCGGCAACAATGGCCGCGTGTTCCTCGTTGGAGCGTTGCATGCGGACGACCGCCCTCAGCTGTGACTTGCGGAAAGGGGCGAGTTTCAGCCGGAGGGCGTTGGCAACGTCGATCAGCTCGGGATTATGCGTTCCCTTGAAAATCGCCGTATGGAACGCGGTATTGGCCTCTTCATACTCCCGGTCCCGACCGGCTGCTGCGAGGCTGGACATGGTCTGGTGAAGATCTTCCAGAGCCGCCCGCTCGCTCACAGTCATGCGCTCCGCGGCAAGGCGCCCGCAAGTGGCCTCGATCTCCCCCATCGTCTCGAACAGGGCGTCGATCCGCTCGCGGGTGATCTCCGCAACAATGACCCCGCGATAGGGAACGCGCTCGGCCAGGGCACGGGAGGCCAGTTCGTGAAGGGCTTCGCGCACGGGTGTGCGGGAGACGCCGAACCGTTCCGTCAGCGCATGCTCGTCCAGCCGGGTTCCGGGAGCCAGACGGCCATCTATGATTTCCGCCTCAAGCTCATCAGCGATGACGGCGCTCGTCAGGCGTTTTGCCTGATCACCGGCTGGGCCGGTTCCGGGCAATGGCTTCCGGGAGGCAGATGCCTCCGCTCCGGTTTCAAGGGGCGCATACGGTTTTGTCATGAGCACTTTATGCGCGGTCAGGGCTTTGTTGCGCAATAGCCTGGCGGAGGCTTGTCATAGGCGCCGGAGTATCTAACTTTCAGGGTAACGGTTCGGCCAGCGGCCCGAACCTTTGCCAGATTGCAGAAGCGCGATGCCGTGAGGCAGCTGGACCATTGAAACAAGGAAGACCTCAGCCATGAAAATCACCTGGTATGGACACGCTGCCTTCAAGATCGAGATCAAGGACGCGACGATCCTTATCGATCCGTTCTTCACCGGAAACCCTTCGTTTCCGAAAGGTTTGACCGTCTCCAAGGCAAGTGAAGGCGTAACTCATGTGCTCTTGACCCATGGTCACGACGATCACATTGGCGACAGCATCCACATCTTAAAGGAGACGGGGGCGCAGCTGACCGGCAATGCGGAAATCTGCGGCTGGGCCTCTTCCAAAGGGATCTCGAACGTCAATCCGATGAACTCCGGCGGCATGGTGGATGTCGGCCCCTTCAAGGTCGGCCTGACTGTGGCGCATCACTCCTCATCCACCAGTTCGGATGGTGGAATCACCTATCTGGGCAATCCGCACGGGCTGATCATTGCAGCGCCGGGCGAACCGGTGCTCTACCATATGGGGGATACGGATATTTTCGGCGACATGGCCCTGATCAACGAGCTGCACGCGCCCAAGATCGGCCTCGTGCCGATCGGGGACCGCTTCACCATGGGCGGCAGGTCAGCAGCGCTTGCCTGTAACCGGTTCTTCAATTTCGACAGGATCGTTCCTTGCCACTATGCGTCCTTCGGTCTGCTCGACCAGAGCGCGGATAGGTTTCTTGAGGGGCTTGGAGAGGCTGCTGGCAAGGTGCATGTCGCCGTGCCGGGTGAGGCCTTCGACGCATAAAGCGGCAAGGCGGACCAGTTGCATAGAAAGCCCGGCGGAAGGAAATTCCGCCGGGCCTTCTGTTTTCGACGTCCTGAACCCGAGTGATCAGGCGATTTCCGTGACCATGGCAGCCTTGGACTTGCGGACCTTCTTCATCGGCAGCAGCCAGTCGGCGTCAGCTTGACGGTAGCCGAGCGGAAGCAGGAGGACGGATCGCAGGCCGCGTTCCTTCAGGCCGAGAATTTCGTCGACCTTGGCCGGGTCGAAGCCTTCCATCGGCGTGCAGTCGACTTCAAGTTCAGCGGCGGCAGCCAGGGCAAAGCCGAGAGCGATATAGGCCTGGCGCGCGGCATGGTGATAGTTCACCTCGGCATCGCGCGGCAGATAGTTTGCCTTCAGCTTCTCATAATAGTCATTCAGAAGCGGGATTTCGCCGCGTTCGTCGGTCATCTGCCGGGTGACGGCGTCGATGCGCTCGGCGGTGTAATTGTCCCAGGCAGCAAAGACGATGAGGTGGGAGCCGTCGGTGATCTGAGCCTGATCCCATGCGACCGGGCGGATCTTGGCGCGGATGTCCGGATTGGTGATCACGAACACTTCGAACGGCTGCACGCCGCTTGAGGTCGGGGCCATGCGGATCGCTTCAACGATCTGGTCGACCTTTTCCTGCGGAACCGGCTTGGACGGATCCATCTTCTTGGTGGCATAACGCCAGTTCAGCTTCTCGATCAGGGAGCTCTGCGTCATTCCGACTTCCTTCCGTCAATGCAAAGAGTGGTATAGATTTGTAATCGAAGACATATGAGGAACCGGAAATGGCTGCAAGAAGGCACATTTTTGAGCCCCGGTTACACGGAGGGAACCGTCTTGAAGGCTGAAGGCAAGTGCAAGGATTGCAGCCGGATCAATGAAGTCCTGTCTCGCGTTGGCGACCGCTGGAGTGTTTTGATCGTCATTTCACTGGCGAATTATGGAATACTGCGGTTCAACGAGCTGAAGCGGAACCTGGGCATTTCCCAGCGCATGCTGAGCCTCACCCTGCGCGAACTGGAGCGGGATGGCATGGTCAACCGCACCTATCATCCAACGATCCCGCCCAAGGTGGAATATTCGCTGACACCGCTCGGGAAATCGTTCAGGGAACCTTTGAAAGGCTTAGGGCAGTGGGCACTCAACAACCTGCCGGCTATCGACCAGGCCCGGCAGCGCTATGATGAGCAAGAGGCGTCCGAACGGCAAAGCGCCTGAAAAGGAGCTTGCAAGGACGCTGATGGGCCTGTCTTGAGATCTCCAAACCGGAGTGCGTCAACTTGCCGCGGTTAGGGGGAAATCCTAGCGTTCGCATGGTGTTGTTTCGTTATAAAATTACATACGGAACACATCCGTCTCGTGCCCTGGTCCGCATGTCGCTGAACTGTCACGCAAGCCTCCTATCCGGTTCTGGTCATTTTCAATAGCCAGCCATCTGGAGAGCAAGCTATGACCGACCGTAACACCGATGACATGTCTTTCGACGAGTGGGACGAACTGCAGCGCCCGGCCCCTGAGACGACCGGCTTTGATGCTGTTGTCGAAACCGCTCTGTCCCGCCGTGGTTTCCTGGGCGTGCTGGCGTTTGGGTCTGGCGCCGCAGCTATGGGCCTTGGTTCCGCAGCCAGCCTTCTGTCCTCGACCTCTGCTGAAGCGATGACCGCCAGTCGTTTTGCTTTCAAGCCGGTGGACATTGCGACCGACAGCATTGTCCATGTCCCGGAAGGTTATACTTGGGATATCGTCGCCAGCTGGGGCGACAAGCTCTTCTCCAACGCAGCCGACTTCGATCACGCAACGGGCGGTGATGCAGCTTCTGCCGACCGTATCTTTGGCGAGAACACGGATGGCATGGAGTTCTTCACCGTGGGCGAGCGCCAAGTGATCACGGTGAACCATGAATATGTGAATCCCAAGATCAACCTGCCGAAGAACGACGGCGGGATGCCTGCGTCGCTTGAAGACGTGCGCAAGCTGCAGAACCTGCAGGGCGTGACCGTGATGGAAGTTGCTGAGGGAGATGACGGCTGGAAGATCGTGGTCGACAGCCCGCTGAACCGCCGCATCACCCACCTGACGCCAATGACTTTCTCGGGTCCGGCAGCCGGTCATGATCTGCTCAAGACCGACGCTGATCCGGAGGGCACTCAGTCTCTCGGCACCTTTAACAACTGCGGCGCAGGCAAGACCCCCTGGGGCACCTATCTGACCTGTGAAGAGAACTTCAACAGCTACTTCGGCTCCACCGATGCAGGCTTCGAACTGCCGGAAGACTTCAAGCGCTACGGCATCTCTGTCGAGACCCGCTACGCCTATGAGAAGTTTGACGAGCGGTTCGACATCTCCAAGAACGTCAACGAGCCGAGGCGTGCGGGTTACGTGGTTGAAATCAACCCGGCTGATCCGGAGTCCACTCCTGTCAAGCGTACCGCTCTCGGCCGTATCAAGCATGAGAATGCCGAGTGCGCCCTGGCACGTGACGGCCGGGTCATTGTCTACATGGGCGATGATGAGCGCGGCGAGTTTCTCTACAAGTTCGTCTCCAACGGCACCTATCAGGCAGGTGGCAGCACCGATGGTCTTCTGGACGATGGCATTCTCTATGTTGCCAAGTTCCACGATGATGGCACCGGTGAGTGGCTCGCGCTGACTGAAGGGACAACCGGCATGAGCCTGCCGGAAATCTGCATCTTCACCCGCATGGCAGCTTCCAGGGTCGGCGCGACGACCATGGACCGTCCGGAATGGATTGCGGTGAACCCGGTGGCTGTCGAGGCCTATTGCGCGCTGACCAACAACAAGAACCGTGGAGTGAAACCCAACGCAGGTGGCGACGAAACCCCGGTGGGTGGTCCGAACCCGCGCGAAAAGAATGAATACGGCCAGATCGTTCGCTGGTATCCGGAGAATGACGATCACGCGGATACGAAGTTCAAGTGGGATCTGTTCGTCATGGCCGGCAACCCGGCGGTCCACAAGGATGCCTATGCAGGCTCGCCGAACGTGAACGCCGGGAACATGTTTAATTCTCCGGACGGTATGGCTTTCGACACCCGCGGGCTGCTGTGGATCCAGACGGATGGGGAAGACAGCAACGAAGGGGATTTCGCAGGTCAGGGCAACAACCAGATGCTGATCGGTGATCCGGTCACAGGCGAGATTGCCCGCTTCCTGACGGCTCCCATCGGTTCGGAAGTGACGGGCCTGTGCTGGTCCGCAGACCTGCGCACGGCATTCGTCGGTATCCAGCACCCGAGCGCGCCGTTCCCGGATGGCGAAGGCAAGCTGCCGCGCTCGTCCATCATCGCCGTCCGCCGTGACGACAAGGCGCTGATTGGCTGAGTTTCAGAGACAATAAGGAGGGCGCAGCGGGAACCGCTGCGCCTGCCATTCAGAGCAAATGGATGGGTGTGCCATCAGATCAGCCTACCGGATAATCGGTTCCTTCAGGTCTTCGGCCTTCTTGTCCTTGATGATCTGCCAGTTCAGGTCTGCATCATGGATGATGCCTGAGGTGTCGGCGAGAAAGCGTTCCTGAACGGCGGGGCTGTTGTTCAGGTAGAGTTTGCCGTCCACGATTTTCCAGGCATTTGGCACCACTGGCACTTTGAAGCCTTTGCTTGCGCCGAAGGCGCAAAAACCGCCGTATTGCGGGGCATATTTCGCCGGGTTGGCCTGGAAGAGGTCGCGGTTTGCGGCGGAGGCGAATTTCCAGGTCACACCCTGATAGTCCGCGGTGAACTGGCCGCTGCCCTGAACCGGCTTGTGCTCGGTGAAATAGGCGACGGGATCCGTACCGCCGATGGCCGCGCCATCCTTTACGTAGTTGGTGATCTCGTCCGCGAAGGCAGATTCCTGAACAAGGGAAAGCGGGGCGGTGGTCAGTATGGCAGCACCGAGCAGAAGGCTGGCGAGGGCGGGTCGGATACGGGTCATGATGGCAGATCTCCCTGACTTGCGGCGAGTGCGGAAACGCACCCGCCCTTGGCCTCAAGGATTGCCTCAGGCGCTGAAAAACCGCCAATCAAGCCTGATCACGGGCGCGCCACAGCTGCGCGAGGCGCCGGTGCTTTGGGGGCGGTCAGGCCGAGCACCAGATGAATGGCGCTGCCGATCATCTCGGGCGTGACCTGACGGGCCCGGATGTGATGGTTGAAGTAGATCAACCCCAGCAGCAGATCGATCCGTGTTTCCATCTCGGCCTCAAAGGGGGTGGCGATGAAGATCTGCCGCAACAGCAGCCGTCTTGCATCTTCCGCCTCGCTCAGAACGTCTCTGAGGTCTGGATGATCGCGCAAGGGGATCAGAGCGCGGATGGCGCTGCCAAGCGGTGTATCCTGAAGGGCGGTGACCGTGTTGGTGAGGGCCGTCTCCAGGTCCCGCGCGACACTGCCTCGCTGGGGCGGGGCAGGGTTGGCCTGCGCCAGGGCATGGCGGATTGCCGCCGCAGCAAGGGCGGCCTTGTCATTCCAGCGCCGGTAGACGGCCTGTTTGCTGGTGTGAACGCGGGCGGCAAGGCTCCCGATCGTCATCGCCTCATAGCCTTTTTCAGCAAGCTCTTCGAGTGCGGTTTCCAGAAGGGCGTCTGTGATCCGGTTCTCCTTCGGGCGCCCGGCCGGGCGCTCCTGATCAGGCATTTCCGGGGCTCTTTTCGTAGTCGCCATAGCCGTTCTCGATGCCCATGGTCACATTGGTGATCCGTGCATAGGGGCGGGTGAAGATCTCTGTGTCGCGCAGCTCCTCCCAGAGGTGGTGATAGGCGCGGATGTCTGTGAAGCTGCAGATGGCAAAGTCGGTGAAACTGCCGGACAGCGCATCTGCATCATACCAGGTGAACGATACCCCGGGATGCCTGGCCAGAATGCCGCCTGCATGTTCCGCCCATTTGCCCCGCTCAGCCCTGCTGAGGGCAAGCCAGGTGGGTTCGAAGGCCAGGTAGACGATAGCGGTCATGGGCAGCGGGCGAATATCCGGCATTTGATTTTCCTAATTCGGTTACCATTGGTACCGATATAAGCTTCTTTTTTGCCGTGAGGCAAGAGAGAGCTCTTGCTCAGGGAGGCGGATTGAGAAAAACAGGGGCTCATGCCCGGCTTCGTGCCGGGGCAGACAAATCAGATCAAAGGAAGGGTGTTCATGTCCGTCGACATTGAAACCGTCAAACGCGTGGCGCGTCTTGCCCGTATCAAGGTGAGCGATGAGGGCGCAGAGCTCATGACCGGTCAGCTCAACGGTATCCTCGGTTTTGTTGAACAGCTTGATGAAGTCGATGTCACTGGCGTCGAGCCGCTGACCTCTGTTGTCGAGCAGACCATGAAGAAGCGTCAGGATGGCGTGACCGACGGCAACTATCCGGACGACATCACCCGCAACGCGCCCATGAGCGAAGACAACTTCTTCATGGTGCCGAAGGTGGTCGAGTAAGCCGCTACCCGCATGACCGCCACGATCGCCACCGAAAGCCCGCTTAGCGACGGGATGAGACAGATGATCCGCGAATTGAACGCGGTTCTTCTGGAACTGTCGCCGCCCGAGGCTTGCTATCACATGACGCCGGAAGAAATGGCCGGGCCGGAGACGACTGTCTTTGTGGCCCGCGTGGAAGGCGCAATGGCAGCCTGCGGGGCTTTGCTCCGGCACGGCGATGGCATCGGCGAGGTGAAACGCATGTACACCCGTCCCGCCTTTCAGGGGCAGGGGCTGGGCAGCGCGATCCTGGACCGGATCGTGTCGCTGGCCAAGGAGGAGGGGTTGACCCGCCTCGTGCTGGAGACCGGCGACAAACATCCGGCTGCGTGGCGCATCTATGAGAACGCGGGCTTCGCCCGCTGCGGTCCTGTCCTGGATTATCCGGACAGCCCCTATTCGATATTCTATCAGCGGCCAGTCAACGCCGCCTAATGAGGTCCCGACAATGACCGACTTGACCAAACTGACCATCGCCGAAGCGCGCGAAGCGCTGAAACGCAAGGATTTCACCGCGACAGACCTGACCTCGGCGTTCCTGAAGAACATCGAGGCGGGCAATGGCGCGCTGAACGCCTATGTGGCTGTGACCGCCGATAAGGCGCTGGACATGGCAAAGGCGTCCGATGAGCGTCTCGCCAAGGGTGAAGGTGGTGCGCTGGAAGGCATTCCGCTTGGCGTGAAGGACCTGTTTGCCACCAAGGGCATCCATACCCAGGCCTGCAGCCATGTTCTCGACGGTTTCAAGCCCACCTACGAATCCACAGTGACCTCCAATCTGTGGGCCGACGGGGCGGTGCTGCTCGGCAAGCTCAACATGGATGAGTTCGCCATGGGCTCCTCCAATGAAAGCTCCTACTACGGTCCGGTGGTCAATCCGTGGAAGGCCAAGGGCTCGGACGACAAGCTGGTTCCGGGCGGTTCCTCCGGCGGGTCCGCCGCTGCCGTTGCTGCCCGTCTGTGCATGGGCGCCACCGCGACCGATACGGGCGGATCCATCCGCCAGCCGGCCGCCTTCACCGGCACCGTCGGCATCAAACCGACCTATGGCCGCTGTTCGCGCTGGGGCATTGTTGCCTATGCCTCTTCCCTCGATCAGGCGGGGCCGATTGCCCATGACGTGCGCGATGCCGCGATCCTGCTGAAGTCCATGGCCAGCGTCGATGCGAAGGATACGACGTCGGTCGATATCGAAGTGCCGGACTATGAAGCTGCCATCGGCCAGTCCGTGAAGGGTCTCAAGATCGGCATCCCGGCGGAATACCGCATCGAAGGCATGCCCGAAGAGATCGATGCACTGTGGAAGCAGGGCATCCAGATGCTCAAGGATGCAGGCGCGGAGATCGTCGACATTTCCCTGCCACACACGAAATATGCCCTCCCGGCCTATTACATCGTGGCCCCGGCGGAAGCCTCCTCGAACCTCGCCCGCTATGATGGCGTGCGCTACGGCCTGCGCGTTCCGGGCAAGGACATCGTCGAGATGTACGAGAACAGCCGCGCGGCAGGCTTCGGCCTGGAAGTGCAGCGCCGTATCATGGTTGGCACCTATGTGCTCTCCGCCGGTTATTACGATGCCTATTACCTGAAGGCGCAGAAGGTCCGCACCCTGATCAAGCGGGATTTCGAGCAGGCCTTCCATGCCGGTGTCGATGCCATCCTGACCCCGATCACCCCGTCTTCCGCTTTCGCCATCGGCGACAAGGAACTGGCGGCCGATCCGGTCAAGATGTACCTGCAGGACGTCTTCTCCGTGACGCTCAACATGGCCGGTCTTCCGGGGATATCGGTTCCCGCAGGTCTCGACTCCAAGGGTCTTCCGCTTGGGCTGCAACTGATCGGACGCCCCTTCGGCGAAAGCACCCTGTTCCAGACCGCTTCCGTCATCGAACAGGCCGCTGGCCGGTTCACGCCGGAAACCTGGTGGGCTTAAGCCTCCGAGCGGGGATTTGGACGTGTTTGACGTCGAAACCCTTGTGATTGGTGCCGGGGCGGTGGGGCTTGCCACCGCCCGGGCGCTTTGCCTGTCCGGCCGGGAGGTCATGGTGCTGGAGCGTCATGGCCTGATCGGTTCCGAGACGAGTGCCCGTAACAGTGAAGTCATTCACGCAGGCATCTATTATCCCAAGGACAGCCTCAAGGCCCGGTCCTGTGTGGAGGGCAAGGAGCTGTTGTACCGCTTCTGCGCCGAGCACGGTGTCGCCCATGAGCGGATCGGCAAGCTGATCGTCGCTTCGGACAAGGAACAGGTGGCGGAGCTGGAAGGCATCCGGGCCAAGGCTGCCGCCAACGGCGTGCATGACCTCAAGGCTCTTACCAAGGCGGATGTGACGGCTCTTGAGCCGGAGCTTCACTCGGAAGGGGCGCTGCTTTCCCCCTCGACCGGCATCATCGACAGCCATTGCTATATGCTGGCGCTTCAGGGGGAACTCGAAGCCCATGGCGGGCAGGTTGTTCTCAACACCGGGGTTTTGTCGCTCTCGAAGCTGCCGCGTGACGGTTTCTCCGTCACTGTAGCGGCAGAAGGCGAGGGGGGAGAGCCCTACACGATCACCTGCCGTGAGCTGATCCTGTGCGCCGGGCACGATGCTCCAGGGCTGGCGGCTGGAATTCCGGGTGCCAATCCGCCGGGGGCCTATCTGGCCAAGGGCAGTTATTTCAAGCTGGCGGGCAGGGCACCCTTTTCCCAGCTAGTCTATCCTGTTCCAGAACCGGGCGGACTTGGTGTCCACCTGACCTTTGATCTCCAGCATCAGGCGCGGTTCGGTCCGGATGTGGAATGGGTTGACCGCATCGATTACCGGGTGGATCCGGTCCGCAGCCAGAAGTTCTACGCGGCCATCCACCGCTATTGGCCTGGCTTGCCGGACAATTCCCTCGTGCCGGATTACTCCGGTATCCGGCCGAAGATTTCCGGTCCGGGAGAAGCGGCAGCAGATTTTCGTGTTGATAATTTTTCCAATCACGGAATCGCCGGATTCATTGCTCTTTACGGTATCGAGTCACCCGGACTGACTGCTTCTCTGTCACTCGCGCAAACTGTTCTCGCAAGTCTTTCGCGGGCCTAAGGTCGAGGGTTTCCGGTGTTTCCGGAGGCCGCTTCATGCTTTCGTGAGAAATCGTGTTTGACATACGTCTGACAAAAATCACGGAACTGCCATAGTTATTTTCTTAAGTCTCCGGGAACATTGCGTGATGTCCGGTCTTTACGGGCCGGGCGGGAGCAATAATTGTCCGGAATTTCAGAGCTTCTGGAGGTGTTCTGGACGTTGGATCCGAAGTGCTCTCAAGCGGTTCGGAAAGCAAAATGAAACCATTATCGTTGCATGGCAGCATTCTTGAACGGAACCAATTGCAGATTTCTGTATTTAGGTTCATATGCTCATTTGTTGGAGGCCTTGTCAGAAATGCGCGGAGCGCTTCCAACAAACCCTGAAAATCGGAAGTGGTTGAAATTTACCATAAAAAACAGCATCTTATTGATGCTAAACGGTAGAGTTGCGTGTGCGGGGCTGGGTTGACGTGACGTCGGAAATTGATCGTAGACGTGTTTTGATGGGGGCGGCGCTGACCTTCTGTGCAGCGACTGCCGCAGGAACTATTGGGAGTCCTGCGGCGTTTGCGCAGACTGCTGAGCCTGCTTCTGCTGCACCGCCGCAATTTTCGTTTGATGATCTCGTCAACAATGCCCGGGAGCGGGCCCAGGGGTCTTATTCTGAACCGGCCTCAAAGCTTCCGGATGCGATGAATGCGCTGGACTACGATCAGTTGCGTGCCATCCGCTTCCGTCCGGACCGCTCGCTCTGGAAGGGCACGGACAGTTCCTACGAGCTGCAGGCCTTTCATCCCGGCGGGCTGTTCAAGCAGCCTGTGGAAATTTTCGAGGTGGTTGATGGCGCGGTGGCCCCGCTGCATTTCAAGTCCTCTGACTTTGAATATCGCGCGCCGCTCGATCCGGCTCAGTTCGACGATGTAGAATTGCCCGGTATTGCCGGTTTCCGGCTTCACTATCCGTTGAACCGGCCTGACTACAAAGACGAGCTGATCGCTTTTCAGGGGGCCAGCTACTTTCGGGCGCTGGGCAAGGGCAACATCTACGGCCTGTCCGCACGCGGACTGTCGGTGAACACAGCTGTGAGCGGTCCGGAAGAGTTTCCGCGCTTCTCCCGCTTTTTCATCGAGCGTCCGGCGGCAGGTCAGCAGGAAATCCGCCTGTGGGCGGATCTGGACAGTCCGAGTGTGACCGGGGCCTATGCCTTTGTGATTACACCTGGAATCAATACTCAGATCCAGGTCACCGCACGGCTTTTTGTCAGAGATGCGATTGAGCGCCTTGGCATCGCACCGCTGACTTCTATGTATCTCTTCGGTGAGAATGACCATTTCGGGTTCGATGATTACCGGCCGGAAGTGCACGACAGCGATGGGCTGATGATCCTGGAGAAATCCGGTGACAGGCTTTGGCGTCCGATGCGCAATCCCGGCAAGCTCGGACTGTCATTCTTCTACGAGGAAGGGGTCAAGGGGTTCGGTCTGGTCCAGCGGGACAGGGACTTCTCGCACTACCTCGACACCGAGGCCCAGTATCAGCGCCGCCCGTCTCTCTGGATCGAGACGATCGATGACTGGGGGGCCGGGCAGGTGATGCTTGCAGAGATCCCTTCGGCGAAGGAGATCCACGATAACGTTGCCGCCTTCTGGATCCCGAACCGCAAGGCGGAGGCGGGCGCTGAATTCAATTTCCGCTACCGGATGATCTGGGGGCGGGAACCTGAGCCGGGCACGGACCTTGCACTGGTGACTTCGACCCGGACCGGCCATGCGGGCTCTGCTGCATCCGATCCGGAAAAGGGCAAGCGCAAGTTCGTCGTGGTCTTTGCCGGTGGCGGGCTTGAAACACTGGGCGGCGATGATCCAGTTGAAGCGGATCTGGCCGTCTTTAACGGCAAGCCGGAGAACCAGCTTCTTCAGAAGGTGGAAAACGGCGCCTGGCGACTGATTTTTGACGTGGACCGGGAAGATGGTTCCCGCCCCGTCGAAATGAGCCTTCGGCTCAAGATTAATGGTAAGTACTTGACAGAAAAGTGGATCTATCAATGGAACTCCGAAGCCTGACCTCCCAGGACGGACATTCGCAGACCGGGGCCGCCGCCCTTTCCGGCGAAACAGCCTTTGATCTGCTGCGTGCATCGATCGGCCGTCCCGATCTCGACGATGCAAGCTTGCTTGCGTGCCTGACCGAAACTCTCGGCGTTCTCGGCCTGGAGCTGAGCGCGGAAGATCTGGTTCTGTCGGAAGACAATGCACAGCTCTTGAGCACGGTGCTGCGTTGCACGGCATTTCCGCAGCCACGGTTCCCCATGGCCATGCCGGATCATTCGTTGAATGTGTCCCTGGCGCTACCCTTTGCTGCCAAGCGCACCAGTGCGCTGGGCCGCATAGCAGGCGTTCCTGTCCGGGCTTTCCGGCGCAAGGGATAAGAGACCATGTCTGGCGGGTCTGGCAGTGCCTTCAGGGCCGGTATCGGTGTGCAGTCCAGGCGCCTTGGCGCCCTGGTTCTGACTCTCATTCTGACGATTGGCGCCGTCAGTATGTTCGGCACCATAGCCCAGTCGGATGGTTATGACTGGCTTGACGTGGTCCGGGTCAGCCTGATTGCCATCTCCGCCTTCTGGCTTGCCTGGGGCACCTGTACCGCGCTTCTCGGCGTGCTGTTCACTCCGGACACGCCTGCTTCGATTTCCGGCCTGCCGCAAGGCCGGACCGCGATCCTCGTTCCCGTCTACAATGAATCCTGCGGTCCGGTCTTTGCCCGGATCGAGGCCATGTACCGTTCGCTTCAGGCGGAACCGGGCGGGCATGCCATCGATTTTCATGTTCTGTCGGATTCCACCCGCGCCGATGCGGTTGAAGCTGAGAAGGCTGCCTATCGCGCGGCGCTTCTGAAGCTGGAAGCTGGCGGATGTCTCTACTACCGGCACCGGTCTCCGAATGTCGGCCGCAAGGCAGGCAACATTGCCGATTTCGTCCGCACCTCCGGCGGGGCCTATGCCTATATGCTGGTGCTAGATGCGGACAGCCTGATGCGCGGCAAGACGATCATGGAAATGGTCCGGCGGATGGAGGCGGAGCCCCGCCTCGGTCTCTTGCAGAGCCTGCCGCAGACCATTGGTCTGAAGACGCTGTTCGGGCGCATGCTGCAATATTCCTCCGGGATCTATGCTCCGACCTTCACACGTGGGGTTGCGGCCCTTCAGGGTGATGCCGGTCCGTTCTGGGGCCATAACGCCCTGATTCGGGTTGCCGCCTTTGCAGGGTCTTGCGGCATGGCGCCCCTGACCGGCAAGCCGCCCTTTGGCGGGCATATCCTGAGTCATGATACTGTCGAGGCTGCCCTGCTTGCCCGCGACGGCTGGATCGTGCGTCTCGACCCGGGTCTCGAAGGCTCCTACGAGGAAGCCCCGCCCAACATGATCGAATTCGCCAAGCGCGACCGGCGCTGGTGTCAGGGCAACCTGCAGCACGCAAAGATCCTGCTGGCGCCGCGTTTCAGCTTGTGGAACCGGACCAATATCATTCAGGGGATCTTCTCCTACCTGTCTTCTCCGGTCTGGCTGTTCTTCCTGGTCTCCAGTCTGGCCGCGCCCCTCGTTGCGCCGCCGCCGGTCTATTTCGATGGCCATTCCCCGTTCCCGGTGTTCCCGCATCCGGAAACCACCACGGCTCTCGCACTGCTCTTTGGCGTTGGCGCACTGCTGATCCTGCCGAAGCTGACACTGCTGGTCCGCGCCATTCTGCGCCGGGAGGCCTGGCGTTACGGCGGAACGGTGCGGGCCTCTATCAGCTCCTTCCTGGAACTGCTGGTCACGTCGATGCTGGCGCCGATCCATATGATGTTCCAGACCCGCTCTGTCATGCAGATCGTCTTCGGGGCCGATTCAGGCTGGCCTGCGGCGTCCCGCGATGATGGAACGATCAGCTTCTGGGAAAGCCTGTCCGCCTCCTGGTGGATGAGCGTGACAGGTGTTTCGGGGCTGTTCTTCGCCCATCTTTTCGCGCCGGAACTCTGGTACTGGCTGCTGCCAGTTGCGCTGCCGCTGGTGATCGCCCCGGTGATGATCTATGTCACGGCTTCCGTTTGGGTCGGAAATCTCTGCCACCGGCTGGGGCTGTTTCTCATCCCCAGTGATGTGGAGGGCGATCCCGTGATCGAGATGATGGAAGCGGCCGAAGAGGGCAGGGAAATCGGGACCGCAGCAGCGCCCTTCACGGCACGCGGCGTTGCCTGATCTTCCTATCGGTTTTTAGGGTGTCAGCTTCTCTCGGCCGGCCAATAGCCGTGCTTTTCGGTACGGGCGACGGCAAATGTCTCCACGTCATCGGATCCGCAGCGGGCGCAAGTCAGGTTTCCCGCAATCCCGGCAACCACTGTGGAGGCCCGGAACTGATTGTCAGCCATGTAGCGGAAACGGCCGCAGTAATTGCAGTTGATCCCCAGGCGCTGGTCCCGGGACTTGAGCTCGCCGATGGTTACATCGGCGTCTTTTGGTTGTGGGGCAAAACTCATAGACAAGAATAACTCCAATATACCTAGAATTGTATGTTTTTTGAAAAGCAGCTCAAGCAGGAATTCCTGCCGGGCGGTAATTCAGCAAAAAATCGTTGAAAAGATTTGTTTCAGATATTTGAAGAGATTGATAGAGGGATGTGCCAAAACGCCGCTCGCCTTTTTTCCCTCAAAAGGATAGACAGACGGTCATGATTTCTTCGACTTGGCTCTCTTTGTTCGGTCTTGCCGGGCTCTTCAACCCCCTCTCGCTTGTCATTGGCGCATGGATGGGGTGGCGTGCGGACCAGCGCAACAAGATCCTGATCGCCGGTTTTGCTGCGGCAACGCTCTCTCTTTTCGTTGAGACAGGGCTAGGCCTGACCGGGCTGCCCCAGATAATATCTCATGATGCCGGGGCTTTGGCCATGTTCCCGTTCCGCTTTGCCGGTGGTGCACTGGCAGCCCTGATTGCCTTCGGCATCGCTTCACGCCGGAACCGGAACGCCGGCTAGGCGTCTTGCTTGCGGACCCATGTTTGTCCGCAAGCCGTGTGGTTCACAGGACCGGATCGAGCCAGCGGCGGAACAGTTCCGAATTCGGGCATTCCGGCATGGGGGCGGAGGCACCCGTCTTGTGTTCATCAAGCCAAGCCTTGCAGGACTCGGTTGACAGGCATTTGCTGCAGCGGCTCGCGGCTGCACGCAAGTCTTGACCAAGGCATTGGCCCATCGGCATGCGATCCATCGCGCCTATGGTTTCCAGCATGCGTCCCATAAGGTTCGCCCGCTCATTCAATTTGTCTACCCAGTGCATCATGGCCTCTCCCGGCTCTCTCTCAGTCGAAGCAGAATGCCATCTTGCGAAAAAAGATCATTGATCCGCGTCAATCGGACGCGTTTGCGAGGGCCGTAGGTGACGGGCGCAATCCCTGCTAAACTGACGTCCTGGTTCAGGAGATGTTTTTTGACCGGCCCGGGAGTTCGGCAAGATGGTTGGTGAAATAACCGCGTCACAACCTTCAAACCCGCAGAATTCTGCGGGGCCGCAGTTGCGGCTTGAGCCCGGAGTAGAGGTTGCGGTCAAGGTCAGTGCGGTCCTTCCTGACAATGTGGTGCGGCTGAGTTCGGGGACTGCCAGTGTCGAGGTGCGTGTCAGCACACCCTTGCCGAAGGGCGCAGAGGTCACACTCAAGGTCAGCGGAGAACCTGGAAGGCCGCAGATCCAGCTGCTTGTGCCTTCTGTTCAGCAAGGGGGGGCGGTCACTGGGCAGGCGGCAGGTTCAGCGAATGGCTCGGCTGGAGGCCAGGCGGCCGTTCCCCCCTCCGGTCAGGTCAGCACTTCTGCTGCCAGTACATCTTCACTGCCCTCTGCAGCCGCTCAACCCGGAACAGCGGCAGCGCCTTCGGCAGCAGCTCAACAGGCGGCCGCGATCAGCGCATCCACTTCCGGGACACTTCTTCAGGCCCTGACCGGGATCCAGGTTGCGCAGCAAGTTTCTCCGGTACTGCCATCCGCCAGTCAGCCCGAGGCCGCACAAGTGTCTGCCTCCCGGCCCGCTGGCCCACAAGCTCCCGCTACAGGGGCTTCACCGGCTCTCTCAACACCTTCTCCGCTCTCTGCACCGCCCTTGCCGGGGGTTGGAGCCTCGCCCGCAGCAGGGGGCATTCCCGGCACAATTCCTGAAACCGGCTCTGTGTCTCCGGTTCCTTCAGCCCCGGCAGCGGCAACACCACCACTCTCCGCTCAGGGGCTGGGAACTGCCGCGCCTGGTACAGCTCCACCGGCTCAGACGCCTGGTTCTCCGGTTCTGACCGCGGCAGGCG
Organism: Roseibium litorale; assembly: GCF_014842915.1. Classification (GTDB taxonomy): domain Bacteria; phylum Pseudomonadota; class Alphaproteobacteria; order Rhizobiales; family Stappiaceae; genus Roseibium; species Roseibium litorale. The sequence goes on along the minus strand of NZ_JACYXI010000001.1, from coordinate 143,832 downwards.
GGGGGGCAATATCCGTGACCCCGGCAGGACTGGCTGATGCACCTCCACCCGCTGCAGGACAGGTCGCCGTTTCCCAGACGCCAGTGGTTAGCGGGTCCGCGCCGCCATCTGTTTCAGGTGCTCCAGCCGGAACCATCATGCAGACACCGCCGCAAGGCGCGGCTTTTGCGGGCGCACAGGCTCCAGGTTCTCAAGCTGTGGGCTCCGCTGCGCCGCCATTTGAGGGCAGCAGCTCACCGGCTCCCTATGCTGCGGGTAACCCGCTGCCCGCGGGCGGGTCTGCAACAGGTACCCCGGCTGCTGCCGTGCGTCAGAGCGCAGGGGCTGAGACTTTGCTTCCTGCTGGGAATACTGCGTCGGCCCAGGCTGCTGCTCCGGCTCTTGCGACTTCACAGGCAACGGGAGGCAGTTTGCCGGGGGCGGGGGCACAGGCCGCAAGCACGGTGCCGATGTCACAAGCAGGTGCTACGCCTTCAGGGCAGCCTGCAAATGTGCTGCCTGCGTCAAGCGGGCAATCCGGTGCCGCAAGTCCGGCGCAATCAGGGAATGCCGGTCCGGCCCAGGTTGCCATCAGCTCCGCGGCTCTTGCTCCTCCGGTCTCAGTGCCGGGAAATACAGGCACTGCAGGTGGTCTCAATGCTCCACAAGGCGCCGTCCAGGCAGGGCCTGCTTCAGGAACGCCAATGGTTCCTTCATCCTCGCCAGCTCAGCCTGTCCTTGCGGGGACACTGCCACAAACACGAGCGGTCCCGTCCTTGGCGGGGGCAGTCGCTGCTTCCGCTCAAGGTGCCTTTCAGGGGCAAGGGCAGGTTCAGGGGCTGTCTCAGGCAACCGTCGCGCAGCCTGCCACTGGCCCCGTGCCTCAAGTCAGCGCTTTCCCTCTTCCGCAAGGGAGAGACCCCTTGCCCTCTCTACCTTCAGGAAGTGCGGCCTCTCAATTCCAGATGCCTGCTGCTTCGGGTTTGAAGGGCACGCAGACCTATCCCGTGGACGTGGATCGTGCCATGCCGGAGACCGTCAGCGGCAGGCCGGTTCCCGAACCGGTACGGCAGGTGGTGGACAAGCTGCTTCCGGCGCTTGAAAAGCAGCAAGCTTCTCTTGCGGATCTCTTCGCCAACCTTCAGGCCGTCAGCGCACAAGTGTCCAGCGGACAAATGGATGTGCCCAAACCGGTGCAGACCGCCATTGAGCAGATTCTCGGGCTGCGGCTCGGAGGTCAGGCTGCCGGAACAGGCCAAGGCAACGCTGCGGATGACGTTGTTCTGAGTGCGGAGGATGTGCAGCGGGCGCTGGAGCTGTCCGGCCTTTTCCGGGAAATGGTCATGCGGCCCTCGACGGGCAAGGCGGCGGGGGGCGATGATCTGAAATCCCTGCTGATGAACCTGCGCAAGCTGCTTCAGGCGATGGGGGGAGAGGAATTGCCCGCGCGTCCCTTGACCCAGCCCCGCGTTCCCTCGCTGCGCGGCTCTCCTCAAGGGCAGCCACCAGCGCAGGCAAATCTTCCCGCCCAGGAGGATGGCCCCGAGGCACTGGCCTCCCGGCTTCTCAAGGACACGGACGGCGCCTTGTCCCGCATTCGTCTGGAGCAGCTTGCAAGCCGTGGCATCACCCGGGAGGCTGCGGGGCAACAGCAAGGCGCGTCAGCATCTCAGTCTGGCGGCGGGTCGTCTCCGGCTCATGCGTCTCATTCCGGCGGGGGCAGGGCGATGGATCTGGTGGTCGATCTGCCGCTCGCGGTTGGCGGTCAGACGGCGGTCGTCCAGATGCAGATTGGACGCGATCCAGACCATAATGGCGATGCGGACAGCGGGGAGCGGGCCTGGCGTCTGCGCTTTGCTTTGGATCTTACCGCGACAGGTCCTATGGAGGCTGCCGTCAGCCTGCGTGGTGGCAGCACTTATGTCAGCCTGTGGGCGGACCGGGAAGAGATGCACAGGGCATTGAACGAGAACAGGGAGAGCCTGGAGGCGGCCTTTGCCCATGCGGGGCTGGATCTTCAGGAGCTCCGGTTCATCCGCGGGCTGCCCGCCCGGCGCAGGTTTGCGGCTGGGGCATCGGTGGATAGGCAGTCATGAACAAGACGACCGGGAAGCCCGAGAAAAAGATCGCGGTCGCGCTGACCTATGATGGTGCGCATACGCCGGTCGTTTCCGCCAAGGGCACGGGAAATGTCGCCGAGCGAATCGAGGAGATCGCGCGTGAAAGCGGTGTTCCCATCGAGAACAATCCGATGATGGCAGAAGCCTTGTCCCAGATCGAGCTGGACGAGGCCATTCCAACGGAACTCTATCAGGCCGTTGCTGTTCTGATCGGCTTCATCATGCGCACGGGCAAGGCGAAGAACCCGCCGGTGGAATGAGCCGTGGTTCCGGCATGCCGGGACTGTTTGAACAGGGCACAAATCGCCTGCTGCCGCCGTTTGTCCGCACGAAAGCCTTGCAGGACAGCCGTTTCCACATTAGGCATCAGGACCAAGATTTCAGGTGACCGGTGTGCTTCGCTGTGAAGGCGGATGCGGTCCGGCCCCACGCCGCCAAAGCGATCCCCGCAAACGCGAATACCGGCTTTGCTTGGGCATTGCATTGAATTGACAGCTTAGAGCGCTGAAGGATCTGCATGAGAGCCTCAAGCGCGCTGCAGAACAGGAAATTGAGCGAATGACGATTGTCGACGCACGCACCCCCGATCCGAAGAAGTTTCTGAAAGGGGCGACCGGCGACTGGGAAATCGTGATCGGCATGGAAGTCCATGCCCAGGTGACGTCCGAGGCGAAGCTCTTCTCCGGCGCCTCGACCGAGTTCGGCAAGGCCCCCAATTCCAACGTCAGCCTTGTGGACGCGGCCATGCCCGGCATGCTGCCGGTGATCAACGAGGAATGTGTCCGCCAGGCGATCCGCACGGGTCTGGGCCTGAAGGCCGAGATCAATCTCAAGTCCGTCTTCGACCGGAAGAACTATTTCTATCCGGATCTGCCGCAGGGCTACCAGATTTCCCAGTTCAAGCAGCCGATCGTGGGCGAGGGCAAGATCATCCTCGACATGCCGGACGAGCGGGTCGAGATCGGCGTCGAGCGTCTGCACCTGGAGCAGGACGCGGGCAAGTCCCTGCATGACCAGCACCCGTCCATGTCCTTTGTCGACCTGAACCGTTCCGGCGTGGCGCTGATGGAAATCGTGTCCAAGCCGGATCTGCGCTCGGCGGATGAGGCCAAGGCCTATCTGACCAAGCTGCGGACCATCCTGCGCTATCTCGGCACTTGCGACGGCAACATGGATCAGGGCTCCATGCGCGCCGACGTGAACGTCTCCGTCCGCCGTCCGGGCGGAGCATTCGGCACCCGCTGCGAGATCAAGAACGTCAACTCCATCCGCTTTGTCGGTCAGGCGATCGAGTATGAGGCCCGCCGCCAGATGGCGATCCTGGAAGACGGTGGTTCCATCGACCAGGAAACCCGCCTGTTCGACGCGGTGAAGGGCGAAACCCGCTCCATGCGCTCCAAGGAAGAAGCGCATGACTACCGCTATTTCCCGGATCCGGATCTGCTGCCGCTGGAATTCACGCAGGCCTATGTGGACGATCTGGCCAAGGATCTGCCGGAGCTGCCGGACGAGAAGAAGGCCCGTTTCGTCAAGGACTGGGGCCTGACGCCTTATGATGCCGACATTCTGGTTGCCGAGAAGATCTCCGCCGACTTCTTCGAGCTGGTGGCCAAGGGCCGCGATGCCAAGCTGTCCGCCAACTGGGTGATCAACGAGCTGTTCGGCCGCCTGAACAAGGAAGGCCTTGATGTCACCACCAGCCCGGTCTCCGCGGACCAGCTCGGCGCCATCGTGGATCTGATAAAGAACGGCACCATCTCCGGCAAGATCGCCAAGGACCTGTTCGAGATCGTCTGGATTGAAGGCGGCGACCCGGCTAGAATCGTGGAAGAGCGCGGCATGGTTCAGGTGACCGATCTGGGCGCCATTGAAGCCATCGTCGACGGCATCATTGCCGCCAACCCGGAAAAGGCCGAGCAGGCCAAGGAAAAGCCGGGTCTGCTTGGCTGGTTCGTCGGTCAGGTGATGAAGGAGTCCAAAGGCAAGGCCAACCCGCAGGCCGTGAACGATCTTCTGAAGCAGAAGATCGGCCTGGAATAAGCCTGACTTTCAGGCTTGTTTCACCCACGGGAGGGCTGCGCGGATCCTTTTTTGAACTTGTCCTAAACAAGCTGGGGCATCTCAGAAAAAGGGCGTGGCTCTTCAAGCCATAAACGTCGGGCAACTGAAAGTGCCGGACGCTGGAATTTGTTCCCAGTTCAGCCCCTTGGCTGTTTCCAGCGCTCTCATAACCGGGATGGAGTGACGGCGGCCTGCTCTTGTCACGATGCTAACAGTGCGCATGACGCGGGGTTCTATCAATGTGCGGGTCTCCAGGCCGTTGAGAACTGGAAGATATTTGGGAATTAAGGTGACGCCTAGACCCGCGGCCACCATGGTTTGAACCCAGTCCTCCCGCTCAGTTGCGTAACGTGTTTTGACTGCATGATATGGCTTGGCGACCTTTAGTCTGACAAAGTTGGAGGGAAACTCGCAATGCAGACGTTTCACATAGTCTTCTCCCTCTAATTCGCAGAGCGGGACCTCGCTCATATTGCTGAAGCGATGGCCGGGGGGGAAAGCGACATGATAAGGTTCCCGATAGAGTTCGATGATCCGGAAGCCATCCGGGTATTCCGGCAGTGTCATGATCGCAAGGTCTATATCTCCCCGCTCAAGCGCTAACGCGATGTCCTCGCAATTGCTTTCCCAGATCTCCAGTTCAAGACCGGGCGCGTTTTGTCTGAGTGCCTGCAGGAAGGCCACAAGGTGGGAGCTGGACATAGTGGAAACAACGCCTAACTTCAGCAGTGTATCGGCGGCCATATAGCGGGACGCTTCCTGTTGCGCCTCTGTGGCAGCTTTTGCATGATTTCGAAATGGCGCTGCATCAAGCGTCCAAGGTCCGTGAGATGCGTCAGACGACGTTCGCGCCTGAACAATTGCCCACCCAGTTCCTCCTCGAGCTTTTTGATTGCCCGGGTCAATGTCGGGACGGCGACACCGCAGTTGGCTGCTGCACGAGTGAAGTTCAATGTCTCGCAGGACGCCAGAAAATACCTGATTTCTTGAAGCTCCATCTTTCGCTTCCTGGGACCTTTAAAAGGAATGTGATTGGTGCAATTGCAACCTAAAATTACATCTTTTGCAACGACTCGTTAGAAAATCACTAGCTTATGGGACAATCGGGTCCGGTCTATTTTTCGTCAGGATCACCGGCCTAATCCGCTCAATGAAGCGCGGTGTTCTCGCCTAACGAACAGATGGAGACCTAAAATGAATGAGTTTGAGAACGTTCCCCTTCCCCCCGCGCCGAGAAGCCTCAATGACATCATTCCTCCGGTGAACCCTTTTTCGGATCTGTTTCCGAAGGCACATTTGAAAGACGTCATCGCTGATCCGCTGCACGCCTATATTAAACAGACTGACAAGCTTTGGGAGAACTACGACCGGCGCAATCTGGTTTTGGAAGCCCGTGGCCGGTACGTGAACCGTCTGGCTGCGCGAGTTACACCGCAAACACCGGTCGAGACGACTGTCACCATTACAGAGGGGATATCAACCTCTCGTGAGGAAACAGAGAGCTTTGCCATCAGCATCGGTGTCATGGGAGGTGTTATGACGCCTGGCTTCAATTTGGGGGCCAGCATTTCCACCATGTTGACTTCAACGATTGGACGATCGATCACGATCTCCAACTCACGGCAGACTGCAACCAAGATTATTGCCGCTAGCGGTGCTCCTGAGGCAGTTGTTTGGGTTTGGCAGCTGGACGCATCCTATACTTTGTTCGGGGATTTAGTGACCTGGGATGTTACCAGTAGCAAAGGTATCGGGCAACTTACCGGGAAGAACAGCCGCCCGGTCATGACCCGTGACGGGGAAGGCCGGGAACGAGACAGTGGCGAGCAGGTCCGCGGCGCTCGGAGGCGCAGAAGCGAAGCTTTCTCCATGCCGCTACAGGTGAATGAAGCGGTCTATGTCTACAGTGCGTTTCCCAACGACAATTCAGTTTCTGTGTCGATGGAAACGGCCGGAGGCGAAAAAATCGCGATTAAGTCGTTTACCGAGATGGAGAAACAGTTGACCCGTCTGCGGGCTGAGCAAGGAGAGCAAGAGGACGAAGCGGCCTAGCCTGTTCTCAATCTGGCAGACGAAAGTAGCCATTTTTCAGGGCGCCCGCTGCCGACAGCGGGCGCCCTTGGGTATGCCAAGGTGCTGCGCTTGAACGTTCGCCCACCGTTTTTTCCTGCTATAGCGATTTTGCCGGGCGTTTTCCCGGAACTCCCTAAGTTTGAAACACTTTAATCTCTCCCGCCCACATCGAATCCGCCCAGACCCATCACTTTGCCGGTATTTGGATTGTTGCTCTGCCGGGGCCACTGCTGGCTGGGCTGGCGATGAGAGCACGGTCCCGCAGTTTGCCGGAAGACGCTTGTGAAGATCCAGGGCTGTCCCGGCATTGATATCCTGGACATTGATATCTATGTGCGCTGGATGAGACAGGGGGGGGGGCGGCACCCATACCTATCTGCACATCCTGGACACGCACCTCTCGGTCGGCAGCATTGGCAAATTGGCGGTCAATCGGGCCCTGGCAGAGACACGCATGATCGAAAAAATCGGCAAGAGACGTTTTGAAGGAGCCGAGAGCTGGAGCTTTCTCGACTGATCGCCGGTGCTTTTGCGTAAGTCCTATTTTTGCTTAAAAATTCATCTTTAGCTCAGTTGAAGTCTGAACATTAATTAGGCATTTCCTGTCGGCGGATGGCCGTTGCCATAGTGGACCACCAAGCAGGTGAGAGGGAATCGCGCATACTACGAAGGTGGCATGGCCTGTGCATTCCTCAAGGGAAAACTGTCTAGGGATGATCTTCTGCCTATGTTCGTGTTGCTTTCCTGTATCGGGTCCGCCCTTTGATGGACCTGCGCTTCTTCGAAATTTACCGTAATCCTGAATATCTGATGCTTCTTGTTCAGGGCGCCGCGCTGAGCGCCGCGCTTACCCTGGCTGGGGGCATTGCCGGATTTCTGCTGGCAGCCGTTCTCGCCGCCGTCCGGCATTACAGGATCCGCTTTCTCGCGCCTGCCGCCGCAGCCTATGTGGAGTTCATCCGCAATACGCCGCTGATCGTGCAGATGTTTTTCGTCGCTTTCGGACTGCCGCTCCTGCTTGGCTATCAGTGGCCGTTCTGGGCTCATGCGCTCCTCGCCCTGTCGTTGAACTTCTCCGCCTATTTTGCCGAGATCCTGCGGTCTGGTCTTGCCGCGTTGCACAGCGGGCAAGCGGAAGCTGCCTCGGCGCTCGGGCTGTCCAAACGGCTCAGCTTCTTCAAAGTGCTGTTTCCGCAGGCGGTGGCGTCCATGTTCCCCTCGCTCAACAGCCAGTTCATTTTCCTGTTCCTGACCACTGGAATTATCTCCGAGATCGGCGTGACGGATCTGACCTGGGCCGGTGTCTACATCGATAGCCGCAGTTTCCGGTCTTTCGAGGTGTTCTTCACCCTGACCGTGATCTACGTGCTGATGTCCTTCGGCTTTAAAGGTCTCTTGAATCTGCTTCACAATCGTCTGTTCAAATGGAAGGTGGTCCGGTGAAAGAACTCTTCATCAGCGTTCTGGGCAAACCCGCCGGCATCGTTCTGTTCCAGCTTCTTGATGCGACCCAGTTCACGATCTACCTGTCGCTGATCGCCTTTGGCGGCGGCGGGCTCATCGGGCTTCTGATCACGGCCTTGCGGGTGACACCGCTCAAGCCGTTGCAAAGGATTGGAACGGCATATGTGTGGCTGTTCCAGTCGGTGCCTTTGCTCATGCTGCTGTTTCTTCTCGGGCTCGGCATTCCGAGACTTTCCGGCGTGAGTGTCGATCCCTGGACGGCAGCAGCTTTGGCCTTGACACTCTACACCAGCGCTTATCTGGTTGAGGTTTGGTATGGGGCGATCAAGGCCATCCCCGCCGGGCAGATGGAGGGTGGCAAGGCGCTTGGAATGACATTGCCGCAGATCCTGCTGCTCATCATTCTGCCCCAGGCGGCCCGCCTCGCCATCGCGCCCACAATCGGGTTTCTGGTCCAGATCATCAAGGGAACGTCTCTTGCCTATATCATCGGGTTCCAGGACCTGATGACCACCGGCAAGCGCTGGGCAAACGCGCCGGTTCCTGGCACCCAGCCCTTCATCATCTATCCGCTCATGGCGATGATCTATTTCGCCCTTTGCTTTCCACTTTCGATCCTTTCACGCCGCTTGGAAAAGCGGCTGGGTTCCCCGGGCGCAAAAGCCCGGGTGACTGCATCCGCGTGACCGCACAAGGGGCGCGTAAACCTGAGGAGTTACTAATGTTCTGGAAGAAACTGACGACCTTTGCAGCTGGTGCAGTTGCTATTTCGATGGCTTTGTCCGCACCGGCTTTTGCAGACCTCAAGGACATTCTTTCTGCTGGCAAGGTGCGCATTGCCGTACCGGAAAACTTCCCGCCTTTCGGCTCCCTTGGCGCGGAGGGCGAATATGTCGGCTACGACGTGGACGTGGCAAAGATGGTGGCAGAGGATCTCGGGGTCGAGCTGGAACTGGTGCCGGTCACATCCAAGCAGCGCATTCCGTTCCTTGAAACCAGCAAGGTTGATCTGGTGATCTCGACGCTGGGTGCAAATCCGGAACGCGCCAAGTCGATCTGGTTCTCCAGCGCCTATGCGCCGTTCTTCTCAGGCGCTTTTGCCAAGGCAGATGTGACGGTTTCCTCCGTCAAGGATTTCGCTGGCAAGACCATTGCTGTGACCGGTGGGTCTCTGGAAGACCTTGCCATCACCGCAGACGCGCCGGCTGACGCGAATATTGTCCGTTTCGGCGACAACGCGGCGACCATCGCCGCCTATGTGTCCGGCCAGGCCGACGTCATCGTCACCGGGAACATTGTCGCCCTGGGCATCATCAACGATCATCCGGACTTCAATCTTGAAAAGAAGTTCATCATCGCGAACTCTCCTTGCTTTGTCGGGGTGAAGACCGGCGAGCTCGACCTGCTGCAGTGGGTGAATGTGTTCGTGCTGAACAAGAAGCTGAACGGAAAGCTTAATGGCCTCTCCGAAAAGTGGCTGAAAATGCCTCTGGCCGACCTGCCGACCCTGTAAGGCTCTGACCTGGGCCAACTTTTTTGAACAAGCCGGTGCCAACGCGTCGGCTTGTTTTTTACGCCGGCTCTGTTGCTGTGCTATCTCCGGAGGTGAAAAAACAGATCTTCGCTTGGAGGCGTATTGGAATGGCTGGCATCGTGATTGAGAAAGCTCGGGCGGAGGATCTTGCCGCCATCCTGGCGATTTCCATCGCGGGAGCCGTCGGGGGGCGGGCCGCGGAGGAAAGCACGGATCCGGAGGTCTATCGAAAGGCCTTTGAAGAGATCCGGGCCTGCCCGGACATCGATATCTACGTGGCGCTGGACGAGGCGGGGGAAGTGATCGGCACCTATACCTATCTGCACATCCGGGGGCTCGCGTTTCGGGGCCGTCCACGGGTAGAGCTAGAGAGCGTGCACGTGCGGGCTGATCAGCGCAGCAAGGGGATCGGGGCGAAGATGATGGCCCATGCGGAGGCGCGTGCGAGAGAGTCCGGCGCCGCACTGATCCAGCTGACCTCCAACAAGGTCCGTGTAGACGCGCATCGTTTCTACGAGCGGCTGGGTTATGTGCAGAGCCATTTCGGCTTCAAGAAAAAGCTCATCTGATGGTCCGGTGGACCTCACGAGGACGTGTTCTTGAAATCCGGACTGAGCAGTCCTAAATCCACATGCATTGCCGGTTCTCATCCGGCGCCCCTGCCAAATTCCCGGGAGACCTTCCGATGTCCGTGACCCAGACCAAACCGATTGAGCTTTACTACTGGCCGACCCCCAATGGCTGGAAGATTTCCATCATGCTCGAAGAGCTTGGCGTGCCTTACGAGGTGAAGCTGATCAATATCGGCAAGGGCGACCAGTTTGCGCCCGAGTTTCTTGCCTTCTCGCCGAACAACCGCATGCCGGCGATCATCGATCCCGAAGGTCCGGATGGCAATCCGATTACCGTGTTCGAATCCGGTGCCATCCTACAGTATCTCGGCCGCAAGTTTGGCAAGTTCTATCCCTCAGATGAGCGCAAACGGGTGGAGACGGAAGAGTGGCTGATGTGGCAGATGGGCGGCTTCGGCCCGATGCTTGGCCAGAACCACCATTTCCGTATCTACGCGCCGGAAAAGATCCCATATGCCATGGACCGGTACCTGAACGAGACCCATCGTCTCTATGGCGTTTTGAACAAGCGTCTGGAAGGCCGGGACTATGTGGCTGCCGGTGAATACACCATTGCAGATATGGCCATCATCGGCTGGGCGCAAGGCTGGGAGCGACAGGGCATGGACCTTGAGGAATTCCCGAATGTGAAGGCCTGGAAGGCCCGCATCGAAGCGCGTCCCGCCTTTGAGCGTGGCATGGCTGTCGGCCAGGAAGAGCGTGCAAAGAGTGCTCTTCAGGACGACAAGGACGCCCAGAAGGTCCTATTCGGCCAGCGCGCCCGGTAAGGAGCTTTGCGCTTTCCATTGGATCAGGCGGCTGAATGCCTCTGATCCAATGGAAAGGCATGACAACGAAGGTCAGCCCGCCGCCCTGCATAAGCGGGAATGGCAGGCTGGCCTTTCTGTTTTTCATCTCCCGCAGCTCATAGAGGGAAGGGCAAAACCTTTTACGCGTCAGCGCAGGCGCTGCCAGTTTTCGTCTTCGCAGATGTTAAAGACCATCCGCACACAGCCCTTTACATTCATGCTGTTCTGGCCCGTCAGTTTGAGCGTTGCCGGAGCGCTGAACCCGCGGCGCGGATCATAAACCTTGCCAGTCCAGTTCGATCCGTTCCGGGTGACGCCCCAGACGACCTCAAGGCCGAGAAGCTTCCTGTTCCGCTTGGACGCATCCCTGTGGTTCACGTCTGTTGCCGTTTCCTTCGTGTAGCCTGGGAGCGGCGCGAAATCGGTCAGCTTGCCGCACAGCGTTTTGCCGCAGGAGGTGATGTGAATGACCGCGCCTGCCGGGGTTTTCCAATGGCCGAGAATATCGGCGGCGCTGGCGGGATTTAGCCCGCCCAGCGTCAGCAAGGTCATCAGGGAGAGGGCGGCAAAGCGGGAGTGTATAAGGACTGAAAAATATCTTTTGAACATGCCTGCATTCCATATGGGACGGATGCAGGTATCTAATGCAGCGTTCAAGGCGAAGTCATGACCTTAGCCGTGAGGATCCTCTCCCAGCGCATCTTAAACAGGAGCCGGGAGAGGTCTTGCTCTTACTTCACCCGTGTCCAGGTCTCGCCCTTGCAGATGAGCCCGCCCAGGACGCAGCCTTCCAGCTTGAGCTTGTCACCGGAGGGCATGGAGATGAAGCCGGTGTAGGTCTTGCCGTCTTCCGCGTTATAGACCTTGCCCTTCCACTGGGCGTCCTTGCCGGTCGGCACCATGGACTGGATGATCTGGGTGCCGAGCAGGGGCCTCGTGCGTTTTGCCGGATCCGGGTTTTCCGTGTCGTTGCGTGGTTCACGCAACCAGCTCAGGCTGCCGCACAGAGCCTTGCCGCAGGGAACAATCTTGATCTTTGACGCTCCGGAGGGGCGGATCCATTCCCCTGCGGCGTCCGCGGCTTTGGCAGTCTGAAGGCCCGCTGACGCGAGAAAGGCAGCCAGGGCAAGGAAAGGCAGTCGTGTTCTTGTCATTTTAAGCGACCTCTGAAAGGCGTTTCCGTTTACGGAAACGTAATCTATCCGGAAAGCGGGCCGCTTGGAAGCCTCTGTGCCGCCGTTTCAACGAACGGCAAGGGGGCAAGGGGAGCGCGCCGGTGGGGGCGAAAAAAGGGTGCGCAGTGGAAGGAATGAAAATCAGGGTAAGCAAATCCTTTCACTTACTTCCGAGAATTGACTCAGAGTTTCTTGAATAAATTGAGATTTCTTCCGACCCATGCTTACCGGGGAATGAATTTAAGACCCTGTTATGGCTTTGTTTGCTTACCGTTCATTTTAATTTTTAACGGCACTTTTAACCGCTGATCCCAAGATCACTCTCAAGAAACGCAGCGTCATCCAGGGCAAACCGCGTTTCGGGATGCAGTTCGCATCAGCGATAAAAAGGGAGAGCAAGATGGCTCGTTTAGATATTCAGCAGGCCGACATGGCCATTTTGGGCGGCCAGGCCGCGACCGCCGATATCCTGTTTCAGATGGGGCTCGATTCAGCGTCCGGCCGGTATGGCGCAACGGATCTCGTCAGTGCGCACAAGTGGTTCAACATTGCAGCGCTGAAGGGAAACCGGGAAGCTGTTTTGCACCGCAAGGAAATTTCCGGCGAGATGAGCCGGGAGGACATTGCCGAAGCACAGCGTTGCGCCCGTGAATGGTTGTCGGCGCACTGATGGCCCCGGCCATGCAAACGGTCTATGCGCCGGTCCGTTCCGGAAACTCTTCCGGCAGCCTTACCTGAGCCTGCAGGCCTTCAGCCTGCAGCTCCCGTTTTCAATCCGTTTCTCTTTATTTTCAATCAATATAGCCGCCGCGTGGACTGCTGGCTGACTGCAAGTTTCAAAAAGTGGGAGGCAGATTGAGGTCTTCCCAGCGCTCTCGTGGAATGGGAGCACCGGCCTTGAACGCAAAGGCAATGATGCTGCCACCGCTGGGCGACATCTCGCATCTGAAGATCACTTGATACCATTGCGACCGGCTCCGGAACGCCGCGCCCTTCGCAGTCATGACTTGTCCGGTCCAGACGGGCTCCTCCAGCGCATAGGCGACAAGCCTTTCCGGGAGAAAATGATCCGGGGAAGACCGCAGTTGTTCCATAGCCTCAAGCCCGCAAAGCTGCTCCTGCCTGTCTATGCTTGACAGGGTTGCCAGGCTCTCGAGTGCCTGCCGTGACTGGGGATTGTCGAGAATGCTCTGGGCGAGAAGGCTTTGCGCTTTGGTCAGTTGGGGGCTTCCGGCGATTGCAGCAGAGGAGGGGGCTTCGGATGGCTTCAGCTCGCGGGAGCTGGGCTCCCGGGAGCGGAGGCCGGGCAAACTGCCGCTGGAATGTGTGCGGGATCTGAGTTCTGCCGGGGCGACGAGTTCTACCTGGAGCGGTTTCTGGAGAGGTGGCTTTGCCGGTTTGGTCCGCTGGGACGGAAGCAGCAGGATGGCGGCAAGCAGAAGCAGATGACCCGCTCCAGACACGATCCACGGATGTCTGGTGCCGTACCGGCTGGCTTGGACGTCAAAGAACTTGGTCATCCAGCCTCGTTCTTTTCGCAAGTGGAAGGTGCCCAGTTCTGCAATTCGACAAGATATTGACGGCAGAACTGTGATTTTACGGGTGAAAAATGAACCCGGCATGCGAAAGCAAGGCCAATTGGCATTGTACTTGAAGGCCTGCTCTTGCACGTGATCGGGATGGTCTCTGGCTGCTGATTTGGATCCTGCATGGCCCCACTCGGGGCATCTTTCCATTTCGGTAGGGGCCTCCCTGTTAAAAACAACAGGGTGGATTGGTGGGCGTTGAACCGGCTTTGGTGGAATGCCCAAAAGCCGGTTGATTTAACGAACTGGAGCTGCTTTGCGCGTTCTCATGAGCGCATAAGGATGTTCTGGCTCTAAGGACGGCGAGAATGCGGCATCGGGACGAGCTTGAGGAAGGTAGGGGGCACCGTGAACTTAGGGCCTAAGGAAATCGCAGATCTGTCAATTGCCTACTCTCGCTGTATGGCGCAATTGGAAGCGCAAGGATGCCGCGTTGGCGTGATCCACGATTTTTCAAGGGTGGCGGAGATCCTGACGGAGCGCGGGAAAGAGGTAACCCCGTTCTTTCAAGCCAAGTTCTTCGACTTCACCGGCCACAACGGCTTTTGTCATATCGCGGAAATCGATGGGGATCCCGCCACCTTCTGCTGCAGCCAGGTATTCGACACCGGGAACCTGTCCTACCTGGAGTTTCATCGTGCCCAGCTTCGCCGGGTTTACGGGGAGGAGTTCCCGATCGACACGGCCTGGACCTGTCCGCCCATGTCCACGATCAAGGGGCGGGTGATCTATAACGGGGATGCCTTCAATTCGCTGACCTACAGGGGCCGCAACTCGCTGCGCCGGATGACACTTCTGGCCCGGATGAACCTCTATTTATCGCTGCTGTCCTGGCCGGACCTGCAAGCGTCCGTCGCTCTGGCGAAGGCGGATCACGTGTCCAAGGGGCTTGGCTGGTGCTATTCGATGGCACACATCTACCCGTTTGCGACCAAGTGGATCAACATTCCACCCGGCCGGCGTCAGGACGACGTGTTCCTGTTCAATTCAGCGCAAGATATACTGTATCACGCTCAAGTTGACGTGATATCTGGCAATACGGTGTCGGAAGAGACAGATTAATCAGCAGCTGTTTGCCGCCAAAGTTCAGCGGGCAGATCAGCCGGTAATAGCTGATCTCAATCCTGTTCCGGAAACCCGGCAGGGAAACCTCTGTTTCCACAAGCTCACATATGGACTTGCCTTCTGCGGCCTTGGCGAAACCTGCTGCAGCTGCGCGGTCAAACTCGCTGTCCTGTGCCCGGACCTTGCTGGCAAAGTCGACGCCGCTGCTGCCTTCAAGCAGTTTCTTCACATAGCTCTGGGCCCCGACATAGCCAATATCCGGGATTCTGTCGCCGCAGGCCCTGGAAGATAGAAGCACCGCCGAGGCAAAGTCAGGTATATCGGTCCGGAAAAGACCGTTGCTCTGCTCCAGAAACCTGGACATTTCCTCTATGCGCCGTCCAGCAGAACCTTTCATGTTCGCCGGATCGATTGGGCGGATCAACATTAAACGGCCATATCCATCATTTGCATCATTCGCAGAGCATTAAGCAGGATTTCGTCCCGTTCGTCTTCCGTAAAATCACTGCAGTGGATCTTGTCGTCATAGCCGGACAGGACCGCGTCAAGAAAAGACGAGAAAACCAGCGATCCGCCTTCGGAGAAATAATCCGCGTAAAACTCGGTTTCCCGGCTGATGAATGCCTGTAGGTCGCTCATGCTGCCTTGCCCCGCAAGATCCAGAAGGCACGCAGGGCAATTGCTGTGTAGGCCTTGATGTGAAAACTCTGGGCCTGCTCGCGCACGATCGTGTCGAGTTCCCTGCGCAAGTCGCTTATCAAACCGTCATCGCTGCCGAAATCGGCAGCCGCCTTCCCGCCCGGCTGACCATAGCGCCCAACCAGTTTCGAAACCAAATTGTCCATCGTGCCCGCTTCCGTAAATGGGGTCTGAAGTGCAACCATCTTACGATTCCCGCAGGGATTGTGAAACCTGATTTTTATCCGGATGCCGATTTCCCGGCTCTGGCCCGGCCGGAGCCCCAATCACAGCAATCAGCAGGCTGTTCCCGGTTCTGCTGGCTTTGACTGCGCAGAAGTCACAAGTCCATTGCGGAACGTTTTATACCAAATCCATGGACCCAAAGTTAAACTCTTTTCATAAACCGGCTCTTTCCGCTGATTTTCGCAGTCTTGCCGGTCCGCTGGGCGCCGAACTTGGAGACGCGGGCAGGGGGCGGGCGTCCGCCAGTATCCGCGAAGGGGGCACTGCTGTCTTTGCTTGGCTTAGGGGGCTTGCAGTGCATAGTTCCTTTGGAAAACATCCACAGGCCCAAAAACGTCTTGATCTGCGGGCCTTTGCCGCGTAAACGAAAGCCACCGGAGAGGTGGCCGAGTGGTCGAAGGCGCTCCCCTGCTAAGGGAGTAGACGGGGAACCGTCTCGAGGGTTCGAATCCCTTCCTCTCCGCCACTTACCCATTGAATCTCTGATCTATGCTGCCCCAAGGGCGCGTGAGCGCGGCTGGGTTTTGCGGGGGCGGTTGAATTTTGAGGCATTCAATCCGGCAAATATTGTGATTGATTGTGTAACCGCGTGTGATGACACCATGAAGTCCGCAGACTGTACCACCTGCATAGCGCTGACGCGTCTTTGACGTGAGGAGCGCCCGGCAAGCAATTGCGGAAATTGCCTGCCAGTGACCGTCCGCCAATAGGCGGGTGGAGCGTTGCCGCATGCGCGGCTTTGCAAATGTATGGTACCTGCTATGGACAATGTTTTTGAAAGCCCCTTCCGGGGCATCACCCTTGATCGTCTCGTCACCAATCCGAACATTCAAGTTGGGCGTTACAGCTATTATTCCGGCTATTATCACGGGCATGGGTTCGACGACTGCGCCCGCTTTCTCCTGCCCGACAAAGGGGTGGACAGGCTGATTATCGGATCGTTCTGCTCAATTGGCTCGGGAGCCGCCTTCATCATGGCTGGTAATCAGGGACATCGAAGCGACTGGATCAGCACGTTTCCGTTCTATTGGATGTCCGAAGTTCCCTTTTTCTCCGGGGCTGAAAACGGCTACCGGCCAGCTGGTGACACGGTGATTGGCAATGACGTCTGGATCGGTTCCGAGGCGATCTTCATGCCGGGCGTTACCATCGGGGATGGTGCGGTAATTGGCACCCGGGCGCTGGTGACGAAGGATGTGGAGCCTTACGCCATCGTCGGCGGTAATCCCGCCAAGATCATCAGAAAGCGTTTTGACGATGCCGATATCGCCAAGCTGCTGGACATGTGCTGGTGGGACTGGAGCGATGACCAGTTGAAGCAGGCGATGCCTCTCCTGACCAGCGGCGATATTGCTGCTCTTCATCGCCACTGGCAGACAGCCGTCAAGACAGCGCTGTAACCTGCGCATGAATGCCAGCCTCTGTCCGTCCGCCGTCGCAAGCTGGACGGGCAGGGGGAGCAGACTGGGGAACGCCTGAACGCTTTGCACGGCTGGCCCGCTCCGGTCCGCCGCTTTTACTGGTTGAAGCCCTGTTTTATCGGGAACGGTTGTGCAGCCGGTATTGCTGTGCTCTTTTGCCCTGCCATCCACCTTTGCTCCTTTGCCATCATGTTGATTGAGTCTTCGCTGGCCGGGAGCTGTTTCTGCTTTCTGATCAAACCGGAGATCCCATGTCTGGCTCCCGCTCCTGCACGCTCGTGCTTCTGCTGGCTTCTGCCCTCAACCTTGCCCTGATGATACCAGGCGGCTTCGTTGAAACCCGGGACTTCAGCGCCTATACGGCACTGATTCTGGGGGCTTTCAATCTGTTCCTGACCGTGCTCGGGCTCGGCAGCTTCGTGCTGGCCTATATGGTCTGGCGGCAGGGCCGGGGCTTCTGGCTGAGCGCGCTGGCAGGTCTTGGCTATGTGGCTGTCTATCAGGCGGATTTGCAGGGCCTCTTTCCGGTCACACCCGTACCGATGCCGGCCCTGCTTTATCTTCTGGAATGGCTCGGAACGGCTCTGGGGGCGTTGCTGTTCTTGGCTGGGCTCGCTGGAATAAGAACAGCGCAAACCACGTCCGGTGCGGGTGAAAAACTGCCAAGACCTGTCCTGTTTGGACTGGTGTTCGCCGGCGGCAGCATCATCCTGTTTGCGACCCTGGCCGCCATGGGCGCGATCTGACGCGGAGGGGTTTCTGCCAGCCGGCCGGATCTGAGGTCAGCGGATCAGGATTGCCCGGAAGTCGTTGACATTGGTGTTGGTCGGGCCGGTGATGATCTGGTCGCCGAGCTTTTCAAAAAAGCCGTGGCCATCATAGGCCGCCATGGCTTCGTCCAGATTGTATCCGGCTGCCCGGGCCCGGTCCGCCGTGGTGCTGTCCGCATAGGCCCCGGCCACTTCAGCAGCGCCATCCACGCCGTCCGTGTCGCCTGCGACAGCGGAAATGCCCCCAATCCCGGCAATGCCTTCGGCAAAGCCCATCAGCCACTCCACGTTGCGGCCGCCGCGGCCACTGGCGCCCCTTGGCAGGGTCACGGTCGTCTCTCCGCCGGAAAGCAGCAGGCAGGGTGCTGTGAAGGCGGATTTTCCTTCTTTCACGGCACGTGCAAGGCCCGCAAAGGCGCGGCCGACCTCCCGGGCTTCCCCTTCGATCGCATCGCCGAGGAGGTGGCAGGGCAAGGGCGCAGCGGCCTTGGCCGCCTCCAGCGCCATTTGCGGCGTGGCGATCATGTGAAATCCGGTGCGTGACAGGCTCTCGTCGCCAGGCTTCGGGCTTTCGAAGGCCGGATCTTCCAGGACGGACTGAATGCTGGCTGGAACGCCGATGCGGTATTTGGCGAGAATCGCTTTGGCCTGGGCCTGGGTGGTCGGATCGGCAACCGTTGGGCCGGAACCGATGATTTCCGGCTGGTCGCCAGGCACATCGGAGATGGCAAAGGTCAGGCAGCGGGCAGGGTAGGCCGCAGCTGCCAGCCGTCCGCCCTTAATCGCGGAAATGTGCCTGCGGACGGTGTTCATCTCGCCGATGCCGGCACCGGAGGCGAGCAAGGCACGGGTCAGCTCTGCCTTCTCCTCAAGGCTGATTACGCCCGCTCCCCTGGACAGCAGCGCTGACGCGCCGCCAGAGATGAGGGTGACCAGCGTGTCGCCTTCGGTCAGGCTGCTGGCGAGATCGAGAATCCGGCCTGCTGCAATCCGTCCGGCCTCATCCGGCACCGGGTGCGCTGCCTCGATCACTTCTATGCTTTTGGTCGGCACCGCATGGCCATAGCGGGTGAGGGCGAGACCTTCGCAAGCTCCCCAGACCTCTTCCAGCGCTGCCGCCATCGCTGCAGCGGCCTTGCCTGCGGCAACGACGGCCACGCGGCCTGTGGCAGGCTTTTCCGGCAGAAAGTTTGCCAGAACAGCATCTGGCTTGGCGGAGGTCACGGCAACGTCGAAGAGGTTGCAAAGCAAGGACTTGCCGGTGTCGTGCGCCATGAATTCATCCGCGTTGGGTGGTGAGGAGATCGAGCAGCCTCCAGCCGCAAGCCGTTCTAGCACGGGTCTCGATTGATCTGCCAGAGCCTGGAGAATCGTCACGCGGAATGACGGGCGCGTCTATGCCTTCTCAAGGCAATGGCAGATGTCTTTCGAGGAAGCCGAGGAGACGGCGATGGTGCTCGTTTTCCCCTTTGCTTCCCGGAACGTGGTGCTCATTCTCATAATAATGAGCCTCGACCGGCCGGTTATGCTTCAGACGGCGTTGTTCCAGGCGGCGGGACATGTCCGGAGACCAGACGGTGTCCTTCATGCCTGCGGCAAGGAACAAGGGGCCAGGGTAGGTTTCCACGCCGATCTCTTGCGTTGGCAGGAGGTCATCGTATTTGCCCTCCCAGTTCCAGGCTCTTTTGGCCGGGTCCCATGCTTGCCAGCCGGGATCGCCCGGGTCCCGGTAGGACCGGGCATCGAAAGCACCGCAGACAACATCCGGAGGCGCCAGGCAGGCGACCGCATCGGGAAGCGGACCAAGCCCGCGTTTGGCCATGCCGGTGGCAACAAGCAATGCATGCTCGGCGCCACGGGAAATTCCATAAAGCGCCACACGGCCGTTGCAGTACGGAAAGGCCCGGAGCGCCTCCAGCGCCTTGACGGTCCGGCTGAGGTCGATGTCCTTGATGGACCCCGCGTTCCAGGCATTGCCTCCGGCCGAATAGCTGTGCGGATAGACGAGATAACCGGAGGCACCGAGGATTGCCGAGTAGCAGTTGCTCCAGCCGGACAGCCCGCCTTCAGATCCATGCAGCAGGAGGACAGCCGGCCGGGGCGTGTCATCCGGAGGGCCGTAGGTCGTCCCCCAGTCTGGCAGAAGGCGGCGGATAACGGCCAAAGGCATGGAACCTCCTCAGTCGTAGGTCAGATCTGTCGCCTTGCCTCGGAACACCACATAGGCAAGCACGGTGTATGCCAGGATGGTTGGCAGAACGATGACGGCGCCAATCAGCATGATGAACAGGCTCTCGGGCGCACTGGCCGCATCATAGATGGTCAACTGGTCCGGAACCACATAGGGATAGAAGGAATAGGCCAATCCGATGAAGGCCAGCAGGAACAGAGCCGCGGTTCCGACAAATGGTACCCAGGACCAGCGGTCGTTCCGGGTTGGCAGGTGCTGCAGGGCTGTCCAGACAATGAAGATGAGCAGGGCAGACATCAGGGGCAACGGCGCGAGCAGGATGATCTCCGGAAACGAGAACCACTTGTCGAAGAGCCGGGGACTGACGAAGGGGGTTGCGAGCGAGATTGCGGCAAACCCGACAACAAGGCCCCAGAGCCGGGTTCTTGCCCATCGGATCGCCTTGAGCTGAAGCGTGTCCTCGGTCTTGATGATCAGCCAGTTGGCGCCAATGAAGCCGTAGGCGGCAACAAGGCATACAGCGGTCAGGAGCCCGAAGGCGATGTCGATCGGCTGCTGTTTGAGCCCCATAATATAGACCCCCAGCATGTAGCCCTGCGCCAGCGTCGCGGCGAGGGATCCGCCAAAGAACGCCTGGTTCCAGCGTTGCTTCATCTTGCCCTCGGTCTTGGCGCGGAACTCGAAGGCAACTCCGCGCAGGATCAGGCCGATCAGCATAAGGGCGGCGGGCAGGTAAAGAGCGGTCAGAATGACGCCATGCGCCATGGGAAAGGCAACAAGCAGAAGACCGACAGCCAGAACAAGCCAGGTTTCATTCGCGTCCCAGAAGGGGCCGACGGCGGAAATCATCCGGTCTTTCTCCTCGTCTGCCGCCAAGGGAAGGAGCAGGCCGACACCCAGATCAAATCCGTCCAGGACAACATAGATGAGGATCGACAGGCCCATCAGGCCTGCAAAGGCGAGGGGCAGCCAGACGGCGGGATCACCAAACAAATGCATGTGTCTTTACTCCGCCGGAATGACTTCGATTTGGGCAGCGCCTGAATGGACGCGCTCTTCGGTTTGGGATGACTTGCGCGCGAGCCGGAAGATAACCGTTATGTAGGCAGTCAGCAGGACTGCGTAGACAGCGAGATATGCCAGGAGCGTGCTGAGCACCATGCCTGATGGCACATCGGATACAGCATCGCGCGTTGCCAGTACGCCTGTAACCAGCCATGGCTGGCGGCCGATTTCGGTGGTGTACCAGCCCGCCAGCGTTGCAATCCAGCCAGAGAAGGTCATTGCGACCAGACCGCGCAGCAGCCATGGGTTCAGGCCGTCGACACCGCGCTTGCGGCGGATTGCATAGGCCGCTCCCCAGCTGACCAGCAGCATCAGGACGCCGACGCCGACCATGATGCGGAAGGAGAAGAACAGCGGGGCGACAGGCGGATGCTCCACTGTGCCGTCTGGAGCGATGAAGTCCTTCAGACCGGGAACCACACCGTTTGGATCGTGGCGCAAGATAAGCGAGGCGCCATCAGGAATGCCGATCTCGAAGTGGTTTTCCTGAGCCTTCTCATCGGGGATCGCGAACAGGATCAGTGGTGTGTTCGGTCCTGTGTTCCAGTTGGCCTCCATCGCAGCGATCTTTTGCGGTTGGTGCTCAAGAGTGTTCAGGCCGTGGGCATCGCCGACGAAAATCTGCACGGGGATCAGAACGGCGGCCATGTAAACGCCGGTTTGCAGGGTCAGGCGGACGCCCTTGGACCGGTCTCCGATGAGACGGCGGTAGGCCGAAATGCCTGCAATCAGGAAGGAGACCGTCAGCCCGCTGGCCAGCAGCATGTGCATCACGCGGTAAGGCATGGAGGGATTGAAGAGGATTTCCAGCCAGTCAGTCGCATGCACCACACCATCGCGTATTTCGTAGCCCGCCGGGGTTTGCATCCAGGAATTGAGAACCAGGATCCAGAAGGCGCTGAGCGCGGTGCCGAATGCAACCAGGAAGGTTGCCAGTGTGTGCAGCCAGCCGGGAACGCGCTTGGCACCGAAGAGCATAATGCCGAGAAACGCCGCTTCCAGGAAGAAGGCGGTCAGCACTTCATAGGCAAGCAAGGGGCCTGCGACATTGCCGACCTTTTCCATGAAACCTGGCCAGTTCGTACCGAACTGAAAGCTCATGGTGATGCCGCTGACAACACCGAGACCGAATGACAGAGCGAAGATCTTCACCCAGAAATGATAGGCCGCCATCCAGCGGTCGTCTCCGGTTGCGTTGAACCGCAGGCGGAAGAACAGCAGCACCCAGCCAAGGGCGATGGTGATGGTGGGAAAGAGAATGTGAAAGGATATGTTTGCGCCGAATTGAATCCGGCTCAGAAGCAGTCCGTCCATGCTGAGGACCTCGTCCATGTCTTTGATCTAGATCATAACATGGACCAGAGAGTTGCCTTGAGCAATGTACCGGATTGCCGCGCGGCAGGTTGTCCTGCGGCGGCGCGTCACAGATCAGGCGCCTTCTCCTGAAGGGATAGGACCTCTCTCTCCCCTTCAATGCGAGTGCTGAAACAGTGTCTGTTTCATTGCTATCTATTTGCTGTCTGCTGACCCGGAAAGCGCCAGCTTTCCGCGTCTTCAGCGATTTTTTGTGCGGTCTGCAGAAGGAGGGGAGCGAAGCTTTCCAGTTCGGCGAGCGTGGTCTTGAGCAGCGTGCCGGTTATGGAGAGACCGCCAATGACCCTGCCGCCATTCGACAGGATCGGGGCGGCGATGCAGATGATTCCTGCTTCGTGCTCTTCCCGGTCGAAGGCATAGCCACTGGCACGGATTTCTTCGAATTCCGTCCAGAGCGCATCTTTGGTCGTCAGGGTTGAAGGTGTGAAGCGGTGAAAGCTCTGGCGGGCAAGGACGGCCTCCAGCTCGGTCTCCGTCAGGAAGGCAAGCATGGCCTTGCCGACGCCGGTGCAATAGCCAGGTCCCACTTTTCCGGCCTGAGAAAACATGTCCACCGGCTCCCGGGCATTGCGCTTGTCCACGTAAAGCACCTGACCGCCGTCGAGCTGGGCGAGGTGAATCGTTTGGCCGGCTTGCCGGGACAGGTCATCGATATGAGGCCGCGCAATCGGAGCAAGGGAGCTTTGCTGCCAGGCCGCGTGGGCAAGGCGGACCAAGCGGATGCCAGGCGAATAGGCACCTGTGTCCGGATCCTGCGCCAGCATGTTCTGATGCGTCAGGGTCTGGATCAAGCGGTAGAGCGTTGCCTTGGGAAAGGGGCTTTTCCCCTGAAGTTCTGCAAAGCGCACAGGGCGGTTGAAGGAGGCTATGAGATCCAGAACGTCAAGGGCCTTGCCAACGGTGCCATCTCCCCCCTTGCTCTCGGTCATCCGCGCGTCTCCCTGCTTGCGGTGTTTGTCCTCCGGGAACGGATTGACAAATTTACCGTGTATGGCCTTAGATACCATTATTCGAGATTAAGTTTCAAATAGTGAAACAACAAAAACACCTTAACGGTCGCGATAGGATCCGGTTGGGTGACAATGGCTGGTTCCGGTCTGCTTATCTGGTTGACTGGATACTATGAGCGGCACCCCGAGAGGTGCGGCCGCCGGTTTGTGGAGGAATGACATGGCCTTGGATGCGACTTTTCATGATTTGAAGGGCAAGAGCGTCTTCATCACCGGGGGCGGCTCCGGCATCGGCGCCAGCATCACCGAAGGATTTCTGGAGCAGGGGGCGAAGGTTGCTTTTGTCGGCCGCTCGGACGCGACCGCTTTCTGCGATCAGATGGAAGCAAGGCACGGAAGCCGCCCTCTGTTTATCCAGTGCGACATTACGGACACCGACGCCCTGACGGCATCGATCGAGCAGGCGTCCCGTGCGCATGGTGCCCCGTCAGTGCTGGTCAATAACGCTGCCAACGACGAGCGCCACAAGACGCTGGACGTCACTTCCGACTATTGGGACTGGGCGATGGCCATCAATCTGAAGGCCTATTTCTTTGCCGCTCAGGCGGTGATTCCGGGCATGAAGGCGGCCGGTGGCGGATCGATCATCAACTTCAGTTCCATTTCCTACATGATGGGCCTTGCCGACTATCCGGCCTATGTCACCGCAAACTCGGGCATCAACGGCCTGACACGCGGTCTTGCCCGGGAATTCGGCACAGACAAGATCCGCGTCAATGCGCTCGCGCCCGGATGGGTGCTGACGGAAAAGCAGAAGAAGCTTTGGGTCACGCCGGAGGGTTTGGAAGCTCATGTGGCGCGTCAATGCCTGAAGGACACGTTGGAACCGGAAGATATTGTCGGTGGTGTCCTGTTCCTGGCCTCAAATGTCAGCAAGATGATGACCGGCCAGGCTCTGGTGATCGATGGCGGCGTGGTGGTGACAGGATGAGCGGCGGCGGGAAAATTCCTAATGGCCCCGCAGCCTGGTTTGCTGTCGATTGGGGCACGTCCCATCTGCGGGTCTGGGCCATGGATGGAGAGGATCAGGTGCTGACCCGGATCCATTCCGGCAAGGGCATGGCAGGCATGGCACCGGAAGCTTATGCCCCCGAGCTGCTTGCGCTGGCCGGACCATGGCTCCCGGCATCCGGCAGCGTTTATGCCGTTATCTGCGGCATGGCCGGGTCGCGGCAGGGCTGGATCGAAGCGCCTTATCTCGAAGTGCCCGTTGCTCCGTCGTCCAGCGGAATGGTCCGGGCCGCAACCGGCGACCACCGGCTGAACGCCTATATCGTTCCCGGCCTTTGCCAGACGGCTCCCGCTGACGTAATGCGCGGCGAAGAGACCCAGATTGCGGGCTATCTGCGCAAGAACCCGGAGTTCGACGGCTATCTCTGCCTGCCGGGCACTCATTCCAAATGGGTGAGCGTTTCCGGCGGCAAGGTCCAGTCCTTCGTAACCGTCATGACCGGCGAAATGTTTGCGCTTCTCGGTAAGACCAGCGTGCTGCGCCATTCGGTGGCGGAAAGCGGCTGGAGTGAAGCTGAGTTTGAAAAGGGCGTCCGCCAGAGTCTTGACCATCCCGAACGGTTCATTGCGTCCCTCTTTGCCATTCGCGCCGAAGGGTTACTCGCCAACCTGGGCGGCGAAGCAGCCCGTGCCCTTCTGTCCGGCATGATCATTGGTGCGGAGCTTGCCGCCTCCCGTTCTGCCTGGATGGATCGTCCTGTGGTGGTGATCGGCGAGGGAGCGTTGATCTCCATCTATCAGGCGGCCCTGAAAGCTGCGGGGGCTTCCGCCGAAGTCTTTAGTGGCGACGAAGCCACCTTGTCCGGCCTTTGCGCCGCCTATCATTTCATGAAAGGGACGCCGTCGTGAGCAGACCTCTGATTGCCATCTTACGCGGGATCACTCCGGACGAGGCCTTGCCTGTTGGCGAGGCGCTGATCCGGGCCGGGATCACCCGCATTGAAGTGCCGCTGAATTCGCCCGAACCGCTCGAAAGCATCCGCCGCATGGCTGAAGCTTTTTCGGATAAGGCTTTGATCGGGGCGGGCACCGTTTTGACGCCAGAGGATGTTGAGGCGGTTGCTGCGGTTGGCGGCAAGCTGATTGTATCGCCGAACATGGATCCGGATGTCATCAAGGCGGCCAAGGCACGGGGCTTGCAGAGCTTCCCCGGAGTTCTGACGCCGAGCGAGTGTTTTGGTGCCCTTAAGGCAGGCGCGGACGGCATCAAGGTCTTTCCGGCGTTTCAGATGGGCATTGAAGGCCTCAAGGCGATCCGGGCCGTGCTGCCCAAGACGACGGAAGTCTACATGGTCGGCGGCGTGGACGCCGGCAATTTTGCCGAGTGGCTGCAGGCGGGCGCAAATGGCTTTGGGATCGGATCCGCTCTCTACAAGCCCGGCAGATCAGCCGAGGATGTTGAAAAGATCGCTGCAGCAATGGTGGCGGCTTACGAAGAAGGAAAGACCGAATGACCAGCCAGATTTTTGACGGCCGGCGCTGCGAGCTGGGCGAAGGCCCGCTCTGGCATCCGCTGCGCAAGGAACTCTTCTGGTTCGACATTCTGGGCAAGCGCCTGTTGTGGCGCGGGGAAAAGGGCGCGGGGGAGCGCTCCTTCGATGCCTATGTCTCAGCCGCAGGCTGGGTGGATGAAAACCGTCTGCTGATCGCGTCTGCGCGCGCACTCTTCGTGCATGACCTTCGCGACGGGTCTAGCGAGACGCTTTGCCTTCTGGAAGCCGATAATGAGATCACCCGGTCCAACGATGGCCGGGCCGACCCCTGGGGCGGGTTCTGGATCGGCACCATGGGCGTGAAGTCCGAGGACAAGGCTGGCGCGATCTATCGCTGGTACCGTGGTGAACTGCGCAAGATTGTGGCCGATGTCACCATCTCCAATTCCATCTGCTTCTCGCCGGACCGTCAGTTCGCTTATTACACCGACACACGCGATGCCCGTTTGTTGAAGGTGCGTCTGGACGCGGAAACGGGCTGGTTTGCCGGTGAGCCGGAGGTGTTCCTGGATGCGCGCGGTGAAAGCTGGGGCATCGACGGGTCTGTGGTGGATGCCAAGGGCAATCTCTGGAATGCCCAGTGGGGCGCCTCACGCGTCTCGTGCTATGCGCCCGATGGCAAGCTGCTGGCCTCTCATCCCGTCGCGGGTCTTCAGGCAAGCTGCCCCGCCTTTGGTGGGCCGGATTTCTCCCGCCTGTTCGTAACCACTGCTGCCACCGGCCTGTCTGCCGATGCGCTGTCGGAAGAGCCGGGCAACGGTCTCACCCATGTGATCGAAGGCGCAGGCCAGGGGCTTGCCGAATATCAGGTCATTCTTTGATGATGCAGAAGCTTGGGGTTTGCGACTACCCGGAGCACTGGCCAGAAGCACAATAGGCGCCGTGCGGGCACCCCGGCCGCAAGCCGCCGCCGAAGCGGTTGACCATAATGGCGTTTCCATTCCAGGCGCCGGTGTCCACACCGCTGGTCCGGTGTCGTGACCTTTGCTGAAAAACCTGAAAGGGCTCCGGTGTCTCACTCCCGGGGCCCCTTCTCAGGTTCGGAGGGACGACGCCGAGGGCACAGAAGGCACGGGCTCTGCGTCCTTACAGGCGGATGACGAAGATCTTCCGTGTCGTCTCCACCACTTCCCACGTGCCCTTGAAGCCCGGATGGATGATGAAGCTGTCATTGGCGCGCAAGGTGCGCTCTGCACCGGTTTCATCCGTCAGGATCGAGACACCGGAGAGGATCGTGCAGAACTCCCATTCGTCATAGGAGACAGCCCACTTGCCGGGTGTGGACTGCCAGATGCCGGTGAACTGCCGCTCATCGTCCCGGGTCTCGCACAGCCAGGTGGTGAACTGCGGATCACCCGCGAGCACCTTTTCGGGTGCCGGTGTTTCATGCTCCGGCTCGATGCCTTCGATGTCGACGGGCTGAAAGAAAGACAGCATTTGAAACTCCATTCCCGGTGATTGGCAGGGAGCTTAGACCAGCTTTCCCTGTTCAGGGAAACGGGTTTTCGATGGGCAAAGGGGGCGGTGCTGAAAGCCATCGCATCGAATATGGCAACAAGCCGTCGATGTGGGATAGCCGAACAGCGCTGAGGCATGGAGCCCATCCTGAGACGCAGCCTTGCTGCGCCTCAGGATGAGGGCTCGTGTTGTGAACCTGTAAAAACCGGGGGCTTTCAAAAGCTTCCCTCATCCTGAGGAGCCTGACGAATGTCAGGCGTCTCGAAGGATGGGCCACTTGCTGAAACGTCGTTTTCTTCAACTGAGATAGGCTTCCGCCGTTCCGTTGCTCATATGTGTCATTCTGAGCAACTTGGGTAGAAACCGGAAGAGGGGCGCTTTCTCAGTCGACGCTGCCGCCGCTGTTTTCGTCATCGCCCGCGCCAGGGGTGACGTCCAGGATCCGGGCATGCATGGTGATCTTGGCAGGTTCTGTCATGCAGTCCGTCATGCAAGGGTTGCCCTTGTTGGCGTTATGGGCCTCTTCCATCCGGTCGTCGGCGATGAAATTCGCCTCGTTCGGCAGGTGGATGTCCGTGAAATTCTCTTTCGAGAGGCGGAAATCCTCATCCGTCACCACGTCGTTCAGATAGAGCAGATAGGCCGTGAGGGCATAGACCTCGTCATCGCTCAAGGACCGGGCATTGCCGAAGGGCATGGCGCGGCGCACATAGTCGTAGACGGTCGAAAGATATGGCCAGTAGGAGCCGATGGTCTTTTCCGGCCGGTCTTCCTTCAGCGATCCCTGACCTCCGGCCAGAACCGGCCAGCGTCCAGCGCCTTCACCGAAGTCGCCATGACATGTGGCGCAATTGTCCGTGAAGAGGACTTCGCCTTCCGAGACAGTGCCTGAGCCTTCCGGCAGGCCGGTGCCATCCGGGCGCACATCAATGTCCCAGGCAGCAATTTCATCGGCTTCTGCCGGGCGGCCAAGACCGAAATGCTTTGCGGTTTCCTCCGCACTTGCTGCAGCAAAGGGAAGGGCGAGGGAAAACCCGAGGGAAAGTGCAAGGAGCTTAGGCGACTTCGACATTTTCAACCGTCCCGTCCGCTTTGACATGCCAGGTCTGGATGCCGTTGTTGTGATAGATGGAGTTGTCCCCGCGGGCGAGGCGGAGTTCATTCTTGGTCGGCTGGACGAAGCCGTGCTCGTCCATGGCGCGGGACTGCAGGAGAAGCGGAGAGCCATCCCAGTCGATGTCCAGATAGAAGCGGTGCATGGCTTTGGAGAGGCTCGGACCATCGATCCGCGCAGTTGTCCAGTTGCGTCCGCCGTCGATGGACACATCCACCCGCTTGATCGTGCCACCTCCGGACCAGGCGACGCCGGAAATGACCAGCGGACCCTTGCCA
Source organism: Roseibium litorale (assembly GCF_014842915.1). Taxonomy (GTDB): domain Bacteria; phylum Pseudomonadota; class Alphaproteobacteria; order Rhizobiales; family Stappiaceae; genus Roseibium; species Roseibium litorale. The sequence goes on along the minus strand of NZ_JACYXI010000001.1, from coordinate 115,246 downwards.
TGGGGAATGGGTGCCTGAGGGCTGGGGCTGGTGATGACCGATTTGACGTCCATGACCCAGGTGAAGCGGCGGGCTTTGCCGTTGGCCAGGAGATCCGTGTATTTGGAGGTCTCCTCGCGCTGCTCCCAGGGCTGATCGCCCACTTCCAGACGGCGCAACCACTTGACCCACATATTGCCTTCCCAGCCGGGAACCACCAGGCGCACCGGATAACCCTGTTCGGGGCGCAGCGCTTCGCCGTTCATCTTGAAGGCGACGAGGCAGTCGTCGAGCGCCTTCTCCATCGGGATCGAGCGGGTCATGGCGGCAGCGTCCGCGCCTTCAGCCAGCAGCCATTTGCCGCTGGTCTTCACGCCCGCCTCTTTCAGGAGGTACTTGAGCGGCACGCCGGTATAGACGACGCAGTGGATCATGCCGTGGGTGTACTGGCAGCCGTTGAGCTGGGCGCCGCGCCACTCCATTCCGGAGTTGGCTGCGCATTCCAGGAAATAGACCCGGTTCTCGCGCGGAAAGCGCTTCAGGTCTTCCATGGTGAACACCAGCTGCTTGTCGACCAGGCCATTGACCATCAGCCGATGCTCGGCCGGATTGATCTGGGCGACGCCGCCGTGATGGCGCTCGAAGCACAGGCCATTGGGAGTGATGATCCCGTCCAGTTCGTGGAGGGGCGTGAAATTGACGGAGCTTTCGGGTGAAGCTGTCAGCCATTCCACGTCCCGGCGCACCACATGGGCCTCGAACTCGGACGGCTTGCCATAGGGGGCGGCCTGAACGCTGTCGCCGAGATAGCGGTTCCAGTCCTGAACCTCGGTGATGAGCGGATCGCCTGCAAGGGCCGTGCTGGAAACCAGACCGGCACTAGCCGCGGCTCCCCCTGTCAGCAGTCCCGCCCTGAGCAGGGATCTGCGGCTGAGACCGATGGTATCACCGGTCTTTGGCTGTGCCGGAACCTGTCTGTCAGTCATGTCTCGTCCTCAAGGTTTTGGCATTCAGTCAGGCGGTTCCCGCCGCCTGGTTCACATCAAGTTCTGCTTCAGAGCTTCACGGTGACGCTCTGGTTCTCTGGCAGGGTAATTGTGGGTGTCTTGGTGATGTGGTTTTCGACCACGTCCCAGATGGCGGGGCCTTCCGTGCCTTCGTTGACCGAAGCCCAGCCGGCGACCACGTAGTCTTTTGCCGGATCGATGGCTTCGCCGGTGGCCAGCAAGGTCATGCCGGAGATGCGCTCACCAATGTCCTTGTTCGGCTCGATCACGTAGCCCATGCCGCCGACACGCACCATGTCGCCGCCCTGCTGGTAGTACGGGTCCTTGTTGAAGAGGTTGTCCGCCACATCCTCCAGAATGTCCTTCAGCATCTGGCCGCTCATGGAGTTGCGGTAGACGGCCGGATAGGTCATGGCGCAGGCGTTGTGGACGTCCTCGACGGTGATGTCCTGACCCGGCAAAAGGCTTGTCCCCCAGCGGAAACCTGGCGACAGGGCGATCTGCGCATCCCGTTCTTCCAGAAGCGCCCGGCAGATCAGGTCGTCGAAGGTGCCGTTGAAGTTGCCACGGCGGTAAAGCAGGCTTTCCGTGCTGCCGAGCTTGCGGGCGAGCTCGTCGGAATAGGGAGCGCGCACTTCATCGATGAGGGCTGCCATATCTGCGTCCGGCGTGATCACGTCGGAAAAGACCGGGATCAGGCGGTAGGCGTAGCCTGCGACCTGGCCGTCCTTCACATCCAGATCCACCCGGGAGACGAACTTACCGTTGGAGCCGGAGGCAATCACCAGCGTGCCGCCCACGATCACCGGTTCCGGCAAGGCATCGTGGGTGTGACCGGTCAGGATCACGTCGATGCCTTCGACGCGGGTGGCCAGTTTGCGGTCAACGTCAAAGCCGTTGTGGGACAGAAGCACCACAACATCCGCGCCTTCCGCCCGCGCTTCCTCCACATGCTTTGCAATGTCCTCTTCGCGGATGCCGAAGGACCAGCCGGGCATCATCCAGCGCGGATTTGCGATCGGCGTATAGGGGAAGGCCTGTCCGATGACCGCCACCTTTGATCCGCCGCGCTCGAACATCTTCCAGGGCTCAAACGCCGGTTCGTCCCATTCGTTGTCATAGATGTTGGAGCCGAGGAAGGCGAAGGGCAGGGCGTCGATCGCTTCCTTCACCCGGTCAGTGCCATAGGTGAATTCCCAATGCCCGGTCATGGCGTCGGGTTCGAGCGCGTTCATGACCGTGATCATGTCCTGGCCGAGGGTCTTGTTGGCGGTGTAGCTGCCCTGCCAGGTGTCGCCGCCATCCAGAAGCAGCACGTTGTCTGCACCGCGTTCGGCCCGGATGCGCTTGATGATGGTCGCAACCCGGTCCATGCCGCCCATGCGGCCGTAGGTGCGGGCAAGGGCCGTGAAGTCTTCAGAGGTCAGCGCATAAGCGTCCGGCGAACCGGGGGCGATGTTATAGAGCTTGAGGAAATCCGCTCCGGTGACATGGGGCGGCAAACCCGCTACCTCGCCAAGGCCCAGATTGATGGAGGGCTCGCGGAAATAAAGAGGCTTCAGCTGGGCGTGGATGTCGGTGATGTGGATCAGGGTCAGATTGCCCTTCGCCTCCATCGACAGCAGACCGTCTTCCGTCAGGCCCTGCTGCGCCATCAGGCGGGACCAGCTTCCTGCCATGCCGGAGCCGAGGAGGGCGCTCGTGGCGGTGGCTGCCATCAGGAATTCACGTCGAGAAAACATATAAGCCTCCAGATCATCGGTAGACGGCGGATGCCGTTCGGGTGCCTTGGTCAAGTCAGGCGTCAGGCAAACCTCTCCCGTTGGCGCAGGCAAGCCCTGCACCGGGGGGATCCACCGATGGAGTTGAATTCAGTCCGGAACGGCGATCCGTTCCCTTTGTTCAAGGTGCGGCAGCTTGCCGCCGCACCTTAGTCTTCAAGCTCTGCAACCCTGTTGACCAAGGCTGTCCAGAATTACTGGCGGACGGACGGCGTCTCGATTCCGAGGCCCGTACCACGCCAGGTGACATAGACCTCCAGAGCCATCAGCTCATCGGAGAAGGCGGCCGGGAAGGAGGCGCGGGTGTCCCGGATACAGCCGCGGAAGCGGTTGTGCAGGGAAACCATGTCGGCCTGCTTCAGACGGTAGGTCGGGAAACCGTTCACATTGCCCTGGCTGAGATGGTCGGCACGGATGTAGTTGCCGTTGTTCTCTTCATGGCAGTTCGAACAGGACAGATTGAGCTGCCCCATGCGGGTGTAATAGGTTTCCTTGCCCCTGTCCCACCAGGACTTCATGTCGCCCTGGTCGAGATCCACATGCATCGGCATCCCCAGAGACTGGTTCTTGATGTAGGTGGTCAGAGCCTTCTGATCCGCGCTGTCGAACTTGTAGGGCTTGGCCTGCATGTTGTCTTCGCGGCACTGGTTGATCTGCAGCTCGATGTTGAACGGCTTGCCAGCCTTGGCATTCCACTTCGGATAGGCTGCACCCACGCCTTTCAGGAACTCCTGGCCATCACCGTGACAGGACGCGCAGGACTTGCCGGCCTCGCCATCAACGGTGTTCCAGATTTCCTCACCCCGTTCCACATAGAGCATGCCCGGGTTCTGGAAGCTGTCGGCTTCAAGCGCACGGGTTTCCTCGGTGCGGTAGAGCCAGCCGGACGTGACTTCATCGAAGGGAACGCCGTCTGCTGCCTCGGTTCTCGTCGTGATTTCGGTCTCGCCGTCGATGATCAGCTTGTCATCGACGGGGCCGCCCGCGGCCGCCCAGGTGCTCAATCCGGAAAGGATCACACCTGCAAGCGCTGCGCCCTTGAGTGAAAGCATTGTCAAATCGTCTCCTCCCGATTTGCATTGCGGCACATGCCGCAGAAATGCTGCGACATCCGTTATCCGACTTTCAGCTCGTTCTCTGCCGAGTAGACGCTGCCATCATCGTCCACCCAGGTAAACTTGAACGTGCCGCTTTCCTCAACCTTGGCGGTGAATTCCAGGTAGGGATTGGCGGAAACAGCCGGATCCAGATCACAGGAGAACACGGACTGGCCGTTGTACTCGCAGGTGAACTTGTTGATGATCTTGCGCGGGATCAGGTTGCCTTCCTTATCCTTGCGCTGGCCGGATTCCATCGGGTGGCTGATCAGCGTCTTCAGCGTAATCACCTCGCCCTTGGCGGCGGTTTTCGGGACTTTAACGCGCGGTTTGGCGTCTGCCATTTTGGTGTTCCTTCCTAAGCCTGTCCTCAGCCGCCACAGCCACCGATGGTGACCTTGACTTCCTTCTTGTCGATGTAGGTGCTGCCGTCGCTCATCTTGGCAATGGCAACAACGTTCTGGGTCTTGGCCAGCCGGATACGCGTCTTGGCTTCGGCTGCACCGCTCATCAGCGTGAAGTGGAACGTGGCCACCTGCGGGTTCGGGTTGCCTTCCGCCAGGATCATCACCGATTCCACATAGTTATCGGCGGTCATCGGGCTTTCGACGCTCACGCCGACCGGAACGGTGTTGCCGTTCTCAGCAATTTCCGGTGCATCCAGCGTGATCTTGCCGGTGGCCGGCTCCTTGCCGCCGGTGAAGGCGGAGATGGCAGCTGCGGTTTCTTCCGCAGCGGCGAAAGCCAGATGGCTTCCGAAGGTCAGGAAAGCGGCAGCGCCGGCAGTCAGGCCGAGGGCTTCGCGTCGTGTCAGGGTCATCCCTTGCTCCTTGGATCTCATATCTTGCTCAATCGGTGAGGGTGGTCAGATAGGCGACCACGTCCTCGACCTCCTGGGCGGAGAGAATGGTTTTTCCCGCAAACTCTTCGGCGACGTCCTTGCCAACTTCCAGGCTGTAAAACCCGGGCATGACTGTCTGCTCTCCGAAGACCTGCTTTGAGTTGGCGACGATGGCGCGCAGCTGCTCAGGCGACCAGCGGCTGCCCGCACCGTCGAGCGACGGGCCGACATCGCCATGAAACAGCTCGTTCTTGAGATCGCTGTTTACATGGCAGGCGAGGCAATTGCCTTTCTTGCGGTCAGCGAAGACCTTGCGTCCGTTCGCCGGATCACCGGCCTGGCCGGTCAGCGAACTGGCAACGGCCATGTCGGTAAAGACCACGTCGCCCGGAGCCACCGTTCCGGCCATTGCCGGTGCGGTCAGCATCAGGGTTGCCGCGGCAATGGAATAGATGAAGCCTCTGGTCATTGGCTTGGCTTTCCTCCTCTCCTCGGGGCTCTGGGGCCCCGTAAACCGGTTTGCACGAGACGCGCCGGTTTCCTCCTCGGAATGAAACATATGATTATTTGAATGTGTTGCCAAGAGGATTTTGGACATTTGATGCGGGAAGGGGCGTTACACCCGTTCCTCACTCTTCTGTCAACTTGCCCGCGGCGCGAAGTTCGTCGATTTTCCGGGCGTGATATTTCTGGAAGTGCTCGCCGCTTTCATAGCCCTTTTCCTCGACCCATTTGAACATGTTGAGGAAGGTCCACTTGCCGAAGGCGCCGGGCATCACGGCGACAGCCGCATCGGCCACGCTTTTGCCTTCGGGAATCTCGTCGGGCAGGAACACGATGGTGGGCGTGAAGAGGTAACCCCATTTGCGTGCTGCTGATTTCTCGGTCAGGGTTTCCCCGTCCAGATCGGTCACTTCCTCATCGCCGAACATGTTGTACTGGACCACCATGAAGTGCTCCCTGATGTAACCGGCGACCTCCGGGTCGGTCAGCAGCTTTTCATGCATGGCGCGGCAATAGATGCAGCCGCGCTGTTCATAGATCATCACCAGACGCTTGCCGTCGGCCTTGGCTGTGCGGATATCCTCGGCCACGTCCCGGAAGGTGATGGTGAACCAGTCTTCCTTGTGCAAACCGTCGTCACCCACCGTGGCGGCGTGCGAAGCGGAGCAAAAAAAGACCGCGGAAAGAATCAGGGCAGCGAAAGAACGGAACATTTTGGACCTCCCGGATCCTGGCCATTTTTGTTTGCATGACCCGCAAGGGTTTCACGCAGGCTTCTTAACCGCATGGGTCGATCACTGCCAGGTGACTTTAAAATATTCAAATCTGTCTATATATTGCAATCAAACATTTCGAGAGGTGTGACGTGCGCGCGGTCTTTCTACGGCTTGCCCTCGCGGCGGCTCTGCTTGTTCCTGCAGGACTTGCGCAGGCTGCGGAGCTTTTGATGCTGGAGCAGCCTGGTTGCGTCTGGTGCAAGCGCTGGAACGAGGAAATCGGTGTTGCCTACCCCAAGACGGAGGAGGGGCAGCGGGCGCCTTTGCGCCGTGTCGACATTTCGGAGCATTGGCCGGACGATCTTGCCGTCATCCGCATGGAACGGCTGACACCGACCTTCATTCTGGTGGAAAACGGTGCCGAGGTGGCCCGCCTCCGGGGCTATCCCGGCGCGGATTTCTTCTGGCCGATGCTTGACGAGATGCTGGCGAAGCTGCCTCAAGACACCAGCCAGACCGGAGCCATGTGAAAGCATGCAAGCGCTTCCGGCCTCTGTGGCGAACCGGCTCATGGTGTGGCCGGAACATTTGGTATACTGGGGAGGCTCGCTTGATCTTTTCGTTTTCCGTCCGATGACGTGCGCAACTGGTATGATGTGACGATGACCCTTCCAATCCTCAAGGCAGGCGCTGCTCCAGCTGATCTGGACGCGTTGATGGAGCAGGCCCGGAAAGCCAGCGATCTGTTGAAGGCCCTGTCTCACGAAGTGCGGCTGCTGATCCTTTGTCTGCTGGCCGAGGGGGAGAAATCCGTCTCGGAGCTGGAAGAAATCCTGACCATGCCTCAGGCCGCAGTGTCCCAGCAGCTGGCGCGGCTGCGGTCCGACGGGCTGGTTGCAACCCGCCGGGAAGGGCGGATGATCTATTATTCGATGGTGGATGGTGAGGTCTCGAACATCGTTTCCTCGCTCTACGAACTGTTTTGCAAAGGCGTCCGGCCCTGAGCCGGGGAAGGCTTTGAGACTGCCCGGCCTGCCTCGTAAGGTCTGCCGGGAAGTCTTGAATGGCCCTGGATGAGGGCTACAGGTCTGCTGCCGGGGAGGGTGGCGACCGCACAGCATGGTGATGAACCATGGGGAGGAGACCATGGGAGAAATCGACCCACATTGGGCTTTGCCGCTACTTGGGGGCATTGCGGGCATCGTGCTGGGGTTTACCGCAAGGGTGAACCGCTTCTGCACCCTGTCGTCACTTGAGCGCTACTGGTATATGGGCGATGCGACGGGCCTGCGCACCTGGGTGCTTGCGGCAGCAACGGCCATCGCAGCGACCCAGATCCTCGCCGCCCTCGGGCTGGCGGATATCGGCAGCAGCTTTTATCTCTCTCCCAATCTGCCCTGGACCGGTGCCATTCTTGGCGGTCTTATGTTCGGCATCGGCATGGCCCTGGTGGGCACATGCGGTTTTGGGGCCGTCGTCCGGTTGGGAGGTGGCAGTCTCAGGGCATTGATCGTTCTGATCGTGCTGGGTCTTTCCGCGTTGGCTGCGCAGCGCGGATTGATCGCTCAGCTCCGGGTCCTGATCGTGGATGACCTGGCTCTCAACCTCAGCGCCTTTGGCAACCAGTCGCTGGGCAGTCTTCTGTCTGTAGCAACCGGGTTCGACCTGACCCGCATTGTACCCCTCATTGTTGTTACGGCTTTGCTCATCTGGATTTTCCGGTCAGCGGCCTATCGCGCGAACGGATTGCAGATCCTCACAGGCGTGATCATCGGTCTAGTGGTTTCCTTTGGCTGGTGGGCGACAACCTTCATGGCGCGGGAAGCCTTCTTCCCGGTGCAGATCGAGGCTGGCTCTTTCGTGGTCCCCGTTGCCGACAGCCTTCTGCAGCTTGTGACCTATACGGGGAAGGTGCCCGATTACGGCGTCGGTCTCGTTGCCGGGACCTTGATCGGGGCCTTTCTGGGCGCGCGCTGGAAGAAGGACATGCGTTGGGAGGCCTGCGACGACGCGCGGGAGCTGTCCCGTCACCTGCTGGGTGCTGTGCTGATGGGCGTCGGCGGTGTCTTCGCCATGGGTTGTACCATCGGGCAAGGGGTCAGCGGGGCGTCCACTCTTGCTGTCTCCGTCCCGCTCGTCATGGGCTCCATGGCATTTGGTGCGCGGATCGGTCTTGCCTGGCTTCTCGAAGGTTCGCCGCTTTCCGCCTTCCGCCGGAACGCGGCTGAGGTGTCCTGAGCTCTCAGGCCGGAACGAACCGGTAAGCGGTTCCCTTGCGCTCTGCCATGCCGAGGCCTGGATGGGGAAGGTGGTAGCCCAGAATGCGGGTACGCTCCGAGGCGATCCGGTCCAGCAATGCCATGCGGGTTTTCGCGCCCAGAACCGGGTCCTGATCCGTGCCCGAATGCCAGTCCGGACGCTCGAAGGAAATCACGGAGTTTGAGATCGCATCGCCGGTCACCAGCAGGCTCTCGCTGCCGGCATGAAGCATGTAGGACATATGCCCCGGCGTATGACCCAGGGTTGAGACGGCCTCGACGCCCGGCAGAACCTCCATCCCAGCGGTGACCATTTCCACCTGATCCGCGATCGCGTCGAGACGGGTCTGCGCCCCTGCGACAAAACTTTTGCGCTCTTCCGGGGTGTTCGCCAGCGTGTCTTCCGCGCGCCAATAGTCCCATTCGCCCTGCGGAACCCAGTGACGGGCAGACGTGAAGAGCGGATCGCCAAAATCATCCAGCACGCCCCACAGATGGTCCGGATGGCCATGGGTGAAGACCACGTCCGTGATGTCTGCCGGCGTCAGACCGGCCGCTTCCAGACCTTCCAAGAGTTTCCCCGCGGTCGGCTGGAAGTTCGCGCCGGAGCCCGCATCGAACAGCACGGTCCGGTCGGGCAGACGCAGCAGCGTGACATTGCAGTCCGGCCTCAGGGCATCCGTTGCAAGTCCATGGGGCTGGAAAAGATCCGAAATTTCCTCTGGAGACTGACCCGGCAAGACAAAACCGATTGGCAGAGTGAGGGTGCCATCGGAGATCGATTCTATGCTGCCGGATCCGAAGGTCAGAGGCGCAGCGCGTGCAGCGCGCATGGCCCAGAGCGTGGAGGCCATGGCAGCGCTGCCTGCCAGGAAGCTGCGGCGGTCCATGCGGGCCCACGCCTGCGTTGGGGCTGCAGAGCAGAACGGTCTGCCCGGATTGTATCGCTGGTATTTGGACATGGTTTCCTCCACATATGCAATTTTTTGAATTTATCTACGGTTCCTTGAGAAACGTCAATGCGGCTGCCGCTGCGTGAGCGGCTTGATGGCAGTTGAAAGACGGTCTGGAGGCGCTGGGCACATGGATCTCACATTTTTACTTGAGCGGTTTCCAGAGGCGGCGATCCTGGCGGGTGGTGGGCTTTGCGTCGGCATGATCTTTGGCGCCTTTGCCCAGCAGAGCCGCTTCTGCCTGCGCGCAGCCGCGCTGGATTTCGCTCACGGTGTCTTCGGGGCACGGTTGGCGGTTTGGCTCCTTGCCTTTTCGGCGGCTGTTCTTACAACCCAGATCCTTGTGGCGCTGGGCGAAATTCAGGCCAGCGAGGCCCGGCTGCTGGCCTCTCCGCAGAGCCTGTCCGGAGCGCTGACCGGCGGCTTGATGTTCGGAACGGGGATGGTGATGGCGCGGGGCTGCGCCTCGCGGCTGCTGGTGCTGTCGGCAACGGGGAACCTCCGCGCCTTGCTGTCAGGTCTGGTCTTCGCAGTCATGGCACAAGCGAGCCTTCGCGGCATCTTGATGCCGGTGCGTAGCTGGATTGCGGGCTGGTGGACCACCGCCGATACAGGCGGCAATGACCTGATCGCGCTCTTTGCCATTCCTTCCTGGCTGTCCTTCGGTTTTCTGACGGCCTGGCTTGCCGCAGGGCTGGTCATTGCAGTCCGCAGCCGGGCGGAACCCTGGCGCATGATCTCCGCCGCCATTGCCGGGCTTGCCGTGCCGCTTGCCTGGTGGTTCACAAGTTCCATGGCGTCTCAGGCTTTTGATCCGGTTCAGGTGGAGGCGGTCACCTTCACCGGGCCTTCCGCCGATGCCTTGATGCTCTTCCTGTCGCCTCCGGGCTCTCAGGTGGACTTTGCCATCGGTCTGGTGCCCGGCGTGTTTCTCGGGTCGTTTCTGGCAGCACTCGTCAGCCGGGAGCTGGTCCTGCAAGGCTTTGAAAGCGGGCGGTCCATGGCGCGCTATCTGTCCGGCGCAGCGTTGATGGGGTTCGGCGGCATGCTCGCGGGCGGCTGCGCGGTCGGGGCGGGGGTCTCCGGCGCGTCGATCTTCGCGCTCACCGCCTGGATCACCCTCTGCGGTATCTGGTTCTCGGCGGTGGTGATGGACAGGCTGATCGGGGATCAGTGAGGGTCCGGGGGAGGAGGATTTACAGCGGCAGGTCCCGGCTGTCGGCGATGGCTTCCATGGTCATGTAGGAGGTCACGGTCTCCAGATCGACCTTGTCGATCATCTTCTGGTAGATCCGGTCGAAGGCATTCATGTCCTCGGCAATCACCTTCAGCATGTAATCGTAGTCGCCGGCGATCCGGTAGAAGTCGATCACATTGGGAATGCCGGAGACCTCCTTGCGGAACTGCTCCAGCCACTCGCGCGAATGATGCCGGGTGCGGATCATCACGAAAACGGTGAGGTTGAGCCCCAGATCGGAGGGATCGAGCCGGATCGTGTGGCCCTTGATCAGGCCGCTCTCGCTCAAGGCCTTCATCCGTCGCCAGCAGGCGTTTTGCGACAGTCCGACCTCTTCTGCGATGTCGCGCTGGGAGAGGCGGGAATCACGTTGAAGCGCGCGCAGGATCTTTCGATCAATCTTGTCGATTTTCTCGTTCATGACGGGTCATATGACACAAAATTAACGCAATGGCGATCAAATCAGGTGAGGAAATCACCCAGCAGCCTATCATAGGCTCTGCCCCGGGTTATTCGACGGGGAATTCCATGGCACTCCAGAGCGGTACGACACTTCTTTCTGACTTTCGCGCGGCACTCAACACGCCAGATCTCTTGCGCCGCCTGCAGGACGGTTTGATTGGCGACAGCCTGCCCGTGGAGGGGCCGTTTGGCGCAAAGCCCTTGATCTATGCCGACTATGTCGCCTCCGGCCGGGCCTTGCGCCAGATCGAGGAGTTCATGCTCACCGGGGTACTGCCATACTATTCCAACAGCCACACGGAAGCCTCCTTCTGCGGCGGCTACATGACCCGTCTGCGCGAGGCTGCGCGTGCTGAAATCGCCCGGCTCTGCGGCGCAGATGAGCGCTATGCCACCATCTTCTGCGGCTCCGGCGCGACAGCAGGCCTGAACCGGCTTGTGCATCTCCTGGGTGTTTCCTCTGCAGTGAAAGCCGCTGAAAAGCCGCTGGTCGTCATCGGCCCCTATGAGCATCACTCCAACATCCTGCCCTGGCGTGAAAGCGGAGCCGAGGTCATCGAGATTTCGGAGGCTCTGGATGGCGGCCCGGATCTCGCGGAGCTTGAGACCGTTCTGACCGCAGCCCGTGACGGCGAAGGCGGACAAGACCGGCTTGTGGTCGGTGCGTTTTCGATGATGTCCAACGTCACGGGGATTGTCACGGATGCTGACGAGGTGACCCGCGTCCTGAAGCGCCATGGCGCGCTTGCCGTCTGGGATTGCGCGGGCAGCGGTCCTTATCTCCCCATCGATATGAAGGCCGGAACGGATGCTGAAAAGGACGCTGTAGCAGTGTCTCCGCACAAGTTCATCGGCGGGCCGGGAGCCTCTGGCGTGCTGATTGTCAGGAAGGACGCCGTGCGCCGCCAACTGCCGGTGCAGCCCGGCGGCGGCACGGTCCGTTTCGTGTCGCCCTGGGGGCACGACTATTCAGCAAAGCTTGAAGCGCGTGAGGAAGCGGGCACACCCAATGTCATTGGCGATATCCGCGCCGCCCTGTGCTTTCTGGTGAAGGATGCCCTTGGGTCTGCGTTTCTGGACCGCCGTCATGAGGAGCTGCGCCAGAAGGCTCTGGCCGCCTGGCGGGGCAATCCGCTGATCGAGATCCTGGGCAATCCGGCTGCCTGCCACCGGCTGCCGGTTTTCTCCTTCCGGCTGCGCAATGCGGAAACCGGCGGATATCTGCATCAGCAGCTTGTCACCCGCATGCTTTCCGATCTCTATGGCATCCAGGCGCGGGGCGGATGTGCCTGCGCCGGTCCTTATGCGCACCGGCTGCTCGGCTACGATCAGGCCCGCTCCGAAGAGATGCGCCAGGCCATCTTGTCCGGTCAGGAGCTTGAGAAGCCCGGCTGGACCCGTCTCAATTTCTCGGTTCTTATGAGTGAGGACAAGGTGAAGACCATCCTTGATGCAGTCGACGAACTCTCCCGGCGCGCGCCGGAATTTGCGGGTGCCTATGCCTGTGACAGCAGCACGGCACGGTTCCGCTACCGGGGGGAGGCTGCCTGATGTGCCGCTGGACAGCCTGGAGCGGGGCTCCGAAATATCTGGAAGAGCTGGTCTGTGATCCCGAGCATTCGCTTATCCATCAAAGCCGAAACGCCTTTTCCTGCAAGACACAGGTCAATGCGGATGGTTTCGGCATGGCCTGGTACGACAACCGCAAGGAGCCTTGCATCTATAAGGATGTGCGCCCTGCCTGGGCCGATGCCAATTTGCTGCAGCTTGCCCATCATGTGCGGTCACCGCTGTTTCTTGCCCATATCCGCGCCTCGACGGGCACGGCGACCAATCACGACAACTGCCACCCCTTCACCCATGGCCGCTGGTGCTTCATGCACAATGGCCAGGTCGGCGGTTACGAGCATATCCGCAAGAAGCTGGACGGGATGATCCCGGATCATCTCTACCGTTACCGCACCGGTGCGACGGACAGCGAGGCGCTGTTCCTGATCGCGGTTGGCTATGGTCTCGATCATGACCCGGTCGGGGCGATGGTGCGCGCTGTAGAGGACGTGGAGCAAATGGCGCGGGAGCAGGGCGGCTTGCCCTATATGCGCTTTGCGGCAGCCTGGTCGGACGGGAAGCATCTTTTCGCAGCCCGTTATGCCTCGGACAATCTCGCCCCAAGCCTGTTCTTCCGCAGCTTCCAGGATGGCACGACCGTCGTGTCGGAACCTTTCGATACGGCCCGGGATGCCTGGATGGAAGTGCCGACCTCAAGCATTCTCATGGTTGCCGACGGTTTCGTCCAGCAGCAGCCCTTCCGTCTATCCATGGCCCGGCCGCTTGAAATCCCGTCCTGAAGCGGCAAAAGACCCGCCGGAGCGGGGCTGAGATTGGTGACACACTTCCCAATTCGTCATCACTTCGTTCTCAAGAGCGTTGGATGGGGACCTCGGCTTTTCGTCAGGTCGTCATCCTCGGGCTTGACCCGAGGACCCATGCCGTTCCGCCTCCTGAAAGCACGGAATTTGTATGAGGCGAGGTCATGGCATCGATGCCATGGTCAAGCCATGGCAGGACGGAGAAGGGAGGGGGCTTCGCAGGTGGAAGGGCTGATTTGGCCAGTTTTCCCGCCCAGAACGTCGCTCCGTCCTGGAGGGGGGAGTGGGGCTTGTCATCACTTTCAGGCCCGCCGGAGCGGGCCTCTGATATTATTTGTGTCAGTCCTAATCAGACCTGAGCGAGGGCCTGATCCAGATCGGCGATGATGTCTTCCGCATCCTCGATGCCGATGGAGAGCCGCACCACGTCCGGGCCAGCACCTGCTGCAGTCTTCTGTGCGTCGGAGAGCTGGCGGTGGGTGGTGGAGGCCGGATGGATGATCAGGCTGCGGGTGTCGCCGATATTGGCCAGATGCGAGAACAGCTGGACATTGGAGACGAGACCGACGCCCGCGTCATAGCCGCCCTTCAGGCCGAAGGTGAACACGGCGCCGCCGCCCTTCGGGCAGTATTTCTGCTGCATGGCGTGATGCTTGTCGTCCGGGAGCGCCGCATAGGAAACCCAGGACACCTTGGGATGGCTGCTGAGATGCTGGGCGACCTTCAGGGCGTTGTCGCAATGCTTTTGCATGCGCAGCGGCAGGGTTTCGATGCCGTTGAGGATCATGAAGGCGTTGAACGGTGAAATGGCCGGGCCAAGATCGCGCAGGCCCAGAACCCGGCAGGCAATGGCGAAGGCGAAATTGCCGAAGGTCTCGTGCAGCACCATGCCCTGATATTCCGGGCGCGGCTGGCTGAGTAGCGGATAGCGGTCATCGGCTGACCAGTCGAAGCTGCCGCCGTCGACGATGATGCCGCCCATGGAGTTGCCGTGGCCGCCCATGAACTTGGTCAGCGAGTGCAGGACGATGTCCGCGCCATGCTCGATTGGCCGGCACAGATAGGGCGAAGCCATGGTGTTGTCGACGATCAGCGGAATGCGCTTGGCCTTGGCGATGGCCGAAATGCCGGCAATGTCCATCACCACGCCGCCCGGATTTGCCACGCTCTCGATGAAGATCGCCTTTGTGCTCTCGTCGATGGCTGATTCAAAAGCCGAAAGATCGTCTGCTTCGGCCCATTTCACATCCCAGCCAAAGCTCTTGAACGAATGGTTCAACTGGTTGATGGAACCGCCATAGAGCTTCTTGGCGGCGACGATGTTGTCGCCGGGCTGCATCAGCGCATGGAACGCCAGCAGCTGTGCCGAGTGGCCGGAAGCTGTCGCAAGGGCTGCCGTGCCGCCTTCCAGCGCCGCAACACGCTCTTCCAGAACGGCGGTCGTCGGGTTGGTAATACGGGTGTAGATGTTGCCGAACGCCTGCAAGCCGAACAGTGAAGCAGCATGATCTACATCATCAAAGACAAAGGACGTCGTCTGATAGATCGGCGTGGCACGCGCGCCGGTTGCCGGGTCCGGCTGGGCTCCTGCGTGGATTGCCAGTGTAGAAAAGCCAGGGGCGCCTTCACTCATCGTCATTTCCTCCAAACTGAACTGGCGGCATACTGTCTGAAGCGGATGCATGCGTAAAGGGGGATGCAAGCGCCTATACGCGTATAAATTGCCACAGCTATTCTACCGGTCTGGCATGTTGTGGAATTTAATTTCTGCAGAGCAGCCCAGGCTTTGCCGGTTTTTAAGAACCGGCTCCGGAAACGGCCCCTCTTTAGCTAAAGCCCCGTCCGGTCTTTCGTCTTGTGGACGTCCTTCAGGTCTTCGGGATGATCAATCGCCTCCCGGCGTTCCCAGCCGCCATAGCCCATCCGGTCATTCCTGGACACGGGCGGGTCATCCTTGACATAGCCGGTGGGATGTCTCCGGCCAGGTTTCATGCGCACAAGCGCAAGCAGAAAGAGGCAGAAGAGGAAAAGGGCCACAGCCCATCCGATAGACATAAGATGCTTCCTTTGATCTCAGCCCTTCAGCCCGCGGTGCTGGAAGCCGCTCTTGAGCACCGGGCGTTTTGAGGAAAGCGTGCGGGAGTTGACCCCGGCCCAGCCGATTTCGCCGGAAAGGCGCCCGTATTCGATCTTCGGGCAACGGTCCATCACCACCTTGATGCCAGCGGCTTCCGCCCGCTTGGCGGCATCGTCATGGCGCACGGTTAGCTGCATCCAGATCACCTTGGGCAATCCGCCGCGCTGGTCCTTCGAGGCGATGATGTCGTCGACGATTTGTGCGGCAGCGTCCGAGTTGCGGAAGATATCGACCATGTCCGGAACACCCGGCAGCTCGTCCAGGGACGCATAGACCGTCTGGCCCAGGATCTCCTTGCCGGCCTGACCCGGATTGACCGGCCAGACGTCATATCCCTTTGACAGCATATACTTCAGCACGAAATAGGAGGGACGGACCGTATTGGCGCTGGCGCCCACCATGGCAACGGTCATCACCTCGTCCAGAATGGACTTGATGTAGGTGTCGGAATAGCTGTCGTGGTTCATGATGTCTTTCGTCGTGCTCAAGATGGGCCTTCAGGTGGGGCCGTGCGGCGAGGGGCAAAGAAAACCCCATGCTGCCAGCCTCGGCAAGCTGTTCTTTCGTCCGTCCGCAGGGATTGTGGTCTTCGTTCACGCAGGCGTGAGCGGCCCGGCAAAGAAGCCTCTGGAGCCTTGGCGCCATTGCGTTACTCTGAAGCGCATGTGGAACACCGGATGTCTTCAGCGGGTCGCTGGCGCTCTGGCTGTCACGGTGGCTGTTACCGTTGCCCTCGCGCTGACCCTTGGTCTTCTTCCAGCTGCCCCTGCCCGGGCGCAGCAGGCTGATGGTCTGCGTGTGGATGTGGCCCTTGCTCTGGCCGTGGATGTGTCCAGGTCCATGTCGCCTGAGGAGCTGGAGATCCAGCGGCAAGGCTATGCGGCAGCCATTGCTAGCCCCCAGGTGATCCAGGCCATTCAATATGGTGCCTATGGGCGTATTGCCATTACGTTTTTTGAATGGGCAGGCACGGCTCATATCCGTGAGATCGTCGGCTGGACGGTGATCGGCAGCGCTGCGGATGCGGAGGCCGTTGCCGCGAAGCTTCTGGAGAACCGGGGCGCCAGCGCCAGCCGGACCTCCATTTCCGGCGCGATTTTGCACGGAACGGAGCTGCTGAAATCGGCACCTTACGCTGCGGACCGTCTGGTGATCGACATTTCCGGCGATGGCCCCAACAATGAGGGGATCATGGTGACGCTGGCGCGGGACGCGGCGGTGGAAAGCGGTGTCGCGATCAACGGTCTGCCCCTGATGACCACCGGAGGCTTCTACTCCGGCTTCAGCATTGACGATCTGGACGCCTATTACCGCAACTGCGTCATCGGCGGTCCCGCCAGTTTCGTCATTCCGGTCAATGACTGGAAGCAATTTCCGGAAGCTGTCCGGCGCAAACTGGTGCTGGAGATCGGCGGGCTGACGCCTGATCAGCAACCGTCAGCGCCGCTGAATGCGCCCCTGACGGCTCCGGTGATCAAAGCCCAGTTCTCCCCACGCGCCAACAGCGCCGCCTATGATTGCCTGATTGGCGAAAAAATCTGGGAACAGCGGCGGCAGAGATTCTATCTGGATCCGTAGCCCGTTGGCCTTCACCAGAACCATGTGCACCGGTCAACAGGTGGCGGATTTATGTGTGCTGCGGTTGCCGCGAGGGGAAAGGGATTCTGAGGGCATGCGCCCTCAACTGTCCGTCCACTCGGGCTTGCGCTTCTGAAGGAAGGCGTTGATGCCTTCTTCGGCGTCTCTTGCCATCATGTTGTCGACCATGGTCTGGGCCGCGAAATCATAGGCTTCCGACAGCGGCATTTCGAGCTGGCGGTAGAAGGCTTCCTTGCCGATCTTGACCGTGTGCGCCGACTTGGAGGCGATGACCTCGGCATATTTCTGCACCACCTGGTCGAGGTAGTCACGAGGCACGATGCGGTTGATCAAGCCGAAATCCTTGGCCGTCGAGGCATCGATGCTTTCACCGGTCAAAAGCATTTCCATGGCCTGCTTGGGGGAGGCATTGCGCGTCAGGGCGACCATGGGGGTGGAGCAGAAGAGGCCAATATTGACGCCCGGCGTGCAGAAGGTCGCTGTGTCGACCGCCATGGCCAGGTCGCAGGAGGCGACAAGCTGGCAGCCGGCTGCGGTCGCAACACCGGTGACGACGGCAATCACCGGCTTGGGCAGACGCACGATCTGCTGCATCAGGCCGGAGCACTGGCGCATGATCGCCTCATAGGTCGCCCGTCCGCCATCAGCCTCGGCCCGGGCCGCGGTCAGTTCCTTAAGGTCATGACCGGCGCAGAACACCTTGCCCTCTGCTCCCAGAAGGACAACGCGGATCTCCGGATCGTTGGCTGCCTTGGTGAGTTCTGCGGAGAGTGCGCTCATCATCTCGCGGGACAGGGCGTTCATACGCTCCGGGCGCTGCATGACAATTCGGTAGACGCCATTGTGCAGCAGGGTTCCCAGCATCGGCTTTTCACCCGTTTCAACAGCGGCGGCATCGGACATGGCTGAAGTTCCTCTTGTCGGTTTTGGGGCCGGTCTTTGCCGGCACTTTACCCAAGAGGGCAGGGCGTGGCGACTGGGACGATAGGAGAAAGCCGGGGAGAAGGCTGTGGGCGTGTAACCGGTCTGGATCGGAGCGTGCCGAGCCGTCCCGGCACGAGGCCGGGACGGCGTGAAGCAAAGCCCTCGTTTCAGGCAACCAGCTTGTCGAGCTTGGCTGCGCAGATGAAGTCGTTCTTCGTCAGCCCGTCCAGCTCGTGAGACGTGAAGGTGATACGGCAATAGCCCCAGCCGAAAGCGACATCCGGATGATGGCCATCCCGGTCGGCATTGTAAGCGGCCAGGTTGGCCAGATAGACCGCCTTGGCAAAGCCCTTCACCTTGAAGGTACGCTGGATGGATTTGGCTTCGTCATCCATGGTCCAGTCCGGATGCAGCCCAGCCATCAGGGCGCGGGCCTCGTCCGCGGGCAAGGTGCCTCCGATGCCCTGGCAGGGTTCACAGGCGGCTTGGGCGAGATCTGTTGCGCTCATGTCAGGCACTCTTCTCAACAGGGTAAAGCGGAGCGAACAGTCCGAGAGACTGGGCCTTGCGGATGTCGGCGGCCAGATCCCGTTCAGCGGCCTTGAACAGGTCGTCGACATTCTCCAGCACGTAGTAAAGCGGCTGATGGATATCGATCCGGTAGGGCGTCCGCAGGATGTCGATCACATCGAACGGGCGGCGGATGACGTTAGGGCCGCTGACGCTGTGGGGAAGCTCTGTTGGCGAGGAAGCCAGGCCCGAGCCGAGAGACTTGTAGACACCGTCCACTTTTGTCAGGCCGAACTCGATGGTGAACCAGTAGAGACGGATCAGCCAGGAATAGTCCTTGGGCTCCAGCTTCTGCCCAGCCTTGCCGATCGCCTCGGAAAAGGCGGCAAAGCGCGGGTCGGTCAGCATCGGTGTGTGGCCGAAGATCTCGTGAAAGATGTCCGGCTCCTTGATGTAGTCAAAGTCCTCGCGGCTGCGGATAAAAGACGCCGCCGGAAAGGTGCGGCTTGCCAGCATGGAATAGAAGCGGCCAAAGCCGATCAGGGCAGGAACCGGCTCCACCTTCCAGCCTGTATGCCGGCCGAGAACTTCGGACACCTCGGCGCATTGGGGCACACGGTCGGCGGGCAGGGCCAGCTTGTCGAAACCTGCCAGATAATCCGGCGCGGCCATCTTGCGGACATTCGGCTCCTGGCGGGCATAGAGGTCCCGCCACACACCGTTCTCCTCGTCGGTATAGGCGATCCGTCCGTCCGGGCCGGGAATCTTTGCGGTATATGCGCTTGTTTTTGCCATGGTGAGCTCCTCCTCACTGGCAAGGATAGGCCTGATCCTGCGGTTTTATCGTTCTCATTTTGCTTGTTTTGCGTCAATCTGGAAAAGAAAATACGATGCAGGCTGTAATCTGGGAGGATTTTGCTGATGGATCTGGACAGTCAGGACAAGAAACTGCTCGCGCTCCTGCAAAAGGATGGCCGGGCCAGCGCGAAGGATCTCGCCGAGCAGGCGGGCATGTCCGTCTCGCCGTGCTGGCGCAGGATCAAGCGGCTGGAGGAAGCCGGGGTGATCGAGAAATACGCCGCGATCCTCAATCCGCGCGAGCTGGGCTTTCACGCCATGGCCTATGTGCATGTGTCGCTGATGAACCATGGTCCGGAGACGATCGCGGCTTTCGACCATATGGTGCAGACCGAGGACAGGGTGATCGAGTGCTCCTCGATTACCGGAGATGCGGATTATGTGATGAAGGTCGTGGTCCGCGATCCGGAGGACCTGGAGGCCTTCATGATGAAAAAGCTGCTGGGCCCGGGACTGGTGAGGGCTTCCAGAACCAATTTTGTACTCCGGACCGCGAAGTCAGGCCCGTCAATGCCACTGGGGTGATCCCTGTTTCACAGAGCTTTACCGCCTTGCGTTCCGGATGCGTTGACGTTTAGGTGAGTTGAAGAGGTAAAGGCCCAGGCATATCGGAGGCTTGAGCCGGATGGGGAGGGGAATGCATGCTGACGCCGGTGATGACCACGCAGGATCTGTCGCAGTTTCTGGACGAGGTCTTTCCTCAAATCCATACGGGCGGCAGGGCCTATTTCGTGGAAAGTGTCGCTCCGGGGGAGGTGGTTGTCCGCCTGAAGGCGACGGATATGCATCTGCGGCCCGGTGGAACTGTGTCCGGCCCCTCCATGATGGCCTTGGCGGACTTGGCTGCCTATGTGGTGATCCTCGCCCATATCGGACCGGTCGCTCTGGCGGTGACCACAAGTCTCAATATCAATTTCTTGCGCAAGCCGGAGCCGGGAGACCTTCTGTGCACCTGCCGTCTTCTAAAACTCGGCAAGCGCCTCGCCGTCGTGGAATGCGGCATCGCTGGCGAGGGGGAAGAAGACTATGTGGCCCACGCAACGGCCACCTATTCCGTGCCGCCGCGGTGAGGTTAACGGCGGGAGCATGCCGGTGGGCTGTCTCGTGTCCGCCTTCCAAAAGGAGCCACCTTATCCGCCTGAAGCTAACGGACCCGCTTATGAGCGCCGTTTAGCTAGGGTGTGGACCCATAAATTTGCAGGTAATGGCGCGTCAACTGGCACCGAAAGGCAAGGCGAGTGGCGAAAAGCGGGCTTTATGCCCGGTTGAGACGCTCAACGCTGCCTTTCACAGCCAGTTGCGCGTCCTGTAAGGATTTGGCGAATTCGTCCGGCTACAGCGTTGCAAGACTTTGAAAGCCATATGGCTTCCTGCAGTCTTGCGCCTTGTATCCAAACAAATTCGCTCAAACCATTGCCTCCAAATTTATGAGTCCACACCCTAGGCAGAGCGCGGGCTTGTGGCCGCGGGTGTGTGAGCGTCTTGAGTGCGCGGCACGTCTTTCATGTGGTTTGAGTATTCAACGGTGCGTCCCCGCCCTGCATGTTTGGCAGCGTAAACGGCAAGGTCGGCCTTGTGCAGGGCGCTTTTCTGGCTGTCGGCGTCTGTTGAAACATAGGCGCCGATACTGAGCCCGACGCTATAGGGGTGTCCCGCAATCTCGATCGGGGTTTTGATCGCCCGTTCGATCCTCTGGTAGATCTCCCGCAGGCCTGCCATGCTGATGCGTGGGCAGACGATCAGGAATTCATCGCCGCCATAGCGTGCGACCTTGTCGTGGTCTTTCCGGACGCAGTCCTTGAGGACCGAGGCAATGTGCCTGAGCACCTGATCGCCGTTATGGTGCCCGAAGGTGTCGTTGACGCTTTTGAAATAGTCAACATCCACAAACAGCAAGCCGTAGTTCGCGCGGGAAGGGGTAGGCGGGAAGGCCTGGGACAGGATTTCGACGATTGTCCCGCGGTTGTAAACGCCGGTTGTCTGGTCATATTTCGCCAGTTCCAGCAGTTTGCGGTCTGTGCGCATCATCTGCCATGTGCGCAGGGCCAGGGCGACCGCTGGAATAAGCACCAGCAGAATGGTCCCGAGGTGAACCAGTTCAGACACATTGTAAAAGGCCAGTTCCATCAGTTCTTGAACGTGGCTGACGTTCATGGTCGCATGCATGACGCCGATTGTCTGGCCAGTTTCCGATGTGATTGGCACAAAAGCTGTGGCGGCGGCATGGGGTGCTGCCACTCCTCCTGCGGTTGCGGAATCTGGCTGCTGCTGAGCTGCAAGCGAATGATCGGCATGGTGATGCGCGATGTGAATCACGGGTACCCCTGACTTCAGGACCTCCGCCACCGTCTGTTTCTCCGCGTCCTGAGTGTTCTGTCCGGCAAGGCCAGTCATTGAGCGGTAGCTGACGCCGCCCGCAGCATTGAAAATCTGAAACCCCAGAAGAGCGGTCTGTACCGGAACTTTGAGCGTTCCGCTGGAGGCAATCGGCTGGCTGTCTCCAGCCGCGATCATTTCTGCAGCGTCCGGAACGTTGTTCAGAAACTCGCGGATCAAGATGCCAATTTGATCCGAAACATAAAATTTAACCCCGTATTCAACTTCGGATTGAATCTTTTTTTCTATCGTATTGATGTATATTGCAATGGAAATTATGATCAGAAAAATGAATCCGATCGCTGATGCCGCGTTCCTTTTTACAATATTCATCCGGACAGTCTCAATTCTATTATCAGTTGCGAGAATCATGGCTTTATTTTTGTTCAGATTTTATGAACGTCTTGAACTTGCTTTTATATGGAATAAAGGTTTCTGCGGCGTCTTGTGGTGTTCAAAAAGTGAGTCCGGGAGCCGCAAGCGGCCGTCAGCAAGTGCAGAGTATACGGTATTATGATACCGTTTTTTTAAGTTATTGTTTTTTATGACATATTTTTTGCAATTGTGAGAATTGTGTTCTTGACCCGTCTTTTATGCTGGCTTATAAGCTGCCTCGACGAATTAAAGTCCGTCTCTGGAGCCCTTGGGGTTTTGCGGCGGGCTTTTTGTTTAAAACCAACTCATGGATCAAACTCATGAAGACCTTCTCTGCCAAGCCGGCTGAGGTCGAGAAAAAGTGGATCTTGATCGACGCTGAAGGCATGGTCGTGGGCCGTCTGGCTGCCTACATCGCCAACCATCTGCGCGGCAAGCATCTGCCGACCTACACCCCCCACGTTGACTGCGGCGACAACATCATCGTTGTGAACGCCGACAAGGTGGTACTGACCGGCCGCAAGTACGAAAACAAGAAGTACTACTGGCACACCGGCCATCCGGGCGGGATCAAGGAACGCACCGCACGTGCGATCCTCGAAGGCCGTTTCCCGGAGCGCGTGCTCCAGAAGGCCGTGCAGCGCATGATGCCGGGCGGTCCGCTGTCCAACGCACAGCTCAAGAACCTGCGTGTCTACGCCGGTGCCGAGCATCCGCATGAAGCTCAGTCGCCGGTTCTGGTTGACGTCAAGAGCCTCAACGACAAGAACGACGGCAAGAGGGCATAACGATGGCTGAGCTGCAATCCCTGGAAGAGCTGGGCGGCGCTATCGAATCCGCTGCTCCGGAAGCTCCGGTTCATGTCCAGAAGCTGGACGCTCATGGCCGCGCATACGCAACCGGCAAGCGTAAGGACGCTGTTGCCCGCGTGTGGATCAAGCCGGGCACCGGCAAGATCACGATCAACAAGAAGGACTTCACTGCGTATTTCGCACGTCCGGTTCTTCAGATGATCCTGCGTCAGCCGATCGTCCTGACCGACCGCGATGGCCAGTATGACATTGTCGCTACCGTTGCTGGTGGTGGCCTGTCCGGTCAGGCCGGTGCTGTTCGTCACGGCATCTCAAAGGCTCTGACCTACTTCGAGCCGGAACTGCGTGGCCTGCTCAAGAAGGAAGGCTTCATCACCCGCGACAGCCGTGTGGTTGAGCGTAAGAAGTTCGGCCGTGCAAAGGCACGCCGGTCCTTCCAGTTCTCCAAGCGCTGATTTCTCAGCCGCTTGCGGACTTCAAGAAACCCGCTGGAGCAATCCAGCGGGTTTTTTTGTCAGCCTGTCACGGAAATGAGCCTTTCAGTGCCTAGTTAAGGCTATCTGAAAGTATTTGGTGCTTAACAGCGACATACTATGGCAGTAGCCCCAAACAGCTTCGGGGCCGCTTCATCAGTTTCTGGGCCTGCCATTCCCGTCTTGAGGATAATATTTGTGCTTCTGGTCTTTCTGAAAAATTGGCTCCTCCCTCCTTCCGTCTACCTCCTCGTGCGCCGTGTCCTGAACAAGAGATCCGTTGCGGCTGGCGGCATGGATGGACTGCTGGCGAAATGGCTGGACAAGGACAATGGCTTCTTTGTCGAGCTTGGAGCCAATGACGGATATTTCCAGTCGAATACCTGGACATTGGAACGCAAGCGGAACTGGCGGGGCGTTCTGATCGAGCCGAGCTTGAACAATTTCCTGACCTGCATCGACAACCGCAGTGCTCGAAACCATTTCGAGTGCTGCGCCTGTGTGCCTTTCGGGTTCGAAAAGCCCATGCTCGAACTGACCTATTCGAACCTGATGACGGTCGCCGAGACAAGTGTGCTGGATCAGGATGAGCATGCGAAGGCTGGACTGCAGAACAAGCTTTCGATTGGCTATGCCGCGGAAAAGAACGCGGAGCTGATCCGCTTTGGAGCGGTCGCCCGGACCTTGACGGATGTGCTGGAGAGAGCGTCTGCCCCGCAGGAAATCGACTTCTTAAGCCTCGATGTCGAAGGCGGTGAACTGAGCGTTCTCAAGGGGCTGGATTTCGAGAAGTACCGCTTCAACTTTATGCTGATCGAGTGCTGGAAGCTGGCTGAAATCCAGTCCTATCTCGCGGGCTTCGGCTATAAGGTGGTCGATAAGCTTTCCAAACACGACTACCTGTTTGCGCCAGCCGGGAGACATCCCGCAATGTCCGTCTGATCGCCAGTCAGTGCCAGTGCCAGCTTGAGTGGTAACGCTTGTCTTTCCCGGCAGCTTGGCTAGGGTCGTGCGGCTTCGAGGAAGTGTCGAAGCGGTTTTTCTCTGAGGAGTTCCAAATGTCCCCCATCCGTCCGCGCCCGACCGACAATGCGGTGTTCGGCAAGAGCCTGACCGGCGGTTCTCACGAGCCGACTTATGGTGGTGTGCTGTCCTTCATGCGCCGGCGCTACACCCGCGATCTGACCGGCGCCGATGCGGCTGTCTGGGGCATTCCCTTTGATGCGTCCGTCTCCAACCGTCCGGGCGCCCGGTTTGGTCCGCAAGGTGTGCGCCGGGCCTCGGCCATTTTCGACGGCGATCCGCAGTATCCCTTCGAGGCCGATCCTTTCGAAGGGCTGGCCGTGGTGGATTATGGCGATTGCTCTTTCGACTATGGCCGCAATGCCGATATCCCTGGCTGCATCGAGGCACAGGCGCGGGAGATCCTGGATCAGGATGTTCATCTCTTTTCCATCGGGGGCGATCATTTCGTCACCTATCCGCTTCTGAAAGCGCATGTGGCCAAGCATGGTCCGCTGGCGCTGGTCCAGTTTGACGCCCATCAGGATACCTGGCCCGACATGGGCGACCGGATCGACCACGGCACTTTCACCGGACGCGCCGTGCGGGAAGGGCTGATTGATCCGGAAAAGTCGATCCAGATCGGTATCCGCACCCATGCACCGGAGACCTGTGGCCTGGAGATTCTCTACGGTGAGGAAGTCGAACTGCTGGGTGTCAATGGTGTGGTCGAGATGATCAAGGACCGGGTGGGGTCGTCCAAGGCCTACATGACGTTCGATATCGACTGCCTGGATCCGGCTTATGCTCCGGGAACGGGCACACCTGTCGCTGGCGGTCTTTCCAGCCGGGAAGCTTTGATGATCCTGCGCCGGCTCGGCAGCCTGGACTTCGTTGGCGGGGATGTGGTGGAAGTGTCTCCGGCCTATGATCACGCGGACATCACGTCCATCGCTGGTGCCACCATAGCCCAGTACTATCTGGGTCTCCTGGCCGAAAAAAAGCGCGGTTAAGCAGGCTGAGCGGTTTTGTCCGGGGTCTGCCGTTCAGGCGGACTCCGGAACCTTCCGGTTCGCCTTCCTGGCTGGATTGTCGTTGTCCGGTGCGGTCGACCAGAAACGGTAAAGTGGGTGGGCGTCGCGCATCCGGTCATAGAGAAGAGCCATCCGGTTTAGAAACACGAGCTTGCCTGCGTAGGTCACGATCATACCGGTGACTGCAAGGAGCGGGTTGATCGTGATGGCGCCATAAACGGCTGTGGCAAAGCCAAGGCCTGTGACCAGGGACAGGCGCATGGCGGCACGGGCTTCGTCCTGCGGGATAGGAACTGCCATCCTGTTGATCCAGATCCGTTCTCCGAATGCCGAACGTGCAATCCAGGTGTCAAAGCGGGTTGGGGCCGGAAACAGCCGCGGACTGACCAAGAGCCAGGTGAAGACAATCAGTGTCAGGCCTGCTGCTGCCGGTGTTCCGATCCAGGCGTGACTGGCCAGAGAGGCGAGCAGGAAGGGCAGGGTTGCCATTCTCGTATGAACGCTCCAGGGCGAAACATGCCGCCGCCAGACCTTGGCGGTCATGCCAAGGGCCCTGATTTGACCTGCTTGCGCAGGTGCTCGCGCCGGATCGGGCCGGAAGCGCCTTTGCAGCTGCTGCATTGTTGTTGCCCCTGGCGGTTTTACTTCCGTTCGCGTTCAGATATGTTCCGCTCCCTGCGTGACGTCTGGCGGTCCAGGCGGTCCGTCGTACCGGAAATGGAAACAAGTCTTCACTTATACAGCGAAAACGCCTCCAGGGCCAGTAAGTAGAGACAAGCAGGCGGCTTGGGCTTCATGCCGCAGTCAGCTCAGACCGCCACGGCGGGTTGGCGCCTGCACGGGAGACGGTTACCGCGGCAACCTTGGCGCCGAATGCCAGGGCCTGTGAAATGTCCTCCGCACCGGCCTTTGCCAGCGCCTCACGGCTCAGGAGCTTGCGGTCTTGCAGGCTGGCCAGCACGCCGGCGTTGAATGTGTCCCCGGCTCCAACCGTGTCGACAACGGTGACGCTCTGCCCGTGAACGGAGACCTGCTGCCCATTCTGCAGAAAGCCGAGCGCGCCGTCCTTGCCCTTGGTGACAAGCACGATACCCGCGCCCTTGGCCTGAAGACGGGCGGCCTTGTCTGCAAGTGTCGCGTCTCCCGGTTCAAGCCAATGGAGATCTTCATCGGAAACCTTGAGGATGTCGGCGCGCGCAGTCATCCGGTCGAGCCTGTCCCTGTAGCGGTTTTCATCCTTGATGAACCCGGGACGGATGTTCGGATCGATCATAACCACCCGGTCCCCGGCGTCCGCTGCAAGAGCGGCATAGGCCTCGGCGCAGGGCTCGACAGCCAGACTGATGCCGCCCAGGTAAAGTGCCGTGACAGAGGTGGGCAGAGGTGGGAGCTCCTCCGGGCTCAGAAGCCGTCCGGCGGAGTTCTCATCATAGAATGTATAGCTGGCATGACCGCCGGTGAGTTCGACAAATGCAAGCGTGGTAGGGCGGCTTGAGGTAATGCAGAGGGAGGTGTCGACATTGCTCGCGGTGAGTCCCGTTGCCAGCTGCTGGCCGAAAAGATCGGTCGAAAGGCCTGTCAGCATTCCTGCCGGGCATTCCAGCCGGCCCAGAGCGATGGCGGTATTATAGACAGCGCCTCCTGCCAGCGGCAGATAGGCTTTCTCCCCGCTGCCCGTTTGTGCCGGGATCATGTCAATCAAAGCTTCGCCACAGCACAAGATCATTCCATTCCTCTCCTAAACGCAATTTGGGCGGCTGCAATCGCCAATGGGGCAGACGCATCAGGCTGCCTGCTTTGTGCACCGCCTCGAAACGGCGGCAAGCGCTGGCATGATCATCTGATGACAGACAGCAATTTATCCTTGTAGTGAATTTGCCCGGCGGTGTGATGTTAATTTCTTCAGTTGCAGAACTGTGCACTCAATTTTCAACTTTAATTAAAACTGTTCAAAGGTTCCTTTAGGGAATTTTCAGCAATTCAGACATACTTTGTACCCGGGTGATGGTTCCGGAGGTCCTTTGGTTCCGGTCTGCGGACGGTTTCCTCGATTTTGGGTGCTGCTTCCCCTGGTTGTCCACGTTTCGAAGGGAGTGGGGAAATCACGAAGAAAGAGACCAGGCTTTCTCCAGAAGATCCGCAGGTGCAATCCCTTGCTGGACATACGGAATGGTTGCGCCTGGTTGTCGATCAGGTGAGTGACTACCTGTTCATCAAGGATCGTGACTGCCGCTTTGTCTTTGCCAACCGCTCGGTGGCAGAAGATCTCGGCATAAAAAATGCCGTTGACCTTCTGGGCCGGTCCGACGCGGACATTCATTCTCCACAGCTGGCGCGGAAGTATGAAGCGGACGAACGCGAAGTCATGCGCAGCGGCGAGCCGAAGATCGATTTCGAAGAATTCATTATACGTCCGGATGGCACCAGAAAGTGGGTTTCCTCTTCCAAGTTCCCACTCCGTGGTGAAAACGGTGTAGTCTACGGCATATTCGGTATTTCCCGCGATATTACTGCCAGAAAACGCACAGAACTGCTGATGACAGGTCAGGCGCGTATTCTGGAAATGATCGCTACCGGGCGGCCGCTTCCAGAGGTTCTGGAAGCGCTTTTGTGCATGATCGAAGAGCAGCTTGACGGTGTCTTGGGGTCAATTTTGCTGCTGGATGAATCCGGAAAGCGTCTTTTGCACGGCGCGGCCCCCAGTTTGCCGAAAGCTTATTGCGATCACATTCACGGTGTTGAGATCGGCCAGGCGGTCGGATCATGCGGAACCGCAGCCTTTACAGGGCAGCCGGTTATTGTTGATGATATCATGACAAACCCGCTCTGGGCGCCATACACGGCTCTTGCTGAGCCGTTTGGGTTGACCTCCTGCTGGTCGACACCGATCATTTCTCATGACAAGAAAGTGCTGGGCACCTTCGCGATGTACCGCCAGGGCGGCCCGATCGCTGATGTGGCCGAGAGCAAGCTGATCGCTGATACCGTGCGTCTGGCAGCCATTGCGATCGAGCGGACCCGGGCTGAGGAACGTATCCGTTTTCTCGCCGAAAATGACACGCTGACCGGCCTTCCAAACCGGCGCGAACTGGAGCATCAGCTCGAACAGTTGCTTGTGGATGCGGAGAAAAACAAGACCGGCGTTGCGGTCGTGTTCTGCGACATTGACCGGTTCAAGTCGGTGAACGACAGCTTTGGCCATGCAATCGGGGATCTGGTTTTGCAGATCGTCTCCGAGCGGATCCGTGAAGTTCTTCCCGACGACCATATTCTGATCCGGTTTGGCGGAGATGAATTTGTTCTGGTCATCAGTGGAGGTCTAGCGGAAAAAACAAATCTGCAGGAGTTGCTTGGCAGAGTCCGGGCTGCCGTGGCCGCGCCGATGCATCTCGCTGGCCAAACCTTCCGCATCACCTGCAGCATGGGGACGTCAGTCTACCCGGAAGATGGCGCGACCGCAGAGGTGCTTTTGCAGCACGCGGACACCGCCATGTATCAGTCCAAGAAGTCCGGGCGGGATACCTTCCAGTTCTATGACCGGATGATGAGCGAAGGCAGCCTGATGGACCTGACTTTGCTTGAGGACATGCGTGTCGGTCTGGAGAGCAACCAGTTTTTCCTCGAATATCAGCCGCAGTTCGATCTTCAGAGCGGTCAATTGATCGGTCTGGAGGCTCTAGCGCGCTGGAATCATCCCAAAAAGGGCAGGGTGCCGCCAAGCCGGTTCATTCCTCTTGCGGAAGAGAGTGGCCTGATTGGGGCGCTCGGCGACTGGGTTCTTGAGGAAGCATGCCGTCAGGTGCAGCGGTGGAACGAAAAAGGCTACGATCCGATCCTGATGGCGGTGAATGTCTCGCAGCGCCAGTTCAGTGATGTCAACCTGGTGAAGAAGGTAAAAGAAACGCTTCAGGTTCATGGCGTTAAACCCAGCGCCTTCGAGTTTGAGATCACCGAAAGCCTTCTTGCAGAAAGCCCGCAAATGGCTGTGGCCAAGCTGTCGGAGCTGAGGGCGATGGGTATGAAGCTGGCAATTGATGACTTCGGAACCGGCTATTCGAGCCTGAGTGCTCTTCGCAGCTTCCCGCTGACCCGGCTGAAGATCGACCGGACCTTTATCGAAAATGCGGCCTCAGATCCTGGAAGTCAGGGAATCGTCCGCTCGATTATTCTGCTTGGGCGGGAGCTTGGATTGAACGTGATCGCAGAAGGCGTCGAGACCAACGCTCAGAAAGAGTTTCTGTTGCGGAGTGGTTGCGTATGCGGTCAGGGCTATCTTTTCGGTGCTCCCATGGGGGCAGATGAGATTGTGAAGCTTCTGGCCCGCAGCCCGCCTGCACAGCTGCGCGGGATTGCATCCTGACGCGGATCTGCCGGGGCAAAGCAGCCTCCTTCCGGCTAAGGCCGCCATCTCAGCCGGAAGGACGCACGGTACTGATTCAGACGCGGGTTTTCACATAGCTTCCCGGGGCGTCTTCCAGGATCTTGACCCGGTTGGCGCCAGGCTTTCTTGCCTTGACCAGATCGCCATTCTGTTCACGGATCCAAGCATCCCAATGCGGCCACCAGGAGCCAGGGTTTTCTTTGGCCTTGTCCAGCCAGTCCTCAAGCTTGCCCTTGGGCCGATCGCCGGTCCAATACTGGTACTTGTTCTTGGCCGGAGGGTTGACCACACCTGCGATGTGCCCTGACCCGGATAGCACATAATCGACTGGGCCTCCAAAACAGGTGCTGCCGAGGAAGACCGACTGCGGCGGGGCGATGTGATCCTCGCGGGTTGCAAGGTTGTAGATCGGGATCTTGACCTTGGAGAGATCCAGTTTCTTGCCGCCAATTTCCATTTTCCCCTTGGCCAGATTGTTCTCCAGGTAGCAGTTCCGCAGGTAGAACGAGTGGTTGGCAGCAGGCATGCGGGTAGAGTCGGAGTTCCAGTAGAGAAGGTCGAAGGGGAAGGGGTCCTTGCCCTTCAGATAGTTGTTCACGACGTAGGACCAGATCAGGTCGTTTGAGCGCAGCATGTTGAAGGCAGAGGCCATTTTGGACCCGTCAAGATAGCCTTGCTCGGCCATCTTCCTCTCCAGCAGCGAGATCTGTTCCTCGTCGACAAAGACCTTCAGGTCTCCCGCGAAAGTGAAATCGACCTGTGTGGTGAAGAAGGTTGCACTGGCGATGCGCTTGTCGCCGGTCGCAGCCATATAGGCGAGGGTGACTGCAAGCAGTGTGCCGCCGACGCAATAGCCGATGGCATTGACCTCTTCCTGCTTCGTCGCGCGCTTGATGACGTCAAGGGTATGAAGGATCCCCTCCTTCATATAGTGCTCGAAGCTCTTTTCCGCCTGGCGGGCATCCGGGTTCACCCAGGAAATGACAAAGACCGTATGACCCTGGTCCACACACCACTTGATGAAGGATTTTTCAGGCGTCAGGTCGAGAATATAGAACTTGTTGATCCAGGGCGGGACGATCATCAGAGGCCGCTTGAGCACCTCGGGCGTCGCCGGGTCGTACTGGATGACCTGGCAGACATCGTTCTGGGCAATCACCTTGCCGGGTGTGAGACCAAGGTTTTCTCCCAGGGCAAACTTGCTCATGTCCGTCTGGCGGATTTTGAGGTCGCCGCGGCCGGCCCTGATATCTTCCACCAGGTGCTGCATCCCCTTGACCAGGTTCTCGCCATTGCTTTCCACGGTCAGCCGCAAAAGCTCCGGATTGGTCATCAGGAAGTTGGATGGCGACAGGGCGTTGGAGATCTGATTGACGTAGAATTCGGCCTTGTGGCGCGTGTGCTCGTCCAGATCCTTGGCATCGAGCACCAGATCCTCAGCCCATTTGCTGGTGATCAGGTAGAGCTGCTTGATGAAGTCGAAATACTGGTTGTTGTTCCAGTCCGGATCGGCAAAGCGCTTATCGCGGGAGGGAGGGCTGGCAGCCGGTTCGGCAGTCTCGCCCATCATGCGCTTGAGCGACGAATTCCAGAGAGTGATGTAGCCGTTGATGAGGCGGGACTGTGCCGCAACGGCACGCTCTGGATCAGAGATCCAGTATTCCCCCACCTGGGCAAGGGTCTTGATGATGCCTGTCAGCTCATCTGCGCCCTCTTGCTTGACTTCGCCTTTTTCACGCGGCTCCAGATAGGCTGCGAGTGCCTTGCC
Organism: Roseibium litorale; assembly: GCF_014842915.1. Taxonomy (GTDB): domain Bacteria; phylum Pseudomonadota; class Alphaproteobacteria; order Rhizobiales; family Stappiaceae; genus Roseibium; species Roseibium litorale. The sequence continues at coordinate 83,793 of NZ_JACYXI010000001.1, read as the reverse complement.
GGCATTCTCAAGGGTTTTGGCCAGGTTCTGGGCGAAGGCTTCCGGATTGTTGATAATATATTGCAGCACAGGATGCTGCCGGTCTTCAGCCATAAATTAGGATCCCCTCCGGCTATTTCCGGCTGGCGCACTGAAAATAAGGTGTGCCTGCCTTCTCCCATAAAAACTTCACCTGGATACTCAGAAACCTTGCCCTGAGGACGCTTGCGCGCAGCTGCCGGTGCAGCTCACCGTTTTGTGTGACCGTACAAGGTATTTATGACATGATTTCCCTTGCGGCGTCGAATGGGAAAATGAGGACCCGGCCATGCAGTAAATGACGATCTGCCGTCATGATGGATTCTGCATCTTCCCACCTGCCTCAATCGATCCTACATAGGTCGCGGCTGTTCTGCCGGTATTCTTTCTGAAACGTTCTGGACCTCCCGTGACGCGCCTTCCGATCCATGCCCTTCTGGTCACACTTGCACTGCTGCCTGCGGGCTGTGCTCTTGGCCCCGAATCCTCGCTGTTTGATGCCATGCAGGCAGCCCAAACCGGAGGGGCCCAACCCCCAAAAGTGACGGCTTCCACAACGCCCGCGCCGCCAGGTGAGAGTGAGGTGAATGCCACCATTTCCCGTCTCAAGAGTTTGAGTGAAAGCAGGCAGCACAAACAGGAAGGTCAAATGCTGTCTTCGGTCGAGGAACTGCTGATTTTGCGCCAGAAACAGCAGGGGGACCTTGTGGAAGTGCCTGCCAGTGGCAGCATCTCTCAAAATTAGCTGTCTATTGCCTTAAAGACGGGTGCGCATTTTTCAAGGTGCTGATAAAAGGGCGCTGCCGCGGCTGGAGCAAAACGGGCTCAGCTTGCGGAAAGTAGCATTTTGCCGAGCCAATTTGAGGACCCGCGCCATGGAGGAATTCCACAAGACGAAACGGCTTCCGCCGTATGTCTTTGAACAGGTCAACCGTTTGAAGGCAAAGGCGCGAGCGGCGGGCGCGGATATCATCGATCTCGGCATGGGCAATCCGGATCTGCCGACCCCTAAGCATATCGTCGATAAACTGACCGAAGTGGTGCAGGACCCGCGGTCCCACCGCTATTCCGCTTCCAAAGGCATTCAGGGGCTCCGCAAGGCTCAGGCTGGCTATTATGCCCGCCGTTTCGGTGTGAAGCTCAATCCTGACACTCAGGTCGTTGCGACGCTGGGGTCCAAGGAAGGGTTCGCCAACATGGCGCAGGCGATCACCGCGCCTGGCGACGTTGTGCTGAGTCCCAACCCGAGCTACCCGATCCACACCTTCGGGTTCCTGATGGCGGGTGCAGCGATCCGTTCCATTCCGGCTGAGCCGGGGCCGGAGTTCTTCCATGCTCTTGAGCGCGCGGTGATCCATTCGGTGCCCAAGCCGCTGGCAGTCATTCTCTGCTATCCGGCGAACCCGACCGCCTATTGCGCGGATCTGGAGTTCTACAAGGATGTTGTGGCCTTTGCCCGCAAGCACGAGATCTTCATCCTGTCGGATCTTGCCTATTCAGAAATCTACTTCGGCGATACGCCGCCGCCGTCTGTCCTTCAGGTGCCGGGTGCGATCGAGGTGACTGCCGAGTTCACCTCCTTGTCCAAGACCTTCTCCATGCCGGGCTGGCGCATGGGCTTTGCCGTCGGCAATGAGCGCCTCATCGCCGCCTTGACCCGCGTTAAGTCCTACCTGGACTACGGCGCGTTCACCCCCATTCAGGTAGCCGCCACGGCAGCGCTGAACGGGTCGGATGAGTGCGTTGCCGAAACCCGTGCGATCTACAAGAAGCGCCGGGATGTGGTGATCGAATCCTTTGGCCGCGCTGGCTGGGATATGCCCGCTCCAGACGCCAGCATGTTCATCTGGGCGCCGATCCCGGAGAAGTTCAAAGCGCTCGGCAGTCTTGAATTTTCCAAGCTCTTGCTTGAAAAGGCCGAGGTAGCTGTTGCGCCGGGCATCGGTTTCGGCGAATACGGCGATGACTTTGTCCGGATCGGGCTGGTGGAAAACGAACAGCGTTTGCGCCAGGCCGCCCGGAATGTGCGCCGTTTCCTGGAGACAGCGGAAACAACGCTGCATAATCAGGTCCCGCTCGGGGCCTCCCGCTGACATTAAACAGATCTGGATTGCGTGACTTATGGCTAAGGCGTTGAGACTGGGGATTGCGGGGCTCGGAACTGTTGGAGCGTCCGTTGTCCGTCTTCTGGCCAAGCAGGGTAACCGGATTGCGGTAAAGACCGGCGGGGCCATTACGGTCTCTGCCGTGAGTGCGCGTGATCCGGGCCGTGACAGGGGAGTAGACCTCACCGGAGCCACATGGTTCACCGACCCGGTCGAGTTGGCCAAGTCGGATGCAATTGATGTCTTCGTCGAGTTGATCGGCGGAGACAACGGTCCGGCTGAAGCCAGCGTCCGTGCGGCGCTGGAAACCGGCAAGCATGTGGTCACGGCCAACAAGGCGCTTCTTGCCAAGCATGGCGTCGAGCTGGCGGCACTTGCCGAGAAAAACGGTGTTTGCCTGAACTATGAAGCCGCAGTCGCCGGTGGAATCCCCATCGTCAAGACGCTGCGCGAGAGCATGGCTGGCAACGATATCTCCCGCGTCTATGGCATTCTCAACGGCACCTGCAACTACATCCTGACCCGGATGGAGGCAGAAGGCCTGTCTTTCGGCGAGTGCCTGGCGGATGCGCAGCGTCTTGGATATGCGGAAGCGGACCCGACCTTTGACATCGAAGGATTTGATACGGCGCATAAGCTGGCCATCCTGACCAGTCTGTCTTTCGGCACCAGGATCGCTTCCGACGACATCTATGTCGAAGGGATCACCTCGATCACGACCGCGGATATTCAGGCGGCGGATGAACTTGGCTACCGGATCAAGCTGCTGGGCGTTGCCCAGCGGACGGAGACCGGTATCGAGCAACGCGTTCACCCCACCATGGTTCCGAAGTCTTCCGCGATTGCCCGGATCGACGGCGTTCTGAACGCTGTTGCCGTGGATGGCGACTTTGTCGGGGAGATCGTTCTCGCAGGGCCAGGGGCCGGGGGAAATGCCACGGCGTCTTCCGTGGTTGCCGATATCGCGGATATTGCCCGCGGCGACCGGTCGCCTGTCCTTGGCGTGCCTACGGCAGAGCTTGAAGATTATGTGCGGGCGCGGATGCGCCTGCATGAAGGCGGCTATTACATCCGCCTGTCCGTTCCGGATCGCCCGGGTGCGTTTGCAGAAATTGCGCGCAGCATGGCCGATGCGGGTATTTCGCTTGAGTCCATCGTTCAGCGGCGGCGCGAGCATATTGCTGGTGATGAAGGCGAAGGGTCACCGGAAGTTCGTCAGACCGTGATCCTTATCACGCATGAAACAACCGAAGTGGCTGTAAGGGAAGCTCTGGAAGCCATTTGCGCCAAGGGGGTGGTCGCTGGATCGCCTCAAATGATCCGTATCGAAAAACTATCCTCGTGAGAGGGGGCATCCCCGGCTCACGGGCCGCTGGGGTGGCCGGGAGAATTGGAGAACCTGATGTCGAATGCTGAAGCCACCGCTGCAAGCGGACTGGACCGAATCCTGACACTGGAGCTGGCACGTGTTGCCGAGCGTGCAGCCGTTTCTGCCGCCCGTCTGCGTGGCCATGGCGACGAAATGGCCGCCGACCAGGCAGCTGTCGACGCCATGCGGCGCGAACTGAACCGCCTGCCGATTGATGGGACCGTCGTGATCGGGGAAGGCGAGCGCGACGAGGCTCCGATGCTCTATATCGGCGAGAACGTTGGCACCAAGCAGGGCCCGAAGGTCGATATTGCCCTGGACCCGCTGGAAGGCACCACCATCTGTGCCAAGAACCTGCCAAACTCGCTTGCCGTGATCGCGCTGGCTCCGGAGGGCGGTCTTCTGAACGCCCCCGACAGCTATATGGACAAGATCGCCATCGGCCCAGGCTATCCGGCTGGCCTGATCGACCTGGATGCGCCGATTGCCGAGAATCTGGCAGCCGTTGCCCGTGAGAAGGGCGTGAAGATCAACGAGATCACCGCCTGCGTTCTTGACCGCCCGCGTCACGCCCGTCTGATCGAGGACATCCGGGCCACCGGCGCTGCAATCCGTCTGATTGGCGATGGCGACGTTGCCGGTGTGATCCACACCACGGACACGGAAGAAACCGGTATCGACCTTTACGCCGGTATCGGTGGCGCTCCGGAAGGCGTTCTTGCGGCTGCGGCCCTGCGCTGCATCGGCGGCCAGATGCAGTCCCGTCTCGTCATCACCCGCGACGAGCAGGTGGAGCGTGCGCACCGCATGGGCATCGACGACATCAAGAAGAAGTACACCCTTGAGGAAATGGCCGGTCCGGACGTTCTCTTCGCCGCAACCGGCGTGACCGACGGCAACCTGCTGCAGGGTGTGCGTTTCGGCCGGAACCACATCACCACCCACACGGTCGTGATGCGCTCGTCCACCGGTACCGTGCGTTACATCAAGGCGCAGCATCACCAGCTGGAAAAGTTCCACCTGGATTGAGAATACGTGGCACCGGAGGCCTGAAAGCAGGCCTCCGGTGATCCCTTTCAGCCCTCCGGGCCAAGCCTTACCGGATAAAGCAATGAGATGGACCGGTCTGTACGGACAGGCAAGGACAGCAAGATGAACGGCCCGGCAGCGGAAAGCGGTCCGGGCCGTGCCGTTTTGGGCGTTACCCGGTCCGCCAATGACAACACCTGGCGCGAGCGGCTGAGCCAGGCTGAGGTCCTTGCGGCGATGACCATCTCCCAGCGCTCCGGCCTGCCGGATGTTCTGGCGCGGGTCATGGCGGCCCGTGGCGTGTTGCCGGATCATGCGGAAGAGTTTCTGTCTCCGTCCCTGAAGACGCTCATGCCGGATCCATCTTCTCTGGTTTCCATGGACCTGGCTGTAACCCGCGTTGCGGACGCGGTGCAGGCGGGCAAGCGCATCGCGATTTTCGGCGACTATGACGTCGATGGTGCGACGTCTTCGTCGATTCTCGCCCGGTATTTGAGATGGATGGGGCTGGATCCCGTCATTCATATCCCCGACCGCATCATTGAAGGCTATGGTCCCAATGGCCCGGCCATCGAGGCACTGCGGGCTGGTGGCGCCGAGCTTCTGGTGACGGTCGATTGCGGCAGCACCTCCTTTGAGGCCTTTGAGGTTGCCGCCGGTCTTGGCCTGGATGTGGTTGTGCTCGACCACCACCAGGTGGGCGAGGAACTGCCTGCCGTCGCAGCGCTGGTCAACCCCAACCGGCAGGACGACCTTTCGGGGCAGGGGCATCTGGCCGCCGTTGGTGTCACCTTTCTGTTTCTTGTCGGTTTGAACCGCGAATTGCGCGCCCGCGGGGCGTTCAATGGCCGGACCCCGCCGGATCTGATGTCGCTTCTGGATCTCGTGGCCCTTGGAACCGTCTGCGACGTCGTGCCCCTGCAGGGGCTCAATCGCGCCTATGTGACCCGGGGCCTGGAGGTGATGCACCGACGTGGCAACTCCGGTCTCTCAAATCTGTGCGATGTGGCTCGGGTGGGCGGCAAGCCGGCGGCCTATCACCTCGGTTTCCTGCTTGGCCCCCGCATCAATGCGGGCGGACGCATCGGGGATGCAGCGCTCGGGGCACGGCTCTTGACCTGTGAGGACGAGAGCGAAGCCCGTGCCATTGCCGAGCGTCTCGATCAGCTCAACGCCGAACGTCAGGCCATGGAAGCGGTCATGCTGGAACAGGCAGGGGCGCAGGCCGCTATTGCCATTGATCAGCAGGACCCAGCCGTATTGCTGACGGGCTCTGAGGAGTGGCATCCGGGTATCGTTGGTCTGATTGCCTCCCGGCTGAAGGATGCGCACCGCCGTCCGGCCTTTGCAATCGCCTATGACGATAGCGGCAAGGGAACGGGGTCTGGCCGCTCTATCCAGGGGGTGGATCTCGGCAAGGCTGTCCGTAAGGCGGTTGACCTCAAGCTTCTGGAAAAGGGCGGCGGCCATGCCATGGCGGCTGGCCTGACCGTGCGCAAGGAACGGGAAGGGGATCTGATGGCCTTCTTCAACGAAACCCTGCGCGCGGATGTCGAAGTTGCGGCGTCTCACCGCGACCTGAAGATTGACGCCGCCCTGACGGTGACAGGGGCAAGCCTGGAACTGATGGAGCAGCTGGAGCGGGCCGGTCCTTATGGCGCAGGCCATCCCGAGCCGGTCTTTGCCTTTCCCGCGCATCGTGTGTCCTTTGCCGATGTGGTTGGCAACGGCCATGTGCGTGCAACCATTGCCGCGCCGGATGGCACCGCGCTCAAGGCCATTGCCTTCAAGGCGGCTGACAAGCCTCATGGCAAGATGATGCTGGATGAGCGGGGCCGGAATCTGCATTTCGCCGGCACGCTGTCGATAGACACCTGGCAGGGAGCCCCGAAGGTGCAGCTCCGAATTCTGGATACGGCCGACCCTCAAAAAGTGCGGGTCTGACCGGTTCCGGGGGCGGGGAGATAAACATTTCTCTCGTGATTTATGCTTAACGGTCTTTAACGGTTTCGCAAGAACCGGCAGGTTAGAGTTGCTCCAGGTGAAGAAAACGCCAGGGACAGCAATGACCGCTCAGGATGAGTTGAAACAGATTCTTGCCGAACTGGACCGGTCTGCGGATCGTGTTCTGGACGGGTTGGCCCAGGTGCGCAGCGGTTCAAAATTGACGCGGCTTCGTCCGTCTCCTCTGTTGCTCGGCTGTGAAATTGGCTCGCTGGTCGCGCTTGCAACCTTGATCCGGGTCTGGATTGAACGGGGCCTGCACTAAGCAAGGTTTACCTTCCCCTGGAAATGCGGCAACACTCCAGCAGGCTTCAAGGCCTGCTTTTTCATTTCAGCAGACGGATTTCTTCATGCAGGACTATACGATCGCCCTCTGGTCTTTGAATGCTGGCGTTGCACCCGCCTCCCTGGAAGCGTTCATCGGGCGTATTGAGGAGAAGATGCTGGCGGCCAAGGCGGAAGGCTCCAAACTCCTGATGATGCCGGAATATGCGATTGAAGCCTGTCTGGCGTTCAAGCCGGAAGGTCTTGAGCCGACGAAGGAAATGGCTTTCCTGGCGTCTGTCGCGAAAGGTCTGATCCAAGGCTTGAAGCCTTTGGTCAAGCGTCACGGTATTTCCGTTCTTGCCGGATCCCTGCCCGTCGCGCTCGGGGAGGGGCATACAAATACCGCCGTGCTGCTGACAGCGGATGGGCGTGAAATCAGACAGGACAAGCTGTCCCTGACGCCGGGAGAGAAAGACCCGGATAGCTGGATGCTGACGGGCGGGACCCGGCTTGGTACATTTGAGCTGGATGGCTTGAAGATGGCGATCCTGATCTGCCTGGATGTCGAGATGCCAGCCCATTCCAGTCTTCTTGCCCTGGAAAATATCGACCTGCTGCTCGTGCCGTCCATGACCAGCTACCTCTCCGGCTATCACCGGGTGTTCGACTGTGCCAAAGCCCGGGCCGTGGAGCTGATGACATCTGTCGCGGTGTGCGGCGTCGTCGGTGCTTCGCCTGCGTCCACGCAGAACGATACGAATGTGTCGGGCGCGGCGCTTTATGTGCCCTGCGAGGAGGAACTGGGCTTTACCGGTGTTGCGGCCAGCATCGCGCCGACGGGCGGGGAATCAGGTGAAGAGCCTTTCCTGATCGCAAACGTTCCGGTTGATTCGGTCCGGAAATTACGCGGAGGGGCTGCTGAAGTGTGGCCCGGAGCCTGGTCTGCTGCACATGTGTGCATTGGAGAGGCTGCTATCGAGCGATTTTGAGGGATTCGCGGTTGAATCCTGTGTTTAGCCGACCATATTGAGTGGCCAGTACAGGCAAAGCCTGACTACTCTTTTCCATTGTCCACTTGTAACCGGGTGCCGGCTATGACTTTGACGCTCTCCTCCAGGAGGGCTGCGCGGCCATTTTTCCGTGCAGTGACTTCTCTTTTTCAAAGGCCGCCCCGCCTTCAGATCGCTGCTCTGTGTTACCGCGTGATGGCTGACCCGGGGCCAGACGGTAAACGGTGCGAAGTTCTGATGGTCACTTCGCGCGGAACCGGGCGCTGGATTCTGCCGAAGGGCTGGCCGATCATGACCCGCAAAGGCCACAAGACCGCCGAGATCGAAGCCTTTGAAGAAGCCGGTGTGAACGGCAAGGCCGGCAAGAAGCCTTTTGCCTCGTTTCAGTCCCACAAAGGGTTCAGAGGCGGGTTTGCCGTGCCGACGGATGTGCTGGTTTACCTGGTCGAGGTGACAGGGGAGACGCAGGACTATCCGGAACTCGGCCAGCGCGAGCGCAAGTGGATGCCGATCGAGGATGCTGTGAAGATCGCATCCGAACCGGGTATCGCGCGGGTTCTCTCACGTTTTAATAGTGAGATGGCTAATATTCTGGCCTCACGGTAATCTTGGCAATTGACCTTTTGCGGGTTTCGTCTATCGCCTCTGGCTGAAACGGGCCATCCAGGCCGCAACTGAAAACGGAACCAGGATCAATTCCAGGGATGACCAATTACAAGAAACCGACCCTCGACAAGGATCTGGACAAGCTTGGTTACATGGAGGAAGCCGCCGGCAGCATCGGCCGCAGGCTTGTTGCTCCTGGAATTGCGCTTCTTTTCATCACCCTCTCTGCCGTGATCGCTGGGGCGACGGGTTCCGGTCACCCGGGATTGTTTGTCGTCATCGCAGCCGCAGCCATCGGTGCCTATATGGCTCTGAACATTGGCGCGAACGATGTCGCCAACAATGTCGGCCCTGCGGTCGGCTCCCGCGCCATGACCATGACGACCGCGCTGATTATTGCTGCTGTCTTTGAAAGCGCCGGCGCGCTTGTCGCAGGCGGAGATGTGGTTGGCACGATCTCCAAGGGCATCGTTGATCCGGCAAGTGTTGCCAGCCCAGGCATCTTTACAGCTGCCATGATGGCGGCGCTCATGTCGTCCGCACTCTGGATCAACCTTGCTACCTGGATTGGCGCGCCGGTTTCCACCACCCACTCGATTGTTGGCGGCGTGATGGGCGCCGGTATCGCAGCGGCCGGTTTCGCTGCGGTTCAGTGGGGAACGGTCGGCAGCATTGCTGCCAGCTGGGTGATCTCGCCGCTGTTTGGGGGCGTGATCGCCGCAGCATTCCTGGCCTTCATCAAGAATTTCATCGTTTATCAGGACGACAAGCTTGCGGCGGCCCGCCGCTGGGTGCCTGTTCTCATCGCGGTGATGGCAGGTGCCTTCACTGCCTATCTCGCCATGAAGGGGCTGAGCAAGGTCATCAAGATTGGCCTTGGAGAAGCGTGCGGAGCCGGTCTGGCCGTTGGTCTGCTCTCCTGGATCATCTGCCGCCCTCTTGTGGCCCGTCAGTCCCGTGGACTTGAAAACCGCAACCAGTCACTCCGCAAGTTGTTCGCCTTGCCCTTGATCTGTTCCGCAGCGCTCTTGTCTTTTGCCCATGGCGCAAATGATGTGGCGAACGCCGTGGGGCCGCTTGCTGCGATCGTTCACACGGCAGAGCTTGGTGACGTTGCGGAGAAGGTCACCATTCCGCTTTGGGTGATGGCTGTCGGAGCCCTTGGCATTTCCTTCGGGCTTGTGTTGTTCGGGCCGCGCCTGATCGACATGGTGGGGGCGCAGATCACCAAGCTGAACCCGATGCGGGCCTTCTGCGTGGCTTTGTCCGCAGCCATCACAGTGATTATCGCGTCCGCTCTGGGGCTGCCGGTGAGTTCGACACATATCGCGGTCGGCGCGGTCTTTGGCGTTGGTTTCTACCGCGAATGGTACACGGAGAACTCCGCCCGGCGCATGGCTTACATGGAACGCAAGCACGACGACAAGATCAAGAAGGTGCGCCCGCTCAAGAACCGGGAAGAGCAGACCCGGCGCAAGCTGGTCCGCCGCGCGCATTTCATGACGATTGTGGCCGCCTGGGTCGTCACCGTTCCTGTTGCGGCCATTCTGTCTGGCGTGCTCTATTTCCTGCTGGTGCCGTTCCTCGCAGGCTGAGGGCCAGCCTGTCAGATCAAACTGGCCCTGGCAAAGCGTTCGGATTGCTCGACCGCCAGCTCTGCCCAGACGGGCAGGTGATCTGAAGCGATTTTGGCGGTCGCCGAGCTATGCACTCCCGCTGTCATCACGCGCACGTTGTGGCTCGTGATGATCCGGTCCAGGCTTGCGACAGGCATGGGCGAGGGAAAGCTGCGGCCTGGTGTCGTTACCTCGAAATGCGGTGAGAACAGCTTCAGGCTGGAGGCCCGGTCCCGCCACTCGTTCAGGTCGCCGACCAGGACAGTTGGAACACCGTGGGCGCTTGAATGAATCTGATCCATGATCGACAGGATCTGGCGCTTGCGGAAGGTTCCCACAAGGCTCAGATGCATGGCCGCGATCCGGATGCGGATTCCTCTGATCTCGACATCTGCTGTCACCGCTCCGCGCGGTTCCAGCTGGGGTAGATCGAGCCGACTGCAGGAGAGGATACTGGCAGACTTCCGCACCAGCAGAGCATTCCCGTGCCAGCCAAGGCTTTTGCTGCGCACCGCCAGCGGTACGATCTGAAAATCTGTCTTTTCGGCGATCTCTTCCGGGCAGAGGGTGCTTTCGCGCGGGCCGAAGCGCCTGTCCGCCTCCTGCAGGGCCAGGATATCGCAATCCATCTCGCGGATCACCTGCAACGTCCGCTCCGGACGCCGGCGCGCGTCAACACCGATGCTTTTTTGAATGTTGTACGAGCCGATCTTGAGCATGGGGCCTGTTTGTTCGGTCTGATTGCAAGGTTTCAAGCAGCTTTATCCAAATTGAGGCGTTCCATGACGCTTTCAAGGGCCATGAGGCACTGAGGGTCAATTCCCGTGCCCGCATCCTCGCGCAGGATACCGAGAGCCTTGGCCACGGGCATGGCCGCCCGATAGGGCCGGTCCGCCGTCAGTGCGTCAAATATATCGGCCAGGGTGACGATCCGTGTTTCCATGGAAATCTGCTTGCCGGAAAGTCCGTCCGGATAGCCCCTGCCATCGAGCCGTTCATGATGGCCGCGGGCAATCTGGGTCAGCCCATTGAAGGCCGCACTGCGCGACAGGATCTGGTCCGAATAGACCGGATGATTGCGCATGGCGAGCCATTCTGTGTCGGAAAGCTTACCCGGCTTGTCGAGAATGGCGTTGCTCACACCCAGCTTGCCGATGTCATGGAGAAGGGCAACCCGCTTCAGCGCCTGTCGGTCGTTGCCGCTGTAGCCCATCGCCTCGGCAATCATATCCGTATAGATCGTCACCCGCTCGCTATGGCCTGCCGTGTAGGGGCTCTTGCTGTCGATCACCTCGGCAAAGCCTTCGGCGATATGGTCCAGCATTCCGGCAGACACGGTGCGGGTCGAATGCCCGGGGGCCAGTTCATAGACCTTGCGTTCCAGGTCCGGGCTGGCGAGATCTTCCCAGAATTGCGTGTCCGCCGTAGCGCTGAGGAAAGCTGCCACAAGGGCTGGATCGAACCAGCCTCCGGCACGGGTGCCGATCTCGCGGCGGGCGGCCTCCGGCGTCGTGCTGGTCTGGAAGACGTCAGCCACTTGCGCCATGAGGGCAATCTGGGAGCTGACGGGAATGGCTTTTCCCGAGATGCCCTGCGGCTTGCCCGAGCCGTCCCAATGTTCGTCCAGCGAGCGGATACCGGCGCAGACAGTTTCTGAAAACCCCATCTTTGCAGCGATATCCGAGCCCTTATGGCAACGGGTTTCGATCAGCTCAGAAGTGATTTCGCCGCCGTTCTGCAGGATGTGCACGATGGCGCGGACCCGTTCAGCAAGGCTATGGCTGAGACCTGTGTGGGAGAGAACAAACCGCAGCGCCTGGGACATGCTGCCATTGACGAACTTGTAATCCCGTTTGAGGGCCAGATCATCGGCGAGATAAAGCTCGCAGATCCGCGCCGCATTGCTGGAGCAGCCAAGATCCTTCAGCAGGATCGCATAGTAGATATCCTCATGCAGATGCTCGGGCAGGCCTGCTGCCTTCGCGACTGCCATGCCGATCCAGCAGCAACGCAGGCTATGGCCGCGCGGCTGGCCTTCCGTCATGTCCAAGGCATGGGTCAGGGCTCCGATCAGACCGGTCAGTGGCAGGTCAAGCGAAAGTGTTTGTGGAAGCATTCTCTGCGGCCCCGCATGATCAACCGGGCCACGACACCAGAAAGCTCTTAAATAAGTCCTGTTTCAATTCCGGAATTTGGGCTCAAATTCAACTTTTCGCAGGCTTTACGCTTATCGGATATCTCTATGGCACACATGGCTGCCTTGGGTTTTCATGTGCGGCAAGGTCCGCTATCAGGGTACTGGAAACGACACGGCTGCTTCGCGGCAGCACAGGGAGATGATGAGATGCAGACGAGAGCGGCTTTGGCGGTTGGGGCGGGCAAGCCCCTTGAGGTAACGACGGTCAATCTTGAAGGTCCGAAGGCCTTTGAGGTTCTGGTCGAGATCAAGGCGACGGGCGTTTGCCACACGGACGAGTTCACGCTGTCTGGAGCGGATCCGGAAGGCCTGTTCCCGGCGATTCTGGGCCATGAAGGCGCGGGCGTTGTGGTCGAGGTTGGCCCGGGCGTGACCAGTCTGAAGCCGGGCGACCACGTGATCCCGCTTTATACGCCCGAGTGCCGCCAGTGCGAATACTGCCTCAACCCGAAGACCAACCTGTGCCAGTCGATCCGCTCGACGCAAGGGCAGGGCCTGATGCCGGACGGTACGCCGCGGTTCTCGACGCTGGATGGGGATCCGATCCTGCATTACATGGGCACCTCGACCTTCTCCAACTTCACGGTTGTGCCCGAGATTGCACTGGCGAAGATCCGCGAAGATGCGCCGTTCGACAAGGTCTGCTACATCGGCTGCGGCGTGACGACGGGCATTGGCGCGGTGATCAACACGGCCAAGGTGGAGATCGGCTCCAAGGCGATCGTCTTTGGTCTGGGCGGCATTGGCCTGAATGTTCTCCAGGGCCTGCGGCTTGCAGGCGCGGATATGATCGTCGGTGTGGATCTCAACCCGTCGAAGGTTCCGATGGCGGAGCGCTTCGGCATGACCCATTTCGTCAATCCTGCCGCAGTGGAGGGGGATCTGGTTGCCTATCTGGTCAATCTGACCAAGGGCGGCGCGGATTACACCTTTGATGCCACGGGCAATGTGAAGGTGATGCGCACGGCGCTTGAATGCGCGCACAAGGGCTGGGGCGAATCGATCATCATCGGGGTTGCGCCTGCCGGAGCGGAGATCTCGACCCGTCCGTTCCAGCTGGTGACGGGCCGGTCCTGGCGCGGCACGGCCTTTGGCGGCGCGCGCGGGCGCACGGATGTGCCGAAGATCGTCGACTGGTACATGGACGGCAAGATCGAGATCGATCCGATGATCACCCACACCATGCCGCTCGACGACATCAACAAGGCCTTCGACCTCATGCATGCCGGCGAATCCATCCGCTCCGTCGTCATTTACTGAGGTCATGGCTGACCTTCTGATCCGTCCCTTCTCCCCATCCGATTCGGATGGGGTTTGGGGCATGTTGCAGCCGGTGTTTTCAGCCGGGGAGACCTATGCGGTTGACCCGGCGATCTCCCGCGACGATGCGCTTGCCTACTGGCTGAACGGCCATGAGGTCTTCGTGGTTGAGGAAGAAGGTGTCCTGTTGGGCACCTATTTCCTGTGCCCGAACCAGAAGGGTGGCGGAGCCCACGTATGCAATTGCGGTTTTGTCACGGCGCTGGCCGCGACAGGCAAGGGCGTTGCTAGGCGGATGCTGGCACACTCTCTGGAGGCCGCGCCGCAACGCGGCTTCCGGGCCATGCAGTTCAATTTCGTCGTCTCCACGAACACGCGCGCCGTTGCTATCTGGCAAAGCCATGGCTTTGATATCGTGGGCCGTTTGCCTGGGGCGTTCAACCATCCGGTCCAGGGTTATGTGGACGCATTTGTGATGTACCGGGATCTGACCGGTCCCGCGGCTCAAGAAAAATAATGGAGGTTTTGATGCAAACCATTTCCGAAAACCGCTGCTACGGCGGGGTTCAGGGCGTTTATTCCCACGCCTCCAAGACCTGCGGCGTCGACATGACCTTCGCCGTCTACATGCCCCCGCAGGCCAAGGATGGTCCGGTGCCGGTGCTCTGGTACCTGTCGGGCCTGACCTGCACCCATGAGAACGCCATGACCAAGGCGGGGCTTCAGGAGCACGCAGCCGAGTTCGGCATTGCCGTCGTCTTCCCGGACACCAGCCCGCGCGGCGAAGGCGTTGCCAATGACGAGGCTTATGATCTGGGGCAGGGCGCAGGCTTCTACGTCAATGCCACGGAAAGCCCCTGGGCGCCGCATTTCCGCATGTATGACTATGTGACACAGGAACTGCGCGATCTTGTGCAGAAGACCTTCGCCGTCAACAGCCGTCATGGCATCACCGGCCATTCCATGGGTGGTCATGGCGCTCTGACGCTGGCGATGAACGAGCCGGATCTCTATCAGTCCCTGTCCGCTTTCGCTCCGATTGCCCATCCGAGCCAGTCCGACTGGGGCCGCAAGCAGCTTGCCGCCTATCTCGGCGAGGATGAGAGCCTTTGGGCCGCTCACGATGCGACCTTGCTGGTCAAGTCCAAGGGCTGGAAGGGGGACATCCTGATCGATCAGGGAGCGAGTGACCAGTTCCTCGATCTCCTGAAGCCGGAGGCGCTGGCTGGCGCTCTGGCCGAGGCCCGCATCCCGTCGACCTTCCGGATGCAGGAAGGCTATGACCACTCCTATTACTTCGTCTCCACCTTCGGCTGGGATCACATGGCCTGGCACGCGGAACGTCTTCTGGGATGATCCTTTCTCAATGCAAGTCCCGGCTCATGTGCCGGTGCTTGCTCTTCAAGGCCAGTCTCTCAATTCAGCATCTTTTCCGCAGTGGGATCTCGCGGTTGTCTTGATCAGGTCACAGTTGAGCCCGTTCGCCTTACTCTGCAAATGAGTAGGCCCCGGATCTCCGCTGCTCTGCGTCCGGGGGGGGGGGGGGGCATCCGGACTCAGCTCACCGGTCACCCCGGGCGAGCTCTGCGAGACCCGGGGCCCACTCATTTGCAGAGTCTTGCAGAGTCTGGCAGCACCTGCTGTTCCCCTGCAGCGTCCCGCGCACGTTTGATCTGTTTCCGCTGAGTTTTGGCAGGGCATCTAGACGATGGGGCAGGCCCTATCTGTCATCCGCTCTTGCCCGCTGCCGGGCGATGTGGTCCTGCCGGGCCTGATCGTCTTCAAAGCCTTCGGGCAGGCGCAGTTCGGAAAGCATGTACCAGTGCTCGATGTCCCGTAGCACCACGGGCTCAAAGACATCGTTCAGGCGCTGAAGCGTCTCTTCGACCGGATACCGCTCCTTGCCATCGCCTGATGGCTCAAGCGGTGGCTCGATGATCAGGTCGAAGCGGGAGCCCTTGCGGCGCAGGTAGACCGGAAGGATTGTCCCGCCGGACGCATTGGCAAGCTTGATTGCCACGACGCCGTTTCCCGCCTCTGGAACCGGGCGGCCGAAGAGCGGCAGATGGACCTGATTGATCCGCATCTCGTCGATGAAGATCATCAGGTTGGAGGCGCCGCCCGTCAGCAGCCGGTGCAGCCGGTAGGCGCTCCTCTGGCCTGGTGGAAACAGATACTGGTTCCGTTTCCGGCGCAGGTTATAGACGATGCGGTTGCTGAAGCGGCAAGGCTCCGGCTGGAACGGGCCTGTACAGGGCGCCGCCAGGTCCAGGTGGAAGGCCGTGAAAGCCGCTTCCCAGGTTCCCAGATGCATGGAGACAATGACGAGCGGTCCGCCAAGGGTCTTGGCGGCCTCGAGATGCTCCCGCCCATGAACGGTGATCCTGCCACGGGTCCAGATCGTGTTGGCCTTTGCGAACTCGGCCATGGTGCTGCTGATGTTTTGCCACCAGCGGATCAGGGACCTGCGCTGCTCACCCGGATTGTTCTTCAGTTCCGGCTGCAGCGCGAAGAGATTGCGGGCGATCCGTTTTGCGAAAATCCGGTTTTGAAACCGGATTCTGGCAAGATGAGAAAGATGCCGGCCGAAGGCCGTCACAAATCCGGATGGGGATGCTGCCAGCAGATGATGGGTGCCGGTGTTGACCAAACCCTGCAGGCCGGAGGTCCCCCAGTAGTTCCAGGCGCTCTTTCGCGCGGACGGGTCTTTGCCTAAGAGGTCCGCAAGCGCAGGGGCAGGCGGTTCCTCCGGCAAGGTTTCTTCAAAGGGAATGTCCTGGAACTGAAGAGGCTTTTTCACGTCAAGCCAGCTCAAGCCCGTTCGCGCAGGATCATGGGCAGATCGTTGCCGGGCCGCAAGGTAAGACGGCAAACCGGCTGGATGTCTTCGCCCGGCTTGAGCTCCAGCGAGAACTTCGAGGCAAGGGTCGCCAGCGACAGGATCGACTCTGTCATGCCGAACTGCAGGCCAGCACAGATGCGCGGACCGATGGAGAAGGGCACATAGCCATATTTGTTCGGCCGTTTGCTGTCTTCCAGGAACCGCTCCGGCCAGAAGGCGTCCGGTTTGTCCCAAAGGTTCGGGTTGCGGTGCATGAGCCACGGCACGACCATCACAATCGAGCCCTTGGGCACACGGGTTCCGGACAGGGTTGCATCTTCCATGGCCTGGCGCGCGAGGATCGGCACCGGCGGATAGAGCCGCAGGGTCTCTTCGATGATTGCCTTGGTGTAGGGCAGATTTGCGACGTCCTGGAAGGTCGGGGTCCGTCCGTCCAGAACCCGGTCCAGCTCCTCATGGAGCTTTGCGGCAACGCGGGGGGACTTGGACAGAAGGAACCAGGTCCAGGCCAGCGTGTTCGCTGTGGTCTCGTGGCCGGCCATGAAGATCACGGCGGCTTCGCTGCGGATCGCTTCGCGTGACAGCGGACGGCCATCCTCGTCGCGGGCTTCCAGAAGACCGCCGATGACCGAGGCTTCACCGCTTTCCTTCTGGGCGTGGTAGCTGTCGATGATCTCGTCCAGAACGGAGAGGATCCGGTTGACGGATTGCTTGATGGCGCTGCCCCTGAAACGCGGCATCCAGTCCGGCAGTCCCAGCATGGACTGAATGTCGATCTGGTCGATATGGCGCTGATAATCCGAAAAGCCCTGAACCACTTCAGAGGCGTAGTTACCACCGAGGTTCCGGCCAAAAATCGTCCGGCAGATGATTTCCGCCGTCAGATGCGCCATTTCCTCCAGCGCGTCGATCTCCGTGCCTTCTCCCTTTTGCGCCCAGGCGTCGCGGGTTTCGGTTATCGTGTCGACCATGATCGGGGCAAAGCCCGGCACGCGCGAGCCGTGGATGATTGGGGCGACCACCTTGCGGCGCTTGCGCCAGGTCTCCGTGTCGCTGATGAACAAGCCATCGCCCAGCAGGGGCTCCAGCGCATGGCGCATTTGCGGGCTCTTGCGCTGGAAAGCCTGATGGTTCGACTGGAAGGCCTCGTGCACCACATCCGGCTGATTGCAGACGAATAGATGGGTGCGCAGAACGCGCTGGCTCATGAACCGGCGGGCAAAGTCCCGCTGCGACCAGATGGAGAGGAAGTTCTTCCGCGCCAGGCCGATCAGCTTGATGACCGATGGCTGGGTTTCATGCCGGAACGGGTAGGGCGGGATGAAATCGTCTTCGTCCGTGGGAATGGTCGCGTGGGCGGTCAAGGCTTGCCTCGTCAATCAGTATTCAAAAACACCCTGTCATAGCGCTTCCCGGGTGTCTTTGCATCCTCTCAAATCATCGCAGACCTGTGAGGTCAGCGGGGACGGATCCAGAGGGCGCTCGAAAGGGTTGCGAGCCAGGACAGGATCATCAGACTGCCGCCTGTGGGGGCCGCCATGGGAAAAAGCCTGTCACCGAGCATGGCGCGGGAGACGAGATCGCCGCAAAAGAGAACGAGGCCGCAGGTCATCAAGATGGCCGCAACCGGCAGGAACGGAACCCTCCGCACCTGGGACAGGGCTGCGATCGCCAGGAGGGCTGGCGCATGGAAGAGCAGCATTTCAGCGGCAAGGCGCATCAGACCGGTGTCGTCGAGATGGGCGGAGGCGGCCATCAGGGCAACGCCTGCAGCGCCAGCCAGACCGCCGAGGATCAGGCCGGCCCGGAAGAGTGGCGCTGTGGGGGATGTGTCTTGGGTCATGGAACGAGAACCTTGAGAGAGAAGGACCCATCCCGTTAGATCGGGACGGGCGAGGGTGCTGGCAAACCTCTCAACTCGTCATCCCGGACGCAGCGAAGCGGAGATCCGGGACCGGTGAGTCGAGGTATTTCGGTATGCAACTCTCTTAAACTGATAGTCTTTTGGCTCACCGGTCCCGGCTCGCGCTCCGCTTGGCCGGGATGACTATCTCAGCTTTTGTACCTTTGTCAGCAGTCTGACCCGTCCCGTTAGATCGGGACGGGCCTTGGCGAGTGTGTCTCAGGCGGCGAGACCCCGGCCCTTCAGAAGCGCGTCGATCTTGGGCGCCCGTCCGCGGAAGGCCTCATAGGCTTCTGCCGGATCCGGCTTGCCGCCTGCGGAATAGATGTTGGTGTAGAGCCGTTCTGCTGCTGCCCGATCGAAGACGTTGCCGGCTTCCTCGAAGGCCCCGAAGGCATCCGCATCCATCACTTCCGACCACATGTAGCTGTAGTAGCCGGCCGAGTAGCCTTCACCTGCAAAAGCATGGGCAAAATGCGGGATCCGGTGGCGCATGGTGATGGAGGAGGGCATGTCCAGCTCCTCCAGGGATTCGCGCTCATACTCAGTGACATCAAGGCCTTCCGGCTTTTCGATGAGATGGAGATTCAGGTCGATCAGGGCGCAGGACGTGTATTCGACCGTCGCAAAACCCTGATTGAAATTCTCCGCCGCCTTCAATTTGTCGAGCAGCGCCTTGGGCATCGGCTCGCCGGTCTTGTAGTGGGTGGCGAAGCGCGACAGCACTTCCGGTTGGCCCAGCCAGTGCTCATAGAGCTGGGAGGGCAGTTCGACGAAATCGCGGGCGACGGAAGTGCCGGAAATCATCGGATAGGTCACATTTGACAGGAGCCCGTGCAGGCCATGGCCGAACTCATGGAAGAGGGTGCGGGCATCGTCGAAGGTCAGAAGGGTCGCCTCGCCGGGAGCGCCCTTTGAGAAGTTCATCACATTGACGATGATCGGGGTGACCTCGCCCTTCAGCTTGTGCTGGGAGCGGAAGGCACTCATCCAGGCGCCGGAGCGCTTGGAGGGACGAGCAAAATAGTCGCCAAGGAAAAGCCCGGCGTGATTGCCGTCCCGGTCCTTCATTTCAAAGACGCGCACATCCGGGTGATAGACCGTAATATCCTTGCGCTCTTCAAAGGTGACACCGAATAGCTGCGTCGCCGTGTCGAAGGCGGCGTCGATGATCCGGTCGAGCTGCAGATAGGGCTTCAGTTCGGCTTCATCGAGGTCGAATTCCGCCTTGCGGACCTTTTCCGCATAGTGGCGCCAGTCCCAAGGCGCGATCTGGAAGTTGCCGCCTTCGGCGCGCGCCGCTTCCGTCAGCTTGGCTTCTTCTTCCTTGGCGCGGGCAAGGGCTGGCGTCCAGACCTTGGTCAGAAGCTCGCGGACGGCTTCCGGCGTCTTGGCCATGGTGTCGTCGAGCTTGTAGTGGGCATAGCTCTCGAAACCGAGCAGCCGGGCCTTCTCGTTGCGCAAGGAAAGAGTCCTTTCGACGATTTCCCGGTTGTCCGTCTCTCCGCCACCTTCTCCGCGCGCGCTCCAGGCCCGGAAGGCGGTCTCGCGCAAGGGGCGGTTGGTGGAGAATTGCAGGAACGGTTCGATCAGGGAGCGGGACAGCGTGATGACATACTTGCCTTCCAGACCGCGCTCGCGGGCAGCCTCAGCGGCGGCTGCAATCAGAAAGTCCGGGAGACCTGCGAGATCGGCTTCGCCTTCCAGCACCAGCTTGTAGTCCGCTTCGTCCTTCAGGACGTTCTGGGCGAAGCTGGTTCCAAGGCTTGCCAGTTCCTGCGAGATTTCGGCAATCCGGGTCTTGCCGTCTGCATCAAGCCCGGCGCCGGCGCGCTGGAACATCTTGTGATAGCGCTCAAGCACCTTCAGGGCTTCTGCGTCGAGGCCAAGGGTCTCGCGAGCCTCCCAAAGCGCGTCGATGCGTTTGAACAGGGCCTCGTTCAGGACGGTTTCCGATCCATGCTTGGCGAATTTCGGAGCCATCTCCCGCTCCAGAGCCTGAAGTTCCGGATTGGTGTGCGCACCGGTCAGATTGTAGAAGGTCCGTGCTGCGCGGGACAGACGCTCGCCAGCGGTCTCCAGGGCCACGATCGTGTTCTGGAAGGTCGGTGCTTCAAGGCTGTCCGCGATTGCATCGATCTCTGCCCGGGCTTCGGTCATGCCGGTGTCGAAGGCTTCCTTGAAATGGGCTGGAGCGATTTCGGCGAAGGGCGGAACTTCAAAGGGCGTGGACCAGTCGGCGAGAAGCGGATTGTGAGACATGTGGTGTCTTTAGCCTTGTTCGTTCGGGCCGATGGGAAGGGCCGCGAGGGTTTGATGGTGTCCTGTGTCCGGCCGGGGAACCGGTATTGCCCATCAAGATAGAGGCTCGGGCCGGGCTCTCCAACTGCCTGTTTCGGTTTGCCGCAGTCTTTCAAGGGTTTCCATCACGAAGGCCGCCCGTTCCGGCACCGTTGCTTTCGGAATGAGGAGAGGCTGGTATCCAAGCCCCCGGTAGGCCTCCATCAGTGCCTCGTATTCCCGGAGAGCTTCTGACAAGTCCTTCTGCCTCTCGCCGTCATCCTCGTAGATCTCCGGCCAGGGCGGGGTCATCAGAACCACCGGGCAATATCTGTAAATCTCCAGCATCCTGCCGAGATGGGCCGGTGTCTCCAGGCCCCGATAGGCAAGGTAGGACACAACATCGACAAGGGAGCGGTCAAAGATCACGGGTTGACCGTTTGCGGGCAGGGTGTCCGGGGAAAGGCTGTTGAAGTGATAGGCGTAGCGGGAGGCCGCGAGTTCGACGAAACGCAAGGGATCAACCCAGGGAAGTCCGGTTCCGCCGATGGCTTCCTCCTCCCGCACGATCTGACGCCCAGCCTCGGGGACGACCTTGCAGCCCGCCTCAGACAGAGCCGCCAGGAGCGTCGATTTTCCCGAGCCGGAACATCCGGACAGAACGATCAGGCGGTTGCTGCCGCAAAGAGCCGGATTGCCTGCGGTGTAAGTGTCTTCGAGCATGGGGTTTCCGGTGTTTCAGGAACCGAACACGACGTGATGCATGATCCGGCCAGGAAGCAGCGTGAAGAGCCCGGCAACGATCAGAGCCCAGAAATAGAGTGATCTCATGATCGCCCTGTGCGTCGTGATTTTGCCGGATCTGGCTGCCGCGATGGCCCGCGGCACGGCGATCAGCGTTGCGATCGAGAGAATATGAATCGGGCTGAAGGGGCCGAGCAGGCGGATCTCGTGAATGAACAGGCTGGAGGCTGCCGTCCAGAGCATCAGGGCAATCCAAAGATAGCCGGTGATCTTGTGCAGGAAGGTCCCCTTCGGCAGGGCCAGCTGCAAAGCGCCGGAGAGCAGGGCCGCCAAGGCGGCAAACGCATGGGTGGCGATAACGGGGCCAGCTTGGAGCAGTGGCGTCAATGTCATCGCCGGGTCCTCACTCACCACATGGACTTCGCCGCGCGGCCCGGCCACTCGTCATCATAGACCTTGCCATCCACTTCGCCTGAGGACATGTCCTCGAGAATCTGGCCCGGGGTGGGGAGTGATGCCGGATCGATATGTTTCGATGGGTCCCAAAGGCCAGCCCGCAGCACCGCACGGCCGCATTGGAAGTAGATCTCGTCCACGGTGATGACGATAACGCTGCGTGGCGCCTTGCCATCCATGCTGAGGCTATCCAGAAGGGCGGGGCCGGCGGACAGTTTGGCCGTGCCGTTGACGCGCAGGGTCGAAAGGGATCCAGGGATCAGCATCATCAGCGCGACCCTCGGGTCCCGCACGATGTTTCTCAAGGAGTCGATCCTGTTGTTGCCGCGCCGGTCGGGCATCAGCAGTGTCTTGTCATCCTGGATGATCACACAGGTGCCCGCATCCCCGCGGGGAGAGCAATCGAGCCCTTCCGGTCCGCTGGTGGCAAGGGCGCAAAAGGATGAGGCCTCGATCATCTGCCGATAGGCAGGAGTGACCCGGTCGGCCACTTTGGCTGTGGATGTCACCGCGGGGCGGCCATAGAGAGCTTCAAGCTGGTCAAGGGTTTCGATCAGAGCGGGAGAACTCAATGTCATCTCCGGGAATCGGGAGGATTCAGTTGGGGACGGAACACTAACGCGCCCATCACTTGATGCAAAGAACCGAGAGCAGGTTGTGAAAAATTCCCGGACCAACGCGTAGAAGATTAGTCTAATAGACTTTCGAATAATGCGGGTTTATTGCGTTGCGGAATATGGCGTAAAATTATGCTTAAGTGAGATGGAATAGCATTTATGTCTCAGCGTTTTGGTTGAAGTGGCGAATGTTGCAATGCGGAATAAAGGCTATTTATTTTATTTTCTGGTGTATTCCTGAAGAAAATATGACGAGAATCCGAATGTATCACGCCGATAGTCGTATTGCAGGATTGAAGAGCTCCTTTCTACAGTAATGGCAGCTTGCATTCCTTGTGGCTGAGGGGCCGGACATCCGGCTGGGAAGTTGCCATGGGGTGCGCTGGCGGCCTGCGGAGGTGCCGCAGGTATCCATGTAGGCAACGGGCCTTTCTGGGAGGAAAGCATGACCCTTACTCGTAAACCGCTTAGCCGCCGTTCTATTCTGCGTTCCGGCGCAGCTGGCGGTCTTGTTCTTGCGACCCCGACGATCTTTACCAGCCGTGCCTGGTCGGCCGGTTATCTGAACGAGCCGATGGGCGACACCGTGACGCTCGGCTTCAATGTGCCACAGACCGGCGCCTATGCCGATGAAGGTGCCGACGAGCTGCGCGCCTATCAGCTGGCCGTCAAGCACCTAAATGGTGAGGGTGACGGCGGCATGCTCAACACCTTCTCGTCCAAGGCTCTGGGCGGCAACGGTGTGAATGGCAAGAAAGTCGCCTTCGTCACCGGTGATACGCAGACTAAGTCTGATGCGGCCCGCGCGTCTGCCAAGCGTATGATCGAGAAGGATGGCGCTGTCATGATTACCGGCGGCTCGTCCTCCGGTGTGGCAATCGCCGTGCAGTCGCTCTGCCAGGAAGCCGGCGTCATCTTCATGGCTGGCCTGACCCACTCCAATGACACGACCGGCAAGGACCGCCGCGCCAACGGCTTCCGTCACTTCTTCAACACGGAAATGTCCGGCGCAGCACTGGCTCCGGTGCTGAAGAATGCCTATGGCGAAGGCCGCAAGGTCTATCACCTGACGGCGGACTACACCTGGGGATGGTCTCAGGAAGGCTCGATCCAGAAGTACACCGAACCCTTCGGCTGGGAAACGGTTGCCGCTGTCCGTACACCGGTGGGAGCCGGTGACTACTCGCAGTACATCACGCCCATCCTGAATTCGGGCGCTGACACGCTTGTCCTCAACCACTATGGCAAGGACATGGTGAACTCCCTGTCTCAGGCCGTTCAGTTTGGTCTGCGCGATAAGGAAGTGAACGGCAAGCCGTTCGTGATCGTCGTGCCGCTGTTCTCGCGCCTGATGGCTCAGGGGGCGGGCGACGCCATCAAGGGCATTTTCGGCTCCACCAACTGGCACTGGTCCCTGCAGGACGCTGGCTCCCAGGCCTTCGTGAAGTCCTTCGGACAGGAATACGGCTTCCCGCCGAGCCAGGCAGCCCATACCTGCTATGTGCAGGCTCTGCTCTATGCAGATGCAGCGCAGCGCGCCGGCACCTTCATGCCGAGCGCTGTCGGTGCCGCGCTGGAAGGCTTTGAGTTTGACGGTCTGGGCAATGGCCCAACCCTTTACCGCGCTGCCGACCACCAGTGCTTCAAGGATGTTCTGGTCGTGAAGGGTAAAGAAAACCCGTCCTCGCAGTTCGACCTTCTCGAAGTGGTGGAAATCACCCCGCGTGCTCAGGTCGAATATCCCGCCGACATGCTCGGTGGTGAGCTGGGCTCCTACAACAACGGAGTCTAAGCGCGTTTTAATCCTGACGGCCGCCCGGATCGGGCGGCCGTTCCTTATTCCCGGGAGTTTCAGCTGCCGGGATGGTTTCTGGTCAGCAAATGGCGGCAGATCCGATGGATGTTCTTCTTCTTCAATTGCTTAACGGACTGGACAAGGGCGGCGCCTACGCGCTGATCGCTCTTGGCCTGACCCTCATCTTCGGCACGCTCGGCGTCGTGAACTTTGCCCATGGCGCATTGTTCATGCTTGGCGCGTTCTGCGCGGTCTCCTTCAACAAGCTGATTACGCTGCAGAAAATCACGATCGACCCGACAAAGACCACGGCTTGGGGCTCGCCGCTTGAAGTGCGGACTCCCTATGCGGAAGCCATGTTCGGCGACTTCGGCATTTGGATCGTGAACTACTCGGTTCCTGTCTCAATCCTGCTCGCCATACCGGTCATGCTGCTGGTCGGCTTTGTCATGGAACGCGGCCTGATCAAGCACTTCTATAACCGGCCCCATGCAGACCAGATCCTTGTCACTTTTGGCCTTGCGATTGTGCTGCAGGAAATCATCAAGGCTATCTTCGGTGCCAACCCGCTGCCGCAAACTGCCCCGGACGCCGTGCGCGGCGCCGCCGATATAGGGGCAATGCTCGGCCTCCAGGCCGGTGCCATTGTCTATCCCTGGTGGCGCATGGTCTATCTGCTGTTTGCCGCGGGCATCATCGCTGGTGTGTTTGCGTTCCTGCAGTTCACGACCTTCGGCATGGTGGTGCGCGCAGGTATGGCCGACCGTGAAACCGTGGGGCTTCTCGGCATCAACATCGAACGGCGTTTTACCATCGTCTTTGCGATTGCCGCAGTCGTTGCCGGTCTGGCCGGTGTGATGTACACGCCGATCCTGCCGCCGGACTATCACATTGGCATGGACTTTCTCGTGCTGTCGTTCGTCGTGGTTGTCGTGGGGGGCATGGGGTCTCTCCCGGGCGCTGTTGCCGCCGGGTTCCTCCTGGGTATTCTCCAATCTTTTGCCTCCATGAATGAGGTGAAGGAGATCCTGCCGGGTATCGACCAGATCATTATCTATCTTGTTGCTGTGGTCATCCTCCTCGTGCGTCCGCGCGGGTTGATGGGCCGCAGAGGTGTCATGGAGAACTAAGAACAATGAGCACGACACCAACTTCCTCCCGCGACTTGCTGATGTTCGCCGTCTTTGCCGTTGCCGTGCTGACCATGCCATTCTGGCTGGCGCCGATCGGGGCAGGGTATCCGGATCTCCTGCAGAAATTCGCGATCTACGGTCTCTTTGCTACCGGCTTCAACCTGTTGTTTGGTCTGACCGGATATCTCTCCTTCGGCCATGCGGCTTTTCTCGGGGTCGGATCCTACACTGCGGTCTGGTCATTTAAGCTGCTCGGCATGAATCCGGTGCCTGCCGTCATCCTGGCGGTTGTGACCTCGGGCGTCTTTGCGATGGCCATCGGCTTCGTCAGTCTGCGGCGTTCGGGGATCTACTTTTCCATCCTGACGCTCGCATTCGCCCAGATGTCCTACAATCTGGCCTACTCGGTGCTGACCCCAATCACCAACGGCGAAACAGGATTGCGGGTTCTGCGCACCGATCCGCGTCTGTTCGATGCTGCAAGCCAGGGCGATGCTCCGCTGGTCTCGACCCTGTTCGGGGTGGAAATGAACGGCTATCCCGGCTTCTATTTCTGCGCGGTGCTGCTGATCATCGGGTTCTTCATCGCCCAGCGGATTTTCCGCTCACCTTTCGGCACCATGCTCAGGGCGGTGAAGTCCAACCAGAACCGGATGAACTACACGGGCCTCAATCCGCGCCCCTACACGCTGGCTGCCTTCGTTATTTCCGGCATGTACGCCGGTCTTGCGGGCGCACTGCTTTGCATCACCGATCCGCTGGCCGGCGCCGAGCGCATGCAGTGGACGGCCTCCGGTGAGGTGGTCCTAATGACTATCCTCGGCGGCATGGGCACATTGCTTGGGCCGATCCTTGGGGCAGGGCTTATCAAGTATTTCGAGAATATCTTCTCGGCCTTCAATGATCAGACCCTGCACAGCATCTTCGGCTTCCTGCCGGACTTTCTGGAGACGCCTGTTGTCGCAATCACGGGACTTTTCGTGGGTGAAGGCTGGCATCTGACGCTTGGCGTGCTCTTCATGCTGATCGTCATTTTCCTGCCGGGCGGCATCATGGAAGGCTTCAGCCGGATCGGGCGGGTGTTCCGCCGGTCCTCCGGCGCGAAGGGCTCTCATCAGACTGCACCTGCCGAATAACGCCGGAAAAGGGAACGACAATGGAAATTCTCAAGGTTCAGGGCGTCAACAAGGCCTTTGGCGGTCTAAGAGCTCTCAATGATGTGAATCTCTCCGTGGAGGAGGGAACCGTTCACGCCATCATCGGCCCGAATGGGGCAGGCAAATCCACCTTGCTCAACTGCTTCGTCGGCCGCCTGATCCCGGACACCGGATCGGTCATGTTCGGAAACACCTCGCTCATCGGCCTGAAAGCCCATGAGATCAACCAGGCAGGTGTGTCGCGGGTGTTCCAGACGCCTGAGATCTTCGGGGATCTGACGCTTCTGGAAAACATCATGATCCCGACCATGGCCCGGCGGGATGGTGAGTTCGCGCTGAAAGCCTGGGGGCGGGTCGATCAGGACTCGGAAGTCCGCGACCGCTCCATGCATATGCTGGAGGATGTCGGTCTTGCTTCGAAGAAGGACATGATCGCCGGCAGCCTCTCGCGCGGCGACAAGCGGCGCCTGGAGCTCGCCATGTGCCTGGTTCAGGATCCCAAGCTTCTGCTTCTGGATGAACCGACCGCCGGCATGTCCCGGGCGGACACCAACAATACAATCGACCTTTTGAAGCGGATCGGCGAACGGGGCATCACCAAGATCGTTATCGAGCACGACATGCATGTGGTGTTCTCCCTGGCAAACAAGATCAGCGTTCTGGCCCAGGGCACGGTTATCGCCGAAGGATCGCCTCAGGACATCAAGGGCGACCCGCGCGTTCAGGAAGCCTATCTCGGAGGAGCGCATCTATGACCCTTTTGGACGAAAAGCTCGCTGGCCGCACCGCGCCGGGCGTGGCGCCGGTCAGGCCGCAGGGCGGTGCGCCGGCTTTCTTCTCCGCCTGGGACCTTCACGCCTATTATGGCGAGAGCTATATCGTTCAGGGTGTGCGGTTTGACGTCAGGGAGGGCGAAATCCTTGCTCTTCTGGGCCGGAACGGGGCGGGCAAGACTTCGACCCTGCGCACCATTGCCCGGATGGACAATCCGCGCCTGACCCATGGCGAGATCTGGCTGGATCACCAGCCGCTGCATGAGATGAAAAGCTATCAGGCGTCCCGCTGCGGCGTCGGCCTGGTGCCGGAGGACCGGCGGATCATTCCAGGTCTGACCGTTCAGGAAAATCTCGAGCTTGCCCAGATCGCCGAGCCCAAGGGCTGGTCGATCGAGCGGATCTATGATCACTTCCCGCGCCTTGCCGAACGGCGCAACCAGGAGGGGATCACCATGTCCGGCGGTGAGCAGCAGATGCTGGCCATTGCCCGGGTGCTGGCCCGGGACATCAAGCTGCTGCTTCTGGACGAGCCCTATGAGGGCCTGGCGCCGGTGATCGTGCATGAGATCGAGCGCATCCTGGAAGGGGTGAAGGAGCTCGGCATCACGACGATCATCGTGGAGCAGAACGCGATTGCCGCCCTGCATCTGGCGGACCGTGCGGTGATCCTGGACATGGGCGAAGTCGTTTTCGACGGAGCCGCTCAGGAGGTGCTCGATAATGCCGAGTTGCGGCAGGAATATCTGGCGATCTGATCCGGACCGGGCCAGGAGGTGCCGGAACCAGGCGCGACTCAGCGTCAAGACGTGATAAGGAAAACCGGTGCCATTTGGCGCCGGTTTTCTTGTTTCTGCGTTGCAATTGGAGTCTTGACGCATGCTGACCCTTTCCGCGGAAGAGACCCGTAATGTCCTGCCGTTCGACAGGTTGATCGAGGCTTTGCGGTCCATGTTCAAGGCAGGATGCGTCATGCCCTTGCGCCACCATCACCAGATGGAAGTGCCGGGCGAGGAGACGGCAACACTGCTGCTCATGCCCGCCTGGCTGCCCGGCGCCTATTCCGGCGTGAAGATTGTCAATGTCGTGCCGGGCAATTCCGCCAGAGGGCTGCCCGCAGTCGCGGCTCAGTATCTCCTGTCTGATGGCCGGACGGGTGAAATGCTGGCACTCGTGGACGGTGGTGAGCTCACTGCCCGTAGAACCGCGGCGGCTTCAGCACTTGCAGCCGGATATCTTGCCCGCAAAGATGCGTCTCACCTGGTCGTCGCCGGAACCGGCCGTGTGGCGGTCAACCTGGCGGCCGCCCACAAGGCGGTGCGGCCAATTGAGAAAGTAACGGTCTGGGGCAGGTCGCTTGTCAAGGCGGAAGCCGCCGCTGCCGAGATTGCCTCTGCATGCGGGGTCGAAACAATGGTTTCCGCCGATCTGGAAAGCGCCGTGAAAACGGCGGATATCGTCAGCGCCGCGACCTTGTCGCAAAAGCCTCTGATCCTGGGAGCCTGGCTGCAGCCAGGAACCCATGTCGACCTCATCGGTGCCTTCCGCCCGGATATGCGTGAGAGTGATGACGAGGCCGTGCGCCGCAGTTCTGTTTTTGCCGATACGAGGGAAGGGGCGGGAACCGAGGGCGGAGATCTGGCGCAACCGCTCGCGTCCGGTGTGCTGAAACCGCAGGATGTTTTGGCAGATCTTTACGACTTGTGCCGCAATGATCATCCGGGGCGCCGTTTTGACGGCGAGATCACGCTGTTCAAATCGGTTGGCGCGGCTCTTGAAGATCTTGCGGGAGCCGTTCTTGCCTATGAAACGGCGGTAGCTGAACGCAGGCGGTAGCGCAGCGCATAGGCGCGGGGGCGTGGCGCGTAAGGGGGAATAATGAGCACCATCCGGTATGAGCTGCCTTCCATTGTGGGGTTTCTGCTTTTCGGTATCTTCCACATCTTTGCAGACCATCTCCATCCGGATGCCATAGGCCTGACGGCTTCCCTTCTGGTGCTTGCCTTTCTGTTCGCCGTGATGGTGTGGTGCTCTTTCTCCGTGGTGCGACATGCAGGAGGGCTTGCAACGCTTCTCGGCGAGCCCTACGGCACTCTAATTCTGACCCTTGCGGTTACCGGAATCGAGGTTGCACTGATCTCGGCGGTGATGCTGTCCGGCGATGCAAAGCCGACCCTGGCGAGGGAGACGATGTTCTCCGTCGTCATGATCGTTCTGACCGGGCTGGTCGGGCTTTGCCTTCTGCTCGGCGGATTGCGGCAGAAAGCTCAGGAATACAATCTGCAGGGCGCAAACGCATTCCTGTCAGTCCTGATACCGCTCGCCGTCCTCGCACTGGTTCTGCCGCGCGTGACGCCATCGGCCCCCGGCGGGGAACTGTCCACCTTGCAGACGATTTTTGATATCGTAATGTCCGTGGTGCTTTACGGTGTGTTTCTGATCATCCTCACCAAGACCCACAGTGATCTTTTCCGGCAACCGGGCGCAGCACCTGGAGAGGAAGAGCATCACGGTGGAGCGGTCCGCTCGGTCGGATTTCATGTGGCTGGCCTTTTCGGCGCCTTGCTGCCGATCATCCTCCTCGCCGAAACGCTGGCCGAGTATGCCGATCATGGCATTCACGAGATCGGCGCGCCGGTTGCACTCGGCGGTTTCCTGGTCGCAGTGCTCATCCTGATGCCGGAGGGCGTCAGTGCCATCAAGGCAGCCAGGGAAAACAAGCTGCAGCGTTCGATCAACATCTGCCTTGGCGCGGCTCTTGCCACCATCGGCCTGACTGTGCCTGCGGTTCTGGCCATTGGCTGGCTGACAAACAAAACCGTCGAACTGGGCCTCGACGTCGAGGATATCGTCCTGCTGATCCTGACGCTGTTCCTGAGTTCGGTGACCTTCGGCAGCCGCCAGACCAACTATCTTCAGGGGGCCGTGCATCTGGCCCTGTTCGGCGCCTATGTGATGATGATCTTTGATCTGGCGTGAAGCCTGTGCCTATCCCAGTTCGAAAGTCGTGATGCCGTAGGTTCTGTCCAGCGGCAGGCTGGGGGCGGGGCCCTTGTACATCCGGGCGGTTTCGAATTCTGCCGACAGGTCATACCGCTGTGCGAGGTCCTGGGCGTGCTGGTTTGGCTCCGGTATGTCCAGGTAGACCGTCTGGCCCTTGACCTGTCCGGCGAGCGCCCGGAACAGGCTGTCGGCAACTTCCGGAGTGTCGGCAAAGAGCGGGCCGATCTTAAAGCCCTCCTGGCATTGGCGGATTACCCCGTATCCCATCAATTTGCCATCTTCCATGAAGACGAAACCGCGGCGTGTTGCGGCATTCGGCGCGCACCAGACCTTCAAGAACTCTGTGCGGTCATCGGGAAAGAAGCTCCGGTCATAGTCGCGCACTGAGGCAAAGATGCCCAGTCCGAGCGGGGAAAGGCGCGGGTCCATCGGCGTGTCAGCCGTAGCAAGCCCGCCCATGCGGATGTTGCGGTGGGCCAGCTGAAAGCCGGATTTGCGGTAGTTGTCCTGCTGGTCAATGACCCCATCCAGACCGATCGTGCGGCCTTCCAGGTGCTGGATCGCGCGGGTCCAGGTTGCAAGCCCATAGCCCTTTCCACGCAGACTTTTGCGGCAGATGTAGAAGCCGATGAAACCGTAGCTTTCGCCATAGCGTACTGCAGAGATAGACGTGACCGGTTCTCCGTTCAGAACGCCGGCTAAGAAGCCTTCGGGATCAGCGGCCAGAAAGGCATTCAAGTCACCCAGTCCGGGATTCCAGCCTTCGCTGGCGGCCCAGTCTATGGCCAATTCGAGATCCGGGGCTCCCATGGTCCGGATTTCAAAAACATCTGCCAAGGAAGCCTCCCGTTTTTGCTAAAAAGCACCGCATGTTCGGGTGAACGCACGGTGCTCTAGTACTTTATAACGGGCTTTCTACCAAGCAAAAGCGTTTTGGTAGCCTCCCAACATGCTTGAGACGCTACCGTCAATTGATTAAGGCCTCACTTAAGTCAACTTCCGCAGCTGATAAATAGACCAGCAGCTGGACCATTTTGTGGAATTAATACGCTTATCTGATAGTTTTTGGGGTCAGAGCAGGCTGTGAACGCTAGAGACTGCATCGTATCACTGCTTGGATTGTAATAATAGGCGCTCCCCCCGGCCACATTCAGCCATATCCCTGGCTGTCCGTCGACTTTTGAGCAGCCCAATACTTTATCCCAAGTTCCTTCTGCTGTGGCTGAGCTTTTTACATCGATACTATTTTTAATGAGATCCATGATTCTATCCTTAGACTATGCTGGTTTTGAATGCACTTAGGCGCATGAAAACTAGCATGTGAGGGGTGCTTCATGAAACTTAAAGTTGCATATTCGGTTAATTATATCTTTACGTGTATTTTGATATAGTTAGATCAAAGCTTGGGATCGAGCATCCTTCGCTCTCTTTCTGCTATGCGAATGAGCGCAATGATTTTCCTTCGGCCGCAATGAGGGAGAATGAACCAACAAGTCGGCTTTTAAAGGTTCAGAAGTCGTTTCATCTCATGTGCTCTCAGGATTGAGATATCTCGAAACGGCTGGCTTGGGGGCCTTTATCGGAAATCGACTGAAAGCCCGCCGCAATAGCCGGTAAGGTGCTCTAAGTAAGTCAAGTGAATGACTTACAGCTATTACTGTCTTTGGCCTGCAGGCACTCCCGGTGCTGTGAGCGGAGGAATGCCTGCAATATCAGCTTAAGCCATTGATGATGGCGTCGGCGTAGGCCTGGCTGCCCATGGCAACACCGCCTCCGCAAGCGCCTGAACCTTCGCATTTTTGAATGTCGTCATAGAGCCAGATGAAGCCGCCGCCGATGCCGGTCGATTTCCAGCCCGCGAAGGTGGATTGGATGGAGGAGGGGCACTGGCCTTGTGAACAACCATTGCCGTTGATGCACCACAGGCCAGGAAAAACGAAACCGGCGGCGTCGAAGCCGGATCCCATCGCGGTCTGTATGGCGCTGATCCAGCTGCTGGGATCGTTTCCCGCACCGCCTGCATAGCATTGCAGATTGAAGCCAGTCACAAGGCCGGGAGTGGCAGTGTTCAGCGCCTTCAGGCAATTGGTCCAAAAGCTCGTGTTGGTATAGGGGCAGAAGGTGACGTTGAAGCCGATGGCGTAAAGCATATTGGCGAAGGCGATTGTCGTCGGCTCGTCGTAAAGCGTTTCGTCATCGAAATCGATGGCATCAATGGTCGGGATGGCTGCCTTCAGGGCGGCGAAGTTCTGGTAGAGAACGGTGCCTGTTCCCGTTTGCGGGTTGTTGGGATAATCGGACGGCGACGGGAAAATCAGTTGCTTGAGATTTGGAAAATCCTGAACGCCCCATCCGCCGACTGAGAAAATCAGGCGGTTGACCGAGGTCTGCCCCTGCTTGAGGTCGGCAAGCAAACCCGGCCAGGCTGGATCTCCGGCATAGGCGCCGTTTTGCACCAGCACGTTGGTCGGATCGTTGAACACCAGATCGGCATTTGCCTGGATATGCATGGCCCAGGCAACGACTGTGGTGAATTGCGATGCTTTCAAGTCATCGATGACGGCTTGGCCTCCCGTATAGAAAGGCCCTCCGCCATAAATTGCGGACATAACGCTCATGAACTCCTCCCTTGATCAAGACCGGTCTAAGGCAACGAGTGAGCAGACGCGCGAGGCAGTCATCATTCGATATGGTGTTCAAAATTCGGTTCAATTCGGCGCCGGTCAAAAAATATTGCTGGTGGCCGCCGGCAGATAAGCGCGAATGCAAGATTAAACTTTAGATTGTTCTGATCGCCAGTCAAACTTTAAAGTGTTCAGTTCGCGATTGATCACGGCACAGCGTGAGCGCCACGGAAGGACGGGGCGCGCATCGGTGCAAGGGGAAGGCGGAAACTGTGGAGGCATAAAGCCAGAGGAGCCGGAACTTGTCAGCATCCTATCCGCCGGCAGAAGCCGCCAGCAGAGGCAACAGGCCGCTTGACACTTAAAACTATGTTTTTTTGGGGGGGGAGAATGAGTGGTACGCCCAAGGGGAATCGAACCCCTGTTTTCGCCGTGAAAGGGCGACGTCCTGACCGCTAGACGATGGGCGCACGGTCGACGCGGCTGCGTCGTGGGGAGGCTTATAGGCATAAATTTCGGAGCCTGCAAGCCTGTTTTGTCACAAAAAGAAAAGGGCCGGAAGAACCGGCCCTTCCTGTGGATGAATGGGGTTTACCATTCGCCCGTGTTGGGCATGGAAACCCAGGGTTCTGCGGGTTCGAGAGCGCTGCCCTTCTGCAGGATCTCAAAGGAGATGTTGTCCGGCGAGCGGACGAATGCCATGCGGCCATCGCGCGGCGGGCGGTTGATGACGATGCCCTTCTCCTGCAGTGACGCGCAGTATTCGTAGACGTTGTCCACCTCATACGCCAAATGGCCGAAGTTGCGGCCGCCGGTGTAGGTTTCCGGATCCCAATTATAAGTCAGTTCCAGCAAGGGAGCTGCATTGGCCTTGCCCGATTCAATGTCTTCGGAGGCTGCCAGGAAGACAAGTGTGAAGCGGCCGCCTTCGTTTTCAATCCGGCGGACTTCGGTCATGCCCATCTTGTTGCAGTAGAAGTCGAGCGACTCGTCCAGATTGGTGACGCGGACCATGGTGTGCAGATATCGCATATTGTGCCCCTCAAGAGGTTTGCGTGAAATGAGGTCCGGGGAGCTGAACGCACCCGGATGGTCTGATATCGGACCCGGGAAAACCGGCTCCGTAAAACTGGCAGGGACCGCACTATGACAGAAATCACAGAGGTTCTCACCGCAAGGGCGGAACTCCAGGCGATCCTTAGCGCGAAAGATAGGGCGGGAGATCCCTTGCGGCTAGTGGTCATGACAGGAGCCGGAATTTCGACGGAATCCGGCATCCCGGATTTCCGCTCTCCGGGCGGGCTATGGTCGAAGATAGAGCCTGTGACCTATCAGGATTTCGTTCGCGATGAGCGCGCGCGCCTGGAAGACTGGCGCCGCCGGTTCGAGATGAAACGGATTTTCGACGCCGCAGAGCCCAATGCTGCCCACCGCGTTCTGGCCGGGCTTGCCCGCTCCGGCCGGCTGGACCTCCTGATCACCCAGAATGTCGACGGCCTTCATCAGCGCAGCGGTGTGCCGGAGGACAGGCTGGTGGAGATTCACGGCAACAGCACCTATGCCACTTGCCTGGACTGCGGTGCCAAGGCGGAACTGGCTGAGGCTGAGGCGGCCTGGAAGTCGGGACACACCCCGAACTGCTCTGCCTGTGGTGGGTTGCTCAAGGCTGCGGTCATCAGTTTCGGTCAGGCCATGCCGGAGGACAAGCAGAGCCGGGCTGCGGAGGCCGCTGCCAATGCGGATGTCTTTCTGGCGGTCGGCTCTTCTCTGGTGGTTCAGCCAGCCGCGCAATTGCCGGTGATCGCAGCGCGTCATGGCGCTGAGCTCATCATCATCAACCGGGAGAAGACACCTCTGGATGATCTTGCAAGCACCCTCATTCGTCCCGGAATTGCAGAGGTTTTCTGCGGTTTGGATCAATCCTGCTAGACGATTTCCCCAATTGGTTTGGGATTACTGCGACAAACACCCTTCTCGGTATGGGGCAGGGTGTTATCCTTTCGTTAGGAATCAATCCGTGCGTGAGTCGCAATTGTGTCTCTTTCGCGCTCTGGATTGTATGTATGCGGACCAGAAGCGAGGCAATTGGCTATGGGGGGAAAGACGTTCACGGATCCCCGTGCGATCGAGGCGGTCGAGGATCTCTCGCTTGACGTGATCGAAGTTGCCGGATCGATCAAGTGGTTCGATGTCGCCAAGGGATACGGCTTCATTGTGCCTGATAGCGGGGAAGGCGATATTCTTCTTCACGTGACCTGCCTCCGGCGCGATGGTTTCCAGACAGCCTATGAAGGCGCTCGGGTTGTTTGCGAAGTGCTGGACCGGCCGCGTGGCCTTCAGGCATTCCGCATCCTGTCCATGGACGAATCCACCGCACTGCATCCGTCCCAGCTTCCGCCTTCTCGCACCCATGTTCAGGTCGTGGCCGAAAGCGGCTTCGAGAAAGCGACCGTGAAGTGGTTCAACCGGGTCAAGGGATTTGGTTTCCTGACCCAGGGCGAGGGCACCGAGGACATTTTCATTCACATGGAAACCCTGCGCCGCTTCGGTATTGCCGAGCTGCGCCCCGGTCAGGACGTGATGGTCCGGTTCGGTGCTGGCCCCAAGGGCAGCATGGCGGCGGAAATCCGTCCGCTGGGCCAGGGAACGCACATCCCCTCATCTCATTGACCCTTGCGATGGCATAAGGCCATTGCAGATTTGTCTTTGGAAGGGACTGGCCCGATGGCTGGTCCTTTTTTCACATCCGCGCCTGCCATTTCATGGCCACAAGCAGCACCGATGCTGCTGGTCTTGAACAGGGCTGGCGGCTATAGAAAGGCTGAAATGGAACGGTCCTGTTTCGCGGGATCTGGAGCTGGAGGTGTCTGTCTCTGGCGGCAAGGAGAAATCAGCATGGCAGTTGTGTTTCAGGCGCCCGGCCGGAAAGAGGTCCGGTCTTTCTCCCGCCGCGTCTTGCCAGTTCTAAGCCTGTGTCTTGCCTTGAGCCTCGGTGTGATCTGCGGACTTGCCGGTCCCGCCAGCCGGTCTGCTGCCCATGCGCAAGACCTGAAGCTGCCGGTTGAAACGCTCACCGTTACGGCATCCGGCAAGGACCACGTCTTTGAGGTGGAAGTGGCAGACACGGATGAGGAGCGGGCGCTGGGGCTGATGTACCGGGAAGAGATGCCGGAAGATCACGGCATGCTGTTCGTCTTTCCGGAAGCGGGAGACCGCTATTTCTGGATGAAGAACACGCCGCTGCCGCTTGATATCATTTTTGCATCGGAAACCGGTAAGGTAGTGCATGTCGCCGCCAACACCACGCCTTTTTCAGAGCGGATCATCCCGTCCAACGGCAACGCAAAATATGTTCTGGAGCTGAATGCCGGCATGGCCAAGCGTCTCGGCATCGGTCCGGGCAGCAAACTGGCCTCTTCCTCGATCACAGCACCCTGACTGCTTTTCAGGACGGCCTATCCGGCGCCGGGGATGCTTGATCGCTCTTCTCTTTTGCTGCGTTTTCGCACGGTTTGATCTGAACGCAAAAAATGCGCGGCCTATGGGAGAGAGCTGCGGAAAAAAGTTTGGTGCGGCTGCGAAGGGGCAGGCCAACGGTTTGGAAACCCCGGAATGGTTGGGCCAACCAGCTCCGGCGAAGTGAGTGAGCGAGCAAAGCGGTCTGTCCGGGACCGATCCGGGACACTTTCGCAGCAAAGTTCGTGGATGGTCTGATTTTCCGGTTTTGTTCGGCCTTGACGAAGGCCTGCCGGGTGGATACACCCAAGCGCATCAACGTCGGGGCATAGCGCAGCCTGGTAGCGCATCTGGTTTGGGACCAGAGGGTCGCAAGTTCGAATCTTGCTGCCCCGACCAACTCTTCTCCCGAAGACATTTCCGTTGTTTCTGCAGGGTGGTCCAATAGACCGGTCACGGACTTGCCGTGAGCGTTGAATTTGTTGGCGCCGTTTTCAAGAATTTCAGAAGTGCCGCCAGCGCTTCCAGAGCCATACGAATCTGCAAGCGGTATATATTCCATTGGTTGTGGCGCTTCGTGCCTAAAGACGGGCGTTTGTCAGCCGTTCCTCTGAAATTTCAGTGAATTCCGGTTCTTTGAACAGAAGGCCTGTTGATGAGCCTGTCTGAGCTGAAAAACTCAGATCAGCGCATGCCTGATTGGGAGGCTTCTGTCTCAATCGTTCTCAGAATGACTTAGGAATCAAACTGATAGGGCCAGGATCTCATGTCTTGAGGTGCTTGGCGCCTGCCGCCTCAGTGCCGGTTCGAGGAGATGTGGTCCGGGTAACTGCCGCCTCGGCGTGATCAGAGTACTCGCCAATATTTTCATTGGAGAAAATGACGATATCCGTTTCCGGACTTTTCATAGGACCAGAAGTTGAGCACGATGCCCGCAACGAATTGAAACCATGAAAGAAAGCTGGCTGGGGATCGTGCAGGTGGAGCAGATCGGTGATGAAACACTGGATGTGACTAGGGCTGCCGGGCTCCTGCAGCAGCAGATCCGTGCGGCTGGGCTGAAGCTGCGCGAAAGCACGGACTTCACCTTGTTCGAGGACACAATCCGGGCAACGGAAGACAAGTATCTGATGGAGGACTTCTCCACGCGGTTCTTCGATCTTCACGGCACCTCAGCCTTCTGGATCGGGGCCTGGGACAGCGCGGGGGAGCCTGTTTCGGTGCAGGCGGCCAAGCTGGAGGATCTGCGGGACCGGAGCCTTGGCCAGTACTGGCAGCAGCAGCAGCGGCGCATCTTCGTCGACCCGGGTGCACAGGCGGAGCTGGGCGAGGATCATGCTCATGATGCCTTCTTCATGCGGGGCAAGATCGTCTATCATGGGAACCTGTGGCTGCGCCGCGATTCCCGGGGCAAGGGCCTCGCGGAGGCACTAACGCAGCTCGGTTTTCTGATTTCGCTGCTGAAGTGGTCTCCGGACTACTTGTATGGGCTCATGGCTGCGCAGAGCGCGAAAAAGGGCTTCGGTATAAGGGTTGGCTACCGCAGGTTTGTGCCACGCGGAACGCACTGGATCACCGCCCCAGGTCATATCCGTCCTGATGACTGGCTGGTTTACTCAAACCGGAATGATCTGGTGACCTTGGCCCGGACTATAATTGCTGAAGATCTTGAATGACGCCGAAATAGGCGCAGAAGCGGCGGTCTGAATTTGGCGTTGGCCGGAGCGCGACGATCAGACGTTCAAACGCGATGTCGAGAATCTTTCCGCCCACATTCAGCCTTGTGCGCGCGTAGCCGTAATAAGGCTGCTCTTCAAGCGCGTAACGGTAGGCCTCAGCCGAGGCATGTTCCAGCTCCGGATCGGGGGTGCGTAACTCTTCATCGTGCTGCATGGCCCATTCTTCGCCAAAGAGGATCCGCTGGCTCGACCGGCGGCCCACATAGAAGATCGGGGGAGGGGTGAGATTATCTATCTTGTCGGAGCACAAGCTGAGGTAAGGCATATGTTCACGCAACTTCTCGGACACAAGCCCGGAAGACGACATCATGCTCTCGTAAAAGGCCGAAAGCTGCGGGTCAGCCAAGCCTTTCTCTATCGCATCTGTGCCCAGCTGTGTGAACACTGTCCGGTTGCGTGTCAGCAAATCACCTGCGGTCCTTACGCATGCGGCTTGTCTATTTCGAAAAAGCCTTTAACAGCAAGGAAACAATACCGCAGAATTCTTCTCTTGTCTCCCGGCTTAACTCGCGAACGTTATTAACTTCATAATCCAGGGTGAG
Organism: Roseibium litorale; assembly: GCF_014842915.1. Lineage (GTDB taxonomy): Bacteria > Pseudomonadota > Alphaproteobacteria > Rhizobiales > Stappiaceae > Roseibium > Roseibium litorale. The sequence continues at coordinate 45,248 of NZ_JACYXI010000001.1, read as the reverse complement.
GATCATGTCCCACATCTCGGTTAGATTGTGCTTGTCCACCTCGCTTTTGAGGGTGGCGAGTTCCCGGTCCTCAGGCTGGACATGTTCGTGGACGTATTCCGCACTTTTGAAATAAGGCGACATCTGCATAGGAATCGTTCTTCTTCCGGGCTTCTCAGGATCCTTGTTCTTCTAATCCTAGAAGCAACCTCCATCTTAGAAAACAAATCGCATATTACACCCTGAGTTGCAATTTTTTTGATGGGTCCATCGTTTCCGCTGGTTAACTTCGGGTAATTGGCGCATGAGATAGTGGGCATATGCGGCTGCGGTGTTGACTTCGCGGTCAAAGGCGGGAAAAACCAAGCCATGGAAAATGCCGGGCCCCTGATCCGACCATAGGTCCCGTGCTGATTGAAGAGGAACGAGCAGCTATGGTTGCGCGCATCTATCGTCCGGCCAAGACGGCCATGCAGTCCGGCAAGGGCAAGACCCAGCGCTGGATTCTTGATTATGAGCCTGAAACTGCACGGTCGGTTGAACCTCTGATGGGCTATACATCTTCCTCGGACATGAAGCAGCAGATCCGCCTGTTCTTTGAGGATCGGGAAGAGGCTGTTGCCTACGCCAAACGCAACGGTATTCCGTTCCGCGTGGAAGAGCCGCGCGAACGCACGGTCCGCGGTGCGTCCTATTCCGATAATTTCAAATTCAGCCGGATTGCTCCCTGGACTCACTGAGGTCGTCAATCCGCGCTTTGGCCGGGGCTGCTCCTGCATCCCGTGCCCACGGCCCCGTAGCTCAGCTGGATAGAGCACTCGCCTTCTAAGCGAATGGTCGCAGGTTCGAATCCTGCCGGGGTCGCCACCTCCCTTTGAATTGTTATCAAGTCCAATGACTTAACCGCAGGTGCGGCGAAATATTTCGCCAAGATGCGGCGGGGCTCGTTGTGCTTCTGATCCAGCATGTGACACACGCGCTCCGCCAAGCGGAGCCTTTCTTCGCGCGCTTCATTGGATAGCCAGCGCCGCCGGAGATCGGAAATTACAGCCCCAGCCTGGCACAGCTCAGTGTTTTTTCCAGCCGGAGCGGACTGACTGGAGGGGATACGCCGTCAGGCGATTGTAGTGATGGGAATGGGGCGGCAGAGGCGGGGCGCTTGCTTGGAGATGAGTTTGGCGCGAGGGGCATTCTTCGCGACAGACGCCGGAGATTGACCGCAGAGGGGTTTCCTAACGCAAAGGGCCAGCCAACAATGCTGGCCAGCCCTCCTGTGCTGTCTGGTCTCAAATACCTAAAACACGGCTAAAATTTGAGATTGTCCGGCAGGTCTGCGCGGGGAAGCAGTCTGACGGTTGCTCAAATGCCGGGAAGTCAGTCCCGCGCCGGCGATCCGACGGTCAGCGGAGTGATCTTGGCCTTGAGCGCCATGTTCATCTCCTGAGAATCTTCGTCCAGCGCGTTCAGAGCCAGGTCGAGCAGATAGGCGCAGAACACCCGTCCGTCTTTTTCGGCTTCGCGCTTGGTGAAGAAAATCATGCGCTTCAGCGTCTCATCCGCAGATTCGATTTCGCCGGCTTTGATCGTATCGCTAGCAGGTGAGTTGGACATGAAGGACACCCATTGTTTCAAGTTCTTTGAAAGGGACCTGGAAAGGCCGGTTGTATCAATTCTGCCGGAAGGGTGGACGCAGCCTCGTTCGTTATCACCCATCAAGCAGCATTCGTGAAAGATCGGTTCTTTGCGTGAAATTAGCGTGATAAATAGAGTTTGAAATCAAACCGTTTTCGGTATCTTTGGTTAACAGATGGCGATGGATGTGTCCCTGTCTTTCTGGAGGCGATATGGCCCGGGCCTTCAAAATCAAAACCTTTGGTGTGCCGGAGCTGAAAACCGCTTCCGGCGGCACGCTTCTGCTGGCCACGCGAAAAGCCCTGGCAATTCTCGCTTTTCTCTCAAGAAGTCAAGGGTATACGGCCACTCGTGAAGGTTTGGCTGACCTCTTCTGGAGCAATGCGAGCCGGGAAAAAGCAGCTCAATCCCTTCGCCAGGCACTGCGGCAGATTAGGGTGGCTTTGCCCGGGGAGGGGCTGCCAGTTGTTTCTGCCGACAAGAATTACGTTGCCATGAACCCTCAGGTGATCTTCACCGATCTCATGGAGGTCGAGGGATTACTGAAGTCTGGCCTTGCCGCAGATTTTGCCTCTGCCGCCGCGATCATGACCGGCCCCTTCCTTGGCGGGTTTGAGTCCATCGATCCGCATTTCGCCGAATGGTTGCAAGTCGAGAGGCGGAGGGTTGAGGACGATCTGATCTCGAAGGCTCTCAAGGCCGTAGGGGATCTCCGTCCGGCGGAACATGCCGTTCGGATCGAGGCTGGCGCGCGTTTTATTCTGCAGATCGATGCGAGTCATGAGCGAGCCCACCAGATCCTGATCAGTGCCTTGCTGGCGGCAGGGAGGCGGGCGGAAGCAGAGCAGCAACTGGAAATCTGCAAGACGGAGCTGAAGGCGGCTTTGGATGTGCAGCCGGAGCAGTCGACCCTTGCGTTGCTGGCCGCCTCTCCAGACCGCTCTGCGGCGATCCAGACTTCTGAAGTTCCCTATGCAACTCCCGGAGCCCTGGTCGGTGAGAGCGCGGATCTTGTCGAACTTCCGGAACTGACCATTGTCCGGCTGGGGGCGGGGACGGAACAGTCACCTTTCGCGCTTTCGGCGCTGGATGAGATCCGCACATCCCTGGCCGCTTACCGGAACCTGGACCTCTATGACCATTCCCTGACATTGGATGGCGGTTCCAACTGGGAGCTGACGCGGGTGGAGGCCGGAGAGCTCGGCAGTTTTCTGCTCCGGTTCCGGCACGATCCCATAACGGCGTGCTTGTATCTGCAGCTGGAGCGCCGGGACTCGGGCAGGGTCCAGTTCAACGAGGTGATCGACCTCGGCCGGATCCGCGACATTGAAGACTTGAAGGCTTCCTGCTTCCAGGCTGTCGACCGGATTCAGGGCCATATCATCGGCAGGCTCCGCTCGCGACCTGGTACGGCACCTTTCAGCCGGTGGTGCCAGGCGGAGGCGCTGCTGTGGGAGTTCAGCCTCAGTTCGGATCAAAGCGCTCTGAAAATCCTGGATGAATTGACGTCAACTCATCCCTCCTTTTCGTTGCCTCACGCAGGCAAGACCTCGGTGATCCTCAAAAGGCTTATGTATTATCCGCTCCATACGGGAGTGCGCGCGACTCCGGATGATGCCGTGGCCTGTGGTGAGCGCGCTGTGCTTTTGGATCCCTGGCAGGTTTTCGCCCAAAGGATCAACGGTTGGGCTCTGACCGTTGCAGGCCAGGCCTCCGAAGCGCGGAAGTCATTTGCCGAGGCTGAGAGGCTGAACCCGCGCGATCCCTTCAATCTGATGTCTGTGGCCGAAGGCTATGGGTTCGTTGGAGATGTTGAGCGCGCCAAGCGGCTTGCGGACAGCGCCCTGGCCAAAGTTTCGGCGACACCCAGGGTCTTTTATGAATATCTGGGTAACATTCACTTTTCAGTCGGCGAATATGCCCAGGCCGCCGATATGTTGAGCCGGGCTCCCAATGACAGCATCGTTGCGCTCGTAACGCGCATTTCTGCGCTGCTTAAGCAAGGTGATACGGTTCAGGCGCACCGGGTGCTGGATCTTTTGCGGACCAGGGCGCTGGCGCGCCCGCCGTCGCATGACGTGAGCGGCAACGATGTCATCAAGACATGGCTGCAGCACACGAACATGTATCAAAACCCGGACGCCAGAAGCGCATATGCCGATGGCGGGCGTTTCGTTCTCTCAAGCCTGAATATCAATTGAGCTGTCTTGCGTTGAGGCTGTCCGCATCCTCCGGTGTCGTTTCCGGTCCGGTCCTCCCAAGCATGCTGCCGCAGGCACTCATGAGGCTGTCTGCAAGGCTCGTTAGATATTCCGGGTCGCGCTTGGCAAGCTTCTCCTGATTGAGCCGCCAGGGGATGACGACAGGCTCCTCCTTGCCGGTCTGTGTGACGGACACTTTGAAATTGAACAGGCTGACTGTTGTTTCAGGCAGACCCGCGCGCCGCAGTTCCCCGGCAGGGTCTGATTTCAATCGCCGTTCAGCGTCCGGATCCGTTGCAGCGTTTGCGAGCAACCTGCCGAGCGCAAGAATATTCTTCTGATAAACTGGGAACCGGGCCATGTTTGCTCTCCTTATGGAGTGCCGCAGGCGCCGCCTGGCGAAGCCTGCTTTTTTGAAACGAGGGTGGCTACGCGGGTGAGCTCCCGCGTAGCCATCGCGCTCTTCTCATTCCGGCAGGATGTCGTACATGCAGTTTCCAAGAGCGCGGCGGCCGATTTCCATCAGATAGGCTTCGTCGCCCTGTGCGATGCGCTCCGCATCGAGATCGGCCGGCACCACCAGGTGGACTGTATCTGCAGTGTCTGCGAGAACGGAGAGGCCGCTGTCTGCTGACAGGCGGTCCGTAAGAGCTTCACGCCCGGTGGTGCTCTGGATCATCGCGCCCATCTTAGCTGCAAATTCAAGCTTTTCCGTGTTAGAATAAGCGGTAGACATGATGATACCTCATATTTTGAAGGATAAAATGGCATTGTTCGATTTTAGTGGTCGTGCATTTTGATTTTTGCATCATATGCATTTCCACTTTCTTCGATTTGACTTTAATTCTTCTATTTAATCAGAATTTTTAGTCGCTTCGATTTAAAAATACTTCGACTTGTTGTAATGAAAATCAACAAGTTAATGATGCTTAACACGCTGTACAATCCTGGATTGTTGCGGGGTGTGGACAAGGGAGAATGCATTTTGGGGGCATATGGGCAGCTGGTTCAGTCCTTGAGGAAACAGGGCAGTCCTGAAGACGGAATAGAGGCCAGTGCGGGTCTTCTGCGTGCTGTCAAACAGCTTCTGGAGTGGGGCTGCGCGCGGCAGGGTGATGCGGGATTTGAGCTGGTGCCGCCTTTCGATCTGCAGGCTCTGCAACTTTTTGCGCCGCTGCTGGATGCTCTGCGACCGGAGCTGTTCGATATCTCCCGCGAGGCTGGGCCGTTCGTGCTGATGGCAGCCTTTCCGGGAGCCGGAGCACAGCTGACGGGGGTGCCGGACGCGGCCATGAGGTCGGTGGTCAGTGGCGGGCAGGGGCGTGATCGTGCGGGAGCCGTGCTTTCCTGCCTCGGGGAACTCGCGGAAAGAGCTACGCTTTTGCGGAGGCATCCTGAAGACTTCCGGGTTATGGCGCGATCCGGTCGTGACAATGAGCCGGCCCTCGGCGAGGTGCTGGGCTTCAGCGCACAGCAGGAGGCCGCGCTCGCAGCCGCGCGCCCCTTCTTCGCCGCGGCGGGTGGCGCAGACGGCCGGATCAACTGGAATGGCTTGTCGGATGACCGCTTGCCGGGCCGGGATCTGGCGACCGGCCAGCCGGTCAGCGTGCCTGCCTGCGGTGTCTTTGTCGAAACGGATCGAAGCTCGCCTTTCGCCGGTCTGGGTCTTGGCTCGACGGTTGGAGCTGCTGTCTGGAGGGATCTGGACGGGGCGCGGCAGCGGGCGCTCCTGGAGCTTGTGGAACGTGATGCCGTTGCCCGTGCCTGGTACAACCGCCTGGGGATAACCCGGCTTCCTGACCGGATTTGGTCACAGGTTTTAGGAGGAGAGGCTGCTGAATTTCTGCAGGCACGTGCCCGCACCACCTGGGTCCTGACCCTGGATTGCGACTTTGACGCCCATGTTGTTGTGGCGCTTTCTCATGGGGAAGGGGGCCTGGAGGCTGCCTTCGGCTCTGCCGCCCGCCTGGACTACGCTTCAGCAGCCGAGGGGGCTGTCCGGGAAATGATCCAGGCCGAACGGTCTCACGAGTTTGCGCGCAAGGCCTGGGAGGCTGATAGCCGGAAAAAGCCGGATGGCACCTCCAGGCCCTTGCCGCCGTCTCTTGCCTATGGAGCCAAGACCGACATCAGACAGGATCTGAGACTGGAGGGCACAGAGGTCATGCAGCAGGTGCCTGAGCAGGTTTTCCGCCCGGGAACCCTGTTGGAGAGCTGCCTGTCGGCGCGGATTCGTCTTTATGAAATTGATGTGACTGAACCCGCCGTTGGGATCCCGTGTGTCAAACTCCTGTCGCCGGATCTGGCAAGCTGGCAGCCCCGTTTCGGCAAGTACAGGCTGTTTTCAGGTGGCGGGAGCGAGACCGATTTTGCTGCCCGGCCTTTCCCGTTCTAGAGCTGTTGACAGGGGCAAAATGAGCAGCTAGAAAAAACTTGAGAATAATACTCCACTTTGGAGCGGCATTCTCACTGGCGATTGCCGGTGCCCCTTTCGGGGTCTCTGGAAACTCACTTCAGGCGGGTCTTTTGGACCCGCCTTTTTTCTGTGCGAAGCCATATCCGTCTAGCGGACAACCGGTCTGCCATCCTCTTCAGGGCGCGACAGGGTCATGACCCAGAAATTGCGCCATTTGCCATTGTTGCGGGACATGCGGGCAATGCCGACGCGTGTGACATAGATATTGAGCAGATTCTTGTTGTGGTCCGGCGATTTCTGCCAGCCGGCGAAGGCGGCCTGCAGGCTGGCATATCCAGCCCCCAGGTTTTCCGCGCCCGCGTAATTGGCATATCCTGCCTTGTCGAGCCGCTGGGACAGACCGAACGGGCTGTGGGCCCAGGTGTCCATACTGTCCTTCTCCGCGATATGACGGGCCATATCGGCGGAGACGAGATCGAGCCTGCGGTCATGAAGCAGAGGCGCCTTGCCCTTTTGCGCCCGGTAGGTGTTGAGCATGGCCAGCATGGCGTCCTGGTCAACGGGAACCGGTGTGATCACCGTTTCCTCTTCCAGCTCCTTGCTGAAGTTCAGCATGCCGCAACCCGACAGGCTGGTTGCCAGCAGGCCTGAAGCGGTCAGTCCGGCCAGAAAGCGGCGGCGGTCCGTGGCGTAACCGCTCATGCCTTTTCGTCTCCCGGCCAGGTCACGCCTTCATCTGCCCAGAACGGGAAGGGGCCGGGGTGCTGTTCCACATAGGCAAGATGGCTGACAAGGCCGGTTGCCGGAGTGTAGCGGTGAATGAAATAGGCGGCCGGCTCGAAATTGAACTGGCCCGGCGCATCTTCGGAAAACTCCAGAACGAGCTGGTGGGCCGTCGAGGGGGCAAGCGTCATGATCTTGCCGGCGAAGGACGTCACCAGCGGCCGGTGCACGTGACCGCAGATGATCCGCTCCACATGAGCATGCGGGCGGACAACCTCTGCCAGCGCCTCGCCATCGGCCAGGCCAATGCCATCCATGTGCGGAATGCCGGTCAGACAGGGCGGATGGTGGATCGCGAGGATCGTCGGCTTGTCGCTTTCGCTCAGGGTCTTGGCCAGCCAGTCCAGCTGTTCCTGGCCGAGATGGCCATGGGGCAGACGGGGGACGTTGGAATCAAGGGCAATCAGCCGCAGGCTGCCGATGTCGGCGGCGTAGTAGATCTTGCCACTGGCAGTATCACGGATGCCCGGATAATCGGAAAAGGCGGCCTTCATGCCGTCCGACTGGTCGTGGTTGCCGGGCAGGAGATAGACCGGCATGGGCAGCTTCGACAGCATGCGGCGGGCCTGGGCATATTCGCGCGGATCGTTGTTGTCTGTCAGGTCACCGGTTACCACGACCGCATCCGGACGCGGCTCCAGCGCCAGCAGCGCCTTGACGGCGCGCTCGGCACGCATGTTGGTATCGCTGACCCGGTAGCAGTTCAGACCGCTCGGCCGGAGATGCAGGTCGGTAATCTGGGCAATCAGTGTCATGATGGGTCCAAGAAATGGATAGGCTTGCGTCGTTGAGACGATACCTAAGGCTGGCTCTCAGGCAAGCACCTGTTTCCCTTTTCCTCCGGCTCATGTAGGAGAAAGCGGAATGCGGCCAAAGGCCGTCAGGATGAAAAAGCCGGACCGGCAAGGCCGGCAAAGAGCAGGAACCTGATCGACATGAGCGAAGGCATGGACGCTGTGCGCCGCCCCCTCTGGATGCGTCTCTTTGCCCATGATGTCAGTGCGCCCTTGCTGCTTTTGCTGCTGGCGCTGGCGGTCTTCATTCCGGGCCAGTGGACCATTCCGCCGCTGGACCGGGACGAGCCGCGCTTCACCCAGGCAACCAAGCAGATGCTTGAGACCGGGAACTATGTCGATATCCGTTTTCAGGAAGAAGCCCGCCACAAGAAACCTGTGGGCATCTACTGGATCCAGGCCGCTGCCGTTAAGATGACCGGCTTTGGCGCGGACGCGCCGCTGTGGGTCTATCGTCTTCCATCGCTGATTGCCGCCTGTCTCACGGTTCTCTTTGTCTATTGGACGGCGCGGGCCTTTGCCGGCCCGCCTGCCGCCTTGATTGCCGGGCTGTTCTGCCTTGCGGCCATCATTCTGGGCGTCGAGGCGCGTCTTGCCAAAACCGATGCGGTGCTTTTTGCCAGCATCACGCTCGCCCAGGGGGCGCTTGCGCGCATCTGGCTGAATGGCGGCGGCGAGCGCCGCTGGGGTCTGGCTTTCCTGTTCTGGACGGGACTTGCTGTTGGCGTTCTGGTCAAGGGCCCCGTGGCGCTGATGGTGCTGGGCTTCACCGTGGCCGGGATTATGGTGCTGACGCGCAAGGTTGCCTGGTTCAAGTCGGCAGCGCCGCTTGCCGGTCTGCTCTGGTTCGTTGCGCTTGTTTTGCCCTGGTTCGTCGCGATCTACATCGCCACGGACGGCGCCTTCTTCCAGGAGGCGGTCGGCAAGGATCTTCTGGGCAAGGTCGGACAGGGGCAGGAGGGCCATGGTGCACCGCCGCTGACCCATCTGGCCGTGATGTTCGGGGTGTTCTGGCCGCTGCCTGCCTTTTTTCTTCTGTCTCTGGGCGCTATCTGGCGAGGCAAGGCGAGCCCTCTGGTGGTCTTCTGTGCTGCCTGGTTCCTGCCGTCCTGGGTTGTTTTCGAGCTCGTTGCGACGAAGCTGCCTCATTACACAATGCCGCTGATGCCAGCTCTGGCTCTGCCTCTTGGTGCCGCATTGATGGAAGGGGCGGGACGTCAGGCCAATGGCGTTCTGCGCTGGGTCGCGGCCATTCTTCTGGCTATTCCAGCGGTGGCTCTGGCCGCCGCGAGTTTCGCCGGTCCGCTCTATCTCGGAGACTGGCCGTCGCCTCCCGGTGCGGTGCTGGCGGTCTTCGGGGCACTTCTGGCGCTTGGCAGCGCTTCCCGGCTGGTGCAGGGGCGTCCGCTTGACGGCGTGCCTCTGGCCATTGCGGCCTCTGTTGTCCTGACCATTGGTGTCTGGGGCTTCACCGGACCAGCCTTGAAGACCATCTGGATCAGCCCGCGCCTGACGGCTGCCATTTCGGAAAGTGCCACTTGCCCGGATCCTGCTGTCGCCTCTGCCGGGTTCAATGAGCCAAGCTTCATTTTTCTTCAGGGAACCCAGACGGCTCTTGTCAGCCCAGAGGAGGCGGCAAGCTTCCTTGCAGGCAAGTCAAATGCGGGGATAACTCCTGAGAAAGCCAGCGCTTGCCGCATTGCTGTCGTCGAAAGCCGTCAGGAACAGGCGTTTCTTGAAGCCGCAAATGCGAACGGGGTTGTGCCTGAGCTGCGAAAGAGAGTAGACGGCCTCAATATCAATGGCGGAAAACGGATGGATATCGGACTTTATGTCCGCCCGTGAAGCCGTCTGAAGTCCTGAACGCAAGACCTGAGATTTGGCTGGAATTTATGAGCGAAACCGGATTGCAAGCGAAGCTGAAGCGCATAGCCGGCCGGATGGACGGGAATTTCCGCCAGGTGCGGCAGCTCATCGCCGGACGGGCAGAGCGTGCCCAGCGGTTCCGGGATCCCTTGCGTCCGGGACAAAGGCCTCAAGACATCCTGGCGGTTCTTCTGTTCACGGTCGGCGTTGCTGTCGTGGTTCTCGATATCCCGACCTATCCTTGGATCCGCTCGCTGCCAGCCGCCTATCTCAACACGTTCGCGACCTTCACGGACGTGGGCAAGGCGCATTGGATCTTGTGGTCCACGGGCATCGTCTGTCTGGCGCTGCTTGCCCAGGAAACGGCTAGGTGGCGCTTCCGGTTGCGCATGGCGGCTGGCGCGGCCTTTACCTACTGCGGCTTCATCTTCTTCACCGTTGCGGCCAGCGGCATCCTGTCGGTGATCCTGAAGTGGACGCTCGGGCGCGCGCGCCCGAAGCTCTATGAGCAGGTTGGGCCTGTTGAATTCGACTTCTTCGCCTTCCACGGCAGCTACACCAGTTTCCCGTCGGGGCACTCGACCACTGTCGGGGCTCTTGCCGCGGCGCTCGCGCTTATCTTCCCGTCCTGGCGCTGGCTGATCCTGGTCGCTGCTTTCTGGGTGGCTTTCAGCCGCTGCTTTGTAGGGGCCCACTATCCGTCCGACGTGATTGCAGGAACGCTTCTTGGCGTCACCTTCACCTTCTTCACGGCGCGGGCACTTGCCCGCCGCAGGCTCGGATTCCACATCACGCCGGAAGGCCGGATCGAACCGGTCATGAGCGCCCGGTCCGCCAGGGCGTGTGTCCGGGAAATCTGGCGCACCTGGCTTGGCCGCCAGACGGCCCGCCGCGCTGAACCCGATCAAGACCATTCCATACGAGAGACCCATGACCAGCAGCCACAATGAAGCGATGAGTGCCGCCAAGGGGCATCTAGCGGTGACCGTGGTTGTTCCGGCCAAGGATGAAGCAGAGAACCTGCCGATCCTGCTGGACGAGATCCGCGAAGCCCTGACGGGACGGAGCTTTGAAGTGATCGTTGTCGATGATGGGTCGGGTGACAACACCGGCGAGGTGCTGGTTGCCTATCAGGCGGCCAATCCATGGCTGCGGGTGTTCCGGCACGAGACGGCCTGCGGTCAGAGTTGTGCTGTGCGTACGGGTGTGCTCAATGCGCGCGGGGACATTGTCGCGACCATTGATGGCGACGGGGAGAACAACCCTGCCTATATTCCGGAGCTGCTAGATGCACTGGCTGCCGGTGGTCCGGATGTGGCACTTGCTGCCGGTCAGCGTCTTGGCCGCAAGGCAAGCCTTGCCAAGCGCTATGCCTCCAAGTTTGCCAACAAGCTGCGCGGAGCGATTCTGAAGGACAAGACACGCGACAGCGGCTGCGGTCTGAAGGCCCTGCGGCGTGAGGTGTTCCTGCAGCTTCCCTATTTCGACAGCTGGCACCGCTTCCTGCCAGCGCTCGTCATCCGCGAAGGCTATGACGTGGTGCATGTGGACGTCCTGGACCGTCAGCGCCGCCACGGCACGTCCAAATACGGCATCTTCGACCGGGCCCTTGTGGGCGTTCTGGACCTCTTCGGGGTCTGGTGGCTCCTGCGCCGCCGCAAGCGGATTGCCCGTGTCCGCCAGACCGCCGGCTCCTAATCTGACTACGCAACGTTCAAGGAACGGATCAAATCATGTCCGCGCTTCTCGACTGGCTTCACAGCGTATTTGTGGTGCAGTTTGATTTCTGGATCATCCTGGGCTTCTTCGCCCAGGCCATGTTCATGATGCGCTTTGTCATCCAGTGGATTGCTTCCGAGCGGGTCGGCCGGTCGATCGTGCCGGTCGCCTTCTGGTTCTTCTCCATCGGCGGCGGCGTGCTGCTGCTGATCTACGCGATCCAGCGCAAGGATCCGGTCTTCATTGCCGGGCAGGGGCTCGGCCTGATCATCTACTTCCGGAACCTCTGGCTGATCTTCAAGGAGAAGCGGCGCGATCCGGCGATCTGACCGCGCCACTCCACGTTCCGTTTCAGCCGAAAGCTGCCTTGAAGCCAGCTTCCAGATCCGCCTTCAGATCACGCGGGTCTTCCAGGCCAATGTGAAGGCGTCCGGAGACGACGGAGCTGTCGGGTGCCGTGGCCGTACGCGCGCCTTTGAGGTGCACCGGAATGGCCAGGCTTTCAAAGCCGCCCCATGAATAGCCAAGACCGAACAGTTTCAGCGCGTTGAAGAAGGCCGACGACTGCTCCTGCGTCGTGCCTGGCTTGAAGTCGAAGGCGAAGAGGCCGCAGGCGCCTGTAAAGTCACGCTTCCATAATGCGTGGCCCGGATCGCTTTCCAGCGCCGGATAATGCACGCGGCTGACCTCATCCCGTGTTTCCAGCCAGCCCGCGATGTCCAGAGCGCTGCGCATGTGGCGTTCCAGACGCACGGACAGGGTCCTGAGGCCGCGCAGCGCCAGATAGATGTCATCCGGGGCCACATGCACGCCCATCGCGCCATGAAGCGCGTCCAGAGCTGGCCAGGCCTTTTCTGAAGCCGCGATTGTTCCCAGCATCGTATCGGAATGGCCGACGATGTATTTGGTGCCAGCCTGGATGGAGAGGTCCACACCGAGCTCCAGCGGCTTGCAGAAGAGCGGGCTGGCCCAGGTGTTGTCCATCAGAACGGTTGCGCCAATGGTTTTGGCCGCGTCCGCGATGGCCCGGATATCCTGCATCTCGAAGGTGAGCGAGCCGGGGGCTTCCGTGAAGACAGCTTTCGTATTCGTCTTGAAGAGGCTGCGAATACCTGCACCCAGTGCCGGATCGTAGTACTCGACCTCTATGCCGTATTTCGGCAGCACGGTGTCCGCGAAATGCCGGGTCGGGCCATAGGCCGTGTCGGCAATAAGGATGTGGTCCCCCTGGCCAAGGCAGGACAGGCAGGCGAGAGCGATAGCATTCAGACCCGAATTGGCGAGCTTGACGCCCTTGGCCCCCTCCATTTGTCGCAGCGCATCTTCCAGTGCGTCCGACGTGGGGGTCCCCCTGCGGCCATAGGTGTAGCGCTGCCCGCCCCCAGTCATGGTTTCCACATCCGGAAATAGAACTGTCGAGGCATGCACGACCGGAGGATTCACGAATCCATGGAAATTTTTCGGATCGCTGCCAGCGTGCGCCAGCACGGTGTCCAAATAATAGGCGGCAGTTGGCTTGTTCGTAGTCATGTTCACCTTCTGTGCATTCATCCGTTAAGCAATCCCCGGGCGGCTAGGGAAAAAGTCGTAATTGTGAGACTGCAACCCCTTGACCCTTTGCGTCAAATGCCATCGAATGTGCGCATTGGGATGGCCAAAAAGGGGCTTGGAGGGAAATCCGGCTGTGCCGGGACACCATTTGAGGCGAGAACGCGGAAAATCAGTGTCATTCATGGGTCCATTGCGTCATCCCGATAAAACAAAAAAATGTATGGGTAACATAAAGGCTGCATTCTTATGTCCAAGAATATCCTTCCGCTGGCCCTTGGGGCCGCAATGGGAATCGTTGCGTCCGCCGCTGCCGCGCAGGCCGGCACGCTTGACGATGTAAAAGCCAAGGGGTTCATTCAGTGCGGTGTGAGCCAGGGTCTGCCAGGCTTCTCCAATCCGGATGCACAGGGGAACTGGACTGGTCTCGATGTTGATCTCTGCCGTGCGGTTTCCGCAGCAGTGTTCGGCACACCTGACAATGTCAAGTACTCGCCGCTGAGCGCGAAGGAGCGCTTTACCGCCCTTCAGTCCGGTGAAGTCGACGTTCTTTCGCGTAACACCACCTGGACCCTGTCGCGCGATACGTCGCTCGGCCTGAATTTCGCTGGCGTCAACTATTATGACGGCCAGGGCTTCATGGTCCGCAAGGACCTGGGTGTCAGCTCCGCTCTCGAACTGTCCGGTGCTTCCGTCTGTACCCAGACCGGCACCACGACCGAGCTGAACATCGCCGACTACTTCCGTTCCAACAACATGCCATACGAAGTCGTTGCCTTCGAAAAGCTGGAAGAAGTGGTCAAGGCCTATGATGCCGGCCGTTGCGACGTGTTCTCGAACGATGCTTCGGGCCTCTACGCAACCCGTCTGACGCTGACCAACCCGGGCGATCATATCGTTCTGCCGGAAATCATCTCCAAGGAGCCGCTCGGCCCGGTTGTCCGCCATGGCGACGATCAGTGGTTCGACGTGGTCAAGTGGACCCACAACGCCATGCTCAATGCTGAAGAGCTGGGTGTGAACTCCTCCAACGTTGAAGAGATGAAGTCTTCCGAAAACCCGGAAATCAAGCGTCTGCTCGGCGTTGAAGGCACCTTCGGCGAAATGCTCGGCCTGTCCAACGACTGGGTCGTGAACATCGTCAAGACCGTTGGCAACTATGGTGAGTCCTTCGACCGCAACGTTGGTCCGAACACCCCGCTGGCAATTTCCCGTGGCCTGAATGCCCTGTGGAAAGACGGTGGCATCCAGTACGCTCCGCCGATCCGCTAAGCGTCTGACTAAGTTGAATCCGGACTAACCGGATCATCTTTCGGCGTCCCGATCGGTGACCACCGGTCGGGACGCTTGCTTAAGGCCAGCCGGCATATACATGCGACACGCTGTGCCGGCTCCAGGGGACAATCAAGCCGTTTTCCCGCGTCGACAGGGAAGGGGAAGCGGTGCGCAAACAGGCGAAAATGCCGTTGCGCTTATGGTTGGCGAGGACAAATGACAACGCGTGACACAGAGGTGGCGCAGCCAGAGGCTCGCACGTCACTTATCAATGATCCGCAAGCAAGAGCGATCTTCTTCCAGGTGCTTCTGGTCGCTGTGCTGGTTTTTGCAGGCTACGTGATCGTGACGAACACGGTCGCGAACCTGCAGCGCCAGAACATCGCATCCGGCTACGGCTTCCTGGAAAATATCGCCGGTTTCGGCATCTCTCTTACTCTTATCGATTATTCGGAAACCTCGTCCTACGGCCGCGCGATTCTCGTGGGGCTGCTCAATACGGTGCTGGTCGCCGTGGTCGGGGTGGTGCTGGCTTCAACGCTCGGGTTCATCATTGGTGTGGCCCGTCTGTCGAAGAACTGGGTTATTTCCAAGCTCGCTTACTGTTACGTCGAAGCGATCCGGAACGTGCCGCTGCTGCTGCAGATCGTGTTCTGGTATTTCCTGCTGTTGAACGCTGTTCCGAGCGCCCGCAACAGCATGGAGGCCTTCGGCTCGGTATTCTTGAACAACCGCGGTCTCTTCATGCCAAAGCCTGTTTTCGGCCCGGAGGCTGTCCTGGCGCTGGGCGCACTGATCGTTGCGGTTGTGGCAAGCATTGTCATCAAAATCTGGGCCTCGCGCCGTCAGATGGCAACGGGGCAGCAGTTTCCGTCCGGTCTCACCGCGCTCGGGCTGATCGTCCTGCTGCCGCTGGCTGGTTTGGTTGTTACCGGTTTTCCGGTCACCTTCGACTATCCGGTGCTGAAGGGTTTCAATTTCGTGGGCGGGCAGAGACTCATCCCGGAAATGATCGCTCTGATCACCGCGCTGTCGATCTACACGTCGTCCTTCATCGCTGAAATCGTCCGGGCCGGCATTCAGGCTGTCAGCCATGGCCAGACCGAGGCAGCTCATGCGCTTGGACTGCGTCACGGGCCAACCTTGCGGCTGGTCATCATTCCGCAGGCCATGCGGGTAATCATTCCGCCGCTGACAAGCCAGTATCTGAACCTGACGAAGAACTCCTCGCTCGCGGTCGCCATCGCCTTTCCTGACCTCGTGTCCCTGGGCGGTACGGTGCTGAACCAGACCGGTCAAGCCATCGAGGTCATTTCGATCTGGATGCTGGTCTACCTGTCTCTCAGCCTGATCACGTCGGCCTTCATGAACTGGTACAACCAGAAAATGGCCCTGGTGGAGCGGTAAGGTGAACACGATGTCGCAAACAAGCACTTTCCAGATCCGGACCGAGGAGGCGCCGCGCCTTCCGGCTCCGGTCTCCACCACCGGGCTCATCGGCTGGATGAGGCAGAACCTCTTCTCGTCCGCCGGCAACACGATCCTCACGATCTTCGGGATCCTCCTGGCCTATTCCATCTTTGCACCGCTGATACAGTTCGCGCTGATTGATGCCGTGTGGAGCGGCGATAACCGGGATGCCTGCGTGGTGCCTGATGGCAGCACAGAGACGGTAGGTGCCTGCTGGGCCTTTGTGAAGGCCTATTTCCCGCAGTTTATCTACGGGCGCTACCCGACGGAAGAAATCTACCGGGTCAACATCGTCTACGCGATGTTCGCGGGCCTTCTCATTCCGATGGCGATCCCGAGCGTGCCGTTCAAGAAGCTGAACGCCGTGCTTCTGCTGATCGTCTTCCCGATCATTGCCTATTACCTGCTGACGGGCCTCGTCATCGGCAGCGACGTTATCCTGCCCATCGTCGAAACCCCGTTCTGGGGCGGCCTTCTGGTCACGCTGGTGATCGCGGTCACGGGGATCACGGCGTCACTGCCACTCGGGATCCTGTTCGCTCTCGGGCGCCGGTCTGACATGCCAATCGTCAAGCTGGTTTCGGTGATCTTCATCGAATTCTGGCGCGGGGTGCCGCTGATCACGGTTCTGTTCATGTCGTCGGTCATGCTGCCGCTCTTCCTGCCGGAAGGGGTGACATTTGACCGGCTGCTGCGCGTTCTGATCGGGGTAACGCTGTTCTCTGCCGCCTATATGGCCGAAGTGGTCCGAGGTGGTCTGCAGGCAATCCCAAAAGGTCAGTATGAGGGGGCTATGGCCCTTGGCTTGAGGTTCTGGCCCATGATGGGGTTGATCATCCTGCCGCAGGCGCTGAAGCTGGTTATCCCGGGCATCGTCAACACCTTCATCGGGCTGTTCAAGGACACGACCCTGGTGATGATCGTGGGCATGTTCGACCTTCTCGGCCAGATCCAGACATCGACGTCAGACCCGAACTGGGCCAGCCCGACCACGGGTGTGACAGGCTACCTGTTCGCGGCCATGATCTTCTTCTGCTTCTGCTTCGGCATGTCGCGCTACTCGATCTTCATCGAGAAGAAGCTGCATACCGGACACAAACGCTAAACGGCCCCAGCGCCAGAGGAGCGGCCGCGGCCGCTTCCGAGATAAGATTTTGGAGATAAAACCATGACAGACATCGCTGCGTCAGCCGAAGAACTGGCGGTTAACCGCACCAAGATGCAGATTTCCGAGACTGAAGTTGCCGTTGAGCTCAAGGGCATGAACAAGTGGTATGGCGACTTCCATGTGCTGCGGGACATTAATCTCAAGGTGATGAAGGGCGAGCGGATCGTGATCTGCGGCCCGTCCGGCTCGGGCAAGTCCACCATGATCCGCTGCATCAACCGCCTGGAAGAACACCAGAGCGGCCAGATCATCGTGGATGGCATTGAACTGACGGACGATCTGAAGAAGATCGACGAGATCCGCCGCGAGGTCGGCATGTGCTTCCAGCACTTCAACCTCTTCCCGCATCTGACCATTCTGGAAAACTGCACCCTGGCTCCGATCTGGGTCCGCAAGATGCCGAAGAAGCAGGCGGAAGAGGTCGCCATGCACTATCTGGAGCGCGTCAAGATCCCGGATCAGGCCAACAAGTACCCGGGCCAGCTGTCCGGCGGCCAGCAGCAGCGTGTGGCGATCGCCCGTTCGCTCTGCATGAGCCCGAAGATCATGCTGTTCGATGAGCCGACCTCGGCGCTCGATCCGGAAATGATCAAGGAAGTTCTGGACGTGATGGTCGGTCTTGCTGAAGAAGGCATGACCATGCTGTGCGTGACCCACGAAATGGGCTTTGCCCGCAAGGTGGCCAACCGGGTGATCTTCATGGACGCTGGCCAGATCGTCGAGCAGAACGAGCCGGAGCCGTTCTTCACCAACCCGCAGCATGAGCGGACCAAGCTGTTCCTCAGCCAGATCCTGCACCACTGATCGGGCCTGACCAGCCAAGAGGACTTTGAAGGGGCGGAGCAATCCGCCCCTTTTTGCATTTCAGGACGTTTCTGGCGTGCCTCGGTGTGCTGCGGTGCCGCACAAGAAGTCCTTGCGTCCGGGCGAGGTCAGGCAGAGCATGGAGGTCCGCCCGCTGGGAATGAACCGCGGCGGGCAAGGCGCGCAAGTCTGGCCGCGCCTATAGGGTCTGGCCGGGTATCGCGCTGGTGATAACCAACGGGAGGCTCAGCATGCCCGGAAAGACTTTTCAGGAGACAATTCCCTCAGGCAGAGAGACCGGCGAAGGCGCCGGGAACCAGGACATTGCGGGCCGGCATGGCCCCAGATGCATTGCCCTGACCGGCCCCTTCGGCAGCGGCAAGACAACGCTTCTCGAAGCGATCCTCGCCCGGACGGGCGCCATCCCCCGCCAGGGAACGGTTGCGGCGGGAAACATGACCGGCGATGCCTCCGCTGAAGCCCGTGCCCACGGCATGAGCGTGGAGGCCAATTTCGCCGAAACCACCTATCTGGGCGACCGGTTTTCCTTCATCGACTGCCCTGGCTCCATCGAGTTCCTTGCGGAAATGGAAGGCGTTCTGCCCGGTGTGGACATGGCTATCGTGGTTGCAGAAGATGATGAGCGGAAACTTCCCGCCCTGCAGCTGATCCTCAAGGCGCTGGAGGCTCAGAACATCCCGCGCATGCTGTTTCTGAACAAGATCGACCGGGAGGCGCGGGGTGTGCGTGCCGTGCTGGACACCTTGCAGCCCGCGTCCGCGGTTCCCCTGGTGCTGCGTCAGCTGCCGATCTGGGAAGATGGCCGGGCGGTCGGCTTTATCGATCTGGCGCTTGAAAGGGCGCATGTCTACCACGAGAAGGAGGAAAGCACGCGCATCGACATGAGCGATCACGACCGGGTGCGCGAATTGGAAGCGCGCTACACCATGCTGGAAACCCTGGCTGATCACGACGACGATCTGATGGAGGCGTTGCTGGAGGACATCGCGCCGGACCCCGGGCAGGTCTTTGGCGATCTGGTCCGCGAGATGCAGGACGGGCTGATCTGTCCCGTGTTTTTCGGCTCGGCGGAACACGGCAATGGGGTTGGACGCTTGCTGAAGGCTCTGCGCCATGAGGCGCCCAGTGTGGCCCACACCCGCAAACGGGCCGGTCTTGGCGATGAACCGCGTGTGCAGGAGGTACTGAAGACCCTCCATACGCCGCATGGGGGCAAGCTTTCCATCACGCGGGTGCTTAGCGGAACGGTTGCCGACGGGGACGTCCTAACGGATCCGCGCGGGGCAGAGAACAGGGTCTCCGGTGTCTTTTCCCTGCTCGGACAGCAGGTGTCAAAACGCGGGCCTGCGCAAGAGGGCGAGCTTGTTGGCCTCGGCCGTCTTGACAACTTGATGACCGGAGACTGTCTCTCCGGCAAAGCTCAGCCGTCTTCCGGTGCGCGCAGCTACCCCTATCCGGTGCTGGCGCTGAGCGTCAGGGCAGGGCGGCGCCAGGATGACGTGCGTCTGTCGGCAGCTCTTGCCAAACTGACCGAAGAAGACCCATCGCTCATCGTGCGCCAGTCTCAGGACAGCGGAGAGATGATCCTTGAGGGGCAGGGGGAAATGCACCTGCGGGTGGCGCAGGAAAAACTGACCGGAAAGTTCGGGCTGGTCATCGAGACCGGGTCGCCAGCAATTCCTTATGCCGAAACCATCCGTGGAAGCACCCAGGTCAGGGCCCGGCACAAGAAACAATCTGGCGGCCATGGCCAGTTCGGTGATGTGGCTCTGGAAATCAGCTCTCAGGACAGAGGCGAAGGGGTTGCCTTCTCCGACCGGATCACGGGCGGGGTGGTGCCGAAGCAATATATCGCTTCCGTCCGAGAAGGGGTGCTGGAGGCCTTGCAGAAGGGGCCGCTCGGTTTTCAGGTGGTGGATGTGGCCGTCTGCCTGACGGACGGGTCCTATCACTCGGTCGACAGCTCCGATCAGGCCTTCCGTATGGCGGCCATCCAGGCCATGCGCGAGGGGCTGGAAGCCTGCAAGCCCGTTCTTCTAGAACCGGTCTTGAAGGTGACGATCCAGTGCCCAACTGACGTGACAGCGCGTGTGAATGCCATCGTCTCGGCCCGCCGGGGGCAGTTGCTTGGTTTTGACGCCCGGCAAGGCTGGGAAGGCTGGGACGAGGTTCAGGCGCTTATTCCTCAGGCCGAAACCTTCGATCTCATCATCGAGCTTCGCTCGGCAAGTGCCGGTGTCGCAAGCTATTCCGCAAGCTTCGATCACATGGCGGAAGTCAACGGCAAGGCCGCCGATCAGGTGTTGAGCCGGACAGGTGGCCAGGCAGCAGCCTGAAAAACGAGTGCTTGCCTTGATCTTTAAAATGAGCCCGGAGGGACTTCCCTCCGGGCTCATTTGCTGAATTTTCAGCCCGGATTTACGTTGCGTTATGGCGTGGCGGGCAGACTGGCCCTGTTGAGCAGGCCCAGACCAGCGGGCATTGAACCGTAAATCCCGGAGATTGAAGATGCCCCTTTTCCACCATCCCGCGCGTTTCACAGCGAAGGCGGCGGCGCTGGCCGCACTGATCATGGGGGCTTCGACATCTTGCGTTTCCGCTCAAGACGCAGATGTGCCGCCCGATCTGCTGGGGAAATGGCAGGCCGAAATCATCGATGGAAATCCCGTTTCCGGGGACGCTGCCAGCATTATCGAATTCGAGGAAGCGGGGGCCGTCGATGGAAATGGCGGCTGCAACACGCTGTTCGGCCCCATTTCGCGCAGTGGCGCCTTCGTCAAGATCGGGCCGCTTGCCATGACGCGGAAGGCTTGTGCCCCGGATGTCTTGAAACAGGAAGCAGCCTTTGTGAAGGCGCTTGAGGCCACCCGCGACTTCCGCCGGGATCAGGGCGCGACGGCTCTGCTTCTGCTGAATGCCCAGGGAAAGGAACTCATGCGCCTTTCGCTGCTTGACTGACGTACCGTCTGAGGACGCGCCGGCACAGCCTTTTGAGCTGTGCCGGACAGATTTGTCCTCAACCGGTCACGACATCCGTATCGTCGCGCGCGCCCCATTCGCTCCATGAGCCGTCATAGACACTGACGTCGCGTGCGCCGATGATGCTCAGGCCCATGGCGAGAATGGAGGCGGTGACGCCCGAACCGCAGGTCGTTGTCACCGGCTTTTCCGGATCGATTCCTGCATTCCGGAATGCGGCTTCCAATTCGGGTTTCTTGTGGAAGGTACCATCTTCCGCGATCAGAAGATTGAAGGGCAGGTTCAGGGCACCTGGCATATGGCCGGAGCGCAGGCCTGGCCGCGGTTCTGGAGCGGTTCCGGCAAAACGCGCGGCAGACCGGGCATCAAGCAGCTGCCGGGAACCGGTGGAGATGACCTTGCGGACTTCGGCAAGGTCGGCCACGGCGGAATGGTCGAGCCGGGCGCTGAAATGGCTTTCACGCATCATTGGGGGTGTCTGTTCGAGCGGGCGGCCCTCAGCCCGCCATTTCGGCATGCCGCCGTCCAGAACATAGACGCTTCTTGCGCCCATCGTGCGCAGGGTCCACCAGACCCGGGGGGCGGAGTAGAAGCCGAAGTCGTCATAAACAACGAGTGTCTGACCATCGCCAACACCCATCTTGCGCATGGCGGAGGCGAACTGATGCGCAGGCGGCAGCATGTGGGGCAGGCTTGTAGTCTTGTCGCAAACCTCGTTCACATCGAAGAACACCGCGCCAGGGATATGCTCTTTTGGGTAGAATGGCTCAGCTGACGGGTCGGTGACCGGAGGCATCCACGCATTGATCACGCGGACATCAGGTGCGCTCAGGTGGTCTGCAAGCCACTCAGTGCTGACCAAGGGGCTGACAAGGCTGCTTTCGCTCATGTTGAGGCGTTCTCCCGGGGACACATTATCTGGTTAGGGTGGGCGGTTCAGCTGGCAAAACGGATGCGGATCCGCCGGTTCAGCTTGCCCTTGTTTTCAATCTTGGTGACGTCGATCGCGCCGATTTCGGAGGTGCTCGCCACGTGGGTGCCACCACAAGGCTGCAGGTCGAAATCGTCTCCGATACGGACCAGCCGCACCCTTCCTGATCCGCGCGGCGGACTGACGCTCATGGACTTGATGAGATCCGGATTGGCATCCAGCTCCGCGTCTGTGATCCACTCGGTCGAGGTTGGCATATCCCGGCCGATGGCTTGCTGGATCAGTTCCTGAACGGCCTCCCGTTCCGGTGGCTCTGGAATGTTCAGATCGATCCGGCTTTCCTCTTCACCGATCTGGCAGCCGGTGATCTTGGTCTTCAAAACTGCGCAGATGATATGGAGGGCCGTGTGCATGCGCATCAGCTTGTGACGCCGCTCCCAGTCCAGCTCGGGAGCAAGCGCAGAGCCGACGGGGGGCAGGGTCTGACCGGCATCGGGCACGTGAATGATCGTGGTCCGGTCATCATCGAACACAGTGTCAGCAATGGTTATGGCAGAACCGTCCGCCATCACCAGCCGTCCCGTGTCGCCCGGCTGGCCGCCGCTGGCCGCATAGAAAACGGTGCGGTCGAGCACGATGCCACCTTGCTCCGTGATCTCCAGAACGCGGGCGTCGCACGTGGTCACGTAGGCGTTCTCGCGAAACAGGGGATCTGTCATGTCTTGCTCCGTCTGGCTCTTTTTGCGAGTGGCAAGTTGATCAATGATCACCGCAAGATGCAAGACCGTTTAAGGCCGCAGGCCAAGGTTTTGGCCGCTCTTTCGCCGGTGGTCCCGCTTCTGCCGGGAAGGGCCTAGTTGCTGCTGGCCTGGGCGGTGAGAAGTCTCAGGGCAAAGCCGCCCATGATGGACGCGAAAAGCCAGTCGAAGGCGCGCATGGCTTTCGGAGAGGACTTGATCATCCGTTGAAAGGCGCTTGCGCTCATCACCAGGGCGATGCCTGCCGGAATGCTCAGGACGACGAAATAAAGGCCCAGGAACAGCAGTTTGCCGGCGGCATGCGGGTCGGTGACAGTGATGAACTGGGGCAGGAAGGTCACGAAAAACAGCACGACCTTGGGATTCAGCAGATTGGTGGCGATGGCCTGGGTGAAGGTGCCGAAAAGAGAGCTCCGGCGTCCTGTGCTTGCCTCCAGATTGAGGGCCGATCCATGCCGGATTGCCTGGATGCCGAGCCAGATCAGATAGGCAGCGCCGCAGATCTTCAGAACCAGAAAGCCTGTCTGGGATGCAGCCAGAAGCGCGGAAATGCCCACGGCAGCCAGAATGGAATGCACCACGCACCCGGTCAGCGCACCTGCAACGGCAGCAAAACCGGCCGAACGGCCCTGGGACAGGGTCTTGGACAGGAACAGCGTCATGTCCGGCCCGGGCGTGATGATGAGCACGAACGCCGCAGCGGTGAAGGCGAGGATCACGGACACATCGGGCAGGAAAGTCACGGCTTAGACTCCAGGGCTTTAAAGCGGGACCCTAGGCTTTTTTGCGGTGGCTTTGAAGCCTGTTTCTGTTTGTCTGCTTCTTTCGTATGCCTTTGCCGGGTAACTGGAACCAAACACGTTATCGCGCATTTGTATCCTGCTGCTCTAGGGCAGTCGCCAGCCTTTCGCTTTCAGGCTTCAGGTTGCTATCCTTTGAGCGTGCGGCGGGGAAGTTGCTCCCGGCTTGAGATGAAATGCCCGCTTCCGGGCCAACGTCAGGTGATGAATGTCCGCAGCGTTTCTAGACACCCATCAGGCACTGATTGCGTTGCTGATCCTCGCCGTTATGTTCGCCGCGTTCCTGAGCGAACGGGTTGCGCCTGAGGTGGTTGCTGCGGCAGCGGCTGGGGCCTGTCTGGTGCTCGGCTTCATCTCTCAAGAGGAAGCCTTTACGGCTTTCTCCAATCCTGCGCCGATTACGATTGCGGCGATGTTCATTCTATCCGGCGCACTCGTGCGCACGGGCGTGCTGGATGCCTTGGCGGATCTCGTGGTCGCACGCGCCAAAGAGCGCCCCATCCTGTCCATCAGTGCCTTCGTGCTCATCTCGATGTTTGCCTCCGCGGTGGTAAACAACACGCCAGTGGTCCTGGTTCTGATTCCTGTGGTGATCAAGCTGGCGAAGGCGATCGGAGTGGCGCCGACACGGCTGCTGATACCGCTTTCCTACACCGCGATCCTTGGGGGGACGCTGAGCCTGCTCGGTACCTCGACAAACCTTCTGGTGGATGGTGTCGCCCGTCAGCAGGGCATGGAGCCCTTTGGGATCTTCGAGATTACCCCTTATGGCATCATCGCAGCTGTGAGCGGTCTTGCGACCATGCTGCTGCTGGGCCGGTTTCTGCTGCCGCACCGGGAAGACGCGGCCCAGGATCTTCTTCTGGGTGAGACAGAATTTTTGACAGAGGTGGCGGTGATCAGCGGGGATCTGGATGGCAAGCCGCTTGGCGAGGTGGCCGAGCTCAACCGTCCGGGGATCACAGTGACCGGCGTGCGCCGGGGGCAGGAGATGACCCGGTCCGAGCTTGAAGGCTTTGAGCTGAAGAAGGGCGACATTCTGATTGTGCGGGCACCAACCTCGGAAGTGCTTACGCTCAACACCCTCAAGGACTTCCGGGTTGGCCTGCGCTCTGCCCAGAAGAAAGCCGAAGACCATATCGTCGTGGAAGCCGTGGTTTCTCCGCGCCGCACCACGCAGGGCATTCCCATCTCGTCCCTGTCATTGGGCAGAAGGTTCGGTATCCGCATTCTGGGCGCACACCGCCATAATCACATACCTGGACCGGAACTGGGAGCGGTGCGTCTGAAGGCGGCGGACAAGCTATTGATCGAAGGCCCGGCGGCAGGTTTCGAAGAGCTGTCGGCGGAAACCGAGCTGGTCTCTGTGTCCCACCCGAGCGGCCGGGCCTACCGCCGCAGCAAGGCTCCGGTCGCGCTTCTCGCTTTGGCTGGTGTGGTCGCTCTGTCGGCCATGGGCGTCATGTCCATCGGCAGCCTTGCGCTGATTGCGGTTGCCTTGCTGCTGCTGGTGCGCTGTATCGATCCGGATGAAGCCTGGGATTCCCTGAACGGTTCCGTCCTGGTTCTGATCTTTTCCATGCTCATGGTCGGCAAGGCGCTGGAAAACACAGGTGCGGTTGAGCTGATCGTCACCGCGCTGACGCCCTTGCTGACATCGGTGCCGGGCTTTGCAGCCTTGCTGCTGATCTATCTGGCCGCCTCGGTGATGACCGAAATGGTGACCAACAACGCGGTCGCCGTGGTTCTGACGCCTGTGGTAATCGGTCTGGCAGAACCCCTCGGCATCGACGCGCGCGCCATTGTCATGACGGTGATGTTCGGTGCCAGCGCCAGCTTTGCCACCCCCATCGGCTATCAGACCAATACGCTGGTCTACGGGGCAGCGAACTATCAGTTCTCGGACTTCCTGAAGATCGGCGTGCCGATGAACCTGATCGTCGGCGTGGTCACCACCACCGCCATCTGGTTTGGTTTTCAAGGGATGTGAGGAAAAACCAGTCCGTCAGAGGATTGGCGACAATAACCTTGCGCCTTGGGCGGCGACGCGGAAGGCGTAGCTGCGGCGGTCCAGGTCGTCCGGTCCTGTCTGCCGGGCATCGGCAAAGTCGCGCTCCAGCATGTCCGATACCTTGGCGATCATCCGCTCATGGGTGAACCAGAGGGTGACTTCGAAGTTGATCCGGAAGGAGCGGTTGTCGAAGTTGACGGTCCCGATGGAGGTCAACTGATTGTCGACCAGGACCACCTTCTGGTGCAGGAAGCCCTTTTGATAGCGGTAGACCTTGATCCCGCGGGACATCATTTCATCCGCGTGGGAGTGGCTGGCAAGCCAGACGAGCGTATGATCGGCTTTTTCCGGCAGCAGAACGCGCACATCCACGCCGCGCATGGCTGCGGCGTAAAGTGCAGTCTGTATGTCGGAACCTGGCACGAAATACGGGGTGACGATCCAGAGCCGCTCCTTGGCGCGGGAGGCGGCTTCCGCGAAGGCTATGGCGCAGTTTTCCAGATCATCGGCGGGACCGGTTGGCATGACCAGAACGGATTCATCGCCCGGCTGGGGAATGGTCTCAATCGCGTCGAGCGGGATTTCCGTCCCATTGGCCCATTTCCAGTCTTCACTGAAGCAGATGGCCGAGGCGACGGCGGCCGGTCCCGAGACCTTCACATGGGTGTCGCGCCAATGGCCGAAGCGCTTGGACCGTCCAAGATATTCATCTGCCAGATTGTGCCCGCCGATCCACGTGTGCTGGAAGTCCGTTACCACGACCTTGCGGTGATTGCGGTAATTGAGCCGCATTGGGCCGAGCATGCGCAGATATTTGTGCCGCTCATTGAACCCGCTGACCTTGATCCCTGCGCTGGTCAAGCGTGACAGATAGCTCCAGGGCAGGGATTTGCTGCCGATGTCGTCATAGAGGAAATAGACGGACACCCCGGCCTTGGCACGCTCGATTAGGGCATCGGCAACCTGATTGCCGATCTCATCATCGCGCACGATGAAGAACTGGATCAGGATGCTGTGTTCGGCCTTTGCAATGCCGTCCAGTATGGAGTCGAAAGTGGCGGTGCCGTCAATCAGCAGTTCCGTGGCATTGCCAGCCAGAAACGGGGTGCCGGCAATTTTGGTCAGAACCGGCCAATTGGCGGAGCCTTTCACGTCTGAAAGCCTGAGCTCTTCGGCCCTGCGTGCGCGTCCGCGCCGCCCCAGCCGCCTTTGCACCTTGGAATAGTCTGCAAAGGAGCGCCAGGCGAAGATCAGATAGAGCGGGACCGTGAAGAGCGGAAGATAGAACAGGGACAGTAGCCAGGCGATGGAGCCCTGGGCTGTCCGGCTGCTCATGATCTCCCGGACAGCGCAGACGATAGCCGCCGCATAGAGGACCGTTGCGGCAGCGGCCAGGATGCCGAGATTGTTGAGGACCGTGTCGACCAGGAAAAATCCGGTCTTAACGTCCGTGGCGGCGTCAACGATGAGAGCAGCGTCGCCAGGTGCAGCCATTGCGGTTCCTCAGATTTCCCTTGTTCAGACGAAAGGCGCTTCCAGCGTTCCTTTGCGCTCCAGCCAGCCTGGGACCGGCAGGTTCTTGGAATGCAGGAACTGCGGATTATAGAGCTTGGACTGGCTGCGGGTGCCATGGTCGCACAGGATCGTCACGATGGTGTGGCCGGGTCCCATGTCCTTGGCCATGCGCCGGGCACCTGCAAGGTTGATCGCTGAAGAACCGCCAAGCAGCAGGCCTTCATGCTCCGCAAGGTCAAAGACCAGCGGCAGGGCTTCCTCGTCCGCAATCGCATAGGGGAAATCAACGGTAATGTCGCCGACGATCGGTGTGGACCGTCCGAGGCCGATGCCTTCGGCGATGGAGCTGCCATCGGTCGCCTTGGCTTCACCATCCTTGAAGAGGTGGTACATGCCGGCGCCAAGCGGATCGGCACAGCCGATTTTGATGCCCGGCTTGTTGTCCCGCAAGAATGTGGAAACCCCTGCCAGCGTGCCGCCGGAGCCGACCGCGCAGATAAAGCCGTCGATCTTGCCGCCGGTCTGCTCCAGGATTTCCGGACCAGTGGTCACATAATGGGCCTTGCGGTTGTCCAGATTGTTCCACTGATCAGCGAACAGAACGCCGTTGGGCTCGGTCTTGGCGAGCTCTTCTGCCAGACGCCGGGCGACGTGCTGATAGTTGTTCGGATCGGAGAAGGGCTTGGCCGGAACTTCCAGAAGCTCCGCGCCGCACATACGCAGCATGTCTTTCTTTTCCTGGGTCTGGGTTTCCGGTATCACGATCACGGTGCGGTAACCGCGGGCGCTGGCGACCAGAGCCAGGCCGATCCCGGTGTTCCCAGCAGTCCCTTCCACGATCAGGCCGCCGGGTCTCAGGTCGCCGCGGGCTTCCGCTTCGAGAACCATCTGGCGGGCAGGGCGGTCTTTGACCGACTGGCCCGGGTTCATGAACTCGGCTTTGCCGAAGATTTCGCAGCCGGTTTCCTCGGAAAGGGCGTTGAGGCGGATCAGGGGCGTGTTGCCAATGGCATCGACAACGGAAGAGACGGCAGTCATGTCAAAATGCTTTCCAGGTCAGGTCCGGTCCCTGCAATCGGCTGCGGTCCGGTTCCGGGCATAGAGATCTTGTTTCGGATTAGGTGGGGACGCTACTGGTCC
This sequence comes from Roseibium litorale, assembly GCF_014842915.1. Classification (GTDB taxonomy): domain Bacteria; phylum Pseudomonadota; class Alphaproteobacteria; order Rhizobiales; family Stappiaceae; genus Roseibium; species Roseibium litorale. Next base: position 17,438 of record NZ_JACYXI010000001.1, on the reverse strand, counting down.
TTGCAAGCAGGATCAAGCTTCTGACGCGGCACATGTGGCTGAATTGGTTGAAAATCGGGGCTTGCCTGTTCTACATTGCGCCCTACCGGCAGGTGGCCAGACCCGTAAAAAACGGGAATGGTGTGATCTAAATCCCGCGCCGCTCCGTAAGGTGGAACAGGTTTGCTATTTCCGCTTTCCGGGAGCGCTATGAGCAATTGCATGGAAAAGAACGTTACGGGCCTTGATGAATTGCTGGCCGGCTTCGCTGCCGGAACTCTGGCAGCCCCGGCCCGTGCCCTCGTCGGGGCTCATCTGGAGCTGTCAGGGCGCAACCGGTCCTATGTTGCCGGGCTCGAAGAGATGGCTGGGGCCGCGCTGGAAGCGGTGGCTCCTGTGGCCGTGACCGACCGGGATCATATGCTGGCCGGGATTTTCGCGATGGAGCCCGCGCAGACCTCTCGCGGCACTGGGACTTCCACGGACCCGAGACTGCCTGGGAGCCTGAGGGAAATCGTGGACAAGCCACTCGATGCCCTGCCGTGGAAGACACTGCTTCCGGGTGTCAAGGAGTGCAAGTTCGGCGAAATCGACGGCTGCTCCGCCTCTCTTCTCTGGGTCCGTGCGGGACGGGCGATGCCTGCGCACACGCATGAGGGCACAGAGCTGACGCTCGTGCTGCAGGGCGGGTTCAAGGACGTGGAAGGGCACTTCGTCCGCGGTGACATTGCCTTTGCCAATGACGACATTGATCACAAGCCCATCGCCGATGAGGACGAGGACTGTATCTGCTTCGCGGTGACCGAGGGCAGCCTGAGGCTGACGGGTCCGATCGGGCGGTTCTTCGCGCCTTTCATGCGCTGATCTACAAAGTTTCCCTGATCCGGCAACAGCTTGAGCGCGTAGATTGATCTATTGCTGCGAAAGGAGTTGTCATGGCCGGGTCTCAAGTGTCCCTCAAAGCTGCCAAGCCGGAAGACGGTTGTGTCTGGATAACAGGGGCAAGTTCCGGCATTGGCCGGGCATTGGCCCTGATGCTTGCCGGTGAGGGATGGCGGGTGGCCGTCACGGCGCGCTCGGAGGGAAAGCTTTCGGCCCTTGTGGCCGAGGCCGCGGCTCTTCCCGGGCGCATCGTCAGCTTTCCCGGGGATGTGACTGATGCTGACGCCATGAGCGCCATTCTCCAGCAGATCGAAACAGAGGTTGCGCCGCTTGCGGTATTGGTGGCCAACGCCGGGGTTTATCGGCCCCAGGACGGGCTTGCGGGAAATCCTGAAGAGTGGCGCAAAACGATCGACGTCAATCTGATGGGAACCGTGAATGTGCTGCTGCCCGCCATTGAGACAATGAAGACCAGAGGCAAGGGGCAAATCGCGATTGTCTCGTCCAGCGCCGGTTATGCCGGTCTGCCGACCTCTGCGGCCTATGGGGCAACCAAGGCCGGTTTGATCAACATGGCCGAGGCGCTGAAGTTCGATCTCGACAAGGCAGGCATCGCCATTCAGGTCATCTGTCCGGGGTTCGTCGACACGCCCGCCACAGCTCAGAACCCATTTCCGATGCCGGACATCATCACGGTGGACCGGGCGGCGGAGGAGATTGCGGCGGGCCTGCAACGGCCCGCTCAGTTCGAGATCTATTTTCCCAGAGGCTTTGTCACCCAGCTCAAGCTGCTCCGCCTCTTGCCTTACAGCCTCTACTTCCGGCTCGTGGCAAAGGCGACCGGCTGGTCGAAGAAGAGCTTGTAATCAGCTCTTCTTCCATTGCTTCTCAGGTATGAGAACTCAGCCTTGCTTGACGTAAACCATCTGGCGCACGTCGATGTTCCCTGACCGGAAGCCTGCCTCGCAATAGTGGAGATAGAACTCCCACAGCCGCTTGAAGCGCTCGTCGAAGCCAAGGGGGCTGATGCGTGGCCAGGCTTCGCGGAAGCGGGAGCGCCATTCTGCCAAGGTGCGCGCATAGTCCTGACCGAAGATCTTCTGATTGGCGAGATCCAGACCAAGGCGCTTGCCGATTTCCTCCAGCTTGCCGGGGGGCGGAAGCATGCCGCCCGGAAAGATGTGCCGCTGGATGAAGTCCGGTGTCCGCCGGTAGTCGTCGAACATGCGGTCCTGAATGGTGATGATCTGCAGGCCTGCCTTGCCGCCGGGCCTCAGGCAAGCGGACAGCTGCTGGAAATAGGTCGGCCAGTAGCGTTCCCCCACAGCCTCGAACATCTCGATCGAGGCGATGCGGTCGAAGGTGCCCCGTTCGTCCCGGTAATCCTGGAATACCACTTTGACCCGCTCGTTCAGCCCCGCCTTGAAGATGCGCTCACTGGCGAAGTCGAACTGCTCCTTCGAGATCGTCAGCGCGCGTACACTGGCGCCGATTTCCTTTCCGGCGAATTCGGCAAAACCGCCCCAGCCGCAGCCGATTTCCAGAACCTCATGGCCCGGACGGATGTCGGCCTCGCGGGCCAGTGAAGCGTATTTCAGGCGCTGGGCGGTCTCGAGGTCCTGTGTGCTCTCGTCAAAGATCGCCGAGGAATAGGTCATCGTCGGGTCGAGCCATTCCCGGTAGAAGGCATTCCCCAGATCATAGTGGGCGGAGATGTTGCGCCGGGATCCCTTGCGGGTGTTGGCATTGAGCCAGTGACGCAGGGACAGAAGCAGCCGGACGACAGGTCGGCCGTTCAAAGCGTCAACCGTCGCATCCCGGTTGATGCAGAAGAGCTCCAGAAAGGTCGTAATGTCGGGAGAAGACCAGTAGCCGGCCATGAAGGCTTCGCCGACACCAACGTCGCCGCCCTGGATGACCATTTTCGGAAAACGCCAGTCATGGACATTGAGCTCAGCCGAAGGTCCTGCTTCCTGCCCTTCAAACAGGAAGGCCCTTCCATCCGGGGTCGTCACCTTCAACCTGCCGTAGCGCAGGGACAGCAGGATCTTGAATCCCAGTTTTGTGAGCCGGGGAAGCCCGGCCATGGCAGTGCGTGCATTCTGGCGGGTAATGACAAGAGCGTCAGTCATGGGTCGCGTCAGCCTCCATATCGGTCATTCAGCCCGTTTTGCGAGTGGCAGCATGTGAATGACTTCAACCAGCTTTCAGCGATCCGCCGGTCCGGTCCGGAGTAATCTTTCCGGACGGCTCTCCTGCGGGTCGTGGATGAAATCGTACACCTTTGCGCCAAATTTTAAAGGCCTCCCAATGGATGCCGAAGATCACCTTGAGAGGCAGCAACGGGATCTTTGTGCAGAGCTTCAAAAGTGCAGTTGAGGTGAAAGGTTGCATCTTGGCGTTGAAGGTGGCCGAAAGAAGAGGGCCCTCTCCGTCGCTCTCCAGAATGCGGATCCGCACGGTCTCTCCGGGGGGAAGCAGCCGGAAGCGGTAGGTCTGTTCCATGCTGACAAAGGGCGAAACATAGAAAAGCTTCTCTTGCTGCTGGCGCAGGCCTGCCTCACTGAGCTCTCCGTCATGCACCGGGATCACATAGTGATGCATTCCACCAAAGGTGTTGCGCACTTCATAGATCACACCCGTCAGATTGCCTGCCGGATCATAGGCGTAATAGACGGCCAGAGGGTTGAAGACATGGCCCAGGATACGCGGGTAGCAGAGCAGCAGCACCCGGTCTGGCCGGGGAACACCTTCACCGGCCAGCAGCCGGTCCGCATGCTGGCGCAGGTCAGATCCGTCTCTGGGGCCATGATCACCCGGGTGGAAGCTGGCAAGGTTGAAGCGGCCTATCGAGAAGAGCGGAGCCAACTTGTCCGCTTCTTCCAATCTGTCGAGATCAATCAGGATGCTGAAGACCTCGTAGCTGAAGCGGTGCTCCTTTGGCTTCATCCGCGCATGCATGACCGGCCCGGTATAAAGCGTCATCGCCGCCTCCGGTGGCGGTCCGTTTTCGCTCATGCTGGTGGGCCGTGCGGAGCAGATCATTCGGCAGCTTCCAGTACAGGGTTGGTGAGGCGGGTTTCCCAAGGCAGTGTAGCCCCGAGTTGCCGGGCAACGCTCAAGCCGGACTTCAAACCGTCCTCGTGAAAGCCATAGCCTGCCCATGCACCGCAGAACCAGGTATTGTTGACGCCTTGAATGCTGCTGAGCTGGCGCTGGGCTGCAAGAGCCGCTGCATCGAACTGCGGATGATCATAGACGAAATGGGCGAAGGTCAAATCCTCGCGCGGTGGAACGGGCGGGTTCAGGGTGACCACAAGCGGACGGCTGTGATCCAGGTTCTGCAGCCGGTTCATCCAGTAGCTGACCGTCACGTCCCTTGTCTCTTCGCCGTCGGACCAGGCCATGTAATTCCAGGATGCCCAGGCTCTGCGGCGCTTTGGCATCAGGGACAGGTCCCGGTGGAGATAGACGTTGTTGGGCCGGTAGCGGATGGCACTCAAAATCGCGCGCTCATCAGGTGACGCATCATCCAGCATGGCGAGGTTCTGGTCGGTGTGACCGGCAAGGATCACCTGGTCGAACGTATCCTGACCTCCAAGGCTGTCCGTCACGTGCACCTTGCCCCCCTCGCGGCGGATGCCCGTGACCATGGCGCCATAGCGGATATGCCCTTCGAGCGGGGCGAGCAGCTTGCGCACGTAGTTGCGGCTGCCGCCGGACACCGTGCGCCAGACGGGACGGTCGAAGTTGATCAGCCGGTGGTTCTCGAAAAAGGAGACGAAGCTCTCTGCCGGATAGGCCCGCATTTCCTCGACAGGCGTCGACCAGATGGCGGCCCCCATGGGCAGAAGATAGTTTTGCAGGAAGAAGTCCGAGTAGCCATTGCGGGACAGATAGTCTCCAAGGCTCAGACCGGTCAGACGTCCTGCGGCAAGATCCTGGGCGCAGGCCTTGTTGAAGCGGAAAATCTCCCGGAGCATGCGCAGAAAGCGCGGGGACAGGAGGTTGGCCCGCCGGGCAAACACCGTGTTGAGATTTTGCCCGGACCATTCGAGGCTGCCTTCGTCCCGTGAAAGGGCGAAGCTCATGTCGCTGGCTTCGGTCTTGACGCAGAGATGGTCGAGAAGGGCGGTGAAATTGGGATAGTTCAACTCGTTGTAAACGATGAAACCCGTGTCGACGGAAAGAGGGACGCCGTCATAGTCGATGTCGACAGTGGCACTATGGCCACCCGGTCGCAGCCGCTTTTCGTAAAGGACGACCTGATGACCGGCGCTCAAAGCCCAGGCTGCGCTGTTTCCCGCTATCCCTGAACCGATCACGGCAATCCGCATAAGCAGCTTCCTTCTGCTGGAGGCCAGACCAATACGGCCCGCTCGTCTGTCTTACTGGGCAGCTTACGGAGGCGAAAAGGAGCTGGATCATCGGTCGGCACAAATAAGTTGCGGAAACCATTAAAAAATTGACCGGATGCAGGATCCGGCCAATTTGGGTCTTTGGAGGTTGTAAGGCCCGCTCAGGCTGGCAGGGTGTCCTTGATCCAATTCCATGCAACCTGAATTCTGGTGGCTGCCGCGTCGAAGAAGGCGACGATATTGGCCCAGATCACCTGTCCGACAGATGCGATGTTCAGCATGGGGGAGTGCTTATCCTGTTTGGGGGCAGGGGCAGCTTCCACGAATTCGACCGATGCCGAGGTTTCAGGAGACTCTACCACCCGGCGTGTCACCAGCATGGGCGTGTCCGAGATCACCCGGGAAGTGTCCAGCTTGGCCACATTGGTGTCGGAATGCAGGTCACGGACGACGACAGCGCGGCCGTCGGGCAGAAGATGGGTTTCATTTGTTCCCACTTCGCTTTCGTAGACCACCTCGCCATAACTGTCGATCAGCTCGACCCACACCGTGTTTCGGCCCTGGATCTGCACTTCGCCGACCCATATGGTCATTTCACTGTCGAGCGGGTCTGTCTGGCTTTCGGATGCAGCAGAGACCGTGACGGCCAGTTTGTCTTCGTCAAGCACAACCGTTTTTTGGGGCGCGTGGTCCAGAGTGGTTTTGCTAAAGGCCATCGCGGGAGACGTTCCCAAGCAGGTGGCGGCGATCAGCACACCTGCGACGCCAGCGCGAAACGCTGCTGGCAGGGCCTTGCTGCGGGTTCCGGAGTTAGTGCACGTGTTTTCTGTCCAAAGCTGTTCCATGACGACCTCCCGTTTGGGATTTTCATGAACATTAACGCGATGGTGCCGGTCTGGTTCCCGATTTTCTGGATCGCCGCATCCAACCGCTCAAGTCATGTTCTTGCCATTTTTGCACCACAATTCTCTCAAATGGTCAAAAAAACCGCAAGAAAGCAAAGTTATAAATTAACTATTTGTTAACAAATTGGGTGCTGAGGGCCGATTTTTCCAGTGACTTCACGAGTCTGTGATTTAAATGCCTGACCGTATGCCGCAAACCTTCCGCCCTAAACGTTAACGTTTTTTCAGGCGACGGATTTGTTTTGGAAGGACAATTTCCGGTTTCTGATGCGGAAAAATAAATTTCTTCCGGTGACTTTTCTTACTCAGGGGAAGTTTTGTGAAGGTGGATCGTGAAGAGCTAGGCAACGCTCACATCTTCGCGAGCGGCGGAAAAATCCGCAGCAAATGGCCTGATGGAACCTTCGTTCGCCTTGGGTGTGGACCCATAAATTTGAAGGCAATGGTTTGAGCGAATTTGTTTGGATACAAGGCGCAAGGCTGCAGGAAGCCTTATGGCTTTCAAAGTCTTGCAACTCTGTAGCCGGACGAATTCGCCAAATCCTTACATGACGCGCAACTGGCTGTGAAAGGCGGCGTTGAGCGTCTCAACCGGGCATAAAGCCCGCTTTTCGCCTCTCGCCTTGCCTTTCGGTGCCAGTTGACGCGCCATTACCTTCAAATTTATGGGGCCACACCCTAGGCTCAGGACTCATTGAATCCACCATATGATGATTGTTGCGATGGTGATTGCGGCCATGAAGACATCGGCTCTTCGGTCATATCGGGTGGCGATACGTCGCCAGTCTTTCAGCCGCCCGAACATGTTCTCGATCTTATGGCGTTGTTTATATTTGGTTTTGCAAAATTCAGCCGGTGCCTTCCGGCCTTTGTGCGGTGGAATGCAGGATTTTATCCCTTTGGCTTCAAGCGCAGCGCGGTATTCATCTGAATCGTATCCCTTGTCCGCGATCATGGTCGCATTGCCGCCATCAGGCAGCGCCGGGTACAGGATTTTGGCTCCCACATGATCGGAAACCTGTCCGGCCGTCAGACACATTGCGATGGGCCGGCCTTCGCCATCGCACACGGCATGCAGCTTGGTGTTCAATCCACCCTTCGTCCGGCCAATGTGACGGGAAAGAAGCCCCCTTTTACCAGGCTCGACGCGGTGCGATGGGCCTTGAGGTGTGTCGCATCGATCATCATCGTGTCCGGCGCCCCATCATTGGCTGCCAAGCTGCTGAAAATCCTGTCAAACACACCAAGTTCCGCCCACCGCCGGAAGCGGTTGTAGAGCGTCTTGTAAGGCCCATAGCCTCTCGGTGCATCCTTCCACTGAAGGCCATGCTTGAGCACATAAATGATACCTGAAATCACCCGCCGGTCATCGACACGCGGAACACCATGAGAAAGCGGAAAGAACGGTTCCATCCTGGACATCTGGGCGGGCGACAGCAGAAACAAATCAGACATGGCAAACTCCTTTGCCACCCTGAATCACATCGCCCGTCTTAATGCAAATTAATAGGTCCTGAGCCTAGTTGAACGAGATGGGCAGCCGGAATGGCCAGGAACTGCGTCCCGCCTCTGGCGGAATGGGTGGGAAGGGCGACGCGCGGCGGACCGTTTCCAAAGCCGCCTTGTCCAGTATGTCCGATCCCGAGCTGCGGATGACGGAGACGTTGGACAACTGTCCGGACTGTTTGACCGTGAAACTGACGTAGACCTCTCCGGTGATCCGCTTGCGCTTGGCGGCTGACGGATAGCGCAGCGCCCGGCGCAGCGCGCGTGCGACCTTGCCCGGATAGTTGGAAACGGCGGCATTGCCTTCTGCGCCGGAGCCTGTTGTCCTGGCCCCGCCTTTTTGTGCGTTTGCATTGCTCTGGCCACCAGCACCTGCTTCCGGGCCGGACTTGACGGCGGGCTTCGTGGTTTCCTTCTTTTGAACCTTCGCGGTTTCGGTCCGCTTCACTGGCTTGTGGACTTCCGGCGGCGTTTCAGGCCTGGCAACCGGCAGAGGAACTGGTTCCACCGGTTGCTCCGTTGCTGTTTCCAGGGGCTTTTCAGGCTCCGGCTGAACCGTTTCCTTTGGCGCTTGTTCGACAGGCTGAATTTCCTGGGGCTGAACGGCGGCCAAGGGCTCAAGCGGCAGCTCCCGCGGCTCTTCGGATTCCACAAAGCTGCCTTCGATGGTGCTGTCGACGGCCCTTGCCGTCAGCTGGGCCGTTTGGGATTGCTGGATGACATCCTCGATTGGCTTCTGTTGAAGCGGCTTCACCGGCTCGGCTTCTTCTTCCGTCACTGCTTCCGGCTGAAGCTCCGCGATTTCCGTGCCTTCCACGAGCATGTCGTCAAAGGCGTCCCCCAGGGTCAATGCCTGGTTTGCGCCGCCGCCAGCAATGAGCACCTCATCAGGCGCCTTGGCAAAATACCACATGGCAAGGCCACCATGGGCCGCGAGCGACAGGGCAAGCGCCAGCGCAAGGCCGGAGAGGCGCGGCGGGTCCAGAACGTCGGTGGTCATTTTGACCTCGCCGTCACGATGGTCATACGTCCGGCGCCTGCCTTCTGAAGGTCCGAGACTACATCCAGGAGCGTGACAGCTTGCGTGTCCTTGTCGGCAATGATCCTCAGAGCTTCGTCCGGTGCGCCGGTCCCGTCTGCCGCTGAGGCGCTAGCGGCAGCTGCCGTGGTTTCGGGGCGGCGGATCAGGAACTCTTCTACGGTGATTGGCTCCCCCATGTAATGGAGACTGCCGTCAGCGTGCACGACCAGCGCATGGGGCGGGGGAACCGGAGGCGCATCCTCGCTGTCGATCATGGTGACTGATTTGTCCAGCGGGGGCGCGAGCTGCCCGGCCACAAGGAAGAAGATCAGCATCAGGAAGACGATGTTGATCAGGGAGAGCGTGTTCTCGCTCTGGCGCTGGATCGGGGCAAGCGGAAGCTTTTTCATAAGCTGGAACGCAAACTCGTGTTTATATCGTGACGGCTTCAAGTCTCCGGACCTGTCTGGCAGTCCGGGAGAATAGGGCCACGTTAGCGGGCGACCGTCACCGTAAGGCCTTCGATCCGCCGGACCTGCTCGAGAGCCGTAACCAGATCCTGTGCTGTCGAGGTGCCGCGCGGGATCAGGAGAATCGACTTGGCACCCTTTTCCTGAAGGTCGGCCAGAGCTCCGGTGAGTCCGTCCGCCTGGATAGGGAGGCCATTCAGGAGCAGGCCGTTGTCATCCAGGGCCAGAATGGCATCGGGCCCCTTGCCGCCGCCGGAGGACTGACCGCCCGGAGCGGCAATGTCAATTTCCCCGAAACGGGTGAACGTCGACGTCAGCATGAAGAACAGAAGCAGCAGAAAGATCACGTCTATCAGGGACGTGAGTGACAGTTTCCGCGCCCGGGCGCGTGGCATGTTAATGTGCATGGGCTGCGGCCCCGTTCAGGGGAATGGCATGCGGGCGAACGTCTGCCTGAGCGTTTTCGGCTGCTGCGCGGCCTGCGCCGGATTTCCGTCCCGTGTCCATATGCGAGAGCAGAATGCCTGCGGTCAGGGTCTCGATGGCAACACGCTCGTGATCGATACGGCTTTCCAGGAAAGTCAGGATCAGCGACACGGGCATTGCGACAGCAAGGCCGGCGGCGGTGGTCAGAAGCGCAACCCAGATACCGCCTGCGAGCATAGACGGATCGACCGAATTTCCGGCAGCTTGCAGAGCCTGGAAGGCTTCGATCATGCCAAGGACCGTACCGAAGAGACCCAGAAGCGGTGCAATTTGTGCAATGGCATCGAGAGCCTTCAAGCCCCACTGCTGTTGATGCAGGCGGGCCATGGCCTTGCGGGTCACCTCCTGTTCGATCTCAGTGCGGTCATGCCCCTGAACGGTCAGCTGCATGGCCGTGAGAACGGCTTCTGAGGTTGCTGAGCGGGAGGAGGAAAGGTGCTCGAGTGCCTCACGCTGCGCGCCGGAGCGCCAGAGCGCCACTGCCGAGCGGGCCTTGCCGGACCGGCCTACACCTTCACGGCTGAACTGGAGGAGTTTGACCAGCACCAGGGCAAGGGCAATGACCGACAATCCGCCAATCAGCATGACCACCGGGCCACCGGTTTCCAGAATGCCAAGGAGGGGCTGAAGCAGGCTGGACACGTCCATGATGTCTGATCTTTCGTTTGGTGTCTGGTGAGCGGGCTATCTGGGACAGCCCGCGGAAAAGGCGGCGTGTTATTTGATAAAGGCGATGTCTGTGCGGCTGGCCGGGCTCAGTGCGCTGATACAGGTGTTTTCAGCTCCCTTCACCGGATCGGCTTGCTCACAACGGGCTGCGCCATTGACCAGGATCTGGCTGAGCCCAGGGCACTTCGATCCCTTCAGCTCGAACTGGCGGACGAAGGTCTTGCCAGCCGGCATGGCGCCAAAGTCGAACGCGGACATCCGGTCGACCAGGCCATCCTTGTCAAAAAGCACCAGCTCGTAGGCGACAGATGACAGAGCCAGGCCTGTCTTGTTGGTCCCGACGAAGGTCAGCAGGCAGCCGGCCTGCGTATCGGTGGCCTTGTTCAGCTCAAGGGAAAGAGGCTTGGCGGTATCGCCATCGGCCATCGCAGCGCTGATCGACAGGTTCAGCACAAGGCCTGCGGCTGCAAAACCGGGAAGGGCGCTGGAGCGCAGAAAGGCTGCGGGCATGCTTACGTCCTTAACAATGTCACGCCTTGACCGGACTTGTGGGATTTGATCCGGAAAAGGTGAAAATGAAAGTCATGTATTGCAGTGGCTACAAAACATGACTTATAGAGTCAAGTAAATGATGGATTGCACGATCCCCGGTTGAAGCAGGCCAGTGCCCTGCCAAAGGTGGATCATAGCGAGCTTGCCTGCCCTCTCTCCGGAAGGCCGCTTCCCCGCGGGTGTTCTGGACGGGAGGTGAAAGCCCCGCCGTATCGGGGCCTGACAGGTGCCAGCCATGCAGTTTTGGTGCCGGAGAGACATTAAGTCCCTTCGGCCCGAAGCGCGGCAGAACAGTGATACCCGCGCCCTTTTGTTCAGACGATGCCGCCACCTCTGCCTGATTCCGGTCAGCTGGGTGCAAGGCTCTTTCAAAGAAGCGGAAATGACATGAACATCAGATCTCAGACCGGTCAGTTGCAGGCAGAGAATGGCGGACTAGCTTCCTTCGAGGCAGATCAGCCTGTGGATGCGGATCGGGTGCGGCTGGCCCGTGCGGAGAACCCGAAACTGCGCGAGCGGGACCTTGCCCAGCGTCTCGGTATTTCCGAAGCGGAGTTTTTGGCTGCCGGCGGTTCCGGCCCGGTGATCCGTCTCGATATCCATTTCGAGGATATCTTCAACGGCCTGAAAAAGGTTGGAGAGGTTATGTCCCTTGTGCGCAACGATAGCGCTGTGCACGAGAAAATCGGGCCATTCGAGAAGTTCGTGCCAGGCCGCCAGGCCGCCATGATGCTTGGAGAGCAAATCGACCAGCGGATCTTTCCAGCTCATTTTGTCCATGGCTATGCGGTTGAGAAGACCGACGGCACCGCCGTCCGGCACTCGCTCCAGTTCTTTGATGCGCACGGCGACGCAGTGATGAAAATCCACGCCCGCGCCGCAACGGATATGGATGCATGGTCTGCTTTGGTCAGCAGCCTTGCTGCGGAAGACCAGAGCGAAGGATTGTCCGAGCGCCTTTCCCCGGCGCCGCTTCAGGTGCGTCCCGATGCCGATCCCTCCAAGGAACAGGCGTTGCGTCAGCGCTGGAAGGCCATCAATGATCCGCATCAGTTTTTCGGAATGCTGCGGGATCTGGAAATGGACCGCCTCAATGCGCTGCATATGGCGGGCGAGGACCTGGCGTGGGAGCTGGAAGGGGGAACCGTTGCCGCGATGCTGAAGCTGGCGGCTCAGGAACAGATCCCGGTCATGTGTTTCATCGGAAGCCGGGGTTGTATCCAGATCCACCAGGGCGTCGTTCATGACATCAAGGAAATGGGGCCTTGGATCAACATCATGGATCCGACGTTCCATATGCATCTGCGTCAGGATCACATCGCTGAGGTCTGGGCTGTCCGCAAGGGCGCAGATCATGGTCATGTGACATCAATCGAGGCCTATGACGCTGCCGGGCGGCTGATCGTGCAGTTCTTCGGTGTCCGGGGGGAAGGAAATGCCGAACGAGGCGACTGGCGCGGCCTGGTTGAAAATCTGCCGCGTGTCCGTTCGATGGAGGTTGCGTGACATGCGCCGCGGTTTTCTGACTGCCTTTGGTCTTCCTGTTCTGGCTCTGCTCGCGATGGGAGCGGCCTCTGCGAAGGCAGAGAGCTTGACCGGGTCCCGCAAGATCGTCTCGATCGGCGGCTCCATCACCGAGATTGTCTATGCGCTTGGCGGTCAGGACCGTCTGGCCGCACGGGACAGTACCAGCCTTTACCCGCCGGAGGCGCTCAGCCTGCCGGATGCGGGATATATGCGGGCGCTTTCGCCCGAAGGCGTGCTGTCTGTGGATCCGGACGGCATTCTGCTGCTCGAAGGCAGCGGCCCGCCGGAGACGCTGTCGGTGCTGAAATCCTCTGGTCTTCCCATCGTTGAGGTGCCTGAGGACTTCAGTGCCGAGGGGATCCTGAAGAAGGTGGAAACCGTCGGCGCAGCTCTCGGGCTTGAGGAGAAGGCAGCCGCATTGAAGGCAAAGCTCGCCGCCGATCTGGCAGAAGCTCAAGAGGAAGGCCGGACCAAGGGGCACGGCGTGCGGGTCATGTTCATCCTGTCCGCTCAGGGCGGGCGGATCATGGCCAGCGGCAGCGGCACGGCTGCCGCCGGCATTCTCAAGCTGGCGGGCGCTGTCAATGCGGTGGAAGGTTATTCGGGATACAAGCAGCTGACGGACGAAGCAGTGATTTCGGCAGCTCCGGACGTGATCTTGATGATGGACCGGGCTGGCAATCATGCTTCCAGCGCGGAGGAGGTTCTGGCTTCGCCGGCCTTGCAGCAAACGCCAGCTGGCCAGAACAAGCACTTGATCCGCATGGAGGGCCTCTATCTGCTGGGGTTCGGTCCCCGCACGGCGGACGCTGTGCGCGAGCTTGTCCGCGAACTTGCAAAGTCCGGTTCCTGATAGGACGTGAGATGACACAAGCTCTGGAGTCCATGACCCCCATAGGAAAGTCCGGCTGCCTGTTTTCCTGCAGGCAGTCCCTGGACGACGGCGACCGGAGCAGCCTTGCCCGCCTCGTCATCTGTCTTCTCGCCGTTCTTCTTGCCGCCGTCATGGTCTTCAGCTTGACGGCAGGGGCAAGTGATGTGGGGCCGGGAACGCTCGTCTCTGCCTGGTTTGGCTCAGGCGGTATTTCCGTGCGCGATGACATCATCCTCCATTCCATCCGGCTTCCCCGGGTGGTGCTCGGGGCTTTGGTCGGGGCGGGTCTGGCAGTGTCCGGCGCTGTCATGCAGGGCCTGTTCCGCAATCCTCTGGCAGACCCTGGGATCATTGGTGTGTCTTCCGGGGCGGGGCTTGGCGCGGCGGGTGTCATTGTACTCGGCGGGGCTTTGCCTGCCTCTTTCGCCGCCGTTGCCGGGATCTATCTGCTGCCGCTTGCCGCCTTTGGCGGGGCGCTGGCGGTGACCTGGCTTTTGTACCGGATCGGAACCCGGTCGGGACAGACGTCGATCGCGACCATGCTTCTGGCCGGGATCGCCATTGCCGCCCTGTCCGGAGCCTGTATCGGTCTTCTGGTGTTCGTCGCCGATGATCAGCAGCTCAGGGACTTGAATTTCTGGGGTCTTGGGTCTCTGGCGGGTGCCAACTGGGACAAGGTGCTGTCGGCGGGGCCGGTGATTGCCACAGTGCTCGTTGCGATGCCTTTGCTGGGCAAGGGGCTCAACGGGCTCTTCATGGGCGAGGCGGTCGCAGGGCACATGGGCATCAATGTTCAGCGCCTGAAACGGATTGCTGTTGTTTCCGTTTCCGCGGCCACCGGCGCCTCGGTTGCCGTCAGCGGCGGCATCGGCTTCGTCGGCATTGTCGTGCCCCATCTTCTGCGGCTCGTGATTGGGCCGGATAACAGATACCTGCTTCCCGCCTCGGCGCTGCTGGGCGGATCGATGCTGGTTCTGGCGGACACGGTCAGCCGTATCATCGTTGCGCCGGCCGAGCTGCCGATTGGCATTCTGACGGCATTGGCAGGGGCGCCCTTCTTCCTCTGGGTGCTTCTGGGACGCAAGGGGCTGAACGCGCAATGATGGGAGAACAAGGCATGCTGACCGCGAAGGGGCTCCAGGTCAGTCTGGGCAAACGTGTCATTCTTTCCGGTCTGTCTCTTGAGGCGCGGGCCGGCGAAATCACGGCCATCATCGGGCCGAATGGCTCGGGCAAGAGCACGCTCTTGCGCAGCTTGACCGGAGATTTGCCGTACCAGGGCGAAGCGCGTCTGAACGGGCAGGAGATCCGCACGATGCCTGAGCATGTGCTTGCCCGGCACCGGGGCGTCCTGCCTCAAAACAGCACCTGCAGTTTTCCGCTGACCGTGCGCGAAGTGGTGCGTCTTGGCGCAACCCAGCGCAGCGTTGCCGGGGTCTTGAGCGAAAGAGAGCTGGTCGGCCGGGCCTTGGACGCCGTCGATCTAAAAGGCTTCGAAGGGCGCCGCTATCATGATCTATCCGGAGGCGAGCAGCAGCGGGTTCAGCTTGCGCGGGTTCTTTGCCAGATCTTTGAGCCTGTGGTGGCAGGATGTCCGCGCTGGCTGTTTCTCGATGAGCCGGTTTCGAGCCTGGACATCCGGCATCAGCTGCAGGTGATGGACGTCGCCAGAAGCTATGCGCAAGCGGGGGGAGGTGTGGTGGCCGTGCTCCATGACCTCAATCTGACGGCCATGTATGCGGATCAGATCATCGCTCTGAAACGGGGCAGGCTGGCTGCTGCTGGAACTCCGCATGGAACGCTGACCAGCCCGGTGATCCGGGATCTTTATGAGTGTGACCTGTCTGTGGGCACAGTGCCTGCCGGGCACCGGCCCTTTGTTCTGCCTCATGGTGCAAGGGTTTAGGCGGGACCTTCAGAACCTGGTCTGGTTTCTGTCTTGCTGCCCTTTGGAATTTGCGTGGGTCTCTCAGTCATAGGTATTTTTGACAGGTGTTCTGACCTTCGATAGGCTTGCTGAAAATCTTGTCGCGATGACCGTAGGTGCCCATGTGATTGATGCCTCAGGATGGTCTCAATCGGGATCAAGCATGTAGCGGAAGTAATACATGTGACGTAGAGTATTCAATCGGATGGGGCGTTCGAGGGCCGTGTAACAGCGATTATCTGAAAATCAGGCAAGTCGGATCCGCCAGACGGGTGAGATGTATTGGTGCAGGTCCGGGCGGGATCAGGAACAGCGCGGCCGGAAGGTCTTACTGGCAGGTAGCGGCAGACGGGAATGTCTGTTTTGTTTGCTTGCGTGACGGGGCGGGTGAGGGACCGTTTCACGATGCTGAAGGGAACTATTGCTGCACGTACATTCCGGACAGCTCAGTTTGTCTGTGAAAATTGCGGGCTGGATTGGCAGGAGTTGACCAGGCGGACCGGCGTCCGTGCCGACCTGCCCTTGATGCCGTCCGACACGATGGTGCCGTTAAGCCAGCTCCTGTCCATCTATGAGCGGATCGCAGAGGAAACCGGAGACGACGGTGTTGGTGCGCGGTTTGGGACCAAACTGGCCATCGGATCGGCTGAAATCTATGACTATGTTGCCCTGACCGCGCCGAGCCTTGAGAAGGCGCTGGCAAACTGGGCCCGGTTCCAGCGCATGGCATCCAGCCATATTCAGATGGACTTCGAGGTCACCAAAGACTGGGCTGCGATGTCGTGGGCGTTTCCTGATCCGGACAGATGCCAGAGGCAATATTTGAGTCTCTGCATGGCGGCTATGAGCCACCGGGTGCATTATATGCTTGGTGACCATGCAGAGGGCCTGTCTGCCGATTTCGCATTCGAGGAACCCCAAAACCGGGCTGCCTATGAAGAGGCATTCGGTCCGAACGTCCGCTTCGGGCAGGAGAAAAGCAGGCTGCTGATTCCCGCAAGTCTTCTCCCTCTGAAACCGATTCCAAGTGATCCGCATCTCAACGCGCTGATGGAAAGGTTCGCTGTCAGCCAGATGACGTCGCTACAGACCCCTGACACTCTGTCCGACCGGGTGAGCCAGGCGATCGCGGGATCCCTGCGGGACGGGGAAGCCTCTCTGGACAAGGTGGCGGCCAAGCTTGGCATGTCCCGGCGGTCCTTGCAGCGCCAGTTCGAGCAGGATGGCACGACATTCCGCAAGGTTCTGGACGGTGTCCGCCGGTCTCTTGCCAAGCAATACCTGACCGAACATGACATGCAGGTGGGAGAGGTGGCCTATCTTCTGGGCTACTCGGATATGAGCAGCTTTTCCCGGGCGGCCAAAGGCTGGTTCGGAACCTCGCCAAAGGCGGTCAAGCGGTCCCGATAACGCACTATTTTTACAACGGCCTTCCGGATGCTTTCGTTGTTGCATATAAGAAACGATGACGCAACTTAGCGGTCTGCGGCAGTCGCGTTGAAATGTCATTTGAAAATCTTCTAAAGCTAATTGCTGTGCGACTGAGTAGTTGAGAGGTTGAGGAGCTGAAATATCCAACTCCGAGTTGGCCATTTCCTTGGTTTCCTGACGGTAAATCTATTCAACGGCCGACCATCCGACTGATACATGGACCATGTCCATCGTTAGTTTTTAAACAATATAGTTCTCGTTGATGGGTCCATTCTAAAAGAGTGAGGCTCTTCAACGATTTTTTCGAGGGTGCCCTCAGTCGCTGGCCTACCATTTATCATGATCGTCCAAAAAAAGGGGTCGAACCATTTCAAGTGAACTCCTTGAAGCTCAGATTCTGAGTGCTCAAGGACTAGGTCGCCAGTCGGTTTATAGTGTAGAGCTACATCAAAAGTTTCGCTTGCAGTTCTTGTGAATGTAATCGTTATGTCATTGTGAGTGTCATGTGAGATTCTTTGTCCAATTGGCAAGTCCTCCCACGATTTAGCTTCCGATGTGTCGCTAGTTTCTTCTTCTTGAGGCTGGTTTTCAGCAATCTCGCCGAAAAGGCAACGATACTCGTCGCGAGTGCACGTGAGCAAGGTTGCAACGAGACTAAGGCAAAGTGTCGAGTATGATTCTTCAACAGGACTTGGTAGGCCTCGCCCCCGCTCAGGATTATCGCTGTTGATTTCCATTGAGAAGTAACCCGGCATTTCCACCGAGAATTGACCCTCCTTTTAGGTATGTTACGGGTCTGTGGGTTCGGTCAAGTTCTTGGCTTTCTCCTTCTTCGTTTTGGGCTCATGTGC
>NZ_JACYXI010000019.1 GCF_014842915.1 Roseibium litorale | reverse complement strand
GATCTTTGGGAACAAGCTGATCGAGCGTCACAATCTCGAGCGCTGTCTGGGCGGGGCCGGGCTTCTTCAACATAAAGACACTGAATCAAAAACCACAAGCAAATGCTACGGGTTTGTCAGCAGTCTGCGCCTCCGGCTTTCCCTTGTTCGGGTCTGCCTCTCCTCCAGCCCGCGATCCTTCGGCTTCCGGCACGCCTGACAGCGGCAAACGGAAGCCTGATCAAGGGGTTTCGGACCGGAACTTGCTGGATAAGCCGCAAGGCTTCCAGCAAACAGGGCTTTTCCTCGCCTCATTCAATGCCTATAAGGTGGCTGACCCGGCGCTGGGGACCTCGGCGCCGGACCCTTGAGATTGACAGTTGCCCCGTGAGCCAGACCTGGCCTGGGGCAGCTTATCTGTCGTGAGACCCGACGCCGGTCCGCGCCCTTGGCCAAGCCTAAGGAGCACGGAAAAGCCTTATGCCGGACTTCTTTCCGGTCAGGCCAGGCCCGGCACTCGTGGCCCAAAGACGAAAGCCGAGTGGAATGTCGAAAGAAAACAAGAAATTTGACACGGACCTGATCCGCGACCTCGCCATCCTGCTGGATGAGACGAACCTCAGCGAAATCGAAGTCGAGCAGGCTGATGTGCGGATCCGGGTTGCCCGTCAGGTTCAGCCGGTGACCGTCGCAGCACCCGTTGCCGCTGCTGCCCCGGCCGCAGCACCCGTTGCCGCTGCTGCCCCGGCCGCAGCTCCCGTTGCAGCGGCCCCGGCTGCCGCTCCTGCAGCAGCCTCCGGCCCGCATCCGGGTTCCATTACCTCCCCGATGGTCGGCACCGCTTATCTCTCCCCGGAACCGGGCGCCCGCCCCTATATTCAGGTTGGCGACAAGGTCAGCGAAGGTCAGACGATCCTGATCATCGAAGCCATGAAGACCATGAACCACATCCCGGCGTCCAAGTCCGGCACCGTGAAGGAAATTCTCGTGTCTGATGCGCAGCCGGTCGAATTCGGCGAACCGCTCATCATCGTTGAGTAAGGGGCGCCCCGGCATGTTCTCCAAGATCCTCATTGCCAACCGTGGTGAGATTGCCCTCCGCATCCTGCGCGCTTGCAAGGAGCTGGGCATTTCAACGGTGGCGGTCCATTCGACGGCGGATGCGAACGCCATGCACGTGCGCCTGGCAGACGAAAGCGTCTGCATCGGACCGCCCGCTGCCCGCGACAGCTACCTGAACATTCCCCAGCTTCTAGCTGCGTGTGAAATCACTGGTGCGGACGCTGTCCACCCGGGATACGGTTTCCTGTCGGAGAACGCCAAGTTCGCCGAGATCCTGGAAGCGCACAACATCGTCTTTATCGGCCCGACCTCCGAGCATATCCGGATCATGGGTGACAAGATCCAGGCCAAACAGACGGCCAAGGATCTCGGCATCCCGGTTGTTCCCGGCTCCGATGGCGCTGTGACCCCGCAGGACGATGCCCATGCGATCGCCCGCGAGATCGGCTACCCGGTTCTCGTGAAGGCGGCAGCAGGCGGCGGCGGCCGCGGCATGAAGGTCGCCAAGACCGAAGCCGATCTGGACAACGCCCTCTCCACCGCCCGTGCGGAAGCCAAGGCCGCCTTTGGCGACGATGCGCTCTATATGGAGAAGTATCTCGGCAAGCCGCGCCACATCGAGATCCAGGTTCTGGGCGATGGCAAGGGCAATGCAGTTCACCTCGGTGAGCGCGACTGCTCCCTGCAGCGCCGCCACCAGAAGGTTCTGGAAGAAGCCCCCTCGCCCTGCCTGAACAAGGAACAGCGCGAGAAGATCGGCGAGATCGTGGCCAGCGCCATGCGCAAGCTCAAGTACCGCGGCGTCGGCACGATCGAATTCCTCTATGAAAACGGCGAGTTCTATTTCATCGAAATGAACACCCGCCTTCAGGTGGAACATCCGGTAACGGAAATGATCACCGGCATCGATCTGGTCAACGAGCAGATCCGCATTGCAGCCGGCGGCTCGCTGGACATGACCCAGGAGGACATCACCTTCGAAGGTCATGCCATCGAATGCCGTATCAATGCCGAAGACCCACGCACCTTCGCGCCATCACCCGGCACGATCACCTACTACCACCCGCCGGGAGGTCTCGGCGTGCGCGTCGACAGCGGTGTCTATCAGGGCTACAAGATCCCGCCCTATTACGACAGTCTCATCGGCAAGCTGATCGTGCATGGCCGCAACCGCGTGGAATGCATGATGCGTCTGCGCCGCTGCCTGGACGAGTTCGTCGTGGACGAGATCAAGACCACCATCCCGCTGTTCCGCGATCTGGTGGACAACCAGGATATTGCCAACGGCCAGTACGATATTCATTGGCTGGAAAAGTATCTGGAAGCAAAATAGGACCGACCGACAGGGTCAGTCCCGAAAAGTGACCGGATGAATGGCCTGAAGAATGGCAAGTCATAGCGACGACATCCTTCTGGAAATCACGCCGCAGGTGTTGCTCAAAGCATATGCCTGCGGCCTGTTCCCCATGGCGGAATCCGCCGAAGATGACACCCTGTTCTGGATCGAGCCGGAACTGCGCGGCATCCTTCCTCTCAATCATTTCCATCTGCCCAAGCGTCTCAAGCGCACCCTGCGCTCGGACAAGTTCGAGATCCGCGTCGACACGGATTTCAAGGGCGTCATCGATGGCTGCGCCGGCAGCGGGCCGGACAGGCCCCAGACCTGGATCAACAGCGAAATCCGCCGCCTCTACGGAGCCTTGTTCGAGCAAGGCTACTGCCACACCGTCGAAGCCTGGCACGACGGCGAGCTGGCAGGCGGCCTTTATGGCATCAGCCTCAATGGCGTGTTCTTTGGCGAGAGCATGTTCACCCGTGTCACTGACGCGTCCAAGATCTGCCTCACCCATCTGGTGGCCCGCCTGATTGCGGGCAGCTACAGACTGCTCGACACCCAGTTCCTGACCGAGCACCTCGCCCGCTTCGGCACCATCGAGATCAGCCGGGATATCTATTCTGACCTGCTCGACGATGCCCTGCGGGAGGAAGGCGACTTCTTCGCCCTGCCCCCGCAGGTCACCGGAGAGGAAGTGATCGCGGTGCTGGACAAGGTCACGTCAGATCGTCTCTAGAACGGCCTGCACGAGATCATTCTCATTGGTTGCCCCGAAGCCGGGAACACTCAAGGGAACAGACAAGGTCACAATTTCCTTGTCCTGCGCTCCCAGCAAGGTGATGGTCGAAGAAAGTTCAAAGCTTCCAGACTGCAAAAGCGTGTCGGCAACGTAGCCGCCGGCACCAATTGTGATCTTGAAAGTCTTCTTTGAGTTCTTCTCCTTCTTGTTCTCCACTTCCTGGCTGCGTGAGTTGGAATAGGTATAGCCAGCGATTTGGCCGATTGCCACGCTTGCACTAGAGGCGGCCGTTAGGGTGAAGCTCGGAATGGCTACGGAGAAATCACTTTTCTTCACCGAAGCAACAAGGCTGCGATAGCTCCACAGGCTTGAATCCTCCATCTCGATCGCTAGATCCTGTCCCGAAAAGTTCGGCGAATATGGGATCTGGAATGAGATAGCCTGAACACCCTCATCAGGAACAAGGTCACTCGAGGAAAGCTTGACAGTTGAAACCAGCCCCAGATTGGAAATGTACTGGTTCGACTGGCCGCTCACCTCACGATAGGAAATGTTGGAAATCTCTGTCTTCTTGTCAGGACTCAAGGGATAGAAGTTCAAAGAAACATCGTTCACCTCGTAGTCTATAATATAGTCTTTGTTCTTCTGGTTGTACTCAGAGACAATGGCAAGACAGGCTGCTTTCACTTCATCGGCGCTCTTGTTGATGACATCGATGGTGGCAAACTTGGTCTTGTCCGAACAAATGATCAGATTCCGGGCTTGCCCAAGTTCGGTCGTGTACTCGATGAAAAAGGCGACGAGCCTGCGCTTGTAGCGAAGATCCTTGTCACTCTGCGCGATCGCAGCCCTCGCGTAGTAGGTCGTGACAGCCTTGAAATTTGCCATGTTGTTGAACGGCAATATCTGCGTTGCCAAGGCCTTTGGCACCGGAATCGCTGATCCCACGTGATAGATCCGCCCGGTCTGGGTTGAAGCGGAAAGACTTTGAAGCGGATACAGCCCCGCTGGATCAGGCCCTCCCTTAAAACCGAAGACAAGGGCCGAAAAATCAAGCGCCTCAGCAGAGTTGCAAATCAGCTTGTCCAGATCTTCCCTCTGAAGAAAGGGCGAAAGGAGCGGATTGCAGAGATCGTCTGCCCCCTTCAGCCGGCGGTCCATCCGCTGCTTGATCGTGGCTAACGTGTCCGCAAAGTTGGCATCGTCGCTTGGATAGCTCACATATTGCATTTTCAGCCTCACATCTGTTGGAGAACCATCTCCACACGTAGACGTGAGACGCGCAGTTTCGTGACACGAACTGCGCTACATAGTTTCACTTCTCTCAATCACGGCTTGGCGGCGGGAACCTTGAGGCCGCCTTGGCTGCCATCATCCGGGCCCGCAAGCGGGTCCTGGTCAGCGGGCGTCTCCTGGCTCACAGGAGGGCCGTCGTAATTGGCGGGGGGCGGAACGGAGGACGAGGTCTTGCAGTCCGTCAGCCAGACGTCATAGACAGGATGCTCGACGCCCGACAGGCCGGGGCTTGCGGCATACATCCAGCCGGAGAAGATCCGCCGGACCTCATTGTTGAGGGTGATTTCATCCACCTGAACAAAGCCGACCGTCAGCGGGTTTTCCGTTGCCGGGCGCGTGTGGCAGACCTTAGGGGTGACCTGCAGCGCGCCGAACTGGACCGTCTCGCCAACATAGACGTCGAAGGAAATGATCCGGCCTGTGATCTTGTCGAGACCGGAGAAGACCGCGACCGGGTTCTCTATGACATCATCGGCCTGCGCCGCACTCCCCGGAAATCCGAGAGCCAGAGAAAGCCCAAGAAGGCCAGCCATCAGTGTCTGGGTCTTGAGGAAAGGCCGCATTGTCTTGCTCATCTCGTGAAGCCGCATCGAATCTCAGTCTGCCGGTTGGTCACCATGTCGAGGTCGGTAGCATCGGAATAAGGCCCGGAAAAGACAAGATCTCCGCCGGGCCTTATTCCTTTTCTCAAGTGGTCAGCCGATCTCGGCAAGACGGCTGAGCGCAACCTTGATCTTGTCCAGCTTGCCCTGGGCTTCCGCGATCTTTTCCTTTTCGCCGTCGACCACCTCTTCAGGGGCCTTTGCCAGGAAGCCGGGGTTGGAAAGCTTCTTCTCGATCTTGGAGATTTCAGCTTCCAGCTTGCCGGCATCCTTGCTCAACCGGGCCTGTTCAGCAGCAAGGTCGATGACACCTTCCAGCGGAATGCAGAAGGTGGCTTCACCGACGATGATCTGAGCAGATCCAGCGGGTGCGACCTCGGCGATGGCAATGCCTTCGGCGCGGGCAAGACGCTGAATCGCAGCCTCATGGGTGGCGATCCGGGCCTTGGTCACATCACCGGCGCCAACCACGACCAGTTGAACCTTCGCCCCTGCCGGAATGTTCATTTCGGCACGGACAGACCGGATTTCGGAAATGAGACCGACTAGCCAGTTGATCTCGTCAGCAGCTTCTTCATCCGACACGGCGGCCTGCGGCCACTCGGTCACGACCAGCAGCTTGTCAGCCTTTACACCGGCATCACCCATTCGCGCCCAGAGTTCTTCCGTCAGGAAGGGCATGAACGGGTGGAGGATCTTCAGGATCTCGTCCATGGCCCAGGCTGCGGTGGCGCGGGTCTCGGCCTTTGCAGCCTCATCATCCCCGTTGAACACCGGCTTGGCCAGCTCCAGGAACCAGTCGCAATAGGTGTTCCAGACGAAGCGGTAGACAGCACCCGACGCGTCATTGAAGCGGTAGGCTTCCAGAGCCTCGGTCACTTCTGCCGCGCATTTGCCGACTTCCGTCGCAATCCAGCGGTTGAGGGTCAGGGTCGTGGTGGACGGATCAAATCCCGCCACGCGCCGGCATTCGTTCATCTCGGCAAAGCGCGCCGCGTTCCAAAGTTTGGTCGCAAAGCGCTGACCACCTTCAGCCGCCTGATCGGACATGCGCAGTGTCCGGCGGCCCTGCACTTCCTGGCTGGCAAGCGCATAGCGGGTCGCATCGGCGCCGAACCGGTCGATAAGGTCGAGCGGATCGAGAACGTTGCCGACGGACTTGGACATCTTCTTGCCCTGGGCGTCGACCACGATCGAGTTGATATAGACCGTATGGAACGGCACTTCCTTCATGAAGTGGATGCCCTGCATCATCATCCGGGCAACCCAGAAGAAAATGATGTCAAAGCCGGTGATCAGAACGTCGGTCTTGTAGTAACGCTCCAGTTCCGGCGTCTGGTTCGGCCAGCCTAGGGTCGAGAACGGCCACAGCGCGGAGGAGAACCAGGTGTCGAGAACGTCCTCGTCGCGGGTCAGCGCCTTGCCGCCCGCCATCTCAATGGCCTTCTCTTCGCTTTCCGCGCAATATTCCTTGCCGTCTTCATCATACCAGACCGGGATCTGGTGGCCCCACCAAAGCTGACGCGAGATACACCAGGGCTGAATGTCGTTCAGCCAGTTGTAATAGGTCTTGTCCCAGTTGCCCGGAACGAACTTCGTCTCTCCGTCCTGAACAGCCTTCAGGGCGGGTTCCGCAAGGGTCTTGGCATCGACGAACCACTGGTCGGTCAGCATCGGCTCGATGACGACCTTGGAGCGGTCACCATAGGGCTGCATGATCTTCTTGGATTCGACCATCGGCAGAAGCGCCTGGGCTTCCTCGTCTTCACCAAGCGGGCGGACGACAGCCTTGCCAGCAACGGTCCACTCAGGCGCACGGCCCTTCATCCAGGCAACGTCCGGATGATCGGCCGGCACCATCACAGCCAGGCCTTCAGCCGTGATCTGATCGATGACGCGCTTGCGCGCTTCGTAGCGGTCCAGACCGCGCAGGTCTTCCGGAACGATGTTGATCGCATCAACTTCGTTGATGGTGAAAGCCGCGCCTTCGATGATCGCCTGCGCCTTCGCCGCTTCTTCCGCGTAAGGCGCCCCGTCAGAGCGCATGGCGGCTTTGGTGTCCATCAACCGGTACATCGGAATGTTGTTGCGCTGAGCAACCCCATTGTCGTTGAAGTCATGGGCGCCGGTGATCTTCACAGCACCGGAGCCGAAGGCCGGATCCGGATACTCGTCGGTGATGATCGGGATCAGGCGGCGGTGCTCTTTCGGGCCAACCGGGATCTCGCACAGCTTGCCGATAATTGGCTTATAGCGCTCATCGGAGGGATGAACGGCAACAGCGCCATCACCCAGCATGGTTTCCGGACGGGTAGTGGCGATGGAGATATAGTCGCGGGTCTCGCGAAGGGTGACGTTCCCCTCCTCGTCCTTCTCGACATACTCGTAGGTTTCACCGCCAGCGAGCGGATACTTGAAGTGCCACATGTGGCCGTCGGACTCGATGTTCTCGACTTCAAGATCGGAGATCGCCGTTTCGAACTTCGGGTCCCAGTTCACCAGGCGCTTGGAGCGGTAGATCAGACCTTCATTGTAAAGGTCGACAAAGACCTTCAGCACAGCCGCCGACAGGTTCGGCGACATGGTGAACTCGGTCCGGCTCCAGTCGCAGGAAGCACCAAGGCGCTTGAGCTGTCCAAGAATCGTGCCTTCGGACTTGCGCTTCTGTTCCCAGACCCGCTCGACAAAGGCTTCTCGGCCCATTTCCCGGCGGCCCGGCTGCTGGTTAGCGGCCAACTCCCGCTCGACCACCATCTGGGTCGCAATGCCCGCGTGGTCGGTGCCCGGCTGCCACAGAACGTCATAGCCCTGCATGCGCTTCCAGCGGATCAGAATGTCCTGCAGCGTGTTGTTGAGCGCATGGCCCATGTGCAGGGACCCGGTCACGTTCGGCGGCGGGATCACGATGGTAAAGGCGTCCGCGCCTTCCTTGGCGCCGGCTCCAGCCTTGAAGGCTTCCGCCTTTTCCCAGGTTTCATAGATCCGCGGTTCAACGCTCGCCGCGTCGTAGGTCTTCTCAAGCATTGAAAAATCTCGGGCAAATGTGTGATTGAGCCGTGTAAATCGGATGCAGCCGGTCAAGTCAACAGAAGACAGGGGCAGAGCCAGGGAATTGCCCCAGGAAGGGCCAGCGGAGCGGGCAAAAGAGCCGGGTAGACACCGTCTGGAAAGCAAAACGCCGCCCTCTTCAGGCGGCGCAGATGCCATTTTGGAAGATACCGGGTTACCGGCGGCGGGTAACCCGCTCGATTTCCTTTTGAACCAGCTGTTCGACCAGACCCGGCAGATTCTGATCGAGCCAAGCCTTCAGCATGGGCCGCAGCATCTCCTTGATCAGATCCTCAACCGTCTGGGCATTGCCCACATAAAGGCTCGCCAGATTGCTGAAAGCGGCGTTGACCGCTTCACCGGTATCATCCGATGTCAGCGGATCATCGTCTTCAAGCTCTGGCAGATCGTCGAGGGGAACAGGCTTTGTTTTCGTAACGGAAGCGGCTTTGGGCTTTGGCGCAGGAGCAGCAGCTGCGGCAACCTCCAGAGCCTCCATGGCACTTGCCATGTCCAGAGACTCGTCTTCTTCTTCCTCGGGAGCGAAGGTGACGTCATTTTCCTCAATGGCTTCCGAAATCCCGTCTTCCGCCACATCGTCTTCGGAAAGAGCGAGGTCTTCCGTCAGTTCCAGAACGTCTTCATCTTCGTCTGTGTCTTCTTCAGCCGCCGCCATTGCGGCTTCCATATCGCTGTCGGCAGCCGCCTCATCCAGATCGTCATCGCCGTCCATGTCGAACAGCTTGTCGAGATCGTCCTGAGACATTTCGGTTGCGTCGCCCATGTCGTCCTCTACCTCGAAGTCCGCAGGGTTATCGTCTTGGTCCGCAGAGCCAGCGGCCCCCGCTTGCTCAGCCGGGGCTTCCTCATCGGATATGATACGGCGGATCGATGCGAGGATTTCCTCCATCGACGGCTCTTCAGCCGGACTCGCCTTCGCCATGCCTTCCCCCAAGATACAAATACGGCAACACACTCGAATCACTCAGGACAAACCTGAACGAACAGTTAACCGAAATTATAAGGTGCCGGAGCAGTCCGCGTGAACCCAAGTCACCAGCGTCCTTCTCCTTTTCCCCTTTTAAAGTACCGAGGGACGCTCAAACTAACGCAACAGGCGCCGGTTGGGAGCCGGCGCCTGTTGCAAAGGTTAGTGTATCGCAAATCCGGTGGCTAAGCTTTACCGGCTC
Source organism: Roseibium litorale (assembly GCF_014842915.1). Taxonomy (GTDB): domain Bacteria; phylum Pseudomonadota; class Alphaproteobacteria; order Rhizobiales; family Stappiaceae; genus Roseibium; species Roseibium litorale. The sequence continues at coordinate 49,515 of NZ_JACYXI010000019.1, read as the reverse complement.
AGGTTTTTATCAGCTTGGGTATTACCGGCCGTCAGGCGTGCGGAGACCGAACCACTTGTCGCGGACCGCCTTGTAGTGCTCCACCGGCTTGTAATGGGACACCTGCAGGCTGAGATCCTCGGCGTCCAGCCGCCCGACGGCCGACACCAGCTGATAGCCGCCAACAATACGGTTACGCTGGGCGGTGACCAGATTGACGCGCTGGTTGACCAGCTCGCGCTGCGCATCGAGCACATCCAGGGTGGTGCGCTGGCCGACACGCTGCTCTTCGATCACGCCATCAAGCGCAAGCTGCTGCGCCTCGACCGCGGACTGGGCCGCGCTGATGGATGCTTCAGCCGCCTGATAGACGCCCCATGCGGAGATGACGTTGGCGCGGACCTGTGCCCTCACGACATCCAGCTGAAGACGGGTCTGGCCGAGCTCTTCCTTGGCCTGACGGACGCGGGAGCTAACGGAACCAGCCTGATAGATCGGGATCGTCACCCGGCCAAGTACGCTCGCGGTGTTGGCCTGCGACACGGTGGTCGACGGGTTCCAGCTGCGGTTGACTGACCCTTCCAAGGAAACCGTCGGTAGCATCTCTCCCTCAATCGCCTTCACCGCGTAAATCGCGGCGTCCACCAAGTGCTGAGACTGGCGGATCAGCGGCTGCTGATCTTCCGAAATCTTAAGAGCCTCATCAACCGAGCGCGGAACCAGCCGGCTGATAGAGGTATCGGCAGACAGGTTCTTCGCCTCCGCGCCGACAACCTGGCGGTAGACCGCCCGGCTTGTGTTGAGGTTAGCCAGAGCCGTGTTCAGATTCGCCTGAGCTTCCGCGCGTCGCGCATCGGCCTGGGATACGTCCGTCCGCGTGCCTTCGCCGACATCGAACCGGTCCTTGGCGGCACGCACCTGTTCTGACAGGAACTGCAAGTCGCTGCGCTGAAGGGAAACAAGCGCGGTGTCGCGGATCACGTCGACATAGGCCTGAGCGGCGGACAGAAGCGTGTCCTGCTCGGTTGCTGCGAGGCTTTCGCGCTGCGCCTTGACCAGCGCTTCGGCCTGGCGGGTGGAATTCACCGTCCGGAAGCCGCGGAACAGCGCCTGACTGACCGACAAGCCAATGGAAGCATTGTTGCGGTAGGTCTCGAATCCATCGGAGCTGGCCCAGCTCCCTCCCCCCTGCACCGTCGCGGAGACAGTCGGGCGCCAGCCCGCGAGTGCCTGGGGCACGTTCTCGTCCACACCGCGCAGCTCAGCCCGTGCCGCATTCAGCGTCGGGTTGCTCGAATATGCGAGAGCGAGAGCTTCCTTGATCGTTTCCGCCTGTGCAGCGCTGACGGCTCCTGCCATCGCAATCGAAAGTGCCGCTGCCTTGACTGTTTTCCGCATACCCACCCAACGCTCCATGAAAGCCACTCTCACTATCAGGCGACCTAGGTAAACTGGCCAGTGTTTTCAGGCAAGCAAACAGGGGGCGCAGGGGGCTTATTTGTGGAACTGAGGCATATAGGCAACAGGTTCGCCGCCCTCAGCCCCATTTCCCTCCAAGCCAGCAAAAAGGGGACCGCACAAGCAGTCCCCTTTTAAACAGCGGGCTGTCCGGCATGCCGGACAGGAAACCAACGGGAAATCAGAAAACGAATTCGGGAGTCTTTTCAAAGCCTGGCAAAACGCCAGTCGATGCGTTGAAACCGAACCGCGAGGAAACGCTTCCGGCAGATGCACTGTAAACCCGGGCGGCAGCTGCGCCTCCCCGGCCCTCGATCACAACGAGACGGCCACCGTCCTTGAGCTGCGCCAAAAGGCTGTCCGGCAGGACATCCACGGCGCCATCGATGACGATGACATCATACGGACCTTCAGACGGGCAGCCAGCGGTCAGCTTCGCCTCGATCACAGCCGCATTCTCTATCCCGAGCTCGACGAGGACCTCTCCGGCCTTACGGGCCAGATCCGGGTTTTCCTCAACCGCGACAACCGTTCCGGCCAGGCGCGAGAGAACAGCCGCGCTGTAGCCGGTTGCAGCTCCCACGACCATGACCATGTCACCTGGGCGCACGTCAGCGAGCTGAACCAGCTTGCCGAACACGTGAGGCTTCATCAGGAACCGGCTGGCGGATGCCTCCACCGGCAGCTCTTCATCGATATAGGCAACAACCTGCTTGGACGCCGGAACGAAGCGCTCACGGGGCACCCATTCCATCGCGTCCAGAATCCGGTGATCCGTCACATCGTTGGTACGCAGCTGGTTGTCCACCATCTTTCTGCGGGACTGTGCAAAGTCAGTCATCTCGACCCTCATCTCGGTAGCCGGTCTTTCTCCCCCGGTTCATTAGCGAGTGAGAGAGTGGCTGACAAGCGCCAGAATGCGCCCATCCCCCAGCTGCCGTCAAATTGGTCATCCACATCCCTCGCTTTTTTACGCATTTGTCTTATTGAGCTTTTCACGAGGCTCTGCTAATCACCTCGCCAGTCAGCTGGTGCGCACCACACACCGGCTAAGAACCGGCTTATAAGCAAGTGTTCGAAACGGATGGCCTCTTGGCGGAGTGGTGACGCAGCGGATTGCAAATCCGTGTACGCCGGTTCGATTCCGGCAGAGGCCTCCACTTTCTTCGTTCAAAACATCCACAAGTTGACCGAAACTTTGATTGTCTTAGCGTTCGGTTACAGCCTTATGCCGCGTTGCAGGTGGCTTTTGGGCCGTTGAAATTGCCTGCGCGGCCTGCGGGTGCTACGCGTCCACACAGGACTTTCCCGCACAGGATTTGAGCTGAGATGATTCACGGTGGAGATCTGGCCGGCGCAATGGCCCGGCACGGCGGAACGCTGGCCGACTGGCTCGATCTTTCCACGGGCATCAATCCGCACGCCTATCCGGTGTCCGGCAAGATCACGGCTGAGTCGTGGCAGCGTCTTCCTGGATCAAAACATCTCGAAAATCTGCTGACGGCCGCGCGCGCAGCCTACCGCATCCCGAAGCATCTGGGGCTGACCGCCGCCCCTGGCACACAGGCACTGATCGCCCAATTGCCCTACCTGCTGCCCGATGGCCCGATTGCGATCCTCGGCCCGACCTATTCCAGCCACAGGGCAAGCTGGACCCGCGCTGGCCGGACTGTTCTCGATTGCAGTTCTCTTCAAGAGGCAAAAGACAGCGACGCCGCCATTCTGCTTCTCGTCAATCCGAACAATCCGGATGGCCGCGTGACCGCTCCTCAGGAGCTTCTGGAACTTGCCCGCGCGCGCAGCGTCAACGGCCAGTGGCTAATCGTGGATGAAGCCTTTGCGGATGTGGATCCGGATTGCAGCCTGCTGCCTCACCTCTCGGGTGAAAACGTTGCAGTCCTGCGCTCCTTCGGCAAGTTCTATGGTCTTGCCGGTCTGCGCCTCGGCTTTTTAGCCGCGCCCGCCGGAATTTGTGACGCCATGGCGCAGCGGCTCGACAGCTGGGCGGTCAGCGGACCGGCGCTTGAGGTCGGCGCCGCCGCTCTTTCCGATACCTCCTGGCAAGGTGCCATGCGGCAGCAGCTTGCGCGGGAAATGGCCGGTCTTCAGGCGGTTTTGACCGGTTGCGGCATGGAGATCCTCGGCGGCACGCCGCTCTATGTCCTGATCCGGCATGAGCAAGCCGAAAACCTGCACAGGTGTCTGGCCACACAGAAGATCTGGACCCGTATCTTTGACTTTGACGCGAACCTCATGCGCCTCGGACTTCCCGGGTCCGATTACGGACTGCTGCGTCTGAACGGCGCCTTGAAGCGCTTTTCGAAGGGGCTGTCATGCTGACTGACGGCAACACGCTTCTTCTGCTGCTTGCCGCGCTTGCGCTCGATGCGCTGGTGGGAGACCCGGATTGGCTCTGGCGCCGTCTGCCCCATCCGGTGGTGTGGATCGGCAAGCTGATCGCGGCCCTGGAAACCCGCCTCAACAGCTCTTCGTTTCCGCCAGAAATGCGCAAGCGCAACGGCGTGATCACTCTGCTGATTCTTTTGGGGAGCAGTCTCACACTCGGACTTTTCCTGACCTGGCTCAGCAATCAATTTGCCTTTGGCGGCGTGATCACGATTTTGATCGTGGCCGTTCTGATTGCCCAGAAGAGCCTTTACGAACATGTCGCCGCCGTCCGTGACGGGCTCAAGCAGGGGGGCTTGCGTGGCGGGCGCAAGGCCGTGGCCATGATTGTCGGGCGTGATCCGGAGCAGCTGGACGAGGCAGGCGTCAGCCGGGCCGCGATCGAATCCTGCGCCGAGAACTTCTCCGACGGCATCGTTGCGCCGGTGTTCTGGTTTGCCGTTCTGGGACTGCCGGGTCTCATTGCCTACAAGGCGGTCAACACAGCCGATTCCATGATCGGTCATAAAAACGAGCGCTATCAGGACTTTGGCTGGGCTTCCGCCCGCTTCGACGACCTGATCAACCTGCCCGCCTCCCGGCTTGCAGGGCTGCTTCTGGCCGGGGCTGCCAGACTTGGAAGAGGCTCTACGGCCCACTCCTTCAAAATCATGGTGCGGGACGCTCACCAGCACCGCTCGCCCAATGCCGGCTGGCCGGAAGCAGCAATGGCCGGCGCCCTGTCCCTGGCCCTGGCCGGTCCCCGCGTCTACCCGGGCTACAAGGTCGATGATCCTTACATGAACCCGGAGGGCCGCAGGCTGGCGAATGCGGAGGATATTGGGGCTGCTTTGCGGGTTTACACAGGCGCTTGCGCAATACAGGCGTTGATCATTGGCATTTTGTCGCTAGTCTGTGGGTGACATTCCCATCGCGTCCTAATGTGAGACGAAAGCGTGCTTCCCTTTTCCGCAGCGGCCGAAAATAACAAGCGCCCCATTCTACAAATCCTCAAACAAGCTTTTTCCGGCAGCAGCCGGATCCTGGAAATCGCAAGCGGCACAGGCCAGCACGCGCTTTTCTTTGCCGAGAACCTGCCTCATCTCGACTGGCGCCCCAGCGACCTTGCCGAGCACCTTCCCGCCATCGATCAGCGCATCGTTCAGGCAGACACCCTGCTCGACAATCTCCTGGCACCGATCGAGCTGGACATTGGCGACCTGCCCTGGCCGGTCTCCTCCAGCGACTATGAAGACGCCTATGACGGCATCTTCACTGCCAATTCGCTGCACATCATCTCCTGGCCCCTCCTCGAAGCCTTCTTTGAAGGCGTGGGCGAAACGTTGAAGCCGGGCGGCACGCTCTGCGTCTATGGCGCCTTCAAATACAACGGCGCCTTCACCACTCCCAGCAACGAAGCCTTCGACAAGAACCTGAAGGAACGGGACCCTGAAAGCGGCGTCCGTGACTTTGAGGCCGTGAACGCGCTGGCCGAAAAGATCGGGCTTAAGCTCGTGGCTGATCACCCCATGCCGGCAAACAACCAGCTGCTGGTGTGGACAAGAGGCTAATAGCCCTCACCCGCCGCTGCGCGGCGACCTCTCCCAGGCTTGGGAGAGGTGGTGGAGAGGTTTTTCGGGTGGAAGTGACGTACGATACGAAAAGGTCGAGATCGTCCATGACACTGCAGCTTGCTCTGAGCGCCCCCTCTCCCCCATAATCAGGAGTGAGAGAGGGCTGGGGTGAGGGCCTTGGACACTCAGAAAAGCTCACCGTTTCCGGGCAATCTCCAGCAAGGCCCCAACATCCAGACAACCATCCAGATGCACTGCAAGCTGGTCAAGGATCGCATCGATGCTGGCGTCATAGGCGAGACCAGAGCCGGCGCCCATCTCCCTCAGGTAAACTGCGCGGAAATCATCCGACGTGAAAAGGCCGTGGACATAAGTTCCCGCGACCCGGCCATCCGCAGAGATCGCGCCGTCAGGCTTGGTGTAACCGGGCGCCGCTTCGATTTCGAGCAACGGGCGGCTGCAATCAGTGCCTTGCGTCCGGCCAATGTGGATCTCGTAGCCGGAAACGGCAGCGCCCGTGGCAACATGAAAGCCCGCGACCTGTTCCAGTTCCTTTTCAGGCGTCAGCATGGTGTCCACATCCAGAAGGCCAAGCCCGGCAACCGTTCCAACCGGGCCCTCGATCCCGTCCGGATCTGAAATCGTCTTGCCCAGCATCTGATAGCCGCCGCAAATGCCAAGAACCCGCCCGCCCCGACGGTGATGGGCAAGAAGATCGATGTCCCAGCCCTGTTTGCGCAGAAAAGCCAGATCCCCGACGGTGGATTTTGACCCTGGAAGCAGCACGAGGTCAGCATCCCCCGGCAAGGGAGTGCCGGGCTGGATCAGCTCGAGCGTCACATCCGGCTCCAGCCGCAACGGATCGAGATCATCAAAATTGGCGATTCTTGAAATCACCGGAACCACGATCTTCACCGGCCCGTTGCCGATGCCATCCGCAAGCCCCAAAGCATCCTCAGCTGGCAGCCGGTGCGCATCGGCAAACCAGGGCACGACCCCAAGTTGCTGCCAGCCGGTGCGGTTTTCGATCTCCCGTAATCCGTCGTCAAAGAGGCTGGTGTCGCCCCGGAACCGGTTGATGAAGAAGCCCTTGATCCGCTCCCGCTCGGACGGCTCCAGCACCGCGTGGGTGCCGACAAGCGAGGCGATCACACCGCCGCGGTCAATGTCGCCGCAGAGGATTACCGGCAGATCGGCAGCTTCGGCAAAGCCCATGTTGGCAATGTCGCCCGCCCTCAGATTGATCTCTGCGGGACTGCCCGCGCCCTCGACCAGAACCAGATCCGCGCCGGATTCAATTTCGGAAAAACTCTCCAGAACCTTCGGAAGCAATTGGGCTTTCTGGCGGCCATACTCCCGCGCCCGCATGGTGCCGAAGCGTCTGCCCTGCACGATCACCTGCGCGCCCGTGTCAGTTTCGGGTTTCAGCAGGATCGGGTTCATGTGGACGGTCAGCGGGACGCGCGCGCCTATGGCCTGCAACGCCTGCGCCCGGCCGATCTCGCCGCCATCGCAGGTCACGGCGGCATTGTTCGACATGTTCTGGGGTTTGAAGGGAAAGACACGCAAGCCCCGGTTGGCGAACAGGCGGCACAACCCGGCGACAATCAGGCTCTTGCCCACATTCGAGCCGGTCCCCTGGATCATCAGGGCGGGAACCCTTCGCGCCATTACGCCTCCTGTCTGAGCTGTCGCGGCGCACCGCACTCATGCGTAGTGATTAAATCAAAGACTTCCGGAAAGACCGGAAGGTCATACCCCTATGAACCTCAACCTCTCCAGTCTCGGCATAGCCAAGCGACCGGTAGAAGCGCTCAGCGGTGCCGCTGCTTTTGAGCTTTGAAGTCTTCAGCCCTGCATCAACAAAATAAGCCTCAACGGCTTCCATCAACGCTTTGCTGACACCCGAAAACCGCGCATCGGGCAGCACATAGTTCAAAAGCACCTCTCCATCGGGGGACCCCATACCGACACCGGAAACCCTGCACTCTGTAACCGCGACAAACACCGCTCCCGGACCCTCGATCCATTTAAGCGCGTTTTCGGGCGTTTTGTTCGCAATCCATCGCTCATACCGTTCAGGATCACCAAGATGATCTGGCGTGCAAAGCTCGATAATGGACCGCCGAAGCAAGTTCGCGACCTGCTCCGCGTCTTCGGCTATCGCTCTGCGCACGTCCAAGGGCATGAGGCCGCACTCCTTAAAACTCAATCCCCTCCTGCGGCTTCACGCCGGAGCGGAAGGGGTGTTTGACCTGTTCCATTTCCGTGACCAGATCCGCCACCTCAATCAGTTCGTCCTTGGCGTTGCGCCCGGTGATGACGACGTGAACATCCTCCGGCTTTTCATTTTTCAGGAAGTCCGCGACTTCTTCGACCGGCAGATAATCATAGCGCAGAACGATGTTCAGTTCATCGCAGAGAACCAGACGGAACTCGCCGCTGGTGATCATGTCCTTAGCAGCCTCCCAGGCCTGACGGGCCGCATCAATGTCGCGCTGGCGGTCCTGAGTTTCCCAGGTAAAGCCCTCACCCATGCGCTTAACCGTGACGAGGTCGGAGAACCGCTCCAGCGCCAGCCTCTCGCCCGTGTCCAGCCGCCCCTTGACGAACTGCACCACGCCGACCTTGTGGCCATGGCCGAGGGAGCGGAACACCATGCCGAAACCGGCGGTGGACTTGCCCTTGCCCTTGCCGGTGTTGACGATGATCAGGCCCTTCTCGATGGTTTTGGTGGCCATAATCTTGTCGCGGGCGGCCTTTTTCTTCTTCATCTTTTCGGCGTGGCGGGCGTTGAGTTCCTCTTCGCTCATGCCTTCGGTCTTGGCCGTCATGATGTCGTCCTCCCTTCAAGGTCTGCTGTCAGCCCGTCCAGGCGGGCATGGGTGCTGTTGCGGCGCGGCGTCCAGAGCCCGCGCCGGAGGGCCTCTTCAAAGCGGGCGAGGATTTCCTGGTAGGCTGCCGGATTGGCATCTTCCAGAAAGTCCCGCACCTTGTCATCTTCGAGATAGGCCGCAAAAAGCTGGTCGAAATGATGATCGCCCACCGCCCGCGTGGTGGCGGAAAAGGCGAAGAGATAGTCGAGCGTCGCCGATATTTCGAAGGCGCCCTTGTAGCCATGGCGCATGACACCCGCGATCCACTTCGGGTTCGCCGCCCGTCCCCGCACCACCCGGCCAATCTCTTCCGTGAGAGAGCGCACAACAGGCCGTTCGGGACGCGAATGATCGTTGTGATAGATCTTCGGCGCCTCGCCCTTCAAGGTTTCAACGGTTGCCGCCAGTCCGCCCTCGAACTGGTAGTAATCGTCGGAATCCAGGAGATCATGTTCGCGGTTGTCCTGATTGTGCAGAACCGCATCAACGCTGGAGAGACGGCTTTCAAGTTCTCCCCGCGCGGACGTTCCTGCAGCGCCGCCGCCATAGGCATAGCCGCCCCATTCCAGAAAGCTCTCGGCGAAATCGCCGCGCTCGTCCCAAATGCCTTCGTCGATCAGCGCCTGAAGACCGGCGCCATAGGCTCCCGGTTTGGAGCCGAAGACCCGGAAGCCAGCCCGGCGGAGTGACTCACCGGCATCAAGCCCCTGCCCTTCAAAGCTCAAGCTGTCTTTCAACACCCGTGCCGCAATCGGATTGGCCTCCTCCGGCTCGCTGAGGGCCGCGACGGCGCGCACCGCGCTGTCGAAAAGGTCGATCTGATGGGGAAAGGCATCACGGAAGAAGCCGGAGACCCTGAGGGTCACGTCGACGCGCGGGCGGCCAAGCTCTGCAAGGCTCATGATTTCGAACCCGGTCACCCGTCCGGAACCTGCCTCCCATACGGGCCGCGCGCCGATCAGCGCCAGCGCCTGCGCAACATCATCGCCGCCCGTGCGCATGTTGGCGGTCCCCCAGCAGGTCAGCACCACTGCCTTGGGCCACTCGCCCTCTTCCTGAAAATAGCGCTCGGCCACCAGCGAAGCTGATTGCGTGCCAAGCCGCCACGCGGTTTCTGTCGGCACGGCGCGCACATCGACGGAATAGAAATTCCGCCCCGTCGGCAGCACATCCGGCCGCCCGCGGGTCGGAGCCCCGGAGGGACCGGGCGCAACAAAGCCGCCAGAGAGTGCTGTCAGGACAGCCTGGGTTTCCGCGTGGCCTGATCCAGTGATGGCAGGGCGCAGCTCCGTTTCGATGGACTTGAGGACAGCGCGGGTGGCCGTCCAGTTTTCTTCCGGCTTGCACTCTCCGGCAACGAGCTTCTGCGCCAGCAGCTCAATCCGTTCCACCATGTCGCCGCAGGAGCGCCAGGGGTCATTGGAAAGACTATTCAGAACCTCAGGCTTGGGGCCAATCCAAGTTTCAGAAAAGTCGCAGTCGAGAGGATCGAAGAAAGCCCCCTCACCCCAGCTCTCTCCCCCATGGGGAGAGGGAGTGGCGCTCTGCTGTGCCGTAGGCTCTTGGTCCTTGTTTGGCTCGCTCTGGAATGAGGGCAACTCACCCTCATTCGCGGCGCCAGATATTTGCAGAGCCTCTCCTCCTGCGCCCTTCTCCCCACCGGGGAGAAGGTGGTCCGAAGGACCGGATGAGGGGGCATTCACCAGCCCCAGATCCTGCGCGATGGCCCGCTGCAGACTCTCCTGGTCGGGCTTTTTTCCGCGAGGGACACGGGCAAGAGCCACAAGAAGATCAGTCAGCAGGCCGCCCTCCGGGCTTTCGCCCAGAATATGCAGCCCGTCGCGGATCTGCAGTTCCTTGAGATCGCAGAGGTGGGCATCCAGACGGGCAAGTTTCGTCGCCTCATCCATATCGCTAGTGATGCCGATGTCCTGATCTAGACCATGGCGGGCTGCCACATCCAGAATGTCCCGCGTCAGCGCTTTCAGACGGCGCGGATCGACACCGCTGGCGAGATAATATTCATCGAGCAGCACCTCCAGCTCTCCGGCCACACCGTGGCTTTCGGCCCGGGTCAGCGGCGGCGTCAGGTGATCAACAATGACAGCAGAGGTCCGGCGCTTGGCCTGAGCGCCCTCGCCCGGATCATTGACGATGAACGGATAGATGTTCGGCACAGGTCCGAGCACAGCTTCCGGATAGCAGCCTTCCGACAAGGCCAGCGCCTTGCCCGGCAACCATTCCAGATTGCCATGCTTGCCCAGATGGATCACCGCATGTGCGCCGAAGGTCTCACGCAGCCAGATGTAGAAGGCGAAATAGTGGTGCGGCGGAACCAGATCCGGGGCGTGATAAGTTTCCTTGGGGTCGATGTTGTAGCCACGGGCAGGCTGGATGCCGGCCACCTGATTGCCGAACCGGTGCAGCGCCAGCCGGAACGCGCCGCCGGTCACATGCGGATCCGCCTCAGGCAGGCCCCAACGCTCCGTCACGCCGTTGCGGACGGCTTCCGGAAGACGGTTGAAGGCTTCGCGGTAGATCTCGAGCGGCAGCTCTTCAAAACCGGCTCTCTCCTTGCGCCCGGCCAGGGCATTGGTGACCCCGCCGGTCAGCACATCCATCAGCTCGCGGGAAGTCGCCGGTGCGGAGCCTGTACCGTATCCAGCCGCTTTCATGTCCTGGAGAAGCTTGGCGCAGGAGGCAGGTGTATCGAGACCCACCCCGTTGGCAATCCGGCCATCCTTGTTCGGATAGTTCGCCAGAATGAGTGCCGTCTTCTTCTCACCGGCAGGAATATGTCCCAGCCGCGCCCAATTGGCCGCCAGTCTCGCGACAAAATCGATCCGGTCAGGCACGGGAACAAACCGCACCGGCGCCGACTGGGTCAGTGGATCGAAGGTGCCTTCTTCCTTGAAGGAGACGGCCCGGCTCAGAATACGCCCATCCACCTCCGGCAGCACCACATGCATGGCAAGATCACGAATGGATAGGCCCTGATCGCTCTCTTCCCAGCCCTCCTTCGATGACGAGGAAAACACCACCTGCAGCACAGGCTTGCCCGGCGCATCCAGCGTCGTCGTCTGATGGGCTGCGCCTGCCTTGGAAACGGCAAAGGCCGTGGCATTGATCACCACATCCGGCGGGCAATCCGCAAAGAGGCTTTCCAGAACTGCGGTCGATTCTGCTTCCTTGAGCGAGGACACAAAGACCGGCAGCGCGTTGACGCCCGCCTTGTTCAGAGCCGTGATCAGCGCATCGACCGGCGCTGTCTGAGCGCCCTGAACCAGCGCCCGGTAGAAGGTGATGGCCGCCACCGGCCGGTCCGGCGCGCCCCAGGACGCTTTCAGCGCGCTTAGATCTGGCGCGGCTTGTCCGGGAAGATAGATGCCAGCCCGTGGCAAGGGCACCGGCGGCAGCGGCTCTTCAGCCAGATTCAGAATATGAGCAAGATAGCGCAAGCCATTTTGATAATTGGCCGTTCCGCCTTCGACGCAGTAACGCCAGAAGCGCCGGGCAGCCTCCAGCGGTACAGTCGACCGGCTGGCAAGATCCGCATCCCACTTGTCATCCCCCGGCACGATGACAAGCGTCACGCCATAGGCCCGCGCCTCTTCTTCCAGCCGCTCGACCCCATAGCGCCAATATTCCAGCCCGCCCAGAAGCCGGAGCGCGACGAGCTTTGATCCGCGCACGGTCCTTTCGGCATAAAGGTCCACCGAATAGGGATGCTGCAGCGCCATGATGCTGGCAAGGCGCAAGGAGGACCGATCTTCGCCAAGCCCATGATGGGCCGCGTTGAAGCTGCCCAGTTCCGTGTCGGCTGCGGAGAGAAACAGGATGTCCGCAGGCGCCTGCCCGAGATCAACCGCATCGCCACCATCATCGATCCGCCGGGTCTGGCTCGCAAGAATATGCATCAGCCGGTTACCCCGCCTTCGTCATCCCGGCCAAGCGGAGCGCGAGCCGGGACCGGAGAGCCACAGATCTTTTGGATAGACCCCGGCTCACCGGTCCCGGATCTCCGCTTCCGCTCCGTCCGGGATGACAACAATCATGTATAGGCGCGTTGGTCACTCCGCCGCCTCGGCCACAGCCTCGAACAGCGCCTTCACAGCCTCAAGATCCAGTCCTTTCAGACCAATGACCACGAGACGGCCCGACCCGTCTGCCCCGGAGGCAAACCAGGTTTCGACACGCGGGCCCACGGCCTGCACCATGGCAGGCGCCGCCTTTCCCTCGATGGCAACCGCCCCCTTGATGCGCAACACGCCCTTGACGGCCATGCCCTTCAGCACACGGGCTTCCACATCCTTGAGGCTTGCGAAGGACGGAACCGGAATGACGAAGCTCTCGAAGTCATCGTGATGATGATGGTCGTGGTGGTGGTGATCGTCATCATGGTCATGGTCGTCGTGGTCATCATCATGATCGTGGTGATGATGGTGATGCTCGTGCCGGGCTTCCATGTCGTCCTCGGCAGCCGATTCCCGGCCAAGCAGGACTTCGATCGGCAGCGTCCCCTTCTCGGAGGCAACGATATGCACGGAGGGACGCACGTCGGCAGCGATTTTAGCCTGAACCTCTGCCAAGGCATCTGCACTGACCAGATCGGCCTTGTTGAGCACCACGAGATCGGCGCAGGCCAGCTGATCATGGAACAGCTCTTCCACCGGGCTGTCGTGATCCAACGCCTCGTCGGCTGCCCGCTGCTCTGCCAGAGCCTCTTCATCCAGCGCAATCCGCCCTTCGGCCAGCGCGGCAGCATCCAGAACGGTCACCACACCGTCGACGGTCACCTTGGTCTTGACGCTTGGCCAGGAGAAGGCCCGCACCAGCGGCTGGGGCAGTGCCAGGCCGGAAGTCTCGATGACGATATGCTCGGGCGGCGTGTCGCGGGCCAGCAGCATTTCCATGGTCGGCAGGAAATCGTCGGCAACGGTGCAGCAGATGCAGCCGTTGGTCAGCTCCACCACCTCATCAGCGGCGCAATCGGGATCGGCGCAGCCGTTCAGCAGCGAGCCGTCAAAGCCCATGTCGCCGAATTCATTGACGATCAGCGCAATGCGGCGGCCTTGCGCATTCTTCAAAAGATTGCGGATCAGCGTCGTCTTGCCTGCCCCCAGGAAGCCAGTGACGATGGTGGCCGGAATCTTCTGACCCGGTTTGATAGAAGCGACAGTCATAGGGTTACATCCGGTTGATTGGAGGGTTTCATGGTGAGCGGCAGTCCGGCGGCGACAAACACAACGCTCTGGCAAACGTCCGCCATCGCCTGATTGATCCGCCCCTGCGCATCGCGGAAGTCACGGGAAAGCTTGGTCTCTGGCACAAGACCGAGACCAATTTCGTTGGAGACAAAGATGACTGGCCCCTTCAGGTGCCGGACAGTCCGGCAAAGACGCTCAGTTTCGGCTTCGACATCCAGCTCTTTGAAAAAAAGGTTGTTGAGCCACAGGGTCAGGCAGTCGACCAGAATGACCCGGCCTGGACCTGCCTCGCACTCCAGAACGCCGGCCACATCCGTCTCTTCTTCCACCGTGCGCCAGCCGGCGCCGCGCTGCGCCTTGTGCAGGGCCACACGGTCACGGGTCTCCGCATCGATCAATGGGCTGGTTGCCACATAAAGACGGGACAAGCCGCTGTTGAGGGCAAGGGATTCGGCAAACCGGCTCTTGCCGGATCTTGCGCCGCCGAGCACGAGCACGGTCCGGGGAGGCGCTGCCCTTTTCAAGGGATCAGTCATCAAAGGTCTCCTAGCCGTCCACCCGACAGCGCTGGATTGAAACAAGGTGTCAGGCCGGTCTCCTGGCTTGCGGCTCCAACCGGTTCCCTACCCCTTCCCGGCGGATTTCCGCCAGTGGGTTCACATGCAGGGCCCCTTGCCGCTCACAGTTGCGGGGGCAGCCGCGGCTTGGGAGAAGATCTCCGCACCGCATTCCCGTTTCATCCTTCAGCCTGGCAATGCAGCCAAGCGTCAGGAACCATGACCCCTCTTGTCTAGCGGCATCCGTTGCGCCCGGCAAGCAGGCTCTGAAGCGGAAAGCGGCTTCCATCCGTGGCCGATAGGATAAACAGGGCACGGCCCATCTCCCGCGGCACCGCCGCGATGCTGCGGGACCGTGAAACAAATGGGCTTAAATGACGGTCACGCTCTGTATCAGAACCCAAACCGGCAGATTTCTGCTGGCGAAACAGGATTTCCGGTCTCAAAAACATCAGCTAGCCGTTTGAAATCACGAAAGTTTTCCACACCCTCCCCAGCCAAATCCGCATTTCGGTGAAAATATCTGACCTGAGGGGTTGGCAAACCGGCAAAGCGTTTGATATACGCATCTCCATCGACGGGGCGGACACGAGCCGCACCGCTCTGGTGATCCCTGATAGCTCAGTTGGTAGAGCGTTCGACTGTTAATCGAATGGTCGCAGGTTCGAGTCCTGCTCAGGGAGCCACTCTTTCTTATCCCCCACTTGACATAATCCGCAGAATTCCGCCAACCTCGCAACCGCCTGAGTTGTACCGGGGTTAGAATTCTATTCGCCAGGGCACTTTTAGGGCACTTTCTAGGGCACTTTTAGGGCACTTGGGGTCTCATGCTGCCATATAAGCAGTACATCGAAAAACAAGGCGACTGGTATCATTACCGGCGCAAGGTGCCCGCTGCCTATCGCGAGGTGGACCGGCGCAAAAAGGTCAAACAAGCCCTGAAGACAAAGGACGAGGCCGAAGCCCTCGTTCGGGCCGGTGAAATCGACCGGCGTTTGACCGCCTATTGGGCGAGCCTTGTTAAAAGCGGAAGCACCCACGCACCGGACCGTTTTCGCGCGGCTATCGACCTCGCCTCTATCTTTGGGTTTCAATATCAGCCGTTTTCAGAGGTCATCCAGCTTCCGCCGTCCGACTTTGTAAACCGGGCTGTGAAGCTTGCCGAAGTCGGTCCCGATTCCGGCGCAAACTTTCAAGCCCTGTTCGGCACCGCCAAGTTCCCGGAGATACGGTTTAGCGACCTGCTGACCGAGTACGAAAGAATCGCCAAGGACCAAATCAAAGGCAAGTCCGACGATCAGTTGCGCGTTTGGAGAAATCCCCGCAAGAGGGCAATCAAGAACTGGCTATCGGTCGTTTCTGATACGTCTCTGGACAAGACAGACCAATATCAAGCTCTTGAGTTCAAGGACTGGTGGCTGGAACGGCTCGAAACCGAAGACCTGAAATCAGGCTCAGCAAACAAAGACCTCAACCATCTTGCCAAGATGCACCGGGAGGTCTGCAAGTTTCATCGGATCACGCAGAACGATCCGTTCCGGGGAATGCTCTTCCCCTCTGACGAAGAACCCGAGAAACACCCGTTTTCGCGGCCATGGGTACAAGACAAGCTCTTGCCCGGCTTGGCAACACTAAACCCCGAAGCCAGGGCAATCGTCTTCGTTATGGCGTCAACCGGGGCGCGGCCGTCTGAAATCGCCAGATGCGCAGCCCGGAATCTTGTCGTTGACGCAGCAATCCCGCACATCGTCATTGAGCCGGAGCCGGGCAGGAAACTGAAGACAAAATATTCAAGGCGGGTAATCCCGCTTTGCGGCTCCGCACTGACCGGCGCAAAAATGCTGATTGAGTTGAACAGCAGGACTTATAGCGAAAGGACGTCGAGCCTGTCCGCAGCGGTCAACAAATACCTCTCAGAACATAACTTGAGAGAATCCCCAAACCATTCGTTCTACGGGCTGCGCCACACATTCCAGGACGGCTTGACCGCGCTCGACGTTACCGACCGAATGCAAACAGATCTTATGGGGCACAAGTTCGACCGGCCCGTCTATGGCAAGGGTCCGACGCTGGAACACAAGCTGTCCGTGGTCAAGAAACTTGCCTTCAGTCTCATCAGCTAAAGTCGTCGTTTGAGATAAACGAAAAGACAGGGAAGGACGTTTCGCCGATTTCCGCAAGGTTGGCACGAACCTGACGTGTCAAGCTCGTGGTCTTTTGAGGATCGATGGTCCTGCCTCCATTGTTCACGATGACCCTGACGGTAAAAATTGGGTCTCCGTCAAAATCTGTGCCGCGTTCTATCTGAACCGAGACAAGACCTTCCGACGCGAATTGCTCTTGAACGGTCGTATCTATGAGGCTTTCAGCACTTTGCCGGAACATGATGCCTCGCTAATCGCTTGCGCAGCCGAGTGTGAAGATTAGAATCTATAAGCTCCGGCATCAATGAGGTGTTCAAATGCTTGCCCGAACCGCTCTCAGCGCCCTCAAAACAAGCGCCCTCGTCGCAATCAGCCTTACGGTTCTGATTGGTCCCCAGGTGCCGATTATTGTAGCGTTATGGCGCTATTTCAACGCTCACTAATTTCATCGGCCCGGACCTTTTGCAATTTAGATTGTACAAATTCTGGAAACCTGCTTGAGTTGTCGAGGCATACTCACGATTCAAAAATTTTCCGCGCTCGAGAACGCAACAAATCGCAATATAAAATGCCAATAGGTCAGATTTTACACCACATTTCTGAGCAGCAAAAATCGCTGATGGATATAATATTTAATATTTTGCAAGGGAGAAACGAATATGCGGCTTCCAATTGAATATTTCAATTGCGCAGTAGAACACATAGCCGCTCATGGTGACACGGATATCTTTCCCTACCCTCTTGAACTCAAGTTCTTGCAAAATCGGAAAGCAGAAATTGCCGAAAAACTGAGTTTATTAGATCTAAACGACTACCATCCGATGAGTTTGGTTGAGTCCCTTGTTCCCAAATCCAAATTCGGTTTCAGAGCCGCGCATCAACCATTCGCTATTGATACAGTTATTTACACCGCGCTCGTATTACGAATTTTCGACGCGGTTGAAGAGGGGCGAGACCCGCTAGATCACAATCGGGCTTTCTCATACAGAAAAAAACCAGGTCTACACACAGATCTATTTCACGAAGAAAGAACATACCGAGATTGGCTAGAACTAATAAAATTAGAAGTATTTTCCGATGAAAACAGTCACGTAATCAGAACAGACATTTCTGATTACTACTCAAGAATATATCGACACAGATTGGAGAATATACTTATTAGCCTTTCGGGTGATTCTAGAACAGTGAAGAAAATAGAAAGCTTCATATCAGACTGGAGAAGCCGTCAGTCATTTGGCCTGCCTGTGGGGTCCAACGCATCCAGACTTCTGGCAGAAGCAGCCCTAAACGACACCGACATGGGACTTATTTCCGAGGGCTATAATCATACTCGTTACGTTGATGACATGCTCATCTTTGTAAAGAAGGGTCAAGATCCGTATGCGGCTTTGGGCTATCTGGCAAAACAACTCACAGAGAACGAGGGACTAAGCCTAAATATTCAAAAAACAAGAATTCTAACTTGGGATGAGTTTATCTCTTCGAGCACCACCCCCGGAGCTGAAGATGACGATTCCAAAGAAAAATTTGCTACAGAAAAGCTATTTTGGGCCGCGTACGGTCATGACGACTATGATAAAGAAGCCCTAAAAGAGCTTATGCTAAAAGACCTGTGCACAGAGCTAGAAGAACTTCTGAACGAACCATTTTGGGATATGGGGCGCATTAGAATCGTTCTTCACGCGATGCGTTTAGTTAAGAGCGAAGAAGTTGCGAAATACGTTCGCAGTCACCTTTCCGAACTGATTCCATTTGCAAAAGATGTATGTCTTTTGATTGAAGAGTTTATGACTTCGAACATTAAAGGCTTCGAAGATATGAACTCCGAAATTACTGACCTCCTTCTATCCCCTCGAATGCGACCATTAGATTGCGCCAGAGCTTGGTTTTTGGAGTTGGGTGTGCGTAAGCACATATCGTTTGATGCATCACAGATCCGTTTACTAGAATCGTTATCTGGCACCCTTGATCTTAGACAACTACATTTGCTTCGTTGGAGAGCGAAAGATCTAAACTTCTTTAGGTCTAGAAAAACACGTGTTCATGAAATTCAGCCTTGGGCGCAACCGACCTTCATTTTTGGAGCGAGCTGCCTGCCTAAAGACGAATATTCACATTGGCTTAGAAGCATTAAGAGTCGTATTCAGTTTCCGCTAGGTCAAGAATTCGTAGAGTGGTGTAATACAGTTCAAGATACTCAACCACTTGGCTGAATGTTTTATTTCTCTATGACAGCGAGGCATCACGAACTTATCTTATTCCTGCTAAACAATTTGCAAGAAAACTGCTCCAGGGATGAACAGATTGGATAGACGCCCCCCCCAACCCTCCAGACACAAAAAAACCGCGCCCCAAATCGAGGCGCGGTTTTCGTTTCTCAGTCATGTTTTGCAGCCCTCAGAAGAGCCGCCAGCCGTTCGGGCATGACGTGGAACTCTTCACGAAGCTCTTTCAGCTCCAGAACAACCCGTTTCTCCAGATCCTTCAAGAGCCTTTGACTGGCGTAGTCCTTGGCGACCTCCAGGCGGAATTCATGCAATTCCTTCTTCACCGCCAGGACATAGCTGAACAGGAACCACCAAGCCCCGCAGAGCACCACGGCAAGGCCGACCAGCATAGTCACTTGGTCCCACGTGATCGGCCCCGTCATTTCGTGAACCTCGCGGCCATGCCACGCGCCACGCTCTGAACGCCATCGACAAGAAACAGGCTTGCAATGATCGCCCCGCCCCACTCCCGCAAAACCGGCACCTCTGCCACGCGCAAACCAAGGTGAAGCAGGCTATCCAGGCAAACCCCCGACCAGAAATGACCGCTTTCGGCAATCAGCACCTTACGGGCTTCTGCCCGCGCCTGCATTTCCGCTTGGATCTCTTCTTTGACTACATCGGCGGCGATGCGCTTGGTTTCGGTGTCCCGGTCGAGGCGCTTTTCAAGATGCGTCAACAGCCGGTCCAGAAGACCGGCCGACAGCCATTTCAAGATCATGCCGATCATTACGCCACCTCCACGCCGCCAAGCTGGTTGATCCAACGCGCGATTGAATCGCGGTAGCGAATGACAAGCCACAGACAAAGAAGCCCGGCCCCTCCGGCGGCAATCCAGCCCCAGGGCAGACCGGCGAAGAAAGACGCCACCCCAAGGCCTGCAATCCCGCCGCTGCCCGTCACAGTCTCCTTGAGCGCCAAGAGGTCCTTTCTCAGTTGCGCCAGGGTTGCCGGTCCAATGATGCCATCGTTTTCAAGGTTGGGATGCGTCTTCTGGTAGGCAATCACGGCGTCCTTCGTCCGTGTTCCCATCCAGCCATCAATGCCGCCGGGATCGAAGCCGAAACGCTTCAGCGCTTTTTGCACCTCCATGACAACCGGGTCCGGAACCTCCGGCTTTGCAGGGCTTGCCGTCCGCTGATCGCCTTCACGAACCCCGGCATAGTTGCCGGTTAAGAACAAATGCGCTTCTTCCTTGCGGCGGCGTACCAGCCCAGCCACCTTGCACCCGCGCACCGTATTGTAATGGGTTGCCCAATAACCCGCCGCGTCCTTGACCTTTCCCGCGATCCAGAGCCTAGCGGCTTGCCAATCCATGAAGTCAGACCCAAGGTTATAGACCGCAGAGGTTGCCGCATCGAACTGGTGCTGCTTGGCGTTCGGCGGCATCTTGCTGCGGACGGCCTTTTCGTATTCCTCCGAAAGCATCCTCGCCAGAACATCATCACTTTCGGCCTGGTTCATGCGGTCGTTCACCCGCAGTTTGCGGCCATACTTCGCAAGCCACCAAGCAGCAAAAACCTTCGACCTCATGGTGAAGCCGTAGCCGATTGTGACAACCCCGCCCGTATCGCGGTAGCCGCGAGACACAAACCCTTCGTGTCCGGCAATGAATGCCAGACCGCGTTCACTTACTTTCATGGGACGCCTCCTTTCAGGCACAAAAAAAGCCGCTTGCGCGGCTGAGTTGTTTTGCTCACACTCACCTCGAATGAGGAATTTTGGACGTCAGAAGCAAAGCTCATTCTGAAAGCTCTGGATCGCCCTTCCAATCAGAATGTTCAATATTCAAGTATTATAAATGCCCATTCATCTACTCAACACACATTAGATCTCAAGATTTGGCGAGATTACATGGAAACATTTATCTACGGCCTTGTCCTAGCTGGTTTCAGCGCATTAGGAATAGTCGCGTACAAACATCCCGATGGCTATGCGAAACTCTATCCAGTACTCGCTGCCATTAATTTTTTAGTTATGATTACTGATTTGGTCATTCCAAGTATTTATCTTATGGGCGCCCGCAGTTACCACGATTATTATAAAATTAAATCACCATTCGAAGAAGAAATATTTAAAGATATGCTCCCTGATTACGTTGATCAAATATTTTACATTTCTGCAATATTTGCATTTTACTTATCCGTTCTTGTGTTTGTCCCTCATTTTACGGAGGATAAAAATACACAATAAAGCTATGTTATATCTGGGGAACTCTGGGCATGAAGTAGTGAAGTGCAATCCGTACTTTCCCCCCCGTGAAGCTACTCATATTCGCAGTAATGGTAATGGTCGTATCAATGTAGAATGCCTGAGGCCCGATGACCCCTGCGTTTGTCGAACCGGCGGCAATCCCGAGCGCCCCGCCAAATTTGGAAGCCTCGCCGGAAATGCCGCAGTTGTATGAAGTAGCTCCCGTTATTGCCTCCGTTGTCCGCGTTGAGACACCGAAGCAAATGGCCCGGTCAGGTATGACAATCGAACTTGACACGCTTGCACCGGTCAAGGAAAGCTCCTCCTCAACGGTCACAATCCTGCTTTGCGCCCCGTGAAGCGTTGAGGAAACGATAGCCTCCCCCGGCCCGCTCCATGCGCCGTTTCGGAAGAGCGCAAAACCGCCTTCGTCCACCACATAGGCGGACCACCCTGCCCCCGGCGCATAGAAAGACCAAGCCCCATCCCGGTAGCTGGCAATCTTGCCGTCTTGCCCCGCGAAATCACCCGCAGCCCCCGCAGGCACAATATAACGTGCACCGTTTGCAGGGCTTACCGGCGCATTTTCTTGAGCTTGCGACAAGACCGACAGTTGAACAATCGCGTCGAGCACCCCGAGGGCCTCGTTGTGGGTGACGTGTTTCTGGCTTTGAGCGGCTGCAATTTCCGGCAAGCTCAAGATCGGAGTTGTTGTCATGGCTGATAGTCCCCCTGATAAGTCGATGTTGCGGCCGTGCCGCGTCCGTATGTTGCGGAAACTTGGAAAACCTTGAATGTAAAGCTTTGGCCTGTTCCGCCCAGATCCGCGACCTGATCAGCGACCGTATAGGTCGCCGTCTCAGCCGGTACGCTGAAGGTCCGGACCAAACCGCCGTCATTCCAGATTTCGACATCGTAGGCTTCGCTTGCCTCGCCTAGGGGAACGTCTTCCGTTTCCCAGCCATCACCGCCGATCCGGGTGCGCCGTATCCAGGACAGAACAACATCACCGCCAGCTAAAGCCCTTGCTTTCAGATGCACAGGCGACAAAGGGCGTTCGCCCCGCCCCGTATATGTGAAGCTATATTCAGCAAAGGCCTCACTCCCGATTGCCGCGTTCGCAGGCCCCACTTGCCAATTCAACGGCAAGCCAACTTGCCCCCGGTCCAGACCGGATTGAATTGCTCCGCCAGACAGAACCACGATGCGCGCGCCGTCAGGTGCCCCCATTGCGTTTTCGCTGCCCCGCTGCCCCCGCAGCAGCCGGGTTAGGCGATAGGTCTGCGAAGCGATCAACTCGGCATTCGCGAATTGCAGCAACTCCCAATCGCCGGAAGCCGCTTGCACCAAGAGCGCGTTTCCGCCTGCCAAAACCAATTGATCGTCCAGGCTTTGAAGCGTCCCGCTCACCAGTTCGACAATCAGCCCGTTTGTCATATCCCAGCGATAAAGCGGCCCCGGCGGCAAATCCCCTACGAGTGCGCCCAGCAACCCCGCCGTTTCCAGCGTCCCGCGCAACACAAAGCCGCTGTCGGAAGGACTGGATAGAAACACAAGGCCCGGCCGGAACGGCAATTGAAAGCCGGTCATATAGCCTTCCCAGGCATTGTCTGTGTCACGCAACAACGGCCCATCAATGAACACGCCAAATGCCGCCGCCGTTTCTTTCCGCTTGCTTGCCGTTGGTGCCCGGCTGGCTCCCCCGGCAGCTTCCGAGGCAAAGCCGTCATAGCTTCGCGCCGTGACAGAGCGCCCCGCGCCGTCCCGAATGGAAGTGAGCCGCATCAATTGACGCCGCCCCGCATAAGTCAGGCCGACGATATCGCCAACTTCAAGATCAAGTGTGCTTGGCGGCGCTTCAAAGGTTCCGGTCTCACGGCTTGCCCAAGCATCTTGAAGAAGGTTCTCTGCCAGCGCCTTGAACCGCTCATAGTGCATGACAATCGGCAGGGTACCGACTTGCACCCGATCACTCGTTACCTCTTCCAAGAGACCTTCGCCCGTGACGGTCTGGAAATCACGGTAGCTGTCAAAGCCGGTCAGGCGGACGGCACGCGGCAACTCGGTTTGCTGCGCTCTTGTGATCTTGGCAAGGTCCTTGTCCTTGCCTTGCTCGACAAGTCCGCTGGTGGTCAACTCGCGTACAGCGGGACGGCTGCGGCGCAAACGCGCTTCAATACGCCCGCCCGATTCCAGCGCGTCGAAAAAGAAGGTCTGCCCGAGCGTTTCCAAAACACTGCGGGCGCTGGTCACATTGTCGATAATGAAACCATCGGCAACGCCCGCGAATTCAGCTGTATCAAAATCGGCGCTCTCGGTAAGACCGCTTTTCGATAGCATCATACGAGCCACGCCATCGGCAGGCGCACTGCCGAGCCGTCCCGAAAGCCAGTGACCCGTCTCAAAATTCCGGTAGTCCGCCCAAATGTCACCATCGACAGGAAAGGACGGAAAAGGACGCACGTCCCAAGCCCAGGCGAACATATGGCCCGTATCCACCATGCGCCCGCCGTATACTCCGGAGACCGGATTATTGCCGCTTGCTGCCTGCCAGTATTCGACGGTTGCTCTCAGGAAGCGCCGCTGAATCAGATCGTCGCGAACGCCAGATGAAAAATGGGGAACTTCGCTTTCGCTCGACTTCGGATCAAAAAACACATTGGGCTGATTGCTGCCCTTGTCGATTGCGGGACACCCGAACTCGGTAAACCAAATCGGCTTGCCTTCAGGCACCCAGGCACTTGCGTTTGCCGAGCGCACTCCGCCGATCCGGTCATAATGCGCGTTTAGCCACCAGTTGCGGAAGTCCTTTTGGCGGAAAATCCAATCTTCCCCATAGGCGGTATCCCGGATTGGCGACCTGATCTGATTCAGGCGGTCTGCATCGCTGGCATAGTACCAGTGGTAGAGTTCGCCGCCTTCAATATTGCCTTTGAGGTAGTCGGTTTTATAGATCGACGGCGAACCTGCCGAACCGTCGCCATGGTCCAGATGCCCCGCGCCGTCCCGCCAATCCGACAGCGGCATATAGTTGTCGATGCCGATAAAATCGATTTCGGCATTGGCCCAAAGCGCGTCCAGATGAAAGAACACGTCGCCAGAACCATCGTTCGGCCGGTAAGAATGATACTCGGACCAATCCGCCGCGTAGCCGACATTCGTCGCGCCGCCAACGATTGAACGCACCTCGCTTGCCAAGGTAATCAAGCCGTCCACGAACGGGAAGCTGTTCCCGGCCCCGCGAATGCTGGTCATTCCTGGCATTTCGGACCCGATCACAAAGCTATCAACCCCACCGGCAGCTTGCGCGAGCATCGCAAAATGCAGGATGAACCGCCGATAGGACCATTCAGCCGGACCAGAATAGACAACAGCGCCGCCGACCTCCGAAAAATGCCCGGCACCGGCAGACCCGAGAAAGGCGGCAACTTGAGTAGCTGCCGCTGCCGTCTTGTCCGGCGTTCCGCCTTGACCGATTGCGGGATTACAGGTGATTTTCCCACGCCAGGGAAATGCCGCTTGCTCGCCTCCCCCGTATGGGTCCGGCAAACCGTTCCCGGCCGGAATGTCCATCATGACAAAGGGATAAAGCAGGACTTTAAGTCCACGCGCCTTCAAGTCCTGAATTGCCGCAATCAGGCTGGCGTCGTCTGGTGACCCGCCAAAAGCCGGTTTGCCATCGACATAACTAACCAGCGTTGCCGTATCCCGGCTAAGCCCTGCGACCTTCCAGCTAATCGGGGTCGTCGTCTTGAGGTATTCGGTTCTTGGCGCGATGGAGCAACTTTCACACCTCAAGTCACTTCCGAACCAGGCGGCGACCAAGGCAACGGATTGAACGCTGGGCGCGACCGCTTGCAAAAGGTCAAGCGAGTGCTCCCAATCGGTTTTCGCAACAAGCGTATGGCGGTTGTTGTCAACGGTGCTTGCATTGCCGCTTACATCCTTGACCAGTTCCGGCGAATAGCCGAACTCAGTGGCTCCAGGAAGCAGGCACACGCCCGGCAAAATCTCTTCTTCATAACCAACGCTCCGGATAATTTCGAAGGTCAGTTGCGGAATCCGGTTGCCATAATCAGCCAGGGCGAAGTCTTCAAAAACAACATAGGCAAGACCGCGATAGGCTGGAACGTCCGCCGTTCCCTGTTTCGCCTGAATGAGAGGATCAGGCCCTTGCGTCTCCGTGCCCGTGTAAACGCGAGGGCTGAATTGGGTAAGGTCAAGCTCCTTCCCGTCTGCCCATATCCGCAAGATTTTTGAAATCGGCCCCTCACACAAGCCAATCGCAAAGTTCGCTGAATAGGCGTAGCTCGTGGTTGTGACTTTGGCACCGCCACCGCCTTTCCCGCCTGCTTTTTGCGTCGACGTGGATACAGTCTCGGTCAAGGCGGTTGCCCATATCACTTGCCCGGAAACCCGTGCCCAACCGGCGATAATAGGAATCGCCGCGCCTTCGGTCGAAGACAGCACTTGCAGGCTTTCGAGCCGCTGCCCCTCGACATGTTGCGAGGATGCCCCGCCCGAGAACAACCACCCGTCAATCAGCGACCCGCCCAGGCTCGCTGCTGTCGTTATGGCCGACGCAATAATACCGGTTGTGCCGGTTGCGCCGACAAGAGCCGACGCAGCCACACCCAATAGAAGTGTTGCCATGCTTTGAAATCTCGTTCTTAAGGGAAGGCAAAAGCCGCAACTGCCCGGCGGTGCCACGCGCCGGAATAATCAACCTCGACCACGCCTGCATTTTCTTGGGCATGGACCATTCGCCCGTTGCCGCTCAAAATTCCGCAGTGCTTGGCAATTGCGCCGCCCCGCATCCGGAAAACGACAACATCACCCGGCCCGGCTTCGGCAAGTGGCACCGGCAACATATGCCGTTCAGCCGCGTCCAGCAGGGTTTCAACCCGGCCCACCTGCCCCCAATCCGGCGAATAAGCCGGAAGCGCTTCCGGCTCACTGCCATAAAGATCCCGCCAGATGCCGCGTAACAACCCGAGGCAATCGCAACCGACGCCCCGGACGCTCGCTTGGTGATGGTAGGGTGTCCTAAGCCAAAGACGCGCGATATCGACAGCTTGCGCCTTAAGAAACGAGTGCGCTTCCGTCATTTTCCTGCTCCCCTTGACGGGCATAACCGAGAACAAAATCATTGCCCGGAATATGCGGAAAACCGCGATAATTGACCGAGTTGGAGAACTTGTTCCGGCAGGCATCGAAGGTATGCGGGCATCCGGCCCGGACGGTGAAAGTATCGCCCGCAGCAATCGGATTCGGTGCCATCCGCCAAAGCGAAAGTGAGGTGACAGCTCCATTCGTCCGATGTGTCTTAACCTTGACCACAGTTCCGGCATTCGCGCCGGTTAGCCAGGTCAGCAGCCCCCGCGAAAAGTGATCATCGGCAAAACCGTTTATGCCGCTCGCTTCAATTGCTGCCTCGCTTGCCCCCGTCACGGTTCCCGTTGCCCTAAAGGCTGCTTGCTCAAGATTGACGCCACACCGCGCCCCGCCCAACACTGCATCGCAGCCGTACTGAAACGTCCGGCCAACCGTCTGATTCAGCCTATGGGCAAGCCCCCGGAACTCTGCTTGAAATGCCAGTTCGCCCCGGCTGGTTTCCCCGACATTGCCGCGCTTGATGACTTCGCGCTCAGCGGGATTTTGCCAATTGACCCGGTAAAGTGTGATTTCGGCATCGTCATAAAGACCGGCAGCAATATCCGCTTCGGTGATGGCATCCGAAGAAAGCGCCCCCTCAAAATCCATATTATCAACGGACAGCCCTAAGCTTGCCTCGATCTCCGAGCCGATCACCCCGGAAGTGGCTTGAAAGGTCACGCCACTGAAAACAAGCGCACGGTCATGGTCGGTAAAACCGAGTTTGCCGCCGTCTTGCCTCGTAACTTCCCAGCACCAGCAAAGCGTTGTGCAATCTTGCGCGATATGGTCAGCAAAGCCTGTTGCAAACTGCCTCATTGAAGAACCTCAACAACAGGAATGTCAGGGATATTTCCGAGCAGCGCCGCATCCACTTCGACTTCTAAAATATCCGTGTCGAAACGCGCGGGAACGTCGAACTCAAATCCAGCCGTCACGACTACGTCAGCACCGGGGGCAACCGCGAGGGTAACCAGCCCGGTTGCGTGATCGACGGAGAAATCGTTTGCCAGTTCAACACCGTTCAGGGCAACTTTTACGGTTCCGGAAACAGGTTTTGTAATGATGCGCTCATAGAGGTTATGCGCACCGCCGTAGGTCTTGACCAGTTGGAAGACCGCTTGCGCACCTGTCCCGGTTCCAATCTGCTGATCAATCGCGGTTACGGCCGTACCGGGCGGACAGGATTTAAAATCGCTCCAATCCTTCCACCGAAAGGCGGTTAGACGCCCTCGCCTCTCCTCAAAGAAATCAATAATGGCGTGGATATCGTCAATATTACGCACCCCATAACCGGCATTGAAGCGCCGCCTTGAATCGGCCCATTGCTGATTGCGTTGTTCCTTTCCGTTCCCGAGCGCGACCACAATGGTTTTCCGTTGCGGCCCGCCCCGGCAACCACGGGAGATGCGCGGCGGAAACCGGATATCATGAAAATCTAGAGCCATTAGTGCCCCCAATCAGCGCCCGCGCTTTCCACGGTTGACCGCATCGACAAGCATCGCCTTCAATTGCGTATCAGATCGCTTGAAGCTGTCCGCGTCCGGCGTCGTGACATTGAAATGAATGACTGTGGTGTGTCCGCTCTGCCCGAAGGCATCCTTGCTTGAAATGACTTTGGCAGGCCCCACAACAGGCTCCGGCCCGTTTTCACCGGCAATCCCCCATTCGCCAGCCCCAAGCGTGCCACCTTCCGCGTACATGCCCTTGAAAGCTGCGGCAATTGGATCGCCGCCGCCAAAACTGCCTGTAATCGCTGAAATTCCGAGGCCAATCAAACCGCCGTTCGACGTGCCTAGAAAAGATGAGAGCGGACCTTCCCCGAGCAAGGCGGCTTTGAGCGCGGCTTCCGCCAGGGTCGCGACCAGCCGTCCCGCAGCCGTGTCGGCAAGACCCAATTCGCTGACGAACCGGCCGATTTCCGAACTGGCAATTCCGCCGAAAAGAGACGTGATATCGTTGACCCGCGCTTGCGCCTCCCCTTGCTGATCGATCTGATCGACAAGTTCGGCAATCGCCTTACCTTGTTTGCTGGTCTCGGAAACACCAGCCGCACGGATCAAATTGAACTTCTTCTGTTCTGAGGCAGTCATGCCAATCAAGGTATATTCGGTCGTGAGTTGGGCAATGATCCGTTCGTAATCGCTAGGTTTGCCGCTTTCCCCGCCGCCCGTCTTCTTTCTCGGAAGGATCGTTGGATGAACCGTGATCTCGGTAGCGCTGGAACTACCGGGAATCTTCAAATCGTCCCGGTAAAAAATCTGGTCTTGCTGCTGTTTTGACAGCGCCGCCAAGCCGCCGCCTAGCTTCACTTGCAGTTCAAAGACGCCTTTATGGTCAATCAGTCCGTAATCATCGAGAAACGCGGTTAGGTCCTTCCAAACACTGGCGTTCCCAAGTCCGCTAAGCGCCCCTTCAAAATCGGTCGAAAGATCGGCCAGCCACTCGCCAACGTGAAGAATTGCCGATTTGCTGTTGATTTCAAACCGACGCCAAAGACGGGCCAAATCGTCATCTAGGATTTCCGCCCGCCGCAACAATTCTTCGTCGAGAACACCCCCGGCCCGGTCGACTTCGCGCATCAAATCGCGCACACCATCCGCGCCGCCACGAAGGGCAAGCACCAGTGCCGCCCCCGAGCGCCCGAAGGCTTCGTTAGCGAGCGAAAGCCTGTCCTGTTCGTTGCCCGCCCCTTTGATCAAACCGGCATAGTCTCGCAACAGATCCATGACCGGCCGCAATCGGCCTTCATTGTCGCGAAGCGCAATGCCATTTGCTTGGAGGATATCGGCAAGCCGCCCGCCCTTGCTATCGGCTTCACTCAACCGCTTGCCGAACTTTTGCAAGGCATCTTCTGTTGTCGCGACCTCCACCCCGGCCAGTTGAAAACCGAATTGCAACCGTTGCAACTCATCCGTTGACAGGCCGATAAGGTCGGCAGTCTTGGCAAGGGTCGAGGCTTCCGCGACAAGATCTCGAACAATCCCCGGCAGCTGGATTAGTTCGGCCGATAGAATGCCTATCCCAAGCCCGGCACCGAATGCCTTGAGACTTCCAATCGTCCGGCCAACGCCTGTCATGTCCGCATTCAGGCGTTGCGTAGCTGCTTGCGTCTTTTGGATTTCCTGCCGGTTAGCAGCGAAGACCGCGCGGCTTTGGTCATCCGCGCGAACGGTATAGATAAGCGCCGGGACGGTCATTGCCCTTGCTCCGCTTCAATTTTGAAGAAGATGAACCATTCGAGGATTTCGGGTTCCGGCCAATCCTCGATTTCCGAAACCCGCATTTTGAGCCGATCCGCAAGGCGAAACAAAAGACGCCGCCCCGGATCGGTTCTCAGTTTTTTTCCAGCGCCTTGCGGTTGGTCGGCATCAAAATTGCCAAAGCAATGCGACCGATGATTGCGCCGTCCGCCTGTGTCAAAAGCTGATGCCGGTCGTCAGCAGTGAAAAGCGGTTGGCCGTGTTCGTCCTTCGCTTTCATCATCAGCAGATCAACGTTCGCTTCGGCGTCAAAAACCCCATTGTTGTCTTGAGAAACCGCCTTGCGTTCCTTCGGCGTCATCGGGTCGTAATAGACCTTGAAGGGTTCGCCCGTTTCGCTCCACTCAGGCACGAGTACAACGCTGCCCTTGTTCCGGGAATAATGCGCAATAACATTGTCAATCGCAGGCATGAAAGCCCCCTGTCTCTTTGTTCCGGAAACGCAAAAGGGCAGCGTTCAAGCTGCCCTTTTTGCACTGGTTTGATTGTCCGGTCATCGTTTAGGTTTGGGTCGGTTCGGTAAGCTCGCCTTTGCCGGTAAAGTCGAAGCTCATTTCGACGGTATCGTTCTTGTTCTGAGACCGCCCCACCTTGGTAATGGTCGCGATACCGGAATAATAAACCTCCCCGGCAACGTCCCCATCGCCGTAGAGGTGCAACGTGACTTGTGCCCCCGCAGAAAGGGCAACCTGCCCCGCATCCGCCTTGACCCGCTTGCAGCGTATTGACCCGCTCCATTTCTTGGCCGCGCCGGTTTCGTGGTCTTCCCAGGCATCGCCCATACCGGTTGAATCCGAAATCGGCGCTTCAATATTGAGGCTGAAGTCTTGCACCTTGGCGACCGTATTCGCACCAACCGCAACCGAGCCCTCGTTTCCATGTACGACAGGCATTTGATTGTCCCTTTCCTAGTCTATCGCTTCCGGGTCTCCTTCCGGCCCGTCCACTTCCACCAAATATTCAAGCGTCAGAACACCCGAACGTCTTTCATTCCCGGCCTTACCGTCCGACAAGTCCAAGCGCGTTGACTGTAAGGCCAGATTGACCGCAAGCCCCCCGAGTCGATTGGACCGGAAAAGTGCCTTCTCAACTTCAAGGGCGATTTGGTCGAGTTCATCGTCAAAGCCGATGCCCACCGCCTGAGCCTCAATCGTTGCGGTCATAAAGCGCTCAAGTGAGCGTCGACCGCCACCCATGGCAGATGCTTGAGACCGCTCCACCGGCATATAAATCAGCAAGGCCGGATGCTGTTTTGACCCGGTCGGGTAGGTCCGCATGGTGAAACAGTTTGTGCCAGTGGTCGGCAGGCCGGTTAGCGCTGCTGTGATCGCTTGGCGGACTTGTGTTCTGATATGCGCCATCAGCCCGCCCCCTCCAGCGTCAAAACGGAAACACCCGTACCGTTGGGAATCGGGTCAAAAGCAAGCCGGTAAGTCGCGCCCTTGATTTGCAAGGTTGCACCTTCTGTCATTCCCGCCGGAAGCTTGGAGGTTTGAACGTGAAAGGTCGGTTGAACCTGAATGAAACCGGCTTCGCCCAGGTTTACGGGCTCGCTTTCAGTGTCGAAAATCCCGTCCAGCGTGCCGGTAGAAGTGTCGGCAAGCGTGTAATTCGCAGTTACAGCGAATTCGCCGGTTTGAAAGAATGCATCCAAATCGGCTTCAATGTTTAGCGCCATTTGCGCCCCCTATCCGGGCTTGCAACGCCCCCGCTCCATTTGGAAGCCCGATTACCCGAGTTTGTTTGTGATCTGGACCGCCCCGCGCAACGGGTGGTTTTGGCATTGGCTGTTTCATAAATGCCCCCTTGAAGAAGCGGAGCGGACCCCGCCCCGCCTCTGTTCTCACTGCGGCACTTAGGTCAGTTGGCTATTCGCTGCTCTTGCCCCCTTTGCCGCTGTCGCCGCTTTCCACGTCCTTGGATTTCTTGGCGGTTTCTTTCACATCATCCGCTGTTGCCTCACGGGCCTTTTTCAAGGTGATCAGCAACCGCGCATCGGCGGCACTTGCCGTCACAACGTCGCCTTCGCGAACGGGCTTCGCACCGCAAACGGTGTTTTCCAGGATAAGAATTTTCTTCTCAGACATGTTTCATTCTCCGGACTTGCAGGCCGGTTTTCCGGCTTGCTTTCAGGCATAAAAAAAGCCGCTTGCGCGGCGGGAGATCAGGTCTTTTCACGCAGGCCTAGCCCGCGAAATAGGAGTGACAGAACGATTGAGGATGACGGCCGGCAATATCCACTTCCTGCAAGGCGACAACGCGGACGTTACCGGACTGCGCATTGGTGTAAGGATCGACGGTCAAGTCGACGCCCGACCAAGCCGCAATAAGCAGATCTTCCCAATTGCCAAAGAAGGCATTGGAGACGAGAACTTGCGTCGTCACCCCGGCCTGATAGCCGTTGACGGTGCCGCCATCTTCCCAAATGAAACGCGCCGTACCCGCCGCCTTTTCAGTCGTCTTGAAGCCGCCGCGCATAGCCGGATTAATGATATACCCGAGCGCCCCAACGTCCGCTTCGTCACTGGCAACTGCCGTTTCCATCGCAACCACTTCCGCCCAGGTCGGAGCCGCCGCCGCAAACGTGGTCGAGTTGACGCCCGTCAACGCAGCAACGCCCTTTGGCTGATTGCTTGCACCAGAACCGTGAAGCGAAGCGCGGGTGATTTCCAGACCGACAACCTTTGCCAGATCATCGCGAACAAGAGATTCAACATCAAGCGAAGACTGTTGCAGCAACAAACGGCTGTAACTGGTCAAGGCGCCGAGCGTGTGCGGCGACAAGACGACCTGATCAACGGCTTGTTGACTAGCGGTCACCGCTCCGTCTTCACCTACCCAATAGGCGGTCGCCCCGCCCGTGAGACGCGGAATCGCGATATTGCCTTGCAGATCGTTCAGCATCCGTGCGCCCATTTTCAGGACAACCGCCCGCGCACGCAAAAGCTCAATGAACGAACTCGCCAGCAAGTTGGTTCCGACAAGCGCACCGCCTTCGGCAGACACACCGACGGTCAGACCGCGCGTTTGCCCGTGCATATCCGAGCGCATAACATCAGCAGGAACAAGAATTCCACGCTGTTCCTTGCCACGCGCCTTAGCCGCTGCCGCACCGCATTCGCGTTCGAAGCCCGCCGCATCCTGTGCCCGCTTGTCGTTGGGGTTTGCCAGGGCATTCAAGGCGCGGACGAATGAAAACTGTTTCCGTTCGCTCGGTGTAAGGCCGATATCGGCGGCCGCCGAAATCTGTTCCTGTCCGCGTTCACCGAGAGCCATCAAGACAGCCCCCCGGAAAAGGTCGATGGAATCGCCGTTCTTAATCGCAGCGCTTGCCTTGTCCCGGCAGTTGAACTGCGCGCCAATCGCTTCGATCTCGCGAACACGCGCCACTTCTTCGGCCCGAGCCTGATCAACGGCTTTCTTACGGGCTTCTTCCGTGTTCGGATCGTCCGAACGGATTTCAGAGTTTGCAGGCATTGCATTTACCTTCCGTGTTACTTCTAGGGTGATTTCGCCGCCCCCATCTGCCCGATTGCGCCCGATCCCAACCGAAGGATCGGCAGGAACGGAAACAAGCGAGATTTCAAAAGGGGTCCAATTGGTGACGCGATAGGTCGGCAGGTCTCCCTTGCCTTCCTTCACGAGCTCAATCGCATTCGGGCGATAGCCAACCGACACGTTGACAATTTCGCCGTCTGCCACGCGCTTAGCGACTTCCTGTGCCCTCTCGCTTTTGCCAAAGCGAGCATCCGCGCGGCCCTTGCCGCCCGTAAAGGAAACGCTTTCAATGATGCCGATCTGATTATCTATAGACGCCCTGTGATCGACCAACAGAGGGGCACGCCCGCTTTCCATAAAGCCCGCGTCCACTTCGCCGGGTGTGTGGCCCAGAACCTCGTAACCGAAATAGCGTTCAACAGGTTCTTCGCTCGAAAACGACAGGCTTAAGGTTTGCGGAATTTCCTCCACGCCGCCGTTCTCAGCCCGCACGATTACGCCTTGCCGGAACATCCGTTCCGGCAACCTGATATTTTCATTTTGCATGTTTTCAGTCCTCTTTGCTGTCCAGCTTGGACGCTGCAATCATGGCGGCGGCTCCGCCTGCGAGCGCGGACCAAAAGTCAATGCCGCGCCCTTGTGCTAGGTCGGCCGCTTCCTTGAAGTCATCCAAGACTTCTTCAAGCGAACGGCCCCGTTCAGCGCAGATTTCTTGCGGCGACTTCAGAAGATTTTGCATGTCGAGCGAATTGGCCGTTGCATCGTCTTTCGGGTTGACGCTTCGCCATCCGCGAGCAGTCCAGGAAATGGCTGCGAATTTGTCTCGCTTGGCGAACGGCAGATTGATCGCCCCGGTCAGCAAAGCCATATCCAACCAGGACGCCGCAACCGGACCACAAAAATGATCCGAAAACCAATCTTGCAAAACGGTCCATTCATCACGCTCTTCCCCAAGACCAGCCCGGAGACCTGAATAATTGATCCCTTCAAGGTCATTCGCCAAAGACGTGTAAGCGACACCGAGTCCTGCCGCCGAACCGCGCAGCATCGCCTTGATGAAGGGTCCCATTTCACCGCTTGGGTATGCTGGATCGAAGGCTTTAAAATCCCATCCTTCCGGCAACGTCTCCAGCAAGCCCGCTTCGATTTCGTCAATCTCGGGTTCCGTTATAGTGTCGCCGTCGCCGTCGCTACCCTCTGCCCTGCCTGTAACCGGCCCTTCCTCTTCGATATCGGCACGCTTCGTGAAAAAGCCCATCTTTGATGCGCCCCACCGGGCATTTGCCGCCGCCGCTTCTTCGAACTCTCCCATAAGACCAAGCCGCCGCAAGGCGGTGTGCGCCCAGGGCACCCCGACAACGGACGTTGAAAGATCGTAGGGATTATAGAGGTGGACGATATCGCTAGCTGGGATGCGGACACGTTCGCCCCTGAAACCAAATCGGCCGGGATTGGTCTTGAACAAGTGATAGGCAATCGGTCGGTCGAGTGCGTTAAACTCAATCCCGCACAGGATATAGCTGCCGCCACCCAAATCCGCCATCAAGTCGATATCGAGTTGCAGAAAATCCAAGATCTGAACTTGAAACCCGTACTTCCCGTATTGTTTGCCGCGATAAACGCGCAGCAAAAAATTCCCATCTCGCGGACAAGAGCTGATCGCAATGCGTTGCACGTCCTTCCAGGTATACTTACCGCATACCGTGCAGTTGCCGCGCTTGCCCCAATCCTCCCAGGCTTCTTTGATCAGCCGGTTTGCGCCTGTGTCCAAGTCCCCATTGGGGTAACGGGATTGGGGCTTGATCTGGACGCCTTTGCGCCCGATGACGTTCCGGCGAACGTGGCCGTAAAACCCCTTCATGTAGTCGTTGTTTTGGCTGACATGGCGGCTATGGGAGATAAGCCCGCGCAAGGCGCTGCGAACGTCCTCTTGAATCCCCTGCCCGTTTAAGGAACTCGGAAATCCCGAAATGCGATCCGATTTGCCAGCCTTGAAACGGCGCACAGCAAGGCGGGTGTGTATCCGGGTCGTCGGTGCCTTTTCTTCGGTCTTCCCGAATAATCTTGAGAAAATACCCATCAGAGGAACCTCACCTTGTGGACCTTACGGCCGCTTTTACCTGACCGTGCTTCCCGCTCTTTGCGGACAAGACGGCGATAGGTTGCGGCCCATTTCGTCAGTTCCTCCGGCGACAGCTTCGTCAGGGTGCGGCCTGCAATGGAGTAGTTGGCAACGTCCGACTTGGCCCGCCCTTCAATCAGAGCCTCAATCTGCGAAAGCATCCGTTCATTGTGGCTTCTGTGGTCGCCGGTTGCGGTTGCCAGGTTGGGCAGTATTTCGAAGCGGCCTTGATTGATTGTCCGCTTCGCCCCGTCAGAAATCCGGGTGATGACGGCAACCCAATGATAGAGGCCCGGAACGAGATCCTCCGTGTCCGCAGAGGTGGCAGACACGAGAAAGCTCCCCCCTTCGTCCCTAGCCGACAGGACGAAGCGCGTTTCCGCGTTTGCTTCTAAAATCGCCTGATAGTCCAGAATATAGGAGCTGGGCGGATAATCTGCGGCAAGATCCGGCTTGCGCCATTGGACATGATCGCCCGCCCGAATGTTGAGAGGTTCAACATTCGGGATTTCGTCAAACAGATTTGCCATCTTTAGTAGTCTCCTAACCCGCGACGGTGCCGTGAACGTGACCGCTTCTTGCGGTTAGGTCGGACTTGCCTTTCCGGCTTTGGGCTCTCCGGCGTTGCGGTTTCGGCTTCGGTTTCAACTTCCGCGGTGCCGCCATCGCCTGTTGCTTCTTCATGGTCCGAAGCCATCGGACGTACGCGGGCGAAGGCATTCTTTTCCAGTTCCGCCGCCCAGGCCGGGGGCCGGTTCCAATTTATCCGTTCGCCCTTAAGCACGATCACCAGCGCAAGCGCGTAGACCCCAAGGTCAAAGGCTTCGTTGCGCTTTTTGCCCTTCTTCAAAGCCCAGCCCTTTGCGGTCTTTTCTTCCGCGCAGAGTTCCTCGAAAACTTCTGAAGGCAGGTTCTTGGACAGATGGCAGGCCCCCGGCCCCGGATCGGTACGCGACAATGCGGCGACAAGTTCGGATTTGAGCCGCCATGTGCCAATTTGAAGGATTTTCAAATCGCTGGCCTGCTTAAGCCGCTTGCCTTCCTGCTTCTCCGGCGTTCTCAGAACGGCCCGGTCACGGTCCCAGCGTGTCATTCCCTTGGAAATGAACACACGCCCCCGATATCCCTTGATCTTCGACCGGCGATAAAACGCATATGCGTTTTTGGTAACCCCATCTTCGCCCGCACTATCAACAACCAGGGCAACCGGAACCAACGAAAACGCCAACCCGAGAACCGGAAATTCGCGCTCCAAAAGGTCAAAAAGCACGTCCCAATCTTCCGGGTATCGAGCCGGATCAATGGCCCGATCTTTCGCCCGTGGCGCGGTCTCCGGTGGCGTGTGAATGTCCATTCGGGCAATCACCCAATGTTCAAGCTCGACACCGAACGCGAACACTTGGACCACAAACCGGCCTTTCTGCACGTCTACCGCAACAATCAGGAACCGGGTTTCGGCAGGCGCAATATTGAGTTGGTATTTTTCGGCTCTGTCCCTCAGTTCCTTCACCGACAATTCGTCATCATCGGCGGTAATCCGTTCGGAGAACGGCTTGCCTTGATCAACCGTAACGGTCGTTTTCAGGGCTTTGGAATCCCCCGTGCTGACGAATTCCTCCAAAGCGCCTTCATACCGCGTGACCAGTTCCGCCCAACTCTGAAAGGCGGCAACCGTCCCATTCAGCCACCAGCTAGCAATGTCGGTTTCCCGCAAGGCTTCGTCATGGATAGAAACCAGTTGACCGCCCTTGCCTTCATGCATCCATCGCGCAAGCTGATTCCGCTCGCGCTTATGCCGGTGCTCCAAAATGCAACCGCAATGCGGACAGGCCATAAACGCCGCCTGCCCCTTTTCGGCTGGCGTTCCCTCTTCTGGATATTGCAGCAACCGGAAATCGGGTTCGAATGATTCCGAGCAATCCGGACAAGGCCAATAGAACCGGCCGCGTGTCCCGCGATTGTAGATTGCAAGAATTCCCGTGCATGGCGGCGCAAGATGCGGCTGGTTTTCCGGCGCTTCAAAATCGTCATCTAGGACGATCCGCCCCGGCGAACTCTCCGCAATCGTCATGCCGCGCGAACCGAAGGTTTGCGTGCGCTTAAAGCTCAGGTCGAACGGCGTTCCTTCGCCGCCGATATCTTCCGGCATCCGGTCGTAATCGGTCAGCAACATTAGCGGAATATCGGAAGCCGACATTTTGGCCGGAACGGGCCAAGCCACGTCCACCGACATGTTGCCCTCAAAGTTCTTCGTTAGCGTGTTGTCGTCGTAGCGGTCCTTCCCCAACCGGGCGGCAACCTCCGGCGAATACCGGATAAGCGCGGCAAGCTTCTTCCGGGCAAATTCCTTCGCCGCATCGATGCTCATGTGAACGATACGCACGTCCTGCGGATCGCAACTGATGGTGTGCCCGGTCTTGTTCAAAATCAGAGCATC
Organism: Roseibium litorale; assembly: GCF_014842915.1. GTDB lineage: Bacteria > Pseudomonadota > Alphaproteobacteria > Rhizobiales > Stappiaceae > Roseibium > Roseibium litorale. The sequence goes on along the minus strand of NZ_JACYXI010000019.1, from coordinate 12,401 downwards.
GGTTTTGCCGGTTCGGGCAGGTCCTGCAAACACACAGGCGCGAAACCTCCGGGACGTTGAAACGTCCATAGGCTCGACCATGTAAGGCGTGACACTATTTCGCCAGGGAACGATTGACCCGTTGTCGTTCAAGAACCGCGATTGTTCCGACCATTGCGAAACCACTTGACGGCGGATTGGCGCAATTGTCGGCAACGCAGACCGCAAGCAGCCGACCGCCCGCGCATACTCGGGCGGCCGCCAGCCGTGCGGACGCTCAGGCATTCGAAATGTTGTCATGTTATTCCGCCGCTTCTAGAAAGCCGTTCCCGGCTTCTGCGCTGTCGGCAAATTCGCTCAAGGTTCTGTGCAATTCGCCCAGGATATCGTCAGCAACGGCAACCGCCTGTTCGGCCTGCCGTCCAGTCAACCCGGCATCTCGTGACAGACGGTCAGGCATTCCGTTGACCGCCTTGCGGACCAAATCGAAAACCTTGTTAAACAGGCCTTCCACTTCTCCGCGCGGAACCAGATCACCCCGCATTGCGGCAAGCTTGTTGTAGGCATGTTCGGCTTCGTAAAGCTCTTTGCGCTGCTTCGGGCTAAAAAGCTGTTCGGCTGTTTCGTTGTGGTCCCCGCCGAGCAATTCCATCCGCAGTTGCCGGACGGAATCGGCAACCTGTTCTTCCGCCGCCCTCTTCTCGCTTTCCCGCGCCATCTTCCAGGCGTAGCAATCGGAAAGCTGGAATTGATAGGATCGCCCGTTCGATCCTTCCTCAAGAACCGGCATCCCATCCCGGCGCATCCGGTCAATGGTCGGCTCTGTCGTGTTAAAGGCTTCAGCGAGTTGCGCCCGGTTGACTACCGCGTCTTTGACACCACGCGGCAAGGGGTATTTCTCACGGTCTGACATGGGCGCAACATAAACATAAAGATCATCCTAACACGTTGAATTTCAACGCGTGTCTCAAAGTCCCACGGTCGCGAATTACCCCCCAGGGCGTGAACTTCTGGAAAGGACCCGCGATCATCGACGTGCCGAACGCAGGGCGCGGCTCATTGAGCGCTCAAAGTTCGTGGCGATCCGCGCCGCCGTTGTCTTGCGTGCGCCGTCTTGGAAGCGCAGGCGTTCGTGGTAATTCGCTTTCGGCTCCCAGGCGACCAGAAGCTTTAGAGCCTTAGACTTTCCTCGCTTCACCTTCTTTGGCCGCTGCCAAATACCGGCAACACCGTTGATTTCATCCTGAAATACGTCAGGCCGGGACAACAGTTTCTTCAACGTTCCGCGCGGCATATTGCCGAACCTATTGAGGCGCTGGTTCACAGGAACCGGAATCGCCCGCTTGTTCGGATAGCGCGTCCCACCCGTTTCCTGCTTTTCCAAATAGGAGGCCTGCCGGTCCTTGTAGAAAACAGACGCTTCAAGGTTCCGTTTGCTCGCGGCCTTGATTGCAAGACCTTGCTGAGTAAACGGCGTCGGCTGATCGAGCCGCCGCATCATGCTCTTCAGACTGTTGCGCTCAACGTCCTTGACGGTCTCGGTGAGCGTCAAGGCGATAGCGAAGGGAACTTGGTTGCGCTCCACGTCACTAATCCCCTTCAGGAAGGCATCAAAATTCGCGCTCACATGCTGCATTGACACCCGCCCCAAAAGAAAATGCGCCGCCCGGTTTCCCGGTGGCGCATTTACGGAGAGTGAAGGAAACTTACAAGACAGTTAGGATATGTTCAAGCCCAAATTCGAGCAGGAATGGGGAAAATCTGAACTCCCTACCAAAATGACGATACCTGGATACTCAAACTTGCAACGTCAACTCAGCTTTATTCCTGTCTATCTAGAAACTACAAAATCCTTCTTCGACACCGGATCCCAAAGATCATTGCATGTATTTCTTAACTTAAATATTGGAAGTGCAGAGCGAGGAACCGTTTCCAAAATTGCAATCTTATTGGTTGATTTGTCGAAATATCCCCGAACAACAATAGCGGTCTCCGGTTTCAATTTTTTCAAGTCTTTTGTTTCAATCGTAGGCGGATCAACCTTATGCATTAAGTAAATAAAGTGACCATTCTGAAAATACCCATCACCGAGTTCATCTCCATCGCTATAATTTCCTGTATTCTGAACATAACAATTGTGAAGATTGTAGCCTCTTTTTGATATTTCCTGAATTACCACTTCAGGACTATCTTTAATGCTAAAACCATCCATAAGAGATCCCACATCATAGAAAATCAGTGTGTCTGAAAAATTATCGCGCAAACGTTTAGTATAATACTCCCAATCTATTTCATTCGACTTTGATCCAACAAAATTTCCATACACGTTAAAAAAACCATTTATCTTATCTTTTTCTTTCTTGTACGCAAAATTAACCGCCTGTTCCTTTTTGAGTTCTTCCAATCCATCAAGGTTTATCTCTGCCGCGTACTGTTTCATAAATTCATCTGCAACATCTTTTGGAATTACGTAAATGTCCCCAAGCTTCCTTCGAATCAACCTTGCAACATTGACCTCACGTTGAGCCTCAAAGAGCCGCGCCCTCCCCAAACAACGTCGCACATTCAAAAGGTCTGGCGAGGATCTCTTCAAAGCAACTGTCATTAAATATGCAATATCTAACTCTGACTTTATTCCACTCTGCTCCAGCTTCTCTCTAAATTGAACGCAAGAATTCAGAAATGAATTTATTTCAGATTGATCCACCAGCCTTGAGGATTTACTTAAACTTGGCAAATCATTCTCGGACAAAAACCGGTCAGCATTGCTTGAGAAAGGGATATCTTTGTAATCTTTTAAATAGCTATCCACGCGCCTAACATTGACAGTGACAGTAACGGCATGCGTTTCAATTTTTGTAGTACCCTCTCGTAACTTTACACTTTGAGGAACCAGTATTTTTTCCTTCAAAGTCTCCCTGTATTGATTATATGCATCAATAATATTATTTCCCTGCTCAACATGCGACTGAAGAGTCGAACTTATTGGCTTATTCCAAAGTATTACCGAAGCACTCTCAACAATTTTGTCAAAGAATGCAAGCATTGCAGGCAAAGATCGACTTGAAGTATTTTCGGTTGACACCGCCAATCCTGTATAAATAGCTTGATCTGACTTTCCAAAAAGAAAGAAACTAAGATCGCAACCACTCGTATGTGGCACTTTTTGATTACCTCGATCTTTTGCATACTCAAAAATAAGGTGCACCTGATCTGCTGCTAACGACTTTGCATCTTCGACCGTTAAGTTACTACTGTTAATCGTCACACTTGGACGATCTGAAAAACCAATATATTGGAACACAATTGAAGCACCATGCGGCCTCACAAATTCTCCGATTCTTCTTAACGCATTACTTGATGAAACATCGTAATCACCATATGAATTCAATTTACTCGCATAATCTTCAAGATTTTTTACGTGCCACTTGCAACTTGTTTTTACGTAATATTGGCTATCTGATTTTATATCAGATCCGTTTGATGGACTTATTTGCAAGTCTATTGCAAAAGATTGATTCATACATAGTAAAAGCACAAATATCGATGATAAAATTTCCAAAGAAAGCCGCATAACAACCTCCAAAACTATGTTTATCAAGAAAATATGAATGATCAAATTGACTATCTAGTCAACAGGATTTTGTTACAACCAAAATACAATTTTTAGTTTGCGTTCATCTATGAATAGGTAAATTTAGCCCTCTGGTAGATCGTGCGGCCGCTACGGCATAACCGAAGAAGAACGCCGCATGATTAAGTCCATCCCGAAACAACCGGCCGCAATAGTCCTTCGTCGCCTTGTCGACTTTCTCCGATTTTCCTTCCTTACCCTGGTCGACAAAATGCGCTGCAACTTCTTGAATGGAGAAACCGAGCCCCAAAACGCAAAAGACTACAAAGGTTTGATCTTGCCCTAGCTTTGTGGAAAGCACTTTCAGCATGCGTTCTGCATCGGTCGTCGCCACCAATAAGAAGTCGCGGTCGATTTTTCCTCCATCAACGCGCGGGTTCACCAGATCGAGGCTTTTGCTATATCCCTGACGCTCCACAAAGAGAGCACGCACCCGACACCCAGCTAGGTACTGCGCTTCGCCAATGATGTGTTTGTTGTACAACCATTCAAGATAGGCTCCGCGTTGATAACCCATCCGCCGAGAAGCCTCTTTCTTTCGTTCCACCTTTGAAGCTGTCAGGCGCAGAGGATCTGCGTTTTCGGCTTGTGGTTTTCTAACGGTCTCGGTCATCGAAGCAGCCTTTCGCACGCAGTCTGGTGTGTTCTTCATCGATAATTTTCTGATAGAGCCGCTTGCGCCCATCCAGGCCCTTCAGGGCGTGCCAAGCGATAGATCCGGGACAATTGGCGTCCCCCAGGCGTTCAAACCGTTTCCGCCCCTCGACGGTTTCGACAAAGAGGTCTTCGCATTGCCGGAGGTCTGGCAATTGTCGAAACTTTCGATAGAAATCGACCAGCCGGACATGCCAGCCGTCCCGTACAGCGCTCGCAACAAGCTGCCAGTCTTCCCGAAGTGCCAACTCAACGGCGACCCGTTCGGGCAAAAGCGCCTTTTCACCCCGCTTCGGCGCGGGTTCAACCGGCCCGTTTGCCTTCGCGAGCTCTTGGCGCACGTCGCTACAAGTCGAAAAGCAAACACCGATGACCGGCCAAACGGTTGTCCGCGCCCTACGCAACAGGCGGTCTGCCGCTTCGTTCAAGACTTCCGTCTCAAACTCGGACAACTGTCGGCAAATCTCATCGAAATAGAGCCTCGAATTGTCGACCGGAACTTTCCTGAAACCTGATTTGAGCCGGTTGATAAATTCCCGGCGAACGCGGTCCTTCTCCTGCTTGTCCATCGTCAGGACCCCGCGCATTCCAGATCGAGCGCGGCAAGCGCGGCCGCGCAATCGGCCTCAGCCCTTCGTTCTCGCTCTAAGTGTCTGTTTTTCGATAAGAAATCTTTGGGATGCTTGGACGACAATTCCAGCCGCGACCGTTGGCCAGCAAAAACCGCCTTGCTGAAATAGTTCAGCGAATAAGGCGGCTCCGGCGCTCGCGCCAAAACCCGGTTCACGGCCGGGATAACATCTAATTCGAGATCGCAGCCCGCCCGGAACCAGGACCGCAAAGGCGATGCCCCGCCCCGGAAGCGGGCGGACCCGATATCAAGCCCAAGAGATTTCAAGCGCCGCGCGGCAACCGTCACAAACCGGGCCTCGCCTTCTGTCTCCTGCCCTTGGGCCTGCCCGCCCGTTTGCCGCTGTTGTTGTTCGCCTGCCCCGCTGTCTGTCCCGTCTTCCTTGCCCCTTTCCGGGGTCTCTGGTTTCCGGCTAGGGCTGTCATCTTCTTTCGTTTTAGAAGAGCCGTTCTTATAGCTGCCCCTTTGAATGGGCACGGCCTGCCCTTCTACGATACCTGGGGGAGACTTCCGCCACTCTGGAGCGCCCGCCCCCTCTGTTAGCAAATCGCCTTGCGCAGCCTGGCCGTGGCCGGGCTGCAAGATACGGTAGGTATGGGAGCAAGCCCCGCCATCCGGCCGCTTGTTCACCAGCCACTCAATCCAGCCCGCCGCGACCAGGGCGGCAAGCGCCCGTTGGATGGTGGTCCGCCCAACCCCCAACTCCCGTGCCATCTTGACTTGCGAACGGATAGAATAACCAGCCCTGTCCGCGCTGATACCCAGCAAGGCGAGAACCCTTATATCCCGGTGTTTCAAGTTGGGGTCTAAGACCGCCCCAGCCGGAATTTTGGACAAACGCGGTCCCTTTGACGGTTCCATCGTAAAACCTCCATCGAATTTTCGGGGCGTTTGATGTGCCGGGGCGCACTACGGCCGATACGGGAGCCTCGGAACTGTCATATTTTTTTCCTGCGCGATCCTGAATGCCGCGCGAACCAGACAACTCGCGGTGTGCAGTCTCAAATCCGCCTGTTCACCGCTCAAAAACTTGGAGACCAAATTCGGAGCAACGTTTGAACGGATCGACCAGCCGTAGGGCGTGAGATCGAGTGCGCACAGCGTTTGAGAAACCCACTCCCTGAATTCGCCTGTATCGGGAATGTCCCAAAGCGCGACTCTACAGGGATCGAAATGCGGATGGATACCGGACAACGCCAAACCCTCAACTAACCAAATCACCTTCAAAGGTTAACTTCATATCAAGAGGCGTTGGAAATAACTTTTTGGGATATTCACAACTTCACCTAGAAAGGTGAAAATCGGAGTAATGTGAGAATGGAGAGAACGGACGATGACGCTCGATAGCGATCAGGCGATTTGGGACCGCAGGCGGAAAAACTTGCGTGCCCTTATTGCCTACAAAGGGACAAACCCCAGCCAGGTCTCGAAGCAAGCCGAACTTAGCGTGAATACGGTAAGCAAGTTCCTGCGCGGGGAAACCAGAACCCTGACGTGGGAAAATCTGGAACGCATTTGCAAAGTTCTTAGCATTCCAAATGCAGCCATACTTGATAACAAAAATCCGTTCTCTGAGAGTAAGATAAAACTGTATGAACTCATCGAAACGATGACAGATGACGAAGCGGAAGCAGAGTTAAACCGTATTCATGAGATGAGAAAAATTAAACCGTAGATTCCAACTTATTTAACAAAGTCTCCTCCTCCCTATTTTGCTTTATTTCTTTTAACAAAGCTTCGGCTTCCGCATCTTCCATTTCACTGACGACCTCGCGAAGCCGATCTCTCGCGGTCTGCTGCCTCTTATTGCCCATAAAACGCCCCCCGGATGCAGAAATTAACTATTAACATCCTTCGGTTGTATGTAAATAAGAAAGAGGTTATATTCACCTAGAAAGGTGAGTATCAACATGCGTACCATCGACACACCCGATTCAGATTTGCTGAATATTGGCGATTGCGGACTTGCCATTGGCATCGGCCTATTTTCATCCAGCGAGCCGGGGCTTTTCACAAACTACCCCTTGCAGTGGCAAGAACAGTATTTTGAGCTGGACGGGCTGAGTTGTGATCCTGTCCTCGTAACCGGAATGCGCTACCCGGGCTGGAACAGTTGGGACAACAGAGCTCCGAACGATGCCTTTTCAGAAGCCGCCTATGCGCATGGATTGACCGGAGGCATCGTGTTTTCGCAAAACATTGGCGGAAACCGCATGATTGCCGGTTTAAGTCTGAGAAAGCAGCTGTCCGAGACCAGCAAAAACCGGGCTATCTCTTTGCTCCGCGAATACCATTATCAGGATTTGGCCCTGAAAGCGCATAGCTTATCCAAGCCACAGAAAGAACTGGTCTTTCTGTTCGCCAACGGCCTCAGAGCTAAGCAAGTCGCGGCTCATTTCGGCACTTCGGAAGCGGCAATAAAGCAGCGGAAACTTGCGATCCAAAAATCAATAGGTGTGTCGAGTTTCCTAGTGGTGATTAACATCTGCTCCTACGCTGGGCTTACAATTCACCCTATAAAATAGCCGCACATACAACCGAAATATTTGACACTGCCCCCCGTCTAAACCTTAGGAGGCAGTGACATGGAAACCGTTTGCCTGACATGGGAAACCGCCCATCTCCATGGCGATTTCTGGTATCAGCATCACCAGATTAGAAAAGCCCTTTTCGTTGACAGCTACCGCTGGTCCGTCCCACACAACAATGACGTTGAATGGGACTGCTACGACAATCCGAACACACGGTATGTTCTGACACATGTTGACGGGCGGGTGATCGCTGCAAGCCGGTTCAACCCTTGCTCTTTTGACGGCGGCACGTTCACCTACATGATCCGGGACGCGGCCTTAGGCCGATTGCCATCCATCCCCAGGGGCATATTGGAAAATCCACCTATCGATAATGCGACTTGGGAAGCGACCCGCTTTTCGGTTGATCCAACCCTTGCGCCTGCCGAGAAAAACGCTGCTCTTTCCGAAAATGCTCGCGCAATCGCCCTGGCTGCAAAATCTGTCGGCGCTCAAACCCTCATTGCCCTTATGCAGCCTGCATTTGTCCGGTGGCTGAAACAAGCGGGTTTGCAGGCCGAAAGGATCGGTCCCATCCTCCGCGATGATACCGGCTCTCGGATCTGCGTTATCCAAATGCATCTTCATTATGTTTGATTATCACCTTTGAAGGTGATAATGGAATTCTTGTATCTCATCATCAACCCAGTTCACAGCATGGAGCGATGGAATGACAAATGCAGACTCCGAAGAAAACCAAGCCGGACCCAAGGCCAACGCGACCAGGGAAACCCAACCGGCCAAGGCTTCGACCGCGAAAGCTGCCGCCAATAAACCTTCCACCGGCAATGCCAAGAAGACCGGCGCGAAGCAGCAACCTGCAACCGGCTCCAATTCTTCCACTTTGGCTTCGGAAACGCTGAAAGGCTTCTATTCCGAAATCAAACGCCTTGAAGAAGAAAAGGCGCAAATCGGCACCGATATTTCCGAGATCTACAAGGCGGCGAAAAAGCAAGGCTTTGACACCGACGCCATGAGGGAAGTGCTTCGGCGCGAAAAGATGACCAAGGAAGAGCGCGAACAGCGGGAAGCCCAAATTGACCTTTACGAAGGCGTTCTTGGCCTCAACGGCGAAAAGAACGAAGCCCAGGTGCAAGGCATCCAAGCCGCCAGTGAGGGCCAGCCGGTAACCAATAACCCGTTCACCAAGAAAGACCCGCGTTATACCGACTGGTCGAATGCTTGGCAGATGCAAACCGCGCTGATGGCGGCAAATGGCGAGAGCAAAAACACCGACAACATGAGCGGCGAACAAGAAGCCGCCTAGCCTCCTCCCCAACTGACGCGACCGGTTCGCCGGTCGCTTTTTTTTGAGGTGTGTCAGATGACGGCCTTTCCAAAACCGCCCTTTTCTGCGGAAGCGGCTTCCCCCTACCGGGCTGTCGGCCCTGTCATATGGAAGCTTTCGGCGCCCGTTGAACACCGCTCAAGTAGCCTGCGTTTTCTGGAGCATCCGCTTTGTACGGTGGCCGAAGACTTAGAAGACCCGAGCGCGGCGGCAGCCATGATTGCGGAAGCCCTCAACGCCCATGCGCTATTGCAGGCAACAAATGCCCCAGGCGGCGAACAAGCCGTAACTTATTGGCTGAATGCCTATCTGTCAGGCGCGACAGCGGAGGCGATTTCAGCGGACGAATGGCTGGCAAATCATCGTGACGCCCAATTACGCGCCGCCCAACTGGTGGCAAAGCATGGACTGATTGGTCTCATTCTTGAGGCCTCCCGGTTGCTGGCGTCAAGCAAAGCCGCCCCTTTGCCTGCCTTCCCAACGAAGGAGACCGGCGAATGAACGGCCTCAACTTCTTTGTAAACGCAGACGGCCTGCCATGGGCGGCTTTCGTCCTTGGGCACGTCGATCTAGGTGCGGCCTTCACCGTTTCAGAAGTCTACCGCAAAGCCCAAGACTTCGGCCTTGAGCCGGAAGATTTAGGCGATTTGCCTCCGGTTCATCTGTTCCATATCCGCCGCTCAGAAGCGAAACGCCAATGTGAGATTTGGCACATATGCGGTCCCGAGGCCCCCGGCGCTGTCGCTGTGACCGGTATCGTGTTCGCGTGACCGTCTTGCGCAGGCCGACAACGAAGACCACCCAAACCAACTGCTTTGACCATGCACTCCGCAGCAGCCATCAGTCGCGAACAGCTTGAGAGAGCCGTCAAAGCATTGGCGGTTGCAGCCTTGCATCACGGCCGCGAAGCGGAAATGGCGTTCGAGCGAATTTTGAAAATCCAGGACGAATATAACCAGCGTGAAAGCCTGCTGGAAAAAGCCCGGCAGATCGCCGCGATTGGCTGCACCGACGATGCAAGGCCTTAAAAGGCACCGTTGGGATAAAACTCTCTTCCAGATCTTTGCATCTATAAAAACGAGCCAAAATCGCCTTTCTCTTAAATTTGACCGCCCTCTCTCTGACGCCAAACATAATTATCGACTTACTTTCTAACAACGCGATTTTGAACGAAAAGTTGTCGTCCATTAGGTGTAAGAAACAAAAACTCAGCTACTCCACCCTTAACAGTTTTGCTTACTCTCACATTTAGTAAGCCTAATGCCTCAAGCTGGATTTTGATCGTCACCTTGTCCGTGTGGTTTATGCTAGAGATTTTGGGTTGAAAACCGATTTCGTTTGCCGCCTCCTTGACGGCAGTAAGAATGGCATCGTCGGTTCTCGCTTTGTCCAACACACCTGCTAGAGCTACAAAAATCTGACGCCATGTTAGCTCGATAGTTCGATCATGGAATTGAGTCCCACGGCGTACAATATAATTTGAAGTCTCAACCCGAACAGTAAATACATCATCTAAAGTCGCTATATCATCAAAATCAACAATATTTCTACTCTCAAAACTGGACAACTCCTCTCTCAATCTTACATTTTCCTGAAGAACCTTATTACTTTGCTCCAGTATTACATCTGTAGCCGCATTATCTCCGCGAATCCAACCAACTTGCGGAAAGTCGTTAAAGGCGTGAATTAGAGATTTCAAGACAAGTGGTTCTAGTTCCTGACGGGTGGCCCAGGTCTTAACCAAACGACCAGTCATGACTTTTCCTCTAAACCCTTTCAAAGCTTCTATAACCTTGGGATCTAAATCACTTTTTCCGACAGGGATGGCATCAGGGTTGCTGTGGACAAAGGCTATCACAACCTTTCCGGTTTCAACGGCGTAATCATATTCTCTTTCAGTGAAGCTCACGCCATCTGCATCGATTGACCCGTACCGCCCCCCCATAATCAGAAGATAATAGTCACACTCGTCTATAACTTTTTTAATGTAATCGAGTTGATCTACGTCAGAAGCTGGAAACAACTCCATTCCGGCAGGTATATGCTTTAGATCTAGGATATTTCTAATGGCATCCTGTCGTTCTTCAATTAAATCTCGAAATGTAGACGAAACGAAAACCTGATACTTCTTCTGCGACATAATAAATTTCCGATTTTATGTTACCTTAAAATTTCCAGCTGACACTAACAGACCATCATGCATATATGTTCACTCGCTCGCTTGCTCTTGTCCAGCCAGATCAGCACTACTGCCCCCTCCCGCAATTCTCAGACGAGCTTCTCTGTTCGACAGCGGCAGATTGCCTGCCCGATTGCCGGATTAGGCCCCTTTAGCTTCCTGACAAAGACCATCTCAAGATTTTTGCCTGAGCAATCGATGAGAATCCTTTTAATTTTTTAGGGCACTTTTAGGGCACATTTTAGGGTGCCACCCATCACTAAAAAACCTACAAAGAAAAAATAACGCATATTATTCAAATATTTACGATCAAGTAATTCGTCGACTGCGAGTCCTGCTCAGGGAGCCATCCTTCCTTTCAAATTTAATCGAATGACACCGGTGGCAATCCTGCCTTCGGTTTTTTTGTGTTACCCTTTCCTGTAGCGCGCAACTTCGCTTGGCATTTCGCGCAAGTTCACTTGGCACCCAAATTCTAGTTAAGGTATTAGCTGCCATTTTCCATCGCCCGGACCGCAGCCCCCCCCTTGCGCTGCCCGTTGGGTCCTTGGGTGTCTGGCACGACATCTCAGGCTATCACTCTGATGTAGCCAGCTCAGTGTTTTTTCGCTCCGGCAAAAGTCTTGGTCGCAAGTCAAGAAAATGAACGGCTATCGCAACGGTGCCACCCAACGCATCCTCAATCCGAGCCGCCTCTTTGCGCAGCAGGGAAAAAAGTTCCTCCACACCGATCCAGCGGCTTTCGTCCGGGTGCTCCCACTTCCGATCTTTCGAAAGGGTAACCATCAAGGCACCGGCTCGGCTGTGCTCCGCGCACATGTACTTTTTCACCAGCTGTTGCTCAATTGTATCGCGCAAATCTGTAGCTGTGCGATCATCTCCAAGCTTAAGTTCGATTACTGCCTCATGGAGAGAGGCTACGGATCGCAACCTGATATCGGTTTCCTTTTCATCTGCGGTCACAGCCTCCTGATCCACAGTGTAGATCGCGTTGGCGGCATGGATCAGTTCTCGCGCGATTTCCCGCCGCATGACCGCCTCTTTGGATATTCCCGCCCAAGCCTCTCGCGGTGAAGCATCGCGAAGAAGAAGGTCATCAAGGTCCGACAATCTATCTTTCAAAATCGCAAACATTGCTTCATTCGTTGAGGCTGGTGCTTCACCGCTTCTATCAAGCGCAACCACCTGAGCCTCATCCAATGCGCCAGCATCGATCTCTTGCGCCCAGTTTTCTTCTGCCACAGCCAAAATACGATCCTTGAAATGAGCGCACAAAGGATCTGCGGCCATCTCGAGCTTGGCAGCCCAGCCCTCCTCCCCCTTAGCGTTGAGCAATGCCTGTTGATTTCCATTGAGAAGTGACCCGGCTTGGCCTGATATTTCCATTGAGAATTGACCCATGTTTGAACCTTCCCTCGCGTGTTTTCAGCGGGGGCTATGGAGTGATCGACATGGCGTTATTGAGC
>NZ_JACYXI010000018.1 GCF_014842915.1 Roseibium litorale | reverse complement strand
GAAACAAGCCCCAGCATGAGACGAAACGGGCTATCTCTCAAAGATCCCAAAACTTGGACACCTGAAAACCTGAACTGCAAAAAAACAAACCCGCCGAAAACGACGGGTTTGTCAGCAGTCTGAGGCGGCCTCATCGGGCCGCCTTCTTTTTTGGGAAGCGTGCCTGCTCGTTCCCCAGCCGCCCCGGCCTTGAGCCGGGGCCTGTCTTTTGAAGGTTCGAAAGAGTGAATCCTCCCGAAGGTCCCGGATCTTCGCTTCGCTCGTCCGGGACGGCGCGGGGGATGGGATCACTCCAGCTTCACCCAATCATTTTCACGTTAAGCCTCGACCCTCAAATACCCCGTGAGCCCTGTTTTCTGGTGCTCGATCACGTGGCAGTGGAAGGCCCAGTTGCCGGGGTTGTCCGCGACCAAGGCTACATCCATCGTTTCCTTGGACTGTAGCAGCGCCGTATCGGTGACCAGTTGCGGCAGCTCCCGCTTGTTTGAGCGCAAAAGGCGGAAGGAAAGGCCGTGCAGATGGATCGGATGGTCGTTCTGCGTCTCGTTGCGCAGGCGCAGGATATAGGACTTGCCCTGTTTCATCACTGCCAGCGGATCGACCGGATCGGGGCTGTCGCCCTCCCAGGCCACCCGGTTGATGGACCAGAACGTATAGCCAAGCGTGCCGCAGAAACTGGGCTTGGGCGCATCGCCGCCCGGTGACCAGCCGAAGACGAATTCGAGCACTTCCGCATTGGCAAGATCCGGCTCTGGAACGGGATTGGGCGTGAGCGGCCGCAGCTCTCTCAAGTCCCGGTTCAGGCTTGTCCCGGTGGCGCGGAACTTGGCAAGCACCCGTGGTCCCTTTGCGGTTCTGAGCGTCAGCAGAACCTCCTGGCCTTCGGTGTCCGGTACGCGCAGGGCGATGTCCGCGCGCTGGCCCGGCGCAAGCAAGATGGCTTCCGGCTTTATCGGAGAGGGCAGGGGATTGGAGTCGAGGGCAATGACCTGCGCTGCGCCATTGCCTGTGTCGTAGCTTGTCAGATCATAGGTGCCGACGCGGGTAACGTCGGTGACCGCGAGACGCAATCGGACCAAGCTGCCTGCGGGCAAATCGTGGCGCTCGTCCGTGTTCCAGTTGACCGTGGCAACCGTCCCCAGCGTGCCGCCACGGGCGGCAAGGCGCGGCTTGTAGAAATCGATGAACTGCCCGTCTCCGCCCAGGCGAAAGTCTCGTATGTTGAGCGGGATATCCTGATCAAAGCCGGGATCGTCCCGCTCCTCCACCACCAGCAGGCCGGTCATGCCACGGGCCATCTGTTCCAGCGTGTTGCAGTGGGGGTGATACCAGAAGGTGCCCGCGTCAGGAGCGGTCAGGGTGTAGCGGAAACTCTCCCCGGCTTCGACCGGCATCTGGGTCAGATAGGGCACACCGTCCATCGCATTGGCGATCCTGAGGCCATGCCAGTGCACGGTTGTCGGTTCCTTGAGCGTATTGACCACGTCGATGGTGAAAGGCTCTCCCTGCTTCAGCCGGAGCACCGGCGGCGGGCCGCCTGCGCCAAATCCCATCATGTTGCGGGTCACCGTTTCCGGCAACAGCGTATGGTCAAGGGAGGTAACGGGGAGTGTGAGGTTGGCGGCATTGGCTTGGCGGGCGATCAGTCCTCCGGCAACAAATGCGGCGCCCGCTCCGGCTGTGCCGAGCAGAAATTCCCGGCGCGACAAGCCCAACATCCCGAAACTCCTTCAAATGCGATGAAAACAAGGCTATCAGGCTCATGTTTTCCAGAACAGTCCAGCCCGGGTGGCTGATTGCCGCACCCGTTATAGTCCTGATTGTGGCACAGGGCTTGCTGTTGGATAGGAAATGTTCAAGGACCGGGACATCCCGGGGGTAATGACGATAACAGGATAGGCATATGCACAGCGACCAGACACTGCAGCTTCCAGCACATAGCCGGATCGACAATCTGCAAGGTCAGCTCTTCGGCATCGTCATGGCCGCATTCGGGGTGTCGATCCTGAAGGCTGCCGGATTGGTGACCGGTCAGACAGCAGGCCTCTCGATCCTCATCTCATATGCCAGCGGCTGGAGCTTCGGCACGGTGTTCTTCGTTCTGAACCTGCCATTCTACGCCTTCGCCCTGAAGCGTATGGGGGTGCCCTTCACCATCCGTTCGTTCATTTCGGCAACGGCCATTTCGCTTATGGCCGATGTGCTGCCGCATTATATCCAGTTCGGAGAGCTCAACATATTCGTTGCCGCAATCGTTGCCAGCTGCACGGCCAGCGTCGGACTGATCGCGCTGTTCCGCCACGGCGCCAGCGCGGGCGGGCTCGGCATGCTGGCGCTCTATATTCAGGACAAGAGCGGCTTCAAGGCGGGCTGGTTCCAGCTCCTGATTGATCTTTGCATCTTCGCTGTCAGCTTCCTGGTGATCGACAGCATGGCGGTGCTGGCCTCACTGTTCGGAGCCATCATCCTCAATACGCTGATCGCCCTGAACCACCGCAAGGACTGGTACGTGGCTCAATAGGCCATTGCGTCTCAGCCCTGCGGGTCCTGGCAGGCGTCCACCCAGGTGGCGGCGGTGATGTTGGCCATGCGCTCCGGGGTGATGCGCACGGCAGCATTGGTGGCACCAGCTGCGGGGATCACCTCGTCATAGGTTTTCAGAGACACATCGCAGAAAACGCGCAAGGGCTGGGCAAGGCCGAAAGGGCAGACGCCGCCCACCGGATGACCCGTCAGCTCTTCCACCTCTTCCAGCCCCAACATCTTGATCTTGGTGCCGAAGGCCGTCTTGGCCTTCTTGTTGTCCAGACGCGCATCGCCACGTGCAACCAGCAGGCAGACCTCATCCTTGATCCGGAAAGACAGCGTCTTGGCGATCTGGCCCGGCTCCACACCATGGGCAGCGGCCGCCAGATCCACAGTGGCGCTGCTGGCTTCCGTCACCATGACGGTCAGGTCAGGGGCCACGTCTGCCAGATGGTTGCGCACGCTCTCAAGGCTCATGAAAGTCTCCGGGAAAACGGGATGTGTTTGATTGCAGCAAGGGTAAGGATTGGCGCACAGCGGGCAAGGACGGTTTACGCCAAATCCGTCCAGTCCGCGACCATCCTCTTCAAGTACTCAGCCGAAATGTGCTGCGGGCCGGAAACTGCCGGGCAGGGGTGTGGCTGCCTCCCGCCCCGTGATCTCCGCCACCAGGCACTCCGCCACGAGATGGGCGATCCCAAAGGAGATCTTGAAGCCGCCGGTTGCCGCAAAGGTCTTCTTATAACCGGGCAGTAAGCCCACCAGCGGGTCGCGGCGGTTGCAGCGGGGGCGGATTCCGGCCCAGACACTGGTAACGTCCCGGCCTTTCAAGCTGGGGCAGAAGGCGGTGGCCCGTTCGACAAGCTCACGGGTGCGTTCGGGGTCGACGGAAGCGTCTGTAAACTCCCGGTCAGAGGTGGAGCCGATGGCGACTGTGCCGTTTTCGTGGGGCACCACATAGAGCCCGTCACAATAGATGGCGGGTCTGTCTTCCAGACCTTTGCCTTCCATCAGCAGCGCCTGGCCCTTTTCTCCCCGGCCAATCATCTGTCCGGTCAGTTCCGCGATCACTGGAAAGGCCTGATGGCCCGAGGCGGCGACCAGCCGCTCCGCCAGGATCTCTTCAGCGCCTGATTTTAGTGCGATGCGTCCCGTGGTCTCGTCAAAGCCGGTCACTTCCGCGCCCTCCAGAAGCTTGCCCTTGCCGGAGAGATCGATAAACCGGGCAAGAGCCTGAAGGCAGCCGCGCGGTGACATGCGGGCGGCAAGGGTCTCATGCACAAGACCAAAGGGCGCGGCCTCCGGCGACAGCCAACCGGACCGGCTGCCCGCAGGCTCGACCTGATAGCGGAAACCGGTCTCTTCCGGGCGCCAGCGCTCCAGCGCCTCTTCCGCCCGCTCCAGATGATGGTCCAGCTTGTCCTGTGTCGTCAGCGGCAGAATGCGCCCGCAGCGCGCATAACCTGTCGAAACGCCTGTCTCCTCTTCCAGCGCCAGAGCATGGGCCTCAAGGCTGGAAAGGGCGGCAAATTGAAAGGCTTTCTTCGGATTCCATCTGGCCGGCATATGCGGCATGAGGGCCCCGAGCAGCCCGCCGCTGGACCCCGCGCCCACCTTGTCCTTTTCCAGAACAATTACGCTCAAGCCCTGGCGCAAGGCCTCCCGCGCAATGGAAAGCCCGAAGACACCGGCACCAACAACGGCGAGATCATAGCGGGGGCGGGTGGAAGCCATGGAAGTCCTTTGATCGTCGGGCCGGGATGATTGCAGCAGCAAGAAGAGCGGCGTAGAAGAGCGCGAGACCCGGACATAGCGCCAAGGCCGCAGGACCGCAAAGGGAAATGGCAGATCCCATGGCAGACGAGACAAGACGCCCCACTCGGGAGAAGATCACTGCCGGGATGAGAAGCACAGGCGGAAACCCGCGCGGTTTTGCCCCTCACCCCAGCCCTCTCCCGGGGGAGAGAGTGAGCACTCCTGCAGCCAGAGGCGATTTTCTTTTCTTTTCAACGCGCCAGCCAGTTCTGTTCGGTAAGGAAACTGCTTTGAACGCTACCCTCTCTCCTGGCCGCAGCATAACTCCCTCTCCCCTTGGGGAGAGGGCTGGGGTGAGGGGGCTCCGGTCCTTCTGTCTGAGCCTCTCCTCACGGCTGTCTCCCCACTTGCGGGGGAGATGCCCCCTTATGGGGGCAGAGGGGGGTAAAGCCTCTCTGCGCTGGGAGCTTCGCGCCCATGTCTGAGCACCTGATCCCGAAAGCTCCCGACCTGGAGTGGCTGGACGATGGCGTGCCGCGTGCACCGGCGTTTGGCGATACCTATTTTTCCCGTGCGGGTGGCTTGGCCGAAACCCGGCATGTGTTTCTCGGTGGCAATGGCTTGCCGGAGCGCTGGGCGGGACGGGAGCACTTTACGATTGCCGAATTCGGCTTCGGAACGGGCCTCAATTTCCTGACGACCCTGGCTGCTCTGGAGAGTTTCGCCAAAACGCAGCCTGCGCCCAAGCTGACCTTCCTGACGTTCGAGCTTTACCCCATGACGGCAGACCAGCTGGAGCGGGCGCATGCGGCTTTTCCGGAACTCAGCGACCAATCCGCGCGCCTGCGCCAGCTCTGGCAGCCAGTGTCAGGCTGGACAAAACTCAGCTTCGGACAGGCCAACCTTGTCATCGGCATCGGCGATGCGCGGGAGCTGACCGGCGGGCTTGTCTATGGGGAGGGGGAAGACCTGCCGCAGACCGCCATCGACGCCTGGTTCCTCGACGGTTTCTCGCCGTCAAAGAACCCGGAGCTTTGGGAGGCTGATCTTCTCGCCCGCGCCTACGGCCTCACCCGCCCCGGCGGCACGCTTGCCACCTACACCAGCGCCGGCTGGGTCCGCCGCAATCTCCAGGCCGCCGGCTTTGAGATCGCCAAGCAAAAAGGCTTCGCCGGAAAGCGGGAGATGGTGGCAGGGTGGAAATCTGTTTAACCGACGGGTGTAAGTCTCCTTAGCGTGACGATTGCTTCCGCAGATAGGGCTGAGGGTGAAGGCTGTTCGGAGTTGCCAGAGAAAGGCATTCCTTTCAACAGCTGGACCAAGTCGCTGTTTTCTAAGATCTTGCCGATTTCCGAATTACCTTCATCTTCCGTTTGTCTGTCAGGAGACCAGAGCCGGTCGAACAAGGCTTTGGTGAAGTCCTCGCTTCGCACCATGGCCTCCCAAACATTCGGATATTCGCACATAATCAGAATCCAGAGGACCAGTTGCTGCCAGCGGTCCGTTCCAAGATCAATGCCTTCAGTTGCCTGTGCGCTGGCCTGATAGGCACTCACCATATTGATGATCCGTTTTATCCGGCGTGGATTTACGGGGAGAAACGCTTTCAATGGCCGCAGACCATGCAGCTTGATTTCCTCTTGTCCTCCACGGGCTGTCACTGCCCTTTGTGCCTTGATCTGCTTTATGCGGGTTTGCCCAACTTCAAGCAGGGCTCCTTGGTGCTCGACCGGTGCTTTTGCAACGCTTTCTCTAAGAATTTCTTCTCCTTTGCGCGCAGCTTCGTTCTGCTCCGCGAAGGTCTCAGATGCCGAAAACCGGTCATTGATCTGTTTGAAAGCGTCCTCCAGCTCCGGCGCCTCTGCCATATCTGTTAGACCGCCTTGACCGGCTATCTCCGCCCCCAAAAGTTCTTTCAAATAGAGTTCTCGGGCACCTGCGCTCGGTACGGGCAGCAGAAAGGAAAGCTGGATCGTCTTTTCGGCAAACCGTCCGCCGAAGGAAACTTGGGTGTCCTGATGCGCCTCGGCCATTTCCTTGTGAACTTTGGCAAAGGCGGTCTCGATCCAGTCCTTGTCGCCCAAAAGCACGAAGACGACACGGGGCGACTTAAAGATGGTCAGCAAACCGCGCACCAGTTCGACGACATATTTCGGCGAGCAGCGGTCCAGATCGTCGATTACGACAAGGACGGGATGTCGCAATTGGGTCATGTACCAGTTGAAATGGCTGCGGAATTTCTGGATCGGGTCGGCAACACCGAGAGAGGACGCATGGGTCGAAGCGCCTGCGCTGTTGATGATCGTCTGCAGTCCTGAGCGGAAGGCTTTCAGGATCGCGACGGCAGCGCCGCCAGTGGCGCTCACGCCAAGAATAGCTCTGAAAACGGTGCCGGTGGTATCGTCCTGACCGCCGATAGCGGCCATGAGGTCGCTGTAGAGCTTGGTCTGTGCGAAATAATAGAGGCCGGCGGCCGAGGCGGAGATGATCAGGACGGTCCAGACAAGCTGCCAGGTCACGATGCGCCAGGCCCATTCGAATGCGAGAAAACGAAACCAGACCAATAGACGCCAGAGGTTAGGCCCGCCTTCACAACGTCCCTTTTCGAACAGGATCGCCTGCATGGTCTGGCGGCGGATACTTTCATAAAAGTTCCACCAGGGCGGCGAGACATGCTCGTGCTGCCAGGCGTTGAACTCGACGGTGAACCAGCGCCGGTCTTGAAACTCCTTGTCCCAGTCGCCGAAACGCAGGTTTTTCACCAGGGGGTCGTCGTCCTTGATGCCGTGAGCCGTCCGGTTGAGGAACCGCGAGAGATAGTTGGCGAAGGTGGTTTTGCCTCCGCCCCAGGGGGAATCGATGTGCAGGATGAAGGCGGCTTCGTCCGGTTCCCTGGTTTTCCGGGTGACGCGCTCCATGTGCAGCCAGTCCAGGCAGGCGCGGCTGCCACGGCAGAGCCCGTGCCATGCCTTTTGCCACCATTTGGTGAGCAGCTCCTGTTTCTCGCTGGCGCTGGTCTGGGCGGTCCAGGTGTGGTTCACATGGGTAGCAAGCGCAAAGGCAAGCGGAGCCCGCTCCAGAAAGTCCCGGCTGGTTTCCGGCCTGTCTGAGCGGATCGGTGTTTCATGGGTTTCCCGCTCGACCAGCACAGGTTTCTGATCGGGCAGTAAACCGGGCCAGCCGCGGTCGCGGAGGAAGGTGTCGAGGCGTTTTGTCTGGTTCGGGAGCAAGCTCAGGACCGAGCCTGGCCTGTTTTTCCAGTTGATGTCCGGAATGGCGGTCACTTCGTCGCGGGGGATCGGACTGCTGTCGTCAAACCGGAGGACGCGGGTGGGGAAACGGTGGATGCCGCTTTCATCAACGGCTCCCGTGGAAATCACCGTGCCGATGCCCACAAGCCCGCCCCGGTCCTCCCGGTTCTCCGGATCGATGGCCCGCCAATAGACCACGGGATCGCCAGCCCTCAAGGCCTTGGGCAGGGCCTTGCCGGACTTCCACGGAAGCTCTCCTTCCGGCACGGCGTTCTTTGTCCAGCTGTCCGTCCAGTCGTTGGGTTTATATTGAAGGATCCATACGTTGGGTGGGGCGTTCTTGGTCTCTGGCCCGGAAGATCGCGTGTCGGGATCTGTTGCAACTTCGTCCTCTTCCTTTGCGGCTTCCGTTCCTTGGTTGACGTCGTCACCGTCTTCAGCCAGCGAAGGAGAATTTGTCTGAGCCTGGGATACGGAGGGCGAAGTCTTTGTGGGTGGACGCTCGGCCTCCTCCCCATACTCCGTCCGCAGCTCCGCCATCCGCGCCTCGACGGCCTCCGCGCCGCCGCGTGCATTCAGCGCGATCAAGTTCTTGATCTCCGCATTGACCAGCTTCGGTCCGGCTTTCCACATGGGCTCGGGCAGGGTGACACGGGCGACGGCGAGAGCTTCGTCTTCCGGTGGATTTCCTGCAAGCCTGTCTTCGTACCAATCGGTCCAGACGTCCCAGTCTTCGTTGCGGGAGAGGAGATTGGAAGCTGATGATTTCCAGAGTCTTGCGACCTCTGCGGATACATTATCAGCAGACCAAATCGGGGTTTTGACAAGCGCGTCTGCCGTGGCCCCGCTTTGGATAAAGCTCCTGTCATTTTGGAGAGAGGCGGCGTAGGTGGCAGAGTTGGCGGCGTAGGCGGCGGCGTAGGTGGCAGAGTTGGCGGCGTAGGCGGCGGCGTAAGTGGCGTTGGCGGCGGCGTAAGCGTAGCCGGCGGCGGCAGCGTAGGCGGAGGAGTTGACAGCTTTGGCGTTAGCGGCGGCGTAGGTGGCGGCGGCGGCTAGTTGCTCCTTCGTGTTTTCTGGCATCCCAATATAAGAAAACGCCAAAGAATTAGCACGAAAAGTCGGCAACATTACGGCATAGATCCGGCTTCGGGGATCAGAACCAATTTTGACAAACGTCAGAGCCCGCAGAGAACATCTCGCCGCGATTGCGACGGAAACTTCCTTTGGCTGCTCTCTCAGCCAGGTTACCAGCTCTTCCCGGTCAAATTTAACTTCAGCCTTGTCCACGTGCTGCCCTCTGTTTTCTGCAGCTTAGGCGCGAGCGGGGTTGGGCGGCAAGATGGGGGAGGGGGCGGGCTTGGAGAATTTGGTGAGCTGGTATTTCGAGACACTTGGCTTCCCTCATGCCAGGCCGCTGGCAAAGGCCTAAACCTCTCGATTTTGCTCTGGGGATGATCGTGTGGATGGGGAGGGGAAGGCCGCGAAGCTGTCGCTTGCGTCGGTTGCCATAAAGGCAAGCCTCTCCGTCTTCGTCCTGCCATGGCTTGACCATGGCATCCATGCCGTATCCTTTCGCCAAAGCACTGCCTCAGTTTGAGGAGACGAAACGGCCTGGATTGCAGCATCAAGTGCTGCAATGACGGAGAAGTGGGTGTTTGCAGGTGCTCGGGAACCCGTTTTTTGCTCTGGGCCGGGCCTTTTCCAGCCACTTAGCTCTTCCGGACGCCGTGGAGCGGAGATCCGAAAGGGCGAAGGACAGACAATTCTGCCTGAACCTACGCCCTGGGCCTTGATCCGCCGCCCCGCTTAGCCCCGCCCGATATAGGGCATGGAACTGGCCATGATGGTCATGAACTGGACGTTGGCGGAGAGCGGCAGGGAGGCCATGTTGAGGACGGCGTCGGCCACATGCTGAACGTCCATCACCGGTTCCGGCATCTTGGTGCCATTGGCCTGGGGCAGCCCTTGAGAGAAATTGGCGGTCATTTCCGAAGCCGCATTGCCGATGTCGATCTGGCCGCAGGCGATGTCGAACGCGCGGCCGTCCAGCGAGAGCGTGCGGGTGAGGCCGGTGATCGCGTGTTTCGTGGTGGTGTAGGGCACCGAGCCCGGACGGGGCACGTAAGCCGAGATGGAGCCGTTGTTGATGATCCGCCCGCCGCGCGGATCCTGATGACGCATCATGCCGAAGGCGCCGCGGGCAATCAGAAAGGCGCCGTGCAGGTTGACGTTCAGTACCTTCAGCCAGTCGTCGACGGAGATCTCGTCGATGGGGGCGGGCGGAACGTTGTTGCCGGCATTGTTGAAACAGACGTCCAGACGGCCGAAATGGTCCTTGATGGCCCCGAACAGGTCATCGACCTGGGCAGCATCCGACACGTCGCAGGGCACACACAGGGCCTCGCCGCCGGCGCTTGCCGCGACTTCTTTCAGCTTGTCTTCCCGCCGTCCGGTGAGCACGACCTTCGCGCCACCTTTCAGGAAGGTTGCTGCCGTTGCCTTGCCGATGCCGGAGCTTGCGCCCGTGACCAGAACCACCTTGTCCGAAATTGCCGCCAATGCCATGTCCATCCCATCCTTTGTTGCCGGAGCGGGATTGGCCCCGCCCTCCTTGATCAAAGCCTAGGGTTGAGCAAGAACGCACGCAAGCGTCTGAAGGGGCAAAGCGGTACGGCAGCGGGCTGTGGTCTGCGGTCTTCTCAGCCAAAGGCACCGGTTCCCTTGCGGGATCTGACGGGATATGGATCGGAGTAAAGAACGAAGGATGGGGGAGACCTGACATGAAGATGGCCGATAGCCAGCGTATTCAAGCGCCACGGGAGGTGGTCTGGGCCGCGCTTAACGATCCGGAGGTCCTCAGGCAGTCCATTCCCGGCTGCCAGGAACTGGTCAAGACCTCTGACACGGAGATGGAAGCCAAGGTTCAGCTCAAGATCGGCCCGGTGAAAGCGGCCTTCAATGGCAAGGTCCGGCTGGAGGATCTGAACCCGCCGGAAAGCTACAGGATCGCGGGTGAAGGCTCCGGCGGGGTCGCGGGCTTTGCCAAGGGCGGGGCTTCTGTCCGCCTGGAAGAAGACGGGCCGGACGCGACCATTCTGCACTATGAAGTGGATGCGCAGATTGGCGGCAAGATCGCCCAACTCGGCGCCCGCCTGATTGATTCCACCGCCAAGAGGCTCGCCGGTGAGTTCTTCACCACCTTCGGCAATGTGGTCGCGCCCCAGACGGAACAGGACGGCGGCGCGGCGGCTGGCGCTGAGCCGGAAGACGCCAAACCGGAAGAAGCCAAGCCGGATGAGACGAAAAAAGGCTGGTTCGGCGGTCTGCTCAAGGGCAAGAAGGACGATGCCCAAGAGGGGGAGGGCTGAAAAGTCTTCCGGGTTGATCCCTCTCCACCGCGCCTTCCCGGACGAAGCGGAGCGGAGATCCGGGATCTCTGATCTTGGCCTTATTTTTAAGAATTGCAGGTGCTAAATGCGGGTCCCGGCTCAAGGCCGGGACAGCACGGAGAAAACGCCTGCCGTCCGAGAGGGCTGACAGCCCTCCAGCCTGGCACGGCTGCAAACGTCAGTGCCTGCGGCCATTGTCATTGGCAACGCCAGCGGCGGGAAGCGCCTCTGCTTCGCTGTCCAAGTCTTCCTCGATCTCACTCTCTGGCTGTGCTGTCGTTTCTGCTGAACCATCCGGTGCCGCAGGCTGTTCTGGGCCCCCCTGAAGCGCTGCTGTTTCCTCCGCCTCTTCGGCTGGGGTGTCCGCCTGGGGGGCGAGCGTGAGGTTCTGTCCGGTCTCGGGCAAGGAACTGGCGTCTGCCTGTGTGTCCAGCGCCGCTTCCGTGATCACTTCGGGCTCAATCACGCTGCCATGGGCGATTGTTTCCGGACCGGCCTTAGGGGCGTCCAAAGGGATGGCCGCGCCCTCGGTATTCTCACCTGCCTCGAACAGATCCTCATCCAGCTCCGTTTCCGGATTCTCCGGTGCGGCAGCGGCCTCCGGCGCATGAGTTTCGTTGGACGGGGCCTCCTCTTGCTCCTGGTCGTTGCCGGGTTCTGGCTGAGGCCCTGCCGCATTCATCAGCTGGCGCTGCTCGGCCACTTCCATCATGGTTTCCCGGATGTCCGGAGCCTTGGTGACAAGCTGGTGGTAGTCGGCGAGCGAGAGGGTCAAGAGCTGGCAATAGCCGAGGGCAACCACATCCGCCGTGCGCGGTTTGCCGGTGATCAGGGCGATTTCGCCGAACATGTCACCGCTGCCGAGACGGAAAGTGCCCGAGGGGGAAGAAACCTCGACGGCCCCGGAGGAGATGAAGAAGGCGCTGTCGCCCTTCTCGCCACGCCGGATCAGCACCTCTCCGGGAACGGCAAAGCGCGAGCGCATCAGTTTGGCAATTGTCTTGCGCTGCTTTTCGTCCAGGCAGGCGAAAAGCGCGTGGCGGGTCAGAAGGTCCTTGGTGGCCATGCCAAGGTCCAGCTTCGGCCGCTTGCCGGCGGCAATCCGGCCTTTGACCAGCTCGCCTTGCAGATCGTTGTAAAGTTCCTGCCCGATCAAGGCGCTGGCGGCAGCCTCCGCATAGGCCGTTTCCTCCAGCCGCAGGGCGGTGCGGCGCAGGAACAGAAGCTCCAGCGCATCGGCATAGTCGGGATATTGCAGGCGCAGGGCTTCGATCGCGCGGCAGATCTCCTCGTGCCGGTTGGTCAGCGTATCGCCCAGAATGTCGCCCACCCGCTGTCCGACGAGAGGCGTAATCCGGCGGTGGTTGAAGCTGATCAGCTCGCCGGAAATGATACGGTCGACCAGCAGCAGTTCGAACCGGTCGGCAATCCGGCGCAGCAGGAAGCGCTCGATCTTCAGGTGCTTGTGCAGGCGCTGGGCGACGCGGAAACGCCAATCGAAGCGCAAAGGCTCGCGGATGGCCTTGTTATAGCCCGCACGGCCTTCGCTGCGCGTCAGGTCGCCGATCCGTCCGGCCAGCGCCAGATGACGGGAGGCGAAACGGGAGGAAATGGTCCGCTCATGGAAATGCTTGAGCACCAGCGAGCGCTCCTTGTCCGCAAGGGCGATCAGACCCAGGGTGACGCGCTCCCGGTCCTTCAGGTCTTCAAGAAGATTGGAGGCCTCTGCCGCGTCGCGGGCGCGGTGCTGGTAGGTCTCGCTGACGATCTCCACGAGCCGGGCATCGATACCATAGCCTTTCGCGGTTTCTGCCACGTCCTGCTGCACATCCGAGAGAACCAGCGCCTGGAACTGGTTGCGCATCGCCTTGTCACGCGCCGAGAGCTGATCCAGCTTCAGGAAGTGGATCAGCTGCTTCAGGCTGGTGCCATAGACCAGCAAGGTGAACAGCACGAAGGCCGTGGCCAGCTTGGTGACGAAGCTTGAGATTTCCGGTGTCAGGGCCGCGTGCTCGGAAACGCTGAGGGCCAGGGTCAAGGTCGCCGCGCCGCGCATGCCGCCCCATAGGATCACGGTCTTGAAGGGCGTGCTGACGGCTTCGCTGATCTTCAGGAAACTGAGCAAGGGCAGGAGACCGAAGATCACCACCGCGCGTGCCAAAAGGGCTGCGGCGACCAGGATCAGCAGCAACACGATGTCGATGGGCGTGAACCCGGCCACAAGGCGCGGGATCAGGATCGCGACCAGCAGGAAGATGAGGGAGGAGGCCCAGAAGGCGATCTGCTCCCACACGGATTGCAGAAAGTCCCAGCTTTCCGGTGCGATCTTCGCCGGGCCATTCAGGTTGAACACCAGCCCCGCCGACACCACCGCGACAACGGCGGAAACCGAGAAAGCCTGATCGGAAACGACATAGATGAGATAGGGCAGGGCGAGGCTGAAGGTTACCTGGGCCAGCGGCAGGTCGCGCATGGTCGGCAGGATGAAGACCGCGATCCGCCCTCCGATCATGCCCGCCAGCACGCCGCCGGCAAAGGCCCTGAGAAACGAGGAGGCGGCCTCGCCGAGGTCAGGCGACTGGGTGCCGGTCAAAATGCCAAGCAGCAGCACGAAAAGCACGATGGCGGCAGCGTCATTGAGAAGGCTCTCGCCCTCGACGATGCGGCCAAGGCGTGCGGGAGCGCCGATGTCGCGGAAGATGGCGACAACGGCAACAGGGTCGGTGGTCGCGACAATCGCGCCGAGCAGCAGGCAGGCGATCAGCGGCATGCCGGAGAAGGGGAACAAGGCGAAGCCGATGAAAAACGTTGCGAAAAACACCGCGACGACCGCCATCAGCAAAATGGGGCCGATATCCTCGAAGATCCGCCGGACGTCCATGGTCAAGGTGGTCTGGAACAGGAGGATGGGCAGGAAAATGTAGAGGATCTGCTCCGAATTGATCGGCAGATGCACGAAGACATTCGCCAGTTCGTTGAACACGTCCGTGTGGGGCGTGTAGAGCAGATAGGTGGCTCCGATCCCGATCAGGGTGCCAACCATGGCCACAACCACGCTCGGAGCCAGTCCGATGCGGCGGGCGAGGGGCTGGATCAGCGCGATTGTGACGAGCAGTCCGGCAAATGCGGCGACAATGATCGGTGTATGCATGATCTCGACACTGTGCCAAGCCCTTGTGGCAATTCCAAGCCTCTAACGTGATCATTTTTCAGATGTTTTGAGCCGGAATTGCTCAGGCTTGGGCTCAGGCCGTACCCTTGCCGCGCCGCTCTGAGAGCCATATGCCGCCGAGAACGAGCACCAAAGCCAGCGCATGGTGCAAACGGAAATCCTCTCCAAGGATGAGGATCGCCAGAATGGCTGCGAAAATGGGCACCAGATTGATGAAAACGCCAGCGCGCGCCGGACCGATCAGCTCAACGCCGCGCATGAAGAAGATCTGGGCCAGGCAGGACGGTCCCAGCGAGATGTAGAAAATGATCAGCCAGCCTTTCAGGGAAGGCACTTGCAGGGTTCCGGCCGCAGCCTCATAGGCAATGCCGGGCAGGGACGTGATGGCGGCGACAATTGAGAGAACCGTGAAGAAGACCAGCCCGGAGATCTGGGGCCGGTTGCGCAGGGCCAGCGTGTAGCCTGCATAGAAAATGCAGGCGATCAGCATCAGCCCGTCGCCGGGGTTGATCGACATTCTGAGCAGGGTTTCCAGATGGCCTTGCGCCGCGATCAGGGCGACACCGATCATGGTCGCGAGAATGCCCAGGATCTGGATGGGCCGTACAGGCACACGGTAGAACAGCAGGGCGCCCAGCAGCACCAGCATGGGCATGGAGCCTTGCAGAATGCCGAGGTTGACGGCGGTCGTGTAATGGGCGGCGGCATAGAACAGGGAATTGAAGCCCGTAAAGCCGAAGGCCGACATCAGTGCCATCTTGCCCATGGAACCCCGGACAAGCGGCCATTCCACGCGCAGCTTCGGCCACACCATGACCGTCATCACCGAGCTCACAATCACCCAGCGCAGCGCCACGACCATAAGCGGGGAAACTTCTCCGATGGCCAGCCGCCCGGCGATCGTGTTGCCGCCCCACAGGAGCGTCGTCAGCATCAGGAGCAGGATGGCATTGCCATAAACGAGATTGCGGAAGGCGGCGGACATGGGGGAACTCTTGAAAAGACGGCATGCCGCAAAAGGATAGGGGCTTTTGAGGGGGCCTGAAGAGAGAACGACGCTCCAGACCAGTGTCAGGTGCCGGATCGCGTCTGCCCCTTTGGTTGCAGATATTTCTGCTGTGTGCAAGGTCAGTTGCAGCACCGGAACTGGCTCTTGCCAGCCCTCGGTTAAATGTCAAAGGCGAAAATGCGGGCCATTTGTTCCGTGAGGGAAAAAGTCATTCAGGGCGGACACAGATTGACCTTGACCGGCTGCAGACCCAAAACAGGGGCAGATTGAGGAAGCTGGTCCGGCCGCTGCCGTGCCCGCTTTCCGCTGCTTGATTCCGGGCCGCTTGCTTTATGCGGCCGCCGCTACAGGAGATACTCATGACCAGCCGTATCGACGCCTTTGGCCTGAAGGTTGCCAGCAACCTCTATGACTTCGTCAATGATCAGGCCTTGCCGGGCACAGGCGTGGATAAGGATCGGTTCTGGCAAGAGCTGTCGAAGATCGTGCATGATCTGGCACCGAAGAACCGCGCCCTTCTGGCCAAGCGCGATGAGCTGCAATCCAAGATCGATGCCTGGCATCAGGCCCAGCCGGGGGCTCCGGACCTTGGTGCCTACAAGGCCTTTCTGACCGAGATCGGCTATCTGGTGCCGGAAGGCGAAGACTTCACGGTCGGGACTGAGAATGTCGATCCGGAAATCGGCCAGGTCGCCGGCGCCCAGCTGGTCGTGCCGGTCATGAACGCCCGTTACGCGCTGAATGCCGCCAATGCCCGCTGGGGTTCGCTTTACGATGCGCTCTATGGCACCGACGCCATGGGCACCAAGCCGGCTGGCGGCGGCTTTGACCCGGCCCGCGGCGCGGAGGTCATCGCCTATGCGCGCAAGGTTCTGGATGAGGCAGCCCCGCTCGCCAGCGGCTCCTGGTCGGATGTTACCGGCTTGAGCATTGAGGGCGGCGTTCTGACGCTCGCCACTGGTTCCGGCTCCACGGTTCTGGGGGAGGCTTCCCAGTTCGCGGGCTACACCGGCGACGCGGCAATTCCGGCCTCCGTTCTCCTGTCCAAGAACGGCCTGCACCTCGATATCCTGATCGACGCCAGCCACCCGATCGGCAAGACCGACAAGGCGCATATCGCCGACGTGGTTCTGGAATCGGCCATGTCCACCATCATGGACTGCGAGGACTCCGTTGCCGCCGTCGATGCGGATGACAAGGTGGTGGTCTATTCCAACTGGCTGGGTCTTTTGAAGGGCGATCTGGAAGAGACCTTCGAGAAGGGCGGCAAGACCATGACCCGCCGCATGAACGGCGACCGGGTCTACACCGCGCCGGACGGTTCTGCCCTGACGCTCCATGGCCGCTCGCTGCTGCTCGTGCGTAACGTCGGCCATCTGATGACCATCGACGCGGTGCTGGACCAGGACGGTAACGAAGTGCCCGAAGGCATTCTCGACGGCATGATCACCGCCCTGATCGGTCTGCATGACGTTGGCCCGAACGGCAGACATCTGAATTCCCGCGCCGGATCGGTCTATATCGTCAAGCCGAAGATGCACGGCCCGGAAGAAGTCGCCTTTGCCTCCGAGCTGTTCGACCGGATCGAGGATGCCCTTGGCATGGCCCGCAACACCCTCAAGATGGGCATCATGGATGAGGAACGCCGTACCACGGTGAACCTGAAGGAGTGCATCCGCGCTGCCAAGGACCGGGTGTTCTTCATCAACACCGGCTTCCTGGACCGCACCGGCGACGAGATGCACACCTCCATGGAAGCAGGCCCGATGATCCGCAAGGGCGACATGAAGGCCGCCAGCTGGATCGGCGCCTATGAGAACAACAACGTCGACGTGGGTCTCGCCTGCGGCCTGCCGGGCCACGCCCAGATCGGCAAGGGCATGTGGGCCATGCCCGACCTGATGCAGGCCATGCTGGAGCAGAAGATCGGCCACCCGCAGGCCGGTGCGAACACGGCCTGGGTTCCGTCCCCGACCGCAGCCACCCTTCATGCGCTGCACTACCACAAGGTCAATGTGGCCAAGCGCCAGGGCGAATTGAAGACCCGTACACCCGCGAAGCTGGACGATATCCTGTCCATTCCGGTCGCCACCCGGCCGAACTGGTCTGCGGAAGATATCCAGGCGGAGCTGGACAACAATGCGCAAGGCATCCTCGGCTATGTCGTCCGCTGGGTGGAGCAGGGCGTCGGATGCTCCAAGGTGCCGGACATCAACAATGTCGGCCTGATGGAAGACCGCGCCACCTTGCGCATTTCCTCCCAGCACATCGCCAACTGGCTGCGCCACGGGGTCTGCACGCAAGCGCAAGTGATGGAAACCATGAAGCGTATGGCCGCTCTGGTGGACAAGCAGAACGAAGGCGACCCGGCCTACCGCCCGATGGCGGCAGACTTCGACGCCTCCATCGGCTTCCAGGCCGCCTGCGACCTGGTCTTCAAAGGCACCGCGCAGCCCAACGGCTACACCGAACCGGTGCTGCACCGCCGCCGGATTGAATTCAAGGCGAAGACCGCAGGTTGAGATCTAGCCGCCGCAATACTGTCCCGGCCTTGTGCCGGGAGCAGAGATCTTGTTGGCACGACACCGGTTCGGCATACACCTGTCTCCCCCCTTGCGGGGGAGATGTCAGCTTTAGCTGACAGAGGGGGGTAATGCTTCGGCACACTCATCCAGCCTGCGGTGCTCCCGGAGGCCGCTACCCCCCCCCCCCCTCTGTCTCCTGACGGAGACATCTCCCCCGCAAGGGGGGAGATGGGAGCCAGCCGTCCTGCTCGGGATTGCGAGGAAAGCATCCCTGATCCCGTCGAGAGACCCACCAACCTCTCCCCACGCCGTCCTGCCATGTCTTGACCATGGCAGCCATGCCGTTCCCTCTCCTGAACCAGGGCTTCTCCGTTTGGAAAGGTCTCGGCAGGGATTGCAGCATCAAGTGCTGCAATGACGGAGGAGAGGGCTGCCGACCCTTTTGCGCAGGCGGGCCATCTGCATCGTCTTCCCGGACGAAGGCGTACGCCAGAGATCCGGGACCGGTGAGCCGTTAGGTTTTAATCTTCAGTTAAAAGAAAGCGAGTGCTTGCTGGGCAGCGGCTCCTGGTCGCCGCTATGCATGGTTTGAGTGACGATGTAGGATTGTTTTCTTGCGATGTGCATCAGAGTTTGCAAATTCTGTCTCGAATGCGCCAAATCGAGTACCAATAGTCAAACGATATTTATTTCTGGGTCAGCGACAAGGTTATGTTAAATTTAGCTTTTGAATTTTTGGAGATATTTCATGTCGTTGTTATTAGGAGATCATCTAACACAACTCGCCTTCTCTATGTACGAGAACAAGGGCGTATATGCGTTGCTTGTCGGTTCTGGACTCTCTCGCGCTGCCGACATCCCAACGGGTTGGGAAATTACGCTAGATCTAGTGAGGCGCGTGGCAATAGCGCAGGGTGTCGAGGAGCAGACCGACTGGGCTGCTTGGTTTAAAGGCAAGACGGGCGAGACGCCGAGTTACTCTAGCCTACTTGAGGAGCTGGCGACCTCGCCGGAAGAGCGCCGCTCGATCCTTCATAGTTATATCGAACCGACCGAGGAGGATCGGAAGGAAGGACGAAAAGTCCCAACGTTGGCTCACAACGCAATCGCGGATCTGGTGCGGGGGGGATACATTCGTGTGATCCTTACGACCAATTTTGACAGACTTATGGAAAACGCGCTGCGCGAACGTGGTGTAGAGCCCACTGTGGTTTCTTCTGTCGACGCGCTTGCTGGTGCAGAACCTATTACGCATAGCGCTTGTTATATTTTGAAGTTGCATGGGGACTATAAGGATGCACGTATTCTAAATACTGAGTCAGAGTTAAGTGGTTATCCAGAACTATATGATGCGCTCCTCGACCGCATTCTTGATGAACACGGGCTAATCCTATGTGGTTGGTCTGGTGAATGGGATCATGCGTTGCGCGCAGCGTTTCTGCGAGCGCCGAACCGTCGATATTCCATGTTTTGGGCGGCACGAGGCAATCTAGGCGATGGAGCAAAAGAGCTTGTCGACCATCGTCGGGCTCGAATCCTGCCTATTACCGACGCAGATAGCTTTTTTTCTTCGCTGAAGCAGCGCGTCGAGACTCTTGAGCAAAGCCAGAGGCAGAACCCGCTCAGCATTGAACTATTGGTCAACAGCGCCAAGCGTTTTCTAGCAAGGCAGGAGCATCGAATTCAGCTCGACGAGCTGTTCACTGAAGAAACTAACCGCCTGTTCGAAAAGCTCGATTCCTCGGAGTTTACGTTGCCGGATAAGTGGGATCCGTTGATATTCCGGGAACGAGTCAGCAAGTATGAATCGGTAACTGAAGGACTCGCGAGTATGGCAGGGGTGCTTGGCAGGTGGGGAAATGACGCTGAATTGTCGCTGGTTCAGGACGTTGTTTGTGGCCTCTATGCGCATGCGGAGAAGGTCGGTAGTGGTCTTACCACTTTTGTTAATCTGAGATCATATCCGGCGGTTCTTGTCTTTACTGGCTATGCTCTGGGACTATTGCGAGCTGGACGATGGAGTACGTTGCATCAGGTTTTTGATACAATTGTTCATCGTGAATACCGAGAGCCGGTACGGGCGGTCGAAGCTGTTTTCCTTTCTGCTTGGAAAGGCTCTGGGACGGACATATGGCGACACATTGAGGGACTTGATAGGCGCAAGACCCCGCTTAATGATCACCTACTGGCTATTTTCAGTGAATGGAGCCGAAACTTTATAGGGTTAGTTTCCGACTTTGAGTTGCTCTTTGGGCGTCTTGAGCTACTCGGTTCTCTGGCGCACGTTGAGCACGAGAGTAAAAACGAAATGCAAGAAGCGCTCAAAGGTCAACCTTACAATAGTTGGGTATGGATGCCGGTTGGGCGCATAGGATGGAATTCGTCGATTAAAGATCGACTTGTTAATGAGATTCAGGCTGAACCAATCAGGAACTCTATACTACAGTCAGGTTTTGCGAAATCAGATAGCGAATTCTTTGATCTGTCTATGCAGAACTTTCAACGCGTAGCGAGCCGCATGTCGTGGTAGAGAAAAAGGAAACCCCATGATTGCGGTGATCTTTGAAGTGATGCCCCATGCGGAGCACAAGGCGGCCTATCTGGAGATGGCAGCAAACCTGAAGCCGGTGCTGGAGGGGATCGACGGGTTCATCTCCGTCGAGCGCTTTCAGAGCCTGACCAATCCGGACAAGCTGCTCTCGCTCTCCGTGTTCCGGGACGAGGCGGCGCTGGCGGAGTGGCGGAAGGTGATGGCCCACCGCAAGGCGCAGACGGCGGGGCGCAACGTCTTCTTCAAGGACTACCGCCTGCGGGTCGCAGGCGTCATCCGCGACTATGGCATGACCGAGCGCGACGAGGCCCCCGAGGACAGCCGCAGCCTGCATGGCGGGTGAGAAAGCGGCAGTGCGGCGGCTTCTCTTTCGAGAGGGCTGTGTCCGGTTCAATGCCAGATCCCGATACACGGGCGGTTCGGCACGCTGCCGCCTGGCTCGCAAAGCAGTGCATCGCATATGAGCAACGGAACGTTGGACCTTCACCTCCCTGGATCAAACGGGGCTTCAGCAAGCGGCCCATCCTTCCCTTCGAGACGTCCGGCATTCGCCGGGCTCCTTAGCATGAGGGAGAGTGTTTGGTCCCATTTTCCTGCACGTTTTCAACATGATACCTCATCATGAGGAGCAGCGAAGCTGCGTCTCGAAAGATGGGCGGCAGGCTCTAAACGCTCTTGGAGGCCTACACCGCCATGTCCGGTTACCCCGGTCTTTCCGTAAGCCGGCAAGTCCGATAGCATGGCATTGGAGACTGGGAGGCTCTCCGGGAGGATATCGGTTTGGCTATGAAATCTCGTCATGTGGACCGGGTGGTGGAAGTCGCCAGCCACCCGAGTGCTGCCGCGCAATCGCGTCTTGCGGCATCCTGGCGCCGGTCGCTGGATCACCACGGCCTGGACCCTGCCCAGAGCCGCCGGCTGGAGCGGATCACGGATGCGGTTCTGGCGCAGCGCCGCGAGCGGATGGACGCCATGCTGCGCGTGGCAGCGCCGAAGCTGGATGCCCTGTTTCTGCTTGTCGGCAGCGCCGGCTGCGGCGTGCTTTTGAGCGATGCGGAAGGTGTGGTGCTGGATGCGCGCATGGCCGGCGGCGACGCGGCAGCGTTTGAAGCCTGGGGCCTTGCGCCCGGCGCCAATTGGTCCGAAGCCTCGGAAGGCACCAACGGCATCGGCACCTGCATTGCGGAAAGCCGCCGGGTCGTCATTCACCGCGACGAGCATTTCCACGCCCGCAACACTGGCATGAGCTGCATGGACGCGCCGATCTTCGGCGCGGAGGGCGAGCTGATCGGAGCATTGGATGTCTCTTCCGCACGCGCCGACCAGACTGTCGCCTTCAACCAGCTGATTGCCGCCATGGTGACGCAGACCGCCCGGCAGATCGAGGCGGACACGTTCCGGGCAGCGTTTCCCAGGGCCCGGATCATCGCCGCCAGCACCGACGACAGTGAAGCGGCCATGCTGCTGGCGGTCGATCAGGACGACATTCTGCTTGGGGCAACGCGTGGCGCACGCAAGACCTTCCGGCTGGCACCCTCCGGCCCGGTGACACCGGTGCCCGCCTCAGATCTCTTCGGGCGGGACGAGGCGGCTGGCGGCTTCGACAAGGCGGAGCGGGCGGCGGTCAACCGGGCGCTGGCGCGGGCAGGCGGCAATGTCTCCGAAGCAGCCCGCACCCTCGGCGTCGGGCGGGCAACCCTCTACCGGCGGATGAAACGGCTGGGCATGCACTGAAATCCGGTCGGACCTGTCTCGCTTCTGGGACAGGTGCCCCTGACGGATGCTTGAGGGCGGGATGACGCGGGCCGCCGTTTCAAGCAGCCTCTGAAGATCTGGTGGAGGCCGGAACTTCAGAGGAGGACTATCATGAACCAAATGACCCAGATTGCGCGCGAATACACGTCGCCGTTCAAGACCCGCTATGACAACTTCATCGGCGGCAAGTTCGTCGCGCCAGTCAATGGCGTCTATTTTGACAATATCACGCCGATCACCGGCGCAAAGATCTGCGAAGTGGCCCGGTCGGATGCAGCCGATGTTGAGCTGGCGCTGGATGCAGCCCATGCCGCAAAGGATGCCTGGGGCCGCACGTCCGCAGCCGAGCGCTCCAACATTCTCCTGAAGATCGCCGATGTGATCGACGCCAATCTCGATCTCCTGGCCCGTTGCGAGACCTGGGACAACGGCAAGCCGATCCGCGAAACCACTGCTGCCGACGTGCCGCTGTCGTCCGACCATTTCCGCTACTATGCGGGTGTGCTGCGGGCCCAGGAAGGCACGATGAGCGAGATTGATGGCGACACCATCGCCTATCACTTCCACGAGCCGCTGGGCGTTGTCGGCCAGATCATTCCCTGGAACTTCCCGCTGCTGATGGCTGCGTGGAAGCTGGCACCGGCCCTGGCTGCCGGTAACTGCGTTGTGCTGAAGCCTGCGGAACAGACCCCGGCTGCCATCATGGTTCTGGCCGAGCTGATCGGCGATCTGCTGCCGGCCGGTGTGCTGAACATCATCAATGGCTATGGCGCAGAAGTCGGCGCACCGCTGGCCAAGAGCCCGCGCATTGCCAAGATCGCCTTCACCGGCTCCACGGCCACCGGCCGCATGATCATGCAATATGCGACGGAAAACCTGATCCCGGTCACGCTGGAGCTGGGCGGCAAGAGCCCGAACATCTTCTTCAGCGACGTGATGGCCAAGGATGACGCTTTCCTCGACAAGGCCGTCGAAGGCTTCGTTCTCTTCGCCTTCAACCAGGGCGAAGTCTGCACCTGCCCGAGCCGCGCGCTGATCCAGGAAGACATCTACGATGCCTTCATCGAGCGGGCGATCGCCCGGGTCAAGGCGATCAAGCAGGGCGACCCGCGCGACATGGAAACCATGGTCGGCGCCCAGGCCTCCCGCCAGCAGCAGGACAAGATCCTGAGCTACCTGAACATCGGCCGCGAAGAAGGCGCGGAAGTTCTGGTTGGTGGGGATGCCGCCCTGTTCGACGGGGATCTGGCAAACGGGTTCTACGTCCAGCCGACCATCCTGAAGGGCCACAACAAGATGCGTGTCTTCCAGGAAGAGATCTTCGGCCCGGTCGTCTCCGTGACCACCTTCAAGGACGAGGCGGAAGCGCTGCAGATCGCCAATGACACTATGTACGGCCTTGGTGCCGGCGTGTGGTCGCGCGATGCCAACACCTGCTACCGTTTCGGCCGTGAAATCCAGGCGGGCCGCGTGTGGGTCAACAACTACCATGCCTATCCGGCCCATGCGGCCTTCGGCGGCTACAAGCAGTCCGGCATCGGCCGCGAGACTCACAAGATGATGCTGGACCACTACCAGCAGACCAAGAACATCCTGATGAGCTACAACCCGAACAAACTCGGCTTCTTCTGATCCTCCCAGACACGAAGAGTAAGACGCGAAGAGCAAGATGCAAAGAGCCTGGGGCCGGTGGAAACACTGGCCCCAGTCTGGTGATAAAGGTATGAAACCCTCCATCGTCTTCCCGGGCAAGCGCAGCGGAGATCCGGGACCGGAGAGCCCGAAAGTTATCGCTTCAGATGGGTATCGATCGAAGCACCTCGGCTAACCGGTCCCGGATCTCCGTCCCGCTGCGTCCGTGATAAGGAAAAACCGCTCCTTCTTCGTCCTGCCATGGCTTGACCATGGCAGCCATGCCGTAACCTTTCAGAGCAGAAAGGCCGTTCTTTGAGGAGGCGGAACGGCATGGGTCCTCCCGCCAAGCCAGGGGATGACAACCGGAAAAGAAGCCGGAACCCCGTTTCTCACGCTCCTGAGGACAGAGTTGATGACGAACTGACAGGCCTGTCATCAATCTAAAGGAGCGTGAAAATTGCTCCGCTCCTGACGGGCAAGTCTATTCCCCGCAAAGGTCAGCACCTGTATGCCGCATGTCCCCTTCATTGGAGATGCCCCGAATCCAATAGGGGCTGAACTTTCTTGAAAAGTGCAGGTTCTAGGATCTTTTCCTTGCGCAGGAATTGATTGATGGCTTCAACGTCACTGGAGGACGTATTCTGAGGCTGTGCCAGAATCCTATTCACGTGGTATTCGAGAAACGCCTCTTTGCCGCCCGGCTCTCCGGACCGAATGAGCGACTGTGCGTCATCAAAAACCTCGTTGCCTTTTGCCTCAAGACCCGCCCGGACAAGAAACCGAGCTGCGAGAGAGAGCCTCTGACTTCTATCGTTGTCTGAAACATGTTCAGCTCTAATCGTTGCGTTGCTCGCATTCAGGGCTAGTTCTCTTACGGTTCGTATCTCGCCGAGCGCGAGGAGCAAGCGTGCCGCAGCGGAGAATGTGTCAGGGGAAGAGACGGAAAGGCTCTCAAGGAAATGGCTATCCAGTAGGACGTTGCTGGCAGCCATGTGATCACCCTGCTCGAAATAACCCTGGGCGAGGGAGACGATTGAGCGATTTGCAAGAGAACTCAGATAGGGCGAGGTTTGGCTAAGGTTTCTTATCGAAGCGATCACTTCTTGCGCTGTTTCCAACTCTCCTTTGGCAACGAGGACTTCGACAATCCCGGTCAGCACCTCTGCTTTTTCGTCTGGTTTCTGAAGCATGTCAGGGATCGTGAGGAGCTCCGAGTAAGATTCGTTGGCACCGAGGTGCCTGACAATCATGAGGTAGGCTTGAGTACGTTCATTCCAGGAGGGACTTAGGCTGCCCGCCGCTTTGAGAGCCTGGTCAACCTCGCCGCGCTTCAACTGGGCAGCGATCATAAGTTTGATGAAGGAGCCTCGTGGAGTTCCAAATTCAACGATGACATTACCGTAGGACTCACTTGCGCGTTTTTCGGCGGCTTCCCAGTCTCCCATTGCGAGCAGCTGATCGACACTGAGGCCGCTGCTGTCTTTCCGCTCTGTCGATTGCCTTTTCTCATTCGCGGCGATCCGCATCGCTGCCTGCTTTAGACTTTGAGAAGAGCGTGTGCCTCGATCAACGAGTGCTGCTTTGTCCAAGACCGGCATTTTGAGGCACGTTTGCGAGAGTTGAGTTTCACATTCAGATCGGGCCTGCTGAATTTCTGAGGGCGACGTTCGCGTGATCTCTTGAGCACAAACTGCGTTGAAAAAGGGAAGCAGCAGAAAGGCTTTTGCTAGAAAAAATCCGGCTTTCATTGCTGCTATCCAAGGTCAGTTGTCTTCTGCTTTTGCACTTCCGAACATAGTCGTTTTGCAGCTCCGGTCTGCAACTTTTATTTGAACGATGGCATTCGTTCCCTCAAATTTTCTCCTGCGTTCAGACAGCCATCCTGCTGGTGATTATTGTCGAAAGGTGACAGTCTAACCGCCGTTTCCTTCTTCAACACCGGAGACTGTGCCATGAGCTATTTGACGATCTACAAGGCCGGGTCCCGGCCTGCGCAGCGGGCAAATCCGGACTATTTTACCGGGACGGTCTGGCTGGAGCCGGTCATTGATGCGCCGGGGCCTGCGCGGATCTCTGCAGCAAAAGTGATTTTTGAGCCGGGCGCGCGGACCAACTGGCACACGCATCCCTACGGCCAAACGCTGCAGGTGCTGACCGGTGCCGGTTATGTGCAGGTGGAGGGGCAGGAGCGGCTGGACATTCTGCCCGGTGACACGGTCTGGATCCCGCCCCACGTCAAGCACTGGCATGGGGCGCGGGCCGACAGCGTGATGATCCATCTGGCCCTGCAGGAAAAGGAAGGCGGATCTGCCGCCGAATGGCTGGAGCCGGTCAGCGATGCCCAGTATAAGGCAGGTTGAGACGGAAGATCATTCCACCGGCAGCCGGATTTCGGCCTCCAGACCACCTTCGGAGTGATTCTTCAGGCTGATCGTGCCGCCGTGGGCGTGGATGATCGAGCGGGCGATGGCGAGGCCAAGGCCGATTCCGCCGGTCTGCTCGCTGCGCGATTCCTCCAGCCGGACGAAGGGCTCGAACACGTCCTTCATCCTCTCTTCCGGAATGCCGGGCCCCTTGTCACGGATGCGGATCAGCGCATCAGCCGTCGTGGCCTTCAGGTCAATGCTGACGGAACCGCCATAGCGGATGCCGTTTTCAATGATGTTGCGCAGCGCCCGTTTCAGCGCCATGGGCCGGCAAACCGCGAAGACGGCTGCGCTGTTCCCTGTCATGGAGACGTCATGCCCAAGTTCGCTCTGGTCCCGGACAAGGCTCTCCAGCAGATCCTTCAGATCCGCGCGGCTGGTTTCCTCGCGGGTGGCTTCGTCCCGGGCGAAAGACAGGGTCGCCTCGGTCATTTGCGCCATTTCCTCCAGCGTCTCGATGATTTTTTCCCGGTTTTCGTCATCCTCAATGAACTCGGCCCTCAAACGCAGAGAGGTGATCGGGGTTCTCAGATCATGGCTGATGGCGGCGAGCATGCGGGTTCTGTCGGTGACAAAGCGGGTCAGCCGGTCGCGCATCTCGTTGAAAGCACCGGTCAGCGCCCGCACCTCGCTGGGGCCGTCCACCGGCAGCGGCGGCACGTCCTCACCACGGCCAAACCGTTCGGCGGATCTTGCCAGTTCGCGCAAGGGTCTGGAAATCCGGCGCATGGCAAGGGCAACAATCAAAATGATGGCCAGAATGCTCAGCGCCATCTGAACCAGCAGGGGTGTCAGGCTGGGCGGAACAGGCCGGTAATCCGTCGCCATGTTAAACCAGGAGCCGTCCTCCAGCCTGATGGACAGGGTGAGATCTATCTGGGGTCTTGATTTATCGCCGGGATGCTTTTTCTCCCAGGCGGCGATCCGTTTTTCGCGCAGAGCCTGGCGCTGGTTCTCGCTGAGTCCGTCCAGGAGCCTTTGGCGCGGCTCCGGCGGACCGTCCGCCCCGGTCAGGCGGCGGGCAAGGCTGGGGCCCTTGCGGGTGATGTCGAGGTCGATCCGGACCTCTCTTGCGGGCACGAATTGGGACGCCACATAGTTTTGAAGCTGCAGTTCGGTCTTCTTGGTAGCCGGTTCCGAGACAACGGGAGAGGCGCCGATCCAGAAGGCGGCGCTGCGGCTGGAAGAGGCTTCCAGGATGCGCGGGTGAAGCGAGTCCGGCGTGTCCTCAATGAGTTTGGTCAGCGAGATCGACCGGGCGAGCACGTTGTCCCGCGCCACCTCCATCAAGGCGCCCCGGCGCTCGTCATGGAATGCCCAGAGACTGATCGCCTGGGCGGAGACAACTGCCAGAACCAGGAGGGCAATCAGCTGGCCGCCCAGGGTGGACGGCAAAAGGGCGCTGAACCAGCGTTTGATCATGATGCTGCGCTGTCCTGAACCGAGGCAGTAAACATATAGCCGCCGCCCCAGACCGTCTTTATAAGCTTCGGATCCTTGACGTCTTCTTCAATCTTGCGGCGCAGGCGCGAGACCTGATTGTCGATGGAGCGGTCAAAGACATTCGGCATGCGTCCACTGGTGAGATCCAGCAGCTGGTCGCGGGTCAGGACCATCTTCGGGCGCTTCAGGAACGCGCAAAGGAGCTGGAATTCGCCGCTAGAGAGGGCAACAGGCTCGCCTTGCGGATTGTACAGCTCCCGGCGCGGTACATTCAGCTGCCAGCCGTCAAAGCTCATGGTCTCCTGACTGACCGGATCCCGCTCCTTGGGGACCTGGTTGACCCGGCGCAGCACGGCGCGGATGCGGGCGAGGAGTTCGCGCGGATTGAAGGGTTTGGTGACGTAATCATCCGCGCCGATCTCCAGACCGATTACCCGGTCCGTGTCCTCAGCCATGGCAGTCAGAAGGATAACGGGCATGCTTTCGTTGCCGACCAGGTGCCGGCAAAGGGACAGCCCGTCTTCGCCGGGCATCATGATGTCCAGGACCACAAGATCGACGGCGGCAGCCTTCAGGGACTTGCGCGCATGGGCGGCGCTTTCCGCCGTGCTGGCCCGGAACCCGTTCTTGATCAGATAGCGGGCGAGGGTCTCGCGGATGTCCCGGTGGTCATCTACGACCAGGATGTGGGGGCTGGGATCGGTCACCTGTCTCTCCGGTTTTCTGTCATTGTCTGCTTAGATGTTCAGATAAGATCTGAGAACGCCTGTTTCTTTTTGAAGTTGTATCAATTTGTGGCGCCGTCTGTCAGCGGGACAGACCGGTACACTTGCGCCTCTATCCGAGGGTATTTCTGCGACAAACGGTTCCTAGGTTAGGAGTGTCAAGACGAACCACTAGGAGTTCATATCAATGAAACCGTTCAGGACAATTGCAATTGCGGCACTGGCCGCTGGCGTCGCCGGCTCCGCAGTCACCGCCTTCGCCCAGGGGGGCGGCGATTGGGCCGGTGGGGCGCAGATGCAGGGCAAAGGCCCCATGGGCTGGCATATGGGCGGAAAGGGCCCAGGCCATGGCAAGGGATTTGCCCGCATGTTTGAGAAATTCGACCAGAACAGCGACGGCGTCATTACGCAGGACGAAGTCAACGCCGTGATCGAGGCCCGTTTCAAGGCTGGTGACAAGGATGGCAACGGCTCGGTGACCCTTGACGAGTTCTCCGAAGCGGTTCTGGCGGAGTCCAAGCCGATGCAGGTCCGCGTGTTCCAGCGCCTCGACCGGGATGGTGACGGCACGGTCACTACGGAAGAGTTCGATCGCGCCACCGACCGGATGTTTAGCCGCCTCGACCGGGACGGCGATGGTGTTCTGGCGCCAGCACCGCGTGGAGAGCCCGGCAAGGGCAAGCGCGACGGTGGCAAGGATGGCAAGGGCCGTGCGGACCGCGAGGGCATGATGCCCGGTATGGGGCAAGGCATGGGTCCTGGTCACGGTATGGGCTCCGGTCAAGGTATGGGAATGGAGCAGATGGGCGGCGGCATGTTTGCCCTTATCGCCCAGTTTGATAAAGATCAGGATGGCAAGGTCAGCCGGGAAGAGTTCGAGGCTGGCCGGGCGAAGATCTTTGCTCTTGCCGATACGGACGGCTCTGGCGGCTTCTCCCTTCAGGACTTCCCGGCCATCTGGCTGGAAGTGACCAAGCCCCATACGGTCCGCATGTTCCAACGGTTTGATGCGAATGGTGACCTGGGTCTGACCCAGGAGGAAATGGCCGGTCCGATGGCGGATCTCGTCGAGGATATGGACCGTAACGGCGATGGCGTCGTCACCAAGGCCGACTTCCGCCATGGCAAACGTCATGACGGACGGGGGCCGGAGGGCAAGCGCGATGGAGACCGCGGCGGGCGCCACGGTATGGAGCAGGGCGGCAGGGATGGCCATGGCTGGATGCCCCGGCTCTGGGGTCAGGAACCCGGCAACGGGCCTGACGGCAACGGGCCTGACGGCAACTGACGGCAACAAGATTACAAGGCACGGGTGACAAGGGGCGCGCAAGCGCCCCTTCAGATTGATTACAAACCCCTCGGTTTTTGGCGGCTGCCAGAATCGAGGGGTTTTGATTCCGATATGTTCACGATTTGAATCTGTGACGTTCCGTGAATCTGAACCTCTTCGATAGGCTTCAGACTGCTGGCAAAGGTATAAACCCTTCGGCCCCATCCCGGTCAAGCGGCGCGCGCCGGAGCTGGTAGGGAAAAAGATTAACGAATTAAAACGATTGGCTGCCGGGCCGCCTTGCCTTTCGGTGCCAGTTGACGCGCCATTACCTTCAAATTTATGGGTCCACATCCTAGGGCAGGGCGCGCCAGGAGGGGGCTTGTGAGGTCTTCAGCAGGGGCGGCAGCTAGCCTCTTGGCTTTTGCAGTAAGCCCCTTTAGCTGAATTTATAACCTAGAGTTAGTGAAGTTAACTTCACTAACTTGCTTTATTATGCGCATCTTGAATCAGCGCATTTAAAAATATTCCTTTAGCATATCTAAAATTCTAAACATTTTTCCTATTGGTATTTTATCTATGCATTTATAGTTTGTTTCTATTTTCCATGTATTCGTTTGGTTGTAGACATTGGGGAGGTTTTCCTTGCTCCTTTTCCGCCGAAACTGTGATCCACTTGAAGTCATCGAGCTGATTGCCGGTTCCATTCATCACGGGATTTCGCTGGCTGACCGCGATCTCAATCTGGTGATGATCAACCGGACCGCGCAGCGGCTGCTTGATTTGCCGGATAGTCTCTTGAACGAAACGGTCAGTCTGGAAGACCTTTTCCGGTTCAACGCGAACCGTGGCGACTATGGGCCCGGTGACCCGGAAGCTCAGGTTCAGGAGAGGATCAAGGCTCTTCGCAGAGGGGTTGCCCAGGACTTTGTCCGAGAGCGGCCAGGTGGTCAGCTTTTGCGGGTTCAGAGAACGCCCGTTGATCAGGGCGGCTTCGTCACGGTTTATACAGATGTGACGTATGAGCGTATGCAGGAGAAGAAGCTTCAGGAGGCGCACCGTCAGCTGGAAAGCGCGTTGAGCGAGAAAACTTCCGAGTTCGAAGCCAAACGAGATCTTCTGTTCAATGCATTTAACGTCATCTCGGATGGACTGGGCCTGGCCAGTCCGGATGGCCAGATCATTCTGGCGAATGACCGGATGCGGCAGATCTTTCCGGAGGTGGACCGGCTGATCGGGGAAAAGGCGACAGTCCACGAGTTGATCCGCACGGTTTTTCCAGACGAGCCTAAGCGGGATGTCGGCGGAATGCTCTCCGATGAGGAGATGTGGACCGAGCGCTGCTTTCCGGACGGCAAATGGTACAAGGTGTCGCGCAGCCGGAGCAATGATGGCGGGATGATTTCCGTCTACACGGATGTCACCAGCTACAAGGAGCAGCAGGCTGTCCTGCAGAAGCACACCGACGAACTGGTGCGGCTGCTGACCCAGGAAAAAGAGCTGACGGAAATGCAGCGGGAATTCGTTTCGATGGCCTCGCACGAGTTCCGCACGCCATTGGCCATAATCGACAGCAATGCTCAGAGGTTGAAACGCAAGGCGGACGGCATCGAGCCCGAGGCGCTGATGGAACGCATTGACCGGATCCGGGACGCTGTGGACCGGATGCAATATCTCATCAACCGCTTCTTGAACTTCTCTCAGGCCCAGTCCATCGGCGTCGAGGTTCAGGTTGAGCCGGTATCGTTCTGTGAGCTGGTAATGGACGTTTGCGAGCGTCAGCAGAGCGTTTCCAGAAAGCACACGATCCACCTGGATCTGGAAGGGCTTCCGGAAGTCGTGGAGATTGACCGCAGGCTTGTTGAGCAGAGTATCTCGAATATCCTGTCCAACGCCGTGAAATATTCTCCCGGTCGTCCGGATATCTATGTTCGTGGCG
The DNA here is from genome assembly GCF_014842915.1 of Roseibium litorale. GTDB lineage: Bacteria > Pseudomonadota > Alphaproteobacteria > Rhizobiales > Stappiaceae > Roseibium > Roseibium litorale. The sequence continues at coordinate 47,778 of NZ_JACYXI010000018.1, read as the reverse complement.
GACGGTCAGGAGACTATGCGGTTCTCTCCGTCCGGGATGAGGGGGTTGGGATCCCGAAAGAGGAGATTCCGAAAATTTTCAACCGTTACTACAGGGCGTCCACTTCCAGCGGTATTGCGGGAACCGGCATTGGTCTGAACATGGCGGATCTGATTGTCCGCAAGCATCATGGGCGGGTCGAGATCACCAGCGAGGTCGGTGCAGGGACGAACGTGACTTTGTTCATTCCGGTTCGGGGCAGGAAGATCAAGCGCCCGACCCGGCGGGAGGACGTGCAGTCAATGAGGGAGGCGGGTTAACCCGGCGGCCGTGGCATGAGTGAGAAGGCAACAATTCTGTGTGTCGAAGATGAAACCATGCTCCTGGAAGATCTTAAGGAGGAGCTTGAGGAGGCTGGTTACAAGGTTTTGACAGCGGAGAACGGAAGTTCTGCCGTTACGCTTCTGGAAAAGCACAAACCGGAACTGATCCTGAGCGATGTGATGATGCCGGTTATGGATGGTCCTGCCTTGTTGAGGCATGTCCGGGATCATCTGCCCAAACTCAGTGAGGTGCCGTTTATCTTCCTGACCGCGAAGGCGACGCGGGAAAATCTGATCGAAGGCAAGAGGTTGGGCGTCGATGACTATCTGACCAAGCCTGTCGATTATGATCTCTTGATTGCCACTGTGGAAGCGAGCCTTGGCCAGATCGCCCGCATCAAGCAGCGTACCCAGCAAAAGCTCGAGCAGATTTATGAATTGTTCCAGAAGCAGCAAAAGATGCAAGGGCCGCTGCGGGTGCAGTTCGTGACTGGAAACCATGCGGCCGTACAGCCGATCAGCGCGGCGCTCAACGAACTGGGATGTGCCGTGACGATTGTTCCGGAGGCGCAGCTCGCGCGGAAGGCATTTTCCGTCCGTGAAAGTGATATTGTGTTCCTCGTCTACAGCAAGATCGTTCACTACTATCTCAATTATGTCACCACAGAGGCGCCGCAGAACTGGGGCGGTGTAACCGTGCTGCTCGCGCCGCCGAAACTGTCCGCAGCGCAAAAGGATGCGCTGTTGCAGGCTGGCGTGAATGACTTCATCGAGTATCCGTATCCGCCCGTCGAAGTGTTCAAGCTGATCATGAAACGGATGCAGAAAGCCGCCTGATCCAAGCTGGCGGGCGGCAGGCTCAGCCAGCCCGCAAGCTGTGCGGGACCAGCATTCCCCATCCCAGCCGGGCACCGCTCAGCTGGGGTCAGGCACGGCTGGTACCCTTGAAAAGCCCTATAAGAACCATGGGTTCTGCGGTGTCCCAGAAAAATGCGCATACCCCAAAATTTCCTCTTGAATCGAGGGGCAAATAAGCGCATTTACGGGTTGCCCAAATTCGCACGTGCCCGTGGTCGTCCACGTAGAAGTGCAGCACTTCTGACGGGGCCGCTGATGATCTATCAAGAGATGGCTCAGCAAACCGGACGGCTTAAAGCAACGACGTAAGAGGGCCTTTTAGTCTCTGCCGGGGTTCCAACCTCCGGGGTCACTTTTGAGGCACTTATTACATCATTGCCAGACGTGCGGTTCGGTCTTCCGATCCAATCAACGGCATCACACGCGGGTAAGCGTCCGGTCGCTGCTCATCGAGCAGGTCCTTCGCCCAACCGTCGCCATATGAACGGCCTTGCCTTCCCGGTTCCACCTCGGGGGATCGCGCGGTCTTACATCTGGCTACCTGCGACGTGAAGTTGAACTGACGGGAGTACCCGATGAGCGAACGCATCCGCGATTTTCTCCGCCAGCGGCAAGGGGATGGCCCTTGCGTCGTGGTGGACCTGGACATCGTCCGTGACAATTACAGCGCCTTTGTCAAGGCACTGCCGGACACGTCCGTCTATTACGCCGTCAAGGCGAACCCGGATCCGGCGATCCTGAGCCTTCTGGAAGGCCTCGGCTCGTCCTTCGATTGCGCCTCTGTGGGCGAGATCGGAATGGTTCTGGCCACTGGTGCGGATGCGTCCAGGATTTCCTATGGCAACACGATCAAGAAGGAGCGGGACATTGCGCGCGCCTACGAACTCGGTGTCCGGCTCTTCGCCGTGGACAGTCTCGAAGAAGTCGAAAAAATTGCCCGTGCGGCTCCAGGGGCCCGCGTCCTCTGCCGCGTCCTCTGTGACGGTGCAGGCGCAGAATGGCCGCTCTCCCGCAAGTTCGGATGCGACCCGGCAATGGCTCCCGATGTCCTCGAGCACGCCCACCGCAACGGGCTTGCAGCCTACGGAGTCTCCTTCCACGTCGGCTCCCAGCAAGCCAATCTTGGTGCATGGGATTTCGCTCTCGCCATGGCGGCAGATGTCTTCAAGGAAATGGCCTTCCGGGGCATAGAGCTGAAGATGGTCAACATGGGTGGGGGCTTCCCCACCCGGTATTTGAAGGATGTGCCTGGTGTGCCGAGCTACGGCGAGGCGATCTTCGCGGCACTGGTCAAGCATTTCGGCAACCGTCTGCCCGCAACAATCATCGAGCCGGGCCGCGGCATGGTCGGCAATGCCGGTCTGATTGAAGCGGAAGTCGTGCTCATTTCCCGCAAGTCCGCGGAAGACACGGTCCGATGGGTCTATCTGGACATCGGCAAGTTCCACGGCCTGGCGGAAACCATGGATGAGGCCATCCGCTACCCGATCCGCACACCGCGGGACGGGGATGCGACCGCCCCTTGCGTTCTCGCCGGTCCGACCTGCGACAGCGTCGATGTGATGTATGAAAAGACGCCCTATGAACTTCCGGTCAGCCTGTCCATTGGCGACAAGATCCTGATCGAAGCCTGCGGCGCCTACACCACCACTTATTCTACGGTTGGCTTCAACGGCTTCGCACCGCTCGCCTCCTACGTCATCTGAAGGCTCACGCCATGATCGACATTGTTGATGAAACACCGGCCCACATCGGGGCACGGGAGGATCTGCTCGACCGTTCGTTCGGCCCGGACCGCTTTTTGAAGACCTCAGAGCGTTTGCGCGAAGGCCGTGTTCCGGCCTTTGCCTTCACGGCTCTCGATGACGAAGGCAACCTGGTTGGCACCCTGCGCCTATGGCATGTCACCGACGCTCTGGGCAACCGTGCCCTGCTGCTGGGCCCGCTCGCCGTGGAAGAATCCTGCCGCAGCCAGAAGGTTGGCGCGCGCCTGATGCGCCATGCGCTGAACCAGGCCGCCGTCTCCGGCCATGGTGCGGTCATTCTGGTTGGCGACCTGCCTTACTACGAGCGCTTCGGCTTCGGTGTCGGCCAGCTGGAAAACGTCACCATGCCTGGTCCGGTCGACTGGCACCGGTTCCTTGCCATCGATCTGGTGGAAGGTACCACGGCCCAGATGACCGGCTGTTTGGAAGCTGCCGGTGCGGTGGACCTGTCCGCCATTGGACATCGCCGTTCCGCCCGCCGCGCCCTGCGCCGCCGGGCTGCCTGACCGCAGCAGGCATCTTTTCCGACATGGATTGAAACCCCGGCCGAGAGCCGGGGTTTTGATTGATGCCAAACCTGTCGCCCGGTCATCCCGACTCTCGCTCAGTGTCGTTAGTTCGCCGAAGCTCACGCAACGGTCACCCCGGACGCAGCGCAGCGAAGATCCGGGGCCTACTCATTTGCAGAGAAGAATGGATGGAAGGGCGTGGGGGCAGAACCCGCAAGCTCCGACTGCTTGGAAGGACTTGACGGCTTTCTAGCTTCCATAGCGCGGGGAGCGCCATAGCGAAGCTTTGGGGATGAGTAGGCCCCGGGTCTCGCGCCGCTCGCCCGGGGTGACCTTCGGGTTTTGCGCCACGGTCATCCAACAGGCGTGATGACTGATGAAGGGGCAATCTTCGTCATAAAAAACGCCGCGGCGGGAAAGCCGCGGTGTTTGAATTCGCTGACAAGTCCCCATATCTCAAAAGGCCAATGATAATGGGAGGAAATGGGTGTCACCCCCGCGAAGGCGGGGATCCAGTACCCACTTGAGATGGCTTTTTCCAGAAAACTGGATCCGCGGATACTGGATCCCGGTCTTGGCGCTCACGCACCAAACCGGGATGACGATCGAGGGGGCGTGTCATTGCCCGTAGTCTAAAATGCCGCAGTTTTCACCACGGCGTTTTTATTTGGACCAATGCGTCAGCCCTTGACCGGTTCCGGATCGAACTTGTGGCTATAGTCCACAGCGACTTCGTAATCCGGGTCTTCCAGAACGGAAACTTCCACCAGCGGGCCAGCCTTGGTCAGAAGCTTCTGGCAGTCGCGGGACAGGTGGCGCAGATGCAGGCGCTTGCCGGCAGCGTCATATTTTGACGCCAGAGCATCGATGGCTTCCAGGCCGGAGTGGTCGACCACACGGCTGTCGATGAAGTCGATGACCACATCTTCCGGGTCACCGTTGATGTCGAAGAGGTCCTGGAACCGCGTGGTGGAGCCGAAGAACAGCGGGCCCGACAGACGGTAGACCTTCCAGCCTTCCTTGGAGGTGCCGGTACGCGCGTTGATGCGGCTGGCCGCATTCCAGGCATAGGCGAGGGCGGAGATGATCACACCGACCACCACCGCAACAGCAAGGTCCGAATAGACGGTGACGCCGGTCACCAGCACGATGACGATCGCGTCGGTCATCGGGATGCGGTGCATGATCTTCAGGCTGGTCCAGGCAAAGGTGCCGATCACGACCATGAACATCACGCCCACCAGTGCCGCAACCGGAATGCGCTCGATGAGCGGGGAAGCAACGAGGATGAAGGACAAAAGCAGCAGCGCCGCCACGATACCGGAAATGCGGGTGCGGGCACCGGACTTCACGTTGATCATGGACTGGCCGATCATGGCGCAGCCGCCCATGCCGCCGAAGAAGCCGGTCACCACGTTGGCCGCGCCCTGAGCAAGGCACTCTTTCGAGGCGCCGCCTTTAGTGCCGGTCAGGTCGGCAACAAGGTTCAGTGTCAGCAGGGACTCGATCAGGCCAATTGCGGCGAGGATCAGGGCGTAGGGGGCGATGATCTTCAGCGTTTCAAGGGTGAGCGGCACCATCGGAATGTGGAACTCGGGCAGACCGCCTGCGATGGACGCCAGATCGCCGACCGAACGGGTGTCGAGACCAAGGCCGAGCACGATGGCCGAACAGGCCAGAATGCCCGCGAGAGGGGCCGGGAAGGCGGATGTGAGCTTGGGCATGAGCCAGATGACGGCCATGGTGAGAGCCACAAGACCGAGCATGAGATAGAGATCCATGCCGCTGACCCAGGTGAAGCCCCCGGCGCCATCAGGTTCCTTGAACTGGCCGAGCTGCGCCAGGAAAATGACGATGGCAAGGCCGTTGACGAAACCAAGCATCACCGGATGGGGAACCATGCGGATGAACTTGCCCCATTTCAACAGGCCGACGGCGATCTGGATGATGCCCATCAGCACGACGGTGGCGAAGAGATATTCAACCCCGTGGGTGGCAACCAGGGACACCATGACCACGGCCAGTGCGCCGGTAGCCCCCGAGATCATGCCCGGGCGGCCGCCGAAGACGGCGGTGATCAGGCCGATGAAGAAGGCCGCGTAAAGGCCAACCAGCGGATTGACCCCGGCCACAAAGGCAAAGGCGACGGCTTCGGGAACAAGGGCCAGCGCAACGGTCAGGCCTGCCAGCAGCTCGGTCTTGATGCGGGACGGGGTAAGTTTGACGTCGTCAGCAACGGAAAGGGGCGCGGCGGCGCGTGCTGTCACGGGTATCTCCAGCTCTTGGCTTGGTAGTGGATTGTCACGCCTGGAAGCACAGCAGCAGGAAACCAGCTGCAAGGACGTGAGGATTTCAAGATTTCCTGAAGCTTTTACGCGGTTTTCCGCGATGCAGCAAGAGAGGGAGCGTGAGTTTGCGGTATCCGGCCGTGTTCTTGATAGGGCTCTTGTCGCAACGCCCAGGACATGGTGAACAGAAACCTCGCAATGATTGTTACCTGAGATCTTTGTGGTTCTCAGATCCGGTTCTTAAAGAGAGAGGCATTTCACATGCTTTTCATTAATTGGCTGGTGATCATGTTCCCAAACAGTTTGCGCGGCTGCCTTCCTGATAAGCTCTTTCTATAAATTTGGTTGTATCCATCACTTCAACTCTCGCGTTGATGGATTGGGGAACACGTGATTTCAGGAAAAACATTCGGTAGCTTGCTGCTTTTGCCGGTCATTGTAGCAGGGTGTCAGACTGACGGTCCGCCAGATGGCTATTCTCGTCCCTCTGGCTATGGTGTGTCCGAGCCGGGCTGGATCAGTCCGCCTCCCTTCGGCGGTCAGATCAGCAAGGACTATTCCCGCTCCAAGACCCGGACCTGGGTTTCGGAAGACGGAACCCGCCACACAAGAAGCTCAGGCAGCAATGTCCGTATGTCAGTGGACCCGAACGCGGCGGCGGGCATGATGTCCGACTTGCTTGGCGGTGGCAGCAGCCTGCCAGGGTACCATTCGGCCGCAAGGCCGGACGCTTATCTCGGCAAGTGGCGTGTCGCTGCGGCCGGGCGCGAATGCGAGCTGACCTTGAGTCAGGGGCGGGCAAACGGAGGGCGGGCCTCCGTCTTCGGCTGCATGAACACGGATCTGATCAAGGTCGGATCCTGGAGCCTGCGGGGATACGAGCTGGTCTTGTCCAGCTTCGTGGGAGACCCTGTTGCCAGCCTGCGTGTCACGCAGCCGAACAGAATGGACGGCAGCATTCAGGGCGGAACACCGATGACCGCTTGGCGGTAAGGTTCGGGCTTCGTAGGGTTCATTCAGACGGGACGGCCTGCCGCTTCAAAGGGGTTGCCTCTCGACGTTCCCATCTGCCGCAGGTACAACCGCCCAAGATGGGCTTGCCGCCCTGTGAGTCTCCTGGGAGGAACGCCCCCTATGAAGCCGACGAACCCCGTCTTTACCGGACTGCCCACCACTGTGTTCGAGACCATGTCCCGTCTCGCCATGGCGCATCAGGCGGTCAATCTGGGGCAGGGCTTTCCGGATGTGGACGGGCCGCTCGACATCCGCAAGGCGGCTGCCAAGGCGCTGATCGATGGGCCGAACCAGTATCCTCCCATGCTTGGCCTGCCGGAGCTGCGCCAGGCCGTGGCGGCTGCAAACAAGCGGTTCTATGGGCTGGACGTCGACTGGCAGACCCAGGTGGTGGTGACCTCTGGGGCGACGGAAGCGCTGACCGACTGCATTCTGGCTTTGATCGAGCCGGGCGATGAAGTCATCATCGTTGAGCCGCTTTATGACTGCTATCTGCCGCTGGTGAAGCGGGCAGGGGGCATTCCGGTGCGTCTACGCGTCTCGCCGCCTGCCTGGAAGCTGGATCTGGTGGCGCTGGCCGGCGCTTTCACAGAAAACACCAAGGCGATCCTCATCAACAACCCGATGAACCCGACGGCGAAGGTCTTCACGGAGACGGAGCTGGCGGCCATCGCCAGCCTGTGTGTGCAGCATGACGTCTTTGCCATTTGCGATGAAGTCTATGAGCATCTGGTCTTTGATGGTGCCGCCCACCGGCCGCTGATGACCTTTGACGGTATGTACGACCGCTGCGTGCGCATCGGATCTGCCGGCAAGACCTTCTCGCTCACTGGCTGGAAGGTGGGCTATGTCACCGGCTCGGCCCATCTGATCGATCCGATTGCCAAGGCGCATCAGTATGTGACTTTCACAACGCCGCCGAACCTGCAGAAAGCCGTCGCATTCGGTCTTGCCAAGGACGACAGCTACTACGAGGAACTTGCCAGCGATCTTGCCGCCAAGCGGGACCGGATGGCGGCAGGTCTTTCGGAAATCGGCTTCGGCGTGCTGCCTTGCGCGGCGACCTATTTCCTTACCTGCGGCATCACCGGTCTCGGCCTTGGCGGTACGGACGTCGAGGTCTGCCGCCGCATGGTGGAGGAGGCAGGCGTGGCCGCCGTGCCCGTTTCCGCCTTTTACGCGGGCGAAGCTTCGACCGATTTCATCCGGTTCTGCTTCTGCAAGCAGGATCATGTGCTGGACGAGGCGCTGGACCGGCTGGGCCGCTGGATCGCCAGTGCCCGTACTGCAGACGCTGCCCAGTAATCCGTCAATGCAAGGAAAGCCGATGACCAATCCCGTAACTGTTGAAGTGACCCGGGGCGATGCCGTGGAATGCCGCCACCGGGGGGCGCTTGCGGTGGTGGACAGCTCCGGCAAGATCGTCTGCGCCATTGGCGACATCGAGCAGCGGGTCTTCCCGCGCTCGGCCATCAAGGCGCTTCAGGCCCTGCCGCTGGTGGAGTCCGGCGCCGCCGAGGCGCTGGACTTTGACGATGCCGAGCTCGCGCTCGCCTGCTCGTCCCACAATGGCGAGGCAGTGCATGTCAGTGCGGCGCGGGTCATGCTTTTGAAGGCAGGACTTGCGGAAGAGGATCTGGAGTGCGGCAGCCACTGGCCGAGGCGTCTGGAGGATATTGCCGCTCTCGTTCGCGCGGATGAAGAACCGGGACCGCTCTACAACAATTGCTCGGGCAAGCATGCAGGCTTTCTGGGTCTCGCCAAGGTCCTCGGCATGCCAACCAAGGGCTATGTCTCCAAGGACCATCCGGTTCAGCAGGAAATCCGCAAGGTGATCGAGGAATTCACCTGTGCACCGGTGAGCGAGGATGTCTGCGGCATCGACGGCTGTTCCATCCCGACCTATGCCAGCCCCTTGAGCGGGCTTGCGCGCGCCTTTGCCGTTTTCGGCACCGGTGAGGGACTGGATCCTGACCGGGCAGAGGCTTGTGAAAAGCTCTATGAGGCCTGCGTCAACGAGCCCTTCATGGTGGCGGGCACAGGCCGTTTCTGCACCGAAGTCATGGATGTGTTCAAGGGCCGGGTCTTTGCCAAGACCGGCGCTGAAGGCGTGTTCTGCGCCTGCGTTCCGGAGCTTGGGTTTGGCATAGCACTGAAATGCGATGACGGCGCAACACGCGGCTCGGAGGCCATGATGGCCGCCTGCCTGGAAATCATGCTCGACCTCTCCGACGACGAGCGCAAGGTCCTTGCCCGTTTCGCCAATCCGGCGGTCCTGACCCGCAAGGACGTGAAAGCCGGAGAAGTGCGTCCTTCCCATGAATTTGTCGAGGAGCTGAGGGCGGCGCTGGCGGGGTAAGTCTGGGCTTGGGGGAGTAGGAGTAAGCTGACAAAAGAGTTGTCAATTAAACTTGGGCTTGCGAGAATTTCAGATTGTACAGCGTCCTGTGCAGTGGGGGAGGGCGAATGTTTCTGAAGCAAGTAAGCATTAGGCGTTTCAAGCGCGTCGAGGGAGTAACATTCGGTCTATCTGATGTGAATGTAATTATTGGCGGAAATAATTCTGGTAAGAGTACGCTGATACAAGGTCTCCACTTTGCGTTCTCACTTTTTCAGTCACTTACTATATCAAACAAATGGCCTGCGCAGACCAAGAAATCTACCACGATAAGTCCATCGGAGTTGATATATATTCCATCAGATGATCCTTATTCTCTCGGTTATGGTGGGCGTCTCCTCGAGGATAAAGATAAAGCAATTAGCCTCGATTTTGTCTTCGATGATGGAAATCAAGTTGGGTTGAGCGTCAGAAAAGGTCGTATTACCAACATACTGGTTGAGCCGACAAACGTAGATTTGGCGAAGAAATTATCAAGTCTCGAGGCTCCTTTTACGATATTTTCGCCAGGGCTCGCCGGAGTTTCCAGAAATGAGAGCCTCGTATCCGATGGCGTGTTGTTGCGCGTGCTCGCGAGAGGAGATGCTAATATCGTCCTTAGGAATATATTGTATCGGCTGAAGCAGAAGGATGAGTGGTTTAAATTTGAAGCAGATGTTGCGGAGTTGTTTCCTAATGTTAGCATTAGTGTCGTTTTTAATCAGTCTGTTGATCAATTTATACTTGTAACTATAAATGATGGATTTAGAGAGGTTCCTCTTGATCTATCTGGGACTGGTTTGTTGCAAGCTATTCAGATACTTGCGTATCTTCACTTGTTCTCGCCTCGCATTATTATACTTGATGAGCCCGACTCTCATCTTCATCCAAATAATCAACGATTGCTCTGTTCATTACTTAAGACGATTTCTGATGAGCGTAATGTTCAAGTAATAATTACTACCCATTCAAGACATGTTCTGGATGCAATGTACAGTGATGCTAGGTTGCTTTGGGTTCAGGATGGTGCGATCAGTGTAGTTTCAGCGGAAGATCAGATTGATCTTTTGTTGGAACTTGGCGCATTGGATATAAAAGAGAAGCTGAACTCTGGGAAATTTGATTATGTTGTTCTTACGGAAGATAAGAATTCTAGTTATTTTTATCTTCTGATGAGAAATTCTGGGTATGATCACGACAGATCAACGCTTCTTCCTTACAATGGCGTCACCTCAATTCATCTTCTGAAGCCCCTTATTCGTCAGATTAAGGATATATCGGACGCGGTTGTAATCGTTCACCGTGACAGGGACTATCTTGATCCGGATGAAATTGAACTTTGGAAGAAAGAGATTCGAGCCCTCGACGCAGAACCGTTTGTAACTCTCGGGATTGATATTGAATCTTATTTTTGTTCAGATGAATATATTAGCTTTGTGGGCAAGGAAATTGCAGATTTTAATTTGGCGAAATTCAAGGATCGATTGGCTGAAGGCGAGGTCGACGAGGTTATAGCTAGTTATGTGAACGGACGTGTGGATACGGAGCGAAAGGCTGGGACGATCGGGAAGTTGGATTATGGCAGGCTAAGCGTTGCCGCAGCAAAGGCAGTTCAAGCTGATGTACTAGGATTTATGAAGGGTAAGAGGAAGCTTGCGAAGACTCGTAAGCTATTTAACGAAATTTATAATGTGCGCTATGAGATAGCAAAGGATGCGTTACTACCCTCTGATCCTGAGCTTTCAGCAATCCAGCAGAAGAATAAGATGAAGAATGCTCCGTGAAGGTAGCGTTGACGTGCATGTAAGTCTGCCGAAACTCCCACCTCTCCCAAGCTGGGAGAGGTCGCCGCGCAGCGCCGGGTGAGGGTTCAGCCAGAAATGCTGTTGCCGCTCACCGCGATATTCGGAAAGTCTTTGGAGCCGTCCAGCTCACCGGAGGAAGCGTCGGTCCAACGGTAGCCGATGATGCTGCCGTCGCGGGCGCCCTGAATGATGTTGCCCATGATAGACGCCTGGCCCGCACCTTCCACCACGCTGACGGCAATGCCCGTGCCGCAATCGCGCAGGATGTTCTGCGAGGCGATGATGTTGCGCATGTAAGGCCCCCAGCCCAGAAGCAAGCCGAAGCGCGGCGCGCCTTCAATGACGTTGCCGGTCAGGTTGGTGTCGGCTTCCGCCGCAATGCCGATGCCAAACCCGGCCCCTTCCGCAGGATAGGGGCCGTCTGCGGAAAGGTTGCGGATCAGGTTGCCGGAACAGACCGCGAGCCGCCCGCCATCGAGGAAATTGGCGATGGAAATGCCAGTGGTGCCGCCGTCAATCACATTGTTGGCGATCAGCGCCCCTTGAAAGGCATATTCGGAATAGATCGCCACTTCCCCGGAACGCAGGCAGGAGTTGCCAATGATCTGGACATTCGAACCGGTGTTGGAGCGGATGGCGGAGAAGGCGCAGTCGGTGATCCGGTTGCCGGAGATCACCACCCCATGGGCGCGGAAGACATTGATGCCATTGCCCCATTGACCGGTGCCGCCATATTTTGCGCCGATCCGCTCGACCCGGTTGCCGCTGACCAGCGTGCCATCTTCTCCTTCCGACCAGCGGTGGACCCAGATGCCGCCATTGGCGCAGTCGGTCACCACATTGCCGGTGAGTTGAAGCCCGGTGGCCTCATTGGAACGGATGCCCGCTTCGGCGGCGCCTGTGACTGTACAGTCGGCCACCCGCCCGGCGCAGCGGTCGAGCAGCAGTCCCATCCGGCTCGACCCGGTAATGGTACAGCCGGTGAGTGCCAGATCCGAAACGCCGGAGAAATGCAAAAGCCCCTCGGTATGTTCGCCAATCGGACGGTTCACCCCATCGAAAGTGAGGCCCGTCAGACCGATGCTGCGCGTGCCTTCAGACACGGCGAGCAGTCCGCCGCCGCCCTGATAGACAAGGCGCGTCTTGCCGGGAATGCCCACGATATAGGTGCCGGACGGAAAACGCAGGTTCGCGACCGGGTAGGTGCCGGCTGGCACGAACAGGGCGCGGCCCTTCTCGACCGCCCGGTTGATCGCATGCTGGAAGACGGCGGTCTGGTCGTCCGGGCTGTTGGGCACCAGTCCGAATTCCGCTGCATCGATGGAGCCACGCAGCTCGGCCATCTTCATGAAATTGCTGGCGGCCTGCACAGGTGTCCCGGAAAGGGACAGGGCTGACCCGAATGCGGACAGGGCAGCTGTCCCGCAAAGAAACGCCCGCCGGCTGAGCCGTGTGTTTTCTGGCCGGGAAGCTGTTGTTTCGGGCGAAACAGGCGTTTCGGAAGGGCGTTTGAACTGGGTCATGCCCGTTAAAGAGCAAGCCGCATGCCGCGAGATAGACAAACGGACAGGGCGGGGAAGCCCTGTCCGTTTTCGGCAAATGCAGCCTCGGAGGCGGATTGAGGCGGTTACTGCAGTTCGCCGGGATTCTTGAACTCGATGCCGGTCCATTTTTCATTGGCGGTCTGCACATAGCCCGGAACATCCTCGTTCCAGCGTTCGGACACGGCCTTGGAGAGGTTCAGGTAGAGCTTGTTGTCGACGATTTTCCAGACTTTCGGATCGCCGTCGAACTTGTAGCCCATGGCGGTTCCAAAGGCGCAGAAGCCGCCATACTGAGGGGCGAAATGCGCCGGATCGGCCTCAAAGGCCTTCTTGTTGTCTTCGGAGGCGAAACGGTAGGTCGCGCCTTTGTATTCGGCGGTGATGTTGATGTCTCCGGCCTGGGGTTCCCCGGCCTTGAAATAGGAGACGGGGTCATAGCCGCGCAGGGCAAGACCCGTTGTCGTGGCGTTGACATCGACGCCGGCAGCCAAGGCCGAAGTTGCGAGGGTGACGGCGACAATGCTGCCCGCCAGAATCGATTTTACGTAAGAGAGCATTGCTGGCTCCTGTGAAAGATGATGAATCCGCGCCACTGAAAAATCAGAATTAGGAACCAATTGGTTCCTAATTGAGCGCGATTTGCCTTCGGGCAATGACGGAACTATATGATTAGGTACCGATTGGTACAAAACACATATCCGTGACGGCTGCGCGAGCTTTGTGTGAGGCGCCGGAAACTGTTTTGCGAAGGCCCGGAGAAAGATAAAAATGGCCCGTCCCAGGGAATTTGACCCGGAAAAGGTGATGAACAGCGCCATGGATCTGTTCTGGCGGCAAGGCTATGAGGACGCCTCGCTGGCGTCGCTCTTACAGGCCATGGGGCTCACCAAGGGATCGTTTTACAAGGCATTCTTCGACAAGAGGTCCGTGTATCTGGCAGCTCTCGATCTCTATGCCGAGACGGTTGTTACGGACACCGTGCGGCTCCTGACGAACGGGAGTGAGGGCACAGGAACGGAGCGCATCCGGGCCTTGTTCGCCTCCGCCGCTGAAACCGGCGACGGCCCGCAGCAGCGCCGCGGCTGCTTCCTCTGCAATGCCGCGGTGGACCGGGCGCCGCACGACAGGGAAGTGGAAGAAAAGGTGCAGGCGATGATCAGGCGGCTTGAGGCCGGCTTTGCCTCCGCCCTGCGCTCGTCCTGGCCCGGATGGGGCGACGAGGACATTTCCGCCCGCTCTGTGTCGCTTGTCACCGCATATATGGGCTTGCGGGTGATGCAAAAAGCAGGTCTTGGAGAGGCTGCGTCGACGGCCGTCCTGGAAAGACTGGACAGTTTGATAGGGCCGGGCAGCTGACGAACTTGCCTGATCAGACCCCGATCAGACCGGCTATCTCTTCAACGGCCATGGAGACGGCAGTCTCGCCGCCGCGCACGCTCAGCTCCAGTTCCTTCAGCCGGGCAGCGGTGCGTGTGTCGTTTTTCAGGGCTTCCATCATCCGCTGCTGCAACAGGTCCCACATCCAGGCGACTTGCTGATCGGCGCGGCGCTTCTGGAATTCGCCGGTTGCGCTCGTCTTGGCGCGGTGCAGCTCGATCTGTTCCCAGAGCGCGTCCAGCCCCTGATTGGCAAGGCCCGAAATGGTGACAACCGGCGGGGTCCAGGTGGGGGAGCGGGGAGCCAGGATGTGAAGCGCGGCGCGGTAGTCGGAGGCGGCGGATTTGGCCCGTATCATGCCATCGCCATCCGCCTTGTTGACCGCGATCATGTCGGCAATTTCCAGAACACCCTTCTTGATGCCCTGAAGCTCGTCGCCCGCACCGGGCAGCATCAGGACCAGAAAGAAATCGACCATTTCGGCCACGGTCGTCTCCGACTGGCCGATGCCCACCGTCTCCACCAGGATCACGTCGAAACCGGCAGCCTCGCACAGAAGCATGGTCTCGCGGGTCTTGGCGGCAACACCGCCGAGGGTTCCTGCCGACGGGGAGGGGCGGATAAACGCGAGCGGGTCCACGGCGAGCCGCTCCATCCGGGTCTTGTCGCCCAGGATCGAGCCGCCGGTGCGGGTCGAGGACGGATCAACCGCCAGAACTGCCACCTTGTGGCCGAGCGCCGTCAGATTGGAGCCGAGCGTATCAATGGTGGTGGACTTGCCGACGCCCGGAACGCCGGTGATGCCGATCCGCCGGGCGGTGCCCGTGTGCGGCAGCAGGATCTGCACCAGTTCGCGCGCAATCGCCCGGTGCTCGGCCTTGCGCGATTCCACCAGAGTGATGGCGCGGGCGAGAACAGCCCGGTTTCCGGCAAGGATCGCCTTTGCCAATTCTTTCGGGTCCGGGGCGGCTCTGGTCTGGATCTGGCTCATGCCCCAGCTTTAACCGGGGAATCAGGCTCCGTCACGATGGAACTTGGATGAATAGGCTGCCTTGCGGGAACCAGTTTTGCCCGGGCAAAGGGCATGCTAGGATCGCCGCGTTTTTAAACCGCAAGGCGATTGCATGAAACCGCTCGATTATCTGAACGCTCCCTTCTGGCTTCTTGGCGTGGCGGGGGCGGAAAAGTCCCTGCGCAAGAACCCGATCCTTGGCAGCCCTTATCTGAACCGCAAAGGGCTGCACCGGACCCGCGTGGCCATTGCCGCGAAGATGGCGGCGGCCCGGCGCGGGCGGCTGGCCTCTGCCTTGAGCCCGGAGGACCGCAAGTCCTTTGATGAGAACGGTTTTTTCCTGACGAAAAACTTTCTGCCCGACGCGCAATATGAAGCGCTGCGCAAGGAAGTCTTCGGCCAGAAATTCGATGCGCGTGAAATGCGGCAGGGTCAAGCGGTGACCCGCATGACGCCGCTGCCGCCGGAGCTCCTGGCCAAAAATCCGGCCCTTGCAAGCGCTGTGCGCGATCCGCGGGCGCTGGCCCAGATCCGCTATGCGGCCTCCCAGGGCGGCCAGCCCATGAGCTTCCTTCAGACGGTGATCGTCAATCCGTCCGGGCACAAGGATCCGCAGGCGGATGTGCACACCGACACGTTCCATGCAACCTCAAAGGCCTGGCTGTTCCTGCAGGATGTGGGGGAGGAGGATGGCCCCTTCTGCTTCGTTCCTGGCTCTCACCTGCTGACACCGGAGCGGCTGGAATGGCAGCATGAGTGCTCGCTGACAGCCGCCGCCAATCCGGATGGGCATCACGCCAGCGGCTCGTTCCGGATTGCACGTGAGGACCTCTCTGCCCTCGGGCTGCCCCAGCCGGTGCGCATGGCCGTTCCTGCCAACACCCTGATCGTGGCCGACACATTCGCCTTCCACGGCCGCACACCCTCGCAGAAGCCGACAGTGCGCTGCGAGCTTCACTGGCACATGCGCCGCAATCCGTTCCTGCCCTGGACTGGCCTTGACCCGAAGGCTCTGCCGGGCATCCGCGAGCGCGAGCTTCAGCTGTTCATGGCCTATTCGGATGCGCGGGAGAAATACCTGAAGAAACCGCACATCTGGCGGCCTGTCGGCGAAGTGGAAATCAACGCTCCGGCGCAGATCTGAAGACCCGTCTCGAAGGATGGGCCCCTTGCCGCTGCTGCTTACTTCTTCGCGGTCCAGATGATCCGCTGCAGCATGGCCTTGCGCAATTCGCCCTGGGGCGGCAGCTCATCGAACGGGCCGTCATAGCCGGGAATGGCATAGACGAGCTGGATGTTGTCCGTGCCCCGGGCCTTGCAGATGGCCATGCCGCGCCACAGGTTGCGCCCGTCGCGGCAGTCGCTGCGCGCGGTGCCGATTTCGGCAAAGGTCATGCCGATGCGCTCGCCGTTCGGGCCGGTCAGGTGATGGGTCACGCCATGGACGGCACGCACCTTGCCATTGGCGCCCTTGAACACCTGCAGCACCTGGAAACCATCGGAGTTGAAGGCGGCAATCACCCATTCGGTGCTGTCTTCTTCCGCCGTCTGGGTGCCGCTGGTGGTGAAGCCGGGCAGGGCGGCAGCAATGGCCTTCTCGCCGTAGTCCGTGTCGGCGGTAATGCCGCCAACGCCCTCGGGCGTGATCTGGACAAGCGTCACATTGGACGTGCGGGCCACCTGCAGCGGGCCATCGTCATCGATCGTGGGCGTGCAGGCTGCCATGGAAAGAGCCAAAAAGCAGGAGAAGCCAGCGAGCGGCAGGCGCATGTTTTTTAGTCCTCCAAGGACGGAACAGGAGACCTGGGGCGGAAAGGAAACCCGTCCCCTTGCGGTCTTTTCAGGCGGAGCATCCGGCGCCAGAAACGGGCCGTCCGGCGCGCGGGCCGTGAAGTGACCCGGCTCTTAGCACCTTCCTTGCGCAACTGCCAAGGGCTTGCTGGTTGCAGATCGTCCCCTTGAGGATTCCCGCGAGTCCTTTCCGCTGCGGGGACAAGGGGACGGCAGGAGCGTTTCTGCGGATGCAGCCCCCTGCCTGGGTTTCTCGGATGGTGTTTCCTCACGCCTTCATCGCACGAATGGCATCACGCAGTGCCTCAGACTGCTGACAAATCCCACCACCGCGCTTTCCCGGACGTAGCGAAGCGAAGATCCGGGATCTATCGTCTATTTATTCTATTGAAAGAAATAAGGTTTTTCGACAGGTCCCGGCTCAAGGCCGGGACGGCGCGGAGAAAAATCCTGGGGACCTCTGGGCTTGTCATCAATCTCCGGCACCACGTGGTGCCTGTTTAAAACTTTGTGCTGGCGGATGGGAAACGGCGTGGCCCTCATGGCCGAGCGGGCAGCTGTCCGGTTTAGAAGGTCGTCATTGGATTTCGAGGCGGTTGACCTTGCTCCAGTCTCCCCCCTTGCGGGGGAGATGCCCCCGAATGGGGGCAGAGGGGGGTATAAGCCCCTCGTAACACGCCAGATCTACCGGGTATGCTGAAGCATCACCCTCTCTGTCCGCCGCACCGGTTTACTTTCCCTCAGGTCTCGTCGCGCTTGATCCATTTCGGGGTCTTTGGCGGTTCATAGCGGGAGAAGGCCTCCAGCAGGCGGTAAGGGTCGGTCTCGGCCATCATGATGCCGCGCATTTCCGGTTTCATGAAGCCTTCACCGGTCTGGTGGTCGAGAAAGCTCAAAAGCCCGTCGTAGAACCCGGCGGTGTTCAAAAAGCCGCAGGGCTTGTTGTGAAAACCGAGCTGGCCCCAGGTCCAGATCTCGAAGATTTCCTCCAGCGTGCCCGCCCCGCCCGGCAGGGCGATGAAACCGTCGGACAGTTCGGCCATCTTGGCCTTGCGCTCATGCATGGAGGTGACGATGTGCAGATCGCTGAGGCCGTCGTGCGCCAGTTCCTTTTCCTGCAGCGCCTTGGGCAGAACACCAATCACCCGCCCGCCGGCGGCCAGTGCGCCATCGGCCACAGCCCCCATCAGGCCGACCTTGGCTCCGCCATAGACCAGCGCCATCCCGCTTGCCGCAATCGCCGCCCCCGTGGTGCGCGCCGCCATCTCATACTCCGCGCGGGTGCCAAAATTGGAACCGCAGAAGACGCAAATCGATTTCATGTTCGCTGAACCCTTTTCAGAAGAGCCGGACGATAAAGGCGCGAGGAAGGGAGGGCAAGGCGGGGGAGGTTAAAGAGGCTTTGCTATGTCAAGTGTCGCGTTACGCTTGACGGACATCAATCGTAAGCTTACGCTCTATGCATGGACGTCGAGAGCATCAGGCACAAGGCTTTACGCCGCTTCTTCGAGACCGGAAATGCCAGGGGTCTCGTTGGAGACGTAGCCCGGCTGCGCAGGATGCTTGCTTATATCGATGCAGCGGACAGCTTTGACGAACTCTCCGTGCCGCCGAATTTCGGATTGCATGAGTTGACCGGTGACCGGAAAGGCGTCTGGTCAATGACGGTCACGAAAAACTGGCGGCTGACCTTCGGCATGAACAGCGAAGGAGCCATCATCGATATGGATCTGGAGGATTATCATGGCGCTTAAGATGCACCCGTCTCTTGCGGTTCACGCGGGCGAATGGTTGAGAACAGAAGTCGTTGAGCCTTCAAGGATCAGCGTGACGGACCTTGCAGAGCATTTCGGCGTCTCCCGGCAGGCGCTCAGCAATCTTCTGAACGGCAACGCCAAACTCTCCGCCGACATGGCCCTCCGCTTCGAAAAAGCCTTCGGCCTCAACGCCGGCACCTTGCTGCGCATGCAGACCGCCCACGACCTGGCCGAAGCCCGGGCGCATGAGGCAGAGATCAGGGTTCAGAGGCTGGTGAGGGCGGGGTGAGTTGGGGCCGTCACAAAAGGCGCAAGATTGGTCATGGTAAAGTATTATGATGAAAGTGAAAGTCTTTATCTATAGAGTGGTTATCACCAGCTAACCAATTAAGTTCGAAAATCGCGCTGTAGGAACGGTATAGGTTACGATTAAGGCCTACGCCTCGTTCCCGACCGCACGAACTTTCTTCTTAGATACACGAAATCCATAAGCTTGCAGTCTCCGCCTTGCATTACGTAAACTTACTTTACTGAAGAAAGGTAAGTTCAATGGATTGGCTGATTTGCTAATTATTGTGAATACAACTTCATAGTCAGCTGCATTCGGCCTAGAAGTCGTGTCGGCCAACTTGTGCCCGTCCGGAAGCTTGTCGTTTACTTTTTGCCGAAACAGCGGGTCGCTGATGAAGAGCTCTGCAGAAACCACCCCTTGCGAAAAAAGATGGCTCATCTGTTGAGATCCGCTGTAGCGCTTTATGTGCAGGAGTTTCTTGTCGGGCGTTAGAATGTCGCAGAATTCTATCCGACTATGTCCGCCACCGTGAGTGATGAGATCCGCGTCCATGCAATGCGACCCGACTAGAGAGCCAGCTGCAGCCAAATTGTACAGTGTTTCGCTCTCGTGAGTATAATCAGGAAGTGCGATCGTGCTTTCCGGGATAGAATTAAAATCCTCGTCGACAATTGCAGTGAAATCTCGCGCGACTTGATACCATTTTCCGGCATTTAAGATGTGCATCGCGCCGCCAAGCTCTATCTCTGCATAGATGCACTTGTAAGCTGGCCAGCGACGAGCCTCATCGTCGCTCCTGGACGAGATCAGAACAATCTGCGCATTTTTAAGCCAGTCCAGCGTGATTTCTACGCCAACGGCTGCAGCTAGAAGCTCTGCAACATCTAAGTCAGGCGTGTCCTGTGAACGTTTTTTTAGATACCTGAAGCACTTGACATCCGCCCATTCCAGGATTTCGGGTGGAGCCATCCAGATATGCTCAAGGTTTCCTGACTTGAGTCTCTCCAGCAAAGCGGAATCTAAGTTTTCTATCTTGTTCTTAGAGCGTATGTCTTTGATTTGATCGACCCAATCAAAGCGTTCTTTATATACTTCACTCTCATATTGCTTGATCGTCTCTGTGAGGAGTTCCGAGATATTATGGACGTCAATTTTAGCGGATGCCGAAAATGTGTCCCTGCCTGAAATTGTCCGACCAAATATTTCAATTTTACTTTTTCCAGTTACTGAGTTGACGAGATCCTGCTCAATATCAATACCGAAATTGGCGGTTTCCCCCTCTCTGCTAATTTGTTCTCGGCTCTGCTTCGGAATTGAACCAAGAGCCGTTTTGTCAATGCTACGCAAACTATCTGGATCAACGCTGTTCAGAACGACCTTAAGGCCGAAACGCTCTTCGAGAACGCCTTCATTGAGTAGGCTTCGACCATGGCCGAAGATGATTGCGCAGATCCGATTGTCAGGGACGCTGGGCACGCGAACTAGAAGGACGGCCTTGGCACTCGAGGAAATAAGACCAAGATCCGTTTTGAAAGTTGATCCGAAGAAATCTTTTATCCAACTGGGAGGGTGAGGAGCTGACGCTTCTTTATAAAAAGTGCCGACCGCTTCTATCGTGATAGCATCTGTCTCTGGCTTCACGATCTCGGCGAAGTCAGTCAGCTCAAGCTTCACCAAGCCGATGGTGAGTTTGTTTGTTTTCTCAGCCATGCTTATGTCTTCCTGAAATCGTATATACTAAGTATAGTTTTATTTCATTGTTTATCATTAAATATAATGCAGGTTATTTGTTTTAGTCAAAAGGCATTCCCAATAATGCCTAGGATGAGAAGTGAATATGTTTCATTTTCTTTCCAAGTAAGGCATCGCCTTGGTTTGAGGAGACGGAAAGGCATGGTACCTCGGGTCAAGCCCGAGGGTCACGAACGGAGAGGCTGGTGCATGTCGGGGCAGGCAGATGCGGCATACGCCCTTCTCCCCCCTTGTGGGGGAGATGTCAGTGGTAGCTGACCGAGGGGGGACGCTTTCTCGTAGTCAGAAACCGTCGTGTTCCGAGAGGCTTATGCCCCCCTCTGCCCATACGGGGCATCTCCCCCGCAAGGGGGGACGGGAGCAAGCAGAGCCGCCAGTGTATCAGGAACAGAAGACCAAAATGGGACAGCTGCGGGTCAGGCCCGAAGGTGACGAGCGGCAAAGGAGCGCCGCCCGGAAGCGGCGCTGCCTGTCTTACCCCTTGGACAGTTCGTCCAGGATCCGGGCCCAGGAGCGGATGCCCTTGTGGAAGCTCTTGAGGTTGTATTTCTCGTTGGGCGAGTGGATCTGGTCGTCTTCCAGCGCGAAGCCGATCAGGAGGCTGTCCATGCCGAGCATGCGCTTGAAGTCGCCGACGATCGGGATCGAGCCGCCGCAGCCGATGAGGGCGGCTTCCGTGCCCCACTCGGAGGACAGGGCGTCCTTGCCCTTAGCGAGCGACGGATTGTTGAAGTCGATCCGGAGCGCCGGGCTGCCTTCCTTGGCAATGAATTCGACCGTGCAGTCCGCCGGGATCTTGGAGCGCACATAGGCACGGAAGGCTTCCTGGATCTTCTTCGGATCCTGATCGCCCACCAGGCGGAAGGTGAATTTGGCGTGGGCTTCCGCCGGAATGACGGTCTTGCTGCCCGGCCCCTGATAGCCGCCCCACATGCCGTTGACTTCCGCCGTCGGGCGCGCCCACAGGTGCTCCAGCGGCAGGCGGCCCTTTTCGCCGCGCGGCAGTTTCAGGCCGATCTTGCCGAGGAACTCTTCCGAGTCGAAGCCGAGCCCATCCCACATCTTGACGATGTCCTCCGGCAGCTCGATCACACCGTCATAAAAGCCCGGAATGGTGATCCGGCCATTCTCGTCATGAAGGCCGGCAATGATGCTGGCGATGATGTGGTTCGGGTTCTGCGCGGCGCCGCCGTAAAAGCCGGAGTGCAGATCGCGGCTGGCCGCCTTCACCACCACCTCGTCGCCGACCATGCCGCGCAGCATGATGGAGATGGCCGGGGTGTCCGCATTCCACATGGTGGTGTCGCAGACCAGCGCCAGGTCGCAGGAGAGCTCGTCCTTGTTGGCGGTCAGGAACGGATGCAGCGACGGCGAGCCGGATTCCTCCTCGCCCTCGAACAGCACGGTGACATCGACGGGAAGATCGCCAGTCTCGGCGATAAAGGCGCGGGCGGCCTCGACAAAGGTCATCAGCTGGCCCTTGTCGTCGGACGAGCCGCGGGCAACGATGATCCTGGAGCCATCCTCGCGGGTGACGATCCGGGGCTCGAACGGGTCGGTCTCCCACAGCTCCAGCGGATCGACCGGCTGGACGTCATAATGGCCGTAAAACAGCACATGCGGGCCGTCCTTGCCCGTCTTGCGGTGGCCGACGACCATCGGGTGGCCAGCGGTGCTGCGCACCGTGGCATCGATCCCGATGCGCGTCAGCTCTTTCGCCAGCCACTCGGCGGCGGCGCGGCAATCGGCCGTGTAGGCGGGGTCGGTGGAAATGCTCTTGATCTTCAGAAGCTCAAACAGGCGTTCGAGGCTGTTGTCGAGATCGGAATCGATCCGTGCGAGGACCTTGTCGAGGGCGCTCATGGGAATCCTTGGCGTGATTGGACAAAAGTGGATTCGGGTCATGCCCGGTAAGAACCCCTAGATGGCCACATCTGGCTTGACGGCGCAAATGCAAATCGGAGAGGTCTGGCAACACGGTTGAAAACGGGAGTTCCCATGAAACAGCGCACGATCGTCTGCCCGCTCATTCAAAACCAGGGCGCTTACCTTCTTTGCAAGATGCCCTCCGACAGAGGCGTCTTTCCCGGACAATGGGCCCTGTCCGGCGGCGGGCTGGAGCCGGGCGAGACCATCGAAGACGGCTTGCGCCGGGAAATCCGCGAGGAGCTGGGCGAGAGGCTGGTTATCGGGAAGGTGACGCCCTGGACCTTCCGGGACGACACCCGGGTGAAGACCTATGCGGACGGAAGCACGGAGGAGATCTACATGATCTACCTCATCTTCGATTGCGTCGCGGGCAACCGCGAGGTGGACCTCAACGAGGAATTCGAAGCCCATGCCTGGGTCAAGCCGGAAGACCTGAAGGACTACGACCTGAACGCCGCAACGCGGGTGACGCTGGCGGCAAAGGGGCTGCTTTGACATCAAGGCTGCCCGGAAGGCCCCTGTAGCCTTAAAGCTGCTGAACGGGTTCTTGCGTCTGGCGGGGCAAACCGCCTTGGGGCAAGCGGCCAAGGTCGCTTGGGTTGACGCCGAAGGCAGCCTTGAAATGGCGGGCGAAATGGGTGCGGGAGACATATCCGACCGCATAGGCGGCGTCTTGCGAACTGTATCCTGTTTCCAGCAAACGGCGTGCTGCGGTCATCCGGGCCTTGCGCAATAGGGACCGGAAGCTCGAATTGCCACCGGAAAGGCGCCGCCGCAGTGTGGATTCCGACAGGCCGAGCCGTTCGGCAGCTTCGGTCGCTGTCCAGCTATGCGAAAGGTCCTCCGACAGAAGCTGGGCGAGACGGTCACTGACGGACCGGTCGAAAAGCGGTGCTGCCGCGGGATCTTCCGCAAGCAGGGCCAAAAGCTCGGTAAGGCGGGAGGAGCGAATGGTCGGCCCCAGGGGGCTGTGGGCGATGTCGGATGCTGCGTGGACGATGGCGTTCACAAGTTGCGGCGTGAGCGAAATGGAAGAAAGCGGCGGAGACGGGAATTGAGGACGCGGGACCTGCGTGTGACGCGTCTTCAGTCCTGAAAGCGCATCTGGCTCCACCTGGACAATCAGGGACCGGTAAAAGCCCCTTCGCTCGCTCGGGACATTGAGCACGTCCATGGAAATATGGCCCGGAAGGACGAACAAAGCGCCCTCGTTGAACTCCGCGCTGTCATCGCCGAGCCAGACTTCCTTTGTTCCAGACACCACAATGCCCAGAACCGGATGGGGCAGACGAATGGCCGTCAGCCTCTCTTTGTCTAACGAGCAATAGGAAAACAGGTTGTGGGCATGCGTCAGCATGCCTGGCGCATGGGCGGACCGGAATTCGGCCAGGCCGCTGAGCAGCCGGGCCGTGAGTTGCTTTTCAGATTGGGCCATCATGTCCCGACGATAGCAAACTGAGGCCCTGGTGGAAGAGGTGATTGACCGGAACGGGTTCATCTTCGGCTGCAACGGGGCCAGCATCCGCTGTTTCGAAGGCAAGATGAGGCCATCGTCAACAGAACGGAATGTCATGATGACCGTCTCCAGAATGTCCAAAACCGTGATAGCCCTGACCTGTGCTCTAGCCGGCTTTTCAAGCGGAGCTGTCTCCGCCGCGCCGGGAGAGGTGCCCGCCGGCATTTCGGTGGTCCAGGGATTTTCGTCTCCTGAAAGCGTCCTCCTTTACGGTCACCGCCGCTTTGTCTCCAATATCGGCACCAAGCTTGAGCCACTGGCGAAGGATGGGGATGGCTTCATCAGTGAACTGTCCGAAGACGGGCAGATCGTTTCCCTTCGCGCTTTTCCCGGTAAAGGCGGAAAGCTGAATGCGCCAAAGGGCATGGCGGCTACGGGCAATAAACTCTATGTGGCCGATATCGACAGGGTGGTGGGGTTTGACCTCGATACGGCAGAGCAGGTGTTCGAAGCGAAGTTGCCTGGTGAGGAAACAGCCTTTGCGAACGATCTTGCTGTCTTGAACAAGAACACGCTTCTGCTGTCCGACACGCAGAGGAACAAGGTCTACCTGATCGATCTGCACAGCGGAGCCTTCTCCGAATTCGCAACCGGCATTCCCGGCGCGAATGGAATTGCGGTCGGGGCAAACGGCACCAGCGTCTATGTCGTTGGCCTCGGTGCGGAATTTGAGGGCGGCGATATCTTCGCCCTCGACGGAAAGAATCCACCCCGGAAACTTGAAAACGGCATCCATGGCATCCTGGACGGGATCGCTTTCCTCCCCGATGGGGCCATGATCGTTTCGGACTGGATCGGCTTTTCCGAGCCTGTTGATGGGCGATTGCTTGTTCAGCCTGCTGATGGCAGTGCGCCGTGGCCGTTGGCTCTCGGCATGCCAATTCACGGCCCGGCGGATTTTACCTTCGATCCGGACAAGGGAGCGCTCTGGATACCCGCGCTTTTGGACAACACTGTTCTCGTGGTCCAGATTCCGGAGAAGTGAGGCAATGTCCTAGACCGCAGGGGCAGGTGTCAGCTGTCTTTGGCAGGCGGAGCCGATCCGAGCCGGAAACGGGTGAGGGGATCGGCGCCCGGCCCCTCAATGGGCTTGGCCGCGTTCATGGGGACCACTGCGCCGGTCTGAGTGTCGATAAGGGCTAGGCGGGCCTCGTTTCCGGTTCTGCTGTTTGTCAGCACGACCGGCGCGCCTTCGGGTGATCCATGGGCGTCCCAGCGGTCACCCCACTCGCGCAGGGCGGTGATCACGGCTGCAAGATCCCGCCCCTTTTCCGTCAGCAGATATTCGTCCCTTGGCGGCTTGTCCTGATAGCGGCACCGCTCGATCAGCCCATAGGCCTCGAGATGCTTCAGGCGGTTGGCCAGCGTCTGTGCAGGAATGCCGCTTGAAGTCTGAAATGCGTCATAGCGGGTCAGGCCCAGCAGCATGTCCCGCAGGATCAGGAACCCCCACCTGTCGCTGACCGCCTCAAGGGCGCCCGCGATGGAGCAGGTCATGCCGGTAAAGGATTTGGTGCGCATGACAACTCCCTGTGATGGCTCATCCTGGAAAGCAGCGGCCAAAGGCGCGGAACAGCCGCATGTCTCCCTTGACCCGGATCTTCCGCAAAACAATGGCGTTGATCATGCTGTATTGTCGATTCATCACCTTGAGCCAAGTCTTTGCATCGGCGGTGATGCGCACATCGGCCTCTTCCGCCGGGCCGCGCCGGACCTCGATCTTCTGATTGGCGATCTTGACCGCCGCGGTGATCTCTTCCGGTCCGGTGAAAGTGAACTGAAACGTGGCGTTCAACCCTTTTGCACGGCCCCGCTGGAAACTTAGGGGCAGGCTGACCAGAAAGGTCTCGATAGAGGCAAGGCTGATCGACCGGCGCACCCGCTTCTGCGCCTTGTGCGGAAAGCGGTTGCGGGCATAGCCCTCCGCGTCGGAGCCTGGCAGCACATAGAGCGTCTCCTTCTTGTCCTGTAGGGGCTTGAGCACCTCTTTCACATAGCCGGGCCGGTCTTCCAGAAACGGATTGATCGCGTCTTCTCCCGCCGGGCAGACGGCCAGGCAATAGGCCGCCTTGTAGCCCGGCTTGAAGGACAGGGATTGCCACATGGATGTGGTTTCGCCATCGGAGAACCGCTTGCGGTAGTCGGTCATGGACTTGGACTCCACTACCGCATCGACGAAGTCGTTGAAGTTGCCGAGAAATTCCCGGTAGTTGTGGGTGAAGCAGGTCATGAAGTCGAAGGCGCCGTCCGGCTTCAATGCGCCGACGGGACAGGCCGCGACGCAGAGCTTGCACTCCAGGCAGGGATTATACTCAATGGGATGGTCGGAGCTGTCAGCGTCTTCACCGATCAGGACCGTGTCCAGAAGTATGAACGACCCGAACTGCGGATGAATGACGCTGCGGTGGAGGCCCATGTGGCCGAGACCCGCGGCAACAGCGATGGGTTTATGCGCCACCTTCCAGATCCGCCCTGGCAGCTGGGCCTCCATGGGAAAGGCGGAAACCGCGTTGCAGGAGGCAATTCCATGCTCCGCCAGCTCTGCGACAATGTGGCGGGCGACCTCGTTCAGCTCGTCATAGACCGCGTGAAACTCCTGATTTGCCACGGAGCGGACGGGGGAGCGGACCGGTTCCCGGTTCATGCGCCCGCAGATCGACAGCAGCGTCCTTGTCCGTGGAAACACTTCCCGAATGTAACTGGCCTCGCCTGTAAGGGAGGGGCGGCTGATCTCGACGAGGCCCGCGTCCGCCGCTCCATGGCGTTTGGCCAGATCCTTCAGCCAGCTCGCGGATAAGGGCTTTTCCTGCTTCTTCCGGGTTTCCTGCTTGCTCCGGACCTTGACGACAGTCGGGTGTTCCTCAAGACGCATGGCAGCCTCCATAGTTACTCTAATTATAAGAGTTATTATGGGGCGGGAAGATTGCAAGCAGAATTATCCAGCCCGCCGGACTGGAAAGCGCCGCGAAAGGATAGGGAGGGGCAGGAGAAGGGGGAGGTCCGCTAAATCTGGCTCAGGAAACAGAAGCGTTCCAGCCGGGAGATCAGCGCCTTTTGCGAGGGGACGCCGCATTTGGCCATGGCGGTTTTCAGCTGTTTGCGCAGGGTGTCTGTCGCAACCTTCCGCTCCGCGGCCAGATCCGACAGGCTGATGCCGTTCGCGACCGCTGCCACCACCCGGCTTTCCGCCTGCGTGATGCCGAAAAGCTGGCAGAAGCGATCCACTTCCTGCTGGTTAATTGGCGTCTCGCCGGAAAGCACGGTCAGAACCATGACCAGGGCCGGGGTGCTGGCCGAAGCGACCTTCGAAAGCAGAGGCTCAGCGCTGATGACGCGCACGCCGATCTGCTCCAGTGAGATCCTGTTTGTCGCAAGAAATTCGAAGGTGCGCGGGGCGCCGGCTTCCTTGGTCTGGTTCTGAAGGGTCGTCCAGTTTGCCTGCGCGGTCCGGTCCGGGAAGCTGATCTGCCGGTGGCGCTGCTTCAAAAGGCCTGAGCGGATAAAGGTCTCGGCAAGGGAGTTGGCGAAGAGCACCTGCCCGAAGGCATCGAAAAGCAGAACAGCCTTCCCGGAATTGCTCCAGAGATCTCCCAGGGACTTGCGTTGAAGTTGAAGACCCCGGTTGGAAGTGTAGAACCGCACGGCCTGCTTCAGGCTGTTCAGCTGGCGTGAAAGGCGGCCGATCTGATCCGTGGTGAAGGGCACAGCGTCATTTTGGGGGGCGACGCCGAAGCCGGCGTATATGTCATCGGCAGACAGCAGCGAAATGGCCTGGTTGCGCATGCCGCTGCGGGACATGAGTTCATTGTAGATGGCGCTGGAGCGGCGCTCGTCTTCCGTGAGAACCTGATGCTCCATCAGCATGGTGTTGACGGGGGAGGTCAGGATCCGGGGAATGCGCGGATCAACCGCGATATAGTTTTCAATATAGCTGGTATAGGCGAACTCATCGACCCGGCCATAGCGGACGTCGAGGGGCTGGGCTCCGGCTTTTTCGATCAGGATCAGATTGATGGCGCCGCCACCGACGTAATCTGAAAGGTGCTCGAGACTTCTGGACCAGGCCTCGGGCGAAAGAGCTGCCTCAAAGAAACTGTCTTGAAGCGCGATTTCCTCATGTGGGACAGAAAAGGACATGAGTCTCACGCAGATGAACGTTCATTCGGGCACAGGTTCTAAAAGCAGTTTTTAGAAAATGTTTCCGAAAGTGTCCAGTTTTCTTGCGCTAAACACTGATCCTGGCTGAAGAGGGGTGATGCTCCTCAGCCAGGCCAGCTTGATTCCTGCCGGCAATTCTGGTCAGAACCCGCGCTTCAAGGAACCGAGGACACCGCGCACGAGGGCGCGCCCAAGCGATGATCCCAGACTGCGGGCAGCCGACTTGAGCCCTGCTTCCAGCACGCTGTCCCGGCTGGAGCTGCGTTGCGCCCGCTGCCGTGTGCTTGCCGGACGGGGCCGGTCGTCCCGGCCAAAGTCGGGGATCTGGAAACCGGAGCGGGTCCGGCGCGGCGCGCCTTCCTTGGACGCAACCCGGTCCTCCTCATCCCGCTGCCGCTCTTCCTGGCGCTGCTTGATCTGCGCGCGCTCCATCAGCAGCTCATAGGCAGATTCCCGGTCCCGTGTGCGGTCATAAAGACCGAAGATCGGGCTGGTCTGGATCATGGTCCGCCGTTCGGCTTCTGTTACCGGGCCAAGCCGGGAGGAGGGCGGACGGACCAGAGTATGCTGGACGATGGACGGAACGCCCTTGCCTTCCAGCGTGGAGACAAGCGCTTCGCCGACACCAAGCTCCGTGATGACCCGTTCCGTATCGAGCTCCGGGTTGGGGCGGAAGGTCTCGGCGGCGGCCCGCACGGCTTTCTGGTCGCGCGGGGTGAAGGCGCGCAGCGCATGCTGCACCCGGTTTCCGAGCTGGGACAGGACAGTCTCGGGAACGTCCGATGGGTTCTGGGTAACGAAATACACGCCGACACCCTTGGAGCGGATCAGCCGGACGACCTGCTCGACCTTATCAATCAGGGCTTTTGGCGCATCATTGAAGAGGAGGTGGGCTTCGTCAAAGAAGAACACAAGCTTCGGCTTTTCTGGGTCGCCGATTTCCGGCAGTTCCTCGAACAGCTCCGACAGCAGCCACAGGAGGAAGACCGCATAGAGGCGGGGGGATTGCATCAGCTTGTCTGCGGCCAGAACACTGATCATGCCGCGGCCGTCGGGTGCCGTGCGCATCAGATCGCGGATGTCGAGCGCCGGTTCGCCGAACAAAAGGTCACCGCCCTGACGTTCCAGAACCAGAAGCCGCCGCTGGATCGCGCCGACAGAGGCCTTGGAGACATTGCCGTAATGACGGGACAGTTCCTCGGCCCGGTCGGCCACATGGGCGAGCATCGCCCTCAGATCCTTCATATCGAGAAGCAGAAGGCCTTCGTCATCCGCGAGCTCGAAGAGCACGTTCAACACACCCTCCTGGGTGTCGTTCAGCTCCAGCAGCCGGGACAGAAGCAGGGGCCCGACCTCGGATACGGTGGTGCGGACAGGGTGGCCTTGTTCGCCATAAAGGTCCCAGAAGATAGCGGGAAAGGCTTCGTAGCTGTAACGGTCGGAAAAGCCGATCGTCTTGGCGCGCTTGTCCAGAAAATCCTTGGGAGTGCCCGCAGCGGCAACGCCCGAAAGGTCACCTTTCACGTCGGCACAGAAAACGGGAACTCCGGCGGCGGAAAAGCCTTCCGCCAGAATTTGCAGGGAGACGGTCTTGCCGGTGCCGGTCGCCCCGGTGATCAATCCATGCCGGTTGGCCAGTTTCAGGGCCAGTATTTCGTCCTTGCCGTTGCTGCCACCGATGTAGATGCTGTCCGAAGCCGTCACGTCGTCCCCCAAATCCCCTAGCGTCATTCGACGAATTGCCTGTGCGTTCACCCCGGTCAACGTCGCGTCTCACAGTCGACGCCGGGTCCCTTCTGCGTGTATAGCCGTAGACTTGCCGGGCAGGCCATGTTTTTCCGCGTGTCCGGCTTTGTCAAAACAGCCGGGAGCCGTTTATGGAAACCCTTATTGCCGCAATCATGTCCAAGACCGGGCTCGATGAAGACACCATCCGCGAAGCGGTCACGATCATTTTGTCCTTCCTCAACAAGGAAGCTCCGGCAGACCGTATGCAGCAGGTGTTCGACGTGCTTCCGGGGGCCGCGGAACTTGTCGCCGCGCGCGGCAGCAAATCGAAGGGCGGCCTGCTGGCGGGGCTGGGAGCCATGGTTCCCGGCATGGGGGCGATGAATGCCCTGAACGAGTTGTCGGCAGCCGGGCTCGACATGACACAGATCCAGACCGTGGTGAAGACCCTTGTTGGTTTCGCCAAGGAAAAAGCAGGGGATGAGGCAGTAGATGAAGTCATTTCTTCCATCCCGGGATTGAGTCAGATCCTGTAATTGCCCCAAATGGATCTTCGTTGACCAAAGGGAAGTGAGGGAACAATGTCTTATCCGATCATTGATATTGAAGGTATCGGCCCTGTCTATGCTGCCAAGCTGGGCGAGCAGGGCATCAAGACGACCGGCGACTACCTCGATCATGCGAAAGATCCCA
Source organism: Roseibium litorale (assembly GCF_014842915.1). GTDB lineage: Bacteria > Pseudomonadota > Alphaproteobacteria > Rhizobiales > Stappiaceae > Roseibium > Roseibium litorale. Next base: position 17,310 of record NZ_JACYXI010000018.1, on the reverse strand, counting down.
AGGGCCGCAGGGCTCTGGCGGAAGCCACCGGTATCGACGACTCGCGCATCCTCAAGTGGGCCAACATGGCAGACCTGATGCGGATCAAGGGCGTCGGTGAGGAATATTCCGAGCTTCTTGAGGCCGCCGGTGTCGACACCGTGAAGGAACTCAAGCACCGCAACGCCGAGAACCTCGCGGCCAAAATGGCGGAAGTGAACGAGACAAAGAAGCTGGTGCGTCAGGTGCCGAGTGAAAGCCAGGTGGCGAAGTGGGTCGAACAGGCCAAGGAACTGCCCCCGGTCCTGACTTACTGAGATTTACGCCAGTTCCGGAGTTTGAAAACATCCCGGTCTTCGGGAGAAGGCCGGGAGCAGTTTGCCGGTAACGGCATAGCCCCTTCGATCGTCTCTCGGGACAAGCTGCTGTTGCGGCGGCCGTTCCACGCGCAATCCTCTCCTGCTCCGTCCTGCCATGGCTTGACCATGGCCCCCATGCCGCAACCTTGCCCCACGGAAAAGCCGTGCTTTTGGGAGGCGAGACGGCATGGACCCCGCATCAAGTGCGGGACGACAAAGTGACCGGACTGTCCTCAAGCTCACAGCTCTGCCTTCTCCTGCCAAAGCGATGAAGCCAGAGAGCGGAGCGGCTGCCCGTTGATAGGGCAAGGCCGGTTCCAGAAACATTGGCGGAAAAATGAATGACCCCAGCCCGTTTGGACGGACTGGGGTCAAAAGGTGCGTTTGCAGAAGCTTGTCTTGAGACCAGGAATCAGACCCTGATCTGGCCGTAGCGCAGGGCTTCCACGACCGTATGGGTCTTGTTGGAAGCGTTCAGCTTCACGCTGGCGTTCTGCAGGTGAGCGTGGACGGTTCTCTGGGAGATGTCCAGCACATCCGCGATTTCACCGGCGGTCTTGCCGAAGGCTGTCAGTTCCAGAACACGGCGCTCACGGGTGGAGAGACCTCCCGGGCGCTGGCCGGAAATCGCGCCCAGATCCCTGAGGCGGGAGAACACGGCGGCGGACAGAACTTCCAGCGCCGCGAGATCCCACTTGTTGGCCTGGATGGCCGGGCCGCTTGCAAAGACGAATGCCTGGAAAGGGTGCAGTTCCGTTACAGGCACAATGATCATCTGGTTGCCTGCACTGGCCGCTGCCAGAAGCTCCGAATGCTCGGTATCGCCTTCGGAAATGGTCCAGATCTTCGCGCGGCTGGAAGCAAGACCCAGCATCAGGGCGCTATCGTTGGCGGAGAGGGAGGTCGATTCAATACCGTCATTGCGCAGATCCGGCCAGCGGAAACGCTGCACGAGGGTATCAATGGGGCGGTTGGGCATTGGCAGCCCGGTGACCAGAATATGTGTCGCCCCCATGCGCCGGAGGTTGGATTCAAGAATATCCAGCACATGGTGAGCCGCGCCAGCCTCGGACACAGCTCTCAGCTTATTCTTCAGTTCATTTTGGTCATACATTTGTGCACATCCATTATTTATGAAGGCCCGCCTCTTCGTGCGGTCTGCCTTGCTTATTTGACTGTCACCTGCGGCGGTTTTCCGCTCGTATGGGTCAGGTGGTCTGCCAGTCTGGTTTTGGGGGCGGCACTGCCCAAGAACTGCACTCCCTAGCGAATGCGTCTTATGGTCTTGTTTCCGGCCCTTACGGTTGTTCTCTCTTCATCTTGCCGACGAAAATGGCAATCTTTCCGAGAGGGTTGGTTCCCAAACGGCAGCCTGTATAAGTTACAATAGAAATCTGGATTTATCTATTGAATAGATCGGCATTTTTTGTCGATTGGCGCCAGTTTGTTGTCCAAATGCTTCCGTAGCCGTCTCATGGTCAAAAAATGCGGGGGTAGCCGGAGGCGGTACGTGCAAGTGAATAGGTTTTAATGCCTACCGCAGGTTACTGTCCCAGATGTGCGGCTTGCGGAGCTTTTGCGTCTCAGCCGTTCTGCTGAGTTGCCTTGTTTCGCCCATGCGGACTAAAAAGACTGGCAACGGGAGATTGTCATGACGCTGAACATTCCTCAGAGCTTTTTGTCCGGCACGCAGGATGCCTGGCTGGCTGGTGTGGACAAGGCCCTCAAGGGCGCGCCGCGGGACCGGTTGACGGGCAAGACCGAGGATGGGCTGCCAATCGCTCCTCTTTATGAGCGCCGCAGGGAAGCCGTCCCCCGCACGGCCCGCGCGCCAGGAGCACCCTGGCGGGTGTTGTGCCGCGTCGATCACCCGGATCTTGAAATGGCAAACGCACTTCTGCTGGAGGAGCTGGAGGGCGGTGCCGATGGTTTTGATCTGGTGATGGACAGTTCCGCCTATTCCCGTGGTTATGGGGTCACCGGCGAGGATGTTGCCGGCTTTTCCCGTCTTCTGGATGGTGTTCTGCTGGATCTGCTGCAGATCCGCATCGATGGCGGCTACGAAAGCTCGTCCGTTCTGGCGATGCTGCTCGTCCTTGCCGAACGGCGTGGCATCGATCCGGCCTCGCTCAATATCGTCTCCTGCAGTGACTATATAACCAAGCTCGGGCACACGGCTCTCTTGCGCAATTCCGTGCCTTATCTTGCGCGCCGGATCGTTGACCTGGCCGCCTTTGTCCGGGGCAAGGGCGTCAGCGGTCCGATCTTGTGTGCCGATGGCCGCCTGTGGCATGACCGGGGGGCAACGCCCGTTCAGGAACTGGCTTTTGCCCTGTCCTGCGGTGTTCAGTACCTGCGCGATGTGGAAACGGGCGGCTTCAGCCTAGAGGATCTGCCTGGCTTCATCAGTTTTGCGCTTTCAGCAGATGCGGATCAGGTTGGCACCATCGCGAAGGCCCGTGCCTTGCGCCGCCTTTGGGCTTCGGTTCTCTCCCAGTCCGGCATGCCCGTCAGCTGTGCGCATCTTCATATGGAAACGTCCTGGCGGATGATGACGAAGCCGGACGCGCATGTGAACATGCTCCGCTCGACGGTGGCGTGTTTTGCCGCTGGCGTCGGCGGTGCGGACAGCATCTCGGTTCTGCCCTTCAGCATCGCCCACGGATTGCCTGATGCCTTTGCCCGGCGGGTGGCCCGCAACACCCAGACCATTCTTCTGGAAGAGTGCAATCTGCACAAGGTTGCCGATCCAGCTGCCGGGTCCGGCGCGGTTGAGGCACGTACAGATGCCATGGTGGCCGCAGCCTGGGATCTGTTCCAGGAGATCGAATCGGAAGGCGGTATCGTTGAAAGCCTGGTTCAGGGCAAGGTGCAGGCGCGGCTGCTTGAGAGCTGCAAGGCACGCAAAGCCCGTGTTGCCACCCGCCGGCAGGAGATCACCGGTGTGAGCGCCTTCCCGAACCTGTCTGAACGATCCTTGCGCGTTCTGGATGGGGCTGCCGATACGGTCAGCACCGGAACCGGAGTATCGGAACTGCCGGAGCCGGGGAATGCGGGCGAATTGATGAGCGCGATTTCCGATCGCCTCGAGGCGGGCGCATCGATTGCCGACATCGTCCTGTCGCGCCGCTGGCGGGACATGGTTGAGCTGAAAACGCCGCTGCCCAGGCCGGAGCGGGTATCTGAGCCTTTCGAGATTCTGCGGGACCGGGCCGAGGCCTCGTGCGTACCAGCGGTCTTCCTGGCTTGCCTCGGACCCTTGTCGCAATTCACCGCGCGCGCAACCTGGACCGCCAATGCCTTCGCCGCAGGCGGGATCGGCAGTGCAGGCGGCGCGCAGGTCACGGGGCTGGATGAGCTTGTGGACGCTTTCAAGGCCTCCGGCTGCACGGTTGCCTGCCTTGTGTCTTCTGACACAATCTATGTGGAACAGGCCGAAGAGGCCGCACGGCGGCTCAAAGAGGCTGGTGCGCAGTATCTTTATCTCGCAGGCAAGCCAAAGGAGCAGGAGGCGGCGCTGACCGCCGCAGGCATTGACACGATGATCTATGCGGGGTGCAATCTTCTGGAGCTGTTGAGCGAGGCGCAGGCCCGGCTTGGGGTTGGCGCAGGTCAGGAGGCATCGGAATGAGCAGGATCCCGGATTTTTCCAAGACCGCCTTCAAGGATGCGCTTCCGGCCGCTGAAGCCGTCCGTTCTGAGTCATGGGAGACCCCGGAGGGCATCGCGGTGCCGCCGGTGTTCTCCTCAGGAAATCTCGAAGGTCTCACCCATCTGGACACCTGGCCCGGCCTGCCGCCGTTCCTGCGCGGTCCTTACCCCACCATGTATGTCCAGCAGCCCTGGACGATCCGGCAATATGCCGGCTTCTCGACAGCTGAGGACTCCAACGCCTTCTACCGGCGCAATCTGGCGGCTGGCCAGAAGGGCCTCTCGGTCGCCTTCGACCTTGCCACTCACCGGGGCTACGACAGCGACCATCCGCGTGTTTCCGGCGACGTCGGCATGGCGGGTGTCGCCATCGACTCGATCTATGACATGCGCACGCTCTTCTCCGGCATTCCGCTGGACAAGATGAGCGTGTCCATGACCATGAACGGCGCGGTGCTCCCCGTTCTGGCGCTTTATATCGTGGCGGCGGAAGAGCAGGGCGTTTCCCAGGAGCTTCTCGCGGGAACCATTCAGAACGACATTTTGAAGGAGTTCATGGTCCGCAACACCTATATCTATCCGCCTGCCCCCTCCATGCGGATCATCTCTGACATCTTTGCCTATACCTCGGCCAACATGCCGAAGTTCAACTCGATCTCCATTTCCGGCTATCACATGCAGGAAGCAGGGGCGACGGCGGACCTGGAGCTGGCCTACACCATCGCCGACGGCATCGAATATGCGAGAGCTGGTGTGGCCGCTGGCATGGACATCGACGCCTTTGCTCCAAGATTGTCTTTCTTCTGGGCCATCGGCATGAACTTCTTCATGGAAGTGGCCAAGCTGCGCGCCGCCCGGCTGATCTGGGCAACCTTGATGGAAGAGAACTTCGCGCCGAAGAACGCCAAGTCCCTGTCGCTCAGAACCCACTCGCAGACCTCCGGCTGGTCCCTGACCGCGCAGGATGTCTTCAACAACGTCATCCGCACCTGTGTGGAGGCCATGGCGGCAACACAGGGCCACACCCAGTCGCTGCACACCAATGCGCTGGACGAGGCGCTCGCCCTGCCGACGGATTTCTCCGCCCGCATCGCCCGCAACACCCAGCTGTTCCTGCAGCAGGAAAGCGGCACCACGTCGCCGATCGATCTGTGGGGCGGGTCTTTCTATGTGGAGAAGCTGACGGCGGATCTCGCTGAAAAGGCGCTGGCCCATATCCGTGAAGTCGAAGAGCTGGGCGGCATGGCCAAGGCCATCGAGAAGGGCATTCCGAAGCTCCGCATCGAGGAAGCTGCCGCCAAGACCCAGGCCCGCATCGACAGCGGCGCCCAGACGGTGGTCGGCGTCAACAAGTTCAAGCCGGACTTTGAAGAGCCGATCGAGGTTCTGAAGGTGGACAACGCGGAAGTCCGTGCCCGCCAGATCGAAAAGCTGCAGCGCCTGAAGGCTGAGCGCAACGAGGCAGACACCCAGGCAGCCCTCGACGCGCTCACCAAGTGCGCTCAAACCGGCGAAGGCAACCTTCTGGACCTTGCGGTCAAGGCCGCGCGCGCCATGGCCACCGTGGGCGAGATTTCCATGGCCATGGAAAAGGTCTTCGGCCGCCACAAGGCCGAGATTAAGTCCATTTCCGGCGTATATAAGCGGGAGGCGGGAGCCATGTCCGGAACCATGGAAAAGGTGCAAAAGCTGGTTGAGGCTTTCGAGGACAACGATGGCCGCCGTCCGCGCATTCTGGTCGCCAAGATGGGCCAGGACGGCCACGACCGCGGCCAGAAGGTCATCGCATCCGCCTTTGCCGATCTCGGTTTCGACGTGGACATCGGGCCTCTTTTCCAGACCCCGGAGGAAGCTGCCCGCCAGGCGGTGGAGAACGACGTCCATGTGGTCGGCGTGTCGTCTCTGGCTGCAGGCCATCTGACGCTTGTACCCGCCCTGAAAGCGGCTCTGGAGGCAGAAGGGCGCGGGGACATCATGATCGTCGTCGGCGGCGTCGTCCCGCCGCAGGATTATGACGCCCTCTACGTCGCCGGCGCCTCGGCCATCTTCCCGCCCGGCACGGTGATTGCGGAAGCCGCGGTTGATCTCATCGGCAAGCTCAACAAGGCGCTGGGCTATGCGCCGGCGCAGGCGGCGGAATAAACAATGTGGCACTCAGTATGGAAAAATCTTCAATAATTTCGGTGGTCGCTGCAACCGTGACAATTGTGCACTCACCAAATCTGAGGAAGGCTATGCTGGAATACCTTTGCGTTTGCTGTCTTTCATCCACGCTGATACCTTTCCAATGAAATCCCAAACGTCACCTTCGGTTGGTTGAATATATCCGTCGGATGATGGATCGCTTCCCATCTTTTCGAAGATTGAACGAAGCCAGCTGTTCTTGCTGCGATCAACATTGAGGTCCGATAGCCAATGCTCAACTTCGCCGTGAGGTACCACGAACAATCCATAGCTGGCCAAATCGTTAATGAGATTCTCAGTTATTTCACGCTGTTCGCTCGAAAGTAAATCAATTCCACCGTCCATCTTGAAATCTTTACCCGTAGCTTCCAGCGCTACAAGAACGTTTTTCCGTCTGTCCGCATAGCTTTGGTGTTCAAGCTTAGGAATATTAGAAGCAGTCAATTGTGCAGCCCAGACTTTTCCGCCTTCTTTGACGATATCTATGTCAACTATACCAGCAGCAGGAATGCCTAATTTTCGAAGCGGTTCTAAGATTTTTGGAATTGTCTGTTTATTATCCGCATTTAGAAACAAAGTGCGAGGAGCACCGCGCTCATCCCCAATCGCCAGCAGCCTTTCATTGACTTCCTGATAAAATGCCCGATCCGCGTTTGCCTCGCCTACGATAACAGAATCATAGAATAACCCCTCCATTACTCCGACGGATCTAAGTAATGGATCATTCATAAGACTTATAAGTTGACTTCCGGAGAGAAGTCTAGCTGTTCCTATGCCGTTTTGGTGCGTTAAACGAATGATGTTTACTTCTGCTCCAGATGAGAAGGCTCCCATTAAGAACTGTGCGCTATGTGTCGATACGAAAATGTGTTTTCTCTCCTCTATTGCACCTTTTGCGAGTTCCTTTCCAAGTTTGAAGGCAAGGTTCGGGTGTAAAAAGGCTTCTGGTTCATCAATTGTGATAACCTTTGGTTGTCCCACATGTAATTGAGTAAGTATTCCTGTGAAAGCTTTTATGCCATCGCTGACAGCGTTTGCGCCGAAAGCTGTTCGCATATAATCAAGAGTTTTATCTTCTAAAGAACGTTCATTTGGAGGTCTTTCCTCTCCGAATCTCACGCTTATTTTGCTTCCTTCTGAGATATCTAAGCAGAAATAGAGTCCAGTAGCTTCGAAAACGAGTTTACGAAGCGTCTCTCGTCTCTCATCTGAGACTAGTAATCTTGAGAAAATTCCGGATGGGTTCTTTAAGTCTCCTCGTTCCTGGCTATTCAAGAGGTTTATTCTCGAAGGGCCGTCAAGAGATAATATATAGTGCTTGGCGTAAAAGTTGACAAAGTGGTGCCTGAAATTCTGCTCGATATTGTTCGGATTAATCAAGGAGGCTGTAAATATATTCTTGTTAACAATGATTCTATTACTGTCGAATTGAACGAATGCTTGGTCGTGATTTAGGCCTTCTCCGGGTTTAGCTGGAACTAGGTGGGAGGTTAGTATGTTTTGTGAGAACTCTTTAGTGTAGCTTTGGAATTCGATTTCTGATATTACTTTCCCGGCCGGATTGCTTCCGTTTTTAAATATATCGTTTATTTCTCTTAAAGATTGACTTTTCCCGGAGTTGTTCGGGCCAACAAATATTGTAATAGAGGGTCGCATCTGAATTTTCAGTTTTGGCTGATTAATTGATGAACCGAACTTAAATAGAATTGACGAAATCATAGTTATGACCTCTAGGGGGGGCGGTGTCGTTGCGAACTTCTATTAATAAAAGTAAATAAATTAAATTTTGTTATTTATGCTCCCTGGTATCACCCCAGCGCCTGCAAGCCATTCAGGTCGTTCAGGACCGCGCTGGGTGCCAGGTCCGGATATTCGTCCGGCTGGCTGGTCCGGTTCATCCAGACGGTGCGGAAGCCGAAGGCGGTGGCGCCTGCGATATCCCAGCGGTTCGAGGATTGGAACGACACGGCTTCCGGATAGATCCGGAAATGGGTCGTGACCATGTCATAGACTTCCGGCGCGGTCTTGTAGGTTCTGAGCTCATGGACCGAGAAGATTTCGTCCAGCAGCTCGGTAATCGCCGCCGCCTTTGCGGCCGCTTCCAGCATGGCGGGAGAGCCGTTGGAGAGGATGGCCAGCCGTGCCCCTTCCTGTTTCAGGCGGGTCAGAACCTCCGGCACTTCCGGATAGCAATCCAGCGACCAATAGGCATTGAGCAGGTCCTGGCGCAGGCTTTTGTCGGCGGAAGGGTAGAGCGCGAAAGCAGTGTCCAGCGCCTGCTCCGTCAGCTCCCAGAAGTCCTGATAGCGGCCCATAAGCGCGCGGACCCAGGAATATTCCAGCTGCTTCTGCCGCCAGACGAAGGAGAAGGTCTGTGCATCCGGGCCCATTTTCTCCGCGTGTTTGCGCACCGCCGCATGCACATCGAACAAGGTGCCATAGGCGTCAAACACATAGGCGGCATAAGCCATTTTGGGATCTCCGGACCGTGCAATTCAGACTGCGGCAGAAGACAGTGTTCCCTGGCACCCGTCAAGCCGGGCAGGCCGGTTAGCTGGCGTATTTCGTCTCAGTCTCCGGGCAAAACGCTGAGAAACTTGTCCGGGCGCCGGAACCGCTTCGGTCAGCCCGCTTCCGGATCTGCCGGGGGCAGTGTGATGCTGCCGTCAGCAGAAAGCGGCCAGAAGGGATTATACGCGATTTCAAGAAGATGGCCGCCGGGAATGGAAACATAGCCGGAATAGCCGCCCCAGAAGACCTTTTCCGGCCGCACCACCACCTCGGCTCCCGCAGTGAGCGCTTCGGCATAGGCCGTGTCGACCTCCTCTTCGCTGCGCGCGTTCCAGGCGATGGTCATGCCGCCGAGTGTCTCCGCCGGAAGGTCCCGGCCAAGGTCTTTGGCGAGATGAGCCCGGCTGTAGAGGGCCAGTGCGGAGCCGGTCAGCTGATAGAAGGCGATATGCTCATTGCCGCCGGGAGCCTGTGTCCAGCCAAGCCCGTCTTCAAAGAAGCGCCGGGTGGCCTCAAGATCATCCACCGCAAGGGTGATCAGGCTGATACGCTGTTCCATCGGGCGGCTCTATCCGGGTTGATTGTTGAATGGAACAAAATAGGAACATGCCCGCAAAGTCAACCCATGAGACAGCGGATCACCGGTCCGGCGGCGTCCAGTCGCTGTCCAGCTTCTTGCGTTCCCTCAGGCGCAGGGCAAGGCCAACCGCAACGCCGGTGCCGATGGCGATTGTCAGGTCCAGAAGCACGGTGAGGGTCAGGGTCAAGAGCAGCAGCATGACATCGGAGCGCTTGCCATGCATGTGCTCCTTCCATTTATGCGGCTCGCTCATGTTCCAGGCGGTCAGCATCAGCAGGGCGGCAAGGGCGGGCATGGCAAGATAGCCGGCCAGAGGCGCTGCCAGCATCATCACCAGCAGGATGACAAGAGCATGAATCATGCCTGCGACCGGTGTGCGGCCGCCCGCGCGGATGTTGGTGGCGGTGCGGGCAATGGCGCCGGTGGCGGGCAGCCCGCCGAAAAGAGAAGAAGCAATATTGGCCGCCCCTTGGGCGGTCAGTTCCGCATTGGGGCGGTGGTTGCCCTCGATCATCCGGTCGGCCACCATGGCCGAAAGCAGGGACTCCACACCAGCGAGGAACGCGATTATGACAGCCGAGGGAAACAGCTCGATCACCCGGTCGCGGCTGATGTCCGGCAGATGCGGCACCGGCAGGTGATCGGGCAGGGCGCCGAAGCGGGAGCCGAGGGTGTCCACCGGCAGGTTCAACGCCCAGACGGCCAGGGAACCTGCGGCCACGGCAACGATCAGCCCGGGAAAGCGCGGCGCTATACGCCGCAACACGACAATCAGCACGAGGGTCGCCAGGGCAATCAGGACCGCAGGCAAATTGAGCGTGTCCCGGATTTCCCACAGCGCCTTCAGCTTCTCGATGAAGTCCGCGGGGATGCCCGTGCCCGTCAGACCCATGAAATCCTTGAGCTGGCTTGTGCCGATGATGACCGCGATGCCGATGGTGAAGCCGTGCACCACGGCCTCCGGGATATGTGCAATGAGATTGCCGGCCCGGAAATAGCCGCCGATGAGCAGGATAATGCCCGCCATCAGGGTCGCCAGAACCAGGCCGTCATAACCGTGCTCGGCGATCACACCATAAACCACCACGATGAAGGCACCGGTCGGGCCTCCGACCTGTACGGAACTGCCGCCAAGAGCCGAGATCAGAAACCCGGCGACAATCGCCGTAACCAGGCCCGTGGCGGGGTCCGCGCCGGAGGCAATCGCGATGGCTAGGCTGAGAGGGATGGCCACCATGGCGACGGTGACGCCAGCAGACAGATCCGCCAGGAAATCCTGACGGGAATAGCTCTTGAGCGCAGAAACGAGCATCGGTTGACGCATGGAATCGGGTCCGGATGGAGAGGGTGGGGTCCAGAAAAGGAACCCCTATCAAAACCGATGGCTGATCTGGCTGCAAGCCGTAGTTTTCCGCATGGGGTACGGTTTTGAAACATGAGTTCCGAAAGAGCCCTGTCAGAGGAACAGGCTATGCAATTTGAGGCATCAAGGGAAAGGAGTGTTGACGGGGGGCAGGGAAGGGAGTTCTTTCGCCTCTCCTAAACCATGCAATCTGGAAGCGAGACGGACTATGAGCGGCTGGAGCGAAACCTGGACCTGGATCGACGGAACCTGGCATGAGGGGAACCCGCCCATGATGGGGCCACGCACCCATGCCGCCTGGCTCGGTTCAAGTGTGTTTGACGGTGCCCGGGTGTTCAGCGGCGTGATGCCGGACATCGATCTGCACTGCCAGCGGGTGAATGACAGCGCGCTTGCTCTCAATTTGAAGCCGACCATGAAGGTTGGCGAGATGATCGAGCTGACGCAGGAAGGCGCCGCCAAGTTCTCGCCGGACAAGCAGCTTTATGTGAAGCCGATGTATTGGGCCGAAAGCGACGGACCGGGCGTGATTGCGGGCGATCCGGAGAGCACGCGCTTCTGCATGTGCCTGTTCGATGCGCCGATGGCGGCGGACGGGGCGGCAAACTCCATCACCCTGTCGTCTTTCCGCAGGCCCACGCTGGACTGCATGCCGGTCAATGCCAAGGCGGGCTGCCTTTATCCGAACAACGCGCGGGCCGCGCTGGAAGCCAAGTCAAAGGGCTTCGACAATGCCATCGTGCTGGACATGCTGGGCAATGTGGCCGAGCTGACCTCCGCCAATGTCTTCATGGTCAAGGATGGCGAGGTTCATACCCCGGTTCCCAATGGCACGTTCCTGAACGGGATCACCCGTCAGCGCGTCATTCACCTGCTGCGCGGCGCTGGCGTCACCGTTCACGAGCGCACGCTGCGCTATGCGGATTTCCAGGAGGCGGACGAGATTTTCTCGACAGGCAACTACAACAAGGTTGTTCCGGTCAACCGGATCGATGACCGCCAGCTGCAACCGGGGCCGGTCGCGGCCCGCGCGCGCCAGCTCTACTTCGAGTTCTCAAAGGCGTAAATTGCCGTCGAGACGGGATGTGATCTGCTTCAGGATCCGGGCGGCCTCTTGCGAGTGGCTTTCCCGGATCAGCTGGTCCAGCGCGTCGACAAGATCTGCCTTACCTTCAGCGATAAGCTCCAGCCGGAGGCTTTCCCAATTGGTTGCCTTCTGCTCCCCTTCCGGGGATCCCGGTCCCGCTTGCGCGGGGCTATTGCCGCTCTGTGCCATCGGGCAGTCCTTCCCGTTCCAATCTTAATCCGGGCCTAAACACGCGGTAACCCGCGATCAGCAGCCTTGGGCCTTTTGGTCAGGCAGCCTTGCCAGCGCCACTGCCCGGTGCCGTCAGCGCGGCAGCAAGCAGAAGAGCCGCGGCGGCTGCCAGCGACGCGCTGGTGAAGCCGCCCGAGACCTGATGCAGATAGCCTGCCAGCCAGGGGCCCAGCGACTGGCCGAGGCCAAAACTCGCGGTCATCACTGCAAGGATCCGTCTTTGATCGCCCCGCGTCAAGCGCCGGGCCTCCATCAGCCCCATGGCGGTGATGCCCATGAAGGTGGCTCCAAGCAGGGCCGCAGCCAGAAGAATGCCCAGGGACGAGGAGCTGAGAACGCTCAGGGCCACGCCGCCTGCCTCCAGAAGGCAGGCAAGGGCAATGGACCGCCTGCCGCCAAGGCGGAGCGCGATCTTGTTCCAGATGAAGATGGAGGGCGCCGCTGTCAGACCCACCACCAGCCATGAGGCCGCTTCAAGACCGGCAAGCTCCGGGGCCTCCCGGATGATCACGGCAATGAAGGTGGCGGTGATGACATAGCCGAAGCCGAACAGGCCATAGGCCAGAATAAGCCGGATGAGAGCAGGGGGCATACCGGCCGGCCCACTGGAAGGGGCGCTGGAAGCGGCAGGTGCCGTTGTCTTCCCTGGTTCGCCGGGGATCAGAAGGGCGGCCGCTAGCGCCGCGATCAGGGTGGCCAGGCCGCTGGCATTCCAAAGATCTGCCCAGCTCGCGCCGGAGCGGTTGAGAACCGCCACCAGAACCGCCGAAAAGGCGATGCCTGCGCCAACGCCGGAAAAATAGAGAGCTGACAGCCCCGGACGGCCCAGATGCGCCAGCCGGTCGAGCACCAGCGCGGAGGCAAAGACCAGGGCAAAGGCACTGGCGAGACCGGACACAAACCGCAGCAGACTGAACAGCCAAAGATCCCAGGGCGCAGCGGCGGGCGCATAATCAGGAAAGCTCATCGCCATGGAGGTGAGGCCGCTGATTGCGAGCGCGCCCAGAAGCCAGGCCCTGCGGCTTCCCCTCAAGCCTCCCATGGAAGCGGCAAGCGCGCCCAGCAGATAGCCTATGAAATTCGCGGTGGCGATCTGTCCTGCCTGGGCGGGCGACAGGCCGGTGCCTTCGACCATGAAGGGCAGGATGGGCGTATAGACGAACCGTCCAACGCCCATGGCGGCAGCCAGGGCAATCAGGCCGCCTGAAGCGAGACGAAGGGCGATGAAACGGGAAGTCGGGGAAGACATGGGCGGCGTCTGCGCATGCGGATCAAGGTCGGGGCTTGAAGTCGTCGCATGGCGGCTGCCTTGTGGCAAGCGGAGATCTTCATCCCTTCGCCGCATAAGAGCCTGCCCGGCCGGAGCCGGACAGGTGATCCTTATGCTGGCCTTTACGCTGCAGCGGAATCCTTGTCAGCGCGCAGAGCTTCCAGGATGTTCTGCGGCGAAGAAGCGCCGTAGGGGTCGGTCTCGCAGTTGTCGGAGAAGCCTTCCTCAACGAACATCTTTTCGATTGCGCCGTTGTTGATCACGGCAGCATAGCGCCAGGAGCGTAGGCCGAAGCCCAGATTGTCCTTGCGGACCAGCATGCCCATCTTGCGGGTGAATTCGCCCGATCCGTCCGGGATCAGCTTGATCTTGTCGATGCCCTGAGCCTTGCCCCAGGCGTTCATCACAAAGGCGTCGTTGACGGAGATGCAGTAGATCTCGTCGATGCCTTCGGCCTTGAACTCCTCATACAGCTTTTCGAAATCCGGCAGCTGATAGGTTGAGCAGGTTGGGGTGAAGGCGCCCGGCAGGGAGAACAGGATGACGCGCTTGCCGGAGAAATAGTCTGAGGAGGTCTTGTCTTCCCAGCGGAACGGGTTCGGGCCTTCGATGCTGTCATCGCGGACGCGGGTGCGGAAGGTCACGTCGGGAACGTTTCTTGCGATCATCAGTTTACTCCGGGTTTGGGCTGCCGGTTTTCCGGGGAGGAGGGAAAGCGGCGCCGGTTTGAAATTCCAGATGCTGTGGCGGACGACCCTGAAGCCGGAAACGGGAGGTCTTCCGGCTGGATCGCGAGGCATACCGCAGGGCGGCAATGGTGCGCCGCAAAATAGGGAGAGCACCCGGTGTCTGTCAATTCGGCCCGGGAACTTTCGCGTGGAGCGTTTCCATGTCACCGGGCACCTGTCTTGAAACGCCAAAGGCCCTGCAGCGGGTGTCCGCGGCAGGGCCTTTTGGAAGGCAGTGGTTTGTGGTCAGCGGGCCGCTGTACTGGCCGGAGTTACCGCGGCCTCAACCCGTTTTGCCTTGCGGAGGCTTGTGCTCTTCATGGCTTCCAGCTGAGCCGGAGGGATCGCGGAACTCCGCTGCTTGTGCTTCTGGTCGCACATCTTCAAGCTCTTGGTGTAGCAGTCATTCGGATAGCCCGAGGTCTTCTCGTTACACCAGCCGATCCAATTGTTGTAGCACTCACCAAGGCTGTTCCCCATGCCCGGTCCGGCGGACGCCGGAAGGGTGGTGGCACCGAACAGCATGGCTCCGGCTGTCAGGGCAAAGGCTGCGGATCTGGTCAGGCTTTTCAAGGTCTTGGTCATTGTCTTCTCCCAAGTGTTGGTGGGGCGGGAGCCCCGGTGCGCGGGTCCGCCGCGCTGAGAGAAGTGATAGGCGATGACGGGGCTGGACAGTGTGACGCGGGTCACGGAATGGCTGAAGCTGCCGCCTCGCATTCAGCTTTAACCCCGGGGTGCGCCACCGTGTACTCCTGACACTTGATAGCTTGGCCCGCAAGAAGCCTCAGCTTATGATTGTTTCTATTGTGTTGCAGTCGATTTGGTTATGGATCTAAGCGAGCTAAGTACCGAGCATTTTTCATGGTATTTGTTCGCATCGAGAAGAGACTGGCTGAAGCTATATTTTTTGCTTCTTTTCTTGAGTATTGTTTTGAGTTCGTTTTCTCGATCAGTTTGGATTTGATTGGCCAAAAGTGTGCTTAGTTGACCTCTCATAATATCTTCGTTGTATGAATTATTTAGCCCAAGTGCCAGTGTACTTACCAGATTCATTTCTGATGAAACAGCGGAAGCAAAAGTTCCAACAGCACTTGCTGCTCCTGCCAGGTTCTTCAATGTAAATTTCCTGGAGGTTACTCGCACGTAGAGATCATCAACGAAGGCGTTGCACAGATCGTCCGATCGCTTGATCAGAATGTCTTGAATGAAATCGCGAGTATGTCCGGTCGAGTCGCTTCTTACTAGCTCAAGAACGCTGGTGTTTATGATGGGAACTTCCCCGGTATTCGAGACGGAAGCCAGATGTGGATTGGGTGCTTTCTGAGGATCCGCGTGATCGGCGAAATTGTAAACAAAAAGAGGTTCAGGCTTCAGATAGTCATCACGCGTAAATGCCCCCGTCATCTGCTGGCAGCCTGCTGCAACGAATGCGAACAATATTCCTATTGCGACATTAATTCTCATTAATGGCCCCCCAATATGAGAAATTAAAGAATCGTTAACTAATATCAATGCACCTCTTGATTGTCTATACGGGCATGCGCACTTCAATGGTTTGCTTCAGCCCGGAGCCCTCCATCCGGCAGCAATCGCTTCGTCTTCCGAGCAGAACCAGCGCTCGCCCCGGGACGGGTCGATCCGGGTGCGCCCGTAGCTGGGGGACCAGGGCGTATGATAGATCTTGCCGTTGCTGGAGATGTTGCCCTTGATCGGACAGTCCCGTGGCGCGGCCTGATTGTTCGCCTGGCTGGCCACCTGCCATTTGCGGGCGCGAAACTCCCAGGGGGCCTGGACAGTTCCGGCGAAGACACCTGCATGGTCCTTACGCGCCAGCTCCTCCTCTTTCACATAGGCGAGCGAATATTTGCGGAAGGCGAAGGCATGGCCGAGCCGCACCATCTGGGCGTTGATGTCACGGCCATTGGCGTAGCAGGTGGCAAGCCTGCGGCCATAGCCATCCAGCTCCGTCCCTTTGCATTCCAGCGGTCCGGCAGCGGCCAGTTTTTCCAGCGCGGCCTTGGCGTCTTTTCCGCAGCGCGTTTCCCGGCCCCTGGCCGAACGGCAGGTCTGGGCTATTTCCGGCGCATCGATCCCGTTCAGCCGGATTGTCTCGCCATCAAGCACCAGCGTGTCGCCATCGACAACGCGCAGGGAAGGGGCTGCCTGTGCCATGGCAAGGAAGGCTATTTCCGCCAGACCAAGAAGAACCGCTGCCCGGAGCGGTTTAAACCGCTGGATCATGCCCAAAATCCTCAAGTCGAATCAGATGATCGAGACCCTTAAGCCTGAGGCCTCCAGTCCTAACGCTTCAACTCTTCCGGGCCGGGAACCTTGAATCCGGGCGAGTTGTCTGTGGAAGGACGCGGCAGGGGAGGGGATGTGACGGGACTTCAAACACCGCGGATATATAAAAAAACAAAAATATTTTTTTATTTCGCCTGAGGGACATTGCCCCGTCACGCAGACAGCCCTAAATTGCCTTTCGACGCGGCGGCTCGGTAGATACCCGGATGGACGGGAACGGGCTGGCGCAGGTCCAGAAGATCCTCAGGCGACGCCTTGAGGGTCCCCGGAATCATAAGGAGAGTACAATGTCCTTCGAACTTCCCGCACTGCCATATGCCTATGACGCTCTCGGCCCTTACATGTCGGCTGAGACCCTCGAGTTCCACCACGACAAGCACCATCAGGCTTATGTCACCAACGGCAACAACCTGCTGAAGGACAGCGGTCTGGAAGGCAAGTCGCTGGAAGAGATCGTCAAGGAAAGCTTCGGCAAGAACGCTGGCCTCTTCAACAACGCAGCCCAGCACTATAACCACGTTCACTTCTGGAAGTGGATGAAGAAGGATGGCGGCGGCAAGTCCCTGCCGGGCGTTCTCGCTTCCAAGTTCGACAGCGATCTGGGCGGCTACGACAAGTTCCGCGCTGATTTCCTGGCAGCTGGCGCAACGCAGTTCGGCTCCGGCTGGGCCTGGGTTGCTGTCAAGGACGGCAAGCTGGAAATCATGAAGACCCCGAACGGCGAAAACCCGCTGGTCCATGGCGCAACCCCGATCCTGGGCTGCGACGTGTGGGAACATTCCTACTACATCGATTACCGCAACGCCCGTCCGAAGTACCTCGAGGCCTTCGTCGACAACCTGATCAACTGGGACTACGTCCTGGAGCTCTACGAAGCCGCTGTCTGATAACGCATCCCGCGGCGTTTAAGAAAAAGGCCCCGGACCGGATGGTTCGGGGCCTTCAGACTGCTGACAAACCCGTAGCATTTGCTTGTGGTTTTTGATTCAGTGTCTTTATGTTGAAGAAGCCCGGCCCCGCCCAGACAGCGCTCGAGATTGTGACGCTCGATCAGCTTGTTCCC
>NZ_JACYXI010000017.1 GCF_014842915.1 Roseibium litorale | reverse complement strand
CACATGAGCCCAAAACGAAGAAGGAGAAAGCCAAGAACTTGACCGAACCCACAGACCCGTAACATACCTAAAAGGAGGGTCAATTCTCGGTGGAAATGCCGGGTTACTTCTCAATGGAAATCAACAGGCCGCTAATCCAATCGGCAATTTGCCATCATTCACGGCTCCGATATCGACCTGAATGGGAATGTCAAAGGGAATGCCCGCGACTTCTTGTGCGAGGATCAGTTGGGGCAATTCGCTCCCGTAAACATGAGACACATTAAACGAGACAGCGAAAAATATAGCAAATATCGATGAAAAGCGCATTTTCAACCTCATGTAATTGGTCGCAGACGAAATAAACCGCTTTAAAGTACTGAGATTTTCAGAAGATTACTCGTTATTTGGGCGCATATCAATTTTGCCACTCATGCGATTTGAGGCCTTTTGGGGCGAATATGTCTACCAGTGAATTAAAAAGGGGAAGCCAGTGGCGCAGCCCCTTTCTCCCCACAAGCAAAATAAACACAGGCCGAGGCTCAGGCCTATGGCCTTGCGCCCGCACCAACCTGTGTGATTTCGCTTGTCCCCTCCCATCCCCGTCCTCGCCGGAAGCAGGGTTGCATGAGCAACCCACTTACCATTGGAGGAAACAAGATGGTTTTATTCTATGCCCAGCCCTACGACCTGGCTGCCGACGGATTTTATTTCGAGAATTGGGCGGACTATCAAAGGAAGTCAGCCGAGGCTACGAACCGGTTTGGCGACCGGGTAGAAGAATTCGAAATCCAGTTCATCGATGGTAACGCCATGGATGGAGAACTGGCCGGGGCCTTTGGCCTCAGCCAAGGCAACTTGTCGGCCCTTTTGGAGGCGATTGATACGCTCGATGACCACGACAAGCTCAAGCTGGTGCTTGCCGTCAGGGAGTGCGGCTATCGGGTTGAAACCATCCTGGATGATCCGGAGGCCGTCGAAGTCGATATCTATCATCTGCCAAGCCTGCGAGACCTTGCGGAGCAATTCATCGAGGAAGGGCTATTCGGTGATATCCCTGAGCGCCTGCAATATTACATCGATTACGACGCCATCGCGCATGATTTGGCGATGGACTACCACTTGGCGGAAGTCGCCGGTGAAACCCTCATTTATCGATGCTCGTAAGGGAGGGGCGCGAAGGAATATGAGGCCGAACGATTTGGTGGGGCGGCGCTCGCGCAATCCTCTTTGTGAGGCGATCAAATACAAGCGCTAATAAGAAAAAAGCGTGCCCCTAAGCCAGATTCAAATCCGCAATTTTTTCTGCACAGTTCCTACACAGGCAAATTTAGCCGTGTTTTTTCGTTAAAAATCAATGACTTATTTTTGAAAGCAGAAATGGTCGGAGTGAGAGGATTCGAACCTCCGACCCCCTCGTCCCGAACGAGGTGCGCTACCAGGCTGCGCTACACTCCGAACCTATTTTTTATCAAGCAAATCAATGCTTGCCGGGAACCAGTGAGCGTGGCGCCCGTCTGGTGTGGCGGTCTATTAGCACTGCTGCCGGATGCCTGCAAGAGGATTGCAGCGCGCTGTTGAAAAAAGGCATCTGATTTTGCCTTCTGCTGTCCCGGCCTGTGGATGACTGAGGCGGCAAAAGGGTGCGGCTTCAAAACGGAAACCTTCCGCATTGGCGTGGCCAGCTTCCGTCTGGGGAAAACCCTGTCGAAACAGCAGGAATATAGGCAGAGGAAGCCTTGCGCCCCCGCGCGGGCTTGGCTATACGTCCTGCACTCTTTGGGGCGTCGCCAAGTGGTAAGGCATCGGTTTTTGGTACCGACATTCGGAGGTTCGAATCCTCCCGCCCCAGCCAGCCTTCCTTCACATCGCTCATTTGCCGAAAACTGCAGGCTTTGCCGCGCCGTTCCGGTTGAGCGGAAGCCAATTCAGATCGGTGTTGTGAGCGGTTCCCAGCCGCAATCTGCAATCACGGCTTTCGTGGTCTCCGCGAGGGTCTTCTCTGGTCCGATGATCGTTTCGTTAACGCCCGTCAGCGCATCCTCTTCCCGCCACCATTGCCGCATCTCGATTTCTCCGAAATCAGCTGCGTCCGGTTTTGTTGCATGCCGTTTGAGCGTCTCCTCGAAGGAAAGCCTGTACCGATAGCAGCGGGTTACTCCTTCATGAGCAGAAATAAGCCGTCTGAGCATGCTGCCGTAGATCTCATTATACAGTATTCCCTCAATGACTACATTGAGACCATTCTTGAGTGCAAAATGAGCTGAGAGGTCTATGTACTCCGCAGTCAAGGAAGGTTTCTTGTCCGGCAGATGCAGAATGGTGCGCCGCAGATTATCTTGGCCGATGATTGCGATGCCGCGAGGGCGGTTGCTACGAATAGCGGCTGCGAGCGCCGATTTGCCGCTCCCTGAGTTTCCTCGAAGGACAATAAGGCGGGTGGATCTATCGCCGATCATTTTCATCAAAACCGATTCTCAAGAGCTCATTGTGTGTCCAGAGCAGCGCCGTATGTCCAGGGAATGTCCAAGCCCATTTCTGACAGAAATTTGAGAGACGCGTAGATGAAGCTGCGGCACTTGCTTCGCTGAAGGTGACAGGAGTTTGGGAGAGGCAGCTGCTCACAAAAAAGCCGGGCGCTGGGCCCGGCTTTTTCAGTGTGTCATGTCTTGTCTCAGAAGCTGGCCTTGGTGGCCTTGCGTTCCGAGCGGGTCGGCTTGTTCTTCTTGTTCGGGCCCTTTTTCTTCGGGCCGTCAGCCTTGGCCTTGAAGGGCTTCTTGCCGTCCGGCTTGCCAGGCTTTGCGCCTTCGCGGCCTTCCGGTGCCTTGTCGGCGTTCCAGTCGCGCCGCGCCGGGCGCTCGTCCTTGCGCGGACGGGCAGGGCGTTCGCTGCGGACGGTGTCACCACCGCCATCGCGCGCAAGGGCCTTCATGTCCAGTGGTTCGAAGGCCGGATGGTTCGGGGCCGGTTCGTCGTCGCCAAAGCGGCGGCGCTTGGGTCCCTTGGCCGGGCCCCGGGCGGAAAAGTCGCCACGGGGCGCGCCCCGGTCGAAGCCGCGGTCATTGCTGCGGGGGCGTTCAATCCGGTCTTCGGAGCCGCCTTCATAGGCGTCCCGGCGCGGACGTGCACCGCCGCGCGGGCCGCCACCGAAGCCGCCGCGTCCACCGCCACGGTCCTCGAAGGGCGGGGGCGGAACCTTGCCGCCACGGGCATCCAGAACCGTGATGGTGACGTTTTCCTCACCAGAACCATCCCGGCGGATGACTTCCGCATAACGCTCGCCATGGGCGCCTTCGATCTCGAAGCGGGTTTCGTTCTGGAAGATCTTGATCGCGCCGACTTCCTTCTTGGTCACGTGACCGGCGCGGCAGATCATCGGCAGCAGCCAGCGCGGGTCGGCGCGGTGCTTGTGGCCGAGAGATAGACGGAACCAGACGCCATCCTCGAACTTGCCCCGGATCTCTGCAGAGCGGCCGCCCTGTTCGCCCGGACCGCGTCCACGGATGTTGTCTTCGGAGGCTTCCGACACATCTTCAGGGGCCGGCAGGCGCGACTGGCGCAGCTTGACGAAGGCGGCGGCAATGCGCTCGGCATCGTATTTTTCCAGAAGCTCGCGGGCGATGGCCAGTTCTTCTTCTTCTTCCATCTCTGCCGTTAGAGACGGATCGGCCAGCAGGCGCTCACGGTCCTTGGCGCGGATGTCATCGGCGGTCGGGGCGGGGGCCCAGGTCACCTTGACGCCCGCAAATTGCAGGGTGCGTTCAGCGGCCCGGCGGCGCGGATAGGGCACCATGAGCACGCAGGTGCCCTTGCGGCCCGCGCGGCCCGTGCGCCCGGAACGGTGCAGAAGCGCAGCCTTGCCGGTCGGCAGGTCGGCGTGGATCACCAGGTCCAGGTTCGGAAGGTCGATGCCGCGCGCGGCAACGTCGGTGGCAACGCAGACCCGGGCCGAGCCGTTCTTCATGGCGGTCAGGGCGGCGGAGCGCTGCTCCTGGCTCAGTTCACCGGAGAGCGACACGATGGAGAAGCCGCGATTGGCCAGGCGGCTGGTCAGGCGCTTTACCGCTTCGCGGGTGGAGCAGAACAGGATGGCCTTTTCCGCTTCATGCTGGCGCAGCACGTTGATGATGGCGTTCTCGCGCTCGTTCGGCGCGACCGGATGGGCCACGTAATCAATGTCGCCGTGCTGCTCATGAGCGCTGACGGTTGACAGGCGGACGGCATCCTTCTGGAAACGGCGTGCAAGATCGGCGATCGGCTTGGGAACCGTTGCGGAGAACATGAGCGTGCGGCGGGTGGCGGGAGCCGCATCCAGAATGAACTCAAGATCCTCGCGGAAGCCCATGTCGAGCATTTCGTCGGCTTCGTCCATGACGACCGCGCGCAGCTCGGACAGGTCCAGGGCGCCGCGCTCGATATGGTCACGAAGACGGCCCGGCGTGCCGACAACGATATGCGCGCCACGCTCCAGGTTGCGGCGTTCGGTGCGCGGGTCCATGCCGCCGACGCAGGAAACGGTCTGGGCATTGGCATCCGCATAAAGCCAGCTCAGCTCGTCCTTCACCTGCAGCGCAAGTTCACGGGTGGGCGCAATCGCCAGTGCGATCGGCGCGCCTGCGGGTCCAAGCCGCTCTGCGTCGCCCAGGATGGTCGGCGCAAGAGCCAGGCCGAAGGCAACGGTCTTGCCCGAACCGGTCTGCGCGGAAACCAGAAGATCCGCCTCTGGCGGGGCGTCGTTCAGAACTGCTGCCTGGACGGGGGTCAGGGATTTATACCCCCGGTTTGCCAAAGCGGCGGCCAACGCCGGGGCGACGTTATTAAGATCAGTCATCAATCACTTTCAAAGGAAGTCTGCGCGGCGCTGCGGGCTCATGCCGGACAATGCGCGGAAACGCGGTACCATTTGTCCCTATATAGGGGGGAAATGACCGCAGGTCTATAGAAACCGGAAGGCGCGCGCGCTCCTGCCCATTTGCCTGCTGCTCTTGCCAGTGCGGGAGTTTGGGATGCGTGAAGGGTAAGCTCAGACGGCACAGTTGTTCCCATCAGATTTATGGGTCCGGATCCGGGATCTTGAATCTTGAATATATAGATGGGTCTGCCCATTTTTTGACCTTTGTGCATAAAAAATAATCTGACAAGTCTAGATTTTACGCTTCGAATTGTAAAATATCGCAAGGCAATTAACTTTGAAGATCACGAATGGTCTCAGGAAATAATGATAGATATTTGAGATATATTTAGCATTTACATTTTATTCAGTCTGTTCAACCTAGGATAGCGCTAAGCGTCATTAACCTAGGGTTGGGTTTCCATGCTGAAATCAATTCGTCTTCAGATCGCTTCGCTGGCGGTCATACCTTTGCTTGCTTTTCTGCTTGTGGATGTCCTGTCGATCTATCAGAGCTATCGCAACGCCATGCACGATACGGACCTTGTTCCTATGAGCCGGCTTGCTCAGCTCTCGGAGGCCGCAATCAACGAATTGCAGAAAGAAAGAGGGCGCACGGGAGTTCTGCTGGCTTCCAGCTTCGCTGATGGTCCGAGAAAACTTGTCGATAGCCAGCGCCAGAAAACGGAACCGGCCCTTGCAGACCTGAAAGCTGCCGCCGCAGATCTGAGCTTTAACAACAAGACACTTGAAAGCCTGATCAAGGAGACCGTTGGCGGGCTTGTCATGGTCGGCGAGCACAGAAACCGCGTGGACGCAGGCAAGGTCGATGGGCCCGGCAATCTGGCCTTTTATTCGGATCAGATCAGAGCACTGACATCCTTGATCCTCGCTGTGGTCCAGTCGAGTGACGATCCGGAATATATCCGTGAAATGACTGCATTCTATACGCTCACCGACGCCAAGGAGGCCGGCGGGCTCGAACGGGCCATCGGTGGCCAGCTATTTACCAGAGTTGCGGCAGAGGGCAGCTTTCCCTTCAAGCTTTTTCTCGCCTACGCCCAGAATCTGGCGATCGAGACCTTCAACATCGAAGAGTTCCGTGAGCATGCGACGGATGAGCAACGGGCGTTGTTCGATAGCACTGTGTCGGGTCCCGCGGTTGAGCAGGTCAAGGTGTGGCGCGGGATCCTCGCCACGCTGCCCGAGACAAAGGACGGAAAGGGCGTCGACGGATCTGTCTGGTTCGACGAAGCGACCAAACGCCTTGAGATGATCCGCAAGGTGTCCCTGGACTTCGCCGCCAAGGGCGAGGTCCGGGCTCAGCAACTCCTGGATCTTGCCTGGCAGGAGGTGACGGTCCAGGTGACAGAAGCGATTGTGCTGCTGCTGGGGACGCTTGCAGTCTGCCTGTGGCAGCTGCGCAGTATCACGGGCGCGTTAGGTTCCATCACTAGCAGTTTGAACCGGATCGCCCGCTCGGACCTCGGCTTTACCATGCCCATGCTGGACCGCAAGGACAGCCTGGGCGATCTGGCGAGGGCAGGGGTCGTGTTCCAGGAAAATGCGCGTGCCCGGGCGGCACTGGAAAAGCTGGCAGCCGAGGACCGTGACCGGGAGGCCGCGCGCCAGAGCCATGTCGCGAGCATCATCGAACATTTCCGTGACTTGATCGGCGGCGTCAGCGGCAATGTGGAGGAAAAGGTTTCAGGCCTTTTGCAGGTTGCCAGCAAGGTGGCGGAGATCTCAGGTTCTGCAACCAGGGCTGCGGATGAGGCGCACGGGTCTTCCTCCAACTCCTCTGAAAGCGTCCAGTCCGTGGCCTCTGCTGCAGAGGAAATGTCCAGCGCCATCAATGAGATCCTGTCTCAGGCGAGCCGTGCAACTGCGATTATCGACAGCGCCACCCATGTGGCAAACGCAACCGATAAAAACGTGTCCAGTCTGGCAGCGGCAGCACAGAAGATTGGCACGGTGGTGGAAATGATCCGCGACATTGCCGAACAGACCAATCTGCTGGCGCTCAACGCGACAATCGAGGCTGCCCGGGCAGGGGAGGCTGGCAGAGGGTTTGCGGTCGTCGCTGCCGAGGTGAAAGAGCTTTCCAACCAGACGGCAAAGGCGACCGAGGAAATCGCCGGCCAGATTCAGGCTGTGCAGGAGCTCACGGACGGAGCGGTGGATTCCATCCGGGAGATCTCCACCGCGATCGAAAACATCATGGAAGTTACCTCGGCCATTTCCGCCGCGGTCGAGGAACAGAGTGCTGCGACTGGCGAGATTTCGCGCAGTGCGGCTGTGGCAGCTGACGGCACCTCGCAGGCTCTGGTCAGCGTGGATGGGGTTTCCAGAGCAATCCAGCAGACGTCGTCGGAGGCTGAGAATGTGGACGGCATCTCCAGGGCCGTGAAGGAGATCGTTGAGGAACTCGGCAAAACGGTCGATGGTTTCTTGAAGGAAATGGGCAATGACCTCGAGGCCCGCCGTGACGCCCTGCGCCGGCAGGCCGAGGAACGCGAAAACACCGATCTGGCTGCGTAAGACCAGCGATCCGGGCTGTTTCCTCAGAACGGAACAGTCCGGCAGCCAGCCGGTAACAATTAAGCCCGGTGCCGGACAGGTCCCGGGCTTTTCGCGTTCAGGCGGGCTTCCCAACAGGCGGGGACAATCTACATTGTCAGGAGACGTTATCCTTCTGTCTGTTCTGCTGCGCCTGAGGCTGGATGCAAGCTTTCTCTCACCTGCTCGACCGATTGTCCTACGAACCGGGGCGTCTCGCCAAGGAAGCGCTGCTCACGGACTATTTGCGCAAGACACCTGACCCTGACCGGGGCTACGCGCTGGCCGCTTTGACCGGGGAGCTTTCTTTCCGCCATGCAAAGCCCGCCTTGCTGCGCGAGCTGATCAGCACCCGCACGGACGCAGTTCTTTTCGGCCTCTCTTATGACTTTGTCGGAGACCTCTCGGAAACAATCGCCCTGATGTGGCCCGCTTCAGAGCGTGGCAAAGGGGAAAATGCCGGACTGTCTCTGGCGGACGTCGTGGAGGCCTTGAACACAGCCAAAAAAGCTGAAATCCCAGCACTTCTTGCTGGATGGCTGGACTTGCTGGATGAGACCGGGCGCTGGGCCCTGTTGAAACTTTTGACCGGCGGATTGCGTGTCGGTGTGTCCGCCCGGCTTGCTAAGACCGCAGTCGCGCGGCTTGGAACCATCACCCCGGATGATGTGGAGGAGATCTGGCACGGGCTGAAGCAGCCCTATCTGGAGCTGTTTGCCTGGGTGGAGGGACGTAGCGGGCGACCGGAAACGCTCGATCCTGTGCCGTTCCGGCCCGTCATGCTGGCGCATCCGCTGGAGGAGGACGCTGATCCTGCGAACGTCCCGGCAGACGCCTTGTTCGTGGAATGGAAATGGGATGGCATCCGTATTCAGGCTGCGGCGGCCAGGGATGCGGCCGGGCATCAGGCTGCAAGGCTCTATTCGCGCACCGGCGAGGATATTTCCGGCGCGTTTCCCGACCTCGTTGCCCTGATGAGTTTTGAAGCGGTCATTGACGGAGAACTGCTCATCCGGCGGGAGGGGGCTGTGCAGCCTTTCTCGGATTTGCAGAAGCGGTTGAACCGCAAAACGGCAGGGCCAAAGCTTCAGCGTGACTATCCGGCAGCCATAAGAGCTTATGATCTTCTGATGCTCGAAGGCGAGGATTTGAGGCCCTTGCCCTTCATGGAGCGGCGGCGCCGTCTAGAATCGTTTCTGTCTGATCTCAACCTGCCGCAGATTGACCTCTCACCGGAGGTGGCGGCTGGCAGCTGGGCGGCAATAGCCGCTGCGCGTCAAACGCCTGAGAGCCTGCTGCCGGGCCCCGATGCAAATGCGGTGGAAGGGGTGATGCTCAAGCGCCGCGATGCGCCCTATCTTCCCGGACGGCCCAAAGGGCAATGGTTCAAGTGGAAACGCGATCCTTATCTGGTCGATGCTGTCCTGATGTATGCCCAAAGAGGGCATGGCAAACGCTCCTCCTTCTATTCCGATTACACTTTCGGCGTCTGGTGGGGAGCAGAAGGCCAGGAGGTGCTGGTGCCGGTGGGCAAGGCGTATTCCGGTTTCACGGATGAGGAGCTTGTCCAGATCGACCGGTTTGTCCGGAACAATACGGTCAACCGCTTTGGGCCAGTTCGCGAAGTTTTGCATAGCAAGGATGCGGGTCTTGTGCTCGAAGTGGCATTTGAAGGCATCAACAGGTCGACTCGCCACAAATCGGGTCTTGCCATGCGCTTCCCGCGTATTGCCCGCCTGAGATGGGACAAACCACCGGCGGAGGCAGACAAGATAGAGGCGCTGGAAACGTTGCTGACAGGGTAAGCACGTCCATTATCAGGAGCGGGGGCTCCGGAAACTTAAGGGAGAGGGCATGTCCCGCACCATCGATTACTATCTCACCCATCTGTCGCCCTGGGCCTATCTGGGTCATCAGGCCTTCCAGGATCTTTGCGCAAAGCATGGTGTCACCATCCGCGCAAGGCCGGTTGATCTGGGCGGTGTGTTTGAGAGCAACGGCGGCCTGCCGTTTGCCAAGCGCCATCCGGTCCGCCTGGACTACCGGATGATCGAGTTGCAGCGCTGGCAGCAGGAGCGCGGCATTCCCTTGACCTTCAAGCCTGCCTTCTTCCCGGTCGCGCCAGGTCTTGCCGACCGTACCGGCATTGCCTATGAGCGGTCCGGCGGCAACATGCTCGACTATTCGCTCAGTGTCTTCCAGGCGGTCTGGGTGCATGACCGGAACATTGCGGATGAAGCGGTGATTGCGTCCGTCCTGGAAAGTCTGGGAGCGGATGCCGCTCCGGTTCTTGCGGATGCCCAGGGAGCCGAGGTCGAGGAGATCTATCAGGCCAACAAGCGGGATGCGATTGCGGCCGGCATCATTGGTTCACCTTGCTATGTATTGAAAGGTGAGCCCTTCTGGGGACAGGACCGTCTTGATCTTCTGGAGCGGGCGCTGGTCTCGGACCGTCCAGCCTTCAGACCGCTCTAAGCTCTGGCAATGGCAAAATTCAGCTGAATATGCCTGCGGATGGCCGTTCTTTTGTGAAGGACGGCCATTTATCATTCTTTGACCATGAGAATGTGATCCGCTTTTGCTAGGAAAGAATGAGATCAAGGGACGGGTGTGACAGATGGCTGGATTTTCGCAGACAGGACGGGAGCGGCCGGCAGCGCTGAAGGTGCCGGGCCTACGCCGCATGATCGTGGTGGGATCGGCCGCGGCGATGCTTGCCATGCAGATGTCTTTTCCGGCGTTTGCAGGGGAACCGGATCCGCGGCCCGCGATTGCGACTGCGAGCGCGAAGAAATTTGATGGACGCGTGCCGGAGGGTGTCAAGCCGGAAGGGGGCGCTGAACCGGGCGCTGATGCGCCGGTTATTCCCGATGAAACGGGGTTTGACCCGCCGCACCGTTTTCAGCTTGTCCGAAACGGTGAGGATGTTCTGCGGATCGACCGGCAGAAGGGCACGGTGAGTGTCTGCAACAAGCAGAATGCCGCCTGGCGCTGCGTTCCGGTGCCATTGGCGGCAGACGCCTATGAGGCCGAGATCGTGAGCCTGAACGGCCAGATTGATGCGCTCAAGCAGAGGGTTGCGGAGCTGGAAGCGGCTAGGGGCAAGAGCACCGGTAAATCCACTGACGGGGACGTTCCTGCACCCGGTTCCTCCGGTCCTAAAGCGGACGGCAAAGAGGCGCCTGGAGACGGATCATCCTTGGCGCCGGAGGACGAGCAGGAACTCAACAAGGTTCTGGATTTCTCGGAAAAGGCGATGCGCAGGTTTTTCGGGCTGATGCAGGATTTGCGCCGTGAGATGGACGGCGAGCCGTCCTCACGCTAAGCAGTTCAGAGGCGTTTCACCGGTTGCTACTTTGACCATCACAGGCAGAGAGCCGTCAGTTCACGCCTTGTCTGCTCGGGGAGTGGGACAGCCTGGCGGAGCTGAAGATCAAGCGCCAGAACGGCTGAATCGCAGATCGCGGCAAGCCGTTTTGTCCGGCTTTCAAAAAGATGATGGCGCAGAGTGAAGCACTTGTCCTGCACCGCAGTCAAACTGCTGATGACAAGAACAGCATCTCCCGCTTTCAACGGGCTGAGCCAGGTCAGCTTCGCCTCTTTGGTGAGACGTCCCAGTCCATTCTGCTCCCGGTAGGCCTGTTTCAAAGGGGTTCTCTCCCAGACATGAGGAGAGGCGCAGCTTGCACAGGAGGCGGCGAATTGATCGTCGGCCCGGTTGTCGGCACCCTGATGCCGCGCCAGAACCGTAGCGCGGTGGGACAGAATGGCGCCCGCAGTCAGAAGAGCGGCCTGTGTCATCTTGGAATTGACCGGCGTGGGTGGGATTTCATGAGGTGCCGCATGCGTCGGCATGGGGATCATGAAGTCCATAAAGCGGTTACGGAGTGTGCGTGCAGAGGAGGCGCTGGGCGCGTATCCGTCAATAGCGGTTGCCGTCAATTCGCCAGTGGCGCCATTGTACATCTCATGCACGACGGTCAGCATATGAGGACCGTCAAATGCGACACCTGTGCTCACGCGCACGAGGTCGCCACAGCGCACGTCTTTATGAAAACGGACGTGACGCACACGCCTCTGACCGGCAAGCACATCGGAGAACCCGCTCAGCAGCTGGAACTGACGGTCTGCTTCTTCAAAAATACCGAAGTAGAACTGAGTGTTCAGATGATTGTTCTCATCGCATTCCCAGCGGCTGGCGAAGGATAGCAGGGTTTCCTGAGACGGCATTGTGCAAGTGGTCCTAACTACGCACGGTTTCCCGTATCTTGTCTTGTCCCTTGGAGTTATGCTTTTATTCTTATTTTATCTATCTTGAGTAATCGTTTGATGACTGCTCAATGTCGATAAACCAGAGATTGTATTTAGCGGGAATTTTCTGTTTTTCTCTGACACATATGTTTCAAACCTGATAAGAACTGTGATCACTCAAATTGCGGTTCGTTTAAGCCGCTCAGGGCTGAGGCTTTGAACCAGTCCCGATGCGCTTGCAGCTGAGCCGCGGGTCTGTGAAAGACAGGGCAAAGAGGCTTGGCATGACATCCCATTCGTCTCTGGGGCTGTGGACGCTGGAGGACGCTGACGGCAGTCTGCGGCAATCCATGGCCCGTCTGGTGGTTCCGACAAAAGGGCAGCGCTTCCATCAGATTAGCCAGCCGGTGAATGGCTGGTTGAAGAGTTTTGGGGCTGGAGATGGCTTGATAACCCTCTTCCTGCGCCACACCTCGGCCTCCCTGACCATTCAGGAGAATACCGACCCGGATGTGCAGGCCGATATCATTGACGCTCTTGACCGGCTGGCTCCGGAGACCGTCGGCTACCGCCATCACATGGAGGGAGCCGACGACATGCCTGCTCATATCAAGACCCTCCTGACCGGCGTCAATCTCCAGATCCCGGTTATCGGCGGTGAAATGGACCTGGGCACATGGCAAGCCCTCTATCTGGTGGAACACCGGGACGGTCTTCATCAACGAACTGTCACACTGCATTATCTGGGAACCTGACGGGCGCTTCCACTTCACCGTTTCCACTTCAACCGGTTTGAGCGTGGTGAAAACGCGTGCGTGTCTCAAGACCTTCCCGCAGTGGGATTGACTCGCGGTTTATTTGCGCTGCAAACATAGTTTCAGAAATGGCGGATAAGTCCGCTGTTCAAAGGGGTAGGGCAGAACGCAGCGATCTTTACCAGCGGGCCGAGCTGCTGGCTGGCAGTCTGTGTGACGAAGTCGGGCTTCCTGGGAGGAGAGGCCTGACTGGACCATGCACAGGCTCGTTGCCGGGATGCGGCTTGACCCGGACAATATGGAGGAGACCCGGAGTGCCGGATACAGCGTTTCGATTCATCATTGCAGACGACCATCCGCTGTTTCGCGGGGCGTTGAAACAGACGCTTGAAACCCAGTATCCCAGTTCGCGCATCGATGAGGCCGGAACCCTTGAAGATGTGACAGCCCTTATGGGAGGGGATGGCGACGTCGATCTGGTTCTTCTGGATCTAACGATGCCAGGTATGCGCGGGTTTTCAGGACTGATGTATCTGCGGGCTCAGTTTGCCGGTGTGCCTGTCGTGATCGTCTCGGCCAATGAGGATCCGCAGGCCATCCGCAGCTGTATTAAGTTCGGCGCTTCCGGGTTCATTCCCAAGTCCCATGGCATCGAAGTGATCCGGGATGCGATCGCCTCGGTGATGGAAGGAAATGTCTGGACGCCGCCGGAAGTGGATCTGTCCGCGAACGATGGAACCACGGATCTGGTTCAGCGTCTGGCGACGCTGACGCCTCAGCAGGTGCGTGTTCTGATGATGCTCTCGGAAGGGCTGTTGAACAAGCAGATCGCCTATGAGCTTTCCGTCTCAGAAGCCACCGTCAAGGCGCATGTTTCCGCCATTCTCCAGAAGCTTGGGGTTGAGAGCCGGACACAGGCTGTGATCGCTGCTTCGAAGATCGAAGCCGGTCAATGGCAGATGGATTAGACGCCAGACTCTTGGCTGTCGTTGAAGATGTATGAAAGAGAAAGATCAACTTTTATATGTCCGGCTTACGGGAAGTTTCCTGCATTAGGGTACTAGTGGGTGCATCTGCGGAATCAGGCAATTGAGCCACGTGTAGGTCCTGTTGTGAGGGGCGATGTTCAGCTTCAGAAGCCTGCTTCGTCTGGTCGAAGCCCTTGATGGAAGTGTTCAAAATGCCGACAGGGCAAAAAGAAAGCCACCACATGAGCTTGAGGGTCTGTCAGGGCGTGGTGTTGCCACATCTGTTGCCTTCGGCAGGCAGGTCATAGACGAGGCGCTGGCGTCACGCATTCGTGCTGCC
The DNA here is from genome assembly GCF_014842915.1 of Roseibium litorale. GTDB lineage: Bacteria > Pseudomonadota > Alphaproteobacteria > Rhizobiales > Stappiaceae > Roseibium > Roseibium litorale. The sequence continues at coordinate 78,085 of NZ_JACYXI010000017.1, read as the reverse complement.
CAGATCCGGACGGTTATGAACCTCTTCCCCTTCACGCTGGTCGCCAACATCATCAATATTCTTGTTGTTGTCGGGGTGCTTCATGGACCGGTACCGGCCAGTGTGCTTGCCATATGGGTTTGCGGTCTTTCCATATGCCTGGGTTTTGGCATCAAGGCATGGTTAAAAAGCCGGGTGAAGCCAGTCAAGAAGGCCTCCGTGAGGGCAATGAGAGCTGCTGTACGCAGCGCAGCCATGCTCGCCTCGTTCTGGGCTGCCGTTCCCGTCGTCACCTTTGCCTATTTTGGCCCTGAGGCAAAACTGATCATTTCCTCTTTGACGACAGGAATGATTGGCGCAGGCGGTTTTGCGCTCGCCTCCGTGCCCGCTGCCGCAATGGCGTGGATCGGCATTCTTGTGATCGGGTCGGCGGCCGCACTCCTCATTGAAGGAACGGCGAACAGCGCCGTGTTTGCGGTTCTGCTTGGAAGCTACAGCTTCATTGTCTTTGGCTCAGTCATTCTCTCTTCCAGTCTTTTTGTTTCCCGCTATCTGGCGGAAGCGGAAGCCAAGAGAAAAGAGGAACTTATTGCCCTTCTTCTGAACGAGTTTGAGGAAACTGCCAGCGACTGGCTATGGGAAACGGATGCGGACGGCTGTCTGCAACGCGTGTCTGCGCGCTTCGCTGACGTGAGCGGCCGCAGCCTTGAACAATTGCAAGGCATGGACTTCGGTCATTTGTTGCGCCGCAGCGTGGTCGAGGAGCTGCCGTCAGAGGGGAAAGAGCTGTTAAAGGCCTTCATTTCCCGGCAGTCGATCCACAACATGGTCGTCCCGATACATGTTGGTCCGGAACTCCGCTGGTGGTCCCTCGCGGCCCGGCCTGCTTATGACGAGCGCGGTACATTCATCGGCTACAGGGGTGTTGGATCGGATGTAACGGAGGCCCGCCGCTCCAGCCAGATGCTGGAACACATGGCTTCTCACGATTCCCTGACCTCCATCGGAAACAGGAGCTGGTTCTTCCAGGTCGCGCAGTCCGCGCTGGACAAGGCTCATGACGAGGGTCGCAGCCAGACGATCTTCATGATTGATCTCGACAATTTCAAGTCGGTCAACGACATCTGCGGCCACCCGGTTGGCGACCGCCTCTTGAAACAGGTTGCCGAACGTTTGACCCGGGTCTGTGAGGGCAAGGTTCTTCTTGCCAGAATTGGTGGTGATGAGTTCGCTGCGATCGGGGGCTTTCCTGATCCTGAGGATGGACTGCATATCGCTCAGCGGATCATCGACGCTCTGAAGCAGCCCTTTCAAATCGGGGAACGTGCCCTGCAGGTTGGCGCGACGGTTGGCCTGGCGGTCAGCCCGGGGCATGGCCGTCTGCTGGATGAGCTGATGAGGCACGCTGATATGGCGCTCTATAAGGCTAAACATCTCGGCAGGGGACGGGCGCTCACATACTTCTCCAATATTGAAGAGGAGATCCGGAACCGGCGTCAGATCGAGGAAGAGCTGCGCTTTGCGATTGAACTTGGCCAGTTGGTTCTCGCTTATCAGCCAGTCGTCAGCAGCAAGGACGCAACGGTCCTGGGTTACGAGGCTCTGTTGCGCTGGGACCATCCGGGCCGGGGTTTGGTGTCTCCGGCTGAGTTCATTCCCATCGCCGAAGAAACTGGCCTGATCATTCCTATTGGAGAATGGGTGTTACGGAGGGCGTGCCTTCAGGCGGTGGATCTGCCGGGAGAGCCCGGCATTGGGGTCAATTTGTCTCCGGTACAGTTCATGGAGCCCGGCTTTGTCGAGACGGTGAAGGCCGTTCTCGCGGAAACAGGGCTGAAACCTGAGCGGCTTGTCCTGGAGATCACCGAATCTGTTCTTATTCAGGATTTCCGGCAGACCGGTGCCATTTTGAATGCCCTGTCGGATCTTGGCGTCAACATTGCGCTCGATGACTTCGGAACGGGATATTCCTCCTTGTCCTATCTGCGGCTCTATCCGTTTGACCGGATCAAGATCGACAAGTCATTCGTGGACGAGATGGCCGGGAGGCCGGACAGTCTTGCGATCATTTCCACAATCATCTCGCTGGCACAGACCCTTGGCATGACCGTAACAGCCGAGGGAGTGGAAACCGAAGCGCAGGCTGAACTGCTCCGCAAGATGGGATGCGATTCATTGCAGGGATATCACTTCGGCCGGCCGGTCCGTAGTGAAGAGCTGTTCCGCGTGCTTGAAGACGAAGAGACGCAGAAGAGGGTCACGCCTTATCTTGTCCACCACCAGTGACACCGGCAAGCTCACCTGCATCCCGCTCTGCTACACAGCGCGCTAGCTGCGCTCGAAGGGCCGCAGGCTTGAGCGGCTTGTTGAAGATCTCGATCGACTTGCCGGACGCTTCGCTGCGCACGCCTCTGCTTCTGTCGGCTGTGATAAGGAAGGCAGGAATTCTTGAGCCGAATTTCCAGCGCAACCGGACGATAGCCTCAATGCCGGTGCCGTCGTCAAGGTGATAATCGGCAAGAATGATGTCGGGTCTCTTCCCTGCCTCGTTCAGCAAATGGGCAGCCTCTACATCGTCCCGGGCCGTGATCACGTCACAGTGCCAGCTCTCCAGCAGATGACGCATGCCGTTGAGAATGTCGGGCTCATTGTCTATCGCAAGCACGCGGAGACCATTGAGCTGGCCGGGAATGCCTGGGAGGCTAGCAGGAGCAGCTTCCAGGGGAACCGCAGCTGCGACCGGCAGAGTGACCCGGAAACAGGATCCCCTGCCGGCCCTTGAGCTAAGCCCGACCGGATGATCCAGCACATTGGAGATCCGCTCAACGATGGAAAGGCCAAGGCCCAATCCTTTGGCAACGCGCATGCCGTCATCCAGCCTGTGAAACTCTTCGAAGATCACGGTTTGTTTGGCTGGAGGAATGCCCATTCCGGTGTCATGCACTTCGACGACGATCTTTCCGCCTCTGCGCCTGCAGCCAACAAGCACACTGCCGCTTGCGGTGTACTTCAGGGCATTGGAAACCAGGTTCTGCAGCAAGCGCCGCAAAAGCCGCCGGTCGGATCGGACAGAGAGGGATGTGGGAACAAAACGCAGCCGCAAGCCTTTTTCCTGCGCAACCGGTTCAAATTCCAGCTTAAGGGCGGTCAGGATCATGTCCAGTCTGAAGACCGACAGTTCCGGCTTCAGGGCGCCTGTGTCGAGGCGGGAAATGTCGAGTACTGCGCCGATAATATCCTCGACGGACTCGAGGGCAGCTTCCACATTTCGGACAAGGTCGCCCGCTTCTCCCTCCCGCAGCCTGTCGACAAGGACTGACGAATAGAGCCTGGCGGCGTTCAGCGGCTGCAGGATGTCGTGGCCCGCAGCCGCCAGAAAGCGGGTCTTGCCGATGTTGGCTTCTTCGGCGGCGTGGGTCGCATACACCAGCCGCTGATTCACGTAGGTCAGCTCCTCGGTGCGTTCGCGTACCCGCCGCTCCAGAGTTTCGTTGGCCCGGGCAAGGGCGTCTTCCGCCATCACACGTTCTGTAATGTCGGTATAAGTGGTGACGATGCCGCCATCGGGCATGGGGCTGATCCTGACCTCCAGAACCGCACCCGACGACGTCAGGCGCTCCTGAAAGGTATCCTGCACGACCACCAGACGTTCGAGCCGGTCGGAGACGATGGCCTCGATGGGCCCGTCGCCATGTTCACCGCGCTCTGCGTTGTAACGGATGATGGAGTCGAGTGTCGTGCCCACCTGGCCATATTCGGTCGGCAAGCCCAGAAGGTCGCGGAATTGCCGGTTCCAGCAAATCAGCCTCAGGTCCCGGTCGAACACCGCGATGCCCTGTCTCACCTGATCGAGCGCGGTCTGAAGCAGGTCGCGGTTGTACTGGATCGCGGCGGAGGCATCATCGAGCAGCTTCACCGCTCCCTTTGCTGACGGGTCGTGCCGTTTCAGCATAAGCGAGAGCACCAGACGCGACGAGGCCGCGCCGATGGCGCTTGCCAGGATCTGTTCGGAAAAACGCAGCAGGCTGGCATCCGCCGTTTCTGTGGGGTCGAGGGTCAGCCCGCGTTCACGCGCATAGCGGTTGAAGGACCGTTCGGTGCGCTCTTCTCCCAGATAGCGGGCGATGGTGGCCCGCAGGTCTCCCGCGGTTACTGTTGTCCGCCAGAGGCGCAGGCTTGGTGTCGGGGAGAGATCCGCGGGAACGAAGATATTGGCTTGCAGCTTTTCAGCCGGTTCCGGCTTGCGGGCCAGAGAGAACACAACGAAGAAGATCACGTTGCCGAGAAGACTCCAGAATGTTCCATGCACAAGCGGGGAAGCTTGCAAGCCGAACAAGGCTTGAGGCTTGAGAAACTCCAGGCCGAAGGGACCAGTGTTCAAAATTGTGCTGGGGATCAGATTGGAGACCGCGAAGGTTGGCATGAAAAGGGTATAGAGCCAGATCGCGAAACCGACGCTCATTCCGGCAATGGCACCGGGGGCCGTTGCCCTGCGCCAGAGCAGGCCGCCGATAAACGCCGGGGCGAACTGTGCGATGGCCGCAAAGGAGAGCAGGCCGATGGAGGCGAGTGCGGCGGTGTTCCCCGTTGCCCGGTAATAGGCATAGGCAAGAAGCAGGATCACCAGGATGGCCATGCGGCGGACGGTCAACAGCAGCTTGCTCATGTCCTTTCCGCCAGCCGCCACCAGGTCTTCCTCGCTGCGCCGTCTCAGGATCAGCGGCACGGCGATGTCGTTCGAGATCATGATCGCAAGGGCAACTGTCGCGACGATGACCATTGCTGTTGCGGCTGACAGCCCGCCGATGAAGGCGAAGAGGGCGAGCCAGCCCTGGCCGGCGTCTATCGGCAAGGCAAGAACGTAGGTGTCGGAATTGATGTCCTGCCCGAAGCGCAAGAGGCCGGCCGCGGCGATGGGAACCACAAACAGGTTGATCAGGACCAGATAGAGCGGGAACAGCCAGGTCGCGCGACGGACTTCCTCCTCCGAGTTGTTTTCGGTCACGGTCACATGGAATTGCCGGGGGAGGGCAATCACCGCAAAGGCGGAAAGAAGTGTCATCACCAGCCAGTTGTCCCGGTTGAGGGACTGGGTGAAAACTCCTGCGACTTCCGGCGCTTCGGAAATTGCCCGGATGAGATCCATCGGTCCTTCATAAAGGGAATAGGTCACCCAGATGCCGACAGCGAGGAAGGCCACCAGCTTGACCACGGCCTCGGCTGCGATTGCGAGCATCAGGCCCGCCTGGTGTTCCGTTGCATCGATATGCCGCGTGCCGAAGAGCCAGGTGAAAATGGCCATGCAGATGGCGATCAGCAGCGTCGTGTCATTGAAAACCGGCATCCACAGAACGGCTTCAGGGGCGTGCAATGGGCCAATCATGGTGGTGATCGACTGGGAGACGGCTTTCAGCTGAAGGGCAATATAGGGGATGATGCCGATGACGGCGATCAGGGTGGCGACAGCAGAGACAGGCTGGCTCTTGCCATACCGGGCGCCGATAAAATCGGCGATGGATGTAATGCGCTCGGATTTGGAGATGCTTACAATCCGCCGGAGAACCGGATAGCCCAGGACGAAGACCAGAACCGGTCCGACGTAGATGGTCAGGAACTCGAAGCCATTGTGGCTTGCGCCGCCGACCGAGCCATAGAACGTCCAGGACGTGCAATAGACGGAAAGGGAGAGGGCATAGATCAGGGGCCTTCCGCGCCGTCCGGGGATGAAGCGTTTTGGCATGCGGTCGCCGTAGCTGGCAATGGCGAACAGCAGCAGGATATAGCCCAGAGCAGCCAGTATCACGAATGTGCCGTGCATCATGCCAGTGCGGTTCCTCCGGGGGGTGTTCCGGCTGTCACAACGCCTTGTCTTTCACTGCCCCTTTGTAAATCGGAGCATATGTCGCCGGTCCTGTCTATTGGTCTTGCGGTGAAGCGAAGTGTGATATGGACGAACACCGGGAAACATTTTAAGGATTTGGTAATGATTGAAAGTGTTCGTGCATCCGCCTCGAACACGAGCAGGCAGGAGGGCGCATGCTTAAGGAATTCAAGGAATTTGCCATCAAGGGCAATATGCTCGACATGGCTGTCGGTATCGTAATCGGCGCCGCATTCAGTGCGATTGTGTCGTCCATGGTCGATGACATCATAATGCCGCCTATCGGCCTTCTGCTCGGTAACGTTGATTTTTCCGAGCTTTTTGTCACGCTGAAGCAGGGCATGCCGGAAGGGCCCTACGCCACCGTTGCTCTGGCGAAGGAGGCTGGCGCTGTAACGTGGAACCTCGGCCTGTTCGTCAACGCCGTGATCAAGTTCCTGATTGTCGCCTTTGCCCTGTTCATGGTGGTCAAGGGCGTGAACCGTCTGCGCCGCGAAAAGGAAGAAGCGCCGAAGGCGCCAGCCGCGCCGCCGCAGGACATTGTGCTTCTGACCGAAATCCGTGATCTTTTGAAGAAATAAGGCGGTCCCGTCCGGGATGCCATTCGAAAACCGTCCTGATTTTCAGGGCGGTTTTTTATCAACATCTGTGAAGCATTGCTCACACAGATGAATGGGACCGCCGCCGCCCGGTCGTTTATGAGTGCCTATCCATCCTTTTCAGGGAATCCAGGCAAATGCCGTCAAGTCTCATTGCATCCTTGCGTCCGGAAGCACAGAACGCACCTGAAAGCGGTATTGTCGAGGTGGTCAATGCAGCGCGTGAGCAAAGCAATCTGATCCCTCTCTGGATTGGTGAGGGGGATCTTCCGACGCCTCCCTTCATCCGGGATGCGGCAAAGACCTCGCTGGACAATGGCGAAACCTTCTACACCTATCAGCGCGGCATTCCGGAGCTGCGGCAGGCGCTCGCCGGATATCACTCCGGGGTCTATGGCCGTCCATTCTCGCCTGAACGGTTCTTCGTAACCGGATCGGGAATGCATGCGATCGAACTGGCGGTTCAATGCGTGGCAGGTGCGGGGGATGAGGTGATTTATCCTTCCCCCGCCTGGCCCAACCTGGCCGCGGCTGTTGAAGTCATGGGCGCAAAAAGTGTTCCGGTTGCCATGGATTTCTCACCGGAGGGCTGGTCTCTGGATGTCGAGCGGCTTTTCGCGCAGGTGACGAGCCGCACCAAGGCGATCTTCCTGAACTCTCCCTCCAACCCGACAGGCTGGGTGGCCAGCCATGAGGTGCTGTCCGCCATTTTGGAGAGAGCCCGTGCGCTGGGGCTCTGGATCATTGCGGATGAGGTCTATGGCCGCTTCTTCTACGGCGCAGGAGCTCGCGCTCCGTCATTCTATGACATTGCGGAAGAGAACGACCGTATTCTCTACGTGAACACCTTCTCGAAGAACTGGGCGATGACTGGCTGGCGTATCGGCTGGCTATCAGCGCCACCGGAACTTGGGCAGGTCATCGAAAACCTGGTTCAGTACACCACTTCAGGCGTTGCCGTTTTCAGTCAGCGAGGCGCCTTGACCGGCCTGACCGAAGGCAGTGACTTCCTCAATGAGCAGATTGCCAGGGCAAGGGAAGGGCGGCGAATCACGGTTGAGGGGCTTTCGGCTCATCAGCGGATCCGGTTTGCCGCGCCGGATGGCGCTTTCTACTTCTTTTTCGGGGTAGACGGCATTTCGGATACGCGCCGGCTGGCTCTGGATCTCGTGCGTGAAACCGGCGTTGGCCTTGCTCCCGGCAGTGCCTTTGGTGCAGCAGGGGAAGGATTTCTGCGGCTTTGCTTCGCCCGCAGGCAGGATCATCTGGCTGAAGCGGTGCAGCGCATCGTGCAATGGGTCTCGAAGGCCTGAAAACCAGCTGCTTGCCGTTTATTGCTGAACCCCTTAAACCTGAACGGGTAAGTACTAACCTGTACGATGGTTATGGGTTACGTTACCCGTTCGCGAGGGGCTATGGATAACGCAAGTCATGGAGCTGAGGTGCCGGGTTGGACGGTTTCGGAAGCACGCCTTGCGAGCGTTTTCGACACAGCCGTGGACGGTATCGTGGTTATCAATGAGCGGTTCCAGGTCCTTGCCTTCAACAAGGCATGCGAAGGCATCTTTGGGTACACAGCGTCAGAGCTTCTGGGCAAAAATGTCAGCGCTATCATGCCCGATGACTACGCGCGTGCGCATGATGCATATGTGCAGCGGTATCTGGATACAGGCGAGAAGCGCATCATAGGCATCGGCCGTGAGGTGCGCGGACGTCACAAGGATGGGACCGAGTTTCCGGTTGAGCTCTCTGTCGGCGATGCTTCGACCCCTGCCGGACGTCAGTTCATCGGTATTTTGCGGGACCTGCGGCCGCGCCGCTCGGTTGAGGAGCGGCTGGCTCAAGCCCAGGCTCAGCTGGTTCACATGACCCGCATCAGCGCGATGGATGAAATGGGTGCCGCCATTGCTCATGAATTGAACCAGCCACTGACGGCAATCCTGCTGTATCTGCAATCCGTGTCCCGGAAAGCGCAGGGCAATGACAGTATCGATCCAATCATCCTGTCGATTATCGGCAAGGCTGTGAAGGAGGCCGAAAGGGCAGGGGAGATCATCCAGCGGATGCGTCAGCTGGTTGAGAAAAAGGAGCCGGAGCGCGAGCAGATCGATGTCGCCGAGTTTCTGGAGGGCTGCATCAATCTGGTGGCCCTTGGAACGAATGAGCGCCGTGATTTCTTTGTCTGCCAAACCGAGCCCTCACTGCCGCCGCTATCGGCCGACCCGGTGCAGATCCGCCAGATTATGATCAACCTTCTGCGCAATGCGAGGGAAGCTGCAGCGAACAGCGAGGTCAAACAGGTTGCTGTCTCCGCCTCCAGTGATGGCGGGTTCATCGAGATCAGGGTGTCCGACTCAGGGCCTGGTGTGCCGGAGGAAGTTGCCGGTGATCTGTTCAAGGCTTTCTCTGGACAAAAGCGCAAGGGCCTCGGTCTTGGGCTGGCGATTTCCCGTTCCATCGCGCAAAACCACGGTGGCGATCTGATGCTTGGTGCTCCTGAAGAGGGCAAGGGTGCGACGTTTGTGCTGCGGTTACCTGCGACTGCATGACTGTCGCAAGTGTTTGAAATGAAATAGATTGGAGATCTGCGGACGCGGAATTCCGGCTGGGCCAGTTTGAAAGGGAAAGAGGGCATATGACGAACGAACCGAAAGCCATCTATATCGTAGATGACGATCCTGCTGTCCGGGACGCGCTATCGGTGGTCTTCAGTCTGGAAGGCTTTGTTGTTGAGACCTTTTCCGACGGCGACACATTTATCGATTCTGCCAGCAAGACGCATCCGGCTTGTGTGATGCTTGACGTTCACATGCCGGGCCGCTCGGGGATCGAAATTCTCAAGGCCTTGAACGCGGATAACTATCCTGCTCCGATCTTCATCATCTCTGGTCAGGGCGATATCCCGATGGCTGTGGAAGCGATCCGGAACGGCGCGTTCGATTTTATCGAAAAGCCCTTTACTGCGGAAACCGTTGTCGAGCGCGTGAATGAAGGCATCACCGCTATGGCAAAGCGCACAACCGATCAGCCCGGAGCTTATGAAGGTGCCGACCTTTTGACCCGCCGTGAGCGGGAAGTTCTGGATGCAATCACGGGAGGGGCCTCCAACAAGGAAGCCGGACGGCAGCTTGGCATCAGTCCGCGCACCGTAGAAGTCCATCGTGCCCGGATCATGGAAAAGCTTGGCGCGCGGAACGCAGCCGATCTGGTTCGCATCGTTCTCGGTCACGCGTGAGTTTGGGAACCGGAAATCGAAATTTCTGGTAAAAACAGATTTAATAGGAATATGAATAGGTTGGAGTCGGAGCCCCTTGAAATAGAGGGGTTTTGGGCACTCTGACAGTGTTATTGCGTACAGAATAGCAACCTGCGAAGAGCTATTTTCTGATCACCGCAATTTGGGCGGGTCAGGATAACACAAGTGTTAGTGTATATTATTGAGGATGATACAGCCGTTTCTGATGCGCTTTCGGTCTTGCTGGAAGAGCTCGGGCATCAGACTGTCTGCTTTGACTCTGGTGAAGCCTTTCTGGCTGCTGCCCGCCCCAAAGACGGAGACATGGTTCTCATCGACCTTGGCCTGCCCGGTATCGGTGGAGAAGAGGTGGTGAGCCAGCTGGAGACGGAAGGCTGTCCAGCACGCATAATCGTTATCTCCGGCCGTTCCCGAACCATGATTGAGCGCTCGCTGCCCAGCGGCCGGCAAGGCGTGGTTATTCTGCGCAAGCCGCTTTTCCTCCCAGCTCTCGCAGCTTATCTGAACTGAACCGGTCTGATTTGATCGGGAGTTGGCTTTAGAGCTTCCCGGCAGTTTTCCCCTCGAAGAACTCGCGGATTGTCAAAACTATGTAGTTGGCCTTACGCAATCGACCGAATTTCGCAGGCGCGAACTTCGATCTAGGGTTCCCGCAACAACCAACGCTGGTATGCCGGACGGGGCGGATCAGCGAGGCAAGCCTCCTCAGCCAAAACTTGTCTGATCGCAAAAGCTGCGGCCGGGTCAAGGAGATGGAAGAGGTCCACGAGTAAGCGCCACTTGCCGCGCCGGTTGCAAAATTGGAGGGGAATTATGTCTTACCTCGATCAGACAGCCGTAGCTGCAAACGATATGCAGCGGAGAAATGCTGCCAGTGCGAAGCATCTGGCTGCGATCGCAAGCTTTGCCGAGTTTGGCGCAAAGAGCCTCAAGTTCTCTCCGCATGATGTGGTCTATTATGAAGGGGATGAAGCCCGGCGGCTCTATCATCTTGAGCGCGGCACAATCATGCTGTTCAAGCTGCTTCCCGATGGCCGCCGCCAGGTGGTTGAGGTCTTGCGCCCTGGCGATATCTTCGGTCTTGCATCCTCTTCGGAGCATGATTGCACTGCGGAAACCCTGACCGATGCGCAGGTTCAGGAAATCGATCTGCGTCAGGTTGAGACCTCTCCTGAATTCCAGCGCCGTCTAACGCGCTGCCTGACCTCCCAGATGAATGCTCTGCATGATCATGCTGTGCTGCTTGGCCGCAAGTCCGCGCATGAGCGGGTCGCAAGCTTTCTGATGTATCTTGTTCCAAACCGGGGCGGCGTTGGCTGTGTCGGACCTGACCCGGAGCGGGTGGACGACAGCTCTGATATCAAGCTTCACATGACCCGTCAGGAAATCGCCGATTATCTCGGCCTGACCATCGAAACGGTGAGCCGCGTGGTCTCGGATCTCAAGCGCAAGGGCGTTATCCGGGCGGACAAATCGGATCAGATCCATCTGCACAAGGTCTGCAGCCTCTGCCAGATGACCGGCTTCCATTGATTTGACATCCCCCAATCGGGTCAAATCCAAATAAGGCACAAGCTCCCATTGGACCGGTTTCGGGAAGGCTGGCTCCGTTCAGGTGCCAGCCTTTTCCGCGTTCGCTTCGCCTGGATGAGGCAATCGCCAACGCGGAATTGAGGAACGCCGACAGGTGAGGCACTGTCCTTCCTTGTTTGATCGAGTGTGAAATTTCCCGGCTGGAGAGAGGGCGATAGCGGGTCAAACCGCCATCGAGTGCCGCTTCTCCTCAGCATGGGCCGGTGCCAGATAGGCGTCAAAGGCCGCTGCTGCCAGCCGGACAAAGGGGCGGCCTTTGTCCGGGATTCGGACAGTCCAGCCATCCAGTTCTGCCATGCCCTCGCTGATCAGCTCGGACAGGGTCAGGACAGAGTCCGCAAGGCGTTCCACTGGCTGGCCAAAGCGCTGGCAGGTTGCCTTGAGGTCGCAGACATAGCTCGTCATCAGGTCCTCGATGACTTTGCCGCGCATGAGGTCGTCGGTGCTCAGAGCCATGCCCCGGGCAACGGGAAGCTGGCCCTCTTCAACCGCACGCCGCCATGCGCCGGTATCGCTGATGTTCTGCACATAGCCTTGGTTCAGCTTGCCGATTGAGGAGACTCCAAACCCGAGCAGCTGGTCGCCCTGATCCGTCGTGTAGCCTTGGAAGTTCCGCCGCAAGGTGCCGTTTTTCAAGGCGATGGCCATGCTGTCTGCCGGCAGAGCAAAGTGGTCCAGTCCGATCGGCTCATAGCCTGCCGCCAGAAGGTCTGTCCTTGCAATATCGGCGAGACGGATCCTTTCGGCAGGGCCCGGCAGGGCGGCTTCATCAATCAGGCGCTGATGTTTGCGCATCCAGGGCACGTGGGCATAGCCGAAAAGGGCGACTCGGCCCGGCTTGAAGGCTATGGTCTTGGCGACCGTATCCTGGATGGAATCTCTGCTCTGGCCTGGCAACCCGTACATCAGGTCGAAATTGAGCGCTGTGATTCCGGCTTCCCGCAAGGCTTCTGTGGCAGCCGCAACCACGGAATGCGGCTGAACGCGGCCAATGGCCTTCTGCACCTCCGGGTCGAAGTCCTGAACGCCAAGGCTTGCGCGTGTCACGCCGCATTCAGCCAGCGTTGCCGCAAGGGCTGGGGTGACATTGCGCGGGTCGAGCTCGATGGCGTGCTCTGCGTCCGGAGCAACATCAAACAGGACTCGGATGAGGCCCGTCAGCTCCAGCAAGCTTTCACGTGGAAGAAGCCCCGGCGTGCCGCCGCCCCAGTGGATATGCCGCACCGGGCCCTGTCCGCGCATCTTCCCGGCGGTCAGAATCAGCTCTTGGGCTAGTGTTTTGGCGTAGGAAACCAGAGGCGCATCCTGCCGGGTCGCCTTGGTTAGGCAGCCGCAGTAATGGCAGATTTCCCTGCAGAACGGGACGTGGAGATAAAGAGACAAGCTATCCGAGGACGACAAGCCGCCCAGCCAGCCTTCATAGGCCTCTGCTGTCACCGACGGGCTGAAATGCGGCGCCGTTGGATAACTGGTGTAGCGCGGGACATTGCGCATTGCATAGGATAGAGATGTGTCTGTCATGATGGCACTCTGCATTTCCAGCCCTCCGCCGTCCTTGATCTTTCTCAACTCCCTTAGAAGGGTTCCTGCGTGTTTCATCTGCGCCCGGCTGCCTCTCTTCTCCTGACACTCACCTTTGGCGCTGCCGGTGGAACCCTCTTCGATCTGATCGGGCTTCCGGCTGGCTGGCTGTCCGGCGCGATGATTGTTGTGGCGCTCGCCGCCCTGTCGCGGCTGCCTGTCGAGCTTCCGGGTGTGATGCGCAACGGGTTGTTTGTTGTGCTGGGGCTGTCCATGGGAGCCGGTGTCAGTCCGGAAGTGATGTCGCGGATCAGCCAGTGGCCTGTGTCCATGGCCATTCTGTTTCTCGTGGTAATCCTGGTGACACTGGCGACCTACGCCTTCCTGCGTCTGTCGGCGGGCTGGGACAAGACATCGGCTTATTTCGGCGCGTTGCCGGGTGCGCTGTCCTTCGTCATGGCTCTTGCGGCTGAGACCCGTTCGGATCTGGCGCGGATCGCCGCCTCCCAGTCGATCCGGTTGCTGATTCTCGTTGTCGTTCTGCCTTACGGTGTGACCGGCAGCACGGATCACGTCATGCATGGCATGGAGCGTCCGGTTGTCCCCGGAGCGGGGCAGCTCGCGCTGCTGGCCAGCCTCTGTCTTGCCGCCAGTCTGATTGCGGTCCGGCTCAGATTTCCGGGAGGATGGCTGACAGGGGCTTTTTTCATGAGCTCGGCACTCAATGCGTCTGGAACGATTCCCGTTGCTCTGCCGGAGTGGGTTCTGGTCCCCTGTTACATCGGTCTGGGGTGTTTTATCGGCTGCCGGTTCTCCCAGACCACCTGGCGGTCCTTCCTGTCCATGATCGGCGTTGGCCTTGGTGCGGTTGCCGTTGGGCTGACCGTTTCAGCCGGGGCTGCTTGGGGCGTGGCCCATTTCCTGGGCCTGCCCTTTGGCCAGCTCTTGCTGGCCTATGCCCCCGGCGGCCTGGAGGTCATGACCTTGCTGGCCTTCATGCTGGATTTGGACCCGGCCTTTGTGGCCGCCCACCAGCTGGCCCGCTATATCGGCATGGTCCTGCTTCTTCCACTGGTGACTGCGCTGGTGCTGCGGGAAAAATAAGTGACCGGAATAACTGAGGTATTTTGCCTCAACTACACGCTTCCAGTGTATTCACTCTTCTCACTCCGTTCTAATTGAGACAAACTGCCCCCCGGGAGAGGCGAATGGAAGCCGTCCCCTTCACGAGGATAGGGACGGGTCCATTGCTCTCCCGGGTTGTGTTCGGAGGGCTGCGGCGTCTGGCATTGTGCGCCATTTGCCGCACTTGAGGGATAAGCTGGCGGTTTTCATGAGGGGCTTGGAGGCATGTTGATTTGAATCAACGTGTCCTGACGCGCAACGTGCGCATGGTCCATCTAATCGTTGGCACAGTGTAACGATTGAGAAGACTGGGGCGCGAAAATGGCACAGACAAAGGCCAGACTCATCACGCTCGAGGAAGGACTTTTCGCAGCTTTCCTTGTGGTGTTGGCATTCGCCTGCCTAATCGTAGCAGGCAAAACATACGACCAAGTGATGGCGTTTCACGCAACGATCGGAGCCCTTGTGGCTGCCGGCGGCGTATTCGCCATCTTCAAAACTTACTTTGACAGCAACGGCGAGCTGGCTCCTCAGGAGATCAACGGCAAGCCGAACTACAACATGGGGCCGGTCAAATTCGGCACCGTTGCAGCCATGTTCTGGGGTATTGCAGGCTTCACCGTGGGTCTGATTATTGCGTCCCAGCTGGCTTGGCCCGCTTTGAACTTCGACCTTCCCTGGACGAATTTCGGCCGCCTGCGTCCGCTGCATACCTCCGCAGTGATCTTCGCCTTTGGCGGCAACGTGCTTCTGGCAACCTCCATGTATGTGGTCCAGCGCACCTCCCGCGCCCGCATGCCGGGCCGCGTTCTGCCGTGGTTTGTGATCATCGGCTATAATGCTTTCATCGTGATCGCCGGTACGGGCTACCTGCTGGGCGTGACGGAAGGCAAGGAATACGCCGAGCCGGAATGGTACGCCGATTTGTGGCTGACCATTGTCTGGGTGGCATATCTGATGCTGTTCCTGGGAACCTTGTGGAAGCGCAAGGAGCCGCACATCTATGTGGCCAACTGGTTCTACCTGGCCTTCATCGTCACCATTGCGATGCTGCACCTGGTCAACAACGCCACCATTCCGGTGTCGGTGTTCGGGACCAAGTCCTACATCGTCTGGTCCGGTGTGCAGGACGCCATGGTTCAGTGGTGGTACGGCCACAACGCGGTGGGCTTCTTCCTGACCGCCGGCTTCCTGGCCATCATGTACTACTTTGTTCCGAAGCGTGCTGGCCGGCCAGTATACTCCTACCGCCTGTCCATCGTTCACTTCTGGGCTCTGATCTTCATCTATATCTGGGCTGGTCCTCACCACCTGCACTACACGGCTCTGCCGCAGTGGGCGTCGACCCTTGGTGCGACCTTCTCGGTCATCCTATGGATGCCGTCCTGGGGTGGCATGATCAACGGTCTGATGACCCTGTCCGGTGCCTGGGACAAGCTGAGAACCGATCCGGTTCTGCGTATGCTCGTCGTGTCGGTCGCCTTCTACGGCATGTCGACCTTCGAAGGTCCGCTGATGTCCATCCGTGCGGTCAACTCACTGTCGCACTACACAGACTGGACCATTGGCCATGTGCATTCCGGTGCTCTGGGCTGGGTGGGCTACATTTCCTTCGGTGCGCTCTACTGCCTGGTTCCCTGGCTGTGGAACAAGAAGAGCCTCTACTCGCTCAAGCTGGTCAACTGGCACTTCTGGCTGTCGACCCTCGGCATCGTTCTCTACATCACCGCGATGTGGGTCTCGGGCATCATGCAGGGTCTGATGTGGCGCGCATACGACAAGCTCGGCTTCCTTGAATACTCGTTCATCGAAACCGTTGAAGCAATGTTCCCCTTCTATGTGATCCGTGCTGCTGGTGGCGCTCTGTTCGTCCTCGGCTCCCTGATCATGGCCTACAATCTCTGGATGACCGTCCGTTACGGCGAGGCTGCTGAAGCCGAAGCCAACCCGAGCGGCGCCCTGGCTGCAGCCGAATAAGGGGGAGGAGACAAAATGTCTGTTTGGGCAAAACACCAAATCTTCGAAAAGAACTCGATCGTTCTCCTCGTCGGTATTCTGATCATGGTCGCCATCGGCGGCCTGGTCGAGATCGCGCCGCTCTTCTATCTGAAGAGCACCATTGAGAAGACCGAGGGCGTTCGTCCCTATACGCCGCTGGAACTGGCGGGCCGCAACATCTACATCCGTGAAGGCTGCTATCTCTGCCACTCGCAGATGATCCGTCCGATGCGCGATGAAATGGAGCGGTACGGCCACTTCTCCCTGGCTGCGGAGTCCATGTATGATCATCCGTTCCAGTGGGGTTCCAAGCGGACCGGTCCGGACCTTGCCCGCGTTGGCGGCAAGTATTCCGACGACTGGCACGTCGCTCACCTGATGGACCCGCGGTCTGTTGTTCCGGCGTCGATCATGCCCGGCTATCCTTTCCTGAAGGAAACCCGGCTGAACACCCGGGACATCGAGAGCCACCTGACGGTCAACGAAGTGATCGGCGTGCCTTACACCGCCGATCAGGTCGAGGCAGCATCCAAGGACATCCTGGCCCAGGCTCAACCTGATACGGAAGCCGCGGATGCCTTCCTTGAGCGGTATCCGGCCGCAGTCGTCCGCGACTACGACGGCAACCCGAAGGAAGTGACGGAAATGGACGCACTCGTCGCCTATCTCCAGATGCTCGGCACCACCGTCGACTTCTCGATCTACGACGACAAGGCAAACCTGAGGTGATGCGATGAATGAGACCTACACTGCCTTTGCAGGTTTCGCGCAAACCTGGGGGCTCCTCTACTTCATGATCATGTTTGGCGCTGTCCTGGCCTACGCATTGTGGCCGAAGAACCGCAAGGGGTTCGAAGACGCCGCTCAGATCCCGTTCCGGGAGGATTGATCCATGTCGGAAACACACAAGACAGAAATCGACAAGATTACGGGCGTCGAGACCACCGGTCACGAGTGGGACGGCCTGAAGGAACTGAACAACCCGCTGCCCCGCTGGTGGCTGTACACCTTCTATGTGTGTATCGTCTGGGCGATCGGTTACTGGGTGATCTATCCTTCCTGGCCGTTGATCTCGGGCTACACCGCCGGGGTCATGGGTTACAGCCAGCGCGCAGATGCGCTGGCGGACTATGAAGCCGGTATGACCGAACGCGCCGCAATCGGCTCCAAGCTTGTGGATGCCTCCTTCGAGGACATCCGCACGACTCCGGAACTTCTGGAGTTCGCCAATGCCAACGGGGCAGCCGCTTTCGGCGACAACTGCGCACCGTGCCATGGATCCGGCGCGACCGGCTCCAAGGGCTATCCGAACCTGCAGGATGACAACTGGCTGTGGGGCGGCACGATGGAGGACATCCAGCAGACTCTGCTTTATGGCATCCGGTCCGGCCATGACGAAGCCCGTATCGGCGACATGCCGGCCTTTGGCCGCGATGAGCTGCTGTCTAAGGAGCAGATCGACCAGGTGGCCAACTTCGTGGCCTCCAAGACCGGTCTCGAAACCGAGCCGGGCGTTGATCTGGCAGCCGGTGCCACGGTCTATGCCGACAATTGCGCGGCTTGCCATGGCGACGATCTGAAGGGCTCCCAGGAGATGGGCGCACCGAACCTGACCGCGGCGACTTACCTCTATGGAAAGTCCCTGGCAGCGATCAAGGCCCAGGTTACCAACCCGCATAACGGCGTCATGCCGGCATGGGAAGGCCGTCTGGACCCTGCGACCATCAAGTCGCTCGCCGTCTACGTCCACTCCTTCGGTGGTGGCCAGTAAGGCAGAAAATCCGACCGGAAACTGACCGGTTTTGATCCGGCGCAAGGCAGCAGTGCTTTGCGCCGGATATTTAGGAAACAGCACGGGCGGCAAGCTTGCTCGTGCCGGTACCCATAGGATCCTTTTGGGGCAGGATCCGGAACAGAAGGACGGACGGCATGAGCGCCGACACCGAACACGGGCACGGTGGCGAACCTGAGGAATGGTTCGCGTCTGCCAAGAAGATCTATCCGATGGCAGTCCATGGACTCTTCCGGAAGATCAAGTGGGCCCTGCTCTTTATCACTCTCGGAATCTACTATTTCCTGCCCTTCATCCGCTATGACCGCGGACCGAATGCCCCCGATCAGGCCGTTCTGGTCGATATGACCGGACGCCGCGCTTACTTCTTCTTCATCGAGATCTGGCCCCAGGAGGTCTATTACCTCACGGGTCTGCTGATCCTGGCAGCAGTCACCTTGTTCCTGATGAACGCGGTGGCTGGACGTATCTGGTGCGGCTATCTGTGCCCTCAGACCGTATGGACCGATCTTTTCCTGTTCATCGAACGCAAGGTTGAAGGCGACCGCCGTGAGCGTATGGCGCTCGACAGGGATCCCTGGACGTTCGGCAAAATCGGCAAGCGGGCTACGAAGCACTTCCTCTGGCTGATGGTCGCCTGGTGGACCGGCGGGGCCTGGGTGCTCTATTTCGCTGACGCTCCGACCCTGGTTTATGAACTCGCGACGTTCCAGGCACCCTGGAGTGCCTATCTCTGGATTGGCATCCTTACCACCACGACCTACCTGCTTGCCGGGTTCATGCGCGAACAGGTGTGCATCTATATGTGCCCCTGGCCCCGCATCCAGGCAGCCTTGACCGACGAAAAGGCGCTGAACGTCACATACCGCTGGGACCGCGGCGAACCGCGCGGATCGCTCAAGCACAACAAGCAGCTTGCAGCTGCGGGACTTCCGGCGGGCGACTGCGTGGACTGCGCCCAGTGTTTCCATGCCTGCCCGACGGGGGTTGATATCCGCAATGGCTTGCAGCTTGACTGCATTCAGTGCGGCCTTTGCATCGATGCCTGCGACGCCGTGATGGTCAAGGTCGGAAAGCCAACCGGCTTGATCGGGTATGACACCGACGAGAATATCCAGCGCCGTGTTGAGGGCAAGGACCCTGTCTACAGCATCGTGCGCCCGCGCACGATCATCTATGCGGCTGTGATTGCCGCTGTCGGACTGATCATGCTCGCAGCGCTGCTGACCCGCGACTTTGCCGGGATCAACGTGCTGCATGACCGCAATCCGATCTATGTGGTGCAGACAGATGGTTCCATCCGGAACGGGTATTCTGTCCGTCTGCTCAACAAACGGACCCATACAAGGCACTTCATGCTCCATGTGGAAGGCATGCCGCAGGGCACTAAGGTTGAGGCTGTCGGGGTGGATACTACCTTTGCAGACCGGCCGATCATTGAAATCGGTCCGGATCAGACTCGCGAATTGCGCGTGCTGGTCACCTCTCCCGCAGGTACGAAGATGCCGGAAAGCACGCCGATTGTCTTCCGTCTGACCGAATCCGTGATGGGCGAGGTCGTGACGGCAAAAGACTTCTTCAAGGCGCCGTGAGGCAGACGCAGGATGGAAACGATGACACACACTGTATCTGGCGTGAAGCCAGCGCGTGAACTGACCGGGCGCGGTGTCCTGATGTGGCTGATCTGCTTTTTCGGGCTGGTCTTTCTCGTCAATGGGATCTTCATCTGGGTCGCCCTGGGGACATTCCCCGGGGTGGTCGTGGAAAGTTCCTACAAGGCCGGTCAGGAGTACAATCAGACGATTGCGGCGGCTGAAGCTCAGCGCGAGCGTGGCTGGAAGGTCGGCGTCGATCTGATCCGTGGCCTGTCCGGATCGGGTGAAGTCCGCGTGGAAGCCCGCGACAAGACCGGAGCACCGCTGACGGGTCTGGCCTTTACCGCCAGACTGAAGCATCCTGTCTATGAGGGGCAGGATGTCGTCGTGGCACTGAGCGAGACTGAAAGCGGTGTCTACAAGGCGCAGGCTGACGCTCTTCCGGCGGGAAACTGGCAGCTGGAAGTGGAGGCCACCCAGAATGGTGAGCGGCTCTTCCTGTCTGAAAACCGCGTGTTCCTGAAAGAGTAGAGGTTTGCCGTGACCGTGCATATGCGCGATTGGGATGCCTTCACCACCCCGGCCCGGGAAGGCGCGGAAGACGGGGTGGTCCACATGGATCTGGCAGTGGAGGGCATCACCTGTGCCGCCTGCATGGGCGACATTGAGCGCGGTCTTTCAAGGTTGCCCGGGCTCGTCAATGCCCGGGTGAACCTGACCAGCCACCGCCTCGCGGTGGAATGGATCAAGCACCAGACCTCTCCGGATGACATCATCTCGGAATTGTCCCGGCTCGGCTACACGGCGCATCCCTTCGATCCGGCCACTCAAAAGAAGTATCAGGACCAGACCGGAAAGCAGCTCCTCAGAGCTCTTGCCGTCGCCGGCTTTGCTGGCATGAACATCATGCTCCTGTCGGTCTCGGTCTGGTCAGGCAACATCACGGATATCACGCCGGAGACGCGCGACTTTTTTCACTGGCTCTCGGCCCTGATCGGACTGCCGACCGTTGCCTATTGCGGCAGGGTGTTCTTTTCCAGTGCCTGGAAAGCGGTGAGGGCCGGGCGGCTCAACATGGATGTGCCGATTTCGATTGGCGTTCTGCTCGCCACCGGATTGTCGATGATCCAGACGATCCAGCATGAGCACATGGTCTATTTTGAATCCGCGGTGATGCTGCTGTTCTTCCTCTTGGTCGGACGCTATCTGGACCACATGATGCGCGGGCGGACGCGCTCCCTCGCCGAGAACATTGCTGCTCTCAAGGCAGAAGTGGCAGCGCGTATCAATCCCGATGGCACGGTGCGCGAGGTTCCCCTGTCGAAGATCGAACCCGGTGATCTGGTTCTGGTCAGCGCCGGAGAGCGTATCCCGGTGGATGGCCGGATTGTTCAGGGAAACTCTGAAATCGATCAGAGCCTTATCACCGGGGAAACACTGCTTGTTGCAGCCGGTCCCGGTGCTGATGTCTTTGCGGGTACGGTCAATGGCGAGGGGACGCTCCAGCTCCGGGTCAGCGCGGCGTCCGGTGCAACGCTGCTGGACGAGGTCAACCGGCTTCTGGAGACGGCAGCCCAGGCCAAGTCTCTTTATGTGCGCATTGCCGACAGGGCTGCCCGGCTTTACGCCCCGATTGTCCACACGGCGTCTGCCATCACCTTTGCCGGCTGGATGGCCTACGGGCTTGGCTGGCAGCCGTCCCTTGTGATCGCCATCTCGGTTCTGATCATCACCTGTCCTTGCGCGCTTGGTCTTGCCGTGCCAGCCGTCCAGGTGGTTGCCTCGGGGCAATTGTTCCGCTCCGGCGTGCTGCTCAACTCCGGCGATGCGATCGAGCGTCTGGCCGATGCGGATGTGATCGTTTTCGACAAGACCGGCACGCTGACGGTCGCAGCTCCCGATCTGATCGAAAGCGAAGGTGTTTCTGCCGAGCTGCTTGCGATGGCATGCCGGCTGGCGTTGTCGAGCCGCCACCCGTTGTCGCGCGCTCTTGCGGAAAGGGCTGGCAGCGCGATTCCCTTCGCTGATGTCCGGGAAGTCACCGGAGCTGGTGTTGAAACCGTGGCGCAGGGAAAGACCCTGCGTCTGGGCAGTCCGGTGTTCTGCGGCGTCAATGAGCCGGAACTGGCAGCAATGTCTGCCCGGCATGCGGGGGCTTCTCTGATCGCTGTCCGCTATGGCGAGGCGCCTGCAGCTCTTCTGCCGCTTGGCCAGAGCCTGAAGTCCGATGCAATCCAGGTGATCCGGCAGCTTCAGGACAGAGGCTACGAGATCGAGATTCTGTCCGGCGACAGAGAAGGGGCGGTTCGCATGGCCGCAGAGGACCTTGGTATTGCCAATTGGCAGGCGGGCCTGAAACCCGCCGACAAGATTGCCCGGTTGGAAGAGCTGAAGGAAAGCGGCCGCAAGGTCTTGATGGTCGGGGATGGACTAAACGACGCTCCGGCTCTGGCCGGTGCCTATGTCTCCATGTCGCCGGTCTCGGCCGTTCATCTTTCCCAGGCGGCTGCGGATGCGGTTTTCCTGAGTGACAAGCTGCAGCCGGTCGCCGATGCCTTGGTTCTGTCCCGCAAGGCGCGGCAGGCGATCGAGCAAAATCTCTGGATCTCCGCTGTCTACAATGTCATAGCCGTACCGGTCGCCGTTGCAGGTTTCGTGACACCGCTGCTCGCAGCAGTCGCCATGTCGCTGTCTTCTCTGGCGGTGACGGCGAACGCCCTGCGGCTTCGCTGGGCCAACGTCAGCGAGAGCCGCTAGGAGCCCGTGCCGTGTCTGTTCTGATCTACTTGATCCCTGTTGCGCTCTTCCTGGGAGGTCTGGGGCTTGCCGCCTTCCTCTGGAGCCTGAAGTCAGGGCAATATGATGATCTGGAAGGCGCAAAGTGGCGCATTCTGAATGATGATGATCTGCCAGATGATCAGCGTCAGGACGGTTCCAGACGCTGAGCGCGATACGGCGGCCAAGGACAGCGGGTTCCCCGGTTCCGCCGGATCTGTCAGCCGGAAATGATTGTGCTCAGGACCATGGTTGCGGCGACCGCAAGCAGGCCGAGTCCGGAGAGAAGCAACAGGTTTTCGCGCAAACGAGGCGTCGTTTTGCCAGCCCTCGGGCTGGCGGCGACGAACGGCTCCGGAGCGGTCTTCTGTTGTAAGATCGTACGGGTCACCGTCACTCACCCTTCTAAATAGCCCAAATGCTCCGCACGATCGTTTCGGCGGATTGCGAGCATCCTGTGCTCAAGCCCTGAAGAGGAGGTTAAAATCCCTTGTCAGAAGTTGTTAATGGCTCGCAACTTTACCAAGGCGTGAAATCTGGAGGGCATTTTTCCTAAAAGTTTCATTTTTACCACTCGCCAGAAATGCCATGTTTCATTTAAGTTTCTGACTTATATGGAGAATTATCGCTTTCATGTGTGTGGCCCGATTGCGGTGCCGATCGGAAGCCAGGTTTCCCTGAACGAAACAGCCTGCCCGCGGTTTCCATCGCTTGTGGGAAAACGGCATGCAGCTTTTGTGGATCCATAACAAAACGGGCCGACAGTCGCCTGCCGGCCCGCAAATGTTAACAATTTTCAAGCGCCGCCGCTTGCGTTCGATCTGTCAGCCGCCAGCAGCCGGATAGATCGCCTGGGCGACATTGCCATTGGCGTCAACGATGTTGCAATTGTCATCGACGGTGCCTTTCGGCAGGCCCAGAACTTCCCACACATCCACCAAGGCATCGCGCAGGTGCTCGACCAGAGCATCGTCGTGAAGCGGCGTTGGCGTGATGCGCAGGCGTTCCGTGCCGCGCGGCACGGTGGGATAATTGATCGGCTGGATATAGATGCCGTGCTTGTCGAGCAGCATGTCGCTGGCCTTCTTGCACAGATCCGGGTTGCCCACCAGAACCGGAACGATATGGGTATCTGACTGCATCACCGGCAGGCCGGCCTCCCGCAGCACTTCCTTTGTACGCTGTGCCTGGCGCTGCTGGCCTTCTCGCTCGCTCTTTGATGCCTTCAGATGGCGAATCGAGGTGCAGGCGGCAGCAGCAAGTGCAGGCGGAATGGCCGTGGTGAAGATGAAGCCCGGTGCGTAGGAGCGCACTGCGTCAACCAGAGCCTGGCTGGAGGCGATGTATCCGCCCATCACGCCGAAGGCCTTGGCCAGTGTGCCCTCGATAACGTCGATCCGGTCCATGACGCCATCGCGCTCGCAAATGCCTGCTCCACGCTCGCCATACATGCCGACTGCATGGACCTCATCAATGTAGGTCATGGCGTTGTACTTGTCGGCGAGATCGGCAATGCGCTCGATCGGCGCGACGTCCCCGTCCATGGAATAAACGGATTCGAACACGATCAGTTTTGCCCGGTCCTTGCCGGCAGCCTTCAGCAGATCTTCCAGATGCTCAAGGTCATTGTGCCGCCAGACCTGTTTGCTGGCTCCTGAACCGCGGACACCCGCGATCATTGAGGCATGGTTCAGCTGATCGGAAAGGATGAGGCAGTCCGGCAGAAGCTTGGCAATGGTCGAAATGCCAGCCTCGTTGGAAACGAAGCCCGAGGTGAAGACCAGGGCAGCTTCCTTGCCATGAAGGTCTGCAAGCTCAACTTCGAGCTGGACCAGGGGATGGGTTGTCCCGGAAATGTTCCGCGTGCCGCCTGCGCCCGCACCCATTTTCTGCGCGGTCGCGGTCATGGCTTCGATTACGTCGGGATGTTGTCCCATGCCGAGATAGTCGTTGGAGCACCAGACCGTAATTTTGCGCTCCAGACCATTTTCAGCACGCCAAATCGCCTTGGGAAACTCCCCCGCGATTCGTTCGAGATCTGCAAAAAACCGGTAACGCTTTTCCTGCCGCAAGGCATCGATGGCGCGTTCAAAGGTTTCCTCATAGTTCATTGTATGAACCTTGTATTTTCTGGCGTTGTCGGCGGACCGTATATCTCCGGCCCGTTGAAGTCTAACGGCAGATTGACGCGCCAGGCATTCCGTCCCGCCTTACCGCGCTTTTGCCCCTGCCTATGAAGCGCACCTTATAGGCTATACCGGTTCCGGAAATTGATTGATCTCAAACTCATCAATTTACCGGGCACCCGTATGACACACTTAGCGTTTTTTGAATGCTTTTGCCAGATTGCCAAACCGATACTTAGGGTCAGGGTTCACAAAGATGGCCGGTGCGGGCCGCTCCCGAGGCTTTTCCGGCCGTATCCGGCCGGGTGAATGCGGCTGGGATCCTGTTGGCTGGTCCATACCCTAATAACCGGTTCTTCAGACTTTCATGTCATGGCTGGATCTGGACACGGAGGTATCTGGTGAGTCTCGATCTAGCCTCGCTGACATTCCTGCTGGTGGAAGACAGCGCCTATATGCGGACAATTCTGCGCACAATGCTGCAGGGGTTCGGTGCGCGGCGCATCGTTGAAGCCGAAGACGGGGCGTCCGGGCTGGAAGCCATGGACCGAGCAAATCCGGATATTCTGATCCTGGATTGGGTGATGCCGATTCTGGATGGCGCCGACATGGTGCGTATGATCCGGACCCCGAACAATCCCTTCGCTTACATCCCGATCATCATGGTGACTGCGCATACCGAGCGCAGCCGGATCGTTGAAGCGCGCCGCCTGGGTGTTCACGAACTTTTGTCCAAGCCGATTTCGGCAAAGGCGCTGTACCAGCGCGTGTCCAGTGTGATCCTGCATCCGCGGGACTTCATCAAGACCTCAACCTATTTCGGTCCCGCTCCACGCGAAATCCGCAACCGCCAGAAGATCTGGCAGGGGCCGGGACAGAACCCCGACGGCGATGGGGGACAGGGGAATGAGGGAAGTGCTGCAGCCACGATTGGCTGAATAGCTTCTGCTCGTCTCAGGCGTCTTGCGCGCGCCAGCCTCAGCAATCAGCAAACAACCTTCCGGAAGATCTGGCCTCCCGCGTGCGGGAGACAGGAGAACGCGTTTCAGCAGGAGCTGTTGAGAGGCAGGGGCATGTATGACGCTCCTGCCGGAGGTAATGTCAGGCTGCGATCCTGTGCGGCTCGTCCGTGGCGGAAAGCCCGTCCAGATAGTCAACGAGAAGATCGAGATCGACCGTGTAGTGATCGATCAGGTACTGCACGAGAACGTTCGCCGGAACGTGCTGATAGCCATCAATTGCGGTGTGTATGGATTCCATGCTTTCCAGTCTGGGCCGATAGGTCATCTGTACTTTGTCTCCTCTCGGTCGGCTGTTTCACCGATACCTTAAGGTTAACAATCAAGGTTAATATTCCATTGCCTTGAACAGATTATCGGTTCATCGGGCTGTTTGCGTTCCACCTGGCGGGGTGAGATGGGCGGCGCTGCCGTGGATGTGCCGGTTCAGAACCTCCAGAGCCCACTCCGTGTCGCGGGCCTTCGCGGCTTCAAGGAGGTGCCTGTGCTCTTCCACTGCAGTTTCTCCCCGGATGCTTTGAACCTGAAGCTGGTAGCGCAGGAATTTACCAAAAATAACCGCGTGCATGGAGAGGAGGTTCCGGGACGGGCACGCTTGGATCAGGGCACGGTGAAATTCCCAGTCGAAGCGCTTCCAGTTTTCTTTAAGGTCCGCCGGGATTTCGTCTCTTTGGGCCAGCACCTTGGCTTCAACAGATGCAAGCTTGTAATGCGCAGCGACGACACTGGCCTCCCAGTTCAGGTCCCCATGGTTGAGGGAGTCTTGGAGTGCCTTGGTTTCAAGCAGGCTTCTCAACTCTGCGATCTCTTTAAGGTCACTGCAGGAGGCAGGGGCGACCGAAAAGCCCTTCTGTCCCTCTGCCGTCACCAGGCCGACCGCAGTCAACCGGTTTAGGATCTCGCGCAGCGTGGCGACGCTGATCCCATATGCCTGGCGCATGGGTTCCAGGCGCAGTTTTTGGCCGGGTAAAAGTCGGCCGAAAATAATGTCGTTCCGGATCTGCCGGTGAATATTGTCACCGACCGATCCGTCTGGGTCTTTGTCGAGCATGGAGCGTTCCCAATTCAGAATTTAGATCCTACTGAAACTTGACATGGAACTCAAATCATCTGATAAAATTGATTTCATAGGATAAAAGCAAAAATAGCATGTGCCCCATCGCTTCCGGAGGACTTCAGCGGCAAAGCGGGATAAGCCACAAAAGCATTAGCCCCGCTGAAGTTTCCGGTTCTTTTTTGCTCTCCGATTTCCGTCGCGCCTTTCTTCCTTTCCTGCATCTGATATTGATCGCGAGGCTTGGCAGTCATCTGCCGGGCGTTCCAGCCTTTGGAAATGTGGGAGAGCAGGGTGAAGACCGTCTATGTCCTGAATGGGCCGAACTTGAACCTTCTGGGAAAGCGCCAGCCGGAAATTTATGGCCGGGAAACCTTGGTGGATGTCGAGGCGGCCTGCCGCAAGCTGACGGATGCAGCAGGGATGGAGCTGCGGTTTCATCAGTCCAATGCCGAATCTCAGCTGATCGACTGGATTCATGAGGCCCGTGAAACGGCTTGCGGCATCGTCATCAACCCGGCTGCCTTCACCCATACGTCCGTTGCCATTCTGGATGCGCTGAATGCTTTCGATGGGCTGGTGTTCGAGGTGCATATCTCCAATGTGCACAAGCGTGAGAGCTTCCGGCATCACTCTTATGTCTCGCTGCGTGCCGATGGCGTGATCGCCGGCTTCGGTGTTCAGGGTTATGAACTGGCGCTTCAGCGGCTCATCCGCCTCTCCGCGTGATCTTTCAACGGGCGGGTTGCCTGAACAGTGGGGCGACCCGCTGCAAAACGGGTGCGGCATTGCTTGCATTTAGTTTTTGCAAATCATTCTCATTTGCATTGACATGGATGGTTCAGCTCCCATATCGTCCAGACGACAGACATTGCGGAGAGTGAGAATGGCAGCGCGAATGCAACGGAAGCCGGGCGTGAAGGGCAGGGGACTTTCCATCGGTCTGGCTCTGGCGGTTTCGCTATGGGCATCGGCGGCGCAGCCGGCCTTCGCAAAGCTGAAGGTTGTGACCACTTTCACTGTTTTGGCCGATATGGCCCGCAACGTCGCCGGAGATGCGGCCGATGTAGAGTCCATCACCCGCCCGGGTGCGGAAATTCACGGCTACCAGCCGACCCCACGGGACTTGATCCGGGCGCAGGGCGCTGGTCTTATTCTCTGGAACGGCATGAACCTGGAACTCTGGTTCGAGCAGTTTCTCGCCAACATGCGCGGTGTTCCCTCGGCAGTCCTTTCGGAAGGTGTTACGCCGATGCCGATCCGGGAAGGACATTATGAGGGCAAGCCCAATCCGCATGCCTGGATGTCGGCGGAAAACGCGATGATCTACATCGACAACATCCGGGATGCCCTGAGCAAGCAGGACCCTGACAATGCAGCGGTTTATGCCGCCAATGCCGAGGCTTACAAAGCGAAGGTGGAAGCGGTGATGGCGCCGGTAAAAGCGGAGCTTGCCGCTGTTCCTGAGGATCAGCGCTGGCTAGCCTCCTGCGAAGGCGCATTCTCCTATCTCGCCCGCGATCTCAAACTGAACGAGGTCTATCTCTGGCCTATCAACGCGGATCAGACAGGAACACCCCAGCAGGTCCGCCACATGATCGATACGGTGCGGAAGAATAAGATCCCCGCCGTGTTTTGCGAAAGCACGGTGAACAACGATCCGGCCAAACAAGTCGCCCGGGAAACCGGAGCGAGGTTCGGCGGGATGCTCTACGTGGACAGCCTCTCGGAGGCGGGTGGGCCGGTGCCGACCTATCTGGATCTCCTGAAAGTCACCAGCGGCACCATCGCCAAAGGCCTGACCGACGGCTCCCGGTAAGGGGCGCGGAGCAGGCAGTTTTCTTTTGGAGGGAGCTGCTGCTCCTTCGTCTCCTGAAACGGGAAATGAACCGTGAGTTTGGAAGAGACGCGAAATCTAGAATCCGCCGGTTTGTGGGGAAGGCAGGTCAGCGTGACCTACCGTAACGGCGTTGCCGCCCTGCGCAATGCCACCTTTGCCGTTCCCGAAGGCTCCATCGCCGCTCTTGTCGGGGTCAATGGCGCGGGCAAATCCACCCTGTTCAAGGCCATCATGGGTTTTCTGCCGCTAAGTGCAGGAGAAATCGGCATTCTGGGCCGTCCGGTGCGCAAGGCGCTGGCCGAGGGGCTGGTGGCTTATGTGCCCCAGGCCGAGGAGGTCGACTGGTCCTTCCCGGTTCTCGTCGAGGACGTGGTGATGATGGGCCGCTATGGCCGGATGGGGTTTCTCCGCATTCCTTCTGCCGAAGACAAGAGGGCCGTCGCGACGGCGCTGGAGCGTGTCGGTATGTCGGATTTCCGCAAGCGGCAGATCGGCGAATTGTCCGGCGGCCAGCGCAAGCGCGTGTTTCTGGCTCGGGCCCTGGCACAGGACGGAAGGGTCATCCTGCTGGATGAGCCTTTCACCGGTGTCGATGTGCAGACGGAAGAGGCAATCATCACGCTTCTGCGCGAATTGAAGGACGAGGGCAGGGTGATGCTGGTCTCCACCCACAATCTTGGTTCGGTACCGGAGTTCTGCGATCAGACCGTGCTGGTCAAGGGAACGGTGCTGCACTATGGCCCGACCGCAACGACCTTCACCCGCGAAAACCTGATGGAAGCCTTTGGCGGTGTTTTGCGTCACTTTGTGCTGGGCGGCTCCGATCTTCACGATGACGATGATGCCCGTGCCGTCACCATCCTGACCGACGACGAGCGGCCTTTCGTTCTCTATGCGGATGAGACCCGGACCTTGAAGGGCGGCACTGAAGATGCTCAAGCCGGAGGAGACAAATGATCTCCTATCTGCTGGAGCCCTTCAGCTACGGCTACATGACCAATGCCATGTGGGTCAGCGCGCTCGTCGGCGGAGTTTGTGCCTTTCTCTCCGCATACCTGATGCTGAAAGGCTGGTCTCTGATCGGCGATGCGCTCAGCCATTCCATCGTTCCGGGCGTCGCCGGGGCTTATATGCTGGGGCTGCCCTTCGCGCTCGGCGCCTTTCTGTCGGGCGGGTTGGCGGCGGGCGCCATGTTGTTTCTCAATCAGCGCACTGGCCTCAAGGAAGACACGGTCATCGGCCTGATTTTCACGAGCTTTCTGGGGCTGGGCCTTTTTATGGTGTCGGTCTCGCCGGTGCCGGTGGATGTGAACACCATCATCATGGGCAACATTCTGGCCATCACGCCGGAAGACACGCTGCAGCTTGCCATCATCGGCTTCGTTTCTCTGGCGGTGCTTCTGATGAAGTGGAAGGACCTGATGGTGTCCTTCTTCGATGAAAACCACGCCAGGTCCATCGGTCTCAAGCCCGGCCGCATGCGGTTCATCTTCTTCGTCCTACTGTCGGCCTCCTGTGTCGCTGCACTTCAGACCGTGGGTGCGTTTCTGGTCATCGCCATGGTGGTCACACCGGGGGCAACGGCCTATCTGCTGTGCGACCGGTTCCCCCGGCTTTTGACGCTGAGCGTTGCCATCGGTGCGCTGACGAGCTTCACCGGCGCCTATCTGTCCTATTTCGTCGACGGGGCCACAGGCGGGCTGATCATCACCTTGCAGACGCTGATCTTCCTTGTGGTCTTCGTTCTGGCGCCGAAACACGGCTTGCTGGCGGCACGCCGCCGGGCCGCAGAGGCCTTGAGGGAGCAGGCGTGATGGACATGCTTTTGATGCCGTTCCAGTTCCCGTTCATGCAGAATGCTTTCTGGGTGGCGCTGCTGCTGGCCCCGCCAACGGCAATTCTGTCTTGCTTTCTCGTGCTGAAGGGCTGGTCGCTGATGGGGGACGCCATCAGCCACGCAGTGCTGCCGGGCGTGGTGATCGCCTATATCATCAACATCCCGCTGGTGATCGGTGCCTTTTGCGCCGGAATGGTCTGCGCGCTGGCAACTGGTTACCTGAAGGACAACAGCCGGGTGAAGCAGGACACGGTGATGGGTGTCGTCTTCTCCGGCATGTTCGGCTTTGGCATGGTGCTCTACACCAAGGTCGACACCAATGTGCACCTCGACCACATTCTCTTCGGCAACATGCTGGGCATAGGGCCGGAAGATCTGTGGACTGCCGGGACGGTCGGCATTCTCGTGACCTTGCTGCTGCTTTTGAAATGGAAGGATCTGCTGCTGCACGCCTTTGATCCGGCTCAGGCCCAGGCGATTGGTCTACCGGTGCGGTTGCTGCACTACGGTCTTCTAGCGGTTCTTTCCGTCACCATCGTCGCCACCCTGACCTCTGTGGGCCTGATCCTGGCGGTCGGACTGCTGATCTCGCCGGGCGCTATTGCGTTTCTGATCACGCGCCGTTTTTCCGCGATGATGGCCGCTGCGGTTGTCGTGACGATGGTGGCCATGACAGGCGGCGTTTACGCCAGCTTCTGGCTCGACAGCGCTCCGGCTCCGACGATCATTCTGGTGCTGACCGGCCTGTTTTTGCTCGCCTTCTCCTGGCGCCAGATCCGGAACCGGCAGATTGCCAGGCGTCCGGAACCGGTGAAGGCCTGATTTCTATGGTCGGAGAGGGGTGACAAGCCCGAGACTTCTCCGCGCCGTCCCGGCCTTGAGCCGGGACCTGCTTCAGAAACATGTTACTTCAACATAATAAACCGATCGGAGATCCCGGATCTCCGCTTCGCTTCGTCCGGGAAGGCTCCGCGGAGAGGCTTGTCGCCAACCTTGAGCCTGACCGCTCAAGCCCCTGCCTCTCAGCCTTCTCCAACGATGGTTTGCACCTTGGTGCCTGACAGCAGCCTCTGGATATGGGCAGGCAGCGCCCGGTCGGTCACAATGTGGCTGACATCGCCCAGGTGTCCCCCGCGTACATGGGCCGGGCGGGTGAACTTGCTGTGGTCCAGCACAAGGAAAGACTGGCGGCAGTTGGCGAGGATCGCCTGGCGGGAGGCTACTTCTTCCTCATGGAAGTCGAGAAGAGTGCCATCATCATCCACGCCGGCGACGCCAAAGATGCCGATATCCACCTTGTACTGGGAGAAGAACTCCTGTGCGCTCTGGCCGACAACATCCCGGTCGCCGCTGCGCAGCCGTCCGCCGGCAATCGTCACCTCGAAGCTGAGATTGGCAGCCGCGGTGAAGGCGACGTTCAGGTTGTTGGTGAAGATCTTGAGCTTCTCATGCCCTGACAGGGCCTGCATGACGATTTCAGGTGTGGTGCCAATGGAAAAGGCCAGCGATTGCCCGTTCTCGACAAGTCCCGCCACTGTTGTCGCGATGACCCTTTTGGGAGCCAGGTTGAGGATCTGCCGGGTGCTGTAGTGAATGTTTCCTGCGGAAACAGGCGGCTCAACGCCTCCGTGGGTCCGGCGCAGGATGCCCATTTCGCAAAGACCATTGACGTCGCGGCGGATCGTCTGGGTGGTCACCTCGAACCGTTCGGCCAGTGCCTCAACGGACATGAAGCCCGAAGACTGGACAAGGTCGGCGATCTCGGCCTGGCGGCTGCTAAGAATGGCTTGCACGGGCGCTGTCACCCCTGATATCTCCTGGCTGGATCCGATGGTGCCAGCGCTCTTCTTTGACGTGTCTGCGGCAAGCGTTGTTTCCTCCCGCATGTCAAAGTCTAGATCGCTCATATGAATGTTCGTAGACGTTCATATGAAAATAATATGACGCCTTTCGAGCTGCTGTCATCTTGTAATTGGCGTTTGTCAGTTCCCGTTCGATAACATCCGGGACCGTCAACCAGCTGTCACATAACGTCCCTAATGAGGCCTTGTTTTTCCTCTCCGCCTACATTGGGAGACTTTCATGAAGACCGCACTCGCCGCTGTGATGGCTCTGGCCATCAGCAGCAACGCCGTTATGGCACAGTCGGCCCTGCCGCAGCAGAACAGCAAATGGTTCTCTGACGCAGAAGCCAAGATCCAGGAAATGGTCGCCCGTCAGCCGATCACCAAGCGCGCCAAGAACGTGATCCTGTTCACCGCAGACGGCAATGGCGTTGGCACCAACTACGCGATCCGCCTGTTCTCCGGTCAGCAGGCAGGCATGCTCGGTTCCGAGTATGTTCAGCCGCAGGAAGCTTTCCCGAACTCTGCTCTGGTGAAGACCTACACCACCAACGGCCAGACCCCGGACAGCGCGCCGACCGCTTCTGCCATGAACACCGGCGTGAAGTCCAAGAACGGCATGATCAACGTCGACGAAACCGTTGCTGAAGGCGATTGCGCCGCCGGTCTCGATCACACGATGAAGACCTTCGCCGAGATCGTTTCGGAAGCTGGCAAGTCCGTCGGCGTTGTCTCCACCGCGCGCATCACCCATGCGACCCCGGCAGCCGTCTACTCCAAGACCGCAAGCCGCGATTGGGAAAACAACTCCGAGCTGCCGGAAGGCTGCCAGCAGAAAGACATCGCTGACCAGCTCATCGAACAGATGAAGGCCGGCGTGATCGATATCGCCATGGGCGGTGGCCGTGGCCAGTTCCTGCCCAAGGACGTGAAGGATGAGGAAGGCAAGGGCGGTAAGCGCATCGATGGCCGCAACCTCATTGAGGAAGCCAAGGCACTCGGCGCCCAGTACGCCTGGGACGAAGATACCTTCAAGGCGCTCAGCGATGCGGGCAACGCCCCGGTTCTGGGTCTCTTTGAATCTTCTCACATGAAGTACGAAGCCGACCGCACCGGCGAGCCGTCCCTGGCTGAAATGACCGCTGCGACCATCAAGGGCCTGTCGAAGAACGAAAACGGCTTCTACCTGATGGTGGAAGGTGGCCGTGTCGACCACGCCAACCACGACGGCAACCTGTTCCGCACCCTGACCGACGGCAAGGCATTCGCCGACGCTGTTGCCATGGCTGATGAACTGACCAACGATGAAGATACGCTCATCATCGTGACCGCCGACCACGAGCATGCAATTGCCTTCAACGGCTACTGCGGCCGCGGCTCGCCGATCACCGGCCTGTGCTACGATGTGGATCCGGCTGGCGTGAAGCATCTGGACAAGCCGCTTCTGGGCGATGACGGCAAGCCGTTCACCGTCGCAGGTTACCTGAACGGTGCAGGGTCCATCCTCAAGAAGGATGACAACTGGGCCGGTTCCCGCCCGGACCTGACCAACGAGCAGGCCATGGACCCGGATTACCTGCAGCAGGCACTGATCCCGATGTCTTCCGAAACCCACTCGGGTGAAGACGTTGCCGTGTTCGCCAAGGGCCCGTGGGCACATCTGTTCGATGGCATCGTGGAACAGAACTACATCTTCCACGTCATGAACTACGCCGTGAACGCGAAGTAATTTGCGGATGTAACAAAGAGGCAAAGGCCCGCGCCTGCGGGCCTTTCCCGGACATTGATGACAAAGCAATCAGGTTGGCCGGTCATCCCGGTTTGGTGTCCTGCACCAAGACCGGGATCCAGTATCCCGCAGGGTGGGGGCTTAAAAAAGACAGTTACCTCAGGTCGTTACTGGATCCTAGCCTTCGCAGGGATGACATCCAACTCTGCGCAATCTGATGCCTTCAAGGGTGACTGGGTGTTTGTCAGCTATCTGAGGGAAGGGGCCGCTCCTGCGGGCCTTTCCCGAACTGTTTCGGGTTGGGGGAATTGAAGAAGGAACATGCAGATGAACCGTAGGCAATTCATCATCGGCGCCTTGGGGTGTCCGGCAGTCTCCGTTGCGGTCCCGTCTCTTCCAGTCCTCGCTGACGACACAGTGAAGCTGCGCGATCTCTACAACAAGGATCTCAGCTTTTCCGATTATGCAAAGGAGCGGGAAGGCCAACGCGTTTCGATCAGCGGTTTCATGGCGCCGCCCCTGAAAGCCGAAACCAACTTCTTCGTTCTCACAAACCGCCCGCTTGCGACCTGCCCCTTTTGCGAGACAGAGGCGCAGTGGCCCGATGACATTCTGGCGATCTATGCCAAGAGGGTGATCGAGGTGATTTCCTTCAACACGCGCATTGTCACGCGCGGCCGTCTGGAACTCGGCACTTTCACCGACCCCGAAACCAAATTCGTCAGCCGCGTGCGTCTGGTCGACGCCGTTTACGACAGGGCGTGAACCATGGCCGGTCTGTCCCTTGATGTGTCCGGCCTGAGCGTGACCGGTTCCGGCGGGCGGGTGCTGCTGCAGCCCGCCAGCTTTCAGGTGAGGGCAGGCGAGGCCGTCGGCATTCTCGGGCCATCCGGGGCCGGGAAATCCACGCTTCTCTATGCCCTGGCCGGGTTGCAGCCGAAGGTGACCGGCGTGATCAATTGGGGCGGACAGGACATCGCCTGCCTCAGCGATGCAGAGCGGGCCCGGTTCCGGCGCAATCATGTCGGCATGGTGTTTCAGGACTTCCTGCTGTTCGAAGAGCTGACAGCCCTTGGTAACGCAGCGCTGACAACGGCCTTTTCGCCCCGCAAGGACCTCGCCCCCATCCGCAGCCGAGCTGCGGCTTTGCTGGAGCGGCTCGGTCTTCCCCATTCAAAGCGGAACGTCGACAGCTTCTCCGGTGGCGAGCGCCAGCGGGTGGCGATTGCCCGCGCGCTTGCCAACGACCCCGATATCATTCTGGCCGATGAGCCGACGGCCAGCCTGGATCGTGCGGCTGCCGACAGGCTGATCGGGGATCTGATCACCTTGGCCCGCAGTGAAGGCAAGACGCTGATCGCGGTCAGCCACGACCGGCATCTTTTGGACCGGATGGACCGGAGCCTTCAGGTCGCCGATGGCCAGCTCGTGGAGCCGTCCCATGCCTGATATCTTTCTCGATCTCTGGCAGGATCTCGCTCCCGGCACACAGGATGCCCTGATTCTGGTGCTGCTCTTGCTTCCGGCTATTCTGATTGGCCTTTTCGTGACCGCGGGCTACAGGCCGCTTGCACTGGTCCGCTCGCTTCTTTGGCGGTACCGCTGGACGAACCTGATGTTCGTGGCGCTGATTGCCGTATCCGTCGGATTGGGGGTTGGTCTGACCGCGCAGGAGCGGGGACTTCGCCAAGGCACAGCGCGGGCGGCTGAAAAGTTCGACCTGATCGTCTCTGCGTCCGGCAGCGAAATCACCATGCTCTTTGCTGCCGTCTATCTTCAGCCCAGCGATGTGCCGCTGCTGGATGGCGCGGCCTACGACAGGATCGCCAAGGCGGACAATGTGCAGCTCGCAGCTCCCATTGCGTTCGGTGACAGCTATGAGGGGGCCCCTGTCGTTGGAACGACCCCTCAGTTTGTCGAGCATCTTTCAGGTGCTCTGACGGAAGGTCGGATGTTTGCCCGCAGCGGTGAGGCTGTGGCCGGGGCAAGCGTGGACCTGCCGGTGGGGGCCGAATTCGTACCAGCTCACGGA
The DNA here is from genome assembly GCF_014842915.1 of Roseibium litorale. Classification (GTDB taxonomy): domain Bacteria; phylum Pseudomonadota; class Alphaproteobacteria; order Rhizobiales; family Stappiaceae; genus Roseibium; species Roseibium litorale. The sequence goes on along the minus strand of NZ_JACYXI010000017.1, from coordinate 42,490 downwards.
AGCGGTGAGGGGGCAGACCACGAGGCTCACGCGGGCGCGAAGACCAGGATCACCGGCAAGATGGCCGCCACGGGAAGCCCTTGGGACAAGGCCATTCTGGTTCCCGTCGAAGCTGTCTGGGAAGTGCATGGGCTGTCAAACGGCCATGCGCCGGAACGGGCAGAGCAGATCGGCCCGCCCTTTGATCCGGAGTATTTCCCCGGAACGCCTGCCGTTCTGGTCCGGGCCGAGGCGCTTTGGGCCAATTATGCCCTGAAGTCCGAATTCACCACGGACAAGACCATGGCGTTCTTTCCTGGTGCCGTTCTCGCCCGCCTGCACAGCCTGATGGGGGATATCCGTCAGGTCATGTCCCTGATGGCCGTGGTCACTCAGGTTCTGGTCACCGCAGGCGTTCTGACCGGACTGGTGGTTCTGGTGCGGCTCTTTTCCCGCCGTCTGGCGCTGCTCAGGGCCCTGGGGGCTCCGCGCCGCTTTGTCTTTGCCGTGGTCTGGTCTTATGCAGCCGTGCTGATTGCTGCCGGGGCGCTGCTCGGTCTTGCTGCCGGATTTGCAGCAAGCGGCATCATCTCGGCCGAAATCAGCCGCCGGACCGACATTCTCGTTCAGGCGAGCCTGTCCTGGCCGGAGTTCCACCTGATTGCCGGGTTTGTCAGCCTCACGGTGTTTCTGGCCCTGCTTCCGGCGCTCCTGTCTCTCAACCGCCCGGTTATTCCGGATCTCAGAAGCTGAAGGTGTTTTGTTCGATGCTCGTTAAATTCGCAGCCTCCTTTGCCCTGCTTGCAAGCCTTTCTGTCCCTGCGCTGAGTGAAGACGCAGCTGGCCACCATCATCACGAAGCCGAACATGTCAGCGAATTGGGCGGTGTGCGGATCGTTCACGCCTGGACCCGGGCGACGGACGGGAAGGACGCCCTTGTGTTCTTCGAGCTGGAAAACGGGTCGGACAAGACCGTGACCCTGCTGGGCGGGGAAAGCGAAGCAGCGGGTGCGGTGGCCCTGGTCGGGATCGACTTCAAGGGCGGGGAGGCCAAGCTGGTGCCACTGCCGCAGATCCCGGTCAAGCCCGGGTCGGAACTTCACCTCGATCCCGAGAGCGTCGGCCTGCAACTGTCCGGTCTGACGGCTCCACTCCATCAGGGTGATGTGATCGAAGTGGAAGTTGAACTCGATCTTGGCCACCTTGATGTTGACGTGGAAGTGGAAGCCGCTGGCGCTAAGGGCCATTCCCACGCTGGCCATTCGCACTAAGCTTTAGCACTCACTCAGTCAGATGCCGGATGACGTCTGACTGGAATGCGCTATCGCCCCAGGGTGCCGAACCGTCGATCCGGCGGACGATCTTGCCGTCTGCATTCAGGAACACGGTCGAGGGGTAGCCCTTGATCCTGAAGGTCCGGCCAGCCTCGGCAGGAGCAGTCTGCAGTGTGTCTAGTCCGGGAAGATCCAGATCCTCGCTCAGGAAGGATTGGACGGCAGTCAGCGGCTTGGTGTCGACCGAAACGACCAGAAAACGTTTCTGCAGGTCCTCGGGCAGAGCCGCTTTGAAGGCGGCAAGTTCCGGCAGTTCTTCGCGGCAGGGCGCGCACCAGCTTGCCCAAAGATGAACGAGCACGGGCTTGTCCTTGGTCAGTTCCTTCAAGGACAGTGTCTGGCCGGTTTCATTGGTGAGACGCAAGCCCCTCTCTTCCGCCCGCGCCACACTGGAGACCCCAAGCAGAATTGCCGCAAGGGCGCAAAGAAGCTGCCGTTTGGAGAGGTCCTGTCTTCGGCTGGTGAAAGCGGGAGCGGGCATGGGGACCTTTCTGCAATGGATGCGCGACGGTTTTGTCCTGACATGGCAAAATGACTGTGCCGTGACACCTATTGCGAGGACGAGAGCCCTGATGGCGGTGGATGAGGAACTGGACCAGATTTTCCGGGAAGCGCTGGGCGGGCTGCCGGGCGTCAGCGAAAAACGGATGATGGGCGCGACCTGCTTTCTGGTCAACGGCCACATGGTGGGTGGTGCCATGCGGGAAAAGAACGGGCTGCGCCGGTTTCTCTTCCGGGTCGGCAAGGCGAACCGGGCCGAGGCGGAAGCCATCGGCCATGGTCAGATCATGGAAATGGGGGGGCGGAAGATGTCCGGTCTCTATTTCGTCGACGCCGATGATTGCCCGCCCGAGGTCTTTACCGCCTGGAAGTCCCTTGCCCTTTTCAACGCTTTCTCCCTGCCACCGAAGGAGTAAGGAGAAGGCAGAGTTCTCCCGGCGGCTGGCGGCTCATTGGCCGGATGGCCGGTAGCCCAGCGCCACGGATGCTTCTCTGGCTGCCGACGTCAAAAGGTTAGCGTACTCACTCTTGCGGGCTTCATCGAAGCGGAAGAGCGGAAAGGCGACCGAAATCGCGGCAATCGTGTTTCCTAGATGATTGAAGACCGGGGCAGCCATGCAGCGCACTCCGGCTTCGCTCTCTTCCACCTCTTCCGAATAGCCACGCTGGCGGGTCAATCGAAGCTGATCGAGAAGCTCATCCGTGTTGGTGATGGTGCGGGGGGCCAGCTTGACCAAGGACATCTGCCGGACACGGTCCCGGACCTCCTCATCGCTTCGGAAGGCCAGCAAAGCCTTGCCGAGCGAGGTGCTGTGCAGCGGATTGCGCAAGCCGAGGGTCGATTTCATGGACAGATTGTAGAAGGAATCGTATTTGTGGATGTAGACGACCTTGCCGTCGCGCTCGTCCAGAATGCCGAGATTGATGGATTCGCCAGTTGCCCGGGACAGCTTGGCCATGGCCTTGTCCGCCACCCGCAGAAGATCCGACTGTTCGGTCAGGGACCTTGCGCCAAGGCTGAACAGCTTCAGCGTCAGTCCATATTTTTCCGTCTCCGGGTCCTGTTCTACATAGCCCAGTTCCACCATCGTTTGCAGCAAACGGTGGGCGGTGGTCTTTGAGGTCATCGCCTTCTGTGCCAGATCGGCAAGGCTGGCGCGCTTCTCCTCTACGAGGGTTTCAAGCACGGCAAAGACCTTGAGAACGGCGGCGACGTTTTCGGCTTTGGGCTGTGGATTTGCCATTTTCTTATTCTGTATTTTTTGGAACCTCATTCTGAATTTTGATTTTCCGCCTGTCAAGCTGTCCCGTTAAATCCGGAAACATTCACGTATCTGCATTGTGCGGCGCGGAATTAATGCGCCAAAAACAACGTTGAAATTTGCCGCTGAGTATGGTTGCCTAATTTTCGAAATAGCGTTCCGAAAATTATTTCATAGACTTGGGAGGGTCTGTCATCATGCATCCGCTGCTCCGGCAGAAAGACCATTTTATCTCGCGTAGCGGCGTGTGTGAGCTGATTGACCGCCTGACCAGCAATCTCATCAACATCGAGGACAAGACGGGTGAATTCCTGCTGCGGCTGGAAGATGGCCGTGTCATCGACACCAAGGGCTGGGCCGGATGGGAATGGACCCACGGCATCGGTCTCTACGGGCTGTTCAAATATTGGCAGCAGACCGGTAATGCGAGGGCCATGGCCATCATCAAGGACTGGTTCGAGGCGCGGCTGGCCGAGGGGACGCCGACCAAGAACATCAACACGGTCGCACCCTTCCTCACCCTTGCCCATCTTCACGAGCTGGAAAGCGATCCACGGTTTGTCCCCTATCTGGAGACCTGGGCCGAGTGGGTCATGCATGAGATGCCAAGAACCCGGGAAGGCGGCCTCCAGCACATCGTCTACAACAGCGTCAACGACCAGCAGATGTGGGACGACACGCTGATGATGAGCGTGCTGCCGCTGGCCAAGATTGGTCTGGTGCTGAACCGTCCGGACTATGTGGAGGAGGCCAAGTACCAGTTCCTCGTCCACGCCCAGTATCTCTGCGACACGCACTCCGGCCTCTGGTTCCATGGCTGGACGTTTGACGGCAACCACAACTTCGCAAAGGCGCTCTGGGCTCGTGGCAACAGCTGGATCACCATCGCGATCCCCGAGTTCATCGAGCTTCTCGATCTGAAGGAAGGGGATGCCCTGCGACGGCATCTTGTGTCCCTGCTGAACCGTCAGGCGGCAACGCTGAAGGTGCATCAGGACCTGAAGACGGGTCTTTGGCACACCTTGATCGATGATCCGGAAAGCTATCTGGAAGCATCGGCAACAGCGGGCTTTGCCTATGGCCTGATGAAGGCTGTCCGCAAGCGCTATCTCGGCCGGGAGTATCTGGAAACCGCGGAGCGGGCCATGAAGGGTGTCGTCGATCACATCAGTGCGGACGGGGAACTGCAGCAGGTCTCTTTCGGGACTGCGATGGGCAGCGACCTCGATTTTTACCGGCAGATCAAGCTGACCTCGATGCCCTATGGGCAGGCGATGGCGATTCTGTGCCTGACGGAGCTTTTGCGCAGCCATATCTGAGGCGGCTGCGCGGGAAAAGCGGGATGACCCGTGAGAACAAGTCCGGGCCGGGGAGGGCTGCGGGCAAAGTGGAGGAAAAAACGATGACCAAACTGACGAGACGTACCCTTCTGGGCACCATGGGTGTGGCGGCTGCCGCAACCGCTCTGCCGCGCTTGCCTGCCATGGCGGCGGACCGTTCCATCCGGCATTTCTGGTGGGGCAACCCGAACCGTGACAAGCGCACCTTTGAGGTCGTTGCCGCTTTCCAGAAGAAGCATCCGGAGATTGAAGTGTCCGGCGAAACCATCGGCTGGGGGGACTACTGGACCAAGATGGCGACCCAGACCGCGGGCCGGAACATGGCCGATCTGGTGCAGATGGACTACCGCTATCTGTTTGAATATGTCCGCCGTGGTGCTCTGAAGCCGCTGGATGAATACATCGGCAAGGCGCTGATGATCGAGGATTTCGATCAGGGCCCGATCTCCGGCGGCAAGGTCGATGGTCAGCTCTATGCGCTCAATATCGGTTCGAACAGCCAGGTTGTTTCTTACAACATGCGTCTATTTCAGGAAGCCGGCATCGAGTTTGATCCGATTAACTGGACCCACGAGGATTTCGTCAAGGCTTGTCATGCCATCACCAAGATGAGTGGCGGAAACATCAAAGGCTGTGATGATTTCTCTGTTTACATTGAGGATCTGGAGGCCTGGATCCGGCAGCGCGGCAGCGAGTTCTATGATGCCGACGGCAATGTGGCTGCAACTGTCGATGATCTGTCGTCCTACTGGCAGCATTGGGCGGATTTGCGTGCCGCAGACGTCGTTCTTGGCAAGGAGCGGACGCTCACTCTGGACGAGGCTCTTGCAGAGCGTGGCGTGATCAAGGGGGACACGGCCATGTCTGCAATCTGGTCCAACCAAGTGGTTGGAGTGCAGGCGCTGATGAAAGATGAAGTGGGCGCCGCGATGTTGCCTCACCTGCCTGGCGGCAAGCCCGGCCAGTTCATCAAGCCGTCCATGTTCATGTCCCTGTCACGCGATGCCAAGGATGTGGATGCGGCCATCGCCTACATGAACGACTGGGTGAATGATCCCGAGATCACCGAAATTCTCGGACTGGAGCGCGGCATTCCGTGTTCCGCCAAGGTCCGTGAAACGCTCTCTCCGAACCTCAGTCCAGTCGAGCAGCGTATTATGACATTCTTCGATGCCATTCAGGACAAGGTTGGCCCGCTTCCGCTTCCTGCGCCCAAAGGGGCGGGTGAGGTTCGCGATAGCTTCCGCCGCACCGCCTCCGAGATCATTCTGGGCAACATGTCGGTCGCTGATGCTTCGGCGATATTTGTCGAGGATGCCCAGTCCATCGTGGAACGCGCCCGCTAGAGGTATGCCTTACAAACCCTCTCCCTGCGATGCGGGGGGAGGGTCGTGCGCCCCATCGCACTTGAGAATAACAAGGTACTGCCAATGAAACGCTTCCTCGCGCGAAACGCGCCCGGCTACCTCTTCCTGTCGCCCTGGCTGCTCGGCTTTTTCCTGCTGGCGCTGGGGCCTATTCTCGCGTCCCTGTATCTGTCCTTCACCCGCTATGACATGGTCAGCGATCCGCGCTGGATCGGGTTGGGCAACTACGAGTACATGTTCACCCGGGACAGGCGTTTCTGGAAGGCGCTGGAGGTAACCTTCACCTATGTCGCTTTCGCCGTGCCGCTGCGCCTTGCTTTTGCTCTGGCTGTTGCCATGCTCTTGGACAAGGGGCTTAGAACCATCGGCCTGTATCGTGCGATCTTCTATCTTCCTTCTCTGCTGGGGGCGTCCATCGCGATTGCAATTCTCTGGCGCGAACTCTTCTCGGCGACAGGTGTCGTCAATCAGATGCTGGCCTTGATCGGTATCGAGGGTACGGACTGGATCACCAACCCCAAGACATCACTCTACACGCTGGTGATGCTGGCCGTCTGGCAGTTCGGCTCGCCGATGCTGATTTTCCTCGCCGGCCTTCGCGGCATTCCGAAAGACCTCTACGAGGCGGCGGAAATTGACGGCACGCCGCGCTGGCGCAGGTTTACCCGCATCACGCTGCCGCTGCTGGCGCCTGTGATCTTCTTCAATCTGGTCCTGCAGACGATCGAGTCATTCAAGACCTTCTCCAGCGCCTTCATCATTTCCAATGGCACGGGCGCCCCGGCGGACAGCCTGCTGTTCTTCACGGTCTATCTCTTCAACGAGGCCTTCAAGTTCTTCCGCATGGGCTACGCCTCGGCGCTGGCCTGGGTGCTTCTGATCATCATCGGTGTCTTCACCGCGCTGGCCTTCCTGTCTTCCAAATACTGGGTGCATTATGACAACGACCGCGACTGATCTCGAAAAGGCCATGGCCTTTGACGAGGCCGCCCGGGTTGCCCATGAGCTTCGGGTAAAACAGGACCAGCGGAACCGCAGGGCGCGCTATCTCAAGCACCTGTTCCTGATCCTGGTTTCCGTGGTGATGCTCTATCCGCTGTTCTGGCTGCTGGCGTCTTCCTTGAAGGCGGAAACCCAGATCTTCGGCAGCTTGTCCCTGTGGCCGGAGGAGTTCCACTTCGACAATTACACGAAGGGCTGGAACGCGCTGCCGATCTCCTTTTCCGTGTTCTACATGAACTCGGCCATCGTCACGCTGCTATCGGTGGCGGGCAACCTTATCTCCTGCTCCTTTGCAGCCTATGCCTTCGCGCGGTTGCAATTTACCGGCCGGACGATCTGGTTCGCGCTGATGATGATGACGCTGATGATCCCCTATCACGTCGTGCTCATCCCGCAGTATGTGCAGTTCCTGAAGCTTGGCTGGGTCGATACCTATCTGCCGCTCGTCGTGCCGAAGTTCCTGGCCTCCGATGCCTTCTTCATCTTCCTGATGGTGCAGTTTTTCCGCCAGCTGCCGCGGGAGCTGGACGAGGCGGCGATGATCGACGGCTGCTCCCCCTTCAAGATCTATTGGGCGATCATTCTGCCCCTGTCGCTGCCTGCCATGGGCACGGCGGCCATCTTCTCCCTGATCTGGGTGTGGGAGGACTTCCTGGCGCCGCTGATCTACCTGAATGACATCAAGAGCTACACCGTGCCGCTGGCACTCCGCCTGTTTCTCGATCAGGACGGCGAGTCCGCCTATGGCCAGATGTTCGCCATGTCCGTGCTGTCGCTTGTGCCGGTGGTGATCTTCTTCGTGGCTTTCCAGAAACTCATCGTGCGCGGCATTGCCACCTCGGGAATGAAATAAGGACTTGGAACGAATGGCTGGTTTGGAGCTCCGCAACGTCGGTAAGAGCTATGGCTCACTTTCCATCATCAAGGGTTTGAACCTGGATGTGGTGGACGGTGAATTCCTCGTCCTGGTCGGTCCCTCAGGCTGCGGGAAGTCGACCCTTCTGCGCATGATCGCGGGTCTGGAGGACATCAGCGACGGCACAATTTCCATTGGCGGCAAGATCGTCAATGATCTGCCCGCGTCCAAGCGCGAGCTGTCGATGGTGTTCCAGAGCTATGCGCTCTACCCGCATATGACTGTCGCCAAGAACCTTGCCTTTGGTCTGCAGAATTTCAATGTGCCGAAGGCGGAAGTTCAGCGCCGGGTGGAGGAAGCTGCACGCATCCTGCAGGTCGGCCAGTTGATGGACCGCAAGCCGCGCCAGCTCTCCGGCGGGCAGAAGCAGCGCGTTGCCATCGGTCGGGCCATCGTGCGTGAACCGCAGCTGTTTCTCTTCGACGAACCTCTGTCGAACCTGGACGCCGAGCTGCGGGTGCAGATGCGTGCCGAGCTTGCCTCACTCTATAATCGTCTCGGCACCACGATGATCTACGTGACCCACGACCAGGTGGAGGCCATGACCATGGCCAGCCGGATCGTGGTTCTGCGCGGCGGCAAGATTGAGCAGGTCGGCACGCCGCAGGAGCTCTACACAAGGCCGCAGAATCTCTTCGTTGCCGGTTTCATCGGCTCTCCCAAGATCAACATGCTGGCCGCAAAGGTCTCCCGCAGTGGAAGCGCTGTAGCCATCGCAATAGATGGTATGCCGGAGTTCCAGTTGCAGGAGCTGCCGACCGGCGACGAGGCGCTAACCCTGTGCGTACGTCCGGGCAGCATGCATCTGGGCGGCGGGGATGTTCAGACAAAGGGCAAGATCATCCTGGTGGAATATCTGGGCAATGAGACCCTGCTGCATGTCTCATTGTCTTCCGGTCAGACACTGCTGGTCAGCGGCAGCGGCCGGTCCCAATATCGCAGTGACGAGGAGGTGACCATAGGGTTCGACCTTGCCGACCTCCATATCTTCGACAGCGCCGGTCAGCGCGTCGAGAGCTAACATAACGAGAGCTAAGTCAAGTGAAGATCGCCATCGTTGGATGCGGGTCGCGGCACAAGATGTTTCGTGATTCCGTGGTTGAGGACTACCCGGACAAGCATGAAATCGTCGCCCTGTGCGACAGCAACGCCCACCGGCTGAATGAGGCGGCAAAGGCCGTTTCCCAGCCGGGCACGAACGGGGTTGCGACCTATCTGGCGGCAGACTTTGACCGCCTGATTGCCGAACAGAAGCCCGATACGGTTGTGGTCGCCACGCCCGACTTCCTGCATTCCGACTATATCATCCGAGCCTTCGAGGCGGGCTGTGATGTCATTTGCGAAAAGCCGCTGACTATCGATCTGTCCCGTCTGAAACAGATCGTGGACACCCAGCGCCGCACGGGCCGCAAGATCAAGGTCACGTTCAACTACCGCTATTCGCCTGCCCGCACCCAGATCAAGGAGCTGATCGCGTCGGGCACCATCGGCGAGGTGACGGCGGTTGATTTCCGCTGGCATCTGGACCGGGTGCATGGGGCGGACTATTTCCGCCGCTGGCACCGCCAAAAGGAAAACTCGGGCGGTCTTCTCGTTCACAAGTCCACACACCATTTCGATCTGCTCAACTGGTGGCTCGGCACGGCGCCGGTTGAGGTTCTGGCCTCTGGCCGCCGGGCCTTCTACCGGCCGGAAATGGCCAAGGAGCTGGGCCTGCAGGGCCGGGGAACGCGCTGCACTGGTTGCCCGGTCGCCCATAAATGCGACTTTGACCTGAAGATGGCAGAAGATGCAGCACTCAAGAGCCTTTATCTCGACGCGGAAGCCGACGACGGCTATTTTCGAGATCTCTGCGTCTTCGACGAGGAGATCGGCATCGAGGATACGATGCAGGCTCATATCCGTTATGCGTCCGGTGTCACGGCCAACTACACCCTGACTGCCTATTCCCCCTGGGAGGGGCTGGAGATCAAGTTCCAGGGCACCAAGGGCGAGATCACCCACAAGCATGTGGAAGTGCATGGAGTGTTCGGCGGCGAGCGGGCTCATGCGGATGAAGATGCCGTGACCACGGAACTGAACCTTGCGGGTCAGAAGCCAGTGATGCTGGAGGTACCCAAGGCGAAGGGCCATCACGGCGGCGCCGATCCGGTCATGCTCGGCTATATCTTCGATCCGGAAGGAATGGAGCCTGACCGCTATGGCCGCGCCTCCGATCATGTGGCCGGGGCCTGGTCGATCCTGACCGGAATTGCCGCAAACGCGTCCATTGAGACCGGTTCTCTCGTCAATATTCCATCCATGCTGCGGTCCCGCGGCATTCATATCGGGGCCTGAGCCCCACTCAACCAAACGTCTTTCAGACAGGCAGTCTTGTCATGGCAGGTTCTCTGCGAATGGGTGTGATCGGTATCGATCACGGGCATATCTACGGCATGGTGGACCACATGCGGGCGGCGGGAGTGGAGCTTGCCGCCTGGTGCACGGGCAGTGGCACACCGCAGGCCGACCGGAGGATGGCGGCTGAGAAATGGCCGGGTGTTCCCGAGCGGGAGCAGGCGGCGATCCTCGAAGACGAGAGTATCAGTCTTATCCTCAGTGCCTCGGTCTCCAGCGAGCGGGCAAATGCCGCAATTGCTGCTATGGAGCACGGCAAGGATGTGCTGGTCGACAAGCCGGGCTGCACCAGCCTTGAGCAGCTCGAGGCGCTAAAGGCCACAGCCGTCCGGACCGGGCGCCGCTGGATCGTTTCCTTTTCAGAGCGCGTCGGCGTGGAGAGCACGGCGCTGGCCGACCGGTTGATCGGGGAAGGGCGGATCGGCAAAGTGGTCCAGACGGTCGGTTTCGGCCCGCACCGGTTAAATGCCCATTTGCGTCCCGACTGGTTCTGGAGCCGGGAGCAGACCGGCGGCATCCTCACGGACATCTGCGCTCACCAGTTCGACCAGTTCCTGCATTTCACCGGCTCCACGGAGGCCCGCGTGGTCTCTGCTCATGTGGGAAATACCGCCAATCCGGACCGTCCGGAATTTCAGGACTTCGGCGAAGCCCTCCTGGAAGGCAATGGCGGACGGGGCTATGCGCGGGTTGACTGGCTCACCCCTCATGGCCTGCCGGTCTGGGGGGATGGCCGGATGATGATTCTCGGCACCGAAGGCACCATCGAGATGCGCAAATATATCGACATCGCCGGCCGTCCCGGCGGCAATCACGTATTCCTGGCGGACAGCACCGGCGTGGAGCATTTCGACGCCACCGGTTCCGGCAGGCCTTTTTATTCTGCCCTGGCACGGGATGTCGCGGAGCGGACGGAAACGGCGATGACCCAGGCCCATGCCTTTCTGGCAACCGGACTGGCGCTTCAGGCTCAGAGGATAGCCGAACTGGAGTGCGGCCGATGAGCAGCAAGGTCCGGGTTGCCGTCATTGGGGCAGGTATCGGCAAAGCTCACGTTTCGGCCTATGCCGAATTGCCCGAGTTGTTCGAGGTTCGTGCGGTGTGTGACCTCAACCCGGTCCGGGCTGCTGAAGCGGCCCAGCTTGCGCCAGGCGCCAAGGCGGTCACGAGCTTTGAGCAGGTTTGCGCAGATCCGGAGATTGATCTGGTCGACATCTGCCTGCCGCCCCAGCTTCATGCGCAAATGACACTGGCCGCGCAGGAGGCGGGCAAGCATGCGGTCTGTGAAAAGCCGCTCGCCGGCTCCATCGACGATGTGCAGAAGATGAAGGCGGTTGCGGCCCGGACGGGCAAGCGGGTCTTTCCGGTCTTCCAGTACCGCTATGGCGGGGGCTATCGCGCCATGCATGAGCTGAAAATGCGCGGGCTTCTCGGCAAACCCTATACACTTTCGCTCGAAACCCATTGGCAGCGCGGCGCGGACTATTATCTGGAGCGCTGGCGGGGAACCTGGGCGGGGGAAATGGGCGGCGCGATCGTGTCCCATGCCTGCCACGCGCATAATCTGATGACCCATCTGGCGGGCAATGTCGCCGAGGTTTCAGCCCTTGTCGACACGCGGGTCAATCCGATCGAGACGGAAGACTGTGCGGCCATCATCATGCGCACGGTGGCGGGGGCGCTGGTGACTTCATCGGTCACCTTGGGTTCTGCGGGCAGTTCGTCCAGGTTCCGCGCCTGCTTCGAACATGTCACCGCGACGTCGGGTGTGCATCCTTACCGGATCGGTGAAGGGCCCTGGACCTTTGAAGCAACAAATCCTGCGCGGCAAGCCGAGATCGATCAGGTGGTTGCGTCGGCCGCCGAGCCACCCGCACGATTCCTTGGATTTTTCACGGATATTCATGCGGTTCTGAACGGAAAAGAAGCCCTTTACCTGACAACGATGGAAGAGGGTGAGCATTCCATCGAGCTGATTACGGCTATTTATGTGTCCGCGCGGGAAAAAAGGGTTGTCAGTCTGCCTCTTGCGCCCGGTCATGCGTTCTATGACGGGTGGCTGCCCGGCGCCTGACGATATCAGGCAGGAGGAGAAACCGTGGGCGAACGGGATCAGGTCCGGGGCAGCAGCCCGTTGAGAAACAGATCGAGGGAAGCTTCCATGTGCTGATCCGTATTGATCTCTGATGTGAAGGGAAACAACAGGCGCCAGACGTTCAATGCTACCGCCGGGCCAGAAAAAAGCTCCGGCAATGCGAGAGCGGGCGCGCTCCGGATCAGCCCCTTCGCGGCGAGATCATTCAGGCAGTCCTGCAACTTTGCGAGCATCGGATTGACGAATTTTGTGTAATGCTCATGGGTCAAATGCGGAAACCGCTCGGTTTCCAGAAGCAGAAGCCGCATGAGCTCCCGGCACTGGCGGTCTGCCGCAACATTCGTGTAGATGAATTTCATGAACGCCCGGAGAACTTCCTCCGCATCGTTCGCTTGCATCGTCATCAGGTCATCGACTTCGGCAATGACCGGCGTCATCAATTCCCGGACCATTGTCTCGAACAGCACTTCTTTGTTGCTATAATAGACGTAGATCGTGCCCTTGGTGACGTTCGCCCGCGCGGCGATATCATCAAGCCGCGTCGCGGCAAATCCATTCCTGGAAAACTCCTCAAACGCCGCTTCCAGGATTTCTCCGGGGCGTTCTGCCTTGCGCCGCCTTGCGGTCATCTATGTCTCCAGTCCGGACAAGGTCTCCTGACGACACACGGTCATGTGGATCTGTCTTTGTATGATAGGGTCTAGCGCGAAGAGCTCTTGCCATCAAGTCTCTTATTGACTAACTAGTCAGTCACTAACATGGATCCCAGATCTGATGGGGCAGTATTTGCTTTCCTTCCCAGGCAGGTGGACGGGGGTTGCACAGGTAATGAAACTAAAGATTTTTCCCGCATTTCTTAAAGTGGCGGTGATCAGCTGCGGCGCCCTCCTGCCGTTTGCGGCAACTGCCGAGCCTCTCGCGGTCGTCAAGGTGCAGAAAGTCGAGCAGGTCGGCTACACCCCGGAGCTCGTTTTGACCGGCGAAGTGGACGCGCGCTACCACAATGACATTGCCTTCCGGGTCGCGGGCAGGATTAGCGAGCGTCTGGCCGGCGTGGGGGATCATGTCATCAAGGGGCAGATCCTTGCCAGGCTGGACCTCCAGCAGCAGAAGTCGGATCTGGATGCCGCCCGTGCGTCCGTGGCCTCTTCCTCGGCAATCCTGACCAACGCCTCTCTCTCTTTGGACCGCCAGAAGGCGCTGCTGTCCAAGGGGTTCACCACCCGCAGCGACTATGATTCCGCTGAACAGGACTATCGGGTTGCGCAAGGCAATCTGGAAGGTGCCAAAGCGCGGCTCGCAGATGCGGAAAAGACATTGGACGAGACAATCCTGAGGGCCGAGGAAGCCGGTGTCATCACAGAACGCTCTGCCGAGGCCGGACAAGTGGTTCAGCCGGGTGAGAAGGTTTTTTCCATTGCCCGCGATGGAGACCGGGACGCCGTGTTTCAGGTCTATGAGGGGCTGCTTTCGAATGATCTGGAAGGAAGTGACTTTTCGATCTGGCTGGTATCCGACCCGGGCGTGAAGGCGACCGGACATCTGCGGGAAATCTCGCCCACCATTGATCCGGCGACCGGGTCGGTGCGGGTGAAGCTGTCGATCCTGAATCCGCCCGAGGGCATGACGCTCGGGGCTCCCATTTCCGGTGCAGCCCGTTTCCGCGAGGAACGAACCGTCATCCTGCCCTGGAGCTCGCTGAGTTCGCAGGATGACGACCCTGCCGTTTGGGTCGTGGACCCGCAGACAAGCCGGGTCAGCCTGCGGAAGGTTATGGTCTCCCGTTATGACAACAACCGGATCCTGCTTGGAGATGGTCTGAGCGACGGAGAGATCGTTGTGACGGCTGGCGGGCAGTATCTCTATCCCGGTCTCAAGGTCGAGACCGTGCTGCAGGAGGCGGAATGATGTCCCGTGGTTTTCGCTGCGCAGCGCTGCTTTCGCTCGCGCTCCTGACGGCATGTGGTCAAGAGGAGCAGGCGGTACCCGATCCGGTACGGCCTGTCCTTTTCACAACGGCAGAAAAGAAATGGCCTGAAGAGGCACAATTCACCGGCACTGTAGAGCCGCGTTACACCACGGATCTGGGATTCCAGGTGCTGGGAAGAATGATCAGCCGTTCCGTCAATGTCGGTGACGAGGTCGAGGAAGGGCAGCAGATTGCTCTTCTTGATCCTGCAAGTCTGGAGTTTGCAGTGAGAGTGGCCGAAGCCAGCCTGTCTGCGGCCAAGGCACAGCTTGCCAATGCGGAAGGGTCCGAGAAACGCCTTCAGGCGCTGGCGAAGAACGGCGTTTCATCCAAGGCTTCTCTCGACACGGCTGAACAAAGCCGCAAAACCGCGGAAGCGAATGTCGATAGCGCCGAGGCAGATTTGCACAAGGCGCGCGAACAGCTTGGTTTCACCCGGCTGACTGCGACGTTCGATGGCATTGTGACGGCAACAGATGCCAGCGTCGGCCAGGTGGTCAGCGCCGGTCAGACTGTTGTCAGCATTGCGCGTCTTGATGCGCGCGATGCGGTTGTGGATGTGCCCGAAGCACTCGTCACCCAGCTGCGGGGCAAGAGCTTCGAGGCCTTCCTGCAAACTGTGAAAGGGCCAGGGGTTAAAGCGGAAATCCGGGAGGTTGCTCCCCAGGCAACCAGCGCGACCCGAACACAACGTGTCCGGATGACGCTGGAGAACCCGCCGGAAAACTTCCGTCTCGGAGCTCTGGTGACGTTGCGCTCAAACGATGCAAGTGACGAGGTTATCACCCTGCCAATGACATCGCTGCTGGAAGAGGATGGCAAGACCTACGTCTGGCGGATCGACGAGGCGTCGATGACGGTTGAGAAGGTTGCCGTGACCGTGGGGCGGAAGTCCGCCGGAGAGTTTGTTGCGGTGAATGGCGTGATGCCGGGGCAGAAGATCGTAACTGCCGGTGTTCACAGCCTGGAGTCCGGGCAAAAAGTTTATCTCGGCGGGGAGCCGGAACTATGAAAAAGTTCAATCTTTCGGACTGGGCGATCAATCACCGCTCGCTCATGTGGTACTTCATGATCGTCTCCGTGGCCGCAGGGCTTATGTCCTATGTGAACCTTGGCCGTGAGGAAGACCCGAACTTCGTCATCAAGACCATGCTCGTGACGGCCCAGTGGCCAGGGGCCTCGACAGAGGAAACCCTCAGCCAGATCACGGACCGGATTGAGAAGAAGCTGCAGGAGATCCCGTCTCTCGACTACACGAAGAGCCTGACCCGCCCGGGGTCTTCCATCGTGATGGTCAACCTGCTCGCCACGACCAAGGCCAAGGACGTGAAGCCTACCTGGCAGCTCGTCCGCAATATGATGGCTGACATTGCCACCGAGTTTCCCTCCGGAACACTCGGGCCGTTCTACAATGACGAGTTCGGCGATGTTTACGGCAATGTCTACGCCTTTACGGCGGATGGCATCAGCTTCCGCCAGCTGCGTGACTATGTGGAAGGCGTGCGCAGCCGGTTCTACACCGTGCCCAATACCGGCAAGATCGAGCTTCTCGGTGCCCAGGATGAGGTGATCTATCTGGAGTTCTCCACCCGCAAGCTTGCGGCCATGGGTATCACCAGCGACAGCGTTCTGGCGACCTTGCAGGAGCAGAATGCCGTTGTGCCTTCCGGCGTTGTCCAGGCCGGACCTGAGCGGATCAGCCTCCGGGTCGATGGCCAGTTCCGGAACGAAAAGGACTTCGAGAACGTCAATCTGCGTATTGATGGGCGTTTCTTCCGTCTGAGCGACATTGCCAAGGTGACCCGTGGCTACGAGGATCCACCGTCCGATCTTTTCCGGTACAATGGCAAGCCAGCCATCGGTTTGGCCGTCGGCATGCGCGTCGGAGCGAACCTGCTGGACTTCGGCGAAGCGCTGGATGAGGAGCTGCGCAAGGCCATAGCGGATCTGCCGGTCGGCGTCGGCGTCCATCAGGTCGCCGATCAGCCGAAGGTGGTGGAGGAGGCCGTGGGCGGCTTCACCAAGGCACTCTTCGAAGCTGTCGCCATCGTTCTTGCGATCAGCTTCATCAGCCTGGGTCTGCGTGCCGGTTTCGTGGTTTCCCTGTCCATCCCGCTGGTTCTGGCCATGACGTTCATCTTCATGGAATACCTGGGGATTTCGCTCCAACGGATTTCGCTGGGCGCGTTGATCATCGCCCTTGGACTTCTGGTGGATGACGCGATGATCGCGGTGGAAATGATGGTGGCGCGGCTGGAGCGGGGCGACCCGCTGAGCAAGGCGGCAACCCATGTGTACACATCCACGGCTTTTCCGATGCTGACCGGCACACTGGTGACCATCGCGGGCTTTATCCCCGTCGGCCTCAATAACAGTGCGGCTGGGGAGTTCACCTTCACCCTGTTCGTCGTGATTGCCATCTCGCTGATCCTGTCCTGGATCGTCGCCGTGCTTTTCGCGCCGCTGCTTGGGGTGACCTTCCTGCCAAAGACAATGAAGGCCCACCACGAGAAAAAGGGCCGGTTTGGCAGCGCGTTTGAAGGCCTGCTCCGGCTCGCCATGCGGTTCCGCTGGATCACGATCATCCTTACGATCGGTATCTTCGGCCTCT
Organism: Roseibium litorale; assembly: GCF_014842915.1. GTDB lineage: Bacteria > Pseudomonadota > Alphaproteobacteria > Rhizobiales > Stappiaceae > Roseibium > Roseibium litorale. The sequence goes on along the minus strand of NZ_JACYXI010000017.1, from coordinate 25,717 downwards.
CGATTGCAGGCATGGCACTTGTGCAGCAGCAGTTCTTCCCGCCCTCCGACAGGCCGGAACTGATTGTGGACTTCACCTTGCCGCAGAATGCTTCCATCGCCGATACGCGGGACCAGATGGTGCGGTTCGAGGAGTATCTCAAGCAGGAAGAGGATATCGATCACTGGTCGACCTATGTCGGCCAGAGCGCGGTGCGCTTCCTGCTGTCCTATGATGTGAAAATGCCGCAGCCGAACTTCGGTCAGGTGGTCATTGTCACAAAGGGGCTTGAGGAGCGGAACCTTGTCCAGGACCATCTGAAGAAGATTCTCCGGGAGAATTTCGTCGGCATCGACGCTTATGTGAAGACCCTGGAACTCGGGCCTCCGGTGGGGCGTCCCGTCCAGTATCGCGTCAGCGGACCGGATGTGGCGAAGGTCCTCAATTATGCGCGTGAAGTTGCCGGGGCCGCTGGCCAGAACGAAAACGTGACAAGTGTGGTCTATGACTGGAACGAGCCGGGCCGGGTGCTGAAGATTGATGTTCTGCAGGACAAGGCGCGCCAGCTCGGCATCAGCTCCAGTGACATCGCCAACCAGCTGAACGGCATCGTTGGGGGCACCACGGTCACCAGCATCCCGGATTCGATCTATCTGGTGAACGTCGTGGCGCGTGCAGATAGTGACGAACGGCATTCGATCCAGACGATCCAGCAGCTGCAATTGCCAACTTCCGGCAATTCCTCGGTGCCGCTCGCAGCTATAGCGAACGTCCGTTACGAGATGGAGCAGCCTGTCATCTGGCGGCGCGACCGCCAGCCCACGGTGACGGTCATGGCCGGAATCACGGGCGACGTGCAGCCCGCAACGGTTGTCGCCAAGCTTGAGAAGGACATCGCGGCAATTCAGGCAAAGCTTCCACCGGACTACTCCATCGCGACCGGTGGTGCCGTGGAAGAAAGCGCCAAGTCCCAGGGGCCGATTGCCGCCGTTGCTCCCTTGATGGTCTTCGTCATGCTGACGATCCTGATGCTGCAGCTTCAGAGCTTCCAGCGCCTGTTCCTGGTGATCGCTGTAGCGCCGCTGGGGCTGATCGGGGTGGTGGCAGCTCTCGTGCCGAGCGGTGCGCCGCTCGGCTTCGTGGCGCTGCTCGGTGTTCTGGCGCTGATCGGCATCCTGATCCGGAACTCGGTCATTCTGGTCGTGCAGATCGAAGATCTGCGCAAGGAAGGCGTCGAGCCATGGCAGGCCGTGTTCGAGGCAACCGTGCACCGCATGCGACCCATCATGCTGACGGCGGCGGCGGCATCGCTGGCCATGATCCCGATCTCCCGGGAGATCTTCTGGGGCCCAATGGCCTATGCGATGATGGGCGGCATTCTGGCCGGTACCATGATCACGCTGCTGTTCCTTCCAGCTCTCTATATTGCCTGGTTCCGGATCCCGGGTCCCAAGAAGACCACCCCGATGGAAACACCTCCGGGGGATGCGGAGGCAGCCAGCGCCTGACAAAACAAAAGAGCCGGAAAGCTCACAGCTTTCCGGCTCTTTCACGTCCGGCCCTCCCGCAGTTGCCTGTAAGATCTGCGGGAATATCGGGTATTCCCGCACAGCGCTCGTCTGACGGCATTGGCGGTTATTCGGCGACCCTGACCGAGTAGAGGCCCTTGGTATCCATAGGCAGGAAGCGCCGGTGAACTTCGGCGAAGGTCGCTTCCGGGTCGATATCTGCGAAGAGATCCGGATGGAACCACTTGGCAAAAACTTCCAGCGCATAGATGTTGAACGGCGAATTGTAGAAGCCGTGCCAGATCGTATAGGCCCGTCCGTTCCGGACAGCGTCGAGAATGCCGATGCCTGCGCTGTCGATGGCGGTTCTGGCAGAGCGGCGGGCAAGATCTTCATCGACATGCATGCCGAGAACGGCAAACGGATGGCCTGCCTCATATTCCTGCTGTGTTCCAGAGGCGGTGCCTATCCAGATATCCGGGTTTGCACCGATCAGGAACTCAAGCATGTGCCGTCCAACCGGGCTGGAAACGGCCTCCGATGAAACGTTGCGGCCGCCAGCCACCTCGACAAAAGGTCCGAGCATGCCATGGGCCATGGCGACACAGCATTCGAACCGGCCGATATGCGCCTGCAGGAAAACCGTGGGCCGCTCCCCTGTATACCCGGCAAGGCGGTTGACGATCCTGTCCTTGCGCTCGTTGTAAAAGCGCGAGAACTCTTCGGCTTCCTGTTCCCGTCCGATCACCTTTCCCATCAGTTCTATGGACGCGGTCGTGTTGTTCAGCGGGTCCTGGCGGAAGTCGATAAAGAACACCTTGATCCCGGCAGCCTCGAGATGCTCGACGAACTCCGTGTCCGTGATGCTTGGCCCGTGGCCCGAAAGGCTGAGGATTGCTGCATCGGGTTTCAGCGCAATCACCGCCTCTGCGGAGGCGCCGGTCTCCACTCCCTTGATCATCGGAATAGCGGCTGTCTTGGGATAGTGCTCCTTCAAATAGGACAGGAGCACGGGATCGTTCTGCTGCAGATCGGACAGGATCGCCTCGACGCGCGCCACTGGATTGTCCCGGTCGAGAAGGGCAAGCGCGGTGACCACGCGGCCATCACCAAGAACGACGGTCTGCGCAGGTTTGTCGAGTTCGATCTTTCTGCCGGCAACATCTGTCAGCTCGATAGCAAAAGCCACTTGCCCGAGCGCGAGCAGCGCTGCGGCAGTGCCAAGGAGTGATTTGAGCATTTTGGAATTCCTTCGAGCGCTGGGGTGAACTTCTGGAAAGCAAGATCAGGTAGATAGCGGACAGGACGCCCTGGTTTCCTGCCAGACAAGCTGGAGCGTCTCGCGCCAGGCGAATTGCCGCAGATGGGAGCCGATGACGTCTTTCAGCAGCGCAACATTCTCCGCGTCATGTGTTTGACACTGGATGTGCAAGGCGTTGTCCCTGGCGTGCATGATGCAATCGCCATAGGGGAAGGTCACACTGCCTGCTTCCTGGGTCCAGGCCGCCGGCACCTTGTGCGTAAAGTGTTTGCACAGCTGCTGGAGGTATTTCGTAGCTGAGGCTGTCTGGACCGTTGTCTCAACGATATACATGGCCTTGGCTTTTCTCCTGATGGGATGTGAGCGGTGTGATGGCTTTAGTCGTGTGTACCGTGATCGGGAAACAGTGCTTCCAGCCCGTCAGACAACGCACCGCGCCAATAAAGGTAATCGTGGGAGGCTGCATATTCGCGTAAGCGCACGTCGTATCCCTTGGCTTTCATGACGGTGCGCAGATGCCTGTTTGTGCTCAGAATGTCTGGAGAGGACTTCTGGCCTGATTCAAACAGACCCGCAGTGAGGAAAACACGCACCGGCGCGCGCGGCGCATCTGCAACCTGGCGGGCGGTGTATTCCTGATCGGTCACGGGAGTACCCGCCGGGCTCCACCAATATGAGCCGGACAAGGAAATGACGTTCCCGAAAACCTCCGGATAGGCGAGGGCGGTCCGGGTGGACGCAATCCCGCCAAAGCTGGATCCGGCAAGGACGGTGCGCTCCGGTGAGGCGGTCAGCCCTAGCCTGCTCAAAGCTTCTGGAAGGATCTCCTGAGCAACTACCCTTGCGAACTCCGGATTTCCCGGCAGCTCTCTTGACCGGGTTTCCATGTCTGGGTTGGAAATCAGGATAGCGGCTGTCTGCGGCAGGGCGCGATCGGCCTGCATGTTGTCGAGGATGACCGGAACAGGAATGTCCGTTTGATAGGCCTTGCCGTCAAATGTTACCAGCAACAGGGTGAGGGGATCTGCAGGATCGAAATCCGCAGGCCGGTAGAGGGTAATCTTGCGGCTGTTCTCCAGCGTGAGGCTGGTGAAGGTGAACTCTTCGAGAGTTCCCTTCGCAACGTCTTGCCGCTCCGCCACATAGGGCTGTGCCGGGGCTTCTGGCAGTTCCAGCTTGGACTTCCGGGCATAGACGTCTATCCCGTCTTCCGGCCAGGGATGACGGTTCAGCGGATCCTCCTGTGCGGTGGCCAGAATGGCAACGCGCCGCTCCCAGAAGCTCCCGGGAACGGCAGGAACATCCGGGGCCAGTCTGTAGGACAGACGGGTGTCCGGCGGAACGCTGTAACTGCGGTACCAGACGTCCGACTGTCCTAGCCGCATCATGGGATCGTGGTCGGAAGACGGTGCACCCAGGATCCGCACACCATCCGCAGCGCCCCGGTAGAGGAATGTGATGACCGGTTCGCCGTCTTTCCCTTGCTCGACAAGCGGCGTTCCTGAGCGGGCTGCCTCTTCCCAGAATGTCGTCGTTGAGCCACCTTCCGCGAGGGTTTGCGAGAGAGCTGCCATGCGGGGACTGAGAAAAGAAGAGGAATTGCTCTCCTGCCGGGGCTGGTCAGGCACGAGATTCCGGCTGATCTCAATCGCCAGGCCGGAAGAGGGACCCATTGCAGCCAGATAGGCGGCACCTTCGGGAACAAGCAGATAAAAAGCCAATTGCCCTGTCTTTTCGCTGGCAAGCCGGCGCAGATGCCGTCCTTCAGCGTCAATCAGGTCCAGCGTCGCGCCAGCTGCGGGATCGATCAGTTTCCCGGCGAGATAGGTGCCTGCTTTGACATGCAAGGGAAGACGGGAGGCCTGCCCGCCGTCAGGGATCCGGGCATTCCAGACAACATTCTCCTGACCATCGGCCAGGCTTGTAATTTCGGGCATTTTTGAAAGGTCTTGTTCCATTCTCCCCGTACCAGGACGTTTGGCTGAGGAGGTCTGAGGGGCGGCACTGGCCTGCACCTGCCAGCAGGCCAGGGTAAGCGTGCCTGTAAGGCACGCTGCCGCCGCTCGTTTGAGGCCGGTCCTGAGGCGAACCGCTGCGGGCTGTTTCATGGCCGTTACCAGCTGTACTTGAGCTTCGCCATGACGGTTCGGCCTGCGCCGTACCAGCAGGCATATTTGGAGGCGCAGCTGGCGGTGTAGCGCTTGTCCATCAGGTTCGAGGCGTTGATCTGAAGCTTCACTCCGTCCAGCTTGTCCGTCCGGGCGCCGAAGTCGTAGCTGGCCATAGCATCGAACAGTGTTACAGCCGGAACCGTCAGCGCATTCGTGCGGTCCGTGCTTTCGCCAATGTAGCGGACGCCCGCACCGATGCCGAAACCGTTCAGCATGCCGTCATGGAACTCATACTTGCCCCAGAGATTGGCCTGATGTTCCGGTACGCGGTCCACTTTGAGACCAATCTTGCTGCTGTCTTCATCCTCGGTCACTTCTGCGTCCACAAACGTGTAGGAAGCGACCAGAGACAGGTTTTCGGTAATCTGAGCGTGGCCTTCGATCTCGACCCCGCGGCTGCGGATTTCGCCGGTCTGGAAGATCTCGTTCGTGACGGGATCTGTTGACGAGCGGTTCTGCTGATAGATCTGGAAGACAGACGCATAGACCTGGAACGGAAGGTTTTCTGGAGCATATTTGACCCCGGCCTCCAACTGCTGTGCGGTCACCGGATCAAGCGGCTGGTTGTTGTGATCGACATCCAGAGAGGGCTCGAAAGACGTTGAATAGCTGATATAGGGCGAAATTCCGTTGTCGAAGTTGTAGATCGCTCCCGCGCGCCCCGAGAATGCGCTGTCATAATAGGACGTGTCCGCAGCGAGAAGGTTGTCCGTTTCCGTGTCTGCCCAGTCGTAGCGGCCGCCGAGGCTGACGGTCAGCTTCCCGAATTCGATCTGATCCTGAACATAGAGGCCAGCCTGCGAGGCCGTGGTGACATAGTCGCTTTGGCGGTCGGTCAGAGCCAGATTGCCAACGCCGTAAGAGGGGGCCGTCCAGTCGATGCTCGGGGTGCTGAAGTTATAGCCCCATTGGTAGTTCTTGCTGGAATGCTTGAAGTCGAATCCGGTCAGAAGTGTGTGGTCAAAAGCGCCGGTCCGGAACTCGCTCTGCAGCTGGTTGTCGATCACGAACTGGTTCAGATCAGTTGAGCCGCCGCTGGCAGTGCGGGTGATGGTCTTTTCATCCGCCTGCAGGCTGCCCCAGGTCAGGGTCTGATGATAAGTGTCGATGATGTTATAAGCGGCATTCTGCCGGAAGGTGAAGATGTCGTTGAAGCGATGCTCAAACTCATACCCCACCTGGAATTGCGTGCTCCGGTACTCTTCGAAGTCCGGATCGCTGACAAGGAAGTCGTTCGGGATTAAGCCATAGGAGGTAGCGTAAAGGGTGCCTGCCGCCTCGCGGAAATTCCGGAAACCAGCTTTGGGCTGGTGGGTGAAAATCGTTGAAAGGGTGAGTGACGTGTCGCCGGTTGGTGCCCAGCGAAGGCTTGGTGAGATCGAGAACCCCTCTTCACTCAGCTTGTTCTCTTCAAGGTCAGACCGTTCCGCAGTTCCCACAAGCCGGTAACTCCAGACGCCGTCCGGGTCGAAGACACCTTGCAGGTCGAAGGCTGCCCCAACCTTGGCATCCGTTCCAACGAAAACTTCCGCTTCACGCTTGGTCTCGCCGGTCGGGCGCTTTGTCACCAGATTAACGATGCCGCCGGGACTCGCCTGGCCATAAAGAATCGATGAGGGGCCACGTAGAACTTCAACACGTTCAAGGAGATATGGGTCGATCTTACCCAGTGAACCAAGTCCGAACGACAGGCCATTCACATAGCGCGGGACGTAGCCGAAGCCACGAATATACATCTCATCCGAGAAATTGGACGACCCGCGATACTCGGTCGATACGCCTGATGAATAGCGCAGGGCTTCTGAAACCGACGTTGCAGCCTGATCCTCGATCTGCTGGCTCGGCACCACCGATACGGCCTGGGGGGTCTTTGATAGAGGCGTATCTGTCTTTGTGCCAGCCCGGCTGCGCGTGGCGACATATCCATCAACCGGACCGTCCCCCTGCTCGGAGAGGCCCTGAACGCTGATCGCGTCCAGTTTGGTAACGGTTTCGTCCTGCGCATGTGCTGCCGATACGGCGAGAAGACTGACGGTGGTGGCCATGTGAGCGGCAGTGAGGGCGGTCGTAAGGCGGGCCATTTCGATCCTGTCGGGTGCTGTCCGTCGTCTGTGACAGGGAGCCACAGCGCGCCGGTTTAAACTTGACTTAATAATTCATGTATTAGAAGGAGGGAGCAGGTGATGTCGATGGGGCTGCCGTGGCGTGAATGCCAAAAATTTCGCTGCGCGCGCCAAAATTCCGATGATGCTGCAGCTTCGTGCCCAGGAGTATCCCGATGAACAGGAAGGTAGCGCCGGCGCCCGGCCACCCCCGCAAGCTTGTACAGGCTGCATCTGCTTTCTGGCCGCAGACGAGCATTGAGACGGTCAAATGCTCCCGTGTCCGTCCGAAGCTGGAAACCTTTGTCTTTCTCGAGGGTCAGCAGAGTTTCTGGCTCGATGGCGCCTATTTCGACATTGACGCGGGCCATGGCGCGTCCTGCTGTCCCAAGGCGCTGACCTTTGTGCTCGACCGGGAAACGGAAATCCAGCTGCTGCGCGGAACGGCGAAGCCACTGAGCAAGGTCTCCATCGTCTCACCTGTCACCTGGCTGGAGGAAATGGAGGTGGAAAAGGGCGCGCGGAGCAGCGAACTTGCGGATTTCATGTCGGGTCATCTCAACCATCTGGTCTGGGAGCCGGGGCCGGATGTGCTCGCTCTGTGCAACCAGATCTCCCAGCCGCCTAAGTGGCTGACCGGGGAAATGCGTGAACTCTATCTCTCCGCGCGCGGGCTGGACATGATGCTTGCCGTTTGCCAGCGGATCGGTAAGGACAGCATGGCAGGCGCCTTGAAGCAATCGCGCAATGTGCGGGTTCAGATGGAAAAGGTCCGGAGCTTTCTGATCGCTCATTTGGACGAAGAGCTCCATATCGACCGCATTGCCCGCGAAACGGGAACGAGCGTCAGATCCCTTCAGCGGCAGTTCCGGGAGCAATTCGGGGAAACGGTTTTCGACTTCGTCAGAGGCTCCCGGCTCGACAAGGCGAGGGAGGCTCTGTTGCGGGACAGGATCAGTGTCAACGAGGCCGCCTTGCTTGCCGGATACAAGACCCAGGGCAGCTTTACCACAGCCTTCAAGACCCGCTATGGCGACGTTCCGACACGCTTAAGGGATGGACGCGGGAGGTAACCTCTGCGCAAAGGGCCGCCTCAGTCCAGCAGTTTCTTCAGGGACAGTATCGCCGCAGCTGTCCGGTTTTCGACGCCCAGCTTGGCGAAGATCCGGTCAAGATGCTTGTTCACCGTGCGCGGGCTCATGTCGAGAATGCTGGCGATTTCCTTGTTCGACTTGCCGCTGGCGATCCAGGTCAGCACCTCTGCCTCCCGCTCTGTCAGGCTGAACTCCTGGCGCAGGGCATCGCTGCCTGCCACCCGGGATCCCTTCGCGACCCGCAGCAGATATTCGTTTGAGGAGATCGCGCCGACATAGGTAAAGCGCAGGCCCGTGCCGTCCAGTTCGATGAAGTGATCCTCAATGTCGGCAGGCCGGGCCGCCGCGCTGGACGTAATGGAAGCACGGAGCCATTCGAGGGTTGCCTGGGGCAGAACGAAGGCGGACGCAAGGTCCTGTTCTTCCGCATGCCGGTCGAGACCCAGAAGGGTCCGGGCCTGCGGCGTGTGCCAGCAGACCTTTCCCGAGGAATTGACGGAGAGAAGAAACCGGCCCGACACGTCCAGCGCCAGATGGGCGCTGTTGGCATTGCGGGCATTGGCAATGTGGACACGCAGGCGGGCCAGAAGCTCTTCTGTGTTGACCGGCTTGGTCACGTAATCCACACCGCCTGCCTCCAGGCCGCGGACGATATTCTCCGTGTCGCTTAGTCCGGTCATGAAGATCACGGGAACGTTCTGGACGTCCTCCATGCGCTTCAACCGCTTGACGGTTTCAAACCCGTCGAGGTTCGGCATCACCGCATCCATCAGGATCGCGTTGGGCGTGATCCGCGAGGCAATGTCCAGCGCCCGCTGCCCATCGGGGGCAACCAGCACGGTGTAGCCGGCTTCTTCGAGCGAATGGGTGAGCATCCCGAGGGATGAGGGGGTGTCATCCACCACCAGCACTGTGTCGCTTGGACTAGAAACAATCATCATCATTCTCAACTGTCTCCAGAAGCTGTTCATAGCGTTTGATGTCGAACTCGCTGACGAGGCCGCGCAGATGCGCGACAAAGGCAGCGGATTGAGGCTGATGCCGCTCGATATCGTCGAGTTTCTCCCGGACGCCCCGGATGTGCCCCATCTGGCTCAGCTGTCTGAGCATTTTCAGGCTCTCCGCAGAGGGCAGGGTTTCGCGGTCAAACAGAGGCGCGGAGGGGGGCTGGGGGTGCTCTTCCTCACGCTCGCCCGTGCGCCAGACGATCTTCAGATGGTGTTGCAGCCGCTCCAGAAGCTCTTTTAGCTGGAAGGGTTTGACCAGGTAATCGTCGTGGAAGATCCGGTGGACCGGATCCCGCCCGCGCTCATCGGCGCTGGCGGAAATCATGATGATGACGGCCGCGCCATGGCCGGACTGACGGAGCCGGCGGGCCAGCTCCCAGCCGGACATGCCGGGCATGCTGATGTCCAGAAGGAAGACTTCCGGCAGTTCTTCGGCGGCCAGTTCAAGGCAGGCCCGTGCGTTGGGCACGGTGACGACCTTGAAGCCGAGGGGAACCAGAAGCTCTCTAAGCAGGTTGCGCTGGGCCGGATCATCGTCAGCGACCATGATGGTCTGGGTCGCTCCCTCATAGCCGTGGATCCGTTTTTCCACCGGCGCGGGCCGCTCAGGTGTCTGGGCTGCGGATAGAAGCAGGCGGACCTTGAAAGTGCTGCCGCTGCCCAGCCGGCTTTCCACGCCAATCTCTCCACCCATGACTTCCGTGAGCAGCTTGGTGATTGCAAGCCCAAGCCCGGTGCCGGGAATGGCGCTGCTCTCGGGTGTTTCGACCCGCTCGAAGGGAATGAAGATGCGCTCCAGATCCGGTTCCGCAATGCCGATCCCTGTGTCGATCACCGAGAATTCAGCGACCTGATTCTGATAGCCGACCTTCAGGGTGACGCTGCCGGAATGGGTCCACTTGATGGCGTTGGACAGGAGGTTGATCAGCACCTGGCGCAAGCGTTTTTCATCGCCATAGACGTGGATTGGCAGGTTGCCGGACGGCAGGAAGCGGAACTCGATGGACTTGGCATCCGCCTGAAGGCGGAACATGTCGACGATCTGGGTCAGGAAATCCTGAAGGTTGAACCTATCGCGGTAGATCGTCAGGTGACCGGCCTCGATCTTGGAAATGTCGAGAAGCCCTTCGATCAGTCCGGCCAGATGGTCCGAGGAATGGCGGATCACCTTGATCGCATCGCGCCTTCGGGCGGGAATATCTGGATCCCGCTGGATCAACTGGGCGTAGCCGGAGATCGCGTTCAAAGGAGAGCGCAGTTCGTGAGAGATACCGATCAGATACCGGCTCTTGGCCTGATTGGCCGCTTCTGCAGCTTCTTTGGCCTTTTGCAGCTTCTTGTCCGTGCGGCTATGGGCGCGGATTTCCCGCATAAGGAGGCTGGTCTGTCGCCGGGTTTCCTCATTGGCGACCTGGCGGCTCTCGTGAACCAGAACGAACAGCCATGCCATGACGCCGGAGATGATCAGGAGAATGAAGAAGACCTGAGTGAGCGCCTGGCCTATGCCGAGCCGGGATCCGGCTATGGTTCCAGGTTCGGTATGGAAATAGACAAAGGACAAAATGCCGCCGAGGGCAAGGGCGACGATCAGCATGATGCCGAGATAGAGGCCGAGCCGGGAGGCAAGCTTTGCAGCGATGGTTTCCGGCAGAATTGTCTTGAAGAAGACCTTCAACTGATCGGCAAGGCGGGCTTCCTTCTTGCAGTCGTCCTCGCAGCGGGCATCCAGCGAGCAGCACAGGGAACAGATCGGGCCAGTGTAGACAGGGCAATGGGCCATGTCCTCGGTCTCGAAACTGTGCTCGCAAATGCAGCACTTGAGCATGGCCGGAGCCGTGCCTTCCGGGGTCAGGAACGGCTCTTCTTTGCGGGCGAGATAATACCGGCCCTTGGTGGCGTAAGCGATCAGCGGCGCCAGAAGGATGGCGCTGGCAAGCGCGATATAGCTGGCGAAGGCGCGGGGAATATCACCCAGAACGCCGGAGTAAGCGATAAGCGCCAGAAGGCTGGCGATGGTCATGGAGCCGAGGCCGACCGGGTTGACGTCATAAAGATGCGCCCGCTTGAATTCGATATGGGGCGGGCTGAGCCCCAGCGGCTTGTTGATCACCAGATCAGCGAAGATCGCGCCGATCCAGGCAACGGCGACAATGGAATAGAGGCCCAGTGTCCGGTCCAGCGCCTTGTAGACGCCGAGCTCCATCAGAAGCAGCGCAATCACCACGTTGAAGACCAGCCAGACCACCCGGCCCGGATGGCTGTGGGTCAGGCGGGAGAAGAAATTCGACCAGGCAATGGACCCGGCATAGGAATTCGTGACGTTGATCTTTATCTGGCAGACGATGACGAAAACGCCGGTGAGCGCCATGGCCACCTCTGGAGAAGCCATCTGCTTGAAGGCGACCAGATACATGTGAGTCGGCTCGACCGCGAGATTGGGCGCGACACCATTCGATAGGGCGAGCACCACCAGAAACGAGCCCAGCAGCAGCTTCAAGGCACCTATCACGATCCAGCCGGGGCCTGCCGCAAGCAGGGCCAGCCACCATTTTACCCGCTTGCCGCGCCGTTCGCGCGGTAGAAAGCGCAGGAAGTCCACCTGCTCGCCGATCTGGGCGATCAGCGAAAAGACCACGGCGCTGGCAGAACCGAAGAGCAGCACGTTAAAGGAGCCGCTTTCCTCTCCGAACCGGCCGGTGAAGGACTGCCATTTCTCGAAAGGGGCGATGCCTTGCCAGGCGAGAAACAGGAACGGCAGGATCTGGAGAACCACCCAAAGCGGCTGGGTATAGACCTGCAGCCGGCTGATCAGGGTGATGCCGTAGATCACCAGCGGGATGATCACGAGGGAGCAGATCAGATAGCCGATATTGAGCGGAATGCCGAGGAAGAGTTCCAGCGCCGTCGCCATGATGGCGGCTTCCAGGGCGAAGAAGATGAAGGTGAAACTGGCATAGATCAGCGAGGTGACCGTGGAGCCGATATAGCCGAAGCCTGCTCCGCGGGTGAGGAGATCGATGTCGACCCCATACTTGACGGCATAGTAGGAAATCGGCAGGCCGGTGATGAAGATCAGCATGGCCACACACATGATGGCCGAGACTGCGTTGGTGTAGCCGTAGTTCAGAGTGATCGACGCGCCGATGGCTTCCAGGGCAAGGAACGAAATGGCTCCAAGCGCGGTGTTGGCCACGCGCACGGCGGACCAGCGCCGTCCGCTCTTTGCCGTGAAGCGGAGGGCGTAATCTTCCAGGGTCTGGTTTGCGACCCATTGATTGTATGTCCGGCGCAGGCGTACGACCCGCTGATGACCTGCCATATAACCCCAACCCCAAGTCAATTCCGGCGAAGACGTTGCCTTTTTGTGCGGTGCCGCAGATTAAGGACTGTTCCCGCCTAAATTCAGAGCAAATACGGTGTGATGTGCATCCTGTATTTGTTTTTAAGTGTTATAAGCAAATGTTGTGCCAGTAATTATTCTGAAGATAGATGAGTTGTCATGTACCTGTTTAGAAATATTCAAATGGAAATGGGCGGCTGAAATGATTTTCAGTCGCCTGCTTAGGTTGAATATTTATAAGTTGCTCCGTCAGGTTCGGTAGTTTTGAATACCGGTGGCGAAATTGAAATACGTCAATTAACCCACAGCAACTGACGCATTGCGGCACTGCACCATTTTCCGCGAGCCTCCTCTCATGCGGTGCGCCGATGCCGGCCCCGCACCTGCAGCTCACACAGGAGGTGGCGACATCCATGACTAACAACGGCAGAAAGACCGGCCTCGGTTCGACCAGGCGCGGCGTGATCCTCGGGGCGGCGACGGCTGCCGCTCTTACCGCTTTCTCTCAGTTCGGTGTCGGCAAGGCGCATGCGGACGATGCCAACACCACCGGTCTGGCGGTCACCGCCGACACGGTGAAGGTCGGTATTCTTCACTCGGTGACCGGCACGATGGCGATTTCCGAAACCGGTTCGGTTCAGGCTGAAAAGCTGGCTATCGAGCAGATCAACGCCATGGGCGGGGTTCTTGGCCGCAAGATTGAATTCGTCCAGGAAGACGGTGCGTCCGATTGGCCGACCTTCGCCGAAAAGGCCAAGAAGCTGCTCGTGCAGGACAAGGTGGCGGCCGTGTTCGGGTGCTGGACGTCCGCATCGCGCAAGGCCGTTCTGCCGGTGTTCGAGCAGTATAACGGCATGCTCTATTACCCGACCTTCTATGAGGGCCTGGAAGAGTCCCCGAACGTCATCTACACGGGCCAGGAAGCAACCCAGCAGATCCTTGCCGGTATCGATTGGGTGGTGAAGGAAAAGGGCGCCAAGAGCTTCTACCTGCTCGGCTCCGACTACATCTGGCCGCGCACCTCCAACAAGATTGCCCGCAAGCACATCGAAAAGCTTGGCCTTAAAGTGGTAGGCGAGGAGTATTATCCGCTCGGCCACACCCAGTTCAACTCGGTCATCAACAAGATCAAGCTGAAGAAGCCGGACGTGATCTATGCGATCGTCGTGGGCGGCTCCAACGTTGCCTTCTACAAGCAGCTCAAGGCTGCCGGCATCGACATGACCAAGGAAAAGCCGCTGCTTCTGACCATCTCCGTCACCGAGGATGAAATCCTGGGCATCGGCGGGGAAAACATCGCCGGCGCCTATGCCACGATGAAGTACTTCCAGTCCCTCGACAACGACAACAACAAGGCGTTCGTCGAAGCCTTCAAGGCCAAGTATGGCGACGACATCGTCATCGGCGACGTGACCCAGGCCGCCTATCTCGGCCCCTGGCTCTGGAAGGCCGCGGTTGAAAAGGCCGGCAGCTTCGACATCGACAAGATCAAGGCCGCGTCTCCTGGCATCGAGCTGACCACCGCGCCGGAAGGCTACGTCAAGATCCACGAGAACCATCACCTCTGGTCCAAGACCCGTGTCGGGCATGCCAAGGCCGATGGCCAGTATGAAGTGGTTTATGAAACCAAGGACCTGATGGAGCCGAACCCCTTCCCGGAAGGCTATCAGTAAGTCCTGCGCTCCCCTCCGGCGGCTCCGGCTGCCGGCCACCTCGGGTGCTGCGCGCCGCAGCCTGCGCGGCACCCGCCTTTCAAGACATTTCCTTTTGACTGGAGCATGGACCTGCTCCTCGGCATGGAGACGTGCGCATGTTCGCCGATTACACCTGGTCGGAACTTGGTTCCATCTTCGCCATGCAGGGCTTTGCCGGGCTCATCCTGTTCTCGGTCTTTGTCCTCATGGCGCTCGGTCTCGCCATCATCTTCGGCCAGATGGGGGTCATCAACATGGCCCATGGCGAGTTCATGATCCTCGGGGCCTATGTCACCTATCTGTGCTCGCATATTGTCGAGAATTACGTTCCCAGCCTCTTCGGCATCTATTTCTTCGGCGCAATGATCCTGGCCTTCTGCGCCTCGGCGGCATTGGGCGCGCTGGTCGAATGGGCCCTGATCCGGCATCTCTACAAGCGGCCGCTGGACACGCTGCTGGCCACCTGGGGCCTCAGCCTCATGCTGCAGCAGGCCTACCGCTCGATCTTCGGCGCCCGTGAAGTCGGGGTCACCTTGCCGGACTGGCTGCTTGGGTCCGTTTCCCTGACCGATACAATCGAAGTGCCGATCAATGGCCTGTTCGTCATGGCCCTGACCCTGGTCATCGCGGTCGCCGTTTATTTCCTGATGTTCCGCTCCAAAATGGGCATGCAGACCCGCGCCGTGGTTCAGAACCGCGTCATGGCGGGTGCCGTCGGCATCAACACCGAGCGGGTTGACCGCAAGACCTTTGCCCTTGGCTGCGGCATTGCCGGGATCGCCGGCAGCGCCTTCACCATGATCGGGTCCACCGGGCCGACCGCCGGGCAGCTCTACATCGTCGACACGTTCCTGATCGTCGTCTTCGGTGGCGCGGCCAGCCTGCTTGGCACCATCGCCTCGTCCTTCGCCATCAGCCAGGCCCAGTCGACCATGGAGTTCTTCCTCTCCGGGTCCATGGCCAAGGTGCTCACGCTGCTGACCGTGGTCGGCATCCTGATGCTGCGTCCCGAAGGCCTGTTCTCTCTGAAAATCCGCCGCTGAAGGAGGCCGACATGACCAACGGAAAAAGCTTTCTCTCCCGGCAGGACCTTCTCGCGCTCGCGGTTCTCGCTGCCCTGCTGTTCATCGTTCTGCCGGTCTCCGTCGACATCTTCCGGCTGAATCTGGTCGGCAAGTATCTGACCTATGCCTTCGTTGCCATCGGGCTGGTGCTGTGCTGGGGCATGGGCGGCATCCTGAGCCTCGGGCAGGGCGTGTTCTTCGGCCTTGGCGGCTATTGCATGGCCATGTTCCTCAAGCTGGAAGCCTCCACGCCGGAGGCTACCAAGATCCAGTCCACCCCGGGCATTCCGGACTTCATGGACTGGAACCAGATCACCGAACTGCCCTGGTTCTGGGAGCCGTTCAAGAGCTTCGGCTTCACGCTGCTGGCGATCTTCGTCCTTCCCGCCATCTTTGCCTTCATCGTCGGGGCGGCCATGTTCAAGCGCCGGGTAGGCGGGGTCTATTTCGCCATCATCACCCAGGCCATTGCCGCCATCCTGACCATCCTGATCATCGGTCAGCAAGGCTACACCGGCGGCGTCAATGGCATCACGGATCTGCGCACCCTAATGGGCTGGGACATCCGCACGGACAGCGCGAAATACGTCCTTTATTTCCTCAATGGCGGGTTGCTGATGGCTGTCCTCGTGCTGTGCCTCTTCGTGTTGAAGAGCAAGCTTGGACGCCTTCTGGTCGCCCTGCGCGACAAGGAGGACCGGGTCCGCTTCTCCGGCTATGACGTGGCAAATTTCAAGATCTTCGTCTTCTGCTTTGCCGCTGTCCTTTCCGCCATCGGCGGGGCCATGTTCACCCTGCAGGTCGGTTTCATGTCGCCGTCCTTCGTCGGCATCGTGCCGTCGATCGAGATGGTTATCTACTGCGCTGTCGGCGGACGCCTGTCCATCTTCGGCGCGGTCTACGGCACGCTGCTGGTCAACTGGGCCAAGACCACCTTTTCCGAAACCTTCCCGGAACTCTGGCTCTTCGGCCTTGGCGCTCTCTTTATCGCCGTCGTCCTGATCTTTCCCAACGGCCTTGCAGGTGTCTACCGCGCCCAGATCGCGCCCCGCGTCAACAAGTGGCTGCGCACCCGCAAGACCGGTCCGGATGCCCCGGTCCAGGATCCCCAGGCGGCCGAATGAGCCGGGCATAGGAGCAATCGTCCATGAATACGCTAGCCAACAACACGGACTTCCTCCTGTCGATCGAGAACCTCACGGTGTCCTTCGATGGCTTCAAGGCGGTCAACGACCTCAACCTCTATGTGGACGAGAACGAGATCCACGTGATCATCGGCCCGAACGGGGCCGGCAAGACCACGGTGCTCGATCTCATCTGCGGCCGGACAAAGGCCACCGACGGCTCGATCAAGTTCCGCAACCGCGAACTGACCTCCATGAAGGAGCACGAAATCGTCCGCGAAGGGGTGGGGCGCAAGTTCCAGAATCCCTCCATCTACGAGGATCTGACCGTCTTCGAGAATCTGGAGATTTCCTTCCCGCGCGGCCGCAACGTCTTCGGCGCGCTGACCTTCAAGCGGGATGAGGAGGTGATCTCTCGGGTGCGGGAAATCGCCGGGATGGTCTTCCTCGACACTCTGCTCGACATGCAGGCGGCCCTGCTCAGCCATGGCCAGAAGCAGTGGCTGGAAATCGGCATGCTGCTGATCCAGGACCCGGAACTGCTCATGCTCGACGAGCCGGTCGCCGGTATGAGCGTGTCGGAGCGCAAGCAGACCGCCAAGCTTCTCAACGAGATCACCAAGGGCCGCTCCGTGCTGGTGGTCGAACACGACATGAAATTCGTCGAGGACATCGCCCACCGGGTCACCGTCCTGCACCAGGGCAAGATCCTGTCCGAGGGCTCCATGGCCAAGGTTCAGGCTGATCCCAAGGTCATCGACGTCTATCTCGGGCACTAGGAGGCGAACATGCTGCAAGTCGATCAATATCACGTCGCCTATGGCCAGAGCGAGGTTCTCCACGGCCTGGACTTCACCGTCGCGCCGGGAGAAATCGTCGCGATCATGGGCCGCAACGGCATGGGCAAGACAACCCTGATGAAGTCGCTCATGGGGATCGTGCCGGCCAGCCACGGCAAGGCGCAGGTTGATGGCATCGACGTCACCGCCCTGAAGAGTTTCGACCGGGTCGCCAAGGGCATTGCCTATGTGCCGCAGGGCCGGATGATCTTCCCGAGCATGACCGTGCAGGAGAATATCGAGACCGGCCTGACTGTATCCGGCCGCTCCAAGGTGCCGGAAGGCATCTACGAGCTGTTTCCGGTTCTGCTCGATATGAAGAGCAGGCGGGGCGGCAACCTTTCTGGCGGGCAGCAGCAGCAGCTCGCCATTGCCCGGGCGCTCGCCACCAACCCCAAGGTTCTGCTGCTGGACGAGCCGACCGAAGGCATCCAGCCTTCGATCATCCGCGAAATGGCCCGTGTCCTGAGGCGTATCCGCGACGAGCGGGGCCTGTCCATTGTCGTGTCCGAGCAGGTGCTGTCCTTCGCGCTCGATGTCGCGGACCGCATCCTCGTGCTGGAGAACGGACGGCTGGTCCATGACGAGCCGCGCGCCAGCGTCAATGAAGAGAAGGTGGCCGCCTTCCTTTCCGTCTGATCCCGAACAGTCCCTCCGCGCCATGGGATGGCGCCAACCACAGGAGCAAACGATGGCCGATACTCTGATCTCGGTGGATCTCAAGGAGTCCCCGCATACCAATGAGAAGATCCACAACCGCTGGCATCCGGATATTCCGATGGCCGTGTGGGTCGAGCCGGGCGACGATTTCAAGATCGAGACCTATGACTGGACCGGCGGTCAGATCAAGAACGACGACGATGCAGCCGACGTGCGCGATGTGGAGCTGGAACAGGTCCACTATCTCTCCGGTCCCATCGGTGTGAAGGGGGCGGAACCGGGCGATCTTCTGGTGGTCGATATTCTCGATATCGGTGCCAAGGAAGAGATGCTTTGGGGCTTCAACGGTTTCTTTTCCAAGCAGAATGGCGGCGGCTTCCTGACCGAGCATTTCCCGGAAGCGCAGAAGTCGATCTGGGACTTCCACGGCATGTTCACAAAGTCCCGCCATGTGCCGGGCGTGTCCTATGCCGGGCTGATCCATCCGGGCCTGATTGGCTGTCTGCCGGACCGCAAGATGCTGGACATGTGGAACGACCGGGAAAAGGCTCTGTTCGACACGGATCCCCACCGCGTGCCGCAGCTTGCAGCTCTGCCGAACACCCAGTCTGCCCATATGGGCGCGATGAAGGGTGAGGCCCGGGACAAGGCGGCGGCGGAAGGCGCCCGCACGGTGCCCCCGCGCGAGCATGGCGGCAACTGCGACATCAAGGATCTGTCGCGCGGCTCCAAGATCTACTTCCCGGTCTATGTGGACGGGGCAGGGCTCTCCATGGGCGATCTGCACTTCAGCCAGGGCGATGGCGAAATCACCTTCTGCGGCGCTATCGAAATGGCCGGCTGGCTGCACATCAAGGTCAGCCTGATCAAGGACGGCATGTCCAAATACGGCATCAAGAACCCGATCTTCAGGCCGTCGCCGATCACGCCGAAATATGACGACTACCTGATCTTCGAGGGCATTTCCGTCGATGAAGCCGGCAAGCAGCACTATCTCGATGTGCATATCGCCTACCGTCAGGCCTGTCTGAACGCCATCGAATATCTGAAGAAGTTCGGCTACTCGGGCGCTCAGGCCTACGCGATCCTGGGGACAGCCCCGGTTCAGGGGCATATTTCCGGCGTGGTGGACATTCCCAATGCCTGTGCAACCTTGTGGCTGCCGACGGATATCTTCGAGTTCGATCTGATGCCGGGCGCGGCCGGGCCGACGAAGTATCTCGACGGGTCCATCGACATTCCGCTCGCACCGGATCTCTAAGGAGGCATTCATGCCGGTTTACGACTATCTGTGCGAGGACTGCGGCCCGATCCGGGCGCTCCGGCCCATGTCGGCGCATGCAGATCCGATCTCCTGTCCGGCCTGCAAGCAGGAGGCTCCAAGAGCCATCCTTCAGGCTCCGCATATGTCGGGTCTGTCGACAGAGCGCCGGACGGCTCTGGAGACCAATGAGCGGGCCCGGCATGAGCCCCGGCTCTCGACCAGGGACAGCCGGGCAGCTGCCGCGGAAGGCCGCAAGAAGCGGCATCCTTCGGGCTGTTCCTGCTGCTCCGGCATCAGCACGGGCAAGTCGGGCACGGTCTTCACCGCCGATGGCGGCAAGACCTTTCCCTCCAAACGCCCCTGGATGATCAGTCACTGAAAATGCATCAGGCCCGGCAAATGCCGGGCCTGAGATCGATGACAAGCCTCTCAACTCGTCATCCCGGACGCAGCGAAGCGGAGATCCGGGACCGGTGAGTCGAGGTATTTCGGTATGCAACTCTCTGAAACCGATAGTCTTTTGGCTCACCGGTCCCGGCTCGCGCTCCGCTTGGCCGGGATGACTATCTCAGAGTTTGTACCTTTGTCAGCAGTCTGAGGCCCGGCGCAATGCCGGGCCTTACTTCTGGTTCTGGCGGGTGTTGGCCAGATAGTCGATCTTGAACAGATCCTTGTTGGTCGGGCCGTTGGCGACAACGTTGTAAACGGCAACCGTCGTGTCATAGCCCTGGGCGTCTGTGACGGTCCACTGCTTCAGCTCATAGGTCTTCGCATCGAAGATCAGGGTCAGGATGCCGGAGTTGAAGGTAGTCTGGTCGGTCAGGGTAACGGTGATCAGGTCCGGTTCCACCAGAACGTTGGTGACATTGGCGTCCTTCTGAAGGTCGATGTTCTCGGCCAGAAGGAAACGCAGGGGCGTCTGGCTCAGGGGCCAGATGTCCTGGGTCGCCATCTTCCGGTCCTTCACCGAGACGGACTTGCCATCGGAGATGATGTCCAGCTTTGCGGGCGGATTGTAGTAGAACCGCACCTTTCCCGGCCGGGCGATGTAGAACTTGCCTTCCGACTGTCCGCCATCGGGGCCGAACTGGATGAAGTCCCCGTTCATCGTTTTCACGGAGTTGAAGTAGGTGTTCACCTGAGACAGCTTCTGCTGCTCATCCGACGTCAGGGCCGATGCCGCAGTCAGCGATCCGATCACGAGGCCTGCCGCCACGAGGGCGGATTTGAAGAACGTTTTTGCAGTGCTGTGGCGCATGTGAGACCTGTGTCTTCCGGTGATTGAACCACTGTGTAATTAGCGGGTCCTTGTGGCAAGGTTTTGGCGGTGGTAGGGCGGTGCAAAGGACCGCCCCCCGTCACATATCGTCCTCAACACCGTTCTGGACAAGGATCTCACGCTTGCCGGCGTGATTTGCCGAACTGATCAGGCCTTCGTTTTCCATCCGCTCGATCAGGGACGCTGCCCTGTTGTAGCCGATGGACAGGCGCCGCTGGACGTAGGAGGTGGAAGCCTTCTTGTCGCGCAGGACAATAGCGACGGCCCGGTCGTAGAGATCATTGCCTTCGTCGTCTCCACCACCACCGCCGCCGGACAGACCGTCATAGGGGCTTGCGACTTCGTCCTCGTCTTCCGTGACCGCTTCCAGATATTGCGGCGTGCCCTGAAGCTTCAGATGCGAGACGATTTCCTCGACCTCGCCATCGGAGACAAACGGGCCGTGGACGCGCTGGATGCGGCCGCCACCGGCCATGAACAGCATGTCGCCCATACCCAGCAGCTGCTCTGCGCCCATTTCGCCCAGGATCGTGCGGCTGTCGATCTTCGAGGTCACCTGGAAGGAGATACGGGTCGGGAAGTTTGCCTTGATCGTACCGGTGATGACGTCCACGGACGGGCGCTGGGTTGCCATGATCAGGTGAATACCGGCGGCACGGGCCATCTGGGCGAGACGCTGGATCGCGCCTTCGATGTCCTTGCCCGCCACCATCATCAGGTCGGCCATTTCGTCGACCACCACCACGATGAAGGGCAGGGTTTCGAGTGGCAGTTCCTCTTCTTCCCAGATCGGCTGGCCGGTCTCGCGGTCAAAGCCGGTCTGGACGGTGCGGGTGAAGCTTTCACCCTTTTCCATCGCCTGCTGGATGCGGGTGTTGTAGCCGTCGATGTTCCGGACGCCGACCTTCGACATCTTCTTGTAGCGCTCTTCCATCTCGCGGACGGTCCACTTGAGCGCGACGACAGCCTTCTTCGGGTCGGTCACAACCGGGGTCAGGAGATGGGGAATGCCGTCATAGATCGACAGTTCCAGCATCTTCGGGTCGATCATGATCATCTTGCACTCTGCCGGAGTGAGCCGGTAGAGCAGCGACAGGATCATGGTGTTGATGGCAACCGACTTACCGGAACCGGTGGTACCGGCAACCAGCAGGTGAGGCATGCGGGCAAGGTCTGCCACAACGCTTTCGCCATTGATGGTCTTGCCGAGGCCCAGTGCCAGCTTGGACTTGGATTTCTCGAAGTCCTGGGAGGCGAGAAGCTCGCGCAGATAAACCGTCTCGCGGCGGGCATTCGGAAGCTCGATACCGATGGCGTTCTTGCCGGGGATCACGGCCACGCGGGCGGAAATCGCACTCATGGAGCGGGCAATATCGTCCGCCAGACCAATGACGCGGGAGGACTTGATGCCGGGCGCCGGTTCCAGCTCGTAAAGGGTCACGACCGGGCCCGGGCGCACTTCGATGATCTCGCCGCGCACGCCGAAGTCTTCCAGAACCCCTTCGAGGATCCGGGCATTTTGTTCCAGCGCATCGGCGGAGAGGCCCGGCACCTTGCCGGTGACCTTCGGCTCGGCCAGCAGATGCAGCGGGGGATGCTCGTATTCTTCCGGTGCGCCAAGGAGTGAGGGCTGCGCTTCCGCGATGGCGCGCTTGCCGGGCTTCGGCCGCGCTGCAGGCGGGATAACGCGGCTCGGTGCTGCTGCCGGTGCGGGTGGGGCCATGGACTCCGGGCTGGCAATGCCAACGGGCCGGGGCACCGGCCCCTTGTTGGCCATCAGCTCATCCGGGTCGAAAGGCACGCCTTCTTCGTCCTCGAAATCGTCCTCGTAGCCGTCATCTGCCTGCGCAGACCGGGGTCGGTTGTCGTAGAATTCAGACAGGCCGTCATCCTCCTTCGGCATCAGGCGGCCTGCAAGGGCGCGCCGGAAGCTGCCGAGGGCACTGCGGCGCGGCGCTGGCTCGTCCTCCTCGTAGACTTCACCATGCTCGTCCCAGTCGTCCTCTTCGTCTTCGGGCCGGACCGCATTGCGGCCCGTCACACGGCGCAGGAAGGACGTTCCCTGAAGGCTCCAGTGGCTGAGACGGCCGATGGTGGCGGTCATCATCAGGCCAAGACGGGAGTCTGTTTCCTCATCTTCGTCATCGAATTCGAACTCATCGGGCTGCGAACGTCCATGCCCGCGGGGCGCGGCTGGTTTTGCAGCGGATTGAGGTGCGGAATTGGACCCGAAGAAGCCGGAAGCCGCCACAAGCAGGAACAGAGCGGGAAGCCCGAGCCCGAGCGTGCCGACAATCGTTGCTGCCCCATCTGTCAGGTTTCCGGTCAGGAGCCCGGGCACAACGTGAATGGTATCGCCAAGGAAACCGCCCAGACCGGTCGGCAGCGGCCAGCTTTCCGGCACGGGCAGGGCTGCCAGAGCGCCTGCCGCGAGCAGCGAGCCTGCGAACCAGAACCCCAGTTTGCGGCGGCCGATGCGGATGGCGTTGCCCGACAGAAGCCGCCAGCCCCAGAACACGATCGGCACCAGGAAAACGGCGGTCGCCAGTCCAATGGTTTGCATCAGCACGTCGGCGAAGATTGCGCCGGGTTTGCCGAGGGCATTGTGGGCCGGTTCGCTCGTGGCGTGGTTGAGGCTGGGGTCGTTGATTGACCAGGTTGCCAGAGCGGCCGCCATGGCGGCTGCAAGAGCGATCACGGCGAGACCGCAGAGACCGACCAGATTGCGCTTCATGAAGCGCCGGAGCGGGCTCTGGGTGTCGATCAGGTCGACAGAAGAGCGGCGGCCGTTGCCGCGGACGGCTGTTGCCCGTCTCATGCCTTTTCTCCCAGCCAGTCCGCCATGCGCTGCAGGGCGGTTCGAGTTTGAGCGAGCGGGGCGCAAAGGCCAACGCGAATGTAATCTCTTCCAGGATTGCTGCCGTCCGCCTGATCAGATGCGAGATAGGCTCCAGGCAGCACCTTCACACCGGTGTCTTTCCAAAGCCCCTTGGTCACCTCGACCGAACCGCCCCAGCGGGCCACGTTCAGCCACAGGAAGAACCCGGCTTCCGGCGTCACCGCACCCATGAGCGGCGACAGGATCTCTTCGGCAGCCTCGAATTTCTCATTGTAGAGGCGGCGGTTTTCTTCCACGTGGGCTTCATCACCATAGGCGGCAACGGCGACGGCCTGATGCGGGATCGGCACCTGCGGGGCCGCAAGGCCGCGGAATTTCACCCATCTGGACAGGAATTCCGGATCACCGGCGGCAAAGCCGCAGCGCAAGCCTGCCAGATTGGAGCGCTTGGACAGGGAATTCAGCACGATGACCTTGTCAAAGACATTGCCGTCCGGATTGCCGAGAGCCTTGGCCGCTTCCAGCATGCCGGTTGGGGGCGCGCCGCGGTAGATCTCCGAGTAACACTCGTCGGAGAAGATGTAGAACTTGTGCTTGCGGGCCAGTTGGATCAGCCGCTGCAGATAGGAAATATCCGCGCAATAGCCTTCCGGATTGGTGGGGGAGGCGATGTAGAATGCGACTGTCTCGTCCAGATCTGCCGGGTCTAGGCTGTCCAGATTGGGCAGGAAGTGGTTTCCGGGCCGGGCATCCATCAGCACCGCGCGCGAATCGGCAATATGAGCCGCTGCCGCATAGGTCTGGTAGAATGGGTTCGGCAGCATCACCACCGGATGATCAATGCCCTTTGCCAGCTGGTCACGGGCCGCAATTGCGCCGAAGGACAGGCCTTCGCGGGAACCATTGAGCGGCAGAACGCCGTTCTCGGCGTCGATCAGCCCTTCCAGATCGTAGCGCCGGTCCAGCCAGCCTGCGACGGCAGCGCGGAACTCCGGCGTTCCGTTGATCGGGGGATAGCGGCGGAAATCGCCCGCATTGTCCGCCAGAACCTTCGCCACAAAGCCGGGCATTTCGTGCTGAGGTTCGCCGATGGTCATGACGACGGGATCCATGCCGGGACGTTCGTCTACCAGCAGGGCCGCAAGGCGCTGAAACGGATTTGAGCTCGGCAGGGCGGCGCCCCGCCGGTAGGTGGGTTGTGTGGCGGTCATCGATGTCCCGGACATTCCATAGGCTTTGGGGGCAGGCTACCCGGCCTTGGTAAAGCCCTTATTAACCAAGGGTCTGCTTCCCACATCAGAACCGGATTGTCCGTCAGATGGCTTGAATGCCAGGTGGAGAAAGTTAAGCTGTTCTCAGTCAACGGCTTTCCAAGAAAGGCTCCCGCAATGTCACTCCCCACTGAGCCGGTTTCCGTCGTCTGTTTCGGAGATTCCCTGACCTGGGGATTTAAACCCGGCGAGCGGACCCGCTATGGCCATTCGGTCCGCTGGACGCGGCATCTCGCCAAGGTGCTGGGCGAGGGCTTTTATGTGGTCGAAGATGGTGTGAATGGCCGGACCACAGTTTTCGATGATCCGATGCGCGGCGACAAGAATGGCTTCGCCCATCTGGCCACCGCGCGCAAGGCGCATATGCCGGTCGGTATTCTGGTGATCATGCTCGGAACCAACGATTTGCAATCCCGCTTCAACATGACCGCAGGCGCCATCGGGTCGGCCATGTCCCGTCTGCTCTACTCGGTCAGCCTGCCGACTGACGATCCCGATGGCCAGCCTCCGAAGGTTCTGCTGATTTCACCGCCTCCTTTGGGGAACTTTGAGGGATCGCCGCTGGCCTTCGCCTTTTGCGAAAAGAGCATCGCGGAATCCCGTAAGCTCAAGGAGGTCTATGCAGCTGCCGCCGCCCAATATGGCGCGGCCTTCTTTGATGCGGGCTCGGTTGTGACCGTCAGCAAAGTGGATTCCGTTCACTGGGACGCTGACATGCAGGCGCCCTTCGCGGAAGCGGTGGCGGCAGAGGTTAGGAAACTGGCAGGGGGGTGAGCCGCTTCCAACCCTCACCCGCCGCTTCGCGCCGACCTCTCCCAAGCTTGGGAGAGGTGATTGGAGAGGCTGATCGTGGGAAACAGACTGGGTGATCCGGCTTTTTTGTTCGGTCGGCGCTAGCCGCGATCGCAGTCTGCTTTCTCTCCCTCTGGGTGAGGGCGAGCAAGCAAACGCGCGCCTCCTCAAGGTCATCCCCGGCTTGACCGGGGATCTAATCCACTTTGCCGCAATGCAGGATGTTTCTGCCCGGAAAATGTCTTCTCCTCAATGCCTTGAACCGCTTTCGCTCTGCGAATGAGTGGATCCCCGCCTTTGCGGGGATTGTTTGTTCTTGCCGATGTTATGATGGGGTGCTCTCCCGGCCCCTAAACTGCCGGGAGAGCAGTGGCAGGCGACCGTGCGGGGATTGGGTTTTCACCCGCAGTCATCATGGCTCCCTGCCGC
>NZ_JACYXI010000016.1 GCF_014842915.1 Roseibium litorale | reverse complement strand
CTCGTCAGGCTCATAACCTGAAGGTCGCAGGTTCAAATCCTGCCCCCGCAACCAAAATACACCAAAAAATAATACAACAAGCCTCGCAAAACAGCGGGGCTAAACGCGTTCAAGTCCCGTCAATGCACAAAACAGACACGATCCCAAAACAAAAACAAATGACGGGCAAAATAAGCAACACGGAAACCAGAAAAAATCCCTCCGGCATAACCGGAGGGACAAGGCGGCCGCATGCTGCCAGCGGCCCAGGGGACAGGGTATAGGTCAGACGCGCTCAAGGCCGATGGCAATGCCCTGGCCGACGCCGATGCACATGGCCGACAGGGAATACTTGCCGCCTTTTGCCTTCAGCTCGAGCGCTGCCGTGCCGGTGATACGGGCGCCGGACATGCCAAGCGGATGACCAAGCGCGATGGCGCCGCCATTCGGGTTCACACGGGTATCATCATCTGCAATGCCAAGGGCACGAAGCGTTGCGAGGCCTTGGGACGCGAAGGCTTCGTTCAGTTCAATCACGTCGAACTGGTCCTGGGTCATGCCGAGGCGGGCCATCAGCTTCTGAGAGGCCGGAGCCGGGCCAAAGCCCATAATGCGCGGCGCAACGCCAGCAGCTGCGCCGCCAAGAACGCGGGCAATTGGTGTCAGGCCGTATTTCTTTACAGCCTCAGCGGAAGCGAGGATCAGAGCTGCGGCGCCATCGTTCACACCTGACGCATTGCCTGCGGTGACAGATCCGCCCTTGCGGAACGGAGCCTTCAGGCCAGCGAGCGCTTCCAGCGTCGTTTCGCGCGGATGCTCATCCTTGTCGACGATCTTCGGATCGCCCTTGCGCTGGGGGATCGAAACCGGTGTGATCTCGCTGGCAAGACGGCCGTTTTCCTGAGCCTCTGCCGCCTTTTGCTGGCTGCGCAGGGCAAATGCATCCTGATCCTCCCGGGACACATTGAAGTCCTCGGCAACGTTCTCAGCTGTTTCCGGCATGGAATCGGCGCCATATTGTTCCTTCATCAACGGGTTGATGAAGCGCCAGCCAATGGTGGTGTCATGGATTTCGGCAGCACGGCTGAAGGCGTTTTCTGCCTTGGGCATGACAAAGGGTGCGCGGCTCATGCTTTCCACACCGCCTGCAAGAATCAAGTCTGCTTCACCTGCCTTGATGGCACGGGCACCGGTGATGACCGCATCCATGCCCGATCCGCACAGGCGGTTTATGGTGGTGCCTGAAACCTCGACCGGAAGGCCAGCCAGAAGGGACGACATGCGGGCCACGTTCCGGTTGTCTTCGCCTGCCTGGTTGGCGCAGCCGTAGATGACGTCATCAACGGCAGCCCAGTCAACGCCTGTGTTGCGGGCCATAAGGGCGCGCAGCGGAATGGCGCCGAGATCGTCGGCTCTTACGGAGGAGAGCGAGCCACCAAAGCGGCCGACCGGTGTGCGGATATAGTCGCAGATAAAAACGTCGGTCATATCAAAGCTCCGGAACGATAAGGTCTGCCGGCTGGCCATCAAGATGCAGCTTCGCGCCGGTCTGGGCCTGAAGGTCTTCCAGGCTGAGGGCGGGCAGCTTCTCGCGCAGCACGAAATGGCCGTTTTCGATGTCAACGACGGCGAAAGAGGTGTAGACGCGGGTCACGCAGCCGACACCGGTCAGAGGCAGACTGCAACGTTCTACCAGCTTCGGCTTCCCGTCTTTGGTGACGTGATCGGTGATCACTGCGACACGCTTGGCGCCGTGTACCAGATCCATTGCGCCGCCAACTGCCGGAACACCCTTGGGCCCCGTGGACCAGTTGGCGAGGTCGCCAGTTTCCGCCACTTCATAGGCGCCCAGAATAGCCACATCCAGATGGCCGCCGCGCACCATGGCGAAACTATCCGCATGGTGGAAGAAGGCTGCGCCCGGCTTCAATGTGATCGCCTTCTTGCCGGCGTTGATGAGATCCCAGTCTTCGTCACCGGCGGCAGGAGCCTGGCCAAAACCCAGGACGCCATTCTCCGTGTGGAAGATAGCTTCACGGCCTTCCGGCTGGAACTTGGCGACCATTTCCGGGAAGCCGATGCCGAGGTTCACATAGGCGCCGTCTGCAATATCCTGCGCTGCGCGCCAGGCGATCTGGGCGTTTGTGAGTTTGGTCGTCATGGTCACTGCGCTCCGGGGTAATGGGCATCGGCGCGGTTCAGCGCTTCTTCCTGCTGTGGCTCGCGGACTTCGACGACCGCATCCACGAAAATGCCCGGGGTGATGACAGCTTCCGGGTCGATCCCGCCGGCGTCGACGGCCTTGCTGACCTGCACGACAGTCTTTGCGGCAGCCATGGCCATGATCGGGGAGAAGTTGCGGGCGGCCATCCGGTAGGTCAGGTTGCCGTGGGCATCGCCAATCTCGGCCTTGATCAAGGCAAAGTCGGCTTTCAGCCAGCGCTCCTGCACATAGGGGCGGCCATCGAATTCGGCGACCGGCTTGCCCTTGGCGAGATCCGTGCCGTAGCTGGTCGGGGTGTAAAACGCCGGAATGCCTGCGCCGCCTGCGCGGATGCGTTCGGCCAAGGTGCCCTGGGGGACGAGTTCCAGCTCGATTTCACCTGCCAGGTAGCGTTCGGTGAAAACGCGCGGGTCGGCGGAGCGCGGGAAGGAGCAGACCATCTTGGAGACGAGGCCCTGCTCGATCAAGGCGGCGATGCCAACATGTCCGTTTCCGGCGTTGTTGTTGATGATGGTCAGATTCTTCGGGCTGCCGGTGGCAAGGAACCGGTCAATGAGGGCGTGCATCAGCTCGATCGGCGCGCCAGAACCGCCGAAACCACCGATCATGACCGTTGCGCCGTTGGGGATGTCTGCCACGGCTTCGTTCAGCGTGGCGATGCGTTTGTCCATGATGTCCTCCACGGATTTGGTGAGCGGACCCTAATCCCGCCTCTGCTTTCGCGCGACGGGATTTGTGCGCATATTGACTTTTGTTTGCATTGTGACGAATTCTGTTCGCATGTTGAACAAAACCGACGTCATTGGCTCGCTGGCAAAGGGGCTCAAGGTGATTGAAGCCTTCCGGGCGGAGCGGCCGAAGCTGGCGATTTCCGATGTCAGCGAGATTACCGGTCTCGACCGGGCGACCGCACGGCGTTGCCTCTTGACCCTGCATGAACTGGGCTATGCCGCCTATGACGGCAAGTTCTTCACGCTGACGCCCCGGATCATGCGCCTCGGCATGGGGGCACTGGCGGCCCTGCCCTTGGCGCAGATGGTACAGCCCTGGCTGGATCAGTTATCAGAGCAGATCGGGCAGTCCACGTCCGTCTCGATCCTGGACGACAACGAGATCGTTTATATCGCCCGTGCCGTGCAGCGCAGGGTGATGTCCATCGGTCTGATGCCCGGCTCGAGACTACCCGCCCACTGCACTTCCATGGGCCGGGTGCTTGTTTCCGGCCTGCCGGAAGCCGAAGCGCGGGCATTGATTGAAGCCTCCGACCTGACACCCCGTACAGCTTTCAGCCTGACGGATCCGGACGAGATCATGAAGCGGATCCGGCTTGTGCGCGAGAACGGCTATGCGGTGATCGACCAGGAGGTGGAAAGTGGACTTCGGTCGATCGCAGTTCCACTTTATGGCAGCAGCGGCCGGATGGTCGCTGCGCTGAACACGGGTGTTGCTGCGGTGCAGGCAGAGGCGGGCGATCTGATCCAGCTCTATCTCCCGGCGCTGCTCAAGGTTCAAGACGGGTTGCGCCGCGTGCTGCGTTGAACCGGCCTGGGAGGCCTGGTCACGTCAGGTGCGAAGCGCTGGAAGGCCGACGCCTGTGCTTTCAAAACCACCGTCGGACGCAATCACCTGCCCGGTCACGTAGCTTGCCTTTGGTGAGCAGAGAAACACGATCACTTCGCCGATTTCTTCTTCAGAGCCATAGCGGTTTAGCGGAATGGCATCGTGATAGGCTGCAATGATCTCCGGCGTGTGGACGGCCATGGCAAGCTTGGTGCGCACCGGACCGGGACAGACGCAATTGGCGCGGATGCCATATTCGCCAAGTTCCGCCGCCTGCTGCTTGGTCAGGTGAATGACACCAGCCTTGGACGTGCCATAGGCAACACGCAGGGTGGAGGCGCGAAGGCCGGAGATCGACGCGATATTGACGATCGCGCCTCTGGTTTCCTTCAGTGCGGGCGTGGCAGCCTGGGTCATCAGGAACACCCCATCCAGGTTGGTCTCCATCACCCGGCGCCAGCGGGCAAAGTCGGTTTCTTCAATGGGGCCGAAATCCGCGACGCCTGCATTGTTCACCAGCGCGTCAATCCGCCCAAAGCGGGCGAGTACGTCCTTGAAAAGCTGGTCGACAGCGTCCGGAATAGAGACGTCGCAAACGAAAGCCTGCACGCCTTCAAGGCCGCTCGATGCTTCTTCCAGTGCGGGAACGTCACGGTCGATCATGGCAACCTGCCAGCCTTCGCGCAGGAAAAGCTTTGTGGTCGCAAGGCCGATGCCCCGGGCGGCGCCCGTCACGAGAGCAATTTTCTGTGTCATTTGAAGTTGGTCTCCAGAACAAAAGATCAGACTGAGGCATTGCCCATCAGGATGGACATGCCGCCATCAACGGGAAGATCAGCGCCGGTGATGAAGCCTGCGGCATCGGATGCGAGAAAGAGCGCGGCTTCCGCCACATCCCAGCCCGTGCCCTGACGTTTCATGGGGACCTGGGCTGCGCGGGCCGAGGCGACGGCCCCGGCGTCGGTCGAGGTCGCGACGTGGGCATGCACATGGGGCGTGTCGATCATTCCGGGAACGACCGTGTTGGACCGCACGCCGCGGGCGGCGTATTCAATGGCGATGCTGCGGGAGAGGCGGCTGAGGGCTGCCTTGGAAGTCTCGTACCCCACATAGGGATAGGGCCCATTCAAATGGGCCGCGAGTGTGGTGATGAACACGATCGCGCCTCCACCGTCCCGCTCCAGCACGGGAAGGGCGGCCTTTGTAATGTGAAAGGCCGCGTCCAGATTGACGCTGAAAACCTTGCGCCAGTCCTCGTAGCTGGTGGCCTCAATGCCGCCGCGGGTGCTGATGCCCACATTGAAATGCAGGATGTCCAGACCGCCAAAGGCACCGATCATGGCCTCGATTGTAGACCGTGCGGCTTCGGGATCGGTCATTTCTCCGGCAAAACCGCATGCCGATCCACCTTCTGAGCGGATCAGTTCCACGGTTTCATCAGCTGCCTTGCCATCCCGGTCAACAGCCAGCACCTGCCCGCCTTCGCGGGCATAAAGGACTGCAGCCGCCTTGCCGTTGCCCCATCCAGGTCCCACGGAGCCTGCTCCGATCACAGCCACGCGTTTGCCGGCGACCCGGCCTGCTCCTCTCAGAACGGCTGTCATTGGATCACCTGATTTGGAAGCCAAAGCGCGATTTCCGGAAAGGCGATAACCAGTCCGAGAAGCACCAGCTGCACCAGAACGAAAGGCACGATGCCGCGGTAGATGTCGCGCATGGTCAGCATGTCCCCCGCAGCTCCCTTCAGATAGAACAGAGCAAAGCCGAAGGGCGGGGTCAGGAAGCTGGTTTGAAGGTTCAAAGACACCAGAATGGCGAACCAGTAGATCATCTGGGTCTTCTCGACATGATCACCCAGGTCCATCAGTGCCACCACCGGGGCAAAGATTGGCAGCATAATGAGAGTGATTTCGATCCAGTCGAAGAAGAAACCCATGATGAAGATCATCACCATCATGGACATCAGCAGCCCCCAGTCGCCCAGGGGCAAGGCGCGGGCGGTTTCGACGATGAAATGCTCGCCGCCGACTTTCCGGAAAATATAGGAAAACGCTGTGGCGCCCACGAAGATAAAGAACAGCATGCCCAGGGAAATGACGGACCCGTCCATGGATTCTCTCAAGGCCTTCATGGACAGGCGTCCGCGTAGAAGGCCGAGCAGAAGGGCGGCTGCCACTCCGACGCCGGAAGCCTCGGTCGGAGTTGCGACACCTCCAAGGATCGACCCCAGAACGGCAATGATCATAACGAGCGGCGCGAGAACGGACTTGGCAGCTTCCAGCCAGAGGCCCTGAGACTCTTCGGCAGTGGGCGGCGGCGCCTTTGGGGCGAGAGACGGCTGGAGGAACGAGCGGACGACGATATAGACAACGTAGCAGCCAGCCAGCAGGAGCCCTGGTAGAAGGGCTGCAATGAAAAGTCTGCCCAGGGAAACCGAAAGCAGGTCGCCCATGAACACCAGCATGACCGATGGTGGGATCAGAATGCCGAGGGTGCCAGCGGAGGCAACCGTTCCAGCGGAAAGGCCCTTGTCATATCCGCGTTCGATCATGGTCGGAATGGCGAGCATGGTCAGCATGACGACCGACGCGCCGATGATCCCGGTGGCTGCAGCCAGGATCGTGCCCATCAGAATGACAGCGAGGGCGAGGCCGCCTGGGATAACCCTCATCAGCCGCTGCAAGGTGAGCAGCAGGTCTTCAGCGATCCGGGTTTTTTCCATGATCAGCCCCATGAAGATGAACATGGGGGCTGCGACCAGAACTGCATTGTCGATGGTGCCGGAGAAGATCCGGTTGGGCAGAAGCGTGGCGTGGACCAGCTTCATGTCTCCCGTCCACATGGCCAGAAGGCCGAAGACGAGGCTGATGCCCATCAGCATGATCGCGACCGGTGCGCCTGAGAACAGAAGCACGATCAGCGACAGGAACATGGCGCCCGGCAGGATGGAGGAGATGAGCTCGACCATGGCTTAACGCTCCCAGGGGTCTTGCAAGAGGTCCGGACGGCGCAGGGCGACGATGGCCCTGAAGAGCACGGCCAGTCCGCCGGAGATGGTCAGGATGGCAGCGATGGGGATCATTGACTTGATGATCCAGCGGTTCGGCAGGCCGACGCCCCCGGGGCTGCCTTCGCCGCGCTCGAAAGCGCGCAGAACGAAGTCATAGCCAAACCAGGTCAGCAGCACCATGAAGGGAATGAGAAAGGCCGCTATGGCGAAGATCTCGATCCAGAGCGTCGTGTTCCGGCGCATATTGGCGGAGAATATATCGATCCGCACATGGGCGTTGGCCAGATAGGCCCAGCCAAAGCAGAGCACGGCAATTGCGCCATGAATATGCCATTCAAGCTCCTGCAGCTTGAAGGAGCCGGTTGAAAAGAAGCGCCGGCCCACAACGTCATAGAGGATGACCGCCATGAGTGCCATCAGCAGCCAGCCGCACAGGCGGGCAGCAAGACGGCATGGCATAGCCAGCAGATCTGAGAGCCGCAACAAGGTATTCATTGGATCTACCTGAGAAGATGCAGGTGTGGCCGGGCGCGGAGCACCCGGCCTGGCGGATCACTTGAGGTACGCGAGGTCGGACCAGGTCTTGAAGTTCTGGCGGAACTCGTTGAGGCTGTCCCAAGCGCGTTTGAAGTCGGGGTCTGCTGCCGACTGCTCGGCGGCAACTTCATCCCAGGCGTTGGAGAAAGCAGCCATCATCTCGGGGTTCCACTGGTGAACCTGTACGCCGGCGGCTTTCAGCTCTTCCAGCGGCTTGAGCTGCTTGGCTTCACCTTCTGCTGCCGTCATGGCAACGTTTGCCTGACAAGCCGTCTGAATAGCGGCGCGCTGCTGATCACTGAGGCCGTCCCAGACATCCTGGTTTGCAATGAACGTGATCAGAGACG
Source organism: Roseibium litorale (assembly GCF_014842915.1). Taxonomy (GTDB): domain Bacteria; phylum Pseudomonadota; class Alphaproteobacteria; order Rhizobiales; family Stappiaceae; genus Roseibium; species Roseibium litorale. The sequence continues at coordinate 96,830 of NZ_JACYXI010000016.1, read as the reverse complement.
TCTGCTGGTGCCAGCCGGGGAAGTAGTAGTGCTTGGCGTATTCGTTCATCCCGACGGCCTTGTCGATCAGCGGGAAGGAGACTTCCGCCGCATCGATGGTGCCGAGGCGAAGGCCTGTCATCGTGTCGGCGACCGGCATGGACTGGGCTTCGGCGCCCAGCTTGCCCATGACAGCGGCACCCAGACCGAAGATGCGCATCTTCAAGCCCTTGAGGTCTTCGGGCTTGTTGATTTCCTTGGCAAACCAGCCGGAAGCTTCCGGAACCAGGATGGCGCAGAGTTCGGTATGGATGTTGTACTTGGCCGTGATGTCCGCCCAGATGTCCTTGCCGCCGCCATAGTACCACCATGCGGTATAGGCGCGGATATCCGGGCCGAAGGGAACAGCGGTAAAGATTGCGGCTGAGGGAATGATGCCCTGCGCGAAGCCGGGGCTGTACCAGCCGGCATCGACAGCGCCGGTGGAGATCGCGTCCCACATTTCATTGCCGCCAACGATGGCGCCCGGTTCGTTGAACTCGATCTTGAGTTCGCCGTTGGTCAGCGCCTCAACCTGCTTGGTCAGGTTGATCCCGCTGTCTCCCAAGAGCGGCAGGGACGACGGATAGACGCTCTGCATGACAAGCGTTTCAGCCGAAGCGGAATAGGTGAGGGACAATGCCGCGGCAGCGGCAAGTGCAAAAGTCTTCATGTGTTTTCCTCCCAGTGCGCCTTCATCGTCATGACTTAGCCCTCGTATAGAGAAGGCATATATCCATATCGTGGATGTTAGCGCTGACGGGAGCGTAACGCTATCTCTCGAAAAATGTAAGAGAAAAACGCCATTCTATTGCGCATTTTGAAATTTCATTTCAGAATGATCGAAAGCGATAATAGGAAATATCCATAATATGGATACTGCGGCGCAACAGAAACCGGGTGATGCAGTGGGGGCTCAGAGCGTTGACAGGGCGTTGGGCCTGCTGTCGGCACTTGCCCGCTCCGGCGGAAAGTCCGTCCCGATCAATGTCTTGGTGGACGAAAGCGGTCTCAGCCGCCCGACTGTGCGGCGCATGCTGCTTGCGCTCATTCGTGCCGGTTTCGTCGAGCAGGACGAAGCCAAGCGGACCTATGCGCTCGGGCCGGAAAGCTATGTCATTGGCCTGATGGCCAGCCGCCGGTTCAACCTTCTCGATCTCGCGATGGACAGTCTTCTGGCGCTGTCCCGGGACAGTGGCGACACCAGTTTCCTCTCCATCCGGCGCGGATCGCACTCGATCTGCCTGCACCGGGAAGATGGTCCTTATCCCATCCGCACCCATGCCCTTCAGGCTGGGCAACGGCACCCTCTGGGCGTTGGTGCCGGGGCGATGGCGATCCTGGCTGCACTGGCAGACGCGGAAGCCGAGGCGGTGATTGAGGATACGGCGGAGCTTCTTGCAAGCGACTATCCCGGCTATTCGCCGGAGCTCTTGCGGCAACACAGGCACGAGACACGGGAACGGGGCTGGTCCGTCAATCCGGGGCTCTATCTGCCGAATTCCTGGGCGCTGGGCATCGCGATTGCCGGACCAGGTGGCGAGCCAATAGGCGCCCTGTCCGTGGCGGCTATCGATACGCGCATGACGCCGGAACGCCAGCAGATGATTGCTGAACTTCTGAAACGGGAGAAACGCGTCATCGAAAAGAAACTCAACAGAAAGCTCGATTTCAACAGTCCGAGCACGGCTTAGCCGCTTGGACTGGTCCGGGAGGAGGACAGATGGAACACGCACAGATCGTGGGCTGGGCTCACACCAAGTTCGGCAAATCCGAAACGCCGGGGCTTGAGGGGCTGATGGCGGAAGTGGTGCCGGCAGCGCTGGACCATGCAGGTCTTGGTGCTGAAGATGTCGACGGTATTTTTGTGGGCGTCTTCAACAATGGGTTTTCGCCCCAGGCCTTTGAGGGCGCTCTGGTAGGCATGGCCATGGACGGCTTGCGCAATGTGCCGGCCGCGCGGCTTGAGAACGCCTGCGCCACAGGCTCCGCAGCGCTTTACGCGGCCATGGATTTCATCGCAGCTGGGCGGGGCAAAGTTGCCCTTGTGGTCGGTGCCGAGAAAATGACGGCCGTTCCGACCGCGCGGGCGGGCGACATCATGCTCAGCGGCTGCTACCGGGCCGAAGAGGATCAGGTGGAGGCCGGCTTCGCCGGGATCTTCGGCAAGATCGCCCAGACCTATTTTCAGGAAAATGGCGATCATTCCGAAGAGCTGGCGATGATCTCGGCCAAGAACCACCGCAACGGGCTTTTGAACCCTTACGCTCACATGCAGAAGGACTTTGGCGTCGCTTTCTGCAACACGGTCTCCGACAAGAACCCACTCGTCGCAGGCCCCTTGCGGCGGACGGATTGCTCGCTGATTTCCGATGGGGCAGCGGCGATCATCGTGGCAGCGCCAGATGTGGCTGCATCGCTTAACCGGGCGATTGCCTTCCGCGCCCGCAATCAGGTGAATGATGTGCTGGCGCTTTCACGTCGGGATGTGACCGAGTTCCGGGGCGCACGCGGCGCCTGGAAAGCCTCGCTGGAGGAAGCGGGGCTCACCCTTGATGATCTCGATATGGTCGAGACCCACGACTGTTTCACCATTGCCGAGCTTCTGGAATATGAGGCCATGGGTCTTGCAGAACGCGGTCAGGGCGGACGCGTGATCCGCGAAGGGATCTCCGCGCGGGACGGCAAGCTGCCGGTCAATCCGTCCGGCGGGCTCAAGTCACGTGGTCATCCGCTGGGGGCAACCGGCGTTTCCCAGCACGTGATGGCCGCTATGCAGCTGGCGGGCGAGGCTGGCGAGATGCAGCTCGATGACGTTCAGCTTGCCGGTGTCTTCAATATGGGCGGTGCAGCCGTCGCCAACTATGTGTCCATTCTGGAGCGGGTGAAATGAGCACGCAGACCCTCAATCGGGACATGGCCCTTCCCTGGTCCACCCGTACCACCAACATCGCCCATTTCCTGACCCGCAACGCTCGCCGCTTTGCGGATCGGCCTGCGATCATCTGGGGTGATGACACCTGGACCTGGGCGGAGCTGGACAAGCGCGTCTCCGCGCTCGCCTCGGTAATGCGGGAAAAATATGGCGTCAAACATGGCGACCGCATTCTGGTGCAGTCGCCGAACAACAACCAGATCACCGAAGTGATGCTGGCCTGTTTCCGGCTTGGAGCTGTCTGGGTGCCGTCCAATTTCCGGCAGGGGCCGGACGAAGTCGCGTTTCTGGGGCAGAAGGCAGAGGCCGCGCTGATGGTCTGTGAGGCAGGATTTCCGGCGCATGCCGAAGCCTGCCTGGCAGCTATTCCGGATCTTTCCGGCGTGATCTCTATCGGTGCGTCTGATTTCGGTCCTTCCTATGAGGATTTGATTGCCGGGGCGCTGGGCGTTGATGTGCCCAATGCGGATGTGGAGCGGGACGATCCGTGCTGGCTGTTCTTCACCTCCGGCTCGACAGGCCGACCGAAAGCCGTGGTTCTGACCCAGGGCCAGCTGACCTTCACCATCGTCAATCACCTGAATGATCTTCTACCTGCGTCAACAGTGGAGGATGTCAGCCTTGTCGTCGCGCCGCTCTCCCATGGCGCGGGTATGCACCAGCTCAACCAGATCGCAGTAGGAGCTGTCAGTGTGCTGCTGCCGTCCGGCCGGTTTGATCCTGCCATGGCCTGGCAGATGGTCGAGCGCTACAAGGTGACGAACATGTTCACCGTGCCGACCATCGTGAAGATGCTGGTCGAGCATCCTTCGGTGGATGAGTTCGACCATTCCAGCCTGCGCTATGTGATCTATGCCGGTGCGCCCATGTACCGCGAGGATCAGAAATTTGCTCTGAAGAAACTGGGCAAGGTGCTGGTCCAGTATTTCGGTCTCGGTGAGGTGACCGGCTGCATTACCGTGTTGCCCCGGGAGGATCATCACATCGAGGATGGTCCGAAGGCCCGGGTTGGCACCTGTGGCATTGAACGCACCGGTATTCACATCAGCATTCAGGACGATGAGGGCAATCATTTGCCCGCGATGGCCAGCGGCGAGATTTGTGTCGCGGGGCTGGCGGTCTGTGCTGGTTACTACAAGGACAATGAGGCCAACGCTAAGGCGTTCCGCAATGGCTGGTTCCGCACGGGCGACCTTGGCCATATGGATACGGAAGGCTATCTCTACATCACAGGCCGCGCGTCGGACATGTATATCTCTGGCGGCTCCAACGTCTATCCGCGCGAGATTGAAGAGCTGTTGCTGACCCATCCTGGTCTCAAGGAGGTTGCGGTACTGGGTGTTCCCCATCCCAAGTGGGGTGAGGTGGGCCTTGCCGTCTGTGTCGCGGAAGACGGACACAGTTTGAACGAGGAAGAGCTGATGAGCGTGATTGCGGGCAAGCTTGCGAAGTACAAGCTGCCGAGCCATTTCGTCTTCCTCGATGAGATGCCCAAGACCGGTTATGGCAAAATCACCAAGAAGCTGGTGCGTGAAGAGCTGACGGCACGGGGCCTGATGCCGGATGCGGGGAGTGCCACATGAGCCGCTCTCATCTGATCCAGCATCCAGGACCCAAGACTTCACCCCGGCGTCACGTGGTCCGGGGCCTTTCTGCACCTCTGGCCTTTGATCTGTCTGAAGGCATGACGCTTATGGCGGCGGTGGCTGCTGCCATGGACAAGGCGGGGTGCGATACGGCGGTGATCCGGCTCGATGGACTTAAGATCGGGCCCTACAGCTATGTCTTGCCGGACAAGTCCCCCGATGACGAGCATGTGGCCTGGTACAGCGAAACCCATTCTGGAGAAGAAGCGGTTCTGCAGCAGGCAACGGCTATTGTCGGCCGGCGCAACGGCGACTGGTTTCTTCATTGCCATGCGTTTTGGGAAGACAAGAACACCGGGCGCCACGCCGGGCATTTGCTGCCAGATCAGGTGACGTTGGCTGTTCACTACACCGGGACCGGCCACGGATTCATTGGCGGTTGTTTTGAAGTGACAGCTGATGCTGAGACAAATTTTTCCTTCTTCCGTCCAAAGCCACTCGTCGAGGCGCCGCGTGTAAATGCGGCCATCATCTGCCTGGCACCCCATGAGGATCTGGCAACGTCAGTGGCCGAGCTTTCGGCTGAGCTGGGGTTCGATAACCCCGAAGTGCTGGGGATTGGCAGTCTCATTGGTGCGGATTTCACGAGTACCCCTTCGATGGAGTCACCGATTTCCGAAGTGCTTCTGCTGAAAGGAGCGCGCGGCGGGACACAGGGGAGCGATCCTCATCTGCCGATGTTCTGTGTCGATCCGGAAGGCGGCTTTTTTGAAGGGGATATCATCCGCGGCGGCGCACCCGTTTGCGTCACCTTCGAGATGATCCTGATTGGAGAGTAGGCGCCAGTTTTTTGCCGGATTCTAAAATCCGTAGCTGGCAAAGAGTTCTTGCGCCAATCAGCCATCTGGACACATGAGACAAATCTCCCAGTTTAAGCTGAAAGGGCATCGCATTTGTTCGCGGATGCCGCATGGCAACAGAAGCTTTTGCTGAAGGAGTGCAAAATGCCCGGCGCTGTTATTCTCGGATCATCCGGCGGGATCGGCGGTGCGCTTGTCCACTGTTTGAGCGAAACAAGACCTGACCTCACGATTGCCGGATTACACCGGAATAGCACACCTCGTCTTGATGTCTGCGACGAGGCGTCTATCGAAGAGGCTGCGCGGCATTGCGCGGCACTGGGGCCGATCGGACTGGTGGTAAATGCGACCGGCATTCTGGCTCCGGAAGCCGCTGGTCCTGAGAAAAGCTGGCGGACCATTGATCCCGCGCACATGGCGAAAGTGTTTCAGGTCAATGCCATCGGTCCTGCGCTGGTGATCAAGCACTTCCTTCCCCTTTTCCTGCGCGAGGGGCGCTGCGTCTATGCCAATCTCTCGGCCCGGGTCGGCAGCATTGGCGATAACCATTTGGGCGGCTGGTACAGCTACCGGGCTTCCAAGGCGGCCCTTAACCAGATTGTCCGGACGGCTTCCGTTGAATTGCGGCGTAAAAATTCAGAAGCGGTCTGTGTGGCTCTGCATCCTGGAACGGTGGCCACGAATTTGTCCGGCGGATTTCAGGCCACAGGGCTGGAGGTGCAGGATCCGGCAACAGCGGCAGGCCGGATCCTGAAGGTCATAGAGACCTTGCAACCTGACCAATCAGGCGGTTTCTTTGATCATCACGGAAAGGGGATCCCTTGGTAGCCGGCGAGAGCGGATGGTTTATTCAAACGTGGGGTTTTCGTTCCGCAGTGCAGTGTCCCAGTGTTCCGTGGCCTTGCCGTCCTTGATCCGCCACATGTCGAACCAGGTGGTGGTGTATTCGCCGCCCGCGGCCGTTGGATCCTTGACGACGCGGCGCGTCGCGACAACGACGAGATCACCCTCGGCTGTCACGGAGACAACCGGCCAGTCCAGCTTTTCCGGAATAGGCCGAGGCTCCACCTTCAATGTCTTGGTGAAGAAGTCGACAACCGTCTTTCGTCCGCTCGCGACATTAGGATTGTGCTGAAGATACTCTTCGCTCAGGTATTGATCCGCTTTTTCCCAATGTCCGGCACCCAGCAGATCCTTGAAGACGTGATAGACGATTTGCTTGTTGGCGTTCAGCTGCGGATCAGGGCTCGTGAAAAGCGCCTCCACATCCGGAGCGGCGGTGACGGCCTCCTGAGCAGATGCGGGCGCACTCAGGGCGATGCAGATGCCGGACAAGGCCGGGAGGATGAACTTCATTGATTGGCTTCCCTCAATAGATCTTCGCGTTCGCAAGACTATCGCGTCCAGAAGCCCTCCTTTGAAGTACGCACCATTTTGTAAGGGTGCCCCTTCACCGCGGGGATTTGGACGGAGGGGCGTTCCTTCTCGAACAATTCTGGGAACCGCCCCACCGTCTAGCTCTCAGGCGTCCAAAGACGCTTCAAGTCGAAGTCGTGGACGTCCTTCAGGAGGTCCACGAAGGCGTGAGCGGCCCGGTCAAGAGACTGGCGGCCCTTTTCAGCCGTTGCATTGGCCGCGTTGCCCACAGCGCCCTTGGCCCCCAGATCCTGAGCCTTCCAGCCGAACTGCTGCGCTCCATGACCACGCAGGTATTTGAATTCCTTGATGAAGTCCTGCTGCGCCGACTTGAAATCCTCAGCAAGGTCCATGCGTACCAGCTCCGGATGGAGGTGCAGCATGATCGAGGTTTCCACATCACCGCCGTGAATGCCGTAGGTGAATTCCCCCTCGGGGAAGAGCCCTTCCGGCTGACCGAAGCGGGACCAGGCGGTGGCCGTGACCAGCATCTCGTGCTTCACGCGCAGTTCGCGGGCGACAATGTCGATGATCGGCACGTTGCCGCCATGGGAATTGATCAGCACCAGCTTGCGGATGCCGGCGCGGGCAACGCTCTCGCCGATCTCGATCCAGGCGCGGGTCAGGGTGTCCCAGTTGAGTGTCAAGGTGCCAGGGGAGGAGATGTGTTCGTTTGACTTGCCGATGGCCTGTGTCGGCAGGAAGGTGGCGGGCAGGTCTTCGGGCATGAGTTCCAGCACCCGGCGGATCTGGCCCTCAGCGATCGCCGTGTCAGTGAACACCGGCAGATGCGGGCCATGCTGCTCGATGGCGGCAACGGGGAGGATCGCAATCCAGTCGCGGGTAGAGGGATCCCGAAAGTCGAGGGTGGTCATCTCATGCCAGTAGCGGCGCGGCAACGCAGTCATTGTCAGGTCCTTTGGTCTGATTTGCCCGCACCTTAGCGCGGCTTTGCCGGTGCCGTCAGTGCGAAAATTTAGGCATGGGAAGCCTCTTCCTCACGCAAAGCTGATCGGCGGGTTAAGGCCTGTTAACGAATCGATAGGCCAGATCGGAGATACTTTTCCAATGATTGCTGCACTTTTCTCCAACTCTCCCGCCAGTGCCCTGCGCGGCAGTGGATTGATGGGAGATATCAAAACGGCCGCGGATGAGACGCTGGCCGTTAAGGGAGACGTGCGCGACAAGGAACCTGCAGCCGCCCCCGCTGCCCGCAGTCTTCGTGCGGGCAACGCGCCGACGCTGTCAGGTGAAGCCATCTTGGCCCTTCAGGGGGACGGCACCAGCCAGCCTGCCGCCTCGCGCCGCCGGGGGGATGGGCAGGGTACACCTGGGGCGAATTCTTCAGAAACGGATGCTTCTGGCGCAGGCGGCGATACGCAAGCGGGTGGCGCGTCTGGTCAGAATACCGCGCAGGCATCCGGACAGAGCGAAGAGGAAAGTTCAAAAGATCCGCAGGAGTTGACCCAAGAAGAGGAAAAGCAGGTTGACAAGCTTCAGCAGCGCGACCGGGAAGTCAGGGCACATGAGGCTGCGCACGCCCGGACCGGCGGACCGCATGCGGGTGCACCATCCTACACCTTCCAGCAGGGGCCGGACGGCAAGCGGTATGCGATTGGCGGCGAGGTGTCCATTGATACATCCGCGGAACGGACCCCGGAAGCGACCATCCGGAAAATGCAGACGGTGATCCGCGCGGCAACAGCCCCTGCAGAGCCCTCCTCGCAGGATCTGAAGGTTGCCCAGCAGGCACGCGCGCAGCTGGCAGAGGCCCAGGCCGAGGCGCGCACCCAGCGGGCAGAGGAACTGCAAAGTGATGACGAGGACACGGATGCGAGCGGTGGTGCTGAGGCTGGCAAGGAGTCAAAGTCCGGTGCAGGCGCAGAGCGGGCCTCTGCTGCGTCCGGGGATGAGGGCGCAGGGTCTTCTTCGTCTTCGGATCAGGGACGGTCGTCAGATCTTTTCGCGGCCATCCAGAGTTATCAATCGGCAGGTCAACTTGGTGCCTTTGGCGATCGGCAACCTGCTTCCGCCGGTCTCTTTGCCTGACCATTTTGGTTCATGAGAGTGCTTCCAGAAGCGCCCGTCCGGACTTGAATTCCTGAGCTTGCCCACCTAGCTTGAGCGTTCTGCAATCTGCCTTCCGGCACTTCCTTTCAGGTTCCCGAAATGTCTGTTCGTCGTGCACGGCTTGCCGTTGCTTATGCCTTCTTCATGCTCGGCTCACTCGTAGGCGTGTGGGCTTCGAGAATTCCGGACATCAAGATCATTCTGGGGGTGGATGAGAGCGGTTTCGGCCTGATCCTGCTGTGCATGGCTCTTGGCGCTTTTTCGTCTTTTCCCCTTTCCGGGCCCTTGATCGACCGCTGGGGTGCCGTGCGGGTGGCAAAGCTTTCCGCAGTCTTCATTCTGGTCATTTTCGTGGGACTGACATTCGGGACCTCCGTCCCGCTCATGATCCCGATCGCCTATCTCAACGGCTTTGGGATGGGGGCGCTGGATGTGTCGATGAATGGCTGGGGAGCGGAGGTCGAGCAGGAACTCGGCAAGCCGGTGATGTCTTCCTACCACGGTCTTTACAGTCTAGGTGCTGGAGCAGGCGCTGGGATTGGCGCACTCGCTCTCTGGCTCGATTTGTCCGTGCCGGTGCATTTCTATCTCTGGACCGTGCTTTCGGTCGTGCCGTTGATTTGGGCCTTGATGACGCCCTGGACCTCAAAGATTGCTGAGCCTTCCGGGCAGAAGGCGCCTATGTTCGCCGTGCCGAAGGGGGCGCTTCTCTTTGTCGGGCTGATGGCACTGATCGCAGCGCTGGGCGAAGGAGCAATCACGGACTGGGCGGCGCTTTATCAGATCCAGGAGCTGGGTTTTGACAGCTCAACCGCCGCCATCGGTTTCTCGGTCTTTTCCGTGGCCATGGTGATCATGCGTCTCGCCGGTGACAGGATCATTGCCCGTTTCGGGCCGGTCAAGGTCGCGAGGGTGAGCGGCATTGCAGCCGCGGTTGGCACGGGCCTGGTCGTGCTTGGCGGCTCGGTCTGGATTGTCTGGGTTGGCTGTGTAGTCATGGGCCTGGGCAACGCGGTGATCTTTCCGCTTGCCATGTCCCGTGCCGCAGCCGACCCGAATATGTCCAAAGGCCGCGCTTTGGCTTCCGTAGCGACGCTTGGCTATGGGGCTTTCCTGTTCGGCCCGCCGGTGCTCGGTTTCATCGGTGATGCGCTTTCGTTGCGCATGTCCTTTGCGCTCGTGGCCGTTCTGGCCGTCTTCATCAGCCTGATGGCGGGCAATCTGAAGGTGGAAAAGCCTGCTCAGACGTAATCAGACGGCGGTCACCCGCCGTCTGATAAATTGTCTCAAAGGCTTTCGAGAAAGCGTTTGGCGGCTTGGCCGTGCTCGTGGCGCAACTGGCCGATATCCATGTCGGTCGGAACCGTGTCGATGACCTTCCATTCACCGCCAATCATCACCCGGTCAGCCTCGTGTGCTCCGCAGAGAACGAGTGCTGCCAGTGGATCACCCGCGCCGGAAAAACGCAGCTCATCCAGACTGTAGAAGGCCATGTCCGCCATCATTCCAGGGCGGATGGCACCGATGTCCGAGCGGCCCAGACAGCGGGCCGACCCTTCTGTTGCCCAGCGGAATGCATCGAAGTGGGTCACGCTGGCCGCGTCATAGGTCAGACGGTTGATCATCAGGGCGTGGCGCACGCCCTCGATCAGGTTTGAGTTGTCATTGGAGGCGGAGCCGTCGACACCAAGACCGACCGGGCAACCTGCGGCTTCCAGTTCCTTCGTCCGGCACTGGCCAGAGGCAAGCACCATGTTTGAAGTCGGGCAGTGACAGACACCAACGCAAGCATGGCCAAGGCGTTTCACCTCATCATCATTGAAGTGAATGCCGTGGGCGAGCCACACGCGCTCATTCAGCCACCCGCACTCCTCGAGGTAGTCCACTGGACGGCAGTTGAATTTTTCCAGGCAATAATTGTCCTCGTCGATGGTTTCGCCGAGGTGTGTGTGAAGCCGGCAGTCGTATTTGTCAGCCAGCGCCACGCTTTCCTGCATCAGTCGCTTGGTGACGGTGAAGGGCGCGCACGGAGCAAGGGCGACCTGCAGCATCGAGCCTTTTGAGGTGTCATGGTAGCGGTTCAGCACACGCTCGCAGTCCGCCAGGATCGTGTCTTCATCTTGCACGACCGTGTCCGGCGGCAGCCCGCCGTCCTTCTGGCTGAGGTTCATGGAACCACGGGTGATGGTCATCCGCAGGCCAACCCGCTCGGCTTCCTCGGCCTGAATGTCCATCGCCGCTTCCAGTCCACCGGGGAAGAGATAATGGTGATCCGATGCTGCCGTGCAGCCGGACATCATCAGTTCTGTCAGGGCAAGCCGTGTTCCGAGCCGGAAAGTTTCCGGTGTCACGTTCCGTGCCCAGATGGGGTACAGCGTCTGGAGCCAGGGAAACAGCTCCTTGTTGATCGCCTGCGGATGGGCCCGTGTCAGCGTCTGGAAGAAGTGATGGTGGGTGTTGATCAGCCCCGGAATGATCACATGCCGGGAGGCGTCATATGTCTGATCGACGGGAAGCATCGGCTCCTTGCCGGAGGCAATCAGCTCGACGATCACACCGTCTTCAACGACAACGCCGCGTTCGGCGCCGTCTGCGAGAATGGCAATGGGATCCTTGATCCATAGACGCATTCAGTCTGGTCCTTGTCTTTGGACCTGCAGGCTTAGATAGCGGTGAGTTGTCTCCCGCCCGAGTTCCGCACAGGGGTCGTATCATGAGTAGGCGCGAAACCCGCCGCGCCAGCCTGTCATCAAGCCGGGAGACAGTGTTGAACCCGAACGCCGCCGAAGGCAAGTCCCAGACTATCCGGCCTTGGCCGCGATGACCTCGATTTCAACCACGAACTCTTCGCGGGTAAATCCGGAGACGATCATCAGGGTCGAGGCGGGGGGAGGGCTCTTGGTGAACTCGTCGCGGGTCTTCATATAGCCGCCCATGTGCATGCGATCGGTCACGAAGGCGTTGATGCGCACGATATCGCCCAGATCCATGCCGGCGGATTCCAGAATGGCCTTGATGTTCTTGAAGCAGAGCCGGGTCTGGGCCTCGACGCCTTTCGGGATAACGTCATCTTCCGTGATGCCAAGCTGGCCGGAGGTGAAGACGATCCGGTGTCCCGCAGGGATTTCCACTCCGTGGCTGTAGCGGGCAAAAGGCGCGCGGATCGTCTCTGGCTGCAAAGGTTTTGTCATCGGTTCTCTCTGCTTTCCTGAAAGGGCGGTGCTTGGATTCCTCCAGAAACTAGGAGGCGGATGGCGGAGGGGCAAGGCTGCCTATTGAATATGCGGCGGGCAGGGGCTTGTCTTCATGCCTGAAAAATAGGCATCCTCTTGCCGGAGTGTTATCAGCTGTTCGCTCTTTGGTGGCATTTGGGGTTTCTGCAATTTCCGGCAGGGGCGGAAAGCCGGGACTCAGCAAAATGTCGTCCGGTTTGGCATGGGGCTTGCAAAAATGATTGGGCGTGATTGCCTGATCCGCTCCCAGGGCCTGTGGAGGCACAGCGGCAGAGCACAGAACCGGCGGGCACCTAGCCTGCCGGGCGAGAGCTATAGGAGAGGTTGGACAATATGCGCATCCTTCAGACGATCGGTTTCACTGCGGCAACGCTTCTGGCGTCCACGAGCGCCTATGCGCTGGACGAGGTTAAGTTCGGCACCAACTGGCTCGCTCAGGCTGAGCATGGCGGCTACTACCAGGCCGTCGCCGACGGCACTTACGAGAAATACGGTCTGAAGGTCGAGATTGTTCAGGGCGGGCCGCAGGCGGCCAACCGCGCCCTGCTGCTGGCAGGCAAGATCGATTTCTACATGGCCGGCAACATGCTGCAGCCGCTGAACGCGCTTGCCGAGGACATTCCGGTTCTTGAAGTCGCTGCCATTTTCCAAAAGGATCCGCAGGTCCTCATTGCTCATCCGGATCAGGGCCTTGAAAAGTTCGAGGATCTGGCCAAGCTGCCAACCATCTTCATGGGTAAGGACGGTTTTGCTTCCTACTTCCAGTGGATGAAGTCCGCTTATGAAGGCTTCCGCGATGAGCAGTACAAGCCTTACACCTTCAATCCGGGTCCGTTCCTGGCGGACAAGCAGTCCGCGCAGCAGGGCTACATCACATCCGAGCCCTATGCGATCGAGACCGAGGGCGGGTTCAAGCCAAAGCTGTTCCTTCTGGCTGATGCCGGGTTCGAGACCTATTCGACCCTGATCGAAGGCCGGAAGGATTTCGTAGAAGAGAACAAAGACCTGACCCAGCGCTTTGTCGATGCGACGATCATTGGCTGGTACAACTATCTCTATGGCGACAACGCCGCTGCCAACGAGCTGATCAAGAAAGACAACCCAGAGATGACGGACGGTCAGCTCGCCTTCTCCATCGAGACGATGAAGTCCTTTGGTCTGGTTGAGTCCGGGGAGGCGCTGGAAAAGGGCATCGGCTGCATGACCGATGAACACCAGAAGGCTTTTTACGACTCCATGGTCAAGGCGGGCGTGGTCAAGGAAGGCATCGACATCAAGGCGATCTACACGACCGAGTTCGTCTGCAAGGGTGTCGGCATGGATCTCAAGAAGTAAGCTGTCTCCAACAGACCTGTGCGTGAGGCCCGGATTCGGGTCTCACGACAGATGCTGACCTATGAAAACAGCCAGATCTTGAAGGACCGTCACGTGTCTCAGAGCAATCCTGTTCCGGCTGCTGCCGGGACCCTTTCAGCTGAGTCCGGCAGCCGCCGCCCTCTCGTTAGCTTGTCCGGAGTGTCCAAGGTCTTCTCCAACGGCACCACTGCCTTGCAGAACATGACCATGGACATCCGTCAGGGTGAGTTCATAAGCTTGCTCGGCCCCTCCGGCTGCGGGAAATCCACGGTGCTGCGGATTATCGCCGGTCTGGGGGATCCTTCATCCGGCACTATCGACTGGCCGACGTCCGGTCACGATGCCAGCGGCAAGGCCCTGCCGGAAATCAGTTTCGTGTTTCAGGAACCGACCCTGATGCCGTGGGCGACCGTGTTCAAGAACGTCTGGCTGCCGCTTCGGCTGAAGGGCATTTCCAAGCAGGAAGCTCATGACCGGGTGATGGAAGCGCTGGAGATGGTGGGGCTTGCGAAATTCGCAGACGCCTATCCGCGCGAACTGTCCGGTGGCATGAAGATGCGCGTGTCCATTGCCAGAGCGCTGGTGACCCGGCCGAAGATCCTGCTGATGGACGAACCCTTCGCCGCACTCGATGAAATCACCCGCTTCAAGCTAAACAACGATCTCCTGCATCTGTGGGAGAAGTTCGGCTGGACCGTGGTGTTCGTGACTCACTCGGTGTTCGAGTCCGTTTATCTTTCCAACCGCATCGTTGTCATGGCCGCGCGGCCGGGCCGGGTCGTCAATGACATGAGGGTCGACGCCCCCTATCCGCGCGAAGAGGATTTCCGTACCTCGAGCGTCTACAACGACTATTGCAGGGACGCGTCCGCCGCATTGCATGCGGCTATGGGCGCGAATGATCATCTATGAGCGCACTTGAAGAACAGGGGCAGCCGCCTGTTTCGGCACCCGCAAAGCTCGATGAACCGCAGCCCGTTTTCGCGGCACGGGACACCACCTTCGAGCGCCTGTTGAAGGTGCTGATCCCGGTGGCCATGCTGGTTCTGCTGGTGCTGCTCTGGGCCTGGTATGTGAAGGCCTATAACGTCCCCCATTACATCCTTCCAAGCCCGCTTCGTGTTGCGCAGTCTCTGGTGGACGACTGGGGTACGTTATCCAGCGCCCTGCTGGTCACCCTGAAGATCACCTTCACGGCCCTTGGCATTGCGCTGGTCGGCGGAGTGGGGCTCGCGGTTCTGATGTCGCAGTCCCGCTGGATCGAGCTGGCGCTCTATCCTTACGCGGTCATCCTGCAGGTGACACCGATTGTTGCGATTGCGCCGCTGATCCTCATCTATGCGCCATCCACTCAATCAGCCTTGCTCATCTGTGCCTGGATCGTGGCGTTCTTTCCGGTTCTGTCCAATACGACGCAAGGACTGAAGTCGACGGACCACAATCTGCTCAATCTGTTCGAGCTTTATGGCGCAACGCCATGGCAGACCTTGGTCTATCTGAAGCTGCCGAATGCCTTGCCCTATTTCCTGGCGGGCCTGCGTATTGCGGGTGGCCTTGCCCTGATCGCTGCCGTGGTGGCGGAGTTCGCGGCAGGGTCCGCAGGGGCCGGATCGGGCCTTGCCTACCGGCTGCTGGAATCCCAGTTCCGGCTCAACATCCCCCGGCTCTTTGCCGCGTTGATCCTCTTGTCCTTTACGGGCGTTCTGATCTTCGCGGCCACCAGCCTCCTGTCCCATCTGCTGCTGCGCAAATGGCACGAAAGTGCCCTGAAGCGGGAGAATTGAGATGGTGGCGTTTGGAGACCTTGTGTCCGGCGGTCTCAGGATCCGCAACGGCACAGTGCCTTCCTGTCTGATCGACGGGGCGGATGATATTCCCGCTGGTTCCGGTGACCTTGTCCGGATCGACCTGGACATCGAGAACGGCAAGGTGGTGCGGCTTGCCCCAAAGGGGCAGCTGGAACAGGAGGGCAACGGCCTTCTCGATCTGGATGGCGGCATGGTGCTGCCGGCGCTGGTCGACATGCATACCCATCTGGACAAGGGGCATATCTGGCCCCGTCAGCCGAACCCGGATGGCACGTTCGCCAGTGCTCTGGCATCAGTGGGCGCGGACCGCATTGCCCATTGGACGGCGGAGGATGTGCGGGCGCGCATGGAGTTCGCTCTGAAATGCGCCTATGTCCACGGGACATCGGTCGTCCGGACCCACATCGACAGCCTGCCGCCTCAGGACGAGATCTCCTGGCCGGTCTTCAAGGAAATCCGGGAAGCCTGGGCGGGCAGGATCACCCTGCAGGGTTCCTGCCTTTTCGGCATCGACCGACTGATCACCGAGCCTGAATTCCTGATCTCGATTGCCGGCAGGGTGAAGGAGGCCGGGGGCATTCTAGGCGCCGTGACCTACATGATCCCCGATCTTGAGAGGCATCTTGATGCGATCTTGAGGGCGGCCATGGAGCGCGGGCTGGACGTGGATTTCCATGTCGATGAAACCAAGGATCCCGAAGCGCGGACCCTGAGGGCGATTGCGGAAGCGGTGCTGCGCACCGGCTATGCGGGCAAGGTGGTTTGTGGCCATTGCTGCTCTCTTGCCCGGCAGGGGGATGCGGAGGCGGACGAGACCATGGATCGTGTGGCCGAGGCCGGTCTTGGCATCGTGTCCCTGCCCATGTGCAACATGTATTTGCAGGACCGGGAGGCAGGCCGCACGCCGCGCTGGCGCGGGGTCACCCTGCTCCATGAAATGCGTTCGAGAGGCACGCCCGTTGCCGTTGCCTCGGACAACACGCGCGACCCCTTCTATGCCTATGGCGATCTCGATTTGATCGAGGTCTACACCCAGGCGACCCGTATTCTTCAGCTCGATCATCCGGTCGGTGACTGGATTAGCACGGTTACCACGTCCCCAGCCCGCATGCTTGGGGTGGAGGCCGGTTTGATCGGGCGCGGACGGCCCGCAGACCTGATCCTGTTCCGGACACGGGACTGGAGTGAATTGATGTCCCGCCCAGGCGGTCCGCGTCACGTTCTACGGGCTGGCCGGAGTGTGACGGAGACACTGCCCGACTACCGGGAGCTTGATATTTTGATGCAGAACAGCGGAGCCATGGCATGAGCAGCCTCGACCAACTCAAGACCGAGCTTGCGGGCCTTCAGCTTGAAGACAATCCGCAAATCGTGAAACAGAAAAGCCGGGACTTCTTCTGGTACTCGCCGGTGCTGAAACAGCAGCTGGATCATGTCACCGGTGATCTGGTCGTTACGCCGAAAAGCGAAGAGGAGATCATTCAGGTTCTCAAGGCCTGCTATGCCCTCGACATTCCGGTGACCACCCGTGGCGCGGGGACAGGCAACTATGGCCAGGCGATGCCGCTCTCCGGTGGCGTCATCCTGAACCTTGCCGAACTCAACAAGGTCAAGTCGATCCGTCCGGGAACCGTCGTGGTTGAAGCCGGCGCGATCATTTCCAAGATCGATGAGGAATGCCGGGCGCATTCGGGCCAGGAATTGCGGCTTCATCCTTCGACCTACCGCACCGCCACGATTGGCGGCTTTATCGCCGGAGGATCGGGCGGCGTCGGCTCCATCAACTGGGGCGGCCTTCGTGATCTGGGCAACGTTATCCGCCTGCGCGTCCTCACCATGGAAGCGGAACCCCGGGTGCTGGAACTGACTGGCGAAGATCTGCACAAGGTCATGCATGCCTATGGCACCAACGGCATTATCACCGAAGTCGAAATGCCACTGACGGCTTCCTATGACTGGGTCGATGTTCTTGTCGGCTTTGATGCTTTCATGGACGGCGTGCATTTCGCAGATAGTCTGGGCAATCAGGACGGCTTGCTGGTCAAGGAAATTGCGCCGATTGCAGCGCCTGTGCCCCATGACTATTTCCTCCGCCACCAGAAGTTCATCCGCAAGGATCAGTCCGTTGTGGTCTGCATGGTGGCCCCCTTCGCCATGGATGCCTTTGCTGCCTTCGTGGGCCGCAACAGCAAGGCCTCGATCCTTTACCGGTCGGATCTGGCGAGCGAAGCGGATCTGAAGTCTCTGCCGCCTGCTTATGAGCTGGCCTGGAACCACACGACCCTTCGCGGTCTGCGGGTCGAGCCGGGCATCACCTATCTTCAGGTGCTCTATCCCTTCCCGAACCAGATCGAGAAGGTGCGCACCATGGTGGAACTGCTGGGAGACGAGGTTCCGGCCCATCTGGAATATGTGCGCTTTGACGGCAAGATCACCTGTTTCGGCCTGCCCATCGTCCGCTATACGACGGAAGAGCGGCTGAACGAGATCATCAAGCTGCATGAGGACAACGGTTGCCCAATTTTCAATCCGCACCGCTACACGCTGGAAGAAGGCGGGATGAAGCAGACCGATGAGGTACAGCTTGCCTTCAAACGGGAAGCCGATCCGAAGGGACTGCTCAATCCGGGCAAGATGATTGCCTGGGAAGACCCCTCCTACGATTATTCGTCAAAAAAACTTTTCCTCTTTCCCGGACTTCAACGCGGTTAGGGGGCACTAACACTCGAAAGCCTTGGACCGGCCGCCCTGCGGATCCCGCGGGCCGTCCCTTTGGCATGTCTGAATTTTGAAAATGACGATTGGAGTGATGAATGCGGGTTCTTGTTCTTTACGCCCATCCGGTGGAGACAAGTTTTGCGTCGGCTCTCCACGCGGAGGTTCTTCGCGGGCTGACGGCGGCGGGCCATGAGGTCGATGATTGCGACCTTTACGCCGAGGGATTTGATCCGCGCCTCACCCGTGAAGAGCGCATGGGCTATCATGACCTGGAGACCAATCAGGCAGGCGTTGCCTCCTATGTGGACCGGCTGCTCGCGGCAGAAGCTCTGGTCATTGTGACCCCGGTCTGGAACTTCGGTCACCCGGCGATCCTGAAGGGCTTCTTCGACCGGGTGTTTCTGCCCGGTGTCTCTTTCAAGATGGTTGACGGCAAAGTGCGGCCCAGCCTGCACAACATCCGCAAGCTGTCGGTCATCAGCACCTATGGGGGAACGTGGCTGCGTGCCTTCCTTGTGGGGGATCCGCCGCGCAAGATCGTAACCCGCGTCTTGCGGGCTGTCATCAAACCGGTGGCGCCTGTTTCTTATCATGCACTGTATGACATGAACCGTGTCACGGAGCAGACCCGTAGTGCCTTTCTCAAAAAGGTCGGCCAGAGCATGGAGGCCTTCTGATGAAAGCTCTGGTGATCTATTGCCACCCCTGCGCGGAGAGCTTCAATGCGGCGATCCGGGACCGGGTCGTTAGAACGCTGGAGACAGCTGGCCATGATGTCCGGCTGAGAGATCTCTATGAGGAGGGGTTCGACCCGGCGATGGGGGCGGAGGAACGGCGGCGTTATCACGATGAGGGGGACAACGTCATTCCTGTCGAAAGCTATGTCGCAGATATCCGTTGGTGCGAGATGCTGGTTTTTGTCTATCCCACGTGGTGGTTCGGGCTTCCGGCCATGCTGAAAGGCTGGTTCGACCGTGTCTGGGTTCCGCATGTGACATTCGGCATGCCGACAGAAGATCAGGGCATGCGCCCCCTAATGCAGCATATCCGCAAGATCGCAGTGGTCACCACCTGCGGGGCCTCCTGGGTGGTGTCGAAATGGGTGGGCGAGCCTGGCCGCAAGACGATCATGCGCGGTATGCGGGCCCTTTGCGCGCCGGGCTGTAAGACGCTTTATCTGGCCCATTACAAGATGGACACTTCGACGCCGGAAAGCCGGAGCCGCTATCTGAATCTTGTCGGCAGAAAACTATCCTGCTTCTAAAAAATTGCATTCCTGCTTGCAGTGTCATTCGTCGGTTAAATAACCTGACTACGGTTGCGCCGCATAAACGGGCGGAACCGGCCGGTACCGCTGATTCTGGGTCAGGGAAAAACCATGGCATTCAATCACAAGAAGAGCGTGACGTTCAGGCTCGTTCAAGCTGCCAAAGCGCAGCGCGCGCGTTCGGGCAATCATCTTGCTCGCATCGGGCTTCACCCCGGCCAGGAGCTGGTGCTGAAAGTTCTCTTTGAAACCGACGGGCTGACGATGAGCCAGCTTGCCACCACGCTGGGCGTTCAGCCGCCGACGGTGACCAAGATGATCACCCGCCTGTCCGCTCAAGGCTATGTCCGCCGGCAGGTTTCTGACGCGGATGGCCGTCTGGCACGGGTCTATCTGACGGACGAGGGCCGTGGTCTGGTGTCCAATGTGGACCGGGCCTGGAAGCGTCTTGAGCGGGAAGCCATGGCGGGGATCGACGAAAAAGACCGTAAAAAACTCCGCAAGCTTCTGCGGGCGGTCGAAAAGAACTTGAGCCTGACGGCCACTGAAGACGAAACAGACGAGCTGGACGCGGATGGCGAACCGCTGCGGGAGCTGGAAAAGACGGAAGATCTGCAGCTGGTTTGACGCTGCAGCCCGTGCTCATGCTAGAGAAGGAACGGGAAACTGCCTTCGAGCTTGAGAAGGGCGATCTTCGTTTCAAGACCACCGGACCCCGAGTAACCGCCCAGCCCCTGGGCGGAAAGGATCCGGTGGCAAGGAATGATGATTGGGATCGGATTCGCGCCGCAAGCCTGTCCTACGGGTTGGGCCGCGGTGCCAAGCTGGCGGGCGATCTCTCCATAGGTACGGGTCTCGCCAAAGGGAATATCCAGCATTGCCCGAAAGACAGCCTGGTTGAGGTCCCCTCCTTTCGGATCGAGAGGCAAATCGAAGCGTGTCAGTTTTCCGGCGAAATAGGCTGAAAGCTGGGAAACGGCTTCGGTCAGCAGAGGTGTTGGCGGTTCGGGTGTCTGCCTGAGCTGATTGGTCCAGCTGAGTGCCGTGATGGCCCCGCCGGCCTCGTGAAGACGCAAGATGCCGAAAGGGGATGAAATCAAGGTTTCGGGCATAACTGTCCTCTGCGGTGCGGGGTAACCCCGGCTAAGAGTTGCGCTTTGCCGCCCGTACCGTTCCGGGCGCATGAGGCCTTTCGGCAGGGCAGGGAACAGGATAGCGTTCTGGATTAGATAAGGTGCAGCTTGTGCCGTAATTTCCAGGTTATTATCCCTCATGACAGCAGACCCCAAGGGCTCACCTCTTATGGGAGGCCGTGCCGGTGACCCGCAAACGCCTCTTGTGGCAATTGGACTGACACTGCTCGCCTATCTCTGCTTTTCCTGTCTCGATGCTACGGCAAAATATCTGGTCGAATCCTTGCCCTCTCTGCAAGTGGTCTGGATGCGGTTTACAAGTCATGTGGTTCTGGCGCTGATTGTGTTCCAGGTCTGGAGGCGGCCGCGTCTGTTCCACACGGATAGGCCCCTGCTTCAGATTGTAAGGGCTTTCTGCCTGTTGGGCAGCACCATCGGGAACTTTATGGCGGTCCGGTATCTGCAGCTGGCCGAGACAATGTCGATCATGTTTGCGGCTCCCTTCCTGGTGACGGCGATCGCCGGGCCAATGCTGGGAGAATGGGCAGGGCCGAGGCGCTGGGCAGCCATTGTGGTCGGATTCATCGGGGTTCTGATCGTCGCCAAGCCCGGCAGCGGTGAGATGCATTGGGCGGTGATCTATTCGGTCGCAGCGATGATTTCCTATGCCTTCTATGCGCTGCTGACCCGGATGCTATCGGCCACCGACAGTGCGTCCAGCATGCTGCTGATTTCGGCGGTGGTTGCAATGTTCGCCATGGCGCCTGCCGGCCTGTCCGTCTGGACGGCGCCCCCGAGCCTGGTTCACTGGCTTTTGCTGATTTGCACCGGTGTCTTTGGCGGGGTTGGGCATTGGCTTTTTATCAAGGCCAGCGCCCTTGCACCGGCACCGGTTCTTGCCCCCTTCAGCTATGCCCAGATCGTCAGCATGGTTGGGCTTGGCTACCTGGTCTTTGGCGATGTTCCCACATCAAGCACCATCGCGGGAGCTTCGATCGTTGTGTGTTCAGGCCTTTATCTTTTGTACCGGGAGAGGGTGCGCAGGCCGTGATGAGGGGACCGAAGACTTCATCTCTTTAGCTGTTGGTTGACGTTTCCGGGAAGTTGGGTCCTAATTGGCCGCTGCCGCAGCGTCAAAGGCCTGATGTTTCAAGAGACGCTGCTGCCGGACGGGAGGAGAGCTGATGTCATTGACCCGACGAGACTTTCTCGCCAGCGGCGCCAGACTTGGGGTGTTTGCCGCTTCAGGGGCGGCCGGGCTTTTGTCGTTGAGCGGCTCTGAAGCATCTGCCAATACCGCGGCTGAGGCCTATTTCAAGGGCTATGCCGAGGACAGTGGCTTCCGTTTCAGGCGGACAAATTTCGACAAGATCCAGCCTGTCTGGCAACGGCAGATGGTGAAGTATTTCAGTCCCGAGCCTCCGGGAACAGTTGTTATCGATACACGCAATCACTTCCTTTATGTCGTCTTCGAGAACAGTACCGCTCTGCGATATGGGGTTGGCGTTGGCCGTGAGGGATTCCAATGGTTCGGGCGGGCGAGGATCGACCGCAAGGCGCTATGGCCGCGCTGGGTTCCTCCGCCCGAAATGATCCAGAGGCAGCCAGACCTGCCCAAGATGGTGGAAGGCGGCGCGGCGAACAATCCGCTTGGTCCCCGTGCGATGTATCTCTACCGTGATGGTTCGGATCTCGGCTACAGGCTTCACGGAACGCTGGAGCCCTGGAGCATTGGCAAGGACGTTTCCAGTGGCTGCATCCGGATGTTCCCGGAGGATGTCATCGATCTTTATCAGCGCTGCCCGAAGGGAACCAAAGTGCTGGTTCTGGAGCATCTGGGCGCCAACGCCGGTTAGCAACGGGCGGTCCAGCGGAACAAAACAGAACGGCGGCATGAAACTGGGGGGCGGATTGAGAGCAATTGCAGGCAGGCGCTTTGGAGCGCAGGGTGTCATCTTGCTGGGTGCTTTGGCCCTCGCAGGGTGCAATACGGCTGATCTCAGCACGCCTGATGTGACCAACGCCGCAGCTGCGGGGTTCGTCAATATCAAGCCGGGATCCGAAGAAGATTTCATGCTGAATGTTGGCCGGAGGATCTTTTTCGAGGCAGGGTCCGACAGCATTACCGATGAGGCGCGGATCAGCATCAACAAACAGGCCGCATGGTTGAAACAGAACACCGGCTGGCTGGTCAAGATTCAGGGTCATGCGGATGATCCAGGGTCTGAAGCCGCCAACAAGGCGTTGTCCACAAAGCGGGCGCAGGCGGTCTATGACGCCTTTGTAGCGCAGGGCGTCGACCGTAAACGCATGTGGGTCAAAGGCTACGGGATCGAGCGTCCGGTCACCAACTGTGATGACATCACTTGCCAGTCGCAAAATCGTCGTGTGGTCGTTAACCTGCGCGAGGAATTCGACGAATCGGCACCGCGACGCTAGAGCCCTGGCTTTGCTGCAGGTGTGGCGCTGCTCTTTCCGGGCGGCGCATGCAGGCTTGAGACATAGGCATGACCAACGATACGGGTGCCGGAAAACCGGCGGACAGTCCCTTTGACGAGAAAGAGGCAGCAAACTGGCCGGACGGCGAACCGGATTTTCCAAAACCAGGCAAACGCCTGACATTGGGACATATCGCGGATCAGCTGGGCATTTCCACAGCGACGGTGTCTCTCGCCCTGCGCGACAGTCCGCTGGTTGCGGACGAGACGCGGGAACGGGTCAAGAAGACGGCAGAGGAAGTCGGTTATATCTATAACCGCTCCGCGGCATCCCTGCGGACCGCAAGAAGCCAGATCGTCGGTGTGGCGGTCCATGACATCCTGAACCCCTATTTTGCCGAGATTTTTTCCTCTCTTGAGGATGTTCTGGAAGAACAGGGACAGATGATCTTCATCTGCAACCACCGGGATGACGTGAAACGGCAGCGTGCCTTCATCAACACCTTGCTGCAGCATCGTGCCGATGGCCTGATTCTGTGTCCTTCGGTCGGCACGACGGCGGAAGAGATCAACCGTCTTGTCGGGCAGGGGATTCCGGTCACCTTGATGTGCCGGGAGGTTAGTGGCGTTTGGGCTCCTTCCATTCATGGTGATGATGTCGCGGGTTCCTACGCGGTCACCAAACACCTGATTTCCCAGGGGCACCGGCGGATCGCCATGGTTGGTGGCCGCCGGGGCAGCTCTGCGGGGCGCGACAGGAATGCGGGTTGGCGCAAGGCTCTCATCGAGGCTGGTCTTGATCCGGACGAGCAGCTCGACATTCCGGAAATGATGACCCAGGCCGATGGCCGGAAAGTGGTGCCCGACATTCTTCAGGCCCGGGAGCGGCCGACGGCCGTGATGTGCTTCAATGACCTGGTTGCCCTGGGCATGATGCCGGTTTTCCGGAGAATGGATGTCGAGCCAGGGCCGGATATTGCGGTTACGGGGTATGACGACGTTGACGGGGCCGCAAGCCGCACTCCGGCTTTGACCTCTGTATGCAACCACCCGGACAAGATCGGACGGCTGGCAGCTTTGACCCTGTTGCGTCAGATCGCTGGCGAGCGTGTGCCCCACCGCCCCATTCTCATAGAGCCAGAGCTGCGTATCCGCGAAAGCTCACCGCCGCACGGTGTCAGGCTAGGGCCAAGGCTGGTGGAGTGAAAAACTGAGCTTGCGGTCTCGGGGAACAGACCACCCCATCAGGGATGTTCTGCCTGAAAGGCTTGCGACGGGTGATACACAGCGCATTGGTTCCGCCCGTTGTTCTTGGCGTCGTAGAGGGCAAGATCCGCGCGTTGCATCAGGTTGCTGAACTTTATGTCCGCGAGAGACGCGGTCACGATGCCCATGCTGCAGGTCACCTTGTGGCTCATACTCTCCAGGCTGCAGGTTTCCGCTATCGCTTTCCGCAGCCTTTCGCAGACCAGAACAGCATCTTCGGACCGGGTGTTGTCCAGAATGATGCCGAATTCCTCACCGCCAATCCTGCCGAGCACATCAATGGCCCTCAAGGCATGGCTCAAGGTCGCAGCAAAACGGCGCAGAACCTCGTCTCCGGTGGCGTGCCCGTAGGTGTCGTTGATCGATTTGAAGTGATCTATGTCGGCGATGACGACTGAAAACGGGTTTCCCGTGCGGCGGAAACGCGCGACTTCTGTCTCCGCCCGCTCGAGAAAAGCCCGCCGGTTGAGGACTTTGGTCAAGTCATCAACACTGGCCATCCGCTCCAGGCGGGCCTGGACAGCAAGAAGCGCCTCGTGGTCGCGCTGACGGGCAATCTCGGTGCCGATCCAGTCGGAAAACTGCCTTATGATTTCCTTGTCGGTCTGGGTAAATTCGTCGCGCCTGGGGGTGTGGCTGGTGAAGCAGATCGTCCCGTACCGAACACCATCCACCAGAATTGGAGCACCAATATAGGCCTCGAGGCTGAAACGCTCATAGCAGGGGTGGCCTGAAATTTCTGACTTGGCAGCATGGGCGATCGCCAGCGGCCCGGTGGCATTTAGCGTGTGGCTGCAATAGGTGTCACCGAGAGGAAGAGTGAGGCCCGGTTCAATTTCTCCAGAGGGGCATTCCACCCATTTCACGGAGTAAGTACTCTCTTCGATATGGCTGATCACGCCGAGCGGAAGGCCGTAGTACCTGCAACCGATCTTAAGGATGCGGCTGATCTTCTCATCGCTGTTCAAAGCCCGTGTGGATGTCACCTGATACAGTTCGGCGAGCGTCCGCTCCACGTTCTTCCTGTCGGTAATGTCCTTGGTGAAAATGATGACCCCGATAATTTCGCCGGTGTCACTGCGCTTGGGTGTGAAGTCGATTTCGACGTCCCTGCAAGTCCCGTCTTGAAAGCCTGTTGTGAGTTCCCGGCGTACCGGTGTGCCGGCAAGGGCGGTCCGGCACCCCTCTTCATCAACGGCTTGCATCTCTTCCGAATACCGGTCCCGCAGACGTGTTCCTGTCAGGTCCGCAGGACAGGCGTTGAGCCATGCCGCGCCATGTTCATTGATGAAGGTGCAAATTCCCGCCGCGTCTACTTCCACAATGCTGCAGGCGAGACTGTTCGTTACCAGCTTTATGTTTTCGTAGACGGCAGCCAGCTTTTGCTGGCTTTCCTTCAGCTCTGTAATGTCTGTACGGATGCCGGCGGTTCCCCCGGCGCGGGTTTTTCTTTCGGCAATACGCAACCAGCGGCCATCGCCAAGCCGTTGCTCCAGAACTTCGCCGGAGGCTTCGCGGTGCCAGCGCAGACGTTCCTGCAGCCAGTCGTTCTTGGATCCTTCGCCAAGGTGGTACTGGCCATTGTCCAGGCCATAGCGCAGGATTTCCTCGAAGGTCTTGCCCGGGATCATGGCGGGAGCAGAATCCGGATAGGTCTTGCGGTAATTTTCGTTACAGGTCACCAGCCGGTCTTCGCTGTCATAAAGCGCGAAGGCTTCAGAAATCGTCTCGATCGCATCCTCAAGGGTTTGGAGAGAGTTCTCGACCATGGCCTCAAGTTCGAGACGGTCGGTAATGTCCCGCCCCATGAGGAGATAGCCGACGTGCTTGGACGTTGCATCGAACAGGGGCGTTGTGATCGTTTCGACATGAAAGATCCGTCCCTGCTTGCTCTTCAACTCCATCACGAACTTCTGGCCGTCGCGATTGTGGGCCGCTTCCTGATGAATCTTGCCGGCAGTCTCAAAGTCCGAGGGATTGGCGTAGAGGTCTTCTCCTGTTTTCCCGATCAATTCTGTCAGGGAATAGCCAAACAGTTGCTCTGTTGCCCGGTTCAGGAACAGGACCCTTCTATCCGGACGGGTGATGATCACACACTCGGACATTGCCCCGAATGTTTTCTCCAGATCGAGATGGATTCCGCTGATATGGCTCGATGAGGACATTCTTTGATTCCGTAACGGTAGGTGGTTTGATTTTTGCTGAAAATGCTAAACAAAAGAATACCGTTATGGGGTGGCGGCCGCTCAATTGATCTAGTTTAGCGTGTAAACCCAATCTGAGCACTTGCCATTTCTACCAATTTTCAAGTTGCGGGAACCAGTAGAACCAGCGGGCTGGTTGGCAAAGATTCCGCTCGGTGGCTATGCGATCGGTGAGGGTTTCGTGTACCTGTAAACGGGTGCCGTTACGCGCCAGAGTACCAGACGGGAGAAATGCTCTGATGAGCAAGCCAGAGATTTTAATGCCCAAGGCAATGCGGGATATCGTTCTGAACGGATTGGAAGCGCGCTTTACCCTTCACAAGCCCTATGAGGCCGCGGATGGCGGCGAAGCCATAAGCGCAAGTTCTGCTGGAGTGCGGGGTCTTGCCGTGCTTGGGACTCGGATCGATGCGGCCTATCTGGACAAGTTCCCGTATCTCGAGATCGTGTCGAATTTCGGCGTCGGCTACGACAACATTGATGCGGAAGCTTGTGGGGCTCGCGGCATAATGGTCACCAACACGCCTGACGTACTGACGGAAGAAGTCGCGGATACCGCGATTGGGCTTCTGATCATGACGGTTCGAGAGTTGTCAGCTGCCGAACGCTGGCTGCGTGACGGCAACTGGAGCGGCAAGGGACCGTTCCCGCTGACCAAGGCCTCCCTTAAGGACCGGACGCTCGGGATCGTCGGCCTTGGCCGGATCGGCAAGGCCATTGCTTCGCGAGCAGAGGCCTTCGGTCTGAAAGTGCACTATCACGGGCGCAACCAGCAGGCTGGTGTCACCTATCCATATCACGCGACCTTGAAGGGGCTTGCCGAGACCGTCGATACGCTCATGCTGGTTGCGCCTGGTGGCGACGAAACCCGGCACATGATCAATGCGGAAATCCTCAAGGCCCTTGGCCCGACGGGCATTCTGATCAACATCGGCCGCGGCACCGTGGTGGATGAGCTGGCCCTGATTGACGCCCTGTCCAACGGCACTATCCATGCCGCCGGTCTCGATGTGTTTGAAAACGAACCGCATGTTCCAGAAGCGCTTATGGCTCTGCCGAATGCGGTTCTGCTGCCGCATGTGGGATCTGCGTCTGTCAGCACGCGGGACGCAATGGGGCAACTGGTCGTCGATAATCTGGTCAGCTGGTTCGAGACCGGCAAGGCCATTACGCCCGTTGCCGAAACGGCGGCTGTCACCCGCCGTTCGTGAGGCTTGCCTTGGTTGGATCGGCGTCGTCCGGTTTCTTCCAGAAATCCGGATTGGGGTAATAGCCGGGGCCGAGCGTTAGAGGCTTGTCCGGCATTACCTTCGGGGCGACACCTGTCTTGAGGGCCTTTTCGTGGCGTTCGATCTCATTGCCTGTGACAGCATCAACAACCCGCAGCCGGGCCAGATAATCACGGTCCGGCTCCACGCCTGTCAGAGGGGGGGTCTCGAACATGTAGTTTCTGTGACCGGGCACGAAGTCCTGGTTGAGTTCAAGCATGCCGTCCGGAGTTTCCAAGTCGGCAACGAGATGGGTTCCGGCTGGCAGCTCCCGCCGGACGCCGACAGTGATCCCTGAGCGGATATCGGCGATCCGGTAATTGTAGATGAAGCCGCCGCCGGTGATTTCCGCGTAGCTTGACGCGTTCAGAACCGAGGTGTTGTAGGTAACAACGCCGCCCATGACGACGATGCAGTACAGAACAGCCGCTCCGGCTGAAAACAGGACCCAGCGGGGAATAGATCCGGACATGCCAATATCCTCCTGATGAGGAGGTTATCCTCTCAGGTACGGCGGAAACCGGCAAGGGTTTCCTGCCGGTTTCTGCGTTTTCTTGGATGTCAGCTCTTGCTGTGCGTGCTCAGGAATTCTTTCATACGGGCTAGAGCCCGCTGGATGTTCTCTGTCGAGTTTGCATAGCTGAGGCGGATATAGCCCTCGCCCAGAATTCCGAAGTCGGGGCCGCCAATGGTGGCAACACCGCAGTCCTCAAGCAAAGCCGAGGCGAGCGCCTTTGCCTTCCAGCCCGTGCCCTTAATGTTCGGGAACGCGTAAAAGGCGCCGAGGGGCGTGCGGCAGGTGACGCCGGGCAGTGCATTCAGGCCATCGACAACCACTTTCCGGCGCCGGTCGAACTCAGCAACCATCTCCCGGACAGCATCCTGTGGTCCGGTGAGGGCGGCCAGGCCTGCGAACTGGGCCGGTGCGTTGACACAGGACCAGCAGTTGACGGCAAGCTTGCGTGCCTTGTCGATCAGGGCGTGCGGCCAGACGGAATAGCCCATGCGCCAGCCAGTCATGGCGTAGGTCTTGGACCAGCCGTCCAGCAAGATCAGGCGGTCGCGGATGGAGTCGAACCCCAGCAGCGACACATGCTCCATGCCGTCATAGGTCATCTGGGCATAGATCTCATCCGACATGACCGCGACATTCGGGAAAGCCTCAAGGCCTTTCACCAGCTTTTCAATCTCGGCCCGCGGCGTCACCCCGCCGGTTGGGTTGGCCGGGGAATTGAGAATCAGAAGCCGGGTCTTGCTGTTGATCAGCGAAAGGGTTTCCTCTGCCGAGAAAGCAAACCCGTTCTCTTCGCGGATGGGAACCGGAACCGGCGTTGCGCCAGTGAATTCGATCATGGAGCGGTAGATGGGGAAGCCGGGATCCGGATAGAGGATTTCCGCGCCGGGCTCGCCGAACATCAGGATCGCCATGAACATGGTGACCTTGCCGCCCGGCACGATCAGCACATTGTCCGGGTTCGGCGTGTGTCCCGTGCGTTTCGCAAGATCGGCACAGACCGCTTCGCGCAGGGGCAGGATGCCGGTCGCCGGTGTATAGCCGTGGTGCCCATCCCGAAGTGCCTTGATGGCGGCCTCGACAATGTGCGGCGGGGTCTGGAAATCCGGCTGACCGATGCCGAGATTGATGATGTCCCGGCCTTCCGCCGCAAGTTTCGTCGCGCGGGCGAGAACCGCAAAGGCGTTTTCCTCACCGATCCGGTCGAAGCCGGCAATGGTCTGCAGTCCCATGTTTCCTCCAACGGCTGACAGTTGATCATGCGTACCCCCGCAAACCCCGGTCTGAAAAGGGCTGTTCCTGCCAAAGGTGTTCGCGCAGGCTCCTCTGCCCCGGTCTCAGGCGCCGGAAAAACGCAAATCTTTGCGCTTTCAGACAAATACGTATTGGGCACTCCACGTCGGGGAAAAGACCGCCTATATTCCCCGAGACTCATGCCGGGCAGACGCCTGGCCAATCCTGTTTCCTTCAAGGGGCTGTTTCATGTCTGACACCCAGACCAACTCCACCAGCCAGATTCCGGTTACCGTTCTGACGGGCTATCTCGGCTCGGGCAAAACCACGCTGCTGAACCGCATTTTGAGCGAGAACCACGGTCAGCGTTACGCGGTCATCGTCAACGAGTTTGGCGAGATCGGCAT
The DNA here is from genome assembly GCF_014842915.1 of Roseibium litorale. GTDB lineage: Bacteria > Pseudomonadota > Alphaproteobacteria > Rhizobiales > Stappiaceae > Roseibium > Roseibium litorale. The sequence continues at coordinate 67,100 of NZ_JACYXI010000016.1, read as the reverse complement.
CGACAATGATCTCCTGGTCGAGTCCGACGAGGAAATCTTTGAAATGAACAACGGCTGCATCTGCTGCACCGTGCGCGGGGACCTGATCCGTACCGTTCAGAACCTGATGAAGCGCAAGGGCGCCTTCGACGCCATCATTGTGGAGACCACCGGCGTTGCCGATCCGGCTCCGGTCGCCCAGACCTTCTTCATGGATGACGATGTGCGGGCCGCCTCCAAGCTGGACGCCGTCGTTGCCGTGGTCGATGCGCGCCACGTGCTGCAGCGTCTGGAAGACACGGAAGAGGCCGAAGATCAGATCGCCTTTGCCGACGTGATCCTGCTCAACAAGACCGATCTGGTTTCCGCGGAAGAGCTGGACAAGGTTCAGGCCCGCATCCGGACGATCAATCCCTATGCCGTCCTGCACCGGACCGAGCGCTGCGCCATCGACCTGAAGTCTGTTCTGGATCGCGGCGCTTTCGATCTTGACCGCATTCTGTCGCTGGATCCGCATTTCCTGCAGCATGGCCATCATGAGCACGAATGCGGCCCTGACTGCGATCATGACCATGATCACCACCACCATGGCCACGATCACGGACACGATCACGGGCATCACCATGATCACGACCACGGCCATGAGTGCGGCCCGGATTGCGATCACGATCATCATCACCATGATGACAACCCGCATTCGGTCAAGAGCATCTCCCTCAAGGCGGGCGATCTGGATCCGGAGCTGTTTTTCCCCTGGATCAATCAGGTCACCCAGGTGCAGGGCCCGAACATCCTGCGTATGAAGGGCATCATCGCCCTCAAGGATGATCCGCAGCGCTATGTCATTCAGGGTGTCCACATGATCGTCGAAGGCGATCATCAGCGGGACTGGGGTGCAGACGAGCCGCGGGAAAGCCGGCTTGTGTTTATCGGCCGTGATCTGAACTGGGATGTGCTGCGTTCCAGCTTCAACGCTTGCGCAGTCAGCTAAGGGGCCGAGTACAGTGACAACACTCGCTCCTGTGGAGGTGGATGGCTTTGTCGTCCGCGCCGGGTTCATTGCCGATCAGGCCTATTTCGCAACTGGCGAGGGGGTTGTCGTTCTGATCGGCTCCGGTCAGAACGAGGTCCGCCCGCACAAGGCTGGTCTTCTTGCGGCAGAGGAAATGCCGGACCGCAAGGCGCTGCTGACTTCCGGCGATGATGGCCGTATTGTCTGCATTGCGCCGGATGGCTCGTTTGAGCTTATGGCCGAGCGTCCGCGCAAATGGATCGACATGATCGCCTGCGGTCCGTCCGGTGCCATTGCCTTTGCCTCCGGCCGCACTGCTTGGGTGCGTCTGGCGGACGGCAAGGAAAATGAGTTCAATCATGAGCGCGCTGTTGGCGGGATCGCCTTTGCTCCCAAGGGCATGAAACTGGCGGTCGGTCGCTATGACGGCGCCACCATCTGGTGGGCCAATGCCACCGGCAAGCCGCAGGAACTGCCCTGGAAAGGCGCGCATCTGGGCGTGACCTTCTCTCCGGATGGCAAGTATCTCGTCTCCAGCATGCAGGAAAACGCCATGCATGGCTGGCGCTTGTCTGACATGCAGGACATGCGCATGACCGGCTATCCTTCCAAGGTGAAGTCCTGGAGCTGGTCCGTGAAAGGCCGGTATCTGGCGACCTCCGGAGCGACAGCTGCCATCGTCTGGCCTTTCTTCGGCAAGACCGGCCCGATGGGGCAGACGCCGCTGCAACTGGGCACCCGGGGCGACAGTCTTGTCACGGCGGTTGCCTGTCATCCCAAGGAAGAGGTGGCCGCTGTCGGCTATGCGGATGGCATGGTGCTCATGTGCCGCTTTGAGGACAATGCGGAAGTGCTTTTGCGCCGTCCGGGCAAGGGGGCCGTCAGCTCCCTGTCCTGGGATGATGCAGGTGTCCGGCTTGCCTTCGGTACGGAGGAAGGCGAGGCGGGGATCGTGTCGCTGATGTAGGCGGAGGCAAGGGGGAGGAGAGGCCATGCTGAGGATCATCATGCTAGCCGTCATGCTTGTGACGGGCGGCACGGCTTCTCAGCTTCCCGAGTTTGCCCAGCAATACCGTCAGCGGCTCGGTGGCACCATCGATGCGCTGGCGGAGGTGATGGCTGATTTCAGGACCGATGCGGAAAGCTTCGGTCTTTCTCCCGATGAAGCCCTTCAGCGCATGCGCGGCGGGCAAGACCTCTTCATCCGCCAGCGCGGGGACACGCTTGCCAGAACGCAAGAGAGGCTGGAGAAGTTGCGCCGTCAGCAACTGGCAATGGCAACGGCTGGCCCCTTTGCCCGCATTGTCATCTTTGCGGAAAACGCCGACCCCGCTCTTGCCAAGGCAACGGCTGCCGATTTCGAGCCAGCCGTTCCCGTGACCACCGAAGGTCTGGCAAGCGCGGGTCTTGGTGCCTTTGCAGGCCTTCTACTGATGCGGTTGCTTCAGGCGGCTGGCCGTCCACTCAAGCGCATTCGCCTGCGCCGGTCCCACATGAGACGCTAACGGAGCCCACATGGATACCATCACTTCTTCCGGCGGCATGGTTGTCGCCCCGCACAAGGCTGCGGCACAGGCGGGCGCGGATATTCTGGCCGAGGGCGGCTCAGCTATCGAGGCCATGGTTGCCGCCGCGGCCACCATCGCCGTCGTCTATCCGCATATGAACGCCATCGGAGGGGATGGGTTCTGGCTGATTGCGGAGCCAGGGAAGGATCCCAAAGCGCTGATGGCCTGCGGTGGAGCTGGTTCCAGGGCTACTATCGAGGCCTATAACAAGGCCGGGCACAGCACCGTTCCCACCCGGGGCCCGCTTGCCGCTCTGACGGTCGCGGGAACCATCGGGGGCTGGGACAAGGCGCTGGAAGGGGCCAGATCCATTGGAGCTGGCCGGATGCCTCTGCGCGAGCTTTTGTCCGCCGCCGTGCGTTCTGCCAAGGAGGGCACGCCGGTCACCCGGAGCCAGGCGGCTCTGACAGCTGAGAAACTCGAAGAGCTGAAGGAACAGCCAGGATTTGCTCAGGTCTTTCTGAAGGATGGCAAGGCTCCGGAAGAGGGGGACTTGCTCCGGCAGGAGCGATTGGCGGATACCTTGGATCATCTGGCGCATGCAGGTCTTGATGACTTCTACCGTGGCGATGTTGGAGCAGCGATCGCCGAAGATCTGGAGCGGAGCGGATCGCCTGTCACCAAGGCAGACTTGGAGCGCTATGAGGCGCGTTTCCGGGAGCCGCTGAAGACGCAATTGTCCTGCGGCACCATTTTCAACACGCCCTTGCCGACACAGGGCCTCGCTTCCCTGATCATTCTTGGGCTCTACGACCGGCTGACGGTCAATGGCCGCGAGGGCTATGATCTGGTGCATGGGCTGGTGGAGGCCACCAAGCGCGCCTTTATCATCCGGGACCGGGTGGTGACTGACCCTATGCACGCGCCTGAGCCAGCCAGCACCTTCCTCAAGCCGGACTGGCTGGATGCGGAAGTCCACCGGATTGATATGAAGCGGGCGCTGCCCTGGCCCCATGTGGCGAAAGACGGCGATACCATCTGGATGGGGGCTGTCGACAGCAAGGGCGTGTCTGTGTCGTTCATCCAGTCGGTCTATTGGGAGTTCGGCTCCGGCTGCGTTCTGCCGCGCACGGGCATCACCTGGCAGAACCGGGGTGCCAGCTTCTCCCTGCATCCCGAGCATCTCAACGCGCTGGCACCGGGGCGGTTGCCGTTCCATACGCTCAACCCGGCGATGGCGCGTTTGTCCGACGGCAGGACGGTCACTTATGGCACCATGGGCGGTGAGGGGCAGCCTCAGACCCAGGCTGCAATCTTCGCCCGCCATGTCTTCAACAAGATGCCCGTTGGCGAGGCCATTGACGCGCCGCGCTGGTTGCTTGGCCGCACCTGGGGAGATGCGGCGACGGCACTCCGGCTGGAAAGCCGGTCCGATCCGGATCTCGTCCGTGCCTTGGAGCGGGCCGGGCATGAGGTCGTGCAGATCGGCGAGGACTATTCCGATACGATGGGCCACGCTGGCATGATCGTGCGCAATGCCCGTGGCGGTCTGGAAGGGGCGCATGATCCGCGGGCCGATGGCGGAGCTGCTGTCGCATGAACCCATCCTGCCTGGCTGAAGACTTGCTTTCCGGGCGGTTTCGGCTTCAATTTGCCTTTCTTTTAAATCCGCGAGCCAAAGGCCTTTTGCACCCATGGACGCCATCACCCGCATGCGCTGTTTTATCCAGGTCGTCGATAGCAAGGGCTTTTCCGCTGCCGCCCGGGAAATGGGGCGATCCAAGGCGCTGGTGTCCAAGTATATCGGCGAGCTTGAAGACGAGCTTGGGGCACGGCTTTTGAACCGGACCACGCGGCAGGTCTCGCTGACCGAGGTGGGCGAGGCCTATTACAAGGAAGCGGCGGAGATCCTGCAGCGGATCGATGATCTTCAGGCGTCGGTCCAGTCTTCTCACCATGCGATCCGGGGACGCCTGCGGGTGTCCGCGCCGCGCTCCATGGGCGATGGCTGGCTGAACCGGGCGATGATGGAGTTCCTGGTCGATAATCCTGAAGTGGTGCTGGATCTGCGTCTGGAGGACCGGTTTGTCGATGTGGTCGATGAAGGCTTTGATGTCGCGATCCGTGTCACGGATCTGGAGGATTCCAGCCTGATTGCCCGCAAAATTGCGCCGTTCCGTACGGTCGTCTGCGCGACGCCTCAGGTGATTGAAAAATACGGAGTTCCGCAGACCCCGGCAGATCTTCAGTCCCGTCCGTGTATCATCGATACGAACTATCGCTTCAAACAGAACTGGGGCTTTTCGGAAAATGGGCAACGCATCACGGTGACTGTCAGCGGCCCTGTGGAGGTCAACAGCGCGTCGGCTGGACGGGATGCGGCACTCTGCAATTTGGGCTTTCTGCGCACGCCGCTGATCTTTGTGTCGGAGGATATCCGGAACGGGACATTCGTGCCCATGCTGGAAGACTATGAACCCGACAACCGGGGCATTTATGCGGTCTACCCGCACCGCCGCCATTTGACCGGCAAGGTGCGGGCTTTTGTGGATCATCTGGTCGCGTGGTTCGCGGAACGCAAGCGGACCGGAGAAAACTGCCCCGGCTGACTGCGATCCGCGCGGCGTTATTTACGGAGACGCTCTTCCGCCATCCGGTCCGCGATGTGCTCTGGCGTTTCGCCAGTTGCATCGGCCCGTTTGAAGATTTCCGACAATGTGCCGGCGATTGCCAGTGTCTTTGCGCGCACCTTATCTTCACCCGCGCCCGGTGAGGCCAGGGCGATTGAGATCACGCCACCGGCGTTGATGGCATAATCCGGCGCGTAGAGGATGCCGCGGTCCCGCAAGCTCGTGCCGTCTTGCGGCGTCTGGAGCTGGTTGTTGGCTGCCCCGGCGACGACCTTCGCCGACAGCTGCGGAATGGTCCGGCTGTTGAGAATCCCGCCCAGGGCGCAGGGGGCGAAAATGTCTGCCTTGATCCGGTGCGCTTCACTTGGATCGACCGCTTTGCAGCCGAACTCATCCAGAGCCCTGAGTACGGCAGGCGCGTGAATATCGGAAACAACCAGCTTGGCCCCAGCCTCATGCAGCATCTGGCACAGGGCATAGCCGACATGGCCGAGACCGAGAACAGAGACGGTTTTACCGGTTAGATCAGACGTGCCATAGACGTGAGCGGCGGCAGCTTTGAGGCCTTCGAAGACACCGAGAGCCGTATAGGGCGACGGGTCGCCAAGGCCGGTTGCCATGGTGCCGCGCACATGGCTGGTGTGCCGGGCAACGGCTTCCATATCGTCCGTGGAGACGCCGACGTCTTCGGCAGTGATATAGGTGCCGGACAGGCGCTCAACGTGCCGGCCAAAGGCCTCCATCATCCCGGGTGTCTTGTCCTTGCGCGGATCGGCGATGATAACCGCCTTGCCACCGCCCAGATCCAAGCCGGCAAGCGCATTCTTGTAGGTCATGCCACGGGACAGGCGCAACGCGTCTGTCAGAGCCTCGCCAGCGGTCTCGTAGGGCCAGACGCGGCAGCCCCCAAGGGCGGGGCCGCATGTGGTGTCGTGCACGGCGATGATCGCCTTGAGCCCCGTTTTCTTGTCCCGGACAAACACTACGTCCTCGTGGTCTGCGAATTCCGGATGGTCAAAAACCGTGGAAGGGGAAATGGTCTTGGATACAGCGTTCATGATCGCCTCAGCGGATTGGTCTGCGTAGAGATAAATATGCGCTTTTTACTGGAAATATTGTGTCTAATTTTCCTTATTTTGCCGGACTAAGTACCAGTTTCATCCTCTGTTGGAGATATACCGGATTTTATTATTCTTCGCCTTTTCTGCGCTGCGAAGCAGATCGGCCTTGATCCCGCCCCCTTCCGGAGGCAAACACAGGCAACGGCCCTCTCACGGGAATACATGATCTTGCGAAGCCACCTGATTTCCGCCCTCATCCGCCTGTTGGTTCTGAGCATCGCGGTCCTCGGACCCGTGCGCATGGCACAGTCGCATCCTCACGTTTTCGTAGAGGCGACCAGCCATCTTGTCTTTGATGACAAGGGCTATGCGGTTGCTGTCGAGCATGTGTTCCGGTTTGACGATGCCTTTACCGCCTTCGCCATCCAGGGCTTCGACACCAACAATGATGGTGTCTATGACAGGAAGGAGCTTTCAGAGCTGGCCAAGGTCAACGTCGAGAGCATGGCCGAGTTTGGCTACTTCACTTTCGGTGATAACGCCCGGGTCGAGTTGGATTTCAACGCGCCACCCGACGACTACTGGCTTGAAGTTGCCGACGTGCCCCTCGCTGACTACTGGGCCATGAAGCCTGAAGACATTCAGGCGATGAAGGATGACGAGATCCGCAACGGCACCAAGGTGCCGACGACGTTTCAGCTTCTCGAGCTGCATTTCACGCTGCCCCTAAAGAGTTCTACGGACGCTACCCGTCCGATTACCCTCGATGTCTACGATCCGACCTATTACGTCGACTTTCGTTTCAGCAAGCGGCCTGACGCTGTCGGGGTCAGGAATGCTCCGGGAGCCTGCAAGGTGGAGCGGAAGGACCCGCCGCCGATGGATGCAGCAGCTGCCTATGCGCTGGCCCAGATCGGCGCCGATCAGCGCGACATTCCGCCGGAGCTGCAGGACGCGGCGGCAAGCCAAGTCAATCAGATGATCGTGACCTGTGACAATGCTCCGGCCATGGTGCTCGCCGATGGCAGCACGCCTGCATCCGGAACACGCGATCCCGCGCCCCAAAGTGCGGATGCGGCAAAGGCGGAAGGCCAGGCGGCCATAGACGCCGCACTCAACACCACACCGGCTCAGCCAGGGAATGCTGCTGCCACGCATGACCAGCCTGCAGCTGACCAGGCCGCACCGAGTGCATCGCAATCCCGCCGGAGCCTTGCAGACCGCTGGTTCGGCACGATCGCCAGCTTCCAGGCCGATTTCTATCAGAAGCTCATTTCCGCAATGCGCTCCTTCCGCACCAATCCCAATGCGGGCTGGCTGCTGGTCGGGATTTCATTCCTTTATGGCATCTTCCATGCGGCCGGGCCGGGGCATGGCAAGGCTGTCATCTCGTCCTATCTTCTGGCCAACAACGAAACGTTGAAGAAGGGCATTCTTCTCTCCTTCCTGTCCGCTTTCGCCCAGGCTGTCACGGCGGTGCTCCTGATAGGGATCGCCGCAATCGCCTTGAAGCTGACCTCCATTGCCATCCAGGACACCGCACGGTGGTTCGAGATTGGATCCTATGCCCTGGTGATGCTTCTGGGTATGGTCCTGCTCTGGCAGAAGCTGTTCCGCCCGGCGATCATGGGGAACCACGATCAAAGCCATAGCCACGCGCATCATGGTCATCACGATAACCATGATCATGGCCACGGACACCATTCTCATCACCACCATCATGCGCATGAGGAGCATGTTGTCGGCGCCGACGGTGTTTGTGAAAGCTGCGGCCATTCCCATGCGCCGGCGCCGGACATGCTGCAGGAGCCCCTGTCGGTTGGCCGGATGGTGTCGATCATTCTGGCGGTCGGCCTGCGTCCCTGCTCGGGCGCCCTGATCGTGCTGGTCTTCGCCTTGTCTCAGAACATGATCTGGGCCGGCGTTGCCTCTACCTTTGCCATGGCGGTTGGAACCGGCATCACCGTATCCATTCTGGCCTCGCTTGCTGTCGGCGCGCGGGATCTGGCGACGCGTCTGTTCGGTCAAGAGTCGGTCATGGCAGGCAGGATCCAGCGGACGCTGGGCATCCTTGGAGCCTTCATTGTTTTCTTCCTCGGTCTAACCCTGTTGATTGCCACCGCAGGGTGGGGCTGATCTGACCGTTTTGGAAGCTTGAACGAAAAAAGCCCCCGTACCGGAAGGCGCGGGGGCTTCTTTTTTGAGCTGCCAGGGCTGGTTACTTCTGCGCCGACCGGTAGGCGCGCGCTGCATCGCCAAAGGCCTTGAACAGCTTTGCGGAAGGCGCGTCGCTGCCGACCCAGTATTCCGGGTGCCACTGGGTGCCAAGAACATAGCCGCAGGCATTCTTGATGCTGACGGCTTCGATGGTACCGTCTTCCGCCGAGGCCTCGACCTCAACGCCTTCACCGAGCGTGCCAAGGGCTTGCCGGTGCAGGGAATTGACATTGATCTCCGGACTGCTGACGACGGCCTCCAGCTGGCTTCCCGGCTTGACGGCAATGGGATGCGCGATTTTGAACCGCTCGTCCTGATGCTCCGACACGGGAGCACGGTGATCATCCCGTCCGTCGAGATCCTGTATTTCGGACAGCAACGTTCCACCCATGGCAACGTTCAGTTCCTGCATGCCCCGGCAAATGGCGAAGACCGGGATGCCCCGTTCAATCGCGCGGCGCAGCAGGGGCAAGGAGGTGGCGTCACGTTCCGGATCATACGGCCCGTTGGCCTCAGTCGCCTCGCCGCCATAAAGTTCAGGATTGACGTTGCTGCGTGATCCGGTCGCCAGAACGCCGTCCACCCGGTCGAGCACAGCATCCAGATCAATATCCGCACCGAAGGAGGGAAGGATGACGGGCAACGCGTCAGCGCCGCTGATCACGGCCTTCAGGTAGGTCGAGGGCGCTGCATGCCAGTTGTAACCGTCAACCGGCTTGACGTCAGAGGTCACGAGGATGAGGGGCTTGGTCATTTGGGAAAACGTGTCCGGGTTTGAAGAAGGCCTGATCGGCCGCAGTTCAGTTTAGACGAGCAATCCGAGATCCTGAGCGATCTTGTAGAGCTGGGCCGCGTTCTTGCTGCCGACTTTTTCACGGAGGTTCAGCCTGTGTGTTTCCACCGTCCTTACGCTGATCCCCAGGGACTTGGCAATTTCCTTGTTCGGCTGGCCTTTGGCAATACCGAGAAGGACTTCCCGCTCCCGGTCTGTCAGGCCATAGGGATCTTCCTTCTGAACTGGAGGCTTGGACCCGATCAGCGTCGGCCCCACGGCGGAAGAGAAATAATAACCGCCACTTGCCACGGACGTAATCGCAGTGATCATTTCGATGGCCGAAATGTCTTTCAGGATATAGCCGCGGGCCCCTGCCTGCATGACACCCCGGACATATTCCGGATTGTCGTAGATCGACAGAACGAGGATCCCCGTTGCCGGAAACTTGCGCTGGATTTCGCGGGCGGCGTCCAGACCATTCATCAGCGGCATTGAAACATCCATCAGGACCACATCGGGCTTCAGGGCTTCGGCTTTCTCCACGGCTTCCCGGCCATTGGTCGCCTCTCCGACAACCTCAAGGGTCGTCGTCTTTTCGAGGCGCGCGCGAATTCCATCCCGTACCAGCTCGTGATCATCGGCCAGGAGCACCCGGATCCGTTTTGTCTGATGCAGTGAAGAGAGGGAAGGAGAGCCGGTCATCAGGCCGCCTGACTGGATTGAGGAGCATACTGTTTCTCAAGCGGCATCGTCACTTGGATCCGGGTTCCGCCTTTGGCAAGGTTTGAAAGCTGGAGAAACCCGTTATGGCTTTCCATGCGCTCGCGCATGTTCGGGATACCAAGGCCGGTGCCTGTCCCAAGAGGCATTGGCAGTCCCCTGCCGTTGTCCTCGATGGTAAGGGTCAGCAGGCTCGGACCAACGGATAGGCGGATATCCACATGATCGGCGGCAGAGTGCCGGGCGACATTCGTCATCGCCTCTTGAACGACCCGGTAAAGCGCTGTCTTGGCACCATCGGAAAGCCGGGAATGGCTGCGGTCCGCGCTAACGGTCACCTTGATGCCCGACTGCATCTCGAATTCCTTGCCAAGACTGACAAGGGCTGCCGCAAGACCGATGTCATCCAATACGCTTGGGCGCAGGTCACGTGAAATACGCCGCACTTCAGCGAGCGTGCCGTCCAGAATGGCAAGGCACTTGTCTGCCTGGCGTTTCAGTACTGGATGGTCGGCAGCTTCCGCCTGTATCATCTCAAGGCCGTAGCGGATGGAAACGAGCAGCTGGGATATGCTGTCATGCAGCTCCGTGGACACGCGCTTGCGCTCCTGCTCCTGGACGTCGACGATACGCTTCGTGAGCTCCTTGAGCTTGACGTCTGCAAAGAGCTGTTCGGAAAAGCGCACGCCGATGATCAAGGTTCCGGCGATCATGATGGCGACAAGCGTGATTGCGAAAATGGCAATGACCGTTTGGCGGATGGCCTCCTCGAAATCATTGTTCATGCTGGATATTTCGCTTGCGATATCGTCGGTATAGAGACCGGTTCCCATCATCCAGCCCCATTTGTCGAGCAGGATGGCGTAGGCCAGTTTCTCCTCCACCTTGCCTGTGCTGGGCTTGTGCCAGACATAGCGGTGGAAACCGCCCCCTTTCTTGGCTTCCAGGATCAGGTTCCGGATGACGTAGTCGCCATTAGGGTCCTGCAGATCCCACCAATTGTTTCCCACCAGATAATTGAGCTTGGGATGGACAATGTTTGTGCCGTCGAGCTCATAGACGAAGAAGTATCCGTCTTCATCGAAGGTCATGTCGTTCAGGATCCGCTTGACCGCGGCTTGGGCGGCGCCCCGTCCTCCTGGCTCCTTCTCGTAGATCTCCTGGATCGACGTGAGGGCAAGGCTTATGTAATTGCGGATTTCCGTCTTCTTGGCTTCCAGAACCCGCTGTTCCACGGACGCCGTTTCGGCCTCGATCAACTGCTGCGCCTGGTAATAGCTGGCCACACCAATCAGCAACGAAACCGTCACCAATGGCAGCAGCGTTATCAGCATGAGTTTGGTTTTGAAGGTCACGGAATCGGGTGGTCCATCTCGCTTAACGCAGTTTTCCGGCGGAGTTCCGCAGCCGGTTCAGTATTACTACGCAATCAATGCGCAGAACCACGAATAGCGCAAAGCTCTCCCGTTCTCCTAGACATACAGTTAGATCGGTGCAAGTGTAAGCGCCGATTGAATTTGACATCCGGTATGGGAGGAGAAAGTACATGGATCGTCGTTCATTTATTAAGAAAGCAGGTCTTGGTGCGGGTGGTGCCGTAGCGGCAACCGCGCTGGCAGCTCCGGCAATCGCGCAGTCGACCACCGAGATGGTGATTGTGTCGACCTGGCCGCGGGACATGCCGGGTCTCGGCACCTCGGCTCAGCGCCTTGCCGCTCGTATCGGTGAACTGACCGAAGGCCGTATCAACGTTCAGTATTTCGCTGCTGGCGAACGCGTCGGCGCATTTGACTCCTTTGACGAAGTCGCTTCCGGCAACGCGCAGGCCTATATCGGCGCGGACTATTACTGGAAGGGCAAGCACCCGGCCTGGGCTTATTACACGGCTGTTCCCTTTGGTTTGACCTATGCGGAAATCGACGCCTGGATCAAGTTCGGCGGCGGTCAGGAGCTGTGGGATGAACTGGCCGGCGAATTCGGCCTGCAGAACTTCGCAGCCGGCAACACCGGCGTGCAGATGGGCGGCTGGTTCAACAAGGAAATCGAAACCGCTGACGACCTCAAGGGTCTGAAGATGCGTATTCCGGGCCTGGGCGGTGACGTCATGGCAAAGCTCGGTGCGTCTCCGGTGTCCCTGCCGGGTGGCCAGATCTACGAAAACCTCGTTTCTGGCGCTGTTGACGCAACCGAGTGGGTTGGCCCGTGGAACGACTATTTCATGAAGTTCTACGAAGCCGCGAAGTACTACTACTATCCGGGCATGCATGAGCCGGGCTCCCAGCTTGCGCTGGGCTGCAACAAGTCCTGGCTAACCTCGCTGTCCAAGACCGATCAGCAAATCATCAAGGCAGCCTGCATGGAAGAAAACGCCCTGCAGATGGCAGAAACCAACAACAACAACGGTGTCTACCTTGAAAAGCTGATCAACGAGCACGGCGTCGTCCTGAAGAAGTTCTCGGACGAAGTCTATGATGCCTTCGGCGATGCTGCCGAGGCCGTGTTCGAGGAAACCATCCAGCATTCTGATCTTGCTGCACGTACCCACGAAAGCTTCGCGAAGGCGCGTACCGAAATCGGCCGCTGGATGCTCCTGGCCGACACTGGTTACACGCAGCAGCGGAACCGCGTTCTGGGCATCACCGTCTAAGGCGGCGGATGTCTGGTCCTGAAAGCGGGGACGGAAGAAATTCCGTCCCCTACCTTGTTGTATCCAATCTTTCAAAGGACAACCTGCGATGACGTCCGCTCACGGCGTTCCGGCCGGAATGTCCGCCCATGTCAGCAGCCAGACCGGTTCGGGCAAGAATCCGGTGCCGGTGCGCATGCTCGGTTGGGCGATTCTGGCCGTGATGGCAGCCTTTCTGCTCAACAACTATCTCAATTACTGGCAGGACCTGCCGGGCATTGCGCCGATCTTCGGAGGCAAGGCAAACGGCTCGCTTCCGATCGTCTGGTCGTGGGCCCAGCTTGGTGTCTACGGAGTGATGGTGGCTCTGGCCTTCGTCTATGTCGGCAAGACCGGTTCAGTGACGCTACGGCAGGATTCCAAACGCATCAGTGACCTGAATGCCTATCTGATCCGTGCAGCGTTCTGGGCAGTGGTGATTGTCGGTGTGGTCGATACGGTTATTTCCTTCCTCCGCGTGGAAGGGTTGCTTGAAGCGGTTGCCGGTACGGACCTCACGGCAGAACTTGGCCGTTCGCAGTTCCGCGGCGCCTATGTGCACATGCCGCTGATCGCCCTGTCCTTTGTCATCGCCGCCTTTACCCGGACACTCGGGTTCACCTGGCTGGCTCTTCTTGTTGTTGTGTCGGAGCTGCTGATCGTGATCGGCCGCTTTATCTTCTCCTATGAGCAGGCCTTCATGGCTGACCTGGTGCGCTTTTGGTACGCCGGGCTGTTTCTGTTCGCCAGCGCCTACACGCTGCTGGAAGAGGGGCATGTGCGCGTGGACATTCTCTATGCCAGCTTCAGCCGCCGCACGAAGGGCTATGTGAACGCGATTGGAAGTCTCTTCCTGGGCGTTGCCTTGTGCTGGGTTGTGCTGATCATCGGCATGGGTGGCAAGCAGAACATCATCAACAGCCCGATCCTCTCTTACGAGACGACGCAGGCTGGCTTCGGACTTTATGTCAAATATCTGATGGCAGGTTACCTCGGTGTCTTCGCAGTCACCATGATGGTTCAGTTCGTCAGCTATTTCATGGATGCGGTGGCCGATATCCGGGGTGAACCCGGCGGACGCGACCATGATTCCCATACCGTCCAATAAGCCGTCAGAGACCGAATGATATGGAACTTTTCTTTCTAATCCTTCTCATCCTGCTGATGGCTACCGCGCTGGGTTCCGGATTTCCGGTGGCCTTTGCTCTGCCGGGCTCGGCGATCATCACCATCGGCATCGCCTCCCTCGCGGGGTATGTGTTCACGGGAAGTGTGGACGCATATTTCTCGATCGGGGGACCCAGCCAGTGGCTCAGTGCGGGGGTCACGAACTTCCGGGGCATCTACTGGGAGGCCGAGCGCGATACGCTGATCGCCATTCCGCTGTTCGTGTTCATGGGCATCATGCTGCAGCGGTCCAAGATCGCTGAAGATCTGCTGGTCACCATGGCGCGTCTGTTTGGACCGGTTCCTGGCGGTCTGGGCATCTCGGTGGTCTTCGTGGGGGCGCTGCTCGCAGCCACCACGGGCATCGTTGGCGCCACGGTGGTGGCCATGGGCCTGATCTCCCTGCCTGCCATGCTGCGCAACAAATACTCGGTGCCGCTAGCAACCGGGACCATTGCCGCGTCCGGCACGCTTGGACAGATCATTCCGCCTTCGATCGTTCTGATCATTCTGGCCGACCAGCTTGCCAGCGCCGTCGATCAGGCGGGAACCATCCGCCAGACCCTGTACAAGCAGGCTACCGGCGAAGTGACCATGCCGTCAGACTTTGCTGTGGTGTCTACAAGTGCTGGTGAAATGTTCCTGGGTGCGTTCCTGCCGGGCCTCGTGCTCGTCGGGCTCTACATGCTCTTCATTCTCGGTTTCGCACTGATCAATCCCAAGGCGGCTCCGGCCGTACACAGCGACAGCGGCTTCGACCGCAAGTTCCTGGGCCAGGTCTTCGTCACGCTCGTGCCGCCGCTGGCCCTGATCTTCCTTGTTCTTGGCTCGATTGTCGCCGGTATCGCAACTGTGAACCAGGCAGGGGCGATCGGTGCTATCGGCGCCATGGTCATGGCCGGCTACCGGCTTGGCGGAGAGGGAACCAAGGCGCGCTACACGCCTGCGATCCTTGCGATCATTGCGCTTCTGGCGATTGCTATTGTCGTCAGCTTCATTGGCGCGATCAACATCAAGCGTGTTCAGACCTCTCAGGAAGTGCTCGGGCTGGTCATCGCGCTGATTGCTGTCTCCCTACTGTTGATCGCAGTGTTCTGGAGCGGCTGGCGTACCCTCAAGTTTGAAGACACGCTCCGGGGCGTGATGCTGGAAACGGCAAAGACCTCGTCGCTCGTCTTCATCATCCTGATCGGTGCGGCCATGCTAACCGCCTCCTTCCGCGCCTTCGGCGGGGAAGAGCTGGTGAAGCACTTCCTGCAGGGTCTCCCGGGCGGGTTCTGGGTTCAGTTCCTGATCGTCATGCTGGTGATTTTCATCCTCGGCTTCTTCCTCGATTTCATTGAAATCGCGGTGGTCGTGGTGCCGATCGTGGCTCCCATCCTGCTGGCGGATCCGGCGGCCAACGTCACCGCAGTGTGGCTCGGGGTAATGATCGGCCTGAACATCCAGACGTCGTTCCTGACTCCGCCCTTCGGCTTCGCCCTGTTCTATCTGCGCGGCGTGGCTCCGGCAGCGGTGAAGACCATCGACATGTACAAAGGGGTTGTGGCCTTCATCAGCCTGCAGCTTCTGGCCCTGTTCATTGCCGGCTTCTACCCGCAATTGGTGAACTATCTGCCCAACCGGTCCAGTCTCTTGTCCGAGAACGCGCCGCCACCGATGAACCCGCGCCTGCAATATTGCATGGAGAATTCGGTTGCGGAGGACTTCAGCCAGAATGGTCAGGGCATCATGTCCGCGATCAAGACGGCTGAAGGGCTGGATATCTCCTATCTGCCAAAGGATCTGCAGAAGGACCTGAAAAAGAGCTTTGAGGCTGCAAATCAGGTCATGCCGCAAATGTCCGAGATCGGTTCTGCTGAAAAAGCGGTTACCGAGGCTGCCGTTGACTACCGTCCGTTGCATCGCGAGGTGCGGGCGATTGAGCGTGATGCTCTGCGGATCGAGACCCGGATCAAGGAACTGCAGGTGGTTGTCAGCCGCGCTGGTCCGACAGGTATCTATACCGAGGCACAAGGCGAACGTGCAAAGACCCGGATCGATGCTCTGCAGAAGCAGCATGATGAGCTGATCGCTCAGATTCCCGGAACCTGGAAGGACGCTAACAAGACCTTCTCGACCATCCAGAAGGCTGAGAACAAGGCGCGTCTGACCTACCGCCGGACCGCGGACTCTGCGTATCAGCCTCTCGCCGAGACGATCGCGGTTCTCAAGGGAGCTGACAAGCTGGCCGCCTTTGAGCCGGTTCTTGAAGGTCTGAAGTCCGAGATCGCAACGCTGGAGCACACCGCTGCCGTTGACCGGCTTGCGGAAATCCGGTCGCAAATAGGCGAGATCGAAGGGACCAGCGATATCCGCAAGGGTGTCGGAGATGCCCGTTCGCTTCTGCGCAAGAAAGCGGATGACATTGCCGGCGCCCAAGCCGAGATCGACAAGTCGATTGCGGCACTGAAGGCCGATCTGGCCTGGCGGAAGAAGGCCGAAGCCGAGCTTCTGCCAAAGCTGGAAACCTATGACGCCGCGATCCGCAACAACATCGGCCTGCGCCAGCAGGCGGCTCTGCCGCGGGACATCGCGCTCAGCGTCGCGAGTTGCCTCTCTGGTCACCGGGATGTCTCACTCAACTTCTGAGCGGGCATCCAGGCATCACGAATTGCGGGAGGACGGGAAACCGCCCTCCCGCAATTGTTTCTCCAAGTAGCGTGATCAGCTCCAGTCGACGGACGCTGTGAGCATGTAACCTGAGCCGTAAATCGTCCGGATCAGGCTGGGAACGCCCGGCGCGCTCAGTTTCTTGCGGATGCGTGAGATCCGCACGTCGATGGAACGGTCGAGGCTTTCGTCCCGCCCGCCATGTTCCAGCAGGTAATCGCGGGTCAGCACCCGGCGGGGCGCCCGGAGCAGGGCGTCCAGCAAGGAGGCTTCTCCGGTGGAGAGATAGGTTTCCTCACCATCCGGGGAGGTGAGGCTGTGCGAGGAGGGCCGGTAGCACCAGCCTTCGAACCGGGCGCAGGCTGTGCCGGTCTTCTCTGGCAGGGTTTCGCCCGCCCGGCGCAGGATTGAGCGGATCCGGGCCACCACTTCTCGGGGATCGAACGGCTTGACCACATAATCGTCGGCACCAAGCTCCAGCCCCATCACCCGGTCGGACGAATGATTGCGGGCGGACAGCACGATGATTGGCACCGAAGACTGTTTCCGGATTTCGTTGATGAGGGTCATGCCCTCCATGTCGGGCAGGCCGAGATCGATCAGGCAGGCATCCGGCACCCCATGGGCAAGTGCGTCAAGCAGATCCCGCGCCTTGGAAAAGGGCTTGGCCTTGATGGCGAAGGGACGCATGGCATCGCTCAGCAAGGCGCAGATGTCCGGTTCGTCGTCGACCACATAAACCACGTGGTCCCGGGAAGCTGTCTTGTCTTGCTGGTTGTCCGGCCGGTTCATGCGCTCAATGTGTTTCTGAGTGTCTGGGCAAGGGCTTGCGGGCGTATGGGCTTTGAGAGAACCGGAAAACCAACCGACTCATCCTTCTCCTGCAGCATGCCCCAATCAGCGTAGCCCGTCATCAAGATGATGCCGAGATCAGGGCGGGCCGAGCGTATGGAGCGGGCAAGCGTCACTCCGTTCATCTGGCCGGGCATGACGATATCGCTAAGCATGCACCGGATCTCCGGCAGGGACGCGGCAAGCTGCAGCGCGTCTTCCGCACTTTCGGCAAGCAGCACCATATAGCCAAGATCCCTCAGCTGTTCGGCAAGAACGGTTGCCACATCCGCGTTGTCTTCCACGAGAAGAACCAGCTCGCCCGACCCGCGCGGCTCGTCACCTCCGTCGTTGGAGGTCTCCGGCAATTCGACAGCGCTGGAAAGGTCGACCGCCGGGAGATAGAGGCTGATGCGGGTCCCCTGCCCGGGGGCAGACGTAACTGCGGCTGCCCCGCCGGACTGGGTGACAAAACCGTAGACCATCGACAGGCCAAGACCGCTGCCGGTGCCGAAGGTCTTTGTGGTGAAGAACGGCTCGAACACCCGCAGCCGCGTTGCCTCGTCCATGCCCGTGCCAGTGTCGCTAACCGTGATCCGGGCATAGGCTCCGGGAGCAAGGTTGAGATCATCCGCCGCGCGGCCGGAGAGTTCGCAGGTCTCCAGCCTGATGATCAGGTCTCCGCCCTCCGAAAGAGCATCGCGGGCGTTGAAGGCGAGATTGATCAACGCAGTCTCCAGTTGCGTCGGATCAATCCGGGCTGCTAGTCCGGGCGGCCCTTGCTCAATGCTCAGCTTGATGGACGACGGGAGAGACCCACGCAGAAGGGTTTCGACATTGTTGATCAGTCCCTGCAGCCGGACCGTCTGCGGGTCGATCAGCTTGCCGCGGCTGAAGGCCAGGAGGTGCTGGGTGAGATCTGATCCGCGCTGGGTGGCCTGCAGCATCGGGGCAATCCGCGCTTTCAGGTCTTCTGGCGGGATCTGCCCTGTTGTCCGGCTGAGGCTCAGCAGATTGCCCATGAGAATGGTCAGAAGATTGTTGAAGTCATGGGCAAGACCGCCTGTCAGCTTGCCGACAGCATCCATGCGCTGGGACTGCATCAAGGCTGCTTCGCTGCGCTTATGCTCGGTTGCGTCCAGAGAGAGAACGAACACCCCGAGTGTCCGGCCATCCAGGGTCATGTCAGGGATCAGTGTCGATCGCATATAGACGGCGGTGCCATCCGGGCGCTCGCGATTATACTCATAGGACACGGCGTTGCCCTCGAAGGCACGCCTCACATGGGGCTCGATCTCGGAGAAAAGCTGTTCGCCGACCACCTCCGGGGCAGGTTTCCCGACAATGGAGGCGACCGACTGGCCGAACCATTCCGCATAGCGCCGGTTGGCAAAGCGGAATACCGGACCGGGGGCCATATAGGCGATCAGGGCTGGAATGTTATCTGTGACGAGACGCAGCCAGTCTTCACTCTGGCGCAGTGCACGTGTCCGTTCCTCGACGGTTTTCTCCAGCTTTTGCTGGCGCATTCTGTCTTCGGTCACATCCGCATAGGTGGTGACAAAGCCGCCGTGCGGCAGGGGAGTGCCGGAGACGGCGATGATCTGGCCATTGGGCCGGATGCGCTCGAAGTAGTGGGGCTCGAACAGCCGGGCCCGTTCCACGCGGCGGTGGATCTTGCCTTCGATATCACCGGGCCCGTATTCGCCCCGCTCCGCGTTAACGCGGAGGAACTCCTCCAGATGGGTGCCCCGGCGGGCGAGCCGCGGGGGGAAGTCCAGCATTTCCCACAGGCCGCGGTTCCAGGCGACAAGCTTGAGATCCTTGTCGAAAACCGAAAAGCCCTGGTTCACATGGTCCAGCGCGGCCTGAAGCAGGTCGATCTGGGATTGTTCGGGTGATGTTTCCTCCATGACCGCAGATTAGGACGGCGCTCTCCGCTTTGCCAGATCCCATGCCTGCTATCCTTTGGTCGAATTTGGTCCGACGAAACAATTCGTAATAATTGGATCATACTGGTGTAACTGCGGAGGCTTAGCGTTTCAACAGTCCCGGGAACACCCTTCCGGAGGATGGCCTGAAAAAGAATGACTTGAATGGTCAGGCGGAAGGGTTGTTTGATGAGGACATAAAATTCGACCCCGGCAAACGGGGCGAGCCTAACAGGGATGGAACGCGCTATGGCAAGGCTGCCCGGCGCCGCTGCGGGCGGCGAGGACACCTTTCCGAAGATTTTGCTGCGCAATGCGCAGCGCTTCGGAAACCGGACTGCGGTCCGGCAAAAAGATTTCGGTATCTGGCAAAGCTGGACCTGGTCTGAAGTCCGCGATGAGATCAGGGCCTTGTCCCTGGGGTTGAAGGACCTGGGACTTGCGGCAGGCGACAAGGTCGCTATCGTCGGCTCGAACCGGCCCCGCCTCTACTGGTCCATGGTCGCTGTCCAGGCGCTCGGTGGCATCCCCGTTCCCGTTTACGCAGACTCGGTCGCCGAGGAAATGGCCTATGTGCTTGGCCATGCGGAAGTGCGTTTCGCGGTGGTCGAGGACCAGGAGCAGGTCGACAAGCTGCAGTCGATGGGCGAGCAGGTCCCGACCCTGACGGATATCGTCTACGACGAGCCGCGCGGCTTGCGTGACTATGATCACGGCCATCTTCATGCTTTCGAAGGTGTCCAGGAGCGCGGGCAGCTGGTTCTTGCTCAAAGACCGGAAGCAGCTGCCGAATGGGAAGCCGGGTTCGCCGAGGAGCAGGGTGCCGATATTGCGGTGATGCTTTACACCTCAGGCACCACGGGCCGGCCGAAAGGGGTGATGCTTTCCTTTGACAATCTGGTCATTTCCGCCCGCAATGCAAACGCCTTCGACAAGCTGGACGAGACCGAAGAAACCCTCGCCTATCTGCCGCTTGCCTGGATCGGCGATCACGTCTTTTCGCTCGCCCAGGCCTATCTGGCTGGTTACTGCGTGAACTGTCCCGAGAGCATGGACACCATCGACGTCGACAGGCTCGAAATCGCACCAACTTATTTCTTCGCACCGCCGCGGGTGTTTGAAAACATGCTGACGGCTATCATGGTGAAGATGGAGGATGCCGGCCGGGTGAAGAAGAAGATGTTCGACTTCTTCATGGGGGTCGCCCGCCGGGCCGGCGAGAAGATCCTCAATGGAGAAGCTGTCCCGGCAAAGGACCGTCTGCTCTATGCGCTTGGCGAGTTCTTCGTCTATGGGCCGCTCAAGAACCGCATGGGTCTGACCCGTCTCAAGGTGGGCTATACGGCGGGGGAGGCGATTGGTCCCGAGATCTTCCGGTTCTACCGGGCGCTTGGCCTGAACCTGAAGCAGCTTTATGGCCAGACGGAAGCGAGCGTCTACATTACACTTCAGCCGGACGGCGAGATCTACGGCGATACGGTCGGCAAACCCGCTCCGGAGGTCGAACTGAAGATCGCCGAAAATGGCGAAGTGCTCTACCGCTCTCCCGGCACCTTTGTCCGGTATTACAAGAACGACGAGGCCACCCGCTCCACCAAGACCGAAGACGGCTGGGTGTTCACGGGCGATGCCGGGTTCATTGCGGACAACGGCCATCTCAAGATCATCGACCGGGCGAAGGACGTCGGCAAGCTGACCGACGGGTCCCTGTTTGCGCCGAAATACATCGAGAACAAGCTCAAGTTCTTCCCGAACATCAAGGAGGCCGTGGCCTTCGGGCATGAGCGGGACAAGGTCGGTGTGTTCATCAACATTGATCTGACCGCCGTCGGGTCCTGGGCAGAGCGTAACAATGTGAATTACGCGAGCTATCAGGAGCTGGCTGCCCATCCGGACGTTTACCGGATGATCGAGAGCCACGTGGATGAGGTGAACCGGGATCTTGCCAGTGAGCCGATGATGGCCGGGGCGCAGGTGCAGCGATTCCTGATCCTGCACAAGGAGCTCGACGCGGATGATGGCGAGCTGACCCGGACGCAGAAGGTCCGCCGCTCTTTCATCGCCGAGCGCTATGCGCCGCTGATCGAAGCCCTTTATGACGGGTCTTCCTCCAAACATGTGCGCACTGAAGTGACCTTCGAGGATGGCCGTGTCGGCGCCATCGAGGCGACGGTCGAAATCCGGAGCATGGCCACCCACGTGCCCTCTGGCTCCACGCAGGAGGCTGCCGAATGAACGCCATCGTCAGTAATCTTGCGCAGCCTGCGGGGCAGGCCCCGACCAAGGAACGTGACCTGCTGCTGCGGGTCGACAACGTCTCCCTGTCCTTCGGCGGGGTGAAGGCCATCACCAATATTTCCTTCGACATTCAGAAGGGGGAAATCCGGGCGATCATCGGTCCGAACGGCGCGGGCAAGACCTCGATGCTGAACGTGATCAACGGCTTCTATCATCCTCAGGAAGGCACCATCACCTGGCGCGGCGAAGTGCGCCGCAAGATGAAGCCCTATGAGGCCGCCAGCCAGGGCATTGCCCGCACGTTCCAGAACGTGGCGCTGTTCAAGGGCATGACCACTTTGGACAACATCATGTCCGGCAGGTCGCTCAAGATGCACCGCAACTTCCTATGGCAAATGGCCTGGTTCGGCCCGGCACGCCGGGAAGAGATCGAGCATCGCCGCAAGGTCGAGGACATCATCGATTTCCTGGAAATCCAGGCCATCCGCAAGACACCGGTCGGCAAGCTGCCCTACGGGTTGCAAAAGCGGGTGGAGCTGGGACGGGCACTGGCCATGGAGCCGGAGCTTCTGCTGCTCGACGAGCCGATGGCCGGCATGAACCTTGAAGAAAAAGAGGACATGAGCCGCTTCATCGTCGACGTCAATCAGGAGT
This sequence comes from Roseibium litorale, assembly GCF_014842915.1. Taxonomy (GTDB): domain Bacteria; phylum Pseudomonadota; class Alphaproteobacteria; order Rhizobiales; family Stappiaceae; genus Roseibium; species Roseibium litorale. The sequence goes on along the minus strand of NZ_JACYXI010000016.1, from coordinate 45,060 downwards.
TCGGCACCACAATCGCCCTGATCGAGCATGATATGGGCGTCGTGATGGATCTGTCCGACCGGGTGGTCGTGCTGGATTACGGCAAGAAGATCGCTGATGGCCCGCCGGAGGAAGTGCAGGCAAGCCAGGCGGTGATCGACGCCTATCTCGGCGTGAGCCACTGACGGGGGGAATGCAGATGCTCTACGATATTTTCATCGGACCCTTTGTCCAGATGGTCGAAATGCCGGACTTCTTCCTCCAGGTTCTGTGGGAAGGCTTTGTCGCCGGAATTCTCTATGCGCTGATCGCGCTTGGCTTCGTCCTGATCTTCAAGGCGTCGGGTGTCTTCAATTTTGCTCAGGGCATCATGGTGGTGTTCGCGGGCCTGACATTGGTCGGGTTCTACGAAAGCGGCGTGCCCGCGCTGCTGGCCCTGCTTCTGACCATCGGGGTGATGGGGGCGCTGGCCTATGGCATCGAGCGGTTCGTCATGCGGCCGCTGGTCAACCAGCCGGATATCATCTTGCTCATGGCCACCATTGGCCTGACCTATTTCCTGATCGGTCTCGGTGAATTCGTCTTTGGCGGCGAGCCAAAGCGCATGATCGCCGAGGAATTGGGACTGCCGACAGGATCGACGGCTTTCGAGATGGGCGAGCGGGGCCTGGTTATCCTTCAGCACATCGACATCGCCGCAGCGGTGATTGCTATCCTGATGGTGACGGCGCTCGGTATCTTCTTCAACAAGACCCGCATCGGTCGTGCGTTGCGCGCCGTCGCCGACGACCATCAGGCCGCTCTGTCGGTGGGCATTTCGCTCAATCAGATCTGGGCCATCGTATGGTTCGCCGCAGGGCTTGTGGCCCTTGCGACCGGCATCATGTGGGGCGCACGGTCCGATGTGTCCTTCGCCCTCGAAATCGTCGCCTTCAAGGCGCTGCCCGTTCTCATTCTTGGCGGGTTCACTTCCATCCCCGGCGCCATCATCGGCGGCCTGATCATCGGCTTCGGCGAGAAGATCGGTGAAATCTACTGGGGCGGACTTGTGGGCGGCGGCATCGAGTCGTGGCTTGCCTATATCATCGCGCTGATCTTCCTGCTGTTCCGTCCGCAGGGTCTGTTTGGCGAACGCATCATCGAGCGGGTGTAAGCACATGTTCTATCGCGAAGCCGGCCAATTCAAAACGAGCTACGAAGCCGATCAGGCGCTGTTCCCGATCCGTCAGGACCGGATCGGCCTGGCTGTCATCCTGCTGATTGCCTTTGTGGGCATTCCGCTGACAGCGAACGACTTTGTCCTGACGTCGATCATGATCCCGTTCCTGGTCTTTTCCCTGGCCGCCATCGGGCTCAACATCCTGACCGGTTTTGCCGGGCAGCTCTCCCTGGGAACTGGCGCTTTCATGGGCGTCGGCGCTTATTCGGCCTATAAGCTGACGTCTCTCTTCCCGGAGGTGAACGTCATCGTCATGGTGCTGTGCTCCGGGTTCTTCTCGGCGGCCATCGGTGCCGTGTTCGGCTTGCCGAGCCTCCGGATCAAGGGCCTCTATCTTGCGGTCACCACGCTCGCCGCCCAGTTTTTCCTGGAATGGTGCTTTATCCGCATTCCGTGGCTATACAACTACAACGCATCCGGCGCGATCGAAGTGCCAAGCCGTGACATGTTCGGCATCCTGATCACAGGACCGGAAGCTACGCCTCTGACCCGCTATTTCATTGTTTTGGCCATCACGTCCGTCATCGCGCTGTTGATGGCGAATGTGCTGCGCGGCCGGATTGGCCGGTCCTGGATGATGATCCGCGACATGGACATTGCCGCCGAACTGATGGGCATCCGCCCGCTGCAGACCAAGCTGCTGGCCTTTGCCGTCTCGTCCTTCATCTGCGGTGTTGCCGGGGCCATGATGGTGTTCTTCTGGCTGAGCGCTGCGGAGCCGTCGTCCTATTCGATCAAGCTGTCGTTCCAGATCCTGTTCATGGTGATCCTGGGCGGTCTCGGCAGTCTGTCGGGGGCCTTCATGGGCGCAGCCTTCATCTGGATCCTGCCGGTAATCCTGAAATTCGTGCCGGGCATGATCGGCATCGATGTTGAGGCCGCAACGGTTGAGCATCTCACCTTCATGATCGTCGGCGCGCTGATTATCTTCTTCCTGATCGTGGAGCCACACGGATTTGCCCGGCTCTGGCAGATCGGCAAGCAAAAGCTTCGGGTGTGGCCGTTCCCTTATTGAACGGCAGCGCTCACGACACGCCATCCGGACAACGGGCCCGTCCGGGGAGGAGTGGCGCAACAATGGGTCCGGTGGCTTGGAGTGCTGCTTCAGCCGCAAGGGAGGAATTGGATGACGTACTTGAAGCATCTCGCGCTTGGCACTGCCGCCGCGCTCATCATGGGAGCATCCGGTAGTTTCAGCCAGGCTGTGGCGGAAGACACCAACTATGTGCCGCTTCTGACCTACCGGACAGGTGCCTACGCTGGCTCGGGCGTTCATATTGCAAATGGCATGCATGACTATCTGGCCATGCTGAATGAGCGCGACGGCGGAATCGGCGGCGTCAAGATTGCCATCGAAGAATGTGAGACCGGCTATGACGCGCAGAAGGGCGTCGAGTGTTACGAGTCCACCAAAGGCAAGAACGCGCTGGTCTATAACCCCTATTCAACCGGCATCACTCTTCAGCTGATCCCGAAAGCGGGTGTCGACAAGATCCCGATGCTGTCCATGGGCTATGGCCTCTCAGCCGCAGCTGTCGGCAACACCTTCCCCTGGATCTTCAACGTTCCGGACACTTATTGGGACGGTGCGTCGGTTGCGATCAAGTACATCGGTGAGCAGGAAGGCGGTCTCGAGAAGCTGAAGGGCAAGAAGATCGGCTACATCTTCCTGGACGCAGGCTATGGCCGTGAGCCGATTCCGCTGCTTGAGCAGCTTTCCCAGAAGTACGGCTTTGAGCTGCTGCAATACCCGGTTCCGGGCAAGGAAATGCAGAATCAGTCGTCTCAGTGGCTGAACATCCGCCGCGACCGTCCGGACTATATGGTTATGTGGGGCTGGGGTGCGATGACCCCGACGGCGGTCAAGGAAGCGGTCAAGACCCGCTTCCCGATGGAGAAATTCATCGGCGTGTGGTGGTCGGCTGGTGATGAGGACGCCGCTGCCGGTGGTGAAGCAGCAAAGGGTTACAAGGCGATGAACTTCTCGGGCGTTGGCTCGGATTTCAAGGCGCTTGACGACATCAAGAAGCTGGTGATTGATGCTGGCAAGTCCCAGACAGAGCCGAGCAGCTTTGCGTCCACGCTGTATAACCGCGGCGTTCTCAACTCGGTGATTATCGCGGAAGCCATCCGCAACGCTCAGGAAAAGACCGGCAAAAAAGCTTTGACGGGCGAGGACATGCGTATTGGCCTCGAATCCTTGAATCTCACTGCTGAGCGGCTTGCTGAAATCGGCCTTCCTGACTTTGCCCACCCCATGAAGGTGACCTGCGAGGATCACGCGGGTAGCCATCCGGTCTTCATTCAGGAATGGGATGGCAAGCAGTGGCAGCGGGCCAGCGGCTGGATCGAGCCGATGACCGATGTCGTCCGTCCGCTGCTTGAAGCGGCTGCGAAGGACTATGCCGAAAAGAATGCGCCCTGGCCGGCGCGCACCGAAGCCTGCCCGAACTGACCGGGCGGCCTGACGCAACAGGTTCTTCCGCCCGGCTCTCCCGGGCCGGGCGGAAGAACGGACACTCGCAAGCCGGAGCGCACAGACCATGCAGACCCAGGAAATGACACGGACAAAGGAACCTGCTTCTGCTGGTGACACGATCCTGTCGGTCAACAATATCGAAGTTATCTACGACCACGTGATCCTGGTGCTCAAAGGGGTTTCGCTGACCATTCCGCGCGGCGGGATCGTTGCACTTCTGGGCGCGAATGGCGCGGGCAAAACGACCACGTTGAAAGCGATCTCAAATCTGCTTGGTGCAGAGCGCGGCGAGGTGACCAAGGGTAAGATTGTCTTCAAGGGCGACGAGGTGCAGGCGCTTTCCCCCAATGATCTGGTCCGCAAGGGCTGCATTCAGGTGATGGAAGGCCGCCATTGCTTTGGTCATCTGTCCATTGAGGAAAACCTCCTGACCGGCGCCTATACCCGCAAGGACGGGGCAGCGGCGATCAAGGCCGATCTTGAGATGGTCTATAATTATTTCCCGCGGCTCAGGGAGCGGCGGCAAAGCCAGGCGGGCTACACCTCTGGCGGGGAACAGCAGATGTGCGCGATTGGCCGCGCGCTGATGAGCCGGCCCGAAATGATCCTGCTGGACGAGCCTTCCATGGGGCTTGCGCCGCAGCTGGTCGAGGAAATCTTCGAAATCGTGAAGCAGCTCAACGAGCGGGAAGGCGTCTCCTTCCTGCTGGCCGAGCAGAACACCAACGTTGCGCTGCGCTATGCCACCTACGGCTACATTCTGGAGGCTGGCCGCATCGTTCTGGACGGGGATGCGAAAGCCCTGCGGGACAACGAGGACGTCAAGGAATTCTACCTGGGTGTCGGCGGCGAAGGGCGGAAGTCCTTCCGCAATGTCAAACATTACAAGCGAAGAAAGCGTTGGCTCGCCTGACGGGCAGACCGGAGAAGGACCATGAGCACAGACATGTTTGAAGCGCGCGACCGGTGCGATCCGGCGCAGCGTGAGGCGGATCTTTTTGCCAAATTGCCGGCGGCCATTGCCCATGCACAGGCGACCGCGCCTGGCTGGGCAAGCCATCTGGCTGGCGTCGATGCTACTGCGATCACGAGCCGTGACACGCTCGCGGCTCTCCCTATTCTGCGCAAATCCGACCTGATGAGGCTGCAGAAGGAGCAGCCCCCCTTCGGCGGGTTCCTGTCCGGCGGGCTTGCTGGTGCGGAACGCGTCTTCATGTCACCAGGTCCGATTTTTGAGCCGCAGCCTTCGGGATCCGATCCCTGGAACGGGGCACGGGCGCTGCATGCAGCCGGGTTCAGGTCCGGTGATCTGGTCTTCAACGCCTTCGCCTATCACCTGACCCCTGGAGGATTCATTCTGGACTGCGGTGCGAGAGCGCTTGGCTGCACGGTCCTGCCCGCAGGCGTCGGCAATACGGATCTTCAGCTCGAAGCGATCGAGGTTCTGAAGCCGAGCGCCTTTGTCGGGACGCCTGACCATCTCAAGATCCTGCTCGACAAGGCTCAGGAAATGGGCCGCGATGCCTCTTCCTTCAAGCGGGCACTGGTCTCGGGGGGCGCCCTCTTCCCCTCTTTGCGCAAGGAATATGCGGACCGTGGGGTCGACGTCTCCCAATGCTATGCTACGGCTGAGCTGGGTGTGATTGCCTATGAAAGCTCTGCCCGTGAAGGGATGATCGTCAATGAGGACTATATTGTCGAGATCGTCCGCCCTGGAACCGGAGAGCCGGTTGCCGATGGGGATGTCGGCGAACTGGTGGTGACCAGCTTCAACAAGACCTATCCGATGATCCGCTTTGGCACCGGAGATCTATCGGCCGTGCTGCCGGGTCTTTCTCCCTGCGGGCGGACCAACCGGCGGATCGGCGGCTGGATGGGCCGTGCGGATCAACGCACCAAAATCAAGGGCATGTTCGTTGACCCTGCCCAGATTGCAGAACTGGTGAAGGCTCATCAGGAAGTGACCAAGGCCCGGCTGGCTGTGACCCGCAAGGGCGAAAGCGATGCCATGACCCTTTCCGTGGAAGTGGCAGGGGGCACACCTTCGTTACTGGAGGCGGTCGGTCTGACCTTGAAGGCCGTCACGGGGCTGAAAGGGGATGTTCAATTTGTCGATCCAGGCTCTTTGCCGAACGACGGCAAGGTGATCAGCGACGAGCGGACTTATGGTTGATGCTTGCGTTTGCCTGCGGCATTCCGCCCATTGGCTTTAAATCCTGGCGTGCTTGATCTAAAAGCTGAATAACAGCGTAAGGATAAGCCGCACCCTGTTGGTGCGGCTTGTCGTTTCAGCCCTATTGCGCAGCCACGGACATCCTATGATCGATCACGCAGCAACCACCGTTTCTCCTGAACAGGAACGGGAGTTCCAGAAGCTGGCCCTTCCTGATGGCCATCCCCAGGTGAAATCCGGCAAGGTGGGCGTTCTTCTTGTCAATCTCGGTACGCCGGATGGCACGTCCTTCTGGCCGATGCGGCGCTATCTGCGTGAGTTCCTGTCTGACAAACGCGTCATCGAATGGTCACGTTTCTTCTGGTATCCGATCCTTTATGGCATCGTCCTCAACACCCGGCCGAAGAAGTCTGGCAAGGCCTATGAGGAAATCTGGAACCACGATCTGAACGAATCTCCGTTGCGCACCATCACACGCAGCCAGTCGGACAAGCTGGTGGAGCGTATGGGAGATGGCGGTGGCCGCCTGAAGATCGACTGGGCCATGCGTTATGGCAATCCGTCTATCCGCTCGCGTCTGGAAGCGCTCAAGAATGACGGCTGTGACCGTATTCTGGTCTTTCCGCTTTATCCGCAATATGCGGCAGCCACGACGGCAACGGTGAATGACGAAATCTGCCGGGCGATGCTGGAAATGCGCTGGCAGCCGGCCATCCGCACGGTTCCGCCTTATCATGACGACCCGGTCTATGTGACCGCATTGGCGAAGTCTGTCGAGCGCCACTTGGCGAACCTCGACTTTGAACCGGAACTGGTGCTGACCTCTTACCACGGCATTCCGCAGTCCTATTTCAAGAAGGGCGATCCCTATCATTGCCACTGCATGAAGACGACGCGGCTGATGCGGGAGGTGCTTGGCTGGAGCAAGGAAAAGCTGCGGGTCACCTTCCAGTCCCGCTTTGGCCCGGAAGAATGGCTTCAGCCCTATACGGACAAGACAGTGGAGCAACTGGCGAAGGACGGCGTGAAGCGGATCGCGGTGATGAACCCGGGCTTTGTCGCCGACTGCCTGGAAACCCTTGAGGAAATCGCAGGCGAGGCTGGCGAGATCTTCGAGGAACACGGCGGCGAGCACTTCACCCACATTCCCTGCCTCAACGACAGCGACCTGGGCATGGACGTGATCGAGCATGTCGTCCGCCGGGAACTGGGCGGCTGGATCTGAGAGGTCCAGATATCCTTCCCTTACGTCTTCAAATCCCCAGCTGAATTTGGTGCCATCTTCCCGTATAAGGAGGATGGCACTGTGCTTTCAGGGCTGTGTCATGGACTTGCCATCGCGCAGACAGTAGGAAGTGTCCTTGGTTTTGTGTGCCGGTTCTAGGCACGGCGGAGGGTTTTCCATGTCACAAGAGTTTTTCGGGTTCGACATCGTATTGATTGTCCTCGCATTCCTGGCGATTCTCGTCATTTTTGCGGGCGTAAAGACCGTCCCTCAGGGCTACAATTTCACGATCGAGCGTTTCGGACGGTACCGGAAGACACTTTCCCCTGGTCTGAACTTCATCATCCCCTTCATCGACCGCATTGGCCACAAGCTGAACATGATGGAGCAGGTCCTGGATGTTCCGTCCCAGGAAGTGATTACCCAGGACAACGCCACCGTCATGGTGGATGGCATCACCTTCTATCAGGTGCTGGATGCGGCACGGGCTGCCTATGAGGTGCTAGGCCTTCAGAACGCGATCCTCAATCTCACCATGACCAACATCCGTTCGGTGATGGGCTCCATGGCGCTTGATGAGCTGCTGTCCAATCGTGACGAGATCAACACCCGGCTTCTGCACGTGGTGGACGCGGCTGCCGAGCCCTGGGGTGTGAAGGTCACCCGTATCGAAATCAAGGACATCAATCCGCCGAAAGATCTGGTGGATTCCATGGCCCGTCAGATGAAGGCAGAGCGCGACAAGCGCGCTTCCATTCTGGAGGCCGAAGGCAAGCGCCAGTCGGAAATCCTCAAGGCCGAAGGCCAGAAGCAGGCACTCATTCTGGAAGCGGAAGGCCGCAAGGAATCCGCATTCCGGGACGCGGAAGCCCGTGAGCGTGCGGCAGAGGCGGAAGCCAAGGCGACCCAACTCGTCAGCGAGGCCATCGCCGGCGGAAATGTCCAGGCGATCAACTACTTCGTTGCAACGAAATACGTGGAAGCGTTCAAGGAACTGGCGAATTCCCGCAATCAGAAGACGTTGATCCTGCCCATGGAAGCAAGCGCCCTGCTGGGTTCGCTTTCCGGTATCGGTGAGATCGCCAAGGAGGCGTTCGGCTCTGCTTCCCCGGAAGGCGGATCTTCACCTGCCCCACGTCCCGGCCGGGTGCCGAGCACCGGCCGTCCGGAGAATGACGCATGACTTTAATCGCCAAGGTTTTTGCGGAGCTCGGACCGTGGAACTGGTGGATCGCAGGTCTTCTGCTTCTCGGTCTCGAAATTCTTGCGCCGGGGTCCGTATTTCTTTGGTTCGGCGTGTCGGCGATCCTGGTCGGCACCCTCGCATTGTTTGTCAGCCTCAGCTGGCAAACCGCTGTCGTCATTTTTCTGGTTCTGTCTTTCGTGACCCTGTTCACGGGCCGCCGCCTTATGGCACGGCTTGCCTCGGAGCGGGGCGATCCAGGCCTGAACAAGCGCGGCAGCCGCTACGTGGGGCGGACTTTCGTTCTCGATGAGCCGATTGAGCAAGGCACTGGCCGTCTTTCGATTGACGACACGGTCTGGCGGGTTTCCGGACCAGATCTACCCGCTGGAGCCCGCGTGCGCGTGGATGCTGTTGAGGGTGTCAGGCTTGCCGTTTCCGCAGTCTGACAGTCTGCGGATCAGCAAAATTCAAGCGCCGTGACTTAGAGCTTGTGCCCCGGCGGAACCGGCGGGGCCTCTGCCTTCAGCAGGATGCCGATACGCCGGTTTGCGGCAAGGTAGGGGTCGTTAGGGAACATGGGTTCCGTATCCGACTTGCCGATTACAGCAGCGAATTGATCATCCGGCACGCCATATTCGTTCAAGATCTGGCGGGCGATGTTGGCGCGCTCGGAAGACAAGTCCCAGCCTGTGTAGCTCGGATCGGTCGTTTGCTGGCCAGCCGTCGTATGGCCCGTGATTTCAATCCGGTTTGGCATACGGGAGAGAACGGGTGCCATCTTGGCCAAGAGCCGGCGGGTGGTCTCGTAGGGGTATTTTGATCCTTCCCTGAACATGGACCGGCCATCCTGATCGACCAGAAGGATATTGAGGCCTTCTTCCGTCTCTTCAAGGATGATGTTCGTGGAAATCTCGGTGATTTCCGGCATTTCCTGCCAGGCCTGGCGCAGGGAGGCCGCGGCGGTCGCAAACTGGCGCGGCTTCTCGATATCCGCTTCCATTGTGTCGTAGGTGTTCGCTTCCGGACCCTGCTTTGTCCGCTGGTCATGGCGCTCCGCGGAGAAATCTGAATCCAGCTCCTGATTCACTTGGGAAACGTTTTTCATATATTCGCGGACTGGAATGCCCTCGATCTCGATGATGCCATTCCGCTTGGAGGTTTCCTTGACGCCGAAGGCTTCGCGCATGGAGCCGGCAACGACCTGAAGCTTCTGTTTGTCCTGGATAGAGAAGGAGATGATCAGAACGAAGAAGCAGACGAGCAGGGACATGAGGTCGGCGAATGTCACCAGCCACTCGGGAGCACCTCCGCCTTGAGGTTTCTTTCTTGCCACGGTCTATTTCTCCGTTCAGCCCGAGGTCAGGCGGCCTCTTGCATGGTCGCGCGGACTTTCTCGGGCAGATAGGCGATCAGCATTTCCTTGATCAGAGCAGGGCTCTTCGATTCACGGATCTGCAGCACACCGTCAATGATCAGCGTCTGGTTGATTTCCTCGACGTCGAATTTGGCATCCAGCTTGTCCACCAGAGGCAGACAGATCACGTTTGAAATGAGCGCGCCGTAGAGGGTCGTCAGCAGGGCGACGGCCATGGAGGGGCCGATGGCGGAGGGGTCATCCATGTTGGCAAGCATCTGCACCAGACCAACCAGTGTCCCGATCATCCCGAACGCGGGTGCGGAGTCCCCCAGAGCCTTCATGACGCGTTTGCCTTCCGACAGGCGGGAGAGCTGCAGATCGCGCTCGCGTTCCATGGATTCACGGATGAAGTCCAGTTCATAGCCGTCAGCGATGTATTGAACGCCTTTCGCAAGCGTCGGATCTGACACGTCGACATTTTCCAGGCCCAGCGGACCGGACTTGCGGACGATTTCGCCAAGATGGGTGATTTCGTTGATCAGGTCGCGTGGGCTGGGACCCTTGCCAGCGAGGGCCACTTTGAAGCCGGTGCCGAAAGCACTGCCTACATCCGACAGCTGGAACCGGATCAGGGTCGCCATGATCCCGCCGCCGAACACGATCAGGATTGAGGGGATGTCAACGAACTGCCCGAAGCTGCCGCCCATGAAAATGGCGACGACCACAATCCCGAAAGCACCGACAATGCCGACAATTGTCGCCAGATCCATAACGCACACCAAAATTCAGGGCGGGAGGCCCGTTGTGACTTTGGCGCCATATTAGGAGCGGCAAGGCTAATCAATTCCTAACCGGGGCGGACTGAGTTTTACGATTGTCCTACAAGTTGTCGTGAAACCGGCGAAAAGTGCCAGGGATGGTTCGTTTCACGCTGCGCCAATGCGCAGCAGGTCGTGAAGGTGGACAATGCCGACGGGCCGGCCATTTTCGACAACGAAGACCGAAGTGATACCCGAGCTGTTGACCAGTTCCAGAACGGCTCCTGAAAGCAAACCTGGCTCAATGGTCTTGGGTGTGCGGGTCATGATGTCTTCGGCCGGCTTGTCGAGGAAGTTGGTCGTAATGTGCCGGCGCAAGTCACCGTCCGTCACAACGCCAATCAGATGACCGTTGTCATCGGTGATGCCAAGCGTTCCGAACCCCTTCTGAGTCATCAGGACAATCGCGTCGCGCATGAGTGTGCCAACGGGCGCGAGCGGAATGGTTTCGCCCCGGTGCATGATGTCACGGGCCGTCTTCAGGCTGGCTCCCAGGCTTCCGCCCGGATGGAAGATACGGAAGTCCTGGGCGGTAAAGCCACGGCCTTCCAGAAGGGCGATTGCCAGGGCGTCTCCGATTGCCATCTGAAGCAGAGCGGAGGTCGTGGGGGCAAGACCATGCGGGCAGGCTTCTGTAACGTCAGGCATATGCAGGACGATATCCGCCGCCGCGCCGAGTGCACTGGTCTCCCGTGACGTGATCGCAATCAAGGGAACCTTGAACCGGCGTGTGTAGGCCACGATGCTGGCCAGTTCCTTCGTTTCTCCGGACCAGGAAAGGGCAATCACCGCATCGTTCCGGGTGATCATGCCCAGGTCACCATGGCTTGCTTCCGCCGCATGAACGAAGAAGGCCGGTGTTCCCGTGGATGCCAGGGTGGCAGCCAGCTTGGTTCCGATATGGCCGCTTTTGCCAATGCCGGAGACGATGACCCGGCCGGGCAGGGACGCAATCAGCTCTGCAGCTGCGTTGAACGGGCCAGAGAGGCCGTTGCTCAGCGCAATGTCCAGCGCACGCAGACCCTCGATCTCGGTTTCGAGTGTCCGCAGGGCAGAGGCCAGATACTGAAACTCAGCACGGTCCTGAAGGCCATCGGCTTGTTCGGCTTTGGTGAGTGGCATTCTCGTGTCCTGTCATTCTTCTTTGCCCAGCCAGTCCGTGTCTACGCCAGCGCGGCAAGGGCTGCAAGAGAGGAAGCGGCAGCGTGGTTCTGGCTGGAAATTTCAATCGGTTCGGCGGACGCATTCTGCAAGCTGGAAACAAACAATTAACCATGTCGGGGCAGTGTGTAGGCCTCATCATGCCGGGAATCTGGATTAATTGTTTTGACGCTCAACCGCGCGATATTCTTGGGCCTAGGCCTCGTTGTTTCTTCCCTCGCGGGGGCGGAAGCGCAGACGGCTGACCAGGGCTTGCGGGGAACGGCGGACTTGCAGGACAATACGGACCTGACCAACGGGCCAGCGCAAGCAGAGGATGCTGCAGCTCCGCGATCACCTGTCTATGCGAATGTTCACGCTCTGCGGCTTTCGGGAAACAGCGCGGAAGCAGAAACGGGCTCGACAGGTCTGGGGGCAACGGGGCGGACAGTGCCGGTGCGGCCCTTCTCGGACCGGGTGGAAGCCGTTCGGCGTTTACAGCCTCAGGGATTGAGCCGGGCGGATGATGGCGTTTTTGATGGCGACACCACCTTCGATCAGGCCGAGGGTTTCCGGGTCGGAACCTTCACGATCCTTCCCGAACTGACCGTCATGGGCGGTGCAACGGACAATGCCTCCGGAACGGTGGGCGGCAAGTCTGCCGGATTCTACCGCTTTGCCCCTTCGGTTTCCGCACGCTCAAACTGGTCGCGGCACCAGCTCGATCTGAGCCTCCGCGGCAGCTATGCAGGCTATCCTGACGATGCCACGGACGCTGACAAGAGCCTGAACACTTCGGCTGCCTTGAGAGTGGACGTTTCCGAAGGCACCACTTTGAACGGTCAGCTCGGCTACAGCCTGTCACAGGAAGATTCCGGCACGGCAGAAACGGCGTCCGGAAGCGACAATGTCCATCAATACAACGCGTCGCTGAGCGGAACCCGGGATGCCGGTATTCTGTCTGTGACGCTTCGCGGGGCGCTCGATCGCAATACCTACGACAGCACTTCGGGGTCTGTGTCTCAGGATGGGCGCAACAACACGGTCTATTCGGCGAGCCTGCGGCTCGATGGCAACACAGGGGCTGTTCTGGCTCCCTTCGTTGAGAGCTCTCTGCTGCTGCGCCGCTATGACAAGACTTGCTCCGATGCCTTGTGCGAAAAGCGCGATGCCAATGGATACCAGCTGCGCGGCGGTGTGACAGTCGATGCGGGGCCGAAGCTGCGCGGTGAACTTGGTGCGGGCTGGCGGCTGGAACGTCTGGACGACAACCGCCTGAAGGATCTGGCCGGACTGATTGCGGATGGCTCCATTGTCTGGTCCCCGACGCGTCTGACGACTGTGACGGCAGGTCTGGGGACGCAGTTCGCCTCGACGGATATCGATGGGTCGTCGGGCTCGATCATTTACTCGGGCGATCTTCGGATTGCGCACAGCTTCAGTGACCGGCTCGCAGGAGAGCTGGGTGCTGGCTACAGCTTCCGCACCTATGAAGGCGTGTCGATCGACGAGACGACTATCACCGGCAGGGCGTCGGCAACCTTCGCTCTGACCCGGAATATCGCGCTTCTGACGACTTACAGCTACCGGTCCTTCGATAGCTCCACTGCTGGAGCGGATTATGACGAGAACCGGATCGAAGCCGGAATCCGGATCCGGCACTGAAGAAAGCGGCATCCGGACGGCCGCGAAAAAAAAAGCCCGTACGTCCTGCCATGGTTTTGCCCGGCAGAAGAGTTAGAGTACCCAGAGACGAGAGGTCTTGCCCAAAATGAGCAGCTTCGGACACGCCCCCAAAACGCACCGCAGCAACCGTGCCGGTGCTATCCGCTCTTCCCTGACCAAACGGCTGACAGCCCGTTGGCTGGCGGGTCCGTTGGCGGCGGCGAGCTTGACGCTGTCCGCTGGCCAGGCCTTCGCGGATCCGGGGTTCGACCGTTTCGTGTCCGGGTTCTGGCCGACCGCCAAGGCGGCCGGAATTTCGTCTTCGACCTACAAGCATGTTTTCCGGAACATGGACCCGGATCCTGACACGCTGAAGTTCATGGACAAGCAGTCGGAGTTCGTGAAACCGGTCTGGGACTATCTGGACAGTGCCGTTTCTGAAGCGCGGATCGCGCGCGGCAAAGAGATGCTGCAGCAGTATTCTCACGTTCTGGCCGTGATCGAAGAGCGCTACGGCGTGGACCGGGAGGCTGTGCTGGCGATTTGGGGCATGGAGACCAATTACGGCAGCTACATGGGCAAACACAATGTGATCCGTGCGCTTGCCACGCTTGCCTATGCTGCTCCCCGCCGGAATGACTTCTGGCGCAGCGAACTGGTCAAGGCGTTGGGGATCGTTCAAGCCGGTCACGTCCGTTTCGAGGACATGGAAGGTTCCTGGGCAGGTGCCATGGGCCACACCCAGTTCATGCCGTCCAGCTGGCAGGCCTATGCGGCTGACTATGACGGTGATGGCCGCCGGGACATTTGGACGTCCGTTCCCGATGCGCTTGCTTCGACGGCCCGCTATCTGAAAGAGCACGGCTGGCAGACCGGTAAGACTTGGGGCTATGAGGTCCGGTTGCCGCGGAACTTCAATTTCAATCTTGCCGATGACAAGACCACGCTGGCCTTGAAGGATTGGGAGCGGCAGGGCGTGGAGCGGGTGAATGGCAGGTCCTTCCCCCGTCCGGATGACGATGCCATTCTGGTCATGCCCGCGGGCGCCAAGGGCCCGGCGTTTCTGATGCTGCGGAACTTTTACGTTATCAAACGCTACAACAATGCCACGGCCTATGCGCTGGGCGTTGGCCATCTGGCTGACCGGATCAATGGCGGCAGCGAGCTGGCAGGCGATTGGGCGCGGGAATATCTGCCGCTGAACCGGGATGAGACGGCTGAGCTGCAGCATGAGCTGAACCGGCGCGGTTACAATGTCGGCACTGCTGACGGAATCATCGGGCCGGCAACGCGGGCGGGTATCCGGGCCTATCAAAAGTCCCGTGGCATCATCCCTGACGGCTATGCCTCTGTTGTTTTGCTAGCCCGGATCAAAATGGACGGCTAGAATTGCCGTCAGACAGATCTGGCGGAACGGATGGCCGTGCTTACACTCTTACGGAAACTGGCAGACCTGATCGCGGGACGGGTCCGGCGTCAAGGCATTTCCTGGTTTGTGCCGGGTCTGCTTTGCGGGGCGATTTGCCTGGGCCTGTGGGGACTTGCCGCTCCTGACGCTGTTGCGCAGAGCAGCGGCGGTGCGGTGATCCGGCCCGCGCCGGGTAATTCCACGGGATTCCGGCCTCTCTTCCGTCTGTTTGGCTTCGGTGAAACAAAGCGCCCAGCCAGAACCCGGACTAGTCCCTCTGAAGCCGTCAAGCGGCCAAGAGCGGCCAATACTGCTCCCGCATTCCAGGCCAAGCCAAAGGATCCGGATGCGGGAGTGATCCTTGTGGCTGGTGATCAGATGGCAAAGGGGGTTGCGGAGGGGCTGCGCTATACGCTGGCGGACAAATCCATGGTGCGCGTAGACACGCTGATCCATGAAAAGTCAGGCCTTGCCGGTGCCGGTGTTCCGGACTGGGGTACGGAGATTACCGCCCGGATCCGTGGAGAAGACGTCAAGGCCGTCGTTCTGATGATGGGCCGCCACGATCTCGCGGTGCCTTTCGCGGGTGAACCGCCTGTCGAGTTCGCGACCGCCGATTGGGAAAAGGCCTATTCGTCCAAGGTCTCCGCGCTCGTTTCCTCTATCCGTCAGGAGCGCAAGCAGCTGATCTGGGTTGGGCTGCCGCCGACAGGAAATCCGCTGACCAACACGGATTTCACCCTCCTGAACAGCTTGTTCCAGGCGGGCACGGAGGAAAACCGCGGCAAGTATGTGGACGTGTGGGACATCTTCTTGACCGAAAACGGCGAGTACGACTCTTTCGGTCCCGATGTGGACGGCAAGCGGGCGCGCCTGCGTGATGCGGACAAGGTTGGGTTCACCTGGGACGGTTACCGGAAGGTCGCGTTTTTCGTTGAACGGGAGCTCTCCCGGCTGCTGGGCGGATACGGTGGAATGGCCTTTGAAGGGGTGGAGGACGACCCGAACTTTATTGTGCTGACCGGGCGCACGACAGCGCCGGAAGACCAGCTTCTTGGAGGTCAGGACGGAAACGGGCCTGTCCCGTATGAAGGCGTTGCAGTTGACGCCGCCCGCAGGTTTTTCATTCTGGGGGAAGCCCGCAAGGGACCGGAAGGCCGGGCGGACAGCACCGTCTGGAAAGCGCCAGGCGGGTCTTGAAGATTTTCAGCCTGTCCAAAAGACAAAGGGCTCCGGTGCAGGAACACCGGAGCCCTTTTCTTGTTTGTTGGCGTGCAATCAGCGCGGCAGGTTGCTCGATCCCATCAGGAACTCGTCGACCGAGCGGGCAGCCTGACGGCCTTCGCGGATGGCCCAGACGACCAGAGACTGGCCCTTGCGTACGTCGCCGGCGGCGAAAACATTCGGCAAGCTGGTCTTGTAGTCTTCGGTGTTGGCCTTGACGTTGGTGCGGCCATCCAGCTCCAGCTTGTCGCCAGCAGCTGCGATGAACGTGTCCAGACGCGGGCCGGAGAAACCAATAGCGGCCATCACCAGGTCGGCGCGCAGAATGAACTCGGTGCCTTCGATCGGGCGGCGCTTTTCATCAACGCGTGCGCACTTGACGCCGGTTACGTGGCCATCTTCGCCAACCAGAGCCAGGGTTGCTGCGGAGAACTCGCGTTCTGCGCCTTCGGCCTGAGAGGAGGAAGTGCGGAACTTGGTCGGCCAATAGGGCCAGATGTTCAGCTTGTCTTCTTTCAGCGGCGGGATCGGGCGGATGTCGAGCTGGGTAACGGACAGGGCGCCCTGACGGAACGCCGTGCCGACGCAGTCGGAGGCCGTATCGCCGCCGCCGATGACGACGACGTGCTTGCCCGCGGCCCAGATTGGGCCGACTAGACTGTCCGGACCGATTTCAGGCTCACCGCCAACGCGTCGGTTCTGCTGGACCAGATAGTCCATCGCCCAATGGCAGCCTTCCAGCTCCATCCCGCCGACCCCCGGGTCGCGTGGACGCTCGGCGCCTGCGCACAGGATCACGGCGTCATGACGCTCGGACAGCTCTTCGAGGCTGACGGTCACGCCAACGTTGACACCGTAGTGGAAGGTCACGCCTTCCGCTTCCATCTGCGCCACGCGGCGGTCGATGTACTTCTTTTCCATCTTGAAGTCGGGAATGCCATAGCGCAGAAGACCGCCTGCCTTGGGCTCACGCTCATAGACGTGAACCGTATGGCCGGCGCGTGTCAACTGCTGGGCAGCTGCCATGCCTGCAGGGCCGGAGCCGACGATGGCGACAGCCTTGCCGGTCTTGGTGGCGGAGGGTTCCGGAACAATCCAGCCCTCGTTCCAGCCCTTGTCGGCAATCGCCTGTTCGACGGTCTTGATGTTGACCGGCACGTCTTCCAGATTCAGCGTGCAGGCTTCCTCGCACGGGGCGGGGCAGACGCGCCCGGTGAATTCCGGGAAGTTGTTGGTCGAATGCAGGTTGCGCAGGGCCAGATCCCAGTCACCCTGATAAACCAGATCGTTCCAGTCCGGGATCTGGTTGTTGACCGGGCAGCCGGTCGGGCCATGACAGAAGGGAATGCCGCAGTCCATGCAGCGGGCTGCCTGGCGCTCGACTTCGGTCTCTGCCAGCGGCAGCGTGAATTCCCTGAAGTGGCGGATACGGTCAGAGGCAGGCTGATACTTCTGTTCCTGCCGGTCGATCTCCAAAAATCCGGTTACCTTTCCCAAGGCGACCTCCCTCACAAATCTCGTTTCATGGTTCCGGCTGCGACCGGGCGCCTGGGCGCCCGAGAGCCGTGCGGTGCTTCCAGATCCTGCTTATTCGGCAGCGGCCATGCCGAGGCGTTTCTCTTCCATTTCGCGAAGGGCGCGGCGGTATTCAACCGGCATGATCTTCACGAATTTCGGACGATAGGTTGCCCAGTCGTCGAGAATCGCCTGTGCCCGGGCCGATCCGGTGTACTGAACATGTTTGGTCAGAAGCTGACGCAGGCGCTCGTCATCGTGGCGGGTCATGTCGCCCGTCACGTCGACGCGGCCCTTGTGCTCGATGTCGCCGCCGTGGTGATGCAGCTTCTCGAGCAGGTCGTCTTCCTCCTCAACAGGTTCCAGTTCCACCATTGCGAGGTTGCAGCGGGTGCCGAAGGTGCCTTCCATGTCGAGCACATAGGCGATGCCGCCGGACATGCCCGCCGCGAAGTTGCGGCCGGTCTGACCGATGACCACGACCACACCGCCCGTCATGTATTCACAGCCATGGTCGCCCACGCCTTCAACAACTGCAAGGGCGCCGGAATTACGGACCGCGAACCGCTCGCCTGCGACACCACGCAGGTAGCACTCACCGGTGGTCGCGCCATACAGCACCGTGTTGCCGGCGATGATGGAGTCTTCTGCCACGATCCGCGTGTTTTCCGGCGGGCGGACGATGATGCGGCCACCCGACAGGCCCTTGCCGACATAGTCGTTGGCATCGCCGGAGAGCTCCAGCGTGACGCCCTTGGCGAGGAAAGCGCCGAACGCCTGGCCTGCCGTGCCCTTGAGCTGGATCTTCAGCGTGTTGTCCGGAAGGCCCTTGGCACCGTAGCGCTTGGCAATCTCGCCAGACAGCATTGCGCCTGCAGACCGGTCGACCGAGCAGATGGTCTCGTCGACGATGGTCGGCTCCTTGGAGTCGAGGGCCGGCTTTGCAGCTGCGATCAGGCGGCGGTCGAGAATGTCGACGATCGGGTGCTCCTGACGCTCGGTCCAGCGGACCTCCTCCGGCTTTGCTTCCGGCTGGAAGAAGATGCGGCTGAAGTCGAGGCCTTGAGCCTTCCAGTGATTGAGCGCCTGTTCCTTGTCGAGGATGTCGGACCGGCCGATCAGGTCGTCCAGCTTCTCGAACCCGAGGGCAGCCATCAGCTCACGGACTTCTTCTGCAACGAAGAAGAAGTAGTTGATGACATGCTCAGGCGTACCCTTGAAGCGCTTGCGCAGTACCGGATCCTGGGTCGCGATGCCGACCGGGCAGGTGTTCAGGTGGCACTTGCGCATCATCAGGCAGCCCGCAGCAATCAGCGGAGCGGTTGCGAAGCCGAATTCGTCCGCGCCCAGAAGCGCACCGACGAGCACGTCACGGCCGGTCCGCAGACCGCCATCGACCTGAAGGGCAACGCGCGAGCGCAGCCCGTTGAGCACCAGGGTCTGCTGGGTTTCGGCAAGACCGATTTCCCACGGCGAGCCGGCATGCTTGATCGAGGTCAGCGGGGAGGCCCCGGTGCCGCCGTCATAGCCGGACACGGTGATGTGGTCGGCGCGTGCCTTGGCAACGCCGGCGGCAACCGTGCCGACACCGACTTCCGACACCAGCTTCACCGAGATATCGGCTTCCGGATTGACGTTCTTCAGGTCGTAGATCAGCTGAGCCAGATCTTCGATCGAGTAGATGTCATGGTGCGGCGGCGGTGAGATGAGGCCCACACCCGGCGTGGAGTGACGGACCTTGGCGATGACCGCGTCGACCTTGTGACCCGGAAGCTGGCCGCCTTCACCGGGCTTTGCACCCTGGGCGACCTTAATCTGGATCATGTCGGAATTGACGAGATACTCGGTCGTAACACCGAAGCGGCCGGAAGCCACCTGCTTGATGGCAGACCGCTGCGGGTTGGACGAGCCATCCGGGAGCGGGTTGAAGCGTTCCGGCTCCTCGCCACCTTCGCCCGTGTTGGACTTGCCGCCAATGGTGTTCATGGCAATGGCCAGCGTGGAGTGAGCTTCGCGGGAAATGGAGCCAAAGGACATGGCACCGGTCACGAAGCGCTTCACGATGTTCTCTGCGGACTCAACCTTGGCAAGGTCCACCGGCGTGCGGCCGATTTCATCGGCGCCCTTGATGCGGAACATGCCACGGATCGCAAAGCGTCCGGTTTCCTCGTTCACGATCTTCGAGAATTCGCGGTACTTTTCCGGCAGTTTGGAACGGACAGCATGCTGTAGGACAGCGATGGAGTCCGGCGTCCACATGTGGCTTTCACCGCGGATACGGTAGGCGTATTCGCCGCCGACCTGCAGCGAGCGGCGCAGGATGGCGACATCCTGGAATGCTTCCGCATGACGGATGACCGTTTCTTCTGCGACTTCCTTCAGGCCGATGCCTTCGATAGAGGTTGCCGTGCCGAAGAAGTACTTCTCCACGAGAGCGCTGGACAGGCCGACCGCGTCGAAGATCTGGGCGCCGCAATAGGACTGGTAGGTCGAGATGCCCATCTTGGACATGACCTTGAGGATGCCCTTGTCGATGGACTTGATGTAGCGGCGGACCACTTCACCGGCGTCGACTTCCTCGGGGAAGTCCAGCTCGGCATGCATGGACAGCAGCGTCTCGAATGCCAGATACGGGTTGATCGCCTCGGCGCCATAACCGGCCAGAACGCAGAAGTGATGAACTTCACGGGCTTCGCCGGTTTCAACCACGAGACCCACGGAGGTGCGCAGGCCCTTGCGGATCAGGTGATGGTGCACGGCAGCGGTCGCCAGCAGGGCCGGGATCGCGATCCGCGACCGGCTGATCAGGCGGTCGGACAGGATGATGATGTTGTAGCCGTTGGTGACGGCTTTTTCCGCGCGCTGGCAGAGCTCTTCCAGAGCGTCTTCCATCCCATCCGCGCCCCGCTGGGCGGAATAGGTGATGTCGAGCGTCTTGGCCGAGAACTGGTTGTCTCCGATATCGCCAATGGCCCGGATCTTTTCCAGGTCCTCGTTGGTCAGGATTGGCTGACGCACTTCAAGGCGCTTGGAGGTCGAAAGACCCTTCAGGTCGAACAGGTTCGGGCGCGGGCCGATGAAGGACACCAGGCTCATGACCAGTTCTTCGCGGATCGGGTCGATCGGCGGGTTCGTCACCTGCGCGAAGTTCTGCTTGAAATAGGTGTAAAGCAGCTTGGACTTGTCGGAGAGCGCCGAGATCGGCGTATCCGTGCCCATGGACCCAATGGCTTCCTGCCCGACGGTTGCCATCGGCAGCATGAGCAGCTTGATGTCTTCCTGGGTGTAGCCAAAGGCCTGCTGGCGGTCGAGCAGGCTTTCTCCGGCAACCGGAGCCCGTTCGCGCACGCCCGGCATGTCTTCCAGAACGATCTGGGAGCGGTGCAGCCAATCCTTGTAGGGGTTCGCCGTCGAGAGTTCGCGCTTGATTTCCTCGTCGGAAATGATGCGGCCCTGCTCAAGGTCGATGAGCAGCATCTTGCCCGGCTGCAAACGCCACTTGCGGACGATCTTTTCTTCCGGAACCGGCAGAACGCCAACTTCGGAGGACATGATCACGAAGTCTTCGTCGGTGACGATGTAACGGGCCGGACGCAGGCCGTTGCGGTCCAGCGTCGCGCCGATCTGGCGTCCGTCAGTGAAAGCAACGGCTGCCGGTCCGTCCCACGGTTCCATGATTGCGGCATGGTACTCGTAGAAGGAGCGGCGGTTTTCGTCCATCAGCGGGTTGCCGGCCCAGGCTTCCGGGATCAGCATCATCGCGGCATGCGCCAGCGAGTAGCCGCCCATCACCAGGAATTCGAGCGCGTTGTCGAAGCAGGCGGTGTCGGACTGGCCCTCATAGGAGATCGGCCACAGCTTGGTGATGTCGTCACCGAACAGCGGTGAGGAAACAGAAGCCTGACGGGCTGCCATCCAGTTGACGTTGCCGCGCAGCGTGTTGATTTCACCGTTGTGGGCGACCATGCGATAGGGGTGTGACAGGTCCCAGGACGGGAAGGTGTTGGTCGAGAAGCGCTGGTGCACCAGAGCCAGGGCAGAGGTGAACCGCTCGTCCTGCAGGTCCTTATAATAAGCACCCAGCTGGAACGCGAGGAACATGCCCTTATAGACAATGGTCCGGCTCGACATGGAGACCGGGTAGAAGCCGCTCTTGACCGCGTTGGTTTCTGCGCGAACCGTGTTCGAGACAACCTTGCGCAGCACGAACAGGCGGCGCTCGAAGGTCGTCTGATCTTCACAGTTGTTGCAAGCGATGAACACCTGGCGGGAAACGGGTTCCGTTGCCGCAATGTCCGGCGCCTTGGAGAGGGACGAGTTGTCGACCGGAACGTCGCGCCAGCCGATGACGGACTGGCCCTGTTCACTGATGACGCGCTCCACAATGGCTTCGCACTTTGCGCGCAGATCAGCATCCTGCGGCATGAACAGGAAGCCGACGCCATACTTGCCCGGCTCCGGCAGGGTGATGCCCTGCGCAGACAACTCTTCACCGAAGAAGTCGTGCGGGATCTGCACCAGCATGCCGGCGCCATCGCCCATGAGAGGGTCGGCACCAACCGCACCGCGGTGAGTCAGGTTCTCAAGGACCTGCAGGCCGTCAGCGACGACGCGGTGCGACTTGACACCCTTCATGTGGGCGACAAAGCCCACACCACAGGCATCGTGTTCGCGCGCAGGATTATAGAGCCCTTTCTCGGCAGCCAGCTCCAGACGGTCGGTCAGGGTGGTTTTGGTCGCGGTTTTGTCCGCGCCCGTTGCCCCTGCCTCGATGACTGTGCTGGTTGTCAGCTCTTCGTTGATCATTTGCGCCCTCACGATTACCCGGTCTGAGCCGTGGTTCAAGCGCCGGATCCCGTTCGCGCCGCATCCTGTCCGGACACGACTCGTGCGACGACCCCGGCTTTCAGCCCCGGCTCTGTCGAAATACTTAACGGCTCGCCTTCGTTTTGGCGACCCGTTACGTTGCCGCATCGGCTTTCAGCCTGCGCGGTATGAAGCAGCTTTTGCCCGCTCCCCGTCTTCGGCCCCGATCCCGCCTCCTCTTGGCGGTCTCCGGCCGGCTTGCTGGCGACGTTCGTCCGGCCTGGTCAGGTGCGGAGTTCCGGTGCCGATAAATGGGACAGTGATCCTGTCCTATTCCAAGCGGCGCGAACATGCCAGATTTCAAGCCATCCGGCAAGTGCGTTATTGTTGGGGGAAGTTATAATTGTTTCGCCCTGCAAGCACCAATCGATCATAAAGAATAAGATCCAGGCTCGATAAGGCAACAAAATTACTTCAATCGATTTGAGGGGCAGATTCCCCTCGCGCAACTGTCACGCCCGTTTGATTTCCCATTGATCTCAGCGCAAATCATATTTTTCCTGAAGCGGGCTGAAACGGGAATGTGCTTTCCTCGAGTTCAATGGCCCGCGGAGTTAGGAGACGACTATATGAAGACCAAATCCATGACCGCCGCGATTGTTGCGGGTGCTGTTGTATCCGCAGTCACCAGCCTGTCCGTCACTGCGCCTGCAAACGCTCAGGCAAAGGAAAAATGTTACGGTGTATCGCTGAAGGGCAAGAATGACTGCAAGGCGGGTGCAGGAACGACCTGCGCCGGGACCTCGACGGTCGACTATCAGGGCAATGCCTGGACTTTGGTCCCTGCTGGCACCTGTGTGACAATGGAGCTGCCTGATGGCCGCAAGGGGTCGTTGACGGAGCTCGACCGGGATTTGCCCAAGAGCTGATATCCAGGTCATTCTCCGGGCAGGGGCAGATTGCCTCCGCCTGGAGAATGAAGTTCCTCAGGCGCAGCCTTGAGACACTGTTTTCAACGCACGGAGATCGTCGTGGTTCTTAATCCATCTGGAAGCCAGCGCGCGTTTGCCTCTGTGCCGTGCCGTTCAGGGGCCGGTCTCAAAGGTAGCCATGTGGCTGAAATCCTTGAGACCTGTCCGGACATCGGCTTCTTCGAGGTGCACGCCGAGAATTACATGGGCGCCGGAGGGGCGCCTCACCGCCAGCTTGAAGCGATCCGGAGCGCGTATCCTGTCTCTCTGCACGGCGTGGGATTGTCCATCGGCGCCGAGCGGCCTCTTGATGAAGCGCATCTTGCCCGACTTAAGGCACTCAATGAGCACTACGAGCCGGGTTTGTTTTCTGAGCATTTGGCCTGGTCGACGCATGATATGACCTACTTCAATGACCTTCTTCCGGTTCCCTACAGTGCGGAAACGCTGGCACGTGTCTGCGACCACATAGACCGGGTGCATGAGGTTATTGGCCGGAAGATGCTTCTGGAAAACCCGTCCACCTATGTCGCTTTCACGCAGAGCACCATGAGTGAGACCGCATTTTTGAAAGAGGTGGTCAGGAGGACCGGATGTGGGCTGCTGCTCGACGTCAATAATGTTCATGTGTCCTGCACCAACCAGCAGGCTGACCCGGAAACCTATTTGGATGCCTTTCCGCTGGAGGCTGTCGGGGAAATTCACCTTGGGGGCCATGCGCCCGATGTGGATGACGCGGGGCGGCCTTTGCTGATTGACGCGCATGACCGTGCTGTCGATGAGGCTGTCTGGTCTCTTTATGAATACACACTTGGAAAGACCGGCCCGCTGCCGACACTGATTGAGTGGGATAACAATGTTCCTGCCTGGCCGGTCCTGCTCAGCGAGGCCACCGCAGCTGAGCGTCTTTTGAAGAAGGCGGGTTCAGGACAGATGTCTTCTCACCATGCCGGATTGGAGAAACGCCGTGCGGTCTGATCCCGGCAGGCCGGATTGTTCTGTGCTGGCGGCTTTCGCGCCGGCTTTGCTCGATAGTGCCCTGGAAGTTCCCCAAGGGGTCGTCGGTCCAGATGGCCAGCCAGCGCCGAAGCGCTTTAATGTCTACCGGAACAATGTGGTTGTCAGTCTGGTCGAAGCGGTCATGGACAGCTATCCGGCCATCGTGAAGCTTTTGGGCGAGGACTATTTCAAGGCTGCGGCCCGCTTGTTTGTCACACAGCAGCCGCCTCAGTCGCCTGTGCTGATCTGGTATGGAGCGGACTTTGCCGGTTTTCTTGAAAACTTCCCGCCTCTGGAGGCCTATGGCTATCTGCCGGATGTGGCGCGGCTGGAGTGGGCCTGGCTCGAAGCGTATCATGCTGCCGATGCCAAGATCCTGAAACCTGAGCACCTTGCCGCCGTGCCTGAAGACCAGTTGGCGGATCTTACCGTGACGCTGCATCCTGCCTGCCGTTGGATCCGGTCAGACTGGCCCGTGTTTTCACTCCTGTCCGTGAACAGGTTTGATGGAGACGAGGGCGTGGACCTCAACGAAGGACAGGACGTTCTTGTCACCCGGCCTGATCTGGATGTGGAAGTCAGGTTGATGCGGCCAGGGTGCGCGGTGCTTCTGGAGGGCTTGGCCGAGGGTCTTTCTCTTGTTCAGGCGGCGGAACGTGCCGCCGGGAGCGTGCCGGAACATGCATTCCAATTCGACAAGTGTCTCGCCGACCTGCTGACCGCAGGCGCGTTTGCAGAATTTGATGTCCTATCCCGGCCCGAAGCCGGCAAGTAAAACGAATGGGGGAAACAATGGGGATCCTGATAAACCTGATCGTGCGGCTGCATGAGGCCGTGTTCGGCTTCGTCGACCGTGTGACAAGAGGGTGGTTTCTGGAGCTGGCAGCGCGGTTTGTTTTTGCCAGCGTGCTGCTGGTTTACTTTTTCAACTCAGCGCTGACAAAGGTTGGACCAGGCCTCTTCGGATTTCTGAGGCCAAGTGACGGAGCCTATGCCCAGATTCTGCCGACCCTGATGGAGCAGGTCAGCTATGACACCAGCCAGATCGCCTTCTTCCCCTATGGCCTGATTGTGCTTGCCGGAACCTGGGCAGAGTTCATCCTGCCACTGCTCGTGATCCTTGGCCTTTTTACGCGGGTCGCAAGTGTCGGCATGATCGGTTTCATCGTGGTCATGTCCTTCGTTGATATCACTGGGCACGGGGTCGGTGCCGAGACGATCGGGCGGATGTTTGACGGCAATCCGAGCAGCCTTATCGCCGATCAGCGGCTGATGTGGATCATGATCCTGCTGGTGCCTGCCTTAAAGGGCGGTGGGCGCGTGTCTCTTGATGCGATGCTGGTGCGCTCCCGAGCCGCCCGCGAGCGCTATACCTGACAGTCAGCCATCTTGCCGGTCAGACCGGAAGGCGATATTCGTCAGGACATGAATTTTGCAAGCGACAACTGGGCTGGAGCCGCGCCGTCAGTGATGGCAGCTCTTGCCCGCCACTCCGCCGGACCCGCCCCTGCTTATGGCAACGATGCCGTGACCCAGGGCGTGATCCAACAGTTCCGCGATATTTTTGAAACCGATGCCGCGGTCTACTACACCGCCACCGGTACGGCGGCCAATGCGCTGGCCCTGACTGCCTACGCGCGGCCCGGCGGGATCATCTTCTGTCATCCGGAAGCGCATATTCAGGTGGATGAATGCGGGGCTGCCGAGTTCATGACCGGTGGCAGCAAGCTGGTTTCCGTCGGCGGGCAGGTCAATGGCAAGATCACGGCAGATGGCCTGGCTAGCGCTTTGGCAGCCTTGCCGGAAGGCTCTGCCATGCATGGGCAGGCGGCAGCCGTGTCCATCACCCAGGCAAGCGAGCATGGAACGGTCTATAGCCTTGAGGAGATCCGAGCCATCAAGGCGCAGGCCGAAAGCCGAAGACTGCCCCTTCACATGGACGGCGCCCGTTTCGCAAATGCTCTGGTCTCGCTTGGGGTCACGCCCGCGGAAATGACCTGGAAAGCCGGTGTGGACGTGCTTTCCTTTGGCGGCACGAAGAACGGCTGCTGGTGTGCCGAGGCCGTGATCTTCTTCAACCAGGAAGCTGCCCGGTCATTCGAGTATCTGAGAAAGCGTGCCGGACACGAGTTCTCCAAGGCTCGCTTCGTCTCCGCCCAGCTGGAAGGCTATTTTGAGAACGGCAACTGGCTGCAGACCGCAAGACATGCAAACGCCATGGCGGCAAAGCTGTCGGAAGGGATCGTGGCTTCTGGCGGGAGGATGGCGTGGCCGACAGAGGCCAATGAGGTTTTCGCGATCATCGAAAAGGTACAGGCGGACCGGTTGCGGCAGAACGGGGCGGTGTTCCACCCTTGGCCGGAGCACGCCATTCCGGCGGAACTGAAGCCCTCTGAGAATGAAATCTGCGTGCGGCTTGTGGCGAGCTTCGCGACCGAATCTACCGAGACCGAGCGGTTCCTGTCGCTGCTCTGAGCTTGTTCCTTGAACAAAAAAAGCGCCCGGTTTTGCCGGGCGCCAGTTTTTGGAGGAGGGAAAAGAGAGAGAAGGCTTAGTGAGCCTTGGTCTCAATCTGTTTCGGACTGCCGCTTCCGATTTCAATCTTGCGTGGCTTCATGGCCTCGGGAAGTTCGCGCACAAGGTCGATGTGAAGCAGTCCGTTTTCGAGAAGCGCACCCTCGACGCGGACATATTCTGCAATCTGGAACCGGCGCTCGAAAGCGCGGGAGGCAATACCGCGATAGAGAATTTCACGGTTCTGCTCATCGTCCTGCTTGTCGCCCTTGATCGTCAGCACGTGCTCCTTGGCCTCGACGGAGAGGTCGGCATCAGAGAAACCGGCAACCGCCATGGTGATGCGGTAGGTGTTCTCGCCAGTGCGTTCGATGTTGTAGGGCGGATAACTCGGAGTGTCTGCGTTTGCGGTGTCGAGCATGTTGAAAAGCCGGTCAAAACCAACAGTGGAGCGGTAGAGCGGCGAAAAGTCGAAGTGACGCATGTGTTCTGTCCTCTTATGAGCAACGGATATGGTCTGCTGTCGTTTTCCCCCTGTCAGAGGCGGGAAGAACAGCGGTTCTGCAGACCCGTATTGGCGCCTGCCCTAATGAGATGGTGAATGCTTCCGGCGTTTCAAGAGGTCTGAAACGCTGCTTCCTTCGCCGGATTTTTACCTGAACGCCAGATGAACGGAGCCTTCCGGTCCGGTTCAAGTGCCAGGTGGCAATGTCTCCTCAAGGTCAGACGGACTGGCCGCAATCGAAACGAGGAGACACTCCAATGTTTATCATTCGTAAGGCTCGTGAAACCGGACTTGCAGCGGCAATGACCCTGGCCGTCGTGACCATGTCTTTTGCTGGCAGCGTCACCGGCGCCCATGCCGCTTCGGGTGCGGCGCCGAGGGTTGCCGTTCAGGTGAGCGGCCAGGACACGGAAGGCCTGGTGCAGCTGGTCGATGGCCGCGACCGGGACTGGCACCGGGACGACCGCCGTGGCGGCCAACGTGACGGCTATCACGACAGGGGGCGCGGCCATCACTGGGGCCGCATGGATGCCCGTGAGATCCGCCGCAGCCTGCGCCATCAGGGCTACCGTCATATCCGGATCCTTGGCGAACGCGGCCGGGTTTACATTGCCAGCGCAACCGGCTGGCGCGGCATGCCTTTGCGTCTGGTTGTCGACAGCCGTTCCGGCGCTGTGATCAGCCG
The DNA here is from genome assembly GCF_014842915.1 of Roseibium litorale. Classification (GTDB taxonomy): domain Bacteria; phylum Pseudomonadota; class Alphaproteobacteria; order Rhizobiales; family Stappiaceae; genus Roseibium; species Roseibium litorale. The sequence goes on along the minus strand of NZ_JACYXI010000016.1, from coordinate 17,192 downwards.
TGAGCCGATTGGCCGTGGCCATCACTGGGAATACCGCTGGTAATCAGCTTGAACAATCCTGTTTCCGAGACGGCGTCCGGACTTGCCTCCGGGCGCCGTTTCGTTTCCGGTTGAGCCTGCGCTGCCGGGGCTGTAAGCAGAATGTGGACATTCTTGCAAAGGTTTCCGCCGCATGACCTTGGTCGACATTCCTGAAAACCCGGTTCCAGGCGGAGCGGTGAGCGGTTTTGTTGAAACACCGGATGGGGTCAAGATCCGCTACGCCCGGTGGCCCTCTGCGGAAGGCGCACGCCGGCGCGGTACCGTGACAATCCTGCAGGGGCGTGCCGAGTTTATTGAAAAATATTTTGAGGTGGTGCAGGACCTGCGGAAACGCGGCTTTGCCGTCATTGCCTTTGACTGGCGGGGGCAGGGCGGTTCCGGCCGGCTTCTCCGGTCTCCGGTCAGGGGACATGTCCGCCGGTTTTCAGACTATTTCGAGGACCTTCATACAGTTCTGAAACAAGTCTCCCTGGCCGAATATCCCGGGCCGCATTTCGCCTTGGCGCATTCGACGGGGGCCGCGATCCTTCTGGCGGACACCGCCCGGCTGCGCACCATGATCGACCGGGCTGTGCTGACAGCGCCGCTGACCGGCCTTCTCGATTGGGGACGGCGTGAGCGCTGGGCCTTCCGGACTGCCTGCCTGCTGAAATACGCGGGCCTTGGCCGGATGTTCATCCCGGGCGGGAATGTCCGGCTTTACGAGAAATTCGAGGATAACGTCCAGACAAGCGACCGGCGCCGTTATGAGCGGGCTCTGGCGGTGCTGGACAAGGAGCCGTCGCTCGGCATCGGCTCTCCAACGGTCGGCTGGCTTCATGCGGCTGCCCGCTGCCTGCTTTCGTTCCGGCAGCGCCGGTTCGGCCCGTCGGTCTCGCTTCCCGTGCTGGTGATTGCCGCGGGCGCTGACCGTATCGTTTCAACGCCCGCAACTGAAGATCTCGTTTCCCGCACGAAGGCGGCGGGCTACCTGGAAATCCCCGGTGCTCAGCACGAGCTGATGATGGAAGCGGAACCGATCCGCAATCAGTTCTGGGCTGCCTTTGACGCCTTTATTCCCGGCAGGGAATTCGACGGCCCCAAAATTGACTAGGCAGCCGCGCTGGCGAGCTTCTTCAAGACGATGTCATGCAGACGCGGGTCGCCACTGGCGACGATTTGGCCGCCGTTTGCGGGAGAGCCCCCTGTCCAGGTTGTCATGACGCCGCCTGCGCCTTCAATGATGGGAGCGAGAGCAACCACGTCATAGGGTTGAAGCCCGGATTCCACCACCAGATCGGCCTGCCCGGCGGCCACCATGCAATAGCCGTAACAATCCGTGCCGTAGCGGGCGAGGCGGGTTTCCCGCTCGACCGCATCGTAAGCGGTGCGCTCCGCACCCTTGAACAGGAAGGGGGTCGTGGTGAACATAACGGCCTCCGTCAGGTAAGCGCAGGAACGGGTTTTCAATGTCTTTGCGCCGAGAGGCCCCTGGTACCAGGCGCTCTTGCAGTCGCCGGCATAAAACTCACCCACATAGGGCTGAGCCATCATGCCAAGCGACGGCTTGCCGTTGGTGGTCAGACCGATAAGGGTTCCCCAGGTGGGCAGACCCGTAATGAACGCGCGCGTCCCGTCGATGGGGTCCAGCACCCAGACGTGCTCCGCATCCAGGTTTTCCGAGCCATGCTCCTCACCCAGGATCCCGTGGCCGGGATACTCCGCATTGATCAGCTTGCGCATGGCAGTCTCGCCCGCACGGTCGGCGATCGTCACCGGATCGAAGCCACCTTCCTGCTTGTTCTCGACACTGAAGGCAGACCGGAAATGGGGCATGATTGCTGCCCGCGCCTCTTCGGCCAGACGCTCAAGAAAGGGGGCGAAGGCATGCGTTGGCTGCATGGAAGAAATGCTCATTCTGTATGCCTTGGATTGCCGGCAAACCCGGATGGGAAAGAGGATAGGTTGTTCTCTAAGGATTTCATGGATTTGGTCAATGTCCAAGCTGTTCAAGGGAGGCAAAATCATAGGTTTTGCCTCATTTTTTTGCATGACCTGCTCATAAGCAAGGCTTGACCTTTGTGCGTTGCGGTGCGAACTTTATTGCAGCGCGAAACGATTTTCCGAGTAGCGCCGCCCTCCTTGGGCGTTTCCTCCCTAGACTCGGGCCGCTTTATGCGGCCCCTTTTTTTATATGCATCGAATTTCCGGGTGATTTCGTGACAAAAGGCTGGGGTTCAGCTCGCGTCTTGACGCTTACTCGGCTGCAATCGGCTCTGCCCCAAAACTGCTGTCAGGCATGGACGTGAGTTCCCGGGCGAAGGCTTCAAGGTTGTTCTTCAGCTCCAGGAAACCTGCATGCGGCTGATGGGTTGCCTCATCCATGTAGAGGCCCCGGTTCATCTCCACCTGAAGCGCATGCAGGCCGCGCGACGGGCGGCCGTAATGCTCGGTGATGAAACCGCCGGCATAGGGCTTGTTGCGATTCACCGTGTAGCCCATGCCGATCAGAATAGAGGCGGCATAGTTCGTCAGTTCTTGTGAGCAGCTTGTTCCATACCGGTCTCCCAGGATGAAATCCGGGCGGATGTCCGTCGACTGGCAGCGGATGCTGGACGGCATGGAGTGGCAATCGATCAGAATCGCATAACCGAAAGTGACGTGAGTCTGGGCCAGCATCCGGCGAAGCGTCGTGTGATAGGGCTTGTAGATCTCCTCGATCCTGTACATCGCCTCACTGACGGGCAGCCGGTGCTTGTAGATTTCGTGGGACTCGCTGACGACCCTTGCCACGGTCCCCAGGCCTCCCGCGACCCGGATCGAACGGACGTTTGCATAAGGCGGCAAGCGGTCTTCGAACATCTTGGGGTCGAGTTCGTAGGGCTCGCGGTTCACATCAAGATAGGCGCGCGGGAAATGGGCACGCAGCATCGGGGCTCCCAAGGGAACAACATGGGAGAAGAGATGATCCACAAACGCATCCTCGGAGCGGCGGATTGCCCGCCCGTCCAACCGTGACGATTCGAGAAAACTTGAGGGGTACTGGCAGCCGGAATGGGGCGAGTTAAACACGTAAGGCAGGCGCTGTTCTGCGGGCGCGAGCACTTCAAACGGGGGGTGCCCGTTAAAGCCGGTCCTGTGCGCAGCAAAGGGATCGCGCTGGTCTATGGTCTCCAAGTGTGGCCTCTTGTGTCGGTCAAATGCCATGGTGCCAAGGAATTAACATTCAGTCCACAGAAACCGGCAAAGCATCTTCCGGCCGTGGTTTCACTCTATCTTTACCGCGGATTCGGACTATAACCGGCGAGAGGCAGCCTCAAGGCGCTGCCTGGGTCTTTTCAATTTAGTGTGGTTGCTACCTATGCCGCGTATCCTGCTTGCGGAAGACGACAATGACATGCGCCGTTTCCTGGCCAAGGCACTGGAAAATGCGGGTCATGATGTCGTCTCTTTCGATAATGGAAAAAGTGCTTATGAACGTCTTCGCGAAGAACCGTTCTCCCTTCTCCTGACCGATATCGTGATGCCGGAAATGGACGGTATCGAACTGGCCCGCCGTGCGACACAGCTCGATCCGGATCTCAAGGTCATGTTCATCACCGGGTTTGCTGCGGTGGCTCTCAATCCCGAATCTGATGCGCCCAAGGATGCGAAAGTGCTGTCCAAGCCATTTCATTTGCGCGATCTGGTTCAGGAAGTGGACAAGATGCTCGCAGCCTGAGGCTGGACATATCCACCGGTCCGGAGCGTGCCTGTGGAATTGTTTGACGGTTCTGTAAAAAAGGGTGTTGCGTCAATCACGGAACCCCGTTATATCGCTCTCCACCACGGCGCTCCGGCGCAGTGATACCGAGAAATTCGGGCGTGTAGCTCAGCGGGAGAGCACTTCGTTGACATCGAAGGGGTCACAGGTTCAATCCCTGTCACGCCCACCATTCTTGCGCTAACCGGCAGTTCTGGTCAGATTGGCGCGGGTAGATCCCGGAGGTAAGGATCTGCGCAATAGCTTGCTGTTGCAGCGGTTTCCCGGGAAAGCCTATCAGTCGCGGGCGCCTTTGGCGCTCGTTTCATGTTTACGGGTAACAAGGCCCTTCCGGGGGACATAGTCATGAAGATCAAGAACTCGCTTAAAGCGCTTATGACCCGCCACCGTGAGAACCGCATGGTTCGCCGTAAGGGCCGCGTCTACATCATCAACAAGAAGAACCCGCGCTTCAAGGCTCGCCAGGGCTAAGCAGGGGAAGGGCTTCGTGCTCTTCAACTCTTGATGAGAATCCGATTCCGGATTGACCGCTGCAACCGGCAAGGCATACTTGCCGGTATGCGGTTTTTTGTGTTTCTTCTTTTCCTGTTCGCTTTGCCGGCTGGCGTTTTCGCTCAGCCCGTGCCTGAACTCGACCCTGACTCAGAGGCTCCGTCGATCGAGGATCTCGATCCGATGCTGCAGCACCCGGATGAGAATCCATCCCAGTCTGGTCAGGAGCAGGGGAAAAGCGATGCTCCCGGGAGTGATGGCCGGGAGCCGGGTCTGAACGATCTTTATTCCCAGCTGGCGGAAGCCCCGGACGATACGTCTGCAGCGCGGATTGCGCGCCGTATTCAGATTACCTGGCTCGAATCCGGCAGTGCGACCGTCGATCTTCTGATGAGCCGCTCTGCTCAGGCTCTCAAGTCCTCAGACTATGGTCTTGCGCTTGATCTCCTTGATGTGGTTGTGACCCTTGCGCCTGACTATGCGGAGGGCTGGAACCGGAGAGCTACGGTTTATTATCTGCAGGAAGACTTTGGCCGGTCGCTGGTGGATATCGAGCGCACATTGGCTCTTGAGCCCCGCCATTGGGGCGCCCTTTCCGGACTTGCCATGATCCAGCGCCGGTTGGGAGAAAAGGACCGGGCCTTGGCAACTTTCCATCAGATTCTGAAGATCCATCCAGGCCTCTCCAACGCCCGCGACGCCGTTGAAGCTCTGGAAAAGGGATCTGAAGGCGAAGGGATTTGATCGGTTTGACCGGTTCGAGCGTAGTCATCCTTGACGGGAAGATGTTTCCCGCTGAGAGATGATTATGATCTACTTCCTTGGCATCGTGCTTCTGATCCTGCCGGTACTTTCGGTCTATACGGAATACCGCGTGACAAGAATTGAAGCGGATCTTCCGGCGGATGGGCAATTTGTTGTCGCCGACGGGGTTCCGATCCACTTTCACAGACTGAAGCCTGACCGGGACCTGTCCGGGCAGCCCTCCCTGGTGTTCATTCATGGGGCCAGCGGCAATGCCTATGATCAGCTGGAAGCCTTCCGGGGGGCGCTCGCTGGCCGCTACGATCTGATCTTTGTCGACAGGCCCGGTCTTGGTCATTCAGGCCGGAGCAGCGATGCGCAGTCAGGTCCTTCCGGGCAGGCGAGGCTGATCGGCAAGGCACTGGACGCGATGGGCGTCACGCAGGCTGTTGTGCTTGGACATTCCCTCGGCGCTTCCGTAACGGCTGCGCTGGCCCTTGAGCGGCCAGATCTGGTCGATGGGCTGGTGTTCATTGCTCCCGCGACTCATCCCTGGCCCGGCGGAGTGACCTGGTACTACAACGTCGCGTCCCTTCCTGTGATCGGACGGATCTTTTGCGCCACTCTTACTCTGCCGATTGCAGAGCGTGTTGCTCCCGCAGCCATTCTCGGCGTCTTTGCGCCAGAAGAAGCGCCGGCGGATTATGACGAGATGATCCGTCTGCCGCTTTTGTTCCGGCCTGACAGCTTCCGGGCCAACGCGATGGATGTGGCAGGTCTGAAAGAGCACGTGGCGCAGCTATCGCAGCGCTACAGCGAGATAGGCGTGCCAGCTGTGGTGATTACGGGTGACAAGGACACAATCGTCTGGCCTAGCATTCACAGCGATGGCCTGGTCAGGGATCTGCCGCAGGCGCGCCTGGTGACCCTTCCAGGTGCAGGTCACATGCCGCATCACACGCGCACGCAAGACGTGGTGCGGGAAATCGAGTGGGTGATGGACCGGGCCTGGGCGCCAAAATCCGCATTGCCGCAGCCGCAAACAGCTGAAATGCTTGCGGACAAATAAAAACGGCGGCCTTGGGCCGCCGCTGTCATCTCAGGGTCGAAAAGCGGTCAAGCCGGGCCGTTCATGCCCAGGGCCTGGAGATAGAGATCCAGGATCGCTTCTTCTTCCTCACGCTCGTGCGGCTGCTTCTTGCGCAGGGACACGACCTTGCGGAGGATCTTGACGTCAAAACCGTTGCCCTTGGCTTCGGCATAGACGTCCTTGATGTCATCGGAGATGACCTTCTTTTCTTCCTCGAGACGCTCGATGCGCTCGACAAAAGCCCGCAGCTGATCGCCTGCCACCGCATTCGAATCGACTGTCATGGGTGCTTCTCCTTCTCGCTTGTATCTTCATTCAAAATGATGCTGGAAGGTCCGGCTCCGGCCGCGGGGCGAAGCACCCGGTTGGCGCCAGACGTGGGGCTCTGCCGTGCCAGAGTTGCCCCCTCAGGTCAAGCGGATTGACCTGATAGAGCACTCAATGACTGGGCTTGTTCACCTCGAAGGCGGCCTTTTGCTCCGGGGTGGCTTCTGACTGGTATTTTGCCTTCCAGTCGGCATAGGGCATCCCGTAAACCAATTCACGAGCGCTTTCCTTGTCGAGGTCGAGGCCACGTTCGTCCGCCGCATCCTTGTACCAGTTGGAAAGACAGTTCCGGCAGAAGCCCGCGAGATTCATCAGATCGATGTTCTGCACATCGGTACGGCCTTGCAGGTGGGACACAAGACGCCGGAAAACGGCTGCCTCAAGTTCTGTTCTGGTCTTCTCGTCCATGTCGTTTCTCCCTCGGTCCTAAGCGGCAATGACCGGTGCCGTGTCGCAGCGCGATGGCCCCTTGCGGATCTCCCTGAGACTTGTCTGTCCTGGAAGGTCCGCGAGGATCGGTAGCAGCCGTTCTGTCCATTCTGTAACACCGGCCTCATCCGAGATGAGATCCTGCCGGACTTCGATCAGGGCGTGAGCAAGCCCGCGCATGGTTCCATGCTGGTACATCGTGTCATTTTTGAGAGCACCATCGTAGGGCTCGTTGTCCCCGACGACGATGCCATCTTGAGCGCCGAGACGCTCCAGAATGGGGCGAACCGCGCGGTCATCCATGTCCCACAGAATACCGGCATGCCAGGGGCGCGGCACGCCCCGCCAGACCGGCGTGTAGCTGTGCATGGAAATGATTACGGGAGGAGGCGCAGTTTCCAGCATCTTGTCGAGGGTCGAGGCAATCAGCTCGTGATAGGGGCGGTGGAACAGCTCAATGCGTTTCTGGCGTTCGGAAGCGTCAACCCCGGCGTTGCCCGGCACCACTGCGCCATCTGACAGGCGCATGACGATCGTCGGGTCGTCCTCGCCCCGGTTCGGATCAATCAGGAGCCGCGAATAGGTGGTCATCAGCGCTGGCGCGTTCAGGCGCCCGGCAAGCGCCAGCGTCAGGGCTTTCGCGCCGATGTCATAACCAATGTGGCGCTGAAACTGCGCAGCAGGCAGGCCAAGATCGCCATAGGCTGGGGGCAGGGCGTTGGACGCATGATCGCACAGAAGAAGAATGCCGCAGGACAGATCTCCGGCGATGGTTTCCGTCGGTCCGAACTCAGCTTGAGCCGTAGGTGAAGCTTGGGTCATGGTCTGTTACTTGAAGAGCTGCTCAGGATTGCGGGAGCGCGAAAATCGGAAGTGACGGGTTCCCTGTCTCGCGGTAGATTTAGCCCAACCCGCCCGCGGAACCAAGCCTTCCGGATATGAGACCAAATGACTGCTGACGTGCAGAGGGCCGGTGCTGCTGCCGGTTCCAATCAAACGGCAATCGCCTTTGCCGCCCTTCTGGCGGGAGCCGTTGCCATGGGGATCTCGCCCGTCTTTGTCCGGCTTGCGGATGTCGGTCCATTTGCCAGCGCCTTCTGGCGGGTTGCAGCAGCTTTGCCGCTGCTATGTGTCTGGGCGCGGATGGAACAGCCCGGACGGAGCATTCTGTCGGGATGGTCCTGGCCGGTGATTATTTCCGGAGCGCTCTTCGCGGGCGATCTGTTTTTCTGGCATCTGGCGATCTTGAACACCACCATCGCCAACGCGACCTTTCTGGCGACACTTGCTCCCGTCTGGGTGCTGCTTGGCTCAAGTTTGATCCTGCGGGAAAAGGTGACGAAACCCATGTGGGCCGGTCTCGCGGCCTGTCTTCTTGGTGCGGCCGGCCTGGTTGGTGCCAGCCTGGGGCTTGATACAGCCCGGCTGGTTGGAGACGGTTTCGGCCTCGCGACCTCGTTCTTCTTCGGAGCGTATATTCTGGCTACGCGCTACGTCCGCCGTACGCTGGGACCGGGTGGCTTGATGTTCCGCTCGTCGCTGGTGACGGCTGCGATATTGGCTGTCGTGGCGCTGGTGCTTGAGCCTCGTATTCTGCCGCAGACGCTGCAGGGAACCGTTGCGCTCGCGGTTATTGCGCTCATCTCTCATGCAGCAGGTCAGGGACTGCTGGCCTTTTCACTTGGACGGTTGACGGCTGGCTTTTCAGCTCTGGTGATCTTTCTAGAGGCTGTCACCGCAGCGGCTGTGGCTTGGGCATTTCTGGGGGAAGAATTGTCCTGGCTGCAGTTCTTGGGCGGCTTCCTGATCCTGGCAGGTGTCTGGTTCGCCCGGCCCAGGCGTGACCGGCCACTGCCCGCCGTATAGGTGGAGGCGGTTTGCTTATGTCTCCGGCGCGCAGGAAAAATGACAGCTGACGGACCGAATCAAAGAGCGCGTCCGGCCTTGTGTCCTCCGCGGAAGAGGTGTCCGAAGCTTTGACCTCGCAGGCGGGTCAATACCGGGAAGTGCCGGTGGATAAGCCAGCGGGGTCTCTGGCTCTGAAAATAGTTTCATCACCCATGGCATAACGCTGCGACTGCGGTCATGTTCCCGCCTCATTTCTGGTGCGAAACGGCAGCGCATGCTTCAAAGGGACTGGTCTGGACCGGAGATTTCAGGCGCAAGTCATACTTATGGCTAGTGCGGAGAGGTTATCGCCGTTGACATCCCAGGCACGTGCTAGCAAAAAGCTAATGGAAACCATAAGAAAGCGCGAGACGAACAGCTGCTCATGAGACAGGTCGGGGAACGATGCCAAGCCGGGCTCCCATCCGGACGGAGTTCTGTTGCCAAGGCAGCGTTGCTGCTGGGCATGTTCTTGCTGTTTTTCCCGGCCACGGTGGAAATGGCCAAAGCTGACCTGCGTCTTTGCAACAAGACTGAAAGCAAGGTCGGTGTTGCCATTGGCTACAAGGACAAGACCGACTGGATCACTGAAGGCTGGTGGAATCTGGAGTCCAACTCCTGTGAAACGCTTGTTCCCGGCGCGCTGGTGTCACGGTATTATTACATATATGCCATTGATTATGACCAGTCTGGCGAATGGGGTGGCCGCGCCTTCATGTGTACGCGTGAAAAAGAATTCACGATCCGTGGCATTGAGGACTGCGTGGCGCGTGGTTTCGAACGAACCGGATTTTTTGAAATCGACACGGGCGAGCAGAGTAGCTGGACGGTCCAGCTGACGGAGCCCGTGCAAGAGGGGACAGGTGGGCAATGAGGCGTAACCGGCGAGTCAAAATTCTAGCAACTCTCGGACCCTCCTCCTCGGAACAAGAGATCATTGAAAAGCTGTATCGTGCAGGTGCGGATGTCTTCCGTATCAACATGAGCCATACCGATCATGATCGCCTCAAGATGCTCGTTCAGCGCATCCGTTCTGTTGAGGAAATGGTAGGCCGGCCAATCGGCATTCTGGCGGATTTGCAGGGACCGAAGCTGCGGCTCGGAACGTTCAAGGACGGTCCGGTCATGTTGGAGAACGGGGCAAAGTTCACCCTGGATTCCGACAAGACGGAAGGGGACGTTACCCGCGTTCACCTTCCGCATCCTGAAATTCTCAAGGCGCTTGAGCCTGGTCACCGTCTGCTTCTGGACGATGGCAAGGTGCAGCTGAAGGTCATCGAATGCACGGCTGATTCAGCCGTGACGGAAGTGATCGTTGGCGGCAAGATGTCCAACCGCAAGGGCGTCAGCGTTCCGGACTCCGAAATCGCCACCAGCGCGATGACCGAGAAGGATCACAAGGATCTGGTTGCTGCTCTTGAGCAGGACGTCGACTGGATTGCCCTTTCCTTTGTGCAGCGCCCGGATGACATTGCGGAAGTCCGCAAGATCGTGCGCGGCCGTGCAGGTGTTCTGGCCAAGATCGAGAAACCACAGGCCATTGGCCGTCTGGCCGAGATCATTGAACTCTCCGACGCCATCATGGTCGCCCGTGGCGACCTTGGTGTGGAAATGCCGCTGGAGCAAGTTCCGGGTCTGCAGAAGCAGATTACCCGTGCTTGCCGCCGTGCAGGCAAGCCGGTGGTCATCGCGACCCAGATGCTGGAGTCCATGATCACTGCTCCGGTTCCGACCCGCGCTGAAGTGTCGGACGTGGCGACCGCCGTGTTTGAAGGCGCAGATGCCGTCATGCTGTCGGCAGAATCGGCAGCTGGCGAATACCCGATCGAGGCAGTGTCCACCATGGACAAGATCGCGATCCAGGTTGAGCAGGATCCGAACTACCAAAACATCATCCACGCACAGCGGACCGAGCCGGAAGCGACCGGCGCGGATGCGATTTCTGCAGCTGCCCGTCAGATTGCCGAAACGCTGAAGCTGGCGGCGGTCGTTTGCTACACGACTTCCGGTGCAACCGGTCTCCGTGCTGCGCGCGAGCGTCCGAACTCTCCGCTGATCGTTCTGTCACCGGTGGTTAACACCGCCCGCCGTCTGGCGCTTGCCTGGGGCCTTCACTGCGTGGTCAGCGTCGATGCTGCCAATGAAGACGACATGGTCGATCGCGCGTGTTCGATCTCCTTCACCGAAGGCTTTGCAAAGCCGGGTCAGCGGGTGATCGTGACAGCTGGTGTTCCGTTCGGAACGCCGGGCTCGACCAATATGCTGCGGATTGCCTTCGTAGGCTCCGACGGCAAGGGCAGCATCTGACATCTCAATCGGTTTAGATGATGCCAAGACAATCGAAAGGCCGCCTCTACAGGGCGGCCTTTTTGTTGATGCGCTCCAGAGACCGGAAGCTTTCCGAAGTGCAGGTGCGAACCGTCTTCATGCTTTCCTGGGCGGTCCGGAGCAAAGCCCTTCGGGGGCATGAAAAAGGCCGCCCTGTTGAGGCGGCCTTTTCCTTTGCCGGTTGCCCGGCGGTATCATTTCTCTTTTGCCTTACCGGGCAAAGGTGACCGGCAGTACGATGACGGCAGGCCCATCGAAGCGGTCGGTGCGCAGAGCTCCATAGGGGAACTTGCCAAATCCGCCCGCCACAAAGCGGTTGCCCGGTTCAAGGAATGTGCCGAGAACCCGCTGACGGGGGTGGCTGAGAGACGCGAAGGTCTGGTTCCGCATGGTGCCATCGCTTGAAAGCAGCATCGGTGCGGACTTGTCCGGAAGACCTGCGAAGCCTGCGAGAGGATCCTTGATTTCCTTGACCGGGATCCGGCCTGACACCGAGCGGGTCAATTCACCCTTACCCGGCTTGTGAGCCTTGGCGGCAACAACAGGTTTCTTTGCGCTCGCAGCCACGGCGGCCGGTGTCAAAGTCGCCGATGCATAGGCCAGGGTTTCCGGAGCAAGGCCATTGTTGGCCCGGTTGACGGTCGGCTTACCGGTGGCTGCCAGAATTGCGGCAACCGGATCGTTGGCCGGCGCGCTTGCCGGAACGGGAATGTTCCCCGAGATGGTCGCCTGAGCTGCCGCCCGCTGGGTGGCCGCGAGAAGCTTACCGCCTGGTTTCTGGCCGGGGACTGCGTCAGCAACGTTGAAACGGGTGCCGGAGGCTGCTTCCTGGACGGGAGTGGGCAGCTCACCCCGTTCCATGCGGACACGCTGCGAATCAAGCGTGTTGGGAGCAAATGCGACCTGCACCGGTGCCGGACGTGCAAGAGCAGGCTTGGCGGAGGGAAGCACGCTGGCGATCGCGATCGCTGCGGGCACGTCTGTCGGCGCGACCGGAGCTTCCGGTGACGGGGCTGCTTCCGGCTCGGCCTTGTCCTTCAGCACAGGAACGGGAGGTGCAACGATCGCAGGCGCTTCTGCGGTTGCAGGTGAGGAGATATCGCCGGAATTACGAACGCCGGGGACGGCACCAGGAGGCACAATGCTGCCACCGGAGCGGACAGCTGCCACACGGGCGTTTTCCTGAGCCGGGGTGTTCTTGCCGGAGCCGAACAAGGAGGCCAGGAAGCTCGGCTGATCTTCGGTTTCCTCATCCTCTCCACCGCCGGTATCGGCACCTGGACGGATCACGCTGCCAGAATTGCTGAGGCTCTGACCGCGGGTGCTGTTGCGTGCGGGAGCGGGAGAATCAGAGGCGCTGGCCAGCAACGTGCCGGAGGACCGGCCACCGGCCTTGTGACGTCCTGCTTTTTCGTCGGCAAGGGCGAGCTGATACCCAGCCAGAGGTTTTCCATCCGTCGGCACGTGCAGGGTGCGGCCGTCAGGGAAGACCTTTGCCAGCTGGCTGCGGGTCATACGCGGCCAGTGGCGAACGCTGCCGGTGTCCATATGCACGAACGGGGAGCCGGAGGTCGGATAGTAGCCGACGCCGCCAACCTGTTTGCGCAGGCCTGTCGCGCGGAGCGTGGCGAGGTTCACACCTGGAATGAAAAAGTCCATGGCTTTGCCGCGCATATGCTGGCTGTTCTTGGCAACACCCTTGGACCGGGAGCGCAGCATGCCATTGGTTGCCGGAGACCGGTAGCTGGACACCACATGGATCGGGCTCTTCGCACCGACCTGCTGATAGACTTCCCACACCAGATCCAGAAGTTCCGGATCAATGGTGGTCATCTCGTTGCGGCGCCAGTCACGCAGAAAACGGTTCGCGTCACGCAAACCCGAGGGAATGTATTTCCCGTTCTTCTTGAACGTGATGTCCACCCGCTCCTTGGTGTGAGCGTTGAAAAGGTGAAGCGTTCTCGTTTCAGCGCGAACTGCTGCAGAAAGGGAAAAGGTCAGCGCTGCCAGAAGGCACACGAATGCCGCCGCACGCTGAAATCCCCTTACGGCGTCATGTCCAAACAACCGTTTACGCAAATTACCGTCTCGCCGTTATTGATGGCTCATGGCCTGTCGGTGCTCCCCAGCAGGAAACACCAATAGCCCGCCCCGGTTAAGAACCTTTTACCCTGTTTCTAATTCAGCCAAAAACGTGGCGAAAATGCAACGGCACCTGAGAAAACATTGAATCATGATGAAAAACAAAATGCGGACCACATTGGGTCCGCATTTCTGTGTAGACGGCGAGAACGGAAATGTTCCGGTTTCCGGCGGAAATGCCAGAAAAATCAGGCGGCTGCATCCTTGCCGATGTGCTCTTCCAGGCCATACTCCTTCAGCTTGCGGTAAAGGGTCGACCGGCCGATGCCGAGACGTTTTGCCACTTCGGTCATGCGTCCGGAGTAATGATTGATTGCGGCCCGAATGATTTCCTCTTCAACATCCACAAGTTTTCTTATGTGTCCCTCGTTGTCGAGGTTTCTCATGAAGCCGAAGGGCGCTGAGAGTTCGAAGCCGCTGGGAGCTGCTGTCTGGGGCTGAGGGGAGGAATATCTTTTCGGTTCCGGCGCATGGGGCGCGTGCGTCTGGGCTGGTTCTGCGCCGGGTTCAACCCGCCGGCTTTCATAGTGTCGGGCAGTGGACGGAGCCGGGGCATCCACGGCAGAGGCAACCTGCGGGAAATCGTCGACAGTCAGGCTCGGGCCGTCGCACAGCACCACGGCCCGGAAGACCGTGTTCTCAAGCTGGCGGATATTGCCCGGCCAGTGATAGGCCTGAAGCAGGGCCATGGCATCGGGCGTAACGCCGGAGACCTGAGGCTTGCCTTCTTCTGCCGCGAAGCGGGCGAGGAAGTGCCTGGTGAGACTGGGAATGTCCTCCAGACGGTCGCGCAGCGGCGGGATCCAGATCGGGAAGACATTCAGCCGGTAATAGAGATCCTCGCGGAAGACGCCTTCCTTCACCTGATCGATCAGCCTGCGGTTCGTGGCCGAGATCAGACGGAAATCAACCTTGACCGGACGCCGGGCACCAATCGGGTCGATCTCGCCTTCCTGTAGGGCGCGCAGAAGCTTCACCTGCACATCGGACGGAAGCTCGCCGACCTCATCGAGAAAGAGTGTGCCGCCATGGGCTTCCTGGAACTTGCCTATGTGCTTGTCGACAGCTCCCGTGAACGCGCCCTTCTCGTGGCCGAACAGGATGGATTCGACCAGATTTTCCGGGATCGCACCGCAGTTCACGGTCACGAGCGGCTTTGACCGCCGTTCGCTCGAGCCCTGAATGGCGCTTGCGATCATTTCCTTGCCGACGCCGCTCTCACCTTCGATCAGGATTGGAATATTGGACGAGGCTGCACGCTTGCCGAGATTGATGACCCGTTCCATGGCAGGAGAATGGGTGATGATGTCGGCAAAGGTCAGCGTGCCGGAGGCCTGCTTGCGGAACCTTGTGATTTCATCTGCCAGGGCAGAGGTCTTCAGAAGGTTCCGGATCGAGACATTCAACCGTTCTGGGCCGACTGGCTTGACGACGAAGTCCTGGGCGCCCGCGTTCATGGCCGAAACCACCGCGTCAATGCCGCCGTGAGCGGTCTGGACGATAACTGGCGTGCTGACTTTCTGGGCGCGCATTTGCGTCAGGGCGCCGATGCCGTCGAGTTCCGGCATCACGATGTCCAGAACAACCAGGTCAATGTCCGCGCCTTCCGGGCCGGTCATGATCTTCACGGCTTCTGCGCCGTTCTCGGCCAGTTTCGCGCGGTATCCGAACCGGGTCACGGCTTCCTGCAGCAGGCGGCGCTGGATCGGATCGTCATCGACTATCAGAATTTTGCCGCTGGTGGATTCCATGGTCTCGCTTTCCGGGAGGTTCTTGATTGTGTCAATCCTGACCATCCTGGTTGTAGACCGGTAAATAAATCGTCCAAGCCGGGTGAAAAAATGCACCTTGTTTTGATTGCGGTGGATAGCTTCCGCAGCCTATTGATTGGAAATATGCCGGATTCTTCCATTTAGGATCCGCGAGTTCAGATATTTGACCCAGATCCGGAGGGATTAAGATGCTTCAGGAACCGTTCTTGCGCTCCGCAGCCGCAGGCTCCAGCGCAAAGGCACTGGGCGCGCTGCCTGAATGGGATCTCACGGATCTCTATCCGGCAATGGATTCGCCGCAGGTCGCCAGCGATCTGAACGAAGGGCAGGAGCGTGCCCGGACGTTTGAGGTATCCTACAAAGGGCGTCTTGCGGATCTAGCGGCAAACAATGTGACGGCCCTTGTAACGGCGATCCGCGCTTATGAAGCGCTTGAGGATCTGCTGGGCAGGGTAATTTCTTTTGCCGGTCTCGTTTATGCGGGCAACACCACCGACCCCAAGGCTCAGAAATTTTATGGTGATGTGCAGGAGCAGATCACGTCGATCAGCTCCCATCTGCTTTTCTTCACACTTGAGCTGAACCGTGTCGATGACAAGGTGATGGATACGGCCCTGGCGGATCCGGGGCTGGCTCACTACCGGCCATGGGTTGAAGATCTGCGTAAGGAAAAGCCGTTTCAGCTTGAAGACCGGGTGGAGCAGCTGTTCCACGAAAAGTCGGTGACGGGACGGGGGGCGTGGAACCGCCTCTTTGATGAGACCATGGCCTCACTGTCCTTCGATGTGAACGGTCAGGAACTGCCTATCGAGCCGACCTTGAACTTTCTTCAGGACGAGGATCCCGAAAAGCGCGAAGCGGCCGCCAAGGCGCTGACCAAGACGTTTTCGGAGAACCTCCGGGTCTTTACACTGATCACCAACACGCTGGCCAAGGACAAGGAAATCTCCGACCGCTGGCGCAAATTTACGGACATTGCCGATAGCCGGCATCTGGCCAACCGGGTGGAACGTGAGGTGGTGGATGCGATGGTCTCCGCCGTGCGCGACGCCTATCCGCGCCTCTCGCACCGCTACTATGCAATGAAGGCCAAGTGGCTGGGCGTGGATCAGCTGAATTCCTGGGACCGGAATGCACCGCTGCCGAAGACGGATAACCGGATCATCTCCTGGGAAGAGGCGCGCAAGACCGTGCTGGATGCCTATGGCCGGTTTTCTCCGGACATGGCTGAAATTGCGGGCCGGTTCTTCGAGCGCAACTGGATCGACGCGCCTGCCCGTGCCGGCAAGGCTCCGGGCGCCTTCGCTCATCCGACGGTTCCTAGCGCTCATCCCTATGTGCTGGTCAACTATCAGGGCAAGACACGGGACGTGATGACGCTGGCTCATGAATTGGGCCATGGGGTGCATCAGGTTCTTGCCGGGCACAATGGGCCGCTCATGGCGCCGACGCCTTTGACGCTGGCTGAGACAGCAAGTGTCTTTGGCGAGATGCTGACCTTCCAGTCCCTTTTGGAGCAGGCGGCGACGCCCGAGACGCGCAAGATCCTCCTCGCCAGTAAGGCGGAGGACATGATCAACACGGTCGTGCGCCAGATCGCCTTCTACACGTTCGAACGCAAGCTCCACACAGAACGCCGGAACGGCGAACTGACATCGGACCGGATCGGTGAATTGTGGCTTGAGGTCCAGAACGAAAGCCTTGGGCCCGCGATCAAACTCAATCCGGGATACGAGACCTTCTGGACCTATATCCCTCACTTCATCCATTCGCCGTTTTACGTCTATGCCTATGCGTTCGGCGACTGTCTGGTGAACTCGCTCTATGCGGTCTATCAGGACGCGGAAACCGGCTTTCAGGAGAAGTATTTCGATCTGCTCAAGGCAGGAGGCACCAAGCATCACTCCGAGCTGCTTGCGCCCTTTGGTCTGGATGCAAGCGACCCGGCTTTCTGGAAGAAGGGCCTGTCGGTGATCGAAGGCATCATCGACGAGCTGGAAGCGAAGGACGACTGATATCTGGCAGTTCGAGATCAATGAGAAACCCCGCGCAGCCATGCAGCGCGGGGTTTCAGACTGCTGACAAACCCGTCGTTTTCGGCGGGTTTGTTTTTTTGCAGTTCAGGTTTTCAGGTGTCCAAGTTTTGGGATCTTTGAGAGATAGCCCGTTTCGTCTCATGCTGGGGCTTGTTTCGGTG
>NZ_JACYXI010000015.1 GCF_014842915.1 Roseibium litorale | reverse complement strand
AACACGCTGCCGGAGTTCCAAAGGATGTGGCTTGCCCATCAACGCCCCCTTGCTTCGTTTCAAAACAAGGAATCACGGATCAAACAAAATGGGAATCCTGAATCCGGTCAGCAACGACACGCTCTAAAAGTTCCCGTCCTTCTCTTCAAAAAGGACGAAACCATGAATTCCTCTGAAGTCGCCCGCTATTGGGAAGGGAACGCGGAAACCTGGACCCGTCTGGCCCGAGCCGGATTTGACCAGTATCGCGATGCCCTGAACACGCCTGAGTTCTTCCGCATCCTGCCCGACATCAACGGCCTCACCGGCATCGATATCGGCTGCGGCGAAGGCAGCAACACCCGCAAGCTCGCTGCCCTTGGCGCAACGCTCCACGCTGTCGATATCGCGCCCACGTTCCTGCGCCATGCACAGGAGAGCGAAGACCAGCACCCTCTCGGGATCCGCTACCGCTATGGCGATGCCACAACCTTGGATGAACCGGACGCGGCATATGATTTCGCGACCGCCTTCATGAGCCTGATGGATGTGCCTCAGCCGGAGAAAGCCATCGCCGAAGCCTTCCGGGTCCTCAAGCCGGGCGGATTCTTGCAATTTTCCATCCTGCACCCCTGTTTCGTTCCGCCAGTAACGAAAAATCTGCGCGACGAAAACGGCATCTCCTATGGCCGGATGGTCGGCGACTACTTCCGCGAGACGGATGGAGACATTGAAACATGGACCTTCGGACAGGCCCCGGAAGAACTCAAGGCAACCCTGGAGCCTTTTCAGGTTCCCCGCTTCCACAGAACCCTGTCGACCTGGATCAACACCCTCTGCCAGACCGGTTTCGTGATCGAGGAGATCAACGAACCACGAGCAGATGAGGAAACGGCAAAACGGGTTCCGAAAGTCGAGGACACAAGAACCGTGCCTATCTTCCTGCAGATACGTGTACGGAAGCCTGCGTGAAGCAAAAGATAGCGCCTTACCTCACCACGGTAATGCGCTCGGCAGCCCGCGTCACCGCCGTGTAAAGCCAGCGATCCCGATGCTCGCGGAAGGCCCAGCTTTCATCGAACAGAACCACATCGTCCCACTGGGAGCCCTGCGCCTTGTGGACAGTCAGTGCATAACCGTAATCGAACTCATCGGCCTTGCGGCGGATCGCATAGGGGATTGCCTCCGCACCATCCTCGAACATGGCAGGCAGCACACGGACCTTCACCGTATGCTTGCCCGCTTCATCCTCCGGCGTGACATCGAAGCGCAATGTGTTGCCACGAGGTGGGCGCAGTTGCTTGACCGACCAGAGGCCGCCATTCAGCAAGCCCTTGGTCTTGTCATTGCGCAGGCAGACGAGTTTGTCGCCAACGGCGGGCATCGGCGTTGAAAAGCCCTTCAGCTCGCGGATGCGGCCGTTATAGAGACGGCGCGTCTTGTTGGTGCCGACCAGAACCTGGTCTGCGGACAGGATCCGCTCCTTGTCGATGTCCCGGCGGCTGATCACCTGGCTTTCACCAAAAGTGCCATAATCCAGCGTTCCGCCTTCGCGGATCGTCATGGACATGCGGACGATCGGGTTGTCCTGAGCCTGACGGTGAACCTCCGTCAGCATCACGTCCGGCTCGGCCTCGGTGAAATACCCTCCACCCTTGACCGGCGGCAGCTGAGCCGGATCGCCCAGAACCAGAACGGGCGTACCGAAGGACAGGAGATCCTTGCCCAGATCCTCGTCCACCATGGAGCATTCGTCGATGACGATCAGACTGGCCGTCGCCGCGGCACTGTCCCGTTTGATGGCGAACTGCGGGCCATTGTCATCCGAATCGTCATCCACCTCTTCCTCCTCCTTGGTGGAGCGTGGCCGGTAGATGAGGGAGTGGATCGTGCCTGCGTCCTCACAGCCTTTCTGCCGGAGCACGTGGGCAGCCTTGCCGGTGAACGCGCCAAAGCAGACGTCCCCGTCAATGCCCTCTGCCAAATGCCGCGCCAGCGTCGTCTTGCCCGTCCCCGCAAAGCCGAACAGGCGGAAGACCTGTTTGTCGCCGCGCTTCAACCATCGCGAGGTTTCGCTGAGTGCTTTTTCCTGTTCCGGTGACCAGGCCATCGAGAGTTTCCCGTTTCGTTCTCGCCAAAGGCGTGCTTAGCCTGATTTGCACTGACATGCCACGGGAAAGGCTTGCCCATACCCCGATTCCGGGACGTTCTCCGGAGAACCGGTCAGCCTTGCGCCACCAGCAGAGCCCCGCCCGCGATCAGAACGACGCCTGCCCAGGCCCTCAGACTGAGGCTTTCGCCCAGAAGCAACGTCCCGAGAACCGCAACGAAGACCACGCTCAGCTTGTCGACCGGCGCCACCTGGGAGGCCGTGCCCATTTTGAGCGCCCGGTAATAGCAAAGCCAGGAAGCTCCGGTCGCAAGACCGGAGAGAACGAGAAACATCGTTCCCTTGGCGGACAGATCCGACACACCTTTCATCTCACCGGTAGCCACGGCAATCGCACCGGTCAGGCCCAGAATGACGATGGTGCGGATGAAAGTGGCGAGATTCGAGCCAATCTCATTCACGCCAAGCTTGCCAAGAAGGGCGGTCGCGGCTGCAAAGATGGCGGCCAGAACCGCCCATAATTGCCAGGTATCACGCATCGTCATGCCTCCGGAAAAGGACGAAGCCCCCTCTTCGGCGGCCAGCATAAACGAAAACCCCCGCCACGAGGGCGGGGGTTTCAGAAGAAATCATCTTTAAAGACGCTGCGGTCAGGCCGCGACTTCCACATCCGGCTCGCGCAGCACATAGCCACGGCCCCAGACGGTTTCGATGTAATTCTTGCCGGATGTTGCCGCAGCCAGCTTCTTGCGCAGCTTGCAGATGAAGACGTCGATGATCTTCAGTTCCGGCTCGTCCATGCCACCATAGAGATGGTTCAGGAACATTTCCTTGGTGAGCGTCGTTCCCTTGCGCAGGGAAAGCAGCTCAAGCATCTGGTATTCCTTACCAGTCAGGTGGACGCGCTGCCCACCCACTTCAACAGTCTTGGTGTCCAGGTTCACACGCAGATCACCTGTTACGATTACCGACTGAGCATGACCCTTGGAGCGGCGGACGATGGCGTGGATGCGCGCAACCAGTTCGTCCTTGTGGAACGGCTTGGTCATGTAGTCGTCAGCGCCGAAGCCCAGGCCGCGAACCTTGTCCTCGATACCGGCGTTCCCGGAAAGGATCAGGATCGGCGTCTTCACCTTGGAGACGCGCAACGTCCGGAGAACCTCATAGCCGGACATGTCCGGGAGGTTCAAATCCAGCATGATAATGTCGTAATCGTACAGTTTGCCGAGGTCGATGCCTTCCTCGCCAAGATCTGTCGTGTAGACGTTGAAGTTCTCGGATTTCAGCATCAGCTCAATGCTCTGTGCTGTAGCGCTGTCATCCTCAATCAACAATACACGCATGCCAATCCCCTTATGTTGCCTTTCCTAGGCAAGTCGCAACGGCTCTGTCGGTGCCTGCTACGAAGGACTGCCTTTAACCCCGACTCGAAAGCTAGTCGTTAATGGTTAACAAAATCTAATTCGCAGCGGCAAGCCCTAAGGAGCCAAATCTGTGCACAATACCCAAGGGCTTGAATCCCCAGTTAAAATCCGGATCAAAGCCACTTAAAGTCTTGGTTTAGAAAATCGCTGTAAGCGACTCCCGCCAGACTCATTTCCACAAAGCCTTTGGACTGTGTAAAGGCGCTCTCGCCTGTCAACGTTCCGTTCATTAAGATTAAGCAGAGACGTAAACGATAGGTTACCAAGCCACCCCTTTTGAAAGGAATTCAGCGTGAAGTCGCTTTTTGCCGAGATTGATTCGCTGATGGCTACCGAAATTTACGGACGGGTGGCTGCTGTCCAAGGTCTTCTGGTCGAGGTTGCCGGGCCTGTTCATGAAATGAGCGTCGGCTCCCGGCTGATGATCGATAGCGGCGAAGACAACCCGAAAGTTCCCGCAGAAGTCGTAGGTTTCCGCGACGAACGGGCCCTTTGCATGCCTTTCTCCGGCCTTGAAGGTGTCCGGATGGGATGCAAGGCGGTGATCAGCGCCCGTGACAGTGTCGTGCACCCCTCCACTGCTTGGCTGGGCCGCGTCATCAACGCTCTTGGAGAACCGATCGACGGCAAGGGAGACCTTCCTGGCGGCGCGGTTCCCCGCAAACTCCGCAGCAATCCCCCTCCCGCTTCAGAGCGTGCCCGCGTCGGCGGCCCTCTTGATCTTGGCGTCCGGGCCCTGAACACATTCGTGACTTGCTGCGAAGGTCAGCGCATGGGCATTTTCGCAGGCTCCGGCGTCGGAAAATCAGTGCTCATGTCGATGCTTGCCCGGAACACAGACTGTGATGTGGCTGTCATCGGCCTGATCGGCGAACGCGGCCGCGAGGTGCAGGAATTCATTGAGGACGATCTGGGAGAGGAAGGCCTCGCCCGTTCTGTCGTGGTCG
This sequence comes from Roseibium litorale, assembly GCF_014842915.1. Lineage (GTDB taxonomy): Bacteria > Pseudomonadota > Alphaproteobacteria > Rhizobiales > Stappiaceae > Roseibium > Roseibium litorale. Next base: position 109,936 of record NZ_JACYXI010000015.1, on the reverse strand, counting down.
TCGCCACTTCGGATGAAAGCGTGCTGATGCGGCGGCAAGCTGCTTATCTCACCATGACCGTGGCCGAACACTTCCGTGACGAGGGGCAAAATGTGCTCTGCATGATGGATTCCATCACCCGGTTTGCCATGGCCCAGCGTGAGATCGGACTATCCATCGGCGAGCCGCCGACCTCCAAGGGCTATACCCCGACTGTGTTTACGGAACTGCCCCGGCTTCTTGAGCGCGCCGGGCCGGGCCGGGTGGGAACCGGGTCCATTACAGGCCTCTTCACCGTGCTTGTGGAAGGTGACAATCACAATGAGCCTGTTGCCGATGCGGTGCGCGGCATTCTGGACGGCCATATCGTGATGGAACGCGGGATTGCAGAACGGGGCCGCTACCCGGCAATTAATGTGCTAAAGTCCGTTTCGAGAACGATGCCCCGCTGTGTGCCGGAACAGCAGCTTCCTGTCCTGCGCAAGGCAAAACAGCTTTTGTCCACATACACGGACATGGAAGAACTGATCCGGTTGGGGGCCTACCGCAAGGGATCAGACCCCACCGTGGATGAGGCAATCCGCCGGTTTGAGCCGATGGAAGCCTTTCTAAACCAGCGCAAAGACGAGGCGACGTCTCTGGCTGAAGGATATTCTCAACTCGCCAACCTTTTGGAAATGACTCCGGGCTAGGATGCGTTTGCTAGGGGAGTATTGAGTTATGAAGACCCGAGACAGCCTCATTCGCCTGAAGCGATTTCAGGTAGATGACAAGCGCCGGCAACTGGGCCAGATCGAAGCCATGATTGCGGAGTTCAACCGCATGGCCGACGAGCTGGACGATCAGATCCGTTCTGAGCAGGAACGCGTTGGCATTACCGACGTGGGCCACTTTGCCTATCCAACTTTTGCCAAGGCAGCAGCCACCCGCCGCGACAATCTGCGCAACTCCGCGCTGGAGCTGGACGAGCAACTGGAACGCGCCAGGGACGAGTTGAACGAAGCAATTGAAGAGTTGAAGAAGTTCGAACAGCTGGAAGAGCGTGACCAGCAAAGGGAACGCAGCGCCCAGGAAGCGGCTGAACAGGACCAGCTCGACGAAATCGCCGGCAGAGCGCGCCTCCGCTAGACGCCGCTTTCCACGAGCTCTCCGGGGCACCTATACCGCCGCGCCCTATACGCGGCGCCTCTTGGCACACCCAGGAAATAAAACTCACCAACAAATGATCGGGAAGACGCCCTTTTGATTGGAGCGGGCTTCCTACGGCGGCTATTTTCCCTTCCTAAGGTCCGCACTTGGCAGGATCAACTAGGGAGAAAACTCATGCTGCGCCGCTTGGCTCTTGCTTTTTGTCTTGTGCTCACGGTTCCGGTAACCGCAGTTCTGGCAGCCGGCGCTCAGCATAAGCTGGCGATTCACGTGGACCAGAACGACCCCGCGGTCATGAACATGGCGCTCAACAATGCGCAGAACGTCCAAGCTTATTACAATGCCAAGGGCGAAAGCGTTGAAATCGAAATCGTAGCCTATGGTCCTGGTCTTGTGATGCTTCGGGAAGACAAAAGCCCAGTCCGCGACCGGATCGCCGCCATGAGCCTCGAAATCCCGTCACTTGCCTTCTCCGCCTGCGGCAACACTCACAGCGCCATGTCAAAGGCAGAGGGCAAAGAGGTCCCCCTCATGAGCGAGGCAACGCTCGTTCCTTCGGGCGTTGTGCGCCTGATGGAGCTACAGGAAGAGGGGTTCTCATACGTCCGGCCCTGACGTTCCAAACGGAACACAGGCAAGCGTATCCGCCGCAGCTGAGAGGTGGCGTCTCTCCACGTCATTTGCGCAAGTCATGCGAGGTGCTATAGGCGGGACCAAGCCATTTGCACAGCCGGACGGAACCGCATGCGCTTTCTGATCGCCATTCTTCTTCCTCTTTCGACCTTCAGTTTCGCGCTGGGCCTGACCCTGCCGCTGATGCGGTTCGAAAGATTGCTGTTCCTGGAAGACCGGCCATCGCTTATCGATATGGTTCTCAGCCTCTACCAGGATCAGGAATATCTGCTGACTGCTCTGGTTGCGGCGTTTTCGATTGGATTTCCCGCCGCAAAGATCGTGCTCACTCACATTGCAGCACTGTCCGGCGGGAAAAGCCGGTCTCTCGCCCTTCTGGCTGCCGTTTCCAAATGGTCAATGCTCGATGTGATGCTCGTCGCGCTGGTTCTGTTCGCGGCAAAGACCAGCGGTCTTGCGGCTGCGAGCGTTCTCCCCGGCCTCTGGTTCTACGCTGCGGCGGCCATCGGCACGGCGGCCACGGCTTTTCTTGCGAAACAGCAGTCCCGCTGATTCCAGCACAAACAGCGTCAGGAATGGACCATTCTGAGGAATCTCGGCTGTTTTACCGCCTAGAGAGACCGCAGCGGGGTTCTGGGCTGGCCGTTGCGCGGCTTCGGTTTGCGCTTGGCGGCAAACTCTCCCCTGGCCCGCTGTGCCAGATGCGGTTTGCTGATACCGCTTGCGGTGACATAGGCGGAAATCCAGTCTGCGGCTTGCGACATGGGAATACGCAAGTGGTCGCACCGGGCTTTTGCCAGAATGGAGAAGGCATCAAGCGACATACCCGCCTTGCGCGCCATGCCGATCACGTCGTCGCGGTCGCCGTTGAAAAGCGCATTCCGGGCCGTAACGGGCGGAACACCAGAGCGGAAAGCAAGCAGATCTGTTGCATGGGACAGCCTCTTGTCCTGAACAAGCAGAATGGAAAGATCGTCGGCTGCGATACCATGCTGCTTGCAGAACCTGAGAAGGCCGGCCACATCCGGACTATCAAGGTTCACTCCAATCGTGCGGCGCACCTGGCGGAGCCTGGCGAGTTGGTCCAGATCTTCCTTGGAAATCGCACCGCTGATCATTTTCTTGAGGTGAGCTGCCGTCGTCTCATTCACGGAAGGCAGCAGCATCTGGCAGATGGATGGGGTCAGGTCACTGCGCAGGGCGAGATCCTCGCGCAGGACGATGTCCTGAATGGCATGTTTGACCAAAGCCCGCAGCGTGAGCCTGGAAAGTTCAATATCCCGGTTGCCCGCCAGCATCCGCCGGACAATCTTGCTGCCCCGTTCCGCCATCAGATGGGACGCCTTCTGGCCGAGGTCCTTCCTGCGCGAGAGCACCTGAAGGTGGCTGTCGCCGAGCGTCTCGGCAAATTCCTCCAGGTGCTCCTGCTGAAAGCCCGGATACTGTTCCAGCATGGGCATGGCAACACGGATGACGTCGGTGGCAAAGGCCATCGCCAACGGCAAAGGTGTCTGAATATGGGGAGCCAGTTTCTTCGAAAGTGCCGCCCGGCTCTGTTCGGAGATATCCTGATAGAGAAGCAAAGCCACTTCGCCAAAAATCTCGGACTCGGCCGCAGTCCGGCGCTCGACTCCCTCGACATACATGTCAGTCAAGGCAGTCAGCAAAGTGTCCCGCGATTTCCCGGACTTGTCACTTGCCAGACCTAGCAACTGAACTGACATGGTTATATCTCCGTTTGCCTTAACTTATTTTGACGTGCGTTAGAGAACCGTAAAATCTGAAGGGACAAACGAACGGATTCAATCCGTTTTTCTGAAAGTGGGTGGCGAGCACGGTGTAAACCGGTTAAGTCTCTGACCCAAATGCGCGGCCTTAGGGCACTGTGCACTGACTTTGATGAATTTCAAATGGGATAGAATACCATGCTGAGTGGAAAACATCTGATTGACGGCGCCTGGGTGGAGGGCGGCACCACATTCAAAACGGTTTCCCCCGCGACAGGCGAGGTCCTGCAGGAAAAAGTGTGGGATGCAGATCAGGCAACTGTCGCGCTTGCGGCCGAAGCAGCGGAACGCGCCTTCGCAGCCTATAGCGCAACCTCGACCGCAGACCGCGCCAAGTTCCTCCGCACCATTGCGGATGAAATCGAAGCCCGTGGCGCAGCCCTAACGGAAACCGCGAACAAGGAAACCGCGCTTCCGGAAGCCCGGCTCAACGGCGAGCGCGGCCGCACAACCGGCCAGCTGCGCCTGTTTGCCGACTGGATCGAAGAGGGCTCCTGCTTTGACGTGCGCATCGATCGCGCGATGCCGGACCGTCAGCCCCTGCCCCGCCCGGATGTCCGCCTGATGCTCAAGGCAATCGGTCCGGTCGGCGTCTTTGGCGCCTCCAACTTCCCGCTCGCTTTCTCCACCGCCGGAGGTGACACCGCGTCCGCTCTGGCAGCCGGCTGCCCGGTCGTCGTCAAGGGGCACCCGGCCCATGCAGGCACCGCAGAGCTGGTCGCCGAAGCCATCCGCGTTGCAATAGAAAAATGCGGCATGCCAAGCGGTACCTTTGGCCTCGTCCAGGGCGCAAGCCAGGCTTCCGGCGGCGCACTTGTCACTCATCCGCTGATCAAGGCCATCGGTTTCACCGGCTCCCTGCGCGGCGGCCGTGCCCTGTTCGATCTGGCGGTTTCCCGCCCTGAGCCAATCCCGTTCTATGGTGAACTCGGATCTGTCAACCCGACCTTCCTCATGCCCGCAGCCCTCAGCGCGCGCGCGGCAGAAGTCGGTGCAGGCTGGGCGCAGTCGCTCACCATGGGCGTTGGCCAGTTCTGCACCAACCCGGGCCTGGTCATCGCCATTGCAGGTCCGGATCTCGACACCTTCACCGATGCAGCCTGCGAAGCCCTTGGCGCCGTTCCGGCCCAGACCATGCTGACAGCTGGCATTGCAAAGGCCTATCAGAGCGCCATCGACGCCCGTATCAAGGGCGGCAAGGCCAATGTGAAGCTGAAAGGCGTTGCAGAGGCTGGTGCCTGTGATGTCTCCCCCGCAGTCTTCGAAGTCGACAGCGCAACCTGGCTGGCAAACCCGGACCTTCATGAGGAGGTCTTCGGCCCCTCCGCCGTCATCGTTGCGTGCCCGGATGCCAGTGCGGTTCTGGAAGTTGCCAAGGCACTTGAAGGCCAGCTGACCGCAACCTTCATCATGGATGATGCGGACCTTGACGCGGTTCTCCCCCTGCTGCCGGTCGTGGAGCGCAAGGCAGGCCGCCTGATGCGCAACAACTTCCCGACCGGTGTAGAGGTCTGCCACGCCATGATGCATGGCGGCCCGTACCCGGCCTCGACCGATGTCCGGTCGACCTCCGTCGGGACCAAGGCTATCGAACGGTTCCTGCGTCCGGTCGCCTTCCAGAACTTCCTTCAGGACATGCTTCCGGAAGCGGCCCGCGATGGCAGCTCTGTCCCGCATCTGGATAACGGCAAGCGGTCCTGATACCGCACCGGCTTGAAAAGAATTGAGGCGGGCATTCGACACCACGAATGTCCGCCTTATATTTTTCCGCCAGGGGAACAGTTTGGGACACACTTCATGTCCCTGTTCCGAAAAGCAGACACAAAACCGGATCGTTCGCATGACATTTCGCCATCGCCTGCAAGCGGGTCTCATAACCCTGTTGCTCTTGTGCTACGCGGCACCCGCCGCATTCGCCCAGACAAATGCCCAGGCTCCTGGCAATGCCTCAACGGCTGCTTCTCCGCAGACAAGTGCGCCAGCTTCTCCTGAAGCTGCGCGAGAAGCTCTGATTCAGCTCCTGCAGGACCCCAAAGGACGATCCGCTCTCATAGATCTGCTGAAGCAGGAGGGAACCACATCACCGGCGAATGGAGTGATGCCGGAAGTCACAGTTGAAACAAACAGCACCCCGGCTGAAAAGCAGGATTCCTCAGCAGCGGCCACTACACCGGATGAAGACGGCACAGCCACAGACCGTGAGCCATTCGCCGTATGGCTGGGAGCAAAAACCCGTCTGATCGCTGATGATCTGTCTGACAACCTCAATCTGATTGGCCGCTCGCTCAATGGCGTTGTGCTGCTGGCAACCGGAGAGGTTCAGATCCGCTGGGATCGTGCCCAAAGCGCCGCCCTTGAGGTCGCAGTGGTCCTGATCACTGCACTCCTGGTATTTTATGCCGGACAGCACGTCCTCAAGTTCGCCCTGAAGAAATATGTCTCACGGGCAGGATACGGCGGCTGGATCAAGCGGACCGTGCTGCTTCTGCTGGTCACACTAGCAGACGGGCTGACCGTGGTGATCGGCTGGGGAGCTGGCTATGCAGCGGCGATTGCAGTCTTCAAAGACAGCCAGAATGCCGGGTTTCTACTGCAAAGCCTCGCGTTGAATGCCTTCGTATTGACGGGCCTTGCCAAGGTGATCCTGCGCACAGTCTTTGCTCCAAACCGTGCGCCTTTGCGTATTCTGCCGTTCAGCGACGAAACTGCCGGAATCTGGTCCCGTCACCTCGGTTTCGTCACTTCCCTGCTTGGTTACGGCCTGATGCTGGGTGTGCCGGTCGCGAATCTCACCATTTCGTTTGTTCTCGGAAATGCCGTACGCGTTCTCGTTGTCCTCGCCGCAACCCTTTATCTGATGATAACAGTGCACCGGCAGCATGAGCGCGTTGCGAAGGGAATCCGCACTTACAGCGAGCGCATGAGCAGCGACATCCTGCAGCAAACCCTTAGGGCTCTTGCGGGTTTCTGGCATCTGATTGCGTATCTCTATGTTCTCGTCGTCCTTGGCATCTGGCTGTCACGCCCCTTCGACGCGGTGACCATCATCGTTCAGGCAACCGGCTTGTCCCTGCTCACGGTCTTCGGCGGTTTCATGCTGTCGTTCGCCATGACGCGGGCAATCGTCGGCGGCATTCGTGTGCCAGCCAATGTGAGAGAGAGCTTGCCGGCGCTGGAAAGCCGTCTCAACACCTTCGTTCCCTACCTCTTAAAGCTGTTCAGATTCCTGGTCTTCGTTGGAACACTTCTGATCCTTGCGGACATCTGGGGAGCCATCGGGCTCTTTGAATGGGTGAACTCCACCACCGGACGTGAGATTCTTGACCGGTATAGCTCTGCACTTCTGGTCGTTCTGGTCAGCTTTGTCGTCTGGCTGGCAGTGATGTCATGGATCGACCTGCGTCTTCGCAGCCATTCTGGCTACGTCGTAACCGCCCGCGTGCGCACCTTGTTCCAGCTTTTCCGCAACGCATTCACGGTGGTCATGATCGTGATGGGCGCCCTTCTGTGCCTTTCGGAAGTCGGCGTCGATATCGGGCCTCTTATCGCTGGTGCCGGTGTTGTCGGTCTGGCGATTTCCTTCGGTGCCCAGACCCTGGTGAAGGACATCATCACCGGGGCTTTCATCCAGATCGAGAATGCCATCAACGAGGGCGACGTGGTCACGGTGGGGGGCATTACCGGTGCTGTGGAACACCTGACTGTCCGATCCGTCCGGCTGCGCGATGTAGACGGCACCACCCACATCGTACCGTTCTCGGCCGTCGACACCGTTTCCAACTTCATGCGCGACTTCTCCTATCATGTCGCTCTGATCGGCGTTTCCTATGACACGGATATACGCAAGGCCAAGGCGGCGATGGAGGAAGCCTTTGAGCGCCTCAGAAACACCGAGGCCGGCAAGGACATCATCGCGGACCTGGAAATGCATGGCGTTACCAGCTTCGGGGATTCTGCCGTCAACATCCGGGCGCGCATCAAGACCCTCCCGGGGTCCCAATGGGGAATTGGCCGCGCCTATAATGAGCACATAAAGGATGTTTTCGACGAGCAAGGCATTGAAATTCCTTTCCCGCAGGTGACCTACCATTCCGCAAATCCGGCTATCGTGGAGGAGCTGGAAAAAACCACCTCGCGGGACAAGGACGAGCCCAATGACCGGCCAGCAAAGGACTCTCCGAACGAAAACGACGCAGATGCCGACGCAGGCGAAGCGGACTCCGATGACGCTCCGCGTTGATCGCGAGAGCCGGAAAAGTGAGCAGGCCGCCGGAGCACTTCCGGCGGCCTTTTCATTGATTGAACTTCGCTAAGTTTCGTTTTATTTTCGCTTCATCACAATATCGCGCATCAGACCACTCAGGAGACGCCTTAATGACCCCCGAATTCGACCTCATCGTAATCGGTGGCGGTATCAACGGAACCGGGATTGCCCGCGACGCGGTAGGCCGCGGTGCAAGTGTGCTTCTGGCAGAAATGGGTGACCTTGCAGGCGCAACGTCTTCGGCCTCGACCAAGCTCATCCACGGCGGTCTGCGCTACCTGGAATACTACGAGTTCAATCTGGTCAGAAAGGCTCTGAAGGAGCGTGAGGTTCTTTGGCGGGCAGCCCCTCACATTGCCTGGCCGCTGCGCTTCATCCTGCCCCACCACAAGGACCTGCGCCCGGCATGGCTGCTGCGTCTTGGCCTGTTTCTCTATGACCACCTTGGTGGCCGCAAACTGCTGCCGGCAACCAAGACCGTGCGCCTGGACAAGCCTCCCTTCTCCAGCGGGCTGAAGAGCCTGTTCCGCAGGGGCTTTGAATATTCCGACTGCTGGGTGGACGACGCCCGCCTTGTCGCGCTCAATGCCCGCGATGCGGCAGACCGCGGCGCGGAGATCCTGACCCGGACGAAATGCATCAGCGCCCGCCGCGAAAATGGCCATTGGTCCGTAACGCTTGAAAACACTGCGACCGGAGAGCAGCGCCTCGTCACCGCCAAGGTGCTGGTCAACGCGGCAGGTCCCTGGGTTGCGTCCATGCTGTCCGGTGTTGCAGGGGTTAACCGCTCTTCCAATGTGCGGCTCGTCAAGGGCAGCCACATTGTCGTGCCGCGCTTGTTCGACCATGACCGCTGCTTCATTTTCCAGAATGGCGATGGCCGGATTATCTTCGCTATTCCGTATGAGACCGATTTCACGCTGATTGGAACCACCGACGTGGACTACCAGGAGGAGCCGGGAAAGGTCGCCATCTCAAAAGACGAGATCGACTATCTGTGCCGCTCTGTCAGCGAGTATCTCGAAACACCGGTCAAGCCGGAAGACATCGTTCACACCTATTCCGGCGTGCGCCCCCTCTACGATGATGGCGCAAAAGACGCGAAAGCCGCCACCCGCGATTACGTTCTGGAACTGGACGGTGGTGACGCCGGAAACCCGGCGCTACTGTCCGTTTTCGGCGGGAAAATCACCACCTACCGCAAGCTGGCGGAACACGTTCTGGAAAAGCTGGAGCCGTTCCTTCCATTCAAGAACGGGCCCTGGACGGCTTATGCTCCGCTGCCCGGAGGCAACTTCCCGGTGCTTGCCTTCAACGAGGAAGTTCAGAAGCTGCGGGACGCGTTCCCGTTCCTGGCCGCCTCTCATGCAACCCGTCTGGTGCGCGCCTATGGCACAGACGCCCGGATGATCCTCGACGGAGTTTCCTCACCGGCGGAGCTTGGCCGCAACTTCGGTCATGATCTTTATGAGGATGAAGTCCTCTGGCTCGTTGGCCGTGAATGGGCGCGGACGGCGGAGGATATCCTGTGGCGCCGGTCCAAACTGGGGCTTCGTGTCAGCAAGGATGAAGCTGACGCACTGGACGGCTTCCTGAAGGACTATCTTGCAACCCGCACGTCAGCCTCGGCATAAATTAAGAAGAACAACCGCGGCAAACCGGCAAAACCAGCCGCTGAAGCTACATCAGGAGGAAACAATGGCGGGAGCCATTCTAGCCATCGATCAGGGCACAACGTCCAGCAGGGCGATCGTATTCGGCAGTGATTTTCAGCCGGTCAGCGTCGGCCAGAAAGAGTTCCCGCAGCATTTTCCACGCTCCGGCTGGGTTGAGCATGATCCGGAAGACCTTTGGTCCACAACGGCCGCGGTCTGCCGGGAGGCCCTTGAGCGCGCCCATGTGGCAATTGCCGATATTGCAGCAATAGGCATCACCAATCAGCGGGAAACCGCGGTTGTCTGGGACAAGAAGACCGGCAAGCCGGTCTATAACGCGATTGTCTGGCAGGACCGCCGCACAGCCGATGTCTGCGCCAAACTCCGGGCTGCTAGCAAAGAGGCTCTGATCACATCCAAGACCGGCTTGATCCTTGACCCCTATTTCTCCGGCACCAAGGTTGCCTGGATCCTGGACAATGTGGAAGGCGCACGGGCACGGGCGGAGCGGGGCGAACTGGCGTTCGGTACAGTGGATTCCTGGCTGATCTGGCACCTGACGGGGGGTGAGAAGCACGTCACCGATGCGACCAATGCCTCGCGCACCCTGCTCTACAACATCCATGACAATTGCTGGGACGAAGAACTGTGCGGCCTGATCGGCGTTCCCATGAACATGCTGCCCGAGGTCAAGGACTGCGCCGACGATTTCGGGATGACCAGGGCTGATCTGTTTGGGCGTCCCATTCCCATCCTTGGCGTTGCCGGCGACCAGCAGGCAGCAACGCTGGGCCAGGCCTGTTTCGAGCCGGGAATGGTCAAGTCGACCTATGGCACGGGCTGCTTTGCTCTGATCAACACGGGCAAGGAACCGGTTTCTTCCAAAAACCGGCTGCTGACGACAATCGCATACCGGCTGAACGGCGAAACCACCTATGCGCTGGAGGGATCGATCTTCGCGGCCGGCACCACCGTTCAGTGGCTGCGCGACGGGCTCGGCATCATCACGTCGGCCTCAGACACCCAGGCAATGGCGGAGCGCTCGAACCGCGAGCAACAGATCTACCTGGTTCCGGCCTTCGTCGGCCTCGGCGCGCCTCATTGGGATGCGGATGCCCGCGCGGCCATCTACGGCCTGACCCGCGCTACCGGCCCGGATGATTTTGCCCGCGCTGCACTGGAAAGCGTTGGCTACCAGACCCGCGATCTGATTGATGCGATGCAGGCAGACTGGTCCGCACAAGGTCAAACCGTTCTGCGTGTCGATGGCGGCATGTCGGCCTCCGACTGGACCATGCAGTTTCTGGCAGACATTCTGGGTGCCCCCGTGGACCGGCCTAAGGTCTCTGAAACCACCGCGCTCGGCGCCGCCTGGCTGGCTGGTTCCCACGCGGGAGCCTGGCCAGGACAAACCGAATTTTCCGCCAAATGGCTGCTGGACCGGAGATTTTCCCCGGAAATGGCTCAAGCAGATCGCGACAAATTGCTCGCCGGCTGGCGGGACGCCGTGCGCCGGACCCGGTCGAATTGAACCTGGCTGCCCCGCCGGAGACCAACCGGTGGGGCCAATTATATATGATATATCATACCATTAGGCGTGTACTGCGCAGTACTCTATTCGGGATAAAGTTTCCCGTGAGCGACATCGAACCAGCACGTCATTACGACAGCATAGCTGACCTAGTGAATATTTTCCCCGTTAATGCCATTTTTCGAAATATTTCCGCTGTTGATTTTATTGGCAAAACCCTCTTAGTTTGGCCCAGTCCCGGGCACCAGAGCGCCACTTTTTCGCCAAGACGCCGCCCAGGGATCCTTCATCAAGGGGAGATAAATTTGATGATTATTCAGAAAACCCTGAAGGCCGCCCTTCTGGGTGTCAGCCTTGCCGTAGTCGCTGCAACCGGCGCGTCTGCCAAAACCTTGGTCTATTGCTCGGAAGGCTCTCCGGAAGGGTTCGATCCGGCCCTCTACACCGCAGGCACTACCTTCGACGCTTCTTCCAAGCCGGTTTACAACCGTCTGGTCGAGTTCAAGCGCGGAACCACCGAAGTCGTGCCGGGCCTGGCTGAGAGCTGGGACGTTTCCGAAGACGGGCTGGAGTACACTTTCCACCTGCGCAAGGGTGTCAAGTTCCACACCACCGGCTTCTTCACCCCGACCCGTGACTTCAACGCCGATGACGTTGTTTTCTCCTTCGAGCGTCAGCTGAAGAAGGACAATCCCTGGCACGAATACACCCAGGGCGCGTCCTGGGAATACTTCGACGGCATGTCCATGCCGGACCTGATCAAGGAAATCGTCAAGGTTGACGACAACACGGTCAAATTCGTCCTGAACCGCCCCGAAGCTCCGATGATCGCCAACCTGGCGATGGACTTCGCGTCGATCTTCTCTGCCGAATATGCAGCTCAGCTTGAAGCTGCAGGCAAGAAGGAAATGCTGAACCAGGAACCGGTCGGCACGGGCCCGTTCTCCTTCGTTGGCTACCAGAAGGATGCGGTCATCCGCTATCAGGCTTTTGCAGACTATTGGGGCGGCAAGCAGCCGATCGACAACCTGATCTTCGCAATCACCACCGACGCAGCCGTCCGCCTGCAAAAGCTGAAGGCAGGCGAATGCCACGTGATGCCTTATCCGGCTCCGGCTGACATTGCTGACATCAAGGCAGACGGCAATCTGTCCATGATGGAACAGCAGGGCCTGAATGTTGGCTACCTCGCCTACAACACCAAGCAGGCTCCGTTCGACAAGACCGAAGTCCGCAAGGCGCTGAACCACGCCATCAACAAGCAGGCGATCCTCGACGCAGTCTTCCAGGGCTCCGGCCAGGCAGCGAAGAACCCGATCCCGCCGACGATGTGGTCCTACAACAACGCCATCGAAGATGACGCGTTCGACCTGGACCTTGCCAAGAAGATGCTGGATGAAGCAGGCGTCAAGGATCTTTCCATGAAGATCTGGGCAATGCCGGTGCAGCGTCCGTATAACCCGAACGCCCGCCGCATGGCCGAAATCATCCAGGCTGACTTCGCCAAGATCGGCGTCAACGTGGAAATCGTCTCCTACGAGTGGGGTGAATACCTCAACCGTTCCAAGGCTGAAGACCGCGATGGTGCTGTTCTGCTGGGCTGGACCGGTGACAACGGTGATCCGGACAACTTCCTGGCCGTTCTTCTCGGCTGCGACGGCGTGGGCGGTTCCAACCGTGCACAATGGTGCAACAAGGACTTCGAGGACCTGATCCAGAAGGCCAAGATTGTCTCCGACAAGGCCGAGCGCACCAAGCTCTATGAAGAAGCTCAGGTCGTGTTCAAGAAGGAAGCTCCGTGGGCAACCATTGCGCATTCCGTGGTGTTCATGCCGATGTCCTCGAAGGTCTCCGGCTACGTCATGGATCCGCTGGGTGGCCACTGGTTCGACGGTGTTGACATCGCCGAGTAAGGTTTCCTGACCCTTCGGGCGCCGGCGGTAGAGCTGCCGGCGCCCTGTCTGTTTCTGAGGCGCCCGTGCGGCGTCCTCTTCATACCCGGGCTACGGTATGCTTCGTTTTCTTCTAAGCCGCTTCGGATTGCTGATCCCGACGTTCTTCGGCGTCACTCTGGTTGCGTTCAGCTTCATCCGCCTGCTTCCCGGCGACCCGCTGGAGCTTCTGGCCGGCGAGCGCGGGATCGACCCCGCCCGCAAGGCGGAACTGATGGCCAACATGGGCTTCGACAAGCCGCAATGGCAGCAGTACCTCAGCTATCTGTGGGACGTGCTTCACGGAGATCTGGGTGTCTCCTTTGCCTCCAAGAAGCCGGTTCTGACCGAATTCCTCACCCTGTTCCCCGCCACCGCCGAACTCGCCTTCTGCGCCATCATCATCGCGGTCTGCCTGGGCATTCCGGCAGGCATCTTCGCCGCCGTGAAGCGCGGATCCGTTGCTGACCAGGCGATCATGGGCACGGCTCTGGTCGGCTATTCCATGCCGATCTTCTGGTGGGGCCTGCTTCTGATCATCCTCTTCTCCGGCATCCTGCAGTGGACCCCGGTCTCGGGCCGCATCTCGCTGATGTATTTCTTCCCGCAGGTGACCGGCTTCATGCTGATCGACAGTCTTCTGTCGGGGCAAAAAGGCGCCTTCACATCCGCGCTCAGCCACTTGATCCTGCCATCCATTGTGCTCGCGACCATTCCTCTTGCGGTGATTGCCCGCCAGACGCGCTCGGCCATGCTCGAAGTTCTGGGCGAGGATTATGTCCGCACGGCACGGGCCAAAGGCCTGCCGCCGCGCCGGGTCATCGGGCTTCACGCGCTGCGCAACGCTCTTATCCCCGTGATCACCACCATCGGCCTTCAGGTCGGCGTGCTTCTTGCGGGCGCCATCCTGACCGAAACGATCTTCTCCTGGCCGGGTATCGGCAAGTGGCTGGTCGACAGCATTTCCCGCCGCGACTACTTCGTGGTCCAGGGCGGACTGCTGCTGATCGCCGCCATCATCATGCTCGTCAACCTGATCGTGGACCTGCTCTACGGCCTGGTGAACCCGCGTATCCGCCACAGGTGAGACCCAAGTCATGACAGAAATCACCCCCAACGGCGTCGACACAACAGTTCTCGAGAAAGAGAGCCGCAACGCCACCCGGGCCATGCTGACGGAGTTCTGGTATTATTTTTCCCAGAACAAAGGCGCCGTCATCGGCCTGATCGTCTTCCTGGCTCTGGTTCTCGTGGCCATCTGCGCACCGCTGATTGCCCCGCACGACCCGAGCCTGCAATACCGTGACAGCTTCCTGACCCCGCCCGCGTGGCAGGAAGGCGGCAAGGCGGCATTCCTGCTCGGAACCGACGCTGTCGGGCGCGACATCCTCTCCCGCCTTATCTTCGGGGCGCAGTACTCCCTGTTCATCGGCGTGATCGTGGTGAGCATCGCGCTGGCCGGCGGCATTAGTCTTGGCCTTATCGCAGGCTATGTCGGCGGCGTCGTCGATACGCTGATCATGCGCGTCATGGATATCATCCTGGCCTTCCCGTCCCTGCTGCTCGCCCTCGTGCTCGTGGCCGTGCTTGGGCCGGGCCTGACAAACGCCATGATTGCCATCGCCCTGGTGCTACAGCCCCATTTCGTGCGCCTGACCCGCGCGGCCGTCATGGCCGAGCGGAACCGGGATTACGTGGTTGCCGCCCGTGTGGCCGGTGCCGGGCATTTGCGCCTGATGGTCAAGACCATCCTGCCGAACTGCCTGGCCCCGCTGATCGTTCAGGCAACCCTGTCCTTCTCCAACGCGATTCTGGATGCGGCAGCCCTTGGCTTCCTCGGCATGGGCGCTCAGCCGCCCACTCCGGAATGGGGCACCATGCTGGCCGAAGCGCGCGAGTTCATTCTCCGCGCCTGGTGGGTCGTTACTTTCCCTGGCCTTGCCATCCTCATCACCGTTCTGGCCATCAATCTGGTCGGCGACGGCCTGCGCGATGCGCTTGACCCGAAGCTGAAGAGGAGCTGAGCCGATGCCGCTTCTTGAAATCCGCAATCTCAGGGTCGAGTTCGACACTGCCAAGGGCCCGTTCCGGGCGCTGGACGGCGTCGACTACACCGTGGACGCCGGTGAAGTGCTCGCCATCGTTGGCGAATCCGGCTCCGGCAAGTCCGTTGCCATGCTCGCCACCATGGGGCTTCTGCCCGATACGGCGACCATCACCGCTGATGTGATGGAGTTCGAAGGCCGCGACCTGCGCAAGCTCTCCCCCAAAGAGCGCCGCCAGGTTATCGGCAAAGACATCTCCATGATCTTCCAGGAACCGATTGCCAGCCTCAACCCGTGCTTCACAGTCGGGTTCCAGCTGAGCGAAGCCCTGAAAGTTCACACCAATCTGTCGAAGACGGACCGCAAGGCCCGTGTGCTCGAACTGATGCGTGCAGTCGGCCTGCCCGATCCGGAACGCCGCCTCAACGCCTTCCCGCATCAAATGTCCGGTGGCCAGTGCCAGCGTGTCATGATCGCCATGGCCATTGCCTGTTCGCCCAAGCTGCTGATCGCTGACGAGCCGACCACGGCTCTCGACGTGACGATCCAGAAGCAGATCCTCGATCTTCTGGTGAAGCTGCAGCAGGACAGCGGCATGGGCCTGATCATGATCACCCATGACATGGGCGTGGTGGCGGAAACCGCCGACCGGGTCATCGTCCAATACAAGGGCCGCAAGATGGAGGAAGCCGATGTGCTGTCCCTCTTCGAAGCCCCCAAGAGCAACTACACCAAGGCCCTGTTGTCGGCCCTGCCGGAAAACG
The DNA here is from genome assembly GCF_014842915.1 of Roseibium litorale. Taxonomy (GTDB): domain Bacteria; phylum Pseudomonadota; class Alphaproteobacteria; order Rhizobiales; family Stappiaceae; genus Roseibium; species Roseibium litorale. The sequence continues at coordinate 94,198 of NZ_JACYXI010000015.1, read as the reverse complement.
CGACGGGCGACCGTCTGCCGACAGTGAGCGACTTTGCCGGCGCGGGAGGTTTCTGATGAGCAGCGATCCCATCCTCAAGGTCCGCGATCTCTACCGGACCTATGACATCAAGGGCGGCCTGTTCCGCAAATCGTCAACTCTGACCGCCGTGAAGGGCGTCAGCTTGGACGTGGAGCGCGGCTCCACCCTTGCCATCGTCGGCGAAAGCGGCTGCGGCAAGTCCACCCTCGCCCGCATGCTCTCCATGATCGATGCCCAGTCGTCCGGCTCCATCGAGATCGGCGGCATGCAGATCGACATTGCCAAGACCGGCATTTCCCGCGAGATGCGCCAGATGGTGCAGATCGTGTTCCAGAACCCCTATGGCTCGCTCAACCCGCGCCAGAAGATCGGGCATGTTCTGGAAGAGCCTCTGCTGCTGAACACCAGCATGAGCGCGGCGGAACGCCGGGATCTGGCGCTGGAAATGCTGCAGAAGGTGGGCCTTCAGCCGGAGCATTATGGCCGCTATCCGCATATGTTCTCCGGCGGCCAGCGCCAGCGCATCGCCATTGCCCGTGCCATCATGCTGAAACCGAAGCTCCTGGTGCTGGACGAGCCGGTCTCCGCGCTCGATCTGTCGGTTCAGGCACAGATCCTGAACCTGCTCAAGGACCTTCAGGACGAAATGGGCCTGACCTATGTCTTCATCAGCCATGACCTGTCGGTCGTGCGTTACCTCGCCGACAAGGTGATGGTGATGTATTTCGGCGAAGTGGTGGAATACGGCACGCGGGATGACGTCTTCAGCGACCCGAAGCACGACTACACCCGCACCCTCTTCGCCGCGACGCCCCAGGCGGACGTGGACAGCATCCGGAAGAGGCTGGCCGCCAAGGCAGCGTGAAAGGGGTAGTTCCCTTTCCTATGTGCGCGCCTCATAGGACTGATCGCTGCGATCTGTAGCGAACGATGTCTGCACAAATGTGTCCGCGAACTCCCGTCTCCCCCCTCGCGGGGGAGATGGCCCCGAAGGGGTCAGAGGGGGCAAAGCCCCTCGAAGAACAACGGTTTTTCTGCATATGCGGAAGCATCACCCCCCTCTGTCAGCTATCGCTGACATCTCCCCCGCAAGGCTTTACGGACGCACGAGGGACAAAGAGAATGGTATGTGAAGCACTCAGGCTTTGATCATGCAACCATCTTGAGAAGCAGGTATAGCGCCTAACATCTCACAAGATGTTTCACGTATCTTATAATGTATTTCAGTTAGTTACGCAGAAAAAAGCTCGGTCACCTTGACAAAGGGCTGTCGCCGCTCCGAATGATATCGAACCTTTTTCCGTATCACTTCACCAATGTCGAGTCGCCGATTCAGCGTATGGTAGATATCGGTTCCGTCCATCATAATTAGGCGTCGTGCAGTAAAAGCATCAAAACTCTGACCCGAGAAACCTCCATAGGAGACATAGAGTCCTCGGGTCCAGTCCGGACGCTCAAGAAGCTTGCCTTGAAAACTATGCAGTAGTCCGGCATCAACAGGGCGAGTATGCCATTTCGCTTCAACAAGATAAGTACTTCCATCATGCTGAAACGAGCCATCAATCTGCTCACCTACTGTACGAAAAGAAGCATTCGCGTCCAAACCCCACACATCACACCAGCGCTTCAAAAAACGTTCGAAGGCATAGCCCCTATGCTGAGGAACCTCATCCATCGTGGTGATTGCTAGAAACTCCTGCTCCAGTGCTGATAGTATGCCGTCCGGAGGCACCTTTGAGTCTGGCGTTTGTGTTTGAGCGAAGTTTGGATCCGGCGGTAGCTCTTTTCCCCCAAGCTTGGCTAATAGGCCGTTTAGTCGCTGCCGTGCATTGCTCACCGTCTCGACCTCACCACGGTCGAGCATGATAGTTTCTCTATACTCCCATAGGGCAGTGAGAGCCCGATGCACCTCAGGATTTGGGGCAATTTCAAGGAAAGCACGAAAGCGCTTCCCCATAGAGTTTCCATTTATCGCGTACCTGTCGTGATAGATATCAATGCTGAGATCTCGACGAAAAAAATCTGCAAACCGTGCCTTGGAGTTAAGGTCCAGCACGTACCCGCTGTACATCCCGAAGATGTTGTTAATCAGCGCCATATCAGTAATTGTTAACTGCGCCATCGTATCGATCGTCCGATTCTTACTGTCTGGTAATCTGGCGCTATTCTGAGTTTGTGTGCAAATCGCAAATTACTAAATCACCGCCTGTCGCAGTTTAGTTTGGTACTTGTACAATTCCATATTTCGAGTATTCTCGAATAATGGAAAAACAAAATTCCCTCACGGCCTTTGCAGCCCTCGGTCAGGAAACCCGCCTCGACGTCTTTCGCCTGCTGGTGAAGGCCGGACAGGAAGGCATGGCCGCGGGCGCCATTTCAGATGCGCTGGATGTGAGAGCCAATACCCTGTCGACCCATCTGAGTGTCCTGTCCCGGTCCGGCCTTGTGCACGCCCGCCGGGATGGGCGCTCAATCGTCTATCAGGCGGATATGGCCGCCATTCAAAGCCTTATCACCTATCTGCTGAATGATTGCTGCGGCGGCAAGCCGGAGCTTTGCGCGCCGCTTTTCTCGATGCTTCAGGGCAACGCCGGTTCGCCCTGCTGCGGCTGATCCCTATCAGCCCTTGTGCCTTCAGGCCTCAGGAGACACCCCAGTGACCACGCAGAACACCTCCCCTCTTGGCGTTTTCGAGCGCTATCTCTCCCTGTGGGTTGGGCTGTGCATCGCCGCAGGCGTTGCCCTCGGCCTGCTCATGCCGGGCACGTTCCAGGTCATCGCCGGACTTGAATATGCCAGCGTCAATCTGGTCGTCGCCGTGTTCATCTGGGTGATGATCTACCCGATGATGGTCAACGTGGATTTCGCCTCGCTGAAGGATGTGGGCAAGAAGCCGAAGGGCCTCTGCATCACCCTGGTGGTGAACTGGCTGATCAAGCCCTTCACCATGGCAGCGCTCGGCATCCTGTTCTTCGAGCATCTGTTTGCCGGTCTGGTCGACCCTGCAAGCGCCAAGGAATATATCGCGGGCATGATCCTGCTCGGCGTCGCGCCCTGCACGGCCATGGTCTTCGTCTGGAGCCAGCTTGTGCGCGGGGATGCGAACTACACCCTGGTGCAAGTGTCCATCAACGACATCATCATGGTCTTCGCCTTCGCCCCGATCACCGCCCTTCTGCTGGGTGTGACCGATATCATCGTGCCCTGGGCCACCCTGGTTCTGTCAGTGATCCTCTATGTGGTGATCCCGCTTGCTGCCGGTTATGTCACGCGCCGGATGCTGGACAGGAGCGGCAATCATGAAGGCATTGCCGAGTTCACCGGCCGGATCAAACCCTTCTCGATCATGGGTCTTCTGGCCACGGTCGTGCTGCTCTTCGGCTTTCAGGCAGAAACGATCATTGCCGACCCGCTGCTGATCGCGCTGATCGCCGCCCCTTTGATCATCCAGAGCTACGGCATCTTTGCGATTGCCTATCTGTGGGGAAAGGTCTGGGGCGTCCCGTTCAACACGGCAGCTCCCGCAGCCCTGATCGGCACGTCCAACTTCTTTGAGCTGGCGGTGGCCGTTGCCATCAGCCTCTTCGGCCTGAACTCCGGCGCTGCGCTGGCAACGGTCGTCGGCGTTCTGGTGGAAGTGCCGGTGATGCTGTCGCTTGTGGCCTTCGCCAACCGCACCCGGCACTGGTTCAAAGCGTAGGCAGGTCTGATCAGACCCACTCCACCTCGGCAATAAGCCTGACGGCCTGACGGCGGAAATGCTGCATCAGGCCTTCGGCCTTGACCGTCGCCTCGCGCTCCTGGCCAGCCTCGATGGCCATCATCAGCTCAAGATGCCCCCGTGCCGACGCCTCGAGATCCGTATCGCCGAGATAGCGGAACCAATAGCGGCGGCTGAGGGTTTGCAGCGGAGCGACGGCCTTTGCCGCAAAAGGGTTGCAGGCAGCCTTGGCAACGATCTCGTCGAATTCCTTGTCCAGCCGCAGGAAGGCAATGACATCGCCATCGCCCGCGGCATCCCGCATCTTGCCTGCGCAGTCCTGTAGCTCCCTGCGCTCCTCTTTGCTGGCCAGCCGGGCAGCGGAACCTGCGAGAAGCACCTCCAGAGCATGCCGGGCCTCCATCACCCGGGTAAAGTCGCCCGGGTTGATATCGGCAATGACCATCCCGAGCCGCGGGCGGATTGTCAGAAGCCCCTCCCAGCTCAACCTTTGGATAGCTTCCCGGATCGGAGTCCGGCCCATGCCAAGTTCCGCCGTCAGCCGCGCCTCGGTGATCGCTTCACCGGGCTTCAGTTTCAGGGTGACAATGTCCTCCTCCAGACGGCGGTACGCGATCTGGGCGAGACTTTCCTCATCGGCCATGTGCAACTCCCTGACACTAAGGTGGCAAAATTACCCGCAGGCCTTTCATTTGATATATCAGTCGTTGACAAAAAGATAAACCAATCGCACTCTTCCGCGCTGAAACCATCAGAATGCGGTCCCGGCCGCTTCTTTCAGGAAGGATTTGGACCCGCCTCGTTTCGTAATGGCTGACCGGCCAGACGGAGAGCTCCAGGTCCCAAGCGACATGACCCAGCCGAACGTCACGATCCTCGGAGCCGGCATTATCGGCCTGGCCACTGCGTCTGTCCTTGTCAGCAGGGGCTGTTCTGTCACAATCATCGACAAGGAAGGACCGGCGGCAGGCGCCAGCCAGGGCAATGCGGGCGGCATCGCCTGGACGGATGTTGCCCCCCTTGCCTCGCCCGGCGTCTGGAAAGACGCCATCGGCTGGCTGATGGATCCGCTTGGGCCTCTGACCGTCCGGCCAGCCTATGCGCTCCGAATTCTGCCCTGGATGCTCCGCTTCGTCGCGGCTTCAAGCCCTGCCAAGGTCAAAGCAAGCACCCAGGCAATCGCAGCCCTCAACGCATCCGCGCTGCCAGCTTGGGAACGGGTCTGGACCCTGACCGGCACCCACAACCAGGTCCGCCGCAACGGCTGTCTCGAAGTCTTCGACAATGTTTCCAAGTTCGAGCGCAACAAGGCAGGCTGGGAAGAACAGAAAGCCCACGGCATCAAGATCGATCTCCTGTCCTCCGGCGAACTCTTGGAACTGGAGCCGGACCTCAGCCCGTCCGTGGTTGGCGGCGCCTTCGTTCCCGGCTGGGCGCAGATGGACGACCCGAAAAAGCTCTGCCTCTCCATCGCCGGATGGCTGGAGGCTCAGGGCGTCACCTTCGACCGGCGGACGCTCGCACAGGTCAGCCCGGAAGGCGAAGGAGCCCGCCTGACTTTCGCGGATGGCAGTGCGCAGAGTTGCCAAAAACTCGTCATCGCTTGCGGCGCCTGGTCCAAACCCTTTGCGGCCCAGCTTGGCGACAAGGTACCGCTCGATACGGAGCGCGGTTACAACATCACCATTCCGGAACCCGGCATCTCGCTGAAGCATTTCATGATGCTGCCGGGGCACGGATTTGCTGTGTCCCAGCTGGAAACAGGCTTGCGGCTCGGCGGTGCCGTGGAATTCGGCGGCCTCGACCTTGACCCGAACTGGAAGCGCGTGGACGCCATGATCTCCCGCGCCAGAACGATCTTCCCCAAGCTGGATGCAAGCCAGGGCAAGCGCTGGATGGGTTTCCGCCCATCCATGCCCGACAGTCTGCCGGTGATCGACCGCTCCTCCGCCTCGCCATCCATTCTCTATGGCTTCGGCCATGCCCATCACGGACTGACTCAGGCAGCAACGACCGCCGAAGCCCTGGCAGCCCTCATTTTCAACGAGACCCCCAAGCTCGACCTCTCCCCCTTCAGCGCCAGCCGTTTCTGACGCGGCAGCACAGCGGAGTTCTCCATGGCACGTCACACGTTCTTCTGCATCGATGGCCATACCTGCGGCAATCCGGTCCGCCTGGTGGCAGGCGGAGGGCCCCGCATTCAAGCCTCTTCCATGTTCGAACGCCGTCAGAAATTCCTGGAGGATTTCGACTGGATCCGCACCGGACTGATGTTCGAGCCGCGCGGACACGACATGATGTCCGGCTCCATCCTCTACCCGCCTTCAAGCGGCGACTATGACGTCGGCGTTCTCTATATCGAGACCTCCGGCTGCCTGCCGATGTGCGGTCACGGGACGATCGGCACCGTCACCATGGCGATCGAGGAAGGGCTGCTCGAGCCAAAGACACCAGGCCTTGCGCGGTTGGAAACGCCGGCGGGTCTCGTCCTCGCCGAATACACCATGGATGGCGAATACGTATCCTCGGTCAAACTTACGAACGTGCCGTCTTTCCTGGCAGCGGAAGGGTTGGAAATCGACTGCCCGGATTTAGGCCGTCTGACCTTCGATGTGGCTTATGGCGGCAACTTCTACGCCATCATCGAACCGCAGAAGAACTTCGCCGGCGTCGGCTCGGTTCCGGTGGATCAGCTGGTGCAGATCAGCCCCAAACTCCGCACTGCCCTGAACGAGGCTTACGAGATGGTTCACCCGGTCAATCCGGGCATCAAGGGCATTACGCACATTCAGTGGACCGGGCCAGCAGCAGCAAAAGGCGCGGACGCGCGCAACGCCGTCTTCTATGGCGACAAGGCCATTGACCGCAGCCCCTGCGGCACCGGAACCTCCGCCCGCATGGCCCAGCTCTTCGGCAAGGGCAAACTCAAGGTGGGCGACAGCTTCGTCCACGAGAGCGTCATCGGCTCACTGTTTACCGGCGGGGTCAAGAAAGAGGTTCTGGTCGGCTCGAAGCGGGGCATCATTCCGACCATCGAAGGCTGGGCGGTGAAGACCGGCACCAGCACGATCACTCTGGATGAACGCGATCCCTATATGACGGGCTTTTCGGTGACAGGAACGGGGGTAAAACGCTACCCCCGGCCCTGATCAGGAGGTTAGGCTTACATCCGCAACTGGTAGGTTTCAGGAACATAGCGGAAGGCATCGCCCGCAGCCTCGACATAGCCTACCGCCGGGAACGGCATGTGGTATCCGGCAAAGGCGATCTTGTCGCTGGAGAGCATGCCCAGCACCTTGCGGCGGGTCGCAGCAGCTGCCTCTTTGTCCATATCGAACCGCACTTCCCAGTCCGGGTGGGCAAGAGACCAAACGTAATGATTGGCTGTGTCTGCTGTCAGAACAAGCTGCTTGCCGTCGCTTTCAATCATGTAGATCATGTGGCCTGGTGTATGGCCGCCTGCAGCCATTGCGGTAATGCCTGACACAACTGAGCCGCCATCTTCCACAAACGTCATCTTATCGGCCAGCGGGACGATGTTCTGCGCCACCAGTTTCGCCGCACCGTTTGCGGCGGGATCCATCTTCGACCAGAAGTCATATTCCTTCGCGCCGGTTACATAGCGTGCGTTGGCAAAGGCCGGCTTCCCGCCTTCCATCACGCCGCCGATATGATCGGGATGCATGTGGGTCAGAACCACCACATTCACCTCATCCGGAGAATATCCGGCGCTTTCCAGCGCAGCACGCATATTGCCCCGGTCCGGGCGAGCACCCTCTCCCAGTCCGGTGTCGAACAGCACAAGCTCCTTGCCGGTGTTGACGAGAGTCGGCGTGAAGAAATTGGTGAAGCTATCGGTGGGCAGGAAGCTCGCAGCCGACACTTCGGCGAACTCATCAGCAGGAACATTCATTCCAAAGGTCTTCTGCGGCTCAGCAGAGGAAGCCGTGCCATCGAGCAGCGTCGTGACCTCGAAACCACCAATCGAATAGCGGGCGAAGGGCAGACGGGCGGCAGCTTGTCCAGTGCCGGCATTCCCGGCAGCGGCGAGCACTGGCGCAGCGGTGGCAAAGGCAGCCACCCCACCTGCTCCCAAAAGCGCCGCGCGGCGCGAAATTGTCAGATTGAGTCCAGTCATCTCTGTCTCCCATGTCGGCGTAGTCAGTGCACATACGACAGGGGCATGTGGATCGGATCAAAGAGATAAAAAGAGGGGGATGAACGAAAAGTGAAGGGTGGACGTGTCACGTTTCCGCGAGCAGCGCCAAGCCCCTGCCTACAAAGACAAACGGCGGCTTGAAGCCGCCGTTTGCGTCACTCCGATCTGACTCACTCAGCGCGGGACCGCACCGCCAACGGCAAATCGGGGCGTTGCCTGGGCGGTCTTGACGGCTTCCTTGCGCTGGAACAGGCCACGCTTGCCCGGCACGGGACGGAAGGCATCGCTCAAACCGACAACCGTTTCGGCAGCTCCCAGGACAAGGTAGCCATCTTCCGGGATCATCTTCGCAAGACGGTCCAGAACCATGGTCTTGGTCTGCTGGTCAAAATAGATCAGAACGTTCCGGCAGAAGAGAATGTCGAATTCGCCAAGATGCGAGAAGTTCTCCAGCAGGTTCAGCTTGCGCCACTCGATCATTGCCCGCAGCTCCGGGCTGATCTGCCACATGTCGCCTTTCTGATCGAAATACTTCAGCAGCATTTGAATCGGCAGGCCGCGCTGAACCTCGAACTGGCTGTAGAGGCCAGCCTTGGCTTTCTCAAGCACCTCCATCGAGAGGTCGGTCCCGAGGATCCGGGTGCGCCACCCAGCCATCTTGGCTCCCGCTTCCTTGATGCAGATTGCCAAGGAATAGGGTTCCTGTCCCGACGAGGCCGCAGCACACCAGATCTTGAGGCTCTTGGTGCGCGCACGCGACTGCAGCAGAGCAGGCAGCATGGTGTCGTTGAAATGCTCAAACGGCGTCTTGTCGCGGAAGAAGAACGACTCGTTGGTCGTCATGGCTTCGACCACGTCTTCGGCCAGCTTGCTGCTTCCACCACGCTGCAGAAGCCGGATCAGAGGCCCGAGGCCATCCAGTTTCTGAGCCTTTGCCAGCGGCAGCAGACGGCTTTCCACCAGATACTGCTTGTCGTTGGAAAGCACCAGACCGGAGCGTTCCTTGAGGAACTTTTGGAGAAATTCAAACTCTGCGGGGGTCATCGCGCATTCCCCTTCAGGACACGGACGACTTTCGGTCCGATTTCAGACAAGGGAAGCACATCACTGCACATCCCCGTGTTTGCGGCAGCGCCCGGCATGCCCCAGACAACGCTGGAAGCTTCGTCCTGGGTTAAAATGCTGCCACCACCGGCGGCAATCGTCTTGACCCCGTTCGCCCCATCATGACCCATGCCGGTCAGAATGACGCCAAGAGTTGCCGACCCGTAGATCTTGGCAACGCTGTCGAACAACGGGTCGACGGCCGGCTTGCAGAAGTTGACTGGAGGGTCGTCCGTCAGCCGGATTTTGACCGCACCGCCATCCTTCTCAAGAATCATATGCTTGCCGCCGGGCGCGACGTAGATATGACCCGGCTGCAGCACCTCGCCATCGGCACCTTCCTTGGAGGGCCGCAAGGCTGCCTTGCCAACATGTTCAGCCAGAATAGCCGTGAACGTCGGCGGCATATGCTGGGTAATAACCACCGGGATATCGTGCATGGCGGTGCCAACATCCCTCATCACCTGCTGAAGAGCCTGCGGCCCCCCAGTGGACGATCCAATCGCCAGAATACGCGGACGCACGGCGGAATAAGGACGCAGTTTGAATGTTGCACGGGGAGCTGCCGGAGCGGCGCCTCGCAAGGGAGCTGCCGCCGTAGCGAGCCGTCCTACGGGAGCCTGCGAAGCAGTACGTCCAGCATTGGTCTCTGCCCGCATGGTCCGCACAGGACCGCGCATACGCCGCGCACGGGCACCCAGCACCTTCACCTTTTCAATCAGTTCCCTGCGGAAATCGACGGAAGTGGTCACTTCCGAGGTGGATTCAGGTTTGGGAACATAGTCGGCAGCGCCGAGAGACAGAGCTTTCAAGCTGATCTCGGCGTTCCGCCGGGTCAGCGTCGAAGCCATGATCACCACGAGGTCCCGCTTCTTGGCAAGCATGAGCGGGAGCGCGGTCATTCCATCCATCTCGGGCATCTCGATGTCGAGGACAACGACATCGGGATTGCTCTTTTCGATATCATCTACCGCAAGTTTGCCGTTCCTGTGGGAGCCGACAACCTTCAGGCCGGGGTCAGTGTCCAGCCAGCGTGTCAAGAGACCACGGATGACGACGGCGTCATCCACGACCATGACTTTGATGGGATCAGTTCCGGGGTTTGCCCCGCTTGTGATATTTTGTTGTGCAAACGGCATCGATGGGATCCAGTCGTGGTATTTAGATCAAGCCAACTTCCTGGAACTTTGCTTCCACGATTTCCCTGTCGAACGGCTTCATAATGTACTCGTTTGCACCTGCCCTGATAGCACGGGCGATGTGTGCAACGTCGTTTTCCGTGGTGCAGAAGACAACGATCGGCTTCTCGCCGCCCTCTTCACTGCGCAGGCTCGTGAGAAACTCCAGCCCATCCATGACCGGCATGTTCCAGTCAAGCAGGATCGCATCCGGCATTGCCTTGCGGCAGGCATCCAGGGCCTGCTGACCGTCTTCAGCTTCCGTAATCTCGAAGTTCATGTCTTCCAGAATACGCCGGGCAACCTTCCGAATGACACTGGAGTCATCGACAACGAGGCACTGTTTCATTTTCATTATCTCCCTAGGTTCCAGCTGCCATCTCAAGCCGCTGCCATCGGCTCCGTAAACATGGATCCCAGCAAACGCGCCACATCTAGAATGACCATCAGCCGGCCATCGAGACGGTGAACACCAGCCGAGATTTCCGCCCAACGCTTGTCCAGGTTGGTCGGGTTCGGCTCGGCGCTCTTGGCCTGCAAGGTCAGAACCTCGCCAACAGTATCGATCACGAGACCATAGCTCTCGTGCTTGTATTCGATACCGACAGCCATCATCGTGCCTTCCGTCCGCGGCGGCAGGTGAAGGCGGCGGCGCATGTCGATCGCGGTCACGATACGGCCACGCAGGTTCAGAACGCCTGCAACTTCAGGCGCGGAAAGCGGAACACGGGTTACACTTTCCGGAACGAACACGTCATGAACCTGGGAGATTGGGAGACCAAAAAGCTGGCCTCCGATCACAACGGTGACATACTGGATCATGTCACCGCCAGCAGCGACATTGGTTTCGAGCACAGTCATGCTGCAACTCCCATCTCACCAGAGAACACATCCTTGAGGGCGGCAATCAGGCCCGGACGGTCAAACTTAGCAACATAGTCGTCGAACCCTGCCTGACGGCCGCGTTCGATCGACGCCGGTGTGACCATGGCCGAGAGAGCCAGGATCGGAATGTTCCGGAACCGGGGGTCGCGGCGCATCGCTTCGCAGAATTCGAAGCCGTTGATTTCCGGCATCTCGATATCGCTGACGATGGCGTGGAACTTGACGCCGTTTTCCAGAAGATCGAGGGCTTCCTGCGGACCGACACAGGTGGTCACATCATAACCTGCGGCCTTGAGGACCGGGGTCAGCATGTTGCGGAAGAATGCGGAGTCATCGACAAACAGAACCTTCTTGGTGAGGGCCTGAATGTCCATTTCCTTGCGCATGAACCAGTCTTCAAAGGCCTGCGGCAGGTAGTAGCCGAGGTCGATGATTTCGGTTGCCCGTTCCTTGATGACCGCCGATCCGAGGATACCCGGACGTTCGGAGCCAACCTCGATGTTGAGACGCTCTTCGACGATGTCAACGATCTCGTCGACCACCAGTCCCATGGACCGGCCGCTGTCGGAGAAGACGAGCATCGGCTGGGTGCCTTCAAGCTTATGCTGATCTCCGTCGTTGACGTAGACGAGCGGCATGAGCGCACCACGGTACTGAACCAGATCCCGGCCGTTGGAGCGTTCGATCTTGGAGACCTCGAACTCTTCGAGACGGGTAACCAGCGACAGTGGAACGGCCTTCGGCTCCGGCGCGCCGGCGCGGAACAGCAACATAGAGATTGCTGCCTGGCTTGTCTGGGTCCGGCGCTGCAGGTCTTCGGCTTCTTCTTCCGACTGTTCTGCGACTGTACTGGACGCATGGCTTGCCATCGCACTGGCGACCCCGTTCGGATCGATGATCATGATCACCGAGCCGTCACCGAGAATGGTGTTGCCCGAGAACATGGTCAGGTTCCGCAGCATCGTAGACATCGGCTTGACCACGATTTCCTCGGTGTGGAAGACGCCGTCAACCACAAGACCAAAGGTCTGGCTGCCAACCTGCATCACCACGATGAAGCCGTTGTCCTCATCGATCGCCTTATCCGCATTTTCACCGGCATAGATACCGAGAAGCTGAGACAGGTGCAGCAAGGGAAGCAGCTTGTTGCGCAGACGCAGGACTGGAGTGTCCTTAATCCGCTCAATCCGGTGCTCGGAGTTGTTCTGAACACGAACCAATTCGACCACAGACAGCTGCGGAATTGCAAACCGGTCTCCGCTTGCCTCGACGATCAGTGTCGAGACGATGGCAAGGGTCAGCGGGATCTTGATGATGAAGCTGGTACCCTTGCCCGGCACCGACCGCAAGTCCACGGTGCCGCCGATCACCTCGATGTTGTTGCGAACCACATCCATGCCGACACCGCGGCCGGACACGCTGGTCACCTGAGCGGCCGTAGAGAAGCCGGCTGCAAAAATGAACTTGTGGATCTGGGCGTCGGACATCTTGTCGACTTCGGCTTCGGTCGCGATGCCGCGTTCGATAACCTTGGCCTTGATCTTGTCGACGTCGAGACCCTTACCATCATCACGAACTTCGATGATGATGTGACCGCCTTCATGATAGGCCGCCAGCGTAATGGTGCCCTTTTCCGGCTTGCCGGCGTCGCGGCGGTCCGACGGCATCTCCAGACCATGGTCAGCAGAGTTGCGGACCATGTGGGTCAGCGGGTCCTTGATCATTTCAAGAACCTGACGGTCCAGCTCTGTCTCTGCGCCGATCATTTCAAGTTCGATCGGCTTTTCGAGTTCCTGGCTGAGATCGCGGACGATACGCGGCAGCTTCTGCCATGCGTTGCCAATCGGCTGCATGCGCGTTGCCATCACGCCTTCCTGCAGTTCGGCCGTCACATTGGACAGGCGCTGCAGCGGAACCTTGAATTCGCTGTCTTCATGACGGCGGACGATCTCAAGGAGCTGGTTTCTGGTCAGAACCAGTTCCGACACCATAGTCATCAGGTGTTCAAGCGTATCAACAGACACACGGATCGACTGATTGGAGACCGACGAGCCGGACTTCTTTTCAACAGCTTCGGCTTTGTCGTCATCCGCTTCAACAGTGCGGGACGGTTTTGCGGGCTTGGCAGGCTTTGCCGGAGCTTCTGCTTTCACAGGAGCCGGGGCAGGTGCCGGCTCTTCGACCGGTTCCGGCGCAACTTCAGCGACGTCCACTTCGACTTCTGTCTCGCGGAAAGCACGCTCGAGCTCGTCAAGCGAAACTTCACCAGGGCGAAGCGGGCGCTCAAGGCTTTGTTCAAGGATGTTCAGTGCCGGTTCGGGCTCTGCAACAGGCTCGACAACCGGAGTTGCCGCTGCACTGGTCGACATCCGCTCCAGTTCGGCAATCAGATCACTGTCATCTCCGGCAGGCTCCTCGCCCTCCGCAGCTTCCAGATCTGCAAGAATATCCTTGATACGATCAATCGAGCTCAGGATGAGAGACACGGCGTCTGGCGTAACAGGCGTCCCCTCACGGAACTTGCCCATCAGGGTTTCAGCGGCATGGGCGATCGCCTCAAGCCGGGGAAGCCCCAAAAAGCCGCATGTGCCCTTGATCGTGTGAACAAGGCGAAAAATATTGTCAAGGATCGTTGCGTTGTTGGGTTCTTGCTCGAATTTAACAAGCTCAACGTCCACAACATCGAGACTCTCGTTGGTCTCGGTAATGAATTCCCTGAGAAGGTCGTCCATGGCCTGCTCTCACCCGACTGTTACACTGGTTCCGCGCCTCCAGGGAGACGTCTGGACCGGGATGTCCATGGAGAGAGGTTGAGCCCAAACAGTTAAGATACGCTGAAACGAAAGAAGACTTTCGCCTCAAGCGTACAACCGGCCTGTCATTGGGTCTTCAGAGCAGTAATTCTGACAATGTCTTCGTCTTTAACGATTGCCAATTTCATTCCGCACTCACGTGCGAGTAGTACCGTGTAGATGGGCTGAACGGAATGCGCGTCCACACGCTCAGGCTCTTCGCCGGAGAGAGTTTCCTGCATCCCGAGCGGAATGCGCGGATTAAGCCCTTTGGCGGTTAAGGTGAACTCTGGAGCGGAAGGTTCGCCTTCCATTGTCACGGTAATCACGCCGCCGCGCGGAATACACTGATTGGCGATCAGGATCAGGTTCAGGAGCATCTTGACGAAATTTTTCGGCATGAGGTTCCGGGGAACCTGCCAATCAAGATCCGACTTTTCATTCTCCATGAAGCCGGTCGCCACGACCTGGGCATCGCCAAGATCGATTTCTGCGCCTGCGGAACCGGCAGCGCCAAAGGCAAGCCGGGCGAACTGAAGCTTTGCGGAGGCCTGACGGGCGCTCTTGCGGATGAGGTCCATGGCGAACTCGCGCATGTCCTCCGAACCTTCCTCGTCCAGCACTTCAAGTCCGTTGGTAATTGCACCAACCGGGCTGATGATGTCGTGACAAACGCGGCTTGCGACCAGCGCGGACAGATCAAGCGAGGAGAGATCCTTGAGTTGAGACATGGCGCTTCAAAGCTCTTCGTGTCTGCGGTCCCGCTAATAGCCGGCCCGATTATGATTCGATTAACGATAAACAAAGGGATACACACAGGATGCTTTGATGCCAAGCCGGAGAAGGCGCTCAAAGTGCCGGTTTACACCCCGTCTTCTGCATATTGGCCTCGGCGTCGGCCATCTGGGGCTTCGCGTTGGCCAGAAACAGGAATCTGTTCACTACAGAGTGGAAAAAAACGAGCTTGCCATCCACGAAGGCGAAGATATGTGGATTTCCGGCTGTCACGTAGCCTTCAGAGAGCGCATGCGCTCCGCAGGCCGCAAAGAGCGGAGCATAGACTTCTGGCGCGGCCTTGAACGCAGCCATGTTGCCTTCGTTCAAAAAAATCCACTCCGCACCGCCCCACATGTACTCGTACTTCCTCTTTCCCATTCTTGGCTTGTGATCGATGAAGTAAGCGACGGGGTCATGTCCACCCAGGGCGTAACCGGTTATCGGGTCCGGCATGAACAAATCCGTTCGGGTGACGGCCTTCCCCGGCGCAAAGGGAATTCCGGCTGCCGCACAAAAGATTGCCGCAGCCAGAGCCGGCAGCCATATCCTTGACCTATTTAAGCTACACTTTTTCATCGTTTTGTGATCGTAAAGGTCAGAAGGCCGTGCGAATCATTCAGATAATCCGGTGCAGTCTACACCATCGGGACTTAGATTGGCCGGACGGTCATTTGACGCTGCCAAGGAGAAATTCTTTATGATCTGGGAAAGTCTGAGCCGCATTCGCCGCGGCGTCTTTTCTGCCATAGTGACTGCAGCGGTCTTGCTGGCGGTTCCGTTGTCTGCGTCCGCGCAGTCAGGGCAGACCTACAAGCAAGACGAAATCGTCAAAACCGGTCATGAGTTCTTCGGCTCGGTTTCCGGCGGGCTCGCATCTGTCGTCGAAAAGGCGTTTGCAAAATACGGCGAACCCAACGGCTATATTCTTGGCGAGGAAGGCTCCGGTGCGATTGTTGCCGGTGCGCGCTACGGCGAAGGCACCCTCTACACCCGCAACGCCGGCAATCACAAACTCTTCTGGCAGGGCCCCTCGATCGGCTGGGACTTCGGCGGCGATGGCGCGAGAGTCATGATGCTGATCTACAATCTGCCCAGCACCCAAGCGATGTACAACCGCTTCATGGGCGTCAACGGCTCAGCTTATCTGGTCGGCGGAGTCGGCATGACTGTGCTTGCCAACCAGGAGATCGTCGTGGTGCCCGTTCGTGCCGGGGTCGGCGCGCGGCTGGGTCTTAACCTTGGCTACCTGAAGTTCACGAGCGAGCCGACCTGGAATCCATTCTGAGGCATTTCTCAGCCTGCATCATTCAACCCTGCAGGCTGAACCCTCTGGCTGAGCCGCTTCCTGTTTTGATCATCCAGCTCATTTGACCCAGCCTGTAATCAATGGGATTGTGGCGGAACATTAAAATGCCGATCAAGTTATTAAACGGAGCCCCGCGTGATTGAAGCGGCGATGTATGTTGCATTGGGTTTCTGCGCAGCCACACTTCTGGTGCTCGCTATCCTGCCGGCAATTTACCGGCGCTCCGTGCGCTTGACCCGCGAGGCTCTGGAAGCCGTCAATCCGGCCACCTACGCGGAGGTTCGCGCCAGCCACGATTATGATCGCGCCACTCATGCGCTGAAGCAGCTGCGGCTCGAGCAGACCATCGAAAAGGAACGCGAGCAGAGCGTGCGGAACCGGCTTGAAGCCGGACGCCTGACCACGGAAATCGTGAAGACCAAGGCCGCGCACGAAAGAGAACTCTCAACGCTCCGGGTCGAACTTGAGAAAGCCCTGCAATCGCAAGCCGGAACCAAGGGCAAGGATCTGATTGCCGAAATGGAGAGCTTGCGCCACCAGCTCAACGAAACCGAATTCGCTCTGGGCAGCACCCGGGCTGAACTGAATCTCTTGAAAAGCCAGACAGATGGCCAGCCCATCCAGGCCCAAAGCTGGCTTCCGGCCGACGATGCCATGTCCCTTGCGACCATCACCAGCCTGGAGTCCCAATTGGCGACGGCGCGCAAGCGCCTTGCCCAGCTTGAAGGCAATGGAGGGCTGCCCGCAGATCCTCTTCTGCCAGTCTCCGCCCAAGAGCTGCAATCCGCGATGGTTCAGCTGGAAGCCGATCTTGTTGACGCAGAAGCCCAGTTCATTACCGCTCAGGCAGAGGTTACCCGGCTGACAATCCTGCTCGACCAGAGCGACAGACCCGTAGATGAGCACATCCAAAGGCTTGAACGGGAACTTGAGTGGGCCGACGCGGAAAAAGCACGGCTGACAGCTCTGGTCCACCAGCGCAACCGGGCTCTCAACCGCGCCCGGTTGCAAGTTCAGCAGCTGCGGAAGGATCTGCGCGCCTCACCGGATCTCAAGGAGTTGCGCAGCGGCCTCCTTGAAATAAGCGCCCGGATACTGGATCCGGAGAACAAGACAGAGCGTGCTGCCGCACCTGACGGATCAACAGAAACGGCAGCTGCCATTCCTAATCCCGAGCACAATGATATACCTCATGCGCTTGTGAGCAGGATCGTAAATGCAAGCCGCGCCAATGCGATGGAAGAAGCAGCAAGCACAGAGGTATCAAACCCGGAGCAGTCTGCAACGCCCGGCGGAAAAACCGGGACGTCTTCGGCGAAGGACGTCGCCTGACCAATCCTGCCGGTGCCCGGCTCCTGAAGGCAGCAGCCTGCCCCTGATTCTGACCAAAATTCCGAGCAAGAGTTTCGCATGCTGATTGCCCGCCACAACGCGATCCTGGAAATCGCCCGTCAGACTGGCCGTGTCACGGTGGAGGATTTGGCAAAGCGGTTCGACGTTAGCCCCCAGACAATCCGCAAGGACTTGAACGAACTTTGCGAACGGCGTCTTCTTGCCAGAACTCACGGAGGCGCTCTGCTCTCTTCCGGTATTGAGAATGTCGGCTACGAGGCCCGGCGCATCATTTCCAGCACGGAAAAAGCCGATATCGGCGCCTCGGTCGCAGACCTGATTCCGGACAACGCCTCCCTCTTCATCAATATCGGAACCACGACAGAGGCAGCCGCACAGGCCCTCCTTCAACACCGCGGCCTGATGGTCATCACCAACAACATCAATGTTGCTGCGCTGATGCGCGGCTACTCGCAGATCGAAGTCGTTGTTGCAGGCGGCGTCCTGCGCCATGCGGACGGCGGCATCGTAGGAGAGGCAGCTGTCGATTTCATGCGGCAGTTCAAGGTGGATTTCGCCATCATTGGCGCATCCGCGATTGACCTCGACGGATCCCTGCTGGACTACGACTATCGGGAAGTCCGTGTGACCCAGACCATCATGGAAAATGCTCGCCATGTCATTCTGGCTGCTGACAGCACCAAGTTTGAGCGGACGGCCCCTGTGCGTGTTGGACAGATCTCTCAGGTCAATACTTTCGTGACGGACCAATGCCCCTCAACGAAAATCCGCCAGATTGTCCGCGACGCAGGCGTGACCCTAGTGGAAACCGGCTCCCCGTCACCGCAGCCAGCGTGACGTAAGCGATAACGGCTACGGCTGTTCAAATGCGCTCGGGCAAAAGGCGTATGCCGTAATCAGATAATTTGAAGGGAAGAGAGTGGTACGCCCAAGGGGAATCGAACCCCTGTTTTCGCCGTGAAAGGGCGACGTCCTGACCGCTAGACGATGGGCGCATCCGACCGAGGCATGCGCCTCAGCTGATGGGGAGGCTAATAAGGCCAGAGCGGGGCCGATGCAAGATACTTTTTTCAAGCACTCTGCACCGGCCTGTGAATAACTCTGTCAGATCAACGGGAAACCAGATCCGTACGGCCCAGCTGCACTCCCGTGGAAGGATCGAAATGAAGCAGTGCGGACTTGTCGTTTTCCTTCACCAGCAGCACCAGCCGCCCGCCAATCAGCTCCATATCCTCGACCACCGCATCAGGACCGACCGCGATCGTTGAAGGAATGCCACCTGAAGCCCCGCCATCAGAAGAGTTGATCTTGTAGAAGATAGCTGCGAAGACAGCGATAAATCCCGCGAACATGATCAGGCTCGATCCCGCGAGCAGGCGCTTCAGCTTTGCCTGCACTCGCAAAGTGGCCGGATCCAACGGTTGTTCTTCGGGCTGCGATCCCTTGGACTCAGGTTGACTCATGAACGAATTCACTCCGGAAGACCCGGCCGACATGGACACGGACTTCAGTTATCTGGTTGATGCTGAGGACACGGGCAAGCGCCTCGACGCAGTCCTGGCGGGACAAATGGACGCCTTGAGCCGTAACCGGATCCAGGCCCTCATCCGCGCCGGCGAGGTCACTGTGGACGGCGCCAAGATAGTTGAGCCGAAATACCGGGTCAATGAAGGCGAGCTTCTCGCTCTGACCGTGCCTGAGGCGGAAGAGGCAGAACCTCAAGGCGAGGATATTCCCCTCACCATCGTCTATGAGGATGAGCATCTGATCGTTGTCGACAAACCCGCTGGCCTTGTTGTTCATCCGGGAGCCGGCAACTGGACCGGGACCTTGGTCAATGCCCTGATCCACCACTGCGGTGACAGCCTATCCGGCATTGGCGGCGTCAAGCGTCCGGGCATCGTGCACCGGATCGACAAGGACACGAGCGGTCTTCTGGTCGTCGCCAAAACCGATCTGGCCCATCAGGGTCTCAGTGCCCAGTTTGCCGATCACGGCCGCACCGGTCCTCTGGAACGGGCCTACTCAGCGCTTGTCTGGGGAGCTCCCGCCAGCCTCAAGGGCACGATTGACGCGAACCTTGCCCGCTCTCTCCACAACCGTCAGAAGATTGCGGTGGTGAAGACCAGCGGACGGCAGGCGATCACGCACTGGCAGGTCAAGGAGCGGTATGGCCCTGAAGACCAGCCTTCACTCGCCTCTCTGATGGAATGCCGCCTTGAGACCGGCCGCACGCATCAGATCCGCGTGCATATGGCGCATATCGGTCATCCGCTGATCGGCGATCAGGATTATGGCGCCGGCTTCAAGACCAAGGTCAACAAGCTTGATGATCCACTGAGGACGGTCATTTCGGACTTCAGCCGCCAGGCTCTTCATGCCGGACTTTTGGCATTCGAACATCCCGCAACGGGGGAGACGCTGAAATTCGAGAGCCCGTATCCCTCTGATTTTGCCAATCTTTTATCCGCATTACAAAAATTTTAGAATGCAATTCTCGCTCCCGGCCATGCAATCGGCGTATTGCTACTTATATTGAAGCTTTGCAGCGGGCCGTGAAACGGACGCTGGTCTAACGCGCTCGCCTGAGAAGAGAGGCGCGTCCGGCAGCAAACTGCTTCCGGATGACGACCCGGAGGGAGCGCAAATTCGGGAGAAAGGGGGCGCATCTAATGGCCCGGAATGTACCGATGTTAACCGCCGGGGAAGGTGGCCTGAGCCGCTACCTCGACGAGATCCGCAAGTTTCCCATGCTCCAGCCGCAGGAAGAGTACATGCTCGCCAAGCGGTATAAGGAGCATGACGACCCGGAGGCTGCCGAACGCCTGGTGAATTCTCATCTGCGTCTCGTGGCGAAGATCGCTATGGGCTATCGCGGTTACGGTCTGCCTTTGGGTGAAGTCGTTTCCGAGGGCAACGTCGGCCTGATGCAGGCCGTGAAGCGGTTCGAGCCGGACAAAGGCTTCCGCCTGGCAACCTATGCCATGTGGTGGATCAAGGCCGCGATCCAGGAATACATCCTGCGCTCCTGGTCCTTGGTCAAGATGGGAACGACTGCCAATCAGAAACGTCTGTTCTTCAACCTGCGCCGCCTCAAGGGCAAGATCCAGGCGCTGGATGAAGGCGACCTGAAGCCTGATCAGGTGCAGGAAATCGCGACCAAGCTCGGCGTGAGCGAGGAAGAAGTGATTTCCATGAACCGGCGCCTGGGTGGTGATGCCAGCCTGAACGCTCCGGTTCGCGCCGAAGCAGATTCCGGCGAATGGCAGGACTGGCTGGTGGATGATTCCGACAGCCAGGAAACCATTCTCGCCAATCAGGAAGAGCTGGATGCACGCCGCCGCATGCTGAGCGACGCCATGGACGTTTTGAACGACCGCGAGCGGCGTATTTTCGAGGCCCGCCGCCTGTCGGAAGACCCGATCACGCTGGAAGACCTCTCCGACGAATTCGGCGTGAGCCGGGAGCGTGTCCGCCAGATCGAGGTCCGGGCCTTTGAAAAGGTCCAGAAGGCGGTTCAAACAAGTGCCAAGGAATTCGAGCGCCCTCACGCCTGAGGCAATCGAAGCTCGATCAGAACGGATGAAAGCCGGGCGTTTCACCCGGCTTTTGTTTTTTGCAGCATCAAACTGCCCCCGGTCCTCAATGCTTGTTCGCCGCAACGTAACCGCCTAACCTGCGATGAGCGCAGGTCCAGAGCGGGGAGCAGGATGCGGGGGCTGTTGAAATTCGTGCGGGGCAAGCGGATGCTTGTCGCCCTTGTGGCTGTTCTGACCTTGATGGCCGCAACCTTCATCCGCGTGACAGACCCGCCGTTTCTGACCGCCGTCCGCGAGCTGACCTTCGATTCCTATCAGCAACTTTTCCCGCGCGAGTACCATCCCGGGCCCGTGCGGATCGTTGATATCGACGAGGCATCGCTTAAGAAATATGGGCAATGGCCCTGGCCACGCACCCGGCTTGCCGAACTGACCCATGCGCTCAACGAGATGGGCGCCGCCGTCATTGCCTATGACATCGTCTTCGCAGAACCGGACCGGACATCTCCGGGACTGGTTCTGCAAAATCTCTCGGCGGACAATCTGTCAGATCTGGAGAGCTTCAAGTCGGAGCTGGCAAAGCTGCCGGACCATGATGTCGTCTTTGCCCAGTCCCTCGAAGAATCTCCCTCCGTTGTTGCCTTTGCTGTGCTGACCCACGCGGGCGGACGGCTGCCCATATCCCGCTCCGGCTTTGCCTTCGGCGGCGAGAACCCGGCCAGCTTTCTGGCTCCTTTCGCCTCAACCCTGCCAAGCCTGGACATGTTCCAGACTGCGGCAAGCGGGTCCGGCGGGATTTCGCTCTCCGAGGATGAAAAGGGCGGCGTTGTCCGGCGCGCGCCCCTGATCTTCACAGATGGAACCAAGCTCTACCCGAGCCTTGGAGTGGAAGCCCTGCGTGTCGCACAAGGGGCAAGCGGCGTGCTGGTAAAATCAACCGGCGCAAGCGGAGAGGCCGCAACGGGCAATTCCGCTGTCACCGAACTCAAGATCGGCAGCTTTGTGGTTCCGACCACGGCCAAAGGCGAGGTCTGGGTGCACTACGACACCGACCGGAAGGACCGCTATGTCCCGGTCATTGACGTTCTGGACAAGACAAAGCGCGACCTGATCACGCCCTTGATCGAAGGCCAGATCGTTTTTGTCGGCACGTCGGCCGCAGGCCTTCTCGACCTCAGAACAACGCCTCTGGGCGAAGTGGTGCCCGGGGTCTCCGTTCATGCCCAGATGATCGAACAGATCCTGTCGGAAGACTTCCTGACCCGGCCCGACTGGGCAGATGGCGCGGAAGCTCTGGCCACGCTTGCGATCGGCCTGATCGTTATCCTTGCCCTGCCCGCGGTTGGAAGCATCGGCACCGCGGTCATGGGTGCGGTGATTGCCGCCAGCCTGGTGGGCGGCTCGCTGATGGCCTATCTGAAGAACGGGCTGCTGTTCGATCCGGTCTTCCCCTCCCTCGCCGTGCTGTTCGTCTTCGTTGCGGAAACGACCCTGCTCTACATCATGACAGAACGGGAGAAGCGTTTCGTCCGGCAGGCCTTCGGTCAATATCTGTCGCCCCATCTGGTCAATCAGCTTGAAGAGGCTCCGGAGCAGCTGGTTCTGGGCGGCGAAATGCGCGACATGACCATCCTCTTCATGGACGTGCGCGGCTTTACACCGATTTCCGAGCAGCTGACCCCGACCGAGCTGGTCAGCTTCCTCAATACCCTGCTCTCTCCCTTGTCGGACATCATCCAGCATGAGGAAGGCACGATCGACAAATATATCGGCGACAGCATCATGGCTTTCTGGAACGCGCCACTGGCGATCAAGGCCCATGCCAGCCATGCCTGCCGCGCCGCGCTGGACATGCTGAAAAAGGTCGATGAGCTGAATGAAAGCGATGCCTTCGGTTTCAAGGCCCGCGGATTGAAAACCCAGTCGGTTCACATCGGCATCGGCCTCAACACCGGCGAGGCCTGCGTCGGCAACATGGGGTCCAGCCGCCGCTTCAACTATTCGGTGATTGGCGATGCAGTGAATATTTCCTCGCGGATCGAGTCGAGCTGCAAAGCTGTGGGTGCGGAGTTGCTCATCTCTGATGCGACCCGCCGGGCTGCGCCCGAGTTCGCTTATCTGGAGGCAGGCGAAATCCCTCTCAAGGGAAAATCGGAACCGGTGCGGCTCTTTGCGCTGGTGGGAGACGAGAGCTACCGGCACACGGAAGGCTTCCGCCTGCTTTCCAAGGCGCATGCAGCAATGGTCAGCGCCATGCGCGATGGCAACGCCGCAGAGGCAGCGCTTCATCTGGAAGCCTGCCGGAAGGCCGCGACCGGACGGCAAAGCCCGTTCTACGAGGTCTTTGCCGCTGCCATTGCAGAGCTTGCCGAACACCAGATGCTCTCAGGGAGTGTGCCGGAGGAAGGCTATCTTCCACTTGGGGCGGCAGAACAGGAGCCAGCCACCCCAATGATTGATCAGACTTAGCGGATCTCGACCGCGTAATCAGCGACCGGAACCGCTTTCTTGATCAGGCCGTTTTCCAGCATGAAATCAGCGAAGCGCTGATATCGGCCCTCGTCCAGAGCAGCGGGCCGCTTTGCGAAACGCGGCAGCGTATCGAACCAGGCCCGGCGGTTAAGTTCGTCATTGAGGTTCGGATAGGCCTCGACAAAAGCATCCCAGGCTTCTTCCGGATGGTTGGTCAGATAGATGGTCGCATTCTCGACTGCAGCCAGAAACTTCGCGTAGCGGGGGTCGCCGGTCTTGTCCTTGTGCACGACATAGATCAGCTCGTCATAAGGGGGCACGCCATGCTCTTCCGGAAAGAAGGCGCGGCCCTTCTTGCCCTCGATTTCAATCTGGGTCAGTTCGAAGTTCCGGTAACCGCCAATGACCGCATCCACCTGGCCCGTCATCAGAGCCGGAGACAGAGCGAAGTTAACGTTGACCAGTTCGACATCCTTCATGGTCAGCCCGGCCGACGTCAGCATCTGACCAAGCATGGCATCTTCAAAACCGGAAACGGAGAAGCCGACCTTCTTGCCCTTGAGATCCTTGAGTTCCTTGACCGGACCGTCATCAAGAACAATCAAGCTGTTGAGCGGCGTCGAGACGAGAGCCCCAATGCTCTTCAACGGCATGTCCTCTTCGATCTGGGCATGAAGGGTCGGCTGATAGGAGATTGCAATGTCCCCCTGCCCCGCGGCAACCAGCTTCGGTGGCATGGCAGGATCAGCCGGCTCCACGATTTCAACGTCCAGGCCTTCTGCGGCAAAGAACCCCTTGGTCTGCGCCGTGATGATCGGCGCGTGATCCGGGTTCGTGAACCAATCGAGCAGAACAGTTAGCTTTTCAGCCGCCTGAACCGGTGTGGCGGCCAGAACCGCTGCAGCGGTCAGGCATCTGATCAGGTTTTTCATGAAGTCCTCCACAATTATGGGATTGGGTGCTGGCAGATCAGTCTTCCGGCTGCCAGGGAACAAGAGAGCGGGTCAGGCGGTCGACGGTGAAACGGAGCGTCAAGACCATGAGCGCGAGCAGGATGAGCGCGGCGAACATGACATCGGTCTGCATGCGGGCGTTGCTCTGAAGCATGATGAAGGCAAGGCCGCCCTTCGCACCGACCCACTCGCCGACAATGGCTCCGATGGGGGCGAAAACCGCTGCGATCCGGATACCGGAGGCAAGTGCCGGCAGTCCGGAAGGGATGCGGAAGTAGATGAGTTCCTTGAACCGGGACAAGCGGTAGAGCCGGGCCAGATCCACCAGCCCGGCATCTGCCCGGCGCAGACCATCATAGAACGAGGACGTGACCGCGAAGAAGATGACCAGCACCGCCATCACGATCTTCGAGGCAAGACCGAAGCCAAGCCAGAGAACAAGGATCGGAGCTATGGCGAAAACCGGCAAGGCCTGAGTGACCAGAACGACAGGCAGCAGGGCCCGGCGCGTCAGAGGCGACAGCCACATCGCAATGGCCAGCAGGGTGCCGGCGGAGACCCCGAAGACGAAGCCGAGCAGCGTTTCATAGGCCGTAATTGCCGCATGTTCGAGAAGGAAAGATGCGCGCTCAGAAAAGGCCACCGCAACGCTGTATGGCCCCGGCAGCATAAAGGCGGGGATCTCCAGCGCGTGGACCAACCCCGCCCAAAGACACAGGAATACAATAAGCCCCGCGGCAATCCGCAGACTGGAAGAAGCAAAACCGGTCATGAGCCTTTGGCCCTTTCCAATTGGAAAAGGCGGCGGCACATCATGGCCGCGGAAATATGCTCATCGGAAATGCCCCGGAGAGGGGATAGTACACAACGCAAAGCAGGATCTCCCGTCTTCGGACAAGCCGAATGCGACACTGGAGATCCGGGATATGGCTAAAGGCTTCCGTCCCTTCGCCGGCATGACCCGGATCAGGTTCTAAGGGTTCGGCGCAAAGCCATCTCAGTTCCGGTTCACGGAACACCCCTCGGACCAATGCGGAACATGCATTGCCTTCAGACAAAAGGCAAGCCTGTTCCCGCAAAGAAGAACTGCGAAAGGATCAGCCGGCCTGCCAGGACGTGACAGCCTGATCGACGGCCGCCGTTCCGGCGCCACCCTTTTCAAGCGTCAGGATGCCGCGTTTGCCATTTTCGAACAGCATCGGGATATCAATCCAGCCGCGCTCGCGCAGCAGGCCCATATTCCGCTCCCGCTCACTGCTGAGGCTGGACAGCGCGATCCAGAAATAGCCGGGAGACACTTTCACCGAGGCTCCGATCAGGCCATCGCCGCGGGCTTCTTCGGTCGGCTTCATGACCAGACCTGGAACGCTGACGATTTCACCCGCGGAGAAGTCATCCGGGAAGTCGAACTTGATCTCGACCAGATGGCTCGCAGGCAGGGACGGATCGTCATTCGGCTTGATCTTCAAAGACACCGAGACGTTCCGCTCAGGGATCTGGATATCGGCAGACAGAACGTTATACTTTTTGCCTTCCAGATTCGTCTCTTCATTCAGCGCCCAGGTCACCTCCCCCTGAGACGCAGTCCCCGCACCATTTGCCTCGTCCCCTTCCTCATAAAGGATGGAGCGCTGAGTACCGGCGGTCACCCCGCTTGTATCGGCTTCCGGCGTCACGGATGCGATACCTGAGTTCTCGTTCACGATGGCCGGGCTATCGAGCGGAACATCGGTGCTGGTTCCTGGCGATGAGGAAACACCGCTTTCCTGAGGCGTAATCAGGGTCGTCGTGACAGTCCGTGCGTCCGGCGCCGCAGCAGGCTCACCACTGTCGTCCAGCAACCGGTCTTCAATCTTTGTGTTTTCTTGCGCAGGTGCAGGTGTTTCCACCGTATCTCCTGGCGCTGTTTCCGGTCCGGAATCAGACGGAGCCGCCGTCTCTGTCACAGGCGTGTTGACCGCGACATCCGTCCCACCTTCATCCCCGGAGGAATAAAGAAACGCTACTACGCCTGCGATCAAAAGCACCAGAACCCCAACCAGAGCGAGGGGCAGAACCGGGAAACCGGATCCAGCCTGCTTCCTCTCAGAAGCAGGTTTACGCTTTTCACGCCGTGGCTTTTCGGCCCGCAGCTTTGGAGCTTCAGGCGCTGTATCCGCGTCTGAACCCGTGGGTTCCTCTGCAGAATACGGCTCTTCTGAAGAAGCGGAAGCATCAACAGGCTGGGCTTGCGGCTTGCTCGACGAGAAGACCGGTTCCTGTCTAACCTGAGGGTGAGACACCGCCGGTGCGGACGCCGACATCACTTCCTTGGTCGATTGAACCGCTCTGTGAGACGCTTCGCCAAGCTGCGCGGCTTGATCCACACTGGACTTCAGCGGCGACGCCGTTTGAACAGCGGAAGCTGAGGGCTGAACATGGCTTTCAGGCTCCGCCGCAGGTGCTTGCGGCGCCTGGGGTTCCTGTCTGACAGGGGCCTGAGGAGCCGGGGCGGCAGCAGGAGCTGCTTTTGGCGCGGCCTGTCCAAGTCCAAGGCTTTCACGAGCAGCCTCAGCCTCGACTTTGCGGATGGCCTCTTCAAGGCGCAATTGCTCCGCCGTGATTTCGGACGGCGAGAGCGGCGGTTCATAGGCCTTGAGCTGATTGACAATCGCATTGCGCGCCCGGCTGTAAACACTCCGGCGCGCAGCGCCGTTGTTCTCCGGAAGCGACGAAATCGTTCGTTTCAAAATCGAATAATAATCAGCCATCTTCCCGCCTGTTGGCCGCCGCCAAAAGTTTCCCGGTCATTATCAATGAAGGCTTATACCATGTTGCATTCAGAGCGAAGCCCTTGTTGTCGCTCGTGATCATTGAGTTCAGCGCACGCTACCGCTGAATTCCGCCATTCCTGCGGCGCAGTTCCGGCAAGCAGACGGCAAAGCTCCAGCCCGGATATAAAAATAGCGC
The DNA here is from genome assembly GCF_014842915.1 of Roseibium litorale. Classification (GTDB taxonomy): domain Bacteria; phylum Pseudomonadota; class Alphaproteobacteria; order Rhizobiales; family Stappiaceae; genus Roseibium; species Roseibium litorale. Next base: position 66,989 of record NZ_JACYXI010000015.1, on the reverse strand, counting down.
TGACAGCCCGGTTTGAAAGAGCCGCCAGCGCTATGCTTAAACGTGAGGCAAACCCTAGGATCTCAGTCCTGGAAGGGGTTCTGCATCAAAATGGTGTCTTCGCGCTCGGGGCTGGTGGACAGCAGTGCGACCGGTGCACCGATCAGCTCTTCCACATAGCGCACGTATTTGATCGCCTGAGCCGGAAGATCGGCCCAGCTGCGTGCGCCTTCTGTGGATTCTTTCCAGCCCGGCAGGCTTTCGTAGATCGGAATGGCGCGTTCCTGAGCCGCCTGAGAAGCCGGCAGATAGTCGATTCGCTGACCATCCAGCTCATAGGCAACGCAGATCTTGATCTCGTCGAGACCGTCCAGAACGTCCAGCTTGGTCAGTGCAATACCGGTGATACCGGACGTGCAGACCGTCTGGCGCACCAGAACCGCGTCGAACCAGCCGCAGCGGCGCTTACGGCCCGTGACCGTGCCGAACTCATGACCGCGGGTTCCAAGGAAATCACCGACTTCGTTTTGCTGCTCGGTCGGGAACGGGCCTTCCCCCACGCGGGTGGTGTAGGCCTTTGTGATGCCGAGCACGTAATCGATCGAGCCCGGCCCAAGTCCCGAACCGGCAGCGGCTTGACCCGCAACGGTGTTGGACGAGGTCACGAAAGGATAAGTGCCGTGATCAATATCGAGAAGAGCGCCCTGTGCGCCTTCAAACAGGATCCGCTTGCCAGCCTTGCGCTCGCCATCCAGCAGACGCCAGACAGAATCCATGTAAGGCAGGACCTTGTCGGCAACGCTCGCCAGCTCATCATAGATCGCCTGAGCGGAGATCTCGTCCTGGCCAAGGCCCTTGCGCAGCGCATTGTGGTGGGTCAGCAGGCGGTCGATCTTGGCCGGCAGCGCGTTCAGGTCAGCCAGGTCCATCAGACGGATGGCGCGGCGGCCAACCTTGTCTTCGTAAGCCGGGCCAATGCCGCGCTTTGTGGTACCGATGCGGGTTCCGCTGTTGGAGTTCTCACGCAGCGCATCCAGTTCCTGGTGCAGCGAAAGGATCAGCGTGACATTCTCGGCCACGCGCAGGCTTTGCGGAGTGACGGTGATACCTTGAGCGGCGAGACGTTCGACTTCCGCGACAAAAGCATGCGGGTCAAGAACGACACCGTTGCCGATGACGGACAGCTTGCCACGAACAACACCGGAGGGAAGCAGGGACAGCTTGTAGCTGACACCATCGATCACCAGCGTATGGCCAGCGTTGTGACCGCCCTGGAAGCGGACGATGACATCGGCCTGTTCGGACAACCAGTCAACGATCTTGCCCTTGCCTTCATCACCCCACTGCGATCCGACGACAACCACATTGGCCATGGATTTCCTGCCCTCCTGAAACGGCATCACCGGCGCGGTTTCCCGCCGGTCTAAACACGAAGAACCCCGGACGCTCCGCCCGGGGCAAACGCGGCGGACTATAGACATTTGCTCCGGCAATGGCGACCCCTTGGAGCCGCTTTTTCTCAAGCGTGACCGCGCAAACCACCGGATCAATCAGATAGCCAGCTCACCCGGAAACCGGGAGCAGCAATTCTACCGGCTAAGCACATGTTCTCAAACGGGAACTTGCGGACGGGAAGACGGAAACAAGCTGCCGCTCGCAAATCGGGTTTTCAGCACCACAACACGCCGTGCTAGAAAAGACAGATCAACGCAATCGTCCCACCTTCGAATTCTGGTGCCTTCAATGTCCTTCAGAAACTGGCTCCTGCTTTTGCTTCTCGGCGCGGTCTGGGGAGGTTCCTTTCTTTTTGCGAAAGTTGCGGTTGCAGAGATACCGCCGCTCGTGCTCGTTTTCTTGCGGGTCAGCCTGGCGGCGGTTGTTCTTCATGCGGTCCTCCGCCTGACAAGACGGCCGTTCCCGTTCGAGCCACGGATGCTGGGAGCGTTCCTGATCATGGGACTGCTCAACAACGCCGTTCCTTTCTCGCTGATCTTCTGGGGCCAGACCGCGATCGCGGCGGGACTTGCCTCCATTCTCAACGCGACAACGCCGATCTTCACGTTTCTGGTCGCGGCAGTCGTTCTGAAACAGGAACCTGTCCGTCTGTACCGAATTGCGGGTGTTCTTGTCGGGTTTGGAGGTGTTCTGCTCATGCTGATGCAGAGCCTTGAGAGCAATGGGAACGATCCGCTCTGGGCCCAGCTGGCCTGCCTTGGCGCTGCGGTTTCCTACGCACTCGCGGCCGCGTTCGGTCGCCGCTTCAAGCATCTCCCGCCGATGGTGTCCGCAGCCGGGCAGCTCAGCGGCTCCACGCTGATCATGCTTCCGGTTGCCCTGCTGACATTGGGCTCATGGTCTCCCTTGGAGACGTCCGGCTTTGTCTGGCTCAATGTTCTGGCGCTTGGCGTTCTCGCAACGGCCTTTGCCTATCTGCTCTATTTCAAGCTTCTGGCCGATGCGGGCGCTACCAACGCTTCGCTGGTCACGCTGCTTGTTCCGGCCAGCGCCATCCTTTTTGGCAGCCTGCTGCTTGGAGAGCAGTTGAAGGGATATCAGCTCGGCGGCTTTGCTCTGCTGCTCGCTGGCCTGCTTTTGCTGGACGGGCGGATTCTCAACCTTGCAGGACTCAAAAGGGCGGCCCGATGAGCCGCCCTTCTTTAACGTCTCGCCGGCACCTCAGAAACGCAGTTTCTTGACCTGCTTGACATGGGAAACCGCAGACAGGCGGTTAAGAACCTCCTGCGGCACCTCTCCGTCGACCTCGACAAGGCAGATCGCATCCTTGCCCGGAGCCGTTCGGCCAAGGTTGAAGGTTGCGATGTTGATACCGCTGTCGCCCAGCTCCATGCCAAGGCGGCCAATGAAACCCGGCTTGTCCTCGTTGGTGATGTAAAGCATGTAGGGGCCGAGTTCAGCCTCCATATTGATGCCCTTCACCTGAATGATGCGCGGCTTGCCATCCTCGAACACTGTCCCGGCGACGGACCGTTCCTGGGTTTCGGTCACCAGCGTCAGCCGGATATAGGTCTCGAAGGCCCCCTTCTGCTCACGGCGGGTTTCTTCCACCTCGATCCCGCGTTCACGGGCAACCACAGGGGCGGAGACCATGTTGACGGTCTGCAACAGAGGGGTCAGCACCCCGGTCAGCGCCGCCGAGGTCAAAGCCCGGGTGTTGAGGTCCGCAACGGCACCGGCATATTCCAGACGGATGGTCTTGATCCCGCTTTCGGTCAGCTGGCCTGCAAACAGACCAAGCTGCTCCGCCAGCCTGACAAAAGGTGTAAGCTTCGGCGCCTCGTCAGCCGAGATAGACGGCATGTTCAGGGCGTTGGACACCGCCCCATGCAGCAGATAGTCGCACATCTGTTCGGCGACCTGCAGAGCGACATTCTCCTGCGCTTCGCTGGTTGACGCTCCCAGATGCGGCGTTGAGACAAAGTTGCGCGCGCCAAAAAGCACATTTTCCTTTGCCGGTTCCTCGACAAACACGTCAAACCCTGCCCCTGCCAGCTTGCCGCTGTCCAGTGCATCGCGCACAGCCTGCTCATCGGCGAGACCCCCACGGGCGCAGTTGATCAGATAGGCCCCGGTCTTCATCTTGGCGATGGCAGCCGCATCGATGATGTTGCGGGTCTTGTCCGTCAGCGGCGTGTGCAGCGTGATGAAGTCAGCCCGGCGCAGCAACTCGTCCAGTTCAACCTTTTCGACGCCAAGAATAGAAGCCCGTTCAGGTGTCAGGAATGGGTCAAACGCAACCACCTTCATCCGCAATCCTATAGCCCGGTCGGCAACGATGGAGCCGATGTTGCCGCAACCGATCAGGCCAAGCGTCTTGGAGGTGATTTCCACTCCCATGAAGCCGGACTTTTCCCACTTCCCAGCCTGGGTTGAGGCGTCGGCGGCCGGGATCTGGCGGGCAAGCGAGAACATCATCGCAATCGCGTGTTCCGCCGTCGTGATGGCGTTGCCGAAGGGGGTGTTCATCACAATGATGCCCCGGGCCGTGGCCTTCGTGATATCGACATTGTCGACACCGATGCCCGCGCGGCCGATCACTTTCAGCCGGGAAGCCGCAGCGATGATCTTTTCCGTGACCTTGGTCGCAGAGCGGATCGCAAGCCCGTCATACTGATCGATGACCGACAACAGCCGGTCTTTGTCCTTGCCGAGATCGGGCTGAAAATCGACGTCGATACCGCGGTCCTTGAAGATCTGGACCGCCGCGTCGGACAGCTTGTCCGAAATGAGAACTCTGGGTGCCATGTTCGTACCTGAAAGTTAGCGCAACCAGCGCAGCATATTGGGAAAGGGGTCGACACCCTCTTCGGCCGCCAGCCTCGGCTCGTAACACATGCCGTAGTACTGAAGCAGGGGAACACCGACATAGCGGCCGGCCGAGAAATTCTCGATCAGCGCGTCGGCACCGCCCTTGTAGCCATCGGGGTGAAAGACGACCTCAACGGAAATCTCGAGATGGCGGGCAGCCGCATAGGACCACGCAAGTGTCGCCATCTCATCGCCAGGCTGAGGATCCAGTTTCTCCAGCTGCCGTTCTTCAGGGGACGCGACAGCCACGTGCCCTGCCTCATGCAGCAGATCGCCCGGATACAGCAGGCGTTTCTCGTCAACAATCAGCTCGCCGAACCGGATATCAATTCCGGGCAGAAACGTCGGATCCGGCAGATCGGCCAGATGCACCGGTATTCCTATGTCCTGCACGAATCCCGCAAGCTTGGCGCTTAGCGGATCGGCGAGCATCACTCAGGCCGCCTTGACCGCTGACGCGGCAGCCTCGGCAAAGGCCCAATCGAGCCAGCCGAACAAGGCCTCGAGATCGGACGTCTCGATGGTTGCACCGGCCCAGATACGAAGGCCGGAGGGAGCATCCCTGTATGCTCCAATATCATAGGCGACACCTTCCGCAGCCAGTTTGGAAACAATCGCCTTGGCAATCGCATCCTGCTCCGCATCAGGCAGAGCCGTGACGGCGGGATCCACCACCCGAAGGCAGATGGACGTATTAGAGCGCGTTTCCGGCTCCACAGCTAGAAAATCAACCCACGGGGTCCGCTCAACCCAGGCCGTCACAGCCGCAAGGTTGCGGTCAGCCCGGCCGATCAGCCCCTCCAGACCACCGATGGACTTCGCCCACAGCAGAGCATCAAGATAATCCTCGACGCAGAGCATGGACGGGGTGTTGATGGTTTCGCCCTTGAAGATGCCTTCGATCAGCTTGCCGCCCTTGGTCATGCGGAAGATCTTCGGCATCGGCCAGTCAGGCGTGTAGCTTTCCAGCCGCTCGACAGCACGCGGACTGAGGATCAGCATGCCATGCGCGCCCTCCCCGCCCAATGCCTTCTGCCAGGAGAAGGTCACGACGTCGAGCTTGGAGAAGTCGAGGTTCTGGGCGAACGCCGCGGAGGTGGCATCACAAATGGTAAGGCCTTCCCGATCGGCCGGGATCCAGTCGCCATTGGGAACACGCACGCCAGAGGTCGTGCCGTTCCAGGTGAAGACAACATCGTGAGAAAAATCGATCTGGGACAGATCCGGAAGGAGACCGTAATCAGCCTCGAACTTGCGGACATTGTCGAGTTTCAGCTGCTTGACGACGTCGGTAATCCAGCCGGAACCGAAGCTTTCCCAGGCGAGCATGTCGACCGGGCGCGCGCCGAGCAGCGACCAGAGCGCCATCTCAACAGCGCCCGTGTCGGACGCCGGAACGATACCGATACGATAATCTGCCGGAACCTGGAGAACCTCACGGGTCAGGTCTATTGCCTGCTCCAGCTTGGTCTTGCCGATCTTGGCGCGGTGGGAGCGGCCAAGCGGCGCGTCGGCCAGGCCTTCAAGAGACCAGCCGGGACGCTTTGCGCAGGGACCGGAAGAAAAATTGGGATTGGCCGGACGCTGGTCCGGCTTGGCATGTGCAGTCGTCATAAATTCTACCCTCTCAGATAGCAGCCCCTCGGTGGGGAGGAGTGGCCCACTGACCGGCATATGCCTGTTGCCAGGCTCCGTCAAATAGTTTCGTGAGGGGTAGCCTTACTGTAACAAAAAGGCCGGACAGATTGCCCGGCCTTTCCGATCCAGAAAGATCTGAATTTCTTAGAAGTTGCTCGTCAGCGGCTGGCTGGACGGATAGTAAGCCGGCGCCGGAGCCGCTGCGGCATAGCTGTCAAACTTGTAGCGCACGCCAAGGCGGATTTCGTGAGCCGTCAGATCCTTGAAGGTCGAGCGGGTCTGACCGGAACCGGTGTTGTAGTACTTCACGGTCTTGGCCGTGCCGAGATCGCGGTACTGGTAACCAGCATCAATGCTCCAGTTCGGCGTAACCGCATAGGACGCACCAGCCATCAGGGCCCAGGCCAGGTTCCACTCACCATGGCGGCCATCATAACGAGTGGTCGCGCCGCCCGGGTTTTCGGAGATGGTGTTGTTTGTGCTGACATAGGCAGCACCGATGCCGGCACCGACATAAGGCGTGATGTTATTCCAGGTACCAATGTCGACATAGCCGTTCAGCATGACGGTCCAGACATCCACATCCGTGCTTTCACGCGAGAAGCCACCGCTACAGGTGCCGCAAACGGCGTAGCCGCGGGTCTTGGACGGAGTTTCATAGTCGAGCGTAATGTCACTGCGGAAATAATCAGTGAACTGATAGCCAACGCCGACGCCAACCATCCAGGCATCATCCATGCTTTCACGCTGGTAGCGCAGGTTGCCGACGACGGAGTCGTTGAAGCTGCCATCGGGATCGCCGTAGAATTTGTAACCGATATCCCCGCGCAGGTACCAGCCGCCAGAGGCCGGGATTTCCGGGGCGTATTCAATCACCGGAGCCGGCAAGTCCGCTGCCCAGGCTGCGCTGGAAACAAGTGCTGCAGCGCCTGCCAAAGACAATCGCTTTAAAAATGTGACCATGTCCTCGTCCTTTTACATCAGGCGACCGCGTCTGATTGCGGGCCGTTCGAGATTAATCTCGTTAAGGATGCCGGAAATGTCTTAAGCTTGATTTAACCCTGTTTCTTAACTGTGTTTTTTTACGTAAATATTGCGTTAACAGCCACAAGCTTACGTAATGAAAATTTAATAAAATACCCTGCCTGACCAAAGTCAGACAGGGCAAAGGAACCCCAAGGCGGATTAGTCCGTGTCAGGCGGCAGACTTGGCGACGACGTCGACAATGTCATTCACCACCTGATTGACAAGCGCCGCGTCATCCCCCTCTGCCATCACACGGATAAGCGGCTCCGTTCCAGAGGCACGGATCACAAGACGGCCGGAATTTCCGAGACGGTTCTCGCCATCCCTGATCGCTTCCTGCACGGTTTTCTGCTCCAGCGGCGCTCCACCGGCATAGCGGACGTTCTTGAGCACCTGCGGCACAGGATCAAAGCGGCGGCAAACTTCCGAGACCGGGCGCCCCTGATCCTTGACACAGGCCATCACCTGCAGGGCCGCAATCAGCCCATCGCCGGTGGTCGCGAAGTCCGACAGAACGATGTGGCCGGACTGCTCGCCGCCAACATTGTAGCCATTCGCCCTCATGTGCTCGACCACATAGCGGTCCCCGACCTTGGTCCGGGCAAGAGACAGCCCAAGACCGCCAAGGTAACGTTCGAGACCGAGGTTGGACATGACCGTCGCGACAATACCAGGCTGAGACAGCCGGTCATGCGCCTGCCAGGACTGGGCAACCACCGCCATGAGCTGATCGCCGTCGATTGTTTCGCCGTTTTCGTCAACAATGATCACCCGGTCGGCATCGCCGTCGAGCGCAATACCGATATCGGCCCTCACCTCGTGGACCCGCCGCGCCAGTGCGTCTGTCGACGTGGATCCGCAGTCCTTGTTGATGTTGTAGCCATCCGGCGTCACGCCATGGGGGATGACATCGGCCCCGAGCTCCCAGAGGGCCTCGGGCGCCACCTTGTATGCAGCTCCATTCGCGCAGTCGATCACGACCCGCAAGCCTTCCAGGCTCATTTCACGCGGCAATGTACGCTTGGCAAATTCGATATAGCGCTGCTGTGCGCCATCGATGCGCTTGGCCCGGCCAAGATCGCGCGGCCCAGACAGGCTGGCTGTCATATCGCTGACAGCAAGACGCTCTATTTCGCTTTCGATCGCATCGCTCAGCTTGAAGCCATCGGGACCAAAGAACTTGATGCCGTTGTCCTGAAACGGATTGTGGGAGGCGGAAATCATCACGCCAAGGTCAGCACGCAGCGAACGGGTCAGCATAGCAACGGAGGGCGTAGGCATCGGACCGAGCAGAAACACATCCATGCCGACCGATGTGAAGCCGGCAACCAGCGCGTTTTCGATCATGTACCCGGAAAGACGGGTGTCCTTGCCGATCACGACACGATGCTTGTGTCCGCCGGTCTTGAAGGCAAGACCGGCGGCCATACCGACCTTGAGAGCCATCTCGGCCGTCATCGGGAATGTGTTTGCCTGGCCGCGGATGCCATCGGTTCCGAAGAACTTGCGCATGGGTTCAGATCGCCTTTTTCATTGATTTCAGCACCCTTTTAGACCTTATCGGCAGAGTGTGCGGTTCAAAATTTGTGAGCGAATGTTACCATCCGTTCCTTAAAAAAATGCCCGGCAAAAGCCGGGCATCGCGTTTTCCAACTCTGCGGATCGGATCAGGCCTGAGGCTGAGGCGCCATGCCGCCGGGAGCTTCGTCTCCACCGCGCTTCAGGCCCGTCGGCGGGACCGCCGAAGACCGGCCGATCGGCTGATCATCACCGGTATCACGCACCGGAGGCTTGCCGTCGAGCAGGTTCTTGATCTCTTCGCCAGAGAGGGTTTCGTATTCGAGTAGACCCTTGGCGATCGTGTGAAGCTGATCCTCATGGTCACCCAGGATCCTCTTGGCGGTCTCATAGCCCTGATTGACGAAAGACTTGATCTCCGCGTCAACGACCTTCTGGGTTTCATCAGATACGTGCTGGTTCTTCGCAACGGAGTGCCCCAGGAAGACTTCTTCCTGATTCTCACCGTAGAGAAGCGGACCGAGCTTGTCGGACATACCAAACTGAGTCGCCATCGCACGAGCCAGCTTGGTTGCCATCTGGATATCCCCGGAAGCACCGGAGGTGACCTTCTCATACCCGAAGATCATTTCTTCAGCCACACGGCCACCCATGGCAACGGCTAGATCGGCCTTGCACTTGGCACGGGTCAGAGAGACTTGATCCTTCTCAGGCAGACGCATCACCATACCCAGCGCACGGCCACGCGGAATGATCGTCGCCTTGTGGATCGGATCGGAAGCAGCCTGATGGAGGGCAACCAGGGCATGACCGGCTTCATGATAAGCTGTCAGCTTCTTTTCTTCTTCGGTCATGACCAGGGTACGGCGCTCCGCGCCCATCATGACCTTGTCCTTGGCATCCTCGAACTCAGCCATGGTGACCAGACGCTTGGAGCGGCGGGCCGCCAGAAGAGCCGCTTCGTTAACGAGGTTCATCAGATCCGCGCCAGAAAAGCCGGGGGTTCCGCGTGCGAGCGTCTTCACATCGACATCCGGAGCCAGCGGCACCTTGCGCATGTGAACCTTGAGAATCTTTTCGCGCCCCGTGATATCCGGATTCGGAACAACGATCTGGCGGTCGAAACGGCCCGGGCGCAGCAAGGCCGGATCGAGAACGTCCGGACGGTTGGTCGCGGCGATAATAATGATGCCTTCGTTCGGCTCGAAACCATCCATCTCGACCAGAAGCTGGTTCAGGGTCTGCTCACGTTCATCGTTCCCGCCGCCGAGGCCTGCGCCGCGATGGCGGCCAACGGCGTCGATTTCGTCGATGAAGATGATGCAAGGCGCATTCTTCTTGGCCTGCTCGAACATGTCACGGACACGGGATGCACCAACACCAACGAACATTTCAACGAAGTCAGAACCGGAGATGGTGAAGAACGGAACATTTGCCTCGCCAGCAACAGCACGGGCTGTCAGCGTCTTACCGGTGCCCGGAGGACCGACAAGCAGAACGCCGCGCGGGATCCGGCCACCAAGACGCTGGAACTTCTGCGGGTCGCGCAGAAACTCGACGATTTCCTGGAGATCTTCCTTGGCCTCGTCGATACCGGCAACATCCTCAAAGGTCACCCGGCCATGGGCTTCCGTCAGCAGCTTGGCCTTGGACTTTCCAAAACCCATCGCCTTGCCGCCTGAACCCTGCATCTGGCGCATCAGGAAAATCCAGATCCCAAGAATGACCAGCATCGGCAGCCAGTTGAACAGCAGGCTGACGAGAGAATTGTTATCTGCGGGCGGGCGGGCCGTAACCGTCACGCCCTTGTTGCTGAGCGCATCGACATATTGCGCACCATCAGGCGCGTAAGTCTGGAACGTGCCGCCAGAGGTGTAATGACCCAGCACCTGCTGTGACTGGATCGTCACATCCTTGACTTCGCCTCGCTCAACGGAACTGAGAAACTGGGAGAATGGTATCTCGGATGCCGTGGTCCGCTGTCCAGATCCCTGGAACAGCTGGAACAGGGCGATCAGCAGGACTGCAATGATCACCCATAAAGCGAGGTTGCGGAAATTTGCGTTCATCTCGATCCCTTGGCCGCAAGACGCGGAAACTATGCGAGGGGTTTGTTCTTGATGTTCAAGATAGGTTGCTGAACCGCCTCTGCCAAGGCGTTGCGCCACTGTGGCCCTCTTGAACTGACTTTTTTCTTAAACTCTAGCGAAAAACAACGAGGCAAAATGGCTCTTCCTTGCATTGGCCGACCCAAGTTCGTCTTCCTGCTTGTCATTTGAGCGGCCTGAACCGGAATCGCCCTGCCCAGCCGTCCGCAACATAAAGCTCTGGAACCTGTAAAAGTTCCCTGCTGTTCCAGACCGCCGGAGCCGTCCTGAATGCCGCCTTCGGCCACCCGTCCGGCCAATGAATTGGCACAGCGGGACCCGGAGCATCGGCCAGCGCCCCGAAATACAAGTCCGGGCCTGGCGTTTCTCCGCAAGCTGCGCAGCTGTACCGGCCGTCCCAGGTTTGCGGCGCGCCCTGCACCAGCGGGACCGGCGGAGCCAGGGCACGGCCCGCCTCACGCCAAATTGATAGCCGCTTCTTCGCCAGGTCCAGGACTGCGCCGTTTAAAGTGAGCCGGACCGGCTTCCCTTTGCAAAGGCGGCAATCCGCACCCTCCAGTTTTTCAAGCCGGGGCCCGACGGCCCGGTTGGAGACCCTTGCAGTAAGCCGCGACAAAAGGCGCAGGCGGATTTCTTCGGGCAACGGCACGTAATCTGTCAATGCGAGCTGCAACGGACCAGCCGCATGAGCCTCTACAGCAGAGACCTCAACCGAAGAGACCCAGCTTTCGAGCGCTTCATCCGCTCTTCTCATGTTTTGGGCGGTCCTGGCGATACGTTCCCGGTCGAGCCCCTCAGACGCCAGATGATCCGCCATCTGGCGAAGGCGGACCCGCTTGTAGGCAGGATTGCTGTTGGACGGATCCTCAACCCACGCAATCCCCGCGGAGCGGAGGGTTGCAACGAGCCGTGCCTTGGGAAGAGACAAAAATGGCCTGAAAATCTGCAGCCCTTCCGGTCCGTGGTCTTGACAGGCAGACATGGCGCCCAATCCCGTAACGCCGCTTCCGCGGGTCAGGCGGTCGAGAAAAGTTTCGGCCTGATCATCAAGATGATGCGCCAACACCAACGTACGGGTTCCCCGGAGCTCCATCGCTTCACGGAAAAGACGGTAACGTGCCTTGCGGGCTTCGCTTTGAATGTTCGAGACAGGTTTCCCGCCTGTCCAGAGAAGCGTTTCATGCTCGATATCAAGCGACCGGCAGTGGCTGGCGACCATTTCCGCTTCGGCAGCGCTCTCAGGTCTCAGACCGTGGTCGACGGTCAGAACATACAGCGCGCCTCCCCAGCCGTTTCTGCCACGCCAATCTGCAAGCGCATGCAGCAAACAGAGAGAGTCAGCACCTCCGGAAACACCCAGTGCAAGTGATGAGGCGGATTTCAGAGAAAAGAAAAGCTGGTCAAATTCGCGAGCGTCGAGCGGAGCCTCACTGGCCGGAAAGCCATCAGTATCAGGAGTTTCCGGCATGGCTCGACGTCACGAGCATTTCGCGCGGCGGCGCTCGTCGCGGGCCTGCTCAAGAACAGCTGGCGCGGCATTCGGATATTTCGACTGCAATTCGGAGAAAGTCGCGCAGGCGGCATCCCGCTCGCCAAGTCCTGCCAGAGAAACCCCGAGCTTCAACAGGCTGTCAGCGCTCTTGTCGCTGCCCGGATGCTCGGTATAGGTCTTCAGGAATGCATCCGCGGCTTCCCGGAATTTCCGCTGGGCAAGCAGGCTTTCCCCCAGCCAGTACTGGGCACTCGGCACCAGGCGGTCCTGAGGATAAAGCTGCAGAAAGGACTGGAAACCTGCGGCGGCAGAGGCATAGTCGCCGTTGACTGCCTGGCTGTATGCCCTGTTGTAGTCCTCGCGGGGGTCTCCCGTGCTGCTGGACAGCCCGGCGATCTCATCAGCGGCCTTTGCCGTTCCCGCGTCCTGGTTCAGGCCAGGAACACCTTGCAGACCGCCGCCGGCCAGCTGGGACAGATCGATCGGCCCATTGCCAAGCGGAGCGGGCTGCTCGTCATTGGAATACCCGCCCGAAGCCGACCATTCCGCATCTCCCCCGCCCCCCAGGGATCCGAGAGTTTGTGGACCAGGGGCAAGCCCCTGGTTCTGGTCAGCTCCTTGCGGCTGACCGAGGTCTGAACGTTTTCCGGCCGCCGGACGGTTGGCGTTGCCAGCTCCGCCTTCAAGCTGCTGGAACCGGTACTCGTTGTCTTCCTGCATACGGCGCATCTGATCCTGGATCTCGCGCATCTGATAGCTCAGCTGCTCCAGCTGACCAGTCAGGTTCCGCATGCGGTCTTCGAGCTCATTCAATCGAACGGCTGAATCATCGCTTTTACGGCCAAAAATCTGGGCTTCAGACGGGGCCGAATAAAGAACGGCCATCAGCGCCGCGGCAAGGAGGATCGTCAATCCTCGAAGTTTCGCCATGCTCTTCCTCCGACGTGACAAAGAGGACACGACCATCGTGCCCCTTACCTGGCTTCGATACCACAGAGTGCAGTGACTTCGGCCAAATTTTGACGAATACACTGAATTTTCAAAGAAACTGCAAGTGAACAGGCCGGGTCCGTGGTTTCCATGAAAAAAGGGGCCGGATTTTCTCCGGCCCCTTTCAAAAATCTCACACCAGTCCAGCGGATCAGTTGATCGCGTTGTCCAGAACAGTCACAGCGCGGCGGTTCTGAGACCAGCAGCTGTTGTCGTTACAAACAGCGACCGGACGCTCCTTGCCATAGGAAATGGTCTTGATCCGGGACGGATTGACACCACGGGCGACTAGATAATCGCGGGCAGCCGTTGCACGGCGCGCACCCAGAGCAATGTTATACTGTCGCGTGCCGCGCTCATCAGCGTGACCTTCGACGGTGATGCTGTAGCGCGAGTACTGGCCCAACCACTGCGCCTGCTTGTCCAGGGTTGCCTTGGCCTGGGAATTGATCGTGGACTGATCTTCTTCGAAGAAGATACGGTCGCCGACGTTGACCACGAAGTCCTGGCCGGACCCAGGTGTTGCGTTGCCCGCGCCACCGTTCAGCCCGTCCGGGTTGGTCTGCGCACAGGCAGCCATGAACAAAAGCGCACCGAGCGCTGCACCGATCTTCGCACCGCGTGCGAAAGTCCCCATTTCAAACATCTGAATTCTCCTATCCCCACCGGCCCCGACAGGGAAAACAATCTCTAACCAAGGATGGTTAATGCCCGCTTTTGAAACATGGTTAGCGAAACCTTAACCGGTAAATTCCGTCTGGCTCAACACCTACCGGATCAAAGACCTCACCCGGTTGAGGTGAAGGTCTTTGACTGCCTCCGCAGAGGCGTTAGTCGATGAGGGGCGACCAGGACGGGTCTGATGCGAACGCTGGCGTCTGAATACGCTGCTCGTTGTATCCTGTCAGGTCCACTGTCCAGACCTGAGGACCGCCATTCGCACCTGGCGTGTCACGGAAGAACACCAGCACACGGCCATTCGGCGCCCAGGCCGGACCTTCGTTGTGATATCCTTCAGTCAGAATGCGCTCACCCTTTCCATCCGGCTTCATCACACCGATCATGAACCGGCCCTGATGCTGCTTGGTGAAGGCGATGAGATCGCCGCGTGGAGACCAGACCGGCGTTGAATAACGGCCCGGGCCGAACGAGATGCGCTGCGCGTTCGATCCGTCCGAATTCATTACGTAGAGCTGCTGAGTGCCGCCACGGTCGGATTCGAACACCACCTGACTGCCGTCCGGGGAGAACGAGGGACTGGTGTCGATCGCGGCCGTATTGGTCAGACGCGTGGTCTTGCGGGACCTCAGATCCATCGTGAAGATGTTCGCGTTCCCGCCCTGCTCAAGACTCATCACCACTTTCTGCCCATCGGGCGAAAAGCGCGGTGCGAAGGTCATGCCCGGGAAGTTGCCGACAATCTCGCGCTGCCCCGTCTCGATGTTCAGCAGATAGACACTCGGTTCGGCCCCGCCGTAGGACATATAGGTAATTTCCTGCGTCGTCGGCGAGAAACGCGGGGTCAGAACGAGGTCATCGCCCCGTGTCAGGTAACGCACGTTGAAGCCGTCCTGATCCATGATGGCCAGACGCTTCATACGCTTGTCCTTCGGCCCCGTTTCATCAACATAGACGATGCGGGTATCGAAATAGCCCTTTTCACCGGTCAGACGCTCATAGATCGCATCCGCGATGATATGCGCCAGACGGCGCCAGTTTTCGGGCGTCGTGTAAAACTGCTGACCCAGCATCTGCTCGGAGGCGAACACATCCCAAAGCCGGAACTCTGCCCGCAGCCGTCCATCGTTCTGCTTGACCACGGAGCCGGACACCAGAGCCTGGGCCCCGATCGTCCGCCAGTCACCGAAACGGGGCGTGGTGCTGACACCCATATTGGTCTGGATGAAGCTCGCCGGATCGAGCGGCAGGAACAAGCCCGACCGCTTGAGGTCTGCCGAGATGACTGCGGTCATGTCCGCAGACAGCTTGGGATCCCCCCCCTCAGCCGTGAAAGACGGCAAGGCGATTGGCATCGGCTCAACATTGCCCTGGGTAATGTCGATCTCGATCAGGGCATGCGCAGGCGCAGCAGCGCAAAGAAACGCCCCAACAGACATCACACATGCGGCAAACATCCCGGCCACCCGGGATTTGAGACGGGCAACACTCGGCAGGTCGCTCATTGGCATCGGCTCCTTGTGTCCACTCACTGAAATCACCCGCCGATCATTTCGCGCGGATCAAAGTTGATGATGACTTCCTTCCAGGCATCGTATTTCTGGATCGGAAGCGAATAGGGGGCGCAGCGCATCACCGCACGGACCGCACTGGACGCGGCGGCGCGGAAACCAGGCGCACTGCTGGAATTCAGAACCTCAGGGCTGCCCTGAACTTCGCCGCTCTCGCTCAGGCTGAATTGAAGCCGGACCTTCAGGTCCTCGGCTCCGATCGCACCGACAGGCGGGCTCCAGCACCGGGCAATCATGCCGCGCAGAGCATCCAGTTCAGACTGGGTCATCTGCACATGCTGCTCCCCCTTCGGGCTGCCAAGGGATGCGGGCTGTGTCGACTGCGACCCCCCACCTGCCGGCTCCACCTTGTTCAGGAGGGCCGCGATCTGGTTGGTGTTGAAGTCCTTTTTGGGCTGCTGCTGCGCGGTCTGGGTCTGCTGAACCGGCTTGGGTGGCTTGGGCTTGGTCTTAGGCGCAACGCTGGTCAGGATTTCCTTCGGCTCCTCGACAGGGGCCGGTTCCGGCTCCTTGGGGGGCGTTGGGGCTTCCGCCACCGGCTTGGGTTCCTGCTTCGGCTCCTTGGGAGGCGCAGGCGTTGCAGCCGGTGCGGGCGGTTCCTTGGGCTCGGGCTTCTTCGGCTCCGGCTTTTTCGGCTCAGGTTCCGGGGTTGGCGCAGGAGTTGGCGGCGGGGTACTGGCCTGAGCTGTCTTTGCCTCTCCAGGCGCATCGTCCGGCTTCGGCGTTTCCTGCTTGGGCTTTTCGACCGGCTTGGTGGACGGAACTTCGCGGATTTCCTTCGCGTCCTTCTCGCCCTTCTGTAGCCTGGTCAGCTCGGAAATCGGCACCAGGTCAACAGGCAGGGAATCCACCGGCTTGACGTCAAAAGTCTTCGCATCCGGAAAGGCGATAAGCCCCCAGAGGAGGAGAGCCGTATGCCCGGCCAAGGATGCAATAAGACCTGCACGCATAGAGCGTCACGAATTCCGTTCTTCGAGAGTGACAAGACCGAGCCGCTTGAACCCTGCGGCATTGATCCGGCCCATGAGCTTCATCATCATGCCGTAGTCGGCATTCTGGTCGCCGCGCACATAGATGCGCTCTTCATAACCGTTTGCGGCAATCGCCTTGAGTTTTGGCACGACCTCTTCCAGCGGGATTTCCGTTTCCTGGATAAAGATCTGGCCATCGGAGTTCACCGATATGGTGATCGGTTCCTTGTCCCCCTCCAGGGCCTTGGCCTGGGTTTCGGGGAGATCAATCGGAACGCCAACCGTCAACAGCGGCGCCGCCACCATGAAGATGATGAGCAGCACGAGCATGACGTCGACCATCGGCGTCACGTTGATTTCGCTAACCGGCTGGTTGCGGCGTCTGCGACGGCCGCGCCGTCCGCCGCCACCCGCGCCTCCGAGCTGCATGCCCATGGATCAGGCCCTTTCGTCGATCTGACGGGAGAGGATGGACGAGAACTCGTCTGCAAAGCCTTCCATGCGCGATACGGACTTGCCGACGTCAGAGGACAACTTGTTATAGGCAATAACCGCCGGAATTGCGGCAACGAGACCCAGAGCCGTAGCGAAGAGTGCTTCGGCGATACCGGGCGCCACAACGGCGAGGTTAGTGCTTTCGGAAGCTGCAATGGCCTGGAATGCGGTCATGATGCCCCAGACCGTGCCGAACAGGCCAATGAAGGGGCCGGCAGAGCCGATGGTTGCCAGCACCAGAAGCTTGGATTCGAGCCGGTCAGCCTCGCGCTGGATTGTCAGGTCCATGACCCGGTCGATGCGCTGCTGCAGACTGCCGATGGCAGGGCGAGCGCCCTCATGGCTTCGCTTCCATTCGCGCATTGCTGCAACGAAAAGAGCAGAAAGGGAGTGATTGGTACGGTTCTGCAAGGTGCCGTAAAGGTCTTCCAGGGACTGGCCGGACCAGAACACATTCTCGAACCGGTCCATCTGGCGCGAGGTGCGCTTCAGAAGAATAACCTTGTCGAAAATGATCGCCCAGCACCAGACCGATGCGGCAAGAAGACCAAGCATCACCAGTTTGACGACAATGTGCGCCTGCCAGAACAGGGCGAAGAACGAGATGTCTCCCTGCGGAGCAGCCAGCGTCGTCTGGACGAGTTCATTCATGAAACAAAAGACCTCTTGGCCGGGTACGTATTGCCTGTGTTAAACGCTCGGAACACTTTTCGGGTGCGGATCACGAGCATGATCCTCATCGGCTCGATGTCTCTCTGACCGCCGATTTTGGCGAAACTGGGACTTCGGCAAAGACTTTGAACCGAAGTTTAAAAGAATCAATTAAGGTTACGGACCTGTTAATACCGTCCGTTTCTGACAAAACAATTTCTTGAAGCAGATCCGGGCCTGATCAGAATTTCAATAAGGAATAGATCTGGCAGGACTATGGCGCTGTCCGCGCGATCAGGCGGGACATGAGCTCCTTGGGCAGCCGTGCCGGCCGGCCGTGGCCATTGATGACGGCGGCAAACACATCCGCACTGCTCAGCAGCTCTCCATCGCGCCTGATTTCCTGGCGGAGAGACAAGCGGGCTCCCCTGGCTTCAACAAGAGTTGTTTGCACTTCCAGGACATCATCTATCTTCGCGGGCCGCAGAAACTCGACCTCCATTCGCCGGACAGCAAAAGCCAGGCTACGGGAGGGATCTTCATGCAGAAGAAGTTTATGATGAACTTCGCACAGCCGGAGATAATCGGACCGTCCCCGCTCGAAGAACTTAATAAATGCGCCGTGATAGACAACGCCTGTGAAATCCGTGTCCTCATAGTAGACCCGTATAGGCAAAATATGAGAACCGCCTTCAATGCGGCCGGCAAGATCAGGCCAGTCAGACACAGCACTTCCACGCGGTCTTGAGTGAACACCACGCTGCTTTAGCAGACTGCAGGCCTTAAAACCAATATCAGGGCGGCCAGCTAGGCCCCCCCGATATTGGTTTCGTCTTCCGGAACCGCTGTGCGCGTTCCGTCCCGTGGTCACATCATGCCATTGCCCGACATCAAGTGCGGCAGGAGACCGGTAAGACCGATCAGGATCAGATAGAAGGCCACCACGTAGTTCAAGATCCGTGGCACGAGAAGGATCAAGATGCCGGCAATAAGGGCAACAAGCGGCTGAACAAAAAGATAGGTTTCCATAATCGTCTCCTTGACGTTCATCCTATGGTCGATGGGCACATGCTGTCTTAAAGGCGTTAGAGCCCCGTTCGCGCCTTGCTGAATTCGGAGATCAGTTCCTGTTCCTTGGAGTTATCCAGGTTGGTCCGCAGAATTTGCCCTCCATGAACCGAGAGCTTATCGATGACCTTGTCCGACGCAGCCCGGTCGGCAAGGATGAACAATGCTGCCTGTCCAGGCTGAAGAACCTTCGCCACTTCCTTCATGAAGTTGTCGTTGATGCCATAGTCGGTAAGGGCCCCGGCCAGCGCCCCAGCCCCGGCACCGGCTGCGACACCAAGCAGAGGATTGAAGAACAGGATACCGGCGAGCAAACCCCAGAAGGCGCCTCCGCTGGCACCAACGCCCCACATGGACACCATCTGGTGCAGCTTCACGTCACCCTTGTCGGTGGCTTCGGCGACCACGGCGTCCTTCACATCGACCAGATATTCCTTGGAGAGGGAGTAAAGGGTCTGCCGGGCTTCTTCCGCCGTGGCATTATCCTTGTATCCAATCACGATCAGCTCAGACATAGCGTGTTCCTTTCAGGAATGCTCGAAACAGTCCTATTGCAAACGCGCTTCAGGGGTAGCGGTTCCCGAAAACACGAAGATGACGGAAATTTAATAGACCGTGTAAGCAAACGCGCCCTTGCGCAAAATCAAAAAGCCCTGCCACGGTCAGGTGGCAGGGCTTTGTAGGTACTCCTAGATCGAAGCCCCGCTGTCAGGCAGCAGCAACCTCGCTCAGGAAGCGTTCCACCGACTGACGGAGCTGCTCCGCCTGCCGCTTCATCTGCAAGGTCGCCTCGCGCATATGATCGGCAGAAGACGCATTTTCCTCAACATCGTGGCTCAGCGAAGACACCGCTGTCGTCACGCTCATGGTGCCCTGAGCCGCTTCGGTAACATTGAGCGAAATCTCACGGGTTGCCGCCCCCTGCTGCTGCACGGCGCTGGCGATGGCGGAGGTATAATTATTCACCTCATCCATAGAGCCGGAGACCAGAGCAATCTCCTCCACGGCTTCGTTGGTCGATGCCTGGATCGCGGCGATCTGAGCCGAGATTTCTTCCGTTGCCTTTGCGGTCTGTCCAGCCAGCGACTTGACTTCCGATGCAACGACGGCGAAGCCGCGGCCAGCTTCTCCGGCCCGTGCCGCTTCGATGGTCGCGTTCAATGCCAGAAGATTGGTTTGCTCCGCAATTTCGGAAATGAGGGAAACAACATCTCCGATCTTGTTGGCAGCATCCGCAAGACCTGCGATTTTCTCGTTTGAGGATTGAGCATTGCTGGTGGTCCGGCCAACAATTTCGGCCGTTGTTTCAACCTGCCGGGCAATTTCAGAGATCGAGGCATTCAGCTCCTCGGTCGCCGAGGCAACAGCCTGGACATTGGACGAGGCGCTTTCTGAATCTCCAACGGCCACGCTGCCACGGTTGGCTGCCGCATTGGACCGCTCGCTCAGGAGGTTTGACATGTCTTCCACGCGGATCAGGTTCTCCTCCACCGAGGACAAGACTGCTTGTGCTTCAGACCGGAAGGCCGCGATCAAGCTGTCGATGTTTTTCTCGCGGCGTTCCCTGGCGATGTGACCTGCCTTTCGTTCCTCGGCAAGCCGTTCCCGCTCCAGCGAGTTTTGCTTAAACACTTCAATACAGCGGGCCATATCACCGATCTCATCAGCACGCTCCGTTGCATCCACGGCCACATCCAGATCCCCGTCCGCTATCCTCCGGGTTGCGCCGGTAAGGGTCTGCAGGGGCGCGAACATGCGTATGGTCAGCCACCAGATAAGTCCCACCACGGGCAGCAGACAAAGTACACCGGTGATAACAGCTCCATAGCTGATCTTGTGTGCTGCGGCAGAGAGCTCACTCTGCTGCACAGCCTCAATCAGCCCATAGGATTTGCCATGGATGTCGTTATCTGTCCGGGAGAAACGATAGGTGGTGCCATCAATATTCAGAATTCCGGGAGCAGACTGAATGTCGGCGAGCGCGAAAGTGCGCGCTGCCGCACCGGATGCGCTGACTTCGACGAGATGGTCGGCGGAATCAACAAGGATCACGCGCTCACTGTCCCCCAGACCCGTCAAATCGTTCAGGAAGCTGGCAAACCGCTCCATATTGACCTGAAGCCCGACGGCTCCGAAGAAACGGTCCAGATAGAAAACCGGCGCAGCCAGGACCAGACTGACATTTCCGTCTGCGTCTGTCATGAAACCAGAGGTGAATATATCACCCGACTTCAGTGTGCCTGCCGTTCCTGCCTCCACCAGCGGCTTTAACGCAACCCCATAAGCGTTGTTTGCCAGCAAGGGATCGGCAGCGTTCCGGCCGAATTCTTCCCCCTTGTTATAAGAGTAGGTGATGTTTCCGGTCGGGTCAGACAACGCGATTCCAGAGAAAAGCCCCTGTTCGATCAGGCCACGGAACGAAGCATGGATCAGCTCATGATTGCTGGAGTAGTAGTTCTTCTCCTCCGACTTCGTCATCAAGTAACGTTCAGCCGGAGCATTGGGATTGTCCTCCACAAACATCTTGCGAAGGATAGCGGTCTGATCGGTCTTCAGGTTCTTCCAGCCGGCGGTCATCTTCATCAAACCGTCGCGGGCCTCCTGAAGCCCAACATAGAAATTCGCGCTCTGGTTCAGCTGATCTAGAGCAAGACCAAGCGTCTCCGCCTTTGCCTGAGTCGCGCTGCGCAAGGCCCGGTCGGCCTGAGTGTTCGCAACGCCGCTCGCCAGATAAGCTGTAACAGTCACAATAGCAGCGCACATCAGCACGGCACCCGCCAAAAACATCAGCGCAAGTTTGGTCGATAGGTGTTTGCGAATCATCGGAATCCCCCGGGGTATTTTGGGGGCGATATTCCTCTAGGTTCCAAAACAAATAATTAAGGCAGATGTCGAATTAAATTCTTAAGAATATTCGTACTCAGTCAGGCTCCTGAAAAAGACCGAGTTGCGGTGCATCAATTTTCTGCGGAACGGCAAGTCCCAAATGCGCAAAAGCTTGCGGTGTCAGTACCCTGCCCCGGGGGGTGCGCTGTAAGAAGCCGTTCTGAATAAGATAGGGCTCAACTATTTCTTCAATCGCATCACGCGGCTCAGACAAAGCTGCAGCAATAGTCTCGATCCCAACTGGGCCACCGCCAAAGTTGACGGCAATCTGATGCAGATAACGGCGGTCCAGACTATCAAGTCCAGCGCTGTCCACCTCAAGCTGGGAGAGGGCACGGTCAGCCAGAGCGCGGTCCACGTGATCCACGCCCGCCACTATGGCAAAATCGCGGACACGGCGCAGAAGCCGGCCTGCGATGCGCGGCGTACCACGGGAACGCTTGGCAATCTCGTGAGCGCCATCCGGTGCCATGCCAACACCCAGGATCCGCGCACCGCGGTTGACGATATGCTCCAGTTCCGGAACCGTATAGAACTGTAACCGGACAGGAATCCCGAAACGGTCACGCAGCGGAGTCGTCAGCAGCCCGAGGCGGGTCGTTGCCGCAACCAGGGTAAACTTCGCCAGATCGATCTTCACCGAGCGGGCAGCGGGCCCCTCCCCGATGATCAGATCGAGCTGATAGTCCTCCATCGCCGGATAGAGCACTTCCTCGACCGCCGGATTGAGGCGGTGGATTTCATCAATGAAGAGAACGTCCCGTTCTTCCAGATTGGTCAGCAGCGCTGCGAGATCTCCTGCCTTGGCAATTACCGGACCGGAAGTGGCCCGGAAGTTGACACCCAGTTCACGAGCCATGATCTGCGCAAGCGTCGTCTTGCCGAGGCCCGGAGGACCTACGAACAACACATGGTCGAGCGCCTCGCCACGCGCCTTCGCAGCGCCGATGAAGATCTTCAGGTTGGCGCGGGCCTGAGCCTGACCGACAAACTCGTCCAAAGCCTGAGGGCGCATGGTGGTGTCGATTTCGTCACCACGGATTTCCGGCGAGACAAGACGCGTTTCATCCGGCATTGGACACGACCACCACGAGAAGAGCGATTAGAAAAAACGAATAGGCCACCCGGATGGCATGAAACTTCCGGAACGTCTTGCGCACGAACGGGTCATCGCTGAGCACTCTGCGGCCCTTGACCGTATAGTCCCTCCCCTGCACCGCCTGGGAGAACTTGTGATCCAGAACGATCATCCCGCCAACACCCAGAAGGAAGATACAGACCGCAACAACAACGAACCAGAAAACCGTCACTGCGCCAGCTCCTTCAGGCCGAGGCGAATGAGCGTTTCCGTTGTCGCCTCTTCGCCGGCCGTTTTCATCGCCCGCGCCACTGCCGCGCTGGCCTGGGGCTGACCATATCCCAGATTCGTCAGAGCCGAGACCGCTTCGGCAACCGGCCGCGCAGCGACCTTCTCATTGACCGTCTGGGATACGGAGATTGTCTCCGCATCGACGGACGCGTACCCCGGAGCCTTGTCCTTCAGCTCTGCCAGAATACGTTCCGCGACCCGCTTGCCAACACCCGGCGCCCGCGAAATCGTTGCCTTGTCGCCAAGCGCGATGGCATTTGCAATCTCGCTGGCCCTCAGAATACCAAGAACCGCCAGAGCCACCTTGGCCCCAACGCCCTGTACAGTCATCAGCAGGCGGAACCATTCACGCTCGGCTTCCTGGGAAAAGCCGAAGAGCCGGATCATGTCTTCCCGCACCATGGTCTCTATGAAAAGGACCGCGGCCTCCCCTGCCTTGGGCAGGGTCTGCAGCACCCGCGAAGGACAGTAGACCTGATAGCCGACACCGTGGACATCCAGGATCACATGATCCTCGCCATAGCTGTCGATGGTTCCCTTGAGCTTTCCGATCATGCTGCACCTGCCTGGGCCATGCGCCCCGTTGCCGACCCGCGGTGATGGGCATGGCAAATCGCAATCGCCAGCGCATCCGCAGCATCATCCGTATCAAAAACCGCCCGCGGCATGAGGATCTTCACCATGGCTCGGATCTGCTCTTTCTCCGCGTGACCAGTCCCCACAACCGTTTTCTTCACGAGGTTCGGCGCATATTCGGCAACACTCAGTCCTGCGAGAGCCGGAACCAGCAACGCAATCCCGCGGGCCTGACCCAGCTTGAGCGTCGCTCCGGCGTCCTTGTTGACGAATGTGTGCTCCACAGCTGCTTCCATCGGCTCCTGCTTGCGAACGATCTCGCTCAAGCCGTCATGCAGCTGTACCAGCCGCTCCGCCAGTCCCAGCTTGTTGTCGGAAGTCACCGTGCCGGAGGCAATGAAGATCAGCCTGTTGCCGATCACCTCAATCATGCCCCAGCCTGTGCGCCGCAACCCCGGATCAATGCCGAGAACTCGAATCGGATGTGTCATAGAACAAACCGGTAACAAAACTTGCGAGTTGACGCCAGCAGAAGCCGCCCTTAGGCAGTGATTAGACGCTGTTTTTCCCACCTCACCCTGCGCGGCCTGCATGTTCGACATCTACACGTCCTTCGAACCGGGAGTTCTCCTGCTGCTTTGCAGTGTGCTGCTGATTGCCGGATGCGTGCGCGGTTTCGCCGGTTTCGGCGCGGGGATGATCTACATGCCGGTGGCCACCAGCCTGATCTTTCCGCCGACGGCCGCCGCCAGCTTTCTGATCCTCGACTTCGTCGTCGCCATGCCGCTGGTGGTCCGGGCCCTGCGGATCTGCGACTGGAGCACGATCATTCCGGCTGTCATCGCATCCGTGCTCTTCGTCCATGCAGGCACCTGGCTGCTCGCCACGATGGACACCCTGCTGTTGCGCTGGATCATCTTCGGCATTGTTGCCGCCGTGCTCGTTCTGCTGATTTCCGGCTGGCGCTACCGCAACCGGCCCAGCCCTCCCATCTCCTTCGGGGTAGGCATGGTCGCAGGCGTCCTCGGCGGCGTCAGCCAGGTCGCTGGCCCGCCGGTGGTTGCCTTCTGGCTGTCCAGTGCGAAGGAGCCAATGGTCGTGCGCGCCAATCTGATCGTGTTCTTTGCCCTTGCCAGCGTCGGCACCGTCTTCGCTTACTGGCTCAAGGGCTTCTTCAACCTCCCGGTGCTGCATCTGGCCATTGCCGGAACCCCGCTCTATGCGATTGGACTGTTTCTTGGCTCCAAAGGCTTCGGCAAGGCCGACCCGAAGTTCTACCGTCTGATCGCCTACTCGCTGATCGCGCTGGCAGCCCTGTCCTCAATGCCGCTTCTCGACCCGCTCTTCGGCCGCTGAGGCATTATGCCTGCCGACTGAGAACAGCTTCCCATTTGGTGCATTTTTCTGACAGCAACCGCTGCAGCTCGGCATCGAACATCGCCTCGTCGTCACAGGTCTGGGCCAGAATGCTGATCGCAACGATTGCGGCATCCGCTGCTTCTTCACGCACATCCTCAAGGTTCAGCCCCTTGTAGGCGGAACCCGGGGCTCCCGTTGCCGACAGAACGGCCTGGGCTACTTCTCCCGCCTATTCTGCCAGCTTCAGAGCACGCTCCGGCAAGGTCTTGGCATCCAGCTGCGTCAGTCCGAAAATCCGGCTTTCCAACACCATTCCCCTCTTCAAAAACAAACAACCCCGGCAAAACCGGGGTTCAGATTGATTACAAACCCCTCGGTTTTTGGCGGCAGCCAGAATCGAGGGGTTTTGATTCCGATATGTTCACGATTTGAATCTGTGACGTTCCGTGAATCTGAACCTCTTCGATAGGCTTCAGAGGTTTGTCAGCAGTCTGAACCCCGGCAAAACCGGGGTTCAGATTGATTACAAACCCCTCGGTTTTTGGCGGCTGCCAGAATTGAGGGGTTTTGATTCCGATATGTTCACGACTTGAATCTGTGACGTTCCGTGAATCTGAACCTCTTCGATAGGCCTCAGAGGTTTGTCAGCAGTCTGAACCCCGGCAAAACCGGGGTTGTCTTAACTCAGCCTTGCGTCAGAAATCCGGCCTCAAGCCAGAGCTTCCGCATCAATGTCGCAGTTGGCGTAGACGTTCTGGACGTCATCGTCGTCTTCGAGCATGTCGAGCAGCTTGATGACCGTCTGGGCCTTCTCGTTATCGACCGGCGTCAGGTTCTGCGGCTTCCAGATGATCTTGACGGACTCAGCTTCGCCAAAAGCAGCTTCCAGGCCTTTGGCAACATCGTTCAAGTCTTCAAAGGCCGTGTAGATGGTGTGGCCGTTTTCGTCGGACTGCACATCATCCGCGCCAGCTTCGATGGCAGCTTCCAGGACCGCATCCGCGTCGCCGGTTTCCGGCTTGTAGGTGATCTCGCCAACCCGGTCGAACATGAAGGCAACCGAGTTGGTTTCGCCCAATGACCCGCCGCACTTGGTGAAGTAGGAGCGGATGTTGGAAGCAGAGCGGTTGCGGTTGTCCGTCAGAGCTTCAACAACAATGGCAACGCCTGCGGGGCCATAGCCCTCATAGCGGATTTCTTCATAGTTGTCGTCGTCACCAGACTGGGACTTGTTGATCGCACGCTGGATGTTGTCCTTCGGCATAGACTGGGCGCGGGCGTTCTGAACCGCAAGGCGCAGGCGCGGGTTGCCGTCGATATCCGGACCACCGACCTTTGCTGCGACGGTGATTTCCTTCGACAGCTTGGAAAAGATCTTCGACCGGATCGCGTCCTGCCGGCCCTTGCGGTGCATGATGTTCTTGAACTGTGAATGTCCTGCCATGGCTCTTCTCGGCTCGTGCGGATGTGTCTTTTGAAAAGTTGGGACGCTTATAGGCAAAGCCGCTCAGAAAATCCAGCGGGGGCCGTTGGCGGCCTCCTACAGGCTTCGCATCATCCCGTCAGCGCAGTCAGCTCTGCCAGAAGAACGGCAGTACCGGCTCCAGACGGCCGCCGATACGGACCGGAGCAACCCTTAGTGCCAAGCCTGTCCGGTCGTCGGTTTCAACGGCAACACCGCTGATGGTCGCTTCACCCGACGCAGGCGTGAACCGGTTGCCCGGAATCTTGCGCTGAAACCGGTTCACCGGCTCATCCTTTTCCATGCCGAGCACACTGTCATAATCGCCGCACATGCCTGCATCTGACATATAGGCGGTGCCCCCCGGCAGGATCTGATGGTCCGCGGTTGGGACATGGGTGTGGGTTCCCACCACCAGGCTCACACGCCCGTCAAGGAAATGACCCATGGCTTGCTTTTCGCTGGTCGCTTCCGCATGCATGTCAATGATGATGGCATCCGCAACCTGACCAAGCGGGCAATCGTCGACAACGCGCTCGATCCGGGCAAAGGGATCATCCATGGCATCCATGTAGACGCGGCCCATCACATTGGCGACCATGACCTGCGCGCCATTGCGGGCCGTATAGAGATGCGCGCCGCGTCCTGGCGTGCCAACGGGATAGTTCAATGGGCGCAGCAACCGGTCCTGCCGCTCAATGTAGACGAGCGTGTCGCGCTGATCCCAAACGTGGTTGCCAGTGGTCACGACATCCGCCCCCGCATCCAGCACATCCTGCAGGATTGCCTCGGTAATGCCGAAACCGGAAGCAGAGTTCTCTCCGTTGACGACGACGAAATCCAGTTGCTGCATTTCGACAATGGCGGGTAACTGATCGATGACAGCAGTCCGGCCGGTGCGCCCGACCAGGTCGCCAAGGAACAAGAGCTTCATAAAGCCTCTCGGAAGTTAGAACCGGCGCAGACCGGTAGGGGTCAACAAGGCGTCCAGCCGCCGGTCATGGGCTTCGGCAGGCACTTCGCCAACCTCCTGAACATCAAATGCCAGACCGATACACACGACCGGGGCCTCTTTTTCAAGAACCGCAATGGCACGGTCGTAATGCCCCTTGCCATATCCGATCCGGTTTCCGCGGCTATCAAAGGCGGCCAGCGGCATCAAAAGCACATCCGGGCGCAGTTCTTCCGCATCCGGGCAAGGGGCCATTGTCCCAAACCCGCCTGGAACAAACTTTGTGTCCCGGCCAAAACTTCTGAAAATGAGCGTGGGGTGAATGACAGCAGGCAGACAGAGGGGATGCCCCATATCGCGCAGCTTAACAAGCAAGGGCCGGGGATCGATCTCGTCCCGAATCGGCCAGAAACCCGCCACTGCCACAGCGGCCGGCAATTCCAGATCCGTTGCGAAATCTGCAAGCTTGAGAGAGGCTTCAGCCCTGTCCACACCCGTCAGAGCCGCCCGCCGTGTCAGCGCCTGCCGGCGCAGGCGCTCCTTTGCCTCGGCAGGCGGTGTCAAAGGATGCTCAGACATGGCTCAGATCTTTGGCTCGGAAGCTGGCTTCAAAGTGCAAAGCCGCACGACCGTTGGAATTCGCAATCCCGGGAAACCTACTATGTAGGTGGGCGCCGTATGCAACAGACCACGGTCCGAAGCGGGGACAGCTCCCAAAGGAATGCGTAAGGCCCCGGGGATATGGTTCCTGACGTGTCGCGCAGCCAGGTTATCATATAGCGCCGTGTCAGGCACTTTGCCAGAGGACAGTACAAGGGGAGATCATCCCTTCTGACCAAAAGCCAAACCCGCAATAAAAATGGGACCGGCAAGTTGCCGGTCCCAAGGTCGTTTCCGCCGGGTTGCGGTAGGTGATCCGAGTAAATGGATCAAGTAAATTTAACAACTCACATCCCAAAGACATAAAAAACAGGCTTGCAGTAGCCGCCTTTTCTCTGACACAAATACCTATGCTTCCGCATCCCCCAAATGGGGTATGTCAAACATTTGCTGATTAGGATCATCTGGGCACAGACACAGTCTCAAGGGCTCCAATTCCATGACTGACTTCAGCGAAGGCCTTGAGACACTTACAGATCTTTTTTTTGATGCCGCGCTAGTTCCCGAACTCTGGCGCGATGCCTTGATCCGGCTTTCCGACTTCATCGGCGGCTCGGCTGTCAATCTCATCGTCATCGACACCATTGGCAGCCAGCCCGTTATCGAGCATTTCGAGCGCGGAAATGAGGATGCCTACGCCACATATCTCAGCGACTATTTCATCATGGACAGACGTGTGCCCCGGGTCGTGAGCGCTCCGATCGGCAAGGTCCTGCTGGAACCAGATGTTCTCAGCCCCGAGGAGATCCGAACGGACACAGTCTACAACGAGATTCTTGTAATGAACGGCATGCGGAACCTCGCTCTTTGCAATCTCTCCTCTCCCGATACGTTCATGGGCCTCGGCATAGCTCCCCTGAACGACGCGATTCCTTTCAACTCCTCGCAACTCCATCGCCTGCAGGGCCTGCTACCAGGCCTTCGCCGGGCCGTAAGACTCTATACGGCCAATACAGAACTTCACCTTCAACGGGGGCTGCTCGGAGATCTTTGGTCCAACACGGGAAGGGCCGTGGTCATTCTGAATGCCAAACGGAACCTTCTTTTTGCCAACAGCATTGCGGAAGAGCATCTCCGGACGGGCTTGATGGCCAGCCGGAACAAGCAGCTCTCCTTCACCGACAAAAAGACGGATGATGACTTTCAGGAAACGCTTGGAAAACTGGCAGGAGCACGGGGATCCAGCACCGGCGCCTTTTTGGCCTGCGATCCTCTGACGATGGATCAATACAGTGTCAGGGTCATCTCATCGGCACCGGTTCTGTCGCATTTTAACGCTTTGTCGGGACCATCCATCATGCTGGTCATTACGCCGCTTTCTGCAGAAATGGTCATCACGCACGAGGAAGCTTCCCGGTTCGCCCAGCTGTTCTCGATTACCAGCGCTGAAACCCGCGCCATTTCCGCCGTCGCCAAGGGAACGGCGCTGGCGGACTATGCTGCGGAAAACGGGCTTGCGACCGACACGGTCCGCAAGCAGCTAAAATCTGCGATGGCCAAATGCGGGGTCAATAACCAGAAAGCACTGGTCTCGAGATTGGAGCGCTTCTGTTTCCTGACCCGCAACGGATAAATTTTACGGGTCTTTGCGCAAGCCGGACGGCAACGGCTATTCGGACCGGAGGCTACGGCTGAGGGCTTCCGCCAGTGATTCGATTTTCGCTGCCGCCTTGTCGACCGCACCAGCCACATCGCTCTCGTGGGTGTTCAGGGTCTTCACTGCAGTGGCTTGGGCTTCCTTGGCCTGCGACAGATCCGCTTCCAAGGCAGCGATCTTCTTTTCCAGTTCGACAAGCTGGTCCGTTGCCATGATACCTGCCATCACGGTCAGCCGCTGGTCGCCAATTTCGCCGAAAGCACCGCGGAGATCATCGATCCACCCATCGAAACGCTTGGCAAGGCCGATCAACCGGTCCTCTTCCCCGTCGTCGCAAGCCATCCGGAAGGACCGGCCGTTTATGATCACATTGATCTGAGCCACCGGCCTTATCCTCCTTGCGCGTCAAGAACGCTGCGGATGGTTTCCATTGCGGACACCAGACGCCGGGAAACGTCCCGATTGGCGTCTTCCAGGCGCTGCGCTCTCGTCTCGGACTTGTCGAGACTATTTGCGAGCTGAGACCGGTCCTCGCCCAGCCGCTGGAGGTCATCCTGAAGGGAATTGAGCGAGCGGTCGGATTCAATCCGGCGCTGAACAGAGGTCTCGAGCGTTCCTAGCGCCTTTGCCAGACGCTGCAAGGCAGCTTCAATGGTCACCCCGGAACGTGGTCCCTGTTCTGCCATTCCCTGTCGTTTCTCCAAGCTACGGTGCTGAGGCACCTTGCAGTTTTCATATTGCTTTGCAGCAAACCTGATCCTGCATATCTAGCAAAGACGCTCGGTCGTCCAGCCCCGGACGCCCAGCCTATAAGGCAAATCAACCACCAGAGCGGTTTCGGAAGCCGCCGGAACTTCGGAGACTATGGAAACCTGTTCAACCAGAGTGCGAACAATTCCGGGCAAGACAATGGCCAGATACTGTCATTCCAGCTCAGTTTGACGCCACGGTTTCGAGATTAGGCAAGCCCTGATGAATACGTCAATGGGAACAGTGGCAGAATCCTCAGTCCTTTTTGGGCTCATTCAATGCCCCTTAGACAATGCGGATTGATTGACTCGCGCAATGTTCCTGATATTTGTCGGGCGCCTTCTGGGCTGGGGTGGGCAGTCTGCGCCAAGGCTGGCATTGCTCCCTCCCGCCCGTTCTGGACCTGATGCCGGGACGGCACATTGGATTTCTCCGGCATTGCGCCGACACAAGCTACGGGACACACATGGCCGATCTTGAAAAACACCAGCGCATGGCAAATGCGATCCGCTTCCTTGCCATCGATGCCGTGGAAAAAGCAAAGTCTGGCCACCCAGGCCTGCCGATGGGGGCAGCTGACATCGCGACGGTGCTCTTCACCGAATTCCTGAAGTTCGATCCGACGGCGCCCAACTGGTGCGACCGGGACCGCTTCGTCCTGTCGGCCGGCCACGGCTCCATGCTGCTCTACAGCGTACTTTATCTTCTCGGCTACGAAGACTTCACTCTCGACGAACTTAAGAGTTTCCGTCAGATCGGCGCACGCACTGCCGGCCATCCGGAATTCGGCCATGGGGCCGGTATCGAAACAACCACCGGTCCGCTCGGACAGGGTCTCGGCAACGCGGTTGGTATGGCCATCGCCGAAAAGCTGCAGGAAAGCCGCTTCGGCACTGACATCGTCGACCACTTCACCTATGTGCTGGCCGGTGATGGCTGCCTCATGGAAGGCATCAGCCAGGAAGCACTTTCGCTTGCAGGCCACTTGAAGCTGAACAAGCTGATCGTGATCTGGGACGACAACGGCATCTCGATTGACGGCCGCGTCGACATCACCGATTCGACCAATCAGACCGCCCGTTTCGCCGCTTCCGGCTGGAGCACCATCTCGATCGATGGTCACGATCCGGCAGCGATCGCAAGTGCGATCCGTCAGGCACAGTCCAGCGACCGCCCGACCCTCATCGCAGCCAAGACAACCATCGGCTTCGGTTCGCCGAAAAAGGCCGGCACCAACGGCGTCCACGGTTCTCCGCTGGGCGCTGAGGAAGCGGCGGCCACCCGTGAGGCTCTCAATTGGCCGCATGAGCCGTTTGAAGTCCCGAGCGACATTCTCGACGCATGGCGCATCGCGGGCCTGCGTTCCGCTCAGGCTCACAAGGACTGGCAGAAGCGGTTCGCCGCCAAGGACGCCGACACCCGCGCCGAGTTCGAACGCCGGAACCGCGGCGACCTCCCTGCAGGCTTCGAAGCCGCAGTGCAGGAGTACAAGAAGCAGCTCGCGGAAACCAAACCGAAGATGGCAACTCGCAAGGCTTCAGAGGCTGTTCTGACCGTCCTGAACGAAGTCATTCCGGAAACCATTGGCGGCTCCGCTGACCTGACCGGTTCAAACAACACCAAGACCAAGCAGACAGCCTCCGTCACTCCAGACGACTTCTCCGGTCGCTATATCCATTGGGGCATCCGCGAGCACGGCATGGCTGCTGCCATGAACGGCATGGCTCTGCACGGTGGGCTGATCCCCTATTCCGGCGGCTTCCTGATCTTCTCCGACTATTGCCGTCCGTCCATCCGCCTCGCCGCCCTGATGAAGCAGCGCGTGATCCATGTGATGACGCATGATTCCATCGGCCTCGGCGAAGATGGCCCGACCCACCAGCCGGTCGAGCATTACGCCGCTCTGCGCGCGATCCCGGATCTGCTGTTCTTCCGTCCGGCAGACATCACCGAGACGCTCGAGTGCTGGCAGCTGGCTCTGGAAACCAAGGACGCTCCGTCCGTTCTGGCCCTGACCCGTCAGGACCTTCCGGCTCTGCGCACCTCCTACGAAGAAGACAACCTGTGTGCCCGTGGCGCCTATGTGCTGATCGACAGCGACGATGAAGCTGCCGTCACCCTCTTCGCCTCCGGCTCGGAAGTCGAACTGGCGGTGGAAGCACATGGCAAGCTGCAGGAAGCTGGTGTCGCGGCCCGTGTGGTCTCGGTTCCGTGCTTCGAGCTCTTCGAGACCCAGTCCGAGGACTACCAGGCCGCCGTCATCGGCGACAGTCCGGTCAAGATCGCCGTCGAAGCAGGCATCCGCATGGGCTGGGACCGCTTCATCGGCAATGACGGCCTCTTTGTCGGCATGCATGGCTTCGGCGCCAGCGGCCCTTACAAAAAGCTTTACGAGCACTTCGGCATCACTTCCGACGCCGTCGTCGCAGCCGCTCAGGCCAAGCTCAAGGCCTGAGCCATACCAAAATCAGACTGCCCTCGTCAGACGCGGGCAGCCAGTCGGGGCGATGCCGTTCGGGCTCCGTCCAATCGGCCACGCCGCCGTGGCCAATGATACCGGCGCGCCAAAGCATGCGCTGTGAACCATGGAGTGGAATATGGTGACCAAGGTAGCAATCAACGGTTTTGGCCGCATCGGCCGGAACGTTCTTCGTGCCATCGTCGAGTCCGGCCGGACCGACATCGAAGTCGTTGCCATCAACGACCTGGGTCCAGTTGAAACCAACGCCCACCTGCTTCGTTTTGACTCCGTCCACGGCCGTTTTCCGGCTGAAGTGACCGTCAACGGCGACACCATCTCCATCGCTGGCGGCAACCCGATCAAGGTCACCGCGATCCGCGATCCGAAGGACCTGCCGTGGGGCGAGCTGGGTGTCGACATTGCAATGGAATGCACCGGCATCTTTACCGCAAAGGAAAAAGCTGCCCTGCACCTGGAAGCAGGCGCAAAGCGCGTTCTGGTGTCTGCACCGGCAACCGGCGCAGACAAGACCATCGTTTATGGCGTCAACCATGGCGTTCTGACCAAGGACGATCTCGTCGTCTCCAACGCCTCCTGCACCACCAACTGCCTGGCACCGGTGGTTGACGTTCTGCATGCCGAATTCGGCATCGAACGCGGCATGATGACGACGATCCACTCCTACACCGGCGACCAGCCGACACTGGACACGATGCACAAGGATCTGTACCGCGGCCGCGCAGCAGCCATGAGCCAGATCCCGACCTCGACCGGCGCTGCAAAGGCCATCGGCCTGGTGATCCCGTCTCTGGCTGGCAAGCTCGACGGTATTTCGGTCCGCGTTCCGACCCCGAACGTCTCCCTGGTCGACTTCAAGTTCATCTCTTCGAAGGAAGTCACCGCAGAACAGGTCAACAAGGCACTTATTGCTGCCGCTGACGGACGTCTGAAGAACGTTTTGGGTTACACCAACGCACCGAACGTCTCGATCGACTTCAACCACGACCCGCATTCCTCCACCGTTGCTTTGGACCAGACCAAGGTCATGGACGGCACGATGGTCTCCGTTCTGGCCTGGTACGACAACGAGTGGGGCTTCTCCAACCGCATGTCCGACACCGCCGTCGCCATGGCAAAGCTGATCTGAGTGATGCCATGCGGATGACACGTCATCCGGACTAGAATTGAGGGCGGATGCGGCTTGACCGGATCCGCCCTTTTTTGTTCCTCACGGCCTAGGATGCTCAAATTGGTCGAGCTATTTACAGTTCTTTCCCTAACCATCATCGTCGCCATCGTGCCGGGTGCCGATCTCGCGGTGGTTATCCGCAACGCTCTCGTTGGCGGGCGGACCGCGGGCTTCATGACGGCGCTCGGCATCGGTCTGGCTCTTGTTGTCCACTCTGCGTATGCCATTGCCGGCATTGGCCTGGTTGTGTCCCAGTCGATCCTGCTCTTCAACTCGATCAAGCTGATCGGCGCGGCCTATCTGATCTTCCTGGGGATCACCATGTACCGGGGCGCCAGCCGGGACATGCCTGTTGCCGATCAGGCAACGGCGATGCCGCCCCTCAAGGCGCTCCGCTGGGGCTTCCTCACCAATGCCACGAACCCCAAGGCCACCATGTTCGCCTTGAGTGTTTTCGTGCAGGTCACGGCGCCTGGCACTCCCCTTGCCGTTCAGATCGGCTATGGCGCCATCATGGCCTCAGGCGTGTTCCTCTGGTTCGTGCTGGTCACCCTCTTCTTCACGCAGAGCCGGGTCCGGGACACTTTCTTCCGTGCCAAGCTCTGGATTGAACGCTCCTTTGGTGTATTGCTGACCCTGTTCGGAATCGGCATTGCCGCAACCACCAGTTCCACGCGCTGACATTTGACGGATATCTCTCTCATGGCCTTCAAGACTCTCGACGATCTCAACGATATCGCAGGCAAGCGCGCGCTTGTGCGCGTCGACCTCAACGTTCCGATGGACGGTGGCAAGGTGACCGACACCACGCGTATCGAGCGCGTTCTGCCGACCATCCAGGAACTCTCCGAAAAGGGCGCAAAGGTCATTCTTCTGGCCCACTTCGGCCGCCCGAAGGGCGAGCGCGTCGCCGACATGTCCCTTGAGCCGGTCGCCCAGCCGCTTGCAGACCTGCTGCTCGCGCCGGTCGATTTCGTTGACGACTGCATTGGCGCATCGGTTGAGGAAGCCATCGCAGAAGCTTCCAACGGCGACGTGCTCCTTCTGGAAAACACCCGTTTCTACAAGGGCGAGGAAAAGAACGATCCGGACTTTGCCAAGGCCCTTGCTGCCAATGGCGACTTCTATGTGAACGATGCCTTCTCCGCAGCACACCGCGCCCATGGCTCTACCGAGGGCATTGCCCGTCTGCTGCCGTCCTATGCGGGCCGCACCATGCAGGCCGAACTGGAAGCCCTTGGCTCTGCCCTTGGTGAGCCGAAGCGCCCGGTGCTGGCTGTTGTCGGCGGTGCGAAGGTCTCCTCAAAAATCGACCTTCTGGAAAATCTGGTCGGCAAGGTCGACATGCTGGTGATCGGCGGCGGCATGGCCAACACCTTCCTCGCCGCACAGGGCGTCAACGTTGGCAAGTCGCTCTGCGAACACGATCTGGCAGATACCGCCCGCAAGATCATGGCCGCGGCTGAAAAGTCCGGCTGCGAAATCGTTCTTCCTGCAGACGCCGTCGTTGCCCGGGAGTTCAAGGCAGGCGCAGCTAACGAGACCGTGACGCTCGACGCCATCCCGGCCGATGCCATGATGCTCGACGTTGGAGCCGCCTCCATCGCCAAGGTTGCCGAGAAGATCGACGCTGCCAACACGCTGGTCTGGAACGGCCCGCTTGGCGCCTTCGAGATCGCCCCCTTCGACACGGCAACCGTCGCAGCCGCACGTCACGCAGCAGCCCGCACCAAGGCCGGCCAGCTGAATTCGGTCGCCGGCGGCGGCGACACAGTCGCGGCTCTGAACCACGCTGGCGTTGCGGATGACTTCTCCTATGTCTCCACCGCAGGCGGCGCTTTCCTCGAATGGCTGGAAGGTAAGGAATTGCCGGGCGTCAAAGCTCTGGAAGTCTAAATTTCGGCCCCTGTCCAGAAATTATGTCCGGACAGGGGCATTTCGCGCTTGCAAAAATTAATTTACAGTCCAAATTAAAGACAGCTGAAAAATTACGAAACTATTTGAATTTCAAACGATTTAGGTTTCGGCAGGTGTCTTTTCAAACCGCCGGTATTTGCTAAGTACACTTCCAAATTTGACGCAGCGCGAAGACTTCGGCCATCACCGGCATCGACGCGCCAAGCCAACACGGGAGTTTTGAATGGCACGTATCACGCTTCGCCAGCTTTTGGATCATGCAGCTGAGCACGACTACGGTGTTCCCGCGTTCAATATCAATAATATGGAACAGGCCCTGGCCATCATGGCCGCTGCCGACCGTACAGATTCTCCCGTCATCATCCAGGCCTCCCGCGGTGCACGTGCCTATGCCCATGACGTGATGCTGAAACACATGATGGATGCGGTTTGCGAAATCTACCCGCATATCCCGGTCTGCGTGCATCTGGATCATGGCAACGAGCCGGCAACCTGCATGACCGCCATCCAGTCCGGCTTCACGTCCGTGATGATGGACGGCTCCCTCAAGGCCGATGGCAAGACCCCGGCGGACTGGGACTACAACACCGGCGTCACCAAGACGGTCACCGACATGGCTCATCTGGGCGGCATCTCCGTCGAAGGCGAACTGGGTGTTCTCGGCTCGCTGGAAACCGGCATGGGCGATAAGGAAGACGGCCACGGCGCTGAAGGCGTTTTGAGTCACGATCAGCTGCTGACCAATCCGGACGAAGCCGTCAAGTTCGTCAAGGAGACCAAGGTTGACGCTCTGGCAATCGCCATGGGCACCTCCCACGGCGCCTACAAGTTCACCCGCAAGCCGGATGGCGATATCCTCGCCATGCATGTGATTGAGGAAATCCACCGCCGGCTGCCGGAAACCCACCTGGTGATGCACGGCTCGTCCTCGGTCCCTCAGGATCTTCAGGACATCATCAACCAATATGGCGGCAAGATGCCTCAGACTTGGGGCGTGCCGGTCGAAGAAATTCAGCGCGGCATCAAGAACGGCGTGCGGAAGATCAACATCGACACGGACAACCGCATGGCCATGACCGGCCAGATCCGTAAGATTCTGTCCGAAAACCCGGGCGAATTCGATCCGCGCAAGTATCTGAAGCCCGCTCGCGAGGCGATGGAAAAGCTCTGCATTTCCCGTCTGGAAGAATTCAACACCGCCGGACAAGCATCGAAGATCAAGCGCGTCATCACGCTGGCTGAAATGGCCGCCCGTTACAAGGATGGCAGCCTGGACCCGAAGGTCGCCTGAGAAAAGTGCTGGACCTCATCCGGTAACACGCTCACTATCTGACGAGCTTTCAGCAAAGAGGGGCCTTGCGTCCCTCTTTCGCCGTCTTTAGGGACAATAGAAGCATTCTGCAGTCACCCCATAAACCGGAACCGCTTCGTGAACCGTCCTCGCCTCTTTCTCGTGACCCCTCCGGTCTTCGACCCCGCCGACTTCGCCCCCAAGCTCAAGGATGCGCTTTCGGGCGGGGATGTCGCGTGCGTGCTGATCTACATGCCCCAGGCAAGCAGCAAGGCTCTGCAGGACACAGCCGAACGTCTGGTTCCGATCATCCAGGACGGTGGCGCCGCCGCCCTGATCTATGGCGACACCCAGGTCGCAGGCCGCACAGGCGCGGATGGCGCCCATGTCGAGACCTCCCTTGAGGACATCAAGCTCGCTGTCGAAAGCCTCCAGCCTGAGCGGATCGTTGGCGCAGGCGGCACCAAACTGAGGCATGAGGACATGGAAATCGCCGAAACCGGCGTGGACTATATCTTCTACGGCAAACTCGATCTGGACGAGCGGGAAGAAGCCCACCCAAAGACGATTGACCGGGCACAGTGGTGGGCGGAACTCTTCGAGACGCCATGCGTTGCCCTAGCGGGCAACACAATTACCTCCATCGAAGACACCGCTGCAACAGGCGCGGATTTCGTCGCTTTGAAGGATGCGGTCTGGAACCACAATGAAGGACCGGCGGCAGCCGTTGCCGCGGCCAACGCCATTTTGGAAAATCACCCATTCGTCGACGTGGAATGAAACCATGCAACTTCGGACCGCCGCAGCCTCTGCTCTGCTTCTGACCGCCCTTGTGGGAGGCACCTATGAACTGGCCGCCCAGGACAAGGCGCCGGCGAAGCAGGACATGGAGCAGCCTGCGGCGGCCGCGAAGTCTGATGCCACACCGCAGGAGGCAAGCGGAGGATCCTCTGCCCAGGATGCAAACGATGGCCCTGCCAGCGTCGGCGCAGCGCCAGATACTCCGGCGGAGAGCGCTAACGCGGCTGAAGCGGATCAGGGCATCTTCCCGATGGAGCTCAAGAGCCCCATCGAGAGCCCCCTCCCGCCTTTGCCGGAAGGCCAGAGCGCTACAGCAGACTTTGTCTACGGCATCTTCCAGCGCGGCTGGTATTTGACTGCCCTTGCCTTCGCGACCCCTCTTGCCGAGACCGGTGATCACAATGCCCAGACCTTGATGGGCGTGATGCATGAAACCGGCATGGGCATCCAGCAGGACAAGACCAAGGCCGCAGAGTGGTATCAGCTTGCCGTCAACAGTGGCGACACATCGGCCGCCATGCAGCTTGGTCAGCTCTATCTTCTTGGCACTGGCGTGCCCCAGGACAAAAAGAAGGCCGCGGATCTTTTTGAAATTGCCGCCAAGGCCAATATCCCGTCGGCGATCTACAATCTTGCTATCCTGTATCAGGAAGGCGAAGGCCGCCCTTACAACGAGGAAAAGGCGCGTGAACTGCTGAAGCAAGCCGCAGACCTGAACGATGACGAGGCGCAATACACGCTGGCTCTGTCCTTCCTTGAAGGCTACGGCGGTTTGACCGATGAAAGCAAGGGCGCCTACTGGATGGGCAGGGCTGCGCGCAGGGGTAACCCCTCCGCGCAGGTCTACTATGGCATCCTGCGCTTCCAGGGCAAAGGCGTGGAACCGGATGAAAAAGAGGCTGCCGACTGGTTCGAGCGGGCAGCCACTGCCGGCAATCCCGTTGCCATGAACAGACTTGCCCGGGTCTATGCCTATGGCCGTGGCCGCGATCTCGATCCAGTCTCTGCCGCAGCCTGGCATCTTGTCGCCCGCACCATGGGCGTATCGGATCTGGAACTTGATGGTTTCGTCGGCAGCCTTGATGAGGCAACGCAGGCCGAGGCCCGCAAGAAAGCCCAGGAATTTGCTCCGACCCTGATGGCTCCCACCATCGACGAGAGCAATGGTTCCCCCTGATCCGGTAACTCCAATCTGCTTTTTTCCTTGAAACCGTCCCGCATTTGTGTAGGACAGGCCAACGCTGGGTTTCCGTGCCGTCTAGACTGACAGTTCCGCGCGCCCGGTCCCCATTTCTCAGTCACTCAATCGGTCGTTCCATGAAAATCAACGGTAACGAAATCAAGCCTGGCAACGTTCTTCAGCACCAGGACACGCTGTGGGCAGTCGTCAAGACCCAGCACGTCAAGCCGGGCAAGGGCGGCGCTTTCGCCCAGGTCGAACTCAAAAACCTGCTCGATGGCCGCAAGCTCAATGAGCGCTTCCGGTCGGAAGACAAGGTCGAGCGCGTTCGCCTGGAGCAGAAGGACTTCCAGTACCTCTACACCCAGGAAGACCAGCTGGTGTTCATGGACACCGAAACCTATGAGCAGCTTGAGCTGGCAATGGATTTCGTTGGCGACCGCGCAGCCTTCCTGCAGGACGGCATGATGGTGACCGTGGAACTGCATGAAGAGCGCCCGATCGGCATCAGCCTGCCGCAGTTCGTCACGCTTCAGATCACCGAAGCAGACGCAGTGGTGAAGGGCCAGACCCAGTCTTCGTCCTACAAGCCCGCGATCCTGGAAAATGGCGTCCGCGTTCTGGTTCCGCCGTTCATCACGGCTGGCGAAAAGATCATCGTCGACACCGGCACTGTGGAATACGTCCGCCGCGCGGACTGATCCATCTTATCCCTGACCTGACGCGGGGGGCCCGGCCCGCCCGCGTCCAAGAAACATCGGCAATCAGCAAATGGCCCGCACAGCCCTCCTCAATGTCATGGTTCAGGCAGCCTCCAAGGCTGGCCGCAGCCTCGTCCGAGACTTCGGTGAAGTCGAGAACCTTCAGGTCTCCCGCAAGGGCCCCGGAGATTTCGTCTCTGCCGCAGACCGACGGGCCGAGGAAATTGTGCGCACCGAGCTGACCCGTGCCCGTCCGACCTTTGGTCTGGTGATGGAAGAAAGCGGCGAAGTCGAAGGCACCGATGGCCAGCACCGCTGGCACATCGATCCGCTCGATGGCACCACCAACTTCCTGCACGGCATTCCGATCTTCGCGATCTCCATCGCTCTGGAGCGCGCGGGACAGGTCGTCGCCGGTGTGATTTACAACCCGGTCATGGATGAACTCTACACCGCGGAACGTGGCCGTGGCGCCTTCGTCAATGACCGCCGCCTGCGTGTTGCAGCCCGTTCCGAGCTGCCAGATATGGTGTTCGGCACCGGCCTGCCGATGATCGGCAAGGGTGACCATGGCCGTGCACTGAAGGAACTGCGTTACTTCATGCCGGAAGTGGCAGGTATCCGCCGGTGTGGCGCGGCCTCCCTGGATCTGGCCTGGACCGCAGCTGGCCGCCTCGACGGCTACTGGGAACACAACCTGAATTCCTGGGACCTTGCAGCAGGCATCCTGATGGTCAAGGAAGCGGGCGGGTATGTTTCCGACGCTGAAGGCAAGGAGAGCATGCTCACTTCCGGCGATGTGGTTGCCGGCAACGAGTTCGCCCACAAGCACATGCTGCGCCTGATCAAGAAGGCTGCTGAATAAGCATTTCCTGGAAGACTTGTATTCTCAAAAGGCGGGCGGAAACGTTCGCCTTTTTTGTTTTCTGGCCCCAGCCATTCAATTGCCCCAATAGCCGTACCCGATAGGCCACAGCGCAAGAGGAATTGGTAAAACCCTGATTAACGGTTTCCATGCCTCGGGAAATCACGCTATCAATTCAGGACGTTCAACAGGCGATAGATGGCGACTCATGGCACGCGATTACGACCCCTACAGTCTGTCCAGTCCGAAGGCATATCTCTCTTTCATGATCATCTTCCTGGTGATCGTTTCCTTCATCGCCTTCATTCTCTACCGGCAGATCTCGGTCGCTTTCATGAGCAACCCCGGCCTGAACGGTCTGATCATCTTCGTGGCCGGGCTTGGCGTTCTCCTGCTGTTCGGCAGGGTTATCAGGCTCTTCCCCGAAATCTCCTGGGTCAACAGCTTCCGCATTGGGGATCCTGGCCTCGACACCCGGTCGCCCGTCCTGCTCGCACCCATGGCGACGCTTTTGGGCAACAAGGTCGGGGAAATGGCGCTGACGCCGATGACAGCCCGCTCAATCCTCGATTCTATCGGCATGCGCCTTGAGGAATCGCGCGAGATCTCCCGCTATCTGACCGGACTTCTCGTGTTTCTCGGCCTTCTCGGCACCTTCTGGGGTCTGCTGCAGACCATCACCGCCGTTGGCCAGACGATCCAGTCGCTGAATGTGGGCTCTGGCGATGCAGGCGTGATCTTCGAGGATCTGAAGGCTGGTCTCGAAGCCCCGCTTTCCGGCATGGGCACGGCCTTCTCGTCCTCGCTCTTCGGTCTGACCGGTTCCCTCGTGCTTGGCTTCCTCGACCTTCAGGCCGGACAGGCGCAGAACCGCTTCTACAACGAGCTGGAGGACTGGCTATCAACCGTCACCGACATCGAACCGGAAGACGGTCCGGTCATGTCCGTCCCCTCCTCCAACACCGAGCAAATCCAGGCGTCTCTCGCCCAGCTGCAAAAGACGCTGGAAGACGGATCCAGCAAGAATGCCGCACAAGCCATGTCGAACCTTGCCGAAGGCATCCAGGGACTCGTCAAGCATGTGCGCTCCGAACAGCAGATGATGCGCGACTGGGCGGAGCAGCAGGGAGAGCAGCAGAAACGGGTCGAGACCCTTCTGGCGTCGATTTCTGCAGCCTTCGACCGGGCCAAGGGGTAAGCCATGTCGAGCTGGCGATCCAGACGCCGACAGCAGGGCACCGACTATTGGCCGGGCTTCGTGGATGCCATGGCGACCCTTCTTCTCGTCATCATCTTCCTGCTGTCCATCTTCATGCTCGCCCAGTTTTTCCTGAGCCAGCAGCTGTCCGGCCGCGACACGGTGCTGAACCGCCTCAACGCCCAGATCAGCGAGCTGACCGAGCTGCTGTCCATGGAGCGGGCGAACAGCAGCAATCTGGAAGAAACCATCCAGGGACTGCAAGCAAGCCTCAGCTCGGCAACGGATGAACGCAACCGTCTGCAAGGCCTGCTCGACAGCAACAGCGGCGCGGCAGAAGCTGCCGGCGGACGTGCCGCCCAGCTGGAAACCATTCTGGACGAAGAAAAACAGGTCTCCCAGCGCGCCCTTGCGCAGGTCGAGCTTCTGAACCAGCAGATCGCGGCCCTCCGCCGCCAGATCTCCGCAGCCAATGCCGCCTTGGAAGCAGCCGAAGCCAAGGAAAGCGAAAGCCAGACAAAGATCGCCAGCCTTGGCCGCCGGCTGAACGCCGCTCTGGTGCAGCGGGTACAGGAACTGTCCCGCTACCGGTCGGACTTCTTTGGCCGCCTGCGCGAAATCCTGTCTCAGCGCTCCGACATCAGCGTCGTGGGCGACCGTTTCGTCTTCCAGTCCGAAGTTCTGTTTTCCTCCGGCTCGGAAGAGGTCAATCCGGAAGGGCAGAAGGAGCTGGACAAGCTGGCCCAGGCAATCCTGGAGCTCAGCGAGGAAATACCAGACGAAATCAACTGGGTCCTGCGTGTCGATGGCCACACCGATGCCCGGCCCCTGTCCGGTTCCGGGCGCCTGCGCAACAACTGGGAGCTTTCCGCCGCCCGCGCAATTTCCGTGGTCCGCTATCTGATTTCCAAGGGTGTCGATCCGAAGCGGCTCGTGGCTGCGGGCTTTGGTGAGTTCCAGCCTCTGGAGGAGGGGGATTCGCCCGAGGCGCTTGCCCGCAACCGCCGGATTGAGCTGAAACTGACCGAACGCTGACCTCCCCGTCAGGCAAGCATTAAGAAAAGCCCCGGAAATCCATGAGGACTTCCGGGGCTTTCTCTGTTCAGATCCTGAAACGGTCCGTCCGCTTAGACGTCGTCTTCGTCTTCATTGCGGGATGAGGACTTCAGGGAGTTGAGCTTCGCGAAGACTGCGTCCGCGTCGAACTCTTCTTCCTCTTCCTTCACAGGACGGCTTGTGTCCATGGTGAAAGCGGCAGCGATGGCATCCTCGCTGGTGGTTTCGTCCACCGGCATCAAGGTCTCGTAATCGGCTTCCGGACGGATCGGCGCGTTCTTGGCGGCCTTTTCGACCTCAATGTCCAGCTCGAGCTGGCTGCACAGACCTAGGGTAACCGGATCGGACGGTGTCAGGTTCGACGAATTCCAGTGGGTACGCTCGCGGATGGCCGCGATGGTAGGCTTGGTGGTGCCGACGAGACGGATGATCTGGGTGTCCTTGAGTTCCGGATGGTTACGCACCAGCCAGAGAATCGCGTTCGGACGGTCCTGACGGCGGGACACCGGCGTATAACGCGGGCCCTTGCGCTTGGATTCCGGAACGACAACCTTCGAAGTATGCAGCTTCAGCTGATAGTTCGGATCGTTCTGCGCTTTTTCAAGCTCTTCACGGGAAAGCTGGCCGGTCAGGATGGGGTCAAGACCCTTGATGCCCTGAGCGGCTTCACCATCAGCAATCGCCTTCACTTCGAGCGGATGCAGTTTGCAGAAATTCGCAATCTGCGTGAAGCTCAAAGCGGTATTGTCGACAAGCCAGACGG
The DNA here is from genome assembly GCF_014842915.1 of Roseibium litorale. Lineage (GTDB taxonomy): Bacteria > Pseudomonadota > Alphaproteobacteria > Rhizobiales > Stappiaceae > Roseibium > Roseibium litorale. The sequence goes on along the minus strand of NZ_JACYXI010000015.1, from coordinate 23,444 downwards.
CAGTTGCCTTCGGCATCAGCGGCGTGTTCGCCATCGGTCAAATTCCTCCTGTCAGCCCCCTCGCCCGGCAAGGCGAAAAAGCAAAGATCCATTCAAAAATGATGGGGGATAGGTGATCTTATACATTTATCTGCGGACGAACGCAATTGCTCACGCTCATGCGCCCCCTGAATTCGCAGAAGCCCCTGAGTCATCAAAGCGATTGCCGGATGGCTCAGGAACCGGCCCCGACCGTCAGCACGATTTTGCCGATGTGCCCGGAACTTTCCATGCGCCGGTGCGCCTCAGCCGCCTGTTCGAGCGGGAAGGTTGAATCCATCACCGGTCTGATTCTCCCCGCCTCGATTAGCGGCCAGACTTGCGCACGCAGGGACTCAGCGATTGCGGTTTTGAAGGCATCATCACGTGGCCGAAGAGTCGAGCCAGTGTGGATCAGCCGCTTCATCATCAGGCGGGAGAAGTTCACTTCTTCCGCGGTGCCATTCAGGGTCGCTATCTGGCAGATACGGCCTTCGATAGCTGCCACCTTCCAGTTCTTCTCGACATAGTCACCGCCGACCATATCCAGAATGACGTGAATGCCTTCCTTGCCGGTCACTTCCAGGAAGTGCTCAACAAAGTCGGTCTTGTTGTAGTTCACCGCATGATCCGCGCCCAGCGCCTTCACGGCTGCCAGCTTGTCTTCGGAACCAACGGTCGTGAACACTTCCGCGCCAAACGCCTTTGCCAGCTGGATGGCCGTTGTGCCAATTCCGGACGTGCCGCCATGAACCAGAAAACGCTCTCCTGCCTTGAGGCCGACGCGATCGAAGACATTGCTCCAGACCGTGAAGAAAGTTTCGGGAAGCGCAGCAGCTTCCACCATGCTCAATCCTTCCGGCACCGGAAGGGCATGCCCCTCATGGACCTTGCAATACTCCGCATAGCCGCCCCCAGCCACCAGCGCGCAAACCTTGTCGCCGATCTGGAACTTCGCCGCATTCACGCCCCGGTCCACCACCGTACCGCTAACCTCAAGCCCGGGCAGATCAGATGCCCCTTTCGGTGGCGGATAGGCTCCCATGCGCTGGAGGACATCCGGACGGTTCACACCCGCGGCTTCAACGCGGATCAGAATATCCTCCCCGAGCGGGGCAGGCACATAGCGTTGCTCCACACCGAGAACGTCCGGCCCACCAGGCGCAGTGATGGCGACAACATTCATCTTCTCGGGCAAGCTCGTCATGGCCTTGATCTCCATTTGCAGATCACACAGATCTAGGGTGTGGACTCATAAATTTGAAGGCAATGGTTTGAGCGAATTTGTTTGGATACAAGGCGCAAGACTGCAGGAAGCCTTATGGCTTTCAAAGTCTTGCAACGCTGTAGCCGGACGAATTCGCCAAATCCTTGCCGGACGCGCAACTGGATGTGAAAGGCAGCGTTGAGCGTCTCAACCGGGCATAAAGCCCGCTTTTCGCCACCCGCCTTGCCTTGTCTCGGCCAGTTGACGCGCCATTGCCTTCAAATTTATGGGTCCACACCCTGGTGTGTACCTGAATCAGACAATCGCGCGCAGGCCGGCAAACTGGAATCAGGCAAAGAAACAGGATGAAAGTCCTGCTCAGACAGGAGGAACGCATGTTCGAGGAAGAAACCCCCAGAAAAATGACCGCCGGGAATCCCGTCACTGCGGGCGAAGATCTCAGCCGGTTTTCCGAACAGGAGCTCGCCGAGCGGGTCGAAACCCTGAAGCAGGAGATTCTCCGTACCGAAGAGGTCCTGTCCCAAAAGAGTAAAGTCAGGGACGCAGCCAATGCTTTTTTCGGGAAACCACCTAGTTAATTATGCCAATAAAAGCATCAGCGAATGCATTACGTCCCTATTCGGAACAGATTCAGTACAATTTTCATGAATTTTACTGATCATTAAGCTTTCTACGCGATAACCATATTTATCCAGTCATCTGGATCTTGAGTGGCTCCTGTCCACTCTGTTTGACGCCTCCCTGTTAATGACTCTGAGCCGCATCCGTTGCGGCTCTTTTTTTTCGCAGACCGTCCCTGTATCTTCCTGATCAAGAACGGACGGCTGATCGCCAAGAACTGGCACGCGGCTTGCAAATTTCGTTGCACAGGCGCCGCAGCGTCCCGGCATGAAACACTCAACGGACCTTTGTCTCGTCAAGTGCCCGATTGTCTAAGGGGACTGCCGGCATGGTGAAACAAGAAGCTTAAAGGCGTAGCGGATCGATGACTGACAAGCCCACCTATATGGATGAACGCGCAGAGCCGGTCGCATTTGCTCTTCGCCTGGCCAGTTCCGACAATTTCCAGAGCCTGTTTCAGGAGGGAATGTCCCTTGTGGAAGAGACGGCTCTCTATCTCGATGGAGATGGCCGCAAGGAATCCAAAAATCTGGACCGCCCGGCCTCCCTTGCCTACGCAACCGAGTCGATGCGGCTCACCACCCGCCTGATGCAGCTGGCCTCCTGGCTTCTGCTCCAGCGAGCTGTGAACGAAGGTGAAATGTCCAAGGACCAGGCCAGCAGCGAGAAGAACAAGGTTCGCCTTGACCGTCTTAGCAGCTCCGTTGAAAGCACCGCCTGGAACGATCTGCCCGAGAGCCTGCGCGACCTGATCAGCCGTTCCATCCGCCTTCAGGAGCGGGTCGTGCATTTGGACGAAATGCTCTACCGTTCCTCTCCGGTCATCGAAGCGGACGACAATCCGGTCGCACTTCAGCTGGGACAGCTTCAGGCAGCCTTTGGCCGGATGGGCTAAGCCCGTGCCATTTTGCAGCCCCCACAAAAAGGGCCGCTCCAACCGGGCGGCCCTTTTTCTTTGTTCGCTCTTGCCGGCCCAATCCCATCCCAAACCGGCTGTGCCAATTCGCGCCAGTCTCCCGCCCTGAAGCGATACCAGCGCAGCAATTTCAATTCAGCACAAACGAAAAGACCCAGCCGAAGCTGGGTCTTTGAAACAAGGCCGGAACGGCTGGATCCGATTAGGAACCCAGGAAGCCAGCGAACTTGTTCTTGAAGCGGGAAACACGGCCGCCACGGTCCATGATCTGGCGGTCGCCACCGGTCCATGCCGGATGGGACTGCGGATCAATGTCCAGAGCCAGAGTGTCGCCTTCCGCGCCATACGTGGAGCGGGTGAAGAATTCGGTACCATCGGTCATGACAACCTTGATGGTGTGGTAATCGGGATGAATATCCGTTTTCATGGCCGGTCCTTTCCTGCGCCTTTCCGGTCCGCTCCTGGCGGGACAACAGTCAGGTGCAAACGAAACAAAGGGCCGCCGATCCAAATCCGGACGCAGCCCCAGAAACATGTGGAGGGGCTATACCGCATGAAGCGGCACGAAACAAGGGGCCAATGTGAATCCCCCGCGGCATTTTAGTCCTTGGTTTTTCGCGCCCGATCCCTCAAGTCTATCAACGGTCCTAGAAACAGAAGAACGTGGAACGATACAGTGGCCCGCCGCCAAACGCCGGACAACATCCAAACCCGCCGCAGCCTGAGGCCTCTTGCAAGGCTTCTGCCCTATCTGAAGCGCTACCGCGCCATGACATTCATGGCCTTGACCGCCCTGGTCGCAGCCGCGGTCTTCACCCTGATCCTGCCGACCGCCGTGCGGCGGATGATCGACCAGGGGTTCGGCGGGGACAACCCGGGCCTGATCAACTCCTATTTCGGAATGCTGCTCGGGGTTGTCGCAGCGCTCGCCGCCGCCAGCGCCATCCGCTATTTTCTGGTGATGTGGATCGGGGAGCGGGTCGTCGCGGATTTGCGCTCCGATGTTTTCTCGCACCTCACCCGTCTCAGCGCTTCTTTTTACGACAAGTCCCGCTCCGGCGAAATCCTGTCGCGGCTGACCGCGGACACGACACAAATCAAATCCGCCTTCGGGGCCAGCGCGTCGCAGGCGATGCGCAATCTGGTCATGTGCATCGGCTCCTCCATCATGATGGTGATCACCAGTCCCCATCTGTCGGTTATTGTCCTTGCGGCGATCCCCGTCATCCTGCTTCCGCTCATCGGCTTTGGCCGCAAGGTGCGCAAGCGCTCGAGAGCCGCCCAAGACACGCTGGCCGACAGCGCAGCCTATGCCGGCGAAATGCTCTCCTCCGTGAGGATCCTTCAGGCCTTCACCCAGGAGACTGCGGCCTCCGCCCGGTTCGCAGCAGCGGCAGACACTGCCTTCCATGCCGCCCGAACAGCCACCCTCGCCCGCGCCTTCCTCACCGGCTTTGCCATCTTCATCATCGGCGCAAGCATTGTTGCCGTTCTCTGGATCGGTGCAAACAGCGTTCTTGCCGGAAAGATGACCGGCGGCGAACTGAGCCAGTTCCTGCTCTATTCCATCTTGGCCGCCGGATCACTTGCGACGCTTTCCGAAATCTGGGGCGAGCTGTCCTCCGCCGCAGGTGCCGCCGAGCGGCTGGCTGAGCTTCTGGAGATCCAGCCGGAGATCGATGTCCCAGCCCACCCGAAGCAGCTACCAGATGCTCATAGCGCGCCGATCGAGTTCCAGTCCGCCAGCTTCTCCTATCAGGGCGCAGCTGACCGTCCTGTGCTCAAGGATGTCAGCCTGACCATCCAGCCGGGTGAAACGGTGGCCTTGGTTGGCCCTTCCGGCGCAGGCAAGTCGACGCTGTTCCACCTTCTGACCCGCTTCTATGATCCGGTTAGCGGCTCCGTAAACTTCAATGGCATCAATCTGAAGGACCTGGATCCGCAGGATCTGCGCCACAACATCGCGCTCGTGCCGCAAGACGCCGCAATCTTCGCCGAGACAATTGCGGAGAATATCGCTTTCGGACGGACCGGCGCTTCCAGAGACGAAATTGAGGCAGCAGCCCGGGCAGCCTCCGCTCATGACTTCATCATGGCCCTGCCCAAAGGCTACGATACAATGGTCGGGGAGCGTGGCGTGACCCTTTCCGGCGGACAGAAACAGCGCCTGACAATCGCCCGTGCCATTCTGCGCGATGCACCCGTGCTGCTCCTGGACGAGGCAACAAGCGCCCTGGATGCCGAGAGCGAGCATCTTGTTCAGGGAGCGCTGGACCGGCTTATGAAAGGCCGCACGACACTGGTTATTGCCCATCGTCTTGCGACCGTGCTCAAGGCAGACCGGATCGTCGTGATGGAAGATGGCCGCATCGTGGAGACCGGCACACACCGGGATCTTGTGGCGGCCAATGGCCTTTACGCGAAGCTGGCCCGCCTGCAATTCGACACGGCACATGCAGAAGCTGAAAAGGCCGTGGCTCCAGCCTGAGGCCTGCGCCAGGTTCCAGACTCAAAACAAAACCCCGGAGCCTCAACAGGCCCCGGGGTTTTTCATTTAAGAACTTCTGGTCCCTAGGCTCAGGCCTCGGGCACATCAACCGTGTAATTGAGCGGCAGCCGCCCACCATCGGCGAAAATGGTCTGGCCGGTGACATAGCTGGAATCGGAAGACGCCAGGAACACGGCAATCCCCGCAATTTCAGAGGGTTCACCAACACGCCCCATCGGCGTGCGGGACAAAACGCGGGCACGGGCAGCCGGATCGCTATTCACAGCAGACAGCATATCCGTCATGATGGATCCGGGACCGATCGCGTTCACCCGAATGCCATAGGGGGCCAGAGCAACCGCCGCCGTCCTGGTCAGTTGGGCGACACCCCCCTTGGAAACGCAATAAGGCAGCTGGCCGGGAATTGTGAGAACCGAGTTGATCGACGACAGGTTGATGATGGTTCCCGGCTCTCCGCCGTTTTCCACCTTCTCCACCAGATGCCGGGCGACGGCCTGGGAGCACAGGAAAGTGCCCCTGAGGTTGACGTTCAGAACCCGGTCAAAGTCGTCGATATCCAGGTCCAGGAAGTCCCCGCCTGCAACGATCCCGGCATTGTTGACCAGAATATCGATATCGCCATAGGCGTTCAGCGTTCCGGCGATCAGGTTGCGGACATCTAGACGTTCCGCCACATTGCAGTGGATGTAGGTCACCTCCCCAAGGGCGGCGAGTTCCTCTTGCGCTGCCTGTCCGGCATCGTCATCCACGTCGGACATGATGACCTTCGAACCTTCCTCCACGAAACGCTTCGCGATGGCAAAACCGATACCGCGTGCAGAGCCAGTAACGATGGCAACCTTGTTCTTCAGGGTCACAGAAAACCTCTTGGCCTGTCAAAAAATGGACCGCCGAAGCGGCGGCCCTGACCATAAGAGCTTCCCCCCAGCCTGTCGACGCCGTTTTAGACGGCGCCCTCAGGCCCTTTTGATAATGCCGTGCTGCTTGAGAGCAAGCGTGATCTCCTCCAGAATCGCCGGATCGTCGATTGTCGCGGGCATCTTGTAGCTCTCATCATCGGCGATCTGACGCATGGTCGCCCTCAGGATCTTACCCGAACGCGTCTTGGGCAGACGGTCCACGGTGATCGCGATCTTGAAGGCGGCAACAGGTCCAATCTGGTTTCGCACAAGACCGATCAGTTCCTTTTCGATCTCTTCATGCGGGCGATTCACGCCAGACTTCAGCACGACAAATCCACAGGGCAATTGACCCTTCAGCTGATCCGCTATGCCGATAACCGCACATTCGGCGACATCCTGATGCGTTGCCAGCACCTCTTCCATCGCGCCGGTCGAGAGCCTGTGCCCTGCGACGTTGATGATGTCATCCGTCCGCGACATGATCGACAGATAGCCGTCGGCATCGATGATCCCTGCATCAGATGTTTTGTAATAGCCCGGGAAATCATTGAGATAGGCATCGAAGAAACGCTTTTCCGCATTCCACAAGGTCGGAAGGCACCCTGGGGGAAGCGGCAGTTTGATGACAATATTGCCCAGTGCTCCTTGCCCAAGCGGATGCCCCCCGTCATCCAGGATCTGCACGTCATACCCCGGCATCGGGACCGTCGGAGAACCTGGTTTGACTGGCAGTTTCCCCAAGCCGAGCGGATTGCCGACGATGCACCAGCCGGTCTCCGTTTGCCACCAGTGATCAACAATGGGCACCTGAAGCTGATCGGCTGCCCATTGCACGGTGTCAGGGTCAGCCCGTTCCCCGGCCAGAAAGAGCGCTCTAAAGCGGGACAGGTCGTATTCAGCAATCAGCTTCCCATCCGGGTCCTCTTTCCGGATCGCCCGGAAGGCCGTCGGCGCCGTGAAGAGCGACACGACATCGTGCTCGGAAATGACCCTCCAGAAAACACCCGCATCAGGCGTTCCCACCGGTTTACCTTCGAACACCACTGTCGTGCAGCCGTGCAGCAGCGGTGCGTAAACGATGTAGGAGTGACCAACCACCCAGCCGACATCAGAGGCGGCCCAGAAAACCTCTCCCGGCTGGATATCGTAAAGGTTCTCCATCGACCATTTGAGAGCCACCATATGGCCGCCCGTGTCGCGAACCACGCCCTTGGGCTGCCCCGTCGTTCCGGATGTATAGAGAATATAGAGCGGATCAGTCGCCTTGACCGGAACGCAGGGAACCTCACGCCCTTCTGCTTCCGCCGCCGCCATCAGCGCACCGGCATCATGGTCCCGCCCCTCGATGAGGTTTGCCTCTGCCTGCTCGCGCTGGAACACAAGACAGCAATCGGGCTTATGACTTGCTTGCTCGATCGCGGAATCGATCAGCGGCTTGTAAGCGATCACACGGCCGGGTTCGATCCCGCATGAAGCAGCAATAATCGCTTTCGGGGTGGCATCGTTGATCCGGGTGGCAAGTTCATGCGCGGCAAAACCGCCAAAGACGACCGAGTGGATTGCGCCGATCCGGGCACAGGCAAGCATTGCCATCGCAGCTTCCGGCACCATCGGCATATAGATGATGACCCTGTCGCCCTTGCCGATCCCCTGGTCCTGCAAAACGGCAGACAAGGCGACGACCTTGTCCAGCAGCTGCTGATAGGAATAGACCGCCTTCTTGCCGGTAATCGGGCTGTCATAGATCAGAGCGGGCTGGCCCGGACGGCCACGTTCCACATGACGGTCGAGACAATTGTAGCAAGTATTGCACTCCCAGTCCGGGAACCAGCGGCCATAGGGGCCTGACTCGGGATCGAAAACCTGCTCCCCCGTCCGGATCCAGTCGATTTTCGAGGCTGCGGCCTTCCAGAACCCGAAAGGATCCTCTTTCCAGGATTTGTATGTTTCCGCGTACCGGCTCGACATTGGCGTTGCTCCTCCTCCGGCAGCCGCACCCCTCCTGCGGCGGCATTTTCATGGCTGCAGATTGCGGCAACCGCAGCTTGCCGCGCAAGAGCCGCGCCATAAGACATTCGAAGGGGAAGGGTCTTTACGTAGGCCTGCCCGCGTGGTTGAGTGCAGCTCCCTTCTGCCACCTTGCCGGTGCGAGTTTCATGCATCCCATCGCCGATCCAATGTTCTATGCAGCCGCGATTCCGGCGGTGCTGCTTGCAGGCCTGTCCAAAGGCGGCTTCGGCGGTTCCTTCGCGATGCTGGCCGTACCCCTGATGGCGCTGGTGATCTCGCCGGTTCAGGCCGCAGGCATCATGCTCCCCATTCTGGTTGTCATGGATATTGTCGGCCTGCTTGCCTATAAGGGTCACGCGGACAAGCGCAGCCTCACCATCCTGCTGCCTGCCGCCATAGCTGGCATTGGTGTGGGCTGGGCCACGGCCGCCCTCGTGAACGAGGCATTCGTCCGGCTGCTCGTGGGCTGTCTGTCCCTGCTCTTCGTCGCCGACTACCTACTTAAGCGCCACCGTACCGTCGGGGCGAGTCAGCACAACCTGCCCAAAGGCACGTTCTGGGGACTGATCGCGGGCTTCACGAGTTTTGTCAGCCACACGGGCGGCCCTCCGTTCCAGCTCTACATGGTGCCGCTCCGGCTTGCGCCGACGCTTTTTGCCGGAACTGCAGTGATCTTTTTCAGCGTCGTGAACGCTGTGAAGCTCGTTCCCTATTTTCTGCTCGGCCAGTTCGATGCAACCAATCTGGAAACGTCTCTGGTTCTCCTGCCTCTTGCTCCCGTTGCGACCCTTGCCGGTGTAAAACTCGTGAAGATCGTCAAGCAGAAGGCCTTTTACGGCATCATTTATACGGTGATGGTTGCCGTCGGCATCAAACTGATCTGGGACGGCGCAGCCAGCATACTGTGAGGCTGAAAAGGCTTTTTGTCCCGAGCAAGGCCGTTTCTCTCCCCCCACAGGCACACCTAGCCGAATGACGCGTTGCAGATTGACGCATTTGCAGTTTTCATGTCGCCGTTGACGAACGGGAGGAAGCGGACATGGGCCTCACCAGCGAAAGCCCCAATCCATACACGACTGGCCTTGAGAAGACGGCCGCGAACTATGCACCCCTCAGCCCCTTGAGCTTTCTGGCGCGGGCTGCCGATGTCTTCCCGGACCACATCGCCATCGTGCATGGCCGCCAGCGTACCAGCTACTGGGAGTTCTATGCCCGCAGCCGTCAATTGGCTTCTGCTCTGACTCATGCAGGCGTCGGAAAGAACGACACCGTCTCGGTGATGCTGTCCAACGTTCCGCCCATGCTAGAGGCTCACTATGGCGTGCCCATGGCCGGCGCGGTGCTGCATTCGCTCAACACCCGCCTGGATGCCGCTGTCATTGCCTTCCAGCTCGACCATGCGGAAACCAAGGTCCTGATCACGGACCGTGAATTCTCACCCGTCATGCAGGAAGCGCTTGCCCTGGCAAAGGTAAGGCCCCTTGTCATCGACTATTCCGATCCTGAGTTTCCCCAGGAGGGCTCAAGGCTTGGCACGCTTGATTACGAGGCCTTCGTCCAAAGCGGAGATGCTGATTTCGACTGGTCGCTGCCCGCAGACGAGTGGGATGCCATCGCCCTCAATTATACGTCCGGCACGACCGGAAACCCCAAGGGTGTCGTTTATCATCACCGCGGCGCCTATCTGCTGGCCCAGGCCAACATCCTGACCGCCTCCATGACAAAACATCCGGTCTATCTGTGGACCCTGCCGATGTTTCACTGCAATGGCTGGTGCTTTCCCTGGTCGATCTCGGTGGTCGCCGGAACCCATATCTGCCTGAGGTGGGTCCGTCCCAAGACCATGTGGGACCTGATCGCTGATGAAGGCGTCACCCATCTGTGCGGTGCCCCGATCATCATGTCGACCCTGCTCAACACCGCCCCTCAGGACAAACGGGAGCTGGACCAGTCCGTGGAGTTTTTCACTGCTGCAGCTCCTCCGCCAGAGAGCGTTCTCGCGGCCATGAAGGGCGCCGGTTTCAACGTCACCCACCTCTACGGTCTGACGGAAGTCTATGGGCCGGCGGTCGTCAATGACTGGAAACAGGAATGGGATGCCCTTCCGCTTGCCGATCAAGCCGCGAAGAAGACCCGGCAGGGCGTGCGCTACGTGGCGCTTGAAGGCTTGACCGTCCTTGATCCCCAGACGCTGGAGCCGGTTCCAGCTGATGGTGTGACCATGGGCGAGGTTATGTTCCGCGGCAATGTCGTGATGAAGGGATATCTGAAGAATCCGGAAGCAACAGCGGAAGCCTTTGCGGGCGGCTGGTTCCACTCTGGAGACCTCGGGGTTCTGCATCCGGACGGCTATATTCAGTTGAAGGATCGCTCCAAGGACATCATCATTTCCGGTGGTGAGAACATCTCCTCCATTGAGGTGGAGGAAGTGCTCTACAAGCACCCGGATGTCCAGGCCGCAGCAGTCGTTGCCCGGCCCGATGACAAATGGGGTGAGACCCCTTGCGCTTTCGTTGAACTTAAGGCCGGATCAAATCTGGATCAGGCAACCCTTTTGGCTTTCTGCCGGGAGCATCTTGCAAGCTTCAAGACACCGAAGACCATCGTCTTCTGCGAGCTCCCGAAGACCTCGACCGGCAAAATCCAGAAGTTTGCACTCCGCGAGCAGGCAAAGGCACTTTGAACCAGACATCGCGCCACTGTCTGTCTGGCACCTTCAAAGACACCCAAACGAAAACGCCGTGTCCTTGCAGACACGGCGTTTATCATAAGGCGGGCAACGAGAGGACGACCTCTCATACCCGCCGGATGCGTTCAATCAGTGAATGGTGGGGTCACCTTGAAGCCGCTTGATTTCGTCCTTGAGCATGAGCTTGCGGCGTTTCATTTCTGCCAGTTCCAGGGAGTCCGTACTCGGATGGAGTAACGCGTCTTCGATCTTGCGTTCCAAAGCCGCATGGCGGCGTTCGAGTTCTGCGAGATGCGACTGCATTGACATGGATGTCCTCCTGTCTGTTGGCTCAAACAGGAAGATGTTGCCACACAAATTTGAGGCTTGTCGATTGCTGAAATGGGCCTTGGGAGATTTATTTGCTGCCTTAGATAAAAAGCGCGAAATACCCTTAGAAAAGCCTAAAAACATACCTACATATTAGACGTAGTGTGCCGTCAGGCTGAGGCCGCGCCCCCCGCTTGCGAACCCTTTCTGCCCACCGTTTTGACGCTGAGGATTTGCGTCTGAAACGGGTCTGTGTCATCCCTTTATTCTATCAGTGCAAATTGGCCTGTAGCAGTCTTTAGACATCATGACTGTGCGGTTTATTCTTGCTATGGACAGCCGGTGGGCGGTGCAGTTTCGGGAACAGTTGATGGCAGCTTCGGATGATACGCCCCTGAGGATGGAACTGGCCCAATTGCGGCAGGAGCACAGGGATCTAGACGCCGCCGTTCAGGCCTTGAGTGCATCGGGCAGCGCGGATGCCCTTCAATTGCAGCGCCTTAAGAAAAAGAAGCTGCAGATCAAGGACCGGATCACGGCGCTCGAAGACCAGCTGCATCCGGATATCATCGCCTGACACGGCAACTCTGTCATATCCTCACAAGACCCTTGCATGGCACCCGCTCATGCCTATACTTCGCGCCCTTCTGAAGGCCTGTGGAAACCGGGGGATAAATCGTGGCAAACGCCGACGTCGCAATCATCATGGGCAGCCAATCCGATTGGCCCACAATGAAGCATGCTGCCGACGTGCTGGATGAACTGGGCATTGCCTATGACGCCCGCATCGTTTCCGCCCACCGCACCCCTGACCGGATGTATGACTTTGCAAAGTCCGCGAAGTCCGAGGGATTCAAGGTGATTATAGCTGGCGCCGGCGGTGCCGCCCACCTGCCGGGCATGGTTGCAGCCTTGACCATATTGCCGGTTTTCGGTGTGCCGGTTGAAAGCCGGGCCCTCTCCGGGCAGGATAGTCTTCTTTCCATCGTTCAAATGCCGGGTGGCATTCCGGTCGGGACGCTTGCGATCGGCAAGGCGGGCGCGACCAACGCGGCCCTGCTTGCCGCCGCCGTTCTGGCCCTGATGAATCCTGACATCGACAAGGCCCTTGAAGCCTTCCGCACTGGGCGGACGGCCGCCGTCACCGAGCGCCCGGTCAACGATCCGGCCTGAACGCACACAACACTGACTTGGAGCAAGAAACCGTGGCCATGACTGACGACGCCCGCCTGCGCCCCGGAGACACGGTTGGCATACTGGGAGGCGGACAGCTTGGCCGCATGCTCGCGCTCGCCGCTGCCAGCCTGGGACTCAAGACCCATATCTTCTGTCCCGATCCGGATAGTCCTGCCTTTGACGTCGCTGCCGGATATACGATCGCCCCCTATGACGATGTGTCGGCACTGGATGCCTTTGCCTCCTCCTGCGCCGTCGTGACATACGAATTCGAAAACGTTCCCGGCGCAACGGCCATGCATCTAGCCTCCCGTCTTCCCGTCCGCCCCGGCGTGCGGGCCCTTGAAGTCTCCCAGGACCGTTTCCACGAAAAGGAATTCCTGCGGGCGAGCGGCGTGGCTCTTGCCGACTACGCCACAATCGACAGCGATGAGGATCTCGCAGCAGCCCTGACACTGTTCGGCGGAACAGGCGTCCTGAAAACCCGCCGCTTCGGCTATGACGGCAAGGGTCAGGTCATGATCCGCTCCGCTGCGGACGCGCGGGGGGCGTACGACAAGATCGGCCGCGTGCCCGCAGTTCTGGAACGGCTGATCCCGTTTGACCGCGAGGTTTCGGTAATTGTCGCCCGTGGCATCGATGGCGCTTGCAGCGCCTATGACCTTGCCGAGAACCACCACGAGCATCACATCCTGAAGACCTCGACCGTGCCTGCCAACGTCTCTGCCGGGACGGCTGCCAAGGCGCGGGAGATGGCGATCCGGATTGCCTCCTCTCTGGAATATGTCGGCGTCATGGGCGTTGAAATGTTCCTGAGCGGAACCGGTGATGCCGAGACCCTCCTGGTCAATGAAATCGCACCGCGCGTGCACAACTCCGGCCACTGGACGGACGACGCCTGCCTGACGTCACAGTTCGAACAGCACATCCGCGCGGTCGCGGGCTGGACACTCGGTTCGGCAGAGCGCCACTCCGACGTTGTGATGGAAAACCTCATCGGAGATGACTGCCATAGCTGGCCGCAGATCCTGACCGAGGCCAATGCCCGCCTGCATCTCTACGGCAAGGCCGAAGCCCGTGCGGGCCGCAAGATGGGCCACGTCAACCGGATCACACCGCGCTCAACCTGAGCGCGGTTTTCTGTCTCTGTCTGTCTCGAAGAACCGGCGACGTTAGCGGCCTGCAGGCGCCGCCTTGATCAGGCACAGCGTCTCGCGCCGGTAGAACCGGATAAGGGTTAGCGCCCCGACCGTGGCCAGCCCTCCGGCCAATCCGCTCCAGACACCCGCCCCGCCCCATCCGGCCCAGAATCCCAGACCAAGAGACAGGCTGATGCCGATGATCCAGTACCCGCACAGGGCATAGATCAACGGCACGGTGGTATCACCGAGGCCACGCAGGATGTTGGTTCCAATGGCCTGCGCGCCATCTGCAATCTGAAAGATCGCGGCCACAGCCAGGAACGTCACCGCAAGACTCAGAACTTCCTGAGACTGGGGATTGGAGAAATCCAGATACAAGGAAATCAGTGTCTCCGGAATCACCCAGAAAGTGACCGCGCAGAGGAACATGAAGATCTCCGCCACCGCCAGCGCCGTCCAGCCCGCCCGGCCGACGCCCCCAAGATCCCGGCGGCCTGCCGCAAGGCCAACACGGGTCAAGGCCGCCTGACTGATTCCAAGCGGCACCATGAAGGTGATGGACGCGATTTGCAGCGCGATCCCGTGGGCTGCCAGCGGCAAGGTTCCGAGCCAGCCGATGAGGATCGAAGACGCCGTGAACAATCCGCCTTCAGCAACGATCGTCACCGCAATCGGGAGCCCGAGTTTCAGAATCTGGGCGAGCACTTGCCAGTCCGGCCGCCAAAGACGTCCGAACAAGGAATAACGCCGCAGGCGGCGATGCCTCAGGGTATATACGAAGAGGAACAACAGGGTTGCCAGTGAGCTGCCGACCGACGCAATCCCTGCTCCGGCCAGTTCGAGTTTCGGAAACCCGAGTTCACCAAAAATCAGCAGATAATCGAAGACTGCATTGGCAAGCGCTCCGGTGATCGTAGCGAACAGGACGACCTGAGACTTTTCCATGACCGTCAGAAAAGCCCGCAAGGCGAACAAAACCAAGGACGGCAGGATGGTCCATTTCAGCCAGTCCATGTATCCGCCCGCGAGCTTGGCGAGCACCGGATCCTGCCCAAGGAAAACCAGAACTTCTTCGGCGAAATGCAGGACAACCAGCGCCGGGACACAATAGAGAAAAGCCACCCATAGCCCCATCCGCACAACACGGCGCAATTGGCGAAGGTCGCGCCGCCCGCGAGCCTGTGTAGCAAGGGGAATCACGGCCTGGATGATTCCCATACCGAAGAACCACATCAGAACGTACATGTTGAAGGCCAGAACAGACGCCGCCAGCTTTTCCGCACCCAAACGGCCGATCATCAGCACGTCGGTCGCGTTGATGGCAATTTGAGCAAGCTGCGCGCCGGCCAGAGGCAAGCCCAGTGACAAGGTCGGCCTGATATCACTGCGCCAGACCCGTACGGTCCGCTCGGCAAATGTCTCAGTGTCGGCCGGAACTGGCACGGGAAGATCCTTTGTGGATTGGGAGGGACGCGCATGATGCGCAACCAGACCTATTTCTACTCAGCAGGTGTGTCCAGAGGTGTTTTGCTACCCTGACTCACTTTCGCTAGCGCCCACGGGGCTAAAAACGGCTCACAAGAAGCGGAAATCCGGGCTTTTGATTATGGACAAGGCGCGGGCCTTCTGGTAAGACCCCCGCCAAAGTGAGCGACGCATCGGCGGCGGCATGATCTGCTTGTCTCTTTCCCCGGAGTTTTCCGCGGAAGACTGCGGAAAATAGCTAGACGGTTTTGAGGCGCGGTTCATTTCCATTCAGGCAGAGATACGGTCGCGCTTGCCGCGGTCCGTCACAGAACAGGATTAAGACGCGTGCAGGTTCTGGTTCGCGACAACAACGTCGATCAGGCGCTCAAGGCGCTCAAGAAAAAATTGCAGCGTGAAGGCGTGTTCCGCGAAATGAAGCTTCGCGGCCACTTCGAAAAGCCGTCCGTCAAGAAGGCTCGTGAGAAGGCTGAAGCCGTTCGCCGCGCACGCAAGCTTGCCCGCAAGCGCGCACAGCGTGAAGGCCTTGTGCTGGGCCGCTCTGGCGGCCGCTAATCAGCGAGCGCCGAGCTCTTCCTCCTTTTTTGGAGACGCAGAAATGCCGACCGTAACAACGGTCGGCATTTCGTGTTTTAAGGTATCTAAATCCGGATGCTGAACAGGCCGGTCAATGGCTGACCTCACGGGCGGGTTGGTCTATTCTGGACGAGACACAGAAAGAACATCAGGCAGGCTAATGCATCAGAACCGCAAGCGTATCCTCGACAAGTGGCATTCATCCGCACGCAGAATCGCTCCAGCAATTCTCGGACTGACGCTTCTGACAGCCTGTCAGTCCTCCAGCTATGAAGACACACCGTTCGACAGCGCAGTCGGTTCGGCAGCCAACATTTCCTCCCTGACAGCTGTTGTGGAAGCCAATCCACGCGACGCCTCGGCTTATAACACCCGCGGCATCGCATACGGCCAGGCCGGCAAGCTCGACCTTGCCGTCCAGGATTTCGGCACCGCCCTGCAACTGGATCCCAATTCCTATCAGGCCTACGCCAACCGTGCTCTTGTCCGCCGCCGCCAGAACAACATTCAGGCCGCGATCCAGGACTATAGCAGCGCGCTGAACCTGAAGCCCAATTACGATATTGCACTTGTTGGACGCGGCAATGCCTACCGCGAACTGGGCCAGTTTCCGCAGGCCCTGCAGGACTTCAACGCCGCAATCGCCGAGAACAGCGGCGACGCCCGAGCCTTCTTCAACAGAGGACTGATCTATCAGGCGCAAGGGCAGCACCAGCAGGCGATTGAGGACTTCTCCATCGCCATCGGCCTGAATCCCAATGCAAACGAGCCCTACACCGCCCGTGGCATTTCCTATCTGGCCATCAA
This sequence comes from Roseibium litorale, assembly GCF_014842915.1. GTDB lineage: Bacteria > Pseudomonadota > Alphaproteobacteria > Rhizobiales > Stappiaceae > Roseibium > Roseibium litorale. The sequence continues at coordinate 7,056 of NZ_JACYXI010000015.1, read as the reverse complement.
TGACCCGAACGCCGCGCTGGAAGACCTGACGGTTGCCATCAATCTGGACAAGAATTCGTCCGTGGCCTGGGCAAACCGTGGCGTTGCGCTTGAAATGAACAACAAGACCAATGACGCCCGGCGGAATTACAGCAAGGCTCTGACGCTGGACAGTTCCAACGATTTGGCCCGCGAGGGCCTGTCCCGTATCGACCGCGGCAAGCGCTGAGCTCGCAAGTTTCAGGCAAGGCTCAGAACGGGCATTCCGCAACAAACGTCAGGCGCTCGCCGCCTGACGGATGGTGGATGGTGAGATCATAGGCGTGCAACTGCAGGCGCGCAGAAGCGGCCAAAGCCTCACCTTCCGCATAAAGCGGATCGCCGATGATCGGATGACCGAGGCTGAGCATATGCACGCGCAGCTGATGGGAACGCCCGGTTACGGGCTTCAGACGCATCAAGGTGGTCTTGTCTTCCCGGGCAATCACTTCCCAGTTGGTCAGCGCCCGGCGGCCCGTCTCATGGCAGATTTTCTGCTTGGGGCGGTTAGGCCAGTCGACGACCAGCGGCAGATCGACCTCTCCCAGATCCTCGGCAACGGTGCCCCAGACACGGGCGATATAGGTCTTGTCCGTGTGACGCCGCTCGAACTGAAGACCGAGATGACGGTGCGCTTCCGCCGTCCGGGCCAGCACCATCACACCTGACGTATCAAGATCCAGCCGGTGCACGATCCGCGCGCCCTTGAAGAGCTGCGGCGCGCGTGTTGCCAGGGCATCCTCCCGCCCTTCCCCACGGCCGGTCACGCTCAGCAAGCCGCAAGGCTTGACCACAACAAGAATCTCATGGTCCGCGTGCAGAACCTGCAGGGGGCCTTCTGGCGGCATATAGGTGAAAGGAATGGGGCCGTTGTCTTCCATGGCCATGCGTATCGCCCGCTCCGGTCTCAAATGCAACGCGCAAAAACAAAGGCTCCAGGCGCGGTGACCGCACCTGGAGCCTCATGGACTGCTTCAGAAAGCGCAGCGGGCGGACCGCGCGCTCAATCCGATCAAACAGTCAGGATAGCCAGAAGGCCGCTGAGCACGAAAACGCCAGCCGGAGCAACCCAGCCCTTCTCGCCAAGGGCGAGACCGACAGCCGTCGCAATGATGTTTGCAATCAGCATGAGCCAGCCGAAAACCGTCGCAGCCGTACCACCGAAAGCGAACAGGATCAGGCACAGAACAATGTTGAGGACAGCGATGGTGCCGACCTTCGAGAAATTGATGAAACCTTCGTAGGTCTGCTCATGGGCGTTGTAGTCCATTGCAGATGCGGTATCGTTGGACATGCTATCCCCCGGTTCGAAACAAACTTCAGCCACGGTCTTTACAATAAACCGGTGAGGTTGGGCAATCATTGCGACGGCAATTCTCTCCGCTGAGTGCGGGAAAAATTCCGCAAGCCTGCCCTAGGGCCAAACTAGCCCGCCTGCAATCCCGCTGTCTGCAAGGCCTCCTTCTGGCGCAAGGCGACGGCCTCTGCCGAAAACCCCTCAATCTGCTCGTTGAAAAGACGGAAGAAATTCAACTCTGCCTGCAAATGCAGGAACACCGCACCCAGGCCGATCGCCGCCCTGTCCATGAAGACGAATTCCTGCGGCACCGTTACGGGGCCAAGCTCCTTCAGCGCCTTGTGGACCGTAAAAGCTTCCTTGCGGCCATAATCGGATGGCTTCACCCCATCGGCAATCGTGCGCGTCCGGTCATCCAGAAGCGGTCCGTAGATGAACCGGGCCCAGATGTTGAGAACATCTATCAGCTCCCGGGTCAGACCCTTGAAGCCCCAGGTCTCATAGGCATGGACGACCCGCTCGCCATCCCCCTCCAAAAGACCACGGTACAGGCCGACCACACCCGCAACGAAGCTTTCCGGAAAGATACGGATGCAGCCATAGTCGAGAAGGTTGATCCCTGCTGGACGCCCCTCCTCTTCAAAGACGGTGTAATTACCAAGATGCGGATCGCCGTGGATGACGCCGATATGGCTGAAGGGATGCCACCAGGCATGGAACATGGCAGCGGCGATCCGGTTCCGGTCCTGCTGATCATGCGACTTATAAGAAAGAAGCGGAGCCCCTTCGAGCCAAGTCATCGTCAGCAGGCGGCCGGTTGAGAGCCCGTCCACCACCTGCGGCACCCGCACCTGGGGCGAGGGCTCCAGAAACCGGCGGTAAAGCGCCATGTGCGCAGCTTCCCGCTTGTAGTCCAGCTCCTCACGCACCCTGGCGCTGATTTCCTTGCCGATCTCCCGCGTATCCAGCGCGCTCTGCATCCGGCGATGGAGGGACAGCAGGATCTGAAGCTGCTGCAGGTCCGCTTCAACGGCAGAGGCCATGTCCGGGTATTGCAGCTTGCAGGCAAGCGGTGTGCCTTCAAGACTGGCCGCACGGTGGACCTGACCCAGCGAGGCAGCCGCCGCGGGCTCCTTGTCGAAGGCCCCGAACAGGCTTTGCCAATCAGCCCCAAGTTCGGCTCGCATCCGGCGTTTGACGAAGGCCCATCCCATGGGCGGGGCGTTGGACTGAAGCTTTGAGAGCTCTTCGGCATATTCCGGCGGCAGCACGTCCGGAATGGTCGACAGAAGCTGCGCCACTTTCATCAAAGGGCCCTTCAGCCCGCCCAGCGCCGCCGCCAACTCGCCAGCATTCTTGCCGCTATCTAACTCCATCCCGAAGATTCTGGCACCCGCCATCTTGGCGGCAATGCCGCCGACATTGGTTCCCACTCTCGCATAGCGCCCAACCCGGGCCGTCAGCCGGTTGCTTTCCCTATCCTTGTAGCGCGCCATGCATGGGTTCCCTGAAAACTGGCTATCCTGATATCCGCGGCCTCATGGCCATCCAAAGCCAAATGTAGGGTGCCTGGAACCCCACCACCAGCACGCTTCTATACGCAGGATTGGACTGACCGGTTTTTCGAGGAAAACGTCAGGCCAGCGCTTCAGACTCAGCTGCCGCCATGCGGGACAAGGCGCTTGCGAGCGCATCCCGGAAGGGCATCAAGCCCTTGTAGGCAAGCTGATCGGCGGAAAGGCCGAGAAGCTGCTCTCTGAGGCTGCCTACCAGTGCACAGCCCCTTGGGTCGCGTTGCAGCTGGGAGATCGGATCATGGTGGATCTTGATGGTGAAGAGGATATCTCCGGATCCCGGCAACCGGCGCAAGGTCTGCCGCTCCACCCGGATGAACAGAGCCCCGAGAGACGCAAGACTGCCATCCAAAATCTGCGGTGACAGGCTCTTTGGCTTGGGGTGATGCAGTTCCAGTGTGTCGTAAATCGACCAGTTGTAGCGGGCGAGAAGCTGGCTGGTCTGAAGATTCTGGAAAATCCGGGCAACCACTTGCCCCATGCGGCCAGTGTTGAAATCTGGCACATGCTCGTGAATGCCATGCATGGACTGACCGAACTTGTCTGCGAGAGACCAGGAGGAAGGAAAACAGAGACAGGCGGCAGCAAGATAATAGCCAGCGTCACTCTTGCGCATCAGGACCAGGTCTTCCTGAATGAACCGCGACGCGGTCAGAAGCTCCGGCTCGCCGGGACCGCCTGCGAACACTGCCTCACCGTTTTCATGACGCAGAACAGGCAGACCACCGCTCCAGTCAGGATAGGCATCCGGCCGGCTGCGCAGGTTCGAAACAACCAGATCCAGCACCTCCCTCTGGGCATCAACCGTATCTTCCTTTGCCTGGAAAACCGTCTCCCGCGCGGAGGCCAGAAGATCCTGCTTGCGGGCGAGCTGAGGCAAAAAGGCTTCATCCGTCTCAAGCCACTCCGCCTCCCCTGCAGGCTCAAGCCCGACGGAAAACGGCTGCTTTGAGCCATCATAGGGAGTGTGAAGAAAGGCCATGACTGCTCCGAACCAAAAACCTGAGGCTAAGACCTCCTCCATCCTGCCCTCAGAGCCAGCGTGAAAAATCGCTGGGACCAGAAAAGTCCCTGAAAAGGCAGGGTTTCTACGGACGGGAGCCGTAGAATGACGCAAGAGACTGCCTCAATTCTGGCCATGTCTTTCCCGTATTGCGAGCCGATTTTTTATCCACCAGCGATCTGGTCAGACCAGCTTGATTGAAAGTGCCCTGTTTTGTCTGGATTTTCCGGAAACGGCCATCGATTAGGCACCGGAATGCCCAAAAAATAGACGCACAATATTGTGCTTGTAACCTGTGCATATTCCCAACACTCTCGCTGTCACAAACTGGAAAAACCAGAGGGGAACAGCATGCGTCATCTGATCGGAATGGCCGTTGGCCTGGCGATGTCAGCCACATCGGCCTTCGCCGGCACCGAAATCAAGTTCACGCTCGATTGGAAGTTCGAGGGCCCGGCAGCTCCGTTCTTCATCGCGCTCGACAAGGGCTATTTCAAGGACGAAGGCCTGGACGTCACCATCGATTCCGGCGCCGGCTCACGCGAGTCCATTCCGCGGGTGGCCACCGGTACCTATCAGATGGGCTTCGGCGACATCAACGCGCTGATCAAGCTGATGGACGAAGAACCGGACCTCAAGGTCAAGGCCGTGATGATGGCTTATGAGCGCCCGCCGCTCGCCGTGATCGGCCGCAAAAGCCTTGGCGTGACGGAAGATCCGAAGTCCCTCGCGGGCAAGAAGCTGGGCGCCCCGCCGCCGGATGCCGCTTTCGGCCAGTGGCCCGCCTTTGCCGAGGTTGCCGGTATCGACACCTCCGGTATCACCATCGAAAACGTCGGTTTCCCGGTTCGTGAACCGATGTTGGCTCAGGGCCAGGTCGACGGCATCTTCGGCTTCTCCTTCTCCTCCGTCCTGAACCTGAAGGCCCAGGGCGTTCCGGAAGACGACCTCTCCGTCATCCTCATGACCGAGAACGGTCTCGATATCTACGGCAACGTGGTGATGGTCAACACGGACTTTGCCGCCGCAAATCCGGATGCCGTGAAGGGCTTCGTGAAAGCTCTGGTGAAGGGCTATCTCGACGCCATCGCGGATCCTGCCGCCGCCATCCCATACGTGATGAAGCGGAACGAAGTGCTGAGCGAGCCGGTGGAAGTGGAACGTCTCACAATGGCCGTGAATGATTCCATCGCCACTCCAGCCGTAAAAGCGAACGGCTTTGGTGGTGTGGACATGGCAAAACTCGCCAAGTCCATGGACTACCTGAAGATTTCCATGGGCGTCAGCGATCATCCGCCTGCCCCTGAAAAGGTCTTCGACCCGAGCTTCCTGCCGCCTGCCGAAGAGCGGATGGTGAAATAACCCGAAGATTGAAAACCTCCCTGGCACAGCGCCGGGGAGGATCTCCCCAAAACACAGGAAACATCACGTGTCCGGATTTGTTGACCTGCGCAACATCCGCCTGACCTACGGCGGCGGCCCAGACGGCACCCTTGCCCTCGACGGGCTGGACATGACGATCCGCAAAGGCGAATTCGCTGCGGTCGTCGGCCCCTCCGGATGCGGCAAGTCCACCCTCATGAAACTGGCAACGGGCCTGATGCGGCCCCAGTCAGGCACGGTGGAAGTCGCGGGCAAGGAAGTCGACGGCCCCGTCTCCATGGCTGGTATGGCGTTTCAGAACCCCTCCATGCTGCCCTGGCGCACAACGCTTCAGAACGTCATGCTGCCGCTGGAAATCGTCCAGCCTCACCGCCGTAAACTGTCGAAGGAACGGTCCGCCTATCTGCAGAAGGCCGAGGACCTTCTATCCCTGGTCGGATTGAAGGGCTTTGGTGAGAAATTTCCCTGGCAGCTTTCCGGTGGCATGCAGCAACGCGCAAATCTCTGCCGCGCCCTGATCCACGACCCTGCCCTCTTGATGCTGGATGAGCCCTTCGGCGCGCTCGACGCCTTCACCCGCGAAGAGCTGTGGCAGGTCATGCGGGATCTCCACGCAGAAAAGGGTTTCACCACCATCCTCGTCACCCATGACCTGCGCGAGGCGGTCTATCTCGCCGACCGGGTCTTCGTCATGAGCGCCCGTCCGGGACGGGTGATCCTGGAAAAGCAGATCACCTTCCCCCGCCCCCGTCCCATCTATCTGACCTATGAGGCGGATTTCAACGACATCGTCCACGAACTGCGTGGCTACATTGCAGAAGCGAGGGCAGCCGCATGAGTGACAAGTGGATCAAGGCCGCCCCCTGGCTCTGGACCATCGGGCTCTTCGTTGTCTGGCAGCTGGCGGTGACCGCCCTCAAGCTTCCGGTCTTTATCCTGCCTGCGCCGACGGACATTTTCGCCTCGCTCATTCAGTACTGGCATCCGATCTGGAAGAACTCGCTGCAAACCCTCTTCACGACCCTGCTGGGTTTCGGGCTTGCCGTGGTGGGAGGCCTGTTGCTCGGGCTGGCAATTGGCTGGAGCAGAGCCGTTTACGCCGGGCTTTATCCGCTGATGATTGGCTTCAACTCGGTTCCGAAGGTCGCCGTGGTCCCGATCCTGGTGATCTGGTTCGGAATTGGCACGATCCCGGCCGTGATCACGGCCTTCCTGATCGCCTTCTTTCCAATTGTCGTGAACGTGGCAACGGGCCTTGCGACCATTGAACCCGAAATGGAAGACGTGCTGCGCGCTCTTGGCGCGAAGAAGCTGGACATCATGCTGAAGGTCGGCATTCCCCGGTCAATGCCCTATTTCTTCGGCTCCCTGAAGATTGCCATCACTCTGGCCTTCGTCGGCTCGGTGATCTCCGAAACCGTTGCCGCCAACTCCGGCATCGGCCACATGATGCTGGCAGCACAGTCCCAGTTCAACGTTCCGCTCGTCTGGGCGGGCCTTGTGGCTCTCGCCGTGCTCGGGATCGTTATGTACGCCCTCATGGCCTGGATCGAGTTGAGAATGACGGGCTGGGCCCACCGCGGCGCAAACCGGCCCTGAACGAGCCAACGGCTCAACCAGACAAAAACCCCGCGCTGCATGGCTGCGCGGGGTTTCAGACTGCTGACAAACCCGTAGCATTTGCTTGTGGTTTTTGATTCAGTGTCTTTATGTTGAAGAAGCCCGGCCCCGCCCAGACAGCGCTCGAGATTGTGACGCTCGATCAGCTTGTTCCCAAAGAT
>NZ_JACYXI010000014.1 GCF_014842915.1 Roseibium litorale | reverse complement strand
GCCGGCGTCGCTCCACCGACGTGATCACCTCGATATGCTGCTTGGTCATATGACTACTCCTAGTGCTATCACTAGGACTGGCAGTCTTCAGCCTAAGTCGGCAAGACGGCCTTCACCGGAGGGGTACGCAAGGCTTCCTACCGACCGTTCTGCAGCACGAAATCGAAATCATTGGCGTCAGGCCATGGCGGTGTGGGAAGCTGTATGCGCATGACATGAAGGTGGACGCAGTCATTTCATGACGCGGCGCTTTGACAGACCCGTCGATGAGAATCGGAGTGACACACAAGCTCCACATGCAATCGCTTTGTGCCTTGCAGCACTAAGACTTTAACGATCCGCGCGGCTACTCCTACGAGCAGGCCATCCTGACTATCCGCGAACTTGGGCTCGGCGCGCCCGCGCTTGAGCAGCAGCTTCTCCGGACAGTCTTCAATGTCATCGCCAGAAACCAGGACGACCATGTCAAAAACATCGCCTTCCTCATGGACCGAGCCGGGGAGTGGCCGCTGTCGCCAGCTTTCGACATGAACTACTCCTACAATCCAAGTGACGACTGGACCGGTCAACATCAGATGAGCCTGAACGGGAAACGCGACGGCTTCGCTATGGACGACCTGCTGGCCTTCGCGGAAACCGCATCGATCAAGCCAGCCAAAGCAAAGACATTCATTTCCAATGTCGGCGAGGCTGTTTCGAACTGGCCGCAATATGCGGAGAACGCCGGCGTTGATGACGCGACAACACAAAGGATTGGAAATGCCCATCAATTGTCGCTTGGCAGTAAAATGCAAGAATGCGGCAGTTTTGGTGCGTTTTTTGCTGCCCCCCCGGTCAACTGGTATCTGCCCCGCCCAGACAGAGGTGGCACGGTTTGTCTGAACAGTTCGGGGCGTTTTGCTAAGTGGATTTCCGCCTGGATTATGCCGCCGCCATCATCGGCGTCAGCGCGTTGAAGTAGGCCTGATCCGGCGTCTGCCGGTCAAGGGATGAATGTGGGCGTCGTGTGTTGTAAAAGGTCAGATAGCGGCCGATGCCAGCGCGGGCCTCGGACACGGTCTTGTAAGCGTGGAGATACACTTCCTCGTATTTGATAGACCGCCAAAGCCGCTCGACGAAGACATTGTCCCGCCACGCGCCCTTGCCGTCCATCGAGATGGCAATCTCCGCGTTCTTCAGCACCGCCGTGAAGTCGATGGAGGTGAACTGCGATCCCTGGTCCGTATTCATGATCTCAGGCGGCCCGAACCGGTCGATCGCCTCTTTCAACGCCTCGATGCAGAAGCCGGCGTGCATCGTATTCGACAGCCGCCAGCTCAGGACTTTCTGCGTCGCCCAATCCATAATCGCGACCAGATACAGAAAACCGTTCGTTACGGGGATGAAGGTGATGTTCGAACACCAGACCTGGTTCGGCCGCCCGATCGTCATGCCCCGCAGCAGATAGGGATAAACCTTGTGCTGCGGATGCGGCTGGCTGGTTCCCGGCCGTTTGTAGATTGCCTCCAGCCCCATCTTCGCCATCAGGCGGCGAACCCGATGGTGGCCGGCAACGATACCGTCCCGGCGCAGATAAGAAACGATCTGCCGGCTTCCGAAGAACGGATATTTGGTGAAGGCCCTGTCGATGGCCTTCATCAAGTTCAGAGTAGCCGCGCTGATCCCGGCAGGCACGTAATAAAACGCTGACCGGCTCAGCTTCACCAATTTGCACTGCTGGCTGACGCTCAAATCCGGATGGTCCCGGCGGATCATCGCCTTCTTCTTAGCCAGGCTCACTTCTTGAGCCCTTGCGCTAAGAAATCGTTCTCGACGGTCAGCCTCCCAATCTTGGCGTGCAATTCCTTGACCTCCGCTTCCGTCGGTCCCTCGGATTTGCCTCCGCGGGCGAACACAGCCGCCATGCCTTCGACAGCCTGACGTTTCCATGGGCTCACCTGGTTCGGATGGACCTGATACTTGGCTGCGATCTCCAGGATCGTCTTGTCACCGCGCAAAGCCTCAAGCGCGGCCTTCGCCTTGAACGTGTCCGGAAAATTCCGGCGTTTCGCCATTCTCGTATCCCTTCGGATCAATGGGATACACCTTAGCAACCTGCCCGGATTTCCGGGACCACTTCACTCATCAAGAGCTTAAGCTACTTTTTCACGTGGCCCATCAGTGCGACAAGCTGAAAGTCGTGTTCCTGCAATTGCTGCAAGGAGATCGGTGACGAGGATGCCAACAGCTTTCGCGCCGCCATATGCTCCTTGGCTGCGTCTGCCGTCTCGACACAGACGAGCCGATCCTCTGCGAACCGGTAGACCCGAAAACGGCCCTCGTCATCCGACTTCGCAACGTTTCGGCTATCGGCTGGAGCAAGGCCGGCAATCTGTAGCTTTACCTCGAACTGGTCGCTCCAGAACCACGGGATTGCATCGTAACGAACCTGTTTCCCCGTCAGCCTCTTCGCGATCATCTTGGCGTGGTCGGACGCTGCCTGTACCGATTCCAGTCTGATGCGGGCGCCCGTCGCTGGATCGGGAAACGCGGCGCAATCGCCCAGTGCGGAAATCAGTGGATCGGAAGACACAAGGAAATTGTCCACGACAATTCCGTTTTCCGTTTGGAGGCCGGCAGCCTCGGCCAGTTCCTGGTTCGGCCGAACACCGGCGGCCAGCAATATGAAGTCACCTTCAAAATGCTCCCCGTCCCCGAGCCTCGCGCAGCAAATCTTTGTCCGCGGATCGCTTGTCACTTCGACGACTGGCTGACCCATTCGGATATCGGTTCCGCGCGTTTCATGGATTTTGTGAAAGTGCTCCGACATTTCCGGGCTGACCGCGCGCTCCATCAGACGATTTGCTGCCTCAAGAACCACGACCTCGCGGCCTGCGGTCCGCGCGACTGCCGCAAATTCAAGTCCGATGAAGCCGCCACCGATGATAATGATGCGCTTTGCATCTTCCATCGCGGCACTCAATCGATCAGCGTCTGCCATCGTTCGCAGACCGAGCACACGATCATTCTCGATGCCACTGACGGGGGGCACGGCGTTTCGTGTCCCGGTCGCCAAAATGAGATGATCGTATTGCAGGGTTTCACCTGCCGCGGTCTTGATCGTCCGGTTGTGCCGGTCGATCCTGTCGACTCTCATTCCAGCAATCACGCCGATCTGGTTCTGTTCGAAGAAGATTGCCGGACGAAGCCGCAGCCGCTCCGGATCGGCGTCTTTCATATACGCCTTGGAAAGGGGAGGCCGTTGGTAGGGTAATCCCGGCTCTTCGCCGATCATGGTGATGCGGCCCTGATAGCCTTCTTGACGAAGGCTCGCCGCAGCCTGGAAGCCACCCTGACCGGCCCCAATGATGATGACGTGATCCAAAGCCATTCTTTATCTATCCTTTTGTAGGCGGGAGAGGGAGAATCGTGAAAGCCCCCTCTCGACCTTTCCCTTCGAAGCGTGGTCGCCGGTAGGCGTCTGAAGTTGCCGCCAAACACATGGAGCCGATGCTCGCACTGTTTCTAAGCCCTCGGCGCTTAGCTCAGGCAAGGGTTGAAAGCATGTTTGCAGCGGACTGACGCAACTGCCGTTTCCATTGTTTTGCGCTGGGAATCTAAAGCGGGCGAATGACGAGGAAAAAGAAGCAATTCTGATATCGTCAGTTCGGCGCGGGCTAATTGGCCGTATGCCCGGTGTGTATGCCATTTAAGGGATGAGAGCCGGAGCAAAGAGCCCGCCTAGAGTAGGCCAGGCGTACTTTTTAGGATGCGGGCCCACATTGCATAACCACCATCGTTGATATGAACCTTGTCAGCAATAAAATACCTGCTCATCGGTTTGCCGTTCTCACCGATCAGGGCAGAACCAACGTCAACGAAGTGCAGGTGGTCAATTGTCTCGCAGGCCGCTGCAATCCGTTGGTTCAGATCACTTACTTCCCCTGCGTAAATCCACTTGCCCGGACTTTGCTTGGTAGAGAGGCAGAAAACCGGAATTTTGCCAAGGCTCGCGGTAATTCGGGCGATCAGCATCTTGAAACGGGCGTAGGTTGACTCGGCTGTCAGACCATCGTTCGAGATGTCGTTCTCGCCAAAATACAGCACGATCCGTGCGGGCTTGAGTGGCACGAGGAGGCGGTCAAAATAATGAAGAGCCGTCGCATATGTGCCGCCACCAAAGCCAAGATTGACGACCCGCGTCGTTCCAAGATCTTCGCATAATCTGGTCCAGTGAAGAAACGAAGAGGAGCCATAAAATGCGATGGCATCTTCCGGTCGTCCTTGGCGGACAATGCGTCGAATGATGGCTTCGACGTCGTCTCCATAGAGGGTCGATCCGACCTCAGTTGGTGGGGGGAACATGTCTATTTGAGGCATGGAAGACAGGCCTTGTTTGTCGGACGAACAGCGTCGCCGTTAGCTCTGATGATTCTTGTGGTCTTGCTGCGACTGACGGTTGCTGTCGTGATCGTCATCGCGGTTGTGGCGACAATCGGAAGGATGCAATCCGCCGAAAGGCGGATTGCGGTGCCCGACCTACTTTGCCGAAACCATCTTCGAAATCCAGGTCGCGAACTCGTAATTCGGTCGCTCGAGGTGAGACAAGGGGCCCGGTTTTGCAAATTTGCTCTGAAGACCTTTCCAAACGCGCTCTGTACAGCCCCGGTCTTCGTCATTGACGTGATCGAGCAGTTTCTTCAGTGCCCCGAAGTGCTCTTCCGCCTTTGGATCATTCATGAACTCAGGAGACAGGCCGCCGCCGTAGAGGATCTTTACACCGCCCGGACCATCGGGCAGGAGCGAAAGATACCAGAAGTAGCCAGGCGTCAGAGTGATCATCAGCGAGGGGTAGATTGCAAGCAGCCAGGTACGCCGACGCTGATCGCCTTCGAGCACGGTGTTCGAGGGATGCGCCAGGGCGAGCGGCACGGAGTCATCCTTCAGGATGTGATGGTAATTGAAGCTCGCGAAGCCTTCCGGGCAGACCATGTCCTGAAGCTTGGTTGCGCCTCCGATAGTGCCAGAGTGACACATCGGCAGATGATAACTCTCCATGAAATTCTCGGCGAGGATTTTCCAGTTGGTGTCCCAGCGGTGTTCCTCGCGGAAGGTTTCGACATAGTCGCCCATGTTGAGGTAGCCGACCAGCCCATCGACGTCAGAAAGGGTTTCTGCGACAGACGGCAGGTCAGCATCGAGTGTGACCATGATCCAGCCTTGCCATTCTTCGCAGCGAATGGCGGGCAGCTTTGTATCCTGCTTGCAGAAGCTGCCATTTTTCTCCATTGCCGGTGCGCCACGAAGGCTGCCATCGAGCGAATAGGTCCAGGCGTGATAGGGACAGGTGATGGTGCGGACATTACCGCGCCCTTCAAGAAGGACCGACATGCGGTGACGGCATACATTCGAGAGCGCGCGCAACTCGCCCTGCCTGTCGCGAAGAACGATGATCGGTTCGCCGGAAATCTCGATCGTGACGTAGTCGCCAGGCTCCTTCAAGGAGTCGGCGCGGCCGGCGCAAAGCCAGCTCTTGGCGAAGATCTCGGACTGTTCGAGCGCCAGAAAGTCCTCGCTCGTATAAGCCGACACCGGCATGGCCTGAGCGTTCTCGAAGGGCGTGGCCACATTTTCGGCAAGCTCGGTCGTCGGGTTCACATGCTTCGTCATTCAAATCTCCTTTTCGCGACCGTCGACGTCAGACCTGCGCCTGCAGCCTTGAATGCGGTCCTGCCCAAGATACGCTGAAGCCAAGATGGCGTGGGGATCGAGCCTTAGAAAGAAAGAAATGACTTAGTTCCAATTAAGGAAATGCGAAGCCGTCAGTTGGCAATCCAGTCGCGGATCAGGGTGTAGTAGCGATCAAGCTGCTCGATGGCGATCGCTTCATCGGGCTGGTGGCCATCTTTCATCGTGCCGGGGCCGCAGACGATGGTCGGGATGCCAAGTTGAGCAAAATATCCGGCCTCCGTGCCAAAGGCCACTGTCGAGGGCGTCTTGTCGGGCAGGGCCTTTGAAAAACGTGCAATCATAGGCTCGTCTGCGTTGCCCGATAGCCCTGGATATTGCCCCGTACAGCTTACGCTCATACCTTTTGGGAGATCGAGGCGCGACAGGATGTCATCCGGCGCTTCGTCGGCAAGGTGGCGGATTTCAAACAACACTTCAGCGTGGCTCGGCACGATGTTGAGCGCGACGCCGCCGCGGGCAATACCAGCATGGACAGTGGAAAAAGGCGGATCGAAAGTTGCGTCCTGTATACCCTCGCGCGCCAACGCCTCCTGAAGGCTGCGCAACGCCAGAACGAATTCCGCAGCACCGTGCAAAGCATTGGTAAAATAGGGGGCCATCGCAGAGTGACCGGGCGTGCCTTGGAATTCAGCGCGATAGCTGGCTTTGCCTTTGTGCCCGAGCACGGGGCGCATCAAGGTTGGTTCGCCAACAATGCAGAGGTCCGGCCGGCCCAGCACCGGAAGAACACAATCGATCATTTCCGGAATGCCGCGGCATCCCAGTTCCTCGTCCCAGCTGAGGCAGATCGTGACCGGCCCTGCAGGCGGTGTCTCGCGAAAGGTTTCAGCGAGAGCCAGAACGCAGGCGATGAAACCCTTCATATCGGTTGTCCCGCGACCGATATAATGGTCCGCGCGCTCGACAAGCGAGAACGGATCTGTGGTCCAGATCTGCCCCTCGGCGGAAACTACATCGGTGTGAGCGGAAAACATCGTGCCGCCGGTGCCATCCCCGAACCGCGCGAGGAGCCCGGCTTTTATCCGATCCCTGGAGGGTACGACCGTGACTGCGAACCCGGACTCGACAAGCCGGCTTTTGACCCAGTCGATCAGTTCAAGATTCGATGTGCCCGCGATTGTCGGAAAGGCGACGAGCTTTTCGAGCAGCGGCTTTATTCTCGGCATATGGGACATTGTCATTTCTTAATGGAAGCAAACGCGTTTCAGCTGCCGACGAGATCAAAGGTGTCGCCCTGAAGGATGAAGCTTTTCGCGTGATCGATGAAAGTCGAGATGGTGCGGGAATTCTCCGAGCCCTGCGACATGAGAAGACCCATATTGAGCGGACGAACCGGCCCCGACAGGGGTACAAAACAGAGCTTGTTGCCATCGGGCGCAAGGTTGGACAAAGGCCGGATATTAGCGACTGAATATCCGAAATTATTTGCAACGAGCGAGCGCATCACTGCCATGTCCCGTGTTCGCTCGACGATTTCCGGACGGATACCGAGCGAGGAGAAAATCGACAGGAAGTAATCGGCGCTCATCGGCAGATCGAGCAGAACCATTGGATAGCTGGCAAGGTCCATCGGCGAGACATACTGACGCTCCGCAAGCGGATGACCCTCGCTAAACAGCGCAAATGGCGGCAGTCGCACCAGGGATACGAAGTTGAAATCCGCCGGAATGTTGAGATCGTAGGTGAGAGCCACATCAAGCTTGGCTGCGCGTAATTCATTGAAAAGCTCTGACTGGTCCCGCTCGAACTGGCTGAACTCGACCTCGGGAAACCGATCGACAAAACTGCGGCGCAGACGTGGCAGGACGATCTGGGCAAATGTCAGAAGGCAACCCACTCTGAGATTGCCGCGTACTGTACCGGCGACATTGGCCGCCAATTGATTAAGCGCATTGGCCTTCTCCAGTGTCTCGCGCGCAGCGATGAGGAACAGTTGACCGGTTTGGGAAAGGGAAAGGCCCTGCGCATGACGGCGGACAAACAACTTGAGGCCGAACTCGGCTTCAAGTTGTGCGATCGCCGCAGAAATGGAGGGGGAGGAAACATTTATCTTCTGCGCCGCATGGGCAATCGAACCACAATCGCAGACAGCGACGAAATACTCCAGCTGTCTGAACGTGATACGAAGGGGCACGCCGGTTCTCTGTCCTTTAAAAAGCTGAAACCTTGCAAGTTCTATTTTTACAAACGCTTTTGCAGTCGGACAAGCACGCTATAGATGTGCCGCTCCCGCGCTTCATCCTTCATTCGTCACCAGGAACACCGTAGGAGGGGGCGTCAGTTGGGTTCTGGGCGCGTGTGACATAGGCGTCTGCCTGGGGACTGTAGACTTCCCAGGCGCGGCCAAGTGCTGCAATCGGACAATCCCCGTCCAGCCAGTCAATACGTAGCTCGACATAGGGCCAACTTTGCCGATCGACAACCAGAAGCCCGGCGGAGTGCACCGGACCAGCTTCACCGCCCGAGGCCAAGCCTGCCTGCATGGCCGCGACGAGCCGATCTGCAAGCACACCACCGGTCTTTTCAAAGGCAGCCACCATGGCAGCGGGGACCTGATCATTAGCCAGAAGGTTGCCCGCGGCAACGCAATCCGTGCCGTTTGCGCTGGTCCAAATACCCAGTGCTTTAGGTCCCGAATGGATTGCGGTGCGGCCATTTGCGTCAATCGCAAGAAGCTGCCGATAGTCTGGAAAACCATCCGCATCGCGGGCCGCCGACACGGCCTGTTCGGCGTTCCCGCCGTTTTTCATCTCGGCAAGCATTCGAGGCCCAAGCGCCGGATTGGTGACATTCTGCGTTGACACCGCGCCGATCCCGGCTTGTGCGAAGACGCAGCGAGCCGCGACGGCAGGCGACGACGAGGAGATGGCGACACCGAACTGTCCGGTTTCGCCACAGCGGGCAACGATGGAAAAGGTCATGTCCGGCCTCCCACTCCCTTGCTATTCCGGTTCAATCGGGGATGACGGCGGTACCGTCGATCTCGACAAGCCATTCCGGGCGCGCAAGGCAGGTGACGACCACGCCGGTCGACACAGGATGAACGCCTTTGATGTATTCGCCCATCGTGCGGTAAACCGCCTCGCGGTGGCGCACATCCGTCAGGTAAACGACGACCTTGCACAGATGCTCCATCGAGCCGCCAGCTTCCTCGATAAGCTGGCGGATATTCTGCATGACCTTGTGGGTCTGTTCGACCGGATCGTGGCTGGAGATGTTTTCAGCCGTGTCGAGGTCTTGGGGGCACTGGCCGCGCAAAAAGACAGTTCTCCCTCTTGCGACCACGGCCTGACACAAATCGTTGTCAAGCTTCTGCTCCGGATAGGTGTCCTTCGTATTGAATTTTCTAATGCGTGTATGTGCCATCTCATGTCCCTTCAGCGCGCGGCCTGGAGCTCTCAAAAACCGTGTTATTCAGCTGCGGCTCGCAACCGTTCCGTCGTGGTTTTGTAGTCGCGATATTGTTGCTGAATCAGAATATGATCCGCGACATATTTTGCGTCATGCCAAACACCCCAGATGAAGCTGGAACCGCGCCCGGACAGCCAGGGCAGGCCGAGAAAATACATCCCCGGCTCCCGTGACACACCACGCTGATGGATCGGTCGACCGTTCTCGTCGAAAATATTGAGCTTGACCCAGCTGTAGTCCACGCGGAATCCGGTTGCCCAGATGATCGTTGTGATCCCAGCTTCTTTGAGATTGAGGTCGTGGATAGGATGTGTGATGCAGTCCGGCGTTGGGCCGAAGACTCGCGCCTGAGGTTCCTCGGGAAGGTCCAGGCCGTTTCGCTCGATATAGGCGTCCGCCTCGTCGAGAAGCGATAAATAGTTCTCGTCGCCACGCGCGATGTTGCGGCCCACATCATCCGCGAAGCGGAGCGTACCGTTCTCAAAGCTTTCGGTCCGGCCAACCAGTGTCATGCCGAGCTCTGCGAGCTTGCGGAAGTCGATAGTTTCACCGTTCCGCGCGCCACTCACGGCTATGGTGACATGTTCTGCGCCGGGCGCCTGAGCTTGTGCATTCCATTTACCCAGGACACCGAGCCACCATACGAAGTCGCGACCGCGATAGGTACGAGGCGGTCGATCATGCGGACCGACGGAGAGGTAAACCTTGCGGCCGCTGCGAGCGAGTTCATCGGCGATCTGGACACCGGATGATCCCGCGCCGACCACCAGGATATTGCCCTCCTGCAGATGAGCTGGGTTGCGGTATTCCGACGAATGCATTTGCAGCAGACCGGCAGTTTCCGCAATGATGGGCGGGATAGAGGGCTTGTGGAAAGCCCCGGTCGCGACAATGACGTTCAGCGCCTCGAATGGCCCCTTGTCCGTGGACACCAGGAAGCCCCGTTCGCGATCCTTGCGAACCACTGACTGCACCTCCACGCCGCTGCGAACAGGGGCATTGAACTTCTCGGCATAGGCGGTGAAATAGTCCGCGACGGCATCCTTGGAGATGAAACTGTCCTGATTGCCTTCGAATTCGAGGTTTGGAAAACGATCATGCCAGGCTGGACCGTTTGCAACGAGAGAATCCCAGCGAGCGGTTCTCCAGCTCTCGGCGATCCGGCCGCGCTCCAGCACGACATGGGCGGTGCGGTTCTTGCTCAGGTGTTCGCTCACGGCGATGCCTGCCTGACCGGCGCCAATTACGACGGTATCAACTCTTTCCAAAGCCATAAGTAACTTATCCCATTTTCTCAATCGTGCATGAGCCGCTTCCAGGTCGGCCATGCGTTACTGGAAGGCTATGGGCATTGCTGAACAAACAAAAATAGCAAATCCGATAGCACTGATTAGGAGAGACCTAACCGTCCCCCGGCAGCCGCGCACATGGTCGTTAGGTTGTGGCTAAGCCCTAACTCTGTTTTTTGTTATTTACTTTTTGCAGCGCGGCATCTCACTTTTTCCTGTCTTTCCAGGGTTTGTCAGGGGTTAGCTCCAGGCGCGCTCACAGAAATACATCCGCGCTATTTCGCACTGCGGCCGCATTAAAAAGGGATGTTCCCAATCCCGGACGTATCCGTCAGCCCGAATTTACCCGGGTCCGGGCGGGCGAAGATCGAAAAGGAAGCTGTCTTGGACAAATATGTTGTCGACGAAAATCAGGCAAGAATAGACCTCGCTGCCGCACTGCGAATGACCGTGCGCGCAGACATGCATGAAGCCGTTGCGAACCATTATTCGATCGCGCTCTCTGCCGACGGAAAGCGTTTTCTGATCAACCCGAAATGGGTTCATTTCTCACGCGTCAAAGCCTCTGACCTCATTCTCGTCGACATGAACGATCCTGAGGCGACACGCGAACGTCAGGATCTCGATACAACGGCTCGGATCATCCACGGACAGGTCCATAGCCTCTGCCCGTCGGCACGTGTCATCATGCATCTGCATCCTATCATGACGACTGCGCTCGCAAGCCTGGATCCGCCGGAAATGCCCGCGATCGATCAGAATTCGGCCCGCTACTATAATCGCGTTGCGGTCGACCTCCACTACGGCGGCATGGCCAATTCGGAGGAAGAGGGTGCGCGCCTGGCCGGTCTGATGGGTAACAGGAGCCGGATGCTGATGGGCAACCACGGGGTCATGATTACTGCCCCGACAATCGGCGAAGCCTGGGATGACATCTATACCTTCGATCGCGCTTCCAAGATCGTGATCGCGGCAATGTCGACGGGCCGTCCGTTGAAGCTGTTGTCGCACGAAGCTGCCGAACAAACCGCGCAGGATTGGGAATCCATTCCGGATTTCTGCATTCAGCATTTCGAGGAAATGAAGCTGATCCTCGACAAGGAATGCCCAGACTATCGGGACTAAACGCCGGGCGAGCGCGCTCGAAATGGGCGGTTCGTCAAAGGCGGGACCTCCCAACTGCTTCCAAGAGACGCCCCGTGAAGGGGAGCTCCAAAAAACAAAAGCCCGAAAAGGGCATCCCAAACCAAATCAGAAGGGAACATAACTTTGATCTTCAACGGCTCAATCGATCGTCGCCGCTTCCTGGCCGGGGTCGGCGTCGCCAGCGCGGCCCTAATTCTGAACCCTCAGGTTGGGCGCGCCAACGAACCCAAGTCTGGCGGTCATTTCCGCGTCGGCATTGGCGATTTCAAGACCACCGACACGTTGGACACGACGTCCAATGATACCAAATTCTACAACATCGCTCAGTACATCGTCCGCAATTGCCTCATCGAGGTCGCGCCGGGCGGCAAGCTCATTCCCGAGCTTGCGACATCCTGGGAAAGCTCCCCGGATGCCCAGACCTGGGTGTTCAAACTCCGTGATGGCGTCACCTTCCACAACGGCAAGGCTTTCTCTGCGGAAGATGTCGTCTATACGATCAAACGGCACCTTGCGGAAAAATCCACCTCTGCGCTCAAGCCATTCCTGAAGGATGTCGACAGCATCACCGTGACCGGCCCGCTGGAGGTTACGATTGTTCTCAAACAGGGCAACGTCAATTTTCCCGCCCTTCTCACCATCCCGGCAGCCGCCATCGTCGCTGACGGCACGGTCGATCCGATGGATGGCAATGGCACGGGTCCCTACAAGCTGGAGCACTGGCAGTCGGGCGTTTCGGCGAAGTTCACGAAGAACCAGAGCTACTGGAAGGAAGGGCGCGGGCATTTCGACAGCGTCGAACTCATTGCCATCGCCGATCCGTCGGCACGTACGTCTGCCCTGATCGGGGGGCAGATCGACGCCTATAACCAGGTGAACCTGAAAACCGTTGAGCTGCTTAAGCGCAACGACTCCATCGAGATCCTGTCTTTGCCTTCCAAGGCGCATTATGTGTTCCCGATGATGCAGACCATGGCGCCGTTCAACAATCCTGATGCGGCCAAAGCCATGCAGTACGCGATCAACCGCGAGGATATGGTGAAGCGTATTTTGAACGGCTATGGAACGGTCGGCAACGACCAGCCTATCTCGTCGGCCTATGGCTATTTCAATCCGGACCTCCCGCAGCGCGAATACGATCCGGATAAGGCCAAGTCGCTTCTCAAAAAAGCCGGTCTCGCCAATTTTGCCATTGACCTCGAAGTGTCCGAAGTGCCGTTCTCAGGTGCTGTCGATGCCGCTGTTCTCTACAAGCAACACGCGGCCGAGGCCGGCATCGATATCAATGTAAAGCGCGTGCCTGACGACGGTTATTGGGACCGGGTCTGGACGAAGGTTCCGCTTTGCGCGTCGCGTTGGTCGGGACGGCCTACGGAAGATCTGACGATCGGCGGGGCCTATACCACCAGCGCCGCAGAGGCAGGTTGGAACGAGACGGGCATGAAGGACGAGCAGCTCGACCAGCTCGTCGTTGCTGCCCGCAAGGAAGTCGACGAGGACAAGCGCCGTCAGATGTATTTCGACATGCAGGAAATCATCTATTCCCGCGGCACGTCCAACATCTTCGCCTTTGCCAACTTCGTTGACGCGACGAGCAAGAAGATCGGCCATGGTGATCTCGGCAACAACTGGGACCTGGACGGTTTCCGTGCGGCCGAACGTTGGTGGTTCGTCTAATACAAGACGACGGTTAACGCGGCTTAGGCCGCGTTAACCCGCATAGGAAAGTAAAAACTTGTCGGTCCTTGCCAGAACAATTCTCGTTCGCTTTATCGCAGGCATTGTCATGCTCGCGGTCATCTCTGCGGCGATCTTCTTCGCAGTTGATCTTCTTCCAGGAGACGTCGCGCGCGCCGTTCTTGGAAATGCGGCCTCATCCGAAGCGCTTGAAGCCTTCCGGATTAAAATGGGGCTTGATCAGCCTTCGGTCGTCCGCTTCGGGTTATGGGTGTGGGGCGTTCTTCATGGCGACCTCGGCACCTCCATTACCACCCACGAACCTGTTACCAAGGCGATTTCCTTCCGTCTTGAAAACACACTCGCTCTTGCTGGCATGGCCTCGCTCATTTCCGTTCCGATTGCGCTTTTTCTGGGTATCGGAGCCGCTCTGCGGCAAGGAACGGCCTTCGACCGGATCGCCAGCCTGGTGACGCTCGGCGCCATTTCGATGCCGGAATTTTTCGTCGCTTATGTGCTGGTAGCCCTGTTCGCGCTGCAATGGCCCTTGTTTCCGCCCATTTCGACGTTCAGTCCCGACAGCACCTTTCTTGATCATGTCAGGATATTGGTCCTGCCGTCGGTCACATTGGCCTTTGCAGTGGTGGCGCATATGATGCGCATGATCAGAGCTGCGATCATCGATGTCCTGGACCAGCCCTATATGGCGATGGCAGAACTCAAGGGCGTGCCGCTCAGGGTGCGTATCTTGCGACATGCTCTGCCCAATGCCATCGCGCCTATTATCAATGTTATCGTGGTGAACCTGGCATATCTGATTGTCGGCGTGGTCGTCGTCGAGGTGATTTTCGTCTATCCAGGCCTCGGCCAGCTTCTCATCGACAGTGTAACCCAGCGCGACCTGCCGGTCGTCCAGGCGGGAGGCTTGATCTTTGCGGGGCTCTACCTCTTTCTCAACACCGTCGCAGATGTCGTGGCGATCGCCTTCAACCCACGTTTGCGGTTTCCAAGATGAAAAAATCCATGGCCATCATTTTCAAATCCTTCGGCTGGGTTCTCCTCGCCCTCGTCGGGCTCTGGCTTCTTGCATCCTTGGCGGCCGGGATCGTCGCTCCGTTTTCTCCCAATGACATAGTCGGTTCGATGTGGGCCGGCGCCTTCTGGCAACAGACATCGGAGCACAGCGGCAATCTGCTGGGAACTGACCAGCTCGGTCGCGATCTTCTCTCCCGTCTGCTCTATGGCACGAGAAACACCATGATCATTGCGCTGTCTGCGGCTTTTGCGGCTTTTGCGCTCGGTATGTCCATGGGCTTCTGGGCGGCCATCGCGCGGGGCAGGGTCGATATGGTGCTGTCGCGTATCGTTGATCTGATCATTGCGATCCCGACCCTGATTACGACTCTGCTGGTGATTGCAGCAGTCGGCCCTTCGACCGGGGTTCTGATCGCAATCATTGCGGTGGTGGACGGAGCGAGGGTCTACAGGCTTGCACGCCTCGTGGCGATGAACGCCACGGCGATGGAGTATTTCGAGTCGGCTCGTCTACGCGGGGAGCGTCTGCCGTGGCTGATGATCCATGAAATTTTGCCGAACGTGCGCATGCCAATCATTACCGAATTCGGCCTGCGGTTCTGCTACATTTTCCTGTTCATCGCAGCCCTGAGCTTCTTGGGTCTGGGGATTCAGCCGCCGGCAGCAGACCTCGGCTCGATGGTACGCGAAAACGCATCGGCGATTAGTTTCGGGGTTTTAGCGCCGTTCTTCCCTGCTTTCGTCATTTCGTCTCTGGCGATCGCGACGAATTTCTTCGTTGAATTCCTGGCTCGGCATAACCGGTGATCGGCTGATGGCGATTGATGATCTCGAATTCCGCCTGCGAGTGAAATGAATGGACAAGATGCCACTTCTCAAAATCGAAAATCTCCGCATCGAAGTCGAAAAGGACAAGGCCTGGACTGAAATCCTTCATGGCGTGTCGCTGGAGCTTGAACGCGGCGAAATGCTGGGCGTGATCGGCGAAAGCGGCGCGGGAAAATCCACGATTGGAATGGCAGCGCTCGGCTATGTGCGTCCGGGCGGTCGCTTCTCGGGTGGCACCGTTCACGTCAACGGCGTCGAGATGACATCGGCCTCTGTTGCGACACTTGAGAAAATGCGGGGCATGAAAGTCGCCTATGTTGCGCAGTCGGCAGCGAGCTACTTCAATCCGGCGCATACTATCGGCCAGCAGTTTGCCGAGGTGCTGCTGTTGAAGTCGAGCATGCGCCGTGCCGACATCGATCGCAAGGCAGCGACACTTTACCGCGAACTTGGCTTGCCGGATCCGGACAGGATCGGGCATCGATACCCGCATCAGTTGTCAGGCGGGCAATTGCAGCGGGCTATGATTGCCATGGCGATGGCGACAGATCCGGATCTGCTGATCTTCGACGAACCTACCACGGCACTCGATGTGACGACGCAGCTCGACGTTCTCGCCTGCATCAAGCGCGCGCTTGCCCGGACCAACACAGCCGGGCTTTATATTACGCATGACCTTGCCCTGGTCGCCCAGATCGTTGACCGGATCATGGTGATGCGTCACGGCAATGTGGTGGAAATGGCACCAACACGCGAGATCCTTGCCGCTCCGAAAATGGCCTATACGCAGCAATTGCTGCACGGTTTCGACAGTGGCGATATCGAGGTTTCGGGCCCCGACATGGCAGAGCGCGCCCTTCTCACTATTGACGGGCTGAGCGCAAGCTATGGCGGCGGCGTGAAGGTGCTGGACGATATCACCCTGCATGTCCGCCGACGCGAGACTGTCGCGATTGTCGGTGAAAGCGGTTCCGGAAAATCCACCCTTGCACGGTCGATCTGCGGGCTTCTGCCGCCCACGCTCAGCACGATGGTGTTTGACCTGCAGGAACTCCTGCCGAGCGTGGAGATGCGCGATAAGGACACCTTGCGCAGGATTCAGCTTGTCCATCAGCTTCCCGATCTATCGCTGAACCGGGCTCATACCGTCGGCAAGATTATCGGTCGTCCCCTCCAGTTCTTTCACGGCCTGAAGGGTAAGGCACGGGCTGCACGGGTTAGCGAACTGCTTGCCAGCCTCGAACTGCCGGCGGCCTATGCCAATCGCTATCCCGACCAGCTCTCAGGCGGAGAAAAGCAACGTGTTGCCATCGCGCGAGCGCTTGCCGCGAGTCCCGATCTCCTGATCTGCGATGAAGTCACATCAGCGCTCGATCAGCTGGTGGCGGCGGAGGTGCTGCGTACGATCAAAAAGCTGAAACAAGAATTCGGGCTCGGAATCATCTTCATTACCCATGACGTTGCAACGGTGCGCGAGATTGCCGATACGGTTGTGGTCATGCGGCATGGCCGGATCGTGAACAAGGGGCCGGTTCACGAGGTGCTCGACGCCCCAACCGAGCCTTACACAAAATCACTCGTGGATGCGACGCCGGAGCTTGATGCGGACTGGATCAAGCGCGTGCGGCCCGACATTTCGGTTCCAGGCGCTCATCTGCAGCCAGCGGCTGACGGCTAAGAGAAAAAGGAGGGCACCGAAAGTGACACAGACAGGCAATCTGCTGATCATTATGTCGGACGAACATACGTCGGCTGCCCTGGGGGTCGTTCAATCCGACGTGACCGTACATACGCCGAACCTGGATGCACTGGCCCGTCGCGGGGTCCGCTTTGCTCATGCCTATACGCCATGCCCTATCTGCGTACCGGCGCGCGCTTCCTTCGCATCCGGGCAATATGTGCACAAGAACCGGTTATGGGATAATGCAATGCCCTATACCGGTTCGCCGCGTGGCTGGGGGCACGCGCTTCAGGATATCGGCGTAAGGGTCGAATCGATCGGCAAGCTGCATTACCGTTCCGACGAAGATCCGGCGGGTTTCGATGTCGAGCATATTCCCATGCATATAGCCGGCGGTCACGGCATGGTCTGGGGATCGATCAGGCGCGAGGAGGAGCGCGTGGTCAAGAGCGAGCGGATGCTTGGCGACTATATCGGTCCCGGCGACAGCCCGTATATCCAGTATGATACGTCGGTCGTGCAGCGTACCGAGCAATGGCTGAGCGACACGGCCTCCCTTGGCCTGCATGATCCCTGGTGCCTCTATGTAGGACTGGTTGCACCACATTTCCCCCTGATCGTACCGCGGGAATTCCTCGATTTTTATCCCGAAGGCTCACTGCCGCCGATCAAGCTCGCTCCCCGTGATGGCTATGTTCAGCATCCGTGGGTGGCCAAGCAGGCTGCCTGCTTCGGTGGCGACGAGGCGATGCGTGACGAAGACGAGCGCCAGCTTGCACGCCGCGTCTATTATGCGCTGTGCAGTTGGCTGGATTACAACATCGGCAAGATCGTCGCTGCGCTCGATGCCAACGGTTTCTCGCAGAATACCACGTTGATCTACACGTCCGATCATGGCGACAATGTCGGTGCACGTGGGCTTTGGGGAAAGGCCAACATGTACGAGGAATCGGTTTCCGTGCCGATGCTTCTCGTTCCGCCAACGGCCACGTCGAAGCTTTGCCAGACGCCGGTCAGCCTCGTTGATGTTTCCGAGACAATTCTCGATCACTTCGGAGCAAAACTCGAGGGCGACCGTCCGGGTCGTTCGCTGTATGACATCGCAGCCGAACAGGACGATGTCGAACGGGTAGTGTTCAGTGAATATCATGCTGTGGGCGCCGTTTCCGGCTGCTTCATGGTGCGTAAGGGCCCATGGAAACTCATTCATTATCACGGCTTTACGCCAGAACTCTTCAATCTGGACTCTGATCCGGAGGAGACGACAAACCTTGCGGAGAATCCGGCCTTCGCGGGCGAATTTGCGATCATGTACAAGGCGCTTTGCGACATCTGCGATCCCGCAGCGGTCGACGCACAGGCCTTTGCCGATCAAAGCGCACTCGTTGCCGGCTATGGCGGCCGCGATGCAGCCCTTGCGATCGGCTCGGCGACAGCCACCCCACCTCCTGCCACCGCCGCATCTTAAGCTTCGTGGACGGCCGGTAGCTGAAAGCCATTCTCAATGCCGCTTGGCAATTGTCGATCTTCCCATCAAGCCGGATTGATTTACCAATACGGGGCCACCGGTTCGATCTCAGAGCGCTCCAGCAGACGCATGCAGTTCTATCGCAAGTGAGGGTGATGTCACGTTGTTTGGCTGAAGCCAGGTGAAGGGTTTGCGGTTGAAATCAAGATACTGCGCGGGCCGCAGCTTTCCACTGCGCCATTGCGCGGATACGATAAAGTTGAATGGCAAGGGCGGAGTGCTTCTGGTGTGGTGGGACGAAGTGATTTTTGATCGCCGAAAAGATCGAGATGAAACGTTGCAATCCGCCGGCGGATCGAAAACCTTGCATCACCCGCTCTCGTTTTCGCACAGGCAGATGCGAATTTTCCGCGCGATTGTTCAGGCCTTTGTGCGATCGATGTTCAACAGTTGGCATCACGTCCCGCCTTGCTGCTCCATATGAGCGCAGCTTGTCGGTGATGATCCGCTTCGGCGCGAGGCCTTGCTTCTTCAGCAGCCGGACCAGTAATCGCTTGGCAGCTTTTGTATTGCGGCGCGCCTGAACGATTTCGTCGAGAACGTATCCGTCCTGATCGACCGCTCGCCAAAGCCAGTGCTTCCGGCCGCCGATGGTGATCACCACCTCGTCCAGATGCCAGATATCCTTTCGCGAAGGGCGTTTTCTACGTTGCTGCTTTGCATAAGCCGCACCGAATTTGCGGCCCCAGCGCCGGATCGTTTCATAGGACACGACGATGCCGCGCTCCAACAGCATTTCCTCGACCAGCCGCAAGCTAAGGGGAAACCGGAAATACAGCCACACGGCTTGGGCGATAATCTGCGGTGGAAAACGATGGTTCTTGTAGCTGACGGCCGATCTGTTCATCGCACCCGATTAACCAGCGACAGTTAAGCTATCAACAACGTGACATTACCCAGACAACCCCATCAAAAACTCTTCAACACCTATTCTTCTGGTTTGCGTAAAAATGCAATTCTTACAACTGCCGGAATTACCAGTGATCGCTGTTAATTACTTGTCAAACAGCATTTAAAGCGACGCGTACATAAGAGCGTATTCTGCCAAGTTCAGGTAGAAATTCTGAAATAATTTTGTGATTCATATTTTGAAGCTATAGTGAGAAAGAGCCAGATCTCGAGGGAGAAAATTTGGCCGTGTTAACGAAAATTCTTTATGCAGATGATGAGCCGGATATTCGCGAGATTGTGTGCCTCACACTTCGCGAGTTGGGTGGCTATGACGTGATGGCCTGCGAAAATGGAAAGCAGGCAGCCCTTGCCGCGTGCGAGTATAAGCCCAATCTGCTGCTCCTGGACGTCATGATGCCTGAAATGAGCGGGCCTGAAGCTTTGATGGCGATCCGGGCGAGGGAGGAAGCATCTTCGATACCAGCCATCTTTATCACCGCTAAAGCCAAAGCTGAGGAAATTACGGAACTGAACCAGTTCAGCCGGTCGGCCGTGATCCCCAAACCCTTTGATCCGATCAGCCTGCCAAGCCAGATTGCCCAGCTTTTCGAAACGCTGGAAAGCGAGGAATGAGTCTGAAGCTGACACGCGCGGCGTGGTCTATTCTCTTCAGAAAACGGATTGCGGGCTAAATCTGACGCCCGAACAGAGACGATTGTTCCGGCCGGATGTCCCTGACAAGTGTCTCTAAAGCGGCGAGACGTTTTCCGGCCTCCTCCCAATGGGGCCCGCCTGCCTCATGGCCGTCAGCAGATGCCTTCAGCAGGGCCTCAAGTTCCGTTGCAGCCAGGTTGACATCCCGGAAGCCAATGGATCCGCTGCTGCCCTTCAGTTTGTGCAAGACCTCCATGGCCTGCAAATCTGGCGGCCCACTGACCGGACCTTGCCGGTAAAGCGCGGTGAACTCGGACAGCATCTCCTTGAGAGTCTCGCAATGGCGGGCAATCAGCATGTCGAGCGCACTTGAGCTCATTTTCCCCTCCTTGCACCGGGCGAGCAAGCACGCATGTCAGCTATCTCCGCCAAACAGGCTCTTTGCCTTATCGGTTAGACCTGTCAGCAAAGCCGAAACCTGTTCAGACAGTCCACGAACCGTTTCATTCCGGCGGAAAACCTGAACTTTCGTGTTGGTCGAGACACCTTCAGGGTCGCGAATGACAATTCTTGCCAACTGGGACCGCTCCACAGGCTTGAATGTGTTCTGGAACTCCTCCGGCAACTTGTCGGAAACCAGCAGGATCTCTTCAATGGAACCTTCGATCAAAACCTGACCCGTGTCGACAACAACAGCCTCGCCGACCTCAACGGGAAACAGGTGCCGGGACGGCAAATAGGCGAGCACATAGCGATCACCGGTATAAATCGAGAGCATGCGCTCACCGGTGAGAAACACCTCCCCTTGCGCGGGCAACCCGCTGCCAGCAATGCCCGGCACAGGTGCCCGGATCACGCCGTCTCCATAGTGCTGGCCAAGCCGTTCCAGGGCGAGCTGCGCGCTTTCAAGTGCAGGCTTCAAGGCCTCAACCGCCGTTTGCTCGCTGGCAATGCGTGCTTTCAACCGGATAAGAAGTTCCTGCGCAGCATTGCTCTCTGTCAAAATATCGAGCATCCGGTCCGCAGCGGCCAATCCTTTATCACTGAGCTGTTCATAAGATGCCCGGAGAGCCTCGGCGTGTGACGCCCTCTCTTCTGCGATCGGCAGCAGGTTTCCGGCAACCTCGATTTCCTCTTTCTTCTCGATATCGCGCTGCCTCAGTTCCGCAAGCCGCAGGCGAAGCTCCGCAAGACGGTCGGCAATTTCGATCGAGGTGTAGACCACAAGGGGTTCGCCCTCTTCAACGCGCTGTCCGATCCGCACGAAGACCTTGTCCAGGCGCCCGGCATACTCTGCCTCAACATCCACGCGGTTCTGCACCACGACACCATCCGCCCTGAAGATAACATAGTCTCCAGCGACGTAGTTGAGGACCGCAACCGCAAGCACCATCAGGAGGACAAAGTAAACCCACCGGCTGTTGCCTCTGGTTTGCTTCCTACGGTCATTCACGTGAGAATCGGTTCTTTCATGCCGCTTGAGCCGCCGCATTCTATTTCCCCCTCACATCATGTACTTTTTGAGGAACGTAGCTGTCGCGATAAGAACTATCGAGAAGCCACTCATCGAGATAGGCGCCGAGACGGACAAAGCGCATCAGGATGCCATTGTAAAACGTATAAGCCACGACATATGGAAGAAGTCTCATACTGTTCACATAAGGCGTCGTGTAAGCAGCCATGAGAAAGACGATGAGATCCAGAAATATAAGGACAAGCTTTACTGACAGAAGAAGGACGATGGCAAAGCTCCCATACTGAATGAAGAGCCAGGCCACGTAAAAAGGCATGAGCGCTGCGCCGATGACGTTGAAAACCAGAAACTCGATCTGATGCAGCACCTCTGAAATCTTAAACCTTGGATCGAAGGGGTTGAGCTCAAACGCATACTTGCGAAACCGAAGCCGGATCGCGTCCCGCTCCCACCGGAACCGCTGGCGGACCAGGCCGGAGAGCTTCACAGGCACATCCGTGTAGCAAACGGCATCGGCACGGAAGCCGATCTTCCAGCCGTACGCCCTCAGGCGGAGGGTCGCATCGAGATCCTCGCCACCACCGGCATCGGCCCCGCCCGTTTCCTCTAGCGCACTCTTGCGAAATGCCGAAAAGCCTCCGGAACTACAGGTAACCTGGTCCAGAACAAGGGCGCTTTGTTTTCCGAGGGAAAGCGTGACGAGATATTCGATGGCTTGTGCTGTCGCAAGGAGACTCGCCTCCGGATTGCGCACCTGAATGTTTCCCGCAACACTGCCGACATCCGGATCCTCGAAAGGCTCCACAATCCGGCGGATCGCATCCCGGTCGAGAGAACAGTCACAGTCGATATTGACCACAATTTCGCCGGTCGCCAGCCGCTCGCAGACGTTCAACCCCGCTGATTTTCCTCCGCGCAAATCCGTTGCGTAGGCTTTGTCGATCTCCCCCTTTGCCAAAAGATTGCGCAACACCTCAGCTGTCCGGTCCGTGGATCCGTCGCTGAATGCGACAATCTCATCAGGCGGTCTGGACTGCTCCTTCAAGGAGGCGACGCATCGGGGAAAAGCGTCTTCCTCGTTATGCCCGGCAACGATCACAGTCACCCTGTGCCTGTAGGCGGCTTCGAGCGGGCGCTGTTTCGGCCTGTGCATGAAAGCGCCGACCAAAAAAAGCAGAAAGTAGCGGGGAATCTCGAAAATGATCACAATCGCAAAGAGAAGGAACATACTGGCCATACTTTGCGAGAAGAGATAGGTCAGGCTCTCTGAGATCAAGTTCATGCAAAGAGATCCTCCAGCCCAAAAACGGTCATCCGCGCCTGCAAGTCGATCCTCAGCCCAGACTGTGCAGCTTCAAGATACTGCGGCAGATTTGCGCGGGCATTTTCCGGTGAAACCCGGTTGATGAGGACATAGTCTTGGGCTTCCCCGTGATAGGTAACCGCGTTCCCTCCGAAGTAGTTCTTGATGTTCTCCATCATCTGAACACGGGAATTCTCGACCAGGCGGATACCATGTTCGGACACCATCTCGCGACGGGCAGGAAAACTCATTGTAATCAGGGAAAAAGGTGTTTCCTTTTCCGAAAAGTCATGGGCGGCCTTGTTGAGCTGGATAACAAGCTCCAGCGGCAACTCAGCAAAGCGCAGTTTTGTCTGAAGGCCGCCAATCACGACAGGTCCTTCTTCAACGAAGGCAATGCCTTTTTCTGACAAGGCATATCCGAAGACGTCGGTGGTCTCAGCTACCTCCCCGTCCGTGTGATAGCCGCAGTCCATGCATTGGAATCCCACCGCGGTATCACTGGAACTAGAGCCACAGGCCTGACACCGTATGATGATACCCGGCTTGTCATAATCGACGCCAAAGTGCCTGAGCTCACGCGAGCATTTCGGACAGACCAGATCTGAGCCCTGCCGGAAGTCCTCCTCCGCTGCCTGATAGGCACACTTGAAATGATGGATGAACTTGGACTCCTTGAGGTTCGGAGACCTGCAGCTGAAACACTCCTCCCGGACATTCATCCGTACCGACCTGCACCCGCCGCACATATGAAATCTGTCGAAGAAAACTGTTTCCGTTAATCCGAGTTCAGACAGAGCCGCCATGGCTGCGGCACCTTCTTTCGCGTCAAGACAGATGTCGAAGTCGAAACCATGTTTCTTGTTGGCATTGTAATGCGGCTTCAAGCTGTTCCCGCGCACATAGGTCGAGGCGGCCACCTTGTCTGAGAGGGACTTGCTCTGCCGGATATGCACATGAACAGACATCCGCGCCTCAGAGAAATCACGGATGGTCTCTTCGATCGTGCGCTGGACGGATCCTCGCGGGAGGGAGGGGACGGAGACATCCGCGCAAGGTCCCAAGCTGCCGTTTTCATCAATCACGGGAAGCAGATAAAGGTCGCCAATCTCCCATAATGCGCGCAGGTCCTCACACAAAGCGGGTTCGCTCACGATCACCGCGTCATAACCGCCACCGGACGCGAGATAACTCCGTGTTGCGACGGACACCCCCGCCGGGCCAACATCTTCGGGCCATCTTAAGCCACGCAAGCTGAGGGAACCAAAACTGACTTGAAACTCAACGGCATCGGCAAGAGACGAAATACCAGGCTGGCCGCCGGTATTTCTCAAACGCCGCGCTGTTTCTTGCGCTAGTGCGGCAGCAGAGCCCTCCGGACCGATGCCCCCGCTCTCGGGCTCTTCCGTTACGGGCAACTTCAGGCCTTCAGGGACAACTGCGCGACCAGCTCCGCCTTGACTAAAATCGATAAAATCCAGCACTTCATCGATGTCGAATGGCTTGGGAAAAACTTTCGCGAACTGCTCGCAGCTGTTCTTTTCTGCAAGAAGTGCCGCAGGGTCAGCAGTCATAGCCACAAAAACTGGTGCGGCCTTGCCATCTGCGAGGCGCCGGAACTCTGCAACGACCTCTGAACCGTTCAGGCCAGGCATGTGAAAGTCCATGAGGGCCAGGGCATACCTTTTATCGAGAAGACACTTCAGCGCTTCCGTCCCGTCCCTTGCAATATCGGCGTCATAACCCTTCGATGTCAGCAGCAGCTTCAGGATGTCTTGGGTGACCGGAGAGTCTTCCGCAATTAAGATCTTTTTGCCGGTACTCACGGCGTTGTCCTTATCCTGTCCGACCGCTGCCATATTCATTGTCTGCCCCTGCCGACAGGTCATTGAAAGAAAACGCTGAAAGAGGCTGGCGCCGCCTCCCTGGCTGTTTCCGCACCATTATGGGCATGCATTGTTAAATAAGATTAAATAATAATCTAAAAGCAAAGATCGATTTTTCTCACATTGATAAAAATAACAATGACCAATTCTAAAAATACTCGTATAAATTTCTAATAATCTAAATAGTCAGAATATTTTTCACTTGGATTTAAAAACTTTTTACATCATTTAACGATGATGGGTTGATTGTGTGAAATGATTGCAACCGGAGTCAAGCGCTCATACTAGAGACCCTCCGGCCGGCAAACCCGAAAGTTAACCGGGACACACGGACGGACGTAAAGACATGAGCCCGGCCCGCGCGTGTCCGCGGAATCTGGGCGCAATCGGATTGCGGCAATGGGGTAACTCCAAATGAACAATATGCAAGAGTGGCAGGATCCCAAAGCCTACGATGTACATCTCGAGAAACCAGTGACAGTCCAGCCCGCCGAAAAGTCCGCAAGTCTGGTTTCCCCCCTTTTCAAGGCACCCTCCTGGCTTCAACTGATCGTTGTCGCCGTGGTCTTTTGTCTGCTTGCCTATGGGTGCATCGTCTACACGCGCGAGAGCAGCCGGATCGCAACGATCTGGATCGCCAACTCGGCTTTGCTCGCAGTCCTTCTGGAAGCGCCCAAGGCCCGCAAATACCTGTTCCTTGCCGCGGCTTATATTGGAAACGTTGCCGCCAATCTGATCAGTGGCGATTCCATTCCGGTGGCCGCTTTCTTGGCGATGAACAATAGCATCGAAGTTCTCATCGCCGTTTTGATATTGCTGAGAGGGAGGGACAGGGTCGATCTGTCCAAACCATCAGATCTCTTGAGCTTCTTTTGGGCCGCCGGTATTTTTGCTCCGTTAGCTGCTGCCATTCTCGCAGCGATGTTCCTGCACTTTTGGGCCGGCACCGGTTTTATTACGGTCGCTCAAACATGGTATCTAGCGGATGCTCTTGGCCTTTTGACAGGAACGCCGTTCTTGATTGCCCGGCTGTCTTCCTTTGATAAGAAACACGAGCTTGAAGCGATCCGGCAGCCGGCCGGACTTCTGTTGCTCCTGGCCTGTTTTGGAAGCACTGCCATCATTTTCTGGTACAGCCAGCAATCGCTGCATTATCTGGTTCTGCCGCTGCTTTATCTGACCGCCTACAGAATTGGCCTACTGGGAGCGGCGATTGGCAATACCTTCCTGGCCCTTGTTTCAATTATATTCACCTTCCAGGGACACGGGCCATTTGGAGCTCTTAGTGCCGACCTGGAAACCAAAGTCATCCTGCTTCAGCTGTTTATTGTGACCAGTGCTCTTGTCAGCCTGGTCACGGCTGCCATCATTACACAGCAGAGGCGCATGCGCGCCGAATTGAGCGAACTGACACGCATGGCGCTCACCTCCAGCAAAGCCAAGAGCGAATTCGTTGCCAACATGAGCCACGAGCTGCGCACTCCGCTCACGTCCATACGGGGCGTCCTGGGCTTGTTGCCCCAAGTCTTGAGCGGCACACTGACCGATCAGGGAAAATCGCTGGTAAAGATAGGTGTCGCGAATGCTGACCGGCTTCTGCGTATGATCAACGACATCCTCGACACTGAGCAAATCGAATCCGGGAAGATCAGCGTTTCGCTTAAAGCTTTGGAGCTTGGCCCTATCCTAGACAATGCTGTCGACATGGCACACGGATACCTGCCTGAGAAAAAAATCACGATCGTAAAGGCGTTCGAGCATCCGCATCTAAAGGCTACAATTGATCCCTCCCGTCTCGAGCAAGTTCTGTTCAACTTGCTGTCCAACGCGATCAAGTTCTCGCCAAATGAGGGCACCGTCACGATCGGTCTAAAGGAAATAGAAGGGGGGAGCAAAGTTCGAATTTACGTTGAGGACAATGGCCCCGGTATCCCCGACAGTTTCCGCAGCCGGATTTTTCAGAAATTCGAGCAGGCCGATAGCGGCGACGCCCGCTCCAAAAATGGCTCCGGACTCGGGCTCAGCATTTCAAAAGCCTTGGTGGAAGCAATGCACGGTACCATAGGTTACCAAGCAAGCGCACCAACGGTATTCTACATTGACCTTCCTTTGGAAGAGGACCAGCAAGATCAATACGTAGCTAATACCGACCTCAAGAAATACCGAACTATTTGACCGTGTTTTCGGATTGCCCGGAAAGGTTAAGGCGCGTGCCGGAACGCAAGCTCAATACCCGGATGAGACACTCGACGCTGTCTCTCAAAGCCGGTTGGGCGTTCCGGAGGGATTTTGACTAACCGTTTGCGGGGCACTCCTACACACGGATGACAGTGGACGGCGGAGGGCCTGTGGCGGAACTTAGGAAAATTCTTTACGCGGATGACGAAGCCGATATTCGTGAGATTGTTGAGCTGACGCTGACAACCATTGGCCAGTTCGAGGTGCTGGTTTGTCAAAATGGGGCTGATGCGGTTGAAAAGGCTGAAGGTTTTGGGGCCGATCTTTTTCTGCTGGACGTCATGATGCCAGGTATGACTGGTCCGGAAACCTTGCAAAGGTTGCGCCGGCGGCCAGAAGCAGCCCACACACCCGTTATCTTCATCACTGCCCGGGCCCACACCGATGAAATGGACGAGCTCCTGCGGGTTCCCCAGGCAGGGATCATCACCAAGCCTTTTGATCCAATGACTCTTGCGAATGAAATCAAAGGCATCTGGCAAGAGCTGGTCGCATCCTGACACCAGTCAGCCACCAGAAAGCCGCCCTTCTCTCTCAACTATCGCAAGCGGCGTCCTGACTATTTTGCGTCAAGCGGTTTCCCGTCTAAGCCACGAAAACCCTCCAAGCGCCTCGTTCCTTTGCTGTAATTTACAGCGCATGGCCCTGGCGGTGTTTCATGTTTGGGTCCTTGAAAGTTTCATCTTCCCCAGGTCTGAGCGTCTCGAGCATCTTCCTGATCTGATCGACAATGACCTCTTCCAGCGTCTTGGATTTCACAAAAGCTGCGCTCACCTTTTCAGTCACAGGGCCACTTGCCTCTTGCGCCGACAAAAGCACAGTCGGGATGTGCGGCTGGCCAGAGGCATCTGCCATTTTATGAAAATCGAGATAATCTCCGTCTTTCAGGTCCAGTTCCGCGACAATCAGGTCAAATTTCTGGTTTTCAAGTAGATGACGTGCCTCGCTGATACTCCCAGCATTGATGAGATTCGCGTAACCGGAGAGGCTGTCAGCCAGAAACTGGGAGAAACTCGCATCTTGTTCGAGATGCAGAATGAGCGGCAGGCCCTGGGCCGAGGGCTGAGATAGTATTTTCTGCCTTGGAAGCTCAGCGCCGGCTTGTTCAGAGGCTTGCGGGTTGGTGGTCTGGCTGAAATCTTCTGTTTTGGGGAACTCGACGACAAACGTCGTTCCGGCTTCGACCTCACTGGTAAAGCTGATCTTGCCGTGCATTTGTTCAACCAGTTGCTTCGTAATGTGAAGACCAAGGCCCGTCCCCCCCTTGGCGCGGGTGCCCGAAGAGTCCTGCTGATTGAACTTGCCGAAAATCCGTGAGTGGAATTCGGGAGAGATGCCCTGACCGTAATCGCGAACGCTGACAAGGACAGAGGTTTCCCCTGTCTCTGCCAGGACCTCCACCTTTCCCCCAGGTGGCGAAAACTTGACAGCGTTGGACAGCAGATTTGCCATGATCTGAAGGAAACGCTGCCGGTCTACCGGTATTTCAAGATCTTCATCAATGTCTTTCAACTCAAGCGTGATATCAAACCGGTCCGCATAAGGCTGGTTCGCTTCCAGGCTTTCGGTCAAAAGCTGCGCCAAGCCTTCAGACTGAATGTCATAATGCATGTTTCCGGACGCGATCTTATCAATGTCCAGAATATCATTGATCAGAAGGGTCAGCCGCTCGCTATTCTGTTGAGCAATGGTCAGCATCCGCATACCGGTCTCCGGGATTTTGTCCTGCATGGAGCCGATAAGCAGACCCAGTGACCCGCGGATAGCTGTCAGTGGAGTTCGAAGTTCATGGCTGACGATGGAAATGAACTCGCTCTTGATCCGGTCCATTTCGCGCCGCTCCGAAATATCAAGGATCTGGGAGACAAAATATTTCGGTTCGCCAGCTGTATCTCTCACAAGCGCCGTGCTGAGATGAACCCAGATCGCATGCCCGTCCCGGTGAATGAAGCGCTTTTCCAGCTGGAAGCTGTCGCGAAGACCGGAAAAAGTCTCTTCCGTCAGCTTCAGATCTTCCTCAAGGTCGCTGGGGTGGCTGATGGACTGGAAGTCCATGCTCAACAGCTCTTCCTCGTCATATCCGAGCAGCCCGCATAGGGCAGAATTAACCTTGAGCCAACGGCCGTCTGGTGCCACCAACGCCATACCAATGGACGCGAATTGCATCGCCGACCGGAAGGTTTCTTCGCTCGACTGCAGAGCGTCTTGCTGTTTCCTCTTGCTAGAAATATCCTCGATGATGCCAACATAACCATGGATAATCTGCTGCTCATCCATAAGGGACGACATGGCGATACTCACCGGAAAAGTTTCACCTGTAGCTCGTCGGAACGTCCATTCGCTTTCCTGAAAATGCTGGCCTTCCAGCAGATCAAGAAAGACCGACATATCGACCTTCCCCCGGCTGTTATTCGAAAATAGCGCACGGGCAAGATCCGCTTCCGGGCCAGCCACGGAAGGCGCGGGATTGGCAATCCAGTCCATAAGTTTCTTTTGGCCGATGACGTCTTCAGCCTTCTCTCCCAGCAGCTTCTCCGCGGCCTCATTGAAGACGGTCACGGTGCCGTCCAATTGGGTCGCGACAACCATGTACTGGGCGCTGCGTAGAACAGCGGAATTCAGTGAGTCCGAAGCGCGCAAGGCTTCAATAGCTGCCATACGGTCGCTGACATCGCGTACCGAAACCACATAGGTGGTCTCGCTGACATTGCCCATTTCGCCAATGAGCGTTTCCATGGGAAACACTTCACCGTCCCTCCGGACACCTTTCTGTTCCCGTACCTGGCCGACCGCCCCGGATAGAAAACGCGCCATCCCTTCCGGGCTTACCAACGCAGAGCTTGCCTGAGAAAATGCAATCAGAGAGAGATAGGGTTTGCCGACGAAATCTCCTGGCTCTCCTCCGAAGATCTGCGCACCAGCCGGATTGATGCTCAGGATGTGTCCCTGGCGATCGACCGTGAGAACACCGTCCAGAACCGTCGACAAGATCGCATTGGTATGGGACGTCTGCCGCTCGATCGTCCTTAGTGATCCTTGCAATGTGCTGGCCCGTTGGCGGGAGACCAGCAACACACGGGTCAAGATGGCCAGAACCAAGGATACGGACAACCCGCCGAGCAAGGCAATGTTCGACGTATCATGAATGCCCTCGGAAGCGAGGCTGCCTTTAGGGGATATGCGCAGCGTCCAAGACTGACCGTAAAGGTTGATTGTCCTCTCTGAAACCACCCGCCGCCCGGCTTGCTCAGGCACCTGCCCCGACTGGAATTTAGGGCTGCCTTTAAATTCGACCGACACATGATACTGACTTCCGAGCTCCGGGCTGATGACACTGCCAAACAGCTTGTCGACCGAGAAGACGGCTGCGATGAAGCCTTCGAACTGCCGGTTGATCGTGATCGGCACATATGTCACGAAACCTTCGTAGCCCTGCTTGAGCGCAAAGGGTGGTGTCAAGAACGGGCGATCGGCCTTCGCAGCCGCAAGCAGCTCATCCTTGCGGGCCTCCTCCGGGGCCACCATCAGCCCGATGACGGTCTCGTTGCCGGCGACAGGCTCGACCCATCGGATATGAAGGGATTTATCGATGTATTCGAGAGCCTCCACCGAGATCATGTCGAGAACATAGTTGGCGGCGTCGTCCTGCCAGACAGGGAAGGGCGTTCCATTTGCCATCTCCCATCGCCTCGCCATGCGCTTAAGGGCGGTCACATAGCTCTGCACCCGCGTTGTGAGCAGAAGCTGGTATTTTTCAGCCTCTTTGTCAGCCCGGACATAGATTCTTTCGAGCTCCTGCTCACGCATGGTTGCGTTCAGCATCAAGACCGCACCGAGGCATGTAATGAAGCAAAGACTGGGCAGCACGTAGCCGCGCCAAGACCTATCCGTGCCCCAATTCAGAAACAGTCTGGATCTGAAGATCACGATAAAGGCCCCACTCAAACAGGAGAGCGTGACGCCTACAATCAGGATGAATACAGGGAGGGGACTTTGGTTCAGCTGATCATATTTTTGTGTACTTCTCCAGACAATGAGCCATTTTTGGCCGAGTTGTTCAACCACAGACTTATGAATATAGCGTGGTGCCGTCTGCTCGTGGCCAGCACTACTTGTGTAAATTAGCTCAGCCTCGTTTTCCTCCGTTCCGCCGTAGATCTTCAGATTGAAGATATCCTCCTGACTTCCTGTCAGCTTGTCGAGCAGCCGTGACGCGATGAACGGCGCATAGATCCAACCCCTTGCAGTCTTGCGCTCACCTGTGACAGCGGCTGCGTCGTAAACTGGCTGAAGGAGCAGGAAACCGGGCGTTTGCTGGTCATCTTGCACCAGCGTAATCTTTTTCGTGATCGTTGCGTCGCCCGTCTGCCAGGCTTGCTCTGCCGCAGACCGCCGGTTTGCCTCAAAGGCTATGTTCAACCCGACTGCCTGTTGGTTGAGGCGCCTGGGCTCGATATAAGTGATGACATAATAAGGCCCGCCCGGCTTCGGGGCGCGAATATCAAAGTCGGGCTGACCGTTCTCCCGCTGTTCACGGACAAAGTCACCGATCTCGTCTTCCGGGACATCCTCTATCCATCCAATGCCGTTTATACCGGGCAGAGTTCTCTCGATATCAAGGGTCTCGACATAGGCTGCAAGGCTTGATTGTGACAGCATACTGGATGTCGTAATAAAGGCCTTGGTGCTGTTGAGGGCGTTGACATAGGACTGAAGGCGATAGGTCAGTGCGAGCCTGTTTTCCTCCACATAAGTCTCAAAAAGGCTTTGCCCCTGCCGTTCAATGGCGGTTTGGCTGGCGGCCCATGCAAACACGCTGACCGTAAGCGGAGCCAATGTTCCCAAAAGAACGGACAGTGGTAACATCTGCAGGGACCTTCCGCGCCAGAACAGACGCGGCCCGCCTATTTGAGCAAAGGCGGCCAGCGGCAGAAGAACAAAAAAACCGAGACTGTTTCTGATCCAGAGACCAAACCATGTGGCGCCCCAGTTTTCCGGGGAAATCTCTCCGTTGAGGGACAGGACAAACGTATCCATGGCTGGAGAAATGACACAAGCGACACTCCCAAAAATCAGGATCATACAGACTTGCGCGGGGGAGGTAAGCGCTAGAGGTCCATGGGCGGACTGGAACAAGAAACGTCTGATTAGAAACCACCCAGCCAGCGGCTGGAGAAGCGCCCCGGCAGCTGCGAGGCCCGCGGACAAGAAATAAAGGCCTTCTATTCTACCCCAGAAAGGCACGCCGACGTTGCCCCAACCGTTCTGAACAGATCCGAACAGCAGGTGAAGCGCCAATGTTCCCAGAAATGGACCTGGCCACAGTCTGGGGCCCCAAATCACCAGCGCGGCCATCGCTACTCCGGCCGGCAGCCAGACCATGGGTTCTACGGTGTTCGCA
This sequence comes from Roseibium litorale, assembly GCF_014842915.1. Lineage (GTDB taxonomy): Bacteria > Pseudomonadota > Alphaproteobacteria > Rhizobiales > Stappiaceae > Roseibium > Roseibium litorale. The sequence goes on along the minus strand of NZ_JACYXI010000014.1, from coordinate 86,531 downwards.
GACACGATGTACCATTCGATGCCTCCCGAAACAAAACACAGAGCCGCAACGAAGAAAACTCCAAACATTGTCTCTTTTGACGAGAATTTTCTGTAATTTTCCATGCCGACCTTACGAAGCCTAATCGCCTCCAGTATTGATAGGCTGAATTGTTTAAAATAGTTTTGGAACGATAGGAGAAAGACGCCATCAGGCCCTCTCAATCTGAGAGAGACTACGAGTGATACCCGTTCATGCAGCACCGGCTATACCCAAGCCGTTAAGCGCAGAATAACATGACATCGCCCTTCGAACTTCAGAAGGTTCGCAAAGCGTAAGTAATCCGTAGATCACAGGGCCGCTTTGACCTTCTCAACGCTTTGCGGCAAGCTCGTCAGTTGCCTCAATCTTCCGGACTCAGAATGAAGTCGAACTTGGAACGCCAGGCCGTCTCTGCGTCGATCCGTTCATATTGGGTGATGAGCGAGGCCTTGACCCCGAACACGGCGTCCGATGCCAGCCATTTGTCGCCATCTGCAAAGGTGTGCGTCACCAGCTTCCGAAAGCCCGGCGCGGTGACGATGAAATGCATATGCGCGGGCCGGTTGGGGTGACGTCCCAGTTGCTCAAGGAGCTGGCCGACCGGCCCGTCATTCGGGATCGGGTAGCTGCAGGGCTTGATCCCCCTAAAACTGTATTTACCATCCGGCCCAGTCGTGAAAATGCCCCGGTTGTTCCACTTGGGCTGTATGCCTGGCTGCTGCACGTCATAATAACCGTCCGCGTTGTCGGACCACACATCCAGCCGGGCGCCCTCGATCGGCTGGCCATCCGGGGAAAATATCCGGCCCTCGAACAGGCAGCTTTCGCCTTTGCCATCGAGATTGATGGTTTCCCCCATTGCACGTTCCGGTGCGCCTGGAACATGAAAGGGACCAAGAACCGTGCTTTCGGTCGTACCATTGGACACGTCATATCCGATCGCATCGATCAGCATCGACAGGCCCAGAACATCGGATGCGAGGATAAACTCCTGCCTCTCGGCGGAGCAGATCTGCCCAGTCCGGGTCAGAAAATCAATCGCCATCGCCCACTCAGCCTGGGTGAGGTTCACGTCCTTGGCAAACGAATGCAAGTGTTTGACAAGACTTGCCATCACCTCTGCCAAACGTGGATTGATGTCAGTCCCCATCCGGGCGTTGACATTGCCGGCCGAAGTCTCTGCGGTGAAATATTCAAGTTTTTCGTTGTCCACCCTAACCTCTTTCAAGCTGGTGCTGCCCCCGATTGCGCACGGGACAGCAGGATTGCGATATCCTGCTCAGTTACCGGGCGCGGGTTCCAATAGGGATTGGCAGTGGCAAGTTTCGCGGCCCGGGCGATATCCGCTTTTTCAAATCCGTAGCCGCCAAGTGCCAGTGGCGCGTCCAGCGAGGCGGCGAAGCCGTAGAGCCCGGATCCTAAATCACCGCCGAACAGAGCTGCAGCCTCGGCCAGCTCTGCCGCCCCGGCGTTGTAGGCCATGGTATGCGGCAGCAGGATTGCGTGGGTCTCAGCATGGGGAAGGTTGAACGAGCCACCCAGGGCGTGCGCCAGCTTGTGATGCAGCGACATGCCGACCGAGCCCAGAACGGTGCCGCAGAGCCATGCACCATAGAGTGCCTGCGTGCGTGCCTCCCGATGCTGCGGGTTGCCGGCGATTACCGGCAAGGCGGATTGCAGCGCCTTGATCCCTTCCAGTGCCATATGGGACGCAACCGGGTTCGAATCCCTGGCGTAGAGCGCCTCGAACGCGTGCGCCATGGCGTTGAGGCCGCTCGTAACCGACATGCTGACCGTCAGTCCCAGCGTCAGCGATGGATCATAAAGAACCACATCCGGCAGCACCCGGGCATCGCGCAATGTGGTTTTCAGGCCGTTTTCCGTCTGTCCAAGGATCGGTGTCACCTCCGACCCGGCGTAAGTGGTGGGTATCGCGATTTGCAGGCAATCGCGGCGATAGGCAATGGCTTTGCCAAGCCCGGTGGCCGATCCGCCCCCGAATGCGACGACGCAATCGGCGGACAGCTCATCAAACAAGGCAACTGCGCGTTCCGTCACATCCACGGGGGTATGCATAGCCGCTTCCGTGAAGAGACCGGCACACCGCGCGCCCAGCCCCTTGGCCAGCGCTTGCGCATCACTCGCCTGAAATGGGGTCGAGAGCACAAGCGTCCGGCGGTCTTTTACCTCTTCGCAGACGGCCGTGGCTGCATCCACGTCAAAGCGGACCCGTGCCTGCATGGTCTGATAGGTGAACGGTTTCATTCGGCGAGCCTCGCTGCGAACCAGCGTGTAACCTTTTCGTTGCGGTCGTCACCGTGATTGTAAATCGCGTGCTCGCCGTCTTCCCACAGCAGGGCATCGCTCCCTTGCGGAGCGCCGTCAAGAAATGGCTTTTGCACGCCTGGCGGGGCAAGCGGATCCTTGCCGCCTTCACAGATCAGACCCGGGCATGGCAAGGGTTGCAACGCCGGGTTAAAGGCAAGCGCTTCAAATGTGGGCTCAAGCTCCGGTAAAATGGCCGCGTCTTCTACGGACATGACCCCGAACAGGGCCGCCATTTGTTCGGCGGCCATGCGGAATTCTGGCAGAAACATTCGTGGCGGGGCACCATTCGAGCAAGCAGCGCGCAAGCGCCTATCGTCTCTGGCCGAGATCATCGCGAACAGTCCCCCCATGGAGTTGCCCCAAACCCCAATCCGGGACGACCCCGAGGCCTCAAGATGGTCCACCATCGCGGAGACAGCACCGGTGTATCCGTCGTGCAAATAGAGGCCGCCGATGATCCGCGTGTCGCCCTGTCCCGGTCCATCCATCAGGATGCAGCGCATGCCCTTGCCTGTCACCGCAGCAGCGATCCGCAGAAAGGATGCCGCCCAGCCGCTCATGCCGCCGAGAACCAGAATGGCCTTATCGCCACTGCCAAAGTCCCAGGCATAGACAGTCTTGCCCTTGTAGGGCAATTCGATGCGCTTGGGCGGCGCATCAAGTCCTGCAACATGCCCGGCAAAGTCGGCGGTGCCTTGTTTGAAAAGGACAATCCGCTCAGGCGTGTCAAAACTGTCAGCCATCTGGGCAAAATTCATGGCTTGAGCAGCTTGGCCTAATAAACCCTGCTTTCTGGCGTCATTGGCAATTTGAGCAAAGATGCCTTCCCAAGGGCGATTGGCCGCCGATCGAGCCAAGCCTTCGTCGGCCCGGTCTGGCGACAAGCCGTAGTCCAGCATGCGGGCCCGGCTCATGGCGCGGCGCATGGCTTCGTTGCGTTTGACGTGGTCCATCACGCCACCCTCCGGCTTGAGGCAGGGGCTGAGAGCTTGCTGCGCAGCTCGCCAACCAATGCCGACAGCGCTGCGCCATTCTCGGCCAGGCCGAAGAGGTTCGTATCAGGGCGAAGAATCATCGCCTCGACCTTGTTATTTGCAAGGTAGGGGCCGAACCTGTTGTCGGAATCTTGCATTGTCTGCGCACCAACCGGAGCTGCACCTGTGCCCAGCACAAACAGTTTTGCGCCGATTTTGGCGAGATAATCGAGGTCCCGCGGCGTCAAGCCGTTCAAGGCGTCTCCTCTGGCAACAACCGCAAATCTGTAGCCCGAGAAGTGGTCAAACCAGTCAGTCTTGCCATCCACAGTGACTTTGCCATGCGGGGGGATCAGGCCAATCTGCTTGGCATACTTCTTACCATTTGCACCCTGCTTGATCCCCTCACCAATGGGCGGGAATGGGGGAGGGGGTGGCAAAATATTCAGTCCAAGCACAAAGTTGCGCAGGGCAGCTTTCACCTTGTTCCTTGTTGTCGCGATGCTGCCAAACGCCATCGCTGCCTTTTGTATCGCCCAGACATGCGGACGGCGCTCGCTTTCATAGGTATCAAGCAGGCTCTCGTCAGCCAGTCCGCGCAGTACAAAATCCAGCTTCCAGGCCAGGTTCGCTGCATCGCGAATGGCAGAGCAGGCCCCTTGACCCAGGGTCGGCGGCATAGTGTGGGCGGCATCTCCTCCCAGCAAAATGCGCCCCTTGCGCCAGGTCTGCGCGGATTTGCACTCGAACCTGTAGACAAGAAGACGCGTGATCTCCATGTCCTTGATATCAAGGCCCCAGTATTTGCGGAGCAATTTTCCCGCGAATTCAGGCGTCGCGGCCTCTTCGTCAGTCTCGTTGTCGAGGATTGCAAATTCAAACCGATGATATTTCTTCCCCACAGGCATCGACATATGCGCCCGTTCGGTCGAACAGACAAAGCTGACATGTTGCAACCGGCCCTTAAGTTCGCCGTGGAAAACCCCATCCACATTGAGCCACCGCTCATTGTAGCCATGGTCTTCACGGCCGATCCCTGCACAGTCCCGCGCAAGACTGCGGGCACCATCCGCGGCATATAGGAAAGCGCTTTGCGCCGACTTGGTCTCGCCGTCCGGAGTTTTGTAGGTCAGGGTCACGCCCGCCGGTCCCTCCGCAACAGCGGTGACTTCATACCCCTGAAGCACCGTCACATTGGCAAAGGACTTCGCGCGGGCATCCAGCGCATCTTCTATATCGGGCTGGTAGATCGAGATGTGATCCGGGTGTCCCATCGGAGTTGATGGCAAGCCCTGCAGGTCGATAATCACCTTGCCGCTTGAACTGTAAAACCGGGAGATATCGATGGCGCTTGAAGCTTTTAGCGCCTCATTCACATCGCAAGAAAGCGATAGCAACCGTGCGGTTTCACTATCGATATGGGACAAGCGTGGCATGCCATAGAGCGTGGGCCAGCGTTCAACCACCAGCACCTTGTGACCTGCAGCCCCCAAAAGGGCCGCCATCGTCAAACCCGTTGGCCCATAGCCGACTACAGCGACATCAAATTTATGCATCGAAGCACCTCCCGGCAAGAACGCTAGGCGAAGCTCGGGCAGAAGAAAAATAGATACTTATGAATCATGGAATAGATGATATTTATAAGTCATGAGATTTCACGGCCTTGACCTGAACCTGCTCGTCGTCCTTGACGCCTTGCTGACTGAGAAAAGCATCACAGCGACTGCCGACCGCCTGCACCGGACGCAGCCTGCGGTCAGCGCGTCGCTCAAACGGCTGCGCGAATATTTTGGCGACGAACTTTTCGTCATGAGCGGGCGCGTTTTGATGCCGACACCCCGCGCCCTGACTTTGGCGCAGCCGGTGCGCGATGCGCTTGCTCATATCAAGGACGCGGTCATTCAGAATAGTGAGTTCGACCCCAAGAAATCCCGCCGCAAGTTCCGCATCATAATGTCCGACTACATGGCCACCGTTTTCTTCGGGCAGATCGTCCGCAGAGCTGCCCTTGAAGCGCCGGACATCCGTTTTGAGATCATTCAGTTCGACGATGACTTCGATGCGCCTTTGAACAGGGGAGAGGTGGATTTTCTGCTTTTTCCCGAAACCTATATGAGCGAACGTCACCCCAAGCAGATTCTGTTTTCCGAACAGATGGTGGCCGTCCGATGTGCGCAGCAATTCAATGCTGAGATGTCGCGGAAGGTGTATTTTGGGTCACCACATGTGGCCGTCCGGTTTGGCAAGACCCGCAAGCCCGCGATCGAAGAATTTCTGATAAACGAGATTGGTCTGCGCCGCGAAATCGAGGTTGTACTGCCCAACTTCACCCTCGCCACCCAATATGTGTGCGGCACGCGCAGGATCGCCACCATGCATCGCCGGCTCGCGGAGCAGATGGCCGAGACCATGCCACTGCAGATCGATCCCCTGCCTTTCGCACTGCCGCCGTACCACGAGGCGCTTCAATGGCCGCAGCTCAACGACAAGGACCCGGCTAGTGTATGGCTTCGATCCGTCATTGCCGGTGAAGCCGGGCTTGCCGCAGATCGTTCTGATGGTTGACGGTCCAGCCGCCAGTGAAGCCGAAACCTTTCCTTAGCACTGCATCGCTTCGAGCCCGGTGATTGTCCTGCGCGCCGTTGGCAAGGGCTGGAAACAGCTGGTCTTGGGCATGTGCTTCTTCACCCCGAAATGACCGCTTTCGATGCCTTGCTGGAGAGGCCGGGTGACATAGTGGCGAGGATCTGGATGAAACACCCCGGCGCCAACCGATGTTCTCACGTATTGGCACCGCCGGTACCGCCTTCTCAGGCAGGAGCAGCTCAGTGAAAAATCGGGCCTTGCCGGGTTACATTTTAGCGGGCAAACCCCTTCATCGATTAACTTGACTTCTGTACTCATATATAAATATATAGCAGCGATATCTATTTATATATGCATCTCGCCGGAGCCCCTCAAATGCCTTGCAGTCCGTTTCATTCGCGGTTCAAAACGACGTCTGTTTTTCTGTTGCTGACGTCCGCGCTGGTTCACCCGGTACTGGCGCAAGAAGCGGGCGGAAATGTAACCGTGCTCAAGCCGATTGAAGTCAACGGCGGAGGGGACGATCAAAACAGTTTCATCGCCGGAACCTCCAGCAGCGGAACGAAGACCACGACCGATATTGATCGGATTCCGCAGTCGATCTCGGTGGTCACCCGGAAACAGATGGATGCGCAGGGGGCGGAAAGCGTAGGTGGGGCATTACGCTACACACCGGGCGTGCGAAGCGAAGCTTACGGGGTCGATACACGCTATGACTGGTTCTTCCTGCGCGGCTTTGCGGCCCAGGACAAGGGACTTTATCTGAATGGCTTGCAGCTGCATTCCCAGTCCTATGCCAATTTCCACATGGATCCGTATAGCCTGGAACGGATTGACGTTCTTCTGGGCCCAAGCTCGTCGCTGTTTGGCGCAGGAAGTCCGGGCGGGCTCATCAATCTCGTTTCCAAGAAACCCGTAGACGAAGACTTCACAGAGCTTTCCATTCTCGGCGGCATTCCGAACAGCGGCAGCGTCGCAATCGACATCAATCGTGCCCTCAACGAAAGCGGCACGATGCTCGCCCGGCTTACGGCGCTTGGGCAGCTTGGCGAGACGCAAGTTGACAACGTCGATAACAATCATGGTTTCATCGCGCCGTCTTTTACCTACAAGCCGAATGAAGACACCCGGCTGACGGTCATGGCCAATCTGCAGAAGGACGATACCGGCACCGCGACCAGCTTCCTGCCCTATAGCGCGTCCGTCAAATCCGCATCCTACGGACGCATCCCCACGGACTTCTTCACGGGCGACACCAACTTCGACAGCTATAAACGCGACCAGTGGATGCTCGGCTACGAATTCGAGCACAGCTTCGAAAACGATGTGAAGTTCTCGCAGAGCACCCGCTACTCCAGCGTTTCCACCAACTATAAAACGCTTTACGGGGTTGGCCTCGCCAGCAGCTATTTCCCGGCTTATCCGGACACCTTGCTGCTGCGCCAGGCGCTGGCGGCTGACCAGAGCGTTGGAACCTTCCAGACAGACAACCATCTGGAAAGCGATTTCGACACAGGCCTGATGCATCATCGTCTGCTCACGGGCCTCGATTACAGCTATGAGGACTTCGACAACAAGAGCGGCTTCGCCAACGATCCGAGCGGCGGATATTACGCCCTGGATCTCGTCAACCCGGTCTATGGGATTGCGGTTACCACGCCGGACTATACGACGAACGCGCGCACCAAGACGCATCGTCTGGGTCTCTATCTCCAGGACCAGATCACCTTGGCCGAGAAGCTCGACCTGACGGCGGGGCTGCGTCACGACTGGGTTTACAAGGAGACGGAAAACCGGCTCACCGCGACGGAAACGTCCAGCCATGACTCCGCGCTGACGGGCCGGATCGGGGCAAGCTATGAGCTGTTCACGGGCTTTCGCCCCTACATGAGCTATGCGACCTCCTTCGATCCGCTGACAGGGACGGATGCAGCGGGCGTTGCCTTCGACCCGGAAACGGGGGAACAGTATGAAATCGGCGCCAAATACGAGGATCCGGAGGGACGGTTCCGCTTGACGGCCGCCTGGTTCAACCTGACGCGTCAGAACGTGCTGACAACCGATCCGAACAATACGGCCTATAAGATCCAGACCGGTGAAGTGAGGTCGCGCGGCATCGAATTGCAGGCAACAGCAAGGCTTCTGGAAAGCTGGGATGTTCTTGCGTCCTACACGAACTATGATCTTGAAATCACACGCTCGGAAAATGGCGACCAGGGCAAGGTGCCGGTCGGCGTACCCCAGCAGATGGCCTCCCTTTGGGTCAACCATAGTTTTTCCGAACAGCTGGAAGGCCTGCGTGTCGGTGCGGGCGCACGCTATGTCGGCAAATCCTATGCCGACGCGGCCAACACGCTGGAAGTGCCCAGTTACGTCGTTGCCGATGCAGGCATCGGTTACACCTACAAGAACGCAGACCTTTCCTTCAACGTGACCAACATCTTCGACAAGAAATATGTCGCAGCATGCGCCGGTGAGAACGCCTGTTACTACGGCGAGCGGCGGGCGCTTCAGGCAAAGCTCACGTTCAAATGGTGACGGTGAATGCAAACGCTACCCTCCCCGGCCAGAGCGGCGAAGCCGACCCGGCCGGAGCCGGATATTCTATCGATGGGCTTCATTACGCACGCGATGGCAAAGCCATTCTGACGGATATCAGCTTTGACGTTGCGCCTGGCCAGATACTCGGCATCATCGGGCCGAACGGCGCTGGCAAGAGCACCTTGATAAAACTGCTTGCAGGCGAGATACGGCCCGACCGGGGCTCTATCAATTTTCTGGAAAAGCCGCTTTCCCAATGGCGGGGGCGGCTGTTTTCCCGTGAAGTTGCCTATTTGCCGCAAACCTTGCCCGCCAGCGACAGCTACTCGGTCCGCGAACTTGTGACGCTGGGGCGGTATCCATGGCATGGCCCCTTGCGCCGGCTATCGCGGGAAGATCGTGAGGCCGTGACGCGGGCTCTGGAAGAAACAGATTCCATGCGTCACGCTGACCGGCTTGTTTCGACGCTCTCCGGCGGCGAAAGACAAAGGGTCTGGATCGCCATGGTGCTGGCACAGGCCCGGCGGTTTCTTCTGCTCGATGAGCCGACCTCGGCCCTCGACCTGGCACATCAGGCACGCACGCTGGAACTGCTGCGGCAGATCGCCCATCAGCGCGGCATGGGCGTTGTTCTGATCGTCCACGACCTCAACCTGGCTGCCCGTTACTGTGACCGGCTGATGGCTCTGCGCGACGGCCGGCTCGTGGCGGTCAGCACGCCGCATGACGTTATGTCAGCTGAAACACTGACACAGGTCTACGACATTCCCATCGAGGTGTTTCAGCACCCTGTGGACGGGCGTCCCGTTGGATACATAGCGTGATGCGTCATCTTCTTTGTGCAGCTCTGTGCTGCCTCTGCCTGGGCCAGGCCATCGCAGGCGACGCTGCCGCGCGGACCCCACCACGTGTCGTGCCGCTGGACTGGGGCCTCGCCTCAACCCTGTTCGCGCTTGGCGTGAAGGTCCCTGCGCTGGCGGAGAAATCGGGCTACGCCGATTGGGTCGGCCCGGAAAATCTGTCTGATGACGTCGTGGATCTCGGGCTCCGGCTGGCGCCTGACATGGAACGGTTGCGCAATGCCGATCCCGATCTGATCCTGATCACGCCGCAATTCTCAAGCATCGTGCCGCGCATTGAAACAATCGCAAAGACGAAAGTCTACGCGACGTTTACGCCCGAAAAGACCCCCTTGAGCAACTCGATCCGCATCGCCCGGGAACTGGGTGAACTCCTGAACGCCAGCGACCGTGCGGAGCAGCTTGTCGCAAGCACCAACGAGGCACTGGCAGATCTGCGCCGGAGCAGAGAGACCAAACCTGAGGCCTGTCCGGTCCTGGTCGTCAACTTCGTCGATGAGCGGCACGTCCGCGTGTTTGCGGATGGCAGCCTCTATGACGATGTGCTCAAGGCAGGCAACATCGAAAACGCCTGGCGGCGGCCAACCAACTACTGGGGGTTCGGCACGGCGCCGGCGAGTGCGCTGCTGGACTATCCCGATGCAGCGCTGATCGTCATTGGCCCGACGCCTCCGCAGGTCCAGCGTATTCTGGACGCAAGCGGCGGTACACAAACCTTTGACACACTTCTTCATCACTTGCCTGCCGTTGAGGCTGGGCGTCTGCGGATAATTCCTGCCATCTGGTCCTTCGGCGGTCTGCCCGAAGCGGCAAGGCTCGCCAAGGCGCTGACCTCCGCCAACCTACCGGAATGCCCGCATGACTAGTTCGAGACTCCCGCTTCTGCGGGTATGGCCTCTCTTGTGCCTGGCCGCCCTTCTGGTTTTCCTTGCCGGTTCCAATATCAGCGCTATCGGAGGCGGCAGTTTGTGGGGGCCAATCTGGTCCGGCACGACATCCGGGACAGCCTCCTCCATCCGGATGAGCTACGTTTATTCACCTCAGCTCGTTATGGCTCTTTTGTCCGGTTCAGGGTTGGGATTTGCCGGCTGTGTTTTTCAGCTCAGCCTTCTCAATCCGCTCGCGTCGCCCTCCACGCTGGGCGTCTCTTCCGGGGCGCAGCTGGCCCTCACCTTGACCTTGCTGCTGGCGCCGGAACTGCACGCATCGCATGCCTTTGCCATCGCGCTGACGGGGTCCTTCCTGGCGTGGGGCCTAGTGGCAGCAATCGGCGGCCGCCGGCTTGAAGATCCCCTGACACTGCTGTTGAGCGGCATGGCGGTTAGCTTCACTTTGGCTGCCGTCACCACCTGCCTGTTCATTCTCAAGGATCACTACCTCAACAGCATGTTCATCTGGGGAGCTGGCGATCTGGCCCAAAACGGCTGGGACGGCGTGCGCTTTCTCGCTCCCAAGCTGGTCTTTGGTGCAGCCATCGTTCTGGCGATGTCCCGGCCCTTGTCGTTGCTGGGGCTTGGAACCGGCGTGGCGCGGTCAGCCGGAGTGCCGGTTGGATGGGCGCGCGCAATAGTCCTCAGCGCTGCCATCCTGATCACGGCCGCAATTACGGCGGCTGTCGGCATCATCGCGTTTGTGGGACTGGCAGCTCCTCATATTGCACGCATGGCCGGTGCGCGCCGGGTCATCCCACAGCTGCTGACCGCAGCTTTGACAGGTGCGTTGTTGCTGGGCGTTACCGATCAGGCCTTGCAGTTCCTGTTGAAGAGCCTTGCCTCGTTTCTGCCGGCGGGCGCGCTCGCCGGGATGCTCGGCGCGCCTTTGATCCTCTATCTCATGCGCAAAATGGCAAAGCCGCCGGTGCAGCCGGAGCATTCGCTTTGGCTGCGGCCCCACATCATTCGAAGCAGAGCAGATCAGTGGCGTCTCGTCGCCATTTGCTGCATGGTTCTTCTCGTCTGCCTTGCCATTGCGCTGGGTCTGCCGTCCCTCGATCTGCCGCTCATTCTCGACTGGCGCGCTCCGCGTGTGCTGACGGCGCTGCTGGCAGGCTGCGCGCTTGGGTGTGCCGGGTGCCTTGGGCAGCGGCTGCTGGGCAATCCCATGGCAAGCCCGGAAAGCATGGGAATTTCCGCCGGCGCCATCATGGGAACGGTCCTTGTCCTGCTGATCCTGCCAGCGGCGGGAACCGTTGGACAAACAGCAGGAGCCCTGGGCGGAGCCCTGATTGTGCTGATGTCGGTTCTGTTCTACGGTCGGCACCAGGACTTCGACCCCCGCAGCCTCATCCTCGTCGGAATTGCGATTACCGCCATAGCGGATGCGGCGATCCTGATTTTCTTTGCGACAGGTGATCCCAGGGTCAGCCAGGTTCTCGCGCTGATGTCAGGCTCGACATATCGGGCAAGCTACGAGCTCTTGTCCATACCAGCCGGGCTCAGTCTCGTAGCTGTCCTGATGATCTTGCCAGCCCTGCGCTGGCTCGACATCCTGCCGATCGGGAACGGCACGGCACGCGCGCTCGGAATGCCGCTTGCGCTGGCCCGCACCGTCATCATTATTTCGATGGCTTTGTTGACGGTCGCCGCGACTTTGCTAGCCGGGCCGATCACCTTCGTCGGTCTGGCCGCACCGCAGATCGCCCGCGTGATCGGTTTGCGGTCCACCGGCAGCCATCTTGCCGGTTCCGCTGCTTTGGGAGGGAGCGTGATTGTCTTCAGCGACTTTGCGGGCCGGCGGCTGTTTTTGCCCTATGAGCTGCCTGCCGGTCTGATGTCGGTGCTGATAGGGGCATTTGGCCTTGTGCTGACCCTGACTGTCTTGAGATTTTATGGAAAACGGCGGCGTGGCCGCGATACAGCTGTCCGGGGAGTGGCAGCTTGAAGCGGCCAATGGGTCCTTTGATATGGATGGGCTGTGCGTAGATCTTGCGGGAGAGGACCGGTGACAATGCGGGAAGAGGAGAATGACGGGGGGCCCGGAGAGACACGCCATGCAGCGCTATCCCTGGAGCGGCTGGCTGTCCAGTTACTCCAGTACCGGCCCCGTGAGGCGCGGACCAACGACCTCAGCACCCAGCAGATCATCATCATGGCCGCCATCGCGGATCGGCCCGGCTGCGGCGTAAATGCCTTGTCGGCACAAACCGGCATGTTCCAGTCGACCATCAGCCGCAGCCTCTCGGGGCTCTTGAAAAAGGGACTTGTCCGGCGGGAAAAGTCGCCAAAGGACACCCGGGCTGTTGAACTCTTCTTGAGCGACGAGGGCCAGCGCATAATCAGCAGCACACGCCAGGAATGGCGGGACCGGGTGTCGGCAATGCTTGCAGAGATGGTGCCCTCCGACAGAGCAAGCTTACTGACTGGGCTTGACCTGCTGGTGCGCGCCATTCCGCGCCTCTCAGACTGACCTGGTCCCGGAAATCCGGACAGGTTGCTAAGGTGTATCCTATTGATTTGAAGGGATACGAGATTGGCGAAACGCCGGAATTTTTCGGACGCGCTTAAAGCGAAGGCCGCGCTTGAGGCTTTGCGCGGTGACAAGACGATCCAGGAGATCGCGGCCAAGTATCAGGTCCATCCGAACCAGGTGAGCCCATGGAAACGTCAGGCTGTCGAAGGCATGGCGGATGTGTCCGCCCGTGGGGGCAAATCCGAGGGACCGACGGAAGCGGAGGTGAAGGAACTGCATGCCAAGATCGGGAGGCTGACCGGTGAGCGGGACCTTCCTTTGAATAGATGTAGCGGTAGATGGTTTCCTGGCAGACCCTGTGCGCAGCACCTTCATAGCACATGCGGCCCGCTATCTGTTCCGGCGACCAGCCGGCTTCCAGCTTTCCAATCACTTCAGTCCTCAGGTCTTCGCGGCGAAAGAGTTTGCCGGTCCGTCTACGCCGATCACGTGCCATGTCATTGGCGGTCAACGCCCAGTAGCCATCGGCATCAGGGAACTGACGATCATGCCAGTAGTTGCGTCTGATCTCTCTAGAGATAGTCGCACGGTCCCGGCCGAGACGTCTGGCTATCTCTGACTGGCTGCACTTTTGTTCTCGCATACGGGAAATCGTTTTGCGTTCTTCAAAACTCAAATGGGCAAAAGGTCCGGCTCAAAACATCGCTCCCGAAAAGCAGGCAGCTTAACGCCTTTGTTGCAGTTCGGGATAGAATGTGCCCGGGCCATACATCAGAATCGGGTAAGATAGCTTATGGAACCTAATTGCTATCCCCGCCAGCCATCGCGGGCCTGAATTGCCCATTTAACCTTCTATCCGTCTCAGCCAGGGGGCGGCGCCGACAAAAGGGCCTTGATTTCCTCCCCGGCCAGCAAGGCTTCGCCGTTGGCGCGGATATAGTCGAGGACGGTCTTCATCGCCGGATCCAGCGTGACATCGCTCCGGTGCAGGACGAACCAGTGCCGCACGATGGGCAAAGGCGCGGCCCGGACGAGGGCAAGGCGGCCCGATTTCAGTTCCTCAATGATCGTATGCGCGGAAATGAGGGCAATGCCGAGCCCGGCAATCACGGCCTGCTTGATCGACTCGTTCGATTCCATTTCCGTGAAGGTGAAGGTCTGGCCTTCTCCCAGCTGATCAAGAAAGCGCATGGACAGGATGCGCGTTCCAGACCCCGGCTCGCGCATGATAAAATTCTCCTTCAGGATGTCCCCCTTGCCGGCCTTGCCTTCCAGCACCAGCGGATGGTCCGGGCGGGCAATCAGCACGTGGGGATGATCGCCGATGTTGTAGGCGGTGACGACTGGCTGGCGCGGCGGACGGCCCATGATCGCAAGGTCGATCTTGCCGGAGCCCAGATTGGAAATGGTCCGGTCCCGGTTCCCCACCTGCAGAACCACCGCAATGGAGGGAAAATCCCGCTTGAGCTGGGCGACGATGGAGGGCGCAAAATACTTGCCGGTACTGACCACCCCTAGGACCACACGCCCTGCCTGGCCCATTTTCATCGCTTCGATGCGGCCAATGGCTCTCGTCAAGGCCGACAGGGAGACGTCATGAGCATCAAGAAGTGCCCGGCCCGCTGACGTCGCCTCGAAACGTCCTGTCCGGCTGCGATTGACAAGAGCGCAGCCGAAATTCTCCTCCAGCACCCTCAGCTGCGTGTGAACTGCTGGAGGAGTCAGACCCAGAATATCCGCAGATGCGCTGATGCTGCCTGTTTCCACGACGGCAGAAAGAGCCCGCAACTGCTTGAACGTGATGGTGTTTAGGATTGTCATTTAATTTTTTTGAATAGATCTTCTGAACTTTTAAATTCAGTTTACGCTCAAAAGGGCGAATATCAAGGCCAGCCCACAAGGACGGGAGGCCTTGATGAACGCGATCCAACCGGTCATAGAACCGCATCACATTCCAGCCGGCAGCCTTGCCCTGATCACCGGCCTGTGCCGTGTCGCGGAAGCCCTGTCGCGGAGCATCGCAATGGGCCCCCTTGCCGGAGCCCTTGGGCGCGAAGTCGGGCAGAACGCCGATGGCGATACCCAGAAAGCGCTCGATCTTCAGGCCGACATTGCCTTTTGCTCCGCAATCCGGAACTGCGGCGTTCGCTGGTATGCATCGGAAGAGCAGGACGAGATCCAGGAACTGGCGCCGGAGGGACGGTTTGCTCTCGCAATCGATCCGCTCGACGGGTCTTCCAACATCGATGTCAACGTGTCGATCGGCACCATCTTTTCCGTCTTTGAAGCCAAAGCGGATGCCGAAGGGTCCTTTCTCCGGCCGGGCCGGGAACAGATTGCTGCGGGCTATTTCATCTACGGACCGCAAACAGCGCTGATCCTGACCTTTGGCGCCGGTGTGCAGCACTATGTGCTTGAGCCCATGACCCGCCGCTTCCGGCTGGCGAATGACCGCCTCCTCATTCCGGAAAGCTCCAGTGAATTTGCCATAAACGCGTCGAACTACCGGCACTGGTCCAGGCCTGTGCGCGCCTATATCGACGATTGCCTGGCCGGCGACCAGGGCCCGCGCGCAAAGAACTTCAACATGCGCTGGGTGGCCTCTCTGGTGGCTGAAACGCACCGGATTTTAAGCCGCGGAGGCATCTTTCTTTATCCGTCGGACAGCCGCCCCGGTTACGAAAAAGGGCGCCTGCGCACCGTTTATGAATGCGCCCCGATTGCCTTTCTCATTGAGCAGGCTGGCGGCAGGGCCACCTCCGGATCAGACCGGTTGCTCGATCACACAGCCGTAACGCTGCACGAGCGGACGCCTTTTGTCTTCGGAACCGCAGACAAGGTCGACCGGGTCACTGCCTATCACGACCTGCCGGAGCAAGAGGTCTCTGCCCTGTTCGGAGCCCGCGGCTTGTTCCGCAGCTGACGCCAGCGCCCCTGAAAACGCAGCAGAAATTAGAGGATCAACATGTCCAAGAAACATCCGATCATCTCGGTGACCGGCTCATCAGGCGCGGGCACAACCACGGTCAAGAGCACCTTCGACCAGATCTTCCGGCGCGAGGGCATCAAAACTGTCTCGATCGAGGGTGACGCGTTTCACCGCTACGACCGGGCGCAGATGAAGACGGAGCTCGATACGCGAAAGGCCGCGGGCGACGAGACTTTCAGCCATTTCAGCTATGACGCCAACGAACTGGAAAAGCTGGAAAGTGTCTTCCGTACCTACGGCGAAACAGGACGGGGAGAAACCCGCCGCTACATTCATGACGAGGACGAGGCCGGACGCTACGGCGCCGCGCCTGGAACCTTCACCGATTGGGCTCCGTTCGAGGACGGTTCAGACCTTCTGTTCTATGAAGGCCTTCACGGCGCGGTCGTCAATGACACGGTCAATCTGTCAGCCCTTGCAGATCTGAAGATCGGCGTGGTCCCGGTCATCAACCTTGAATGGATCCAGAAGATCCACCGGGACAAGGCGCGGCGCGGCTATACGACGGAAGCCGTTACGGACACGATCCTCCGGCGCATGCACGCCTATGTGCACTGTATTTGTCCGCAATTCACCGAAACGGACATCAACTTTCAGCGCGTTCCGGTGGTCGACACCTCCAATCCCTTCATTGCCCGCTGGATCCCGACGCCGGACGAAAGCCTTGTTGTCATCCGCTTCAAGAACCCGCGCGGCATCGACTTCGCCTACCTGCGGACCATGATCCACGACAGCTGGCTGACCCGGGCCAACTCCATCGTCATTCCCGGCGGCAAGATGGATCTGGCGATGCAGCTGATCTTCACCCCGATGATCCTGCGCCTTGTCAGCGAATCCCGGCGCACCTGAAGGAGCCTGTCATGAACGTCCACACTCCGGCTCAGACCAGCGAAACCCTGATGGCCAATGCAATCCGTGTCCTTGCGATGGATGCGGTCGAGGCGGCCAACTCCGGACATCCTGGCGCTCCCATGGGTCTTGCCGATGTCGCCACCGTGCTCTTCAACCGCTTCCTGAAGGTCGACCCCTCGGACCCGGCCTGGCCCGACCGCGACCGTTTCGTTCTCAGCGCCGGTCACGCGTCGATGCTGATCTACGCGATCCATCATCTGCTTGGCTACGATGACATGGATGCCGGACAGCTCCGGAACTTCCGCCAGCTCGGCGCGCGCACCGCGGGCCATCCCGAATATGGCCATGCCAAGGGGATCGAGACGACAACGGGGCCTCTCGGCCAGGGCATTGCTACTGCTGTCGGCATGGCGCTTGCCGAACGGATGCAGAATGCGCGCTTTGGCGATGCGCTGGTGGATCATTTCACCTATGTGCTCGCCGGTGACGGATGCCTGATGGAAGGGATCAGCCACGAAGCCATAGACCTGGCCGGTCATCTCGGCCTTGGACGCCTGATCGTTTTCTGGGACGACAACCGCATTACCATCGACGGGCCGACGGATCTGTCGACCTCGATGGATCAGATGAAGCGGTTCGAGGCAGCTGGCTGGCACGTCTTGAGCGTGGACGGCCACGATGCGGAAGCCATCGCTGCCGCTATCACGGATGCCCGCCGCGAAACCGGACGCCCCTCAATGATTGCCTGCCGGACAGTCATCGGGAAAGGCGCTCCCACCATGGCCGGCAGCCACAAGGTTCATGGCGCCCCGCTTGGCGCGCAGGAAATCACCGCTGCCAAAGAGGCCATGGGCTGGACCGCCTCCCCCTTCGAGGTTCCAGCTGCGGTCAAGCATGCCTGGGAAGCTGTCGCCGACCGGGGCAGGCAGGCGCGCCGCCTCTGGGAGGCGGGCAAGCAGGGCCACCCTTTGAAACAGTCTTTCGAGGCCAGTCTCGCGCGGCCCGATACCGGAGCACTCGCCGCGGCAATTGTCGCGTACAAGGCAAAGCTGAGCACTGAGGCCCCAAATCTTGCCACCCGCAAGGCCTCGGAGCTGGCATTAGAAGTTGTCGCGGCGGCCCTGCCGAACGCCGTTGGCGGTTCCGCCGACCTGACCGGCTCCAACAACACCCGCACCAGCGGCATGCGCGCCGTTTCCAGGGGCAATTACCGCGGCAATTACCTGCATTTCGGCATCCGCGAACACGGAATGGCAGCCGCCATGAACGGCATTGCCCTGCATGGCGGCTTCGTCATCTACGGCGGGACCTTCCTCGCCTTCGCCGATTACTGCCGGCCCGCCATCCGGCTCTCCGCTCTCATGGGGGTTCCGGTGACTTACGTCATGACCCACGACAGCATCGGTCTTGGCGAGGACGGCCCGACCCATCAGCCGGTGGAGACCATCGCCTCGCTGCGGGCCATCCCGAACCTCACCGTCATCCGCCCGGCCGACGCCGTCGAAACCGCGGAAGCCTGGGAGATTGCGGTCACGGCCCAAAAGACCCCGACGGTGCTCTGTCTCTCCCGGCAAGGCCTGCCGACGGTGCGCAAGGATCATACGATCGAAAACAAGACCCGCCGTGGCGCCTATTTGCTGAGGGACACCAACGGACCGCGTCACGTCACGCTGATCGCCACCGGTTCAGAAGTCGAGATCGCGCTGACAGCGGCAGATCTCCTCGCAGTGAACGGCATCAAGGCCGCCGTTGTCTCCGCACCGTCGTTCGAACTCTTTGCCCGGCAGCAAAAAGCCTACCGTGAAGCGGTGCTCGGAACGGCTCCCCGCGTTGGTGTCGAAGCCGCCGTGCGTCAGGGCTGGGACAGCCTCATCGGCCCGGAAGACGCTTTCATCGGCATGACCGGTTTCGGAGCTTCGGCCCCTGCCCCAGAGCTCTACGAGCATTTCGGCATCACCCCGGCCGCGGTCGCAGCAGCCGCCAAGGCCCTTCTGTAACCTTTGAGGAGTTTCCCATGGCGCTCATCACTCTCCGGCAACTCCTGGACCATGCGGCTGAACATGCCTACGGCGTCCCGGCGTTCAACATCAACAACATGGAGCAGGGCCTGGCAATCCTGCGCGCGGCAGAGAGCTGCGACGCTCCCGTCATCCTTCAGGCCAGCCGCGGCGCGCGCTCCTATGCCGGCGACGTTATGCTGCGCAACATCGTCTCGGCTCTGGCCGAAATGCATCCCGATGTGCCGATCGTGATGCACCAGGACCATGGCAACAACGAAGCGACATGCCTCTCCGCGATCCGCCACGGTTTCACGTCTGTGATGATGGATGGATCACTCGAGGAGGACATGAAGACCCCGTCGAGCTACGAGTATAATCTCGGCATCACCCGGCGCGTCACTAAGGCAGCCCATGCTGTCGGCGCATCGGTGGAAGGCGAACTCGGGGTTCTCGGGTCTCTCGAAACCGGTGAAGCAGGCGAAGAAGACGGCTCCGGCGCCCAAGGCAAGCTGAGCCACGATCAGCTTCTCACTGATCCTGAGCAGGCGATCGGCTTCGTTCTGGCCACCAAATGCGATGCCCTCGCCATTGCCTGCGGCACCAGCCACGGGGCGTATAAGTTCAGCCGCAAGCCGGATGGGGATATCCTGTCGATGGCCACGATCGAGGCGATCCACCGGAACCTGCCCTCGACCCATCTGGTCATGCACGGCTCCAGTTCCGTGCCCCAGTATCTTCAGGATCTCATCAATGAGAACGGCGGTGACATGCCGCAAACCTATGGCGTGCCGGTGGAAGAGATCGAGCGCGGCATCAAGATGGGCGTGCGCAAGGTCAACATCGACACAGACTGCCGCATGGCCATGACCGGCCAGTTCCGAAGGCTCGCCCGGGAGAACCCAAGCGAATTCGACCCGCGCAAATTCATGATCCCCGCCATGAAAGAGCTGGAGGACCTGTGCCGTGACCGCTTCGAGCGTTTCGGCACGGCCGGCAACGCCTCGAAAATCAAACCGGTCTCTCTCGACGACATGGCCAGGCGCTACGCAAGCGGCGCGCTCGACCCGCAAACCGCCGCCGCCAGGGCAGCATAGATCTCACAAGAGGAGGAGCTTCCATCATGCTCGACAAGGTTCAAACCGTGACCGACGCCAAGAAGAGATATTCTGCCGGCGTCATGAAATACGCCCAGATGGGCTACTGGGAACCCGACTACACCCCCAGGGACACCGACGTGATCGCGCTGTTCCGCATCACGCCGCAAGACGGGGTCGATGCGGTGGAAGCTGCTGCCGCCGTCGCCGGTGAAAGCTCAACGGCAACCTGGACCGTGGTCTGGACCGACCGTTTGACGGCCTGCGAAAAATACCGCGCCAAGGCCTACCGCGTCGATCCGGTGCCAAACAGCCCTGGCGAATTCTTCGCCTATATCGCTTATGACCTCGACCTGTTCGAGCCTGGCTCCATTGCAAACCTCACGGCGTCGATCATCGGCAACGTGTTCGGTTTCAAGCCGCTCAAGGCCCTTCGGCTTGAGGACATGCGTCTGCCCACGGCCTATGTAAAAACCTTCCAGGGGCCTGCCACCGGCATCGTCGTCGAGCGGGAAAGGCTCAACTGCTATGGCCGTCCGCTGCTCGGTGCGACGGTCAAGCCAAAGCTCGGGTTGTCCGGGCGGAACTATGGCCGCGTTGTCTACGAAGCTCTTAAGGGCGGTCTCGACTTCACCAAGGATGACGAGAACATCAACAGCCAGCCCTTCATGCATTGGCGCGACCGCTTCCTCTATTGCATGGAAGCCGTGACCCGCGCTTCGGCTGCGACCGGCGAGGTCAAGGGGACCTATCTCAACATCACCGCCGGCACGATGGAAGAAATGTATGCGCGCGCCGAATTCGCCAAGTCGCTCGGCTCGATTGTGGTCATGATTGATCTTGTCATCGGCTACACCGCGATCCAGTCCATGGCGAAATGGGCGCGCGACAATGACATGATCCTGCACCTCCATCGCGCCGGCCATTCGACCTACACCCGCCAGCGCAGCCATGGCGTGAGCTTCCGGGTGATCGCCAAGTGGATGCGGCTGGCCGGGGTCGACCACCTTCATGCTGGCACTGTCGTTGGCAAGCTGGAAGGCGATCCTGCCACCACCAAGGGCTACTACGACATTTTCCGCGAGGAATTTAATCCGCAGGCCCTCGAAAACGGCATCTTCTTCGATCAGGACTGGGCGTCGCTCAACAAGATGATGCCGGTTGCCTCCGGTGGTATCCATGCCGGTCAGATGCATCAGCTGCTGACCTATCTCGGCGAGGATGTGGTTCTGCAGTTCGGGGGCGGCACCATCGGCCATCCCCATGGCATTGCCGCCGGGGCGACGGCCAACCGGGTGGCGCTGGAGGCCATGGTCTATGCCCGCAACGCCGGGCGCGACATCTGGAACGAAGGACCTGACATTCTGCGAGCCGCGGCTGAGACCTGCACGCCGCTGAAGCAGGCGCTCGAAACCTGGAAGGACGTCACCTTCGACTATGCCTCAACGGACTCTCCGGACTTTGCACTGACACCTGACGTGTCCATGTGATCCGGCCCGTTTCACCGTCAGAATTTGGCACGGCCATATAGAAATTAAGGAGCAATCCCATGCGTCTCACACAGGGTCAATTCAGCTTCCTGCCGGATCTCACCGACGAGCAGATCCGGGAGCAGGCCCAATATGCCATCGACAAAGGCTGGGCCGTTTCGGTCGAGTACACCGACGATCCGCATCCCCGGAACACTTATTGGGAAATGTGGGGCCACCCCATGTTCGACAATCCGGATGCCGCCGCCGTGGTCTTCGAGGTCAATGAATGCCGCAAGGAACATGGCAGCAAATATATCCGCGTGATTGCCTTCGACAGCTCCCATGGCTGGGAGTCGATCCGGATGAGCTTCATCGTCAACCGGCCATCCGATGAGCCTGGCTTCCGCGTTGTCCGCCAGGAAGGTGAAGGCCGGATCATCCGCTACACCGTGGAAAGCTATGCCGTACGCGAACCGGAAGGCCGGCGCTACGCATGAGCATTCCACCGCGGGCCGCTCTCCTCCCGGCGGCCCGCCGTTTCTAACCGGAGAGTGATCATGAGCGACGACATACCCCCGAGACCAGCCGAGGTGGATCTCGCCGCCGCCTATGAGGAAAGCGGCGTGCGCGGCATTCTGCAAGAGCTCGAGGACACGATGATCGGCCTTGGTCCGGTCAAGCAGAGGATCCGGGAGACGGCGGCTCTTTTGCTGGTCGATCAGGCCAGACGGCAGCTGGGGCTGGCGACGGAAACACCGACATTGCACATGAGCTTCACGGGCAATCCGGGCACGGGGAAGACAACGGTGGCTCTCAAGATGGCCAGCCTGCTGCACCGTCTCGGCTATGTGCGCAAGGGGCATCTGGTGACCGTGACCCGCGACGATCTCGTCGGCCAGTACATTGGTCATACGGCCCCCAAGACCAAGGAAATCTTGAAGAAAGCCATGGGCGGCGTGCTCTTCATCGACGAGGCCTACTATCTCTACCGCCCCGAAAACGAGCGCGACTACGGTCAGGAAGCCATCGAGATCCTCCTGCAAGTCATGGAGAACAACCGGGACGATCTGGTCGTGATCCTCGCGGGCTACGGCGACCGGATGGACCGGTTCTTCGAGTCAAACCCCGGGTTCCGGTCCCGCATTGCCCATCACATCGAGTTTCCGGACTATTCGGACGAGGAACTTCTGCGGATTGCCGAAGCCATGCTGCACGGCCAGAACTACCGGTTTGACCCGGAAGCCCGCAAAGCCATGGCGGATTACATCCGGGCGCGCCGGACACAGCCGCATTTTGCCAATGCCCGCTCGATCCGCAACGCGCTCGACCGGGCGCGGCTGCGCCAGGCCAACCGCCTGTTCAGCGAGGCTCAAGGACCGTTGGGGGCCGATGCCCTGTCCACCATCTGCGAACAGGATCTGCGTGCCAGCCGGGTGTTCCGGGGCGGGCTCGATACGGGCCGGGTGGTTCAATCCACAGCGGCAGAATGACCCTTCACTCTTGAGAACCAGGAAGACCAGATGACTTTCGACCGATCCATAAAGATTGCCCCGTCGATCCTGTCTGCGGACTTTGCCAATTTCGGCCAGGAGATTGAGGCCATTGAGGCGCAAGGCTGCGACTGGGTGCATGTGGATGTGATGGACGGGCATTTCGTTCCGAACCTCACCTTCGGGCCGCCACTGTGCAAGGCCATCCGCAAGCACATCAAGACGGTGATGGACGTGCATTTGATGATCGCGCCGGTCGATCCCTATCTCGAAGCCTTTGCCGAGGCAGGCGCCGACGTCATCACCCTTCATCTGGAGGCCGGGGCGCACACCCATCGCTCCCTGCAAGCCGTCAGGGACCTCGAAAAGAAGGCCGGCCTCGCGCTCAATCCGGGCACGCCGGTGGAGGCCGCACTTCCCCTGCTGGATTTGTGCGATCTGATCTGCATCATGACCGTCAACCCCGGCTTCGGCGGCCAGAAATTCATCCATTCACAGATTGACCAGATCCGGAGGCTGAGAGCGCTCATCGGCGACCGGCCCATCCATATCGAGGTCGACGGCGGCGTCGATCCATCGACCGCCCCCCTGGTGGCAGAGGCGGGCGCGGATGTTCTTGTCGCCGGCTCAGCGGTCTTCAGGAATGGCAGTGTGGATCAGCCCTCCGTCTACGGCGCGAACATCCAGGCGCTGCGCGAGGCCGCCGGAAGCTCCAGATCCGAGGCCGCATAAGCGGACGAAACCCTTGTCCTGTCTCTGATCCGGAATATCTTTGGCTTCAACAGATCCTGCGATAAGGCGCCTACCCGGCGGCCTGGCTAATACCGGGAGACGAAAAATGGCAGCCACCCCGCCTGTCTGCGACTTCGGCTGGAAAGCCCCTCATTTCGATCTGCCAGCCACCGATGGCAGGCGCTATCGTCTTGAAGACATCGCTGGCCCCAAGGGCACGCTGATCATGTTCATTTGCAATCATTGCCCCTATGTGATTGCCATCCGGGACCGCATCCTGCGTGATGCCCGCGACCTTGCCGCGCTCGGCATTGGCGTTGCCGCCATCAGCTCCAACGACAGCAATGCCTATCCCGAAGACAGCTTCGCCAAAATGGCAGAGCTTGCGGAAGCGGAACAGTTTCCCTTCCCCTATCTCCACGATGAAGACCAGTCGGTAGCCCGCGCCTACAATGCCGTCTGCACGCCGGACTTTTTTGGTTTCAACGCTGCGCTGGAATTGCAATACCGCGGCCGGCTCGACGCCTCACGGCGTGAGCGTGAAGTCCCCGGTTTGCGCAGAGACCTTTATGAAGCCATGCGAGAGGTCGCGGAAACCGGCCAGGGCCCCGCGGAGCAAATCCCGTCCATCGGCTGTTCCATCAAATGGAAGCCCGCCTGACGCCAGCGCATTCTCCAAGCGTCCGCTGGAGCAACAGGCGCAGCCAGCTATGAGATTCCGAGCTTTGCGCGGTCATTTCTGCTGGGCGAAGAGATTTGTTCCGGATCGCGCAGGGGATTTTTCCGACGGCAGCAGCAGACGCGGCGGTCCAAATCGCCGCTTCATGCCGATTGGACGCTCGAGGTGTGAAATTAATTGAACAACGTACTATTGATGGATATGGTCAGGTCCAGTTTCATATCGATGGCTCCTCCTCATGATTGGCCTTCCCTTCGCCATGGCGAAATCTCCCCTCTTTGGGGACGGTGCAATAGCAGTCATTCCTTCCGGCTTGCTTGATGGCGGCAGCGGCCCCTTCAGCGGGTCCGCACTGGTCGCTTTCAGGGCCCTGATCTCCCTTCGCGCCGGCATCACCTCTGTCATGGTCAGCCAGCCGAAGGCGCGCCACCGATGACCACCGGCGCCCGTTTCTCCCGCCATCTCCCCGCCCATGCACCTGCAGCGGATCTCGGCGCCGTTCGCCGTTCTTGCCGCGCTTAACATCCTTCGAAAAGCCTTCATCTAGAGGAAGCCCGATGCCTTCGAAATCAAACCCTGCCGATCTCAGTGCACTGGAAGCCCGCCGGCTGATTGCGCGCAAGGAACTCTCAGCCACTGAATTGGCCGCCGCCTGCATCGCGCGGGTTGAGGCCGTTGACCACGCGGTGAACGCCCTTGTTGCCAGAGATTTCGAGCGTCTCCTGGAAGGCGCACGGGCGGCCGACAAACGGGTAACTGACGGCGAAGACCTGGGTCCGCTGCATGGTCTTCCCTTCGGCGTGAAGGACATGATCGACGTGAAGGGCCTGCCGACAACTTTCGGCTCGGAGCTCTTCCGTGACAACATCGCCCAAAAGGACGACGCGCTGGTCACTGCTATGCGGAAGGCCGGCGCGATCCCGATTGGCAAGACCAACAATCCGGAATGGAGCGCAGGCGGCAACACCCGCAACCGCGTTTATGGCGCAACAGGTAATCCGCATGATGTGACCCGCAGTGCCGCCGGTTCCTCAGGGGGATCGGCTGCCGCGCTGGCCTGCGGATACGCACCTCTTGCGACCGGATCCGATACCGGAGGAAGTCTCCGAAACCCGGCCGCCTTCTGCGGGGTCGTCGGCTATCGTCCAAGCCCCGGCGTCGTTCCCGGCAACACCCGCGCGATCGGCTACATTCCCATGTCGACCTCCGGCCCGATGGCGCGCACCGTGGCGGATGCTGCCCTGATGCTTTCCGTCATCGCCCGTCCAGACGGACGGGATGCCTACACAGCAGTCATCGATGGCAGAACGCTCTGGAAACCGGAAAATTTCGCCTGCCTGCCGCAAAAGAACCTGAGCCCGCTCAAGGTCGCCGTCAGCGAGGATTATGGCTTCGCTCCGACCGAGTCCCTCATTCGCGATCATTTCCGCAAGGCGGTAAACCAGCTTGCGCCTTACTTCACGGCGCTGGAGAACGCCACCCCGGACTGCTCGGATGCAGACCGCATCTTCTCGGTCCTGCGCGGTCTGCTTTTCGTCGGTATGCATGGCAAACGGCTTGACCAAAGCCCCGAGCAGGTTGGTCCGAACGTCCGCGACAACGTGATTGAAGGCCGGTCTTTCACGACCGACGACATGGCGGATGCTTTCAGCCGCCAGACGGCTTATTTCCATCGGTGGCAGGCGTTTTTCGAGACCTACGACTATGTGATTTCGCCCGCAGTTACCATCAGCCCGCGCGACTGGCACGAGCTATACCCGACGCACATCGACGGCAAGGAGACCAAGAGCTATTACCATTGGCTCGCCATGGCCTATGCCTCGACAATTGCCGGCCATCCTTCGATCACCATTCCCTGCGGGCACGATGCGAACGGAATGCCCTTCGGGCTTCAGATCGTCGGCCGCAGATATGACGATCTTGGTGTTCTGGCCGTAGCCGCCGAACTTGAGGCCATCATCGGCGGCCTCTCCGGCCTGGCCCCGCAAGCGCCGGATCTCGGAGCTCTTGCCAACGCACCTGCCCTCTCCAAGACACCGGGGTTCTTCAGTCTCTGAGGCCACGAAGACACTCCGCATAACCCAAAAGGGCGCCGCGAATGGCGCCCTTTCATTGTTTCAGCCGCTGGCTTCAAGACCACGAGCGGCAGCTTATTCCGGCTTGTATTGATCGACCATCAGCCGGAGCTCTTCGGTCCGCTCCACCGGCACGTCGCTCAGGACGCTGGCCATCGGCTTGGTGGCTTCCTTGAAGGTAGAAAGCTCTTCGCCGCTCGGCTCGTAGACGGCGATCCCGGCGTCGGCCAGACCCTTCTTGTGCTGTTTCTCGCTTGAATCAACCCAGTCGAAGACTTCCTTCAGCGCCGCATCGGACGCTTCCTTGAACTGGCCCTGTTCTTCTTCACTCAGACCGTCCCACCAGGCAGTGGAAGCAAGCACCAGCCGCGCGGACATAATGACCTTCGCATCGGTGAAATTGGAGAAAAGATCGGCCTGTCCAAAGACCAGCGGAACGAGGGAGGCGTTCACGTAGCCATCCGCAATGCCCGTCTGAAGCGCATTCGGAACTTCGGAGAAGGGAATGACGACACCGCTTGCGCCCATCATCTTGAACATTTCCAGCTGGTTCGGATCGAGCGCCCGCATCCGCAGGCCCTGCATGTCCGCAACCGTCTTCACTTCGTGCTTATTGTTGAAAATTCCGAGGAAGCCACCGGTCGGAACAACGGCCAGGATCTTCATGCCTTCCTTGGCAAGGGTCTCGTTTACCGTGTCGAGATAGCCGCTTTCGGTGAAGAACTTCAGCTCATGCTGAGGGTTCGCGAAAGTGTACGGCAATTGCAGCACCCGCATTTCCGGCACGAACTGCGTGGCAACCGCAAAATTGGACAAGGAGATGTCCAGAATTCCAGCGCGGATCTGGTCCAGCCGTTCGTCTTCGCCACCGATTGTGTCGCGCGGGAACTGCTCCGTCTTCCAGCCTTTGGCTTCGAGCGCTTTGAACAGATTGTCCGTATAGCGGTACGTGCCGGACTGATCACGCACCGGGTTTGAATCGAGTGCAATGTTGACCGACTGCGCCTCGGCTGCACCAGAAAGGGCTATAAGACAGGCGGCAGCCGCCAGTAGTATTTTCATGATCATGACTCCAGTGGGGGTTCATCAGCGTCTTTCCCGTGGGCAATTTCCTGCGACAGAACCCAAGGGGAAACGAGCGCGCCCAGACCGGCGAGCCCGTGAAGGAGGATCAAAACGATGGCCACGGGAAGCGCCGTCACCATCCATGCGGTGGACACCTCCAGTCCCTCGGACATACGCGGCAGCTGGCGTTCGACAAACGGCCAGCAATACCAAAGCACTGGAACAAAGAAGAGCCACGAGGCCACGAAGCGGGCAACGGCCTGTGCCCGCTGCCGCACCAAGGACGAGGCTGGTGCCTCGACCATTGCCGGATCGGCATGAAAGCGGAAGGCGGCGGACGCTCCGAGCAGCCCTCCCCAGACCATCAGCCAGCGCGCCAATTCTTCCGTCCAGAAGGGCGGCGATACGAAAACATACCGGGCAACAACCTGGAGCATCATCACAGCCAGCATGCCGAGAATACAGAAGGCGGCAATCCGCAGGGCGATCCGGTTCAGGAGACCGGAGAGCCGGTAGAGGGACTCGACGAGAAAAATCATGCGCAGGCCCTCACTGGATGAAGCCGGCAAGCCGCGGCAGGGCAAGGCTCAGCTCGGGAACGAAAGTCAGGATGAGCAGCACAACGAGCTGCACGAGCAGGAACGGCATCGCCGCCCTTGCAATTCCCCAGTAAGGCGTGCGCGAAACCGCCGACACGACAAGGAGCGCCGCGCCGAAGGGGGGCGTCACGATACCCAGCATCATGTTCACGACGATCACGATGCCGAGATGGATCGGATCGGCGCCCATGGAGATACCGGCTGGAACGAGGAGCGGCACGAGCAGGGCAAGGGCAACCGGAACTTCAAGAAACATGCCGGCGACGAGAAACACGAAGTTCAGCAGCAGCAGATATTTCCAGCCCTCGAAGCCGAAGCCGATCAGAACTTCAGCAAGCTTGGTCGGCAATTTCTCAAGACCGGCCAGATAGCCGAAGATCGCGACGCCGGAGAGCAGAATGAAGATTGAGCCGGAAAGGATGGCCGTGCGCTCAAGGCTCTCGATCAATTTGCGGACAGTCATCTGGCGGTAGATGATGCCCGCGAGAATGGAGCAACATACGGCAACGCCTGCAGCTTCCGTTGGCGTCATCACGCCAAAGACAATTCCGGAGAGAATGATGATCGGAATGACCGTTGCAGGCAGCGCATAGCCGGCGCGGCGGATGACCTCTGCCGCTGGGACTTTCTCGCCGGCAGGATGGTTGTGCCGATGAGCCAGCCAGCCATTCGCAAGGAAGAGCGCCAGCGCCATGATGATCCCAGGCACGATGCCAGCGACAAAAAGCGCGGCGACAGACGTATTCATCATCGCCCCGTAGAAAATCATGATGATCGAGGGCGGAATGATCGGGCCAATGACCGAAGAAGCTGCCGTGATCGCACCGGCATATTGCGCCGTATAGCCCGCTTTGCGCATAGCCGGAACAAGTGTACTGGACACAGAGGCCGCGTCCGCCATCGCGGAACCGGAAATGCCGGCAAAGAACACTGAAGTCAGGATGTTAACATGCCCGAGTCCGCCCTTCAGCCGCGCCATCAGCGCCATCGCAAGATCGATCAGGGCCTTTGTGACACCCGCCCTGTTCATGATCTCCCCAGCCAGAATGAAGAGAGGCATCGACATGATGGAAAAAAGATCGATATGCGCGATGATCCTCTGCGGAGCCGCCGCGAGGAAGCGGACACGATCCGCCGCGACGAACGACAAGATGGATGCCGCCCCGATCAGATGCGCCAGAACCGCTCCGCCGAGGAGAAGAACCGCAGAGACTGCGAGAATGAACAAGGCTGCCATTCGGGGTTCTATGCCTATGCCGTTTGAAGCGCGAGACCTTGCCAATCAGCCACGCTTGATTGTTGATAGAACATCGTTCTATACATTTATTGGACACCGTTCTATAAATGTAAACTGCAAATTTGCATTGGCTGAAGGCATTCGATCCCGTTGCATAAATTATCATCGACATGCCGGAAATTGAGACAAGAATGCACCAGGCTAAAGGAAAGTCCCCTCGTGGACGAGCAGCGGTCATTGGCCTGACCAAAGCCCAGGTCGTCGCCGCGGCTATCAAACAGATCGACGAAAAGGGGCTCCCCTCCTTTTCGCTGCGTGAACTGGCGCGCTCGTTAAACGTCTCGCCAGCGGTGATCTATTGGCATGTCGGCGGCGGCAAGGAAGATCTTTTTGCCGAGATCTCTGCCTCGATCACGTCCGAGCTGTCGCACGAGCTGGATCCAAGCCAGAACTGGAAGGAACGCCTGCGCGCTGTTTTCCTGCGCTACCGGCAACTCGTTCACATCCATCCGAACGTATCTCCGCTGCTCGGTGCGCAGATGAAATCAAACGGGGTCGCCAACCTGGACTGGGTGGAAACGGTTCTGTCGGCCCTTGTGGATGCCGGATATGAGGGGGAGGCCCTGAAGGATGCCTTTAATGCTCTGATCGGCGGATTGGCGGGCTTCGTAACGATGGAGCTCGCCACTGCCCCTACGGAAACCCAGGATGAATGGGAAGACCTCTTCGCCCGGCGCGTCGCCGGGATTGACCCCAAGCTCTATCCGATAACCCATTCGGTCCTTCCGACCGTCACCAATCGCATCTTCGTTCTACGCTGGCAGAACGGCGTGCGCATTCCCTACGACAGCAGCTTCGAGCTGCTGCTCGACCTTCTCATCGAGGGCCTCGACATGAGAGCCCGGAAGACAACGTGAC
The DNA here is from genome assembly GCF_014842915.1 of Roseibium litorale. Lineage (GTDB taxonomy): Bacteria > Pseudomonadota > Alphaproteobacteria > Rhizobiales > Stappiaceae > Roseibium > Roseibium litorale. The sequence continues at coordinate 56,611 of NZ_JACYXI010000014.1, read as the reverse complement.
CTCACAAGCTCAAAGGACCGACCATGCCGGCTATCCCGCAACCCCCGTTCTCCAAGTCCCGCCGCCTCGGCTCCACGCTCTATCTTTCGGGTGAGCTTGGATTTGATGCAAACGGCGGCCTGCCTGAGGGCATCGAGGCTCAGACCCGAAACTGCCTCGAGCGCATCAAGGCAACGCTGGAAGCCGAAGGCCTTAGCCTGGGCAAGGTGGTTTCCTGCACCTGCTACCTGACCGATGCCGCAGATTTCCAGGCCTTCAACGCGATCTATGCCGGTTTCTTTTCCGCCCCTCTTCCGGTGCGCACGACCGTCCAAAGCGGACTGATGCTGCCGGCGGCGAAGGTTGAAATCACGGTAATCGCAGAAGCCTGACCTCGATGCGCCGCCATGCGGCGCATCCTCTCCTCCTCCTCTCCAGGTAAATCCATGGCAGACATCATAGTTCTCGGCGCCGGAATGGTGGGCATATCGACTGCCCTCGCCTTTCAGAAACGCGGACACAGCGTCATCGTTGTCGACCGCAAGCAACCTGGCCGTGAGACAAGCTTCGGCAATGCAGGCATCATTCAGTCAGAAGCAGCCGAACCCTATGCTCTGCCGCTGGACATCAGCACGCTCTTCAAAATGGCAGCAGGCATCAGCAACGATGTCGTCTGGAGCGTCTCTGGGCTTATGCGGATGACGCCCGCGCTGTTGTCCTATTTCCGCAATTCCCTGCCCGGACGCCATCGCCGGATCTCACAGATCTATGCCGGGCTGACCTGCCGCGCGACGCAGGATCATGCTCCGCTGATCGAAGCGGCCAACGCCCAGAACATGATTTCCAAAGAGGGCCTTTGCGTTCTCTATCGCGATCCGCGCGCCTTCGAGGAAGCGGCGGCCGCCGCCGAACGCATCCGCAGCACCTACGGGGTTCCCTACCGCGCTCTTGCAGGCGTTGACTATGCGGCTGAAGAGCCCGCCTTGAAGGTGACGCCGGCTGGTGGCATTCATTGGGAGCCTAGCTGGTCCTGCGCCAATCCCGGCGCGCTCGTTGAAGCCTATGCGGATCTGTTCCGCGCAAGGGGCGGCGAGGTCCTGGAAGGCGATGCAGCAACCCTGAAACAGGCCGGCGGGAGCTGGTCGGTCAGCACGGCGGGCGGGACACAACAGGCCAGCACGGTCGTCGTCGCCCTCGGCCCATGGTCGCCGCAACTGTTGCGCAGCTTCGGCTATCGTATCCCGATGGTCTACAAGCGTGGCTATCATGGCCACTACGAAAGCCGCACGCCTCTGCGCCGCCCCTTCATGGATGCAGCAAACGGCGTCGTTGCCGCGTCCATGCAGACGGGTCTGCGCATCTCGACCGGCGCCGCTCTCGTCCCCCTGGATGCACCGGCTGAACCGAAACAGCTCGTTCGCGGAAGGCAGGCTCTGGGTGAGCTGATCGACCTCGGCCGTCAGATCGAAGAGCCTCAGTGGTTCGGCACCCGTCCTTGTCTCCCGGACATGCTTCCCCTTGTCGGCCCAAGCCCCCGGCACAAGGGACTGCTCTTCAACTTCGGGCACGGCCATCAGGGCTTCACACTTGGCCCGACGACCGGAGACCTCCTCGCAGAAGCCTTCGACACCCCCGGTTCAGGCGTGCTCACCGGCCTGGACCCCACCGGACGCATTGCGGTCTGATTATCCAAGCTGTTGAAAGTTCAAGATAATGTCTGTTACATCCAAGTCCGGCCTCGCCGAAAGCCTCCAGGCAGCCATCGAGGGTTACCGCAACCGGAACCCCAAGAGCGCGGCCATGCTGGACCGCGCGAGGGCCGTGATGCCCGGTGGAAACACCCGTACGTCGCTCTGGTCCGACCCGTTCCCGCTCTGTATCGAAAGCGCCGAGGGCTGCCGGATCCGCGACGTGGATGGTCACGAGTACATTGATTTTCTGGGAGAATTCACGGCCGGCATCTTCGGCCACACCTCTCCCGTGCTGGCGGAAGCTGTCGCCCAGGCTCATGCCGATGGTTTCGGGCTGAGTTCGCACACACCCTACGAAGTGGCGTTTGCCGAACGCATCGTTGAGCGTTTTCCCTCCATGGACAGGCTCCGTTTTGCCAACTCCGGCACTGAAGCCAACATGATGGCCGTCATGGCGGCGAAACTTACGACAGGACGCGGGAAGATCGCCGTCTTCGACGGTGCGTATCATGGCGGCTTTCTCAGCTTCGGCCACGGCTCCTCGCCGGTCAACGCGCCCTTCGACTACCTTCTTCTGCCCTTCAATGACGCAGCCGCCGCAAGCACCGCTTTTGCCGCTGAAGGAAGCGAAATCGCTGCTGTTCTGGTTGAACCAATGCAAGGAGCCGGAGGATGCAGGGTTGCAGATCGCGCCTTCCTCGAAGTCCTTCGCAATCTGACGCAAACACATGGCGCCATTCTCATTTTCGATGAGGTCCAGACGGCACGGATGTCCTACGGAGGGGCACAGTCAATATTCGGCGTGATACCGGACATGACGACCATCGGAAAATTCTTCGGCGGCGGCATGGCTTTTGGCGCTTTCGGTGGCAGGGCTGACATCATGGACCGCTTCGATCCGGCGCGGCCCGGCGCGCTCCCGCATGCGGGAACCTTCAACAACAACCGGCTGACAATGGCAGCCGGTCTTGCCGCCATCGACACCTATCTGACGGCCGATAAGCTGACGGCGCTCTATCAGACCGGCGAAGACCTGCAGGCAGCGATCAAAGACATCTTCAAGCGGACCGGAGCCCCGTTCAAGATCACCGGCATGGGTTCCATCATGAACATCCATGCCGAAGGCACGACCCCGGAAGAAGCGCTCACGCGCCAAAAGCTCCTGCGTTTCAGGCTTCTGGAGGACGGCTATTTCATCGCGGACCGTGGACTTATCGCCGTGTCGCAAGCCATTGAGGAAAAACACATCGAGGGCTTCTTGCAGTCACTCGAGAAGGTCGCGGCAACCTGCCCCTGACCATTCCATCCGGATCATTCCGCCGGAGCGCCTGCGAACAGCTTGCCGGTGGCGCGGGACACGATCCGGGGTCCCTGCCTCGTCAGGAACAAGGCGTCGAGACCCTGTTGCTGAGCGAGCTGCCCCCCCTCGTCAGCACCCAGAACCATCATGGCGGTGGCCCAGGCATCGGCTTCCATGCAGCTCCCGGCAACAACGGTGACGGAGGCTGGCGATGTCTGCAAGGGCGCGCCGCGCTGCGGATCCATGGTATGCGAAAGGTGCCGGCCGCCGGCCTCGATCCAGTGACGGTAGTCGCCGGAAGTCGCCACTGCGGCGTCCTGCAAGGCCAGGATGGAATGCGGCGTTCTGGTCTCCCTGTCCGGAGCCTCGACCGCAACCGTCCAGGGATTGCCGTCAGGCTGCAAGCCGAGGGCGCGCAACTCGCCGTCAATGCCGACAAGAGCGTCTTTGATACCGAATTCGCCGAGCGTTTCAGCAAGACGGTCGACACCATAGCCTTTGGCAATCCCGTTGAGGTCAAGCGTCAGAGGGGCCAGCTTCCTGACCAGAAGCCCCTCACGGTCCAGTTCGAGAACGGTGTGGGCGGGATGGCGCACGGCCTTCAGGGCCGCGCGTATCCTTGCCGTATCGGCATCGCTGGCGGTGAACCCCCATGCGGTGACCGCATCGCCAAGGCCAATGTCGAAAGCCCCGCCGGACGCCCGGCCAATCGTCAGCCCCGCGTCGAGCACCTGCATGAGCCGGGCTGGAACAGGCCACCAGGTTCCGGCCGGCGCGGCGTTGAGGCGCATCAGATCGCTGTCCGGTTTCCAGGTCGACATCTGCGCGTCGACCTCCTCCACGGCGGCCTGCAGCGCGGCTTGCACCGGTGCCGGGTCGAAACCCTGCCGCTGATGAAACAGCGCCGACCAGCGGGTGCCCATGGTCGCCCCGTTCAGGGCGTGGCGGCACAGCTCAGTAAACGTCTTCGACATAGCGGTCCTCGGCCTTCAGCATTGCCGGTGTCTGTCCGGAAGGGGCAAGAATTGCGGTCAGGCTCTCGCTTACGCCCCGGGCCATGCCGCGTCCGCCGCAAACCATGATCCGTGCGCCCTCCGCGATCAGGCGGGAGACTTCGGCGGCATCCTTCAGGAGGGCGTCCTGGACATAGATGGGCGGCTGTCCTCTGGAAAAGGCCATCTCCACCCGGCCAACCCGCCCGTCCCTTGACCATTCGGCGAGCTCTTCCGCATAGAGGAAATCGCTGTCCGGGTGGCGCGCGCCGAAGAACAGGTGAACCGGACGGCGGGAGGCATTGGAGCGGATGAACCCGGCCAGAGGCCCGATACCGGTGCCCGCCCCGATCAGCAGAAGGGGCGCCTTGCCGCGGCCGGGGTGAAAGTCCGGATTGCGGCGGATGAAGCTCCGCACGCTTCCGCCCGGCTGAAGGTTCATCAGCTGACCGGAGCACAGGCCGCCGGGGTGTTTGCGCACCGCGATCTCGGCAAAACCGTCCTCCGTGCCGGACGCCAGCGAATAGAAGCGGGGCAAGGTTGATCCTTCGGGCACGATGCCCATGAGATCGCCTGGCTTGAACGTCTGGAAGCCACGGCCAGTCAGACGCGCCCACAGAGACGCCTGCGGGATCGCGAAGCGCAGGATTGCCGCCGGGGCCTGGACCTCGGCGCCGTAGTCCCGGCGGGAGAGGAGTGTCAGGCTGGTGGCCGCCGGCATCTGGGGCTGGTGGTTGAGTTCGAGATCAACACCGGCCGCCGCGCCGAAGCTGCGGCCCCAGCGGGCGAAATCCTGCGGCGATTGGCGGTCGACCGTATCCATCGGCATCAGGAATGGCCAGCCCTTGGCCCTTGCCGCCTCTTCAACCTGTTTTGCAAAGGCGCAGAAAGCGGGAAAACTGCGGTCACCGAAGCCAAGGACGGCAAGAGGAGCCCCGGGCGCCTTGTCCAGCGCGCGCAGCTTGTCGAGAAAGCCCGCCGCTGAGGCCGGGGCATCTCCGTCGCCATAGGTCGCGGCGAGGACGGCAATCCGGCGGGCATTGGCGTAGCGGCCCGGTGCGAAGCTGGACATGGGAGCGACATGCACCTGTTGTCCTGCAGCCTTCAACGCGCTCTGGAGCGTTGCGGCAAAGCCCCAGGTGCTGCCGCCTTCGCTGCCGACAAGGAGAATTGTCTCAGCTTTTCCAGCCGCCACGTTGCCGCGCAGCCTTGGCCGTCCCAGGCGCCCGTTTGCCCAGACGAGAAGACCGGTTCCGCCCATCACCGGAACGCCGAGCGCCATCACCCCAAGAACCAGACCAAGCAGAGACGCGCCCCGCCCGGTGTGGAGCATATAGACGGTTTCGGAAACGCGCTCATAGGCCGACAGACCGGACCAGACGAGCAGCTGGCCCGTGCCCTGGTCGATGTAACCCGTCCCGGCGTCGGTTTTCAGGGTGAAGACATCGGTGGCATCGCCCGCATAGGGGAACGACAGCTCGCGAAAACTGGTTACGGCAGTCTGCTGCAGTGCCGGGATCGCCTTCAGGGCAACACCGGTGCTGCCGCTGACGTCCGCCGGAAAAGCGGGGGCGCTGCCGCCTTCAGGCAGAAGCTCGAAGGTGGCGGCGGTCATCCAGAGCCCGGTTACAGAGGAAAGCAGCAGTCCGGCGATCGCGATCCGGGCCACTTCCACATGCAGGCGGCCTGCCAGCGGTCCCTGAAGCGGGGTGAACCAGCGGCGCCAGCCGCCCGTGCGGCGGGCAACCAGAAACATGCCGGAGAGGGTCAGCACCAGAAGCGCGCCCGCGCCGATCGCCGAGACGATCCGTCCGGTATCGCCCAGAAACAGGGACCGGTGAAGGTTCGTCAGCCAGCGTTCGGTTGCGTTCGGGTCCGCCGAAGCGGCCCGGATTCCGGTTGCCGGGTCGATCACGGCCGAGCCGGGTGTGCCATTGTCGAACCAGTATGCCGTGATCCGGCCAGAGGGCGCCCGCCGGATCTGTTCGACCCCGGGATAGGTGTTCTGAATGCGTTGCGCGAGATCCGCCACCGGCAAGCCGGCCTCGACTTCCGGCACCGTAAGGGTCTCGGCAGCCGGGAAGAGCGAGAGAGCGGCACCGCTCAAGGCAATAACAACCAGAAGAGCTGCCGCCAGCAGTCCCGGCCAGCGGTGGAGGACGCGGATCATGCTTGTCTCCTCAGAAATTATAGCTGAAGGAGTCGATGTAGCGGCGGCCGCGCGTGGCCTTTCCCGCACCAGCCGAGGTCAAGGGTACGGCGACTTCATTCGGGCTGTCACGCATGTCTTCGACGGCTGCGTCGATATGCAGCTCATAGCCAGCGTCAAACAGGGCATCGGCGAGGTCCAGAGTGATCTTGAGCGTGCGGCCTGCCCCGACGCTGGCGCCGGTGATGCCGTCGATCTCCGCCCGGTTGCCGTTGGTCGCCCGGTACCAGTCGCTCAGATGCTGATAGTATTTGGACTTCCCGCCCGCCATCCAGAGGCTGCCGGCATAGGCGCCCGTCGCGTCGGTAACATACAGCGCGACATATGCCCCGTTGCCCCCGTAGTCCTTGAGGGTTGTGGTCAGGGTCACAGGACGCGCAGACGCAATCGAGGGAAGTGTCAGGGCTGTTGTCAGGGCGAGTGCGGCCAGGAGCGATTTCATAGGTGTCTGCCTTCTGCTGTGTTCGTTGGGGCCAGGTGGTGAGGGTATAGGGAGGCCCCTCACCACCTTTTCTGCGCAAGTGTCATGCCGGTTCAGTTGACCTGCACTTTCGGTGTGCCTGTGCCGAAAAGTCCGTTCTTCGGCGGAGCGACGGTGCCAGCCGGCGCCGGGTTTGACTGACCGCGGGCGTTGCCGCCGTCATCGTCATCATCGTCGTCATCATCATCATCATGTTCGCCGTAGCGGCCATGGTCGTCATCGCCCCTGCGAAGACGCTTGTTGCCGCGTTCGTCATCATGACCGCCGGCCAGAATGACCGGAGCCTGTTCCGTATCGGCGCCGGAGAGGAGGTGGGCGAGATTTCCGCCACCGGAAACGGGGCCGAGGAGGCTGCTGTAGGCGGACACGCCGATCACGGCAGTCAATGCGGTGGCGGCGGCCAGGAGAGCGAGGGTCTTTTTCATCGGGAAGATCCTTTCATGTGATCCGATGAAGCAAATCTCACCTCCGAGCCTGAGCGCTTCCTGACGGCAAACGGATTTCTGCTTCAGCTTGCGTTCAGGTAAGGCCCCGTTTCCATTTCGCCCCATGGCGGAACATGCAGGCTTGAGACCGTGAGTGGGAATGACTCATTGAAAAACAACAGGGTTCCAGGTCTCAAACGGCCTGGAAACAGCCGAAGGGCAAGGCAGGACCGGCAACTGGCTCAGTCCTTTTCGCCGTGTCTGCCTTCCCGGCGTTTGTGATCGCGGTCCCGAAGCTCATAGTCAAGCACCTGAAGAGTTGCCGGGTGGAGCGTCACCTCGATGGGCTGGCCTTCGGCTGTCTGCCCGATAACTTCGTAACACCCGTCATGGATCTTGATCCGGAGCACGGTCCAGCCCTTTTCCTGCGCAAACTTGCTCACGGCTTCGCGGGGTTGCCAGTCCCTCATGGGAACAAAGCAGTCGTCGTCGGCGCGGGCGGTTCCAGTCAGAGCGGCGCTTGCGGCGATCAGAAGAGCTGTCAGGGGTATTTTCACAGGCCAAACTCCATTCCGGAATAACCGAGGGCCAACCTGCCGGGAACGCGGGCCGCCTTGGATATTGGCAGAACACTTGCGCTATGAAACTTACAGGATCCTGAAGACGGATTCGATGCGCCTTCAGCTTTGTGTCAGCTGTACGATAGAAGCTATGCTGAAGCGGAATGCGGAGGTCGCGTGCGGAATGCGGGTATTGCTGATTGAAGATGACACCGTGCTGGGAACAGCCGTGCGCGACCAGATTGCGGGAGATGGCCATTCTGTTGATTGGGTCACCCGGCTTGACGAGGCGCGTGACGCCATCAACAGCGCCAGCTTCGAGCTGGTTCTGCTGGACCTGATGCTGCCCGATGGCCGCGGCATTCCCTTTCTCAAGGACCTCAGAGCGCGGGGCGATGTCACCCCCGTGATCATCCTGACGGCTCTTGACCAGGTGTCCGACCGGATCAGCGGACTGAATGCAGGCGCAGACGATTATATGGTCAAGCCTTTCGATCTCGCCGAGCTGTCCGCGCGCATCGGATCCGTTGCGCGGCGCTACAGCGGCAATCCCAATCCGATCATCTCCCATGGCCCGCTGGAGATCGATCTCGCGGCCCGCAGCATCCGCAAGGACGGCAAACCGGTGCAGCTCACCGCACGCGAGTGGGTTCTGTTCGAGGCCTTTCTGCAACGGCCCGGACAGCTTCTGTCCAAGGGTCAACTGGAAGAACGGCTCTACTCCTTCGACAAGGAAATCGAGAGCAACACCATTGAGGTTCACGTCAGCCGCCTGCGCAAGAAGCTGGGGGCCAATACCATCGTGACCGAGCGCGGCCTCGGCTACCGGCTGGGCGCCGGATGAGATTGCCCCGCACCCTTCAGGTCCGGCTGACCCTGGGCATCGGCCTCCTGTCGACACTGCTCTGGATCGGTGCGGCGGCCGTGACGGCTGTCCAGGTGCAGAAGGAGATGAACGAGGTCTTCGACGCAGCGCTGATGGAAGTCGCGCAGCGCCTGTTGCCTCTGGCTGTTATCGATATTGTCGGCCGGGATGACGACGGCGTTACGCAGCGGTTGGCGGCAATCCGGGCGCACGAGGAGCGCCTCACCTATATTATCCGTGATGCGGAAGGGCACGTTCTGGTGCAGTCCCATGCCGCCGATCCGGCTCTCTTTCCGGCATATGACGGCCCGGGCTTCCGGCAGACCGCGACGCTGCGGCTTTATAATGAAGACGCCTTGCAAGGCAGCATCCGCCTGACCGTCGCCGAACCTCTGTCCCGCCGTGAAAAGGCCGCGCGCGAAGCGCAGATCGGTCTTGGCCTGCCGCTGCTGGCGGTGATCCCGATCACGCTGCTTGCCGTCGGGTTCGTCCTGCGGGGCAGTCTGGCACCGCTGCGCCAGTTCCGGGATGCCTTGGCCACGCGCGGTGCACGCGACATGTCACCGGTGGATGCGGATGCGCTTCCCGGTGAAATCACACCGATCACCGACACGCTGAATGGCTTGTTGTCGCGGCTCAAGGCCGCCTTTGACGCCGAACGCAGCTTTGCGGCCAATGCCGCCCACGAGCTGCGCACGCCGCTGGCCGGGGCCATTGCTCAGGCTCAGCGGCTCCAGTCCGAAACATCCGATCCGGATGCCGCCAGGAGGGCTGGCGAGATCGAGGCTTCCCTCAAGCGGCTGACCCGCGTGTCCGAACGCCTGATGCAAATGGCCCGGGCAGAGGGCGGGCGTCTGCGCACGGACACTCCGCGCGACGTGCGGCCGGTTCTGCGGATCATCATGGAGGATCTGGAACGGCTGTTTCCGGTGGAACACATCCACCTCTCCATGCCGGAACAACCGGTCCTGTCGGATATCGACCCCGATGCTCTTGGTATCCTGATCCGGAACCTGGTCGAGAATGCCTTCCGCTATGCGGCGCCCAAGACGGCGATCAAGGTCGAGCTGTCGCCGCACGGACAGTTCTCGGTCGAAAACGAATGTCCAGCGATTTCAGCAGATGTGCTCCAGGGCCTGACCAATCGTTTCGAGCGCCCCACCCCCTCCAGCAAGGGCGCGGGATTGGGTCTTGCGATCGTCGCCACCATCGCCGATAGGACCGGGGGCGAATTGGTGCTCAAGTCGCCGGTTCCCGGCAAAAGCTCCGGCTTCCTGGCCGAAGTCAGCCTCCCCGCCGGAGAGTGACGAAAACCGGAGAGCCGGGAAGAGACCAGACGGTTCAATCCGCATCTTGAGGGGCGGAACCTGCCCTTGCCGTGTGGGAGAGATGCGCCGGACCGGAGCGGACGGGCTGCCGTTCCCCCTCCCCGGCCAGACGCAGAAGCGCCTCGACGAACCGCCCGCCCGCATCCGCAAGCGTTCCGGCGTTTTCGATTTCAATCACGCCCAGTCCCGTGAGCGACACCTTTGGCCGGTTTAGCCGGGCCTCCACATCCGCCGCGCTTTCCCGTCCGCGCGCCATGAGACGCGCCCTGAGGACCTCCACTGGGGCCGTCACGGACAAGATCCGGCACTCCGGAAAGACCACACGGGCCTCGCCGATACTCTTGCGGGAGAGATTGGCGACCACGATGCGGCCTTCGGCCAGATCCTGATGGATGCATGCGGGCAGGCCGTAGCTCAGGTCGTGGGCCCGCCAGAACAGGGCAAAGCCGCCCTCCTGCGCCCTGCGGTCAAACGCCTCCGGCGGCAGGCTGTCGTGGTCTTCCAGCGCGGCATCTGACCGGCGCGTCACCACCCGCCGGACGAAGACAAAGCGCGGGTCGTCCGCGAGTTCCGATCTGGCGAAGGAGATCAGGCTGTCCTTGCCCGCCCCGCTTGGCCCGACCACCGCGGCAAAGACGCCAGAGCTTTCCGGCATCAGGACACCCTTTGACCTTCGCGCCAGACGGAGCGGACGACCGGAACGTCCGTCTCGATGCGGAGACGCACCAGATCGGCGCGTTTGCCGGTCTCCAGCGTGCCGCGGTCTGTCAGGCCGACGGCTTCCGCGGGCGCCTTGGTGACCATGTTGATTGCCGTGCTGACCGAAATGCCCTCCACCGCTTCCGCCAGCAGGAAGGCGCCATGGAGCAGGCTGAAGGGCACGTAGTCCGAGGACAGGATGTCGAGAACGCCGTGCTCGGCCAGATCACGGGCGGCAATGTTGCCCGAGTGGGAGCCGCCGCGCACCACATTCGGCGCGCCCATCAGCACCTTCATGCCCGCAGCATGGGAGGCCTTGGCCGCTTCCAGCGTGGTTGGAAATTCGGCAACGAGAATGCCCTGTTCCTGCGCCTCGCCGACATGGTCCAGCGTCGCGTCGTCGTGGCTGGCCAGTACGATGTCCCTGTCCTGGCAGAAGCTTGCAAGGGCCGCACGGTTGGCGTTTGAAAATTTGCCCGCCTGCGCCTGCCGCCGGGCGGTAAAGGCGTCGAATTCCGCATCCGACATGCCGGTCTTGCCCTGGTAATAGACCTTGTAGGCGTCCAGGCTGACGAACTGGCGCTGGCCCGGCGTGTGGTCCATCAGCGAGGCGAGCCGGACACGCGGATCGCCCTCGAAGAGATGCACGCCTTCCACCACATCGGCGCAGGACACTTCGCAGCGCAGGTGGATGAAATGCTCGGCGCGCAGGCGACCGCCGTTCTGTCCCGCGTTGATCGCATCCGCCAGCAGCCGCATGTCGGCCGCGCTGATCCGGGCATCCTCGTCCATGCCGACGCGCAGCGCATCGAACACCGTGGTGATGCCGGAGGCGGCAATCTGGGCGTCATGGGCCTGAACCGCCGCTGCCGGGTTCCAGCGCACCTTCGGGCGGGGCGTATAATGGCTTTCAAGATGATCGGTGTGCAGCTCCACCAGGCCGGGAATGAGCCAGTCGCCCTCGCAGTCGATCGCGCCGGGAATGTTTCCGGTTCCGCCGGTGCTGATCCCGGCAATCAGGCCATCGCGGACAAGGATGCCGCCGTGGATCACGCTGTCCGGCAAAACCAGCCGCGCATTGGTGAAGATGGTTTCCATATCAGGTCCGTCCTGAAACGGGCGGCGGGAGAAGCCGCCCGGCAAAAAAGGGGAGAAAGAAAAGGCTGCGCGGGCCGGGTCAGATCACCAGCTTGCGCAATTGCTGCGAGATCAGGTCGATCAGGGTCACGGTGACCACGACTACGATCAGGATTGTCGCGCTTTCCGCGTAATAGAAGCCGCGGATGGACTCGAACATCACCTGGCCGATACCGCCCGCGCCGACAAGACCCAGCACGGTGGCGGAGCGGACGTTGGATTCGAACCGGTAAAGCGCATAGGAAATCCAGAGCGGCAGAACCTGGGGAATGACCCCGAAGATGATTTCCTGCAGCTTCGTGGCCCCTGTCGCCCGGATGCCTTCGACCGGATAGGGGTCGATGGCCTCGACGGCCTCGGAAAACAGCTTGGCGAAAATGCCCGTTGTGTGGATGAACAGGGCCATCACACCGGCAAAGGGGCCGAGCCCAACGGCGACGACGAAGAGAACGGCAAAGACGATTTCGTTGATCGCCCGGAAGGCATCCATCAGGCGGCGCACTGGCTGATAAATGTACCAGGGCATCATGTTGTTGGACGACAGGATGCCGAAGGGAATGGCCGCCACAACGGCAAGGGCCGTGCCCCAGATGGCGATCTGAACCGTCAGGATCATCTCGCTGATATAATAGTCCAGATCCCGGAAGTTCGGCTTCAGGAAGCCGGAGGCATATTCCGCCATGTTGCCGGCATCGGTGAACAGATAGACGAACCGTTCCATCTCGGCGGGCGCCCAGCTCCAGGCTAGGGCCGCCGCAAGGACGCCCCAGACGAGGAAATTGAACAGGCTGCGGGAGAGGTCCTTCGGCGGGATTGGCACGGCCTCAAGGGCCTGTCCGGAAGTCTGTGTCGTCATGGTCTGATCCAGCAAGGCGTTTGGAACTGACGGCGCCTTCAGGCGGCGCCGTCAATCCGGATTTATCGTTCGCTCAGCGGGCCGCTTATGCCTGCGGAACCTTGGCCATCAGCTCTTCGACCTTGGACTTCTCGGTCTCGAGGTCCTTGATCTTGGCGGTCTTTTCCTCAGCGGACATCTTGTCGTCGCCCTGGATCTTGAAGATTTCCTTCGACAGCTGCAGAACCCGGATCGGGTAGAGCTGGGCGTCAGAAGACGGCTTGAACGGTGCCCACTGCAGGGCGGCCAGGATCTCACGCGCCTTGGCGACTTCTTCCGGGGTGCCCAGACGGCCATAGGACATGAAGAACTTGTAGACCTTGTCCTTGGTCGCCTCGTCGAGGTCCTTCTTCCAGACGATCGGGTCGGACGGGATCAGCGGAGACTTCCAGATCACCTTGATGTTCTTGAAGGCTTCCGGGTTGTTCTTCTCGATGCGGGCCATGTTTTCGGTGTTGTTGGTGGCAACATCCACCTGGCCGTTGGCAACTGCCAGAGCGTTGGTCTCGTGGTTGGCGTTGCGGACCGTCTTGAAGCAGGTCTTCGGGTCAATGTTGTTCTTGGCGAAGACGAAGGTGGTCGGAACCAGGAAGCCCGAGGTGGAGTTCGGATCGCCAATGCCGAAGTTCAGCGTGCCATCGCACTTCAGAACATCGTCGAGGGAGTTGAGCGGGCTGTCCTTGTGGGCCAGGAGCAGCGACCAGTAGCCCGGGTTGCCTTCGCTGTCGACGGTCTGGGCGAAGACTTCGCCGCCGGAACGGTCAACGGCTTCCATGGCGGACTTGTTGCCGAACCAGGCAACCTGCACCTTGCCGAAACGCATGCCTTCGATGACACCGGCATAGTCGGAGGCGAAGAAGGCGTGAACCTTCAGGCCGGTTTCCTTTTCCATTTCGGCCAGGAACGGATCCCACTGGGTCTTCAGGTTCTGCTGGGACTCGGTGGAGATGATGCCGAAGTTGATGTCTGTCGTTTCCGCGTGGGCTGCGGTGGTCAGGGTCAGGGCAAAAACCGCTGCAGCAGCATTCTTGAGAAATGCATTCATGGACTGTCCTCCAGTTACGGACTTTGGGGCCTGAGCGGGTTGCGTCAGGCAGTTACCAGCGCAGGAGCGCCAGATCTGATGGCCACGGCGGGCCGTTTGACGGGCGTGTCATTGACCGGAGCGTCCGGCAGGATCAGCTCTTCGGACGCCTCGCCGTAAAGTTCTTTCAGGAAGGTATTGTCCAGCGCCGACGACGGGCCGTCGTAGACAATTTGACCGTCCTTGAGTGCGATGGCGCGGGGGCAATAGCGCCGGGCATATTCGACCTGGTGCAGGGCGACGACGACGGTCAGGCCGTCTTCCTTGTTGAGGCCGGACAGGATCTCCAGAACCCGCTTGGAAGAGGCCGGATCGAGCGAGGCGATCGGCTCGTCCGCCAGCATGAGCCTGGCGCCCTGCACAAGGGCTCTGGCAATGGCCGCGCGCTGCTTTTGACCACCCGACAGGGTCGAGGCGCGTTGCCGTGCGGTGTCCGCAATCCCGACCCGGGCCAGCGCCCGCATGGCAGCCTGCTTTTCCTCTGCCGAGAACAGGCCAAATGTGCCGCGCAGCTGGCTGATCTGCCCCAGAAAGCCGATGAGAACATTGGTGAGAACCGGCAACCGGGTCACCAGATTGAACTGCTGGAACACAACGCCGATTTCCCGGCGCAGAACGCGGGCGTTGCGGGAGAGCTTGCCGTCCTTCTGCATCTCTTCGCCATGGATGGCGATCGATCCGCTGGTGCCGCCGCCGCACTCCAGACCGGCCATGTGACGGATCAGAGTGGACTTTCCCGAGCCCGACGCGCCGATCAGGGCAACCATCTCTCCCGATTGGATTTCGAGGGAAATATCTGTCAGAGCCCGCATGCGCCCGAAGCGCTTGGAGAGTCCGTCAATCGTAATGGCAACCATGGATTTCTCCCTGTTTTCCGCTCGTCCCTAGCGCGTTTGTGTGGCGTGCGAATTTCGCTTCCATGACACTCCGGTGACGCTGCGTTTTTTTGTTCGGCTAAGTGTCGTGTTCCGCCTGCTCCGGGCGCTGATGGCGCTCCAGAAAGGCCTCAACCGGCAGTTTGCGGAAGTCATCGAGCGCGCTGCGCAAGGCAGCGTGGGACCAGTCCCACCAGGCCAGTGCCTGCAGTTGCTCAGCGATCTCCGGTGGGAACCGGCGCTTGATCGGCTTTGCCGGAACGCCGCCAGCGATGGTGTAAGGCTCCACATCCTTCGTCACGACCGCGCCGGACCCGACCACGGCGCCGGTGCCGACGGTGACGCCCGGCAGGATCGTCACCCCGTGGCCGATCCAGGTGTCATGGCCGATGACCACGCGCTTGGACCGGCGCTGGCCGAAGAACTCCGCCTCGTGCTCCGCATCCTCGAAATAGTCGCCTGCCCGGTAGGTGAAATGATGCAGGGTTGCCCGCGAAACCGGATGGTTTGTGGCGTTGAGCCGGACATGGCTGGCGATGTTCGAGAACTTGCCGATATCCGCCGCAAAGGCGTCGCAGTCCTGCATCAGATAGGAATAATCTCCCACCACGCATTCATTGATCCGGCAGCGGTCGGCCACCTCGGTATAGCGCCCGAGGGTCGAGGCGGTGACAGTGGCCGTAGGGTGCACCAGCGGTGTTTCGGAAAGCCGGGTCATGCCGCAGCCTCCCCCCGCCCGGAGAAACGGGCCACATCGACAATCCGGTCCGCCACGGCGTCGCGCACGTCCTGATCGTGGAAGATGCCGAGCATGGCCGTTCCCGCTGCCTTCTTGTCGCGGATCAGATCGACCACCACCTGGCGGTTCTGCGCGTCGAGAGAGGCGGTCGGCTCATCGAGCAGCAGGACCGGATGGGAGGTGATGAAACCGCGGGCAATGTTCACACGCTGCTGTTCGCCACCGGAAAAGGTGGCAGGCGGCAGATCCCACAAGGCCTTGGGCAGGTTCAGCTTTTCCAGCAACTCCTCGGCCCGGCCAAGAGCCTCCTCGCGCGCAATCCCCTGGCCAGCCAGAGGCTCAGCCACCACGTCGCGGGCCGACACCCTGGGCACGGCGCGCAGGAACTGGCTGACATAGCCGATGGTGCTGCGCCGCAAGGCGTGAATGGTCCGCGCGTTTGCGGACGCGATATCGGTCATCTTGCCATCCGGGCGCACGGCGATGATCTGGCCGCTGTCCACGCCATAATTGCCGTAGACCATTTTCAGGATCGAGCTCTTGCCGATGCCCGACGGCCCGCCGAGCACGACGCATTCGCCTGCATCGAGCGAAAAGGAGACGCCGGAGATGACCGGAATCTGCACGCCGCCGCGCAGATGCATGACGAAGCTCTTGGAGACACCGGAGACGATAAGACGGGCTGGCATCATCACACCTGCAGGATCGAGGAAACGAGAAGCTGGGTGTAGGGCTCGCGCGGGTCATCCAGGATCCGGTCCGTCAGACCCTCCTCGATCACCTCCCCGCCCTTCATCACCATCATCCGGTGGGACAGAAGCCGGGCGACCGCCAGATCATGGGTGACGATGACCACCGCGAGGCCCAGGTCTGCAACCAGTTGGCGCAGAAGATCCAGCAGCCGGGCCTGCACCGAGACGTCCAGGCCGCCGGTCGGCTCGTCCATGAAGATCAGACGCGGGCCGGTGACCAGATTGCGGGCGATCTGCAGCCGCTGGCGCATGCCGCCGGAAAAGGCGCGTGGATCGTCATCAATCCGGCTGGCGGGAATTTCCACCCGCTCCAGCCACCGCTCCGCCTCGCTGCGCAGCTTGCCATAGTGCCGGGCGCCGACGGCCATCAGCCGCTCGCCGACGTTTGCACCTGCGGACACATTCATGCGTAGCCCGTCGATCGGGTTCTGATGCACAAAACCCCAGTCGGTGCGCATCAAGAGGCGCTGTTCGGCCTCACTCAGTCGGTAAAGATCGCGGACGGAACCGTCTCTCATACGGTACTCAACCACACCGGAGGTGGGCGTCAGGCGCGTTGCCAGGCAGTTCAGCAGCGTCGTCTTGCCGGAGCCGCTTTCCCCTGCAATCGCAAGCACTTCGCCTGGCCACACGGCAAGCGAGACATCCCGGCAGCCAACGCGGTCACCGTAGAATTTGCTCAAACCAGAAACCCGCAGCAGCGGCAAGTCCGCATCGGCGGCCGGAGCGGCGCCCTTGGCTGTGTCCAGACCCGTTTCAGGAGCAAGGCTCATCGGGCGTTCTCCCATTCTGCAGCGCTCTGATCGTCCGGGCCGGAAGGCCGGTGGCTGGTGCAATAATCCGTGTCGGAACAGACGAACATGCGCCCGCCCCTGTCATCGAGAATGACCTCGTCGAGATAGACGCCGGTCGAGCCGCACAGGGCGCAGGGCTCGGCAAATTCCTGGACGCGGAAGGGATGATCCTCGAAATCCAGGCTCACCACCTCGGTATGGGGCGGAATGGCATAGATCCGCTTTTCACGCCCCGCGCCGAAGAGCTGCAGCGCCTCGCAATCGTTCATCTTCGGATTGTCGAACTTGGGGATCGGCGAGGGGTCCATCACATAGCGCCCGGCCACATGCACCGGATAGGCATAGGTGGTGGCGATATGGCCGTGCCGGGCGATGTCCTCGTAAAGCTTAACATGCATGAGGCCGTATTCGGTCAGAGCATGCATCTTGCGGGTTTCCGTCTCGCGCGGCTCCAGAAACCGCAGGGGCTCGGGGATCGGCACCTGATAGACGAGGATCTGTCCGGCGGTCAGCGGCTCTTCCGGGATGCGGTGGCGGGTCTGGATCACCGTTGCCTCCGCCGTCGCCGTGGTGGTGCGGACCCGGGCGGTCTTTTCAAAAAAGCCCCGGATTGCAACGGCATTGGTGGTGTCGTCGGCGCCCTGGTCGATCACCTTGAGCACATCGTCCGGCCCCAGCACCGCTGCCGTCACCTGCACACCGCCCGTGCCCCAGCCATAGGGCATGGGCATTTCGCGGCTGGCGAAAGGCACCTGGTAGCCGGGGATCGCAACGGCCTTCAAAATGGCCCGGCGGATCATCCGTTTGGTCTGCTCGTCGAGATAAGCGAAATTATAGGCTGCGGAGATCATTCTGCGGCCTCCTGCTGCTTGGCTTTACTCTCGTCCTGACCGGCAGAGTCACGCACGGCTGCCTCATGTTTGGCGCGCATCCGGCGCACCAGCTCCAGCTCCGCCTGGAAATCGACATAGTGAGGCAGCTTCAGATGCTCCACGAAGCCGGTCGCCTGCACATTGTCCGAATGGGAGAGGACAAATTCCTCGTCCTGGGCCGGGGCGGTCTTTTCCTCGCCCAGCTCCCGCCAGCGCAGCGCCCGGTCGACCAGGGCCATGCTCATGGCCTTGCGTTCCGCGTGGCCGAAGACCAGGCCATAACCCCTTGTGAACTGGGGTGGCACCTTGGCCGAGCCCTTGAACTGGTTGATCATCTGGCATTCGGTGACCTCGATCCGGCCAATGGACACCGTGAAGCCCAGCTCCGGGATCTCGACCATCACTTCCACTTCGCCCAGCCGGATTTCGCCGGCAAAGGGATGGCTGCGCGCATAACCGCGCTGGGTGGAATAGCCGAGCGACAGCAGGAAGCCCTCATCGCCCCGCGCCAGAGCCTGCAGCCGCAACGCGCGGTCCGCCGGGAAGGACAGGGGCTCGCGGGTCAGATCGCCGGTCTCAGCCTCTTCGCCGGCGTCTGCATCGGCTTCGATCAGGCCTTCCTGACCGAGAAGATCGGTGACGCGCGGCATCACCCCGTCTCCGGCCTCCGCCAGCTCGGGAGCCGGGATCTCGGCATCGCCTGCGAGCTCAGGATCGAGCAGACGGTGGGTGTAGTCGAAGGTCGGGCCGAGCAGCTGGCCGCCCGGAAGATCCTTGAAGGTGGCGGAAATCCGCCGTTCCACCAGCATGTTCGAGGTGTCCAGCGGTTCGGAAAAGCCGAACCGGGGCGCGGTCGTGCGGAAGGCGCGCAGCAGGAAGATCGCCTCGATCATGTCGCCCCGGGCCTGCTTGATCGCAAGCGCGGCAAGCTCAGGATCGTAAAGCGAGCCTTCGGCCATCACCCGGTCCACGGCCAGCGCCAGCTGATTGACGATCTGGTCCAGGCTGATAGAGGGCACCGACCGGTCGCCCCGGCGCTTGTCCGCCACCAGCCGGTGCGCGTTCCGGATGGCCGTTTCTCCGCCTTTGACGGCAACATACATGGTTCAGGCCCCTTGCAGCTGGATCTTGGTGGACCGGGGCACCCCGGCGATGGCCGAAGCGCTGACGAAGAGAAAATCCACCCCGCGCGGGTATTGCCCGTTGTTGCGGGCCACCTCGTGCCAGAACGGCTCCGCCAGGCCCTTGGGCGCAAAGGGCCGCTCCTGCGCCAGCCCAGGGCCGGACAGAAGCACCTGCGTCTCCCCGCCCTCCAGGCTTTCCACCTGCAGGATCAGCGTTGTGGAGCGGTCGGGATACTCCGCCGTGCCCTGCGGAAACTGGCTGAGCGCCGGCAGGGCCTTGAGACTGGTACAGACGGCAAAGACCGCCCTGGAGGCATCGCGGGTCACTTCCGCGCCGGTGTGAAACCGGAGCCAGGCGGCCGCCGCGCTGTCTTCGTCTGCGAGAGGAGCCAGAAAGACCGGCGTGTCTGTATCCGCCAAAGTGCAGAGAAGATCGCCCGTCACGCCAAGGAACGGCTCCGGAGGGCGGGTTTCAGCGGGCTTTGAAATGACATTGCCCGGACGGGCAAAGGCGTCGAGCACCGCGCGGAAGGCCGCCTGCGCCGCGAACACCGGCTCCGCAAAGCCGCCGCTGTAGGAAAGGCTGCTCATTCGTCGTCTCCGCGGACCATGGTGAAGAAATTGACCTGGGTGGCGGCGGTCTGCGCCCGGACGGTGCGGTCCGCAGCGGCAAGGCGCTCTGCCAGCGGGAGCAGCAGATCCTGCTCGATCCGGCCCCTGTCGCCATCACGCTGCCACAGCCCGTCGAAAATCGCGGCAAGGCGCGCTTTTTCCGTGTCGCGGCCCAAAATGCAGGAAAAGCCGACTTCGCCGGTGCCGAGGCGCACCGTGGCGCGGGTCACACTGGCTTCGCCCAGATTGAACGGCGCGCCGCTGCCGCCGGTCCGGCCCCGGATCATGATCATGCCGGTCTCCGGCCCGCGCAGCAGCTCTGTCGCCGGCTTGCTGTCCCATCCGTCCCAGGCGGCACGCAACTTCTCCAGGCTGGAGCGCGCAAGCACTGCCATTGCTTCCTGCCGCGTCATGGCTGTTTCCCTGTTCATACCCACGCCTAATTTATCTACTAATCTAGACAACTAGATTTCAGGACTCTAGGATTAGCGCCGGTAAGTGACGGAGACATGACAGCCGATGGCCCTTTTGGACGAACAACCTGGCGGGAACCTGGAAATGGAACGGACGGCGGGGGTCGCCCTGTGGCGGCAGATTGCCGAGCGCCTGAGGACCGACATCCGCAACGGCACGTGGAAAGAGGGCGGAAAACTGCCCACGGAGCAGGTGCTGTCGGCCCGTTTCGGCGTCAACCGGCACACCATCCGGCGCGCGATTTCGGAGCTTTCGGCGCAAGGGCTTTTGTCTTCACGCCAGGGCCGCGGCACCTTTGTCGAAAACGCGCCCTCTCCCCTCACCTATCCGATTGGCCCGAGGACCCGGTTTTCCGAGATCATCAGCCGCCAGTCGCGCGAGCCGGGCGGACGGCTGATCGGCAGCGGACGGGAAGCGGCCCAGCCCTGGCTGGTGGAGAAGCTGCGGCTGTCTCTGGGGCAGGAAGCGGTTCACAGACTGGAGGTCCTCCATGTGGCCGACGGCATCGCCGTGTCCCTCAGCACGAACTGGTTCCCGGCGCACCGGTTCCCGGACCTCGTCTCCCGCTACGCGGAGACCGGCTCCATCACCAAGGCGCTTGCCGCCCATGGCGTTGCCGATTACATCCGCAAGAAGACGGAGATCTCTGCCCGGCTGGCGGAACCGGAGGAAAGCCGTTGGCTGCAGCTTGCCGAAGGGGCGCCTGTTCTGGTGACGGACCTTGTCAACGTCGACGAGGCAGGCACCCCGGTCCAGGTCTCCCGCACCCGCTTCGCCGCCGACCGCATCCAGCTGACGGTGGAGAACTGAGGGGTGCAAATTGGGGTTCGGGCGCGGATCTCCACGTGGTCCTGGCGTGCCGCCCCAATGATGGACGCGGGGAGATGGCGTTGCCTGGTGGCCCAGCCCCCTCCTCCCGGCGTCACGCCTGCGGCTTTTCCCTTGGGATATGGAGGCCGGAGGAAGAGGTGGAGAGCGTTCCGTCGCGAACCACGACCTGCCCGCGCACCATGGTCAGGACAGGCCAGCCGGTGACCTCAAAGCCCTCATAGGGCGTATAGTCCGAGCCGTGATGCAGGATGTCCTGGGACAGGGTTATCTGCCGCTCCGGATCCCACAGGACGATATCCGCATCCGCTCCAATCGCAATGGTGCCCTTGCGCGGATAGAGGCCGTAAAGCCGGGCGTGGTTGGTCGCGGTCAGCGCCACGAAGCGCTGCGGGGAAATCCGGCCCTTCACGACGCCTTCGGAAAAGAGGATCGGCAGGCGGGTTTCGACGCCCGGAATGCCGTTCGGAATCCAGCGGAAGCTCTTTTCGCCCATTGGATGCTTCTTGCCCGCCGTGTCGTCATAGCGGAAGGGGCAGTGATCGGAGGAATAGACATTGAAGATGCCCTGCTCGATCCCTTCCCAGCAGGCCGCCTGGCTGGCCGTGTCGCGGGGCGGCGGCGAGCAGACATTCTTGGCGCCCTGGGGACTATCCAGATCCTCAGCCGTCAGCACCAGATATTGCGGGCAGGTTTCGCCGTAGATTTTCAGCCCCCGCGCCCGCGCCCTGGCGATTTCCTCCATGGCCTCCCGGTTGGAGACATGGACGATCACCAGCGGCACACCGGCGATTTCCGCGAGCGAAATGGCCCGGTGGGTCGCCTCCCGCTCCACGGGAATGGGCCGGGTGAGCGCGTGGAATTTCGGGGCCGTGTCGCCCGCAAGTTCGGCCTGATCGCGCAGGAAATTGATGGCGTCGTCGTTTTCCGCATGGATCATGGCCCGCGCGCCGGAGAGCTTTGCCGCCGTCATGGTCTCCAGGATCTGGCGGTCGGTCAGCTTCAGCCCCTCATAGGTCATGAACATCTTGAAGGAGGTGTAGCCCTCCTCCGCCAGAGCCGGCAGTTCCTGTCCGAGCACCTGGGGTGTCGGGTCGGAGACGATCAGGTGAAAGCTGACATCCACATGGCACTGGCCCTCGGCCAGACCGTGATACCAGCTCAAGGCGTCGCGCAGGCTCTGGCCCTGCTCCTGAAAGCAGAAGGGCATGACCGTGGTGTTGCCGCCAAAGGCCGCCGAGCGGGTCGCGCTGTCAAAGTCATCGGCCATGACCACGCCCTCGCCGGAGGGCTGGGAGATATGGACATGGCTGTCGATGCCGCCGGGCATGACCAGACGGCCACTGGCATCGATGACTTCGGCGGCGCCGGTCAGCGTGTCGGCAATGGCCACGATCCGGCCGCCCCGGATGCCGATGTCGGCCTTGAACGTGTCGGAAGCGGTGACGACCGTTCCGCCGGAAATGATGGTATCGAAGGAAGGGGTCATGAGCGGATGTCTCCGGGCTGCGGGAAAGACTGTGGGGACGGCTGAAGCGGGTGCTGGCGAAGCCAGTGGCAGGCAATGGCTTCGCGGGTCGCGAACCAGGCACCGCCCCGGGCGGCCACATGGTCCAGAAAGCTGGCAAGGCCGCCGATGCGGGCAGGCCGACCGATGATGCGCATGTGCAGGCCGATGCTCATCATCTTGGGCGAGGTTGCCCCCTCCTCCCACAGCCAGTCATAGGCCGCGCAGAGATAGCGGGCAAAGTCCGCCCCGTCCCGGAAGCCGTTGGGCAGCTGGAAGCGCATGTCGTTGGTGTCCAGCGCATAGGGTACGATGACATGAGGCCGGGTGCTGTCCGCACCGATCGTCCTCGGCAGATCGTCATCATAGGCGTCGCTGTCATAGAGGAAGCCGCCGTGCCGGATCAGGAGGTCACGGGTCAGGGGGCTTGCGGTGCCACGGGTGTGCCAGCCGACAGGCGGCGTGCCGGAAGCCTCGCCCAATGCCTCGAAGGTGCGGGCGATCCGGCCGCTTTCCTGCTCCGGTGTCAGCGCGCCATGGGCCTCCCAGCGCCAGCCATGGGCCGACACTTCATGGCCACGGCCGACCGCATCCCTGAACAGCCAGGGATAGAAGGCTGCGGTCTCGCCGGTGGCGCTGAGGGTCGCGGGCACCTTATGGCGTTCCAGAACCCGCATGATCCGCCAATAGCCTGCCCGCGGGCCATAGTCGAAGTGGCTCTCCATGGCGATGTCCGGATGGCCGGACGGTTCGGCCAGCATGTCGAAGATCCGGTCATTGACCTCATCCCCCCGGCGGATGGAGAACTCGGAACCCTCCTCCACATTGATCACAAGGGAGATGGCGACCCGCGCCTGACCCGGCCAGTGGGGCTGGGGCGGCTGCGGGCCATAGCCGAGAAAGTCTCTGTTGTAGCTGGTCATGGTCTGTGCGCCGCTTAATCCAGGTCCCGGAACAGCCGGCCCCAGCCCTTGATCTGCCGGGGATCTGCCCCGCAGGTGCGCAAGGAGGCCCAGACCGCGGTCTGGACCGTGTCGTAGATGGCAATGCCCAGCTCCTGCTCCAGCCGCTCGACCAGGGGCCCGCCTGCCAGATTGGTGCAATAGATGACGATGGCGTCGGGCTTGCCTTCGGCGGCGGCCTCCCGGATCATCTGTTCCAGTTGCTCGGGCGTCACTTCGGAGAAGGCGTAATTGACCTTCAGGTCCAGATGGCGTTCCGCCGCGCAGTTGTAGCCGGCGGACGCATAATTGGCGATGATGCGCTCCTGCACTTCCGGCAGATAAGGCGTGACCAGACCGTAACGCCTGACGCCGGTGCGGGCGAAGATCTCGTTGACGGCCAGAACGGAAGAACAGGCAGGCACCCCTGTTCTCTCGGTTATGGCCGCGCACAGGGCCTCGTCCCGGTCGAAGCCGAGCCAGCCGGCGGAGGTGCCGTTCCAGCAGATGCTGCCCACGCGGGCGTCGGCCAGAAGCTCGGCGGCTGCCAGCATCGGCTCCAGATCGAACTGGCCGAGAGCCTGATCGCCGAGGGAGATTTCCGTGACGCGGAACCGGCCAAAATGGGCCGAGACAGTGTCCGTGTCCGCCAGCATGGCGGCGGTGACGGGTTCCAGGATGGTGTTGGAGGACGGGGTCAGCATGCCAAGGAGATGGCGCTTGGGAAGGGGCATTCTGCAGGTTCCGGTCTTTATGGTCTTTGGGCGGGCGGGCTGTGCCGCTCTTTCTCCTTTCCTGTCGCAACCCCCATGCCAAAGCCCGCGCGGCTCACGCTTTTTCTGCCAAGTCCTTCAAACCTTTGGATCTTGTTCCGCCGAGTATGTCCATTCCGGCCGGGGGATGGCATATTCTGTTTATCCCATATTGTATTCTGTATACATTTTAATCCTAGTTGATTGTCTTATAGGCATTTTCTATCTTCTGAAAATGAGATCACACGATCAGGAAGGGCGCTTCGGTGCGGCTTGAGAAAATAAAAAACACAACCACAAAGACGCATGCGATCCGCCGCCGGTCCCTTCCGGAAGAGATCGCCGAGCACCTGCGCACGCTCATCATCGAGGGCACGCTGAAGGACGGCGACCGGATCGTGGAGACGGAGCTTTGCGAGGCGCTGTCCGTCTCCAGAACGCCGATGCGCGAGGCGATCAAGGCGCTCACCCACGAAGGCCTGATCGAGCATCTGCCGAACCGGGGCGCGCGCGTCGCCAGTCTTACGCCGGGCGAAATGCATCAGCTGTTCCAGGTCATCTCCGCACTGGAACAATTGGCCGTCGAGCTAGTGATCGCCGTTTCAAAGCCGATAGATATCAAACGCTTGCGGGCCATGCACGATCGCATGGCGGGCCATCACAAGGCCGGAGAGCGCAAGGAATATTTCGCGCTCAACCACCAGATTCACCTGAAGATCGTGGCAATGTCCGGCAACCCGATCCTGATCGAGACCCACGGAAACCTGATGATCCGCGCCCGCCATTACCGCTATTGGGCGCTGGCCGACGAAGACCGCTGGCACGAGGCGATGGCCGAACATGACGCCATCATGGAGGCCATGGAAGCGGGCGATACAGAGCGTGCAGGAAGCCTCCTGAAGGCCCATGTGAGACGCACGGGTGATGTCGCGGGAAGCGCTGTTCAGGGGTTTGCGGCCGGGGGCTGAGCGCGCGCCTTCCCCAGCGCTGGTCCGGCGGGTGGCATGCTGGTTGCAAAGTGCTTCCCGTCACCTAACTGGGGAGTTCCAAGTGCGTCAAATCTTAGCAGCCCTCACAATCGCCGCCGGCCTGGCTCAACCGGCTCTTGCAGAAACCATCGAACTCAAGGTTCTCGGCCAGCCCGGTTCCACCGGCCTGATCCAGAAGAACAAGGAAGTTCCCTTCTTCGAGAACCTGGCCAAGGAAACCGGCCTCGACATCTCCGTCAATTTCCAGCCACTGGACGTGACGGGCATCAAGGACACGGAAGAACTGCGCATCCTCAAGGGCGGCCTGTTCAACGTGGTCTCCCTGCGCCTGTCCCAGGTCAGCCGCGATGACCCGAGCATTCTCGGCCTCGATCTTGTCGGCCTGAACCCGACCTATGCGGATGGCAAGAAGACGGTCGAGGAATATCTTCCCATCGTCGACAAGGCCCTGCAGGAGAAGTTCAACACCAAGCTTCTGGGTGTCTGGCCCTTCGGCCCGCAGGTTCTGTTCTGCAAGCCCGAGATCAAGGGTCTCAAGGACCTGAAGGGCTACAAGGTCCGCGTCTATGACCAGAACCTGGCGAAGTTCATCGAGTCCGTCGGCGGCATTCCGGTTCCGCTCGGCTTTGCTGAAGTGCAGCAGTCGCTTTCCCGCGGCGTCGTGGATTGCGCCGTGACCGGTCCGAGCTCGGCCAACTCCGCCGCCTGGCCGGAAGTCACCACCCACGTTCTGCCGCTCGCCTTCCAGATCGCCGTCAACGGCTATGGCATCAACCTGGACACCTGGAACAAGTTCTCTCCGGAAGAGCAGGCCAAGCTGGAAACGGCCTTCAAGGGCCTGGTCGATGACATCTGGGTCTATTCGGAAGAGCTGTTCGACGATGCCATGCGCTGCAATGTCGGCAAGACCCCGTGCGAGCTGAACAAGCCGTACAACCTCACCGAAGTGCCGATTTCCGAGGAAGATCTGGCTCTGGTCCAGAATGCGGTGAAGGAACTCTCCTTCCCGGCCTGGGCAGAAGTCTGCGACGCCACCCGTCCGACCTGCTCGGCTGACTGGAAGGCAACCGTCGGCAAGCGCCTCGGCATGTAAGCCATCCCGCCCTGATGCGCCGGATCTCAGTTCAGGGGCCCCTGCCCCGGGGTCCGGCGCATGAACGTCTTTCCTGCCGCGCGTGCCGTGCGGCGCATCCTGGAACCGGGCCATGCATCGTTTCACCATCGCGGTCAGCTGGATTTTCGGAATCCTGCTTCTGGGGCTGTCCCTGTTCGTCTCCCTCGAGACGGTCAGCCGGAAGCTCTTCAACCATTCCTTCCAGGGAGCCGACGAGCTGGGGGGCTATGTCCTCGCCATTTGCGGGTCCCTCGCCTTCACGGTTGCCCTGATCGAACGCGGGCATGTGCGCATCGACTTCCTGCACGACCGGCTCGGCCCGCGCCTGCAAGCGGTGATGAACCTCATTTCCCTGCTGTTTCTCACCGGCGTCGGCCTGTTCTTCATCCGCTATTGCTACACGGTGATCAAGGACACGCTGGACTATGGCAGCACCGCCGCGACGCCCTGGGCAACGCCCCTGATCTATCCGCAATCGCTTTGGTACGGGGCGCTGGCCGTCTTCTTCCTCGCCTGCGTCCTGTTGCTGGGATGCGGCCTCCGCGACCTTCTGCGCGGCGACATTGCCGCCATCAACCGGAACTTCGGCCCGAAAGGCGCCATGGAAGAGCTCCGCGACGAACTCGACGATCTGGAGCAGAGGTAATCTGGCATGTCTGTAACCGCGATTTTCCTGGCCTTCTTCCTCATGCTGGCCATCATGCTGGCAGGCGTTCCGATTGCCGCCGTTATGGCCCTGACCGGCATCGTCGCCGGTGTTCTGGCCTTCGGCTGGCCGCTGGTGGAATCCATGGGGGCCGTTGTCTGGGGCGTTCAGAACGAGAACCTCCTGACCGCCATCCCGCTGTTCATTCTCCTTGGCGAACTTCTGCTGCGCAGCGGCATCGCCGATCAGATGTACGGGGCGCTGTCGCTCTGGTTCGGCCGTCTTCCGGGCGGCCTGCTGCACACCAACATCGGCTGCTGCGCCCTGTTTTCCGCCACTTCCGGCTCGTCCGTCGCAACCGCGGCCACCATCGGCACCGTGGCCATGCCCACCCTCGACAAGCGCGGCTATGCCAGTGACAAGTCGCTGGGCAGCCTGGCGGCAGGCGGCACGCTCGGCATCCTCATTCCGCCAAGCGTCAACCTGCTCGTCTATGGCTCCATGGCGGAGCAGTCCATTGGCCAGCTCTTCGTCGCCGGCATCGTGCCGGGCGTGCTCCTGACCCTCTGCTTCATGGGCTACATTGCCTTCGCCAACCGGGGCGAACACGGCATGACCGAAGTCTCCGCGCCGCTTGCCGTCAAGTTGCGGGCGCTGAAGGCCCTGTTCCCGCCGGTGGTGATCTTTTTCATCGTCATGGGCTCGATCTATCTGGGCATTGCCACGCCCACGGAATCCGCCGCGCTCGGCGTTGTGGCCGCGATGATCTTCGTTGCCCTGCATGGCAAGTTCACCAAGGACTTCCTCAACCGCTGCTTCATCCAGACCGCCAAGACTACGGGCATGGTGCTCCTGATCGTCACCAGCGCCTTCGTGCTCAACGTCACCTTGTCCCTGACCGGCGCGGCTCAGGCCATGACCACCTGGATTGCCTCCCTGGGCCTGTCGGCCACCGGCCTGCTCTTGGTGCTGATCCTGTTCTATCTGGTGCTCGGCATGTTCATGGATGTCCTGTCCATGCAGGTCCTGACCATTCCCATCGCCGTGCCGGTGATCGTGGCCGCAGGCATCGATCCGGTCTGGTTCGGCATCTTTGTCGTGCTGATGTGCGAATTGGGCCTGATCACTCCGCCCGTCGGCATGAACCTTTACGTGGTCCATGGCGTGCGGCTCGACGGCGGCCCCTTCATGGATGCGGTGCGCGGCGCCCTGCCCTATGCGGTGATCATGCTGGTCTTCACCCTGCTCCTGATCGCCTTCCCGCAGATCGTGCTGTTCCTGCCGCAGAGCATGTTCCAATGACGGAGGTCTGGCGCCTGCCCCTGACCGGGCTTTCCGCAGCGCTGCAAGCCGGAGAGGTCACGGCGGTGAGCCTGCTGGAGGCCTTCACCGCCCGGATCCGCAAGCTGGACCCGCAGCTCAACGCGCTTGTCACCCCCAATCCGGAGGCGGAGGCCCAGGCACAGGCCTCCGACCGCCGCCGGGCGGAGGGACGCCCGCTTGGCCCGCTCGACGGCATTCCCCTGGCGGTCAAGGACAACATCCTCACCGCAGGCATCCGCACCACCTGGGGCAGCCCCAGCTATGCGGATTATGTGCCGGATGCGGATGAAATCGCGGTCGCCCGGCTGAAGGCTGCCGGCATGGTCATTCTGGGCAAGACCAATGTGCCCGAGTTCACCCTGGAAGGCTTCACCGACAATCCGCTCTTCGGCCCCACCCGCAACCCGTTCGATCCGGCCCTGACCCCCGGCGGCTCCAGCGGCGGCTCTGTCGCGGGGGTGGCGGCCGGGCTCTTTCCCGCCGCCCTTGGCACCGATGGCGGCGGCTCGATCCGCCGGCCCGCCGGATACACCGGCCTGATCGGCCTGAAACCCAGCATCGGGCGGGTGCCGCGCGTAGAGTGCCTGCCCCAGATCCTCCTGGATCTGGAGGTGATCGGACCCCTCACCCGCACGGTGGAAGATGCGGCCCTGATCTTCCAGACCATGGCAGGTCCGCATACGCTGGATCCAAGGTCCTGGCACAGGCAAGAAGAGGAGGCCGGGGCAAGCCTCGATCAGGCGCCCGGCCCGCTGAAGATCCTCTATGTGGAGCACTTTGGTGATGCCCCGCTGGACCCCACCATTGCCGCCTCCTGCCGCGCCTTCGCGGATCAGCTGAAGGAGCTGGGCCACACGGTTACGGAGGGCCCCTTGCCGCTGGATATTTCTCCGCTGACCGCAGGCTGGCCGCTGATTGGCAAGAGCGGGCTGGCGTTTCTGGAACAGACGATCGGGAACGATTTCCAGAAGGCCTCCGCCAAATACCGGGACATGGCAGCGGAAGGCCGCGCCACCGGCTGCGGCGGCTTCTTCGCGCTGATGGATGCCATTGCCGGTCTCAGACGCAAGGCGGCCGGGGTCTTTTGCGAGGTGGATGCCATCCTCACGCCGTCTGCCGCCGCCATGCCCTGGGCCATCAGCATAGACTATCCGCCGGAGATTGATGGTCAGCCGGTGGGGCCGCGCGGCCATGCGGTCTATACGGGCTGGGTCAATGCCATCGGCCACCCGGCCATCACCTTGCCCGCTGAGCCCTCCAGGACAGGGATGCCAATCGGTATCCAGCTCATCGGCGGCTTCAACCGCGACTGGCGGCTTCTGCGTCTGGCGCGGCAGATCGAGACGGCTTTTCCCTTTCCGCACACATGGCCCGCATTGGCTGAAGAGGGGTGAGCAACTTCGCGTATCAGCGGCAGGTCCAGGACGTCATCCCGATTGGGAATGCTGCCGGGGTGAAGGCAGGCCCGCTGAGGCGCCGTCATGTCCCAGGGCGCGTCAAAGCAGCTATCGATTTTTAGCGGCGCCCGCGTTTCATTTCGCCATGATCTTACGAGCTGATTTGAGGAACTCTGCGATTTTCGTCAGCTTGGCCGTTCCTCTGTGCACAAGGTAGTAAACAGGGACTGCGGGCCCGGACCACTGCGGCAGCACCGGCTGCAGCAAACCACGGCTGATGCTGTCCGCCGCAAGATCGTAACTCAGAAATGCAATACCGGCCCCGCTGATCGCGATTTTCTCCGCAATTGCGGGATCGTCGGCAATCAAAGCAGGAACCCGCTTCAACGAGAAGCGGTCCTGACCGTTCGACAATGACACGTCCAGAATATCCCGGTTCATCCGCGCTCGATGGGCGATGAACCTGGCCGCGTGCAGATCGTCGGGGGAAGACAGCTTCAATGCGCTGCAATAGCCCGGCGCTGCGAAAAGCCCTTGTCTTATCTGACCGATTTTCCGGTAGATCATGTTGCTATCCGCCGGCTCGCCCGTGCGGATCGCGACGTCGATGCTATCGCCAGTCAGGTTGACGTTCCGATGGCTGGTTGCAACATCCACCTTAACCTCAGGGCATCGCTTTCCATAATCGGCGAGGATCTCCGGAAGGAAGGTCAGTGCGAAACTCACCGAGGTTGCAATACGCAAGGTGCCACGGGCAGCCCGGCCAAACGTCAGGAAGCTGTTGATCCCCTGGTCGAGCGTTTCAATGGGCTTTCCGGTGATGTCGAGAAGCTGGGTTCCCGCTTCAGTCAGAGACACGCGGCGCGTCGTTCGCAGCAGCAGGATCGTGCCAAGATCCGTTTCCAGTTCAGAGATATTGCGGCTGACCCTGCTTGCCGGAATACCAAGCCGGGCCGCCGCAGCCGAAAAGCTTCCGGTGCGGGCAACTTCCAGAAAAATCTTGAGCTTGTTCAGATCCGTCACTGGCAATTACTTAGATTTTCAGAACACTGAAATTCGAAAAATAGTGGTAATCAGCACGGGCGGCAATGGCTATCTCCGGTCCATCATACAAAGGAGAAACCAATGACCACCCGCCGACAAGCGCTGTCTCTCTTAGCCGCATCCGCGATGCTGCCTCTCGCCCCTCGCATCGCCTTCCCAGCCGCCGCATTTTCACAGGTGGCGAATTCGGGGTTCTACCGCTTCATGCTGGGCGATCTGGAAATTACCGCGATTTCAGATGGAACCATGCCGCTGCCGCTTGCAAAGATTTACCAGGATGAAGCCGAAGACAAATTGCAGCAGGAACTCGATGCCAATTTTCTTGGCACGAAACCCCATGTCTCCATCAATGCGTTCCTGATCAATGATGGGAAGCGTCTCGTTCTTGTCGATGCAGGGACAGGCACTTTATTTGGCCCGGTCGCGGGGAAGCTGATCTCCCATCTGGCCAATGCGGGTTATCAACCGCCGCAAATCGACGCCATCGTGCTCACGCATATTCATGCCGATCATAGCGGAGGGCTGACCGTTGACGGCATCCCGCAGTATCCGAACGCAGACATTCATGTTGCCGAAAGCGAATATGATTTCTGGATCAACCGCTCTGCGCGCCCCAAACAGCTTCAGGAACTGGAGGCGGACTTCACCCGCTTAAAGGCCTCGCTTGATCCGTACATCAAAGCGGACCGCATCCGGCTGTTCAAGGAAAACACGCCGCCGCTACCCGGCTTTGACTCGATCCCCAGACCGGGGCACACGCCCGGTCACAGTTCGATCGTGATTTCCTCGAAGGGGCAGAAGCTTGTCATATGGGGCGATATCGTCCACGGAGACTATATCCAGTTCGATGATCCGGACGTCTATGTCACGTTTGACGTTGATGGCCACGAAGCCGTAAAAACCCGCGCCATTGCTTTGGAAGAAGCGGCCGAGCAGAAGTATCTGGTTGCCGGCGCACATATCCCATTTCCGGGAATCGGCCATGTGGTGCGGGATGAAACGATGTATGGCTTCATCCCGTTAAACTACGCGGAGTAACCGGGCGTTTGAACACCGGTTGAAATTCCCGGGTGGCTGAAGCCGCGCGGCGGCACCTGCATCGGGTGCCGCCGGACGATCTGGAAAGGCACGACCAGGCCAGATCTGACCAGATCAGGATTCTGGCAGCTTGGCTGGGTCGAAATCGCACATTTCGGCAGCCTTCGAGAGGCTTTCCTTGAAGCCGGCAGGCGAGAAGCGGCCATAGAGCCAGGTTTCGCCGAGGCTCTCCCGCTCGACCGATATGTCGATCATCTGCCCGGCCTTCGCGACAGCCGCTACCATGTCCTTGACGAAGCCGGAGGTCATCGACAGGCGGTTCGGATTGGACTGGCCAACGGGAGACATTTCTTCTCCCAGCCAGATTTCCTCATCGTCGACCGAGATCAGAACCGTGTCTGTGTCGCTCCAGGGTGCGTCTTCATTGGCCGTGTAGGGCTCGTATTCGTAGCTGAAGTCCGCGTTATAGCCTTTGACATCAAAGCTGAATTGCAGGGAGCCGGAGGTGTCCCGGGCTGACCTGTTGGTGTAGACGAGGCATTTCCCGCCAATTTTTGCTGCTTCCCAGTCCCCGCTGGAGAAAGGCTCCGCCGCCGCAGGCGTGACCGGCAGCAAGGCCAGCATCAAAGCAAGACGTCTCAAAATCATTCCAAATTCCCCCCAACTTCCTCAATTGCCCGGACTACCCAAGTTGCCCGGGCTGCAATCCGTCTTGCGAAGGCCAGCCCTTTGCTGCCCCAAGAAATCCGCACGCGGCAGAAAGTGTGTCCCGAATTGAAGACGGACACGCCCGGCCACCTGACTAGAACCCCGGTCAGGTCATGACAAGAGAGCTATTGATATTATTGAAAAATTTCTGGAACTTCCGCTTTTAGTCTACTGTGAGGCCAGATCAACAAGACAAAATCTCTATTCGTCCGGTTTCTCTTTCAACGCGTTGAGGAGGAGCGTCACGGTTTCTTCTCTCACTCCCCGATCAGTGTTCCTTCCCATTTGCCGTTGCGCACGGCGGTGCGGGTGAGGTCGAGGATGAGATTGCGGATGGCTTCCATGGCGAAGGTCGGCGGGCGGCTGGTGAGTTCGCAGAGATAAAGCGTGCGGGTCAGGACCGGGTCAGTGATCGGGCGCACATGGACATCGCCCCGGGCAATCTGGTCCGCCATGAACAGCTTGTTGCCGATCACGCAGCCAAGGCCCGCCTCCAGCGAACCGGCAATCGCCTGAACAGAGTTCATTTGCAGCTTCGCCCGGCTTTCGATCTTTTTCAGAAGGCTCATGTCATCCAGGATCGCCCGGGCCGAAACCCCCTGGCGCAGAAGAATGAGAGGCAGGTCCAGCACCTCATTGAAGGGGATCGGCTCCAGGCTCCCGCCAATGATCCCGGGCTTGCCCACCAGCACCAGGCGCTCGTCAAGAACGGCCCGCATGCGCAGTTGCGGATCTGCCGGCGGATTATAGACCATCGCAATGTCGACGTCCGAGGCCATGAGGCTCGCCAGCGTCGCCCCGGACAGGCTTTCCGTCAAAGCCAGATCCACATGGGGATAGTCGCTCAGCACCCGGCGGGCCAGGTCGACGCCGATGGCCTTCACCACGGAATAGGCCATCCCCACGGACACGGCACCGGCGATCTTGCCGCCCGCCTGGCGCAGGTCCGCTTCCGCCGCGCTGATCGACTTCAGGATCACCCGGGCGTGGTCGTATAGCCGGTGGCCCGCCGCCGTCGGCTCCATGCCGCGCGGCTTGCGGTCGAACAGGACACACCCAAGTTCCGCTTCCAGATTGGACAGGTGATGGCTCAGCGCCGAGGCGGCCACACGCAGGGTCGCCGCCGCGCTGGACAGGTTACGGTGCTCGAAGATGGCGGCAAAGTAGCGGAGCTGGCGGCTGTCCATGCGTTCTATAAATCAGAATGATATTATCGAAACATTGTAATATCTCGATGGAGAAGCCTTGGCTAGGGTTCCTTCAGGAGGAACCATAGATGTCTGATGCCTTTAAGCCGCTGGAGGGAATCCGCGTCGTCGAGATGAGCCACATGATCATGGGGCCGTCCTGCGGCATGTTCCTCGGCTTTCTCGGGGCTGAAGTGATCAAGGTGGAGCCGCCGGAGGGCGACAAGACCCGGCACCTGACCGGCATGGGACGGGGCTTCTATCCGACCTTCAACCGCGGCAAGCGGTCGATCACCCTGGATCTGAAGACGGCCGAAGGACGCGATGCGCTGGACAAGCTGATCGCGACCGCCGATGTCTTCCTGGAAAATTTCCGCGACGAATCCCTCGCCAAGATGGCCTTTTCCGCCGCCGAGCTGCGCAAGCGCCACCCCGCGCTGATCGTCGCTTCCTGCAAGGGGTTCCTGAAGGGCCCTTACGAGAACCGTACGGCGATGGACGAGGTCGTCCAGATGATGACCGGCATGGCCTATATGACCGGCCCGACCGGCCGGCCGCTGCGCATCGGCTCGTCCGCAAATGATATCATGGGCGGGCTGTTCGGCGCCTTCGGCGTGCTCGGCGCGCTGATCCAGCGGCAGAAGGACGGCAAGGGCCACGCGGTGCGCGTCGGCCTGTTCGAGAACTGCCTGCTGCTCGTGGCCCAGCACATGGTGCAATATGACATCGAGGGCCGCGAGGCCCCGCCCATGCCGGAGCGTGAATTCTCCTGGCCGGTCTATGACATCTTCGAGACCCGCGACAACCGCCAGATCTTCATCGGTGCCGTCACCGAAGGCCAATGGGCGATCCTGTGCGGCCTGCTCGGCCTTGGCGCCCTGAAGGACGATCCGCGCCTGCAGACCCGCATGGATCAGATCGGCGCCCGAGACTGGACCATTCCGGTGGTGGCCGAGGCCGTGCGCAAACATGATTTCGACAGCCTGATTGCGGCCTTCGAGCCGGCGGGCATTCCCTTCTCCCCCATTCACCGGCCTGCGGAAATGTATCAGGACCCGCATGTCAACCGGCCGGGCGGCCTTTATGCGTCGAGATTGCCCGAGGGCCAGACCTTCCGCGCGCCGGGCTTCCCCATTGAGGTGGATGGCGCTGCGCCCGAACCTTTCGGCCTCGACATTGCCGGGGTTGGCGCGGACACCACCACGGTCCTCACCAGCATCGGGCTGGATGAGGCAGCGATTGCGGCGGTAACCGGCGGCGTGAAGGAAACCGCGTGATGGGTGCCACAGGGGACAGAAGAGAACGCATTTACCCCTCTGACCGGGTCACCCTGCGCGAAGTCGGTCTGCGCGACGGGCTGCAGCTGGTGAAGACCTTTCCGGACAGCGCCGCCAAGCGCGCCTGGCTGCATCACGAGCATGGCGCCGGTGTGCGCCATTTCGAAATTGGCTCGTTTCTTCCCCCCACCCGCTTCCCCCAGTTTGCCGATGTGCGCCAGATGGTGGAGGCTGTCGCGGCGCTGGAAGGCGGTCATTCCGCAGCGCTCGCCCTGAATGAACGGGGCGCGGAAGAGGCGGTGCAAACCGCCGTTGGCGAAATCGTCTGCGTAGTCTCGGCCACGGAGGAGCACAGCCAAGCCAATATGCGCCGCTCGCGTGCCGAGGCTGTGGGGCTGGTCCGCCGCGTGGCGGAGATGCGCGATGCCGTTGCGCCCGGCAAGATCGTCAATGCCGGGCTTGCCATGTCCTTCGGCTGCTCGATTTCCGGTGCGGTCGCCCCCGAAGAGGTGCTGCGCCTGGCGGAGGACTGCCTGGCCGCCGGTGCGGATATCGTGGGCGCCGCTGATACGGTCGGCTACGCCGGGCCCAGGCAGGTTGGTCAGCTGTCGGCAGCGCTGGACAGGCTCTGCGGGAACAGGCCCTTCATCCTGCATCTGCATGACACGCGTGGCATGGGCATCGCCAATGCGGCAGCGGCTCTCGACAACGGAGCCCGGGTTCTGGATGGCTCTCTTGGCGGGCTGGGCGGCTGCCCGTTTGCGCCCGGTGCAACCGGGAATGTGGTTTTTGAGGATCTGGTTTATCTGTGTGAAACCATGGGTTTCAGAACAGGGATCGACCTGACCGGCCTTGCCGCCGCCCGGCAGGTTGCGGAAGGGTCCATGCCAGAAGACGTGTTCTACGGCGCTCTGGCGAAATCCGGGCCACCGCAAAACATGGAGTGGCGCGCCTGAGAAATGCCCCCTGACATGTGGGAGCGGTCAGGGGCATGGTTGAAAAATGCCAATAAAACTCTGGGAGGAAAGAATGAGAACATTGAAAGCACTTGGACTGGCTCTGGTCCTGTCCGCATCGACCGCAACCATCGCATCTGCCGCGACCGAAATGCGCTGCAGCCACCAGCTGCCGCCCGCGCACCACATCGCCAAGGTCGTCGACCGCTGGGCCGCGGAAGTGGAAAAGCTGTCCGACGGTGAAATCGACGTCCAGGTCTTTGGCGCGGACAGCCTGGTCAAGGCCAACGACAACATCATCTCCGTCGCCAAGGGCGATATCGAATGCGCCTTCTCGCTGAACTTCCAGTGGGGCAAGACCCTGCCGCTGATGAACGTGACGCTTGGGCCCTACACCATGTCCTCCATCGACGCATGGAAGAAGTGGCCGACCTCTGACGCTGCCAAGCTTCTGGAAGAAAAGCTGGAAGACAAGGGCGTTCACAACATTGTCTGGATGTTCCAGACCAACACCTCGGTCTTCACCACCAAGGGCCGTTTCCTGAAGGCTCCGGCCGATTTCCAGGGCATCAAGATGCGCGGCCTGAACAAGGCCTTTGACTCCGGCCTGACCGCCATGGGCGCAAGCACCGTCGCAATGCCGGGCTCCGAAGTCTATCAGGCGCTGGCAACCGGCACCATTGACGCCGCCGTGACCGACGTGGCCGCTGGCTATTCCCGCAAATACTATGAAGTGCAGGATCACTTCACCGTGGTTCCGGTTCTGGCCGCCTATCTGCATGGCTATGTGAACCCGTCCTGGTATGCGGGCCTGTCCGGCAAGTCGAAGGCAGCCATTGAACAGGCTGGCATCGAAGCTGCCGGCTGGGCGCTGGAAGCCTCGCAGGAAGCGGCAGCCGCCGCTCCCAAGCAGCTGGAAGAAAAGGGCGTTCAGGTCTACATCGCCACGGATGAGGAAAACGCGGCCCTGAAGGCGGTCATGAAGCCAGCCTTTGACGCCGAGTTTGCCAAGGAAACCGGCGAAGACGGTGCCAAGCTGCTCGAGCTGATCGAAAAGCTGCAGTAAGCGCGCGATGAGCAAGCCACATCAGGGAGAGGTGGAGCAATCCACCTCTCGTCTGCCGTTGGGGATCGATCTGATCATCCGCGCCGGCGGAGTGCTAAGCGCAGGTCTCATACTGGTGATGCTCGCGGTGACGACGGTCAATGTGATCGGCCGCTATGCCCTGGGCAACCCGTTCCGCGGCGCGGAGGAATTCACCGGCTATCTGGTGGTGTCTCTCGTCATGGCCGGGGCGGCGGAAGCCTACCGGCGCGGTGATCACATCGCGATAGACTTCCTGCGCTCGTCCCGCATACCGGCCCTGAGGCATATTTCCGGGGTGCTGTATCACGCCAGCGTGCTGGCCTTCGCGCTGATCCTTGGCGTGACCGGATGGCACACGGCCAGCTTCTCCCGCGATTTTGAATCCTATTCCGCCGGGTATCTGGAAACGCCCATGTGGATCCCGCAATCCGCCCTGGTTCTTGGCGCGGTCCTGCTGGGCCTGGCCGCCTTCGGCCGCCTGATCCAGGTCTTCATGGGAAGGAGCGCCTCTTGACGACCCTTCTGATTTTCGCCGCGCTGATTGCCCTGCTCCTGACCGGCATCCCGATCTTTGCCGCGCTTGGCCTCATGGGCAGCGCGATCCTGTGGATCTATGAGGGCAAGTTGTGGGCTGTCTCCGACGTGATCTTCTCCACGCTCAACCTCTCCACGCTGACGACCATTCCGCTCTTCGTCTTCATGGCCCAGGTCATGATCAAGGCGAAGGTGATCGAAGACCTCTATGACATGACCAACACGGTCATCGGCCATATCCGCGGCGGGCTTGGAGTCGCGACGGTCGCTGCCTGCACGGTGTTTGCCGCCATTTCCGGCTCGTCGGTCGCAACCGCCCTGTCCATTGGCGCCAGCTCCATCCCGCAGATGAAGCGCTTCGGCTATCCGGAGCGGGACGCGCTCGGTGTGATTGCCGCAGGCGGCACGCTCGGCATTCTCATTCCGCCCTCGGGCCCGATGATCCTCTATGCCATCGTGTCGGAAGCCTCCATCGGCGCCCTGTTCCTGGCCGGCATCATTCCCGGCCTGATGATTGCGCTGATCTTCGCGGTCTTCTGCATGATCCAGGCCTCCCGCCGCCCGGCGGTTTCCTCGCCCGAATGGGCGGGCTGGCAGGAGGCGACCGCCTCGATCCGGCGCTCGATCTGGGCCCTGCTGGCGCCGCCGGTGGTGATGGGCGGGATCTATTTCGGCATCTTCACCGCCTCCGAGGCAGCTGCCGCAGGCTCGATCTACGCACTGGTGATCGCTGTCTTCGTCTACCGGAACTTCTCGTGGAAGCTGCTGTTCGACTGCGCCATCCAGACCATGCGCACCTCCATGATGGTGTTCATGATCATCGCGGGTGCGGCGGTCTTCGGTCATGCGATCACGATCATCCGCCTGCCCGTTGCCATCACCGAAATGGTGGCCGGCATGGGCCTGTCGGCCACCGGCTTCATCCTGGCGGTCATGGTGCTGATCTTCATTCTGGGCATGTTCCTGGAATCGATCGCCATCATCCTGATCACCACGCCGATCCTGCTGCCGACGATGATCCATCTGGGGATCGACCCGGTCTGGTACGGCGTGCTCTTGATGGTCAACCTGGAGCTGGCGCTGATCACCCCGCCGGTGGGCATGAACCTCTTCGTCATCAAGGGCATCACCAACGCGCCCCTGTCGGAAGTGGTCAAGGGCGCCTCGCCCTTCGTGCTGCTGATGATTGTCAGCCTCGCTCTCCTCATCGCCTTCCCCAGCCTCGCCACCTGGCTGCCCTACACGGCAGGGTTTGGACGGTAAGGAGATTGAGGACAAAACTCTCAAATCGTCATCCCGCACGCAGCGAAGCAGAGATGCGGGATCGGTGAGCCTGGGTCTATCGGCATTGAACGGTTCAAAAACCAATGATCTTCCGGCTCACCGGTCCCGGCTCGCGCTTCGCTTGACCGGGATGACGCCGAGGGGATAAGGGGCACCACCTCTCCTCCGTCTTGCCATGGCTTGACGATGGCATCCACGCCGTAACCTGGCCTCGCAGAAAAGCTTTGCTTTCAGGAGACGGAACGGCATGAGTCCCCGGATCGATGTCCGGGGCAGGCCCGTGCCCTTCTCCCCCCCTTCCAGATCAGGCGTTCAGGCGGCGGCCGGAGGTTTTGTCGAAGAGGTGGATGGCGGACGGATCGCCGGCGAGGTGGATCTGATCGCCGACGGTGACATCCGCGTTGCGGTCGATCTCGACGGAAAACATCTGGCCGTCTCCGAGCTCGACATAGAGAAAGGTCTGGCTGCCGAGCCGCTCGGCGACGGAAATCTCGCCGGTGAACCAGGCCTCTTCCGTAGCACAGGGCCTCAGATCGTTCGGGCGGATGCCGAAGGTGACTTCCCCCGTTGGCAAGCCGGTGCCTTCAATCCGGAACGTTGATCCAAGCGCAGTGATCGTCGTGCCGCCCGCGCCATCCGGCTGGATATCGGCGGCGACCGTGTTCATGGTCGGGCTGCCGATGAAGCGGGCAACGAACAGGCTGGCGGGCTTGTGATAGAGGTCGAGCGGGGCGCCGATCTGCTCGATCACGCCGCCATTCATGACCACGATCCGGTCGGCCAGGGTCATGGCCTCGACCTGATCATGGGTGACATAGACAGTGGTCGCCTTCATCCGCTTGTGCAGCTTGGCGATTTCGAGACGCATCTCGACCCGCAGGGCCGCATCCAGATTGGACAGGGGCTCATCGAACAGGAAGGCGGCCGGTTCCCGCACAATGGCGCGGCCCATGGCGACACGCTGGCGCTGGCCGCCGGAAAGCTGGGCCGGCCGCCGGTCAAGATAGGGCTGGATCTTCAGGATATCGGCAGCATTGGCAACCCGGCTGTCGATGGCTGGCGTGTCCGATCCGCGCATCTTGAGACCGAAGGCCATGTTCTCGCGCACGCTCATGTGCGGGTAGAGCGCATAGTCCTGGAACACCATGGCGATGTTGCGCTCTGAAGGCGGCAGCGCATTGACCACCTGCCCCGAAATTTCCAGTTCACCGCCGCTGATCTCCTCCAGACCGGCGATCATCCTGAGCAGCGTGGACTTGCCGCAGCCGGAGGGACCGACGAGCACCAGAAATTCCCCGCTCTCGATCTCGACATCCACCCCATGGATCACCTGCAGGGACCCATAGGTCTTGCGGAGCTGCCGCAAAGAAATCGCGCTCAAATCATGTCCTCCCTTGATCGTCTGGTCAGGTTTTGCGGAACTGCAGCGTCTGGTCCAGCGTCTCTTGCTGCAAATTCCGGCTTGACCATCATTATCAATATCATTATCGATAATGAACCTAACGCGTCAAGCGGATATGCGGAAAGCGAGTGCGATGTCGTATTTTTCAGAGCGGACCACAGGAAAGACGATCGCTGCCAAGCCGGCCAAGTCGGCGGCGGCTTTCAGTGCTCTGAAGCGGGAGATCATGCTGGGGCTTCTGCCCGCCGGTACCGTGCTGACCGAACTGGAGCTGGCCAATCACTTCGGCTGCAGCCAGGGCACCGTGCGCGAGGCGCTGCTGCAGCTTCAGGAAGAGGGTCTTGTCCTGCGCAAGGCGCACCGGGGCACGCAGGTGTCCGAATGCACCGAGGCGGAAGCCATCGAGATGTTCAAGGTTCGCCAGCAGATCGAATGCAGCGGCATCATCCGGGCCCTGTCCCGCCCCAGCCGTTCGCTCGTTGGCGACCTGAACGACCTGCTGGGCGAAATGATCGCAGCCGCCAAGGTGGATGACGAACTGGAGCTGGCGGCTCATGACCGGGAGTTCCACCGGCGCATCTTCCACGATGCGGATCTGCCTGCGCTGGACCCCATCCTGCACCGCTGCCTGATCCACAATCACCGTTTCAAGATCCTGCGCAGCAGCACGCCGCGAGATCTCGTGGCGACCGCAGAACGTCACCGCTCGATCATCGACGCCATCGAGGAGCAGGACCTGTTCCGCGCCAGCCAGGCTCTGCGCCACCATATCGCAACCATTGTCGATCTCGGCCCGGATGTCTTCGTGGAGCCGGCGCAATGAGCGCTCCCGATCCTCAGACGGAAGACCGGCTGCCGGCGGACCTGGCGCCCGAGATGGCGGCACTGATGGCCCGCGTGGTGGCCGAAGATGGCCCGCAGCCCGACCCGACGACGCTTTCGCCTGCGCAAGGCCGGGACCTGAGCGAGCGGTCCAACAGGCACTGGAACCTGGATCTGCCGGTGCTTGCCGCCCGCAGCACGGTTCACCTTGCCGCCGATGCGTCTCTCGGCAGCATCGCCTGCCGGATGGAAGTCCTTGTGCCGGAAGCCGCCGCGCCCGGCGCGATCCTGTTCGTCCATGGCGGCGGCTTTGCCTTCTGCAGCCCGGAAACCCATGAGCGCTGTGCCCGCCTGCTGGCGATCGAGAGCGGCTTGCCGGTTCTGGTGCCAGACTACCGCCTCGCGCCGGAGCATCCCTACCCCGCCGGGCTGATGGATTCCATCGCCGCCTTCCGCCAGGCCTTCGAGGCATCGGCAAGCGCTGGTGTAAAGCCGGGTCCCTTGCTGGTTGCGGGCGATTCCGCCGGGGCCAATCTGGCGCTTTCGGTGCTGCTGCATGAACAGACGGCCGGAAAGCCGGGTGCAGCAGGCGCGCTGCTTTTCTATGGCACGTTCGACCGGGATTTCGGCACCCCGTCCTACCGGCAGTTTGCAGAGGGTCCGGGCCTGACCCGGGGCAAGATGCAGCGTTACTGGACCTGGTACGCGGGTCCCGCTGATCAGACGCAGGATGTGCTGGCCTGTCCGCTTCAGGCCACGGATGCGGCGCTGAGCGCGCTGCCGCCCCTGCATCTGATGGCGGCAGGCGTCGATCCGCTGCTGTCGGACAGCATCAATCTGACCGCCCGGCTGGAAGCGATTGGTCGGCCTGAACGGCTGACGATCGTGCCGGGCGTCACCCACGGATTTTTACAGAACACCATCGACCTGGAGGCGGCACGGGAGGCGCTCCGCCGCGCAGGCATGGATGCAAGACGGATGGCCGCC
Source organism: Roseibium litorale (assembly GCF_014842915.1). Taxonomy (GTDB): domain Bacteria; phylum Pseudomonadota; class Alphaproteobacteria; order Rhizobiales; family Stappiaceae; genus Roseibium; species Roseibium litorale. Next base: position 14,901 of record NZ_JACYXI010000014.1, on the reverse strand, counting down.
AAAGACTAGCCGCCCGCTGAACCTGAGGAGGAGGAGTTCATGACTTTCTTGAAGACACTGGCAACGGGTGTCGCCTTTTCGGCGATGCTTGCCGCAGGCGCTGCAAACGCCGAAACCGTGCGGTTCTGGTACCACTTCGACAATCCGGAAAATCCGATGGAGGATCTGGTCAAGAAGTTCGAGGCCGCCAATCCGGGCATCGAGATCCAGGCCGAGAACGTGCCGTGGAACAGCTATTACGACATGCTCTACACCTCGCTGATCGGCGGCAATGCGCCCGATGCGGCCATGGTCAAGCTGTTCGCCCAGCCCCGGCTGATGGAAATGGGTGCTCTGGAGCCGATAGGCGAGCGGATCGACGCCTGGGCCGGCAAGGCGGATCTTCTCGACAATCTGCTGAACCTCACCAAGGCCTCGGACGGCAACCAGTATTACCTGCCGATCCAGTATGTGGTGCTCTACCTCTATTACCGCGCCGACCTCTTCAACGAGGCAGGCCTCAAGCCGCCGGCAACCTGCGAAGACTTCCGCGATGCGGCCATCAAGCTGACCAAGGCACCGGACATCTACGGCTTCGGCCTGCGCGGCGGCAAGGGCGGCTGGGACCAGTGGGGCGCCTTCGTGCTCTCCCAGGGCGCCGAGCTGAAGAAGGGCGGCTTGACCAGCGACAAGGCGGTTGCCGCCAACCAGTGGCTGATCGACCTCTACCAGAAGGACAAGGTCATTCCGCCGTCCGCGCCGAACGACGGCTTCCAGGAAATCACCGGTGCGTTCAAGAGCGGCAAGACCGCCATGACCATCCACCACATCGGCTCATCCAAGAGCATGGTCGATGCGCTTGGCGACAAGGTTTCCGCCGTTCCGGTGCCTGAATGCGGCGGTGGCCAGTGGACATCCTATGGCGATGAATCCCTGGCCGTCTTCTCCGCATCCGAGGTCAAGGACGCGGCATGGAAGTGGATCTCCTTCCTGGCGGAAGGCGAGAACAACGTGGAGTTCAACAAGGCCACCGGCCAGATGACCGTGACCAAGAGCGGTTCGGAAAACTGGACCCTGCATGAGCGCCGCTTCGTCGACGCGACCGTAGCCTCCTTGCCCTTCGCCCATGTGCTGCCGCAGACCCCGGCAACTTCCGAGTTCGTGAACACGGCCTGGCAGATCGGCATGCAGCAGGCCCTGACAGGTCAGGTGACCTCGAAGGAAATGATGGAACAGCTCGAAGGCCTGTTCGACCAGTAAGCCCCTCCCCCGGGTCTTACCCCATCGAAGACCCCTGCCCGGAGCGGCGCCTCAGCGCTGCCGCTTCGGGACCCTTTTCCCCTATCAGGCCGGACCCATGCTGACGACCGCCAAGACCATTTCACCGGGCACGAAGATCAGCCCGCCCCTTTCGGCAAGGCTCATGCCCTATGGGCTGTTGGCGCCTGCCTTCGTGGTGACGCTGTTCATCGTTTTCTTTCCCATGGTGCAGGCTGTCTACACCAGCTTCTTCGACCTGATCCTGTGGAAGCCAAATGCCAGCCGCTTCGTCGGTTTCGGCAATTACATCAAGCTGTTCGGCGATAAGGTCTTCTGGATTTCGCTTGGTCACACGGCGCTGTGGATCGGCCTGACCGTGCCGCTTCAGATGGCGCTCGGCCTGGTCACCGCCCTGCTGCTTAACCGGGAATTTCCCTGGCGCGGCATGGCCCGTGCGATGATCATCATTCCCTGGGCCCTGCCGAGTGTCGTGATCGCGCTGATGTGGCGGTGGATCTATGACCCGAACACCGGCGTCCTGAACGACATCCTGATCTACCTCTCCGTCGTGCAGCAGGCCGTGCCCTGGCTCGCCGATCCGGATCTGGCCCTTTACGCCATCATCGCCACCTTGACCTGGCAGGGCTTCCCCTTCTTTGCCGTCATGATCCTGGCCGGACTTCAAGGCATCCCGAAAAGCCAGTATGAGGCCGCCTCCATCGACGGCGCCTCGTCCTGGCGGCAGTTCCTGCATATCACCCTGCCCGGCATCGCGCCGGTGCTGGGAACGGCCGGACTGCTCCGGGTCATATGGGTCGCCAATTCCATGGACGTGATCTTCGTCATGACCGGCGGCGGGCCGGGCTATGCCACCCACACCCTGCCGCTCTATGCCTTCGTCAAGGCGCGGCAGAACCTGGACTTCGGCTATGGCACCTCCATCGCCGTCACCTTCACCATCCTGCTCGGCGCCGTGGTGGCTCTCTATCTGGTGCGCACCATGCGGGAGGTCGAAAGATGACCAAGCCCTCGACCCTGCGCCGGATCCTGACCACCGACCTGCCGGTGCTCCTGATCGTGCTCTTCGCCATGGGCCCCTTTGCCTGGATCATCCTGACCTCGCTGACCCCCAGCCGGGTTCTGGATGCCACCGGCGTGTCCCTCTCGCCCTCCGGCTGGAGCCTGGACAATTACGCCCGCCTGCTGCGCCAGACCTCGTTTCTCGGCAACATGCTGGACAGTCTGATCATCGCAGGCGGCACGGTGGTGCTGGGCCTGGTGGTCTCGGTCACGGCGGCCTATGCCTTCTCGCGGTTCCGCTTTGCCGGCCGCAAGCTGTTCATGCTGCAGTTCCTGCTGATCAACATGTTCCCGGTGGTGCTCCTGATCCTGCCCCTGTTCATGGTGATGCGCAAAGCCGGCATTCTGGACACCCATTTCGGGCTGATCCTCGCCAATTCCACGGTCGCCATCCCCTTCGCGGTCTGGATGCTGACCAGCTACATCGGCGCCATCCCGAAGAGCCTGGACGAGGCGGCCATGATCGACGGCTGCTCCCGCCTGACGGCCCTGCGCCGGGTGGTTCTGCCCCTCACCATGCCGGGCATCATCTCCACCGGCATCTACATCTTCATCACGGCCTGGAACGAATATCTCTACGCCCTGACCCTGGGCGGACGGAACGTGCGCCCGGTGACCGTGGCGATCCAGACCCTCATCGGCGAGTACCAGATCGAATGGGGCCTGCTTGCTGCAGGCGCCGTCGTCGGAGCGATGCCCGCCACCCTGCTTTTCCTGATCGTTCAGCGCCGGCTGATCGGCGGCCTGACCCAGGGCGCCGTCAAGGGCTGATGCGGACCGGCATTTCGAGAAGAAAGAAGGACCTGAAATGAACCCCGTCGGGTTGATATCAATGCAATATGCAAGGCCGTTCACCGCCGAGCATTTCCCCCTGTTCAAGACCATGAAGGATCTTGGATACGACTTCGTCGAGTTGCTGGTTCCAGAACCCGGCGAGATCGATGCGGCAGAGGCCTGCAAGGCACTGGATGACGCTGGTCTCGGCGTGGTGCTGGCCGCCCGGGTCAATCTGGAGCGCAACCTGTCCTCCCACGATCCGGCCTGCCACCGCAAGGGCATCGACTATCTGAAATATGCGGCCGACAGCGCCAAGGCCCTTGGCGCCACCATCGTCGGCGGCCCGCTGACCGGCAACCCGCTGGTCTTCGCAGGCCGGGCGCCCAAGCCGGTGGAAGAGGCCGAGCGCCTGGCCCGCAAGCAGCGCTGCGTCGATGGGCTGAAGGAAGCCGGCGACTATGCGGAAAAGCTCGGCATCCTGCTTGCGGTCGAACCGCTCAACCGTTTTGAAAGCGACGTACTCTGCACCACCCAGCAGGCCATGGAGCTGCTGGAAGCGGTCGATCATCCTGCGGTGAAGCTGATGCTCGACACGTTCCACATGCATATGGAAGAGGCCAATCTGGCCGAGGCGATCCGGCTCGGCGGCAGGCATCTGGTGCATTTCCAGGCCAACGAGAACCACCGCGGTTTCCCCGGCACCGGCGCCACCGACTGGGTTGAAGTGTTCCGCGCCCTGCACGAGGTCGGCTACACCGGCCCGGTGTCGCTCGAACCCTTCCGCCGCAACGACGACCGCTTCGGCGTGCCCTTTGCCCAGTGGCGCGCCCCGCACGAGGACGAGAGCGCCCGGCTCAAGGCCAGCGCCGACTTCATCAAGTCTCACATCATGCTGACGGATTATCGCAGATGACCCTGAAAATCGGCTGGATCGGTTGCGGTGTTCACGCAACCCAGATGCTTCTTCCCCAACTGGTGCGCCACGACGTGGAACTGGTCGCGCTCTGCGACATCGACGCGGAACGGCTGAAGACCGCCGGTCGCCAGTTCGGCGTCCGCACCCTGACCACCAGCGCCGCGGAGCTGATCGCAACGCCGGGCCTGGATGCGGTCGGCATGGCCGTCGGGCCGGACCAGCATCTGGCCTTCGGCAAGGCCGCCCTTGACCGCGGCCTGCCTGTCTTCATGGAAAAGCCGCCGTCGGGCAGTGCCGCCGGGGCGCGGGAATTGCTGGCCGCCTCGGAAAAGGCGAAGAAGCCGCTGCTGGTCGGCTTCATGAAGCGCTATTCGGCGGGCAACAAGATTGCCGCCAACATCCTGCGCTCCGGCCGTTTCGGCGATGTGCTGGGGCTGACCGGCTACTACATGACCGCGCCCGGCTATTTTGCCGGCAACGTCGACTATACCGGCTTCTTCCTGCACCACTGCGTCCACTACATGGACCTGGTGTCCTTCCTGGTCTCGCCGGTGACGAAGCTGACCGCCCGCAAGGTGGAAAAGGCGCCGGGCCGGGTGCTGTTCCACATCAACTTCGACTTTGAATGCGGCGCCATCGGCACCATCGCCATGGGCACGGTGCAGTCCCGCGGCGCTCCGGTGGAGCGGATCGAGGTGATGGGCGATCATCAGCGCATCGAGGTCGACAATGTCATCGAGGTCCGCTGGAACCGGAACCCGCCCTTCAAGGTGGACGATCCGAAGGCCATTCTGGCCGATGACGTGGACAGCCTGACCTGGAAGCCGAATTTCACGGCGGCGGCCAACGAGGACCCGAAGGGCTATCATTCGCTGCTGGCCGATGTGGTCCCCGCGCTTCAGGGCAAGGAAACCCCTGCCCCCACCATCGCCGATGGCGTCATCGCCATGGACAGCCTTGAAACCCTCCGCCGAGAACTGGGCATCTGACAAAACCCCTCCGCACCGCCGTCTCCAGGGAACAGCGGTGCGGAGATGGATTGGCACCAGAGGCAAGCCCTCACCCGCTGGCTCTTATCCATTCGCCCTGGCACGGACCTCGTCGAAGCTGTGGCGGATGAGGAATTCGCCGTTGCGCCAGACCGGGATCATCTGGTCCTGAGCCGGATCGATGTCGTCCAGCCGGGCAGCCGTCAGCTTGCCGTTTTCAAGCACAACCGCCTGACGGCCCGCCTTGCTGGCCTTGCCCGGATCGGTCGCGGGCTGCTTGGCGACATCGCGCCAAGTGCCGTCCGCGTCCTTCATGGCATCGGCCTTGAGCGCAAAGCGCATGGTGTCGCGGTTGATGCGCTGCAAGAGCCCGCCACCCATGCCGAAGGCGATGTTGTCGATGGCAAAGCCTTCTTCCACCATCCGGTCCACCAGACGGCCAATGCTCTGCAGGGTCATGCCGTCGCCCTGGATCACCCGCACATGCGGGTCCAGCACCTTGTAGCCCTTGCCATTGACCGTGCCACCGAACTTTTCCCAGAGGGTCTTGACCGTCCTCAGGGGCGTCTCGATCGGGTCGCCGCTGTCCGGGCGCACGACCAGCGTGCCCTTGCGGCTCAGCACCTTGTCCCTCAGCGTGCCGCCCCAGATTCCGAGAACGGCCGCATCCAGATCGTAACTGTCGGAGACGACGGCCACCAGGCGGCCTTCGCCTTCAAACGTGTCGAGCATGTTCTCATAGGCCGCCTCTTCGCGCGCCCGGCCCCAGCTGGTCATGGTGCTGTGCTCGGCCGCCGGGATCGAGAACCCGGCCATGTCCGCGCCATAGTAACGGCGGGCGGCCATCAGCGCTTCCATCGTGTCCGTGCCCATGAAATTGACCAGATGGGCCATGCCGCCCAGGGCCGCGCTTTCGCCACTGGAGACGCCGCGGGCGCCGAAATCATGCAGCTTGAAGGGCAGCTGGCCTTCCGGGTCGTCCGAGGTCTTTTCAAGACCGGCCCGGATCACCGCCTTGCACATCCAGCTGACCGTCGCGACCGTGGTCGGATACCAGAGCGCCCGCAAAAGCGCGGTCTCGATGAAGGTCGTCAGCCAGGGCATGCGCTCGTCAGTGTTTTCCACCTGCAGCAAAGGTACCCCCGCAGGCACCACCATGCCTTCCGGCAAAGCCTTGAATTCCAGGGGCAAATAACCGCCGTGATCGGTCAGGATCGCCGTCCAGCCCTGCCGGTTGAACGGCACGCCATGGGCCGCGCACACCGCTTCCGCCTCATCGATATCCGCTGCCGTGATCGGCTTGCCGAGATATTCGGTCAGATAGGCCTGAAGACCGAGAAACACGACATGGTCGGAGAAGTCGTTGCGGCGGGCTTCCGCATAGGCGCTGATGATGCGCGCTTCGGGCGGATATTGCAGGAAGTGGCTCTGCTTGTAGCTGTCGGTCGCCAGAATAAGGTTGGTCATGATGTGAACTCCTCACAATCAGGGTTTTCAGGCAGTGATGCCAGGGCGCGGCAGGCCTCCCCCGCCGCTCACCCGTTTCAAAGATCGGCCATCTCTTCGATGATCGACCAGTGATCTTCAAAGAACATGCCGGGCTTCAGGTCGCCCAGGCGGAACCATTGGGCATGGGCCGCATCGTCCAGCCCCCGCACCTGGAACAGCTCGCGCCGCTCCGGCAGGCGGAACAGGAAGGCATGGGTGATGACCCGGCCCCTGAGGCTGCGGCCCGGCGCATCGAACACCCGGGTGCGGCTGTCCTCGATGAAGCTGGCAAGCATGGCCGGGGGGATCTGCCCCTTGGCGTCCGAAATGCCGGTTTCCTCGCGCAATTCCCGCACCGCCGCATCGCGGATGCGCTCGTCATGGTCGACAAAGCCGCCCGGCAGCGCCAGAAGCCCCTTGCCCGGCGCGTTGCCGCGCTCCACCAGCAGGATATGTCCGGACTGGATCACCACCGCGTCGGCGGTGACAAACGGCCCCTTGCCCCATTTTTTGGGATAGTCCGCCAGATATTCGGCCTCCTCCAGCAGGGTGCGGAAGGCGGGGCCCATCTTGAACTCCTCCATCCACTCGGCGACACCGGCGGACAGGATCGTGCCAGGCACCTCCGGAATGCGCTGGAAGTAGCGCTTGCGCACGTCGCTGGAGCTGAACGTGCCATACTGGCTGTTGATCTGAATATTGCTCCATTCCGGGAAAAGCTTGAGATAGTAAGAACTTGCGTCCTTGCCATAGCCTGTGAGCGCCACCCGCGCCGGATGGCCGCCCGCGGCCTCTCCCGCCAGAGCATTCACCCGCCGCTGAACCTCGGTCACCCAGGCGGTGTCCGAATAAAGATGATCGCCGAGCGGTTCGATCAGCAGGCGCCCTTCCGCGATCTCATAGGCAAAGGCGGAACGGATCATCGCGGCGCGCTCCTCGAAGGTGAAGGGATTGCGCGGATTGCGTGCCGTGCTTGCGGACCCCACCAGCACGATCAGCCGGTCCACCTGCTCAAGCGCCTGGCGGATCACATGCTCGTGCCCGATATGCAGCGGCTGAAAGCGTCCGATGAAGACGCCGAAATCGGCTTTGGCCATGGTCGAGACTCCCTCGATCTGAAGAACGGCTCCGGCCTCCCCGGAGCGGATGTGCCAGCCCTGAAGACCTGTCCGGGAGCGCTGGACCACTTGTCCTGCCCTGCCTGTCTTCCGCTGACACAGACCTTATATTCATTTGACATATATCCTGTCAACGCATATCTTATGCTTAATATGAAAATAAGTGAAAGCCCATGACAGAGGCCGATTTCCTCAAAGCCTATGATCCCGCCGCCTTCCCGCGGCCGTCGGTCACCGTGGATCTGGTGCTGATGACCGTGCGCGGCGGTGCGCTTTGCAGCCTGCTGCAGCAGCGGCAGGACCATCCGCACAAGGGCAGCTGGGCGCTTCCCGGCGGCTTTGTCGGTCCGGACGAGGGGCTGGACGCGGCCGCGAGGCGGGTTCTGGCCCAAAAGGCGGGCTTGCCGGAGGAAGAGGCGCCCGGCGGCTGGCTGGAGCAGCTCTACACCTTCGGCGCCCCGGACCGCGACCCGCGCATGCGGATCATCACCGTCGCCTATTTCGCGCTGCTGCCTGAGGATGTCCTGGCCCGTGCCGTCAAGACCGGCTCCGGCCTGCAGCTCGCGCCGCTGCGTCTGGCGGAAGGCGAAGCAATCGATGCGCATCTGGCGGCCCTTGGCCCGGATGGCACGCCCCTGCCGCTTGCCTTTGACCATGAGATCATCCTGAAAACAGCGGTCCTGCGCCTGCGCGGCAAGCTGGACCATTCTCCAGCGCCCTTCGCCCTGCTGCCGAAGCGCTTCACGCTCCGCGCCCTTCAGGACGTGCATGAGGCGATCCTGGGCACCCCCCTCAACAAACCCGCCTTCCGCCGCCGCCTGCTGGACAAGAACTGGCTGGAGCCCACCGGCGAACGGGAATCCGGCACCTCCTACCGCCCGGCAGAGCTTTACCGGGTGAGGCAGCAGGAGAAGAGGTCAGTTGCGGTACAGGGCGGAATGACACTGTAGGCGCCCCGGCTGTTGTTTCAATTGACCCATCCTGGATTTTGGTGCCGGAAACTTTCTTGGCTCGAACCGCGTCATGCCCCTGAATCAGAAAGACCACCTCGTCGTCGCTGAGACGGCGCAAGTCCTCCGGACGCAAAAGACGTGTGCCTTCTTGCCGTTCAAAAATGTTGGCACCGCCGAACTCGTTCATTTGCCACGATTTTGAACGGCTTTTGCGCGTGAAATCGCCAATCGATTTCGACACATATTCAGGTGTCTCCGCATCGGCCGGAGCCATGAACAATTGCAAGTGGCAGTTCGCCAAGAAGTTTTGCGCGCCATCGTTGCCATAGGCGGCCTTCAGGTTGGAAATCGACTGCGCGACAATCATCATGCGGCCGCCATGGGACCGCAGCGTCGTGATCCCCTGGCTCAAGGAACCCATTTTGCGAAGCGCCGGAAACTCGTCCATTAGCAGCAAGACCGGATAGGGCTCGTCAATTCCGGGTTCACCGCCCATGTTCCTCGTCCCTGCGCGGCCGGTGTTTTGCGTTTTCAGCCGGCTTCGCCCGCTCGTTTTGCTGGTCTCGGTCCAGTTTGCCCAGGGCGAGTTCAATCTTACCTTTGCGCGCTCCCTCGGCATCAGCCAATTCGGTTTCCAAGTATCTTCGAGCCAGCATGGATTGCTGATCCGGATCCTGGGTCAAGCTCGACAGGGCTTGCCTGTCGCCATTTTCGAGCTCGCGGAGCCTCGAACTTGTCAGTGTCTCTTTCAACATCTGCGCGAACCGGTCATTCACATTGTCATCCGTGCCGATGCTGGAAACGAGCCGCGCCTTTCGGCCTTCATAGGCTTCAATGTCCCGCCGCGCTGTGCTGAAGATGTCGCGGATCTCCGCGTGCACCGTCTCAAGCGTTGATCCTGCCTTGGCCTGGCTGGCTTCGGCATCCAGGCCCTCTGTCTGCTGATAGTAGGTCGAGAGCTGCTGCAGCTCGGCTTGCTTCCAGCTTTCAGCAACGGCCCGGGCAACAGGCTCGTCGCCTCCATAACGCTCTACGATGATTTCAGGCGGCAAGCCGGCCTTGCGCGACAGATCCATGACCAGGCCTTTTGCCTTCCCGGAAATCTCATCCGTGAAGTCGTCATAGGAGGTCACGCCCTGATAGGCTTTGTCTGCGGCCGGACGCCTGAAGCCCTGCAGCTCAGCAGCGTCCGCCATGAACTGGGCCGCCTCTGTCTTGGTCCTGGCCGCGAGCCGTTCGAACCGTGTCTTGTCCGGACCTTCCGGAAGCGAGGAAAGCTCGGCATCGATCTTCTTGAAGTTGCTCAAGATCGCGGCCCGCCGCGCATCAATGGCTGCATTCATTTCGCGGATCTCCTTGATCGTCACAATATTGGCCGGCACAAGCTCGCCGTAGAATTTGTGGCCGCTGTCAAACGTCCGTTTCAACCTCGCCTGATGAGCGGGGCCGCTCGCCTTAAGCTGCCGCCCTTCCTCAATCAGCTGCGCCGCCTCGCGCAAAAGCAGGCTGTAATTCGGGTGCTCGCCTCCGATAAAGCCCGCATCGCCCCGGACCTGACGGACAAACAATGTCTTTGCCAGCGAGGCCCTCAAACGGGATACGGCGTCATGAGCGCGGGTCTGCGGAGAACGCTCTTCACGCCGGGCGCGCTGCACCTCGCAATCGGTGTAAGGTCTATCCTCGATGCCCCGAGCAAATCGCGGCGTTGCCTCGAGCTCAATTCCGTGATCGGCCGCAACCCGGACCTGGACGAACCGCATCTCGTCATAATCGAAATGCCCGCGCTGCGACACTTTCAGCCACGACCCTTCCTCAAGCCCGCGCCGGTTCACAACGATATGCATGTGAGGATGCGCCCGGTCCGTGTGAAACGCTGTGAAATAGTCGAAGTGATCGCCGTATTTGCCGCTGGCGAACATCTCCTCGGCCCAGGCCCGGCCAGTGCGGTAAGCCGCACTATGGTCAGTGCCTTCCGGAAAGCTGACCTGAAATGACTGGTCCGGTCGGCCTTGCCGTCGCCAGCGTCCGCGAGCTGCCAGGAGGTCATCATTTCAGCCTCGGCCGCCTGATCGACGACAAAGCCGAAATACCGGTCTGAGCGCTCAAGCTCAACGCTGCCCTCTTTGCGAAGGTAATCCATCTGATCGCGAATGCCGCGCAAATCGGACGTGCCGCCCGTTCGAATGAGCTTCGCCATAGCCTGCGGCTTCTGCGCCAGAAAGGCCGTCGTCATCCGGTCGGTCCAGCTGCTCGAACCCGATCCTCCGCCACCACCGCCGGCGATCTTCTTCTGCAGCTCCAGGACATACTGCAGCATCGGCCCGCGCATCGAGGCCGGAATTTTCAGGATGCCCCAATCCTCGCCCATGACCGCTTCGAGCGGATCGACAACCTTTTCAATCATTGCCGAGAGCCTTTTCTAAAAGGGCCTTCGCAGCGGCCTTCCGCTTTCTCACGTTGAGGAGAATTTGCACCTGCGCCTCGACCTTCGCGAAGAGCCCGCCAAGCCCTTTGCGGTCTTCCATGAAGGCGATGAAGTCAGGTTCACCCATCTTGTTTGCCTGTTTCGCGAGCTGATTTATGTTCGTTGCCATTCCGGAAATCTGCCGCGTGAGATTGCGCAAGACGTCCGTGGTCTCTTTGTCATAGTCCAGGAAGCCATTCGCTTTCAGGACCAGCGTGCGCAAAACCCTGTTTCTCTTCACGCCCAGCTCGGCGCAAAGCGCATCCAACTCGGCAACTTCGGACACTCTCATGCGGACGCTGAACACGGTCCATCCGTCCTCCGGAGAGGCTGTCTTGGCATCGTCTGCCGTCTGATTTCCTTCTTGGTTTTGGCTCTTCATCTGGACTTGGATTTGCTCGCCCTCGGGCGCTGGTGGGGGTACGTGGCGGGGTGCGGAGCGCCCAAGCGCAAATGTGTTACATTTGCAGTATCCAGCCACGTACGATACCCCAAATCCCTAATGCAGAGCAACCACTTTCAGCTGATCTCTTCACTCAAACTCAACCACCGCTCGACACGCCGTCCAGTCTTCGTACCTCCGGGATCGAGCGAAATGTACGCCTAAGAAGCCAGACCCCAAAAACCGCTTTTCTGAGCGCAACAAGACCTATCCAAATGTCACAATGTTCGTTTGCTGGGATGTTGGATTGTTTAGATAGTCAGTTTGTGGAAATGTTGAAATATTATGTTGTTATGATATTGATTGGTTGAAATGTCGTGACATTGCGATATCAGGTTGTCTTGATGTAGCTATATCTCGATGTTCTGATAGCCAGACTTTTCATCTTTTTGACCTCCTCACATTCAAACGGATCCTCATATGAAAATCGTCACCTTCATGTCCTTCAAGGGCGGCGCAGGAAAAACCACTGCGCTCATGGCAATTGCCTCCTGCCTCATCCAGCGCGGAAAAAAATTGCCATCTTCGAAGCCGACATCAACAGGCCGATTTCGCAGTGGCGCGACAATGCCAGGAGCAAGGAAACTTGGGACGACGATTGTAAAATCTTCATCGCAGAAACCTTCGAAAAATTTGAAGTCGCCTACGGCCAGGCAGAGGCAGAAGGCACTGAAATCGTCCTTGTAGATGCCCAGGGAGGCGGCACGGATCTCAACGACGCCATTCTCGTCAACTCGAATTTCGTGGTCTTGCCAACCGCCCTAACCTCCCTGGACACCGACGAAACTCTTGAGACATATCAGCATGCCGTGAAGCTCGCGATGCGGGAGCAAATCTCATTGTCTGCGGCCATCCTCAAAACAAGAGTCCCAACCGGCAAATTGACCGTCGCCCAGAACCGCACCAGCGATCTACTGGACAAACTCCCCGCCTTCTCGAACGTCCTTCACAACCGGAACGCGTTCGAAGACATGAAATTCCGTGGTCTCCTTCACAAGAGCCTGGAAAAAACCGTTGCCAATCCCAACGACAAGCTCTTTGCCAAGAACTTTCAAACCGCGATTGACGAAGCCGATGCGATCGCGCTCGATATTCTCGGTGAGCTGGAGGATTAGAGAATATGGCGATTAAAAAGCCAACGATTCCACATGCCGAACTTCGCAACGAAATGCGCAAGGAAGAGCAAGCGGGATCCTCCCTCGAACCCGATTCCGCGTCTCAGGCAAATACACCAGACCCCGCACAAAACACCCGCGCGTATCCCGAGCCCGAAACCGCCTTTCGCCCCCCTAAAACCAGACGTGAAAAACCAGTGAGTAGTCCGGATTCAGCAGAGCCCAGGACTGGGCATGCCGAAGCATCTGAAAAAATGACCATCTCCGTCTCCGCTCCGATCCCGGAAAAAGGGGTCTCAAAACTTTTCGAAGCCCTGCTACAGCACCATTCGGAGCAAGAGGCCCTTCGTCTCATTCTCAAAAAAGCCCTTCCGATATACGAAAGTGCTCTCATTGACGGATCGTTCCAAAAATCTCCGAAGGACTACCCTGCAAAACCAGCGACAGCGACAACACGGCGCGCGATAAAGCATGAAGCCTTTAACGTCGTAAAACAGGCTTTCGATCCTCTTGATGTCTACACCCTGAACAAAATCGGCAGGATGATCGCAACCGCGGCCCTGGCGGCCTTCTTCAAAAATGAGAAAAACGGATAGGCAAGCGCAAGCGGCCCGCCTTTCCCACAATCCTACGGCTTCTCTCCGGCGCTTGATGGGCAGCGCGTTCAGCCTCCGGACTGCTCCGCCATCTTTCCATAGAAAGATAGCTCCGGCCCTAAAGGGCTGGAAAAGGCTACTTCAACTTTCGAAATTGGATCTCTCGCATTCCACCTCGCCATCAACCGCGGGGCCTTTGTTTTAGCTGCGTCACAAAATTCAGGAAAATGCTCCCAGCTCTTGACTGTACCTCATTTGAGATACATAATGCAGATTACAAACCGGAGATTTTACTCATGGCTACACAGACCAGTATGTTGCATGTGCGCGTAGATGACGAACTCAAGTCCGCAGCGACCGAAACGCTCTCCAATTTCGGCCTCACTCTTTCCGATGCTGTCAGAATTTTGCTCACACGCGTGGTCAAGGAAGGCTCGCTTCCCGTAGGCCTCATTGTTGATGAAGATGCATATGACGAATGGTTCCGGCTCAAAGTCTCTGAGGCGCTGAACAGAAGAGAACCGTCCAGCCCTCATGCAGAGGTAATGCAACGTCTCCGTTCATCCATTGATGAATGAGAATATGGCTGGCAGGGACACCCTGCCAGCACACTATATTACGGCCACATCTGCGCAGTATGGAGAACTCGGAGAACCCGAACCCCAGCCGAACTTTCCTCATAGATGAGGACATAAGACGGCGTAACCAGCATCTCTCGCGTGCCTGGCATCCGACCCTTACGACACATTTTGGGATTGATCGGCAGCCTAGCTGCCTTTTCATCAATTAAATCAAGTATCTTATGCGCGGCTTGCGGATTTCTATCCCTAATATAGCCAACAATATTGGCCACATCCCTCTCTGCTTCGCTGGACCACTCAAGTGGCATTTCTGTAAATTTTTCTTTCATTAAATCTCTAACTCCATGAGTATTTTTGTTGACTACCCATGGATATTTCGCTAGCTTCATTTTGCTGAAAATTAAGTTTGCTTGTCATGGATAGTGTGAAAGTTCATGCTGTTCATTTTTTGTGTTAACAAACCATTAAATCACATTTCGACCCTCTTGTCAAGAGGGTAAATTCTCTAGATTCCGTTTTTACGCATGCTGCGCGGCCTCTAAAGTCACTTTTGAGGAAAAACCGGAAATTGACCGCCCCCTGCTATCGCCGCCATCTGTTTCGCCTGACAGGCTGCAACGGCTTGCATTCATCCTTGGTTCACAGGCCATACCCGTCGTCCGAACGCCTGGGAGCCGCCCGCTCGCGCTCCGGAGCCTGGAGGCCTTCAAGCTTCTGCTTGTAGGCTTCCGCGCGTTCGGCAATCGCTTTATGCGCGTCCGTTCCAGCAGATGCCGCCTCGATGATCCGATCAAGATGCTGTGTCTTTTCTGAGAGCTGATCCGTTTTCGCCAGCTTGGCCGATAATCCGTCCAACACGGCATCGACAGCCCAGGACGTCGGCTCCTTCATCACAACGGACGCATCTGTGACGTGCGCGAGCTCCCGCACCTTGGTCCCCTCACTAGATCCCTCACTCTCGAAGATCCGGACGCTATCCACCTGGCCGGCGAGTTGAGACAAACCTTGAAGGGACTGCTGTTGATTTCCATTGAGAAGTAACCCGGCATTTCCACCGAGAATTGACCCTCCTTTTAGGTATGTTACGGGTCTGTGGGTTCGGTCAAGTTCTTGGCTTTCTCCTTCTTCGTTTTGGGCTCATGT
>NZ_JACYXI010000013.1 GCF_014842915.1 Roseibium litorale | reverse complement strand
CGAAACAAGCCCCAGCATGAGACGAAACGGGCTATCTCTCAAAGATCCCAAAACTTGGACACCTGAAAACCTGAACTGCAAAAAAACAAACCCGCCGAAAACGACGGGTTTGTCAGCAGTCTGAGGCCCCGGACCGGATGGTTCGGGGCCTTTTTTGTTAATTCAGTGTAAGATGAATTATATATTTGATGATGTGTTTTGTTAATCAAGAGTTGTATTTATTATACTTACGCTGCGTCGCAATTTATTAATTAATTAATACATGTGAGGGAGATTGGAGTTAAGTTTCTTTTCGGAGGAAAGAATGTTGGGAATTTTGTCAAGTAGTATCGGCGATATCGTAGTGGAAGCACTTGGGAAAATTTCTCAATGCGTCATGATTGCTGACAAGAACTACAATATCGTCTATATGAACAAGGCCGTGCGTGATCTTCTCAAAGAGGCTGAAGCCGACATTCGTGAGAAGTTCCCTGACTTCGATGCCGACAAGCTCATTGGTCAGTCAATTGACCGTTTCCACGCAAATCCGGCAAGCCAAAGGTCCGTGCTTGCGGATCTCAGCGGCACTCACAGGGCGACGATCAAGATCGGAAAGCGCAGCTTTGATCTCGTTGCCACCCATGTCGGTTCTGGCAAAAAACGCCTGGGCATTGTTGTCGAATGGGCGGACGCAAAGGCGCGGCTTCTGAACCTGGAATATAGCGCCAAACTTGAGGCGCTCGGAAGGTCTCAGGCGGTCATCGAGTTTGATATCGAAGGAAACGTTCTAACCGCAAACGAGAACTTTCTGAACGCACTCGAGTATCGTCTCGAAGAGGTGCAGGGCAAGCACCACAGCATGTTCCTCTCGAAGCGCGATCGGGAAGCTGCGTCCTACGCTGACTTCTGGCGCCAGTTGCAGGCGGGGCAGTATCAAGGGGGCGAATTCTGCCGGATCTCGAAAACAGGTAAGGACGTCTGGATCCAGGCAACCTACAATCCGATCATGGGACCTGACGGCAAGCCTTTCAAGGTCGTGAAGTTTGCAAGCGACATCACTGAACAGGTCATGGATCGTAAGCGGAGAGCCGATGTCCAAAAAGTAATTGACGCAGACCTGACGGAAATCAGTATTGCGTTGTCGACGACTTCGGAGCAGGCGAACAGTTCCGCGACAGCGTCCGTCCAGACTGCCTCGAACGTGCAGGCCGTGGCAGCTGCGGCTGAAGAACTGGTCGCGTCGATCCACGAAATCAGCCGGCAGGTGAAAACCGCTCTGGAGGTTTCGGAAAAGGCGGTTGTCGAGGCGACGAAGTCCAGTGAGATTATGAATGGTCTCTCCGAGGATGCTAAGACCATTGGAAATGTGATCGAACTGATCGACAACATTGCCAATCAGACAAATCTGCTGGCCCTGAATGCGACGATCGAAGCCGCCCGGGCTGGAGAGGCAGGCAAGGGGTTTGCTGTCGTGGCGTCTGAGGTCAAAAGTCTGGCGTCTCAGACAAGCAGCGCAACCGAGGACATTTCCAAGCAGGTTCAGTCCGTTCAGCAGACCACGGAAGAAGCGGTCCATGCTATCGAGACGATCATGGCCATCATCAACCAGATCAGTGAAATTTCGGCGAGTATCTCCTCCAGCGTCGAAGAGCAGTCAGCCGTTACCGGAGAGATCTCTTCGAACATGCAGGCGGCGACCCAAGGTGTCGATTTGGTAACCACCAACATTCAGTCCATATCCTCGGCGACGACCCAAATCGATGCGGCGGCACGGAAAGTTCGCGAAGCATCAGCGTCCATTGCCTGACGGGCAATGGATGATCTGGGGTAGAATGGGAAGAGATGTGAGATCCGGCGATACCTGCAGCATTGGCCGCGGTAATCGAGGCTTCCAACTGTGCCGGCGCTTTGGCTGTCCTTGGGCAAAACAAACATTATTTTCCGCGCGGGATGATCACAGTGCCGTGAGGTCCCATTCCTGTCTTGCGCGCGACTTGGTGCCGCGTCAGGTTTATTCCCTCTGAGAGAGGGAGAGTTTTCACATGAGAAATTGGTTAGTGCACGGCCTTGCGGCTGGATTTGTCGTTGTGGGCGCGACGTCTGTCATTGCTGCAGGCGATCCTTTAGAGACCCGCAAGACCATTATGGATTCCGTTGCCGCTGCCGCAGGCCTTGGCGGTGGCATGATGAAGGGCGAAATCGCCTACAGCCCGGCAGCGGGCAAGGCTGCCATAGCCACCATGGCCGCGGCTTCCCACTCCTTCGGCAGCTTCTTCCCGGCAGGTTCGGATGCGGGCGACACCACAGCGTCTCCGGCGATCTGGTCTGATGCGGCCGGTTTTGAGGCGGCGCTTGCCAAGTTCGCTGCCACGGCGGACGCTGCCGTGCAGGCCTCCGGCAAAGATGGCCCTGCGGATGTCGATGCTTTCAAGGCCGCTTTCGGTCCGATCATGGGCAACTGCAAGTCCTGCCACGAGGCGTTCCGCGTCAAGAAATAAGCCGGTCAAACCGTGCCTGGTGCCTTGTCCCACGCGGGCAAGGCACCAGGCACGGCTTCGGTCTGCTGCCTGTTTGCGGGCGGCCTTGACACTCTCCCGTCAGCGGCGAGGATGATATGCTGAAGAAGATCCTGGGCCTTGGTGTTGTTCTGGCTGTTGCCGGTGCCGGAGCAGGGTGGTTTCTGAGTGCCTCCCGTTCCTTGCCGGAGGCAACCCTTGCAGCACTGCCGCAGGGCGACGCGGCCCGGGGCGAAGCGGTGTTCTGGGCGGGGGGCTGCACCTCCTGCCACTCGGCCAAGGGGGCGGAAGGCGAAGACAAGCTGAAACTCGGCGGTGGCCTGAAACTGGTGACGCCGTTCGGAACCTTTGTGGCCCCCAATATTTCAAGTGATCCCAACGATGGGATCGGCGGCTGGAGTCTTGCCACCTTTGCCAATGCCATGATGACGGGCACCGGCCCTCACAGCGAAAATCTCTATCCGGCCTTTCCCTACACCTCCTATGCCCGCATGGACGTGCAGGACGTGGCCGATCTGTTTGCCTTCATGAAGACCTTGCCTGCGGTTTCCGGCAAGGCGCCGCCTCACGAACTGGGCTTTCCATTCAACCTCCGCCGGGGCCTGGGGCTCTGGAAGCTGCTGAACCTTAAACCGGAGCCCGTGATCGCGGCCCCCGCTGCCGGTGCGGATGTGGACATGGCGGTCTGGCAGCGCGGCCGCTATCTGGTGGAAGGTCCGGGCCACTGCGGCGAATGTCACACCCCGCGTGATGCCATCGGCGGCCTCGATTATTCCGCTTGGCTGACCGGTGCTCCGGCGGCGGCAGGGGACGGCAAGGTGCCGGGTCTCGATCCCTCGTCGGAACTCGGCAACTGGAGCATAACGGACGTCGCCTATTATCTCGAAAGCGGCTTCACGCCGGACTATGACAGCGTGGGCGGGGAAATGGTCGAGGTGCAGGCCAATATGGCCAAGCTGCCCGCCAGCGACCGCGAGGCGATCGCGGTCTATCTCAAGGCTTTGCCCAACGCGCAATAGCCGTTCAGCGGGGCAGGGAGAGGCGTTCCGGCAACGTGCTTTTCCAGAAGGCCTTAGAGCGGCTGGCAGCGGTTGTAGATCGCCAGATCGATGTAGCCGGACATGTAGTTGAGGAAGGTCTGGCATTCCGCCTTGGTCTCGAAACAGCCTTCGCGCGAAACGTTGAAGGTGCGGTCGAAATCATAGGTCTTGCCGCCGATGATACCTTTCCAGCCCGGTTTTCCAGCCGGATAGGCCTTGCAGTCATAGCGGGTGCCGGTCGTCTGCGGGATCTTCAGCTTATTGTAGGTCGGGGCGAAGAACAGGTCCTCCAGGAAACCGGCCTGGGCAGCAGGCGCGGTGAGGGCGAAACTCAGAAAAGCGCCTGCCAGAACTGCGGTTACGGATTTTCTCATCTGGATTCTCTCTCTTCGGCCAATTGCCGTGATGCCTGCGGCCCAAGTAGCATACAGCCGGGCCTGTGCATTTGATATATGCCTTCAAGGCGGGGTTTCCACCGGGGCAGTGAAGAAACTGCCCTGCTTGTGCCGGAGCGCCGAAACAAGGTTTGAAGCAGATGGTGTGCGAAGCCGGAATTCTGGACCGTCTCGGTCTGGACGATATTTCCGAAAGCGAAAAGGCCATGCTGGCAAGGTCCGTTCAGCGGATATCCTTGCCTGAAGGCGCCGTGCTCTTTTCTCCGGGATCCGCCTGCACAGGCTGGATCCTGCTGGAGGAGGGATCCGTCCGCGTGTTCATGACCTCCAGCACCGGGCGCGAGATCATGCTCTACCGGGTTTCAGCCGGGGAGAGCTGCGTTTTGACGACCTCCTGTCTTCTGGGGGATGAGCTTTACTCTGCCACCGGCGTGACGGAGGCGGCAACCCGCGCGCTCTTGGTGCCTGCAGGCGCCGTCATGGAGTTGATCGGCCGCTCCGGCTCTTTCCGCAGGACCGTCTTTCAAGGCTTTGGCCACCGGATCGCGGAGATCCTGCACAAGATGGAAGAGGCGGTCTTTCACCCTATAGACGCCCGGCTTGCCGCCCTGCTGCTGGACCGGGCGGACGAGGGGCGTGAGGTGAAGGCGACCCAGGCGGAACTTGCCGCAGATCTCGGGTCCGCGCGTGAGGTCGTCTCCCGCCAGCTGGGAAAATGGTCCGAGCAGGGGCTTCTGGAGCGCGCGCGCGGCAGCATCCATCTGCTGAAGACGGACCGGTTGCGGCAGATCGCAGGCAGCTGCCCCTGACATTTTTTGCAAGGAGCGTGACTAAGTCACAGACCTGGCTGGGACGAAGGGCTAACCTTCCCCCGGATTCACCGGCACCCGCGCGGTTTCGCGTGCTGCCCAGCTGAAAGGAATGGTTCGATGAAAAACATGGGGTCGATTGACCGGATCTTGAGGATTATCGCCGGGATCGCGCTGGTTGCTTTCGCGCTTCTCGGGCCCGCCGAACTGGCTTGGAAATGGGTCGGCTGGATCGGCGTCGTGCCGATTGTGACCGCGCTGATCGGCTGGTGCCCGGCCTATACGCTCCTCGGCATCAAGACCTGCAAGGCCTCCTGAGAGGGAAGAGGGGGAGCTGTTGCCCCTCTCAGAACCGGTAAAGCAGGCTCAGCCGTCCAGAATGAGTCTGGGCGGAGGCGCCGAGTTCGCCCTGGTAGGTCAGGTTGAGCCCGAGGGTCTTGTCCTTTTCCAGTGACAGGCCCGCCTCGAACAGCGCCGTATCGCCGTCAATCGGCGTGCCGGTGACGGCAAAGGCGTTGCCGCCGCTTGCAAACCGCATGGTCGAGGAAGGCTCGACATCGCCGAAGGCATGGCGCCAGGCGAGCGAGCCGGTAAGCGAGGCGGAGATACCGTTCAACCTGGCAATCTCCACCTCACCGCGCAGACCCAGCGTGGTCACGCCCATGACATCATTGCTGCTGCCGCTGGTCAGCGCTGCTGCGCCGCCAGTTTCGGTAAACCCGTCCGTGTGCTGGTTGATGACGGCAATGCCGGCAAAGGGTTCAAAGGCCGCCGGGGCCAGATCAAAGGCATAGCCGATCTCCGCAAAGGCCTGGGCGGTGGAGGCGGTATAGTCCGCCTCCAGATGATCGGTGAAGCCGGTGAAGGCGACATCACGACGGGTAGCCAGATCATGCCACGTGTAGGCCGCGCCGAACCGCAGAGCCATCGCATCCATCTGCGTGCCCGCATAGGCCCCGATGTGATAGCTGTCTGCAGAGCCACTCGAGCGGTTTGCGGAGGACCTGAACTGGTTTCTGGAATAACCGGCCATCACGCCGGTGCGCCAGCCCTCGATAATTTCCGCATCAAAGCCGGTCAGGAACCCGCCGCCATAGCTTTCGGAGGACGCAGTTTTTGAGGTGGCGTCCACCTTGCCCCAGCCGCCGAAGGCTTCTCCCCACATCTCCGCATTGATCTGGCCCAGCACGGGAACCTCGCCCTTGCCGTGGAAGCCCATGGAGACCTGATCGCCCGAAGAGGCGCCAACCCCGCCGGTCGAAGTGACAATCCGCCGGGTCAGGACGCTGCGGCCCGTGTTGGCCCCGCTTATGAGCGAGCCTTGCATCGTCGCATGGCTTTCGCCGGAGAGCGCCTGGAAGCCTTGCTCCGTCTCTCCACCACGCATCGACTGAACGGCATCATGTAGGGTGCCAGAGCCGGTTCCTTCGACCGTATCCGCAACCGACTTCTGGTTGGGCGTCGAGGCCAGATCGGAGAAGGCCAGCAAAGAATTGTCCGGCGTGGTGGCGCGGTTCAGGGTGAGGGTTACGTCGCTTTCCGAATAGGCGACCGAGGCGTCAAGAAAAGCGAAGCTGTCCTCTACCTTATCGAACCTGCCGACCACCGCAGCCTGAGCCTCGATGATTGAATAGCTGGTGGAGGGGTTGTAAGCCGATCCGCCGTCCGTTTCGTCTGCAGCTAGGACAGAAAGCGTTACGCCGCTGTCAATCTCGATAAAATTTTCGGATATCAGTTTACCGGAGCCGCCAGAGGCATTCACTGCTGCCTGAAAGATAGATCCGGTGTTGAAGCCCACGGTTTTGACCGTCAAAGTGCCGACCGGATCGCCAGGAGCGAGCGTGCCCCCGGAGAAAACGGTCAAACCGTTTGCGCTGCCGGAACCGCTAAGAGTGCCACCGGAGCGAACGAGGAAGTAATTTTCATAGTCAGTGTTGGCTTCGAAGAGCACACCATCGTTGAGCCCCACGGCCCCGGGAAAATTGGAAGTCAGGTTCAGCGCACCTGTTTTGTAGATTTCCGCAACACCGTCCCCGTCTTCATAAAAACCACCTAAGCCCTGCGGGGTAAACCCATTATAATTTCCGGTCAGGGTGGTTACCCCGGAATAGAAGGCCAGCGTGCCAGATTCGTCGATAGAGTGATCGAACTGATAATCCATGTCCGTGTGGTTAAAGACGATGCTGCTGGTGTTGCCGCTAAGGCTGATCGAACTCGTATCCAAAACGCCTGGCGCAAGAGCCGTCTCGCCCGCGGCCGCTCCGATGTTCAGCGTACCCATTGGGCCGACTGAGATAAATCCGCTGCCGCCACCGGTTGAGAGGGTTCCGCCGTCAGAGACCGTCAGCGCACCCGCCCCTTGACCTCCGACGGTAAGGGAGGAGTTGCTGCCCGATCCGATATTCCATATCGACCCTGATCCGGCGATGACAACGGTTCCGTTGGATCCGGAGGCGTTGCCGATGACGGACTCACTGCCGTTGGCGCTTGTTAGCGTCGCCCCGTTGGAAATCCGCAGTGTACCGCCATCAACAGTGAGGCCAGCGGCCAAGGCTGATGTCCCGTCGCCGAAAAAGTCCAAAGTGCCAGCGGAAACAGACAGGTCTTGAAGGCTTGTTCCATTTGGCAAGACGCCCGTTACGATCCAGGTGGACGTACCGCTTTTGGAGTAGGCCTCGAAGCCGGAATATTGAGCGCCGATGCTGCTGAGGTCAAAGTTTGAGCTGGTGCTGCCGCCGAAGATCAGCGTGTCCTGGCTGCCATTGGCTACGACATTGCCGTTGAATACCAAACCGGCCTGGAGCTCCAAAGAGTTGGTGCCAGAGGTGAATTCAATCGCATTGGCCCGGGACTTCCCGTCTCCGGACAGGCCACCGGAAACCGTGCCGCTGTTGACGACCGTCAGATTGCTGCCGCTAATCCCGGCACTGCCTGCGCCTGCGGGTCCGGCGATTGTCCCGCTGTAGGGGATGACGGAAGCTCCTCCGCTTCCGCCAGAAATTGTGCCACTGTTGACGATGGTTGTGCCTGAGCCAGAAACGCCGATGCCACCCGTGCCGGCAGCTCCGCCAGCTAAGGGTATGATCATTCCGGTACTCGCAATGCCGGCAGCGCCGCCGCTGCCGCCAGCAATCGTGCCACTGTTCGTTATGGTTGAGCCCGCGGAAACAATTCCCGCACCACCTGCGCCCCCGTTGCTGACGTAGTAGGTATTCGCATTAAACGAAAGCTGAGTAGCGCTGCCCTCATAACCATTCCCACCGGCAATCGTTCCGCTGTTGATGAGGCTTATGTCAGTGCCGGAAACGCCGGCTCCTCCCATACCTCCTGAGCCATAGGCACCAAAACTATCTCCATCAATAGATTGTCCATCGCCGCCGGCACCGTTAAGGCCACCGCTTCCTCCGGAAATCGCTCCATCATTGGACAAGGTGAAATGACTGCCTGAGACCCCCACCCCACCTGTGCCGCCATTGCCACCACTGCCTCCATCTTTGTTGTCGCTCGTATTGCCTCCGCCGTCGCCGCCTACTCCGCCGGATCCTGCTGTGAGCGTCCCCTTGTTTGTGATTTTGGAATAGCTGACGTCCAAAGCCGCGCCGCCTGTACCACCTGTCCCGCCCGCAAAGCTGACGTTTGAACTGCTGGAATCGGCTCCAACTCCACCACGTCCACCATCTCCTCCGGTTAAATTTGCGGTGCTGGTGACCACAAAGCCGCGTACCAAAAGGGGCGTGCCGCCGTTTTGCCCGTTGCCGCCAATCTGACCCGCGGCGGATGATCCCGTCCCGCCCGGCGCTGCGGCAATCCCCCCGGACAATCCGGTGGTGACCGCCTGCGACAAGGAAGCTCCGGAAAGCTCCAGCGAGGATGCGTTGGTGTTAGAGAGCGAAGCGCCCGTGATCTCGACCGCTTGCTCCGCAGCAATTGTTACGTTGGCTTGAAGACCTGGCAGGGTTCCGCCGGTAACTGTGATGCTGGAGATGGCAGGAGCTATTTGGATGATATCACCATCGGCGGTCGCGCTCTGAATGGCCCAGCTCAGGCTGCCGCTAGTGTTGCCTGAACCGTCATCCGTGGATTGTGTGACCGTGAAGACTGCGGCAGAGGTCTGACCGGCGCTGGCAGCCAAGACAGCCGCCGCACAGAGCGCCGTTGAGGCAAGCAGCCGGGAGCTCAGAAGACCGGCGCGGCATCCGGACTTTGCAACACGGAGAGCCGACGGGAAGCCCGGCTTTGAAACGTCACGGGTTAAATTCCAAGACTGCTGCATCTGCCACCCCAAACCCGAGACTGAAATACTGCCTTGGCACCGCTGGTGCCGCCGGATCAGACCTGACAAAAAAAGGGCGGGCGCATGCATCGCTGCGTCCACCGTGCCGTGCCTGACCTGAGAAGATCCTCAGACCTCGAACACCATTTCCGCAATTTGCTTGGGAGACGCGGCAAAAACTCCCAAGAATGCGCCTTGGAGCTGCGCTCCCGCGCAAGGAATATCGCTTTACTTTAACTGGATGTTTCTGAACGGAAAGTGTCAGAACGGCAGCACAAAAGCTTATCCCCGACCATATTCGGCCCTTGCGGCGGGAGGCCGGGCGGGAGGGGGTATCGCGGCCGGAGGTTGGTGACAAAGGTATCAACCTCTCGATCGTCATTCCGGGCAAGCATCGCGCGACCCGGGACCGGTGAGCCAAAAGAGTACCGGTGTCAAACGGTTAACGACCAGAACGCATTGTCTCACCGGTCCCGGATCTCCGCTTCGCTGCGTCCGGGATGACAAATTTTGAGGTTTGTCAGCAGTCTGAGAGGGGGCATTGCCCCCTCTCAGCAGCTGTTCTTATGCCTTGCCGGTCACCATCAGGGCGAAGGCCTGGACGTGGGCGACTTCCTTCAGGCGGTCGAAGCGGCCAGATGCGCCGCCGTGGCCGGCTTCCATGTTGGTCTTCAGCATCAGCAGGCTATCACCGGTCTTGGTGGCGCGCAGCTTGGCAACCCACTTGGCGGGCTCCCAATAGGTCACGCGCGGATCGGTCAGGCCGCCGACGGCCATGATCGCCGGATAGTCCTTCGCCTCGACGTTGTCATAGGGCGAATAGGAGGCGATGTAGTCATAGGCTTCCGGATCGGTGACCGGGTTGCCCCATTCCGGCCATTCCGGCGGGGTCAGCGGCAAGGTGTCGTCCAGCATGGTGGCCAGAACATCGACGAAGGGCACCTCGGCGATGATGCCGGCGAAGGCCTCCGGCGCCATATTGGCGACCGCGCCCATCAGCATGCCGCCCGCAGAGCCGCCCTGGGCAACGATGCGGTCATGGGCTGTGAACTTCTCCGCCACCAGATGGCGTGCCCCTGCGATGAAGTCGGTGAAGGTGTTCTTCTTGTCCTTCCGGCGGCCATTCTTGTAC
Source organism: Roseibium litorale (assembly GCF_014842915.1). Taxonomy (GTDB): domain Bacteria; phylum Pseudomonadota; class Alphaproteobacteria; order Rhizobiales; family Stappiaceae; genus Roseibium; species Roseibium litorale. The sequence continues at coordinate 131,815 of NZ_JACYXI010000013.1, read as the reverse complement.
CAGCGGAAACCCTTGTCCTTGCCGCCGCGGATATGGGCGATGGCATAGACAAAGCCCCGGTCCACCAGCGACAGGGCGTTGGTGTTGAAGCTGGCGGGAATGGAAATGCCATAGGAGCCATAGCCATAAAGCAGGCAGGGGGCGGAGCCGTCCAGCGGCGTGTCCTTGCGGTAGATCAGCGACACCGGCACGGTCTCGCCATCGGCGGCCGGGGCTTGCAGGCGGCGGGTCACGTATAGCCCAGCGTCATGGCCGGAGGGCACTTCCTGCTCCTTGCGCAAGACACGCTCCCGGGTCTCCACGTTATAGTCGTAGACCTGAGCCGGGGTGGTCATGGAGGAATAGGTGAAGCGGATGGTGCGGGTGTCGAACTCGTAGCCGTCGGACAGGCCCAGCGAATAGGCTTCCTCGTCAAACTCGATGGCGTGCTCGATGTTGTCAGCCAGGCGGCGGATGACGATGCGCGGCAGGCCGTTGTCCCGCTCCAGGCGGGTCATGAAGGTCTTGTAGACCGCATGGGACAGGATCAGGCGGCCCGGCGTATGCGGCACGAGATCCGTCCAGTTGTCCTTGCCGGGGGCTGACTTCGGTGCGGTGACGATCTTGAAGTCTTCCGCATCCCCGGCGTTGGTGAGGATGTAGAAAAGATCGTCGTTGTCCTCGAGCGAGTATTCGATGCCGGTCTCGCGCGGGGCCACCAGCTTGGGCTCAGCCAAAGGCTGATCCGCCGGAATGGTCCAGACTTCCGAGGTCTCGTGGTCGTGGATGTCGATCAGGATCGTATCGCCCGACTGGGTCCGGCCAACGCCCATGAAGAAGCCGGGATCCGTCTCTTCATAGACGAGGACGTCCTTTACCGGATCGGTGCCGATCTCGTGGCGGAACAGTTTGGACGGGCGGTGGTTGGCATCCAGCCGCACATAGAAGAGATACTTGCTGCAGGCAGAGAAGACCCCGCCGCCGCCGGTGTCCTCGATGCGCGTGGCGCTGTCCTCGCCGGTCGTCAGATCGCGGATGCGGACGGTGAAATACTCAGAACCCTTGTCGTCATAGCCCCAGGCGAGCAGCTTGTGGTCGTCCGAATGGCCCGCGCCGCCGAACTTGAAATAGGCCTTGCCCTCGGCTTCCTTGTCGCCATCCAGCAGAATTTCCTCGCCCGAGCCGTCGCGCTTTGAGCGGGTGAACTTCGGGTGCTGTCCGCCGGTGACGTATTTCAGGCCATAGAGATAGTCGCCATCCGGGGAGGGAACGGAGCTGTCGTCTTCCTTGATGCGCCCGCGCATTTCGGCAAAGAGCTTGTCCTGAAGCTCTTTGGTCGGCGCCATGATGGCGTCCTGATAGGCGTTTTCCGCATCCAGATAGGCTTCGATGTCCGGGCTGAGCGCCGCGCGCCCGTCGCGCATGACCTCCTGCCAGTTTTCGGCCCGCAGCCAGGCGTAATCGTCCTGCCGGGTCTTGCCATGGGTTTCAAGGAGGAGCGGACGCGCCTCGGCGCTGGGGGGAGTGAGCTTTGTCATCATGCTCAACGAGGTAGGATTTTTTGAAAGGCGCGGCAAGGGGGGCGATTACGCAAATAAACGCCAAGAAGGCTCTAGCTCAAATATGTAGTCATCTACATTCTGACAGAAAACTTTAACATCCCTCATTACCGACTCAAGGTATTTTTTTGTAAATATTTCCAGCTTATAGCCATCGACTGTATAGCCGTTCCTGTGAACACAGTCATGTCTATAGGCTACCGCTATTTGGAGGTTTGAAAGTAAATCCTGCTTAATTTGAAATTTTTTTCCTGAAATTATCTTCAATGTTGCGATTACTCTAGGGATGTTGTGGTAAAGAATTTCTCTCAGATGCTTTTGAGACTCGATTTTCACAATATCTTTCTCATTCATAATCTGAAATAAATTGAATTTCTTTGATCTTAATTCCTTGTCATTAGCTATTAGGTTCATTTGGTTTTTCTCGTTGAAAAGTGCAAATTTTGTAATTGTGTCTTGTAAATATGACTCCATTGATGAGATAGTTAGAACTAAAACCATGCGATATGTTGCTGAATTCGCATAATCTTGAGCGGTATTTCTATTTTCTTGCAGAATTTCCTTTGCTTCTTCTATGGATTTTTGTAGTATTTCGAGGGGGTTGTCTGGAATATCAAAGTTTGACCAGTTGTCTTCTGGGGCTTCGTCGAATGGATCCGCATCTACTATCTCTGCGTGCGAGCAATTCACGAGTGTCGATGGGTAGTCAAATAGGCTAGCGGTACAGTTGCCGGCGTTGTTTAATACAATTAAAGTGAACTCTTCGTTGCAGCTTTTGCACCTTACGTAAGCTTCGCCTTCGGCCTCTGTATCTTCGAGGGCCGCTTCATTCGCAATGAACGGGTCGGGAGCAGCTATATCTTCGGTAATGTGGTTTCCGCATTCAGGACAGGTAAACGATATATGAGAAATATAGTCTAACATTATGAAATGTTCGCTCGTCTTATAAGTCTAATTTCTGATTCTTAGAATAGTAATTTTTTCTTTCCTGTCAATTTGAAGATTTTTATCTTGGTTGATTGTTTTCTGTTACGAGAAATATTGTAATGAATTCTGTCGTTCTGATTCGAGACATGAACTTTGATTCCGAAACGTCTTGTTGTTGTAGGCCAAGATGCTTAGGTTGCTGATGAAGCTTCTCCTCCGCCATGGTCTCACGCCAGCGCTTCCTGCCTCTGCTTTCCCCGCAGCAGGACAAACACCATGATCGAGATATTCATCAGGTTCCAGGCGATGCCATCCAGGAATGCGGCCTCATAGGGACCGGTGAGGTCATCGATCCATCCGGACAGCCAGCCGCCAAGGGCCATACCAAGGATCGTTGCGGCAATGACCAGGCCGATGCGCTGGCCAGCCTCGTGGGCGGGCAGGTATTCGCGCACCACTATGGCATAGCTCGGCACGATGCCGCCCTGTGACAGGCCAAAGATCAGCGAAACGAGATAGAGCGAAGCCAGCCCGTCGAAGGGCAGGTAGAGGAACAGGGCAGCGCACTGGGCAAGCGAACCCAGCAGCAATGTACGCACGCCGCCGATGGCATCGGCCAGAACCCCGGAGAGAAGGCGGCTGACAACGCCGCCCGCCACCATCAGCGCCAGCATGTCCGCCCCGCGTGCGACGCCATATCCGAGGTCGACGCAATAGGCGACGATGTGGACCTGCGGCATGGACATGGCGACACAGCAGCCAAGGCCTGCCAGAAACAGCAGCCATTGCAGCACGGTGGGGGACAGGACGGGCTTGCCGGGCCCGGCACTTGCTCCACTCATGACCGTTGCCGTGTGCAGAGTCCTCTCCGGCGGCGGTTGGCGCAAGAACAGGGAAAGCGGCACCATGGTGACGAGGATGATCGCGGCGATGAGGAAATAGGTCGACCGCCAGTCGGTGCTGACCAGCGACCATTTGATCAGGGTTGGCCACAGGATGCCGGCGAGATAATTGCCGCTGGCAGCGGCTGCAACCGCTATGCCGCGCCGCTTTTGAAACCAGTGGGACAGATCAGCCAGAAGCGGACCGAAGGTTGCCGCGGTGCCTGTGCCGACCAGCAGGCCCTGCGCCAGCGAGAACAGCAGGATGTTGCTGGAAACGGCCGCCAGGGAGAACCCGGCAGCCAGCGCCAGTGCGGAGCCGATGACCGGCAGCAGCACCCCGGCCCGGTCCACCCATCGGCCGATGAGGTAATTGCCGAGGCCGAAGCCAATCATGGTCAGCGTATAGGGCAGTGAGGCGTCCCCCCGGTCGACGCCGAATTCGGTCTGCACCGCGGGCAGAACCACCACCACAGCCCACATGCCCGCTCCGCCTAGGGTGCTGAGCAGAATGCAGATGGCCAGACGGAACCAGGCCTGAGGGCCGTCAACCTGATTGACGGCAGCGGAGCTTGCGGCAGGTGATAAGAAAGGGGCTCCCGAGATGGACCCGGACACTAGCACCCGGTTGTAACAGCTGCCAAGCACTCTTCAGCAAAGGGGATGCTTGCGGAATTGACAAACCAACCGGGCCCGCTATGGTCCGTGCCGATGGTTCCCGGGGCCAAGGCTTGGACCGGGATGAAAAGGGAATACGGTAAGGTGTAGCCAAAAGGCGCCGAGTCCGTGACTGCCCCCGCAACTGTAGGCGGCGAGCAAACCTGAAGACGGCCACTGGAGTGATCCGGGAAGGCTCAGGGATGCAGCGACCCGCAAGTCAGGAGACCTGCCATCTGACTTTCACCCTCAACCCGGGCGGGGTGTCCCGGAGGAGCTGACAGAGATGGCAGTCGATTCCCCCTTCATGTGGTCCGGGTTACGGACATTTTCCGCAGCTGGCCTGCGCAGTCCCCTGGGCTGTCTGACCGTGGTTTTCTGCGCGCTTCCGCGCGCGGCCTAGGCGTCTGCGCTGAGGTCAGGACTTGTGTGCGGGCTGGTGCGGAGCGCGATCCCGTTCCTCTATCCGGACGGCAGCGGGCGCAGCAAACGGCCCTTCTGCCTTTTTTACGGGCGGCAGAGTATATGGGTTGAGTTTTGTAACGTAATAACATAACAAATTATCCGGTGGGTCGTCGCAACGCAAGATCAGGCGGGATCCGGGGAGCGTTTCCAGGGCATTGGAACCGGTGCTGATGAAAACAGGCAGGAGAGAGCGGCAGATGTGTGCTGCAAGGCTGGACATTGAAGAGGCAAGCTGGGGACCCAGCCGGGCTTTGACCCTGCTGCATCCGGTCAGTCTTGCGCTGGCGCCGGGGGCCTGTCTTGGTGTCGTCGGCGCAAATGGTGCCGGCAAGTCCACCCTTTTGCGTCTCATCTACCGCTATCTGAAGCCGCGCACGGGCCGCATCCTGCTGGATGGGGAAGATCTTTGGCGCATGAGCGCCCGCCAGGCCGCCCGCAAGGTGGCCGCGGTGCTTCAGGAGCAGCCGACGGATTTTTCCCTGAGCGTGCGCGAGATCGTCGCCCTTGGCCGCCGCCCGCATCTCTCGGGCCTTGCCGCGCCTTCTGGCCGGGATCAGGAGATCGTCTCCAGGGCTCTGTCGGACATGCAGTTGCACGGTCTGGCGGCGCGCAGGTTTGGCACGCTGTCCGGCGGCGAGCGCCAGCGGGTCATGGTCGCCCGGGCTCTTGCCCAGGAGCCGCAGCTGCTGGTTCTGGACGAGCCGACCAACCACCTCGACATCCGCCATCAGCTCGAAATCCTTGAACTGGTGCGCAATCTTTCGGTGACCATCGTCACCAGCCTGCATGACCTCAACATGGCAGCGAGCCTGTGCGATCAGGTTCTGATCCTGTCCTCTGGCCGGGCCTTGGCCTACGGGCCGCCGGCCGAGGTCATTACCCCTCATCATGTGCAAGCCGCCTTCGGCGTTGTCTGCCACCGGGAGCAACTGCACCCCAGCGGCCGCCCGCATCTCACCTTTTCGCTTTCCAACTGAACCGGACCCATTCTCATGAAACGCCTGTTGACCGCCGTTGCCCTTCTGCTTTCCGTCTCGCCCGTCCTGGCGCAAACCACGGTGAAAAGCTGCAACCGCGAGGTCACGTTCGATCATCCGCCCAAGGCTGCCGTCTCCAATGATGTGAACCTGACCGAGATGATGCTGGTTCTGGGCCTGCGCGACCGGATGGTGGGTTACACCGGCATTTCCGGCTGGAAGACGCTGGATGAAAAAATGCGCGAAGGCGTTGCCGAACTGCCGGAGCTTTCGGAAAAATACCCCAGCAAAGAAGTGCTGATCGGCGCGGATGCGGATTTCTATTTCGCCGGCTGGAACTACGGCATGAAGGTGGGCGGCGAGGTGACGCCGGAAACCCTCGAGCCGTTCGGTATCAAGGTCTATGAGCTGACGGAATCCTGCATCCACATCGGCAGCAAGCCCAAGGTGTCGATGGAGGACATGTACAATGACCTCCTGAACCTTGGCCGTATCTTCGATGTTGAGGACAAGGCGGAGGCGCTGGTCGCCGGATACCGGAAGGAACTGGCCGGTTTCCGCGCCTCCCTGAAGACCGGCAGCGAGCCGCTGAAGGTGTTCGTCTATGACAGCGGCGAGGAAAAGCCCTTCACAGCGGGCCGCTACGCCATGCCCACAGCCTTGATCGAAGCGGCTGGCGGCGTCAACGTGCTGGATGACTTTGAAAAGAGCTGGGCCACCATCGACTGGGAAACCGTCGTCGAAAAGAACCCGGATGTCGTGGTCATCGTCAACTACGGCAATGTCACTGCGGAGCAGAAACGGGACTTCATGCGCAGCAATCCGGCTCTGGCGAAGATCAACGCGGTGAAGAACAACCGCTTTGTCACGCTGGATTATGTCCAGGCGACACCCGGCCCGCGCAACATTGAAGCGGTCAAGACCCTCGCCACCGCCTTCTGGGGGCAGTGACGGATGCTGGACCGGACAGCCGGACAGGCGCTTGAACGGGAAGACCTGCACGCGACGGGCGGAATGCCAGCCATGTCCGGGCGGGCGGTCCTGCGGCCGGGAGATCTTCCACGCGAGCTTCCGGTACGGGCAGCGCATGCTTCTGACGGCAAGGGGCGTTTCCGGCTTGTGGTGCTCTGCTGTCTGGGCCTTCTCGTTCTGTCCTTCCTGGTCGCTGTCGGCACCGGCTCCGTTCCGGTGCCGGTCGGCCATGTGGCCGGCATTCTGATCAACAAGCTGCTGCCGGGAGCGGTGGAGCCGGTCTGGTCCGCCGGGCGCGAGGCCATTGTCTGGGACATCCGCATTCCAAGAGCGATCCTTGCCGCCTGCGTCGGGGCCGGGCTGGCTGCCGTCGGGGCCGCGCTTCAGGCGGTGACCCGCAATCCGCTGGCCGATCCGCATCTTCTGGGCATTTCAGCGGGCGGGGCCTGCGGGGCCATCACCGCGCTGCTGCACACGGGGCTGTTTCTGGGATTGCTCACGGTGCCGGTCATGGCCTTTGGTGGAGCGCTGTTGGCAACCGCCATGGTTCTGGCGGTGACACGGCTGACCGGGGCCACAAGTGCGGACAAGCTGGTGCTGGCAGGCGTTGCCGTGTCCTTCATCCTCATGTCCCTCGGCAACATGCTGATCTTCATGGGCGATCCGCGCGCGACCCATACGGTGATCTTCTGGATGCTGGGCGGACTGGGGCTGGCACAATGGAGCCATCTGGTCTTTCCGATCGGCGTTCTGGCGCTGACCGTTCCCTATCTCATCGCCCGCGCGGAAGACCTTAACGCCATGACCATCGGCGACGAGACCGCTGCCACCCTGGGCATCGCCGTGACACGTTTCCGGCTGACGATCTTTGTTGTCTGCTCGCTGATCACCGGCGTGATGGTGGCTTTCTCGGGCATCATCGGCTTTGTCGGGCTGATGGTGCCCCATATCGTGCGGCGGATCACCGGCGGCAGTTACCGCCGGGTGCTGCCTGCCTCGCTTTTGGCTGGAGCGCTGATCATGATCTGGGCGGATCTCGCCGCCCGTACCCTGCTTGCGCCAGAGGACATTCCGGTCGGCATCGTCACCGGTTTTCTGGGCGGCGTGTTTTTTCTGGGGCTGCTGCGGCGGCAGAGCGGGTGAGGCAAACCCAACTGCGGCTCCCCGCAGAATGGGTAAGAGACGGCCGGAAAACCTCTCCTCCGCGCCTTCCCGGACGCAGCGCAGCGGAGATCCGGGATCTGCAGCCCATTCGCCCGGATGAATAGGCGAAGTCGCTAGAGCAGGTCCCGGCTCAAGGCCGGGACAGCGCGTGTGACGCTGGCCCGGTTAGAACTTGTGTCATCCACCCTCCGGCCTCTTGAAGAGAGGGCCGGAGGATGGGCCGGACAGATCAGTGTGCCACGAAAGCCCGGACATAGTCCTGATAGGACAGGCTCTTGCGGCCAATCAGCTTTTCCAGATCCTCTGACGAACCATAGAGCGATCCCTTCGCCGCGTTGGCAGCGCTGTCGGAGATAATATTGGCAAAGCCTTCTGGCAGACCGGCCTGCAGCAGCATCTTGGCATAGTCGTCCTTTGCCATGTTGGTGTAGGGGATCTCCTTGCCGGAGGCTTCCGACAGGCTGGCCGCCAGCTCGCTCATTGTGAAGGCGGGGCTTCCGGCCAGTTCGTAGATGCGGCTGGAGCTGTCTGGATCAACGAGCACAGCGGCGGCAGCGTCCGCGTAGTCCTTGCGGGAAGCGGCTGCGATCTTGCCGTCACCGGCGGCACCGGTGATCGCACCATGCTGCAGGCCGGCGGCCAGAGAACTGTCGTAATTTTCCAGATACCAGCCGTTGCGCAGCAGAACATAGGCCAGCCCCGAGGCCTTCAAAGCTTCTTCCGTTGCCTTGTGTTCAACGGCCAGAGCCATCTGCGAGCTGTCCGCATGAAGAAGGCTGGTATAGGCGATCAGTTTCACGCCCGCTGTCTTTGCTGCTTCGATCACCGCCGTGTGCTGGGGAATGCGCTGGCCGATTTCGCTGCCGGAAATCAAAAGAAGCCGGTCGGCGCCCTTGAGCGCACCGGCGAGCGTTTCCGGCTTGTTGTAGTCGGCCTCAACAACCGAAACCGTGCTGCTGGCAAGGTCCTGCGCTTTTTCCGGGCTGCGCACCAGCGCGCGGACAGAAGAGGCGCCCTTGGTGGTCAAGGCTTCAAGAACAAGGCGGCCCAGCTGGCCATTGGCACCGGTCACTGCAATCATGTCGATCTCCATTTCGTGGCTGTGATTTTTGCGATGCAGTGACATATGTCTTGCAAACTTTCTTTTGGTAAGTACATACAAAAAGGTAAGTTTGAAAAAAGTTGGAGAGTGCCATGGGCGCACAGCCGCAAACCCGCGCAAACGCTGAAGGTTCCGCTGGTCAGGAGCGGGATCTTTCGCTCGATGGCATCCTGGGACGGGGCAGGGTTCTGAGCGAGCGCTGCCCCTCGCGGGAAATTCTCAGCCACCTGACGAGCCGATGGGGCGTTCTTGTGCTGATCGCGCTTTTGGAGCACACGCACCGCTTCTCCGAACTCAGACGCAAGGTCGGCGGCGTCAGCGAAAAGATGCTGGCCCAGACCCTGCAGACGCTGGAGGCCGATGGCTTCGTCCTGCGCCAGTCCTTTCCCGTCGTCCCGCCCCACGTGGAATATTCCCTCACGCCGCTCGGCGAGGAAGCTGCCCTGAAGGTGCGGGATTTCGTGGTCTGGGTTGAGGACAACATTGGGCGGATTCTGGAAATCCGCGAAACGATCGCCGGGGTGGGAGAGGGGGCGGAATAGGGGGCTTGTCCTGTATGTCCCTCTAGCTCCGCGATCATCTCGCACTTAATGCTGGATCCAATCCAACTTCCGTCGTCATCTTGATGTTGGAGATAATTCTAAGCCTTGCACTCTGCGCGTAGAAAATCTTTTCGTGATGCCGGGACTTGGATTAGCACCCCGTTCGGGGAGGATGACCGGAGAAGACTCGAACGTGCATCGCACCTGTGCTGTCGGTGCAGACTTGTGTGAGGTCTTGAGAGCCTACAAAACCTCCCCTGAATAAGACCTATTCGGTGCAGTCATGAGTTGCAGCAGGATGAGCGTGCGGCTAGCCTGAAAAGACACCTTTTCAGCAAAGTGATTTTCATGCTCATTCGCACATTTTCCGATATTCAAACTCTAATTGAAGCTGGAGACCTTTCTGAGGCCGAGCATACACTGATCCACAATTGCAAATCTGGCCGGTTGACCAAACTTGGCGATGGTACCTGTCCAGATGGACCAAGCGAAGGACGAACGATCCGCGCCGCGCTTCTACGTTATCTGATCCTCGGAGGTTGCGAGAAGTGCCAAGTTCATGAGTGGGGAGTAAAATTAGAAGGAGCGTGGATTTCTGGTCTGCTTGATCTGAGCTTTGCATCTTCTCGTGGTGCAACAGGTCTTATTAATTGCAACTTTGAGCACAAGGTCGTGGCGCTTAAGACAAGGTTTGAGTTTCTCAATATGACAGGTACTAAGCTGCCTGGCCTCTACGTCCAAGGTATCATCGTGATGGGAGATGTGTTTCTGCGTCGGTTGATAAATACGGGGGATGTCAATTTGGCCGGAGCTGAGATTGGCGGTCAATTGATCTTCACGGGAGCACAACTCGGCAGTGGCGACGGAAGGGCTCTCAACGCACAAGGTGTCAGAGTAAAAAGTGATTTGGTTCTTTGTGATCTAAAAAGCAAAGGTGAGGTTCGTCTCGCCGGTGCAGAGATTGTGGGTCAGCTGGATTTTACAGGAGCAGAGCTAGACGGTGCAGATGGCCAAGCTCTCAACGCGCAAAGATTGACTGTGGCTGGCGGCTTCGTCTGGCGTCAAATCAAGTCAGTCAAGGGGCGCATTGCTTTTAACAGCGCACAGCTTGGCGGGTTGGTAGACAGCGCTGCAAGTTGGGAGATGGTAGAAAATCTAAATCTGATAGGCTTAACCTATGAGAATCTAATTGGTCCGCTAGATCTGCGGTTTCGCAAATCATGGTTGAAAAAGGGCGCGCAATTTAATGGAAGTTTTTATCCTCAGCCCTACCAGCAGTTAGCCAGGTTCTACAGAGAAACTGGTCACCGACGCGAAGCTCGGGAAATCTTGATCGAGAAAGAGATCCAGCAGCGTAAAGCTGTGAGGGGACGATGGAGGGATGAGCTTCGTTTCCGTCGCAATTTGCGAAAATTTCTTGAACACGTAAACAATAAAGAGCCTCTGCAGGCACTTAACGTAAGTGCGACTAAGGTCGCGGAGTTGAGCGAGAACTGGGGAGAGTTGTTTAAACAGCGTTTTGGCAAGTCTGATTGGGTTCAAAATCGTGACCCTTTGGTTGTGAGTCTTCTCCGGCAGGATTTCCGAAATCAACTCCTTTGGGACAATGCAAAGACCGTCTTGCGCTTGTTATTTCATCGAAGCGCCGACCGAGTTTATCGATATGTTACAGGCTATGGCTACAAGCCGGGGCGGAGCTTGTTGGTTCTTGCGTTCCTGATTGCCTGCATGACGGCTTTGGCTCAAGTATCGTGGAACATGGGAGATCTGACGCCGAACTCCGATGTCATCCAGATCTCGTCGGAGTGGCAAAATCTGTCGAGGACGGAAGAGCGGCCTGCGGAAGTCTGGGCTAAGCAGTATGGAAGGGATTACGAGACCTTCGAACCCTTCTTCTATGCAGCAGATGTAGTGATCCCGATCATCAACATCGGCCAAACCGACGCCTGGGGCCCCTCGACCGAGAGAAGCTGGTGGGGCTGGTCGATGTTCGGTGTTCAGAAGCTCTTTGTTATTCTTGGCTGGGTTGTCACGGCCATAGCCGCTGCGTCCGTTACCAACATGATCCGGCGCGACGATTGAGCGCACGGCTTTCGTTGGAAAAAACGAAATGAAGAAGTAGTATTTTCATTGGTACGCCGCTCCCTCCGCACCGTCCTGCCATGGCTTGACCATGGCAACCATGCGGTACCCTTCCGGCTTAAAGCTGGGGGATACACGAAAGCGGCACGGCATATCCTCGTCTCCCCCCCTTGCGGGGGAGATGTCAGCGGCAGCTGACAGAGGGGGGTAAGGCATCCGCATATTCAGAAAGCCGCAATTTTCCGAGGGGCTTATACCCCCCTCTGCCCCCATTCAGGGGCATCTCCCCCGCAAGGGGGGAGACGGGAGCAAGTTGGAGTGCCTCAATATCCCATGACGCCCCTCTAAACCGAACAGTAATGGATCAAGTCCGGCAATGACGGAGAACGAGGGGCGTGTGAGGCGAATTCTGCCTTGCGGATGAGAAACCGGCCAAAACCTGAGTGCGGGACGAAACGGGCGGGGGAACTATCCCCGCCGCAGGCCCACCTTCGCGCAGGTGCCGTCTTCGCTGGAGGTGATGTCCAGCGATCCGTCCCAGGCGTCCAGAATGTCCTGAACGATGGCAAGGCCGAGGCCAGTGCCGCCGGGGGTCTCGTCCAGGCGGCCACCACGCCGGAGGATCTGGTCCAGCTTGCCCGGCGCAATGCCCGGACCATCGTCCTCAATGGACAGCGCGATCCTGTCGCTGGAATGTGCTGCCGATACCTTGATCCTTGTGCCAGCGTGGCGGGAGGCGTTCTCGATCAGGTTGCCAAGGATTTCTGACAGATCATCCGGATCGATCGCGGCCAGAAGGGCGTCCGGCAGCTCCGTGGTCCAGCTCAGCGCCTTTCCTTGCGGCGTGCGCTGGATGACAGACACCACCTTGAGAGCCGCCTCTTTCACATCGGCCCGGGCCGTGTTGCTGGCTGCGGCCATGCGGGCGCGGGCTAGCTCCCGGTCCACGTGGCGGCGCATGCCGTCGGCCAGGGTCTCAAGGTCATGTGCGACCTCCTCCTGACCAAGCGCCCGGAGCCGGGCAACATCGCCTGACAGAACCTGTAAAGGCGTCTTGAGCCCGTGGGCAAGATCCGCGGCGCGCGCCCGCGCCTTGCCGATCTGCTCTTCGCGGGCAGCCAGAAGCGCATCGACCTCGCTCGCGATGGGCTGGATTTCGGCAGGAAAGTCATCGCCCAGCCGTTCGGACGGGCTGGAATGGATGGCCTGGAGGGCCGTCCGGATGCGGCGGAGCGGGCTCAGGCCCACGGTGACCTGCACATAGGCGGCGCCGGTCAGGAACAGGGTCAGCAGCGCCAGATAGGGCATCAGGCTGATGGCAAATTCCTGGGACGCGGCCTGCACATCGGCAAGGCTCACGGCGGCGGCGACCTCGGCCTCCGCACTGCCCATGCGTGCGGGCAGCGTGATCCCGCGCTCAAGGATCAGAAGATCTTCCCCCGCTGGCCCCTTGCCCGTGTGCCGGTGCAAGGCACCATCGTTGAGGCTGTCTTCGGGCATCGGCATCACACCATCCCAAAGGGAACGGGAGCGCAGGGTCTTTCCACCGGCCTCTACCTGCCAGTAGCGCCCGGACAGCGGTGTGTCGAAGCGCGGGTCACTGGGCGGGCGGGCCAGGGTCAAGGCCCCGGTGGCGGGATCCCAGTCCACATTGCCGGCCAGCTGATCGAGAAGGATGAAGAGTTCCGCCTCCTCGCGCTGCTCCACATGGCGGGAGAACAGCAGCGTCAGACCCGCCGCCGACAGGGCAAGGGCAAGAACCGTCGAGACCGCGCCCGCCAGAAGCAGACGCAGACGGAGCGAGCGGCCCTTCATCCGGCTTCGCCGGACATCTGGTAGCCGAAACCGCGCCGGGTTTCGATCGTGTCCGGCCCGAGCTTTTTCCTCAGGCGTGTCAGCACGGCCTCCAGCGCATTGGGGTCGCGCGCATCGTCGTCGCCGTAAAGATGCTCCAGCAGCTCCACCGGCGGCACGGTCCGGTCCTTGTGATGCATCAGATAGGAGGTCAGGCGGTATTCCAGCGGGGTCAGGCTGATCGGCACCCCGTTGCGGGTCAGGCGCATCTGGCGCACATCCAGGCTCAGCGGGCCGATCTCGATCATCGGGCTGGCAAGACCGGCGGAGCGGCGGATCAGGGCGCGCACCCGGGCCGTCAGCTCCTCCATGCGGAAGGGTTTGGGCAGATAATCGTCGGCCCCCGCGTCAATGCCTTCCACCCGTTCGGGCCAGGAGCCGCGGGCGGTCAGGATCAGAACCGGCATCAGCCGCCCGGCGGCGCGCCAGCGCTTGAGCACCGACAGGCCGTCCAGCTGCGGCAGGCCCAGATCCAGCACGATCAGGTCATAGTCTTCCGTGTCGCCCAAGAACCAGGTGTCCTCGCCGTCCTCGGAGGTGTCCACCACATAGCCGGCGGCCTTCAGCGTGGTCGCCACATCCTCGCGGATGCGCGGTTCGTCCTCGGCGACAAGCACCCGCATCAGTCATCCTCCTCGGACAGGATGGCACCGCTGGCAGCATCCACATAGATCTCCCGTACCCGGCCGGACGGAGAGATCACCTTGAATTCGTAGACATAGCGGCCGTGTTCTTCTTCAAATTCCGTGCCGATGATCCGGCCGGGAAGGGACGGCCGCACCTTGGAAAGGATCTCTGCCAGCGGGCGCACCTTGTCGGCCTCCACCGCATGGCGTGCCCGCTCGTGATCTTCATCATCGGCGTTTGCGGTCTGCACGCCAGCTCCCAGCATCGTAACGGCAAGCAGAAGGCACGCATAAAGCGCCGTCCGGCGGGGCCGGGCTGAAACTGGGGGAGGGAAGGCGGACGCAAGAGTCATGATCCTTCTTACTACCGCAGACAAGCTGACAAAAGCCTGACAAAGCCCACAAGCGGGGCGTCAGTCAGGGTGTGCGAAACAGGGCCCGTCATCAACGAGCCCCGCCGCTCAACCCCTTCTAAGGCCGGGCCAGCACAGGAACTTGACCATGAAGAAGCTGATTGCCGCCACCGCTATTGCTCTTTCCGTTGCCGCCGCAGGCAGCGCCTTCGCCTCGGGCAAGGAGTACAAGATCGATGCGCCCCGCGACCAGTGGATGACCACCGACGCCATCAAGGCCAAGTTCAAGGCGGAAGGCTATGACGTGCGCAAGGTGAAGGAAGAAAAAGGCGTTTATGAAGTCTACGCCATCGATCCCAAGGGCGCCAAGGTTGAGCAGCTTGTTCATCCGGTGACCGGCGAAATCCTCGGCGCCGACAAGGACAACTGATGACCTCCTGCCCGGATACGTCTCCGGCGGGCGGCGGGATGCCGCCGGCTGGGGCGGACGGGACCGTCTCCCCGGCGTCTGCCGGGGGCATGGTCCGGGTGTGGGACCCCTTGGTGCGGATCTTCCATTGGTCACTCGTGGCTCTGGTTGCCATTGCCTGGCTGACCGGAGACGAGGTCCAGAAAGTGCACGAGCCGGTTGGCTATGTGATTGCCGGTCTCCTTGCCTTCCGCCTGGTCTGGGGTGTGATCGGCAGCCGTTTCGCCCGGTTCACGAGCTTTGTGCGTGGCCCCGGCACCACCCTTGGCTATCTGCGCGATATCGCCAGCCGCAAGGCCGGGCGCCATCTTGGCCACAACCCGGCCGGGGCGGCCATGATCGTGGTGCTGATCCTCGTGCTCTCGGGCACGGCGCTGACCGGCTACATGCAGACCACGGACACCTTCTGGGGTGTCGACTGGGTGTCGGAAGTCCATGAAGTTCTGGCGAACCTGGTTCTTGTTCTTGTCGCGCTTCACCTGCTTGGCGTCCTCGTGGCCAGCCTGGAGCATGGCGAGAATCTGGTGAAGTCCATGATCACCGGTCTAAAACGCCCCCTTTGACCGGGCCTCTTCATCAGAAAGGGCCGGAGACACAGCCTCCGGCCCTTGTTCTTTATGGTGGACCTGAAGGTCACAAGTTCTCTCCGCGCTGTCCCGGCCTTGAGCCGGGACCGGCATGAAAGCTCTGTATCATAAGAAAGAGGAGACGGCGTTAGATCCCGGATCTCCGCTTCGCTGCGTCCGGGAAGGCGCGTGCGGAAAGTGTGCCAGCCGTCCGATGGTCTGAAGATACTGTCCCCAGACCTTGCGGTTTGCCCGGATCCTGGCTGCTACCGCTCGTCCAAAGGCACGAAGGCCATGGCGTGGCCGTTGAGGCAGTAGCGCAGGCCGGTGGGCGGCGGGCCGTCCGGGAAGACATGTCCAAGATGCGCGTCGCATTTTGAACAGCGGATCTCCGTGCGCACCATGCCGTGCGACCTGTCTTCGATCTCGGTGACCGCGTCCGGTGTCACCGCCTTGAAGAAGCTCGGCCAGCCGCAACCGGCGTCGAATTTCGTATCGGACAGAAACAGCGGCTTATCGCAGCACACACAATCATAGCGGCCCGGCTCGAACGAGTTCCAGTAAGGTCCCGTGAAAGGCCGCTCCGTGCCATGCTGCCGGGTGATGTAGAACTGCTCAGCGGTCAACTGATCGCGCCAGTCGTCCAGGCTCTTGATCACCTTGCCGTCTTTTGCTGCAGCATCAACCATGGCGGGTTCCTTCACTCTTGAAAACTCTGGTGTCCACACATAGGCAGCACTTTGCGCTGCGGCAAGAGCACAGGCGGTCCGCGCCTTCACACTTGCGTGCCACCGGCGCGTGAAGTCTTTTCCCGCCCTCACGGCCCTGTTATGTCCGGGTGCGGGGATGGCAGGCCTGCCGTCCACCGCCGTCAGAAGGGGGATCTCATGTCTGGAATCGTTTTGTACACAAACCCGATGTCGCGCGGCCGTATTGTCCGCTGGATGCTTGAGGAGCTGGGCCAGCCCTACGAAACCCAGGTTCTGGACTTCGGGCCCCAGATGAAGTCGGCAGAGTATCTGGCGGTCAATCCCATGGGCAAGGTTCCGGCTCTCAGGCACGGCAACGCCATTGTGACCGAAACTTCCGCCTGCTGCCTCTATCTGGCCGCCGTCTTCCCCGAAGCCGGACTTGCCCCCGCGCCGGGAACCCCTGAAAGTGCGGACTATTTCCGCTGGATGCTCTTTGCCGCCGGGCCGGTGGAAGCCGCGCTCAACAATGCCCGGCTCGGGTTTGAGATTCCGGACAGCCCGCAGGCGCGCGGCCAATCGGGATATGGCACGCTGGAGATGACTGCGGACACGCTGGCCCTGATGCTTGCGGACGGGCGGGAGTATGCCACTGGCGGAACCTTCAGCGCCGCAGACGTCTATATCGGTTCGCTG
The DNA here is from genome assembly GCF_014842915.1 of Roseibium litorale. Lineage (GTDB taxonomy): Bacteria > Pseudomonadota > Alphaproteobacteria > Rhizobiales > Stappiaceae > Roseibium > Roseibium litorale. The sequence goes on along the minus strand of NZ_JACYXI010000013.1, from coordinate 115,255 downwards.
ATCCAATGGGGCCGGATGGTCGGCACCCTGCCGGACCGGCCAGGGTTCGCGGACTATACCGGCCGCTTGATGACCCGCCCTGCCGCCGTCCGGGCCAGAGAGCAGGACGACGCCCTGATGCCCCAGGACCATAAGGGCTGACGCCCGCCGCTTCGCGCCGACCTCTCCCAATCTTGGGAGAGGTGGCGGTGAGGCTTTTCGTGGGGAGGGGGGGGGCGTTGTCCGGAGATCCAGAGAGGGCCCGCCGACTGGCAGCTTTCCGCAGCCTGCCCCCTCCCCCTCCAGGAAGAGCGTTGGGGAGAGGGCTGGGGTGAGGGCGCGCGCTCAGATCTCCACCCGGTCATCCCCGGCTCGACCGGGGATCCACTCGCCCTTCCGGCAGAACGGAAGGGGCATTTTTCTGGGCCGTCCCACGATCCGCATCTTCCCTCTGGCCAGTCCTGTGAAGGGAAGTGGATCCCGCATCGAGTGCGGGATGACCCGTGCGGTGAGCCTCTGCCTTGCCCGCCTCCGCAGGGCGGATGTTCGCCCCGTCTGCCTCTCCTCCATCGTCATTGCAGCACTCGATGCCGCAATCCACTCCGTGACCTGTCCACCCAGAAAAGCCCCGGTTTGTGGGAAGATCACGGCATCGGGTCAAGCCATGGCAGGACGGAGGCGAGGGGCGTCATAACAAGGAGAGGGAAAACCTGGCCCCACTCTGCCCTTTAACCCTCACCCGCCGCTTCGCGCCGGCCTCTCCCAATCTTGGGAGAGGTGGCGGTGAGGCTTTTCGTGGGGAGAGGGTGCGTTGTCCGGAGATCCAGAGCTGGCATGCCGCCTCACCACTTGCCGCAGCCTGCTCCGTCTCCCTTCAGGGAGAGGGCTGGGGTGAGGGCTGGGGTGAGGGCTGGGGTGAGGGCGCGCGCTCAGGTTTTCGCCCCGGTCATCCCCGGCTCGACCGGGGATCCACTCGCCTGTCCGGCAGCACGGAAGGGGCATTTTTCTGGGCCGTCCCGCGATCCGCATCTTCCCTCTGGCCAGTCCTGTGAAGTGGATTGGATCCCGCATCGAGTGCGGGATGACCCGTGTGGTGAGCCTCTGCCTTGCCCGCCTCCGCAGGGCAGATGTTCGCCCCGTCTGCCTTTCCTCTTTCGTCATTGCAGCGCTTGATGCCGCAATCCACTCCGTGACCAATCCACCCAGAAAAGCCCCGGTTTGTGGGAAGATCACGGCATCGGGTCAAGCCATGGCAGGACGGAGGGGAGGGGGCGCACGGCGCGTTGAGAACGGGCTGCCTCCCAGTCCCTCACCCGCCGCTTCGCGTCGACCTCTCCCAATCTTGGGAGAGGTGGCGGTGAGGCTTTTCGTGGGGAGGTGAATATGTGGTCCGGAGATCGAGAGATGGCATGCCGCCTCACCACTTGCCGCAGCCCTCTCCCTCTTCCTTCAGGGAGAGGGCTGGGGTGAGGAGCAGAAAATGCACATTGGCAAATTTTATAAAGGCTGCGAGGTTTTGCAGGCGCAAAGGAAAGTGTCTAATAGGAGGTCTTATGTCCGATGAAGAAGAAATTCGCTCGCAACTATTTCACGCGCTTTCAAATGAGGTACGGCGCAAAATTTTGCTCCAAATTTCTAAAGGTCCTGCTTGCGTAAATGACCTGGCGGCGAACACGGGACGCAAGCCCGGTACCGTTCGCCGTCACCTATCCATTCTGCATGAGGCGGGTCTTGCCACATCGACCAAAGATGGGCCTGTTCGAAACTGGAGTTATGTCCCTGAAGCTACACAGTCCGTGCTGAAGTGGTGTCAAAGTTTAAAAAGCGTGGCAACTCCAGATGCCGCCACTCCGAATTATGTCGAATTCCTCGATCTTTTTGAGAAATCTTTTAGAAACCTCTGTATCGATTATGCTTTTGTTGTTGAATATCTTTCGCGCCATGAGCTTTTAGCGAAAGCTGACCGGAGCCTCGCTCAGCAGGCTCTTGATAATGCCTTTTGGACTTACCGTGATAGCTTGTATCTTGGAGTGGCGAAGTTGTTGGATGGTGTTCGGAATTCACTTTCCTTGAAGTCTTTTATATCCGGGAACATCGCTGCAGAGAGATGGAGCTTATCTGAATTTTCTGAAGCCTTTTGCGAGTGGAAACAAGATTTTAATGTTTGGACAAAAGGGGAGGGTATGACTACAGTTTTATTGTATCGAGATGAAAACATTGCGCATAGCTTGGAAAAAGGAGCAGGAGAAAAACGAAGATGGAGTAAAAGCTCCTACAAGAATTTCACTCAAAACTCCATGGGAGAATATCTGGGAACGAATCAGGAGCACTTGGAAGCATGCAAGGAAGGCATCTTACTGCTGGCTCGATTGATGACGCTTTGCGAACGCGGGCGAAACCAACCTTCCTATTTCGGCTTTAAACGGGCAGCTGAAAGAGATTTCGATAAAGAAGTTAGCGACTGCCGACGTGGCCATGCGGCTTTGATTGATCTTCTGTGAGCATTAAAAGGTTCTGTGCGACAGCCATTTTAGATTTTGTTTGTCTTGTTCATATTTCGATCACCTTTGAAAGGTCTTCGCCCTCCCCTGCGCCCCTTTCCCCCACTCCCGCCGCAAAACCGCCCCCTGACAGTATTTCCGCGCAGCTGTCCAAGAAGAAACCAGCCGCCAGCCGTGGGAAAAGGAACTCCTGCCGGTCAAGTGTGCACTGCGGGCGGGGCTGTGCGGGCGGGGAGGGGAAAAGTCTCGGGAGACTATTGAAAAGCATCGGCGCTCCTCCCAAGTGGGACGGGACTGCTGGCAATATTGCGCCTCAGTCTAAAGTCTAGCGGCCCATGAATAGTGGCGGGAGGTGGTTTTTCCTTGTTTGCGTTGCTGCCGAAACTGTTTCCTAACGCTTGCGTGCCATGAAGGGGCAAACTATGACAAGTGCCGTTAACCGGTTGGCGCAGGGGCGCCGATTCGACCCGCCGTCCGTCCAGTCCCTTCCGGAAAAAGTGACCGAGCCCGCATGACGACCGCCGCGATAGACACCACCATCCTGGCCATTCTGGCGCCTTTCGCCGCCGCGGCCGCCGCGCCCATTGCCACAAAGCTGCTCAAGCACAACGCAGCCTGGCTGCTGGCCCTGGTTCCGGCCCTCATCTTCTTCCATTTCGCAGGCTTCGTTGCCGCCGTGTCCGAAGGCCAGACCTTCGTGATCTCGCGCGAATGGGCGCCCAGCTACGGCATCAACCTGTCCTTTTATGTCGATGGCCTGTCGACGCTGTTTGCGCTGCTCATTTCCGGCATCGGCACCTTCATCATTCTTTATGCCGGCGGCTATCTGAAGGGCCATCCGCAGCAGGGGCGGTTCTTCTCCTTCCTGTTCCTGTTCATGGGCGCAATGATGGGCCTCGTGACCGGCAACAACCTGATCACGCTGTTCATCTTCTGGGAGCTGACCTCGATCACCTCCTTCCTGCTGATCGGCTTTGACCATCTCAGAGCTGCCTCGCGCCGGGCGGCGCTGCAGGCGCTGGTGGTCACGGGCGGCGGTGGGCTGGCCCTGCTGGCAGGGTTTATCCTGATCATCGGCGTGACCAAGGAAATCGAGATGTCGGTTCTGCTGCAGAACCCGGACATCATCAAGGACAGCGGCTGGTACCTGCCCATCTTCCTTCTGGTTCTGGGCGGCGCCTTCACCAAGTCGGCCCAGTTCCCGTTCCATTTCTGGCTGCCCAACGCCATGGAAGCGCCGACGCCGGTCTCCGCGTTCCTGCATTCGGCCACCATGGTCAAGGCCGGTGTCTATCTCTTGATGCGCATGCATCCGCTCCTGGGTGACACGGCGCTTTGGACCACGGTTCTGCCGCTCTTCGGCGGAGCGACACTGATCATCGGCACGCTGCTGGCCGTGCGCCAGACCGACCTGAAGCTGATGCTCGCCTATACGACAATGGCCTCCCTCGGCCTGCTGGTCATGCTGGTCGGCACCAGCACGGAAAAGGCGCTGGAAGGGGCGGTGCTTTATCTTCTGGCCCACTCCCTGTTCAAGGGGGCGCTTTTCATGGTCGCCGGCACGGTCGATCATGAGGCCGGAACCCGTGACATCACCCGTCTCGGCGGGCTGAAGGGCGCCATGCCCGTCACCTTCACGGCGGCCTGCCTTGCGTCCCTGTCCATGTGCGGCATGTTCCCCTTCATCGGCTTCATCGCCAAGGAAGTGCTTTATGAAGGCACGCTGGAAGCCGGATCCGGCGCGGCGCTGATCACCGCCACAGCGGTTCTCGGCAATGCCCTGATGCTGGTGATTGCCGCAGCCGTTGCCCTCAAGCCGTTCCTTGGCGCGAAGGTGGAAACGCCCAAGCATGCCCATGAAGGCCCGGTTCTGCTCTTCGCGGGCCCCGTCGCCCTGTCGGTCACCGGTCTTGTGGCCGCGCTTCTGGCTCATTCCACCGGCACGCTGTTCGTAGGCCCGATGCTGGCGTCGATCACCGGCCATGCGGCGGAAACGGAACTGCATCTGGTGCCGGCTCATGTCGCGGCACCACTGTTCCTGTCGCTGGGCACCTTTGCGCTCGGGTTTGTGTTCTATGTGCAGCTGACCCGGATGCGGGCGCTGATGACCAGCGTTCTGACCGCCATTGGCTGGGGTCCGGACAAGGGGTTCGACCAGTTCGTGGCAGGTCTCGTGTCTCTGTCCAACGGGGTGACGCGGTTCGTGCAGGGCGGCAAGATGCAGACCTACATGACGCTGACCTTCATCGCGACCGCTTTTGCCGTTCTGCTGCCGCGCTATGTGGCGGGCGGCTGGCCGGAGGTTCCGGCGATGCCGCAGTACACCTTCTATGAATGGGGCATCCTGTTCATCGCGGCGATTGGTCTGGTCGCGGTGCTCATCGCCAAGACCCGCCTGACGGCCATCGTGTCCCTCGGCATCCAGGGCTTTGCGGTGGCGCTGATCTTCATGCTCTTCGGTGCGCCGGACCTGAGCTTCACCCAGTTCATGGTGGAAACCCTGTCGGTGGTGATCCTGGCCCTGGTCATGACGCGCCTGAACCTGAACCCGCGCGATCACCGGCCCTTCGGTGCCGCGGTCATCTCCGCGGTCATCGCAGCGGGCGTTGGCATCGGCATGGGTCTGACCCTGATGGCGGTCACCCAGCAGCCGTTCGACACCCGCCTGTCGGATTTCTTCGCCAATTTCTCGCGCACCATCGCCCATGGCCGGAACATCGTGAACGTGATCATTGTCGACTTCCGCGGCTTTGATACGCTGGGCGAAATCTCGGTGGTGGTTCTGACCGGTCTCTGTGTGCTGGCTCTGATCCGGGTGCGCACCAGGCCGGAGGACAGGCTGACTCCGAAAGCGGGCACGGAAGCCCGCAACAAGAAGCTGGAGGCCCGCTGATGCGCACGATCATCTTCCGCACCGTTGCGCCCTATCTGGCGGCCCTGATGGTTCTGTTTTCCATCTTCGTGCTGCTGCGCGGCCATAACGAGCCGGGCGGCGGTTTCATCGGCGGGCTGATCGCGGCCTCCGCGCTGGCCATCTACGGTATCGCCTGCGGGGTAGCCCCGGTGCGCCGCGCCATCGTGTTCCACCCGATGAGCATCTCGGCCTTCGGCCTGTTCCTCTCGGCGCTGGCGGGTCTGCCGTCCCTGCTGCTGCACCAGTCCTACATGACCAGCCAGTGGGTCTCCTTCCCGTTCTTCGACGTGGAAGTGGATCTCTCCACCCCGATGATGTTCGACATCGGCGTCTATCTCGTCGTGGTGGGGGCGATCGCGTCCATTGCCCTGGCTCTGGAAGAAAGGGAGAGCGACTGATGGAAACCGGTCTTTCGGTCCTGATCGGCCTGTTCTTCGCCGTATCCGTCTATCTGATGCTGTCGCGCCAGCTGGTCCGGATCCTGCTCGGCATTGCGATCCTGGGCAATGCGGTGAACCTCCTGATCTTCACGTCCGGGCGGCTCACCCGGGCGGTGCCGCCACTGATCCCGGAGGAGTCCTATCATCTGCTGACCGAGGCAGCGAACCCGCTGCCTCAGGCACTGGTGCTGACGGCCATCGTGATTTCCTTCTCCTTCTTCGCCTTCCTCCTGGTGCTGGCCTTCCGCGCCTATCAGGAGCTGGGAACGGATGACGCCAATGAAATGCGCGTTGCCGAACCCGTCGACGAACCTGCTCCCCCGCAAGGATACTGACCGCATGGCCGGTGTTTCTCTCAATCCCGAACTCGTGGCCCAGGCCATGAACACCACGCCCGTCACCCCGGGTGACTGGCTGGTGATCGCTCCGTCGATCCTGACGATCCTTGGCGGCACTTTGTGCCTGATGGCGCGCAAGAACACGGACCTGCAGCCGAAGATCGGCATCGGGTTCCTTGGGCTGCTTGTCCTTGCCAATGCCGCCTTGCTGGCGCGGGTGATCGACCGCGGCGTTCTGACCATGGTCATGGGCAACTGGCTGCCGCCCTTCGGCATCGCCTTCACGGTGGATGCGCTGGGGGCAGGGCTGTCTCTGGTGGCCTCCATCGTTGCGTTCTGCGCGGGCCTTTATGCCTCCGTCTCCGTGGACGGAACCGGGCGGCGTTATGGCTTCTATCCGTTCCTGCTCCTGATGATGACCGGTGTGTCCGGCGCATTCCTGACCGGCGATATCTTCAACCTCTATGTCTGGTTCGAAGTGCTGCTGATTTCGTCATACGGTCTCCTGGTGCTCGGCAATGACCGCGCCCAGCTGGATGGCACGGTGAAATACGGCATCTTGAACCTGCTCGGCACCAACCTGTTCCTGGTGGCAACCGCGCTGCTTTATGGCGTCTTCGGCACGTTGAACATGGCCGATCTCTCCCAGAAGATCGCAGCTCTCAGCGGTTCGGAGACGGGAACCCTGTCGACGATTGCTGCGCTGTATCTTCTGGCCTTCGCCATGAAGGCGGCAGCTTTCCCGGTCAACTTCTGGCTGCCAGCCTCCTATCACACCCCGAACATTGTCGTTTCGGCCGTTTTTGCGGGCCTTTTGACCAAGGTTGGCGTCTATGCGCTGATCCGCGTCTTCGTGCTGATCATGCCGGCGGCCCGCGCCGATCTGGGCGATCTCATCGCCCTGTTGGCCATCGCGACCATGATCACCGGCGCCATGGGCGCGCTGTCGCAAGGCGAAGTCCGGCGCAGCCTCGGTTATATGATCATCACCGGCATCGGCTCCATGCTTGGCGGCATTGCTGTCGGCACGACCCTGGCGATTTCCGGCGCAATCTTTTACGCGGTGCATTCGATCATCGTCATGACGGCGCTTTACATGGCCGCAGGCATCATGCGCCTGATGGGCGGCTCCTACCGGCTGCGCGAGCTTGGTGGCCTCTATGCGGCGAGCCCCGCCTTCGCGGCGGTCTTCTTGATCCTCGGCTTTGCCGTCTCCGGTCTGCCGCCATTCTCGGGCTTCTGGCCGAAGATCATGCTGCTGGACGCCATGCTCAGCTCTGGCCGGATCTGGGTCGCAACCGCGCTTCTTGTGTCCAGCTTCCTGACGACCATCGCCATCGGCCGCATCTGGATCTATTCCTTCTGGCGCGGCGGTCCGGAAGGGATTGCTGACGGGACGGCCATTGCCCTGATGCCGTCCGACAAGGCCTTGTCATCTCCGGCCCTGTGGCTGTCGCTGGGCATCCTGACAGCTCTGGTGATCTTTATCGGCCTGCAGCCGGAATGGATGCTGCAGCTGGTCAGCCGCGGCGCAAGCGGTGTTGTCGAGCCCATGGGCTATCTGCGCTCAGTCTTTGGAGGGGCCTAAATGTCCGGCTTGTTCCTGATCAACATTCTGATGGCCCTGTCCTGGGCCGCGGTCACCGGCAGTTTCTCCGTCGTCAATCTGGCGTTCGGTTTTGTGCTGTCGCTCGCGGCTCTGTTCCTGATCCGCGAGCAGGTGGGCACCACTGCCTCGTTCCAGCGTGCGGGCAAGGTTGTCAGCCTTGCAGCCCTCTTCGTCTACGAGCTGGTTCTGTCGGCCTGGCGCGTTGCGCGTATCGTGATCCGTCCAAAGATCGAGCTGCAGCCGGGCATCATTGCCTATCCCCTGACGGTTGAGAGCGACTTCGAGATCACCCTGCTTGCCAATCTGATCACCCTGACGCCGGGCACCTTGTCCGTGGATGTCTCCGAAGACCGGCAGACCCTCTACGTGCACTGCATCGACGTGCCGGATCCGCAGGGAACCATTGATGACATCAAGAACGGTTTTGAACGCAAGATCCTGGAGGTGTTCCGATGACAGCCTTTGAGGCCTTTGCGGGCACATTCCTGGATGCCTGTGTGCATATCGCTCTGGCGATCCTGACGGTCTCCTTCATCCTGATCGTCGTGCGCACCATCAAGGGGCCGACACTTCCGGACCGGATCGTCGCGCTCGACATGCTTGTCGCTGTCGGGATCGGCTTTATTGCCGCCATCGGGGTCCTGACCGATTACTACCTGTATCTGGATATTGCGATTACTCTGGGTCTGGTCGGTTTCCTGGCAACGGTGGCCTTTGCCCGTTTCGTCCTGAACCGCGGCCTTGCCGGGGACAAGACGATCTTGCAGGAAGTCAAGGAAAGCATTGAACGCAGAAAGGCCGGGCAATGAGCGCGTTTGTCGACATTATCGTGGGCCTGATGCTGATCACCGGCGCCCTTTTCTCTCTCGTTGCTTCTGTTGGTGTTCTGCGTCTGAAGGACGTCTACATGCGCATGCATGCGGCCTCCAAGGCCGGCACGCTCGGTTCTGGTGTCATGCTGCTCGCTCTGGCCGTCTATGCCGGTGAGCTCAGCGTTGTCACGCGTGCCATTGCGGGCGTGGTGTTCTTTCTACTGACTGCGCCGATTTCCGCGCATCTCCTGGCAAAAGCCGCCTATGCGGTCGGTTACCGTCCTTGCGCAGACACCAAAATCGACGAGCTCAAGACGGTGATGCGTCCTAAAAACTGATGGGACAAACCTTACCTGCAGGGCAGAATTTCCTGTAGGCCCCGCCTTGTTTTGAACGATTTTGGCCACAATTACTGATGAATTCATTGTTCTGAATTCCGCCCGAAAGCTGGAGTTATTAGAGTTTCTACAGGAAACTAAGATAACAGAAACGAATTCTTTGTTTTTAGGGGTTGTCGACCGTTTCGCGCAGGGATATAAGTTCGCCATCGTTTCCGTTAAGTAGAATCGCTTTTCCATTCGCGAGCGCCGAAGTAAACCTGACTGTGCTCCGGGTCCTTGAAGCCAATCTTCTCGCTTGATGGGAAAATATTTCGAAAATGGCTACAGAACGGGTGAAAAATGACTGATAGTCCGGTAGATGCAAACCTTATTGATCTGACAGCAGATATTGTTTCCGCTTATGTCAGCAACAACACCGTGGCATCTTCTGATCTGCCGAGCCTGATCAACGAAGTTTACGGTGCTCTGCAGCGCACGTCCGGTACGGTGAGCGAGCCTGAGCCGGAGCCGCTGAAGCCTGCCGTTCCAGTAAAGAAGTCCGTCATGCCGGACTACATTATCTGTCTTGAAGACGGTAAGAAGTTCAAGTCGCTGAAGCGCCATCTGCGCACGCACTACGACATGACCCCGGAAGAATACCGCGAGAAGTGGGATCTGGGCGCCGACTATCCGATGGTTGCTCCGAACTATGCTGCAGCCCGTTCGGAACTGGCCAAGAAGATGGGTCTCGGCCAGCAGCGCAAGCGGTCCCGCTAAGCGCAGCAGGCGCGGAGACAGATTTCCACAGTCTTTCGAAATGAAAGAAAGCCGTCCGGTTTCCGGGCGGCTTTTTTATTCTCCGCAGGGTTCCGGCCACGCGAAACCGCCTGATTTGTCAGGTTTTTCGCAGGCGCGAAAACTTGTCCCTCAGCGCAGGTTGAGGAGGGCCGTGCGCACAATCAGATTCGGTTTCGGCGGCTGATTGAAAAATACAATTAAATTCAATTACTTAATTTATATTCGATGTACTTTATCACAAAGCGAGGATCGCACGGTTTTAAGGTTGCTAGGAAACTTATCCCTAACCATGAATTGCATTGCTACACTTGTAGGAAAATAAGCCTAGGTCGGGAAGGCTTGGATCCTGCGGGAGTGGAGGGGTGCAATGGCAGTAATGCGGCCTTTTGAAACGCGGCAGCCTATTGGGGGGTACGAGCGGAAATCATTTATCTGGCTGATCCGGCGCAATCGCATTCAGGCGCATCTGCATCTGGCCGAAGGCTATGCCGCCCGCGCCTATTGCATCATGCCGGAGGAACTCTACCGCAACACCCGGGGCAAGATGCATGTGTGCGAGGCGCGGCAACTCGTCATGTATATCGCCCATGTGGTGCTTGAGCTGTCTCGCTCGGAGGTGGCGCGCCGCTACAACCGGGACCGCTCAACCGTCGCGCACGCCTGCCGGACGATTGAAGAGCGCCGTGAAGATCCGGAATTCGACAGGCTCGTCAAATCCATCGAGGGCCTTGTGACGCTTGAAGACGATCCGGCAATCGGACATTTGGGAGGACTGGTGTGATGGTGGAAAAAGACACGGCAGCTGACGGTCTTCCGGGCAGGGAATTGGTCCGTCTCCTGAAGGTGCTAGCCTCGCCAGGGGGCGAAATCCGGCGCGACAGCGACACGGGAGAGACATGGCTTTGCGCGCCAAACCGGGCGCCGCGGCCTGTTGGCGAAGGCCTCTTGCGGTCCCTGACCTCGCGCGGGGTCCTTTCGGGCCGGGAAGACGGGCGCTTCTGCTTGTCGGGTACGGGGCGTCAAACCTTGCGCCGCTTGTTGAGCGGTGGCGGTTTTCAGGACCAGCACCGGGAAATGGCAGTTGAACCGCGCCCGTCGCCCTCAGGAGAAGGGGAGGCCATGGTAGGCATTAATCTCTCTGAGAGCCCGCTTGCCTGGCTGGCCAAGCGGCGGGATAGAAGCGGCAAGGCCTTGCTGGACAGGGCTCAGGTCGAAGCGGGCGAACGGCTGCGCGCCGACTATAGCTTTGCGCGCCTTATGCCCGCCATGGCCGGAGGATGGCGCGTGGAAGCGCCTCTGGGGCAAAGAGGGGCAGGGGGCGGTTCAGGTGCGGATATGACCGACGACGTTCTTGCTGCCCAGAAGCGGGTGGAGCGGGTGCTGGGCTCCCTTCAGCCGGTGCTGGCGGGCCTCCTGATCGACGTTTGCTGCCACCTCAAGGGGCTCGAAACCGTCGAGGCTGAACGCGGATGGCCAGCCCGCTCGGCCAAGGTCGTTCTGCAGATCGCTTTGGATGGATTGGCAGACCGCTATGGCTATAGGGTAACCGCACCGGACCGCTCAAGAAGGATAGTGGCCGAGCGGCATTGATCTGGTGAAGGCAACTGCTGTCAGACGGCTTCGGCGAGCACCCGTTCGGCATCGGCGCGGATGCGGCCGACCATGGACTTCAGGCCGTTGGAGCGCTGCGGCGTCAGATGCTCCTTGAGGCCGAGACGGTTGAACAGGGCGTCCACATCCGTCTCAAGCACATCAGCGGCGGTCTTGCCGGAATAAAGAGCCAGCACGATTGCGACCAGCCCCTGAACGATAAGCGCGTCGCTATCCCCGCGGAAGGTAAGGACGGGTCTGCCTTCGCTGTCCTTGCTCGTTTCCGTCACCAGCCAGACCTGCGAAACGCAGCCGCGCACCTTGTTGGCCTCGGTCTTCTCGGCTTCCGGCAGGCCGGGCAGCTCTTTGCCAAGATCGATCAGATACTTGTACCGGTCTTCCCAATCGTCGAGGAAGTCGAAGCTTTCGAGAATATCGTCCAGAGAAGTCGTCATGATCTGCGGCAGGCCCTGCGTGCGAACGGAGAATTGGGGGCGCTCCGGCAAGCCGCGGGCACCAAGTCTTTGCCTGATATAGACCCGGAGGGCGCTTCTGAAAACCGGAAGCCCGGAAAAACCCGGGAAAGTTTTTGTTCTTGCCTTTAAGGCGTGCGGTCTTCCGGCCAGGACGGGGACACTGCCGGGCGGGCCACTGAAAAGGCGCCGCAGATGGAATGGGCAGCATACCATCTGCGGCGTGCGGCAAGATCCGCTTCAGTGAGGCCGTCAAAACCGTTGCAGCGCAGGATCCTGGATCCGTTGCCGGTTCGGCAGGCGGTGGCGCAAACAACCGTTTTTCGAGAGGAGCGCCTGCTGCTCCCTAAAAACGGCCCCTCAAGGCTTTTAGCCTGCGCGAGGGTTGGGCCGGGGCAGCGGCCCAATTGGAGTTTCGGTCCGGACTTTCGCCGACTTGGCTGCTTTCCAGGGCAAGGTGAGATCCTGCTCAGTCAAGGTGCCGCCTTTGGGCGCAGCTTCCTTGGAGCCGTGAACCTCGATCACCTGTTCCGGAATAGAGCCGGTGACAAGGCCTGGCTGGTCGGAGAAGCCCTGACCGGTTCCGGACTTTTCGTCAGCGACTTGCGTGTCCAGGTATTCATAGACGATGCGGGCACCATCCCGGGCGCGGGCACCTATTGCAGAGATGGCCTCGCTGCCGGTTTCACACGCCGCTGGGTTGCGGTCGCAGAAGCCGCTGAGGTCAGATACGGCGGCTTGCGCAGCGAAATACGCGGCAACCGGATCAATTGATTTCGTTTCACTGTCGCTTCCTCCCGATCCAATCGGGATCAAGGCCAGTACCAGCGTCAGCCAGAACGCGGTCCTCAAGAGAAAGAACATGATGCTACCCTTAGAGTTCAGACTTTCGGCAGCGAAGTCCGCCACACCGGCGTCTGCGCTTTTCGTTATGAGGCCACATTAGCACCCACATCCGAAAGCCGGGTTGCATCCCATCGTGCGATTTTCATCAAATGAAACATGTATTTGAGCCAGTTTTTAGGCGAATTTGATTCAAATTTTACCGATTGGCCCGCAAGCCTCTGACAAGACTTCTTTTTTGCCTTCCTGGAAGCTCAAATCCCTATCCTTTATCGTTCCTTAAGTGGTCGGCGGCAAAAATGTTTCCACCAACTGGTTCTGTTGCCCGCGTTTTTGGGCTTGGTAGAGTAGCGTGCGTAACCACATTTCGACGTTTTCGGGTCTGACCGATTCCCTGGCCGTCTGGCTGGAGGCCTGGGTGCATCCGGCTGTGGCCGATGACCCCATTGCCTTGCCGCGCCATCGCTCGTTTTTGGCTGGATGTCTGGCGTCGGGCTCAATGGCTCTTCTGGTTCTCCCGCTTTATCTGGCGTTTTTCGGTGCCACCAACCTTCCGGCAGCGCTCGCGCTCGCCTGGATGCTGGCCCAGCTTCCGCTGGCTCTCTACCTGAGCCAGACCGGTGACCTCGTGCGGGCACATGCCGGGTCCGCCACGGTTTTCGCCTGTTTCCTGACCGGCATCTGCCTGATGACCGGGGGCGTTCATTCCTTTGCTCTTATCTGGCTGACCATTGTCCCCCTGGAAGCGGCCCTGTCGGGGGCGCGCAAGGTGATTGCCGGGGCAACAGCGGGATGTGCGGCAATCGTGCTGGCCCTGGCTGTTTTCCCCTCAGCGGATGCGGCTTATGAAGTGGCTGGCGGCAGCGGGCTGTTGATCTCGGCCATCGCCGCCTGTCTTTACATGAGCATTCTTGCATTCCGTCTGGCGGCTGATCAGGCGCGGTCACGTAGGCTTCTGGAGCAGACGGCGGCCCGTCAGCGCCTGTTCAACGGCACGATTGGCAGCGTCACCTGCACACTTTCCGACGATGGAACGACGGATGTGATCGGTGGCTCGCTTGAAAAGCTCCTGGATCTGAACCCGCGCCTTGCCCGTGGCGACTGGCTGTTCCAGCGGCTCCATGTCATGGACCGCCCGCTCTATCTGACAGGACTGTCCAATGTGCGCGAGACCGGCAAGGAGTGCCGTGTCGAGCTCCGGCTGCGCTACGGGGCCGCCCAGCCGGGCGAGGCGGGCCTTGCGGATTATGTCTGGACTGCCTTGACCATCCGCCCTGCCAATGGGCCGGATCTGGCTGAGGGGACCTTGTGCCTGACGCTTGAGGACATCACCGGCAGCCGGGCCCGCGACGAGGAACTGCAGCTGGCCTTCCGCAATGCGCAGGAAGCCAGTCTTCAGAAGACCCGGTTCATCGCCAGCGCCAGCCATGAGCTGCGCACCCCGCTCAACGCCATCATCGGCTTTTCCAGCATGCTGCGGAACGGTTCCGCCGAAGGCAGCAGTGGCCCGGCCGGGCGCGAATACGCCGACCTCATTCACCGCTCAAGCTTGCATCTCCTGCAGGTGGTGGACGAAATCCTCGACAGCTCACGGCTGGAAACCGGTTCGGTCAAGCTGGCCATCGAACCGGTGGATCTCGCCGATCTTGTACAGAGCTGCGCGGCCATGCTGAAACCGGAAGCCGAGGCAAATGGCGTTTTGCTGGTTCTGCCCTCCCTGGACGGTCTGCCGGCACTTGCCGCCGACAAGCGCGCCCTGCGGCAGATCCTGATCAATCTGGTCAGCAACGGCATCAAGTTTTCGCCCGAGGGCGGCAAGGTGGCGCTCGGCATCCGCCGGGAGGGCGCACTGGTGGTGCTGAGTGTGAGTGATGAGGGCGAGGGGATCGCCCGCGATCAGATCGAGCGGATTGGCCAGCCCTTCGCGCGCCTTGAGGGGCGCAACGCGGCCAGCACGCCCGGCTGCGGCCTTGGTCTTTCCATAGTCAAGGGTCTGGCCGCCCTTCATGGCGGCAGCCTGAAAGTGGAGAGCCGCCCAGGCAAGGGAACCCTTGCAGAAGTCTATCTGCCTGCGGCGAGCCGGAAAACCGGCAGCCGCGGGAATGGCCCAATCGAACAAGCCGGAGACAATCCGGCGGTAAAACGGAAAAGCGCATAACGGAGGCGCGGTGCATGAGCCGGAAACGGCGGCAGGAACAAGTGCGGGAGCCGGAAGGCTTGATGTCGCGGGCTGGCAGCCTGGCGCGGGACAATCCCGTGGCAGCTGGCGGGGCTGCCGTCATGGCCTTGACCGGGTGCCTGATCATTGCCAACGCGGTCGGCTTGCAGACCGGGCGTCATCCCGCTCCGCTGTACGCCACCCGCGAACGTCCCGTGATAATCGAGCCTCAGGACCGCAGAACGGCCGAGACGCCTGAGGTTTCGAGCCTTGTGCTTGAGCTGCAGAATGCCTTGCGCCGTGTCGGCATCTACGAGGGGCCGCTGGACGGCATCAATGGGCCTGCGACGGAGCGGGCCATCCGTCATTACGAGCGCCTTCAGGGCAAACCGGAAACCGGCCAGCCCAGCGAAGGGCTTCTGGCGCTGATCGTTCTGCAGGGCACGATCCCTGCTCCCATCGCAGGCGGGCCCGTTCCGGTGCCCAAACCCGCGGAGGAGGACACCTATGTGCCTCCCGTCCGGGTGACCGCCAGCGTTCCGGCCCCTGTGTCCTCTCCGTCTGCAAACACCGCACCTGTTCCGCCGGCGCCAGTGCCAGTGCTGAATGTGCCGCCGGAAAACCGGCGTCTGGCAAAGATCCAGGAACTTCTGTCAGATCTCGGTTATGGTCCCTTGCGGGCTGATGGCGTGATGGGAGAAAACACGTCCAGCGCCATCAGGCGCTTCGAGCTGGACCGTGGCCTGCCAATTACCGGAAATCCGTCCGACGCAGTTGTGGCCCGGCTGGAACTGGTCAGCGGCGCCACCATCCCCCAGTAAGGATCAGGCTCGGCTTTTCCGCCTGGCGGACCGGTTTGGGCCATCTGGAGTGCAGCCATGCGCGTGACATCGGACTTCTTCGTTTCGGCCTTTGTCCGGAAAGCCTTTGCCACTGGCGGCTTTGCCTCGGTCTCGCGCAAGGGCGCGGCGGAAGCCGGGGCGGTCTTCATCTCCGTCGACCGGATGGACGGCACGCTGGATCTCTATGGTCCCGCGCCCCAGGCCATGTTCATGGACCAGCCCCAGGGGCGCCTGTTCGAGAAAGTCCTCTCCAGCGTGGACCAGGAAGCCGTCACGGCACGGTTGGCGCGCGAGGCGCGTATGGACCCGGATTACTGGCTGGTGGAAGTGGAAGCGCGGGACGGCGCGGTGGACCTGCCGCTTGCCGAAGAGGACAGCCCGGCTCCCGGCGGAGAAGACCCGAACGCTTTTTTCAAGTTTTGAGCAGTTCACAGCGATATTTTTTATCCTGATTTCCGCCCAAGGCCGTATTGGGACGAAACCGTCGCGGCAGACACCCGTCTCCCCCCTTGCGGGGGAGATGTAAGCGATAGCTGACAGAGGGGGGACGTTACCGCATATTCAGCAGAAGTCGCAGTTTTTGGTGAGGCTTATACCCCCCTCTGCCCCCATTCGGGGGCATCTCCCCCGCAAGGGGGGAGACGGGAGCCAGCGGAAACGCCACGCCTCAAAAACCACTTCCCTCGCTGCGCTGAAAATCTCAATCAGCACGCACTGGCACTTTGCGGCCACTCATCCGATCCGGAGCAAGCGCTCGATGTCGTCGAGATCCTGCCAGATCGTGTCGCCGGTGACAGGGCGGCTGCCGCGGGCGGGCTTGGTTTCCTGATACTGTGACTGGTGCGGGCCAGCTTTCCGCGCGCCCGGTTCTTCTGCGGCGCGCCACTGATTGACCAGCGCGACCGCAGCTCCCTCGCTCAGGCTGTCATAAAGCGCGGAAAGCCCCCGGATTTCAAGGAAGCCGAGATGCTTGCCAAGAAGCCGGACGAACATACGTTCCGCGCTGATCTGCGGGATCCCCAGGGCCTTCAGGCAGACGGCGAGGGCCTCGCCGCTGTTGTCACCGGCGATCTTTGACGTGGCGGCCAGGGCCAGGCCTGTGGCATCGGACAGACGGTTGGAAAAGGCCTCTGGCGTGCCGGAGAGGGCCGTCTTTTCCAGCTCAATCAGCACCTCTTGCCGGATCTGCGGGCGGGGCGGCTTGCGGCCGCCGTTGCGGGCGAGCGCGACGAGGGCGGTCAGCTCGGCGGAGGCCAGCGCTTCCATGCGCAGGTCTGAGGCAAGGGACAGGAAGCTGCCCATCATCTGCCGCGAGGTGAGAACGCCTCTGGCAGCCAGCTGGCTGCCTATGGCGGGCAGGATCTCGTGACGGGTGCACAGAAGGTGGACGGTTTCCTCGTCCAGAATGAAATCCGGATGGTGCAGCAGCTCGCGCACCGCATCGACGCCGCCATGTTCGGCGATGGCGTCCAGAATCTCCAGCGTCACGTCCGTGCGGCCAAGGATCGCCCGGCGCAGGCTGTCCGGACCACCAACGGCCTGTTTCAGCAAAATATCGTGATCCACATGGAGCGCGTTGCGCAGCACCGGATAGGCCGTCGTTGCATCCTCGTCGACGGCAAGCCGGGCCAACACGTCCTGCGGAGCATCCGGATGGCGGACCAGCTGAAAGGCGATCTGACGCCGGTCCTCTGTGCTGACACGGTCGAGCGAACTGACGGCCAGTTCCCGGTAGAGGGCCTTTTCGTGCGGATCGTGGCTCTGCCGGCTGACATAGAGATCGGTCGCACTGCGTAGCACGCCGCCCTCAACAGCGGTGTGAGCGGGGCGGTCAACTGGAGCATGTGCGGAGCCGGCTGCCGGTGTTCCGGCAGTTTGCTGTCCTGCCGCGGGGGCGGGGGCACTTTTCCCGAAGGGGCGCCGGGGCACCGGCGGACTGGAAAAACTCATCTGGGTCGAGGCTCTCGCTAAAACGCAAAACAAACAGCAGAGCAGGCGTTTGAGCGCCTAATGCATAAAATAGGCTGTAAACCGTTAGCATCCTGTTAACCCTGAAGGCGCCTAATCGATTTCAGGAAGTATTGCGTCACCTGTTGGACTGAAACCGCCCCTGGCGGTGCATTCTGGAAGGAGGAGACGATGGGCACCTTGCTGGACTTCGCATCCGCGCCACGGCCCCATGCCCGTGTGAAATCGCGCCTAAACACCGCCGGATCGGACAAGGACCGGGCCAAAGGAGAGGTTGTCCTCTTCCCCGGTGTCCGTTACGAGCACGAGAGTCTTGATCTTGCCGCACGAATCGCGACCATCGGTCAGGTGACCGGCACGCGGGCAGGAGATCAGGAAAGCTTCTGATCTGCCGCGCTCCGGTGAGGACACGCTCTTGCATCGGAGATGCCCCATGGGGCTCGGCAGACGGACAGATATGCGCGCCTTAAGGGATCGCGCTTGCGGCAGGAAGAGGGCCGACGTTCCCTCCTGCCTGCGCCTGCTGACGGTTCTGCCGCTGCTGGCCGTTGCCGCCTGCAGCCGCCCGACCGGTGACTTCGACCGGGCCCGCCCGAGCGTTCTCCATGACAAGGTCATGATGCAGACCGGCGAGCTGGCGGCCCGCTACCGGGGCGACCCTGTCTCGAAATTCAACTACACCGACGACGAGAACCTTTTGCGCGACCGGGGCTGGGGACTGATCCGCCCGCCCTGGACCAAGGACTGGATCGGCGGGACCATCGTTGAAATGGCCCGGACCCGGAACATTCCAGAAGCCGAAGGCCGCGTGCCGCCGGACCTATATTATATTTTCCTGAGTTCGGACAAATTCCGCTCCTCCAACGCCCGCTACGACCGGCTGGCGGCGGATGCCAGGGGCGATGCCGAGCTGATCCGCCCGTTCTGCGAGGTGGCAATGCGGGTGCGCGCGGCTGATGACGAGAGGTTGCGCGCCCTCTCCAGCCGCCAGGTGGTGACCCAGGAAACCTATGACGGCGCCAAGGCCCGGGTCTATGAGAACCGGGTGATGACCGCCTGGGTGGCCCAGGCCATCGGCTACCGCATCAAGGCCTATCAGAAGGCGCTGGACGGGCTGGAAATCGAAACCCCGACCGGCAACCGCATGTATCAGACCGACAAGGCGGTGCGGACCCTGGAAGCGGAAGCCTCGATCCTGCCCGACGGCTGCGCCCTGCCATCAGACGCCGCCACCGGCGAAACAGAAGGCCGCCGGTCCCGCATCTACACCGGCTGGGGCCTGGAACGGCCGGCGCCTGTGAAGTGAGGGGGGCGATTCTAAGTTGTTTTTGACTCAACGATAAGACGATCAGGAGTCCTTGTCGGATTTATCCTTATTTCCTTTGTATCGCTCAATTCCATCGAATATTAGCTCGGTTAGAACTAATATGTCATTGACACGGCAAATGCGCGCGAGAATGAACAAGAAAGCAAATTCAAACAATCCTATTATAATTGGCGATGACCAAGTTTGCAGATCTGGAAATATGAATAAATCAACAAGAAAGAATATTATGAATGTGGATAGAAATATTACTTCGCCAAGCTTGTCTTTGAGTTGCTCGACCTCTTCAGATAGTCGGGCAATCTCTCTTGCTTCTCCGGCGCTCTGCGGTGAAGATTCAAAGAATTTTTTAAGACTAGGTTTTGTGCTAGGCGGATCTTCTTTTGAACTCATCTAAGATTTCTTGCTGCCCAATCTGCAGTCCCCTTACTCCTGGCTGATACACTTGAGCCCAAGCTCCCCTCGGATCATGAGTGATTTCAACCAGCCTTGCCGCAGTTGCATTCGACAAAGCGTTCCATACTTCCTGCACTGCACGTAATTGTGCGGGTTGTAGTTCTTTTGCGCCGTGCAGCATTACCCTTGGGATCGGCGCAGAACCGAAACCCCGTAGTTTTTGATAAAGCTTTGGAGACACTGGCCCATAGTCCCACGCCTGGAACGGCCCATCATCCACAAGGCAAGCGTTGTTGTTCTCGCCAGCATAAAGCATGTGAGCTAGATATACGTATTTCTGAAGGGCAAGATGCGACAGCTTTTCGCTGCTTAAATCCACGAAAGCAGCTGCAACATCAATTGACGTAGCCATCATTCTCCTCCGTGGTTACAGGCCAAATTGTTCAAAACTTGAAGTTTTCAAACTGTGTTCTATTTTTGTAGGTCTCTAAAATGAGAAGTTGAAAGAGGTTATGAAGATCGAAAACTCAATCAAGTCGCTATAAGGCGCGCAAATCCAACACTCTAAGTCGCCCGCCAATCCAGTTGGCGAGATCTCGCCAATCATGTGCTTCCCATTTCTGGTCCAAGTCCGAATCTCAGGCAAACACGCTTCGTCATCCTAGATGAAAGTCTATCACGCATTGCGATTTTCGCAAATTTTCTTGCGAAAATCGCAATGCGTGAATCCATTCTAGTCTCAGCTGCATTCGTCCAATAAATATTTAGGAAGGTGAGATAAAGAGTCAAGAACGAAATAGGAACAAAAAAGAGTGTGTCACGCTTCTTTTGATTTTCTTGTTGTATTTAGTCAAATAGCTAGAGTTTTTTACGGAGGTTTTAGGCGGTTAATCCCCCTCACAATCCCCCGCAATAAGACGTCTTCAGCGCTGTTTCGATTTCGCCGGACTGGAAATTGCCCGGCACGAAGGCGCGCAGGAGGGCGAAGCCGTTCATGGGGTTTGTCTCGATCACGATCAGTTCGTCCAGGTCTTCCGGCGGGTTCTCGCGCAGGATCGACAGCTGCTCGCTGGTGATCACCAGCATGGACAGGATGTCCGAGCCTGCCGTGCGGTTGTTCAGGCTGTAGACCGCTTCTCCCGCCTCGTTGAAGACGCCGATGGACCAGAAGGGCGAGGGAACCGCGGCGGTGAAGAGCACCGGCCCGTCCGCCAGGCTGAAGCGGCAGGACGCGTGTTTCATGGCCGGATCAAGCGCGGGCAGCGGTTCCTCTCCCGGTTTCACGTCCGGCAAGAGGTTGAAGCTGCGGTCCGGGCCGAAGGAGCCCACATCCGTATAGGCGCTGTGGACCACATTGAGCGGAATAGTCAGCACCACGAGGATATGGACGATCACCGCCACGCAGAAGGTGGCCAGCAGGCTGATCGCCCAGGTCATGCGGGTGGACAAGGTCATGGGCAGCTGAGCCTCACGATATCCGGCATGGTCACCCCATCCAGCGCAGCCCCCGTGGTGATGGGCGCGTCATAGATCCGGAGCGTGAACATGAGGCCTGCGTTCTCAGTGGGGGCGGCGGGAAGCGGCAGCCAGTTGCCCGAGCGTGGGCGGATGGAGGCGGTGATGTCGAAGCTGCCGTCCGCATGGCGCAGCACCTGGCGGCTGTCGATGCTTTCGCGGGCCGCCAGGGTCGGGCTCAGGCGCCCATAGCCATCGGAAGAGGTCAGGGTCCACAGCCGGGCCGCGGGTGTCTGGCCGGAGATCCTGTAGGAGCAACGCGGATCGAGCCGCGCGCCGGTGGAATCGGAGCGGGCAGTCAGGGCAAGCCCCTCGCCGGAGGCCAGCGGCACCCGGGCGCCGCGTGTGTAGATGGCAACCGAATAGGGATCTGCCTCGGCGGTTCCCGCTTTCGGATGCGCAGACCAGGGGCCGATGTTCACCGCCAGGAAGGGCCGCTCCCGCTCGATCATCAGGAAGGCGGTTGCAATGCCGGTCAGCGTGCCTGCCAGAAGGATGAGGCACAGCAGCACAAGCGTCTGTACCGGCGCGGCGCGGCGCGGGCGCAGAATGCGGGGCAGGGCGGGATCATACCAGTCCGCCTCCACATTCCTCGGCCGGCCCGTCTTCGGGTCGAACAGAACCGGCTCCGGGCGCGGCAGTTTCGGCAGGGCGGTCATTGGGCGCTCACCCCGTCCTCTGCGCCGCCGGGAAGCTGAACCGCGGCAGAGGTCCGCGGCGCGATGGCCTTGAGCGCTTCGCCGATCTCTTCCAGCACCGACTGGGTCTGCCGCTTCAGCAGCCGGGGCGCCGGGCGGTTTTCTTCTTCCGTGCGGGCAACGGCCTTGGTGGTGATGTGATAGGCCTCCGGGTCGACACCGGGAATGAGCGTCAGATCAATGTCCTGATGGGCATAGTTCATCAGGATCTGCCAGATGGTGGCCGGAAGCGAGCCGCCGGTGACCCGCCGTGTGGAGGTGAAATCGTCATTGCCCATCCAGACGGCGGCGACGAAATTGCCCGTGTAGCCGACGAACCAGGCATCCCGGTAGGCGGAGGTGGTGCCGGTCTTGCCGGCGGCGACAACGCCTTCGATCTGCGCGCGTCTTGCGGTGCCGTTCTGCACCACATTGACGAGAATATCGTTCATCTCGGCGACCTTGTCCGCCGGCAGAACCCGCTTGGCGGCCACCTCGTCCCGGTCGTGGTCATAGATCACCTGTCCGGCGCCATTGGTCACTTCCAGAATGCCATAGGGCGCGGCCCGGAAGCCGCCATTGGCGAAGGTGGCATAGGACGCCGCCATGTCGATGATCGACACGTCCGAGGCGCCAAGGGGCAGGGACTTGGAGATCTTCAACTCGTTGGTGATGCCCATGGCATAGGCCGTCTCGACGATCTTGTCCCGGCCCACCGCCTGGGCCAGGCGCACCGGCACGGTGTTGATCGAGCGGGTGAGCGCGTTCTTCAGCGTGACCGGGCCGGAGAAGCCGCCGGAATAGTTGCGCGGGCTCCAGCCGCCGATGGAAATCGGTGCATCCGGAACGATGCTTGCGGGCGAATAGCCGTTCATGAAGGCGGTCATATAGACGAAGGGCTTGAAGGAGGAGCCCGGCTGGCGCAGGGCATTGACCGCCCGGTTGAACTGGCTCTCGCCATAGGAGCGCCCGCCGACCATGGCCACCACCGCGCCGTCCGGCGTCATGGCGGTGAGCGCTGCTTCCTTCACGTCCCGCTCGGCCGCATTTTCCCGCAGCACGGTTTCCACCGCCAGATCCGCCTGTTTCTGCAGGGCCGGGTCGAAGGTGGTGCGCACGGTCACGATCCGGTCGCGGGCAAGGGCCGGAACCCGGCGGGCCAGTTTCTTGACCTCTTCCAGCGCCCAGTCGAGGAAATACTCCGGCAGCTGGTCCTGGGACCGGTCGACGGCGACGGCGGGGTGCCTGCGCGCGCCGATCACCTGGCCCTCGGTCAGGAACCCGGCCTGGACCATGTTGGTCAGCACCTCGTTGGCGCGGGCGCGGGCAGCGGGCAGGTTGATATGCGGGGCATATTTGGTCGGCGCCTTGTAGAGCCCCGCCAGCATGGCGCTTTCGGCCAGCGTCAGCTCGCGCACATTTTTATTGAAGTAGAATTCGGACGCGGCGGTCACGCCGAAGACGCCGCCGCCCATATAGGCGCGGTCGAGATAAAGCTTCAGGATTTCCTGCTTGGTCAGGTTCGCTTCCAGCCAGAAGGCCAGATACGCCTCCTTGATCTTGCGGCCCAGCGTCCGCTCATTGGTCAGGAAGAGGTTCTTGGCCAGCTGCTGGGTGAGCGAAGACCCGCCCTGCACCACGCCGCCTGCACGCGCATTTTCGACAATCGCCCGGAAGGTGCCGAGGAAATCGATGCCGAAATGGACGAAGAACCGCCGGTCTTCGGTGGCCAGCGTCGCCTTGACCAGGCTGTCGGGAATTTCCTCCAGCGGCACGGTGTCGTTCAGAACGATGCCGCGCTTGCCGATTTCCTTGCCGAACCGGTCCAGGAAGGTGACGGCGAAATCATCGGTGGTGCGCCAGTCGGAGGAGCGGGTCGCCTCCATGGCAGGCTGCGCGAAGGCGAGCAGAATGACGAAGCCGACCGCGCCCCAGGTGACGCTCTCCGAGCCGATCTCCGCCAGCGCCTTCCAGATGCCGCGCGCACGGAACCGGCGCAGGAACGCATCATAGCCTTCCAGCCCCCGGCGCAGAAAGCTGCCGGTGTGCCACAGCGCCGTGTCGACAAAGGCGTCAATGCCGAGCAGAAACTGGCCAAAGCTGCGCCGGTTGCGCGGCACGGCGTCCCGCCCGCCGTTTGGCGGCGGCTGGCTGCTGTCCCCGTGTTCCGGGCCTTTGCTCTTGTCGTCCTCAACCACCCGTACGGCCTTCGCTTTGCGTCAGAAGCGCGGGCATGATACGCCCGGACGCTTGCTCGCAGAACCCCGGTGCCAAAGGAACTCGAAACCGCCGATGAAATCAATCGTTTCCCCTGAAAATCCAGAGACGCAACCGTTCTGGAAGCAAAAGACCCTGGAGCAGATGACCGGGCCGGAGTGGGAATCCTTGTGCGATGGCTGCGCCCGCTGCTGCCTGAACAAGCTGGAGGACTGGGACACCGGCGCGATTGTCTGGACGGATGTGGCCTGCGAGCTTCTGGACGGGGACAGCTGCCGCTGCCGCGACTATCCCAACCGGCAGGCAACTGTGCCCGACTGCATCCAGCTTAACGTCGAAGAAGTCAAAACCCTGACCTGGCTGCCGCCCACCTGCGCCTACCGGCTGATCCGCGACGGCCAGGACCTCTACTGGTGGCACCCGCTGGTCTCGGGCGATCCGGACACGGTGCACCAGGCCGGTGTGTCGGTGCAGGGCCGCACGGTCAGCGAAGCGGGCATGGCCCTTGAGGACTACGAGCACCACGTGGTCACCTGGCCGCAGGAACTGCCGGAGACGGCGGGGTAGGGGCGTCCTGCGCGGGCAGGGGGCAAATCTGTTTTCCGCATACCAAGTATGATAGGATATGCTGGTCGAGCAGGAGGTAGAGCCGTGTCCGCAGTCGAAAGAATGACGATCACCATGCCGGCGGAGATGGCCGAAACGCTGCGCCGCACGGTCGCGA
The DNA here is from genome assembly GCF_014842915.1 of Roseibium litorale. Classification (GTDB taxonomy): domain Bacteria; phylum Pseudomonadota; class Alphaproteobacteria; order Rhizobiales; family Stappiaceae; genus Roseibium; species Roseibium litorale. Next base: position 90,817 of record NZ_JACYXI010000013.1, on the reverse strand, counting down.
CAGGCGAATATGCCTCGGCCAGTGAGGTGATCCGGGAGGCCCTGCGCGAATGGGCCCGCAGCCGGGATACAGAGCGGCAGGAGCTGGAAGCCTTGCGTGCGGCGGTCAAGGCGGGCCTGGACAGCGGACCTGCGCTTGCCGCAGATCAGGTCTTCGCAGAGCTTCGCGCCCGCTACACAGCAAAATCCTGACCCGTGCCGCGCCTTGTCCTTCTCCCTGTCGCAAGGGATGACCTGATCGGGATTTGCGATTTCATCGCGCAGGACAATCCGGAGCGGGCCTTGACATTTCTGGCGGAGATCGAGGCCAAGCTGCACGAAGCCGCAAGACATCCCAAGGCTTTTCCCGCGCGTGACGATCTCCATCCCGGCCTGCGCTCCGCCCGGCACGGACATTATCTGATTTTCTTTCTGGAAGCCGGGGATGAGGTGCGGATCGTCAGGGTGCTTCACGGCGCCCGGAATCTGACCGGGCTGTTAGGGTGACGGAGAGGGTTTTGGAGGCTTTGGCGGAAGCGGTGCTTCCCGCAGCAACGGTCCCTTTGCCGTAAGGGTTCACCCCCCTCTGTCTCCTGACTTCGGCCTTAATGGAAGAGCAAGAAAAATCAAATGCCTGTCGATCAGAAGAACGAGGCAACTCTACGGCTACTCAGCGATCGTCAGGATACGGGATTGCACCGCTGGCTCTAGCAGGATACTAGGTCCACGTGACTGATCTCCTAGGAGTTCTACTCTATATTTTGCACGGCTGACGGCTACATATAATCTATTATGCGAAGCATAGGATAGAAAGTGCTTGCTGTTGTCACTCGACTGATCTTTGTTAGGGGGCAGACGGCCTTTGTCTACGCCAACGGCAACCACCCCAAAGAATTCGAGCCCACCAACGAAGTCCGCGTGTGCCAAGACAAACTTTCCAGATGCTTCCGCTTTGCCGACAGCCTCTACGTCTCCTCGCTTTTTTAATAGTAAATGGGGTTTGTTCCTACTACTGGCGTATTCATGTAGGCAATCAACAACTTCTTTGTCGAACCCGACAATTAGAACTTTACCTTTCTTGCAAGTCATTTCTCTCTGCATAACCTCAGCACGTTCGAAAGCCGCTTCGATCATCGCTTGATCGTTGGGGTAGGAGCGAAACACAGATTGCGCTGCCATTCTTTCTTCTTTGTCTGTGAAGCTTGAGGCGGTCGCTTCCAGCGGGTTATCAAAATTTGTAAAGAGCGTTGCACCGGAAGATACGATTGAGAATGCTAATTCTACTATTTGAGGTGATGATCGGAATACTGTTTGCAGTTTGCTCCGATCCTCTGGTTCAGCCCCTCCAGAAAGTGTTTCAGCTATATCTTGATTGGTCCATCCGTGGTCACCAACAGCTTGAGTTCGGTCTACCGAATAAATAATAGGGAAGTGAGCATCGCTCTTCGTGAAATAGTGAAAGATGTGCAACTCGTTGATGTTAAACAGATGCGTCTCATCGATGAAAATCACGTCATATCCATCACGTGTTCGTCTCCGTCTCCAGACAGGAGTATCTAGCTGGCCAATCGCAGTCAAAACTACATCATCTGTGTCGAACTGAGATACTGCTCCAAGTTGTTCTTGGTATTTCCGGAAGATTGAGAAAATAAATCCTTTATCAGCGTCGCTATTAATAGGGATTCCATACTTTAGTGGTGGAGCCTTTTTGTAGGCGTCGATGTCCTCAGAAGCTCTGCCTTTTATTACCACACTAATCTCATGTTGGAGCATTTGTGTAACATTCCAGCTTTCCGTTTTCTTCAAGAAGTCCTTGAGCTCCGCTGATAAGAACCTCTCGTGAGATGGATAGTCGGCGTTCATAGCGCTGTTGTAGGCTTCACTCACATATAACAGCTGAGTTTCCTTCGACTCTAGGGCATCTCTGTCGATAAACTCAGAATCACTAATCCGATGGGCTAGTTGCTCGGCACAAAGTTCACTCAATGTGCAGACTTTTAATGTGTTCTTTTCAAGAAGTCTGTCTCTGCTCGCAAAATTGTCCTGATCAATAACCACAAGAAATTCTTTGATTGAGCGTTTTGTCGCTTCGCTATGTGTCACAAAGACAATGTGCTTTGAAGAACCGTTGACTTCTGACTTTCTTAGAAGCGAGATGGCTTTCAACATTAGGCACAAGGTTTTTCCTGTCCCCGCAGCGCCTTCGATACGATGTGCGCCGGTAACTTCTGCATTGATGAATTCAATTTGTTTGTTCGTAAGCAATTTCATCCAGTCGTCAAAAGACTGAAATATAGAAGTTTCATTTGTACTCGGCACAGCATCTAAAGCAGATACCTGTACCACACCTGGTGCATTTGATGTCTGATCAGAGTTCAAAGCGCGAGCTTCGGATAGAATCTTGTCGATTTGTTCGAAAGCTTTCTTGAAATTCGTTAGACCCGCTTGCTCGGTGTTTGCATCACCTTTGCCGTAGCCAGTCTTGTACACAAGCAAAAATTTGCCCGCAAAGTTTCGCTTTTTTAGGCGCTCAGACCACGGAGCCTGCTCTATTACCACACGGTATGGAGTAGGTTTGTATGGGAAAGGAAATAGTATTGCTTTTGATGATGACGGAATAACTCGCTCTGAAAAATTCAAAGACAAATTTTGCCAGAGCTTTTTTGCAAATCTAAGTGTTTTTTGAAGTACGAATATAGTTTCATTTTCACTTATTTCTTTAATAAAATCTGATTGTTCCAAATCCAGTACTAGAAAATGAGAATTTTTGCTTGCTTTTTTGCTAGTAAATGCGATTCCTTCGTCAAGTTTAACTAGTGATATTTCGGGGGGCAGATTTGCTGTTGGGATATGACCTGCCACCAATTCAAAAAGGGCTCGACCGAGATCGAATTCGATAGTCTGGAAAAAGCGGTTGGAAACCAACTCGTCGACTGCGCATTCTTCAAAAACGATATACCTCATCTCACGCAGTCTCCTCTTTCAAGAAATTTCGAGCACATACATCTGAAACGAAATCAGAACTGTAGTCTTCCAGCCCAATTCGACCAAACATGTAAGAAAATGTCTGTAGAATATGCTCTATATTCGGCGATGGAATTCTTCCCACCGGCATCGCAAAGTCATCGTGTGCGAACGATAGATGGCTGTCTAGCCAGGAATTAGATGATACTGGTCGGTCCAAGCCGTTCGCGACTTCTTTTGCTATCCTTCTGGGTAGGAACGCGCTTTCTCTTAGTAATACTACATAACCTTCATTTTCGTTTTCGTCTGTCACACTTGGCAGGTAATAGAAGCTGGATACTTTGTTATTTATAAGTTCCTTAATTAATGCTGAGACTTCTTTTTGATGGGCGGATAGGAACCAATTTCTATCCTTCACGCAATCCAAATCCAGAGCCTCAAGACGGTCAAGTTGATCCGCTAGTTCATGGGCTCTCGCCGCCAACTTCTTTCGTGTTTTGGTTGCATTCGTATCGTCAAAAAAACTTGTAACCACAGTTTGTCGCGGTATGGTTTCTAGAACACTGGTAGCAATGCTTGCTTGCTTTAAAATAGTATCGAATGATCCACTTTGATTTTTTCTGGAGTTTTCAATTAAAATTTCTATTCCATCGCAATGAAGCCAGTCGAGTAGGGTCACAACGGGTAAATAATTTAAAACAGGGTATTTATTATTCGCGATGTCGCATCGTGCTGTGATGGCGAGGCCGTGAACTCTCTTGTCGGCATATCGATCTGCTATTGCGCAAGTGAAAAGCGTTCCCTGCGTAATCTCGCCCAGAACCGGTTTTTGAATCATTTTAGCGCTTCTTTGGGTGGTCTGTATGGCAAAAAAGTTACTGTGAGCTGTGTGCACTTTCAACGTTTAATAATACAATAAATATTCTCTTGGTTGATTTTTTGCCTTCTTAAACAGCGAAAACATTGGTGCCTTGCGTTCATACAGATGGGCTCTTCCGCTATTTGTTCCTGTCGATTACATCGGATATCCTATGCACAGTTCTTTTGACTAAGCTGGTGGGCTCCACATAGTCAAACTCAAAGCCGCAGCCCCCTCTCGGCCCTCTCCATCTTATCCCACCCCCCTTCCTTCCTAGCCCCCCGTTTCCCGCCCGAGCCGTGCGGCAGGCACCCATCTCCCCCCGTGCGGGGGAGATGTCAGCGGAAGCTGACAGAGGTGGGGAAACAGCCTCTCGTCCTCACTGCGTCTGTCCCTTTGCCATGAAGGGTTGCCTCGAGAACCCCGCCTCCGGAGATCCTCTCCTTCGAGACGGCCTGACGGCCTCCTCAGGATGAGGCGGGGCTGGTTTATCCTGGAATTTCAACGGGGTCCCCTCATCCTGAGGAACCGCGAAGCGGTGTCTCGAAGGATCGGCGGCTTGCGCGTCGCGGGCCGGAGATGACCTGTCTGCCGGTCTGTCTGAAGGCACCGGAGGCGGGCAGGGGGCTTGCGGTCAGGGCCGGGACCGGGGGCAAAATCGGGGCCCAGATCAAGTCCCAGATCAGGGCCAAGATCAGGGCAAGCGCCTGACGAAGCGCTGTTCGAGGACTTCGCTGCCCCATTGCGACCCAAAGCGTTCCTCCGCCAGCTTGAAGCCGCGCGTTTCATAAAGGTGGCGGGCCGCATGGAGCCCGGAGAAGGTCCAAAGGTGGGTTTCGGCAAAGCCCTGCCGGTCGGCAAAGGCGAGGGCCGCATCCAGCAGCCTTTTGCCTGCCCCGCTGCCCCGCAGCGCATCACCGGTGATGAACCATCTGAGATGGGCGAGGCCAGGCCCCAGATCCTCGCCGTCAATGGCGATGGACCCGGCGATCTCACCGCCGCTCATGGCGGCCCAGATCCCGTTTTGGGGCTTGCCCAGGCGGGGGGCAAATTCGGCCAGGCCACCGGCGACCACCGCCTCGAAGGTCAGGCCGAAGCCGGACGCGCGGGCATAATAGCGTGCGTGCATCTCCGTGATGCGGGCGATGAGGCCCGGCTGGTAGCCCGCCCTGATGTCTACGGCTGGAGCTTCAAGCGTTCCGCTGAGCGCGGTGCTGTAGAGGCTCAGCCCTTTGAGGACGGTCTGCCTTTGCTCCGCGGTCAGGTGCGTGACCGCCGCCTGAACCTGCGCCCGCGCGAAATCATGGATCCCGGCCACCCGGTCCCGGCCGGCCTTCGTCAACGACAGATGCTTCACCCGGCCATCGGCTTTGCCCGGTTCCTCCACCACGTCCCCGGACTGAACGAGCTTGCGCAGCATGCGGCTGACGCTCGACTTTTCCAGATGCAGAAGCGCGCCGAGATCGCGGGCGGTCATCCCGCCTTGCTCGATCTCGATAAGGGCGTGAACCGCGGAGGGCGGCAGGCCGGTTCCGGCAAAGGTGCTCCCGGTAAAGCCAAGCTCACGCACAAGCTGGCGCGAGGCGCTGCGGATCTCGTCGATGGTTTGCGGCAGGGACATGAGTAGAACCGGTATAAAGTTGTAATATACAACTAAATAGACGGTCAAATCCTGTCCTGTCAACGGCGGCGAGTGCAGTGCTGCATGAAATGGCGCTTCCGGCGCAGGCTTACCGGCTTCCTGGCTCACTGGGTCAGAGATTTTGCCTGAACCGGCAGGTCCTCATTCCGCCGAAAAAGAAACCTTGACGCCGCGCTGGCGGAAATAGGCTTGCAGCAGCTTGCGGCCCTGGCGGTTGTTCTGGACGAGGCGGGACGGGTCGAGAACCGCTTCCTTCTGGCCTTCGCGGGCGAGCGCTGCCTTGAGCGCGGCAATGTGCAGGTCGATGTCCAGATTGTCCGCCTGAAGGGATTCATAAACGCGGCTTGTGGCCTCTGCCACGGTCAGTTCGCTCACGGGTATACTCCTGATGATGCCGGGCCGGACTTTGGTCTGGCCGAATGTCTTCCGGCTGGCGCATAGCACATTTTCAGGCCGTGCCCTATTGCTCAGAAGACTGTCCACGTCAATGAGCGCCGGAGGGGCCAGAACGCCAGCCTTCAGGGAGGCTGCATCAGAAGCAGAGCTTATTTCAAACAGGTCAGCCGCGCTGGACGCCGGGGCGGGTGAACTGGTCCGGGGCCTTGCAATAGACCTTCACATATTCGCCCTCATGCACCACGCCGGAGGTGGCTGCATATTTTTCGCCATGGGACATGCAGAAGGCGAGGGTCTGGCTGTTGCCGGGCGCGACCATCCAGTTGAGGGCGGTGTCGCGGGTGCAGTCCTTGACCGCGACATTGGACAGGCAGACGGCGAGATAGGCGGTAAAGAGCATGAGCGGGTCCTGATCGTCAAAAGTCAGACCAGAGTGTCACGGACAGCCGGACGTGTCGATGCCGCCATTCAGGGCAAAAAACGGTGCAAATGCCGGTGCAAATGGCTGTGCAAATGGCTGTGCAAATGGCTGGCCTCATCCGCCGCCGCCACGGCCTTTTCCGCCCGCTGTCAGCCGCGCTGGACGCCCGGGCGGGTGAACTGGTCCGGGGCCTTGCAATAGATCTTCACATATTCGCCCTCATGCACCACGCCGGACGTGGCGGCGTATCTTTGGCCATGGGTCATGCAATAGGCCAGACCCCGGTTTTCACCAGGGGCAACCATCCAGTTGAGGGCGGTGTCCTTGTTGCAGTCCTTGATCGCGACATTGGACAGGCAAACGGCGAGATAAGCGGTGAACAGCATGGTCTTGTCCTTGTTCTGGCCCGGCACCTTGCCAAGCTTGGGACAGCCAGATCCCTCCGCAACACCAGTCCCCCTTACCGGCCCTTCCAATCTGCTGACAGGTCATCAGCCTGTCATGGAAACGCAGGGGTGTCGATGGAAATATTGCATCGCACCTAAAAATAATGCGCTGCGGTAGAGGTGTTCAATTTCCGCAAGAAACTGCCGTTTTTGCAACTTTTCCCGCTAGCCGGGAAAGGGCTCTGTCCGCTCAAGCAGATAGGCCTCCGCATGCCGTTTCAGCTTGTGGCGTGCCGCTTCGAGATCGTCGATCTGGCAGCTGCGGAACTGGATCGCCACATGGATCATGAAGGCGATGAGGGCATCGACCAGCTCGCGCGGGGAGCGGTCCTTGCGCAGTGCCGGACGGACCTCCGGCTGACCCTGCCATTCCTCCAGATAGTCGTGAAGAAGACCATCGAGCTGGTCCAGAATGGCAATGAATTCAGGGGCGCATTTGCCGTTTGTGGCGCCGGTGTTTTCCAGAAACAGGCGCAGGCTGAGCTGGCTGGAGGTGATGATGGTGACGAGGTCCATCATCATGGAGGTGATGCGCTCGAGCGGATCTGCAAAACGCGCCGTATCCGCCGCGCGGACGGCGGACAGATCCGCCGGAATGAGGCTGCGGATGTCGTCCAGCAGCACATAGGACATCAGCCCGTCCATGCTGGTGAAATGGGCGAAGACCGTGCCCTTTGCAACGCCTGCCGCGCTGGCCAGAGCCTCCGCGGTGATGCCATCCGCCCCGGTGCGGGACATGAGATCGCGGGCGGTGGCGAGAATGCGGCTGCGGGTTTCCTGGGTGCGCAGCTGCGGCTTGCGGGGCATGTTCTTGCGTCGCCGGTTTGGGATAAAAATATTGACCATGGTCAATATTAGCTTGACGGGAAAGTCTGGCTGAGTCAAAAAATGACCACGGTCAATTTATCAAAAGGTGTGTCATGTCACGGAAAATTCTGGTGTTGGACGGGCATCCGGCAGCTGAAACCCTCAACGGCGCGCTGGCGGCAACTTACGGGGAGGGCGCGCGCGCAAGCGGCCATGAGGTGCGGATCCACCACCTGTCGGCCATGCGCTTCAATCCGGATCTCGGCATCGCCTCCTACCGCAATGTGCCGGATCTGGAGCCGGATCTGGCGGCGTTTTTCGAGGATCTTCTGTGGTGCGAGCATTTCGTCATCACCCACCCCATGTGGTGGGGCGGCATGCCGGCCAAGCTGAAGGGGCTGATTGACCGGGTGTTTCTGCCGGGCAAGACCTTTCAGTATCAGGAGGGCAGACCCCTGCCGCTGGGCCTGATGAGCGGGCGCAGCGCCAGGGTGATCATGACCTCGGATACGCCGAATTTCTTTCTGGACTGGATCTATGGCAATGGCATCGGCAAGCAGACCAGCCGCCAGATCCTGAAGTTCTGCGGCTTCAAGCCCGCCCGTTTCACGCGGTTTGCGCCGGTTCGCAAGTCCAGCGACGCGCGCCGCGCCGGTTACTTGGCCAAGGTGCGCGCACTGGGCGCAAAGGGGGCGTGAGCCCTCTTCAGGCGGATCTCATCACCGCGAAGAGGGCGCCTGCCATCTCAAGCGGGCCGGTGAGCGTCCTTGGCGCTCTGAACCGAGCGGACCGGCTGGAACGTGTCCGGATCTGCCATCAGCCAATAGGTGCTGTAGCCCGGATGATCATGCCCGTCTGCGAGCAGGGCCCCCGGCCTCAGCCAGTCCATGGCGGTGCTGGCCGGCAGGACGGAGCGGTACCCCTCGCGCAGATAGAAATGCTCGGGCCCGAACTCCTTCGGACTTGAGAGCCCGGAGGCTTCGGCGAAATCCATCAGGGCTTTCATGGTGTTGTGATGGAAATTGGCAACCCGGGCGGCCTTGTCCGGAACGACCAGCGCCTTCTGCCGCTTGGGGTCCTGGGTGGCGACCCCGGTTGGGCAGCGGTTGGTGTGGCAGCTCTGGGACTGGATGCAGCCAATGGCGAACATGAAGCCGCGGGCGGAATTGACCCAGTCTGCCCCAAGGCACAGGGCGCCGGAAATGTCGAAGGCGCTGATCAGCTTGCCGCTGGCGCCGATGCAGATCTTATCGCGCAGATTGGTGGCGACCAGCGTGTTGTGCACGAAGGAGAGGCCGAGGCGCAGGGGCGTGCCGAGGCGGTTGGAGAATTCGACCGGGGCGGCCCCCGTGCCGCCTTCCGCGCCATCGACGACGATGAAGTCAGGCAGGATGCCGGTTTTCAGCATGGCCTTGACCACAGCCATGAACTCCCACCGGTGGCCGATGCAGAGCTTGAAGCCGACCGGCTTGCCGCCGGACAGGCGCCGCAGCGTAACAATGAAATCCAGAAGCTCGACAGGGGTGGAAAAGGCAGAATGGGCGGAGGGTGAGATACACTCCACACCGACCGGAACGCCACGGGCCTCGGCGATCTCCTGCGTGACCTTGGCGCCCGGCAGAACGCCGCCATGACCGGGCTTGGCCCCCTGGCTGAGCTTGATCTCGATCATCTTGATCTGCGGATTTTGCGCCTGTTTTTCAAAGGCTTCCGCATCAAAGCCACCGTCCGGGCGGCGGCAGCCGAAATAGCCTGAGCCCAGCTCCCAGATCAGATCGCCGCCACCGGCTCTATGATAGCGCGACACGCTGCCTTCGCCCGTGTCATGGGCAAAGCCGCCGGTCTTGGCCCCGGTGTTCAGCGCCAGAATGGCATTGGCAGACAGGGAGCCGAAGCTCATGGCCGAAATGTTGAAGAGAGAGGCCGAATAGGGCTTCCTGCAGTCCGGCCCGCCGATGGTGATGCGCAGACGCTCATCCGTCTTAGGGTCGACGGGCGGCGTGCCCGGGCCGCCCTTGGGCACCATGGAATGGTTCACCCAGGCATAGTCATTGGCATAGACGTTGTATTCGGTGCCGAAGGGCTTGTTGCCCTCGATATCCTTGGCCCGGTCATAGACCAGGGAGCGCTTTTCGCGCGAAAACGGCGCGCCGTCGAGGTTGGATTCAAAGAAATACTGGCGCAGTTCCGGGCGGATGGATTCCAGCAGATAGCGGGTGTGGCCGATGACCGGATAATTGCGCAAAACGGCGTGGGTTTTCTGCGTCAGATCCCAGATGCCGACAGCGGTCAAGGCAGCAAAGACCGCGAAAGGCCAGAGGAAAACAGGGGTGCCCCCGAGGATCATGGCCAGGCAGAACAGGGCCAATAGAATGATCAGGACAAAAACGCTATAGCGGGCAGACAAGGCCAAGGGCGGCTCCTCAAACAGCTTCCGGAACAGGTCTCTCTTTGGAGGACCTTAAGAGCCACAATGCCCCGGACCGGAGCGGGGTTCCAGTCCGGAAACGGGCTTGAGAGGGAAGGGGGCAGAAATCAGCCGTCACGCCGTCAGCGTGTGAAGGTGATGTCCACCGTGCCCACCGGGAAGCCCAGCTTGGTCACCTCGGACGTGTTGCGCACGGTGTTGGAGCCGGTGCGGGTGAGTGTGTCGGCAAAGCGCAGGGCCGTCGTGCCGCTGCCGGTCGGAACGTCCATCACGTAGGAAAAGCGGATCGCGCCGCCGGTGGTTGTGACCTGCACCAGGCCTTTCACGCCACTGCGCTGGCCAACATAGCGGCCTTCTCCGGTCTTCTGGAACACCCAGACGGCCTTTTCCCGCTCACCATCATCATAGCGGATGTCTTCGCGCAGGGTGAAGACGAAGGTTTTCGGGTTCCAGCTGCCGATCATATAGGCGGTGAGTGGCCGGTGAACCCCCGCGATTTCACTATCGAATGCGCCCCGGCCCACTGTGTGGCCTTTGAAAAACTCTTCCAGAACCAGCGGCTTGTCCGTCTTGGCAAAAGCGGGCAGAGGCGAGCTGAAAAGGCTGCTGAGCGTAAGCACGCCAGCTGCGGCGAAGCTGAGGGATTTCAATGGCATCACGGTTCTCCTTGGGCGGAAGATCAGGCCCCGGTGGAGATACGAAACTGGCGGCGCTATGGATTGGTGAAAGAATATAGGAATAAATTCCTTGACAGCGTGACGCTGTTGGGGTAGGGTTTTGTCATGATCGAAGAGTTGCGCCTGATGCGGCGCTGAGTGGATCAGACTCTGAGTATCGCACGGGTTTCGCGGTGGGGGACAAGTTCCGCAGATCTTCGGCAAGCTTCTGAAACACAAGCAGAAAATTTTGTGCAGTGAGGGACAGGCGCGTCCAGCCCTCACCCGGCGCTGAGGGCCGACCTGTCCCAGGCTTGGGAGAGGTGGTGGAGGGGGGAGATTGATGACAAACCCAACCAGCGAGCGTTCCCGGACGCAGCGAAGCGGAGATCCGGGATCTCCTATCCTAATGAAAATAATCGGTTTCTAGATCAGGTCCCGGCTCAAGGCCGGGACGGCGCGGAGATGAAATGCTGAAGCTTTAGGTTTGTCAGCAGTCCGAAGGCCGGGTGACCGGCCTTTTGCATGTCTGCGGGTCGGTGGGGGAGGCGGTATGGCGGGGCGGTTTTCGGGTAAGGGGCTTTGCGATGCGTTGCGCCAGGAACGGGCAGCCGTGCGGCAGGCGAAACGGCAAGCCTACCGGAAGGGCAGGCGGCGGGCGGTGCCGGAAGACGTGGCAGACGATGTGCCAGATGAGACCTCTGGTGCTGCACTGGTGGAGGGCCGGAAGGTGGTGCCTTCCGCCGCCTGCGATAGGCAGGAGCGTGCGCTACCGGATCTTTCCGCACTGACCATTCCGGATCTCGAACAACCCGGCATGATAGAGCGGCTCTACAAGGCCTTTGAGGGTCAGATGGAGAGCATGGAGGCGCGGCTGAGGGCGCTGGTGGCAGAGGCCGGCAGCCCGGCGAGCCTTGCCGATATCGACAAGACGGTGAAGACCCTGGCGAGCCTTGCCAAGACGCTGGGGGTTCTGATTGACCTGAAGCAGGCTTCCACTGAGGAGGCGGAAGAGGAGGGGGATGGTCTTGCCAAGGATGCAGACGCCCTCAGGGCGCAGCTTGCGGAGCGTCTTGGCCGCTTGTGCGAAGGCGGGGCGCATTGAAGACGCGCTTGGCGCGCTGAGTGATGACGAGATCCGCTTTCTTCTGAATGATTGGCCGACCTTTGCCCATGACCACCAGATGCCGCCGCCGGGAGATTGGCGGGTGTGGCTGCTGATGGGGGGGCGGGGCGCGGGCAAGACCCGGGCGGGGGCCGAATGGATCCGCGCCATGGCGCAGGGGGAGAGCTGGAACGGCGGCCAGTTTGCGGGCCGTATTGCCTTGGTCGGCGAAACTTATGCGGATGTGCGCGAGGTGATGGTGGAAGGGGTCTCCGGCATCCTCGCCATCCACCCCAAGGCAGAGCGGCCCCACTGGGTGCCAACGCGGCGGCGGCTGGAATGGCCCAATGGCGCGGTGGCTCAGGCCTTTTCAAGTGAAGATCCCGAGGCCCTGCGCGGGCCGCAATTCGACATTGCCTGGTGCGATGAACTCGCCAAATGGCGTCACGCCGAGGAGACTTTTGACATGCTGCAATTCGGTCTGCGCCTAGGTGAGGCGCCTCGCCAGCTGGTGACCACGACGCCCCGTCCGGTACCGCTGCTCAAACGCCTGCTTGGACTGCCTGGAACGGTTGTGAGCCATGCGCCGACACGGGCCAATGCGCCGTTTCTGGCGCCCGGCTTTCTGGAAACGGTGGTCGGTCGCTATGCGGGAACCCGTCTGGGACGGCAGGAACTGGAGGGCGAGCTGATCGAGGACCGGCCGGATGCGCTCTGGTCCCGGGAACGGCTGGAGCGGGAGCGGGTGAGTGCCCCTCCGCAGGATCTGGAGCGGATCGTGATCGCGGTCGATCCGCCGGCAAGTTCGGGCAAGAGGTCAGATGCCTGCGGGATCGTGGCAGCGGGATTGGGCGCGGATGGACGGGCCTATGTTCTGGCGGACAAGTCCTTGAGCCGGGCGCGGCCTTCGGATTGGGCTTCCACGGCCACTGCTCTTTGGCATGCGCTGGCCGCGGATTGTCTGGTGGCGGAGGTGAACCAGGGTGGCGAGATGGTGGCCGAGGTGATTGCGGGCGCAGACCCAGCGGTGCCGGTGCGCCAGGTGCGGGCGACGCGTGGCAAATACTCCCGGGCGGAGCCGGTGGCCATGCTCTATGACCAGGGCAGGGTCTGCCATGCGGGTGTCTTTCCGGAGCTGGAAGACGAGATGGTGGATTTCGGCCCGGGCGGGCTGACCTCCGGCCGGTCACCCGACCGGATGGACGCGCTGGTCTGGGCCGTGACGGAGCTGCTGCTGGGACCGAGAGCGGAGCCTAGGGTGCGGCGGCTTTAGCGCGGCTGCTTCTTCCGTGCTTCAGCCTTCACCCGGACAGGCTTTGCGGCCATGAAATCCGTGGCCTCCATGGCGGTGAAGGCAGCTGCTGCGGCGATGAGAATGGCATGGAACATGGTGACCTCCTGCAACTCACCGGGGCGGTTTCTCCCCGTCTGATCTCAAGCTAGCGCTGTTTTAAGGCTGATACCGTGATCTGGATCACAACCCTCACCCGGCGCTTCGCGCCGACCTCTCCCAGGCTTGGGAAAGGTGGTTGAGAGGCTGGCCGTGGGGAGCGGTTCGGGTGTCCGGTTGCCTTGTTTGGCGGAAGACAGGCGGCTGGGGGCTTGAGACGTTCATAACGGCACTGCCTTGCGGCATACCGTAGCTCGCTTCCTCTCCCTCCAAACAGGCGGAAATGGGAGAAGGCCGGGGTGAGGGCAACTGCAGAGAAAGTGCATAAATCAATGCATGCGCAACTTTAGCTCGTTCATTCGCCCACTGACTCAACTTCTTAACTTTAGCTTGAAAGGCCAATGAAACCATGGGCTTGAAACAGGCGTTTGACTCATTTTGGCGGCGTCATGAAGTGCCGCTGGAGACGCGGGCCTCGCGCACGGGGCCTTTGATCGCGGTGCAGTCCGCGGCGCAGCCGGTGTGGAGCCCGCGCGATTATGCCGGGCTGGCGCGGGAAGGATTTGCGCGCAATCCGGTTGTCTACCGGGCCGTGCGGATGATTGCGGAGGCGGCGGCGAGCATGCCGCTGACCCTGTTTGAAGGGGATCTGGAGCTGGACCGGCATCCGCTGCTGGATCTGCTTTCCCGGCCCAACGAGCACGAGGGCGGGGCGGATCTTCTGGAGGCGGTCTATGGCCATCTGCTGGGGGCGGGGAACGCCTTCATCGAGCAGGTGGGGCTAGGTGGGACGCCGCGCGAACTCTACGCCCTGCGCCCGGACCGGGTGAAGGTGGTGCCGGGTGCCTCCGGCTGGCCGGAGGCCTTCGACTATTCTGTGGGCGGGCGGACGCTGCGGCTGTCTGGCGAGACAGACCCGGAGACGGGGGCGATCGCCCAGGTGCGGCATCTGAAGCTGTTTCATCCCTTGAGCGACCATTACGGTTTTGCGCCGGTGGAGGCCGCTCAAATGAGCCTCGACATCCACAACGCCGCAACCCACTGGAACAAGGCGCTGCTCGACAATGCGGCGCGCCCCTCCGGCGCGCTGGTTTATGGGGCTGGGGACACAGTGAACCTGAGTGCTGATCAGTTCGAGCGGCTGAAACAGGAGCTGGAGAGCGGTTATCAGGGCGCGCGCAACGCGGGCCGACCCCTTCTGCTGGAAGGCGGGCTGGACTGGAAACCCATGGGGCTGACGCCCAAGGACATGGATTTCATTGAGGCGAAGAACCAGGCGGCGCGGGAGATCGCGCTGGCCTTCGGGGTGCCGCCGATGCTGCTCGGCATTCCGGGCGACAACACCTATGCGAATTATCAGGAAGCCAACCGGGCGTTCTGGCGCGGCGCGGTGCTGCCTTTGGTCCGCCGGGTAACGGGTGGGCTGGCCGCCTGGCTGAGCCCGGCCTTCGGCGGGGCTCCCTTGCGGCTTGAGCCGGATGCCGATGGCATCGAGGCGCTGTCGAGCGAGCGGGAAGCCCTTTGGCGGCGGGTGGAGGCGGCGTCCTTCCTCAGCCGGGATGAGAAGCGGGTGGCGGTTGGCTATGGGCCGGACGGGGGGATGCCCGGGGAGGCGCAGGGATGAGCGCGGAGATCGTCCGCTCGGTGATCGAGCGGGGGGATCTGGCGCATCTTGCTCTGTTTCTCTGGGCCGTGGCGGCCAGCCTTCTGGGCCTGTTGCTCTTGCGGGAACTGACGGCCTCCAACCGGCGGTTTTCCGAATTCGTGCAGGAGCTTGCCCGATTGAACAGATTGCTGTCAGGGCAGGAAACAGGCCGTGCCAGGAGCTGGGGAGGGGACAGATGTGACTCAGCGCATGAGGGGCATGAGGACCGGGATCAGTTGCTGCGCCCAAGCGGTTCAGATGTTTCAGGAAATGGCGGCTGAGAGCGGATGCCCCTCACCCCAGTATCTCTGAAGGGAGAGGGAGCAGGCTGCGCTTCGGACTAACGTTTGAGGAAAAACGGTGCCTTTAGCGTGTCCTGAGCAGTGCCGCTGGGACACCTCTCCCAAGCCTGGGAGAGGTCGGACCGCAGGTCCGGGTGAGGGCTTTCTCCTACAACCTCATGAATCAAAAGAAAAAAATCCTCTCACTTGAATCAATGTCCCAACAACGGGAGGCGGAGTGATGATTGAAATGATCAGCAAGGGCCTGAAGCGCGCGGCGCCCTTTTGGCTGCGCAGGGCCG
The DNA here is from genome assembly GCF_014842915.1 of Roseibium litorale. Taxonomy (GTDB): domain Bacteria; phylum Pseudomonadota; class Alphaproteobacteria; order Rhizobiales; family Stappiaceae; genus Roseibium; species Roseibium litorale. The sequence goes on along the minus strand of NZ_JACYXI010000013.1, from coordinate 75,497 downwards.
GTTTGGCAGGACGCGGCAAGGAACCGGCACACCGGCAGGTGTTTGGCGGGTTTTCCGGAGCGGTGCTGGCGCTGGCAAGGGCCGAGCCTTCGCGGAAACCGGAGCGCGGGAGATGAGTGCGGGCGGCGTTGCTCTGGCCCGGCAGCAGAAGCGGGCGGAGGATCTCCTCAGCGGCAGAATTCCGGTGACAGGCTATGCCAGCCTGTTTGAGCAATTGGACGGGGCAGGCGACATCATCCGCCGGGGAGCGTTTCAGCGCAGCCTGGAAACCAGGGGCAGCGGCGGATTGGCGATCCTGTGGCAGCACGATCCGGCGGCCCCGATCGGGATCTGGACGTCCCTCCGCGAAGACAGGGTCGGCCTCCGGGTCAGTGGCTATCTTCTGAAGGACGTTGAGCAGGCCCGGGAGGCCGCGGTGCTGATCTCAGCCGGGGTGGCAACGGGACTTTCCATCGGCTTCAAGGCGCGCAGGTCGTTCCGTTCCACGGGCCGGGGGCCGCGCATTCTGACCGACATCGATCTTTGGGAAGTGTCGATCGTGACCTTTCCGCAGGCGGAAGGCGCGCGGGTGCAGCTCGCGGGGCCTGCGCCCGCACCCGCTATCCAATCCAGATCCAGGTCGAAGGTGTCCCTCGCCGGGCGCCTGACCGGTACACAAGGGAGAGTTTGATGCAGCATTCGGACGTGATGGGTTCCACTGCGGCGCTGCCGCTGGAGACAAAGGCGGGCGGCTTGCCCGCGGGGGTGGCGGCGCAGCCCTCTGCCTTTTCGGGCGGTGAGGATGTTGCCCGGACCTTCGACGAGTTCTTCCGTGCCTTCGAAAGCTACCGGGCGGTCAATGATGCCCGGCTGGCGGAAATCGAGGAGCGGGGCAATCCGGACATTCTGACGCTGGAAAAGCTGGACCGGCTGGATGCCGCGCTCGACATAACCCAGCGCCGTCTTGATCAATTGACCCTGAAGGCCCGGCGTCCGCAAATCGGGGCTGAGCTTGGTGCAAGGCCGGAACGGGCTGTCCCCGCCCAGGTTCTGGAGCACCGGGCGGCCTTCGAGACCTATGTGCGGACCGGTCAGGACGCCCGGCTGCGCCCGCTGGAGCTGAAGGCCATGTCGTCCGGCTCCGATCCGGACGGTGGCTATCTGGTGCCGGAGGAAACGGAAGCGGGCATTCTGCGCCGCCTGTCTCAGGTCTCGCCGATCCGGTCGATTGCGGGCAACCGGCAGGTGTCGTCGGCGACCTACAAGAAGCCCTATTCCCTGACCGGTCCGCAGACTGGCTGGGTGGGAGAGACGGATGCCCGTCCGCAGACAACAGCTCCAACGCTGGCGGAACTGGCCTTCCCGGCGATGGAGCTTTACGCCATGCCGGCGGCCAGCGCCTCGCTTCTGGATGATGCGGCCATCGATGTGGATGCCTGGATCGCCGAGGAAGTGGAAGCGGCCTTTGCCGAGCAGGAGGGCGCTGCCTTTGTCAATGGCGACGGCGTCAACCGGCCCAAGGGCTTCCTGGCGGCCGACCGGGTGGTGGAGGCCAGCTGGACATGGGGTAAGCTCGGGACGGTCAAGAGCGGCGAGGCGGGCGGCTTTCCGGCGCTCAGCCCCGGCGATGTGCTTCTGGATCTGATCTACACGCTGAAGGCCGGCTACCGGCAGAACGCGCGCTTCGTGATGAACCGGCGCACTCAGGGCGCCCTGCGCAAGCTGAAGGACGGGGACGGCAACTATCTCTGGCAACCGCCGATGAACGCGGGCGGTGAGGCGACCCTGCTGAACTTCCCCGTGACGGAAGCCGAGGACATGCCGGACATCGCGGTAGATGCACCCGCGATTGCCTTTGGCGACTTCCGCCGGGGCTATCTGGTGGTGGACCGGATGGGCGTGCGCATCCTGCGCGATCCCTATTCCTCCAAGCCCTATGTCCTCTTCTACACCACCAAACGCGTGGGGGGCGGCGTGCAGGACTATGACGCCATCAAGCTGATGACCTTCTCTGCCTGAGGGCGTGATGGTCACAGCCCGGGGACCTTCGCGTCCTTCTGACTGGAGCCGGTCAGTTTCAGCCGGCCGGCTCTGATATATCCTCCCCGACTGGCCGGGTCCTTGTTCAAGGATCCGGCCTTTTTTTGTTTTTCGACGCTGCTTCCGGAAGGTTTGCCATGACTGCAACGCGTGTGATCGAACCGGTAGTGGAGCCGGTGACCTTGACGGAAATGAAGGCGCATTTACGCCTGACCGGTACGGTGGAAGACGCTTTTCTGGAACAACTGATCGCTTCCGCAAGGGCGCAGGTGGAGCAGGAAACCCGCCGGGCGCTGATCACCCAGAGCTGGCGGCTCTATCTGGATGGCTGGCCTTTGGGGCGGGTCGTGCAGCTGCCGGTCGCCCCCGTACAGGGGATTAGCCAGATCCTGGTGTTCGATGAGGATGGCGTGCCCCATGCGCTGTCCGAGGGGGACTGGCGGCTGGACAAGAGCACCAGCCCGGCGCGGATCCGGGTGAAGCCCGGGGCGGGGCTGCCATCCTCTGCCGTGATGTCCATCGAAATCGACTTTACCGCCGGATATGGCACAGCTGCCAGTGATGTGCCCGCGGACCTGCGCCAGAGCGTGCGGCTGCTCGCGGCTCATTGGTTCGAGTACCGGGAAGCCGGAACGGAGCTGGCCATGGCGAGCATGCCGCATGGTCTGGACCGGCTTCTGGCCGCAAACCGGGTGCGTCTGCTGTGAGCGCGGGGCGGTACCGCACGCCGGTGGAGCTGGAACAGCCGGTGCGGACCCAATCCGCCGGTGGGGCAGCGGTGCTGGTCTATGCTGCCGCCGGACCGGATTTTGCAGAGATCCGCTGCTTAAGGCAGGGCGAAGCTGTGCTGTCGGACCGGCTTTCAGGAACCGTGACCCATGAGATCCGCCTGCGTTACCGGGAGGATGTTGCCGGAGGCTGGCGGGTGGTGGCGGGAGCGAAGACCTTCCGCATTCTCAGCGCTGCCGATGAGAACCTGCGCGGCAAGACCTTGCTCTGCCTGGCCGAGGAGGAAGACACATGAGCGTGCTTTCTGCAGAGCTGGCCCTGAGAAAGGCGCTTCTCACGCGGCTGAACGGGTCCACTGCGCTGACCGCCCAGATGGGGTCGGAGGGCATTTGCGACGTGCCGGCACGCGGTCAGGCCTTTCCGTTTCTGTCGCTGGAAACACTGGGGAGCAAGCCGCTCTTGAGCGATCCGTCAGAGGGTCTGTTGCATGATCTTCGGCTTCAGGTTCTCTCGCGTGCGCCCAGCCGGGACGAGGTTCTGACCCTGATGGAGGAAGCCTCCGGGCAGATCCTAGATGGGGCGCTCACGCTCGACGGGCATCACCTCGTTGGCCTGCAGCTCTCCGGCCGGAGCACGGCCCTGATGCGGGACGGCCGCACCTTCCGGGGCGTGATCGAGCTTCGGGCGGTGACAGAGCCGGTGGAATAGGGCTTTCCCTCACCCCAACCTTCTCCCTGAAGGGAGAGGGAGCAGGCCGCCCGTATGGAGAGACTGAAGACAAACGTGGTCCTGGGTTGCCTGAGCAGTGCGGCAGGGATGCCTCGCCCCTTTGGGGAGAGGCCGGGCCAAGGGCCCGGGCGAGGGACAATCTGATTTTCGAACACAGTGAAGGAGAATGCCATGGCGGCTCAGGCTGGACGGGATCTGCTGCTCAAGCTGGATCAGGACGGGAATGGGAGTTTTCAGACGGTGGCGGGGCTCAGAAGCCGCAGGATGGCGCTGAATGCCACGGCGGTGGACATCACCAGTTCCGATAGTGCCGGGCGCTGGCGGGAGCTTTTGAGTTCAGCCGGAACCCGCACGGCGAGCCTGTCCGGATCAGGTCTGTTCCGCGATCAGGCCAGCGACGCGGCGGTGCGTCAGCTGTTCTTCGCGGGGGAGATCCGGGACTGGCAGGTGGTGATCCCGGATTTCGGCACCTTGACTGGCCCGTTTCAGGTGACCGCGCTGGAATATGGCGGGCGGCACGATGGGGAAGTGACCTACGAGCTGGCGCTGGAGTCTGCGGGCGAACTGGTGTTCGCGGTGCTGTGACAGGCGGTCTGGCAGGAAAGGAGAAGGGAATGCCCAATCGCTTGCGCGGCGAGATTGCCGCTTGTCTGGATGGCCGCCAGTGGACGCTGGTTCTGACCCTCGGGGCCTTGGCGGAGCTGGAGGCGGCCTTTGCTCTCGACAGTTTGACGGCATTGGCCGAGCGGTTTTCGAGCGGACGGGTGTCGGCGCGGGACCTGATCCGGGTGATCGGGGCCGGCCTGCGCGGCGCAGGGAACTCTGTCTCCGATGATCAGGTGGCGGCCATGACTACCGCAGGAGGCGCGCTGGGCTTTGCCGCGATCGCAACGGATCTCCTCCAGGTGACGTTCGGAACGGACGATGAGGAGAGCGCAGAGGATCCGGGGGCAGATTGCCCTTTTGCCTGAGGTCTGCGGGGGAGCCTGAGCCCATGCCGTGGCAGACCCTGATGGAACGGGCAATGGGCGGGCTTTGCTGGCGCCCAGCGGATTTCTGGGCGGCAACGCCCCGCGAACTGGCGGCAGCGCTGGGCCTGATACGCCAGAAGGCTGCGCTGGGCCGCAGGGATTTCGACCGGTTGATGGGCCAGTTTCCGGACAGGCTTGACTGAAAAGGACCAAGCATAATGGCGAACGAGGATGATGGCGGACTGGTTGATCTGCCGCTTGGAGACCTGAGCCGGTTTTCCGGGCAGATGGAGGCGTTGACCCGGAGCGCGTCGCAGTTTTCCTCCACACTGACGAGTGGCATGAAATCCGCGCTGCTGGATGGGAAGTCGCTGGACGTGGTGATCCGGCAGATGGCGCTGACCCTGTCTACAAAGGTGCTGACCTCGTCCTTCAACTCCCTAGTCAGTCTGGCAGGCAGTGCGGTCAGCAGCGTGGCGGGATCTGGCGGAAGCAGCCTTCTGTCAGGGCTGGTAAGCGGCGCGGTGCCGCTGCTCGGGTCGGTCATGCCTTTCGCCAAGGGCGGCGTGGTAGCCTCACCGACTTATTTCGGGTTGGAAAGCGGATTGGGGGTGGCCGGGGAAGCGGGCGCTGAGGCGATCCTGCCTCTCAGCCGGGGAGCCGATGGACGGCTTGGCATCCGGTCTGGCCGGGAAAGCGCCCAAGGGCCGCGGGTGCAGATCAATGTGGCTGCCCGGGATGCCGAGAGCTTCCGCAGGTCGGAAGCGCAGATCTCGGCCATGGTGGCCCGCGCCGTCGGACGGGGACGGCGCGGGCTCTGACACCGGCCTGAAAAAGGAGGGGCTCAGGAGCCGGTGTTTTCGGTTGCCGCAAGCAAGGCGGCAATCTGATCCTTGAGGCCGAGGCGCTTCTTCTTGAGATCCTCCAAGGCCTGATCGGATGCGGGAGCCACTTCGCTCTCGATCCGGTGAATTTCGCGGTTGACCTCGTGATACTCGTCCGCCAGCCGGGCAAAATGCGCATCGGACGTCTTCAGTGCGTGCAGTTGCTCCGCAGCCTGCGGGAATTCTTCGTGCAACTCGTGCGGTACATGACTCATTCAGTGCCCTCCTTGGTTCGGGCAAAGATGACCGGGCTTGGGCCGGGGCACCTTGAGCCAGATCAATCCGGGCAGGGTGGGAAGGAGTTTTTTCCATGATTTCGATCCTCGACGAGCGTTTTCCCTCGGCGGTTGCCTTTGGAGCGCTGGGCGGACCGGAGCGGAGGACGGACGTGGTGCTTCTGGCCTCCGGGTTCGAGGCGCGCAATGCCCGCTGGGCCGATAGCCGCAGGCGCTATGACGCCTCGACCGGTATCCGCTCCCTGGCGGATTTGCGCGCGGTTTTGTCACTTTTTGAAAAAGCGCGGGGACGGCTTTACGGGTTCCGCTTCCGCGATCCTTTCGATCATTCCACCCGCAGCGACGGCGGGCTGCCACTGGCAACCGACCAGCTGCAAGGCATAGGCGACGGAGCGGCCACCCGGTTCGTGCCGCGCAAGACCTATGGCAGTGGTGAGACGGCCTATGTCCGTGAGATCCGGTTGGTCGACGCCGGGTCCCTTAGGGCGGCGCTGGACGGGGTGATGCTGGCGACGGGAAGCGACGTCACTCTTGATGAGAGCACCGGGGAACTGGTGTTTGCGGAGCCTCCGGCGGAGGGCGTGGCGATTACCGCCGGGTTCCTCTTTGACGTGCCCGTCCGCTTCGATACGGACAGGCTGGAGGTGAGCCTGACCCATTTCGAGGCCGGCGATATTCCGACGATCCCGCTGGTGGAAATCAAGATCGCCTGAGCGGGCAGCGCTCAGCACAACCTTTCTTTCTGACGGGACACTCTCATGAAAACGATCCCAACGGATCTTGCCGCCCGGCTGGCGCGGCGGGAGACGACGCTTGCGCTGTGCTGGGTGGTGACCCGGACGGATGGCGTGCGCTGCGGCTTTACCGACCATGACCGGCCGGTGCTGGTCGAAGGAGTGACCTGTCTGCCGGAAAACGGGCTGGAGGCATCCGCTCGCACCAGCGGGCCAGGCTTCGCCGCAGCTGCGGGAGACGTGGCTGGCGCCATCAGCGGTCCGGCCTTAAGCGAGGATGATCTGGAGGCAGGGCTCTGGGATGGGGCGGAAGTGACGGTCTATCTCGCGGACTGGAGCGCTGCCGGTGACGTTTCCATGGCTCTGCGGCGGGCAAGGATCGGAGAAGTGAGCCGGAAGGGGACAGCGTTTCAGGCTGAACTCAGAGGGTTGGCTCATACGCTTGAGGCGCGGCATGGGCGGGTCTATTCGCGCAGCTGCGATGCGGATCTGGGAGATGCGCGCTGCGGGATCGATCTGGAAGGCCCGGTGTACAGCACGGTGGGAGTTGTCATCTCCGCGAGCGCTACAGGGGATGTGCAGCTGGTGGGAGCCGGAACCTTCGAAGAAGGCTGGTTCACCGGTGGCCTGCTGAGCGTTCTGGATGGGGAACGGCAAGGCTTTTCCAGCGAGATCGCCAATCACACGCTGACGGAAACAGGCGCGCTGATCACGCTGTGGCAGGCGCCGCCTTCTCCGCTGGCGGCAGGCGTCCAGGTCAAGGTGACGGCAGGCTGCGACAAGCGGTTTGCCACCTGCCGGTCGAAATTCGGCAATGGGTTGAACTTTCAGGGCTTCCCGCATCTGCCGGGAACCGACTTCGTTCTCTCTTATCCCTCCCGCAATACCGGAACAAATGATGGAGGTGCCCGTGTCTCTTGAGGAAGAGAGCGCTGACATCCGGTCAAGGGCGCTCGCCGAGGCGCGGCTGTGGCTGGGAACGCCCTATCGCCATCAGGCGAGCTGCCGGGGGGCGGGGTGCGATTGTCTGGGGCTGCTGCGCGGCGTGGTGCGCGGGCTCTACGGGCGCGAGCCCGAGGAAGCGCCCGACTATGCGCCGGACTGGTCTGCGGCTGGACGCGAGGAGCTGAGGGAGGCGGGCAGGCGCTGGCTGGAGGAAATCGCCATTGAGGCGGCGCTGCCCGGTGACGTTCTCCTGTTCCGCTGGCGCGACGGCGTACCCGCCCGGCATGTGGGGCTGCTGGCCGATGGGCAAAAGCTCATCCATGCCTATGAGCGGGTGGGCGTGATCGAGAGCCCGCTGGTGCCAGCCTGGCGCCGCAGAATTTCCAACGCTTTCCGTTTTCCGGAGGAGCCGTCATGGCAACTTTGATCCTGGCCGCAGCTGGCTCTGCCGTTGGCGGCCTGTTCGGGCTGGGCGGTATCGGCGCGATCCTCGGCAAGGCTGTGGGGGCGGTGGCCGGGGCCGGTGTGGACCGCCTGCTGTTCGGCTCCAGGCGCGCAGTCGAGGGATCGCGCCTGTCCGACCTGACGGTGCAGACCTCGAACGAAGGCGCGCCGCTGCCGCTCGTCTATGGCCGGGTGCGGCTGGCGGGGCAGGTGATCTGGGCCACCAACTTCGAGGAGGTGGTCAGCGAGGAAAGCGCAGGCGGCAAGGGCGGAGGTTCGTCGACCACCGTGCGCAGCTATTCCTATTTCGCCAACTTCGCGGTGGCGCTGGCAGAGGGGCCGATTGACCGGATTGGCCGGGTTTGGGCCGATGGCAAGGAGCTGGACACCGGTCCGCTGACCATGCGCGTCTACAAAGGCACGGAGGATCAGGAGCCGGACCCTCTGATTGCCGCCGTTCAGGGCGAGGCGCCAGCCTATCGCGGCACGGCCTATGTGGTGTTTGAACGTCTGGCGCTGGCAGGGTTCGGCAACCGAATTCCGCAGCTTGCTTTTGAAGTGATCCGCGCGATCGAGCCTCTGGAGGCGCAGGTCCGGGCTGTGACCATGATCCCGGGGGCGGGGGAGTTTGTCTATTCGGCGGTGCCAGTCAGCCAGACCTTGTTGCCGGGAGAAGCCGAAAGCCTGAACCACCACACAAGCCTGGCCGATACGGACTGGACAGCCTCGCTGGACGATCTGCAGGCGGTTTGTCCCTCGCTGGAAAGTGTGGCGCTGGTGGTGACCTGGTTTGGCGACGACCTGAGAGCTGGCGCGTGCCGGTTCCGCCCGAAGGTGGAGACGGCGGAAAAGACGACGGCAGGATTGATCTGGTCGGTGGCAGGGCTCAGCCGGGAGCAGGCTCCGGTCGTCTCTCAGAGGGACGGAGCACCCGCCTTTGGCGGTACACCTGCGGATGCAAGCGTGCTGTCTGCGATTGCCGACCTGAAGGCAAGGGGCCTCCGGGTGATGCTCTATCCCTTTCTGATGATGGACATCCCGGAAGGCAATGGCCTGCCGGATCCTTATGGTGGCTCTGAGCAGCCTGTCTATCCCTGGCGGGGAAGGATTACCTCAACAGGCGATGCGGCGTCCGATGCGTCGAGTTTTTTCGGAACTGTCACGGCTGCGGATTTCACGGTTTCCTCCGGAGCGGTCAGCTATCATGGGCCGGACGAATGGTCCTACCGGCGGCATATCCTGCATATGGCTGCACTGGCGAAGGCAGCCGGCGGGGTGGATGCCTTTCTGATTGGCTCGGAGCTGCGCGGGCTGACGGTTGTCCGGGCCGGGGACGGCAGCTTTCCCTTCGTCGAGGGTCTCGCCGCACTGGCGGGGGAAGTCCGCGTGCTGTTGGGGGCATCCACCAAGATCTCCTATGCGGCGGATTGGTCTGAGTATGGCGGGCGGCAGATGGATGGCGGGGACCTGCGGTTTCCGCTGGACCGGCTCTGGGCAAACCCGGCGATCGACTTTGTCGGCATCGACAACTACCTGCCCATGGCAGATATGCGCGAGGGGGGCGACCCGGACGGCAACCGCGATCCCTATGATATGGACGTCCTGAGGGCCGGGATTACCGGCGGCGAATATCACGGCTGGTATTACGCCTCGGATGCGGACCGGCGGGCAGGTTTGCGCAGCCCGATCGCGGATGGGGCCTACGGCAAGCCCTGGGTCTTCCGCTCCAAGGATCTCAAGGGCTGGTGGGCAAACAGCCATTTTGAGCGGACGGGCGGTGTGGAGGATGCCAGCCCAACGGCTTGGAGCCCCATGTCCAAGCCCATCTGGTTCACCGAGCTGGGTGTTCCTGCGGTGGATTTTGGCGCGAACCAGCCGAATGTCTTTTCCGACCCGAAGTCGTCGGAAAGTGCTCTGCCGTATTTCTCGAAAGGCACGAGGGATGACCTGATCCAGCGCCGGGCGCTGGAGGCTTCCTTAAGCTTCTGGGATGACCGGCATCCGGTGTTCCCGCAGGGGGACAATCCGGTCTCGCCGCTTTACGGCGGCCCCATGGTGGACCCGGCGAATATCCATCTTTGGACCTGGGACGCGCGGCCCTATCCGGCCTTTCCGAATTATGGAGACGTGTGGGCGGATGGGGAGAACTGGCAGACCGGCCATTGGCTGAACGGGCGGCTGGGCAGCGTGTCGCTCGGTGGTCTTGTGCGGCGGTTGCTTGATGACTTCGGCATTGCCCCGGAAGATGTGTCAGTGGGGAGCCTCAGCGGCTTGGTGGAAGGTCTGGCAGTCGCCGGACCTGTGTCCGCCCGGCAGATCCTGGAGCCTTTGCTGGATGTTTTTGGCGGAACCGCTAGCGATCAGGGGACGCGGGTCCTCATCAGCGATGCGGGAACGGTTGCTACGATTGAGCTAACGCTTGAGGATCTGGCCGATCCGGCGGACGGAGAGGGCATTTTGAGCCGGACCCGGGCACAGGAGAGCGAGCTGGCCTCGGAAGTGCGCTTGTCTGCGGAAGATCCGGCCTCTGATTATCAGCGCCGGGGCGCCGCGTCGCGCAGGCTCTCCGGCGGAAGCCGCGACGTGGAGACTGTGGATCTGGAAGCCGTCGCGGACCCGGGCGTCTTGCAGCAGGCAGCCGACCGCCGTCTGGCGCGGATCTGGGGTGAGCGGGAACGGATGACGCTGAGCCTGTCGCCGTTGCGGCTGGATCTGGAGCCGGGGGACGTGTTGTCGCTCGCCAGCGTGCCGGGGCAGAGCTTTTCACCGCCGCTGACACTGCGGATCGAGAGCATCGAGGATACGGACCTGCGCAAGGTGGAGGCTCTGCGCACAGGAGCAACGCGGGCAGCTGTTTCGGCAACGCCTCTGTCCGGGTCTGCGCCCTTCCGCAGTTCCGATGCAGGCGTGCCCCATGGCTTTTTGATCGATCTGCCGGTTCTGGAGAGTTCTGAAGACGGGCTTGCGCCCAGGCTCGCCACCTTTGCCCGGCCTTGGCCGGGAAGCATGACCCTGATGCGCTCAGTGGGAGACAGCGGGTTTGAACCGGTGCTGACCGTTTCCCAGCCTGCCACCATGGGACGGCTGAAGACGCCGCTTGCCCTTGGTCCGGTGGATGTCTTAGACCGGGCAAACGCGCCGGAAGTGGAGATGTTCGGCGGGCTGCTGCAGACCCGTCCCCTGCAGGCGGTGCTTGCAGGGGGCAATGCGCTGGCGGTGCGGACCAATGGCGGCGGTTTCGAGATCCTGCAATTTGCCGAGGCGGTGCTGACAGGTGTGCGGAGCTGGCGGTTGAGCCGGCTCTTGCGCGGGCAGCGCGGCACGGAACCGGAGATGCTGACCGGCGCTCCGGCGGGGGCAGATGTTGTGCTGCTGGACAGCGGCGGGATCAGCTCTGTTCCTGTTGCCGCCGGGCTGAAGGGCCTGAGCCTTTCCTACCGGCTGGTGCCGGGGAGCCTGCCGCTGGACGACAGCCGGGTGCTGGCCTTCAGCCATGCGGCCAGCGGGCGGGGGCTGGTACCTCTGGCGCCGGGGCATCTGAAGGCCAGGCGCACAGCGGGCGGTGTCGCCTTTTCCTGGATCCGCCAGACACGGCTGAGCGGAGACAGCTGGGAGCAGGCGGAAGTGCCGCTGGCGGAGGAGCGGGAGGCCTATGTGGCCGAGATCCTGGGACCGGGAGAAACGGTCTTGCGCAGCTTCAGCCTCGAGACGCCGGAGATGCTTTATCCGGCTGCCAGCGAGATTGCCGACTTTGGCGCGCAGCAATCAACCCTGACGCTGTCCGTCTGCCAGTTCTCCGCAGCCGCCGGGCGCGGGCATTCCAGAAAGGCGACCCTTCATGTCTGACACGATCCGTCTTGCCCTGCCGCTGCTTGCGGCAGCGCAGGCCCAGAAACATGTGACCCACAACGAGGCCCTGCAGCGTCTGGATGCCCTGACACAGCCGCTGATTCAGAGCCGGTCCCTGTCCGGGCCTCCGCTTGATCCGGACAGTGGCGCGCTCTGGCTGGTGGCTTCCAGTGGGACGGGAGACTGGTCGGGCAAGGACGGCAGGCTTGCCCTGTGGCTGGACGGGGCCTGGCTGTTTCTCACCGCCTTCGAGGGCATGACGGCTCTGGTGGCGGACGAAGAGGCGGTGATCACCTATCTCGGCGGTGTCTGGCGGCAGCAAGCGGGGCTCATCCGGGAAAACACGCTGCTTGCAGCCTCGTCCCATGGGGCGGAAACGCGGATTGCCGTGCTGGAAGAGACCTTGAGCGGTCTTTCCGGCGCCTACGTGGAGACTTCTCCGCTGATCCCGAACCGGGCCGTGGTCTTCGGGGTGTCCACCCGCACCGTCACAGCTGTCACGGGTGCTGCGTCCTACGACTGCGGATTGGCGGGGGAAGTGTCGAAATTCGGCGGATCGCTTGGCATTTCCCAAGGTGCAAGCAATGCGGGAGTCATTGGGCCAACGGCCTTTTACAGCGATACGCCGGTGCGCCTGACGGCCAACGGCGGCAGCTTCACCGGCGGCACGGTCCGCGTCGCGGTCCACTGCATGCTGCCGGTGGTGCCACAGGGGTGAAGCGGGTTTTTGGCGGGTTCAGACGGATCAAAAAGGGGGGGCTCATGAAAGTCAGTGAGAGGGGGCTCGCGTTCATCGCGGCGCATGAGGGCTTTGCCTCGCGGGCCTATCTGGATCCGGCGGGTGTGGTGACCATCGGCTATGGCTTCACCATGCGCTCGCGCATTTTCGCCTCCTGGTGGCTGAGCCGCTACGGCAGCGCCCTGAAGGTCGGGGATGTCTTGAGCCGGGCGGATGCGAACAAGCTGCTCCTGACCATGCTGGACGAGGAATATGCACCGCTGGCCGCCAAGGCTCTAACGCATCTGACCCAGACCGAATTCGATGCCTGTGTGTCCGTTGTCTACAATCTGGGCGCAAGGGCGCTGCGCTGGAAATGGGCGGATGCCCTGCGCAAGGGAGACAGGGCAAAGGCTGCGGATCTGCTCGCCCGGACGGGGGTGACCGCGGTCGGGCGGGTTCTGAAAGGGCTTGAACGCAGGCGGAGCGACGAGGCGAAGCTGCTGGCGTCGGGCGATTATGGCAGTCCGCCGGTTGCTTCTACCGGTGACGAGGTCTCAGCAAATCCGGCCGTCAGGGAAGCGCAAGCCGTCCTGACGAAGCTTGGCTACACGCCCGGTCCTGCAGATGGCTTGGCCGGGCAGCGCACCAAGGCCGCTGTCCGCGCCTTTCAGCGGGACAATCCGCCCTTGCTGGTGGACGGGCAGATCGGCCCGGCGACGCTGTCCCTTCTCTCCCGGCTTTCTGCCAAGCGTGGAACGGAGCATGCGGGGGCCGGGCTTGGGCTTGCCGGGGCCGGGGGCGCCAGCCTTGCCGGCTTTCATTGGCAAACCGCGCTGCTGGCCGGGTTCTGCCTGCTGCTTCTGGTGCTGGTAACCGGAGTGATTTGGCGGTTCAGAGGCCGGATTTCAGCCTTCGCCACATCTGTCTGGCGCAGAAGCGGGGCCGCCCGCTGGTCCGGGCGCGCAAGCACGGCTTCATCCTGAGCAAACGGATATCTGAAAAGGAGACGGCAGATGACGGGCTGGAAAACGCTGATTTTCAACGGGGCGGTTGGCCTGATTGTGATTCTGAAGGAACTGCTGACCTATACCGCGGGGGTCGACTGGTCTGACTTCCTTCCGCCGCAGAGCGCGGAAATGGTCGTTCTGGGTGTTGGCGTCGCCAACATCCTGCTGCGCCATGTCACCGTTGGCCCGGCGGGCTGGAAGGCGCGGAGCGCTGGTTGAGTTTCTAACATGGTTTGAAATGGCTCCTGACAGAAGGCTGTCAGGAGGGGTTTGCTAGATCTGCCTCGTCAACACGTATGAGGGAGATCCCCGATGACTTTCAAGCCTGCGCATACCATGGTCTGGTTCGAGCTGCCCGTGTCCGATCTGGACAAGTCGATTGCCTTTTACAACGCGGTGTTTCAGACACAGCTGGAGCGGGTGGACATGGGCCCGAATGAGATCGCCATGTTCCCGGTGGAAGAGGGCGGCCGTTCCGGCCATCTCTATCCAGGCAAGCCGCCGGCGCGGGGAACGGGCATGACCATTCACCTCAGCTGCCCGGACAAACTGGTCGACACGATGGAGCGTTTCGTGAAGGCTGGCGGTGAAATGGTTTCCGATCCGATCACCATTCCTGCGGGCACCTTTGCTTATGGGATGGATCCGGACGGCAATTCCATAGGGCTGTTCACCAAGTAAAGGGGCAAGGGGATGCGCCGCGCTGACCGGTTGTTCCAGATTATCCAGCATTTGCGGGGCGGACGGCTTGTCCGTGCCCGGCAGCTGTCGGAATGGTTGGAAGTGTCGGAGCGGACCATCTACCGGGACATTGCCGATCTTCAGACCTCGGGCGTGCCGATCGATGGCGCGGCCGGGGTCGGCTACATTCTGCGCGCCGGGTTCGACCTGCCACCGCTGATGTTCTCCCGTGACGAGATCACGGCCCTGATGGCGGGCGCAAAGCTGATCAGGGCCTGGGGCGGAGCGGAAATGGCGCGGGCCGCCGAGGAGGCGCTGGTCAAGATCGACGCGGTATTGCCCGACACCTTAAGGGAAAGCACCTCGGAAGTTCAGATCCACGCCATTGCCCCGGAAATGACGGAAGAGTTGCGGCTCAGGATCGATCTTCTGGAGCGGGCCAGCAACCGGCGGGCCCGGCTGCATGTGCTTTACGAAGACAAGGAGGGGCTGGCGAGCGAGCGTACCTTGCGGCCTCTGGGATTGTGGTTCTGGGGCAAGGTCTGGACGCTGGTCGCCTGGTGCGAACTGAGGGATGATTTCCGCATGTTCCGGCTCGACAGAATGCAGTCCATCGCCGACACGGGCGAAACCTTCCGCAAGGAGCCAGGCAAGACCCTGCAGGATTTCTACCGGAGTATGCCGGAGGATAGACGCTCAAAGCGGTGCTAGACCTGCGCCTCATCATGTCTTCGCGCCTTGCCGGATACAGCGGAGCGGAGATCCAGGATCTTGCAGCATATCTAATGCAGCGGGATCTGTTTCGTGGTTGATTGGTCCTGGCGCAAGGCCGGGACGGCGCGGGTGATGCTCAGAAAGCCCAATCCGTGATGGGCAGCCGCAATGTGCTGAGATTTGCTTCTTCCCTTTCCCTGAAGACCCGGTTCAGGTTCCATTCAGGTCTCTTCCCTTATTGATAGCCATATTCCGGTTGACGGGCATGGCAGTCCTGCCAAGTTACGAAACCGGAACAATCCGGAGGCGGGATGGTGTGGCCGTTCTGCCTGAAATAGAACAGCGGCCCTGGCCGCAGGCTCGTGGGACAGACAGGTGAAACATTTTCTTGCCCTGATCATGCTGACATTTCTGGCGCTGGGCCAGATGCAGGCCGCGGCACAGGCTCAATGCCTGTCGCAGGCAGAAGCCCGCGATGCAGTGGCCAGCGGCAAGGCGGCTTCGCTCGGGTCCATGAAAGGGGCCGCCGGCGGGGAAATCGTCAAGGCGCAGCTCTGCATTGAAGGCGGCCAATATGTCTACCGGTTGTCAGTCCTGATTGGCGGGCAGGTCAAGACAGTCGTGCTGCCTGCCAGCCGCTGAGTTTTGCTTTAGACCCGGACATCAATTTTTAGGAAGAACCGCATGCGTTTGCTCGTCGTGGAAGATGATGCCGATCTGAACCGCCAGCTGGTCACGGCTCTTGGAGAAGCCGGCTATGCCGTCGACAAGGCTTTCGACGGCGAGGAAGGCCATTTCATGGGCGATACCGAGCCTTATGATGCGGTGATCCTGGATCTTGGTCTGCCGAAACTCGATGGGCTGTCCGTGCTGGAAAACTGGCGCCGGGATGGCAAGACCATGCCGGTTCTGATCCTGACGGCCCGCGACCGCTGGTCGGACAAGGTGGCCGGGATCGACGCGGGCGCCGACGACTATGTTGCCAAGCCTTTCCACATGGAAGAAGTGCTGGCCCGGGTGCGGGCGCTGGTCCGCCGGGCTGCCGGGCATGCGTCCAACGAGATCATCTGCGGGCCGGTACGGCTGGATTTGCGGGCGGGCCGGGTGACCGTGGACGGTGCGCCGGTCAAGCTGACCTCGCATGAATACCGGCTCCTGTCCTATCTGCTTCATCACCGGGGCAAGGTGATTTCGAGAACCGAGCTGACCGAACATCTTTACGAGCAGGACTTTGACCGGGATTCCAACACCGTCGAAGTGTTTGTCGGACGATTGCGCAAGAAGATCGGTTCGGACATGATCGAGACCGTGCGCGGCCTGGGCTACCGTCTGGGAGACCCGGTTGAGGAATAAGGCCGACGCACCACCGCAAGAAGAGATCCTGGCGGCTGCCAAACCGGTCAGCCGCTGGCGCAAGCGGTCCCTATCACGCCGCCTCGTCGTCGTTGCTGCCGTTTGGTCGGTGCTCGCGCTGGCAGTTGCGGGCTTCATTCTGGTCAGCCTCTACCGGACCGCGAGCGAGCGGGCCTTCGACGCCCAGCTGGAGGTCTATGCCAAGACCATCCTGTCCGAGATGCTGCCCGACGCGGCCTCGACGGATGTTCCGCGCGCGCAGCAGACACAGCCTGCCATACAGGCGCCCAAAGGCGTGATCGAACCCAGGTTTTCCCTACCGCTTTCGGGCTGGTACTGGACCGTCCGCAGCGGTGAGACGGGACGTGTTCTTTTTGCCTCCGAGTCGCTGGTGGGTGACCCCTTGAGTGTTGGGGACATGGCCGGGGAAGACACGCAGAGTGCCTTCGGTGTGGGGCCGGGCGGGGAAGAAGTCCGGATCCGCCAGGAAAAAGTCCGGTTCGGCAATGCCTCCTACATTATTGCCGTTGCCGCCAGAACCGCCGGTTTCCGGGCAGATCTGGCGCAGTTCACGCGCATGGCGTCCTTGACGCTGGCCGTGATCGGGGCCGGGCTGGTCGGCGCGGTGTTTCTGCAGGTCCGTGTCGGTTTGAAGCCTCTTGTCCGGCTGCAAGCCTCGCTGGCGGCTGTCCGCCGGGGGGACGAGGACGCCATCGACGAGGATCTGCCGGTCGAGATTGCGCCGCTGGCGGTGGAATTGAACGCGCTGATCCACTCCAACCGGGAAATCGTGGAACGTGCCCGGACCCATGTGGGCAACCTCGCCCACGGCCTGAAGACACCGCTCAGCGTCATTTCAAACGAGGCCCGCGCTGCCCAGGGGCCGCTTGCGGACAAGGTGAGCGAGCAGGCGGCGATCATGTCGACCCAGATCCAGCATCACCTGGAGCGGGCGCGCATGGCCGCGCAACGGCGGGTGATAGGTGTTTCCTGTGATGTCGAGCCGGTTCTGAGCCGCCTCTGCCGGGCCATGGGCAAGATCTATCAGGGGCGGGGGATCGAGCTTGAGCAAGTTGTTCCGGCAGGGCTGCGGTTCCGCGGCGAACAGCAGGACCTTGAGGAACTGTCGGGAAATCTCATCGACAATGCCTGCAAGTGGGCCAAAGGCCGGGTCAGTGTCACGCTGCGGCCCTTGACCTCCAGCGGCGTCGGACGGGAGCTTTTCGAACTCGTGGTTGAGGATGATGGCCCAGGCCTGAGCGAAGAAGAGCGCCGGGAGGCAGTCAAGCGCGGAAAGCGGCTGGACGAGACGGTTCCGGGCACGGGCCTTGGCCTTTCCATCGTCGCTGATCTTGCCGCGCTGTATGGCGGACGCCTCGATCTGGACCGTTCGAAAATGGGTGGCCTGAAGGCGAGTCTTGTGCTGCCGGCCATTTGACAAGCGCCGGGCGTAGGGTAAAATCCCGTCTCAGGTCACATTGCTCCCAAATGTGACGGGGATCACAAAATATTTTCGATGCTTGGCCTACTCCGGCCATAAAGTACCCCTATTTCTGACAGGGTCCGGCAGCGTCCGGATCTTTTGACCGGAGCGATAGATGCGGTTCCTACCCGCGGCAGCAACAGTTTTGATGATGTCGGCAGCGCTCGCCGGCTGTTCGTCCGTATCAGGAGACGGCCAGGCGAGTTCCTGGGCCGGTTCTTCAGGTGTGGCCGAAGCCGAAGCAAGCACCGCGATCGCCGTTCTCCTCAACAACGAATTCGGCCAGTCCCTGGATGTCTCCGATCACAAGGCGGTTGCCGAAGCCCAGCGTCAGGCGCTGCGCTCGCCAGGGGTCGGGAATGCTGTTGCCTGGCAGAACGGCGCGACCGGCCGCAGCGGACAGGTGCGTCCGGGGCCGATTTATCAGGTCAATGACACAACCTGCCGCGAGTTCGTTCACGAAATGAACTTGTCCAGCCGTCATCTTGTGTCGCGTGGAACGGCTTGCCGCCAGGACGATGGCTCCTGGAAAACCCTGGGCTAACCCCCGTCCGGAAACAGCCTTCATTTGAGCAATCGTCAGCACGGCAGGGTTTCTGCGGCCCTATTTCGATGCGTTCTTTTCCCGAAACGGGCGCGCTGACAGGCGGAGAGTGCCGGAGCAACAAGTAAGCTCTTGCGCCCAAAAGGTTTTCCGGCCCCTTTTCTGAAAGAGGAACTGTTTTCCTCAACCAATGCTTAAATATTGACGCCTTACAGTTCCGAATTGGCACGCCCTTGGAACGTTTACAGGCAATGACGAACCCTGAATTGGTTTCGAATAAAATCAGGAGCTATCTGCAAGACCTTAGCCCCAAGGCCGTGGAGGGGCTTGTCCGCAGTCTTGAGCGTGCTCGCGCCGAAGGGGCAACCGACCCTCACTATGAACTGATCCTCACAGTCTCGGCACAAATGCTCCGCCAGGTTCAGCCGGACGATCTGGGCAACCGGATATGGCGTGTCCGCCAAAGCCAGGTGCAGCGCAAGTTTTTCCAGCCTCTTGAAGAATTTCTGATCACGGAATTCCTGCCGACCAAGCAGGAGGGGCGGATCCACCGCGACATGCTCGACCGGGTCTGGACCTGGCTGGGCCGTGATCTGCTGCCTTCGGACGTGAAGAAGGTTCTGGATCTCGCCTTGCGCCCGAAGGTCAGCGACGACAAGCTAGACATGCTGGTCGCCAACCTGCGCAAGACAGCGCTGGACGCCATGAGCGATGCGCTGCATCAGATCGAGCGTTCGGACAAGGAGCGCCGGCGCCTCAGCATCGAGGTAGGTGGCGAGCGTGGTATCGCGGATCTCAAGGACATCAACAAGATCTTCGGGGCGGAAGACTGGCTGATGCCCTTGCTTCAGGTTGTGCCGGAAACCTTGAACGACAAGAAATTCAGAGCCGACACCAGCATCCTGCGGATCGTTCAAAGGTGTTCCGAACGGTTCCCTGACCATGTTCCCGTTGTGGCGGTTGCCCTTATGGAACGGGCGGATTCCCCTTCAGATCTCGCTTGTCTTGCAGGACGGCTGGCCAACTCCAACGACGCGAAGGTGATCAGCGCCTCCCGCTTTGCGCCCTTTGTCGACGTGGTGCTGAGCGAGGCGGAGCGGCTGAATGTGCTTGCGCAGGATCACCGCAAGTACAATCCGGATCCCGTCGCCTTTTCCATGGCTCTGTCCGATTACCACACGCTGGTGAAAGGCCTGGAGCAGGACCTGGAACTGTCGCACAGCAGCACCTGGCACAAGCGGCTTTCAGAGACCAAGAGAGAGATTTCCGCAGCGGTGACCGGTGAGCTGCAGAACGCCATGGGCGCCGTGCGCCGTTCGCTTCAGGTGCCGAAAGCCGATTCGGAAGGTGTTTTGCAAATCGACAATGCCTCGATTGATGAGGCTGTCCGTGCGCTCAGAACGGCAGTGATGGTCAAGAATGCCTCCGAGACCTTCGCGGTCAATGACATTGGCAAACGGACCCGGCAGGTTATCGAGCAGACGCTTGAAATCGTGACCCGTTCGCTGATTTCCGATCTGGGCAACCAGCCGGACCAGAGTCTGAAGGCCCATCTTTCCGCCGTCGACACAGCGATCATGCTGTCTGAAATCTACTTCGGCGGAGACTATGCCGCGCAACTCAGACGCAGCCGTCAGACCGCAATCGAGAAGCAGCGGACATTGCCGAAGAAGCAGGAGCACTCCTTGACGCCAGCGGCACTTCACGCTTCAGCCGGGGAATAGGTTGACCGCAAGGCTCTTTCGCCGAGGTTCTGCCGTAAATGTTCTGGACCTCTCGCGAATGTGACCGGAAAACCGTCACGCGCTTAGGGACTGAACCTTAGGGTGTGGACCCATAAATTTGCAGGTAATGGCGCGTCAACTGGCACCGAAAGGCAAGGCGAGTGGCGAAAAGCGGGCTTTATGCCCGGTTGAGACGCTCAACGCCGCCTTTCACAGCCAGTTGCGCGTCCTGTAAGGATTTGGCGAATTCGTCCGGCTACAGCGTTGCAAGACTTTGAAAGCCATAAGGCTTCCTGCAGTCTTGCGCCTTGTAGCCAAACAAATTCGCTCAAACCATTGCCTTCAAATTTATGAGTCCACACCCTAGGAAAAACCCTGCCGCGACCGCTCGTCACAGACAGCATGGCTTGCCTTCTCGCGGGGGGCAGGGTCTATATGCTTCCATGATATTCTGGATCCTGATTGCGGCCCTCACGGCTGTTGCTGCGCTTTCTGTTCTTGTGCCTTTCGCGCGTGCCAATGCCGGGCGCGCGGGGGCGTCTCTGACCGGTGCTGCTGCGGACGCGGCCGTCTACCGTCAGCAGCTGAGCGAGGTCGACAAGGATCTCGAACGGGGCATGATCGATGCGGAAGCGGCAAAGGCCGCACGCACAGAAATCGCCCGGCGCCTGCTGTCGGCTGCCGATGCCGAGACTGCGGAGCAGGGGGGCGGTTCTCTTTCAAACTGGCCCCGCAAGCTCGTGTTTGTGGTTGCGGCAGTGCTTATTCCGGCGGCAGCACTCGGCATCTACGGCCTGATCGGGCAGCCCGACCTTCCGGACCAGCCGCTTGTTGCCCGTTTGTCGGCACCCGCTGAAACTCAGTCCGTCGCGACACTGGTCGCGCGTGTGGAGCGTCACCTGGCCGACAATCCCGAGGACGGGCAGGGGTGGGAAGTGCTTGCGCCTGTTTATCTTCGCCTCGGCAATGCCCAGTCTGCCGCACAGGCGTATTTCAATACGATCCGTCTTCTCGGCCCGACGTCCAAGCGGCAGGCTGACTACGGTGAAGCCTTGACCATGGCCAACAGCGGTATTGTCAGCGCGGATGCCCGCGCTTCGTTCGAGAAAGCGGTTGAACTGGACCCGAAGAACGCGAAGGCACGCTTCTTCCTCGCTCTTGCTCTGGGACAGGAAGGGAAGACCGGCGCGGCTGTGGTTGCCTGGACATCCCTGCTGGAGGGCGCTGATCCGAAGGAGCCCTGGGTTCCGGCCGCGCGGATGCAACTTGCCGAACTGAAGGGCGAACCCGTTCCAGGTCAAGCCGGTGCTCCGGTGTCTGGCGCGCAGCTGCCGGGTCCTTCGGCAGCCGATGTATCCGCAGCCCAATCCATGAGCGCGGATGACCGCACGGCCATGATCCGGGGTATGGTGGAGAACCTCGCCGGGCGGCTCGCCGATGGCGGGGGAACGGTTGACGAATGGCTTCGCCTGATCCGGGCCTATATGGTTCTGGGTGAGAAGGGCAAAGCGGAGGAGGCGCTGACAACAGCGCGGCAAAACCTGGCTGACAACGCTGAGGCGCTGAGCCAGATCAATGCATTTGCCAGGGACGCAGGACTTTAAGGTTCCAGAGGGGCCGGAGCCTTAAAGTCGAAATATGGACGCGAGACAATGACACGTAAACAACGGCGCCTGACTATGATTGGCGCTGCCGGAGTGGTTCTGGCAGCGGCTGTCGGTCTTATTCTCTATGCGCTGAATGACCAGATCGTCTTTTTCCAAAGCCCTACGGATGTGGTGGAAAAGGGGATCGGGCCGGGACAGCGGATCCGCCTTGGCGGCCTTGTGGAGGAAGGCTCAGTCGTGCGGGCGGATGATGCGCATGTGACCTTCAGCGTGACAGATACCAGCAACAGCGTGAAGGTGACCTACACCGGAATCCTGCCGGATCTTTTCCGGGAAGGGCAGGGTGTGGTCACCGAAGGCACAGTTGGCCCGGATGGCGTATTTGTTGCCGACAACGTGCTGGCCAAGCATGATGAGAAATATATTCCGAAGGAAGTCGCCGAAGCGCTGAAGAAGCAAGGCGTCTGGAAGGGTGATAACTGACGGCAGCTGCCAAAGGTCAGGTGCGTTTCCTGCCCATCCGGCAAGCTGCCCAACAGACCTGAAAACCGGCCGGACGAGCCGGACAGCAGGAAGGCGGGAGAGCCAATGATCGTTGAACTCGGACATTTCGCGCTGGTGCTGGCCCTGGTGCTATCGCTTGTCCAGTCTGTTCTGCCGGTAACTGGCGCCCTGAAAGGCGACGCCCGGCTGATGGCCGTCGCCCCGCCGGTTTCGGTCATGCTGTTCCTGCTGGTCGGGCTGTCCTTCGTGGCCCTGACCGTGTCCTATGTGACCTCGGATTTTTCGGTGCTCAACGTCGTTGAGAACTCCCATTCCACCAAGCCGCTGATCTACAAGATCTCCGGCGTTTGGGGCAATCACGAGGGGTCCGTGCTGCTCTGGGTGCTGATCCTGGTGTTCTTTGGCGCTCTGGTGGGCACCTTCGGCAGCAACATTCCGGCGCCCCTGCGCTCTGCAACCCTCAGCGTTCAATCCTGGATCACAGCCGGTTTCCTGCTGTTCATTCTGGCGACAAGCAATCCCTTCACCCGCCTTGCCCGGCCGCCGATCGAGGGCAATGACCTCAATCCGATCCTTCAGGACATCGGTCTGGCGATCCATCCGCCGCTGCTCTATGTCGGTTATGTCGGGTTCTCGATCACATTTTCCTTCGCCGTGGCAGCCCTTCTGCTGGGCCGGATCGATGCAGCCTGGGCCCGCTGGGTCCGTCCCTGGACGCTGCTCGCCTGGGTGTTCCTGACCCTGGGCATCTCCATGGGCTCCTATTGGGCCTATTATGAGCTTGGCTGGGGCGGCTGGTGGTTCTGGGATCCGGTCGAAAACGCCTCCCTGATGCCCTGGCTCGCGGGAACGGCTCTGCTGCATTCCGCTCTGGTGATGGAAAAGCGTGAGGCCTTGAAGGTCTGGACGATCCTGCTTGCGATCTTCACCTTCTCCCTGTCGCTGCTGGGCACGTTCCTGGTCCGCTCCGGCGTTCTGACCTCCGTGCATGCCTTTGCGACAGATCCCGCCCGCGGCATCTTCATTCTCGTGCTCTTGTGCCTCTTCATTGGCGGGTCGTTGACCCTTTATGCCTGGCGTGCGCCCATGCTGAAGCAGGGCGGATTGTTCGCTCCGATCAGCCGGGAAGGCTCGCTGGTTCTGAACAACCTGTTCCTGACCGCCGCGACGGTGGCTGTGTTCGTGGGAACGCTCTATCCGCTGGCTCTGGACATTGTCACCGGTGAGAAGATTTCCGTCGGTGCGCCTTTCTTCAATCTGACCTTCGGCCCGATTCTGGTGCCGCTGCTGATCGCCATTCCCTTCGGTCCGGTTCTGGCCTGGAAGCGCGGCGACCTTCTGGCTGCCAGCCAGAGACTTTATGCCGCCTTCGGCATTTCCCTTCTGGCCTGTCTCTTCTGCTTCTGGCTCTGGGGCATGCAACGGGTTCTGGCGCCGCTCGGCGTTGGTCTTGCCGTTTGGGTGATGATCGGGGCGTCTGCCGAGATCCTGGGCCGTATCCGGGTGCGTGAAGTGGGCGCAGCCCGGGCGTTCTCCCGCTTGACCGGACTGCCGGGCTCCACCTGGGGAACGGCCATCGCGCATTTCGGCGTCGGTGTAACCCTGCTGGGGATCGTGACGGCATCGGCTTTCCAGACCGAGCAGATCCGCACGATGAAGCCGAAAGACCTTGTTTCGCTCGCCGGTTTTGAATTGACCTTCGAGGGCGCTGTCCCGCGCAAGGGACCGAATTACACCGAGGAAGTCGCCCATTTCACCGTCCGGCAAGGCGGTGTTGAGATTGCCCGGCTGGATCCGTCCAAGCGCGTCTACACAGCGCGGCAGATGCCGACCACCGAAGCGGCGATCCTGACGCTGGGTGTCTCCCAGCTCTATCTTTCTCTCGGCGAAAGCCGCGGTGACGGGGCGGTGGACGTGCGGGTTTACTACAAGCCGCTCATCACCCTGATCTGGATCGGCTGCGTGATCATGGCCTTTGGCGGCCTGGTGTCGATCGCCGACCGGCGTTTGCGGGTTGGCGCTCCCAAGCCTGCCCGCAAGTCCAAGGCAGTTGCCGCTGCCCAGCCCGCGGAGTGATCGCCATGCGTCGCCTGAGAACCCTTGCTGCTGCTTTCGGGATGTTGCTGGCCAGTCTCGCGCCCGCGCTCGCCGTTGCGCCGGATGAGGTCCTGAAAGATCCTGTGCTTGAGGCGCGCGCGCGGGATCTGTCGGCCCATCTGCGCTGCATGGTCTGCCAGAACCAGTCGATTGATGACAGCGATGCGCCTCTGGCGAAGGATCTGCGCATTCTTGTCCGCGAGCGGCTGGTCGCTGGGGACAGCGATGAAGAGGTCGTGGACTATCTCGTCTCGCGCTATGGCGAATTCGTCCTGCTCAAGCCGCGTTTTGCCTGGCATACGGCGATCTTGTGGTTCGCGCCTCTGGTGGCGCTCCTGGGCGGTCTGGCTGGGCTGTTTCTGGCGATCCGCAAGCGCTCCACCAGGTCTGGGGACGCCGTTCGTGAAGTGCCCTTGACCGAGGAAGAGGAAGCCCGGCTGATCGAGCTTCTGGACAAGGGCAAGTCTTAAGGTCTCAGCGCGGTTCTTTCCCCGTACCGCTGATCATCTGGCCAAGACCCTACCGGTCAGGCCGCCTTGAGGGCGCCCGTGAAGCGGAGCTTTGCCTTGAGCAGGGAGGTCATGCGCCTTGCATCATCCGTCGAGAGCACGTGATAGTTTGTCAGCCACTTGTTTCCTGTCGAGGCCGGGAACTTCAGATGCGCACAGCGGGCCTTGCAAATGGCCGCGTATTCACTGTCGGGAATGCCAACGGCGCGGCACAGGACAGAGGTTCCCGTTGCGTCATATCGCATCATGTAATGCGCGACTTGCTGCTGGGTCATGCCGAGCACGGCTGCGAGCAGGTGGCTGATATCAAGCAGGTTCTTTTCAAAAGCCAGCTGGGAAACCGCCTTGACCAGGGAAACATGACCTTCACGGATACCTGCGATCCACTGGGCCGGTTCCATCCGGCGCGGGCGCTTGGGCAGCGGGTCGCCAACCATGGCCTCGGAAGGATCGCGATAGAGCTCCTTCACCAGATCGTCGGTGGACTTGCGCAGGTGCCTGATCTTGTCGCCCATCTTTTGAGGCAGTTCAGCGATGATGCGTTCCAGATCTTCAGGGGAAAGCTCAGCGCCGATGTTCATGGCAACCGTGCCTTTGACATCGCGGCTGCCGCGTTCAACGAGCTTCTTCGTCAGCCGGGCGCTGAGATAGTTGCGCTTTGCCAGAGCCTGGAGGTGCCCCTGATCCATCGTCGAGGCGACTTCGAGAAGGTGGGGCTCCTTGAGCGCGTAAGACTTCTCCAGGATCGGGCGGGCGATTTCCAGATCATCCATCGCCAGTTTCATGGCAAGGCCGGGGGAGGTGCTGTCGATGGAAGACAGCCGCTCGGAAATGGTCTTCCGGTCTTCAACGCTCAGACGGTCATAAACGCCTTCAAGCAGGCCGTTGTAGACGGTCAGCTCTTCTTCGCGCTGTGTGTGAGCGCGGGACGAGTAAAGGTCCGTGACGTGATCAACCAGTTGATGCCGCTTGGCATCGGAACTGTCTCTCGCGAGCTCAACCAAAGAATCCAGCATGCAGGCACTTCCAATTAGAGACCAAAATCTTAACGCAGAAAGTCTTCACAATTGGATAAAGCCATCAGTCGATTTCCATTCATTTTGGTGTCTGGCAGCGGGAAGTGGCGGGTCATCCACAGGCTTGGACCTGTCTCCGGCGCTTGACGGTCTGCCGGGAATGGCGGACACGGAAGGGATGTCAGATCTTCCCGTTCTTTACTCCTTCCGGCGCTGTCCCTATGCGATGCGTGCCCGGCTCGCGATCCGCTCTTCAGCCACGTGTGTGGAAATTCGCGAGATCCTCCTGCGCGACAAGGCGCCCGAGTTCCTGAAGACCTCGCCGAGCGGCACGGTGCCCTGTCTGATCACACCGCAGGGGGCGGTGATCGATGAGAGTCTTGATGTGATGCTCTGGGCTCTTCGCGGGAATGATCCTGAGGGCTGGCTGTCGCCTGAAACAGGCGGGATCGAGGATATGCTGGAGCTGATTGGCCTGATTGACGGGGACTTCAAGCGGCATCTCGACCGGTACAAATATGATACCCGGTTTCCCGATGCGGACAGGGCACAGGAGCGCTCTGCCTGCGCAGCGTTTCTGATGGAGCTTGACGGGCGTCTTACAAGGTCCGCCTGGCTTTACGGGGAACAGGCATGCCTTGCGGATTTTGCGATCCTGCCCTTTGTGCGGCAGTTCGCGAACGTGGACCGGGACTGGTTTGATGCCCAGCCTTGGGGCGCACTGGCGCGGTGGCTGGCGGGTTTTGAAGACAGCGCCGCATTTGCCGGTGTCATGACCAAGCTGAAGGTGTGGCAAACTGGAGATGAACCGGTTTTCTTCGGCCGGTAGTCCGCCGGTCCCGGCGAAACTTGCGAAGATTACAAAAGCTTAATCCTCCCGACAGGCAGCTGTAAGGCTGCCGGTCCCATGATCAGCCTCGACACAGCGGCAAGGGATCATCCCCGCGATCCGAAAGCCGCCTCCAGACAAACAGTCATTGAGGTTGACGAATATGAGCGCATCTGACGTTTCTTCCCGCAACACGGCCAAGAAGGGTTTCTTCCGCAGCCGTAAGACCCAGCTTCTGGCCGGTGTGATGGCTCTGGGCATGGCAGGTGCCTTGTCCGTCCAGACCATTGTTCCGAACCAGCTTGCCTTTGCTGATGCGGTTCAGGTTCAGACGGCCGGTCCGGCTGACTTCTCCCCGGTCGTGAAGGCCGTGCAGCCGGCGGTCGTCAGCGTCAAGGTCAAGCAGGAATTGGAACCCAAGGCGATGGCCTTTGGTGATGACGTTCCGGACTTTTTCAATGATCTGCCGGACGGTCATCCGCTGAAGCGGTTCTTCCGCCGGTTTGGTGAAGATGGCCAGGGTCAGAACAATGGCAATAGCTGGGGTGGCAAGAAGCAGCCGCACCGCTATGGCATGGCGCAGGGCTCCGGTTTCTTCATCACCGATGACGGTTATCTGGTGACCAACCAGCATGTGGTCGACAAGGGCACCCAGTTCACCGTCGTAACCGACGATGGCACCGAATATGACGCGAAGCTGGTGGGGGCTGACAAGCGCACCGATCTGGCTTTGCTCAAGGTCGATGCCAAGAAGAAGTTCACCTATGTGAAATTCGCGGAAGATGCGCCGGTGGTCGGCGAATGGGTGCTGGCGATCGGGAACCCCTTCGGTCTCGGTGGCTCGGTGACAGCGGGCATCGTCTCCGCCCGCGGCCGTGACATCGGTGCCGGACCTTACGATGATTTCATCCAGATCGATGCGCCGATCAACCACGGCAACTCGGGTGGTCCTGCCTTCAACATGAAGGGTGAGGTTATCGGCATCAACGCGGCGATCTACTCGCCTTCCGGCGGCAATGTGGGCATCGCCTTCGCAATTCCGGCCTCGACCGCTGAGGGCGTGGTGAAGGATCTGAAGGATGACGGGTCGGTGGTTCGTGGCTGGCTGGGCGTCCAGATCCAGGCCGTCGGCAAGGACATCGCCGAAAGCCTTGGCCTTGCAGAACCGAAGGGCGCTATCGTTGCGGAAGCGCAGGATGGCAGCCCGGCAGCAAAGGCTGGCCTGAAGGCAGGTGACACCATCCTTGCCGTTGATGGCTCAAAGATCGACGGACCCCGTGAGCTGTCCAAGCTGATCGCCGGTTATGCACCGGACTCCAAGGTCGACGTGACGGTCTGGCGTGACGGCAAGACCAAGGACATCGAAGTGACCCTCGGCAAGCTGGTCGACAATGACAAGGTCGCCTCCGCAGACAGCGGTGACCAGAAGACCAGCCTCGACGACCTGGGTCTGGCTCTCGTCCCGGCGGATCAGGCCGGCGAGGATGGTGACGGCGTGGTTGTTGCCGATATCGATCCGGATGGTCCGGCAGCTGAAAAGGGTCTGCGTCAAGGTGACCGCATTGTGGAAGCCAACGGGGTCGCCGTCCATCAGCCGTCCGATGTTTCCAAGGCGCTGACCACGGCTGAAAAGGACGGCCGCAAGGCAGTCCTGTTCCGGATCGAAAGCGAAAACGGCTCCCGCTTCGTGGCTCTGCCGGTCAAGGCTGGCTGATCCACTTCAAATCCGGCGGGCCGGACGCATCGCCCCCCATCCCCTCCCGGCCTGTCGTGACGTCTGGCGGCGGAACCTCCCCGGTTCCGCCGCCAGCGGTTTATTCCCATCGAAGTCGGTCCTTCTTCTCTGACGCCTTCTTCTGTAAAAGGAGAGCATGTTGCGGATTCTCATTATCGAAGACGACGCCGAGGCTTCGGCCTATCTGGCAAAAGGGCTCAAGGAGCTGGGTCATCTGGCCGATCAGGCTGCAGACGGTGACACCGGCCTGCATATGGCGCAGTCTGCCTCCTATGACGTGCTGATTGTCGACCGGATGCTGCCCAAGCGGGACGGCCTGTCGGTGATCGAAGCCTTGCGCAAGTCCGGTGATCAGACGCCAGTGCTGATCCTTTCGGCTCTGGGGCAAGTGGATGACCGGGTCATGGGCCTGAAGGCTGGCGGCGACGACTATCTGCCCAAGCCCTATGCCTTTACCGAACTGCTCGCCCGTATCGAGGCCCTTGCCCGGCGCCCGAAGGCGGGCGGCGAAGTGGTGACCTCCTACCGGGTCGGCGATCTGGAGCTCGACCGTCTGACACACACCTGCCGGCGCGGGGATCAGGACATTCCGCTGCAGCCGCGCGAGTTCCGCCTGCTGGAATATCTCATGCAGCATGCCGGTCAGGTTGTGACCCGGACGATGCTTCTGGAAAACGTCTGGGAATATCACTTTGACCCGCAGACCAATGTGATCGATGTGCATATCTCCCGGCTGCGGTCGAAGATCGACAAGGATTTCGACAAGCCGCTGCTGCACACCATCCGCGGCGCGGGGTACACGGTCCGTGACACGTCTGACTAGGATCCTGCGCACCACGGCTTTCAAGCTGGCGCTGCTCTATATTGCGGTCTTCACCGGCCTCTCCGGCTTCCTTCTGCTCTACATTTCGCAGTCCACGCGCCAGCTGATGGACACGCAGGTGAGCCAGACGGTGGATGCGGAGATTTCCGGGCTGGTGGAGGAATATGTGCGGGGCGGCATCAGGGCTGTTGCGGAAAGCATCGACCGGCGCTCCCGCCGCCCGGATGCCAGCCTCTATTTGCTGATGGATTTCTCCGGTAACACCATCGTTGGTAACATCTCGCGCTTGCCGACCGTTGTGCTGGACGAGACCGGCGGCGGCCTGCGGCGCATGCGCTATGCCCGCGTGGATGCGAGCGGGGAAGTCGAGCGCGAGGCGCTGGTGCGGATCTTTGATCTGCGCGGCGGGTTCCGCCTGCTGGTTGGGCGTGACCTTGGCGAGCAATCCCGCTTCTCGACCATTCTTGCCGGGGCGCTGCGTCTTTGGCTTGCCGCTGTCATCATCATGGCCGCTGCAACTTGGTTCTTCGTCAGCCGACGCGTGATGAAGCGGATCGACGCGATTGCCGCCACCAGCCAGACCATCATGCACGGCAATCTATCGGGCCGTCTGCCGGTCGCCGGTAACGGGGATGAGTTCGACCGCCTTGCCACCAATCTCAACGAGATGCTGGAGCGGATCGAGCTCCTGATGCAGGGCATGAAGGATGTGACCGACAACATCGCCCACGACCTCAAGACCCCGCTCACGCGCTTGCGCACACGGGTCGAGAACGCCTTGCGCGAAGCCAAGACCACGGACGACTACCGCGACGCGCTGATGGCGACCATCGACGAGTCCGAGCAGCTGATCCGGATCTTCGATGCTCTTCTCAGGATCGCGCGTGTCGAGGCCATGGCCCCGGATGCGGATATGCAACCGGTTGACGTCGCCCGTCTTGCCGAAGAAATGGCGGATCTTTATGGCCCGGTGCTCGAGGACGAAGGAGGAAGTCTCGCCACTGATCTGGGCGCGGGGCCAATCATGGCACTCGGCAATCGGGACCTGATCGCTCAAGGGCTGGTCAACCTGATCGAGAACAGCCTGAAATACGGCCGCCCGGCGGAAGGCCCGCTGGTGATCACGGTCAGGGCCGGGACGGAAAACGGCCGGGTCATCCTGTCGGTTGCCGACAATGGGCCGGGGATTGCGGAGGAAGACAGGGACCGGGTCGCCGGCCGGTTTGTGAGGCTTGATGCAAGCCGCACAAGGCCCGGCTATGGACTTGGGCTCAGCCTTGTGAAAGCAATTGCCCGGTTGCATGGGGGGAATCTTGTCTTGAAGGATGCGGCCCCCGGACTGATGTCCTGTTTTGATTTGAAATGGGCGGAAACAAGTGGGGGAAAATCAGATGACGCAGCTGCCAGCGAGCGAAAGCCCGGCTGATACAGGCAAGGGCTGCCTGCTGGACCGGTTATCGGTCTGCCCGAAGCCCGTCGATGCGGGCCGGGGGCAGCTGTTCCTGAAGGATGCGCTGGAGGCTGAGGGTGGAGCTGATCTCAAGGCCCTGATCGCGCAACAGCCGCGTCTTGAAGATTTTCTCACCGGTTTTCTGAGCAACAGCGCCTATCTGCGGGATCTGGCTCTGAGGGACGTGCCGCGTCTTGCTGGCGCCTTGACGGCGGTGCCTGAAGAGCGGATCGCGGCCTTGATAGCGGCGGCCCGGACGGCCAGGGCTGCCGATGAGGCTGGGATCATGAAGGACCTGCGGGTTCTGAAGCAGGATCTTGCCCTGACCCTCGGGCTGGGGGATGTCGCCGGAGCCTTGAGTCTCGATCAGGTCACCGGCGCACTGGCGGATTTCGCGGATGCTGCTCTGACCGCGACCGTGCGCTTTTGCCTTGCGGACATGACAGCCAAGGGCAAGTTCGAGCCGCAGGACCCGGAGCGCCCGGAAATAGGATCGGGTCTCATCCTGCTGGCCATGGGCAAACATGGCGCGCGGGAGCTGAATTATTCCTCCGATATCGATCTGATCATCCTCTACGATGGCGAAAAGGCCCCGATGGCAGGCAAGGCCGAGGCGCCTGTCGAGTTCGTCCGGCTCACCCGCCGTCTGGTCAAGATCATGCAGGACCGCACGGCGGATGGCTATGTGTTCCGCACGGACCTGCGTCTGCGTCCGGATCCGGGCGCGACACCGCTTGCCATGTCCGTGTCGGGCGCCTTGTCCTACTACGAGGCGCTCGGCCAGAACTGGGAGCGGGCGGCGCTGATCAAGGCGCGGCCTTGCGCGGGCGACATTCCGGCAGGCGAAGCCTTTCTGAAGGAAATCGTTCCCTTCATCTGGCGCAAGTATCTGGACTTTGCGGCCATTGCCGACGTGCAATCGATCAAGCGCCAGATCCACATGCACAAGGGCCACGCCAAGATTGCCGTCGCCGGGCACAATGTGAAGCTTGGCCGGGGCGGCATTCGCGAGGTCGAGTTCTTCGTCCAGACCCAGCAGCTGATTGCAGGCGGACGGAACCCCGCGCTGCGCGGACGGCGGACGCTGGACATGCTGGATGGCTTGCTGGAGGCTGGCTGGATTGCCGAAGAAGCAAGGGATGAGCTGAACGAAGCCTATGTCTTCCTCCGGGGCGTTGAGCACCGGATCCAGATGCTCAACGACGAGCAGACCCAGCTTCTGCCCAAGGAGGAAGAGGGCCTGTGCCGGGTTGCCTATCTGATGGGGTTCGACACGCTGGAAGCCTTTGAAGAGGCCTTCCTCAGCCGCCTGAAGCGGGTGCAGAAGCATTATGCCGGTCTCTTCGAGGATGAGCCGGAACTGGCCTCCGAGCTGGGCAATCTGGTCTTTACCGGTGATGACCATGACCCGGACACATTGGAAACCCTGACACGGCTTGGCTACAAGCAGCCGTCGGACGCGGCCAATATCATCAAGTCCTGGCACTTTGGCCGCTATGCGGCGACACGCTCGACCAAGGCGCGGGAGCGCCTGACCGAGTTGCATCCGGTCCTGCTGACGGCGCTGGCGTCGACCGACAATGCGGATGCGGCTCTGAGGAGCTTCGACAGTTTCCTCGCCAAGCTGCCTGCCGGGGTTCAGCTGTTTTCGCTTCTGCGCTCCAATCCGGAACTGCTCAACCTGCTGGCAACAGTGATGGGGGCAGCGCCCCGGATGGCGGAGACCGTTTCCCGCCGCATTCACGTTCTGGATTCCGTGCTGGATCCGGCTTTCTTCGGCGCCATGCCGAGCGCGGCTGAATTCCGCACCGGTCTCGACCGGACCCTGGCGCAGGCGCGCTTTTACGAGGAAGCGCTGGACCGGGCCCGGATCTTTGCCCAGGAGCAGCAGTTCCTGATCGGCCTGCGGCTCATCTCCGATACGCTGAGTGCCGACCGGGTTGGCCATGCGCTGGCGCGGCTGGCGGAAGTGGTGGTCGAGCGGCTTCTGCCCTGGGTGGAAGCGCATGTTGCCGAGAGCCATGGCCGGGTCGAGGGCGGTCAATATGCGCTGCTGGCCATGGGCAAGCTGGGCGGGCGGGAGATGACGGCTGCCTCCGACCTCGATTTGATCCTGCTTTATGATGCGCCTGAAGATGCCGTTCAGTCTGATGGCAAGCGGCCCTTGTCCGTTGCCCAATATTACGCCCGCCTGACCCAGCGGCTGGTGACAGCCCTTTCCGCGCCAACCGCCGAGGGGGCGCTCTATGAGGTGGATTTCCGTCTGCGCCCCTCCGGAAACGCAGGGCCGCTGGCGACGAACCTTGCCGGGTTCATCGACTATCAGAAGAAGCAGGCCTGGACCTGGGAGCATATGGCGCTGACCCGCGCCCGGGTGATCGCGTCATCGTCGGAAGGCTTTGAGCAGACCATTCAGGCCCACCTGTGCGAAACCCTGTCCGCACCGCGCGAGCGGGCGAAGCTGGCCGATGACGTGCGCAGCATGCGGGCCAGGATCGAGAAGGAAAAGGGCACCAAGGACGTCTGGGACCTGAAACAGGTCGCAGGCGGTCTGGTGGATATCGAGTTCCTCGCCCAGTTCCTGCAGCTCGTTCATGCCAGCCAGACCACGGATGTCTTGTCCCAAGGGACGGAAGGGGCGCTGGTCAACCTGCGCGATGCCGGTGCTCTGGACCCGGGCAAGGCCGATCAGCTGCTTCACGCCCTGCGGCTCTATCACCGCCTGACCCAGGTTCTGCGTATGGCGGTGCCGGGCAAGTTCAAGGCCTCTGAGGCGCCGCGCGGCGTGATCGATCTGCTGCTCCATGCTGCAGGCAGCCCGGAGTTCTCCCGGCTGGAAGCGGAGCTTGCGGAAATCCAGGCTGGTGTCCGCGAACAGTTTGAAGAGATCGTCGGCAAGGTCGAGGTGGTGGAGGCGTAAGCCGCGCCGGATGCGCCAGGATGCCGGGAAAATGAGCTTGTTTATTTCGAAATATCTAGTAATCTAGAATTATGGATATTGAAGAAGCCGTTTCTGTGTTTTCCGCTCTGAGTCAAAGGACCCGTCTGGAGGTTCTGCGTCTGCTGTTACAGGCAGGTCCTGAAGGCATGGGGGCAGGTGAGATCGCCGGGGCGCTTGGCGTCCGGCAAAACACCATGTCGACCAACCTGAACATTCTTCAGCGGTCGGCCTTGATCAGGAGCGAGCGTTTCGGACGATCCATCCGTTACTACGCCGATATGGCAGGTCTCCGCGGCTTGCTGTCATTCCTGATGGAAGACTGCTGCGGGGGAGAACGCGAATTATGCGCACCACTACTGGATGTGCTGGTGTGCGACTGTCTGGAGAAAGCAGATGACCAATCGAGTTTATAACGTTCTCTTCCTGTGTACCGGCAACTCTGCCCGTTCGATCATTGCCGAGGCACTGATGAACAGGCTGGGGCAAGGGCGCTTCAAGGCATTCTCTGCCGGTTCCCACCCCAAGGGCGTGGTTCACCCTCACACGCTGGCGCTTCTGGAGAGATCCAATTTCAAGACGGATTTTGCCCGCTCGAAAAGCTGGGAGGAATTTGCAGAGCCGGGCGCTCCTGCGCTCGATTTCGTCTTCACGGTTTGTGACGATGCTGCGGGAGAGGCTTGCCCGGTCTGGCCGGGACAGCCGATGACAGCGCATTGGGGTGTGCCTGATCCTGCCGCCGCAGAAGGCTCCGAAGCTGAACGGAGGCTCGCCTTTGCGGAAGCCTTCCGTATGCTGAGTGCCCGTATTTCGATCTTCGTGAACCTGCCGCTCGGCAGCATCGACAAGCTTTCGCTGCAAAAGCGGCTGGACCAAATCGGAAAGACCGAGGCGCTGGACGGCGCTGCCTGATGAGTGAGGGCGTCCAGTCAAAGACCTGAACTGGTGAGGCTGGAACGGCTGATCCTTGGGCTGCCTGAGAAAGACGCTGCCTCTGCTGTTCAGGACAAGAGCAGAGGTGCCGCTTTGAAGCTGGCAAGGCAGAAAGCCATGGGGCCTATGTGCGTGAATAGAGGCGTTTCGGCGTCCTGGATATCAACTCTTTGCCCGCCTGTTGCGCAAGCGTTCGACCAGGATGGAGACGATCAGGATGGCGATGCAGAAAATTCCGATGCCGAAGCGATTTAGGGATCTGTCCCAATAGGCTCCGGGAAAGGCCTCTGCCCAGCGTGGATCGGAGGGTAGAAAACGGACCGGAACCCTTTCACCGGCCTCGTGGCTTTCATAGACTTCGATTGAGACCAGCTGGCTGTTGAAAAAGCGCGCGGCTCCGTCCTTGTAAGGGGCGGTGAACTGAAAGCTGACTTCATAGCTGACGGAGTTGCGTTCCTTGATGACCCGCTTTGCAGTCAGCGTTCCCGGTGCGATTTTCCCCTCAGTTGCCAGTTTGGAGGCGTAGTAGCGCTCATAGCCGCCCATTCCGATCGTATAGACCGCCAGTATCGCGAGAACGGCGAGAATCCAGGGGCGGAGCTTGTTGTAGAGCAGCAGTCCGTTCATCGGGGTCCACGGAGGTTCAATGGCCTGGGCACGCTCGTCATCTGCGCTGGTGGGTTGAGGGCTGATACCGGCCTCAGATAGTCCAATCTCCAGGACCTGACCACCTGGCCCGCAGCGCCGTTTCAGGCGGTTGGGTTTGCAGCGATGCTGCAGAGGGGGGGGCGCTCAGGCGTCCTGTGACGCCTCTTCAGTGTTCTTGCCCTTGGGCAACAGGAAGCTGACAGTTGTGCCCTGGCCGACTTCCGAGCTGATGGTGAGTTTGCTGCCATGCAGTTCCACCAGGGAGCGGGCGATGGCAAGGCCAAGGCCGGAGCCCTTGTGGCTCTTGGTGAACTGGTTCTCGACCTGAATGAAGGGCTTTGCCAGGCGCTCGATGTCTGCGGCGGCAATACCGATGCCGGTATCGGTGATGTCGAAGCGGACCATGTCCTCTTCCGGGCGGGCCTTGAGCCGGACTTCGCCGCCATCGGGCGTGAACTTCACGGCATTGGCGAGAAGGTTCAGGAGAACCTGCTTGAGGGCGCGGCGGTCTGCCAGGACCGGCAGATCTTCCGGCTCCACGTCGCACAGCACGGAGATGCGCTTTTCCGCAGCTGCCGCCGAGATGATCCGGCTCGCGTCACGGGCAGCCTCGCCCGCGTCGACGGTTTCCGTCTCGATGGTCAGGCGGCCAGCCTCGATCTTCGACATGTCGAGAATGTCGTTGATGACGTTGAGCAGATAGGTGCCGGAGGAATGGATGTCCTTGCAGTATTCGGCGTAGCGGTCTGTGCCGACCGGGCCGAACATTTCCTGGGTCATGATATCGGAGAAGCCGATGATCGCGTTCAGGGGCGTGCGCAGCTCGTGGGAGATGTTGGCAAGGAATTCGGACTTTGCGGTATTGGCTTCTTCCGCCTTGGTCTTTTCCTGGCTGTATTTCTCGGCCAGTTCCACCAGCTGCTGAGCCTGCATTTCCAGCGTCTGGCGGGACTTGCGCAGATCGGAAATGGTCTGGCGCAGCCGCTTTTCGCTGTCCATCAGCTTTTCTTCGTGCTGCTTCAGCGCGGTGATGTCGGTGCCGACGGACACGAAGCCGCCGTCCTTGGTCCGGCGCTCGGAAATCTGCAGCCAGCGGCCATCTTCCAGCTGGGCTTCATAGGCATCGTTCGCGCCACCGCCGCTGATCTTCACCGGGCGGGAGGTGATCTGCGAGTTGGAGGCTGCTGCCATGACATCCTGATAGGGCGTGCCCGGCTTGATGACGCGGCCCGGCAGGTTGTGCAGGGCCTGGTAGTTTGAATTGCAGATGACCAGTTCGTTGCGCGCATTCCAGAGAACGAAAGCCTCGGAAATCGTCTCGATGGCATCGCGCAGGCGCAGGTCTGCGGTGCGGCTTTGCTCGGCCAGCTCATGCTGCTCGGTCACATCGATGCAGATGCCGATCAGGTGCGGTTCGGAGCGGCCCGGCTCCAGCTGGATTTCTCCACGGGCGCGCAGCCAGACCCAATTGCCATCCGAATGGCGCATGCGGAAGGTCTTGTCGACGGTCTTCTCGCCGGTGGTCAGCAGATCTTCGGCAAGCTGAAAGAGGTCCACATCCTCCGGATGGGTGATCTCGGTCACCTCGGAGAAGGACAGGATGTCGTCCTGGGGCGTACGGCCCAGAAGCTCGTAGAGCGAGGAGGACCAGAACATCCGGCCACGGGCCAGATCCCAGTCGAACAACCCGCAGCGGCCATGGGTGAGGGCGGCATCGATCCGTCCGCGGGTGGCCGCATACATCTCGTCTGCCTGCTCGGCGCGGGTGGCCTGGGCGAAGAAGGCGTAGATCAGCACCAGCATGACCGAGGCGGTGCCGACGAAAAGCGTGACGTTGGCGGAGACATCCGTGCGCCAGTTGCCGAAGATATCGGCTTCCGGCTGCAGCACGGCGACCATGCCCAGCGGGCCGTCCAGATGATGGACGGTGGCATAGACGTCTTCCTTGCTGCCAATGCTGTCCAGTTCGACGGACAGGGGCAGGACACCGGCGCGGGCGCCAAAGATGGTCAGAGGCTGGGACGGGCCGAGGATCACATTGATCGGCATGCCTTCCAGGGTGGGGCGCAGCGGGGCGCTGGCGACGACCATGCCGTCCTTGTCGGCCAGAAGGATCACGCGGCCATTGCTGGTCGCCCCAGCGGGCAGGTTGTCCGCCAGAACCCGCTGCAGGGCCGTGCGGTAGCCCTCTTCCGGCAGGTTGGCTTCTTCTCCGCTGAGGCGGGAGGCAAGAACCGTTGCGGTCAAGGTGATTTCGTTGCGGGCCTGCTGCTCGACATCCTGATGGTCATAGCTGAGCTCAAGCACGCGGTAGGCGGCGAGCGCGGCGATGAAGAAAAGGCTGAGAGCAGGAATGATCCGCCGCATCAGCGGCTCGGATCTCAGCAGGCGCGAATAGGTTGGCTGCGCCAGCAGGCGAAGGTGGCCTGAGAGGGATTTGCCTGACTTCGATCCTGGAATTCGGGCAAAGCGTCGCAAGGACGCGCTGCCGGCAGATGCCCGCGCCATCGGTTACTTTCCCGACTTTTAGGTGTACTTGAGGCGGGCGTTCTGTCCGCCGAATCACCTTCATTTGAATCCAAGGTCGGGTATTTGTAAAGGCCTCAAAAGAACAAAATGGTTAACGCCGGAAGGTGAATCCGCTCCCGGCGTTAACAGGTTCAATTGCATGCTTTATTGTAAGCAGCGATCGACAATGTCCCGGCAGTCACGGGACAGTTTTTCCATGGCAGAAATACGTAATAGTGCCTTTTCTGCATGCTTGCTTCTTTCGCTCTCAAGAGAGCGCCAAGATCTGAAGCAAGTGAGCAGTCTTGCCGCCACTTGCGGGTTTCTTGGGTCAATCGCCATCACGCAGTCGGCAACGAACGCGAATCCCTCACCATCCTTGCGGGCAAACTGGACATGATTGCCGGTCGCGAAAGCCTGGATGAGCGAGCGCATCCGGTTGGGGTTTGTCATGTCGAACAGCGGATGCGCGGTCAGCGCTTTCACCCGTTCCAGACCGTCCTGCGCCGGAGCGGTTGCCTGAACGGTGAACCATTTGTCCATGGCAAGAGAATTGCAGGAATGCCGGCTGCGGAAATCGGCCAGAGCCTGTCCGGCCTTCGGCAGATCCTGGTGTACGAGGATAGTCAGCGCCGCAATCCGGTCGCTCATGTTGTTGGCCCGCTGAAAAGCGTGCCAGACCCGTTCCGGTGCCGCTTTCGTGCCGGAGGCTGTGAAATAGCCGAGAGCCTGAGCGGCGAGGGCCCGTTTCCCTGCAGAAGCGGCATCCGGATTGAAATCTTCATCCTGAGTGGCTTCCGGGAGCAGGGCATGGAAAGCGGCAAGATGCGCTGCGCCAATGGCGGCGCGGAACGCGGTGCGGGCGGCGTGAATGGCGTCCGGGTCCACGTCCTTGCCAATCTCGCGTGCGATATCGGCCTCGCCCGGCAGTTCAAGCGCCAGTGCCTGGAAGGCGGGGTCAAGGTCGCGGTCGGCGAGGATGGCGCCGAAGATCTCGACGAGCCGGTCATCGGCTTCCAGCGAGCCTTCCTTCCGCGCCTCATGGGTGAGCCGGATGAGTTCCTGTGTTGCCAGGGTCTGCACGGCCTGCCAGCGGTTGAAGGGATCGCTGTCATGGCGGGCAAGGAAGGTGAGGTCGGCCAGGCTCTGATGAGCTTCCATGCGCACGGGAGCGGAGAAGCCGCGCAAGAGCGATGGGACGGGCCGCTGGCCGATGCCGTGAAACGTGACTTTCTGCTTTGCTTCCGTCAGGAGCAGCACATCTCCGCGGACCTCCGCCCCCGTGATGCGGCTGGCCGTGATGTCTTCACCATTTTGACCGATCAATCCGAAGCGGATCGGGATAACCGCAGGGAGGCTTTCCGGCTGGCCGGGCAAGGGCGCGATGGACTGGCTGAGATCCAGAGTGAACTCATTGGCTGCCGCATCATAATGCCCCTTGGCCGTCACCAGGGGCGTGCCTGCCTGCTCGTACCAGCGGGCGAATTGGCCGAGATCCGTCGAGGCCGCTTCCGAGAAGCAGGTCAGAAAGGCTTCGATCGTGGTGGCCTCGCCGTCATGGCGCTGGAAATAAAGGTCCATGCCTTTCCGGAAGCCGCTGTCCCCGAGCAGGGTCTTGAGCATACGCACCACTTCGGCGCCTTTTTCATAGACCGTCGCCGTATAGAAGTTGTTGATCTCCGTATACTTGCGCGGGCGCACCGGATGGGCGAGCGGGCCGGCATCCTCGGGGAATTGATGGGCGCGCAGCAGCCGCACGTCGGAAATGCGCTTGACGGCGCGTGAGCGCATGTCCGAGGAGAATTCCTGATCGCGGAACACGGTCAGGCCTTCCTTCAGGCACAGCTGGAACCAGTCGCGGCAGGTGATGCGGTTGCCGGTCCAGTTGTGGAAATACTCGTGCGCGATCACCGCTTCGATGTTGGCATAGTCCTGGTCGGTCGCGGTTTCCGGATCGGCCAGAACATACTTGTCGTTGAAGATGTTGAGGCCCTTGTTCTCCATCGCGCCCATGTTGAAATCCGAAACGGCGACGATGTTGAAGACATCGAGATCGTATTCGCAGCCGAAAACGTCTTCGTCCCACTTCATGGAGCGCTTCAGGCTGTCCATCGCCCAGCCGCAGCGGTCTTCCTTGCCCGGCTCCACGTAGATCTTCAGATCGACTTTGCGCCCGGACGAGGTGACAAAGCTGTCGGAGATATGGGCGAGGTTTCCCGCCACCATCGCGAACAGATAGGACGGCTTGGGGTGCGGGTCATGCCAGATGGCGTAATGGTGGTCGGTTCCCGGGATGTCGCCGCTTTCCACCGGGTTACCGTTGCCAAGAAGAACCGGTGTTTCTTCTTTCCTGCCCTCGATCCGCGTGGTGTAGACGGACAGGACGTCCGGACGGTCCAGGAAATAGGTGATCCGACGGAAGCCCTCAGCCTCGCACTGGGTGCAATAATTGCCTGAGGAACGGTAGAGGCCGGACAGCTGGGTGTTGGCATCCGGATTCACCCAGGTGCGGATTTCCAGCGTGAAGGGGTCTGCGGGAGGCGCATGAAGGACCAGCTCCCGCTCATTGGCGGTATAGGCGCTTTCATCCAGAGCCTCGCCGTTGAGGGCAAGACCGGTGAAGGCGGTCTCGTCGCCGTTCAGCCAGAGCGGGGTGCCGGGGTCGACGCCCTCTCTCCGCCGGATGGCGAGGGTTGCCTTCACCTGCGTCGCGGTCGGGTCAAGGTGGATGTCCAGATCGACCGTGTCGATGTGATAGGGCGCAGGCTGGTAGTCTTCCAGATGAATGGCGGCGGCAGTATCGGTGCGCATGTAAAGGTCCGGTTGCGTGTCGGTCAGTGATCACTGGCGATCCCGGCCAGGCTGGAAACCAGCGTGCTGGACGGGTCTGCGAGAGGAAGGATGACAGTAAAATGGTTCGCGCCTTCCAGAATGTCCAGCTCACCACTTAAGGCTGGGCCTTGCCAAAGGCTGGTAAGAAGGCGGCTCTGGCGCAGATACTCGGAGCTTTCCGCCCCGCCAACGACGGCAATGTAGCGTCCGCTCGTGGGCTTTGGAGCCGAAATCGGGGACGCAGCCCGTGCGCTGTCCTCATCCAGTCCCAGCGCGGCATTGACACTTGTGGAGACAAGCGGCACCAGATCAAACAGGCCGGAGATGGGCATGGCGGCCGCGACGAGACCGGCGGGCAACCCCTGCACCTCCCAGTCCGCCGCCATCAGGGCTGCGGTCAGATGTCCGCCGGCAGAATGGCCGTAAACGGCAAGCCTCCGGCCCGTGAGCCGGTGGATGTGACCTGCGAGGGCTTGCATCTCCCCGGTTATGCCGCCGACAGAAATGGCGGGGCAAAGCGAGTAATTGGCGACCACCACATCAAATCCGCGCGCATTCAAGCCCCGCGCCATGTGTGAGAAGTAGCTCTTGTCCAAAGCCTGCCAGTAACCGCCATGAATGAAGAGAGCGGTCAGGCGTTGCGCCGGGCTACCTTGCTCCGCCGGAAAGAAGTCGTAGATATTGCGCGGGGAAGGGCCATAGACCTGGTCCAGCTTGGCGTCTGGACGGGCCTTGCGGTACGCCTCTGCGTCCTGTGCCCATCCAGCGATGATCGCCGGATGCTCCGG
Organism: Roseibium litorale; assembly: GCF_014842915.1. Taxonomy (GTDB): domain Bacteria; phylum Pseudomonadota; class Alphaproteobacteria; order Rhizobiales; family Stappiaceae; genus Roseibium; species Roseibium litorale. The sequence continues at coordinate 34,513 of NZ_JACYXI010000013.1, read as the reverse complement.
AACCCGTTCCCGATTGTTGTATTCGGCTTCCAGATCGAGCTCGGGCATCTTCGCTTCCTTCCTCGTGCAGCGGCTTCCTGCGTTATCTTCCCCTTGAACCACGGGGCTTGTGGGTTCCGCAAGCCGGGAAGATCCCTCCTGCCGATCTCGCGCAAGATCACAAGAGGGTGTGGTTCCGTTTGCTTCCTTTGACCTTGCCGGTTCAGCGAGCTAAGGAGAAGCCGCATTTAATCACGGGATTTTGGTATGAGTCGCCTCGACAGTTTCATTCGCCGCCTCACGGCCCAGAAGATTTTGCTGGAAGACGTCACGGCGCGCCTTGCAGGGGTAGAGGGGCCGGTGCTTGAGCTTGGACTCGGCAATGGCCGGACCTATGACCATATCCGTGAGATCCTGCCTGACCGGGACATCTATGTCTTCGACCGGGATCTGGCCTGTCATCCGAGCTGCATTCCGGATGCCGAGCATATGATCTTCGGGGAAATCCGGGACACGCTCGCCTATTGCGGGCCGCGCATCAAGGGACCAGCCGCCTTCATCCATTGCGACCTCGGCTCCGGTGATCCGACGATGGACCTGGCGACGTCTTCCTGGCTGTCGCCGCTGATCGACCTGCACACGGCGCCGGGTGGCTACGTTCTGTCCGGCTTGCCGCTGGATCTGCCGAACTTCGAAACGCTGCCCAAGCCTGAAGGCATCCGCCCGGGCCGCTATCATCTCTACCGGAAGCAAGGCTGACCGCTGCGGCGGTTTGCCAGGGAGGCACTCATGGCTGCTCCTCTTGAGGGTGTGAAGGTCGTGGAACTCGCGCGGATTCTGGCAGGTCCCTGGATCGGCCAGACCCTGTCCGATCTCGGGGCCGACGTGATCAAGGTCGAATCTCCTGCGGGCGATGACACGCGCGGCTGGGGACCTCCCTTCGTCGAGGATGGCGAAGGCAACCGGCTGGATGCCGCCTATTTCCATGCCTGCAACCGGGGAAAGCGGTCCATTGCGGCTGATTTCCGTACCGAGCAGGGGCAGGAGATCGTCCGCCGTCTGGTCGCGGATGCGGACGTCCTGATCGAGAACTTCAAAGTTGGCGGGCTGGAGAAATACGGTCTCGACTATGACAGCCTGAAGGCCTTGAATCCGCGTCTGATCTATTGCTCTGTCACTGGCTTCGGCCAGGACGGGCCCTATGCGCACCGGGCCGGCTATGACTTCATGATCCAGGGCATGGGCGGCTTGATGGACCTGACCGGATCGCCGGACGGCGAGCCGCAGAAGGTGGGCGTCGCGGTAGCCGATATCTTCACCGGCCTCTACGGAGTGGTTGGCGTGCTGGCAGCGCTCCGCCGCCGGGATCAGACCGGCAGGGGGGAGCGTGTCGATCTGGCGCTTCTGGATTCTGTTGCAGCCATTCTCGCCAATCAGGCGATGAATTATCTGGTCTCCGGGACAGCGCCCCGCCGTCTCGGCAATGCGCATCCGAACATCGTTCCCTATCAGGTGTTTCCGGCAAGCGACGGCCATCTGATCATTGCCGTGGGCAATGATAGCCAGTTCGTGAAGCTGTGCGAGATCCTGGACCGGCGGGATCTTCTGGAAAATCCGGATTACGCCACCAATGCGCGACGTGTTGCCAACCGGGAGCAGCTCATACCGGTCCTGCTTGAGGAGACCATCAGGTTCACCCGTGACGGGCTCTTGTCCGAACTGGAGAAAAAGGGCGTTCCGGCAGGGCCGATCAACACGGTCGCGGATGTGTTTGACGATCCTCAACTGGCCCACCGGCAGATGAAGGTGGACCTGCCTTTACCATCAGCTGCTTCCGGAACGATTCCCTCCGTACGGACACCAATACGGTTCTCGGAGAGTAATCTGGTGCTGGAGCGGGCTTCTCCCGGGCTGGGAGAGCACACGGAAGAGATTCTTGCCGAGCTAGGGTTAACTGCGGCAAAGGATTGATCCGCCGGGACAAATCGTTACCATTTTCCGGTGGCGGACGCGAAGAAACCCAGCTAGCGCCTGTGCTACGCCATAGTTTTGGTTAGGATGCAGGTGTCAGCAAGGCATATATGAAAGTTCTGGAAACTGGCCGTAACCAAGAGGGCCATCCAGGGAAGAAGGACGCAGACTTGAACAAGGTCGTGGTTCCAAAGCGTAAGCGGCGGCGTCTGAACATACCGCTCACCCGTATCATTTCCTTCGGTTTCGGTGGTTTTGTCGCGGTTGCGCTGGCGCTCGTCCTGTTTCTTTCAATCAAGGCGAACTTCCGCAACACCTTCTCGCTTTTAAACGACAAGGCGATCCTGATCACCCAAAGCATGGAGCGCGAGCTTCGCGGGCATTTCAGCTCCGTGGAGCAGGCCGTGACCGATCTGAAGCCGTTTTTTGACAACGGAATTATCAGCCTGGAGGACACTTCGGCGGCACTCGGGCAGCTGCAAGTCGCCCTTGCCGCAAATGATCAGATCACTGTTCTCGTGGTGACCGATCTCAACGGTGACAATTTCGGCGTCTACCGGGCGCCGAATGGACGGCTGTGGCCTTTCCGGCGCCAGATCCCCTCTGGAGGCGAGAAGACATACGTTCTTCCCAAACTGACAGCAGAAAGCCCGCCGACCTGGGGCCCGTTGATGCTGAACGACATCGGCCAGTTCGCCAATATCTCCGTGCCGCTGGTGCGGGGCGGCAAGAAGGTGGCGACGTTGACGGCGGCCAGTTCCCTGACCGAACTGGGGACGGCGATCCGCAGCATTGAAGAGGGCGACGACGCCACGATCTTCATCATCGCCAATGGGGATGACGTGATCCTCCACTCGGATATGGAAGAGCTGCAGACCGGCGGGAAACCTGCAAAAAGCTTGCCTGCACGCCGGACCGAGCTCGGAGATCCTGTTCTGGCGGCCATTAATAAAGGCGAGAAACTGTCCGGTTTCGACAAGGCGGCAGCCTCCGGGATCGACGTGTCCCAGATAGACGTTGGGGAAGACGATTTCATCATGATGCGGATCGTCGTGCCGGGTTACAGCGACCAGCCCTGGGTGATCGGCCAGTATTTCCGCGGGGTTTCCATTTCCCGTGAGATCCGCCGGCTGACCGGTTCGGCGATCGTCGGCGTCGGTGCGCTCATGATTGCGGTGATGATTGCCATCTGGATGGGACGCCGCGTGGCAATGCCGTTGAAGGTGCTTGCGATCCAGTCCCGCAAGGTTGGCAGCCTCGCGCTTGAAGATGTGCAGCCGCTGCCGCGCAGCCGGGTTGCCGAGCTTGATCAGGTGGCGCTTGCCTTCAATTCGATGGTTGAAGGCCTGAAGGCCATGAACACCTACGTGCCGAGATCGCTGTTTTCCAAGCTGATGCGGCTGGGTGGTGAACGTGCGGCCCAGGCAAGGGAAGCCGAACTGACGGTGGTCTTTACCGATATCGTCGGCTTTACGGCCCTGTCCGAAGACATGACCGCCAGTGAAACCGCCCGCCATCTCAACGAGCATTTCTCGATCCTTGTTGCTGCCGTTGAAGCCGAAGGCGGCACCGTCGACAAGTTTATCGGCGACGGCATGCTGGCCTTCTGGGGCGCGCCGGACGCGCGGCCGGACCATGCCGCTGCCGCAGTGCGCAGTGCAAGGCGTATCGCACGTTCGCTCCACGCCGCAAATCTTGTGGCCGCAAACACCGGCGCTCCAGTAATCCATCTGCGTATCGGCATTCACACCGGGCCAGCGGTTGTCGGCAACGTCGGGGCGCTTGACCGCTGGAACTATACTGTCGTTGGAGACACGGTGAACGTTACGGAACGTCTGCAGTCTCTGGGGAGAGATCTAGGTATCGGTGAAGAGGTTGTGATCCTGGCCAGTGCGGATACGGTGTCCCAGCTGCCGGGCGAGACCTGCGAACAGGCTGCCGGAGACTTCGCTCTGAGGGGCAGGGCCGGGGCACTTCAGGTCTGGAAACTGGATCCTTTCGCCAAGCCGGAAACTGCTGATTACAGTCTTCCTGCGATCACCGCCGCTGAATAACGGCATGGCCTGACAGATCTCTGTTTGTGATCTGGATCACACTTCAATCATTTCCCCCTTACCCATTGCTAAGTTGCTGGTAATTGTGGTTGTCTTTCGACCCGGCACTGGCTTTTAGTGTCAGTGGAGACACGCTTTACCGCGCGGGAGGAAGTGGCAGTGGATGTTTTGACAATCGATGGCCTGACTGTCGATTTTCATACGGCTGAGGGGCGTACCCGTGCGGTGGACAATGTGTCCTTCACGGTTCCTCAGAACAAGACCGTGGCTCTGGTCGGCGAGTCCGGTTCCGGAAAAACTGTCATTTCCCAAACCATCATGGGTCTTTTGCCTACGGCCGCAACGGTCACATCTGGCCGGGTGCTTCTGGCCGACCCGCGCGGCAGCAGCGAGCCTGTGGACATTGCCGGTCTGGACCGCAAGGGCGCCGTCATGCGCGACCTTCGCGGCAACCGCGTCGCCATCATCTTTCAGGAGCCGATGACCTCGCTGTCGCCGCTGCACACCATCGGCGACCAGATCGGGGAGGCGGCTCTGCTGCACCGGAACGTGAGCAGGACGGAAGCGCGGGAGCTAACCCGCGGCATGCTCCAGCTGGTGCAATTCCCCGATCCTGCCCGTGCGCTCGATGCCTATCCCTTCGAATTGTCCGGCGGTTTGCGCCAGCGTGCCATGATCGCCATGGCCATGATCTGTAATCCGGCCCTGCTGATCGCCGACGAGCCGACAACAGCCCTCGATGTTACGATCCAGGCGGAGATCCTGAAACTGATCAAGGATGTGCAGGCTGAGCTGGAAATGTCGGTCCTGATGATCACCCATGATTTCGGGGTCGTGGCCAACATGGCCGACGATGTGGTGGTGATCTATCACGGCAAGATCATGGAAAAGGGGACTGCGCAGCAGCTCTTTTCCAATCCTCAGCACGCTTATCTCAAGGCTCTGCTCAACGCCGTTCCAAGCTTCAACATGGACAAGAGCGAGCGGCTGGTTCCGATCCGCCCGATCGTCGTCAATGCAGCAGATCTGAAGAGCAACAGGGTGGAGTGCTCTGTTGCTCCGGGCGAGCCATTGGTGGAGGTTCAGGACGCCCGCAAGTGCTTCGCCTTGCGCAAGAGCGGTCTTTTCTCGCCCAAACCGGCCGTCTTGAAGGCACTCGACGGCGTCAATCTGACCATCAAACGCGGTGAGTGCCTGGGGCTTGTCGGAGAATCCGGGTCAGGCAAGACCACGGTGGCCAACGCCGTTTTGCGGGCCCTGGACCTCAATGGCGGCAAGGTTCTCTATAACCGGGGCAACGGTCTTCAGGACATCGCCAAGCTGTCCGGCGATGATCTGATGGACTACCGCCGCCGCGTCCAGCTGATCTTCCAGGATCCCTTCTCCTCTTTGAATCCGCGCATGACGGTCAATGACATCCTGACCGAGCCGCTGCAGATCCATAATATCGGAACGCCAGACGAGCAGGCAGAGCGCGCCCGCTCGCTGATGAGCCTGGTGGGCCTGGATGCGCGCTACCTGCGGCGCTATCCCCATTCCTTCTCCGGCGGCCAGCGCCAGCGTATCGGCATTGCCCGCGCGCTGGCCCTCAATCCGGAGTTCATCCTGTGCGACGAGCCGACCTCGGCGCTGGATGTCTCCGTTCAGGCGCAGATCCTCAACCTGCTTCAGGATCTCAAGCGCGACCTCAATCTCACCTACCTGTTCGTCAGCCATAACCTCGCGGTGGTTGACTATATCGCCGACCGGATCGCCGTGATGTGCCGTGGCCGGGTGGTGGAAGTTGGAGAAACCCGGGAAGTGGTCGGCAATCCGCTGCATCCCTACACCAAGGCGCTTCTGGCAGCGGTTCCCGCGCCGGATCTGAATGCGCCGCTCGACTTCTCAGCAATTGGCGCCCAAAGGGCGTCCGATCCGGCAAACTGGCCGGAACCTTACCGCTTGACCGATCAGATGGCGCCGGTGCTGGTTGAACAAGAAGAAAATCATTTTGTCTGTGCGCCGGGGCTTGCTTCCTCCGGCGCCGCGAGGGGGACTGCAGCATGAAGTTTTGGAAGGGAATTGGCGCGTTTGCGCTGGTTTTCACGGCTTTGTCGTCATGGCCGGCGCTGGCGCTGGACCTGAAGGAAACACCTGGAATTGACGGCAGTCTGCCGCCGGTGAGCGAGCGTGTGCCTGCCGAACCGCTGATCGTGGACATGGACGCCAAAGGCCGCAAGGTGGGAACACCCGGCGGCACATTGGATACGCTGATCGGCCGGGCCAAGGATGTGCGCCTGATCAATGTCTGGGGCTATGCCCGTCTCGTGGGCTACAATGAGAAGCTCGATCTTGTTCCGGACATTCTGGAAGCTTACGAGGTCGAGGAGGGCCGTACCTTCACCCTGCACACGCGCAAGGGCCACAAGTGGTCGGATGGACAGCCTTTCGGTGCGGAAGATCTGCGTTATTATTTCGAAGACGTGGCATCGAACACGGAACTGAACCCGTCCGGCCTGCCGCCGTTCCTGCTCGTGGATGGCAAAGGCCCGAAGTTCGAGGTGCTGGACGACACCACGGTCCGCTACACCTGGGACAAGCCGAACCCGCTGTTTCTGCCGGAACTGGCCAAGTCCAGCCCGCCGTTCATCTACCGTCCTGCCCATTATCTGAAGCAGTTCCACGTCAAATACGGCAAGCCCGAGTTTATCGAGGAAAAGGCCGAGGCAATGAAAGCCCGCGGCTGGGCACCGCTGCACAACAAGCTGGACGACATGTATAACGCGCAGAACCCCAATCTGCCGTCGCTTCAGCCCTGGGTGCGCACAGATGGGGACAGCGACCGCCGTTTTGTGCTGAACCGCAATCCCTATTACCACCGGGTCGACAGCACAGGGCAGCAGCTGCCCTATATCGACAAGGTCATCATGACCGTTGCGGACGGCAAGCTGATCGCCGCCAAGACCCAGGCAGGCGAAAGCGACCTTCAGGCGCGCAATCTCTCCTTCTCCGATATCACGGTTCTGAAGCAGGGCGAGGCCCAGAGCGGTTATACGACGGCGCTTTGGACCAACACCAAGGGGTCGGAAATTTCCATTCTGCCGAACCTGACGGTGAAGGACCCGGTCTGGCGTGAGCTGTTGCGGGACAAGCGGTTCCGTCATGCCCTGTCTGTCGGCATCGACCGCGACATGATCAACCGCACCCTGTTCTTCGGCCTGGGCAAGGCTGGGAACGATACGGTTCTGGATATGAGCCCGCTTTACAAGGCCAGCTTCCGCAGTGAGTGGGCGGAGTATGATCCGGCCAAAGCCAACGCGCTTCTGGATGAGCTGGGCATGACCGAGCGCCGGGGCGATGGTGTGCGGCTGATGAAGGACGGCCGTCCGCTGGAAATCATCATCGAGACCTTCGGCGAGCATCAGTCCCACGACGATGCGCTGGAGCTCGTAGCCGAAACCTGGAAGGAAATCGGCATTAAGCTGTTCATCAAGCCGAGCCAGCGTGACATCGTCCGCGACCGGGCTGTGACCGGCGATCTGGTCATGTCGGTCTGGTCCGGCTTCGAGAACGGTATTCCGACCTCCGAGATGCCGCCCAACGACTATGCGCCCACAAGCGGTGATTTCTTGTCCTGGCATGCCTGGGGCGACTATTATGAGACGCAAGGAGCTGGCGGTGAGAAGCCTGATTGGGAACCGGCTATCCGCCTGATGGACCTTTACAAGTCCTGGCTTGGATCGGCATCCTCTGAGGAACGCGGCAAGATCTGGGAGGAGATGCTGCAAATCCATGCGGATGAGACCATCCACATTGGTCTTGTGTCCGAGGTACCGCAACCGGTTGTCATAAACGGCGTGCAGAATGTGCCCCTGACGGCCATCTACGGCTGGGATCCGGGCGCACAGTTCGGTATTCACCGCATGGATGAGTTCTTCCTCGACGAGAAGCACCGCCGCTAAACCCGGGTATGGTCATGCGCGTCCGGGTCTGCCCGGGCGCGTTTCATTTGATAGATAAGAAAAACAGTCCCTCAAGAATGCAGAAAAGAGGGAGAGGGGAAATTTGATGATCTACTATATCGTGCGCCGGATCTTCGCGATGATCCCGACGCTTCTTATCATCAGCTTCCTGACGTTTTTCATTATCGAACTGCCTGCCGGGGATTATATTTCCAACCAGATCTCGGCACTCAAGTCGACCGGCGAAACCGCGTCTATTGCCAAGCTCGAATTCCTGCGCAAGGAATTCGCTCTCGACCGGCCCTTCTTCGAGCGTTACCTGATCTGGGTGGGCCTGTGGTCCGGCCCGCATGGCTTCGATGGCTTGCTGCAGGGGAACTGGGGCTGGTCCTTCGAGTTCGACAAACCCGTTGAAACAGTGATCGGCCCGACACTGCCGCTGACGGTGATCCTGAACTTTACCACCATCCTGTTCGTCTACATCGTCTCTTTCCCGATCGGCATCTACTCGGCCACCCGGCAGTATTCCTGGGGCGACTACGGCTTCACCTTCCTGGGCTATCTCGGCCTGGCGGTGCCGAACTTCCTGCTCGGTCTGATCCTGCTTTATTTCTTCAACCGCTGGTTCGGCCTGTCTGTGGGCGGGCTTATGGCGCCGGAATACATTGATCAGGATTGGAGCATGGGCAAGGTGCTGTCGGTTCTGGCCCATCTTGTCGTGCCCACCATCGTCATTGGCACGGCAGGCACGGCGGCGATGATCCGCCGCCTGCGCGCCAATCTTCTGGACGAGCTGCACAAGCAATATGTGACGACTGCCAGAGCCAAGGGCCTGTCGGAAAAGAAGCTGCTCGCCAAATATCCGCTGCGGATGGCCCTCAACCCGTTCATCGCCGACATTGGCAACCTGATCCCGTCGCTGGTTTCCGGCTCCGTTATCGTGTCCGTGGTCTTGAACCTGCCGACCGTCGGGCCGGTGCTTTTGTCCGCGCTGCAGAGCCAGGATCAGTATCTGGCGGGCTTCATTCTTCTTTTCGTTGCTGTTCTGACCCTGATCGGAATGCTGGTGTCCGACCTGCTGCTGGCCGTGCTTGATCCGCGAATCCGGCTTGGCGGGAGGGCCGCGTCATGACCGGGACAAAGGAAACCACGGCCGTGAGCACCCATTACGTTCATCCAGATCCTTTTAATCCGGCGGTTGCCGAGGATTTGACGCCCGAGCAGGAGCGCTTCTATCAAGCCTCCCAATGGCAGATCATGTGGTGGAAGTTCCGCCGCCACAAGCTGGCGGTCTGGTCCGGTGTCATTCTGCTGCTATTTTATCTCTGCGTCCCGTTCGCGGAGCTGATCGCGCCCTATACGCCCAACACCCGCGACAGCCAGCATCTTTATGCCCCGCCGCAGCCGCTGCATCTCTTTCATGAGGGAAAGCTCGTCGGCCCGTTCGTCTACGGCATGAAGTCCGAACTGGACATGGTCAATCTGAAGTGGGTCTTTACAGACGACACGACGAAGGTTCAGAAGCTGCGGTTCCTCTGTTCGGGCGATCCTTACGACTTCTGGGGGCTGTTCAAGGCGGACTTCCATCTGGTTTGTCCGGCTGAAGGCGGCACGCTTTTCCTTCTGGGAACGGACCGGCTGGGCCGTGACCAGTTCTCCGGTCTCGTTTATGGCGCGCGCCTGTCGCTCACCGTTGGTCTGGTCGGGGTGACAATTGCCATCGTGCTCGGGCTGTTCTTCGGCGGCATCGCCGGTTATTTCGGTGGCCTTGCCGACAATCTGATCCAGCGGCTGATCGAGATCATGCGGTCCCTGCCGGAGCTGCCGCTCTGGATGGCACTGTCCGCGGCGCTGCCAGTGACCTGGAGCCCGGTCTGGATCTATTTTGGCCTGACGGTCATCCTGGGCCTACTGGACTGGCCGGGCCTTGCCCGTGCCGTGCGCTCCAAGCTTCTGTCCTTGCGCGAAGAAGAATATGCCAAGGCGGCGCTGCTGATGGGGGCGAAGCCCAAGCGGGTGATCACCCGGCATCTGCTGCCGGGATTCACCAGTCACATCATCGCCTCTGCGACCCTGTCCATCCCCTCGATGATCCTGGGGGAGACGGCCCTGTCGTTCCTGAACCTCGGCCTGCGCCGCCCGTCCGTGTCCTGGGGCGTGCTCTTGAACGAAGCGCAGAACATATCCGTGGTGACGGTCTATCCCTGGCTCATGGCCCCGGTTATCCCGATCATCATTGTGGTTCTGGCGTTCAATTTCCTGGGCGATGGTTTGCGCGACGCGGCAGATCCCTATAAGTGATCCTCAAACCTGAATTGAAGTGGCCCGCCGCCGGAAGGCGTGATGCGGGCGCAGTGTCTGGAGAATACATGTCCAAGAACGCCACCACCGCTGAAGGCTGGAATGAGGAATACGAAGCCGGCCGCTGGGCCTTTCTGCGCTCGCTGCCCGAAAGCGGCCGCTACGGCATCATCGGCATGTGGCTGAACCTCACCGGCTCCATGGAAGAGGTTCTGGATATCGGCTGCGGCGAAGGCCTGCTCTACGAGCGCCTGCAGCCCATGGGCATCAAGCGCTATGTCGGCATGGATCTGGCACCGTCCGCGCTCGAGATCGCCAATGTCGATCCGTCTATCGCTTCGCTCCGGGCTGGCGACATGCACACATTCGAGCCGAAAGACGGCGAAAGCTTCTCCGCCATCGTCTTCAACGAAGTCCTGCATTTCGCCGAAGACCCGGCAGCCCTCGTAGCCCGCTATGTGCCGTTCCTGAAGCAGGACGGCGTCATTGCCCTGTCCATGTATTCGCCCAAGCGCCCGGAAAGCGGTGCCAACAAGCTGATCGCCAAGCTGTGGGAAGCAACCGATGACGAAACGAAGTGGGAAGTCCTCGACGACTACCGCCTCGTCTCCGACAAGAAGGGCGTTACCTGGCGCATGCGTCTGGTTAAGCCGGTTGTGGCTTGACCTAGGCTGGTAAGCTCACCTTTCCATGGAGCCTTCCCGGACGAAGCGAAGCGTAGATCCGGGATCTCCCATTTGTTTATTCTATTGAGAATAATATAGATTTAAGGCAGGTCCCGGCTCAAGGCCGGGACGGCGCGGAGACAATTTTGGAGTCCTGGGTTGGTATGAGGTCACGGGTGGGGCAGGGGAAACCCGTGCCGCTCGCTCAAGGCGCTGAGGATCGCGTCCTTGTCATTGATGGACCCGCCTTCCGCCAGAACCAGAACCGGCAATGATTGGTTCTCTTCTCCAAGCAACTCCACGATTTCCGCGCGCGGCCTCGGCCAGGCAATCCGCCTGACATCGATCCTTGCCGCCAGCTCTGGAAACGAGGCCAATACCCCCTCCATCAGCGCGCAGTGCCAGCAATAGAACGTGTCACCCGGATAGGCCGGATCGGAAAAGCCCGGCTGAAGCAGATAGAGCGTGTCGGTCACTGGGGAAACTCGATGTCAGGAGAAGGAAACGGACTGCCAGATCCTACCTCGCCAGTTCCTGCTGGGAAAGAACTCGTGTGAGACAGCGACTGTTGGCGGGAATGGATTGCGCAGCCTGCCCGTTGCCAAGTTGATCAGGGATGGCGTCACAAAGGAGCTGCTTGCAGCGTCCTTCGAACAAGCCCGGTGACTGGGGCCGGTTCTGAGAGAGGCAGCCTGCTATGACTTTGGTGAATGTGTTGAAAGAACGCTCGGTGTGGACTTATGACGTCATGGCTGCATCGTCAAACATGGGGGAGATGATCCGCGAGGATGCAATTACCAGCGTCAATCTGGCTTTCATACAGCAACAGTCTAATGACAACGGTTTCGGACTTGGCACCACCAGTTTGCAGGGCGCCAAGCTGGAATCTGAATTCGGCGGCGACTGGATCTGGAATTACGCTTGATACACGATGTTGGTCCAGGCGAAGAAACTGGATGCCATCAAGGGGCAGGATTTCTACTCCTACAAGATCGACATCGATCAGTTGAAGTTGGCCATCACCTCCTGCTCTACCGGTTATTTCTCTGAGGAAAAGGCCGGAGCGTACTATGTTTTCTACAATAGCTTTCTTGAAGGAGAGAAAGAGAACATAGGTTGTCTTATGCTCAAGGCTGAGGTTTTGTGGAAAATTATTTGCGGCAGCCAGCAACAGGAACAGAAATCGGCCCTGGTCTCTCCGAAGCAAATCGAGACTGCCGGTGCTGAACCTTGGTGGAAGATATTCTCGACGTGAGACACTCGTGGATCCCGGGCCAGCTTCGTCCAGGATCAGTCTGCGGGTATCTCCCTCACCGCACCAGGTCGGCAACCTGACAGTTCAGGACCTTGATCAGGTCTTCCGGATCAACGCGGATCTGGAGGCCGCGCTGGCCGCCGTTGAGGAAGATCTCGTCGTAAAGCGTCGCCAGTTCGTCCAGGGCGGTTGGTACGCTCTTTCGCTGGCCGAGGGGGCTGATGCCGCCGACCTTGTAGCCGGTCAGCCGTTCGGCGTTCACCGGTTTCATCATCTGTGCCGACTTGCCGCCAAGGGCTGCCGCCAGCTTCTTCATGTTGACCTCCTCGTCGGAGGGAACAATCGCACAGACCGGCTTGCCGTCCAGTTCCAGCATCAGGGTCTTGAACACTTCCGATGGCGGCACGCCGATCGCCTCAGCTGCCTGCAGGCCGACCCGTTCCGCATTCGGGTCATAGTCATAGGTCACGAGTGTGAAGGCAATTCCGGCCTTGGAAAGGACCTGGGTCGCGGGCGTGCTTTTGGACATGACGTCAACTCATTCTGCCGCAAACAGATCTTTCACCCGGGGCCATTCCGCGCCCGGATGGTGGGCGGCGATGGCCAGGAACCTGTCCAGAAACGCGTAGCAGCCTTCGTCATGGGCCAGATGATGGGAGAGGATGCCGAGCGGCTCGGACGGATTGGTCCGGCGGCGGCAGAGCTGCAGGTCCAGGCGCAGACGGGCGGAATTCCAGCCGATGAAACGGCGGTCCTTCTTCCACTTGATGATGTCCACGTGGGACTGCACCTGATGGGCCCGCGGAAAATTCAGGAAGGTGAAGGTCGACAGTCCCGGCAGGCCGATCTTGGGCAGAGCGCGGGAGACCTCCGGCGCGATCCGATTCCAGGGTGGCACAATGGCGGGCACAAAGCGCGGGCCGAACAGCTGTTCCAGCCGCGCCTTGCCCTCCGCCAGCTGTCCGGTCAGCTCTTCCACGTCCCGGCGGGTGCCAAGTTCCGCGGCTTTCTCGCCAAGGTCCTTGCGCTGAAAGTTCTTGTGCTGCCAGCCATGCTGCAGCACGATCGCATGGGGCTCGTCCTTGAGGCGCTCCGCCAGAGCCCCGGTCGCATCCTTAGGGATGACCGCCAGTGCCACATCCACCTGATGCCGGTTGGCAATCGCCAGCAGCCGGTCCAGATCCGCGGTCGGCTCGATCGCATCATCATCGCGCCACCAGAAGCGGACCTTGCGGCCCCGTTCGGCAAACCAGTCGAGATGTGCGGTCAGTTCCTCTTGAAAACGGTCGAATTCGGCAGTCATGCAGCTCTGGCTTTCAGGTCTTCCAGCAGGATGCGGGCGCTTTCCTCGGCCCCGCCCAGGCGGACATGGGTCTCCTTGCGCGGCAGGGCAAGGGCATCGTCCACGGCGGTAGCCAGACGCTCCGGCGTCAGGTTCTGTTCCGGGGTGACGATCGCTCTGCCATGGGCGGAAAGGGCTTCGGCGCGCTGGGTTTGCTCGGTTTCCTTCACCTGCGCGAAAGGCACGAAGACGGCGGCCACACCTGCAATCAGGATGTCGAGCACCGTGTTGTATCCGGCCTGGGAGACGGAGAGACGGGCGCGCTGAAGAAGGCCCGGGAAATCCCGTCTTGCCCGTTCCACGATGACACCTTCCGAGGCGCGGGCGCAGTAGGCCGCAAAATCCGCTTCCGGAATGTCATGGCCAACAAGCAGACGCCAAGTAGTGTCGTCGGCTCTTCGGGACAGGGGACGGGCATCAAGGGCGGCCGCAAGCAGGTTTTCCGCAACGGCTCCGCCGCCGCAGGAGACGATCACCTCATCCTCTCCGTCGCCTTCCGGCGGCACCGGACGCGGCCCGCCGCCGACAAAGCCGGTGTAGCGCACCAGATGTTCGACCCTTTCGGCAAAGGGGAAGCTGTCGGCAAGGCGGACGAACTCGGGATCGGAATGAACGAGGATGCGGTCGTAATTAGCCCGCGCCTGATCGGCCATCCACTCCTCTTTCCAGAGCTCCTGCTTGCGCACGAGAATGTCGCGGATGGAGGTGGCGATCAGTGGCTTCCGGGATGAGGATTTCGCAAGCTGCAAAAGCCCGGACAATTCGAATTCGAACTGGCGCCGTCCGAAGGGATAGGTCTCGGTCAGGAGCAGGTCATAGGGGCGGGCGGAAAAGGCCTTGAGCGTTTCTGCAACGCGGGCCTTTTGCCAGGCGTCGTCAATGGGGGTGCCGTCCGGGGTCACCAGCCGGTTGAAGACCGCATCCGGGCTTTTGACCGGCGGCAGCTGGACCACCTCAAGACCGGATGTGTCGAGGGTCGGTGGCAGCAGGTTGCCGGTGGCGAGCGTCACATGAACACCGCCTGCGGCCAGGGCCTTGCCGATGGCAGCTGTGCGCACGGCATGGCCGGTGCCCAGAAGGTGCTGGACGTGGAGGAAGGCGGAAAGGGTCATAGAGCAGGGATCATAGAGGCTGGCCGGAGGATTGGTGCGGACGGCGGGGCGCGGTGCTGCGCTGCCAGCGGTTGTCGAGAGCCGTTTCAAGGAAGGCATTCAGCCGCGCGCATCCCATCTCCAGCGTGTGCCGGAAGCGGATATGGCGCGCAGCCTCCTCTCCAAGCTGCTCTATGCGCGCCGGGTCGGGGATCAGGGCGCGCAGATGGGCGGCAAAGGCCTCCGCATCGCCTTCAGGCGCCAGCAGACCGGTCTTGCCGTCCTGAACGATGTCCGGCACGCCGAAGGTGCTGCCTGCAACAACGCCGAGGCCGGACGCCTGGGCTTCGAGAAACACAAAGCCGAAGGCCTCGCGGATGGCCGGCCAGACGAAAAGATCGTGCGCGGCATAATGCTGTGGCATCTGTTCCGGCGGCAGGGCGCCGAGAAAGCTGGTGCGCTCGGGCGGGAACAGGCTTTCCACATAGGCCCGGTTAGGCCCGTCGCCGATGACGGTCAGGGACCAGTCGAGATCCATGCAGCGGGAAAGGGCGTCCGCCAGAACCTCATAGGAGCGGGTCTTGTCGCCCTCGCGCATCATGCCGGCGGCCAGCAGTTTGGGAGCCTTGTGATGCTTGATCACGAGGTCTGCTGCGGTCTCGAACGGCAGGGTGTCCAGAAACGGTAACAGGATCTTCAGCCGGTCCCGCTGAAGCACAGCGCCAAGACATTCCGCATCCGCATGGTGAAGCGCGCCGACCACATCGGCGCGGGCCAGGGCGTCATCGGCTGCCCTGAATCCCAGTGCCCAGGGGCCTGTCTGACGCTTTGGGGCACGGCTTGCCTCGATGATCGCGTAGGGCAGGTTGAACCGGTCGGCAAGCGCCGGGCCGATCCAGTCCGGCGCCTTGTGATAGAGGTGATAGGTCAGGAACACGTCGGGCCGGTAGCCCTCTGCCTCCCACTCCCGGGTGATCCGGTCGGCCTCACTCAGGCCTTCGGTCTCGCGGGTCAGGATCGCGGCGTCGCCGCCTTCCTTCACCCAGGTACGGAACCGGCTCGCGACGCGCACCTCATGGCCGCCCAGCTCCAGCGCCTGAACGATCAGGCGGCCCATGGTCCGGTCTCCGGAGGGAACCGGATCGTCCAGCGGTTTCATCGGCGCGGTGAATGCGATCTTCAAGGCGGTGTCCCGCTTTCTGCTTAAAGAACCTTGCGGAACTTGTCCGCCAGCCGGTCGAGCCCCGGTGCGCTGGCAAAGGTGGAGCGCACATGCGCGGACGCGGCACGGCCCAGCCTATCACGGCTTTGCGGCTGCGCAATCAGATCGGCCAGCGCCCCCGCAAGGGCTTCCGCATCCGCAGGCGGCACCAAGACGCCGGTCTCGCCGTTCCGGATCAGTTCGGGGATGGCGGAGACGCTGGTGGACAGGCAGCACAGGCCCATGGACTGAGCTTCCATCAGCACGTTCGGCAGCCCGTCCCGGTCGCCGGATTTGGCAAGCTTGGAGGGCAGGACGAAGAGATCGGATTCCGAGCAGGACTTGATGACTTCCTCGCGCGGCTGCGCGCCCCGCCAGGTGATCCGGTCCGATAGGCCATACCGGTCCGCCAGGACCTTCAGCTCGTCGGACAGTTCGCCCCCGCCGATATGGGTGAAGTGCCAGTTGAGCGAAGACGGCAGCAGGGTCAGGGCTTTCAGAAGATCGTCATAGCCCTTCTTCTCGACGGCCCGGCCAACGGAAACGATGCGCACGGGATCACCCGTTCCGTCCCGCTCCGCAGGTTCTGCCTTGGGTTCCGGAAAGCCGGTGAAATCCAGTCCGTGATAGACCAGCTCGACCTTGTCCGGGTTCGCGGAGAGGCCCCTGAGATGGTCCACATTGACGCCGGTGCAGGTCACGCCCCAGGCCGCGTCATCCAGCTTGGTGCGCAGGTCCCATTCCGCGCTGGTCCAGATGTCCTTGGCATGGGCCGAGAACGACCAGCCCTTGCCCGACAGATGCGCCGCATAGCGGGCAACGGAGCAGGGGGTGTGCAGATAGTGGGTGTGGATCCAGGTCACGTCTTCCGGCAGTTCATGGGCAAAGACGCAGCCCTGCGCCCAGCGGCGCTGGCGCCCGGCGTTGTGCTCCTTCGCGTAGTCCGCATCAAACAGCGCCTTGGCATCTGCATAAGTCGGCTGTTGTTCTGCCCAGCGTTTGGCCCGCGCCACACGGGCAGGGTCGTCCTTCACATATTCCGGCAGGTAAAGCACTTCGGCGGAGATCTGCCGGTGCAGCTCGTGAATGAAGGGATCGTAAGGCTTGCGCAGGGCAACGATCAGGATCGGTATGCCGCGCCGCTCAAGCCCGAGAATTTCCTGAGCGATAAAGGTTTCCGAAAGGCGCGGATAGCCTTTCACCACAACGGCAATGCGGGACATGTTGGTCTCTTTAAAACGGGCTTCAGGCGGTCTGAGGACAGGCAGCCTTAATAATTGACGAGGTGGGGCGCCCGGCGGGCGGCGCGAGCCTCTTCGAAGATCTCTCCGACACGCGAGCCGATGACCTCGAGACCGCCAAGCAGGTTGTCGACACCTGCGTGGGAGGGACGCGGCACCTTGGGCAGGCTGGCAAGAGCATCGGCCATCAGGTCCGGGTCCGGATAAGCATCGATGGGCAGAACCTGCAGCAGACCACTGTTTTCTGCGCGGGCAGCGCGGATCGCCTGTTCGCGGCGCGGGATGATCCGCGGCACCATCAGAGTCGGCTTGTTGAAGGACAGGATTTCGCAGAAAGTGTTGTAGCCGCCCATGCCGACGATGGCCGTGGCGTTGGCGAGATACGGTTCGATCTGCGGCGTGAACCGGATGATTTCCACATCGCGCAGATGCTCGGCGCGTTCGACGAACTGGGCAACCGCGGCCGCAGGCATGAAGGGGCCGAGGATGATCAGCGCCGGATAGAGCGGGTTCTTGCGTGCCTCGTAGGCCCGCATGACCCAGTCCACCATCTCGACGCCGTCGCCTCCACCGCCGGGCGTCACGAGAATATAGGGCTCCGCGCCGAAGGGAGCCGGCTTCGGCAGGCTCTCCATGCCCTCGGGCAGAGACCGGCGCAGATAGCCGGTGTAAAGCATCTTGTCCTCGACGCCCGCCGGCAGCTCGATCCCCTCAACCGGATTGCAAATGCCCTCCGGGCCGTAAACCCAGATTTCGTCGTAAAGCTTTTCCAGCGCGGGGTAGACGTTCTTGCGTTCCCATTCCTGGCGCAGGATCTCCGGATCGTCCATGACGTCACGCAGGCCCAGAACCAGGCGCGTGTCGGTGTCCTTCAGCGCTTCCAGCGTCGGCAGCACTTCACCGCGCAGGCCCAGCGGCTCCTTGTCCACAATGAAGACATCCGGATTGAAGACCTTGGCGGTGTGCTCGATGATCGAGGAGCGGATCGCCAGCGTGTGATCGATGTTCAGATGCAGCGACAGGGGCGTGTATTCGCCGTCGCGCAGCTTGATGACACCCGGAATGCGGACAAAATCCACACGGGAGCGGAACTCGAAACTGCCGATGATCGGCGAACCGGACAGAATCAGAACCGACAGGTCGTCAAACTTGCCGACCAGCGAATGAGCAATTGCCCGGCAGCGTCTGAGATGCCCCAGCCCGAAGGAATCGTGGCTGTAGATAAGGATCTTCGGAGAATTGGAACGCATGCTACCCCATTTTATGCGCCAAGCCGGCCATTTCTGTGCCCGCTGTTTGCGGGGTTTTCGTCGGTTCCCAAATGAAGCGCAACCCGTTATGTAACGGGAATGCAAACATTTCTGGCGCTTGTCCAGAGGCTGAGTAATATACCATCACTTCGTTTATTGCACGACGTTGCGCTAAATCAATTTGGAACCCGTTATGGAAAAGAGCCTGTTTCGCTTCATTTGGAAGTTCAGCGCACGCCAGCAAGTGTTTATTCTCCTCATAACGGTCCTCTCTTACCCGGTCAGTTATGTTCTACTGGAACTGCCGAAGCTGATCGTGAATGACGCCGTGCAGGGAGACGGTTTCCCGCGGGAAATCGCCGGTCTTGAGTTCGACCAGGTCTCCTATCTGTTTTTGCTTTGTATGGCGTTTCTGGGCCTTGTGATTCTGTCCAACGGCCTGAAGCTCTACATCAACGTCTACAAGGGGCGCCTTGGCGAGCGCATGCTGCGCCGCCTCCGGTTCGAGCTGTTTCAGCGGGTTCTCCGCTTCCGCCTGCCGCATTTCCGGAAAGTCAGCTCCGGTGAAATCATCCCGATGATCACCTCCGAGGTGGAAGACGTCGGCGGGTTTATCGGGGAAGCCTTTGCGCTGCCGGCCTATCAGGGCGGCATGCTGGTCGTTCAGCTCGGCTTTATCTTCATGCAGGATCCGCTGCTGGGTCTGGCTGCGGTTTCGTCCTATCCGATCCAGGGCTATGTGATTCCCAAGCTGCAGAAAAAGGTGATCCTTCTGTCCCGGCAGAGGGTGAAGAACGTCCGCCTGATCGCCGACAAGGTCGGGGAGAGCATTGCCGGCGTTCCGGAAATTCATGCCAACGATGCTTCCGCGTGGCATTCGGCGGATATCTCCGACCGGCTCTACCAGAATTTCAAGATCCGCTACGAGATCTTCAATCGCAAGTATTTCATCAAGTTTCTCAATAACTTCATGAACCAGCTGACCCCGTTCTTTTTCTACCTGATCGGGGGGTATCTGGTGATCGAGGGGAACTTGAGCATCGGTGCGCTCTTGGCCGTGATCGCGGCCTACAAGGATCTGGCCGGCCCCTGGAAGGAACTGCTTGCCTATTACCAGATGGTCGCCGACGTGGATGTGAAGTATCAGACCGTGGTCGAGAACTTCGATCCGGTGGACATCTATCCGGTCGAGCGTCTTATCTCCGACGAGAAAGTCGAGCTTCAGGGCGATCTGGTCCTCAGCGGCGTCACGTTCTCCGGCGGGGCGGCAGGGCAGGAGGTTTACGACATCTCCATGAAAGTGCCCGAAGGCGCGGATTGCATCGTGATCGGGCCGGACGGGTCCGGCCGGTCCGAAGTCCTGCAATTGGCGGCCGGTCTTGTCAGCCCATCCTCGGGAAAAGTGGAAATCGGCGGCCAGAACCTTGAAAACCTGACCGCCTCGACCCTTGGCCGCGAGATCGCCTATGTGGGCGGTTCGGTTCATATCTGGTCCGGCACCATCCGTGAGAACCTCTTCTACGGTCTGCGGCACCGGCCTCTGGTTCCCGTCGAGCGCGCGGGAGAGAGCAAGCAGGACTACAAGCGCCGCCTGCTTGAAGCCAAGGAAACCCGGAACCCGACCTATGACATCGGCGCGATCTGGGATGATTTCGAGGCCGCCGGCGTTGCCGATGTCACGGGGCTGGATAACCGTGCCCTGGACCTGCTCAAGGCAGTCGGCCTGGAGGCGGATATCTACCGGCTGGGGCTGCAGTCCCGGCTGGATCCGGCTCTCAATGACCGGTTTGCCGAGCGTATCCTGGCTGTCCGGGCTGCGCTGGGCGAGCGGATCAGCGGAGATCCCCAGCTGGAGGGATTGGTCGAGCTTTGGGACAAGGACCGGTTCAATGCCAGTGCGAGCATTGCGGAAAACTTGTTTTTTGCCGTGCCGAATGATCCGTCGATCACGGTGGATCAAGTGCCGGAACTGCCGGAAGTCCGTGCCTTCCTGACGGAAACTGGGCTTGATATCCGGCTTCAGGAAGCGGGCCTCAGGGTGGCAGAGACCATGCTGGAACTCTTCGCCAATGTCAGCGAAGACAGCGGGCTGCTGAACACCTATTCGTTCCTGACCCGGGAAGAGCTGCCTGAGTTCGACCGGATCGTGCGCATTGCAAAGTCCTCGGCTCAAAGACCCACTTTGACCCAGCGGGACAAGGACCGCCTTATCTCCCTGGCCCTGAAGCTTGTTCCTGCCCGTCATCGTCTCGGAATCATGAATGACGAGGTGAAGGGGCGGATCATCGAGGCCCGCCGCAATTTCTATGAAAAGGTGGTGCAAGGCAGCGATCTGTTCCTGCCGATCGACCCGCAAGTCTATCTGCCCCCCTTATCCGTTGAGGACAATCTGCTCTTCGGGCGCCCGCGCGTTGACCGGCGGGATGCGCGCCAGAGAATTGATGCCGTCATCCGGGCGATCGTTGAAGAAAACCATCTGCGTGAACCGATCGTCTTTGCCGGGTTCGAATACCATGTCGGTGTGTCGGGCTCCCGTCTCTCGGCTGGCCAGCGCCGGCGTCTCGCGCTCGTCCGGGCCCTGTTGAAAAACGCCAAGGTAACCATCCTGGACGATATCGGTACGGGCATGAGTGACGAGGATGTGGCCCTGCGCGCCACTTTGCGCGGGATCGTGAAGGGAAGGACGCTCCTGTTTGGGGCGCCCTCGCATGCGCCTTCCAGTGAGTTTTCAATGAAAATTACACTGGATCAGGGGCGTATCATTCAAGATGGGGATCAGGATGCTTGAGGCTGAGGTCACAAGGTGCTTTTCTGGGCTCCAGGAAGTTGAAAGCTGGATTGCGGCCATTGGCCGGTCCGGTCTAGGAGGTTCGTGTGTCTCTGGAAACTGAAGTCGAAGTCCTTCGGAAGGTGCCCTTGTTCCGGGGGATCGACGCAACCAAATTGAGACTGCTTGCGTTTATTAGTGACCGCATCGCCTTCAAGACGGGGGAGCGTTTGTGCACGCAAGGGGAGGAGGGCGACAGCGCCTTCATCATCCTGGCAGGATCCGCGTCAATTCTGGTCAACACCCCGGACGGGGAACGGCCGGTCGCGCAGATCAAGGAGAACTCCATCGTCGGCGAGATCGCCATTTTGTGCGACGTGCCCCGTACAGCTTCTGTCGTCGCAACGTCGGACATGGATGTCCTGACGGTTTCCAAGGACGATTTCCTGAAGCTGCTGAAGGAGTTTCCCGAGATGTCGCTGGAGGTCATGCGGACCCTGGCACTCCGGCTGGAGCGCACCACCCGCGATCTGGCCGCAGCGCGCACCGGACCGGCGGCGTAAGGAGAACGAGATTTGGCTTCCGACTTTTCGCTTCGCTGCTGGGGCGCCAGAGGATCGACCCCGACCCCCGGAGCGTCGACATTACGCTACGGCGGCGAAACGACCTGCTTTGAACTGCGTGCCGGCGGGGCTCTGATTCTGATCGATTGCGGTTCCGGTGCCCGCAGCCTTGGTATGGATCTTTGCAGTCAGGGGCCGCGCAAGTTCGATCTCCTGTTCACCCACACGCATCTGGACCACATTTGCGGATTGCCGTTCTTCAAGCCTGCCTACGACGACCGGTTCGAGGTGACGGCCTGGGCCGGTCACTTCGAGGACGAGACATCCCTGGTCGATATCGTCAGCCGGATCATGTCGCCTCCGATTTTCCCGGTTGCCGCCAAGACACTGAAGGCCGTCGACTTCCGCACCTTCCAGGCCGGTGATGTTCTGCCCCGGGAGGATGGGTTGAAGATTTCCACGGTGCGGCTGAACCATCCAGGTGGTGCCTGCGGCTACCGGTTCGATTTTCAGGGTAAATCGATTTGCATCATCACCGATCACGAGCATGGCGTGCCGGAAATCGATGAAAATGTTCAGGCGTTCGTCGAAGGGGCGGACATCATGATTTACGATGCCATGTTCACCGATGACGAGTATCCGGTCTACAAGGGCTGGGGCCATTCCACCTGGCAAAAGGCCATGGAACTTGCCCGGAAGGCCAATGTCCGCGTGCCTGTGATCTTCCACCATGATCCCCGCCGGTCCGATGATGCGCTCGACGAGATCGCCATTGCCGTGAACGATGCCCATCCCGGTGCGCTGGTCGCCAGCGAAGGTATGATCCTGCGCCCCTGAAACTGTAAGTATGCCGGCTTTGCCATGGTCCCGCTCTGCCTTGAGTGAGGGCCGGGGGGAGCCTTGCCGCCTGAGTGACCGGCTTGAAGCCGGTCCACTCATCTGCTTGAGGGCGATGGGGTGGTGTTCGGCCGTCCTCAAAATGCTTCTTTTCTCCCATCCTGCCTGTTTCCTGTTCTTCAATCCGGGACCTGTCTTGCCTGAATTGGGTCGTCACCCGTTCAGGGCGGGAGTCAGGGTCAGTTCATTCCAGAGAGTGGAGACTCTTGGCACCCGTTCCGGAACGGGCCAGGCGCTCGCCTGCCATGGGAAAGTCACCTCTCTGATTTCAAAAGGCTTTTCAATTGACGTTGACGTTCAAGTCAAAAGATTGAATAGATGCTTTAGAAATCCATGGCTTAAAGGCCCGTTCGAGGAGGATGAAATGCAGGTAAGGGACTTTGGCGCAGCGGTTGTCACAGGAGGCGCTTCGGGTCTGGGGGCGGCAACGGCCCGCATGCTGGCGGCTGAAGGGGTGAAGGTTACCCTGTTCGACCGGGACCGGACGCATGGCGAAGCGGTCGCCGCCGAAATCGGCGGATTGTTCATCGAAGTGGATGTGACCAGCCAGGACAGCGTTCTGGCCGGTTTCGCCGCGGCCCGTGCCGCGCATGGCCAGGAGCGTATCCTGATCAACTGCGCGGGCATTGCGCCGGTGGCCAAGACCACCTCCCGCGGAGAGCCGCATCCGATGGACATGTTCGAGAAGGTGATCTCGGTCAATCTTGTCGGCTCTTTCCGCTGCATCACCCATTCTGCGACCGGCATGTCTGCGGCAGATCCGCTGAACGGGGATGGCGCGCGGGGGGTGATCGTCTCCACGGCCTCTGTCGCCGCCTTTGACGGCCAGATCGGCCAGGTGGCCTATGCGGCGTCCAAGGCGGGGATTGCCGGTATGACCTTGCCCGTTGCCCGCGACCTGTCCAAGTCCGGCATCCGGGTCTGCACCATTGCGCCGGGGATTTTTGAAACGCCGATGCTGCTTGGCCTGTCCCAGGACGTGCAGGACAGCCTCGGCCAGCAGGTGCCGTTCCCTTCGCGCCTGGGCCGCGCTGCCGAATATGCCCAGCTGGTCAAGGCGATCTGCGAGAACGAGATGCTGAACGGCGAAACCATCCGCCTCGACGGCGCCATCCGCATGGCCCCGCGGTAACCGCGGCCAGGCTGTATTTCGACGCTAAGGCCGCCCCGGGACCCTGGGGCGGCTGAGATGGATGACCACCCTCATGAGTTCGTCATCCCGGTTTGGTGCGAAGCGCCAAGACCGGGATCCAGTACCCCGCAGGGTGAACTGCCGGAAAATAAACTATCTCAGAGGGTTACTGATCCCCGCCTTCGCGCGGATGACGGCCATTTACTCCCATGATCATAGAGGTCTCAGGGATCTGGAGTCCTTTTCAACAAACTCCGTCGTCCCGGGACCCCGGAGCGGCTTCTCCGTTTCGGCCCATGTGAATGCGGTTTCAATAGAGCCGGGCCGAGTGGCTGCTGCTATCTTCTGCCAACCGGCACGTTACGCTTTTGGGGCGGGGTCAGCCTCTTCAAGGGAATAGCTGTCCAGGGTTTTCAAGGCGATGCGGGCATTCAGACGGCGGGCCGCCTGTCCGGCCCGGAACCAGTTTCGAGCGCTGCTGACCTGAAAGCGGGGGCTGCGTTTTGCTGTCTTCTCTTCCCGGATCAGCGCTTCCTCCATCTCGTCGATGCGATAGAGACCTGCGGTCACGGGCAGGGGCATTTCTTTCTTTTGCAAGGATTGCTTTGAAATCCCGAGCTTTCCGGCAACATCCGCTTGGCTCACCAGGTCTGGCCGGACCTCTCGAAGCTCCGTGCCTGCGGGGAGGTTTTTCAGGATCGCTTTGGCTGCCGCGAGCATGGCCGTTTCGGCGTCGCCGCCCGCAGCTTCGAGTTCAACACTCAGGAGGCGCGCATTGCCTGTTCCGACGACGGCGTCTTCAAAACCGGCTTCGAAGACGGCATCCGACAGTTCAAAGGGATCGTACTTGCCCTTCGGCAAGCCGAAAACGAGTTCGAACTCATAGCGTTCCGTCATTGTCGTCTTTCCAGTTCAGTGGATTTGTACAAGCCAGAGCCTTGCTCCGAAGCTTGGCTGCGTGGCTTGCCGGATTTTGTGGCGTCGAGTTGATCGTCATCTGGCAATATTGACCGCAGCGGCAGTCTTCCGACGGTTTCGGGCATCGAAGCAGTCCCCAGGCATGGCCCTTTCCGTCCCGTTTGATGATTGTCCAGCCAAGAGCCTCCAGTTCCCTCAGGACCTTTCCGACATCTTTCTTTGGATGGGTGCTTCGCGCCATGAAGCTAGGCCTTATTCTTTAAGTTGTCAATCGACAATTTTAAAATCAAAAAGGTGTATCTGTGTAACTGCTCCTCTTTAATGCCGATGGTCGGCTTTCCGTGGCATGCCTGCTTGCGTGCCAGTCTGCTTCGAAATGACCTGCTTTACGGCCAATCAGGCCGCCGGGAGGGCAAATGGCGGCGGTGAGCATGGATATTTCGCGCAAGAGGGGCGGAAGCGGCGCCTGTTGCTGCGCTGGCGTTTGGCCGGAAGCGTGCGGAGTGCCCTCCGCCATCCTGGGATACCGGGCGTAGAGGCGAGCGTCCTCGCCCGGTATCCCCTCATGCCGTGTAACTGACAACCTCATATTCGATGCCATCGGGGTCATCGAAATAGAACCGTCGGCCCGGCTCATAGTCGCCGTGGGAATGGGTTTTGATCCCGTCGGCAATCAGGGTTCTTTCCACCGCGTCCAGGTCGCCGGCAACGACGGCAATGTGATTGAGGCCGCCCAGGGTGGTGTGGGTGATGCCGCCTTTTGTGGTGGGGCCTGGCGCAGAGTAGAGCGCCACATAGGACTGGTCCGTGCCCACATGATAGGTGGTGCCGCCATCCTTGGCCGGTCCGTGCCAGCGGATGTGCCAGCCGAACCAGTTGCAGAGCCGCCGGGCGGTGGCCTCCGGATCGCTGACCGTAACGTTGACGTGTTCGAGTTCTACTTTGGCCATGATCTGTCCCTGCCTTTTTGCGCTTTCGAGGGCCTTCCCTCAGACAGCCTTCCCTCTGGCGGCTTTCCCTTTGCGGGTTTGCCCTTTGGCGGCTTTCCTTCCGGGGACTTCCGTTCTAGGATCTAAACCTAACTTGAGGTCAAGGTTTATTTGGGAAAGCTCATGAAGGCTGATGATCTGCTGTCCATCGGAGATCTGGCCCGGCGCACCGGGCTGTCGGTCTCGGCCATCCGCTTCTACGAGACCAAGGGGCTTGTCACCCCGGCACGCAATGCCGGTGGCCAGCGGCGCTATCTGAGGGCGGATATCCGCCGGCTCTCTTTCGTGATGGTCGCCCAGGAGTTCGGTTTCACGATTGCCGAGATCGCAGAGCAACTGGCGTCCCTGCCACCGGGCAGGGCGCCGGCAAAGGCCGACTGGACCCGGATCAGCCTGGCGTTCCGCAGCCATCTGGACAACAAGATTGCCACGCTGACCGCACTCAGGGGCAAGCTCGACAGTTGCATCGGCTGCGGCTGCCTGTCCTTTCAGGACTGCCATCTCTATAACGCCGGAGACGCGGCGAGCCGTTTCGGGCGCGGGCCGCGCTACCTGCGCGGAGACAAACCGCTGGCCCAGGACGGCGGCACCCCGGACCGAGATAGGGTAAATTCCGCAAAGGAAAGTTGCACAAACAATCAGTTGTAACCTTGCACCTTTTTTGCCAGCGTGTCTGACTGTAAGCACATGTCTTCTCAACGGAAGCTGGGGGTTATATGGCAGATTCGCTTTCTCACGCGGCCGCAGGGGCAGCTGCGTTAAATCCACTGGCTCCGGCTCATCTTCCGTCCTTCCTGCCCGGACCGGATGGCAGCGATCCGATGATGACCTCGGTGCTGATCGGACTGATCCTGATTGTCATTGCGGCAGGGTCCTTCTACCTGCATCTGCATTCCCTGCCGGAACGGCTGGCGCATGGCCGCAACAGCAATCACATGGAGCTGGTTGCGGTTCTCTGCCTGCTGGCCCTGTTCACCCATAACAATTTCTTCTGGGTTGCCGCGCTGGTGCTGGTGTTTCTGCCGGTACCCGATGTGGTGACGCCGCTGGTCTCGATCGCCCGCTCCTTGCGGCGCCTCTCGGCACCCGAAGGCGCAGCGGTTGCCGGAAATCGGTCGCGCACGCGGGGGCAGGAAGCCCCCCCCTTGGAAGGCCAAGGGGCTCCGGTTCATGGGGCTGCTTCTGCGGGAACGTCATCTGCATCGAGCCCGGAAAGTCTGCCGGTCGACATGCTCGCACTGGCGGCAACCGGACGCCGTGAGGCTGGTCACGCCTCCGGGGCGGGATCTGGGGAACCAGAGGCGCCCGCCGCACGGGAAAAGGGGAGGGACGGCGATGCTTGAGCTTCTCTTCTGCTCCCTTTTCACGATCTTTCCGGATTATCTTTTCCGCCGCTATGTCCAGGGAAAGCGGATCGGCCAGGAAATCACGATTTATTCGGTCTGGTACGAGCTGCGCTACGGCATCGTGACCTGCGCCATGCTAACCATTTCCCTTGTCACGATGATTTTCTACTTCCACCCGGCAACCACGAGCGCGACGCTCTTCTTCCGGACGGTGCCGATCCTTCCGGAAAGCGGCGGGCGCGTGGTCGAAGTCATGATGCCGCCGGGACTGGAAACACATGTGAAAGCGGGCGATGTGATCTTCAGGCTGGACAGTTCCGAGGAAGAAGCGGCGGTCATTTCGGCGGAACGCCAGGTCAGCGAGATCGATGCGGAGATTGCCCTGGCAACTGGCGAACTGCTGGTTGCCAATGCCCAGATTGGTCAGGCCGAAGCCTCCCTGAAGCAGGCGGTGGACGAACTGAACACCAAGGTCGACTTGCAGCAGCGCAATTCGGATGTGGTAACGCGCCGCGAGGTTGAGAAACTTCAGACCGCCGTGGACGCGCGCCAGAGTGTTGTCGACGCCGCGGTTGCCCAGCAGAAGCTAACTGAGACCAAGATCAATGTAGCCTTGCCGGCAAGCCGGCAGACAGCACTTGCCAAGCTGGATCAGGCGCGGGCCGATCTGGCGAAGAAGACCGTCTATGCGGGTGTCGACGGAACCGTCACCCAGTTCTCCATCCGCAAGGGGGACATTGTCAGTCCGCTGATGCGCCCGGGCGGGATCCTGATTCCGGATGATGCGGGACGCAAGCGGATGTTCGCGGGGTTCAACCAGATCGAATCCCAGGTGATCAAGCCGGGCATGGCCGGGGAAATCACTTGTCCCTCTCTGCCGTTCACCATCATTCCGGTGGTGGTGACAGGGGTCCAGTTCTATCTGGCCTCCGGTCAGTTCTCCGCCTCGGAACGTCTGGTCGATACTGCCAATCCATCAATGACGGCGGGTTCCATCACGACGATGCTGGAACCGGTCTATGAGGGCGGGTTTGACAGGTTGCCTCCGGGCAGCCGCTGCATCGCGAACCTCTACACCGACAATCACGAACGGCTGGAGAGTGACAAGGATATGGGGCTGGGCACCTTTGTCTTCCTGCATGTGGTCGACACGGTCGGTCTGGTTCACGCGATCCTCCTGCGCAGCCAGTCGCTGCTGCTCCCAATCCGCACCCTGGTGCTGAGCGGCAGCCACTAAGCCTGTTGTCAGAACGCAAAACGGCCCGCCTGTGTAAGGGCGGGCCGTTTGAGTTTCAACCGGGTCGTGTCAAAGCCTGTTGAGCAGTTCCGCCGTCGGCCAGCCATCCGCCGGTATGCCGAGCTGTTTCTGGATGGCCTGTGTGGCAGCGCGGGTGCCGCCGCCCAGAATGCCGTCGATCTTGCCGACGTCATGCCCGAGCGCCTGCAGTTTGGTCTGAAGCTGCTTCATCTGCCCGTCGGAAAGACCCGGATCGGGATTGCCCTTGTCATAGACGGGAGCCCCGCCAAGGCGCGTTGCGAAATAGGCGGCGGTTGTCGTGTAGACGAAGGACTGGTTCCACTCGAGATAGATATTGAAGTTCCGGTAGGCGAGGAATGCGGGGCCCTTGCGGCCTTGCGGCAGGATCAGGGACGCTTTCAATCCGCCTGCCAGATTGCCGCTGCGGGCCGTCACGCCCATGGCCGCCCAATCGGAGACGGGCCGCTCCCGGCCAAGGCCGCTTAGGGAAAAGTCCAGGTTGGACGGGACGCTGACTTCCTGAAGCCACGGTTCACCGGGCTGCCAGCCCAGATGCTGGATGAAGGCGGCAGCGGTCAGGATGGCATCGGGTGAGCTGGTCTTGAGCTTCACATGGCCGTCGCCATCACCATCGCGCCCCCATCTGACGATGTCCTCCGGCAGCATCTGCACCTGGCCGATTTCACCGGCCCAGGCCCCCGTGGTTGAGGACGGGTCCAGATCGCCGTTCTGCACCATGTGGATGGCTGCGATCAGCTGCGGGCGGAACAGCTCCGGCCGGCGGCAGTCATGGGCAAGGGTTGCCAGGGCATTGACGGTGTTGAAGTCGCCCTGAACGGCGCCAAAGTCGGTTTCCAGCGCCCAGAAGGCGGTGATGACCGCGGCCGGGACGCCGTATTCCTTCTCCGCCCGGGCAAAAACCGGGGCGTATTTTTTGATGTTGGCGGCGCCGTTCTTCATCCGGTAGCCGGAGATTGCCCGCTGGGAGAAGGTCAGGAAGTCCTGCTTGAAGACGCCCTGGCCGCGGTCCATGGACAGAACCTTGCGGTCAATCTGAGCGTTGGCAAGGGTCTCGTCTGCCGCCTGGGCCGAAAGACCCATGGAGACCGCTTCCTGCTTTACGCCTGCAAGGAACTGGCGGAAGTCACCGCCGCATTGTCCCGCAGCAAGGGCGCTGGGGGCGGTTGCAGAAACGGCGAGCAAGGCGAGAGCAGGAGCAAAAAGACGGGAAGGGCGGAAGGTCATAAAAGGCCTCGTGTCTGAAAGAAGAAGGGTGCCGCAAATCACTGGCGCAGAGGGTGCCGAACCGGCTGGGCAGCGTCAACCGCACAGTGTTGAGAGGTTATGGAGCCGTTTTCCGCAAGGTCAACGGCAGCTGGAGGCGGAAATCGATCCGGAGCGGGAGGACAGGGTTTCGCGGGAGGGGCCGCTGTCGACGCTGGCGCTGGACCGGCAGCGCCCTTGTGAGGAGGCGTTTGCCCGGTTTTGCAGATCCGTCCGGCAGATCTGATAGCCCATGTCATAAAGGGCCTGCCATCCGCCGGGATAGGTGGCCAGATTATCGAGCACTGCGGCTGCGCCTCCAACCCTGGCGCCGCGCCTCGCGCCGCCGGGGCCTGCCCAGGCGCCGCCTGCGACGGCTCCCTCCATGGCACCGGAGACAATATCGCCCGTCGGGTCGCCACTGCCCAGATGATCATCGGCATAAGAACGGGCATAGGCATCGCATGGATCGGCAATGCCATCTGCCAGCGCTGCCGGACCAAGCAGTATCGGACCGGTCAGGGTCAGAGAGGCAAGAAGGAAACCGGTCGCGGCAAGGGCGCTTTGGGCCCGGAGCGGAACTCTGGATCTGGCGGACATGATCTCGATCCTTGGAGGGAGACAACAGTGTCTGCCATCCTATCCGGCATATCCTAACAGGGGCATACTGGCTTCAGCCAGCCTGGGCGGCAGCCGTGTCGATGAATTTGCGGCCAATATAGCCTGTCTTGCCGTCATGTGAGACCGCGCACCACCAGGTGTCGCACTCGCCGACAGAAAGTTTCGCTCCTGCCGGAACAACGCCAATCACATTGGTGCCCATGTCGGCGCCCTCCCGCAGGTTGACGCTGGCGTTTGCGGATCCTTCCAGAGGAGTGCCGCCGAGTTTCAGGCGCGTCGCTGCGGGCGACAGACCGGCGGCGGCTTCTGCCTCGGGCACCACGGCCGCTTCTTGCAGGAAGCTTGTCCCATGGGCTTCCGGGCTTTGGGCAAGAGACGTGGAAAGCGTCAGGTCGTCTTCAGCCGCGCTGCCGGGAGACAGAACCATCTGCTCCCCATAAAGACCTGCGGTGCGGACCGGCTGGCCTGTCTCCGCTGTCTGGCTGACCAGGGAGGCCATCGGATCCTTGGCCTGATTGGCGAGAACGGTCGGGAGCCTGTCCTGAATTTTCTGCGCCAGGGCGCCATTGCGCTCACGTTCTGCTTCCGAAAAGCTCTCGGCAAAGCGCGTCCCGGCAACCTGTGCCTTTGCAGCGGCGGTTCCATCCTGCATCTGAGGCTGAACGTGAATGGCGCCTGTGGTGACCATCCGGTCGCCGGTTCTGGAGGAGCTTGAGGGCAGGAGCAGGAAACCGGTCAGGGTGGCAAGGCTCACCCCGGCAGCAATGACCGCCACGCGCTTATGCGCAACAGACATGAGGAATGCCGGGCGGGGGAACGGCACAAATCCTTTTGCCGGGGTGCTCGCCTTGGGAGCTGCTGCCGCGTCACTGTCAACTTCAAGGTCAACGTCAATTGCGGCAGCTTCTTCCGAAGGGGGGGAGACAGGTGAATCCGGAAAGAGGGAGGGGCGGGAAAAGGGCGCGCCAAGCGCCGGGCCCGCAGCCAGCAGATCCGGAAGCTCCAGATCACTGCCATCCTCGGTCCACAGAATACGCGGGCGCTTGGGGGCACCGCCCTGGGCGGAGGCGGATCCGAACGGGCGGCGCGCAAAGGCCGGGGCGGCTGGCGATTGCGGACCCCAGGTCACCGGTCCCGAGGGGCGGCGGGCCGGCATGGGCTTGGAGGCGTCTAAGGTCTGGTACATGGGATCGCTCCGTTTTTCCGCAAAAGGAGCGCCTCGGACCAATGCCTGGCTCTCCACCCCTGCCATTAACAAGGGCATTTGTGGCATCACGCGGATCAGAATTGGGCGGACTGCGGGAATTTGAGTGACATTCCGGGCCTCATTGTCTCCCGCTAGAGCCGGGTTGAGGGGTGCTGACCTTAACCGGGTGTGCACCTTGGCTGTGAAATAGTTCAGGCTCAAAACGCCGGGAGGCGTCCTTGAGGACCGTTCCTTATTGTCTGGAGACCTCGCATGAAACGGCTTTTCTCTTCTCTGGCAGCGGTGGTGTGCCTGGGAACGGCGGCGCTTGCCGGACTGGGAGGCGCGCCGGGTACAGCGCGGGCCGAAAGCATGAAGATCGGCTTTGTCGCCACCTTGTCCGGGCCCGCATCGCTCCCCGGACAGCACATGCGCGACGGCTTTCTGCTGGCGGTCAAGCAGAAGGGTGACCGCCTTGGCGGCTTTCAGACCAAGGTCATCGTCGCCGATGACAAGCTGGACATTGAGGCAGCGCGGCAGGCGGTCGCCAATCTGATCAATGTGGAGAAGGTGGATTTCCTGGCGGGGATCACCTTCAACAACATCATGCTGGCAGTCTATCCGGAGGTGGTGAAATCGGAGACGATCTTCATCGGTGCCGGGGCCGGACCTGGTTATATCGCAGGCAAGGGCTGCAGCCCCTATTTCTTCTCCACCGCCTCCCAGTCCGACCAGAACAACGAGGCCATGGGACGGTACGCGCGCGAGCGCGGCTACAGCCGGGTGCTGCTCCTGGCTCCTGACTACCGTGGGGCCAAAGAGGCGATCGCCGCCTTCAAGCGCCACTACAGCGGCGAGATTGTCGGCGAACTCTACAGCAAACTCGGGCAGATGGATTTCAGCGCCGACATGGCGCTGATCAGCAAGATGGACCCGGATGCGGTATTCACCTTCATGCCGGGACAAATGGGCGTCAGTCTTGTCGAGCAATTCGCCAAGGCGGGGCTAAAGGCCGACATTCCGTTTCTGTCCGCCTACACCCTGGACGAGACCACGCTGCCGGTCATGAAAGACGCCGCCGAAGGCCTGCTTTCGGGCAACGACTGGGCACCGGATCTGAACACGGAAGAAAACAACCGCTTCGTCCGCGCTTTCGTTGCGGAATATGGCTATGAGCCCTCCGCCTATGCCGCGCAGGGCTATGATGCGGCCATGCTGATCAGCGGGGCCGTGGGCATGACCGGAAGCCTTGCGGAAAAGAAGGTTCTCCTGTCCTCCCTGCGCGCAGCCCCCTTCCAGAGCGTGCGCGGTGACTTCCGCTTTAACTCCAACCAGTTCCCGATCCACGACTTCTATCTGGTTGAAGCCGTCCGCCGCGGCTCCGACAAATACGTCACGGAAGTGAAGTCAAAGGTCTTCGACGACGTGGGCGACTCCTACGCTGGGTCGTGCCGGATGAATTGAGGTTTTCTCTGAACTGTGAATGTTTCTATGGAGATGAAGTATTATGAAGGAAGATAAATGGGCTAAGTTTAGACCATTTGAAGGAAATGAATATCCGGAATTTTATATTTTTGTCAATTTATACCTTTTCGGGACAATAGCTATAAACTTTGAAATATTAAGTTATTTATATTTTAATTATTACGATTATGATATTTCAAATAACTTTGCAATTGAATACATGATGAGAAATTATGAATTTTTTAGAATTAGATCTGAGGATATGGCCTGTCTTGGGGGTAGTTATCTATTCGGGTATCAATTTTCTTTTCTGTATTATATTCTTCTTCTTCCTATTAATATATTGGTCTTTTATATCGCATACTTATTGTCATGGAAACGAAATGGGGAGATGGTTTCCGCGGGGGAGGACGCGGTTATCGGTCTATGCGCATGGATGGGCATTTTAGCTTTTCTAGTTTACCCGGTTTTTGTTTGGTTGGTTGAGTTGTGTGGGGAGAAATACCCTGGTGGATCAATACAACTAGTCGGATATTCTGGTATTTTACTTGTGTCTGTAATTTTGCCTATATCGGCATATTTGTTAAATGGTCCCCTGATCTATCTGACAAAGAAAATCAGTATGATCTGTCGGAAAGAGTGAATTGAAACAACCTGCAAATATCGATCTCCAGCTGTCTTGGCGAAGCCGGCTACTGTATTGTTGAAACCGGGTTCAACTTCATCCTGAAGTCTTAAGAAGAGAGAACTGAGCTTTGCAGCGCACGCCACCTCTCCCTCCGGGTGAGGGGCTGCCTATGCCGCGCGACAGGTACAAGTTTCAAGCAATATTACCCTCACCCCACCCTCTCCCAGAAGGGCTACTAGATTCACACATCTCATTCGTTGGCTTGGGTGTGATTTTGGATGAGATTGAGGCCTTTCCTCATAGCCTGGAACTGGAGCCATCCTTCGAGCATGACAATGGGTCCCGGCTTTCCGTAATACCCGGTCCATCCGCCGAGGCGGGCGCAGACCCAGGCTGCGTAGGCGAGCGAGCCTTTGGGGTGAGGATTTTTCTGGCGCCCGGTTTTGCCTTCGAGGCTGGTGCAACAAGCTTCTATGAGAGGCTGATCCAGCGGGGTGAAGGCATCGGTCAAAGGCCGCAGCGGCCCGCAGCAGCCGTCGCGGGCATGGACGAGTTGCTGGATGGCGACGGCTGCAATCAGCGCGGCGGTCACCAGACGGTTGCGCGGCGCAGGCTCCTCAATGCGCAAGCCCTCGATGTCGAAGCCCTGGGTCTTCATCGTGCGGAACAATTGCTCGATGGCCCAGCGGCGCCGGTAAAGACCGGCAGCAGCCCAGGCCTCAGCCTCATTTGTGACGGCATGTGTCGTCACCAGCCGCCAGTGCACGCCTGCCTCGCCCGGCGGGGGATCGATCTCGCGGATGTCGACCAGATGAACTGCAACACCTTCGGGCAGATTGCCGCGGCAGCCATGGTCCGGACGGGCCAGGCTCACCGGCAGGAAGCGCGCCTCCAGCCTTGCCGTGCGCTGCTTGCGCCCGGGTTTGGCTGCCAGCTCCAGTTCCGCTTCTCCTGCCGCCGGCAGATCATCAAGGGCGGCAAACAGTGTCCCGCCATCCGCAAGGCTACGGTCATGGGCGGCCCGCACCACGAGTTCGACCCCTTCCGGGCGCAGCGCAAACAGCTCGAAGATATCGCTTTCACGGTCGGCAACCATCGTCACCGAGGCCGCTCCAGCGCATACCGAGGCTGCCTGATCGGCGCCTTCCAGCCAGCGGAAACTCTCCTTCTCCTCAATACCCAAACGCCGC
>NZ_JACYXI010000012.1 GCF_014842915.1 Roseibium litorale | reverse complement strand
AACCTCATGAGCGTGGTATCCTTCGCGTGCTTCGGATTGTTTGCGGGCGTGCGGACAGCGGCCCAATCAACTCTCCAAGCGGGAAAAGGAAGCGGCAGGGAGCCATGATGACTGCGGGTGAAAACCCAATCCCCGCACGGTCGCCTGCCACTGCTCTCCCGGCAGTTTAGGGGCCGGGAGAGCACCCCATCATAACATCGGCAAGAACAAACAATCCCGGACGCAGCGAAGCGGAGATCCGGGATCCACTCATTCGCAGAGCTTTTCTTGAAACAGTAACGGCTCGCAGCAAAAAGTGCCTCGAGAGCCGTTTCGGCGGAACGCCTTCGTCGCCCCTCTACTGCCTGCGTTCCCGTACTGGCGAGTGGGCCCCGCCTCGCGCTCCGCTTGGCCGGGGTGACGAGGTTGGATGCGGTGACGTCTCCAAGCGGCCGCGCCTCATGGAAGATGCATCACCCGTCCTGCCCCGCCTCCTTCACCGCCTCATAGCCGTCGAGTGCAGCCTGGCGGGCTTTGGCGTGGTCGACGATGGGCTTCGGGTAGGTCTTGCCAAGCTCCACTCCGGCCTTGCGCAGGGCCGCTTCTGGCGCCTCGAACGGCGCGTGGAGATAGGCCGTGTCCAGCTTCGCGAGTTCCGGCACCCATTTGCGCACGTAATCGCCTTCCGGATCGAATTTTTCACCCTGGGTCATGGGATTGAAGATCCGGAAATAGGGCGCGGCATCCGCGCCGCTGCCGGCCACCCATTGCCAGCTGGCAGAATTGTTCGCGAGATCCGCATCCACAAGCGTATCGCGGAACCATTCTTCGCCATGGTGCCAGTGAAGGCGCAGATGCTTGATCAGGAAGCTGGCGACAATCATGCGCACCCGGTTGTGCATCCAGCCGGTCTGCCAAAGCTCGCGCATGCCTGCATCCACGATCGGATAGCCGGTCTGGCCACGCTGCCAGGCCTTCAGGTCCTCTTCGCTCTCCCGCCAAGGATAGGCATCAAAGGCCGGTTTCCAGTTTTCCTCCGGCAGTTTGGGGAAGTGATAGAGCAGATGATAGGAAAACTCCCGCCAGGCCAATTCACTCAGGAATTTCCAGCCGTCCTTCTCGTCATCAGGACAGGCCTCAATATGGTTCAGGGTCTCATGCCAGACCTGGCGCGGCGAGATTTCACCGAAATGAAGATGGGCTGAGAGCCGCGAGACATTGGGAAGATCCGGACGGTTGCGCAACTCGCCATAGCCGGAGAGCCCTTCCTTCAGGAACTGGGACAGGCGCTCCGCAGCCCCCTCCTCGCCCGGTGACCAAAGATCGTCCCAGCCCTTGGCCCAATCGGGACGCTTCGGAAGCAGTGAGAAGCTCTCCAGTTCGTCGCTATCGCAGCCGGAAAGGGTCTCGATCTTGTGCGGCGTTGCCAGAGGCTCTGGCACTTCCTCCTCCTTCGCTGCCCGCCAAAAGGGCGAATAGACCTTGTAAGGGCCGCCAGACTTGGTCTGCACCTCAAAGGGTTCAAACAGGAGCGAGGCCTTGAAGCTGCGCACATCAAGGCCTTTGGCCTTCAGATCCGCCTTGATGTCGCTGTCGCGGGCAATGGCATGTGGCTCATAGCAACGGTTCCAGTAGACAGCTTTGATCCTCATCTCCTCCACGAGATGAGGAATGATGGAGCGCGGATCGCCCTTGCGCAACACCAGACCGGGCAGCGCCTTTTTCAAGGAAGCCAGAGAGTGATGCAGCCACCAGTGGCTGGCGCCCGTGAGCGGATGACTGTCTCCCACCGCCTTGGCGTCTTCCAGAATGAAGACTGGCAGGATCTTGCCTTTTGCCACGGCTTCGCTGAGCGCGGGATTATCGGCCAGGCGCAGGTCCTGGCGGAACCAGACGAGGGTGGTCATGAGAGCGGCGGTCCAAATCAAGCGGTTAGAACAGATAGTTGATACGGCATATGGGGCAATCGGATCACCGGAACAGCTCCCACTTTGCCGTACATCTGTTGAGATGTGATGGTCTCCGCGCACCTGCCCGCCTTGAAGCCCGGCCCATTCGGAGACATATTGCTGTCATGAAGACGCGCCGGGCCAAACCGGCGGGTATGAGGGAGCATGCGATGAGCAATGGTGACACCGGGCAGCCGATCCTGGCCGAGAGCGCAGAAACGCGCCAAGCCGAGCCCGCCAATGCCGCCGGCCCCTCCCCGCTGATGATCGACCCCTTCGGCCGTGCCGTGACCTATTTGCGGGTCTCGGTGACGGACCGCTGCGATTTCCGCTGCGTCTATTGCATGGCGGAAGACATGACCTTCCTGCCCAAGCGCGAGGTTCTTTCTCTGGAGGAACTGGACCGGCTCTGCACCGCCTTCATCGAGAAGGGCGTGCGCAAGCTGCGGCTGACTGGCGGCGAGCCCCTGGTGCGCAAGAACATCATGACCCTGATCCGCGGTCTGTCGCGCCATCTGGACAGCGGCCTTCTGGAAGAGCTGACGATCACCACCAACGGCTCCCAGCTCGCCCGCCTCGCCGGTGAGCTTTATGACGCGGGCGTGCGCCGGATCAATGTGTCGCTGGATACACTGGACGAGCAGCGGTTTAAGGCCATCACCCGCTGGGGAGATCTGGGCAAGGTGATGGACGGCATCCGCTCTGCCAAGGAAGCCGGGCTGCAGATCAAGATCAACATGGTCGCACTCAAGGGCGTCAACGAGCATGAGATCATTCCGATGATGGAGTGGTGCCATGCCAACAGCCATGACCTGACCCTGATCGAGACCATGCCGCTTGGCGAGATCGACGGCGACCGGACCGACCAGTATCTGCCGCTGTCCCTGGTCCGCAGCCGCCTGGCCGACCGCTTCACCCTGACGGACATCCCCTACAAGACCGGCGGCCCGGCCCGCTATTCCAAGGTGGAGGAAACCGGCGGGCGGATCGGCTTCATCACGCCGATGACCCATAATTTCTGCGAAAGCTGCAACCGGGTGCGTGTCACATGCACGGGCCAGCTCTACATGTGCCTGGGCCAGGATGACATGGCGGATCTTCGTGCCCCGCTCCGGGCGTCCGAAGGCAATGAGCTCTTGAGCGACGCCATTGACGAGGCCATCGGCCGCAAGCCCAAGGGCCACGACTTCGTCATCGACCGCCGCACCCGCCAGCCCGCCGTCTCCCGCCACATGAGCGTGACAGGCGGCTAAGCCCCTCACCCGGACCTGCGGCAAGGCTCCCTCCGGAGACCTTTGGAAAACCAGACTGAAGGCACAGGTACGGCCTCCATGATCGTCATCCCGGCCAAGCCACGCGCGAGCCGGGACCGGTGAGCCAGAAGCCTGTCAGGTTAAAGTGCTATAATATCAAAGCACCTATGCTCACCGGTCCCGGATCTCAGGCTTTGCCTTCGTCCGGGAAGACGAAGGATAGACTTGTCATCCGCCGGTTCAAGAAAGCCCCTTGGGGGAGGGAAATCTGCTGATCCCCCTTCAGGCTTCCGCCTGCCGGCCGCTCGTAAAAATCCCGAGAATGCCGCACCAGGTCAGAACGATATAGATCCCCATGACCAGAACCATCGGCCAGCTGTCCTGCGGGAACATGGTGTCGGAGAGGAGCCAGGCGACCAACGTGCTGCTGACCGCGCCCATACCAACTTGAAGCGAACCGATCAGGCCGGAGGCGGAGCCCGCAAGGTCCGGGCGCACGCTGACCGCACCGGACATTGCACTCGGCAGGCAGAGACCGTTGCCGAGCCCGACCAGAACCATGGGCAGGAACAGCATGAGCTCCGAGCGGATGCCCATCACCATGGTTCCGATCACCAGACAGGCTATGGCAAGGGTCGGGAACACAGTGCCGGTGACCACCATCGGCACCAGCCCCACCCTGGAGGCCACCCGGCCGGAAATACCGTTGCCGACGAAGTAACCGAGGCCCACGAACATGAAATAGAAGCCCATTTCCTCCGGCCGCATGCCCAGCTGGCCAGCCGCAATGAAAGGCGTGCCGCCAAGATAGGCGAAATAAACCGAGGACGTGAAGCAGGCCGTCAAGGCAAAGGCCCAGAACACCGGCTCGCGGATCAGAGACCTGTAATTGCGCACCAGTCCCTGAACGCCAGCCGTTCCATGCGCTCTCACTTTGTTCGTCTCGTGCAAGGTCAGGAAGGACGCCGCCAGAACCGAAGCGCCCAGAATCAGCATGAGCCAGAAGCCGCCCCGCCAGCCATAGCTGGCATCCAGAAAGCCGCCAATCGCTGGACCGAAAGTGGGGCCAACCGTCATGCCCATGGTGACATAGCCGATCATGCTGGCCGCCCGGTCCCTGTCATAGAGATCGCGCACGATGGCGCGGGCCAGGGTCAACCCCGCGCTTCCCCCCACCGCCTGCACGATGCGCGCCGCGATCAGCAATTCGACGGTCGGAGCAAGCAGGCAGAGCACGCTCCCCAATGTGTAGACGGCCATACCTATGAGCACGACCGGACGGCGGCCATACCGGTCAGAGAGCGGCCCAAGCACAAGCTGAGCGAGGGCAATCGCAACAAACGGCAGGGACATGGTCAGCTGCACTTCGGCAGCCGTCGCCCCGAAAGCCTGCATCATCCCGGACAGGGACGGCAGGTAAATGTTCATCGACAGGGGAGAAAGGGTCGAGATGGCGACCAGAACCGGAATAGACGGCGCACTTGCCTTGGCAGTAGATAACGGCTGCAACATGATCTTCTTGAAAGGTAGCGGACAAAGGGATCTCAGAAAGAAGACGGCAGAGCTGTCCGAGGGTGCTGACAAACCTCTCAATTCGTCTTCCCGGACGCAGCGAAGCGGAGATCCGGGACCGGTGAGCCGAGTTGCTTTGATCGATAACTAACTGAAACCGATAATTTTCGGGCTCTCCGGTCCCGGGTCGCGCTGCGCTTGCCCGGGATGACGATGGAGGGTTTCATACCTTTGTCATCAATCTCAGACGGCAGAGCCGTCCCCACACACTAGGAACAGTTCGCTTCGCTTACAAGTCATCATCTGCGCCGCAGCGCAACCATACCGGTTACCGGCGCCGTTTTAACCCTTGGCCGGAATGCGCGACAGCCGCCGCTCCCTGAGGAAGGTGTAGATGCCCGTCAGCACGACAATGATCGTGCCCGCGACGGTCATCAGATCCGGCACCTCGCGCCAGATGAAATAGCCCAGGCCCAGCGCCCAGAGAACTGAGGAATAACGGAAAGGCGCAACCACGGAGATATCGCCGGAGCGCATCGCCAGAATGATGAAGATATAGCCGACCGTGATGAATCCGGTCGCCCCGGCCAGAAGAGACATGGACCCCATGTCTACGGGCTGCCAGTCTTCGGCAAGGGTCATCACGCCACCAAGTATCGCTACGCCGACAGTCGTAGACAGGGCGACCCCGAAGGTCGGAACCGTGGCAGGCATCTGCCGGGTCGCCAGATCCCGAAGGGCCATGAACATGACCGCAGCCAGAGCCAGCAGCGACCAGGCATTGAAGCCCTCCAGTCCCGGCCGCACGATCAGCACGACGCCGCAAAAGCCGACCAGGATGGCCGTCCAGCGCCGCCAGCCCACCGGAGCCTTGAGAAAGATCGCGGCGGCCGCCGTCACCACAAGCGGCAGGGCCTGAAGGATCGACGTGATGTTGCCGATCGGCATCTGCATCAGGGCTGTCAGGTAGAGGACGGTGGAGCCCACTTCCGCGAAGGTGCGCAGTAGAACCAGCGGATGCACCAGCCCGCGCCAATTGCGGAACACCCCGGTGAAATGACAGATAACAACCATGATGACGCCCGTCATGATCGCGCGCAGGAGGATGATCTGGCCGAGCGGAAGGTCGCCGGCGACCACCTTTACCAGGCTGTCATTGATGATGAAGGCTGCATTGGCAACCAGCATGGCCGAGATTGCACGGCCGTTCCCCATCAAATCCAAGGTCGCTCTCCCAGCAGGGCACAGGCCCGGTCAGGGCTGCCTGCCGGGCTTTTCATAATCTCTCGAGTATCCGGCTTGAAGCGGCGTTCGGGAGGCTTGTCCATCCCCTTCGCCAATCATGCAGGCACTTGCCGGAGCCTCCGCCATGCGGCCCGTTCCGGCAAGTGCGTTTAGCACCAAATCAGGTCCGTTGAAAATCTGATTCAACCACCTTGATGATTGATTCAAACGGACCGGATAACTCTTTGGAATTTAATATAAATCCCAACCCTGTCAGCGCTGAGGCATCACTCGAAGACGATTTTCGGCGCAGCCCTCTGGCCGCCCTCCTCGTTCTGGCGCACCTCATCCATCACCTTTGCCGCGATCTCCCGGTAGACCTTCGCATGAACGCCATCCGGTTCGCTGGCGACAATCGGTGTTCCGGCATCGGAGGTTTCCCGGATCCGGATATCCAGCGGCACTTCACCGAGGAAAGGCGCACCGAGCTTTTCCGCTTCCGCGCGTGCACCGCCATGACCGAAGATGTCATGCCGTCCACCGCAGTCCGGACAGATGAAGTAGCTCATGTTCTCAACAATGCCGAGGACCGGCACGTCGACCCGCTTGAACATGTTGAGCCCCTTGCGGGCATCGATCAGTGCCAGATCCTGCGGCGTGGAAACGATCACTGCACCTGCCAGCGGCACCTGCTGGGCCATGGTCAACTGGGCGTCGCCTGTTCCCGGAGGCATGTCAACCACCAGAACATCCAGCTCACCCCACGCCACTTCCCGCAGCATCTGGGTCAGGGCAGAAATCACCATCGGTCCGCGCCAGATCATAGGCGTGTCTTCCTCGACCATGAAGCCGATGGACATGACCTTGACGCCATAGCCCTCAAGCGGCTTCAGGATCCTGCTATTGGCGGGATCAACAGGTTCCGGCCGGCCGGACACCTTGAACAGCCGCGGCACGGACGGGCCGTAGATATCCGCATCCAGAACGCCGACCTTCAGCCCGTTGGCCTGCATGGCCAGCGCAAGGTTTGCCGTGGTTGTGGACTTCCCGACGCCGCCCTTTCCGGAGGCAACGGCGATGATGTGCTTGACCCCCGGAACGCCCGGCTTCTGGCCCGGCTTTTCCGGCGCCGTTGCCCGCCCTTTGGCAGGCGCCCCCATGGAGGCCTTGGGGGCTGAGGGAGCCGGGGCGCTGCCTGCGGCCCGTTCTGCCGTCAGCGCGACCATTGCCGTCTCGACGCCGGGAACCTCGCGCACGACCTTTTCTGCTGCCTGGCGCAAAGGCTCCAGTTCACGCGCCCGCTCGGCCGGAACGGTGATGGAGAAGGCCACCCGACCATCCGACACAAAAACATCCGAGATCAAACCGAGAGAAACAATGTCCCCCTCCAGGTCCGGTCCCTTAATCGTGGACAGCCGTTCCAGCACGGCCTTCTTGATCGTCTCGCTCATTGCTTGCGCCTTTTCTACGGCGTTTGGGGTTCGCATCCGCAGGCCCGGCTCTCCACCGGACAAAACTCAGGCGCCTAACGTAGTCATGGAACGGCAAGCGTCAATCGCAGCGGCCCTGCCGGATTGACACGGCAGCGTTATCCCCAGCCATGTCGGCGGCAAGCCGCTTGACCCGTTTTCTGCCAGCAAGGTTGAATAGGCGTCGCTGCGCCTGAGGCTTGGACAAATCCGGTATGTGGTGAGTGTGTCAGATGACGAGAGACCGCCAATACAGTTTTCGCAAAGTGACGCTGGACGATCTGCCGTTGCTGGCAGCCTGGCAATCGGCCCCGCATGTCCGCCAATGGTGGGAGTCTGCGGAGCCCTACAGCGCCGCAGACCTGGCCGATCCAAAGGCCGCCCGATGGATTGTATCGACTGCAGGCCGGCCCTTTGCCTTCATGCAGGACTATACGGTTCATGGCTGGGAGGATCATCATTTTGCCGGACTTCCCAAGGGCTCACGGGGCATCGATCAATATATTGGCGACCCGGAAATGACCGGTAGAGGTCACGGACCGGCGTTCATCAGCGCAAGAATGAACGCCCTCTTCGAGGCGGGGGCGCCCGTCATTGCCACCGATCCTCATCCAGAAAATGCGCTGGCGATTGCCGTCTACAAGAAACTGGGATTCGAGCCTGCCGGTCCGCCAGAGATGACGCAATGGGGTCTGATCCTGCCGATGCTTGCGAGGAGGTAACCGCACCGCAGCTTGCCTCTTTGCGCCAAGAACCTGCCTGAGTTCTGAAGGATCAAAAGCCATTCCCCCGGTGTTCGGGGCCGATGAGCTGGACCTGTCACATGTCCTTCACACCGGTGGTGCAGATCAGCATCAGCGTCCGGAGCCTGGCTCCGGTTTGCCGTGTTTCATCTCTCACAGCCCCTCAGGCACCTGCCCTTACGGACGCTTGCGCATGTCGTCCGAGTGAGGCAGCCTGCTGCCGGTTCAATGGGTTCCATCCTCTCCGGAGTTGCCGTCATGTCTTTGTTTTCAAGTACATCCCTCAGCCGCCGCACTCTGTTGAGAGGGGCAGCGGCAACCGGCTTTGCAGCCTTCCTTCACCCCTACTCCCTGCGCGCGGCGGAAGGCACGGCTCATCTCCGTCTGATGGAAACCACGGATCTGCACGTCCATGTGTTCCCTTATGACTATTACGCCGACAAGCCGGTCGACACCGCCGGTCTTGCCCGCACGGCCAGCCTGATCCGCGCCATCCGCAACGAGGCGACCAACTCGGTTCTCGTCGATAATGGCGACTTCCTTCAGGGCAACCCGCTGGGTGATTACATTGCCTATGAGCGCGGCATGAAGGACGGCGACCTGCACCCGGTGATCAAGGGCATGAACGTGCTCGGCTTTGATGCAGGCACGCTTGGCAATCATGAATTCAACTATGGTCTTGAGTTCATGAGCAAGGTGCTGGCTGGAGCGAATTTCCCGGTCGTCTGCGCCAACCTCGCCAAGGGTGACCTGGCCGCCAATGCCCGGGACGACAGCCTGTTCCTGAAGCCTTATGTCATCGTTGAAAAGACGATCCAGGACGGCGCGGGCAAGAGCTACCCGATCAAGATCGGCTTCATCGGCTTCGTGCCGCCGCAGATCATGAACTGGGACCGCGGCCATCTGGAAGGCAAGGTCAACACCCGCGACATCGTCGCCGCCGCCAAGGCCTTCGTGCCGGAAATGCGCGAACAGGGCTGTGACCTGGTGGTTGCCCTCTCCCACTCCGGCATCGACGGCTCGACCTATGCGGAGGGCATGGAAAATGCCTCCCTGCATCTGGCGGCAGTCGACGGCATCGACGCGGTCTTCACCGGCCACCAGCATCTTGTCTTCCCCGGCCCGGACTTCAAGGATGTGCCGGAAGTCGATATCG
The DNA here is from genome assembly GCF_014842915.1 of Roseibium litorale. GTDB lineage: Bacteria > Pseudomonadota > Alphaproteobacteria > Rhizobiales > Stappiaceae > Roseibium > Roseibium litorale. The sequence goes on along the minus strand of NZ_JACYXI010000012.1, from coordinate 176,831 downwards.
AAAAGGGCACGCTCTTCGGCAAGCCCGCAGCCATGGGCGGCTTCTGGGGCTCGCACCTGGGCGTCATCGACCTGATGCTGGAGCGTGAGGGCAACGGTTGGAAGATCGCCGGCTTCACCACCGAGGCCCGCCCGATCTATGAAAAGGAAGGCCGCACCGTGACGCCGCTGGTGGAGAGCCAGCAGGATGTTCTGGACGCAGTGAAGGAAGACCACGAGGCAACCCTCGCCTATGTCCGCCGCCCGGTCGGCAAGACCTCGGCACCGCTCTATTCCTACTTCGCTCTGGTCGCCGATGACCCCAGCGTCCAGATCGTTTCCAAGGCTCAGACCTGGTACATGGCGCAGATGATGAAGGGCACCGAATGGGAAGGCCTGCCGATCCTCTCCGCAGCAGCCCCCTTCAAGGCCGGTGGCCGTGGCGGCCCGTCCTATTACACAGATGTTCCGGCGGGCGATGTCGCGATCAAGAATGTGTCCGACCTCTACCTCTACCCGAACACCGTGCGGGCCGTCGCCATCACCGGCGCGACCGTGAAGGAGTGGCTGGAGCGTTCCGCGGGCATCTTCCTTCAGGTCGAACCGGGCAAGGCCGATCAGCCGCTGATCAATCCGGAGTTCCCGAGCTACAACTTCGATGTCATTGATGGGGTGACCTATCAGATCGACCTGAGCCAGCCATCGAAATACGGTCCGAAGGGCGAGCTGATCAACGAAGGCGCAAGCCGGATCGTTGACCTCAAGTATGATGGCAAGCCGATCGATCCGGACGCCAAATTCGTGGTCGCCACCAACAACTACCGCGCAGGCGGCGGCGGCAACTTCCCGGGCATCAACGACAGCGTGATCGTCTTCGTCGGTCCGGACACCAACCGGGACGTTCTGGTCCGCTACATTGTGGAACAGGGCACGGTGAACCCGTCTGCCGACGGCAACTGGACCTTCAAGCCGATGGACGGCACCACGGTACTCTTCGACACGGGCCCCGGTGGCAAGGACTATGCGGCTGCGGTCAAGGGCGTGAAGATCGAACCGGCGGGCGACGGCGCGGACGGGTTTGCCCGCTACCGTATCGCGCTCTAAGTAGACCAATACCCCCAACGAACGCACCGCCGGGGCCTCTCCGGCGGTGTTTTTTTGTTTGCAAACAGGAGCCATTCGAATGACGTCCATACTGATCACCGGCGCAAACCGCGGCATTGGCTTTGCTATGGCCAAGGCTGCTCTGGCAAGAGGCTGGACCGTCTATGGCTCTGCCCGCACCGAACCGCTGGCAGCTGACATGGCCAAAGGTCTGCCGGGATTGACCCCGCTTGTCTTCGACGTCACCGACCGCGAAGCGGTGGCTGCTGCCGCCGGGAAGGTGGACGGCAGCCTGGACATTCTGATCAACAATGCAGGGATCATCGGCCCGTCCCGCCAAGCCACGCTCGACATGGATTTCGATGGTTTCCTGAAAACACTCGAGGTCAACACGGTCGCGCCCCTCGCCGTATCTCAGGCCTTCCTGCCGAAGCTTAGGGCCTCCGGCTCCGGCCGCATTCTCAGTATCTCCAGCCAAATGTCCTGGATGGGCTATCAGACCTCCGACCGGATTGCCTACCGGGCTTCCAAGTCAGCCCTCAACAAAGTGATGCAGGGCTTAGCAACCGATCTGGAAGATGACGGCATTCCGGTCGTGGTCATTGATCCGGGCTGGGTGAAAACCGATATGGGAGGATCAGATGCGGACAACGAACCGGAACGGGTCGCAGAAGGCATTCTCTCCATTGCGGACAAGCTAACCATTTCTGTCACCGGCACATTCTTCAAGTGGACGGGCGAGGAAAGGCCATTCTAGAAGGGACTCATCGTCATATTTCCGGAGATCCGCCGATGCCCTGGCCCGAGCCTGTTACCCTTGAAGGCAAACTCGCAACCCTTGTCCCGCTGACTCAGGCTCACGCGGAAGACCTTGCGGAAGCCGCTGCGGAGGGCGGGCTTCACCGTCTGTGGTACACGGCGGTTCCCGCCCCGGAAAAGGTTCCGGCGGAGATCGGCCGGCGGCTTGGGCTTCAGGCAGCCGGATCGATGCTCGCCTTTGCGATTCTGTGCGCGGAAAGCGGCAATGCGGTCGGCATGACGACTTACATGAACATTGATGCAGCCAACAAGCGCGTGGAGATCGGCTCCACCTGGTACCGTCCAGCGGTCCAGCGGAGCGGCCTCAACACCGAATGCAAGCTCATGCTGCTGCGCCATGCCTTCGAGACGCTTGGTTGCATCGCCGTCGAGTTCCGCACCCATTTCATGAACCGGCAGAGCCGGGCCGCAATCGAGCGGCTGGGCGCGAAGCTGGACGGCGTCCTGCGCAGCCACCAGAAGCTGGCGGATGGCTCCCTGCGCGACACTTGCGTCTATTCCATCGTTGCCAGCGAGTGGCCCGCGGTGCGCAATCACCTCACCTGGCAACTGGATAGACACCGCTGAGTCCAACAAGCGTTTCTGGGCAACGGGTTTTGCGGCTGCTCAGATTGAAAATGCACCGGAAAATCCCGCCACCACTCTCCATGCCGTCCCGGCCTAGAGCCGGGACCTGCCTAATTCCATCGTCTTTTTGAAGAAAATGAGCTTCTGCGGGATCCCGGATCTCCGCTTCGCTGCGTCCGGAAAAGCTTGACGGTAAGGTCTTCATCAAACTCAGACGGGGTTTATGCCCGCCTTCGCACTTGCGTCATAACACTGGCAGGCCTACCTTTTTTTTTGAAAAGGACTTCACAGGGAGTCGGCATTGCCTGACAGTTGCCCGCTTTCAAACTGCGATGAACCGCCAAGCGGGGACTTGCACCTCGTCCCTCGCGGCAAGACAAGCCTCCGGCACGGAAGGCTCCCATGATCCGCGGCACTCAGACATCCCCCCCTGAAGACGATGACCTTCTGGCCCTGATCCTGGCGGGCGGTCAATCCAGACGCATGGGCGGCGGCGACAAGACACTGCTGCCACTTGGCGGCAAACCCATGCTTGCCCATATTCTCGAGCGGCTTGAGGGTCAGTGCGCCCGCACGGTCTTAAATGCCAATGGCGATCCCGAGCGGTTTACAAGCTTCGGCTTGCCGGTCATCCCGGACAGCATTTCCGGCTATGGCGGCCCGCTGGCAGGCATTCTCACCGGCATGCTCCACGCCCGGCAATATTTCCCGCAGGTGCGCAGCATCGTCTCCGTCGCAGCGGACACCCCGTTCTTTCCAAGAGATCTGATTGCCCGCCTGAAGGCCGCCGTGCCGCGGGACAAGCCGGTGATCGCGCTGGCCACCTCCAGCGACCGGCTGCACCCGGTCTTCGGCCTGTGGCCGGTTGGGCTTGCCGATGATCTGGCCTTCTGGCTCGCCAGCGGCCAGGACGGCAAGGTGCTGGCCTGGGTCGACCGGCACGACAGCATCGAGATCGACTTTGCCCCCGATCCCCTGACCGGACTGGACCCGTTCTTCAACGCCAACCGGCCTGAAGACCTTGAGACCGCCCGGCAAGCCCTAAGCCAGGCAACCGCATAGGCTGCCCGGTTCTCTCCGGTTTCAGCGCCGCTGATACTTGCAGAACCTTCCGTCAGGCATATTCTGCCGGGCAAACTCCGCCGGAAATTTAAGATACCGACAGAAATGCCCCGATACTGAACAGAGTTTCTGCCCGGAGGGTCCGGCATGCATCTTGCTGAAAAGACTCATGCGAGTTGGAGATCCCTTCATAAGAGCGGAGTTTCGGGATGACGGCCATCGGAACAGCCCCGGCAAGCGGAGTGCCGGCAGCCCAAAGCATGTCCGGCCAGAGCCGGAAGGTACGACCGGCTTTCGACATGGAGGCGTTCAAGCGCACGCTTGAAGACCGTTACAGAGCCTGGACCGAACTTCCGGCAGAAGAGCGCATCCGGGACAAGTACCTGAACGACCACAAGCTGTCCGAATCCAGCCTCGCCAATCTGCCGCCGGAAGAACGGCTGCTGCACGAGGAACGGATTGCAAAGCAGACCAAACAGCCCATGCTCAAGAGCTACGAACAGGAAGACCTGGAGAAGGCGAAGAACTCGACCTCTCTCCTGTCGGAACGCACCCTCGTGGACATCATGACCTTGAAGCTGCGGGAGGCGGAATTCTCGGCCAGAGAGGCCGCAAACCCAAGCAATCCCGCAATTGACCCGCAAGAGAGCTAGGGCGTGGACCGGAGACAGCAGGCTTGATCACGCCAGCTTCACGGGCAGATATGGAAGCCAGGATTGACAGGTTTACGTTAGGTCCTTGTTGAAGCTTCCTCAACATCGCTGTTTTTTTGTTAGGCACGGTTGAAATTCATGCAGAAAAGTATGGAATAGCAACTTCGGCAGGACTTGGCGATCAACAGCCAGCCTGCGTCAAACAGAAGATAGGGGACCATCATATGCGTATCACGCGTCTGGCAGCAGCCGCTGCAATTGCTCTTGCCGCAGCAGGCAGCGCCGAAGCAAAGGACTGGACAAAGATCCGGATCGGAACGGAAGGCGCTTATCCCCCGTTCAACGTGCTCAGCTCCGATGGCCAGCTCAGTGGCTTCGACGTCGATATCGCCAAGGCCCTTTGCGACGACATGAAGGTCGAGTGCGAGTTTGTCGTGCAGGATTGGGACGGCATGATCCCGGCCCTGGAAGCCGGCAAATACGATGCAATCATCGCATCCATGTCGATCACGGAAGAGCGCAAGCAGAAGGTCGACTTCACCAACAAATACTACAACACCCCGCCCGCGATCGCCGTCCCCAAGGACAGCCCGCTGAAGGGTGTGACCGACGCGGATATGGCCGGTGCGGTTCTGGGCGCGCAGTCCTCCACCACCCACTCCAATTATGCGGAAGCCAAGCTGCCGTCCGCAGCCCTGAAGCTCTACCCGACCCCGGACGAGTACAAGCTCGACCTGGAAAACGGCCGTATCGATGCTGCCATCGATGACGTCGTCGTTCTGGACGAGTGGGTCAAGTCGGATGCAGGCTCCTGCTGCAAGATCCTCGGCACCTTGAAGCCGGATCCGGTCATCAACGGCGAAGGCGCAGGCATTGCGATCCGCAAGGAAGACACGGATCTCAAGGAGATGTTCAACAAGGCAATCGCGAACATCCGGACCAACGGCAAATACAAGGAAATCAATGACGCCTACTTTGACTTTGATGTCTACGGCGACTAAAAATTTCCGTTCGTGAACTTTTGAAGCGCGGCTCTTCTGGCGCCGCGCTTCATTTGTTTTGAACAGTTTATTTTGCACAAGAGCGAAAGCTGCCCCGGATCATGACTGAGGCTCTGACACTGCTTTCTTTCGGCGACGCCGGATGGGGCGACGAGATCGCGCAAGGCGTCGTTGTCACTGTCACCCTGGCCATCGCGACCTTGCCCTTCGGCTTGATTCTCGGGTTTCTGATCGCTCTCGCCAAGATGTCCGGCGAGCGCTCTCTTGAAACTGCGGCCAGTATTTTCACGACGCTGTTCCGCGGCTTGCCTGAGCTGCTTACCCTGTTCCTGGTCTATTTCGGTGTGCAGATCGGCGTTCAGGAGCTGGCCAAACTTCTTGGCCTCGACATCACGATCGAGATCAATTCCTTCGTGGCCGGCATGATTGCCCTTTCGATGGTGTTCTCCTCCTACGCATCAGAAGCCTTCCTCTCCGCCTTCCGTGGCATATCCAGCGGACAATACGAAGGCGGCTATGCGCTTGGCCTGAACAGAAATCAGACCATGCGCCTGATCATCCTGCCGCAGCTGATCCGCCTCGCCCTGCCAGCCCTCGGCAATCTGTGGCTGATCCTGCTTAAGGAAACCTCTCTCGTTTCCGTCGTGGGCCTTGCAGATATCATCCGGCAGACCGGCGTCGCCGCGCGTGTCACCAAGGAACCGTTCCTGTTCTTCAGCATCGCCTGCGGCATCTATCTGGTTCTTGCGATCATCTCTTCCGCCGGTCTTGTCCGGATTGAACGCTGGAGCAAACGCGGGGAGACCGCACGATGAGCATCGCCACAGGCTTTATCGAAGCGCGCCGCCCGCCCGCAGCCCCTCCCCGTCCCTGGACCGGCGCGCGTATCGCCGGCCATGTGCTCATGGCGCTCTGGATCGTTTCGGGCTTTTTCCTCGTCTGGTATCTAGCTGAGGCCTATTTCAGCCCGTTTTTCGAGAAATATGCGGACAAATACGTTTCCGGCTTCATCGTAACGCTTCAGATCGTCGGTGTTTCGCTCCTCATCGGCGCGCTCCTGTCCGTGCCCGTTGCCCTGGCGCGGAACTCCCGTCTGGCGCTGTTCCGCTGGCCAGCTTACGCCTATGTCTATTTCTTCCGGGGCACCCCGCTTCTTGCCCAGACGTTCCTGATCTACTACGGCGCAGGCTCCTTCCGGGATGCCCTGACTGAGGTCGGACTGTGGACCTTCTTCCGCGATGCCTGGTTTTGCGTGATCTTCGCCTTCTCCCTGAACACAGCCGCATATCAGGCCGAAATCCTGCGCGGGGCAATTTCGAACGTGCCGAAGGGGCAATGGGAAGGCGCCAAAGCACTCGGCCTGCCCCGTCATGTCATCCTGTTCAAGGTGATCATCCCGCAAGCACTGATGGTGGCACTGCGCCCTTATGGCAACGAAATCATCCTGATGATCAAAGGGTCCGCGATTGCCTCGATCGTGACCGTCTTCGACCTTATGGGCGAGACCCGCCGGGCCTATTCGCGGTCCTATGACTTCCAGGCCTATATCTGGGCAGCTGTCTTCTACCTGTTCCTGGTCGAAACCTTGCGCAGGGTCTGGGACAAGTTCGAGGCGCGCCTGACCCGGCATCTTGCCCGCTGAACCATCAGCTCAAAACGGGAAGCAGCACGCGTCCTCCGCCGCCTTGCGCCGCAGCCAGGCCATGAACACCTTTAGCGGCGGACGCCGCAGGCCTGGGCGCGTGACCATATGATATCCTGTCGATACTGGTTCCGTATCTTCAAACAGGACCCTGACAGCGCCGGTTTCGATGAGGCTCTCGACGAAGATGCGCGCCGTCGCGGTAATCCCGTGGCCGCGCCTCAAACCGTCCAGGATCATGTATCCGGGCAGATGCGTGATGTTGAGCTTTGACTTTGGCACCACGCCCTGTCTTTCCATCCAGACAGACACCTCATTCGTGCCCAACTCCTGCAGCCAGTGAAACTCCTGCATCTCGGCAGGATCTGTAATCACACGATCTCCCAGCAACGAAGCAGCCCCCACCACCACATGGCGCGAGGCCAGCAGAAGTTCGCAATCAAAACCGGGCCAGCTGCCGGTGCCAAAGCGGATTGCGAGATCGACATCCCCGGCGGCCAGGTCAATGACCTGTGATGTCGGATTGAGCATCAGCTCGACCTCTGGATGATCTTGCTTGAAGTCGGAGATCCGCGGCATGAGCCAGCTCACGGCGAATGATGGTGTAAGCGTGATGTTGAGAGGCCGTTCCCGATTGCCCCGCTGAATCTCATCCACTTTCTGCGCGATAATGCCGAAACCCTCCGCAAGGCTTTCAGCCAGATGCTCTCCGGCGGGAGTGAGGGCAACGCCTCTGCCCGCGCGGCGGAGGAGCTCCACGCCCAGATGGGCTTCCAGTGAACGGACCTGCTGACTTATGGCCGCATGGGTCACGTTCAGCTTGCGTCCTGCCGCTGACAGGTTCTTCTCCTCAGCAACCGCGGCAAAGGCTCTCAAGCTGGAAAGCGATGGAAAGTGATGCCAATCCATATGTTACTTTACCTTACACAACAGAAGAATTCCTGAATCGCATTTGCCGATAATATCATTCATTTTCATTACATCCAGACCAGACAAGGATGTAAGAAAATGTTTGCAAGACACGCACTGCAGTTCTTTCAGGCCTCACGGTTCTCCCCGTTCACACGGCCTGTCCCCTCTTCTTCCCGTCCGGAGCGCCTGATCGAGGGCGATCACGCCGGACGCAGCCGCGAAGCCAGACTGGCCTTTGGCGTTTTCAGCTCCTGGCATCAAGGTCTTTCGCCTGACAATCAAAAGTGAATCCGCTACTACTCACTCCGGAAAAGACACTGGCCCGGCTTGATGCCGGGCACCTGGCTGACTGGAGGACGCAGGTATATGGCGAAGGTTGCATTCATCGGACTGGGCGTGATGGGCTATCCCATGGCCGGACACCTGAAGACCCGTGGCGGACACGAGGTGACTGTCTACAACCGGACCACAGCCAAGGCTGAAAAATGGGCCAAGGAATTTGATGGCAGCTTTGCCAAGACGCCAAAGGAAGCCGCCGAAGGGGCGGATTTCGTCTTCTGCTGCGTGGGCAACGACAATGACCTGCGCTCCGTGACCACCGGTCCGGATGGCGCTTTTCATGGCCTGAAGCCCGGAGCCATCTTCATCGACAACACCACCGCTTCTGCGGAAGCTGCCCGCGAGCTTTATGCTGCTGCCAAGGAAAAGGGCTGCGGCTTTATCGACGCCCCCGTCTCCGGCGGCCAGGCAGGCGCTGAAAACGGCGTTCTCACCGTCATGTGCGGCGGCGACCAGGAGATCTTCGACAAGGCCAGGCCCGTGATCGACTGTTTTGCCAAGTTCTCCGGTCTGATGGGCGAGAGCGGCGCGGGCCAGCTGACCAAGATGTGCAACCAGATCTGCATCGCCGGTCTGGTTCAGGGGCTGTCGGAAGCCATCCACTTCGCCAAGAAGGCGGATCTGGATGTGGCCAAGGTCATTTCCGCGATCCGCGGCGGGGCGGCCCAGAGCTGGCAGATGGAAAACCGCTGGGAGACGATGAAGGACGGCAAGTTCGACTTCGGTTTCGCCGTCGACTGGATGCGCAAGGATCTCGGCATCTGTCTTCAGACCGCCAATGACACCGGCGCCCGCCTTCCGGTGACCGCTCTGGTCGACCAGTTCTACGCCGAAGTCCAGGCCATGGGCGGAAAGCGCTGGGATACGTCCAGCCTTATCGCCCGTCTGGAAAACGCGGACAAGAAGTAAGCCTGATGCAAAGGCCCCGGCCCATAAGCCGGGGCTGCCCTACGGAAGCTGTCCCGCCAGCTCCCGCCTTCCCCTCAATGAACCTTTGCGCCCGTCCCCGGCACATACGGACAGTCACCGCACATGGCAGCACCCTGCCTGCGGGAAAGACCGAACCGAGACAGATTGACGGGAGCCGGGAAGAATGGCCATTACGATTGACGGCGTCACCTACAGAACCAGCGTTCTGAAGATCATCGAGAAGAAGAGCGATCTTGCCTGCAAGGCCTATATGGCCTTTGCAGCCGCAAACGGGCACAAGGACAGCATCATGTTCCTGCTCGAGACAGCAGACCAGGATCCGAAAAAGGACTTCCCGGTCTATTTCTCCCCGACGCCGAAGAAGCGGCTCAGCGCAATTTCCTCCAAGACCCGGGATATGGCGGACACGCTTGGCACCCTTGAGGACTGGAAGGACAAAGACTGGTCCAAAATCTACAAGGACGCCCGCGATGCGGTGGCCAAGAAGATCGAAAAGGACATCAACAAGGCCTTCTATTCTTCCGGCGCCTTCAAGAAGGTTCATCAGAAATACGCCGGCAAGAAAAAGGAAGAAGAAGAGGAGATGCAGGACCGGCGCAAAGGCGTTCGGCTGCAGGGCGCTCCTGTGAAGACGCTTGAAACCGCCGGAAAGCGCGAGGGCGTCCGCCTGACCAAGGGCTCCTGAGGCGTCGGCCTTCGAAGCGGGGAGTGAGACGGGCTTCCGGGCTCATTCCTCACCGAAGCCGGCAGCAACAAGGCCCCGCAACCTCCGGGGCCTACTTGCTGCGGACAAACCGAAGACAGCAAGAGTTTGCTCCACGCCGTCCCGGCCTTGAGCCGGAACCCGCTTTAAGAACCTATTGTTCTCAATACGACGCTCAGGTGAGAGATCCCGGATCTCCGCTTCGCTGCGTCCGGGAAAGCGCGGTGCAGAGGTTTGTCATAACCTCAAACCCCAATAGCTCCGGGGCCTTCCTGGCATCTGCAAGCCAGAGAATTACTGCCCCGCGGCCTCCCGTGCCAGCTCATCCAGCAGCGCGTTGACCTCAGCAATCGCCGCCTTCGAGGCATCGTTGCCGCGCTCATCAAGAGGCATGTAGCCGACGGTCACCTGACCCGGTGCATCCGGTGTGTCGAAGACAAAGACCGAATAGGGGCAATAGCCGATGTTGAGCGGATCGGCCTCCATCACCTTGCGCGACAGGGCCGCCGAACAGAACAGCATGACGTCGCCGTTGCCGAAAATATCCTTCGTGCCGCCCACGTCCTCCTTGGTCCGCGCCAGCATTTCGCCCACGTGAGACGTGTGATCGATCACAAGCCCGCGGTTGATAATCGCGCTCTCAAGATCGAAGCGCACATCGTCAAATGGCGCTTCCACCTTGAAGGTGACCGGATCGGCGGCCTGCGAGGGCAACACTCCCGCAAACAACGCGGCCATGGCGGCAGCCAGGCTGATGGAGCCGCCCAATTTGGACTTCGACTGGAACCTGATCATGCTTCCTCCTCCCCGCCGCATGCCCCGCAGTTCAGCGGATCAATCGGCCTTCGGCTTTTCCGGCACCACATAGCTGAGGGGCAGTTCCGTGGTGTACTTGATCTGCTCCATCGCAAAGGTGGTCGAGACATCGGTGATGTCGATCTTCGCGATCAGGCGCTTGTAGAAGGCATCATAGGCCGCAATGTCCGGCACAGTCACGCGCAAGAGATAATCCACCTGTCCTGCCATGCGGTAGAACTCCACCACTTCCGGGAAATCGCGTATCACATCGGCGAATTTCTTCAGCCAGTCTTCCGTGTGCTGGTTGGTGGTGATGGCGACGAAAGCGGTCACCTTGGCATTCACCTTGGCCGGATCAAGCAGGGCCACCCGGCCCGTGATCACCCCGTCCTCTTCCATCTTCTGGATCCGCCGCCAGCAGGGCGTGGTGGATAGGCCGACCCGGCGGCCAATCTCGGCAACGGGCACCGTGCAATCCTCTTGCAGGATGGACAGGATACGGCGGTCAATGCGGTCAATCATGTGTTTCGGACCTGATTTGGGACGATGCCCGATGGATTCGATTTTCCGGTACCAAGGCTGGCTTGGAACAATTTTCCAATGCGCGGAACGCATGCAAAAAACTAGATTTTTCTTCTAGTAACCCGGTCAATATCCCTTGCCGCCTCCCGCGTTCAATGTCAATTCCCTCTTTCAAAGGGAATAAAATTCCTCATTCCGCAATTCTGGAGGCTGTCCATGACCGGACCTTTGAACCGTTTCGCTCAAGGCTCTCTGCGGCTGGCTGCCGGTGCCGTTGTTTCCATCCTTCTGTCTGTCTCGGGAGCCGCAGCCGCTCCGGATGTCACACCGCTGGTGCCGACGGACTGGCTTGCCGCCCACACGGGTGAGGATGATGTCGTCATTCTCGACATCCGCTCCAAAATGTCCAAGTCCGGCAAGGAAGACTATCTCAAGGGTCATATTCCCGGCGCTGTCTGGTCGGAATATCCGGGCTACTGGCGCACGGACCGCGATGGCGTGACCGGCATGCTGCCCGCCGTAGAGAAGTTGGAAGCTGTGCTCTCCGAGATCGGCCTGTCGGAAGACAAGGCCCTGGTCATCGTTCCCGGCGGTTTTGACAGCCAGGACTTCAGTGCCGCAGCCCGTGTCTACTGGACGATCAAATATCTGGGCCATGACGCCGTTGCCATTCTGGATGGGGGCTTCGCAGCCTGGACCGCTGAGAACCGTCCGCTGCAGACCGGCGATGTGACCCCGGTTGGTGACCTCTTCGTGGCCGAGCCGGATGAAGCGCTTCTGGTTTCGACCAATGAGGTCGCCGAAATGCTCGGCACCGGAACCCTGCTTCTGGATGGCCGCCCGGCCGACCAGTTTGCCGGAGCGCACAAGCATTCCAACGCCACCCGTTTCGGCCATATCCCGGGTGCCCTAAGCCTTGATCAGGACCAGTTTTATGATCACAAGACCAACCGGCTGAAGCCGAAGGCGGAACTCGCCAGCCTTCTGCCGGCGTCCGTCAAGGATAGCAACGCCAAGGTCGTATCCTACTGCAATACCGGACATTGGGCTGCCGCGAATTGGTTCATCCTGACCCAGCTTCTTGGCCGCGAGAACGTGACGCTTTACGACGCGAGCATGGTCGGCTGGTCGCAGGACAAATCCCTGCCGGTCGAAGCCACCGTTGCTCCGGCAGAGCCTGCCAACACGAACTGACCCGAAGCACCAAACTCAGTTCAGGTGAAACACGTCAAAGCCCACCCTTTGCGGTGGGCTTTTTCACTCCTGATAAAGCTGAGGCCTCTCCACCGTCATCCTCGGCCTTGTGCCGAGGACCTGCACACGTCAATGGCTTGCAGATAGCCGGGACCAGCCCGGCCATGACGAATGAGAAGACAGCCATTTTGTCAGCAGCCTAAAAGCCCCCCTCACCCGGACCTCCGGTCCGACCTCTCCCCAAAGGGAGAAGTGTATCCCCGCGCATTCCGGCTTTCTTTTTCCAATCACCTTCCTGCTCGAACCGCCGATGCAAGCAGTTTGCAATCACTCCACCAGCCGCTTGACCTCAGCCCTCAGCACCGGAAGCAGGTCCGTTTCGAACCAGGGATTCTTGCGCAACCAGGCATTGTTGCGCCAGGACGGGTGCGGCATGGGCAGCACTCTTGGCACCACGCCCGCATCCCAATAGTCACGCCAGGCGGAAACGGTTTCCGTCAAAGAGCCCTTGCGCGCGCCTCCCAGATGATAGGCCTGCGCATATTGCCCGATCACCAGGATCAGCTCGATCTGCGGCATGGCCGCGAAGATCCTGTCATGCCATGTCTGCCTGCATTCGGGGCGTGGCGGCAGGTCGCCGCCCTTGGCGTCCAGCCCAGGAAAGCACAGCCCCATGGGCACGATGGCGAGCTTCTGCGCGTCGTAGAAAATCTCCTCGCCGATACCCATCCAGTCGCGCAGCCGGTCTCCGGAGGGATCGGTGAAGGGCCTACCGCTGGCATGCACCCGCGTCCCCGGCGCCTGGCCGCAAATACAGATGCGGGCCGTGGGAGACAGCTGGATGACGGGTCTGGGTTCATGGGGCAGCGGCTTTGCGCGCGGGCTGTCGACGCAGATCCGGCAACCAGAAATTTCTTCTGCCAGTTTGCCCAGTTTTCCCACGTTACCTCTCTCGTCATTCAAATTGTCATGTAAGGATTAAGGAGGGATTCACCAATCCTTTGAGGCTCATCTTAAGAAATCATGAGTCACAGATTATAAACAGGGATAGGCCCATCAATCTTTCGATAGGCATCAGGGGAAAGATGTTCCACGGCGCGACCATGCACAGCGATGCCAAGACCGCGATCAACCGCAAGCGGGCGATCCGGCGGCGTGAGCTTGCACGCACGATCACCGACGTGCGCGGCCGCATAGGACAGACCGGCAGCCTTCACAATGACTACGAGCTGGAACGCCAGCACCTGTTTGCGGACAACCGCATCAGCTCGGCCTATGCAGTGCCGATGCTCGCCATGATTGTTGCGGCTATCTCCAATCTCTGGATCGATCCGTATATTGTCGCAACATGGCTGGTCTTCACGCTCAGCCTGCATTTCCTGACGGTCGGCACCTGCCGGACCTATGAGCGCCAATCCACCTCCAAGCGCTCCCTGAAACACTGGCTGCGCCGTTTCGTGATCGGCGACTTTCTTTATGCCTGCAGCTGGGCGGTCTTTTTTCTGCTGCCGCCAAAGGAAACCGCTGGCGATGGTTTCCAGGTGTTCCAATTCGCGACCATGCTGATTGTCGTGGCCATGAATACAATGCTGTCGGCCACGCTGCCCAGAGCGCTGCTGGCGGGCACCCTGCCCGTTTCCCTGACCATGACAGCTGCCCTGTTGCAGCAAAAAGAGCCCATTCACTACACGCTCGCCGCGATGGCCGTCGGCGCGCAGGGTTTCTTCTTCATTCTGGGAAGCCAGCTCCTCAAGACCGCAAACACCATGCTGGAGTACCGGGCCGAAAAGGACCACCTGATCGCTGAGCTGGAGACAGCTAACGCGCTTTCGGATGAATCCCGCCGCCGGGCGGAAGAGGCGAACCTTGCCAAGAGCCGGTTCCTCGCCACCATGAGCCACGAGCTGCGCACGCCGCTGAATGCCATCCTCGGCTTTTCGGAAGTGATGAAGGACGAGATCCTCGGCCCGATGCACAACGCCAATTACCGGTCCTATGCCTCCGACATTCACGCCTCAGGCGATCATCTCCTCAATCTGATCAATGAGATCCTGGACCTGTCGCGCATCGAGGCCGGACGCCACCAGCTTCAGGAGGAAGCTCTTTCCCTGACAGCCGTACTGGATGAGTGCTGCAGCATGATGCGCATCCGCGCCAATGCAAAGAGCATCAATCTGACAGCAAGCCATCCGGATATCATGCCGAAGGTCTGGGGCGATGAGCGCGCCCTGCGCCAGGTGATCCTGAACCTTCTGTCCAATGCCGTGAAATTCACCCCCAGCGGCGGCACGGTTGAAGCTCACATGGGCGGCACTGAGGACGGCGGGCTGTTCGTCTCCATCAAGGACAATGGCCCCGGCATTCCCGAGGAAGAAATTCCGGTCGTTCTGCAGGCGTTTGGCCAGGGATCGATCGCGATCCAGAGCGCTGAGCCAGGCACAGGCCTTGGCCTCTCCATCGTTCAGGCTCTCGTTGGCATGCATGGCGGCAAGTTCGAGCTGAAATCCCGCCTCCGGGAGGGAACGGAGGCCATGGTAACCCTGCCCGCTTCCAGGGTTCTGGAAGCCATGCCGGTCTATGACCACCCGGTCGTCCGCCGCCACGCTTCAGCCCGCAAGATCGCCTGACAGCCAGCCGCTGTTCCGGCAACCTATCACCCCCTCACCCTGCCCTCTCCCCAAGGGGCGAGGGGGGGGCGGAGGAGAAGTTGCAGGTAATCATTCACTCAGCACCTGCGACTCGGTCTCTCAGGGCCTATTTCAATCCTGAGTCCCGCCGCATCGTCCTTCTCCCTTGAGGGAGAAGGTGCCCGAAGGGCGGATGAGGGTGACTGAAGCGGCTGATCAGGCGTCCTTGCCGGACACTCCGGCATCCGCGAAGGTCGCCATGCTGTTGTGGGCTTCCAGGGCCGCCTTGACGATGCCCGCCGCGATGGCCGCGCCAGTGCCTTCGCCAAGGCGCATGCCCAGGTTCAAGAGGGCGGTCTTGCCCATGATCTGAAGTGCCCGCTCATGGGCAGCTTCCGCAGAAACATGGGCAAAGAGGCAGTGATCAAGGCCAGCGGGATCCATGGCATAGACCACTGCCGCGGCAGCCGTGGTGACAAAGCCATCGACGATGACCGGAACCCGCTGCAGACGGGCAGCGATGATCAGCCCGGCCATGGCCGCTATTTCACGGCCACCAACCCTGCGCAGGATCTCAAGCGGATCTTTTTCACCGTTGAGGCGGGCGACGGCCATCTCGACGGCAGCCTGCTTGCGGGCCAGTCCCTCGTCGTCAACACCGGTGCCCCGGCCCACCCACTCGGCAGCTGTGCCGCCGAAGAGCGCCATATAGACGGCTGCGGCAACCGTCGTGTTGCCGATGCCCATTTCGCCCAGGCACACCATGTCGATGCCGCCTGCCAGCGCTTCCATGCCATAGGCCATGGTGGCTGCACAATTCGCCTCGTCCATGGCGTCTTCTTCCGTGATCGCGGGCGTCGGCATATCCACCGCCAGGTCGAAAACCTTCAGGCCGATGTCGTTGATCCGGCAGATCTGGTTGATGGCGGCACCGCCGGCGGCAAAATTCTCGACCATCTGGCGGTTGACGGAACTTGGGAAGGCCGACACGCCCTTGTCGGCAACACCATGCGCCGTCGCGAAAATGGCGGCAAGCGGACGCGTCACCTTGGGACGGGCATTGCCTGACCAGGCCGCGGCCCACTCCGAAATGGATTCCAGCTTGCCCAGAGAGCCTGCGGGCTTGGTCAATTGCGCTTCCCGCGCCCTCACCGCCTCCAGGGCCGCCTCGTCCGGACCTGGAAAGGACTTCACCAGATTGCGGATATCAGTGAACGGCAGGGCAGTTTCGGCGAGCGACATGGACTTCTGGCTCCAACAAGAGCCCATCCGTGCGCGGACGGGCTTGGTCTGTCTGTGGCGCCGATCTATAACGTCCGGCAGACAAATTACAAGGCAAGGCAGAGGCGTGACCTTTCAAGACGACCCCGGCGAAGACGGCGCGCCCTCCCTGCCGCAGCGGATCCTGTGCGACACGGCTGCCTGTGTCCGCTTCTTCTCCCGCATGCCCGTTCCACGCCTGTCGGCCTGCGACGATCCGGCCGCCCTGCCCGACTTCAGCGCCATTGCGTGGGCGATTCCCATTGCCGGGGTGATCATCGCCCTTCCCGCGGCCTTGGCTGGGGTTGTGCTTGGCCTCACCCACCTGCCTTTTCTAGCGGTGGGCCTGATCGTGACCGGCCTGCTGGCGGCGGTGACCGGCGCGCTTCACGAGGACGGGCTGGCGGATATCGCCGACGGCTTTTTCGGCGGGGCCACGGTGGAACGACGGCTGGCCATCATGAAGGACAGCCAGATCGGCAGCTTTGGCGCCCTTGCCCTGATTTTTTTGTTTGGCCTGAAATCCGTGCTGATTGCCACGCTGCTTGAGCGGCTTGGCCCGGTGCCTGCCATGGCAATCCTCCTGGGAGGCGAGGCCCTGTCCCGGACCCTGATGGCTTGGCAATGGTCCGTTCTGCCCCCCGCCAGGCCGGGAGGACTCGGACACAGGTTCGGCTGCCCGGATCAGGCTGCGGTGGTCCTTGCAAGTCTTGCCGCACTTGTCTTTCTGGTGCCGTCCGCTTTTCTGCTGCCGCTCCCGGCCCTCTCTCTGGGTCTTCTTCTCGCCTATAGCGCGGCCTATGCCACAGGCCGTCTGGCAAAAGCAAAGATTGGAGGTTTCACAGGCGACGTGCTGGGGGCCGTCCAACAGGTCAGCGGTCTTGTGTTTCTCATCTGCATCACCGCATGACGTTGAGCGGCGAAATGACAGCTTTTCCTTGTTTTCCGGCGATTGCCTGTCATTGATACCGGAACAGCCGTTTGTTCGAGCAGGTATCCAGTAGCGTCCATGCGTAACTTCTCAGTCTCCCTTTCTGCCTCCGGAAGGCATTTCAGCTTCAGAGGGGCAGGACTGGTGCTGGGCCTTGCGCTGCTTCTTGCGGCCTGCGCCTCCCGTCCGGAAACGGGCGCACTGGTCGTCAACGACAAGCCCGCTGACGACGCCACCACCCACGACATCATGATCGCGACCACGCGCGAGCGGGACGAGCGTCCGGGCACCTACTTCAATGGCGAACGCACGCAAGGCCTGGACTACGCGGAAGCGGTGATCTCTGTTCCTCCGTCCCACAAGGCAAGCCAGATCGAGTGGCCGGAGACGTTTCCAGGAAATCCGGAAAAGGACTTTGTCACGAGGTCTGCGCATTACATCGACAGCCAGGCCGCTTTCCGCAACCGGCTGAACCAGCGGCTGGCCAAGCTGCCGGGCAAGGACCGGGCCACCTTCCTGTTCATTCATGGCTACAACACGCTGTTCGCCGAAGGCCTCTACCGGTTCACCCAATTCGTCCACGACGCCAATTTCCCCGGCGTTCCCGTGCTCTTCACCTGGGCCTCGCGGGGGAAACTGACCGACTACGTCTACGATCTGAACAGCGCCCTCGCCGCCCGGTCTGCGTTGGAAAAGACGCTGAATGACATGGTACGGAGCAACACTCAAGGCATCGTGATCCTCGCCCATTCCATGGGCAACCAGCTTCTGATGGAGACCATCCGCCAGATGTCGCCGCAAGACCGGGCTGCCCTTTTCAGGAAGGTCGAGACGATTGTTCTGGCCTCGCCGGACATCGACATTGATGTCTTCAAGGAACAGCTCCGGCGCATCGGCAAATTGCGCGAGCCTCTGATCATCCTGACCTCGACCGATGACAAGGCCCTGCGTTTTTCCGAAGCGATCGCCGGGGGCAAGCAGCGGGTCGGCTCATATGCGGATGACAAGGAACTGGCGGATCTCGGCACTGTCGTGCTCAATCTGACCGAACTCAGCGGACCGGACGCGATCAACCACAACAAGTTTGCAGAGCTGGCCCAATATGCACCGGAGCTCAGGTCTGTTCTGTCACAGCGCTCGCTTGGCGCACAGTCCACCAGCGGCAATGGGTTCGAACAGTCCGGCACCGATCTGAAGAGCTTCGTCTCCAGCACAGCCCAGGTGGCCATCACCCTGCCGATCAGCCTTGTGACGGCTCCCCTCTCCCTTGTAACTGGCGGCAATTAGGAATTACGCCCTGCCGGGCTGATATGGGAGTGGCAGAGGAATGGTGGCCCCCGTCTGGCCAAAGCCGGACAGGGAGCCTATATCCCTCCCATGCTGTCGCCCTGCACCAAAATCTGCCAGATAGATCCCAAGACCCGCCTTTGCCTCGGCTGCCTGCGCAGCCTTGAGGAGATCGGCGGATGGTCCTCCATGTCAGACGCCCAGCGTCAAAAGATCATGGCCGGGCTTCCTGACCGCAGACAAAACGCCGGTCTTACGACATCCGATCCAGTGAAAACGGACATTTCCCAATGAAGACACCCCGCGCGGTTGCAGCGCTTGTTCTGCTTGCCTTGATCATCGGTGGCGGCTTCTGGGCTTATTCCGCGGGGGTCTTCACTCCTGACGAGCCGGATTTCGACGAGACCGGCCCGCGCATTGTCGCCTTGACCACGCTGCTGGTGGTTTTCATGGCCAGCCTGGTCTTTGGCCCGGCGCGCCTCAGGGACGTGCTGCAGGGTGCGCTGATGTGGGGCGCACTCGCCCTGCTGCTCGTGGCCGGATATGCCTACAAGGATGATCTTGTCAAAGGCGGCTACAGGGTTCTGGGCGCTCTGGCTCCTGGCCTTGCGGTTCCGCATGAGGGCGGCTCCATCCTGGTGATCCGGGACGCCTCCGGCCATTTCCAGATTGAAGGCAAGGCAAACAATGCCAGTATCCGGTTCCTGCTGGACACGGGAGCTTCCGCCGTGGTGCTCACCTATGGCGACGCGGAAGCCGCCGGTTTCCACCCTGCCAAGCTGTCTTTCAGCGTTCCAGTCAGCACTGCGAATGGCCGCGCGATGGTTGCCCCCGTCCAGCTTGAAACCCTCAAGATCTCCGGCCTGACCTTGCACAATGTCCGCGCCTTCGTCTCTCAGGACGGCGCGCTGCAAAGCAGCCTTCTGGGCATGAACGCCCTCGACCGCCTGTCCAGCTGGCGGATCGAAGGCGACAAGCTGATCATGGTTCCCTGAATACCAGGAGAAACGGTCAGTAACCGTTCAGGCTGAGCAGGAAACGGATGGCGACCACCAGCAGAAAGCAGCCGAAGAAGATTTCCATCTTCCGGCGCGGCAGCGCATGGGCCACCTTCACGCCGAAAGGCGCCGCAAAGGTCGTCACGGGGATGATCATTGCCACCCCGAGCAGATTGACATAGCCCGCAGAGAACGGCGGCAGACCGGCAGCCCCCCACCCGGCCCAGATCAGGCCGATGGTGCCGGGAACCGAGATCATCAAGCCCGTGCCCGAAGAGGTAGCGACCGCCTGATGGATCGGACGGCCATAAAGGGTCATGAAGGTGTTGTTCATGACGCCGCCGCCAATGCCCATCAACGTTGAGAAAAAGCCGATGCCAAAGCCGCAAAGCGGGCGGATCGGCGCCCCTGGAATGTCACTGCCAAGGCGCCAGTGCGGCTTGTCCATCAGCATGCGCAGGCCGAGCACCAGCGCGATCCCGGCAAAAATGCCCTTCAGCCCGCTGCCGGACACATGCGCCGCGACAAGCGAGGCGGCGACCACCCCGAGGGGCAGCGGAATGAGCCAGGACTTTAAAAGCTCCAGATCGGCCGCTCCGCGCTTCTTGTGCGCCATGAAGGAGCGGATGGAGGTGGGGACGATGATCCCGAGCGAGGTTGCAACGGACACATGCATGCGCACGCTTTCGTCCACGCCGAGCACGGTGAGAAACTGATAAAGCACCGGCACCAGCACCGCGCCTCCGCCAATTCCGAACATGCCTGCGAGAAAACCCGCGATCAGGCCCGAGGCCAGCAGGGCAAGACCCAGACCGGCAACTTCCATCAGCTGCCCCTGAGCTGCGAGGGCGGAAAAATCCATTGTGGGGAATCCTTGAGAAACGGCGTGCGAACCACAGGGTACGCCGATTCGAGACGCCAATCACCCGCCGTTTCTGGGAGGGGCTGGAGAGAGCAAAAAGCTCTCCGGGCGTCAGATCAAAAAATCTCTGCCCCACCGCTTGTTATCCCCGCGAAGGCGGGGATCCAGTAACCACTTGAAATGATTTTATCTTCGGCGAGTTTCCTCTGCAGGATACTGGATCCTGGTCTTTGCGCTGAGGCACCAAACCGGGATGACGGTTATCTCGGGCCCGGCCTTCAGCAGCGCGCACTCGCAAGGCTACGCAGCGCTATCCGCCATGTCCTGATCCATCAGGTCCATCGGGCGCACGGCGGCCAGAGCCTGCTGGATCACCTCAATGCCCGCATCAGGCCGGATCGCCTCGACGGTCAGAATACGCCGCCAGCTGCGCGCACCGGGGCGGCCGTGGAACAGGCCCAGCATGTGCCGGGTCATGCGGGCAAGCTTCACCCCCTTGGAGAGCTGCTCTTCCACATAAGGCAAATAGGCTTCGACCGCCTGCCAGGGGGATACGTCTTGCACATCCTTGCCGTAAATTCGGCGGTCCGCCTCTCCGAGGATCTGCGGCGTATGATAAGCGGCCCGCCCCAGCATCATCCCGTCCAGCTCCGGCAGAAAAGCTTCGGCCTCATCCAGCGTCTGGATGCCGCCATTGATGCCGATAAACCTGTCTGGATAGCGCGCCTTCAGGCGGCGGACCCGGTCATAATCGAGTGGCGGAATGTCCCGGTTTTCCTTGGGGCTGAGGCCTTTCAGCCAAGCCTTGCGGGCATGGACCCAGAGCGCATCGCCACCGGCGGCAAAGACCGCATCGGCCATGGCGTCCAGCGCCGGTTCCGGATCCTGCTCGTCCACGCCGATCCGGCACTTGACGGTCACCGGAATGGAGACCTCCGCCTTCATGGCGGCAACGCATGCCGCAACCAGCGCCGGTTCCTGCATCAGGCAGGCGCCGAAGCTGCCCGACTGCACCCGGTCGGACGGGCAGCCGACATTGATATTGACCTCGTCATAGCCCCAGTCCTCGACGATCTTCGCGCAGGCCGCCATGTCTTGGGGATCAGAGCCGCCAAGCTGGCAGGCAATCGGATGTTCGCAATCGGAAAAGCCCAGCAAATGCTCCCGGTCGCCGTGAATGACCGCGCCCGTGGTGACCATCTCCGTATAAAGCAGCGCCTCATGGCTCAGCTGACGGTGAAACGCCCGGCAATGCCGGTCCGTCCAGTCCATCATCGGCGCAATGGCGAGAAGAGGTGCCTTGGAATACCCATTTTTTTTATTGTTTTCAGGCTGATAAGACACTTCCTTCTCCGTCTCATTTACGATCGTTTTGCACCAAATCCGCCGACTTCGAAGTTAGACTTGGCACAATGTACCAAATAAGGCAGCGATAATGGGCACGGTTGCTGCGCGCAAGCGCAAACACGGCAGCGTCGGCGACATGGCGCGAGTGCGGGTTATTCGGGATGGACCTTCCTATCACGAGACGAAGGCTTTTGACAGACGTCCAGCTGATATGGCTCGGACGAGTAAAAGGGGGAGCGTGAGCTCGCGAAACCAGGCGCCTTCGACGATGTCAAGGCCGCAGATCCGGCACGAGGCTGTGGACCCATAAATTTGCAGGCACTGGTTTGAGCGAATTCGTCGTGCAAGACTGCAGGAAGCCGTCTGGCTTTCAAAGGCTTGCAACGCTGTAGCCGGACGAATTCGCCAAATCCCTGCAGGGTGCGTCAAGTTTGTGAATCTACCCCTGGCAAGGCCATCGACAGCTACACCCAAGAGTGAGGTGGCGGACCAATTTTCAACGCTCGCAAACCGTGCGCCAAAGCAATTGCGACCGGCCGCGCGCGCGCCTAGATTTGCACGCGAAACGGCATGTCACTATGGCGGCCATTGAAGAATGCCCTGGCAGCGTCGATCAGCAGCGGGCAAGCCACTTCTGCATACCGGTCACTACGCCCCCCGACATGCGGCGTCAGGATGGTGTTGGGGGCGTGCCAGAGCGGGTGACCTGCAGGCAGAGGCTCGGTCGCGAAGGCGTCGATACCGGCGCCGGCAATCTGCCCGGTTTCGAGAGAGGCGATAAGTGCCTCCTCGTCGGCGACGCCGCCGCGGGCGACATTGACGAAATAGGCACTGGGCTTCATGGCAGCGAAGATTTCGCGATTGAACATCTTCACAGTCTCCGGCGACAAGGGGATCAGCGCGATGACGAAGTCCGCGCCGGCGACTGCCTTGGCCAACTCGTTGCGCGGATAGACGGTCCTGATCGTTTTGAGATCGCTTCGGCCGTTGCTGACGCCATCGACCGTCATTCCGAATGCCGTCAGCAACCGGGCCAATTCCTCGCCGATCCGCCCCAGCCCGACGATCAGCGCTGTCTTTCCAGCCAGCGTCGGCTGCGTCCTGTGCGTCCAGGTCTCCGTCTGCTGCGCCCTCAAGAAGCTTGGAAGATCGCGTGCGAGCGCCATCATCAGGAGGATCGCAAGTTCGCTGACCTGCGTCGAGTGCACGCCACGGGTCGCCGTTATAACGGGGCAGGTGGGAAAATGCAGGCGGCGAATATGGTCCTCGCCGCTGATCAGCGAGTGAACCCAGGCGAGATTAGGCGACCGGTTGACCAGATCCTGCGTGATGTAGATGCTCTTCGCCACGATGATGTTCGGCGGTGCGGCCTGCATAGCAGCATCGGTCGAATGTGCCTCGTCGATGATCAGACGCGGAAATTCTCGTTTCATGGCATCGGCATAGACCCGCATCTCGTGATGGCTGTCGGGCTCCAGGATGAGAACGCGTGTGTCGGCTTCCCCGCTCGTGTGACCTGCTGCGTGTGACATGCTACTGTGACCTCCAGACTGGAATGTGCGATCGGACGATGCGCGTTGCGGAACGGGATCAAGCGGGACTGGATTGGCTTCCAGAAGCATGATCGTCCGCTATCGGAAGAACGTCAGCTTTTCTCTCCCAGGTAGATGTCGCGCAGACTCGGGTTGCGGCTGAGGGAGGCGGCGTCACCGGACAAGACGATGCGCCCCTGTTTGAGCACATAGGCGCCGTCGGCAAGCTCAAGCGCGCGCTCTACGTCTTGCTCAATGACAAGCATCGTCAGACCGCTGTCCCGCAGGTTCGCAAGCGCCGCATAGAGCTGATCCATGACGACCGGCGCCAGCCCTAGACTGATCTCGTCGAAAATCACCAGCCGCGGCTTCGAGATCAGCGCACGCCCGATTGCCAGCATCTGCAACTGCCCGCCCGACAGCGCCGTGCCCATGCTGTTGCGCCGCTCCGCCAAAACCGGAAACAGCGTGTAGATCTCCTCGAGACGCTGTGCGGTCTGACGACGCGCATCGCCGCGAAGGGCGATCTTGAGGTTCTCCTCGACGGTCAGTTCCGGGAATATCCGGCGGCCTTCCATGCAATGGGCCAGCCCACGCGAAAACAGCTTGTCACCCGAAAGGCGCGTGACGTCTTCGCCGCCGAATTCGAGCTTTCCCGCCGAAGGGGCCAGTGACCCGGCAATGACATTGGCGAGCGTCGTCTTTCCCGCGCCGTTGCTGCCGAGAACCGCGACAACCTCACCTTCGCCGACGCGCATCGAAATATTGTCGAGCACACGAGCCTGGCCGTAGCCGGCGCTGACGCCTGAAAGCTGCAACAGCGTGGCGCGGTCGGGTTTGGCCTTACGCCGGGCAGACGTGAGGGTAGCGACACCGGCGGCTGCGGGATCGGTGCGATGGGCGGCGCCCAGATAGACCGCTGCAACATTATCGTCGTTCAGGATTTCCTGCGTCGGTCCTGCCGCAAGCTTCTTGCCGAAATTCAGCACGGCCAACTGCTTGCAGCATTCGCGCACGACGCGGATGACGTGCTCGATGATCAGGATCGAACGCGTTCCGTCGTTCAGCGCGTGAATGAGCGCGATCAGTTCGTCTATTTCGTGGTCAACCAGTCCCGCACCCACCTCATCAAGCAAGAGAAGCTTCGGATCGAGCATCAGCGCCCGCGCGACTTCGAGCCGCTTGCGGCGCAACAGCGGCAGGTTGCGCGCGGCGATGTTTCCGGCTCCGGCAAGGCCCGTCTGTTCCAGCACCTGGTTGGTCCGGGCCGCCGCCTCGCGTCGTGACATCAGCGGCGACTTCGAAAAGAGCGCAACCTGCAGGTTCTCGCGAACGCTCATGTCGAGAAACGGGCGCGGCAACTGATAGGTACGGCCGATGCCCAGACGAGCCCTTTCCGGCGCCGGGAGCTTCGAAATATCTTCGCCGTAATAGATGACTTCGCCTGCGCTCGGAGCGAGCGCACCACCAATCAGGCCGATCAGGGTCGACTTTCCGGCGCCGTTGGGACCGATCACGCCGCTGATCTCCCCCTTGGGAAAGGAAATGCTGAGGTCTTCGACCGCGACAAGTCCTCCGTAGCGTTTTGTCAGGCCCCGTGTTTCGATCGCCGGCACGTTTTTCTGCCCATCGCTCTTCATGGCTGAACCTCCCGTTCGCTCCCGCGCGTCTCGGATCTGCGCCTTTTCCAGTTGTCGATCACAAGGCCGCATACCCCGCGCGGGGCAAAGCGGACGACAAGGGCAAGCACGAGACCGGTAACAACGATGTGCGCTTCGGGATAATCGGCGAGCAGTTCGGCCAGAGTGATGACGAAAAAGGCTCCAACGAGGGCTCCGTAGCGCAGGCCAAGCCCGCCGATGACGACCATTGAAAGGATGTCAATGGACCACGGCAGACCGAACATGCCGTAGGGCTCGACGGCACCAAGCTTGTAGGCCTGAAGCCCGCCGCCCATGCCCATGAGCATGCTCGCCACGACGAAGGCCACGAGCTTCACCCGGTAAATGCGCACACCCAGCTGCGCGGCGGCATCCTCGTCATCGCGAACGGAGCGAAGAATGATCGATAGCCGCGTCCGCGTGTAGACCGTGATGAGGAACTGGCTCAGTGCGAGCAGGCCGAGCGCCCACCAAAACAGGGCTTCACGACTGGGAAAATCCGCATCGAGAAACAGACCTCGGGAACCGCCGAACCACGGAACATTGACCATGAAAAGCCTGAGCGCCTCTCCCAGGGCCAGCGTGCCGACCGTGAAATAGAGGCCGCGCATGCGAAACACCGCAGGCGACACCAGCACGGCGAACACACCACCGGCGAGCCCTGCCAGCAAGAGACCGACGATCGGCGGCACTCCGAAAGCATTGAGCGCGCTGGTGAACGCATAGGCACCGACGCCGACGAATGCGGCGCTTCCGAGCGAGACTAGCCCCCCATAGCCGGCAAGCAGGTTCCAGGCCTCCGCCAGGCAGATATAAAGCATGAGCCGGTACGCGATCTCGACTTCATAGTTGCCCAACAGGCCCGGCGTCATGAAAGCGGCGGCAAAGACGGCCACGATCAAGGCAGGCGCTACGCTGCCGGTCAGGGGATGAGCCATGCTGCGCCCGAGAGAATTCTCTTGCATCATTCTCAGGTCCTCCGACCGAAGAGGCCAGCGGGTCTAACCGCGAGCACAGCCAGAAAGAGCACGAGACCAACCAGATCACGGAAACCATCACCCAGGACCAGTGCGCCAATGCTCTGAATGACGCCAAGCACGATCCCTGCAACGAGCGTACCGAAGATGCTGCCCATGCCACCGAGCACCACGATGGCGAAGCTGGTGAGAAGGTAGGCGGCGCCGGTGGTCGGCGTGAAAGACAAGGCGATGCCCACCAGCACTCCGCCTGTCGCCGCACAGGCGGCGCCCAACCCGAAGGTCAAGGCGTGAACGCGACGAACATTGACGCCGACACTTGCGGCCGCCACCGGGTCGAGCGCGCTGGCCCGCAGGTCGCGCCCGAAGGCGCTTCGATTGACCAGCAGATAGACCGCGCCGATGATCCCGACGGAAATGACGAAACCCAAAACGTAGATCAACGGCACTGATATCGGCCCGATGGAGAAGGGCTGCGTCGAATAGCCCTGCCCGATCGAGCGTGTGTCGGCGCTGAAGCCGACAAGGAAGAGGTTTTGCAGGATGAGCGACACTGCGAATGTCGTCATCATCGGCGCTTCGGCGCCCTTGCCCGCCAGAGGCGCAAGCAGAAGCTGCTGCAGGGGCACGGCCACCACAACCATGATAGCGGCAATCAGCGGCAACGCGATCAACGGATCAAGGCCCGTCAACGAACCGATGACGAGGGCGCAATACGCCCCCGCCACCATAATCTCGCCATGCGCCAGATTGATCAGGCGCATGACACCAAGCACGATGGAAAGGCCGAGCGCGATCAGCGCCAGAATGCCGCCCCACAGGACACCAGAAAGCAGATTGCTGGCTATGATCTCAAAAGACATACCCTCGACACCTCCAATGGGCAGGATCAATTGCCGGCCGGGACCGGGAACAGGATCTTTGCCGACGCCTGCGCCTGCGGCCAGACGATCTGAACCTGGCCGTCCTGCCACTGCGATTGCGCGATCGGCAGCTTGGACGTGTGGCTTTCGTCGAACTTGACGGGTCCCACGACATAGGTCGCCTCCGTTTTGGCAATCTCGTCGTTAATCGCCTCGCTATCCGTGGAGCCGGCACGAGCGATCGCGTCGAGCATGATCTTGGCAACGGCGTAGGAGGCGGAAATGTGCTGGCTCCATGTCTGGCCCGTTTCCGTCTCGAAAGCTTTGGTCAGCTCGAAGGAGCCCGGATAAGGATAGGATGGGTTCCAGTAGG
Source organism: Roseibium litorale (assembly GCF_014842915.1). Classification (GTDB taxonomy): domain Bacteria; phylum Pseudomonadota; class Alphaproteobacteria; order Rhizobiales; family Stappiaceae; genus Roseibium; species Roseibium litorale. The sequence continues at coordinate 149,889 of NZ_JACYXI010000012.1, read as the reverse complement.
CACCGACCAGTGTGCCGTTCGCGAGCGGACCCAGCGCTTCGGAGAACTGCTGAGGTTCGCCACCGCGTTCCATCACAAGCACCTTGGGCGTATAGCCTGCGGCCGCCAGCTGCTTGCGGATGGCCACGGCCTGGGGGGTCGAGGACATGACCAGCATGATGTCGGCATTGGACGCCTTGGCATCGGCGATAACGGATGTGAACTGGGTTGAGTCCATCGGGAAGGCGGAATTCCGCACCACCTCGAACTGGAACTGCTTTGCCATGGCCGGCCAAGCGACGCCGCCCACCTGCTGGCCGTCGGGGCCGTTGTCATGCAGGATGGCCACCTTCTTGTTGGTGGCAAGCGCGAGGTCGTTGATCAGATGGAACGGCGATGCTGCGAGATCCGGCTCCCAAAAGAAGACATCCCAGCCATATCTCCACTTGCGGACCGCCTTGAAGGATTCCAGCGGCGCGGCTCCGGTGATGAACGGAATCCGGTTCCGTTCTGCCACCAGACCACCTGCTGCGACCAGCGGCGGTGTCGGCGATGCGAGGATCGCAACCGCATGGTCGCGGGAAATCAGCGTATCGGTGTTCGAGGCAACCACGTTGGGGTCGGATTTGTCGTCGCGGATTTCAAGGCGGACCTTCCTCTTGGCACCCTTGATTTCGATCCCCCCTGCGGCATTGACCTCGTCGACAGCATGGTTGTAGCCCCATTTCAGATAGGACCCAAAGCCCGCGAGGACGCCGCTGAGCGGCAGAGACGCCCCGATAACGATGTCATCGGCGGCGAATGATGGTCGGGCCACTCCGATTGAGAGAATGCCCGCCGCAGCCAACGTCAGCAAAGAGCGCCGGCTGATGTCATTGAAACCAATTTTCATAAGTTCCTCCCTGTTGCAGCGCCCTTGAGCCGGGCCTGCCGCGTATGGTTGTGCTTGCCCGTTCTCCCCTCCGGGCGGTCACGATATCGTGGCGGCATGATTTTGACGCTACGAATTCCTCAAAGTATTGAGCTCAACATCTCCCTGTATTCGGCCTGATCTGGACTGAACGGCGTCGTCATGTTGAAATGACTTTCGGCACAGAGCTGCGCCAACCGGTCCAGTGAACCGATCCGGTACCCGATTTCAGCGAGCGTCAGCGGCAGCCCCAGTCTGCGCATCAGTCCGCGCAGCGCATCGGCGATGTCGGACGGGTCAGGAATGTTCAGCGCCACGGCAAGCGCCCCCATCTTGGCGGGCTGCTTGACCAGCATGAAATCCATCATGGCCAGCAGGCCGAGAGCGCTCAGCCGCCCGTGATGCAGCCCCTGATCACCGCAGCTGATGGCGATCGCGTGAGCTGGACCGAGGCCCTTGGCGATCGCTATTCCTCCTTCGAAAGCGGCCAGCATCATGTGCCCGCGCGCGCGAAGATCGCTGCCGTCATTCGTCGCATTCTCGATAAAGCGCCAGGCTCTGGAAAGGCCATCCAGGGCAAGCACGTCGGCGAGAGGATTGTCGCCGATGGCAAGATACCCTTCCATGCAATGTGAAATGGCATCGAGGCCTGTCGCCGCTGTCAAGGACGCGGGCAGCGTTGCGGTCAGCTCCGGATCGCAAAGCGCCAGCCGCGGCACCACATGCCGCGACGTGATCCCCGAGGACAGGCTATGCGCATCGGGATGGATCCCTGCATCGGGCGAACTGTCGGACCCCGTACCGGCCGTCGTCGGAATGACAACGATGGGCATAGCCGACTTCACCTTGCCCGGACGCCCGAGATAGTCGCCTGGAACGCCTCCCTGAGCGGCGATCACGGCAAGCAGTTTCCCGGTATCGATCACCGACCCTCCGCCTAGAGCCACCACCGCATCGCAGGCCCCTGCCGCGAAGCGCTCCGCAGCGGCTTCGACACCGGCCGAGGTCGGATTTTCCGGGATGCCGGAAAACATTTCGCACGGACCCTGAATGAGAGCCGAGACCCTGTCCAGATGCCCCGCGCGCGCCAGGCCGGTATCGCTTAGCAGCAGCGGCCGGCGTATGCCGAGCGCCGAAAGCTCACCGGCAAGACCGGCGATGGCGCCGGCGCCCATGACGATGCGCGGGAATGACATGGCAAACTCCATGTCAATCGTCCTTCTTGAACAGCATGGCGATCACTTGCACCACGAGCCTGAACGAGAGGAGCTTGAAGCCGGCCCTCAGCTCGCTCGGCTTCAGCACAGCCTTCATGGGCATGGCGCCCATGATCTGCCCGCTGACAAGCAAGCCGTTGCCGTGGTTTTCCACGCCCATGATTTCAATCAGTTGGGAGCCATCCGGCCCTTGCATCTTCATCGCTTCACCCGCACAGCTTGTCGAAGTTGATCTTCATGTCCTGGCAAATCTTGATGGCCGTGGCGCGGCCCGCGCCGCTGACCGAGGACACATTGATGGCGGTGCCGGTCAGATAGAGACCTTCGACGCCGGGCACCTTGAGCTTGGCAAGTTCCGGTGTCGGGCGCTGGCCGCCGATCTGGTGCAGATATTCACCGACCCCCGAGACGTCGCCACGCTGGAACATCGGCGAGTGACGCGAGACTTCCAGCGGGCTGTCGAACCGTCGCCCGATGATGTTGTCGTCGGTCATGTTGGTAGTATAGTCGCGGAAGCGCTCCAGTAACCAATCGGCCATTTCCTTGTTGCGCCGGTCCCATTCGGAGGCGCCGCCGCCGCGCAGCTCATACGGCCCGAAGCCATAGACCGTAATGGCGCATTTGCCCTCCGGCACCTGGGTGGGGTCGAACTGGCACTGCATGTGCGAGGCCATGATCGTGTCGTTGGAGCCTTCCGCCCACATGTCGCCATAGCGATAATTGTCGAAGACGCGCAGAAAACGCTCCAGCGTCGACGGCGTGTAGTTCTGCAGGATCACCCGGCCGGCTTCTTCGCCTGCCTTGAACTTCGGGGTTTCGTTCAGCGCATAGTGCTGCGGCATGATCGAAAACGCGCCGTTCTGCACTCTCTTGGCACGTGCAACCATTCCCTGATCCAGCCCATCCACCATGTCGCCGAGGAGATGGGGATGAATCTGACCAATGATGCCGTCTCGAGCGCGGATGACTTCACCACCCTCCAGCCGGACGCCTACGGCCTTGCCGTTCTCAACCAAAACCTTCTCGACGTGAATTCGGTCGCGCAACTCCCCGCCGTAATCCTTCAAGCAGGCGATAAGCGCATCGACCAACGCACCAGATCCACCGACCGGAACACCGATCGGATGGCGGTGCACCATGCCTGGCATCGTGTAGATGACAAAGCCGGTGCCCATTTCCTCCGGCGCCGTCAGCGTCTCGGCGGCAAATTTCAGCAGGTGAATGATCAGCTTGTCGCTTTCGAAGAATTCGCGGCAGATGTCGAGCTTCGACATCTGCAACGCCCGCATCATCTCCTGACCTTCCAGGCTCTGGTCGAGCAGTGCATAGAACGGCCCCTGCGGCAGAGCCGGCACGAAAAGGCTCTGCGTCACCATCGGCAGGATTTTCATGCTCATTTCCGCGAAGCGCTTGTAGGCCTCGGCGTCCTTGCGGGAGAACTGAGCAATCGACTCGCAGGTTTTGTCGATGTCTTTGTAGGTGATGAGCGCCGTGCCGTCGTCGAACATCGTCGAGTAGACGCCGTCCGGATAGAGATATTTCAGTCCGTATTTGGATTGAAGTTTCAGCTCGTCATTGATGATGAGCGGGTTGGCCTGGATGTTCACATGCAGTGACGAGTGCAAGTCGAACTTGAACCCGGGCGCCAGAATTTCCTTGGTCACGACGCCGCCGCCGTACCAGTCGTTGCGTTCGAGCACCAGGATCTTCTTGCCCGCCTTGGCAAGATAGCTCGCTGCCGTCAATCCGTTATGACCTGAGCCGATCACGATGAAATCGTAAGTCGAAGCCAAGTTACTCTCCTCCTGCAATTTAGTCTCGATCAGATCGGGTAATGCTGATTGGGGTCTTCGACCGACACCCAATGAATTTCCGTGAATTCATGGATGCCCGCATGCCCGCCAAAGCGCCCGTAACCGGAGGCTTTCATGCCGCCGAGCGGCATCTGCGCCTCGTCGTAGACGGTCGGTCCATTGATGTGGCAGCAGCCGAATTCCAACCGGTCCGCAATCTCCAGGGCACGCTTCACGTCGCGGGAGAAAATCCCGGCCTTCAGGCCGTATTCGGTGTCATTGGCAACGCTGATCGCTTCTTCGATGTCGTTTACCCGCATCATGCAGGTGACGGGCCCGAAGGACTCCTCGTAGTAGATATTCATGTCTGGGGTGACACGATCCAGCAGGGTCGGCTGCATCACCGCACCATCCCTGCTGCCCCGCACAAGGGCCACCGCGCCTTTCGCAATCGCGTCTTCAATAAGTCCTTCAACCCGGCCCGCGGCATCCTTGTCGATCAGCCCGCCGAGCGGCGTATTGGACTTTTGGGGGTCGCCCGCGCTCAAGGTTCCGACCTTCGCCTTCATTTTTGCGGCGAACTCATCGGCGATTTTGGCGTCGAGCACGATCCGTTCGGTCGACATGCAGATCTGCCCCTGATGCATGTAGCCGCCAAAGGCTGCCGCGCGGACAGCGTTGTCGATGTCGGCGTCCTCCAGAACCAGCAGCGGCGCCTTGCCACCCAGCTCCAGCAGAACCGGCTTCAGGTACTTGGCTCCCAGTTGCGCGATGACCCGGCCGGTTGCGGTGGATCCGGTGAAGTTGACCCGGCGGACCTCATCGCATGCGATCATCGCCTCAACGACCTCGGCAGCATCTTCCCGGGTATGGGTGACATAGTTCATCACGCCCGCAGGCAGTCCGGCGTCGATCATGACCTTCGTCAGCAGGAACTGCGTGGCGGGGCTGCGCTCTGACCCCTTCAACACGACCGTATTTCCGCAAGCGAGTGCGGTGCCGAATGCGCGGACCGCCAGAATGACGGGCGCATTCCACGGCACGATCGACAACACGACGCCAACCGGACGCCGGAAAGCGAACGCATAGGCCCCCGGCTTGTCGGCCGGAATGATCTCGCCCTTGATATGGGTAGTGATCGAAGCGGCCTCGCGCAGCATCCCGGCCGCCAGGCGGATGTTGAAGCGCACCCAGGGCATGGATGCCCCCGTCTCGTTCATCATCGCGTCGACGAACTGGTCGGCGCGCTCCTCAAGCAGAGCAGACGCCTTCAGGAGAATGTCGCGCCGCGTGTTCGGCCCTGTCTTCGACCAGGATGGAAATGCGGCGGCGGCAGACTTGACAGCCGCGATGCAGTCTTGCGGCGTCGCTGCGGCGAAAACCGTCGCTGCGATATCCGTGACGGGGTTCAATCTGACCGACGTCGCGTTGCCGCTCGCAGCAACGGAGCGGTTGTCAATGTATAGCGCGCTTTGCACTCGAAACTCCTCCTCCCGTCCGTTCCTTCCAGATCGACAAGGCTCCTCAACCGACCGCGACCCAAGAACTGACAATGTTGTCATTTATGCATTTTCTGACGATATCGTCAATAATCGTTTGAGACCAACTTCAGGGGCCATGCCGAGTGCCCTTCGATGATGCGCAGAGCGGCTCATAGCCCCGGACTCTCGACCCGTTCCCCGATAGGACTGCCTGAGATGCTCAACGCCGGCCTGCTGCAGCACTCCCCCGGCTCAATAGAGAACCGAGGGCAGCCACAGGGCCAGTTGCGGGAACAGGAAGAGCAGCAGGATCAGCGCGAACGGCGCCACGAGGAACGGCAGGATGCCGCGATACATCTGGCCGATCCTGACGTCGGGCAATTGCGCCTGTATCACGAACAGGTTCATGCCGACGGGCGGATGGATGAGCCCGAGTTCCACGACAATGACCACGATGATGGCGAACCAGACGGGGTTGTAGCCGTAGCCCGTGACCACCGGCAGGAAGACCGGCACAGTTATCAGTACCATGCCGATGCCCTCCAAAAAGCAGCCAAGCAGGATGTAGACTGCGATAATGGTCACCATGATGCCCCATGGCGCGAAGCCGGCAGCATGCGCGGCGCTGAGCAGAACGTCCGGCAACTGGGTCTGGACAACAAAATTGGAAAACAGGTTTGCGGCTATGACGATCATGAACAAGGCGCAGCTCGTGATCACGCTGGTCCTGAAGCATCGTACGAGTTGCGCCATCGTCAGTCTGCGTCCGAGGAAGCCGAGCACGATGGCGCCAAAAGCGCCGATCGCGGCTGCCTCGTTGGGGCTGAATATTCCGGCATAGATGCCGCCGATCGTCACAATGAAGAGAACGATGAACTGCCACGGTTCCCTTAGGGCCTTCAGCCTGTCCAGAAAGCTGGCGGCCGGATCGGCCGGTGCCTTTTCCGGGTTGCGATTTGCAATCCAGATGGCGATCAGTATGTAGAGGACGAGCAGCACGATGCCGGGAATGAAGGCGGCGGCGAACAGGTTCTGCACTGACTGTTCGGCGATCGCGCCGTAGATGACCAGGATGATCGACGGCGGTATGAGGATGCCGAGGCTACCGCCGGCTGCCACCGATGAGGCCGCGAAGCCGTCTTCATAGTTTGCCTTGCGCATTTCGGGGATGGCGATCCGCGTCATCGTGGCTGCCGTGGCAATCGACGAACCGCAAACCGCGCCGAAAGCACCGGACGCACCGATGGCAGCAATCGCCAACCCGCCGCGCACGCCCGACAGGATGACGCGCGCCGCCTGGAAGAGTTCGCTGGAAAGCCGCGAGCCCGAGGCGACGTCCCCCATGAGAATGAAGAGCGGGACCACCGACAGGCCGTAATTGCTGGCGGAATCAAAGGTGTTAGCACCCGTGACCGACAGCGCCACACCGAGGCTGTTGAGAATGATGTTGCCGAGGACACCGGTGACGAGCAGCCCGATCCAGATCGAGACCCGCAGGAAGAGCAGCAGGAAAAGCAGGCCGATGAGGCAGAAACCGAGAAACGTGGCGGTCATTCGAATTTCGTCCCTTCGTCCCGTGCTGCATCCTTAGAATTGCCTGCGATCACGTCGAGCAGGACCTTGAGAGCGGCAAGAATGGTTGCTCCGATGCCTAGGAAGGCCGGGATCCAGAGGATCCAGACAGGCATGTTGAGTTCGAGTTTCACGTCGCCGTAGCGATAGGCTTGCTGTGCAGGCCCCCACATCGCCCACTCGACGAAGCACAGCATGACGAGCCCGAGCAGGCTCGAGGCGCCGATGAGAACCCGTCTGAGACCATGCGGCATGATCGCGTCGATCAGGTCGATCACAATGTCATGGCGCCCCGCCACGACGGCAGGCAGTCCGAAGAAGATGGTGACGGGGAGCAGCGTCTCGACGAGATCATAGGCGCCCCGGATCGGGTGATTGAACAGATAGCGCGAGGTCACGTCACAAACGACCACGAGCATCATCGCCGCAAGCGCCAGCATCGAAAGCTTGAAAAGCAGCTCGAAAAGCGCCTCGAGCATAGTCGAAATCCTAGAAGCCATCTGATCCTCCGTTTCCCCTCGCCCGAGCGGCGAGATGTACCTGTCCGTGACGGCACGACACTATGATCCCTTGGGGGTGAAGCGGTTGGCCCGAGGCATCCCGCATGCCGGGCCACACATCAGAAGTTGACGTTGTCGCCCCCCTTGAGGGCGAGGATCTCGCGCGCCTCCTCAGGCGATGCCACGGTGCACCCAAGGTCCTCGACGATGCGCCGGATCTTGGCGACCTGCTGGGCATTGCTGGTGGCGAGCTTGCCGCGCTCGATGAAGAGGCTGTCCTCGAGCCCGACACGAACGTTGCCGCCCATCTGACTGGCGGTCGAGGCAAGCGACATCTGGGCGCCGCCGGCACCGAGCACCGACCAGCGGTAATCTTTGCCGAACAGCCGGTCGGCCGTGCGCTTCATGAAAATGAGGTTGTCGACCTCGGGACCGATGCCGCCGAGAATGCCGAAGATGAACTGGATGAAGATCGGCGCCTTGAACAAACCGATATCCATGCAGAATTTCAGATTGTAGAGATGGCCGACATCGTAGCACTCGTGCTCAAACTTGGTGCCGTGGGGCGCCAACTGTGTCGCCGCATTGCCAATGTCGGCGAACGTGTTACGGAAGATGTAGGTGTCGGAATTGGCGATATAGTCCTTTTCCCAGTCGAACTTGAACGCCTCGTAGCGCTGGGCGAGCGGATGGAACGAGAAGTTCATTGAGCCCATGTTCATCGAGCACATTTCTGGCGAGAAGGCGAGAGCGGGCGCAATGCGCTCTTCGATCGTGTTCTTCAGGCTGCCTCCGGTCGAGATGTTGATCACCGCGTTCGTCGCCTGCTTGATACGGGGGAGAAAGGCGGAGAAATCCTTTGGGTCGATCGACACACCGCCGTCGGTCGGCCGTCGCGCGTGCAAATGCAGGATCGAGGCGCCGGCTTCCGCCGCATCAATGGCCTGACGCGCAATATCATCAGGCGTGTAGGGCAGCGCATCCGACATGGTCGGCGTGTGGATCGCGCCGGTGATAGCGCAGGTGATGATGGTCTTTTGCTTGGCCATATCAGGCTCCTTGAAAGCTCGTCCGCGATTGAGACCTCTCAGAACGAGGCGTCTCCAGTGATCTGCCGGTAAAGAACCGGCAACAGGTCTGCGAGGTAGCCCATCTCCTCGGTCGCGTGCTGATGGAGCCCGTGGCAGAAGTCGTCGGTCAATGCCGCATGCCGGATACCGGCCCGCATATCCTCGGGAAGGGTTTGACCGGGGTCCTGACTGTGGATGTCACCGAACCAGAAGCGCGTACGCATCTCACAGCCGAAATCCGTGTTCCGCACGAAGTGGCACATGTGGCCCATATTCACGGGCTTCTCCAGCGATCCCGCCCTCGCACACACGGCAACGCCGTCCACCGCGTCGTAACCTGCATGGTCGAAAATCTCGTGCGGATCGCGGAAATGGATCCTCAGCTTGTGGATCGGACTGGAATCGCCCAGCCGTTCATGCACCAGATGCTTGGCGCCATAGTAATTGCCGCCATTGCCCCGGTCCTCCCAGTCGGAAAAGACGTGGTCGCGCGGATGCCACAATTTGTACTGATCCGTCCCGCCGAGCCAGCCGAACCACCAGTGAACCATCTTGGCGCGGCAATGCGGCATGCGGGTCAGCGCAGCGATCGTGACATAGCCGTCATCGTAGCGCTGAATGCCGCTTTCGAGTTTCAGATAACCGGGTTTAAGAAGGTCGTCTCTCTCTTCAAAGCGCATGATGCCTCACTCCCTCAACATGCTTTTGTGGCGATAAATGATGCTGGGAGAAGGGGCGGTGCCGCGTTGCGATGCATGCGCCAAGACCGCCGCCGTCTCAGGCAACGGCGTCTGCGGAATCCGAGATGTGTAAGTCACTGGCATGCTCATCTCGTCTCTCCTCCGAGCGAGTTGTGCGGGGCGGTTCGCCGCCCTCATTCCGGCAGAATGGTCTCCAGTTTTTGCAGATGCGTCGACACACGGCTGCGCACGGCGGACGCTTCCTCCGGCGTCCAGTCGTAGAAGCCACGGCCGGATTTCATGCCGATCCGCCCCTCGCGCACCATCTCCTCCAAGAGTGGCGAGGGTCCCTGCCTTGCCTCAAGATCGGCAAGAACCTGGCTGTGAATGTCGAGGGTCAGGTCAAGCCCGACCAGGTCGGCATTCTCCAGCGGCCCGAGCACCGAAAGCCGCCTCCCGAAACAATTCTTGATGACAGTGTCGACAGAGGCGGCATCGCAAATACCGCGCTCGACGAGACTGATCGCCTCGCGCCACAAGGCATGCTGGAGCCGGTTTCCGATAAAGCCCGGCACATCCTTGGCGACGAGGACCGGCGTCTTGCCCGCCTCCAACAACAGCGCCATCGCGGTTTCGGCGACAGCATCCTCGGTCCACTCCGTCCGCACGACTTCGACCAGAGGAATGAGATGGGGCGGGTTCCACCAATGGGTGCCGATCGCCCTACCCTTGTTCTGCAGCTTCGACATGATCTGCGTGATCGGCATGACCGAGGTGTTCGATGCAAGGATCGCATCGCTCGGCGCATGCGCCTCGATCTCGGCAAAGATCGCCTGCTTCAGCTCCATTTTTTCCGGAGCCGCCTCGAAGACGGTCGACGTCGCCTGAACGGTGCCCGCAAGCGTGTCGCGAACCTCGACACGGTCGAGGACGGCTGAAACGCCCTCCGGGGCCTCGCCCATGATGGTGAGGCTCTCAGAAATTCGTGCCTTCACGCCGTCGCGCGCGGCCTGAACCGGGTCGTGGATGGCGACCCGGTACCCCGCTTTGGCGAAGGTCAGCGCGATGCCGTGTCCCATGAGGCCGGCACCGATGACACCGATCCATTGGTTGCTCATCGCTCAGCCCGCCGTATAGCCGCCGTCGGCATAGAGAATATGGCCGGTGTAGAAGTCCGATGCTCGCGAGGCGAGAAAGAGCAAGGGACCGGCCAAATCTTCCGGTTCGCCGAGCCGCCCCTTGGGGACGCGGGCGAGGAAGCCGTTGCGCACGGCTGTCGCTTGCTCGGTCTCCTCATACATCCAGGCAGTCAGCGGTGAACGGAACACAGTCGGAGCGATAGCATTGACCGTGATGCCGGTCGGGCCAAGCTCGCAGCCGAGCGCCTTGGTGATTCCGTCTACCGCAGCCTTGGAAGCACAATAGGCGGTATAGCCCGCCGGATGACCGAGAAGACCGCGCGCCGAACTGACAAGCACGATCTTGCCGCCCATGCCTTGGACCTTCATCTGACGGGTGGCGGCGCGCGAAAGCAGCCAGCTCTGGGTGACGTTGGCGTCCATCACCGATTGAAAGGCAGTCAGGTCCATCTCGTCGATCTTGGCAACCTTGTTCATGCCCGAGGCGACCACGAGAATATCGATCGCGCCAAACGCCTTGACCGTTTCGGCCACGAGCGCGTCGGCAGCCTTTTCGCTGTTAGGCCGCGCATTCACCTCATGCACCTCAGCGCCTGAGGCGCGGCATTCGCCGGCGATTTCAGACAGCGGGGCGAGATTACCGGCAGCCAGAACCAGCTTGCAGCCGGCCCCCGCAAGCGTACGGGCGGCGACCATGCCGAAGGCACCGGAGGCGCCAGTGATCAGAGCGGCCTTGCCCTTGACGTCAAACATGGAAAGCGGATTGGAAAGCGACATCACTTCGTCTCCTTCGGAAAGGGAATCACGACGAGCATCGCGCAAACATGGTTGGAGCGGTTCTCGATCTTGCGAACCTCGTGGGCCGGAATGGTGCAGCTGTCATACTGACGCAGGACCGTTTCCTTGCCGTCGACAATCACCGTCATCTCGCCCGACAGGATCACGTAAATCTTTTCGACCGGCGAACTGTCCGGTCCGGCGCCGCCGCCCGGCAGGAACTGGCTGAGACCGACCCACTGGTTGGTCGGGCCGCCCTCCTCGAACCCCTGCAGACGCAGACCCACCACGCCCCAGTGATTGGGCGCCTCATAGGACTTGGCGTCCTCAAATCGCTTCACATGCATCACGCACCTCCCTATGCCTGATCTTGTTCGCAAAAGCCGGTCGCGAACACGCACGCCGCGAGGTGCGGCGTGCGCGGGTTCGTCAGAACGCCGTGCCGGCTTCGATCCTGTAGTTCTGCCCCTTGTCGATCATGGCGACGAGGCGGATGATGCAGCCGTCACCGCGATCCCAGTTCCAGGGGAAGAAGGCAAAGGTGACGCGCTTGCCGGTCACTGCGTCGAGGTCGCCCCCGACATTCTCGATGCCGAGAATGCCCGCCTTGAACAGCTTGCGATGAACCGGCTCCCATTCGGGAAAGTCGTCCTTCCAGTCGCGACCACCGGACCACTCGTAATATTCCTGCTTCAGGTCGACGTGGTTGATGATCGGACCGATGCCATGCGGACCGATCGCGGTCGCCAGCGGATGGTCGTTGGCCTGGGTGTCGTGACCGACAACCTTGACCTTCTTCTCGATGAACCAGTCGGCAGCGGACGGCACGAAACCGGGCGCGCGCAGGAAGTAGTCCTCGCTGTCATCGTAGATGTGGTGGTAGCCCGTATTGACGATGATCACGTCGCCGGGGCGCACAGCCTTTCCGGCCGCCTTTTCCAGATCGTCATAGGTGATCTGCTCCCACTGCTTCTTCGGGATCGAGACAACCAGGCCGGAGCCGAAGAAATGCGGCAGCGGCACTTCGTCGATGAACGGTGTCCCCTGAACAACGTGCGCCGGTGCATCAATGTGGGTCGTATTGTGCATCGAGGTGGTGATGCGCTGTGACAGCACGCCCGACTTCGCCATGTAATGAATGCGCTCGATCTTCACATCTTCGAAATATGGCCAGTTGGGTGACTGATAGCCGAAACGATGGCTGAGGTTGTAAAACTCAAGCCCCATCGAGTTGTCCGTATTGCCCTCGAATTCAATCCCACGGATCTTGACCATTTTTCATCCTCCCGAACGCGCGTCACCAGTAGAAGCGAACGCTGCCTGTTTCTGATGCCGAACTCTCGCGCCATCAACTCTATACCGCATCATGATGCATTTGCATCGCATACCGGTCAAGATGTTTCTTTATATGGTACTATTGTATCGTATTGCGGTTTACGTTCCTATGGCTTTTCTGCGCCGGTCGTGTAAGAAGGCGGTAAGCGACACACGGTGAAACTGATGGCAGAGCACATGAAGGAAGACGCGGCACTGACGCGCGGCGGCATACAGGTGATTTCCAGGGCAGCGGCGGTTTTGCGCGCGCTGCGCGAGGACCCCAACGGTCTGTCGCTTGGTCAGATCGCCGAACGCGTCGGTCTGCCCAGGTCGACAGTCCAGCGTATCGTTGCGGCCCTGCAGGACGAGCGGCTGGTCTTCGCCGCCGGTAGTTCAGGGATCAGGCTCGGTCCAGAAGTGACGGCGCTGGCAGAAGCGGTGAAGTTCAACGTCGTCGACATCTGTCGCCCTTATCTCGTCGAACTGGTCAAACTGACGGATGAGACTGCGGACCTTTCGGTGCTGCGCGGGCAATCGATGATTTTCCTCGATCAGGTCTCGGGGATGCAGCGCCTCCGCGCAATTTCGGCAGTCGGCGACGTGTTTCCGCTGACCGATACGGCCAACGGCCGTGCCGTGCTGGCCGCCTTGCCTATAGAAACCGCGCAAGGTCTTGTTCAGGCCGAGTGGGATCAGCGCGGCAGCACTCATTCGTGGCCCGCCTTCGACCAATTGCTCCAGCGTGTCCGCGAGGAAGGTGTCGCCTATGATCTCGACGAGCACTCGCCGGGCATATCGGCGGCCGGCGTCGCGTTCGGCGACTGGCGCGGCGCGCTTCACGCGATTTCCGTGCCAATTCCCACGTCGCGCTTCGACCAGCAGCGAGAGGTCGTCACTGCCGCGCTTCTGAAGATCAAGGCACAGCTGGCGGCAACCTTCGGCGCCTAGGCCGAGAGCCGACTGTTCAAAGAACCTGATCCCTCCCGACACTGCGCCCGAACGAGCGTCGACGGGCCCGCATAACCTTCATCGCAAGACGTTGGTTACCTGCGGCCCGTCACGAGGCGTTTGCGTGGCCGCTTGCCTTCTCGATTAGCGACATTGACCGCAATACAGTACAGATGTACTGTATCATGGAAGCGTATGGGAGATGCGCTCCAAGAGGAGGAACTCATGAATTTCATCGCGCGCGGCGCTTTTGCAGCCGTATTGACCGTCTCTGCTCCGGCTATCGCCGACACGCTGAAGATATCCACCTACCTTCCGCCAAATCATGCCCTCAACGTCGAACTGGACGCGTGGGGCAAGGAATTGGCGGAGAAATCGATGGGCGAACTGACGGTGCAGATCTATCCGGCCGGACAGCTTGGGCCGGTCAACCGTCAATATGAAATGGTCCGCGAAGGCGTTGTGGACGTGTCCGTCGTGCTTCACAGCGCGACACCGGGCCGCTTTCCCTTGACCGAACTGGCGGGGCTGCCGCTCTCCTATCCGAGCGGGGGCGAGTCTAGCGAGGTGACCTCGCGCCGTCTGACCGAACTGGCGGACACCTATCTGAAGGACGAGCACGAGGGAACGAAAATCCTCTGGATGGCAGTGACGCCGCCGCTAAAATTCCACTTCACCAAGGTGGATCCAACGAGCCTCGCTGCCTTCAAGGGTCTGCGCATCCGCTATGCCGGCAAAGTCTTCCAAAACATCATCGAGAAACTCGACGCTTCGCCGCTTCCCGTCTCGCCAGGTGAAACGAGCGATGCCTTATCCAAGGGCATCATCGATGCCGCAACCTTCCCGTTCGAGGCAACGCAGTCTTTCGGTCTTGGGCCGACGCTCAAATATTCGCTGTCGAACGGCATTGCGTCGGCAACCTTTGCCGTCGTGATGAACCAGCAGCGCTTCGACGCGCTCTCCCCCAAGCTTCAGAAGCTGATCGCCGACACAACCGGTCCCGACCGTGCAACCCACTTCGGTCATTCATGGAACGAGCATGAGACAGCGGGCAAGACATATCTGGAAAGCAACGGCGTGAAGATCGTTGCCCTTCCCGAAACCGAGGCCTCCAAGATGAAGGACCTGATGAAGCCCTTGATCAACGACGCCATTTCGGCGGTCGCCGCGAAGGGCAAACCGGCCCAGGCCTTCTACGACGCCTATGTGAAGTAGTATCCATCAACGGAGCAGGTGCGGCCGGTGAATGCCGGTCTCATCCGCACCGGCGTCCGACAGGATGCACGAGGTGCGGCCGATGATGGAGGGCGCAATTGCAGGGCGCTCGACAACAGGTCCTTCGGACCGGCGACCCATCTCCCGACGCGCCATTGCCCCAAATCCCCAATTTCCACCGAACACGACCTGCCCATAGTCACGAAGAGGAGAGAGCCATGTCGGCATCAGCACGCCTGAACGGAGTCTCGGACAGCGAACTCGAACGGCGATGGCGCGCGCTTCGCGGCGAGATGGCCAAGCACGGACTCGACGCGATCGTCGCCACCGGCAGCAATGACTGGCTCGGCGGGCATGTACGCTGGCTGACGGATTTCCCGGCGACCAATGGCTACTTCCGTAGCGTCATATTCTTTGCAGACCGGCCGATGTCGGTTGTCGAGATGGGCGCCTTCGGCGGCGCACGCGATTTTGCCGGACAGGATGGCATCCATCGCGGCGTCGGAATCCAGACAACCACCCCTGCGTTCTCAAGTATCGCCCAGACAAATACGCTGGACGGCGAACTCGTGTCAAAGCAGCTGACGGGTTGCCGGCGCGTCGGCCTCGTCACGCCCGGCGCCATGCCATCCGACCTTGTCGCAGCCATCCGCGGCGTCGACGGGATCGAAATTGCCAATGCGACCGAGATTGTCGATCGGCTGAAGGCGGTCAAGAGCCCCGAGGAAATCGCGCTCTATAGGCAGACGTGCAGGCTGCAGGACGCAGTCTTCGCGCATGTCCTGTCAATCATCAAGCCGGGCATGCGCGACGTCGATGTCGCAACCGCCGCAATGGCCAAGGCACAAGCGCTGGGCAGCGACCAAGGCATCGTGCTGTGCGGCTCCGCGCCCATCGGAACGGCGGCGCGCTTCAATCCGCGTCAAATGCAGGGCCGCATCATTGAACCGGGCGACCACTACACGATTCTCATCGAAGTCAACGGACCGGGCGGCGCCTATGGCGAGATTGCTCGGACGATCGTGCTTGGCAAAGCGACGAACAAGCTCAAGGAGCAGTTCGCCGCAATGGTGGAGGCACAAGACTACACGCTGAGCCTGATGAAGCCGGGCGCGCATCCGGCCGAAATTCTGGCCGCCCACAATGACTGGATGTCGGCCCGCGGCCTGCCGCCCGAAATGCGCCTCTACGCCCACAGTCAGGGCAGCGACATGGTGGAGCGCCCGTTGATCCGGCAGGACGAAACCATGCCGCTCATGGAGAACATGACGTTCGCCGTCCACCCCGGTTACGACGACGGCAGCGTCTTCGCCGTCATCTGCGACAACTACACGATCGGACCAGATGGCCCGCTGGCGTGCGAACATAAAACCGAAAAGTGCATCTTTGAAATCAACTGACAGCAATGGAGTGAGACAATGATCGAGAAGATTGCTCTTGAAGAGCATTTCATTGCGCCGGGCATGGAAGAGTATTTCGCCAAGACCGCAATCAACATCAGTCCCGCGATGTTTGGCAAGGCCAGGGAAGCGCTTGCAGATTTCGGCGAACGGCGGCTTTCCGCCATGGACTCGATCGGCATTTCCAAGGCCATTCTGTCGCTGTCGGGGCCCGGCGTGCAGGCTGAGACTGTCACCGACATAGCGGTACGCAAGGCTGCCGAATGCAATGATTTCCTGGCTCGCCACATGGCCGACAGCAAAGGTCGCTATGGCGGCTTCGCGCATCTCGCCGTTCAGGACCCGAAGGCCGCGGCCGACGAACTGGAGCGCTGCGTGCGCGACCTCGGCATGGCCGGCGCCATGATCAACGGACAGACCAACGGCGCCTATCTGGATGACGACCGCTTCTCCGTCCTGTGGGAACGCGCGGCAGATCTCGGCGCACCCATCTACATCCATCCCTACAACCCGCCCGACCTCCCCTACATGTATCTGAACCATCCAGAGCTCTTCGGCCCGGTATGGGGCTGGACGGTGGAGACGGGCAATCATGCGCTGCGCCTGGTCTTCGGCGGTGTGTTCGACCGGTTCCCGAAGGCGAAGCTCGTCCTGGGGCACATGGGCGAGACGCTTCCCTACCAGCTCTGGCGCTTCGACAGCCGCTGGGAAATCTCGAACCGCGGCAACAAGACGCTCGAGTTGAAGCCGTCGGACTATTTTAAGCGCAACATCTGGGTCACGACCGCCGGGGTCTGCTCGAGCGAACCGCTGCGCTGCGCATTGGATGCGCTTGGGCGCGACCGGGTCATGTTCTCGGTCGACTATCCGTTCGAAAAGCCGGCCGAAGCGGGCGAGTGGATCGAGAACGCCCCCTTGATCGGCGAAGAGCGCCGCGCGGTCTGCTCCGAAAACGCGATGCAGCTCCTCGCCGGTGTCAAGAACTGACCTTCATCATCCGAGAGCTATTGGGAGGACCATGATAAACTGGACGAGGACTGCCACCGTGGTCGGCGCACGCCGAAGATCAAGAAAAAGCTCAGGAAGATCGGCCATAGACTCACGCGCGACACCATTGGACAGGCCATGGCGCTCTACAAGCCGCTTCATGCCGCGATCTGCCGGCCGGGGTAGCCAAGCTCGGCAATCAGGTCTACGGGCCTGACGAACGTAACCGGCTGGACGTCTACCTGCCGGAAGGCGCCGACGACACGGCATTCGGCGACGATCTGGCGGGCTATGTCCACTTGCTTTCGCTCCGCGCGGGACAAGCCAAACAGGTCGTTATTCCCGCCACGCGCCGGTCGCAAGTGGAACCGGCGCGGACGCGGCCACGCAGCACAGTCGTTCAGCTGACGATGCGGCGAATGTCTACTTTGCCGTCCCGCCCGCCGCGCCCCATACGCAAACACACCTGACGTCAGGTCCCCAGATTTCGCCCATTGTAATTTGACAGCATTGTCAATAAATGGGTTCTGATCCGTGGGATGAAGGGGGTGGACGGACTCCTGAGGCTCTTTGGCAACGAGAATGACCCGTTGCGGGCGACGGCCAGCGTGACCGGAGCGGGAGATGGATGCGAGACATGAAACACAAAGGAAAGCTACTGCAGGACGCTGCCGGCGAGCAGGGCAAACGGATGCGGACACGTGCCCTTCTCATGGATTGTGCGATCATGGAGTTCGGAACCAGGGGTATCGGCAAGACATCGATCGACGATATCGCCACCACGGCCAAGGTTTCCCACGGGACGTTCTACTACCACTTCTCCAACAAGGAGGAAATCGTCGAAGCTGTCGGCCGCGCGGTCGCCGCAGGGCTGGCGGAACTGGTTGATCGCCAGATACGCGGGATCGCCTCCGGTCCGGAGCGCGTCGCGATGGCAACGCAGGTGTTTATCCGTGGTGCCGCGGCGATTCCGGAGTGGGGCTGGCTGATCGCGCGGGCAATCGGTGACATGGGCACCTTCTACGAGGTAATTTCACGCGGCATCCGCAAGGATGTGCTCATCGGTCTTCAGGCTCACGAGTTCAACGTCGAACCATCGCGTCTGCTTTTCTCCAGCCTGCTGGCCGTTGTCGGAACGGCCGTTCATCTTCGCCTTGAAAGGCCCGAAAAGCCAAATATCGAGCGCGACGCGACCATCTTGTTGCTGCGCATGCTGGGCCTGCAGCAAAAGGAGGTCGAACACCTGCCGGACTACGTCATCGAGCGATACGGGGACCTCGGCGTGTCGCAAGCCACCATCGAAACTGATATGAAAGCGATTATGCCCGTCCTCCTCGACGAGATCGTTCAGGGCACAGAGGGTGAGCAGACTGTCGCCTGAGACAGACATCCTTTTGGGGACCGCCAGCATGTCGGGCTCAAATGCTCCGGCAGCTTCGGTGCAGGGCCGCTGCGCGATATGCAAACTGCAGACGTCGAGATCCTGACGGTTACAACACCAGACAAACAGGACCGCCGCCGACGCGGCAAGAATGACGATTTCGACGCAGAAAGCACGGCCCACGCGGCCTTTGCGAGACGGCATGTTGATTTCCAATGAGAACTGACCCGGCGTTTCCACCAGGATTTGACCCGCCTTTTAGGTAGGTTTCGGGTCTGTGGTTTCGGTCAAGTTCTTAGCTTTCTCCTTCTTCGTTTTGGGTTCCTGCGCCGGGCTGTTGTTGAAGCGGAAGCTATCGTTTCCGGTTTCAAGGATGTGGCAACGCTGGGTAAGCCGGACGAGCAGCGCGGTGGTCATCTTGGCGTCACCAAAGACACTGACCCATTCGCTGAAACTTAGGCTCAGGATCTCATTGGATCCACCATTCGACGATTGTTGCGATGGTGATTGCGGCCATGAAGACATCGGCTCTTCGGTCATATCGGGAGGCGATGCGCCGCCAGTCTTTCAGCCGCCCGAACATGTTTTCGATCTTATGGCGCTGTTTATATTGGGTTTTGCAAAATTCAGAAACCTGTCCGGCTGTCAGACACATCGCGATGGTCCGGCCAATGTGACGGGAAAATGCCCCCTTTTACCAGGCTCGACGCGGTGCGATGGGCTTTGAGGTGTGCCGCATCGATCATCATCGTATCCGGTGGCCCGTCATTAGATGCCAAGCAGCTGAAAACCCTGTCAAACACACCAAGTCCGGCCCACCGCCGGAAGCGGTTGTAGAGCGTCGTGAGGACTCCACTCGGCGCATCCTTCCACTGAAGGCCATGCTTGAGCACATAAATGATGCTTGAAATCACCCGCCGGTCATCGACACGCGGAACAGCGACAAAGCGGAAACGACAATGTCGGGAATGGAACAATCCGGGTGCAATCCAAAGGCCACCATCTTCCATTAAGTTACTGAAAAAAACAAGAGATACCAATCTGGCATCATCGTTGCTTAGCGGTTTTCCCGTGTTTCGCATGCACGTTTCAACCGATATGTAGCCAAGGTACATAGCGATGAGCTCCAGAACGACGGCCCTTAAACCTGTCCTTTCGATGACAAACCAGACCGGATTGCGCGTCGGCGAAGACCGTTTCCGCTTGCTGGAAGCCATCGGCCGGCTCGGATCGATCTCGGCCGCAGCGAAAGAGGCGGGTCTCAGCTACAAGGCCGCCTGGGATGCGGCCAACGCTCTCAACAACCTGTTTGCCCGCCCCCTGATCGTGACGCGGCCCGGCGGACGCCACGGTGGCGGAGCGGAGGTGACGGCGGCCGGACGCCGTGCCTTGCGCACCCACCGCCGCCTGACGGAAAGCCTCGGCGAACTTCTGGCCGGACTGGACCTGTCCCTGGCGGACGGACAAGACGACCCGGACCTGCCCGGCCCCTCTCTCTGGAGCTTTCTCATGAAAACAAGCGCGCGCAACTGCTTTCACGGCGTGGTTTCCGCAATCACCGCCGGCTCGGTCAATACCGAGGTATCCTTAAGGATTTCAGAGACCACGACAATCACAGCCGTCCTGACCAATCAGAGCGTGGCGGCGCTGGACCTGCGGCAGGGACGGCCCGCTTTTGCCCTGATCAAGGCCAGCACACCGCTCCTGACCCGGGATATGGAGGGCATGCGTCTGTCGGCCCGAAACCAGATCCACGGCACCGTGCTCTCTATCGATAAAGGCGCCGTCAATACGGAAGCCGTTCTCGACATCGGCGGCGGCAAGACGCTCGCGGCCATCATCACCAACAACAGCGCCTGGGCCCTGGCACTGGAACCCGGAATGCGTTGCTGCGCGCTGATCAAGGCGTCGCAGATCATCCTCGGCGTCGAATAACGCCCCCTTCCCCCCAAAAACAAGGATCCGATCCATGCGTATTACGGAAAGACTGACAAAACCGGCGATCGCCGCTCTGGCCTCCCTCTTGCTTCTCGCTCCCGCCGCACATGCGGAAGAAGTCTTGGTCGCAGTGGCGGCCAATTTCACCGATGCGATGCGTGACATCGCCAGGGAGTTCGAGAAGGAAACCGGCCACAAGGCCGTCGTAAGCTTTGCCTCCACCGGCAAGCTTTATGCCCAGATAGAGAACGGCGCGCCTTTCGAGGTGTTCCTGGCCGCAGACAGCCAACGGCCGGAGAAGGCAGAGGCGGAAGGCCTCGCGGTGCCGGGATCGCGATTTACCTATGCCAAGGGCAAGCTTGCTCTTTGGAGCCCAACTCAAGGCCTGTTTACCGGCGGAGAAGAGTTCCTGAAGACCGGCACCTTCAGCCATGTGGCGATCGCCAACCCGAAGACCGCCCCTTACGGCCTCGCGGCCCGGCAAGCGCTGATCCATATGAGCCTTTGGAACACCCTGTCCCCCTGGCTGGTGCACGGCGATACGATCGCCCAGACCTTCCAGTTCGTCGCCAGCGGCAATGCCGAGCTCGGCTTCGTCGCACTCTCCCAGCTCAAGGCGCTGCCGGACAAGACCGGCAGCAGCTGGGAAATTCCGGAAAGCTATTACGAGCCGATCACGCAGCAGGCCGTTCTCCTGAAGAAGGGCGAGACCAATCCGGCAGCCAGGGCCTTCATCGACTTCCTGAAGGGCGGCACCGCCCAGGATATCACCGTCAGCTACGGCTACGGGGTCGAGTGACCCTGGCCGGCGGCATGTCCAAGCGGAGAATTTGAGATGCCTTTTGACTGGAACCCTGTTTTTTTAAGCCTCAAGCTGGCAGGCGTAACGACATTCGTCCTCCTGATCGTGGGAACACCGATTGCCTGGCGGCTTGCCCGGCTGCGTCACTGGATCAAGCAGCCGCTGGTTTCGCTGATTGCTCTGCCGCTGGTGTTGCCTCCCACAGTCCTCGGCTTCTATCTGCTGTTGGCGCTCGGCCCGAAGGGCCCGGTCGGCCAGATCGTGCAGAGCCTCGGGCTCGGTACGATTCCCTTCACCTTTACCGGGCTGGTGATTGCGTCGGTGTTCTACTCGCTGCCGTTTGCCGTCCAACCTCTGCAAAATGCCTTCGAGAGCCTCGGTGACCGGCCACTGGAGGCCGCCTCCACCCTGCGGGCCTCCCCGCTCGACCGGTTTTTCACGGTCGTGGTTCCGTTGGCCCGTCCGGGATTTCTCACCGCAGCTGTTCTCGCCTTCGCCCATACGATTGGCGAGTTCGGCGTGGTGCTCATGATCGGCGGCAACATCCCCGGCCAGACCAAAGTGCTCTCGGTCGCGATCTACGATCACGTGGAAACTCTGGAATACGGCCAGGCACACCTGATGTCGGCCGGCATGCTGGTGTTCTCCTTTACCGTGCTCCTGACCCTTTACGCGGTCAACGGCCGCGCCGCCTGGGCGGAAAAGCCATGACCGGATCGATCGAAGCCCGCTTCCGGACCAGTTTTC
Organism: Roseibium litorale; assembly: GCF_014842915.1. Lineage (GTDB taxonomy): Bacteria > Pseudomonadota > Alphaproteobacteria > Rhizobiales > Stappiaceae > Roseibium > Roseibium litorale. Next base: position 128,036 of record NZ_JACYXI010000012.1, on the reverse strand, counting down.
AGGGAGGATTTTCCCTTGATGTCGATCTGGACTTGCCGGCAACCGGCGTCACCGCCCTGTTCGGCCATTCCGGATCGGGAAAGACCACGACCCTGCGCTGCATTGCTGGCCTCAACCGGGCGGAAGGGACATTACGGGTCGACGGCGAGACCTGGCAGGATGCAAGATACTTCCTGCCGGTCCACCGGCGTTCTCTTGCCTATGTCTTCCAGGAGGCAAGCCTGTTTCCGCATCTCTCGGTGCGCCAGAACCTAGACTACGGCGCCAGGCGTATTCCCGCAGGCGAGCGGCGGATCGAATTCGGCCAGGCAGTGGACTGGCTTGGGCTTTCGGCCCTGCTCGACCGCAGGCCCACCAATCTCTCCGGCGGCGAGCGCCAGCGGGTTGCCGTGGCGCGCGCCCTGCTGACCAGCCCGCGCCTCCTCCTGATGGATGAGCCCCTATCGGCACTCGATCACCAGAGCAAGAAGGAGATCCTGCCCTATCTGGAATACCTGCGCGACGCGCTGTCGATCCCCATCCTCTATGTCACTCACTCACCGGACGAAGTTGCCCGCCTTGCCGACCATTTGGTGGTTCTGGAGGCAGGCCGGGTGCTGGCGGACGGGCCACTCACTGAAACGCTCGCCCGCCTCGACCTGCCGATCCGGCAGGACGAGGACGCCGGGGTCGCACTCGAAGCCCGCGTGGTGGAACGGGACGCGCGCTGGCACTTGATGCGTGTCGCCTTTCCTGGCGGCAGTCTCTGGATCCGGGATCACGGCGAAGAGATCGGCCGTAACGTGCGCATGCGGGTTCTGGCACGGGATGTAAGTCTTGCCCTGGAGCGCCACGAGGAAAGCAGCATTCTCAATATCCTGCCGGCGACTGTGACCGGGTCCGTGCCGACGGATCACCCGGCAGTCGTTCTGACGCAGATCCGGTTGGGCGCACCCGGCTCCAACCTTGCGCCGCCCGCCAATCAAAACGAAAACCCTGCCTGGATTCTCAACGGTACGACGCCGCTGATTTCCCGTCTCACCGCACGATCTTCCGAAGCGCTTGCACTCGCCCCCGGGAAACAGGTCTGGGCCCATATCAAGACCGCGGCCGTTCTAGACTGAGGACGGCGTGATCCCGCCGTATGCCCCTCCCTTGGCAAGGAGTTTGCTTCCCCGATCCTGTGTGCCGGACAGACGGGAAAGCAGACATTGAAGGAGACGGGCGATGACGGACGTGGAAGGCTATTTTATCGACTGGGACGGCAATCTCCGCCCCGCAGGCGAGCCCGGAGGCGGTTATCTCTGCGACATCGACCGTATTGCCCGCTATGTCGCGGTTACGACAAAAACCGGTGCGCTCGTCCACGAGGCAACACTCTACCGGACCCTTGAGGACGTGGCCAAGGCCGGGATCACAGCGCCGCTCGTCGACAGTTCCCATCCCTGGGGCAGCAAACAGGACGGTTTTTAATAAGGACTTCAGGACGGGAAGGACTTCGACCATGCTACCGACGACAATACTGATCGACGAAACGCCGCGATGCATCGTGCGGCTGACCGACCGAAAAGCGCTCGGCCGATTCCTGCGCAACGGCAAACCCTATCTTCTGGCAGGCTACGCAGACGGTGTCATTTCCCATCGGGATGCCACGGAACGGGAACTGGCCCGCTGGAACGACGCTTTCGCCCTGCACCGCGCCGGTGGCTGCGACGAGGACGAGTTTTTCGGCATTCCGCTCTAACAGGCGGCCGATAGAGACAGCTTCAAATGGGCTAGGCCCGCATGTAAAAGATGCGCACAGGCCTTCTGCGGCGCTCAATCATCGCAACAGCGTCAATGATGCCCCCCACGCGTGTCATGCGGGTTGCCTGCCTGGTTGCGCATCCAGTCGGCGAGCTTGGCCATGTTTTCGTAGAGCCCCTCGCGGGCCTCCCTGTCGCTGACGGTTTCTTCCAATGCGCCACGCATGCAGGTCAGCCAGGCGTCCCGTTCCTCCTCGCCGATCGCGACATGCATGTGCCTCTGGCGCAGACGGGGATGGCCTTTTTCCGGTGAGTAGAGTTTCGGCCCGCCGGTCCACTCGCTCAGATACCGCTTCAGGATGTCCCTGGTGGGGCCGAGATCGGCGGCATGCATGGCGCGGATGCCTTTTGCCTCCACCATGGTGTCCATGCGCTCGTAGAACAGGTCCACCAGGCGGTCGATCGCGGGCGTGCCGCCGATCCGCTCAAAAATGGTGTCTTTTTGCCCGGCGTCTTCCATGTCCGCTCCGCATTTGTCTTCTTTATCCCGCGCCGCTTCAGCCAAGCGGCCGCCCGGTTTCATCAAAATTCAGCAGGACAGGATCTTCGTCTAGCATGACAATCTCTGCCCGTTGCAGGGTACCGTTAGCGTGATACGCATAGCCATGCGACAGTTCCACCTCGCCGTAGACTATCTTGCCGAACACAATCAATGTGTCCGGGCCTTTAAAAGTCGCCCGGATGAAGGTGTTGCGGTTGGACACGCTTCTGCATCGATCGGGCCGACCGGCCAAAAAGGCAGTTTCACCCCGTTATAGGTGACAAAATGCCAGTGGGAGCCGGACACGCTCTTTCCTCGTCAGTCGGGATGAATCATGATTTCCATGGTCTCGTCATAATCTGCGTAGTCCGAAAACGGGTCCGGATAGGGACTGTCTTCCACCAGCTTGACCCCATAGGCGCAGACCTCGCCTTCGCTCAGCATAAGCGGCACCGGCTCAAGGCGTGCGCCCGAACAAGGCCCGGTGACGCATTGGCCGGACAGGATATCGAACCTCGCGCCATGTCGGCCGCATTCCAGGAAATTGTGATCGCCGCTGAAAAACTCGTTGTCACCTATGTTGAGCCAGAGCCGGTTATGGGGACAGATGTTGGCGTAGCCGACATAGACATCGTCGTCGGTTCGAATGATCAAGATCGGAAACGGCCTGCTTTCGCCCTCGTCGTTCTGGCGTGACAGGCTGAAAGAGGCGGCTCCCCCGCGCGGAATGCCGCCGGCATCGCAAATGACAAACAGATCGATATCGTCCTGCATCTCCAGACCCTTTCCTTGTCCCGGCGGGCATGTCGCAATTCCGACATTTCCGCCTGAATATCCCGGCTAAACCGGGACTGGGGACGAACTTGCATAAAGCGTGCCGATGCAGGCCTCTCCCGGCAAAAGGGCGGACCTGCGATGGTGTGCAGCTCCGCCCAAAGCTCTCGCCGCAGGGTCTGATCCGGTGATCGGGTTCCTATGAGGCCATGGAGGTCTTCTGCAGCATCTCCACCTCGCCCGATGCGACCGTGAAGACGCCCCTGCCTCCAGCCAGCACCCTGTATTGGGCCGGGACGTTGAGGCTCAGCCAGTTAAACCATTGCTGCGGCGACAGGCTTTCAGGCCGCTCGCCGATCTCAACAACCGAGCCGTTCGGTGCAAACCGCACATGAATAACCGTGTTATCCATACTCATGTTCCGTCTCCTTCCATCCTGAGGGTTCGGTACGGTCCCGGCTTCTTAGAAGCCGGAATCAAAGCCGAGCATTTCGATCTTGATGTCCTCGGTGCCAAGCACCGTGGCCTGGCACGCAAGACGCGACTTCGAACCGACGCCGACCAGCATGTCGAGCCGCTCGTTTTCCTCACGCGCAATCTTGGACACGCCCTTGCGGCCTTCCTGAATGAAGATGTGGCACGAACCGCAGGTGGCGTTGCCGTCGCACTTGTGGGTGAACTTGTCGTCGACCGACAGGATCGCCTCGAGGAGCGTGGTTCCTGCCGCCGCTTCAATGGTGGTGCCGGACGGCATCAAGGTAATCAGTGACATCGAATACTCCCGTATTTTCCAGGGTTGAGAAGCTTGTTGCCGGCGGCCTCAGTAGATCGCCGATCCGGCTCCGACGTTGATCGAGGCGTCCTTCATGGTCTCGACCAGGAAGGCGATCTGGTCTTCGGCAAGATGGGTGTGGAAGGGCAGCGCAATGGCCCTGTCAGCCACCTTCTCGGTGACGAAATAATCGCCCCTGCGATAGCCGAGATCGTAATAGTGGCGCTGCAGGTGCAGCGGCGCGCTGTAAGCGGCTGCCTCGACCTGTTCCACGCGCAGATCCTCGATGATGGCATCCCGGCTGGATCTGGAGAACCGCGTGCCGAGATGCACCACATAAAGGAACCAGTGAATTTCGGTGACATCCGGCCCGACATAGGGCGGCTTGATGCCTTCGAAAGTCTCGACATTGGAGAGGTAGAAGGCCTCGATCAGCTTGCGCTTGGCGAGGATCTCGTCGATCCGCTTCAACTGCGACAAGCCGAGCGCCGCCGTCACGCCGCTCATGGGTGCCTGATAGGGGGCCGTAGCCGTGATGACGACCGACGAGCGGTCCTCCGGACGGCGCGACCGGCGGCGACGCAGTGCCACGGCAATGTCGATATCATCCGTCACCACCATGCCGCCCTCGCCGCAGGTGATCGCCATGGGTTGCGAGAAATCGAAGACGGAGCAATCCCCGAATGTTCCGACGGGGGCACCCTTGTAGGTGGACCCGATGGCTTCGGTGGAATCCTCGATCAGCGCAATGCCGTGCCTGTCTGCCAGGTCTCGCAACTCACTCCACTGCGCCGGGTGGCCATTGGTATTGCCGGCAATGATCGCCTTGGTCTTGTCCGTGATACGGGCCTCGACCTTCGCCGGCGCAAGCGTTCCTGACCAATAGTCGACATCTGCAAAGACCGGACGGGCTCCGCAGACGCTGATGGCATGCGCCGTTTCCCGGAAGGAAAAGGGCGAGGCAATCACCTCGTCGTCCGGCTGGAGACCGAGAGCCTGCAGGGCAAGCACCATACCCATCGTGCCGCTTGGCACGGCCACCGCGTATTTGCGGCCGAGATATTCGGCAAAGGCCTCCTCGAAATCGTCCACCGCCTTGCCGTTGGAGATCCACGCCGATCGCAGGACCGCATCCACGGCAGCAAGGTCATCGACGGTCATGTCCGGATCGGAAAGCGGGATGATGCCGGTTTCCTCACCGACCTCGTCGAACTCTGTTTCGCCAATCAGCGCTTCGCTCATGCCGTCGCACTCCGCTTTGCCAGAACAAGGCCTGTCGCGCGTTCCGGATCCGCGATGATCTGGACGCAGTGGTCGCTCGTGTCGATGAGGTGGAGGTCGAACCCGCCGAAGGTTCCGAACGGCTCCTCGCACACATCGGCGGCATCGCAGCGTGTCCAGGACAGATGCGGGAACTTGCTCCGAAGGGTGGTAAATACGGTGCCGTCCACGCCCGGTGCGGTCAGTTCCTTCCCGATCTCTTCCAGTTCACTGGTGCTTAACGCCATGGTTCCATTCCCTGTGTTGGGTTCAGGTGTCCGTGTCCGCGCCCTGTCATTGCCAGAACGCCCGGTCCGGATCGGTGTTCAGGCCGTCCAGCAGCTCGGTCAGCCGCGAATAGGTGCTGTGCAGTTCCCAGCTCTGACGGTCATGGTCCTTGGCAAACAGCCTCCATTCACCGTGCAGGCCGTCGAACAGCATCAGAGCCACGTCGACGATGCCGCCCTCCGGATCGACATTGCGCGAGCAACACGGCGCCTGGATGCGGTAACCGCCATCGATGCCGATGATCGCCGGCGTCACATAGCGGTAGCGGACCCGGTCCTGGAGTGCGCGCTCGATGCGCCTCAGGTCGAATTCGTTCGGATGCGCGGCCGGCATATGCGGAGGAGATTTCAGGGCGGATGCTTGCATGATCTTTCACTCGCTCTAAAGCAAAGAAATCTCGTCCTCGAGACATCCGATCACGCGTTCCCCGTTGAACTCGACCATGTAGACCGGGGTGTTCGTCTCCGTGTGCATGCCGACCTGGACGATCTCGCCCATGTCGCCGATGGCAACCAGCAGGCCGTCTTCCGGTGCCCCCGGATAGGAGCCGTCATTGTGCAGGTCGACCGTTGCCAGCACCCGCTGACCCCAGTCATATTTCGGCATTCTGGGTTCGATCGGCAGATTGCCGGCCGGAGGGGTCTGACCGTTGTTCATGCTTGTCTCCCTGGCAAAGGCAGATCGGTCTCGTCGTCCCCGGGCGCATGAACCGCTTCCAGCTCCTTGCGCTTCATTCCGACGCGATTGCCGCTATCCATGAATTCGATGCCGTAGATGTAGAATTGCTGCAGGAAGGTGCCGATGTGCACCACGTAGCCTTCCTCGCCCTTTTTCGCGAGAATCTCGCCGATTTCTTTACCGGCATAGGTCCCGTCATTGCGTATGGTCCGCTTGGCGCGGACTTTCTCGCCAAAATTGAAAAACGGCGGTCCGGACAGTTCGACGACATCGCTGTCGCGTACGATATTGCTCATACCGGCCACTCCTGGATTTGCCTGGTTTCAGAAAGACGTGCCCGCGCGGCCTCCCTGACGAGTTCGTCCGGGTCTCCGGCAAGATCTTCGATCCGGTCTTCAGGGGCGCGGCAGGCGACCTCGTAGCGAATGCGCCAGTCCTCGTCATCGCGGAACCGGATCAGGAGATCCGGCGGCAGGCGCCGTGCAACCTCGTGGCGGACCGCCGCCTCTGGATCGTCCATCATGCAAGGGAGCAGATTGGGGGAGATGCGCCGCGCGACGACGCGGCGGACCTCCGCCTCCGCATCCCGCATCATCCGGGACAGCAAGGCCGGAGCGATGCGCCGGGCAACGACAAGGCGGACATAATAGTCGGGATCCTTCATCATCGGCACCAGCTCGGGATCGTCGAGCAGATTGGCGATGCGGATGCGGACCTCCCGGTGCGGGTCGGTTCTCAGATCCAGGATCAGGCGCTTTGGCAAACGCCGCGCGGCGTTCCAGCGCACGGTTTCCTCCCTGTCCCGCAGGAGCGGCGGCAGCCGGAACACATCCGCATGCTTGGCGGCAATCGCTCGGACCTCGAAATGCGGGTGAGCCAGATAGCCGTTTGCAAGGGACGGGTTCCAGTCGAAGAACCGGTCGATCCGCCGGGCATAGCGGTCGTGAACGCAGGCACGCCTGATCCGGCACTTGCCCGCGGCCAGCAAGGCTTCGTGGTCGCACGGGCTGCAGTCGACCGGGTTTCCCTGCCAGTCAACGGCGTCATCGATGTCGTCAATCGTCATCGCCGCGCCCTGCCCTTGTCACGACGTCGAGCAGCACCCTGGCGCCGATCTTGTCGCTCGGATCGAGTTCCAGAAGCTTCAGGACCGCCGCCTTGCCTTCCTCGGTCTCGCCGAGGCGCATATTCAGATAGGCGTACCCCTTGAGCGTGAAGAGAAAAAAGCGCGGCAGGATCTCCTCGTAGCGGCCGAAGGCCGCGTCACCGGGTTTTACCTGCCGCCAGTCTTCGGGGAGACTGTTTTCGCGCGAGGCCTTTTGCAGACAGGCCTTTGCGATATCCAGGGCATCGACGAGACGCCCCTTGTAGAAATAGTAGCGGTAGAGGCCGATCAGCACCGCGGCATGATCCGGCGCGAGAAGAAGCGCCTGCGACAGGTGCGCCTCGGCCACATCATCCAGATGATAGGACAGACCGGCCTGGGCGAGGTGATGCTCGGCCTCCCGCGGCAAGCCGCCACCGAGGAGACTGTCGGCAATCATGGCCGCGTCCACGGGGGAAATACGGCCTTTCCCGCTTGCCACCGGTCCGGTCATCATCCTCTCCTTCCCTGCGCTCAACCCGCGTGGGAGGCGCAAGTACCGTTTGCCTTTGGATCGTGGAAGACGAGACCCGTCTGTGACGCAGTATCGGCGAAATCGATCGTCACCCCGTCCAGGAGGATCCGGCTTTCCGCCGGCAGAAACAGGCGGATACCGTTGCGCTCGACGACCGCGTCGCCGGGCTCCGGCGCATCGACGATGTTGATCTCCGATGACAGTCCCGAACATCCGCCAGGGCTGACGGCGAGGCGGAAACCGCTCTGTGGCCGCCCGTCTGCCATCAGCATCATCCGGATAAAACGTTCCGCACTCCGTGATATTTCAAACGCCATTTCTTCCCCCTATTCCGCCGCGGCCTGATAGCGCGGGTAGTTCGGGTCGATGACACAGGTGTTATCGACCGGGCAGACCGCCTCGCATTGGGGCGAGCCGAAATGTCCGATGCACTCCGTGCACTTTGCCGGGTCGATGACGAAGGTTCCGTCCTTCTCCGAAATCGCCAGGTTCGGGCATTCCGCTTCGCAAGCGGTGCAGTTGGTGCATTGAGACGCGATGATTTTAAAAGCCATGGGTCACCACTCCTGAGCAGATGGTTGCCTGGGACCAGTTGCCTTAAATTCCGGCCGCCTCAGGCGACCGAAATCAGGGCTCCCTGACGGATGTCCGCATCGCCGCGTACAGTGTGCTCGATCTCGCCGCTCCGGACCTTCTCCAGGTAGTCCTTGAACCAGGCGATCGCCGATTTCTCGATATACTCATGGGCATAACGGTCGACCGGATCGATCCCGGCTTCCTGAAGATCGCTCTTCGGACAACCACCGATCTTTGCGACGAACACCGCGTGGCAGTCGTTGATCGCGCGGATCACAGTCTGGAGGCTGTCTTCATCGCCAAAGCCGCCCTGGCAGTAGAGATCGACGCGTCGGTGACCGACGAACTTGGCGCCATCGGTCGACAACTCGTAGACCTGGAATTCCTTGGCGTGGCCGAAATGTTCGTTGATCAGACCCGACCCCTTCGTCGCAACGGCCACCAGCAGCTTGATATCGCTGGCAGAACCAGCAAGCTCCTTGAGCTCTTCCTGCTTGGCCGCAACCTTGGCCTGGCGTTCCAGTTCCACCTGCGCCTGATAGGCCTTGCGGGTATCCAGGTCGTAGTCGACCTCCATCTCCATGATCTTGTCGGTGGTGAATTCCGCGCTGCGGTCCTCACCGAGCAGGCCGACCGCGTCGGCGCGGCACTGGCGGCAGTGGCGCATCATGTTCATTTCACCTTCGCAGGAATCCTGCAGGGCCTTCAGTTCCTGGGCCGACGGGCCGCGCTGGCCGTTCAGGCCGAAGACGGTGCCGTGTTCGGGCGCGGAAATCAGCGGCATGATGTTATGCAGGAAGGCGCCGCGCGACTTCACCGCCCGGTTGACCTCGACCAGGTGCTGGTCGTTGATGCCGGGGATCATGACCGAGTTGATCTTGCAGAGGATGCCGCGCTCGGTGAGCATTTCCAGACCCTGGAGTTGGCGGTCGGTGAGGATCCTGGCAGCTTCCACGCCGGTGTAGCGCTTGTGCTTGTAGAACACCCAAGGGTAGATCTGCGCGCCGATTTCCGGATCCACCATGTTGATGGTGATGGTCACGTGGTCGACATTGTATCTAGCAATCGTGTCCACATGGTCAGGCAGCGTCAGACCATTGGTCGACAGGCACAGCTTGATGTCCGGCGCCATCTTGGAGATCAGCTCGAAGGTCTTGAAGGTCTTTTCCGGATTGGCGAGCGGATCGCCAGGACCGGCAATGCCGAGCACCGTCATCTGCGGGATCGTGGAGGCAACCGCCACAACCTTTTTCGCGGCCTGTTCCGGCGTCAGCCGCTCGCTGACCACGCCCGGACGGGACTCGTTGGCACAGTCATACTTGCGATTGCAGTAATTGCACTGGATGTTGCAGGCAGGCGCCACGGCCACATGCATGCGGGCATAGTGGTGATGCGCTTCCTCGCTGTAGCAGGGATGGTTCTTGACCTTCTCCCAGATCTCGGTCGGCATATCGCCTTGCCCGGCCGAGGACCCGCAGCTCGGCTTGCTGTTGCCGCCTTCCGTGCCGCAGCCCTTGTGCTCGGCCACCTGCTGCATAACCGCGTCCATGTCGACGAGGCGCTCAACATACGTATCTTCGTGCTGTACCGGTGTATCCATCGCCCGTTCCTCGCTGTTCGCCGGAGCTGTAACCGTTCTAAAGTAGCAACAGCAACTCGCGTGCCAGACTGGAGGAAATGGAAATTATTCATAAGAATCAGCTTGTTACTTAACGCACCAGGGAATGTTCCGTTGCCGACATCTGTCGCCTTGCCAACACAGAATGTTGTCTTTCGCTAATCGCCGGCGCTTCCGGACAACAGACCTGCAGACAGCAAAACGGCGCGGACCAGGCCGCGCCGTCTTATTTTCGTCAAAACCCGGCAAATGGTTCCGCTATGCTGCTTCCAGCATCATGCCGGCGGCCTCCTCAACGGTAGCGGAAATCGGGATGATTTCCTGCGCCGCCAAAAACCGGGCTTCGTTCCGTGTCAACGTATCTGCAGGGTCGACGATAACGTAATGCGGACCTGCGGATCGCTTCATGATCTGCCTTGCATAGGTGCGCAGCAACTGGTCATGGAACCTGCAGCCAAAGAACAGAAACCCGTGTTCGGTGCGCCGGTCGCGGACCATTTCGGGGATCGGCGTCTGAATGTCGATTTCGGTCAGAACCTCGACATAGTCCGCATCGGAAATCAGGAAGTTGCGCGCCGGAACAATCCCGCCATGCGGCTTGTAGAGGATGGTCTTCCAGCAAGTAGCCGCCGCAACATCCGTTTTCTCGCCAGACCGGTCATAGAACCGGTACCACTGGTCCTCACCGATGCCGGCGCGGGTGATCCCCTGGATCTCGCCCCAGCCGTCGCGGGTTTCCAGCGCCGAACGCATAGCGCCGTCGTACCAGCTGTCGACGATGAGCGGCAGGTCGAGGGCAGCCAGCATGTGATGCAGGTCGGTGGGTTTGGCCGGCGTGGCGAAGGCTTCCGCCATCAAGGCCGTCACCGTTGCCCGGTGCCGGGTGCTTTCGATATACTGCGCCGCAGCCCAGGCATTGCCTCGCGCCCGTGACGGCAGCGCAACCTTACTCTGGAAGAATGCCGCGAGTGCTTCCGGCGTTGCCGGAATATCGGGATTTGCCGCTGTGAGCAATTGCGGCCCCAGATAAGGCACGACCCGGCCATCACGCAGACCGCCGGCCAATCCGGGTAAGACGTCTTGCGCCTTTGCAAAGCTCAATTCGGAAACGTCGGCTAGAAGAGCGCCCATTGTCAGACCTCTTCAGTCTCGGCGCGTTTCCGCGCATCCACCGTGACCGGCAGCCGCGTGTCAGCATCCTTTTCAGGCAGGTCGAGCACCCAGCCGTTGGCGATCCTGATCCAGCCGCCCCACATGGTTTCGTGTTCCATCTCCACGACCGGCTCTTCGAGATCCTTTTTGGGGACGTAAATCGACAGGCCGATCTCGGGCGAACGGCGGATCATGATCTTCATTGAATGCGGTCCTTCACTTAGGAGTTTTCGCTGGTGCCTCAGGGGGCGGTCATCAACCGGCTGACCTGCTGGCGCGAAACGGCCAACAGGCGGCCGTAGGCCAATTCGCGAACTTCGCTGTCCGGATCGTCGAGAAACGGGGCCAGGTCACCTTCCGATAGCCGGTGCGCAAACGACAGCCGGACAGCAGGGTCCGGATGGAAGACCACCCGGAACTCGTCATCGGCGCGATCTTCCAGATGAGCCTGGATGGAGGCGAGAACGTCGCAGAAACACCATCTCCGGCGCGTTGACTGCTGCTGCTGGATGTAACAATCCACCCCGCAGGATTGTGGATCACGCATGGGTGAAAGATCCGCCGCGACCTTCAAGGCCCCGTGTTCCGTGCCGCGCCTCCCGACGACATGGCTGAAATCATTCATGACCGCCCCTCAACGTCTGGAAGTTGACTTTCCCCGCGTCTCAGGCGGGAACGCAGGTGTTCGGAACCGGGCAGACCTCATCGCATTTCGGGCTGTCGTAACTGCCTTCGCATTCGGTGCACAGGTTCGGGTTGATCACATAGGTGTCGCCCTTCATGGAAATTGCCGCATTGGGGCATTCGAATTCGCACATGCTGCAAACCGTGCACTGCGAGACAATGATTTTGTAGGCCATAACTGCGCTCCTCTGTTCGGGTCATGGCCGTTCCGGTCCGGAGAAAACCGGCGGAAGTTCGGCTGACCTTTGCTTTCAAGGTCATTTGAGCAAGCATCGTGCCACGCTCGCAAAGCCGGCTTCAAAGAACGTAGAATGAAAGACTCAACGCTCCAGTTTCGAACTATTCTTATTTTGATTACAGGCCGTTAGCCCGTCCGATCGGGAAATGAAACTTCAATGGCCGGTTGGAATGACGACCGGCAAAATGCATCGTCTCCTGCGCCTGAATTTCACTGTGTAGGACTTGCAACATTTTCTGTCGGAAAGCTGAGAGAGACCCGCCGTTTCCTCACGCCGCCATTCCAGATTTGTCCCGGAGTCCTGCGTGTTTTGTTTGGTCCAATGCGGGTTACGGGAAGAAGGCCAATACAATCCGGATCCCTTTTTGGGAGATCGCGGCATGGATGCCATGGTCAGACGATGGCAGAACGGAGGAAATGAAGAAGACCCTAGAACTTCTTGATCAGGATTTTGTGCTTGCGCAGGGCATAGCCAATCTGACGAGGGGTCAGATTGAGGAGCCGTGCGGCCTTGGCCTGGACCCAGCCGGCCCGCTCCATGGCATCGACCAGGCGCTCGCGCTCCGATTGCCCGTCGCCGTTCAGGAGGGAGCAGGTGTCCGTCTCCGGACAGGTTGCAGGGGACCCGCTGCACGATCCGTTGTTCACGCTGGACGGCATCTCCCGGTCAGGTTTCCCCGCCGGTCCGGTCATGCTGGAAGCCGAGGGCCGGGAAATGATGGTGAACGGCTTTGCCGCCTCGACGGCCCCCTTCCATAGCGTGGAGGACAGGCAATCGTCGTTCCGGCAGGCGAAGTCATCCGCAATGATGGTTTTGTCCTGGGAAAGCGTCGCTGTCCGGCGCACGCAGTTTTCCAGTTCGCGCACATTGCCGGGAAAGAAGCATCCCTCCAGAACGTCACGCGCCGAACCGGAAAAGGCCAGATGGGTCCCGTGCTCGTCGTTGAAGCGCTTGAGAAACTCTTGCGCCAGGGGAAACACGTCTTCCCGACGGTCCCGCAGGGCGGGGAGCAAAATGGTTATGACGTTGATCCGGTAGTAAAGATCGGCGCGAAACTCCCCCTTGGCGACCGCCTCTTCGAGGTTCCGGTTGGTTGCCGCGACAAGGCGGACATCGACCTTGATGGTCTTCATGCCGCCGACGCGTTCGAATTCGCCTTCCTGCAGCACCCGCAGGAGCTTGGCCTGGAAAGAGGGCGATATCTCCCCGATTTCGTCGAGAAACAGGGTCCCGCCATTGGCGAGTTCGAAGCGTCCCTTGCGTTGGCTGGTCGCACCGGTGAATGCGCCCTTCTCGTGACCGAACAATTCTGATTCCAGGACCGATTCCGGCAGAGCGGCGCAATTGAGCTTTATAAAGGGGCCTTTCTTGCGCTCGGATAGGTCATGGGTCGCGCGGGCAAAAAGTTCCTTGCCCGTTCCAGATTCCCCGCGCAGAAGGACCGTGGAATTGCTGCGCGCGACCACCTGGATCTTCTCCAGAACCGAATGGATGGCATCGCTGTCGCCGACAATCCCGCGCATGCGCAATCCCGTGGCGCGTGCAGGCTTGATCCTTTCGGACAACTCCTTTTCCAAGCGGCGCTGTTCGCCCATCAGCCGCTGGCGGTCGCGATTGATGATGTCGTGCAAACGCACCGTCTGGCCGACAAGATTGGCGATCATTGCCAGGAAACGGACATCCTCGTCGAACTTGAACGACGTGTGACCGTCTGAAATCCGGTCGATCGTCAGCGTTCCGACAACCTTTTCACGTTCCTTGATCGGCACGCCGATAAAGGAAATCCGCGGCGCGCCGCGCCAATGCTCGGCAGCGATCCAATCCTCGAACAGCGGATCATTGGCGACATTTTCCACCACCAGAGGCATCTTTGTCGCGACGATCTGGCCGATGGCGAGTTGCGGCAACAGTTCGAAATGGCTCTTGGCGTTGCTTTCGCTCCATCCGGAGCCGACCACCACATTGGGCTCGCCACTTTCATCCAGCAGGGCGATCAGCCCGTGAGACATGTCAAGAAAACTGGAAAGCAGCGTGAGGACGTTCGACAGCGTCGTTTCGAGGCGTGCGGGGATCGCCAGAACCTTGGAGATCTCGTACATCCCGTGCAACGCGACTTCAGCGCGCGTTGTAAACAGGCCTGCCATTGTGACAGGCTTTTGAGGCTCCGTAATCAAATCAGCAGGCATGGCACCAACTCTCTTGACTGGAGGGCGCCTCCCCGGAAAATGCGGGTGCCTGTAAAGCCTGGCAGCTTCATCCCGCTTTTTGTAAATCTTCGCAGGTGCAACATAAAACGACAAGCACTTTTTACGAGAACCTGATCCGGATATGTCAAGCTATTGCCACCCTGTTGCTTCCTGCAAACGACAAGAGAAGTCGGCGGAAAATTCGGCCCAAAGCCAAATGTGCCGGAGCATTGCTCCGGCAGCCGGTTATCCGAATTTGTAGAGAACGCCGAAACCGCCGCGCGGATAGTTCCATTCGATCTCGCCGGTCTTGGCGGTCACGATACGGCAGGTGCCGCATTCCATGCAGCCGTCGGCGGTAATTTCCACCTGGCCCCGTTCGTTCTGCTCGTAACAGCCCGCCGGGCAAGTATGCGTCAGCGACAGCAAGGCCTTCGATGGCTTGTCGTGGGGCAGAACCTTGATGTGAGGCCGACCGGCGTCGACAAGATAGCGGTTCTGGTAGAGCTTTTCCTCGACCTTCATTGCACTTTCCTGCATCGAGCTCATCTCCATGCCCTCGCGAGTTTGAATGCGTCACCGACCAGTCCGAGCACGCTCCGGCTTTTGCGGAACGCCCCCATGATCTGCTTTTCCTTGGAACGCTTGTCGATGCCGTCAACGCGGAACCAGGATTGCGCCGCACTGTTGAACAGCTTCGGATAAAGCGTGAAAACGTGTTTGTTGGCATGAAGGAAGTCCGGGATCCTCCGGTACTTCTTCAGATCCTTCATGACAAAAGTCTGTTCCAGGCGCTTCTTGTACTCAGCCAGATTGGCCTTCGACATTTCCTCACGGCGGCGGTTCAGCCAGACGACCGTTTCACCGGCGATGCGGCCGGTCGTCATGGCCAGATTGGACCCTTCGCGATGAACCGCGTTGACGAACTGACCGGCATCACCGACCACGATCCAGCCGTCTCCGACCAGCTCGGGAATGGCGTTGTAGCCGCCCTCGGGAATGAGATGCGAGGCGTATTCCTTGCACTCCGAGCCGGCCAGCAGCGGCTTGATGCTCGGGTGGTTCTTGAAGGCTTCTAGCAGTCCATAGGGCGTCGTCCCATTTTCGGCGAAATCCGACACGATGCAGCCGATGCCGACGGAGATGGACTCCTGGTTGGTGTAGAGGAAACCTGTTCCGGTCATGCCATTCGTGATCGTACCCATGGCCTCGATCACAACCCCTTCGTCGCCTTTCAGGTTGAAGCGGCTCTCGATCACCTCGCGCGGCAGGAAATGCATTTCCTTGACTGCCAGCGCAACACTGTCCGGCGCCACTTCGGACCGCAGGCCGGAACGTTGGCCGACGAGACCGTTGACGCCCTCTGCCAGGATGACCACATCTGCGAAAACCTTGCCTGCATTGCGGTCGGTGCGCACTCCGATCACCCGGCCCTTCGAATCTCGCACCAATTCGGTGACGGTCGTTTCGCACAAGAGGGTCGCTCCGGCGTCGCGGACCTTGCGGCTGAACCATTTGTCGAACTGCGCCCGGATGATCGTGTAGCGGTTCGGCTTTTCCTCGTTGAAATCGTCGGACCGGTAATGCATGCCCACGTGGGACGCATCGTCCATGGTCCACATGCGCTGTTCGATAACGTGCCGCTCCAGCGGAGCATCCTCGCGAAAGTCGGGAATAATCTCCTCCAGCGCGTTGGCATAGAGGATCGCGCCCTGCACATTCTTGGAGCCTGGATATTCGCCGCGTTCCAGCTGGAGGACCTTCAGGCCTTCCTTGGCCATGGTATAGGCGGCCGCGTTTCCGGAAGGTCCGGCGCCGACAACGATTGCATCGAAATGTTCGTCACTCATGGAAGCCTCCTTCAACCTGCCATCCGGTTGACCGAAAGATGTTTGCGGAACGCCTCCGTCAGCGCCGGCAGGACCTGAACCGCATCGGCCACGATGGCCAAATGGGCGAAATCCATGATCTGCGCGTTTGGATCGGTGTTGATCGCGACGATCAGGTCCGAGCCTTCAACACCGACGCGGTGCTGGATCGCGCCCGAAATGCCGGCGGCGATGTAGAGCTTCGGCCGGATCGTTTTGCCGGTCTGACCGATCTGCCGGTCCGCGGTAATCCAGCCCTTCTGCACCAGGGGCCGCGACCCGCCGTACTCCGCGCCGAGCACTTCCGCCAGGTTTTTGACGAGCTGGAAGTTCTCCGCGGACCTCAAGCCCAGACCGCCCGCGACGACAATATCCGCGTAAGGCAGTTGCGCGGTGGCGGTTTCCCGGTCGGCCACGAACTGCAGGACCTTGGTGATGACGTCCTCCTCGCCCATGTCGAGCGGATGGGAGACGACCCGCCCGGACTTGCCTTCCTGCCGCTCCGGCATGGACATGACGCGCGGTCGGACCGTGGCCATCTGCGGCCGGTAATTCAGGGTGAAGATCGTGCACATAAGCGAGCCGCCAAAGGTCGGGCGGGTGGCCGCCAGCGATCCCTCGTCATCGATGGCCAGTTCCGTGCAGTCCGCCGTCAATCCGGTCAGCAGCGTGGTCGCCACGGAGCCAGCCAGGTCGCGGCCGAGATTGGTTGCCCCCAGAAGCAGGATTTCCGGCTTGTAGGTGTTGACGAGATCCGTCATCGCCTTGGTGTAGGGCTCGTTCCGGTAATGTGCCAGCACCGGATCGACCACCGTATAGACGACATCTGCGCCATATTCGAAGGTCGCAGCGATCGCTTCGGCGATCGCCTCGTCGCTGCCGCCCATGACGACACCGGCAAGTTCCACGCCGCGCTTGTCCGCCAGCTTGCGCCCTTCGCCGAGAAGCTCGAACGAGACCGGGTGCACGACGCCGTGTTCGCACTCGATGGCGACCCAGACGTGCTTGTAGTCCTTGAAATGATCTGGAAGTTCTTTCTTGGTTCCGGCCCGGCTTCCGCCAGCATTGGGTTTCGGAGCGTCAGCCATGACCTAATCCCTCCTGTCCGTATTGGGTGGCGGCAAATCGCAAGAGTTCGCCTTCCAGCTCCGGTTGCCGCTGGAAAAGCGCGGCCATGAAGCTGTGGGCAATCGCCTCCATGGACTGATCCTTGGTCTCGATCGCCTGCGCCTTTTCGGAGCGCGCCTCCGGTGCGAACACCTTCTTGACGATAGTCGGCGAGCCTCGCAGTCCGCATTTGGTCAGGTCCTCGATGCCCGCATCGGCGGCGTTCCATTTCACCACCTCCGCCTTGGCGGCGCGCAGCGCATCGTCGAGCGAGCCGCGTCGCATCTCGTTGGAGCCCTCGAGCATGGTGATCAGCACCGGCAGCTTGGTTGACAGGATCTGGACACCGCCTTCCGCGCGCCGCTCCACGGTGATGCCGCCGTTTTCCGGATCGAAATCCGAGATTTTCACCACATAGGTGAGCTGGTTCAGTTTCAGCCGCTTGGCGATCCCCGGCCCGACCTGGGCAGTGTCGCCGTCAATGGTCTGCTTGCCGGTGAAGACGATCGAGGGTTCGCCGAATTCCTCGCCGATCTTTTTCAGCGCCATGGCAAGGGCGAAGCTCGTGGCCAGCGTGTCGGAACCTGCGAAGAAGCGGTCGGTCAAGAGCACCGCGCGGTCCGCACCAAAAGTCATCGCCTTGCGCAAGGAATCTTCCGCCATCGGCGGTCCCATTGTCAGCACCGTGACCTCGCCGCCGAACCTGTCCCGCAACCGGAGCGCCTCTTCCAGCGCAAACAAATCATAGGGATTGATGATCGTCGGCACGCCCTGCCGCATGATCGTGTTCGTCACCGGATGAACGCGGATCTGAGCGCTGTCGGGAACCTGTTTCACACAAACCACGATGTGCATCGGATCTCACCTGCTCTTTGATCGGTTGGAATTTCGAACTCTGTCTCCTGTACCGGCAAATTGCGTGCCAAACTTGAAACCCTCGGGATTCCGCCGTTTTCCTTGTTGGCCGGCCAACCGCCCGACATCTTGCTGCGGGAAACGCAACGCGCCTGTCGGCTTGTCGACAAAGTGTCATATGTCGGCGTTGTTTCCCGCGATCGACGACAAAGCGACAAAGGGCTTCGTCACTTCCGGCTTCGGTGCCACTGCATCCTGGTGCACCTTGAACAGGCGTTCCTCGATCGGCGAGGAGTTCACGAAGTCCTGATAAGCCTGTTCCAGATGGGTCCGGCAGAGCGCCTTGATCTCGTCATCGCTCAAGGCGTCGAAAGCGCCGCCGGCCTCGCTCGTCCTCAGATACTGCCCCATGCGGCGCAAGATATGCAGGCGGGAGACATGAACCACCGACGGTTCAAATTCCACGCCGAGATAGGTGAAAAACTCTTCGGCCGCAGAAAGCCGCGCAAGGTCTTCAAGCACGCTCATGTTCAGGCTTCTCCTTTGCTGACGTCCTGGAGGCCGTGCTGGCACATAGCCGGCCCTGGAGGTGGCTGACCCTCGCTTCGAGGAATTCGACTCTGTCGATCAGGACGTTCAGGACATCGCCTACGGGATCAGGAATCAGATGATGGTCCAGATCGATCCGGCCGTCCGGAAGGCGCCGGCCGCGCCGGTCTTTGACGACCTTTCCTGGAATGCCGACGACGGTCATGTCCGGGGGCACGTCTTCCACGACCACGGAATTGGCGCCGATGCGGCAGCCCGCGCCGATGCAGATCGGCCCGAGGATCTTGGCCCCTGCCCCAACCAGCACGCCGTTTTCCAGCGTCGGGTGACGCTTGCCGGCGGACCAGCTCGTTCCGCCCAGGGTGACACCGTGATAGAGGGTCACGTCGTCACCGACTTCCGCCGTTTCGCCGATGACGACACAGGCGCCATGATCGATGAAGAAACGCCGCCCGATGGTCGCGCCCGGATGAATGTCCACATTTGTCAGCACCCGTCCGAACCAGGACAGAAACCGCGCGGGAAACCGGAAACCTCTCGTCCAGAGCCGGTTGGCGATCCGGTAAAGGACAACCGCATGAACGCCCGGATAGGTGAGCAAGATCTCGTAGATGTGCCGGGCCGCCGGATCGCGCGCCTTGACGCAACCGACATCCTCCCGCAGGAGCGACCATAGTGGCCTGCGGGGCGGCAGGCCGGTCCAATGACGGCGGGGGGCCGATACGTCTGCCGCTTCCGGCCGGGCAGTTCGCTCTTCCGGCGAACGCAAGCCGGACGGGGCAACCGGGATCAGGTCTCCGGCCTCGTCGGGAGCTTCAAGACCGAGCCCCTCAAGATTGTGCAAAGACATGTGCCGCGCCCCCGCTCGATCCCTGCGCTGAGGATCCCGCCTCATGACGTTCGCGCCACAGCGGTGACATCGACTGCAGATGTGAAATGATGCCAGGCAGCACATTGAGAACGCGGTCTATGTCCTGCGGCGTGTTTTCCCGTGACAGAGAAAAGCGGATCGCCCCTTGCAGCGATGTCGCAGGTACGTTCATGGCCCTGAGCACATGGGACGGTTCCATCGATCCCGACGCGCAAGCCGAGCCTGACGACGCGGCGATCCCCGCCTGTTCCAGCTTGTGCAGAATGGCCTCGCTGTCGAGGAACTCGAAAGTGATGCTGGAGGTGTTTGGCAGGCGTTCCTCGCGACCGCCAATGACCATGCTGCCGCCGATCTGCTGAAGAACGCCCTGTTCTAACCGGTCCCGCAGGCTACGCACGCGGGTCTGTTCCTCCGCGATCCCGGCGGCTGCGATTTCCGCCGCCTTGCCCAGGCCGGCGATGGCCGGAACGTTTTCAGTCCCCGCGCGCCGTCCGCGTTCCTGGCGTCCGCCGCGCAGCAGGGGTTTAAACTTCACACCTTTCCGGACATAGAGCGCACCGATGCCCTTGGGGCCGTGGAGCTTGTGGCCGGAAAGCGACAGCATGTCGATAGCGCTTGAAGACAAATCGATCGGTATCTTGCCGGCAGCCTGGACCGCGTCGGTGTGAAACAGGGCGCCTGCCTCGTGAGCATAGCCGGCAAGCTCTTCGACCGGATAGATCGTGCCGGTCTCGTTGTTGGCCCACATGACCGAGGCAACCGCCGTCTGCGGCCCCAGAGCCGTCCTGTAGGCGTCAATATCCAGCCGGCCGTTCCCATCGACGCCGATCATGGTGACCTCGACGCCGCGCGTCTGCCGCAAGTAAGCGGCGAAGGAGAGGATCGCCGGATGCTCGACCGCCGTCGTGACGATCTGATTGCGCTCCGGCTGGGCTTCGAGCGCCGACAGCAGAGCCGTGTTGTCAGATTCCGTACCGCCGGAGGTGAAGATCACCTCGTGGTCATGTGCCGCGCCGAGAAGGGCCTGCACATGACGCCTGGCGTCGCGGACAACACCCGCAACCTCCGAGCCGAAGGCATGGGTCGATGACGCATTTCCGAACTGTTCGGAGAAAAACGGCAACATGGCCGCCACAACGTCAGGGCTGGTGCGGGTGGTCGCGTTGTTGTCGAGATAAATCGGTCGCACCGGATCCCCCTTTCACCTCAGGCGGGCACACCGCCCATGACCGGAACGATGCGGACGAACTCACCGAGTTCTTCGACGAGACGCGACTGGATGCCCTCGATCGTCATGCCGGAGAGCTTGCACATGACGCAGGCTCCAGTGAGCCTCACCATGACCTTCTTGCCGTCCACCTTGACAAGCTGGCAGTCGCCGCCGTCGCGCTGCAGGTTGGGCCGGATCTCTTCCAGCACCTCGTTGATGACGCGCAGGCGCTCCGCCTCCGCCTGGGAGGAGACAGGGTGTTCCAGTGTCGCTTCAATGTCGGCTTGCATGTCGTTTCCTCATCTTCCCGTTCTCGTGACTGGATCGCGGTCAGCCGAAGGACTTGCCGCAGGAGCAGCTTGAATTGGCATTCGGGTTGTCGAAGGTGAAACCGGAGCCTTCCAGCGCGACGACAAAGTCGATGGTGGTTCCATTCAGCAGCTCGTGGCTCTGGGTGTCGACGAATACCTTGACGCCGTCCCGCTCGATAACCGTGTCATCCGGATTGGCCTTGTCCACGAGGCCCATCATGTATTTGTAGCCGGCGCAGCCGCCGGTCTCGACCATGATGCGCAGCCCCCCGACCGGATCCGTGGCACCGGAAATCGCGGTGCGGACGGCATCCATTGCACTGTCAGTCAGATTGATCATAGCTGTCTCCGCTCTTGGCTGAAGTCTTCGTTACGGGAAATCAGCAAATGGCGTGCCACCCGGAGAGAACCGCGGAATTCCGCGATTTCAATTGAGAAAACCTGTTGGCTTTGCGACGCGTGTCGGGTTTCCGACAGGCCGGTTCCATCCCTAACGAGAATTGTCGGCAGCCGCCTGTATTCCCCAATTTGCAGAGGACACAAAACACCGGGAAATGCCGCGGTTTCCGGCCATAAAACCGGCCATGAAGCCAGCCAGGAGCCAAACCGGCAAACGGCTTGCATAACAGCCGCTGCGCGCCTGAGAGCGCAACTGTTATCGCTAGTTAGGACACCCCATGACAACGATTGACCAGACCCCATTGGCACGCCTGGAAAGCGAAGGCCGCCTATTCAATGCGGTGCTGAAAGGGCCGACAACGAAGGAAGGCCGCTTCGGCTTCCGCGGCGACATCGCCCTGAAGTTTCAGGATCAGGTTGCGGACGAAAAACGGCCGCCGGATTTTTCCATCGAACAGGTTCTGACCTTCTCGGAAGGCGACGACAAGCAGATCCCGATCCTGATCGGCTACCTGCACTCCTTCGAGTACCTGCAGTCGGCCGCGGAAGTGCTCAGCGGTCTCCTGAGCCCCAACGGGACTTATCTGATGTTCTGTAACAACGTCGATCTGAGGTCGCAGTACAAGGTCAAGATGGGTGACATCACCTTCTACATCCTGCCTTGCGATGAATCGACGGTCTGGAAGGAAACCCTCGACCTGCTGGGCATCGACAAGAACGACGTCAAGAAGCTCAACACCGCCGGCAAGACCGACTTTGTCCTGGACGCGGCAAAGGGCTTCAGCAACGGCTTCGACGAAATCAGCTACGAAAAAGGCCTCGAATTGATGGAGCCGGTGCGGAACCGGAACGAAAACCGGCCTGTGTGATTTGGCTGGAATGCCTCATCAAGAAGCCGTCCTCGACCAGCCGGCCGGGGGCGGTCCGGCACAGGCCTGTCACTCCACGCCGCCGGGCTCCATCTCCTCATCGTCATAACCGGCGAGCTGAGTGCCGAACACACAGATCTCACCTTCGATAACCCGGACGTCGATGGTCTCGAGCCGCTCTCCCCTGCACGGACCGTCCACGCATTCGCCGGTGCCGATGTCGAACAGCGCGCCGTGCTTGCCGCACATCAGACGGGTTCCGTAGGCATCCAGGAACTGGTTCCGCTCCCAATCGAGATTGACGCCGTTGTGCGGACAGCGGTTGACATAGCCGAAGGCCTGGCGGCCCCAGCGGACGATCACGATCGGCCAAGGCTGCTCGTTGCCGTCCTCATCGATACGGGCGAGATAGAAACCATAGGCGCGCTTGCTCGGAATGTCGTTCAGGCCGCAGATGACGTAGGCGGATTCGGTCGGCATCGCGGTTTCCGTCATGACAATTCCCCGAAAGAATGGCTGCCCGAAAGGTCAAGGCCCCGCGCTTCGGCCCGAGACAGCAAAAGCCGGCTGGCGGCGAGCGAGAACTCCCGCCAGCCGGCCGCAACGCCGCGCAGGATCCTCTGCTTGTAATCGTTCGACAGCTTGTGTTCGTAAGGGACGTTGGACAGGGCGCAGCAAGTCCGGTTGAAGGCGATCACATCGTCCGTCAGCGTGTGAAGAAAACTCCGGAACGGCGCCTGGGTCTCCAGCATCAGCGCAGACCCGCCGTTTTCAACCGCAATGCCAGCCATGTCTAAGTCGAGTTGTCCGAGAAAGACCAACGCCTCGTCCAGCGTTGCTTCCACGGTTTCCAGCACCGGCCGCGGGGTAAGCTGATACCGATCCTGTTCCGACAGGCACTCCTTCAGGTTCTGCCGATCGGAATCAAAGGCGTGATCGCTTCTCGCCTGACCCCAAGCCGAGAACTGCGCCAGATACGCAGCGTTTCCGGAGGAATGTCCGGTCAGCCCCCCACCGGCGATCGCAACATCAAGCATGTTCGCTCCTCTTGCAGCTTCGGGCCAAACCGCGCCCGGCGTGCCCCTTGGGAGAGCGATGCAAGAATCGCGCACAATTCGTTTCCCGGCCGCTTGGGGCTCCGAAAAACTGGCACAGAACTTGATGGGTTTCACCAAACCCGCAAGACAAGGAGATCCCCATGAAGGTTGCAGAGGCATTTGCGAACTCCAGCCTGGACGACATCAAGGCGGCACTCGCCGGCGGCACCCTGACCGTCTATTCCGTAGCCCGCCCGCTCACCGCGGACCTGCCGGTCGACCGCAGCAGTGTGCTCGCGGTGTTCACCTTTGCTTCGCCCGCCTTCGGAGAACGTTCCGAAGACGGCGAAGCCCCTGTATTCGTGGAAGAAACCGTCGCGGCGGAAGACGTTGGAACGCCGGGTTTTGCCCGCGCCTGTACAGTAGACGGCACCGTTGCCGCCGACTTTTCCGCCGGTCCCGGAACCCGGGAAATCAAGTTCGCCGAAGTCTCTTGCTCCAAGGGAGCGCCAGTGAAGGTCGCCCTGTTCAAGATCCAGGAGGAAGACGGCTGGCCGGAGCGAAAAGACTATTTCGAGAGCCGGCCGCGTCCCGGCTACGCCATGCCGCAAACGCTTTAAACCAGCCTGGTTTCCCCGCGCCGGGTTCCGGCGGCGCGTTTCAAAGGCGCCATTTTGTCGGAAACCGGACACGCTCGATGACATCTGCCAGAACACACCACTGGAGCACACCAATGGCAACACTGATCAAGACGACGGAAGACGGGCGCAAGGTCGAGGTCAACGGATTGGCCGTCTGCCTGGACGGCAAACTGGAGGCTTTCGAGCTGATCGAGGTTGAGATGCACCCCAATAAGCGTGCCATTCAGGAAATCATGCCGGCAGCGACCCATATGGCCGGCCGGATCGCCCTTACCGCTCAAGAGGCCAGGAAGGTTGAGGAAGCCTTCGCTGAAACGGAACAGCAGATCCTCGCCAACCCGGCGGCAATTTCCGAGCGCTTCCGGCTTGCGGTAAGGCGCCGTGCGTGTATGGACGGTGTCGAGTAGGGATCAATGAAGTCTGATATCAACAAGGCTGGCCCGCCACTCCACTCGCAATCCGGGCAAGGCGGGCTTCGCCACTCTCATCGCCGAAGCAATTGTCGAAGTCGTCACAGTCGGAACACACCGGCGATGTGCACAGCGAGAAGCCGGCCGAGCCGCACACCATCCGGTAGAGGAATTTCTTCCATTTCATGTCTTCGCTGTTGCGGGCCGAGAGCCTCGAAAAATGCCGCTCCATCAGTTCCGACAGCTCACCACGGTGACGCAGGCCGAGATCCTGCCAAAGGTGATGGGGTGCCTTGCAACGCCGGGCGATCATGGCGGCAAAGGTTCTTTCCAGATCCCCTGCCCCGCTCGCATACATCAGCAGGATGTCGCGGACTGACTGTTCCTCCTCACCGATCTCCGGGTCGGAGCCCTCCGCCAGGTCCTGAAGCGCTCCGGCGATAGCCGGAAACATACGAAAGCTCAAGCGGTTCAGTTCCTCCTCGCCAAGCCCGGCCCCGTCGCCAAGGCTGCGCTGATCCATCGCTTCCATTTCAGCGAGTGCGAGCGCAAGAATCGAAGCGGCCACGTGGATGTCGAAGGGATCGCACTCCGAATGAACGGATGCGTCAATCAGCCAGCGATAGGCTTCGTCACCGGTCATCTGAGCCTCGTGGTTTTTCCGTCAGGCCGCCTTCGCAACCTGGCTGATATGGGTCTGGCAATTGGTGGGGCAAACACGCGCGCAGGCACCGCATCCGATGCAGGCCCCGGTGTCGTTCATCACCATGATTTTCTTTTCGACTTCCTCATCCTCGTCATCGTCGAGTTCGACGATATCGCCGTCTTCGTTGAGGCCCTTAAGCGTCATCACTTCACGTCCGCAGACCTTGTAACAGCGGCCGCAGCCGATGCAGACCTCGCCATCGATCGCGACCAGGAAGTCTGGCGACCAGTCCCGGCCATCACGTGTCAAATGGGCGCTCATGATGATGATCCCCTCCTTATGCCTCGAGCTGCTTGAGCTCGGCGCGCTTGGATTCCAGCGCCTGATAGGTGCTGTATGTTTCCTGCGCCACATTCATGATGGACTGCCAGTTGACCGGCAGATCTTCCGCCAGGTCGTGAAGGTCCATCTTCAGGGCAGTCGCCCTTGAGGATAGTTTCTTCACTTCCGCCTTCAGCGTTTCCACGTCATTCATCGCTCTACCTCAGTATTTCGCCACGTCCGGGAACCGGTTGATCATATCGACGCCTTCCTTCACGTACTTGTCGCCTTGCTCTGCGAGCTTTTCCAGGCTGTCGAATCCGAACCGGTGCACGTCGCGCAGTTGCTTGTTCACGACGATCAGCCGGCCGCCGATGAGCACCATCCGGCCGAAGCCTTCGTGATGCATTTTCAGCATCGGTGTGATCATCACCTTGGTCGCCCTTTCAATGGACAGGCAGACGGCGTTGAACAAAAGTTCCATGCGCCAGACCGTGTCCGGATCGGGGTCGCCGACGATCGGCAAAGCGCGCCGCTCTTCCTTGGTGAGGATGTACGGCTTCAGGAGATCGAAATCCGATTTGTTCTCCCAGGTGCCATGCATGTCCTGAGCGCGCCAGACCTTGATCATTTCCTTGATAAACGGCGCGTCTGCTACGGACGTTTCTTCAGGAAGGGTTGCTGCTTCAGCCATCAGTTTTCATCCTCATCATCGAACTCGTCGAAACTGCGTTCCTTGCCCTTCATCATGACCTTACGCAGCCAGGGCGGCGGATTGCCTTTGAGCACGTCCTGGAGCTTGTCGAGCAACTCCTCGATGTTCTCCGGCTGGGTCACCTTCATCGGATGAATGTTGTTGGCGACGACCCGCGCCGCACCTGATCCCCCGATTGCGGCAACGTAGAGAATGGCGCAGTCCTTGATCGCCTCGATTTTCGGCGCGAGCTTATCCTCATTGCCATCTTCCCTGAGATCGCCCTCGAATTCGACCGCCTCCAGGAAGGTGTGGCCTTCCGGCTCAAGGTCGTAGATGGCGATATGCTTGGCCCAGCCGAAATGGGCATCGACCCTTTTGAGGTCCTGGGTTGCAAATGCGACTTTCATGCGCCTTCACCTCCGCTCGTAAACTAGTGGGCCGTTGCAGATGAACCGTCTCCATGCCCGGCGCCTTCGCGCCCAATTCCATCACGCCAGGTTTCAGGTGTCGGTTCGTGATTCTCGTCGTGATCGGCCATCAGCAAGTTGGCGATCTTGAAGATCAGATCGCGCGTCCCGCGATAGCCAATCGAAAGCTGGTGACCGGACCCGATCCGGTCGAAAATGGGGAGCCCCGCCCGGAAGAAGGGAATACCAAGCCGGGCGGCCATTTGCCGTCCGTGCGAATGTGTCACCAGAAGATCGCAGCAGCGCTCGCGCGCAAGCGTCTCCAGATCCTCCAGATCGCCGATCAGCACGTCGTCCGCAGGCAGATGCTCCAGCACCGGCGACTGGGTGGTCGTAACGGCAGCGCACATGTGTGCGCCCATCTCATGCAGCATGCCGCCCAGATCGCCGAGAAGGTCCGGCTCGGCACCGATGGCAAGGCGGCGGCCGCCAATATGGAAATGACCGTCAAGCATCGCATCGACGAGCTGACCGCGCTGGCGGCGGTATTTGTTCGGCACAGGACGGCCGCTGATCTGGCTGAGAAACACAATCAGCGCATCGTTGGCCTCAAGGCCGCAGAGCCGTTCAAACAGCTTGAAGGGACTTCCGGTCTTCTGTTCCATGGCTTCCGCGGCGCGGCGCATCTGTGCGCCGATGGCGATGGTCCACCCCGCCTGGCCCATGGCAGCAACCTCTTCCAAACCAACGCCGCCAATCGTGGTCGGCGTGAAATCATCTGGAATATGACCGTCCAGAGATCCGGCGATGTCCGGCAAAAACGTCGCCGCCAGCCCGAAGTCCTCGATAATCGTCCGCAGTTCGTCGAGATCGCCCGGTGTCAGATGGCACCCCGGCAGCACGTTGAGACGGTTGGGATCCTTGGCCGCGCCTTCCGCCGGCGTATCGACCAGCAACTCCACCATCCGGGCAACGGTCTTCGCCCATCCGTCCTGGAACGCATCCTTGAAGTCTGGGGTCGAAACATAGACGATCGGCAAGCGATCAAGCTCGGGATGCTTTGCCCGGACCATCTTGATGTAACCCTCCACATCGTCCCCTTTTGTTTCAGTAACGCCGGTGGAGCAGATGCCGATGATTTCCGGCTTGGTGCGGTTGTTGATGTTCAGGATTGCCTGTTCGACATTGTCGAATCCCCCCAGCACCGTCGCGACTTCCGACATAGCGGTTGTCTGGAGGGGAATGGCTTCCTTGAAGTGCCGGACGAACAGCACTAGACCGAACGAGGTGCATCCTTGAGAGCCGTGCAAAAGCGGCATTGCGCCACGCAGTCCCATGAAGGCGAGCGCGCCACCGATGGGCTGACTCATCTTCAGAGGATTTACCGAACAGGCCTTCTTGCTAACCTTGACCTCAGCCATCACCGCCCCCTACTCCGCTGCGACGGACAAGGCCGGGTCCGCCCTGTTCATCGAAGCAAGAATATCCTCCACCTTCTCGATGCAGGCCGTGCAGCCGCCTGAAGCCTGTGTGTGCTCGCGCACCTCATCCACCGTCTTCAGATCAAAGGCAGAGATCGCATCTTCAATGGCGCCGGCGGAAACCGACTTGCACCGGCAGATTGCCGTGTCGCGGCGTCTTTGCTCGGCCAATACCGGATTGGCCGCTAGTGCGGCTTCCTCGGCCGCAGCTTCGGCCAGCGCCTTGGCCTGCCAGGTCTCTTCCTCACTTTCCCACGGTGCGGGCTTGCGAACCTGTTTCCAGACGGGGTTGTAGAGGGCTTTCTCGATTTCCTTGAGAAGCTTCACCATGCCGGCATAGCCCATGTAGGCATGGTGACGCTCCTGGTTGATATCGAGCCACGGCATCGCAGCCTTGAGCGCCACGAACTGGGAGCGGCCGCCGGAAAGCATGATGTCGGCCTTGGCATCTTTCAGCATCTTGTACATCTCCCGCGGGGTCATATCCTCGATCATGTGCGCGTCCTGGCCCATGAGTTCCTTGATACGTTCCTTGTCCTCTTTGGTGGACTTCTTGACGCTGGTTCCAACCAGCTCCAGTCCGGCCTCCTGCAGCGCGGCGAGCACGGACCAGGACTTCACGCCACCGGTGATCAGCAGAACCTTCTTGCCCTTGAAGCGTGGCTTAAACGGCTCGATTGCTGCCCATGCCCTGGCTTCTTCGCGCGAAATCAGTGCCTCGGTGCGGTCCAGCAGTTCCGGATCGGCGCCACGTTCCACCAGCAGCTGGGAGATTTCGCGCAGAGCATCGCTCGTGTCCTGAATGCCGTAGAACGAGCCTTCAAAGAACGGTATGCCGTAGCGCTCCTCCATCTTGCGGGCGACGTTGATCATCGCCTTGGAGCAGACCATCATCGCGGCCTTGGCCCGGTGGGACGAGGCAACGTCCTTGTATCTTCCGTCGCCGGAAATGCAGGCGAGGATCCGGATACCGAGTTCATCAAGCAGCGGTTTGATCTGCCAGAGTTCGCCGGACAGATTGTACTCGCCGATGATGTTGATGTCGTATGGGGTCGTGTATTCGGGCT
Source organism: Roseibium litorale (assembly GCF_014842915.1). Classification (GTDB taxonomy): domain Bacteria; phylum Pseudomonadota; class Alphaproteobacteria; order Rhizobiales; family Stappiaceae; genus Roseibium; species Roseibium litorale. The sequence continues at coordinate 99,179 of NZ_JACYXI010000012.1, read as the reverse complement.
CTTCTGTGCCGATGACGTGCTGCAGCAACGCCTCGCCGGCGAGTTTGTTGCCGAGGTTCTTGGGACCAACAAAGCCCGGCGCGTTGACCGGGATGACCGGCTTGCCGAACTTTTCCCTTGCGGCCTTGCAGACCGCGTCAATGTCGTCGCCGATCATCGCTGGCACGCAGGTCTGATAAACGAAAACCGCCGGCGGATCATATTTCTCAATGATCTCGCGGATGGACTTGAAGAGCCTCTTCTCTCCGCCGAACACGACGTCGGTCTCGTTGATGTCGGTGGTGAAGCCTGTACGCCAGATCTGCGAGCCGGAGGATTTGGCGCCGCGATTGTCCCAGGAATTGCCTTCACAGGCGATCGGCCCGTGAACCAGGTGAGCGACGTCGGTCAAAGGCTGCAGAGCGATCTTCGCCCCGTCGAAGGCGCAACCGCCAGCCGCACCGCCAGGCTGCAATTGCTTGGTACAGCCCTTCTTGCGTTCCGCCTCCGACTTGTTCGCGTTCTTGCCGCAGCCGGGCTCATTGAACACGTCCTGAATAGTGGCCGAAAGCGAACTCATGCGTCTCTCCTGACAAATGGAACCGGAAGAACGAACCGCCGGCGTCCCGGCAGCCGTGATGCTGTCGCAGTCCGCGGTCCCGCACGAGAAGCGCGGGACCGCCTTGCCCTGGTTCGCCTCAGCGAATGATGTCGAAGCTGTAGTCCGTCTTCGCCGGGACGTTGGTGTTCCGGTCGATCTCGTCAAAGATCTTGTCGAGAATGGTGATCAGCACATTCATCCCGCCCTGATAGCCCCAGACCGGGCGGCGGTGATGATGGTGCCGGTCGAAGACCGGGAAGCCGATCCGGATCAGCGGGGTGCCGGTGTCACGCTCCAGGTACTTGCCGTAGGTGTTGCCGATCAGGAAATCGACCGGCTCGGTGAACAGCAGCGAGCGCATGTGCCAGAGGTCCTTACCCGGATAGACATGGCAGTCCTTGCCGAACGGGGAAGACGCCAGCAGCGCTTCGACCTTTGCCGCCCAGGACTTGGTTCCGTTGGTGGCCAGGACATGGGTCGGTTCGGCGCCGAGTTCGAGCAGGAACGCGGTCAGGCCGAGGCAGAGGTCCGGATCACCGTAGATGGCAAATTTCTTACCGTGAATATGCGCGCTGGAGTCGGCGATCGCGTCGACCAGGCGGCCGCGTTCTTTGGCCAGTTCTTCCGGAATTTCCTTGCCCGTCAGGCGGGCGACTTCCATCAGGAAGGCGTCCGTGGATGCTACGCCGACCGGATGGTTGAATGCTGCCACCTCATGCCCGTGGTTCTTGATGAACGGCAGGGTCTTTTCGGTGCAGTATTCCTGCATGGAGATCGTCGCCTTGGCGTGGATCGCGTTGGCGGCGTCCTCCAGAGTGGTGCCTCCGTCATACATGCGGAACTCACCGTCGGTCGGCGTATCGAAGACATCGGAGTTGTCGCCGAGAATGGTGTAGTTGACACCCATCATGTCGAAGATGCGTTTGACTTCGCGCATATTGCCGACGGTGTAGCCGTCGAAACCGCCGATGAAGTTGATGCTGTCGTTGGGTTTGCGCTCCAGCTTTTCCGCGGTGCCGGCCTTGCCGTCCCAGAAATGCTCGATGATGCCCTTGAGCGCGTTGTCATAGCCGGTGACATGGCTGCCGACGAAGGCCGGGGTATGGGCGAAGGGGACGTCGAATTCCTGCGGAACAGATTCCTTTTCCTTCGCGGTCTTTATGAAGGCGTTGAGGTCGTCACCGATAACTTCCGCCATGCAGGTGGTCGAGACCGCAATCATCTTTGGCTTGTAGAGGCTGTAGGTGTTGGCCAGACCGTCGATCATGTTGTTCAAGCCGCCAAACACGGCCGCGTCTTCCGTCATCGAGGACGACACGCAGGAGCTCGGCTCCTTGAAATGGCGCGACAGGTGGCTGCGGTAGTAGGCAACGCAGCCTTGCGAGCCATGGACAAACGGGATGGTGCCTTCGAAACCGACAGCGACGAACACAGCGCCGAGCGGCTGGCAAGCCTTGGCCGGGTTCACCGTCAGAGCTTCGCGGGCGAAGTTCAACTCTTTGTATTCTTCGGTCTTGGCCCATTCCCGGACACGTGCCACCTCGGCCGGATCACGGGGGTTTTCAAACATCTTCTTCTTGTTTTCCAGCATCTGCTGGTATTCCGGGCCACGGAATAGCTCGAAGTGGTCGAGCACGTTTTCAGCGTTCTGTGTCATGATGAAGCCCTTTGCATTCTGAGTGGGTGCGCCGGCAGGAACTTGGCCCCGCTTATGCGGGGCCAAGGGGCACCGCGTTATTCAGCTGCGATCAGTTTCGGCATAAGGCCACGTTTCCACGGAGTTTTTGCCATCTTCCAGATCGGAGCGTTGATCGCCATGTCCATGTCGCGAGCGAAGATCGCAAAGCCGTCAAAGCCGTGATACGGACCGGAATAGTCCCAGGAATGCATCTGTCGGAACGGAACACCCATCTTCTGGAAAACGTATTTTTCCTTGATGCCTGAACCAACCAGATCCGGCTGGATCCGCTCGACGAACTTTTCGAACTCGTAACCCGTCACGTCGTCGTAGATCAGCGTGCCATCCTTGACGTAGTGCTGGGCGGTGCGCTGGTAGTCGTCGTTGTGGCCGAATTCGTAGCCGGTGCCGACCACCTCCATGCCGAGGTCTTCGTAAGCGCCGATCACGTGGCGCGGACGCAGGCCGCCGACAAAAAGCATCACCGTCTTGCCTTCCAGCCGCGGCCGGTACTTGGCAATGACCGCATCCATCAGGGGCTGGTACTTGGCGATGACGCGCTCTGCGCCTTCCTTGATCTTGTCGTCGAAGAAGCTTGCGATCTTGCGCAGGGATTCCGCAATCTTGCTCGGCCCGAAGAAGTTGTACTCGCACCACGGAATACCGTACTTCTCTTCCATGTGACGGGAGATGTAATTCATCGACCGGTAGCAGTGCAGCACGTTCAGCTTCGCCTTCGGCGTTGCTTCCAGTTCCGCCAGGCTGCCGTCGCCGGACCATTGGGCGATCACCCTCAGGCCCATCTCTTCAAGCAGGATACGCGACGACCAGGCATCACCACCGATGTTGTAGTCGCCGATGATGGCGACGTCATAATCGGTCGATTCAAACCGTGCCGGCATGTTCTCGTCGATCTTGTCGAAGACCCAGTCACGGACCGCATCGTTGGCGATGTGGTGGCCGAGGGACTGCGACACGCCGCGGAAGCCTTCACAACGGACGGGGACGATGGTCTTGCCCTCGTACTGCTTGGACTTCTGCTTGGACACGGCTTCGATATCGTCGCCGATAAGGCCGATCGGGCATTCCGACTGAACGGTGATACCGTTGTTCAGCGGGAACAGTTCCTGAATTTCGTCCATGATCTTGGCGAGTTTCTTGTCGCCGCCGAAGACGATGTCCTTTTCCTGGAAGTCGGACGTGAACTGCATGGTCACGAAGGTGTCGATGCCCGTCGTGCCGATGTAGTAGTTCCGCCGGGCGGCCCAGGAATACTGGCCACAACCCACCGGGCCGTGACTGATGTGAATCATGTCCTTAATCGGGCCCCAGACCACACCCTTGGAGCCTGCGTAAGCGCAGCCGCGGATGGTCATGACACCGGGAATGGACTTGAGGTTCGATTTCACGCCACAGTCGGATTTTCCTTCCTCATGGACGTTGAGGTGCTTGGCACGCCGCTTCGCGGACTTTGCCGGATAGACCTTCAAAACCTCTTCGATCAGTTCTTTGTTGCGGGCCTTGACCTCTCCAACACCCTCAGTTTTGGCCAAGCTCATATCGTATACCTCGCTCCAGTCCCTTGAAGTGGCCGTGTCGACATCCCGGCCTGTCATGGGCCGGGATGCGAGTTTGGCGGGTTAAGCTATTTCCAGTTCAGCGGCAGTCTTGCCGATCTCCGTCTCGTCGACAGTCTTCAGGATGCCGTGCTCCATCAGCATGTCTTCGAGTTCGTCCATGGTAATCGGCGTCGGGATGATGCCGTTGCCGGCGTTGTTGTGAATCTTGTGTGCGAGCTTGCGGTAATGTTCAGCCTGCTCGGATTCCGGCGCGTATTCGATCACGGTCATGCGGCGCAGCTCTGCGTGCTGCACGATGTTGTCCCGCGGAACGAAGTAGATCAGTTCGGTGCCCAGCTTCTTCGCCAGGTTTTCAGCCAATTCCAGTTCCTTGTCGGTCTGGCGCTCGTTGCAGATCAGGCCGCCGAGGCGGACGCCGCCCGAGTTGGCGTATTTCAGAATGCCCTTGGAGATGTTGTTGGCCGCGTACATGGCCATCATCTCGCCGGACATGACGATGTAGATTTCCTGGGCCTTGTTTTCGCGGATCGGCATGGCAAAGCCGCCGCAAACCACGTCGCCGAGAACGTCGTAAGAGACGTAGTCCAGGTCGTCGTAAGCGCCGTTTTCTTCTAGGAAATTGATGGAGGTGATAACGCCGCGGCCGGCGCAGCCGACTCCCGGCTCCGGACCACCGGACTCAACGCACTTGATGTCCTTGTAGCCGATCTTCATCACGTCTTCGAGCTCGAGGTCTTCGACGCTACCGGCTTCAGCAGCAAGGCTGAGGATCGTGTCCTGGGCCTTTGCGTGCAGCATCAGGCGGGTGGAGTCTGCCTTCGGATCGCAGCCGACGATCATGATGCGCTGCCCCATCTCGGCGAGCGCTGCCAGGGTATTCTGGGAGGTGGTCGATTTGCCGATGCCACCTTTTCCGTAAAATGCAATCTGTCGCAGTGACGACATGGTACGTCTCCTTAGAACCGTTTGGTTAGTGACTGTCCCGCCCCTCGCGTGGACAGGCCTCATTCCAGGAAACGAGCTCGCGGTTTCATGGGAAGGAGCACATCGCTCGTCGAAGCGTAGGCGTGCACTCAGCCCTCACTAGCCGTTCCGCCGACCTACTTCGCAACGAACGTGCCAAGTCGGTCGAAAGAGCTTAACGTTTTGAAATCATGAAGCTTTCATGAAAAATACTGTCCCGACGAACCATGTGTAGAACACGACACAGGTGTGTCGGCTCCGACAAACAGCACAACAAATTCGTCGGACAGGAACTGCCGGCTTTCGCCGTCTGGTTCCGGTAAACCGCCCAATTCCCGCTTTTCCGGCCCGTTTTGGTCCATTCGGAACGGATCTTGCTTTGAGGCAGAAAGGGCCAGGATGGCCGCGAAGCTTCCAGACCAAGCGAGGGCGCTATGCAAATCGGTGTTGAGACTTCCAAGGCTGTCGATCAGCGGCGCGTGTTTGTCATCGATGACGACGACATCACCCGGACCGTTCTGCAATTCATGCTTCAGGACGAAATCGAAACCCATGAGATGGCAACTCTGGAAGAGGCCTATGACAAGGGCGTGGGCTGGCTGAAGCCCGACCTGGTGCTGGTCGGCGTCAGTTTCGTCAAGGCCCGGGGCGAAGCCCTGGTCGGCGAGCTGAAAATCAAGTTCCCCGGCGTGCAGATCCTGGTCATCTGCCAGAAGGAGGACGAGACGGTGGCCGTCTCCGCTCTCAAGGCCGGGGCCAACGGAGCCGTGCTCAAGCCGCTGACCCTGGAAGCCGTCCGGTCCAAGGTGGACACGGTGCTCGGCCGGGGCGGCGCAGCTGCCATGGTGCAGCTTGGCGGTCTCAAATAGGCGGAGAGGACCATGGCCACTGTCGACTTCTATGAAAAGCCCGGCTGCGGCACCAATGCCCGGCAGAAAAGGGCCTTGCAGCAGGCTGGTCACACGGTGAGCGCTCATGACCTCCTGAGCGAACCCTGGACAGCGGAGAGGCTGCGGACCTTCTTCGGCGAAACGCCGGTGGCAAGCTGGTTCAACCCGGCGGCTGCCCAGATCAAATCTGGCGTGGTCAACCCGTTTGATTTCGCTCCGGACCAGGCTCTGGCCCTGATGATCGAGGAGCCGCTGCTGATCCGCAGGCCGCTGGTTGTGGCGCTGGGGCAAACCTGCGCCGGGTTCGACCGGGAACCGGTGCTGACCCTTCTCCAGACCTTCGAGCGGCGGGACGAGGACCTGGAGTCCTGCCGGCGCTTCGCCTCCGCTTCCCCCTGCCCGGTTCCTGAACCCGATCGGACTTGAACACGACCCAAAGCGACAAGGAGTTTGAACCATGTTTCCGCGCAAACCGTATCGCCACATTGATGTCACCGCTGCCCGCGACAAGATCGCGCGCGAGGACGTGGTCGTGATCGATGTCCGGGATGCCAAGGCCTACAAGAAGAGCCACATAACCGGGGCACGGCATGTCACCATCGCCAATCTGGCCAGCACGATGGACAGTATCGCCAAGGACAGGCCGGTCCTTATCTATTGCTACCGCGGCTATGCCAGCCAGGAATACGGGCAGACCTTCTCCGATTTCCGCTTTCAGGAGGTCTACAGTCTTGATGGCGGCTATGACGCATGGAAGGCCTCCGAGATGGCCATCCAGAGCCTGAATGCCAAGGAGGTTACGCTGAAGGAAATGGCGCTCAGCTAGTCCGGATGCCGGACGCGCGCAACGCGCGCGTCAAAAGCTTCCTCTGCTTCCGGCTGCTTTGGATATCAGGCCCGGGAGAAAACCATGACGAGACGGTCCACAAGCTGACCGTTCTTCAGATGCTCCTCGACGATTTCATCGACATCCTCCGGCGTGGAAGGCCGGTACCAGATGCCTTCCGGGTAAACCACCATCAGTGGTCCGGCGGAACAAAAGCCGAGACAACCCGATGCCGTGAAACCGACATCCGCCGACAATCCTTCAGCCTCTATTTTGCTGCTCAGGCGTTCCCACAGGGGCTGTGCGCCCGCCGCGCCGCAGCTGCCGCGCGGATGGGTTGGCGGCCGCTGGGTGTGACAGGCAAAGACGTGACGCTTGTAAAGCTGGGGCACATCCTCAAAACGCGCTACCTGGCTGTCCATGTGGTGCTCTCCTTAAATTCTTGCAGATGGCGCCTCAGAAATCGGGGCTCGACCGGTGAAACTTCGCCTTGGCCGCAGACGGGTCCGTCTCTGAGACCGCCGGAGAAACGCTCCTTTCGCTGAGCAGTCCGGTCAGTTCCCCGCTTTGCGCCATTTCCCGGACGATGTCACAGCCGCCGACGAATTCGCCCTTGATGTAAAGCTGCGGAATGGTCGGCCAATTCGAAAAGGCTTTGATTCCTTCCCGGATTTCCAGATCGGCCAGAACATTGGTGCTGGCAAAGGGAATGCCAAGCTGGTTCAGCACCTGGACCACAGCACCGGAAAACCCGCATTGCGGGGCCGCCGGAGTTCCTTTCATAAACAGGTGCACATCGCTGGCAGCGATGATGTCATTGATGCGCTCGAACGCGGACTGGGACATGGAAGTCTCCTTTCTCAAAACAAGGCGTTGATGAAGGCGGGATACGGCAGCGACGGCAGCGTGCCGCGAGAACGGCTTTAGTTCGGAACTGAAGTCTCTAGGGCGAGCGCATGCAGCGCTCCGCCCATTTCTCCCTGCAATGCGGCATAGATCATTTGATGCTGCTGCACCCGCGACTTCCCGCGAAACGCTTCGGAGCTGACTTTGGCGGCATAATGATTGCCGTCGCCGGCCAGGTCGACAATGATAACCCGGGCATCCGGCAGCGCATCCTTGATAAGACGTTCGATTTCCGATCCTTCCATAGCCATGGCTTCAAATCCTATTGCTCTGTTGTGACAGGTGTTTTCGAAGCCAAAGCAAGTTAGGAGCCAGTTAGGAAGTGCCCACCCGGGAATCCGGAAACCTGCGGTTTACCAAACGTTCTTGCCCCCGCAGCACCGGAATGGGTCCGGAAACGTCAAAATCCAGTGTCACGTTCACGACACCGGACACGGCATCTGTTTTGAACCGGACAGAACAACGACGACGAAAAGCTGTCGGTCCTGCAGGTTCAGGCCGTTTTCCGTCCGGTCCGGCTTTTGCTTCCCCGAAGGCCAGTTTGATTTTGCCGGTAACGCGGAAGGCTTCCTCTCATGACCGACTTGCCCCTGGAACCAGACCTGATCGACTTCGGAGCCTTGCCCGAAGCGGTGAACGCGCTGCTGCAGCAGGGCGTCCGGGCCTACCGGCACGACCGGGCCGAAGCCGGCCGCCTGTTCCGGCAGGCGCTCGAGATCGCCCCGGCGGAACTCCCGGTCTATTTTTGTCTTTACAAGATCCACACCTACCAGGGTCATCTCGGCGAGGCGCAAGCCATTGCCGAGGCTGGCCTGGCGGAAGCGGCCAGTCAGGCAGGGTGGGATCCGGACTGGCGTAATTGGAACCCCGAGGCAGCCATTAAGGACGGGCCCGGCCGCTTCGCCCTTTATACGTTGAAGGCACTCAGCTTCATTCTCCTGCGCAAGGATGAAACGCCCCCGGCCCGGGAGATGCTCGCAGCACTTGAAAAACTCGACCCGTCCGGCTCCACCGGCTGGCCCGTCGTCGCGGCACTCGCAGATGGGCTGCATACCCCGCCGGAGAGGTCCCCGGAAGCAAGTGGCACACCCCTTGCTTAGAACAGTTCCAAGACACTTCCAACCGAGCACCTTTAAGGACGGAACCCGTGATCGGCCCTTTCAACACCCGCGTCAAAACCCCGGAAATCCGCGCTTTTCAAGGTGCCGGACGTGTCCATGGCCACCGGGCGGCCATCCGTGACATTCGCCCAGAAACATTGGCCATGTCGCACTGCCGCCATGTTCGAATCACGCCAACGTCGGGAAGCTGACATGACCCAAGCAATGGATACTTTGGAAGAGTTCGCGGGCCAGAAATACAAGTATGGTTTCGTCAGCGACATCGAAAGCGAATTCGCTCCGAAGGGCCTCTCCGAGGAAGTTATCCGCTTCATTTCAGCGAAAAAGAACGAACCTGAATGGATGCTTGACTGGCGCCTTGCCGCCTACCAGCGCTGGCAGACTATGCATGAGCCCGCCTGGGCCAAACTGAACTATCCGAACGTCGATTTCGGCGACCTTTATTATTATGCTGCCCCGAAGGGCAAGGAGGGACCGAAGAGCCTCGACGAAGTTGACCCGGAACTCCTGGAAACCTACAAGAAGCTCGGCATTCCACTCTCCGAACAGGAAATACTGGCCGGTGTCGAGCCGAAAAACCGGGTCGCCGTCGATGCGGTTTTCGACAGCGTGTCGGTGGTCACCACCTTCAAGGAAACACTCGAGGAAGCCGGCGTCATCTTCTGCCCGATTTCCGAAGCGATCGCCAGGCATCCCGATCTTGTCCGGAAATATCTGGGTACCGTCGTTCCGACCTCGGATAATTTCTACGCCACGCTCAATTCGGCAGTCTTTTCCGACGGATCCTTCGTCTACATCCCAGAGGGCGTTCGCTGCCCGATGGAACTGTCCACTTACTTTCGGATTAATGCCTCCAACACAGGCCAGTTCGAACGCACGCTGATCATCGCAGAAAAGAATTCCTACGTCAGCTACCTGGAGGGCTGCACGGCGCCGCAGCGCGACGAGAACCAGCTTCACGCGGCCGTTGTCGAGCTGGTCGCCATGGAAGGGGCGGAAATCAAGTATTCCACCGTCCAGAACTGGTATCCGGGCGACGAGAACGGCAAGGGCGGCATCTACAATTTCGTCACCAAGCGCGGCGACTGCCGGGGCGATAATTCCAAGATCTCCTGGACCCAGGTGGAAACCGGGTCAGCGGTGACCTGGAAATATCCGTCCTGCATCCTGCGCGGCGACAACTCCCAGGGCGAGTTCTACTCCATCGCGATCACCAACAACTATCAGCAGGCCGACACCGGCACCAAGATGATCCACCTCGGCAAGAACACAAAAAGCCGGATCATTTCCAAGGGCATCTCCGCCGGTCACTCGCAGAACACCTATCGCGGGCTGGTGCGCATGCACTCCAAGGCGGATGGCGCGCGTAACTTCACCCAGTGCGACAGCCTGCTGATGGGGGACAAATGCGGCGCTCATACCGTGCCCTACATCGAGTCCCGCAATCGCTCGGCCATGGTCGAACACGAAGCGACGACCTCCAAGATCAGCGAAGATCAGCTGTTTTATTGCCTCTCCCGCGGCATCGATCCGGAAGAGGCCATCGCCCTTATTGTCAATGGCTTCTGCAAGGACGTGCTGCAACAGCTCCCCATGGAGTTCGCAGTCGAGGCGCAGAAGCTTGTCGGAATCAGTCTGGAAGGGAGCGTTGGCTAGCCATGCTTGAAATCAATGATCTGCATGTAACGGTTCAGGACAAGAACATCCTGAAAGGCCTGTCACTGACCGTCCCGGCTGGCGAAGTTCATGCCATCATGGGGCCGAACGGTGCAGGCAAGTCGACCACGTCCTATACGCTGGCCGGCCGCGAAGGCTACGAGGTGACCTCCGGCGCCATCAAGTTCAGGGGCGAGGATATCGTCAATCTTCCGCCGGAGGAACGCGCCGCCAAGGGCATGTTCCTGGCGTTCCAGTCGCCGATCGAGATCCCCGGTGTGACCAACATGAACTTTCTCAAGACGGCGGTGAACTCGCAGGCCCGCATGCGCGGCGAGAAGGAACCGAGTGCTGTAGAATTCCTGAAAATGGTTCGGGACGCCGCGAAGAAGCTCAACGTCTCCGAGGAGATGCTGCGCCGGCCGCTCAATGTCGGCTTTTCCGGCGGAGAGAAGAAGCGCAACGAGGTGTTGCAAATGACCCTCTTGAAGCCGTCTCTCGCCGTTCTCGACGAAACAGATTCCGGGCTCGACATCGATGCGCTGCGTCTCGTGGCCGAAGGGGTCAACGCCCTGCGCGGTCCTGACACGTCCTTCCTGGTGATCACCCATTACCAGCGTCTGCTCGACTACATCGAACCCGATGTCGTGCACATCCTGGCCGGCGGCCGGATTGTCAAGTCCGGGGACAAGACCCTGGCCCGCCAGCTTGAGGACCAGGGCTACGACGCCGTTATCGGCAAGGCCGCGTAAGAGAGAGGGCGATATGGGAGAGATCATATCCATCGACCACCTTCTGAGGGCGGCGACCGCGCTTCAGACGGACACCGCCCCTTGGGCCGGGACACTCCGTGAACAGGGCCGCGAGAAATTCGCAGCCCTGGGCATTCCCAACCGCTGGCAGGAATCGTGGAAATATTCCGATCTGTCCCAGGCTCTGGCGGGGGTACCGGCGGGCACCGCCGTATCCCGCACCCTGCCCTGCCTGGACGGAGCCTATGTCGCCTTCTTTGAAAATGGCGTGCTCGACATCTCCCGGTCGGCATTGCCCGACGACTATCTCGTGCCTCTTACCGATGTGCTCGCCGACAGCGGGTCGCCTTTTGCCGGAACCATCGGCCGGATCAACGGAACGGAACAGAAGAACCATCCAATCCTGGGCCTTAATACGGCCCGGATGGAACAGGGCTTCGTCCTGCGGGTACCCAAGGGCGAGACCCTCTCACCCCCGCTGCACGTCCGTGTCAACTGGACCATGGATGGGGCAGAAAGCCTGGATGGCCGCCATATCCGGCTTCTGGTGGAACTTGAGGAAGGGGCGGAAGCGACGATCCTGGAAACCCATGGCGGAACGCCCGGTTTTGCGACCGTCGTCACCGAGCTCCGCCTGGCGCAATCGGCCAAACTGACCCATATCCGGATCGACCAGCTCGGTGGCGACGCACGCCAGAGCGCGGTGACCCTGGGCGAACTGGCAGGAACGGCGCAATACAAGGGCTTCTACCTGTCCGAGGGCGCATATTTCTGCCGCCACGAGGCGCTGTTCGAACTCAACGGTGAGGATGCCAATGTGGAGATCGACGGAGCGTTTCTGGTCACCGGAAACAGCCACTGCGACAACACCACCATCATCACCCACGCGGCTCCGCACACCACCAGCCGCCAGGCTTTCCGGGGCGTTCTGTCGGGCGCATCGAAAAGCGCCTATCAGGGATGCGTCAAGGTTCGCCCCGATGCGCAGAAGACCAGCGCCTACCAGATGAGCCGGGCCCTGCTGCTCTCCAAGGATGCACGGATCGCGACGAAGCCCGAACTGGAGATATTTGCCGACGACGTTAAATGCAGCCACGGTGCGACGGCGGGCGAACTCGATGGGGAGGCGCTGTTTTTCCTGCGCGCCCGGGGCATCCCGGAAGAGGAGGCCCGGGCAATGCTCGTCGAGGCGTTCCTCCAGGAAGCCCTGGACACGATCGAGCGGCCGGACCTGCGCGAAGTGGCGTCCGGCGCCGTCAGGGACTGGCTCGCCGTTCATGCCACGGAGGTGATCCATGCCGGATAATCCGCTCACGCTCCGGGCCGCTCCGGTGTCCGAAGCCTTCGACGCCGATGCCATCCGCGCCGATTTCCCGCTGCTGGCGCGCGAGGTCCACGGCAAGCCGCTCATCTATCTGGACAATGCCGCTTCAGCGCAGAAACCCCAGGTGGTGCTGGATGCCATCACCAGCGCCTATGCGGAGACCTATGCCAACGTGCACCGGGGTATCCATTTCCTGTCGAGCGAGTCGACGGCCGCCTTCGAACATGCGCGCGAAGTCGTCCGCGACTTCGTCAATGCGGCACAGGTGGAGGAAATCATCTTCACCAAGGGCGGCACGGAGGCGATCAATCTGGCCGCCTCGAGCCTTGGCGCTGAGATCGGTCCGGGCGATGAAATCATCATCACGGATATGGAGCACCATTCCAACATCGTTCCATGGCATTTCCTGCGCGAGCGAAACGGCGCGGTGCTGAAATGGGTGCCGCTGACGGAGGATGGCGCGTTCGACCTGGAGGCCTTTTCCAAACTGCTGTCGCCGAAGACCAAACTGGTTTCCGTGACGCACATGTCGAACGTACTGGGCACGCTCACACCCCTGCACGACGTGATCCGCATGGCCCACGCCGCAGGCGCCAAAGTGCTGGTCGACGGCTGCCAGGGATCAGTTCACGAGACGGTCGACGTTCAGGCTCTGGACTGCGACTTCTATGCCGCCACCGGCCACAAGCTCTACGGTCCGACAGGCATCGGCTTTCTCTACGGCAAACACGAGCACCTGGCGACTATGCAGCCCTACCAGGGCGGTGGCGAGATGATCGGCACGGTTACCCGCGAGCGGATCACCTACGGCGTGCCGCCGCACAGGTTCGAGGCGGGAACGCCGCCGATCGTGCAGGCCATCGGCCTCGGCGCGGCGCTGACCTACATGAGCGGCCTGAACCGGGCAGCGGCGATCGCACACGAAGCCGAGCTGCTCGCCCACGCCACCGAGGAACTGGGCCGCATCGAAGGCCTTAGGATCTTCGGCAATGCGCCTGAAAAAGGCGCGCTGGTGACCTTCGATCTCGAAGGGTTCCACGCTCACGACATATCCATGCTGCTCGACCGGTCAGGCATTGCCGTAAGGGCCGGAAGCCACTGCGCCCAGCCGCTGATGGACCACCTGGGCGTCAGCGCGACGACCCGGGCATCATTTGCTTTCTACAACACCCATTCGGATGTGGAAGCGCTCGCCGCCGGCCTGCGCAAGGTCAAGGAGTTTTTCGGATGATGGACAGAGGCTTGCAGAACCACGAACACGCAGCATCCGCCATCGCGACCGGCAGATCCGGCCGTGACGGCCAGATGGAAGACATCATCGCGGCGCTGAGGACCGTTCTGGACCCGGAAATACCGGTCAATATCTACGATCTCGGCCTGATCTACAGCGTTACCGTCAATGACCTCAATATCGCGGAGATCGAGATGACCCTGACAGCTCCGGGCTGTCCGGTCGCCGGAGAAATCGTCGGCTGGGTTCAAAAGGCGGTCAACGACGTCAGTGGTATCGATGCCGTCGTGGTGCGCCTCGTTTTCGATCCGCCCTGGGATCAGTCGAAAATGACCGAGGAAGCAAAGCTCGAACTCGGTTTCATGTGACCCTAGCCGTCCCAGGCCGCCAGCCCGGCAAATCGCGGAGACAGTCAAATGCCCGACACCACCCCCTCCACCCACCCAATTCCGGCGCAGCAGGCCTGCCTGAAGGCGGTTTTGCGCATGGCTGGACTCAGGGCCACGCGCCAGCGCGTTGCACTGGGCGAATTGCTCTTTACCGGCATGCATCAGCATTTCAATGCCGACGAATTGCATCAGAAGGCGATCGCGGCCAATGCGAACCTGTCTCTGGCAACCGTCTACAACACGCTGCACCAGTTCAGACAGGCCGGACTGCTGCGGGAAGTAGCGGTGGAATCCGCCTCCAGCTATTTCGACACCGACACCTCCGGCCATCACCATTTCTTCGTCGAGGACGACAAGCAGGTTCTCGACATCCCGCCGGGCTCTGTCTCCTTCGACGGGATCCCGGAACCACCCGAGGGAATGGAAGTGACCCATATCGACGTCATTGTCCGGGTGAGGAAAGTCAGCGCCGGCCGGCCGGCGGCCATCTGAACAAAGGAGACGATTTTGGCCATGCAGAAAAAAGTACCGAACGTGACCTTCCGCACCCGCGTCCGCGATGACAGCATCGAAGGCCCGAACCCGTTTCGCTGGGAACACAAGACCTCTGACGATTATTTCGCCGGCAAGCGCGTGGTTCTCTTCTCCCTTCCGGGCGCATTCACCCCGACCTGTTCCACCTACCAGCTGCCGGACTTCGAAAAGCTCTATGACGATTTCAAGGCCAAAGGCATCGACGAGATCTACTGCATCTCGGTCAACGACGCCTTCGTCATGAACGCCTGGGCCAAGGCGCAAGGCATCGGCAAGGTGAAGGTCATTCCGGACGGCTCCGGCGAGTTCACCCGCAAGATGGGCATGCTGGTCGCTAAAGACAATCTGGGCTTCGGCATGCGCTCCTGGCGCTACGGTGCGGTGGTCAACAACGGCGTCATCGAAATGTGGTTCGAGGAGGAAGGCTTCTCCGACAACTGCGAGAGCGACCCCTATGGCGTCTCGTCCCCGCAGAACATTCTGCAGGCGCTCAAGGAAGCAGAGCCGGTCGCAGCCTGACGGACAACTTGGAAGGCATAGTCGCGCTACCTGTTCGGCCTTGTTGTGTCGCAAACCCGCCCCTGTTTTGTTTGCGACACAGGTGTTCATTTTTTATTTCATTTAAATCAACAACTTAATACATGGCACAGCTCTTGCTCAACAGGTCCTGGGAGTCTGTTTGAGGAATTGAAATGCAAGATGCCACGCACAAACCACCTTTCGTCTTTTTGAACGACACGACGCTCCGTGATGGTGAGCAGGCACCCGGTGTCGCCTTTTCCCTGTCGGAGAAGATCGACATAGCCGAATCCCTCGCGCTTGCTGGCGTGCCGGAAATCGAGGCGGGAACGCCGGCGATGGGCGATGAGGAAATCGAAAGCATTCGCATTATCTCGCGGCTCAGACGGGACTTCCGCGTGCTTGCCTGGTGCCGGATGACCGAAGGCGACCTGAAGGCCGCCCGGCAGACCGGCGCCAATGCCGTGAACCTGTCGATCCCCATGTCCGATCTGATGCTGTCGAACAAGCTCGGTATCGGGCAGGCAGAAGCACTCGCCCGCATCCGCCGGTTCACGCCGATGGCTCTGGACGCTGGTTTTGAGGTTGCCATCGGCGGCGAGGACGCCTCCCGCGCAGATCCGGATCATCTGGCCCGTGTGGCTGATATCGCCGCCGAGGCTGGCGCCTTCCGCCTCAGGCTTGCGGATACCGTCGGTATCCTGGATCCGTTCTCGACCATGAAAATGGTCGAACGGGTTGTCTCCGCCGGCGGTATCGCAGTGGAGTTCCACGGCCACAACGATCTGGGGCTTGCCACCGCCAACAGTCTCGCGGCCGTACGCGCCGGTGCCCGTCATATTTCGGCGACGATCAACGGCCTTGGAGAGCGGGCGGGCAACACTGCCCTTGAGGAGATCGCGGTGGCCCTGGGCCGGCTGGACGGTATCGCAACCGGCGTCGACTGGAAACAGCTTCCCATGCTCGCCACGCGCGTCGCGGCGGCCTCAGGGCGTCCGATTCCACACGGCAAGGCCATCGTAGGCAGCGATGTCTTCAGCCACGAGTCGGGTATTCACGTCTCGGCCATCCTGAAGGCTCCGGAAACCTATCAGGGCCTGGATCCGGCCGAACTCGGCCGCCGTCATACCATCATCCTCGGTAAGCATTCAGGCACAGCGGCGCTCGCCAACGCGGTCGAAGCCATGGGGCGGACGCTGAAGCCCGGTGTTGCTCCCGTGCTGCTCTCCCTGGTTCGCCACCATGCGACCAGACACAAGGAGCCGATCGGCAATGCTGACCTGGAACGCCTGCTCATGGTCGCCGAAGGATTCCTCGGGTTCGGCCCGGACCCGATGATTACGCCCATCCAAGACGTGCATGACGATCCGGGAGCAGGCCACGTCATCGAGTTTCACCGGCGGCTTCATAGTTAGTGTTAGCCAACCGCCGGAGTGCATTTTGCGGCCTGTGAAAAGGCTCTGTCCGGCCCTTTTTGCCCCTCCCGTGCCCTCAGCGCCGCGACAGCTTCCGTTCATCCGGCCGCTACGAACCGCAGACTGTGCGCATCCTGCGGGCCGCAAACAGCGCATTTTTCTGGAAGGTTCAGTGAAACATGAGATGAACGGCAGGAACCCAGCCGGTTCCCTGCCGTCTTGAGTGGCCTAGATGTGCTTCAACTCGATACCCTGCTTCTTCAGGGCATAGCCGATCTGCCGCGGCGTGAGACCGAGCAGCCGGGCGGCCTTGGCCTGGACCCAGCCAGAGCGCTCCATCGCCTCGATCAGCCGGTCCCGGTCTGCCGGCCTGCCTCCGGCGATGGCCGGGCAATCGCCGACGCCCGCATGGCCGCAGGATTGTGCCGGACCGACCGGCAGTTCGAACTCGGATCCGGCGCAGGAAGTGCCGGTTTCCGGAACAGCCGGTGCCAATACGGAAGCCGGCGCCACAGCAGTCAGTTCTGCCGGATTACGGCGCCCGCTCCCCGTCCACAACAGCGCGGACAGGCAATCGCCGCTGGCACAGGCAAAGTCGCCCCGGTCGATCGTGCCGCCGCGTGCAAGCGTGGCTGTACGTCTCACGCAGTTTTCCAGCTCCCGGACATTGCCCGGAAAATAGCAGCGCTCCAACACGTTCAGCGCCATACCCGAGAAGTCCAGCTTACGCCCGTTTTCCTTGTTGAACCGGTCCAGGAAATTCCTGGCAAGCAGCCTCACATCGCCCGGACGATCCCGCAGAGGCGGCAGGAAGACGGGCACCACATTGATGCGATAATAAAGATCAGCGCGGAACTCGCCCTTACTGACGGCGGTTTCCAGGTCCTTGTTGGTCGCACAGACGAGGCGAACATCGACCTTGAGCGTTTTGTTGCCACCGACCCGCTCGAATTCGCCTTCCTGCAGGACCCGCAGAAGCTTCGCCTGAAAGCTGGCGGAAATCTCTCCGATTTCGTCAAGCAGAAGAGTGCCGCTATTTGCCATTTCGAAGCGGCCCTGACGCTGACTGACGGCTCCGGTAAAGGCGCCCTTCTCGTGCCCGAACAGTTCGGACTCCAAAACGCTTTCCGGCAGCGCAGCACAGTTGAGTTTCACGAACGGCTTGGATTTGCGCTCAGACATGTCGTGAATGGCCCGTGCGAACAGCTCCTTGCCGGTCCCGCTTTCACCGCGCAGCAATACGGTGGAGTTCGATTTCGCGACCGTGGCGATGGTCTGCATCACCTTCCGGATGCGGTCGCTCTCCCCGACAATACCGCCGATCTTCTTCGGTGTTGGCAGGTGGCCCTTGTCGGCCAGCTCCTGGGTGAGCGCCTTTTCCAACGCGCTGCGTTCGTCCAGCAACCGCTGACGGTCGGCCGACAGGATCCGGTGAAGCCTAACCGACTGGCCGATCAGATTGGCCACCATCTTCAGGAAGCGGAGGTCCTCGTCGATCCTGAACGTCATCGTCCCGTCCCGCACCCTGTCGATCGACAAGGTGCCGACCACCTTGTCGCCTGCCTTGATCGGAACGCCCAAAAAGGACACGCGGCCGCTCAGGCCCGCCGTGATCCGCTCAGACACTTCCGCAAACAGGGGGTCGGAGGCAATGTTCTGGACAACGACCGGTGTCTGCGTGGCAACCAGCTGGTCAATCACGGCCTGCGGCAGGAAATCAACCCTGCGTTCCGTACTGTCACCGGCGCCATCCGCGGTCGCGACGATTTCGGGATCGCCGGCTTCATCCAGGATCACGATCATACTGAACTGCATCTGGAGAAAGGAACTCAGCACATTGGCGACACTCGCCAGCACCGTTTCCAGGCGTGCCGGTTCATTCAGGAGTTTGGAGATTTCATAGATGCCGAGCAGCCCGATATCCGAGGTCCGGTTGGGCCTGTTCCAGGCCGCCTCCCCGGCACCGGTCAATGGGCGATCAGTTCCGGCGATTTCAACGAAGTGGTTCATACCCGGCGTCCTTGCTCTGGCAGGTTGCCGGCGCGCATGATCAGGCCTATCGGCCCTGCAAAAGGCGCATATGTTCTCACATTCCGAATGCGCGGAACGTCCAAACTCGTATCCGGAAGGTATTTTTGCGTCGAACTCTTGCAAGAAACGCCTCAAGCGCACCAGCAAAGCAATTTACTCATGTATCCGGAACCCGCCTCTCCCTCAGAGCAGCTTCTGTTCCTTCTATTTACGGAGCCTAGCAGAGATAACTCGACCCGTCCTGCGCCAAATATCAGCATTTTCCGGGAAAAAATGCACAAACGAATCGCAAATACACAAAAACACCTACGCTCTTACAGTAGTTGACCGCCATTGATATTGATTTCCTCCCCGGTGACATAGCTTGCCGCCTCGGAGCACAGGAAAGCCACCACAGTTGCAACTTCCTCTGGCCGACCGAGGCGGCGCATGGGAATAAGCGGCACGAACCGCTCCGCCGTGCCCGGCGACAGGATGCCGGTCGCGATCTCGCCCGGCGCGATCGCATTGACCCGGATGCCGTGCGGCGCAAAATCCGCCGCCATTTCGCGCGTCAGCGAGGAAAGAGCCGCTTTCGACGTGGCATAGGCCGAACCGGCAAAGGGATGCACCTTGGAGCCGACGACCGAGGTGATGTTGACGATCGATCCCTTTGCATTTGCGAGTTCCTCAAACAGTCCGCGTGCGAGTAGCAAAGGCGCGAGGAAATTGACGTGGAACACCCCCATCCAGAGCATTTCAGGCGTGGTCAGCGAATTAAGGCGCTCCCCCTCCTCCCCCTTGGGTGAAACCCCGGCATTGTTGATCAGCGCGTCAAGCCGTCCCCCCTCGAGACGGTTCCGGATCTCTTCGATCGCCTCGGCCGTTCGCTTGCGGTCCGAGAGGTCGATCTGCAAATGATCTTCGGGGCCCGCATCCCAGGGACAGCGCACCGCATCGAAGGGTTGCCTCGAACATGTGATGATACGCCAACCGTCCTCGGCGAACCGCCTTACGATTGCGTGGCCGATACCGCGGCTCGCACCCGTCACGACGACTGTTCGCAGTTCAGAAAGAGCTCCCGCACGGGCGGCCTCATGAGCAACCGGGCATTTCGGTTTGTCTAGAACGGAGGTCTCGGCCATGCTGTTCCCAGTCGGTCCAATATTCGAAGACCCTATTCCTGTCCTGCAATACAGGTACCTTTGCCCAAAGGGCATGACCGCTTGCGAAAGAAACAGATCGGGTCTTTTCAAGAAGGAAGGCAGCAAACGGCATGCCAGATGTCACGCCCATATTCCTGAATATTTTTGGCGGTAAGCGTGTCCAGTTGTGTGGAAGATCCTACACTTTCTGCATGAATTGAAGGATTCCGGACACAGGTCAAAACAAATACGGCTGTCTGTCGTGACGCCTGCGGATCTATCCTTTGTACGAATGACTTCAAGGATAAATACTTGGTCAGCCAAGCGCCACAACCGGTATGTGCGCAGGCCACTTGAGGAGTGTGCCGCCTCTCTATATTGAAGAAAGCCTGAAGTTCGTGATCGAGGGCTGAATGAGACCGTTCGCCGTTACAGAAGATCATCCCGTCCCATACTCGCCATCAGACCGCGACTCTGATGGCGGCCGGCCAGAAGACCATCCCGGCGCAGATAGGCCGCGATTTACCGGCTTCCGAGAAACAGATGTCTGGTGAAGACACGGTCGATGGCCTTCATCAGCTCCCGCGCAGCCGCGCTGATCCCGGCAGACATGCCGTGGAATGCTGACCGGCTCCGCTTCAGCAACCCGTCCAGTTTCCCGGGACCTCTTCAAACCGCCTCACGGCAAACACACGGGCTGCGCTCCGCAGCAGGACCAAACCGGCAAGGGCCCGCTGACCGGGTTTCACAAACGCATCTCCGGATTGTGCCGCAAGATACCGGCCGCTTCATTAATCTGTTCACGAATCCAGAGAATTGCGGGATCGCGGGAGCGGTAGCTGTGCCATTGAATTGATTGTTCCAACGGGGGCAGAGCGACCGGCGGCTCCGCTATTTTTATGCCGCCAAGGGCAACCATTTGGGATGCCAGGCTCTTCTGCACGATGGCGATGCGGTCTGTCCCGCGGACCAGCAGGGGCAGTGAGACAAAGGAGTAGGTCGTTACATCAACCCTGATTTTTATCCCAAGCTGGTCACAGACCCGCGTGGCGTAGCTTTCGCCACCGTTGGGCGGCTGCATCGTAACGTGGCCAGAAGACAGGAACGTTGCCTCAGTCAGCTTTCCGTTCTCGAGTTCGGTCTCTGCGCTGACGACACAGCAAAGAGGGTCCTGAAACAGCACCTGGGTGGGATGGCTTGCTGAGCAGAAAACCGAAGGTGCGATAAGAAGGTCCGCCTCTCCCTGCTCCAGAAGAACGTGAGGATAATTTTGTTGTGGCTTGAAGTTTATTTTCAGACCAGGCGCTAACAGGGCTGTCTTCTGAAGAAACGCCGGCATGAGCGTATTCAGAGTATACTCTGAAACAACAAAATTGATGCTCCGGCTGGTTTCTTCCGGGATGAAAGAGGGGGTGGATACCACCGCCGCTTCGATCCTCACGATTATGTCACGCAGTGGCTGCTCGAGAGACGCCGCCAAAGGTGACAGTTCCATCGAGCGCCCGACCTGGATGAGCAGGGGGTCGTCAAAGTAGCTTCGCAGGCGCCCGAGAGCATTGCTCATCGCTGATTGGGTGATGAACACCTCTTCGGCGGCACGGCTGACATTACGGACCCTGATCAAGGTGTCGAGCGCGACCAGCAAATTCAGATCCAAGTTTTTGAAACGCATATGACCCTCCCATATATTTATTTTGTAAATTCTTATTATTGATTAAAGCAATTTTGTAAACACGTCATTTGCCGCTAAGTGTGAACCAAGGGAGGGGCGCTGCTTGGCGTGATTTGCAAAAATGCAAAGCGGAATAGATCTCCCGTATGCGGATGCCCGGTCAGAAGGCAGATACGAGGAGACCAAATGTTCAAGTACTTTCCCACCAACTATGTCTGGAACCTCTCGGTGAATCTGTCGATCGAGATGGGTGCCCGCATGGGAGAAATCGAGGAAATGTGCGCGCCGCTGCAGGAAGCGGCCAAGGCCCCCGATGCCGCCGGCACGCAGGCTTTCCGGGAAACCTGGATCAAGATGGCAGACAAGCTGGTCTCTCTCGCGGAAGAGGACCAGGCGCGGGGCAGGCTCATCTCCGCCGGGGACAAGCTGCTTCGGGCCTCAAATTACATGCTGACCGCAGAGCGTCTGCTCGCCCATGGCTCGGAAGGCCGCGCTGCTCTGTATCAGCGCTTTCTTGGCGCCTTCGAGTTGGGTTTGAACCTGTCCGGCTCGTCCTGCAGCCGTGTCGAAATCCCGTACGAGGGAACCCATCTTTCTGCTCTTTATGTACCGGCAAAGGGTGTCGAGGGGCCGGCGCCTTTGCTTGTTCAAGTCAATGGGCTCGACAGCACCAAGGAAATGAAATTTCTGGTCGGCCTTCCCGGCTGGCTGGCGGAGCGCGGCATCGCATCGCTGATTGTGGATCAGCCAGGCACAGGGGAAGCGCTGCGCCTGCAGAATCTGACTGCACGCTATGACAGCGAGCACTGGGCAAGCCGCGTCGTCGATTGGCTGGAGACACAGCCGCACATCGATCCGAAGCGCATCGGCATGGAAGGTGTTTCCCTAGGCGGCTACTACTGCCCGCGGGCCATTGCCTTCGAACCGCGTTTCGCCTGCGGCGTTGTCTGGGGCGCCAATCATGACTGGCGCGATGTTCAAAAGAAGCGCCTTGCCCGCGAAGGTAATTTTCCGGTCCCTCATTACTGGAGCCACGTCATGTGGGTCTGGGGAGCCAAGGACATGGACGAGTTCATGGAGACAGCCGAAAAGGTGCATCTCCACGGCATCCTAGACCGCATCCGGGTTCCGTTCCTCGTCACCCATGGCGAAAAGGACAGTCAGATTCCGCTGCAGTGGGCACATGCGACTTATGACCAGCTCGTGAACAGCCCCAACCGTGAGCTGAAGATCTTCGACGAGCGCACCGGTGGCGTTCAGCACTCCAGCTTCGATAATTCGGCAAACGCCGGAGCCTACATAGCTGACTGGGTTGCAGAAGTTCTGGGCGGACATACGGCACACGGAGACCGGACATGACAATCAAACTTATGGTCTTCGGCCGCAGGCGGCTTGGCCAGACCCTGTCAGAGCACCGCGCCCACATGAAGGATGTTCACGGGCAGCTGGTGCTGAAATACATCGCGGAAGATCCGGAGCACGCGCCCCGCCGCTATGTCCAGAACCATGCCTTCGATGGTGTCTACTGGGGCCAGCCCGGCCATCCCGCAGCCTTCGCCGCAGGCCTCGACTTCGTCACCGAAGTCTGGTTCCCGGACCTCGCTGCTCTCAAGTCTTCGCGGGAGACTGCCTTCTATTTCGAGCATCTGCAGCCGGACGAACCGCAGATGGTCGACGATCCGACTGTCGTGGGTGTGCCGTTCACGGAAGAGGTTGTCCACGCTCCCGCCACTGCTGGCCAAGACCGTGTGAAGGTATTCCTTGTCTGGCATGGCGATGTGCCCGCTCCTGCCGTTCTGACCGGGCTCACCGGCTCCGCCGGAGAGCAGCCGCTTGGCCATACACGCAGCACACCAGCTGTTCCCTCCCCCGTTCAGGCGGTCGACCAGTTCTGGTTCCGCGGCGAGACCGAAGCTCTGGCCTTTGCTCAAACCTGCCGTGACGCGGTGCTGTCCCAGCTGCCTGCGGATACGCAGACCTTCACGATCACCATCGCACGCGAATACGTCCTCCATGCAGGATGAACCGAAGCCGGTTCGCGAAAGGATTTATCCATGAATATTATCGGCCCTGACTATCTGGTGTTTGGAGTGGACGATGTCGCCGCCAGCACGGAATATTTGACAGCGTTTGGCCTCAAGCCGGTTGATGTGACCAGCGAAGGCGGCCTCTTTGAAGCTCTGGACGGAACCGGGCTTATCATCCGCCACAAGAATGATCCTTCGCTTCCGCCGGCGCTGCCGACATCAAACATGCTGCGGCAGCAGGTCTATGGTGTAAAAGCCGCGGAGGATCTTGATGCCATTGAGGCTGAGCTGTCCAAGGACCGGCGGGTCACACGGCTTGCCGACGGCTCCATCGAGCTGAAGGACGATCACGGTTTCGAACTGCGCTTCCAGGTCACAAAGCGCCGCGAACTGGTGATGCCGGCCGAAAAGATCAATGCTCCGGGGGCTCCGGCTCAGCGCAAGCCGAACGAAATCGGTGTCTGGGAAGAGATGCCGGCATTGCCGCGCACCTTGAGCCACGTCGTGCTTTTCGTTCCTGACATTGAAGTGGCAACGAGCTTTTACTGCGGCCGTCTTGGATTTGTGATCACCGACACCCTGACCGGTGCCGGCCCCTTCCTGCGCCCGAAGGCCAATGACGATCATCACACGCTCTTCTTCATCCGCACACCGGACTACATGAAAGGGTGCGAGCATCTGGCCTTCCACATGGGCGGCCCGACCGAATTGATGGTGGCAGGAACCCGCTTTGTGAAAAAAGGCTACCAGAGCTTTTGGGGGCCGGGCCGTCACAAGTTCGGCTCGAACTGGTTCTGGTACTTCAACAGTCCGCTCGGTTGCCACTTCGAATATGACGCAGACATGGACAAGCACGACGACACCTGGGTCGCGCGTGAAACGCCTCTGAATGCCGAAAGCTCCCAGATATTCCTGTTCGAGATGCGCGAGAAGTGGTCACCTGCCGGGGGGCCTCCACCCGAAGGAAAGAAATGACGTCCACGCCGAGGAGAGTGGACAAGCATAAAACAACGCATCGGGAGGATGGAATGGAGCAGCGTACCGGCAAGCGAATTGCAATCGTCGGAGCGGGTCCGGGAGGAGTATCGGCAGCTATAGCGCTTCGCAAGGCGGGCTACGATGTGAAGCTCTTTGAGCAGAATGCGGAGCCAAAGGCCTTAGGTGGTGCGGTTCTCCTGTCGGTGCCTGTGTTGGCAGTGCTCAGGAACTATGGGATCGATGTCGTCAACAACTTCGGGCTCAAGACGCGCGTTCAGTTCCGCAATCCGAAGGGCGAGGTCCGGGTCGATCTCCCGTTCAACCGCAATGTTGAAAGGGCGATGGGGATTGAGGGATGGCATTACGGCATCCTGCGATCTTCAGCCTATGGAAAGATGCTGGAAGCGCTGAATGTGCTGGATCCAGAGGTGGTTACACCGGGGCACCGCTTCAGCTCTTACGAGGAGCGCGGTAACGAGATCATCGTCAAGTTCGACAATGGCGAGGAGATCGCAACCGATCTGCTGATCGGGGCCGACGGCATTCGTTCACGGGTGTCTGAACAGGCACTCGGGCCGCTGAACCTGTTCCATGTCGGATTACGGGTCTGGCTTGCATGGTGTGAGGACATCGAAGAATTGCCAAAGGACATTGGCGCGCTGCATCACGGCCGCGATGTTCAGGCAAGTTACTTCCCGATGAAACACGAGGGCAAACCCGGTTTTGAGTGGTGGATTGTCGAGAAGTCCTCGGCTGACACACCTTCCCCCGCCAACCCGGAGCAACATGTCCGCCAGCTTCTGGCGCCCTTCTCCTATCCCATGAATCTTTTCGCTGATCGGACCGACTTCTCGCGGCAGATGTTCCGATGGGAAGTCTATAACCGCCCGTCCCTTTCCACATGGTCCAGCGGACGTGTCATTTGCCTCGGCGATGCCGTGCATCCGGTCTCCCCCTATGCGGCCTATGGTATGGGCATGGCCATAGAAGATGGTTATTTTCTGGCCCGGGCCCTGGGACAGACGGATCTCTCGGACCGCGCCTCCGTAGAGAGCGCGTTTGCCGCGTTCGAGGCAGAGCGGGTCGCCTATTGCAATCACCAGGTCGAGTTTGCCCGAAAGCTCGGGAACATCTTCCATCGCATGCCGAAACCGCTCGCCTGGCTGCGCGACCAGGTCTTCGACCGGACCAGGATCCTCCAGTCCATGGTGGAGAAAGACTATCTGGCGGATGCAGAGCGCATGTCGCTTGCGTTGAGGGAACTGCATGTCTGAGAGGGGGACTGCAGGGGGGGAAGCCGGCACATGGATCTGCCGGGCACTCGATATCGGTGAGGGCGAAGCTCGGGGCTTCGGGCCATTCGATGACTCGAAGCGCAAGGTGATCGTTGTCCGGCACAACGGAGCTCTGCATGCCTGGCTCGACGCCTGTCCGCATTACTCCACCGGGACACCGATGGCCTGGAAGACAGATGCCTATCTGAATGGCGATCGGACCCATCTCACCTGCCATTCCCACAACGCCCTGTTCCAGATGGATACGGGCAAATGCGTTCTGGGGCCGTGCCTCGGGCAGAATTTGAAACGAATTGAAATTGCGGTGGACGAAGAGGGCGATGTGTATATCGCGGCACCACGCAAGGGAGGACTAGCATGAACTCGGGTATGAAGAAGATCCTGGTTGTTGGCGGCGGTTTCGCCGGAATGACGGCGGCACTGCAACTTTCCCGCCTGGGAGCCAATGTGGATCTGGTCGAGATCGATCCGGGCTGGCGGTCTTATGGCGCTGGGATCAGTCTTCACGGGTCGACCCTCCGGGTCATCCGCCAGCTTGGTCTGCTCGACCGCTTCCTTGAGGAAGGTTTCGTGAGCGACGGGGTTGATATGCGCGGGCCGGATGACACCGTGCTTGTGACGCTGCCGACCCCGCGCGTTGCCGGTGACGATATCCCTGGCGGAGGCGGGATCATGCGGCCTGCACTGGCAAAGATCCTGTCGGAGGCCGTACGCGCATCGGCGGCGAATGTCCGCCTCGGGCTGACCTTCACCAAGATCGAAGATCATGCGGACGGGGTTGACGTGACGTTCAGCGACGGCAGTTCCGGCCGCTATGATCTCGTCATCGGCGCAGACGGTCTCTATTCTGCAGTCCGAGCCAGCGCCTTCCCCGAGGCGCCCAAGCCCCGCTTCATTGGCCAGTCTGTCTGGCGGGCCGTGCTGCCGAAGCCGGAAGGCATCGACACAGTGACTATGTGGATGAGCGGGAAGCTCAAGGTCGGCATGAACGGTGTCAGCAAGGATCAGGTCTATCTGTTCCTGACGGAAGACCGGCCCACAAATGACTTCGTCGCGCCTGAGGATTTTGTCGAAAAACTGCGGAGCCTGCTGGAGCAATTCCCCTCCCCGATCATCAAGAAGGTTGCGGCGGAACTGTCCAGCGAGCATCAGGTCATCTACCGCCCGCTGGAACAGATGCTTATGCCACGGCCATGGTTCAAGGGCCGGGTTGTGCTGATCGGGGATGCGGTTCACGCAACCACTCCGCATCTGGCCGCAGGCGCCTGCATTGGCATCGAAGACGCGATGGTGCTGGCGGAAGAGCTGGCAAGGGGTAGCGAACTGTCAGCTGCGCTCGAAGCCTTCGAGGACAGGCGTTGGGATCGCTGCCGCATGGTGGTCGAGAATTCCGGCCGCCTCGCTGACATTGAGATTTATGGCGGCAGCCGGGAGGAGCACGCCTCGATCATGAAAGCATCAATGAGAACGCTGGCTGAAGCCATCTGATCTTAAGTTGAGCCGGTGCTTGGGAGAAAGCGCACCGGCTCACCGCATTCTTTACAGGCTGGAGGAACTGGAATGTCGGGACGGAGATTTGGTGTGGCGGGAGCGGCGGCTCTCGTCGTGGGCCACTTTTCGGGTATGATTGATCTGATCGCATTGCCCGTCTGGGTTGGTGCCCTGGTCGAACGTTATGGTTTCAGCCCCCAACAGGCTGGCATTTTGGTGACGCTGTTCCTGCTGGGAGCCGTCGCAGCCAGCACCGTGGCGGCCCCGCGGCTGAACAGCATGAACGGCAGAGCCTTCTCTGCCGGAGGTTTTTTTGTGGCTGCCGCGGCCTTTTTCGCCGCTGCGGGCCAAACCGTCTTTACCCCGCTGGCAGGGCTGCATTTGCTTGCGGGCGCCTCGGTCGGAACCGCTTTGTCCATGGTGCATGGCACGATGGCTCATACCGCGAACCCGCACCGTCTCTATGCAATGGCCGGGATCGCCCTCGGGCTCTTCGCGATCATTCTGCTTGCGGCCATCCCGCAATTGCTGATCGCCTTTGGCGGGCAAAGCCTGTTCTTCGTTTTTGCAGGGGTCATGACTGTGGCCGCAGTCACCTGCGCCCTGTTCTTCCCTCATGCAGAGCCCGTTCAGGACCACAAGAAGCAACCATTCAGCCGGGCGGTCTGGTTCACAATTCTTGCCATCAGCATCATGACCTTCAACCAGGCCATGGTCTTTTCCTTCGTGGAAGTTATCGGCAAGTCGCGCGGGTTTTCCGCTGAACATGTTCTGGCTGTGCTGATTGCCTTGGGGTTCGTCAATTTCGTGCTGCCCTCGCCTCTCGCAGCCATTCTTCAAAACCGCATCTCCGCTACA
This sequence comes from Roseibium litorale, assembly GCF_014842915.1. Taxonomy (GTDB): domain Bacteria; phylum Pseudomonadota; class Alphaproteobacteria; order Rhizobiales; family Stappiaceae; genus Roseibium; species Roseibium litorale. The sequence goes on along the minus strand of NZ_JACYXI010000012.1, from coordinate 71,339 downwards.
CTGGTGACCCAGATCGGTCCGCTCCTGCAGATCGTCCTGGCTATAATCATCACCTCAGCAACCGCCTTCCCTGTCTGGGCGCCCTCAGCTGCGGTCTTCGTCTCAGTCCAGATCTTCACCCACACCTTCGCCTTCGGGCATCTGACCAAGCTCGACCCAACCGGCCGGGCTGCGGCGGCCACTCCGGCAATGCTGATGATCGGCGCGGCCCTCGGGCCGAGCGCAGGCGGAGCTCTTGGCCAGAATTTCGGCTACCCGTCGCTTGGCATCGCAGCGGTGTTCGTCGGCCTGGCTTCCATCTTCTTCTTCACCAAGGGAAAACATGCATGACCCATCTCCCGCCCATCACCCGTGTTGTCACCGGGCATGCCGAGGACGGACGCTCGATTGTCAGCGAACACGGGCCACTGCCAACAGTGGTGGAAGTCACCGCAATCCCGGGAACGGTCTTTCATGAGGTCTGGTCGACGTCAGAAAGTCCGGCGCGCGTGTCAAATGACGCCGATCCGACGACTGGCCCGCTGACGCTGCCGCCGCCACCCGGCGGCACCCGGATCCGTTTTGTCGACATTCCCCCTGACACGGAGGACTTTCTGAAGACCGGTAAGGACCAGATGGGGGAAGCATTCGCGCAGATCGGGGACAAGGCTGCCTCCACAGTCAAGGAGACCTCGCCGCATCCATTGATGCACCGGACGGAGTCCATCGACTACGGTGTCGTCATTGAGGGTGAACTGACGCTGGTGCTGGACGACGGCGAAGCGCTTCTGAAACCCGGATCGGTGGTCGTTCAACGCGGCACGAACCATGCCTGGGCCAACCGCTCCGGTAAGATGTGCCGGATGCTCTTTGTTCTGATTTCAGGGTCCTACGATCCGCAGATCGCAGAAAGCCTTGCAGACAGCTAGGGTGCGGCCCCCCTAAGGCTGCAGAAGTCCGCAAGCAGGAAACAACAGGAACAGGTTCGATATGAAATTCGCAAGCTATCACGATGGCAGCCGCGACGGCCAGTTGTGGGTCGTCTCGCGGGATCTCACACGCGCGGTGACGGCGGTTGGGATTGTCCCGTCCCTGTTGGCGGCAATTGAGGACTGGGACAATGTTTCTCCTCAGCTCGAAGCTCTCTATGACCGGGTGAATGCCGGTGAAGAACCTTTCACAACCCGCTTCGAGCCGGAGCGGTGCCTGGCACCGCTGCCGCGCGCGCCGCAATGGCTCGATGCATCGGCTTTTCTCAACCATGGCCGGTTGATGGACAAGGCATTCGACAATCCGCCCAACCCGGATTTCGAAACGATTCCCCTGATCTATCAGGGTGCAAGCGACGACTTCCGGGGACCTTTGGCTCCTGTCGAGTTTACCGACGATGCGCTCTTCATCGACATGGAGGGCGAGTTCGGGGTCATCCTTTCTGACGTGCCGATGGGAACTCCCGATCACAAGGCATTGGATCATGTCCGTCTTCTGGTTCAGATCAACGACTGGTCGCTGCGTGCGGTCGGCCCCCGGGAAATGCGCGCCGGCTTTGGATTTCTTCAGGCAAAGCCCTCGACAGCCTTTGCGCCGGTCGCGGTGACCCCGGACGAAATCGGCGATCATTGGGCTGAGGGGCGGGTCGAACTTCCGCTTCATGTAGCGGTCAATGGCCAGGAAGTCGGCCGCGCCAACGGACGGGAAATGCATTTTTCCTTTGCCGGGCTGATTGCTCATTGCGCACGCACACGGCGTCTTTCGGCTGGAACCGTGATTGGCTCGGGAACCGTTTCCAATGAGGACCGCGCCGCCGGTTCCTCCTGTATCTCGGAAATCCGCGTTATCGAACTTCTCGATCAAGGCTCTCCCCGTACGCCGTTCCTGACATGGGGAGACCGCGTGCGGATGGAAGCGCGTCTTCCCGATGGAACCGCGCCTTTCGGGATCATCGACCAGGAGGTGGTAAAGGCCTGATGCGTATTCTGGTTACTGGTGCCAACGGCTTTCTGGGAAGAGGCCTGGCGGCAAAGCTAACGGCTGCCTATCCGGATGCGTCAAGGCTGGTTCTGACTGACACGGCTTTCGAAGGGCCGCAATCTGACGGTATGGAGCAGAAGGCCGGAGACCTGTGCGACCCGGAATTTCAGAAGGAGCTGCTGGAACCGGGATTTGACCTTGTCTTTCACCTGGCCAGCGTTCCCGGCAGCCTTGCGGAGAAAGAGCCGGAACTCGGTCATCAGGTAAATCTTCTGGCTCCTCTTGCCCTCGCGCGAGGGGCCGCTGCCCGGTGTTCAGGTGCCCGCTTCGTCTTTGCATCGTCTATTGCCGTCTACGGGGATCTGAATGGCCTTGCCGTAACACCGGCAACGCAGCCGGCTCCGCTTCTGACCTATGGCGCTCATAAGCTGATGCTGGAAATCCAGCTCGCCGATATGACCCGGCGGGGAGAACTGCGGGCCGTGAGCCTGCGTTTCCCCGGTCTTGTCGCCAGGCCGCCAGTCGAGAGCGGCCATGGATCAGCCTTCATGAGCCAGATCTTTCACCGCATCGCGGCCGGCCAGCCCTTTGACTGCCCTGTCCCGGCGGCCAGCACCTGCTGGTGGTTGTCCAGGGAGGCGGCTGTGACAGCGCTGCTGCATGCGGCTCGTATTGCTCCGGCTCCCGGCCAGACCGTTATTCAGCTGCCGGTTCTCCACGCGAGCCTCAAGGCCATGTCGGAGGCCATTGCCGGAGAGACCGGGATGAAGGCGGACGTCCACTGGGGCAATGACGAAGTCTTGCAGCGGATTTTTGGTGCCATGCCCCCGCTCGACGCCACTCCAGCGCTCGCTCTCGGATTTCAGGCAGATGCCGATCTCGGCACGCTGACAAGAGCCGCCCTTTCAGGAGAATACCTATGAAGATCATTGACCTTTCGGTTGCGATTGAAAACGACGTGCCCGCCGATCCGCCGGGGCTTGGCCCGAAGATCACCTACACGACGCATGCGCAAGGCGCGGAAGAAGTCCTGCGCTTTTTCCCCGGCCTCGATATCGCTGATGTGCCGGGGGCGGAAGGCTGGGCGGTCGAACAGCTGAACCTGACGGCCCATGCAGGCACGCATCTGGATGCGCCATGGCATTTCGCCTCCACAATGAACAATGGCGAGCGGGCCTGGACGATCGATGAGGTTCCGCTCGACTGGTGCATTCGGCCGGGGGTCAGGCTCGACCTGCGTCATCTGCCGGATGGCTATGTGGCGACGGCCGCGGACATCGAGGCTGCTGTCAGCGCGGCTGGCCATGATCTCCAGCCCTTCGATATCGTGCTGGTCAACACCGCTGCAGGTGCCGCCTATGGCCGCGCGGACTATCTCGGCCGGGGCTGCGGCATCGGGCGGGAAGCCACGCTCTGGCTGATGGCAAAGGGCGTGCGTATCGCGGGAACGGACGCCTGGTCCTGGGACGCGCCGTTTCCCGTCACCGCCAAGCGCTTTGCCGAAACAGGCGATGCCGGCTTGATCTGGGAAGGGCACAAGGCGGCGCGCGACGGGATATTCATGCATATGGAAAAGCTGACGCAGCTCGATCAACTGCCGCCGTCCGGATTTACTGTCTCCTGCTTGCCGGTGAAGATCAAGGGCGGCTCTGCCGGCTGGTGCCGCGCGGTCGCCATGGTCTGAGAGGCCGCGCGTTCCCGTAAGGTCAGAGCGGGGACGCGCTCCCCGCAGCTGTCGAAATCCGGGTGGGGAATGGCATCTGAACGCTGTACCCGCGCCAGTCATCATCGGATGCGTGCCCGCCGGAAAACCTCCTGTGGGCACTTGTGTTTGACCTCGGAGGCGGCAGCCGGCTCAGCTTGCAGGTGTCATGAAAGGCGGCCTTCTGGCCCGCATAGCGTGGCCTGTATATCGTGGCCCGTATCTCGGCCAGCTCCCTTCAGCGAGCCCCTGCCCCCCTCAACGATCCCGCGCAGAAACCCGGTAAAGTGCAGAACCCGGGTGTTTTCAGGACCGATTTCCATCTTTGGATAGATACCGCGATAGGCGGAAACCGCCGATGAGGAAAAGGTGACGTAGGTCATTGCGCCTGATAGCCGGACCTGACGGAGAGACTCTTCCGCAAGAGCCCTCTTCTTGCCCAAGATAGGCAAGACGTATGCCCGCTTGCTGCACGGCCATCCCTGCCCCCCCTCTCCCAAGAACTTACCTCAGCTGGACATAGAGTAAAATTGGTTCTGTGAATTACAAGCATCACACTTCTGAATACAGCGCACTTTCAGCAGGCGCCTCTTCACTGAACAGGGAGGAAAACCCTTAACAATTCAAAATACATAAGAGATTCATATGTTTGACACAATCATAGATTCCGCAAATATCAGATATCATTTTATACAATTTTACAAATACTGTGAATCTACCTAGGTCTCCCGGAAGGCATCTCGAACAGGAAGGTTGGAGACTGCCGGTGGCGGGGGGACGCCAAGGGCGGAAATCAGAAAATTGCCGGTGGCATTTTTGAGCACTGCGCCGTTTACGCAGCGCTTGGGTACCGTCTTTTCCTCCGTTGACATTTACACCGTTGTTCATGTGAGGAGGATGAATAATGCGATTGAAGACACTTGGGTTCGTACTAAGTCTGTCCACGATGATGCTTTGCCCGGCCCAAGCGGCGGAAAACGGCAATACACAATATAGTCCAGGATCCAGCCAATTTTTTGCTGGCGCATTTCCGCCTTTTCCAGGTCTCTATTTCCTTTCCCAATCGAGTTATTACGCCTCCAACCGTCTGAATGACGGCAATGGGAAGGAAATACCGATCGACTTCAAGGTTAGGGCAGCTTCGGAAACGATGCGTTTTCTCTATGTAACGCCCCTAGAGTTCGCAGGCGCCCGGTTGTCGACGCAGCTGGTTGTGCCGATTGTCAACGTCGACCTGTCGACCGCCTTCTTCTCGGCCAGCGACCTCGGACTGGCGGATATGGTGGGCACAATCGGCCTGACCTGGCATCCTGACCGCAAGTCCAGCTACACTCTGGGTCTCGACATTGCGGCACCCGTTGGCAAATACGACGTCGCCAATGCCGCAAGCCCCGGCCTCAATCACTGGTCCTTCCAGCCAGCGCTCGGCTATCATTATTCTGATCCGCAAGGACTGGAAATTGGCGCGCTCGCCCGTCTCATCTTCAATACGGAGAACCCGGACACGAACTACACCTCAGGTAATGAGTTTGTTCTCGATTATGCTGCGGGCTGGAACTTCGACAAATGGCGCATCGGCGCCGTCGGCTATTATCTCCAGCAGTTGACGGATGACAGCGGCCCCGGGGCTCCTGCCGATGGGCATCGCGGCAAAGGACTGGCAATTGGCCCTTCGCTCACTTACTCGTTCACTCCGGCGCTGCAGCTCAGCTCCTCTTGGCAGCATGACGTCATTGCCGAAAACAGGGCGCAGGGTGATACTTTCTGGTTCAATATCGCAGCAAAGTTCTAGAGCACTTTCCGGTCATGCACGGTCAAATCCTGCAGCGGCCAAGCAGTTCTGGCATTCGCCTGGTGTGAAGACATCGTTTCCTTGGACAGATACGCTTCACAGCCTGTTGCTTGTGCGGAATGCTGTCTTTTTCCAGGAATGCCGTGCGCTTCGAGAACGCCACCCTGATCGGGTGGACATACGGGCCGCAGAACAGAAAGGCTTGCCTCCGGCTTCTGTAGTGAAGCACACAGCCATAGGCTTGAGGGCCGGCAGATTGTCCATCACAAGGACGCCGCCGGCCCTCAGAATGCCCCTGCCCTGTCCAGCATATGTGAGGATGCGGGGTCATGCAGAACACCGCCGCGCGCCGGCGGAGTGGCTGCAAGCCGAACACTCTGGCTGGAACATAGAGCCCGCGCGGGGCGGCTTCACCACCAGACTTGCAGAAAACACCGAATTTGTGGCGGCACCTGCCTTCTACGGGCGGGAACCTCCTGTGCTGCGCAAAAGGAGCATCCCTTGAGTGACAGACTGAAAGACAAGATTCCCAAGACACCAAGTGCAAACTAACGTTTTCTGGACGGTGCCTCGTTCACAGCAGCCACCGGTCACGCAAGGCTTGGCGTGACCGGTTTCGACGCCAGGATCTATCCGAAGGCGAGAGTGGGGACGTCGACGACTGTCGATCCACCGTCCACGGTCAGCACGGCTCCGGTGATTGCAGACGCTTCCGGAGCACAAAGGAAGGCAATCGCGGCGGCAACTTCCTCCGGGCTGGCCGGGCGGCCAATCGGGACGTTGCTGGTCACATGCGCATAGGCCGCCTCGCGCGAGGGTAGTCCAGACCGGCTCATCAATTCGTCCATCTCCGCATCGGCCATCTCCGTGGTCACCCATCCGGGGCAGACGGCATTGCAGCGGACACCGTCGCGGCCATAGTCGCGGGCGATGGCCCGGACGAGGCCGATCTGGGCGTGCTTCATGACGGTATAGCCAAAGGCGCCTGCCGGTGCGGCGAGACTGGCGATCGACGCGGTAACGCAGATGGCGCCACGCCTTGCCCTGAGCGACGGCAGGGCGGCGCGCAGCACCACCATCGCCGTGTCGAGATTGGCCGCTGTGGCCGCCCGCCACTCAGAGTCATCTGTTTCCAGAATGGTTCCGAAGCCGTGGCCGCCAGCGTTGGCGATAACAATATCGAGGCCTCCGAAGCTTTCGCAAGCGGTAGAAACGGCGCGACCGGCATCTTCCGGATTTGCGGCATCGCCGGTGCAGACAATTCCACCGGCACGTTTCGCAACCGCTTCCAGCGGTTCCTGGCGGCGGCCCATGAGCACCAGTTGTGCCCCCTCGGCGGCGAGGCGTTCTGCGGCAGCGGCACCGATTCCGGTACCCGCACCCGTGATGAGGGCGGTCTTTCCCTCGAAGCGGCCGCTCATGAGAGTTTTCCGGAGGTCACGATGCCCTCGGCAACCCAGGTGTCGAACTGTTCCAGAACCGCGTTGCAGAAGGTGTCGTCGTTGATATGGCAGTCGAGTGCCGTCAGGCTGACCCGGCCGGCCGCGGCAGCCTCGGTGGCAGCCACGAAGGCGCTGAGGCCTTCCGCATCATGGGCGGGCGCCCCCGGCTTGTCCCATTCCTCAATACCTTTCCTTGGCAGGAAGTACTGCGTCGGTCCTTTGGCGGCGGCGAGCCGGTCGACGATCTCACGTGCGATGGCGGTGCGTTCCTCGGCATTGAAAGCGATGTTCTTGATCAGCCGGTTATGCTGATGGAAGGGGCGCTCGGAGAACCGTGCCGGAATCTCCTGCCATCCAGCGAGGTCGAGAATATCCGAGGCGCCGGGAGCGACCATTTGCGGCGTCCCGCTGAGACCCGCTCCGCTCAGGCGGTCAGCGCCGGCACTGACCACCGATCCGTGCAGAACGTTGACGAGTTCCTGAAGCGAGAAATCCATCACGCAGGCAAATGCGCCTTCTGCAGCCAACCGCTCAAAGGCCATACCGCCCATGCCCGTGGTGTGGAACACCGCCACGTCGTAGCCGCGTGCCGTCAGGGCCGGATGCAGGCGCTTCATGTATTTGAGGCAGGACGAGCCGAGAGAGGTCATGCCGATCACCGGTCTGTCGAACCTGGGCGGTTCCACGGAGAGTGCAGCCCCCAGAACCGCGCCGGCAGCCTGGCTCAGCGAGGACCGGCACAGCGGATTAAGGCCGTAGAGACCACCTGCCCAGAGGATGAACTGCACATCGACAGCCATCCGTTCCGCGGCAATGAGGGGCGAGCCGGCGACCGTGGAGACGATGTATTTCGGCACGCCGATCGGAAGCGCCTGGGCGCAATCGAGCGCCAGGTCGGTCCCCATGGAGCCGCCGAGCGCGATCATGCCGTCGACCTTGCCCTCATCGAACAGGCGGCGGGTCATGACAGCAGCACCGGCGCTCATTCTTTCGAAGGCCTCGCCCTCCTCGCCGAGCGCGATCAAGACTTCGATGGTTTCGCCGACAGCTCCCGCGACCTCGTGTTTCGTCACATCCACCGGCTGGGAGGGGTCGCCCAGCACGCTGACGTCCATCGCAACGACGTTGCCGCCCTGGTTCCGGATTCGCTTGATAAGGTAGTCGAGTTCCTCGGCCTTGGTGTCGAACGTTCCGATTACGAGGATCGTCTTGGTCATGGCGGTCTCTCCCTTAGATCGCGGCACTCTGGCGCAGATAGTCCGAACAAAGTTCACACGCGTCAGCTACGAAGCGCGTGTTACGAATTGGTGAGCCCTCCTCCCCCATACGGGGCACAACCCACCCCACATAGGTTACCGCCCGCAGCGCCATGAACAGGCCGAGCCGGCTCATGTCCAGCTGCCTGACAGAGGCGTAGCCCTCGATCAGGTTTGCTTTCAGAGTCATATAGTCCGGCTCCTTGCGGTTCTTCAGCAGCGCGGTCGCGATATCGAAGAGACGAAAACCGTAGCCACCATCGTCGAAATCGATGAACCGGAGACAGTCGCCGTCCAGCAACACGTTCTCGCGGACAGGGTCGGCGTGGATCAGACCATAGTCGAGCGTGGAGGAAAGACGTTTGAGCTCCTCTCCCGCCTTGGACCGGAAAGTCAGCAGCAGGTTGCGCGTCTCCGCATCCAGCGAGGGATTTTCCCAGAACCGGCCCCAGAGCGGATCATCGCCAAGGAGTCCGTCGGCGTCCCAATGGACGCGCAAAAACCCCTTCGGCGGAACGAAGGCGTCGCTGGCATCGTGCAGCCGGGCGAGTTCCCGGCCAAGTGCAAAGAATATCCCGGCGGGATTGTCCAGCTCCAGCGGTTCCCGGCTCCGGCCCAAGGGACGCCCGTCCAGCCATCCGACCAGATCAACCTGATGGCCATCGACCGTCTCCAGGAGAAATCCCGATGCCGACGGCTCGGGGCGTGGCACCGATAGGCCGGCCCGGTCCATGGCATCGAGCCAGACAAGCTCGGAGCGGAGTTCCGTAACGCTGCGCAAGCCAGGCCGTCGGATGCGCAGCGCGAAAGTCCCGCGGTCGCCTTTAACCTTGAAAACCTGGTTCTCGCGTCCGGCGACAAAGTCGCAGGACGCTTCCGACATGCCCCAGAGGACAAGGGCTTTTGCTGCAAGTTCGCTCATGCGCGCGCCGGCATTTCAGCGAGGACGGAGTCCAGCGTATCGATCAGCAGATGCAGGTGCTCTTCCGCAAACGGCATGGGCGGGCGGATCTTAAGCATGTTCTTGTGGCGGCCGAGCTTCGACAGGATGATGCCGCGATGGCGCATGGCGTTAACCACGCGATCGGTGTAGGCGCTGGCAGGTTCCTTGGTGTCCCGGTCAAGGACGAACTCGGCACCGAACACCATGCCGCTCTGCCGCACGTCGCCGATGACCTCATATTTTCCAGCAAGTTCGGTAAGTCTTTCTGCTGCCAGCTTGCCGATGCGGGCTGCGTTGGCCTGGAGGTTCTTTTCCTCAAGTTCCTCAAGCACAGCCATGGCGGCGGCACAAGAAACCGGGTTGCCGCCAAACGTGTTGAAGTAGCGGAAGGAGCTGCGGAAACGGGCCATGATCTCCGGTGTGGTGACGAGACCGGCGACCGGATGTCCGTTGCCCATCGGTTTGCCCAGAGTGACCACGTCAGGGACCACGCCCTGTTTCTGATGCGCCCAAAAATGGCTGCCGCACCGGCCAAAACCTGATTGCACCTCGTCGCAGATCAGCAGCCCGCCTGCGCGGCGAACGGCCTCGGCCGCGGGCCTGAGCCAGCCTTCGGCCTGGGCCGGGAACCCTTCGTTGAGGAAAAGCGGGCAGACAATCAGCGCTGCAAAGCCGATGCCCGAAGCTTCCAGGTCGTCAATGGCCTCCTGAACCCTTGCCGCGAAGTGGCGGCCGTCCGGATCCGCGATCCGGTAGCTGTCCGGCGCTTCGACGTGGCGCAGATATTTTCCAAGGCCGAACCCGACCTCCGGCACATTGGACTTGGACAGGTGGCTGACCAGCGTGGTGTTGCCGTGATAGGTCGCATCGGTTGCGACGATTCCGCGTTTGCCGGTCATCGCTTCGGCCATCCTGAGGGCGATGTCGTTCGCTTCTGAGCCAGTGCAGGTCAGGATCGCCGTACCGAGCGGATCTGCGAACGTCGACGTCAGCCGCTCGACATAATCCAGGATGCCCTCGTGCAGATAGCGGGTATGTGTGTTGAGCACCCCCGCCTGCGCACAAATGGCGCTGACCACGCGGGGATTACAGTGACCGACATGGGGAACGTTGTTGTAGCAGTCGAGATACTTGTTCCCCTCCTCGTCCCAGAGCCATACACCTTCGCCGCGAACGACATGGATCGGGTCGTCGTAGAAGGTCGAGACATTCGGGCCGAGGAGCGCGCGGCGGCGGCTGAGCAGATCAGGCATTCTCGTTCTCTTTCTTGGCGGTCCAGTCTTTCCAGACAGTCCAGGCTTGAACCCCCAATGCGATCACGATGAGGGAAAAGAGGATAAAGGCGATCGGACGGTCGATGAATTCCCAAAAAGAGTGGACACGCGCCGTCGCGGTCCGCAGCTTGTCCTCCATCAGTTTGCCAAGCACGATACCAAGGATGATCGGTGAGGTCGGATAGTCGAGGCGCTTCAGAATGAACCCGAATACGCCGAAGGCAGAAGCGGTTGCGACATCGGCCAGCGAATTGCGCAGCGAATAGATGCCGATGAGGCTGAAGGTGAGGATCATCATCCCGAGGAAACGGTTCGGAATCGCCATCGCACGCATGAGGGTGGTCGTCGCAAAGAAGAGAAAAACGACCACAATGACGTTGAGAAGGAGCAGGCAGATATAGAGTGCCAGAACGAAATCCATCTGCCCTGAGAACAGCTGCGGGCCGGGAATGACGTTGTGCACGTAAAACACGGCCAGCATCATCGCAGTCAGTTCCTCGCCGGGAATGCCGAGGGCAAGAAGCGGGATCATGGCCGCAGCTGGCACCGAATTGTTGGCAGCCTCGGACGCGACAATGCCCTCCGGATTACCCTTGCCGAACAGCTCGGGGGTTTTGGACGTGCGCTGAGCATAGGCGTAGGACATGAACTGTGACATGAATTCGCCGACACCTGGAATCATGCCGCAGATGACGCCAAAGGATGAGCCGACGGTGGCGATGCGGCGGTAGATCCACAGATCCCTCATCTGCTCGAAGAAGCCCACTTTCTCGACCTTGGGAAACGTTGTCTGCTTATCTTTGTCCATGAACAGGATCAGGGCCTGGCTAATGGCGAAAAGCCCAAGCACCACGACGATCAGATTGACACCCGACTGCAGGATCGGAAGATCAAAGGTGTAACGCTGGGTGTAAGCGGTGCCCTCGATCCCTATCGTCTGGATGAAGATGCCCAGAAAGGCAAGAATACCGGCCGCGAGCACCTGGCCACGATGGGTGATGATGACCATCAGGATGCCGAGGAAGGCTGCAAGAAAGATCTCACGCGAGCCGAACATCGGGGCGATGCTCGCCAGCACCGGCGCCAAGAGCATCAAGGCGGCAATCGAAAACAGCGCGCCGAAGAACGAAGCGGAATAGGCCAGGCTGAGCGCACGCCGCGCCTCGCCGCGCTGGGTCATCGGGAAGCCGTCGTAGGTGGTCAGCGCGTTGACGGGAGTGCCCGGTGTGTTGACCAGGATGGCCGGTATGGCGCCGCCGAACATGGACGAGCCATAGATGCCCAGTAGAGCGGTGAGGCCGACGATCGGTTCGAGTGAGAAGGTCACCGGCAGGACGATCGCGATGGCAACCGCTGCACCGACGCCAGGAAGCGCGCCGACGAGAACGCCGCCGATCGAGCCGATGAAGAGAGCGGCCATAACGTCCCAGCGGGCGATCAGTTCGATGCTTGAGAGAAGGAGGTCCATAAGGGATGGCCTTAGAAATAACGGAGGAGAATGTAGCGGAGGGACTCCGGCGCGAACTCGTAGATCGCACCGCCCGGAATCTTCACGTTCATGGCGGTCTTGAAGAACAGAACGACGCAAAGACCGAAAAGGGCGGCCCAGCCGATCATGCGGCCGCGATAACCAAGGCGGAACGCCAGCGCGGAGCAGAAGAGGACGGTTGCGCTCAGATAACCGACGACCGGGATCGCCCACACATAAAGCATGTACCAGCAGATGAACTCGAGGGACCGGACCCAGACGGTCGCCTCGATCCAGCGGCCTGGCGTGCGGGTGACACGAAGCCGGGACATGGCGTGAAGAAAGCCGAAAATGACAACGCCGAGCAGCGACAGTCCCGGCCAGAAGCGCGGCTGCGCCGCCAGCCGTTTTCCTGGCAACCAGGTTGTTTGCCAAAAGATCGCGGCAAGCAGGGCCAGCGCAATCACCATGGTCAGCGTGGCGAAGAGAATTTCACCCGGCCGGCGGCCAACGGGAAACACATGCGGCTCTTCTGTGGTGTTCTCGCTCATCATAACCCCTGGCAAAAACATTCACCGCGTCCCGGCTTCGCCGGAACGTTTCCGGTGGCATCAGAAACAAGCGGCCGCGCCAGAGACGCGGCCTGCGATCAGGTCAGGATTATTCCGCGATCATCTTGTTGATCGCGCCAGACACCTTGATGTCCGAGGCGATGCGCGCCTTCGCATCCTCTGCGTTCATCCAATAGATGATGGCGCCGGTCTGGGCGGCGAGTTCCTTGGCGCGGTCTGAAGACATGGTCTTCTCGGCCACCGCGATGATCTTTTCCCGCACGTCCTGAGGGGTATCCTTGCGGACGAACAGGCCGTTCCAGAGCGAAATGTTCAGGTTGGGCGCAACGGAGGCAAGCGACGGCGCGTCCGGCACAACGGAAATCGGCTTTTCGGTAATCGTGGCCAGGATATTGACCTTGTCGAGGCAAGGCAGAACCTGCTGGATCGTCGTGTTGACGACGTCAAAGTCACCCGAGGCCAGCGAGTTGCAGTCGAGCGCGTCCGAGGACGCTTCAGCCCCCCATGCGAAGCCCATTTCCTTGGCGGCTGCGAAGGTGGCTTGTGTGGGAAGCAGGAATGCGCCGAAATGGCCGAGCACCTGCGGGTTTTCGGCAGAGTAGTCCGCGAGTTCCTGCATGGTGCTGTATGGCTTGTCCTTGCTGGCAGCAATGACGAATGGATAGGTCAGAAAGATGCCGAGCGGCTCGAACGGATCCGGCGACAGGGCCGGCACGCCCACTTCGGGTCCGACGACAGGGATATCTACAACGAAAGAGCCGATTGTGTAGCCATCGGCAGGCGCGGTGGCGACGGAGGCGGCTCCCGGAAAGGGTCCGCCATCGGAGGGACGGTTCACCACCGCCGCTGCGACGCCATACTCCGCCTGAAAGTCTTCGGCAATCATGCGGGTGAGGACATCCTCAAGATCTCCAGGAGGAAAGGGAACAACGAAGCTGACGGGCTTATCTGGATATTCGGCAAGGGCCGGCGTGATGAGGGCGGAGAGAAGTGCCGCGCCCAGCACTGACTTGAGAATAGACATTGACATCCCCTTGGTGGTGATTTATTCACAACGCTGGTGATATTAAGACAAAAATACTTAGCATGTCAACGCTTCCGGCCCATGCCGCTTTGGCGTGGCCGCAGAAAGGGAAGTCAAAAGTGTCCTCTACAGTCGCAAAGGCACTCACACTGCTTGAGTTTTTCTCCGAGGAGGAGCCCGAACTCGGACTGTCGGAACTCGCCCGCCGCTCCGGCATGGATAAGGCGGCAGTCCACCGGATGATGGGAGCAATGGCGGAGTCGGGCCTCGTCGAGCAGCAGGCAGACTCCCGCCTCTACCGTCTGGGCGCGGGCGTGCTGAGGCTTGCGCGGGTGCGCGAAACCGCCTTTCCCATCAGCTCCATCGTCCAGCCCATTCTTGAGGAGCTGTCGGCGGCGACCGGTGAGACGGCTCATGCTTCGCTGATTTCGGGCCGCGCGCTGGCGAACATAGCCACCTGCGAAAGCCGTAAAGGAAACCGGGTTTCGCTTGTGGCAGGTGAAATTCTGCCCTTTCACTGCACCGCCTCTGGTCTCGCGACCCTCGCCTATTGCAGCGAGAAGCTGCTCAAGAGCGTGCTCTCGCGGCCACTTCAGGCAAAGACCCCCTTCACCATAACCGACAGCGCGGCAATCCTCGCCCGTCTCGAAGAGGTTCGCAAATGCGGCGTCTCCGAATCCGACCAGACCAATGAGGAAGACGTGCACGGCATAGCCGCCCCAATTTTCGACCGGGCCGGTCTGGCATGCGGAGCCGTGTCGGTTTCAACGCCCTCTCACCGCATGACGGAAGATCAAAGACGGTTGAGCATAACTGCGGTCATTCGCGCAGCCGGTCTCATCACGGCCGGTCTTGGCGGCCAGAATCCGCGCCACTACACCGACGCTGCCGCGCGCTTGCTGGCAACCATCACCTGACCTTCTCCTATCGCCTTTCTCACCAATCCGAACGCGCTGCCGCCCGGGTGCGGCGTTTTCGCGATTGACAGGCAGCGTGCGGATTGGCACGATATATGAAATGATGGTGAGAATAATAAACCAATGATTGACCGAGAAAAGCTGACCGCATTGCGGGACGCACCTGTTGCTCCGGCGGCTCACGTCATCGACGGCGCACGTTGCCAGGCTTCCGGCGGCGGCACGATGGATGTCGTCTCCCCGCTTGACGGCTCGGTGCTGACCACGATGCCGCGCGGGACCGCAGACGATGCAGCCGCAGCCATATCCGCGGCCCGGAAAGCCTTCGACGACGGACGCTGGTCGGGCCTGTCTCCGGCTGCGCGCAAGGCGGTTCTGCTCAAGTGGGCTGATCTCGTCGATGCGCACGCGCTGGAGCTCGCCGTGCTCGGTGTCCGCAACAACGGCACCGAGATCTCGATGGCCTTCAAGGCGGAACCGGTATCCGCGGCAGCAACGATCCGCTACTTCGCCGAGGCTGCCGACAAACTCTACGGCGAAATCGCACCGGCCGCTCCGGGCACGTTGGGGCTGGTCCATCGCGAACCTGCGGGTGTCGTTGGCGCGATCGTACCCTGGAACTTTCCCCTGATGATCGGCGCCTGGAAGCTCGGCCCGGCGCTTGCCGCGGGATGCACGGTTGTCCTGAAGCCGGCGGAGACCGCGTCCCTGACGTTGCTCCGGATCGCGGAGCTGGCCTTGGATGCTGGATTGCCGCGCGGTGTGCTCAATGTCGTGACGGGCGAAGGCGCGACTGTGGGGGCTGCGATCGCCGAGAGCATGGATGTGGACGTTCTGGTCTTCACCGGTTCCGGCCCCACCGGCCGGCGGCTTCTTGAGGCGTCGGCGCGGTCGAACTTCAAGCGTGTCTATCTCGAACTGGGCGGCAAGTCGCCGAACATCGTCTTTGCCGACGCCCCGGACCTGGATGAGGCCGCCAAGGTCTCGGCCCATGGGATCTTCCGCAATTCGGGTCAGGTTTGCGTTGCCGGGTCCCGGCTGCTGGTCGAGCGCACCATCCATGACGCCTTCGTCGCGAAGCTCAAGTCGGTGGCGGAGGCAATGGTTGTAGGCGATCCGCTCGATCCGGCGACGTCGGCAGGGGCGATCAATTCGGAGCGCCAGCTTGCCCAGAATCTGCGCTTCGTGGCAGAGGCCCGCGCGAAGGGCCGGACGATTGTCACGGGCGGGCACCGGGTGCGGGAAGACAGCGGCGGCTTTTACATGGCGCCGACCATCGTCGCCGGGGTTTCGCCGGAGGACGCCTTGGCTCAGGAAGAGGTTTTCGGACCTGTTCTTGCCGTCATTCCGTTCGACACGGAGGAGGAAGCCGTGGCGATCGCCAATGGAACCCAGTTCGGCCTTGCGGCCGCTGTCTGGACGGCAAACCTGTCGCGCGCCCACCGGATGATCCGTGCCGTCAAGGCCGGCGTGGTTCACGTCAACACCTATGGCGGAGCGGATATCACCGTGCCGCTCGGCGGCGTCAAGCAGTCGGGCAACGGCCATGACAAGTCGCTTCACGCCTTCGACAAGTTTTTCGACCTCAAGACCGCCTGGATAAAGCTGTGACCCGCGCGCTCGTTCTCGACTTCGGCGGTGTCATTTCCAAGACGCTGTTCGAGACACATGACCTGACGGAGACCGCACTGGGCCTGGCGCCCGGAACACTGACCTGGCGCGGCCCTTTCGATCCGGCAATGGACTCTGCGTGGCGTGCGATGCAGGCCGGCGGGATGACGGAGCGCGACTACTGGTTCCTGCGCATGGAGGAGACGGGCGCGCTTGTGGGCGAAACCTGGACCACTTTCCCCGAGTTCATCGCCCGCGTGCGCGGCGCGGACCCGGCGTCGGTGATCCGGCCAGAGGCGCTGGAGGCAATTGCAAGCGCGAAAGCGGAAGGATACCGTCTGGCGATCCTGTCGAACGAGCTCGATCTCTTCTATGGTGCAGACTTCCGCGCGAAGCTGCCGTTCCTCGCCGATTTCGAGCTGATCGTCGACGCGACCTATACCCGCATCCTGAAGCCCGATCCCCGGGCTTTCGGCTTCATCACCGAAGGACTCGGCATCAAGTCTGCGGACTGCGTTTTCGTTGACGACCAGAAGAAGAACCTGAAGGGAGCGGAAGCGGTCGGCATGCCTTTCGTCCACTTCGACGTGACCCGGCCGGGCGACAGCTACGCCCAGGCGCTTTCACTGCTACGCACCTGAGGGACCCCGATGAAGGACGACAATTTTCTCAAGGAAAACAACGCCCGCCACATGTGGCATCCGATGGCGCATCCGGCAGACAGTCTGGCAAACCCGCCCGACATCATCGTTGAGGGCGAGGGTGTCGAGATCGTCGATGTGGACGGACACCGCACGGTTGATGCCGTTGGCGGTCTCTGGAACGTCAATCTCGGCTATTCCTGCCAGCCGGTGAAGGACGCCATTGCGGCGCAGCTGAACAAGCTGCCCTATTATTCGACCTTCCGCGGCACCTCCAACGACGCGGTGATCGAGCTCAGTGCCATGCTGCGCGATTTCTTCGCGCCGGACGGGCTTTCCCGTGCATTCTTCACCTCCGGCGGGTCCGACAGCGTCGAGATCGCCCTGCGGCTGGCGCGGCAGTACCACAAGATCAGAGGCGAAGCGGGCCGGGTGAAGTTCCTCAGCCTCAAGAAGGGCTATCACGGGACCCATACGCTCGGGGCGTCGGTCAACGGAAACGCCAATTTCCGGACCCAATATGAACCGCTGATGCCGGGCTGCTATCACATTCCAGCGCCCTACACCTACCGCAATCCGTTCAACGAAACTGATCCCGCCCGGCTCGCCCAATTTTGTCTGGCGGCCCTTGAAGACGAGATCCGGTTCCAGGGCGCCGAAACCATTGCCGCTTTCATCATGGAGCCGGTGCTAGGCGCGGGCGGGGTCATTCCGCCCCATGAAAGCTTCATGCCGGGCGTACGCTCCCTCTGCGACAAATACGGCATCCTTCTCATCGCCGATGAGGTTATCACGGCCTTCGGCCGGACGGGATCGTGGTCCGGTTCCCGCCATTGGGGCGTCAAGCCTGAGTTCATGTGCACGGCCAAGGCGATTACCAATGGCTATTTTCCGTTCGGCGCCGTGATGGTCGCCGACGGCGTGGCGGAGGTCTTCGAAAACGACAAGAGCGGCAAGGGCGCCATCGGCTCCGGCTACACCTATTCCGGTCACCCGGTGGGGGCCGCAGCGGCAATCGCCTGTCTGAAGGAAACGGAACGGCTGCAGGTCAAGAACAATGCCGCTGCCCGCGGCGCTGAGCTCTACGAGGGGCTGTTGAAGCTCGCAGACAAGCACGAAGCCATCGGTGACGTCCGTGGCGGCCACGGCCTTATGTGCGCGCTCGAACTCGTGTCCGACCGCACCAGCAAGACGCCGGTCAACAAGCAGGTGATCGGCAAGGTGCATCGCGTCACCTATGAAAACGGTGTGATGGTGCGTGTTTCGGGTAACAACATCATCATGTCACCGCCGCTCGTGCTGTCACAGCAAAACGTCCAGACCATCCTGTCTGCCCTGGACGCTGGTTTCGAAGCGATCGCATGAGACACCTGAACCGCGGCAGATTTTCCGGAGGCTGTTTGGTTTAGGTCATACGGCCATGGCTGGTGTGTCGAGCATAGGCACATATCGCTCTGCGGCTCCAGCCGGAAGGATGTTTCCGATGGGCTTCAGAAGACCGTGATGGTTGAACCAGCCGGCCTATTCCGGCGTGGCGGACTCCACGGCTTTGAAGTTCCGCCACGACCCCACCGATGGATGACCCCGGCCTGAGAAAGCCCATTGATCTTTCGGGGAAAGCCTTGCCGCAACTGCTGCCAGCGCTTACGGCTCACGGCCCGCTAAACCGGATTGCCCCGGGTCCAATAGGCAATGGCGTATTGGCTGCCTTTGCCGAGGCCGTAGGTCTTGCGGAACAGGGCGCGCAGGCGCTGCGCGGTTTGCTGTTCACCGGCAAACCAGGCGAAAACGGGGGATGTCTGATCAAAGGCTGAGCGGATGGCAGGTTCGATTTCCGCATCGAAAGTCTCCGGTGCGAGACCATGGATGCTCAGGCCAAGCGCAGACAGCTCCAGCCCCTCCAGATAGGAGCGCGCGTCTTCGCCCGTCCCAAGACCGAGGAACACATGCCCCCCGCCGCTGACCGCTGCCCCGCTGCGGGCTGCATCCTCCGCCAAAGCCTCGATCATCCGGACGGCGGCCGGGGCGGCCGTGCTGTCAGCTGCAATCAGGAGAGGCCCGGCAAGCGGCGGGTGCTGGAAGCCGGCAGGCCCAAGAAGGCCTATCACCGCACCGGGCGTACAGGTTTCCGCCCAGTCCGACACCACGCCGCCTTTGTGCCGCACGATATCGATGTCGATCTCGCCTGCCTCCGGCCTTACGGCCCGGATGGTGTAATAGCGCAGGCTGAGCGCGTCCTCGCCGCCGGGCAGGTTCAGTCCGCCGTTGAGGGCAAGTGTGGGCCAGACCGGCTTGCGCCCCTCCGGCGGCAGTGCAAGCTTCACATGGATGCCGTCACGGCCCAACCGGTCCATGCCGTCCACCCGGAAGGTTAGGCGCAGAAAGAGCGGGCTCAGCGCCCGTTTGCGCAGGACAGTCAGCTCGTGAAAATAGGGCGGCGGGACTTCGCTGGTCCGCTCAAGGTCATCCGACCAGCGCAGGCCAGCTGCTTTGCCCGGCAGCAGCTCTTCCAGATGCTCGACGAGCCATTGCTTGATCCGGTGCAGAGGCACCACGCCCCCCGCCTCAATGGAAACGAGCAGCCCCTCCCCGTCCCGGACCTTGAGGCGGACGAAGTTGCCGTCGAGATTGAGGAGCGCTTCTGCCGGAGACAGACGCGTGACATCCATGCTGTGGCGGTTCATCTCCGCGACGAGCATCTCCAGCATCGGCGTGGGGCCACTGCCGGGAAGCAGGACAGAGGCCGAGCATTGCAAGGCAGCCGTCATGAGCGGGCTTCTTCAAACTTCCGCACGGCCTGTTTACGCGACGGCAGCTTACGGTAGAGCAACAGGGCGGTCAGCAGGACCGCAAGTGCAGACAGGCTGGTCGAGACGACAAACAGCGTGCCATATCCCAGCCGGTCGGCAAGAACGCCGGAGACGCTGGTTCCGATCAGATAGACCACGAGCTGGGCGCAGGCGAGAAGGGTGAAGTCCGTGCCCGGCTGTTCCCTGGACGACACGGACATGAACAGCGAATAGAGAACCACGATCTCCATATAGCGGATGAAGGTCTGGAACCCGGCAGCGCCCATCACTGTGTAGATGCTGTCCGAAAGGCCGATGGCGTGGGTGGTGAACATCAGGAAACAGAGGGTCCTGAGCACGCCGAGCGTGATCAGCGCGGCGGTCGTCCCCTGCCAGCGGATCAGCCCGACAGCGGCGACAGATCCGATGAGGCCTGCGGTGGCTGCCGAACCGCCCGACAGATAGCCAATCCAGGACAGGGGCAGTTTCGCGTCGACCAGATAAGGCCCTTCCATGGCCTTCACCAGGCCTTCGCTGGCGCGGAACACAAGCGCCACGATCAGGATCTGAACCGCCTCCGGACGCCGGAAAAACGCCTTGATGGAGGGACGTGGCCGCTGGACCTGGCCGCTTGCGGACTGATCTTCCGCCTCGTCCTCCTCCATGAGCAGGGTCACGGCCAGCGGCACCAAGGTCAGCACAGCCACCAGCAGCAGAGTCGGCTGCCAGCCCCAGGTCTCGAACAGGAACAGCGACAGGCTGCCTCCAATCACCACGCCGAAGGCAACCGCGCCGCCCTGGCAGGCATTGCCGACGCTCCGGTCCGCAGCTTCCAGCTTGCGGGTGGCATAGCCATCGGTGGCGATGTCCTGGGTGGACATGCTCACGGAGATGATCATACAGATGATGAACAGAGCGGTCACATTGACCGGCTCGATGAAAGCCATGGCCAGGATGGCAGCCGAACTAACCAGCTGCATCGGCACGATCCAGCCGCGCCGGTGGCCGATTGGCAGCAGGCGGATCCGGTCCACCAGCGGCGCCCAGGCAAATTTCACCACCAGCGGAAGCATCAGGAGAGAGAAGATGCCAATGTCCGTGCGCGAAACGCCCTGCTCCCGCAGGACGGGCGGCAGGGCTGCTGCAATCAGATAGGTCGGGATACCCTGGGCAAGGTAAAGGCCGGCAAGCGTCACATAAAGACGGATCCGGCTTTTGTCCCGACGGCTGTTCTCGGCGCCTGTCATGGCACTGGTCTTTCCAAAAAAGAAGAAAGCCACCGCAGCGCGAAGAGCTGCGGTGGCAGAAGGATCAGAACGTCACGCGGTAGGTCAGAGCGATCGTGCGGCCGAGACCCGGCACCTCCGCTCCGCGCACAGCGCTGGCAACCGGGTTGACGTAGCTGGTGTCAAAGACGTTCCGCACCGCCAGCGACAGCTTGCCCGACTTGCCGAAATCCTTGGACAAGCCGAGATTGACCAGTGTCACTTCCGGCAGGTCCTGCGAGGTCACGTTGCGGCCGGACAGATACTCGACCTCGGCCCGGGCCATGATGTCGTACATGAACCGCATTTCGCCAAAGACGTTGATCTTGTAATTGTTCGGAATGCGGTTGTTCGGCAGATATTCCCCCGCTTCGATCTCGCCGTCGCCATCGGCGTCATACTTGCCCTCGACATAGGAGAAGACCGTGCCGAGGGTCAGATTGTCGAGCACATCAGCTGAGGCACTGGCATCCACCCCCCAGATCAGTTCCTTCTGCTGGGAGACCTGGTTGGTTGTCACGTTGTAGGAAACACCGTTTTCCGAGGTCGAGAGATAGGCGCTGACCATGCCCCGGAAGCGGCCCCAGTCTCCCCGGAGACCGGCTTCATAGGAGTTCACGAGCTGCGGCTCGGGCGCAATGGACGCGTAGTTGATTGCGTAGGTCGGCGAGCCGGAGCAACCATAGGCTGCCGCCAGCGCGCCGTAAGCTGCGCAGATCTCACTGAGGCTATTCACGCCGGCCCGCCGCGTGAAACTGCCGATATCCGTCAGCGAATAACCCTGCGAGAAATTCGCGAAGGCTTGAGCCTCTTCGGTGATGTCGAACACAGCGCCGAGGTTGAAGGTCGGCGAATTGTAATTGAAGTCGCCACCGGTCACGTTGACCGCTGGCCAGAGCGTGTAGGCGCTCGATGACCGGTACTGGACCGCCGCCGGGCGGACGAAGTCATCCACAGTCAGGAAAAACTGGTCGAACCGCGCGCCGCCCTGCAGGGTCAGGCGGTCGGTCACCGGAACTTCCAGCTGGGCGAAGGCGCCGATCTGGTTCTGGGTCATCGGCGAAATGACCGTCGTGCCGTCTGTCAACTCCTGGGTGGTGTGGTCGTAGGTGTAGTCGATGCCCCAGGTCAGGTTCGCACCCTGGCGCAGCCAGTCGACGGCGCTGTTCACCGTTGCGTTGATACCAGCGCGCTCGCTGTTCAGAACGCTCTGGTTATAGGGCGAAGTCGGGCTGGTGCGGTTGCCAGAATAATAGACGATCGAGTTGACGGAGGAGAGCGTGTTGAAGGGGCTCTGCTTTTCGATCGAATTGTAGAACGCTGTCACAGCGAGTTTGCCGAGGGCAAAGTTCTCGTCGGTGAACTTGCCGGTCAGATACTTGGAATCTTCCTTCAGCGGATCGCCCACATAGGGAGACGAATAGTCCGGCGACACCGGAGAGGTGTTGTAATTGGTCAGCCAGTCCGGGTTCTGCTCCAGATAGGTCCAGTCAAAGCTCAGGTCGAAGCGGCGGCCCTCGTTCTCATATCCCAGCTTGGTGAAAAGGTTACCTTGCTTCGTCCGGTCTGCGCCGCCTTGGCCGAGCATGGCATCGGAGGCCATCTCCCGGCCCTGGCCGTCGTAGGCCTTGCGGGTCATATCGCCGGATACGGAGAAGAAATAGTCGAATTGCCGGATCCGGCCTTCCACATTCGCGCTAACCTGCGGAGCAATGGAATTGCCGATGTCCTGGGTATAGGCGGAGACCCCGGTCGTGATGGTGGTGCGGATTCCGTCTTCCAAGCCGCGCTTGGTGATGAAGTTGATCGTTCCGCCCGTCGCGCCGGCGCCATAAAGACTGGAAGAGCCGTTGACGACCTCAATCCGCTCAATGGTCGACAGATCGATCATGGAGAGGATGCGGGAGTTGTCGCGCAGCGGCGTGTTGCGCGGCACGCCGTCGACCATGATCAGCACGTCGCGGCCGCGGAAGGTTTCGGAAGCACCGGACAGGGTCTGGTTCGACGGCGCGAAGCCGGGCACAAGCCGGGCGATCAGATCAGCCGCATCGGTGGAACCGAAATTGGCATTCTCGATCTGCTCCTGGTCGATGACGACGACGGATTGTGCCAGCGTGCTGATTTCGGCCTCGTTGCGGCCTGCCGTAACAACGATCTGATCGAGCGTCGTTGCCGTCCTGGTGTCGCTACCGTCCTGGGCCAAGGCTGGAAGTGCCGAAAGAAGCGCTGTCGTCGTCAGCGCAAGTGTCCTGATATGCATAGCTGGCTGCCTGTCGCGTGAAGTGTTTGGAGAAGTCTGCGGTGGCTTGGCCTGAGACCGGCCTGGCTATGCAATTTTGCGGATACATACCTCATACTTATCTCAAATATTCAAGTTTATTCTCGCTGTAACTGATTGCTTTAGTTGCAGTGTTGCAATCACGTCACATTTTCGCCACAGATCAACGGATTGAGAAGATCCGTGCCGAGCGCAGGCAAGGGACGCTGCGCTGCATCGCCATAGCCGATCGCAAAACGCACCTTGTTGATGCACACCCGCGGCATTGCGGGATTGAACAGGTCGAACATCCTGTGCCGCTCGGCGAGATCCGGATAAGCCTTTAGATAGGCCTGAAGCACTCCGGACAGCAGCGCGTAGAACCGGTCTTCGGCAAGAACGCCGCAAGCGGCCAGCCGCGACGAGAAAAACCGCAGCACCGTGACGAAATGCGCCGTCTGGATGTTGTGCACGATATAGGCCGGCGGCTTTGACGGCAGCACGGCCCGCACCTCATCGGGCAGTCCCGCTTGTTCCGGAAAGGGCACATTCACCAGATCCACGTCCCCTTGCAGATCCTTGATGGCGATGCCCGCGGGAACGTCCCGCTCCAGCACCACGGTGATGTTCTGGCCATGGGCGATGAAGCCCGTGCCGAAGCGGCAGAGCATGTGGTAGAGCGGCACCACGCTGACCTCGAACAGGCGTTTCAGCCAATCCTCGAAGGCCATCCCTGCGCGCTGCGCATGGGCAACCGCCAAAGGCCGCCCGTCCGCATCCGGATGCAGCAGCGCCGCGTAGAGACAGGCCCGGCGGTGCGGTCCCACCCGGGCAGAGGCACTGTCCCGCCAGATCACACCGAGCGTCTCGCCGTGCTGATAGGGCGCATCCGTCATCTGGCCGAAGAGCGGATGGCGGTACCAGATGCCCCGCGATTCCCTCAGGATCGTCACATGCCGGGCGAGCAGCTCATCCGAGGCGACAATCCCCTCCAGCCAGTCCGACAGGGCAGCGCCAATGGCAATGTATTTGCCCGGAATGCCGCGCCAGGCGGAGGTGTTCAGGATGGTCAGCGCCACCTTCACATCCGCCGCCCCCGGACGGTCAATGCTGGTCAATGTGCGCAAGCTGGGACCGGCCACGAAGCGGCCGCCAAAACTGCCAAGGAACACCAGATCACCCGTCGCCAGATCGCCGACATAGGCCTGCTGGATCACATTGTCCCACTGCCAGGGATGAACCGGGATCAGCGTATGGGTCTCCAGGCAGAGGCCTTTGTCCGCCAGCCGGGAGAGCAGCTTTCCAGCCTCGCTCTCCCCCAGCTGCTGGGTGAGAAATGCCGCCTCATCCCCCTCCCCGCCTGTCCGGCAGTTGGTCCTGGCTGCCGCCAGCCAGAGAAGAGAAAAGGGTTCGGCAGATTCCGGCGCATAGCGGGCGGCATCCTCCGCGCCCCAGCCAAGACGGCCCTTGTTGGCAACCGCCTTCGGGTGGCCTTCGAGAAGGCCGTGCAGCACATGCACCGGCAGATCCAGAAGCCTGTCTGCACTGAGCCCAGCGGTCTTCTGCCGCAGGACCAGGTCCTGCCGCAAGGTGTTGGACAGTTCGCGCAGGAAGGTCGCCAGCGTTTCGGGCGCCATGCCCAGTTCGGCCCGCGCATCCAGGGTGAATTGCAGCGGTGAGGGTGCGCCTTCCGGCTCCCGGCGGATCGTGCCGCTGCGAGTCAGGAGATTGCCCCAGGCGCCTGTGGCCGCCTCGAACCGCCAGGTCACGCCGGAGGCGAGCGGCAGGACGTAGCGCCCCTCACCTTCCGCTTCCGGGACCAGAACCTCTTCATAGGTCAGCTCGTCCAGCATCTTGGCAAGAGCCGTCCAGCAGACCTCCTCCCACAGTTTCTGGGCGGCTGCCCTGCTCTCCGCCGGTGAACTCAGCGCAAAGGGCGCGTTCATAGCCGCACCTCGGAGAAGAAGCGGTCGCGGGTGCAGCGCATCAGGGCCGAGCGCTTGTGCGGGAAGTCGAACTCCCCGACCTTCTCATAGCCGACCTCCGCCGCGTAACTGAGCAGCTTGGCATTGTCGACACGCGGCTCGCCCATGATATTCTCAGTCATGGGGCAATCGAGGAAGAGATAATGGATCAGCCCGCGCAGCCAAGCGCCGGTCTTGGCGCGGCCCAGATGCTTGCGCTCACCGATCAGCCCGTGCCAGGCCCGGTCCCAGGGCCCGCTGTCATAGAACGGCCCGAGCCGGTCTTCCCGCACCCAATAGGTTTCAAAGTAACCGGCGTCCTCGCCGTTGAAGCAGCCGATCAGCGGATAGGTGTGGGGCCGCGCCTCAAAAGCCGCGAGATAGTCGCGCAGCTTCGGCTTTTCCCAGGCCAGCTCCCAGAAATAGGCGACCCGGCCATCGTTCATCCAGCGGTGGAAGGTGTCGAGATCCCGGTCGATATCGACCGTGCGGAACGAGACGGTCACATCCGCAACCGGATCGTAGCGCTCATAGACCACGCCTTGCGGATGGGGCGGGCGCAGCGGATGGTCCCGGCCATCCGGGCCGGGTACAAAGCCGGTGCGCAACCGTCCGGACGGCGTATGCCCGAGCCAGAGCTGATCCGTCTGGTAGAAGCCATCCCGGCGAACTTCGAGACCACAATCCTTACCTTGGGCCACCGGATGGGCGAAGGGCAGATCGCGCAGGGTAAGCGCTGCGTGCCCAAGATCGAGGATCAGCCGGTCGAGACCGCCGTTTTGCGCGAAGACCGCTTCCAGCGCCAGAAGCGCCGCGCCGGGCACCTGCTCCGGCGCTGGGTCGGCTTCGTCAAACTTTAGGGCCAGCACTGGCGTATCCCCCGCAGAGGACAAACGGGCATTTGCAAAAGGCTGGCCGGCCAGAAGAAGCTTCACACTGTCCGGGGCGTCCGGGCTCGCTGTTAGAGCTGGGCCATTGCCGGGAGCTAGACGCAGGCGGGCGCTGGCATATCCGGCGTCCTGCACGGGTGTGTTTGCAGCGGCGTGAAAGTTCATCAGACTGTCTCCGGTGTTTGGGATGCCGTGTCCGCTGCGCGCTTCAGCGCCAGCAGCGGGTTCGGGATTTCAAGAAAGCTGGCGAGCTGGCCCGAGCCGTCGCCCGAGGCCTCGTTCACATTGCTGAGGCTGGTGCGGTAGTTGCCCTTGCTGACCCAGCTTGGCCGGTTCAGCAGAAACTCGTAGAGGCTGGTATCGCCTTGGCTTTGCGCCTTTTCCCGCTCCAGAAAGGCGAGCAGGCAGCGGTTGGCCCGCTCCTCGGAAATCAGGCCGTCCAGCACGAGCGTGGCGATGACGCTCATCACGTTGTTGACGATGACGTAGTAACAAAAGAGCCCGTCGCCGAGCTCCGGGCTCAGCACATTCCCGGCGTTCTTGCCAATATCCGGCAGATGCCGGGCCAGCATGTCGTGATGGGTGGTCAGATGCCCCGTGCCCTGGCAGTCGCGCAGCCACAGATGGGCGGGCCAGCCCTCTTCAAGAGCGATCGTCATGTTCTGCTGGTGGGCGCCGAACAGAAGGCCGTAGCGGGCGCGGATTTCCAGAAGCGGATGGATCGCCACGTCCAGGAAGGTCTGAAGCCAGCTTTCCGCGAGCGCTTCCGTGTCACCGCCCTCACGCGCTGCGCGGGCAAGAACCAGCGCGCCCAGAGGCGACGGCCTGTCCGGGCGCTGTTCGCACAGGCTCGCCATCATCACCGGGCCGGGAGCAGCGGCATTGCGGAACGGATTGTCACGCAGGACGACGAAGCTTTCCTCTAGCGCCTCGCCTTCCCGGTCCTTCAGCGCCACATAGGCAGGCTCGCGCAGGATCGAGACCTGCGGGAAGTCTTCCGTCAGCGCGGCGCCAATGGGGCCATCCAGCAGTTCGGCCAGCTGAAGCCCCCGCTCCACTTCCTTGCCGGCCAAGGTGCGGCGGGAGTTGGTCAACCTGAGGGACAAGGAGAATTTCAGCATCGACGGCGCGTGCCAAGCATGAACGCCCCGGAAAGAGCCGGTTGCCGCAAAAGACTGGCCAAGTTCTCCCAGAGGCTTGAGCCAGCCGTCGCGGATGAGCGTTATCACCTCCGGCCGGGCCAGAAGCTTTGGCGCCTGGAACGGATGCCAGGGCAGCGGCACGAAACCGTCTTCCGGCTGGCGCAGGGTTTCCGGCAACGAGGGATCGCTGCCAGCAAGCGAACGGAGCATCTGTTCCGCCGGGATCAGCGTGCCGCTGGCAAGAACCAGGACGGAGCGGTGCGCCAGGCACCAGAACAGGGGAAAGCGCCCGCCAAGATCCGGGGCAAAGCGCCGGGCTTCTTCCAGATCCAGACCGTCGCGGCTGCGCGGATTGGGGTGGGTCGCATGGCCGCCGGTCAGCGCCTGCTCGCCCTCTTGGAAATTCCAGTCCGACGCCAAACCGGGAGGCGTCCGCAGCCGGAAGGCCTCCTCCACCGCCAGATGGCTATCCACGACCCGCTGCAGCAGCTTCATCTGCAAATCCGGCTCTCCGGCGCTGGCCACAGGGTCGGTAACAAGCAGCGAAAGAGCTGTTGCAAGCGGAACCGTCCGAAGACTGCCATCGCGCCCCAGGAGACAGAAGGGCAGACCCACGGCAACCCGGAAGGCGGTGCGGGCGGGGGCATGGACCAGCAACGCATCGCCACTGGCCAGCGGCAGGGTCAGGATCTCGCCGCCCTCAGGGGTAAAGCCCTCCGGCAGATTTGGTTCAAGCGCTGACCGTTCGGCCGGGCCGAGCGGACGCCAGCCGTCCCATTCGCGCAGCAAGGCATTTAAAAAGGCGCTTGCGGCGGAATGGCCGGCCAGCGCCGCTGCGCTCATGGGCAGTATTTGCGGTTCGGCGGGCACAATCCGTTTTGTTGGCAGAAGCTGGTTCATGCCGTTTCCTCGTCACTTCAGGATAGGGTGAGGCCCCTGCCCTCAAGGGCATAGGGGCGGGCAGCATTAGCTGGCGGCGCGGGTCATGGGGGTTTCGTCCGGCAGCCGCTTCGGCCAGTCGACCAGCTCCGGTCCTGCGCTGACGTCGAACACGTCCTGCCCTGTCAGCGCGTTGATGATCACGGCACTGCGCCAGGCCATCAGGCTCATCTGCGGATCAACGATGCCGTGGGAGGACAGGCCGAGATTGAGGCCGAACAGGCTGACGCCTGCCGGGCCGTCCCACTGGATCCGGTAGCTGGCATCCAGCACCGGCAGGCCGTTGGCGTCGAGATCCATCCGGGAGCGCAGCGGCTCGAGACAGGCGGGAAGCGCCGGTCTTGCCCCGGTGGCAAGGATCACAATGTCGGCGTTGTAAAACTCGTCCCCGCCGCTTGGCAGGGCGCGGGTGCGCAGCAGAAAACTGCCGTTCTGCCGGTCCATGGCCTCAAGGTTACGGCCCGGCAGCAGAGAAATGCAGTTCTCGCCCATCAGGTGCCGCCGCCGGTAGATCTCCGCAAACAGCGTATCGACCGTTATCGGCGTGATGCCGTCGCTCGCAAGCTTCTGACCGGAAATCTCGCTCCGCCGGGCGTCGTCATTCAGGGTCTGATAGGCAGAGACATAGCCAGGCGTGAACACCTGATCGACAAAACCGCCTTCTTCCAGCGGCGAAAACCGCGCCAGATTGCTGATCCAGCTGACATGCGCGGGCGCGCCCTCGGACCGGGTCAGCAGGTCGAGAACGATTTCCGCCCCCGTCTGCCCACCGCCAATGACCGCCACGCGTTTGCCCGCAAAGCTGCGCGGGTGGCTCAGATAGGTTCCGGCATGGAAGCAATCCGGCCCGACATGTGGCGCGGTGCAAGGCGGAAAGAAGGGCATCATCCCCGCCCCCGCAATCAGGTTCCGGGTCAGCTCCGTCCGCCCGCCCGCAAATTCCAGCCGGAGGCGGTTGCCGTCGAGACGCACGGCGCTGGCCTCCTCGCCAAAGACCAAGCTCTCCAGCCGCCCACTGACCCATTGCAGATATTCATTGAATTCCATCCGGGTCACACCAGTAAAACGGCCGGAGAGGAAATCGTAAAACCGCTTCTTCTCCACCAGGAAGGCGGTGAAGGAATGCGGACTGGTGGGCAGAACCGGTGTCACCAGATCCTTCAGGAAGGAGGTTTGCAGGATCGAACCGGGAAACATCAGGCCCTGGTGCCAGGCAAACTTCTGCTTCTTTTCAAAGAAGCGCGCCTCAATGCCCTGCACATGGTCGAGCAAGGCGGCGATGCTGAGATTGAAGGGGCCAACACCGACACCGGCAACATCAAGCACGCCCTTTGGCGCGGCGGCAGGCGGGCGCATTTCGAGAACGGGAGTCATTCAGATGCTCCTTTACGGACAGCAGTTGTGGGAAGAACCGGATCAAGTGACAGGGAGCTGGAGGGCTCGCGGCCTCGCCTCTCCCGGCCCACGGCAAGGACAGCGGCCAAAGATGGAAGGGCTGCCAGAGCCGCCATGATGGTGAAGACGACAAGGGCGCCGTTCAGATCCGTCCCGCCAAGGGCGCCGCCCAAAAAGGCGCCGGCGGCGAGCCCGGCAAACTGAACGCTGCTGAGCCGCGTGGCGGCAATCGTGCCCCCGGCCCCGCCCTGGTTCTGCTCTCGGCCAAGCTCAATGGTAAAGGCCGTGTTGGCGCCCAGCGCCGCCGAAACACCTGCGGCCATCAGCGATGCGGCGGCGGCGAGAACCAGCAGACTGTTTGCTGCCGACAAGAGGCCGAGGCCGAGGGCGCACAGGACAGCGCCCGCCAGACGGCCCAACTGCAGGCGCGGGCCGACGAGGCGCTCAAGACCAAGCTGAACAGCCAGACCGGTTGCCACCGCAGCCGCAAGACAAAAGCCTGCCGCACCCGCCGCCGCCTCGGCCCCGAGCCCGAGCCGGGAGGCGATAACCGGGCCGAGCAGAACATAGGACGCACCGGCGGCAAGCTGCAGAAGGAAGCCGAAGGCAAGCGGGCCGGAAAGCGGCCGCCATCGGAGAGCCGCCCGCGGCGCACCATTGGCTGCATCAGCCATGACCGCCGGGCTCTTCTTCAGCCGCGCGCCGCCAGATCCCGCCTGGCGCAGGAGAACCATCAGAGCGGCGAGATAGACCGGCAGCGGCAGAACCGCAGGCACCCAGGGGCCAAAGGCAAGCAGAGGCGCGATCAGCGCATTGCCGGCCAGACGGCCAAAGCCGTTCATGGCATTCACCCGGCCAATGTGACCGGCAAGCGTGCCTCTGCCCGCGCCGCCTGAACCGGATGGCCGGGCCGGCAGCAAACCGTCAGCGCTTTGGACCAGCGGCAAAAGCGCGGGCGCGCTCAGGCTGAACAGCAGCCGCCCAGCGGCCAGCAGGGCAAATCCCGCCGTGGCATCAATAAGATCCCGCGCCACCAGGAAAAGGCTCCCACCCATGAGCACGACCCCGGCGCAGGCGCCGGTCAGGGCTGCGGACAGCGCCAGGCGCAGCCCAGCTGCCGCCGCCGCCCTGCCCCAGAGGGGAACGGCAGCTGCTGCAACCAGAAGTCCCAGGCCGACGAGCGCGCCCAGAACGGCAAGCGGGACGCCATAAAGCGCCTGCAAGACCGGAACCAGGGCGATAAGCGCCGCCTGATGAAACGCATTGGCCCCGAGAGCCAGCATCAATGCCCGCATTCGTCACCTTGGGATTGTTCGAAGGTACAATTTCAGGTTTTAACGGATCGAACTAATACCTGAGTCAAATACTCATGTAAATATGATTGAGGCAGGTTTCCGTTGCCCTGCGGCCGCCGGCCGAAGCCCCCGGCTTGCGCAAACCCGCACGGCATCTGCATTTCCGGCACTCCGGCAACCCCGTAAATTTGGTGGGAAAAGTAGAAGCAGGCGGCGGGCTGCGCCTGCCTGCAGAACCTGGACCAGCAAGCAGGCCCAAACGGTTATTTGAGTGGCAGGGTATTTGCCGAAGCCGCAGGAAATGCCACACTGCTTTTCCCGCCTCTCAAGTCATCGTTTTCCTCCTGCCCTCCTCATCATCCCCCATCGCCGGTCACTTTCTGGAGTTTGACGCATGACAGCTGTCATTGAGCTGGCGGACTACCCGGCTTGTCTTGGCCGCAGAGGCCGGGTCCCCGACTGGAGCAAACGCCTGGAAGATATGAAATGAAACGTCCGCCCTTTGTCATCTCGATCCAGAGCCAGGTGGTCTTCGGCCACGTGGGCAATTCCGCTGCCCTGTTTCCCATGCAGGCCGCCGGACTGGAAGCCGCCGCCATCCCGACCGTGATCTTTTCCAACACACCGGATTACCCGACCCTGCGCGGTCAGGCGCTGCCGCCGGAGTTCTTTTCCGATCTGCTGCAGGGAGCCCGTGAGCGCGGATTACCCGAGCGGGCGAGCTACATCGTCAGCGGCTACATCGGCTCCGTGGAGGTTGCCAAGATGACCGCAGACTTCGTGGCCGAGGCCAAGGCCCGCAATCCTGACCTGATCTACCTGTGCGATCCGGTGATGGGGGATGAGGGGCCGGGCCTTTACGTGCCCGAAACAATCGCCGATGTCATGCGCACCCGGCTTCTGCCCCAGGCGGACATTGCCACGCCGAACCCATTTGAGCTGTCCTGGCTGACGGGCCAGACGATCAGGTCAATCGATGACATCCGGGAGGCGAGCCGCCTGCTTGGCGTTTCCCCGTCCACCCGGCTGATCGCGACCGGCTGCGCCTTGGAAGATACGCCGGAGGGCCATATCGAGAGCGTCATCATGGGACCGGACGGCCTCAGCCGTCACCCCACCGAGCATCTCCCGATCGCCCTTCCGGGAACCGGCGACCTGTTCGCCGGGCTGATCATCGCCGGGCTTGGCCGTGGCTTGCCCTTTGAGCGATCCGTTGAGACCGCCCAGACACTGACCGCCCGCGCCCTGCGCCACGCAGCCGCTCTCGGCGCTGGCGAAGTGGTGCTGAGCGAGCCTTCTTTCCGGGAAGCCCTGCTGACCCTGACGCCCTAGCCGCTTCGCAAAACGAAGAGCCAGACGCCAAAAGACCCCGGCCAGCAGCAGCTCGCCGGGGTCTTTTTGTTTTAATTGACCTCAGTTCTCGACGGAGAAGCAGAGGTACTTGATCTCCACATAGTCATCGATGCCGTATTTGGAGCCTTCGCGGCCAAGGCCGGACTGCTTGACGCCGCCGAAGGGGGCCACTTCCGTGGAAATCAGACCGGTGTTGATGCCGACCATGCCGGTTTCCATGCGTTCGGCAACGCGCCAGATGCGGTTGATGTCGCGGGAATAGAAATAGCCGGCCAGACCGAATTCGGTGTCATTGGCCAGATCCAGCGCCTCTTCTTCGGTGTCGAAGCGGTAGAGCGGAGCCAGCGGGCCGAAGGTTTCCTCGGTGGAGATCTTCATCTCCGGCTTCATGCCGGTCAGCACTGTCGGCTGGAAGAAAGTACCGCCCTTTTCATGGGGCTTGCCACCGACTTCTACCTTCGCGCCTTTCGCCAGCGCATCCTTCAGGTGATCTTCCACCTTCTCGACAGCGGACTTGCTGATCAACGGACCGACTGCGGCGTCCTTGTCGGCAAGGCCATCGCCGACCTTGAGCGCGGCAACCTTCTTGGCCAGCTTTTCAGCGAAGGCATCATAGACGCCGGACTGGATATAGATGCGGTTGGCGCAGACGCAAGTCTGGCCACCATTGCGGAACTTCGCGATCATGGCGCCGTCGACAGCAGCATCAACATCCGCATCGTCAAAGACGATGAACGGTGCATTGCCGCCCAGTTCCAGCGACATCTTCTTGATGGTCGGCGCGCACTGCTGCATCAGGATCGTGCCGACGCGGGTTGAGCCGGTGAAGGAGATCTTGGCCACCTTCGGATTGCGGCAGAGCTCCTCGCCGGTCTCAGCAGCAGATTTCGACGGGATGATGTTGAAGACACCAGCCGGGACCCCTGCCCGCTCGGCCAGAACCGCCATGGCCAGCGCAGAAAGCGGTGTCAGCTCGGCCGGACGGGCGACGAAGGTGCAGCCTGCGGCGAGCGCAGGCGCCACCTTGCGGGCAATCATGGCATTCGGGAAATTCCAGGGCGTGATCGAGCCGACAACGCCGATCGGCTGCTTCAGGATCACGATCCGCTTGTCGCGCTGGTGGCCTGGGATCGTATCGCCGTAAACGCGCTTTGCCTCTTCTGCGAACCACTCGATAAAGGACGCGCCATAAAGGATCTCACCCCGCGCTTCGGAGAAGGGCTTGCCCATTTCAGCCGTCAAAATGGTGGCGAGGTCGTCGGCATTCTCCACCATGAGCTCGAACCATTTGCGCAGGATCGCGCTGCGCTCCTTGCCCGTATGCGCGGCCCAGCCCTTCTTGGCCGCATAGGCGGCGTCGATGGCAGCCGTCACGCCCGGAACGTCAACATGGGTCACGTTGGCGATCACTTCGCCCGTTGCGGGATTGGTCACCTCGAAGGTTTCCCCGCCCTCGATCCACTTGCCGTTGACATAGGCCTTGGTGGTCAGAAGTCCGGGGTCTTTCAACGTCAGCATGATGTCGTCCTTGAATTTTACAATCACTTCAGTCCGGACTGTATCCGCCAGATCGAATGCTGCACAGCCGGTCTTTCAGATAACCGGCGGGATACGCATTTGTTCCGTTCACTGGGCAGAAATCTGGCCCTTCCCAGCCCTGTGGCAGGGGTTGGACAGAGGCGGGTCACAGAACGGGCGGCAAACGGCGTATTACCGGCTGAGACTTGACGACGGCGGTGCTCGTTTCCGCCTTCTCAGCAATCTTGTCCAGAACCTGGTCGAGCTCCTCCATGGAGCGCACATGCATCCGGACCACGAAGCAGTCCTCCCCCGTCACCTTGTCGCATTCGGTGATCTGCGGGGTGTCCTGCAAGGCTTTTTGAACCACATGCAGATTTCCCGGCAAGGGGCGGACGCGAACGATGGTCTGAAACAGATATCCCAGCGCCTTCGGGTCCACATCCAGCGTGAACCCGCGGATCACGCCGTTTTCCTCCAGCCGCTTCAACCGGTCGGACACACCGGGAGAGGACATGCCGACCCTGGCGGCCAGCTCCTTAAGCGGCAGCCGGGCATCCTCAAGCAGGGCTTCCAGCAGACAGCGGTCGACATCATCAATCTTCATTTCTAAGGCTTCTTAATTTTTTTACCTAAATTTCGAGCTCATATTAGCGCAACGATCTTACTCAGTCCATGGAGAGCAGCGCAGCGATCTGAGATCCTGAGGTCACTTAGAAACTGGAGTGACCAACATGAAATCCGAGAATGTTCACGGCGGGCTTGAAATGACGGCAGCAATGCTGATTTCAGGCACCATCGGCTGGTTCGTCCTTCAATCGGGACTGCCTGTGCTCCAAGTGGTGTTCTGGCGCTGCGCCATTGGACTGCTTGCCCTTCTTGTCATCTGCTGGAGCCTTGGCCTGTTTGCAAAGGCCCGTTTCACATTGCCTCTCCTTGGCCTCGCGGTGGCCGGAGGCGTTGCGATCGTTCTGAACTGGCTTTTGCTGTTCGAGGCCTATCCCAGAGCCAGTATTTCCGTGGCAACCGTCGTCTACAACACGCAGCCCTTCATGCTGACGGCCATCGGCATGACTGTCTTCGGGGAGCGGCCAAGCCTCCAGAAAACCGGCTGGCTGGTGATTTCCTTCCTGGGGGTGGTTCTGATCATCAGCAGCCGCCCGGAGAGCGCCCATGGAACAAGCTACGTGGGGACTGATTACGGCACGGGCATTGCCCTGGCTCTCGGGGCTGCGGCGCTCTACGCCATAGCAGCGGCGGTCACCAAGAAGCTGCGGGGCATCCCCCCTCACCTGATTGCCCTGGTTCAGGTTGCCACCGGCATGGTCATCCTGGCGCCCTTCGCCTCGTTCAGCGACCTGCCGCAGACGGGGGCTGCCTGGGGCAGCCTGATCACCCTTGGCTTTGTGCATACGGGTATCATGTATGCGCTGCTCTATGGCGCGATCCAGAAGCTGCCAACGACCTTGACCGCAGCGCTCTCCTACATCTATCCGCTTGCCGCCATCGCGGTCGACCGGTTCGCGTTCGGTGTTGAGCTGCAGCCGGTGCAGATTGCCGGTGCGGCGGCCATCATTCTTGCGGCGGCAGGCGTCTCGCTTGGCTGGCGGCTTCTGCCGCTTCGCACGGCAAGCCGGTGCCAATGGAGCGGGCCGGCAGGCAGGACGGGAAACTGCATATTGATCTCACACCTCGCCGCTGCGCCTTCCCGGACGAAGCGCAGCGGAGATCCGGGATCTCCCGTCTGATGACTATGCTGAAAATTGCAGGTCGCGGCTCAAGGCCGGGGCGGCGCGGAGAACACTTCTGAAATCCGGGTTTGTCAGCAGTCAAAAACCTTCCAAACCCTAAGACCTCTAGGATCGTCGGAGTAGACGGCTTTCATCCCCGCGAAGGCGGGGACCCAGTAACCAATTGAGATGTCTTCTTTTTCCCAAAAACGTGACCCACGGGATACTGGATCCCGGTCTTGGCGCTCATACGCCAAACCGGGATGACCTCGAAAGGTTTTTCCTTCGTCAGCAGTCAAACGCCTCCGGCAAGGATCTGCCGGAGGCTATTGTGCTGATACGCGGGGGAACAGGACAGCCGGATTGGACCCGGCTGCCACACTCTTCAGATCTCAGAACTTGTAGGTCAGGTTTGCCTTAAAGGTCCGGCCGCTTTCGGAATAATAGAGGTCCGGCTGGGACAGGGACGAGGTCGGCAGACGCACCGCGTTGTAGTAGGTCTGGTCGAAGACATTCTCGACGCTGGCCGAAATGCTGAGGCCCGCGATCTGCTCCGGCTTGTAGCTCGCCCGGAAGTCCAGCAGCCCGTAGCCCGGGGTATAGCCCTTGGACAGGCCGACATTGTCCCGGCTGCTGGCAACGGTCCAGGTCGCGCCCGCGCCCCAGGTGCCGTCATCATAAGCCAGATCCAGGATGCCGCGGAACGGCGGGATGGATTTGATCGTCTCGCCGGTGTCCGCATCCTCGCCATTGATGAGGGCAACGGAAGCGCTGACCTTCCAGTTCGGCTTGAAGCGCCAGTGGACATTGGCTTCCGCGCCATAAATGTGGACGTCCTGACGGTTGATGTACCGGGTTACCCCGTATGGATAACCGGAAAGGCCAAGAGAGGCTGCGGTGACGGATTCCGTGTCGATGAAGTTCTTGTAGAGATTGAGGAACGTTGCCGCACCGCCCCCGAACTGATCATCGCCAAGCTGAAGCCCTAGTTCGAAGCTGTTGCTGGTTTCGGCCTTCAGGTTGGGATTGCCGATGGTGAGATAGGTCGCGGGTGAGCCATAGGTGGTGAAAAGCTCATCCGCCGTCGGAGCCCGGAAGCCCTGAGCCCACTGGCCATAGACCCGGCCAAAGCTCCAGCCGTATTCGGCCATGAACTTGCCGGAGACGGCGCTGTCCGTGTTCTTGTCGAGATCCAGAGCCGAGTCATTGGCAGCGTATCCGGCCGAGATGCTGGGATTATGAGTGTACCAGTCAAAGCGCACACCCGGTGTGATCGCAAACCCCGTCTGCCCAAGCGCAATCCGGTCTTCCAGGAAAGCCGCAAAGGTACGTGTGTCCACGTCCGGCTGGTAGGACTGGTTGGTGTGATAGAAGCTGCAGGAGAAACTGTAGGTGACCGAGCAGGCGTCCTGACCGGATGTGTACTGGGTGGACTGGCCGAAATAGCCGTCCATGCCGAACAGGAACCGGTTTTCCTGGCCGAACAGCTGAAGTGTCTTGCTGCCGTCCAGATGGCCGCCGAAGCCATCCCGGGTCAGCTCGTCGCCGCGGTCATAGTCACCGGCCAGCGATCCGGTCCGGATGGCTTCGCTGTCATAGTTCAGTTTGAGCTGCTGCCAATAGGCCAGGACATGCGCCTCATCCAGGAACGGATTTTCCGTTTGGGCGTCATAGTCATATTGCAACGAAACGCGTGTGCGCTCGCTCTTCTCGATGGTGTCATAGTCGGAATAGGTTGAACTGCGCGAGGTCAGCGCATCGACATCATCCTTGCTGTGATAATGTTCCGCGATGACGCCAACCCGGTGGCCACCGTCGAAATCGTGGAAGACCTTGCCCAGGAGATTGTACTGGTCATAGTCAGCCGGGTTCGCCTTGTCGCGGGCTGAGCCTGTGCCACCGGTTTCACCCTGGGTATAAGTCTCGTGACCGATCTTGTAGCCGCCCTGCAACAGGACAGAGGTCGCGCCAACGCGAGCTGCTGCTGCCTGGCTCAGGCTGACACTGCTGTCGGAGGAATCATAGGAGACCTTGCTCTCCCCGCCCCAGGTCTTGCCGCTGGAGATGATGTCTTCCGCGGTGATGGTGCGCAGACCCATCATGCCGCCGAGAACGCCGGACCCGTAGCGGGAGGAATCCCCGCCCTTGAGAATGTCGACCTGCGACAGCGTATCAAAGCCGAAGGTGCTGACGCCGCCCTGCGCCCCATAGATCGGCTCATTCATCCACGGCACGGGCACGCCATCGATGGTGGTCAGGACACGGGAGCCATCGAGGCCGCGGATGTTGACGCTGCCGTTGTCGGTGTTGAAGTCCACGCTCGGGTCAATCTTGTTGAGATCCTTGAGGGTGGTAACCTGCCGGTCTTCAAGCTGCAGCGAGGTAACCGTGCTCACCGTCGCACCGGAAACTTCAGCTTCCTGGAAATTGCTGACCAGCTTCTTCAAAAGCGTGGCCTGCCCGGCAGAGCCCTCTTCTGCAGCTTCGGCAGCCTTGACTGCTGCGCTTTGGGCATGAGCAGAGGTCCAGCCTCCCAATGTTCCGATCACGGTCCCGGCAAGCAGGAGCGTCATGCGCGCATGATATGACATACGGCCATCCTTTTAGGTTTCGATTGTCTGGAGAAAAGGCTGGCTGAGTTCCAGGCGGCGCCCGGCTGGCTGGCGATGTCAGACCGGTAAAGCAGAGCAGGCAGCCGCAAGGGGCTGCATCGAAGGCACCGGAGACTTATTCATGAGTATTATACTCATATATAATTTTTACCGAGTCCACATTTGCGCCACAAACAGCAATCCACAGGCAATGTTGCCCCTCCGCAACACCAGGAACCCATCGTTTCAAGAAGTTTCACCCTCGGACAAAACCAGAAAAGCACCGCAAGGTTGCGCACCCTGAGCATCTTGAAAATCACAACATGTGGAAAACTGCGAAAAGAGGATGCACTCCGACGCCTGTCATGGTTGTAATGCGCGCGTTTCAAACAGAGCTTTTTTTCCGCATGTATTCCAGTCCCGCTGACAGGCAGCCCTTCCGCTTTCTGCTGCATTCAGGCCCGGTTGCGGGCAACCCGAAACATCACCTTCAAGGTCGGCTCTGCCGGTCTTTTTTTTAAAAAGCGGTTTCCCCGGCTCGCAAAAAACATGCCGGCGTGGGGCGCCAGGACCGGCACTCCTGACAGAAGGCTGTCAGGAGGCCTTCGCTATTGTTTCGGTCATGGGCCTAAGGCCCGTCCCCTTCCCGCAGGAGACTGCGGCAAAGACAAACCGGAGACAAACATGACCGCCAAACAGACACCCGCCAGCCCCTGCCTTGAACTCGTGATCTACCGGATCAAGAACCCCGATGACGCGGCAAAGGCCCGCCGGGCCGCTCAGGATGCCATAAGCCAGTACGAGGGCTTTCTGTCCTGGGCCGCCTGGGAGAGTGAGGACGACGCCACTGTCTTTGCCGATGTGGCCATGTGGGAGAGCCTTGAGGCCGCAAAGGCCGCCGGGGAACGGGTCCGCACCGATCCCGGCTTCGCCGCCCTCATGAGCTCGATCGACGGGATCATCAGCATGTCCCACTACCGGCTGGACCGGAAGGTGGAGGCCTCTGCCCAGAACTACCTGAAGGCAAGCTGAGCCCGCTGAAACAGAAACGCCGCCCCGAAAGGGCGGCGTTGAAATTCGCAGCAAGCTCCGCTGGAGCGAATGATCCGGGCTGACGCCCGGATCAGGTCTCACTTCATCGTCGGGATGGAGAACTCGGCACCATCCTTGAGGCCGGACGGCCAGCGGGAGGTGACGGTCTTGGTGCGGGTGTAGAAACGGAACCCGTCCGGACCATGCTGGTTCAGATCGCCGAAGCCGGACCGCTTCCAGCCGCCGAAGGTGTGATAGGCCAGCGGAACCGGGATCGGCACGTTGATGCCGACCATGCCGATGTTGATGCGGGACGCGAAGTCGCGGGCCGTATCGCCGTCGCGGGTGAAGATCGCCGTGCCGTTGCCGTATTCGTGGCTCATCGGCAGCTCAAGCGCTTCCTCGTAGGTTTCTGCGCGGACAACGGACAGGACCGGGCCGAAGATTTCGGTCTTGTAGATATCCATGTCACGGGTGACGTTGTCGAACAGACAGCCGCCCATGAAGTAGCCGTTCTCGTAGCCCTGCATCTTGAAGCCGCGGCCATCGACAACCAGCGTCGCGCCTTCCTTGACACCCTGGTCCACGAGACCCTTGACGCGGGCAAGCGCTTCCTTGGTCACCAGCGGGCCGAAGTCGACATCATCGCCTGCGGTATACGGCCCGATCTTCAGCGCTTCGACCTTCGGCGCAAGCTTCGCGATCAGCGCATCCGCGGTGCTGGCACCAACCGGAACAGCAACGGAGACGGCCATGCAGCGTTCACCGGCAGCGCCATAACCGGCGCCAATCAGCGCATCGGCAGCCTGATCCATGTCCGCATCAGGCATGATGATCATGTGGTTCTTCGCGCCACCAAAGCACTGGGCGCGCTTGCCGGACGCGGTTGCGCGGGCATAGACATACTGGGCAATCGGGGTCGACCCGACGAAGCCCACGGCCTGGATGGTTTCATCGTCCAGGATCGCATCCACGGCACTCTTGTCGCCGTTGACGACGTTCAGAACACCAGCGGGAAGACCGGCTTCGATCATCAGCTCGGCGAGCATGATCGGCACGGACGGATCGCGCTCGGACGGCTTCAGGATGAAGGCATTGCCGCAGGCAATGGCCGGGCAGAACTTCCACATCGGGATCATGGCCGGGAAGTTGAACGGCGTGATGCCGGCCACGACGCCCAGAGGCTGGCGCATGGAATACATGTCGATGCCCGGGCCAGCACCTTCGGTGAATTCGCCCTTCAGGAGGTGCGGCGCACCGATGCAAAACTCTGCCACTTCCAGACCGCGGATCACATCGCCCTTTGCATCCGGCAGGGTCTTGCCGTGTTCACGCGACAGGGCTTCGGCCAGCTTGTCCATGTCCCGGTTGAGAAGCTCGACGAACTTCATCATCACGCGGGCGCGGCGCTGCGGGTTGGTGGCGGCCCACTTCGGCTGCGCGGCAGCGGCATTGGCGACAGCGGCTGCCATTTCCGCATCTGTTGCCAGCGCCACCTTGGCCTGAACCTCACCGGTTGCCGGATTGAAGACGTCGGCAAAGCGGCCAGAGGTGCCCTCTACGTGCTTGCCGCCGATGAAATGACCAATCGTGCGCATGGCGTAATCTCCCTGCTGTCGAGCCAGCTGATACCGGCCCCTTTGAAGTGACCCTTTAGTGCCTTTTATTTTTGCCGCAAACAAGGGTATGGTTTCCGCATCCATTGTGCGAAAATTAAAGCAACAGACACTTGATCCGCAGACCTTGCCAGACGGGAGCCAGCCTGTGAACTGGGACGATATCCGCATTTTTCTCGGCATTGCCCGGTCTGGCCAGATTCTCGCCGCCGCCCGGCGCCTCGGGCTGAACCATGCGACCGTCGCCCGCCGTCTCACCGCGCTGGAGACCGCGCTGGAGGCCCGCCTGTTCGACCGCTCCACCAGCGGCTGCTTCCTGACCGAGGCAGGGTCCCGCTTTCTGGAACGGGCCGAGCGCATGGAAGCGGAAATGATGGCGGCGAAGGAAGATCTTGGCGGCAACTCGGTAGAGGTTACCGGCACCGTGCGCATTGGCGCGCCGGACGGTTTCGGCGTGGCCTATCTCGGCCCGCGCCTTGCTAAGCTTACCCGCGCCCACCCAGGCCTCACCATTCAGCTGGTGCCTGTGCCGCGCTCCTTTTCCCTGTCCCGGCGCGAGGCGGATATTGCCGTCACGGTCGAGCGGCCCGAGCACGGGCGGCTCGTCGCCAGCAAGCTGGTGGATTATGCCCTGGGGCTCTATGCGTCTCCGGCCTATCTGGAAGAACGGGGCATGCCGGAGACCCCGGCAAGCCTCTCAGACCATGATCTGGTCGGCTTCGTGGAAGACCTGATCTATTCCCCTGCCCTCAATTATGCGGCGGATGTGGTGCGGGACTGGTCCTCCCGCTTCGAGATCGCCTCGGCCCTTGGCCAGACGGAAGCTGTAAAGGCGGGGGCCGGCATCGGCATCCTGCATCATTTCATTGCCCGCAGCCTGCCGGATCTGATCCCCGTGCTGCCGGACCTCAGGATCGAGCGCGCCTACTGGATGGTCACCCACGAAAGCTCCCGCCCCCTTCGCCACGTCTCCGTGGTCCAGGACTTCCTCCGCAATTGCGTTGCGGAAGACCGGGGGATGTTCGGGTGAGGCATTTATTAGCTGGTCGTCATCCCGGTCGCAGCGAAGCGGAGAACCGGGGCCTACTCATTGCCAGAGCTGAGCAATTCCTGCCAATCGTGAAGATGTAGCCTGTCATCTCATCGCATGTTTCCAGATCAGATCGACTGCCTCGCCTTGAGAAAGAACGGGATACCCGCTCACTCCCCACTCTGAGGGAAAGAGGCGCTAGGAATTGAACTTGCGGCCACGCCAGACGGCACGACCACTCTGGAAATGAGTAGGCCCCGGCTCTCCGGCTTTGCCTTCGGCCGGGGTGACACTGCATGCATGGGTTTCTATCCGAGAAGACCAAAGAACTTACTTCCCTGGCCCCAATGCTACGTCTTCGCATACCCCTTTTCGGACATGCACGCGTCAAATATCCTCATTCGCAAGTCAAAATTTAGGTCAACGTTGTAACTATTTAGCGCCCTTGGCGCCTTGGAAAGCGCATTCACTTGGCAATCATCCATGTCAGCACTTCGTTGTGAATTATCACCACGATTATAGTTACTTTCAGTGCTCACACACCCAACAAGAACAACGGCCAACGACACTATAAGACAGTATTTCATAGTAAACCCACTTTCCAAATTCGATGAAAATCCAGCCCTTCATTTCTATTGAGGCGCCCCTATTCCAGCTTCTGGATCACCAGCCGGGCCATGACGTGCTTGTCGGAGTTGTCGACATAGACCTCCAGATAGATGCCTTCCACATCGCGGCCGGCCTGGTGCATCAGCACGATCTGGGTGTCCTGGTCGAAGGTCAGGATCGTGTCGACGAGGCTCGGGACCATGTTTGCGGTCGCGACGGTTCCCAGAGCCAGAGGCTCCACGTCGCGGCTGGCCTTGCCCGGATGTAGCAGCATGGCATAGCTGGCATTGGGTCGGGCTGCAGCCGACACCCGGCCATCCGTATCCGCCGTGGCGTCGAAATAGGTTACCACGGACACGCCAGAGATGCGGTAGGTTCCAGCCTTGAGCGAGACGATGCCGGTTTCCGTGTCCAGATGGATCGCATCGCCCGTCTGGGTGATCACCCGGTTCAGCGTCCGCAGGTTCCCGCCCGGCTGCATCGGCTTGGTTTCCGGCGAATGCTCTTCATAGACGGCGTAATCGGCTGCATGGGAGATGGTGGTCGTCAGTCCCAGACCGCTGAGTGCCACGACCAGCGCCAGCCCCAATCTCCGGCAAGAGGCAAGCCTCCCCACCTGTTTCCGCCGTCCGGCCTGCGGACCGGTGCCTTTTTCCAACGTGAACTTGCCAATTCAGAACATGACTGCCCCCAGCCTATTGATGAATGCCCTGCCCCATGGAGCAAGTCCGCGTCAGCAATCCTAGGTCATTCTTGCAGGCAGGAGCAATTCCTGATGGGTCAGGCAAAGAAAGGCTGAAGCCTCCCATCCTTGGAGACGCAGCATCGCTGCATCTTCGGATGAGGCGGCCGTGTTGATATGCGGTGCCAAATAACTCTCATCCTCATCCTGAGGAGGCCAGACTGCTGCCCCCCACCTCTCCTCCGTCTTCCTCGGCCTTGAGCCGAGGACCTAAACAAGTCAATGACTTGCAGATGGCCGGGTCAAGCCCGACCATGACGAACGGGAAAAGAGCCCCCCTTTGTCATCAACCTCTCATCCTCATCCTGAGGATGCCATAATAAAAGGCCGGGCGGCAGGCCAAAGTCCTGCTGAGCGTGACAACGCCCCGTTCACCGCTCGAACCCGTCCGCCGGGCGGATCAGTTCCGGGTCGCCAAAGTCGATGATGATGTTGAGGCGGCGGGCGGCGGCGGGGTCGCCGGTCAGATTCGGATTTTCCGGGGCAACGGAGAGGCGGACGCCCCGGTCCGTGGTCTCCAGCGGCCTGAAGTCCCGGATGGCCTGGAGGAATTCGTCAGGCACGGCCCAGCCATAGCGGTCAGACAAGGCGGAGATGACCATGCGGGCCGCTTTCTCGCCAATTTCCTTTTGTTTGGGATCTTCCACGTTCAGCTTCAGCCGCAGATAGTCGACCTTGTCCGCAGCCTTGCCCCTGAGCAGGAAGAACAGGGTCGCGGGGCCATAGTCGACGCTGGGCGTGGTCAGCGGCACCAGGCTGGACGCGCATTGCCAGGCGCCCGAAATAAAGGGAGCACGGTTCCAGCCGCTGTTCTCCAGCCCCATGGCGCCCATCTCGTCGCAGAGCGACTGGGGATCGCCCCTAAAGCCGAGCTTCAGCGTTGCGGGGACCAGGACGTCCGGTTCCGTCAGGGTCTGGCGGGTGCCGGCATCGAACCCGGCCAGGGGATCCGGGATTTGAGGCGCCGCAAGGGGCGCCGGGGCCGGCTCTGTCAGACCGAGTTCATCGCTGAACACCACCGCTCCTGTCAGGGCTGCGGCCAGCACAAGAGGCAGGCCGATCATCAGCGCGCGGGCAAGCACTTGGCCCTGGGGTGCGGGTTTGAGCTTTCCGCCGCGCCAGGGCGCCCTTTGGACCGGCCGCGGGGGCGCAGCGGCAAAGGCAGCATCCTCGCCCCAGATGCGGCGGCGGTTGTCCTGCCGCAGCCAATCGGGAGCCCGGCGTTTGCCCTGTTCAAATTCGCGCTTGCGTTTGTCCATGGTCCGGCCTCAAACGGCAGCAGCGCCCGCAAGACAGCTGCTGCAATCAGGAACCCATGCAGCCAAACCTCCGCCACAGAGCGCCGCACAGCTTCCTTGCCCCCACTTCTGGTCCTAAAACCGGGTCATTTCAACGGGTTTTCAGAAAGTTCGTGAACAGCGACCGCATCAAGCCTCTTGAAACCCTCTAGATGCGCCGGTTACATGACGCCGCTCACAGCCTGTTTGCCGTTCAGGCGCATGCTGTTCAGGACTTTGGAAATTCGGGAGGCAGCATGCGGCTAGGCATCGATTGGGGCGGGACGAAGATGGAAATCATCGCCCTGGGGGACAGGGGCGAGGAATTGTTCCGCGAGCGCATGCCCACCCCCCGCGACGACTATGACGGCTGCATCGAAGCAGTGGCAACGCTGGTCGCCAACGCGGAAAAGGCGACAGGCCAAACCGGCAGCCTCGGCCTCGGTATTCCCGGCTCCATATCACCGGCAACGGGTCTCGTGAAGAACGCCAATTCCACCTGGATGAACGGCAAACCGCTGGACAAGGATCTGGAGCGCCGGATGGGCCGCCCCGTCCGCATCCAGAACGATGCCAATTGCCTGGCCGTGTCTGAGGCCACGGACGGATCCGGCGCGGGCTGCCACATCGTTCATGCCATCATCATCGGCACTGGCTGCGGCTCGGGCATCGCCATTGATGGCAAGGCCCACCGGGGCGCCAACGGCATTGGCGGCGAATGGGGCGCGATCCCCGTGCCGTGGCTGAAGCCGGAGGAG
Organism: Roseibium litorale; assembly: GCF_014842915.1. GTDB lineage: Bacteria > Pseudomonadota > Alphaproteobacteria > Rhizobiales > Stappiaceae > Roseibium > Roseibium litorale. The sequence continues at coordinate 26,555 of NZ_JACYXI010000012.1, read as the reverse complement.
TTTCCCGGCCCGGTCAACTGGCTTGGCCATCCTGGCGCCATTGACCACTGGTGCTCCGGCACCGGCTTTCAGGCAGATCATCTGGAGCGCACTGGGCAGTCCCTGAAAGGCCACGAGATCATGGCAGCCAAGCGCGCGGGCGACGCAGGCGCCAAGGCCACTTACGAGGCCTATGTCAGCCGCCTTGGCCGGGCCATGGCCATGTCGGCCAACCTGCTTGATCCGGACTGCTTTGTTCTGGGCGGTGGCATGTCGAACGTGGAAGAGCTTTATGAAGACCTTCCCGCCGCCATGGCTCCTTATATCATGTCCGATGTCTATGAAGTGCCGATCCGCAAGGCCCGCCATGGCGACAGCTCGGGCGTGCGCGGCGCGGCCTGGCTCTGGAACGACTGACCACAACCGACCATAATCCCGCCGGCCATCACATTCCCGCCGGAATGACCCGGCAGGCTCCTGTCATCTGAAACTGCGAGAGATTCTTACATGATCCGCAAGCTGTTCAAGTTCCTGCGCCCCGGCCTTGCCGCTGGCCTCATTGCCTCCTCTGCCGCCATCGCCCATGCGGAAGAGCTCAAGATCACCGACCTCAAGGTAGGTGATGGCGCGGAAGCCGTCGCAGGACAGATGGTCACGGTGCATTACACCGGCTGGCTGATGGACGGCACCAAGTTCGATTCCTCCGTGGACCGAGGTGAGCCCTTTTCCTTCCCGCTCGGCGCGGGCCGGGTGATCCGGGGCTGGGATGAAGGCGTCGCAGGCATGAAGGTCGGCGGCAAGCGCGAGCTGATCATTCCACCGCAGATGGGCTATGGCAGCCGCGGCGCTGGCGGGGTCATTCCGCCGAACGCAACGCTGAAGTTCGAAGTCGAGCTGCTGGGCGTCAAATAAGCGCGGGCTTGCCTTAAACACGAAAGCCTCCGGAGTGGCCGTTCCGGAGGCTTTTTTCGTTCTGAAAGCTGCTAACGGTCGAGCGGCGGCATCCGGTTCCAGGCGTCCAGCGCCGCGATCTTGTAGGCTTCGGCGAGGGTCGGATAATTGAAGGTGTTCTCGACGAAATATTCGAGCGTTCCCTTCAGGTTCAGTACCGCCTGGCCGATATGGACCAGTTCGGTTGCCCCCTCTCCCACGATGTGACAGCCGAGCAGACGCCGGGTCTTCAGGGAAAAGATCATCTTCAGCATGCCGGAATTCAGGCCCATGATGTGGCCGCGCGAGGTCTCCCGGAACCGGGCGATGCCGCATTCATAGGGAATGCCGCGCTGCTTGACCTCTTCCTCTGTCATACCAACCGTCGAGATTTCCGGAACGGCATAGATGCCATATGGAAAATACTCCGGCGGGTCATAGGCCTTTTCGCCCAGCGCATGACAGGCGGCAATGCGGCCCTGCTCCATGGAGGTAGAGGCAAGGCTCGGGAAACCGATGACATCACCAGCCGCGAAGATATGCGGCACTTCGGTTTGGAAGGTTGCCGGGTCGACCTTGAGACGTCCCCGGTGATCCGCAGGAAGCCCGCAGGCTTCCAGGTTAAGGCTGTCGGTCGCGCCCATGCGTCCGGCGGCGAACAGCACCACGTTGGAGCGGACCGAACGCCCGCCCTCCAGCGTGATTTCACATTTGCCGGGGCCATGCTTGACGATCTTCTCAACCTTGGCACCGAACCGCAGGGCCATGCCCCGGTCGCGCAATTCGTGGGTGAAATCTGCAACAAGCTCGCTGTCTATGAAATCCAGCATGGAATTGCGCGGCTCGACCAGGGTCACATGCACATCAAGCGCGGAAAAAATAGTGGCATATTCAACGCCGATGACGCCTGCGCCGATGACGGCGATGGAACGCGGCAGATCCGCCAGCTCCAGGATCTCGTCGCTATCCAGCACACATTCCCCGTCGAAAGGCACATAGTCCGGGCGGAAGGGTTTGGTGCCGACAGCAATCAGGAAGCGGTCGGCGGTGAACTTGAGGGTCTCGCCAGCATCTCCCGTCACTTCCAGCGTATGAGCATCCACGAACCTGGCCTCGCCACGCAGGGTGTCGACCTTGTTGCGGGCGAACTGATGCTCCAGCACCTCGATCTCGTGGTTCAAGGTAATATGCAGGCGGGCTCTCAGGTCGTCCGCCGAGATGTCCTGCTTGACCCGGTACGCCCGGCCGTAGAACCCGCGCTCGCGCCATCCGGACAGGTTGAGCGCGGTTTCGCGCAGGGTCTTTGACGGAATTGTGCCCGTGTGCACGGAGACACCTCCAACACGGCGCCCTTTTTCCACGACAAGAACGTCGCGTCCGAATTTCGCCGCCTGAATCGCTGCCCGGCGCCCAGCCGGGCCGCTGCCGATGACGATGAGCTGATAATGGTCCATTGGCTACCCTCTGCTGCTTGCCCCTCGCCGGACAGACAGTCTCCATATTGCACCGCAGTATAGATCAGAAGGTAAGCCCGAAACATGAAGGCCGCGTCAACCCGCAATCCCGCCTTTCCGCCGCTCATTGCACCAGCTCTCCCAAAAGCTGCACCAGCGAAAAATACTATGCGCACAAATGACAATTTTAAGTAGATTTTAATCAAAATCACGGCTTATGCCTGCCATGTTTCTTCGCACAGCAGCGGACACCTTCAGCCAACTTTCAAAAGCCGGTTCAAGATCTTTCAAGAGAAAGGCCTGAGGGGAAACTGCGGCACCGATTTCATATCCGGCGCGGAGAAGACATTGCAGCAAGATCCGCCAAGCCCCCCACTCCCCCTGCAGTTTGACCGAGGAGACTTCCATGAAGACCACTGATCTTGAAAAGATGAAGAACGTCATCCACTCCTATGACCTCTCCAAGGTCATGGATGCGTTCAAGAAAAACCACCCTGATTACAGTGAAGAGAAGCTCTCTCGCATCGAGACGGAATTCCGCCGGTTCTTCGAGGTCTGTGGTTCTCACAATGTGAACTATGGCACCATCGACACGATCGACGAGCTCTTTCACACTTTCATTCTGCACACCAAAGAATATGTCGATTTCTGCAACAAGGCTTTTGGTGAATATATTCACCACACGCCCAAGTCGATCCAGGAAGAACCCAAGCTTCCGATCATGTATATCCGCTTCCTGATCGATTACACACGTCTGTTCAAGCAGGTTCCGCCGTTTGACATCTGGCCGTTGAGCCGCGACCTTTTCGGCAACCCCAAGGGATCGGACGACGACCTCTGCCAGGTCATTTCCGACTGCCTCGTGGCTTCAGACTGTCTGATCGAGTGCGACCCGGAAACCCAGCCATTCCAGCCGACAGACTGCCTCGCGGGGCGCGGCGAATAATCACCTCCTCGCGAAACAATCAAGCGCTGACCGGCCCAACCCCGGTCAGCGCTTTTCATTTCATTACGACGCCAATTAGTTACAAAGGCTTGATGCTCAGCCCGCCACCATCTCGCGCACCAGCGGCATGACCTTGGTGCCATAGAGCTCAATGCTCTTCATCAGCTGGCTGTGAGGCATGGTGCCGGTGGCGTATTTCAGATCGAAACGGGAGAGACCGAGGGTCCCGATCGTCTTGGTAATGCGCCGGGCCACGGTCTCCGGGGCCCCTGCATAAAGCGAGCCGCCACGGGCTTCCTGGATGAAGGCCTCCTTGCCCATGGGCGCCCAGCCGCGTTCACTGCCAAGGCGGTCGTGAAACGCCTTATAATGCGGCCAGAGCTGCTCCAGCGCCTCTTCATCACTTTCGGCCACATGGCCCGGAGAGTGAACGCCCAAGGGCTTCACCTCATGCCCCATCTGGGCACAGGCCTGATGATAGAGCTCGACATAGGGTTTGAAGCGGGCCGGATTACCTCCAATGATCGCTAGCATCATCGGCATGTTGTAAGTCACCGCACGCACAACGGATTCCGGACTCCCGCCGACACCGATCCAGCAGGTCAGCGGCTTGGACTGAACCCGCGGGAACACCCGCTGCTGCTTCAGCGGCGGACGGATCTGGCCGGACCAGCTCACCACTTCATTGTTCAAAAGCGCGGACAGAAGATCGAGCTTCTGCTCAAACAGCACTTCATACTGATCCAGCTTGAACCCGAAGAGCGGGAAACTCTCAGTGAAAGAGCCGCGGCCCAAGGTAATCTCGGCCCGTCCGCCGGACAGAGCGTCCAGGGTGGAAAAACGCTGGAAAACGCGGATCGGGTCATCAGACGACAGGACCGTTACCGAGGTCCCAAGCTTGATTTGTCTGGTCCGGGCAGCCAGAAAGGACATCAGGATTTCCGGAGCGGAGATGGCAAAATCAGCCCGGTGATGCTCGCCAAGACCCAGGAAATCGACGCCGGTTTCATCTGCCAGAACGCCCTGCTCCACCAGATCCCGCAGCACATCCGCTTCATGCTTGAGAGAGCCGTCCTGAGCTTCGGTGATGTCACCGAACGTATCGAGACCAAGTTCAAGTGTCTGGGTCATTGTCTTGTCAGTCATCCTGTTGTTGCGGCTGCGGCGCGTCACGCCGTGAAGCGGGCCATATCCTGGCCGCCAACTTAAGATCCTGGGGCTCCCCCTGAAAGGGAGGATTGTCCTCTCAAGCTGAACGCTGTGTTCGCAAGAGCCAATGGATAGGATTTCCAAACCTTTTTCCGGGAAAACTTCCAGTATCCTTAAGTAGTTCTTACGAGGCTCAAGTTCTGGAATCCCGTGCTCTCAAACAGCTCGTACCCGCCTGAATTCCAGCTGCGGCAGCTCTATTTGAGAAAATGATCCTACGGCCAGGACCAGGGCTTAACCATTGCCTCTCCAGCCCGGTTTCTTGCCTCAAGCAATAGTCATATCCCTGTCATCCGGCTCTGTTGCTTTGCAGCAAGTTTCACGGAAGCGGGTAAAGCGCTGCTTCTCAAGACGCTGCTGGGACAACAGAATGTTTGGAATCCGCAAATTCTCTGATCTGAAATTCGGCCACAAGGTCTGGGGTGGACTTGGAACCATCCTGCTGCTAACCGGCGTTCTGGGCGCAACTGCCGTCTTCAATCTCTTCGCGCTCACGCGCAACGCAGATGTCACGGACAAGGCATCGGCCGCCCTCGCCTCGCTTCATCAGGTTCTCGGCGCTCAGCGCACCTTCCTCGATCACCCTTCAAGGGAACACGCTGAGGCAACAGCGGGCCAGATCCAGGGCCTGGTGGACAGCCTGCGACGGCTTGAAACCGTGATTGCCGATGGGTCGGAGAGCCATCAAAGCGTCCATCAATCCCAGATTTTGCTTGGAGACTATGGCGAACGGTTCAGCAAAGTGGCCGTCGAAGTGAAGGATCAAGCGGACGCGAGCAGGGCCATCGCCGCAGCGACGCTCCAACTCGCCGGACTTGCTTCCACCATCAGCAAGGAGGTTGCTGAAGAACAGCGGAAAGCTGCAGAGGCTGCGACAGCGGCCCGCAAAACCCAGTCCTCCGCCCGTGGATATGGCAGCCAGGCAGGTGTGCTTCGGGAAGAGGCAACCCGGCTGGATGAGAAGTTCGGCAAGTCTTCCCAGTTCAAGCAAAAGGACATGACCCCGGAAACCGCTTTGGAGATTGAAGCCAGCCTTGCCAGAATGGTTGAGGCCGGAACGGCGCTGGAAACAGCAAGGATCGACGGCGTGAGCGGGGAAACCCTGAAGGGCGTGGCGGAAAACACCCGTCTTCTCCAGACCGGCATTCCCGACCTTCTCGCGGAAACGAACCTCTTCAACAAGATGGGCAAGAAGAAAACTGTCGCGGACCTCATCGAGACGATCAAGTCGCAGGCTCCTGAACTGCGCGTCGCGGCCTACCGGTCCCTCGACAGCCAGCTCGGCGACGCCATCGGGCGGCAGGCCCACCTGTCGTCCCTGGCGGATATCAGCGCCAGCGGCAACACGCTTGCCCTCACCGCAGCCAGCCTGCAGGCAGATACGATTTCCTTCCAGAAGGAAGACACCGGTCAGGGCAAGGTCATCCTGAACAAGATCGGGATGCTGAAGACCTCTGCCGAAGAGCTGGCAAAATCCAGCGACGTGCTGCCTGCTGCCGCTTCGGCCATCAGTGCTATGCCGGAAGCAATTCTCACCTTCGAGCAAGCTTTCCAGTCCATGAGCCATTCCAGAACGGCATCAGAAGCGGGCATTGCGGATCTGCAGCGCCTCTCCGATGAACTGGCCGTCGAGATTTCCGGCATCGTCACCACCCAAAGCAAGGACAGCCGGGCAGCCGGGTCGAACGCCGTCGTGGTGATCTGCTCGGCGCTCGCCGCCACTCTCGCCCTAGGCGTCCTGCTGGCCATGCTGCTGCACCGGGCCATCGCCCAGCCGATCCGTGCGACGACGGAGCTGATGCTGCGCCTCGCCCATGGGGAGACCGGGATCAAGATCACCGGTACGGACCGGGGCGATGAAATCGGCGACATGAACCGCACTGTCGAAGTGTTCCGAACCAATGCGCTGGAACGTCAGAAGCTCCAGGAGGAACAGGCCCGCGAGGAAGATCTTGCCAGACAGCGGCAGCTCCGGATCGAACATCTGATCGCCGGCTTCCGGGAAAAGGCGGCCTCAATCCTGTCAGCCGTCGACGGGACGGCGCAGGATCTGGACAGCACCGCCCGCGCTCTGACAGACATGGCAAGAGAGAGCTCAGGACACGCGGACCGCACCTTGAGCGCTTCCGGTGAGGCAAGCCAGAGCGTCCAGACCGTCGCAAGTGCAGCGGAGGAGCTGGCAGCCTCGATTGGTGAGATTTCGCGCCAGGTTACCCAGACCACCGGCGTGGTGGACCAGGCGACCAGCAGCACACGGGCAACGAACGAACTGGTTGCAGGCCTCTCCGCCTCTGCCGCAAAAATCGGTGAAGTGGTCACCCTGATCCGGGCGATTGCCGAACAGACCAACCTGCTCGCGCTCAATGCGACCATTGAGGCTGCGCGGGCGGGAGACGCAGGACGCGGCTTCGCCGTGGTTGCAAGCGAAGTCAAGGAACTCGCCACACAGACCTCCAAGGCGACCGAAGACATCGCAAGCCAGATCGCCTCTATCCAGGGAGCCACCAGAGACTCCGCGGAGGCCATTGCCGGGATCTCCGGCGTCATGGAAGACGTTAGCCGCTACACCACCGCGATCGCATCTGCTGTCAGCCAGCAGGGCACCGCGACCACCGAGATCACCCGCAACGTCCAGCAGGCAGCGCAAGGCACGAAAGAGGTTTCGCTCAGCATGTCCGAACTGTCCCAGACGGTCAGCCTGACCAGCCGGTCCGCCGGCCAGGTTCTCAACGCCTCTGGAGACCTGGCTGAAAAGACGGATCTGCTCAAGGCGGAGGTGGAGAGCTTTCTATCCGCAGTCGCCGCGTCCTGATCCCGCGTCCCACCTGTGATGAGGCGGAAATTCCCAAATGGGCCATCCGCCCCATTGCCACGCTGGCGCGCATCGGATATTCAAAGCCCATGAACGCTATTATGAACACAATCTGGTGGTGGCAGGACGTCTGACGGCGGCCAGCGATTTCCCATGTTCTAACGTGTTCGAAGTTGACCAAAAGGCCGCCGCGGGGCTCCCCGCCAGCGGCCTTTGGTCTATCTGGGGATGCCTTCCAACAGCGCCCCATGGAGGATTAGACAGATGCCGGCACTGGCAGACCAGACTTACGTGACCCAGGGTGGCATCGCCATCCACCGCTCTTCCCGCCCCGCAGACTACGACGAAGGCACGTCCCGCTGGATTGACCGGCTGGACGCGGAGCGCGGTGCGGTCCTGTCCTCGTCCTATGAATATCCCGGACGCTACACCCGCTGGGACATGGCGCTGGTCAATCCGCCCCTGGTGATGGAATCCGCTGGCCGCGACGTGTCCATCAGGGTCCTGAACGAGCGTGGGCAGGTTCTGTTTCCCGCGATCGTATCCGCTTTGCGGGACCATCCGGATGTGGGCACTTTCACTGTCACCGATGGCCGCATCGACCTGACCGTCAAGGCGCCGGACCGGGTGTTCCAGGAAGAAGAGCGCTCCCGTCAGCCCTCGACCTTCTCCATCGTGCGCGCCCTCAAGGATCTCTTCGCCTGTGGCGATGATCAGCTCGGCCTTTACGGCGCCTTCGGCTATGACGTTGCCTTCCAGTTCGAGCCCATCGACCTGAAGCTCAAGCGCCCGGATGACCAGCGTGATGTCGTGCTGTTCCTGCCGGACGAAATTCTGATCGTCGACCACCATGGCAAGCGTGCCTACGTTCTTGAATATGAATTCGAGGTCGATGGCCGCTCCACCCGCGGCCTGCCGCGCGACGGAGAAAAGAGCCAATACACCCCCGCCAATGAAGATCCGGGCCGGGGCGATCATGAGCCAGGCGAATACGCAAGGCTGGTCGAAAAGGCCAAGGACTATTTCCGCCGGGGCGACCTGTTCGAGACGGTGCCGGGCCAGACCTTCTACGAGCCCTGCGCCAATCCGCCGTCTGCCGTGTCCCGCCGCCTGCAGCAGATCAATCCGTCGCCCTATTCCTTCTTCTTCAACCTGGGCAACCGGGAATATCTCGTTGGCGCCTCTCCGGAGATGTATGTCCGCGTTACCGGCGGCCGGCGGGTCGAAACCTGCCCAATCTCCGGCACCATCCGGCGCGGCAAGAACGCCATCGAAGATGAAGCCCAGATCCGCAAGCTTCTGAACTCTGCCAAGGACGAAGCCGAGCTGACCATGTGCTCGGACGTGGACCGGAACGACAAGAGCCGTGTCTGTGTGCCCGGCTCCGTCAAGGTGATCGGCCGCCGCCAGATCGAGATGTATTCCCGGCTGATCCACACGGTGGACCATATCGAAGGCATCCTGCGCGAAGACATGGATGCGCTCGACGCCTTCCTCTCCCACACCTGGGCCGTGACCGTGACCGGTGCGCCGAAGCGGTGGGCGATGGAATTCATCGAGAGCCACGAGAAGTCCCCGCGCGCCTGGTATGGCGGTGCGATTGGCGCCGTGCTCTTCAATGGCGACATGAACACCGGCCTGACGCTCCGCACCGTCCGCATCAAGGACGGTGTGGCCCAGATCCGCGCTGGCGCTACCCTACTTTACGACAGCATTCCCGAAGACGAGGAAGCCGAGACCGAGCTCAAGGCGGAAGCCATGAGGGCAGCTGTGCGCGAGGCGGGCCTTGCCACCAAGCCCGAGGACAAGACCGCGAAAGCGAAGCTGGGCGCTGGCCTGAAGATCCTGCTTGTCGACCATGAGGACAGCTTCGTCCACACGCTGGCGAATTACTTCCGCCAGACCGGCGCGCACGTGGTCACCTACCGTACGCCGGTTGCCGATCATGTCTTTGAGGATGTGAAGCCGGATCTGGTTGTGCTCTCGCCCGGCCCCGGCAACCCGAAGGACTTCGACTGTGCGGCCACCATCGGCCGGGCCCGTGCCCGCGCCCTGCCCGTCTTCGGCGTCTGCCTTGGCCTTCAGGCTCTGGCGGAAAGCTTCGGCGGGGAACTCGGCCAGCTCGACGTGCCCATGCATGGCAAGCCGTCTCCGATCTCGATCGCCGGCAACTCAATCCTGTTCGAGGGGCTGAAGGCCCCGGTCGTCGTTGGCCGCTATCACTCGCTTTATGCCAAGCGCGACAAGCTGGACCCGCATTTCCGGGTCACGGCGGAGACTGAGGACGGGGTGGTCATGGCCATCGAACACGACGAGGAACCGATCGCCGCCGTTCAGTTCCATCCGGAGTCGATCATGTCTCTCGATCAGGACGCCGGCCACAAGATCATCGAAAACGTGGTCGCCCGGCTGGTCAAAGCCAAGGTCGCGGAACCCGCATAAACAGCGTTGCGTCCGCCCCTCACCCTAGCCCTCTCCCCGCCAGGGAGAGGGAACCTGCTGCGGCAGGTCGAGAGACAGCATTCCTCTCTTCCGGTCCAGCGTCTCAACCTTAAAAAGCCTCTCCTCCAGACACCTCTCCCAAGCATGGGAGAGGTCGGCGCGACGCGCCGGGTGAGGGTTGAACGCTCGGCGGCCGTCAATATCCGACTACACAACTCCCGCAGCAGAACGCTTTTTCCCGCAACCAGCCTTGCCGCTCGAGTTCTGAAATGGAACCTTCCGCCAAAAGGGGAACCGAAGAGCCATGCTGACGATCCTGCGTCAAAATCCGAGACATGTTCTGGCCGGAGTGCTTTTGACGTTTGTCTCCAGTTTCGGGCAGAATTTCTTCATTGCCGTCTTCGGCGGCGAGATCCGCGGCAGCTTCGATCTCTCCAACGGCGCCTTCGGAGCGCTCTACACCACCATCACCATCGCCAGCGCACTGACCCTCATGGTCCTGGGACGGCTGGTGGACCGGCATTCGACGGTTCTGATCGGCGCCCTGACGATCTCAGCGCTGGCTGCCGCCTCCGGACTGGTTGTACTGGCCGGGAACGTGGTCGTTCTGGCCTTTGCACTCTATGCAGTCCGGTTGATGGGGCAGGGCATGGCTCCCCACGTCTCCGTTTCTTCCATGACCCAGTGGTTTCCCGCCAATGTGCGCGGCAGGGCCCTGTCGATGGCCTCGCTTGGCAATCCGATCGGGGAAGCAACGCTGCCTCTGGCCGCCGTCGCCATTATGGCTCTAGCCGGATGGCGCAACACCTGGCTGACCGTGGCGATCCTCCTGATCGCGGTGTGCCTGCCCTTGTTCCTGGCTCTGACACGCAATCTTCCGCCTGCTCGGGCAGATGCCGGCAAGATCCAAGCAGCACCGGAAGAACCGCTCCGCCCGCAAGAAACTGCCCGGTCCTGGACCTTGGGCGAGCTTTTGCGTAACCCCCTGCTCTATCTGCTGGTGCCAGGTCTGCTTTCGCCGGTCATCATGAACATCGCGATCTTCTTCCACCAGGTTGCGCTGACACAGGCGAAGGGCTGGGATCCGGCCTGGTTTGTGGCGGGCTATCCGCTGGCCGCTGCTGCCAACATCGGCGGATCGCTTCTGACCGGCACACTCGCTGACAGGATCGGCCCCTTACGCCTGCTGCCTGTCGTGCTTTTGCCGCAGATGGCCGCCCTGCTTGCCTTTGGCAGCCTTCAAAACCCCATCGGCATCGCCCTCTATCTGGGCTTTGCGGGCATGGCGATGGGAATGGTGATGCCGCTCAAGGATGTGCTTCTGTCCCGCCTCTTCGGCCTCGGACACTTCGGCTCGATCCGGTCTTTCACCACAGCCAGCGGCGTTCTGCTCGGAGCCCTCGGTCCCAGCATCATCGGCGTTCTGCTCGACACCGGCACCAGTGTATCGGCCCTTTTTTATGCCATGGCTGGAATGAGCGCGGGGTTCGCCTTGCTCTTCCTCGTGGCTCTGCCAAGGGCCCGGAGGCTGTAGGACGGTAAAAGGGGCGCCTAGCTGTTACGCGTCAAGCGAGCCTCTACCCCTCGTCCTGCTGCTCCCGCAGCTGGTCGGCTGCAACCCGCTCGAAATCGTCGAGGAACCGGCCGTAAAGATCAGCGAAGCGGGCAATGTCCTCTTCCGGCCAATCCTCGACAATCCTGGAAATCAGGCCCAGCTTGACCTCCACCTTGTCGTGAAGAACCTTTTGTCCCTTGTCCGTAAGAAACAGGACCGAACGCCGCGCGTCTTCCTGGGAGACGTCACGGTGGAAGTATCCCTGATCGACAAGTTGCGCCACCGCCCGGCTGGCGCGGGACGGATCGATCCGCATCAATTCAGCAACGGTGCCAACGGTCACTTCCTGCCCCTTGCGGGCACAACGGCCCACAAGTTCCATCATGTCCAGATAGGCAATGTCGAGATCCGCACCCATCCTGCCGAGCGTCATCCGCGTGATCAGACGGCTCTTGGCCAGAACCCGGTAGCGGGCCATGGTCAAGCCGATCCGCTCGATCAGAGACTTCATTTTTTGATCCGTCATTGAGCCGCTTTCGTGCCGGTCACGCGTTCCCAGCCTAAATATGAATGTCTGCGGCTCGCCCAAGCTTGCCGCGGCACCTGCATATTACACCTTTATGACTTTGACAAATATGTGCCTCAAGCATATATAAGGGAAACTTAGTTCTTTACAGGTTTCCCATGAGCTCCCAAACGACTTCCGAAGCTACGGCTTCTGCCACGCCCGGCCATGACGACGACAGCCTGCTCATCACGGACAAACGGCTGAGGCTCTTCGTCTATCTCGTCCTGATGTGTTCCGTGTTCATGGCGATGATGGACGTGCAGATCGTCTCCACCGCCCTCCCCACCATTGTCGGAGAGTTCGGATCGATCGAAGGTTTCAGCTGGGTAACCTCCGCCTATCTTCTCACCTCAAGCGCCGTCATGCCGCTCTACGGCAAACTGGGCGATCTGTTCGGCCGCAAATATGTGCTCATTGCCGTCATCGTGCTGTTTGCCGCGGGCTCCATCGCCTGCGCAGCGGCGGTCTCGATGGAAACGCTGATTGCGGCCCGCGTGCTTCAGGCTCTTGGCGGCGGCGGCATCATGGTCTCGGTGTTTTCCGTGAATGCCGATATCTTCACCCCCAGAGAGCGGGCCAAGTATCAAAGCTACACCAGTCTGGTGCTCATGCTGGCCGGGGCAATTGGCCCGACCCTCGGCGGTTTCCTGACAGACCATTTCGGCTGGCGCTCGATCTTCCTGATCAATGTCCCGATCGGAATCGCCGTCGTGATCAGCCTGAGCCTCCTGCTGCCCTACAAACGCCCGCTCAGAGCGCCGAAGATCGATTATCTGGGCGCTGCCCTTCTGGCCGGGGCGATCTCCAGCCTGGTGCTCTGGGCTGACAGCCCAACCCTCTTCGGCAGTCTGATTGCCACGGAAAGCGTTGCCATCGTTGCAGCCGGATGCGTCTGTGCGATTTCATGGGTGCTGGTGGAACGGCGCGCTGCGGAGCCGGTCATTCCGCTGGAGCTTTTCCAGAACCAGACCATAACCCTTCTGCTGATCATATCAGCTGCCGGCGGCTGCATGGGCATCGGCATGGCCAACTATTATGCTCTCTTCCTGCAGTCCGGACTGGGCCTCTCGCCCTCTATGGCCGGCCTGTTTTTCATTCCCCTGACAGGCGGCATTGCCTTTGGTTCCGTCAACGCGGGACGGCTGATCTTCAAGACCGGCCTCTACAAGCCCTTCGCGATTGCCAGCGCCGCAACGGCGGCAAGCCTGCTGGTGCTGCTGACCTTTATCGACAAGGACAGCAGCCTGGTCCTTCTTGTCATCCTCCTGTTCCTTCAGGGCATGGGAACCGGCATCGGGCAGCAGGTGCCTCTTCTGGGTGTCCAGAACGCCGCCCCCAAACGCGATGTCGGAGCGGCAACAGGCCTGACCACCTTGTCCCGCATGGGCGGCGCATCCATCGCCATTTCGGTCTATGGCACGCTGGTTTCCTACGTGATCAACAGCTCAAGCCTCACTCTACCCGGCGCTGGAAAACTTGAGAACCTGACGCCCGAGGCCATCGCCCGCCTTCCGGCAGAGACTCAGGCAGCTGTGCATGCCGCCTATATTCAGGCCTTGCATCCGGTGTTTTTTACTGCCGCGCTCCTCGGCTTCCTCGGTCTTCTCGCGGCGCTTTGCCTGAAGAACCGCCGTCTGGAGCACACGCCGCATTGACCCCACGGTAAAGGTACAAGGCCCCTGCGATCCAATCGCAGAGGCCTTGCAAGGGACACTTGACCGTCAGGTAGGGGCACCCTCCTTCTTGATAAACTGCGTCACCGCATCAATCACCCGGCGGTGAATGTCAGCGCGGTCTGCCCCCTTCGGGTCGGTGCATACCGGATCGTCATTTTCCTCCTTGAGGAGCTGCGCCGCATTCTCCTTGCAAAGCCCCAGAAAGGTGAAATGGTCGGCTGGCGCGATCTGGACATATTCGGCACCAGCCAGATGGGCTGCCAGGTTCGAGCCGGTTGGACCGACATTGATCTCGTCCCAGAGCGTGTCGTCCGAGCCCAGATTGATGAACAGAACCGGCTTCTTCACCGCAGCGACGCTTTCCGGCGTCATCGCGAAATGCATGCCCGGATCCACTGCGATGGCCCCGGCCAGACGCGGCTCCTCGTAGGAAGCGCCAATCCGCTCCGCATCCACGGCTTTCCAGTCCACGCCCCCTTTGGCGAAGAAGACACATCCGGGAGACTGCGGCTGTTGCGTGCAGAACTTTTCATAGAGGTGGATATCTGCCCGCATTCCAATGTTTTGAAGCGTGTTCACGCCACCGAGTGAAAAACCAAGCATGTAGATCCGGTCCCGGTCGATATGCGGCCCATAGACCGGATCGGCCAGGATCTCGTCGAGAGCGGCTCCCGTATCCTGCGCCCGGTCCCAAAACTGGGCGGACCGGCGCGGTGAGCTGTCGTTGGAGGTGCTGCCTGGATGGTTCATCCCGAGCACCATGATGCCGGATTTCGCCAGCTCCGAAGACAGCCAGCTTAGACCGTCCATGTTGCCGCCGGAGCCATGCGACAGCACCAGAAGCGGATATTTGCCATCCTTGACGGTCGCGCCGAGCATCGCCCGCGTCCCCTGAAACACCGGATTGTCGCCAACGAGACTGTGGTAGGTCTGAGATCCTGCTGGATACCAGACGGACCCGGCGACAAGAGTGCTGCGGTGCTTGGCATGAATATCGATCCGGTCATAGCCTGGCAGCTCGCCGGCACGGGCGTGGCTGTAGAACTGTGCAAGCGCTGCTATGGAAAGGCTGGCACACAAAATACCCGGTTTCAGGCGGCGCCAGGTGTTCAGAACGGTTTGAAGAGCGAATAAGGTCATGTCGGTGCCTCATGTGGTGGATCACGAGGCGGACACTGGTTGATTGCAGCGTCTGCAGCGTCCTAAATCCGGTTTCAGGTCGTCCCGGAACCGGTTTCAGGACATGGAAGCGATCCAGCCACGCAAGCGAAGGTGCTATGTTTGCCATCCCCATTCCCCTCTTCACCGCCGCAGTGCTCGCCTTTCTGGGATTGCGCGCGGCGCTGGAGGGAGAGACACCCAAAATGGTCCTTGGGCTGATCGCAGTCTGTGCCGGACAGTCCCTGATCACCAGCGCTAACCTCTATTACGGCCAGCACTGGCTTGGTCCCATCCAGCCAGTGACAGCCATGGCAATCCCGGTCCTGGCCTATCTGTCCTTCGTCAGCACATCGATACGGCCCCTGGCGTTGCTGCCAGACGCGCTGCACCTGATTACGCCGCTGCTCGTTGTTGCCTGTATCTGGTTTTTGCCGGATGGCGTAGACGTGGTGCTGATCCTGTCTTTCGCAGGCTACGGGCTGCTGCTACTGACCCAGCTGGGCCGGAATGCAGAGGAACTGCCACTCATCCGTCTCGAACATGGCAACCGGGCCGTTCTGCTGTGGCGCTGGGTGGCCGTTACCCTGATTGCCTCCGCGATCAGCGACATGGCAATCCTGTTCGCTGTCATCTCCGGGCAGGAATGGCTGCGCACATGGATCATTTCGGTCTTTTCCAGCACGTTCCTGCTGGTTATCGGCGCCCTCAACCTTTCGGACACACTGAAATCTCCCAGGGCGGATGCGGCCTCTCCCGACGGGAGCGAGGTTGAGGACCTTCCAGAGCGTCCTGCGGCCGGCCTTTCAACTTCAGTGGCTGAAACAGATCAAGATGGAACGGACACAGCACTTTACGCCAGTGTCGAAACGCTCATGCGCACGAACCAGCTGTATCTGGATCCTGATCTGACGCTGGGGCGGATCGCACGCAAGCTCCATGTCCCGGAGAAGCAGCTCTCGACGACAATCAACCGGGTAACCGGTGCCAATGTTTCCCGTTACATAAATGGCTACCGCATCGCTCATGCTTGCGATCTGCTGAGTGATGGAGCCAGTGTGACCTCCGCGATGTATTCCAGCGGCTTCAACACCAAGTCAAACTTCAACCGGGAATTCCTGCGGGTGAAAGGCTGTCCGCCGAGCCTGTGGGTGGAGACGTACTCCCGGGCATCATCTGAAGCTAAATAATAATAAACTCAGCATGAGAGCGTGATCCATATCGGGATAGAAGCGTAATCAACGCGAAACTCCATGATTTGTTTCAAAATTTTTGATGGTTTTTTCTATATTTTTTCCGGAACAAAATCCAACTCCAATCTGTTTTCCTTGCAAGCGTCAACGATGAGGTTGGATCATAGCCTTTGATCTCAAAACTCCGGCGCTCAATATATGGAATGGAGATTAGACCATGCGTTTTACTAAGAAATCTGCTGCTACTCTTTTTGCCGGCCTGATCGCTTCGACTGCACTTGTGAGTGCAGCCCAGGCAACGGGCGTTGGCAACGATGATAAGGTGATCCGCCCGAACGCGGCGACCCAGGCTGAAGTGGGCATGGATGCGCCCGTTTCCGCAGCTGCGGCCGCCGCCGGTAACGACGACAAGGTCATCATGCCTTCCGGCGCAGCGCAGGCTGAAGTTGACATGGATGCCCCGGTCACGGCCCCGGCAACTGCCGCTGGCAATGACGACCAGGTGATCCGTCCTCAGGCTTCCGCTGAATTGGGCTCGGCTGCCCTGATCAAGGTCAATTCACCTGCGGCCAAGGCACCGGACACCGTTGGCAACGACGACGAAGTGATCATGCCGTCTAGCGCCACTCAGGCTGAAGTGGATATGGACGCTCCGGTCGCAGCCCCGGCAACTGCCGCTGGTAACGATGACAAGGTTGTCCTTCCGGGTACCGCCAATGCGCAGGCTGATATGAACGTCAAGGCTGCTGATAGTGGCGCGGGCAGTGACGACAAGGTCATCCGTCCGTATGGCAATGGCGCCGTCAACTCCGGTTCCTGATCCATTTGACAGCTACCTTATACAAAAGGGCCGCGCAAAACTTGCGCGGCCCTTTTGCCGTCATAAGCATTTCCGTTTTAGTCAGCCGACCTTGGTGGCGACCATAAGGAAGTCGCGCATTTCGCCGCGCAGGGCTTTCAGGTTTTCTTCCTGCCGGCTGAGTTCCTTGGATGCCACGATGACGCGGCTGCTCGCTTCTTCCGTTTCGGCTGTGGCCCGGCGGACATCCGCGATCGAGTTGGTGACTTCCGAAGCTCCGGACGCAGCAATATCAATGCTGCGGGCGATCTCGCTGGTCGCAGCCGTCTGCTCCTCGACAGAGGCTGCAATCGAGGCAGAGATCTGATTGACCTGAAGGATCGCTTCGCTGATTTCCTTGTTGGCGCTCACCGCGTTAGACGTAATGTCCTGCAGCTCGGTGATCTGGGAATTGATCTCTTCGGTTGCCCGTGCAGTTTCCCCGGCGAGTTCCTTGACCTCCTGCGCGACGATGGCAAAGCCCCGCCCCTGCTCTCCGGCTCGCGCCGCTTCAATGGTGGCGTTCAGGGCCAGAAGATTGGTCTGGGAAGCAATGTCATTAATGAGCTTCACCACCTGACCTATTCTGGCAGACATTTCGGACAGGCTTTCGATTTCCTGGTCCATCGCCTGGGCCTTGCGCACAGCGGCTGCGGCGACTTCTGCCGCGGAACTGACCTGGCGGTTGATTTCCCCGATCGAGCTGGTCAGCTCATCTGTGGAGGCGGCCACCCGCTGCATGTTGGAAGACGCTTCCTCCGCGCCGCTGGCGACCACACCAGACTGCTCGCTGGCCTCGGCACAAGCGGCAGCGACATCGCTCGAGACGGAGTTCAGGGTGTCGACAGACTCGGTGACCGAATTGACCACCGTCAGCATCCGGCCCTCAAAATCATTGCCGAGCCTGCAGAGACCTTCGTGACGCTCCTTGATCACCTGGACCGCGTTATTGATCGTGCGCGAGGCATCCTTGAAGCTGCCGGACATGCCGGTCTCTTCGATCAGCCGGAAATGCTGGTTGCGGCTGACATATTCCATGCAGGCCTTGGATTCCCGCAGGTAGGCGTCGGCCCGGTCGATGAGCAGATTGATGGAATGCATCAACTCCCCGGCTTCGCCCGTCTCGGTGATGTTGAGAATGCGGGCCTCGAAGTCACCGTTTGCGACGGCCTTGCAAACCGCAGCTGCCTTGCGCAGCGAAGCTTTGCTTAGTCGAGAAAACATGTCTTTATTCATCCAGATCGTTATAGCGCCAGGCATCCTTGCCGCAGCAAAGCCGCGCCGGTGTCAGGCTGTTGTCAGGCATATTTCAGCGTCGCAATAAACTCGTCGTAACGGCAGCCCTTACTGGCTAGAAGATCCGACACCGCCTTGCTCGAGACCACCAGACCGTCTTTCCGGTTGTCAGCCCCGTCCTCAAGTGCCTTCAGAGACTTGTAGAGCGGAATGATCTTCTCTTCGACCACCCGCCGGTCCGGCACCCGCCGGTTCGAGTGATAGCCGACAAGATCACCCTTGACGTTCCGGCTCGGCGTAATATGGGCGTTCACCCAATAGTGATCGCCATTCTTGCAGCGGTTGATCACATAGGCGAAGATTTCCTCGCCTGCTTCCAGCGTATCCCACATCAGCTTGAAGACGGCCCGGGGCATCGCGGGGTGCCTGAGGATGCTATGGGGCTCGCCCATGACTTCCTTTTCCGTGTAGCCCGCCACTTCGAGAAACGTGCGGTTTGCGTAAGTGATGCGCCCCTTCAGATCTGTCTTGCTGACGATGATCTCGTTTTCTGGAAAGGTTCGCTCACGTCCGGTCAGATGTACCGGTTTTGCCATGGTCAATTCTCCGGAACACAGAATGGCAGCTATTTGCTGCCGGTCTCTTGAAGGCTCTAATTGTCTCAGAGGAACCATAACCGGAGTTAAGTCCTACTTAATTCAACCCTTAAGAATATCGCCCGGCCTATTTGTCCAACAGGCATTCTCTCTAGGAGATGCAAAGCTATCCGCAAAAACTCAGCCTCCAGGCCGACAGTCACATCAATGGGGAAATAATAAATAAATTTGAACAACTTAATTTAGGTTCAAACCAGGGCCTGCAGACCAGCGGGTTGAAGCGGAGATTGAACGCGTGCTTTCAATTAGGGCAAGAGTGGAGAAATGAGTCCACAATCTGCAAGTGTTCAGGCCGAACTGCGGACAGCTGCGAACCATTTCAAGATTTCGATCACAAGCCTTGTAACATTTTGAAATATTCATGGTCTGGCCACGGCGTCAGCCCCAACTCCACCTCACCGGAAGCCCATAGCCTATCAGGCGTGGTGTTACCGGCAGACGAAGGCTTGATTGCCTTGAGTTGATGGAAGGAGTTCCGATATGAACGCTCTGGGAAAAACCACCGTAGTGCGTACCGGCCTGTTTGCCAAAGCCGCCGCGGGCCTTGTGTGCGCAACCATGTTCGCCGCCACGCCTGTTCTGGCAGACAGCCTGAGCCTCAATGCAGGCTCTTCCAACGAAACCGGTATCGCCGCGGGCGCAGCACCTGCAGCCGGCGCGGCAATCGAAGCCCAAACCGGCACTCAGGTGCAAACCCGGATGGATGCAGCCACGCCGTCCGCTCCCCCCAAGGCTCCGGCGGTCTCGGGAAATGCGCTGACACAGGCTCCATCAAGCGGCGCTCAGGCAACCGGCCAGATCCAGACTGATGGCCAGACAAGTGCTCAGACCAGTACCAAGACAAGCGGACAGACTTCTGCTGTCACCGCAAACCCTGAAGAGCTTGTCGGCCTTCCAGTCCTGACCCTCGACGGCACCAGCGTCGGTGAGGTGACAGCCGTTCAGACCCAGTCCAATGGCCAGCTCTCCGCCGTTGAAACCAAGATCGGCGGCATTCTGGGCTTTGGCGCCAAGAAGGTTGTCCTGCCCGCCAGCGAGATCAACATCGACGCGGATGCCGTGATCGTTGCCATGACGGATACCCAGCTCAAGACCATGACCGAGTAGGGCCAGCCCTTTCGTCTGGAATTAAAAGAAAAGGCCGCCCCCGCGTGATGTGGAGGCGGCCTTTCTCTTGTTCAGCCGTCACGCGAACGTGACAAGAACCGGATCAGTCGACGATACGGACCGCGCCCTTGGCAGCAGAACTCGTCAGAGCCGCATAGGCCCGCAGCGCCGTGCTGACCTTGCGCTTGCGCTTTTCGACCGGCTTCCAGGCATCCGCGCCCTTGGCTTCCATGGCCTTGCGGCGTTCAGCCAGAACCTCGTCGGACAGATCCACCTTCATCACCCGGTTCGGGATGTCGATGACGATCATGTCGCCTTCCTCGACCAGACCGATCGCGCCGCCTTCTGCCGCTTCCGGCGATATGTGACCAATGGAAAGCCCCGAGGAGCCTCCCGAGAAGCGGCCGTCGGTGATCAGCGCGCAGGCCTTACCCAGGCCCTTGGACTTCAGATAGCTCGTCGGATAGAGCATTTCCTGCATGCCTGGGCCGCCGCGCGGGCCTTCGTAGCGGATCAGCACCACGTCGCCTTCGGTGATCTTGCCGGTCAGGATCGCGGAAACCGCGCTGTCCTGGCTTTCAAAGATCCGGGCCGGACCGGAGAAGGTCAGGATAGACTCGTCCACGCCTGCGGTCTTCACGATGCAGCCGTCGAGCGCGATGTTGCCGAACAGAACGGCCAGACCGCCGTCCTTGGAATAGGCATTGTCCTTGGAGCGGATGACGCCCCTGGTGCGGTCGAGGTCCAGATCATCCCAGCGGCGGGACTGGGAGAAGGCTACCTGCGTCGGCACGCCGCCCGGTGCTGCCTTGAAGAAATTATGCACGCTTTCCGAATTGGTCTGGGTGATGTCCCAGCGGGACAGCGCTTCCTTCAGCGAAGACGAGTGAACGGTCGGGCCGTCGGTGTGCAGCAGGCCTGCCCGGTCGAGTTCGCCCAGAATGCCGAAGATGCCACCGGCGCGGTGAACGTCTTCCATGTGGATGTTCTCAACCGCCGGAGCGACCTTGCAGAGAACCGGAACCTTGCGGGACAGACGGTCAATATCATCCATGGTGAAGCCGACCTCCCCTTCATAGGAAGCTGCCAGCAGGTGCAGAACCGTGTTGGTGGAGCCACCCATGGAAATGTCCAGCGTCATGGCGTTCTCGAACGCCTGGAAGGTCGCGATGTTGCGCGGCAGAACGCTCTCGTCATCCTGCTCATAATACCGCTTGGCCAGATCGACGATCAGGTGACCGGCTTCCACGAACAGGCGCTCACGGTCGGCATGGGTGGCAAGAGTGGAGCCGTTGCCCGGCAGCGCGAGGCCCAGCGCCTCGGTCAGGCAGTTCATGGAGTTGGCGGTGAACATGCCCGAGCACGAGCCGCAGGTCGGGCAGGCATTCTGTTCCATGGTCAGAACATCCGCATCCGACACCTTGTCGTTGGCAGCTGCGATCATGGCGTCGATCAGGTCGATGGACTTGGCTTCGCCGTTTTCCAGAACGACCTTGCCTGCTTCCATCGGGCCGCCGGACACGAAGACCACCGGAATGTTCAGACGCATGGCTGCATTGAGCATGCCCGGGGTGATCTTGTCGCAGTTGGAAATGCAGACCAGCGCATCGGCGCAATGGCCGTTGACCATGTATTCCACCGCATCGGCGATGACTTCGCGGCTCGGCAGGGAATAGAGCATCCCGTCGTGGCCCATGGCGATGCCGTCATCGACTGCGATGGTGTTGAATTCCTTGGCGACGCCGCCGGCCTTCTCCACTTCCCGTGCGACCAGCTGACCAAGATCCTTGAGGTGCACATGGCCCGGCACGAACTGGGTGAAGGAGTTCGCGATCGCGATGATCGGCTTGCCGAAATCGCCGTCCTTCATGCCCGTGGCGCGCCAAAGGCCGCGCGCACCGGCCATGTTGCGGCCATGGGTGGATGTCCGTGAACGATAGGGGGGCATTTCTTACGTCCTCTTGGCGTCTGTCCACGCATGCAGCTTCGCATGCGCTTGTCTCTTCCGGCCGCACTCCCTCGGGGCATCCCTTACGGCCTGTTCTATGGCAGTGTTGTGTCAGGTTTTGGCTCTTGTGAAAAGGCCGCTTCAGCCCAAAACCGTACGCTCCGGTACGATCATCATCCCGCCAACCGGCATTCCGCCCCGCACTGCACAACCTTAAAGCAACCAAAGCAAGAATTTAGGCATTAGCGCACTCGTAAAATTATACAATATCAAGAGAGCGTTTACGAAAGTGCCTTACGCTTCCGATCAGGCAAGATGAGTATTTTACTTGCAGGATGCTTTTCAGATGATGTTAGACACACCGACCCTTTTCACGAGCGTAACAATCGCCTGCTTCAGCGGCGCTTGCGTGCTCGGTCTTTTCACAGTTTCCGTATCGGGCCAGACACGTGCCATGCGGCTCAGCAGCCTGTGCTGGTCCGCAGCCCTGCTGATGCTTGGTCTTGGCTGCACGCTGATCGGCCTTCGCGGCCATATACCGGACAGCATCAGCATTGTTGCCGCCAACGCCATCTTGCTCATCGGCCACAACCTGCGTCCTGCCGCGCTGCGGATCTTCTTTGAGCAAAAGCACAAACTCCTTTGGCTCGGATTCGCGGCATCGCTTGGCTGGATCGTGCTGTGTCAGGTTCCGGCCTTCCGGGACTCCTTTGCCGCCCGAACCCTGTACTCCCAGGTTCTGCTCATCGCCAACTCCCTGCACATCATCTGGCTTTGCCTGAGGAAAGCGCCCTCCGGCATGACCACGCCTAAGCTGCTGGCGGGTATTACGCTGCTGGAAATCAGCGCCTATGTGCTGCACTTGACCAACCAGCTTCTCCATCCGTCGGCGGCCCTGGTGGACATATTCTCCCTGCCGGTGACCTCTGTGTACCTGATCCTTTTGATCACCTGCACGGTTCTATCCAGTGTTCTGATCGTGGCAATCTCGCTCGAACGGGCACAGCTTATCTTCCAGGAGCAGGCCACCCGCGATCAGCTGACGGGCCTGCGCAACCGCCGCGCCTTCTTTGACGATGCGGAAAAGTGGCGACAGGCCCGCCAGAACAAAGATGCGGCCTATGCGCTGCTTGTCATCGACATCGACAGGCTGTCCGATGTGAACGAGCAATTTGGCCTAGCCCTTGGTGATGCCATGCTGAAGCTTTTGAGCAGGATATGCCAGGACACGGTGGAAAAACCCTGCTTTGCCGGCCGGATCGACAGCGAGGAGTTCGCCCTGTTCCTGCCGGGGCAGGACAATGAGGCGGCGAGCGCGATTGCCACGCGCATCTCCCGGCTGATGACCACTCAGGCTGCGAAGGCTTCGGGCGGGCGGCTCAAGATCACCGTCAGCACAGGCATCTTCTATGGCACCCCGGCAACCTCACTTGAACGGGCCTTTGAGATCTCAACCCGCTGCATAGCCCATGCCAAGACAACGAGCAGGAGCCGAACCGTTGCCAGTTCAGGAGAAACGACCAAAAGCGGGCTTCAAACAACTCCCATTCTCTCGCCCTTTTCCCTGACCCAGCGCTCTATCGCCTGATCACGCCGTGAACTGCCAGCTGCAAACGAAAACAGCCGGTGCGCAGAGAGGGCCGCACCGGCTGTCTTACGTGCCGGTCTGAACTGACCGGCACGGGATCTTGTCTCTTGGCTTGGATCAGGCGGCTGCCTCTTCATCGAGAACCGGATAGTCGGTGTAGCCCTTCTCCCCGCCGCCATAGAGTGTGTCCGGATCCAGCTTGTTCAGCGGCGCGTTCCGGCGCAGGCGCTCCACCAGATCCGGGTTGGAGATGAATGGACGGCCAAAGGCGACCATATCCACCAAACCGCTCTCGACCGCCTCGATCGCAAGGTCCCGGTCGTAACCGTTGTTGCCGATCTTCACACCGCCGAACCGGTCGTAGAGCGCCTTGAGGCTCAGACCTTCGGCAAGCTCGCGCGGGCCGCCGGTCTGACCTTCGACCAGATGCAGATAGGCAAGGCCATAGCCGTTCAAGAGATCAACCACGTGGCTGAACAGCCCCATCGGGTCACTGTCCGAAATATCATTGGCCGCAGAGAATGGGCTGAGACGGATACCAACACGGTCCGCACCGATTTCAGCGGTGACCGCATCCATCACTTCCTTCAGCAGCCGGCTGCGGTTCTCAACGGAGCCACCGTAAGCGTCCGTGCGCTTGTTGGAGCTGTCGCGCAGGAACTGATCCAGCAGATAGCCGTTGGCCGCATGAATCTCGATGCCATCAAACCCGGCCTTGATCGCATTGGCCGCTGCCTTGCGGTAGTCTTCGACAATGCCCGGCAGTTCGGCAAGCTCAAGCGCCCGGGGCGTCGGCGTGGGAACGAACTTCTCGCCGTCGAAGGTCTTGGAGTTGGCCGCAATGGCTGAGGGCGCGACAGGGTCGGCACCACCTGGCTGCAGCACTTGATGCGAAATGCGGCCCACATGCCAGAGCTGGATGACGATCTTGCCGCCCTTGGCATGGACAGCATCGGTGACCTTCTTCCAGCCCTCAACCTGGGCGTCGGAATAGATGCCCGGCGTCCAGGCATAGCCCTTGCCCTGGGGCGAGATCTGCGACGCTTCGGTGATGATCAGCCCCGCTCCGGCACGCTGCTCATAGTAAGTCACATGGATATCATAGGGCGCATCGTCTTCCGGGCGGGCGCGGTTCCGCGTCAGCGGCGCCATTGCGATCCGGTTCTTGACCTCGATGGCCCCGGCCTTGAGAGGAGAGAACAGCTTGGCATCAGTCATATTGCGTGTCCTTGAGTTCACTATTTTTGGATTGAGCGTTCCAGAATTCGACACACCATGGGATCCTGCAGGTGCCTTGAAGTCTGGAACGCATGAGACCGCCTAAGACGTCAATATGCCTTCAGCGGCTTCGAGAGCCTTTGAGATTTGATCCGGCGGAAGGCCGGACTTGCGCAGCGTCAACGTTCCAATTGCGAGCGCCGACAGTGCCCTCGCCTTGTCCTGAACGCTTTCAGGGGCCTCCGGGTTTAATGCGGAGGCAAAAAGATCTTCCACCCCTTGCAGGTGCCTGCGGCCGATCTCCGCGACCTCCTGCTCGTGAGGCGCAAGTTCGGTGATGCAATTGACCAGCAGGCAGCCTTTCGGCCCGCCCTGCGGATTGGAGAGAGCCTGCAGCATGGCGCGCACCGCCCCTTCGCGGGGACCATCCGCCAGCTCCCGCAAGGCCGACAGAGCCGTCGCGGAATAGCTCTTCAGCGCCGCGATCAGAACGCCCTGCTTAGAGCCGAAGGCCGCATAGAAGCTGGACCTGGAAAGCCCCATGGCTCCGGTCAGGTCATCCAGCGACGTCGCCTCGTAACCCTGGCGCCAGAAGACCTGCAGCGCGGCCGAGAGCACTTCCTGCTCATCATATCCACGTGGACGGCCAGGACCGCACTGCCCCTTGGCGTGGGCCTTGCTGTCACCGCTCCCGGCGGCATGTTTCTGGGCGGGTCTCGTTGTCATGAAGCGGATATTGGACCGGCCAGACCAGATTTCAAGAGGCCGCATGCCTCGAAGGGGTTTTATTTTGGACTGAGCGTTCCTATTTGGCATATCACACAGACTTGAGCAGCAGAGCAGACGGACCTGATCGACCATGATTCCTTATTCGCTTCTCGACCTCGCACCGGTTCCGGAAGGGTCCACCGTGCGCCAGGCCCTTGCCAACACCGGCGCGCTGGCCAAAGCCGCCGAGGCGGCAGGCTACAAGCGCTACTGGCTCGCCGAACACCACAACATGACGGGCATTGCTTCGGCGGCGACCTCTGTGCTGATCGGCCATGTGGCCGGCCTCACAAGCAGGATGCGCATTGGCTCCGGCGGCATCATGCTGCCGAACCATTCGCCTCTGGTCATTGCAGAACAGTTCGGGACGCTCGCGGAACTCTATCCGGGCCGGATCGATCTCGGTCTTGGCCGTGCGCCGGGCACCGACATGATGACCATGCGCGCCCTGCGCCGCAAAGCCGACGCTTCCGACAGTTTCCCAGAAGACGTTGTGGAACTGATGGGCTATCTGGATGATCTGCAGGAAGATGTAAAAATCCGGGCGGTTCCGGGCACCGGCACGAAGGTTCCCGTCTGGATCCTGGGCTCCAGCACCTATGGCGCGCAGATGGCTGCCTATTACGGGCTTCCCTACGCCTTTGCGTCCCATTTCGCGCCCGCGGAACTGGGCAACGCGATCCGGATCTACCGGCACAGCTTCCGCCCGTCGAAATATCTGGAGAAGCCGCATTTCATGATGGCGGTCAACACTTTCGCCGCGGACACTGACGAGGAAGGCGCTTATCTGCGCTCCTCCATGCAACAGGCCTTCATCAACCTGCGCACGGGCCGCCCCGGCCCCCTGCCCCGCCCGGTCGAAGACCTAGAAGCACTTGTCGGGCCGGCAATGCTGCATGCCGTCAACGAAGCCCTGAGCATCTCCGCCTATGGCTCCCGCGACAGCGTGATGCGGAAACTGGCCGGTTTCGTTGCGAAGTATCAGCCAGACGAGGTGATCCTCACCGGACACATCCACGACCCCGCCGCCCGCATCCGCTCCTTCCAGATCGCAGCCGACATCATGACCGAACTGAACGGCGGCAGACTGGCTGCGGAGTAGGTGAACAGTGCAGCCTTGGGGCAGAGCTTGCTCCCTCTCCCTTCTGGGCTACGACATTCACACATCGTAGTTGCATAGGCTTTTGCCGTCTGATTCCTTGTGGGGAGATTAGATGGAGGCGTTTGCATGGAGTTGGTGCTGGGACGGTTTGGCGACCGCCGCCTGGAAAAAG
>NZ_JACYXI010000011.1 GCF_014842915.1 Roseibium litorale | reverse complement strand
CTCAATAACGCCATGTCGATCACTCCATAGCCCCCGCTGAAAACACGCGAGGGAAGGTTCAAACATGGGTCAATTCTCAATGGAAATATCAGGCCAAGCCGGGTCACTTCTCAATGGAAATCAACAAAAAGCAGCCTAGGACACTCAGATGCTAAACATGAGACAC
The DNA here is from genome assembly GCF_014842915.1 of Roseibium litorale. GTDB lineage: Bacteria > Pseudomonadota > Alphaproteobacteria > Rhizobiales > Stappiaceae > Roseibium > Roseibium litorale. Next base: position 189,649 of record NZ_JACYXI010000011.1, on the reverse strand, counting down.
AGTTCTAATGTTCTGCAAGTAGAACCAATAACTGTAGCAGTAGTTATTGTATTGCTAGTATCTACTTTGTCTTTTTGCTCTAAACAAGATACTATAAAAGCGAGTATTTCCTACAAGGAAAATGTAGTTCAGAAAAAAGAAAATGAATTCTCGTTTGATATAGGAGAAGGTTGTCGAAGCGTAGATTTATCACACAAGTATTCAATAAAAGAAGAAGCTCAAATCGAATTTAGCTCAAGCCCATTCTTTGATTTAGATCAAGATATATTAACTCAAGTTAAGAAGAAAATATTTGAAGACATAAGAAAACAGGAGAAACTATCTACCACAAAGGAAATAGAATACTCAGCAATAGCCAGAATGGATTGTAGTGAAAAAAGAATTTGCTACTGGATAACTGACTATAAGGTTGGAGATATTATGTTTTATACGTCCGATAAGAGATCGTCTGCAACGTTTGATTTTCCAGTCAGAACCGAATTAAAGTGTGAAAAATCAACGACATAGGTCTGACGATTTTGCCTTAAACGGAATGCCAACATTGATAATGTTTTCGTTACTAATTGCGTCATCAATTCTTTTATCAAGATCAGAGTCAAACAGACCTTGGTCGCATAATCGTCTGGTGAGACTTTTTTCTGTAAAAAGGTCTATTTCTGCCTTTTTACCATCTCGTTTCTCACCTAAAAGCTTTGCTACTATTTGAAAATCCGATTTTTCTTCAAAAGAATCAGTCATAATATTATACCTATTGTTATATATCTACATTTCGAAATAATATCTGATTATCATAACATTATATATTACAATTTCATGAATATTTGCTGTCTTTGACAGTGATTTTACTGACGTTGGACGTGCTTTCTTCCAAGGCTATTTGGCAATCTTTCAAAAATTGCTCATTTCATAAAGTCGTTCGCTGATCCTATTTGCCATCGGCGGAGCAGCGAAATTCCAATCCCGCTGGAAGTCCGGGCCGGACGCGGGATTTTGGAAACCCTAGCTTGAGGGGTTTCCTTTGGCGCGAGGACGGCGGTTATGCGCGGGCCGCGCCGCCTTGTCGCGCGTTGCTGCTGCTTTTGACATTCGAGCAGCCTTTTCCCGGTCCGCATCAGGTTCAATGATGGACTCCCACCCGGTCATCCCCATCAGCACGCGATCCGCATGTTTGATGGTATTGACATGTCCATAGTGGTTTTCGATCATCTTAACCGATGTTCCCATTTGCTCGGCCAGAATATAGACATCGACGCCTTCGCTCAGTCGCATCGTCGCGTAAGTATGCCTGAAACAATAGGTGGAGCGAGGAATATCGCCGGGTCCGTCTCTTAAGTCCGCTTCTTCAAGCAACTGCTTGACTGTATCGCTATAGAGAAATTTCGCAGGCTTCCCGTTGATGATGGTGAAGACCGCATCGTCAGGTCGGGTCGCCTTGGAAAGCGTCTTCACCCTCTCCAAATAGTCGCCCACGCTCTTTGGGGCGACCAGTTTACGGGACTTTCCCTTTCCCCGCACAGACAAGACGACAATTTCTTGTCCGTTGCGGTCGTTGGCATGCGTAACATCTTGCCAGCGCAAATTTTTGGCTTCGGACGGACGCATACCGGTGTTGCACATGATCAGAATAAAATTATAGCAGATGGTACGATACCAAGTACCTTGAGGACTGGTTGCCTTTTTAATCCAGGCACGGCCAACGCTATGGAGTTTGCGATACTCTTCTGTCGTAAACGCATCGCGTTTGGGCATTTTGAGCTTTGGTCTGCCTTCAAAACGGTGGCTCGCAGGCACATAGCGTTTACTGATAGCGAAATTGATAACAGCCTTGAACGCCCCCATCTCGGTTGAGATGGTTGAATCGCTGACCTGTTCGCGAAACCGTCCGGTGCCGTTTTCCCGCCGCCAGGTTGGATATTGCGTCCAACGGTCCTGACCTATGAGATGAATTTGCGTACTGCCGACATAGTCTTCCAGCGCGCATTCGAAAATGTTTTTCAGGTTTTTGATGCGGTTAGCCGAAATCTCTCCGGCATTCGCGCGGCGCTGCTGAACCGCCAGATACTCTTCGGCAACCTTACGAAAAGGTCGGTTGAACACAGCCACATCATGTTTGATGCGAAAACGGATTTCCGCGTCCTGATCCAGCGCACGATCTCGCGCTAATTCCCGGTCGGGTGTCCGTAGCGACATCGTCTTATAGCGATCTTCATTCGGCAGCTTAATGCGGCAATAGAAGTTGTTATGCGTGACATCGCCGCGCCGGAAAATAATCAAGCCAGTTTTGATCCGCTCCTTATCGACAATAAACGCCATCCTCATACGCTCCACTGTGCAGAAACCGTGCAGATTTGAGGCCTAACCTATTGACGTCTCGTACCTGTGTAGGTTCTGTGTAGCCGATTATAGCAAAAATAGTCCTTATTTTCCATATATTTATTATGATCTTTTCACTCCGACCATTTTTCCCAATAACTTAGCTTTTTTTGAAAATATCCGCCCGGCAGATTGCCCGCGTGGTATCTGGCCGTTTTGACGGGTTCGATCCGGATAGCGGCAGACAGCATTGCGTGCAGGCTCATGCGCTTCCGATCCGAGCTTCATCCTCTCCTGCGTGAACAAACAAATCTGCTGCCTGAGGCCGGCGCGGTCCTTGTTCGTGGCGCTGCCGCCGGGCCTTCCGAACGGTTTGGCACCGGTCAAGCGAACTTGTGGCCGCGCAGAGACTGCAGAAGTGTCACCTTCGATCTTCTGAGGTGCTTGAGAGCCGCAGCTTCCGACTTCTCCACGTCATGGGCCAGGATCGCATTGATCCATTCCAGATGCTCTTCTATGGCGGCGGCATTGCGCTCCAGCTCATCGCGTTTGTCCCACATGTAATGGTAGTGGAAGATCAGCTTGATGAGCTTTTGAGCTTCCAGGACAAACCGGTTCTTGACGACGCTGTTTATGGCTGAATGGAACTTTTCATCCAGCAGAGAGAAGTCATGGTACCGGTCCTTGAGGACCGCCTTCAGGTCCTCATGCTCCTGCTTCAACGTCTCAAGTTTCTGCCAGATTTCATGTTCGGGCGGCAGGGTGAGCAACTGCCTTACCGCATTCAGTTCAAGGACCATTCTGAAATCGGAAAGTTCAATCGCGAATTCCGACGTAAACCCCAAAAGGAACCAGCCGCCTCTGGGACGCCGCTCCACGAGACCGAGCCGGCTGAGACCTGCCAGAAACTCCTGAAGGTTGTGAACCGGAACACCGAATTGCCGGGAGAACTGGGCGACATTGAGAGCCGTGCCGGCCGGAACGTCGAAACGCAGGATCCACTCAAAGAACCGTTGTTCCAGCTCCTCCGTGGACAGCGTGCCTTCTTCCACCTCGAGACGGTGTTCAGGCTCAGGCTTGCGGATCAGGGTCTTGTTCCTGCCCTCCCAGCGAATGAGCTTGTCCGAGTCCAGCTTCTGAAGAGCGCTGCGCACAATCGTCCGGCTGACGTCCATCCTGTCGGCAAGCACGGTCTCGGCGGGCAATTGGCCGCCAATGTCCATGCTGCCGCAGATGTCCAGCAATCTGTTGTATGCGCTTCTGAATCGATCGTCCGTTCTCGCCATGCCGCAACCTAACATATCCGGAATGCTCAACAATTCCCGATTCTGTACTGATTTATAAAATACTATTGACAGGGGAAGAGGCTCACTCTCATATTGTATTTAATTATTAAATTCAAAATACGATCGGGAGGACATATGGCGGATCTTGATCGAGGGGCGGCGCCGGCCTTCTGGACATTCAAACTCTCTCCGGGCTCATACCACAAGCTGTCGGCACTGTTGACGCTCGCCCTTCTGATCTTCGCGTTCTCCTTCGGGAACGCCGCCTTTTTCTCGGTCAACAACGGGCTGACGGTGCTCCTGCAGACCTCCGTTATCGGCCTGCTCGGGATAGGCATGACGCTCGTCATCATCACCGGAGGCATCGATCTCAGCGTCGGGTCTGTTCTGGCGCTGTCCGGAACGATCACGGGATTGAGCGTCAAGGCGGGCATTCCCGTGGCGCCCGCCATGGCAATCGGTGTTATGGCCGGGGCGGCCTGCGGGTTTGTGAATGGGTTTGTCATCACCAAGATGAAAATCACGCCGTTTGTGGCAACGCTCGGCATGATGCTGATCGCACGCGGCCTTGCCCTTCAACTGACGGGCGCAGCACCAATTTCACGGTTGGGCGAGAGCTTCGGCCTGCTTGGCAACGGCTCCCTGTTCCGCATTGTCGAAAAAACCGGCGGCATCTTCCCGAAGGTCGTTTTCCCGGGGATCCCTTATCCGGTGATCCTGCTGGCCGTCGTAGCCGTCGCAGCCGCCTACCTTTTGAGGCGCCGCCAAACAGGGCGCCATATCTACGCCACTGGCTCCAACGAGGAAGCCGCCCGCCTGTCCGGCGTCCTGGTCGACCGGACAAAAATCTTCGCCTATGCACTTTCAGGGGCTCTGGCCGGTCTTGCCGGAAACGTCCTTATGTCGCGCCTGGTAACGGTCCAGCCCAACGAAGGCGTGATGTACGAACTCGACGCGATCGCGGCAGCCGTCATCGGCGGGGCATCTCTCATGGGCGGCATCGGCAACATCTCAGGAACGATGATCGGCGCTGCCATCATCGGAGTTCTCCGCAACGGCCTGAACATGGCCGGGGTGTCGGCATTCATCCAGCAAATCGTGATCGGCGTGATCGTCATTCTGGCTGTCTACATCGATCAGATCAGAAACCGGCGTTGAGGAAGCCGGCCGGCAAACCAAGGCAACTTCAGATAGAGGAGGAATATTATGAAGAAGCTTATTACTGCAGCGATGACGGTGAGTGCGCTCGCCCTCTCCACCGGTGCCTCGCAAGCAGGCGAAATCGCAGTTATCGTCAAGACAACCAATTCCAACTTCTGGCAGAACGTCAACAAGGGCGCTTCCGCCGCGATCGAGGGCCAGAAAGACCACACGATGACCTTCAACGGCCCGGCTTCGGAGTCCGCCGTTGCAGACCAAGTCAACCTCGTTGAAAACGCGGTGAACCGCGGCGTATCCGGCATTGTTCTGGCCCCATCCGATCCGGAAGCGCTTATCCCTGCCGTCAAGAAGGCGTTCGAGGCCGAAATCCCGGTCGTCATCATCGATTCCGCCCTCTCCGACAGCGGCAAGGACTATTATCAGAGCTTCCTGTCGACGGATAACTGCGCAGCCGGTCAGCTGGTTGCTGACAAGATGATCTCCGAGATCGGCACCGAAGGCAAAGTGGCAGTCATGTCCTATGTCGCGGGCGTTGGGTCGGAAATCGGCCGCGTTGGCTGCTTTACGAAGCAGATCGAGGCAAAGTCGAAGATCGAAATCGTCGGCCCCTATTACTCCCAGTCCCAGATGGCCACTGCGCTGAACCAGACGACCGACGTTCTGGCGGCGAACCCTGATCTCGACGGGATTTTCGGTGCCAATGAACCGACGGCCATTGGCATGGGACGCGCGCTGGTGCAGTCCGGCAAGGCCGGAAAGGTCAAGGCGATCGGATTTGACGGGAACACCGACCTCCAGGACTTCGTCCGGGACGGCACCCTGGCCGCAACTGCTGTGCAGGGATCGTTCCAGATGGGCGAAATCGGTGTCCAGACTCTCCTGAAGCTGCTGAGCGGTGAAACCGTTCCGAGCTACATCGACACCGGTGTCGTTCTGGCGACCAAGGCCAACATCGATCAGCCGGAAGTCCAGAACGTCCTCTACTAAACCGAAGCAACGTGACCGGGGGCCTGCTCTCAAGGCTTCCGGTCCTTATCTCCTGTCGATTGGGACCTGGAACATGAAACCAGATGCTCCGTCTGCGGCACCGCTGGTGCAAATGGACAACATAGAAAAGCACTTCGGCGGGGTTCGAGCTGTCAACGGCGTGTCCCTTGATCTTTATCCCGGGGAGGTCGTCGGCGTTCTCGGCCATAACGGCGCCGGTAAGTCCTGCCTGATGCGCATTCTGTCCGGCGCGATGCTCCCGAGCCAGGGCACCATCAAGGTGAACGGCGAGATCGCTGAGATCCAGACGCCACATGATGCCCGGGACCTCGGGATTGAGACGATCTACCAGACCCTGGCTCTGGCAGATCATCTGAACGCCCCGGCAAACCTCTTTCTCGGCCGCGAACTGAAAACGAGGTTCGGCAATCTTGATGACACAAAAATGATGTCCGAGGCCGTCCGCGTGCTGAAAAGACTCAATCCGAATTTCAAGAACCTGAACGATCCGGTCTCCAGCCTGTCCGGCGGGCAGCGGCAGGTCATTGCGATCGCAAGGGCAATCTATTTCAACGTGAAAATCCTCATCATGGATGAACCGACAGCCGCTCTCGGCCCTTCGGAGACAGCCATGGTGAGCGCCCTGATCAGGCAATTGCGCGACGAAGGCATCGGCATTCTGCTTGTCAGCCACGACATGCACGACGTGTTCGAGCTCTGTGACCGTGTCGTCGTCATGAACAAGGGCCGCAAAGTCGGCTCGCACCCGATTGAAGACGTTACAAAGGACGATGTGTTGAGCCTGATTATAAAGGGCGAGCTGCCGCATAACTGGGTTCCGAGGAGCAGGGAAACCATTCAATGAATATCGAACAGAACAAACACCCGGCAGCGGCGCAGGCTATGGCCTGCGGCACAGTGGTAGAGCCCGGTCTCTTCAGGATAGAGCAACGCGAGCTGCCTGTAATTGCGCCGGAAGGCTGGGCGCTTGTCGATATCGCCGCGGCCGGGATTTGCGGCACGGACTATCATATATTCGAGGGCAAGCATCCGTTCCTGAACTATCCGCGGGTCATCGGCCATGAATTGAGCGGACGGATCGCGAGGAGCACCGGAAACTGGGCGGAAGGCGAGCTGGTGGTCGTCAATCCCTATTTGTCCTGCAACCACTGCCGCGCCTGCAGGCGCGGCAAACCGAATTGCTGCAGCAGCATCGAGGTTCTGGGCGTTCACCGCGATGGCGGCCTGTGTGCCCGCATCGCCGTACCGGAAGAAAACCTTTATCCAGCGACGGGGCTGAGCGAGATCCAGGCGGCGATGGTGGAATTCCTGGCAATTGGCGCCCATGCCGTGCGGCGGGCCACCCTGTCGGCGGAGGACCGCGTTCTGGTGACCGGCGCGGGTCCCATTGGTCTCGGCGCAGCGCTCTTCGCGCGCCTGTCCGGAGCCGAGGTCCATCTTCTGGACATCAGCCAGACCCGGCTTGCCCAGGCGAGAGAGAAATTCGGCTTCACCGACACGCATCTGGCCGGCAGCGACATTCTTTCCGGGCCGCTCGCGGACGGTTTCGATGTCGTCTTCGATGCGACCGGAAATGCCAAGGCCATCGAAGCCGGTTTTCCGCTCCTTGCCCATGGCAGCCGCTATGTATTGGTGAGCGTCGTCAAGGAAACCATCAGCTTCAGCGACCCGGAGTTCCACAAGCGCGAGGCGCAGATCATCGGCAGCCGCAATGCGACCCGGGAAGACTTCGAGACCGTGATGACGGCCATCCGGGAGGGCCGGATCGACACCGGTGCGCTTTGCACGCTGACGCTTCGCCTGGAGGATCTTCCCGCGCGGTTCGGCGAACTGGCGGAGGACCGCGAGGCCCTGATCAAAGCCATCGTAACTTTGTAAGTTCACCTCAGGATCCGAGCTGCCGTTCGGCGGGAACCGTCATCGCAACCAAGCATCATCAGACGGCTGATTTCGCATTCACTGCGATCGAATAGACCGAAGAGGTTGCGGTGATCAGCAACCGGTTCCCGCGGGTGCCGCCAAAGCAGAGATTGGACACGACTTCCGGCACCAGGATCTTGCCGAGCCGGCTTCCATCCGGATGAAAGCAATGGATCCCGTCAGCAGCCGAACTCCACAGATGGCCGGCGGCATCGACACGCATCCCATCCGGAAGCCCCTTGTCGATCTCGGCGAAGACATGATCCGACAGGATCTTGCCGGTTTCGTCCAGCCGGAACGCGCGGATGACGGATGGAACATCTGCATCGTGGCTGGAGCCGGATTCGGCCACATAGAGCAGGCTTTCGTCGGGCGAGAAGGCGAGACCGTTCGGCTGGACAAAATCCGTGATCATTGCCTCGACCTTGCCGGTGACCGGATCGATGCGGAAGACATTACGGGCGGACTGTTCGGGATCTGCCGCGTAGCCTTCATAGTCGCTCAGAATGCCGTAGGTCGGATCCGTGAACCAGATGGCGCCGTTCGCCTGCACGATGACGTCGTTCGGGGAATTCAGGCGTTTGCCCTGATAGCTGTCTGCGAGCACCGTCCGGCTGCCGTCGATCTCGGTGCGGGTCACGGACCGTGTTCCGTGCTGACAGGAGACCAGACGGCCCTGACGGTCACGGGTGTTGCCATTGCTGTATCCGGAGGGATGGCGGAAGGTGCTGACATGACCGTCGAGCGTCAGCCGCATCATCCGGTTTCCCGGAATATCGGAGAAAAGCAGATGCTGATGATCGGCGAACCAGACGGGACCTTCCGTCCATTCGAACCCGGCCGCGATCTGATGCAATCTGGCATTCTTCTGGATGAGCGCCTGAAATCTCGGGTCGTCAATCCGATAAGGCGAAGAGATACTGTTCATACTGATCTGCCCTTTCCGGATGCGGCAGCAACAATTGCGATGATGATGGCGCCCGTCATGATCAGGCGCACACCTGCGCCAAACCCGTAGGAATTCAACATCGAAACAACCAGGAACATCAGAAGCGCCCCGCCCCAGATGCCGGGAACATTCGAATTTCCGCCAGCGATGGAGCTGCCTCCGATGACGACGACGGCAATGGAGATCAGGAGATATTCCGTGCCCATGTTCAGCGCCGCTCCTCCCGAAAAACTCGCCAGAAGATAGCCGGTGAGCGAGGCCAGCACCGCGGAGGAGATGTAGGTGGCAGCCCGGACAGCCTCCACCGGCACCCCGCTCAGCCGCGCGGCGCGGGTGTTCTGGCCAAAAGCCGAGACCCACCGGCCGAAGATGGACCGTTCAAGCAGGACCCAGCTCACGACGGCGATCAGAATGCCGATGATCGTGAGATTGGGAATTCCTCCAGTTGAACCGGTCGCAAAATCCGCAAGGGCCTCGGGCGGCTTGATCCTGAGGCCGCGGTTCCACCAGATTGCGAGCGACTGATAGAGGAACGATGCCGACAGGGTCGCGATGATCGGCGGGATGCGCAACAGACGGATCAGCAGGTAGTTGAAGGCCCCTGCAGCGATGCCAACCGCAAGAGCATTTCCCAGTCCCGGCAGGATCAGGGCCGTCTGACCGTCCATGAACTTCAGCGACAACGTGCCTGCCAGGGTCATGGTTGCCGGAATGGACAGATCGACGTTTCCCGGTCCAAGGGTAATGACGAACATCTGGCCAATGCCGACGATTGCGGAAAACGAGGCAAAGGTGAGCGCTGCGGACAACAGTTCGCCGCCGCCGCGTCCCTCGGATAAGGTGAGGGTAGCGAAGAAAGCGATCGTGCTGGCGGCAAATGCCCAGAACCAGGGGCGCCTTAGAATGGCAAGGAGTAGCGAAAGCCGGGAGCTAGCCATTGTTAGCGACCCTCCATTTCTTGCCGTGCCGGGAGAACAGCAGCCGGACAGCGAGGACCAGAATAAGGATTGCGCCCTGCGCGCCGATCTGCCAGTCCGGCGACAGCCGCATGAAAGAGAGAAAGCTTCCGGCAAGAGCCAGCGTCAGTGCACCGATCACCGCTCCAACAGGGGAAACCCTGCCGCCTGTAAACTCCCCTCCTCCCAGAATGACCCCGGCAATCGAGAGCAATGTGTAGCGAAGGGCAATGTTCGCATCCGCCGACGTCGTCAGCCCGACAAGGCAGATACCTGAAAGAACGCCGAAGAAGCCGGCCAGCGCATAGGCGCCCGCCTTCAGCCCTGTCACGGACCAGCCGGATCTCGCAACGGCCTGGGCGTTACCGCCAACGGCCCGCAGGAGTGTGCCGGTCGCGGACCGCATAATCAGCAGATGCGTCAATCCTGCAATCAGCAAGCACGCGACCACAGCCATTGGAACCAGCGGCGGCTTGACGGTCATCACGGCCCGTATCCATGCCGGAGATGTGCCGCCCGGCGAGGGCAAAAGCAGCACCGCGAGGCCGCCCCAGACGAAGGACATGCCGAGGGTCACCACGATTGCCGGAAGCTGGCGCAGGTGAATGAGCGCGCCGATCGCCGCGTAGGCAAGGATCGATGCCAAGAGGATCGCCGCGCCCAGGAGAGGAGCCTCGTTCAGGAACGTGGCGGTCACGCAGGCAACGAAACTAACAAATGTCCCGATCGAAAGATCGATATCATTGACCATGATCACCATCATCTGGGCAATGGTCGCCAGAGCAATCGGGATGGCAAGATTGAAGAGCAGGTTCAGCCCGAAGTAGCTCATCGCCCGCGGCTGAAGATAGAAGACCGCCGCGAGCAGCACCGCCAGCGACAGAACAGGAAGAAGAATTCTGTACCGGCTGCTCATGCGCCGTCCCCCTGCATTTCGAACGAAGCAGCCAGAATGTTCTCCTCATTGATATCGGATCCTGTCAGTTCCGCTGAAATCCGGCCGTTCCGGAAGACAAATACCCGGTCGCACTGGCAGACCTCGTCGGTTTCCGTCGAATACCAGAGGAACGTGCGCCCTCTCCCGGCTTCCCAGCGGATCATCTCATAGGCCTCCTGCTTGGTGCCGACATCAACGCCGCGCATGGGGTCGTCCATCACCACGATTGGTGCGGTGGACGCGAGCGCCCGGGCAAAGAGCACCTTTTGCTGATTGCCCCCGGACAGGGACAGAATGAGGTTCTCCAGATTGTCCGTCCGGATGCCGATGCGTTCCTTCCAGTCCGCTCCCAGCTTCCGTTCCGCAGCGGAGACCACAAGGCCATGACGGACAAGGCTGGGCAGATGCGTCAGGGTGAGATTGCGAAGGATCGACCAGAGCGGCATGACACCATCACGGCCCCTGTCTCCGGCAACGAACGCGACTTCCGGTTCCTTCACCTGCCGAAGCCCCCCTGACCGGGACATGAAAAAGCGCGCCAGGGCTTCTGCCTGGCCATGTCCGGCAAGGCCAGCCAGCCCGACGATTTCCCCTTTGCGGGCGGTCAGGCCTTCCGTTGTCCTCAGAACTTCGCCCCCAATGCGCTGACCGCTTTCGACTGCACTTCCGGCCTCAGCCTTTTCCTTCGCAACATGCCCCATGGCATTGATCAGGCTCTGCGGGGTGAAGTCCGAAGCCGGTTTGCTGGCGATGATCTTGCCGTCCTTCATGACGTCAATTCGGGTTGCCACCTCGAACACCTCGCCAAGCATGTGCGAGATGAAGATGACCGCACCGCCGTTTGCGCAGAACCTGCGCACATGTTGCAGCAGTTGCCGGGCTATCGCGGCATCCAGAGAAGAGGTCGGTTCGTCAAGGATGACAAGGCGTGCCGGCGTTGCGCCCTCGGCAAAACCGGCAGCGATTTCCACCATCTGCCGTTCTGCCAGAGTCAGATCCCCGACTGTCATGCCCGGTTCGATCCGGTGGTCAGGGAAGATCTCGTCGAGAGCCCTGGAAATGCGTCCCGCGGCGGTCTTACGCCAGCCGAAACCTGTGAGATCGCGATGGGGAACGCGCAGGTTCTCCATCACGGTAAGATTGGGGCAGAGCGAAAGCTCCTGGAAGACGCTGCGGATACCGCAAGCCCTTGCGAATGCAGCCCCTGTGCCCACGGTACCGTCGGCGAGCGTGTATTGCACAGAGCCGCTGGTTGGCGTCAGTCCGCCATTGATCACATTGACGGCCGTGGATTTGCCAGCACCGTTGTGACCGATCAGACCGACGCATTCGCCGGGACTGATGGTCAGACTGACCCCGTCGAGCGCGCGCACCGCACCGAAGTGCACGCACGCGCCCGAAAGAGCAACCAACGGGACATCCGATTCCGGTCCACCGGCGCCAGTTGCCAGTTGCAAGTCAGCCTCTCCCTTACTTGGCGCCAGCGATGACGGCCTTGGCGTCTTCCAGGCTGTATTCGACGTTGGCCACCGACCCTACGGGCGTGGAAGCAAGGGTTTCGTCGAGCGTGTCCTGGGTCACCTTCAGGAAGGGCACGGTCAGATCCTTGGGCACTTCAGCCCCGTCCAGGATCTGCTGGGCAACCCAGAAGGCGAGCGTTCCGACCCCCGGAGCAATAGAGAGCGACAAGGTTTCATAGCCGTTCTCGTCACGCGCACTGGCCCACCATTTCATCTCGTCCTGGCGGTTCCCCATCACGATAATCGGGGTCTCGCGTCCAGCCGCCTTGATGGCCTGCGCTGCGCCGTAGCCGTCACCGCCCTGGGTCACGACCCCGGCAAGATCCGGAAGACTGGGCAGAATACCCGCGACCGCCTTCTGGGCGACATCCTGTGCCCAGTCGCCATGAACGGACCCGACGATCTTGAACTTCGGGAATTCCTTGACGCCCTGCTCTATGCCGGCGTGGATTTCATCATCCACGAAAACGCCCGCAAGTCCGCGGATTTCGAGAAGGTTGCCGCCATCTGGCAGACGCGAGGCCAGATACTCGACCTGCTGACGGCCCATTTCCTTGAAGTCCACGGCGATACGCCATGCGCAAGGTTCCGTGACGATGCCGTCGAAGGAAACGACCGTAATTCCGGCATCACAGGCTTCCTTGATCGCGCCGTTCAAGGCCGTCGGAGAGGCCGCGTTGACGACGATCGCATCATAGCCCTGCAGGATCATGTTCTGTATCTGGGCGGCCTGCTCGGTGGCCTGGTTTTCGGATGTGGTAAATGCATCGGCTGCGGCGGCGACCCCATCCGCGACGGCCTTGCCGCCGACTTTTGACCAGCTTTCCAGCATGGCCTGGCGCCACGAGTTGCCGGCGTAGTTGTTGGAAAGTGCGATACGTTTGTCCGCCGTGTCCGCAATCGCAGACCCCGGCAGGGCGAGCGCCACAAGAGCGGCAGCTCCCAATAACTTGGCTTTGCTGTTCATGTTTCCTCCCTGGCGCCGCGTGGCGCCATCAAAAAAGGACACGGTTCTCCCAAACGCGTCCGGCAGCCAGATTGATGAGGGAAGGGAAACGGGTAAAGCCATACTTACGCACCACGATTGCGGGAACCCGCAACTGTCATGCGAAGGAACGCCGGACTGACGGCTTGCCGTCGCAGTCCACCTACCGCACACTGAACGCCGGTAATCGGGAGGAGCTTGTCGTCACCATGCGGCAGGAAGCTAATGAAAATAAGGAGATGACGGAGCCCAATGCCCTCGTCTCCCTACTGCGCATTTCCAGCCATCTGGCCGGTCAGGTGGAAATCCGGGCTGCGCTGCGCTCGGTCAAGGCGGAAATAGAGAACCTGCTGCCGATCGACCACATGGACGTCTGTCTGGTGGACGACAAGGCCGCCTGGAACACCAGCTACGAAGTCGGCATCAAAACCCGCTGGAGCCTGTCACGCACACCGGTGGCGATTTCTCCGGTTCGCAGCATCCTGCTCGGCGAAACGGATTTCATGCTCACGGGCAACGCGATGGAGGATGAGCGGTACACCTACGAAGGGGCGCTGGCCCAGCCGATTATCAAGCACAAGCTCCGCAGCCGGGTGAACGTTGCCATGAAGGTTCTTGGCCGCACGATCGGCGCGCTGAACTGTTCCTCCTGCCTGCCTGATGTCTACGACGAGTCGACCGTCGTGCGGGTGAGGCAGATTGCCGATGTTCTCTCGCCGTATTTCTATTCCCTGCGCGCGAATGAAAAAGCCAAACGCGCGGCGGTCGTCAGGGCGGAGGCCCAGGCGCGGGAAGAAGGCCTGAGACAAGGCGCGCTGGAATTGACACGCGCCCTGGAACAGGAACGCCAGCGCATCGGCATGGACCTCCACGACCAGACGCTGGCCGATCTGACCCGGATCATGCGTGATGCGGAAAAGATGGTTTCGGCGGCCGACAAGGCGCAGGTGATCGACAGCATCCAGCATTGCATCGCAGACCTTCGCAGGATCATCGATACCGCCGTTCCCACGATCCTGGACCTGTTCGGCTTCGCACATGCCTTGCGCATACACCTGGAACGGGCAGTGGAAGACGTGGCGGCGGTAAAGCTGGAGACCGTGGACGAAACCGAGGGGCTGATCGACACCCTGGACCCCACCATCCGGATCGCTCTCTTCCGCATTGCCCAGGAAGCCATCAACAATGCGGCGCGCCACGCCGACGCAGACCACATCAGCGTCACCGTCAAACGCTTGAAGGCCGGGCTGCAGATGACGATCATGGACAATGGACGGGGATTGACCGCATCCGGCCGTTCACGGCAGGCCGGCAAGGCAACCGGAGGCCTTGCCCATATGCGCACCCGGGCAAGGCTGATTGCCGCAGAGTTCGGCATGTCACACAAGGACGGCACGACCGTTACGGTCAAGCTCCCGCTCGCCGGTCTCTCGAACCAGGCGCCTGTTTCCTACAGTGCCACGGAGGAGCCGGCATGAAGATACTCCTTGTCGAAGATGACCAGTTTCACGCGGGATACCTCAGCGAGGCGTTGCAGCAGGCCTTGCCGGAGGCAGACGAGATCTTTCACGCCGCGAACGGCGCCGAAGGCGAATTGCTGGCACGCAAGCACGCCATCTGCTTCGTGGTCATGGATCTGCAGATGAAGGAACGGAACGGCATCGACGCCGCCCGTACCATCTGGCGCGAAAGGTCGAAGACACGCATCCTGTTCTGGTCCAATTATTCCGACGAGGCTTATTTGCGCGGCATCGCCCGGATTGTCCCCCAAGAAACGTCCTATGGCTACGTGTTGAAGACCGCACCGCAGGAGCGGCTGCACCTGGCCCTCAGAGGCGTGTTCCTTGAAGCCCAGATCGTCGTGGATCAGGAAATACACCGGGTCCAGCAGCGCCAGATCCGGATGCACGACACGCTCACGGACAGTGAATATGCCGTCCTGATAGACATGGCCCTCGGACTGTCCGACAAGATCATTGCCATCCGGCAGGGCCTGTCCCTGCGCACGGTCCAGAACCGTCTGCTATCGCTCTATGACAAACTGGGCGTCGACAATCTGGAAACGGCTCCCGCAGACTTTGCGATCAACAAACGCACCCGCGCCATAACACGGGCCCTTAATCTGCGCGCCATCAATGCCGAAAGCCTTGAGAGTGCCGAGCGCGAGTTGCAGAGGTGGCTGGATACGCACCAAGGCCAGATCGAAAAAGTCCGCTGAACTCTTGAAATGAAAGAGCAAGCATCAGGCCAGCGATGCCAGAATGTGCAACGCCCGGAAGCCGGCCGTTCGCCCGACCTGCCGCAATCTGTGATGTCTGCATTTCTCAAACCGGCGATAGGCCTAACCGCCTCAATGTCAGGCGCGATTGCTCACACAAGGCCTCGTGGGACCTGCCGCGGTAGTAGCTGAGGGCGATGACCGCGTTGTGCAGCGCCCATCCCCTCGCCCTGCTCCAATCGTCCTCTGAAAGACCACACGAGACCCGGAAGATTCCCCGGCTCTGTGGTGCAACCCAGGACCAGGCAGCCGCGTAATCGACCGCCGGATCGCCGACAGCGGCAAGGCCCCAGTCAATGATGGCGGTAAGCGCACCGCCACTAGCGAGCATATTGTCCGCCTTCAGATCGCCGTGAAGCCAGACAGCTCTTTGAGCGGGTGCAGCCGCGCAGGCTTCCTCCCAGATCCGGCGAGCCTCAGGCGCATTGATCTCGTCCGCGAGCACCTCAATGCCCGCAATCACATTCTTCGTCAAAGCAGGCAAAGAGACGCCGCGCATGTGATTTGCCTGTCCCGCCACTGGCGCCCCGTCAGTGTCAACCTTGTGGAGCCCTGTGAGAAACCGGCCAAGACCTTCCGCCGCCTGATCCGTATCGGCAATCTGATCGGGGGTTGCGATCCCCCCTGGCTCCCATTTGAAGATCCCGAAGTCGAAACCGGTCTCCTGCTTTGCTTTTCCATGAAAGAGAACCTTGGGCACGGCAAGCGGCAAGGCCTGAAGCCTTGGAAGCCAGGCAAGTTCCTTTTCAAGCAGGATCGCGGCGCTCTCCCGCTTCGGGATCCGCAGAACGCTCTCGTCTCCAAGCAGAAACAGCGCATTGTCCGTACCGGAGGAGATAACCTCCCGGATCGGAAGAGATGCCCAAGAAGCTGCAAAGCGGGCAAGCAGCGCCTTCGCGCTATCGAGTGTGACGCCGTGTTCAGACATGCAAACTATTCCGGTCCCGCACGCAGGGCACGTGTGGCCGGGAAAGTGTGTATCGTCAATCCATGACAGGGCAAGGGGCGGACTGAATTTCCCCGTTGATGGACAAAAAAAGGAATGAGCAAGCGGCCCATGCTTCGAGACGGGCCTTCAGCCCTCCTCAGCATGAGGATGAAAGGTCATTTTGTGAGCTTTTCCAGAATGATCGCCTCATCCTGAGGAGCAGCGAAGCTGCGTCTCGGATGATGGGCCGCGCATTCAAAAAAAAGAGGCCACGCCCCTCATCCCGCCGCTTTCGCCCGCCTCAAGCAGTCTTTCAGCACATCCGCATCGCCGATCCTTGATGCCAGAAGCAGGATCAGACGGGCGTTGAGAGCGTCGCTTTCGGCTTTGGTCAGACCTTCATGGACTGCCAGAAGATCGGCGTAGAAATCATCAGGACGGGCGAAGCCTGCCGTTTGAGAGGTTTTGGTCACCTGTTCAGGCCTCCTTACTCATCGTTGGGTTCATATCTTTGCCCAAGGCCCTGCGAAGGGCTTTTTCAACTCCAGCCACATCAAAGCCCGTCCACCGGGCCGCGATATGCTGATCGGGTCGCAGGAGATAGACAGCCTGAGCCGCCTCCCCAAGGTAACGGGCAGCCAGTGCCTCACCGGGCACGGTCAGCGACAGTCCCCTCACCTCAATCCCCTCGACGCTCAAGCTTTCGGGAACCTCGCAGCCAACGCCAAGCAGCTGGAAGCCGCCGCCCAGCTGATCCATCAGCCAGCCACCATCCAACGGAGCATCCACTGCGGGCGATCCAGGCCGGGTGCGCGCGGGCAGAGACACCACGTCTGGGCCATTCAGCGGCGAGCCGTCATAGATGGCAGGAACGGACAGGCGGCCGGAATTGACCAGCGGGCGCGCAAAACTCTCGGTCTCGGACAGGTCCAGAACCGCATCCCGGAAAATCCGGCTGATCTCCGACTTCGGCGTGATGAAATCCGTCGCGCGGCTGGAGTTCAGGATGTTCTCGTCGGCCGCATAGACGCGTTCCTGATCGTAAGTATCGAGCAGGCTGTCCGGCGCCTTGCCGTCCATCACCAGCTTCAGCTTCCAGGCCAGGTTCTCCGCGTCCTGAAAGCCGGAATTGGCCCCGCGCGCACCAAAGGGAGACACCTGATGGGCGCTGTCGCCAGCAAAAATCACCCGGCCATGGCGGAATTTCTCCATCCGGCGGCATTGGAAGGTGTAGATAGACACCCATTCCAGATCGAACTCAACCTCTTCGCCCAGCATCTGCTTCAGGCGGGGAATGACTCTCTCCGGCTTTTTCTCGGCGTCCTTGTCAATGTCCCAGCCAAGCTGAAGATCAATACGCCAGACCCCGTCCGGCTGTTTGTGCAGCAGTGCCGACTGGCCCTTGTTGAAGGGTGGGTCGAACCAGAACCAGCGCTCGGTCGGGAAGTCCGCCTTCATGGTGACATCGGCAATGAGGAAATTGTCCTCGAACACGCGGCCAATGAAGTCGAGCCCCATCATGCGGCGCACAGGCGAGCCCGCCCCGTCACAGGCGATCAGCCAGTCACAGGCAAGATTATAAGGCCCGTCCGGCGTTTCCACCGTGATCCGGCTGCCGGTCTCCTCTGTTTCGATCGCAGACACCTTGCTGTTGCCGCGGATCTCGATGGACCTGCCTTCTGCCTGCAGAGCCCGGACGCGCTCCACCAGGAACAACTCACAATAATATTGCTGGAGGTTGATAAAGGCCGGCCGCTTATGTCCATCCTCCGGCAGGAGGTTGAAATCATAAACCTTTCTATCGCCGAAGAAGACTTTGCCGACGTTCCAGAGAACGCCCTTGTCCACGTAGTCGCCGCCACAGCCGAGGCGGTCCATGATCTCCAGCGTGCGCTTGGAAAAGCAGATGGCGCGGGAGCCGAAACTGACCTTGTCGTTTTCGTCCAGCACGACGACAGGCACGTCCTGCAGTGCCAGATCAATGGCCGCAGCCAGCCCCACCGGCCCGGCCCCGACGATGATCACCGGATGGCGGACGGGCTCCGCCGCATCCTGATCAGCGGAGCGGACATAAGGATAGAGCGGCGTTTCGAAAATCTTGGACATGTCTCCTCCCAGAGCCGATCCAGAAATGATGCTACAGTGCGGCTGCGCCTCTGGTAGGCGCCATGCAAAACGCCTCTCCTGGCATTCCGCTCCAATTCCGTTTCCTAAAGATGCTTCAGCGCAGACGGGTGCCGGTCGAATTTCAGAAAGAACTCATCAAGTTGCGGCGGCTCCACACCCGTTCCGGACAACATCGCATGCGCCTGGCCCCGGTGATGGATCTGATGCTGAAAGAGATGCAGCAAGGTGCTGGCGACGCTTTCGCGAAACTCCCCATGCTCACCTCTGTCGTGAGGGACCTCCCGCGCAAGATCGGCCTCACAGAGAGCGGCGCAGAAACCGCAGAGTTGGGCGTCCACTTCCTTTTGGGCTTCCCGCAACGCCTCTGCCGTCGAAAGATGAGGGGTCTCGAAGACAGAAAGCCCCCGTCCCTGCTCCTGCAACGCATCCAGATAGTAGCGGTCCACTTCCCAGATGTGGTTCAGCGTCTCCCTGAGTGAGGGAAAGAAGCCTGTCCGCGGCGCGGCGAACTCTTCGGAGCTGAGCTGGCAGCACGCCTCATGGAGGTGCTCATTGGCATAGGCATTGTTGCCAGCCATGAGCCGGAGATGCTCTAGCGCAGCAGACATGACTTCCTCATTTCGTGCCCTTTGTATCCAATTGCCTTCGGACCACTTGGCTCCCCGCTGGCACCCGATGATCATTCAAGACCAAGGTACCTTCAATGAATGCCCCTGAATTGGGCCTTCAAGGCAGGCGCCCACAGGTAATGGTTGTTCACCGCAGAGAAGACCCAAATTGCGATGAAACTGAGGATGCACCCCATCCCAGTCCAGAGCAGCCTGCGTCCGAGCTTCGGTTGCCATTTTCCAAGAAACAAAAGACCCATTTGCTCGGTCGTCACTGCGGAGCGCCGCATATCTCGAATGGGCACACCCGGACCAAAGCGCCGGGTGACCTCATTCTGGATTTCTGCGTTGATGTTCCCGATTGTCAGGATGGCCAAGACAAACGAGACCCCGAGGGTGATCACACACAGTAAGAAGAACCCGATGGCAATGATCTCGGCCACGTGACTTATCCCTGAAGCTTCGCCCACATGTCTGCGTCACGCTCAGCGGTCCAGATCCGCGGAGTGTCGATGCCGCGCGCTTCGTCATAGGCACGGGCGACGTTGAACGGCAGGCAATGCTCGTAGATGGCGTAGTCCTTGAACTTCGGATCGCATTCGGCGCGCACCGCGTCCCAGGCTTCCTTCAGCGAGCCGCCACGGGCAGCCACCTTGGCGACAGGCCGGTAGGTGGAGGCAACGAAGTCTCGGGTGGATTCAATGGCGGCTTCCACCATGTCCGGCCCGACCAGCGCATCGCCGCGTCCTGGCGCAATCGACCGCGGCTCGAAGGACTTGATGGCGTCCAGGGTATGACCCCAGTCTTCGAAATGCCCATCGCCGCAATAGCAGGCGGAGTGATATTCCACGATATCGCCGGTGAACATGACCTCTTCGTCCGGCACCCAGGCAACGATATCGCCTGCTGTATGCGCCCGGCCAAGATGCATCAGGTCCACCCTGCGCTTGCCCAGATAGACGGTCATGCGCTCGGAGAAGGTGGTGGTCGGATAGGTCAGGCCCGGAATGCTCTCATGGCCCTGGAATAGACGCGGGAAGCGCTGGAACTCACTGTCCCAGTCTTCCTGGCCGCGTTCCTCGACCATGGCCCGGGCGGTGTCGCTCATGATCACGGTCGGCGCGTTGTAAGCGGAAGCGCCCAGAACGCGCACAGCGTGATAATGGGTCAGAACCAGATGGGAAATCGGCTTGTCCGTGATGGAGCGGACCTTCTCGATAACCTTGTTCGCCAGCCGAGGAGTGGCCTGGGCCTCGATGATCATGACGCTGTCGTCACCGATGATCACGCCAGAATTCGGATCGCCTTCGGCGGTGAAGGCCCACAGGTCCTTGCCCACTTCAGTGAAGGAAATCTTCTTCTCGCTCATGTCTCCGGCGGAGGCGAAGGTCTTACTCATCGGGTCTTCCTCAAGTGTTGCGGAGGCTCACGGATTTGATTCCGCAAGCACCCCAATTTTGGACCGGAAGGCCGGTCTTGTTACTGGCTGGAAATCTGAGCCGTCATCTCGTTGCGGATCGACAGCAACTCGTTTTCCATTGGGGTCTGGATGTCGTCGATGACCGGACGGCCCTTTTCCTCGATCACGTTGAAGTAGGTCTCGGAATAGGCCTGGTACTCAGGATCGGTCCCAAAGCAGGTCAGGCCCTGGAACCTTGCCGTCACGCGGGTGACGCCGCCTTCCGGCTTTCCAGCTTCGATGGTCAGGTTCTTCAAGGGGCAGCCGTCCTGACCGTTGACGATCACGTCCCAGTCGAAGGGAGAGCCCATCTCCTTGGCGGAGGGGCTGTCAGCCGCCTTGCGGTAAAGGGACGCGAATTCCGTGCTGTAGAGCGTGGCCAGGCGCTTGTCAGAAAAATAGTCCTGATAATCGCCCGGGTTCTCGGCCCAGTTCGCCTCGGCGGCGGCCATGATGTCACGCACCGGGGCTGTTGCATCAGCCGCCAGCGCCTGAACGGGCATCACCATTACCGCAGCAAGCAGCCAAAACGTCTTCATTTGGATCAACCTTCTAGCAAGACCGCGCAAGCGGCGCGGCCTGCCGTATTTATCATGTCCCGCGCTTCCGGCATCGGGGATTTATACGATCCCCGATCACTTCATTTTTCACGCTGTCTCGTATTTCTCGACCGTCTGCTCAATGGCACCGAAGATGGAGTGGCCCGTTTTGTCGAACATCTCGATCCGCACCGTGTCGCCAAATTTCATAAACGGCGTTATAGGCTTGCCGGTGTTGATCGTCTCGATCATCCGGATTTCCGCAATGCAGGAATAGCCAACGCCGCCTTCGGCAACCGGCTTGCCCGGACCGCCGTCCAGCTTGTTGGAGACCGTGCCCGACCCGATGATCGTTCCGGCACTGAGCGGACGGGTTTTCGCTGCATGGGCAATGAGCTGCGGGAAGTCGAAGGTCATGTCGACGCCTGCTTCCGCCCGGCCGAAAGCCGCACCGTTGTAGTCCACCCGCAGGGGCAGATGCAGCTTACCGCCATCCCAGGCATCACCCAGATCTGACGGGGTAACCGCCACCGGCGAGAAGGCCGAGGACGGCTTGGACTGGAAGAAGCCGAAGCCCTTGCCAAGCTCAGCCGGGATCAGCCCGCGCAAGGAGACGTCATTGACCAGCATCACGAGGCGGATAGCATCGCGCGCCTGATCAAGGCTTGCCCCCATCGGCACATCGCCAACGATCACCGCGATCTCACCTTCCATGTCGATGCCATAGGCTTCATCGGCCATGCGGATCGGATTGCGCGGGGCCAGGAAGCTGTCGGAGCCGCCCTGATACATCAGCGGATCGGTCCAGAAGCTCTCCGGCATCTCAGCGTTCCGGGCTTTACGGACCAGTTCCACATGATTGACGTAGGCAGAGCCATCCGCCCACTGATAAGCGCGCGGCAGGGGCGACAGGGCATCATGCTCGTGAAAGCGCATGGAGGGCACCGCGTCATGGCTGAGGCTCTCGGCCAGAACTTCCAGCTTCGGTGCCACTTTGTCCCAGTCATCGAGCGCAGCCTGAAGCGTCGGCGCGATATGGGTTGCCTCGGTGCAGCGGGTCAGTTCGCGGTTTACGATGACCAGCCTGCCATCACGGCTGCCGTCCTTGAGCGATGCGAGTTTCATTCAGCGTTTCCTAGATCTTGTTGTTGCCCTGCACCGGTGCGGGTTGCCTTATTTGTTCCAGGTCCCTTCACTTGTTCCAGGTCCCTTCGGGCGTGCCGTCGAACTTCTTCTCAAGGCTTTCCCAGCAATCGATGTAGTCATCCTGCAACGGCGCTTCCTTGGCTGCAAACTCCGTCAGGTGCTGGGGGAAACGGGTCTCGAACATGAAGGACATGGTGTTGTCCAGTTTCTCCGCCTTGAGATCGGCGTTGGACGCGCCTTCATAGGCATTCTTGTCCGGACCATGGGGCAGCATCATGTTGTGCAGGCTCATGCCGCCGGGAACAAAGCCCTGCGGTTTGGCGTCATACTGGCCGTAGATATTGCCCATCAGCTCGGACATGATGTTCTTGTGATACCAGGGCGGACGGAAGGTGTTTTCCGCCACCATCCACCGTTCGCGGAAGAGCACGAAATCGATGTTCGCGGTGCCCGGCACACCGGACGGCGCGGTCAGGACGGTGAAGATCGACGGATCCGGATGATCGAACAGGATCGCTCCGATCGGGCAATAGGTCCGCAGGTCATATTTCACCGGCGCGTAATTGCCGTGCCAGGCGACAATATCCAGCGGCGAATGGCCGATCTTCGTCTCATGGAACTGGCCGCACCACTTGATAGTGATCTTGGACGGGGTTTCCCTGTCCTCGTACCAGGCAACCGGTGACTTGAAGTCCCGCCGGTTGGCCATGCAGTTGGCGCCGATAGGGCCACGGCCCGGCAGCTCGAACTTCTGGCCATAATTCTCGCAGACGAAGCCTCTGGCCGGTCCGTCCAGCAACTCGACCCGGTAGACGAGACCGCGCGGAAGGATTGCGATTTCCTTCGGCTCCAGATCGATGATCCCGAGTTCGGTGCAAAAGCGCAGACGCCCTTCCTGCGGCACGATCAGCAGCTCGCTGTCGGCGGAGTAGAAATACTCGTCCACCATGGACCGGGTAACGAGGTAGATGTGGCTCGCCATGCCCACCTGTGTGTTCACATCGCCAGCTGTGGTCATGGTGCGCATGCCGGTCAGCCAGGTCAGCTCTTCTCCGGAATGGGGGACCGGATCCCAGCGGTGCTGGCCGAGGG
This sequence comes from Roseibium litorale, assembly GCF_014842915.1. Classification (GTDB taxonomy): domain Bacteria; phylum Pseudomonadota; class Alphaproteobacteria; order Rhizobiales; family Stappiaceae; genus Roseibium; species Roseibium litorale. The sequence continues at coordinate 166,437 of NZ_JACYXI010000011.1, read as the reverse complement.
AGATCACGTCCTCCACCACATGGGGCGCGGATTTCCAGTAAGGCAGGCTGACCTTCGTGTAGCGGGTGGAGTGCTTCACGGACGGCCGGATGCGGTAGCACCAGGTGCGTTCGTTCTGATGGCTCGGCGCGGTGAAGGCGGTGCCGGACAGCTGCTCGGCATAAAGGCCATAGCTGCATTTCTGCGGGCTGTTCATACCCTGCGGCAGGGCACCCGGCAGAGCCTCGGTTTCAAAATCATTGCCGAAACCCGGCATATATTTCAGGTCACTCGCAGACATGTCACGCGCTCCTCCCGAATGCGGTCCATGAAGAATTAGTTGCGTTTGTAACTTTTATTTTGAGGCGGGTCAAGCGATCCCTTTTTTGAGGCCGGTCACAGCGCTTCCGCAGGGACATCGGAAAGTTTGACAGGCTTCAAACCGGCTCGCCAAGCAAATTCCTGCCTCCCGGCCCTGTAAAGACACTGGATTGGCTGAAACCGTAAGGTTCAATTTACCAGAAGTACCTAAGGTTCTCTCAGATAATCCCTCGCCGGAGACGATCATGTCCCTGAGAAATCGTATATTTTTTGCCGCCTCAGCGGTATTCCTTTTAGGTTTCATTGCCTTGGTCGGCATCATGTCTATGATGATGATGAGCCGCGGCCGGGATGCGGGGGAAGCCTTCCTCAGCGAAGCAACCCAATCCCTTGCGACGCAGGCCAGCAAGACGATGGCCGAAGCCCAGCTGGCGGCCCGCACAGCCTCTGATGCACTGGAAGGTCTCGTTCACGCCGGCGTCACCGACCGCAATGCCTATGGCGCGATCATGCAGCAGGTGATCACCGCCAACCCTCAATTTGCAGGCGGCGGCGCCATTCTGGAGCCGGATGTCGCTGGCAAGGACGCGGACAACAAGGGAACAGGCTATTCGGATCCTAATGGCCGCTTCATCCCGTATTTCTATCTCAGTGAAGGCAAGGCCAGCTTTGAACCTCTGTTGTTCGGTGGCGATAGCGGCTCGGAGGAATGGTACGACAAGCCGAAGCAGCTCAAGGCCGATACCGTGACAGAGCCCTATCTCTATCCGGTCAATGGCGTGGACGTGCTGATGGCCACCGCCTCCTCCCCCATTCTGGATGCGTCCGGGAAGGCCGTTGGCGGCGCGACGATTGACGTGACGCTTGGCGCGCTTCAGGAGCAGATCGCCGCCGGAGAGCCCTTCCAGACCGGCTTTGTCGGCCTGCTGAGCGCAGGCGGCGTCTGGGTATCGCATCCAGACGCAAAGCTTCTTGGGCAGAAGGCCTCCGGAGACTTTACCTCCAAGATCGATCCCAACATGAAAGGCGTGAGTTTCTTTGAAACGGACGGCCAGCTGCAGGCCATCCGCCCAGTCAAACTGGTGAACACGGCGCAGGACTGGTACCTCGTCGTCACGGTCGATGAGAGCGAGCTGCTGGCAGCCGCGACCCAGACGCGGAATGTTGCCCTGATCGCCGCCCTGGCGATGCTGGTCATCGGCACGGCCGTCATGTGGTTCCTGGGGGCCAATATCGGCAGGCCGGTCGCAAACCTCGCACAGAGAATGCGCAACCTCGCTGGCGGGGACGTGGAAGAGGAAGTCGCCTACCAGGACCGCAAGGACGAAATCGGCCAGATGGCCGAAGCCCTCAGTGTCTTTGTCGAAAACGAGAAACACCGGCGGACTCTCGAACAGTCTACCAACCAGTCCCAGCAGGCTCAGCTAGAGCGGCAAAAGGTCATTGAGGCCCTGATCGGAGAGTTCGAGGGCCACGTCCGTGACGCGCTGGATCACGTTTCGGCCCAGACACAGACGATGGAACAGACTGCAAGCTCGCTTGACGCGATTGCCCGTGAGACATCTGGCAAGGTTTCGTCTGTGGCAGGGTCGTCGGATACGACACTGCATAGCGTGCAGACGGTGGCCTCTGCCGCTGAAGAACTCACAGCCTCGATTTCCGAGATCGGGCGGCAGATCGACCAGACCAAGCAGGTTGTCTCCCACGCAACCTCTGCGGCTGCCAAGTCGAACGACCGGGTTTCGAGCCTTGACAGCGCCGCCCAGAAGATCGGCGAGGTCGTGAGCCTCATTCAGGCCATTGCGGAGCAGACCAATCTTCTGGCGCTGAATGCGACCATCGAAGCGGCAAGAGCGGGCGAAGCTGGCCGCGGCTTTGCCGTCGTGGCGGCGGAAGTGAAGGAACTGGCAACCCAGACGGCCAAGGCAACCGAGGAAATCTCCTCCCAGATCACGGGCATCCAGTCCTCGACCCGGGAAGCCGTAGCGTCGATCCAGGAGATTGCCTCGACCATGGAAGAAGTGAACCGCTTCACCGGCACGATTGCCGAGGCAATTTCCCAGCAGGGAGAAGCCACATCGGAAATATCGCATAACGTTCAACAGGCCGCGAGCTGTACGCAGGACATGAGCGAAAACGTTGTCGACGTGATGTCTGCCTCGGAGCAGACAAGCAAGTCCGCGGGCGACGTCTTGTCGGTATCCCAGAGCGTTTCCACTCAGGCTCAGAACCTAGGCGCCACGATCGCCGACTTCCTGAACCGGGTGCGCGCTGCATAAAGCCTGCTCACAGCCTCCCGTTAACAAGCCCCGCCGGACCTCCGTGCGGGGCTCTTGCGTTTTCAAGGGACCATAGCTTCTGATGCTCTTGCCGGACTTCCGTTTTCAAGCTAAAAAGAACAAATAGAGAACAATTATCGGAACTGCGGCATGAACATCACGGCGAACACTGAAATCATGATGCTGTCCATGTCGAGCGGATATGCAAGGCAAGGGGCGAACAAGGTGGCAGCGGATGACCAAAAGCCGGCCTTCTGCAACCGTGACACGGACATCAACCTCCTGCTGACCTATCTGCAGCGCACGCGCGTGAAGGCGGAATCTATTCGTGAGAACGCCCCTTCCGGCAGCTATCTGGATAGCGTTCTCTCGCGCACGATCGCTGGTCTGGATACGGAGATTGCTTCGTTGCGCTATCTTTGCGCGGCAGAAGAGCGTGAGATCAAAGCCTCCCCCAAACGCATGCGCCAGGCACTATAGTGATGCCAGGCGTCTAAGGAAGACGTTCAGGCGGCAGCTTCGTCGCCTGGGGCGGTTTGCCAGCCGAGATCGGTCAGGGTCACGATCCGGTTGCCGCGCAGATCCGTGGCGCAGACCAGAAAACCCCGTTCTTCCATATGGCTGAGCAGCCAGCGGGCGCGCCCTGGTGACCGTGTGCCATAGGCGGTCGCGATCTCGATGTTGCCTGGGCACGGATCCTTGGCGAGCGCCGCCTTTGCCAGCAGCAGATAGACCCCGCGCATGTCTTCCGGCAGTTCCGAGGCGATCAGCTCTGCCTTCTGCCAGTCGCTGTCATCGATATCGCCCTTTTCCACCCCGGCGCGGGCAACGGAAAGCTTTTCTCGGAAGGTCTGCAGATCCGGTGAGCCACCCGGCAGCTTCGCGATCCGGCAGCGGACCTGGAAGTCCTGATAGAGCGAGGCAATCGGCTGGAAGGCCGCTTCCGGCTCCGCCAGAATTTCGCCGATGATCCGGCCGATGGTTTCTTCCCGTTCGCCATAGTCGAGCAGGGTCGCAGCCGGTTCGATCGCATTTGCGGCCTCGCGACCGGCGGTCGAGAGCTGGTCCAGTACGTCAGACGTTGAGATGATAGGCTCCGCCACGCGCTGGCGCACCGGTACAGCCTCTCCGGGCGACGGGGTGAAGATAAGATCCTTGGCTTCTGCCTTGGGCTGCTCCGGCAGCGGCATCAGCTTGGGGCTTCCGCCCCGGCCCGCCGTTTCCACAGCTCCGATCTTGACCGGAAGCGGGCGCCGCGACAGAGCAGGGCCGAGGGCAATGAAGTGCCCCCGGTCGAGGTTGCGGAAAGCTTCGGCCTGCCGGCGCTCCATGCCGAGAAGATCGGCAGCGCGGGCCATGTCGATATCAAGGAACGTCCGTCCCATCAGGAAGTTTGAGGCTTCCGCCGCCACGTTCTTGGCAAGTTTCGCCAGACGCTGGGTAGCAATCACCCCGGCCAGACCACGCTTGCGGCCGCGGCACATGAGGTTGGTCATAGCGCCCAGAGAACGGCGGCGGGCTTCTTCGGTGACTTCACCCGCAGCTGCCGGCGCAAAGAGCTGCGCTTCGTCCACCACCACAAGCATAGGATACCATTGATCACGCTCGGCATCGAACAGACCGTCCAGGAACGTCGCCGCGGCTTTCATCTGCCGGTCGGCGTCCAGCCCCTCCAGATTCAGCACCACAGATACCCGGTGCTGGCGCACGCGGCCTGCGATCATCTGCAGGTCTTTCTCGGTGCCAACCGCATCCACGACCACATGACCGTATTTTTCGGCGAGGGACACGAAATCGCCTTCCGGATCAATGATAGCTTGCTGAACCCAGGGGGCAGATTGTTCCAGAAGGCGGCGCAACAGATGCGACTTGCCCGACCCGGAGTTGCCCTGCACGAGCAGACGGGTGGCCAGAAGTTCTTCCAGATCCATACCCGCGCGGGCTCCGCCCGCCATTTCCCCGATGTCGATACTAACCGTCATTCCGTTTCCCGCATCCCCGCTTGGCCGGACCGCTGTTTCTTGCCCAAGCTCCTTCCCGGCTCTCCCGCTAAGGAAAATCCTGAAATGCCGGGCCGCTTGCGGACTTTGCTCTCAAGGGAACCGGAAACTCATCATGATTCCCGGCCAATGGCAAAACTCGAAGGCTGGAAAACCGCCGCTTTCCCCAGAGGTCACAGATCTGATCACAGGAATTCCGGCAGTCCACATAGCCAGAGCCTGCGTCTAACGGTCCCGGAGGGATCACGCAAGGGGGATCAGCGGCGTCATTCCAAGCCCAGTCACTATGGACCACTTCCACTCGTCCGCTCCCGGTCCTATCTTTCGTGAAGGAGAACGATTTTGCGCCGGACAACCAGCGCAGAGCCCTGAGGAGAAAATGAATGCAAATACACGCAGATCTGAGCAAAAGGGCTGTCGTGGAAAGCGCAGAGCTTCCCTGGGTTCACTCACCAATGCCCGGTGTCGAGCGCCGTATGCTGGAGCGGGATGGCGCGGAAGTGGCGCGGGCGACCAGCCTCGTTCGCTATGCGCCGGGCTCGGCCTTCTCCGCCCATACCCATGACCTTGGAGAGGAGTTTCTCGTTCTCGAGGGCACATTTTCCGATGAGACTGGAGATTTCGGCAAAGGAATGTATGTGCGCAACCCGCCGGGCTCGTCACACGTGCCCAAGTCAAGGGAAGGCGCCGTCATCCTGGTGAAGCTCAGACAGATGGCGCCCTGGGACAATCACGTGGTGCGCGTCGACACCAGCCATCCCCAGGCCTGGCAGGACGGCCGCCCGGGTGAAGCGATCCTGCCGCTCTTTGCCAATGCGCACGAGCAGGTGGACATGATCGACTGGGATCCGGGCGTCACTCTCCCCACGGCGACCTTTCCAGGCGGGGTTGAGTATTTCGTGCTTGCCGGAACGCTTGAGGACGAAAGCGGCAGCTATCCCGCCGGAACTTGGCTGCGCCTTCCTGCTGGCTCGACCCAAACGGTGGGGACGAAGACCGGAGTACGGGTCTGGCGCAAGACTGGCCACCTGCTTGCCCCAGGGTTCGAGACGGCAAACGCATAAAAACGCCCCGGAGCGCTTAGACACTCCGGGGCGAAAGGCACTGTCAGACAACAGCTGTGGGTCAGGCGCCAAACTTGCCGGAAAAGGCGATTTCGGACAGCGGCTTGCGCGGGCTCGGCTGCTCCCGGCCTCTCAGGCCTTCAGCCAGGATTGAGGCATCGCCGCGGCGGCCGATGGCAAAGCCCACTTCCGGCTTGAACCGCTCCGGAACTCCCAAGGCCGCATTGATCTCATCCTTCAGGATGCCTGCCATCGCATGGGCGTGATAGCCGAGTGCAGTTGCCTGCAAGGCGGCCTGCCCCCAGGCAGCTCCGGCATCGAAGGAGTGGCTGCCAGATGCACGCGGCTCAGCGCCATCCTTGCCGTCGATCAGCGTGTCGGAGAAGAGATAGACCAGAGCCGAAGCATTCTGCGCCCAGTCACGGTTGAACGGGTTCAGAAGATTGACCAGCGTCTCCCAGTTCTCATCCCCGCGCAAGGCGTAGACAAAGCGCCAGGGCTGGATATTGAAGGCGGAAGGCGCCCAGCGCGCGGCTTCCAAAATGATCTTCAGATCGGTTTCCGGCATTGAAGAGCCATCAAAGGCGCGCGGTGACCAGCGGCCCAAGAACAATGGCTCGACCGGGTGATCGGCAGTGCGGTGATCAGCGACATTGAAGTCATTTTTCGTATGAACAGTCATGGATAATCTCCAGAGACATAGGTCCGTCTTGGGCGGCGTTTTGCAGATGCGCCCGATAGAAGGTCACCTATCTGATATCAGGAAAATTGTTCTTTGAATTCGAAGTCAGCGTTCGGTCATTATGAACAAAATGCGATGCGGAACTCAGATCTCCCTGCCCCAAAGCTCAATCTGAGTAAGTGCGGGCAAGTCGGATGGATCATCCGCCTTTATAAGGCTGTGAAGCTTTGCCCATTCCACCTCTCGCGCGAGAAACGCGAAAGGCTGAACCTCGCCGGTCCGCTCCGTCTGGAATACGTGTTCGCTTCCATCGGACAGACTGAGAGTGACCTGACGCCACCAGGAATCCTGTTTCCAATCTGCACGCAGATACAGTTTCACCTCGTCAAGCAGCACCTTGCGGCCGAATTCAACGGTGATTTCCGCGTCGGGGCGCTTGTCGATCCCCCAGCTCGTATAGGGCCATTTGCCGTGACCATACGTGGCCTTGATGCCATCGATTGCGTTTCTGGCGGCGAATTGAGCTTCTCCACGCGTCACCGCATTGGCATGCGCATGGGGATAGAGCGTCTCGTTTCCGGCCCAGTCATGGGAATTCAGGGCAAGATTGCGCCTGACCGCTATTTCTTCAGGATAGGCATAGCGCGCGGAAAGCTTCGACATCCCGCCGGTAAACGCGTGAAGCGAATAGGGCTGGCGGTCCAGCCCGAACGGAACTGGCAGCCTGAACGAATGGCCTTTCAGAAAGACAAGGCAGGGCGCGAGCGTATCATCCAGCTGCAAGAAAATGTGCCGCTGCGGCTCGGTTGTTTCAATTGAGAGATAGTCGCCTTCCTCGTAGCCGGAATTGAAAAGCAGGAAGACTTCGCCGCTGTCGATAGACTTGCTCTTGATCGCGCCATGCGCGTCACGAACGCAGATTGTCAGGCTCATAGGTTCCTCAGCTTGGAGCACGAAACGGCCATGGATAGGAAATTTCCGGTGAAGTCAGGACTTCCGGATTCGCTGTGTTCGGGGCAGTTTCATAGCGGTATCATCAATTGTGAAATATGACACCACCGGTGTTTGCAGGCCGAGCTGAAGTTGCGGGTTTGATGAGCGCCTCAACAGCTGGCAATCTTCCAGGGCAAAGTGATTGGAGGACGACAGGTTTGCCGCCCCCCAAGAAACGTTCCTCAGGCAAAATCGCCCTTGAACTGATCCCGAAGGACGTTCTTCTGGATCTTGCCCATGGTGTTGCGCGGCAGGGTGTCCACCACATGCACCTGCTTGGGCTGCTTGAACTTGGCGAGCTTGTCCTTCAGCGCTGCGGCCACCGACGTGGTGTCGAGCTTAGCGCCTGCCTTCGGCGCGACAACGGCCACAACACCTTCGCCAAAGTCGGGATGAGGAACACCGATCACGGCGCTTTCGGCAACGCCCTCGATCTCGTCCAGCAGTGCTTCGACTTCAGCCGGATAAACGTTGAAGCCGCCGGTGATAATCAGATCCTTCGAGCGGCCAACGATGGAGACATAACCATCGGCATCCACACGGCCCATATCGCCGGTGATGAAGAAACCATCGGCCCGCAGTTCTTCGGCGGTCTTTTCCGGCATGCGCCAATAGCCCTGGAACACATTCGGGCCGCGCACTTCGATGATGCCAACATCGCCCTGGGCAAGAACCTTGCCGGTTTCCGGCTCAGTCACGCGCAGCTCCACACCCGGCAGCGGGTAGCCGACGGTGCCCGGACGGCGGTCGCCATCATAGGGGTTCGAGGTGTTCATGTTGGTTTCGGTCATGCCATAGCGCTCAAGGATCGCATGCCCCGTGCGGGCGCTGAATTCCTTGTGGGTCTCGGCGGACAGGGGCGCGGACCCGGAAATGAACAGGCGCATATGCGCAACGAGGTCCTTTGTGAAAGCCTCGGAGCCAAGAAGCCGGGTGTAGAAGGTCGGGACGCCCATCATGCTGGAGGCGCGCGGCAGGAGCTTCAGCACCGTGTCCAGATCGAACTTCGGCAGGAACAGCATGGAGCCGCCGGCCATCAGCAGGCAGTTGGTCGCAACGAACAGGCCATGCGTGTGGAAGATCGGCAGCGCATGCAGCAGCACGTCATCGGACGTGAAGCGCCAGTAGTCGACCAGTGTGCGGGCATTGGAGGCCAGATTCTCATGGCTGAGCATCGCGCCCTTGGACCGGCCCGTCGTGCCGGAGGTGTAAAGGATCGCCGCCAGGTCGTCCTTGCCGCGGGCCACATCGGCGAAGTCGCCGGACGCACCGTCGGCCAGATCACGCAGCGAGCCCTTGCCCGATGCATCCAGCGTCTGAAGGCTTGCGCCAACCTTGCCTGCCGTCGGGGCGAGCGCTGCCTGACGGGAGGGATCGCAGACGAAAACCTTCGGCTCGGCATCCGTGACGAAATAGTCGATCTCGGCGGGGGTGTAGGCGGTGTTCAATGGCAGGAAGATCCCCCCTGCCCGCACAGTTGCCAGATAGAGCATCAGGGCGTCCGGGGTCTTTTCCACCTGGACAGCAACCCGGTCGCCAGGCTGAACGCCAAGTGCCACCAGCGCATTTGCGTAGCGGCCCGAGGTCTCGATCACATCGCCGTAGCTTAGCACCGCCCCATCCGCCGTCTCCAGGAAGGGGCGGGCAAGGTCCGGCATGCAGTTGCGGATTTCTGAGAAAAGATGGTTCGTCATGACAGTCTCTTTGTGTGGCATCAATCAACCTGCCGGATAGGGAGGAGGCAGGCCATGAAATCAGGCGGCAGGCACCAGGGGTTTCGACTCCGGTACCAGCTTGGCTTGCTTGGTCACCGTTGAACTGGCTGCGACGGCTCCGGTCGCAGCATAAGTCTCGTGGTTCTTCTCGATAAATTTCAGGTCATAGAGGTAGTTCACCATGATGCCGTGAGACTGGGAGAGCCCATTGGGCGAAAGATCTCCCAGCCAGTTGACCCGTTCCAGACGGGCGCCGTTGCCGATGTGAAACCGGGCGACCGGATCAAGGGCGCGGCCCTTCCTGTCCTTTTCCCGGGTGAGATAGTGAGCGCAGAGCGACGGCAGAACCGTCTCGAACGGTTTGGCGGCAACGGCATCCGTTGCCCAGCCTCCAGCCGCCAGCGTCTCTCTTTGGGGTGCGCTGATAAGCTCCTGAATGGCCGCATCACCGCTTTCCAGTGCCCCGCGAAGCCAGCTTGCAAATCCGGGAACCGGTGACAGGGTGACGAAGGTTTTCAGCCCCGGCAGTTCGCGGCGCAGCTCTTCCACCACCTGCTTGATCAGGAAATTGCCAAAGGAAATGCCACGCAAACCTTTCTGGCAATTGGAGATGGAATAGAAGGTGGCCGTTGTCGCCTCTTCCGCGGTGATCTCCGCCCGTTCCTCAGCCAGGATCGGGCCGATCGCACCTGGGATCTCCCGGGTCAGAGCCACTTCCACAAAGATCAGCAGATCATCGACCAGCGCCGGATGGAAGAAGGCATAAAGGCGGCGGTCCGCCAGGCTGATACGGCGGCGCAGATCATCCCAGCCCTTGATTTCGTGCACCGCCTCATACTGGATGATCTTTTCCAGGATGTTGGCCGGTGTTGACCAGTCGATCCGCCGCATGACGAGAAATCCCCGATTGAACCAGGAGGAGAACAGATGCTCGAAATCCCGGTCGACATCCGACAGTCCCGGCACATCCCTTTGCATGGACAGAAGATCGGAGCGCATGTCAACCAGTGCCCGGGTGCCGCCCGGGGCCAGGTTGAGGCGGCGGATCAGTTCCTGCCGCCGGGGTTCGGAGACTTCGTGCAGACGGTGCAGAAGCGCCTGATCGGCCGGATTGGCATTCAGGGCATCCAGAGCGGCCCGGACCTCCTCCGTGTCCGTGCCGAACTGGTCGCGCAGGGTTTCGAAAAAGGCCAGCTTGCGCTCGCGGTTCGCGGACCGGTAACGCTCCAGAACTTCACCGGCGATGGCCACTCCGGACGCTTCACCGCGCCCGGAGAGCAACGCTTCGCACAAGTCCGCCAGCGAGACTTCTCCCGGACGGCCAAGCCGGGATTCCAGCAGGGCACGGCCCTGCTCCGTTATCGACGTCAGGAGATCGCTGAAGAAACTCGTGCTCGTGCTCATGCTGTCATCCTCGCATCATCTGTTCGGGCAACCAGGTCGCAATCTGCGGAAAGAAGCAGAGCAGGACTATGGCAGCCACCATGCACAGAACATATGGGACCGATCCGCGCAGGATTTCACCCAATGTGATCTTCGGCGCAATTCCGTTGATCACGTAGAGGTTCAAGCCCACCGGCGGTGTGATCAGGCCGATCTCCATGTTGATCGTCAGAATCACCGCGAACCAGTAAGGGTCGAAACCAGCCTGAAGGATGATCGGCAGAAGGATCGGAGCGGTCATCAGGATCACGGCCACCGGTGGCAGGAAGAACCCGGCGACCAGCAGGAAGAGATTGATGATCGCCATCAGCACCCAGCGGTTCACGTCCAGCGCACTGATCCACTCCGCAATCGACTGCGTGATGAAGAGGGACGAGAGCGTGTAGGAGAACAGCTCGGAGGCGCCGATGATCAGCATGATCATCACGCTTTCCTTGAGCGTATCGCGGAACATGGCCGTGACTTTGGAAACGCTCCACATCCGGTAGATGATCACCACCAGGACGATACAGAAGAGCGCGCCAACACCAGCCGCTTCCGACGGGGTGGCGACGCCTCCGTAAAGCACGAAGAGAATGCCGACCACAATCGCCAGGAACGGCAGGATCTTCGGCAGAACCGAGAAGCGCTCACCCCAGGTGAACCGGCGCGACAAGTCCATGAGACCTACGCCTTTGCGGCGGCAGTCATAGACCGTCCAGAGCATGAACAGCGTGGTCAGCAGCAGGCCGGGCAAGATACCAGCCAGGAACAGCCGTCCGATGGAGGTCTCCGTCGCGATGCCGTAGACGATCATTGTTACGGACGGCGGGATCAGAATTCCCAGCGTTCCACCTGCGGCAATGGACCCAGCGGCAATCTCGTTCGGATAGCCGCGCTTGGTCATTTCCGGAATGCCCATCTTGCCGATGGCAGCACATGTGGCTGGAGAAGACCCGGAGAGCGCCGCAAAGAGCGAGCAAGCGCCGAGGTTGGACAGAACCAGGCCGCCGGGAACCCGGTTCAGCCAGCGGTCGAGCGCCTCGTAAAGATCCTTGCCAGCTGGCGACGACGCAACCGCCGCCCCCATCAGGATGAACATGGGGATCGAGACCAGGCCGATCGTTGCCAGCCCATTGAAGAATGTTTCTCCGAGGATCGACAGGCTGCCTGCACCATCTGCAATCAGGAGCGCCACAACGGAGACGAGACCAAGAGCAAAGGCGATGGGCGTTCCGATGCCAAGCAGGACCAGAAGCGCGAGGAGGACCGACAGGCCAGTAACAAGCGGGCTCATACGTCATCCCTCCAGATCTTCGCCAGCTCGGCGATATATTGCAGGGTCATGAGTCCGACGCCGAGCGGCAGCGGCAGAAGCGGGATCCAGAGCGGCAGCTTCCAGACCGTTTCCGTGGTCCAGCCATAGGACCAGGCTTCCTCGAAATAGACCCAGCCAGACCAGGCCAGAAGCGCGCAGAAGACGAACCCGGCAAGCCCTGCCAGACTGCGGATCACCCGGCGGCCCGTCCGGCCAAAAGCCATTTCCAGAAGGTCCACGTTCACGTGGCCTTTTTCCAGGAGGACATAGGGCGAGGCAAGGAAGGTCATGGCCACAAGCGAGTAGATGACAAACTCGGTCTGCCAGATGGTTGAGGCCTTCAGAAAGTAGCGCAGCACGACCATCTGGGTCACGACCAGAATCGCTGCGGCGAGAAGAAGAAGCGCGACAACTGCGGCTGCGCGGGAAAGGGTCGAAACCCAGCGGATATATGCGGTCATGGGGCCGTTCCGGTACGCGCACCACCTGCCCGCCCGATTGCGCCGCGAGAGCAGCACTTCAGAGCGGCAGCGGCGCTGAAAGTCTTCGTCAGGACAATCAGTTCCGGCCCATAGGGGCCGGAACCGCAATTCGGAACATTCATTCGACAGCAAGAGCCTTATCGATCAGAGCCTGGCCGTTCGGAACGGTTTCGGCGAAGTTCTTGTAGGAAGTCTCCTTGGCGATGGCGAGCCAGGCGTTGTAGTCGTCAGCCGACATTTCAACCACTTCGACACCGGCCTTGGAGAAAGCCTCAACGAGCTTGTCGTCCAGGCCCTTCGCCTCGCCCGCGAAATAGTCCTGCGCCACCTTGCCGGCAGCCATCAGGGCATCCTGCTGTTCCTTGGAGAGCTTGTCCCAGCTGCGCTTCGACATCAGGATCGGCTCATACATGAACCACAGGGCATTCGCGCCTGGCTTGGTCAGACAGATCGTCTGTTCATAAAGGCGGTAGGACACGAAGCTGCCGGAAGACGTGTTGGCGGCATCCAGAACGCCGGTCTGAAGACCGGTGTAGATTTCGGAAGACGCCATCGAAGAGATGGACCCGCCAGCACCAACAAGCATCTGCTCGAACGCTGGCCCTGCAGCACGGGTCACCTGCCCCTTGATCGTATCCGGGCTGGTGATGCACTGCTTCTTGGAAGCAAAGGCACCCGCAAGCCAGGCATCAGCAATGACGACGACGCCAGCGTCGTTCACGATCTTCTTGATGTCGTCCATGAAGGGCGAATTGTTCAGGCGTGCGGCTCGTTCGTGGTTGCGCACGAGACCCGGCATCAGGGTCGCGGAAAATTCCGGATGACGGCCTGAGGCATAGTCCAGCGGGAAAGCGGCAATGTCGAGCTGCCCCTTGGTCATGGCACCCCACTGGTCCTTCGCCTTGAACAGGGACTGCCCCGGATAGACCTGGATCTTCAGATCAACACCGGCCTTTTCCACCTCCCGGGCCAGGATCTGAACCATCTCGTCGCGGACATCCCCCTTGCCGCCCGGCCACTGATGCGATGCTTTCAAGACGGTTTCGGCCTGGACACCTGCAGTGGATGCGGCCAGTACGGCTGCAAGAGCAAGCGTGGTCTTGGCAAAATAGTTCATTGTGGTTCCTCCCAATTGCGCATACTGCGGTTCCCATGCCACAGCGATCGCGCGGATCGGCGCTCGTTCGCCTGGCGTCAGGCAACCACATGCCAAGCATGCGAGTCAACGATCTTTGTATACAAGAGCAATTTCATTGCATAAGATTAGACCATGACAGAGCTTCAAGTTCACATGCGCCGCGCCGAGTCCCTGCGCGAAGTCCTGGAAAATGACATCGTGACCGGTACCTACCCGGCGGGAACGCGCCTGGACGAGGTCATGCTGGCGACGCGTTTCAATGTGTCCCGGACCCCGATCCGCGAAGCCCTGATTGAGCTCTCAGGAGCAGGACTTGTCGAGATCCGGCCCCGCCGGGGCGCGTTTGTGCGGGAAATCGGCATTACCCGGCTGATCGAGATGTTTGAGGTCATGGCAGATCTTGAAGCCATGTGCGGACGCCTCGCGGCGCGGCGGATCCGGGTGGAGGAACTGGCCGGACTGGAACAAGCCCATGAGGCCTGCATTCATGCAAAGGCAGACGGGGATCCAGACGCTTATTTTCATGCCAACCAGGCCTTTCACGAGGCCATCTACAAGGCGAGCCACAACAGCTTTCTGGAAGAGCAGGCCCTCCTTCTGCAGAACCGGCTCAAGGTCTACCGCCGCCTGCAGCTGCGCGTGCCCAACCGGATTTCCGGCTCTCTCTCCGAGCACGGGCAGATCGTCGAAGCCATCAAGGCCGGAGATTCGCAGCGCGCGGCCGAAGCCCTGCGGCAGCACGTCCTGATACAAGGCGAAAGGTTCAACGATTTCGTCGCCTCTGTTGCAGGTCATGTGAAATCAGGATCTAGCCGCAGCTAATCCCCTCCGCCTCCCCGTGTGCCTGATCTTCGTGGATCACACGGAAACCCTGGAGAGTACCCTTGCATGCGGAAGCCTGCTGAGGCACCCTCGCGCCTGCCTTTAACGTCAAGGGGAGCTGGAAGTGAACCGGGTTCAAAGTTTTGCGGAAAAAATTGCGGATGGAACGGTCCATGTGATTGGCATTGCGCTTGGCATTGCGGCCCTGATCACCTTCGTCGTCGTTCTCTGGCACAATCCGGATATTGGCCGTCAGGTGTCGGTCTTCATCTACGTAGGCTGCCTGCTGGCCATGCTGGTCTGCTCGGCACTCTACAACATCTTCGCCAAGGAAAACAAAACCGGCATCCTGCGACGGTTGGACCATGCGGCGATTTTTCTTCTGATCGCGGGAACCTACACACCGCTTGCCTCCATGATCATTGGCGGCTGGACGGGAGGCATATTGCTGGCAGTGATCTGGACAGGCGCCTTGATCGGCGTCGCCCTGAAGCTGTTCCATCTGCAAGGCGTTGAAAAAATTACCGTGCCGCTCTGCCTGGCGCTCGGCTGGGTGGTGGTCTTCGCCTTCAAGCCCCTGATGGACAGTGCCTCCAACTTCGCGTTCTGGATGATCATCGCGGGAGGCTTGCTCTACACGGCGGGTACAGCCTTTTATGCCTGGAAGCGCCTGCCTTTCCAGAATGCGATCTGGCACGGCTTTGTTCTGGCCGCAGCCATCTGTCACTTCGCCGCAGTTCTGAGCGACGTCGCTCTGGCCCCCACTCTGAGCAGCTGACACTGCCACCAAAGGCAAAGGGCGCCTTGTTGGCGCCCTCAGATTGCTGACAAAAACAAAACCCCTCTACCGTCATCCCGGGTCGCGCTCCGCTTGCCTGGGATGACGAACGGATGGGCTTATCCTTAACCTCAGGAAGCCTCTTCCTGCTTGCCAAGCACCACGACCTTGGTGCGCAGAGGCACGCGGGAGAACAGGTCGATCACATCCTGATGCCACATGCGGATGCAGCCGGAGGACACGTTCTTGCCGATGCTGGCCGGGTCATTGGTGCCGTGGATACGGTAGAGCGTATCGCGGCTGCCCTGCCACAGATCCATGGCGCGGGCACCAAGCGGATTCTTGAGACCCGGCTCGAACCCGTTCTCCCAGTATTTCATGAGCGCAGGCTTACGCTCGATCATTTCCAGCGGAGGGCGCCAGATCGGCCATTCGCGCTTTACCCGGATCTGCGCATCCCCGGACCAGGCAAAGCCCGCCTTGCCGACACCCACGCCATAGCGAAGGGCCTTTGAAGGGGTCAGGATCCAGTAAAGAAAGGCGTTGTAGGGATCGACCACCACGGTGCCAGGCCGCTCGCCGGACTTGTAATCCACCACCTGACGCCAGAAACGGCGGTCGAAGGACTTGTAGTTGATGGCTGGCAGCTCAAAATCGCCATCCTTGCGGGCAGCGTAAGCCAGCTCATAGTCGAACGTCTCGTCCGGCAGCGGCGGCTGATCGGGCAAACCGACCGTGTAGCAGCCAGTCAGCGACAGGCAGAGGGCCGAAAGGCCGCCCATCATCAGGGCACGGCGGCTGACGGACATCTCCGGCGGCTCATGCGTTGCGGGAAGATTGGAAGAAAAATCAGGAATTGCCATCAGCACCAGCTCGACAAAAAGGCGGAAAACGCCCACATGTCATGAGGCAGCCGCCTGAACTTGGCAAGGGCTTTGAGAAGAAATCCTTTCCCCTTCGCCTTTCCTGTGATGCGTGGCACAGTCCAGCTCTTCTCCGGTCTTCGCGGGCGCCTCCCGAAGACACCTCCCAGACGACGAGATCCAAAGCGCATGAACAAGCCACTTCCCGTTTTCGACGGCCACAACGACACGCTTTTGAAGTTCGTGCTGGAAAAGGGAACCGCGCAGGAGCGGAGCTTCTTCACAAAAAGCGGAGCAGGCCATATCGACCTGCCGCGTTGCCGGGAAGGCGGACTGGCGGGCGGTCTTTTCGCCATGTTCGTCCCCTCGAACACCGGCCAGGATTTTTCCCGTCCCTATAACCCGGCAGATCCGGCGAATTACGCCGAAGTCGATCAGGCTGTCGCCCTGAACTTCACGTCCGCGATGATCGCCATGGCCCGTAAGATCGAGCGCGCCTCGGAGGGACAGGTCCGGATTTGCCGAACCGTGCAGGAAATCCGGGAAAGCATCGAGGCAGGCAGCCTTGCGGTGTCACTTCACATCGAGGGCGCCGAGGCCATTGATAAGGATTTCAACGCCCTGGAGACCCTGCACGCGGCCGGTCTCCGCTCGCTCGGACCGGTCTGGAGCCGGAAGAACATCTTTGCTGATGGCGTCCCCATGGCCTTTCCGTCGTCACCGGACAATGGCCCAGGCCTCACGGATACAGGCGTGGCGCTGGTCAAGGCCTGCAACGAGCTGGGCATTCTCATCGACCTGTCTCATCTCAACGAGAAAGGCTTCTGGGATGTGGCGCGCACCAGCCGTCACCCGCTCGTCGCAAGCCACTCTAACGCCCATGCAGTGTGCGCCAGCGCCCGCAACCTCACAGACCGGCAGCTGGAAGCGATCCGCGAAACCGGAGGGCTCGCCGGGATCAATTTCCACGTTGCCTTCCTGCGGGAAGACGGGCGCCACGACAGAACCACTCCCCTGGAGACAATTGTCCGCCATGCAGCGTACCTCGTCGAGAAACTTGGAGAGAATCACGTGGGTCTCGGCTCCGACTTCGACGGCTGCGTGCTGCCGCTGGATCTGAAGGATGCTTCCGGCCTGCCCCGCCTGCTCGACGCCTTCAGGAATGCAGGGTTTGGTGAAGAGCTGATCGAAAAGATCGCATGGCGGAACTGGCTGGATGTGCTGGAGAGAACACAAACGACAGATGGCAGATAGATTATTTCCGCAACGCTTCTCTAGAACCTCACCATGAGCGTCTGAGGCCGCAAGATTGCGGCCTCAGATCAAAAGCAAAATAGCGGCAAATCGATACCTGATATTTATGACAATAGACAAAATTACAATCTGGGACCTAAGCACGAAAGCCCACCGCTTCGAATAGGGTAATAATACCCGGGTCACTCCCCCGCTTCTTGCTGCTATGTATCCATCAACTGAAGTGATGGACGCCGGGTGGGGAATGGGGCAGACCAATCAAGCAGAGAAGCAGCATGCCTGCAGGCAGCAGGCGGTCTTTTGTGTTTTCGGAGGGAAGACGGCTGAGTTCCTGGATAAGGAAAATTGTCCTGCAGGACACAGGCGAGAGCTTAATTTCACGGGGAAGGCATGACCGCATGACCCGTGGTACGATCACCCTTGAAGCCCTTCTGGCGCCGCCAATCGCGGGAAAGAAGGCCGCTGCCGTCTACAGCGAACTGAAACGCAGAATTATGGTGGGCCGGCTCACCCACGAAAGCCCGATCACAGAGCAGTCGCTGGCGCAGGATTTCTCCTGTTCCCAGGGCACGATCCGCGAAGTTCTCCTGTGTCTTGAGCGGGAGGAGCTGGTGGACCGGCGCGGCTATCAAGGCACATTCGTCACCAAATTGAGTGAGCAGGAGGCGCTGACCTTTCTGCGGCTGCGTCTCGCCCTTGAATGTACGGCTATCCGCCAGTCCATCCCCAATATCACGCCTGACAAGATGGCCAGGCTTCGGGCCATTGCATCTTTTTACGCCAACTCCCGGACCTTGGAAGACGTGCTTGTTCCGTCAGAAATCGACAGGATCTTTCATCAAGAGCTGTTTTCGCTGAGTGGTATGCCTGCCCTGCTGCCAACCCTGAAGAGAACGCTTCTGCAGCTGCACCGGTTCACATTGACCAAGCATCATGGGCATGTGATCTGGAGCGATCAATCATGGGATCCGCACAGGCCAATCCTTGACGCTCTTGAGCAGGGAGATGGTGACGCAGCAGAGCACCACTTGTCCCGGCACATCATGTCCTTTTTCACCCAGTTCGCATCGGACGTTCTACTGGATGAGTTTGGAAGCACGGACGCCACGGAGCTTCTGCGCAAACTCGCGTGAAGGCGCCCAGCGGCTGTCCTGCTTCACAACCGGGCAGGTTCTCCGCCCGGTTTTCTCTTGTCGCGGGTGCTTACCCTCAGGCGGAAGCCATGTGCTGTGTCAGCATGGCAGCGGCCATGAGTTCACGGGTGTAATCGCTCTGCGGCGCTTCGAAGATATCCCGCGTGCTGCCAGCTTCCACCACTTTGCCCCGCTGCATCACCATCACCGTGTCTGCGATGGCACGCACGACAGCAAGGTCGTGGGAGATGAAGAGGTAGGTCAGGTTGTGATCCAGCTGCAGCTTACGCAGAAGATCCACGATCTGCTTCTGAATGGTCCGGTCAAGCGCGGACGTCGGCTCATCGAGCACCACCAGTTCCGGCTTGAGCACCATGGTACGGGCAATCGCGATGCGCTGCCGCTGGCCACCGGAGAACTCGTGCGGATAGCGGTTCCGGACCGCCGGATCGAGCCCCACTTCCTCCAGAGCCTGGCAGGTCCTCTCTTCCCGCTCACGGGCCGACAGCTGCGGCTCATGCACGACGAGACCTTCAGCGATGATCTGGCCGACGGTCAAGCGCGGGCTAAGCGAGCCGAAGGGATCCTGGAAGACCAGCTGCATGTTCCGGCGCAAGGGCCGCATCTGCGACCGGTTGCGGCCCGTCACAAGCTCACCATTGTAGACGACCCGGCCAGTGGCTGGCAGGAGGTTCAGAACCGCACGGCCAAGGGTAGACTTGCCCGATCCGCTTTCCCCCACGATGCCGAGCGTCTGGCCCTTGCGCAGCGAGAAGGACAAGCCGTCGACAGCCTTGAGGATCATTGACTGCTGGAACAGCCCGCCCTCCAGGACGAACTCGACCCCAACCTTCTGCGCTTCGAGGAGCACCGGAGCGTCTGCGGGTACCGGCGCCTTTGTGCCCGTGGGCTCCGCGTCCAGAAGCATTCGCGTGTAGGGGTGCGCGGGTGCTTCGAAGATCTGCTTCGCCTCTCCTGTCTCCACCACCTCACCGCTCTTCATGACATAGACACGGTCGGCAATGCGCCGGACGATGCCAAGGTCGTGAGTGATGAAGATAACCGCCATGCCAAGGCGCTTCTGCAGATTCGCCAGGAGATCGAGGATCTGTGCCTGGGTGGTCACATCCAGAGCCGTGGTCGGCTCGTCCGCGATCAGGACGTCCGGATCATTGGCAAGCGCCATGGCGATCATCACGCGCTGGCGCTGGCCGCCGGACATCTCATAGGGATAAGCGCGGATCTTGCGCTCCGGATCCGGGATGTTCACCAGCTTGAGCAGTTCCAGTGCCCGGGCCTTGGCCGCTTTCCAGCTCAGTCCGCCATGAACGACCATCGGTTCGGCCAGCTGCCGGCCAATGGTGTAGAGCGGATCAAGAGAGGTCATCGGCTCCTGGAAGATCATGGTGATCTTCTTTCCGCGCACCTGGTTCAGCTGACGGACAGAAAGCCCAAGGACGTTTCGGTTCTCGTAGATCACATTACCGCCGGTCTTGCCGTTGGAGGCCAGAAGCCCCATGGCCGCCATCATGGTCTGGCTCTTGCCTGAGCCGCTTTCCCCCACGATGGCAACAGTTTCGCCTGCGGCGACATTGATGTTGACGCCCCGCACTGCGTTGACCGTGCCGGCCGGGGTGGAGAAGTCGACGGTCAGGTTCTGAATATCCAGAACCGTTTTCTTTGTGTTTGTTTCGGTCATGTCCCGTCTCCTACCGGTCTTTCGGGTCCAGCGCGTCGCGCAGGCCATCGCCGATGAAGTTCAGGGCGAAGAGTGTGGAAGTCAGGAAGATGGACGGGAACACGAGCATCCACCAGGCGCCCTGCATGTTGCGGGCCCCTTCGGAAATGAGCACGCCCCAGCTGGTCATCGGCTCCTGGACACCGAGCCCCAGGAAGGACAGGAAGCTTTCCAGAAGAATGACCTTCGGAACCAGAAGGGTCATGTAGACCACCACCGGCCCCAGCGTGTTCGGAATGATGTGACGCTTGAGGATACCCCGGTCGGGAACGCCCATGGCCTCTGCGGCCTGCACATATTCCTGACGCTTGATGGTGAGGGTCTGGCCGCGCACGATGCGGGCCATATCCAGCCACTCCACGGCACCAACAGCAATGAACATCAGCACAAAATTCCGGCCGAAGAACACCACCAGCATGATCACGAAGAAGATGAAGGGCAGCGAGTAGAGAATATCGACAATGCGCATCATCATCTGATCGGCCCTGCCGCCCAGATAGCCGGAGGTCGCGCCGTAGATGACACCGATGCTGATCGCGACAACGGTTGCCAGCAGTCCGATGGTCAAGGACACGCGGCCTGCGATGAAGGTGCGGGTCATCATGTCACGACCATTGGCGTCCGTGCCGAAATAGAAGCGGACATAGTTCACATCCGCCTTCAGAACGGCGGACTTGTTGTCTGCTGCCATATCCTCAAGCCGCGGATTGACGAACATGTCGCTGCGGTCGAAGTAGCGGGTGATCCGGGGATCAATCTCGCGGCTGGAGCTGACGGTTGCTGTGATCACGCCGTCCTGTTCGGAGAGGCTGTCGATCGACAGCCGCGCCCGCTTCAACAGAGCTTCGAAAGCAGGCTGCACCTGATCGGCGCGCGGATAGGTCTCCAGGCTCGCGGGCACCTTGACGTAATCGCGGTAGACCTTGTCGAAAGGATGCGGTGACAGCATCGGTCCGACGATGGAAATGACCGCGATCAGTCCGAGGACGATCATGCTGCCGACGGCAGCCTTGTTGGCCAGAAGCCGGTCCTTGGCATCGTCCCAGAGGGAGCGCCCCTTGACCGGAGCGGATACGGTTTGAGTTGTCATGGTCATGGCGCTTTCCTCAATCGAACCGCACGCGCGGATCGAGCAGGGCGTAAAGCAGATCCACAATCAGATTGAACAGGATGACAAAACACGCCACCACGACGACAGTGCCCATAACCAGCGTATAGTCCCGGTTCAGCGCGCCTTGCACGAAGTAACGCCCGATGCCCGGAATACCGAAGATCGTCTCCACCACAACGGAGCCCGTCAGAAGGGCAGCCGCAGCCGGGCCGAGATAAGACACGACCGGCAGAATGGCGCCGCGCAGGGCGTGGACGACGATCACCAGATAGGCGCTGAGGCCATAGGCCCTGGCCGTGCGCACATGGTTGGAGCGAAGCGCCTCGATCATGGAGCCGCGCGTCAGGCGCGCAACGACAGCCACCTGCGGCAAAGCCAGTGTCACGACCGGCAGGACCACATTGACGAACGCGCCATTGTTCCAGCCGCCCACGGGCAGCCAGCCGAGCCAAACGCCCAGGATCAGTGTCAGAACGGGTGCCACCACGAAATTCGGGATCGTCACGCCGAGCGTGGCAGCCGCCATCACCGTGTAGTCGGTGGTCTGGTTCTGGCGCAGGGCGGCAATAACACCAAGTGTGCCGCCGACCACAAGCGCCAGGCAAAGGGCAGACAGGCCCAGCTGCATGGATATCGGCAGACTTTCAGCGAAAAGCTCGTTGATCGAGAAGTCGCGGAAATAGAAGCTCGGGCCGAAGTCCAGGGCCGCAACGCTCTTCAGATAGAGCAGGTATTGCGCCCAGAGCGGCTCGTTCAGATGATAGATCCGGCTGAGATTTTCCATCACCTTCGCTTCCAGCGGACGCTCCAGATCGAACGGCCCGCCAGGCGCGATCCGGATCAGGAAGAAGGAAAAGGTGATGATAAGGAATAGGGTCGGGATCGCCCCGAGCAATCGCCCGATAACGTAGCGAAGCATGGATATACCCTTTGTCTTTGACAGTGGTCTTGCGCCACCTTGACGGCACTCCCTTCAGGACCGCCGTGTCATGAAAATGAGAAAGCAGGCTCCGGTGGACCCTTCTGGTCCGCCAAAGCCTGCTCTTGGGATGTTTAGTTGGAGATGCTGATGTAGCGCGACGGGTGGATATTGAGGAGGTTGTCCTCAAAACCGGAAACCTTGTCGGAAACCAGGTTCATGGAGCCGTAGTACATCATCGGAATGAACGGCAGATCACGCATGAAGATCTCTTCCGCCTGCTTCAGAACGGCAGCGCGCTTTTCGAGATCGATGGTGGCCGCAGCCTCATCCATCAGCTTGTCGTAATCCGGGTTCTTGTAGTGTGAGTAGTTGAAGCCGGTGTTGTCGGATTCAACGAGGAACAGGAAGTTCTGCGGATCGGAATAGTCGCCGATCCAGCCTGCACGGGCCAGATCATAGTCACCACCGTCACGCAGCATGGCGTAATGGGTCTTGGTGTCGGTGTTGATCAGGGAGATCTCGACGCCAAGCGGTTTCCACATGTCGGCCAGAGCGACCGCCGTGTTCTTGTGGTTTTCCGAGGTGTTGTAGTTGATCGTCAGCTTCAGCGGATTGTCCGGACCATAGCCTACGGACTTCAGCAGCTCGGCTGCCTTTTCCTCGCGGTCGATCATCGGCATGTCCATGTAGTCGGCATAGGCCGGCTCGCCGTAGTTGCCAATGCCCGGCGGGACGAAGGAATAGGCCGCAACCATGGTTGAGCCCCAGATCTCGTCAGCCAGGAATTCACGGTCGATCGAAATGGACAGAGCCTGACGTACTTCCGGCTTTGCGAGCGCTTCGTCGTTGAAGTTCACAGCGTAATAATAGGTGCCGAGATACGGCGCCACGCGGAACTGGTCACCCAGGTTCTCGCGCATGTACTTGACCTGTTCGGTCGGCGCGTCGTTGTTGGTGTCCAGCTCGCCGGCCTGGAAGCGGCGCAGAGCTGCACCACGGTCTTCGGTCGGGTAGTAGATGACCTTGTCGACAGCCACATTCGCGGCATCGTGGAAGTTCGGGTTCTTCACGGCCGTGATGTGGTCGTTCGGGACGAACTCGGTCAAGGTGAATGCGCCGTTGGTGACAATGTTTTCCGGCTTCACGAAATCCGTGCCGTATTTTTCAACGGAAGCCGGATGGACCGGAAGGCCGGTCTGGTGGCCGAGCAGGTCGATGAAATAGGGGGTCGGCGCATCAAGCGTGATTTCCAGCGTGTGGTCATCCACAGCCTTCACACCGAGCTCTTCCGGCTTCTTCTCGCCCTTGTTGATCGGCTCTGCATTATGAATGGGATAGAGAACCGTCGCGTATTTCGCGCCAGTTTCCGGGTTCATGATCCGTTGCAGAGAGAAAACGAAATCCCCGGCGACGACCGGATCGCCGTTCGACCATTTCGCATCATCGCGCAATTTGAAAGTGTAGACCTTACCGTCATCAGAGACGGTCCACTCGGAGGCTACGCCCGGGACGATCTTGCCATCGGCGCTGTAGGCAACCAGGCCTTCATAAAGGTCGCGCAGGATGTGCGCCTCATAGGTCGTCGAAGTCTTGTGCTGATCCAGAGTTTCCGGATCAGCGGTATTTCCGCGGTGATAGACCATTTCCGCCATGGCGGGAACGGACAGAGCTGTCATGGAAGCGGATGCCATCAGCACCGCAGCAAGAGCCGATTTTGTAAGTGTTCGCAGCATATGCTCTCCCCTTTTGGTTGTAATTGAGCCGTACGATAGGAGGCACGATTCCACGGAGCAGCACAGTTAGCAAGATTTCCCTAACGGCATTTTTTGCTTTTGACCCCAGGAAGAATCCAATGTTCTGGAAACACAGCAAACCGGGGAGAAGTTATTCCGGTGAACGCTCGCCACCGGAATATTTTTCCGCTTAACGGCGTTCAATCATCCCTGACAGAAGCGTTCCTCACCTCGATAGGTGATGTAGGTTCCCGACCGGGGATCGAAGGAGCGGTATTTTCTGGCGCAATAAGCCGCCCATTCCGGCGTCCAGGGGGCATAGGCGCGCGCAGGCGCGTAGTAGACAGGCGGCGGGGGCGGCGGTGCATAATACACGCGTGGCGGAGGTGGCGGAGCGTAGCGCACCGGCGGGGGCGCATAATATTCCCGCGGCGGAGGCGGCGTATAGTAGACAGGGGGTGGAGCCTGCGGAGCAGTCAGAACTGATCCAAGAACCGCACCGGCCGCCAGGCCGATAACACCGGCAGCAGCCGCTTCGCCAGCATGATTACGGTGGCCTGCAGCAGCCTCGCCGCTGGCCAGAACCGTCCCCAGGGCCAAGGCTCCGGCAATACTTGCCACACAGGCAAATCTACGGCTGAATTTCATGAAAGGTCTCCTGAGTACCAGACGGGCCAGCGCTTCGCGAACTTGCGCAAATTCCTGAACCTTCCGGAAATCAACCGTAAAATTCAGCCAAAATCATGGCCACCCCTGCCAAAAGGCTTGCAAGTCGCCCGCGGATGGTTTTCCTGACCGCAAAGGCATAAAAGCCTGCCGGATGGCCCAGCGCCCGCTCCGGGCGCAAGCCCTTCCACCAGAGATATGACAGACCGCAAGACCCCATGGCTCCTCCTCTTTTGATACTGCGTGATATCCATCTGACTTTCGGCGGCACACCGCTTCTGACGGGAGCTGACCTTTCCGTTTCAGAAGGCGAACGCCTGTGCCTGGTTGGCCGCAACGGATCGGGCAAGTCGACCTTGCTCAAGATTGCTGCCGGTCTCGTTGAAGCCGACAAGGGCGAGCGTTTTTTCCAGCCAGGCAGGACGATCCGGTATCTGCCGCAGGAGCCGGACCTTTCCGCCTATGCCACGACGCTCGACTATGTGAACGAGGGCCTGGCACCGGGCGATGACCCGTACCGCGGACAGTATCTGCTCGATGTCCTGGGGCTGACCGGCAAGGAAGATCCCAAAGCCCTCTCAGGCGGCGAAGCCCGCCGCGCGGCCCTGGCACGGACGCTGGCGCCTGAGCCGGATATCCTTCTCCTGGATGAGCCGACAAACCACCTCGACCTTCCCGCGATCGAGTGGCTGGAAGCCGAGTTGAAAAGCCTGAAGTCGGCGATGGTCATCATCTCCCACGACCGGCGCTTTCTGGAGAACCTCTCCCGCGCCACGATCTGGATCGACCGGGGCCAGTCCCGCCGCATGGACCGGAGCTTTGCCCATTTCGAGGAATGGCGCGATCAGGTTCTGGAGCAGGAGGAAATCGATCAGCAGAAGCTCGCCGCCAAGATCAAGCGCGAAGAGCACTGGATGACCTACGGCGTGACCGCCCGGCGCAAGCGCAACATGCGCCGGGTGCGTGAACTGGCCGATCTGCGCAAGCAGTACCGGGACCATCGCGGCCCGCAAGGAACGGCCAAGCTTGCCGCCACCGATGCGGAAGCCTCCGGAAAACTGGTGATCGAAGCCAAGAGCATTTCCAAGACCTTCGGCGAGCGGACAGTTGTCGGCGAATTCTCCACCCGCATCCAGCGCGGCGACCGGGTCGGTTTCGTAGGGGCAAACGGCGCGGGCAAGACCACGCTCTTGAAGATGCTGACGGGTGAACTCGAGCCGGACACCGGCACTGTGCGCCTTGGAACCAATCTGGAAATGGTCACGCTCGACCAGAAGCGCGAGAACCTCGACCCGAACGACACGCTGTCCTCTGTCCTGACGGGCGGACGCGGCGATACGGTGGTGATCGGCGAGGAAACCAAGCACGTCATTGGCTATATGAAGGACTTCCTGTTCTCACCCGAACAGGCCCGCACCCCGGTTGGTGTTCTGTCAGGTGGTGAAAGGGCACGGCTGATGCTGGCCAGGGCGCTGGCCAACAAGTCCAACCTGATGGTGCTCGACGAGCCGACCAACGATCTGGATCTCGAAACTCTCGATCTTTTGCAAGAGCTGCTCGCCGACTATCCAGGCACAGCGCTGATCGTCTCTCACGACCGTGACTTCCTCGACCGGGTCGCGACCTCCGTGATCGTCTCGGAAGGCAATGGCAAGTGGCAGGAATATGCCGGTGGCTATTCCGACATGCTGGCCCAGCGCGGCGAAGGCGTCACCGCCCGCAAGACCGAAAAGGCGGAAAAGCAGGCGGCCCTCAAGCGCAAGGATGGCCTTGCCGGAGAAAAGCCCGCGGTTGCCAAACCGACAGCGAAAACGAAACTGTCTTTCACCCAGCAGCATCTCCTGAAGAGCCTGCCGAAGACCATCGAGGACATCGAGAAGAAGCTCGCGAAGCTGCAGGGCGAGATGAACGATCCGGCGCTCTATAGCAAGAACCCGGACAAATTCGCCAAGCTCTCTGCCGAGATCACCAAGCTCACGGACGAAAAAGACGCGGCAGAAGAGCAATGGCTGGAGCTGGAGATGCTGAAAGAAGAGATGGAAGGCTGAAACCAGCCTCCTGCCAACCACTTGCCAGCCGCCAAGCGGGCCTGAAGCTCTCATTCAGGTCCGCGAACACTTCATCGCATTTCCAGAAAGCCGGGCGAAGTCCTTGCCCGGCTTCTTGCTATTTCCCTGATATATCAATCGGTCATGAACCTTATCCCCTGCGGTCGGGACACAGGAATGACGATTGCTCGTGAGCTCTCCCAAAAAGCCCGGGTCAATCCGACATTCTTACCTGTTGCTGCAAGAGGACGTTTGCAATGGCCAAGACAATTCAGACCATCGACTATCCGGAAGACCTGAAGGGCATCCTTACCGATGGCGCCCTGAAGTCCGCCTTCCTGAAATACTGCCAGGGCAAACAGCTTCTCTATGCGTTTGAGTTCGCCTTCAAAAAGCCTGCCCCCAAGAATGCAGAGTTGGCCAAGACCTACTACAAGGCCCACTACGCCTCTGGTGCCCGGGCTCTCCCGGCTCTGCTTCAGCATTCCGGCCTTTGCACGGCAGCGGCGAAACTCGCCCAGGGGCAAAAATGGGACGCCAAGTACTGGAAGCCCATTCACGCTGCTGCCCGGGGCTATATCCAGAAAGAGGTTCTGGCCGCTCAGATCGATGACTTCTACAAGTCCGACAGCTTTACGCCTGCCCATCATCAGCACTTCACCAAGAAGTACAAGGCCAGCAAGACCGTTCAGGAGAAGCTCGGCGTCTACAAGAGCGACAAGATCTTGAACCAGTTCATTGCCTCACTGGTGACCAGCAACGGTCAGGCCACGGCACTGGCAACCAAACTGATCAAGAGCGAAAAGATGCTGCAGGGAAACAAGCCAGCCGACCTGATCAACGCGGCCCAAAAGTACCTGCCGCAATAATGCGCGCAGACCGCCGGTCTCTTGATACCTGAAAATGGTCTGCCCCTGAACACATCGGTCCCGGCCATGAGCCGGAACAGTGCTTCACAAGCGGCAAGACCCCAGGTCTCAACCGAAGATCCGCGCCTTGTCCTCTTCACCGAGAAGCTTCCATTCCCCCTCAGTGACGCCTTCCAGATCAAGGTTGCCGATGCGGATGCGGGAGAGCGCGTTGACGTGATTTCCGGTGGCCGCAAACATGCGGCGGACCTGGTGGTAGCGGCCTTCGTGCAGGGTCAGGCGGACATGGGTTTCTGACAGAACTTCCAGCTCCGCCGGCTTCAGCGGCTTCACTTCGCTTTCCAGCATCATCTCACCGGAGGCAAAGAGAGCTGCTTCATCGCCCTTGAGTGGCCGGTCCAGAACCGCCTCATAGATCTTCGGCACCTCTGCCTTGGGAGAGATCACCTGATGCAGGAAGGTGCCATCGTCGGTGAAGAGCAAAGCGCCGGATGTCTCCTTGTCCAGACGGCCGATGGTGGAGAGCACCGGCTTGCGCATGCGGAACCGGTCGGGCAGCAGGTCATAGACCAGACGGCCCTGATCCTTGGTCGAGCAGGTATAGCCGACGGGCTTGTTCAGAAGCAGAACCATGCCCGGCGCCGGGTCCAGCGGCTCGTCATCGAAGAGAATGTCCTCATGCGGCGTCTGGCTGTCGACCTTGAGCCTGTTCCCCTGCCGGTCGGTCACCCAGCCGTTGCGGATCGCAGTCTGGATTTCCTTGCGGCTGCCGTAGCCGAGATTGGCGATGAGTTTGACAAGACGCATGCTTATTTCCCCTTGGCCTTCACGGCCCGGATCACCTTGTAGCCGCCCTCGTCCGCGATCATCTTCACATCCGCGAAGACCTCATTGAGCGTGTGCTCGTAAGGCAGGTGCCGGTTGGCCACGAGAAAGAACTGGCCGCCGGACCGCAGGCCACGGGCGGCTGCCCGGATGAAGTTCTGGCCCACATCCGTGCGGTCCGCCTTGCCGGACTGGTGGAAGGGCGGATTGGAAACGAGGAAGTCGTAAGGACCTTCAATGCCCTTGGTCACATCCGACCAGATGCCGTTCATGACGCGCTTGCCTCTGAAAGCCGCAAGATTTTCTTCCGCCAGATCCAGCGCCCGCTTTTCCGCTTCATAGAGATCCATGGAGGTGACTTTCGGAGCCCGCTCCAGAACCGTGCGGGCGAGAAAACCAAAGCCTGCGCCTAGATCCGCGCCACGCCCGGCCAGGGTGTCCGGCAGGTGGTCGGCAAGGAGCCGCGAAGCCGGATCGATCCGGTCCCAGGCAAAAAGACCCGGACGGCTTTTGAAAGCGCCATCCAGAACGTCACGCGGGGCATCGAGAGCCGCCCATTCCAAAACCAGCGACTGGTTCACGGCAGCCGTATCAACCGTTCCCCACACCACCCGGCACTTATGCTTGGAGAGGTGCTCGGTCGAGCCGATCAGGGCTTCGAGATCTGCTTCAAGGGTCTTTGCCCCTTCTGTGTTGGGAGCTG
Organism: Roseibium litorale; assembly: GCF_014842915.1. Lineage (GTDB taxonomy): Bacteria > Pseudomonadota > Alphaproteobacteria > Rhizobiales > Stappiaceae > Roseibium > Roseibium litorale. Next base: position 137,579 of record NZ_JACYXI010000011.1, on the reverse strand, counting down.
ACGCGATCACCAGACCGCCATCGCGCACCTTCTGAACGGCGCGCGCCAGCTGCGCACGCGCTTCCTGACGCTGACGGGTGGGCAGAACCAGAACTGCGTCAAAACCGGAGGCCTCGACCTCGGCATCGACCTTCAACCCCATGGCCTCCAGCGCATCCCGGTCCGGCGCGAAGCTCTGCTCGCAGGCCAGTTTGTGATCGCGCAGCGTTGCCAGTTCACGTCCGGCGCGGGCCCGCAGAAACAGGATACGGCTTTCCGGCGCAAGATCGACAGAACCGTCTTCAAACGGCAGGAGCAGGGTTTGCAGGGCCGGATCACTCATCAGGGTACGATCTTTCATCAAATCAACGGCAGCCGGCAGAGATTTCCGGCCAGCCTCCAGGTGCGCGAGCTATAGGGCCGAACTCTGCCAAGGTCAAAGTCCTGCCCGGTTCGGAAAGAGCCTTGACGTCATTTCTCCCGGAAACCGCCCTCGTCAGACCTCAAATCCTGTGCCAGTCTCCGGCCGGGAGACACACAGGAACATTGGGGAGCAAGACATGAATCTGTCTAGAATGCTGGGCCAGCGCGCGGAAGACGGGCGCCCGATCCGCGTTGGGATCATTGGCGGCGGCAAGTTCGGCTCAATGTATCTGACCCAGGCGCGTCTGACCAAGGGCATCCACATTCTCGGGATTGCAGACCTCAATCCGCCCCGGCTGAAGCAAACTCTGGCCCGGGCAGGCTGGCCGGACAGCCAGTCCTCCGCCACCTCCTTTGCCGATGCCTATAAGAGCGGAAAAACCTTCCTCACCGACAGCGCGGACGCCCTGATCATGGCGGGCGGTCTCGACGTGCTGATCGACGCGACCGGCGACCCAGCTGCCGGTATCCGTCACTGCCTCAAGGCAATTGAATACGGCCGCCACGTCATCATGGTGAATGTGGAGGCAGATGCGCTGGCGGGCCCTCTTCTGGCCAAGCGGGCCGAAGCGCAGGGACTGGTGTATTCCCTCGCCTGGGGCGACCAGCCTGCGCTGATCGCCGAGCATGTGGACTGGGCACGGACCTGCGGCTTCAAGGTGGTTTGTGCAGGCAAGGGCACCCGCTATCTGCCCGCCTATCACCAGCTGACCCCGGACACGGTCTGGGACACGCTGCAGACCTATCTGGCGCTCAAGGACCCGAACCAGATCAATCTGAAGATGTTCAACTCGTTCCTGGATGGCACCAAGTCCGGCATCGAGATGACCGCCGTGTGCAACTCCACCGGACTGGTGCCTCAGGACGACGGCCTCGCCTTCCCGCCCGCCTCCCGCTTCGAGCTGTCTTCCGTTTGCAAGCCGAGGGAGTTCGGCGGCACGCTGACACGCACAGGCACCACCGAAGTGGTCTCGTCCCTGACGCGGGACGGCAAGGACATTCCCCATCACCTGGCCATGGGCACCTATGTGGTGATTGAGGGTGAGACAGATTATGCCCGCCAGTGCTTCACCGAGTATCACATGCTGGAAGATGACAGCGGCCAGTTCGCTGCGCTCTACCGGCCAACCCACATGATCGGCATGGAGCTTGGCCTGTCGGTCGCCTCAGCCGCGCTCAGGGCCGAGCCAACCGGATCGCCTATCGGCTTCCACTCGGACGTGGTCGCCACGACCAAGAAAGCCATTCGCAAGGGCGAGGTTCTGGACGGAGAAGGCGGCTTCACGGTCTGGGGCAAGCAATGCCCTGCCAGCACGTCCCTTGCCCGCGGTTCCCTGCCGCTTGGCCTTGCCAGCCATGTCGCGCTGAAGCGGGACGTGGCTGAAGGCCAGATGCTGACCTGGGACGACGTGATCCTCGACACCAGCGACATGGCCTACAGGTTCAGAAAAGAGATGGAGGCAGCGTTCAGCTGACGTGCCCTCGTTTTCCTTGTGGCGTCATTTGCGCAAGGACCGGAGGACAAACTCATCCATCGTCTTCCCGGACGAAGGCAACGCCTGAGATCCGGGACCGGTGAGCCCTAGCGGCTCCGTATTCAATCTCTTAAAGCCGAGAGAAGAAAAGACCAGCGGCAAGCACCCGCCTTTGCCCTTCAGGGAGAAAGCCCCCGAAGGGCGGATGAGGGAGGCCCTCAATAGCCCGCAAAAGCCTCGCGCAGAACACGTTCTTCCTGCCGGATGCGCAGGAAGAGGATGACGAGATAGACCGGCAGGCAGATGGCCAGCGTGGTGAAAGCATGGAGCGCGAGGGCGAAGCCGATCAGCTCAGGGATGATGTTGAGATAATAATTCGGGTGCCTGAGCGCCCGGAACAGCCGGTTGGTGACCAGAACATGGTCCCGGGCCACGATGATTTTCACCGTCCAGAACCGTCCAAGCACCTTGAGCACCCAGACCAGCGCCAACATCGCCAGAGCGTAAATCGCCAGCCCCAGATAGGTCACGCCGGTTACCGGCGCATCGCGCCAGAAGCCCTCACCGATGGCGGCCAGATAAAAGACGATATGGGTCGCGGCCAGCAGGGTCGAGGTGCCCGCATGATACTCAACCGCCCCATCCGCCTTCATCCGCTTCTCATTGTGGATCGACACGAACAGCGCGGCAAACCGCAGGAAGGCTGCGAGGAAAATGAAAATAATCAGGAAGGTGGGCATGACGAAATCCTTGAAAATAACTGTCTTGCGAGCCCCTCACTCTAGCCCTCTCCCCAACGGAGAGGAGACGAAAGCAGAGAGACCCTCTGAAAAAGCGACCCCGAATATGGCACCGAAGCCGTGAGCCTGACAAACTGGCTGTACGCACTTGCCTTCTCCCTTGAGGGAGAAGGTGCCCGAAGGGCGGATGAGGGGGTTCTCCCCTCAGGATTCGTAAACGATCTCGCGCGTCTCGCGGAACTTCACCGTGGGAAACTTCTCGGTCACATAGCCAATTTCCCAGGCGTTCTTGAACAGGAACACCGGCTTGTCGTCGCGGTCGTTGGCGATGGACATGCGGTGGGCCTCGATCAGCTTGGCGAGCGTCGGCTGGTCGCATTCGATCCAGCGGGCGGTGGAGTAAGGCACGGTCTCGAAGCCGATTTCGGTGCCGTATTCATTGCGCAGGCGGTCGATCACCACGTCGAGCTGCAGCATGCCAACCACACCGACGATCCAGTTGGAGCCAAGGTCCGGCTTGAAGATCTGCACGAGGCCCTCTTCGGCCAGATCCTGCAGACCCTGGCGCATCTGTTTCACCTTCATGGTGTCACCAAGGCGCACGCGGCGCAGATTTTCCGGTGCGAAGGCCGGCAGGCCGGTGACGTGGATTTCCTCGCCCTCGGTCAGCGTATCGCCCACGCGCAGTTGGCCATGGTTCGGCACGCCGATGACGTCGCCCGGAAAGGCCTCTTCGGCAATCTCGCGCTCTTCAGCGAAGAAGAAGATCGGCGCGGAGACGGCAATGCTCTTGCCCGCGCGCACATGCTTCAGCTTCATGCCGCGCTTGAAGGTGCCCGAGCAGAGGCGCACGAAGGCGATGCGGTCGCGGTGCTTGGGGTCCATGTTCGCCTGCACCTTGAAGACAAAGCCCGTGACCTTGTCTTCTTCCGGCATGATAACACGCCCGCCTGTGGCCGGCTGGGAATGGGGGGCTGGCGCATAGTCCGCGATAAAATCGAGCAGGTCATCAATGCCATAGTCGCGCAGGGCCGAGCCGAAGAACACCGGCGTCAGATGGCCTTCCAAGAAGCTCTCCTTGTCGAAGGCCGCATAGCCGCCCTCGCCCAGCTCAACATTCTCGGCCAGCTGGTCCATGATCCGGTCGAAGACAAAGCCGGTCAGCGCTTCATCCTCAAGGCCGGAGACTTCCAGCGTGCGGGCATAGGCCCCGCCGCGCTCGCCCGAAGAGGTGTGGAACTTGTGCTTCTGCCAGTCATAGACGCCGAAGAAGTCGGATCCCATGCCGACCGGCCAGGTCATCGGTGCCACATCCAGCGCCAATGCTTCCTGCACCTCGTCCAGGATCTCCAGGGCGTCGCGGCCCTCGCGGTCGATCTTGTTGACGAAGGTGATGATCGGAATATCGCGCAGACGGCAGACCTCGAACAGCTTGCGGGTCTGGGTTTCGATGCCCTTGGCCGCATCGATCACCATGATGGCCGCGTCCACGGCGGTCAGCGTCCGGTAGGTGTCTTCAGAGAAATCCTCGTGGCCCGGCGTGTCGAGCAGATTGTAGATGATGCCGCCGCGCTCGAAGGTCATGACCGAGGACGAGACCGAAATGCCGCGTTCCTGCTCGATCTTCATCCAGTCGGACCGGGCGCGGCGGCGCTCCCCGCGCGCGCGCACCTGACCGGCCGCCCGGATTGCGCCGCCCGACAAGAGCAGCTTTTCCGTCAAGGTGGTCTTACCGGCGTCCGGGTGCGAGATGATCGCGAAGGTGCGGCGGTTCTTGTAGGTGGCGGTCATGGCCTGTCCTTGCATTCGCGGCACCCATTCGAAGCGGCGCTCAAACGGGCAAAGCCCGGCGCGCATCACACTCTCAACAGCGGTGCCAATTGATGTTTCGTTGGCGCAAGGTCATAGAAGGACAGAGGCAAAATTGCCAGAGAAGAATGTGTGACCATTTTTGGTCTGGCCACTTACGCGCATGTATCAACCCGAAGGAACCGGACGTTTGACGAAAACTAAAATCTGGATCACCGGCATTGCCATGATCCTGGCCACAGCGGTGATCCTTCTTGCCATGGGGCGAATCCCGATCTGTGAATGCGGCTATGTGAAACTGTGGACGCCCGCCGATGATATTTCTGGCAGTTCCCAGCACATCGCCGACTGGTACACCCTCTCCCACATCATTCACGGTTTTCTGTTCTTCGCCCTGTTCCGCTTTCTGCTGCGTCGCCGCAGCACCGGTGAATGGGCGCTTGGCGCCATCTTCATCGAGGCCGTCTGGGAGCTGGTGGAAAACAGCCCCTGGATCATCGACCGCTACCGCGAGGCGACGATTGCGGCAGGTTACACCGGCGACAGCGTTCTGAACTCGGTTTTCGACATTCTGTGGATGCTGGCGGGCTTCTGGTTTGCGGCGAAGATGCCGGTCTGGGTCACGGTCGTCACCGCCATCTTCTTCGAGCTTCTGGCGCTCTACGTGATCCGCGACAACCTGACCCTCAACGTCATCATGCTGGTCTATCCGGTGGAAGCCATCAAGGTCTGGCAGGGCGGCTGAGCCGCTCAAGATGCGCGACGTGCCTCCGGATTGCGTCCCGCCCGAGCGGTCCGCCATGCCCCAGGAAGAACCTCTTCCCGCCGCGGTCCAGAAGGTCTGTCAGCGATGCGGCTGCGGCTTTGGGGTCTTCCTCGAACGGCGGCCGCTTGGGTCTGCCTTTGAAGGCAATGCCGCCCAGAAGAATGCCGGAGGCAGCCAGGTCTCCGGCGAAGACATCACCATTCTCCAGCAGCACCGACACAGATCCGGGAGTATGCCCCGGCGTTGGCAAGACCTGACCTGCGGCCCCGAACTGTGCCAGGCCGAACGAGCCGGTGCCAGAGAGAAGAATATCCGGTTCGAAGGGATCAAACGGCCTTTCGATTGCGCCTGTCATCTCGAACAAGCGCCCGAAGAGCCCGCTTGGTCTGAGAACCGGTGCAGCGCCCTGGTAGTAGGGAAGATCGCCCTCATGCAGCAGAACGGGAGCACCTGAGGCCTCCGACATGGCCTTTGCCGAGCCCGCATGATCGATATGGCCATGGGTTACGATGATGAGGCGCAGGTCCGGAAAACCCAACCCAAGACCTGCCAGAGCTGTCTTGATCTTGCCCAGCGCATTGGGCAATCCGGTGTCGATCAGAATTGCCCCATTGCCAGCCCGCAGCAGGAAAGCGTTCAACATGCCGAAAGGCAGAGCGGGAATGGTCTGTATCACCGGGCGGGTCATGTTAGCATGCACCTTCTCTTGAGGAAGCCAAGTCTGGCTCAGCCATAAGAGAGATGCCGCATGTGCTCAATTAGGCACCTTTTTGTAACCTGACCGGAGGACCACCATGGTTCAGCCCGCTCCAGGCCTTTGGTACCTGCCGGAAACGGGAGAGTGTCCCGTTGCCGATACGCTCAAGCTGATCGGCGGCAAACACACGCCGAAGATCCTGCATTGCCTCGCCCTTGCCGATCATCACTTTCTCGAACTGATCCGCGCCCTGCCCCAGATCAGCCGCAAGGTGCTGACAGAGGAACTGCGCAGCCTGGAGGACAGCGGACTGGTGCTGCGGACGGAACTGGGAGACGAGCGCAAGCGCGTACGCTATGCGCTCACCTCCAAAGGCCGGGAACTGGCCGGTATTCTCGGCCAGATGTTCGTCTGGGCAATGGAGCACCGCGAGAACGGCCAGCTCCAGCAAAGCGCGTAAAAGCTTGAGGTAAAACCAGCCTACCGCGTCAGGCTTCCGGCGATCAGGGACACCTCCTCCGTCGAGATATAAGGGGAATGCTCGCACAAAGGACCTGCGGCCGTGTTCACGCAGCCTTCCCCGCCCTCTTCGTTGAGCCCCAGCTTCTTCATGTTTCCGGCTGGGTCGGCCGCGGTAAACCAGGCCCTGACCTTGCCATCACCGGTCATTGCCGGCTGCGAAATCCGCCAGCCGGAGGGCACGACGCCGGACAGCTTTGGCATCTGCACCTCAAAGGGGCAAGGCGCTTCCGTTTCGCAGGGCGTCATCGGCGGCAAAAGCTTGGCGCCGGTCGCGGCAAGCGAGGTTCCAAGGCCGGGCAGGCCCTTGCCTTGTGTGAGCGCATGGATGAGATCCGCAGGAGACACCTCCCCTCCGCTTTCCGCAGCTTTCTGCATGATGTCGCTGATTGCCTTCATGGCGTCTGCGGCAGCCGGATCACTTGCCGCAAGCACATCCGCCTGCCCCCGCAGGGCTGCGGGCAGGTCCGGAGCCGTTGCGGCCCCTTCGCTGCTCACAGCAGCACCGGCCCCGGACGTTCCCTTCATCAAGCCCGGAATATGCGTCAGGGATTTCGAGATCATCGCAATCTCCTGTTCGGGCGCAAGGGTTCCGGTATCGAAGCGGCAGAAGCGGCCCGCCTTGACGTCCTGACAGGGGCCGTTGCTGTCCAGCCACTGGGAAGGATTGAGCACATAGGTGTCCGGCACTTCCTGGGGACTGTAGAAGGTGATGACCGGCGTGCCATTTGCAGATCCGGCAAGCGTCCTGCCCAGAGATGGCTTGTCTGTGTACCAGCCCACCGGCAAGGCGAAGGCGAGCCCCGTTACAGGATCCGTGAACGGACATGGATATGGCCCGTCGCAAGAATATCCGATCTGGTCGTTCGAGAGCGCCTGGTCCGGGCCGTGGGTGGGATCAGTATCTCCAGCCTGTGGAATTGGTAGAGCGGTTGCCGTCCGGGTCGCATTTGAGGCAGGCGCCGCCCCTTCCTGATAGGAGCCAGCCCCCTGTTTCACGGTCAAAGGCATCCGGGCCGCGATTGCCGCCGCACCATCCCGGCCATCGACCAGATAGACCAGCTCGTAGTCGCCCGCTTCTGCAGGAGCAGTTACGGGATTGGCAGGTCCATATGCATTGTCGAAGAGGTCCCGCACATAGCGGCTCTGGTCCCAGCTGTAGAGCGCGCCGTCTTTCCAGACCTCGACCCGGTCGCTGACGCCCGGCCCTCCTCCGATCAAAACGGAGATAGGGGCGCCGGGCTCCACAACATCGGGTGCGGCCAGTTCAATGCGCGGCTCGGTGGAGACTGCGAATTCAAAGCTCTGCAGAGCCTTGGCAAGGTCCGCTTCGCCATAGCGATGGAAGGCCACCCCATAGGTTCCGGGCTCCTGCGGCAGATTTAACTGCCCAACCCGCGCGCCTTTGCTGCCGTCTTGCATGGACCAGGTAATCGCCTGATTAAGGTCGCCTGTTCCGGCTGGCAGGAGCGACAGCACAAAGTCAGCCCCGCCGACGGCGAGGCCTTCGCTCGTGATTTCATAGGGGAATGCCGCCTGTGCCCCGGCAAGATAGGGTCCGCGCGGGGTCATCACGACACTCGGCATCAGGCCTTGGAAGGGAATATAGACGGTCCGGTTGTCACCGGCGGTGATGAGCACGTCCTCCTCGCCATTTCCTTGCGCGCCAGCGTCGGCGGTCAAGAGCCAGGTCCCCTCGTCGAGTTCCACTGGCAGGGCTTGCGCCTTTGAGAAATCAAGCACACCAAGCTCGACGGAGCGGCCTGTTTCCTTGTGAACACCCCGGAAGGAGACCTGCTGAGGACGGCCTGCACCATCGGCAGCGATCGTCAGATTGATGGCTGCCTTGCCCGGTGCCTCGGCTTTGCGGGTCACCGGTTCGGTTGTACGCACAAGCGCTTCCGCAAGCTCTTTGCCGGACTGAGGGGTCAGGACAAGACCGCCAGTGTTCCCGGCAATACAGGAGATCTGCCGGATCTCGCCTTCAGTCAGGCCGAACCCGACCACGTGCGCCCGGATTGGAATGCCCTCACGGGCCAGACTTGCAGCAACTGCACAGGGATCAAGCCCGCAGGTCTCCAGCCCGTCCGTGACCAGAACGATATCTGCTTCCTCGGCGGTTTTGGGAATGAGGCTGGCCGCCAGCTTGAGGGAATCAGCAAGTGGCGTCTTTCCCTTTGGGTTCAAGGTGGACAGGCGTGCCGAAAGGCTTCTGCCGTCCTGATGCCCGACGGGTGCGATCACTTCGATATCTGAACAGTCACTCTTGCGATTGTGGCCATAAGCGACCACGCCGAGAGGCCGGCTCGCATCCCGGCTTCTAAGATAGTCGCCCAGCACGTCGCGGGCGACCTCAATCCGGCTCCGCCCTTCGGGCAGCTGCGCCCACATAGAACCGGAAGCGTCGAAAACAAGAACCGTCGAGCGGTCTTCGGCCAGGGCTTTGCTTTCCATGCAGGGAAGAAGGCAAAGGGTCAGTAAAGCCGCGCGCAGCGGCATTTTAAGCAGCATATGTCGCTCCAGAAACAGGTTTGTGAGGATGTGAAAAGCAACGCTTGAAATACGGACTTAAAAATACGGCTGAACTCTCCGTGAGTTCGGCCTATCATTCAATCTATTGATTTCCATAGGTCACTCTGCCGAGTAGTCAGCTGGAGGTGCCCCCATTGCTGAACCAGACCATGCAGCTGGATGGATTTATTGAACGCATTGCCCGGGAGACCTGCCCTGACAGCCTTTGGCTGGCGGTCACGGGTTTTCTGGCCGGTAACGGCTTCGACAAGGTAATCCGCATCCGCTGCTGCCCGCAGGGCGTCCGCGTGCGCACCACCATGAGTGAGGGGTTCCAGGCGTATTATTCGGAAAATGCCTTCGAGCGGGATGACCCGTTTCTCGAGCATTGCCTGACGGCCCCCGAGACAGTGCCAACGGGTGAGGATTATCTGAAAGACTACAGCTACCTGACGGAGCGCGGCCAGTCGCTGATCCGGGCCGCTGGGGAAGATGGCTTCCGGGCCGGGTTCTCGGTCCCCTCGCCTATGCATCTTGGACCCGTCACCATCGGCTGGAACCTCGGATCATCTCTCGGGCGGAAGGATGTGGAAAGCCTGCGCCGCGACCGGGAACCCTTGCTGCGGCTGGCGCTGATGGCGGTGCAGGAGCGGCTGGACTTTCCGCAGGACGCGCTGGGAAGCGGCCTCTCACAGCAGGCCAGGATGCAACGGGTATTGTCGCGCCGGGAGCATCAATGTCTCAGCCTCATTGCGGATGGTCTGCGCATCAAGGCAATTGCCGCAGAACTGGGCATCAAGCCGGTCACCGTGGATCTTCATCTTGCCAATGCCCGCAAGAAGCTTGGCGCAGCGACACGGGAACAAGCCGTGGCGCTGGCCTTTGGCGCAAAGGACCGGCGATAGCGGGCAGGTGCGGATGAGGAAACGTCCCCATCCAGCGGCTAGGATCAGGCGGACATAGCCATCGCCTGGCTAATGAACTCGACGCCGATGTTGTCCTTGGAGCGCCGGACAACCCTGCAGCTCTTCATGCCATGAGCCGTGCCCATATCGACCTTGAACTGGTCGGGCAGTTGCACACCCTCAGGCACCACCAAACGGGCGCCGGTCTCTGAGATATCCCGCAGGAAGCAAGTTGCCACCTTGCCGCCGGGCAGATGGACTTCGACCTCCTCGTGAACCCGCTTGCGCGGATGCTTGCGCCGGTCCTCCATGCCGATCACCCAGTTGTCGAGACTATCGCACACAGACGCCACACTGCCGGCAGCCCTTTCCAGCTGAGTGCTGATCTCGTCTGTTGCCCGGCACTGTGTTTCGGCTGCATCCGTGGTGCTTCTCACCAGCTCGTGAACTTCCGAAATCGACGTCCGTATAGACTTAAGAGCGTCATCGACCAGGCCGGCGACCGACTGCATCTCTGCAATTTCCGAGAAGATGCGCGTGGTGGCCTGGGATGTCTGGTTGGCGAGCGCCTTGACTTCATTGGCGACCACCGCAAAACCTCTACCGGCCTCCCCCGCTCTGGCGGCTTCGATTGTGGCATTGAGCGAGAGAAGATTGATCTGATCTGCAACCTTCGAAATAAGCTGGACCACATCGTCCATCGCCCCAGCCGCCACGAGCAGCCGCTCGGTCGATTGCTCTGCGGTTTCAGACCGGGTCCGCATATCGTCAACGGCGACCCGCGCGCTTTCCATGCCCGAGGAAATGTTTTGCGCAGAGCCGCTGACATCCTGCGCGGCCCCCGCCGATTGTTCAACGGTGCTCAGTGTCTCTTCGGCGGCCTGAATGGCGATCTGCCGGGCCTCCATGTTCTGGGTTATGTCCGTGGCATATTTGGTGATCTTGAGCAGTTCTCCAGATGCCCCCAGGATCGGGTTGTAGGTCGCCTGCAGCCAAACCGCGTCGCCATTTTTCTTGAAACGCTGATAGATGGCGGAGGTATGTTTGCCCTGTCTCAGGTTTTCCCAGAAGGCCGCGTATTCAGGGCTCTTGGCATATTGCTTGTCGACGAACATCCTGTGGTGCTGACCAACCACTTCCTCTGACTTGTATCCTGTCGCGTCCAGGAAGTTTTCGTTTGCCTCCAGAATGATACCGTCTTTTGTAAACGAGATGACTGCCTGGCTCCGGCTGATCGCCTGGATCTGGCCTTCGTATTCGGCCGCCCGCATCTTGTCTTCGGTTATGTCCGTCGCGAACTTGATGATCTTGATAGGTCTGCCTGAGGCATCAAAGATTGGGTTGTAACTCGCCACAATCCAGACAATGCGCCCGTTCTTTCCGATACGCGCAAACTCTCCCGACTGAAACTCACCGTCCCGCAGCTTTTGCCAGAAGACCTTGTAGTCCTGGCTGTCGCGGTACTTTGGAGACACAAACATGCTATGATTGTGTCCCTGGATTTCGTTCAGCGAATAGCCCATTGCATCAAGGAAGTTCTGATTTGCATCCAGAATATTGCCTTGAAGGTCAAAATGAATCACCGCTTGAGCGCGGTTGATGGCATCCAGCTGCCCCTGTGCTTCGGCAGTGCGCCTCTTTTCCTCGGTGATGTTCGTCGCAATCTTGACGATCTTCCGCACTTTGCCAGAGCGGCTCATGACCGGGTTGTAAGAGGCCTGAATCCAGACTTCCTCCCCGTTCTTGGCAATACGCATGAATTGTCCGGAAACGAACTTGCCCGCAGCAAGATCAGCCCACATCTTCTTGTATTCAGGGCTAATCGCTTCGGCGGGAGAAACAAACATTCTATGATTTTTACCCTCGATTTCACTCGAGGTATAACCAAGCTTATTCAGGAAATTCTCATTCGCCTCAAGAATTGTTCCATCAAGTTTGAACTGTATTATTGACTGAGACCGACTAAAAGCATCGAACATCTCACGCCATGATTCCTGGGTAAAATAAGACATTACTTACACACTCATAGTGACCTAGGTATTAATTACAATAATAACAACAATAGATTGAAAAATATTTAAACTCCATCAACGAAAGGTCCCATAGAGCCCACCTTTGGTTGATGAAATTTGGCAGAAAAATCTGTCAATCCAGCCGTTTTTTGAACCTGAGCGCGGCCACGGTAAGGCCTATGACGACGAAGCCCGCCAGCCAGAGAACGTCGCGGTGAAGCTCTGCGAGACCTGCGTCGCGCAGAACGAAGCCCCTTATCATCCGCATGAAATGCGTGGCCGGCAGAACCTCGGCGATATACTGCGCGATCACCGGCATGCCCTCATAGGGAAAGGCAAAGCCTGACAACAGGATCGATGGCAGCAGGACGAAGATGGTCATCTGGGTCGCCTGCAGCTGGCTTTGAGCCATTGTCGACAGGACCAGTCCAAGGGACAGACTGGCACCGATGAACAACAGCGTTCCGGTGAAGAGATCCAGCATCCGGCCGCCGACAGGCACATTGAACAAGAGGTTCCCCAACCCAAGGATGATCATCATCTGGATCAACCCGATGAAGATGTAGGGAATGATCTTGCCGATCATCAGCTCCATCGGCTTCACAGGCGTGTTGATCAGCATTTCCATGTTGCCGCGTTCGCGCTCCCGCACAATCGCGGCGGAGGTGAACATGATCATCGTCATGGTCAGGATCATGCCGACGAGACCAGGGACGATGTTCACCGCCGTCCGCTGCTCTGGGTTGTAGAAAAGAGATACCTCGAACGTTGGCGTCGACCGGTTCGGCGCCTTTCTGAGGATCTCCGTCAACGGCATCGCCCGGAGGCTCTTGATCGCAGAGGCGATCATCGTGTCGGATCCATCCACAATCCACTGGGCAACGGGGCGGCTGGTTTCCTCGCTGGTCGAAGGTGGAGTGCCAAGGCCAATGCTCGGTGACCGCGCCAGCCGGCCCGCAACATCCGCGGGAATGATCAAAGCCGCCCTCACACGGGCAGCCTTGATAGCCTCTTCAGCCGCCTCCGGCGTCGGCAGGTTTTCGGTCACCGTCACCACCTGGGTCGCCTGCACGATCTGGACCAGGGTCCGGCTGATACCGGTCTGGCTTTGATCGACCACGGCGACAGGGATGTCCCGCACATTGGTATTGATCGCATAGCCGAAGAGGACCAGCTGAATGAGAGGGATCATGATGACCATGCCGAAAGTCATGCGGTCCCGGCGCAGCTGTGCCAGCTCCTTGGAGAAGATCGCGAAGATCCGGCGGAGGGAACGCAAGGGAGACAATCCAGAAGATCTCATTGCCGTCCCTCCCCTGTCGAGGTGACGAAAACGTCCTCCAGATTGGGCCGGACCTGTTCGATCAATGTCGCCCCTTCCGTTTCACTGCGGCTAGTCAGGAACGCCACGGGATCGGCAATGGACTTGTTGACGAGAACCCGCAGCCGGGCACCCAGCTGGGCAGCTGTCACGATGCCCTCGACGTGCGGCAGGCGCCGGCGGATTTCGCGAAGGGTCGGCCCTTCCAGCTCGACCACACTTGCTCCCATGGCATCCATAAGCTGCTGCGGGCTGCCATCCGCCCGCTTTTGCCCCGCTTCCATGATGGCGATGCGATGACACCGTTCCGCTTCATCCATGAAGTGGGTGCTGACGACAATGCTGGTTCCCGCATCACACAGATCGAAAAGCTGCTCCCAGAAATGGCGCCGGGATTCCGGATCCACTGCCGAGGTTGGCTCATCCAGAAACAGGAGCTTCGGCTCATGCAGCACCGCGGCAGCCAAAGCCAGACGCTGCCGCTGCCCGCCACTCATCCGTCCGGCAAACCGCTCCGCGAGTTCTGTCAGTTCATAGCGTTCAAGCAGTTCGCTGATCCGGCCTTTTTGTGAAGCACGCGGCAGCCCATAGATTTCCGCCATGAACTTGAGATTCTCCATGACCGTCAGATCGCCATAAAGCGAGAAGGTCTGTGTCATGTAGCCAATGTGGTATTTCAACGCCTCGGCATCCTTGGGCACGCTCATGCCGAGAACCTCGGCGGTGCCGGCACTCGGGGTCAGCAAACCCGTCAGCATCCGCATGGCCGTCGTCTTGCCACTGCCGTTTGGACCGAGGAAGCCGTAGATCATGCCCCGTTCGATGGTCAGGTCCAGCCCGTCCACCGCCTTGAAGCCCTTGAAGGACTTGGTCAGCCCCCGCGCTGTGATGACTGTTTCGCCCATGCCGGAATTCACTTCAGCTGAACTTGGGCAGGAACTCCATCCGGCAGCCCCGCTGCACTGTCCGGCAGCTGAACTTCTGCGACATACATCAACCGCGCGCGGTCCGACTGGTTGAGGGCATAATAGGGCGTGAAGGAAGGCTCTGAGCTGATCCAGCGGACGGTTCCCTCAATCGGGGTCTCCAGCCCGTCCACATGGACCATCAGCAAATCACCCTCCTTGATGGCAACACGGTGCGGCTCGGGGACATACACCCGCGCATAGGGGGCCTCCCCGGCGAGGAGCACCGCCAGCGGACTGCCGATGGTGACCCGTTCCCCGAGGTTCCAAGGCAGATTGTTCAAGGTCCCGTCGCGGGAGGCGCGGATCGTCAAGTCGGCCAGGGTCTTTTCCGCACTGGCAAGGCTGGCCTCGGCGGCCTCCAATCCTGCCTTCGCGATATCGAGATCTTCCTGCCGCGCGCCATTGACCAGCAGACGGAGCTGCTCCTGGGCAATCTGCAGCTTGGCTTCCGCCGAATCGCGCGATGCCTGTGCGCTGTCCAGCTGTGCCTGGCTCGATGTGCCGCGTCCCGTCAGATCCTGGGTGCGCCTGAAGGTGGTCTCCGCCTCCAAAAGCGCCGCCTTCGCGCCGGCGACCGTTGCCCGGGCCTCCGCTATATCCTCTTCGCGCGCGCCGTTCTGAAGCTTGGTCAGTTCTGCTTTGGCCTTGGCAACCTCGGCCTTGGCCTGATTGACGATGGCCCGCTGGGCTGTGTCGTCCAGCTTGACCAGAACCGTTCCCTTCGTGACCTTGGTGCCTTGCGGCACGGGCAATTCCGTCACGACTTCCGCAGCGGTCGCAGTCAAAGCCACACGGTCGCGCTCTAGTGTGCCGAGTGCCTTAGAGCCCGCATCCTCCCAGCACCCCGCGAGCGGCAGAACGGCCAGAAGCACCCAGACGGATCTTGACATGTTTGATCCTGAAACAGACCGGCGCTGCATTGCATCCCCCTCAAGCAAGAAGGCGGAAAGGACAGTTCTTTCCGCCTCTGTTTCCAGGGGAGCTTAGCCCGATTTTCCGCACTGTCACAAACGGGTTATCACCTATCGCGGCAGATCTACCACTGCACTGGAACGAGCCTTAACCTGCCCGCTTGAAGACGTGGTACCAGCGCTTTTTCGGCAGCACCTGCACCCGCTCCAGAACTTCTGCCGCAAAAAGCGCCGCGTTCTCCTGAGCCTTGTCCAGATTGGTCACCTGGCGCGGATCCTGCGCCCGGAGACCGCCGCCAAACTCAAAGAGGTCTCTGTAGGCTGCCCGTTCGACGATCGGGGTCATCAGCACATCAATACCTTTTACGGCGAGGAAGTCCTGAACCGCCTTGAGCGCGCGCGTGGTAACCGCCGCGTTTGTGCGGGTCAGAGCCACACAATGACGGATGTCGTGCTTGACCACCTTTTCAAGCTTCTTGATCAGGGTCAGGATCTTCGCGCCGCCGCGGGCATCCATGCTGGATCCCTGAATCGGGACAACGACAAGATCAGAGACCGACAGGGCATTTGCCACGATCAGATTCTCTGTCCCCTCCAGATCGACGATGACGTAATCGCAAGCCATGGCCGCATCCATGATCTGCTCGGCAAGCGAGGCAGGCGTGATCTGGCTGACGACCGAAATGTTCCGCGGCAGTCCAGGAAGCTCGGCCCAGTTGGAGATCCATTTCTGGGGATCCGCATCGAAGATCGTAACGCTTTTTCCCCGGTCGGCAATTTCCGTCGCAAGCAGAAGCGCTGCGGTGGTCTTTCCCGCTCCACCCTTGGCATTGGCAAAGGAAATAACCGGCATGTTCATTTCTCCTGGCTTCACCCGAAAGGCGCCTTCTGCACCCTCGCCCTTGAAACCAAGTCTCAGGAACTTATGGTTACCAATCCATTAACTCTCCCCGAATGCGGCTTTTTTATTCAGTCACTTAGGAAAAGCACCGACGCAGATTGCAATTTTCTCCGCAGTTCTGACAGGGTTATTTGCGGTCTCATACAAGAGCCGGGAGACACTTGCTCGACGGCCTCCGGATTGCGGCAAAGGGGGCGAAGCGTCTATGCTCGGCGCAAATCACCCTTTTGAGGGGCAGCTGGCGGAAAGGAGCATCATGCGACAGATTCGGGCACAGGTTTGGGCGCTGATTTTCGGGTTGGGGATCGCTCTGGCCGGAACACAAAGCGCTCAGGCAGAGGCCCTTGCCCCCTACAAGGACAAGCTTTTCAGGTACCCGAAGATCACCGCAACCCACTTCGATGGCGATTTCGTGGTCGTCGACTATTCCAAGCAGCGGGACCTGCGCGACCGGGACAAGGTCGATGAGCAGGAAGTTTTCGGCCACTATGTCTCCTACAAGCCGAAGAGCAGCCAGGAAGACTACACGCTGCAGGCCAATGGGCGGGCCATCCGCTACATGGGCGTCGGCAAGGCTCAGGGCGGCGCCAAATACGTGGTCATTTACATCCACGGCCAGGGCGGAAACCGCTTCCAGGGCATGAACGACGTCAGTTTCGGCGGCAATTTCAACCGCATCAAGAATCTGATGGTCCGCAATGGTGGCGCTTATCTCTCCGCCGACATTGCCGATTTCACCGGAAAGGGCACACAGGACATTACCGCCCTGGTCCGCTACCAGAAACAGCTGTCACCTGGCGCGCGGGTTGTTGTTGCCTGCGGTTCCATGGGCGGCATCATCTGCTGGAACCTCCTGAAGTCAGAGACATCCGCCAGCATCTTGAGCGGCGTCATGCTCATGGGGTCACCCAAAGACCCTGCAATCCTGTCCAGAGCCGTCTTGAACCGCCGGGTGCCGGTCTACATGGGACATGGCAGCGACGACAAGGTCTATAACTGGGAGGATCAGGCCAACTTCTTCAAGCTGATCCGCGAAAGCGCGCCGGCATATCCGGTGAAGTTCACGCTTTTTGACACAGGAAGTCACGGCACGCCGATCCGCATGACCGACTGGCGCCTGATCCTGAACTGGATATTCGCGCAAGGATAGCCGGTATACGAGAAAATAAAACATCCTGAAGTTGAATTACTTCTAGATATCATTTCTTAGACCACGTCAAAATTACGAATGTAACGAAGGGTAAAGGTGCATCAGTAACAATACGTGCCAGCTGAAGTTTTTCCATAAAGGCACGGACATGAAGATATCGACCAAGGTGATGGCACTGTTCTCGGGCATCATGATCATTATCATGGCGTCCGGCGCCATATCCTACATGACCGCGAAACAGGTCGGTTCGGACGGGCTGGAACTCGGCACAAAGCTCGCCCCTCTTGGCGATGCCGCCATGGAAATCAAGCTGACAGCCACCCATGCTCATCTTCTCTTTGAGGAGATCATGGCCGGAGATACCGGCGAAAGCATCGACGAGGTCTGGGGTCTTCTGGAAGACACCCGTTTCTATGCCAAGGCGATCATCGGTGGCGGCTCCAATGATGAAGGCACTTTCTATCCGACGGAGTCTGACGCCGTCCGGAGCAAGATGCAGGAAGTCATCGCGCAGCTCAGCACCTTTGTCCAAGTTGCACGCGTACGCTACACCAATCAAGGCAAGGACATTGCCGGGTCTGCTGCTGACGAGAGGTTTGACGCATCCTTCGAGACGCTCATTGCGCTCGCGGACGAAGCCGAAGAGATCATCCACGATGATATGGACCAGTATGCGGCAGACCTCGAAAGGAAAATTGAGTGGGCCGCGATCATTCAGTTCATTGGTGTCGGGGTGAGCATGCTGGCCGCAATCCTGGGCTGGATCTATCTGAGCAACCGCGTGGCCAGCCGCGCAGGTGAGCTGGCAGACGCCGCACGTGCCTTTGCCGACGGCAATACCGGCCACGAACTTCCACAGTGGCAATCCAGCGATGAAATGGGAGAGCTCCGGCAAGCCTTAAGTGTCTTCCAGTCCTCTGTGATGGAACAGCAGCGTCTTTCCGACGAAATCCGGAAACGGGAACAGACAAACGAAGAAGATCGGCGCAAGCTTCTTTCCAGTCTCGCCCAGCAGTTCCGGTCCCGTACGGATCAGTTCCTGACAGATCTGGATTCCGCTTCCGGCGACCTCACCTCCGCAACCCAATTGCTCGGCGATGTGGCTGTCTCATCAAGCGAAACTGTCAATGGAACCGCCTCCTCTGCACAGCTGGCCTCACACAGCGTTGAAACGGTTGCCTCCGCCGCCGAAGAGCTTTCCGCGTCGATCATGGAGCTGAGCCGCCAGATCGAGACCACTGCCAATGTTGTTGCCGAAGGCACCCAGCAGGCAGAGACCAGCAACCAGAACATAGCAGGCCTTGCAACCGCAGCTGAACGGATCGGCGAGGTCATAAGCCTGATTCAAGCCATTGCGGAGCAGACAAACCTGCTGGCGCTGAATGCCACGATCGAGGCAGCCCGCGCCGGAGAAGCTGGAAGAGGTTTTGCCGTCGTTGCTGCAGAAGTGAAGGAACTTGCGAGCCAGACAGCACGCGCAACCGACGAAATCAGCACGCAGATCTCCGCAATCCAGTCCTCGACCGTAACAGCAGTGAAGGCCATCGAGGGCATCACTCATACGATGCGCACGATTGACGAGCACACCCGTGCGATCAACGAGGCCATTGAGCAGCAAGGCGCGGCCACAGGCGAGATCGCCAACAATTCTCAAAACACGGCATCGCGCACAAACGAGGTGACCGAAAACATGAACCGTCTGCAGGCCAGCACCGGCAAGGTGAACGAGGCAACGGCTCTGGTGCAAACCTCCAGCGATCTGGTCAGCCGCCAGACTCGTGAGCTCCGGGGCTCCGTGGAAGAGTTCCTGAAGCAGTTGACCGCAGCCTGAGCGCGACAGCCGATTGAGCCGTAAAGACAGGGCCGCAGCCAGAAACTGGCCGCGGCCCTGTCTCATTTTGCCCTGATGGCCAGACCGGAAATGACTAAGCCGGGGAACTTTTTAACTTTAGAAGAGTTAAATCCTCGACATTTCGCCATATTGCAGTGCAATAATGAAGAAATTCAGCGCCTCCACGTTGTTTTCGGATAAGAAACATGAGCAATTTCAAGGCAATAATAGACCTCTTTGGTTTCACCGAAGAAAGTGCAGCCCAGTTTCTCAGTGTGGATCAGGAGCAGGTATCTCGCTGGTGCAACACGGCAGACGGACCGCCGGTTGAGGTCTGGCAGGCCCTCGTTTCGCTTTTCGACAAGATCCGGTTTGCCGCCGAGGATGCCGCAAAATCCGCAGACCTGGATCATCTCGACGCGTCAGATTTGAACCGGATTGCCTTGATCGTACCTGAAAGCCTTACCGGCGATGCCGGGATCGACCAGGCAGGGCCCCGGCGCGCAGCGACCGCCATGGCCGTCACTTCCCTGGCGCGGGTTTTCGTCTGAGGCTCAGTCCCGCTTGCCTTTTGGGAAGCGGCGATACCTCACTCGTTGATGATCATGACGATGGACCAGGCTTCCCCGTCGAACATCAGGTGATAGTGGCAGGTAAACTCGAACACTGGTTCGCCGTCGGCGTTTTCCTGCTGCCAGTCAAGACTGACCATGGCGGTGATGCCACTGATGTGGCTGGCGGAAACCTGGAAACTGGACAGGGTGACCCCTTCCTTGTCGAGAGCCTCAAGAAGCGCCTCGATATTCTCCATCAGCTCGTCTTCATCGTGGAAGACATAGCCACGGTCATGCTGCCAGATGGTCGCGGGCAATGCGAAGCAGTCGCAGATCTGCTCCGGATCGAAATCATTGAAGCCCGCCAGGTAGTCCTCGAAAAGAGCAGCAATAGCTTCCTCGGATTCGACCTGATCACTGACCTCACCGGAGATTTCGTCATCGCGGGTCAAGTCCAGTCCTGCGTCCCGGTCATCCGACATGATTTTGCGCTCCCGCTTGTGCATCCACGTGAACGGGGCCATCCGCCTCCTCCCCGTCTCCATAGCCTATCATATTGAGCGGCCGTGCCTTTCGTCCATGGGTTTCACACCAATATACAAGGGCTTCTTCGGCGCCATGGGTCACCCAGACCTGCCCGGCTCCGGTTTCCTCAATGGTCCGGCACAGGTCATCCCAGTCCGCATGATCCGAAATCACCAGCGGCAGCACGGCCCCTCTCTGCCTGGCTCTCGCCCTAACCCGCATCCAGCCTGAGGCAACAGCAGTCACACAGTCGCCAAAGCGGCGGCTCCAGCGGCCGGTCAATTCTCCGGGAGGACAGAGCACAATCCGGCCTGCCAGCTCCTTGCCACGGCTTCCGACAACCTCGATATCTCCAAATTCGACGCCCTGCGACTGGTAATAGTGCGTCAACCGCACCAGCGCACCGTGAAGATAGATGGTCTTTTCGTAACCAGCCGCCCTGAGTTCCCCGATCAAACGCTGCGCCTTGCCAAGAGCATAGGCCCCGACCAGATGAACCTTTTCTGGAAAGAGTTCCAGGGACCTCAACAGCTTGCGGACTTCGTCTCCGGCGGGAGGGTGCCGGAAGACCGGAAGGCCAAAGGTCGCCTCAGTCACGAAAGTGTCGCAGCGCACCAGCTCGAACGGCGCGCAGGTCGGGTCGGCCTGGCGCTTGTAATCCCCGGAAATGACCGTGCGCCCGCCTGTATCTTCAAGGCGGATCTGCGCGGAGCCAAGCACATGGCCTGCCGGATGCAGGGATATGGTCACGCCGGAGACCTGCAGCCTTTCGCCATAGTCCAGCGCCTGAGCGCTGGCGCAACACTCTTCCCCATAGCGGATTGCCAAGATGTCGAGGGTTTGCCGGGTTGCGAGCACAGCCCCGTGCCCGGCTCTTGCGTGATCCGCATGTCCATGAGTGATCAGAGCCCGGGCGACTGGCCGCACCGGATCGATATGGGCGTCAATCCTTGGAACGTAGAGGCCCTCAGGCGTCAGGGTCAGAAGATTGGACATATAATCAATCTAGAGAGCGTCCGCTGAAGAGCAAGTCATAGCCACCAAACATCACAACTCAATGATATACTTGAACAAATGAAATAAAATCCGACAGAAATTTATAAATTGACAGATTTACAAGCATAGAAAACAATTTCTCGTCCAAATCTGGAATACTCTGACACAATTTTGATGGAGATAGCTATGAAAGTGGCCTTCACGACAACAATTATTTTTGCACTCTCCTGTTTACCAGCCCTTTCCAAAGACCTGCCGAAAGGCGCGGCGGAGATAACAGATGCGCAACAGATCGAATTTTTATCCGGAAAAAAAATAGACGGAATATTTTACGGCAAGAAAGCTGGCGGCTGGACGGTCGAATGGAAGGCAGACGGATCCAAGATTGCGGCCGTCACGCCAACCGGCAAAAAGACCATGAACAAGACCCTCAAGTGGATGGTCAAGGACGGGAAGCTTTGTGAGGAAGGCTTCAAAGACAGCAAGATGATCTGCGGCACAGGAGGGCGTTACTTCAAATCCGAAAACACCTGTTTCACGACTGGTGCGGATAAGAAGACCGTGACCAACGAGTTTCCCTGCTGAAGGCACCTTGCTGAAGTTGCGCCAACACCAGCTCCTGTGGGGTTCTGCCGCACAGGGGCTTCACACAAGATCTCGCCTTCTACCCGGAAGCACCCTAAAAAAGGGGCATGCAAACCGGCCTCCTCCCTCCCCGTTTTCAGACCTGGTTTCAGTCCCGCGGCTGGTCACCGCGGCTGCATCAGCTCGACCTGATCGGAAAGCTGGCGGAGGGAAAGTCGACGCTTCTGATCGCACCGACCGGCGCCGGCAAGACCCTCGCCGGTTTTTTGCCGAGCCTAGTTGAGCTGGATACTGAAGCGCAAAGGCGGAAGCCTGGAAGTGCCGGGCGCAAGGGCGTTCACACGCTCTATATTTCGCCATTGAAGGCACTGGCCGTCGACATCGCCCGCAATCTGGAAGCGCCCGTCGCAGAGATGGGCCTCAAGATCCGGATCGAGACGCGCACGGGCGATACGCCCACCCACAAGCGGCAACGGCAAAAGATCAATCCGCCAGACATGCTTCTGACCACACCGGAGCAGATCGCCCTGCTTCTGTCTGATCCGGCGTCAGAGCAGGTGCTCAGCTCCGTGCGCACGGTCATTCTGGACGAGCTGCATGCGCTGGTCACCTCCAAGCGCGGCGATCTTCTGGCTCTCGGTCTTGCCCGGCTGCGCCGCATTGCTCCGAACCTCAGAACCATCGGTCTCAGCGCGACAGTTGCTCAACCGGAGGATCTTCAGGCCTATCTGGCCGGGCAGCCGGATCCGGAGCATCGCGCTTTGGCCGATCTGGTGGAGGTCAAAGGCGGGGCAAAGCCGGATATCTCCATTCTGGACTCCGGCGAGCGCCTGCCCTGGGCCAGCCACACCGCACGCTACGCGGTGGAGGACATGTATCAGCTGATCAAGGCACACCGGGTCACCCTGCTCTTCGTCAACACCCGGTCGCAGGCGGAAAGCATCTTTCAGGAGCTGTGGCGGATCAACGACGACACATTGCCGATCGCCCTGCATCACGGCTCTCTGGATGCTGGGCAAAGGCGCAAGGTGGAAGGCGCCATGGCCGCTGGGGCTCTGCGGGCCGTTGTCGCAACCTCGTCACTCGACATGGGCATCGACTGGGGCGACATCGATCTGGTCGTCAACATCGGCGCGCCCAAGGGCGCGAGCCGCCTCGCCCAGCGCATTGGCCGCGCCAACCACCGCATGGATGAGCCGTCAAAGGCCATCCTTGTGCCGGCCAACCGCTTTGAAGTGCTGGAGTGCCAGGCCGCGCTTGCCGCTTCAGAAGACGGCGATCAGGACACGCCGCCCTTGCGCAAGGGGGCGCTGGATGTGCTCGCCCAGCACATCCTCGGACTTGCCTGCGCCGCCCCGCTGGATGCGGAGGAAACCTATGACGAAATACGCTCCTGCGAGACCTACCGCCATCTGAGCCGCGAGGCATTCGGCAAGGCACTGGATTTCGTTGCTACCGGCGGCTACGCGCTCAAGACCTATGACCGCTACGCGCGGCTCAAGCTGGACCAGAACGGCTATTGGCGCATTGCCAATCCGAAGATTGCACAGCAATACCGGCTCAATGTCGGAACGATTGTCGAAGCGCCCATGCTGAAGGTCCGTCTGGTCAAATCAAGAGCGGAGGGCAGACGGACGCCCGTCGGCCGCGGCGGACGTATTCTCGGCCAGATCGAAGAGTGGTTCATCGACCAGCTTGCACCGGGCGACACCTTCATCTTCGGCGGTGAAATCCTGCGGTTCGAAGGGCTGAACGAGAACGAGGCCCAAGTCTCGCGCTCGAAGGCGCAGACGCCGATGATCCCGTCCTACCAAGGCGGCAAGTTTCCCCTGTCCACCTATCTGGCCGACAGGGTCCGCGGCATTCTTTCCACGCCGCAAAGCTGGCAGCGCCTGCCTTCCCAGGTGCGCGAATGGCTGGAGCTGCAGCAGGACAAATCCCGTCTGCCAGACCGCAATGGCCTCTTGGTCGAGACCTTTCCGCGTGCAGGGCGCCACTACATGGTCTGCTACCCTTTTGAAGGCCGGCTTGCCCATCAGACGCTCGGCATGCTGCTGACCAAGCGGCTGGAGCGCTGGGGCGCGAGGCCCATGGGCTTTGTCGCCAATGACTATGCCCTTGCCATCTGGGGGCTCGGCGACCTTCAGACCATGTTCACCACCGGCCACCTGAGCCTCGACACGCTGTTTGAAGAAGACATCCTTGGCGATGATCTGGACGCCTGGCTGGCGGACTCGAGCCTGCTGAAACGGACCTTCAGAAACTGCGCCGTTATTGCGGGCCTGATCGAGCGCAGACATCCAGGTCAGGAAAAATCCGGACGGCAAATTACAGTTTCCTCTGACCTCATTTATGACGTATTGCGGCGTCATGAACCCGGCCACATCCTGCTGGAGGCAACCTGGAACGATGCTGCGGAAGGACTTCTGGATATCTCCCGGCTGGGCGAACTTCTTGCCCGCATTCGAGGTCGAATCGCGCATACTCCACTTCAGCGCGTATCTCCTCTGGCGGTCCCGGTTCTCTTGGAAATCGGGCGTGAACCGATCTACGGCGAGGCTATGGAAAGCATCTTGAGTGAAGCTGCGGATGACCTTGTGACAGAGGCGATGGGTAAATGAGCCTGCTTCCTTCCCATATGCGCGACTTCATGGTCGTTCCCGTCTGCCATGACATTCAAGTCAATGGCCAGACGATCGGTCTGCACGATAGCGGTGTGCTCTGGTGGCCTGAGGAATCCACGCTGGTCGTTGCCGATCTACACTTTGAAAAAGGCTCTTCCTACGCCCGGCGTGGCGTCATGCTGCCGCCCTATGACACTGCCGAAACGCTGGAAAAACTGGCTGCTGTGATCGATGCCTTTGATCCGGCGCGGGTGATTGCACTCGGTGACAGTTTTCATGACATTGGCGGTTCAGACCGGCTGCCCCCTGCCTACCGGGCCATGCTGACAACCTTGCAGCTAAACCGGGAATGGATCTGGGTCACCGGAAACCATGATCCGGTCGCTCCCGTGCGCCTGTGCGGGGAAACCGTCGACGAGATCTCCATCGGCGCCCTGACTTTCCGCCACGAGCCGTCAGAGGGCATCAACGTGGCTGATGGGGAGGTTTGCGGGCACCTTCACCCAGCTGGCCGCGTGCGCAGGTTCGGACGCTCCCTGCGCCGCCCCTGTTTCGTGACAGACGGTTCACGTCTTGTGCTGCCTGCTTTCGGCGCACTGACCGGTGGCCTGAACGTCATGGACAAGGCCTATGAGACGCTGTTCGAAAGGCGCCGCTTCTCTGCCTTTCTCCTGGGGGAAAACCGCCTCTATCCCTTCACGGCCTCACGCCTGATAGCTGACTGACGCCGACGGCACCTTGCTGCCTGTTTCAGAACGCTCTCGCTGTTCATCGGACAGTGAAACCCCAGAGCTTAATCGCGGCGGAAGATGACGCCGGCCAGCCAGCCTGTGCAAACAGCCAGAATGACCGCCAGAAGCCCGTAGAAAAACGGATAGTTCCGGGACAGGTTAAACGTCACCTGCTCGAAACCGACCTTGCCGACATAGAGCTGGGCCTCCTGCCTGGACAGAAGCGATCCATCCTCGAACAGATAACTGCGCACCTTGTAGGCACCAACCGGAATATTGGCGGGCAGCGGGACGGTGGTGCGGAACATGGTTCTCGTCAGGAACTGGATTGCACCGGGACGCTCGGAATAGAGCCCTTCCTGCTGCCGCAGCTCAAGAAAGGCTTTCCGGAAGTCATCCCGGTCATTCACTGGCACGTTGGAATGTCCGGAAATCGGCAGGTTCAGGTGATAGAGACCAATAGCATTGTCATCCAGCACATCGCGATGGGCGAGCTCGCTGACGCTGCGCGTGGTAGCCGCCGCATAGAAAGACGGCACGTTCTGGAACGTTTCGTAATGGCGATTGATCCATACGCCGAGAAAGCGGTCCTTCCGGCGCGTGGTGATGTCCTGGCCCGGCCCTTCAACGGTGATCGCGAGATCATATTTTGCATCCGGGTGGCTCGCCTTCAGATCATCTGAGATCTGGCCGAAGATGACAATCTCGGTTCCTGTGAAGTTGGACTGGATCGAAACAATGTCCGAGGACAGGGACGTGACCAGCTCCTGCGGCACGGCTTGATCCTGCTGCGCTGCCGCCGGCTGCTGCGCCACAAGCGCCATCACCATTCCAAACCCCGCCATGGTCGCTCTGAGGGCGCTCAAAAAGGGGATCATGCTCCAGCCCCCTTCATGATTGCGATCGAGAAGACGTTTTCCGGCGTCAGGAGCAGATCGACAGCAAAGCGCAAGCCGACGCCCAGCACCAGCAATGCCAGCAGCAGGCGCAACTGCTCGCCGCGCAGGTTCTGGCCCATGCGCGCGCCGAACTGGGCGCCGATCACGCCCCCAATCATCAGTGTCAGGGCGAGAACGATATCGACGGTCTGGGTCGACATCGAATGCAGGATGGTTGCGGCGGCCATCGTGAAGAGAATCTGCAGCAGCGACGTTCCGATGACGATGCCAGTCGGCACCCGCAGCAGATAGATCAGCGCAGGCACCATCATGAAGCCGCCACCGATACCGAGAACGGTTCCCAGAAAACCGATGACACTGCCCAGAACCAGGATCGGGATCACGCTGACATAGAGCTTGGACTGTCGGAACCGCATCTTGAACGGCAGACCGTGGATCCAGTTGTGCTGTCCCGGACGGCGGGCGGTTGGCACGTGCCCGGTCCGGCGGCGCCGGATGGCCCGCAGCGATTCAACAAGCATCAACGCGCCGATCGTTCCAAGGAACGTCACGTAGGATATGGAGATGACCAGATCGAGCTGGCCGAGAGACTGCAGCACATCGAAAAGGACAACGCCCAGCGCCGATCCAGAGATACCGCCGATCAGGAGCATGAAAGCGAGCTTGAAGTCGATCGCTTTGCGCCGCCAATAAGTGATGACAGCGGAGGCAGAAGAAGCCACGACCTGGGTGGTGACTGTCGCCACGGACACTGCGGGCGGAATGCCGGAAAAGATCAGAAGAGGCGTCAAGAGAAAGCCGCCGCCGATCCCGAACAGACCCGACAGGAAGCCCACGGCTCCGCCCATGCCGAAAATGACAAAGATATTGACCGGAATCTCGGCGATGGGCAGGTAAAGTTGCACTGTAACTGGCCGAAGTTTGCGGGCGCCCGGTCCGGGATCCTCAGAACGACTAACGGTTAAAGACCCTCTTTTGGGAAGGTCTGTCAACCATGACAAGTAGGACACTGAGCCTTTCAGGCCAGTGTCCCCGCGCAAACTCCACTTTAGATGGATTGGCTTTCCAGTTCCTTGATAAGATCCTGATCGACCTCACCCGTTTCAGCCTTTCCCAGACTGCGCTGGAAAGCCCTGATGGCGCTGCGGGTCCGCGGCCCCATCTGTCCGTCAGGTGTCCCGGTTTCAAAACCGAGACGGTTCAACTCGTCCTGAGCCTTGCGGACCATCGCTTCGTAGTTCGGGATCCCCTCGAAGCCGACAGCGGCACCCGAAGACGACTTGGCGCCAGGGACCCAGGACGGATCTGCAACAACCTTGTTGGCCGCATCGAGAGGCGTCTTCAGCTTGAAGGTTTCCACAGCCTTGCGGGCAAGAGCCAGTGTCGGCTCGTCCATCATGTTGGCCACGTCATCCCGCTTCTTCGCCGCGTCCCGGTCTCCCTGCTCGGCGGCAATGGCAAACCATTTGTAGCTGGCAATCAGGTCTTTCTGAACGCCGAGCCCCCGGGCATAGAGAATACCGAGGTTGAACAGGCTGTCCTTGACGCCGTAGTTCGCAGCTTCTTCAAACCACTTTGCTGCCTTGGCGAAGTCGGGAGCGCTTTCAGAACCCTCGGCGTAAAGAACGGCAAGGTTATGCATGGCCTTGGCGTTCCCGGCTTCAGCTGCGCGGGAATACCAGTCCTTGGCCTTGGCAATGTCCTGGGCAACGCCCCGGCCCTTTTCATAAAGGCTGGCGAGACGGTACTGCGCCGGAGCAAGGTTCTTATCGGCGGCCTTCTGATACCACTTGGCGGCCTCGGCAAGATCCGCGGCAACGCCTTCGCCCTCGGTGTATTTCACACCGATGATGAAGGCTGCAGCCGGATCGCCGTTTGCGGCAGCCTTGCGCAAGGCCATGGGCCCGACGTCCTCCGGCGGAAGAGCTGCTTCCAGACTTGCGGACATCACACCGGAGTCCCCGGAGCCAAACGTCGCCCCCGGCTGGATTGGCGCATTGCCAAAACTACCCGGCGTCCCGCTTGGTGCCGCAAAGGCAAGAGGCGCATCTGGACCGGCGCTGTTGGAAGGAGCAGTCGTCCCAGCATCTGCAAGAGCTGCAGGGTTCTGCCGCGCCTGCGCTGGAGCTGGAGCGGTTTCAGCCGCCACAGGCGCTACAGCGTTTTCTGTGGAAGCGCCTTGTCTGCCAGGCTCTTCTGAGGAAAGCGTCTCAGTTCCAGAAACCTCAGGCGTGAGGCTTGCCATATCAGTAGCCGGAGCCGTTTGCGCTGCCGGAGTTTCGTTCTGGCTCTGTGCAAGATCCGAGGATGTCTCCTGCTGCTCCATCGGAGCCTCAGCGAGAAGATCCGCTCCGCTGTCCTGACCGCCGGTCACGGCGCGGAAGACCTGCAGGGTTCCAAGAGCAAGCACGACAGCCGCAGCAGCAAACAGCAGGGCGCGCTTGCGTCCGCCTCCGCCTGCCGGAGCGTTGTCCTCTTCATGGCTTTCATGATCCGGTTCGGCCTGCCCCTTCGTCTCACGCGGCAATTCCACGACCGGCGCACGGCGCTGCTCTTCCCGTCCAAGGGCTCTGGCCTGCATGGCCTCCGAAGGGCTCGGCGTGGTTTCGCCAGCCTCGTCCGAACGCTTGAGAACCTTGCGCAGCCATCCAGCGCGGGCCTTGCCGCTGCTATCATCCTTTTCCGGCTTGCCTTGTTCGCGGCCCATCTGGGCTTCGATACTGGCTGCTTCTTCGGAAGCGGCCTGCGCGGCCCGGCGGGCTGCAGCGATGAAATCGGCCTTGCGGTCGCGCACCCGTTCGACGGGACGTTCTGGCTCCTTCTCCACCTTGCGGCGGAGGCTCAGCTTGCGGGATGGCGCGCTGACAGCCTCAGGGGCCTCGGCGCGCGGACGCGCGCTGGAGCGCTCGAGATGGTCCAGCCGGTCGGTCAGCGCGGACAGGATGTCCTGAACACCCTTGAATGTGTTGCGGGTCCGCTCATCTGCGCCTTCGGCGGCATCAAGAAGGCGGCGGAGATCCGACTGCAGGCCTTCGATCGCATCGTCATATTGTGCAGACTTCGCGGTAGGCCTCGAGGCAACAGCTTCCCGGGCGGCGGCCTTCGCGATTTCAGCCGCATCGGCCCGCGAGGCCTTCAATCCATCCTCGATCCGGGCCAGAACGGCGCCAAATCGGGATACGTCACCATCGAGATGGCTGACATTCTCGATCTGCTCGGCCAAGCTGGCAACTTTTGTGGCCAGATACTCAAGACGCGGGTCATCGCCCATGTCGCTGCCACGCGAGACAGCATCGGCCAGTTCGCTGATCCTCTGTTCGAGCACGGAGGTCTGCGGACGGGCTTCCAGCTGCGCCCGCATATCGCCGATTTCCTGACTAAGACGGGCGAGATCACTGGTGGTCACGGTTTCCCGCGGCCGATCCAGTTCCGTGGTCAGCATCTCGATCCGGGACTGCAGTTCGCTCAGAACTTGGCTGTTCTTGCCGGACATGCCGGCAAGCGCCTGCACTTGCGCCGCTGTGGTGTGTTCAGCCTTTTTCTCGATCGCCTCGATCTTGCCGGAGATCGCCTCCAGGCGGCGCTCGATCGCGGTATAGGCTGCGGGTTCGCCCGTGGCAGGCACAACCTTTTCCATGCGGTCGAGGCGGCTGGAAATCTCCTGAAGCTTGCTGTCGACGCCGATGAGATGAGAAGGGTCGCCCTGTCCCATCCTCTCGCCAGACATCATGCCGACGATGTCCTCAAGACGTCCTTGAAGGCGGCCCAGAACCTCGGCATCGGGCAGCCGGTCTTCCATGGCAGACAAACGGCTGTCCAGCCCCTTGTGCTGATGCGCAAGCTTCTCGATATCGTCCAGCCGGCCCGCCACAACCCGCATACGGTCATCAATGGCGTCGACAAGACCGGAAACGTCGATGTCTTCCACAAAGGCGCGCACGTCCCGCAATTCGGCACGCAGCGGCTCGATTTCCGAACGGCTGTTCTGACGCAGAAGATGCTCGACCCGCTCGGAAATGTCGGCGACACGATCCTGGAGGACGCTCATCTGCTCACCGCGCGGGAGTGCGGCAAAGGCGTCTTCAATCTCGGAAAGGCGTTCCGTGACACTGTGCAGAATGCGCGGATCGACGGTCGCCCGGGTCAACTCATCCAGCCGCTGGAGAATATGGGCATAGCCATGCTCAAGGCTTTTCAGCGCCCCGTCCACGTTGGTGCGGCCCACCATGCTCTTCAGCTCGGCAACTTCCTTGCGCACTTCGCGGGCGAACGTGTCATCAGTCCGCTCGACCCGGAGCCGGGACACCATTTCCGACAGGCGGCGCAGCTCGCTGTTTTGCTGGCCAACCTTCTCATCCGTGCCAGCCGTGTAGGTGCCGATGGCCGTTTTGAGAGAGCCAAGCTCCTCACGCACCATCCGGTAAGCTTCTTCCTGCGGCTTGCGCAGGGCGTCAATGCGGCGGCTCAGGTCCTTGTAGATCGACATGTCCGGCGCAGATGGCGGACGTTCGGTCAGGGGGCGGCGCGAACGGAAAGGCTCCCGCTCAGCGTAATACGGACGCTCCGGCTCACTGTCCTCATAGCGGGCAGCGCTATAGGATGCCTGCTCCTCTTCAAAGGCGGCGCCTCCATAAGGCCCATTTTCAAAGGAGTGGTCTTCTTCATAATGTCTTGCGGGCACGGTGTAGGTCTCCGCCGGGCGGCGGGGAGCAACTCGGGGAGCCGGCCGGCGCGCCTCACGTACAGCCTCGCGCACCGGGGCCGCCTCCTCGCGGACAGCACGGCGCGGTGCAAACCGGTCTTCGGCGTCCCAGTCTTCGTCCATACGGGGGCTGGGCTGGTCATAGCCATACCCATCGTCTTCCTGCTCATAGCGGTCGCGGAAAGAGGCCTCGTCCCGCCATGCAGGTTCAGGCTGAGGCCGGGGAGCGCGGCGCGGTCCGCGGCGGTTGCCACGCGGTGCCCGGTCGCTCAGGAGCCGGTCCAACTCGCTCGCGACGGCCTCCATCTCGTCCTCATCCACCGCATGCCCTCCCTCGGGAACGCGGGTGCGGCCAAGAGAGGTTGCCGTCCGTGTCAGCCGTTCGACGCGGCTGGAGGGCTCTTCAGACATGCGCCTGGGATCGCTGGAATAAGCGTCATCGGAATAGTGCCCGGACCGCTCGTCACGCTTCATGTGACCATCGCGATTAAGGCGTCCTGCCTCACGTGTTTTCCAAGCCGGCATATCTGCACCCTGGCCTGCGATCCGAAGACCGCTAATGAACTGTTATGGGCTGCACGACGCGAAACTCAGTACAAACAAGCAGGCAGCATTTGCGGAATCTTTCTCCAGACAGGGTAAACACGGCGTTAATCGGCATTGCCAAATGCAACGCCGGCTGCGCTGGCAACCCGACTTTCTGGAAGAAACCGCAATTCCGGCCAGCTGCTCCGGTTAACGAAACTGAAATCTTGAAGCTGCTGACGCTGGACCTTGACCTTCGCGTAAGGTACACGTCGTTATCAAGACACGCGGCGGAACGCGCGCGGCCTTATCCACATTCGCCGGAACGGCCTTGGCAAAACGACGGGTAAAACCGCCGCCAATGGTCCGGCATTGCCGAGATGAAAATGACCTCCAGCCGCAAGGCTTGGACAGGATAAACTCAATGAGCGAAGCACTTTCGATACTGGACGAGAACGAACTCGTCGACGTTGTTGCAGCACGCGACGAAAGCACCAAGAAGACCCAGTTCACGATTGGCGATCTCGCCAAGGAATTCAAATGCACCCTGCGGACCCTGCGCTTCTACGAAGACAAGGGCCTCTTGAACCCGAAGCGTGACGGCCTGAACCGGGTCTACACCCGCCGCGACCGGGCACGTCTGAAGCTCGTCCTGATGGGCAAGCGGGTCGGTTTTTCCCTGACAGAGATCCGCGACATGCTCGATCTCTATGATCTGCGCGATGGCCAGGTCACCCAGCTGCGTGTGGCCCTGTCCCGCTTCTCCGACCAGATCGCCGTTCTGGAAGAACAGCGCCGGGATATCGAGCAGGCCATTGAAGAACTCTCCCGGACCGTGGAAATCGTCTCCGGCATGCTGAAGCACAAGGAAGCCGCTGGCGAGGAGTGATCTTCGCACCAGGTCTGCATTCCCATTTAACCCGCTCCGGCTCCGGAGCGGGTTTTTTCATGCCCGTATGCGGAGCACTCTTTCAAGCCCCTCCCCGAAACCCTCCCCCATGGCGTGTTTCCGGATTTCGATTGACGGATTGCGCGTAGAAGCGCTTCATTCGTGAAACAGCAAAAAACGAACAAAAATGGCTTGCCGGGCTTCACATTTCGATGAGGCAAACCCGAAAAATGCACCATATGGGTGGAAAATCGCAAAAATAAGCGCACCTTTCCCCAAGGACACCCCCTTGCTGAGACGAGTGAGCCTGACTATAAAAAGAGCAAGGTGACGTTTACGGAAACGTCAAGTACTGCAGTCACCGGCAAATCTGGGAGGATTTCCATGCCGAGCTATACCGCACCTGTCGACGATACCCTCTTCCTGCTGAATGACGTTCTGGGTCTCGACACCTATGCCGATCTCCCGGGCTTCGCAGATGCCAGCGGCGACCTGCTCGAAGCCATCCTGCGGGAAGGTGCAAAGTTCGCAGAGGAAGTGCTCCAGCCGCTGAACCTCTCCGGTGACCAGGAAGGCTGCACCCGCCACGACGATGGCACGGTTACCCCACCCAAAGGCTTCAAGGCTGCTTATGACGCCTTCTGCGAAGCAGGCTGGGGCACTCTGTCCGCCGATCCAGATTTTGGCGGACAAGGCCTGCCGCACACGCTCGCCATTGTTCTCAATGAATATTTGTCCTCCTCCAACATGGCCTTCGCCATGTATCCCGGCCTGACCGCCGGTGCTGTGGCAGCCCTCACCTTGCACGCCAATGACGAGCTCAAGGCGAAATATCTACCGAAGATGATCTCCGGCGAATGGACCGGAACGATGAACCTGACGGAGCCTCATTGCGGCACCGATCTGGGTCTCATCCGCACCAAGGCGGTTCCCCAGGCTGATGGCAGCTACAAGATCACCGGCACCAAGATCTTCATTTCCGCGGGCGAGCACGACATGGTGGACAACATTGTCCATCTGGTCCTGGCCCGCATCGAAGGCGCCCCGGAAGGGGTCAAGGGCATCTCGCTCTTTGTCGTCCCGAAGAAGAGCGTTGGTGACGATGGATCCATCGGCGAAAACAACGGCGTCTCTTGCGGTTCCATCGAGCACAAGATGGGCATTCACGCCAACGCCACCTGCGTCATGAACTATGACGCAGCCACCGGCTGGCTCGTGGGCGAGGAGAACAAGGGCCTGCGCGCCATGTTCACCATGATGAACGAAGCCCGCCTTGGCGTTGCCGTTCAGGGTCTTGCCCAGTCGGAGGTCGCCTATCAGAACGCTGTCGTCTACGCCAAGGACCGCATTCAGGGCCGCTCTCTGACAGGCCCGAAGAACCCGGACAAGGCAGCAGACCCGATCATCGTCCACCCGGACGTGCGCCGCGTGCTGATGCAGATCCGCTCCTTCAATGAGGCAGCCCGCGCTCTGGTTCTGTGGACCGCCCTTCAGGGCGATGTTTCCCACCGCTCGCCGGATGAAAAGGCCCGCACCAAGGCCGATGACATGATGGGCCTGATGACCCCGGTCCTAAAGGGTGTTCTCACCGATACGGGCTTTGCCAATGCGGTCAACGCCCAGCAGATGTTCGGCGGTCACGGCTATATTGCCGAGTGGGGCATGGAGCAGTTTGTCCGCGATGCCCGTATCGCCATGATCTACGAAGGCGCAAACGGCATTCAGGCTCTGGACCTTGTGGGCCGCAAGCTGCCCGCCAACGGCGGCCGCGCCGTCATGGGCTTCTTCGGCGAAGTGAACGCATTCCTGAAGGAAAACGGCGAGGACGAAGCGCTTCAGCCTTACCTGAAGCCGCTGAAGCAGGGCCTCGATCACCTGCAGCAGGCGACCATGTGGTTCATGAACAACGCCATGAAGAACCCGGACCATGCGGGCGGCGGCTCCGTCGACTACATGCACCTCTTCGGGCTGGTTGCTCTTGGCTACATGTGGGCGAAGATCGTCAAGACCGTGAATGCCAAGCTGGCAGCTGGGGCGGATGGCAAGGAAGAGTGGCTGAAGGCCAAGCTCACTTTCGCCACCTTCTTCATGGAACGCTTGATGCCTGAAACCGGAGCCCATCTTGCCCGGATTACCTCGGGCGCGGACACGATGATGTCGCTGGACGCTGCCCAGTTCTGATCCTGATCCGGCAGGGAGGGAGCCTTCCGGGCCCCTTCCCTGGCTGCCGGAAAGGTCAGCCCCCGCGTAGGAAAGCCAAGCCATGTCCGAATACACTCTTCACTGTTTTGCCCAGTCCGGGAATGCCTACAAGGTTGCCCTGATGCTGGAGCTTAGCGGTGCTGACTGGAGTCCTGTCTGGGTCGACTTCTTCAATGGAGCCTCCCGGACACCGGAATTCCGGGAAACCGTGAACGAGATGGGCGAGATTCCGGTTCTGGACCATAAGGGCATCCGCCTCAGCCAGTCCGGTGTCATTCTCGACTATCTGGTGTCCGAACTCGGCACCTTTGGCTGGAAGACTGAGGAGGAGCGCCGGGAGATCCTGCGCTGGATCCTGTTCGATAACCACAAGCTGACCAGCTACACGGCCACGCTCCGCTTTCTGCGCATGTTTGCAAAGACAGGTGAAACGGACGTCACGGCCTGGCTGGAGGGCCGGGCGAAGGGTGCCTATGCGGTGCTGGACGCCCATCTGAATGGGCGCAAATTCACCATCGGTGACCGTCCCACGATCGCCGATTTTTCGCTCTGTGGCTATCTGTTCTGGCCGGACGAGATCGGCATCGACTTCAGCGCTTACCCGAACATCAACCGCTGGCTGGACGCGATCCGCGCCCTACCCGGCTGGAAATCACCTTACGACCTGATGCCCGGCCATCCCCTGCCGGCCAAGTCGTAAAAGATCAGAATTTGAGGAGGACACCATGGCGGAAGCATTTATCTACGACCACGTGCGCACGCCGCGCGGCCGCGGCAAGAAGGACGGCGCCCTGCACGAAGTGCCCGCCGTTCGCCTGGCAGCAACCACCCTTGAAGCCCTGCGCGAACGCAACGGCCTGGACACATCCCGCGTGGACGATGTGATCCTTGGCTGCGTTGACCCTGTGGGCGAAGCCGGTGGCGACATTGCCCGCGCGGCAGTCTTCGACGCGGATTACGACACCTCCGTGCCGGGCATGCAGATCAACCGTTTCTGCGCCTCGGGCCTCGACGCTGTGAATACGGCAGCGGCTCAAGTCATGTCCGGCCAGCACAAGCTGGTGATCGCAGGCGGTGTGGAAAGCATGAGCCGTGTCGGTCTTGGCGCTTCTGGTGGCGCATGGCCGATCGACCCGATGGTGGCCGTTCCCTCCTATTTCATGCCGCAGGGCGTCTCTGCTGACCTGATCGCCACGAAATACGGCTTCAGCCGCACCGATTGCGATGCCTACGCAGTGGAAAGCCAGAAGCGTGCCGCAAAGAGCTGGTCGGAAGGCCGCTTCAAGAAGTCCGTTGTTCCCGTCAAGGACATCAACGGCATCACCATTCTGGACCGGGACGAGCACATGCGCCCTGAGACAGACATGCAGTCCCTAGGCTCGCTCAATCCATCTTTCGAAATGATGGGAGCCATGGGCGGCTTTGACGGCGTAGCAATCCAGGCGCATCCGGAGCTGGAAAGCATCCGCCACGTTCACCACGCGGGCAATTCCTCCGGCATCGTGGACGGCGCAGCTGCGGTTCTAATTGGCTCCTCGACCGCCGGACGCTCAGCGGGTCTCAAGCCGCGCGGCCGCATCAAGGCCTTCGCCAACATCGGCTCCGAACCGGCTCTCATGCTGACCGGGCCGGTAGATGTGACCGAAAAGCTGCTGAAAAATGCCAAGATGTCGATGAGCGACATCGATCTGGTGGAAATCAACGAAGCCTTCGCGTCTGTCGTTCTGCGCTATCAGCAGGCGTTTGATCTGGATCCGGCGAAGGTGAACGTCAACGGCGGCGCCATTGCCATGGGCCACCCGCTGGGCGCAACCGGCGCCATGATCCTGGGCACGGTTCTGGACGAACTGGAACGCCGCGACCTCAACACGGCCATTGTCACCCTGTGCATTGGCGCAGGCATGGGCACCGCGACGATCATCGAGCGCGTTTGAGACGGAAACGGAGGAGACGAAAATGACCTACAAGAATTTCACCGTTGAAACCGGTTCCGACGGCTTTGCCCTGATCACCTGGGACATGCCGGGCAAATCGATGAATGTCATCGATCTAACCGTGATGGAAGAGCTGAACCAGATCGTCGATCAGGTCGCAGGCGATGAGGCCATCAAGGGCGCGATCATCACCTCGGGCAAATCCGCCTTCTCCGGCGGCGCCGATCTGACCATGCTGGAAGGCCTTCTGACGGACTTCCACAAGCAGCGCGCCAAGGACCCGGAAGCGGCTGCCAAGGCTCTCTTCGAGGGCTCGCGCAAGCTGTCGCTGATCTACCGGAAGCTGGAAACCTGCGGCAAGCCGTTCATCGCGGCGATCAACGGCACCTGCATGGGTGGCGGCACCGAACTGGCCCTGGCCTGCCACGCCCGCCTCGGCTCGGATGATGACGGCTTCAAGATGGGCCTGCCGGAAGTGAAGGTCGGCCTTTTCCCGGGCGCAGGCGGCACGCAGCGCGTCATGCGCATGGCCGATGGCCAGCAGGCCATGCAGTTCCTGCTGCAGGGCAAAACCCTGCGCGGCGCACAGGCCAAGCAGCTGAAGCTGATCGATGACCTGGCTCCGGCAAAGAAACTGATCGATGCAGCCCGCAAGCTGCTTGCCGCCGGGGTCGACCCGGTCAAGCCCTGGGACAAGAAGGGCTTCAAGCTGCCGAACGGCCCGATCTATTCCCCGGCAGGGTTCCAGTTCTGGCCAGCAGCCAATGCGATCTACCGCCGCGAGACCTATGACAACTACCCTGGCCCGCGCTACCTGATGAGCGCGGTTGTGGAAGGCCTGCAGCTGCCGATGGACCTGGCCCTTCAGGTCGAGAGCCGCTACTTCGCCAAGGTGCTTCAGACGCCGGAAGCCGCGAACATGATCCGCTCGCTCTTCGTCTCCATGCAGGAGCTGAACAAGGGTGCCCGCCGCCCCGCTGGCCAGCGCCCGAACAAGATCAAGAAGGTCGGTATTCTGGGTGCAGGATTCATGGGAGCCGGCATTGCTTATGTCACCGCTCAGGCAGGTATCGACGTTGTGCTGATCGACCGGGACCAGGAAGCTGCCGACAAGGGCAAGGCGCATTCGGAAAGCCTGATCACCAAGTCCGTCCAGCGTGGCCACGCCACCCCGGAGCAGAAGGACAAGCTTCTGGCAAAGATCAACGCGACCGCCGACTATGAAGCCCTCAGCGACTGCGATCTGGTGATCGAAGCCGTGTTCGAGGACCGGGAAGTCAAGCGCCAGGTGACGGAGAAGGCCGAGGCCGCGATGAAGCCCCGCGCCATCTATGCCTCCAACACCTCGACCCTGCCGATCACCTCGCTGGCCGAAGCTTCCAGCCGCCCGAAGAACTTCATCGGCATTCACTTCTTCTCGCCCGTCGACAAGATGATGCTGGTCGAAGTGATCATGGGCAAGAAGACCTCGGACCGGGCACTGTCCATGGCGCTCGACTACATCAAGGCCATCAAGAAGACGCCGATCGTGGTCAATGACAGCCGTGGTTTCTACACCTCCCGCGTGGTGATGACCTACATCCGCGAAGGCCTGATGATGCTGGCGGACGGCGTGCCCGCCGCCATGATCGAGAACGCCGGCAAGATGGCGGGCATGCCCGTCGGCCCGCTGTCCCTCGGCGACGAAGTGGCCCTGGATCTGGCCTGGAAGATCGTCTCCGCCACCCGCAAGGATCTCGGCGTCAAATATGTCGAAGGCCCGCTGGACAACATTCTGGAAGAGATGGTCGTCAAGCGCGAGCGCTTTGGCCGCAAGAACGCCAAGGGCTTCTACGATTATGAAGGCAAGAACAAGAAGCTGTGGCCGGGTATTCCGGAGGTCGTAGGTCAGCCCAAGCCCGCGTCCAGCTTCCACATTGAAGAGCTGAAGCAGCGCCTTCTGGTGATGCAGGCGCTCGAAACCGCGCGCATCTTCGAGGAAAAGTGCCTCACGGATGTGCGCGAGGCCGATGTCGGCTCGATCCTCGGCTTTGGCTTTGCCCCCTACTCCGGCGGCACGCTGAGCTACATCGACACCATGGGCACGGCAACTTTCGTGGAGCTTTGCAAGAAGTTCACCCGCAAGTGGGGCCCGCGCTTCAAGCCGAACAAGCTGCTGCGTGATATGGCCAAGGGCAACGAGACCTTCTATGGCCGCTTCCCGCCGGAAAAGGCTGCGGAAATTGAAGAACAGGCCGCCTGATCACAAAGCGGTCAAAGACGTCGCGATTTAAAACAGATGCTCCCGCAGAACGCAGATGCACGTTCTGCGGGAAAAACCTCAATGAAAGGCCGTTTGCCCCCTCTCTGACGGCAGTGACAATGCTTCCGAGCTTGACCTTCCGGCGAAACGGCAAGTATCCATTAATTACTTTTTTTGTAAAAATTTTTGCATTTAGTTCCATATCTTGGCAATTCATGACAAGATACCCTTGGGAAAATCGACAGGCATTCCAGTGAGGTGTTGTCTCATGAATGACAACAAAGACTGGTGCAGATGCGAAGCACTACGCGTTTTGCGGGATCATCCCCTCACACGAGGGATGAACTGGAAACACTTGGCCCAGAAATATAAGTTCGATCTCGACGCGTTAGACGATCCCGAAGGCGTGGCTCCGTTCAAAGCCTGGTTCGGCGTTTTCGAGGACGCTGCGGTTTTTGCCGGCAATGACGCAATGATGTTCGATATCTTCTATGATATCGATGTCGGCACGTTCACTGTCTTCGACTACCTTTTCAGCTGCGCTCCAACACTACGGGAATCCTGTCAAAGCTGGGTAAACTACATCCGGATGCGCAACAACGTTTATCTGCTCAGTTTTCATGAGACGGAAAACGAAGGCTGCTTCGAGTGGCCAATTGTAGAGGGCTATGGCGCCTGGCAGCAGAATATGTTCGGACGGATCGGCTGGGCCGTTCGCAAGTTCGAAACAGCGATCGGAGATGAACTGCCGCCACTGCGTATCGAACTGGCGACCGAGCGCCCTGTGAAGAGCGGTCCATTCCTGGACAAATACGCAGACAAGATGGTCTTCGGCCAGAAGCGCAACGCGATCATTCTTCCCGCTGAGCTGCTAGACAGGCGTCCAGTCGGAGGAGATGACAATCTCTATGCCATCCTCGTCCAGGCAGCAAAGCAGGAACTTGAAACGCGCCTTGCTGAGAATGCCCAGCTGTCCCGGATCATGGACGCGATGGCCGACAGCATGAAGCTCGGAAACTACAGCTTGAACAATGTAGCCGAACACATGAACATGTCACCCCGCTCGCTTCAGCGGGCGCTCGAAGCAGAGGGCAC
Source organism: Roseibium litorale (assembly GCF_014842915.1). GTDB lineage: Bacteria > Pseudomonadota > Alphaproteobacteria > Rhizobiales > Stappiaceae > Roseibium > Roseibium litorale. Next base: position 98,158 of record NZ_JACYXI010000011.1, on the reverse strand, counting down.
GTCATTCCGCCAGCTTAGCGAACAGTTCCGGAAGGGAGCCGCAGAACGCTACATCACGGAAACACGCCTGCCAATGAAAGAGATCGCCTATTTGCTCGGCTTTTCCGAAATCAGCACATTTTCAAGAGCGGTCAAAACCTGGTTTGGGGCCTCCCCTCGCAAGTTAAGATTACAAACCTAAACAAAGCAAATAAAATTAAAGCAGCACAAACACAAAAATAACCATATAAATTTATTTTATAACATTTAATAAGTCAGCTTTATAGTTAAAAAAATACATATATAAAATATATAATAACATTTAATTTACCAAGTTGTTAGAAATAATACCAATATACACGCAAGCCTCTCTTGCTATACTTTCAAGATACAAATGAATCAGAAATGATAGCGATTGATTGGCAGAGGAGTGCCTTGCAAAAGGCAGCGGGAGAAATGCCAAACCGGGCAAAGCTTGTCAGTGTAATTGCAGACGACTGGGTTACCGCAGGACCGGTTATCATGCTCGAGAGCCTCTCGGGCAAGGCGGGTATTGCCTGGTCTCAAATACTTGCGAGAGCAAGGCTTGACAGCCGTATGCTGGACGCCCCGGAAAGCAAACTTCCCATTCAAACCGTTCTGGCGCTATTCGAGGATTTTGGCTCCAGATGCAGCCAGCCCGATGTCATCTTTGATGCATTTTACCAAATGCCCAAGGGACACGCCGGAAGCTTTGACTACCTGGCACTGTTCGCCCCCACCATTCGTCAGGCTCTCACGAATTGGAGCGCTTTCTACCCCATTCGAAGCAACTGCATCCGGCTGACCTATCAGGAGACCGAGCAGAACGGCATCCTGACCTGGGATCTTCCAGACAGGTTTGGGCCCCGTTCCTTCTACAGCACGACTTTTTTTGCGTATCTCATTGGCCGCCTGGAGCGAATGCTCGGGGACGGAAAGCCTGCTCCAGTCAAAATTGAGTTTTCCTCGGTGCCGCTCCGGACAACCCCAGCTTTTCTGCGGCCCTATTCACAGCGGATAAAGTTCAACTGCCAAACATCCCGGCTTTTGGTTTCATCGTCCGTTTTGGACTTGGTGCCGACGAGTGCCGAAGCCAACCTCTACGCCATTATCGAAAGCGCCGCACTCCGCACTCTTGCCGAGGCAACAGCGCACCAGTCCATTGTAAGCTCGATCGCCGTTGCGATCAGTGCGGAGATGCAAAAGGGAGACTGTTCCATCCGTGCGGTTGCCCAGTCCATGGGCATGTCCGAGCGCTCGCTTCAACGCACGCTGGAGAGCGAAGGGACAACCTTCCGCAAGCTGCTTGATGATGTGCGCAAGCACAGTGCCCAGACCTATCTGATGGAGACGGATCTGCCGGTTGGTGAAATTTCCCAGCTTCTTGGCTTTTCTGACATCAGCGCGTTTTCCAGAGCGGTCAAGCAATGGTATGGCGTCTCGCCAAAAGGGTTGCGTCTCGAAGGCCCTGCTCAACAGGCTTCAGCTTCAATGAGGAAGACCGCCGGGCGCTCCTGACCAGCATTGACGCAGCGGCACCTCAGGTGCCTTGGCCGGCAGAGGATAACCTTCTTGAAAGAAATGCACGGGGCGGCCCAAATCCGCCAGGCGCCCCGTGCTGATCTGATACCCGCGAAGTCCGCCGGGAGGGAGGGAACCCTGCATCCTTCATTAGGTCTTTCCGCTTGAACGACTCTGCATGTCCGCCAACACACATCGTTCTCGACAAGACCGGGCATCACAATTGGTCCAGCTTTCTTGGCTCTTTTCCAGCGGCTGCCGTGAGAAACCTGCGCTACCGATGGGGCGTGTGCATCAGGGTCCATTTTTTACGGCAATCCCGCAATCCGGCGAGCTGAACCGGAAGAGATGCTGGCTGCAAATGGCTGCGCGCAACACGCCTCTTCCTGATTTTCACACATACAACAAGAAGGCTGGATTGTATTTGGCACAATTCCCTTCAATCTTAACCATAGATGCCAATCTGTCCGTTTCTTCAAACCAGATTTGGCCTCTGAGGCTTCCGGCAAAAAGGAAAGAGCCATTGCAGCGGAAGCGGTTACCACCTAAGTAGGCGGAAGCGCCGTTTCGCGCAGTGCAGGAGACACAATATGTCCGATCACAATCTGGCCCGGTTCATGGGCGGTTCCCCCGCTCAGGTCATCCTGAGACTGGTCTTCCTGTCCTTCGTGGTCGGTGTCATCCTATCGGCGCTCAACCTGGATCCCCTCAGCCTGTTCTACCATGCGCTCGATTTCATAGAACGGCTCTGGAACATGGGCTTTGCAGCGATCGGCAACCTGATGCGTTATTTCGTGCTGGGAGCGATCATCGTTGTCCCCCTGTGGCTGATTTCACGCGTCCTGTCAGCAGGACGGGGCAGATAAGCCTAAAGCGCAAGCTCTCTTACAGCAGAGGCTGCCCGGTGCAAATTGCAGTGCCGGTCAGCCAGCTCTGAAATATCCGTAGAATAGCCCCCGCCCAGCACCCCCGCCAGCGGCAAACCTCTGGCACGCACAGTCTCGATGACCATCTTGTCCCTGCTCAAGAGCCCTGCCCTTGAAAGTGAGAGCCTGCCGAGACGATCGCCCTCATAAGGGTCGACACCCGCATTGTAGAAGACAATGTCAAATGGCCCTGCCTTCAGGACCTGCTCCAGAGCTGACCTCAAAAGAGCAAGATAGGCTGCGTCACCCAGCCCGTCTTCAAGTCCGATATCCAGCACGGACGGCACCTTGCGCACTGGATAGTTCTTTTGCGAATGCATGGAGAAGGTGAAGACGCTGTTGTCTCCGGTGAAAATATCAGCGGTTCCATCGCCCTGATGAACATCAAGGTCGATGACCAGCGCCCTCCGGATGACGCCATCGGCCTGCATCACCCGGATGGCGACCGCCACGTCGTTGAAGACACAGAACCCGGCTCCATGCTTCCAGCGCGCATGGTGACTGCCACCAGCTGTGTTGCAGGCAAGACCATGCTCCAGCGCGAGATAGCCTGTCAGCACCGTTCCTCCTGTCGCACAGCGGGCACGCAGGGCGATGTCTTCCTTCATCGGAAAGCCGATCTCGCGCGCGACAGCATGGGGCACCTGACCGGAGAACACCTGATCGACATAGGCCGCGTCATGGGCAAGAGCTACCCATTCGAAGGGTGCTGGGCGTGGCCGGTGAAACTTTCCCCCGTCAGCCAGCTCTTCAGCCTCCAATTGTCCGGCGACCGCCCGGAACTTGTCCATCGGGAAGCGGTGTCCCTCCGGCAGATCAGCGCAATAGGCGGGATGGTGAACAATCGGAACAGGCATTCCCATGACTTAGGGGGCACCTATGCCGGCATGCAAGCTCCCGCAGTGAAGTCAGGCGAAAAGTTTATCCGTACAGCTTCGTCAGGTACCGATCCGATGGAGCGCACTTCTTACGATCAGGATATGGAAGGGCATCACTGCCGCCAGATACAAGCGGCCAAAAACATTCTTCGGGTGCACCCAGGTCGCCATGTGGATGCGCCCATCCTCACGCATCACGGAGATGCGGAAGTCCAGATGCTTGTCCGGCATTCCAAGGATGATTTCCCTGCCGTTTTCATAGGTCACGGGAAACATGCCGATCGCATCCCCAGAGGTGGGGCGGGTGGTCTTTAGTCCAAAAGGTTTGACCAGCAGGTTCCGCAATTTCAGGAGCAGACTTGCCCATAGAGGCATTGTCAGCCCTTTCTCCGCAGCCTCGCGCGCGCCCCGGCCGGAGATCACGGAATATCCGTCAATAAAATCACCTGGCTCTACCAGGAGCCAGATACGCGATTCCAATGGATGCGAGCTCTTGTTGACGAGGCACATGATGATTTCCTCAATCTGAAACACGAGAAGCCTGCGCGTCCCGGCAACAAAAAACCAGAGCCACGATGCCGCACGCGGCAATCGGTCCCGCCACCCGCCGGTCCGGTATTTCCTTGACCCACAGGCCGCTGCCAAAGAATATCTGGTGTTAGCTTCCTCGGGATTCCTCCATGACCTCCATTTCCCCCGCAGCCGCTCCCTTTGCGGTTACCCACCGCAGTGTGCTGGCCATCGCCGTGCCGATGACGCTGGCCTATCTGTCGACACCCCTGCTTGGGATCGTCGACACGGCTGTCATCGGCCAGTTAGGCGATCCGGCTCTTCTGGGCGGCATCGCGGTCGGAGGCGTGATCTTCGACGTCCTGTTCATGAGCTTCAGCTTCCTGCGCTCAGGCACCACCGGCCTGACGGCTCAGGCCCTTGGCGCAAACGACCAGATCGAGATCAAGGCAACGGCCCTGCGTGCGCTGATCGTGGCCTGCCTGATCGGCGGAGCCTTGCTTCTTGTCCAGAACCTTGCGCTCACAGTCGGGATGAGACTGATCGGTGGAAGTGCCGAGGTTCAGGACGCGACGGAGCGCTACTTCTCCACGCGCATCTACAGCGCCCCTTTCCTGCTGGCGAATTACGCCATTCTGGGCTGGTTTCTCGGCCTTGGCCGGGCGGGCACCGGATTGCTGCTGCAACTCGTCAGCAACGGCCTCAATATCGTCCTCTCCCTCTTTTTCGTGCTTCACCTTGGCTGGAGCGTAGAAGGGGTTGCGGCAGGCACGGTCATCAGCGAAGCGGTCACGGCCCTTCTCGGGGCGAGCCTTTTCCTGCGTTCGGCCCGGCATACGCCCTGGCCTGAACCCGAGGCGATCTTCGACAAGCGCCTGCTGCTCCGGATGATGGCCGTGAACCGGGACATAATGATCCGGTCCTTCTGCCTTTTGAGCGCCTTCGGCTTCTTCACCAGCAAGTCCGCGGCTCAGGGGGATGTCGTGCTCGCGGCCAACGCTCTGCTGGAAAAGTTTTTCCTTATCGCCGGCTACTTTCTGGACGGCTTGGCCACAGCTGCGGAACAACTCGCCGGAAGAGCCGTCGGCGCGCGCAACCGCCCTGCCTTCGACCTGACACTGAAAATCACAAGCTTGTGGAGCTATGTTCTCGCCGGGTTGCTTGCCGCCGTTTTCATGAGCGCGGGGCCTTTGCTTCTGGATCTGATGACCACGGATGCCGCCGTCCGCGAAACCGGCAAGGCCTATCTGGTCTGGTCAACGCTCACGCCCCTCTCCGGCGTTCTCGCCTTTCTTATGGATGGCGTCTTCATCGGCGCCACCTGGTCGCGGGACATGCGCAACATGATGCTCCTGTCCCTCGCCGTTTTCGTCGCATCCTTTTATGTCCTGTTTCCTCTTTTGGGAAATCATGGCCTGTGGCTGACGCTAAACATCTTCTTTGGCATGCGTGGTCTCAGCCTCTGGCTGATATGCCGCAAGCGCCGGACGGACTTGTTTCCCTTGGCAGGCACGCCCTTTCAACCGGTCTAAGCTCTGCCCGCGCGGAGCTCATCCCCATCTCAAACGAGTGATGCCTTGGCCCAGCCGTCCATATTGATGCCGACAGCGTCCTGCAGGCTGGAAAAGCCGTTCCGGTCCAAGTGTTCGGCAAGACCATCCAGAATCCGCTCAACCAGGCCCATGCCTTCGTAAACCAGCGCAGAATAAAGCTGCACCAGATCCGCGCCCGCGGTGATCTTCGCCCAAGCTGCCTCAGCGCTGTCGATGCCGCCGACACCTATGAGCGGAAGGTCCGGGCCCACTAGTTTGCGCACCTTTGCCAACACGATGGTGGAGCGGCGGAACAGCGGGCGCCCGGACAGGCCACCGGCCTGCTCTGCATTGACATCAGGCATCAGCCCCTCGCGGGAAATGGTGGTGTTGGAGACAATCAGCCCGTCCAGCTGCTTCGACAGAACTTCACCGCAAATCTCTTCCAACTCGCGGTCATCGACGTCCGGAGCAATCTTCAAAAGCACCGGCACCTTGCGCCCGAACTTCTGGGTTTGGCTATCCCGGGCGGACATGACCCCTATCAGGAGCTCTGCCAGTGCATCCCGCGCCTGAAGATTGCGCAGGCCAGGCGTGTTTGGTGAGGACACATTCACCGTGAAGTAATGCGCGAGATCGGCGAAAGCTTCGATCCCGGAGACATAATCCGCCACCCGGTCGGCAGCGTCCTTGTTCGCCCCAACGTTGATCCCGACAATGCCCGGCCGCCCCTTGCGGGTCTCCATCCGCTGACGCAGGGCGATATGGCCCTCGTTGTTGAAGCCGAAGCGGTTGATCACGCCCCGGTCCTTAGGCAGGCGGAAGACGCGCGGCTTCGGGTTTCCCGGCTGGGGCTTCGGGGTGACGGAACCCACTTCCGTGAAGCCGAACCCGGCTTTCAGCAGCGCATCCGGCACTTCCCCATTCTTGTCAAACCCGGCTGCCATGCCGACAGGATTGGGAAACTGCAAATCCCAAAGATGCCGTGCAAGCCGCGGATCGGCAGCCTTGTTGCAGGATGGCAGGAGCCCGGACTTGAGGGCTTTGATCGTCACACCATGGGCGGTTTCCGCGTCCATCTGGTGAAGCCCCTTGAGGGCCAGTTTCTCAAGCAGGGAAAAGCTCATTGGTCCATTTCCGGGAATTCGTGCTGACCATCTGTGCCAAGCGGCAGCGGCTTGACCCAGAGGGCCGCGCTGACCGGAAGGCTTGTGTAGAGATGCGGGAACAAGGCACCGCCCCTGGATGGCTCCCACTTGAGGTCATCGCCAAAGTGTCCGGAATCGAAGGCCGCCAGCAACAGACCCGTCTGCCCCTGGAAGTGCTTTGCGGCCGTTTCCTGCGCCTGCTCAGCCGTCGAGAAATGAATATAGCCATCGGCGAGATCAACGGGAGCCCCGTGAAATATGCCTTCGGCTTCCGCTGCCTGCCACATCTCTTGCGGCACGATCTTGTAGATGTGGACCATCTGGCACCTTGTTCTGACGCGCAAACCGGATCAGCCGGGGGAACCCGCATTTGCGTCCGGAAGCAGGAAAATCGCGCGGACCCTATCGTCCTCCAGCCGCTCCGGCAAGCCGGATGCAGCCGGTAAGTTACCGTAATGCAGCATCCTTTCACACCGGAACGCTTTGACACTCAATTCCTGGATCCACATAATCGGCCAAGAGGTTTTTATTCCTGTCAGCCGGAGAGTATTGAGGAGGCATCACATGCTGTCGCATGCACAGGTCTGGGCGGCGATTGACGGGCTTGCCCGCCGCTATGGCCTGTCTCCATCAGGGCTGGCCAAACGTGCCGGGCTGGATCCGACGACTTTCAATCCCTCCAAACGGTTTGCCGGTGACGGCAGGCCGCGCTGGCCGTCTACCGAATCTCTTGCCAAAATCCTGGAAGCCACCGGGGAACCGCTTGGCACCTTTGTCGCTGATCTTGCCGCCGCAGGCGCGCCCTCCACCGCCGGCAGGACCCTTCCTTGCGCAGGCTTCAGCGAAGCCTCCCGCCAGGAGGCTTTTGACACGAAAGGCCGCCCGTCTGGCGAGGTCTGGGGGGAGTTCACCTTTCCCGATCCCTTGGCAAAAGGCCTTTTCGCACTGGAAGTCGGCGGCGATGACCAGCTGCCGGTTTACCGGGCGGGAGATGTGCTGATCATCGCGCCTCTTGCCGCCATCCAGCGCGGCGACAGGGTCCTTGCCAAAATTCATGGACAAGGCCTCTCCATCCTGACGCTGGAAAGACGGACACAGGCAGGAATACAATTCAGTCCCCTGGATGGAAACAGTGAGGGGGTCTATCTCGCTCATGACCAGATCGAGTGGGTAGGCCGCATCTTATGGGCGAGCCAATGACTGGTCTTTCTGTCCCCCGTCGCGTCCCGCTTCCCGTCGTTATAGGCGTGCTCTTCGCTGGTGCCGTTACCTGGCTGGCCTTGAGCGACCCGCCCGAAGAGGAGCCGGAACCCTCTCCCCTTCCCGCGGCCTCTTCAGCCGTAACGGCAGATCTCCCGCCTGGACAGCAAACGCAGGTTGCCGCGCCCGCGGCGCTTGTTGAAAACTCGGCGGTGCCTTTGCCGCGCCAGTTGCGCAATGTATCTCCAGAAGGCGTGCGCACCCCGGTGGTGACAGCCCCGATCATGCGGGTTGAACCTTCTCCGATTTATCTGGAACGGCTCAATCCGCCAGTCGCGCCTCTTCCCGAAGGGCCTATCGAACTTCACCGCCCGGAAGTCGTCGATGCCGCAACGTTAAAGACAAAAGCCTTCACCGTCCGCCTCGCCCACATCAAAACCTTGGAGCTGAGCGAGACCTGTGTGTCACGCGTCGGCGGCAAATGGCCCTGCGGTGTCCGTGCCAGAACGGCCCTGCGCGGCCTCGTCCGCATGAACAGGATTTCTTGCGAGAAGATCACCGAGGAGGCCCCAAAGGCCATGATCGCAGACTGCACACGCGGCCCGGTCAATCTCGCGGCATGGATGGTGGAAAACGGCTGGGCGATTCCGGATGAAGGTGCTCCGGAAAATTACACCACGTTGATGAACATGGCGAAAGAACAGAAAAAGGGCCAGTGGCAGTCAGAGTGGCTCTCTGAACTGCCCGGCACAGCCGCACCGCCTCAGCCTCTTGACGAGACACTGCTGCCTCCAACGGTTGGAGAAGACGGATTACGGCCCGGTCTTGACGCGGCGGCCGGACAGCCTGGGCAAAGGGATCTGGATCTCCTAAACCCTCTCGGCTTGCCGCAGGATCTGGGGCCAGTTTCCACGCAGTAGATTTTGCGACGGCATGCGGACCTAAAGCTGAACCACCTTGTCCTCTGGCCCTTCAACGAGAAGACGGACACCATCTGCGGTATAATCCCGCGTGATCACCGTAAGCCCCAGATCCGATATCCGGCGCTCGAGATCGGAACTGGCGGTAAAGGTTGCTTCCACTGTCCGCTGGGCATGCCGGACAAAGGCGATAAGATCCGCATGCGCGATCGCATCCGCTGCGGCTCCCGAATAGGCTCTTGCGAGACCGCCGCCGCCTAGCTTCACACCGCCGAAATAACGCACGACGATGACGCCCGCCTCCACCAGCCTTGCGCCTTGCAGCACGCGCAAGGTCGGCATGCCCGAGGTGCCCGCAGGTTCACCGTCGTCCTTGCCGCTTTCCTCGATCCGGTCATCATCCAGAATGTGCCGGTGCGCGGTCACAAAGTGATTGGCCTTGCGGTGCTCGGACCGAAGGGCTTCCAGCCTGTCCTCAAAGACTGCAAGCGGCACGAGATAAGCCAGAAACCGGGATTTCCGGTCTTCCAGATAGCCTTCGAACTCACGCTCAATCGTCTGGAGGCTCATGGCTCTCAGACGGAAGGGGTCTTGAAATGCTTGGAAAGCTTCAGAGCCTGCCCCTGATAGTTGGAGCCAATGCCCTGTCCGTAGAGCTGCTTCGGCCGCTCTGCCATCTTTTCGTAGACCAGACGGCCAATGGTCTGGCCGTGCTCCAGAATGAAAGGCACATCGTGGGAACGGACTTCCAGAACCGCGCGCGATCCGACACCGCCCGCACCGCCATGACCAAAGCCCGGATCAAAGAAGCCCGCGTAATGCACACGGAATTCGCCGACGAGGGCATCGAACGGCACCATCTCGGCGGCAAAATCCGGCGGAACATGCACCGCTTCCTGGCTGACGAGAATGTAGAACTCGTTCGGATCAAGGATCAGCTCGGCGGCACCGCGCCGGTAGATCGGCTCCCAGAAGTCCAAAGGCTCCTGCTTGCCCGGCAAATCGACGTCGATCAGACCCGAATGGTGTTTCGCCCGGTAGCCGACTAGGCTGCCGGGACCTGATCCCTCAAGATCGATGGAAAGCTGCACACCACCGCCGATCCGCTCGTTGCCGCCGCTCATGAGGGTGTGGATCTTGTGAAACTCTTCCAGCAGCTCGTCACTGATCAGCGACAGGCCGCGCCGGAACCGGATCTGGCTGAGACGGGACCCGGCCCGCACCAGGATCGGGAAGGTCAGCGGCGAGATTTCGGCATAAAGGGGTCCGCTGTATCCCGCGGGAACCGTGTCGAAGGCCACGCCGTGATCGGTGATGACGCGGGTAAACACATCCAGCCGGCCGGTCGAGCTTTTCGGATTGGCGGTGGCAGAGATGTCCGGTGGCAGGTCCAGCGTTTCCTGCAAGGGCACAATATAGACGCAGCCTGTTTCCAGCACCGCACCATCGTTCAGGTCGAAGGTATGAAGCTTGAGCGCTTCCATACGATCCATGACCGACGCCCCCTCGCCCGGCAGGAAACTGGCGCGCACCCGGAAGGCCGTATGACCCAGGCGAAGATCAAGACTGGCCGGCTGGATCTGACCGGCGACAGGTGGCGTTGCGGCGTAGATCGCGCCATCGTCAAACATGGCTTCGATGGAATGCGCCGGCAAAATGCCCGTTGGTGCTGCTGTCATGGTCCGTCCTGCACGGTTTCGGTACTGAAATGCTGTTGACCTGTGTGATTAGCGGATCAAAAGCCCGCAGCCAACCGCTTTCCGCGCCAAGATTGACGCCGCAGCCGATTTGGCCTAAGGAGACTGCACCTCGTGGTGATTTGAGCCGGCCGGCTTGCAGCCACGTTAAACAAGTTGCTAAAAAGGCCGGGTTTGCGAAGAACCCTGGCTACGGCCGGGGTTTTTGCGTTTGGAGCTAAGACATGACCACGAACAAAACCAAGACCGGCAAGAGCTTGCGCCCGGCAACCCAACTCGTTCACGGCGGCACGGTCCGCTCTCCCTATGGAGAGACGTCGGAAGCCATGTACCTGACCCAAGGGTTCGTCTACGGCACTGCCGAAGCGGCGGAAGCGCGCTTTAACGGTGAAGATCCCGGTTTTGTCTACTCCCGCTACGCCAACCCGACCACGGCCATGTTCGAAGACCGCATCCGCATGCTGGAAGGCGCGGAAGCTGCCCGGGCGACAGCAAGCGGCATGGCTGCCGTCAATCTGGCCCTGATGGCATCGGTCAAGGCCGGTGACCACGTGGTGGCCGCCAAGGCCCTTTTCGGCTCCTGCCGCTATATCGTTGAAGTCCTGCTGCCGCGCTTCGGCGTGGAATCCACGCTGGTGGGCGGCACGGATATCGACCAGTGGAAGGCTGCGGTGAAGCCGAACACCCGCGCCCTTTTCCTGGAAAGCCCGACCAACCCGACTCTGGAAGTCATCGACATTGCTGCCGTCGCCAAGATCGCGCATTCGGTTGGCGCGCGTTTGATTGTCGACAACGTCTTTGCGACGCCGCTTTATCAGTCGCCGCTTTCGCTCGGCGCAGATGTCGTCGTCTATTCCGCCACCAAGCACATTGATGGACAGGGCCGGTGCCTGGGCGGCGTCATCCTGTCTGACGAAAAGTGGATCAATGACGAGGTGATGCCCTTCGTCAAACACACCGGCCCGCACATGAGCCCGTTCAACGCCTGGGTTCTGCTCAAGGGTATGGAAACGCTGGCCCTGCGGGTTGAGCGCCAGACCTCAAGCGCTTCGCGGATCGCCGACTTCCTGGCCGGTCAGGCCAAGGTCTCCCGCCTGATCTATCCAGGCCGAGACGATCACCCGCAGGCAGAAGTCGCCAAGCGCCAGATGCGCGCCGGCTCCACCATGCTGGCGGTGGAGATTGATGGCGGCAAGGAAGCGGCCTTCCGCTTCACCAATGCACTGGAAGTGATCAAGCTGTCCAACAACCTGGGCGACGCCAAGAGCCTGATCACCCATCCGGCCACCACCACACACCAGTCCGTTGCGGCGGAAGCGCGGGCAGAGCTTGGAATTTCCGACGGCATGCTGCGCCTGTCGGTCGGGCTGGAAGACCCGCTGGATCTGCTGGAAGATATCGAAGCTGCTCTCGCAGCAATCTGAGCCACACCTTGGCTGAGACAATTCAGGCCCGGAGAGCCTCCGGGCCTGATCAAACTCTCTAGTCTCCACGCTTTATGCGGAAAGACGGCGTCCATTCGGGCCGGCGATCAGCCAGACGATGAAGCCCAGAACCGGGAAGACCAGGATACCAAGGATCCAAAGCACTTTTGCGCCCGTCGAGGCCCCACTGGAGATGACCTTGAGGATCGCATAAATATCGAGTGCGAGGATCAGCAGTCCAACAAGTCCATATTCCATAGCAGCTCTCCTTGACTATTTCTGCCAAGTTAACGGGCAAGCTGCGTGATTGTTCCCGAAAGTCAGACTTATTTCGCAAGAATACGCGCTACCAGCAGAACTCTTGCAGCCGCAGAGACACCGCAAAGCGCCGCGAATGCAAAGGCTAGCCAGGGAAAGATCTCCGGAAAGACGCACATCAGCAGAAACATCAGGATGGTCTCAAAGCCTTCCGCAATCCCCGCAAGGTAGTACAACGACTTTGCACCTTGCCTGTCCGTGCTGACCCCCTTCCGCTCGGCCATGATGGCAAACGCAAGAAAGGCGGAGCCGTTGGCATAAAAACTGGCGAGCAATGCTGTGGCGGCCAGTGCGTTGGCCGCAGGGTCCGACCAGGCAAAGGCAAGAGGGATAGAGCCGTAGAAGAAGAAGTCCAGCGTGATGTCGAGATAGCCACCGAGATCTGTCTTGCGGCTCGCCCGGGCAACCGCGCCATCAAGGCCATCGGCCAGCCGGTTGAGGCAAATCAGAAGGCCTCCGGCCAAAAACAAACCACCCGCGATCATCCCCGCGGCCGCAAGCCCGACCACGAAGCCCCCTAGCGTGATGCCATTCGCCGGGATCCCGAGACGCGCCAATTCCCGCCCCGCTCTGTTGAGCGGCGGGTCAATTACCGGTCGCAGGCGGGCATCGAACATTCGCAGGTCCAGTCTCAAAACGGTCAAAGGCGCGCAATAAATGCTGGAACCGGCGGCCCGGGGCAAGCTGATCCCTTTCACCAATGCGTCATCCGCCCTATAAGCACGCCCAAAGGGGCGATCTCAGCCCGCACAAAGCGTTATGGAGAGCTGGCACATGTACCGTGCTGTTACCGCAGGCATCGAAGTCTCGGTTGAGCCATATTATCTGGACGATGAGTCCGAGCCGGAAAAGGGCCACTATGTCTGGGCCTACATGGTCGAGATCCGCAATGACACCAGTGCGCCCGTTCAGCTGCGGACACGCTACTGGAAGATCATGGATGGTCTCGGACGTGTCGAGGAAGTCCGCGGCCCTGGCGTTGTCGGTGAGGAGCCGGTGATCGAACCGGGCGAGACCTACGAATATTCTTCCGGCTGCCCGCTGAAGACCAGCTCCGGCATCATGGTTGGAAGCTATGGCATGGAGCGGGAAGACGGCACCAAGTTCGATGTGGAGATTCCCGCCTTCTCCCTCGATCTGCCGGACGAGGTGCGCAGCCTGAACTAACGGCTGCGCCAAGCTCCAAGGCGGCAGATCAGGCGCGGCGGTGGCGGGCGATGGCGCTGCGCTCGATTGCGGCCACCGTCAGCTTGTCGAGATTAAACCGGTCGCGCAGGATCTGCAGGATCCGCAACTCTTCCTTGGAAACATCGAGGTCGGCAGCGGCCACTTCTACGGCAAGGGCATAGGCCGTATCAAACAGATGGACCGGCAGGGTGTCGGCGACGAGCGCGAGCACCTCGGTCAGGCCGTCCTGCTCCTGAAGCCGCTCGCCGCAGCGCTGTGCGGCGGCAAGAACATTGCCGGAATCATAGTCGGAGAAGACCGGCAGCGCTTTCACCACACCACCGATCGTCGCAAGTTCCGCATCCGTCATGGATGCGTCAGATGCTGAGGTGATCACCATGACGTAGATCAGGGCTTCCTGAATGCTAATCGTATCGCTCATCATGTCCCTTGCGCCTCGCGCGTTTCCGGTCATCCAAAATCAGTCCGACAGGTAACTCCTTAGCTGCCCCTGTTCAAGGTGCGAGCCGGACCTGGCCGTTTCCCATCCCATTCAATACAGTAATCATTGACGTGGGGGCTGTGCTTTTCTAGTGTCGCCGCGCCTTTGCCGGTGCGGAAAACCGTTTCAGCCGGCACGGTTCCTTTTTCCTAACAAACAGAACAGAACCCAAAGATGACCGAACGCTCCCTGCCACCGCTTGACCTTTCGCGCGATCTCGTCGAAGCGGCCCAGACTTCCAAAGCCTGGCCGTTCGAGGAAGCCCGCAAACTGGTCAAACGGGTCGCGAAACGGGACCCTTCGGTGCCGGTTCTGTTTGAGACCGGCTACGGCCCATCGGGTCTGCCTCACATCGGCACCTTCGGCGAGGTGGCCCGCACCACCATGGTGCGGACGGCTTTCCGCGTCCTGACCGAAGACAAGATCCCGACCCGGCTGCTGTGCTTCTCGGACGACATGGACGGCATGCGCAAGATTCCGGAAAACGTTCCGGACATGAAGGCGCTCGAGCCCTATCTTCAGATGCCGCTGACCGTGGTGCCCAACCCGTTTGGCGGGGACTACAAGAGCTTTGGCGATCACAACAACGCCATGCTCCGCCGGTTCCTCGACACCTTCGGCTTCGATTACGAATTTGCCAGCGCGACGGAGTATTACAAGTCCGGCAAGCTGGACGGTATCCTGCTGAAGGCCGTCGAAAAGTACCAGGCCCTTATGGACGTGATGCTGCCGACGCTGGGCGAGGAACGCCGGGCAACCTACAGCCCGTTCCTGCCGATCTCGCCAACTTCTGGCCGCGTGCTCTATGTGCCGATGAAGGAAGTCGATGCCAAGAACGGCACCGTGACCTTTGAGGACGAGGATGGCCGCGATTGCACGCTGCCCGTTACCGGCGGCCATGTGAAGCTGCAGTGGAAGCCGGACTTCGGCGCCCGCTGGGCCGCTCTTGGCGTGGATTTCGAAATGTTCGGCAAGGACCACGGCCCGAACATGCCGGTCTATGACAAGATCTGTCAGGTCCTGGGCGGCACCCCGCCGGAGCATTTCGTCTATGAACTGTTCCTGGCCGACGATGGCGCCAAGATCTCCAAGTCCAAGGGCAACGGCCTGACCATCGACGAGTGGCTGACCTATGCCCCGACCGAGAGCCTGGCGCTCTACATGTTCCAGAAGCCGAAGACCGCGAAGAAGCTCTATTTCGACGTGATCCCCAAGGCCGTGGACGAGTACTTCACCTATGCGGAGAAGTTTTCTGCCATGTCAGCGGAACAGAAGCTGATGAACCCGGCCTGGCACATCCATTCCGGAAATGTGCCCGCGATCGACATGCCCGTGCCTTTCGCCATGCTGCTGAACCTGGTCTCGGCTTCCAATGCTGAGAACAAGGATGTGCTGTGGGCGTTTATCACCCGCTATGCACCGGGCGTGACTGCTCAGACCCATCCGAAGCTCGACGAGCTGGTGGGCTACGCGATCCGCTACTTCGACGACTTCGTCAAGCCGACCAAGTCGTTCAAGGTGGCAGACGACGTGGAGCGCGATGCCTTGCAGAAGCTGGACGCCGCTCTTGCTGCCCTTCCCGCCGATGCGGACGGCAATGTCATTCAGGATGCCATCCTGGATGTCGCGCGGCCGATCGAGCGCTATCAGGACACCAAGAAGACCGGTCCGGACGGTGGTCCGGGTGTATCGGTCCTGTTCTTCCAGATGCTCTATCAGGTGCTTCTGGGGCAGGAACGCGGGCCGCGCTTCGGTTCCTTCGTGGCGCTTTACGGGATTGCCGAGACCCGCACCATGATCGCAAAGGCGTTGAACGGCGAGTTCACGGCCTGACATCGGTCTGCAATGCACTTATGATGGCGGCACAGGTTTCGGTCCCAGGGCCGCCATCGCTGTTTCTGGCCCTATGAGTAGCGCCGGGTAAACTGCTCCATCTGGCGGCGCAGACCATTTACTTCTCTCAGAACCCTGTCCGTTTCGGCCCGGATCAAGATCCGTTCGGCTTCAGCCTCAACCGCAAACTCTTCCGACAGAAGCCTGGTCTCCAGTTGCATGAGTTTCATCCCGGCGCTTGCCTCTTCAACAAGGGCAAGTTCCTCCTCGATCTCTACCGCCTGCCAGAAGTCCGGCATCAGCATGCGCAGGACGTGGCCCAGCCATAGCAGACCGGCAAGCCCCCACACGAACCAGACAAGCCAGACAGCAAGCCCGGTTCGGGGCAGAGGATCGAGACCGTGTAAAAGCAGGGTCTCCAAACTGATCCACAGCGTTCCAAAATGATCCGGATAGACCGATCTGAGCACTGCAGTCATCGTCAGGGCCGCACAAAAGATCAGGACCACCGTCGCCCCAAGGCACCGGGCAAGCTGCCGTGCGATCTTTAAGACAGCGGTGGAAAGCCAGAACAGGGCTGACAACTCCGCCGAGAGACGGAAGTTCTGGAACATCCGGAGCAGCAAAAGCGCCAGAATGCCGGGCATGCCGAGCATCAAGGCCAGGACCAGCAGAGCGAGGTCGAACAGGTTCCAGATATCGCGGAAGAAAACCAGTCCCTGCACAAGCAGTCTCGCAGCGGCAACGAGACCGTACAGGATCACCAGCAGCAGCATTATCCGCTGAAGAATGGCCAGCATCTCCACCGCAAGCCAATCCGACAGGGAGAGCGTCAGCGTGATCACAACCCCGGCCGCCAGAACCGTCCTGAGCCAGTCCAGGATCAGCTGAAACGTCTTCCATTTGCCCATCAGTCTCTTCCCTGCCCCGGCTTTCATTTGGAAGACGCGGCAGACGGGAAAAGATGAAAATAAACTGGAAGATCAGCTCTTGAGGCCGCTCCGCCTCAGCTCCGCCACTTCCTGACGAAGGGCCCGCACCTCGGCCAGGATCAGCTCCGCCTCGTCCTGCATGGCCTGACGGCTGCTTTCCGCTTCGGCCTCATGCTCTTCCTGCATTGCCGACACGATGATCCCGATGAAGAGGTTCAGCACCGTGAAGGACGTGCAGAGAATAAAGGGCACAAAGAACAGCCAGGCGTTCGGGTAGACCTCCATCACCGGCCGGACGATGCCCATGGACCAGCTTTCCAGGGTCATGACCTGGAACAGCGTGTAGACCGACCGGGCGATCGTACCGAACCACTCAGGGAAAGCCTCCCCGTAGAGCTTGGTTGCCATGACCGCGAAGACATAGAACACCAGCGCCAGCAAGACGACAATGGACCCCATGCCCGGCAGAGCCGCTATCAGGCCACCGATAACGCGGCGCAGGGATGGCAGAATGGAAATCAGCCGGAGCACCCGCAGGATGCGTAGCGCGCGCAGGACGGAGAAAGGTCCGCTGGCTGGAACAAGCGCAATTGCCACGATGATAAAATCGAACAGGCTCCAGGGATCTTTAAAGAATGCCAGCCGCCGGGCATAGATGCGCAGCAGGATCTCGAGGGTAAAGAGCACGAGGATCACGCTATCCAAGGCCAGAAGAAGCGGCCCCATCGCATTCATGGCAGTGGTGCTGGTCTCCAGCCCGAGGGTGACCGCATTCAAGGTTATGATGGCAATCACACCGATTTCCCACGCGGGGGTGGCGATCAGTCTGGTGATCCGTTCACGCATCTTTCTCTCAGGCTCCGGTTCGGCAACATGCGGTGCAGGCTCGCCGCGGCAGGACTTCCGGGAGCCGGCACCGGGCAAGCCGGGAGAAAGTGGTGTTTTTCCAACGTCCCGGCAAGAGAAAAGCGCGGCCATCCGGCGTAGCCTGAGCGCGCCCTTTGAAGCGGATTGTGTATCGCTTGAACGCCCTCTTGACAGAACCAGAGCGGCAGAGCAGAAACGGGCAGCAGGCGGGTGTAGCTCAATGGTAGAGCAGAAGCTTCCCAAGCTTACGACGAGGGTTCGATTCCCTTCACCCGCTCCAGCGCACTTTTCCCGAAACGATTGGATCTGCCAGCGCCGAGCCCGGAGCATTTCATTATGCGACCCCTCGCCGGCTGCGTGATGTGCTTTGCCTAGCTCTGCAGGCATGAAACTCAGAGCTTGCGGCTCAGACGGCGGCGGCTGGAGAGACCATGGGCCGTCTTGTTCCATTGAAATGGCTTGGTAAAAAACTCCCAGACGGCGCAGTAAAACGCAATACTTGCACACATCCAGTAGACCGGGATCAGAAGCAGATCCAGCGGATTGGGGGCGTATCCCCGCTTCCGGCCAGCCAGCCAGGTTGCCGTTGCAGCGCCCGCATAGCCCGTAAACATGGCCGTGCCGCACAGAAGCAGGAAGCCGGTCTCCCAAAAGCCAGCCCTTGCAGGCGCCGGCACGATCCCGGTCATATACCCCCCCATGATGGCAAGAATGAAAGGATGCAGGGCCATCATGACGAAGCTTCCGGCAATCATCGCCAGCATCACGACGCTCCGTGTGGGGCCAAGATCCAGCCAAATCTGGCGTGGATCGCGCATATGCACGCAAAGTGTCTGCATCCACCCCTTAAACCAGCGGGTCCTCTGGCTCCGCCACGCCTTCCAGCACAGCGGGGCCTCCTCATGAGTGGTGCTGGGCAGAACACCGATCCTGTAGCCGAACCGGGCCAGTCTTACACCCAGATCCGCATCTTCAGTGACATTGTACTTGTCCCAACCGCCTACGGCATCAAGCACGGAGCGCCGGAAGTGGTTTGACGTGCCGCCCAGCGGAAAGGGCCAGGATTTCTTGTGAAACCAAGGCAGAAGCTGATCAAAAAGACAGGCGTATTCCAGCGCAAACTGGCGCGCAAAAAAGCTCTCGTCGTGATTGTCCACGGCGAGCCGGGCCTGCAGGCAGGCAAGCCGGTGGGGAGCAAGGCTGAAAAACACCGCAGCCTTCTTGAGCTGATCCGGGTCGGGCCTGTCTTCCGCATCATAGACGGTGATCAGCTCCCCTTTTGCACCTTCCAGCCCATGGGCCAATGCCCGGGGTTTCGTGCGTGGGCTGCCTTCCGGCACCAGAACAATCTGCATGTGATCCGGCAAGCCATGGCGGTAGAAAGCATGCCGGGTTTCCGTGTCGTCCCATTCCAGCAGAAAGCGGATATCGAGACGGTTCCTCGGATAATCGAGCTGCCTCAACCCCTCGATCAGATCTCCCACGACCTGGGCCTCCCTATAGAGCGGGACAAGCACCGTGTAGACAGGCCAGCGGATCAGCGGGTCTGTGAAAGGTTTGGGCAACCGGTAGTCAATCACCTCACCCTGCGTGGCAAAGGCACTGAGCAAACGGACGACACCCGTCGCGCAGCAATTGAGCGCAAAGAAGCACCCTACCCCGTAGCCGAGAACGGATGGCGGCAGCAGCAGTCCGGTCAGAAAGGCAATAATTGCAACCAGAACGACAGAGAGCTGCGTCTGAGAAAGCCGGAGCCTGGCGCTGTAGTGCGGGAACCGGCTCTCCAGATCGCCCGCGGGTGTGTTCAAAACAGTCGAAGCATGCCTTGCGGCGGCTGGCGTGCTCATCCGGAGCTGCTTCTGAAGAAGAGGATGCGTGTCCAGATAGGCCTTGACCTGCTCGAACTCCGAAAGCTCGGGAGCGATGACGTAATAGGGCTGCCGGTTGCCTATGCCTGTCAACAGGGGACCACGATCCATACTGCCAAGGCCGACGGGGATGGAGTTGACCGACTGGGGCCGGAAACCGCGATCGGGGATAAAGGGTATGCCGCAATATTCGGCCATTGCGCTGTAGATGGCTTCTTCGGAGACCACGGCTTTGCGGACCAGATATTCCGCAGGCGTCATCCCGAGTTCCGGCGCCTGCCTGATGGCCGTCTTCAGCGTGCTTTCGGCAATTCCCCGCTGGTGGAGTACACCAACCACTCCAGGCAAGCTATCCGCCATGATCCGTTCCCCCCGGAACGTCACCGTGCTAGTTCTACGGTGAGACCCCAATCATCCGGCCACCCCTTCAGCCGTACGGATGCGATTTAGCCACATGTCAAGATTTCCATCAATAGTTTTAACAGTTTTTTTTACATTTTATGGTTGCGCCCAATTTGTGCTTCCTGCGCTGGCAGAAGCCACTGGACCGGTGGTTCCAAACTACTGGGATCCCAAGGCCGTTCTGGACCGCCCTGCCCAAGTTCCCGAGAAAATCCAGTTCCTTGCGTCCGACTCTTTCCCGCCCTTTGTCTTCCGGGACGAGACCGGCCGCCTGACGGGGTTCAACGTGGATCTGGCCCGGGCGATCTGTCTGGAACTGGGCAGCTCCTGCTCTTTGCGTATCAAGGAGTTCGATGTGCTGGTTGATGCGCTTCGCGAGGGAGAAGGTGACGCGATCATCTCCGGCCTGGCTCCAACCGCCGAGTTGCAGGGTTCCCTGCGCTTCACCCAGGACTATCTGAAACTGCCAGCCCGGTTCATCACGCTGAAAGGCAAGAGCTTCGACGAGACCTCGCTTGCCGGTAAAATCCTCTCGGTCGAGGCTGGCTCCCGGCACGAGGCATTCGCCCGCGCGTTCTGGCCCGAGGCAACGCTGATTACTGAGGAAGACCTTGCGTCTGCACGCAGGGATGTGATCGAAGGCCGCGCCGACGCGCATTTCGGCGATGGGCTTTCGCTTTCCTTCTGGCTGAATAGCGAGGCTGCCGGCAGTTGCTGCAGCTTTGCAGGCGGCCCCTGGATGGAACCTGGATATTTCGACCAGGGGCTTTCCGTTGCCCTTCGCAATGATGACATGGAACGCGCAGAAGCTATAGATTATGCGCTGAGGGTGCTTGCCCAGAAGGGAACCTTCCGGGAGCTCTATCTCCGCTATTTCCCGCTGAGCTTTTACTAAGGGTTCCGGCCGTTGTCCCGGAACGGCAACAGCAGGCTCCAGCCAAGGCGCCGGGCCCCACGCGACTTTTCCGGGCTGAGACCAATGGTCATCCGCTGATGGCCAAGTGCAGGCATCCGTACATAGGTGCGGAAGAGGCGGTCCCATACCGACAGGCAAAACCCGTAGTTGCTGTCGGTCTCGTTCCGTGCCGCGGAATGATGCACACGATGCATGTCCGGTGTGACGACCAGAAACCGTAATGCCGAATCCAGGCAGCCTGGAAGCCGGGCGTTCGCATGATTGAACATCGCCGTTCCATTAAGAGCGATTTCAAATACCAGGACCGCCTCCGGCGAAGCCCCAAGTGCTATGATCACTGCGCCTTTCCAGAAAAAGGACAAAAGGATCTCCACGGGGTGAAACCGCAGCGCCGTGGTTACATCCATGTCCCCGTCCGCGTGGTGAACTTGATGGACACGCCAAAGCAGCGGAACCTTATGCGCAGCCCAGTGCTGGAACCAGACAGCCAAGTCCAGAAGAAGGAAGGCCGCACCTCCTTCAAGAGCGGGAGAAAGCTCCAACTGATTGAGCAACCCGGTGTCCACCTGCCCTGCCCATACCGCCAGTCCAACCCCGCCCAACGGAAACAGCAGCCTGACGATTGCGGTGTCGAGCAGAACGATTGCCCAGTTCACCGGCCAGCGGCCTTTGCGGCTGACCGACAGCTTGCGTCTGGGCCAAGCCACTTCGGCCAGCGACATCAGAAGGAATATGCCCAGAAATACGAGAAGCCGCACCATTCCCGCATCTAGTTCAGGCATATTCGCTCCCCTCTTCCTGCTCTGTCTTGCCGGGGTCCGGAAAACACGATACCTCCGGCCACTCTGCATTTTCACGTCACCTTGGCCCAACCTGCGCCCGAACCGGATTTCCTTCAATGGCCGATTTTCTCTGGACCCGCCCAGACCAAGCTCCAACTGCCGTCCTTCTTCTGGCCCACGGGGCCGGCGCTGCCATGGACAGCAGCTTCATGAACCGCCTGGCAAACGCCCTTGCCGCTCATGGGATTGCCGCAGTCCGGTTTGAGTTCGCCTATATGGCCAAGCGCCGGGACGGCGGGCCAAAGGCTCCGCCGCCCAAGGCAGACAAGCTGATCGGCGAATTCCAGACAGCTCTCCAGAAGCTGCTTGCAGAGATGAAGGCCGAAGGCCTGGATGGCCCGGTGCTGATCGGTGGTAAGTCCATGGGTGGACGGGTTGCGGCCATGCTGGCTGGCGGAAGTTCGCTGCCCTCCCGTGTAAAGGCCGTCGCCTGCTTCGGCTATCCGTTCCATCCGACCGGTCAGTCTGATGCCACCTGGCGTTTGGAGCCGCTGGAACAGTCCAACCGCCCGGTTCTGATCCTGCAGGGCGATCGCGACCCGTTCGGCAACAGGGAAGAACTGGCAGGCATCACGCTGCCGGAAAAGGTCTCAATCATCTATCTTGAAGACGGCAACCATGACTTCGGCCCGCGCGGCCAATCGCCGGCAACCCTCGACAGCAACGTCACCGCAGCTGCGGCTGCAACCGCCGGATTTGCCGCCAAGCTCCTACAAGCCTGACCCTGTCCCAAGCCGTACGCACAACAAAAAGCCGCCTGGAAATCCCGGCGGCTTTTCATTTTTCTGTTCCAACAAGATCAGGTTCTGGCCTTGTCGAACCCGTAGCTGGTGCTGCAGAACTCGCACTTGACCACGATCTTCCCATCGACGGTCATGTCTTCGACTTCCTCAGCCGTGAAGGTTTCGAGAACGCTTTCGATGCGTTCGCGCGAGCAGCGGCACTTGTCGGCAATCTTTTGTGGCTCATAGAGACGCACGCCGCGCTCATGGAACAGGCGGAACAGCAGATTTTCGACGGAAATTTCCGGATCCGTCAGCTCGACATCCTTGACCGTTTCGACGAGAGCGCGGGCTTCCACCCAGGCATCATCCTCTTCGAAATCGCCCTCATCCGTTTCATAAGGCGCATCGCCCGGATCGAGATCCGCCTGACGCATGCGCTCGGGCGCTTCAGGCAGGAACTGGATCAAGATACCGCCAGCCGTCCAGCTGTGGGCCGGAGCCTCACCTTCCGCACGGGTGAAGAGCTCGCCAACCGCCAGACGCACTTCGGTCGGGATCTGCTCGGAGCGGGCAAAGTAGCGGCGGGCCACTTCTTCCAGGGAAATGCCATCCAGCTCGACCATGCCCTGGTAGCGCTGCATGTGCTGCCCCTGGTCGATAGTCATTGCCAGATAACCACGCCCCAGCAGAGCTTCCGGAGAAGCCTTGCCCGCATCCATCAGATCCAGCACCTGAGCTTCATCGAAGCTGGCGCAGGCACGGATGGCATCCGGTGAGGAGAAATCCACAACCAGCATGGACACCGGACCATCGGTCTTGGTCTGCAGGGTGAAACGCCCCTCGAACTTGAGCGAGGTGCCGAGCAGGCTGGTCAGAACCACAGCCTCGGCCAGAAGCCGGGAGACGGGCTCCGGATAGGCATGCCGGTCGATGATGGCAGCAATGACGGGGCCGAGCGAAACCGCACGGCCACGCACATCAAGTCCCTCAACAGAGAAGGGACGCACTGCATCAGGCCCGGCAGGCGTTACGCCGAACTCTTCAGGATCGAATGCCAAGTCTCTGCCTCTCAGACCGCGTCAAAACACCAGGCAAGAATGCCCTTCTGCGCGTGCAGACGGTTTTCCGCCTCGTCGAAGACCACCGAGTTCGGACCATCCATGACTTCAGAGGTCACTTCCTCGCCGCGATGGGCAGGAAGGCAGTGCATGAACAATGCATCGCCATTGGCCTCGTTCATCAGGCGCTGGTTCACCTGATAGGCAGCCAGCAGATTGTGGCGCTGTTCTTCGTCATCATCACCCATGGAAACCCAGCAATCGGTGATGACACAATCCGTGCCCTTCACCGCTTCAAAGGGATCATCGGTCACGACGATGGAGCCACCTTCCGCACGGGCCCGTTCGATCAGGTCCTTCGGAGGAGCCAGTTCGCCAGGGGTCGCAATGCGCAGCTCGAAGTCGAGGCGCGGTGCCGCATGAACCCAGGAGGCCAGCACGTTGTTGCTGTCCCCGGTCCAGGCAACCGACTTGCCCTTGATGGAGCCGCGATGCTCTTCAAAGGTCATCAGGTCGGCCATGATCTGGCACGGATGGGACCGCTTGGTCAGGCCGTTGATCACCGGAACAGTGGCGTTTGCAGCCAGCTCGTTGAGGTCATCATGGCTGAGGATACGGATCATGACCGCATCGACGAAGCGGGACAGCACCCGCGCCGTATCGGCGATGGTCTCGCCGCGGCCCAGCTGCATTTCAGCGCCGGTGAGCATGAGGGTTTCCCCGCCCAGCTCACGCATGCCGACGTCAAAGGAGATACGGGTTCGCGTTGACGGCTGCTCGAAAATCATCGCCAGAACCTTGCCCGCCAGCGGGCCTTCGCCGCGGCGCACGCCGTTCCGGGTGCTCTTGATATCGCGGGCGCGCTGCAGGATCGCCCGCAGCTCGTCACCGTTAAAATCCGTCAGGTCGAGAAAATGCCGCGAGATGCCGTTCGTCGTCACACCGTCGCTCCTTCGTCACTCATTGTCTTCTCAATAGCGCTTGCTGCGGCATCCAGCCGGACAAGCGCCTCATCAATTTCTTCCTCGGAGATGGTCAGCGGCGGGATGATCCGCACCACATTGTCCCCTGCCGGAACGGCCAGAAGCCCATGCTCGCGCGCCTTGGCAACAAATTCGCCAACCGGCACGACACACTTCAGGCCGAGCAGCAGCCCCTTGCCGCGCACATCGGACACCACCTTCGGGTGGGTATCGACGAGAGCTGCGAGCTTCTGCTTGAGCAGAAGGCCCTTGGCCTGAACACCTTCAAGGAAGCCATCCGCCAGGATGATGTCCAGAACCGCATTCCCGACCGCCATGGCCAGCGGGTTGCCGCCGAAAGTCGTACCATGGGTGCCCGGAACCATGCAGGAGGCAACAGCTTCCGTTGCAAGGCAGGCGCCGATCGGGAAGCCGCCGCCGATGCCCTTCGCAATCGCCATGATGTCCGGGGTGATGCCGGCCCACTCATGAGCAAACAGCTTGCCAGTCCGGCCAACGCCGGTCTGGATCTCGTCCAGGATCAGCAGGATGCCTTCGTCATCGCAAAGTTTGCGGAGCTGACGCAGGAAATCGACCGGGACCTCACGGATGCCGCCTTCGCCCTGAACCGGCTCGATGCAGATGGCCGCGGTCTGCGGACCGATGGCCTTCTTGACGGCCTCAATGTCGGTCAACGGGATCTGGTCGAAGCCGGGCGCCTTCGGGCCAAAGCCTTCGAGATACTTCGCCTGTCCGCCCGCCGCGATGGTCGCGATGGTCCGGCCGTGGAAGGCCCCTTCAAAGGTCAGGATATGGAACCGCTCCGGATGACCGTGGTCATAATGATAGCGGCGCGCGGCCTTGATCGAGGCTTCCATGGCTTCCGCACCGGAATTGGTGAAGAACACCTTATCCGCGAAGGTTGCCTCAGTCAGGCGTTTGCCAAGCTTCTCCCCGCCCGCAGGTGTGTGCAGGTTGGACGTGTGCCAGAGCTTGGCCGCCTGCTCGGTCAGAGCGGCAACGAGATGAGGGTGGCTGTGGCCAACGGAGTTGACGGCGATGCCGGACCCGCAATCGAGGAATCGTCGGCCGTCACTCGTCACAAGCCAGACACCTTCCCCACGATCGAACTCCAGGCCCGATCTTGCGTAAGTACCAAACAGCGTAGACGCCGACATATTCTCAAACTCCCTGGGAGCGTTGGTGAAGACGCCATGCGCAGTGTTCCCCGCAGCCTGAGAGGCCGCTAAAAACGAAACATGCCGCCCCGATGAGGCGGCACGCGCATGTCGAGACTGCTTATACACCCGGAGGGCGGTTTGCTGTCAATGCAATTGGCCCAAAACCGCCAATCCGGCGGAGCGCCCTCCGATCAGGCTATTCTGGGGAAAAGTCTTTTCATCCCCACCTGAATCCCGGCGGGAACTTGCCTCAGATTTTACCGCTATTGTAGGCTTCAACCCGTCGGACACGACATCTCGTGTGCAAATCAATTTACGGCACTAGATATGCCATCGCTGGCACGCCCTTGCGTGCCTTAATACTAGGTTAATGCCTCGTGGCATGGCCACGGACCAACGAGGTGCGGCAAAATGAGTTGGACGAACGAACGCGTGGAGCTTTTGAAAAAGCTCTGGACCGACGGACTGAGCGCAAGCCAGATCGCAGGTGAACTTGGCGGCGTCACGCGCAACGCAGTTATTGGCAAGGTTCACCGCCTCGGCTTGTCTGGCCGTGCGAAGACCCCTGCCCCGGCAGCGAAGCCACGCAAGGCGCGCCCCGCGGGTCAGCCTTCTTCGAGCGGCAGCAGCCGCCCGGCAAGCGCACAGCCCCAGACGCAAGGCGCAACAGCGCTGAAGATGGACGCCGAACCGGCCAATGTCATCGCGATCAAGCCGCAGATCGAACCGGCTGCCGAGCCGGTGCCGATTTCCGAGCGCGCCACGATCCTGACCCTCACCGAACGGACCTGCAAGTGGCCGATCGGAGACCCGAGCACGGCAGATTTCTACTTCTGCGGCCGTAACTCGGACGTGGGCGTTCCTTACTGCGCTCATCACTGCAAGATTGCTTACCAGCCGGTCAGCGACCGCCGCCGCGACCGCAAGGCAATCTCGGCCTGATTTAAGGCTGCATCGTCAAGTCTCCGCCAGAGGCCAGGGCGGAAACCTGAAATGCGCCGCACCTGAAGCCCGCCCCACGGCGGGCTTTTTTTTCGGGTGGACCGCCGTTCTACCACCGGTGAGATTGCAAATGGCGCTTGCCTCAAGACCTGACAGCCCTTGCCTCAGCGGCTTCAGCAGGACAAGAAGACTGGCCTCATGTTGCAGCTCCCACTGGCAGCAGTGAGGACCAAGACGTAAAAAAGGGCGCCGAAGCGCCCTTTAATTTCTGAACAGCAAAGGCTTTTCAGGATGATCAAGCCATCGAGAACTGGTCATTAAAGGCATAGCCCGCGCCACGGACTGTGCGGATCGGATCTTTGGCCTTGCCGCGGTTCAGTGCCTTGCGCAGACGGCCAACGTGCACATCCACTGTGCGCTCGTCCACATAGACATCGTGTCCCCAAACACCGTCAAGAAGCTGCTCGCGGGAGAAGACCCGTCCCGGAGACGTCATCAGGAACTCCAACAGACGGAATTCCGTCGGGCCCAGATGAATTTCCTTGGTGTCCCGGCGGACGCGATGGGTTTCCCGGTCGAGTTCGATATCGCCGGAGCGCAGCATGGACGATACGACTTCCGGGCTTGCCCGGCGCAGGATCGCGCGGACGCGGGCCATGAGTTCCGGCAGGGAGAACGGCTTGACCACATAGTCATCCGCCCCGGTGGATAGACCGCGGATGCGCTCTGCCTCTTCGCCGCGCGCGGTCAGCATGATGACGGGAAGCCGCTGGGTTTCCTCACGCATGCGCAACCGGCGGCACAGCTCAATTCCGGACAGGCCCGGCAGCATCCAGTCGAGAAGCAGAAGATCCGGAAGGCTCTCGCGCAGACGCACTTCCGCCTCGTCGCCACGGTCGCAAACCTCGACCTTGTAACCTTCCGCTTCCAGATTGTATTTCAGCAGCAGGCTGATGGGCTCTTCGTCTTCAACGATGAGTACCTTCGGCATTTAGCACAGCTCCGCAATTCTTATTCTTTACCGCAGCAGGCAGGGCTTACGCGCCCTGCCCTGTCACTGCACCTGTCTCGTCGACCTTCGGGCGCTCATCGGTGAGGCGCTCGCCGGTGACCATGTAGTAGACGTTCTCGGCAATGTTGGTGGCGTGGTCGCCGATCCGCTCGATGTTCTTCGCGCAGAACAGAAGATGCGCGCACTGGCTGATGTGGCGCGGATCTTCCATCATATAGGTGAGAAGCTCACGGAACAGAGACGTGTAGATGGCATCGATCTCACTGTCGCGTTCACGGACCAGACGCGCTTCCTCGGCATTGCGGCGGGTGTAGGCGTCCAAAACGGCCTTCAGTTGAGACTGGGTCAGTTCGACCATGTGCTCAAGGCCAATCGCCAGCGTCTTCGACTTCAGGCCGCTGTCCATGGCGATCACGCGCTTGGCAACGTTCTTGGCCAGGTCGCCGACCCGCTCCAGGTCATTCGCGATGCGGCCCGTCGCCATGATCTCCCGCAGGTCCTGCCCCATGGGCTGACGGCGGGCAATGATGTTGACGTTGCGCATTTCGATATCGAGCAGGAGCTCGTCAAGACGGACGTCCTGAGCGATGGTCCTCTGCGCCAGGTCCAGATCCTGGGTCATCAGAGCCATGACAGAGTCCGTGATCAGGGTTTCGGCCAAGCCGCCCATTTCCGCGATACGGCCAGCTACGGCGGTCAGCTCCTGGTCATATGCGGTTACCGTATGTTCGGTCATCTCTTGTCATCCTTTTCCAGCCGCGGCGGGCAAATCAACCAAAGCGTCCAGTGATATAGTCCTGTGTACGCTTGTCGACCGGGTTGGTGAAGATATCCTGGGTATCGCCAATTTCCACGAGGTTGCCCATGTGGAAGAACGCCGTGCGCTGGGACACGCGAGCCGCCTGCTGCATGGAGTGAGTGACGATCACGATGGTGAAGTTCTCGCGCAACTCGTCGATCAGCTCTTCGACCTTTGCGGTGGCGATCGGGTCCAGAGCGGAGCACGGCTCATCCATCAGGATGACTTCCGGGCTGACTGCGATAGCGCGGGCAATGCAAAGGCGCTGCTGCTGACCGCCGGACAGACCGGTGCCCGGACCATCAAGGCGATCCTTCACCTCGTTCCACAGACCTGCCTTCTGCAGGCTGGAGGCAACGATCTCGTCAAGGTCTGCCTTCTTGCGGACAAGGCCGTGAATGCGCGGGCCATAAGCGATGTTGTCGTAGATCGACTTCGGGAACGGGTTCGGCTTCTGGAACACCATGCCGACCTTGGCACGCAGCTGCACCGGATCGACGCGGCTGTCGTAGATGTCTTCACCGTCCAGATCGATACTGCCCTCAACGCGGCAGATGTCGATCGTGTCGTTCATGCGGTTCAGGCAACGCAGGAACGTCGACTTGCCACATCCGGACGGGCCGATGAAGGCGGTCACTGCCCTTGCGCCAATCTCGATGTTCACGTCCTTGATCGCATGCGTGTCGCCATAATAGACCTGCACGTTGCGGGCGGAGATTTTCGTATCAGTCATTGCTGCTGCCTTGATCGTTCCGGGCATCTGGGTCATGTCTCGCTCCCGTTCCGTTACCAGCGGCGCTCGAACTTGCGGCGCAGGAGGATGGCAAGAATGTTCATGCTCATGAGGACCACGAGCAGGATGATAATTCCGCCCCAGGCCCGCTCATAGAATGCAGGGTCGGCCCGCTTGGCCCACTCGTAGATCTGGGCCGGCATGGCGGAGTTCGGTGAGAAGAAGCCGTCGGCGACACCATCGGGATAGTTGGAGGCAATGAAGCCGACCATGCCGATGAGCAGCAGCGGAGCGGTTTCGCCAAGGGCCTGAGCCAGACCGATGATCGTACCGGTCAAGATACCCGGCATGGCCAACGGCAGCACATGGTGAAACACCGACTGCATCTTGGAAGCGCCGATACCGAGCGCAGCGCTGCGGATCGACGGCGGCACGGCCTTCAGGGCAGCCCGTGTCGAGATGATGATCGTCGGCAAGGTCATCAGCGTCAGCACCAGACCGCCAACAATCGGAGCCGACTGAGGAAGGTGGGCGAACTGGATGAAGGCAGCCAGGCCGAGAATACCGAACACGATGGAGGGAACCGCGGCCAGATTGGCAATGTTCACCTCGATGATGTCTGTCCAGCGGTTCTTCGGCGCGAACTCCTCAAGATAGATCGAGGCAGCAACACCGATCGGCAGCGACAGAACCAGCACGACCAGCATCATGTAGAGTGAGCCGAGCATGGACACACCGATACCGGCCTGTTCCGGGCGGGAGTCCGAAGCATCTGCCCCGAAGACGAAGTTCCAGTTGAAGGTCTTGGCAATGATGCCTGCCTTCATCATGGCATCCACGATGTCCAGGTGCGCCGCGTCGAGGTTCTTGTCGTTTGCAAGAGCGGCGCGGGTGACCCGGCCCTTGAGATAGCCGTCGACACGGGAAGAGGCGAGCAGTTGGAAGGGAACCGTCGTGCCGTACTTGTCCGGATTGGCGAGAACAAAGTCGCGGACGGTCGAGGCCGCACCGGAGGACAGGATCTTCATCAGATCCTTCTCAGACATGGACGTTTCGATATGCGCGTCAGCGAGCTTCTTTTCGAGAGCCGCCCCGATCATCGCATTGTACTTCGAGGTCTTCACGATGGACTTCTCGGCACTCTCGATTGCCGCCTTGTCCAGCGGCAGATCGATGGGAATCGATGTCTGCGTGAAGGCCGACAGGCCGTTGCTCAGGATTGCCCACAGCAAGGCCACAAGGAAGAACAGGCCGATGAGAACCGCACCAATGCCGTAGAACCGGAACCGGGTTTCAGCGGCGTTGCGCCGGCGGGTATGGCTGTCAGCTTCCAGAAGAGACTTGCTCTTGCGTTCGGTAACGGGAGCGGCAGAAGCTGCAGAAGACAGGGTTGCGTCGGTCATTCGTACTGTTCCCGGTACTTGCGAACGATGTAGAGGGCGATGACGTTCAGACCCAGGGTCATGACGAAGAGGGTCATGCCGAGGGCGAAGGCGACCAGCGCTTCAGGGGACGCAAAGTCGGCATCACCCGTCAGCTGGCTGACGATCTTCGCGGTCACAGTGGTCATGGCGTCGAAGGGGTTGAGGCTGAGACGGGCTGCCGCCCCTGCCCCGAGAACCACGATCATGGTTTCGCCGATGGCGCGGGAAGCAGCCAGCAGGATAGCGCCTACGATCCCCGGAAGAGCGGCCGGCAGGATGACCTGCTTGACCGTTTCGGAGTGGGTCGCGCCAAGCCCCAGAGAGCCATCACGCATGGCCTGCGGAACCGCGTTGATGATATCGTCGGACAAGGAGCTGACGAAGGGGATCAGCATGATGCCCATCACCAGACCAGCGGTCATGACCGCCGTGCCACCCTGCATCCAGCCAAGGTGAAGAACACCGTTGTCCCCGAAAACATCGACCAGAAGCGGACCAACCGTCAGCAAGGCGAAGAGACCGTAGACGATGGTCGGGATGCCAGCCAGAACCTCAAGAAGCGGCTTGGCGACCGAGCGCACCAGAGGAGCTGCGTATTCTGACAGATAAATCGCTGCAAAGAGGCCAACAGGCACAGAGACCGCGAGGGCGATCAAGGAGATATAGAGCGTCGCCCAGATCAGCGGCAGAATGCCGAGATCCGACCCGCCGCCAAAGCTCGGACTCCAGGTCAGACCGAAGAAGAAGTCCGCCGCAGGGTAGAGCTTGAAGAACTCGATGGTGTTGAAGATCAGCGAGAAGACAATGCCGACCGTCGTCAGGATGGCGATGGAGGCCGCCGCGATCAGAAGTCCCAGAATAACCCGCTCGACCGTGTTGCGGGCGCGGAAGTCCTTGTTCGTGCGCGTGACACCGAAAGCAAGTCCAGCCAGAGCAAGCACCAGCACAGCAGCGGTGCGCAGGAGATTTCCGGTGGAGGACATCTCGCGGTAGCTTTGAGCTGCGGCAAGCGTTTCCTCGTTCACATCGGAACCAAGGGCGACGCCAATTGAGCCAAGCCGCTCGCGGACATTCATGCCGGTTGCGGTCGCATTGGCCGCCTCGTCAGCGGTCATAGCCCCGGCTTCCACGGCCTTGTCCAGACCTTCAGCGACACGGCGGACATCGCTCATCACCAGATCCAGAGAGCTGGCCTCAATGGTCTGCGGTGCGATCATATGCGAGACGCTGGAATGAATGATGGCAGGCTGAATGGCCAGCCAAAGCAGAAGAGCCAGCAGAGACGGCAGCAGCACCGTCAGAGCGGCATTCCAGCCATAATAACCAGGCAGGGAATGAAGTTTCCGGATATCTCCGCCCGCCGACTGGAAGGCCTTGCCACGTCCCAGAAGGAACGCCAGAGCCGCAATCAGGAGACAGGAGGCGAAGAGTAGGGAAAGCGGCATGATATGTTTCCGGCACTCAGGTCAGGAAGAAAGGGCGGCTGACGCCGCCCTTTCGATTTGATCGGATCCGGCTTAGTGAGCCATGACCGTTTCGGCAGCCACTGCAGCCTGGGTAGCAGCCAGCTCCGGATCGGAAACCAGGCCGTACTGAGCCAGCGGGCCTTCCGGACCGGCCAGTTCGTCGGATACGAAAAATTCAGCGTATTCCTTCAGGCCCGGGATCACGCCGATGTGTGCCTTCTTGACGTAGAAGAACAGCGGGCGGGAAACCGGATACTCACCGGAAGCGATGGAAGCGGTGGACGGAACAACGCCGGACATGGTCGCAACCTGCAGCTTGTCGGTGTTGTTTTCGTAGAAGGACAGACCGAAGACGCCGATACCATCCTTGTTGGCTTCGATGCGGGCCAGGGTCTCGGTGTAGTCACCGTCGATGTCGACAGCCAGACCGTCGGTGCGGACAGCCATGCACATCTTGCCAGCAGCCTTTGCGTCAGCGCCAGCGGCTTCGAAAGCTTCCTTGGTGCCGGTTGCTTCACAGCCAGCTGCCAGAACCTTTTCTTCGAACACTTCACGGGTGCCGTGCTTGGTGCCCGGGATGAAGGCCAGGATCGGCTGAGCCGGGAGGTCCGGGTTCACGTCAGCCCAGGTCTTGGCGGTGTTGGCAACGACCTTGCCGTCGACGACAACTTCAGCAGCCAGCGCCTTGAACCAGTCAGCCGGGGTGAACTTGAAGCTGTTGCCCTTGATGTCGGAGGCGAACACGATGCCGTCGTAACCGATGCGGACTTCCATGATGTCCTTGACGCCGTTTTCAGCGCAGGTCGCCACTTCCTTGTCCTTGATCTTGCGCGAAGCGTTCGCGACGTCGATGGTGTTTTCGCCAACGCCTTCGCAGAACTTCTTCAGACCAGCGGAAGAACCGCCGGATTCAACGACCGGGGTCGGGAAGTCGGTGTTTTCGCCGAAAGCTTCAGCAACGATGGAAGCATAGGGCAGAACGGTGGACGAACCAGCAATCTGGATCTGATCGCGCGCCTGGGCGGCGCCAGCGGCGAAGGAACCGGCAACGGTGAGGGCTGCCACGCTAACGAGGGTCGTAAACTTCACTTGACCACTCCCTTTGAATGTCAAGGTTTCTGATGATCGCCCTGCCTGACCGGCCTTGGCGATGTGGCGGAACCTAGTCCCCTTGGATGTGACTTCTATGAAGCTTTTATTTCAGTTTTATGACATTTTAAGTTATTGAAAAGAAATGGAATTCTCGAAAGAAACCAGCAATTTTCTGCGTGACAGCCATGAAATGTGTCACAGACGCTAATCAAGCCTCCGGGAATCTTGCCCGTCTGAATTACCGGGGGACGGAAGGTTTCCCCTCAGCCATCGTGTCTTAAGCCGGAAAATGAACCGAGAAAGCAGCTCCTTCCCCGGGCTTGCTCACAATTTCGAGACGTGCGCGGTGGCGTGTCAGGATGTGCTTCACGATCGCCAGCCCCAGGCCGGTCCCCTTCAGGGTCCGGCTCGACGCCACATCCACCCGGTAGAAGCGCTCGGTCAGGCGCGGCAGGTGCTCGGCGGCAATGCCTTCGCCAAAATCCCGCACACAGAGGCACCAGCCCGCTGAACCATTGCCGGACGACCTTGCGACCGACACCTCGACGCGCTTTCCCGAACCGCCATATTTCATCGCATTCTCAATCAGGTTCTCTGTCACCTGGATGAGCTCGTCCCGGTCGCCGCGAACCGTCGCGGCCAGTTCTGGAAGCCGCGTCTCAATCTCGACATCAAGCTCACGGCCGAGCGGTGCGAGGGCATCGGCGGAGTGGCGTACGATTTCGGCCAGATCAACGGAATCGGAAGGCTTCACATTCGCCTTCATCTCGATGCGGGAGAGCGAGAGGATGTCATCGATCAGCCGCCGCATGCGTGAGGCCTGCTCATGCATGATGCCCAGAAACCGGTCTCTCGCATCAGCGTCATTTTTGGCTGGACCCTGCAAGGTTTCGATAAATCCGGACAGGGACGCCAGCGGCGTGCGCAATTCATGGCTGGCGTTGGCGATGAAATCCGAGCGCATCCGCTCCAGACGGCGCTGCTCGCTTTGATCGTAGACAACAACAAGAATGAAGTCCGGCACCCCGCCCGCTTCGGCAGTCCCCGAGCCGCCGGGCATATAGACAGGCGCGATATGCGCTTCGAACCAGGCTTCGGAAGGCACCTTCTCGCCCCATGAGATCCGCTCCGCCTTGCCGGAAGCGGAGACACGGTCAAAGGCCTCCAGAAGCGAGGGGGCCCGCAGAGCGAAGGACAGAGGATCTCCCGGGCGCACCTGACCGTAATAGTCCAGCGCCGCCTTGTTCACATAACGGGTCACTCCCTTGCCATCCGCGACGAAACAGGGGGAAGACAGGGCGTCGACGGTGACTTTCATGCCTGTTCCCGGCCACATGCGGCGCATTTCACGCTGTTTCACCGCCTGAAGACGGCGGGAGCGGGCACGGGCAGGCACGCTTGCCGTCACGAGCGCAAGGATCAGGAAAGAAACAAGAGCCACGCCCCAGGGTACGTTGAAGACAAGAACGGCCAGAGCCGCCATGACCGCTGCGCAAACAAGCGTCCAGCGGCCATCAACGATACGGGTCCATGGCCCAGGCAGCGTGATCTGGGCATCCTGAAGGTCAGGGGATGTCGGCATGCTTGTCCTGTGTCTTCGGCACTGCTGAGGAAAAACAACCTGCCCTTCCGAAGGGATCTGTCAAAGCCCAGCGAAAGGAAATGGGGGTCGTGGGTAACATGCAATGCGTGTCAATCAGACGACAAAATCCAATTTATTTCTCCGGCAAACAAGATAGGCTTTGCAAACGGCACTTACAGCCGGAGCCGGCAGGCTGAAAAAGCAGGTTCTGGCATGGGGAAACTGGTCATGACCGCGTCTTGAGCGCGGCGGCTTGCAACCGGTCCAGCCGCGCAGGCCAGCCGTTGCCGCCGGACGCCGCTTCAAAGCTTGAGGCAGCGTCCTCGCCGTGACGGATAAAATCGGAATGAGTCAGTTCGAGCCGTGTGCCTCCTGCCGCCTCCCGCAAGGCGATCATGACCCGGCTGGCCGCGGCAGAATCCCTTATGGCTTGGCCATCCGAGGTCACCTGCCAGGCAAGGCGGATGTAGAGCGGCCTCGCAATTGAGAGAACCGTTCCCCAGACAAGATGCCCGTTCTCCGCCGTGTTCTCATAACAGACGCCCCCAGGATGAGGCTCCAATGCAGCATCCTGCAAATGCGCATTGCCGGAAACGGGCCCCCACCACTCGGAAAGAGTGTCGACGAGCAACGCAAATGCCTTGTCGCGCGGCAATTTCAGAAAACGTTCGAAGTGGCAGGTGTCGTCAGCAGGCATGATCTCAACTATCCATTGATCGCAATCAGACCAGTGATCGCATGCTAAATCAACAGCCAGATGGCGATATCCTCAGGCCCGGATTTATGATCTTGCGCCTTGATCCCGCGTGGGAAAGACAGCAGCGCGTCCTGAGGATGAGACCAATCTCGCATTCTGTGAGCTTGACCTCCCGTCCGGGTTCCCGTGTGATATCGCTTCAATAAACATATTCCTTCACCACCTGCAGCAGAGCCCGCATGAAGCACGACCGGCAGTTCGATCCCGCCTATGGTGAAGCCGTGGAAATTATACCGGGCCTGCGCCGGATGACCGTTCCCAATCCCGGCCCTTTCACCTTCCACGGCACCAACACCTATCTCGTCGGCCAGGGCAATGTGACCGTGATCGATCCCGGCCCGGACAACCCGGTCCATCTCGATGCCTTGCTGAAGGCCACGGAAGGCGAGCGGATCGAGGCGATCCTCGTCAGTCACACCCACATGGACCATTCTCCGGCGGCGCGTACACTCGCGGCCCGGACAGGCGCTCCGGTCATTGGCTGCGCCCCCCATGTCGCCGCACGCCCCCTGGCCGAGGGAGAGAGCAATTCCCTGGACGCGAGTGCCGACAAGGATCACAAACCCGACAGGATCCTTGGCCACGGTGAAACCATCACCCTTTCCGGCCAGCGTTTTGAGGCACTACACACGCCCGGCCACACACAGAACCATCTCTGCTTTGCCTTGCCGGGAACGGAGTTCCTGTTCTCCGCAGATCACGTCATGGTGTGGGCAACGTCCATCGTAGCCCCTCCGGATGGCAACATGCTGGCCTATATGGCCTCGTTGGAGGTGCTGCTGAACCGGCCTGAAACGACCTATCTGCCCGGCCATGGAGGTCTGGTGCGCGAAGCCCATGCCTATGTGAGGGACCTGAAAGAACACAGGCAACGCCGGGAAGAAGCCATCCTTGGCAACCTTGAGCAAACCCCGATTTCCGTGCCCGAGCTGGTTTTGCGGGTCTACAAAGGCCTCGACCCTGCGCTGCGCGGGGCTGCGGGTCTCTCCGCCTTCGCTCATCTGGAAGACCTCGCCGGGCGCGGGCTTGTGCTGGCGGAACCGGACCTGACCCTGACAGCCCTCTACCGGCTCGCCTGAAGAGCCGGCCTCGGAACTTGAAGTTCTACCGGGGAACGGCTTGAGTGGTGCCCGCCCTGTCATCCAGCGGACCATCTGCAGGAGCGGTATCGCCTGTGCCGTCATGGATATAGGGCTTGAAGCCGGGAATACGGATACCGCCGCCCGCACCTCCCGGGGGCACCAGCAAATCCACATCCCCCATGTTGGGAGCTGCGTCATTCTGCGGCTCTGAACCTTCCGCCTCAAGCACCGGCTCGCTTGCAATCTCGCCATAGGTCTCCAGCAGGACCTCGTCGATCTGGCGGAACAGATCCCGTATCCGCTCGGCGTTTCCCGTCAGGTCTGGCAGCGAAACACGTGAGGCCGCCCGAATGTCCAGCAAGGCCCCTACCCTGTCCGGCCGGATGCGGAAGGCGACATCCTCCACCAGCCGGAGGAACGGCGTGCGAACCTCCATCTGAAGACGGGTCGGAGCGTCGGGAAGGTCCGGCGGGGTTTCCGCCGTCAAGGTCCAGCCATTGCGGGCCACCACCTCGCGGACCGCAGCGTGCAGATCCATCGGGGTCAGCCGGTAGCGCCGGGAGACAATGTCGGGAAACTCCTTGCGCTGATCTGCATTCAGGCCCAGATGCGCAACCAGCATGGGCGGCCAAAGCACCGTTGCCCCACGGACAATTTCCGGCGGATCAGACAGGCTGGTCGATACATCCGGTGACTGGTCCAGAAAACGTGGCGCGAGCACGAAGGCCAAGGCGGGCAGAAATGCAAGGGCACCATAGGTCAGCCCCGCGAGTGCACGGCCGATCCCGGTACCGCCTTCTCTCCAGATCACCACGAGCCCGGCAATGCATAGGACGATGGCGATCAGGGCAAGGCATGCTGCAACACCGATGGCTGCGAGCATCTCAAACAGTCCGAGATAGTTTCCCCTATGGGCGAGAACCGCGATCACGATCATGGGTAAAGCGACGGCGCCGATCAGGCGGCCGGAGCTGGCAATCCGAGCTTCGTAAATGGGGTACCGCTTCATCCATCCGCCCACGCAAAGTTCCGGGACTTTCTTATCACCCGCGCGTGAACACCGGAAGGCCGCCCGTTTAAGCCAATTCTGAGCCATCGAAATAATTCGACACGGAACGTGACTTTGCCATTGCCCAACACGCGAGCATGATGATTAAGAATTAGACACAATTTTATCAATGCCCTTACGTAAATAGATGAGCGCCGGTCACAAGGTTGACACAATCCGGGATCAGGGCAGCGGCGTTTCTGACACCATGGACGACAAGAATGTCTAACAAAGCAGCCACGAGCGCGAAACCGCAACCCGCCACACCCGCGCTGGTCAACCTTTACAAGCCTGTCGGCATCGCCGCGCTGAATGCGGCAACCCTGTGCAAGGGTCAGAAAACCGCGGTCAAGGGCACCAAGTAAGCCCCGTGCCTGCAGGCCGAGTGAAGAAGCTGGGCGTTCAGGCAGACCGGTATCCGCATCTCCAGAGAGGCCCTTCAGCGCCTTGCGAACACGATCCGGCTTGCGCGGAACGTGATCGGCAGGGCATGTTCAGGCCAGATGCATCGGGGATGCGGAGCCCTTCGGAATGATCATTGCCTATTGCCCTTCATCCAGCGGCCTCGAACGTGTCGAGGTCCCTGCCGGAAAGGCGCCACCTTCCACCTCCGTGTGGATTGATCTGTTCCACCCGACACCGGAAGAGCACAAGCTCGCTGAAAACCTGATGGGCGCAGAAATTCCGGCCAAGAAAGAACTTGGATCGATCGAGGTGTCCGCACGTCTTTATGACGAGCCCGGTGCCCTGGTCATGATGGCCATGATGCCCATGGCGGCCCGTATTCCTGATCCGGAACTCTCTTCCATAACCCTTGTGCTGTCCTCAAAGCGGCTTGTCACGGTCCGTCACGGGGAACTGCAGTCTATTGCCCTGTGTTCGAAGAAGGTTCAGACAGACCGGACCATCGCCAATACCGGGCCGGCGGTTCTGAGCGCTCTGATGGAAATCGTCATCGACCGCTGCGCGGATGTGATGGAGGAAATCTCCACACATTTTGACCACATGTCGAAAACGGTCTTCGAGGAAGGCATTTCTGCCCGCAAGAAGGATGTCTATCACGAGGCGATCCGCACCCAGGGGCGCATCGGCCTGCAGGTGGCCCGCATGCACGACGTCTGCGCCAGCCTGTCACGCATGCTGATCTATCTGGACAGCCACGCAAGCAAGGTGTCGCTCTCAGAACAACAGTCGAAGACCTTCGACATGTATTCCCGAGACCTTCATTCCATCAAGGAGCATGGCGACGCGCTGGACAACAAGCTGTCCTTCCTGCTCGACGCCACCATCGGCCTCGTCAATCTGGAGCAAAACCAGATCATCAAGATCTTTTCGGTTCTGGGCGTTGTATTCCTGCCGCCGACCCTGATCGCCTCGATCTATGGCATGAATTTTTCGAACATGCCCGAGCTGAGCTGGCAGTACGGGTTCCTCTTCTCGCTCGGGCTGATGCTCGGATCGGTGGCGGCAACCTATATCTATCTGAAGGTGAAAAAGCTGCTTTAGCCCTCCGGCTTACGGATAGAGCCTGTCGCGGGTCCAGTCCTGACCATCCGCATTGCGCCGGAACACAACCCGGTCATGGAGACGGAACGGGCGGTCGTGCCAGAACTCCATCTGGGTCGGGACCAGCCGGAAGCCGGACCAGTGTTCCGGGCGCGGAATTTCTCCCACGGCAAACTTCGCCGTGTAGCGGGCGACTTCCTTTTCCAGAGCAAACCGGTTTTCCAGGGGCCGGGACTGTTTGGAAGCCCATGCGCCGATGCGGCTTCCGCGCGGACGGGACTGGTAGTACTCGTCCGCCTCGTCATCGCTCACCTTGACCACTGTTCCACGGATCCGGACCTGCCGGCGCAGGGATTTCCAGTGGAAACACATAGCTGCCTTACCTGCTGAGAGCAGTTCCTGCCCCTTTGCGCTTTCAAAGTTCGTATAAAAAACGAAGCCGCGCTCATCGAAGCCCTTCAGGAGAACCATGCGAACATTCGGCAAGCCGTCCGGATCGACCGTTGCAAGCGCAAGAGCGTTGGGATCGTTGATCTCGCTGGCCGTTGCATCCACAAGCCATTCACCGAAAAGCGCGAATGGTTTCGTAACTTCAGTAAAGTCATCTTTTGTTAAGGATTTTGCCGAAGGCTTAGTGTCGGTCATGGAGCACCTGTCGAAGAGTGTCGCGGAAGCGTTCTGTGAGCCACAAAACGGGCCGCATGGCCAGAGAGGTCGGTTGCTTGTTTCACCGCGTTTCTTATGACGCCGTCAAGGCCAAGTTCCAGATAGCCCGGTTTGCACCGGTTGCACTGGCTTGTCTGCTGGCGGGCTGCGGGCAGGTTTCCATGCCGCTCGGCAGCAATGATGTCGAAACGCCCCTGGTGCTGACTGGATCGATTCCCTCAACATCCGATACCGCCTTCGCCGATATTGACGAAACAGACCGCGAAATCATCGCCATGTCCATCGGCCAGCTGGTCAGCGGCTCAGGTCTGGAAGCCAGCGCACTGGCCGATGAAGGCACCATGCAAACTGCCGTGTCCTGGACCAATCCGGACAGCGGAAATTCCGGCAGCATCGGCAAATTGGACAAGAGCAAGCTGGCTGACACCGGCTGTATCGACTTCGAGACGACCGCAAACACCATCGCCGGCATCCGCCTTTACAAGGGCACAGCCTGCCGCGATGTCCGTCAGATCATGGCGATTACCGCCCTCAACGTCTCAGGCGCCTGATCCAAAGCTTGAATAGCGGTGGTTACCCGGTAAAACACTGACGAATGCAGATCGATGGATCTGGTATTTTTTCCTATCAATCACGATATTGTGCAGGAAGACATTTTGGGCGTGATGCGAGCCGGGCGGTCCTTCCCCAGGGAAGCGGATCAGCCGCCGTGTCAAATCCTGCCCACAACAGGTGAACCCAATGCGTGATCCCTACAGCGTCCTCGGCGTCGCAAAGAATGCGAGCGAAGCCGATATCAAGAAGGCCTTCCGCAAGCTGGCCAAGAAGTACCACCCGGATCAGAACCAGAATGATCCGGCAGCACAGGCGCGCTTTTCCGAAGTGAACCAGGCCTATGAAATCGTCGGCGACAAGGACAAGCGCGGCAAGTTCGACCGTGGCGAGATCGGTGCGGACGGCAAGCCGAAGTTCCAGTCCCATGGCTTCGACGGTTTCCGCGACTACGAGGACTTCGGATCGGCCGGTGGTGCACGCGGTTTCCGCAGCCAGGGCGGAGGCTTTGGCGGCGGGGCAGCCGGAGGCGGCGGCTTCGACGACATTTTGAACGACATCCTCGGCGGCTTCGGTGGCGGACGGCGGGCACGGGCAAGCGCTGGTGCGCAGGCCGGTGCAGGCGCTTCTGCGGGCCGTAAGCCGCAGGCCGCCAAGGGCAGCAATGCCGAGCTGACGGCCTATGTGTCTCTGGAAGATCTGGTCAACTCGGGCAAGGCCCAGGTGACGCTGCCGAGCGGCAAGACCGTCAATGTCACCATTCCGGCTGGAACCGTAGAAGGCGAAAAGATCCGCCTGCGCGGTCAGGGCCATCCTGGCGAAATGGGCGGCCCGGCAGGCGATGCCATGGTCGAAATCCGCTTCCGTCCGCACAAGCTGTTCGAAGTGCGCGGCAGCGACCTCGTTCTCGACCTGCCGCTAACTCTC
The DNA here is from genome assembly GCF_014842915.1 of Roseibium litorale. GTDB lineage: Bacteria > Pseudomonadota > Alphaproteobacteria > Rhizobiales > Stappiaceae > Roseibium > Roseibium litorale. Next base: position 57,241 of record NZ_JACYXI010000011.1, on the reverse strand, counting down.
TATGAGGCCGTGCTGGGTGCCAAGGTCCGCACGCCGACCCTGACCGGCGCGGTCAACCTGACCATTCCGGCCAACTCATCCGGCGACAAGACCATGCGCCTGAAGGGCAAGGGCCTGCCGACCAAGACCGGCGGCCATGGCGACCTTCTTGTCCGCCTGCAGATCCTGCTGCCGCCCAATGGCGACACGGAACTGGAAACGCTGATGAAGGCCTGGAAAGACGTCACCCCTTACCGGGCACGTGGTCCGGAGTTCGACTAACAAGCCGGCTCTGAGCCCCCCACTGAAATGCAAAACGGCACGAAAGACCTTCGCGCCGTTTTGTGTTTTGAAGATTATGGTTGGATGTCACCCCTTCACCGGCCCCATATTGGCAGGCGGGATGCTGTCGGCGGGGACGAAGAAGTCCGGGGCAAGCGGCTTTGCCGGGTCAACGCGGTAGTGGTCGAAATCGGTCACGCCGCGCCCGGACAGGAACGTGTCGTCAATCAGGAACTGACCGGTCAGCTCACGCGACGGCGTCGTGAAGATCTCGTGGGCGGCATCGGCAAGAATGTCCGGCGTGCGGCTCTGGGAAACCATTTGATCGCCGCCCAAAAGGTTCTTCACCGCAGCAGTCGCGATCGTCGTGCGCGGCCAAAGCGCGTTGACGGCAATGCCCTTCTTGCGCAGCTCGCCAGCAAGGCCCAGCACCACGAGGCTCATACCGTATTTGGCGATGGAATAGGGCGTGTGGCCCGCAAACCACTTTTCCGACATGTCGAGCGGCGGTGACAGCATCAGGATATGCGGATTGGGGGACTTCTCCAGATATTCGATGGCATGCTTGGAGCAGGCCATGGTACCGCGCGTGTTGATCTGGTGCATCAGGTCGAAGCGCTTCATGTCCGTCTGGGAGAGCGGGGTCAGCTGAATGGCGCTGGCGTTGTTGACCAGGATGTCCAGCCCGCCGAAGGTCTCGGCGGTCTTGGCAATGGCCGCCTGAACCGCTTCGTCATCGCGCACATCCAGGACAAGCGGCAGGGCCCTGCCACCGGCTGCCTCGATCTCCTCTGCTGCGGTGTAGATCGTGCCTTCCAGCTTGGGATGCGGCTCGGCGGTCTTGGCCGCAATCGCGATATTGGCGCCATCGCGGGCGGCGCGCAGGGCAATGGCCTTGCCGATGCCGCGCGAGGCCCCTGTGATGAACAGCGTCTTGCCGGACAGGCTCTTCTTGGTTTCGGTCATCAAATTCCTCCCAGAACGTCCCGCTCACGCCTTGGACGCAGTTGTCTTTTTGGTCATGAAAGCCTGAAAGGCGCCGATGGTTTCCGGCACGCTCAGCCGGGTGCCGAAAATGCGCGCTTCCTCCTCGATCCGCTGATCGATCAAGGTCCGGTCCCCGCGCAGGAGCGCACGTGACAGGGCCATGGCTTCCGGCGGCTTGGATGCGATCTTGCGGGCGCAATCCATGGCCAGCTCTTCCGCATTTTCGCCGACATGATTGACGATGCCTGCCTCTTGCGCCCGGGCGGCGTCGAAGCTTTCGCCAAGGCAGAGAAGCTCGAAGGCCCGCGCATGACCCATGACAGCAGGCCCGAGAAGCGAGGAGCCCGCTTCCGGCACCAGCCCTAGATCCACGAAGGGCGTCTTGAACAGGGAGCCAGGCGTCGCAAACACCATGTCGCAGTGAAACAGCAAGGTGGTGCCGATGCCGATCGCCAGACCGTCAACCGCAGCCACAAGGGGCTTGCGGTTCGCGCCCAGCGCCTTGAGAAACCGGACCACCGGCGTCTTTTCCAGACCGCTCTGGGAGGCATATTTCAGGAAATCGGCAATGTCGTTGCCTGCGGTGAAGGCGCCCGGCTGGCCGCAGATCACGTGACAGCGCAGGTCCTTGTCGTCATTTCCGGCTTCAAGCACGGCGGACATGGCGTTGTACATATCGCCGGTCAGGGCATTCTTCTTGTCCGCGCGGTCCAGCCTTAGTGTGCTGACGCCGCCGCTCATCTCATGCTGGATCATGTGCTCCTCCCATTGAGCTTCTCCGTTACGACGCCAGTGCTTCCGGATCGAAGGCCAGAATGGCCCCGGATGAGCCGGTGACATCCGCCTTCAGACCCGCGACTTCCTTGAGCAGGGTCATGGTGTAGGTCCGGGCAAGCAGGATCCGCTGATCCCGGGCCGCCTTGTTGCCGTCATCGGCAGCGGCCGCGCCCTTGGCCAGGAGAATGCCGGCAAAGGTCAGGCCCGCCAGCCGCAGATATGGCGTTGCGCCGGACAGCGCCTCGGCCATACGGCCTTCTGCCTGCGCCGTCATGATCCAGGCAGTCGCCTCTTCCAGATCCCCAAGCGCCTCGGAAAGATGGCTTGCGATGTCACCAAGCGAGGGAAGGTTGGACGCGGCAACGCCCTCGACGATACCCGCCAGTTCGCTCAGGAATGCCTTGATATGCTCACCGCCGGAAAGCGGCAGCTTGCGGGTCACAAGGTCGATGGCCTGAATGCCGTTGGTGCCTTCATAGATCGGCGCTATCCGGGCATCGCGCAGATATTGCGCGGCGCCGGTTTCCTCGATAAAGCCCATGCCGCCATGGATCTGGACGCCGATGGACGCGGCCTCAACACCGAAGTCGGTCGGAAGAGCCTTGGCGAGCGGGGTCAGCAGACCGGCCCGTTCCGACCAGAATTTCCGGTCTTCCCCGGTCTCAGCAATATGCGACATGTCGATGGCGTGGGCGCAGGCATAGCACAGCACACGGGCGGCCTGAGCCCGGGTCTTCATGGCCAAGAGGTTGCGCTTGATGTCCGGGTGACGGGCAATGGGGCTCATTGCCGGACCGCTGTCGCCGGGTGCACGGCCCTGCTTGCGCTCCAAAGCATAGGCCAGCGCCTCCTGATAGGCTCGCTCGGCAATGCCCAGCCCCTGAATGCCGACCGCAAGGCGGGCGTTGTTCATCATCGTGAACATGCAGGCAAGGCCGCGGTTTTCCTCGCCGATCAGATAGCCGGTCGCGCCGCCCTCGTCGCCGAACACCATGGTGCAGGTGGGGGACGCGTGAATGCCCAGCTTGTGCTCGACCCCGGCGCAGCGCACATCGTTATGTGCTCCCAGCGAGCCGTCCTCGTTGACCAGGAACTTCGGCACCAGGAACAGTGAGATGCCCCGCGTTCCAGCCGGAGCATCCGGCAGGCGGGCGAGAACCAGGTGGATGATGTTGTCGGTCAGGTCGTGCTCACCATAGGTGATGAAGATCTTTTGGCCAGAGATGCGGTAGCTGCCGTCTTCTGCACGCTCTGCCTTGGCGGTCAGGGCATTGAGGTCGGATCCGGCCTGCGGCTCCGTCAGGTTCATGGTGCCCATCCACTCGCCGGAAATCAGCTTGGCGAGATAGGTCTCCTTCAGTGCGTCCGAGGCATGCTTTTCCAGCGCCTCGACAGCGCCGATGGTCAGGGTTGGGCCAAGGGCAAAGGCCATGGAGCCGGAGTTCCACATTTCCAGTGCTGCAGCGGAGAGCATCATCGGCAGCCCCTGCCCGCCATAGTCCGGCGTTGCAGTCAGCCCGTTCCAGCCACCTTCAATCCAGTTGTGATAAAGATCGCGCCATCCCGGAGCTGCCTTGACCTTGCCGTCAGAAAAGGTCGCTCCCTCACGGTCACCAACCACATTCATCGGCGCAATTTCCTCGGCAGCAAACCGGCCGGCCTCGTTAAGGATCGCCTCGACCAGATCATCTCCGAGATCCGCATGACGTTCGCTGGCCTGGATATCGCCCAGCCCGCAGACTTGCTTGAGCGTGAATGCGATCTCTTCAATTGGCGCGCGGTACATGCATGACCTCCCTTATACCTTTGCTTCCGCCTTGACTGTCCTTGCCGCACGCAGCAAAAGGCCCATCAGACGGTGTTGTTGACCGGACACTAACCCGGTTGACGTAAACGTCAAGTACTGTCCCAGCGGCAAGTGACGGGGCAAATGTGCATTGCCCAACACTTTAATTCGGATGGAGCCCGGCCCGATGCGGCGATGGATCATCGACCTCTCTCAGGAAAACTGGCGGGAAGCGCCGGAAGCTGCGGATGTGTGCGAAGCTCTCATAGCCGGACAGCTCGCCGCCATCCCGACCGAGACCGTCTACGGCCTCGCCGCGGATGCGACCAATGGACAAGCCTGCGCCCGCATTTTTTCCGCCAAGGGACGCCCGCAGTTCAATCCCTTGATCTCCCATGTGCAGTCGGTCGAGGCCGCATTGAAGCACGGCACCTTCAACGAAGATGCCCTGAAGCTGGCCGAAGCCTTCTGGCCCGGCCCACTGACCCTTGTGGTTCCCAAGCGCCCGGAATCACCCATCAGCGATCTGGCAACCGCTGGACTGCAAAGTGTCGCTCTGCGTGTGCCCTCAGGCCCGGTGATGCGGTTTTTGGCCGAGCGCACCGGACGACCGCTGGCCGCGCCCAGCGCCAATGTGTCTGGCCGCGTTTCCACGACAACCGCAGATGCGGTGGAGGCAGACCTTGGCCACGCACTGAGCTTCATCGTGGATGCCGGCCCCTGCCAGATCGGGATCGAATCCACCATTGTCGCGCTGACGGACGGCACGCCCCGGCTGCTGCGTCCGGGCGGTGTTCCGCGCGAGGCGATCGAAGCCGTTCTTGGCCAGTCCCTGGCTGCGCCGACCGATCTTTCGACCCGCCAGGATGCGCCCCAGGCCCCGGGGATGCTAACATCGCACTATGCGCCCGCCGCCGCGGTGCGCCTGAACGCAACAGACGTCCGGACTGGGGAAGCTTACCTTGCCTTTGGGGCTCATGCGCTTGCGGGGGCTGAAGGTGCCGTCGCCTGCTTCAATCTCAGCGAAGCGGAAGACCTGACCGAAGCCGCCGCGCGCCTGTTTGCAGCGATGCGGCATCTCGATTCGTCCGGAGCCGCGACAATCTGCGTCCAAAGCATCCCGGAAACCGGCCTTGGAGAGGCTATCAATGACCGTTTGCGGCGGGCGGCAGCGCCTCGAACACCCGGACATTGATTTATTTCAGATTTCTCTAAATAGCTGCCAGGCAACCGCTACTTCTGTCTAGATATTTTTCAGTAATTTTCAGGTTCGGCTTAACGCTTCCCCAACTGTAGCCCCCTGTTTTTCACAGGATTCAATTAGCTAGTTACATTTCTGCTCGCACCTGGATGATCATTATTCTATGTTAATGAACATAGAGATGCAGCGGACCTCCCCACGGGCTTTACGCCCGCACCTTGCAGGGAGCCGGAGCCCACAAGGACCGGCTCCTTTCCTTTGACTGCACGCCTATATACCTGCGGTGGAAATGCGGCAGACGTTCTTAGCCTAATTACAAGATTGACAGCGGCGGAACGCACCGGTCTGATGGCCGCAAACCACTCCACCCAAAGCGGATCCCACCGTTGTCCACACTCCTGCTTCATCACACAACCTATCTCGATCACCTGACGCCTGTAGGCCACCCCGAGCGGCCTGACCGCCTGCGCGCCATCGATCGGATTCTTGAGCATGAGCAGTTTCAGTCACTGGAACGGGAGCTTGCACCAATCGCCCGGCGCGAGGACATCATCCGCGCTCATCCGATGGCCTACCTGGATTACCTGCATAATCAGGCACCTGTCGAAGGATTGAACCGCCTGGATTCCGACACCACCATGTCGCCGGGAAGCTGGGAGGCTATCTTGCGGGGCGCAGGCGGCGCGTGTCTGGCCGTGGAAGAGGTGATGGAGAAAAAGGTCGGCAACGCCTTCTCCGCCTCCCGTCCCCCGGGACACCATGCGGAAAAAGACCGTGCCATGGGCTTTTGCTTCCTGAACAATGTTGCCATTGCCGCTCGTCACGCTCAGGCAAAATATGGCGCGGAGCGCGTTGCCATCGTCGATTTCGACGTGCATCACGGCAATGGCACCCAGGACATCTTCTGGGACGACGGCACGGTCATGTACTGTTCCACCCACCAGATGCCGCTCTACCCCGGCTCGGGCGCGGCCAATGAAACCGGCACCAAGGGCACGATCGTGAATGTTCCACTGATGGCAGGCGATGACGGCCCGGTTTTCAAGGAAGCTTTTGAAAGCGTGATCCTGCCGCGGCTGGATGGTTTCGCACCGGATCTTGTCATCATTTCCGCTGGCTTTGACGCCCATACCCGCGACCCGCTCGGGTCTCTCAATCTGGTGGAAGCAGACTTTGCCTGGGCCACCCGCGAGCTCATGACGATTGCCGACAAGCATTGCGATGGACGGGTCGTCTCCGTTCTGGAGGGCGGCTATGACCTGGAGGGGCTTGCCCGCTCCACGGCAGCTCACGTTCTCACCCTGATGACAGGATGACCGGCAAGCGCATGAGGAAACTCTGCGCCGGGATGTGCCCCAGGCCTTGACCCGGCATCAATCGGACGTAACTGTCTGCCGGTGATTCAGAGTGAATATGAAGAGGACCGGACAATGACCAGCGAAGCGGCGCAGACAGATGTTGCAACCCTCAGCTTTGAAGATGCCCTGCAGCAGCTCGAAACCATTGTGCGGCAACTCGAACAGGGCAATGTACCGCTGGAGCGGAGCATCGAGATGTATGAGCGCGGCGCCCAGCTTCGCAAGCATTGCGACGGCCTGCTCAAGGCGGCGGAAGCCAAGGTCGAGAAAATCCAGATGAACCAGGACGGTTCAGCAGCAAGCACCGTTCCGCTGGATCCGGAAAGCGCATAAAAGCGCCATTTTGCGCAGGTTTTCCGTCATCCGCGTTTTTTTCTGATGGCTGTCCGCTGATCTTCCTTTAAACTTAAAGTCATGATGACCTCAATTCCGCGTCTTTCGCGGCACAGGTTGAACATGTGATATCTGGCATGATCAGGATTAACCCCCAGGACGAATTCAAGGCTCTCGAGCGCGTGCAGGAATGCGCCTCGAACGAACTTTTGTGGCCAGAGGCCCTCAAACAGATCGAACGCTCCTGCAATTGCCTTTGCTTCCTGATCGAGCTGACAAGCGGCGGTGTTCACACCGAACGCTTCTGCTCTTCCGAGGCCGCCGCTGAGCTGCTCCACTATCTGAGGACCTCCCGGGTTGATGGGGGACAGGACACCCAGTCCTTTCTTCTACAGGAAGCGCCGGTCCATTATCCCTTCTGCAAAATTGCCATGACCGGCCTCGACCCGATGACCGTTGATGATGGCGTTGCTTTCGAAAACCGGGGGCTTCGTGAATGGCCGGGGCTGATCATGCCATTGACCCGGGACGAACAGCATGTGGTGCTGTTCTGCTGCATGTGGCCGAGTGTCCAGGCGAGCATTATCCGGCCCGAGGCGGTCATGCCGACCTTTGTGAGACTGGGCAAGGCGACAGCCTCCAGTCTTCAGTCCAATTCCGAGCTGAAACGCCAAGCGGAGCAGAACTCCGCCCTTCTGGCCTTCGCCTCCGCCCAGAGGCAGGCTTCCTGCCTTGTTGATAGCGACCTGTCTATTCGCTTCAAGACGCCGCACTTTGAACAGGTTCTCAGGGAAGGCGATATCTTCGTCTGCGACGGGACAAAGCTTCTCCCCCTGCGCAGGGATCTGGAAACGGCCCTTGTGGGACTACTGGAGCCACCGGCAGAACATTCATCGGTAAGCAAAAGTTCCATAGACACTGACGAAACTGCGCTTGCGATGCAATCGCTCCTTCTCTTGAAAAAAAACGAAAGTTTCTGCCAGGTGATGCTGCGCAGGGTGCCGCCAGGGAACCGGAGAACGGTTCAGGTCAACCTTACGGGTGAAGACCCCTGCAGCTTCGTTCTGATCGAAGTGAAAGAGCCGACCGCCGTTCCTGCCGAGATCAAGAACATCCTGCAGGGCGCGTACAGCCTGTCTATCAGCGAGGCGAGGCTGGCCTACGACCTGTCAGCCTGTGGTGTTCTCTCTGAGACACTCGAACGGCTGGCCATTACGCGCAACACCGCCAAGACACACCTAAGGCGGATCTACGAGAAGACTGGCACCCAGTCTCAGCTGGAGCTTTCCCGGCTGATTCACAGCCTTGCTGGAATGCTTTGACACCCGGCACAAACTCACAATTTCCGGACATAAAAAAGGGGCCGCCCAAAAAGGCAGCCCCAGTCAATCACTGTGCACGTGGCCCCATCGACCACGGTATAATTGATATGCCAGTTCCCGCGAGATTGCATCACCCAAATGGGTGATTGGCCATCCAAATTTGGATCCAGAGCGACTTTTTCTGAGTTTTATTTTCAAGATAACGCCTCAAGCGGAGGCAAAGCTAAATTTAGAACAGTTCCATTGCCGGATTTGCACCCCATATAGCCATAGTGTAAGGCTGCCAGCCATACTCCGACTTCAAACTCAGGCCTGCGTTGTCCAATGCCGAATACCCCTTTGCTTGACCAGATCAAAAGCCCGGCAGATTTGCGCGGGCTTCCTGAAGCCGATCTGAGGCAGCTTTCGGACGAGTTGCGCACCGAGATGATCGATGCGGTGTCCATAACCGGCGGCCACCTGGGCGCCGGCCTTGGTGTCGTGGAACTGACCGTAGCGCTCCATTATGTGTTCAACACTCCGGACGACCGGCTGATCTGGGATGTCGGGCACCAGTGTTATCCGCACAAGATCCTGACCGAGCGGCGGGACCGGATCCGGACCTTGCGTCAGGGCAATGGCCTTTCCGGTTTCACCAAACGCGCGGAGAGTATCTACGACCCGTTTGGCGCGGCGCACTCTTCCACATCAATTTCTGCAGGCCTCGGCATGGCCGTCGGGCGCGACCTCAAGGACGGCGACAACAACGTCATCGCTGTAATCGGGGATGGCGCCATGTCCGCAGGCATGGCCTACGAGGCCATGAACAACGCCGGACATCTTGGTTCACGTCTGATCGTGATCCTCAACGACAACGACATGTCGATTGCACCGCCCGTCGGTGCGATGTCCGCCTATCTGGCGCGGCTTGTTTCCGGCAAGACCTACAAGTCCCTGCGCGAGGCCGCGAAAAGCTTCGCCAAGACCCTGCCGAAACCCTTGCAGGAAAAAGCAGCCAAGGCGGAGGAATTTGCCCGTGGCTTCTGGACCGGCGGTACGCTCTTCGAGGAACTCGGCTTTTATTATGTCGGCCCGGTGGACGGGCACAACCTCGACCACCTTCTGCCAATCCTGAAGAATGTCCGCGACACGCATCAGGGACCTGTGCTCGTTCATGTGGTGACACAAAAGGGCAAGGGCTACGCGCCGGCGGAAGGGGCCAAGGACAAATACCACGGGGTTGCCAAGTTCGACGTCGTGACCGGCAAACAGGCAAAGCCTGCTGCCAACGCTCCGAGCTACACCAATGTTTTTGCGACCTCTCTGGTGCGTGAGGCCCAGGATGACGACAAGGTGGTCGCCATCACTGCCGCCATGCCGGACGGGACTGGTATCGACCTCTTCCAGGAAGCCTTCCCGGAGCGCACCTTTGATGTCGGCATCGCCGAACAGCATGCGGTGACATTTGCAGCAGGGCTCGCGACCGAAGGCTTCAAGCCCTTCACGGCCATCTACTCCACATTCCTGCAACGCGCCTATGACCAGGTCGTGCATGACGTCGCCATTCAGGGCCTCCCGGTCCGCTTTCCGATTGACCGCGCTGGCCTTGTCGGTGCGGACGGACCGACCCATGCAGGTGCTTTCGACACGGCTTTCCTGGCCTGTCTGCCGGGCTTCGTCGTGATGGCGGCGGCAGATGAGGTGGAATTGCGCCACATGGTCGCGACTGCCGTTGCCTATGACGAGGGCCCGATTTCCTTCCGCTATCCGCGCGGAGAAGGTGTTGGCCTTGAATTGCCCGAGCGCGGCTCGGTTCTGGAGATCGGCAAGGGCATGATCCGGCGGGAAGGCACCAAGGTCGCCCTTCTTTCCTTCGGCAGCCGCATGAAGGAATGCCTGCTGGCGGCAGATGAGCTTGAAGCTGCGGGTCTGTCGACCACCGTCGCCGACGCACGCTTCGCAAAACCGCTGGACACGGATCTTCTGATCCGCCTCGCCCGGGAACACGAAATTCTGGTGACCGTGGAAGAAGGCTCTGCCGGCGGTTTTGGCAGCCATGTCTTGACCAAGCTCGCGGAACTCGGCCTTCTGGACCGTGGCCTCAAGGTGCGCACGCTCATGCTACCCGACCGCTATCAGGATCACGACAAGCCGGAAGCCATGTACAAGGATGCGGGACTGACCTTTCAGGGAATTACCCATCAGGTTTTCATGGCCCTCGGCAGCGGCGACGTGAGCGCCTTTCAGCGCGCCTGACCTCAACCGGCCAGCATATGGCAAGACTTCCGGGGTCTTGTTTGAGACCTGACCTTGCAAGACTTCCGGGAGTATCCCATGGCGAAAATGCTCGCCTCCATTTCAGCCCTGCTGATGTCCGTTGCCTTTCTGGTCTTCGGGCATGGCTTGCAGTCCACGCTCCTGCCGCTTGCTGCCAATCAGGCTGATTTCAGCGAACTAGCCATCGGCATGGTCTCCTCAGGCTATTATGTCGGTATGGTTCTGGGCTGCCTCGGAGCACCGCATGTCATTATGCGCGCCGGTCATATCCGGGCGCTGGCGGCTCTCGTCTCCCTCATGTCGGCCTCGGCGATCCTGCACCCGGTGTTCGTTGAACCGGTCGCCTGGTTCCTGATCCGTGTCGTCTCCGGCTTCTGCCTCGCAGGCTTCTACACCATCGTGGAAAGCTGGCTGCATGAGACCGCGACCAACGAAACACGCGGGACGGTCATGTCCATTTATATCGTGGTGCTCTTCGCCTCGATGATGATCGGGCAGGTTTCGATTGCAGGAATGGAACTCACCTCCTTCGTACCTTTTGCCGTCGCTTCGGTCGCTGTCAGCCTGGCGGTCATGCCCGTTTGTCTTACGACCGCGAACCAGCCGGCCCCAATTACGCTGGTCCAGTTCCGTCCAGCAAAGCTCTATAAGACCTCGCCAGCAGCCCTCGTCGGCACGCTGCTGATCGGCGTGGCCAATGGCGCCATGTGGTCGCTAAGTCCGCTTTATGGGTCGGAGATCGGCCTGACAACCAATCAGGCAGCAGTCTACGCCGCCTCGATCATTGCCGGCGGCATGATCTCTCAATGGCCAATCGGCCGCCTGTCGGACAAGATGGACCGGCGCCTGGTGCTGATCGCGTTGGCCGTGATTAGCGCTGTGATCGCGCTCGCGATCGCCTTGCTGCCGACAAGTTCGTTCCCCACTGCCCTGATGCTGGCAATGGTGATCGGCTTCTTCTCGCAGCCGACCTATTCGGTCGCTGTCTCCCATGCCTTCGACCACGCGGCTCCCGAGGATTTTGTCGAAACGTCCTCAGGCCTGCTGATGGCCTTCGGTCTGGGCTCAGTCGCAGGTCCGATTGCCGCCTCTCTGCTCATGGTGTCGAGCGGTCCGGCAGGTCTGTATCTGCTCGTTGCCATCGTCTACAGCGCCATGGGTGTCTTCATCCTTACCCGTGTCTTTGCCCGCAGCGCTCTTGATCCGGAAGACAAAACGGACTTCGAGTTTGCCGCCACCGCGCAGATCGGCGCCGTGGTTTCGCCGGAGCCGCTGGATACCGAAGCCGCAAACGTCATCGCGCCGGAAGATTTCCCCGCCTACGACGACATGGCACATAGCTCCGAGACGGATACGATCACCGAGGAGCTCATCTCTGCGGACCAGAGCGAAAGCTCCGGTGACGAGGAGGACAAGCCCGCCACTCCGGTGCCGGAAGGTCTTGGCTAGAATTTGCCTGCCCATCCGTGAGCGCGTCACCTAGAGTGTGGATTCACGTGCCCTGTGACGAAAAGGCTGCTCGACGCAGCCTGCAAAGAAAAGCATAGTCCGCCGCATGTCGAACCGAGACACATTCATGCGCCTGCTGCGCAAGGAACGCCATCCGCTGGCGGTTCTTGGCATGCTCGCCATGGCCATGCGGATCGTCATCCTCGTGCTCGGCACTTCCGCGGCAGCAGATCCCGCCTCTGCCGGAATTTTCGTCACCTGCCAGAACCTTGCCCAGGCAGGTGAAGACCGGAACGCAGCACCTGCGAGCCAGCCCCACCAGGCAGATCACTGTATCTGCGGCCCGGTTTGCGCCCACGCAATGCATACGGCGGCTCTTCTGCCGAAAACACCGTCGCCAGTGCTGGTGATTGCCGATGTGGTGGCAGCCAGACCAGAGCTGCGGCACAGAAACCCGCCCTCGCCCTTCGGCCAAATCACCGACCCGATCAGAGGACCGCCTGTTTCGTTGACCTGACCTTTCCGGGCGACTGCGCCCATTTGCAAACTTTTCTCAGGATCAATGAAATGTCTCTTCTGAAATCTCTGGCCGCATCCGCTGCCTTGGTCATGCTCGTCTCCGGTTCCGCTTTTGCCCATGAATACAAGCTTGGCGGCCTGGTTATTCACCACCCCTGGACCCGGGCGACACCGCCCAAGGCGATGGCCGCAGGCGGTTTCGCAACCATTGAAAATACCGGATCGGACGACGACCGGCTGATTGCCGTGTCCACCCCCGTTGCAGGCCGTGCCGAGATCCACGAGATGGCCGTCAACAATGGTGTCATGACCATGCGCCAATCGGAAAACGGCTTCGCCGTTCCGGCCAACGCCACTTCCGAAATGAAGCCCGGGGGCTTCCACCTCATGCTCATGGATCTGAAGCAGCCTTTTGTCGAAGGTGAGACGGTTCCCGTTACGCTGACCTTCGAGAAGGCCGGTGAAGTCACTGTGGAACTGGCTGTCGAAAAGATGGGCGCCAAGGGCATGGATCACAGCAACATGAAGACCATGGACCACAGCCAGCACGGCAAGAATTGAGGCAGTCATGTCGAAACTGAAAGTCATTCGCTATGGAGCTTGGGCGGCAGTTGCCGCCCTTGCCCTGGCTTCTGGTGTCGTGGTCTATCAGCAGACAGCTGAAACCAAGACCGTCGAGAATCTGGTCTCGCCAATCTCCGCTATCGGCGGCCCTTTCGAGGTTGTCGGCGGCAATGGCCAGACTGTCACTGACGCGGACATGAAGGGCAAGCCGTCCCTCTATCTCTTCGGCTTCACATTCTGCCCGGATGTCTGCCCGACAACTCTGTCCGATATGCAGGGCTGGATCTCGGCCCTTGGCCCGGATGCGGACAAGCTGAACTTCGCCTTCGTTTCCGTGGACCCAGAACGCGATACGCCGGAGGTCATGCGCGACTATGTCGCCGCATTTGACAGCCGTATCCGCCCGCTCACCGGTTCCCGCGAGCAGATCGACAAGATCCTGAAGGCCTATCGCGTCTACTCGAAAAAAGTCCCGCTTGACGATGGCGGTTACACGATGGACCATTCCGCTGCAGTTTACCTGATGGACGCAGACAACCACTTCTTCGGCACCATCGCCTATGGTGAAGCGGAAGAAAGCGCTCTCGCCAAACTGCGCCGGATGATCGAAAAGGCAGACAAGTCCTCGACCTGAGGAGTGCTGCCGGCGGAGTTCAGTGCCATGCGCATGTCTCTTTACGCCGGACTGTCGGCTGGCGGCCTGATAATCTTGGCTGCCAGCGGCCTGCTCTGGCTGCGCTATGGCGAAAGGATCTATTTCGACAAGATGGCCGCCGCCATCGCGGGCTGTTTTTGAAGCACAGTTTTCAAGCCCCGCAAAACGGTCTATGAGCCGCTGATGACCAGACAGCGCCTAGACCAGCACCTCGTCGATACCGGACATTTCCAGACCCGGGCCCGGGCCCGTGACGCGATCCTGCGCGGAACCGTTTCCGTTGACGGTGCTCTCTGCCTGAAGCCGGGCCAGAAGGTCGCATCAAGCACAGTCATTTCGGTTGCCGACCCCGCAGCTGCCTATGTTTCGAGGGCAGCCCTGAAACTGATCGAAGGGCTTGATGTCTACGGTATCGACCCAAAAGGACTGATCTGCCTCGATATCGGCGCCTCTACGGGCGGCTTCACTCAGGTTCTGCTGGAGCGCGGTGCTTCCAAAGTGCACGCCATCGACGTTGGTCACGGCCAGCTTCATGAAACGATCGCCAGCCATCCCGATGTGCGCCGCCGCGACGGGCTAAACGCCCGCGACCTGACCCTTGAGGATCTGGACGGGAACCGTCCTCAGCTCCTTGTTTCGGATGTCAGCTTCATCTCGCTGAAACTCGCCCTGCCCCCGGCCCTTGACCTGGCCGCGCCCGGCGCATGCGGCGTATTTCTGGTCAAGCCGCAGTTCGAGTCGGGGCGCGAGAACATCGGCAAGGGCGGGCTGGTGGACCCGGATGTCGCGGAGAAGACGGCTGCACACTTGCAGGACTGGCTGGCAGGCCTGCCGGGCTGGACTGCGGGAGACCTTGTCCCCTCCCCAGTAAAAGGCGGAGACGGCAACGCGGAATGGCTGCTCAGCGGCTACAAGAACGGCTGACACTCTCCCAGAAAGCTTGCCCTTGCGGCTCATCGCGAGTATCGCTCTCGCCATGACCCAAATGACACTTGAAGTAAACCTGCTCGGCCACCGTGGCGACGGCATTGCGCAGAGTGATGGCGGCCCTGTCTTCGTTCCAGGCGCCCTGCCCGGCGAGACCGTGAGCGCCCGCGTTGCCAATGGCCGCGCCAGTGGCGTGACCATCGTGTCGGCCAGCCCTGACCGTATCGATCCGGCCTGCCGCCATTTCGAGACCTGCGGCGGCTGCTCAGTTCAGCACTATGCCGAAGCGCCATATCTTGCCTGGAAGCAGGACATGGTGGTGAAGGCGCTTGCCGACCGGGGCATCAGCGACCCTGTCAGTGAAACCGTTGCAGGCAAGCCGGGCAGCCGCCGCCGGGCGGTCCTGACCGCGACGCGCGCCGGGCGCTCGATCCTGCTTGGGTATCATGAAAAAGCCTCGCACAAGCTGGTGGACATCAAGGAATGCCCCGTTCTCGATCCAGCCATCGTCAAGGCGCTTGCCGGTCTCAAGACCCTTTCCAGCGAGTTGATGCCAAAGAAGGGCGACCTGCGGCTGACGGTTCTGGCAACACCGCATGGCCTGGATGTGGCGTTCGAGCAGGCCAACAAGTCCTACGAAAGCCGCTTCGCGGCCCTCTCCTCGCTGGCGATGACCCACGGTCTTGCCCGTCTGACAGTGAACGGCGAAACGCTGATCGAAATCCGTCCGCCCGCGCTTGATATGGCTGGATTAACGGTCGTAGCGGCGCCGGCAAGCTTCACCCAGGCAACAGCCGAAGCGGAGGAAGCACTGAGCAAGCTGGTGCTGGACAATCTTGGCAAGGCCAAGAAAGTTGCAGATCTCTTCGCAGGTATCGGCACCTTTGCCCTGCGTATTGCCCGGCAAGCCTCGGTTCATGCCGTTGAAGGCGACGCTGCGGCAATCGCCGCGCTCGACCGGGCATTGCGCGTCCCCAAGGGATTGAAGCAGGTCACCCACGAGCGCCGGGATCTGTTCCGCCGCCCGCTGATGGCCGCGGAGCTGAATGCCTTTGACGCGGTCGTCTTCGATCCGCCCCGCGCAGGCGCGCAAGCTCAGGCGGAGCAAATTGCCGCCTCAAAAGTGCCATGCGTGATCGCGGTGTCCTGCAACCCGGCAACGCTCGCGCGTGACCTCAGAATCCTGCTGGATGGCGGCTACCGGATAAAAACAATAACACCGGTCGACCAGTTCCTCTGGTCATCTCATGTCGAGTGCGTCGCGGCTTTGGAAAAAGCATGATCGCAGAGCGGACTATCGGCGGAACTCCCGTGGATAGCAGGGAACATCCGCCGGGCACTGCATTTCAGTATCACTGAAATTTATGGGCACGGACGCTTGCCAACAGGCAGGACCGGGTTTACATCGAAAGCATGAGACTAGATCACTGGCTTCAGGAGCAAGGGGAAAGCCGCAGCGCGTTCGCGCGCAGAGCGAACCTGTCTGCAGCTTCGGTGACGGCCCTTTGCAACGATCCCAATGTCTGGGTGTCCCGGGATATGGCGCGCAAGATTGCCGAGGCCACTGGTGGCGCTGTCACACCCAATGACTTTCTTGGTCTTGCCACCAACAAGGAGCATCCCGTGTCCCAAACCCGTGTCGCAGAAGCTATCCGTGCCTTTGAGCGCGGTGAAATCGTGGTCGTGACCGACGACGACGACCGTGAAAACGAAGGCGATCTGATTGTCGCCGCGTCCCGGGTAACCCCTGAGCAGATGGCTTTCATTATCCGCCACACCTCAGGCATCGTCTGCGCCCCCATGACCATAGCCGCCGCCCGGCGCCTCCGTCTTGATCCGATGGTCTTGCAAAACGACGCACCGCTTGCGACGGCCTTCACGGTTTCCGTCGACTACCGGCGCGGACTGACCACAGGCATCTCGGCCGAAGAGCGCTGTTCCACGGTGCGGGCGCTGGCCAATCCGAATGTGGGCGCGGAGGATTTTGTCCGTCCCGGTCACGTTTTCCCGCTGATTGCCAAGGAAGGCGGTGTGCTGATCCGCTCCGGCCATACGGAAGCTGCGGTTGATCTCTGCCGTCTTGCAGGCCTGGAGGAAGTTGGCGTTATCAGCGAACTGGTCAACGACGATGGCACGGTGAAGCGCGGTGACGACGTGGCAGCCTTTGCAGCGGATCACGGCCTCAAGATGGTCTCGGTTTCCGATCTGATCGCCTGGCGCCAGCGCACCGAACGGCTGGTGGAGCGTGTCAACGAGCAGCCGATCGAGACCGCTGCCGGCCATGCCTATGCCGTGACCTATTCCACGCCCTACGACCCCATGCATCATGTTGCTGTCGTCTATGGCGACATCCTTGATGGACGCAGTGTGCCGGTCCGCCTCCAGCTGGAGTCGGTTCTGGATGACGTCTTCGGCGCAGCCCAGCCGCTGGACACGACCATGAAGCTACTGGCCGAACGCGGCCGCGGTGTCATTGTCTACTTGCGCGAAGGTTCTGTCGGCGTCGCCCGGCAGTCGAAGCGCAGCCGGACGGAACTGGAAGCTGCCGAAAACGAAGAGCATGGATCGGCTCAGGTCCGCCAGGAACAGTGGCGCGAGATCGGCCTTGGCGCGCAGATCCTGAAGGACTTGGGGGTTACCTCAATCCGCCTTCTTTCCTCTCGTGAGCGCCACTACGTCGGTCTCGAAGGCTTCGACATCAAGATCGAAGCCACTGAAATTATGGACCACTAAAATCCAATAAGCCTCCGCGCGGCGCTGGGTTGCGCACGCGCAGCGCGGAGCTGCCGGTTACACTTCCAGGTGTAATTCCATTCCGGATATGGTAAGGGAGCCTTACGAGGTGTCCTGCCTCTCTCCTTTTTTTCACATATCCGGATTTCGACAGATGGCCCCCAGCATGTTCCGCTCGGCGTTGATCCTTGGTCTGATGGGCGCCATCGGCCCCTTTGCGATCGATATCTACCTGCCCGCGTTGCCGCAGATCAGCAGCGACCTGAACGCGTCAGTGACAACCACCCAGCTCACGCTGACCGCGTTTTTCTTCACCTTCGGCCTCTCCCAGATGGTCTACGGTCCTCTGTCGGACCAGATTGGCCGCAAGCGGCCGCTGCTGATGGGGCTGACCATCTTTGTCTCAGGGTCCATTCTCAGCGCCTTTGCGCCGACAATCGAGCTTCTGATTGCGGCCCGGTTCCTGCAAGGCATTGGTGCAGCTGCCGTGATGGTGCTGCCCCGGGCGATCATCCGCGACATTTTCACCGGCTACCAGGCCACAAAGATGATGGCCATGGTGATGCTGGTCATCAGCGTCTCGCCCATGTTCGCCCCCCTCGCCGGAACCCTGCTGATGAGCCTTGGCGGCTGGCGCTTCCTGTTCTACTTCCTGGCAGGGGCTGCGGTCCTGGCCATGGCGCTGGTTCAGTTCGGCTTCCCCGAGACCTTGAAACCTGAACAGAGGGTCAAGGTCAGCGGCAAGTCCCTGTGGCAAGGCACCCTGACGCTTGTGCGCGACCCCTTCTTCATGGGCCTGACACTGATCGGCGGCTGCGGCATGGCGAGTTTCTTCGTCTTCATTGCCAACGCCTCCTTCGTCTACACGGGTTATTTCGGCCTGACGATGGTCGAGTTCAGCATCGCCTTCGCGGTGAATGCAGTCGGCTTCTTCGGCTCATCCCAGGTTGCGGCCTATCTCGGCTACAAATACGGCATGACCCGGATCATCAGTCTTGCCGTCACCGGCTTTGCCCTGGTGGAACTGAGTTTGCTGGCATTGACGCTCGCCGGGCTTGGGTCTCTGCCGGTTCTGGTGCTCTTTCTGTTCCTGGGGAACGCCTGCCTCGGACTGGTCATTCCGTCCGCCATGGTTCTGGCACTGGAAGATCATGGGGATATTGCGGGTCTCGCCTCCTCTCTTGGCGGAACCATTCAGATGGTGACCGGCGGCCTGATGATTGTCGCTGCCAGCCCGTTCTTTGATGGCACGGCGATGCCGCTGGTCGGAGCGATTACCTTCTGTGCTGTGGCAGCCTTCGTTCTGCTGAAGGTCTTGAACGTGGGACGGCCCAGGCTGACGGCCACGGAGACGGCCTGATCCACCGGGAAAACCGGTCAGCGAAAAGACCAAGTGACGGGCCTTAAGCCCTGTGCCGGTGTCGAAGATCTTTGACATCGGCCCCGTCCCTTGGAACAAGAGGACAGTGGCTCAACCGATTTGCACAAGGCGGTCCATGACATCCGGTGCCCCCGATCCCTTCATTGACGACGAGCGGAAAGGCCCGGAGCCTTTTGCTGTCGGTTTCCGCCGTGCCAGCGGCGAGGCAATCGTTTATGGCGGCCTGCTGATCGGTGCAGGCCTGCTTGTTCCCGCACTCCTCACCGGCCATGAGATCCTAGCGCTCTGCTCCCTGGTACCCGTTCTGACCGCTCTTTGGCACTTTCCCATGATCGACAGGTCGCAGCCCCAGCTCGGCGCGAATGGCGACGGCCTTTTTGTCGAACGTCTCGGCTTTCTGGATTGGAGCACGATCCGCAGCCTGGAACTGCGCCGGACGGCTGTCCGGAACATCGAGCTTGTCACACTTGCGGTCCGGCTGACCCGGCCGGTTGAGCAGGCAGTCGCCAAGCCGCAAGCCTTTCCCTTCTGGAAAAACCTGATGCTGAGGAACTGGTCGGCCCAGCCTCAGGAAGACGGCAACACCCTTCTGCTGGTCCGCCTTGATACGCTGACCGGGAAGCCCGATGACATTCTCAGCCGGATAAAAGCTTACCGGCCCATGTGAACCGGGCTATGCTACCGGTTCCACCAACTCTGTGACCTTGAGCAGATGACCCAGCTCATCTTCAGCAATCTCTGCACTTGCCATAGCACAATCAACGTTGCACCTTCCGGCTGCACATCCTGTTTTGGGCATCCGCAATCCGGAATGACCGATAACCGCTCGCGCAATGAATAATAACCTTTTGGGGAGGTCCCATGTTGAAACGTCTCGCCACCGTCAGTCTCGCGGCCTTGGCAACGGTTGCCCTGGCAGCCCAGTCGAATGCGGAAACGCGCATCACCTACAAGTCAGCCAAGGCGGCGTCCTCATACTATCAGATGGGCGTGGAAATTGCCGAAGCGCTCAAGACCGGCACCAATGGCGACATGATCGTCACTCTGGAAGAGAGCCAGGGCTCGGTTCAAAACGTGATGGAAGTGCGCGCACGCGGCGGGGACTATGTCTTTACCGCCCCGCCGTCCCTCGCCGCCGCTGCGGCTGCCGCCAAAGGCCCGTTTGATGGCAAGGGAGACCCCAAGTTCTCCGAGATCCGCGCCCTGTTCCCGATCCCGTCCCTGACCATGCATTTCGTCATGTCTAAGGAGAGCGGCGTCCAGGATTTTGAAGGACTCGACGGAAAGACCATTCTGCTGGGCAAAGGCTCCTTCGGGGCGACAGAGGGAGAAAAATATCTCGAACTCTTTGGTCTGAAGGACAAGGTTCAGCAGGCCAATGTCGAGCTCTCCAATGCGGTTCCGGCCTTGAAGAACGGCCAGATCGACGGCTTCGTCACCGCAGGCTCCTGGCCGGCCCCAAACGTTGTGGAAGCCGCTGCTGCCACCGGCGTGACCGTTCTGTCCCTGACCGACGACCAGATCACGCAGACAAAGCGGACCAAGACCATCATCCCAGCGGGCACCTATGCCGGTCAGGACAAGGACATCGCCACGACCTCCCTGCCGGTTGTTGCCTTTGCGACCACGGCCATGGATGACGACACTGCCTACACCCTGACGAAGACGTTCTGGGATCAGAAAGCCGCCATGTCCGAGACCTCTCCCTGGTGGAAGGGCGTCGACAAGTCCCTGATGGGCACCATCACCGGCAAGATCCACCCGGGCGCTCTGCGTTACTACGAGGAAGCCGGCTTTGAATTGAGCGACAGCCAGAAGTAAGTCAGGTCAAACAGTCCTTCTTTTTCAGACCGGGCGTGTCAACACGCCCGGTCTTTTGCCTCTCCGGATACACGTCATGTCTGCTGAGTCCGTTTCAGATTCGCCCCAATTCCCCCTCTCCCGCCTGTTCTGGTTCTGCCTCGCACTGGTGCTGACGGCGTTCCACATCGGTCTGATCTTCTCGGGGCTGGTTCCCAATCTGGTCAGCAGGCCCTTGCACATGGCCTTGGCGTTGCCCTGGATCTTCGTTGTTCCGGCGAGAGGACAGGCTGCACGTGTCAGCGGCACCATCCTGACGCTTGCTGGGGTGGCCGCTTGTCTTTGGATCGCCCTCAATCAGAACATGCTGAACGACCAGTATGGCTTTCTGGAAGGCAATTTTCAGGTCGTGATCGCCGTCACCCTGCTTCTTGCCGTCCTGGAAGCGGCGCGCCGGGCCATCGGCTGGCCTCTTCCCCTCGTGGCTTTGACCGCGCTCGCCTACGGATTGTTCGGACAATATATTCCAGGCGAATTCGGTCACTCAGGAACGCCGCTCGCCAGTTTCCTAGGCACACTTACCATCGCCGAAGGCGGGATCTGGGGCAGCCTGACAGGGGTCTCCGTCTCGGTTGTCTCGATCTTCGTCATCTTCGGGGCGGTCCTGAACGCAGGCGAAGCCGGACAAGGTTTCATGAACCTCGCCTCCTCCGCAGCTGGCCGCCTCAAAGGCGGTGCCGCCAAGGTCTCCGTGATTTCGTCTGCCCTGTTCGGCTCGATCTCGGGCTCAGCCTCCGCCAACGTGGCCTCCACCGGCGCCATCACCCTGCCTGCCATGACCCGGCTCGGCTATCCGAAGCGCCTGGCTGCCGCCGTGGAAGCAGTAGCTTCCTCCGGTGGCCAGATCATGCCGCCGCTGATGGGTGCCGGTGCCTTCGTCATGGTGGAGCTGACCGGCATTCCCTACACCTCCATCATGTCTGCCGCGATCCTGCCGGCGATCCTCTATTTCCTCGCGGTCTGGATCGGCATCAACGCCTATGCCCGGCGGTTTGAACTGAAGGGTCTTGCGGAAGAGGACCGCCCGGCCCTGCGCGATGTTCTCATCACCTCGGCCTTCTTCCTGGTGCCGTTCTTTGTGCTGCTCTGGGGCATGTTCATCGCGCAATACACCGCCCAATATGCTGCCTGCATCGCCATTCTCGCGGGCGCGGTGATGCTGCTGATTAACGGCAAGCTGCAGATCCGCCCACGCGAGATCGCCTTGAAACTGGAGAACGCGGCTCTCGCCTCCGCGCGCCAAGTTGCCATGATCGCTTCGATCATCCTCTGCGCCTCGATCATCATCGGCGTTCTGTCCATCACGGGCCTCGGCGTGAAGATCACCTCGCTGATCCTCTCGGGCTCAAACGAGATGCTCTGGCCTTCTCTGCTTCTGACCGCATTGGCCTGCCTCATCCTTGGCATGGAGGTCCCAACCACTGCAGCCTATGTCATCTGCATCTCCGTGGCAGGTCCGGCTCTTACCCGCCTAGGCCTTGAGCCGTTGCAGGCGCATCTCTTCGTCTTCTGGTTCGCGTTGCTGTCGACCATTACGCCGCCCGTCTGCGGCGCGGTCTTTATTGCAGCAGGCATGATCGGGGAAAACTGGCTGAAGGTAGCGCTTACCGCAATGGCGCTCGGCGTTGGTCTCTACATCATTCCGCTTGGCATGATCGCCAATCCGAATGTGCTGCGCCTGACAGAAGACCCGGCCATGGCGCTCTTTGCCTTCGCCCGCATAGCGGTCGGCCTGGGGCTGGTCTCCTACGGGCTGATTGGCGTGCGCAATCTTGCGGCCAAGATCGGGCTCATTACCCTTGGCCTTGCGGCGGTCTTCGCCTGGGCAGCCGTCTGAAACACATGAAGCGCCCGGCGATCTCGACGAGCGTAAGATTGATGACAACCTATCCTTTTTTGGTCATCCCGGACGCAGCGAAGCGGAGATCCGGGACCGGTGAGCCGATAGGTTTCGGTGGTCAGCAATATAGAACCGATACTCTTTTGGCTCTCCGGTCCCGGCTCGCGCTCTGCTTGGCCGGGAGGACTATCGAAGGGTTTATATCCTGTCAGCAGCCGGACTCCTGAGGACCAGTCGTCAGGAGAGGTATTTCTTGAAGAACGCGATGGTCCGCTCTTCCGCCAGTTTCGCCTGCGCCTCGTCATAACGGGGCGTCGTGTCATTGTGGAAGCCGTGATTGGCGCCCTCGTAGATATAGGCCTCATAGGTCTTGTTGTTGGCCTTGAGAGCCGCCTCAAACGCTGGCCATCCGGCATTGATGCGCTCGTCCAACGCCCCATACTGGATCAGCAGCGGCGCCTGGATCGACGGAACATCTTCGGCGGAGGGCTGACGGCCATAGAACGGCACACCGGCAGAGAGCTCCGGATAGGCAACCGCAATCGCATTCACGACACCGCCGCCATAGCAGAAGCCCACAGCGCCGACCTTGCCGGTGGAAGCCTCATGCTTCAGCAGGAACTCGAAACCGGCGAAGAAGTCATTCATCAGCTTCGTGGGATCGACCTTCTTCTGAAGCTCGCGCCCGTCGTCATCATTGCCGGGATAACCGCCCACGGACGTCAGGCCGTCCGGCGCCAGCGCCAGGAAGCCTGCCTTTCCCATGCGGCGGGCAACGTCTTCGATATAGGGATTGAGGCCACGGTTCTCGTGAATGACCAGAATGGCAGGCAATTTACCGGTCGCCCCGGCGGGCTTCACCAGATAGCCGTTCACCTCGCCATTGCCGTTCGGCGAGGGATAGCTGATGCGGGCGGTCTCGATCGCAGCATCGTCGGGCGCGACTTGCTGGGCCAGAGCATAGTCGGGATTCAGCTGGTCCAGCAGCATGCCGGCAGTAACACCTGCGACCGCGAAACGGGCGGCCTTGTCCAGAAACTCACGCTTGCTGATCTTGCCGTGGGCGTAGAAATCGTAAAGTTCGAGCAGTTCCTGCGGGAAATCCTTGGCCGTCTTGCGGCGTACGGGCGTCATCTCGTTCATTGTTCCCTCCTGTCCGGCGTCTAGATCTCGAAGACCAGCCGATAAGAGGGAAGTGAAGCAGGCTGGGGAGCAACTGCCCAGCCCGAAGTTTGTATCTAAACGTAACAGGGCGGGAATTTCCGCCCCGCTCGCGAAGATGTGATCGTCTCAGCCGATCTGGCCGCGGTGGCGCAGAAAATGATCGGCCAGCACACAAGCCATCATGGCCTCGCCCACCGGCACTGCGCGGATACCAACGCAAGGATCGTGGCGGCCCTTGGTCATCACGTCCACCTCTTCGCCCTGACGGGTGATGGACTTGCGCTCGGTCAGAATGGACGAGGTCGGCTTGACCGCAAAGCGGACAACCAGCGGATCGCCGTTGGAAATGCCGCCCAGAACGCCGCCGGAGTTATTGGTCAGAAACACAGGCTTGCCATCCGCACCGATGCGGATCTCGTCGGCATTTTCCTCGCCCGTAAGGCAAGCAGCGTCAAATCCGTTGCCAACTTCAACGCCCTTGACCGCATTGATGGACATCATTGCCGCGGCCAGATCCGTATCCAGCTTGCCGTAGATCGGCGCGCCCCAGCCAGCCGGAACACCCTCGGCAACAACCTCGACCACCGCACCAATGGAAGACCCTGCCTTGCGGATGCCGTCCAGATAGTCGGCCCAGAGCTTTGCGGCTTCGGCATCCGGGCAGAAGAACGGATTGTTGTCGATCTCGGCCCAGTCCCAGTTGTTCCGGTTGATCTTGTGCGGGCCGACCTGAACCAGCGCCGCACGGATGGTGATATCCGGAATAACCTTTCGGGCAACGGCACCGGCGGCCACGCGCATGGCGGTCTCACGGGCCGAAGACCGGCCACCGCCACGGTAATCACGGATGCCGTATTTGGCATCATAGGTGAAATCCGCATGGCCCGGACGGAAGCGGTCCTTGATTTCGGAATAATCCTTGGACCGCTGGTCGGTGTTTTCCACGAAGAGCGAAATCGGCGTGCCGGTCGTCTTTTGAACGCCGTCCTCGTCAATCATCACGCCGGACAGGATTTTTACCTCATCAGGCTCACGGCGCTGAGTGGTGTACTTGGACTGACCGGGCTTACGCTTTTCCATGAAGCCCTGGATATCGGCTTCGGTCAACGGGATCAGAGAAGGGCAGCCGTCCACGACGCAGCCAATCGCCGGTCCGTGGCTTTCACCCCAGGTCGTTACGCGAAACAGATGGCCGAACGAATTATGCGACATGCCTTGCCTTCCCAATGGCGGCCCGAAACAGGCCGGGTCCGCTGAATTTCGTGCGGCAAGCGATAAGCCATAGGCCCGCCGATCTCAAGTGCGGAAGCAGTCAAGGCAGACCTCACAAGGCAGTAGAACGCGACGCAAGACGCTGCTTGAAGTCGGTGGCAGCCATGGAAAGACCGCCATCCGCGCCGTCGATGAAATGCACATGGCGGCTTGCACCGAGATCGGACACGAAGCAGGTCATCAGCGCGCTGTCCGTCTCGTGAAGACCGAAGACCAGGCGGCCATTGGCGAAGGCTGTCTCCAGATAGGTCTTGAGGCTTGCCAGCTGTTCAACCGTCAGATCCAGCACCAGCCGCAGGGAATCATCCAGCTTGCGGTGATCCGTCTGCCGGCTGATCTCCTTCAGATACCTGTCCCGGTTCAGCGGACCGATGGTCAATCCAGTCTTATAAGAGACCAGAAATGCCAGGCTCTGCAATGCCCCCATCAGCCATTGCAGGCTCCGGCTCCAGTTTGCCCCTGCGTAGCCTGCCTCCAGCGAAAGCCCCGGCGGGGGAAACTTGAAACGCAGACGGGACGGCGTCACATGGTTGCCATCGTTCGTCTCGCCGAACGGGTCCCGCCCGACGATCTCCCTGATGCCCTCTTGGATTTCCTTCAAGGGCACGGTGCCGGACACGGTACGGGACGGCTTCACGATGAGAGAGGCAATCCTTCCACGTTCGGAGGGCAGAGGCTCCCACCGGCAAGAAAGGCCATCAAGATTGGGCCGCGGCGGGTTGCCGATCCTGATGGCAAACGGTGTCACCGCCTCCGGATCCTTGAGGATCCGGTCGGCAAGCTCCAGACCATCACCAATAGCCATGGCGAGGTATGTGTCTGGACCGAGCTCGTATTTGCGCAGCAGAATATCTGCACCCAAGGCACGAAGATGGGCAACTGGAATGGCGGCAATCCGGAGTTCCAGACCGGACTCGTTCCGGGCAAGACGGGCAAGACCAGCCAAAGCTTCCTTCCCAGCAGCAGCATCAGACGCAGGGACAAGCAAAAACGCCCCATCACCGCCGAATACGAAGGGAACCTTATCGCGGCCGACCCGGTTCAGAACTGCGGAAATGACCGCAGCCGCAATCATGTTGACGTCCTTGTACCGCCCCGCCGCTATAGCGTCACGCGAACGGACGATATCCGAGGCGAGCACAACCCAATCCTCGGGAACCGGCTGATAGGACGCGGTATCGCCAACCGTATTGAAATCTGCGAAAGCGGGCAGATCCCGGTAGAAGAAGTCCTGAGCCATAGACATCGTGGTTCCTTTCCATCCTGCGCTTACGCGGAAGATGAGCACCCGGATCGCACGCTGCACCCCGGAGAAAGTCACGATGCAGTGTAAGCCACGTGAAGGGAAGTCCCTCGCTTACACCCAATGGAACCCGCCGCTCCTCCAAACGAACACCTTGTCCTGAGGCACATCAAGCCTTGGAATAACCGTCGTATCCAGGTTTTCCAGAAGCCCCCTCAGAACGCGGAAAACGCCGCCATGAGCAACCACCACGCTCGGCTTGTCGACGGTGCGGAGCCAGGCTTCAATACGGCGGGACAGCATTTCGTAGCTCTCCCCATTGGGCGGCACGAAACCCCATTTGTCGGCACGCCGGCTCACGACCAGATCCTGTTCCGTGTCAGCGAGCTCTTCGAGAGTAAATGCTTCCCAATCCCCGAAGCTGATTTCCTTCAGCTGATCGTCCAGGCGGTATGCGTCCGGCTGGAGCCCCATCGCGGTCCTTACCCGCTCCATGGTCGCCCGGGTGCGCCCAAGCGGGGACGCGACCCAATCAAAATGGGATGCACTTAGCCCCTCAGTCTCCAGAAAGGCTTTCAGCCGCTCGCCGTTGCCAGTCGCCTGCCCCTCGCCGACGCTGTTCAGCGGAATGTCCTTCTGTCCCTGCATCCGGCCTTCCGCATTCCAATTCGTCTGGCCATGGCGGATGAAAATGAGAAACTCCGGATTGTAGGCAGCAGGCGTCGAAGTCATGAAATCTCCGGTGTGGGGCTGGAAGCAGGCATGACGGACGGGTCCGTCCGCCGGGAAGGCCTTGGAGATAAAGCCAGCTTCCCTCAAAAGGCAAGAATTACAGACACAAAAAAGCCGGCCCGAAGGCCGGCTTGATCAGGAGCGGAAGCTCTTATTCCTTGTTGACCGAGATATCCGGCGCATCGACGGCCTTCATGCCGACGATGTTATAACCGCAGTCCACATGCTGGATTTCGCCGGTCACGCCCGCGCCCATGTCAGACAGCAGGTAGAGAGCGCCATTGCCGACATCCTCAATGGTCACGTTGCGGCGCAGCGGCGAGTTGTACTCGTTCCACTTCAGAATATAACGGAAGTCGCCAATGCCGGAGGCCGCAAGGGTCTTGATCGGACCTGCGGAAATCGCGTTGACGCGGATGTTCTTCGGGCCAAGATCCATGGCGAGATACTTTACGCTCGCTTCCAGAGCCGCCTTGGCAACGCCCATGACGTTGTAATGCGGCATGACCTTCTCAGCACCATAATAGGTGAGTGTCAGGATGGAGCCGCCATCGGCCATCAGCTTCTCGGCGCGCTGGGTCACAGCAGTCAACGAGTAGACGGAGATGTTCATCGTGCGGTCGAAGTTGGCTGCAGTCGTGTCAACGTAGCGGCCGGTCAGCTCGTCCTTATCGGAAAAAGCCACGGCATGAACGAGAAAGTCGATCTTGCCCCACTTCTCTTCCAGCCCGTTGAACACGGCATCCATGGTTGCCGGATCGGTCACATCGCAATGCCCAGCAACAAATGCGCCCAGCTGTTCGGCCAGCGGCTCAACACGCTTCTTCAGCGCGTCTCCCTGATAGGTAAGGGCCAGCTCAGCTCCGGCATCGCTCAAGGCCTTGGCAATTCCCCAGGCAATCGACTTGTTGTTCGCGACGCCCATGATCAGACCGCGCTTGCCGTTCATCAATCCCTGCGTACCCGCCATCGTATTCTCCAAAAGGATACCTTCCATCACCCGCAAATGGGTCGGCACCGTATGGCACACCCCCCCTCATCCTTCAAGACTGCCGGAGCCGGTATAAACCGTCGACGGTCGGAGGACATGCCACTATGTTACCGCCCGGATTTGACCCTTTAAGAGATGAGGATACGCGCTCATGGAGCCCTCTCACCACGCAGCCGGATTTGCGGCGATCATCGGCGAGGCGCATGTGCTGACCAGTCCCGAAGACAAGGCACCTTACCTGCGCGAGTGGCGCGACAAGTATCAGGGCAGGTCGTCAATGGTTCTGCGTCCGGGCTCCACAGCTCAGGTCAGCGCCCTCATGAGATATGCCTACAACCACGGTCTGAGGATCGTCCCCCAAGGGGGCAATACGGGTCTTGTCGGAGCCCAGATCCCTTTGGAAACCGGGGAGGAAATCGTCCTGTCCCTTAGCCGGATGAATTCCGTGAGGGCCATCGACCCGGACGGTTTTACCATCACCGTGGACAGCGGTGTGGTGCTGGAAACCCTGCAGCAGGAGGCGGAAAAAGCCGACCGCCTGTTCCCTCTTGCGCTCGGCTCGCAAGGTTCCTGTCAGATCGGTGGCAACATCTCAACCAACGCCGGAGGCACCGCCGTACTCGCCTATGGCAACACCCGTGACCTCGTTCTCGGCCTCGAAGTCGTGCTTCCAAACGGAGACGTCTGGGACGGTCTCAAAACCTTGAGAAAAGACAATACCGGTTATGATTTGAAACAATTATTTATCGGCGGAGAGGGGACTTTGGGCATCATTACAGCTGCCGCTCTGAAACTTTTCCCCAGGCCGAAGAAACTTGAAGCAGCCTTTGCAGGGTTGCAGGATCCCCACGCCGCACTCAAGCTCTTCTCCATGGCTAAGGCACAGGCCGGTCCAGTACTAACCGGTTTCGAGCTGATGCCCCGGATCGGGATGGAGTTTTGCGTTGCTCACCTGGACGGCGCCCGTGATCCGCTGCAGACTCCCCATCAGTGGTATGCCCTTCTGGAACTCTCGAGCGGATCGGAAGCCTTTCCCGTCCACGACCTTCTGGAAGCCGTCTTGAGCGAGGCCTTTGACGCTGGAATTGTCGAGGACGCCGCAATTGCCCAATCGATGAACCAGGTCTCTGACTTCTGGCGGATCCGCCATGGCATGTCCGAGGTTCAGAAGAAGGAAGGCGGTTCCATCAAGCATGATGTTTCCGTACCGGTCGGACGCATCCCGGAGTTTCTGGACCGCACCATTGCTGCCGTCCGCGAATTTGTCCCCGGATGCCGCCCTGTTCCCTTCGGGCATCTCGGCGATGGCAACATCCACTTCAACATCAGCCAGCCGATCGGAGCCGACCGGGACAGCTATCTGGCAAAATGGGATGAGATGAGCGCTCTTGTTCACGGCATCGTCCTTGAGTTCGGCGGTTCGATTTCTGCGGAACACGGCATCGGCAGGATGAAGCGGGACCTTCTGGCAGAAGTCAAAAGCCCGGTAGAGCTGGATATGATGCGCAAGATAAAGGCAGCGCTGGACCCCAAGGGCATCCTGAACCCCGGCAGCATGCTTTAACGGCAAATCTTGACAAAGCGGGAACCGCTACCTATTTCGGCGGCTGGGCAGAAGGTCCCAGCCGCTCGCAGCCTGTCGAAGGCCATGGTGAAACCTTCCCGGATTGGGTCAGTTGACCCGGACCGGACCGATCAGCCTTTTGCGATAAGCAGGCCGATGGCAATGCGGGCCCCATCAAGTGGAATGCCTGCGGCCGCGGAAAGGCGCGATCCATGACACTTCCTTCGATTAATGATCTCAAGGCGCAGGCCAAGCGGCTCAGAGCCGCCCTGCCCTCCGGCACCGGCCAAACGCCCAGCCATGGCCAGACTCTTGACCTGATTGCCAGACAATATGGCTACAGAGACTGGAACACTCTGTTTGCGGCCAAAGGCAATCAGCCAGACCTGACCCTGTCTCCTGGCGATAAGGTGAGCGGCACTTACCTGCATCAGGCCTTCACCGGCACGCTTGTGTCCGTTTCCCGCATCGGAGCGGACGGCTGGCAGCGCGTCGCCATCGACTTCGACACACCGGTCGATGTGGTGGCATTCGACAGCTTCTCGGCCTTCCGCAAACGCGTAAACGCCACAATCGGCCCTGAAGGCCACACTGTCGAAAAGACGTCCGATGGCCAGCCCCATCTCGTCCTGAGAAAGATTCAGGCATAAACTTGGTGTCCGCGGTCCTTCCGCGGACACCAATAACATCTGACAATGATGCTCTATTGTCTGCCTGGACAGCATAAAGAACAGCCCAAGTCCTGCCACCATACGTGTGACGCCAGCAAACCTGCCCAGGCCAGACCCAGGGCATTGCATGGCCTCTCCGCCTCACCTGATTTTTTTCGGAAACTGAATTTTTCGTTCCGGAGCAATAACTTCCTGCAAAACGGTTTCTGTTTTCTACTGAGGGATTTTCCGCAAGCCTCTCAATCCGTCATTTTTGCGGATGCAGCACCTTAGAATTGGCCAAAAACGGCTCTCAAAAATTGCAAGAAGTTAATTTTTCTTTGATTTTCTCATATTTGATGTTCAATACTTATAAAAATTAAGCAAGACTAGAATCAGATGACAGCAAGGCACATTGCGATATTTCGCAATAAAATAGCTTATGCCAAAATCTGCAATAAAATCAAAAATAGAAACACAGGAATAGAGAGAAAAGTGAGTAATTTTCTATCAAAAATAGAAAGCCACTCCTTCCCTAAAACAAGAAATACAGTGCGCGTGACTGCAAATCACTCCGGTTTGCAACCGGAGGAGTGTTTGCCCAGAAGACTGCGGATCCAACCGCAAAACAATGCTCCGCAAGCGGGTGCGTGCTTGCAGGAGCAAAAAAGAACAAGCGGATGAGTTGACCGCTTTCCTTTCACAGGAGGCGACTATGCAAGTGCAGACCTTGACCAACGCGGATGGCTGGGACCGCGTGAGAACAAAACTCCGGGCAGAACTCGGAGACGATGCCTTTCAGAACTGGTTCGGAGGCGTCAACCTTGAAGATCAGGACGGCAAGGTCGTCCGGCTCTCCGTTCCCACCCGTTTCCTCAAGAACTGGATTCAAAGCCACTACGAAAAACAACTCGTCGGTCTGTGGAAGACAGAGTGCGAGGGGGTTTATGGCGTAGAACTCGTGGTGCGCGGCGCGTTGCGCCCCAAGCCTGCAGTGAACGACGTCCCCGGCTCGGTTAAGCATTTTGACCGGGGCGGCAGTACGCCGCGGCTCTCCGTGGTGCGTGCAAACTATCCGCAGGCCAGTCTGCCGGACGCTTTGCGCTATCCGCAGGTTCCCATCGCCCTGGGTGATGCCGATGACGCAACGATCCTGGAGTTCCTGAAAGGCGCGCCACTGACCCGGCGCTTCACCTTCGACACCTTTGTTTCCGGTGAATCCAACGGCTTTGCAGTGGAGGCTGCCAGAAGCATCGCCGATGGCAGCGCCGAACACGTCAATCTTCTTTGCCTGCACTCGTCAGTCGGCTATGGCAAGACCCACCTGTTACAAGCTGTTGCCGCGGCCGCCCGTACACGGGGCATGAATGTCTCCTACCTGACGGCAGAGTATTTCATGTACCGGCTGGTTCCGGCTCTGAAATCCCGGTCCTGCAATGCAGTGAAGAAGATGTTGTCGTCACTCGACCTTCTGCTGATCGATGACATGCAATTCCTCCATGGCAAACAGGTAAAGGCGGAATTCTGCGAAACCCTTCAGCTGCTGATCGAACCCGTGAAACAGGTCATCGTTGCGGCTGACCGTCCTCCGCAGGATCTGGACACGCTGGATCCCATCTTGCGCCAGCGGTTTGCCAATGGGCTGGTGGTCAAGGTTCATGCTCAAGACTTCAGCCTGCGCCGCGGGATCCTGACGGCCCGTCTGAAGGCCGCACAAGCGAAGCTTCCGGGCTTTGAAGTGCCTTCCGAGGTTCTGGACTATGTCGCCAGTCACATTACGGCCTCCGGACGTGATCTGGAGGGCGCGATGAACCGGCTGTTCGCCCATCATCAGCTCACCAGCCAGGCCATTACGCCCTATCTTGCAGACAAGATCCTGAGCGATCTCGTCAGAACCGGGGAGAAGCGGCAAATCAAGATCGAGGACATCCAGCAGGCCGTCTGCAAGCACTACAATGTGAGCAAGGCCGACCTTCTGTCCTCTTGCCGGGCCCGCAATCTGGTCCGCCCGCGGCAAATCGCCATGTATCTGTCCAAGACCATGACACCCCGCTCGCTCCCGGAAATCGGTAAGCGGTTCGGCGGACGGGATCACACGACGGTTCTGCACGCCGTGCGCAAGATCGAACAACAAGTGAAATCCGACCCGTCGCTGTCTCAGGAGCTGACCCTGCTCAGGCGGATGAGCTACAGCTGACCGCTGCACTCAACGGAAGACTCACAAAAGGCGGGGGCCAATGGCTCCCGCTTTTTCACGGCTGAACCAGCCTTACGCCTTGCGGGCGATGACCAGATGGCCGGGCACGGGGTCACCGTCTTCAAGACGGACGGTGATTGGTTCGAGCAGCAATAATTCGAACCCGGCAGCATCCAGGCAATTGCGCAGGTACCCTTCCCCTTGCGCAAAGCGCTGCTTGCGCCCGACAATATAGGGGCGGCCGTTCAGCACGTCTTCGGGCAGCGTCTCGGTGGAAAAGGCAAAGTAGCCGCCCTGCACCAGCCGGTTTGCGGCCCCGGCCATCATCCGCTCGACAGCCCCCAGATAGGGAAAGACATCGGTGGCCGCGATGAAGTCCCAGGCTGGCATGCTGCCGTCGTCTTCCTCGAACTCTTCCAGGAAGGATACAGCTTCGCCCACATAGAGGTCATCATAAACCTCCCGGTCAAAAGCCAGTTCGACAATCCGCTCGGAAAGATCCACCCCGGTCTTGTGGGCGGCACAGTCATCAAAGGCGAGGCCAGTGAGGCCGGTGCCGCAGCCAAGATCGAGAAGACGTTCGAAGGGGCCAATGCCCAGATCCCGGACCTTCTCTCTCAGCATCAAAGGAACACAGTAGCCGAGCTGGTCTACGAGAATATCGTCAAAGACATCAGCATGCTGATCAAAGAGTGTTGCAACATAAGCCTCCGGCATGGTCTCCGGTGAAGGTGCCCGGCCCATGGCAGCCAAGCGGATCGTTACACCGCCTGTATCCGACGGATCGATCGCAAGGGCTTGCCGGTAGGCCGCTTCCGCACCGTCCAGATCCCCGGACTTTTCCAGCTCGAGGCCACGGTTATAGGCGTCGGCCAGGGCGTCTTCGTCAAATTCGATCATGTTGCGGCTACCTTATGAATTTGCGCCCTCATAGCTTTCCCTGCCCCAGCAGACCAGCAGTTTCTGGCAAGGGCGCTTCAGAAGAGATCCAGCTGCCCTTGATTGTCCGGCAGCTCTCCTCCTGTCTTCTTACGCCTGGGTGCTGGCAAAGGAGCCTTGAGCGCCGCCATTTCATCCCTCTCGATCAAGGCTTCATCGTCATTGGCAACAGAATTGACCCGGGACGATACCGGAACAGCTTCGAGATAGCCGTCCGGAGCTGGCCTCAATAGCTTGCGGGCGTCCTTGGCCATTACATTAGCCGTATCCAGCCAGTCGCCGATCTGCTCCGGCAAAATGATGGCGGGCATGCGATCGTGGATGGGCGCCATCAGATCATTCGCGCGGGTTGTCACAATGGCCGCAGTGTCGATGTCACCTCCATCTGGGTCAGACCAGGTCTGCCAAAGCCCGGCGAACGCCATGGTCCCGCCGTCCACCGGGCGGATGAAGAAAGGCTGCTTGCCCTCCGGCGTGCGCCGCCATTCATAAAAACCCGTCGCGGGAAACAGACATCTGCAGTTCCGCATGGCATTCCGGAAGGACGGCTTTTCCAGAACCGTTTCTGCCCGGCCGTTGATCAGAAGCGTGAAGCTTGCGGGGTCTTTGACCCACGAGGGTATCAGCCCCCAGCGGACAAGTTCGAAATGCCGCTTGCCATGCTCATTGCGGACCGTTGCCACTGGTTGGGTGGGAGCAATGTTGTAGCGCGCCGGAAAATTTGGCTGCTCCTCATATCCAAACATGCTCCGTACGGCCTCGGGAGGGGAAGTAAGAGCAAAGCGACCGCACATAAATCCGCCTCTATGAAGTTAGTTAATTGGCAACAAAGACAAGTTAGGGTCACTCTAGTGTATTTCGTGGGGGACAAGAATGGAACTCGATGCTCCAGTTCTAGGTGCTGGACTTCTGTCCGCCGATAGGCTGGAACAGGCTAATATCAATCCATCGACCGGGCTTGCCACGGACTACCTGAACCATTTCAACGAAGTGGTCATGCTGCTCGAGATGCTTCCGGCAATGCCGGATTGCGCAACGGATGTTCTGGATTGGGAACCACTCGATTACGAAGCTCATTTCGAGAGTTCCAACTTTTCCGACAAAAAGCTGGCGATCCTCGCCTACCACGCTGCCCCTGTGAAACTGCGGTCTCATCTGGAAAAGCAGGTTTCGCAAATCAACGAAGCCGTGCACACCGCACAGGAACTCATCCGCACGACACCGGACATTTCGATTGTCGCCCAGCAAATCGCGGATGTCGCAACCAATGAGATCAAACCTCTGATCTCAAGCGCCAGCGGCGTCATTCACGGACATGTGCGGCCTGATGCAATTCAGCTTGAAGGCGACGACGCACAGGCCGAAATCGACGCCCTGTTTGCCTGATAGCTTCCAGGGGCACTTTACCCGCGCTGTGCTGTTTGAGCTGGCGTGACAGTCGCCGCATGATAGAAATGCTCTCATGAGTGTGCCCCGGCTTTACCCCCCCGTTCCGCTTCTCGGTGTCAGTGTGCTGTGCCATCACGATGGCCTGGTGCTGATGATCAAGCGCGGCAAGCCCCCGTTCGAGGGGCATTGGAGCCTGCCCGGCGGAATGGTTGAGGTCGGAGAGACCCTGAAGCAAGCCGCCGCCCGGGAGCTTCTCGAAGAAACGGGCCTAGAGGCAGCCCTGACCGAGCCAGCCGAAATTTTTGACAGTATCCAGCACGATGATCAGGGCCGTGTTCAGAGCCATTTTGTCCTGACCGTCTTTGCCGCGGCCTATGTCTCCGGCGCGCTGAGAGCTGGAGACGATGCGCGGGATGCACGCTGGTTTGCACCTGACATGCTGGATGGGCTGCAAACCACGCCTGGCACACCGGGCAGGATACGCCGCCTGCTGGCACCAAAGACCTGATACGGGCTTTACCGGCTTGCGTTGCCGTCCACCAAATTTCCCCGGCCTGACTGAGCTTCCATGTTGCGGTTGCCTTGCGAAACCAGCATGATCCCAGCCATGAAGTTCCGTCGGTTTCCCAAGTCATGCCTGAGCCTTTTTGCGGGAGCGTTGTTGCTGACGGCCTCCCCGCTTGCAGCTCAGACAGAGCGGGAAACTCCTCCCTATGAAGCGGGCCTGATGCGCCTTGCCGAGATTCTCGGAGCCCTGGACGTTTTGCGCCCGCTTTGCGGCAATAGGGACACGCCCGGCTGGCGGGACCAGATGCAGTCGCTTCTTGAGGCGGAGGCGGAAGAACCGAACCGGCGCAGGCGTTTCGTCGAGCGGTTCAATCAGGGCTATCGCGGATTCGCGTCGGTTTACCGCAACTGCACACCATCCGCGCGTCTCGCAATGGAACAGTATGTGGCCGAAGGCCAGAAACTGATCTCGGACGTGACCGGCCGCTACGGGCGGTAATCAGCCAATCCCCTGCGTCATCTCTTATTAACTGGTTAACTGCCGCAATCATTACTGTGGGTGGACGTTAAGAAGATGTTCACCCCCGGTTAACACTCAGCCCCTCCGTGCTAGGATTCTAATCAGAGATTCGTTATCCGCCTTTCAGCTCCCGGGGGGCTTGCGCGGGAGAAAGCGGCAAGGGGACCAATGACTTACGACGATTTCAACGAAGCAGAGATGGAAGCAGAATTCGCCGAAGACGAGGATATCCGGCGGGCAGCTCTCGGCTTCATCTCTGACGCTTGGGCAGAAGCGATCGCTTCCGGTGTCGACACGGATGCTGTAGCCCATGCGGCGATGTTCACGGCACTGGCAGACCTTGTGGCGACCTACGGCGAAGATGCCGTCGCCAAGCTTGCCGAGGGTCTTCCGGACCGCATCCTGCGCGGCGACTACACGGTCAACCGTATTCTGCAGTGATCCGGAAACGGATCCGCAAAAAGCGCAACTGACATCGGGGCGGCCTTGCCGCCCTGTTTGATTCAACACCGAATGTTTCCGGGGCTTAGATAAAGTTCAGGAAAAGATCTGCAAAGACCGTCAGCGCGAAGATCAGCAAGAGAATACCGGCAATCCGGTTTGCCCGTTCAAGCCAGGCATCGTCGATGTTCGAGCTGTAGCGCGCAACCATTGCCGATACCAGGCACCACCAGGACAGGGCTCCGAGAGCCACTCCCAGCACCATTGCAAGACTGCCGATATGGTCTTCGGGCTCGGGTCTCCAGTGTCCAAGTCCGCCGATAATCGCGATGAAACCCAGCACAGCCCCCGGATTCGTGATGGTCATCAGGAAGGCCGCAACAGCGTCCCGTCCCATGCCTTGCATCCCCTCTTGCTCTCCGGTCTCGATATGTGGATGGCTCATCATGATCCTGAGGCCAAATCCGGTAAGCAGCAAAGCCCCCGCCAGCTTGATCCAGTCGGCATGTCCCTCAATGAACTGGGTCACCGCCGAGATGCTGAAGATTGCAACGCCCGCATAAAGCGTGTCAGCCAGAACCGCGCCCGAGCCCACGACAATACCCTCGCGCCAACCCCTCAGGGCAGCGTGGCGGATCGTCATGATATTGACGGGTCCGACCGGAGCGCTGGTCACAATGCCGATCACGACCCCGATCAGAATATAGAACAAGTCTGTCACGCGCTCGCTTTCCGCACTGGGCTCTTTAAGGGGGTCGATACAGGGCCTGTTACACGGACGCAAGTCCCGGAGGACACAAGCGGATTGTGAGTAGCCGCAAGGGGGCGAATATGTGTATTGAGTGCCCATCACCAGAAGAGACAGCCGGGAGCCGCTCATGTTGAGGACAGCAATCGCCTTGGTGCTTATGGTTTGCGCGGGAGCGCTTCCTGCCGCCGCCAAGACGGTCAAGACAGACACTATCCTGGTTGCGCCGGCCGTTACCAACCCTGGCGCGGCGTCGATTCCGGATGAAGATCTGCCAGACGCTTCGGGCGCCGGGAACGGCGATGTGGAAGAAAGCCTGCCTGTTATAGAGGAAGACCTTCAGCCCATCACACAGAGCCCGAATGCGCCGACGGAAGTGCCGCAAGTTTTTTATGGCACCTCCAGCCTGCCACCGCTCGTCGCCCGCATGCATGATCAGCTCATGGATGCCGCCAAGTCGGGAGACATGGAAAAGCTCCGCATGGTGCTGGAGTCCAACGAGGTTCCTCCGACCCTGTCCCTGACCGAAACCGGTGATCCGATCGAGTTCCTGAAAAGCGTTTCCGGAGACCAGGATGGGCTTGAGGTTCTGGCCATCCTGGCTGACACGCTGGATGCCGGTTTCATTCACGTGGATGAAGGCACACCTCAGGAAATGTACATCTGGCCGTATTTCGCGCGCTATCCCTTCTCCGCCCTGACCAAGGAGCAGAAGGTCGAAATGTACCGTCTGATCACCGCGACGGACTTTGCCGAGATGGAAGCCTATGGGGTCTGGCTGTTCTATCGTGTCGGTATCGGCAAGGACGGCACCTTGCACTATTTCGTCGCTGGCGAATAAAGGCTTGCGCCGTCTGCGCCCAGTTCCGCGTAGACGGCATAGCCCCGGTAGAGCGCCAGGAAGCGCTTCTGAAGACCTTCTGCCGCCGCCAGATCTGTAAGCTCTGCATCCAGCCCCGCGCGCGGGGTGACGTGGAACTTGGCCAGCCAGGCATGGAGCAGGGCACGGAACCAGCCCGGAAGCCGCTCCTGTTGCCCGAAGTCGACGACCAAGATCCGGCCGCCTTCCGCCAGAACGCCCGCGCCCGTCTGCAGTGCCTCCCGCCAGACCGGGATCATCGACAGGGTGTAGGAATAGAAGACCCTGTCAAAGGCGCCCTCGCCGAAGACCGAAGGCGCTGACGTGTCGGACGCATCGCCTTTCGCCAGCTTGATCCGATCAGCCAACCCGGCCCTGGCCACATTGGCGGTGGCCGTTTCCAGCATCTCCGAGGAGATGTCGATGCCATAAAAGCGGACATTCGGATGACGGCGGGCTGCCGCAATCAGATTGCGCCCCGTTCCACAACCAAGCTCCAGAACGCTTGCCCCGTCTTCCGGCTCAAGCCGCTCGATCAGAAGATCCCTGCCCAGAAGATAATACTTTCGGGTCAGGTCGTAAAAATGGCGCTGGTTGCGGTAGACCGCATCCATGACCCTGGCGGTGTCTGCCGTTGCCGGCACAGCCTCATCCCTT
Organism: Roseibium litorale; assembly: GCF_014842915.1. GTDB lineage: Bacteria > Pseudomonadota > Alphaproteobacteria > Rhizobiales > Stappiaceae > Roseibium > Roseibium litorale. Next base: position 19,159 of record NZ_JACYXI010000011.1, on the reverse strand, counting down.
GAAGACATAGAGATGGAACCCGCCATAGATCGAAGAGCGGTCCAGACTGTTCAACCGGAGGCTCTCCTCGGCCTCATAGGTCCAGCGGTCCAGTGTTTCGTCCCGGACCCGGCCCGGCAACAGGGTCGGCTCGGCAGCGGTGCGGAAGATCACGCGCGCGCCTGGCTTGGCGGTGCGGGTGATTTCCTCCCACAGCCCGTTCAGTTGGGCGTCGGTCATCCAGTCCTGGGCATCCAGAAGCACATAGGCATCCAGGCTGCTGTCCGGCTCACTCTGCAGATGCTCGGTAAAGTTCCGGTTCAGAACCCGGACCCGCCCTGCACGCTCGCGGATCGCTTCGAAATGCTCCCGCTTCAGATAGGGCGGCAAGGGACCGCTTTCGCCGCCTTCGATGGGCGCATAGCCGCGGCTGAAGGCCTGCCAGGCGAAATAATTGTCCGCCATGGAGAAGTTGCAGGCGAGTTTTTCCAGACGCTGGCGCAGCACGGAGGACATGTCCCCTTCCGCGCTGGCAGAGACAAGTGCCTCATATTGCGCGGGCGGAATGCCCAGACCATAAAGCGACATCTTCTTGGAGGTTGCCCAGCGCACCAGCCGCTTGTCGAAGAGCGGCGCCAAAGCGGTATCGAAGAAGCTGCGCTGCTCTTCCAGCGAGCGGGCGCGGATTATGTGTTTCGGGTCGATACCATAAAGGCGGGCGACGAAATGGCCGACCCCGATGCAATAGCCCAGCAGGCCGTGATGGTAGAGGTCGCGGGAGAAGAGCGAGATGCGCTTGCGGCCCCAGCCGGCAAGATCGCGCCCTTCCCAATAGCTGCGGGAGGCAGGATCCAGCTCGTCGCGCAGGAACCGCTCATAGGCAGCGATATTGGCCTTCTCGTCCGCTTCGCCGAAGAAACGGTAGAACGTGTCGTAGTTCGGCAGGCGCTTGGCCGCCAGAAGCTTGAGCCGTCCAAGGGCAACATGCGCCCGGTTCAGGTCGACAGCGATGATTTCCGCCGGATTGGCCGTGAGATAGGATAGGACGTTGCACCCGCCGGACGCTATGGTCACCATGCGGGAGGCCGGGGTCAGCTTGAGAGCCTGCATGTCCACATCCGGATCTTCCCAGATCTGCGGATAGACAAGACCCTTGAAGGCGAATGTGAAGAGGCGTTCCAGCATGCCTTCCCGCGAGGTGGCGCTGGAGCGGTGAACGGCTTTGCCGAGCCGGTCTTTCGATGCTTTCAAAGTTCCGGACGTCATCTTGCCCTCTCCCGTAATCCTTGCCTCGGGTTCGGACCCGGATACGTGAGACTTGCAACAGTTTGGTGACGCAAGAACGGGCTGAGCCGATTAAACGGCAAATTTCCGCGGGAAAGTAGTTTTCCGGGCGGGCCGGTCTTCCCCATAGGAAGATATGGAGCAGCTTATGTGCGCCGGGAGTGGTGGAATAGCTTCATCCCGCATCAACTGCGGGGATGAAGGCGAGCGGGAAGCGCAGTGCCCGGTCAGCGTCAGAGGCACACTTTATTTCGTGATCACCACGAAATCTGTGCCGAGACCCGTGTTGCGGGCAAAGCTGCGGTCGGTAATGATCAGGGAACTGCCCGGGGTCAGCATCTGGCCCAATTCCCGGCGAACCGGTTCGGAGATCTCGAGACGGGCAAGCGCCTCTTCCGGGGTTCCAGATTCCGTGCCTTCGGCAGCAACGCCCATCCATTCGGTGCGGGTCGCGCCATGTTCAAACCCCAGAGCGGTGAACACATGGGTACCGATGGGAGCAGCCGGCTCCTTGAGCGTCACACCGGCTTCGTAGATGTCCTTGAACTTGCGGCGGATGCGCAGAACCGCATTCGTCGGCGTCACATATCCCGCATCGGCATAGACCGACCTGACGAGCCCATCCGTAATCCGGCCTGTGACCGGCAGATCGGCCCCTTCCTGATAGGATTCAATTGCTGCGCGGGTCTTGCGGCCGGCCACGCCATCGGCGGGACCTGCGTCAAAGCCCATCTGCCCAAGAAGGCGCTGGAGTGTCTTGATCTGGTTCTCAGGCGCACGCGGCGTCACGATCATCCGGAGCGGCTGGTTGAAGTTTTCCGGAATTTCATTTGCGGTCCCAACGTCCGGCTGGATCGAACCGGTTTCGATGGATCCCCGCAGAGCAGGGTCAGCTTCGATCATCTTGGGCGATAGGCTGGCAACCGTGCTGCCAACGGCAATCGGCTGCGGCAACGCCGCGCTATAGACCATGTGAGGCACGGCTTCGTCCTGTGTGACCACCACATGCAGGCCACGCTCCGTCAGGCCGAACAGATCCTGCGCGAAGGCACGCGGCAGACGGATGCAGCCATGAGAGGCCGGATAGCCCGGCACGCGGCCTTCGTGGAGTGCCACACCTGACCAGGTCAGCCGCTGCATGAAAGGCATCGGCGCATCGTCATAGAGATTGGAGAAATGCTTGCGGCGCTTTTCCAGAATAGAGAACACACCGGTCGGGGTCGCATGTCCGGTCTTGCCGGAAGAGATCGGCGAACTGGTGACCAGTTCGGTGCCGCGGTAAACGTTAATCCGCTGCTCCTTCAAGGACACCATCATCTGCAGGGGGGCATTGTCCGTAGCGGTCCCGGTGTTGCCTGCGGCTTGCTTGTCGCGTGCTGCTGCCGGCGCCATCAATGACGCTGCCACCGCAAGCGCAGCGGCAGAAATGCGGGCAGACCGCGAGATACCGGTCAAAAACGTTGACGTCTTAATAGTCGAACCGTGGACATGCATCGCACGAGCCCCTTACTCAAAACCAAACAAAAGCTCGAACAAAGCTTTAACGGCAAGCTGTGTATTTTACGTTATTGAACAAGGTTACCAAAGCGTTCCAGCCATCTTGCCCTTGATAATATGGGCAATGCCGCCTTTTAGGCTGTAACGAAGATCACATTTAGGGCACCTGCCGGAAATGGCTCAGTCCCGGCAATAGTCCGCAAGTCCCGCGATCAGCGAAGCTGCCGAGCGGGCATCCGTGTCGGAGTCCCGGACCAGCTGATCGAAGTGATCCGTCAGTGCACGGATCTGCCGGTTCTCCCGGAACACCATGTAATGGCCGCCGATATAGACCACGGCCAGAAGCGGCCCGAAAATGGTCACCGGCGCCGAAAAAACGACCTTGGTGTCGTAAAGATAAAGACGCAATGAGGGGTAGAGATCCCGGCAGCAACGGGCCATATGCTCGATTTGCTCTTCCCGTGCGGCCTTCGGCAATCCGCGCCAATAGCCCTCACCGCGCGCAAGCGACTCCACAAGCTCACGGGAACAGCAGATCTCATAGTCGGACCCTGGCCGCCGCAGCCAGTCTGCCCTGCTGCGCATGGCGGAAATCGCCTGATCCGGCGTCTTGTCCCGGAACGCCGCATATTCAAACTCGAAGACAGCGTCGGTCTTGAGCAAATCCGGTAGCGTCGCGGGCACGTGGCGGATCTTGTAGCCGGCGGCTTCCCGGTGCCATTCGTCGATCCGCGCATCGGCAAAGGAACGCTCTGCCTCTGTCACGCGGAAAGAGGAGTCCAGCAAATCCGCAGCCGTTTCGCTGCGCTCGGTCAATCCCAGCAACCAATCGGCACTGACCGACAGGGCAGAAGCGCATTCGGCAGCGAGATGCGCGTTCGGCAACCGGCCTTGATCGTCTCCCAGCAACAGGGCGATCGTCGAACGGTCGACAGCACAAGCACGGGCCAATGCAGCACGGCTCATGCTTGCGCGTTGCATAGCTTCGTTCAGACGGTCACGGAACAGAAGGGATCGCTCTCGCTTGTCCATCTCAGACTATAGTCACCATAAGTGATAAGAATCAACAAATCGGGATTTAATCTGCAAAAATGCAAACTTCCTGCATCGCGGCCTCACCGGGTATGGCTGACATTCAGACCCACCGTAGGAGGCCTTCTTGGAAACCACCCGCCGCACCCTGATCAAGACCTTGACCTGGCAGACAATGGGCATTGTCACGATGACATTTCTGAGCCTGCCGCATACAGGTTCCTTTCTGCAGGCACTGACCTTGGCTTTGACCGCATCGGCAACTGGTTTCGTCTGCTTCTTCCTGCATGAGCTGGCTTGGAACAGGATCGGCTGGGGCAGACGGTCAAACATGGAAAAAGCGGCCCGCTGAGATCAGCGGACCGCTTCCGGCTTTCATAAAGGCAAAGCGCCTCAGTTGCGCGGCAGGCCGTCCTGGAACAGAACCGCCTCGCCCTTCGAAGGACCGGTAAGCTCGGCTTCCCACATCACCTTCTGACCACGAACGATTGTGCCGACCGGCCAGCCTGTAACTTCCTTGCCGTCGTAAGGCGTCCAGCCGCATTTGGAGGCGATCCAGTCATTGGTGATGGTCTGGCGCTTCTTCATGTCGACAACGGTAAAGTCCGCATCATATCCCACGGCAATCCGGCCCTTGCGGGCGGTCTGGAACAAGCGGGCAGGACCTGCACTGGTCATATCGACAAAGCGGGCGAGGCTCAGGCGGCCGGCATTCACATGGTCAAGCATGATCGGAACAAGGGTCTGCACACCGGTCATACCCGAGGGCGATGCCGGATAGGGCTTCTGCTTTTCTTCCAGAAGATGCGGCGCATGGTCTGAGCCGAAGATATCCAGAATGCCCTGCTCAAGGCCCCACCACAGACGCTCGGCATGCCGTGGCGCGCGCACCGGCGGGTTCATCTGAACCAGCGTACCTAGGCGGGTATAGGCCTCATCGGTCAGGGTCAGGTGGTGCGGCGTCACCTCGATGGAAGCCACATCCTTGTGGTCAATCAGGAAGTCCACTTCTTCTGCTGTCGACAGGTGCAGGATGTGGATCTTGGCACCGGCTTCGCGGGCAATCCGCACCAGACGCTGCGTGCACTGAAGGGCTGCGATCTCGTCGCGCCAGACCGGGTGGCTGCGCGGATCGTTGGCGACCTGCTCGCCCTTGCGCTCGCGCAGACGGAACTCGTCCTCGGAGTGGAACGCCGCGCGGCGGCGGGTCGTGGACAGAATGGCCTTCACGCCAGCATCATCCTCGACCAGGAGGTCGCCCGTGGAAGAACCCATGAAGACCTTGATGCCGGCAGCGCCCGGAAGGCGCTCCAGCTCGGGAATGTCCTTCACATTGTCGCGGGTGCCGCCGACCCAGAAGGCGAAATCGCAGTGCATGCGATGGTGGCCACGCTTCACCTTGTCCGCCAGCGTTTCGGCAGTGGTGGTCAGTGGGTTGGTGTTCGGCATTTCGAAGACTGCGGTCACACCGCCCATGACGGCTGCGCGGGAGCCTGATTCCAGGTCTTCCTTGTGGTCCAGACCCGGCTCGCGGAAATGCACCTGGCTGTCGATCACGCCCGGCAGGACATGCAGACCCGTGCAGTCGACGGTCTCGCCCGCCAGAGAAGAATCGAACTGACCCAGCCCAACGATACGCCCGCCGCGGATCGCGACGTCCCGATTCCCTTCGCCGTCCTGGTTGACAACGGTTCCGCCCTTCAGGATCACATCATAGGTCTGGCTCAAGGACTTTACTCCCGCTCGTGTTTGCTCCGGGAGGCTTATACGCGGATGATCGGGGAAGGGCCACCCTCAACAACAACCAGCTCGGCATCCTGGCCTTGCCCGCAGGGCCAAAGCTGACTATGTGGCAAGGGGCAGCGGATGATCCATCCGGATCCCGCATCAAAGGGGCTTGCGTCATGACACACTCACAGTTCGCCGTGCTTTCAAACCGCGCCCTGATCCGGATTGGCGGAGCTGACGCCACCCATTTTCTGCACAATCTCGTCACTTGCGACGTGGAGACCATTGCAGAGGGAACCGCAGGCTTCGGCGCTCTTCTGACGCCACAAGGCAAGATCCTCTTCGACTTTCTCATCGCCCGAACCGATGACGGCTATCTTCTGGATACGCCGCGCGAGACCGCTGCCGATCTTGCCAAGCGCCTGACCTTCTACCGGCTCAGGGCGAAGGTCGAGATCACCCTTCTGGACGTGACCGAAGGCACCGTTGCCGTATGGGGAGCTGCTGCCCCCGTCCTTCAGAACGGACTGACGGTGGCAGATCCACGCCTTGCCGCTCTCGGGCAGCGGGTTCTCGGACCTGTGACCGGGATCGCCCGTGCTCTTGCCAGCGCAGGCGCGGAGCAAAGCACCTTCGAGGCCTATCATGAGCTGCGCATTGCGCTTGGCGTGCCTGAAGGACTAGCCGACTTTGCCTATTCGGACATTTTCCCCCATGACGCGGATATGGACCAGCTCGGCGGCGTTTCCTTCACCAAGGGCTGCTACGTCGGGCAGGAAGTCGTCTCGCGCATGCAGCACCGGTCAACAGCCCGCAAGCGGATCATCCAGGTCGAAGCGGAAGCCTCCTTGCCCGCCTCTGGCGCAGAAGTCACCGCTGGCGGCCGGGCTGTCGGGTCCCTGACCTCCGCACAAGGGCAGAACGGACTGGCCCTCCTCCGGCTGGATAAAGTGAAGGCGGCGCTGGATCAGGACCTTCCCCTCCTTGCAGGGGATGTTCCAATCACAGTCCGTCTGCCAGAATGGGCGAAGTTCAGCTGGCCGGAAACGGTATCCAACGACTGAGCCTTGCCTTCCTCTCCATTCAAGCATTCCGATTTCATGGCCGCTGATAAACCTTCCAAATCACCCCGAGCCTGGCAGCGCATGCTGTCCGGCCGCCGCCTCGACCTTCTGGACCCCTCGCCGCTTGATGTGGAAGTGGCCGACATCGCCCATGGCCTTGCCCGTGTTGCCCGCTGGAACGGACAGACCTATGGGGACCATGCCTTCTCCGTGGCAGAGCATTGCCTTGTGGTCGAGGAGATTGCCAGGCAGTTGAAGCCCGACCTGACGCCGGACTGGCAGCTGGCGGTTCTGCTTCACGATGGTCCGGAATATGTGATCGGCGACATGATCTCCCCCTTCAAAGCGGTGATGGGCGGCGCCTACAAGGCGGTGGAACACCGGCTGCAATCGGCCATTCACGTGCGCTTCAGTCTGCCTGCCGAAATCCCGCCTGCCATCAAGAAGCTTGCCAAGCAGGCGGATATCATCTGCGCCTATTATGAGGCGATCGAACTGGCCGGGTTCGATGAAAAGGAGGCGGACCGGATCTTCGGCAAGCCCAAGGCCTATGCTCCAGGCGGAAAGACCCCAGCCCGCCTCGGCCTCGCTCCCTTGCCTGCGTCTCAGGCTCAAGCGAGATTTCTCGAGCGCTTCAATCAGATCGAAGCGGCCAGAAAGTAACAGCCAAACCGGGAAAACCTCCTGAAACAGGCGGGCTGCCGGGTGACCTGACAGCCCAGAGACGCTAGGATTCTTTCAATCAAAAGAAACGGATCGCCATGCTGCACGTCTGCTCCCTTTCCCGTCTGACAGAGACCGTCACCAGAACGGGCGCGTCCCATGTGGTCACCTTGATCAACGCGGAGACGATGGTGCCAACGCCTCAGGGGATTGCTCCAGAGCGCCATCTGTTCCTTGGCTTCAACGACATTGTGACGCCTGTCGAAGGCCTGCTGCCTCCAGCGGAACTGCACGTGCAGCGGCTCCTGGATTTTGTCAGAGCCTGGGACCGGTCGGCCCCTCTGGTGATCCATTGCTGGGCCGGCATCAGCCGTTCGACGGCTGGGGCCTATATCACCGCCTGTGCCCTGAGACCTGAGGCGGATGAAGAAGAGCTGGCCCAGGTCCTGCGCCGGAATGCCCCGTCCGCCACGCCCAATGCCCGGCTCGTTGCCTTCGCAGATAAGCTGCTGCAACGAAACGGCCGTATGATTGACGCCATCCGTGGCATCGGCCGGGGCGCTGACGCATTTGAAGGCACGCCTTTTTCCCTGCCGCTGGAGTAAGATGCCGCCAGAACCAAAGGGGAGCAGAACATGAACTCAGCCGGAGCCGCGATTGAGATCGGCCTCAACGCCGTTATCGTGGCCGTGGCACGGGGGGTTCCTCTGATTGTGCAGGTGGACGATCCGGATGGCCTGGAGCCCGACAGCTTGCCCTTTGGCGCGTTCGACCCTCTGCATCACCGCACTTTCGAGATCGGCCTCAGATCCTGGGTGGAAGAACAAACGGCTCTCCGGCTCGGCTATATCGAACAGCTTTACACCTTCGGGGACCGGGGCAGGCACCGCACCAGCGACGACGCCGGGCCGCATGTGGTCTCGGTAGGGTATCTGGCCCTCACCCGGCAGACACCGGGATCTGAGGACGTCCTCGCCCGGCATCATTCCGCCTGGCGCTCCTGGTATGACTATTTCCCCTGGGAAGACTGGCGCAACGGCAGACCCTCAATTCTCGACCGGGAGATCATTCCTGCTCTGTCAGCCTGGGCAGAACAGGCGCCGGATGACACCTCGCCGCAGCGGGCGCTCACCCGTAAAGAGCGCCTGAAGATTGCCTTCGGCGCCCCCCTTTCGGGCGCTGCGGGCGAGTGGGACGAAGAGCGGGCGCTAGAACGGTATGAGCTTCTCTATGAAGCAGGCCTTGTTGGAGAAGCGCTCCGGGACGAGCGGGCCGCGGCCCTCGACCGGGGCAGTCTGCCGCGTTTTGGACGGACCATGCGGTTCGACCACCGGCGGGTGCTCGCCACGGCGATCTCCCGCCTCAGGGCCAAACTGAAATACCGCCCGGTCGTGTTCGAGCTGATGCCCGCATCCTTCACCCTGACCGAGCTGCAGACGTCCGTTGAAGCCATTTCCGGCCGCCATCTGCACAAGCAGAACTTCCGGCGGCTTGTTGAGAATGCCGATCTGGTGGAACCAACGGGGGCTACATCGACGGAAACAGGCGGGCGTCCTGCCGCCCTGTTCCGATTCCGCCATGAGCTTTTGAAAGAGCGCCCCGCACCGGGGCTGCGCGTTGGCGGCCGCTGACCTTTAACCATAACTGATTGAGTTTTCGTCCATTTCCCTAGGAGATGCGCGGTTTCTTGCGCTCATTAACTCTCTTTCAAGGTTAAGAGCGCACTTTTAATTTTAGAGGTCGGACATGGACTGACCGGTTTTGGGGACCTGCACTGGATGTGGTCCTGCGCGTATCGAGTTGGAGTTGGCTGCGTATGTCTGGCCCGCGTAACCGCCCTTCAGGGCGGCAATCATCCCGTGCCCTTCCCCGGAAGGTCCGGCTGAAGTCCACGGCAGCCCGCCTCAAGCGCCTTGCCCTGGCAGGTTCCGCCATTTTCCTCACGATGACAGCCTCTATCGGCCAGCAGGATATCGTTGCCCTGCTGACAGCGCAGCACAAGGAAACGCCGCGCTGGATGATGGCACTGGAGCCGGCGAACTTTGCCACCAGCGTGACCCCGTCCCTGGCGCTTGGCAGCAACGAGCAGCTGGCTGCGCGGGACAATCCCGCCAGTGCGCCTAAGCTGCTGCTGACCTCTGCCGCCAAGGGCGTGCAGGCGACCGAAGTCACCGGGCTCGAATCTCTTGCCCGCGAGCAGTTCCCGACCGAGATTCCGGACGAGATCGAGATCAACCGGACCGGCAAGGGCAACCGTTTCGTTTCCCTGGCACCGGACCGGCAAATGGTGGATATGGCGGCTGGCGCCGTCTATTCCATGCCCAGCCTGATTGGCGACGAAAAGCATGACGACATGCCCCGCGTAGCCTTTGTGCTGCCGGAACCCTATTCGCATGGTACGGGCACACAGCTGGCCGACAGTTCTGCAAAGCACCCGGACGGCAGGCCGATCGACCTTCAGAAGGTCATGATGGCCCGCAACGCCGCTGCCGCCAGCTTCTCGCTCGTTTCCGCCTATTCTCCAGAATCGGTGATGGACACCCGTCAGCCGTTCGACGCGCTGTTCGGCGCTCCGAAATACGAAGACGACATGCCGCCGCCGGAAGATCCGAACAATCCGCACTGGTGGGCACAAAAGCCCCTGCCGCTCTCTGTCATGGAGCCGAAGGAACAGAAGTGCCTGGCAGAGGCGATCTATTTCGAGGCCCGTGGTGAAAGCGAAGATGGCCAGGTGGCCGTTGGTCAGGTCGTGCTGAACCGGGTCAAGAACCCCGCCTATCCGGATTCGATCTGCGGCGTCGTCTATCAGAACCGCAACAAGTTCAACCGCTGCCAGTTCTCCTTTGCCTGCGACGGCATTCCGGACCGGATCACCCAGCCGGACAGCTGGAAAACGGCTCAGCGTCTGGCGAAGGACGTGATCGGCGGCACCAAATATCTGAAAATGGTCGATGCCTCGACCCACTACCATGCCACCTATGTGGCACCGCGTTGGCGCAAGTCGATGGTCAAGCGCGGTCAGATCGGCGAGCACATATTCTACAAGACCTATGCCGGCGGCTGGAACTGATCGAACCTATCGCAAGAGCACGGTGAGAAACCCCGGACCGGTTCCGGGGTTTTCTTTTTGCTGCCCGCGCTTTCAACAAGACAAGAGCCCGGGAAATTTGACAAACTGGCCCCTGAAAGGTTGTTAGGTCCCGCACGACCCATTCCGGGGTGCATGATCGACTCACCTCAGAGGATCTCTCATGACACATCTTCGCGGGCTTCTGGCCCTTGGCACGCTCTCGCTGAGCCTCACCGCCCTCTCCAGCCCGGCCTTTGCCCATCTGGATCCGTCCGAACACGGCTCCTTTGCCGCCGGATTTACCCATCCCGTCTTCGGTCTTGATCACGTCCTTGCGATGATTGCCGTCGGCCTATGGGGCGCATTGGCAGGTGGCAAGGCTATCTGGGCGCTGCCGACTGCCTTTGTCAGCTCGATGGTCGCAGGCTTCCTGCTGGCTCTCGGCGGCGTGCATCTGCCCTTTGTCGAGCCGATGATCCTCGCAAGCGTCGTGGCCATCGGTGCCCTGGTCGCCCTGGCCCTGCCGCTGCCGCTTGCCGCCTGCGCCGTGATCACGGGCATTTTCGGCCTCTTTCACGGGCACGCTCATGGCGGTGAAATGGGGGCTGCAGCCGTCCTGACCTATGGTCTCGGCTTTGTCTGCGCCACCGCACTGCTGCATGGGGCAGGTGTTCTGATTGGCTTTGGCACCCGCAACGGCCTTGATGCGGACACCCGCCGCGGAGAAATAGCAACCCGCATTCTCGGCGGCCTGACCGCCGCCGCAGGCCTTTTTCTAATCGCTGGTTAAGCAGGAAGGCGTGGCGGCTTGCCGCCGCGCCTATCCGATCTCGATGTCCAGGCCCAGGTCCAGAATCGGGGAGGAATGGGTGATCCAGCCGGAGGAGATGAGGTTCACACCCGCCTCGGCAATGGCCGTAATCGTATCGGCCTCGATCCCGCCGGAAGCCTCCAGCAGCACCTGACCATTGGCGATGGAAACGGCTTCACGCAGCTGATCCGGCCCCATGTTATCCAGCATGATCACATCAGGCTTGCAGGCAAGCGCTTCGCGCAGCTGGTCCAGCGTGTCGACCTCTACCTCGATCTTTACCAGATGACCGGCAAAAGCCTTGGCCGCTTCGATGGCCGGGCGCACACCGCCTGCGACGGCGATGTGGTTGTCCTTGATCAGGATGGCATCATCCAGGCCGAAGCGGTGGTTGGAGCCGCCGCCGCAACGCACGGCATATTTCTCGAAAGCCCTGAGGCCCGGTGTGGTCTTGCGGGTGCAGACGATATTGGCTTGCGTGTGGGCAATCAGATCGGCGAACCGGGCCGTGGCCGTGGCGATACCCGACAAATGGCAGGCAAAATTCAGCGCCACGCGCTCGGCTGACAGGATGGCACGGGCAGGCCCTGACATGCGGGCGGCAACGCTCCCCTTTTCCAGCCTTGCTCCGTCCTGCAAAACAGCCTCGAAGCGAACCTGGGCATTAGTCTGGCGGAAGGCACTTTCTGCGAGGGCCAGACCGGCCAGAACACCGGGCTTGCGCGAGGCAATCACCGCCGTTGCCTGGGCATCCGCCGGAATGGTAGCCTGACTGGTCACATCCCCTGCCCGGCCCCAGTCTTCGAGCAAAGCCGCCTTGACCGCTTCGTCAACCATCAGGCGGGGCAGTTCGGGCAGATATCCGGCCATCGGATCAGTCTCCTGCGGCCACAGCTGCCGCTTCCTTCGCAATCGCGTCCACTTCCTTCAGGCTGGTGAAGGAGCGGCGCGCCTGTGCCGGATCGGCTTCCGGGAAATCGGAACGGAAGTGTCCACCCCGGCTTTCGGTCCGCTTAAGCGCGGAAGCGGCAATAATCCGCCCTGCGATCATCATGTTGCGGATCGATACCCGCTCACAGCGCGCTTCGGCAGAAGCAATATCGGCCAGCGCCCGGCGCAGGCTGTCCGCATCCCGCTCCACGCCGGCATTACGGCCCATGGTTTCGCGCAGGGCGCTGATCGCGTCGCGTTCCTCCACGTTGCGCTGGCTCGGCAGGCCCGGCTCGCTATCGAGTTCGTTCCAGTAAGCGCTGCGCGGGGTCGGCATGAGACCCTGAATGTCATCCGCAATACGGGCGGCAAAGACGACCGCTTCCAGCAGGGAGTTGGATGCAAGGCGGTTCGCACCATGGGCACCGGTGGACGCAACCTCACCGGCAGCCCACAGGCCGTCCAGCGACGTACGGCCATTGGCATCCGTCAGGACACCGCCCATGTGATAATGCTCCGCAGGAGCCACGGGGATTGGCTGGGTCGCCGGATCGATGCCAGCTTCCACGCAGGCCGCGTAGACCGTCGGATAGCGGTCCTTGAACGCGCCGCCAACGGCTGCACGGCAATCGAGGAACGCACCACGGCCAGAGGCCACTTCCCGGTGGATCGCACGTGCCACGATATCGCGCGGCGCAAGCTCTGCCAGGTCGTGCACCTTGGTCATGAACCGCTCACCGGCGGAGTTGATCAGGGTCGCCCCTTCCCCGCGCAGGGCTTCCGTCGCCAGCGGCGCAGGGTCCTTGCCGACATTCAACGCGGTCGGGTGGAACTGGACGAATTCTGCATCGGCGATCACCGCACCGGCGCGGGCCGCCATGGCCAGACCATGGCCGTTGGCTTCGCCCGGGTTCGTGGTGACCGAGTAGAGATGGCCAATGCCCCCGGAGGCCAGAACGACTGCATGGGCCGGAAACGCCATGCGCTCCAGGCCGCCGCGCTTGCGCGCCAGAACCCCGGTCACATAGCGGCCTTCGCCCATCAGGCTTTCACCGATGAAGCCTTCCAGGATGCGGATCGACGGGGTCCTGCGGACGGCGGCAATCAGCGCGTCCATGATGGCGCGGCCCGCCATGTCGCCGCGCACGCGCACGACACGGTTTTCCGAATGAGCTGCTTCGCGGGAGAGCTGAAGACGGCCTTCCAGATCCTGATCAAAGGGAACGCCATAGGACAGGAGATCGCGGACACGGTCGCCCGCTTCCCGGGTCATCTGCTCTACGATCTTGCGCTCACAGATCCCTGCACCGGCGGCGAGGGTGTCGTCCCGGTGCTTCTCGAACGTGTCCTGGTCGGACACGGCCGCCGCGATGCCGCCCTGTGCCCAGGCAGAGGATGCCCCCTGGCCGATGGCCGCGTTGGAGATGACGGTGACCGGCCGCGGTGCGAGCTTCAGCGCGCAGAACAGACCGGCGAGACCGCCGCCCAGAATGACGACGTCATCAACGTCCTTGCCCGCAAGCGCGGGGGCGAAATCTTCGACCGAAATGCCCATAGGAATGTCCCATGATGAACCGGCACCTGAGGAGCCGGATCGAAAACCCTGCCGGAGCCAATGTCCGGCAGCAGCCTTCACTACAGATTAGAATGATCGATCAGTTCTTCTTCAGATTGATCATCCGCTCGACCGCGATTCGCGCTTTTTCGGCGACGACCGGATCGACGATTACTTCTTCCTTCATCTCGACCAAGGTGTCGAGGATCTTGTCCAGTGTAATCCGCTTCATGTGCGGGCACAGGTTGCACGGACGGATATAATTCACGCCCGGCGTCTCGCTGGCGACATTATCGGCCATGGAGCATTCGGTGATCATCATCACCTTCTCCGGCTTGCGGGTCTTCACCCAGTCGATCATATGCGCGGTGGAGCCGGCAAAGTCAGCCTCGGCGACGACTTCCGGCGGACACTCCGGATGGGCGATGATCTTGATGTCCGGTTCGATCTTGCGGTAGTCGCGCAGCTCCTTGGCGGTGAAGCGCTCATGCACCTCGCAAGCCCCATCCCAGACCAGAACGTCCACATCGGTCTTGTTGCCGACATTGGCGGCCAGATACTTGTCCGGAATGAGGAACACCCGGTCGACACCAAAGCTCTCGACCACTTCCAGCGCATTGGATGACGTGCAGCAGATGTCGCACTCGGCCTTCACATCGGCGGAGGTGTTCACATAGGTGATGATCGGGACACCGGGATTGCGCTCGCGCAGGGCGCGGACATCGGCGCCAGTGATCGACTCGGCCAGCGAGCAGCCAGCCCGCATATCCGGGATCAGAACCGTCTTTTCCGGGCTCAGGATCTTCGAGGTCTCGGCCATGAAGTGCACGCCGCACTGAACGATGACCTGCGCATCCGTACGGGTTGCCTCGATGGCGAGCTGAAGGCTGTCACCAACGATATCGGCCACACCGTGGTAGATGTCCGGCGTCATGTAGTTATGTGCCAGGATCACCGCATTGCGCTGCTTTTTCAGCAGATTGATAGCATGAATGGTCGGAGCAAGTGCTGGCCACTCGATCGCAGGGATGATGTGCTTCAGCTTCTCGTAGATCGGAGCAGTCGCTTCGGCGACTTCCGGCGTATAGCTGAGATCCGGACGCGGCAGGCGGCCATAACGCTCCAGAGCGACGGGAGTGGCACCCTTGAAGGCGGCCGGAGAACTGGTGATGGTCATGGGGACCTCCCTCAGGACTTTATACTCAATTTGAGTATATCTATTGCCAAAGAAAACGGGCCGTATCGCCCTTGCTCTACCTTCTGCTCTTTCAGAGCTTATATAGAACCTTGAAAGTGGAAAATCCATAGGCATTCACGAAACCGGGCGTTTTGTCTCAAAAGCTTCATCATTTCATGATCTTGCCTGATCCATTCAGCGCGCAGATGCGACCTTTGCATGCAAGAAGGGCAGATGGGGGCCAATCTTTCACCGCATGACAACCCGGTTCTCATGACCTGCACGGGGGCTTTCATTCGCGTTGCTGATGGGTCTTTCACGAAATATCGTTTCTGCGGATCCCGTCTCCCGCGTACTCTCAATGTTCCGATTGGCCTTTGGTGAGAGATCCGAATGAGCAGCACGCCGTCCCCCATTCCGTCAGCCGCCGCCTCTGGCCGCCCGAACATTCCGCTGATCATCGCCTGCGGCTGCCTGATCGCCCTGCTTTCCTTCGGCCCGCGCTCGGCCATGGGCTTGCTGCTGCAACCCATGACGGAAGCGCGTGACTGGAACCGCGAGATCTTCGGTCTGGCGATCGCCATCCAGAACCTCATGTGGGGCTTTGGCCAGCCGGTCGCAGGCATGTGCTCTGACCGCTTCGGCACCTGGAAGACCATGACACTGGGCGCCGTGCTCTATGCTTCCGGCCTCTATCTCATGGCGGATGCCACCACACCGGTGATTCTGCATATATCCGCAGGCGTGCTGGTCGGCCTCGGGATCGCGTTTTCCTCGTTCTCTCTGGTTCTGGCAGCCTTTGGCCGGACAGTGACCCCGGAACAGCGCTCCCTTGCCTTCGGCATCGGCACGGCGTCCGGCTCTCTCGGACAGTTCCTGTTCGCCCCCCTCGGCGGCGCGTTGCTCGAGGGCGTGGGCTGGCAGCAAACGCTGATCGTCTTTGCCGGCCTGATGATGCTGATCCCCTTCCTTGCAGTTGCCATCCGGGGCAAAAGCGAGGCTCCTGCATCTCAAGCTGGCGTCGCCTCTCAAAACCTGAAGCAGGCAATCGCCGAAGCTTTCGCCACCAAGGGCTTTATCCTTCTGATCTTCGGCTTCTTTGTCTGCGGCTTCCACCTGGCCTTCATCACGGTTCACCTTCCCCCCTATATCGCCGATCTTGGCATGGACCCGTCCTGGGGTGCTGCCGCAATTGCCATGATCGGGCTTTGCAACGTCGCAGGCTCCCTGATCTCCGGCTATATTGGCGGGCGCTATTCCAAGCCCATTTTCCTGTCCACGATCTATCTTGCCCGCTCTGTGGCAATCGCGATCTTCCTGATCCTCCCCCCGTCTCCTGCCTCTGTGCTTCTGTTTGCGGGATCGATGGGTCTCCTGTGGCTCTCCACCGTCCCGCCAACCTCTGGTCTGGTCGCTGTCATGTTCGGTCCGCGCTACATGGCGACCCTGTTTGGCTTCGTCTTTGTCTCCCATCAGGTCGGCTCGTTCCTGGGCGTCTGGCTGGGCGGCAAGATTTATGAGGCCACAGGGTCTTATGACCCGATCTGGTGGGCAGGCATTGCGCTTGGGATTTTCGCTGCCATCGTCCACTGGCCGATCGAGGAAAAGCCCGTTGCCCGCCTCAGCGCCGGGACAGTCTGACAATGCAATGGAGGCTGGATGACTGAACAGCACCCCAGCCTCCGGGAAGCCGCGATAGTCTGGCTCAAGATCGGCGTCCTGTCCTTCGGGGGACCAGCAGCGCAGATTGCGCTCATGCACAGGGTTCTGGTGGACGAGCGCAAGTGGCTGACAGAGCGGCAATATCTCAACGCCCTCAGTTTCTGCATGATGCTGCCCGGCCCGGAGGCGATGCAGCTTGCCACCTGGTCCGGCTGGCGTTTGCATGGCACGCTAGGAGGCCTGATCGCAGGCCTCGCCTTTGTGCTCCCCGGCGCGGTGGTCGTTCTGCTCCTCGCTGGTCTTTACGGCGCTTTCGGCACCGCCCCATTCACGCAAGCTCTGTTTCTCGGCATCAAATCGGCGGTGATCATCATCGTTATTGAAGCGCTTCTGCGGATCGGCAAAAGAGCGCTCAAGGGCATAGACCATTGGGTGCTGGCAGGGCTGGCTTTCGCCGGGATCTTCATTTTTGCCCTGCCCTTCCCGCTGATCGTTCTGACTGCCGGTGTCTACGGATATCTGATCAGCCGGAAGGACACTACAACAGCACCAGCCCCCCGCCGCCAAAACTCGTCAAAAGCGGCTTTTGTCACCGCTCTGACGTGGCTTTGCATCTGGCTGCTGCCTCTGGGCGTCCTGGTCGCGGCCGCTGGGCCCGAACACTTGCTCAGCCAGATTGGCATTCTCTATTCGAAGCTGGCTGTCGTCACCTTCGGAGGAGCCTATGCCGTGCTGGCCTATCTGGGGCAGGAGGTGGCCGTAAACCGCAGCTGGCTCAGCGCCAATGAGGTGATCGACGCGCTTGGCCTTGCCGAGACAACGCCTGGACCGCTCATTCTGGTAACGGAATTCGTCGCCTATCTGGCCGGTGAGAAGGCAGGCGGGGTCTGGCTTGGGCTGGCAAGTGCAGCCGTTGGCCTCTGGGTCACCTTCGCCCCCTGCTTCCTCTTGGTTTTCACTGGTGCGCCCTTCATCGAGCGGCTGGACAGTGCTCCCCGCCTGCGCGGTGCACTCGCCGCCATCACCGCAGCCGTGGCCGGAGTCATTCTCAACCTCGGCCTCTGGTTCGCGCTCCATGCGCTCTTCGGCAAGGTCTCGCGGCAGAGCTTCGGACCCGCAGCACTCTGGGTGCCGGATGTTTCCACGCTTGACTGGCGGGCAGCAACGCTCACCGCCCTCGCTGCCCTGCTGCTTTTGCGCCTGCATCTCGGCCTTGGCAAAACGCTTGTCCTCATGGCCGCTAGCGGCTGGGCCATCAATCTTATTCAGCTCTGATTGAATGTCACAGAAGCGTCAGGAAACCGTAGCCGAGGTTTCATCGGCGCGGCGCATATGGAACCGGTCCCTGTCCGTCTCTTGGGCGGGCAGCTCCCTTCTCGTCCAGTGAGTTTCCCATGCTGAACCGCCTTCTGGTCTCCGCCTCCTTCGCCTTCCTTCTGTCCGCCCCGGCACTCGCGCTTGAAACCGGCACCCGTTTCGACACGCCCTGCCCTCTTTCAGACTGCTCGGCCTCCATCAGCCTGTCTTTCCTTGGAGAAGTCACGCTTCCAACCGGAACGATGATCGACGGTGTTGAGTTTGGCGGCATTTCCGGTCTCGACTACGACTTCCCGTCCCGGCGCTTTATCGCCATCTCCGATGACCGTTCGCAGAAGGCGCCTGCGCGCTTCTATGATCTTGATATCCAGGTAGATGCAAAGGGGCTGCATTCGGTCAATGTGTCCCAAACGACCACCCTGCTCGACACCAACGGCAAGCCCTTTGCCGAAAAGACCGTGGATCCGGAAGCCATCCGCTTCAGCCAGGACGGCATCCTATGGACCAGCGAGGGCGATGCGAAAGCAGGCCTTCCGCCCTTCCTGCGCGTGACGGGCGACGACGGCCAGTTCGTCCGCGAGTTTGTTCTGCCGGAGGGCTTTGCACCGAGCGCTGACAAGACAAGCGGCATCCGCAACAACAACGCCTTCGAAAGCCTCGCCGTCATGAAGGACGGCGACATCATCGTGGGTCTTGAGGCCGCTCTCTATCAGGACGGCCCTGCGTCCACCCTGACCAACGGCAGCCTTGCCCGCCTGATCCGTTTTGACGCCACCAGCGGCCTTGCCAAGGCACAATATGTCTATCCGGTCAGCCCCATCCCCCAGGCACCCGTGAAGGCGGATGGCTGGAACGACAACGGCATGCCGGAGATCCTGGCGCTGGACAATCACCGTCTGCTGACCCTGGAGCGCGGCTATGCGCAGGACATTGGCAACACCATCCGCCTGTTCATGATCGACCTGGACGGGGCAACGGATGTGTCGAAGATCGGCAGCCTGTCCACCACGGAAGAGCGGATCGTTCCTGTCCGCAAGACCCAGATCCTGGATCTCGGCGCCATTGGACTGACGCCGGACAATGTCGAAGCCATGACCTTCGCCAAGGGACAGGACGGCACCGACGTGCTGATCCTTGCGTCCGACAACAATTTCAATGCGGAGCAGACCACCCAGTTCCTCGCCTTCGAAGTCCTGAAACGTCCGCGCTAAGACCTGCGGCAAAGCCCCCTTGTGAAGCCTGGGGATTGTTTGTTCTTGCCGATGTTATGATGGGGTGCTCTCCCGGCCCCTAAACTGCCGGGAGAGCAGTGGCAGGCGACCGTGCGGGGATCGGGTTTTCACCCGCAGTCATCATGGCTCCCTGCCGCTTCCTTTTCCCGCTTGGAGAG
>NZ_JACYXI010000010.1 GCF_014842915.1 Roseibium litorale | reverse complement strand
CGTTCTATCAACGGCTTATACAGAACGGCAAAAAGCCAATCGTTGCCATCTCGGCTCTCATGCGCAAGATCATCGTCATCCTCAATGCCAGAATCAGAGAGGACATCGCAAAACAGAGTTGATGACGGAGGGGGCAAAGGAGCTGGAGTGAATGAAGATAACACGGCTCTGACGCTAGAAGCGCCCCGAGTATCCTTACGTCACAAACAACAAGCCCCGCCAGGATCTCTCCGGGCGGGGCTTTGAGTTTCTAAAGCCGGGAAGACTTAGCCGGCAACCTTGGAGAAGTCGGCGACCACGTGGGCGGCGTCGCGGATTTCGGCGAGGAGGCGCAGGCGGTTGAGGCGGAGGTCCGCGTCATCCGCATTCACCAGAATGGCCTCGAAGAAGGCATCAACAGGCGCGCGGAGCTTGGACAGGGCCGTCATGGCGGCTTCGAAGTCTTCCGCCTTCACCGCATCAGCAGCTTCAGCGCGGGCGCTGTCGATGGCCGCGGCCAGATCGATTTCCGCCTGTTCGCGCAGGTGGTCCGCATGCGGCTTGCCGGAAACGGCAGCGCCGTCCTTCTTTTCTTCTGCCTTCAGGATGTTCACGGCACGCTTGTAGCCGGCGGCGAGGTTCTTGCCGTCCTCGGTGTCGAGGAACGAGCCCAGAGCTTCCACCCGCTTGACCACCATCAAAAGGTCATCCTGACCGCCCAGCGCGAAGACCGCATCGATCAGATCATGGCGTGCGCCCTGATCCTTGAGGTGGTTCTTCAGGCGGTCTGCGAAGAAGGAAAGCAGATCCTCAACAAGCGCATCCGCATTGGCGACGCTTGCCCTGTGGGTCTTGAGCGCGGACAACAGGCTCTTTTGCAGCGGCAGGCGCAGGCCGTTTTCCAGCACGATGCGGATCACACCAAGGGCGGCACGGCGGAGGGCGAAGGGATCCTTGGAGCCGGTCGGTTTTTCATCGATGGCCCAGAATCCGGTCAGCAGATCCAGCTTGTCGGCAAGCGCGACCGCGATGGCAACCGGATCTGCCGGAACCTTGTCGCTCGGGCCCTGGGGCCGGTAATGGTCTTCAATGGCAATCGCAACGGACTCGTCCTCGCCCTGCTTGGCCGCATAGGTCCGGCCCATCTGGCCCTGAAGTTCCGGGAACTCATAGACCATGGCAGAGACCAGATCGGCCTTGGCAAGCGTTGCGCCGCGCTTGGCCTTTTCGACATCGGCGCCAACCAGCGGCGCGATCTCTGCGGCCAGAGCCGTCAGACGCTGAACCCGCTCGCCCTGCGTGCCGAGCTTCTCGTGGAAGACGATGCTGTCAAGCTTGGGCAGGTTGTCCGCGAGCTTCGTCTTTAGGTCCGTTTCCCAGAAGAAACGGGCGTCGGACAGACGGGCGCGGATCACCTTCTCATTGCCTGCCACGATGGTCTTGCCGCCATCAGGCGCTTCGATGTTGGAGGTCAGCACGAAGCGGTTGGCCAGGCGGCCCGTCTTGGGGTCCTTCAGCACGAAACACTTCTGGTTCGCACGGATCGTCAGGCGAATGCACTCATCCGGAATTTCCAGGAACGCATCCTCGAATGTTCCGGTCAGCACCACTGGCCACTCGACCAGGCCGGCAACCTCTTCAAGAAGGCCCTCATCCTCAACCAGTTCCAGTCCAAGCGCCAGAGCCCGGTCCTTGGCGTCATGCAGGATCATGTCCTTACGGCGGTCGGCATCGAGCACGACCTTGTGCTTTTCCAGCTTCGGCGCGTAGTCATCGAAACGGCGCACCTCGAAGGCCTCATCCGCCAGGAAGCGGTGGCCATGGGTACTCTTGCCAACTTTGATGCCATCCACTTCAAACGGCACGACATCCGGCTCTTCGGTTTCCGGCCCGAAGGTTGCGACGATGGAATGCAGCGGACGCACCCAGCGCATCTGGCCCGAACCCCACTTCATGGACTTCGGCCAGGGGAAGTTGCGGATGATGCCCGGCATGAAATCGGCAATGATGTCGATCGCCGGACGGCCCGGCTTTTCGATCACCGCCACATAGAACTCACCCTTCTTCGGGTCGGCCTGAATGGTCGCCTCGTCGAGGGACGACAGGCCTGCGCCACGCAGAAAGCCTTCGATGGCCTTTTCCGGAGAGCCGACGCGCGGACCCTTGCGCTCTTCACGGGTCGCGGAAGAGGCGGCAGGCACACCCGCCACATGCAGGGCCAGACGGCGCGGGGTCGCAAAAGCCTTTGCGCCTTCATAGGGAAGACCGGCATCGACCAAGGCATTGGTGACCAGGGATTTCAGGTCTTCAGCGGCGCGGCGCTGCATGCGCGCGGGGATTTCCTCGCTGAACAGCTCAAGCAGGAGATCGGGCATCGGGAACACAAGCCTTGGGTTGAGGCGGCATGAAAATCCGCCAGCAGATTACTCGGCTCGTCCGTTACCAAGTCAGAGCCAACTTGTCACCCCCGGAAGATCCAACGGACCGGTATCAGCCCTCTCAAGAAACAGAAAAGCCGGAGCAGGTCCTGCTCCGGCTTTCCAAAAGATCTGACCACCCTTCCGGGGGACGGATTTAGAAGCGGTAGGTGATACCTGCACCAACCAGCCAGGGATTGAGTTCAGCCTTGCCGGACAGCTTTGTGCCGCCAACGGTCACGTCGAAGTCCGGCTCCATGAAGATCTTCTTTACGTCCAGGTTCACGCCCCAGTGGTCGTCGATCATGTAATCGAAACCGGCCTGAACGGCGGCACCAAAGGCGTTCTTCACATGCAGCTTGTCGGCACTATCGGCGGACTGGCTGTAGAAGATCGTGTAGTTCACACCGGCACCGACATAGGGCTTGAAGGCACCGAAGTTGGTGAAGTGATACTGCAGGGTCAAGGTGGGCGGCAGCACCCAGGTCTTGCCGATCTGGTTCAGACCCGAGATGGTGCCTTCGCCATAAACCTTGGCGTAGGTGGTGCCCAGGATCAGTTCCGCGGCGATATTGTCGGTGAAGAAGTAGGTGATGTCGAGTTCAGGGATCACCGTGTCGGAAAAGGAAAGGTCGGAGCCGGCCACACCGTTCACGGAGCCACTGTCCTGAGTGATCACGCCAAGAGCGCGCACACGGATCTGCCAGGGGCTCAACTGCTTGAAGACCGTCACATCAGAGGTATCCTGTGCGGACGGCATATCTGCTGCGGCAGCCTGACATACGAGCGCCCCCATTCCCGCTGAAACAAGAAGCCCCAGCAGCCCAGCCCTTTTCCTATTCATTTCTATCTCCTAAGTCCTTGCGCGGAACAGCGCTGTAACCGGACTAGGAGCAAGCCCGCGGGCGGACATTGAGATAGATCAAGAATCAGGCAGGTTTCTGAGAAAGGCGTCAGTGAGTCGCAGACCAATGAAAACAATAACCTAGCGTCAATTTTCCAGAAACTGCAATCAAGTACGGGCTGGCCTCACCAGCCCCCGCCGCCGCCGCCGCCTCCGCCGCCGCCGGATGAGCCGCCACCGCTCGAAAAACCGGAGCTGGAGGAATCCGTTTCCGGCAGCGAGGACGAGAAAGTGCCCGACAGGGAAGACACAGTGGAACTGAGGGATGAGGCAAAGCCGCTGCCCGAGAAATGCTGGCCGGAGTACCAGTAGGGATCATAGCTGGGATCATTGGCGCCTGCAGCCGTCTTCATCCAGGCTTCGAAGGCTTTCGACCAAGGTTTTTCGACGCCAAGAGCCACGGCATAGGGCAACAGCGCCTCAAAGTGGGCCTGGTTCATAAGTGATGCCCCTTGCATGTTCATCCGCTCTGCTTCTGCGACGGAGAGATACATTTCCAAGCCTTCGATCTCATCCAGAACCTGCCGGCCATGCGCGGTCGGCGTTGCCAGCAGAACAGCAAAGATCAGCGTCAGACTGGCCAGAGCAACCAGCACAGCGAAGACAAGAGGCGCACTATCACTGCTGAAGGACGAAAGAACCGCCAGAAGGCTGAAGATCAGGACGAAACTGAAGCCCAGAATGACCCAGACCTGTGTCTTATCCGGCAGGCTTCTGGCAATTACGGAGATCACTGCGGTGAAGATGCTGATCACGAAAATGAAGACGAAGTGATACTCTGCCAGGGCCCCGGAGAAGGCCAGAGCGATCAGCGTGACGAAGGAGATCCCGACGCCCGGCAGGATCCAGCGCCAGTTGCTCAGGAAATAGCGGTCCTTGTTTTCCGTCGAGATAGCAGAGCAAAACTCCGATCCAAGGGAGGAGACCGCCTGACTGTTGCTGTCACAGATAAGCGCCTCACCGCCCTGATCCGTCAGCCACTGATCGATGACGGCTTCGCCCTTGGGAAGAAGGTTCGCAACCTTCTTGCCGGTTTTGGTCAATTTCAGATCCCCATTGAGATCCTGAAGCTTGATGACGCCCTTGATTGCGAGAGACAGACTGGCAGCCGCAACGGCAATCCATCCGCCCGCTGAAAAGCCCCGATGATAGATAAAATGTGCCAGAGCCGGAGACACGCCTGCGGGCGGCTCAAAGCGCGGAAAGATCACCCCGGCCTTGGGGTCGCGCCCCACCTTCATCCAGGCGAAGACGTAATAAAGAAAGGCAGCCAGCAGACCGCCGAGCGCGGCCAGCTGGACGGTGTAGTCGGCCAGAAAATAGCCCGCGCTCTCGCTAAGACCCGGTTTCTCAACCGTTCCGGCAGGCAGAGCCGCAACGATGGTAAGACCTTCGGTGGGGCCAAGCAAACGGGTGGTGCGGAACAATAGCCCGTTTCCAATATCTTCCTGCCGGACCGTGAAATCGCTCCCCGTTGCGCCATAAGCTCCAGTGTAGGCGGCCCATTTAACGAAGGCCGCCCCCTCAGGCGCCCGCACTTCGGCGGTGACATGGCCTATGCTGAAGGCCCATTCATTGCCCGTAACATTCCAGTAGAACTCATCGTGACTGTCAAAGAACCGGATCTGACGCGTGGTTTCATAGACGATGGAATAGGTGTAGCGGCCCGGCTGGAGATAGACTGAGGGGGAACCGATATAGATCCGGACGCCGCCGGTCGACCGGTTGATCCGGAAATTCTCGTCCTTGCCATCGCGTTTGACAGCAAGAACCTCAATTCCAGTCTGATGAAGACGGCCCTCCCCATCCCGGAAGCGGGTGGGAATGTCCCGGAAGATGCCCCGTTCGATACGCTGTCCTTCGGCATCGACCGTGATGGTCTCCTCCACCCGGACCACGCCGCTCTTTTCGATATCGATCAGCGACTTGAAGTCCACGATGCGCTCTTGCGCACCTGCGGCCTGAAGGAAGCATCCGAGCAGCAAGGGAAGAAAGATCACGCGAAACAGGAAAGCCGGCAGGCTGGATCTGATCATTGTCACTCCGGATCAGAAGGAAACACTCGGGACGGTCCGGTCGGAGGCATCCTCGATCTCGAAATAGTCCGCCTTCTCAAACCCGAAATTCCGGGCCACGAGATTGGAAGGAAAACTCTCGACGGCGACGTTCAATCCCCGAACAGCGCCATTGTAATACCGCCGGGACATCTGGAGTTCATGCTCCACCTTGTCCAGGGAGGCTTGCAGATCGGCAAAATTCTGGCTCGCCTTGAGGTCCGGATAATTTTCAGCCACCGCCATCAGACGGCCCAGCGCCTGGGAAAGCATCCCCTCGGCCTTAGCCCGGCCTTCAATATCATCCCCGGCAACGGCTTCTGCCTGGGTCCGCATGCGGGTCACGGCTTCCAGCGCCTCCCGCTCGTGAGAAGCGTATCCTTTGACCACCTCCACCAGATTTGGAATGAGATCGGTCCGGCGCTTCAGTTGAACGTCGATGCCGCTCCAGCCTTCATTGACCATCTGACGCTTGGTGACGAGACCGTTGTAGAGCGATATGAGGTAGAGACCGAGCGCACCGGTCAGCGCCAGAAGAAACCAGGACATGAAAAAGCCTCCGCGTAGAATTGACGCGGAGGCTAACTGTGAAGAAGCAGCTTGTCACGCTAAAGGCTTGAGCACTCAGCTTTCGTACCCCACGCCACCAGCTTTCGTTTCCAGGAAGGCCGCGCCGCAGGCCTTGGCCAGTTCGCGCACGCGCAGAATGTAGCTCTGGCGCTCGGTCACCGAGATCACGCCGCGGGCATCCAGCAGGTTGAAGGCATGGGACGCCTTGATGCACTGATCATAGGCCGGCAGAACCACCTGATGCACATCCGCACCTGCTTCGTCACGGGCCTTGGCGCCGGCAGCCAGCAGCGCCTTGCATTCGCCTTCCGCATCCTTGAAATGACGGAACAGCATTTCCGTATCGGCATGCTCGAAATTGTGCCGGGAATACTCCTGTTCGGCCTGCAGGAAGACGTCGCCATAGGTGACCTTCTCTGCGCCTTCACGGCCGTTGTAGTTCAGGTCGTAAACGTTATCGACGCCCTGAATATACATGGCCAGGCGCTCCAGGCCATAGGTCAGCTCGCCGGACACCGGCGAACATTCAAAGCCTGCCACCTGCTGGAAATAAGTGAACTGCGAGACTTCCATGCCATCACACCAGCATTCCCAGCCAAGGCCCCAGGCCCCCAGCGTCGGGCTTTCCCAGTCATCCTCAACGAAGCGGATATCATGAACCTTCGGGTCGAGACCGATCGCATAGAGCGAGTTCAGATAGAGCTGCTGAAGATTGTCCGGCGACGGCTTCAGAATGACCTGAAACTGATAATAATGCTGCAGGCGGTTCGGGTTCTCGCCATAGCGGCCATCGGTCGGGCGGCGCGAAGGCTGCACGTAAGCGGCCTTCCAGGGACGCGGGCCGAGAGAGCGCAAGGTGGTTGCCGGATGGAACGTGCCCGCTCCCACTTCCATGTCGTAGGGCTGAAGCACCACGCAGCCCTGGTCCGCCCAGAACCGCTGCAAGGTCAGGATCAGGCCTTGAAAGGAATTCTCGGGGCGCATATGCGCCGGCAGGGCGTCGCTCGACATGGAACCGTTCCGTGCAAAAGGTAAAGGAGTGGCGGGCTCTCCCCGCGCGTGCCGCGACTGGTGCCACGGAGGAACACGAAGGTCAAGCGGATGGTCCGGCGGGGGCCGCGAAAGCAAGTGACAAACCGTGCCTTACATCACAGTTCCGAAGGGTAAGCTCTGACATGATCTCCTTACCGCCTCCAGAGGGAGCCGGACAAAAGCGAATGAGGAATTCGCACCATGGAGACTGTCATGAAAACGCATACAACAACGACAATAGGCCTGATCCTTGGCCTGAGCCTGAGCCTTTCCGCCGCGCTTGTGCCGGCAAATGCACAGCAGGCTTCGAACAACCAATCATCCAACCGGTCGTCTTCCAGCACCGGAAGCTCCAACGGCTCCGATCCGACCGGAGGGGTGATCCTTTGCGCCTCGAAGAGCTGCATGCTGCAACAGGCGGCGTCCTCTCCGAACTATCCGCCGAAGCACCCACCTTTAGTGATAGAAAGCAAGGAAGGCTGTTCGCTGGAATGGCGCTACATCCGCCTGAGCAACGGCATGGTCCGCGAGATCCGCGAATGCGAACGCCCGATCCGGCCGGTCCACTACCGCTGAGCGGTCAACGGCGCCGGGGGACTTTTCCCCGGCACCGCGCCCCCCTGCACCTGGCGGGCCTCCTTCCCTGCCGTCCCTTTCCGGGCCAATTTCAGGCGCTCCTAGTCCTGTAAAAAATACGCACCCAAACACGCTCCCACCAAGTCCTAGAATCTATTCACTATCCAGGAAACGCCCAAAATCTGCCGTTTTCTGATGGTCTGACGCGAATTCTGCAAGACGTAAACGACTTGGTTACCAAGAAACTTCATTATTCGAAGTCGTTGGAACGGCCCCTGTGGGGAGGCCTTTCCCAGCAGAGTGACAGTATCATTGCACGGCGGCACATGCCGTACGGGGACGCGTAGTTTGGACCCTTATGTATCTGAGTAAACAGCCATCCGCGAGGAGCGGACGGGCCGCGGACACGTGTGGTTTGGCGAGCCCTCGCAAGGTAGTCTTCTGCCTTTTGACAATCCTTTGCGGCGCGGGTGCCGCAATAGCCTATTCTCACAAGCAGGACCCGGATCGTGTTTCCCCTGCTGCATTGGAGCAAGGTGCTCCCGCCAAGGTTTCGTCCTTGAGCCCGGCGCATGGCATCACCGCCCCTGAGCGCCTCAGCCCCGCCGAACGGGCTTCAGCCTTTGCCCGTTCCATCGCGTCAAGGGTCGGAAAACTTGAGGCAAATGCAGAAGCCACACTCAGGGTCCAGAAGCTGGAAACCGACATTAATGCCGCCAAGGCCGATCTCCGGGAGAAGCTGGAAAGCCGTTACAAGGCTGTGATTGCCCTTCAGGAGGCAACTGAAGCAGCCAAAGTGCGGGCCGCAAAGATTGCGGCAGAGGCTGAGGCGAAAGCGAAAGTTGCAGCTCTCGAACAGGCGGCGAAAGAGGCAGAAGCCCAGGTGGCAATGGCCGAGCCTGCAGCTCCGGAACCGGAAACCATTCCGGTGCCCTACAAGCGGCCAGAGCATACACCCAAGCCGGAAGCCGCCAAGCCCGTCATTGCCCAGGCCTCAAAGCCCAGCGCACCGGTGGCAATGGCCTATGCCTCTGCAGAAGATCCGGCCACGGACGAAAAGAGCCCGTTCAGCGGTCTGTCGAAAATTTTCAGCTCCACGGCCAAGAACATCGAGCTTCCGGGCCGGGGCAGCGGCATCGCCGTTTACGACATCAGCTCCGCAACCGTCCACATGCCGGACGGCACCAAGCTGGAAGCGCATTCCGGCATCGGCAAGATGCGGGACAATCCGAAATATGTGAATGTGCGCAACAACGGGCCGACGCCGCCGAATGTGTACCATCTGCGCATGCGCGAGAAGCGTTTCTATGGTGTCGAGGCCATCCGCATGCTGCCGGCGGATCCCTCTGCCATGCATGGCCGTGACGGGATGCTGACCCATACCAACCTGCTCAGAGGCCGCATCGGTTCTCACGGTTGTGTTGCCTTCACCAACTACGAGAAATTCCTCTCTGCCTTCAAGGCAGGCAAGGTGAAAAAGCTCATCGTTGTGCCGGACATGAATAAACTGCCGACCTACCTGGCTTCCCTCTAAGGCTGCCTCTGGTCAGCAGACTTTCCGGATCAAACAAATAGGCCGCCTCCGCTGACTGCGGGTGCGGCCCATTTGTTTTGGCAATTAAGAATACCGCGGGTGGTATCACCCCTGTTCCGGCCGGTACCTGCCCGTCTTCGGATCCCTGACGAGATTTCCGGCATGGCGCGGCGCGCCGGTTGCGCGAGCAGAAATGCCGGCGAGATGCTTTTCAACCTCGGCCATCTTCCGCTTCATCCGCGAATAGACCCAGTAGCCTCCAGCCGCCAAAGCGGCAAAGCCGATCAGTTCGGTCATGGTTTTCCTTCCCCAGATTCGGACCAGTCAAAGCCCATACCGCGCCCACAAGCCCCGTTCTTCCAGGCTTGAGATAATGTCGTTGCCGAGTCCCTGCACGCCGCCTGAAAAGGACGCGAGCGCCGCGACACCGCCGCCTACAGAACTGCGGCGGCCAAATAGCCCTCTTGGGGCAGAGATCAGCTTAGGTTCGGCCTTGCTTCCATAGCGCTCTTTCAAAGTGCCGCGCAGATGCCCGAGCCCGTCGATCAGCCCAAGGCCGCGGGCTGAGCTGCCAGTCCAGAACTTGCCCGAAAACACGTCCTCGCCGCCACTCAGCACATCGCCACGCCGCGACTTTACCATCTCGATGAAGATGTCATGGATCTCCTGTTGAAGGCCCTTGAGATAGCTGATGTCATCGGGATTTTCGGGCTGGAACGGGTCAAGGATGACCTTCTTCTCCCCCGCCGTATAAACACGCCGCTCCACACCGACCTTCTTGATGAGATCGGTAAAGCCGAACCCGGCGGAGACGACACCGATGGAACCGACAATTGCGCATGGGTCGGCAATGATCTCGTCCCCTGCCAAGGCGATCATGTAGCCGCCACTGGCGGCGACATCCTCAACAAAGACAAGGACTTCCTTTTCCTTCTCTTTGGCCAGCTCGCGAATACGCTGATAAATCAGCCTTGACTGCACAGGCGAGCCGCCCGGCGAGTTCACGACGAGTGCGACCGCTGGTGCCTTTTTGAACGAGAAGGCTTTCTCCAGAGGCTGGGCGACCGTCGCCAGAGACAGACCGGGGCGCAAGGGAGTTGCCATACCGATAGCCCCCTGCAACCGGACCACCGGGATAACCGGCCCTTGGGACCGGAACTTCTTCGGCAACAAGCCGCGCAGCGTGTCGATCACGTCTCACCTTCCTGAACAAAGCCAACTCTTGCTCAGGATATAGGGGCTTATTCAGACGGATAAAAGGGACGCACTGGCGCGTTGGAGCAAGCCCGGGTTTTCTACATTGCCGGAAAGCAAGTCCCCGCAGGCCTATTGAACTTTCTTGGGTCCGCGCGTGCCAAAAGCATCCGCACGCCGTTTGCGCTGCCTGCCGGCTCCGGCCTCAGGGCCAAGAGCGTTCTTGTCTGCGGCGTCAACCGGTTTGACTTTCAGATCGCTTTCTTTGGAAAATTGCCAGAGCAGTTGCACCCCCGCGCAGCCCGGACCCCGCCACTTGATTTCCCCATTCACCGGCATGTCCAATCCGGGGATGTGGAGACGGACTTCAGCGGGGATCATATCCAGGTCCCGCGCTTCCACGCGGCAGCCGGACTTGCTTGCATCGACGATGATCGAAGGAATGACAAGTCCGCCGCGCCGGTCGGAAATTCTGGCAGGAATACGCACGGTACGGCGGCTTTCCTTCCTCTTTTCCCGGACACTAGCGCTTTCGAACTCAAAGGTAATCACAGCCTCGCAATTGGCACTCGAAACGATCCGCCCGCGGATCATCTTGTCCAGCCCATTCAGCCGGAGGCCGACCGTCTCACTCAGCTCGCCGATGCGTTCGGAATGAAAACGGCATCCGCTGCGGGTAAACTCCGTAGCGGCTCCCTCAACGCACAAGAGCCCCTCCAGGTCGACGACCAGAACAGGCACCTTCTCGCCCGGACCCTGCGGCGCTTCGGAAGCTTGCAAGTTCACCCCCATGAGATTGCATGGGGTAAACTACGCAAGAAACTGTAATGTAATGTTAAAATACAATGATCAAAATAACGATACCTGGTGTTTCCGTGGCACTGGTTTCTATTTTTTGGTTTTCCAGAAAATGGGAGGATGAACAGGAGGTCAGCCGTCTACTCTCCCAGCTTTGTCTTCAGCGAGAGGAAATCACGCCAGGAAAGCCTTTTTTCCAAAGGGCTGCGTAACAGATAAGCGGGATGATAGGTCGCAAGACACGGGATCTGCCTGCCGCCAGCCTCATAGGTCATCCAGCGCCCCCGCATACGCCGGATGCCATCCTGTACCCCGAGAAGACTTTTGGCCGAGGCTGCCCCAAGAAAAACGAGGAAATCAGGCGCAACCAGTTCGATCTGGCGGGCAATGAAGGGCTTGCAGATTTCCGTTTCCTGGGGTGTCGGGGTCCGGTCGCCCGGTGGACGCCATGGCACGACATTGGCGATATAGACATCCCCGCGTTCCAGTCCGATGGCTGCCAGCATCTTGTTCAGCAACTGGCCTGACCGCCCGATAAACGGGACCCCAGACGCATCCTCGTCCCGCCCCGGGGCCTCCCCGATAAGCATCACCCGCGACCCCGGCCTGCCATCGGCAAAGACCAGAGACTTGGCTGTGAGCTTGAGATTGCAGCCCGAGAATGCCTCGAGACAGGCCTTCAGATCGTCGAGGCTCCCCGCTGTCCGCGCGGCTTCCCGCGCCATATCGATGGCAGCGCGGTCGGGCACGACGGCATCGCTCATTGCAGAAGGAGCGGCAGTTTCAGCGGGCGCTTGCAGCGGTTTGGAAAAATCCTTTAGCGGGCCATCATGCGGTCTTTGCAGAACCGTGGGAGCTCTTGCAGTTGAGGGACTGTTATTAGTGGGACTGGCAGGTGCGGTGCTCACAGGCGGGGAAGCCGCAAAACGGGCTGGCGCCGCTTCGGACAGGGCAAAGCTGTCGACTGCTTCCTCTTCAAGAAAACAGTCCAGGCCAGATGCGACAAAAAAGTCCAGGAGCGATTCAAGTTCGCGCTGTGCACGCTCAGTGTTTTGCAAATCCAGTGCCTCCGCCGGGCAATCTAGCGGCTGCGGCGGAACATGACAAAGAGAATGCTCACATTTCCGCTCCTCCACAGCTCTTGACGCAAATTGTCCCCGCTATCCGTACCCCGCTTGCCGCGTGAACCCGAGTATGACAAGTTACGTTTACGTAATCGGCAGGTTCGATGCAGCTTGCAGACGGTGTGAACGCTGGATCTAACATTCGTTTGATGCAGGAAAACGGGCCACACAGAGCCGGAAAACATCCAGAAAACCAGTGTTATGATCCAAAAAAAGTGCAAAAAGAGACTCAGCTGGACCACCCAGACGGAATGAGGGAGAAAATCATGTCGGAACAGGACGCACTGGGCGAACGCGAAAGCATGGAGGTCGACGTTGTTATTGTCGGCGCAGGCCCAGCGGGACTGGCGGCAGCGATTCGACTGAAGCAGATCGCCGCCGAAAAGAGCGAAGAGATCAGCATCGTTGTTCTGGAAAAGGGTTCGGAAGTGGGTGCCCATATTCTGTCTGGTGCCGTTATTGATCCGATTGCCCTGGACAAGCTTCTGCCCGAGTGGCGCGATGACGCAGACGCTCCGCTGAAGACCCCGGTGACCGCCGATCAGTTTCTGGTGCTTGGCCCCGCAGGGTCCATGCGCCTGCCGAATACCTTGTTGCCCAAGCTCATGAACAATCACGGCAATTACATTGTCTCCCTGGGCAATGTCTGCCGCTGGCTTGCTGCAAAGGCAGAGGAACTGGGCGTCGAGATCTATCCGGGTTTTGCTGCGGCGGAACTGCTCTATGACGATGTCGGCCGCGTTGTCGGCGTTGCCACCGGTGACATGGGCATTGGCCGGGACGGAAAGCCGAATGCCATGTTCACCCGTGGCATGGAACTGCGCGGCAAATACGTGCTGATCGGGGAAGGTGCCCGCGGATCTCTGGCAAAGCAGCTGATCGAGAAATTCGATCTTGCCAAGGACAGCGACGTGCCGAAATTCGGCATTGGCATCAAGGAACTGTGGCAGATCGATCCGGCGAAGCACCGTCCGGGTCTCGTCCAGCACTCCTTCGGCTGGCCGCTGGACGGCAAGACTGGCGGCGGCGCATTCCTCTATCACCTTGAAGACAACCAGGTCGCCGTCGGCTTCGTGGTGCACCTGAACTACCAGAACCCGTGGCTCTCCCCCTTCGACGAGTTCCAGCGCTTCAAGACCCACCCGGCCATCCGCGAGACGTTCGAGGGCGGCAAGCGCATTTCTTATGGCGCACGTGCCATAACAGAGGGTGGCTATCAGTCGGTCCCGAAACTCTCCTTCCCGGGCGGCCTGATCATGGGCTGCTCTGCAGGCTTCGTAAATGTTCCCCGGATCAAGGGATCTCACAACGCTATGCTGTCCGGCATGCTGGCAGCCGAGGAAGTCATGGCCGCGCTCGGGCGCGGCGAAGAAAGTGCGGAACTCACCAGCTATGACACCGCCTGGCGCGAAAGCGAGATCGGCGCAGATCTGAAGCGGGTGCGCAACGTCAAGCCGCTTTGGTCCAAGTATGGCACGGTTCTGGGTATCGCCCTCGGCGGTCTAGACATGTGGACCAATCAGCTCTTCGGCTTTTCCTTCTTCGGCACGCTCAAGCATGGCAAGACGGATGCTGCCAGCCTCAAGCCGGCAAAAGACTGCAAGAAGATCGACTATCCGAAACCAGATGGCGTGATCTCATTCGACAAGCTGTCGTCCGTGTTCCTGTCCAATACCAACCACGAGGAAGATCAGCCGATCCATCTCAAGGTGAAGGACGAAACCCTTCAGAAGCTGTCAGAACACGATGTCTTCGCCGGTCCCTCGAACCGCTATTGCCCTGCGGGCGTCTATGAGTGGATTGAGGAAGGGGAAGACGCCCCGCGCTTCCAGATCAACGCGCAGAACTGCGTCCACTGCAAGACCTGCGACATCAAGGACCCGAACGGCAACATCACCTGGACGGTCCCCGAAGGGTCAGGTGGCCCAAACTATCCGAATATGTGAGAATAGAGCTCAGACGAAGCCTGAATGCACATGCGGCGCCAGAGTATGAAAACTCTGACGCCGCTGCCTTGTGGACGATGGGGAAGACCGGAAACGCCCTTTCTCAAGAGAGCTCCCGGCTGCGAACGCACAACACTTCCCTGCAACACGCCGCCTAGGGGACGGTCTGTTCCGTTGCAGGCCAGTTGCCGCCCGCGACCACAAGATGATTCGTTATTTACGCAGCACGCCAATGACGGATCAAACAGGCAAACAGCCTCCAAGACCCTGCAGCACGGACAGTCCTGCGGACCGGCCCCGCAAATCAAAAATTGCGTTGCTGCCCAGTTTTCCGTTCCTATGGATAGCCATTACCGCTAGCAAGCAAATGCCTTGCCCGGTGAGGGTTAAACCTTCGTCGTTTAAATTTTTGAACTTTCACCGGACGTTTCGCCGCAATCCAGCGGCTGGTCCGTTTCCACTGCTTCGACCGGCCTCAACCATTCCGTGCAGCCAACGATGATGCTTATAGATTACGTTAACGGAATGATCAATGTATTTTTTTCATTGCATGAAAAAATCTTCAAATCCATTTTTCATATAATTTTCAATACACTAGATAGAAATCCCGCTAAAATCCGCCAACCGATCAACTGCATTGCTAAAATTGCATGGCTAAGAACAGAAGAGCCGGCTGAAATCAGCCGGCTCTCTTTCCCCCAAAGAGGCTTCTATCTGTCATTGCAGGCCTGCAATGAGCTCAGCATATTACGCGGCGGCTGACCGTTCGCCCTGCGGACGGCGGCGCGGACGGCGCGGACGGCGGTCAGCATCTGCCTTGCCCGCATTCTTGGACTTGCCGTTGCTTTCACGCCCACCATATCCACCGTTGCCGCTAGAGCGCTGACGTTGTCCGCCGC
The DNA here is from genome assembly GCF_014842915.1 of Roseibium litorale. Lineage (GTDB taxonomy): Bacteria > Pseudomonadota > Alphaproteobacteria > Rhizobiales > Stappiaceae > Roseibium > Roseibium litorale. The sequence goes on along the minus strand of NZ_JACYXI010000010.1, from coordinate 201,054 downwards.
CCTTGCCACGACGGGGAGAGACGGCTGCACGATCAGACGGCACATCACCGCTTGCAACTTCGATGCGGTTGCCGGTCAGCTTCTCGATCTGACGGAACAGGCCGATTTCCTCGGGAGCACAAAGAGCGATTGCGTCGCCGTTGGCACCCGCACGGGCGGTACGGCCAATCCGGTGCACATAGGCTTCGGGAACTTCCGGCAGCTCGAAATTATAGACGTGGCTGACGCCGGGAATGTCGATGCCGCGAGCTGCCACGTCGGTTGCGACCAGAACCTTGATTTCACCTTCTCGCAGGCCCTTGATGGCCCGGTCACGCTGGTTCTGGCTCTTGTTGCCATGGATGGATCCGGCAGAAATTCCGCAGGACACCAGCTTCTTCATCAACCGTTCTGCGCCATGCTTGGTGCGGCAGAAGACCAGGGACATGTCGTCCGGACCTTCGCACAGCAAGTTGATCAGGAAATCGGTCTTCGCCTTTGAGTCCATGAAATGGACCTTCTGGGTGACCTTGTCGGCTGTCTTGCCGGCAGGAGCGACTTCTACGCGAACCGGATCAGTCAGATAAGACTGGGCAAGTTCGTTGATCTGCTTCGGCATCGTGGCGGAGAACAGAAGCGTCTGACGCTTCTTGGCGACCAGAGACGCGATCTTGCGCAGGGCATGGATAAAGCCAAGATCCAGCATCTGGTCGGCTTCGTCCAGCACCAGGAAGCTGGCCGTGTCGAGACGCACAGCACGCCGCTCAACCAGATCCAGAAGACGTCCCGGTGTTGCCACCAGAATGTCCGTACCGCGCTCAAGGCGCTTGATCTGGCCGTTGATGGACACGCCGCCAACGATGGAGGACACGCGCAGCGGTGTGCCCTTGACGAAGGAAACAAGGTTCTTCGCGATCTGGTTCACCAGTTCGCGGGTAGGAGCCAGGATCAGCGCGCGGGTGCCGCGCGGCTGGGAAGCCTGGGGAGTTGCCAAAAGCCGGTCGACCAGCGGCAGCCCGAAGGCGGCGGTCTTCCCGGTTCCGGTCTGAGCGAGACCCATCAGATCGTCGCCCTTCAAAATATAGGGAATTGCGTCACGCTGGATAGGCGTCGGCACATCATAGCCGTTCGCCTCAATGGCCTTCAGAAGCAGATCGGAAAGGCCAAGCGATTTGAAATCAGTCAAGTTTAAACCTTTGTAGTGGCGCCCTGGCAGATCCACATGCATGGACCCGTAACCGGCAGCTCCTCACGAGACAGCCGGACATGGCGGTTGCGGCCTCAGCCGTCAGAACCCCGCGTGAATTGGGAACCAGGGAATCTGTCTCCGGAAGTGGAGACATGACGTTGAATCTTTCGCAGTGCGTCTCTCTCATCCCGTCTCTGTGACGGGGAAGCGGCAAATGCTGGCTGCTCACGCGGCAGCCGGATCCAACTACACGGATATCGTTGGTTCAAGCCTCAAAGTCAAGGTCAAAGCTATCCGATGTTCGCTCAAAAGCGAGAAGACATTAACGAAATTCAAAATACTTTTACTTACGCTGAGTTAAATCAGGGACCAAAACCGCAAATGAAAAGACTGGCCAAAAGACTTAAGATCAGCTCATCGGCGACTGACGCTGTGATCATAACAATTTTTACGATAGCAGTCCTGCTGATCATGTCGGCCCTCGACGCACATGAAAAATTTGATGAGTACATAAGAAGTCACGAGAAATATCAGCTGGATGAACTCCTCCTTACCGTAATGTGTGCGGGAGCGGCAGGTTACATCTATGCTCTTAGACGGCTGCAGGAACTCAAGCGGGAAACAAAAGCCCGCACGATTGCTGAAACCAATGCGACGTGGATCTCGTTCCATGATTTCCTGACCAAGCTGCCCAACCGGCGCTTCCTTGATGAACAGGCTGCTGTCATTGTCAGGGACAACTTCCCGGACGGCTATGCGGTTTGCGCGATCGATCTCGACGGTTTCAAGAAGGTGAATGACCTGATTGGTCACGACGGCGGCGACAGCCTGCTGATCACGATCGCCAACCGCCTTTCAAAGGCATTTGCTGATGCGATTGTCATTCGTCTGGGCGGAGACGAGTTCCTGGCCATCACCCGCAGCCCCGAGCCAGAAGAACTGAGATCTCTTTGTGTCTCGGTGGTCAAGGAACTATCGAGGCCAATAGATGTCGCCGGGATCCACGCTGAAGTGGGCGCCTGTATCGGATATGCGACCTATCCTGAGGATGCGCTCTCTCTGAAGGATCTGGCGATGTGCGCTGACGTCGCGCTTTATGCAGCAAAGCACCGGGGACGCAATTCGGTCGCAGCCTATCTGCCCAGCATGAGCGAAACCCTCGCCCAGCGCGCCGAAGTTGAAGGCAAGTTGCGGCGGGCCGTCCGGGAAAAAACGATCAACCCCTACTATCAACCGCTGATCGACCTGAAGACAGGGCATTTGCGCGGGTTCGAGGCTCTCGCCCGCTGGCAGATTGACGAGAACCGTTTCATCTCGCCAGAAGATTTCATTCCGATGGCGGAAGACATCGGGCTTATTGTTGAGTTGTCGGAGCAGTTGCTGCGTCAGGCCTGCCTGGATGCCATGACCTGGCCCACAGACATCACACTGGCCTTCAACATTTCCCCGACGATGATGGTTGACCATCTCCTGGGCATGCGGATTGTGAAGGTGCTGGGAGAAACCGGCCTGAATCCACACCGTCTGGAAATCGAGATAACGGAAACGGCGCTTGTACGCGACATCGATCTGGCGGCAAAGGTGATCGGGGACCTGCGCATTGCCGGTATCAAAGTGGCTTTGGACGACTTTGGCACAGGCTATTCAAGTCTGTCTCAACTCTCAAAATTTGCCTTCGACAAGATCAAGATCGACCGCAGCTTCATCGGTGAGCTTGAGACCGACGAGAAGAAAATGAACATCGTGCGGACGATGGTCGCTCTCGGCAAGGGACTTGGCATCGCGACCACCGCCGAGGGGATAGAAAACCCCGAACAGCTTGATGCGCTCAAAGACCTTGGTTGCAGCTTCGGGCAAGGGTTTCTTTTCGGCAAGGCCGTTCCGGCAGACGAAGCCCTGGCCTTCATCCGGTCAGAGGAAAATCGGAAATCCAAGGAGGCCTGAGCCCTTCCAAACCGGGACCTACATCACATCCAGGCGGATCAGGCGGCCATCATCGCTATCCGTAAGCAGATAGATTTTTCCGTCTGGCCCCTGGCGCACATCACGGATCCGCTCTCCAAAATCCTCCAGAAGCGTCTCCTCACCGGTAATCTCGTCCCCCTTGAGGCTGAGACGGCTGAGATGCTGTCCGGCCAGCGCACCGATAAGCAGGCTGCCTTCCCAGCCCGGATAGACAGTGCTTGTGACGAATGCCATTCCGGATGGCGCAATCGAGGGGTCCCAGGAATAAAGAGGCTGCTCCATACCTTCCTTGTGGGTTCCCTCGCCAATCGGCAGGAAGGTGTAATGGCGCCCGTAGGAGATCACCGGCCAGCCGTAATTCTTCCCGGCTTGCGGGAGATTGATCTCGTCTCCTCCGCGCGCCCCGTGTTCAACAGTCCAAAGCTGTCCGGTTTCCGGATGAATGGCAGCCCCCTGCGGGTTTCGGTGGCCCATGGACCAGATCTCGGGCTGGTAGCCTGGCTTGCCAGCAAAGGGATTGTCTTCCGGCACTCCGCCATCACGGGTCAGCCTCAAGACCGAGCCGCCGTGGTTATCCGGGTTTTGCGCCCTTTCTCCTTCGCCCCGCTCGCCAGCGGTGATGAAGATCGTGCCGTCCCTGGCAAAGGCGATCCGGGAACCAAAATGCCTGCCGCCGGACGTGCGGTTGTTTCCGGAGAAGACTGTCTTGCCTTCGGTCAGCCGGAACGATCCGGCCTCCCCTTCCAGCCTTGCGCGAAAGAGAGACGTTCCAGCGCCCACCGGAGACGACTCAGAGAAGGTCATGTAGAGTTCACGAGTGTCCTGGAAATCAGGCGCAAGTGCGATGTCCAAAAGACCGCCCTGCCCAGCCGCAGCCACCTTCGGTCCACCGGAAACAACGGATTGAGACCCGTTTTCCGCTACGAATTTGAGCACACCGTCCCGCTCTGTCACGAGATAGCCGCCGCCGGGCAGGAAGGCTAGTCCCCATGGGGAGGCGAGCCCTGAGGCAACAGTCACAGGAGCAACACGGGTTTCGGCCTGAACCGGTGCGGGCAACCATGCAGTTACCAGGACAGGCAAAATGCAACCTGCCGTCAGGCTCGGTCCAAGGGGAAGGGTCAAGCGCATTTGATTTCTCCTGTGACGCAAACGCGTATCTATCGAAACAGATAGTGCCGCAGGAGCCCGATCCCAGCCGATAAACTCAATGTGAAGATCAAGAAACAAAAAACGGCGGCCGAAGCCGCCGTTGAGGTTGATGACAAACCCGCCAAGTTTGCCTGTCATCCCGGTTTGGTGCGTGAGCACCAAGACCGGGATCCAGTATCCCGCGAGCAAGTTCGCAGGAAAGAGAAGCTATCTCAATTGGTTACTGGATCCCCGCCTTCGCGGGGATGACACCCGTTTTTCCTATGATCATAGATCTTTTGGAATGAAGTGGCTTTGTCAGCAGTCTGAACGGCGGCCGAAGCCGCCGTTCCAACTCATGCGAACCCAGCCCCGTGAGTATCAGCTCAAGGTGGCGGCGCCCTTCTTCTGGGCTTCCACGCAGGCCAGCGCCGACATGTTCACGACCCCGCGAGACGTGACAGATGGCGTCAGAATATGGGCCGGCTTGGAGGTGCCAAGCAGGATCGGCCCCACATGCAAGGCCTGGGTTGCCACCTTCAGCAGGTTGAGCGCAATGTTCGCCGCATCCAGGTTCGGGAACAGCAGCAGATTGGCTTCGCCCTTCAGCTTGCTGTCCGGCATAACCCGCTGACGGAGAACTTCGCTCAAGGCGGAATCGCCATGCATTTCGCCGTCGACTTCCAGCTCAGGGCACTTTTCCCAAAGGATCTGCAATGCGTCGCGCATCTTGCGCGAAGACGCCGTGTCCCGCGAACCAAAGTTGGACAGGGACAGCAGCGCAACCTTCGGCTCGATGCCGAAGCGCTGGATTTCCTCAGCCGCCAGAAGCGCCATTTCCGCCAGCTCTTCCGCATCCGGCTCCTCGGTCACAAACGTATCGCTGAGGAACACCGCGCCCCGGCTATTGATCAGCAATGACAGGGCCGAGAGATCCCGGACACCCGGACGCGGGCCGATGATCTGACGAATATCGCGCAGGTGCCGGATATAGCGGCCTTCCAGACCACAAATCACGGCATCCGCATCGCCCCGGCGCACGGCGAGCGCCGAAATCACCGTGGAGTTTGTGCGCACAATCGTACGCGCTGCATCCGGCGGTAGCCCCTTGCGACCAACGCAGGCGAAATACTCATCGACATAGTCGCGGTAGCGCGGGTCATCCTGCGGGTTGATGAACTCGAAATCGGCGCCCGGACGGATCTTCAGGCCGAAGCGCTCGCAGCGGGTCTTCAGAACATCGGGACGGCCGACGAGGATCGGAACCGCCACCTTATCTTCGATCATGACCTGGGCAGCGCGCAGCACGCGCTCGTCTTCCCCTTCGGCGTAGATCACACGCTTCGGATCCTGGCTGGCTGCCTGGATGATGGGCTTCATCACCAGACCGGAGCGGAACACGAAGCGGTTCAGCCGGTCCAGATAGGCGTCGAAGTCCTCGATGGGCCGGGTTGCGACCCCCGTCTCCATCGCAGCCTTCGCAACAGCTGGCGCAATGCGCAGGATCAGGCGCTGATCAAAGGGCGACGGAATGAGATACTTGGGGCCGAAGGTTTCCGTAACGCCGCCATAGGCGCGGGCAGCAACGTCAGACGGCTCTTCCTTGGCGAGTTCCGCAATAGCCCTCACGGCCGCGTGCTTCATCTCTTCGTTGATCGTCGTCGCGCCGACATCCAGCGCGCCGCGGAAGATATAGGGGAAGCAGAGCACATTGTTGACCTGGTTCGGATAGTCCGAACGGCCCGTGCACATGACAACATCCGGACGAACCGCCAGCGCGTCTTCCGGCATGATTTCCGGGCGCGGATTGGCAAGCGCCAGAATGAGAGGGCCATCACCCATGCGGGCGACCATGTCCGGCTTCAAAACACCGGCTGCTGACAGGCCGAGGAAAACGTCCGCACCATCAATGATTTCAGCAAGCGTGCGCTTGTCGGTCTTCTGGGCGAATTTCGCCTTCCACTCGTCCATCAGGGTCTCGCGGCCTTCATAGACCACGCCCTCGATGTCCGAGATCCAGATGTTCTCAACCTTCGCGCCGAGGGACACCAGCATGTTGAGGCAGGCCAGCGCGGCAGCGCCAGCACCGGAGGCGACGATCTTGGCTTCCGAAATATCCTTGCCAGCAAGCTCCAAGCCGTTGCGCACAGCCGCGCCCACGATGATCGCGGTGCCGTGCTGGTCGTCATGGAAGACTGGGATGTTCATCCGCTGACGAAGCTTGGCTTCGATCTGGAAGCACTCCGGCGCCTTGATGTCCTCAAGGTTGATACCGCCGAAGGTCGGCTCGAGCACGGCAACCGCATCCACGAAACGGTCGACATCCAACTCGTCAACTTCAATGTCGAAGACGTCGATGCCGGCGAATTTCTTGAAAAGGACCGCCTTTCCTTCCATCACCGGCTTGGACGCCAGCGGGCCAATGGCACCAAGCCCCAGAACGGCGGTGCCGTTGGAAATCACGCCAACAAGATTGCCGCGCGCCGTGTAATCCGCTGCCTTGGAGGGATCCCGGGCGATTTCCTCGCAAGGAGCTGCGACCCCGGGAGAATAGGCCAGTGCAAGGTCGCGCTGGTTGCCCAGCGGCTTGATAGCCTGGATCTCCAGCTTTCCCGGTCTCGGGTGCTGATGATAATAGAGTGCCGCTTCCGTGAGATCGCTACCCTGGTTCTTATTTTCGCTCATGAGCTCAAAGGCCTTTTTATGAACCACCCCTCTCCGCGCCCAAACCATCCGGTCCGCGCGGAACCCTTGCCGAAGCTGGCTTTGCAAGAACCAAAAACAGCCTAGCTTTTCCCGGTGTACCCCTGCCGCAGGGAAATGAGAACCCAAAGAAGGGCAAAGAGAACGGCTCCGTTGAAAATATGCCACAGGAAATGTGTTCCCAGTGGCAAGGACGCACAAAGCGGTGCATCCAGCGTACGAAGAGTGACCGACAGGGCAAAGAGCACACCGATGGCACAAAGTGACAGGCCGGCCCGTCTGTGGCGTTGAAGCGCCATCAGCCCCACCACGAAGAGCGCGATCAAGGCTGGAACGTAACCGGAGGACGATCCGGCAACACCTTGCACAGCGCCACCGATATAGGGTGAGACCAAAAGGAAGAGCACCGTTGCCGCGAGGGCCAGCCACCAGCGCAGACCCAGGATGCGGATCAAAGCCGCCAGCAGATAGGCATGGATGAAGATTGCGATCGGGATCACATCCGCGAGCATCGTCCACCGGGTGGCAAAGGTGTGAAACAGGAACGAGCCGATACCCGTTACCAGCACCACCAGGATCAGGCCGAAGATCGGCCAATCGCGCTGTGGCAGGCGCCGCCAAAGCACGAAACCCGCAAAGGCCGCAAGGATGAAGGCCAGATTGCTGAGGGCATTGACCGGCTCTGCCCAGAAATCCGGGCCGAGCCTTTCGCAATAGTGATCAAGGGCTTCCGTCAGGTCCATGAGCCTTTGCCCTGCCTTCCCGTGTCAAAGTCAGCCCGCCTCAGGCAGGCTGCAACTCTGAGGCGAAGAGCTTGCCGAGACGGCTGATGCCGGTCTCGATCTTCTCCGGACTGGAGCAGGAAAAGCTGAGGCGCAAGGTATTGGCGCCCGAGCCATCTGCAAAGAAGGCTTTGCCCGGAACGAAAGCGACCTTCTCTTCCGCGACGGCCCGCGTGAGGAGCGCGCCCCCATCCAGACCTTCCGGCAGACGTAGCCAGATGAACATACCACCTTCCGGCCGGCTCCATGTGACACCTGCGGGCATGTGCTTTTCAAGAGCGGCAAGCATGGCGTCGCGGCGCGCCTGATAGGCGGTCTTGATCTTGGCAACCTGACCGGCAAAGGCACTGCGGGCGACAGAGTTCATGATCATCTGGTTGACAGTCGAGGAATTCAGGTCCGAGGCCTGCTTGATCAGGACCAGCCGGGAGATGACCGGAGACGCCGCCACGACCCAGCCAAGGCGCAGTCCCGGGGACAAGGTCTTGGAAAAGCTGCCGCAATAGATCGTCCGGCTGTTCTCGATGCCGCCGGAGCGCTCGATGTCAAGCGCAAGGATCGGCGGAATGGCTTCACCGTCATAACGCAGGGACTGATAGGCCGCATCTTCGATGACCGCGACATCCAGTTCTTCAGCCAGCGCCAGCACCCGCTCACGGGCGGTGAGATCCATGGTCTCGCCGGTCGGATTGGCAAAATCCGGCAGGGCATAAGCGAATTTCACAGCGCCGCCAGACGCCTTCGCCGCATCCCGGTAATCATCGGCACTGCGGTTGGAATAGGGCTCCAGACGGTCATAGACCGGCTCATAGGCATTATAGGCCTGCAAGGCGCCGAGATAGGTCGGCCAGCCCGCCAGGATCGTATCGCCTGGAGAGATGAACAGCTTGCCCAGATAGTCCAGCGCCTGCTGAGAGCCGGAGGTGATCATGATGTTCTCGATACCGCAGGTGATACCGATCTCCGCCATCTGCCCTGCGATCCATTCGCGCAGGGGCGCATAGCCCTCGGAAACGGAATATTGCAGCGCCGCATGTCCGGCAGGACTGGTGAAGAGATCACGATAGGCTTTTTCAAACACATCGGTCGGGAAAAGGGCCGGATCAGGAATGCCGCCTGCGAAAGAAATCATGTCCGGCTGATCGAGGAGCTTGAGCAGTTCACGAATTTCCGAAGCCCCCATGCGCGAAGAGCGCGAGGCGTAGATATGCGGCCAGTCCAACATGGCATTTCCACCTTTCTGATTTTGCCAGACAAAACCATAGGTGTAATTAAAGGTCAATAATGCTGACCTATAATTTTTGAAAAAGTCTAAAAATTACGAATCTGCGCAATATTTGGAAAGACCACTCGCTTCCCGGCGTTGCCAGCAAGCGGGTCTTCGGCGGTGAGAGAAGTCCTGGGCAGCCTGTCCGGAAAGCCGGCATCAGCCGCGCCAACGTGCCCACTGGCGCCATCGCCCCCGGTCCACTATGTCAGTCACTCACTTCTGCTGCCGAGGATGCCTGCCATGAACCGCATTGACGAAAGCCGCCCGTTTATTCCGCTCAACATTGCGGTTCTGACCGTGTCCGATACACGCAGCCTTGAGGAAGACAAATCCGGCGCGACCCTCGCGGAGCGCATCACAACGGCCGGGCACCATCTGGCGGACCGGAAGATCGTCAAGGATGACATCCCAGCAATCCGCGCCGTGGTGCAGGGCTGGATTGCGGACAAGGGCGTTGATGTGGTGATCACCACTGGCGGCACCGGGTTCACCGGCCGGGATGTGACCCCCGAGGCACTAGAGCCGCTGTTCGAAAAGCGCATGGACGGCTTCTCGGAGGTCTTTCACCGCATTTCCTATGACAAGATCGGCACATCGACCATTCAGTCCCGCGCGACAGGCGGGGTTGCGGGCGCGACCTATATCTTCGCCCTACCCGGCTCCACCGGCGCTTGCAAGGACGCCTGGGACGGCATCTTGAAAGGGCAGCTCGACTACCGGCACATGCCCTGCAATTTCGTGGAAATCATGCCGCGTCTGGATGAGCACCTGAAACGCGGCAAGCTGCGCGAGGCGTAAGCTTGCCGCTCAGTCCAGGTAACGGCCCAGATAGCGGCTCGGCACCAGTCCGGTCATCCGCTTGAACATGGTCGAGAAGGCCGCCGCGCTCTCGTAGCCCAGATCCAGGGCCACATTGGTTACCGCCTCCCCGCCTGCGAGCCGCGGCAGGGCCGCAAAGATGCAGGCCTGCTGGCGCCAGGCGGATAGGCTGAGACCGGTCTAAGCACGGAACTGGCGGGTAAAGCTCCTCCGGCTCATGCCCGCCTTATCCGCCCAATCATCGATAGATGCCCCGGAAGACGGGTCCTCGACAAAACTCCGGCACAGGGCTGCAAGACGTGCAGACGCTGGGATCGGCAGCCCCAACGCCCGCTCCGGCAGATTGAGGATCTCCTCCTGGATGAGCGCCAGGATCAGCGTTGCCCGGTCTGACAGCGCTCCGCCCAGAGGCAGCTTCACCGCTTCAAGGATCAGGCTGCGCATCAGGTCCGTCAGGCCCACAGCCCTGCATACGGCCGGCAGATCCGCAACGGCTCCCGGCATGACATAGATGGACCGCATGCGCATCGGTCCAATTGCCGTGACCGAATGCACCACGCCCGCCGGAACCCAGAGCGCATGGCCAGGGGGCACCATCCAGCGGCCAAGCTCCGTCGAAACGGTGACCACGCCCGCATGCGCATAGAGAAGCTGGGCCCGGCTATGGCTGTGAGGCGGCACCACATGGCCGTCAGGATAGTCGCTGGCCTTGGCGATGACAGGCCCTTCCAGCCGGTCTAGCCTTGCCACGATCTGCTCGTGACTCTCCGGAACCGGGAAGGCCTGACCTGGCCCCTGCTCCTTTGTCTCAGACCAAAACCTCCCCGGCCTGATCCGGTCGTCGTCCATCGCGTTCTCCTGCTTACCCTGACCGGCTTTGGCCCACGTGAAAAAGAAGTGGACCATAACACGAAAGCGGGCCGCGGAAAGCTGTCTATGCTTTTTCCGGCAATCGCCCTCAAGGGCAACTGGACGGAGTACTACCTTGAGCAATGCCCAAACGGCTGCAGCCCCTTCCCCGGCTGCCGCCCCCTCTCAGGCTGCCTCCACGACCGCCTTCACGGTGATCGCGGCCCTGAGCTTCTGCCACATGCTGAACGACATGATGCAGTCGCTTCTTGCCGGGATCTATCCGATCCTGAAAAGCAGCTACGCGCTCGACTTTGGCCAGATCGGCCTAATGACGCTGACGTTCCAGGTCACTGCGTCCCTGCTTCAGCCGCTTGTCGGCATCTATACGGACAAACATCCCCAGCCCTATTCGCTGGCTGTTGCCATGGGGTCGACGCTCGCAGGGCTGATCCTGCTCGCCTATTCCACGCAATACGCCATGATGCTGGCGGCCTGTGCTCTGATTGGACTTGGCTCGGCCGTGTTCCATCCGGAAGCCTCGCGCATTGCCCGCATGGCCTCGGGCGGACGCCATGGCCTGGCCCAATCGCTGTTTCAGGTAGGCGGCAATTTCGGAACGGCGCTCGGGCCATTGCTTGCCGCCTTCATCGTGCTGCCGAACGGGCAGAAAAGCGTGGCCTGGTTCTGCGCCGCTGCCCTGCTGGCCATGCTGGTTCTGTGGCAGGTCGGAAGCTGGTATTCGGGCCGCCGCAAGTCGCCCGCTCACCACTCTCCATCGGCAGGCCTTACCCTGCCGCGCAAGAAAGTGCTGCTGTCACTCGCCGTGCTGGGACTGCTGGTCTTCTCGAAATACATCTATCTCGCCAGCCTGACGAACTACTACACCTTCTATCTGATGGAGAAATTCGGCGTCGACATCCGGGGCTCACAGCTTATGCTGTTCGTCTTCCTTGGAGCGGTCGCGGCGGGCACAGTGATCGGCGGACCGGTCGGCGACCGGATCGGACGCAAGGTGGTCATCTGGATCTCGATCCTCGGCGTCCTGCCCTTCACCCTGATCCTGCCTTACGCCAACCTGTTCTGGACGGCGGTGCTTTCCGTCATCATCGGCCTTGTGATCGCATCGGCCTTTTCGGCGATCATCGTCTTTGCTCAGGAGCTGGTGCCTAGCCGGATCGGCCTGATCGCCGGACTGTTCTTTGGCTTTGCCTTCGGCATTGCGGGGATTGGCGCTGCGGTTCTTGGCGAAGTGGCGGACTCGATGGGCATAGAGTTCGTCTACCGGATCTGCTCGTTCCTGCCTGTTGCCGGGATTCTGACCGTGTTCCTGCCCAATCTGGAACGGCGCTGAACTGCAAAGGCCGCAGGTTCCGCCTGCGGCCTTTGCCCAAGCAGCATGGTCTGAATAAATCCTTCTCACACATACCGTCAGAAGACGTCCTTCAAAAAGGGTATCTGCCCGCTCGTTTGAAGGAGACGAATATGACGAGACGACGTAGCAAACCGCTGATGCAGACAGCAGCGGGCTGTCTGACCTTCCTGCTTCTGGCGGCCGTACCCGCCTATGCCACGGCCGACTTTGAGCTGAATTTCACGTTCCAGGGGGCTGGACGCCATCCAAACCCGGAGGCGTTCCGCACCGGCTATATTCTTGCCTGCCTTCCAGCGGGAGCCCGAACCTATGGCGGCGATCCTGGTGACGCCGCGGGCCCTTGGGATCTCGAGATGCCGAGCTACAAGGTCGGCAATCAGACGCGGGAATATACGGCGGAAGAGGTATACAACTACCTTTGGGGCTGCAACCGGAAGCCAGCGAGGGTCAGCGCGATTCAAGTGACACCGCAATAGCCAGCCCCTCCCGTGGCACGAACGGGGAAGCCATCACGGCAAATCTATCCGTGCAGCTTCAAAACGAGCTTGGTGGGCAGACGGAAGGTGCCGGCGACAAACCGGGCCAGGGCACGGCGGGCATTTGTGACCATGCCCTGGTCGCGCTCCTGACGGCCGGAGGAGATGGCTGCCGAGCGCAGTGAATGCAGCCGTCTTGCACCAATCCGTTTGACGAGATCCAGATCTTCCATCTCCGGCAAAGGCCGGTGGCCACCGATACGGCTGTAGAACCGCCTTGAGATCAGAAGCCCCTGATTGCCATAGGGCATGCCCAGAAGGCGGGAGCGGATCATCGCAAACGCTTCAGATACCCTCGGTCCGAGACCGAAGGCATCATATCTCAGCATGAAAGCCGCCGCCGACCGGTCACCGCTGCCCGAGCGCTCGGCACGCTCGATGAAGGACTGGGCCTCATGATGCCAGCCGCTTTCCAGAACGGAATCAGCAGATAGAAACAAGAGCCATTCCCCGCGCCGGGACTGATTGACACCTGCCGTCATTCTTTCGCCGCGGCTCGCCGGGATGGCCAGCCATTCGCAACCAGCAGCATCTGCAACCTGATCTGTGTGATCCGCAGAGCCTCCATCAACAATGACAACTTCCTTGACCACGCCTTCAGCAGCCGCCGGAACCAGGGCCGCCAGCGTGTGGGCTAGGTCTTTCTCGGAGTTCAAAGTCGGGATGATCACGGTAATCATGACAATGTTGTAACGGCTTTTTCGCTGGATTGCGAGAAGATCGCCTTGAATTATCGCACCTTTGGATTAATGTTCCCGTTATGTTCTAGGCGAACGGAACGAGTCCCGCTCACATGCCACGTCCCACTCTAAACGATTCAAAGACTTACCCGGATTTGGAACAGCAACCTGCGCCTCAGGCCACAGTTGCAGAACCTCGCCGCAGAGGCCGCGGAGCGGGCCTCAACATGTCGGGACGGTTCGAGCGCCTCGCCACCGAAGCCTTTGACGACGGCTGGGACGGACTTGAGGATCTGCCCGCCTTCAAGACCAGTGTCCAGGAAGAGCGGGCCCGGACCATCATAACCCGGAACGCTTCGCCCGATTTGTCATTCGACCGCTCCGTGAACCCCTACCGGGGCTGCGAGCATGGCTGCATCTATTGCTTTGCCCGCCCCAGCCACGCCTTCATGGGCCTGTCTCCCGGACTGGATTTCGAAACCCGTCTCTTTGCCAAACCCAATGCAGCTGAGCTTCTTGAACGCGAGCTGTCCCGCCCCGGCTATACGGTGCGCCCGATTGCCATCGGCACCAACACCGATCCCTATCAACCCATTGAGCGGCGCTACAAGATCATGCGCGAAGTGCTTGAAGTGCTGGACCGGTGCAATCATCCTGTCGCCATCGTCACCAAGTCTGCCCTGGTCGCGCGGGATGCGGATATCCTGTCGCGCATGGCGGAGCGCAATCTCGCCAAGGTCGCCCTCTCCATCACAACGCTGGACCGCAAGCTTTGCCGGGCGATGGAGCCACGGGCCTCAACCCCGTCAAAGCGGCTGGAAGCCGTGAAGGCCCTGTCGGACGCAGGCATTCCAACTTCCGTCATGATCGCCCCGGTGATCCCCGCCCTTACCGACAGCGAGCTGGAGAGCATTCTGGAGGCCGCTCATGAGCACGGAGCGGCTGAGGCTGGCTTTATCCTGCTCAGGCTGCCGCTGGAAGTCTCGGAACTGTTCCGCGATTGGCTGGTGCGCGAGCGGCCGGACAAGTACCGTCATGTCATGAGCCTCATCCGCTCCATGCGCGACGGCAAGGACTATGATGCCAAATGGGGCGAGCGCATGCGCGGCAAAGGCCCCTATGCGGATCAGATCGCCCGCCGCTTTCAGCTTGCCGCTAAACGCCTGGGCCTCAACACGCGGCGGCGCAAGCTCGACAGCGAACAATTCATCTCGCCGCAAAAAGGCGGGGTGCAACTGGATCTCTTCGGCAGCTGAGGCTTGCCGTGGCGGATGCAGATTGGCAGTGTCTGGCCATGAGCCGATTTTCCGCCCCTTCCCTCTTCGATCTTCGTTTCGACGATGCCCCAAATCTGAAACTTGAGCGCATGCATGCGGCTCAATTTGACGGGCTTATGGCCGGCGTCGACGAGGCGGGGCGCGGCCCCTGGGCCGGGCCAGTTGTTACTGCGGCCGTTATTCTCGACTACAAGCGGGTGCCTGAGGGGCTGAACGACTCCAAAAAACTGACGGAAGCCAAGCGCGAGATGTTGTTCGGCCAGATCATGACGAGTGCCCGGGTCGGCATTGCCAGTGCTTCCGCCGCCACGATCGATCAGCGCAACATCCGGGCAGCAACCCTGTCGGCCATGGTGCGGGCGGTCAAGGCACTGCCCGATGCGCCCCGCATGGTCATGGTGGATGGCAAGGATGTTCCCCCCGGCCTCGGCATCGACGGCCAGAGCCTCATCAAAGGGGACGGACGTTGCCTTGCCATTGCAGCTGCCTCCATCATCGCCAAGGTTCTGCGCGACCGGATGATGGTTCAGGCAGATGCGGCGTTTCCGGGCTACGGCTTTGCCGTTCACAAGGGCTACGGGGTGCCCCGCCATCAAGCTGCGCTTCTGGAGCTTGGTCCCTGCGCTTTGCACCGGCGCTCGTTCAAGCCCATTCGCGATCTGCTGAGCTGACCAGCTGAAAAGTCAACTGGAGCGCACCATGCGGATGCAGTCACGGTACCGGCTCCCCGCCCGCCACCAAACATAAAAAAAGCGGCCCGGAGGCCGCTTTTCAAAAAGCTTGATCTCGAAGGATCAGTTCAGCTTTGCCTTAACCTGATCGATGCTCTTGGACAGAATATCGTCAGCAACCTTGTCCTTCACCGTTGCAGACAGGATCTGCTCGGCAGCGGCAACAGCGATATCTGCTGCACGGGCACGAACTTCGGAGATTGCCTGGGTTTCAGCCTGGGAAATCTTCTCTTCCGCAGCCTTGGTCCGGCGTGCGATCAGTTCTTCAAGAGCCTGATTGGTCTCAAGGGTCAGACGCTCGGCTTCCGCGTTCGCTTCCGCAACGATGGCTTCCGCTTCGGCTTCGGCTTCGTGGCGCTTGCGCTGATAGTCGGACAGAAGCGCCTGAGCTTCTTCGCGAAGCTTGCGGGCTTCGTCCAGTTCAGCGCGGATGGCGTCCGCACGATTGTCCAGAGCTCCACCGATCTTCGACGGAATCTTGATCCAGACCATCGCTGCGAGGAAGATGACGAGGCCTACAAAGGCCCAGAATGTTGCATCCATGGTCGTCTCCTCAGTTCATCGCAGCTTTGACGGCCTTGGACAGATCGGCTTCCTTGGGAGCCTTCCCAACCAGAGCTTCGACAAGAGCCGAGGTGGTTTCACCGGCAATCTCGCCAACCTGAGACAAAGCTTTCGCCTTGATGTCCGCGATGTTGCTTTCGGCAGCGGCCAGCTTCACAGCCAGGTCTGCTTCTGCCTTTTCGCGGCGGGCTTCGTTTTCGGCCTTCAGCTTTGCGCGCGTGTCAGCTGCAATGCCGTGGGCCTTGTTACGGGCTTCGGCAAGAGCCTGCTCGTAAGCTGCAATGGCTGCATCGGTCTCCTGCTTGAGGCGGTTTGCTTCAGCAAGATCACCAGCAATGCGATCCTTGCGGTCTTCAAGGATGCCAGCCAGCCGAGGGACGGCCACGTTCTTCATGATCCAGTAGAACAGGCCAAAGAAGATGGCCAGCCACAGGATCTGCGACGCAAACGTATTGCTGTCGAACGGCGGGAAACCCGCACCGTGCTCACCCGCAGGCACATCGATCGCTTCGTGCGTGCCTTCGGTGTTAGAATGGGTTTGGCTTGCCATTTCCTGTCTCCAAATTCCGGTTAGGCGGCGCTGTTAAGGCGCCGCCACCGGAGTCGCGTCAAACTCGCTAGGGTCTAGCGGTTGCTTACGCGAAAAGGAGAAGAAGGGCGATCAGCAGAGAGAAGATGCCCAGAGCTTCGGTAACGGCGAAGCCGAAAACCAGACGGCCGAACTGGCCATCAGCAGCGGTCGGGTTGCGCAGTGCGCCTGCCAGGTAGTTGCCGAAGATGGTGCCGAGTGCGATTGCTGCACCACCCATGCCGAGGCATGCGATACCGGCGCCGATGTACTTTGCTGCTTCTGCTTCCATGACACGTGCTCCTAGATTGTGTTTTCGCAGATTTCACCAGGCGACGCCGGTCAGGCGCCGCGTGAACTTGTGATGCTTAGTGTGACGGGTGAAGGGCGTCGTTCAGATACATGCAGGTCAGGACCGTGAAGACGTAGGCCTGCAGGAAGGCGACGAGGAATTCAAGCGCGGTAAGCGCCACCGTCATTCCCAGCGGAAGAACCGCACCGAAGATGCCGACTGCGCCCATTGCGCTCAGGCTCACGACGAAGCCTGCGAACACCTTCAGAGTGATGTGACCGGCAAGCATGTTCGCAAAAAGACGAACAGAGAGACTGACCGGACGGGAAAGGAACGAAATGATCTCGATCGGCGCCACAATCGGAATGAGGGCGGCCGGAACGCCCGAAGGGACGAACAGCGAGAAGAAGTGCAGACCGTGGCGCATCAGGCCATAGATCGTCACTGTCAGGATCACCAGCATCGCCAGGGCGAAGGTCACGATGATGTGGCTCGTGATCGTGAAGAAATAGGGGAACATGCCGAACAGGTTTGCCACCAGGACGAACATGAACAGGGAGAAGACCAACGGGAAGAAGCGCATGCCTTCCGTCCCCGCCGAACTTCGCAGCATTCCCGCCACGAACTCATAGGCCATTTCCGACACGGACTGCATGCGGCTCGGGACCAGACCACGACCACTGGTCGAGAAGATCAGGAACGCGGAAGCCGCCGCCACGGTCAGCGCCATGAACAGCGAGGAATTGGTAAAAGAGAAATCCATACCGCCGACTTCAATCGGAAACAGTTTGTGGATCTGGAACTGATGGATCGGATCGTTCGCCACCGGTCAGCCTTCTTCGCTCGTTCGTCTCAGGGCGCGCCACATGACGCAGGAATTACTTGGAACTGTCGCCGTCCGGCTTTTTGCCGCCTAGCCTTGCTTCCGGATCAGCGACATAGCCTACTGACCTTAGAACATTCAAGACCCCTGCGGCAAAGCCCAGTAATAAAAAGATCACCAACCCGAAGGGAAGTGTCCCAAACCACTGGTCAATGGCCCAGCCGATACCGCCCCCAACCACAATACCGGCGATGAAGTCCGAGGACAGTTTCATCGCTTTCCCGTAACCGGTGGAACTGGATTTAGCCTTAGCAGCGACAGCTTCTTCAGCCTCGCGCCGGCCATCCAGCATCCGGTTCAGCCGGTCCCGCCTTTCAGACAGTTCCGCCTGTGAAGCTTCGTCTTTCGGATCAGAATTCGGATCGTCTTGTGCAGAGCCAACCATGTCTTTTCCGCACCCGCCCAACTTTCAATCCGGCAGCCCAAAAGCCCCCTTAAGCCGGGCGCACCATAGTCGGCACCCCCTGCCCTGTCAAGAACAGGCTATAGTTATTTAAGTTATTGATTTTAAATGATAAAAATGCAGACGACGGCTTTTCTCCAGCCTTAAGTCGAATAGCTGGAGCCAATGTACCCCTTGGAAGGGCCTATCAAACCGCTTCCCGGAATCGCTCGGCAGTCTCCAGATCGACCGAAACAAGCTGCGAAACGCCACGCTCGGCCATGGTTACCCCGAATAGCCGGTTCATCCGGGCCATGGTAATCGGGTTGTGGGTGATGACCACGAAACGGGTCTCCGTCCGGCGCGACATTTCATCCAGAAGGTCGCAGTAACGCTCAACATTGGCGTCATCCAGCGGGGCGTCCACCTCGTCCAGAACGCAGATGGGCGCCGGGTTGGTCAGGAACACGGCGAAGATCAGCGCCATGGCTGTCAGCGCCTGTTCACCACCCGACAGCAGCGTCATGGTCTGCGGCTTTTTGCCCGGAGGGCGGGCGATGATTTCAAGGCCCGCATCCAGCGGGTCATCGGAATCAACAAGCTGCAATTCTGCCGTTCCCCCGCCAAAAAGATGGGTAAAGAGCCGCTGGAAGTGATCGTTGACGATTTCGAAGGAGGCCAGAAGCCGCTCGCGGGCTTCCCGGTTGAGATTCGAGATCCCGGTGCGAAGCCGGCGAATCGCCTCGATCAGGTCATCCCGCTCGCTGGTCAGCGTGGTCCGCTGCTGGTCGATTTCCTGCAATTCCTCTTCCGCGCGCAGGTTCACCCCGCCAAGCCGCTCGCGTTCCTGGCGCAGACGGTCCAGCTTGCGCTCCGTCGCATCCGCGTCCGGTAGAGGAGCTCCATCCCGGAGGCCTGCCAGTTCCGGCAAGGCCGACATGGGCACATCCAGATCCTCATCCACACGCGCCTCAATTGCGGCCTTGCGTTCACGTGCCGCCTGAAGCCGTTCTTCCGCGCGCACCTTCTGCTCACGGGCAGCCGACAAGGCTTCAAGAGCGGTCCGGGCGACACGGTCGACATCCGACTGGTCAGCTTCGGCCCGCTGCAGCTGGTCATCCGCTTCTTTCTTGGCCTCTTCCGCCTTGGCGATTTCAGAGAACAGATCCCGGCGTTTCAGCTCAATTTCTTCCGGCGCTTCGATCAGCTCGATCTTCTCGTCCTCGGCCTCCTGCTGGCGCTCTTTCAGAACCGCAATCTGCTGAGCCGCATTGGCGGCACGGGTCTTCCAGCTGTCAAATTCACGGGCAATCGCTTCCAGCCGGCGGTCGCGCATGAGCTGTTCGCGGGCAAGGCCTTCAGAGACGGCCCTTGCCTCAGCAAGCGCGCTGCGGGCCATGGAGACCTCGCCCTGAAGTTTGCTGATCTGATCCGCGAATCCTTGAACTTCCGGAGCTTCGGCCAAGGCCTCTTCCACTTCAGTCAGGATCTCGCGGGCTTCTGTAGCCTCTTCGCTGAGCCTCTGGGACCGTTCTTCCGCCGCGCTTTTGCGGGCGGCAAGCTGTGACATGGCACGCTCAGCCCGCGCCAAGGCTTCGCGCGCCTCAGCCAGATCTTTCTGGCATTCACGGGTGCGCTGGCGGGCAGCCTGCTCGTTTTCCTGGGCCTGACGGACAAGATCGGCCGCCGCCTGAAGCGCCTCCCGCCGGCTTTCAGCCTGAAGTCTTGCCGTCTCGATCTGATCGACCAGCTCGGCCAACCGGTTCGTCTGGGCAAGTCTCTGGGCGGCAGGGGTCGGCGCCTCTGCGCCAACGACAAAGCCATCCCAGCGCCACAGGTCCCCTTCTTTGGTGACGATCCGTTGCCCCGGCTTCAGCTGCCGCTGGAGATCCGGACCTTGTGCTGTCTCCACAATTCCGATTTGCGCGAGCCGGCGGGCGAGAACACCCGGAGCCTCGACAACACTTGCAAGAGACTTCACGCCTGCAGGCAGTGCTGGATCGCCGGATGCATCAAGCTCGCGCCCCCAGCGGACAGGCGACGCTGCATCCAGCGGAGCATCCAGGTCTTCACCAAGCGCCGCGCCCAGAGCCGTCTCGAAACCCGGTTCGACCTTGAGCTGATCCACCACCGGCGGCCACTCGCCGCCAAAGGACACATTCAGCACTTTTTCGAGCGTGCGCGCTTCGGTTTCCAGGGCAGACAGGGCCTTTTCCGCTTCGGCCAGCGGCTGACGGGCCAACTGCTCGCCCTCGCGGGCAAGACGCGTGCACTCTTCCGCCTCCTCAACGCCAGCTTCGGCTTCAGCCAGCGCCTCGCCCGCCATTTCGACTTCTTCCTGGCGCTCGCTCATACCGTCGATGGCGGAGAGCTCCGCCAGAAGCTGATCCAGAGCCTGACGGGCCTCCGACACCTGGGCAGACAACCGCTCGCAGCGCTGCCGGCTATCAGAAGCACGGCGCTCGAGAGCCTGACGCTCGGCCACAGCCCGCGCCTGCGCGGTGGTCAGTTCGGACAGAGAGGTCTCAAGTTCGCTTACCTGCTCTTCGGCTTCCACCACCTTCTCGCGGGCAAGCTCCGCCCGCTCCAGCACCGTCTCGTTTTCCTCCAGAAGCTCGGCGCGCTCTTCACTGAGCCGCTCGAGAACTTCGTCATTTTCAGAAACCATCCGCTGTTCGCGGTTCACGTCTTCGACGAGTTGAACCAGACGGCGTTCAAGGTCCTGCAGCCGTTCCTTGATCCGGCGCTCTTCGGAATCAAGCTCGTTGCGGGCGATGATCAACCGCTGTAGCACAGCACCCGCCCGGGCAGACGCATCGCGCAACTCCGGCAGCTTGTGCGCGGCAATGGCCTGAACCTTGGCGCTGTCCGCCTGAAGGCTCGCCGCTTCGGCCACCTGCTGCTGGGCCGCGTTGAACTGGCTTTCTGCCTCGCTAAGCACCTTCCCTGCCTCGGTCCAGCGCAAATAGTGAATGGTCGCTTCTGCCGCACGGATCTCGGAAGACAGATTGCGGTAGCGGGAGGCCTGTCGGGACTGACGGCGAAGGCTTTCCACCTGCGCATCAATCTGAACCAGAACGTCTTCCAGGCGCTCCAGGTTCTGCTCTGCCGCCCGCAACCGCATTTCCGCTTCCTTGCGGCGGCTGTGCAGACCGGAGATCCCGGCAGCTTCTTCCAGGATCTGGCGGCGGGAGGTGGGCTTAGCGGAAATCAGCTCGCCGATCATCCCCTGCCGCACCATCGCCGGAGACCTTGCCCCGGTCGACGCATCAGCAAAGAGCAGTTGCACATCGCGGGCACGCACGTCCTTGCCATTGATCTTGTAATTGGAGCCGGATTCCCGCTCGATCCGGCGGCTGACCTCAAGCAGATCCGCATCATTGAAGGCAGCAGGAGCCGTTCTGTCGGGGTTCTCCAGGAACAGCGTCACTTCCGCGGTGTTGCGGGCCGGACGGTTGAGGGAGCCGGAGAAAATCACGTCGTCCATGCCGGACGCGCGCATGTTCTTGTAGGAATTCTCCCCCATCACCCAGCGCAGGGCCTCGACCAGGTTCGACTTGCCGCAGCCATTTGGCCCGACCACGCCGGTCAGCCCCTTGCCGATGACAAATTCCATCGGCTCCACGAAGGATTTGAACCCGACAACCCGGAGGCGGGAGAACTTCATCCGTTTGTCCCTCCCCAGTTCGCGGAAGGAAAGGCATCGGATGGCATCAATGCAAACAGGCGGCCTTGGTTCAGGCCGCCTGCGAAAAAGGCGTTCCGGGCATGGCACAGAATGCCCCCGGCTCCATATGCCGGAAGATCAGAGTTTTGCCTCGATGATCTTGCCCATTTCTTCAATGCTGAGTGCCCCGGACTGCTTCTCGCCGTTGATGAAGAAAGTCGGCGTCGCGTTTACGCCAAACTCGTTCGCACCGCGATCGCGTACAGCATTCACTGCGTCAAGCAGGCCCTGGTTTGTCAAGGCTTTCTCAAAGGACTCCTGTGTAAATCCGATCTGCTTGGAGAAATTCAGCAGAGAATTATACGGATTGTCCGTGAAGGCCCAAGCCTTCTGCTGCTCGAACATGATGTCGACGATTTCGAAATATTTGTCTGCGGGCACGCTGCGGGCAAGCATGAAGGCCGCCGCGGCGACGGCATCCAGCGGGAATTCGCGGAAGATAAACCGGACCTTGCCCGTATCGATATAGTCGGCCTTCAGCGCCGGGTAGGTTGTCTTGTGGAAATGCGCACAGTGACCGCAGGTCATGGAAGCATATTCAACGATGGTCACCGGAGCATCTTCAGCGCCCAGAATGTGATCGCCAAGCGGGCCGGGCTTCAACAGCTCTTCCATGTTCACGGTTTCAGCCATAGCTGCGGCAGGCAGGGTCACGGCGGCACCGGCGAGAGCAAGACCGGAAGCGGCCTGAAGAAGATGTCTGCGGGTAAGGTTCACGGGCAAATCCTGTCCTGTGTTCATCACGTTTTTCAAGGCGGCCAAAGAGAGGCCGGGTCAGTATGTCTGTGCCTGCCGGAGAGACCGGCGTCAACTCAGCTGTGTTGAACACACTGTCAAAAAGCGCCAAATTCATGACTGGCGCCCCAGTTCACTGGGATTTGATCAGATCCCAGTGGCGGGCCTCAGCCAGCTTGTTCCACGCCCTGCGGATCCATCCGGCCTTGACACCGTGCCCACCCGGATGAAGGCAAAGTTCGAGCACCCCCTCTCGCGGTGTCCAGCGGCGGCAGGCCAGATCCCCGTCCTGATAGGTTTCCGGAACCTGATCTTCAATGTCTGCCTGCCGCAGCCAGACATCGAAGCTCTTCATCACATCACCCTGCTTCCAGCGCTCGCCGATCCAGCGTCCCTCCATCGGCACCATCTGATCAGACGTCCCATGGGTATGAAACAGGTAAGGAATCGTCTCGCTGGTGCAGCTCTCGGGCAAAGGTTCCCAGAACGCGCCAGCGATCGGCGCATAGCCGGAAAAACGCCCGGCGTTGTCGCAGGCGAGATACCAGGTCATGAACGCACCAGAAGAAAAGCCGCTGAGGAGCGTTCGCTCCCGGTTGATGCCGAAGTGCTTCTCAGCATCCGCAAGCACGTGATCAAAGAAGGCAAACTCGTCGCGCTTGTGTTGCGGAGCCGTTGGGAAGGACCAGGTGCCATCCAGCCCGTCAACAGCAATGAAAGCCACGCCAAGGTCGTCCGCCATCTGAAGGAAGGACTTGTTGCGGATTTCGTTGAGAGCGTTGCCACCGTGCCCATGCAGAAAGAAAATTGCCCCTTTGGCAGAGTTTGCGAGGTTATCCCCCTTGGGCAAATGGACATAGTACTGCCCATCGGAGACCTTGCAGGGAATTTCCTCCCCACAGCTGGAGTCGGCAGCTTGCGCTGCTGCGAAGTCCGCCTCACCGGGAAGAGGCCCTGCCAGCCATGCCGTAGCCAACAAGGCAATCCACCTGCGTTTCTGTTTTGAGGTCATGCAATCCGCCTTCAACCGGCCGGACACGAAAGCGTCCGGATTTCCCTTGCGGGCCACATGCTGCCTTCCAGCTGGAAGAAAGGAAACTCGCTGGTGGATCACGAACGCTTTATCACAGACCGGACCAGCTCTCTGAAATCAGGACGTTGTACCGCCGTTGCGGGCAACAACTTGCGCGCCGAGTTTCTTGAGCGCCTCTCGCAGACGGTCGTTGGCAACGCCCGAGACAGTCTCGTCGATGCGGCTCATCTCATCACTGCTCAGACGTCGCAGTGCTGGGCGCTGCTGGCGGTGCCGCACTTCCACAGGCTTCTGCACGATCTTGATACGCCCGACCGCCGCCCAGCCGTAAAACGTGTTGATGCGCTGAATGATCTGCGGCATCTCATGGGTCAGAAGCAGAGCCGTTGCGCCATCCGTATGCACGACCAGCGTTGCCGGTTCAGCGTTGAGATCGCTCTCGTGTCCGGTCTGCCTCGGCCAGATGAGCCGTTGCGGCTGGACCCGTTCTCCGTAGCGCTCGCCCACAATATCCGGCCAGGCGGCAAGTATGTCGACCGAAGCAAAACCGCGCTTGCGGCATGCAGGTGTCATTGCCTTGCTGACCAGGTCAGAAAGCTGCATGGCACCCTTGCTTGCACGCGCACCGGAAATAGCGCTACTCCTCACGGACAAACGTTGGCGGACAAAGCCGAATGACTGCAAATCGAAACCGATTCGCAGCCGTCAACGTAGAGGGTGCCGCAGAATTTGCGTCAAAAAAAAGACAAACCGAAGAAACCCGCCAGCCGGGACAGCACAGACGGACGTTATCCCCAAGCTGTCCTTTCCGTCAGCCACAGTTCTCAAAGACGAATCCTCCCGCCCGATCATGAAGACTAGTCCCTCAGCAAACGAACTTCTTGAGTGGTACGACCGGCATGCGCGCGACCTGCCCTGGCGGGTCTCGCCGGAGGACCGGCGGCTTGGCGTTGTGCCGGATCCCTATCATGTGTGGCTGTCCGAAATCATGCTGCAGCAGACCACCGTTGCCGCCGTAAAGGACTATTACATCAAGTTCTTATCGCTCTGGCCGAGAGTCGAGGATCTGGCAGCTGCCCCTGAGGAAGACGTCATGAAGGCCTGGGCGGGTCTTGGCTATTACTCCCGCGCCAGAAATCTCAAGCGCTGCGCCGAAACGGTAGCCGACCTGCATGAAGGACGGTTTCCAGAGACGGTCAGCGGTCTCCAGGCCCTGCCGGGCATCGGCCCGTACACGGCGGCGGCCATCGCGGCCATTGCCTTCGACCAGCCCGCTGCCGTGGTTGATGGAAATGTGGAGAGGGTCATGACCCGTCTTTATGAAATCACCACGCCCCTGCCGGAAGCCAAACCCGAGATTAAGGCCGTCATGGCCGCCCTCACGCCGGAGGCAAGGCCGGGGGATTTTGCGCAGGCGGTCATGGATCTCGGCGCAACGCTGTGTACACCCAAGCGTCCAGCCTGCAGCTTGTGCCCCTGGATGGCGGGATGTGCTGCGCGGGCAAGCGGTCTTGCCGAAACGCTGCCCCGGAAGGCTCCGAAGAAAACCAAGCCCACGCGGACAGGCGCGGCTTTTGTCGCCCTGCGCGCCAGTGACAAGGCCGTGATGCTGCGCCGCCGGCCGCCTAAGGGGCTTTTGGGCGGCATGAGTGAAGTCCCCGGAACAGAGTGGACCGTTGAGGCGGATGAAGCCACTTTTGTTCACAGCGCGCCGCTTCAAGACATTGGGGCAACGCTCGACTGGCGGCCCGTCACAGGGGTAGTCCGGCATACGTTCACCCATTTCCATCTGGAGCTCACGATCTTCCGTGCAATGGTTCCCGACAACGCGGGTTTGCCGGAAAATTGCTGGTGGTCGCCCCCCCAAGACCTTCCGGATGAGGCGCTGCCAACAGTCATGCGCAAGGCCATTGATGCAGCCTTTTGAGGATTTGATCTTGGAGTGATCAAATCCTCCCTTCGCTTTCTCTCCGGCGGATAAAGTCAAACCGCATTTTCAATTTGCCAACTTTCTATTTTGAGCGTTCTTGCGATGCCTGATCGTCGATAAAGGCTCCCTGAATGTTCACGCATTCTCTCCCGAAACTCTTCTCGAAAACCGAAACCCAGGAAATCATCCGTCTCAGCGAAGAGGGTCGCCAGAAGCGTGGCGGTCTCGTTGGTGGTATCCGCCACGACAACATCCGCCGGGCCGAGATTTCCTGGCTTGATGACCAAGGCAGCGCCAGCTGGGTCATGGATCGCATTGTCGACGCTGTCGCACGCTCCAACCGCGATGCCTTCCAGTTCGACATCACCGATTTCAAGGAGCGCCTCCAGGTTGCAGCCTATGACGAAGCAGATGAAGGCCACTATGACTGGCACTCTGATATCGGAGACGGCCCAATTGCCCGCCAACGCAAGCTGACCATTGTCACACAGCTTTCGGAAGCTGAGGAATATGAAGGTGGCGAACTGGAAATTAACCTCGGCAGCGCCAGCTACAGCGCTCCCAAAGAGCTTGGCTCGGCAACGCTTTTCGCGAGTTTCATGCTCCACCGGGTCGTGCCAGTTCAAAAAGGCCAGCGGTATTCGCTGACCTGCTGGTGCCACGGTCCCAAATTCCGCTAAGTTGACGCAGCGGCCTGAATGCCTGCCGTTCAGCCCGTGGACAACAATCGTAAAAATTGCGGTCAGGTACTGGACTGAGATTTGGAATAATTCTAAATTACGCTCACCAGACCCAAACCGGAGGCATCCGCCATGAAGGGCAACCCGAAAGTCATCGAACGTCTGAACGAGGCCCTCTTCCTCGAACTCGGCGCAATCAACCAGTACTGGCTGCATTACCGTCTGCTGGACGATTGGGGCTACACACGCCTCGCCAAGAAGGAACGTGCTGAGTCCATTGAGGAAATGGAACACGCGGACAAGATCACGTCGCGCATCATCTTCCTCGAAGGCCACCCGAACATGCAGAAGGTTGCACCGCTGCGCATCGGTCAAGACATCAAGGAAGTTCTGGAATCGGATCTGGCTGGCGAATATGACGCCCGCGCCTCTTATTCCAAGTCCCGGGAGATCTGCCGCGAGGAAGGCGATTACGTCTCCATGCAGCTGTTCGAACAGCTTCTGTCCGACGAGGAAGGCCACATCGACTTCCTGGAAACCCAGCTTGAGCTGCTCGACAAGATCGGTGTCGAGCGCTACGGCCTGCTCCAATCCGCTCCGGCTGACGAAGCCGAGTAAGCGGCGGATACTTCACTCAATACCAGTTCAAACGCGGGCCAACTGGCCCGCGTTTTTTGTTTACTCAGGCGTTCTCATCCGTCTCTTCGGTCTCGGTAGATGACCTGACCGGCTTGATAACCTTCTTCTTTTTCGCCTTGCGGTCCAAAGCATCGAATAGCCCGCTTACGAGATGAGCGGCATTTTTCAGGTTGAACCGCGGTTTCTTGTTCGCTTCCTTCCGCCGTTTCAGCAACCCGGCTGCCATCGTCTGGGCGGCCTTTTCTCCGCTTTTGACGAGCTTCATCGACATGCGCTTGAGCTCCGGAATCTCTTCCACATCAACATCGTACAAGCCGCAGAAGTGCTCCCAGTCCACCTTGTTGACTAGGCCGGGTGACAAGTCAGCGTTTCCACTTTGGCCGGTTTCGCCCCGCTTCTTGAGCCCTTGTGACTGAGCGAAATGAAGCTGAACCGACAGTTTCACCAGATCCCCAACGCTATACTTGGCGTTCTTTCCACCTTCTCTCTGCAGACGCGCGTGCAGCAAGGTTGCGGCCTGAACAATGAGTTTGCCGTTGCGGCTATCCTGCAAAGCGGCCAGCTTGCCCAGCTCCTTCCTGATGTCCACCGGCTCGCCACCGCGTGCAGGCCCGCTGCTACCGTCACCTGGGCCACCATCACTTGGGCCACCGTTACCTGGACCACCGCCACCGCCGGGTCCTCCGGAGCCACCTGGACCTGCCGGGCCGCCCGGACCACCAGGTCCGCCTCGGGGACCTTTAAACCGGCTTCCGGCACTGGCTTCCTTCCGGGGCTTTTTCTTCCAACGGTTCAGAATGTAGTTCAGGAGCTGCTCCGAACTTAAGTCTCCCACTGATGTAAACTGCAAGGTCACCGAAAGGGCTTGCCTCAGCAAATCGTCCCGCTCAGCAATGTTGGAGGTGGCATGAGCCTCGACGATCCGGGTCGCCAGTCTCACGAACGCCGGATTGGTCCACAGTTTATCGGGTGATTGCCCGCCATCTCCAGCACCGTCGTACTCGAAGTCGTCCTTTTTCTCGTCGCCGTCTTGTTCGTTGTCGTCAGACAACTGATCGTCAAAAACAGCGTCGCCGCCAAGATCAATCTCCGCAGCAATGGACGCTTCCAGCGCGTCCATGGTCAGAGCAGGATTGCCGGTAACCTGACGGGCCAGTTCCAAGGCAGAACCAAGAGCGGCGGCTTCTGCAAGAGGGTCGTTTTTTTCCCGCGCCTCTTCAAGCCGCCTTATCAGCTGCTGGAACTCCGCATTCTGCCAGGGATCGAGGTCTTCTCCCTCCTCATCCACGTCATTGTTCCGGCTGTTTGCGCCAGCTTCGCGCCTTGCGGCAGATTCTCGCCGGGCAGCCGCCTCGTTCCGAAGGAACCCGCTGATATCGACGTCAAATTCCTCACCCGCCAGTTGCAGCAGGCGGCCTGCCGTGATGGCTTCGCCGGGTTGGGCGGCGGCACGGGCAAAGTTGACAGCCAGCCTCAGCAGACGCCGGACTTCATCATAGTCTTTGGCCATGAGGGCCGCTGCAATATCCTTGAGAAGCTCCTCCTGCGAAGGCGGCGGAGGCGGTGGCGGGATCGTGGCATCGTCATCCCCCTCATCAATTTCGCTGAGCGGCGGCGGGGGGGGAGGCGTGCCAGCCTGATCGTCGGGCTGCCAACTGTCGCGCAGAAAATCCAGCGGATCGTCACTCGGAGGCGGTGGCGGCGGCACATCATCATCACCGCCGTCATCTCCCCCCGGAGCTCCGCCACCATTGTTCCCAAGCTGCCGGGTCACCTCGCGGCGAGCCCGATCAAGGATCGTTTGCCGGATCTGGCTGATTGGCTGGGTAAGATTCAGCGAGGCCGCGGTGTTGGCCCGCAGAAGATAGGCAAGATTGTTGGCGGCCTGACCTGCATTGTATTCGTTCCCCGTCGCCAACGCGGTAACGAGCTTCCTCAACTCCCGAGTAATATCCCTCTCGTCCTGGATATTCCAGAGACGCATGAGAATACGAACGACATCCTCAATCTGTTGCTCTGTCGCCACGGCAACTACTCCTGCTAAAGGCAAAGAAAACACTCATTCTGAGTGCCTGAAGCAGGGCAGAAGGTTCGCTGACCTCCGTTATTTCTGCGGAGGCCCTGCAGATCATTGTCAGGGCAAAACAGAAACGGCCGGGATGCCCCGGCCGTCAATTTGCTGATGCTTATCCGTCGCCCCTTACTGGAAGGCCGTTTCCGAGAAGCTTCTGAGTTTGCGGGAATGCAGCCGGTCCCGGGGCATGTCGCGGAGCTTTTCGAGCGCGCGGATACCGATCTCCAGATGCTGGGCGACCTGGCGCTTGTAGAAATCCGTCGCCATGCCCGGCAGCTTCAGTTCGCCATGGAGCGGCTTGTCGGAGACGCAGAGCAGCGTTCCGTAAGGCACACGGAAGCGGAACCCGTTTGCGGCAATGGTAGCCGACTCCATATCAAGCGCGATGGCTCGGGATTGGGAGAACCGCTGAACAAGGCCGCGCTGGTCCCAGAGTTCCCAGTTCCGGTTGTCGATGGAGGCAACCGTTCCGGTGCGCATCACGCGCTTCAGCTCATAGCCGTCGTAGCCGGTCACTTCAGCCACCGCGTTTTCAAGGGCAATCTGCACTTCGGCCAGCGGCGGGATCGGCACCCAGACCGGGAGATCCTGATTGAGCACATTGTCATCGCGCACATAACCATGGGCCAGAACATAATCGCCCAGGGTCTGGCTGTTGCGCAGACCCGCGCAGTGGCCGAGCATCAGCCAGGCATAGGGGCGCAGCACCGCGATATGGTCGGTAATGGTCTTGGCGTTCGACGGGCCGACCCCGATGTTGACCATCGTAATGCCCGCATGCCCCTTCCGCTTCAGGTGATATGCCGGCATCTGGGGCAGCTTGGCAGGCTCGACACCGCTTGAGGGAGATGTCTCACCGGAGAGGGTCATCAGATTCCCAGGCTCAACGAAGGCCTCGTAACCGCTGTCCGGATCGGCGAGCAACTCACGGGACATGCGGCAGAATTCGTCGATGTAGAACTGGTAGTTGGTGAAGAGCACATAGTTCTGGAAATGCTCTGCCGCCGTTGCCGTGTAATGCTGCAAGCGGTGCAGGGAATAGTCCACCCGGGGCGCAGTGAAGGAGGCAAGCGGCATCACCCCGCCAGCCGCCTCATAAGTGCCGTTCGCAATGGAATCGTCCATGACCGTCAGATCCGGCAGATCGAACATGTCCGCTAGCGGACGGGCGATCTTGGCGGCCGCCGCCCCACCCTCGACATGGGTGCCATCATAAAAGGCGAAATGCAGCGGTATCGGCGTGTCCGAGGTTCCCACCATCACCGGCACCTGATGGTTCCGGATCAAAAGGGAAATCTGCGTTTCCAGATAGGCACGGAAGAGATCCGGCCGGGTGATCGTGGTCGAATGCGTGCCTGGCCCGGAAACGAAGCCATAGGCCAGTCGACTGTCGAGACGGAAATGGCTTTCGGTAACAATTTGAACCTGCGGATAACAAGCCCGGATGCGCCCATCCGGTTCATTTCCCTCGATCAGATCGTGGAAGCCTTTGCGGATGAAGGCCGTGTTGGCTTCGAAAATTTCAACGAGGCGCTTCACCGCCTCCTTCGCATCGGTGAACGATTCCATGGGCCAGTCAGGGGCGCTGAGAATGGGCCGCGCCCGGATACCGAGCAATCCACTAGGAGGGATGGTCAATGCGTGTCTCCTTATTGTTGTTTTTAACCGTCCAAGATCTGCCTCCGGGCTGCGAGCGTCAAGACTCATAGCCGCCAAATGCGAAACATTTTTCACAAGCTGAAAGAAACTGCAAAACTCTGCAAGGGCAGCCCGAAGTTTGGGCGTTTTCACCTCCCCTCCTGCTTCACAGGTTTGCCGGTTAGGCGTTATTGTGAGCCCAGGGCGTGGACCCATAAATTTGAAGGTAATGGCGCGTCAACTGGCACCGAAATGCAAGACGAGCGGCGAAAAGCGGGCTTTATGCCCGGTTGAGACGTTCAACGCCGCATTTCACAGCCAGTTGCGCGTGCGATAAGGATTTGGCGAATTCGTCCGGCTACAGCGTTGCAAGACTTTGCAAGCCATAGGACTTCCTGCAGTCTTGCACCTTGTATCCAAACAAATTCGCTCAAACCATTGCCTTCAAATTTATGGATCCACACCCTAAACCTCCGGCCTTCAAAGGCTGACGATCCCGCACCATTCCCTTGGAGAGTCCATGCGTTCCTTGTTTTCCCTTCGCCCGATCGCCCTTGCTGCCGGCCTCGCAGGCCTTGCCCTCGCTACCGTTCTTCCTGCAACGGCGGCTGAGCTTCCGGATCTGAAGGGACGTGAAATCGTCGTCGTAACGGAAAACGCCTATCCGCCGCTGCAGTTTGTCGACAAGACCGGCAAGGCCGTCGGCTGGGAATATGATGCCATTAACGAAATGGCCAAGCGGCTGAATTTCAAGGTTACTTACGAAAACGTCAGCTGGGATGCGATGATCCCGGCAGTGTCCAATGGACAGTTCGATCTCGGTATGACGGGCATCACGATCCGCGATGACCGCAAGGAAAAGGTCGATTTCTCCGACCCTTACATGCATTCAGAAATGCGCATGCTGGTCTCTGCCAAAGAAGACCGGTTCAGCGATGCCAAGTCCTTTGCGGCGGACAATGACTTGCTGGTTGGCGCCCAGCCCGGAACGACCCCTTTCTATGTGTCTGTCTATGACGTGCTAGATGGCGATGAAGCCAATCCCCGGATCAAACTATTCGAGACCATCGGCGCCGCCGTGCAGGCCCTGCGGGCGGGCGACGTGGATCTCGTCCTGACCGACAGCACCGGCGGCAACGGCTATGTTGCCGCCTATCCGGACACCTACAAACTGGTTGGCGAGCCGCTCGGAGCTGAAGACTTCGGCTTCATCTTCAAGAAGGGCTCGGACCTTGTCGCTCCGATCAACGCGGCCATTGCGGACATGAAGGCGGACGGCACCTTCGACAAGCTGAACCAGAAGTGGTTCGTCGACTACAAGATGGGCGAGTGAGGCCAAGGCTCCGGCGCTTGCCGGAGCCGTCCGCGTTCATGGCACAGTCACCCCGCACCCCATCAACAGCCGATTTCCCCTACTGGCTCGTCGCAGCTGGCGGGATTGCTGCCTATCTTCTGTTCCAGATCGCTGCAGACGACGTCTATCGAGAAATCCTGATCATCACGGCAAAGGGCGTGGGCGTCACCATATTCGTGACCCTGACGGCCTTCACCCTGGCCTCGCTTGGCGGTCTGGCCCTGGCGGTCGGCTCTCTTTCACGCTTTCTTGTTCTCCGGCAGCTCTCGCGGTTCTACATTGAGATCGTGCGCGGCGTGCCGGTCATGGTCCTTCTGCTTTATGTGGCCTTTGTCGCCTCCCCCGCCCTTGTCGCAGCCGTCAACTGGGGCCTTGAGGCCATGGGCACGGACTTTTCGATCCGTTCGCGGGACTTTTCTCTCCTCTGGCGGGCTATTCTGGCCCTCTCGATCGGCTACTCGGCCTTTATCGCGGAAGTGTTCCGGGCGGGCATCCAGGCGGTCGACAAGGGGCAGATCGAGGCAGCCGAGGCCCTCGGCATGGGGCCGTGGCTCCGTTTCCGGCTGATCATCTTCCCGCAGGCCCTGCGCACGATTCTCCCGCCGCTCGGCAATGACTTCATCGCCCTGATCAAGGACAGTTCCCTCGTTTCCGTTCTGGGCGTCGCGGATATCACGCAGCTTGGAAAGGTGTACGCTGCAGGGTCGTTCCGCTTCTTCGAGACCTACAATGTGGTGGCCCTGCTCTATCTGCTGATGACGGTGACGCTTTCCCTTGCGCTGCGCCGCTTCGAAGCAGGCAAGCAATACAAGGGGCACTGAGGCTTCGGGCCGCCGTCATTCGTCCCCACGTGGTTAAAAATAGAAAGCCGGAATGCATGCCGTTTCGGCTTTTTGATAAAAAATGAGGGGCCGCACGCCCGGGTCATTTTAACCTTGGCGTCCCTGTTCGGGACAGGCTGTCCGATGGAAACTGCAGATTTCCGGCCTTTCTGTCAGGCCAGCACCGTTAACTTCCATTAAGACTTTTACCAATGTAAACAAAGCATTGATTCATTAGGAAATTTCTCTTTCGCAACTTAACGCCTGATTTACCAAAACCGGTAACCATGACACTCGAAATTGCGTGAGGTTTTGCGTCGCAATGAGTGTACTGCGTACCGGGGTGTCCACCGTGGCACCCCTTTCCCCCTCCGGGTCCGCCGCTGATGCGGCATGGCTCGACACGATCATCAAGGGCGACTGTGTAGCCGCCCTCAACCGGCTGCCGTCCAAGTCAGTCGATCTGGTGTTTGCCGATCCGCCGTACAATCTTCAATTGGGCGGGGATCTGCACAGGCCCGACGACTCAAAGGTCGACGCTTGCGACGACCACTGGGATCAGTTCGAGAGCTTCGAGGCCTATGATGCCTTCACCCGCGCCTGGCTGCTGGCCGTGCGCCGCGTGATGAAGGACGACGGCTCGATTTATGTGATCGGCTCTTATCACAACATCTTCCGCGTTGGCGCGATCCTTCAGGATCTCGGCTTCTGGATCATGAACGACATCATCTGGGTGAAGTCGAACCCCATGCCAAACTTCCGCGGCAAACGGTTCACCAATGCTCATGAGACCATGATCTGGGCGACCAAGTCGAAGACGGCAAAGCCAACGTTCAATTACGATGCGCTGAAGACCTTCAACGACGACCTGCAGATGCGTTCCGACTGGCACCTGCCGCTTTGCACAGGCGGCGAGCGTCTGAAGGACGATGACGGTCAGAAGGTTCATCCGACCCAGAAGCCCGAAAGCCTGCTCTACCGGGTGCTGACGGCTTCCTCCAAGCCGGGCGACGTGGTTCTGGATCCTTTCTTTGGCACAGGCACCACAGGTGCGGTTGCCAAGAAGCTGGGCCGCCACTTCGTTGGTGTCGAGCGGGAACAATCCTATATCGATGCGGCAACGGCCCGGATCGAAGCCATTGAGGCGGGCGCTGGTGTTTCCCTGGAAATGCAAAAGGGCAAGCGTGCTGAACCGCGCATTCCATTCGGCAACCTGCTGGAGGCCGGACTGCTTGAACCGGGTACGGAACTCTCCTGCGCCAAGGGCCGCCATCTGGCGGTGGTCCGGGCGGATGGCTCGCTGAAGTGCGGCGACTACGTGGGGTCGATCCACAAGGTCGGTGCTTTGGTTCAAGGCGCCGTGTCCTGTAACGGCTGGACCTTCTGGCACACGAGTAAGGGGCGCTCCCGTTCTCCGATTGACGAGTTGCGCCAGCAAATCCGATCCCGCCTGCAGGCATAAGCAGGAACGACCTCGCGATTCCCCGCGACGCTTGAATCCCCGGTCTTCATCTGAAGGCCGGGGATTTTTTATTGTAAAATCATGACCGCTTTCACAGAACCACTTAACAGAAGACATTTTGTTCAGCAGGCGGCCTGCCTTTCGAGAGACATGGAGTGTTGCGCTCTACTCGCCATCTGCGCTTCCAGCAAGCGGCTGATTTCAGCTGCAGGCACAGGCCGTCCGGTTAGATATCCCTGAACACTGTCGCACCCCAGACGGCGCAAGACGTCAAGCTGACGCTCTGTTTCGACGCCCTCCGCCGTGACAAAGTGGCCAAGCCGGTGAGCAACATCAATGACGGAACTGATAAGTACCTCTGCGTTTGGATCATTGCCGATGGAATCAATTATCGACTTGTCGATTTTGAGGTGGTCAAACGGCAAGTGGTAAAGCTGGGACAGGTTGGAGTAACCGATACCGTAGTCATCGATTGCGATTCCGAAGCCAGCGGCTTTCAGCCGCTCAAGCTGCCGGCGTACCTTGACAAAATTGGCCATGGCAACGGTTTCGGTCAGCTCGATCTCAAAGTCTGCCGGTGAGATCTCCTGGCTGAGGCAAAACAGAATAAAGCTGTCCGCAAATTTTTCGTTCGCAAACTGCCCGGGACAGATGTTGATTGCCACGACAAGAGGCAAGCCGATCTTTTTCCACGTCTTCAGGCATTCGGCAGATTGACGAACCACCTCTTGACCCAACTTCGGCAGAAGGCCGCTCTCCGCCGCTATTTCCAGGAACTCGCCCGGAGTTAGCAAACCCAGTTCCGGATGCCGCCACCGGACCAGAGCCTCGACACTTGAGATGCTCCCATCACTCAAACGGATCTTGGGTTGAAAATGAACCTCAAGTTCGCCCCTATCAAGACCTGCGACCAGGTCGGCGGTCATCCTGGCCCGCTTTACGGCCTTGTCCCTCATGGTCTGATCGAAAATCACCAAACGGCTGCGGCCCTGCGTTTTGGCTTCGTACATTGCCAGATCGGCAAACTTGATAAGATCCTCTAAGGTGCAAGCCTCTTCATTCAGAATTGCTGCGCCGACAGACGCTCCGATCTGGATTATTTGCCCGCCAAAAACAAAAGGCTCGCTCATGACCTCTACGATGCGATTGGCAACCAGAGCGGCTTCACTCCGGTCAGCTCCAGGAAGAACAGCGACAAACTCATCACCGGCAAATCGGAACAAACACCGCTCGCGAGACTCCCAAGCAATCTGAGGTTCGTCAGTTTTCCTCCCATAGTTTTTGCGCTTAATCAGCAAACCCTGATTCCAAAGCCGTTTGGAGGCCTCGCGCAGCACCATGTCTCCTGCTGCGTGACCATAGGCGTCGTTCACCTGCTTAAAATGGTCGAGATCGATAAATAGCAAAGCACCTGTGAGACCGGTCTCTCCATTCAGTGCTTCCTCCAGTGCAGCACGGTTTGGCAAACCTGTGATGGCATCCTCATAGGCAAGCGTACGGATGCGTGCGACATTGGCATTCAATCGTCTCACCATCTTACCAAAGCTGTCAGCGAGACCGCCTACTTCGCACTGACACTCCACATTCACAGGGGTTTCATAGTCTCCGTTGGCGATAGCTTCCGTGCTTGCCTTCAGATTCTCGATTGGGCGCGTCAGGTTACCGGCCATAAGATAAGTGCCGAGAGCAGCTCCAAGCACGACAAGACCTGTCACGAGATATCCCTCGCCCGGTCCCTGCAGGCTGCCAGAACTCCAGAACCCAGCGTAAGCAGCAGCACTGCCGAAGAAAAACGACATCAGCGCGAAACGGATCCGGATACTGTTGAGTCCTCTACCAAACTTTGACGGCATTTTTACCTCGGCAATTGGAAGAGCCAATTATGCCGCGAAGGTCTAAAGATCCCTGAACTTCAGCTTAAAAAGTGCGTTACTTTGGAGTATATTTCATGAAACTATGTAATTTTAATTCCAATTTTAATTACACGCCTCTACGTCATCTGAAAGGCCGGAGGGAGTAGTCCTTCCGGCCTGAACACGGTCATTGAAAGGCAACAAGCGCCTTCTTGCGGCGGCCGATCGCCAGGGACAGGCGCTCTCCCGCAGCCAAATCGCCAATGGCCAGAGTTCTGCGCGGATCCTGAATGACAGAGCCGTTGAGACGGACCCCGCCACCCTCCACCAGCCGCCGGGCCTCGCTGTTCGAGGCAGCGAAGCCAAGCTCTGAGATCAGCTCCAGAAGACCGAGCCCGTCCGCCAGACGGCGGCTCTCAAGGCGGTGAGTCGGCTCTGCCTGCTCCCAGCTGCCCGAGAACAGGGCATCCCCTTGCTCAAGGGCATGACGAGCGGCTTCCGCCCCGTGCACAATGGTTGTTACCTGGGTCGCCAGAACCTTCTTGGCTTCATTGCGCTCCTCACCTTCCAGCGCGGAGAGGCGCTCTACCTCCCGGATCGGCAGTTCCGTGAAGAGGCGAAGGAACCTTGGCAAATCAGCGTCCGCCGTGTTGCGCCAGAACTGCCAGAAGGCGAAGGGGGACATGCGGTCCGGATCTAGCCAGATCGCGCCTGCGGCCGTCTTGCCCATCTTGTGCCCGGCAGCAGTCGTCAGCAACGGCACTGTCAGACCGAAGAGCTGACGCCCGTCCACCTTGCGGCCAAGCTCCACACCGTTGACGATATTTCCCCACTGATCGGAGCCGCCAATCTGCAGCTCGCAATCCGTACGTTTCGAGAGTTCCAGGAAATCGACGGCTTGCAGCATCATGTAGCAGAATTCCAGCACCGTCATCGGCGACTGCGCTTCAAGCCGCGAGCGCACCGCGTCGAAGGTCACCATGCGGTTGACGGTGAAGTGCTGGCCATAGAGACGGAGGAACTCCAGGAAACGGACCTCTGTCAACCAGGCAGCATTGTTGAGGATGCGCCCGCCGGCTTCCGGCGAGAGGTCGAACAGACGGGAAACCGTGCGGAAAATGCCGGTCAGATTCCGGTCGATCTCCATCTGGTCGAGCAGCGGACGGCCTTCGCTCTTGAAGCTCGGATCGCCAACAAGGCTGGTGCCTCCGCCCAGAACGACAATCGGCCAATGTCCGAGGTTCTGCAGCCAGCGCATCGCCATCAGCGGCAAAAGGTGCCCGGCGTGGAGGCTCGCAGCCGTCGCATCAAACCCGGAGTAGAGAGTGACCGGCCCGTTCGCCAGGCGCGCATCAAGCGCTTCCAGGTCCGTGCATTGATGCACGAGCCCGCGCTCGAACAGCACTTGCAGGGCTTCGGATTTGAGTTTTGTGGCCGGTTTTCCGGCCTCGATCATATGCTGTGTCATTTCGGCTTTTCCTGGAGTTCCGCCGCCAGGAGAGCCTTTGAAAACCAAAAAGCCGCCTGACGCGGCGGCTTTTTCGGGTTCTAGTTTATGAGCAAGATCCTACGCAGCCGCCGGTATGTCGGAGACGTAATAAAAATACGCGAAGGAGGTGGCTGCGATCTTGGTCATGGGCGAATTTGTGCGGCATGCCAGCCGCCCTGTCAAGAGCCTCTTGCCCTGCGCAGGTCTGCGCTCCGCCCGCCTCCATCGCCCCCAAGGCATTGCCCAAACTGAAGGCATACGGTTGCCCGATTTCCATAGTGCAATTTATGAGTGCTAAACTTCTTTCCGCACACATTGAATTGAGAAAGGGGTGTCCATGTCTTCTGACCCAAAGCCGTTTCTATCCGCACCGGTACAGACTTCCGCAGAGCAGTCCCTGCCCTGCAACATGACCTTCAGCTATTCGAAGCTGGCCGAAGGAAACTATGCCGTCTCGCTCTTCGGTTTCACCGCTGGACCGCCCGCGACGATCAACTCACCTCAGCTGATCGTTTCCGGATACAACCCGGCAGCCTTCTTCAATGGCTGGTCACTCGGCGGCCAGTATGGCGCCTATGCCATGGCCTATCTGGGCGAGGATAACGGCGTTCCGGCGCTGTTCTTCCAGGGCTGGATCACCAGCATCGAGAGCGGGGCGGCGTTCCAATATGTCAGCTACACCTTCCCGCTGAGCTGACCCCCTGCCGCCGCTTGCGGCGGGCCTGATCGATATTGAGCCGCCTGCAGCGGGCCGGTTCAATACAGCCAGCTGCAGGCGGCTCAACTGTCCGGAAGCTGCCGTTGTCTTCCCCGGTTGACGCATTAGGACATTTGACCTATTAATTAGGTCAAATGTCCTAATCAGGAAGCTCACTCCGTGAAAAACCGTAAAACCCGTGAGGCGATTGTCTCGGCTGCCGACACGCTCTTCTACGAGCGCGGCTTCGAAGCCACCTCCTTTGCGGATATCGCTGCGGCGGTCGAAATTTCGCGCGGCAATTTCTATTACCACTTCAAGACCAAGGACGAGATCCTTAGCGCGGTGATTGCCAAGCGGATCGAGGACCGCAGGGCGATGCTGGCCAAATGGGGGGAGGCCTTGGCGCCCCGGGATCGGATCTTGCGCTTCATTGAGATCCTGATCACCAACCAGAGCAAGATCATGACCTTCGGCTGTCCGGTTGGAACCCTTGCCACGGAGCTGTCCAAGCTCGCACACCCGGCCCAGCCGGATGCCAACCAGATTTTCAGCGTGTTCCGCGACTGGCTTCGTCTGCAATTTGAAGAGCTTGGCTGCGGCGGGCGCTCCGACGATCTCGCCATGCATCTATTGATGCGCAGCCAGGGCATCGCGACCTTGGCCGCCGCCTACAAGGACGAAGCCTTCATCCGCAGGGAAGCCGCGGACATGACCGGATGGCTTCAAAGCCAGCTTGACCCGTCCAAGGCCTCACCCCGCCCAAGCCACTAAACTTCAGCAAAGGACCCGGAAGATGTTTGCAGTGTTTTTGACCTTCGGCCCCAATCGCAGCGAAGCCCCCACGCATATGAGCGGCCACAACGACTGGATCCGGAAAGGCTTCGAGGACGGCGTGTTCCTTGTGACCGGAAGCCTCGTTCCTGGCAAGGGCGGCATGGTTCTGGCGCATAACCTCACCCGGGAAGAGTTGGAAGCCCGGGTTTCCCAGGATCCCTTCGTCGTGGAAAAAGTCGTGATCGCCGAAATCCACGAAATTCAGCCTTCCCGCGTGGACGACCGCCTGTCGTTTCTCGCGGCATAGAGGAAAAAACCCGAAGCGTTTCCGCTCCGGGGTTTTCTTTTCTCGGTCTCAGGCTCTTACTCTGCCGGTTTCAGGGGATCCGTTTCAAGACCGGGGGGCCCGCGTCTCCACCGACCCACGCCATCGCGCCTGCCAGGTGGTCAGTTGCCCATCTCGTCAATGCTCCAGGAGAGCGGCCAGCCTTCCGGCGGTCCTGTCACGCCGTCGCACTGGGTCTTTTCCAGATACGTGATCAACTCATATTCACCGCTTTCAGCCATTTCCTCGTGGCGTTCGAAAACACCGCAATCATAGTTCGGAGAGGAATAGGTCGTCCCCGTCACCTGACGGGTTTGCGGGTCATAGGTCAGGTTGTTGACGAGCGCATGGTTCGGCTCGTTCAGGCCAGGAGGCGTTTCAAACTCAAGCCAGGTTGTGACGTCCGGATTGGAGGCAACATACCGCGCCATGTAGTAAGGCACATTGGCATCGGCCATTCCGCAAGGCACGATCCATGTTTCCTCATCTCCAGCGACAAAGACCTGAGCGCCGAACCCTGGCACCGCTTCGTCCAGTTGGCAATTCAATCCGCTATAGCCGAGAAACCGGACCCTTTCGGGGATCTCATTGACATCATAAATCAGCATCGCGCTCGCGGCGTCTTGTGAGGGCATCACCGGCGGAGGAAGGTCATTGGCGGGGGCCTGCGGGGCAGCAAGAGCAGTGCCCGCACTGGCACTTTGGGTTGACGCTGGAGCGGCCTTTTCCTTTGCGCCCTGCGTGGAGGATGCCAAACGGTCAAGCTCCAGACTTGCGTCCGCGGGAACCCCTCCCCAAGCCACGATCGCGTCCTGTTTGCCAATCCGTCCTTGCTCCTGGTCCATACGCAGGAGGGCGTGGGTCAGTCCGGTCAGCGGCACGTCGTAGCTGAGCGTGCCGTCCTTGCCGCCAAACTCAATCTGAACACGGGCTGAGAGACCAAGGCGCAAGTTTTCGATGAGCGGCCGGTCAGCGACGCCCCCGAAAGTCATTTCATTGCCCTCGTAGATTTGTCTGGCCTTGCCGAAAAAGCCGTAATTCTCGCCGGTTCCGGACACTTCAATCCGGGCCATCACACCCTCACTCAGGGGCGTTTGGGGCCGAAGCGTTACATAGACCTCAGCCTCCGGCTTTCCCCCACGTTCCACTTTCAGGCGGAATGCTTCGCCGTTAGATGCCGTCCCATGAGCCTCGGCGATGCAATAATTGCTATCGCGGCAGCGCAGAGACCAGTCACCAAAAGACGTCCTTTGAAGATCGGCATGGGCTATGGGAACACCACTGCAAACCGCAAGCACAGCGATCATGGCTTTTTGAAACGACCAAAGCTGCCGCTTCAATACTCCAAAACCGCCTTCTCTCTTCCACAGATAGGCAATCATAACGTCCCCCAGTCCAGATCTGTCCGCCCGTGATAGTCCCGGCCAAGCAAAACACAAAATCGTCCTGGATAGGGAAATTTCCGGTCTCAAATCATGCCAGCATGCGTCTTTTGGCTCAGAACGCTCTGGTTTGGACGGAAAGCATCGCCATGCAGCGAAAGGCGTGTGCCCCAGAGGAAAAACCTCCGGGGCAGCATCTCTTGGCTTGATCCGCTCTTACTCTGCCGCGACCGGCGTCACCTCTGCCGGCTCCGGCTCGGTCCATTTCAGGATCGGGCTCCGGGCCGCCTTGGTTTCATCCAGGCGGCGGCGCGGTGAATAGTAAGGCGCGCCGGAGAAGCGGGCGGTCTCGCCCCGCTTGGCGCTCATGACCAGATCCCGCATGGTGGCGATGAAGAGATCGAGGGCGGCGCGGCTTTCGCTTTCCGTCGGCTCGATCAGCATGGCCCCATGGACGACCAGCGGGAAATACATGGTCATCGGGTGATAGCCCTCGTCGATCATCGCCTTGGCGAAGTCGAGCGTGGTCACGCCCGTGTCCTTCAGGAAGGTGTCGTCGAACAGCACTTCGTGCATGCAGGGACGCTCGCCGAAAGGCAGGCTCATGAGATCCTGCAGGCCGACGCGGACATAGTTCGCATTCAGCACCGCATCCTCGGACGCCTGGCGCAGGCCGTCTGACCCGTGGCTCAGCATGTAGCTGAGGGCACGGACATACATGCCCATCTGGCCGTGGAAGGCGGTCATGCGGCCGAAAGGCTTTTCGCCTTCAACCGTACCAGCCGCGGTTTCCACCAGAACCGGGCCGTTCTCACCCTTGCGGATGAAGGGCAGCGGCGCGAAAGGCGCGAGACGGTCAGACAGGACCACCGGACCGGAACCCGGACCGCCGCCGCCATGGGGCGTGGAGAAGGTCTTGTGCAGGTTGATGTGCATGGCATCGACGCCCAGATCCCCCGGGCGGGCCTTGCCGACGATGGCATTGAAGTTGGCGCCGTCGCAGTAGAAATAGGCATCGGCTGCATGAATGGCCGCTGCGATCTCGATGATATCCCGCTCGAACAAGCCGCAGGTGTTCGGGTTGGTCAGCATGATCGCGGCAATGTTGCCTTGATGCTCGGCAATTGTGCGCTTCAGGGCATCCAGATCGACGGTGCCGTCTTCATCCCGGGCATCAATGTTGACGACCTTGTAGCCGAGGAGCGCCGCTGTTGCCGGGTTGGTGCCATGGGCACTTTCGGGAACCAGAACGATCTTCGGATCACGGCCCGCCGCCGTATGGGCCGCCTTGATCGCCATCATGCCGCAAAGCTCGCCATGGGCGCCGGCCTTCGGGCTCATGGCAACCGCAGACGTGCCGGTCAGGGTCATCAGCCAATGGCTCAGCTGGTCAATCAGCTCGACCGCGCCCTTGACAGTGGACAGGGGCTGAAGCGGATGGATATCCCCGAAGCCCGGCAGCCGCGCCATCTTCTCGTTGAGGCGCGGATTGTGCTTCATGGTGCAGGAGCCCAGCGGATAGAGGCCGCTGTCGATGGCGTAGTTGTTCCGCGACAGGCGCACGTAATGGCGCATGGCTTCCGGCTCTGCCAGACCCGGCAGCTCCAGCGCGTCCTTGCGCTCATGGCCGCCAAGTTCGGGAACGAAATCTTCCGGTTCATCGAGATCGACGCCGGTCACATCCAGGCGGCCGAATTCGAAGATCAACGGCTCTTCCATGTCGAGCGCACGGTTGCCGGTAAAGGTCTTCGGACGGAAAGCCTCGCCCGCGTCGCCCGCAGAGGTCGGGCGTCCCTGAGTGTTCATGCTCATGCCAGCACCTCCTTCAGAGCGGCGGCAAAGTCTGCGCGGTCTTCATCGGTGTTCACTTCCGTTGAGGCTACCACCAGCAGGTTTTCAAGCTCCGGCTTGCCCGGAATCAGGCGGGAGACAGGGACACCGGCCAGGATGCCCTTTTCGGCCAGCGCTTCAACGACGCTATGAGCGGCCTTCGGCAGCTTGACGGTGAATTCGTTGAAATAGGCGGTGTTCAGAACCTCGACGCCCGGAACAGCTGCGAGCTGCGCCTTCAGCTTCACCGCATTGG
Source organism: Roseibium litorale (assembly GCF_014842915.1). Classification (GTDB taxonomy): domain Bacteria; phylum Pseudomonadota; class Alphaproteobacteria; order Rhizobiales; family Stappiaceae; genus Roseibium; species Roseibium litorale. Next base: position 158,377 of record NZ_JACYXI010000010.1, on the reverse strand, counting down.
CGTGATTGATCCGCGCCAGCTTCTTCAGCCCCGTGCCGCCCAGAAGCGACATGTGAATGGTGAAGGCCAGGCAGCAGAGGCCCGAGTTGGTGCAGATGTTGGACGTCGCCTTGTCGCGGCGGATGTGCTGCTCGCGGGTCGACAGCGTCAGCACGAAGCCGCGCTTGCCATCCACGTCAGTGGTTTCACCGCACAGACGGCCCGGCATCTGACGGACGTATTTCTGGCGCGTTGCAAAGAGACCGACATAGGGGCCGCCAAAGTTCAGGCCGTTGCCGATAGACTGGCCCTCGCCAACAACGATATCCGCGCCCTGGGTTCCCGGCGGCTCGATCAGGCCGAGGGACACCACTTCGGTGAAGACCGCGACCAGAAGCGCGCCGCACTCATGAGCCTTTTCGGCAATCGGCTTCAGATCGATGATCTGGCCATAGAAATTCGGCGACTGAACGACGACGCAGGAGGTTTCCTTGTCGATCTGCGACAGGATGTCTTCCGTGCCGGTCGGGTCGGCTGGCAGCGCCACAACCGCGTCACCGGCCTGACCGGAGAGGCCCTCGACCACTTCACGGTACTGGGGATGCAGACCGCCGGAGAGGACCGCCTTCTTGCGCTTGGTGACCCGGTGCGCCATCAGCACAGCTTCGCCAGTGCCGGTGGAGCCGTCATACATAGAGGCGTTGGCCACATCCATAGCGGTCAAGCGGGCAACCTGGGTCTGGAACTCAAACAGATACTGCAAGGTCCCTTGGGTGATTTCCGGCTGATACGGCGTGTAGCTCGTCAGGAACTCGGACCGCTGGATCAGATGATCGACGGTGGAGGGGACATGGTGCTTGTAGGCACCCGCCCCTACGAAGAACGGCACGGACGAAGCCGGAACGTTCTTGGCGGCCAAAGCGGACAGCTGGCGCTCCACCTGCAGCTCGCCAGCGCGGCGCGGCAGATCCACCAGATCGTTCAGACGGGCCTTTGCGGGAATGTCCGCGAACAGCTCGTCAATGCTGTCGACGCCCACGCGGGCCAGCATGTCGGCCCGGTCGGTATCGCTTAAAGGCAGGTAGCGCATCTCGCGGCTCCCAGTTTGGTTTAAACTCATATCGAGGAAGAACAGGTCCGTTCCTCCATTCACCCCGGCCAAGCGAAGCGCCGAGCCGGGGCCTAATCATTTCCAGAGCCGCGCAAAGCGCGTCTTCATCTCATCGGCATCGCATCTGCAAGCCTCACCGCGATTGGGTCCCGGTTTTTCGGCTGCGCCTGCGCCCGGGAGGACGATGGAGAGGCTTTCGCTCTATTGCGAAATCAGCTTCGCCGGTTGCGGCTTCACGATTATCCCGCATTTTACGGAGTTCGCGATGAAGCAGACCTCATGCGCCTCGTGATGAAGCGCCTCCAGCTGGTCGGCATCCGGTTCGGCGTCGGCCCGGAAGGTGATGACCGGACGGAGCGTCACCCTGGTGATGCCCATGCGCTTTGGTTCGCCTGGCGCTGAAATCACCTCCATCAGCGCTTCGGCCTTGCCCTCATAAGCCGAAATGACGAAACCGGCCCGGCGGGCGAGATCCAGAAACGTCATCATGTGGCAGGAGGAGACGGCAGCGGCAAAGGCCTCTTCCGGATCCACGGCGGCTTCGGAGGAAAGCGGCAGCGGTACGACAAGAGGCGAGGCAGAGGCCGGCACCTCGACACCGCCGTCGAACCGCCAGACATGCGCGCGTGAATACCGCCCTTTCGGGAAGCTTTCGCCTTCGCATGTCCAGAGGACTTCCGCTGTGTAGAGGTGCCCGCTCATGATCAGAGCGCGTCCACGTAGGCCTTGTAGGCCGCTTCATCCATCAGACCGGCGAGCTGGCCTTCATCGGCTACGGTCATCTTCCAGAACCAGGCAGCGCCTTCCGGATCTTCGTTGACCTTGGCCGGCTCATCGCCGAGCGCTGCGTTGCCTTCGGTCACTTCACCGTCGATCGGCGCATAGACTTCGGAAGCGGCCTTCACGGATTCAACCACCGCGGCTTCGTCGCCCTGGGAGAGGCTTTTGCCGGCTTCCGGCGTCTCGACATAGACGACGTCGCCGAGCTGCTGCTGGGCGTAGGAGGTGATGCCGACGGTGGCGGTGCCGCCTTCGACGGTGATCCACTCGTGGTCCTTGGAATAATAGGTGGTCATGATGCGTCCCGGTTTTCTGGAAGGAATAGGTTCAGGTCAGGATTTCGGTTTGCGGTAATAGCGGTTTGGCACGAAGGGCATATCGACCACTTCCGCCGGCAGCTCCTTGCCGCGCACAAGAAGGCTGAGCTTCATGCCTGTCTTGGCATGTTCGGTGGCCACATAGCCCATGGCAATGGGGCCACCAACGGTGGGGGCAAAGCCGCCAGAGGTGACGGTGCCGACGGCAGCGCCGCCCGGCAAATGGATTGCGGCGCCCTCGCGGGCCGGTGCGCGGCCTTCAAGCTTCAGGCCAACGCGCAGACGGCCAGGGCCATCCTTGAGCTCTGCCTGGATGCGATCAGCCCCCGGAAAGCCGCCTTCCTCGCGGCGGCGCTTCTGCATGCAGAACGTGATGTTGCCCTCGACCGGAGAAATCGTCTCGTCGAGATCATGGCCGTAAAGGCATAGACCGGCTTCCAAGCGCAGGCTGTCACGCGCGCCGAGGCCAATCGGCTTCACCCGCTCATCAGCCAGCAGCGCGCGTGCAATCGCTTCGGCAGCGCCAGCGGGAACAGACATTTCCACCCCGTCTTCGCCTGTGTAACCGGCGCGGGAGATGTGGCAGGCAATGCCGTCGAATTCCATGAAGTCGCCGGACATGAAGGCCAGATCGGCAGCAGCCGGAGCGTGAGCTGCAACAGCTTCAACGGCCTTGGGCCCCTGAACGGCGATCAGCGCCTTGTCGGTGAAGATTTCCAGACGGACAGTGTCCGGCAGACCGGCTGCGATCAGCGGATAGTCCACGTCCTTGCGCGACGCGTTGACCACCAGATACAGGCGTCCCTGCTGATCGTCAGCAACCGGGCGCGTCACCATCAGGTCATCGACAACGCCGCCTTCGGCATTGAGCAGAACCGTATAGCGCTGCTTGCCGCGTCCAAGTTCAACCATGTTGGATGGCACCATGGCCTCCAGCGCGCGGGCAGTGGTTTCGTGATCCGGGCCGATCAGAACGGCCTGCCCCATGTGGGACACGTCAAACAAACCGGCGCTTTCGCGGGTCTGGAGGTGTTCGGTCATGATGCCGGCCGGATATTGCACCGGCATTTCGTAACCAGCAAATGGCACCATGCGGGCGCCAAGCTCGATATGGAGGTCGTAGAGCGGTGTCTTTTGAAGTGCGCCGGGTGCGTCGGCCATCAATCGTCCTCGGAATCAGGGTTGCGCGGATCACGAATCCCTGAAGATCCGTCCGCACCCCCTCTGTCCGAGTACCTGAGAGATTTCCCGCGGGACCCTACTCTGGCCCGTCGCGGTTACTCCTTCGGTGAGCGGCCCTTCCCACCTTCGGCGGTCCGGATAGCTGCTTTCCAGAGCGTTATCGGCAAGCGGTCCTTTTGCCTGAGAGTTTCCGGGGCGGTTGCTCCTTCGGCGCCGGTATCATTTCACCCGGCCTCTCCCGCTTGACGTTCAAAGCCGTACAACGTGGTCAACAAAGCCCTCGCCACACAACTTTCCCCGACTCGGGAACGACCCGGGCCGGTAGCGGGCATATTTCCCTTGGCCGTTTCCGCTTGTCAATAAGCCGGACAAGAGAATCGTCCGAAACGTGATTAGCGGCGCTTCTTCTGCGGGCCTTCATCGAACCCGAAGACAACCATCACTTCCGTGTTGCGCTGAACGACATACTTGTTCTCGACCATGGTCCAGCCTTCGGCTGGTGCGCCCTGACCGACAGTCACAGGAACAGAGACGAGATCGGACTGCAGCGGTTTGTTGCTCTCGCCGGACGGAAGAATGGCAACACGGATCGGCAGAACGATTTCCCCGCCCTTCCATGCTGGGCCTGGCGTGACATTGCCGGACAGGCCGAGCTTGATCCGGGTCTGATCCGCACCTTCACGGCTGCATTCACGCGCCCATTGATCAAGAGTAGCCTGATACAGCAGGTGCTTGGGCTCGTCCTCGTGGCCCCGCTCGTATTTCATGATGAGATAAGTGTTCAATTGCGGCTTGATGGGCGGGCAATAGATCTCTGAGGCAAAAGCATCAGGATTGACCTCAATCGGCCCTTTGCCGCTGGTCAGGATGGAACTGACGATGCCGCCGCTTGATCCGCTGCTGCCCGCGCCGCCAGCAGCATTGCCGCCGGAAACCGTTTCGTCTGAACTGCTCATGCAACCCGCCAGGAGACCGGCGCATAGCGCCCCTGCAGTGGCTGCCTTGATCCAGCGGAGCCCCACAGTTTGGACGGCCTTCAACATATACTCACCTGCGTGTTAACTCATCACCTACGGTCGAGCTTCATAACAGGTCCATTCACACTTGGCGAGACACCAGACGTATCAGGCAGTTGCACCTTGACATGACAGGCCCTGCCCCCCTTATTGCCGACAGACCAAGCCTAGGGACAGACATGACTGCCGCCATCTCAACCAAGCCACCTCTTACGGTTCGCCTGTGCGCCCCGCGCGGTTTCTGCGCAGGCGTCGACCGGGCTATCCAGATCGTGGAACTGGCCCTAGAGAAATTCGGCCGGCCGGTCTATGTCCGCCACGAGATCGTCCATAACCGCTATGTGGTTGATGGACTTAAGGCCAAGGGTGCTGTCTTCGTGGAAGAACTGTCCGAAATCCCTGCGGATCATCACGACAGGCCGGTGATCTTTTCTGCCCATGGCGTGCCGAAATCTGTTCCGGCCGATGCCCAGACCCGGCAGATGTTCTATCTGGACGCCACCTGCCCGCTTGTGTCCAAGGTTCACAAGGAAGCAGAGATCCATCACAAACGGGAGCGGGAGATCGTCCTGATCGGCCACAATGGCCACCCGGAAGTGATCGGCACCATGGGCCAGCTGCCCGAAGGCACCGTTTCCTTGATCGAAACTGAGGAAGACGCCCGCAGCTTCGAGCCGAAGACCGGCCGCCCCCTCGCCTTCCTGACCCAGACCACTCTGTCGGTCGATGACACCGCAGGCATCGTGGCCGTGTTGAAAGAGCGTTTCCCGGAAATCGTTGCCCCTCACAAGGAAGACATCTGCTACGCGACCACCAACCGGCAGGAGGCCGTGAAGGCTGTTGCTCCGCTGGTGGAAGCGATGATTGTCGTCGGCGCACCGAACTCCTCCAACTCTCAGCGCCTGCGCGAAGTGGCCGAGCGGGCCGGATGCCGGATTTCCCATCTGGTTCAGCGGGCGAGCGAAATCGACTGGGCCGCCTTTGAAGGCGTCACCTCTCTGGGCCTTTCTGCTGGAGCTTCAGCTCCGGAAACCCTGGTCGAGGAAATCATCGATGCCTTCAGCCAGCGGTTCGAGGTGACGGTGGAAACCGTCCGCACCGCGGATGAGACCATTTCCTTCAATCTGCCGCGCGAGTTGCGCGAACCGGCCCCAGCGGCCGCAACGCCAGCAGAGTAAAATATCATGGCCGTTTATACCGAAGTGGCCGATGAAGAGCTGTCCGCCTTCATTGACACATACGACATTGGCAAACTGCTTTCCTACAAGGGCATCGCAGAAGGTGTCGAGAACAGCAACTTCCTGATCCATACGGAGACGGGTCATTATATCCTCACGCTCTATGAAAAGCGCGTCGACCCAAACGACCTGCCGTTCTTCCTGAACCTTATGCAGCACCTGGCCAAACGGGGGCTTTCGTGCCCGCTTCCAGTGGCGGCAAGGTCCGGTGATCTTCTTGGCATTCTCGCGGGCCGCCCTGCAGCCATTGTGACTTTCCTCAACGGCATGTGGGTCAAACGTCCACGGCCAGAGCATTGCGAAGAGTTGGGCCGTGGCATGGCCGCCCTGCATCTGGCAGGGTCCGACTTCAACATGGTGCGCCGGAATGCCCTTGACGTTGACGGCTGGCGCCCGCTGTTCAACCAGAGCGGCGAGCGGTCAAATTCAGTCGTTCCGGGCCTCGCAGAAGAGATAACCCGCGAGCTGGATTTTCTTGAAAACAATTGGCCTCAAAACCTTCCGGCAGGCGTGATCCATGCAGACCTCTTTCCGGACAACGTCTTCTTTTTGTCCAACAAGCTCTCCGGGCTGATCGACTTCTATTTCGCCTGCACCGACGCCTTTGCCTATGACATAGCCATCTGCCTGAACGCCTGGTGTTTCGAGCCCGATGGCTCGTTTAACGTTACCAAGGCCAGGGCGTTGATGAACGGCTACCGTCAGGTGCGGCCACTGTCCCAGGCAGAATATGACGCCCTGCCGGTTCTGGCACGCGGCTCTGCCCTGCGTTTCCTGCTGACCCGTCTCTATGACTGGCTGTCTGTTCCGGAGGGCGCGCTGGTGACCCCGAAAGACCCGGTGGAGTATCTGAAGAAGCTCCGCTTCCACCAGCGGGTCGAAACCGCCAGCAGTTATGGCCTGAGCCTATGAGCGATTCGCAGCGCGTGACGATCTACACCGATGGCGCCTGTTCCGGTAATCCCGGCCCCGGCGGCTGGGGCGCCATCCTGCGCTATGGTGAGCACGAGAAAGAGCTGAACGGCGGTGAAGCTCAGACCACGAACAACCGCATGGAGCTGACAGCAGCCATCGAAGCGCTGAACAGCCTCAAGCGGGCCTGCCCGATCGATCTCTACACGGACTCGGTCTATGTGCGCGACGGCATCACCAAGTGGCTGTTCAACTGGAAGCGCAACGACTGGCGCACCGCCGACAAGAAACCGGTGAAGAATGCCGAACTGTGGCAGGCGCTGGATGCGGCCTGCAAGCGGCATGACATTTCCTGGCACTGGGTGAAGGGCCACGCCGGCCACCCGGAGAACGAGCGCGCAGATGCCCTCGCCCGCGAAGGCATGGCGCCCTTCAAGAAAAGCAACAAGGGCGAGAGTAGCCTATGACCACCACGGACACAGCCTCCACACCGGGTGATGTGTCTGCCCGGGAGGACAAGGCCCGCCGGGTTCTCATTCTTGCGAACCCCACAAGTGGCGGATACCGGCCAGAAGCTCTTGAAGAAATCCGCTCCATTCTGGAGGCGAACGGTGTCAGGGTCACCCTGCACCTGACCACACGCGCCGGTGAGATCGGCGAGATTGCGGCAAGCCCCAACCTGATGGCTTCCGTTCTGGCTGTTGCTGGCGGTGATGGCTCCGTCAACGAGGCCGTCACCGGGTTTCAGTCCAATCCCAATCCACCGGACCTTGCCGTCATTCCTTGCGGCACCGCGAATGTCCTTGCCCATGAGCTCGGGCTGCCTCAGAAGCCTGCGGAGATCGCGCGCGCCATCCTGAACGGGAAACGCGCACCGCTGCACGCAGGGCTCGCCAATGGACGCCCCTTCGTCCTGATGGCCTCCATGGGATTTGACGCGGAGGTGGTTCATGGCGTTCCGCTCTCCCTCAAACGAAGGCTCGGCAAGCTGGCCTATGTGATCACCGCCTTGCGGCTCGGTTTTGTCCGCAAGAGTTCCGATCTTCAGGTGGAGTTCGATGGACGGCGGGAGCAGGGCAAACTGGTTGTTGCCACCAATGGCCGCTGCTATGGCGGGCCTTTCACAGTCCACCCGGACGCGTCTGTCACACGCCCCGGGCTTTACCTTTTGCTGCTCAAGCGGGACGACCCCCTGTCGACAATCCGCTTTGGCGTGGCGTTGCTGATGGGCCGGGTTTACAAGGCCGCTGGTGTTGTTGTCTGCCCCTTCAAGCGCGCAACAGTCACCTCGTTGCGGCCGGTCGCAGCCCAGGTCGATGGCGATCCGTTCGGCACCACACCGATTGACCTTTGCGCCTCTGAAGCAAATCTCTCGATCATCGTTCCCTGACGGGCTGGCAACCTAATTTCCAAATCAAAAAACCCCGGAGCGTGACACTACCGGGGTTTTCGCGCTTTAATCCTTGGCGATCGAAAGGCCTATCCGGCGCTGACGGCCTGCTTCGGTGCGTCCCGCAAGAGACGTGTCGCCTCCTCCGCGGTAACCGCTTGCCCGAAGAAGAAGCCCTGCGCATATTCGCAACCGAGCTGATAGAGCTCCAGCGCGTCGGCTTCGCTCTCAGCGCCTTCAGCCACGACAGACATGCCCAGATCCCGGCCCATGGCCACGATGGAGCGCAGCAGAACCGGGCGCGCGGAGTGGCCGTTTGCTTTCACGAAAGACTGGTCGATCTTGATTGTGTCAAAAGGAAACCGCTGCAGATAGGCCAGCGAGGAATGTCCCGTTCCGAAATCATCCAGAGACAGGCCCGCACCAAGCGCACGAAGCCGCTCGAGCACCTTCGCGGAATATTCCGGATTGGCCATCACGAGGGACTCGGTCAGCTCCAGTTTCAGCGTTCCCGGCGCAAGCGATTGCCTTGAGAGCACCGCCTTTACTTCGTTGATCAGGTCATGCTTGAGCAGCTGGCGCGAAGAAATATTGATGCTGACGAACAGCGGATGCTCGCTCTGGATGGACCGCTGCCACTGCGCGAGCTGTTGCGCGCCCTTCTCCAGCATGTAGGTGCCAAGCTCATTGATCAGGCCTGACTGCTCGGCAACCGGAATAAACTCTGAAGGCGCCACACGGCCCCGCTTGGGGTGGTTCCAGCGGGCGAGGACTTCAAACCCGGCAATGGACTTGTCTTCCAGACGGACAATCGGCTGGAAATAGACGCCCAGCGTTTCCTTCTTGATGGCCTCCCGCAGGTCCGTCTCCAGATCCACCAGGTTCTTGCCCAGAGGACGCAGGATCGGGCGGAACACTTCCTGGCGGTCGCCGCCAAGACGCTTGGCGTGGTTCAGCGCAATCTCCGCGTTGGTGACCAGATCCTCAATAGACTGCTTCTCGCCTTCATACAGCGCGATCCCGACGGAGCAGGTCAGGAAGATCTCCCGGTCGCCGAAGGTGATGGGCGCGCGCACGGCCTTGCGCAGCGCGTCGGCCACAGTCACGATCCGGTCGGGCTCCAGTTCGGAGAGGAGCACCAGCCCGTACTGATCCGCGCTGAGACGGGACAGGGAATCCTGCGGCCCGACCAAGCGGCTCAGGCGGCGGGCGACCGTCAGCAGAATGCTGTCACCTGCCGACAAGCCAATGCTGTCGTTGACCTGCTTGAAGCGGTCCAGATTGATGACCAGAACAGTCGGGCGGTTGTTGTTCTCGGCTTTCGCCCTGGCAAGAGCCGCTTTCAGCCGGTCCATGAACAATTCGCGGTTCGGCAGGCCGGTCAGGTTGTCGTGAACTGCGTCATGCAGCAGACGCTCTTCAGCGGTCCGCTCTTCCGTGACATCCAGCAGCGTTCCAACGCAGCGGATCACTTCTCCGTCAGATCCGACGATCGGACGGGCCCGAAGACGGAACCAGCGGAAATGGCCGTCTTCCGATCTCAAACGGAAATTCTGCTGGATCTTGCCGCGCCGCTGGTCGATGACCGCATCCAGCGTGGAGCGGAACCTGTCGCGGTCCTGCGGGTGCAGAACCTCCAGCCAGTCGCGCGCGGGACCATCGAGCGCGCCATGCCGCAGGCCAAGAAGGTCTTCGACTTCGTTGCCGGTGTAAATCCGGTCGCGGTCCACATCCCAGTCCCAGATAATGTCCCCTGAACCCGTAAGTGCAAGAGCCCGGCGCTCAACGTCAGAAATCAGCCCCTGCGCAATCGCGCCGCCCGCAAAGGCGTGCTGCATGACGGTGAAGCCGATCAACAGAACGATCAGAACGAGACCGCCCCCCAAAGCCGGCTGGACGATGTCATTCGCCAGCATCCCGGTCACGGTCATGGCCGCCCCGATTTCCCAGGCGAGCAAGAGGAACCAGGTGGGAATAAGCATGATCGCCCGGTCGTAGCCCTGGAAGGCCAGAACGAGAATGGTGGCGAAGCCGAGAACGCCAATGATTCCAAGCGAAAGCCGCGCGATGCCAGCCGCGATGGATGGATCCCAGACAGCAACGCCTAAAAGCCCGAGCAGCAGAACCAGTGTGGTCAGTGCCAGATGGGAATAATGAATGTTCCAGCGGTTGAGGTTCAAATAGGCGTAGAGGAAGATGATCAGACTGGCCGCCAGCATCACCTCCGCGCAGGCCCTGAACAGCTGATCCTCGCCCAGATCCAGATTGAACACCCGCGCCCAGAAGCCGAAGTCGATGCACAGATAAGTCAGAACCGACCAGGCAAGCGCGGCGGTCGCCGGGAACATGACCGTCCCCTTGACCACGAAAAGGATCGTCAGGAACAGGGCGAGAAGGCCTGAAATGCCTAGGATGATGCCGCGATAGAGCGTGTAGGCGTTGATCGCCTCCTCATAGGCATCCGGCTCCCAGAGACGGAACTCCGGCAGATCCGGGGTCGTCATCTCGGCCACGAAGGTCACCACAGCGCCCGGGTCCAGCGTGATCAGATAGACATCCGCTTCAAGACTTTTCTGGCGCTCCGGGGCAATGCCCTGGCTCGGCGTGATGGAGGCGATGCGCGAGGAGCCGAGGTCCGGCCAGAACATGCGCGATCCGACCAGACGGAAATAGGGCGCAACCAGCAGACGGTCGACCTGCTCGTCCGAGGTGTTGGCCAGGGCAAACACGGCCCAGTCCGAATTCACCCCGTCGCGGGAGGACACTTCGATACGGCGGACGATGCCGTCGGCGCCCGGCGCCGTGGACACCTGCATGCGCGGGCCAGCGCCGGCGCGGATCTCGATCGCCTGCGTCAGATCAAGCGCATCCGCGTCCAGGGGGACGGGAATGGGCTCCAGAGCTCTTGCCGGTCCACTGCCAAGCAAGCAAATCGCCACCAGAAAGAGCGCGGCAATAAACTTCACGGCACAGTTGACCTGTTCCGGTATTCTTTTCGACATGGACCGAAGCACTACCGGGTTGCGTTGCATGTCACAAGAATTCTTTCAAATTGCTCCCCGGCCGAAACCCGGTGCTGCTTGTCGCCAAAGCACGATCTTCCGCCAGACAGGCAAACAGAATGTGGTCCTGCCATGCGCCGTTGATCAGGAGATAATTGCGGGCATACCCTTCCCGGTTAAATCCGGCATTTTCAAGAAGGCGGATGGAGGCAGCGTTGGTCGGCAGGCAGGCAGCCTCGACCCGGTGCAGCCGGAGTTCCCTGAAACAATAGGGCAGGACCATGGAAACTGCCCGGGACATGTGTCCCTTGCCAGCATGCCGGGCGCCCATCCAGTAGCCGATGGTCGCCATTTGCGCCACACCGCGGCGGATATTGGAGACCGTCAGCCCACCAAGAATTTCATCTGTTTGCGCGCTGAAGAGCAAAAAGGACTGACTGCGCCCATCCTTGCGTTCCTGGGCATAACGTCGGAGCCGGCGCCGGAACGCTGCACGGGTCAGATCGTCTTCCGGCCACAAAGGCTCCCAAGGCGTCAAAAACGCCCTGCTTGACTCCCGTAACGCGGCCCACTCGGAGAAGTCGGACATGATCGGCGGACGCAAGTAATGCGCCGGCCCCTCGATCCGGATCGCAACTTCCAGCGATAGGGCCGGACGCAGGAACGACATACCCGCCCCTCCCCGGTGTTACAGGGATGCGGCCTGGAGTGCCGGGCCAGCCAGGCGCTCCGTCATCTCCGCAAGACCCATCACATTCCCCACCGGGCCAACGGTCGTGAGCGTCGGCTGTGTTCCCACGAAGGTCTCGCGCGCAACGCGGCGGATGTCTTCCGTCGTCACGGCTTCGATCTTCCTGGTCACCTCCTCGATCGAGATCACCCGGTTGTGGATGAGCATCTGACGGGCAATCTGACCGGCGCGGGCAGCCGGGCTTTCCAGCGCCATCATCAGACCGGCACGGATCTGGGCGCGGGCGCGTGCCACCTCTTCGTCGGTGATCGTCTCGCTGGCAGCAGCCAGCTCATCGAGAATAACCGGCATCAGGGCAGCGATGTCATCCTCGCTGGTCGCCGCATGAAGGCCGAAGAGCCCTGTGTCGGAAAACGCCCAGTGGAAGGAGTAGATGGCGTAGCAGAGGCCGCGCTTTTCCCGGATCTCCTGGAACAGACGGGACGACATACCACCCCCCAGGACCGATGCCAGGATCTGGATGGCGTAATAGTCCTTGGACTTGTAGGGTCGCCCCTCGAAGCCCATCAGGATCTGCGCTTCCATCAGGTCCTTGACGAGCCGCTGCTCGCCGCCGCGATAGGACGCAGGCGTCTCGCTCGCTGCGGGCTCGGAGGAAATGCTGGTGAACTTTTCTTCCGCGAGCCGGACAAGCTCATCATGGTCGACAGCGCCGGCAGCAGCCAGCACCATGTCGGGGCCACGGTAACGGTCTGACAGATAGGCATCCAGCGCTTCACGGGTGAAGCCCTGTACCGTTTCCGGCGTGCCCAGGATCGGGCGGCCAAGCGCCTGATCGGGCCAGGCCGTTGACTGGAAGAGATCGAAAGCCTGATCTTCCGGGGAATCCAGCGCCGCGCCGATCTCCTGCAGGATCACATGCTGCTCCCGCCGCAGCTCTTCAGCGTCGAACGTCGAGTTCTGAAGAATATCCGCCAGAAGCTCTACCGCCAGCGGCAGGTCTTCAGAAAGGATACGGGCGTAGTAGTTGGTGTGCTCTATGCTGGTGGAAGCATTCAGTTCGCCCCCCACCGCTTCGATCTGCTCTGCAATCTCACGCGCCGTCCGTGACAGCGTTCCCTTGAACGCCATGTGTTCGAGCAGGTGCGTGATGCCATTCTGCTCCGGGGTCTCTGCCCGGGACCCGGTCCGGACCCAAACCCCGAGAGCTACTGTCTTGAGATGCGGCATCTGGTCAGTGACCACCGTCATGCCATTTGCGAGAGTGGTGGTACGAACCTGCATGCCTCAGACCTCGTTATGAACGGCGCGGGCGTGGTCTTCGATATGACGCTCCACCGATTTCTGATCTGCGGCGAGAACAGTCTGCCGCTCCTGTGCGCTCATCATGGGCTGCAACTGCGGCGGCAGCTCCGGACGGATTCCGCAAGCAGCCTCCACAGCATCCGGGAACTTGGCCGGATGGGCCGTGCCGAGAACAATCATCGGCACGCCGGGCTTGTCATGGGCCTTGGCCACATGCACGCCGATGGCCGTGTGCGGATCGAGCAGATAACCGCTTTCTTCCAGCGTTCCGGCAATGGTTGCCGCCGTTTCCTCAATGCCGCAGCGGCCCGCAGCGAAGGCCGCACGGATCTTCGCCATGGCTTCATCATCGATAGTGAAACTGCCTGACTGGCCAAGCTGACTCATCATGCGGCGTACAGCATCCCCGTCGCGGCCGCTTGCTTCGCTGAGCAGGCGTTCGAAATTCGACGAAATCTGAATATCCATCGAGGGGGCCGTCGTTGCGGTGACGCCCTTCATCTCGTAACGCCCCGTCGCCAGGGTCCGCGCCAGAATGTCGTTGACGTTGGTCGCAACGATGAGCTGGTCTACCGGCAGGCCCATCTGCATGGCCGCATAGCCTGCGAAGATATCGCCGAAGTTGCCCGTCGGCACCGTGAAGGAGACCTTGCGGTTCGGCGCCCCAAGCGCGACGCCGGAGACAAAGTAATAGACGATCTGCGCGAGAATACGCGCCCAGTTGATCGAGTTGACGCCGGACAGGGCAACCCGGTCGCGGAAGGGGAAGTTGTTGAACATCCCTTTCACGATGGTCTGGCAATCGTCGAAATTGCCTTCCAGCGCCAGCGCGTGGACGTTCGCCTCGGACGGCGTGGTCATCTGGCGGCGCTGCACCGGAGATACACGGCCATCCGGGAACAGGATGAAGATGTCCGTGCGCTCGCGCCCCCGGAAGGCCTCGATGGCTGCGCCGCCCGTGTCGCCCGACGTTGCGCCAACGATGGTCGCACGCAGGCCGCGTTTGGTGAGAACATGGTCCATCAGACGGCCAAGCAACTGCATGGCGACGTCCTTGAAAGCCAGTGTCGGGCCGTGGAAAAGCTCAAGCACAAACTGGTTCGGCGCAATCTGCACCAGGGGCGTCACCGCCTTATGGCGGAAGCTGGCATAGGCGTCGCGAATCATACCCTGAAGGTCAGCGTCGCTGATCTCTCCGCCCACGAACGGCTGGATCACCTCAAAGGCGACGTCCTCATAGGGTTTTCCGGCAAAGGATGCGATCTTGGCTGCGTCGAACTGGGGCCAGGTCTCGGGAAGATAAAGCCCGCCATCGCGTGCCAGCCCTTGCAGAAGAACATCGGAAAAACCGAGAACCGGGGCTTCGCCACGCGTACTGAAGTATTTCACCGCGCCCATTTCCTCCAATTTTGCGTCTTTTGCTCCAGATACTCATGGAGCCGTCTTTGCCGCACCCTAGCTCAAACTTCTCCGGATTTAAAACAAAACCCTGCCTTTAATTTGTCTGGGTAACGGAGTTGGACACCGTTTTACCCCTCGAAGGGCCAGGATCTCAGGCGTGCCCTGCGTCACCAAACAGCATGGCGGGGTCCACTCCCATCGAAAGCAGAGCCTTGTGCCAGAGCCCGCCTGCATCCGGATCGAAAACAATGCTCTGATCCGCAGGACCTGTAAGCCAGCCATTGGCCTGTATTTCCGCTTCAAGCTGCCCGGGAGCCCAGCCGGAGTATCCCAGCGCCAGAAGCGCCTGCTGCGGCCCTCTCCCCTCCGCCATGGCTTTCAGAATTTCGAGTGTAGCCGTGAGGCAAATCCCGTTCTGGATCTCTAGTGTTGAGCGGTCGATGACATAGTCATCAGTGTGTAGAACGAACCCCCGCTCCATTTCGACCGGACCGCCCTTGTGAATGTTCATCTGCCGGATCTGAGGAGGCAGGCGGATGGCGCTGTCACCGTTGATTATGTTGAGCTGATGGAACAGATCCTCAATGTTCAGGTGGGTGGCAATCTGGTTGAGCACGAGACCCATAGCGCCCTGCTCCGTGTGAGAACAGATATAGATGACCGAGTGCTCAAAGCGGTTGTCCTCCATGTTCGGCATGGCGATCAGAAACTGACCTTCAAGCGTCGGGATCATCGGCGATTCCTTTTTGAGCAAAAAATCTAACGGACAAACTGAAAATCTTGCCGCCTGAAACACTTTAGGGCAAACGGACCCGGCTTCCAGACACTACCCCGAGATCAGGCCGATGTTAATTGCCTCCCATATGTGAAGCGCAGCCGGAACTCACGCAGATATGAGGGCATGCGATCCGGCGTGACATGATTTTTCCCACGTCATGCGCTAGGTATCATGGCATGAAAAAGATTGTGACCCGCTGTCTGACCCTTGGTGGCCTGCTCGCCGCCTCCCTGATCTGGCCTCTCGCCACCTCTTCGCTGAATGCCTATGCAGCATCAACCGAGTGGGTCAAAGTCCATGGCGGAGCGGTACGCCTGATTTCGGAAGGCGGCACTCAGAACGGCCTCTATTCAGTCGGGCTCGAATTCTCCATGGAGCCGGGATGGCACACCTATTGGCGCAATCCGGGCGAAGCTGGAATTCCTCCGGTGATGACGGCCGATGGCTCCAGGAACCTTGCTGTGTTCAAGGTGGGTTTTCCCATACCCGAACGCCATGACGACGGCTTCAGCACCACGCTCATTTATCACGATCAAATCGTTCTCCCTCTGGACGTGGCGGCGGGTCAAACCGACCAGCCCGTCCAGCTCAACCTGCAGGTTGCCTTCGGCATTTGCAACGACATCTGCGTGCCGGGCGAAGCTGCCCTATCCCTGTCGCTTGAGCCGGGCAGCCCGCCGGACCGGACATCCCGGCTCCTGATTGAGCGGGACAAGAACTTGGTTCCGCAAGTCGTCGATGCTGGCAGCTCCAGTATAGTCTCGTTGGAGCGCATGGGCACGGAAACACCGGCCACGCTGGAGGTCTCAGCGAAGGTCTCCTCAGTTGATCCGGCAGGGCTCGACCTTTTCGCCGACGGCCCTGAGGGCTCCTATGTCGGCGTTCCCGTCTTTCAGAACCTGGAAAACGGTATAGCCACTTGGACGCTCAGCCTGAGGGGCCTCAAGGGCAAGGAAGATGGATCACAGCTCATGCTGGTTCTGAAAGACGGATCAAAGACGGAGGAGAGCTGGCACCCGATAGCGCGGCCCCTTCTGGACAACGGTGGCTGAACCGGGATCTCCCGTCTCTTAAGCGTCTCTACCCGTCCCGGCTCTTAGAATACCCTCGACGGCAGCTCCGTTTGATCCTATGTCCTAAGTGAAACCCCTCACGATTTTCCAGGTGACGGGTAGTTTGGAGCAATGGCATGACCATCAAGGTTGGTGATCGTCTTCCCGAGGCGACTTTCAAGATCAAAACGGCTGACGGGCCTGCGGAACTGAGCACGGACGATGTCTTCAAAGGTAAGACTGTCGTGCTGTTTGGCGTCCCCGGAGCCTTCACCCCGACCTGCCACATGAACCATCTGCCGGGTTTCATCGAGCATGGCGACACGATCAAGTCCAAAGGTGTCGACACCATCGCCGTGATTGCTGCCAACGACCTGTTCGTCATGGACGCCTGGGCAAAGTCCACCAACGCCAAAGGCATCGAGTTCCTGTCCGATCCGGCAGCCGATTTCATCAAGGCACTTGGACTGGCGCTCGACGCTCCGATTTTCGGCCACACCCGCTCCCAGCGTTTCGCGCTGATCGCCAAGGACGGTGTCGTGAGCTTTGTCAGCGTGGAAGAGACCCCGGGCACGGCAACCGCCACCGGCGCTGCTGCCATCCTGGAAGCGCTCGCCTGAGCAGCTGGCCTATCATCAGCGACATTCGAACGGGGGCATTGGCCCCCGTTTTCAATCCTGCGGCTTTCGCCAGAGACTGACGGCATAAGCGAGATAGACACCTGCAAGCGTTGCCGCCAGACCGAACCAGGTCAGAGCATAGCCAAGGTGGTCGTTTTTGAACTGAACGATCGTCTCTCCTGCCTGGGGCAGGCCGTCCTCTCCCGTGAATTGGGCATCCAGATCTATGCTGTAGGGAGCCAGATCCCCCGGCCCGATCCCGATTACGTCGGCCATGTCGTCCGTATCCCGGGCGAACCAGATGCGTTTGCTCTTGTCCACTGCCGGTGTCGTCCAGTTGGGTTTTTCAGACTTGCGCAGCAGACCGGTCAGCGTCACGTCCCCTTCAGGAACCGTCTCGAGCCGCTCTATGTCAGCTGCCGCTAACCCTTGAGGCACAAAGCCCCTGTTGATCATAACTCTCCAGCCTTCGCGGGTCTCAAAAGGGCTGTAGAGAAGATAGCCAGGACCGTCGAGCCGCCCTTTCGCGTCTGCCAGGGACGTATAGTAATAGGCGCTGCCGCCAATATAGTGCCCCGTGACTTCCACGTGGCGGTAGTCGGCGTCATCCAGCCCTGCAGCATTGTCCCACTGATCTGGTCCCGGAGCTGCAACGGCGGGCTTGGTCACATCCGCTGCGACATGGGCGATCAGCGCCTCCTTCCAGGCCAGCCTGTGGACCTGCCACATGCCCAGATTGAGCAGAATGACCAGGCCGGTGCCCGCAGCAATCGTCGGAAAAAGAAGCTGGCGCAGGAGGCCTTGCTGCCGCGGCTGGGACTTTGTCACGTCTTAATACCTGTATTGTTCGTCGGGCCACGAAAAGGCAAGCATAGCCGCTTACTGATCCGCGCCGGTGTCGTCCGTATCCAGTTTGCCTTCCTCGGCACTGTGGCGGTACTGAAGCGCGATCAGCAGGCCCTTAAGGGGCCGCATGATGCCTGCGCCCAGGATCACCGTCAGCGGCAGCCACAGCACCATATGCACCCAGATCGGCGGCTGATAGGCCAGCTCGACGGCAAGCGCCAGTCCGACCACCACGAAGCCGACCAGCATGATGATAAAGGCAGCTGGACCATCACCGCTGTCCGCGAAGCTGAAGTCCAGTCCACAGTTGGAACAACCCGGACGGACGGTGAGGTAGCCCTTGAACAGCCGTCCCTCCCCGCAGCGCGGACAATGGCCCGAGAGGCCGGAAGAAACAGGATTGACCGGAGCGAAGTGAGCCTTGTCGGACATGCGGGCCTTTCCGGCGCCTCGCGCCTGGATATGCGGGAGGAGCAATACTGTGCTCCAGAAAGCGAAACGCCCGACCCGGTGATCGGATCGGGCGTTCCAAAGGAGGTTTTACCCTCGCATCTGGATCAGTGAGCGGCCGGTGTGCCAGCGCCCCAGATGTAGATCGACACGAAGAGGAACAGCCAGACAACGTCCACGAAGTGCCAGTACCAGGCAGCAGCCTCGAAGCCGAAATGCTGTTCCTTGGTGAAGTGGCCAGCAAGGGCACGGAACAGGCAGACGGCCAGGAAAATGGTGCCGACGATCACGTGGAAGCCATGGAAACCGGTCGCCATGAAGAAAGTCGCGCCGTAGATGTTGCCGTCAAAGCTGAAGGCAGCATGGCTGTATTCATAGCCCTGGCAGATGGTGAAGATCACACCCAGGACAACGGTCAGCGTGAGGCCCCACTTGAGACCGTCGCGGTCGTCATGCAGGAGGGCGTGGTGTGCCCAAGTGACCGTGGTGCCGGAGCACAGCAGGATCAGGGTGTTGAGCAGCGGCAGATGCCACGGGTCAAACGTCTCGATACCTGCCGGCGGCCAGTGTCCGCCGGTCACTTCGGCGCGGGCAAACTGAATGGCTTCACCAGAGAAGAGCGAAGCGTCGAAATAAGCCCAGAACCAGGCCACGAAGAACATCACTTCCGACGCGATGAACAGCAGCATGCCGTAGCGAAGGTGCAGAGACACAACGCGCGTGTGGTGTCCAGCATGTGCTTCCTTGATGGTATCGCGCCACCAGGAGAACATTACGAAGAGAACGATGGCGAGGCCGAGGAAGAACAGGCCCTTACCGGCAAGGTTTGCGCCGAACAGCGTGAACTCGTTGCCGCCATGAAGGCGCATGAAGCCGACCGCCCCAATCGCCATAACCAGGGCGCCGACGGACGCCAGGAAAGGCCACGGACTGGGATCGACCAGGTGGTAGTCGTGATTTTTGGTATGTGCCTCAGCCATCGGCATGCTCCCCAAACACAAGAATATCCTCTGCCGCAACCGGCATCGGGGTCATAGTTTCGTTTCGGCTGCGGGTTCTTCAGCCCGCGCCGCGACAGGTTTTTCCGGCTCATCCACCGGGAAGAAGGTATAGGACAGCGTGATCTCGCGAACGTTTTTCAGCTCTGGATCATTGTCCATTTCCGGGTCAACGAAGAAGATGACGGGCATCTCGACAGTCTGTCCGGGTTCCAGGGCCTGCTCGGTAAAGCAGAAGCACTGCAGCTTGTTGAAATAGGCGCCAGCTTCGAGAGGAGTGACGTTGAAAACGGACGTGCCCACCGTCTTCCTCGAGCCTTTGTTGACAGCCAGATAATTCATCTGAGCCGTCTCGCCCATTTTTATCTTGATCTCGCGATGTTCCGGCTTGAAGGACCAGGGAAGCGTGTGATTGACGTTTCCGTCGAAGCGAATGGTAACAACCCGGTCGATCACCCGGTCGCTCGCCTGATCGGCAACCTGGGTCGTGCCCCCAAAACCGGTCGCCCGGCAAAACAGGTTATACAGCGGCACAGCCGCGTAAGCCGCACCGATCATGGACACGAAAAGACACGTGCAGGCGATCGCAACCTTCTTGTTGCTTTTGCCGCTCTGCGCCCTGCTGGTCTGATCGTTCAGGTCGTTCATCTCTTCGTCTGCCTTATAGTGACCGGCTCATGATCTGCGGCCCCATCTTCACGATGGTGACCACGTAGAACAACAGCACAAGCGCACCAAGCGTCAGGGCGATGGCAACAGACCGGGCCCGCCGGCGCTTCGCCTGCTCCTCGGTCAGCTTGATGCCCTTTTCTTCGCTCGTCATGGAACTCACAGACCCATTACAATGTTTTCGGCCAGCAAGAGCGCGAAAAGCATGAAAAGATAAAAGATGGAATACGCAAAGAGGCGGATCGTCGCCTTGCGGGCAGCGTCGCCCTCACGCAAACGCCAGACTTGGAACGCCAGCCCAAGGAACACCAGGCCGAGCACCGCAGAGGCAACACCATAGAAGCTTCCGGCAAAGCCGAGCATCCAAGGTGCTGCACCGAGCGGTGCCAGCAAAATGGAATAGCCGAGGATCTGATTTCGGGTGGAGGTTTCGCCTGCCACGACCGGCATCATCGGAATTCCCGCAGCCTTGTAGTCACCGCACTTGAACAGAGCCAGCGCCCAGAAATGCGGCGGTGTCCAGATAAAAATGATCAGGAACAGCACGGTGCTTTCGATGCTGACATTCCCGGTGACAGCTGCCCAGCCAATCATCGGAGGAAAAGCACCTGCCGCTCCGCCGATCACGATATTCTGAGGCGTCGAGCGCTTCAGCCACATCGTGTAGACGACCACATAGAAGAAGATCGTGAAGGCCAGAAAGGCACCGGCGAACCAGTTGACCAGAAGACCGAGCGTGACGACCGATCCGATCGACAGGGTCATGCCGAAGGCAAAGGCTTCCTCGCGCGACACCTTGCCGGCCGGGATCGGCCGCTTCTGGGTGCGCGACATGATGCGGTCGATATCGGAATCGTACCACATGTTCAGGGCACCGGACGCGCCGGCACCAATGGCAATGCAGAGGAGCGCGACAAGGCCCAGCACGGGATGAATGCTTCCCGGAGCCAGCATCATGCCGACGAAGGCCGTAAAGATCACCAGTGACATGACACGCGGTTTCAGGAGGGCGATGTAGTCGCCGACCGAGCCCATTCCACCTGACCAGGCGAGGCTCTCCGTATCAATCAAATCCTGGCGCTCGACGAGCGACATGGGCGCGTCCTTTGAAACTTGTTCTTGTTATCGAAGCGCAGATCCGCCGCTCGGCAATCCGCTTCGTTCTGGAAGACACCGCGCCGGGGATGGCGCGGTGTCGTTTTTCTTTTCTGTTCAGCAGGCGTCTTGCCTGCCCTGCCTTACTTGATGCGCGGCAGGGTTTCGAACTGGTGGAACGGCGGCGGGGAGGACAGGGTCCATTCCAGCGTCGTCGCGCCTTCGCCCCACGGGTTGTTTCCTGCGACCCGCTTCTTCATGAACGCTTCGACAATACCGAAGAGGAACACGAGAACCGCAAAGGCCGAGATATAGGACCCGATGGAGGAGACAAAGTTCCAGCCAGCAAAGGCATCCGGGTAATCCGCATAGCGGCGCGGCATACCGTTCAGGCCAAGGAAGTGCTGCGGGAAGAACACCAGGTTCACACCAATGAAGGTGATCCAGAAGTGCGCCTTGCCGATCGCCTCATTGTACATGTAGCCGAACATTTTCGGGAACCAGTAGTACCAAGCCGCGAAGATCGCGAACACAGCACCCAGAGACAGCACGTAGTGGAAGTGGGCAACCACATAGTAGGTGTCGTGCAAGGCGCGGTCGAGACCAGCGTTTGCCAGCTGCACCCCCGTCACACCACCAACGGTGAACAGGAAGATGAAGCCGATTGCCCAGACCATCGGAGTGCGGAACTGGAGGGAACCGCCCCACATCGTTGCGATCCACGAGAAGATCTTCACGCCCGTCGGAACCGCAATCACCATGGTGGCGGCCACGAAGTAGGCCTGGGTCTCGGAGGACATGCCGACAGTGTACATGTGGTGGGCCCACACGATGAAGCCGACAACACCAATGGCGACCATGGCGTAAGCCATGCCCAGGTAACCGAAGATCGGCTTGCGGGAGAAGGTGGAAATGATGTGGCTGATGATCCCGAAGCCTGGGAGGATCAGGATGTACACTTCCGGGTGGCCGAAGAACCAGAACAGATGCTGGAACAGGATCGGGTCACCGCCACCTGCCGGATTGAAGAAGGTGGTGCCGAAGTTACGGTCGGTCAGCAGCATGGTGATGGCGCCTGCCAGAACTGGCAGCGACAGCAGCAGCAGGAACGCGGTGATCAGCACGGACCAGGCGAACAGAGGCATCTTGTGCAGGGTCATGCCCGGCGCACGCATGTTGAAGATGGTCGTGATGAAGTTGATCGCGCCCAGGATCGACGAGGCACCAGCCACGTGCAGGGACAGGATCGCCAGATCCATTGCCGGGCCAGGCTGGCCGGACGTGGACAGCGGCGGGTAGATGGTCCAGCCGCCTGCAACACCGTGGCCGCCTGCTTCACCTTCAACGAAGAGCGAGAGGACCAACAGGATAAAGGCCGGCGGCAGAAGCCAGAAGGAAATGTTGTTCATACGCGGGAATGCCATATCCGGCGCACCGATCATGATCGGCACGAAGTAGTTGGCATAACCGCCGATCATGGCCGGCATGACCATGAAGAAGATCATGATCAGACCATGGGACGTCGTGAAGACGTTGAACATGGTCGGGTTGGTGAAATACTGCAGGCCCGGCTCCATGAGCTCCATACGGATACCCACGCTGAGCGCGCCGCCGACGATCCCTGCGAAAATCGCAAAGAACAGGTACAGAATTCCAATGTCTTTATGGTTGGTCGAGTAGACCCAGCGGCGCCATCCTGTCGGATGACCGTGTCCCGCATGTGCATCGGTCGCAGCCATTTTGTGCTCCCTCGTTACGTCCGACTGGCGCAGCGCCCGGGCGTTATCAGCCCCGGCGCGCGCCCCTAATCTCATGAACCGGCGCCGTTACTTGGCGGCGACGGTGATTTCTTCGATGCCACGGGCAGCGGTCTTCTTGGACGCTGCAATGGAAGCCATAAGCTGCTTGTTCGCGCCATCGAGGTCGTCCTTGGCAGCAGTTGCCCACTGCTCGAACTGATCCTTGGAGACGACGCGGATGGCGATCGGCATGAAGGCATGGTTCTTGCCGCAAAGCTCCGAGCACTGGCCGTAGTAGACGCCCGGCTCACGTGCATGGAACCAGGTTTCATTCAGGCGCCCCGGGATCGCGTCGACCTTCACGCCGAAGGACGGCATCGCGAAGGAATGGATCACGTCTTCGGAAGTGACCTGTACGCGGACGGTGGTGTCGACCGGAATGACCAGGTCATTGTCCACGGAAAGGAGACGGGGCACTTCGTTCAAGGTCACACCGCGATCCGCAGCGACCGTTTCACGGTCCGCATCGGCAACCATGAGAGAATCAAAGGAGATACCGCCCATGTTCTCGTCGGTGTATTCGTAACCCCAGTACCACTGGAACCCGGTTGCCTTCACGGTCATCTCGTATTTCGGAATGTCCAGCTCCTTGAACAGGAGGCGGAAGGACGGAACCGCAATCACAACCAGGATGAGGATCGGCGCGATGGTCCAGACAACTTCGATCATCGTGTTGTGGGACGTGCGCGACGGAACCGGATTGGACTTTTCATTGAACTTGACCATCACGATGATCAGCAGCGCCAGCACGAAGAGCGTGATGACTGCGATAATCCAGAAGGTAAAGTGGTTGAACCAGGTGATATCGTCCATCACTTCCGTAACAGACTTCTGGAAACCAAGCTGCCATGGCTTGATCCCAGCTTCCTCGGCAAGAGCCGCGGTGGATACCCCGGCCATAACGGCCGCCATCGCGACCAGATTGATGAGACGCTTGAAGATGCCCTTCACGTCCGCGCTCCCTTCCCTCAACCGCCACACATTGGCGGCGCACGCATGCAAATCCTTGGAGCGTGGCCGCCCCAGAACCATTCAAGCCTCGTAGGGAGATTTTCCCGACAAGGCCATGCCCCCGTTCTGCCACAGAGCAGACCGGTTTTGACGTATGATACTCACATTCACGTGGTCCACGCGACGGAGCCCATGGTCTTAGCGACGATCTGACGCAGCCGACTCCGGAGGCCCTTAACGGGCACAAAAACCACAAGAAACGCGCGCCTGCAATGGTCTTGCCATTTTTTCGCCTGACGAGACCGGCTTCATCCGCTTGATCAGGATCAAAGACAAAGGATTTTTAGTCGAAAAATCCAAGATCCCATATGCATTTCCACGGCCGGGCTGGTCAGAAGCCAGAGCTTGCGGCAATGTTAACCCTGAGATTTGAAGCCGATTCGCGCCTGTGGACTGGTTATCGCGCCGCAAGGCTGCAGCCGGAACAGGACGTGACAGGAGGACCCCTTGCTGAGCCGTTTGTCATCGCTGGGAACAGCCCTTGCCCTTATTGCTGGAATCACTCTGGTTCCGATCGCCCCACTGCCCGCGATGGCACAGGGTGAAGTGAAAGCCACACATGGCGACTGGCAGATGCGCTGCGACACGCCTCCGGGAGCTGCCAGCGAACAATGCGCGCTGATCCAGAATGTGACCGCTGAAGACCGCGAGAACGTCGGGCTCTCCGTGATCATTCTGAAAACCGCAGACAAGCAGGCCCGTATCCTGCGCGTTCTGGCGCCGCTTGGCGTGCTTCTGCCCTCCGGCCTTGGTCTGCGTGTGGATAACGCGGATATCGGCCGCGCTGGTTTTGTCCGCTGCCTGCCCAACGGCTGTATCGCGGAAGTCATCCTGGAAGATCAGCTGATCAACAAGATGAAATCAGGCTCGCAAGCCACCTTCATCATCTTCCAGACCCCGGAAGAAGGCATCGGCATTCCGATTTCCCTGAAGGGCTTTTCGGCAGGTTTCGACGCCCTGCCCTGATCAAGGCCCAAACTTCAAAAACAAGACAGCCCGGCGAGGATCTTGCCGGGCTGTCTTGTTTTCAGGGTGTCAAACGGCTGCGGGCCCTTAAGGCTTGTCCGCAGCATTGCGGCGGGGGGTTATGCCGTGGAGACGGTCCGTTCCCGCATAGAGCCCTTCCTGCATCTGGATATCCAGCCGCTCCTTGTCGCGCCGGCGGACATCCTCCTCGATCTGGCTGATCCGGTCCTGAGGGATGCCCAACTGCTCAAGCGCCGCCCGGCCAAAGGCGAGGCTCGACTCGAAAGTCTCGCGGATCTGATAGTCAACGCCCTTGCGCGTAAGCTCCAGAGCATGCGCCCTGTCAGTGGCGCGGCAGAACAGGAGAACGCCTGGAAACCCTTCCCGGATCAGGTCAATCGACTGAAGCATGACGCGGTCATTTTCGATGCAGAGCGCAATCAAAGCAGCCTGTCCGGCGCCAGCTGCAGCCAGAACATCAGGGCGGGTCGCATCGCCATAGTACACCTTGTAGCCAAGCTTGCGGGCATAGGCGATGCGGTCGGGGCGATTATCGAGGGCACGCACCTCCAGCCCCTCCGACGTCAGGATCTGGGCGACCATCATGCCAAAACGGCCAAAGCCGATCACCAGAACGGTTGGCGTTGCCTCATCGAATGTTTCAATGACCGGATTTTCCACCCCGCTCGCCTTCAGCCGTTCTGCAATCCGGTCCAGCGTCAGGCACGCAATCGGCGTCATCACCATGGTCAGCATGACGATGGAACTGAGGACATTTGCCATCTCGTAAGGCAGAACCTGGCTGCCGGCCGCCGCCGTGAAGAGAACAAAGGCAAACTCGCCGCCCTGCGGCAGCGTGACCGCAATGCGCAAGGCATCCTGATTGGAGGACCCCGTCACCCGGGCCAGCCCCCAAAGGAATAAGCCCTTCACACACATCACCAGCACCACGCCGCCTGCAACGATCCAGAGGTTGTTCACAAGGACCCCTAGATCGAAAGTCATGCCGACCGCGACAAAGAACAGCCCCATCAAAAGAGACCGGAAGGGTTCGATGTCTGCTTCCAGAGTGTGCCGGAAACTCGACTCGGCCAGCAGGACGCCTGCGAGAAAGGCGCCGAGCGCCATGGACAGGCCTACAAGATGCATCAAGGCGGCGCTGCCCAGCGCGACAAGCAGTGCTGCAGCCAGCATGACTTCCCTTGCCCGGCTGGCCGCAAGCAGCGAGAAAAGTGGCGAAGCCAAATACCGTCCCGCCACCACCACAGTTGCGACGGCCCCAACGGTCAGCCCTGCCTGATAAAGGAAATCGTGACCGGATCCCGTTCCGTCATCAGGCGCAAGAACCGCGACCATTGCCAGCAGCGGAACAATCGCAATGTCCTGGAAGAGCAGAATGCCAAAGGCACGCTGTCCGTAGGGTGCTGACAGCTGGCCACGCTCCTGCAGGATCTGAACGGCAAAGGCGGTGGAAGACAGGGCAAGCCCCAGACCGGCCACAAGCGACACCTTCGGGTCGATGCCAATGGCCAGCCCGAAAAGATGCAAGGCTATGCCCGTCAGGACAACCTGGGCAAGCCCAAGCAGAAAGATGTCCCGCCGCATGCGCCAAAGCTTCTTCGGATCAAGTTCCAGTCCGATCACGAACAGCAGCAGGACAACTCCGATTTCAGCAAATCCCAGAACGCGCTCTCCGGACGTGAACAGTCCGAGTGCAGAAGGCCCCACGGCGATCCCGGCTGCCAGGTAGCCGATGACGGAGCCCAGACCGAGACGTTTGCTGACCGGAACGGCAACCACGGTTGCCGCCATCAGCAGGATGGCTTCTGTCATGAAGGGCGGAGCGCCTGCGGCGGCCATGATGTCTCCTGACGGTCCGGGATCGGCTACAAAGAACAGTCTATCTGGGTTTTCCCTGCAAATGCTTAAGCTTGGAGGGCGGAACGGTCACGGCCTAGCACGCGTCGGGCGGCAAGAACAATCCGGCATTACTTCGGGCTGAACCCGCACTCGCGCAGGAAGGTTTCGAGTCCGGTGGGGGATCTATAGAGATGCGCTGTCAGCCCCGCCGTTTGTGCGCCCTCGATGTTTTCCTCCCGGTCGTCGACAAACAGAGTTCTCATCGGGTCGTGGCCATAACGGGCACAGATCCGCAGAAAGACACCGGGATCAGGTTTACGGGCCTGGAACTCCGCGGAGACATGGCTTTTCCCGCCGAAGATCTCCAGAACCTCTGGCGCGCAGACCGGCAGCGCTTCCTTAAGCAGCATGCCGTTATTGGTCAGAAGCGCTACGTCCGTCTGCTCCGCCAGCCGGCGCACCATGTCCAGAACATCCAGGCGCGGCCGCATCATCTGGCGGCGGATGTCCGCCCAGGTGTCGAAATCGATCGGATACCCAAGCAGGTCCGCGAACTGAGCCAAACACCCCTCAGCACTGTCCGGCTGACCCATTTCCGCCAGGTTTTCATGCGGCCCGCCCCAGACGGCTTCGTGGATTTCAGCCTGCGTCCGGCCCGTCAGATCTTCCAGAAGCTGAAGCCGGACGGGATGTTCATAATCATAGAGCACCTCGTCCATGTCGAAGACGGCAAAGGTGAAACTGGTCATACTGCAGTGCCGCCAACCGTCAGGGCGTTGATGCGCATGGAGGGCTGGCCGACGCCGACCGGAACACCCTGGCCCTGCTTGCCGCAGGTGCCCATGCCAGGATCCAGCTGCATGTCATTGCCGATCATGGCAACGCGGGTCAGGGCATCCGGACCGTTGCCGATCAGCATCGCGCCCTTGACCGGCTCACCGACCTTGCCATCGCGAATGCGGTAGGCCTCGGTGCAGGAGAAGACGAACTTGCCGGAGGTGATATCCACCTGCCCGCCGCCGAAATTGACGGCGAAGATGCCGTCCTTGACCGAAGCCAGAATTTCTTCCGGCTCCTTGTCTCCGCCGAGCATGATGGTGTTGGTCATCCGTGGCATGGGGATATGGGCATAGGATTGGCGGCGGCCATTGCCGGTGGGGTCCATGCCCATCAGCCGGGCATTCTGCCGGTCCTGCATGTAGCCCTTCAGGATCCCGTCCTCGATCAGCACCGTCCGGCTGGCAGGCGTGCCCTCATCATCCACGGTGATCGACCCGCGACGGTCGGGGATCGTGCCGTCATCGACAATCGTAACGCCGGGAGCGGCCACCCGCTGGCCCATGAGACCGGAGAAGGCGGAAGTCTTCTTGCGGTTGAAATCACCCTCAAGGCCGTGACCGACAGCTTCATGCAGCAGGATACCGGGCCAGCCCGGTCCCATGACCACATCAAAGGTGCCGGCGGGAGCTGGAACCGCCTCCAGGTTGACCAGCGCCTGGCGCAAAGCCTCTTGGACCCCGTCTTGCCAGCATTCAGGCGTTATGAACCGCCCGAACCCCTCGCGGCCGCCGCAGCCGAAGGAGCCCGATTCCTGACGGGCATCGGTCCCCGCAATCACGCTGATGCTGAGGCGCACCATGGGCCGCACGTCGCGCACCAGATGGCCGTCTGCTCTCAGGATCTCCACCACTTGCCAGGATCCGGCCAGAGAGGCTGTCACCTGCCGTACCCGCGGATCGAGATCGCGGGCATAGGCGTCGATTTCCTGCAGAAGCTTGACCTTGTCCTCAAAGCTCGGCGCGCCGAGAGGGTTCGCGTCCGTATAAAGTTTCACATTGGTACGCGAGGGAGCGGCGGCATAGCTGCCCGCATGGCCGCTCTTGACCGAGGCGACGGCGTCAGCCGCGCGCCTCAAGGCGCCTTCCGAGATTTCACCGGAATGGGCATAGCCTGCCGCCTCACCCGCCACGGCTCTAAGGCCAAAACCCTGCGCCGTGTCATAGTTTGCGCCCTTCAAGCGGCCATTGTCGAACACCAGACCTTCGCTCTGGCGGTACTCCACAAACAACTCGCCATCATCTGCGCCCGCAAGCGCTTCCGCCGTAATCCGGCGGGCAGCCTCCAGGCCAAGGCCCAAAGATTCAATGAGGTCTGTGGTGTGGTCGGTCATGGGATGTCCCGTTCAGAAACTGCCAGTTTGTAGATGCCTAACATAAGTGATGCTGAGGCGATTGCACCCTTTAAACCGGGTTCTCCACCTCTGGTGCGCAGGTCATCTGGCCGTTTCCCGCCAGATATCCGGGCCTTTCGCGCAGTTTCCCGGCCGCGGACGATTGACAGATGCGCGCCCAGGCGCAAAGAGAGGACACACTTTCACAGACTTGGAAGAAACCGGGTCTGGCTTGCCGGAACCTGCCGCCATGCGTAGGATTGCGTCACTCATTGCCCGGCGCTGGCGGGGCAGCTCATTTCACCGGACCAAAAGACCAATGATGAACCGCTACGAAAATCCCCGCGTTCCGACTGAAGCCCGCATCCGCTATCTGGACGGCGACTATCAGATCGAAGCCCCGGGAACGTTCGTGCGTTGCGCGGTCACCGGCACTGCCATTCCTCTGGAAGAACTGAAGTACTGGTCTGTGTCCCGTCAGGAAGCCTATGTGGACGCAATGGCTGCGCTGAAGCGTTTCAAGGAAGACGGCAAGGCCTGAGAAGCCTGAACGCGCTGGACAGTCACGCCGGTTTGAACGCCCGCTGACGGATCCGTTCGCGGATCAAGGTCATCAGCCGGTCCTCATCGCTGATCACCATTTCGACCGGCAGCACTTCCGTGCGTGAGGCCAGCCAGCGGAAGATCTGGTGCTCGTTGCTGCGAAGGCGGGCCATGTCCTTGGCGGTGGTTACCAGCTGCAAGCCCTTGTCCTCGGCGGTCTTGAGCAGCGACTGGGCCTCTGACTGGGTAAAGGGATGATGGTCCGGAAAGGACCGCGTCTCCGCAACTTCAAGACCTTCATCCTTCAAGCTGGCGAAGAACTTGCCGGGGCGCCCAATCCCGGCGAAGGCTAGAAGCGGGCCATTGCGCAGGCTGTCCGGAACGCTCGGTCTCAAATGGCCATGCAGGATCGGAAGCCCGCGCCGCGCCGCCATGTGAATGGTCTCATCCGCGCCCGGACCATCGCCAACCACCGCCAGCACATCCGTGCGGACCACCTGGTCCTTCATCGGCGCGCGCAAGGGGCCTGCCGGAAAGCACTGGCCATTGCCAATTCCCGTCACCGCATCGACCAGTACGATCGCCAGGTCCTTGGCCAGCGCCGGGTTCTGAAAACCATCGTCCATGATCAGGATGTCGATGCCCTGCGCTTCAGCCAGGGCTGCGCCCGCCACACGGTCGGCAGAGACCACAACCGGCCCGGCCTCTGCCAGAAGCAGCGCCTCGTCTCCCACAGCCCCGGCGTTGTGGCGTTCCAGATCGACGACGAGCGGGCCTGCCGCCCGGCCGCCATAACCACGCAGCAGAAAGCCGGGCTTGTAGCCCTCGTCGCAAAGACGGTCGTAGAGACTGAGTGAAAACGGCGTCTTGCCCGCACCGCCCAGAACATAGTTCCCGATGCAAAGGACGGGAATACGGGCGCGGCCGAGATGCTTGCCTCTCATCCGCTTTCCGGACACACGCCCGTAGATCCAGCCAACCGGCGCCAACAGGACAGATTGCCAGGAGCTGCCGGGCTTGAACCAGAAATCAGGAGCTTTCGTCACGCACGCTGCCCTCCGCCGCCAAGCCCTATCCTGTCCAGAAAGGGCCCCAGCGCGTCAAGCGTTCGTTGCAATGCGCCGCGACCACCATCAATGATTTCTTTTGCAGCCGCCCGCATGGCCTGACGGCGGACGCGGTCTTCCAGCAATTGGGAGATGGCCCCTGCCAGCTCTTCCGGCTCTTCAAGACGCAGAGAAGCCCCGGCCTCCCAGAGCGACCTGTACACGGGCCGGGCATTGGGAACCTTGGGTCCGCTGACGATCACCGTATCCAGGGCTGCCGCCTCCACCGGATTGTGGCCGCCCACGTCCGCAAAGGAGCCACCAAGGAACGCAACACCGCTCACACCGTAGAGCAGCCCCATCTCGCCGAGCGTGTCGCCCAGATAGACCTGTGTCTGCGGCAGGATGGGCTCACCAAGACTGCGCCGGGCCAGACCCAGTCCTTTCGCTCTCACCATGGCGGCCACATCGTCAGCACGGGCTGGATGGCGCGGGGCGAGCAGAAGGAGCAAATCCGGGCGTTCTTCGAGGAGCGTCAAATGGGCGGTGAGCACGACTTCATCCTCACCCGGATGGGTCAGGGCCGCAAGCCAGCGCGGCCGCCCGCCGATCTGCCGGCTGATCTCTGCCTGTTCTCCGGCAGGTGCAGAAGGCGGTTCCGCATCGAACTTCAGATTACCGGGAACCTCGACCCTGCGGCAACCAAGCGCCTTGAGCCGTTTGCCATCCGCCTCGCTTTGCGCCAGGCAGAGATCAAGACAGCCGAAGACATAAGCTCCGGCGGAACGGATGAAGGACCAGTTGCGGGCAGATTTCGCAGAAAGCCGGCCATTGATCAGAACAAAGGGAATTCTACGTTGTTTCAAAGCATCAAAGGCAGCTGGCCAGACCTCGGACTCAACGGTCAAGGCGAGATCCGGCGACCAGTGATCCAGAAACCTGCGCAGGAAAACCGGATTGTCATAGGGAATGAACTGATGCAACGCCCCATCCGGCAGCCGTTGTGCAGCCAGCTCGGCAGAGGTCAGGGTCACCGTGGTCAGAAGAACGGTTGCGCCTCTTGCGGTCAGCTCTCCGATCAAGGGCAGGACGGAATTGGTTTCACCGACGCTAGCCGCATGGATCCAGACCAGAGACCCCGCCGGACGGGCAATCTTGGCGAAACCAAACCGCTCGCCACCGCGCAGGGGATCATCCTTGCCTGAGCGGCAACGCAGAAAATGGGTAAGGCGGTAGGCGGGCATGCCAAGGCGCGCCAGGGTCAGATAGGCAAAGAGCGCAAGAGGGCGCGGCTCAGCCGTCATCACGGCCTACCAGCTCATAGGCATGGCGGGTTGTCGCATTGAGCCCCGCTTCCACTGCAAGACGGGCCTGCTCCAGTGCATTGTCGTCCGCGTCCGCCGCGACATGGATCAGTTCGCCGAAAGCAATGCCCCCCTTGCCGAACGGCAGGTTGATGCTGGCCTTGTCCCAGGAATTCAGCTCGATGCTCCGGCTGGTCGCCACCGCGAGCGGCAAAATTGGACGGCCCGAATGCTTGGCAAGCTGAACGATGCCCTGCCCCGCAACACGTGCAGGCCCCTTCGGCACATCCGCAGTCAGCGCAACGTTGTGGCCTTCCTTGAGAGCGCGCAGTGCTTCAATGAAGCCGCGCATGCCGCCACGCTTGTTGATTTGATGGGCCTTCTGACTGCCGGAGGCCCGGATCAGACCGATCCCGAGCTTGCTTGCCGCAACAGCATTCACTTCGCCATCCGCAGAGCGGGAAATCATGACCTTAGCGCTCCATCCCTTGGGTAGACAGAACGGTGTCATGAAATGCTGCCCATGCCACATGGCAACAATGACCGGAAGGTCAGGCCGCAACTGATCATAGAAACCGGCAGGCTCGCTCACGAACCGGTTGGTCCGCCATACGAGTTTCAAATATCCTGCCAATAGCGAGCCGACACCCCTCAAGATGGCGGGGTGGCGGCCATAGCGTTTGATCATGGAATGGAACGTCCGTGTCGCAGGCGCACTCAGGCTGCCATTTCCGGGTCGAGAAGACGGTGCATATGCACGATGAAATAACGCATATGGGCGTTGTCCACCGTCGCCTGCGCCTTCGCCTTCCAGGCCTTGTAGGCTTCAGCGTAGTTCGGATAGATGCCGACAATGTCCAGCGCTTCGAGATCGCGGAATGTCAGGCCTTCCGGATTGTCCAGCTCACCGCCAAACACAAGGTGGAGAAGCTGCTTCGGAGTTTCGGCTTCGCTCATGTCTCTTGATCCTGCTCGTTGCCGTTTAAACGGTTCATAGGGTCAGCTGACCACGCCCTTAAGGGCACCACAAACGGCGGGAACCAGCTGCAAAGGTGCAGCGATCAAGGCCGGGTGGCGGGTGGAGGACCGGTTGTAGGAAACAGCCTGCCCATCAAGGTCGGTTAATCTGCCGCCTGCTTCCTGCACCAAAAGATCGGCTGCCGCAAGATCCCAGTCATTCGCATAGGCCCGCGCCGCGGCAACTTCCAGCCGGTTTGCCGCGACCAGGGCGATGCGGTAGGCCAGCGACCGGATGCCGGGCCCGGACTGAAACCCCATGGCCCGGACACCTGCATTCGCAGTGACCGAATGCGGGGCCGCAAGCCGCGACCCGGCCAGTTTCTCATGGCCAGAGACCTTCATCACCTCGCCGTTCAGCGTTGCGCCGCCGCCCGTGGTTGCCAGGAACATCTCTCCCCTGACAGGGCAAAGAAGAGCTGCCGCAACTGGGCGCCCTGCTTCGGCCACCGCCAGTGAAACGGTCCATTCATCGCCGCCGAGCAGAAATGCACGGGTGCCATCGATCGGATCAACGATGAAGGTGCGTTCGCAGGAAAGCCGTTCCGGGCTGTCCACCGTCTCTTCAGAAAGCCAGCCGTAGCCGGGCCGGGCATTGCGCAGCACTTCCGCCAGATGCCTATCAACCGCCATGTCGGCTTCGGACACCGGGGAATTGTTGTCCTTGAACCAGCGGCGGGGGTCCTGGCCGAAGAAGCTCATGGCAAGCTCTCCCGCTGTCCGGGCGGCAGCCTCCAGAAGCTCCAGATCATCGGCGTTCAGGGAAGAAGCCCGGCGCATGTCAGTCTCCGGCAATGGCAAGCCCCTCGATCATGATCGACGGGGTTGCCGTCGAATAACGCGCATCAAGGTCGCTGGCCGGAACCATCCGGGCA
This sequence comes from Roseibium litorale, assembly GCF_014842915.1. Taxonomy (GTDB): domain Bacteria; phylum Pseudomonadota; class Alphaproteobacteria; order Rhizobiales; family Stappiaceae; genus Roseibium; species Roseibium litorale. The sequence continues at coordinate 124,954 of NZ_JACYXI010000010.1, read as the reverse complement.
AACATGTCCGTCAGGTTTCCGGCAATGGTAATTTCGCTGACGGCCTGGACAACCTCGCCATTTTCGAACCAGAAACCGGCGGCCCCGCGGGAGTAATCCCCTGTCACCCCATTGACGCCGTGGCCGATCAGATCACTGACCAGAAGCCCGCTGCCCATTTCCTTCATCATCTCTTCGGGAGACTTTTCGCCCGGCATGAAGGTCAGGTTGGTGGAACCGGGAGACGTACCGGCTCCACCGCGATGGGCTCTGCCATTTGGCTGCAGGCCCAGTTCGCGTGCTGTGGCCCCATCCAGGAACCAGTGCTTCAGAACACCGTCCTCGACCATGTTCAGCACTTCCGCGCCCGTGCCTTCGCCATCGAAGGGACGGGTTGCCCCACCGCGCGGCTTGAATGGGTCATCGACAATCCGGATGCCTGCTCCAAATACCTGCTGGCCCATCCGGTCCTTCAGGAAACTGGTCTTTCGGGCGATGGAAGCCCCATTCACCGCACCGGCAAAATGACCCAGAAGGCTGCGGGCAGCGCGCGATTCATAAAGGACATTGGCTGTTCGGGTGGAAATCTTCTTCGGATTGAGGCGGCGCACAGCCCGCTCACCGGCTCTGCGGCCAATCAGCGCCGGATCTTCCATATCCTCAAAGAAGGTCTGGGAATCAAAGTCATAATCCCGCTCCATGCCCGTGCCCTCGCCCGCGACCGCCGTCATGGAAATGCCGTTGCGGGAGCTGAGATAGGAACCGGAGAACCCGTGGCTGGTGACGAGGACGACACCTGCCAGCCGCCAGGACGCAGACGCGCCACCGGACTTGGACACGCCCGAGACCGAGAGGCCCGCGGCTTCTGCCTCTCGCGCCCGGTCGGCAAGACGGGCGGCGTCCATCTCGGAAGGATCCAGCAGCTCTAGCTCAGGAAGGCGCTTGAGCAGCAGATCCGGGTCCGCGAGCCCGGCATAGGGGTCTTCCGGTGTAACCTTGGCCATGGCGACGGCGCGTTCGGCAAGGGCCGCCGGATCGTCGATCCGGTTGGCGGAAACGGAAGCCGTCCGCTTGCCGACGAACACCCGCAAGGTAACATCGTCCCCTTCCGCCCTGTCGGTTTCCTCGACCTTGCCATCGCGCACATCAACCGCCAGGGACACACCGGTTACCGCGACCGCATCGCAGGCATCCGCGCCAGCCTTCCGGGCTGCTTCCACAAGCTGGCCTGCCCGGCGCTCCAGTTCACTCTGGTCGATGATGTCTGCCATGGTGCATGTCTCTCCTGATGGGAAACCCTGTTTAGGACGATGGCCAAAAGGGAGCAAGCGCAGGCGAACCGCCAACCCCAGCCCTCTTGGTTTCACAAAGGTTACCGTTCGAGTTAGATTTAAGTAACCCTCTTTAAAATCAAACTTTTTTAACCGTATCCGTTAAGTGGATCGCCACCGCCCAGCGCTAGTGTGAACTCATTCGCGAGACCTAAAAAACAACCAGGGTCCGACGGAGAGGCAAATTGGGACGTCAAGCATTACAAGACAGAGCTTTTGAGCATGGATCGGAAGTTCAACCACTTCCTGATCCGGCTCTACTGCCCAACATCTTCCAAAGCAGGATGCCGGATGCATTCAGCGGCGCTTTTACCGGTGAACAGGTGCAAGTTCATCTGGACCGCACCAGTGTTTCGATCACCCGTCATATGGCCGGTGCAGAAGACGCGACGGTTGTTCTTCCGGTTCAGTCCTTCTGCGGAGTGATGGTGCAGATCACCCCGGGCGCAACACCCGGCGCGATCCGGGCACGGCTGATCCTCAAGCACACGGATCCCCAGCTTTCGGTTCTTCTGGCGGATACGGAAAGAGCCGAGCAGCTTGCAGCCGCATGGCCGGCATGGGCCTCTGCTCTCGAACTGCCGATGCTGGTGTGTGATTTGGGTGGCCGGGTCAAGCCGATTGAGGCCTATAGTGCCAACCCCGCAGGTCAGCCTGCCCAGCGCCGCAAGCTGGCGCTTCTGACGGGGCGCCGCCCCCGCTTTCTGGTCCGCCGTCAGCGCGGGGCAGCAGGGGCAACTCTCCCGGTCCACCGGGACGAGCGGGAAATCATTGCCCGGTCCTGAGCAGGACCGGGTTTGAAGTTCCTTAGAAATTCCCGATCAAAGAATCCAGAACGAGACCAATGAAGAGGATCCAGCCATAAGCCGTGTTGGATCTGAACAGTTTCAGGCACTGGTCGGGATCATCAATGTCCAGAATGATCGCCTGCCAAAGCAGGTGAAGCGCGCCAATGGCAATGCCAGCAAAGGCCGCAGGACCGGCATCCGCCAGGGTTGCCGCCAGTGCGAAGAGAACGGTCGCAGCAGCGTAGAGCAGCAGCATCGCGGGCTTGGTGAAGATGCCGAACAGACGGGCCGTCGACTTCACGCCTACGAGCGCATCATCCTCTTTGTCCTGATGGGCGTAGATCGTATCGTAGCCGATCGTCCAACAGATCCCGCCGATATAAAGCGCGACAGGCGCCCAGCCAATATGGCCGAATTCAGCAGCCCAGCCCATTAAAGCACCCCAGGAAAAGGCGAGCCCGAGGAAGAACTGCGGCCAGTTCGTCACCCGCTTCATGAACGGATAGACGGCAACAGGCAGCAGCGAAGCGATCCCGAGAAGGATCGTGTAGGTGTTGAACTGCAGCAGAACAACAAGACCCACAACCGCCTGAAGGACCAGAAAGAACTTGGCCTGCGTCCGGGAAACCTGACCGGCTGGAATGGGCCGGGAGCGGGTCCGTTCGACCTGAGCATCAATGTCTTCGTCGACAAGATCGTTGTAGGTGCAGCCTGCGCCGCGCATAGCTACCGCGCCGATTAAAAACAGTGCGAGGTGCCAGAGATTGGGGCCAAGATGCCCTGCCTTGATGGCAGCAAGCGCTGCGGACCACCAGCAGGGCCAAAGCAGCAGCCACCAGCCAATGGGGCGCTCCCACCGGGCCAGGCGCGCATAGGGGCGTGCCCAGGCTGGAAGCCGTGTATCAACCCAGTGGCGCTTGACCGCGTCAGCGACTGGGCCCGTGTCTTTTGTTCCGAAAATCATGACCACGGTTTAACGCGCCGAAGCGATGCTTGGCGAGTGTTTTCTAAAGCGGCAGATCTTCTAAAGGTCAGGCCAGAGGTGAAGGGCCGGAGACCCGATTCCGCCCGCGGTGCTTGGCTTCATAAAGCCGCTGATCGGCAACGCGGAACAGATCGTCGAGACGGGCGCCATCGTCCGGCGCACAAGCAACACCGATGCTGACTGTCACCTTTTCCGGCAGCGTGACGTCGCTGACTTGCTCGATTTGCTTTCGGATCCGTTCAGCTAGCCCCACGGCCTTGTCCGCGGACAAATGGCAGGCCAGCATGACGAACTCTTCGCCGCCCACCCGGTAAAGACTGTCTTGCTGCCGGACATTCTCCTTCAGAAGTTTACCGACAGCCTTGAGGACCTGATCGCCTACCTGATGGCCGAGACGGTCGTTCACACCCTTGAAGTGATCGATGTCGAAAATCAGCATGGACAGCGGTTTTCCCGCCTCTAGACACTCCTTCAGAATTTCCGGAGCGTGAGCATCATAGCGCCGGCGGAGGAAGGCGCCCGTCAGATGATCCAGGCTCGTTGTCTCCAGAAGATCCTGATAGCGCTCGCGGAACGTGAGCACCTGGAACACGTCGCGGAACGGACGATGGGTAAGCCAGCGCTTCTCGTCGTCGAAGAATTTCAGGTAGGTGATGAAGAAGCCCGTGTAGACCACGGTTGCAAACATCTTCGCCATCCAGCCGCCCAGGAAAACCTCAATCGGCGCCTGCGAAATATAGCGCAGAGCCAGATAGAAACCCGCCTGATCGAAGCTCAGCATCACAGCACCACAAAAGAGAAAACGCCATCCGAGATGACGGCCGAACAGATTACCCATCCGCTCGTAAAGAACGATGATGCCAACCGAATCCAGGAACAGCAGAATGGTGCCCCACACCATCAGCCAGCCCATTTCATCGACGAATCCGATGTCAGGCACATGACCGGGGACCACCGATACGGTGTTGTGGTTGCGCAGGATCATCACCAGCCCGACGATCAGGAAGTTCCCGATCAACAGGCCGTAGATGGGCTGGCGGACAACCGCCGCATCTTCGCGAATGTAGAGCAGCAGGATCATCAGCAGCTTGCCGGAGAACATCACTGTCGAACCGGGCGAGATGATGCCGAAAGGAAGCTGGATGTAGAAGACACTCGCGAGATAGGTCTCAAGAAAATGCATCACGCCAAGCGCGCACATGAAAACGCCTATTCCGAGCGATTTACGGGCCCGGAGCAGCGTCATCATGACGGTGAAGTAAAGCGTAGCCTGAACGACCAGCAAAAAGACATTCGAAGAGAGCATGCCTCTCTGTAGCAGCCCGGATAGTTTTGACAAGGCGGTAAACTGCGTGAGTTTCACCCAACTTTGCCCAGCGTTAGGGCATTGGATCGAAATCCTGCAAGCAACAGCGGTAAAGACACCCGCCCTCCACCTGAAAACCTTCCATTTCAAGCAGACGGGCCAGCTCGCTGCCGGGATGCGCCAACGCGTCAACGCCCGCAATCCCGAAGGCATCCAGATCAAGCAGCACGTCCCTGAGAGCCCTGCGGGCAATCGGCCTGCCGCGATGGCCGCGCCGGAGATAAAAGTCGCTGATGACCGCAACCCGTCCCGCCGGACGGACGGAATGCCGGTACAGCACAATAACGAAGCCGGCAGGTTCCCCGGATACGGTCAGCAAGTAAATGCGGCCTGCCCCCGCATCGACCAGCAGCCGGTTAAAGGCGTCGGCCTCTTCTTTCGCGAAGGAAGCAGCATCTTCTGCCAACGCCTCATCGGCAAGCGCACGCAAAATACGCCCGTGGGCGGGCCCCGCCAGGATCAGTTCAAAATTGGCGCGCATCGGCCACCTGCCCGCATTGTCCGCTGCCCCCTGCCATGGTAGACCGCCGCTCAAACAGCCTCCGGTCAGTCCGGGAGGCATCCGGTCCCCGGCAACACCTGCCATCGAAAGAGAGACTGCGCTTCATGAATATCCTCCTGATCGGCTCCGGAGGCCGCGAACATGCCCTCGGCTGGGCGCTCGCCAACTCCTCCCTCGTCACAACCATCTATGCTGCCCCCGGCAATGCGGGCATTGCGGATGTCGCGACGCTCGCCGATTTGGACGTTTCCGACCACGCGGCCGTGATCGCTTTCTGCAAGGAAAAGTCCATCGACTATGTGGTGGTCGGACCGGAAGTGCCGCTGGTCGAGGGGATCGTGGACGATCTCAGCGCATCAGGGATCAAGGCTTTCGGCCCCAGCAAGGCCGCTGCCCAGCTTGAGGGCTCCAAGGCCTTTACCAAGGGCGTTTGCGATGATGCGAACATCCCGACTGCTGCCTATAGCCGCTTCTCAGAGCGCGACGCAGCCCTCGCCTATGTAAAGGAACAGGGCGCCCCGATCGTCATCAAGGCCGATGGCCTGGCCGCGGGCAAGGGTGTCGTTGTCGCCATGACCGAGAAGGAAGCCCTGGACGCCGTCGAGGATTGCTTCAACGGCCAGTTCGGCGCTGCGGGCGCGGAAGTGGTGATAGAAGAGTTCCTGACCGGCGAAGAAGCCAGCTTCTTCGTGCTGGTCGACGGCACGCACTGCCTGCCGCTCGCAACGGCCCAGGACCACAAGCGCGCCTTTGATGGCGACGAAGGCCCCAACACGGGCGGCATGGGCGCCTATTCCCCGGCTCCGGTCATGACCGAGGAATTGACCGCCCGCACGATGAAGGAAATCATCGAGCCTGCCGTTGCCGAAATGGCAAAGCGCGGCACGCCGTTCAAAGGCGTTCTCTTTGCGGGTCTGATGATCTCGGAAGCAGGTCCCAAGCTGATCGAGTTCAACACCCGTTTCGGCGATCCGGAATGCCAGGTGCTGATGATGCGCCTCAAGGACGACCTTCTGACCCTGCTGATGGCCTCCACGGACGGGACACTCGACAAGGTCGGTGCGCGCTGGCACGACGAAGTGGCGCTGACGGTCGTCATGGCGGCAGAAGGCTATCCGGGCTCCTATCAGAAAGGTACAGAGATCCGTGGCCTTGAAGCCGCAGGCGCCGAAGAAGGCGTTCAGATCTTCCACGCAGGTACGAAGGCCAGCGATGGTAAGATCCTCGCCAATGGCGGCCGCGTTCTCAACGTCACGGCCCGTGGCAAGACCGTTCGCGAAGCCCGCGACCGGGCCTATGCGGCCATTGCCAAGATCGACTGGCCCGAAGGCTTCTGCCGCTCGGACATTGCCTGGCGCGCCCTTGCCCGAGACGCCTGATTTCCGGCGCGCCTGAAATCAATCGCTCCGGCAGACCGAACTCATCCGCCGGAGCCGATACTCTGGTCGAATTGCACCTGCAGAGCGGACTGTGCGACGTTACCCCGAACCGCGCTTCGGGAGATGCACAGTGATCCAGCCCCTACCCGGCGAAGAATTGCCGGATCTCTTTCCCGGTTTCGAGACCCGCTACCTTGTTTGCGAAGGCACAGAAATCTATCTGCGCCTCGGCGGCAATGGCCCACCCCTGCTGCTGCTGCATGGCTATCCCCAGACCGGAGCCATGTGGCACAAGGTGGCACCGGAGCTTGCCCGGCACTTCACCCTGATCATTCCCGACCTTCCGGGCTATGGCCAAAGCGCGGTCCCCCCGCTTTCCTCCGATCACACTGCCTATTCCAAACGGGAAATAGCCCGGACGATGGTCGCGCTCATGGAGCAGCTCGGCTATTCGCGCTTCTCTCTTGCAGGGCATGACCGCGGCGCAAGGGTTTCCTACCGCCTGGCGCTCGATCACCCGGATACGCTTGAGCGGCTGGCGGTTCTCGACATTCTGCCGACCCATACCTACTGGGCCAGAATGGACCGGGCCTTTGCCTTGAAGGTCTACCACTGGGCCTTCCTGGCTCAGCCTGCCCCGTTTCCGGAAAAAATGATTGCCGCTTCCGCTGAGAGTTTCCTCAACCACACGCTCGCAAGCTGGACCGCGGCCAAGTCGCTCGATTGTTTCTCCGAAGGCGCCCTTGCCCACTATCACGCCTTCTTCGCGCAAGCGGACCGGATTGCCGCCACCTGCGAAGACTACCGTGCCGGAGCCAGCTGCGATTTTGAGCATGATGCGGTGGATGCCGCAGCGGAAAAAAAGATCAAGTGTCCGACACTCGCCTTGTGGGGCCAGACAGGCATTGCTCAAGCCAGCGAAACACCCCTGGACGTCTGGGCCCGCTGGGCGGAGGTAGTAAGCGGCAGAAGCATAGCAGGAGGACATTTCATTGCAGAAGAAAATCCGGGTGGCCTTTTGACCGAAATGCTTCCATTTTTCAAAAAATCAGGATCCACACTCTGGCCATCTTTGAGTGAGATTACACGCTAAACCTGTAAGGTTTGAAATACTCTACAAATGTGCTTTGCGCCCGCTTAAAAACCAGGCGCCCCAGCGTGATCATTCTTGAAGATTTAACGCATAACCTAACGATTCAATTCAAATTAACGCCTTGGGTCTATGCGTTAAAGCGGGTCATGGATACGATCATTCAAATCCGCAGCAAATCAGGCCCAGTAGAAACCGTTGATACTCCATTTCTGAGTTGTCCAGCTTGGACGCGTCCACAAGAACACGGAGAAGGTAAGGGTGTCGGCCAATGCAGAAACTGAAAACCCAGTAGATCCCAGAATGCAGGAAACCCGCGGTTTCTCAGCACGCATGGACATGATCCTTCTGCACTGGAGTAAAAATGGCCGGCATTTTGTCCGGCCGTTGAAGATCGCGCTTATCTGTTTCTTCGTCGCCCTGTTCCTGTCCTTGTTGACTTTCAACGCCACCAATGAACTGAGGCATGTCAATAGGACACTCGACCGGAAGGCAGATGTTACACGGCGGCTTCTTGACTACCAGAACGCCCAAGCGATCGCAGGTGTTGAAAAGACACTGGAAGCTCTGATCCGCATGCCGCAGATGGAAAAAGCTTTTCAATCTGGTGAAACCAGTTATGTGCGCAGGCTCTTGGAGCAGACGATCCCGTTGCTGTCAGGGAACGGGCACATTTCGGAACTGGCCCTTTATGACACGAACCTGCAGTTGCTCCCGGCGCAAAAGGCCCTACCCGAGGCCTCATTTTCGCTCTCAAGCAGCCTGCTAAAGCAGAGCGCGCGAACCGGAAACCTCGTATCTGGGCTGGAACCAGGCACGGACGGCAGCCCGGCTGTTATGGCAATTGCCCCTTGGCGGAAGAATGGTGAAATCGCGGGTTATGTCCGCATCGGTGCCGGGATGCGCCAGACCCTGCAGTTTATCCACTCGACACTGGGTGTCAGCATTATCGAATTTCAGCCGGTTCAGCGGATAAGCCGAGAGCCGGGTTCTACCGGAGCAGGCCAGCAGGGCTGGCTTTTCGCGGGTAACCAGGCGTACAGGCCGATCGGGAAGTCCGTGATTCCGTCAGATATATCTTCACGCATCGGAGCATCGGCCAATGACAACTGGCTGCCTGACAGACTTGTCTGGACTGACGGCCAGCTCCTCATGACCAGTCTCCTGGCGTTGCCCTATGCAGACGGCCAAAACCATAGTTCCCTCCTGATCTCCCATGACATCACGGAGGATGCCCTCACTCTTCTCAAGAGCCTGACGGTGGTCCTCCTTCTGCTCAGCCTTATCGCAATTATCACCTGGGCTTTGTTCAGCCGCATGTCCCATGGATTGCAAAAAGCTGTCTTGCGGACGCGCAGGAAGCTTGAACGTGCTGTGCAGCACAATACCAAGGCACTTGAACGTCAAAAAGACCGGCTGGAAGAAGCTCAACGCATCGCCGCCGTAGGGAGCTGGGAACGCAACTTGCGGACCGGAGAAATTGTATGGTCCGACCAGATCTACCAAATTACTGGCATTCCACACTCAACCTCATTGCCCGAAGCAGTAAAAACCTATTACGACATGGTGCCCGAAGAGGATTTGCGCAGGCTCACAGAAACTGTGAATGCGCACATGGAGACTTGCACTCCCTTCGAAATCGAGCACCAGCTGATCCGGAAGGATGGTGAAGTCCGCCACGTCCATGTGCGGTGTAACATAGAAGCCGGTGATGATGGCAAAGCGGCACGTTTGTTCGGCACGACGCGTGACATCACTGAACAGCACAACGCGCTGGACCGCAGCCAATGGCTTGCTGGTATCCTCGAAGCGTCTTTGAACGAAATTTACATTTTCGACGGTGAGACGTTCAAATGCGAGCACGCAAACAGGTGTGCCCGCGAGAACCTTGGCTACTCGGACCGGGAAATTCTTGATCTGTACCTGTGGGATATCTCTCAGGAGGCAAATCGGGAAAGCCTGCTAAAGACAATCAGCGACGTCGTCGAGGGTCGTTTGACCTCCGTCAAGGTTGAAAGCCGGCACAAACGCAAGGACGGCACCACCTATCCGGTGGAAGTCCAGTTGCAAGCCCACAAGTCCCGCAGCAAGACGTCACTCATAGCTATCTGCAATGACATTTCCGAACGCATCAAGCGCGAGAAGGAAACCCAGCTGGCGCGGGAAGAGGCCGAACGCCTCGCCTATTTCGACGCCCTTACCAGGCTGCCCAACAGGGCAGCCTGCCAGCGTGACGCGAAAGCCGCTTTCGCCCCCGGTAATTCCGAAAAGCCGGCATTCATCATTCACATCGACATAGATAACTTCAAACGGATCAACGATACGCTTGGCCATTCCGCCGGCGATGCCTGCCTTGAAGAGACCGGTGAGAGACTGCAGACAGGGTGCTTCGGCCTTGGAACCGCTTACCGCTGGGGCGGAGATGAGTTTGTTATCCTCGCTTCCGGACCGCACTCTGATGCGGAGGAACTTTGCGAAAGACTGAATCTCGTCATGCGCGGACCGATGGAGTATGAGGGTAATCAGATTTGGCCCTCCGTTTCAATGGGTGTTGCCTGCTGCCCTGATGACGGAGAAGATTTCTCTTCCCTTCTGGTTCACGCTGACCTGGCTCTCTACCGCTCCAAGGACGAGGGCAAGGACCGCTGGAGCTATTTCACCAGCGACATGAAGATCGACAGCGACGAGGAAGCAAGGCTTGAGCAGGAGCTCCGGCTGGCTTTCAGGCGGGACGAGTTCTTCCTGGTGTTCCAGCCCCAGGTCAACAACCGGACGCAGCAGGTGACCGGGGTTGAGGCCCTTGTGCGCTGGCAGCACCCCACCCGGGGTGTTCTGGCGCCTGGGTCCTTCCTGAATGTCATCGAAAAGACCAGCCTCGCTGTGCCTCTCGGCCAGATCGTTCTGGACAAGGCGATTGCCGCAGCGGGCAAATGGAAAAAGGCAGGGCTTCATTTCGGCAGAATGGCCGTGAACCTTTCCCCATCACACCTGCCGTCCGGCACGCTGCTTCAGGATTTCCTGACGGCCATGGCGAAATATGATGTCGGACCGGAACTGCTGACGGCGGAGGTGCTCGAGTCCGTCTTCCTGGACACGGAGCGCAATCACAATTGGCAGGTCCTGGAAGAGCTTTACGACCAGGGCGTCCACATCGAACTCGATGACTTCGGCACCGGCTATGCGTCCCTGTCCCATGTCGCGGACCTCCCGATCAATGGCCTGAAGATCGACCGGAGCTTTACCGCCCAGATCCTGACGGACAACAAGAAAGAGATCGTGGTCAACCACCTCATCCATTTGGCCCGTGCCCTGAACATTGATGTCGTGTGCGAAGGCGTCGAAACAGAAACGCAGTTCGAACGGCTTCGGATGATGGGCAATTTCTCTGTGCAAGGCTACCTGATTGCCCGGCCAATGCCGTTCGAGCAGTTCACCTCATGGCTTGAGGCAAGCCCAGGCGACCTGGCCTTCTTCAGCTAAGACCTTCCCGCCGCCCCTAACTTCTGACTAACTGCACTTGCCACCCGAGGGCTTGAACGCCACTTTCCGCATGAAACTCAAATGGAGGCTTTCATGCAGCACCCTCGTATTGGACTGGCTCTTGGCGGAGGCGGCGCCAGGGGGCTTGCCCATATCCCGGTTCTGGAGGCGTTTGATGACCTTGGTCTCAAGCCTGCTGCCATAGCAGGAACATCGATTGGCTCCATTTTTGGCGCCGCCTACGCCTCAGGCCTGTCTGGCGAACGTCTCCGGTCAATCACTCTGGATACCTTGGGGGACCGCAATGCCGTTCTTGGTCGCCTCTGGAAACTCCGGCCGCGCAAGTTCAACGAGTGGTTCGACGGCAATATGGTGCAGTTCGACCCGCTCAAGGTGCTCAAGGTCTTCGTAGGCGAGCACATTGGCGAAAGGTTCGAGGATCTGCCGATTCCGCTTCAGATCCTGGCAACGGATTTCTATGGCTGCAGCGCCTTCAGGTTTTCCTCAGGCCCTCTCCTGCCGGCCATAGCCGCATCCATCGCAATCCCCGCCGTCTTCAAGCCGGTGAAGCATGACGACCGCGTTCTGGTTGATGGTGGGGTAACCAACCCGCTTCCTTTTGATGTGCTGCCGGAAGACCTGGATATTGTCGTCGCCGTGGACGTGGTCGGTGTGCCCCAGCCCAGACCCGGGCGCCACCTGCCGGGTTCCGTAGATGCCATTTTCGGAACAACCCAGATTCTGATGCAAACAATTACTTCGGAGAAACTCAAGTCGCGCGCGCCGGACATCTTGATACAGCCGCCCCACGACAATGTCCGTGTTCTGGATTTTCTCAAGTCCCGGCAGATTCTCGACAGTGCGGAGCCCCTGCGGGAGCAGACCCGCACACTGCTCATCGCCTCAATAGCCTCTATGTAAATATGCGAGTATTTCAGTCTCGCAACATAGGTACTTTCCGCATTAGAAGATAAGTTTATTTAATATATGGGTGAAATTAACCATCTGTTAACGAATTAAACCAATGCTCGAAGTACATTAACCGAGCATGACGCCCATGACCAAAACCAACGAGCCCTACAGCGCAGACGACTGTCCCGTTCCAGAGACGATTTTCTCGCAGCTGGTCTCGGCGCCCCTAGACGCCGCCATGTCTCTCGCACAAGCGCTGCCTGAAACCCAGCGCAGCCGCCTTGCCGTCTATTGCTACCGCCGCGCACATCTGAGACGGCTCGGCCTGGCAATTGCGGCCTGTTGTTCCAAACGCTCGCTCGTGGAAGAGAGCGGGTACGCAGGCGAACTCATTCACTTCCAGGCCCTGAACATGGAAGCAACCCTTTCGGGTGACCGTTATCTTTCACCGCGCTCTGGCAAACGGCCTATTAGCCTGCACAGCTGCTGATCCCATCCATACAGAGACGGGTTCTCCTCCCACCTGTCTCCAACTGGCAACCGTTCCAAACTCATTTGTCTCCCTTCGGAACGGTTGCCCCTCTCTTCCCTGCATTCTTGATGCTCATTTGCGCTTGCATTCAGTCTGTCAGCGCCTAACCTTCCCTTAGGTCAGAAAACTGCTGGCATGAGGAGGCGGGCATGAGTTGCAATGCGGTTTCCAGACGGGGACGAGGCAGGAGCGCTGCTGCGATATCGGCCTTTCTGCTCGCCTTTTTCATTTCGGCTCCCGCTTTTGCCATTTGCCAGGTGATTGCGGACGGAGCTTTCGGGCCTGCCCGGGTGTACAAAGCCGCGGTGGAAACCGGGTCCGTCAGGATCCGCTATATCGGCCACTCGACATTCGAAATTGAAACACCGGGCGGAATTCGGATTGCCACGGACTACAATGACCAGATCCGGCCCGCCCTTCCGCCAACGGTTGCCACCATGAATGGTGCGCATAGCACGCACTACAGCCTCATGCCCGATCCGGACATTCAGCATCTTCTGCCTGGCTGGAATCCGGACGGAACGCCCGTCGACTACGATCTGACCGTTGGCGACGTGCGCATCCGCAATATCCAGACCAATATCCGCGGCTGGGATGGCGGCAGCCGGAGGCTCGGAAACTCGATCTTTGTGTTTGAAGTGGGAGATCTTTGCATTGCCCATCTCGGGCACCTGCATCACCAGCTGACCGAAGAAGACCTGCTTCGGCTCGGTCAGATCGATGTGGTCTTCGCGGCCGTAGACAATTCGACAACCTTGCGTCTCGAAAGCCTGATGAAAGTCCTGAATGACATCCGGCCCGCGATGGTCATCCCGATGCATTTCCATTTCCCGGGAGCGCTGCAAGCCTTTGCGGCGCGCGCTGCCAGTGATGGCTATGAAATCAGCATGGACACGGATTCAGAGCACGTGGTGAGCCGGACCAATCTTCCGGCCCAGCGCACCGTTCACATCATGCTGCCCAGGTCATAGGCAGCAAGCGCGGTCATTCACAGCGCAGGAAAACAACCTGACTGTCACCAGCGCTGCGGCGGTCCAGCTCTTCAAATCCTGCCGGAATGGCAATCGTGGCGGAGGCCCGCTCTTCCAGAACGCAGATGGTTCCTGGCTTCACCCAGCCGCCTGCAAGTGCCGAGGCAAGCGCTGCTTCGCCCAGGCCCTTGTCATAGGGCGGGTCGGCGAAAACGAGATCGAAAGGCTCGATGGTTCCGGCTGCGCCGAGGCGCGTCGCATCCCGGCGGAAGATCTTTGCCGCGCCATTGAGGCCAAGCGTCTCCATATTCTGACGGATCACGCCCCGCGCTTCCGCACTTTCCTCGATGAAGGTGCAATGACGCGCGCCACGGCTGACGGCCTCGAAACCGAGAGCCCCCGTGCCCGCAAAAAGATCCAGCACCCGGATCCCATCGAGATCAAGCTGGATGCCATGTGCCAGAATGTTGAATATGGTTTCCCGCAAGCGGTCGCTGGTCGGGCGTGTGGCCTGGGTCTTGGGAGCGGCGAGAGCCGCTCCCTTGAACTTGCCTGCGACGATCCTCAAGACCGCCCTCCGCGATGGGGAGGCCGTCCGCCGCGGTCACCACCTCTGCCGCCATTGCGGTCACCGCCACGATCGCCACCGCGTTCACTGCCCCGGCCAGCAGGACGGTCAGCGCGCGGGCCGCGGTTTTCACGCGGTGCCCGTTCTGGACGTCCACCGCGATCTCCCCGGGCCTCGCGATCAAACCCGCCATCGCGGTCCGGGCGTTTCTTGTCGCGGCCGGTCCGGTCTTCCTGGCGCTTGTCCTCCACGATGCCTTCCTCGCTCCAGATGCGGCGCGGAGGACGGGCTGGCCGGGAGAATTCTTCCCGCTCCGGACGGCTCTTGGGCTCGCTGGTCAAACGGAACCGGCTGCGCGGCGACACCTTCACCTGACGCTCGCCAGCATTCTTGCGCCGCTTCTGGCCACCGGAGGGGCGGTCCCCGCCTTTGCGGCCGTCGTCCCGCTTGCCGCCACGGCCACCGGCCTTGGCGCTTTCGCCTTCACGCTGTGTAAGCCAGCCGCCCTTTTCGGCAGGTTTCTGCCCGCGTTCGCCGCCACGCCCTGCGGCTTTCTGCGGCTTGGCTTCTTCTGCCTGAGGCTGATGATAAAGAGGCGCATCAAAATCAGCACCAGCTTCCTCGGCCAGGCTCTCCCCGAGCTGGTCGCGCAGAACGCGGCCGCGGATTTCACGCACTTCACCCTCTTCCAGTTCCATCAGCTGGAACGGGCCGAAGGAAAGACGGATCAAGCGGTTCACCGACAGGCCCAAATGCTCCAGCACCCGCTTGACTTCGCGGTTCTTGCCTTCACGCAGGCCAACCGTCAGCCAGCAGTTATCGCCCTGCTGCTTGTCGAGCGTTGCTTCGATGGCGCCATAGAGCACGCCGTCGATCGCAACACCCTCCGCCAGGGAGTTCAGCTGTTCCTGGGTCACGGAACCGAATGCGCGCACCCGGTAGCGGCGCAGCCAGCCGGTTGCCGGAAGCTCAAGCACGCGGGCCAGACCGCCATCATTGGTCAGAAGCAGCAGGCCTTCGGTATTGATATCGAGACGGCCAACGGCGATCACGCGCGGCAGATCCCGCGGCAGGCGTTCGAACACAGTCGTACGGCCCTCCGGATCCTTGTTGGTGGTCACCAGACCCCGCGGCTTGTGATAGAGCCACAGACGGGTCCGCTCGCGCATCGGCAGCGGCTCGCCATCGACAACGACCTTGTCCTTTGCGGTCACGGTCACTGCCGGCGTTTCCAGAAGCTGGCCATTGACCTCGACGCGCCCTTCCGCGATCCAGGCTTCCGCATCACGGCGGGAGCAGAGACCAGCACGGGCCATCACCTTGGCAATCCGCTCGCCCTTTTCCAGATCGAAGCTTTCGACCTCAGCGGGACGCTCTTTGCGCGGCTTGTCCGAACGCCTGTCCGCCCCAGGACCGGTCCGGTGGCTGCCATCCGGCGCACCCCGTCCACGGCCTTCGGAGCCCGGCTTGCCGCCACCCCATTTTCCGCCACCTTGACGCTTGCCGTCACCGTCGCGCCCGAAGGACTTCTTGGGGCCGAAACCAGGCTTGCCGGACGGGCGCTGAGGCCGTCCGCCTTCGCGGTCCTCACGGCGGCCTTCAGGGCCGTCACCAGAGGCTGAGGAAAACCGGTTGCCACGAGGGCGCGAATCCCGATCCCCGGGCTTGCCGCCGGAAAAACGGGACTTGGAGCCGCCAGCCGGACGAGGTCCGCGGCGGTTCTTTGGGGGCTGTTCTGTCGTCATGCGCGCGTCATAGCAGAGCCAGAGGATTTCGGGAATCAGCAAGTGCTGCCTTTTTCGCAGAACAGCCCGGCTTTATGGGCATACCGCCGGTTTTGTCTCCTGTGCCCCGTTTAACGGCTGACAGCCCAAAACTGTAAAGCTACAACCGGCACATTCCGTAGCTTCAATGGACGTCTTGCCCCATGCCAGCCGGCACTCCCTATCCGCCCTCCCAAAACACCGGGGCCTCTAGCATCAGCTTCATGACGGAGGCCCTGCGGCAGGCGGAACTTGCTGCAGCCCGCGGGGAGGTGCCGGTCGGAGCTGTCCTGGTGCAAAACGGCGCCATCCTGGCGGCAGATGGCAACCGGACCCTTGAGCTGAATGACCCGACCGCCCATGCCGAAATCCAGGTCATCCGCGCGGCCTGCGCAAAACTTGGCACCCAGCGCCTTCCCGAGTGCGATCTCTATGTAACCCTCGAACCCTGCCCCATGTGCGCGGGGGCTATTTCTTTCGCCCGCATCCGCCGCCTTTACTTTGGAGCAAGCGACGAGAAGGGAGGAGCCGTCGAGCACGGAACCCGTTTCTTCTGCCAGCCGACTTGTCACCACGCCCCAGAGGTTTATTCAGGTATTTCAGAGCGCCCGGCCGCACAGCTTTTGAAAGAATTCTTCCAGGAGAGACGTGACTAGAAATCTTTTGCTTAAAAAATCTGAAATCAGGCTTCCGATCACCACTCGCATTCTGCCCTTGCGGAAACATGGAGTTAGAAGGGAAAACTCTCTGTAAGTTTTCCCAATACTCTCCACGCTCCACGGTTTTTTATCTAATGAAAACCAACGCTTAACACTTTCCCTAAATTCTCAAGCGGGTTGAATGGTTTGGGGCATTTGATGGCGAAGAAGTTGCTTCTCCACTTCGGGGTGTGGATTGCGGCGGCCATGGCAGTTTCACTGACCATGACGCACGGCGCCTGGGCAACCGATACAGGCCGTTCTGTGCTTGAGGCACATGAAAGCCTGAGGGAGAGCCTCGATCTGCTTTGGGTCATGATCGCGGCAGCTCTCGTTCTGATGATGCAGGTCGGCTTCATGCTGCTGGAGGCAGGACTTGTCCGCTCAAAGAACTCCATCAACGTCGCCCAGAAGAACCTCCTGGATTTCGCCTTCAGCGTTATAGCCTTCGCCAGCGTAGGGTTCATGTTCGCCTTTGGCGCGTCAAACGGCTTCTGGATCGGTTTCGACCAGAACCTGTTTCTTCTGGAAAAGCTCGACACCTGGGGCTACGCCTTCTTCGCTTTTCAGGTGATGTTTTGCGGGACGGCTGCGACCATCATCTCCGGAGCGGTTGCCGAACGCATGCGGCTCTCCGCTTATGTCTGGTGTTCTCTGTTTACGGCTGCGGTCATCTATCCAGTCTTCACGCACTGGGCTTGGGGGAGCGCTCTGATCGAAAACACGAGCTCCTTTCTGGCCAACCAGGGCTTCGTGGATTTCGCCGGTTCAACCGTTGTTCATGGCACCGGCGGCTGGATCGCACTTGCTGCCTGCCTGCTCATCGGCCCCCGGCAGGGCCGGTATGATCACAACGGTCTGCCCATGCGCATCCAGGGGCACAGTTCGGTGCTTGCCACCGCTGGCGCGCTGCTTTTGTTTGTTGGATGGATCGGGTTCAACGGCGGATCGACCCTCAAGGCATCCGCAGATATCGCTCCCATCATCGTCAACACGGTTCTGGCCGCTGCCACGGGGGCGGCGGCGGGCTATTTCCTCGGCTGGTCCCAGGACAGGGTGATCCTGCCTGAGAAGTCACTTTCCGGACTTCTGGGAGGCCTTGTAGCCATCACCGCTGGCTGCCATGTGCTGACGCCTGCGGGCAGTGCGGTCATCGGCGTCTTGGGAGGCCTTGCGGCTGTCTACTCGACTACCCTCATCGAGCGGTATCTGAAGATCGACGACGCAGTCGGGGCCATCGGGGTCCACGGTGTTGCCGGTGTCGTCGGCACACTCGGGCTTGCGTTGCTTGCGCCTGAAAGCCATCTCCCCTTGGGGGACCGCGGCGCCCAGTTCCTGATCCAGCTTGAAGGCGTTGTGATCAACTTTGTCTGGTGCTTTGGTGCCGGATACGTCTTCCTCCGCGCCCTGTCTTTTGCCGTTCCGCTGCGCATTGATGCGAATGCGGAAGACATCGGCATGAACGAATCCGAGCACGGCACACGCCTCGGCATCGGCCATGTGGAAGACGCTTTGGAAAAGGTGATCGCGGGCAAGGCTGACTTGAACATGCGCCTGGCCGTCGAACGCGGCGACGATTCCGAGCGCCTGACACGCATGTTCAACGCTCTCATGGACACGATCCAGAATGTTGAAGTTGCCCAGGGCAAAGCCGCCGACGCAAAGCGCTCGCGCGAGGAAGGCGAGAGGATGTCCGCCCTCGCCAACGCGACCTTCGACGCCATCGTGATCTCCGTCGACGGGCGCATCCTCGACGGCAATGCCGCCCTTGAGGATCTCCTGGGTTACAAGATCGATGAGCTGAAGATGCGCGGTCTCTATGAGTTCGTGCAGTCAGAGCTGGCAGGCACCCTGGAAAGCCATCTTGCGAAAGCCGAGCTTCAGCCGCGGGAAATGGAGCTGGTCAATCGCAGTGGTGAGCCCATCCCGGTCGAAATCCGCACCCGCGTCATCGCCTACCGCGGAACGCCGACCCGCGTCTCAGCACTCGTTGACCTTCGCCAGCGCAAGGCAGCCGAAGCCAAGATCCTGCATCTTGCCCAGCATGACACTCTGACCGACCTGCCGAACCGCGCTGTCTTCAATTCCGAGATCAATCACGTGATCGACTATTGCCGGACCACAGGCAAATCTGCGGCCCTTCTGCTGCTGGATCTGGATAGATTCAAGGATATCAATGACATTCACGGTCACCCGGTCGGCGACAAGGTTATCCGTGTGACAGCAGACAGACTGCGCGAACACACCCGCCCCGCAGACACGATCGCCCGGCTGGGCGGGGATGAGTTCGCCGTGATCCTGCGCGGGATCGAGTTCTCCAATCAGGCTGCTGACCTCGCGCACCGGCTGGTCCATCTGCTCGCCGAGCCGATAGACTGCGGAAACGGTCTTGTGCTTAGGCCCGGTGCAAGCATCGGCGTCGCCTTGATCACCCGTGAAACCGAGAACGCAGAGGTGATTGTCTCCAACGCGGACATCGCGCTGTACAATGCAAAGGACCTGGGACGCCGGACCTACAAGGTCTATCAGCCCGGCATGGGCGACGAGATGCGCGCAAGGCGCCTTCTGGAAGAGGACCTGCATGACGCCATTCAGGCGGGGCAGTTCGAGCTTCACTTCCAGCCCCGGCTGGATCTGAAGACACTGAGAATTGCTTCCTATGAGGCCCTCATCCGCTGGAACCACCCGGTCCGGGGACAGGTCAGCCCGGTGGACTTCATCCCGGCCGCCGAGAACTCCGGCCAGATCATTCCAATCGGCCAGTGGGTCATTGACGCTGCTCTCTCAGCTGCAAAGGCCAGCATCCTTGATGCCCGGATCAGCGTGAATGTCAGCCCGGTACAGTTCCGCGATGCCGATTTCATCGACAATGTGCGCAAGGCCTTGGAACGTCATCAAGTAGAGGCAAGCAGGCTGGAGTTCGAGATCACCGAAAATCTCCTGATTGAAGACGACGAGCGCGCTTTGTCGATCTTGATGAGCCTCAAGGATCTTGGCTTCAAGATCGCCCTTGATGACTTTGGTGTGGGCTACTCGTCTCTCGGCTATCTCAGCCGGTTCCCGTTCGACACGATCAAGATCGACCGTTCCTTTGTTCAGGAAGCAGGCCAGAACTCTTCCTCTCAGGCCATCATCGAAACGGTTGTCCGGCTCGGCAAGGCGCTGAACATGAGCATCGTGGCGGAAGGTGTCGAAGAAATGGACAAGCTGCTGTTTCTGGCAAGCAGCGGCTGCGACGAAATCCAGGGGTTCCTGATTGGCCGTCCGAAGCCGCTCGCAAATTTGCAGCGCAACCTTCCTCCGCTCGTCACGGAGGCTCTGGCAAGCCTCACGGAAATCCCCAAAAGCATGCACATGTACCGGAACACAACGGTTCCCAAGGCTGCCGCCGAATAACGCCTACTTACGCCCAAAGAGCTTTTCGATATCGGAGAGCTTGAGTTCGACCCAAGTGGGGCGCCCGTGGTTGCACTGCCCTGACAGTGGGGTTGCCTCCATGTCCCGCAAAAGCGCATCCATTTCAGGGGCCCGCATACGGCGTCCGGCGCGGATCGACCCATGACAGGCCATGGTGGCTGCCACATGGTCGAGACGCTCACGCAAGCCCGTCGCGGTATCCCACTCCGCCAGCTCATCGACGAGATCCATAACCATGCCCCGGATGTTCATGTCTCCAAGCATCGCCGGAGTTTCCCGCACGGCCACCGCGCCCGGTCCAAAGGCCTCCAGCGACAAGCCAACAGCTTCCAGCTCTTCAGAGTGCTCCGTCAGGCGGGCGACATCCTCTTCCGGCAGTTCGACCACTTCGGGGATCAAGAGCATCTGGCGGGCGACCGACTTTTTAGCCAGCGCCTCCTTCAGGCGCTCATAAACCAGCCGTTCGTGGGCGGCATGCTGATCCACAATGACGATGCCGTCTTCCGTCTGGGAGATAATATAGGTGCCATGAACCTGGGCGCGGGCCGCCCCGAGGGGCAGCGCCATATGCTGCTCATCAGCGGGAATGTCATTCGCCCGCGCATCGGCTGACGGCATGACAAGCGAGGACAGGCTGTCCTGATGCTCGGGGGCATAGGAAGCCGCCGGCTCTGCAAAAGCCCCTTCAGCGCCAAAGGGCATGCCGCCTGCTGCCGGTGAAGAAACCTGAGACGGGGCCGCAGGGCGGAATGCATCAGGCGCCCAGTGCCGCGCAGGCTGAGGCTGCCATCCCGGTGTCTGGCGCGGTGCTCCGAACCCGGTTGCCCGGATGGCGTCCATGGCGACAGCAGCGTTGGACGTTGACGACCTGTGCCCGGCCTGAAGCAGCGCCTGCTTGATGGAGCCCACGAGAAGGCCGCGCACCAGCTGTCCGTCCCGGAACCGCACATCGGCTTTTGCCGGATGGACATTGACGTCCACCAGCTGCGGTTCGAGCTCCAGAAACAGAACGACAACGGGATGCCGGTCGCGGGCCAGCACATCCGCATAAGCTCCCCGCAAGCCGGAAAGCAGCAGCTTGTCCTTCACTGGACGCCCATTCACGAAGAAAAACTGGAACTGAGCCGTGCCCCGGTGATGGGTCGGCAAACCGGCAAATCCGGTAAGCCTGACCCCTTCCCGCTCCGCATCGATTTCCATGGCGTTGTCGACGAAATCCTGGCCAAGCACCTGAGCGATCCGGGCAAGACGCGGGTCCCCGCCGCGGGCAGCTGGCCACGCCTGCGGCTGCCGGTCAGCTCCGGAAAGGGAAAAACCGATCTGCGGATAAGCCAGAGCGATACGCCGGATCACCTCCGTAATCGCCGAAGCCTCGGCGCGGTCGGATTTCAGGAACTTCAGACGGGCGGGCGTCGCGAAAAAGAGGTCGCGGACCTCTACCTGGGTTCCCTTATGACGGGCTGCCGGCATGGCCGATGTCTCCCGCCCGCCTTCCACTGCAATCTGCCACGCATGGTCTTCGTCCGCATGACGGGTCTGAATGGCAAGCCGGGCAATCGAGCCGATAGAGGGAAGCGCCTCGCCGCGAAAGCCCAAAGTCCGGATGTCGAACAAGTCCTCCTCGCGGATCTTGGACGTGCAATGACGGCGGATGGCCAGTTCCAAGTCCTTCCTGGTCATGCCCGATCCGTCATCAGACACGCGCATCAGGGTTTTGCCGCCTGCTGCCGTCACGACATCCACCAAGGTTGCCCCTGCATCAACGGCATTCTCGACCAGTTCCTTGATGACGCTGGCTGGCCGCTCGATCACTTCACCGGCGGCAATCCGGTTAATGACATCCTCACTGAGCTGGCGAACCTGCATCCAAATTCCTTTCCATGGTTCCGTCTGCCACATGCTTCCTGTAAGGTCCGCGCGGCTTCCCGGCCGATTCCGCCGTACCTTATCAGATCCCCCAGCTTCCGAGTGACCTTCCATGAATGCTTCTGCACCGCTTCTTGTCTCCGGCCTTCGCGACATTGCACCGGAGTATTCAGCTGTCCTGTGCGACGTTTGGGGCGTGCTCCACAATGGTGTCACCAAGTTCCCGGAAGCGTCCGGAGCTTTGTCCGCCTTCCGGCAGAAAGCTGGCGGAACCGTTGTTCTGATCACCAATGCCCCGCGTCTCAATGGTCTGATCAGGGAACAACTCGCCGCTTTGGGAATCGGCCAGGATGTCTACGATGACATCGTGACATCAGGCGATGTCACCCGGGAATATATCGAAGCGCATCCCGGCGCGAAGGTTTTGCATATCGGCCCGGACATCCACCTTTCCCTCTATGAGGGGCTGGACCTGAGCCTTTCTTCCGAAGAAGACGCAACCCTGATCAGCTGCACGGGCCTTCTCAACGATGAACAGGAAACTCCGGACGATTACAGGGATCAGCTGGAAAGGCTGGCCAAGCGCGGTCTGACTATGATCTGCGCCAATCCGGACATTGTTGTCGAGCGCGGCGAACGCCTGATCTGGTGCGCAGGCGCCCTGGCCCGGCTCTATGAGGATTTTGGGGGCAAGGTTGCCATTCTCGGCAAGCCGCATGCACCGATCTATGACGCCGCCTGCCAGCGCCTTGAGGTTCTGCGCGGAGCACCCGCTGACCGCGGGGCAATCCTGTGCGTCGGCGACGGTCTGCCGACAGATATCCGCGGTGCGGTTTCCCAGGATCTGGACGTCCTTTTCGTTACCGGCGGCATCCACGCTTCTGATTTCGGGCCAACCCATGAGCCGGACGAGGCACTGGTGCGCCGCCGCCTGGCCGAAGAGGGCCTGCGCGCCCGCGCCGCAATCCCCCGGCTTGTCTGGTAACCAGTCATTCTGCCTAGGGTGTGGACCCATAAATTTGAAGGTAATGGCGCGTCAACTGGCACTGAAAGGCAAGGCGAGAGGCGAAAAGCGGGCTTTATGCCCGGTTGAGACGCTCAACGCCGCATTTCACAGCCAGTTGCGCGTCCTGTAAGGATTTGGCGAATTTGTCCGGCTACAGCGTTGCAAGACTTTGAAAGCCATACGGCTTCCTGCAGTCTCGCGCCTTGTAGCCAAACAAATTCGCTCAAACCATTGCCTCCAAATTTATGGGTCCACACCCTAATGCCGGGAGGCCAAACAGCAAAAAGGCCGCCTGACAGGCAGCCTTTTCAGTCAGCACCAGAGGTCCGGCATCACCCGAACAGCTTGTCGATATCCGCCTGAGTGTCGCCCTGAGACTCTTCCCCTGTGTCGTTGAGCATCGCATCGATGTCGGACTGGGAAACCCCTTCGCCTTCGTGCTGCGGCCCATGGAGGATCTGCTCGCGCTTGCGGCGGTCCTCGTCCGTTTCCTCAGCTGGCGTTTCAAAGCCTTCAGGTATGCGAAGTTGATCGACGAATGCGCTCACCCGCTGGTCTATGTAGTTCAGCGTCGCGACCACTTTCGAAATCCGCTGGCCGGTGATGTCCTGGAACGTGCAGGCTTCGAAAATCTCGATCATCTTGTCGCTCACCATCTGCTGGTAAGCTTCGGCGTCGCTGGTGTCGGCAGACATGATCTCTTCTGCCGCTTCCATAATGGAATGCGTTGCTTTTTCGGTCGCCTCGACAATGGCGTCCAGCTCCCGTCCCGCACTCGGGATCTTGCTGGTCTTCATGTCGTTGGCGCGCAGGGCCGCGATCTCAGCCTTCATCCGGGTGATTTCCCGGGCGATTGCCGTGAGTTCCCCTGTAACAGCCGGCTGAACCGCCGCAACCACTTCCTGCATGGACCCGGACATGACTTCAGCAAGCTGCATGACGTCGGTCAGGGATACATCGCCGCCGCGGTTTTTATTTTCTTGCAGAAAGTCGATAACCTTCGCCAGACTTTCTTTTGTCATAGCGGCCATTGGATCAGCCTTTCTTTTTTAAAGAGAAGGGGGCCTGCCGCTCTCCCTCCACCCCGCCGGAGGTCTAACCAGAGCGGCCTTAAACGGTCCCGGTTCCATGCTCCCCAGCATGGTCCCCTTTTTTCCCGGTAGGCGATGCCGGCGGCACCTGATGTCACGAGTACCGCCCGTCTCATCGCGCCGGTTTTAATCCGAGAACACTGCCTCGATCTTACCCTTCAGCGTCTGCGCATTGAACGGCTTCACGATGTAGTTGTTCACACCTGCCTTCTTGGCGGCGATCACGTTTTCGGTCTTGGATTCAGCAGTGACCATGATGAACGGGGTCTTGCTCAGACTTCCATCCGCACGAACCTGCTTGAGCAGTTCATATCCGGTCATCGGCTCCATGTTCCAGTCAGAAATGACCAGACCATAACGGCGCTGTTTCATCTTCTCGAGCGCTTCGGTGCCGTCCGCTGCGTCATCGATGTTTTCAAAACCAAGCTGCTTAAGCAGGTTCCGGATAATACGGATCATCGTCTTGTAGTCATCGACCACGAGGACCGGCATCTGAAGATCAAGGGCCATCGTATACTCCATACTGTCAAACTACGCGGCCCGTGCCCATGGGCCGAGGAAACGCGACATGACGTCAAAGGAGAGAGGCACCAATTTTGTGTCCCCGCCTCCCCACACTCTGGAGAAACTAGCCTAAGCCCCTGAAAACTCCGTTAATGCGCCAGACTTTATGCATCCAAAGCCCAATTGTCCGTGCCGTGACTGTTCCATAACGTATGCAACACAAGGATTTTTCACGTCTTAACCGGGATAGCGCCATGCTGGAATTGCAGACCCTGTACTTTGAAGATCTGACGATCGGGATGCAGGAAACCCTCGAAAAACACGTCAGTTCATCGGACGTCGTCGGTTTTGCCGAAGTTTCTGGAGACCGCAATCCCATCCATCTTTCAGAGCATTTCGCCGCCCGGACGCCCTTCAAGACCCGCATCGCGCACGGCCTCTATACAGCAAGCCTGATATCTGCGGTTCTCGGAACACGGCTGCCCGGTCCTGGCGCGATCTATCTCTCACAAACCCTGAACTTCAAGGCGCCGGTCCGCATTGACGACAAGGTGCTTGTGACCGTCCGGGTCGAGGAGCTTCTGGAACGCGGCAACAGAGCCCGCCTCTCCTGCGTCTGCAGTGTCGAAGGAACCGTGGTCCTTGAGGGAGAGGCTCTGGTCAAGGTTCCCTCCCGATCCGAGGATCTTTGAGAAAAGAACGGTTGCGCCAAACGAGCAGATCGGGCACTTGCCTTGCTTGACCTTTGGCCTGCGAACCGGCAGGTTCCCTGCTCAAAGGTGACACGTGACATGCCATGCGATGGCGTGTGCGGTCTGTCCAATCGTTTCTCCTGACGTTCTGCCGTCAGCGCCTCCAAGGTACGTCGCATGCCTGCATCCCGGTCAGCAGCTTTTGCTGTCATCAATGACCCGAAAGACTTTCCGGAAAACCTGAAGGGCGGTGTCGTCGCAATCGGCAACTTCGACGGCGTCCACAGGGGGCATCGCGCCGTCCTTGATGTCGCGCACGAACAGGGAGCAGCCCTTGGCGAACCGGTCTTCGCAATGACCTTCGAGCCGCATCCGCGAACCGTGTTTAATCCCTCCAATCCCGTTTTCCGCCTGACACCGGCCGACCAGAAGGCTGACATTCTGAAAGCCTGTGACTTGAGCGGCGTGCTGGTCATGCCGTTCAACAAGGATTTTGCCGGGATGGAAGCAGAGGCTTTCGTCAAGGACATCCTGATCGGACAGCTAGGCATCTCACACGCCGTAACAGGTTACGACTTCCACTTTGGCAAGGCCCGCAAAGGCACTCCGGATTATCTGTGTGAAGCTGGCAGCGCGCTCGGCTTCGGGGTGACAATCGTCTCTCCGGAGAAGGACGAAGGTGCAGAGGTGGTTTCCTCTTCTCGTATCAGAGCTGCCCTTGCGGAGGGAGATGTCGCTCTCGCGAACGGCTTGCTCGGCTACCGCTGGTTTTTCGATTCCCGCGTCCAGCACGGTGACAAGCGCGGGCGGGATCTTGGCTATCCGACCGCCAACCTTTCCTTGGGCGCGGACTGCCCGCTCAAGCACGGCATCTATGCGGTAAAGGTGCGGATAGGCGATGAGAAATATGATGGTGTAGCAAGCTACGGCAGGCGCCCGACCTTCGACAATGGCGCTGCCTTGTTTGAGGTCTTCCTGTTCGATTTCTCCGGCGACCTCTATGACAAGCAGCTGCGCGTTCACCTGATTTCCTATCTTCGCGGTGAAGAGAAGTTCGACAGCGTGGAAGCGCTGATCGCGCAGATGGACCGTGACAGCGACGAAGCCAGAGCGGCCATTGCCGCCATGCAACCGCTTTCCGGGCTGGACTTCAGCCTTCTCCAGGGTGAGTGACCAGCCGAAATGACCGCGCCCCACGTTTCCGAGGCCGACCAGCGTGAAAACATGGCCGCCATTGGTCTGATGACCCTGGCCATGTTCATCCTGCCGGTCATGGACACGATCGCGAAATATCTGTCCGTGCGGATCCCTCCGCTTGAAATCACATTCGCCCGGTTCTTCTTTCAACTTCTGATCTGTGTTGCGGCCGCTGCGCTGACAGGCAATCTGCGCCGTCTCAAGAGCCGCCGGCTCGGCATCAATCTGCTGCGCGGTTCCATGCTGACGGCCTCCTCCCTTTGCTTTTTCACTGCTCTGAAATTCATGCCCTTGGCAACCGCTATGGCCATCTTCTTTGTGGAGCCAATGATCCTGACCATTCTGGCAGTGCTGTTCCTGAGAGAAAAGATCGGTGTGAGACGCGTCGCCGGCATCGTGGTTGGTCTGGCGGGGGTCTTGCTCATTCTCCGTCCGAGCTTCGCCGATGCAGGTCTTGCTGCCCTGCTTCCGCTCTGCACGGCAACTCTCTTTGCCTGTTACCTCATACTGAACCGCCGCTTCGCGGGACAGGAGAGCCTCTATGCCATCCAGTTTGGAACGGGTGTGGCGGGCACGGTCATCATGGGGATCGTCATGGCCGTCACGACGTTCACCGGACAGACCGGCTATGCCTTCGTGATGCCCCATATTGGCGAAGTGCCACTTCTGGTGATGATCGGGGGGATCTCGTTTCTTGGACACGCGCTTGTCGTGCTTGCGTTCCAGAAGGGCGAAGCCTCGATGCTGGCGCCGCTTAACTATGTCGAGATTATCGGCGCCACACTGCTGGGATATCTGGTCTTCGGCGATTTTCCGGACGGTATGACGTGGATCGGGATCGCTCTTATCGTTGGCGGCGGGCTCTACATTGCGCACCGCGAGCGGATCCGCAAACCTGCTTGAGCATTATCGCCTGCGAGCCCGATGGATTTGCTTTATTCCCCGGCCAACTGCTGCTATGTCCTTGCGCCATGAATGCTCGCTTTGACCTCATCGTAGACCGCCCCACAGACTGGTCTTCCCGGATATCCGGCCGAATTACCGGCCCGGCCTTCGGCTGACGCGATCCACGCGGCGCCGCAGGACCGGGATTATCCCCTTGCGCAAGCGGCCCGTCCCGGCCGCCGACCTATTTAGACCGATGGCGCCCGACCGACCGTGGCAGCAGGCGCCCTGACCGGACCCTACTGAACGATGACCGATACCAAGACACGCGACTATTCCGAGACGCTGAACCTTCCGACAACCGAGTTTCCGATGCGCGCGGGCCTTCCCAAGAAGGAGCCGGAAATCATCGCCCATTGGCAGAAGCTCGACCTTTACAAGAAGCTGCGGGAAGCCGGGAAAGGACGGAACAAGTTCGTCCTGCACGACGGCCCTCCCTATGCGAACGGCAACATCCATATCGGCCATGCGCTGAACAAGACGCTGAAGGATATGGTCACCCGCTCCATGCAGATGACCGGCTGGGACAGCAACTATGTTCCGGGCTGGGACTGCCACGGACTGCCGATCGAGTGGAAGATCGAAGAACAGTACCGCGCCAAGGGCAAGAACAAGGACGAGGTTCCGGTCAACGAGTTCCGCCAGGAGTGCCGGGACTTCGCCAATCACTGGGTTGGCGTCCAGAAGGAAGAGTTCAAGCGCCTCGGCATCGAGGGTGACTGGGACAATCCCTATCTGACCATGCGCTTTGAAAGCGAAGCCGTCATCGCCAACGAGCTGATGAAATTCGCGATGTCCGGCCAGCTGTACCGCGGCTCCAAGCCGGTCATGTGGTCGGTGGTCGAAAAGACCGCGCTGGCTGAAGCCGAGATCGAGTATCACGACTATCAGTCCGATGCGATCTGGGTGAAGTTCCCGGTCGTGGAAGCCGGTGGCACGGATGAAGCTGCAGCCGAGCAGCTTCTGGATGCCGCTGTGGTCATCTGGACCACCACCCCCTGGACCATCCCGGGCAACCGGGCGGTTTCCTATTCCTCGCGCATCGACTACGGCCTCTATGAGGTGACGCAGGAAGGGCTGCCGGAAGAAAACTGGGTCCAGAAGGGCGACCTTCTGGTGCTGGCCGACAAGCTGGCAGAAGACGTCTTTAAGAACGCCCGCATCACAGAGTTCAAGCGCCTGCGCACCGTCTCCGCAGATGAGCTGGGCGCGGCGACCCTTGCCCATCCCTACCGGGATCTGGACCTGGGTGGCTACGAATTCGACGTGCCGCTTCTAGATGGCGACCATGTGACGGACGATGCCGGTACGGGCTTCGTGCACACAGCGCCGAGCCACGGCGTGGATGACTTTGAAATCTGGATGTCCAGCTCCCGCGAGCTGGAAGCCCGCGGCATCGACACGGCAATCCCCTTCACGGTCGCCGATGACGGCTTCTACACCAAGGACGCGCCGGGCTTTGATGGCCACCAGGTCATCACCCACAAGGGTGAAAAGGGTACTGCCAACAAGGCGAATATCGAGAAGCTGAAGGAAGCAGGCGCGCTGATCGGCCTTGGCCGGATCAAGCACCAGTATCCGCATTCCTGGCGCTCGAAGAAGCCGATCATCTTCCGCAACACGCCGCAGTGGTTCGTCTATATGGACCGCGCCATCGGCGGCGAAGGCGACACCCTGCGTGCCCGTGCCCTGAACGCGATTGACAACACCCGTTTCGCTCCGGCCTCCGGTCAGAACCGTCTGCGGTCCATGATCGAGAACCGCCCGGACTGGGTTCTGTCCCGCCAACGTGCCTGGGGGGTGCCGATCACCGTCTTCATCCACAAGGACACGTCGGAAGTCTTGAAGAACGAAACCGTCAACCAGCGCATCTTTGACGCCTTCACGGCTGAAGGGGCGGATGCCTGGTATGTTGACGGCGCCAAGGAACGGTTCCTCAGCGGTCAGGTTGACGACGTCAACGACTGGGTGATGGTCAAGGACATCCTGGATGTGTGGTTCGACAGTGGCTCGACCCATGCCTTCTGCCTG
The DNA here is from genome assembly GCF_014842915.1 of Roseibium litorale. GTDB lineage: Bacteria > Pseudomonadota > Alphaproteobacteria > Rhizobiales > Stappiaceae > Roseibium > Roseibium litorale. Next base: position 95,861 of record NZ_JACYXI010000010.1, on the reverse strand, counting down.
GAAAAGCGCGAGGATTTGATGCCGAACCGCCAGGGCACCGGCGGCAATGACTACGTGCTCTATCTCGAAGGCTCGGATCAGCACCGCGGCTGGTTCCACTCCTCCCTGCTGGAAAGCTGCGGCACCCGCGGTCATGCGCCCTACGATGCGGTTCTGACCCACGGCTTCACCATGGCCGAGGATGGCCGCAAGATGTCCAAGTCCCTGGGCAACCAGGTCTTCCCGCAGGACATCATCAAACAATATGGCGCCGACATCCTGCGCCTCTGGGTAGCGTCTACCGACTATTGGGAAGACCAGCGGATCGGGCCGGAAATCCTGAAGACCTCCGTCGACAGCTACCGCAAGCTGCGCAACACCCTGCGCTGGATGCTGGGCTCCCTCGCCCATGCCACCGGCGAAGATGTGGCGCTTGCCGACATGCCGGAACTGGAGCAGCTGATGCTCCACCGTCTGGCGGAGCTGGATGTGCTGGTGCGCAAGGCCTATTGGGACTTCGACTATAAGCGCGTGTTCCATCACCTGTTCACGTTCATGACCGTGGACCTGTCAGCCTTCTACTTCGACATCCGCAAGGACGCGCTTTATTGCGATGCTCAGTCCTCGGTCCGCCGCAAGGCATCACTCTATGTGATCGACAAGCTGTTCAACTGCCTGGTGACCTGGATGGCTCCGATGCTGCCCTTCACCATGGAAGAGAGCTGGATGTCCCGCTTCGGCGAGGACAAGTCGGTTCACCTTGAGCAGTTCCCGGTGGTTCCTTCCGAGTGGCTGAACACGGCTCTTGCCGAGAAGTGGGAAAAGATCCGCACGGTCCGCCGCGTCATCACCGGCGCCCTGGAAATCGAGCGCCGCGAAAAGCGCATCGGCTCCTCGCTGGAAGCACATCCGGTTGTCTATGTCACCGATGCGAACCTGATGGCCGCCCTTGATGGCCGCGACATGGCGGATATCGCCATCACCAGCCAGCTGACGCTCAGCTCTGATGCGGCTCCGGAAGGTGCCTTCACGCTGGATGACACGCCGGGTGTTGCTGTGGTTCCGGGCCTTGCTGAAGGCACCAAGTGCGCCCGCTCCTGGAAGATCCTTCCGGAAGTTGGCAGCGACAAGGACTACCCGGATGTCACACTCCGCGATGCGGACGCACTCCGGGAATGGGACGCGGCTCACGCTGCTTGAGCCCAATGACAGGAGAAGCAATGAGTGCAACGGATCAACCGTCTTTCAAGAACCAGTGGTTCTGGGGGCATTTCAGTGGGTTCGTTGCGCTCATCGCGCTTGTTGGACTGATCCTGGACCAGGGGACGAAGCTGTGGCTCGTCTACGGCTTCGACCTTGCAGTCAACGGACCGGTCCGGCTGCTGCCGGTGCTCGACATCGTCCTCGTCTGGAACCGGGGCATTTCCTATGGCCTGTTCCAGCAGGACGGAGATCTAGGCCGCTGGATCCTGGCGCTTTTCACCGTCGCCGCGACCATCGGTCTGTGGGTCTGGTCGGTGCGGGCACCCAGCCGGTTTGTCGCCCTTGCGCTTGCCCTGATCATCGGCGGGGCCATCGGTAATGGCATCGACCGGCTCGCATTCGGCGCTGTCGTGGACTTCGTGCATTTTCACGCTGGCAGCTTTTCCTGGTACGTGTTCAACCTAGCAGACGTCTGGATCGTTGCCGGAGTGGCAGGTCTCCTGTATGACGGTCTGCGAGGGCGGTCCTAATTCAGCCGCAAACAACGGGTTAAGTCCCCACGGGATTGATACTCAAAAATTTCTCGCACGGGATCTTCCCGTGCTCTGGTTCAGGCAGGAACAAGGAGTCCGGGGTGCTGCGGACGATAATGAAGACATTCTCCCGACCGCTGTTGGTTCTGATTGCGGCCGCTGGTCTTGCTGCGTGTGAAGCCCCTGATGGCACCACCCAGGCACCGGATACAGCCCTCGTCGCCGGTCTGATGTCCGGCCTTGGAGCAGTCGATCCTCATGCCAAGCCGATCGAATATGCGCCCCGCGCACCACTGGCCATGCCGTCCAACATGGACAGCCTGCCCCAACCCGAAACCCGGGTTGCAGGCAAGGACTCCCCGTCCTGGCCGCAGTCGCAGCAGAACAAGGACCTTGCCGAGATTCAAGAAATCTACAAGGGCACGGACCGGATGCACTCCGGCGTTCTGCGGTCCGAGCAGATGCGCGGTATCAACATCCGCAATGACGCAAGCATCGACCGCCTGGCAGAAAGCCGGGATCAGCAGGTCATCTCCGGTGACAAGCTGAGTCCAGCAGAGCTGCGCGCGCAAAATTCCTCCGCGAATACCCTGAGCCGCGAAGTTGCCGGTAATAGCAACGAGGCAGGGATCAAGCGCCGCTATCTGACAGATCCCCCCACCAAATACAGCCAGTCCTCCGATGGATCGAAGCTGCCGGAGGTCAAGGAGGATCCGAAGGATGCGAACTACGATCCGTTTGATGGCCGCCCCCTTGATATGAAGTGTCTGGAAGAAACCGGCGGGACTTGCCAGCGTGGCAACAACTGAGCCGGACAAATGTGTGATTTGAGGGCCGCCCGGATTGATTTCCCGGCGGCCTTTTTATTGCCACGCTTCCCGTTCTCCTTATCTCCTCCGCAATGCTCTTTGGCGTTGCTCTGGCGGCCAGCAAAGACCGCGCCCGCATCACGCAAACATGACCAAACTTTAAGGCGACCTTTTCGGGCGCCCCGCCTATATCACTTTGAAACGGTGTGCCTGTGCGCGGCGACGCGCACGGGCCGGAATGTTCCACGTTTCGATCAACGGAGACCAAGTTGCTCATTTCCCGCCATCGGAAACTCCTGAGAAGCGGCGGCGCACTTGCCGTCATCGCCCTGTCCCTGGCCGGTCCGGTCACACTGCCCTCTTTTGCCCTCGCCCAGGACAAGCCGGCGGAAACGATTCAGATCGCACCAAACCTCAGCCATTTTACCCTGAGCAATGGTCTGGAAGTGGTTGTGATCCCCGATCACCGGGCTCCCGTGGTCACGCACATGATCTGGTACAAGACAGGATCCGCAGACGAGCCTGAAGGCGAGTCGGGCGTCGCACATTTTCTTGAACACCTGATGTTCAAGGGCACCAAGGACCATCCGGACGGCGCTTTCTCGACGCTGGTCGCCGAAATCGGCGGACAGGAAAACGCCTTCACCAGCTATGACTACACCGCTTATTTCCAGCGCGTTTCCAAGGACCATCTGGCCAAGATGATGGAGATGGAAGCCGACCGGATGCAGAACCTCATCCTCAGCGATGAAGTGGTCAATCCGGAGCGGGACGTCGTTCTGGAAGAGCGCCGCATGCGCGTGGAAAACGATCCAGGCTCGCGTCTCAACGAGGCCCTCACCGCAATTACCTTCGTGAACCATCCCTATGGCTCGCCGGTGATCGGCTGGAAGAGCGAGATCGAGGCCCTCGACAAGGAAAAAGCGATCGCTTTCTACGACCGCTTTTACACCCCGAACAACGCCATCGTCGTCATCGCAGGCGATGTGGACGCCGATCAGGTCAAGAAGCTGGCCGAAGACACCTATGGCAAGGTTGCCCGCCGCGCGGAGCCGGGTCCGCGCGTGCGTCCAACCGAACCGCCCCTGGCTGGTGAACGACGTATCACCGTTACGGACGACCGTGTCCGGCAGGAAAGCATTTCCATGAGCTGGATCGTTCCGAGCCAGCACACCGGAGAAGGCCACACCTCCGAGGCCCTGGATGTGCTCTCCTATATCATGGGCGGCGGCGCAACGAGCCGGCTGCACAAGGAAGCTGTCCTCAACCGGAAGATCGCCATCAGTGCCGGCAGCTACTATTCCGGCGATGCGCTGGATGACGGCCGCTTCGGTTTCTACGCGACCCCGGTTCCAGGACACACGCTGGATGAAATGGAAGCGGTAATCCACGAGGAGCTGAACAAGCTCATAGCTGGAGGCGTGACGCAAGAGGAGCTGACGCGCGCCAAGAACTCCATGGTGGCCGATGCCATCTACGCCCAGGACAGTCAGCAGACACTGGCCCGTATCTTCGGCGCGGCGCTGGCATCAGGGCAAACCATTGATCAGGTGCAAAACTGGCCCTCGCGGATTCAGGCTGTTACGGCAGAAGACGTCCAGAATGCCGCCAAGACCTATCTTCAAGGAGATCCGGTCATCGGCGAGTTGAAGATGCCAAAGCCTGCTGCGGCACCTGAAGCCAATGCAACCAACGCAACTCCGAAGGGCTGATCGCATGTTCCATTTCATTTCCGCTGCTCTGCCGCGAAAGGTTGCAGCCCCCCTCGCCGCTCTCGGTCTCCTGGCTTTGTCGGCAGCACCCTCCGCGGCGGTCGAGATCGAACGGGTGACCAGCCCCAAGGGCATCGAAGCCTGGCTTGTCCATGACGAAACCATTCCTGTCATCGCCATGAATTTCTCCTTTGCAGGCGGCACGACACAAGACCCCTCTGGCAAAGAAGGTCTCACCCGGCTTCTCGCTGCGACGCTTGACGAGGGCGCGGGAGACATGACCTCGGAGGACTATCAGGGCAAACTTGAGGATCTCGCGGTCAGCGTCAGCTTCAATGCAGACAAGGACAATTTCTACGGGTCCTTGCGCACTTTGACGACGACCCGGGGAGAAGCCTTCGACATGCTGCGCCTCGCGGTCAACGAGCCCCGCTTCGACGAAGTCGCGATCAACCGGATGAAGACCCAGATCGCCTCCGGTATCCGCCGCGCTTCGCAGGATCCGGACACCGTGGCGAGCCGGGACCTGATGAAGGCCATCGTCGGGGATCACCCCTATGCCCGCCCCAATGATGGTACCGAAGAGACGCTTGCGGCCCTGACGGCCGAAGATCTGCGTGGCATGAAGACCCGGCTCCTCACCCGTGAAGGCCTGAAGATCGGCGTCGTCGGTGCCATCGATGCCAAGACGCTTGCGCCGCTGCTTGATGAAGTCTTCGCAGGTCTGCCGGAAAAGGGCGAGCTGACCGAGGTACCGGACGTGACTGCCGAAACCGGCAAGACCGTCAACAGCACCATGGATGTGCAGCAGACCTCCATCCTCTTCGCCTTGCCGGGCTTGAAGCGGGATGATCCGGACTATCAGGCCGCCTATGTCATGAACCACATTCTTGGCGGCGGCACCTTCACCTCATGGATGTATGAGGAAGTGCGCGAAAAGCGTGGCCTGACCTACGGCGCCTACACGCAGCTTGCGCCTTACGATCACACCGGGATCCTGTTCGCATCGGCTGCGACCCGTGCCGACCGTGCCAATGAGACCATCAAGGTCATGCGCGATCAGCTTACCCGTATGGCAACAGAAGGCCCGACCCAGGAAGAGCTGGACAGCGCGAAGCGCTACATCACAGGTTCCTATCCTCTGCGCTTTGACTCCTCGGGAAAAATCGCGGCTCAGCTGGTCGCGATTCAAAATGCAAAGCTCGGGATCGACTATTTCGACCGCCGCAACGCGGAGATCGAAGCGGTGACCCTGGCAGATGTGAAGCGTGTCGCAAAACGCCTTCTGGACGGCAAGGAACCCTCCATCTCCACCGTCGGACCGGAAATCAAGGCGAACTGATCAGCACGCAGATAAGACAGATTGAAGACCGAAGGGCCGGGAAGCAGTTCCCGGCCCTTCTTTTATGCGTAAGCCAGTGCTGCAGTCGCGCAGTCCCGGCCCTGAGCCAGGACCGAACCTCGCAAGCTTCACTTACCAGCATCAGATCCTGGATCTCAGCTGCGCGACGTCCGGGAAGGCACGGAGGGGAGGTTTTCCTGAAAATAAGAAGCAGTCAGCAGAAATTGGCCCCGCCCCGAGGAAGAAACTCAGGCCCGCTTGCGGGCCGCAGGGGCAGGGGCGCCTTGGAGAACTTCGGCACGCACCGGGCGCGGCGGAGAGAAGAGGTTGCCCTGAGCCAGCTTGACCTCATAGTCGAGCAGCTCAAGCACCTGGGACTCGGTCTCCACATGATCAGGGATCAGCTCGATGCCGTAGCGGTGCAGAAGATCACCGAAATCGGACGGATGGATGTGCCCGTGATCGGCAGCCCGGCGGCCGATCAGATAGTCGGCATGAAGCTTGGCGTATTTGAAGCCGCGCTGTGCCAGGGTCTTGAAATCCATCTTCATGTCGGTGATGCGGTCGATGGAAAAGTGGAAGCCAATCTCGGCAAGAGCGCTGAGGCTTTCCATTTCCATCACGCCCATCTGGGCGACATCTTCCTGCGCGAACTCAAACACGATCACATCGGCGAAGCTCTTGTTCGAGCGCACGAACTCCAGGAAGCCGGGGAAGAAGGTTTCGTCCACGAGCGACAGGGAAGAGACATTGCAGAACAGCGCCGCATTGCGATTACGGGCCGTCAGACGCCGGATGACCTGAACAGAGCGGAACAGCTGCAGATTGTCGATGCGGGCAATAAGGCCGGAGCGCACGGCTTCAGGCAGGAAGGTCGCAGCATCGATCAGTTCGCCCTGAGAATCCCGCAGCCGAGTGAAGGCCTCATAGTATTTCACCTGCCGCTGAGGCAGGGTCACAATCGGCTGCAAATGAAGCTCAACGCGGTTGGCATTGAGCGCCGACAGGATCAGTTCGCGCATGCCCGGATCAGAGGCAGCTGCCGGAGCAGGACGAGGAGCCGGTGGCCGCGCAAAGTCGTCAGCAGCCTGAGAAACGCCAGGATGAGCGGGTTGCGCGGCGGGTTTGCCCATAGGCGCCTGAGGCATTACCGGCGGCGCAGTGTAGCCATGACCTGCCGGGTTCTGGTTCGGATAGTCGGGTGCCGGCTGATGCGGCGCAGCATAGTTCCCATGCTGATCGAGGGCAGAACTCAGCGAAGGCTGAGACGGCTGGGGCATATACTGACTGCCAGGCTGGCTCTGAGCATGAGAGACCGGCCCGTTGCCGTAGCTGCCCTGCGGAGCATAATGCGAAAGCTCTGGCATCTGAGGCGGCGGCGGGAGCTGCTGCTGGTCCTCAAAACGGGTTTCCAGATCCGACATGGCTTCCGCCATCTGCTTGACCAGAGACCCCAGCACCTCAACCTCGGCAAAGAGAGGATCAATTTCCTCACGGGTCCGGCGCGGTATGGTGTGTTCGACACCCGTCAGCCGGCCTTCCAGGTTGCCGACATCCTCGTCGATTTCGCTCATACGGTCTTCGAGACGCTCAACCGCCTCACTCACAGCGCTGCGCTCACGCGAACGGCTGAGAAGGAGATGCAGCAGGATCATGGTGCACATGAGAGCGAGAGACAGTGACACGGCCTCGCCGAACGGACGGCCAAACTGGAAAACCAGCACTGCCGAGACCGACATGGCGATAACCGCCATGCAAATCACGATAAAGATGGTCGCGATGCGCCCCATTTATCCCCGAAGTCTCTCTTACTCGAATCACAAATCTGCCGTTAATCATGCCTTAAGAAACGCCCCCCTCCGAATCCTATGGCAGCATGCTTCTGGGGATAGCACCGGTTGTCCCCCGCTAACGGCCGCAGATCTGCGCAAATTAAAGACTTCGTTCAGGTGTTTGGCCAGCTGACAGCACCAGAACGGGTCCAGCGCCCGGAAAAGACCAAGGCGCAAGCCTCCGTTTTCTTTTCGCAATAGTGACAACCCTTTGTTTACCCTGTTGGGGGAATTATTCTTGTCAGGTCAATCCTTGGCCCAGCAGTAAACGCGTAGCCACGAGCGACGGGGGAAGCCCAGCAATGGGGAGTAATCAGGCCTTCACAAGGCCCGTAACAGTTCGCGTTCTAGACATGTCCGCATCAGAAGCAGCACGGTCCGCCGCCGTGACAGCAAAGCTGAAGGTGCGCTGTTCAGATCCCGTCCTTTATTCGGACCCATCATCCTGCCTTGACGATCTTGCCAGGAACAACACAGACGTTCTTGTTCTGGATCTTGAAACCATTGGCGGAGACGAGGCGCTTGAAGCCTTTGCAGTCCGCTGCCCTTCGTCGGTCATCATCGCGGTTTCCGCCAAGGGATCTGTTTCCCGGGCGGTGAGCGCCATGCGGGCCGGAGCACACGACTTCCTGACAAAGCCCTTCTCGCTGGACATGCTGGCGTCCAAGATCTCTTTCCAGCTGGACCAGCGCAAGCCGGTTCCTATTGTCATTCCCGCAACCGAGCAGCTCCTGAAGGATCAATCGGACAACGCCATACGCATTCCGCGCGCGCCTGCCGCCAGCGGTCTGGAAAAGCTGATCGGCCGCTCAGTTGCAATGAGCGTGGTTTATGACCAAATCAAGCGCATGGCGCCGTCCCATGCCCCTGTTTTCATTACCGGGGAATCTGGAACCGGCAAGGAACTTTGCGCAAACGCCCTCCACTCCCTGTCCGAGCGGAAGTCCGAGCGACTCGTTACAATCAACTGCGCCGCAATCCCGCGCGACCTGATCGAAAGCGAAATTTTCGGCCATGTCCGCGGCGCCTTTACCGGCGCCACGGACAACCGGGCAGGCGCTGCGGAACAGGCCGACGGCGGTACCCTCTTCCTCGATGAAATCGGTGAAATGGACCTGCTCTTGCAGAGCAAGCTGCTACGCTTCCTGCAGACCGGGACTTTCCAGCGCCTTGGAGACACCACCACACGCAAGGTCGACGCACGCATCATCTGCGCGACCAACCGAAACCCGCTGGCGGAAGTGACTGCAGGCCGGTTCCGTGAAGACCTCTACTACAGGCTTCACGTGCTGCCGATTCAACTGCCGCCCCTGCGCGAGCGCCGCGACGATATCCTGATCCTGGCCCAGACCTTCCTGGAGCGTTTTGCGGCGGAAGAACGCCGTGGCTTCAGAGGTTTTGACGCAGACGCAGAAACCCGGCTGACCGCTTACAACTGGCCGGGCAACGTGCGCCAGCTGGAAAACACGATCCGCCAGATCGTGGTCATGAACGACGGGCTGGCTGTCACCTTCGACATGCTTCCGATGCTGATCCGAGACCCATCCGGGCGCAGCGGCACTATCGTCGACCTGTCCCGTGAGCGGGCCCGCGCTGCGGCTCCCGCACGTGCCTTCTCCACCATTGAGCCCTTGTGGGCGCAGGAGAAGCGAATCATCGAGGACGCGCTGGACGCCTTTGACGGCAACATCGCCATGGCAGCCGCCGCTCTGGAAATCAGCCCCTCGACCATCTACCGCAAGCGCCAGTCCTGGCAGGAGCGGAGCGGTTAGCCGGATGATGTTTACCCCGTCCCCGTCATTTTCTTGTGCCTGAGGGGAAGTCGGTCTATATCGACTGAAAACACGTTGAAAAAACAATACGCTTGAGCTTTGCAGGGGGCATTGATGACGGCAGGTATCATCCGGTGGTTCCGGTTAGCAGGTTCGCTTCTCACAGTTTGTGCAGTTTTGCCGGCAGCAGCGCTGGCAGAGCCTGCCACCTTAACGGCCCCCGCGCCTTCCGCAGAGCTTGCCGGCAGCTACGATCAGCTTGAGACTGCATGGACAGCCTCACCCTTGGCCTTCACGGCAGCCGGTTTCGCAGAAGGCCCTGCTCGTGGCTACGGTAAATACACTCCCCGGGAATCTGCGGTTTTTGCTCCGGGTGAGACCATGACCGTCTATGTTCAGCCTGTCGGCTATGGCTTCAACAAGACCGGCTCCGGCTATGACTACGCGATGGACGCGAGCTACCGCCTGATAACACCTTCAGGACAGGTTCTGGCCGCAGAAAACAAATTTGCCGCGCTGGCGGGTTCATCCAGAGCTGAGGACCGCCAGGCCTTCACCTCTCTGAACTTCACTTTTGAAGGTCTTCCGGAAGGAAGCTACACGCTGGAAACAACATTTGCGGACGCGATTGGCGGCAAAACCGGCGTGATCAGCCTGTCGTTCGAGGTCAAGGCCGCCAAGTAGAGCCGTGGCTTCGTCCCGCCTTGGCAAGGGCCGCTGCAAAAGGACAGATTTTGCGCCGGGCACCATGCGTCCGGCGTTGATCAAGGCCCGGAAAGGGCCCGATGGAAAAGCCGCGCTGAAGCGTAGCGCCGCTTTCCAAAAAATGACTCAATCCCGAGCTTTTTTTCTCCCTCATCACCATTGACAAGAACCGGGTCCGCTCCTACATCGGAAACGCTGTTAGCACTCGCCTGTGGGGAGTGCCAACATGCCTCGGGTCCAGAGCGGCCCGGGTATCTTTCGACCCAAAATTATCATGCCCGCACGCTGCCTAAAGGTGGGGGCGTGCACCATGAGAGGAAAGAGCCAAAATGACATTTCGTCCGCTGCACGACCGTGTCGTTGTTCGCCGTGTAGAATCTGAAGAGAAGACTGCTGGCGGCATCATCATTCCGGACACCGCTAAGGAAAAGCCGCAGGAAGGCGAGATCGTCGCCGTCGGCGCTGGTGCCCGCAAGGAAAACGGTGACCTGATCCCCCTCGACGTGAAGGCTGGTGATCGCGTTCTGTTCGGCAAGTGGTCCGGCACCGAAGTCAAGATCAACGGTGAAGACCTGCTGATCATGAAGGAATCCGACATCATGGGCGTTCTCGCGTAATCACGCGACTGTCCTGATTTCCCGATATTCCAATCAAGAAGTGAGATGTAAAAATGGCTGCTAAGGACGTAAAATTCGGTTCTGACGCCCGCGAGAAGATGCTGCGCGGCGTGGACATCCTTGCCAACGCCGTCAAGGTGACCCTGGGCCCGAAGGGCCGTAACGTGGTCCTCGACAAGGCCTTCGGCGCACCGCGCATCACCAAGGACGGCGTGTCTGTCGCCAAGGAAATCGAACTCGAAGACAAGTTCGAGAACATGGGCGCCCAGATGGTGCGCGAAGTGGCCTCGAAAACCAATGACATTGCTGGTGACGGCACCACCACCGCGACGGTTCTGGCTCAGTCCATCGTCAAGGAAGGCGCGAAGGCCGTTGCAGCCGGCATGAACCCGATGGATCTGAAGCGCGGCGTCGACATGGCTGCTGCTGAAGCCGTCAAGGCTCTGATGGCTGCTTCCAAGACCATCACCACCTCCGCAGAAGTTGCCCAGGTCGGCACCATCTCCGCGAACGGTGACGAGCAGGTCGGCAAGGACATTGCCGAAGCCATGCAGAAGGTCGGCAACGAAGGCGTCATCACGGTTGAAGAAGCCAAGTCGCTGGAAACCGAGCTGGAAGTCGTCGAAGGCATGCAGTTCGACCGCGGCTACCTGTCCCCGTACTTCGTGACCAACGCAGAAAAGATGCTGGCTGACCTCGAAAAGCCGTACATCCTGCTGCACGAAAAGAAGCTTTCCAACCTGCAGGCAATGCTGCCGATCCTGGAAGCAGTCGTCCAGTCCGGCCGTCCGCTCCTGATCATCGCTGAAGACGTCGAAGGCGAAGCTCTTGCAACGCTCGTCGTCAACAAGCTGCGCGGCGGCCTCAAGATCGCTGCTGTCAAGGCTCCGGGCTTCGGCGACCGCCGCAAGGCCATGCTGGAAGACATCGCGATCCTGACCGGCGGCACCGTGATCTCTGAAGATCTCGGCATCAAGCTCGAAAGCGTCACCCTCGACATGCTCGGCACCGCCGAGAAGGTTTCGATCACCAAGGAAAACACCACCATCGTTGATGGCGCTGGTTCCAAGGACGACATCCAGGGCCGCGTTGCCCAGATCAAGGCCCAGATCGAAGAAACCACTTCCGATTACGACCGCGAAAAGCTCCAGGAACGTCTGGCCAAGCTCGCTGGCGGTGTTGCCGTGATCCGCGTTGGCGGTGCTACGGAAATCGAAGTGAAGGAAAAGAAGGACCGCGTCGACGACGCTCTGAACGCAACCCGCGCTGCTGTCGAAGAAGGCATCGTACCGGGTGGCGGCACGGCTCTCCTGCGCTCCAAGAACGCTGTTGCCAAGCTCACCTCCGCTAACCCGGACATCATGGCTGGCATCAAGATCGTTCTGCGCGCTCTGGAAGCTCCGATCCGTCAGATCGCTGAAAACGCTGGCGTCGAAGGCTCCATCGTTGTTGGCAAGATCCAGGAAAATGACGACGTCACCTTCGGCTTCAACGCTCAGACCGAAGAATTCGTCAACATGATCGAAGCCGGCATCATCGACCCGACCAAGGTTGTTCGTACCGCTCTTCAGGACGCTGCCTCGGTTGCTGGCCTGCTGATCACCACCGAAGCCATGGTTGCCGAGATGCCGAAGAAAGACGCTCCGGCAATGCCGGGTGGCGGCATGGGCGGCATGGGTGGCATGGACTTCTAAGAAGTCTAAACGCCTGAGAATTCGGAAAGGGCGGTCTTCGGGCCGCCCTTTTTGTTTGGCGGGCAGAACACCTTTCCCGCAGCTGCATCCGGATGATCAGGCGATGCGCACCTGGAGCCAGGCAGATGAACTGCCCGTGATCCGGCGATGGGGAACTTCCGTATCAAGCCGGTAACGTGCTGATGACGCTTACAAAGCGTTACAATTTCCACGGCATCAGCTCCGATTTGGAACTTGTCACGCTTACGTAGTCATGCGCATGTTTTTCCCCGATGCAGGTGATGCGTGGTTTTTGGTGAGTGAATGTCAATCTGGAAGCAACTAGCTCTGATTTTGATCGCGGTCGTTGTTGCGGCTGGCCTATGGGCCCGGTTCTACCCTGGCGCAGGCGATCAACTCGCCCGCTGGGGCATGAGGGGACTGCCGTTCGAGACCGCTTCCAAAGGAGCCGAGGCACCTGGAGGAAGAGAAACGGGCCGGAGAGCCCCACAAGGCAGCGTCATCACTGCGCCAGTTGTGGAAGAGACCATCAATGACCGCCTCTCGGCAATCGGGACCGGCCGCGCCGTCCGGTCGGTGCAGGTTACCCCGTTCACCAGCGGCCGGATGATCCAGTTCCTTGTCAATTCCGGAGAAACGGTTAAGCCGGGCGATGTGATCGCCAAGCTGGACTCTGATGCTGAGGAAATCGCAGCTGAACGCGCAGCGCTCGCGCTTAAAGACGCGGAAGCGCGCCTTGAGCGCATGAAAGCGCTGCTGAGATCCAACACCGCCACCACAGTGCAGGTGACCGATGCTGAGCTCGCCGTAGATAACGCCCGGCTGCAGCTGCGCGAGGCCGAGCTCAATCTCTCCAGACGCTCCATCGAGTCGCCGATTGGTGGAACAGTCGGCATTCTGCCAATCACCGCAGGCAATTATGTAACCTCCCAGACAGTAATCGCCACCGTCGACGACAGATCCGAGATCCTGATCGATTTCTGGGTCCCGGAACGCTTCGCTTCATCCGTCAAGGTTGGCTCTCCTTTAACGGCGACCTCCGTGGCCCGCCCTGGTGAAACTTTCTCTGGCGAAGTGAGCGCTGTCGACAACAGGATCGAAACTGACAGCCGGACCCTCCATGTTCAGGCCCGGATTACCAATGATGCTGATAAGCTTAGGGCGGGGATGTCGTTCCAGGTTTCCATGCAATTCCCCGGCGACCACTACCCGGCAGTCAATCCTCTGGCCGTGCAATGGGGTACAGATGGTGCTTATGTCTGGGCAGTGCGTGACGGCGCGGCGCAACGGGTGAGCGTCGACATTATCCAGCGCAACACAGACAGTGTTCTCGTGAAAGCCCCCCTGGAAGCAGGCGAGGAAGTGGTCACTGAGGGACTTCATCTCGCAAGGCAGGGCGTAAAGCTGAACATCCTGGGCCGCGAGACCAAACCGGCCCCGGCGTCCGGTCAAAAACTGTCGTCCACAAACAGCAGCTCCTGAATGCCGCGAGGCTCAACCAATGAGCACACAGAATAATCATGGGTCTGGCCTGACCGCGCTGTTCGTGCGGCGCCCTGTCCTGGCATTTGTCATCAATACGCTGATCGTCGTGGCCGGTGTTGCCGCGTATTTCGGCGTGGAAATCCGGGAACTCCCGGATGTTGACAGGCCTGTTATCACCGTCCGGACCAGCTACGATTCAGCGGCAGCGGAAACGGTCGACCGCGAGGTGACGGGTGTGATTGAAGGGGCCATTTCACGGGTTTCTGGCGTCAAGTCCATCTCCTCCACCTCGTCTTATGGCGAAAGCCGGGTCACCGTCGAGTTTTCCAGCGATGTCAATCTCGACACCGCTGCATCTGATATGCGCGACGCCCTGGGGCGTATCGTCAACGACCTGCCGGAAGACGCGGACGCCTCGCGCATCATCAAGGCAGATGCCAACTCCCAGCCGGTGGTCCGCCTCGGACTGACCTCCGATACAATCCCGGTCGAAGATATGACCGTGCTCGTTGAAGATGAAATCTCGGACATTCTGGCTGCCGTCCCCGGTGTTGCCGACGTCCAGGCCTACGGTGACCGGGAGAAGATCTTCCGCATCGACATCGATCAGGCGAAGATGGCAAGTCTCAACCTGACCGTCGCCGATGTTGCCAATGCCCTCTCGTCAATGGCCTTCGACAGGCCCGCCGGATCGTTGACCAGCAACAATCAGGACCTGATCGTCCGCGCGACCGCATCGGTGAATACACCTGAAGCCTTTGAGCGGATGATCATCAACCGACGCGCCCGGCTCGGCGATTTTGCAGTCGTCACCCTTGGGCCGGATATCGGACAATCTCAGCTCCGGGTGAATGGCAGGAATGGCATCGGTCTCGGGATCGTGCGTGCGGCCCAGTCCAACACGCTCGAGATTTCCGAGGGCGTCCGCGCCGCAGCGCTCCGGATTCAGGAGAACCTGCCCGCGGGCATGAACATCGAGATCACCAGTGACGACGCCACCTTCATCAACGGCGCCATTCACGAGGTCGAGATCGCGCTCGTTATCTCCGTCAGTGTCGTTCTTCTGATCATCTATCTGTTCCTGTGGGATTGGCGGGCGACCATCATACCCGGGGTCTCCATGCCGGTAGCCCTTATCGGAACATTGGCGGCCATCTACCTTGCGGGTTTCTCCGTCAACATCCTGACCTTGCTTGCTTTGGTCCTTGCCACGGGTCTCGTCGTCGATGATGCGATTGTGGTTCTTGAGAACATTGTGCGCCGGCGGAACCAGGGGACGGGTCCGCGCGCGGCAGCCGTGCTTGGAACCGATGAGGTTTTCTTCGCCGTCATTGCCACGACGGCCACGCTGGTTGCGGTCTTTGTGCCCTTGTCGTTTCTGCCCGGCCAGACCGGCGGCCTCTTCCGGGAATTCGGCTTCGTTCTGGCAATCGCTGTCTTCCTGTCGTCCATCGTCGCACTGTCTCTTTGCCCCATGCTTGCCTCCCGCATCCTGAAGGCGGGCAGCGAGCACAAGGAGCATAGCGGGATGACCGGCGCAGCCGGACGCGCGCTCGGCGGCCTCTATCACCGCTGCCTGAAGGCCTGCCTGGACGCTCCGCTTGTTGTTGTGGTGGTGTCGCTTCTGTTCGCCGGAGCAGCAGGAGTGATGTTCGGCTCGATCAAGTCCGAGCTCACACCGGCGGAAGACCGCTCCATGGGCTTCTTGCGGATCTCAGCGCCTCAAGGTGTGAGCCTTGACTATCTCTCGCAGGAAATGCGCGGCATTGAAGAACTGCTCGAGCCCCTGCGCGAGCGGGGCGAGATCCTCAGCACATTTTCCATCGCAGGCTCCGGTGGCTCCGCCAACAGCGGTTTCATGGTGATCAGGCTGGCACCATGGGAAGAGCGTAAACGGTCCCAGCAGGAGATCCTTTCTGAGGTCAACAGACTGGTCCAGAACGTTCCCGGCGTCCGTGCCTTCGCTTTTCAGCCCAACAGTCTCGGAATTCGCGGGGCAGGTTCAGGCCTGCAGTTTGCGGTTGCCGGCAGCGACTACGCAAAGCTTGGTGCTGCCGCGGACCGCATCATCTCCGAGATGGAAAAAGACAAGCGTTTCCGTCAGGTCCGCCTCTCGACCGAGGCAACACAGCCCCAGCTTTCCATATCGGTTGACCGGGAAAGGGCATCGGATCTTGGCATTGACATCAATGGCCTGGGAACAGCGATGCAGGCCATGCTTGACGGGCGCAAGGTCGGTCAGGTCTTCATTGGTGACCGTGCCTATGACGTGAAGTTCGTCTCGACCACCAATCCAATCAATGACCCGACGGATCTGGAGAACATCTTCATCAAAACCAGCGACGGCCGTTTCGTTCCGGTCTCAACGATTGCGAGCCTCGTCGAAAAAGCCGTGCCGCCATCGCTCACACGGGAACAACAGTTGCGCTCGGTGGCCATAACGGCCGGTCTGACACCTGACTTCGCGCTCGGCGAGGCTTATGACACCGCCGTGCAGATCGCCACCCCTTTGCTTCCGCCGGGCGCGCGCATTATCCCGCTTGCGGAAGCTGCGACCCTTGGCGAACAATCGTCCAGCATGACACGAACGTTCGGCTTCGCCGTTCTGATTATCCTGCTTGTGCTGGCAGCTCAGTTCGAAAGCTTCATCAGCGCCCTGATCATCATGGCCACGGTGCCGCTTGGCCTCGCCTGCGCGGTCTTTGCAATGCTCCTGACGGGCACAACGCTCAACGTCTACAGTCAGATCGGGCTGGTGCTGCTGGTTGGCATCATGGCGAAGAATGGCATCCTTATCGTCGAATTCGCCAATCAGCTCCGCGACCGTGGCCAGAGTGTGCGCGAGGCCGTCGAGAACGCGGCCAACATCCGCCTGCGGCCTGTGATGATGACCATGATCTGCACGATTGTCGGCGGGGTGCCGCTGATCATGGCCAGCGGCGCCGGGGCAGAAGCACGCATCGCACTCGGCTGGATCATCGTCGGTGGCCTTGGCCTCGCAACCCTGTCAACGCTCTTCCTGACGCCGGTCGCCTACCTGATCCTCGGACGCTTTATCAAGCCCAAGGCCGAAGAAGATGCCCGCCTGCAGCGGGAAATTGCGGTTGCCGCGCCCGATCACCCGGCTCCGGGTGAATGACCGTTTGAGGACACCCGTCAAGGGACGGCTGAGGCCGCCCTTGACGGGCAATGACGCAATTGATGCGCTTAACCGCGAGCCGGAATGTTCGTCGCCTTCTCGCTTGCCGGGCGGGCAAGACAGGCTTCATACCAGCGCAAGACATTTTTCCGGCTGTCGAGGTCCACATGTTCGCCAGCCTCATAGAACCCTGAAATCGTGCGGACCCACGGCCAGGACGCTATATCGGCAATTGTGTAGTCGCCGCCCATAATGAAGTCACGGCCTTCAAGACGCTGATCCAATACATTCAGCAGACGCTTGACCTCGTCGCGGTAGCGCTCGAAGGGGCGGCGGTCCTCGTATTCGCGGCCAGCGAATTTATGGAAGAACCCCAGCTGGCCCGACATCGGGCCAAAGCCGCCCATCTGCCACATGAGCCACTGGATGGTCTCATATTTCCCGGCAGGATCCTTGGACAGGAACTGACCGCTCTTCTCCGCCAGATAGATGAGGATCGCACCCGATTCCCACAAGCCGAGAGGCTTTCCGTCCGGGCCATTGGGATCGAGAATGGCGGGAATCTTGTTGTTCGGGTTGAGCGACAAAAATGCCGGGCTCATCTGATCATTCGACCCAAAATCGACCAGATGCGGTTCATAAGCCAGACCCGTCTCCTCCAGCATGGCGCTGACCTTGATCCCATTGGGGGTGGGCAGTGAATAGAGCTGAATCACGTCTGGATTCTTGGCAGGCCATTTGGCCGTGATCGGAAACATGCTCAAATCGGTCATTCGTCTCGCCTTGCTCTGGATCTTCGCGGCATTCCGCAGTGGATTTTGAAGGGGACTGGTTTCTTGAACTTGAGCCGGTCTGCTATCTGACCCGGGTATCAAGCAAAATTCCCTCAGTCCTTTTACGGATGAGGTCAAATCATAATGGCGGAATCAAATAAAGGAAAATTCGATGTTCCTGATCTGGAGAGGCTGGGGGCTATTGCTTCCACTTGGTGCCGCTTTGGGCGGCATCTTCGGCGTCATGGCCGCAAGCGTCCTGTCCGGCACATCTGTCAGCGACCTTATGGCAGGCGTTATTTCTCTCGGCGCCTGTCTTGGAGCCTATGGCGTCGTCCGGCTTCTGGAAGGCACGGACAAGGGCCGGGCTGTGATCGACAAGCAGACTGGTCAAGAGATCCTGCTGGTGCGCGGTGACAGCCTGTTTTTCATAAAGGTCCGGTACTGGTTTTACCTTCTGGCCTTGATCACCTTCGCATTTTTCGCCTTCGGCACAGCACATATCGTCGCGGGCTGACGCTTCACCGGACCGGGTACCAAGCGGCCCGGTCCGGCTCATCGACCGTATAGCTCATGGTTTTTCCTCGCCCCGGCAGGTATGAACGGTTATCTATGCCGCGCAGCCAATTTAATGGGATCCCCAATGGACCACGAAGCACGGATCGAAAAGCTCGAGATCGACCTGGCCCACGCCAATCATACGATCGATGAATTGAATGCAGTGGTCTTCGAGCAGGGCAGGCAGATTGACCGCCTGACCCGCAAGCTCATGGAAATGACGGATCAGATGGAAGAGCTCATCGAAAACGCCCTCCCCGGCCACCAGATAGACAAGCCTCCGCACTATTGACTGGCCGACTCCGGTGTCAAAGGCTGATCAGCTTCACGAAGACAAGGCTCATCGCCGTCAGAGCCAGCACCGATAGAAGAGCCGCCGCCATCACCTTGCTGCAGGCATTGGCAAGCTTGCGGATATCCACGGCCAGCCCCAGCCCCGCCATCGACAGAACGGTCAGGAAGCCTGAGACCCGGTTAATTGGTTCCACCATCGACAGCGGAATAACTTCCGCCGAGCGCAGGGCCACCATGAGCCCGAAGCCGATGATGAACCAGGGCACGACAGCCCTCCAGGCAATCCTGGTTCCCGCTTGTTCCGTGTTCCCCCGTGCGGTCAGGACGCCAAGCAGGATCAGAACTGGTCCCAGCAGCATGACCCTCACGAGCTTCACCAGGGCGCCAGTCTGTACGGCGATCAATCCGCCGGGCTGGGCTGCGGCCAGCACCTGCGGCACTGCGTAAACCGTCAGTCCTGCCAGAGTGCCGTAACGCGCCGCATCCAGCGAGAAAGCCCCCATCAGAAGAGGCAGGCCCAATACAATTGCGATGCCCAGGATCGCCGTGAAGGCGATGGATGCTGCAACATCCGACGCTTCGGCGCGGATAACAGGGGCGGCTGCAACAATGGCCGAGTTGCCGCAGATCGAATTCCCGCAAGCCACGAGCAAAGCAAGCTTGTGATGCAAACCGAGCCCCCGCCCGATCGAATAGCTGAACACAATGGAGAGCCCGACGATGCAGGTAATGCCCAGGATCGTCAGCAACCCGACAGCCTCCAGAGCCTGCAAACTGATCGACGCCCCCAGAAGCACAATCGCAGCCTCCAGAAGAGCCTTGGCTGCAAATCGTATTCCGGGCTCGAAATACTCAGGCAGCTTTACGGTCGAGCGGAAGATCATTCCGATAAGGATGGCCAGCACCAGGTTCTCAAGAACAGCATCATTGGTCAGATGCACTTTCATCCACTCCGCAGCATAGGCCGCAAGGGCAATTGCGCCGGTCAGCAATAGACCGGGTGCCAATTCCCCCAGAGCTCGCATGCTCAGCAGCCGACCAAAGCCGGACCTGTTTACGCGGATCATATCTGCCTCACTCTCATGAGGAGAAACTGACATACGCGTTTATGCATTTCTATCGAATGTTATTTTATGTATCATTCAATCAAATAGAATGATTTTCTCTTTTCAAGATGACCCTCGAACAGCTCGCCATCTTCATTGCCGTCGCCGAACGGGAGCATTTGACCCGCGCGGCAGACCACCTTCATCTCACGCCTTCTGCCGTCAGCTCGGCGCTGAAGAAGCTTGAGGCGACCTACGGCGTTGCCTTGTTCGACCGGGTAGGCCGCGGTCTCTGCCTGACCAATACGGGCAAAACCTTTCTGGAAGAAGCGCGTGCAACGCTTGCGCGGGCACAAACCGCGGAACGGGTTCTGGCGGATCTCGGCAATCTTCAGCGTGGAGCGATCAGCATCTATGCCAGCCAGACCATCGCCAGCTATTGGCTGCCTCCGGTGCTCATGAGCTTTCATTCCGCCTATCCCGGCATCGATCTTTCTCTCACCATCAGCAACACGGCAGGCGTTGCAGCCGCGGTCACACAAGGGATCGCTGATGTCGGGTACATTGAGGGCACACTCGATAACCCGTTGCTGCGCCGCCAGCATTTGACTGACGACGCTCTAACGATCGTTACCAGCCCCGATCATCCGTTTGCCCGTCAAGCGCCCGCCACTCCCAAGGCGCTGATCACGGAGACAACCTGGGTCCTGCGGGAAAAAGGTTCGGGCACACGGTCTGAATTTGAAAGCGCCCTCACCCGCTTCGGCGAAAACCCGTCGGACCTCAAGATCGTCCTGGAGTTCCCTTCCAACGAGGCGATTATCTCCGCCGTGCGCTTCAGCCAATCGGCGGGCGTCATATCCAAGGCCGCAGCCGCTGCCGCAATTGCGCAGGGCGTGCTGGCCCGCGTTGACTTTGCTCTCCCCTCCCGCACCTTTTGCCTGCTTGGGCACAAGGAGCGGCACCTGAGTGCAGCTGCTGCAAAGCTCGTGTCGCACAGCCTTGAAGAAGCCAGCAGGGCGATACAGCAGACTTAGCCGGACCAGCCGCATCCAGTTTACTTTTTGCTAACCATAAATCCTGCTGGTCACAGCCCTTAAGAACAGCTGTGACAGCGATCACGTTTGCATGTCCTCAGATCCCCTATAGCTGGAACCAAGGACGGGTCAGGGCTTTTTGCCAGATGTGCATCGAAGAAGCCCCGCCTCCTCCCGTCATGCTGAATGCAGACTGAACCAGCCATTCAAGCACAGGTCAGCAGCCGCAGCCTAAAGCTTGTTTCATTCAGTTTGTGACCCGAGGGGATCAACCCATGAAACGCGTAGCCCATACCCTTCTTGCCCTCACTCTTCTCTTCGCCGCCGGAACTGCGGCCAAAGCGGACGAGGTGCTTCTCCAATCGGCCAAGTCCGGTCTTTACGTCACCGTGGTCAACGGCACACTGGCTGCCTGGGCCCGGGATGCCCGTCAGGCAACGAAACTCGACACGGTCCGGCTTGACGGCAACAAGATCGCCTTCCGGGATATCCGCAGCGGCACCTATGTGCGCGCTGGCGTTGGCCAGAACACGATGCTGGCCGCTGGCAGCCCGCACATTCGCAGCTGGGAGACCTTTGAACTGAACCGGATTGGCAGAGGCGAAGTCGCGCTGCGCTCCGGCCAGAACGGTCTCTATGTCCGGGCGGGCGTTGGTCCCCGCTCGCATCTTGCCGCGGTTTCACAAAGGGCCCGCGGCTGGGAAGCCTTCCGCATGGTCGACGTCAGGAACACTGGCGGCCACAATGCAGGCGGCGGTATTGATCTTCGCGCCCTGAGCGGCGACTACCGCATCACCCACGCGGCTGCGGACAATGGCTTCCTCGTCCGCCTCGGACAGGAACTTGCCGGCAGCGCCCGCATGTCCATTCAACGCCGTGGCATTCTCAGCGCAACGGTCGGCTGCAACAGTATCTCCGCGCAGATTTCTGTCGAGAATGGCCAGTTCCGCACGCGCGGACAACCAATGAGCACGAAGATGGGATGCCCTATACGTGCTCAGTCTCTGCTGGAAACGAGGATCTCGCAGATCCTGACAGAAGCACGGACAGTCGAGCGGGACCGCCAGACGGTAACACTGCGGGCCCGCAACGGAGCCGAACTGCTCAAGCTCCGCAGGATCTGAACGTGAAAGGGGAGACCGGCCAGATCCTGTCGGACAGTCTCCCTCTTCCTCCAATCTTTTGTTACAGGGGAGCAAGACACTCTCTTGAATGCGGGTTCAAGCCGTGACATAAGACACGCATCATCAAGAGAAGGGCTGGCGCCCTCGCCAACCTGCCGACCGGGCAAGGTGGTCCCCGCAAGGGATGTGATCAGGAGAGATCCTGATAACCAAGCGGCTTTCTAAATACCTGCGCCAGTCCTCCTCGGGGAACCGATGGAGGATTTATTGTCTCAGCACCCCTTTCTGCCCCAGGCCAACAGCCTGACCCGGATATCGCGTGAAGCCCTGTCCAGCGCCGATGAAACCAGTTTTATCGATGCCGCTGAAACCTGCGTGCTGACAAGACTGCAAACTCTCAGGATCTTAGGGGGGCTTCCGCAGCAAAAACGGCCCCTGAGCGAAGAGGAACGGCTTAACCGCTTGAAGTCTCTTCTGTCCTATTGGGCCAACGGTTGCCCCTTCGTCATCGACGAACAGCTCTTTGCCGATATTGTCAGCCGCCGGCGCCGCGCCTGACGGCACGGCATCCGGCTTGAGGCCAGAAGAGACGGTCAGTCCTGGTTCTCGTCCCGCTGCGGCACAGGCCGGGGACGGCCGTCTTCATCGACAGCCACCATTGTGAACATGGCCTGCGTGACCTTTTCGCGGGTTCCATAGCGGTGACGGAGGGCCCAGGCTTCCAAAAGGATTTCCATGGAGGAGCGGCCGATCCGACCAACACTGCTGTAGATGCAAAGCACATCGCCCACATGAACGGGACGTATGAACTTCATCTTGTCGACTGCGATCGTGACGACACGCCCTTCGGCCCGCTGTCCGGCGGCGATACCGCCTGCCAGATCCATCTGGGAGAGAACCCAGCCGCCAAAAATATCACCGGCAGCGTTCGTGTCTGCGGGCATCGCCATGGTGCGAAGGGTCAATTCGCCTTTCGGCTTGTCCTCTTCGCCTGTTCCGCTCTGGTCTGCAGCCAAGTTCGAATCTCCCTCTCAGCTTCACGTTTGGCCAAGCTTAGCGGAATTTTTGGACAAAAACTGCTGCCGTTCAACACGGCAGAAACGGGACAGAGGACTACGGCCTCTTTGCGCCGCTCATCCCTTCGGGCAGGGCACAGCCTGCCGTGCCGAAAGACGCGAACCAGAGGCTCTGGGCGATCCGCTCGGCAACTTCAATGACCGCGAGACCCGCTTCCCCGCCGAACACCTCAATGGCAACCGAGCGGAAGATCTGCAGCCAGTCCGGATAGTCGGACACTTGCAAGCCGTTGAGTTTCATATGCGCCGGAACCGGCTTGCCCTTGTAGGCCCCGGTCTTCAGCAGCACCGATTGCCAGAAGGTCTTCATCTTGGCGAGATGCTCCGGCCAGCGGCCCGCAAGCTTTTCCTCGAAGATCGGGCCGAGCCGCGCATCAAGGCGGATGCGCCCGTAGAACTCCGAGACCAGACGGGAGATCTGCTCTTCGGTGATCGATGCATGCACCGGCTCGCGGGCAATCGCCGGACGGATGTCCGGAAGCGGTTCCGTCTGCCGTGTTCCTGATCTGACTGACATTCGCTCTGCCTCTTTCGCGCAGACGACATTTTAAGCACAATCCGCTTTGCCCGCAGCCTTTGGCCCCGTGTCAGAGCGTCGCGGCCTGCTGGAGCAGTTCCGGCTTTTCAAGGCAATAGTAGCCGGAGATGCGGGAGATCGTGCCGCAGCGGCGCCAGTCATTCAGCACGCGGCTGACATTCTCGCGGGCAGCTCCAGACATATTGGCGATATCCGCCTGGCTGAGCTTGTAATGGATCAGCACGCGGCCATCGTCCAGGGTCTTGCCGAAGGTCTCGGACAGTTGCAGCAGGGTCTGGGCAACACGGCCCGGCAGCGGCAGGAAAGACCGGGCGGCCAGAACATCGTTGGAATGGCGCAGCCGTTTACTGACGATGGCCAGCATGTGCCGGTAGACCGCAGGGTTCTCATCCGCGAAGCGCTCAAAAGCCGCCTTGTCGATGAACGCAAGACGCGCCTCTTTCAAGGCACTGACCGTCGCCGAGCGCGGACGCCCGTCGAGCAGGGCCAGTTCACCAACCAGATCGCCGGGTCCCAGAACCGCCAGAAGCTGCTCGTCGCCTTCGACGGAAAGAATGGAAACCTTGAGCGAGCCCTCAAGAACCGCATAACAGCCGTTTCCCGGATCGCCGTTTTCAAACAGGATTGTTCCGGCCGGAATTTTCATAGGCCGCGCCAGACCGGCGAGCTGTTCAGCGAGGTCTGAAGAAAGCCCCTCCAGCGAAAAGCTGTTGCGCAAAAAATGCTGTACGTCAGACACGGCCCTGCTCCCGTTTCTCAACGCCTGTGCCTAACCCGAAGCACAAGCCCGGCGTTTATTAATGCATTCGCGCTATTGTGTGACCCACATCACGTGCAAATTCGAAAATCAGCCCTACATATTTACTCATGGAAGCAGCAGACCTCCAACGCTTCCTTTCCGAAAAACGGTTCCGTGTTCCCCGCCGGAACCGTTTTTTCGTTTCCGGGTGCCTGCAAGGCTCAGTTCAGGAAGACATCTTTCTGATCCAGCGTCTGGAAAAAACGCCGGCTGGACAGCACAAGTCTCTGGCATTCCCTGACAGCCAGCTTCGGCTTTGGCTCGTCCCGGCGCAGACGGTCATCAACCTCGCCAGGAATGCAGGGAATAAAGGTCATATCGGCAAGACCATCGAAATGCCCGCGCACCAGGCGATGCAACTCCTCCGTATCCGCCACCTCGGGCAAGGCCGGACCGCGGGGAAGCAAGCCGTATCCCTTTAACGCCACATCCTTCTTGAGCCGCCGGAACCGGTGGCTATCGTGATCTGCCGCAATCAGCAGCGGACGGGTAACCAGACCCGCAGCATCAACGGCCGCCAATGCCAGCCTGACGATCTCGCGGTATTCCATCAGCCCCTCGCGCAAGGCGATGAATTCCGGCTCGACGTCCATACGGCTGACGAACGCGAGGATCTGCACCCGCATTTCCTCGATCAGGATCTCGTCCGGCAGCATGCGCACGAAGGCACGGCGCGCGATCCAGCCGCGGCTGGGCATCACCCCGCCCCGCAAGCCCTGCATTCTTTGGCTCATGGGCAGAACCCGGTCACCAGAGAGTGCGATGGTCAGACCGATCATGGCCCGGTTTCCGAGAACGGGGGTCAGATCCTTGAGCGGCTTGTAGTCCCGGGACCACAAGTCTGTCGCAACAAGACATCCGGCCGCACTCAAATGCCCCATTTCAAGCAACTGGCGCACTGCACGGTCGACACCAAACGACAAACCATAGTCGAGGGAACCGAGAACGATACGCTTCATGAAATGGCGGACCCTGAGGAACTTCAGAAAAACTGAGCTTATCCTTGGGACATTATTGCCGCAATTTCAACAGGATTGGAGCGATGCCGCGGCTCCGCTACGGCTCAACCTCAGTGCTCACCGGGTCAAGCGGATCGCCTAGCGGGTCGCTGACCGCGTAGACGACAAGGTTCTCAAGAACAGTACCATCGACCTTGCGCGGCAGAACCGCGATCTGCTCGACCTTGCCGAACTTCGGACGGAGCAAGCGGTCGGCGGCGTTGCGCCGCTCCTCGCTGAGGTAGAGCCCGGTGCCGTGGAAGAGCACCTGATCCGGTGCGGGCAGCATGACATAGCGGATCCGCTCGTTGAGCTGCACGACAGGCAGGGAGGAGCTGTCCTTCAAGAGGTAAGCGAGCTGCCCGTTGAGACCATAGCCGCTTGTCGCGATGTAGGTGGCGTTAGTCTTCTGGGCCAATGCCTCGACTTCCCGGCCGATTTCAGGCCAGCCCCTGAGCTGGAAGGTCGGATCCTTACGGGCAAAGCGTCCGGTCAGCGCGTGAACGGCATGGATCTGGACCACAACGGCGACCACCAGCCCCAGCAGCACCGCGCCGCGGGACAGAAGGCTCCAGAACCGGCGGCCGGTCTCGACCCTGCTCACGAAGACCCCCGCCATGATGGCAAAGGCGGGAAAGAGCGGCGCAGGCCAGTTGCCCTGAACCCTGGCGTGAAGCGAGTGGATCAGCAGATAGACCAGGAACGGCAGCACGGTCAGAACGATCAGCCCCGCTGCGCCATCTCCACGCCATGTCCGGCGGGAGAGATTGACCGCTCCCATGGCTGCAGGAATGGCAATCAGAGGATTGAGCAGGCCAAGAACCGCACCCAGAAACTCGAACACATATTTGGAGGTCAGCTCACCCCGGCCTGCGCGGCCAAACTGCTTGTAGAAGCTGACCCAGTCATGCGCTGAGTTCCACCACAGCACCGGTGCAAAGCAGACGATCGCCACCACGCCGCCAGCCCAAAGCTGCCAGCTCAAGAGCCACTTGCGGGCGGCGGGGACAAGAAGCAGCCAGAGCACGATCCCGGCACCAAGAAACAGCACCGAGTATTTGGAAGTCAGGCCAAGGCCTGCGAAGAGACCGGCAGCCAGCCACCAGCCGCCCTTCTGCGAGACATGCAACTCGGCCAGCGCCCAAAGGGTGAGCCCCCAGAAGAAGACGGAGGGGGCATCCGGCGTCGCCAGAATGCCGCCAACGCCAACAAGGATGCTGGCGTTGAGGAAGAGGACAGACCAGCCCGCAGCCACCCGGCCAAACAGAATATACGCCGTGCGCCAGAGGAACAGTGAGCCGAGCGCTGAGGCAAGGATCACCAGCAGACGGACGGCCAGAACCGTATCGCCCAGCAACCACTGGCCTGCGGCAATCCACCAGCCGATCATGGGCGGGTGATCGTAATAGCCAAGGGAGGGACCAAGGCCCCAGAGCCGGTAATAGGCCTCGTCTTCCACGAAATGGGCATTGGCTCCCGACCAGAGCCGCAGCACGGTCAGGGCAAGCACGAGACCAGTCAATCCGGCTGGCCTGAGCCAGACCGGCAGGTCTTCCCCGTGAAGACGGCCGTCCATGGATCAGCCCTTGCGCCAGGTCAGGGCGGAGCTTGCCGCGTAGTTCCAGACCGCGCCCATGACCGCGCCCGCTGTGCCTGCGATGAACCACCAATAGGCGTCGTTCACATAGATGAGGTTGGCGACGCCCACATTGGCCAGAACACCCACGCTGCAGACCGCATAGAAGGTCAGCAAGCCGACAATCATCCGGACGCCATGCAGACGGCGGTCGCGGTAGGTCAGCTGGTTGTTCAGGAAGAAGTTCGAGGTCATCGCCACGAAGGACGCGGCGGTCTGGGCGAGATTGAACTCGAAGCCTTCAAACACCATCAGCATTCTGAGGGCGATCAGGTGAACCACCAGGCCGCTGGCGCCAACGAGGCCGAACATCAGGAAGCGGACGGAGATGGCATCGCCAAAGTATTTGGCGAGCAGCAGGCCGAAATAATCGAGGGTTACCAGCGTATCCAGCTTGCTTTCGCCGTGCTTGCGCTCGCGGAAGGTGAAGGGCAGTTCCTTGATCCGGAGCGTGCCTTCAGAGGAGGAGACGATATCGAGCAGGATCTTGAAGCCCTGCGCCGAGAGTTTCGGCGCCACGGCTTCCGCCTTCTCCCTGCGGATCATGAAGAAGCCACTCATCGGGTCGGACAAGCTGACGTTCAGAAGCTTCTGGGCCAGGGAATTGGCGATGTTGGAGCCCCAGGCGCGAACGGAGGACAGGCCCTCGCCGATCGTGCCGCCGGCCACCTTGCGGCTGGCGACCACCAGATCGGCCTGACCGCCCTTCAGTTCGGCAAGCATCTTTGGCAGCAGGCTCTCATCATGCTGGAGATCCGCATCCATCACGGCAACATAGGTGGCGGAGCTGGAGAGAATGCCCTCGATACAGGCGCCGGACAGACCCCGGCGGCCAATGCGCCGGATCACGCGGACACGCGGATCAACAGCAGCAATGCGGCGGGAGGCTTCGGTGGTGCCATCGGGGGAATTGTCGTCGACGACGATGACTTCCCAATCGATGCCCTTGAGCGTGTCTTTCAGCAGCCCAACAAGGATCGGCACATTCTCCGCCTCGTTGAACGTCGGCAGAATGATGCTCAGCTCTGCGGCCCGCACAATACCCTGCTCGCCGGAGGAGGCCTTTTCCATCTGCGCGCTATCCATGATGCTCACTGTCCCGAAGGTCTTTCTGGTCGTCTGCCCGCCATAAAAAGGCAAGTCCGAAGTGCGCGGACCATAGCCACGCCGCGCCATATTGCAAGACACGATGCGCTGCAGCCCGGACCGAAGCTGTTTCCGTTGCCACAGCCATCGCAGAAACTCATTACTTTTCCGTATGGTCCATGTGCCGCCTCCTGCCTGCACCTTGCTCTCGGAGACCGTTTCGTCTAGGACAGCCGGGAAAAACCGGTGCGTTTTCCTGCCCCTTTGAGGCGGAAGGCACAGCCGGTCCTCAGATGACCTCGCCAGGACCAGACAAACATATGGCCAAGACACCCAACAAGCTGAAAGCCCGCTTGCCGCGCGGCTTCGTCGACCGCTCCGCTGCCGATATCCGTGCAACGGACGAGATGATCGGCAAGATCCGGGAAGTCTATGAGCATTATGGCTTCGATCCGGTCGAGACCCCGCTGTTCGAATACACCGACTGCCTCGGCAAGTTCCTGCCCGACACGGACCGTCCGAATGCAGGCGTCTTCTCCGTTCAGGACGATGACGAGCAGTGGATGAGCCTGCGCTACGACCTGACCGCGCCGCTTGCGCGCCATGTGGCCGAGAACATCAACGAGATCCAGCTGCCCTACCGCACCTACCGGGCGGGCTATGTGTTCCGCAACGAAAAGCCGGGACCGGGCCGCTTCCGCCAGTTCATGCAGTTCGACGCCGACAGCATCGGTGCACCGGGCGCTCAGGCAGATGCCGAGATGTGCATGATGATGGCCGATGCGCTGGAAGCCCTGGGCATTCCGCGCGGGCAATATGTCATCCGCGTCAACAACCGCAAGGTTCTGGACGGCGTGATGGAAGCCATCGGCCTTGGCGGCGATGAAAACGCTGAACGCCGCCTGACGGTTCTGCGCGCCATCGACAAAATGGACAAGTTTCCAATCCCGGAAATTAAGAAATTGCTCGGAACAGGACGCTGGGATGGCGGAGAAGAAGGCAAAGGTGACTTCACTAAAGGTGCCGAACTTTCAGACGAGCAGATAGATAAGTTTGAATTTCTCTTTGCATGCTTCGAGGGACGAACAGTTGCAGTTGCTGGTTCCACACCAGAAACGCCCCACTACCGAGCACCAAACGAAGCCGATTTGCAAAACGCCAAAGCCCAAGAGGATGGCGTATATTCGCTACCCTTAGGCGTTCTACGTTCAGCCTTTCAAAAATTTGGTGGTGATGCTGACGCTACAGTGAGCGGTTTGGCTGGCTACAATGAACTTCTCCAAATGGCCATGTTGTTCAAAGGTGCTGGCTATGAAGACCGCATCAGGATCGACCCTTCAGTCATCCGCGGTCTCGAATATTACACCGGCCCGGTCTACGAGGCCGAGCTGACTTTCGACGTGACCAACGAAAAGGGCGAGAAGGTTGTCTTCGGCTCTGTCGGTGGTGGCGGGCGATATGATGGCCTGATCAAGCGTTTCACGGGCCGGGATGTTCCAGCAACCGGCTTCTCCATCGGCGTCTCCCGCCTGATGACGGCGCTCAAGAATCTCGGCAAGCTGAACAGCAACGAGGTTCTGGAACCGGTTCTGGTCACCGTCATGGACGGCGACAATATGGAGGCTCTTGTCCGCTATCAGCAAATGACCCAGACCCTGCGGGCAGCCGGCATCCGCGCCGAGATGTATCAGGGCAACTGGAAGAAGTTCGGCAACCAGCTGAAATATGCCGACCGCCGCGGTTGCCCTCTGGCGATCATCCAGGGCTCCGACGAGCGCGCTGCCGGTGAGATCCAGATCAAGGATCTGATCGAGGGCAAGCGTCTGTCCGGCGAGATCACCGACAACGTAACCTGGCGCGAAAGCCGTCCGGCG
Organism: Roseibium litorale; assembly: GCF_014842915.1. Classification (GTDB taxonomy): domain Bacteria; phylum Pseudomonadota; class Alphaproteobacteria; order Rhizobiales; family Stappiaceae; genus Roseibium; species Roseibium litorale. The sequence goes on along the minus strand of NZ_JACYXI010000010.1, from coordinate 66,200 downwards.
CAGCACACGGTCAAGGAAGCCGATCTGGTGGCCACCGTGCGCCAGCTTCTGGATCAGCAGGCCGAGGACGCCCGCCGCCAGGACGGGGACGCATGATCATGACCAGCGTGAAAAGCCCCGGGGCACAGCAGATCGAGGCCGCCCTCGCCGTCTTGGGCGCTGCCGGTCACACTGAGATCAGCCCGCCGATCCTGCAGCCCGCCGATGTGTTTCTGGACCTGATCGGGGAAGACATCCGCCGCCGCCTGTTTCTGACCAATGGTCCGGACGGCGCGGATCTGTGCCTGCGTCCGGACTTCACCATTCCGGTCTGCCGCCAGCACCTGGAAACCGGTCCTGCAGGACGCCAGGCCGCCTATTCCTATCACGGGCCTGTTTTCCGCCAGCGCGTGGAAGGCCTCGGCGAGATCCCCCAGATTGGTGCCGAAAGCCTTGGCCGCACGGATCTGGAAGCGGCGGATGCCGATATGCTGGACCTGTCGGTCAAGGCGCTTGGCGCTTTCGGCGTGACCAAGCTGGACATCCGGATTGGTGACGAAACCCTGTTCGTCGCCGTTCTCGCGGGCCTCAACCTGCCCACCGTCTGGCAGCGCCGTCTGCGCGATCTCTTCGGCGAAACGGACAAGCTGGCCTCCGCCATCCGACGTATGGCCGGAACGGATGCAGCCAGCGACGAGAGCCGCGACGTGCGCCTGGGCTTCCTCTCCGCGCTGGAAGGGGCAGACCCCAAGGCCGCCCATGCCGTGGTCGAGGATCTACTATCCATCGCCGGCATTTCCGCCGTTGGCGGCAGAACGCCTTCGGAAATCGCCGACCGGTTCCTGGAACAGGCAGCGCTTGCCAGCGGCACCGGTGCTGACCCGAAGGCCGCTGAAACCCTGCGCAAGTATCTTTCCATTGAAGGTCCGGCCTCGGAAGCTGTCGACGCGCTGGAAGCCTTTGCCAAGGAAGCCGGTCTCGATCTCGCCCAGCCGATCACCAGCTTCAAGGCCCGCCTCACGGCCCTGAGCGAACGCGGGCTGGATGTTGCAGGCATGACCTTCGCAGCCGATTTCGGACGCCGCCTCGATTATTACTCCGGCTTCGTCTTCGAAATTCATTCCGCTTCCGCTCAGGCGGGCGGGCAGCTTGTTGGCGGCGGGCGCTATGACCGTCTCGTCAGGCTTTTGGGTGCGGACACGGACGTGCCCGCTATTGGCTTCTCGCTCTGGCTCGACCGGATCGCCGCCCTGCCCGCGAGTGCACAGACTTCTGGAGCCAGCGCATGAGCAAGCTCACGATCGCCATTCCCTCCAAGGGGCGGCTTCAGGAAAACACCCACGATTTCTTCGCCCGCGCTGGCCTTCAGGTCACGCAGCCAGGCGGCGCGCGCAACTACCGCGGCGCGATCAAGGGCCTGAAGGACGTTGAGATCGCCTTCCTGTCCGCCTCTGAAATCGCCCGCGAACTGGCCGCAGGCAGCGTTCACTTCGGCATCACCGGCCTCGATCTGGTGCATGAGACCATCACCGATCCGGCCAGCAGCGTGCATATCGTCACCCCGCTCGGCTTCGGCGGCGCCGACGTGGTGACCGCAGTCCCGAAGGCCTGGATCGATGTGGAAAGCATGGCCGACCTCGGCGATGTCGCCTCCGACTTCCGCAACCGTCATGGCCGCCGCCTGCGGGTCGCAACGAAATACGTGAACCTGACCCGGTCCTATTTCGCAGCCCACGGCATTGCCGACTACCGCATTGTCGAGAGCGCTGGAGCCACGGAAGGCGCGCCCGCCGCAGGCGCTGCGGAACTGATTGTCGACATCACCTCCACCGGTTCGACCCTTCATGCAAACAACCTGAAGGTTCTTTCCGACGGTGTGATGCTGCGCAGCCAGGCCCATCTGGTTGCCTCCCTCAGCGCCGGCTGGAGCGAGACCGCTCTTGCGGGAGCGCGCGCCATTCTCGATCAGGTGGCCGCTGAAGAAGCTGCCCGGATCAACAAGCTGGTCCGCGCCAGGGTTCCGGACCGCGCAGCAGCTCTGTCGGCCGCTGCCGAGGAAGGCGCGAGTGAGCTTTTTGATGGTGTTCAGGATGAGGTTCTGACCCTGCTCTGCCCCAAGGCAAGCGTTCCGGCCTGTGCCCGCAAGCTGATTGCCCTCGGTGCAACGCGGGTCACCGTCGAAACCCTGGACTATGTCTTCGGCGAAGAGAACCCGCTTTTTGCCCCGCTCGCCGTCAAGGTGACGGCAGCCTGACAGGCGGCATCCTTAGAAAAACAATGGGGACCACCTTGAAGGTGGTCCCCAGGTATTGCAGCAAAGCTTAGGGGGGTAAGTGCTGCTAGGTTTTCCGGCAATGCATCAACCGGAAGCAAGACGGATTATCGGACGGGACCGTCTTTGTTGATCCTACGCAGCAGGCAACCGGCCGGATCTATCTCCGGCGCATTTTTCAGCTGGGCCTCGCGAAAGCCGCCCTCGCCGCCTCGACTTTCTCCCGGCAGCAGCAGCCATCCAGATGGTCGTTGACCATGCCCATGGACTGCATGAAGGCATAGACGGTGGTCGGGCCGACAAAGCTCCAGCCGCGCTTCTTAAGGTCCTTGGACAAGGCGGTGCTTTCCGGCGAAGTCGCGAGCGTACGGGCAGTTGCCAGATCCAGCTTCTGCGGCCGTGCTTCCGGCTTCGGCTCGAAGCGCCAGAAGTAAGCTGCGAGAGATCCAAATTCCTGACGCAGATCCAGGGCTCTCTGGGCGTTGTTGATGGTCGAGCGGATCTTGCCCCGGTGGCGGACGATACCGGCGTCGGCAACACAGCGCTCCACGTCCTCGTCCGTGAACTTTGCGACCTTCTCGAAGTCGAACCCGGCAAAGGCGTTCCGGAACCCTTCACGCTTGCGCAGGATGGTCAGCCAGGACAAGCCCGACTGGAAGCCCTCAAGACAGATCTTTTCAAAGAGCCGGATATCACTGCTGACAGGCTGGCCCCATTCCTCGTCATGATACCGCTGATAGTCTTCCAGGTTACCATGCCACCAGCACCGCTCAAACCCATCGTCACCGGTCAAAAGTCCGGTGATCTCGTCGCGTTCCGCCATCCCGCCCTCCGGCAATATTCATGTTTTGTTCTTCATAACCGGCAAGATCCGGCAAGGCAACAGCAAAAGACCCGGCGCATGGCCGGGCCTGAATGACATGTTACGGCTAATCTTGAGACGATCATGCAAACAGGGCGTCGATGTCGTCCTGGGTTGCCACATTCACATCGGTTTCGAGAGATGGGCCATTGAGAAGTGCGGCGTCGCCCTCCTTGGCCTTGCGTTGCTCAACCTCGATTTCCTTAAAGCTTTCGATGCCGCCCCAGATGTCCATCATCCGGATGATCTTGTCTTCAATGAAGCGCAGGGTGCCGACCACCTTGGTGATGCGCTGTCCGGTGAGATCCTGGAAGTTACAGGCCTCAAAGATCTGGATGACCCGGTCCTGAATGTCATTTGCCATCTCGGCGTCATGGCCCTTCAGGCGGGCCGAAAGGGTATTGGCGGTTTCATCTATATATTCCGCCGCCGACAAGATCGTTTCCGTGGCACCTTCCGTTCCGGACACAACCGCATCCAGTTCGTTGGTGACGCGAGTCATGTCTTCGCCTTTCGAGCCGGTCGTATGATGCAGCGTGGCGATTTCACGTTTGGTCTGGGCGATGGCTTCGTAGATCGAATCCAGCTCGACTTTCAGCTTGGCGGCTTCCGAGAGTTCCTTTCGGAACTCTTTCATGAACTTCTCGCTCATCTCTTCGGGATCAAGCGCAGGAGCGGCATTCTGCCCGCGCGCAAGCATCGCCTTCACCGAGGAGATTTCCTCAAGCAGCTGGCGATGGCGTCTTTCCTCAACCAAAGAGGGATCCTCATTCGCACTTGCGCTCAGCCGCATCAAGCTTTCCGCGCGAAAGGATCTCTTCACCGCAGCCATGACTTCTCCCGTCGGTTTCACCGGCCGGTTTGAACGGCCTCAACTCACTCCCTTATAATTGGAAGTCTTTAAAGAATTATTTTTGCCAGATACGTCCGCTGCCCGGGCGATCCCGTATTTTCCGGTTTCTATTCCCAGCCTCATTAGCTATGTTTTTCTATGTTTCCGGCATGCGCGGTACCGGGCTTTGCCATTTTTGGATCAAGCAAGTCTTTCATGTTCCGGTTTCTGTCCGCCCACTGTCTGGCCGTTCTCATCGCTGTTTCGGCGTCTTGCGCACTGGCCAGCCCCTTCAGCATTCCCGAGCTGACCGATGGGTTCAAGAAAACCGTCTTCGGTCTTGAATACAGGTCCTGGAGCTGGCGGCCTTATCTCGTCAAGAAATACGGTGTTCCGGTCAGGTTTTACGTTCACAATCTGGCCAAGCAGGACCGCACTCCTCTCGTTCACCAGTTCATCCGGGACATCGGAACAAAGGTGGCAGGTCTGCAGACGGCCATTGCTGCGGCCCCCGACACCTCCAATTTCCAGGTTTTCGTGGTCGACCGCGCACAGTACGAACAGGTTGTTCTCAAAGACATTTTCGATGGCGGAGAGAAGATTGCGCCGGGCCGCTGCCTTGTCCGGGTGATTTCCGGACGCCGCGGCATCAAGCGGTCAGCTGCGGTCATCGTGTCGGACGAAGGAGAGTTTTTGTTCCGCCGCTGCATGGTGGAAGAGATCCTTCAGGGGCTTGGCCCAATGAACGACGATGACAGTCTTGTGCATTCGGTTTTCAATGATCAGTCCCGGCACAGCCGGTTTACGGCTTTCGACCAGATCCTGCTCAACATGCTCTACGATTCCCGCATTGAACCAGGCATGTCAGTAAAGCAGTTAGAAGTTCTGTTGCCCCAGATCGCGATCGACGCCCGCGCCCGGGTAAGGTGAGCGGCGGCAGGAACAACTTTACTCTAATTCTATCAATTGCTTGGCTTCCAGCCGCTAGTCCCTGTTCGAAAACTTAACTTGGCGGTAACCAAAAACCACAACCAAACGCTAACCATAGATACAAATTACAATCATGGTTACGCCTCGATTCACCAAACCCTTCAGGTCTGTGCCCTAGCTTCTTATCCAACCGGGAGCGTTTTTCTGTGCCCGGAGCGATCAAGTGTAGTGAGTAGATCGATGAAACCATTTGCCATGCTGACGCTGGCCGCGGCGCTGGTGCTGCCAGCAGCTGCCGCCACCGCTGGAACTTCCGGGCGTGTTTCTCCGCCGCCGCTGGTTCTGAGCCCCAATTTGACCGAACCCTGGATGCTGCAGCTCAAGCGCGTTGCACCGCCGCCCCAGCGTAGCGGCTTTTCCTTCTTCGGTTTTGGCGGCAGCCGCCAGGCCGTCCCCCAGCGGATCTATGAACCGGACAACCGCACGCGGACGGCCTCCGTTCACGCCCCCCGCCCAGCTACCACCCGACAGCCGCGCCAGATCGCACCGGAGTTTCTGCCGACCATCGTGAATTATGACGGCCCCTACAAGGCTGGAACCATCGTGATCGACACCAATGCGAAGTACCTCTATCTGGTGCAGCGTGACGGCACCGCACGCCGCTATGGCGTTGGTGTCGGCAAGGAAGGTTTTGAATGGTCAGGAACCCAGAAGATCAGCCGCAAGGCGGAATGGCCGGACTGGCGCCCGCCGGCGGAAATGCGCCAGCGCCGTCCAGACCTGCCGGTGTTCATGGCAGGCGGCCCGGAAAACCCGCTGGGCGCCCGCGCTCTTTACCTGGGGTCCACCCTCTACCGAATTCACGGTTCCAACCAGCCCTGGACCATCGGCCATGCCGTGTCTTCCGGCTGTATCCGTATGCGCAATGAGGACGTGACGGATCTCTATGAACGCGTACCCATCGGCACAACGGTCCACGTGATCTGACGTCTTACCGTTCCGGATGAAAAATCATCGGCGCCCCGGCCTCTGGGGCGCCGTTTTCTTTTGTGCCTAGACGGCGAAGGGCATGACGGACGGGCGGGAGAGATAGTCCCGGAACAGGGATCTCCACTGCCGCTTGTCACCGGTCCATTCGCTGTCATCCGGATCAAGAATGGTGAGCTCCGGCAGGCTGATTCCGCCATGACGCTCCGGGTGGCTGACAATCAGATACTCGCAAGGACGGCCAAGCCAGAGATCAACTGCCCGCTGGAGACGCAAAAGATCCTCTTCCACAAAGGTCAAATCCTCAATGTCGGTTTCTTCGGCAACTTCAGACAGGTTGTTCTGGCTGTTCGAGATGACAAAGACCACCCTCGGCCGGTCTGCCAAGGCCTTGAACTTGCCCCGGAGATAAGTGAAACGCGACAGGTCTCCGGCGAAATGCGCGTCAATATCCGCCGCCTGCCCTTCCTCGCGGAAATGATGGAGAAAGCGAAGGCCGTAGGGCTGCCAGGTGGGATGGCCCGGCCCATCGGCAATATCTTCACGCCGGAAGATCGGAAATCCGTCCTCGAAGAGCTGCGCCATGCCTGCCACCGGCGAGATCAAACCATCGAAGAAATGCCTCTCCGGCTCCAAGGTCTCGCCCAAGGCCTCTGACAGGATTTCCAGGCTGGTCCGGATTTGACGGGCGCTCTGGCAAGACATCCCGAGACTGACGATGGCTGTGTGCGGACTTCCGGCGGACATTTGTATTCGCAAAGTGAGCGGTTGATGAACCTGAAACCCATGAAAGGTTCGCAGGATGAACTCGGCATGGGAAACTATGGGATGTCAGGGCACAGTTTCCAATACCAGCTGGCCCCAACCTGCCAATATCAGCCCATCACTCCGCCGCAAAGCGGGCAAGAACGGCCTCAAGACCATCCGGCACCGGCCCGCCGTAGACCCAATCCAGAAGCTCTGCCGTGTGAATGACCGGTATCCTGGTGCCGCCGCCGATCTGGGTCATGCAGCCGATATTGCCGGTCGCAACCAGATCCGGGCTGGTCTTGCGGATGTTGGCAACCTTCCTGTCACGGAGCCGTCCGGCGATTTCGGGCTGAAGAATGTTGTAGGTTCCGGCAGACCCGCAACACAGATGCCCTTCCGGCACATCCTTGACCTCGAACCCGGCAGCCTTGAGGAGATCCTTTGGCTGGCGGGTGATCTTCTGGCCATGCTGCATGGAGCAGGCTGAGTGATAAGCCACGCGCAGGTCAGGCTTGATCACCGGCTCGCCAAGGTCCGCCCCAACCAGAAACTCCGTAATATCCTTGGCAAGGGCTGATACCCGCGCCGCCTTGTCCGCATAGGCCGGATCGTCCTTCAGCATGAAGCCGTAGTCCTTGATCGTCGTGCCACAGCCGGACGCGGTGATCAGGATGGCATCAAGCCCTTCTCCCTCAGCTTCCCGCGTCCAGACACCGACGTTGCGGCGGGCGTTTTCCAGAGCGGCCTCTTCCTTGCCCATGTGATGGACCAGCGCACCACAGCACCCTTCCCCCTTTGGAAGGACAATCTCATAGCCGCTGCGCTGGAGAAGACGGATCGCCGCCTCATTGATGGAGGGTTTCAGCACGGGCTGGGCACAACCAGACAGCAGAGCCACGCGGCCCTTGCGCTTGAACTGCGCCGAGGGGAACGTCGCCGGTCCTTCGAGGTGAGACCTGCCCGGAACCTTCGACGGTGCCAATGCAAGCATGGCTCCGATCTTCGCGAAAGGTCCGCCGGTAGCCTTGAAGACACCGGCAAGCGGCCTCGCAAAGAAGGCACCTGCCAGTGCCAGACGGAACCGGCCCGGATGCGGCAGGATCGCGGAAAGCACGGCCCGCAGGAAACGGTCAGTGAGCGGACGCTTGTAGGTCTTTTCGATATGGGCGCGCGCATGGTCGACCAGATGCATGTAATGCACACCGGAGGGGCAGGTTGTCATGCAGGACAGGCAGGACAGGCAGCGGTCGATATGTTTGACCACCTGGGCATCCGCAGGCCGGTTGTTCTCCAGCATATCCTTGATCAGATAGATCCGTCCGCGCGGGCTGTCGAGCTCGTCCCCCAGCAGCGTGAACGTGGGACAGGTGGCCGTGCAGAAGCCGCAATGGACGCATTTGCGCAGGATCTTTTCGGACTCCGCGACGGCATGATCCTTGAGCTGCTCTGCGGTAAAATTGGTCTGCATGCGTCCTGCACCCTTTGGCCGTCTCCGGCCCTCCCCCATGACATCCTGACCCGGCTTGCATGCTGGTCACGATGACAGAACACTATTTGGAGACCCTGACCTAAACAAGCCGACTTCCGGTTACAACGGTTTTGCCGAAATGGCGCAAATGCCGAGCGCCGTCTCGATAAGTACTTCCCCGCCAGATGAATGCCACCTGAACAGGCAACTCAGAACCGGTTCAACCGGCTGCATCTAACGTAGCGTCAGTGGGTTTCATAAAGGCAATAGGAATTGAGCAATGTTTAAGACAATCAAACTGGCAGCAGCCGCCGCCCTGATCGGCATTTCAGCAACCTCAGCACAGGCCAAAGACTGGATCGAGACGGTCAAGCTGAGCCAGAGCATCATTAAACCGGCCCCCGTCGAAGTCACCGCCAACAGCAACGGCTATACCGCGATCAAGACGCAACATACATCCCTCAACTTTTCCCTCCACGCCACCGCGAAGAAGGGCAAGCGCATCGCAGCCATGCGGCTTGGCACCTACCAGGGACTGTATTACTTCGAATATCCCGGTGACATGTGGCACCGGGATTTCCAAGGCCGCGATACCGGCTCAGGCTCGAAGTCGACCGTGAACCTCGACAAGACCTTCAATGTGCCGACGGACATATTGAACTGGTACGTCAATCCGGTTCAGCTGTGCCAGAAGAACCTTCAGAACAAGATGAAGAAGGGCCTGCACAAGTCGGAGATCCTGTCGAAGAGCTGGAGCATGGATGCCGCCGCCTATTTCGAACTGGACGCAGTCGCAGCCCGCAAGAAGGATGCGAAAAGCGGCAAGATCACCCTCAAGAACACCACAAGCCAGCGCTCCGGTGCTCCCTTCACCATCCCGGTGAAGTGCAACTCCACCCTGAAGAAGGCCCCGTGACCGGTTTCCGCGTCAAAGGCTGAGAAGACACAAAAGGCCCCGGCACATGCGGGGGCCTTTTTTCGATTGGCTGAAGGTCGTCCTGACCTCACACTGCCGGCACCATCCGGCCCGGGTTCAGAATCCCATGCGGGTCGAACTGGGCCTTGAGGCGGCGGGCGAGCGCGGCCAAGGCATCGGGCTGTGGCTGGAACACCGGGACGGCCATTCGGGTTGCCGCATCTGCACGGACAAGGGTGGCGTGGCCACCGCCGCAATCGGCGATCGCATTACGGATCTCGACATCATAAGGCTGGCCGTCCAGAGACTTCAGCCAGACCAGACCACCGCTCCAGTCCAGATAGGCCTCCAGACCGAACAGGTGCCTGAGGCTGGCGAGAAGGTTTGCACCGGAGCTCGGGGCCACCGAAATCCGCCAGACAGGCTCCGCTCCCTCCGCCAGCGGCAGACAGTCCCGCACGGAAAGCCAAAGATGGCGGGAGGTCTCGGGGCTAAGCCTATGAACAGCTCCAAAGCCTTTCAAAAGCCTGGCCAGCGCCTCGAAGCGATAGTCGACGGAGGCCTGGAAACCTTCCAACCGCAAAACCGTTTCTGCCCCATGACCGTTAAAGCCGGACGGGAGATGAGCTGCGCCCGAGACCTCTGCTGAAGACCCCATGGCCAGACACATGGCCTCTACCGCCTGCGCTTCCGTCAGACCGGACAGCACGAGAGAGGTGGAAGTCTCCGCAGCCGGGGTCACCTTGAGCGTGACGGTGGTTGCAACAGACAAGGTCCCCCAGGATCCGCACAAGGCGCGCGGCAGGTCATAGCCCGTGACGTTCTTCACCACCTTGCCACCGGAGTTGAACACCTCGCCGCGGCCGGACACAGCCTCCAGTCCGAGCACCTGATCACGGGCCGCCCCCGCCTTGATCCGCCGGGGACCGGACAGGTTGGCCGCCAGCATGCCGCCAATGGTGCCCGACCCGGCTTTACGGCCCAGCAGCGAACCGTAATCCATCGGCTCAAAGGCCAGTTCCTGGCCGCTGGCAGACACAATCGCCTCGACATCGGCCACAGGCGTTCCGGCCTGAACCGTCAGGATAAGCTCTTCCGGCTCATAGTTCACGATGCCGGAAAGCTCTGACAGATCCAGCACATGAGCGGTCTGTACCGGCCTGCCCAGTGTCCGCTTGGAGCCTGTGCCCAGAACCTCCAGCGGCTGTTCTTCAGCGGCGGCCCAGCGCACCACGTCGCATGTTTCGCGCGTATCGCGCGGCTTGAATGTAGCTTCCATCTGAGATCCTAAAACCGCGGAATATCCGGAAACGGCAGCTTGCCCTTGTGCACATGCATGCGGCCAAGCTCGGCGCAGCGGTGAAGAACGGGAAAGACCTTGCCCGGATTGAGCAGGTGCTTTTCGTCAAAGGCGCATTTGACCCTCTGCTGCTGCTTCAGGTCGTCTTCCGTGAACATGTCCGTCATCAGGTCGCGCTTTTCGATGCCGACTCCATGCTCCCCTGTCAACACACCACCCACTTCCACGCAAAGGCGCAGGATGTCCGCACCAAAGGCTTCGGCCGCCTCCAGCTCTCCCGGCTTGTTGGCATCATAAAGGATCAGCGGATGGAGATTGCCGTCGCCTGCATGAAACACGTTGGCAACGCCCAGCCCATGCTTCTCGGACAGTTCCCGCATGCGGGCGAGGACCTTCGGCAGTTCCTTACGCGGGATTGTGCCATCCATGCAGAGATAGTCCGGAGAGATACGCCCGACCGCAGGGAAGGCTGCCTTCCGCCCAGCCCAGAAGGTCATGCGCTCTTCCTCACTCGTGGAAATGCGCAAGTCGCTGGCATTGTTCTTCCGGGCGATGCTCTCCACCCGTTCGATCAGGTAGTCCACTTCCGCTTCCGGCCCGTCCAGCTCGACGATCAAAAGCGCCTCGACATCCAGCGGATAACCGGCATTGACGAAAGCCTCTGCCGCGTGGATCGCGGGTTTGTCCATCATTTCCAGTCCGCCCGGAATGATGCCCCTTGCGATGATCTCTGCCACGCAGCGCCCGCCATCCTCACTGGACGGGAAGCCAACAAGCAGCGCGCGGGCCGTCTCGGGCCTTTGCAGGATGCGGACGGTCACCTCGGTAACCACAGCGAGAAGCCCTTCCGAGCCGGTCATGAGACCCAGAAGATCATAACCCTCACTGTCGAGATGCTTGCCGCCAAGCCGGATCACCTCACCGGTGATCAGCACCATCTCGAGGCCGAGTACGTTGTTGGTCGTCAGGCCGTATTTGAGGCTGTGCACACCGCCGGAATTTTCCGCAATATTTCCGCCGATCGAGCAGGCAATCTGGGAGGAAGGGTCTGGAGCGTAGTAGAAGCCTTCATGCTCCACCGCCCGTGTGATGCCGAGATTGGTAACGCCCGGCTGCACAACGACGGCCCGGTTCGGAAAGTCGATGTCCAGAACCCGGTTGAACTTCATCATCGACAGGAGCACCCCATCAGCCAGCGGCAAAGCACCACCGGAGAGCGAGGTTCCCGCCCCGCGTGGAACAACCTTCACACCGTTTTCATGGCAATAGCGCAGCACGCGGGAGACCTGATCCACCGTTTCCGGCAGTACCACGATCAAGGGCATCTGCCGGTAGGCCGTCAGGGCGTCCGTCTCGTAGGGGCGCATTCCCGTCTCGTCGCTTATCACGCCTTCGCCGGGTACAATGGCCCGCAAGGCCGCAACGATCTCGTCCCTGCGGCCCATCACCGAACTGTCCGGCTTTGGCATCGCGATGGCGACCATTCTTCTCTCCCTTTCCTCCACGGCATAAATGTGTTGCATTATTGCCGGAACAGAGCAAATCAACCTGACGCTGATTTGGCCCGAATGTCATTCTGACAAAAAACAGCGGTCTGCGATATGCCGCTTCAGCCATAGAACGTTTTCCGGATCGTTGAAAATGAGCAACCTCACTGACATGGAAATCTTCGCCCGCGTGGTCAGTGCAGGCAGCATGTCTGCAGCTGGCAGGGAGATGAACCTCTCCCCCGCCGTTGTCTCCAAACGCATCCGGCGGCTGGAGGACAAGCTCGGCACACGGCTGCTTCAGCGCACCACCCGGCAGATCGCCCTGACGGAATCGGGCCAGGGGTTCTATGAGCGGGTGATTGCCATCCTCGCCTCGGTCGAGGAAGCGGAAGCTTTCGTCTCGCGCGGCTCGGCGCAGGCACGTGGCACGCTCAAGGTCGCCGCCCCGACCTCCTTCGGCCGGCTGCATATCGCGCCCCATCTTGGAAAATTCCTGGAAGTGAACCCAGATCTGTCCCTCAACCTGGACCTTGATGACGGGTTCGTGGACATCGTCGCGGAAGGCTATGACGTGGCGATCCGGATCGCGGAGCTGTCCGATTCCAGTCTGGTTGCCCGTAAGCTCGCCCCGATCCACCGGCTGCTCTGCGCTGCACCTTCCTATCTGGAGCGCCATGGCGAACCGGAGAGCATCGAGGATCTGGCCGCAAACCACATTTGCCTTGCCGCACACAACCAGGACCCGTGGCGGCTGGCCGGCCCGGATGGGCTGGAGACCGTGCGGACCAACTCGCCGATCCGGACCAATTCATCTGAAGTCGTGCGCGAATGCCTGCTGGCGGGCGTCGGCATTGCCCTGCGCTCTACCTGGGACATTGGCCCGGAGCTTCGTGAAGGCAAGCTGCGTGTGGTGCTTCCGGCCTACCGTGCCTCCAAGGACGTGGGTCTCCACGCGGTCTATCCAAGCCGCAGGTTCCTGCCTGCCAAGGTCCGCGTCTTCATCGATTATCTTGCCCAGCTCTATGGCCCTTCGCCGTCCTGGGACCAAGGTCTGGAGCAATGGCTGCAGCCGCCCGGCGCAGACGGCGAACCGGCCATTCCTCCTGCGCCTCTTCAAACTGCGACAAAGGTTCCTGTTTAGTCAGAGGCAACGACCTGCTACTCAATAGCATTCTGATGGAGAAAGGATCGGCTGATCTGTGCTCCGGACGAGACACGAGGGAGAATTACATGAAGCGTATGATGATGGTCGCTGGTGCCGTTCTGGCCCTGACCACACACGCCTTTGCTGATGGCGATGCGGCCAAAGGCGAAAAGGTCTTCAAGAAGTGCGCCGCTTGCCATGCAGTCGGCGAAGGCGCGAAGAACAAGGTCGGCCCGGAACTGAACGGCATCGTTGGCCGCACCACGGCGTCTCTGGCCGACTACAAGTACTCTCCTGCCATGAAGGCAAAGGGTGACGAAGGCCACGTCTGGACCGAGGAAGAGCTCGACCTCTACCTTGCCAATCCAAAGGACATGGTCCCCAAGACCAAGATGGCTTTTGCCGGTCTGAAGAAGGAAGACGATCGCGAGAACGTGATTGCTTACCTCAAGACCTTCGGCGCCGACGGCAAGGCTCAGTAAGCGGGCAAACGCGAACAGATCTTAAGAAGCATGAAGGCCCGCCAATCGGCGGGCCTCAGACTGCTGACAAAGGTACAAAAGCTGAGATAGTCATCCCGGCCAAGCGGAGCGCGAGCCGGGACCGGTGAGCCAAAAGACTATCGGTCTCAGAGAGTTGCATACCGAACTACCTCGACTCACCGGTCCCGGATCTCCGCTTCGCTGCGTCCGGGATGACGAGTTGGGAGGTTTGTCATCAACCTCAGGCCCGGCATTGCGCCGGGCCTTTTGTCTGACTGTCTTTCTAACCCGCCTCGTCTTCTTCGGCATGATGCTTGCGGATGCGCCGGACCGTGTACCACATCAGCAGAACGACGGCCGGAACGGCCAGGCCCGTTGCCACGGCGGGATTGGGCATGTGCACGCCTGCTTCCTTGGCAGCCTTGATCAGATAGGAAATCAGCCCAACCACATAATAACTGACCGCAGCCACCGACAGGCCTTCGACTGTCTGCTGCAGGCGCAGCTGCAGGCGGGCGCGGCGGTTCATGGATTCCAGCAGGCTGCGGTTCTGCTGTTCCAGATCCACGTCCACCCGGGTTCGAAGCAAGGTGGATGCCCGGGCAAGCTTTCGCGAAAGATTCGCCTGCCGGTCTTCGACCGAATGACAGGTGCGCATCGCCGGAGCCAGCCGGCGGCTGAGGAACGCGGACATGCTGAGATCACCGGGCACGGACTGCTCGTCCAGCGCGTTCAGCCGGGCCAGTACAATGTCGTAATAGGCCCGGCTCGCGCCAAAGCGATAGGCGCTTTCGGCAGCTCCCGCTTCCAGAGAACTGGCCAGGCGGGAGAGCTGATCCAGCAAAGACTTGTTGTCGTCGAGCCCGGCGCTGTCGCGCATCCGGTTGGTAAGCTGGACCAGTTCGCGCTCGATCCGGCTGACCTCTGGCTGCTGGCGGTTCGCCTCGAACAGACCCAGCATCGCAAGCATCCTGTAGGTTTCGACCTCCAGCAGACGCTGGACCGCAGCGCCTGCCTGCACAGGGCTCATCCCCTCGTTCAAAACCAGGATACGGGTCATACCGTTGCCATCCGGACGGAAATCCGTTGCGGCAAGAGCGCTGCGCCCCTCAACTTGAAATGCAGTCAGGCTGGCTGGATCATAATGCCGCCGCCAGTCGCCGCCTGCCTCGGATGGAAAGAGATCGAGCCGCGTCGCCACCAGCATGGCCCCCGGAGCCCGGAAAGCCGAGCCGAAAGGATGAGACACCGGAAGGGCCGCGAAAGGCTCCTTTCCCGCAGGGCCTTCCCAAGTGTAGGTAACGAATTCCGTGTGCCGTTCCCAGCTCAACACGCCGCAACTGATCGAAAGCGTGTGATAGCGCGCCGACACTCCCGGCCCGGGCGCCCCCTGCGCGGAGCAGAAATCACAGAACCAGGCGTGATCGGCGGCCGCTTCCTCTGCATTGGAGATGAACGCATAATGCAAAACCGTATTTGCGCCCTTGATCGGCCGGAAGGGCCGGGCATGCACTTCACCTAGAGCCGCCTCGCGCAAGTCGTGGCAGTCAAACGACGGAAAGTGCCCCCCTGAGCTCTGCTCCCCCAGCCCCATACAATCCCCCTCCGATTTCACCTGTTGGCTCATCGCCCACCGTGAACAATTGCCGTCCGTTACGTAAGGCTGAACACAAGAGCCCCCGCTTGTCATCACCAACTTTGCGCGCGATTTGCTGCATTTTGACAAAAATCGCAGATTCAAAATTGGACAAATTTATTGACCAATTTTGCACTCTCATGTTTAGTCGCTCAGTAAGGCAGCCCCTTGGTCCCACGCGGCAACAGATCTGAAATCATGTTCAGGAAAATCGATCACCACAGAACGGCAGACGCTGTCGTGCAGCAGCTTGAAGAGCTGGTGTTGAATGGCGTTCTTCGCCCGGGTGACCGCCTTCCTGCCGAACGCGATCTTGCCCAGGATCTCGACGTGTCCAGACCCGTTCTGCGTGATGCGTTGAAAGATATGGAAGACCGGGGACTGGTCGCCTCACGGCAGGGCGGCGGGACCTTCATCGCCGATGTGATCGGCCCTATTTTTTCCGAACCTCTGATCGGCCTGATCGAGCGCCATCCCTCGGCCACCTCCGACTATCTGGAATTCCGTAAGGACATCGAGGCGACCGCTGCAAAACATGCCGCCAACCGGGCGACGGAGGCCGACCGGGCCAGTCTCAACGGCATTCTGGCGCGCATGGATGCCGCCTATGAGGCGGGGGACCACGATCTGGAAGCCGAACTCGACATCGAGTTTCACCAGACCGTCAGTGAGGCAGCGCACAATCTCATCCTGCTGCATGCCTTGCGCTCCTGCTACAGGCTCCTGGCCAATGGGGTCGTCCTCAACCGCCAGCGCCTCTACGATCCCGCCGGAGCCCGCACCGACCTTCTGGCCCAGCACAAGGAAATCGCCCGCTGCATTCTCGAAGGCGATGCGGACGGCGCAAGCGAAGCGTCCCGCAAACACATCGACTATGTGCAGGCGGCGCTCGCCGCCGCAGAACAGAACGCCTCGCGGCAGTCCCTCGCGGATCTGCGCCGCATTCAGCGCGCAGCTTCGCCTTCACCTGCCAGCCTGAAACGCCGCTCGCGCGGCTCATCCTGATCTTCACCCCGTCTCGTCAGCCTCAAAGGACACACCATGGCTCCGATCACTTCCATCGCCGATCTGCAGGCCCTCGCCCGGCGGCGTGTTCCGAAAATGTTTTATGAATATGCCGACACCGGATCCTGGACCCAGGAAACCTACCGCGACAACGAAGCCGCCTTTAAGCGCCAGAAGCTGCGCCAGCGCGTTGCCGTGAACATCAACAACCGGAGCCTCGCCACCACGATGATCGGCGAGCCGGTCACGATGCCCGTCGCCCTGTCCCCGGTTGGCCTGACGGGCATGCAGCACGCGGACGGCGAAATCCTCGCGGCCCAGGCGGCCGAAAAATTCGGCGTCCCCTACACGCTGACCACCATGTCGGTCTGCTCGATCGAGGATGTGACGGAACACACAAGCAAGCCTTTCTGGTTCCAGCTTTACGTCATGCGTGACCGGGGCTTTTCCGAATCCCTGATGCAACGGGCGCACAACGCCAATTGCTCGGCCCTCTGCCTGACCCTTGATCTGCAGGTGCTTGGGCAACGTCACCGCGACATCAAGAACGGCCTTTCCACGCCCCCCAAGCCAACCCTTCCGGTGCTGCTGGACCTGGCGCTGAAACCCCGCTGGTGCTGGAACATGCTTCAGACCAAGCGCCGCCAGTTCGGCAACATCCACGGCCATGTGAAGGGCGTAGAGAACATGGCCTCGCTTGCCGAGTGGACCGCAAGCCAGTTCGATCCGACTCTCGACTGGTCCTCCGTGGAATGGGTCAAGAAGCACTGGAACCGCAAGCTCATCCTGAAGGGCATCAACGATGTCGAGGATGCAAAGATAGCGGCGGAGATCGGTGCCGACGCCATCATCGTGTCCAACCACGGCGGCCGCCAGCTGGACGGAGCGCAGGCTTCCTATGATGTTCTGAAAGAGATCGTCGACGCGGTTGGAGACAAGATCGAGGTCCATATGGACGGCGGCATCCGCTCTGGCCAGGACGTGTTCAAGGCCATGGCCATGGGAGCGAAGGGCACCTACATTGGCCGCTCTTACATCTATGGTCTCGGCGCCATGGGCCGCCCCGGCGTCACCACCGCCCTAGAGATCATCCGCAAGGAACTGGACATCACCATGGGTCTTTGCGGCGAGACCGACATCAATAAAGTCGGACGGCACAACCTGGTGCTTTAGGATCAAAAGGCCGGGTGGAAGCGCCCGGCCTTTTTCTTTCATTCCAGCTTCCCAGCCGAGCTAAGTCAACATGAGACAGCCGCTTCAAAACCGGGTGCTCCCGACGGGAGAGATCGCCGCCATCGCGCAACGCGGTCTGTTCATGGGCAATCGCGGCGGCAGGATGCATGATCCCCAGACCAAAAGGCTGACCCGGAAGACCCATGTCTCAAGACGCTGGATCTGCTGTACGCTTGAATTCAAGAACCGGCATCGAACCGTGATGGGAGAGGGCTATACGGAGCTGTTTTTCCTGGATGAGGTCACCGCTCTTGCAGCAGGTCACCGGCCCTGTTTCGAGTGCCGCCGCGCGGACGCCTTGCTGTATCAGGCAGCCTTTTCAAAGGGAAACGGCTTCTCCTGCAAGGCGACTGCCGGCGAAATGGATAGCCTTCTGCATGAGGACAGGCTCGACGGAAAGAAGCAGAAAACAACCTTGGCCCGGGAAAACACCCTGCCGGACGGCGTTGTTGCGATGATCCATGGGAAACCGCATGCGAAACACTCCGGTCACTGGCTGCTCTGGACACCGGATGGATATGAAGGGACTGACGTAGCTCTAGCTGAAACAGGTGACATTACCCGTCAGGTCCTCACCCCTCGTGCCACCGTCTTGGCCCTTGCCAGCGGCTACGAGCCAAGCTGGCACTCTTCGGCTGCCCGCGCACTTCAGCAATCCTGATCGATACTTCACAAACTATCATTGGCTTTGAACAATTGCGGAGCGCAGGATCCGCCGCAGTCTCAATGCAACGGATACCCAGATGAGCCTTGCCCTTACTGCCGGTCGCGCGCCCAGCGGCGGCCTTTCTGCCCGCGATTACGGTCTCTATGGCATGACGGTCTTTGCTTGGGGCTTCAGCTGGATCGCAATCCGCGGACAGGTGGGCACCGTGGCACCGGAAGTCTCCGTGTTCTGGCGCTTTGTCCTGGCCGCCCTGATCATGGTCGGCTGGAGCCTGTTCCGTCAGGAAAGGCTCGCCTATCCGCTGCGCACCCACCTCCGGTTTGCAGCCCTGGGCGCCCTGCTCTTTTCAACCAACTTCACGCTTTTCTATTTCGGCGCGAGCCTACTGCCTTCCGGCCTTCTGGCCGTGGTGTTTTCACTGGCATCCGTGCTGAACCTGTTCCTCGGGTTCCTCATCTTCGGACAGCGTCCCGGCACACGCAGCCTCCTTGCCGGCCTCATCGGATTCAGCGGCATCGCGCTGATGTTCGAGCCGCAGATTGCCAAGACGGATGTGGGCGGCGAAGCTCTGCTCGGCCTGCTGTTTTGCTCTATCGGCACGCTGTCCTTCTGCCTGGGCAACATGGTCTCGGCCTCCACACAGCGCGCCGGCATCTCGGTTACCGCTGCCACCACCTGGGGCATGCTCTATGGCGCGTTTTTCCTGGGGTGCTTCACCGCCCTGCGCGGCAGCAGCTTTGCGGTTGAGATGACCCCGGCCTATATCGGCAGCCTGGTCTACCTGGCCATCGTCGCTTCGGTCATCGCCTTCGGCTCCTATCTGACCCTTCTCGGCCGCATCGGATCCGCACGCGCCGGTTATGCCACCGTCATCTTCCCGGTAATCGCCCTGTCCGTCTCGACCATCTTTGAAGACTATCACTGGAACGCCGCAGCACTTGCCGGTCTCGTCTGCGTGATTGCCGGTAACGTTCTTATGCTCCGCAGCAAGTCCTGACCTCTCTCCTAGTCCTGGAACAAAACCATGCGCCTTCACATCGCTAACAAGAACTATTCCTCCTGGTCCCTGCGGCCCTGGGTTCTCATGCAGCATCTTGGTATTGCATTCGAGGAAAAGCTCTATTCCTTTCATGGCGATACCTGGGACGAGCTAAAGGCTCTCTCTCCCAATAGCAGGGTGCCCATGCTTGAAGCCGATGGCATCAAGGTCTGGGACTCGCTCGCCATCGTGGAATATCTCGCCGACCGCTTTCCCGGCGTCTGGCCGGAAGACAAGGAAGCCCGGATCTTTGCCCGCTGTACGGCTGCCGAAATGCACTCCGGCTTCTCCGAGCTTCGCAATCTCTGTCCGATGAACTGCGCTTTGCGCATCGATGTAAAGGACTGGACACCTGCTTTGCTCTGGGACTGGGCGCGGATCGACCAGATCTGGAGCGAAGGCCTGTCGCGCTTCGGCGGTCCCTTCCTGGCCGGAGCCGCCTTTACCGCCGCAGACGCCTTCTTCGCGCCGGTCGCGTTCCGGGCCCAAACCTACAGCCCGGCGCTGTCTGCCGCCTCATCCGCCTATGTGGATCGCATCCTCGCGTTGCCAACCATGCAGGACTGGTATCAGGCCGCTTTGAAAGAACCCTGGAAGGAAGCGCACCACGAAGAAGAAGCCGCCGCGGCCGGAGTGATCCGGCAGGATTTCCGCGTTTCCGCGTAACTGGCGTAATGCTCCTTACTCGGCAGCCTGTGGCACAGACAGGTTGTCGAGAGAAGAGATGATGTGCTCGACAAGGGCCTCGGTCACGCGGGTGTTCTGGCGCCAGGATCTCAGAACCCCGATTTCGCAATCGGGAAGTTTCGGGAAGCCATCGGCTTCGCAAAGCACCCGCATGCCCGACCGGAGAGCCGATTCAGGCAGCACGGACACCGCAAGCCCCGCCAGTACGGCGGCCCCGACTGCCGTGGAGTTCCAGCTGGAATAAAGCAGCCGGCTTTCGCGATTGCCCGCGGCCAATGCGGCTTGCGCCGCGCGGCGCCAGTCGCAGTCCGGACGCCCCAAAGCGAGCGGCAAAGGGCTCTCGTTTTCAACTGCATGGCGGGCAGAAGCGACCCAGAGCAACGGCTCCCGCCGGATGACATCGGCCCCTTTGCGCCCCTTTTTCTGGACGTGGGTGACGATGGCAACGTCAAGTTCCCCCTCTGCCACCAGGTCAAACAGATTGGGGGTTGGGGCGCAGACCACGTTGACTTCCGCCTTGGGGTTGGAGCGGGAGAAGCGGGCCAGAATTTCCGGCAGGAACCGGTCTGCATAGTCGTCAGGTGTTCCAAGACGGACAAAGCCGGAGACTTCGCTTTCGTCGAAAGCCGCCAGCGTTTCATCATTCAGCTGCACCAGACGGCGGGCGTAATGCAGCAGGCGCTCGCCATTCTCCGTCAAACGCGACATGCGCCCATCGCGCACAAAGATCGGACGGCCGATCCGTTCCTCAAGCCGGCGCATCTGCATGGACACAGCGGACTGGGTCTTGTGCACGGTTTCAGCAGCACGGGTAAAACTGCCGCATTCGGCAATGGCCACGAATGTACGAAGCTGGTCGAGATCAAGCATGGCGGAAGCCTCTCATCAAAGTTTCATATGAATATCATTAAAAACATTCGTTTGTGAAATCATTCTTTGCATGTGCATAGTCATCCCGTTCCCAACCCTCCAAACCAAACTGGCGATGTTCCCTCCACAAGGACCACGCCCGGAGCACCAGCGATGACCAGACAGTCTAACTGGCTGCTGCGCGTGACTGCGCAGGTCAGCCGCCTTATCGAAGTCCAGCGCAACCGGCGGGCCGTCCGCCAGCTTGCCCACTGGAGCGACCACGAACTCCGCGACATCGGCCTGTGCCGGACCGATATCGTTTCCGCTCTCTCACAGCCGGTGCTGCTCGATTCGAGCCACTGCCTGCAGGAGGCCAGAAGCGAGCGCCGAGGCAACAGCAAACGCCCGTCCGCACCAGCCACATTTGCCCGGTCTGGCGCGTGAACAGGAGCGGATGGCAGGAACAGACCGGAAGCCCGGACATGGCATGTCAAATGCCGGTCCCCGCATTTCCGCCAGTTCCTGCCCCGCATTCGACTGTAACCGCAAAGACATAACTAAAACCGATTGGTCACATAAAAAACATTCGTTGGATTAATGCAGAGTGATCGGACATGGTCCGCGCGTTCCCAGCGATTGCTTCTTCCCACGACCGCCAAGAACACGACGGCTCTCTCCCTCCGCCGTCTTGAGGAGCAAAGAAAATGACAACGCCAGCAACCAAAAGCCAGACCGCCACCGCTTGGGCCGTGTTTGCACGCGTGTTCAAACTCCTCAAGAACCGCCGCCAGGTGAACCGCCTGTCTCATTTGACGGATGAGCAGCTGATGGACATCGGCCTGACACGGAGCGAGGTTCGATCCGCCTTGCGGCAGCCTCTCTCGTCCGATCCATCCGTGGTTCTGAGCCAGGCAGCGAGCATACGGCATCTGAGCACCGTGACACGCCCGCAAAGCGCCGTTCTTCTGGCCTATGAAGCGCCCCGTTCCGCAGGCGGGCAGCGCCCAGCCAAGGAAGGGCATCTGGCAGCCTGAAAGGGCTGCGAGAGCGCTTTTTAAATCGATTTGCCTTTCAGGCACACCTTACCCTGTCGGCGAGACCCCGCTGACCAACTTGGCCCGCTGCCCCCGGCGGGCCAATTTTTATTCCTGATCAGGAACGGCCGGCCGTCATGTCCTTGATGGCCTTTTCGAAGAAGCTGTCAAAGGCCTTGAACTGGCTGGACTGGAAGTCCCGGCCCGCAGTCATCCAGTCCGAGACCATAGCTCCGAACTCGCCCTGCTCTTCCGGCTCGTCAGTACCGGACTGTGCGGCCTCAGATTCCCCAGCATTCTGCAGAACGATTTCCTCTTCTTCCGGTTCATCCGCCTCCGGCTCTTCGGAAAGCGTTTCCTGCCGTTCAAACGGTTTCAGGAAACCGGACCAGAAGCTCTGCATGGCCTGAGTGTAGCCCTGGATGTAATCGGCGGGGCCCGGAACCGGCTTGGGCCGCCCGCGGGCGTAGCCGCGCAGAAACGCATCCAGAAGCTCACGGGCCTCTCCCTGCAGATAGGGCCGGGCGACCTGCCCCATCGCCAGCGTTGCGGCCACAGGCATCATTTCAGCGATCGCCTCACGCTGCAGGCCGGTGACCTGCGCAATCTGATCGGACACCGCATCGCGCACGAACTTCGGGCCGAAAAAGGGCAGAAGGTGATCGGAACTCTCGGTGGAGAACTGAGGCGGCGAGAACGGGTTGGCAGCTCCTGCTACCGGCCAGCTGCTTAAGAAGGGCTGCACTGAGGGGACAAAGGGGCCGAAGTTCTTCAGGCCGCTCATGGCTGCCGGCATCAGCTGCCGCATGGCCTCGCCCAGATCTCCCTCGCTCCACCCGAACCGCTGCTGCATGTCTCGCGCAATAGCGGCCAGATCGAGCGGGAATGCGGATCCGGGATTTTCTGTCATGGGTGCAGCCTCTTAACGCATGGTCTCGCAAGCATGATCCGCTTTACGGAGCATCTCGTCAAATGGAGGATGCAACTTGCCCGGAAAAGACACCGGGCAAGTCTGATTTGGCCAGCTTCAGGGCGCAAATCTAGTAGGCGTAGTCCCTGTAGATCTGGTTCAGATCACCGCCCCAGCTGCCGTTGTAGCGGTTGAGCAGAACGTCTGCCGGACACATGCCGGCAGCAAGGCCTTCCTCGATCGGCGCCAGATGCACCGTCTCGTCGAGACCACCATCGCTCATATGGCCACGGCGCTGCAGACCCTTGCGGGAAAGAGCTGTCGCCTCGCGGGCGATGTCCAGGACCGTACCGGAGCGGAACGGCGTCTGCAGGGCATCCTTGGGAACGCCGGCGCGCAGGGCGGCACGCTCTTCCTGAGTCCAGTCGCGCACCAGCTGCCAGGCTTCGTCCAGAACACCTTCATCATAAAGGAGACCAACCCAGAAGGCCGGCAGCGCACAGATCCGGCGCCAGGGGCCACCGTCGGCACCGCGCATCTCAATGTATTTCTTAAGGCGCACATCGGGGAAGAGAGTCCCGAGGTGGTTGTTCCAGTCACCAAGGGTCGGACGGGCATCGGGGACACGTCCTTCAAGGGCACCGTTCATGAACTGGCGGAACGTGGTGTCAGTGACGTCGAAATAGGTATCGCCGCGCTTGACGAAATACATCGGCACATCGAGCGCCCATTCCACATAGGCCTCGAAACCGAAACCGTCCTCAAAGGCAAAGGGAAGGTCACCGGTGCGGTTCCGGTCCGTGTCGGTCCAGATGTGCGCGCGGTACGACTTCAGGCCATTGACCTTGCCGTCGGTGAACGGCGAGTTGGCGAATATGGCCGTTGCAACCGGCTGCAAGGCCAGGCCAACGCGCATCTTCTTGACCATGTCGGCCTCGGACGAGAAGTCCAGGTTCACCTGAATGGTTGAGGTCCGGTACATCATGTCGAGACCCATGGTGCCCACCTTGGGCATGTAGCGGGTCATGATCTCGTAGCGGGACTTCGGCATGACCGGCATGTCCTCGCGGCGCCAGGTCGGCGTCATGCCGACGCCAAGGAAGCCGATGCCGAGCGGGTCAGCGATCTCACGAACCTGCGCCAGATGCGCATTGGTCTCGCGGCAGGTCTGGTGCAGGGTTTCCAACGGGGCGCCGGACAGCTCGAACTGTCCGCCCGGCTCAATGGAAATCGCGCCGCCGCCAATGGTATCGGCCAGGCCGATGATTTTGCCATTGTCCTCGATCGGCTCCCAGCCGAGCAGGCCTTCCATGCCCTTCAAAACAGCCTCAATACCGTTGGGGCCGTCATAGGCAACGGGGGAATAATCGGACAAGTGGAAGCCGAATTTCTCGTGCTCTGTGCCGATCCGGTAGGACTCCTTCGGCTTGCATCCCTCTTCAAGGACTGCCGCCAGGCCAGCAACGGTTTCAATTGGAGTCGTGTCCACGGTATCGCGGGCCATATGGAATTCCCAATTCTCGTACGACGCGAAAGTCACCCGGCGGGCAGGTCACGCGCAGACGCATAAATGAATATCGGACGCACGAATGCGGCTCCAAATTGCTCCGCCTAAAGCCGAAACAATTCAAGCTCGTCGCATTTAGGACTAAGAAGTCCGGAATGCAATACAGACCTCCGTCATAAACTTCCGGTCACACGATTCTGAACACTGAGGTCTCTTGTTCACGTCCCCGCAAGGAAATTCTTCCGACCAGGTTTTCCCCCTCCCCGCGCTCAACACCTGCCATCGTCTCCTCGCTTGCCAAGGCTATGAGACGGGCGTCCGGATCGACGGACTTGCCATATTCCTGCAGTCTGGCAGCAACGTTCACGACGTCCCCGATAACGGTGTAATTCACGCGGCTGATCGAGCCGATATTCCCGACGACGACCTGTCCGGTGTGAATGCCGACTCTGACCCGGATCCGCTTGTCGGCCTCCTCATCCAGCCGCTCTGCGAGTTTGCGAACGAACGCAACCGCCAGCTCCCGGTGGTTAGGCTGATCAACCGGCGCGCCCCAGAAGGCCATCACCCCGTCGCCGATATACTTGTCAATGGTCCCGTCCTCGGCGGAAATGGCATCGGAGACAAGTTCGAAGTACCCGGTCAGGAATCCGGCTGTTTCCTCCGCACTCAGGCGCGAAGCCATGGTCGTAAAACCTGCGATGTCAGTAAAGACGACAGTCATCTCACGGGTTTCGATCTGACGCGGATCGGTCATCCCCTGTTCAATCAAGCGCTTCACAAGTTGCCGTGGCACATAGCGCGCAAAGGCATTGAGTGCACTGACCGTACCGTTGAACGCTGCGTTTACGTTGTCCAGCTCTGTCAAACGCGAGGGCGGGAGCTGTGCGATTCCGTCAAAATCGAGTCCTCGGACCCGTGCGGAAGCTTCCGCAAGGCGCGTCAATGGCCGGCCCAGCAGGCGGCCGAGAAGGAAGGACAGAAACGCTCCGATGCAGAGGGCAATGACGGCGGCATATAGGACAATGCGGCTCTGATCGAGAGCCGCACCAAAATCCTTGGCCTGGTAAAGCGTTCCCAGCGTCCACCCTGCGGCGGGGCCATCGGTGATGTCAGCCAAAATGGCGGTATACATTCCACCTGAGGAGGGAAAGACGCGGCCCGTGACGTTGCCGCCCATGGTATGCGCATCAGCATTCTCCTGCCAGATCGCACGAAGAGGATGATCCCCGAGGTCGGAGAGGCTTGGTAAAGGTGAAGCTGGACCGGCCTGCGAAACCGGCCGCTTCCAGCCGCTGATGGATATGACCTTGTCACGCCCCTCGAGCAGGAAAGGCTGCTGCCGCCCCTCCCATTTCATCTGCCCGAGCAGGCCGTCGACGATCCGCAAGGGGTAAAGGGAAACCAGCTCCTTACCGCGCTCGAAGCCATAGGCCAGCTCCAGCATCGTGTCCTCAGCCGCCGCGTCCCGGACGAACCGTATCCCCGTCAGGGCAGGGGATACCGGCACTGCAGGAGAACCGGCCTCACGAACGCTCAACCTCGTTCCTTGCGGAAAGAGGCTGCCGTAACGGTTTGAGATCGCATTTGCCGCTACGGACAGGTTCCTTTTCAGGTCCAGAGCAGCCGCTTGCAGCGCGGTCTCCTGAACGGCAAAAAACCGGTCCAACACGGCACGGTTGACTTTCAGCGTGGCTGTTGCGCCGTCATCCAGAAGCCGGCCTGCAATACGCCTGTCGGAAGTCGACATATAACCGATGATTACGCCGCAGATGACAATCATCATCAGAGAGAACACAAGCCCAAGGGCGACGCCGACGGGAAGCCGCAGGCGGAAATGGCGGCGAACGGGAGCGCCACCGTCAAGCCCTGCGGCAGCTGGCTGGCTCCTGTCCGGCGGAAGAACGTCCTGAGCCATGCTGCTCCCCAAAACCCGTCAGCACCAGTCGCCCACGGTTGCCTGAATGACTGCAAAGGCTGCGACCGCTGCCGTGTCCGCCCTCAATATACGCGGTCCCAGCGGAATCGGTAGCACGAAGGGCAGCGAGCGCAGCAAGACCCGCTCTTCTTCCGAAAAACCGCCCTCCGGTCCGATCAAGACCGCCAGCTGCTTGCAGCCTCTCTCGGCGAGTGCCGCAAGCACCGCCAGCGGGTTCTGGCTTTCCTCGCCCTCGTCGCAAAAGAGCAGCTGTCGGCTTGGTTCCGCTGTTGCCCACCCGGCCAGAAGATCCTTGAGGGACATTGGCTCCAGAACGGGCGGAACGGCAATGACGCCGCACTGCTCAGCGGCCTCGATAACGTTGGCCTCCATGCGCTCCACATTAACCCTGGAGGTCTGGGTATGCTGGGTGAACACAGGGCGGATCGCCCCTACCCCCATCTCCACCGCCTTCTGCACGACATAGTCGAGACGGGCGTGCTTGAGCGGGGCAAAAAGATACTGGATGTCTGTCAGCGGCACCTGAGGCCGGACCTGCTTGACCAAGTCCAGATGGCACGCCTTGCGGCCCGTGGCGCGTATGCGGGCCACCCATTCGCCATCGCTGCCGTTGAAGACCAGGATTTCATCACCATCCGACAAGCGCAGAACATTCAGGAGGTAATTTGCCTGACCGCGATCCGCTTCGACGGAAGCGCCATCGGCCAGGATGTGACGGAGAAAAAGACGCTGCATTCGGTAATCATATCGGGTCATGTGACCATAATTAGGACGGGCGGCCTGCAAATTTCAATGCCCCTGGAGGACATGAAGCCGTCCAAGGCTTTTCCTGGAGCCCCCACCCGCTTGACCCTCCACCCAGCTGACGCCACCTTGGACCGCGAATAAGGAATCACTCAATTGACTGACACCGCGACCAGCACCCCGACCAATGCCCCGGAGTTTTCCGTCTCGGAGATTTCGTTCTCCATCAAGAAGACCATGGAAGACACGTTCGGCTATGTGCGGGTGCGCGGGGAACTGGGCCGGATCTCCCGTCCGGGCTCCGGGCACATCTATCTGGATCTCAAGGATGACCGCTCTGTCCTGAGCGGCGTGATCTGGAAGGGCAACGCCAGCCGGTTGAAGATCCAGCCGGAACAGGGTCTGGAAGTGATCGCTACGGGCAAGATCACCACGTTCCCCGGCCAGTCCAAATATCAGATGGTCATCGAGTCCATCGAGCCTGCCGGAGCGGGCGCCCTGATGGCGCTACTGGAAGAGCGCAAGCGCAAGCTGGGGGCCGAAGGCCTGTTCGCGCCGGAGCGCAAGCAGCTTCTGCCCGGCATGCCACGTGTGATCGGCGTGATCACCTCGCCGACCGGTGCCGTCATCCGGGACATTCTGCACCGGATTTCCGACCGTTTCCCGCTGCACGTGCTGGTCTGGCCGGTGCGGGTGCAGGGCGAGACCTGCGCGGCGGAAGTCGCCAACGGCATCCGCGGCTTTAACGCACTGCCGGCAGGCGGTGCCATTCCGCGCCCGGACCTTCTGATCGTCGCCCGGGGCGGCGGCAGCATCGAGGACCTTTGGGGCTTCAACGAGGAAGTTGTCGTCCGCGCCGCAGCAGCAAGTGAGATTCCGCTCATTTCTGCAGTCGGCCACGAAACCGACTGGACCCTGATCGACCTTGCCGCCGATGTGCGGGCGCCGACACCGACGGGCGCTGCCGAAATCGCTGTCCCGGTCAAAGCCGATCTCATGTCCATGGTGGACGACCTGTCGCGGCGCCTTTCGTCCGGTCTGATCCGCCTAATCTCCACGCGGCGAACCGAACTTCGCGCCGCAGGAGCTGCCCTGCCTGGCCCGCAGGAGCTGCTCGCCTTGCCCCGCCAGCGCTTCGACCATGCCGCAGCCCGGCTGGAACACGCGCTGACGGTAAACACCCGCAGCCACCGCAGCAATTATCAAAACGCCAGCGCCCGCTTATCGCCGTTGCTGCTGACCCGCGGCCTCGCCAATGCGGGAGACAAGCTGACAGGTCTCGGCGACCGCCAGCAGCGGGCTCTTGGTGTCGCCCTCGGCCAGAAGCGCCAGGCCTATGCAGCCCTGACCGGCCGCCTGTCCCCTGCCCGTCTGAGCCAGCAGATCCATCTGGGAACGGAACGGCTGACCACATTTACCGGGCGGCTGGACCGGGCTTATGCGGCCCGTCTCTCTAAACAACGCGACCGGCTAGACGGGCTGGAGAAGCTGCTGAAGTCCCTCTCCTACAAAGATGTGCTTTCACGTGGCTACGCTCTAGTGCGTGATGAAGCCGGCCAGCCCATCCGCTCCGCCGCGAGCGTCGCTCCGGGCGCGGCTTTGTCTATTGAGCTTGCCGATGGTGTGGTCGATGCGGTGGCAGGCGGTGAAGGCAGCTTGCCTCCGAAGACACCGCCCAAGGCCACACCGGCAAAGACAAAGAAGACAGCCATTCCGAAAAGCAGTGGCACTGCATCTCAGGGAAGCCTGTTCTAAGACCGGAATTACCGCTTTCCCATTACGTTTGCTTAAATCCGGGCGGTCTAAGGTTTCTAAGACACGTTCCTGACAGACCCGGTCAAGCACCATGCCGCCACCAAAGAAACCCTTCGGCAAGCTCGGAGCCCCAAAAAACGCCGTGCCCCGCATGCCCGCAAGACGAGCGGAGCCGGACGTTGTGTATGACGCCTACCTGGAACCTCGACGCTCTGAGGATTTTGAGGCTGAACCGCATGCGGTGGTCAACGCCGCAACATCGCTCTTCAATGTCTTCTTTAGCTTCGAAGGCCGGATAGGACGATTGAACTACTGGCTTGCCACCACAGTATGCGGTGTCACGATCTGGGCAATCCTCTCTCTCCTTGGCATCGACACCTACACCTCTTCCGCGTCCCGGATCCAGCCGGAGACACCCGTCCTTTCACCCGCAGGATACTACCTGCTCGTCACCACTGCGGTCATTGCAGGATTGATAAGGGCATCGTTCGAAATCAGACGTTTTCACGACCGCGACAAATCCGGGTTATGATGTCTGACCTATTTCATTCCGTTCGTCGGCATATGGTTTCTTTTTGCAAACGCCAGTTTCAGGGGAACGGACGGTCCCAACCGCTTCGGCGGTTGAACGTTCATCAAAATGGCCGCACAGAGCCCCGCGCGGCCATTTTTTTGCATGTCCAAAGGACCGCTACATCAGTGATGGCAGCCAGGTGATGATCGAGGGGAAGGCGAGCAGCCCCGCGATGGTGATCACGTCTGCGACGAAGAACGGCACGCAGCCCCGGAACACCTCCTGCACCGGGATGTCCGGACGCACGCCCGAGACCACGAAACAGTTGAGGCCGATGGGCGGGGTGATCAGACAGAGCTCCGCCATCTTCACCACCAGAATGCCGAACCAGATGGAGCAGGCCTCGCCGGACATGCCGAAAGCACTGTCGGCAGCAGAAACCCCTTCCCCGCCGTTCAACGCCATGACCGCCGGATAGACCACCGGCAAGGTCAGAACCAGCATGCCGATGGCATCGATGAACATGCCCAGCACAGCATAGGCACACAGGATCAGGACCATGGTCAGCATCGGATCATGGGGCAGTGCGACGATGAAATCGCGGAAGGCATCCGGCAGACCGGCAAAGCCGAGGAAGCGGACATAGACCAGAACACCCCAGATGAGGGTGAAGATCATGACCGCAAGCTTGGCCGTTTCATGCAGAGCCTGCCCCAGCTGCTTGAGCCGCATGCCTTTGACGATAGCGGTTATCAGCACCACGAAAGCGCCCAGCGCTCCGGCCTCTGTCGGCGTCGCGATGCCGTAATAGAGAGAGCCGAAAATAATGGCCACCACAGCCAGGATCGGCAAGGTTCCGGGCAAGGATGCGAACCGCTGGCCCCAGGTGAAGCCCTTGATCGCCGGGGCATCGCCCTTCCAGGCCGACATGCCGACGATGATCAGAATGTAGATCACCGCAGAGTAGATGCCGGGCACAAAGCCTGCGATCAGCAGCTTGCCGACCGACTGCTCCACCAGAATGGCGTAGATCACCAGGATCGCGCTTGGCGGAATGAGCGAGGCCAATGTGCCACCCGCAGCAACGACCGCTGCAGCAAGCCGCTTGGAATAGCCGACCGCCAGCATTTCCGGAATGGCGACGCGTGCAAACACCGCAGCTGTTGCCACCGAGGCCCCAGAGACGGCCGCAAAGCCTGCGGTCGCGAAGACGGTTCCAACGGCCATGCCGCCCGGCAGCCAGCCCAGCCAGCGTTTCGAAGCTTCGAACAGCTGTTTGGTCAATCCGGCATAGAAGGCGAGGAAGCCAATCAGAATGAAGGTCGGCAGGACCGACAGGGAATAGGTCACGGATTTGGAATGCGGGATTGTTCCGGCCATCTGGATGGCCGTCATGAAGCCGCGCTCAAAGCCCTGCTTCATGGTGAAGATGATGATCAGGCCGACGACACCGACAAATGCGGCGGCAAATGCGACACGAACACCGATGATAACCAGAACCAGCAGAACGCCGGTCATCAGCAGCCCAACTTCAAACGGGGTCATTGCCGTGCCTCCTCGTCCGTGCCGTCGCCGAGGGCTTCCTCGATTTCGCGGCGGGCTTCTTCTTCAACATTCAGGACGACCGGTACAGCAACCGGAACGCGGGATGGATCTGCGATCAGGCGGGCATACCCGTAGAGCTGCACCAGGAGGCGCAGGCAAAGAAGCGTCATGGCGACCGGCACCAGCAGTTTGGAGGGCCAGGTGGCAAGACCAATATCGATCGTGGAATCCCCCAGTTGCCAGGCCCGCATGAAGTGGAACCAGGAACCGAAGACGAGCGCGAGGATCACGATGAGAACAACGAGAACCCCAAGGAACTCGGCAATCCAAAGGGTCCGGCCGCGCAAGGCTCCAAGCACGATCTCCATGCGGATGTGACCGCCGACCCGCTGGCAATAGGCAATGCCCATGAAGGTGAAAACCGCCATGGCCTGCTCGGTGATATCGATGAAACCCGGAATAGGACTGTTGAAAAGGGTGCGCAGGAAGATCTGCGCGACTGCCATCAGCATCAGGATCAAAATGCTGGAAGCGGCAATCAGGTTGAACACGTCTTCGACTGTTGCGAGGACGCCGTCGAACATCCGGTAGCGTGGCGCTTCGGAGGTCACGACCGGGCGGTCATCAACTCTCATGGATCGGTCTCACAAAAGATGGCCTCCGGCGCGAAACGCGCCGGAGGAAGGACAAGGCAGGAAAGGGAAAGAGGGCCGGACGGCCAACCCCTCAGTTGCCAATGGTGCTGGTGGCCAGATCGAGCAGTTCTTGACCGGGAATGCCCTTGGCATCCATGTCCGATACCCACTTTTTCCAGATCGGGGCGGCCTTGGTGCGCAGTTCCGCCAGATCCTCGTCCGTGAACTCGATCTGCTGGATCTTGCGGGCTTCCAGCTCCGGCCACCACTTTTCGTAGACCTTGTCGTAGGTGGCGATGTAGTGCTCAAGCGCAGGAGCGACCGCTTCGTTCAAAGCCGTCTTGAACTCGTCCGGCAGGGCATTGTAGGCGGAGATGCTGACAACGACCGGACACTGGACCGTTCCCGGATTCATGTTCTTGGTCCACCAGGTGCCAACTTCCACCGTCTTGAACGAAAGATGAGCGTGCGGAGCAAAAGACGCAGCGCGCACGGTGCCCGATTCCATAGCCTGATAGGTTTCAGAGGCGGTCACCGTCGTGGGTACGGCACCAACCGCAGACATCAGCTCACCGATTCCGCCAAGTGCGCGCACGCGCATGCCCTCGAAATCCTTGGTGGTCTTGGGCACATCGCCGTTGCCTACAAAATTATACTGGGGCATCGGCGTCGGCATTAGAGCCATCGCATCCCAGCGGGCAAGGTCCTTCTTCACTGCCGGATGCTCGTAGAGCGCCATGCTGACCTTGGTTTCCATTTCCAGGTCCTTCACACCCAGGAAAGGCAGCTCCAGCACCGTCAGGGTTGGATTTTTGTCAGCATGGTAAGAGGCGCAGATCTGTGCCATTTCAAATGCGTTGAAAGAGATTCCGTCGAGGTTTTCCTTTGCCTTGGACAGGGACTCGCCGTAGGCCATCTTGATCTCGAAACGGCCATTGGTTTTTGCCGCGACTTCCTCGGCAAGCTTCTCGACATTTTCGGTAAACGCACGGCGCTTACCCCAAAGTGAAACATTCCAGGTCACGTCCGCGGCGAATGCTTCGGATGCAAACAGCAGCCCCAAAGCGGTGGCGGTCAGTGCAGTCGTAAATTTCGTGACTTTGAGCATGCATATCCTCCCAGATATTCGGCTCGCAAAGACTGGCAGCCTGTCAGGGACGCTCTGCGCCCGCCTGTGACCACCGGTGAAATCCGGTTCCGCGCTCCCTTCCGCGGAACCGTTCAATAACCGGACGAAGAATTGCCCGAAGAGGCTACCTTAGCCCGCAACATCACGAACCGCAAAACATTGTGGCCATTGTTCTTATTCGACCTTGGTGCAGGCTGGCCCTTCCTTTCCGCAGCGGAGGTGCGATGTTCCGGATTGAAGGACCGGCGGCGTCTCCGGGGCCGGAAAAGGTCATGGACAAACGCCGGAAGCCGCAACTACGTTACCGCAAAATTTCATGGGAGCGAGACAAGATGAATTTCAGCCTGACGGACGAGCAGCAGATGATTGCCGACACCGCCAGCCGCTTTGGCGCAGAGAAACTGGCACCGGTGGCCGAAGCCTTGGACAGGGGGGAAAGGCGGGCTGACCTTCTGGCAAATCTGAAGGAATTGGCCGAAAACGGGTTCATGGGTCTCAATGTTTCGGCGGATTACGGCGGCACGGAAGCAGGCACCGTCAGCTTTGCCCTCGCCGTCGAGGCTCTTGCGGGCCATTGTGCCTCCACTGCCGTCACGGTTTCCGTCACCAATATGGTAGGTGAAGTCATTCAGGCGGTGGGGACTGAAGAGCAAAAGGCAGCCTATCTGCCGAAGCTGACTGACGGCACTTATCCTGCCGGCGGCTTTTGTCTGACGGAATCCTCCGCAGGCTCAGACCCCTCCTCCATGAAGACCCGGGCAGTCAAAGACGGCGGCGGCTATGTCCTGAACGGTTCCAAACTCTATATAACCTCCGGGGATTACGCCGGAGTGTTCGTCGTCTGGGCGGTCACGGATCCCTCCGCACCGAAGGGCAGGGGCATTTCCTGTTTTCTCGTGGAGGCCGGAACGCCGGGTCTCGTGATCGGCAAGGCAGAAAAGAAGATGGGACAGACCGGTTCGGCGACAAACGAAGTCCTGTTTCAGGATTGCCGGATCCCGGCGTCGGCGCTACTCGGCAAGGAGAATGATGGCTTCCGCATCGCGGTTGGTGAACTGGCAGGTGGACGGATTGGCGTAGCCTCTCTCGCGCTTGGCATTGCCAAGGCCGCGATGGCCGCAGGCAAGGCCTATATTAAGGAGCGCCAGCAATTCGGCCAGCCCCTCTCCACCATGCAGGGCCTGCAATGGATGATCGCCGACCGGGAAACCGAACTGGAAGCAGCAAAGCTGCTGATCCTTCAGGCTGCATGGCTGAAAGATGCGGGAAAGCCCTTCGCCAAGGAAGCTTCCATGGCCAAACTCTTTGCCTCGGAAGCCGCTCAAAAGGCCACTTACACTGCGCTCCAGCTTCATGGTGGGGCCGGATATATCAAGGACTTCCCGCTGGAACGCTATGCCCGGGACGCCCGTATCACCACGATCTACGAAGGCACATCCGAAATTCAGCGGCTCATTATCGCCCGCGAGGCGCTGAAGGCAATGTGATGCGGGCTGCGGCAGTGTATTCTTGCGTGTACATATTGACGGATACACGCTTTGCGCATTTGATTCCTGTCAAGGCTGGCGGAGGCGCCTGCGAATAGAGTTCATTCAGCGGCGGTGCCAGACATCCGTCCGGCTCCGCCTATCCCTAGGAGGCCGACATGGCGTTGAAAGACATTCTCACGATTATTGATCTTGCGGGAGCGCAGCCTGCGGCAAACTACGCCTTGGATCTGGCTGGACGCAGTGATGCGCATGTGACAGGTCTGGCCATGGCGTTCGAGCCTGTGGTTCCTGCTTTTGCCGCAGCGCCCATGCCGGTCGACTATCTGCAGGCAGCCCATGAGCAGGCTGTTGCGGCCGCCAAGGATGCCCGTGGCGTTTTCGACGAACTGGCCCGGCGCGCCGGCATCAACTCGGAAAGCCGCGTGGCCGATCTTTTGACCGGTGGACCGCTGGAAAGCGTGCTGCAGCATTGCCGCACAACGGATATGGTTGCTGTCAGCCAGGCGAATCCGGACTCCCCGGAACCCATGCGCGATCTCCTGATCGAGACAATCCTGTTTGAAAGCGGCGTGCCGGTTCTGCTCGTGCCCTATATCGGTGCTCCGGCCGGCGCCCCGAAGCATGTGCTGATCGGCTGGGATGGCAGCTCCACGGCAACCCGCGCGGTCCATGCCGCCCTGCCGATGCTCTCCAGTGCCGAGAAGATCACAGTCCTTCTGATAGAAAAGAAAGCGCGCGGTGGCGGCCAGCCAGGTGCCGAGATCGCCACCTATCTGGCACGGCATGGTCTGGACGTGACCATCGACGTGGTCACCAATCCGCAGGCCGGCGTTGCCGACACGCTGCTGAACTATGTCTCTGATCATGGCATTGATCTGGTCGTCATGGGCGGTTACGGGCACAGCCGTATGCGCGAATTCCTGTTCGGTGGCGCAACTCGTGAAATTCTCGCCAGCATGACTGTTCCGGTGCTGATGGCACACTAGGTGCCACCAGCACCTGCAGTATGAAGTATCCCGGCCAGACGAATACCGTCTGGCCGGAAAATATAGAACGCTAGCCAGATGCCACGGGAGGAACCAAGGCCAGGCAAGACCGCATTTTCGCCCAAGGTGACCCCATGACGATCCGCAATCTTGATGGCTTCTTTGCTCCCTCCTCTCTGGCGCTGATAGGGCCGAGCCGGCATCCCCAGAACCTGCTTGACAGCCTCGCTGAGCGGCTGAAGGGTCAAAAGCAGAAACTTCCCCTAACGCTTGTGAATCTGGATGGGTTTCCGGCTCCGGATGGCGGACATGTCCAAGGTCTGGAGCAGACCGCCGAAGGCGCAGCAGATCTCGCGATCTGGCTCGGCGCAGCGGAAGACACGCCTGACGTCATTTCCAAACTTGCCGGAAAAGGCACACGGGCCATCCTCATCCTGTCTTCGGGCTTTGAAAACTGGCCTCAGGACCTGCTTGACCGATGCCTGACCGCCAGCCGGGAGAAGTGCATCCGCCTAATCGGCCCTGGCAGTCTCGGCTTTGCTCTCCCTCATCTCGGCCTTTCCCCGCTCCTCAGCGCCGATCTTCCGGCTGCGGGCGATATCGCCTTTTTCGCCCGCTCCGGCGCGGTGATGAATGCGACCTTGTCCTGGGCAGCAGCGCACCAGACCGGGTTTTCCGGCGTCGTCTCTCTTGGCGCGCGCATGGACGTGGATGTGGGCGACCTCATCGACTATTTCGCGCGGGACTACCGGACGCGGGCCATTGTCATCCACCTGGAGGCCATTTCCAGCCCCAGGAAATTCCTGTCCGCCGCCAGAGCTGCCGCCCGCAGCAAACCTGTCGTGGTCATCCGTTCCGGACACAGGGCAGCACCAAGCGGCATCTCCTACCAGACCCACGCTGGCCGCCTTGCAACGACGGATCTCGTCTATGATGCAGCCTTCCGCCGGTCCGGCATGCTGCGGGTCGCAGATCTCGATGCCATGTTCGAGGCCGTCGAAACCCTGTCACGGGTGCGTGCGCAGGACCTCAAGTCGATCGCGCTTCTTTCCAACAGCCGAAGCCTTGCCAGCCTAGCGACAGAACGCTTGCGGGAGAGCGGTGTGGCCAACGCCCGCCTTTCACCTGAAACCATGGACCAGTTGGCGCCGATGCTGCACCAGCAGATCCCGCAGCGCTATCATGACGACCCGGCCTATACCGGTCCGGTCATTCTGCGGGAGAGCCTGCCGCCAGAAACCCTTCAACACGCCATAGGCATCTTGCTGAAAGACACGGCAACCAATGGGGTGCTTGCCGTGCAGGCCCCAACGGCCTTCACTCCCCTTTCTGCATTGGCGCAAGCCATTGCCACGGCGGCAAAGGAGGACAAGCGGCGGACAGGACGGCGCAAAGCCATTGTTGCCTGTCTCGCCGGTGCGGATCTTGACGCGCAAGCCACGCTGGATGCCGCCAAGGTCCCCTGCTTTGCCAGCCCCGCACAGGCAGCCAGGGCTGTTTCTTATCTGGCACAAGATGCAGAAGCACGCGACTTCCTGATGGCCTTGCCGCCAAGCCTGCCAGAGGAGTTCACGCCAGACGCAGGCACGGCCAGGAGCATCATCGAAACAGCCATGGCTGAAGGCCGCACCAGCCTGACACCGGAAGAGGCAACCGACATTCTGACCGCCTATCAGGTGCCGGTTCTGGAAACGCGCCTCTGCCCAACGGCGGCTGAGGCCGGACTTGCCTCCCGCAGCTTTTTCACCAGGTCCACGCGCTGCGTCGTGAAGCTCATTTCGCCAGACCTTCCTTTCAAGTCCCGTGTCGGCGGCTTGCGGTTCGGGCTGGAAACACCGGAAGCGGTGAAGGCAGCAGCCCAGGAGCTTCTGGATCAGACCGCCAAGACCTATCCGCAAGCCCGGATCACCGGTGTTGCCGTACAGCCCATGCTGGAAGACAGGCATGGGCTTGAACTTTATGCCGGTCTTGCGGAGACCCCCGTCTTCGGTCCGGCGCTTGTCTTCGGGCAAGGCGGGACGGCGGTTGAAGAGCTGGTCGATATTGCCGTCGAGCTGCCGCCGTTGAACCTGCATCTGGCCGACGCCCTGATCGGACGGACGCGGATCGCCCGGCTGATCGACGGCACCAGCAGCCGCCCTGCTCTCGACCGGGCAGCCCTGGCGCTCGCGCTGGTGAAGCTTTCCCAGATCGCAAGCGACCTGCCGGAAATCCGCGAACTCGACATCAATCCGCTGGTCCTGCGGGAGGACGGTATGATCGCCCTCGACACGAGGATGACTTTGGGTGTGCCAGCCCACCATCCCGGCCGCAGCGGAACCTCACGGCTTGCGATCAGCCCCTATCCCAAGGAATGGGAGGGCACCTTGACCATCAAGGACGGTCAAAGCATTCCGGTCCGGCCCGTGCGGCCGGAGGACGAAGGTCTGTTCCGCGCCTTCTTCCAGTCCGTGACACCGGAAGACCTTAGGCTGCGCTTCTTCGCGCCGGTCAAGGATTTCAACCACCGCTTCCTGGCTCAGTTGACCCAGCTCGATTACGCCCGCTCCATGGCCTTTGCAGCGATCGATCCGGACACCGGCAAGCTTCTGGGTGTTGTCCGGCTGCATTCAGATCCGGACCACAAGTCAGGGGAATATGCGGTGATCGTCCGCTCCGATCTAAAAGGCATCGGCCTGGGCTGGGCGTTGATGAAACACATCATCCGTTATGCCAAAGCCGATGGGATCGAAACCATTCACGGCGAGGTGCTGAAGGAGAACACCAGCATGCTGTCGGTCTGCCAGGCCCTCGGGTTCCATGTTACGACCTCTCCGGATGACCCTGGCATCGCCCACGTCACCTTGCCGGTCTCAACCGAACTGCCTGCGAACTGACACAGACTTGAAAGAAGAACCCCGGCGAGTCGCATACCTGCCGGGGTTCAAGTCTTTAGCTCGCGTCTGATATTACTCAGCGCTTGGCTTCTGCTTCCGTGCGGATCTGGGTCAGGGACCGGGCCGGAGTGATGGCTTCGGGATCCAGCTTCAGATGCAGCAGCGCAGGCAGGCCTGAGGCTTTGGCCCGCTCGAAGGCAGGACCGAACTCTTCCGTCGCCGTGACCGTCTCGGCGAAAGCACCATAGGCCCGTGCCAAGGCCGCAAAGTCCGGATTGACCAGCTTGGTCGCGGAGGGACGGCCTGGATACTCGCGCTCCTGGTGCATGCGGATCGTGCCGTACATGCCGTTGTCGATGGCCAGCACGATGATCGATGCGCCCTCCTGGCAGGCCGTACCGAATTCCTGCATGGTCATCTGCAGACAGCCATCGCCAGCAAAGCAGACCACATCCCGGTCCGGAAAGGTCAGTTTGGCCGCAACAGCACCCGGCAGGCCATAGCCCATGGACCCGGAGGTAGGTGCAGCCTGGGTGCCGAACTTGCGGAACCGGTGGAAGCGGTGCAGCCAGGTCGCATAGTTGCCGGCGCCATTGGTGAAGATGGTGTCATCCGCGCAGTGGGTTTCAATCCATTCCATCACGCCCGACATCTGGAGACTGCCTGCCGTCTGCGGACGGGCACCAGACCAGGCCAGATAATCGTCATGGGCGGCCTTGGCGTCACCAGCGTTCTTCAGCTCCACCGGCGGCTGCAAACCTTCCGCAGCCTTGCAGAAGGCAGCGGGGCTTGCATGGATCGCAAGAGAAGGTCGGTAGACCCGGCCCAGCTCTTCCGCATCCGGATGCACATGCACGAAGGGCTGCGACGGCTGAGGAATATCAAGCAGTGTATAGGACTGGCTCGGCATCTCCGACAGGCGGCCGCCGACCAGCAGGATCAGGTCTGACGCCTTGATCCGCTCGGAAAGCTTCGGGTTGATGCCGATGCCGACATCCCCAGCGTAATTGGGGTGCAGATTGTCGAACAGCATCTGGCGGCGGAAAGAACAGGCGACTGGCAGGTCGAACCGCTCGGCAAAGCGGGTGAAGCCGGCGACCGCATCCGCCGTCCAGCGGCTGCCGCCCAGAATGGCAATCGGACGTTCTGCGGCCCAGAGGCGCTTCTGCAGATCCGCCATCACGGTCAGGCCCGGATGGGTTTCCACCTGCCGCCAGGGATCGGGTTGAGCCACATCCGCCATCTCGACCAGCATGTCTTCCGGTAGCGCCAGAACGACAGGACCCGGACGACCGGAGGTTGCCACGTGATAGGCACGGGAGATGAACTCCGGCACACGATGAGCATGGTCGATCTCGGCGACCCATTTCGTCATGCCGCCGAACATCTGACGATAGTCAACTTCCTGGAAAGCCTCGCGCTCACGCATGCCGCGTTCGATCTGGCCGATGAACAGGATCATCGGCGTGGAGTCCTGCATGGCGACGTGAACGCCTGCGGCGGCATTGGTCGCACCCGGACCGCGGGTCACCATGCAGATGCCCGGCTTGCCGGTCAGCTTGCCATAGGCATCGGCCATCATCGCCGCTCCACCTTCCTGACGGCAGACGGTCACAGCGATGGAGGCATCATAAAGCGCGTCCAGAACGGCGAGATAGCTTTCGCCGGGCACACAGAAGACACGGTCCGCACCATGGGTTTCCAGTGCATCGACCAAAAGCTGGCCACCTGATTTCTGCGCCATGTCCATTCCCTGCATTCATGAAGCCTGCGGCGCATTTAAGACGCCCATGAGATCTATAGCGCAGTTCCCGCCTCGCACGCATCAGCCAAGGCACAACGCGGGCAAGGCTTTTGGCAATGACATCATTCCTCACTGGAAAGAAGTGTGTTGCTGTCAGGGCTCAGACAGGCTGAACTGTAACGACCTGAAAGGTGTGCATCTCACCGTCTTCGTCCTTGATGGAGACATATTCGCCGGGCTCAAAGGGATGAGCTCCGAAACGGTAGCCCGCCTCGTCGTCCTCGTCGCCATCGATGTCATAGCGGAAGGCCCAGGAACCGCCCGGACGATGAACCAGATGGCCGATATCTTCCTCTTCCCCTGCCCAGAACCTGCGGACCCGGCAATGATCCCGCTCCTTCTTCCAGGCCGTGGCGTCAATGTGACCCGTATCGTCCAGCGGAGCGGTAAACTCATATCCATGCTGGGCAGAGCCGTTCGGGAACTCCTTTGTGCGCGCCAGGTTCAACCTGATCTTCTTCAATGCCGGATGGTCACTCATATGCGTTCCTCCTAGGGGTCTATGATCTTAGATTGTCATATCCACATGGCCCATCCTTGAGCAGGATCAAGGATCTGCCAAGATGCGCCATCACAATGAAGCAGCAGCGCAGTCCTCAATCGCGGAGCAAGGCAGATGACTGGACCCTCAGGACAAGATGAAGTCTTTGCCTTCCTCGGCTCGCTTACTGAAGCTGCCGGCGCCCCCCTGCGGATCGACACGCACGCCAATGCCGTCTTTCTGGGTGGAACCCGGGCCTACAAGGTCAAGCGCGCGGTCAAGTTTCCCTTTCTGGACTATTCAACACTGGCGCTGAGAGAAGAGGCCTGCAAGCGGGAGATTTCCTACAACAGCCGCTATGCCCCGGATATCTATCTTGAGGCCATGCCCATAACCCGGGAGACCTCCGGAAGGCTGGCTCTGAACGGAACAGGCGCACCGGAGGAGTGGACGGTGGTCATGAACCGTTTTGATGACAGCCAGCAGCTTGACCTTTTGGCGTCCGCAGCTCCGCTAAGCCAGGACCTTTGCGATAAGTTGGCCCGGATGATGGTGGAGGCACACAAGAGCGCCCCCGTTCTCAGCGAAAAGGCATCCAGCTTCCTGGCTGAGCTTCAAAGCTACACAGAACAGAATGAAGCTGCCTGGGCTGAACATCCGGAGCTGTTTCCCCCAGCGCAGGCCAGCCGGCTCACGGCAATATCCCGAAACTGGCTGGAGCGGGCCGGAGATCTGATCCTCAAGCGTGGAGCCGCCGGACTGGTACGGCTTTGCCACGGAGATGCCCACGCCCGCAACATTGCCCTGATTGGCAAGAAGCCGGTTCTGTTTGATGCCATCGAGTTTTCAGATGCCATCGCGACAACAGATGTTCTTTATGATCTCGCCTTCCTGCTGATGGATCTATGTACCCGGAACCAGAAGGCGGCGGCCAACCGGATCTTCAACCGCTACCTCGATCAGGCGCGCAGTGCTGACCTGGACGGCCCTAACCTGCCTGAAGGTCTCGCTGCCCTGCCCTTTTATCTCTCCATGCGGGCGGCCATCCGGGCGAAGATTGCCGCAAGCGCGGCAGCGAACCAGCAAGATGACGCCTTGCGGGAAAGTCAGCAGGCAGATGCCCGGAGCTATTTCGCCCATGCTCTGGCATTTCTGGATCCGGACATGCCCGAGCTCCTCGGGATCGGCGGTCTTTCAGGAACCGGGAAGAGCCGCCTTGCCTATGGCCTTGCGCCAGAACTCGGCAGGGCGCCGGGAGCACGGATCCTGAGAACCGATGTGGAGCGCAAGGCCCGCTTCGGCCTTGAAGAGACCGAAAAGGCTCCAGCAGAGGCCTACACGCAAGAGGCTTCCGACGCGGTTTACAGCGCCCTGGATCACCGTGCCCGCACCCTTCTTGCCAGCGGTCATTCGGTCATCTTCGACGCGGTCCTCTCCAAGCCGGCAGAACGGGAAAAGCTGCAATCCATCGCCGCAGCCTGCGAAGCCAAATTCACCGGTCTGTGGCTGGAAGCCGGGGACCACATCCTGAAGGACAGGGTTTCCCAGCGCAAAGGCGATGCCTCTGACGCAACGCCTGAGGTCATCGACAAGCAAAAGACCTATGACATCGGCGATCTTGGCGGATGGATCCGCATCGACGCTTCGGGCACTCCGGAACAAACCAGGGCCCTTGCGGAGCAGGCTCTCTCCTCTCAGACGCCGAAGTGACGAAGAGCCGCCACTGCCAGCACCGCCGCGGCGACCGCCAGCGTATCCTTCTTGAAAAGGGCCATCATCGCGCCGGACATCACAATCCCGGCGCTCATGGCAAGCCCGCCCTGCAGGGCCATGGGCAGGATCGTGGAAATGATGATGGCGCCCGGCAGGGACTCAAGTGCCCGGCGCACACGCGGGGTCAGCGGCACGCGCCCCATGACCCAATAGCCGCCCGCACGCATGGCATAGGTGACCGCTGCCATGATCAGCACCGCAGTCACGAACATCGGATCCGCACTGAAAAGACCATCAGTCATCGAGATAGGCCCCTGCCAGCGCCCCGGCGAGGCCGCCGGTCAGAATACTCCAGTAGCCGCCGAACAGATACCACGTAGCCAGAGCAACAAGCCCGGCGACGCCCCAACTGACAGTCTGGCGGCGCCCTTTCCATAGCGGCATGATCAAGGCGATGAAGAAGGCCGGCATGACAACGTCCAGACCCCAGACCTTCGGGTCACTGACGAGACTGCCGAAGAAATATCCCGGCAGCATCGCAAGGGACCAGACGATCCATAAGAACACGCCGCTGCCGAGATAAAGACCCCAGTCCCGCTCGCCCTTGTCGTATTCCCGCAGGGCTAGAAGCCAGTTGAGGTCGGTCAGGAAAAACAGGGATGGATAGGTGAGCCCGGCGGGAACCTGTCCGAGCCAGGGGCGCAGGCTGGCGCCGATCAGAAGCATGCGCATGTTGACAGCGGTCGTGACACCGGCCATCGCGATCAAAATGCCCCAGGTCACCGGATCGGAATAAACCTCCATGGCGACGAACTGTGAGGCCCCGGCGAAAACAACCGAGTTGATCAGTGCTGTTTCCAGCAGCGTCAGCCCCTTTTGGGCGGCCACGGTGCCGAAAACCATGCCGAACACAATCACTCCCGGCAGCCCCGGCAGACAAAGGGAAGCCCCGCGCAGGCAGCCAGCCATGGTCAAGGTGACGGGTTGGGAACGTTGCATGTCCGACTTTCAGCAGGTCGCAACCCCTCGAGCGAAAGGGCTGGCAGGACCAGCCGCTCGAAGACAGCGCTATAGAATAGTCAGCAACATTGACCCAAAGGGCGACCCGCAACCAATCAAAACTGCTGATGAGTTCATTCGCCCGTCTGATAGGACAGGCAGGCGAAGGTCAGGTTCACATCAGAACCTTGTAGATCATCCGCGCGCCGGTGAAAGCCAGGAAGACGGCAAAGACCAGGCGGAGCTTCTCCGGAGGAATG
Source organism: Roseibium litorale (assembly GCF_014842915.1). GTDB lineage: Bacteria > Pseudomonadota > Alphaproteobacteria > Rhizobiales > Stappiaceae > Roseibium > Roseibium litorale. The sequence goes on along the minus strand of NZ_JACYXI010000010.1, from coordinate 23,348 downwards.
GTATGGGCAAGCTTTGCTCCCAGCGGGGCCGAGTAGACACTTGCCGGAATGATCAGGAAGAAGCCGACCAGGTTCACATAGCCTAGAGAGAACGGCGGCAGATCTGGATTGCCGTAACCGTACCAGATCGACATCAGGGTACCGGGAATCGCGATGATGAGACCGATGGCCGCCGCCGTGCCGACGGCCTTGCGGATCGGAAAGGAGAACAGCGTCAGGATCGGCACGCCCAGCGTGCCGCCGCCAATGCCCATCATCACCGACACACCACCGATGATAAAGCCCAGAGCCTCACGTAAAGGCGAACCGGGCAGCTGATCGGCAATGCCGGACCCTTCCTTGCGCAGAACCATGTTGGCCGCGACCAGCAGCGCCACGACGCCGAAGATCAGCGTCAGCATGCCGCCGCTAAGGTTCCCTGCCAAAGCAGACCCTCCGATCACACCCACGGCAATCGGCACAAGCCAGCGCTTGAGCAGATCCATGTCGATGCTGCCACGCTTGTAATGCGCCCGGGCTGAAGAGGCTCCGGTGGCAATGATGGTCGCCAGCGATGTGCCAACGGCCAGATGCATCAGCACACTGTCCTGAATGCCGACGAGCGGAAAAATGTAATAGAGCACGGGCACGATGACGATGCCGCCGCCTACGCCGAGAAGGCCCGCTGTAACCCCCGCGATCACGCCGGTCGCAAGCAATGCGACAGCCAGAAGGACGAAGGATGCGATGCTGATGTCTTCCATATCTTTACCCCGGTTACCCGCCTTTTGCCTGGAAGGCTCTCTGTCGCAGACGCGCAACAGGATTTCTCTAATTTCCGCAGCATGCGCCTCGAAAATTTACAGGTGCAGATTGGAGAGACTACCTTACGTCTGCAAAGGCTTCCCCAGAGGTCTAATTGCATACAATTTTAAAGGCAAGGAACATATATGTCGACAATCTGGAAGACGGTCTTTTGACCGCGTATCGTCTCGCAGTCTACACATTCGGCCAGTTCGTTGACCGGGCGGACTCTCCCGCGCTGAAAGACTTCTTCGATATCGAACCCAGCGTGCTTGCGGAACTGGAAGCTGCGGAAGGGTTCATTGCCAGATCAGGCTATGACAGCGACGAAGGGCCCGGCAGTTGGGGAGCACAGGTGTTTCCAAAGTTCTGGCGGGATAATGGCGACGGCTGGGCTCCCTCGACCCTGTCGCTCTGGACAAGCCCGGAAGCTCTGGCAGCCGTGACCTATCACGGGCGGCATGGCGCGGCATATAAGCGTGGACGCGAATGGAACCTCCCGGCCGTCGAATGGCCGGGCTATGCACTGTGGTGGGTGGAAGCAGATCACCGCCCGGATTGGCGGGAAGCCGTCGAGCGGCACGAGCATCTGGGCGACCACGGCCCCTCACCGAAGGCTTTCACCTTCAAGCAGCTCTATCGGCCAGACGGCACGCCGTCCAAATTGGACAGCGCCAAGGTCAAGGAACTGGCCCAACGCAAGCTAGTGTCCACCGGTGAAGTTCCGGGTTCGTGAGAAATTCAATCTTGTGTGGGGAGATGGTACAGACGAGTGGATTCGAACCACCGACCTTCGGAGCCACAATCCGACGCTCTAACCAACTGAGCTACGTCTGCGTATCTTTCGATCCGGAACAACCTTCCGGGTCAACGTGGCGCGAACCATAATCGTGACCGCCGCCGCTTGCAAGAGGGCTTTTAGCGCTCTTTCCAACTGTCCACAAGCGCGAAAATCAATCGCACTTTCCACGCCTAAACCCTCCGGCGTTTCCAACGCAGTTTCCACTACTACATTGGGCGTCGGAGTGGCATGTCGCCCCCTTAGGCATGCTTGTGCAGTACCAACGCCCAGCAAAAAGAGCACGGTTTCCCGATGGGCAGCAAACGAGTGAAGCTCCAGCTTCTCCTGTCAGGCGAGCGCAGGTGCCGTTCCTGCAGTCGGCGTTTACTTGACACCCCCTGCCGGTCAGCGTACCCGCGTTGGCAACAGCGACGTTAGGTGTGTCATACTCCGTGCAGGGCTCTGCCGGAAAACACCCCAAACTTCGTTTGCGCGGCGGAGTACAGCTCAAAGGGCAAGATGCATTCTTTGCATCACAATTATATGTGACCGGTTTGACTTCGCCCGACCAATCGCCCGATAAGTTGCGGGTCCGCATCCAATATTTTCTGTACAATGGACATCTATAAGAAGGATCTGTTTTGTTTGGCGCCAAAGACGCGTTCACTTCAGGCCCGAAGCTCGGTATCTGGCCGTAGAGCTTGTTCAAAGCGTCTCCAGATAGAACCCATATTGTATTCTTCACTTCAGCCTCTGAGATATTTTTCAGAAGAGCCGAAATCTCAGACTCGTCAATATTTCTGGGACTTTTTACTTTGTATTTGTATAGCCTTACCACCGGCGCAGAACCACACCTTCTCTTCAGCCCCTGCGGGTTAATCAATCCATCACGGATTTTTTCCGCCGTCTGCTTAAAGCGCGGAGAGTACTCTGCACTCGTCGCCTCAAGATAAAAGACATCAATCTCCTTAACACAATGGGCCAACTTAACCATCGCGTTACGGACAGCGGTTTCTGCTGCGTGCGTTATCGGATAGTTGGAGAACTCAAGCCCATTCCCGACAGGCTTCACCGTTCGCGTCTTCTCGACAGCACCGTGACGGATGAGAATTGTGAATGTCCCTCCAAAATTCCCATCGGCCTTGGCTGCCGCGCACACGAACACCAGCCCCAAGCATATTAATAAAAATTTGCACCAGATCCGAGCAAACATTCCGACCTCCCAAAGTAATAATCACCCCGCGCGAAACAAATGGAACTTCAGAACCAGCCGCGCAGTAAAAACCGTAAGAAAATATTAACATCTACAACTCTAAGTCATTATCACAAAAATACAAACTAAAAAGCAAGAAGGCGAGCCGGTGGGACCGGCTCGCCTTCTAAATTCTTCACTGGAATAAGGGCTTAGGCAGCCTTCAGGTCCTTGAAGGAACGTTCCATTGCTTCCTTAACCGGCGCGGAAACTTCCGTGCTCAGCTTGGTCGCGAATTCCTGCATGTCCTTTGCCTGGGTCGACAGAGCGTCGAACTGCTGGCGGGCAAAGGTGGACTGCAGTTCAATGGCTTCAGCCAGGGACTTCACGGTCATCATGTCCTTGATGAAGGAGAAGGTGGCGTCGGTGTTCGCCTTGGCAGCGTCAACGGCCTTGTGGTTGAACTCGACGGCGCCCTGACGGGAGGTTTCGAAAGTGTCTTCGATCAGGTCGGTCGCGTCTTCAGCAGCGGTCTTCACCTTTGCATAGGCGTCACGAGCCTGCTCGATGCTCTTTTCCGCGACTTCGCGGAAAGCAGCCGGGACTTCCATCTTCGGCATCGCAAATGCTTCGAAGTCCGGGAAACCAGCGGCGCCGGTCTTGGCTTTGGTCGTACGGGCCTTCGGGGCCGGCTTTGCAGTGGTCGTTGCGTCAGTCATGATCTTTGCTCCTAAACTGGTTCGGATGCGATCATCATGTTCCAACTGGTCCGCCATCAATGTGTCTGGGCAGGCCATTTCGTCATCCGCACTGTCTATATAAGGCAATACGTGCTGCATTGCAATATTATTTTGCACTGCACAATAAAATTCACGCAAGGGAAGACCTGAGACCCAGCACCTTTTGCCAGAGACGATTGGCAATTATGCTTGGGAAACGGAAGCGCCCGGATGCGTTCTAAAGCTGGAAATAAAACAGCTCAGACACAACGGATATGTTGCAAATTGAGGTGCGGCGGATTTCCAGCCCGCCGCAAACCTGTGTCACGAAAGAACCGGCCTCAGCTCTTGACGGACTTTGCTGCATCCTGAGCAGCCTTGCTTGCTGTGTTCCCCAGATCCCGGGCTTGCTCACCCAAGGCTTCCATCTGGCGACGCATGTAGTCCTGCTGCAGCTTCATCATTTCTTCCACGTCCTTGGCCCGGACCACCTGCTGGGCGAACTTGAAAGCTGCGTCGACATGCTCCTCGGCAAAGTTCAGGGCCTTCTTGTTCACTCCGGACGTGCCGGTCTGAACCACGGATGCCGTGTCTTCGACATTGGCAACCGCTTTCTGGGTCATGTTCATGAAGTCATCGAATGCCTTGCGGGCCTGATCCACGCTTTTCTCCGCGAAATCGCGCATTTGATCAGGAATTTCAAAACCATTCTTGTCGGCTGCCATGGATTCTGCTCCTCCAAGCTCGCGCCAAGGTTTGACCCCGGCGTCTTCGCACCGCGGCCATGCCAAAATTTCGTATCACGAACTTGCGGATGACAGCAAATCCAACTGGCACAATTAACCACGCCTTCATGCCGGAGGCCTAGGAAAGGCTCTTTGAATGGACGCTCAATGGGATTGGCGGTATTAACATTGGGTTTACCATGACGGCCAACCGGACACCCCGGCGCCCAACCGGTACGCCAGTCCGGCACCTGATCTCATGCCGCAAGACCCTGTGGAGTTGAAACTTGGACAACCAGTTGCAAACCTTCATGGAACTCAGTGCTCTTCCGGTTCTGGCGGAGCTCGCGGGGGACCGGCGTGCAGCCTGGGTCTGGTCCGCTGACGGGTCTCGCATTCTCTGGACCAACGCCGCGGGCGCAGCCTTTTTTTCCGTTCGCGAGGTGGCCAGCCTGGCGCGGCTGGATGGCTTGGCCCGCTCCCCTGCCCGTCCGCACATCGCGCGCATCGCGACCTCCGGCTCTACCGACAAGCCCAGCATCGACCGTCTGCGCTTTTACCGGGGTCTCCGTGTGCTTCTGCTCACCTGCCAGTGCCAGCGGCTTCAGCTGGACAACGGGCATGATGCCGCGCTGGTTATCTGCACGGACAAAGGCCTTGCCTTGACCGAAGCCGCGCTTCCGGCCTTTGCCGCCCTTCTGGCTGGGCATGGCCGGACAGCCGTTCTTCAGGACGCGGCCGGAGCCGTTACTGAGCGGCGCGGGGATCTGGCGGGAACACCCGAATTTCTGGACCTTCCGGACGGCCAGCGCATCCTATCCGGACCGCTTGAGGTGGATGGCACCCTTCACGAAAGCACGGTCGTCCTGATCGGAGATGCTTCCCGTCTCGTTCTTCTGACCGATGACGCACTGCAATTGGACGAGCCCGAGACCGGTACGGACGTTGAAGATCCAAGCGCTCTGGAAACCAGACCCCAGATCCTGACAGTAGACGAGGTTGGAACCGCCGCGCTTGCGGAGCTTGCTCCTGAAGAGGCGATTGCCCCTCTCTCTGCCTCATTGAGCAAAGAAGACACCGGGAGAAAATGGGCGCGGGCGGAAGATCTGGACGAAGCAGATGTAGATTCCGCTCCCGGCCCCTCTGCAGAGGCCGTCTCTGATCCAACGTCTGAGACTGAGGCTATTGAGGAAGACGCGGCCCAGGCGTTAGCCCCTCAGAAAGAGCAGACGGGCTTTGAAACAAATGACGCCGATGACCAGCCGCAGCAGGAACAGCCGGAAGAGGCTGCGGACGGTTTCCGGTTCGTTGCCCGCAGGCGGCCGGTCCGCTTTGCCTGGAAGATGGACATCGATCAGCGCTTCACCTTTATATCTGACGAATTCATCGACACGCTCGGCCCCGATGCCTCGGATATCGTCGGCAAGACCTGGGCAGAAGTTTCCAAGACATTCGACCTGGATGTAACCGGATCGATCGCCCGGTCACTCGACCGCCGGGACACCTGGAGCGGCAAGACCGTCGACTGGCCGGTAACCGGCAGAACCCTGCGCGTTCCCGTCGACATGGCCGCCCTGCCCGCCTTCGACCGGGAGCGGCAATTTGAAGGCTATCGCGGCTTTGGCGTGTGCCGCACCGCTGATGCGGTCGAAGACCCGCTCGCACCGCTGCCCCCTCTGATCGCTGAGGCGGCTAAAAGCAGCAACCTGCACGTGGATGAGACGGCTGCCGCCCTTCAACCGGAAGCTCTTGCGGAGACAGATGCCCCCACTGCTGAGGTAGCCGCGGCAGCTGCCCTGCCCTTGCTTAAGACCCCGGAGACCCCGTTTGAGGAAGCCCCGGCAGAAACCGGGAGCGCCAACCTCGTTGAACCGGCAGCGACCCCGGAAGCGGACGTTCCAACCGTGAGCGAAGGAACCGCTGACAGAGACACCGTGCCGGGAGAGGTGGACGAGGATCTGCATGCCGTTTCAGCACCCGCTCCTGAGGCAACAGCCGAGCCAGAGACAGTTGTCGAGCCCCAAGAGCCGGAAAAGCAAACGGGAACATCCGCATTTCAGGAGCCCCTTCCCACTATCGAGGACGTTGCCGAGCTGCTGATCGAAACCATGCCGGAGCCGGAGGTTTCTGAGGCTGTTGCAGATGATGTCGAAGAGACTGCGCCTCCTGCCGAAGCTGAAGGCACCTTTGAGCCAGAGGTGCACTCTTCCGAGTTGACGACTGCGTTACCGGAAGAAGAGGAGTTGGAAGACCAGCCCGAGCCTATTGAAACCGTCGCCGAAGAACCGGAACAGGCTGTCGAGCTGACAGAAGCCGAGCAGGACGCTGCTTTTGAAACCGGTGAGGACGAAAGTGCGCAGGACGAGCAGGCAGCGGAGACGGCCGAACCTGAAGCGGAAGCAATTGTTGAGGCTGAGCCGGAACCCAAGCCTTTCGTGCAGCCTGACCTGACACCCCAGCCCAAACAGCCGCTTGCGGGCGGCACGTTGATTGGTGCCAGCGCAGCGGCCCTTTTGAACGGCCTGTCTCTGAAGAGCTCCCGGCCAGCCACGCCTGCCGAACCGGGCCGCGAACAGGACCTCTTCCCGCGCGACGAGGCTGCGCCATCCGCCGGAATGCAGCCTAAGGACCCGGCGCAACCCGCCAACGCCACTCCGGAAAAGGCGGCCACCAGCGCTCCCCCTGTTCCGGAGAGGGACCAGGAACCTGCTGGTATCAGCGGCTCTGCCCCCCTCCATCCTGCAGAGATCGAAACAGCTGTCCGCACGCTGGCCAAGAACTATGGCCGCAAACCGCAGGAAAGCCTGCCGCTAACGCCTCCTGCCCAGCCCGTGGAGAAGGTTTCTGCCGAACAGGACCCGTCTCCGGCAGACGCAAGGGATGCAGGCACGGAGACCGATCAGGCAATGCCGTCCCTGGCAAAAGCAGAGACTCAAACCGGCAACGACAACCTTCGCCATGACAATGATGCGCGGAAGGCGGACGCACCGGAAGAGAACTCTGAAACGTTGAAGGACGGCCCAGACGAGCCGGAAGCAACGCCTTTGCAGGCTGACGCTCAGCCGGATTCAGCCACCGAAACACCTGATGCCGAAGACGGCACATCCAAGGTCATCCATCTGATTGGACGGCGCCCGCAGGTGGTGCCTGTCGACACGTCCCGCCTGTCCCGCCCGGAACGCGCCGCCTTCCGCAAGATTGCCGAAGCCCTTGGGGCCCGTCTCGAAGGCGACATGGAGGAAGGCCGGAATGACGATGAGGAGCAGGATCTGGCGCTGGAACAGGAACTCGCCCGCTTCAATGCGCCGCCTCAGGCCGGCCCGATTGATCCGCGGCTGCTGGACCGGCTGCCGATCGGCATCGCCATTGCCCGTGACCGGGACGTTCTCTATGCCAATGACACCCTGCTCGCGATGCTTGGCTACAAATCGCTTGGAGCGCTTGCGGATGCTGGCGGGCTAGAAGCCGTGTTTGTCGAAGATGACGACAGCTTCCCGGACGCGGAGGGCATGGAAGGCACCGTTGACGACACGCTGAAGGTCCGGCTTGCCGGTGGCGGTCTGAGAGCCGTTGACGCGCGCATGCATTCCGTTCCGTGGAACGGCGGCAGCGGCCTCATGATCTCCATCACTGAGCGTCCTGTTCCAGCTGCTCCAGCGGCGGCTCCGGTAGATGCCACTGCTCTGAAGAAGGCGCAGGATCAGGTTGCGGAACTGGACACGATCCTGGAAACGGCAACCGATGGGGTCCTTGTGCTGGACCGCCACGGTACGATCACCAAGGTCAATAGATCAGCAGAAGCGCTGTTTTCCGCCAACCGGGTGGATATGGAGGGGGCGCCCCTGACCGAGTTCCTCGCCCCTGAAAGCCACCGCTCCGCGGCTGACTATCTCGACGGATTGATGCGCAACGGAGTTGCCAGCATTTTGAACGATGGCCGCGAAGTGCTTGGACGAGTTTCTTCCGGCGGACTGATCCCGCTGTTCATGACCGTCGGCCGGATCTCCGGCAATGGCGGAGATCCGAAGTTCTGCGCGGTGTTGCGTGACATCACCCAGTGGAAGACCGCCGAAGAAGAGCTGACCCATGCAAAGCGGCAGGCGGAGAACGCCAGCTCGCAGAAGTCCGACTTCCTGGCAAAGATCAGCCATGAAATCCGCACGCCTTTGAATGCGATCATCGGTTTTTCCGAAGTCATGATCGAGGAGCGGTTCGGCACCATCGGCAACGACCGCTACAAGGAATATCTGAAGGATATCCGCACCTCAGGCTCGCATATCATGAGCCTGGTCAATGACCTGCTCGACCTGTCGAAGATCGAAGCCGGCAAGATGGACCTGCGCTTTTCCGCCGTCTCTCCCAATGAGGTGATGAGCGAATGCGTGGCCCTGATGCAGCCGCAAGCGAACCGGGAGCGGGTGATCATCCGCGCCAGCCTGCCGGACAGTGTGCCGAGCATCGTGGTCGATCAGCGCTCCCTGCGCCAGATCATGCTCAATCTCCTGTCCAACGCGATCAAGTTCAACAAGTCCGGCGGTCAGGTGATCATTTCCAGCGCGCTGGAAGACACGGGCGAAGTGATCCTGCGCGTGCGCGACACGGGAACCGGCATGAGCCCGCAAGACCTGTCCGCAGCTCTTGAACCCTTCCGCCAGGTGCATACTGCCCGTTACGGCGGCGGCACCGGACTGGGCCTGCCCCTGACCAAGGCGCTAGTTGAGGCGAACCGGGCGTCCTTCCGGATCGACTCGACACCGGATCAAGGCACCCTCGTCGAAATCCGTTTCCCATCCCAGCGGGTGCTGGCGGAGTAAGTCAGTCGAAAGAGGTCACAAAAAACCCGGAAGATCGCTCTTCCGGGTTTTCTGTTTTGGGATGAAGCCTCAGACTTTGCCCTGGCGCTTCAGCTCGGCGTAGGTGTCGTCCAGCGTCTTGCGGGCCGTGGCGACGAGCAGATCGGCTTCCTCATGGGAAAGCACCAGAGGCGGAGAGATAATCATGCTGTCGCGCACCGCGCGCATGATCAGGCCGTTCTGAAACGAGATGTCCCGGCAGATGGTGCCGACGGTTCCGGTATCCGCAAAGGCCTTCTTCCGGTTGCCTTTCTCAGGCACCAGTTCCAGCGCCCCCACCAGCCCCACCATGCGGGCCTCACCGACGAGCGGATGCTCGCCCAGCACCGTCCAGCGGCTCTGGAGATAGGGGCCGATGTCATCCCTTACCCGCTCGACCAGCTTCTCCCGCTGGATGATTTCCAGGTTGGCGAGGGCTGCCGCCGCACAGGCAGGGTGACCGGAATAGGTGTAGCCGTGATAGAATTCTCCGCCCTTGTCGATCAGGCCTTCCACCACACGGTCGGAAACCAGCACACCGCCCATTGGCAGGTAGCCGGAGGTCAGACCCTTGGCGATCGGCATCAGGTCGGGCTTCAGGCCGTAATAGTCTGACCCGAACCAGCTGCCCAGCCGGCCGAACCCGCAGATCACTTCATCGGCGACGAACAGAATGTTGCGCTCCGACAGGATCCGTTTGATCTCCGGCCAATAGGTCTCCGGCGGAATGATGACGCCGCCAGCCCCCTGGACCGGCTCGGCGATGAAAGCGGCAACCTTGTCTTCGCCGATCTCATCGATCTTGCGTTCAAGCTGGCGGGCGATATGGATGCCAAACTCATCCGGGCTCATGTCCCCGCCCTCACCGAACCAGTAGGGCTGGTCGATGTGGTCAACACCCGGCACCGGCAGATCGCCCTGTTCATGCATGGCCTTCATGCCGCCGAGGCTGGTCCCGGCCAGGGTGGAGCCGTGATAGCCGTTCCAGCGGCCGATGATGACCTTCTTGTCCGGCTTGCCCATCTGGTCCCAATAGTGGCGCACCATACGGAACACCGTATCGTTTGCCTCCGAGCCGGATGAGCAGAAGAACACCCGCTTCATGTGATCCGGCGCGATCTCGGCAATCTTCTCTGCCAATGCGATCACCGGCGGATGCGACGTCTTGAAAAAGGTGTTGTAGTAGGACAGCTCCAGCATCTGCTTGTGCACCGCATCGGCGATCTCCGAGCGGCCATGCCCGACTTGCACGCACCAGAGCCCGGCCATGCCATCGAGAATGCGGTGGCCTTCCGAATCCGTAAGCCAGACCCCCTCCGCCTTTGTGATAATGCGTGTCCCTTCCGCATTCAGCTCCTTCGTATCCGTGAAGGGATGAATGTGGTGGGCAGCATCCACAGCCTGCAAGGCAGCGGTGGGATAGATATTGGATACGGCGGTCATTTTGGAAAACACTCTCCGATGGCATGGAAAGACGCCGGTGTCCGGCGTCAGACGTTAAGCAGCAGATACTCCCGTTCCCAGGGGCTGATCACGGACATGAAGGTCTCGAACTCTTCCTGCTTGATGGCCCGATAGGTCTGGACGAACTTGTTTCCGAAGACTTCGCGGATGTCTTCGTTTTCCTCGAACAAGGCAACGGCCTCCTGCAAGCCGCGCGGCAGCGACTTCTGCATTTCACTGCAGTCGCCTGTCTGGGGCTCATCCGGCTGAAGCCCCTTGATCATGCCGAGATAGCCGCAGGCAAGAGAGGCTGCGAGGGCGAGATAAGGGTTTGCATCCGAGCCCGGAACCCGGTTCTCGAGCCGCCGTGCCTGCGGGCTTGAATAAGGAACGCGCAGACCGACCGTGCGGTTGTCGTAGCCCCAGTAGACATTTACCGGAGCAGCGGAACTGGGGGCAAACCGGCGGTAGGAGTTCACGAAAGGCGCCATGATGCAGGTCACATATGGCAGGAACTGCTGGTGGCCCGCGATGAAAGACAGGAATGCCGGGGTTTCTTCCCCATCCTTGCCGGAAAAGATGTTGGCGCCCGTTTCCTTGTCCACCACCGACTGGTGAATGTGCATGGCTGAGCCCGGCTGGTTCGACATGGGCTTCGACATGAAGGTCGCATACATATCGTGACGCAGAGCGGCCTCACGGATCGTGCGCTTGAACAGGAACACCTGATCCGCCAGGGCAAGCGGGTTGCCGTGGCGCAGGTTGATTTCCATCTGCGCCGCGCCCTCTTCGTGGATCATCGTGTCGATTTCCAAACCCTGCTTTTCGGACAGGTCATAGATATCGTCGATCAGATCATCGAACTCGTTGAGCGCGGAGATGGAATAGGACTGGCGTCCGACTTCCGGACGGCCCGAGCGGCCCGTCGGCGGCTCGAGAGGATAGTCCGGGTCCGTGTTGGGTTTGACCAGGTAAAACTCGATTTCGGGCGCGACAACAGGTTCCCAACCCTTTGCCTCGTACAGGCCCAGAATGCGCTTCAGCACATTGCGCGGCGCCGTTTCCACCGGATCACCCTCCCGGGTGTAAGCGTCGTGGATCAGCTGCGCGGTAGGGTCCGTTTCCCAAGGAACTGAGGTCAAGGTGTTATAATCCGGACGGAAATACAGATCGCCATCGATCGGATTGTGCTGGAACCGGTCGTCATCTTCGGGATAGTCGCCGGATATGGTCTGGGCGAAGATCGACGCGGGCATGGTCATGACAGGACCGGAAAAGAATTTGCCCGTTGGCATCATCTTGCCGCGCGCAACGCCCGCAATGTCAGGGACAATGCATTCGATGTCCTGAATGTTGCGCTCGTTCAGCCAGATACGGGCTTCATCAACGTCGGCAACGCCGCGAAGTCCTTCGCTGTAATTGGTGTCGGTCTCGGATGTGTCGTTGCTCACAGGTGGGCTCCGGTGGTTGGTGCAAGGTCCGTTGATCCCGGACCGGCAGCATCATAATCGAGGTTTCCAGCAGCCACATACCGAACTTTGACCACACGGCACCAATGCCCCGATTTCTCAGCCCTGCACCTTGCCCCTAATTTGTGATCACATTTTCGCCAAGTCAACCACCCTTTGTTAAAAGGCGTCCTGCTTATCCTCTTCGGGAGGGAAACTGGACCGGCCAAGCAGCCACATCCCTTCGCGGATATCCGAGGCCATTGACTCTCGTAGGCTCTCTACATTTCCCGCACGGATCGCCTTGATTGCTTCTTTGTGCCAATCGACCAGATGAGCTGTGCCCACACGTCCGTAGACGGTTCGCATGAAGGGAGCGAATTGCAGCCAGAGGCTTTCCACGAGCGGCAGCAGGATAGTTGACCGGGATGCCTCGTAGATCCGGAAATGAAACGCATAATTCAGCATCATGTAGCCCTCGGCATCCCCGGTCCCCAGGCTGGCATCAATCTCAAGATCAATTTTTTCAAGGGCCTTGGTGTCGATCTCGGCCTTGTTTTCAAGAGCCATCGCCGCAAGCTCAGGTTCGAGAAGAAGTCTCGCCTTGAGAACCTCATCGAAACGGGCTGCCGTCATTTTCGGCACCTGAACACGCCCATTGGACAGAACCACAAGCGCATGCTCGGCCGCGAGCCTTTGAATGACCTCACGGACAGGCATGGGACTGACGCCGAGCTCCTGGGCCAGCCCCCTCAGCGTCACCGCCTTGCCTGGAATGAACCGACCCGCCAGCAGCGCCGAGCGGACGGCCTGATCGACATGCTCCCGCATCCCGCCACGCTGTGACAGAAGGGAGGGCGGGGACACCAGCGAAGCGATACCGGCAGGTTTTCCATGCTCCACGCGCGTTCCATCCTATAAATTACAGCAGGTTCCACGCCTGCTGACCGGGCTGTCAAACTGCCGCCTCTTCCAGCAAATCAAGGAGCTCTTGCCCACATCTGCGTCTTGACACAGTTTTTGGAACGTGATCACATTTTGTCAAGAACTTCCTAGTCAGACCGTCAGACCGGTTTGCTTCCATTGAAAACATGGTGAAATATGGTGGAACTGCCTTACATGACCCTTGAGCATCCTGCCGAGCCAGGATGGAAGAAGGACGTCGAGGCGTTCCTCGCGGAGCACCCGGATCTGGATACGGTTGAGGTCGTGCTGCCTGACACGAATGGTGTTCTGCGCGGCAAATGGCTTCCAGGGTCTGCCGCGCCCAAAGTCTTCAGCCAGGGCGTCGCCCTGCCCTTCTCGCTCTTCGGACTTGATGTCTGGGGCCGGGAAGTCGAAAGCACCGGGATGCACATCGAGACCGGTGACAAGGACGGCGTGTGCTGGCCGATTCCGGAAACCCTGAAGCTGGTTCCCTGGACAGACCGGAAAACCGCTCAGGTGCTTCTTTCGATGTATGACAGGGAGGGCGATCCTTTCCTTGCCGACCCGCGCCATGTACTCAAACGCATGGTCGATAAGCTGGCCGAGCATGGGTTGACCGCCACCTGCGCCTTCGAGCTCGAATTCTACTTGCTGGAAGAATCCGATGGCGATTGGGGCGGTCAACCCAAGCCGTTGTTCTCAACGCATCTGGGACCGGCCCGGCAGAACATGTACGCTTTGTCGGATCTGGAAGCGCTTCAGCCCGTTGTTGATGATTTGCGCCGGGCATCTGACCTGCAAGGTATTCCAGCGGATGCCGCCGTTTCGGAAGCCGCTCCCGGCCAGTTCGAACTGAACCTGCACCATCGGCGTGATCCACTGCTGGCAGCGGACGACGCTGTGCTGCTGCGCCGTCTTGTGCAGGGCGTTGCGCGCAAGCATCAGCTCAAGGCTTCGTTCATGGCCAAGCCCTTCGTCGAGTGGCCTGGCAACGGCATGCATGTACATGTGTCGATGGAAGACAAAAACGGCAACATCTTTGCTGATCCGGACAGCGGATCAGAACGCATCGGTCATGCCATCGCGGGCCTGCTGGACACAATGCCGGAAGCCCTTCTGCTTTTCACTTCCACCTTCAACGGCTTCCGCCGGATGCAACCGGGGTCCTACGCCCCGACTTCCATTTGCTGGGGATATGACAACCGCTCGGTCGCCCTGCGGATTCCAGCCAGCTCGCCGGAAGCCGCCCGGATCGAGCACCGCATCGCCGGTGCGGATGCCAATCCTTATTTTGTTCTGGTCGGGGTTCTGGCCGGCATGCTGGAAGGGCTGCTTGCCAAGAAGGCGCCGCCGCCGCCTGTGCTTGGCAATGCCTATGAGGCCCGTCACAAGAAGCTGACACCCTGGATGGACGAAGCTATCGATGCCTTTGCCGCATCCGAACGGATGAAAGAGGCTGTTGGCAGCGAGATGCATAAGGTCCTCACCGAGATCAAGCGAGAGGAACTGAACGAGTTCGGCCGGGAAATTTCAAGCCTGGAGCGGCAGACCTACCTTTGAGGCAGAAAATGCCGCCGCTTGACGGAACATGTTGGGAAGCCATGTTTTCCGACTGGCGGGAAAACCAAACCAGCACCATTGTCGGATGCTGGAAGAACACTGTAAAAATGTCCCATGGAAGACTGACTGGTCCTTCCTTCTGGAGTGGAGTTAAAAGATGATCAAGCGCATTTTGAGTGGGGTTGCCGTGCTTGGCCTGATGGCCGGTTCGGCATTGGCGCAGGACCGCGTCGTCAACGTCTACAACTGGTCCGATTACATCGACGATTCGATCCTGACCGACTTTACCAAGGAGACGGGCATCAAGGTCGTCTATGACGTGTTCGATAGCAACGAAGTGCTGGAAACCAAGCTGCTGGCCGGCGGCACCGGCTATGACGTCGTTGTCCCGACCGGAACATTTCTCGGCCGCCAGATCCAGGCTGGCGTGTTCCAGAAGCTGGACAAGTCGAAGCTAACCAATCTCCCGAACATGTGGAAGGATATCGAAGCCCGCCTTCAGAAGTATGACCCGGGTAACGAATACGCCATCAACTATATGTGGGGTACCACCGGGATCGGCTACAACGTCGAGAAGGTGAAGGCGGCAATTGCCGATGCCCCGCTCAACAGCTGGGATCTCGTGTTCAAGCCGGAAAATGCGGCCAAGCTTGCCGACTGCGGCATCTTCATGCTCGACACTCCGGAAGAAATGGTGCCTGCCGCCCTGAACTACCTTGGCCTCGACCCGGATTCCAACAGCGCAGAAGACATCGAGAAGGCAGGCGCACTGCTCAAGACCATCCGCCCCTATGTCCGCAAGTTCCATTCGTCTGAGTACATCAATGCTCTGGCGAATGGCGACATCTGCCTGGCGGTGGGCTGGTCCGGCGACATCCTGCAGGCCCGCGACCGGGCTGCGGAAGCCAACAATGGCGTGACCGTGGAGTACACGATCCCGAAGGAAGGCGCCCTGATGTGGTTCGACAACATGGCCATCCCGGCGGATGCGCCGCATGTCGCAGAAGCGCATGAGTTCCTGAACTACATCATGCGCCCGGAAGTGGCCGCAAAGGCCTCCAACTACATCTTCTACGCCAACGGCAATAAGGCCAGCCAGGAGTTCATCGACAAGGAAGTCCTTGACGATCCGGCAATCTACCCGGACGAGGAAACTGTCAAGAAGCTCTACACGGTGAGCACAAAGCCCGCCAAGGTCTCCCGGGTTCAAAACCGGGTCTGGACTGAAGTCAAGAGCGGCAACTAACCGGTACCGGGCGGGCCCCTCAAGGACCCGCCCTTTCTGGTTACGGGGACAAATGGGGACAGGACCTTGGCGAAAAAACCAATCGGCCCGGTAAGGCGCGCTTTTTCACCCTGGGATGATCCGGCAGCCAAGCCGTTCATCGAATTTCGCAATGTGACCAAGCGGTTCGGGGATTTCACCGCAGTCGACAATCTCAGCCTGAAGATCTACGAGCGGGAATTCTTCGCCCTTCTTGGCGGTTCCGGCTGCGGCAAGACCACGATGATGCGCATGCTGGCCGGCTTCGAAACGCCAACCGAGGGCCAGATTTTCCTGGACGGGCAGGATCTTGCTGGGGTTCCTCCCTACAAACGCCCGACCAACATGATGTTCCAGTCCTATGCGCTGTTTCCGCATATGAGTGTGGAAGCCAATATCGCCTTCGGCCTGAAACAGGACGGCATGGCCAAGACGCAAATCGCCGAGCGCGTCGCTGAAATGCTCAGGCTGACGAAGCTGGAGCCTTTCGCAAAGCGTAAGCCCCATCAGCTGTCTGGCGGCCAGCGTCAGCGCGTTGCCCTGGCCCGCTCGCTTGCCAAACGCCCGAAGGTCTTGCTGCTCGACGAGCCGCTTGGCGCGCTGGACCGCAAGTTGCGCGAAGAAACCCAGTTCGAGCTGATGACCCTTCAGGAAGAACTGAAAATGACCTTCCTCATCGTGACCCACGATCAGGAAGAAGCCATGACGGTGGCAGACCGTATCGCGGTCATGGATGCGGGCAAGATCATTCAGATGGCACCCCCTGCGGAAATCTACGAGACGCCGAATTCGAAGTTCGTTGCCGACTTTATCGGCGACGTGAATCTGATTGAGGCAAAGGTGGAAGAGAAGTCCGCGCACGGGACTTTCCTGCAAGCCGTGACTGGAGACTTCCGGATCGACACCATCCAGGAAACGACGGCGGCAGTCGGCGATACCGTGTGGTACGCGATGCGGCCGGAGAAGATCCGGATCGCACATGGCGAGGCGCCGGGAACCAATGCCGTTAACAGGGTCGGGGCCGAGGTCTGGGATATAGCCTATCTTGGCGACATCTCGATTTTCCATTCCCGGGTTGGTGAAAAAGACACGCTCCGGGCAACCGTCGCGAATATCACCCGGCTGGTTGAACGCCCCATCGCCTGGGACGACATGGTCGTTCTGAGCTGGGAGCGGGACGCAGGCGTCATCCTTACGGCATAAGCGCAAAGGCAGCGGGGCAGAACATGAGCACCGGGACACAAGACAAACCGCGCAGGTCAGCCGGAGGCTGGCTTCTGATCGCCCTGCCCTTTCTGTGGCTGACGGTCTTCTTCCTTGCGCCGTTCTTCATGGTCTTCAAGATTTCCTTCTCGGAAGTGGCCGTCGCCATTCCTCCCTATCTGCCAACCTTCGACCTTTCGGAAGGCTTCGCCGGGATAAGGGAGGCGTTTTCAACCTTCTCCTTCGACAATTATAAATGGCTGGCGCAAGATGACCTCTACTGGAAGTCATACCTTTCCAGCGTCGAAATCGCCGCGATTTCCACATTGATCACGCTGCTGGTGGGCTATCCGGTCGCCTACGGCATGGCACGGGCACCAAAGGCCTGGCGGCCGACCCTGCTCATGCTGATCATCCTGCCCTTCTGGACCAGCTTTCTGATCCGCGTCTACGCCTGGATCGGCATCCTGAAGAATGAAGGTCTTCTGAACCAGTTCCTTCTCTGGACCGGCATCATCGACCAGCCTCTGATCATCCTGAACACCAATCTCGCGGTCTATATCGGCATCGTCTATTCCTATCTGCCGTTCCTGGTGCTTCCGCTTTATGCGAGCCTGGAAAAGCTGGACGTCAGCCTGCTCGAAGCTGCATCCGATCTCGGCTGTCCGCCCTGGAAAGCCTTCTGGAATATCACCCTGCCGCTCTCCATTCCGGGCGTCATCGCAGGATCGTTCCTCGTCTTCATTCCGGCAGTTGGTGAGTTCGTCATTCCCGACCTTTTGGGCGGATCGAACACACTGATGATCGGCAAGACCCTTTGGGTGGAGTTCTTTGCCAACCGCGACTGGCCGGTCTCGTCTGCGGTCGCTGTCATCCTGCTGATGATCCTTGTGATCCCGATTGTCCTGTTCCAGAACCAGCAACAGAAAGCCGCGGAGAAACAAGCATGAGGTCCGGTCCATCCTGGTTCAATGTCACCTCTTTGGTGCTCGGCTTTTCGTTCCTCTATCTGCCGATCCTGCTTCTGGTGGTGTTTTCCTTCAATGAATCCCGGCTTGTGACGGTCTGGGGCGGCTTCTCCACGAAGTGGTATGTGGAGCTGATGAAAAACCAGCAGCTCATCGACGCTGCCATCATCACGCTGAAGGTTGCCTTCCTGTCCGCCTCCATCGCCACGGTGCTGGGCACGATGGCAGCGCTCGTCCTGGTCCGTTCGGGCCGGTTCTGGGGACGTTCGCTCTTCTCCGGTATGATCTTCGCGCCGCTTGTCATGCCGGAAGTCATCCTGGGCCTTTCCCTGCTGCTGCTGTTCGTTGCCATGGATCAATCTCGAGGCTTCTGGACCATCATCCTGGCCCATACGACGTTCACCATGTGCTATGTGGCTGTAGTGGTGCAGTCCCGTCTAGTTGGCTTTGACAAGAGCATTGAGGAAGCGGCGGAAGATCTCGGTTGCCCGCCTGCGCGCACCTTCTTCCTGATCACGCTGCCGATCATCCTGCCGGGGGTCATCGCCGGGTGGATGCTCGCCTTCACCTTGTCGCTGGACGATCTTGTCATCGCCAGCTTCACCACCGGTCCCGGCGCGACGACACTGCCCATGAAGATCTACTCTCAGGTGCGTCTGGGTGTGACACCGGAAATCAATGCCGTCTGCACGATTCTGGTCGTTCTGGTGACGATGGGCGTGATTGCCGCGTCCATTTTGACAAAACGTCAGCAAGTGCAACGTGAGCGGGACGAACGTGCCGCCTTTGGCGCTGCTGGTTAACCGGAAGCGGTATTTCTGCAAGAAACCACGTCAGAAATAACGAGAACGCTGGAGCAGTTTAAGCGAAAATTAGGTGGAGACGTGCCTAAGTAACCTGCATCTTTGGATTGTACCGCAACCAGATCCAGGACCTCTATGGCCATTTCGCAGCTTCAGGAAGCCCATCAAGATCAGACCGGGGCTCCCCTTCGTCAAACCGCTGGCGCATCAGGCTTTGAGTGCCGTGTCCACCCTTTCCCGGACAAAGCCCAGCTCGAAGTTCTCTGGAGCTCTCTTTCCGGGGGGGCGTCCGCTACGCCGTTTCAGACGATAGGTTTCCTGGACGCTTTTCAGCGGCGCATGCTGACATCAGGCGGCGAGCGTTTAGAAGTTCATGAGTTCTGCCGTGCTGGAACCGGTGAAACGGTCATGCTTCTTCCAATTCATATCCAGCGGCGTGGCCCGCTCAAAGTTGCGTCTTTCCCGGACCTCGGCCTTGCCGATCAGGGCGGGCCGGTGATTGCCCGGGCAACCGATCTCACGGACACCGAGATGGACGCGCTATGGCACAGCTTCAAGGGCAGCCTGACAAACGTCGACCTTATCACCTTCAAGAACATCGTTCCGGTTCTGGGCCCTCAGCTCAACCCGCTTTACCGGCTGGACTGCGCAGAAGATGATCAGACCATGCTGATGCTCGTCATGGCGGAAGACGGCGAGCAAGAGGTCTGGCGGCGGCGCCCTGTTTTCAAGGAAGTCCGCCAGAAGGGCAAAAAGCTCACCGCGGAAGGGGTAACTTTCACTGAGGCCCGAACCGCGGACGAACGCGCTGAAGTCCTTGCCTTCATCAGGGAACAAAGGCGCCTGCGCTTTCAAGCCATGGGCAGGACGAACTCCCTGGAATTCCCAGGACGCATCGGCTTCTACCAGGACATTGCCGACCTTGAGTACGAAAACCGGAATGCCGTGTTTCTGTCCCTGAGAACCGAGACCGAAATCGTTGCAGCGATCATGGCTTTTGTCACACCGGACATGATCAACGGGGTTCTCATCGGCATGGGCGGCGAAAAGTGGCATAGAATGTCGCCCGGTGTCGTCCTCTTCGCCCAAGCGATAGAATGGGCGAAGGAAAATGGTCTGAAGCAGTTCAGTTTTGGCACTGGAATGCAGGGATACAAACAACGGTTCGGACCGCAGGAAGTGCCTTTGAAGCGCATCTATCTGCCCCTTACACAAATTGGCAGCAGCCTCCTGAAGCTCCGCCAGCTCCGGCAAGCCATCTGGAATCTGTGGCGGACGATACCTGAGGACTGAGAGACGTCCGTTCACCTCCCTACGCTCTTGACGCAGCGCACAAACCGCGCTCAAGTGCCTGCCATCAGGGAGACTTCTGGGAGTAAAACATGAACAAGATTTATCCGGACGCCGCCGCTGCGCTGGACGGACTGGTTTTCGACGGAATGACCATAATGGCTGGCGGGTTCGGCCTGTGCGGTATTCCGGAGAACCTGATCAAGGCCCTGCGCGACACAGGCACCGGCAACATCACCGCTATTTCCAACAACGCAGGCGTTGATGATTTCGGACTAGGCCTCCTGCTGCAGACCCGCCAGATCAAGAAGATGGTCTCTTCCTATGTGGGCGAAAATGCCACTTTCGAACGCCAGTACCTCAACGGCGAACTCGAGCTGGAATTCAACCCTCAGGGCACGCTCGCAGAGCGTATCCGGGCAGGCGGTGCAGGCATTCCGGGCTTCTACACCAAGACCGGCGTTGGCACGCTGATCGCGGAAGGCAAGGAGCACAAGGATTTCAATGGCGAGACCTACATCATGGAAACCGGTCTTGTGGCCGATGTGTCCCTGGTGAAAGCCTGGAAGGCCGATAAAGAAGGCAACCTGATCTACCGGAAGACTGCGCGCAACTTCAATCCGATGATGGCCACAGCGGGCAAGACGACCCTGGTTGAAGTGGAAGAGATCGTTGAAACCGGTGAGCTGGATCCCGACCACATCCACACGCCCGGCATCTTCGTGGACCGCATCATTTTGGGCACCTTCGAGAAGCGCATTGAAAAGCGCACCACCCGCGCGGCCTGAGAACGGAGACAGACACATGGCTTGGACTCGTGACGAAATGGCCCAGCGGGCCGCTCAGGAACTCGAAGACGGTTTCTACGTGAACCTCGGCATCGGCATCCCGACGCTGGTTTCCAACTACATTCCGGAAGGTGTCGACGTGGCACTTCAGTCGGAAAACGGTATGCTCGGCATGGGACCGTTCCCAACTGAAAACGAAATCGACGCCGATCTCATCAACGCCGGCAAGCAGACCATCACAGAACTGCCTCGCACCAGCTACTTCTCCTCTGCCGACAGCTTCGGCATGATCCGCGGCGGCCACATTGACCTGTCGATCCTGGGCGCGATGGAAGTGTCCGAAAACGGCGATCTTGCCAACTGGATGATCCCGGGCAAGATGGTCAAGGGCATGGGCGGCGCCATGGATCTGGTGGCTGGCGTCAAGCGTGTGGTCGTTCTGATGGACCACACCTCCAAGGCGGGCGACTCGAAGCTCCTTAAGGAATGCTCCCTGCCGCTCACCGGCGTCAAATGCGTTGACCGCATCATCACCAATCTGGGTGTTTTCGATGTGGCCGAAGGCGGCCTGAAGCTGGTGGAACTGGCACCGGGCGTGACCGAAGAGGAGGTCAAGGCCTCCACGGAAGCAACGCTGGTCTAACCGCCTTTTCAATATTTACACGACGGCCTCCCAACGGGAGGCCGTTTTCGTTTGAAGATCGACTGGTTCAGACCAAAGCCTTGCGGCCGCGTGTGCTGGTAACATTGCGGAAGGAACTGGCACTTGTTCGGGCGAGATAGATGACTGGCAGCAGGCCGACGATCAGAATTGTCAGCGCAGGCAGAGCCGCATCCTCAAAGGCCTCGCGGGACGCCGCCTCGAAAACGGTTGTGGCGAGCGTATTGAAATTGAAGGGCCGGAGCAGGATCGTTGCCGGTAGTTCCTTCATGCAGTCTACAAACGTCAGCAGCAGCGCAGAAAGAAGAACAGGCCTCAGCAAAGGCAAATGGATCTGCCCAAGGGTCTGGGAGGCGTTGCGGCCAAGGGTCCGGGCCGCCATGTCGAGATGAGGGGAAATCTTGCCAAATCCGCCTTCCACCTGTCCGTAGGCCACAGCCAGAAAGCGGACCATATAGGCATAGACGAGCCCGACACCCGAGCCGACCAGCAGTAACCCGGTACTGATGCCGAACCAGGCCTTCATCTGCGCATCCACCAGATTGTCGAGCGCCGCGAGCGGCACAAGTATGCCGACGGCGAGAACGGTGCCGGGAATGGCATAACCGACGGCCGCAAAGCGTACGCCCATCACCAGAGGCTTGGTCTTCCGGATCCGCAAGGCATAGGCCAGCGCGATACTGATCACTACGGTAAGGATGCTGGCGACCGTCGCCAGAGAGAGGCTATGCCAGACTGAGAGAAGAAACGGTTCCTGCAGGATATCGCCAAGGCGGCGGCTTGCCCTGTCGGCCAGAAGCAAGGCCGGAATTCCAAAGCCCAGGAAGATAGGTACCAGGCAAATCACGAGCGCCCCGCCGGCTTGCCAGCCGGTCAAGTCGAACCGGGCAGGCTGGCGCTGCTTGGCATGTCCCGCGTCGAAACGCTGCTTCCGCCGTCCGAACCGCTCCAGCCAAAGCAGTGCGAACACCATGATCAGCATGGCGATCGCAAGCTGGGCGGCGCCCGTCAGACTCGACCGGTTAAGCCAAGTCTCATAGACCGAGAAAGTAAGGGTCTTCACACCAAAAAACGTCACCGCACCGATGTCATTCAGGCATTCCATCAAGGCCAGTGACACGCCGACAACGACCGCGGGCCTAGCCAGCGGCAGCGCAACGCGGAAGAACACGCGATAGGGCGAAGCTCCCAGCGTCCGCGATACGTCCAGAATGGAGGCCGACTGGATCAGGAAGCTCGCCCGTGTCGTCAGGTAGACGTAAGGATAGAGGACCACGCTCATCACAAAGATTGCGCCGCCAAGGGACCGGATCTCAGGAAACCAGTAATCCCGCGATGTGTGAAAGCCGAAGATCTGGCGGATCGTGCTTTGCACTGGCCCTGTGTAGTCCATCACCTCCACATAAGCGAAGGCGATGATGTAGGTCGGTACGGCAAGCGGAACCAGCAACAGCCAGTCGAGCATCCGCTGCCCCGGAAACCGGCACATGGTGGTGAGCCAGGCTGTGCCGATGCCAAGCACCGCCGTTACCACCCCCACACCGATCATCAGTATGACTGTCGTGGACACTGCTCTTGGCAGGACGGTACTGATCAGGTGGCCCCAAACTTCACCAGCACCGCCAAAAGAGATCCAGCCGATGGACACCAATGGAAAGACCACCAGAAACGCCACGGCCAGAGCTGCAATCTGCCAGAAGCGTTCAGCAGATGTCATGTGGCGCAGGCGTGACAAGGTTGTGAGATCTCCGGGCGAGAGAAATTATGGAGTTATCCGGTCTAGTTAAAGGGTGTCCGGCAAAAATGCAAAAGGCGCCGCACATGTGCGGCGCCTCAGACTGCTGACAAACCCGTAGCATTTGCTTGTGGTTTTTGATTCAGTGTCTTTATGTTGAAGAAGCCCGGCCCCGCCCAGACAGCGCTCGAGATTGTGACGCTCGATCAGCTTGTTCCCAAAGATC